>NZ_AP022057.1:0-4990424 GCF_014169075.1 Klebsiella sp. WP4-W18-ESBL-05 | reverse complement strand
TGCGAACCGCTATCTGCGGTTTTCAACGGCCTCTTTCAGACATTCTGCTGAAATAACGCGGTTATTTTCCCCTGTTACGATCCACCGATCGCGATCGGGCCGAGGATCATAGCGTAAACTGCGCCAGAGATCTTCTGTTTCTCACAGATTCTTCCCGATTTATCCACAGGGTGGATCCAGAAGCGCTAAGTGTAAACGATCCCGGCAAGGAGAAGGCACGATTTCCTTCGCATATTGGAAAAATTAATGACTAGCGACAAATTTCTGCTTAAATGATCTAACAAAGATCCAGGATGATCCTTGCGCTTTAACGGGCAGCCCGTATAATCCCCCACCCGGCGTGTACTGCTCGAATTTCGGTGAGGGACGCTGCTCATTTACCGGGCAAAAAACGGCGGTCGAACGCGGTTTTTTACGCGGTAAATAAGGAAAGAGAATTGACTCCGGAGTGTACAATTATTACAATCCGGCCTCTTTAATCACCCATGGCTTCGGCGTCCGTCGTTCAATTTTCGGTCGGATATCCAATAAAGCCATTGAATTTATTCAAGTTTAGGTAGAAATCGCCATGAAACGCACTTTTCAACCGTCTGTACTGAAGCGCAACCGTTCTCACGGCTTCCGTGCTCGTATGGCTACTAAAAATGGTCGTCAGGTTCTGGCACGTCGTCGTGCTAAAGGCCGTTCTCGTCTGACCGTTTCTAAGTAATAAAGCTAACCCCTCGAGTGGTTAAGCTAGCATTTCCCAGGGAGTTACGCTTGTTAACTCCCAATCATTTCACATTCGTCTTCCAGCAGCCACAACGGGCTGGCACGCCGCAAATCACCATCCTCGGCCGCCTGAATTCGCTGGGGCATCCCCGTATCGGTCTTACCGTCGCCAAGAAAAACGTTAAACGCGCACATGAACGCAATCGGATTAAACGTCTGACGCGTGAAAGCTTCCGTTTGCGTCAGCATGAACTCCCGCCAATGGATTTCGTGGTGGTGGCGAAGAAAGGGGTTGCCGACCTCGATAACCGTGCTCTCTCGGAAGCGTTGGAAAAATTATGGCGCCGTCACTGTCGCCTTTCTCGCGGCTCCTGATAGGCCTGATTCGGGTCTATCAGCGCCTGATTAGTCCGCTACTCGGGCCGCATTGCCGTTTCACCCCAACCTGTTCTCAATACGGAATTGAGGCATTGCGCAGGTTTGGAGTGATAAAAGGCAGTTGGTTGACAGTGAAACGCGTATTAAAATGCCACCCTTTACACCCTGGTGGTGACGATCCCGTCCCGCCCGGACCATTTGATACCAGAGAACACTAACGATGGATTCGCAACGCAATCTTCTTATCATCGCTTTGTTGTTCGTGTCTTTCATGATCTGGCAAGCTTGGGAACAGGACCACAATCCTCAGACCCAGCAGCAGACCACGCAGACTACGACCACAGCAGCGGGTAGCGCCGCCGACCAGGGCGTACCGGCCAGTGGCCAAGGAAAACTGATTACGGTTAAAACTGACGTGCTTGAGCTGACTATCAACACCCGCGGTGGTGATATTGAGCAAGCGCTGCTTCCGGCGTACCCAAAAACGCTGAAGTCTGACGAACCGTTCCAGTTACTGGAAACCACTCCTCAGTTTGTCTATCAGGCGCAGAGCGGCTTAACCGGTCGTGACGGCCCGGACAACCCGGCTAATGGCCCGCGTCCGCTGTATAACGTCGATAAAGATGCGTTTGTACTGGCCGATGGCCAGAACGAAATCGTCGTTCCGCTGACCTATACCGATAAAGCAGGCAACGTCTTCACCAAAACTTTCACCCTGAAACGCGGTGATTATGCGGTGAACGTTGGCTACGACGTGAAGAACGCCGGCGAGAAACCGCTGGAAGTGTCTACCTTCGGTCAGCTGAAGCAGACTGCGGCCCTGCCTACTGCGCGTGATACGCAGACCGGCGGCCTGTCTACCATGCACACCTTCCGTGGCGCAGCGTATTCAACGTCTGACTCTAAGTACGAAAAATATAAATTCGATACCATCGTTGATAACGAGAACCTGAACACCAACACCAAAAACGGTTGGGTTGCCATGCTGCAGCAGTACTTCACGACTGCATGGGTTCCGCAGAACAACGGTACCAATAACTTCTACACCGCTAACCTCGGTAATGGCGTAGTGGCGATTGGCTACAAATCTCAGCCGGTTCTGGTACAGCCAGGCCAGGCAGATAAACTGCAGAGCACCCTGTGGGTTGGCCCGGCAATTCAGGACAAAATGGCCGCCGTTGCGCCGCACCTGGATCTGACCGTCGACTACGGCTGGCTGTGGTTCATCTCTCAGCCGCTGTTCAAACTGCTGAAATGGATCCATAGCTTCCTGGGTAACTGGGGCTTCTCCATCATCGTTATCACCTTTATCGTTCGTGGCATCATGTACCCGCTGACCAAAGCGCAGTACACCTCCATGGCGAAGATGCGTATGCTGCAGCCGAAGATTCAGGCAATGCGTGAGCGTCTGGGCGATGACAAACAGCGTCAGAGCCAGGAAATGATGGCCCTGTATAAAGCGGAAAAAGTTAACCCACTGGGTGGCTGCTTCCCGCTGATTATTCAGATGCCAATCTTCCTTGCGCTGTACTACATGCTGAGCGCCTCAGTTGAACTGCGTCATGCGCCGTTTATCCTGTGGATCCACGACTTGTCCGCACAGGACCCGTACTACATCCTGCCGATCATCATGGGCGCGACGATGTTCTTCATCCAGAAGATGTCTCCGACTACCGTGACCGACCCGATGCAGCAGAAGATCATGACCTTTATGCCGGTCATCTTCACGGTGTTCTTCCTGTGGTTCCCGTCAGGTCTGGTGGTTTACTATATCGTCAGCAACCTGGTAACCATTATTCAGCAGCAGCTGATCTACCGTGGTCTGGAAAAACGTGGCCTGCATAGCCGCGAGAAGAAAAAATCCTGATTCGGTTGTAGGTTGTAGGCCGGATAAGGCGAAGCCGCCATCCGGCAAACGGAACGAAAATCAAAGGGCGGTCGAATGACCGCCTTTTTTTATTGCAACAAAGTTGAGACAAACCATGAGCCATAACGACACTATCGTCGCCCAGGCTACCCCACCGGGACGCGGTGGGGTGGGCATTCTGCGCATCTCCGGCCTGAAGGCTCGCGACGTGGCGCAGGCGGTGCTGGGCAAGCTGCCAAAGCCGCGCTATGCCGACTACCTGCCGTTTAGAGACGTCGATGGCAGCGCGCTGGATCAGGGCATTGCGCTGTGGTTCCCGGGCCCGAATTCCTTTACCGGTGAAGATGTGCTGGAGCTTCAGGGCCACGGCGGCCCGGTGATCCTCGACCTGCTACTCAAACGTATTCTGACGCTGCCGGGCGTGCGTATCGCCAACCCGGGCGAATTCTCCGAGCGCGCGTTTTTAAACGATAAGCTCGATCTGGCCCAGGCTGAAGCCATTGCCGACCTCATCGACGCCAGCTCCGAGCAGGCCGCACGCTCCGCGCTGAACTCGCTGCAAGGTGCATTTTCCACCCGCGTAAATCACCTTGTGGAAGCACTTACTCACCTGCGCATCTACGTCGAAGCGGCCATCGACTTCCCGGACGAGGAGATCGA
This sequence comes from Klebsiella sp. WP4-W18-ESBL-05, assembly GCF_014169075.1. Taxonomy (NCBI): domain Bacteria; kingdom Pseudomonadati; phylum Pseudomonadota; class Gammaproteobacteria; order Enterobacterales; family Enterobacteriaceae; genus Klebsiella; species Klebsiella sp. WP4-W18-ESBL-05. The sequence continues at coordinate 4,986,808 of NZ_AP022057.1, read as the reverse complement.
CTTCCTCTCCGACGGTAAAATCGAAGCGCAACTTAATACCGTGATTGCCGATCTCGACGCCGTCCGCGCCGAAGCGCGCCAGGGCAGCCTGCTGCGCGAAGGGATGAAGGTGGTTATCGCCGGGCGCCCGAACGCCGGGAAATCGAGCCTGTTGAACGCGCTGGCGGGACGTGAAGCGGCTATCGTTACCGATATTGCCGGTACCACCCGCGACGTGCTGCGCGAGCATATCCACATCGACGGGATGCCGCTGCATATCATCGATACCGCCGGTCTGCGCGACGCCAACGATGAAGTCGAGCGTATCGGTATCGAACGTGCGTGGCAGGAAATTGAGCAGGCCGATCGCGTACTGTTTATGGTGGACGGCACCACCACCAGCGCCACCGACCCGGCAGAGATTTGGCCAGACTTTATCGCCCGCCTGCCGAAAAACCTGCCGATTACCGTGGTGCGTAACAAAGCGGATATCACCGGCGAGACGCTGGGTCTGAGTGAAGTGAATGAGTACTCACTTGTTCGCCTCTCCGCCCGTACCGGCGAAGGCGTGGACGTGCTGCGTAACCATCTCAAGCAGAGCATGGGCTTTGAAACCAATATGGAAGGCGGTTTCCTGGCGCGCCGTCGTCACCTGCAGGCACTTTCAGAGGCCGCAGAACACCTACAGCAGGGTAAAGCCCAGCTTCTGGGTGCCTGGGCCGGAGAATTGCTGGCAGAGGAGCTTCGTCTGGCACAGCAGAATCTCAGTGAGATCACCGGGGAATTTACCTCCGACGACCTGCTAGGGCGGATTTTCTCCAGCTTCTGTATCGGTAAATAACGGTGTGTTGCCCGGTGGCGCGATGCTTACCGGGCCTACAGGCCCCGTTGGCCGGATAAGGCAAGGCCGCCCTCCGGCGACAAGTGATTTCCCAGCAGGAAATCACTGTTGTCCAAATGGCAACTCGTGACATCACCGCTCTCCCCGTATGCTTAGCGCCACATTTCCCGTGAGGTCGCTATGACACGCTTTCTTCTGTGCAGTTTTGCCTTAGTTTTGCTTTATCCCGCCGGTATCGATATGTATCTGGTCGGGTTGCCCCGCATTGCGGCCGATTTACAGGCCAGCGAAGCGCAGCTGCATATCGCCTTCTCGGTCTATCTGGCCGGCATGGCCACCGCCATGTTGTTTGCCGGTAAAGTTGCCGACCAATCAGGACGTAAGCCGGTCGCGATTGTCGGCGCGTTGATTTACATCGCAGCCTCCGCTCTCTGCTCACTGGCAGAAAGCGGCACGCCGTTTCTCGTCGGCCGCTTTATTCAGGGCATCGGCGCGGGCTGCTGCTACGTGGTGGCTTTCGCGATTCTGCGCGATACGCTTGACGACCGCCGTCGGGCTAAAGTGCTGTCGTTGCTCAACGGGATTACCTGTATCGTGCCGGTACTGGCGCCGGTCATGGGGCACCTGATTATGCTCAAATACCCGTGGCAGAGCCTGTTCTACACGATGATCGGCATGGGCGTGGTCGTTTGCCTGCTGTCGGTATTTATCCTGCGAGAATCGCGTCCAGCGGCTCTGACGGCCTCGACGCAGCAGCATCACGCTGCCGAATCGCTGCTAAATCGCTTTTTCCTGAGTCGCCTGGCGATAACCACCCTCAGCGTGTCGGTGATCCTCACCTTCGTAAACACCTCTCCGGTGCTGCTGATGGAAGTGATGGGCTTCGACCGCGGCGAATACGCCACCACCATGGCGATGACCGCAGGCATCAGCATGGCGGTCTCCTTCTCTACCCCGTTCGCCCTGAGTCTGTTTAAACCCCGTACGCTGATGCTCACTTCACAGACGTTATTCCTGGCCGCGGGTATCGTCTTAATTCTCGCGACAACCCACGCGTTCACCCTCTTCGGGCTGACCTTAATCTGTGCCGGTTTCTCGGTGGGATTTGGCGTGGCGATGAGCCAGGCGCTAGGCCCGTTCTCCCTGCGCGCGGGCGTCGCCAGCTCGGCGCTGGGGATTGCGCAGGTGTGCGGCTCATCGCTGTGGATTTGGCTGGCGGCTATCCTTGGCTTCGACGCGCTGAATATGCTGATCGGGATACTGATTGGCTGTAGCATAGTGAGCATCATGCTGATTATTTCAGTTGCTCCTAACCGGTCCGCGTCTGCACATGAAGAAACCGCTCACCAGCCTCGATCTTAACCTTCTGCTTTGCCTGCAGCTCCTGATGCAGGAGCGCAGCGTTACCAAAACCGCCAAACGGATGAACGTCACGCCGTCGGCGGTGAGTAAATCTCTGGCGAAGCTGCGCGCCTGGTTTGACGATCCGTTGTTTGTGAACACACCGCTGGGGCTGACGCCGACGCCGCTGATGTTTAGCATGGAGCAAAGCCTGGCGGAGTGGATGCAGATGGCCAACCAGCTGCTCGATAAGCCGCATCATGAAACGCCGCGTGGGCTGAAGTTCGATCTGGTGGCCGAATCGCCGCTGATCATGATCCTGTTCAACGCCCTGTCACAACAGATCTATCAACGTTATCCAAAGGCCACGATCAAAGTCCGCAACTGGGACTACGATTCACTGGACGCCATCATCCGCGGTGAGGTCGACATCGGTTTTACCGGGCGCGAGAGCCATCCGCGATCCCGCGAGCTGCTAAGCCTGCTGCCGCTGTCGATCGATTACGAAGTGCTATTCACCGATCTTCCGTGGGTGTGGCTGCGTGAGGATCATCCGGCGCTGCAGGAAGAGTGGAACCTGGAGACGTTTCTGCGCTATCCCCACATCAGTATTTGCTGGGAGCAAAGCGACACCTGGGCGCTGGACGATGTCCTGCAAGAGATGGGCCGCGAGCGCAATATTGCCCTCAGCCTGCCGGGGTTCGAGCAGTCGCTGTTTATGGCCGCTCAGCCGGATCACACCATGCTGGCGACCGCGCCGCGCTACTGTCAGTATTACAATCAACTTCACCAGCTGCCGTTGGTCGCTCGCCCCCTGCCATTCGACGCCGCACAGCAAGATAAGCTGCTGGTGCCGTTCACCCTGCTCTGGCATAAACGAAATAGTCACAACCCGAAAATTATCTGGCTGCGTGAAACGCTTAAAGCCTTATATCTCGGTGTTTCCTGATGAGTTATTCGTAAAAATAGTCCATTTCAGTTAGGGGAAAGTGTAAAAGTCTCGTAATACCCCTTTTCAATCGCATTTTTAGGCAGTAAAACCTGATCATAACTAGCGTAAATGTTACTCTCCTATAAACCACTGTCCATTAATCACGGAGCGAAAAATGGCGACGCACTTTGCAAGAGGGATCCTTAAGGACGGGCATCTACTGTCGGTTCGGCTATCATCCACCAGCCATAACATCGCACGCCAGCTACCGGCACACCGCCGCACGCGTTACCTGGCTTCACGCGCGCTGTTAGCCGAGCTGCTGTTTATGCTGTATGGCATCAGTGAATTACCGGAAATTGTCACGCCTGATGAGGGCAAGCCGCACTTTAAGGATAGCCACCTGCCTGATTTTTCCATTTCCTATGCGGGTAATATTGTCGGCGTAGCGCTAACGACCGAAGGCCGCTGCGGCCTGGATATGGAACTGCTGCGCGTGCTGCGTAACACGCCGCAGGCCACAATAATGGAAAACTACCGCTTTACCAGTAATGAAAATCTGTGGATCAACAACCAGAACGACCCGCATGAAGCGCGCGCGCAACTGATTACGCTGCGCCAGAGCGTGCTGAAAATGACCGGCGACGTTCACCGCGACTCCCCACAAATGCTCCAGCTGCTGCCCGGCTCCGGCCGCCTGCGCGCCGCGCATACCGAGCAGCTCGAAGCGATATGCGATGCAGAAGATATTCTGGTGTGGTCGCTGTCTGCCTCACCCTCGATTGAAAAATTGAAGGTATGGGAGTTTGACGGTAAGTACGGCTGGCGCAGCCTGCCCGACGCTCAGGCGCGGGCCAACGAACCGGCCGCGCGGTTGATGAGATTCACGAGCCTTCCGGCAGAGAAAGCGCTTATACTCAACTGATTCGGCTGGGAAACAGCCTCATGATGCAAAGGAGTAATCATGTCTGAAGCGTTGAAAGTAGTTACGTTATTGGGAAGCCTGCGCAAAGGTTCATTTAACGGTATGGTGGCACGCACCCTGCCGAAAATCGCCCCGGCGGGCATGAGCGTTGAAGCACTGCCGTCCATCGGCGATATCCCACTGTACGATGCCGATCTCCAGCAAGAAGAAGGGTTCCCACAGAGCGTTGAGGCGCTGGCTGAGCAAATTCGTCAGGCAGACGGCGTCGTTATCGTGACGCCCGAATACAACTATTCCGTCCCGGGTGGGCTGAAGAACGCTATCGACTGGCTGTCCCGTATGCCGGACCAGCCACTGTCCGGTAAACCGGTACTGATTCAGACCAGTTCGATGGGCGCTATCGGCGGCGCACGCTGTCAGTATCACCTGCGCCAGATTCTGGTGTTCCTGGATGCGATGGTGATGAACAAGCCGGAGTTTATGGGTGGCGTGATTCAGAACAAAGTCGACCCACAGCTGGGTGAAGTGATCGAGCAAGGTACATTAGATCATCTGGCCGGTCAGTTGACCGCGTTTGGCGAGTATATTCAGCGCGTTAAAGCGTAAGTTCTTTAAAAACCCTCACCCCGATGGGGCGAGGGTTCACTTCATCAGTGTGCGTCAATAAACACAATCTTCAGTACAAACAGCAGCGCGACAACAATCACGCACGGGCTGAGGTCGCGGAAACGACCGGTACCGATTTTCATCACGCAGTAAGAGATAAAGCCCAGTGCAATCCCTTCGGTAATTGAGAAACTGAACGGCATCATCACGGCGGTAATAAACGCCGGAACGGCTTCGGTCAGATCATCCCACTTCACGCGCGCCAGGCTGGAGGTCATCAGCACCCCAACGTAGATCAGCGCACCCGCAGCAGCGTAGCCCGGTACCATGCCTGCCAGCGGCGACAGGAAAATCACCAGCAGGAACAGAATACCCACAACCACTGCCGTCAGCCCTGTGCGGCCGCCCACGGAGACGCCAGAGGAGGATTCAATGTACGCGGTGACGGAAGAAGTACCAATAAAGGAACCGGCAACGGAGGACACGCTATCGACGAACAGCGCCTGCTTCATACGCGGGAACTTACCTTTCGCATCGGCCAGCCCGGCTTTATCCGTTACGCCAATCAGGGTACCGGAGGAATCGAACAGGTTAACCAGCATAAAGGAGAAGATGACGCCCGCCAGTCCCAGGTTAAACGACCCGGCCAGATCAACGTGGCCCACCACGGTGGTGATGCTCGGTGGCGCAGAGACGATGCCGCTGTAGTGCACATCGCCCAGCATCCAGCCCAGCAGAGTGGTGACTACGATAGACACCAGCACCGCCGCGTGGATATTGCGCGACGCCAGAATCGCAATGATAAAGAAGCCCAGCACGCCCAGCAGGACGCTGTGCGAGGTCAGGTTACCGATGGAAACCAGCGTGTCCGGGTTTGCGACGATGACGCCGGCGTTTTTCAGCCCCATCATGCCGATAAACAGGCCGATACCGCTGGTGATCCCCACGCGCAGGCTGACCGGAATATTGGCAATCATCCAGTAGCGGACGCGGAAAATGGTCAACAGCAGCAGGCCAATGGCGCCCCAGAAGATAGCACCCATACCGACTTGCCAAGGCAGCCCCATGGCCTGCACCACCACGAAGGCGAAGAAGGCGTTCAGGCCCATCGCTGGCGCCAGCGCGACCGGCAGGTTAGCAAATACGCCCATCAGGATACTGCCCAGCGCCGCAATCAGGCAGGTGGTCACGAACACCGCGCTGGTATCCATGCCGGCAACGCCAAGAATTTGCGGGTTTACGAAAACGATGTAGACCATCGTCAGGAAGGTAGTGAAACCGGCGATCACTTCGGTGCGTGCCGTTGTGCCATGCTCGCGCAGTTTAAACACGCGCTCCAGTATCCCCTGACCGGAAGTTGCCGGGGTGGTGTGTTGTTGACTCATTATCTATTTCCGCAGAAAGGGAGGAAAATTCGTCGCTATCCTATACCAAAATGCGACAATAGGCGCGGTTGTGAGATATTTTTTTTCATTGGTTTTGCTTATACGGCAACGATTGCGTCTCTCAATTCAGCATCAGGTAAACGTTAAACTTGTTAAAAAGGAAATGACATGTCCGGAGTTGAAGCGGTTTTTTTCGACTGTGACGGTACGCTGGTCGACAGCGAAGTGATCTGTTCACGGGCCTACGTCCATATGTTCAAAACATTTGGCATCACGCTCGATCTGGAAGAGATTTTTAAACGTTTTAAGGGCGTAAAGCTCTACGAGATCATCGATATCATCAACGCAGAGCACGGGGTTAACCTGGCGAAAGCGGATCTGGAGCCGGTTTATCGCGCCGAGGTCGCACGCCTCTTCGACACCGAGCTGGAGGTGATTGCCGGCGCCAACGCGCTGTTGGATGCGGTAAGCGTACCGATGTGTGTGGTCTCTAACGGCCCGGTCAGTAAAATGCAGCACTCGCTGGGTAAGCTGGGCATGTTGCATCATTTCCCGGAAAAGCTGTTCAGCGGCTACGATATCCAGCGCTGGAAGCCCGATCCGGCCCTGATGTTCCACGCGGCAAAGGCGATGAACGTCAACGTTGAGCACTGTATTCTGGTAGATGACTCCTCTGCTGGCGCCCAGTCGGGCATTGATGCAGGCATGGAGGTGTTCTACTTCTGCGCCGACCCGCACAACAAACCGATTAACCATCCAAAGGTGACGACGTTTACCGATCTCGCGGAACTGCCTGCGCTGTGGAAAGCGCGCGGGTGGAATATTGTCGGTTAAACCGTAGGCCTGATAAGCGAAGCGCCATCATGCAGCATTACGCAGAATGCCGGATGGCGGCGTAACGCCTTATCCGGCCTACAACAGCGGCGCCGGGTGCTCCCGGCGGCCGCTTATTCCTTAGGATCTTTCCCCGCCAGCAGCTTGTCCAGCTCATCGCCGCCCACGTGGCGGAAATCCTGCCCCTTCACGAAGTAGAAGATGTATTCACAGATATTCTGGCAGCGGTCGCCAATACGCTCGATGGAGCGTGCGCAGAACAGCGCGGTCAGCACGCTTGGGATCGTCCGTGAGTCTTCCATCATGTAGGTCATCAGCTGACGCACAATGCCTTCATATTCCTGGTCCACTTTCTTGTCTTCACGGTAGATACGTACCGCTTCATCAAGATCCATACGCGCGAACGCATCCAGCACATCGTGCAGCATCTGCACGGTGTGACGGCCCAGCGACTCCAGGCTGACCAGCAGCGGCTGGTGTTGCTGGGAAAATTTCTCCAGCGCGGTGCGACAGATTTTGTCCGCCACATCGCCAATACGTTCCAGCTCGGCGATGGTTTTGATAATCGCCATCACCAGACGCAGGTCGCTCGCCGTAGGCTGGCGTTTAGCGATGATACGCACACAGGCTTCATCAATCGCCACTTCCATCATGTTGACGTGCTTGTCGCCGTCGATAACGCGCTTCGCCAGCTCGCTATCCTGGTTGTGCATCGCGGTAATAGCATCAGAAAGCTGCTGCTCAACCATGCCGCCCATGGTCATGACCTGGGTGCGGATGCTTTCCAGTTCTGCGTTGAACTGGCCGGAAATATGTTTATTAAGATTTAAATTGTCCACAGTTCTCTCCCGATCAACCGTAGCGGCCAGTAATGTAGTCTTCAGTTTGTTTCTTCGCAGGCTTGGTGAACAGATCGTCCGTGTTGCTGAACTCAATCAACTCGCCCAGATACATAAATGCCGTGTGGTCGGAGCAACGTGCAGCCTGCTGCATGTTGTGGGTCACGATCACGACGGTGTAATCCTCTTTCAGCTCGGTGATAAGCTCCTCGATACGCCCGGTGGAGATCGGGTCGAGCGCGGAACACGGCTCATCCAGCAACAGCACTTCCGGGCGAATGGCGATACCGCGCGCGATGCACAGACGCTGCTGCTGACCACCGGAAAGAGAGTACCCGCTCTGGTGCAGTTTATCTTTGGTTTCATTCCATAATGCGGCCTTGGTCAAGGCCCACTGCACGCGCTCGTCCATATCGGTGCGCGACAGCTTTTCAAACAGGCGTACGCCGAAGGCAATGTTGTCGTAGATAGACATCGGGAACGGCGTCGGCTTCTGGAAAACCATGCCGACCTTGGCGCGCAGCAGGGCGATATCCTGGGTGTTGGTGAGAATGTTGTCACCATCCAGCAGAATTTCACCTTCCGCACGCTGCTCCGGGTAAAGCTCAAACATTTTGTTGAAGGTACGCAGCAGCGTTGATTTGCCGCAGCCCGACGGTCCGATAAACGCCGTCACCTGGTTTTTGGCGATATCCAGGTTGATGTTCTTCAGGGCATGGAATTTGCCGTAGTAGAAGTTCAGGTCACGTACTGAAATCTTACCCGGTGTCGTGTTAACCATACTCATCTCAATCTCTTCCTCATCATGCCTGATGGCGCGCAGCTTTCAGGCCTACATCTATGTCATTCGTAGGCCGGATAAGGCGTTTACGCCGCCATCCGGCAAGGCAATAAACTTAACCGTGTTTCTTCTTCGCGAAAATGACGCGCGCCAGAATGTTCAGCAGCAGGACGCACAGCGTGATAATCAGCACCCCGGCCCAGGCCAGCTGCTGCCACTCAGCAAACGGGCTCATAGCAAATTTAAAAATGGTGACCGGCAGGTTGGCGATGGGCTGCATCATGTCGGTGCTCCAGAACTGGTTCGAGAGCGCGGTAAACAGCAGCGGTGCCGTTTCACCAGCAATGCGCGCAATCGCCAGCAGGATACCGGTCATGATCCCGGAGATAGACGCTTTTAGCGTAATGGCGGAGATCATCTTCCATTTCGGCGTACCCAGCGCATACGCGGCCTCACGCAGGCTATCCGGCACCAGCTTCAGCATGTTTTCGGTGGTACGAATGACGATCGGCACCTGTAACAGCGCCAGCGCAATCACGCCCGCCCAGCCGGAGAAGTGCTGCATCTGCGCCACGACGATGGTGTAGACAAACAGGCCCACAACGATCGACGGAGCGGAAAGCAGAATGTCGTTAATAAAGCGGATAACCTCGGCAAGCCAGGACTTACGCCCGTACTCGGCCAGGTAAATGCCCGCCATAATACCCAGCGGGGTACCAAACACGGTGGCCCACAGAATCAGCAGGCCGCTGCCCGCGAGGGCGTTAGCCAGACCGCCGCCGGCGGTGTTTGGCGGCGGCGTCATTTCGGTAAACAGCGCCAGCGACATGCCATCGATCCCGCGGGTGATGGTCGCCATCAGGATCCACACCAGCCAGAACAGGCCGAAGATCATGGTGGCCATAGAGAGCGTCAGCGCAATGCGGTTCTTCATGCGGCGTCTGGCCTGCATTTTGCGACGGGACTCTGCCAGCGCAGCGGTGTTTTGCATTTCCAGCGTAGCCATTAGCGTGCCCCCTCATTCTTCGCGAGGCGCATGATCATGAACTTCGATGCGGCCAGTACGATAAAGGTAATCGCAAACAGGATCAGGCCCAGTTCCATCAGCGCAGACACGTGCAGGCCAGATTCCGCTTCGGCGAATTCGTTCGCCAGCGCGGAGGTAATGCTGTTGCCTGGCATATACAGCGAGGCGCTATCGAGCTGGTAGGTGTTGCCGATGATAAAGGTCACCGCCATCGTTTCACCCAGCGCGCGGCCCAGGCCGAGCATGACGCCGCCTATCACCCCGTTTTTAGTGAATGGCAGAACGATACGCCAGATAACCTCCCAGGTGGTGCAGCCGATGCCGTAGGCCGACTCTTTCATCATCACCGGGGTTTGCTCGAACACATCACGCATCACGGCAGAGATATACGGGATGATCATGATGGCGAGGATAACCCCGGCCGCGAGGATACCGATACCAAACGCCGGGCCGGAGAACAGCGCGCCGACAAACGGGATGTTAGAAAGAATATTGCCGACCGGCTCCTGGAAGTAGGTCGCGAACAGCGGCGCGAAGATAAACAGGCCCCACATGCCGTACACGATACTGGGGATGGCCGCCAGCAGCTCAATGGCGATACCTAACGGGCGTTTGAGCCAGTTTGGCGCCAGTTCGGTCAGGAAGAGTGCGATACCGAAACTCACCGGAACGGCGATCAGCAGCGCGATAAAGGAGGTCACGAGCGTACCGTAAATCGGCACCAGCGCGCCGTAAATGTCGTTAGGTGCATCCCACTCTTTGGTCCACAGGAAGGCGAAGCCGAACTTCTCCATACTGGGCCAGGAGGAGATGATCAGAGAAACGATAATCCCGCCCAACATCAATAGCACAATCAGCGCAGCCAGTCTTACCAGCGCGCTGAATATCATGTCACCCTTTTTACCCGGTGGGTTAAAAGCAGGCTTAGTTGCAGCCATAAATCACTCTTTCCAGTTTAAAATCCGCCACGACGCTGACAGCTGCCCGGCGTTGCCGCCGGGCGACCGTCATCAGTACAGCGCTTTACCGCTGCTGTCTTTTACGTTGGTTTTCCATGCAGCACGAACCTGCTCAACCACGCTTTCCGGCAGAGAGGCATAATCCAGTTCGTTAGCCTGTTTGCCGCCGTTTTTGTACGCCCAGTCAAAGAACTTCAGCACTTCAGCGCCCTGCTCTGGTTTCTTCTGCTCTTTGTGGACCAGGATAAAGGTGGTGGAGGTAATCGGCCACGCGTTATCACCTTTCTGGTTGGTCAGGTCCTGCGCGAAGGTTTTGCTCCAGTCAACGCCTTTAGCGGCGTTAGCGAAGTTGTCTTCGGTTGGGCTAACCGGTTTGCCATCAGCAGAAACCAGCTTGGTGTAAGCCAGGTTATTCTGCTTAGCATACGCGTATTCAACATAGCCGATGGAGCCCGGCAGACGCTGTACGAACGCCGCAATACCGTCGTTACCTTTACCGCCCAGACCGGTCGGCCAGTTTACGGTAGAGCCTGCGCCAATTTTGGATTTCCACTCTTCGTTCACTTTCGCCAGGTAGCTGGTGAAGACGAAGGAGGTGCCGGAACCGTCAGCACGACAGACCACGGCAATATTCTGAGAAGGCAGCTTCACGCCCGGGTTCAGTTTGGTGATGGCTTCGTCATCCCACTTCTTAATTTTACCCAGGTAGATGTCGCCCAGCGTTTTACCGTCGAGCACCAGCTCGCCGGATTTCAGGCCAGGGATATTAACGGCCAGCACCACACCGCCGATCACGGTCGGGAACTGGAACAGGCCTTCCTGCGCCAGTTTTTCGTCAGACAGCGGAGCATCAGATGCGCCGAAATCCACGGTGTTAGCGGTAATTTGTTTTACGCCACCGGAGGAGCCGATACCCTGGTAATTGACTTTATTACCGGTTTCTTTCTGGTAGGTATCCGCCCATTTGGCATACACCGGCGCAGGGAAAGTTGCACCCGCGCCCGTCAGGCTTGCTGCTGCAAAGGCAGAGAAAGCGCTCATCGATAAGGTCGCGGCGACAACAGTTGCGACAGTGGTACGCATAACTTTCATAATGTCTCCTGCAAGAATTCGTAAATCGTTGTTTAGTGGCTACGATGAGCAAAATAGGACAAACAGGTGACAGTTATATGTAAGGTTTATGACAGTTTAATGACAGCAAACACGTAAAACATAACTAATTGATAATTATGAAAAATAATTCACGTAGATTCTTGTTTTTTTTGAATAAGACGGGTTCAGAATGGCAAATATGACAACGGCTGTCATAAACAGCCGTTGTGCTTGAAGACGTTAGTTTTTAATTTCCATGATGATCGTGGCATTGGCGTTAAAGGTACCGGGTTTTGGCCTGGCGCCGGTGGCGCTACCGGGCGCGGCAGAGAAATTGAACTCGCCATCTTCTTCACCCAAACGCGAACGTTTTCCCATATCTGTTTCCATGCGCCCGCCGTTCACATCAACTTCTTTATCGTATTCATCATAAATCTTGATTCCAACATCGTCGTTTGATGTCTGTAACATTGTGGGCGATGCCGCCGTCTGCGTCGCATGTAGCGAAACTTCAACATCTTGCCCAGCCGCCATTCCCGTACACTTCACCGATGCTTTGATCGGAATTTTACGGCTGGTTATCGCCGAACCCGGCGTTGACGAAAATTCAGAAGCCGGTATTTTTTCAAAATTGACTTCAATCACTTGCCCACCGTTAACTTCACACTCCTGTGGAGCGGTGATATCCCCCTGGATATAGACATCGGCTAAGGAAGGTGCGAACAAGTTCCTGATATGAGATCATCATATTCATCCGGAGCGCATCCCAGAGGGACATCATGAGCCATCAACTCACCTTCGCCGATAGTGAATTCAGCACTAAGCGCCGTCAGACCCGAAAAGAGATTTTCCTCTCCCGCATGGAGCAGATTCTGCCATGGCAGAATATGACCGCTGTCATCGAGCCGTTTTATCCCAAGGCGGGCAATGGCCGACGGCCCTATCCGCTGGAGACCATGCTGCGTATTCACTGCATGCAGCATTGGTACAACCTGAGCGACGGTGCCATGGAAGATGCCCTGTACGAAATCGCCTCCATGCGCCTGTTTGCCCGATTATCCCTGGATAGCGCCCTGCCGGATCGCACCACCATCATGAATTTCCGCCACCTGCTCGAGCAGCATCAACTGGCCCGTCAATTGTTCAAGACCATCAATCGCTGGCTGGCCGAAGCAGGCGTCATGATGACCCAAGGCACTTTGGTGGATGCCACCATCATTGAGGCACCCAGCTCTACCAAGAACAAAGAGCAGCAACGCGATCCGGAGATGCATCAGACCAAGAAAGGCAATCAGTGGCACTTTGGCATGAAGGCCCACATTGGTGTCGATGCCAAGAGTGGCCTGACCCACAGCCTAGTCACCACCGCGGCCAACGAGCATGACCTCAATCAGCTGGGTAATCTGCTTCATGGAGAGGAGCAATTTGTCTCAGCCGATGCCGGCTACCAAGGAGCGCCACAGCGCGAGGAGCTGGCCGAGGTGGATGTGGACTGGCTGATCGCCGAGCGTCCCGGCAAGGTAAAAACCTTGAAGCAGCATCCGCGCAAGAACAAAACGGCCATCAACATCGAATACATGAAAGCCAGCATCCGTGCCAGGGTGGAGCACCCGTTTCGCATCATCAAGCGGCAGTTCGGCTTCGTGAAAGCCAGATACAAGGGGCTGCTGAAAAACGATAACCAACTGGCGATGTTATTCACCCTGGCCAACCTGTTTCGGGTGGACCAAATGATACGTCAGTGGGAGAGATCTCAGTAAAAACCGGAAATAACGCCAGAAATGGTGGAAAAAATAGCCTAAATAGGCTGATTCGATGTGTTTGCGGGAAAAAAATCGGCCCAGATCCGCGAAATTTTAATCAGCGAGTCAGCTTGGGAAGAAATGACCTGCTTATTCGCACCTTCCCTAAAGAAATAGCCGTTAATTTTCCTTTCATTTTAGACTCCATAAACATTGATTATAATAACCACTATTTTTATCGATAATATACATAGAGGTTTAATTGCAGGAGGATGATACATCTGGAGTCGAATTAGTCACAAGATAAATAAATTAATTTCCAGAATGAAAATTTATTTATCTCGATGGAATTATTGTAATATTTCAATATCACACGCAAAAATCAAAAACAAAATATATATATAACATACTTAAATTATACACATACATTAAGATTTTTGCATAAAATGCATGATAATTCAGAATAAATTTATACCGGAGTTAAAATAACGCTAAAGAAATCAATATCAAAAAGATAAAAATAGAATAATCATTATTCCGCTATTTTATTTGCATTTTGTGCCATGGTTAAGTTTCGAACGAAAAATCACACGATTATTGTGCCATGTCACCGATAAAAAAAGGCCGCTATGCGGCCTTTTTTACCAGAGAGTAATACCTTATTCGACTGTCACCGATTTCGCCAGGTTACGCGGCTGATCCACATCGGTGCCCTTAATCAGCGCCACGTGGTAAGACAGCAGCTGCAGCGGCACGGTGTAGAAGATAGGCGCAATCACCTCTTCGACGTGCGGCAGTTCGATGATATGCATGTTATCGCTGTTGCTGAACGCCGCATCCTGATCGGCGAAGACATACAGCTCACCGCCGCGCGCGCGCACTTCTTCGATGTTGGATTTCAGTTTCTCCAGCAGCTCGTTGTTCGGCGCGACAACAATCACCGGCATATCGGCGTCAATCAGCGCCAGCGGGCCGTGCTTCAGTTCACCCGCCGCATACGCTTCTGCGTGAATGTAGGAGATCTCTTTCAGCTTCAATGCCCCTTCCAGTGCGATGGGGTACTGATCGCCGCGGCCCAGGAACAGCGCGTGATGCTTGTCAGAGAAATCTTCTGCCAGCGCTTCAATGCGTTTATCCTGCGAGAGCATCTGCTCAATACGGCTCGGCAGCGCCTGCAAACCGTGGACGATATCGTGCTCAACGGACGCATCCTGACCTTTCAGACGCGCCATTTTCGCCACCAGCAGCAGCAAAACGGTCAGCTGAGTGGTGAATGCTTTGGTCGACGCGACGCCAATTTCCGCACCGGCCTTGGTCATGATCGACAAATCCGACTCGCGCACCAACGACGAACCCGCCACGTTACAAATCGCCAGCGAGCCCAGGTAACCCAGCTCCTTGGTCAGACGCAGGCCTGCCAGCGTATCGGCGGTTTCTCCGGACTGCGACAGGGTGATCACCAGGCTATTCGGGCGCACGGCTGATTTGCGGTAGCGGAATTCAGAGGCGATTTCGACATCGCACGGCATACCGGCCAGCGATTCAAACCAGTAGCGCGCGACCATGCCCGAGTTATAGGACGTTCCGCAGGCGATAATCTGAATGTGCTCAACCTTAGCGAGCAGCGCATCGGCCTCCGGCCCCAACTCGCTCAGATCCACCTGACCGTGGCTGATACGCCCGGTTAAGGTGTTTTTGATCGCGTTCGGCTGCTCGTAGATCTCTTTTTGCATGTAGTGGCGGTAGATGCCTTTATCACCCGCATCATACTGCACGTTGGATTCAATATCCTGACGCTTCACTTCCGCGCCAGTCTTATCGAAAATGGCCACGGTACGACGGGTAACCTCCGCGATATCGCCCTCTTCCAGGAAGATAAAGCGACGGGTGACCGGCAGCAGCGCTAATTGGTCAGAAGCGATAAAGTTCTCGCCCATGCCCAGACCGATAACCAAAGGACTGCCGGAACGCGCTGCCAGCAGCGTGCTCGGATCGCGAGAATCCATGATCACCGTACCGTACGCTCCGCGCAGCTGCGGAATCGCGCGAAGCACGGCTTCACGTAATGTACCGCCCTGTTCCATTTCCCAGTGCACCAGGTGAGCAATCACTTCGGTGTCGGTCGCTGAAACGAAGACATAGCCGCGTGCTTGCAGCATTTCACGCAGCGGTTCGTGGTTTTCGATGATGCCGTTATGCACCACCGCAATATGATCAGACACATGCGGGTGCGCATTGCCTTCTGAAGGTTCACCATGCGTTGCCCAGCGGGTGTGAGCGATACCGGTGCCGCCTGGCAGCGGGTGCTCTTCCGCAGCCTGTGCCAGCATCTGGACTTTGCCCAGGCGGCGCAGGCGGGTCATATGCCCTTGCCCATCGACGACGGCCAGACCGGCAGAGTCATATCCGCGGTATTCCAGACGACGAAGCCCTTCAAGAAGGATTTCAGCTACATCACGTTGCGCGACTGCGCCAACAATTCCACACATAGTTTTATGTTCCGATTTTTTACGCGTTGTCGGTCAACCTGTTGCCCGTATACCGGGCGCCCCGAGCCTTGTAGAGAATGGGGTTATTTTTATAGGTACTGCACGTTGGGCGGGAGATTATGTTATCGCCTCGCCCCTGTCAGCCTGATGGCGGCTACGCCTTATCAGGCCTACAAAAAACTACTTCTTCTTCACCGGACGCTGCCAGCCTTGCTTGTGTACCTGCGGTACGCGGCTCAGCACCAGCTCATTATCGGCCACATTACGGGTAACCGTGGTTCCTGCGGCGATGGTCACGCCGTTACCGATGGTGACCGGTGCCACCAGCTGGCTGTCGGAACCGACGAACACGTCGTCGCCGATAATGGTTTTAAACTTGTTCGCACCATCATAATTGCAGGTGATAGTCCCTGCGCCGATATTGACGTTGTCGCCAATTTCAGCGTCGCCGAGGTAAGTCAGATGACCGGCCTTCGAGCCCTTGCCCAGACGCGCTTTTTTCATTTCGACAAAGTTACCGACGTGTGCCCCTTCCAGCAGCTCAGCGCCGGGACGCAGACGAGCAAACGGCCCGATAGTACAGGCCGCCTCGAGAACGGCATCTTCTACAACGCTGTATGGACTAATTTCGCAGCCATCACCGATGGTACTGTTTTTAATGACGCAGCCGGTACCGATTTTGACGCGGTTGCCCAGCACGACGTTGCCTTCAAGAATAACGTTAGTATCAATCTCAACATCGCGCCCATGCGTAAGCGTGCCGCGCAGGTCGAAGCGCGCGGGATCGCGCAGCATGACGCCTGCCAGCAGCAATTTTTCTGCCTGTTCGGACTGATAAATACGCTCAAGACGTGACAGCTGCAGGCGGTTATTCACGCCGTCGGTTTCACTGATACGCGCCGGATGAACCGCAGCAATCTCACGCCCTTCCTGGTACGCCATCGCGATAATATCGGTGATATAGAACTCGCCCTGCGCGTTGTTGTTGTCGAGCTTCGCCAGCCAGCGTTTGAGATCGGCACCGTTCGCAATCAGAATGCCGGTGTTAATTTCACGAATCTGGCGCTGCTCTTCACTCGCATCTTTCTGCTCCACGATGCCAGAAACTTTGCCGTTTTCGCGGGTAATACGGCCATAGCCGGTTGGATCGTCGAGCACGACCGTCAGCAGACCAATGCCGCCCTGCGGCTTCGCTTCACGCAGGCGCTGCAGCGTTTCCACCGAGATCAGCGGCACATCGCCGTACAGCATCAGAATATCTTCGTCATCAGCAAAGAACGGTGCCGCCTGCTGCATGGCGTGGCCGGTACCCAGCTGTTCAGCCTGAAGCACCCAGTTCAGGTTACCTTCCGTTAAGGTTTGCTTCAGTAAATCGCCACCGTGGCCGTACACCAGGTGCACCTGGTTCGCGCCGACATGGTTAGCGGCGTCAATGACATGCTGCACCATGGGTTTTCCCGCCAGGGTGTGCAGCACTTTCGGAAGTTCGGAATACATGCGTGTGCCTTTGCCAGCGGCAAGGATCACAACGCTCATGGTACGGTTAGACATAGGTATCCTGTCTGTAGATTAAGTATGAAGTAAACCGGGTTATCGTTGAAAATTCTACATATTTTGCAGCATGAAATGGCCTGCCGATAAAACGTTCAACATTCCCTTTAGCACTGTTTTTCTTTCCTTATTTTCGTCCATATCAAATCCATTTGTCTTGTAAGAAATCAGACCAACAGTCTGATTCTACGCTATCTCACTGCTTATCCTGTTTTTTTGCCACCTGAATAAAGAACGCGTCTAATTAAAACAGCGTTTTATTTACTCATTATTGTGACGAACAAAAAAGAAACAGCGTTTTGATTTGGTGATAATTACGGCGCTCAACCATTCAGGAAGATAATATGAACAAGAAGATACCTCTGGCTCTTACCCTCTGTAGCGCAGCGCTCTCTCTCTCCGCGCAGGCCCAGACGCCCCAGCAATGGAAAGCGATCGCTTTTGGGCAGTCCACCGACGTCAACTTCTCCTCCAACGTACTGGCGGAGAAAGTGGGCGTGAATAACGTTACCATCGACGGTAAGACGCTGACACCACAGCAAATTGCCGATCTCAGTAAACCCATCACCATTGAAAGCCGCGGCGGAAAAATCGCCAACTCTCATGATGGCCTGACCTTCTTCTACACCACACTGCCTACCGATAAGAACTTTGTTCTTTCGGCAACGGTCACCGTGGATCAGTTCGGTCCGGAAAATGGCGCCAGGCCAGCAGCACAGGAAGGCGCAGGCCTGCTGGTGCGCGATATCATCGGTATTCCGCGCCAGGAGCCGCTGAAAGAAGGCTATGAAGAGTTCCCCGCTGCGTCAAATATGGTGATGAACGCCATCATGACGCAGGATAAAAAGGATGATTACCGCGTGAAGCTCCAGGCGATTGCACGTAACGGTATTACTCAACCGTGGGGCAACGCCGGTTCTGAGATCAAAAAGGTCAGCTATAAAGAGGGGATCGATCTTCACCAATCACCAACCTTCCGCCTCAAGCTCGAACGCACCAACGACGGCTTCATCACCGCCTGGGCTCCAGCCAATAGCGAAGAGTGGGTGAGCGAACGCGTACCACATGCCGATCTCATTTCCGTTCAGGATAAGCAACAATATTACGTCGGCTTCTTTGCATCACGTAATGCCAGGATTACCGTCAGCAACGCGTCATTAACCACCTCAGCGGCCCAAACCGTCGCCTCTAAACCTTTCGTCGCCAAATCGTGGCCGGTGGTAATGCAGATAGCCTCTGGCAGTAAGAGTCAGACGCCAACGTATACCCTCCAGGCACGTGCTAACTACGACGGGCAGTTCACCGTACGGCAAAATGAAGTGGTGATCGGGGAGAATAAAGCGGTTAAAGCTGGCGAAATGTTCACCCTGCCGGCCCGGCTGAAAGACAACAATACGTTCCAGATTAGCTTCACCCCCACCAGCGGCAAAGATCGTTCACCGGTTGAGCAGCAGCTGACCGTAAGCCAGGAAAAAGGCATTACGGCTACCACGCTGTATGCGGCAGCAGACGGCAAGGCCGACGCCAAAGGCACTGAGGGTTCACCATTAGATTTGAAAACGGCAATTGAGCTAGTGCCACCGGGCGGAAAAATTGTGCTCGCTGCGGGTGATTACCCGAAGACCGATATTCCGCTGTCTGCTAGCGGCCTTGAAAACGGCCATAAAACGCTAGAGGCATCCGGAAAGGCGGTTATCCACGGTATGCTGCTGGACGGCCACTACTGGACGCTGCGCGGTATCGATATCACCGATAAGAGTCTGCGTATTCAGGGGAGCCACAACCTGATTGAAAACGTCACCGCTTACCGTAATGACGATACCGGGATTCAGATATCTTCGGCAGATAAGATTGGTCGCCCGCTGTGGGCCAGCTACAACCGGGTGGTGAATTCCGAGTCTTATAGCAACGAAGACCCGGGTAAGATTAACGCCGACGGCTTCGCCGTGAAGATGCGCGTGGGTGAGGGTAACCGACTGGAAGGCTGCTATTCCCATGATAACATTGACGATGGGTACGACCTGTTCAACAAGATTGAAGACGGTGCCAACGGCGTGGTCGTGATTGAAAACTCCATCGCCCGTAATAATACCAGCAATGGCTTTAAGCTAGGCGGCGAAGGCCAGCCGGTCGCCCATGAGATCCGCAATAGTATTGCGGTTGGCAACCATCTCGATGGCTTCACCGATAACTTCAACCCGGGCAAGCTGGTGGTCGTCAACAACGTTGCGGTCGATAACCAGCGCTTCAACTTTATCTTCCGCCCGAGTCCTTACGGCGATCCCGCCACCCAGGGCGTGTTCAGCGACAACATTTCGCTGCGCAGCCAGCCGGGGAAATACGATGATGCCGTTGTCGGCAATATCGATGCCACCAACTACTTTATCGAGCAGGGTAAAAGCGTGAATACCGAAGGGAAGGAACTGCGCGCGGAAGACTTCCAGTCGCTGTCATTACCGCAGCCGCTGAAGCGTAATGCGGACGGCAGTTTTGATACCGGGAATTTCCTGACTAAGGATTAATGTGGTCTGTCATGTAGGCCTGGTAAGCGCAGCGCCATCAGGTATGCCGCGAGCACATTGCCGGTTGATGGTTGATGGTGTAAACGGCTTATCCGGCCTACAAAATACAAAGGTCGCCGTGAGGCGACCTTCTTCGTTTTGGGTTCTGTTTACACCGCGTGTGTTGTGGTTTTCGTTAGCGGTACAGCGCTTAACAGAACGGCATCTGACCTACAGGTGAGGCGGTCAGTGCGGTCATCAACCTTACAGGTTGAAAGTACCGAAAGAGATGTTCATAGAGCTGAAGAGAGCGATGATTTTGTTGATCAGTTTCATGATTTTTATCCTGCGATAGTAGTGATATTTTTTGTGACTCAACTCACAAAACGAAGTCTACTCCTCCAGATTTTTTCGATCAACAGTTTTGTGACCTTAATCACAAAATATTTAAAATACCTTTTCAGTTTCATTTAAATTAAAACAAGACATAAAAAAAGCCAGCCTGGAAACCAGACTGGCTTTTTGACTTTCAAGCCGGTGTTACATCGCTTTTTTGGTCAACTCGATAACGCGCAGTTTAGCGATCGCTTTGGCCAGTTCCGCAGACGCCTGAGCGTAATCCACGTCACCATGAGAGCTCTTAATGTGCTCTTCGGCCTTACGTTTCGCTTCCAGAGCTCGCGCTTCGTCGAGGTCCTGACCGCGAATCGCGGTATCAGCCAGAACGGTCACGGTGCCAGACTGCACTTCAAGAATGCCGCCGGACAGATAGATAAACTCTTCGTGACCGTGCTGTTTAACGATGCGAATCATACCAGGCTTAATGGCGGTGAGCAGCGGGGCGTGGCCCGGGTAAATACCCAGCTCACCTTCGCTACCCGTTACCTGGATTTTCTCGACCAGACCAGAGAACATTTGTTGCTCTGCGCTGACGACGTCCAGGTGGTAAGTCATTGCCATATCACCCTCCGATTAAGGCGTTAAAGTTTTTTGGCTTTTTCCACTGCTTCGTCAATGGAACCGACCATGTAGAACGCCTGCTCCGGCAGGTGATCGTATTCGCCGTCCATGATGCCTTTAAAGCCACGGATGGTGTCTTTCAGCGAAACGTATTTACCCGGAGAACCGGTGAATACTTCTGCTACGAAGAACGGCTGGGACAGGAAGCGCTGAATTTTACGTGCGCGTGCTACCACCAGTTTGTCTTCTTCAGACAGTTCATCCATACCCAGGATGGCGATGATGTCTTTCAGTTCCTGATAACGCTGCAGGATGGACTGAACGCCACGAGCGGTGTCGTAGTGTTCCTGACCAACAACCAGCGGATCCAGCTGACGGCTGGTGGAGTCCAGCGGGTCAACCGCAGGGTAGATACCCAGGGAAGCGATCTGACGGCTCAGTACGACGGTTGCATCTAAGTGCGCAAAGGTCGTTGCTGGGGATGGGTCAGTTAAGTCATCCGCAGGTACGTATACTGCCTGTACGGAGGTGATAGAACCGGTCTTGGTGGAGGTGATACGTTCCTGCAGAACGCCCATCTCTTCCGCCAGAGTCGGCTGGTAACCTACCGCTGAAGGCATACGACCCAGCAGTGCAGATACTTCA
Source organism: Klebsiella sp. WP4-W18-ESBL-05 (assembly GCF_014169075.1). NCBI lineage: Bacteria > Pseudomonadati > Pseudomonadota > Gammaproteobacteria > Enterobacterales > Enterobacteriaceae > Klebsiella > Klebsiella sp. WP4-W18-ESBL-05. The sequence continues at coordinate 4,965,380 of NZ_AP022057.1, read as the reverse complement.
GTACCGGCCAGGGTGTAACGATAGATGTTATCGACGAACAGCAGTACGTCACGACCTTCGTCACGGAATTTCTCAGCCATGGTCAGACCGGTCAGAGCAACGCGCAGACGGTTTCCCGGTGGCTCGTTCATCTGGCCATATACCAGGGATACTTTATCGATAACGTTGGAGTCGGTCATTTCGTGGTAGAAGTCGTTACCCTCACGAGTACGTTCACCTACGCCCGCAAACACGGAGTAACCGGAGTGCTCGATCGCGATGTTACGGATCAGCTCCATCATGTTTACGGTTTTACCTACACCCGCACCGCCGAACAGACCGACTTTACCGCCCTTCGCGAACGGACACATCAGGTCGATAACTTTGATACCGGTTTCCAGCAGTTCCTGAGAGCTGGACAGCTCTTCGTAGGAAGGTGCTGCGCGGTGGATAGCCCAACGCTCTTCTTCACCGATGTCGCCTTTCATGTCTACTGGCTGACCCAGAACGTTCATGATACGACCCAGTGTTGCTTTACCTACCGGAACTTCGATCGGGTGCTCGAGGTCTTTAACATCCAGACCGCGACGCAGACCGTCGGAAGAACCCATAGCGATGGTACGTACGATACCGCCGCCGAGCTGCTGCTGAACTTCCAGCACCAGAACTTCATTACCATTCTGCACCTCAAGAGCTTCGTACACGCGCGGTACGGCATCCTGAGGGAATTCGACGTCAACTACGGCGCCGATTACCTGGACAATTTTTCCAGTAGCCATCTTGAATCCTCTACGAATTAACCTGGTTATACCGCGGATGCACCACCGACGATCTCGGTGAGTTCCTGAGTAATGCTGGCCTGTCGAGCTTTGTTGTATACCAACTGCAGCTCTTTAATCAGGCTGCCGCCATTGTCGGTCGCGGCTTTCATCGCCACCATACGTGCGGCCTGCTCGCTGGCCAGGTTTTCTACCACGCCCTGATAGACCTGAGATTCGACATAGCGACGCAGGAGGGTATCCAGCAGCGCTTTCGGATCGGGTTCGTACAGGTAATCCCAGGTTTTACGTTTCAGATCATCATCTTCTGAAGCCGGTAACGGCAGCAGTTGGGTGATCGTCGGCACCTGAGACATGGTGTTAATAAATTTGTTGCTGACAATATAAAGCTTGTCCAGACGACCTTCGTCGTAGGCCTGCAACATCACTTTTACCGGACCGATAAGTTCGGACAGGGCAGGTTTATCGCCCATACCGGTTACCTGAGCGACAATGTTGCCACCTACGGAATTAAAGAAGGACACACCTTTCGAGCCGATCATTGCGAGGTCGCACTGAACGCCTTTCTCGGTCCATGCCTTCATATCCGCCAGCAGTTTCTTGAACAGGTTAATGTTCAAGCCACCGCACAGACCACGGTCGGTAGACACCACCAGGTAGCCCACGCGCTTAACGTCGCGTTCTTCCAGGTATGGGTGCTTATATTCCAGATTACCGTTCGCAAGGTGACCAATCACTTTGCGCATGGTATCTGCATAAGGACGGCTGGCCGCCATGCGATCCTGCGATTTACGCATTTTGGAAGCGGCGACCATCTCCATCGCTTTAGTGATCTTTTGCGTGTTCTGGACGCTTGCGATCTTACTACGTATCTCTTTTGCGCCGGCCATGAGCTTCTCCTCAATGCCTACGGCCTGCCCTAAGACAGGCCGTCAGACTTTACCAGGATTGGGTTGCTTTGAAGGAATCGAGGATGCCTTTCAGCTTGCCTTCGATTTCGTCGTTATAGCCACCGGACTGGTTGATCTCTTGCATCAACGGAGCGTGATCACGGTCAACGTAAGCCAGCAGAGCGGCTTCGAAGCTACCGATTTTCGCCAGTTCAACATCCGCCAGATAACCACGTTCTGCTGCGTACAGAACCAGAGACTGCTGCGCGACGGACATCGGCGCATACTGTTTCTGTTTCAGCAGTTCAGTTACTTTCTGACCGTGGTCCAGCTGCTTACGGGTTGCATCGTCAAGGTCAGAGGCGAACTGGGAGAACGCTGCCAGTTCACGATACTGTGCCAGCGCGGTACGGATACCACCGGACAGTTTCTTCATGATCTTGGTCTGTGCTGCACCACCTACACGGGATACGGAGATACCCGGGTTAACCGCAGGACGAATACCGGCGTTAAACAGGTTGGTTTCCAGGAAGATCTGACCATCGGTAATGGAAATTACGTTGGTCGGAACGAACGCAGAAACGTCACCCGCTTGGGTTTCGATAATCGGCAGAGCGGTCAGTGAACCGGTTTTCCCTTTCACTTCACCTTTGGTGAAGGCTTCAACGTATTCGGCGTTAACACGCGCAGCACGCTCCAGCAGACGGGAGTGGAGGTAGAATACGTCGCCCGGGAATGCTTCACGTCCTGGTGGACGACGAAGCAGCAGGGAGATCTGACGGTATGCGACAGCCTGTTTAGACAGGTCATCGTAAATGATCAGCGCATCTTCGCCGCGATCGCGGAAGTATTCGCCCATTGCGCAACCGGCATACGGTGCCAGGTATTGCAGTGCAGCGGATTCAGACGCGGTTGCCACAACAACGATGGTGTTAGCCAGCGCGCCGTGTTCTTCCAGTTTACGTACCACGTTAGAAATGGTGGACGCTTTCTGGCCGATAGCCACGTAGACGCACTTGATGCCGGAATCACGTTGGTTGATGATGGCGTCGATTGCCAGCGCGGTTTTACCGGTCTGACGGTCGCCGATGATCAGTTCACGCTGACCACGACCGATTGGGATCATGGCATCAACGGATTTATAACCAGTCTGAACTGGCTGATCAACGGACTGACGTTCGATTACGCCTGGTGCGATAGCTTCAACGGCGGAGAAGCCGTCGTTGTCCAGCGCGCCTTTACCATCGATTGGTGCACCCAGGGTGTTAACCACACGGCCCAGCAGGCCACGGCCAACCGGAACTTCCAGGATACGACCAGTACACTTGACGGTCATGCCTTCGGCAAGGTCAGCGTACGGGCCCATGACTACAGCACCTACAGAGTCGCGCTCCAGGTTCAGTGCGATAGCGTAACGGTTACCCGGCAGGGAGATCATTTCACCCTGCATACAATCGGCCAGGCCGTGAATGCGGATAACACCGTCACTTACAGAAACAATAGTACCTTCGTTGTGAGCTTCACTCACAACATTGAACTGAGCAATGCGCTGCTTGATCAGTTCGCTGATTTCGGTGGAATTCAGTTGCATGCTCCAGTCCCCTTAAGACTGCAAGACGTCTGCAAGGCGTTCAAGACGGCCGCGTACGCTACCGTCAATGACCATATCACCCGCACGGATGATAACGCCTGCCATTACAGACTTATCGATTTTGCAATTCAGCTTAACTTTGCGTGACAGACGTTTTTCCATCGCGGCGGTGATTTTCGCGAGCTGTTCTTCATTCAACGCATTGGCGGAGATGACCTCTACCTCAGAGGTAGCTTCACTCGCGGCGCGCAGATGCACGAACTGCTCAAGAACATCAGGGAGCACTTTAAGACGACCGTTTTCAGCCATGACCTTAATCAGGTTCTGGCCGTTTTCGTCCAGTTGCTCACCGCATACAGCGATAAACGACGTAGAGAGCGTTTCCGGCGCCAGTGCGCCAGACAGAAGCTCTGCCATTTGTTCGTTCTTCGTCACTTCGGCGGCAAACGCCAGCATGTCCTGCCAGCGATCTACGCTTTTGTGTTCGACGGCAAAGTCAAAAGCTGCTTTGGCGTAGGGGCGAGCTACCGTAACAAATTCAGACATCAGCCCCTCCCTCCTTACAGTTCAGCGACAAGTTTATCCACGATGTCGCTGTTAGCAGCTTCATCCACGGAACGTTCGATGATCTTCTCGGCGCCAGCAACAGCCAGGATAGCGACTTGCTTACGCAGCTCTTCGCGAGCACGTTTACGCTCGGCATCAATTTCTGCCTGAGCCTGTGCCACGATTTTAGTACGTTCCTGCTCTGCTTCAGCTTTAGCTTCGTCCAGGATCTGAGAACGACGTTTGTTCGCCTGCTCGATGATCACCTGGGCTTCCGCTTTCGCTTTTTTCAGCTGGTCGGTCGCATTGGCCTGTGCAAGGTCCAAATCCTTTTTAGCTCGTTCTGCAGAAGAAAGACCGTCAGCAATCTCTTTTTGACGTTTTTCGATGGCTGCCATTAACGGCGGCCATACGTATTTCATGCAGAACAGAACGAACAGGACAAACGCGATGGCCTGGCCGAGGATTGTTGCGTTAAGATTCACAGCACAATGCCTCTTATCTAGTTAACGTTCTGATATTGCTCTTACTTAATTCAAAGCAACGCTTACTACGCGACAGCGAACATCACGTACAGACCCAGACCTACAGCGATCATCGGGATAGCATCCACCAGACCCATAACGATAAAGAACTGAGTACGCAGCAGAGGAATCAGATCCGGTTGACGCGCTGCGCCTTCCAGGAATTTGCCCCCGAGGATGCCGATACCGATCGCAGCACCGATTGCCGCCAGACCCATCATCACAGCGGCAGCCATGTACAGCAGATCCATATTCAGGTTTTCCATGACAGTCTCCAGTTTGTTTCAGTTAAAACGTAGTAGTGTTGGTAAATTAATGCTCTTCAGACGCCATCGACAGATAGACAATCGTCAGAACCATGAAGATGAAGGCTTGCAGCGTAATGATCAGGATGTGGAAAATGGCCCACGGCACATTCAGAATCCACTGTGACCACCACGGCAACAGACCAGCAATCAGAATGAAAATCAGCTCACCGGCATACATGTTGCCGAACAGTCGCAGACCCAGAGATACTGGTTTGGACAGCAGGCTTACCCCTTCAAGGATTAAGTTGACAGGAATAAATGCCCAGTGATTGAACGGCTGCAGTGTCAGCTCTTTCGCGAAGCCACCGATGCCTTTCATTTTGATGCTGTAGAACAGAATCAGGATAAACACGCCCAGTGCCATAGACAGGGTGATGTTTACGTCCGCAGACGGAACCACGCGCAGCGCCGGCAGGCCCAGTATATGCTCAGCAATATACGGCAGCAGGTCGATAGGCAGTAAGTCCATCAGGTTCATCAGGAAGACCCAGACGAAGATCGTCAGGGCAAGCGGAGCGATAACCTTGCTTTTGCCATGGTACATGTCTTTGACACTGCCATGAACGAAGCCGATTACCAGCTCAATCGCGGTCTGAAATTTACCTGGTACGCCGCTGGTCGCTTTTTTGGCAACGCTACGGAACATAAGCAGGAACAACAGACCCAGCACCACCGAGAAGAACATGGAGTCAATATTGAGCGTCCAGAAGGTGGCTGGGGGGTTATGCGGATCTACCAGCGAGAAAGTACGCAGGTCCAGCTGAAGGTTATTCAGATGGTGTCCTATGTATTCCTGCGGCGTCATATTTTCAGAAGCCATGATGCCTTTTACCCTTTGTTGTTAATTACAGCGGGCGCCAGTATCTGAACCACTAGCACCAAAATCCATGTAACGATCAGCGGTAAGAATACCGCCTTTAAAACCGCCAGCGCCACAATCAGTAACACCAGCATCGCTAGCACCTTGAACGCTTCGCCGAAGGCGAACGTCCAGGCCACTTTGCCCTTCGCGGGTGTATGCACCTGGTGACGCCAGGCAAAAATCATAAACAACATATTAGGCAGTAACACTGCCAGGCCTCCACACGCGGCGGAGATGCCCCAGACGGGGTCTTTAAGGCTGAACAGCAATCCACTTGCTATCACTGCCAGAAGCTGAATGAACAGAAGCTTACGAGCAACATTTCGACTCACGAGCGACATAGACATCACGTTTGAACTCCTGCTCCCTTTGAGGTATGCCGCGTGTCGTATAAAACGTTCTTTAAAGCTCAGAGTCAAGCATCAAAAAGCGGTCAAATTATACGGTGGTGCCTCGTGATTTCAAACAATAAGTAGCCAAAAGGTGAATAAATATTTAAATATTTTTCATTCGCGCTATTTTCCTACTTTTCGTCAAAGTGTGAACGATCGTACAAAAGTGCAAATACAGCGAAAACAGTGACTATAAAGCGTGCACAAGATCACATATTAAACATTTTAGCGCCTGGCTTCTGTATCAACGTCGCAAAATATGAGTTCTCATCGTTTTGATATCTAAGGCTAAATCTGAGTACTCTTTTAAAAAAACGTAGATACAGAACAAAAACCATTCGTTGACATTTATAATAAATTATTAACATGAACAAATGACTTACCTGCTGATTTATAGCAGACTGATATTTTCCACGTTTACTATTCTCATCATTAACAAAAAAAGCTTGGTTATCGATAAGATAAAAACAGGTTAAGTCCTAGTAAAATTCAGTCATACAACGGCGGGCAGTGTCGCCAGTTTGTTAACACCTGAACCCGCCTTTTTTTTCTACTTTTTTTGATAAAAATTAAATTTTGTTTGGTGCAATAATCACCAAATGACGCTCCCCTTCCAACTGAGGAACCCGTAATTCGACCACGGACTCCACGCTAAATCCCTCTGGAAGTTGCGCAATTTCATCTTCCGGCAGCTGCCCTTTCAGCGCGTAGAAGCGCCCTTCCGCACCCGGGAGATGATGACACCAGTTCACCATATCGGTCAGCGAGGCGAAGGCGCGGCTGATGACACCGTCAAACGGCGGCTCAGCGGGGAATGCTTCAACGCGGCTCTGCACCGGCGTGATGTTGTCCAGATTCAGTTCGTGCTGAACCTGGCGCAGAAAGCGAACGCGCTTGCCCAAGCTATCGAGCAGCGTGAAGTGCGCATCCGGACGCACGATAGACAGCGGAATACCCGGCAGGCCCGGCCCGGTACCGACATCGATAAAACGTTCACCTTTCAGCGACGGTGCCACCACAATGCTGTCGAGGATGTGGCGAACCAGCATCTCGTTCGGATCGCGCACCGACGTCAGGTTGTACGCCTTGTTCCACTTATGCAGCATATCGACATAGCCGACAAGCTGATTTTTCTGGTGATCGGAGAGGGAAATGCCTGCTTCATTCAGCAGTCGAGAGAGTTTGTTGAGCACAGAGAATACCTGTTAGCGATAATCTGCCGGATGGCGACTTCGCCTTATCCGACCTACAAAGTAGGCCCGGTAAGCATAGCGCCACCGGGCAATGTTCAATCATTACGCGCTGCGGCGCAGCAGACCTTGTTTTTTCAGCCATACCAGCAAAATAGAGATTGCCGCCGGGGTGATCCCGGAAATGCGTGACGCCTGGCCGATAGAAACCGGTTTGTGATCGTTAAGTTTCGCGATCACTTCATTGGACAAACCGTTAACCTGGCGATAGTCCAGCGTTTCAGGCAGCAGCGTATTTTCATTGCGCTGCTGTTTTTCGATCTCATCCTGCTGACGCGCGATATAACCTTCGTATTTCACCTGGATTTCAACCTGTTCCGCCGCCTGTACATCGTCCAGCGCCGGTGAGAACGGCGTCAGAGAGGTCAGCTGTGCGTAGGTCATTTCCGGGCGACGCAGCAGGTCTTCACCGTTAGCTTCACGAGACAGCGGCGCGGTCAGGTGAGCATTCACTTCTGCCGCCGTCGCTGCCGAAGGCGCGACCCAGGTGGATTTCAGGCGCTGGCGTTCACGTTCGATGTTCTCCAGCTTCTCGTTGAAGCGCGCCCAGCGGACATCATCGACCATTCCCAGCTCGCGACCAATTTCAGTCAGGCGCAGATCAGCATTGTCTTCGCGCAGCATCAGGCGATATTCAGCGCGTGAGGTAAACATGCGGTACGGTTCTTTGGTGCCCAGCGTGCAGAGGTCATCGACCAGTACGCCAAGATAGGCCTGATCGCGGCGCGGCGCCCAGCCGTCTTTGTCGGCAGACAGACGGGCGGCATTCAAGCCCGCCAGCAGCCCCTGCGCGGCAGCTTCTTCGTAACCGGTGGTGCCGTTGATCTGGCCGGCAAAGAACAGGCCGTGGATATACTTGCTTTCCAGCGTTGGCTTCAGGTCACGCGGATCGAAGAAATCGTATTCAATGGCGTAGCCAGGGCGCACGATGCGCGCATTTTCCATCCCCTGCATGGAGCGGACAATCTGCATCTGCACATCGAACGGCAGGCTGGTGGAGATACCGTTCGGATAAATTTCGTTAGACGTCAGCCCTTCCGGCTCGAGGAAGATCTGGTGCTGATTACGATCGGCAAAGCGCATCACTTTATCTTCGATCGACGGGCAATAGCGTGGGCCGATCCCTTCGATCACGCCAGCATACATCGGGCTACGATCGAGGTTATTGCGGATGACGTCGTGGGTTTTCTCGTTGGTGTGCGTCACGTAGCACGGCATCTGACGCGGGTGCTGAGAGACATCGCCCAGGAACGAGAACACCGGCATAGGGTCGTCGCTGTTTTGCTGGCCCAGTACGCTGAAGTCGATAGTCCGTGCGTCAATGCGCGGCGGCGTACCGGTTTTCAGGCGGCTGACGCGCAGCGGCAGTTCACGCAGACGACGAGACAGCGGGATAGACGGCGGATCGCCCGCACGGCCACCGCTGTAGTTATCCAGACCGATATGAATTTTACCGTCAAGGAATGTCCCCACGGTCAGCACTACCGCTTTCGCGCGGAATTTCAGCCCCATCTGGGTGACAGCACCGACAACGCGATCGTTCTCGACAATCAGATCTTCTACCGCCTGCTGGAAGATCATCAGGTTTGGCTGATTCTCCAGTGCGGTACGCACCGCCTGACGGTAAAGCACGCGATCTGCCTGGGCGCGAGTGGCACGAACGGCCGGGCCTTTGCTGGCGTTTAGTATCCTAAACTGAATACCTGCATGGTCGATCGCCGTTGCCATCAGGCCGCCAAGCGCATCCACTTCTTTTACCAGGTGTCCTTTCCCAATGCCGCCAATCGCCGGGTTGCAGCTCATCTGCCCCAGAGTGTCGATATTGTGTGTCAAAAGCAGGGTTTGTTGGCCCATTCGCGCTGCGGCCATCGCGGCCTCAGTGCCTGCATGACCCCCGCCAATGATGATGACGTCAAAAGGATCCTGATAAAACATGGTGGTTTGCCTCGCGTACTGCGGTTTTTAAATGGATTGAAGTCCGGGCGTGGATTCTACTCAACTTTAGTCGATGGAGAAAGCGTCTGGATCCTGGGTATTAAAAAGAAGATCTTTTTATTTAGAGATCTGTTCTATTGTGATCTCTTATTAGGATCGGCAAGTCTTGTGGATAAGTACGATCCTGACATTAAGATCAACCGGTTAAGGCGGATCGTTTTCTGTGAATGATCGGTGATCCTGGACCGTATAAGCTGGGATCAAAGTGGAGGGTTATACACAACTCAAAAACTAGCCAACGGTTATTCTTTGGATAACTACCGGTTGATCCAAGCTTTTAACCAGAGTTATCCACATAAAAAAGTTCGATCTTTACAAATCTCAGAGCATTGGTTGCCACGATCGCAGCCATATTTCCGCCGGATCTTCCGGAATTTCATGTTCCAGTACGTTGATCCGCAGCGTCTCCCCGATCTGTTTTGCCCCGCAGGCTTTCAATTCGGCTTCCAGCTTATCGATCGCGCCGCAAAAGGTGTCATATTCGCGGCTACCGATGCCAATAGCCCCGAAGCGAACCTGAGAGAGATCCGGTTTTTGCTCATGCAATGCTTCATATAGGGGCAGAAGGTTGTCCGGAATGTCACCGGCACCATGCGTTGAGCTGACCACCAGCCAGATTCCTTCATGCGGAACCTCATCCAGCATCGGCCCGTGCAGTATTTCACTGGTCATGCCGGCGTCGTCCAGCTTTTCGGCCAGGTGTTCCGCGACATATTCCGCACTGCCAAGCGTGCTGCCGCTGATTAAAGTGATGTCTGCCATGCTCGCCCACCTTTATAGAGAGAGCGCATTGTACGCTGTGAGCGAGCTGGGATCTACCTGTGGAAAAATGTGGGATTAAAAAAAGCGATCAAGGCTTGATGGTACGCATGATCGGGTTCTGCAGAACGATCAGCGTTTCAGTGGACTGAATTTCATCAATTGTTTGGATCTTGTTGATAAGTACCTGCTGCAGCGCATCGATAGATTTACACATCACCTTAATAAAGATGCTGTAGTGGCCGGTGGTGTAATACGCCTCGGTGACTTCATCCAGGCTTTCCAGGCGTGCCAGCGCTGATGGGTAGTCTTTGGCGCTCTTGAGAATGATGCCGATAAAGCACCCTACGTCATAACCGAGTTGTTTGGGGCTGACGTCCACGTGCGCGCCGGTGATGATCCCTGCTTGTTTCATCTTCTCTACGCGCACATGGATGGTCCCCGGACTCACGGCGAACTGTTTGGCCAATTCGGCGTAAGCGGTACGGGCATTGGCCATTAGCGCTTCCAGGATGCCGCGGTCCAGATTGTCGATCTGATAATTTTCCATAGGTTTTTCTTATGAAGATTAGTGATTCTTTCTATTCTAGCCTTTAATTTTGATGAATTAAAAGTGAGATGGGCTTTTTGTTGTTTGATTATTGAATTGTGGGCCGGTTTTGTTGCTTAATCAGTGGCAACAGGACGCAGGAGTAAAAATAATGAAAACCGCATACATCGCAAAACAACGCCAGATTAGTTTCGTTAAATCCTATTTTTCCCGTCAGTTGGAAGAGAAGCTAGGGCTCGTAGAAGTCCAGGCGCCGATCTTAAGCCGCGTGGGCGATGGGACACAGGACAACCTGTCTGGCTGCGAGAAGGCGGTTCAGGTGAAAGTGAAAACACTGCCAGACGCCCAGTTCGAAGTGGTTCATTCACTGGCGAAGTGGAAGCGTCAAACCCTGGGACAACACGACTTCAGCGCGGGCGAAGGGCTGTACACGCACATGAAGGCCCTTCGCCCCGATGAAGACCGACTTTCTCCGATTCACTCCGTTTACGTTGACCAGTGGGACTGGGAACGCGTGATGGGTGATGATGAACGCCATATCGGCACGCTGGAAAGCACCGTGAAGGCTATCTGGGCGGGTATTAAAGAAACAGAAACCGCCGTAAGCAAAGAATTTGGTCTGACGCCGTTCCTGCCAGAGCAGATTCACTTTGTACACAGCGAAACGCTGCTGAGCCGTTACCCGGGCCTGGATGCGAAAGGGCGCGAGCGCGCAATTGCCAAAGAGCTGGGCGCGGTCTTCCTGATTGGTATCGGCGGTAAACTGTCTGACGGCCAGCGGCACGACGTCCGTGCGCCGGACTATGATGACTGGAGCACTCAGGCCGCTTCCGGTTTTGCCGGGCTAAACGGCGATATCCTGGTGTGGAACCCGGTGCTGGAAGACGCGTTTGAGATTTCTTCCATGGGGATCCGCGTGGATGCGAAAGCGCTGAAACACCAGTTGCAGATCACCGGCGATGAAGATCGTTTACAGTTGGAGTGGCACCAGGCGCTGCTGCGCGGTGACATGCCGCAGACGATCGGCGGCGGTATTGGTCAGTCTCGTTTGACGATGCTGCTACTGCAACTGTCTCATATCGGCCAGGTGCAGTGCGGCGTATGGCCAGCCCAGGTTCGTGAAAGCGTCTCTGCTCTGCTGTAACCCAGTCTAACGCCGCCAGCGCCTCAGCAGGCGGCTTCTTAACCCGGTATCAAAGCGCCAGATATGATCGAAAATGCGCATGATCCCAGGTTTGCCGTGTGCGGACATCGCCACCGCGTGAAAACGATGCTGATGTTTCTGCTGCAGCTCCCCTACCTTTTTGACCACCTCATCCGGCAGCCGTTGGGCGATAAAATCAGAAATCACCACCGCATCGGCGTCCTGCCACTGCGGGTTTTGCAGATGCTCAATAATGGCGCGGAAACAGCTGGCCATGTCGGTGCCGCCGCGAAACCGCTGGCTCAAAAAGCGGATCGCTTGCTCCAGCCCCTGACGGCCAGTTAGCTCGTAGCGCACCACTTCGCTGGAGAACAACATAATGTAGCAGCGGCGGTTGTCGGCCAGCGCCACCCGCATCAGCGCCAGGCAGAACGCTTTGGCGCACTGTTCGTTGAAGCCACCCATTGAGCCAGACGTGTCGACGCAGACAATAAACGGCCCGCGGGGCTGTTCGTCGACATCCTGGCGCACGACCGGACGTTCAGTGATTTTCTCTCGCCACGCGTCGCCGTGCAGCCGGTAGGTTAACAGCTGCTTTTCCACCAGCCGGCGATAGAACTCGTATTCCAGCTCGGTGATCCCAAGCGTCGCCAGCTCCGGCGGCAACAGGCGCAGAATGTCATCGCTTTGCTGGATGCCGTCGACCTGTTCCGGCACGGTCGACGGTTCACGAACCAGCGCACGGAACGTCTCCATCGGTGCGTCTTTTTTCGGCACAGATTTCGCTTCCCGTGAGCGACCAAGCTGCTCGGCCAAGCGCAGCAGCTCTGGCTGCTGGCTGAGAAACTCGCCGTATTTAACAATCAGCTGATAGTCGCCGCGCTTAAGCTGACCCGCGCTCATGTCCCAGAGTCGCCCGCCCGCGCTGTCGTTTTCCACCAGCAGCGGCTCCAGCTGGCCGCTTAGGGTCATACGTTCCTGCACTTCGCTCAGCAGCTGCTCGCGTTCTTCTTCCAGCAGCTGTTGGTTGAGCGAGGTGACCTGAACCACCAGGCTTAGCCGCCAGCGTTGTAGAAAAAGGGTATGAAGGGCCGGTGTAAAGGTGGTGTTGTTTGCCACCAGCTGCTGAGCCTGGCCGGCAAACGGCGACTGCACCCGAATCAACAGCGCCAGAATCTGCGGCAGTTGCACAATAAACTGGCTGGTGGAGAGAATCTGGCTCTGCTGGTAGCAGATAACCTCCTCTTCCAGCTCCTGCGGCACCGGCGCGCCCTTTAAGCGGTTTCTGAAGGTTTCACGCCAGCGGGGCAGATCGTCGGTAATGGCGCTTTTTAGTCGTGGGAATTTTTCAAAGAACACGGCCAGCTGCGGCGAAGCCAGCAGGGCGATGATCATCTCTTCGATCATCCCCTCTTCGCTGACCGCCAGCATGACGTTGAGCGTGTCGATGGTGAGCATTAAAGCTGCGCCTGCTTAATTTGCGCTGCGACGTCCTGCAGACTGGCTTCGATACGCCCCAGCCACTCTTCATTGATGAACAGGCATTTTTGCTGTTCGCTAAAGCGGTTGTGCTGCTGGTGCCATTCTTCCTCTAAGGCGAGCAGCTGCTGGCGGATTTCGCTCGGCATATTTTCCGTGCTGCCGGAGCCCGGCAGCGATAGCCGGGTACCCTGCAGACTGACGTCGCGCACCACCAGGTGCTGCGCAGCATCGACTTCCATATTCAGCGTTAGTGCAAAGCCGATGCCGTTCAGTTTGCCGCGAATTTCACCGCCTTTCTCCAGCCAGTTAGCCAGCGCCTGGCGCTCGAAGGTTATGTGAATGACTTCAATATCGTGCAGCTTCAGCGGCTGCTGCAGCAGTAGGGTGATCGTAGGCGATTGTACCTCCGGCGGCAGCTCGTAGTGCGGCTTGCGGCTGAACATGCCGCCCAGGCGGATGACTTTCAACGCCGTTTTGTCGCTTTGCTGTTGCTGAATTTGCAGGCGCTGTTGGGTAATCGCGCCCAGCTTATTGAGCATGGCCTGCTGCTGCCATGCATGTCCGGTCATCAAAATATCTATCTGTTGTTTAAGCAGATTCAGGCTTTCAGCATCGTGCCACAGGCACTCTTTGAGCAGGATCAGATCGATAGGTGCGATCGCATCTCGGCCGCTGAAGAAGGCGCAGGCCTGCAGCAGGCGGATCGCCTTTTTCCAGCGACGATCGGAAACATAAGGTGCGTTTGGCAGGTTATCCAACTGCTGGCGCAGGGTGAAAATAAGCTCAAACACCGCGTCCGGCAGCTTGACGTTGCCGATATCCTTCTGCCACTGGAAGTACTCTTCATCCGTTACCTGAAGACTGGCCGGGATCGGATTGTCGTTTTCGTCCTGCTGGCTAATCAGCATGGAGCGGAAATTGCCTTTGTCCTGCACTTTGTCGAGCCACAGGCGAATCAGCATGCGGTCGTACAGTGCTTCCAGGCTGCTTTCGGCCTCCGGCAGTTCGTTCGATGCGGTAACCAGCAGACGCATGGGAATTTTTTCAACGCTGGCGCCGTTACGGAAATGGCGTTCGTTAATGGCGGTAAGTAAGGTGTTCAGAATGGCCGGGCCCGCCTTCCAGATTTCATCCAGAAACACGATCTCGGCTTCCGGCAGATAGCCAGCGGTCAGGCGCTCATAGCGACCTTCATCTTTTAACGCCTGGATAGAGAGTGGCCCAAACACTTCTTCCGGCGTGGAAAAGCGCGTCATCAGGTACTCGAAAGCGCGGGCGTGCTGGAAAGCAAATTTCAGGCGACGGGCTATCAGGCTTTTTGCGATGCCCGGAGGGCCAAGTAAAAAGACGCTTTCGCCGCTCAGCGCTGCCAGCAGGCACAGACGAATGGCATGACTACGTTCAAATAGCCCTTTCTCCAGCGCGCCGCTCAGCCGCGAAATTCTTTCTGCTAATAAATGTGGTTGGGCCATAATTAACTTGCGTCCTTTCGCCGTTTAATCAGCTAACTGGCTGAGTATAGACGTTTAAGTCTTTAGGTGAATAGCCTCAATACTACCTCGCAATTTCTTGAGGCAGGTTAATATGATGTGATTAAGGGGTACGATTTTGGCGTTAATCGTGCATACTGTGCGCTTTTCGTGGGCCAAGGGACTAGGCACACATTTGTTTCAAAAACGAAAGACTAGTCTATGAGCACTGATAAGAAACAATCTTTATCAGCGATTACACTCGCTGCAATTGGCGTGGTATACGGCGATATTGGTACCAGCCCTCTTTATACGCTTCGTGAATGTTTGTCTGGGCAGTTTGGTTTTGGCGTCGAACGTGACGCGGTTTTTGGCTTTCTGTCATTAATTTTCTGGCTGCTCGTTTTTACGGTTTCACTCAAATACATTACCTTCGTGATGCGGGCGGACAACGCCGGCGAAGGCGGGATCCTCACGCTGATGTCACTGGCCGGGCGTAACACCTCTGCGAAGACGACATCCATCCTGGTGATCCTTGGACTCATTGGGGGAAGCTTCTTCTATGGCGAAGTGGTCATTACCCCGGCTATCTCGGTGATGTCGGCGATTGAAGGGCTGGAAATTATCGCCCCCACGCTCGATACCTGGATTGTCCCCATTTCGATTATTGTTCTGACGCTGCTTTTTGCTATCCAGAAGCACGGTACCAGCATGGTCGGCAAACTGTTTGCGCCCATTATGCTTATCTGGTTCCTGCTGCTGGCGGTATTGGGCGCGCGGAGCATTATTGCAAACCCTGAAGTCCTGCATGCCCTTAACCCTTACTGGGCGGTGAACTTCTTCCTGCAATACAAAACCGTTTCTTTCGTGGCGCTGGGCGCGGTGGTGCTGTCGATCACCGGCGTGGAGGCGCTGTATGCCGACATGGGTCACTTCGGGAAATTACCGATTCGCCTGGCCTGGTTCTCGGTGGTGCTGCCTTCGCTGGTATTGAACTACTTTGGTCAGGGCGCGCTGTTGTTAAAACACCCGGAAGCCATTAAGAACCCGTTCTTCCTGCTGGCCCCTGATTGGGCGCTGATTCCAATGCTGGTGATTGCCGCATTGGCGACGGTTATCGCCTCTCAGGCGGTTATCTCCGGGGTCTTCTCGCTGACTCGCCAGGCGGTGCGCCTGGGGTATCTGTCACCGATGCGCATTATTCACACCTCGGAAATGGAGTCCGGCCAGATTTATATCCCGTTTATCAACTGGCTGCTTTATATCTCGGTGGTGGTGGTGATCGTCAGCTTTGAGCACTCCTCAAACCTGGCGGCGGCGTACGGTATTGCGGTTACGGGGACCATGGTTCTGACGACGATTCTGTTCACCACGGTGGCGCGGAAGAACTGGCGCTGGAATAAGTTCTTTGTGGCGCTGCTGTTCGTGGCGTTTATGTGCATCGACATTCCGCTGTTCTCGGCGAATCTCGATAAAATCGTCTCCGGCGGTTGGCTGCCGCTGAGCCTGGCGCTGATCATGTTCACCATCATGACCACCTGGAAAAGCGAGCGTTTCCGCCTGCTGCGCCGGATGCATGAACACGGTAACTCCCTGGAGGCCATGATCGCCTCACTGGAGAAATCACCGCCGGTACGTGTGCCGGGCACCGCGGTGTATATGTCTCGTGCGCTCAACGTGATCCCGTTTGCTATGCTGCATAACCTCAAGCATAACAAGGTGCTGCACGAGCGGGTTATCCTGCTGACGCTGCGCACCGAAGATGCGCCGTACGTGCACAACGTTAGGCGCGTGCAGATTGAGCAGCTCTCACCGACCTTCTGGCGCGTGGTAGCCAGCTACGGCTGGCGTGAGACGCCGAACGTGGAAGAGGTGTTCCACCGCTGCGGCCTGGAAGGCTTAAGCTGCCGGATGATGGAAACCTCCTTCTTTATGTCGCATGAGTCGCTGATTGTCGGCAAGCGTCCGTGGTACCTGCGCCTGCGCGGCAAGCTGTACCTGCTGTTGCAACGCAATGCGCTGCGCGCGCCGGATCAGTTCGAGATCCCGCCGAACCGCGTTATCGAACTGGGCACCCAGGTCGAAATCTAACGCTATCAACGCCCTCCCTCATTTTGACGGAGGGCGTTTTTTTATCCCTTTCTCATTGTTCGCGAAACGTTTCGATGGCGATCACATTTCTATAACCTGCCGATGGTTTTCTGCACGTTCTTAAGACTACACTGATAACAGCGAAACGTTTCGCTAGTGGAGCCAGAAAATAAATGAAGAAAGGTACGGTACTCAATTCTGAAATCTCATCGGTCATTTCCCGTCTGGGTCATACCGATACGCTGGTGGTGTGCGATGCGGGTTTACCTATCCCTCGCAGCACGGCGCGCATTGATATGGCGCTCACCCAGGGCGTCCCCACCTTTATGCAGGTGCTGGGCGTGGTGACGCAGGAGATGCAGGTCGAGGCCGCCATTCTCGCCGCGGAAATTCAACAGCATAATCCGCAGCTCCACGAAGCGTTGCTCAAACACCTTGAGCAGCTGCAGCAACACCAGGGAAATCGCATTGACGTTCGTTACGTCTCGCATGAGCAGTTCAAACAACAAACCGCAGACAGTCAGGCGGTGATTCGCAGCGGGGAATGTTCCCCGTATGCGAATATCATTCTCTGTGCTGGCGTCACCTTCTGAGGCCATCATGGACGCACTCTTACAACTCAAAGGGATCGATAAATCGTTCCCAGGCGTGAAGGCCCTTTCCGGCGCCGCGCTAAACGTCTATGCCGGTCGCGTGATGGCGCTGGTGGGCGAAAACGGCGCCGGTAAATCGACCATGATGAAGGTGCTGACCGGGATCTACACCCGCGATGCAGGTTCCCTTCTGTGGTTAGGTAAAGATACCACCTTCAACGGCCCGAAATCCTCGCAGGAAGCCGGTATCGGCATCATTCACCAGGAGCTGAACCTGATCCCACAGCTCACGATTGCCGAGAACATATTCCTCGGCCGTGAGTTCGTGAACCGCTTTGGCAAAATCGACTGGAAGAAGATGTATGCGGAAGCGGACGTCCTGCTGGCGAAGCTAAACCTGCGCTTTAAGAGCGACCGTCTGGTCGGGGACCTCTCCATCGGCGATCAGCAGATGGTAGAGATCGCCAAGGTGCTGAGCTTTGAGTCCAGGGTCATCATCATGGATGAACCCACCGATGCGTTGACCGATACCGAAACTGAGTCCCTGTTCCGCGTGATCCGCGAGCTGAAATCGCAGGGGCGCGGCATTGTCTATATTTCTCACCGCATGAAAGAGATTTTCGAGATTTGCGACGACGTTACGGTCTTCCGTGACGGGCAGTTTATTGCCGAGCGTGAAGTGGCAAGCCTTGATGAAGACCGTCTGATTGAAATGATGGTAGGACGTAAGCTCGAAGATCAGTACCCGCATCTGGATAAAGAGCCGGGTGAGATCCGCCTGAAGGTCGATGCGCTGTGCGGCCCTGGCGTGGACGGCGTTTCTTTTACGCTGCGTAAAGGTGAAATTCTTGGCGTTGCCGGCCTGATGGGCGCAGGGCGTACCGAATTAATGAAGGTGCTGTATGGCGCGCTGCCGCGCACCAGTGGTTACGTCACCCTCGACGGCCATGAGGTGGTCACGCGCTCGCCGCAGGATGGCCTGGCCAACGGCATTGTCTACATCTCCGAAGACCGTAAGCGCGATGGTTTAGTGCTGGGCATGTCGGTGAAAGAGAACATGTCGCTGACCGCGCTGCGCTATTTCAGCCGCGCCGGCGGCGGCCTGAAGCATAAAGATGAGCAGCAGGCGGTCGGTGATTTTATCCGTCTGTTCAACGTGAAGACCCCTTCGATGGAACAGGCTATCGGTCTGCTTTCCGGCGGTAACCAGCAAAAAGTAGCGATTGCGCGCGGTCTGATGACTCGCCCGAAAGTGCTGATCCTCGATGAGCCGACGCGCGGCGTCGACGTGGGGGCAAAGAAAGAGATTTATCAGCTGATCAACCAATTCAAGGCCGACGGTCTGAGCATCATTCTGGTCTCGTCCGAGATGCCGGAAGTATTGGGGATGAGCGATCGCATTATTGTGATGCATGAAGGGCATCTCGGCGGTGAGTTTTCACGCGAGCAGGCCACCCAGGAAGTATTAATGGCTGCCGCTGTGGGCAAGCTTAACCGCGTGAACCAGGAGTAAAAAAGATGACAACCCAGTCTGTGGCGGGTCGCCGCTATTTCACTAAAGCATGGCTGCTGGAGCAAAAATCGCTGATTGCCCTGCTGGTGCTGATAGCGATTGTGTCGACCATGAGTCCGAACTTTTTTACCGTCAATAACCTGTTCAACATCCTGCAGCAAACCTCCGTGAACGCGATCATGGCGGTCGGGATGACGCTGGTCATTTTAACGTCGGGGATCGACCTGTCCGTCGGTTCGCTGCTGGCGTTGACCGGCGCGGTCGCCGCGTCGATTGTCGGCATTGAAGTCAATGCGCTGGTGGCGGTTGCTGCCGCACTCGCATTGGGTGCCGCAATCGGGGCCGTTACCGGCGTTATTGTTGCAAAAGGGCGCGTACAGGCGTTTATCGCCACCCTCGTGATGATGCTGCTGCTGCGCGGGGTGACCATGGTGTACACCAACGGCAGCCCGGTGAACACCGGGTTTACCGATAACGCCGATATCTTTGGCTGGTTCGGTATTGGCCGTCCGCTGGGGATACCGACGCCGGTGTGGATCATGGCGATTGTTTTCCTGGCCGCGTGGTACATGCTGCACCATACCCGCCTGGGCCGTTACATCTATGCGCTAGGCGGTAACGAAGCAGCAACGCGTCTTTCCGGCATCAGCGTCAACAAAGTCAAAATTATCGTCTACTCTCTGTGCGGGCTGCTGTCGGCGCTGGCGGGGATTATCGAAGTGGCGCGTCTCTCCTCTGCGCAACCGACGGCAGGTACCGGCTATGAGCTGGATGCCATTGCGGCGGTGGTGCTGGGGGGGACCAGCCTGGCGGGTGGTAAAGGTCGTATCGTCGGCACGCTTATCGGTGCGCTGATTCTTGGTTTCTTGAACAACGGTTTGAATTTGTTAGGTGTTTCTTCTTATTACCAGATGATCGTTAAAGCAGTCGTGATTTTGCTGGCGGTGCTGGTGGACAACAAAAAGCAGTAACTAACGACACTACAGGACATCTTAAATATGAACATGAAAAAACTGGCTACCCTGGTTTCCGCGGTTGCGCTGAGCGCCACCGTCAGTGCGAACGCGATGGCGAAAGATACTATCGCGCTGGTTATCTCTACCCTGAATAACCCGTTCTTCGTCTCCCTGAAGGATGGCGCGCAGAAAGAAGCCGACAAACTGGGTTACAACCTGGTGGTTCTGGACTCGCAGAACAACCCGGCGAAAGAGCTGGCTAACGTTCAGGATTTAACGGTTCGCGGTACCAAAATTCTGCTGATCAACCCGACTGATTCCGATGCCGTGGGTAACGCCATCAAGATGGCTAACCAGGCTAAAATCCCGGTCATCACCCTGGACCGCGTAGCGTCTAAAGGTGAAGTCGTGAGCCATATCGCTTCTGATAACGTTCTGGGCGGTAAAATTGCTGGTGATTACATCGCGAAGAAAGCCGGTGAAGGCGCCAAAGTTATCGAACTGCAGGGCATTGCCGGGACCTCAGCAGCGCGTGAACGCGGCGAAGGCTTCCAGCAGGCCGTTGCTGCTCACAAATTTAATGTACTGGCCAGCCAGCCGGCTGACTTTGACCGTACTAAAGGTCTGAACGTGATGCAGAACCTGCTGACTGCTCACCCGGATGTGAAAGCCGTGTTCGCACAGAACGATGAAATGGCGCTGGGTGCACTGCGTGCGCTGCAAACAGCCGGTAAGTCCGATGTGATGGTGGTGGGCTTTGACGGTACTCCGGACGGTGAAAAGGCCGTTAACGACGGTAAACTGGCGGCAACTATCGCTCAGTTACCGGACCAGATCGGTGCTAAAGGCGTTGAAACCGCTGACAAAGTGCTGAAAGGCGAAAAGGTACAGGCAAAATATCCTGTTGACCTGAAGCTGGTAATTAAGCAGTAATAAACGCGAATGCGATTCAGGCTCCAGAAGCCTGAGGGACAACATCAATAAAGAAAAGCAGGGCACGCGCCACCGGGATGCCGGTGGCGCATCTTACCGGACACTCTGAAAATGAAAACCGCAGGCAAACTCGTCGTCCTTGGCAGCATCAATGCCGATCACATTCTCAATCTTGAATCTTTCCCCCTGCCTGGCGAAACCGTCACCGGTAG
This sequence comes from Klebsiella sp. WP4-W18-ESBL-05, assembly GCF_014169075.1. NCBI lineage: Bacteria > Pseudomonadati > Pseudomonadota > Gammaproteobacteria > Enterobacterales > Enterobacteriaceae > Klebsiella > Klebsiella sp. WP4-W18-ESBL-05. Next base: position 4,944,562 of record NZ_AP022057.1, on the reverse strand, counting down.
CCATTATCAGGTTGCTTTTGGCGGCAAAGGCGCAAATCAGGCGGTTGCAGCCGGGCGCAGCGGTGCTGATATCGCGTTTATCGCCTGTACCGGCGATGACGATATTGGCGAACGTATCCGTAAGCAGCTCGTCACCGATCGCATTGATGTTGCACCGGTGAGCGCCATTAGCGGCGAATCTACCGGGGTCGCGCTGATCTTCGTTAACGGCGAAGGTGAGAACGTCATTGGTATTCACGCGGGCGCCAACGCGGCGCTGTCTACTGCGTTGGTGGAAGCACAGCGTGAACGTATTGCCAATGCAAATGCGCTGCTGATGCAGCTCGAATCCCCGCTGGACAGCGTACTGCTGGCCGCGCAGATAGCCCACCAGAACCAGACTACCGTGGTATTAAACCCGGCCCCGGCACGTGCGTTGCCGGATGCGCTGTTGTCGCTGGTGGATATTATTACGCCGAACGAAACCGAGGCTGAGAAGCTGACGGGCGTGCGGGTTGAAAACGATGACGATGCCGCGAAGGCTGCACAGGTGCTGCACAACAAGGGCATCGATACGGTGATTATTACCCTTGGCAGCCGTGGCGTTTGGGCCAGCGTTAAGGGTGAAGGCCGTCGCGTGCCGGGCTTTAAGGTCCAGGCCATTGATACCATTGCTGCGGGTGATACCTTCAACGGTGCTCTGATGACCGCGCTGCTGGAAAACACGCCGCTGGCCGAGGCGTTGCGCTTTGCGCATGCGGCAGCGGCCATTGCCGTAACGCGTAAAGGCGCGCAGCCTTCTGTGCCCTGGCGTGAAGAGATCGACGAATTTTTACGTCAGCAGGGGTAACGCTTGGCCACGATGAAGGATGTTGCTCGCCTGGCGGGCGTTTCCACCTCCACGGTATCTCACGTTATTAATAAAGATCGGTTTGTCAGCGATGCCATTACTGAGAAAGTTGATGCGGCGATTAAAGAACTGAACTACGCGCCGTCGGCGCTGGCGCGCAGCCTCAAGCTAAATCAGACCCATACCATTGGCATGCTAATCACTGCCAGTACCAACCCGTTCTATTCTGAACTGGTACGCGGCGTGGAGCGCAGCTGCTTTGAGCGCGGCTATAGCCTGGTACTGTGCAATACCGAAGGTGATGAACAGCGAATGAATCGCAACCTGGAGACGCTGATGCAAAAGCGCGTCGACGGGCTGCTATTGCTGTGTACCGAAACGCACCAGCCGTCGCTGGAGATTATGCAGCGCTACCCTTCGATTCCTTCTGTCATGATGGACTGGGCGCCGTTCGACGGCGACAGCGATCTGATTCAGGATAATTCGCTGTTGGGCGGCGACATGGCCACCCGCTACCTTATCGCGCGCGGGCATACGCGAATTGCCTGTATTGCCGGTCCGTTGGATAAAACGCCGGCGCGGCTGCGTCTGGAAGGGTATCGGGAAGCGATGCATAACGCGCAGTTGCCGATCCCGGACGGCTATGAAATTACCAGCAACTTCGAGTTTGGCGGCGGCTTTGACGCGATGCAGAAACTGCTGGCGCATCCTGAACGTCCGGATGCGGTCTTCGTCGGCAACGATGCGATGGCGGTGGGTGCTTATCAGGCGCTGTATCAGGCCGGACTGCGCATTCCTCAGGATATGGCGGTAATCGGTTATGACGATATCGAACTGGCGCGCTATATGACGCCGCCGCTGACCACTATTCATCAACCCAAAGATGAACTGGGCGAGCTGGCGATAGATGTACTCATTCACCGTATCACGCAGCCCGGGCAAAAACAGCAGCGTATGCAGCTGACGCCCGAGCTGGTGGTGCGAGGCTCGGTCTGAGACTAATGCTTTTCTTTTATCAGGTTGCGGCCATCCTTCGGCCGCAGCAGCATAAACATCAGCGCTGAAACTGCCGTAATCACGCCCATGGTGATAAAGGTGTAGTGGAACTGATCGATCGTCGAATCCACCATGCTCTGGTAGGAGCGAAGCACCGCGGCGCTGATGGCGACGCCTAAGCTGATTGATAGCTGCTGTGTCACCGCCAGCAGGCTGTTGCCGCCGCTGGCGTTGTCATCCGTGAGGTCGGCAAGCGTGATGGTGTTCATTGAGGTGAACTGCGTCGACATGGCCATCCCCAGCACGAACAGCGGCAGGATCAGTAGCCATACCGGCATGGATGGCGACTGCAGCGAGAACTGCGCAATCATCAGGCCGATGAATAATGTCACCCCTACCAGCGTTTTCCGATAGCCTAAACGGCGTAGCACCTGAGTGACCGTCGATTTTGCAATAATTGAGCCGATGGCCGTTGGCGCCATCATGCAGCCGGCAATCAGCGCTGGGTAGCCAAACCCGACTTGCAGCATCAGCGGCATCAGGAACGGTACGCAGCCGGTCCCCAGGCGGGTGGCCAGGTTACCGGCGATGCCGACAGAAAAGGTGCGCGTTTTAAACAGGCCCAGCGAGATGAGCGGCGTCGGGTGACGACGCGCGTGGCGGATATAGGCCAGCAGCAGAATCAAGCTGAACAACACGACCATCAACGCAACCCACCCCGACACAATCTGCTCTCCTAGCAGTTCCATGCCGATAGAGAACAGTACCAGGCTCAGCCCAAACAGCAGGAATCCGGCCAGATCGAAACGCCGCCGTGGCGTGGTGAAGTTCGGCATATATTTACGGGCGTACAGCATGCCGACGACGCCGATCGGAATGTTAATCAGGAATATCCAGTGCCAACTAGCCCAGGTGACGAACACGCCGCCAAGCACTGGGCCGAGAATTGGCCCAATTAACCCAGGCATCGTGACAAAGTTGAGCACCGGCAGCAGTTCGCTACGCGGGTAGGCGCGCAGGAGAGCCAGACGGGCAACGGGCATCATCATCGCGCCACCGATGCCCTGGATTACGCGGAAAACAACCAGTTCACCGAGCGAGGAGGAAAGCGCGCAGGCGAGTGAACCGAGCGTGAACAGGCTAACCGCAAGCATAAAGATACGTCGGGTACCAAAACGATCGGCCAGCCAGCCGCTCACCGGGATAAGCATGGCCACGGTAAGGGTATAGCTGATGATTGCCGACTGCATCGCCAGCGGTGAACGGTTGAGGCTATGCGCAATGGCGGGAAGCGCCGTATTCAGAATGGTGGCGTCCAGCGCCTGCATAAAGAAGGCCATCGCGGCTATCCACGGTAGCCCGGCCATACTCCGCGCTTTCTTTTCAGTCATGCATTGTCCTTTATACTGCGGCCAGGATGTGTGGCGCGTTTAATAACGCCTGGCAGGCCTGAAATGCGCCTGGACCATCGCCTTCCTGGATGGCATCCACGATGGCCTGGTGACTGGCCAGTTCAATCACTTCATCTTCAGTAATTGACGTGAAATAGATGTGGTACACGGAATGGAAGAGCCTGGCGAAGGACGTCAGGAACGGATTCGCGCTCATTTCATAGATATGTTCGTGCCAGGTGGTGTCGATATCGATCCATCGCTCACGGTCGAAGGATTTTTCCAGCGTTGCCATTTCCGCCATTAAGGTGTTCAGCTGCGCTTTCTGTTCGGCGGTGCCGAGCGTGGCGGCCAGCATACACGCCTGTGGTTCCAGGCTGCGGCGCAGTACCAGGAAGTGCTTCATGACGGCCTGGAAGTTATCGGTGGTTAGCCACCAGGAGATCAGCTCGGTATCAAGGAAGTTCCAGTGCGCCTGAGGCATTACGCGTGTGCCGATGCGCGGGCGCGGAAGCAGCATACCTTTTGCCGAGAGCGTTTTTACCGCCTCACGGACGGCGGTGCGGCTTACGCCGAATATCTCACCCAGCTCCATTTCACCGGGGAGGATGCTTTCCGGTGGATATTCACCGGTTAATATCTTCTGGGCTATTTTTTCCGCCAGGACCCAGGAGATGTTTTTTTGGGCTGCAAGTTGCTGTGCGCTAAGAGACATAAAGGCCATTCCTATTATTTATCTTTCTTTAGTATGCCATTTGACGTACTGGATCGGTGTTAAAAACAGCAGTCTGGGCTTTTTACGCTGTATTGATACACAATTTGGTGAAAAAAAAAGCGAGCGATAAATTATTTTGAATTTACGCTTGTCAGCCAGAATAAACTCCCTATAATGCGCCTCCACTGACACGGAACAACGGATTACAAGCCGCCGGGTCAGCGAGGTTCTCCTGAGAATCTCGGCAGAGAAAAGCGAAATTAAACGCTTGACTCTGAAAGAGGAAAGCGTAGTATACGCCACCTCAGCGACAGGCGCTAAAGCGCGTCGCAACTGCTCTTTAACAATTTATCAGACAATCTGTGTGGGCACTCGAAGATACGGATTCTTAACGTCGCAAGACGAAAAATGAATACCAAGTCTCTGAGTGAACACGTAATTCATTACGAAGTTTAATTCACGAGCATCAAACTTAAATTGAAGAGTTTGATCATGGCTCAGATTGAACGCTGGCGGCAGGCCTAACACATGCAAGTCGAACGGTAGCACAGAGAGCTTGCTCTCGGGTGACGAGTGGCGGACGGGTGAGTAATGTCTGGGAAACTGCCCGATGGAGGGGGATAACTACTGGAAACGGTAGCTAATACCGCATAACGTCGCAAGACCAAAGTGGGGGACCTTCGGGCCTCACACCATCGGATGTGCCCAGATGGGATTAGCTAGTAGGTGGGGTAACGGCTCACCTAGGCGACGATCCCTAGCTGGTCTGAGAGGATGACCAGCCACACTGGAACTGAGACACGGTCCAGACTCCTACGGGAGGCAGCAGTGGGGAATATTGCACAATGGGCGCAAGCCTGATGCAGCCATGCCGCGTGTATGAAGAAGGCCTTCGGGTTGTAAAGTACTTTCAGCGAGGAGGAAGGCGTTAAGGTTAATAACCTTAGCGATTGACGTTACTCGCAGAAGAAGCACCGGCTAACTCCGTGCCAGCAGCCGCGGTAATACGGAGGGTGCAAGCGTTAATCGGAATTACTGGGCGTAAAGCGCACGCAGGCGGTTTGTTAAGTCAGATGTGAAATCCCCGGGCTCAACCTGGGAACTGCATTTGAAACTGGCAAGCTTGAGTCTCGTAGAGGGGGGTAGAATTCCAGGTGTAGCGGTGAAATGCGTAGAGATCTGGAGGAATACCGGTGGCGAAGGCGGCCCCCTGGACGAAGACTGACGCTCAGGTGCGAAAGCGTGGGGAGCAAACAGGATTAGATACCCTGGTAGTCCACGCCGTAAACGATGTCTATTTGGAGGTTGTTCCCTTGAGGAGTGGCTTCCGGAGCTAACGCGTTAAATAGACCGCCTGGGGAGTACGGCCGCAAGGTTAAAACTCAAATGAATTGACGGGGGCCCGCACAAGCGGTGGAGCATGTGGTTTAATTCGATGCAACGCGAAGAACCTTACCTACTCTTGACATCCAGAGAACTTAGCAGAGATGCTTTGGTGCCTTCGGGAACTCTGAGACAGGTGCTGCATGGCTGTCGTCAGCTCGTGTTGTGAAATGTTGGGTTAAGTCCCGCAACGAGCGCAACCCTTATCCTTTGTTGCCAGCGGTTCGGCCGGGAACTCAAAGGAGACTGCCAGTGATAAACTGGAGGAAGGTGGGGATGACGTCAAGTCATCATGGCCCTTACGAGTAGGGCTACACACGTGCTACAATGGCATATACAAAGAGAAGCGACCTCGCGAGAGCAAGCGGACCTCATAAAGTATGTCGTAGTCCGGATTGGAGTCTGCAACTCGACTCCATGAAGTCGGAATCGCTAGTAATCGTAGATCAGAATGCTACGGTGAATACGTTCCCGGGCCTTGTACACACCGCCCGTCACACCATGGGAGTGGGTTGCAAAAGAAGTAGGTAGCTTAACCTTCGGGAGGGCGCTTACCACTTTGTGATTCATGACTGGGGTGAAGTCGTAACAAGGTAACCGTAGGGGAACCTGCGGTTGGATCACCTCCTTACCTTAAAGAAACGTTCTTTGAAGTGCTCACACAAATTGTCTGGTAAATGATGAACTTCTGAATGTACTTTCGAGTGCATTAAGAAGTTTTGCTCTTTAAAAATCTGGATCAAGCTGAAAATTGAAACGACACACTGTGTCTGTTCTCCGTAATAAGAACAGATAAGCGGTGTGTTCGAGTCTCTCAAATTTTCGCAACACGATGGTGTTTTACGAAACATCTTCGGGTTGTGAGGTTAAGCGACTAAGCGTACACGGTGGATGCCCTGGCAGTCAGAGGCGATGAAGGACGTGCTAATCTGCGATAAGCGTCGGTAAGGTGATATGAACCGTTATAACCGGCGATTTCCGAATGGGGAAACCCAGTGTGATTCGTCACACTATCATTACGTGAATACATAGCGTAATGAAGCGAACCGGGGGAACTGAAACATCTAAGTACCCCGAGGAAAAGAAATCAACCGAGATTCCCCCAGTAGCGGCGAGCGAACGGGGAGCAGCCCAGAGTCTGAATCAGCTTGTGTGTTAGTGGAACGGTCTGGAAAGTCCGACGGTACAGGGTGATAGTCCCGTACACCAAAATGCACAGGTTGTGAACTCGAAGAGTAGGGCGGGACACGTGGTATCCTGTCTGAATATGGGGGGACCATCCTCCAAGGCTAAATACTCCTGACTGACCGATAGTGAACCAGTACCGTGAGGGAAAGGCGAAAAGAACCCCGGCGAGGGGAGTGAAAAAGAACCTGAAACCGTGTACGTACAAGCAGTGGGAGCCTCTTTATGGGGTGACTGCGTACCTTTTGTATAATGGGTCAGCGACTTATATTCTGTAGCAAGGTTAACCGTATAGGGGAGCCGAAGGGAAACCGAGTCTTAACTGGGCGTTAAGTTGCAGGGTATAGACCCGAAACCCGGTGATCTAGCCATGGGCAGGTTGAAGGTTGGGTAACACTAACTGGAGGACCGAACCGACTAATGTTGAAAAATTAGCGGATGACTTGTGGCTGGGGGTGAAAGGCCAATCAAACCGGGAGATAGCTGGTTCTCCCCGAAAGCTATTTAGGTAGCGCCTCGTGAATTCATCTTCGGGGGTAGAGCACTGTTTCGGCTAGGGGGTCATCCCGACTTACCAACCCGATGCAAACTGCGAATACCGAAGAATGTTATCACGGGAGACACACGGCGGGTGCTAACGTCCGTCGTGAAGAGGGAAACAACCCAGACCGCCAGCTAAGGTCCCAAAGTCACAGTTAAGTGGGAAACGATGTGGGAAGGCTCAGACAGCCAGGATGTTGGCTTAGAAGCAGCCATCATTTAAAGAAAGCGTAATAGCTCACTGGTCGAGTCGGCCTGCGCGGAAGATGTAACGGGGCTAAACTGTGCACCGAAGCTGCGGCAGCGACACTATGTGTTGTTGGGTAGGGGAGCGTTCTGTAAGCCGTTGAAGGTGTCCTGTGAGGGGTGCTGGAGGTATCAGAAGTGCGAATGCTGACATAAGTAACGATAATGCGGGTGAAAAACCCGCACGCCGGAAGACCAAGGGTTCCTGTCCAACGTTAATCGGGGCAGGGTGAGTCGACCCCTAAGGCGAGGCCGAAAGGCGTAGTCGATGGGAAACAGGTTAATATTCCTGTACTTGGTGTTACTGCGAAGGGGGGACGGAGAAGGCTATGTTAGCCGGGCGACGGTTGTCCCGGTTTAAGCATGTAGGCGGGAAGTTTAGGTAAATCCGGACTTCTTTTAACGCTGAGGTGTGATGACGAGGCACTACGGTGCTGAAGTAACAAATGCCCTGCTTCCAGGAAAAGCCTCTAAGCATCAGGTAACATCAAATCGTACCCCAAACCGACACAGGTGGTCAGGTAGAGAATACCAAGGCGCTTGAGAGAACTCGGGTGAAGGAACTAGGCAAAATGGTGCCGTAACTTCGGGAGAAGGCACGCTGATATGTAGGTGAAGTGGTTTACCCATGGAGCTGAAATCAGTCGAAGATACCAGCTGGCTGCAACTGTTTATTAAAAACACAGCACTGTGCAAACACGAAAGTGGACGTATACGGTGTGACGCCTGCCCGGTGCCGGAAGGTTAATTGATGGGGTTAGCGGCAACGCGAAGCTCTTGATCGAAGCCCCGGTAAACGGCGGCCGTAACTATAACGGTCCTAAGGTAGCGAAATTCCTTGTCGGGTAAGTTCCGACCTGCACGAATGGCGTAATGATGGCCAGGCTGTCTCCACCCGAGACTCAGTGAAATTGAACTCGCTGTGAAGATGCAGTGTACCCGCGGCAAGACGGAAAGACCCCGTGAACCTTTACTATAGCTTGACACTGAACACTGGTCCTTGATGTGTAGGATAGGTGGGAGGCTTTGAAGCGCGGACGCCAGTTCGTGTGGAGCCAACCTTGAAATACCACCCTTTAATGGCTGGTGTTCTAACGTAGACCCGTAATCCGGGTTGCGGACAGTGTCTGGTGGGTAGTTTGACTGGGGCGGTCTCCTCCTAAAGAGTAACGGAGGAGCACGAAGGTTAGCTAATCCTGGTCGGACATCAGGAGGTTAGTGCAAAGGCATAAGCTAGCTTGACTGCGAGAGTGACGGCTCGAGCAGGTGCGAAAGCAGGTCTTAGTGATCCGGTGGTTCTGAATGGAAGGGCCATCGCTCAACGGATAAAAGGTACTCCGGGGATAACAGGCTGATACCGCCCAAGAGTTCATATCGACGGCGGTGTTTGGCACCTCGATGTCGGCTCATCACATCCTGGGGCTGAAGTAGGTCCCAAGGGTATGGCTGTTCGCCATTTAAAGTGGTACGCGAGCTGGGTTTAGAACGTCGTGAGACAGTTCGGTCCCTATCTGCCGTGGGCGCTGGAGAATTGAGGGGGGCTGCTCCTAGTACGAGAGGACCGGAGTGGACGCATCACTGGTGTTCGGGTTGTCATGCCAATGGCATTGCCCGGTAGCTAAATGCGGAAGAGATAAGTGCTGAAAGCATCTAAGCACGAAACTTGCCCCGAGATGAGTTCTCCCTGACTCCTTGAGAGTCCTGAAGGAACGTTAAAGACGATGACGTTGATAGGTCGGGTGTGTAAGTGTAGCGATACATTGAGCTAACCGATACTAATGAACCGTGAGGCTTAACCTTACAACGCCGAAGATGTTTTGGCGAAATTGAGACGATTTTCAGCATTGATTACAGATTAGATTAACCGGCGAAAAGCGGGTTAATAACAGAATTTGCCTGGCGGCCGTAGCGCGGTGGTCCCACCTGACCCCATGCCGAACTCAGAAGTGAAACGCCGTAGCGCCGATGGTAGTGTGGGGTCTCCCCATGCGAGAGTAGGGAACTGCCAGGCATCAATTAAGTGAAGAAGCCCATCCTGACGGATGGGCTTTTTTGCGTCTGTATTTCCGGATAATCATGCTGCAGGCGCTGATAAGCGCAGCGCCCTCAGGCACACCTGGCGCATATCGCCGGATGGCGGCGTGAACGCCTTATCCGGCCTACGATTTTGCTTCCAGCCACGCCACAATAAACGCGACTATTTCCGGCACATTATTCAAATTCAGTACCGGCACACCAACGTTCAGCGGAATATCGCTGGCCACTGCAATCGTATGTTCATCGATCGTCAACTCGCTTACTGCATGTCCAGCATCCTGGCGAAACAGTAAAATCTTAGCGACGGCTTCGTGCTTAAACCCCTCCACCAGCACCAGATCCAGCGTTGATGCGTCCATCCTGCTGACCAGAAAAGCCAGGTCCAGCTCCGTTTCTTCAGGGGTTTCGGTCATTAGCGCCCAGCGTTGCCTGCTCGCAACCAACGTCTGTGCAGCACCTGCCTTACGGAGCTCATAACTATCCTTACCGGGTTTATCAACATCCATATTGTGATGGGTATGCTTAATAAGACCTGGACGAATACCGCGTAGACAAAGCTCCGGTATGAGCTTTTTCAACAGCGTTGTTTTTCCCGTACCGCTCCATGCGGCAATTGCTAACAATGGGATCATGTTCTTTCCTGATGGGTCTGCAGATCTTCCAGCGTATTAATATTGCGGAATGCGGCTTTCATGTCGCTAAAATCGACGGAATGCCCGCCAACCTGGCGCATAAACACCATTACGCGACGTTCTCCGCGGACAAGATAATCCTCAATCAACGGGGCCAGGCTGCGATGAGCCAGCGCCACGGCAGGGTGATCGCGATCGCCATCATGAACCCAAACTACGGGGGCATGGTGACGCTGTGTGACCAGCCGTTCGACGAGCCGAGCAGGAATAAAGGGCGTATCACAGGGGCAAAATAAAAACCATTCAGCGGAAGTTTGCTGCATAGCCGATAACAGCCCAGCCAGTGGACCCGGGAAGTCTGATAGCGTATCAGTTATGACGGTCAAACCGCTCTGACGATAGATATCCAGATTACGATTCGCACTGATGATCATGTTGTTCACCTGTGGGCGCAGACAATCAGCCACATGTTGCCACAGTGGCTTCCCGTTAAGCAGCATTAAGCCTTTATCCTGCCCGCCCATTCTGGAGGCCTTACCCCCTGCCAGCACAACGCCGGTTATCTGGCTCTCTGCATTCACCAATATCGCCTCTTTTATTGTGGGGATTACCCTGCTAACGTGTCTCTATCAAGCGTAAGGAGCACGACCATGAAATGTAAACGTCTGAATGAAGTTATTGAACTCCTCCAGCCGGCCTGGCAGAAAGAGCCAGAGCTGAATTTACTGCAATTTTTGCAGAAACTGGCGAAGGAGTCAGGCTATGACGGCGAATTGGCCGATTTAACGGATGATATTCTGATCTACCATCTGAAAATGCGCGACTCGGCGAAAGATGCGGTCATTCCGGGTATTCAGAAAGATTACGAAGAAGACTTTAAAACGGCGCTGCTGCGCGCGCGCGGCGTGATTAAAGAGTAAAAGGTTGTAAGCAGAGCCGCTGAAATCCGCATGAAATGATATCCTGAACCATTCGTATCGTTATCGGATGCCAGGATGAACGACAAGGCTTTCACTTTCCAGACCCTCCACCCGGATACCATTATCGATGCCCTTTTTGAACAGGGCATCCGGGTGGACTCTGGTCTCACCCCACTTAACAGCTACGAGAATCGGGTTTATCAGTTCCAGGACGAAGACCGCCGCCGGATGGTGGTCAAGTTTTATCGCCCGGAACGCTGGTCGGCCGCGCAGATTCTTGAAGAGCACCAGTTTGCGCTGGAGCTGGTTCAGGATGAGGTGCCCGTTGCAGCCCCGCTCATCTTTAATGACCAAACCTTACTGACCCACGAAGGCTTCTACTTTGCCGTTTTCCCAAGCCTGGGAGGGCGTCAGTTTGAGTCAGATAATCTGGATCAAATGGAATGGGTGGGGCGTTACCTCGGGCGTCTGCATCAAACCGGGCGCAAATCCCGCTTTACCGCTCGTCCGTCGATTGGCGTGAAAGAGTACCTGATTGAGCCGCGCGCGGTGTTTGAGCAGTCGGCGTTGATCCCTGCTGGTTTAAAAGACCGTTTCCTGAAGGCTACCGACGATCTTATTGATGCCGTTATGGGCCTCTGGCACGGCCGGTTCGATGCGCTGCGCCTGCACGGTGATTGCCATGCCGGAAATATCCTCTGGCGCGATGGCCCGCTGTTTGTCGATCTCGACGATGGGCGCAACGGCCCGGCGGTACAGGATTTATGGATGCTGCTTAACGGCTCCCTTGCCGAGAGACGTATGCAGCTAGAGACAATTGTTGAGGCTTATGAAGAGTTCAGCCGCTTTAATTCAGACGAATTGCCGCTGATCGAGCCTTTACGTGCAATGCGGTTGGTTTATTATCTTGCCTGGATAATCAGGCGGTGGGATGACCCTGCATTTCCGAAAAATTTTCCCTGGTTAACCGGGGAAGATTTCTGGCATCGGCAGATCGCTACTTTTGTGGAGCAGGTGAAAGTCCTCCAGGAACCGCCGCTTCAGTTAACGCCAATGTATTAATTCAACACAGTCAGGAGAGAGTGAGTTATGAAAAAGGTTTGGCTTGCGCTGGCAGGTATGATTCTGGCATTCAGCGCATCCGCTGCACAGATTACCGACGGCAAACAGTATATTACGATCGATAAGCCGGTTGCAGGCGAGCCGCAGGTGCTGGAGTTCTTCTCCTTCTACTGCCCGCATTGCTATCAGTTTGAAGAGGTTCTGCACGTTTCTGACAACGTGAAGAAAAAGCTGCCGGAAGGCACCAAAATGACCAAATACCACGTTGAGTTCCTGGGCCCGCTGGGCAAAGACCTGACGCAGGCGTGGGCAGTGGCGATGGCACTGGGCGTTGAAGATCAGATCACCGCGCCAATGTTTGAAGCCGTGCAGAAAAACCAGACCGTGCAGACCGTGGCGGATATCCGCAAAGTGTTCACCGATGCGGGCGTGAAGGGCGAAGATTATGACGCCGCCTGGAACAGCTTCGTGGTGAAATCGCTGGTCGCACAGCAGGAAAAAGCCGCGTCCGACCTGCAGCTGCAGGGCGTGCCGGCGATGTTTGTTAACGGTAAATATCAGCTGAACCCGCAGGGCATGGACACCAGCAATATGGATGTCTTTGTGGCGCAGTACGCGGATACCGTGAAACAGCTGGTTGAGAAGAAGTAAAAATAAAAACGCCGGTCAGTGACCGGCGTTTTTATATTCTGCTTTGATTGTTTTTATCTGCTGGTCTTTCTCTTCCCATATGCCGTTCAGCCAAAGCTGGAAGCGACGTTTAAAGTTCTTATCCCCAACGTAGTCACCGTGCAGTTCTGAATCGATAGGGCGCAGATTAACGCGCACCACGATACGCGTCAGCCTGCCGCTCAACATATCGTAAAACGGCGTCTTGTCGTTTTCCGGATAGCACAGCGTGACATCCAGCATCTTATCAAACTGCGACCCCAACACGATCAAGGCCATCGCAATCCCTGCGGCCTTCGGCGGCAGCAAATGCTGATACGGTGAGCGCGTCTGACGGCGTTTCTCCGGTGTGAAGCGTGAACCTTCAACAAAGTTAACGATAGTCGTCGGGTGCGCGCGGAATTTCTCACATGAACGACGGGTTGTTTCCACGTCTTTACCGCGACGCTCGGGGTGGCGAATCAGGTAGCTGCGCGAGTAGCGGCGCATAAACGGCATATCCAGCGCCCAACATGCCAGGCCCATAAACGGCACCCAGGCCAGCTGCTGTTTGAGAAAGTATTTGTTCATTGGGATGTGCTTACGGAAGAGCACGCACAGGACAACGATATCGGCCCAGCTATGATGATTGCAGATCAGCAGATACCAGTTTTTCTTGCTGAGCGATTCAAGCCCCTGAATATCCCACTTTAGCCAGGGGTTGAGATGCAGAAGCGCGGCTAACCCTTCACACCAGCAGTACATCATGAAATTGCAGAACACCGAGACCGAGCGCCAGATAACCGGGATGGGTAAAATGAGTTTTATGAGCCCGGCGATAATAATCGGCACGGAGCATAAAATCGTCACTAAAATGGTGAGTGCGATACTGATGGGTAGCGTTATCGCCGCGAGCAATCTCGACATAGTGTTTCTATTCAGATAGTTAGTTGTTTAACGTGCACGCATAAAAGGGCACAAGGGGCTGATTTTATCAGAAAACGCACCAAATGACGGGTCTTACTGAAACAGAAAAATCACCGGCATCTCTATCCACACAGTGTGAATTATCACCAGATCGCACTCTTAGCCTGCGATCTTTTCATAATACATTGAAAATTAATAATTAATTTTTATTTAACCGACGGTTATATATCATTTGTTATCAGTAAAATAAAACTATTCACAAAGTTATCCACAATTTTATTTGCGTGCGATCGTGAAGATCTCTAAATCTTTTCGCGTTATTTTGGCGAAAAATTCATGTTTTCATGCCGTCTGTGGCATCCTTTACCCATAATCTGATAAACAGGCACGGAAATTATGGTTCAGATCCCAGAAAACCCCCTTATCCTCGTTGATGGATCCTCTTATCTCTACCGGGCATACCACGCGTTCCCACCGCTGACTAACCGGGCGGGCGAGCCGACAGGCGCTATGTACGGGGTGCTGAACATGCTGCGCAGCTTGATCCTGCAATACCAGCCGACGCATGCCGCGGTGGTGTTTGATGCGAAGGGGAAAACCTTCCGTGATGAACTGTTTGAGGACTACAAATCCCACCGGCCGCCGATGCCGGACGATCTGCGCGCGCAGATTGAACCGCTGCATACCATGGTGAAAGCGATGGGTCTGCCGCTGCTGGCCGTTTCCGGCGTGGAAGCGGACGACGTCATCGGTACGCTGGCGCGCGAAGCTGAAAAAGCAGGCCGTCCGGTGCTTATCAGCACCGGTGATAAAGATATGGCGCAGCTCGTCACGCCGGGTATTACGCTTATCAACACCATGACCAACACGATCCTTGGCCCAGACGAAGTGGTTACCAAATACGGTGTGCCGCCGGAGCTGATTATCGACTTCCTCGCGCTGATGGGCGACTCCTCGGATAACATCCCTGGCGTACCTGGCGTGGGTGAGAAAACCGCGCAGGCGCTGCTACAAGGGCTTGGTGGCCTGGACACGCTGTACGGTGAACCGGAAAAAATTGCCGGGCTTACTTTCCGCGGCGCAAAAACGATGGCGGCGAAGCTCGAGCAAAATAAAGATCTGGCTTATCTCTCTTACAAACTGGCGACCATTAAAACTGACGTTGAGCTGGAGCTTGGCTGTGAACAGCTGACCGTTGCGCAGCCGGCGGCGGATGAGCTGCTGGCGCTGTTTAAGAAATACGAGTTTAAACGCTGGATCACCGACGTTGAGTCCGGCACCTGGATGCAGGCTAAAGGCGCTAAACCGGCATCGAAACCCGCAGGTAAAGCGGTCGTTGCGGACGTTGAGGTTGAGGTTGAAGAAACGGCGGCAACGCTCTCGGCGGAGAACTACGTCACTATCCTCGATGAAGCGACGCTGGTGAGCTGGATTGAAAAGCTGAAGAAAGCGCCGCTGTTTGCTTTTGATACGGAAACCGACAGCCTCGACAATATTTCCGCCAATATGGTGGGCCTGTCGTTCGCCATCGAGCCAGGGGTAGCGGCTTATGTGCCTGTGGCCCATGACTATCTGGATGCGCCAGAGCAAATCTCGCGGGAGCGAGTACTTGAGCTGCTCAAGCCGCTGCTGGAAGATGACTCGCTGCTGAAGGTGGGGCAAAACCTGAAGTACGACCGCGGTATTCTGGCCAATTACGGCATTGAACTGCGCGGTATTGCTTATGACACGATGCTGGAATCTTACACGCTGAATAGCGTCGCCGGGCGTCACGATATGGACAGCCTCTCCGACCGCTGGCTGAAGCACAAGACGATCACCTTTGAAGAGATTGCCGGCAAAGGTAAGAACCAGCTCACCTTCAACCAGATTGCGCTGGAAGAAGCCGGGCGCTATGCGGCGGAAGATGCTGACGTAACGTTACAGCTACACCTGAAGATGTGGCCGAAGCTGCAAAAGAACGAAGGCCCGCTGCGTATCTTTAACGAAATTGAAATGCCGCTGGTGCCGGTTCTCTCCCGCATCGAGCGTAACGGCGTGAAGATCGATCCCGCCGTGCTGCACGCGCATTCGCAGGAGATTGCCAAACGTCTGGTTGAGCTGGAGCAGAAAGCCTACGAGATTGCTGGCGAAGAGTTTAATCTCTCCTCACCGAAACAGCTGCAAACTATTTTGTTTGAAAAACAAGGCATTAAGCCACTGAAAAAAACGCCGGGCGGCGCGCCGTCCACGTCGGAAGAGGTGCTGGAAGAGCTGGCGCTGGACTACCCGCTGCCGAAGGTGATCCTTGAATACCGCGGGCTAGCGAAGCTGAAATCAACCTATACCGATAAGCTGCCGCTGATGATCAACCCGAAAACCGGCCGCGTGCACACCTCTTATCACCAGGCGGTTACCGCTACCGGGCGCTTGTCATCAACCGATCCGAACCTGCAAAACATTCCGGTACGTAACGACGAAGGGCGCCGTATTCGCCAGGCGTTTATTGCGCCGGAAGATTACGTCATTGTCTCCGCCGACTACTCGCAGATTGAGCTGCGTATTATGGCGCACCTTTCGCGCGACGCAGGCCTGCTGAAGGCCTTTGCCGAAGGGAAAGACATTCACCGCGCCACCGCAGCAGAAGTCTTCGGCCTGCCGCTGGAGAGCGTGACCGGCGAACAGCGCCGTAGCGCCAAGGCGATCAACTTTGGTCTGATCTATGGTATGAGTGCCTTTGGCCTTGCTCGCCAGCTGAACATTCCGCGTAAAGAAGCGCAGAAGTATATGGATCTCTACTTCGAACGTTATCCTGGCGTGCTGGACTATATGGAGCGTACGCGTGCGCAGGCGAAAGAGCAGGGCTATGTCGCTACGCTTGATGGCCGTCGTCTTTACTTGCCGGATATTCAAGCCAGCAATGCCGCACGTCGTGCTGGTGCAGAGCGCGCGGCGATAAATGCCCCAATGCAGGGGACCGCTGCGGATATCATTAAGCGGGCGATGATTGCCGTTGACGGCTGGCTGGAAGCTGAGAAACCGCGCGTGCGAATGATTATGCAGGTGCACGATGAACTGGTCTTTGAAGTGCATAAAGACGATGTTGAGGCGGTGTCGAAGAAGGTGCATGAGCTCATGGAAAACAGCACCACGCTGGACGTACCGTTGCTGGTGGAAGTGGGCAGCGGTGAAAACTGGGATCAAGCTCATTAAGTGTTCAATGAATAACGGCGCTTTATGTAAGTAAGCAACATAACTTATCTAATTTTGTGATGAACATTAGAATTTGTTATGTAACAACTGAAAAAAAACTACAAAAAGTGCTTTCTGTCGGCCGTAAAAAAGAGTAGAGTTAATCGCGTAGGGTACAGAGGTAAGATGTTCTATCTTTCAGACCTTTTACTTCACGTAATCGGATTTGGCTGAATATTTTAGCCGCCCCAGTCAGTAATGACTGGGGCGTTTTTTATTGGGCGAAAGAAATGTTTTGCCACAGTTGGCCTGGCGTGAAAAAGACGGGTAGGGACGAAAGAGAATGTGCCCGGAACAGGGCGCCAGGCGCCGCAATCCGGGACATAGAGCGGGTTACTCTGCGGCTGCTTCCGTTTCTGCCTGCGGAGGAATGTCGTTAAACCAGCTGTCCAGTTTCTGACGCAGTTTATCCACGCCCTGCTTTTTCAGTGAAGAAAATGCTTCGACCTGCACATCGCCGTTAAAGGCAATTGCCGCCTCGCGCACCAGATTCAGCTGCGCTTTACGCGCGCCGCTGGCCAGCTTGTCTGCCTTGGTTAACAGCACCAGAACCGGGATTTCGCTGGCGACGGCCCACTCGATCATCTGCTGGTCGAGGTCCTTCAGCGGATGGCGGATATCCATCAGCACCACTAATCCTTTCAGGCACAGACGTTTTTCCAGGTATTCACCCAGCGCACGCTGCCACTTGATTTTCATCTCTTCCGGTACCTGAGCGTAGCCATAACCCGGCAGGTCGACAAGGCGTTTGCCGTCGGCGACTTCAAACAGGTTAATCAGCTGCGTACGACCCGGCGTCTTTGAGGTGCGGGCCAGGCTTTTCTGGTTGGTCAGCGTATTCAGGGCGCTGGATTTCCCCGCGTTGGAGCGTCCGGCGAAGGCCACTTCGATTCCGGTATCGGAAGGCAAGTGGCGGATATCTGGCGCGCTGGTGACAAAGTGCGTCAGTTGATAGTTCCAGTTAGTCAAAACGGTCGTCTCCGTTAAATCAGGCAATGGGGGCGATTATACCCGATCGGCAAAAAAAGGCTGGATTTCCTCCACTCCCCTCAACTGTAAGCCAATGCCCTTACGTTTGTAAGACATTTGCTCTATTCGCTATGGGATATTGAGGAGAAAATATTGCTTATATTATGGTCAAGTTATTTAAAATCATAATATTACATGCGAGCAATAATCTCATTTGTAAGACTTTCACTCATTTGTTGCTTGTTAGTTTAACTCAACGCGGTAAAGTAGCACCCATCGGCAAGGGTGCCAGAAGGATTTAGACTCAGGATGAGGGGTCAGGAACGCCAGGAGGCGAAGACCTACGGAATCTGTCAGGATGACCAACGTCTGGAGACGTTACGCAAGGAAAGGGAACAATAACAGGGACTGTTATAGAGCTAACGGATAAACAGGGTGCGTTGAAAGCAAACACGGAATGTAGAACCCGTAATGGGTTGTGAGTCAGGAAAAAAGGCGACAGATTACTCTGTCGCCTTTTTTCTTTGTTTGCTTTCTGCTAGATTCCGCCTCAATTCTATACTGAATAAAACGGCTTAAAAGATCAGACATCATGAAAAAACCAACCTCTGTGCCGCGCAGTAAAGCGCCAGGCAAACAGCGTCGCAAAACGCGTGAAGAGCTGAACCAGGAAGCTCGCGACCGTAAACGTGACAAAAAGCACCGTGGCCATGCGCCGGGCAGCCGCGCCAGCGGCAGTGACGGTGCATCGGGCTCCAATAAACAGAAGCAGCAAAAAGATCCTCGTATTGGTAGTAAAAAACCGATCGCACTGGGCGTCACCGACGCGCCGGTCGTTAAGCAGCACAAACCGAAGAGCGAGAAACCTATGCTTTCACCGCAGGCTGAGCTGGATATGCTGGAGACCGATGAGCGCCTGGACGCGCTGCTGGAACGTCTGGAAGAAGGCGAAACCCTGACTGCTGAAGAGCAAACCTGGGTTGACGCGAAGCTGGACCGCATTGATGAACTGATGCAGCAACTCGGCCTCTCTTATGATGATGACGAAGAAGAAGAAGAGGAAGAGGAAGAGAAAGAAGACATGATGCGTCTGCTGCGAGGCGGAAAGTAACGTTTGCACCCGATTGGCCTGCCCGTCCTGCTTATAACCCTTTTGGTTATATGTTATCTGGGGTGGTTATTCGTTAAACTACGACGGTTGTCGCGGCGTCAAAACTGGCTGCGCAACCGGCTAACGCTGCGTCATGCGGCCAGGCCGGCAAGCCGTCGTCGTTCTCGACACCATCGCAAGGAGTGAGCATGTCTGTGCAGTTAATCGACTGGGATCTGGCCCTGATCCAGAAATATAACTATTCCGGGCCACGCTATACCTCGTACCCGACGGCGCTGGAATTCTCAGACGCCTTTGGCGAAGCGGAGTTTCAGGACGCCGTTGCGCGTTACCCTGAGCGGCCGCTGTCGCTGTACGTACATATCCCGTTCTGCCATAAGCTCTGCTACTTCTGCGGCTGTAATAAAATCGTCACCCGCCAGCAGCATAAAGCTGACCAGTATCTCGACGTTCTGGAGCAGGAGATTCGCCAGCGTGCGCCGCTGTTTACCGGCCGCCACGTCAGCCAGCTGCACTGGGGCGGCGGCACGCCAACCTATCTGAATAAGGCGCAAATCAGCCGCCTGATGACGTTACTGCGCGCGCATTTTCACTTTGATGCTGACGCCGAGATCTCCATTGAAGTCGACCCGCGAGAAATTGAACTCGATGTGATTGACCATCTGCGCGCTGAAGGTTTTAACCGCCTGAGCATGGGCGTCCAGGACTTCAATAAAGAGGTACAGCGGCTAGTGAATCGCGAGCAAGATGAAGATTTCATCTTTGCGCTGCTCAATCACGCCCGTGATATCGGCTTTACCTCGACCAACATTGACCTGATTTACGGCCTGCCGAAGCAGACGCCGGAGAGCTTTGCCTTTACCCTCAAGCGCGTGGCTGAGCTGAACCCGGATCGGCTGAGCGTGTTTAACTACGCGCATCTGCCGACGCTGTTTGCCGCCCAACGCAAGATTAAAGATGCCGATCTGCCGTCGGCGCAGCAGAAGCTGGATATCCTGCAAGAGACCATCGCCTCGCTGACGCAGGCAGGCTATCAGTTCATTGGCATGGATCACTTTGCGCGCCCGGACAACGAGCTGGCCGTGGCACAGCGGGAAGGCGTACTGCACCGCAACTTCCAGGGCTATACCACCCAGGGCGATACCGACCTGCTGGGCATGGGTGTTTCTGCCATCAGCATGATTGGCGACTGCTACGCGCAGAACCAAAAAGAGCTGAAGCTGTATTATCAGCAGGTGGCTGAGCAGGGGAATGCCCTGTGGCGCGGTATTGCTTTAACCCGCGATGATTGTATCCGTCGTGACGTGATTAAGGCGCTAATCTGCAATTTCAGCCTTGATTTCGCGGCAGTAGAAACACGATGGGATCTGAATTTCGGCGACTACTTCGCCGAGGATCTGGCGCTGCTGGCTCCGCTGGCGAAAGATGGGCTGGTGGATATCGATGAAAAGGGCATTCAGGTAACCGCTAAAGGCCGGCTGTTGATTCGCAACATCTGCATGTGCTTTGACGCTTATCTGCGCCAGAAGGCGCGTATGCAGCAGTTCTCGCGGGTGATTTAGTGTTGATATCGCCCGGTGGCGCTACGCTTACCGGGCCTACAGGCCGGATAAGCGCTAGCGCCATCCGGCTTAGCTGAACAGCCCTACCAGCGCCGCGCACAGCACGGCGGCCATCGCCGTTTGCGGTGAGTGGCTGGCCGCACCGCTCGATACCAGATTAATCAATGACTCAAGCATTTTCGTCCCCCCGTGGATTGCCGGGCAGCATAATACTTAACTCATCGGAACAGTAAAGTATAAAATTGCAGCAACTTGCGCCAATCGCGCAATATTTACACTTCACCCTGTTCTTACTCCATTCCGAGCTCTTTCAGCTTACGCGTCAGGGTATTACGCCCCCAGCCGAGCAGGCGTGCGGCTTCCTGTTTATGCCCCTGCGTATGGCGTAACGCGGTGGTCAGCAACGTGCGTTCCATTTCAGGCTGAGCTTCTGAAAGCAGGTTTTGATGACCGGAGCGCAGCGCGCGATCGGCCCACTGCGCCAGCAGCGTCGCCCAGCTATCCGGCAACGAGGAGGCGTTAGTGCTGTCGGGCAGGCTCGCTTCAAACAGCTCGCCCGGCAGATCCTGAATCAGCACCTCTTGCCCGGCGGCCATCACCGTCAGCCAGCGACAGGTGTTTTCCAACTGGCGTACGTTGCCAGGCCAGGCCAGACGCGTTAAGGCCGCTTCGGTTTCCGGATGCAGCAGTTTAGCTTCCACGCCCAGCTCACGGGCGGCAACCTGCAGGAAATGGTGCGCCAGGCGCGGAATATCTTCCCGACGCTCGCGCAGCGGCGGCAGATGGACGCGAATAACGTTCAGACGGTGGAACAAATCCTCGCGGAACTTGCCTTCCTGCACGCGTTGCTCAAGGTTCTGGTGGGTGGCGGCAATAATACGCACGTCGACCTTCACCGGGGCGTAGCCGCCGACGCGATAGAACTGGCCGTCTGCCAGCACGCGCAGCAGACGGGTCTGGACGTCCATTGGCATATCGCCAATTTCATCGAGAAACAGCGTGCCGCCGTCGGCCTGCTCAAAGCGGCCCTGGCGCACGGTATTGGCGCCGGTGAAGGCCCCTTTTTCGTGACCAAAGAGCTCGGACTCTATCAGATCTTTTGGAATGGCCGCCATGTTCAGCGCGATAAATGGTGCCTTAACGCGGGGGCTATGGCGGTGCAGGGCATGAGCGACCAGCTCTTTACCGGTACCCGATTCGCCGTTAATCAACACGCTGATGGAAGAGCGTGAAAGGCGACCAATGATGCGGAATACGTCCTGCATCGCCGGGGCTTCGCCGATGATATCGGTGGTCGGGCCGTCAACCTGAACGTTGCGCGGCTGCTGCTGTTCCTGATAGTGGCTGATGGCGCGTTCAACCAGCGCCACCGCCTCATCAATATCGAACGGTTTTGGCAGGTAGTCGAAGGCACCTTGCTGATAGGCGCTGACGGCGGCGTCCAGATCGGAGTGTGCCGTCATTATGATGACCGGAAGCATCGGATGGCGCTGCTTGATTTGCGTCAACAGCGCCAGGCCGTCCATGCCGGGCATACGAATATCGGACATCAGTACGTCGGGGGTTTTGCTGGCCAGCGCGTCCAGCACCTCTTTCCCGCCTTCAAATGTCGTGCAGGTTAGCCCTGCGCCGGTGAGCGCGCGTTCAAGCACCCAACGGATGGAGCTATCGTCATCAACAACCCAGACTATCCCTCGTTGCATAAACACACCTTATTTTTTAATTGGCAGGAAAACCGAAAACTCGGTATGGCCTGGCCAACTGGTAAATTCAATTTTGCCGGAGTGCTGGTCGATCAGGTTGCGCGCGATCGACAGACCCAGCCCGGTGCCACCTTCGCGCCCGCTGACCATCGGATAAAACAGCGTATCCTGCAAATGTGATGGAATGCCGGGGCCGTTATCTTCGACATCAATGCGGGCGGCCAGGCGGTAGCGAACGCCGTGCAGCGTTAACTGAAAAGCAGTACGGGTGCGCAGGACAATTTCGCCGCCTTCTGGCCCCAATGCCTGAAGGGCATTACGCACGATATTAAGCAAAACTTGCTCAATCTGGTCGGGATCGTGCGGTAATTCCGGCAAGCTTGGATCGTAGTCGCGCACCAGCTTGACGTTTTCCGGCAGCTCCATCGACACCAGCTTCACTACCCGTTCGGCCACTTTATGAATGCTCTCGGTCACATGCGTACCGGGATGCTGGGGGCCAAGCAGGCGATCGACCAGATTACGCAGGCGGTCGGCCTGTTCGATAATCACGTTGGTGTATTCGGTGAGCGCTGGGTCGGGTAGCGCTTTGCTGAGCAGCTGCGCTGCGCCGCGCAGGCCGCCAAGCGGGTTTTTAATCTCGTGTGCCAGCCCGCGGACCAGATCGCGTGCGGCAATCTGCTGGGCGTGCTGGAGCTGTTCCTGGCTCAGGCGACGCTGATTATCCATGGGTGCCATCTCCAGCAAAATAAAGCCGTCAGGCAGCCGCTGGGCGGTGAGCGAAAGAATGTGCGAACGACCGTCGATGACCAGCGTCACTTCGTTATCGGTGAACCCCTGGCCGGTTTGCAGGCTCTCCTGCATTAAACCGACGTTAAGCGAGAAATAGCTCAACAGTTCGGGAAGCGGAGTACCGAAAAGTTTACGCGCGCTCTGCGCCAGCAGCTGCTGCGCCGCCGGATTGGCGTAGTGAACGGCGAGGTCGTCATCGACCAACAAAATGCTGTTGATTAACGAGTTAAGGATCTGCCCAGCATCGGGCAGTGCGCCTGTTGCCATTTAGCAGTCTCCTGAAAAGGCTTGCACTGTTTTAGTGCAGTATAGCTTTTTACGGATAAAAAGCGCGGAAGATCAGGTTGTTGGTGGAGAAAAAAGCCCATCCTGAGATGGGCTGAAAGTTTCCACGGCAACTCAATTCCAGATTGTCGCGCCAGCGCCCATCGGCAATGACGCGACCTCATCCAGACAGTACAACTCAAAACGTCTTAGACGCTGTAGTACAGTTCGAACTCAACCGGGTGCGGAGTCATGCGTACGCGGTCGTTTTCTTCCGTGCGCAGCGTGATGTAAGCGTCGATAGCTTCATCAGTGAATACGCCGCCAGCCGTCAGGAACTCGCGATCTGCGTCCAGTGCCTGCAGCGCTTCTTCCAGAGAGCCTGCAACCTGTGGGATCTCTTTCGCTTCTTCCGGCGGCAGGTCGTACAGGTTTTTATCCATGGCTTCGCCCGGATGGATTTTGTTCTTGATACCGTCAAGGCCAGCCATCAGCAGCGCGGCGAAGCACAGGTACGGGTTAGCCGCCGGGTCCGGGAAGCGCACTTCGATACGACGCGCTTTCGGAGATGCAACCACCGGAATACGGATGGAAGCAGAACGGTTACGCGCAGAGTAAGCCAGCATAACCGGCGCTTCGTAACCCGGGACCAGACGCTTGTAGGAGTTGGTGGTCGGGTTCGCCAGGGCGTTGATCGCTTTCGCGTGTTTGATGACGCCGCCGATGTAGTACAGCGCCTGCTCAGACAGACCCGCATATTTGTCACCGGAGAACAGGTTTACGCCGTTCTTGGACAGGGACATGTGGCAGTGCATGCCGGAACCGTTATCGCCAAACATTGGTTTTGGCATAAAGGTCGCGGTTTTACCGAAACGGTGCGCAACGTTGTGCACAACGTATTTGTAGATCTGAATTTCGTCCGCTTTCTTGGTCATGGTGTTGAAGCGGGTCGCGATTTCGTTCTGGCCAGCGGTTGCCACTTCGTGGTGATGCGCTTCAACCACCAGGCCCATCTCTTCCATGATCAGACACATGGTAGAACGGATGTCCTGTGAGGAATCAACCGGAGGAACCGGGAAGTAACCGCCTTTCACGCCAGGACGGTGACCTTTGTTACCGCCTTCGTATTTGGTGGAGGAGTTCCATGCGCCTTCAATATCGTCGATAGCCACGTGGGAACCGGAGATAGATGCGCCGAAGCGGATGTCATCAAACAGGAAGAATTCTGGCTCTGGCCCGAACAGAACGGTGTCTGCGATGCCGGTAGCGCGCAGGTACTCTTCAGCGCGTTTCGCGATAGAGCGCGGGTCGCGGTCGTAGCCCTGCAGGGTGCCTGGTTCCAGGATGTCACAACGAATAATCAGGGTAGACTCTTCAAAGAACGGGTCGATGAGAGCGGTAGATGCGTCCGGCATCAGAACCATGTCTGATTCGTTAATGCCTTTCCAGCCGCCGATGGAGGAGCCGTCAAACATTTTGCCTTCTTCGAAGAATTCGGCATTAACCTGATGGGCAGGAATAGTGACGTGCTGTTCTTTACCTTTGGTATCGGTAAAGCGCAGATCGACAAACTTCACTTCATGCTCATTCAGCATCGTCAAAACGTGTTCAGCGGACATACTTTACATCTCCCGGATTTGTCATTGTCGTCGTGGTAACGAGGTCTTCAATCACTGCTTAAAAGTGGCGGTGTTGCCGTGAAAAATATAAAGCGAAATCTGTGCCAACTTTTAAATCACCCCCAAAAGGCGTTATCATGCGCACCATAGTGCAAAATGGCTGCACCATGATAGTCTTTTTGCACCATTATAGTGCTTACACGCGAGCGTTGAGCACCATATTGGTGCAAATTGTGATTAGGTGCCCTTTTTATGCTCCGTGAAAGCGATCACAAAGAAACTCTGCGATACTTGTTTGCGGAGGATCTCTGTGATCCTGTTTTGTAGTGCGATTAATCCGTGTACAATAACGCGCTATTTCTAATGCCCGAGGCAAAGTTGTGATCGAAAATTTGCGTAACATCGCCATCATTGCTCACGTTGACCATGGTAAAACGACCCTGGTTGACAAGCTGCTGCAGCAATCCGGTACGTTCGACGAACGTGCTGAAACTCAAGAGCGTGTGATGGACTCCAACGATTTGGAGAAAGAGCGTGGGATTACCATCCTCGCAAAAAACACCGCTATCAAATGGAATGACTACCGTATCAACATCGTTGATACCCCGGGGCACGCCGACTTCGGTGGTGAAGTTGAGCGCGTTATGTCCATGGTTGACTCCGTGCTGCTGGTAGTTGATGCCTTCGATGGCCCGATGCCGCAAACGCGCTTCGTGACCAAAAAAGCATTTGCCCACGGCCTGAAACCGATTGTTGTTATCAACAAGGTTGACCGTCCGGGCGCGCGTCCTGACTGGGTTGTTGATCAGGTCTTCGACCTGTTCGTTAACCTCGACGCGACCGACGAACAGCTGGACTTCCCGATCATCTACGCTTCGGCGCTGAACGGTATTGCCGGTCTGGATCACGAAGACATGGCTGAAGACATGACCCCGCTGTATCAGGCGATTGTTGACCATGTACCGGCTCCGGACGTTGACCTTGACGGTCCGTTCCAGATGCAGATCTCCCAGCTGGACTACAACAACTACGTTGGCGTCATCGGTATCGGCCGCATCAAACGCGGTAAAGTGAAACCGAACCAGCAGATCACTATCATCGATAGCGAAGGCAAAACCCGTAACGGTAAAGTCGGTAAAGTCCTGACCCACCTGGGTCTGGAACGTATTGACAGCACCCTCGCGGAAGCGGGCGATATCATCGCGATCACCGGTCTGGGTGAGCTGAACATCTCCGACACCATCTGCGATCCGCAGAACGTCGAAGCGCTGCCGGCACTGTCCGTCGATGAGCCGACCGTTTCTATGTTCTTCTGCGTTAACACCTCTCCGTTCTGTGGTAAAGAAGGTAAATTCGTTACCTCTCGTCAGATCCTTGACCGCCTGAACAAAGAGCTGGTGCACAACGTAGCGCTGCGCGTTGACGAAACCGAAGACGCTGATGCGTTCCGCGTTTCTGGCCGTGGTGAACTGCACCTGTCCGTTCTGATTGAAAACATGCGTCGTGAAGGTTTCGAACTGGCGGTTTCCCGTCCGAAAGTTATCTTCCGTGAAATCGACGGCCGCAAACAAGAGCCGTACGAAAACGTCACGCTGGACGTCGAAGAGCAGCACCAGGGTTCTGTCATGCAGGCACTGGGCGAGCGTAAAGGCGACCTGAAAAACATGAATCCAGACGGTAAAGGTCGCGTACGTCTCGACTACGTGATCCCGAGCCGTGGTCTGATCGGCTTCCGTTCAGAGTTCATGACCATGACTTCCGGTACCGGTCTGCTGTACTCCACCTTCAGCCACTACGACGATATTCGTCAGGGTGAAGTGGGCCAGCGTCAGAATGGCGTACTGATCTCCAACGGCCAGGGTAAAGCAGTTGCGTTCGCACTGTTCAGCCTGCAGGACCGCGGTAAGCTGTTCCTGGGTCACGGTGCTGAAGTTTATGAAGGCCAGATCATCGGTATTCACAGCCGTTCTAACGACCTGACTGTAAACTGCCTGACCGGTAAGAAACTGACCAACATGCGCGCATCCGGTACGGATGAAGCTGTTGTTCTGGTTCCGCCAATTCGTATGACTCTGGAACAAGCTCTGGAATTCATCGATGATGACGAACTGGTTGAAGTGACGCCGCAGTCTATTCGTATCCGTAAACGTCACCTGACGGAAAACGATCGTCGTCGCGCAATGCGCGGTGCAAAAGAAGAGTAATCTCGCTTTTGTCACGACCTGAAACCCCGCCTTATGGCGGGGTTTTTCTTTTTGAAATAGAGAGCGTTTGTTCATAGTCAAAGCCCGACTTTCCCGCTAGAGTGAAATTTCCACGGCGCGAACGGAGGCAAAAATGCTCTATATCTTTGATTTAGGTAATGTGATTGTCGACATTGATTTCAACCGTGTTTTGGGCACGTGGAGCGATCTTGCCCGCGTACCGCTGGCCCGGCTGAAGCAGAACTTCACCATGGGGGAAGCATTTCACCAGCACGAACGCGGTGAAATATCAGATGAAGCTTTCGCAAAGGCAATGTGCCATGACATGGATTTGCCGCTCAGCTATGAACAGTTTGCTCACGGCTGGCAGGCGGTATTTGTTGAACTCCGTCCTGAAGTCATCGATATCATGAAAACGCTGCGGGAACAGGGGCATCGTGTGGTCGTACTCTCCAATACGAACGCGCTGCACACCACGTTCTGGCCGGATGAATATCCGCAAATCTATGCCGCTGCCGACCATGTTTATCTTTCTCAGGAGATGGGCATGCGTAAACCGGAAGCGCGTATTTATCAACGGGTACTTGAGCTGGAAGGTTTTTCTGCCGCCGATGCGGTCTTTTTTGACGATAACGCCGATAATATAGAGGGTGCTAACCAGTTGGGTATTACCAGCGTGCTGGTCACAGGGAGAGAAACCCTGCCCGACTATTTTATGAAGTCGTTATGTTAAAAACCGTTCATCAAAAATGTATTCATCATACCCGGCCGCTGGTGGCGTGGAGTAAATTCCTCTGGCGGCGTATCGAAGAAGATAATATGACGACGCTGGCGGGCAATCTGGCCTACGTGTCGTTGCTTTCGCTCGTGCCGCTGGTGGCGGTCATTTTTGCCCTGTTTGCGGCGTTCCCGATGTTTTCTGAAGTGAGTTTGCAGATTCGTCACTTCGTGTTTGCTAACTTTCTTCCCGCGACGGGCGACGTCATTCAGCGCTATATCGAGCAGTTCGTCGCCAACTCGAATCGCATGACCGCCGTGGGCGCCTGCGGGCTGATTGTTACCGCGCTGCTGCTGATGTATTCCATCGACAGCGCGCTGAATACCATCTGGCGCAGCAAGCGCGTACGGCCAAAAGTATATTCTTTTGCCGTTTACTGGATGATCCTTACGCTCGGGCCGCTGTTGGCCGGGGTCAGTCTGGCAATCAGCTCTTATTTACTGTCGCTGCGCTGGGCCAGCGAACTGCACGGCGTTATCGATAATGTGCTGCGCGTATTTCCGCTGCTGCTGTCCTGGCTCTCTTTCTGGCTGCTTTACAGCATCGTGCCAACGACCCAGGTACCGAACCGCGATGCGGTTATTGGGGCACTGGTCGCCGCGCTGTTGCACGAACTGGGTAAGAAGGCCTTCTCCCTGTACATCACCGCGTTCCCCTCGTACCAGCTGATTTATGGCGTGCTGGCGGTGATCCCCATTTTGTTTGTCTGGGTCTACTGGACGTGGTGTATCGTCTTGCTTGGCGCAGAAATAACTGTCACTCTCGGTGAATACCGAAAACTGAAAACAGAACAACAAGAAGCAGACGAACCATGATTGCATTAATTCAGCGCGTTACCCGCGCCAGCGTGAGCGTGGCGGATGAGGTCACGGGGGAAATAGGTCCAGGGCTACTGGTGCTCCTCGGCGTAGAGAAAGATGACGATGAACAGAAAGCCAATCGTCTGTGCGAGCGAGTGCTTGGCTACCGTATCTTCAGCGATGCCGAAGGTAAAATGAATCTGAACGTTCAGCAGGCAGGAGGCAGCGTGCTGGTGGTGTCACAGTTTACGCTGGCGGCCGATACTGAACGCGGTATGCGGCCGAGCTTTTCTAAAGGCGCTGCGCCGGACCGCGCCGAAGCGCTCTATGAGTACTTTGTGCAGCGCTGTCGCCAGCAGGAGATGCACACGCAAACGGGACGATTTGCTGCGGATATGCAGGTGTCGCTGGTCAATGATGGCCCCGTGACATTCTGGTTACAGGTATGAACCCACTTCCCGGTAGAGCGCGGGGGGCAAAAGAGAGCGCGATTATGTACCATCTCCGAGTACCGCAAACGGCAGAAGAGTTAGACGAGTACTATCAGTTTCGCTGGGAAATGCTGCGTAAACCGCTGCACCAGCCAAAAGGCTCCGAACGCGACGCCTGGGATGCCATGGCGCACCATCAGATGGTGGTCGATGAACAGGGAAAGCTGGTCGCCGTCGGGCGGTTATACATTAATGCGGATAACGAAGCGTCTATCCGCTTTATGGCCGTACATCCCGACGTGCAGGATAAAGGGCTGGGAACGCTGATTGCGATGACCCTGGAGTCCGTTGCGCGTCAGGAAGGGGTTAAACGCGTCACCTGTAGCGCACGTGAAGATGCCGTGCCGTTCTTTTCCAAGCTAGGATTCAAGAACGAAGGGGAGATTACTACCCCGCAGACCACCCCCGTTCGCCATTTCCTGATGATTAAACCCGTTGCCTCGCTGGACGATATTCTGCACCGCGGCGACTGGTGTGCACAGCTACAGCAGGCCTGGTACGATCATATTCCGCTCAGCGAGAAGATGGGCGTGCGCATCCAGCAGTACACCGGGCAGAAATTCATTACCACCATGCCGGAAACTGGCAACCAGAACCCGCACCATACGCTGTTTGCTGGCAGCCTCTTTTCGCTGGCAACACTCACCGGCTGGGGGCTTATCTGGCTGATGCTGCGTGAGCGCCACCTGGGCGGCACTATTATTCTGGCCGATGCTCATATCCGCTATCGAAAACCTATCGCCGGTAAACCGACCGCCATTGCCGACCTCGGCTCGCTTAGCGGCGACCTGGACCGACTGGCCCGAGGACGCAAAGCGCGTGTGCAGATGCAGGTTGAGCTGTTCGGCGATGACACCCCCGGTGTGGTGTTCGAGGGGACCTATATCGTGCTGCCTGCGAAGCCATTCGGGTCGTACGAAGAAGGCGGTAACGAAGAGGAGTAGGGTATCTCCCAGCCTCGCTATCTTCAGTGGCCTGCCACCCTGCGGGCCACATCCTCCATTGCATCCCGCGCCGCCTGGCTCACGCCGCCAAGCTGGAAAAATCCGTGAATAACCCCATGATAGCGCAGGCAGGTGCAGGTTACGCCCTGTCGGGTTAGCCGTTCATACAGCGCCTCACCTTCATCGCGGAGTGGATCGTATTCGGCGGTAATGATATGCACCGGCGGAAGGCCGTTAAAATCGTCGCGCCAGAGTGGGCTAGCTTCCTGGTCCAGTGGATCGTTTCCCTGCAGATACATCTCAAAACCTGAAAGTAGCGTATCGCGAGTAATAATGTAGTCCTGGCCATTGCTGATGTAGCTGGCAAAGCTGGCGGTAGCGTCGAGCATGGGGTAAATCAGCATAAGCTTTGACGGTGTCCATGCCGCGTTGGCTTTTAGGCGTAGCGCGGTGACCAGTGCCAGATGGCCGCCAGCGCTATCGCCAGCGAGCGTGATATGCTGGCGGTCGATACCAAGCTGCTGAGCATATTTATAAACCAGGTTCGCGCCACGCTCGGCGTCATCGTGAGCGGCGGGGAAAGTGTGTTCTGGTGCCAGACGATACTGCACCGCAATCACCCGGCATCCACTGTGCCAGGCAAGCTGACGTAGCTGATTGTCGTGCGTGATAAACCCACCGCTGACAAAACAGCCGCCATGAAAGTAGATAATGCAGGGGAGTGATGAGGTTGAATTTAGCGGCGAAATGACGCGAAATGTCATCCCTTCCAGCACGATATCTTCTGATTTGACGCGAATCTCTTTCTCGCCTGCCAGCGCCGTGCTGGCAATATACCCCTTTCTCCGGTCATCAATATTCTGCTCGCGTGAAGAAGGGCGACCGGCCGCAATAAACTCAGCAACTAGCTGCGCAATACCGTTTTCCAATGCCATGATGATGTCCTTTTTGCTGTATAAACATGGGTCTTCCCCGATCATGGTGGGAAGGCTCAGAACGCCATATTCAGCTTTCCGTAGTGGAACATCACCCCCAGTTTAAAGCGCTCCCGGTTTCGGTATCCCCTGGCTTTTATCCTCAGCAGCCTGATCTTGCTGTTAAGTGCCTCCGCATTTCCGTTTGAGACACTGTGTCGCATCGCATTCAGGATCCCGTACAGCCTTTTTCCTATCGTTTTCGCGGCATTTTTCATCATGGGAACGTCACTGTTAGCCGCCAGCGCCAACCATCTCTGCCAGTCACTCCGTCTTTCCTCGCTCCATGGCCTGTTCCAGATATCCTTTGCCAGCTCTTTCAGCGCCCAGCACTGGCTCGTCAGCTTCATCTGTGCACGCAGCCACATCAGCTTTTCCTGCCGGGATTCGGTCATCCACTTATCGCTGTACTGCCACAGGAAGCGGGTTCCTTTTGCCTGGTGTCGGCTTTCAACAGGGAGGTGCGGATGTTCATTCTGACGGGTTTTATCAACTACCTCGCCCAGTTGCTTCGCCACATGGAAGCGGTCAAAGGCGATTTTCTCAACCGCACTGGGTAAGTGGATACGCGCTGCTCTTATATAGCCCGCGTTCATGTCCATTGAGAGCGTTTTGATAGCCAGCAACTGCCCATCAGTGAGCGTGCGAAGATAGCCGGCAAGACTCTCTGTGCCGCGATCATCCGTTAAGGCCAGCGCCCGACCATCGCGATCGGAGATCACCGTTATGTAACGATGTCCTTTTTTAAAGGCGACCTCATCCACATTCATATGACGGGCGGATAATGGCTTTTTTATCCGGGCAAGACCTCGCTTAACTGCCCGGGTCATAATGCCGTCAACCGCATTCCAACTGAGCTTAAGTTGCTTCCTGACAGCATCAACGGTGCTGATTTTCAGCCATGAGAGAACGAACGATTCGAATAGCAACGTATACCGGCTTCCGGGGCCAGCCCACGGAACAGGCAACGTCAGGCAGCCATGCTCCGGACACATAATTCGTGGAACATCGGCTTCAACAATAGTGGTGAACTGGCAGGTATCAAGATGGCGCCATTTACGATGACGGTGATCGTGAACAGAACAGGATTTACCGCAGGTCGGACAGGCTAGCCGGGTGTTTTCAGCGATCTCAATAGTGACAGTAACAGAACCGGCATTTTCATCGAGAGAAAGGGACTTTACCTGCCACGGATCGGACAGGTTGAGAATATGAGCGTAGAGGGACTTTTCGTCCATGGCGGTGACCTCTGGCGATTAAATACACCATTATCATGCCTTCAGCCACCACAACAAGGGAAGACCCATAAACATACAGTTTTATAGCCTGGTTTATCGCGAATGGAAACGGGAAATTGGGTGGGATAGTGATTGTGGATAGCGGCTCGCAAAAACGAACGATTTCTTAATGTCAGTCTATAACCATATTTAAAATGTGTGTATCTTGTTCGCTTATTGAGCATGGATGATATACTTGAGGTATATATGAGCATGATGGTGGAAAGGGACATGGGCAGAATACTTCTCGATTTGTCGGACGAGGTGATTAAGCGCCTCGACATACTTAAACAGCAGCGAAATCTGCCTCGTGCGGAACTGCTGCGTGAAGCCGTTGAGCAATATCTTGAAAAGCAGAGTCAGGCTGAGCTCACTATTTCTGGCGCGCTTGGCATCTGGCAAGGGTGTGAAGAAGATGGCGTTGAGTATGAAAGAAAACTTCGGGAAGAGTGGCAGCGATGAAAAGACCCGTTCTTTTTGATACCAATATTTTAATCGATCTCTTCAGCGGGCGGATGGAGGCGAAGCGGGCGATGGATTCCTACCCTCCGCAACATGCGATAAGCCTGATCACCTGGATGGAGGTCATGATAGGGGCAAAGCGCTTTCATCAGGAGCAGCGAACGCGAATAGCCTTGAGCGCATTCGAAATTATTGGTGTGACAGAAGAAATTGCTGAGCAGAGTGTGAATCTACGGCAGGAGTACGGCATGAAGCTGCCCGATGCGATTATTCTGGCCACTGCGCATGTTCATCGCCGGGAACTGGTGACGCGTAATACAAAGGATTTTGCGAGGCTTCCGGGCGTGATTTTACCCTACGCGCTGTAAACCGGGCCAAAAACAGCCCGGTTTAACGCGGGAAATTACTCCCCTTCACCCGGGAACAGGAACGGGTTGATAGAACTACGGGCGAACCCTTCTTGTTCCATCCGTGCGTCCAGCACCAGTGAGGCGAGGTCGTCGGCTACGGCTTCCACTTTCGGGTCTTTTTCCTGATACAGAATTTTCAGGTAAGTCCCGCAGTCGCCGCAGCTTTCGGCTTTAATGGCCGCCTGCTCGTTATCCAGCGACCAATAGTGGAGGTCACGGCTCTGCTCGCAGTTGCTGCACTTCACGCGCACGACGTGCCACTCGGTTTCACACAGGTTGCAGTGCAGGTAGCGCAGCCCCTGGGTGGTGCCGATTTGCACCATGCTGGAAACCGGCATCGAACCGCATACCGGGCAGTACTGGCGTTGTTCGCCGTATTCCGCACGGGCTTTACCCGGAATGAGGCTGGCCATCTGCGCCCAGTACAGCGACAGCGCAGCCCAGATAAACGGCGCTTTATCGCTGCTGACGGAAGAGAAGTCAGAGGCAAACAGCGCGCTGGCCATTTGCTCCAGCTCCTGTTCGGAGGCTTTTTCCAGGTTCTCGATAACCGCCAGCGCCGGGCCGCTCATTTCCGGCTTCAGTTCGGCAATCATGGACTGCAGCAGCGTGTGCCAGTGCTTGTCGCGCGGCAGAACGTGAATATCCAGCGGCGGCTTGCCCTGGTCATTCGCTTCTTTGAGGCGCGCGGTGAGATCCATTTTCAGCGGGTGGTCGTACAGCACCACTTCCTGAGCGTGGGCAATCAGCGCGGCAAAGCGCAGGTAATCACCCAGCGGGTTGTTCTCTGCCAGCTCGCGCAGACGCTCTGCGCGGCGGTTGTAGAGGTTTTTGAGTCTGGGGAACAATAACGGCGGAATGACTTCCGCCGTACGTTTCTCGCTCGAACCCAGCTCATCTTGCGGGATTATGCGAATACTCATTCAGATGACTTTTCCTGTTTCTGGCGGACTTCACGGTACCAGCGCGGGTGATGTTTCTTCGCCCACGTTTTGGTAACCCATCCCTCCACCATCGCGGTAATGGTGCCTTTCACCCAAAGGGCGGCGTAGATATGCACCATGATAACCACAATTAACGCCACTGCGGCAAATGAATGCAGCATGAGCGCAAATCGGATCACCGGGATTGAGAAAGCAGGCGCAAAGTACGGACGCCAGATAATCACGCCGCTCACCAGCAGCAGCACCAGGAAGATAATCGCCGCCCAGAATACGCATTTCTGGCCGAAGTTATAACGCCCGGTGTCACCTACTTCCTCGTTGACGACGATCTTACGAATATTCTTCGCCCAAAAGATATCATCCCGATTGATTAGATTGTGGTGCCAATAGCGGAAAAACATGATGATAAACGACGCAAACATGATAACGCCGACAAACGGGTGCAGAATACGCGCCAGCTGTGGTGTGCCCATGATTTGCATTAACCAGTTGAAGGATGGGAAGAAAAATCCCAGCCCGCTTATCGCCGCCAGCATGAAGCAGAAGGCGGTGACCCAGTGATTGATGCGTTCCGGCGCCGTGTAGCGCACGATGGTGTCACGTCTTTTCATTTGCGCACCTCGTCGTCTTTTTCATGCAGATTGTCTTCTTCCTCTTCCGCACGGTTCGGACCGACCCCGACGTAGTGGAAGATGCTCGCGGCGAACGTAGCAGCAAAGCCGATAGCGGCCAGCGGTTTCCAGACGCCTTTCCAGAACTTCACGGTGGCGCTGATTTCCGGGTTTTCCGGCAGGCCGTGGTACAGGTTCGGCTTGTCGGCATGGTGCAGAACGTACATTACGTGTGTTCCGCCAACGCCCGCCGGATCGTACAGACCTGCGTTATCATAGCCACGGGTTTTCAGCTCGGCGACGCGCTCGCCCGCCAGCGTTTTCATATCCTCTTTGGAGCCAAAGTGGATAGCGCCGGTTGGGCACGTTTTCACGCAGGCCGGCTCTTGCCCGACGGTTACGCGATCGACGCATAGCGTACACTTGTAGACGCGGTTGTCTTCCGGGTTCAGTCGCGGCACGTTGAACGGACAGCCGGCGATGCAGTAGCCGCAGCCAATGCACTGTTCAGACTGGAAGTCGACGATGCCGTTGGCGTACTGAATGATTGCACCTTCCGACGGGCACGCCTTCAGGCAGCCCGGATCGGCACAGTGCATACAGCCGTCTTTGCGGATGAGCCATTCCAGTTTGTCGTTCTGTTCCACTTCCGAGAAACGCATCACCGTCCAGGATTTGGCGGTCAGATCGGCGGGGTTGTCGTACACCCCGACGTTGCTGCCGATTTCATCACGGATATCGTTCCACTCCGAACACGCCACCTGACAGGCCTTACAGCCGATACAGGTGGTGACGTCGATGAGCTTCGCCACCTCTTCCTGGTGATCCCGCGCCTGAGGCGCGGGGGTGAAACCGTTAGTGGCGGAACGACGGATAATGTCTTGCGATTGATAAGCCATAGGTCGTCTCCGTTACACCTTTTCCACGTTCACGAGGAAGGACTTAAATTCCGGCGTCTGCGTGTTCGCATCACCGACGAATGGCGTTAACGTATTGGCAATAAAGCCTTTCTTCGCCACGCCTTCGTAGCCCCAGTGAATTGGAATACCGATGGTATCGATATCCTTGCCGTCTACTTTCAGCGTGCGGATACGCTTGGTCACCACCGCCTTGGCTTTAATATAGCCGCGGTTAGAGGAGACCTTCACGGTATCGCCATGGGCGATGCCGAGCTTATCTGCCAGCTTTTCACCGATTTCCACAAACTGTTCCGGCTGGGCGATGGCGTTAAGCAACGCATGCTTGGTCCAGTAGTGGAAGTGCTCGGTCAGACGATAAGTGGTGCCGACATACGGGAATTTCTCCGCTTTGCCCAACGCTTCCTTGTCGCCTTTAAAGATACGGGCGGCAGGGTTAGAAACCACGTTCGGGTGCAGTGGGTTAGTTCCCAGCGGTGTTTCAAACGGCTCGTAGTGTTCCGGGAACGGACCTTCGGCCATCTTATCGAGGGCGAACAGACGCCCCATCCCTTCCGGCTGCATGATGAACGGCCCGACGTTGCTGCCCGGCGCCGCGGTACTGTAGTCCGGAATGTCCACGCCGCCCCATTTCGCACCGTCCCATTTCAGGAGCTGGCGTTTTGGATCCCACGGGTTGCCCTGCGGGTCAGCGGAAGCACGGTTATAGAGAATACGGCGGTTAAGCGGCCAGGCCCAGGCCCAGCCCAGCGTGTTACCCAGGCCTGACGGGTCGGCGTTATCGCGACGCGCCATCTGGTTACCTTCCGGCGTCCAGCTACCGGCAAAGATCCAGCAGCCGCTAGCGGTCGTACCGTCATCGCGAAGCTGTGCGAACGAGCTCAGTTGCTGCCCTTTTTTGACGATAACCGCACCGGTCGCCGGGTCGATAATATCGGCCAGCGCTTTACCGTTGCTCTCCATCGCCACTTCCTCAGACGCAGGTTCTTCCGGCGTTGAGTAGTTCCAACTCATGTTGAGAACCTGCTCAGGAACCGGGCCGCCTTCTTCGGCGTACATCTTACGCAGGCGCAAGAAAATACCGGCCAGGATCTCACCGTCAGTCACCGCATCCCCCGGGGCATCGGCGCCTTTCCAGTGCCACTGCAGCCAGCGACCGGAGTTGACGATAGAACCGTTCTCCTCAGCGAAGCAGGTCGATGGCAGACGGAACACTTCCGTCTGAATTTTCGATGGATCGACATCGTTCGATTCACCGTGGTTCTGCCAGAAGGTTGATGTCTCGGTATTGAGTGGATCGATAGTCACCAGGAACTTCAGTTTCGACAGTGACGCGACAATCTTATTCTTGTTCGGGAATGAGGCGACCGGGTTAAAGCCCTGGCAGATATAGCCGTTGACCTTGCCCTGGTTCATCATCTCGAAGTACTGCAGCACGTCGTACCCTTTGTCCCACTTCGGCAGCCAGTCAAAGCCCCAGCTATTTTCCGCCGTTGCTTTATCACCGTAGAAGGTCTTCATCATTGAGACGAAGAATTTCGGGTAGTTGCCCCAGTAGTTCACCTGCCCGTCCAGCAGCGGTTTTGGCGTGTTGGCGGCGAGGTAGGTTTGCAGGTCGGCCTGTTTCTCGCTTGGCAGCGTCATATAGCCCGGCAGGCTTTGTGACAGCAGGCCAAGGTCAGTCAGGCCCTGAATGTTGGAGTGGCCGCGCAGGGCGTTCACGCCGCCGCCTGCCATCCCCATGTTGCCGAGCAGCAGCTGAATCATCGCCATGGTGCGAATGTTCTGCGCGCCGACGGAGTGCTGCGTCCAGCCCAATGCATACAGGAACGAGGCGGTTTTATCGTGAGCGCTGGTTTCTGCGATGTATTCACAGACTTTCAGGAAGTCCGCTTTCGGCGTACCGCAAATCTGCTCAACCACGTCAGGTGTATAGCGGGAAATATGCTGTTTCAGCAGGTTCCAGACGCAGCGCGGGTGGGTGAGGGTGGTATCGCGTTTGGCGTGACCGTTTTCGTCCAGCTCGTAGTTCCACGACGTTTTATCGTACTTACGGGCTTCCGGGTCATAGCCGCTGAACAGACCGTCATCGAAGCTAAAATCTTCGCGCACGATAAGGCTGGCGTTGGTATAGGCCTCGGTGTATTCGCGGTTGAATTTTTCGTTATTCAGCAGGTACAGCATGACGCCTGACAGGAAAGTAATGTCAGTACCGGAGCGAATAGGGGCGTAGAAATCCGCCACTGATGCGGTTCGCGTAAAACGAGGATCGATCACAATCAGCTTCGCGCCGTTGTGAATTTTGGCTTCCATCGCCCAGCGGAACCCGACCGGGTGTGCTTCTGCGGCATTACCGCCCATCACCACGATGAGGTTGGCGTTCTTGATGTCGACCCAGTGGTTGGTCATCGCACCGCGACCAAATGTTGGAGCAAGACTTGCTACCGTTGGTCCGTGTCAGACACGCGC
This sequence comes from Klebsiella sp. WP4-W18-ESBL-05, assembly GCF_014169075.1. NCBI lineage: Bacteria > Pseudomonadati > Pseudomonadota > Gammaproteobacteria > Enterobacterales > Enterobacteriaceae > Klebsiella > Klebsiella sp. WP4-W18-ESBL-05. The sequence goes on along the minus strand of NZ_AP022057.1, from coordinate 4,906,519 downwards.
CTGGTTGTCGACCGCGAGCATACCCAGCGCGCGGGTGAATTTCTGCGTTAAAAAACCGGTTTCGTTACTGGATGCAGAGGCGCACAGCATACCGGTGGTCAGCCAACGGTTGACGGTGGTGCCGGCATCGTTTTTCTCAATAAAGTTGGCGTCACGGTCGGCTTTCATCAGCTTCGCGATGCGATCGAACGCGTCGTCCCAGCTGATTTTCTGCCATTTGTCGGAGCCTGGCGCGCGATATTCAGGATATTTTAAACGGCTTTCTGAATGGATAAAGTCCACCAGACCTGCGCCTTTCGGGCACAGCGCACCGCGGTTTACCGGGTGATCCGGATCCCCTTCGATGTGGAAAATTGAGGCCTTCGCGTTTTTTGCGCCGTCGCCGAGGCTATACATTAAAAGCCCACAGCCGACAGAGCAGTAAGTGCAGGTGTTACGGGTTTCACGGGTACGCAGCAATTTATACTGCCGTGTTTCCGCGAGTGCGATGCCTGGGGCAAAGCCCAGGGCTGCTGCCGTGGTTCCTGCCATACCGCCAGCGCAGATCTTAAAGAACTGCCTTCTGCTGACCTGCATGGTTAGCTCCTTGTTTCGACATTGTCATTGCTTGTAGTTGTTCTTCGCCAACGAGTGGCAAAGATGCTGAATAATGCGATGCCCTCAGTTCCTGGAGGGCTTTAAATCAGAATACCACAATATCGGTAGGCTTGTTCCAATGCGGTTAATGACAGGTGAATGGATTTTGCAGGTATTAACAATGAACTGTGATGTTGATCACGATTTCATCTAAATATAAACGGATTTTTTCGCGGCGCTAACGGCGATAACTACAAGGGGTTAGTTCTGGTTTTGTCCGGCAATTTGTAGCAATATGCGGCGAAATAATATGAGGCTGAGCGTTTTTGCAGCACAAAGTTGATCCATAATAAGCCTCAATTCCCTCATGTTGTGATGGAATAGACGTCCCTTATTTTTCGCCGTTCAGAGTATTTGCCGTGTTTAATGTTAATGAAGAAGTCGACACCTCGTTGCAGCTGGTTGGCGCAGCCGAGCGTACCGTCTTCAGAAGGCCACAGATTATGCAACCCACCATGGATATTCTTGCTGAAGAAGTTCCCGTTGCGCTGGTCTACAACGGCATTTCACACGTGGTCATGATGGCGACGCCAAAAGATCTGGAAGCGTTCGCCATTGGCTTTTCGCTGTCGGAAGGCATCATTGAACATCCGCGTGAAATCTTCGGTATGGATGTTGTGCCTGCTTGTAACGGTATGGAGGTTCGCATCGAGCTCTCCAGCCGTCGCTTTATGGGGCTAAAAGAGCGCCGCCGCGCGTTGGCCGGGCGCACAGGCTGCGGCGTGTGCGGCGTCGAACAGCTCAACGATATCGGCAAACCTATCAAGCCGCTGCCGTTTAGCCAGACTTTCGATCTGGCCCATCTCGATTGGGCGCTAAGGCACTTAAATGACGTTCAGCCGGTAGGCCGTGAAACGGGCTGTACTCACGCGGCTGCGTGGGTGATGCCGTCCGGTGAGCTGGTGGGCGGCCATGAAGATGTTGGCCGCCACGTTGCGCTGGATAAACTGCTGGGCCACCGGGCAAAAGAAGGGGCGCTTTGGCAGAAGGGGGCGGCGCTCGTTTCCAGTCGCGCCAGCTATGAAATGGTGCAGAAATCCGCCATGTGCGGCGTCGAAATTCTGTTTGCCGTTTCTGCCGCCACCACGCTGGCGGTCGAAGTGGCCGAGCGCTGCAACCTGACATTGGTCGGGTTCTGTAAGCCGGGAAGGGCAACGATTTATACCCATCCGCAGCGTTTAATTGGCGGTTAAATATTAATCAGTATTTTTGAGTGAGAACAACAAATCCTTCCGCTTTTTGTTGATCAAGATGTGACCTATTATTTATCACATCAAGGCACAACGCCTTATCCAAACAACTAAGTGAAAGGGTTTATATCATGAAAAGCATCAAAACTTTTGTCGCAGTTATGGCTCTTGCCGCTTCCTTCGGTACTTTTGCTGCCCAGACCGTTACCGCAACCGCCTCCACCATCGACGGCGCTGAAGCAAAAATTGCGGCTCAGGCTGAACAGGCAGGTGCAAGCTCATACAAAATTACCCAGGCATACACCGGTAATCGCGTGCACATGACGGCAGAACTGACCAAATAAGCGATACGCCACAGTCGAAAGAGCGCCCTCGGGGCGCTTTTTTTGTTTCTGACGGGGCGTTATGCAAATGACCCGGGCGCTTTTGGCCTGCGGTTGAAAATGATTAAGCCCAGCTTGTGCCACCGACAGTCGCTTGCCGTCCGTCGACAAGGGGGGTTGGAAGTGAAGATGTTAACTAATAGTTCGATGTGTGAAAATAAATCAATTAATTTGAATGAGAACAGCAAATCATTCCGCTTTTTGTTGATCGAGATGTGACCTATTATTTATCACATCAAGGCAAAACGCCTTATCCAGACAACTAAGTGAAAGGGTTTATATCATGAAAAGCATCAAAACTTTTGTCGCAGTTATGGCTCTTGCCGCTTCCTTCGGTACTTTTGCTGCCCAGACCGTTACCGCAACCGCTTCCACCATCGACGGTGCTGAAGCAAAAATTGCGGCTCAGGCTGAACAGGCAGGTGCAAGCTCATACAAAATTACCCAGGCATACACCGGTAATCGCGTGCACATGACGGCAGAACTGACCAAATAAGCGATATGCCACAGTCGAAAGAGCGCCCCGGGGGCGCTTTTTTCTTTTTTAGCGTCATGCAGGCGCTTGTCTCCTCCTCCTCCTTTGCGTAAAAAAAAGCGATATTTATCACATTTCCTTTATCGTATATTTCCCCTTCAGGTTTGCTAAATCATTGCGCAAATAATGGTTATTATCTGCAAAAACAACTCATTGATAATTAAAGATTTAAAATAATAACTGTTAAAAAGATCTCACTTTTAAAATGAGATTTTAATCACAAAAATCATCTCCATTGAGCACACGTCAATGTTTGAATGGGTCTAAATTATCCTTATTTTGTGATCTTCATTGCAAATAAGAACCTTGAAGTCAGGGAAAAATGTTTTCACGGGGAAGCGTGAGGGCAGAAGATGAAAATTGGTATTGTCATTAGCGGTGGAGATGTCTCTGGTATTAATAATTTTATTTTCCAGATTGCCAGGCTCGCCAATGCGCAGATCACGCTATTTAATGGCGGGATACCCGGTCTGCTAGAAAAAAATCATCATGAGATTGCCTTGCGCGACCTGATTGATTTCTCTATCGCGTCCATTCCAATTATTGCTTCTGGGCGAACCAGTCGTAAGCTTCAGCGTAGTGAATATGAGGTTATTGCCAGAAAAATAAAATCATTACGTCTTGATGTGCTGATCATGGCTGGAGGCGATGGAAGTTTGCAATTTCTCAATACGCTAAGCGAGTTTGATATTAACTGCTTTGGCGTTGGTATGACTATCGATAATGATGTTTACGGTAGTGACTATACGATCGGCTTCTCCACTGCCTGTGAGCAGATTATTAAGGAGGTTTCACGACTGCGAAACACCGGAAGAGCACTTCCTGGTCGCGTATTTATGGTCGAAATATTAGGGGGCTACTGTGGTGAATTAACCTTACAGTCTGCAATTAAAAGTAATGCTGATATCGCTCTAATTCCGGAGTCACAAATACCGCTGGATGTGCTCGCCGAGCGCGTGAAGCAAAAGCTGGTAGAGCAGAATAGCGTCATTATTTTATGCTCCGAAGGCTACACGCGGGAGTACTCCCCCGGATTTCAGGGCGCCATTGATACGATGATCAAGCAGCTTGAACCACGTATTGGCGTACGCGTTCGTAAGACGATTGTCGGCTACGGCTTGCGTAACGGCGATCCTACCTGTGAAGAAATTTATCAGGGTACGATTATGGCCAGCGAGGTGGTACGTTGCATTCAATCAGGGATGAAAAATAAAGCCATTATTATTAACTCCAGCAATAAACCTATTCCGATCGATCTTCTTAGTATGAAAAAACGTCTGGTTGATACCGAAGGACACTATTACAAACTTGCCAAACAACTCAATATTATTTGAGGAGACCCTACATGCTTAAAATTCTTTGCGTATGTGGCTGCGGCCTCGGTTCAAGCTTTGCTATTGAAATGACGGCGAAAGCTGTCTTAAAAAAACTGGAAATTCCTGCGCATATTGAACATACCACTGTTTCTGAGGCTGGCGCATTTAAGTCTGACATGATCCTGACCCAGAAAACGTTTGCTGATATTTTAACGGCTGACGCCAGTGAGGAAGAGATCAAACGAGTCGTAATATTAAATAAATTGACTGACAAAGATGAGGTTGAGAGAAAGATTGTTGCTTTTTTAAATGAGCGTAATTTACAGGTAGCCGATTATGAATAGTTTCGTTGAGTTTATCGTTAAAGATTTGCTCGGCCAGGCTTCGATACTGATCGCCTTTATTGCAATGCTGGGTCTGATCTTACAGAAAAAATCGCCGGGCAAGACGGCGGAAGGGACGTTTAAAACGCTGTTAGGTTTTTTAATTATGATGGCGGGAATAAACATTATTGTCGCCACGTTAACGTTCCTGAATGATATCTTCACCCAGGGTTTTGGCATGAAAGGCTATATTACCGATGTTGCCGCCATTGCCGGTCTGGCGAATCGAGAGCTTGGGTCCGAAGTCGCATTGACGTTAATGGTTATTTTTGCCGTTAACATCATTATTGCGCGCCTGACGCCGCTGAAATATATCTTCCTGACCGGCCAGGCCCTGCTGTGGATGGCGACCATCGGCGCGGTGATTGGCTATAAGGCCGGCCTGACGGGGCTACCGTTGATTCTGACCGGCGGCATTTTTGGCGGCGTGATGGCGGTATTAATGCCAGCGCTGGCACAGCCGGTAGTCAGGCGTATTACCGGCTCAGACGACGTGGCGCTGGGGCATTTCTGTACTATCGGCTATCTGGTCCAGGCCGCGGTGGCGAAGGTCGTTGGGAAAGGCTCGCGTTCTACCGAAGGCCTTGAGCTGCCTGATAACTTCAAATTTTTACAGGATACTTACCTCGCCATGGCGGTGGTCATGGTACCGATGTACCTCATCCCTGCGCTGGCGGCGGGTCCTGACTATATCGCTCAGTTTTCCAACGGCATTAACTATCTGATGTATGCCTTTATGCAGTCCATTCAGTTTGTTGCTGGGGTCTTTGTTCTCTACAGCGGCGTGCGCTTACTTCTCAATGAGCTGGTGCCTGCGTTTCGCGGTATTGCGATGCGTATCGTCCCGGATGCCAAGCCTGCACTTGATTGTCCGGTGCTGTTTCCTTATGCGCCTAATGCGGTGATTGTTGGCTTCCTGGCGACGACGGTTGGCTCCATCATCGGCATGCTGGTCTTCCCGATGTTTGGCCTGGCGATGATTTTACCCGGCCTGCTGACCAACTTTTTCGCCGGAGGAACGGCGGGAGTGTTTGGTAATGCGCTGGGGGGACGCCGTGGTGCCATGATTGGCGGCGTTGTACACGGCCTCTTTATCACCTTCCTGCCCGCCATTCTGGTACCGATGCTGGAGAGTTATGGTTTCACCGGCGTGACCTTCAGCGATTCTGATGTGATCAGTTCAGGGCTGGTGCTAGGCCATGCTTTCCAGAATAACTGGTTGTTTGTTGCACTGTTTATTGTCTTCGTCGCCGCACTGGCATGGTTCGTAAACGGCAAATCAGCTAAGCCGAAAGGGGAAAATGTTCATGAGTCTGTATAACTTCAACGATATCCTGAAAATTGCGCAGGAACGAAATTTCAAAGCAATTGGCTCTTTTAACCTGCATTGCATTGAAATGCTGCCGGCCTTCTTCAAGGCGGCCCAAAAGAGTCATAGCCCGTTAATGATTCAAATATCAACCGGTACCGCAGAATATCTTGGCTACCGCTTATTGGTTGATGCCGTTGTTTCGCTGGCGGAAAGTGAAAACGTGCCTACCTGCCTGCATCTGGATCACTGTTCGGATATCAGCGCGATTGAAACCGCCATGGATGCGGGGTTTTCTTCGGTTATGTACGACGGTTCGCACCTTGATCTTGAAGAAAATATTGGCAATACGCGGATAGTCGTGGAGATGGCGCGACCGCGAAATATCACCGTCGAGGGTGAACTGGGCGCAATAGGCGGCTCTGAAGACGGCAAAGCCGTTGCGGCGGAGGATATCTGCTTTACCACGGTGGAAGATGCTAAACGCTTTGCCGAGGAAACCCGCGTCGATATGCTGGCGGTATCCGTCGGCACGGTGCACGGTCTCTATACGGGCAAAGCTGAGATTCAACATCAGCGCCTGAAAGAAATAAGCGCAGCCACCGGCGTGCCCCTGGTGTTGCACGGCGGTACGGGGGTGAGCGATGAAGATATGCGGCTCGCCGTCACTGAAGGGATCAATAAAGTGAACGTAGGAACGGAAATGAACGTTCAATGGGTTGATCAATGTAAGAACACGTTCGAAAAAGGCAAGGTTAACGATAGCGTGAGGAAGTTTTTAATCCCGGCAAATAATGCCGTTACACAGGTATTGATGGAAAAAATCGCTTTATTTAAATAGCGCCTTATTCTTTGGTTAACTATTCTTATTGCCCTATAGTTCGTCAGGGGGGAGCTCGCTATGTTTGAATCTTTGAAAACGTTGTGGAAAAAAGAAAATAGCCCGCCGCAGGATTATGATGAACAGTCTCACCAGCTGGCAGCAGAAATAAACCGGCTGGAGGATGAACTACAGGGCCATCCTGATAATGGCGAAATACAAAAAGCACTTATGTTAGTTTATAACCGGGCGCTACCGATATATGCGAAAAGTCAATCACACCGTAATCAGATAGATTCACTTTTTATTCGCATCGATAATTTACGGAATATTATTCGTCGGAATATTTAGGGAGTGGCTATGACGATCAAAGAACTCTTAATTGAGGCGGATGCCATACAGGTTGGCGTGACGGAGTCGGACTGGCAGCAGGTCATCCGCCTGGCCGCTGGCCCGCTGGAGACAAAAGGCTATATTTCGGCTGATTATGGCCAGGCCGTTATTGATAATACTCTTAGCCATGGTGCGTATTATGTGTTTGAGGAAGGCGTAGCCATTCCCCATGCCCGCCCGGAATGCGGAGTGAAGCGTAACTGTTTTAGCCTGGTCGTACTGGAAAAACCCATTCGTTTCGCTGACAGCGACGCTGCCGACATTGTGATTATGTTTGGTGCTCAGGACAGTAATGCGCATATTGAAGAGGGGATTCGGGCAATTGTGGCGCTGCTGGATAACGACGAGCGAATGGCGAGACTGCGTTCGGCACATTCGAAAGAAGAGGTGATTGCGCTGCTATGAAAAGAGCTCTTATACCCCATGCTAAAACGGTGATTCTGGTTAATGGCGTTCCCGCTTCGGGGAAAAGCACGCTGACTCGCCAGCTCTCAGAAACGTTTGGGTTGCCGCTGCTGACTATCGACGGTATCAAAGAACCCTTTATGGCACGCTTTACCGATATCGATCGGCCTTTTAATCGCCAGTTGGGTTGTGCGGCTTATGAAGCGATGTGGTCGATAGTCGGGCAATCTCCCGCCAGCTGCATCTGGTTGATGGATGCCTGGTTTGGTTTTCAGCCAAGGGAGGTTTTGCAGCATCTGACGCAGCAGGCCGGGGTAGAAAAGATATTAGAAATCTGGAACGCGATCTCTCCTGAGCAGGTGGTTTCGCGCTATGCGCAGCGGCTACAGCAACGTCTTTCTGGCCACCCTGGCGAAGAGTATCTACCGGAACTGGCGCAACTGGCTGCGCGCGCTGAGCCCATGAGGCTGGGGGCGGTATTGACCGTCGATCAGCAAAAGCCGCTGGATATTGAAGAAGTTAACCAATGGATCGAACGTGAGGTGTGTAAAATTTAATCAATTAATTTGAATGATATCAGCAAATCCTTCCGCTATTAGTTGGGCAAGATGTGGCCTACTATTATCACATCAAGGCACAACGCCTTATCTAAACAACTAAGTGAAAGGGTTTATATCATGAAAAGCATCAAAACTTTTGTCGCAGTTATGGCTCTTGCCGCTTCCTTCGGTACTTTTGCTGCTCAGACCGTTACCGCAACCGCCTCCACCATCGACGGTGCTGAAGCAAAAATTGCGGCTCAGGCTGAACAGGCAGGTGCAAGCTCATACAAAATTACCCAGGCATACACCGGTAATCGCGTGCACATGACGGCAGAACTGACCAAATAAGCGATTTGCCACAGTCGAAAGAGCGCCCTCGGGGCGCTTTTTTAGTTTATACCTGCCAGACGTAGCAGCGCGGTGGCCGCGGCTGCGGCAATAATCACTACGATCAACGGTGCTTTACGCCAGGCCAGAAATACCGCAAACCCAACCCCTAAAACCCGCGCCATGCCGGCGAAATGCTCACCTTCATAGAAGGTGGTGGCCAGCGCGACCGAGAAAAGCAGCACCGTCGCAGCATCAGAAAGCAGCGCCTGCGAGCGTTCGGAAAAGGCCAGGCGGCTGCCCAGCTTTGCGCCTCCCAGGCGCATCAAATAGGTGCCAATGGAAAGCACGGCGATACCGGTGATAAACAGTGTCATATTGCCCATTATTTCTTCCTCGCCAGCAGACCGAATAGTGAAAGCAGCACCGGGAGCCCCACCGGGGCGAAAGGAACGCAGGCGAGCGAGATAGCCGCGCCGCTGCAGGCGCGAATCAACGTGGTGCGATTCTTAAACGCGGAAATAACCAGTGCCAGCAAAATGGCCGGGAACACGGCATCAAGGCCGATTGTTTCCGGGGCGGGCAGCAGTTTGCCTACTGCGGCGCCGAAAAGTGCACCCAGCGGCCAGAATAGCGCAACGCCCATTCCACATAGCCAGAAAGCCGCTTTTCGCTGTTCGGGCGTGGGCTGAGACAGCCCAAACACCACGCTTTCATCGTTCATAATATGGCATCCGATAAAACCGGCGGCGCGGCGGCCAACCAGATCGCGCACGGTGACGCCAAATGGAATATGCCGGGCGTTGACCAACAGCCCTGCTGCGGCCGCGGCCAGCGGGTTACCGCCGCTGGCCACAATACCGATGAACATAAATTCAGAGGCGCCCGCAAGTACGGAAACGGAGAGCAGCAGTGGAACCCACAGCGGAAAACCGTATGCCATCGCGAGCGAGCCGTAAGATACGCCCACGACGCCGACCGCCAGACAGACCAGAAAAATGGCTTTCACCGTGCTGCTTTTCAGGCAGGAGAACATTTTTACAGACATGTAAATTTACCATATCGAACGATATATCCATTATAATGAACGAATCAAAGTGGTAGTTCAAGGCGAACGTTACGTTCGATATATAAAACGATGGAGTTGTGTATGACACAGCCAATCAGCGTGATTGCAAAAAGCCTGGTGCGCGAGCGGGCCAGAACCGGCCTGTCGTTGGCCGAAATCGCCCGCCGTGCCGGTATTGCCAAATCTACGCTTTCGCAGCTTGAAGCAGGCAACGGTAACCCAAGTCTGGAGACCCTATGGGCGCTTTGCGTCGCGCTGGATATTCCGTTTGCGCGGCTGCTGGAGCCGCAGCCGAATAAAACGCAGGTTATTCGGCGGGGTGAGGGTACCAAAGTGATTGCCGAGCAGGCTAACTATCAGGCGACGCTGCTGGCGACCTGCCCGCCGGGCGCACGGCGTGATATTTACCTGCTGACTACGCAGCCGGGTGCCGATCGCGTCTCTCATCCTCATCCTCCGGGCTCAATTGAGCATATTATCGTAACGCAGGGAAGGGCGCTGGTGGGGTTAACCTCCGGGCCGGAGGAGCTGAATGCGGGGGACTACATTTGCTATCCCGCAGATGAAGAGCACCTGTTTAAGGCGCTGGAGCCCGATACGATGGCTATTCTGGTCGCTGAGCAGAACTGATGTCGTCTCTATGCAGTAATACATGTTACTGCATAGATATTAAATAAATACATTGTGAAAATAATGCATTGTTTTTATTTTTAAGTTTAATAAATAATTTTCTATTATATTTCTTTCCGTCTTGTTTATTTTCTTCATTTTCAGTGTTATCTCGCTCACGATCTTTTAATGCCCGTTATTTACGGACTAAACTTTATTAGCTAGTGTTCTCGTGCTTGTCATGGAATGTGTTTTATTTGTGAAGCATTTCCTTTGGTAATTAAATTATAAAAAACATTCATCGCAGTAATACAAGTGCGCACGAAATCTCTTCTGGGGTTTTGGAGTGAGTCTTTATTTCAAGGAAAGTAAATAATGAAGAAATCAACATTAGCAATTGCTATTGGATTATTATTAGTGGCCAATACCGGTTTTGCTAAAACAACGAAAGTGACGTTGGAACAGCGGCTGGAGCAGTTAGAATCTCGCCTGGAAGCGGCGGAGAGCCGCGCTGACCAGGCCGAGCAGAAAGTGCAGGATATGCAGGTTCAGCAGGCGGCTGAAATCAAAGAAATTAAGGACGCTCAAGGCAATACGCCGGTTAATGGTCAAACGTCAGCTGATGAAACCAAGAAAAATGCCGCAATGCCTAACCTTCAGTTAACGGGTTATGGCGATCTGAAAATCTATGGCGACGTGGAATTTAACATGGACGGTGAAAGCCGCCGCGGCACGCTCACCAAGCTGAATGAAGATAAATCCATCGGAACGTGGGATATGGACGGTCGTATCCTGATTGGCTTCGACGGTAAGCGTAAGATGGATAACGGCCAGTTCGCGGGCTTCTCTATCCAGCCGCTGGCGGATATGTACGGCAGCATGAATCTTGATGATGCGCGCTTTAACTTCGGTCAGGAAAATGACTGGAAAATTGAAATCGGTCGCTTCGAAGCCGCCGATATGTTCCCGCTTAATCAGGATACCTTCGTTGAGCACTCCGGGAACACCGCCAACGACCTGTACACCGATGGCCAGGGTTACATCTATATGATGAAAGAAGGCCGCGGTCGTTCCGATGCGGGCGGTAACTTCCTGATGAGTAAGCAGGTTGACGACTGGTACTTCGAACTGAACTCGTTGATTGAAGACGGCACCACTCTGTTTTCCGATGGTGACAACGTGAAAGTCGATGGCCGTACCTACCACGGTCGTAAGATGGAACAGGAGAAAAACGTTGTTTATCTGCGTCCGGTAGTGAACTGGAAGCCGACGTCTGAACTTTCCTTCTCTGCGGCGATGGAAGCAAACGTTGTGAACAACGCCTACGGCTATACCAACAGTAAGGGTGAGTTTGTCGATCAGTCCGACCGTACCGGCTATGGTTTAACCATGACCTGGGATAATACCAAAGGCGATCCGGATAACGGCGTTATCTTTAACCTGAACACCGCTTACTTAGACGCGAACAACGAAGATGACTTTACTGCTGCCACCAACATCTGGTGGAAAAACTTCGAAGTGGGTTATATCTACGCACATAACAAGATTAGCGATTTTGCAGGCGTAGTTTGTGAGAATAGCTGCATTATTCAGGAGGAAGGCACTTACGATATTCATACCGTGCATGCCTCCTACTGGATTAAAAACGTCATGAATATGCAGAACTTCAACATTTACCTGGGGACCTATTACTCTAAAATTCAGAGTGACCAGGAAATCTCCACCGACGACGATCGCTACGGCGCGCGCGTTCGCTTCAAATACTACTTCTAAAAAACAAAGGCCTCTGCAAGCAGAGGCCTTTTTCTTCGGTAGGCCTGATAAGCCTGGCGCCATCAGGCTCTTTAGCGCACATTGCCGGAGGGCGGCTAGCGCCTTATCCGGCCTACAAATAGCGCTAACTTACGCCAGGTAAAACACGTCCTTCAGCTCTGCGCTGACCGGGCTATTATCCGGGTTCGACGGCATGACATCGGTCATGTATTTCCACCAACGCTGGCACACGTCGGTATTCGCTACCGCATTCCAGCGCTCTTCAGACTCGATTTCCACAGTTGCGAACAGCAGGCTGCGCGCTTCATCGAGATAAATGGCGTAATGGTGTGCGCCGTGTGATTTCAACGCGGCTTCCAGTTCCGGCCAGATTGGGTTATGGCGACGCTGGTACTCTTCGTGTGCGTTGGCGTTTACCTGCATCACAAAGGCTTTGCGAATCATAATGCCTCCAGATACAGCTCACGAACCTCTTCGCGGCTGGCGGTACGCGGGTTGCATGGTGCGCAGGGGTCGGCCAGCGCTTTATCCAGCCATCCCTCGATGTCGTCTTTGGTCACGCCTAGCGCACTGAAGCCCTGCGGAATACCTACGCGGGCGCTGAGCTGACGGATAGCATTAATGGCTTCCATACTGGCCGCTTCGTCGCTCATGTTGCGGGTATCGACGCCCATCGCCTGCGCGACGCGAGCAAAACGCGCTACCGCGTTCGGGCGGTTAAAGTTTTCGATGATCGGCAGCAGGATGGCGTTACACACGCCGTGCGGCAGGTTGTGGGTCGCGCCAGGCTGGTGTGCCAGCGCATGCACCAGGCCCAGACCGGCGCTGTTGAACGCCATGCCCGCCAGGTACTGACCAAAGGCCATTTGCTCGCGCGCTTCCAGGTTATGCCCGTCATCAACGGCTTTCGGCAGCCACAGCGTAATCAGGCGGATAGCCTCCAGCGCATTGGCGTCGGTCAGCGGGTGCGCGCCAACGGAAACGTACGCTTCAACCGCGTGGGTCAGCGCATCCATGCCGGTTGCTGCGGTAACAGAGGCGGGGATATCAAGCATCACGCTGGCGTCATCCACGGCGATGTCCGGAATGATATTGGAATCGATAATGACTTCTTTCACCTGGCGCACGGTGTCGATGATCACCGCGTTGCTGGTCATCTCGGCGGCGGTACCGGCGGTGGTGTTGATGGCTACCAGATGTACGCCCGCGTTCAGCACTTTGCCCACGCCGGAGTAAGCGGTAGACGGGCCCGGGTTGGCGGTAAGAATTTTAATCGCTTTCGCGGTGTCGATCGGGCTGCCGCCGCCAAAGGCGATGATGTAATCACAGCCTTCGGCCTGATAGGCTGCATAACCTTTCTGCACCAGTTCTTCCGTGGGGTTTGGAAAAACCTCGTCAAACAGGTGATAAGACATTTTATGGCCGTCCAGCGCGGCAAACAGGCTGTCCAGCAGGCCCAGCTTAACCAACTGGCCGTCGGTGACGATCAGCGCCTTGCCCCACTGTTTACCCGCGACCAGATTAACCATATCGGCAATCGCGCCCGCACCGTGCAGGCTGATTTTTGGCAGTGCTAACATAAAACTCATGGTGTTTCTCCTTGATACCTATTTTGTTAAATTCAGCGTCCCTTCAGCATGATTGGCGTTGTCTTTCTGGCGGAGAAAATAAGTAAGAGTCATGCCACTGGGGATGAAAACCTATCCCATTAGCTCAGCATGAAAGCCATTTCTAATGGGATGAGCTCTGGCGCCTGACCCCTGTAGCGGGAGGTCAGGCGATGTGCTTATTTATACAGATTCAACGCGCTGGCCATCGGGGTGACGCCAAAGCGCTGGCCGAGGGCTATCAGTTCTTGCTGCGTGATGGTTTGCTTCATGCCGCCCATTGAGTACACCTTAACCAGCACTTCGGCGGATTTTTCGGCGGTATCAATCAGACCAAACGTTTCGTCGAGCGTAGGGCCGCTGCCGAAAACCCCGTGGAACGGCCACAGCACCAGAGAATGCTGACGCATTTCAACGGCGGTTGCCTGGCCGATTTCATCGGTACCCGGTACCATCCACGGCAGGATGCCAACGCCGTCCGGGAAGACCACCAGACACTCGGTGCTGCCTTCCCACAGCTTGCGGGTGATCAGCGCGCTGTCATTTTCCAGCACGTAGGTCAGTGCGATCAGGTTGGTCGCGTGACAGTGCATGATGACGCGGTCTTTGCCGTTGGTTAGTTTGATACGTTCACAATGCGACAGGAAATGTGCCGGCAGCTCGGATGTGGGGACGGCTTCGTGAGTCAGCCCCCACAGAATATGGTAGCCAGCACCGTCGCTATCGACTTTCACCACGCCCAGGTTGGCGGACGGATCGAGCTGTACGTTACGGAAGAATTTGCTGGAGCCCGTGACGATAAACGGCGTGTTGGCCAGCATCGGCATCGGTTGGCTCAGGGCGATATAGCGCGGTTTTGCGTGGAAGTCAGCGGCGAACGGCGCGATATCTGCTTCGTCCAGACGCAGCGTCAGGTTGCCGCCGTTGCGTTCATCCCAACCCTTTAACCACGCGTCTGAGGTGGCTTTAATCATGCCCTGGACGAACCAGGAATCGGTAATGGTCTGCATAGTCTTGTTATCCTGTGTACTTTGCTGCCCGATGGCGCTGCGCTTATCGGGCCTATAATGGCCGTTGTTTCGTAAGCCGGATAAGGCAACGCCGCCACCCGGCAATCGCATTCGATTATTTACGCTGATTCAAAATCTCTTTCTCGTAGCTGCGCACGCTCTCCAGCCACTGGCTGCCCGCTGGCGTATCGTTACGCTGGCAGTACATTTCCCACACCGCCTGCCACGGCAGGCACTTCTGCTCTTCCAGCAGCGCCAGACGGGCGGTGTAGTCGCCGGATGCTTCCAGCTGGCGCAGCTCGGCGGTTGGCTCCAGCAGCGCGCGCAGCAGGGCTTTCTTCATGTTGCGGGTACCAATAACCCACGCGGCGATGCGGTTGATGGAGGCGTCGAAGAAATCGAGGCCGATATGTACGCGGTCGAAGAGGTCATGACGGATGATTTCGCTGGCGATAGCCTGCGTTTCGTCATCCAGCAGCACCACGTGGTCGCTGTCCCAACGTACCGGACGGCTCACGTGCAGCAGCAAACGCGGCACGTACAGCATGGCGGCGGAAATTTTGTCGGAGATCACTTCCGTTGGGTGGAAGTGGCCGGCGTCAAGGCATAGCGCGGTCTGACGGCTGGTGGCATAGCCCATATAGAACTCGTTGGAGCCGACGGTGTAGCTTTCTGCGCCAATGCCGAACAGCTTGCTTTCAACGGCGTCAATATGGTGTGCCGGATCGAGCTTCTCGCTGATGACTTCATCCAGCGCGGCGGCCAGACGTTGGCGCGGTGCCAGGCGGTCAACGGTCACATCTTTCATCCCGTCAGGGATCCAGATGTTCATGACCGACGGCGTGCCCAACTGCTCACCGAAATAGGCGGAAATGCGACGGCTGGCTTTGCAATGGTCGATCCAGAACTGGCGGATTTTCGGGTCGGCGTGCGACAGCGTGAAGCCGTCAGCGCTCAGCGGATGCGAGAAGCAGGATGGGTTAAAATCGAGGCCAAGATGATGTTTTTTTGCCCACTCAACCCAGTTTTTGAAGTGTTCTGGCTTAATCTCGTCACGCGCAACTGGGGTATCAGACTCCAGATAAATAGCGTGCAGGTTCAGGCGCTTTGGTCCTGGTATCAGGCTCAACGCCTGCTCCAGATCGGCACGCAGTTCGCTGGCGTTACGCGCTTTCCCCGGATAATTGCCGGTTGCCTGAATCCCACCCGTTAAATTGCCTTCTGGGTTTTCAAAACCAGCGACATCGTCGCCCTGCCAGCAGTGCATGGATACCGGTAGGCGATCCAGCTGGCGCAAGGCCTCTTCGACGTCGATACCGACGGCGGCGTAGCGCTGTTTCGCGAGTTCCCAGGCCTGGTCAAGTTGAGTGGTCATGCGCAAAGCTCCTTTGTCTGTCGTTGTTGCTGAAACTGCGCAACGTAGCGGGCAATTTCATGGTCAGGATGTGGGGTGAACGTAGTGAGGCCGTAGTTGTGGCTCACCACCTTGCGGAAATCGTCAACGTTGGCGAGTTCGTCCAGCGTCATTAATTGGATGCCGATATTGCCAAGCGTCGAGGCCTCAATCGGGCCAGCCACAACGGTGATACCGCAGGCGTCGGCGCACAGCTGGTTCAGCAGCTGGTTCTGGCAGCCGCCGCCTACGATGTGCAGCTGGCGGAACGGTCTACCGCGCAGCTGCGCCAGTTCATTGAGCACGTCGGCATACAGCAGTGCCAGGCTGTCGAAGATGCAGCGGGCCAGCTCGGCGGCGGTAACGGGAACCGGCTGTCCCGCCTCACGGCAGGCGGCCTGGATCGCCGCGCTCATGTTCTGAGGGTTGATAAAGCGATCGTCATTCGGGTTAATCAGCCAGCGGCAGGCGGGCAGTTTTGCGGTGTCGGCAATCAGCGCCGTCAGATCGCTGACGTTTTGCTCTTTCAGCACCCGCTGCAGCAGCCATAGGCCCATGATGTTTTTCAGCACGCGGTAGCGCCCTTCGGCACCGCCTTCGTTGGTGATATTGGCGCGCTGCGCCCGCTCGCTGGTGTAGGGCGTTTTGCTCTCGAACCCCATCAGCGACCAGGTGCCGGAGGAGAGATAGGCGGCGTCATCACTGACCAACGGCGAAGCGATAACCGCGCTGGCGGTATCGTGGCTGGCAACCGCAACGACAGGAATGGCATTGCCTTGTGGGCAGATCCAGTGGCCAATGACGTTACCTGGATGCGTGGGGGTACCAAACCAGGATGCGGGTGCACCGGTCCAGTTGAGCAGGTCTTCATCCCAGCTATCGCTGTTGATGTTGACCAACTGAGTGGTGGTGGCGTTGGTGTATTCCCAGTTCATGTTGCCGGTCAGGCGATAGCTGAAATAATCCGGTATCAGCAGCGCGTGTGCGGCCTGTGATACCAGCTCCGGCTGCTGTTCAACCAGCGCCCGCAGCTGATAGAGGGTATTGAACGGCAGAAACTGGATACCGCTGCGGCGGTAAATATCGCCTTTGCCCAGCTGTTCCATCGCCATGGCCATGATGCCGTCGGTACGCTTGTCGCGGTAGGCGACCGGCAGGCCAACCCGCTGGCCAAGGTTATCGATCAGGACGTAGTCAACGCCCCAGGTATCGATGCCGATGCTGTCGATGCGGATGCCTTCCTCACATACCTTATTAAGACCGGTACGAATGTCGGCTTCCAGACCGTCGATATCCCAGGTATCAAACCCGTCCTGCTGGTGCAGGCTGTTGGTGAAGCGGTGGATTTCGCGCAGTGAAAGCGAACGCTGCCGGGCGTCGTAGCGCGCCAGCATTACGCGTCCGCTTGAGGCGCCTAAATCGACGGCCACACAATGGCGAAAAGTCATGGCAAGAGTCCTTTTGAGAGTCATTGCCGCTCAGTCTAAAAAAAGCCCATTGTCACTACCTTCTCGTTACTGACAGGCGAAATTGGGCGCTGGCAAGAAAGCAAAGATGAACGTGAGAGAGTTCACAGTTTCCTGCGATACTGCGCGTTAGCGAGGGGTGTGATGGTGACCGCATTTCCCGATCTTTCCGGCTGTTTCTTGAAAAAACGACCGGGTTTGCGCGCTTTGCTGTCAAAACGTCAAGGTCAGATGTCTCAGCGGATATTACTATCCTGATAACATTTCTCATTTGGCGGGAGTCGTTATGACCGTACTACACAGCGTGGATTTCTTCTCTTCCGGTCAGTTACCCGTTGCGATCGAACCCCGGCTTCCTCAGGCTGCATTTCCTGAGCATCATCATGATTTTAATGAGATTGTTATCGTAGAGCACGGCTCGGGTATTCATGTGTTTAATGGTCAGCCGCATACTATTTGCGGAGGCACCGTTTGCTTCGTCCGCGACTTCGATCGTCATCTGTATGAGCATACCGACAATCTGTGTCTGACCAACGTGCTGTACCGCGCGCCGGATGCTTTCCAGTTCTTGTCAGGTCTTCACAAACTGCTGCCGCAGGAACAAGACGGCCACTATCCGTCGCACTGGCGGGTTAACCAGAGCACGCTACAGCAGGTGCGGGCGATTGTCGGCCAGATGGAAGCGGTCAGCGACAGCACCGATATGATGTCGCTGGCGAATCGTGAAATTCTGTTTATGCAGCTGCTGGTATTGCTGCGTAAAGGTAGCCAGGTGCAGGGGGGCGTGAATAACGATGCCCGTCTGAATCAGCTGATGGCGTGGCTGGAGGAGCACTATGCGGACGATGTGTGCTGGGAAGGGCTGGCGGAGCAATTCTCACTGTCGCTGCGTACGCTGCACCGCCAGCTGAAACACTGCACTGGCCTGACGCCACAGCGTTACCTGAACCGTCTGCGTCTGATTAAAGCCCGGCATATGCTGCGCCATAGCGATGAAAGCGTGACCGATATTGCCTATCACTGCGGTTTTGGCGACAGCAACCATTTCTCCACGCTGTTTCGCCGGGAGTTCAACTGGTCGCCGCGCGATATCCGCCAGGGGCGGGATACGATGCTTCAGTAACGCGAAGGCAGTCACCGTTTTTTGCCGCAAAACGACGAATAATAAGCGGTTGTTAGTCGTTGAGGTATTAGCGTGTCAGGCCAGCTCATTCTCCGAAAAGCCGATTTTTTTGCCAGCCCGACGCAGGCCGTGGCGGTGGCGGATCGTTATCCGCAGAACGTGTTTGCCGAGCATACGCACGAATTTTGCGAGCTGGTTCTGGTCTGGCGCGGCAATGGTCTGCATATCCTCAACGATCGCCCTTATCGGATCACCCGCGGCGATCTTTTCTATATCCGCGCCGAGGATAAACACTCCTACGCCTCAGTTAACGATCTGGTTTTACAAAACATTATTTATTGCCCAGAGCGCCTGAAGCTGAACCTGGATTGGGTTGCCCACATCCCCGGCCTGCACGGTACGCACTGGGCGCCGCACTGGCGCATTGGCAGTACCGGCATGACGCAGGCGCGGCAGATCATGACCCAACTGGAACACGAAAGCCGTAAAGATGATGCGCTGGCGAATCAGATGTCTGAGCTGCTATTTGCGCAGCTGGTGGTTTGCCTGAAGCGTTATCGCTACGCCACCGACAATCTGGCGGCCACGCAAAGTGAAGCGCTGCTCGACAAGCTGCTGACCGCGCTGGCGGGCAGCCTTAATCGCCCATTCGCGCTGGATGCCTTCTGCGAGCAGCAGGCGTGCAGCGAGCGCGCGCTGCGCCAGCAGTTCCGCAACCAGACCGGGATGACCGTCAATCATTACCTGCGTCAGCTGCGCATTTGCCACGCGCAGTATCTGTTGCAGCATACCGAACTGCTGATTGGCGAAGTGGCGATGCAGTGTGGGTTTGAGGACAGTAACTATTTCTCGGTGGTGTTCAACCGTGAGATTGGTATGACGCCCGGCCAGTGGCGGCAGCGGAGTCGGGTAGCCGCGTAACGCTATCTCCCGGCCGCGTACTGCACGGTCGGGAGGGTTGTCTTACATCACGCCCAACAGACGCGGCAGGAACAGCGTCAGCTCCGGCAGATAGGTTATCAGCAGCAGTACGCTGATTATCGCGATATAGAACGGCATCAGCGGCTTCAGCACCTCTTCCACCTTCACTTTACCTACGCTAGCCCCGACGTACAGGCCGCTACCCACCGGCGGCGTGATGGTGCCAATGGCCAGGTTGTAGATCATGATGATGCCAAAGTGCACCGGATCAACGCCCAGTTTGGTCATGATCGGTAGCAGAATCGGGGTGAAAATCAGAATGGCGGGGCCGATATCCATAAACGCACCGATGATCAGCAAGAAGACGGTAATGACCAGTAAAATCATTGCCTTGCTTTCTGAAATGCCGAGAATCATCTCGCTTAGCGCGGTCGGAATATTGGTGATCGACATCGAGAAAGACATCGCTGATGAGGTCGCCAGCAGGAACATAATCACCCCGGTCATGACGACGGTTTGAATGAACACCGACGGCATATCTCTGAGCTTCAATGTCTTATAGCAAATCAGAGTCAGAAACAGGGTATAAACCACCGCTATCGCGGAGGCCTCGATGGCTGTAAAAATCCCCTTCACGATACCGCCGACGATGATGACAATCAGCAGCAGGCTAGGTATGGCCTCCAGCGTGACCTTAAGCGCCATGCCTTTTTGCAGGGTGAAAAAGACGCGGTAGTTATGACGTTTAGCCACAACCCAGGTCACCACCATACAGCCAATTCCCCACAGCACGCCAGCGACCATGCCGCCGGCAAACAGCGCCGCAATGGAGGTACCGCCGCTGGCTAAGGCATACAGAATGAAGGCGGTGGTTGGCGGTATCAGCATACCGGTTGGCGCTGAAGCGATATTGACCGCTGCGGCAAAACTACGGTTATAGCCCTCTTTGGCGCTCATCGGCACGAGTACGCCGCCGATAGACGTGGAGGCGGCGATGGCGGAACCGGAAATGGCGCCGAACATCATGTTGCCGACGATGTTGGTGTAAGACAGCGAGCCCGGCAGGCGGCCGGTAAACAGTTTGGCGAAGTTAACCAATCGTGCGGCAATGCCGCCGCTGTTCATGATGACCCCGGAAAGCACGAAGAAAGGCACCGCTAACAGCGCAAAGCTGTCCAGGCTGGAGAACATTTTCTGCGCGGTCGCGAACATCGAAATATCGAAAGGCAGCACCAGCATCATCGTGCTGCATGAGGCGATGACGATACAAATCCCAATCGGCGCACCCATCGCCAGCAGGACCACAAAAACGCCGATCAGCGTTAGCGAAGCGGTAATCGGATCTATCATGTTATTTCTCCACGTGCTGCGGGGACGGTTGCGCCATAGCGCGCAGGGAATCAATGATGTTCAGCACGCTATAGATAATGATCAGCACGCCGGCAATCGGCAGCGCGTAGTAAACCTGGCCCATGGGAATGCCCAGTGCAGGTGAGATTTGCAGCATGGAGATGGCGGAAATTTTCAGGCCGCCGATGATTAAAATCCACGTAGAAAACGCCATAAAGGTCAGCTGCAGAACGATCATCCATCCGTGACGCACCTGCGCGGAGACCTTATCGACCAGAATGGTCAGGCTGATATGCTGCTGTTTACCGGCAACGTAGGCCATGCCCAGCATCGAGATCCACACTAAAGAGAAGCGCAGCAGTTCCTCGGTAATGGTGCTTGGTTGGCCAACGATATAGCGGCTAATGACCTGCCAGCATGAAACGGCAACCATCATTGCCAGCACCAGGCAGCAGACGGCTTCCAGTAGCCGATCGAGTCCTTTTCTGATTATTTCCATTTTGAGTCCTTAGGTATCAGTGTTTCGCGGCCTGGATTTTCTGATAGAGATTATCCAGCACCGGTCGGCTTTTCAGATCGGCGTAGATGGGCTGCACGGCCTGTTGGAAGGGTTTGATATCAATTTCAAAAAACTCAACGTTGAAGTCCTTCACGGCCTGCTGTTTGGTTTTTTCGATTTCAGCGTCCCAGGCGGCTTTCTCAAATTCAATGGAGGCTTTTATCGCTTCATTGACGATGCGCTGCTGTTCGGCGGTGAGTTTTTCCAGCGTGAGCGAACTCATCAGCAGAATGTCGGGAATGCGGGTATGCATGTCGTAGGTGTAAAAACGGGCAACTTCACCGTGACGTGCGATGGTCAGGGCAAATTCGTTGTTTTCAGCGCCGTCCAGAATGCCTTGTTGCAGCGAGGTATAGACTTCGGCCTGGCCCATGGCAATAGGCGATGCGCCCAGCAGTTTCAGCGTACGGATGGCGGTGTCGCTCTGCATGACGCGGATTTTTTTGCCTTTCAGATCGTCAATGCTGCGTACCGGCGCTTTACTCATGTAGAAGTTACGGGCCCCCGAGTCGTACCAGCCTATACCGATAAAGCCCTGTGCCTGGGTTGATTGATAAACCGGCGTCATAACGTCCGGGTTATCCATCACTTTGTAGTATTCATCGCGGTCGGCGAAGAGATAGGGAAGGGAGAACACGCCGTACATTGGCGAGAAGCTTTCCATCAGTCCGGATGAGACTTTGGTGATGTCCACGACGCCGACCTGGGTCAGCTCAACCAGCTCGCGCTCACCTCCCAACTGGCCGTCCGGGAAATACATCACCTTGATATCGCCGTGCGTTTTCTCCTCGATCTGGTCACCCAGGAATCGCAGCGCATCTTTCACCGGCTGGCTGTTCTCGGCATAAGCGAGGCGGAGTACCGTCCCGGCATGCGAAAATCCAGACAGCGAAAGGCAGCACAACAGAAGTATTTTGACTGTCCGTAGTAATTTCATATTGCCCTCAACGTTTGATAGTTCCGGGGCGAAATTACCTGTTAAAAACGTGAAAGACCTTGTGGTTATTGCCAGCGTCTGGCTTCAGGTGGCAATAACGACGTAGTTGTATTGGGCGAGGTCAAAGTGTGAAATTTTCAGAATTCATCAAGATGATTAACCGAAAGCACACAGAATATCAGGAACATAACAATTCGTTATATCCATATAAAAACTACGGCATTGATAATCATTTTCAATATCATTTAATTAACTATAATGAACCAACTGATTACGCGGCGTTTACAGGTTTGCCGCCCGACAATAATGGAGATGATTATGAGCTATACCCTGCCATCACTGCCTTATGCGTACGATGCCCTGGAACCGCACTTCGACAAACAGACGATGGAAATCCATCACAGCAAGCACCACCAGGCCTACGTGAACAACGCTAATGCAGCGCTGGAAAGCCTGCCGGAGTTCGCTTCTCTGTCTGCAGAAGAGCTGATCACCAAACTGGATCAGCTGCCGGCCGACAAGAAAACCGTTCTGCGTAACAACGCTGGCGGCCACGCGAACCACAGCTTCTTCTGGAAAGGCCTGAAAAAAGGCACCACCCTGCAGGGTGATCTGAAAGCGGCTATCGAGCGCGATTTCGGTTCCGTTGACAACTTCAAAGCTGAATTTGAAAAAGCAGCAGCGACCCGTTTCGGCTCCGGCTGGGCGTGGCTGGTGCTGAAAGGCGACAAACTGGCCGTGGTTTCTACCGCTAACCAGGATTCCCCGCTGATGGGTGAAGCCGTTTCTGGCGCTTCCGGCTTCCCTATCGTGGGTCTGGACGTGTGGGAACACGCTTACTACCTGAAATTCCAGAACCGCCGCCCGGACTACATCAAAGAGTTCTGGAACGTGGTGAACTGGGACGAAGCAGCAGCGCGTTTCGCCGCTAAAAAATAATTTGCATTGCACGTCCTGAGAAGCGAGTCTGATGACTCGCTTTTTTTGTATCCGCCTAAGGAGCAGCAGATGCATTATCCGGTTGACGTGTTTATTGGCAAAATCCGTGATTATGACGGCAGCCGTCCCAGCGCGATTGCCAAAGTACAGATTGACGGTGAGCTGGAGCTGACCGAGCGGGGACTGCTCGGCGATGAACAGGCCGAGAAAAAAATCCACGGTGGGCCCGATCGCGCGCTGTGCCAGTACCCCCGCGAACATTACGAAACGCTGATTCGTGAATTTCCTGAACAGGCCGCTCTGTTTTGCCCCCCTGCATTTGGTGAAAACCTGTCGACGGAAGGAATGACCGAGCACAACGTGTTTATCGGTGATATTTACCGCTGGGGCGAGACGTTAATTCAGGTCACTCAGCCGCGCTCGCCGTGCTTCAAACTTAATTTCCACTTTGCGATTAGCGACATGGCTTCCCTGATGCAGAACAGCGGTCAGGTGGGGTGGCTGTATCGGGTCATCGCACCAGGCAAAGTCTCCAGCGATGCGCCGCTGGAGCTGGTATCGCGGTTAAGCGATATTTCGGTGTATGAAGCCGCCGCTATTGCCTGGCATATGCCGTTTGATGACGACCAGTATCACCGCCTGCTGAGCGCCGCCGGGCTGTCGGCAAGCTGGAGCAGAACGATGCAAAAACGTCGGCTGAGCGGCAAAATTGAAGATAACCGCAGAAGATTGTGGGGGAAGGCCGAATAAGCCTAGCGCCATCGGGCCGTCAGGTGCACATTGTCCGATGACGGCTTCGCCTCTTTCAGCTTACAAAAAAATCGGCCTGCATAAGCAGGCCGATTGTCTTTTACGTTCGCTTGTAGAGCGGGAGCCACAGCGTCAGGCGTAATCCGCCGAGCGGGCTGTCATCAGCCTTAACCCAGCCTCGGTGCTGCTGCATAGCGCTTTCCACAATCGCCAGCCCCAGTCCCGTGCCGCCGGATTCGCGGTCACGTGCTTCATCGGTACGGTAGAACGGGCGGAAAATCTGCTCACGGTCTTCCGGGCTAACGCCCGGGCCGTCATCGTCCACGTGAACGGTGACGCCGTCTTTATCAACCGAGAAGCTGACGGCAATTTTGGTGTGCGAGTAGCGCAGCGCGTTACGAACGATGTTCTCCAGCGCGCTCTCCAGCGCATTTGGGTTGCCGTACAGCGGCCACGGGCCCGGCGGGTAATCGACGCTAAATGATTTGCCCATTTGCTCGGCTTCAAATGCGGCGTTGTCCAGCACCTCGCCCCACAGCTGATTCGCCTTCAGCGTTTCGCTGACCAGCGCGCTTTTCTGCTGATTGCGCGACATAACTAACATGTCGTTAATCATGCTATCCAGACGCTGTGCTTCCGTTTCGATACGCTCCAGCTCCTTGCTTTCGCCGCTACGGCGACGCAGCAGCGCGGTGCCCAGCTGCAGGCGCGTTAACGGCGTACGCAACTCGTGGGAGATATCGGAAAGCAAACGCTGCTGGGACGTCATCATCCGCTCCAGCGCCATTACCATCTGGTTAAAGCTGGCGCCCGCCGCCAGAAACTCTTGCGGCCCCGACTCCAGCTCAGGATGCTGTCGCAGGTTGCCCTGGGCGACTTCATCCGCAGCATTTTTTAGCTTACGCGCCGGTTTTGCCAGGCTCCACGCCAGCCACAGCAGCAGCGGCGCGCTGACCAGCATGGTGACGATAAGCAGCAGCAGCGGCCGGTCGAACAGCAGGTTGATAAAATCAGACTGCGAGCTGCTGGCCGGACGGATCAGGTATAACTGATAGTTATCCTCACCGTCACGAATCGAAAATGGCCCGACTAACTCAACGCGACCGTATTTTTTCTTCTGCGGATGGTCGGCGTTGTCCGACTGCCCGATGAAGTTACGGATAATCTGCATTTCGTTACGTTCTGCGCCAATCACTCGGCCTTCGCTGGTCACCAGCAGCAAACGCTGGCCCGGCGGTGCCCATTTATCAATTGCGCGGAACAGCCGACGCCACCACATCAAATCGTTGGGGGGATCGTTGGCCAGCTCTTCTTCAACGTGCTGCTCAATCATGATGCCCTGGCGCTGCTCGCTGTCGAGCAGCTCCGTCATCTGGCGCGAATCGAGCTTGGGTAACATCAAAACCAACATCAACACCAGCGCCAGGGTTAACCAGAAGATGGCGAAGATGCGGGCGGTTAAACTTCCTATCATGAAGCGGAGACCATCAGGTAACCGCGACCACGCAGGGTTTTAAACCACGGATGACCGTCTTTACGCTCCGGCAGCTTCCGGCGCAGGTTGGAAATATGCATGTCGATCGCGCGATCGAACGGCGTTAAGCGTTTCCCCAGCACTTCCTGGCTTAAATGTTCGCGCGAGACAACCTGGCCGAGGTGCTGTGCCAGCAGATAAAGCAGGGTGAACTCAGTGCCGGTCAGCTCCAGTGTTTGGCCATCAAAACTGGCTTCCTGGCGACCCGGGTTGAGGCTCAGCGCATCGACTTCAACGGTCGGCGAACTGGCGTCGCTACTTTGCTGCTGTTCGCTCCAGTGTGAACGGCGCAAAATAGCGCGGATACGAGCGACCAGTTCACGATCGTTAAACGGCTTAGGTAAATAGTCATCTGCGCCCAGTTCGAGGCCCAGAACGCGATCCAGCTCGCTTCCGCGGGCGGTCAACATAATGACGGGAGTCTGGTGTGTTTGTCGCAATTCTTTCAGCGTGTCGATACCGTTCTTTTTCGGCATCATCACGTCGAGTAAAAGTAGGTCGATGCTGTCATCAAGAAGCGCAAGCGCCTGCTCGCCATCATGGGCAACCAGTACGTTAAAACCTTCCATATCAAGCAGTTCCTTAAGTAAGGAAGTCAGCTCTCGGTCATCATCAACTAATAAAATTTTATTCATATTTTCATCCCTCCGAGGCAGAAATTACGTCATCAGAGCCAGCTAATCCATGACTTTACGTTGTTTTACACCCCCTGACGCATGTTTTCAGCCTGAATCGTAAACTGTCTCTCGTTGAATCGCGACACAAAAGTTTTTGGGAGCATGTGATGCGCAATGTTATCGCTGCCGTCATGGCCTCAACGCTGGCATTCAGTGCACTAAGCCAGGCCGATGAAGTCGTCACCAGCGTTAACTGGCACCCGGCGGAAAATAACCCGCTGAGAAACGGCCAGGGCCATATGTTCGACGGTATTAGTTTAACCGAACATCAACGTCAACAGATGCGCGATCTGATGCAACGGGCACGACACGATCGTCCACCTGTTAATGTTAGCGAAATGGAGACAATGCATCGCCTTGTCACCGCAGAAAAATTTGATGAAGCCGCTGTGCGCGCCCAGGCCGAGAAAATGGCCGAGGAGCAGGTGAACCGCCAGGTTGAAATGGCAAAGGTTCGCAATCAGATGTACCGCCTGCTTACGCCAGAGCAGCAAGCGGCTTTAAATGAGAATCACCAGCAGCGAATGGAGCAGCTGCGTGACGTTGCACGGATGCAACAAGATTCGAATGTGAGTCTGTTTAGTAGCAATACCCGTAGCAACCAGTAACAAACCCTGTTTTTCCTTGCCATAGACACCATCCCTGTCTTCCCCCTCATGATGAGGGGGTTTTTTTTGTCCTGAATTTGTCACATCACGGCGCTTAAACATTCCGCTATACTACGCAGATCTGAAGTCAGGAGTGTTTATGAATCAATCTTATGGCCGATTGGTCAGCCGCGCGGCAATTGCGGCAACGGTGATGGCCTCACTGTTACTGGTGATTAAAATTTTTGCATGGTGGCTGACCGGCTCTGTGAGTATTCTGGCTGCGCTGGTGGACTCGCTGGTGGATATCGCCGCTTCGCTGACTAACCTGCTGGTGGTGCGCTATTCGCTGCAGCCGGCCGATGAAGAGCACACATTTGGTCACGGCAAAGCGGAATCGCTGGCAGCGCTGGCGCAAAGTATGTTTATTTCCGGTTCTGCGTTGTTCCTGTTCCTGACCGGTATTGAGCATCTGGCGCGGCCGACACCCATGAGCCAGCCTGGTATTGGCGTGATTGTGACGGTGATTGCGCTCATTAGCACCCTGATTCTGGTCACGTTTCAGCGCTGGGTGGTGCGAAGAACGCAAAGTCAGGCCGTGCGGGCAGATATGCTCCACTATCAGTCTGATGTTATGATGAACGGCGCCATTCTGATTGCGCTTGGTCTTTCCTGGTACGGCTGGCATCGTGCCGATGCGCTGTTTGCATTAGGAATTGGCATCTATATTCTATATAGCGCGTTGCGCATGGGGTATGAAGCGGTTCAGTCGCTGCTGGATCGCGCGTTGCCCGATGAGGAACGTCAGGAAATTATCGACATCGTGACCGCCTGGCCTGGCGTGAGCGGTGCTCACGATCTCCGTACGCGGCAGTCAGGGCCGACCCGCTTTATTCAAATCCATCTGGAAATGGAAGATAACCTGCCGCTGGTTCAGGCGCATTATGTTGCTGACCAGGTGGAGCAGGCGATTTTGCAGCGTTTTCCCGGTTCCGACGTGATTATTCACCAGGACCCATGCTCTGTCGTGCCACAGGGCAGCAGCATTTGAACTTTCGTAGTGGTTGTACAAAGTGTGAGCTAAATCGGCATTATTTGTATAAATAACCGCCGGTTAGCCTGACCTGAATCAATTCAGCAAGAAGCGCTTGATATACTATCTCTAGATAGCGTCGTTCTCTCCCCCCTACATCGGGAGCGCTTCGGGCAGAAGAATTAATTATTAGCATTCCTAAGTTCAGAGGTAGTCATGATTAAGAAAATCGGTGTGTTGACAAGTGGCGGTGATGCGCCAGGCATGAACGCCGCCATTCGCGGCGTTGTGCGCGCAGCGTTGACGGAAGGCCTGGAAGTGATGGGCGTCTACGACGGTTACCTGGGCCTGTATGAAGATCGTATGGTTCCGCTTGACCGTTACAGCGTGTCCGACATGATCAACCGCGGTGGCACCTTCCTGGGCTCCGCACGTTTCCCGGAATTCCGCGACGAAAACGTCCGTAACGTGGCTATTGAAAACCTGAAAAACCGCGGTATTGATGCGCTGGTTGTGATCGGCGGCGACGGCTCCTACATGGGCGCCATGCGTCTGACCGAAATGGGCTTCCCGTGCATCGGTCTGCCGGGCACCATCGATAACGACATCAAAGGCACCGACTACACCATCGGCTTCTTCACCGCGCTGAGCACCGTGGTAGAAGCGATTGACCGCCTGCGCGACACCTCTTCTTCTCACCAGCGTATTTCCGTGGTTGAAGTCATGGGCCGCTACTGCGGCGATCTGACCCTGGCGGCAGCGATTGCTGGCGGCTGTGAGTTTATCGTCGTGCCGGAAATCGAATTTAAGCGTGACGATCTGGTCGCGGAAATCAAAGCGGGCATCGCTAAAGGTAAAAAACACGCGATCGTGGCTATTACCGAGCACATGTGCGACGTTGACGAGCTGGCCCACTTTATCGAAGCGGAAACCGGCCGTGAAACCCGCGCCACCGTACTGGGCCACATTCAGCGCGGCGGTTCCCCGGTGCCTTACGACCGCATCCTGGCGTCCCGTATGGGCGCGTACGCGATTGAACTGCTGCAGCAGGGCTACGGCGGCCGCTGCGTCGGTATTCAGAACGAAAAACTGGTTCACCACGACATCATCGACGCGATTGAAAACATGAAGCGTCCGTTCAAAGGTGACTGGCTGGAATGCGCTAAACAGCTGTACTAATTGACGCTGTAAAAATAGCGGATAAAAAAAAAGCCTTCTCGTTGAGAAGGCTTTTTTGTTGGCAGGGGTTATTCAATATCCAGCGCATCTTCCGACAGAATAATACCGGTATTGTCAGCATACAGATGATCGCCGGAGAAGAAGGTTACCCCGCCGAAATTGACGCGTACGTCGCTTTCGCCGATGCCTTCACCCGCCGCGCCAACCGGAATGGCTGCAATGGCCTGGATGCCGATGTCCAGCTCTTCCAGATCGTCAACCTGGCGCACCGCGCCGTAGACCACAATACCTTCCCACTCGTTTTGCGTGGCCAGACGGGCAAGGTCGGCGTCGATCAGCGCGCGACGGACTGAACCGCCGCCGTCGACCAGCAGAATGCGGCCACGGCCGTTCTGTTCGAGCAGATCGTACAGCAACCCGTTATCCTCGAAACATTTTACGGTGATGATTTGCCCACCGAACGACAACCGTCCGCCAAAGTTAGAGAACAGGGGTTCTACTACGTTGACATCTTCCTGGTAGATGTCGCAAAGCTCGGAAGTATCGTATTTCATAGGATTAACGCTCAGTTGCTGCGAGTGATTTTAGTATATCGCGCTCTATGCATTGTTGGCAAAATCATCAATTGTTAATTGATATTTGTCAGTTAAGCCAGCGTCTTGCTGAGCACAATACCGATAACGAACAGCAGGTTAGTCAGCAGCGCGCCTTTGACCGTCCGCTCAAGCATCGGTGGCATTGCCTGCGGTGAGCGTTCGCGCAGCACGTAGCGGGCCTGCTTCACCAGCAGCGGGGTGCTGAGAATAAACAGCCAGCCCCACGGACTGTGCAGTGACAGCAGGTTAAACAGCGCCAGGCAAACCAGCGTCCCCATCAGCAGACAAACGTGGTAGCGGCGGGCGTTAACCGGCCCTAAGCGCACCGCCAGGGTGTTTTTGCCGTTTTCACGGTCGCTGTCGATATCGCGCAGGTTGTTGATATTGAGCACTGCTGTCGCCAGCAGGCCGCAGGCGGTGGCCGGCAGGATAATCGCGCTGCTCAGGCTATGCGTTTGTAAATACCAGCTGCCAATCACGCTCAGCCAGCCGAAGAAGATCAGCACTGAAACGTCGCCGAGGCCAATGTAGCCGTACGGACGCGTGCCGACGGTGTAGGTGATGGCGGCGATAATCGCCAGCAGACCCAGCACGAGGAAGCCAATGAAATCGCCGGGAGTCTGCGACGCACTAAACAGCAGGGCAAGGCCGGAAACGCAGATCAGGCCGACGGTGACGATCAACGCGCGCTTCATCTGCGCCTGGGTAATCACCCCTTTTTGCATCCCGCGCAGTGGCCCGATGCGGTCCGGCTTGTCGCTGCCTTTGACCGCATCGCCGTAGTCGTTGGCGAGGTTAGAAAGAATTTGCAGCAGGCTGGCGGTAATCAGCGCCAGTACGGCGACGATGGCGTCAAAGTGGCCCTGCCACCAGGCGAGTGCGGTACCGACGATAATCGCCGCGCAGGCCAGCGGTAAGGTTTTAGGGCGCAGGCTTTCCAGCCAGGCCTGGGTGCGGCTCACAGGTGTATTTGTCATTAGTAATCAGCCAATAAAAATGGGGCTTTTCAGCCCCATCAATTAAAGATGAAAATGCAGTGACCGCGATTATAGGATAAAACGGCTCAGATCTTCATCTGCGACTAATGCATCCAGATGTTTGCTCACGTATTCCGCATCAATTGTGATGCTCTGGCCGTTGAGGTCGCTGGCGTCATAGGAGATATCTTCCATCAGACGCTCCAGAACGGTATGCAGACGACGCGCACCGATGTTTTCGGTGGTTTCGTTCACCTGCCACGCCGCTTCGGCAATGCGTTTGATACCGGATTCGGTGAACTCGATATTCACGCCTTCGGTTGCCATCAGCGCTTTGTACTGTACGGTAACCGACGCGTTTGGTTCGGTCAGGATACGTTCGAAGTCGCTGGTGGTCAGCGCCTGCAGCTCAACGCGAATCGGCAGACGGCCCTGCAGCTCCGGAATCAGATCGGACGGCTTCGCCACCTGGAATGCACCGGAAGCAATAAACAGAATGTGGTCGGTTTTGACCATACCGTGTTTGGTGGAGACGGTGCAGCCTTCGACCAGCGGCAGCAGATCGCGCTGTACGCCTTCGCGAGATACGTCCGGGCCGGATGATTCGCCGCGCTTACAGATTTTATCGATCTCATCGATAAACACGATACCGTGCTGCTCAACCGCATCAATTGCGTCTTGCTTCAGCTCTTCTGGATTCACCAGCTTCGCCGCTTCTTCTTCAATCAGGAGCTTCATCGCATCTTTGATTTTCAGCTTACGCGGTTTCTGCTTCTGGCCGCCCAGGTTCTGGAACATAGACTGCAGCTGGCTGGTCATCTCTTCCATGCCCGGAGGCGCCATGATTTCTACGCCCATCGGCGCGGCGGCGAGATCGATTTCAATCTCTTTGTCGTCCAGCTGGCCTTCGCGCAGCTTTTTACGGAACGCCTGGCGTGCGGCAGAAGGTTCAGACGGCTGTTCAGCCTGGCCCCAGTTGTTTTTGGCCGGTGGGATCAGCGCGTCGAGAATGCGCTCTTCGGCCATTTCTTCGGCACGGTAGCGGTTTTTCTCGATGGACTGAACGCGCACCATCTTGATCGCTGAGTCGGTCAGATCGCGGATGATGGAGTCCACTTCTTTACCGACATAGCCCACTTCGGTGAACTTGGTCGCTTCAACTTTGATGAACGGCGCGTTGGCGAGCTTCGCCAGGCGACGGGCAATTTCGGTTTTACCAACGCCGGTCGGGCCAATCATCAGAATGTTTTTCGGCGTAACTTCGTGGCGCAGCTCTTCATCAAGCTGCATACGGCGCCAGCGGTTACGTAAGGCGATAGCCACGGAACGCTTTGCTGCGTCCTGGCCGATGATGTGTTTGTCCAGTTCGCTGACAATTTCGCGTGGGGTCATTTCAGACATGGGAGATCCTTACGCCTTAGACGGTAATTCTTCAATGGTATGGAAATGGTTGGTGTAAATGCAGATATCGCCTGCAATATCCAACGCTTTTTCAGCAATTTCACGGGCGCCAAGCTCGGTATTTTCCAGCAGCGCACGGGCCGCGGCCTGGGCGTACGGGCCGCCAGAGCCGATAGCAATCAGGTCATTTTCTGGCTGCACGACGTCACCGTTGCCGGTGATGATGAGAGAGGCGGTTTCGTCCGCGACCGCCAGCAGGGCTTCCAGCTTGCGCAGCATCCGGTCGGTACGCCAGTCTTTCGCCAGCTCAACGGCGGCTTTGACCAGATGGCCCTGGTGCATTTCCAGTTTACGTTCAAACAGTTCAAACAGCGTGAAGGCGTCCGCAGTGCCGCCTGCAAAGCCAGCGATCACTTTGTCGTTGTACAGACGGCGAACTTTTTTCACGTTGCCTTTCATGACGGTATTGCCCAGAGTGGCCTGGCCATCACCGGCGATTACGACGTGGCCGTTACGGCGAACACTTACTATTGTTGTCACGAGCAGACCCCTTCTTACAAATACGGATGTAGGGGCCCCGTACCGCGTACGGGGCAGAATGTAAGTATAAATGGGGGGGTTTTTAGGGGTTTCAACCCCCGGTAGCGAGCCTAATGCAGTTTCCGTGACCGGCCATCTTCAGACGGGCGATGGTGCTGTCGGCGTTATCCTTACCTTTGACCGGCCCGATGACCACGCGATTCCAGCCGTTGTTGGTGGTGATCTTCGAGTCAAATCCTTCAAACGCCAGCTGGGCACGGACGGTTTCCGCCTGTTCCGCGCCTTTAAACGAACCGCACTGGACCATCCAGCGACGTTCGTCTTTTTTCTCGCTCGCTTTTGGCGGCGTGGTGTCATGCGTCACCGGCGCGGCGGCCTGCGTTTTAGGCTGTGATGTCGTATGCGCTGGCGTTTGCAGCAGATCCTGATACGGCGAGTTGGATGCGACCGCTTTTGGCTGCTGCGTTTGCGTTTGACGCGGCTGCTGCACCGGCTGCGTCGCGCGAGTTTGCGTCTGCGGCGCCTGGACCGGCTGCGTTTGCGTCCACTGTTGCTGTTGTTGCTGCTGAACCTGCTGCTGAGCAAGGCGCTGACGCTGTAGCGTTTGCTGGCGTTGGGCTGGCGTTTGCTCGTTCCACGGTACTTCGGTCAGCTGCGTTGGCTGTTGGCGCATATCCGCCTGCATCTGGGCCAGCAGCTGGCGCTGTTCGTCGGTCAGCTGATTAGGGTTAATCACTTCCCCGCCCGCGGACGGTTCCGTTGGCGCACGCACGCCTGGCTGGCGGCTTTCCAGCTCTTTGATATAGCGCCAGCGCTCTTCCGGCTTCGGCGGCAGGCCGTTACCGGTCATCTGGCGGCTTTGCAGAGATTCCGAGTCTTCTTTTTTATGGTGCGTGATGAAGTACAAACCGCCGATAAAAGCGACCACTACCGCAGCAGCAATCGCCACCATGGCAGGAGAGACTGCCGGAAAGTTACTCTGCTTTTTCCGTGTATTCCGTGAAGCGCTGTTCTTGCGCCGCGAAGGTGCCTGCTGGCCGCGGCGTACATAGTCTCGTTGTGCCACTATCGTTTCGCTGTCTTTTTCCGTTAGTTAGCCCGACATGTTACTTAAGCGGCGGGGCTTTGACCAGACAAGCAAGTCCTAAAGGACCCCGCTTTACATCATATTTTACTTGTACTGCCGCGAACGATCAGTTCACAGTCAAGAAGACGCGAACCGCTATCAACAAACTTCCCGCTCAGCTGGTTTAACAGCAGCAGCATGGCTTCTCGGCCGATATCAAAGCGCGGCTGAGAGACGGTGGTTAACGGCGGATCGCAGAACTCGGCCAGCGAGATGTTATCG
Organism: Klebsiella sp. WP4-W18-ESBL-05; assembly: GCF_014169075.1. NCBI lineage: Bacteria > Pseudomonadati > Pseudomonadota > Gammaproteobacteria > Enterobacterales > Enterobacteriaceae > Klebsiella > Klebsiella sp. WP4-W18-ESBL-05. Next base: position 4,872,902 of record NZ_AP022057.1, on the reverse strand, counting down.
AAGCCGATGATGGACAGATCGTCGGGTATTTTAAGGCCCCGGCGTTTAGCAAACGAGAGCGCGCCCAGCGCCATAATGTCGCTGTGGCAGAACACTGCGGTCGGTGGCTGCGGCAGCGCCAGCAGCTGTTCCAGCGCGCTGGCACCCGCTTCATAGGTAAAGTTGCCGCGGGCAATGTAGTGGGGATCGACGGTAATACCGCAGCGGCGCAGCGCCTGAACGTAGCCCTGAAGACGGTAGTGGCACAGCGGCATTTCTTCCGGCCCGGCGATGCAGCCAATGCGCTGATGACCCAGCTCGTGCAGATAGTTAACGGCGTTAAAGGCGGCAGTGAGGTTGTCGATGTGTACGGTCGGCAGGCCCAGTTCTGGCGCAAATTCGTTGGCCATGACCATCGGCGGCAGGTTGCGCTGCTCTTCGATACTGGCATCGAACGGCAGACGCGAGCCGAGCAGCAGCATGCCGTCAATCTGCTTGGTGATGATTAAATCGATGAAGGTTTTTTCCTGCTGATTCTGATGAGCACAGTCGCCAATCAGCACCAGATAGCCCTGCGCCGCTGCGGTGACCTCGATCCCGCGGATCACTTCGCTAAAGAAGGGATCGCAAATATCCGGGACAATCACCAGGATGGTGCGTGACTCGTTGCGCTTCATGTTACGCCCCTGCATTTGCGGGAGATACCCCACCTCCAGCGCCGCCTGCTCGACGCGATTACGCGTTGCCTGCGAGACCTTCTCTGGGTTCATCAATGCACGGGATACGGTTGCCGTAGAGACATTCGCCTGCAGGGCAACATCTTTCATGGTTGCGGCAACAACCGGTTTTTTAGCCTTCACCTGATTCTCTCCTCACTCACTGGCGCAGGCACGTCCTTTGTGACCTGACATCTGACACACTTTTATCAGATAGTTAGGGAGATCTGTTACAGAATTTTCATCAAAAGTGTGATGATTGTTTGATTCCACGATCCCGCTCGCAACTCTGAATTAACCTTCTATCGGGTCAACGTCGAGAACCCACTTCACTTTACGGGATTCCGGGAGCGTATTGATGAGCGCCAGCGTACCGGTGACGATATGCTGCAAACGCACGCGCGACGGATGCTGAAGCAGGATTTGCCAGCGATAGCGGCCGCCGCGCTTGGGCGCCAGCGACGGAACCGGGCCCAGCACCCATAGCTTGTCGTCCGCCAGCGGGCTGGCCTGAATCAGATTACGCAGCTGCTGTAGGAAAATGGGGGCCTGCTGGTTGTTATGGTCTTCCGCGCGGATCAGGACATGGCTGGTATACGGCGGCAGCTGCATGGTCTGGCGTTCGGCCAGCGCCTGTTCGGCAAAGGCGTTATAGCCTTTATAGAGCAGCGTTTGCAGCAGTGGGTGATCCGGATGGTGGGTTTGCAGCACCACCTCTCCCTGTTTACCCGCGCGTCCGGCGCGGCCGGAGACCTGGGTATACAGCTGGGCAAAGCGTTCCGCAGAGCGGAAGTCGGCAGAGAAAAGCGCGCCGTCGACGTCCAGCAGGGCAACCAGCGTCACGTCCGGGAAATGGTGGCCCTTTGCCAGCATCTGCGTGCCGATCAGAATACGTGCGCCGCCGCGATGCACTTCCGCCAGGTGCTGCTCCAGCGCGCCTTTGCGGCTGGTGGTGTCGCGGTCAATGCGCGACAGCGGGACGCCGGGGAACATAGGCGCCAGAGCCTGTTCAAGCTGTTCCGTTCCCAGCCCCACGGGCACCAGGTGCGTTGAACCACAGGAAGGGCACTGGCGCGGAATGGGCCGCTGGCTGTCGCAGTGGTGGCAGCGCAGGTGATGCTGTGCCTGGTGCAGCGTATAGTAGCTATCGCAGCGCGGGCACTCGGCAATCCAGCCGCAGTCGTGGCACAGCAGCGTCGGGGCAAAGCCTCGGCGGTTAAGAAATAAAATGACCTGATTATCGGCCTGCAAATGCTGGCGCATACGGTTAATCAGCGCGGGCGAAAGCCCGGCCTGAAGGTGCTGGCCTTTCAGATCGAGCACGTGCTGCGTTGCCGGGCGCGCGTTACCCGCGCGGCGGGTTAAGCGCAGCAGGCGATATTTGTGCTGGCGGACGTTGAGCAGCGTTTCTAATGCGGGGGTTGCCGAGCCAAGGATGATAGGAATTTGTTCGCTGTGCGCGCGCCACACGGCCAGATCGCGGGCATGGTATCGCCAGCCTTCCTGTTGTTTGTAGGAACTGTCGTGTTCTTCATCAATGACAATCACGCCGAGGTTTTTAAACGGCGTAAACAGCGATGAGCGAGTGCCAATGACGATAGCTGCTTCGCCGCTTCTGGCCTTCAGCCAGGCGGCGAGACGTTCGCTATCGTTAAGCGCTGAATGCAGCACTTCTACCGGGGCGTTAAAGCGTTCGCGAAAGCGCGCAATGGTCTGCGGCGTCAGGCCGATTTCCGGCACCATCACCAGCGCCTGCTTGCCTTTGGCGAGCACGTTTTCGAGCACGCTGAGATAGACTTCCGTTTTGCCTGAGCCGGTCACCCCTTCCAGCAGCCATGCTGAAAACTCGTCAGACGCGCTGTGGATTGCGCCCACGGCGGTCGCCTGTTCGGTATTCAAACGCAGGCGCTCACCCGGCACCGAGTAGGTTGCGCGCCAGTCGACCGTTTCCGGCGCCAGGCTACCCAGCTCGCACAGGCCTTTGGTGCGCAGCGCCTGCATGGCGCTTTCATTAAATTCCAGCTCCGCTACCTGATGACGCCATATTTTCCCCTGACGTAGCGCGGCCAGCGCCTGCTGCTGTTTCGGCGATCGCTTCAGGCTATTGATGTCGACCGCCTGCCCCTGTTCGGTGGCAAACCAGAACCACTGCGGCGTGGCGCTGGCGGGTTTCCCCTGGCGTAGCATAATCGGCAGGGCGTGGAACAGGACGTCGCCAATCGGATGATGGTAGTACTCCGCTGCCCACAGCAGCAGACGCCAGACGGAGTGGGAGAATACCGATTCGCCGTCCAGCACGTCGAGCACCGCTTTGAGCTCATCGCGCGGCAGCTCGCTGCTTTCGTTGACGGAGACCACGATGCCGACGCGCTCCTGTTTGCCGAACGGCACGCGTACGCGGCAGCCCGCTTTGGCGCTGAGGGAATCAGGCAGCAGGTAGTCGAACGTACGGGGCAGCGGAACAGGCAGGGCGACGTGGGCAACGGGCATAATTTCTTCCTGACTTGAAATCTGGCGAGACAGTATACACATTGTGGTAAGGGAGCGCGGATCAGTTTGCATCTGCTGGTCAAATTCTGTATGATTCGCCGCCTTTGATGCATTTTGGCATCAGGAAACTTACTATCAACATCGCGTGGTGTCTGGCGTTAGGGCTGGAAGAGCGACGCGGCCTTAACCGAGGTTTTCCCATGAAAAAAGATATTCACCCGAAATACGAAGAAGTTACTGCTACCTGTTCTTGCGGTAACGTGATGAAAATCCGCTCTACCGTCGGTCACGATCTGAACCTGGACGTGTGCGGTAAATGCCACCCGTTCTATACTGGCAAGCAGCGTGATGTTGCTACCGGTGGCCGTGTTGACCGCTTCAACAAGCGTTTCAGCATCCCAGGCAGCAAGTAAGTTGCCAAGCGAAAAAAGCGCCTTAGGGCGCTTTTTTTGTGCCTCGCGATCGCCCGGCGTGACAGTTATTCTTCCTCGATTTTAAATCAAAACCGTGAATAGATATTTTAAAGAATAAGGTAAATCAATGCCGCATTCGATATTCATCCCTCGAAAAATATTCGTGGCCTGATGAAATATATTTTTAATATGATAAACCGTATCTAATATAGGTGCGGATAATTGTTTTTGTTGGTGATCTTCATCTTATTTATTCTGTCTTTTTTGCCATTTTTAAATTTCTGATGGCAATAATAAAAAGGTGTTTCTATAAATTACAAAATAAACTCTCAGCGTAACAGGATGGAATACGAAACAGCCTTTTATACTCCACTTTAATTAGTAGGGATTATGGGACTGATTGCTGATATTTTTAAGAGTAATTATTATGAAAACAAAATACGCCTTCTTACTTCTGCCTTTATTATGTGGCGCGGCCCATGCGGGATATGTCGACTATCGTCATGAATACTACGATGATGGTCGTAACTACGACCGTGTGTACATGTCGAATCGCTTTGCTACCGGCTTTGGTGTCGCGGTAGAAGCGGTGTCGCGCTCTGATGATAAAGAATCAAATCATGCGCTGAACAATATGGAATCGAACAGCGCTGAATATACAGCAAGCTATCAGTTCGAGTGGCAAGGCTTTATCTGGCAGCCGGGTATCGCCGTGGAGATGGGTGATGATATGGCGATTTATAAGCCGTATATTCGCGTACAGTATAATATTAACGATAACTGGTGGACCGCATTCCGCTATCGTACCGAATATGCTCGTCGCAATGGTGATGGCCGTGACGATCGCACCGTTTATCGCCCGGAAGCCTGGCTGGGGTATAATATAAACAACTGGATGTTCGAACTTAACGGGATTTATAAGGTGGCCGACAGCGAGAATCTCTATAATAACGGTAAAGACGATTACGAATACAACTTCCGTGTAGCGTACAATATTAATTCGTGGATCCCATTCTTCGAGGTGGGTAACGTCTCTTCTGGTTATAACACCACCACCACTGACGATCGCCAGACGCGCTATCGTATAGGTCTGGGTTATAACTTCTGACCCTCTGCGGATGACGTAGGGATGATGTTATTTTGTGCTAAAAATTTTGTGATCTAAATCACATAAAAGTTGCGATGTCATCGAAAGACGCTTACTATTTGTCCATCAAATGACCGCAATAACTTTATGGGTAAAGGTGTGATTATGCTGACTGCAATGAAAAACGTGTTTGTATCTTACCTGATCTCTCTGTCTGAGCTTCATCCTGAAGTCACCCGCTTCTAAGACGCAAAAAAATGTTAAAAAACCGCCTTCAAGGCGGTTTTTTTATATCGATGCACCGTGGATCCACGGGCTGTCGACGTGCACCGTATTCCGATGTGTATCACCATTAATGATGTGTAGCGCGCTGAGCCGCCCAATCTCATAGTGCGGCAGCTGCACCGTTGACAGCGGCGGCAGGAACAGGTCGCCAATACCGACCATATTGTCATAGCCTAGCACCGCGACATCCTCAGGTATCCGCAGCCCTTGCGCCAGCAGCGTTTGATAAACCATAAAGGCGATACGATCGTTACCGCAGATAACCGAATCAAATCGTGGTTGGCCCGCATCGATATTTTCCAGCACTTTTGCTGGCATATCACGATAGTGTGCGTCGCCATATTCCATGTAGTAATGGGTCAGCGTGGCGGGGTCGATCCCTGCTTCCTGACAGGCGCGTTCCAGGCCGCGTCGGCGGCGAACCGTTGCAAGGTGGTTCTCAGGCAAATGCAGACACAGCGGGCGTCTGTAGCCTGCTGCGAGCAGCCCCTGTACGGCAACGTACTGCCCTTGTTCATCGTCAGGGATAAAGCTGGCCACCGGATGGTGCAGGCTTTCACAGTTTGCCAGCACGCAGGGGAGCGTGAGCAGTTTGGCGGGCACCGGTACCTGGCGTAGACCCATCGTGGTATAGATGATACCGCCAGGGCGATGCGACAGCAGCAGGTCAACAATGGCGTCCGGGCTATCGTCGGAAAACATATTCACCACAAAGCTGTTCCAGCCGTGTGCGCGGGCGGTTTCCTCAATCGACAGCGTCATTTCTACCGAAAAGGGCGTGGTCACGGTATCGAGCGCCAGCACGCCGATGGTTTTCGGCGTATCGTGCGCGCCGCGAATTTTTTTCGCTGAGAGATCGGGTACGTAGTTGGTTTGCGCAATGGCCGCCTGAACGCGAGCCAATGTCTCAGGTTTGAGCCGCTCCGGGGAGTTCAGGGCCCGCGAAACGGTCATCAGCGAGACGTTTGCCAGTTTTGCCACATCCTTTAACGATGCCATTTTTTTACTCCACTCATGCGTCGTGCCATACGCTATATCACTAACCTACTGATGTAAAAGGGTTGCGTGCTATTTTAGTGAACGCCGCTCTTTTCCCGCGGCGGTAAATATTTGATCACGATCCTATTTTCATTATGTTAACGTTAACTTTTGTGATTAACATCGAATATCGTCACAAAACGACATGATGAATGTTTTTTGTTAACGTTACCATAACGGCGTTAATCCACGATGAGATTGCCACGATGAAAGAACATCACTCACGCAGCTACCTGTTACTGAGCGCCTTACTGTTTTTCTTTTTTGTTACCTGGTCCTCTTCTGGCTCATTACTCTCTATCTGGCTCCATCAGGAAGTGGGACTACAAGCCGGAGACACAGGGATTATTTACGCCGTGCTGTCGGTTTCAGCGCTGTTTGCACAAGTTTGTTACGGCTTTATCCAGGATAAGCTGGGTCTGCGAAAGCATCTGCTCTGGTACATCACCGCGCTGCTGATTTTGTCCGGTCCGGCGTATCTGCTGTTTGGTTACTTGCTGAAAATAAATATTTTTGCCGGCAGTATTTTTGGCGGTATCTACATTGGGCTGACTTTTAACGGCGGGATAGGCGTGCTGGAATCCTACACCGAGCGCGTGGCGCGCCAGACGCATTTTGAGTTTGGTAAAGCGCGCATGTGGGGTTCTCTGGGCTGGGCGGTAGCTACGTTTTTCGCCGGGCTGCTGTTTAACATCAACCCGCAGCTGAACTTTGCGGTGGCGAGCTGCTCGGGGCTGATTTTTTTCTTTCTGCTGGTACGTTTGTCGGTTCCTACCGACGCACAATCGACGGCGGCCGAAGGAGCGGAAGGTAAAGTGAAGCTGGAAGATGCGCTGCGCCTGCTTTCACTGCCGCGCTTTTGGGCACTGGTGTTTTTTGTGGTCGGCACCTGCATTTACAGCGTCTATGACCAGCAGTTTCCTGTCTATTTTTCCTCGCAGTTCCCGACGTTGAAGGAAGGCAACGCCATGTATGGCTACCTGAATTCGTTCCAGGTCTTTCTGGAGGCCGCAGGCATGTTCTGCGCGCCGTGGCTGGTAAACCGTATTGGCGCTAAAAATGGGTTAATTTTTGCCGGAATGGTAATGGCGCTGCGTATGGTGGCCTCCGGTCTGGTTGAGGGGCCACTGCTTATCTCTCTCACTAAATTACTGCATGGCGTGGAGCTGCCGGTACTGCTGGTCTCCATCTTCAAATACAACAGCGCCCATTTCGACAAGCGCCTCTCCTCAACGCTTTATCTGGTGGGATTCGCCTGTACCAGCTCGATTATCGCCAGCGTGCTGTCGCCTCTTGCTGGCTATAGCTATGAAAAATATGGCTTTGCCGAATCCTATCTGTTTATGGGAGCCCTGGTGTTCTGCACCACCTTTATCTCCATTTTCCTGTTACGCGCCAGCAAACCGGCTTCCGAACCGCTGCTGACACAATCTTCTGCTGTCTGAATTAAGAGTGAAGAATATGACATTTTCAATTGCCCTTGCTGAACAAGCACTTCAGAAACGCAGCGCGACGCTAAACCCGCGCTGGTATCCGCGCTATCACCTGGCGGCGCGCGCCGGATGGATAAACGACCCTAACGGGCTGGTGTGGTTTGACGGTTGGTATCACGCGTTTTATCAGCACCACCCTTACTCGAACCAGTGGGGGCCCATGCACTGGGGCCACGCCCGGAGTAAAGACTTAGTGCACTGGGAACATCTGCCGGTGGCGTTAGCGCCAGAGGGACCTGAAGATAAAGACGGCTGTTTCTCCGGTTCGGCGGTGGTGGATGGCGATACGCTGGCGCTGATTTACACCGGGCATAAATTTCATGGCGACCCGAGCAGCGACGATAATCTCTACCAGGTACAGTGCCTGGCAACCAGTCGCGACGGCATTCATTTCGAGCGCCAGGGGCAGGTGGTTGATACGCCAGAGGGCCTGCATCATTTCCGCGATCCGAAGGTCTGGCGTGAGGGTGAGTACTGGTACATGGTCGTCGGCGCACGTGTGGGTGATGTTGGCCAGGTACGTTTATTCCGTTCGCCCGATCTGCATCAGTGGCAGGAAGAAGGCGTGCTTGCACAGGCCAACGCGGGCATGGGCTATATGTGGGAATGCCCTGACTTCTTCACCCTCAACGGCAAGCGCGTGCTGATGTTTTCACCGCAGGGGCTGGCGGCGGAAGGCTACCGCAACCGTAACGTGTTCCAGAGCGGCTATTTAATCGGCGACTGGCTGCCGGGGCAGACTTTTGCCGCCGACGGGGAATTTATCGAGCTGGATCACGGCCATGACTTTTACGCGCCGCAAAGTTTTCTCACGCCGGATGGTCGCCGTATCGTCATTGGCTGGCTGGATATGTGGGAATCGCCGATGCCAGAGCAACAGGACGGCTGGGCCGGCATGCTCTCGCTACCGCGCGAAATTTATCTCGGTGCGGATCATCGTTTGCGGATGGTGCCAGCCGAAGAGGTCGCGGCGCTGCGCGGCAGTTATTATCCACTGCTGGCGCAGCAGCTTAAAAACCAAACGTCGCCGATTGTGGATGATGCGCAGGCCGTTGAGCTGGAACTGTCGTGGGAATTAAACGGTGCGACGGCGGAGCGTTACGGTATTACCCTCGGTGAAGGGCTGCTGCTGTACGTTGATACCCAGGCGCAGCGTCTGGTGCTTGAACGCCGTTATCCGCAGTATGCGTTAGAGGGGGTGCGCAGCGTGGCGTTACCGGCGGCCGCATTATTGAAACTGCGGGTGTTTATCGATCGCTCATCAATTGAAGTCTTCGTCAATGACGGCGAAGCTTGTCTGAGCAGCCGAATTTACCCGCAAGAGGGGGAACGCCAGCTGTCGCTGTTTGCCGGTAACGGTAGCGCCATGCTCAGTAACGGTGGCTATTGGCCGTTGGATCAATAAACAGAGGAGAGCACGCTATGACTATCTGGACGCTGGGCGATGCGGTGGCGGATCTCCTGCCGATCTCAGAGACCCGTTACGAGGTGTGCCCCGGCGGCGCGCCGTTGAACGTCGCGGCAGGCGCGGCTCGTCTGGGCTGCCGCAGCGGTTTTATTGGCCGCGTGGGTGACGATCCGTTCGGGCATCTGATGTACAAGACGCTGCAGCAATACGGCGTGATCACATCGGCAATGGAACAGGACAGCCAGCACCGCACGAGCACGGTGGTGGTTTCCCTGGGGAAGGGCGGTGAACGGGACTTTACGTTTCTGGTGAATCCATCCGCCGATCAGTTTTTATCGACACAAGCGCTGCCCGCGCTGGGGGCCGATATTCTGCATTTCTGTTCACTGGCGCTGGTGGCACCAACGTGTCGGCAGACCTTAAGCGAGGCGGTAGCGCAGATTCAACATCATCAGGGGTTGGTGAGTTTTGACGTTAACCTGCGGGCGCAAATGTGGCCCCATCCCCAACAGATGCTGGAAACGGTGCACGGTTCGGCCTGTCAGGCAGACATCCTTAAGCTTTCCGAGGAAGAGTGGTACTGGTTAACGCAAACGCAGGACTTCAGTCAGGCGATCGCCGCGCTGGCGTCTTACCCCGCCGCGTTAAAGATAGTGACCTACGGTGCACAAGGCGCGATGGTGCTGTGGCAAGGGCAGGTGATTCATTTCTGCGGCTATCGGGTCGAGAGTATCGACACCACCGGGGCGGGGGATGCGTTTATGGCAGGGTTACTCAGCCATATTGCGCGGCACGGGATGCCGGGTGATATCGTACAGCTACAGCAGGCCGTTGCCCAGGCTAGCGCCTGTGGCGCACTGGCGACAACGCAGAAGGGCGCGCTGTCGGCGGTTCCTGACGGCGAAACGGTGGCGCAGTTTATTGCCGCCCGGCCGCTGCCGGAGTTTGAGGTGAAATAGCGCCCGCTGAAAATAAAAAAGCCGGGAAACGTTGGCGTTTCCCGGCTTTTTTATCGAATCAATACTCCCACGTCTCCGGGTCGATCCCCAGCTCACGCATAATTTCTTTCGCCGCTTCCGGAATTTCATCGCTGCGCTCTTTTCGCAGGTCTTCATCGTTAGGTAACGGTTGACCGGTAAAAGCATGCAGGAACGCTTCACACAGCAGTTCGCTGTTGGTGGCGTGACGCAGGTTATTCACCTGACGACGCGTGCGTTCATCGGTGAGGATCTTCAACACCTTCAGAGGAATGGAAACCGTAATTTTTTTTACTTGCTCACTCTTCTTACCGTGCTCAGCGTATGGGCTGATATATTCGCCGCTCCATTCAGCCATGAGATACCTTTAATCCTCTAGTCATTAGTTAACAGGCCGATACACGGCCATGATCGCGCGTAGTGTACCGTAGAGACCTTGCTCTGACACGAACTTAGCCTTCGCAGATGTGCGCTAATGCATATAATTTTAACGGCTATTTGCCGATAGCTCAATCTATACGCAAAGAGGTTTAGATGTCTAGATGTATTGACGGCTATTGCAACAATGTTTACTCTGGGGGCTGACTTTTCACAGACCTTGCCAGGAACGAATCCTCATGACCCGTAAACAGGCCACCATCGCAGTGCGTAGCGGATTAAATGACGACGAGCAGTATGGTTGTGTTGTCCCGCCGATTCATCTTTCCAGTACCTATAACTTTACCGGTTTTAACGAGCCGCGTGCGCATGACTATTCCCGTCGCGGTAATCCAACGCGTGACGTCGTGCAGCGGGCGCTGGCGGAGCTGGAAGGCGGCGCGGGCGCGGTCCTGACCAATACGGGCATGTCGGCGATTCACCTCGTCACGACCGTTTTCCTGAAGCCAGGCGATCTGCTGGTGGCACCTCATGACTGCTACGGCGGCAGCTATCGTTTGTTCGACAGTCTGGCAAAGCGCGGCTGCTATCGCGTGCTGTTTGTCGATCAGGGTAATGATGAGGCGTTAAAAGCGGCGCTGGCAGAAAAACCGAAGCTGGTGCTGGTCGAAAGCCCAAGCAACCCGCTGCTGCGGGTGGTCGATATTGCGAAAATCTGCCAGCTGGCGCGTGAGGCCGGCGCGGTAAGCGTCGTGGATAACACCTTCCTCAGCCCGGCGCTGCAAAACCCGCTGGCGCTGGGTGCGGATCTGGTGCTGCACTCCTGCACCAAGTACCTCAATGGCCACTCTGACGTGGTGGCTGGCGTAGTGATTGCGAAAGATCCTGACACCGTCACAGAACTGGCATGGTGGGCAAATAATATCGGCGTCACCGGCGGCGCGTTCGACAGCTATCTGCTGCTGCGCGGCTTACGCACCCTTTCTCCACGTATGGAAGCGGCACAGCGTAACGCCAATGCGATTGTTGATTTCCTCAAACGCCAACCGCTGGTCAAAAAGCTGTATCATCCTTCTCTGCCGGAAAACCAGGGCCATGAGATTGCCGCGCGCCAGCAGAAAGGCTTTGGCGCGATGCTGAGCTTTGAGCTCGACGGCGACGAACAAACGCTGCGCCGCTTCCTGAGCGGGCTGTCGCTGTTCACTCTGGCGGAATCGCTGGGCGGGGTAGAGAGCCTGATCTCCCATGCGGCCACCATGACCCACGCGGGCATGGCGCCAGAAGCGCGTGCCGCCGCGGGCATTTCTGAGACGCTATTGCGTATCTCAACCGGTATTGAAGATAGCGAAGACTTAATTGCCGATCTGGAAAATGGATTCCGGGTCGCAGCCGAGGGGTAAACATGAGTGTGATTGCGCAGGCAGGGGCGAACGAACGTCAGCTGCATAAATTTGGTGGGAGTAGTCTGGCGGATGTGAAGTGTTACCTGCGCGTGGCCGGCATTATGGCGGAGTACTCTCAGCCTGGCGATATGATGGTGGTGTCGGCCGCCGGTAGCACCACCAACCAGTTGATTAGCTGGCTGAAACTCAGTCAGACCGATCGCCTCTCTGCGCATCAGGTTCAGCAGACGCTGCGCCGCTATCAGTCGGATCTGATTAGCGGCCTGCTGCCTGCCGAGATTGCCGATGGCATGATTGCCGACTTTATCCACGACCTGGAGCGTCTGGCCGGGCTACTGGATAACGGCGTGAATGACGCTGTCTATGCGGAAGTGGTCGGTCACGGTGAAGTGTGGTCGGCACGCCTGATGGCGGAAGTGCTCAAGCTGCAAGGTCTGGATGCCGCATGGCTGGACGCCCGCGCCTTCCTGCGTGCGGAGCGCAGCGCGCAGCCGCAGGTGGATGAGGGTCTATCGTACCCGTTGCTGCAACAGCTGATGGCGCAGCATCCGGGTAAACGTCTGGTGGTGACCGGCTTTATCAGCCGCAACAATGCCGGTGAAACCGTGCTGCTGGGGCGTAACGGCTCCGACTATTCCGCAACCCAGATTGGCGCGCTGGCGGGAGTTTCCCGCGTGACCATCTGGAGCGACGTGGCGGGCGTGTATAGCGCCGACCCGCGCAAAGTTAAAGATGCCTGTCTGCTGCCGTTGCTGCGTCTGGATGAAGCCAGCGAACTGGCGCGCCTGGCGGCCCCGGTACTGCACGCGCGTACCTTACAGCCGGTTTCAGGCAGCGATATCGACCTGCAGCTTCGCTGTAGCTACACGCCAGATAAAGGCTCAACGCGCATCGAACGCGTGCTTGCCTCCGGTACCGGCGCGCGAATCGTGACCAGCCATGATGACGTCTGCCTGATTGAATTCCGCGTCCCGGCTGGCCAGGATTTCAAACTGGTACATAAAGAGATCGACCAAATCCTCAAACGTGCGCAGATTCGTCCGCTGGCGGTGGGCGTACACGCGGATCACCGTCTGCTCCAGTTCTGCTATACCTCAGAAGTTGTTGATAGCGCGCTGAAAATTCTTGATGAAGCCGGTTTACCTGGCGAGCTGCGGCTGCGTCAGGGGCTGGCGCTGGTGGCGATGGTAGGCGCGGGCGTCACCCGTAACCCGCTGCATTGCCACCGTTTCTGGCAGCAGCTGAAAGGCCAGCCGGTTGAGTTTACCTGGCAGTCGGAAGAGGGCATTAGCCTGGTAGCCGTGCTGCGCGCGGGCCCAACTGAAAGCCTGATTCAGGGCCTGCACCAATCGATTTTCCGCGCCGAGAAGCGTATCGGCCTGGTGCTGTTTGGTAAAGGCAACATCGGCTCTCGCTGGCTGGAGCTGTTTGCGCGTGAGCAAAGCACGCTTTCTGCCCGTACCGGTTTTGAATTTGTGCTGGCCGGGGTGGTGGATAGCCGCCGCAGCCTGCTGAGCTACGAAGGGCTGGACGCCAGTCGCGCGCTGGCTTTCTTTGAAGACGAAGCGGTTGAACAGGATGAAGAATCGTTGTTCCTGTGGATGCGTGCGCACCCGTATGACGATCTGGTGGTGCTTGACGTGACCGCAAGCGAGCAGCTGGCCGATCAGTATCTGGATTTTGCCAGCCACGGTTTCCACGTGATCAGCGCCAACAAACTGGCCGGGGCCAGCAGCAGTGACAAATACCGCCAGATTCACGACGCGTTTGAAAAAACCGGCCGCCACTGGCTGTATAACGCCACCGTCGGCGCGGGGCTACCGGTTAACCATACCGTGCGCGACCTGATTGAAAGCGGCGACAGCATCCTGGCCATCAGCGGTATTTTCTCCGGCACGCTGTCCTGGTTGTTCCTGCAGTTCGACGGCAGCGTACCGTTTACCGACCTGGTGGATCAGGCCTGGCAGCAGGGGCTGACTGAACCCGATCCACGTGTCGACCTTTCCGGTAAAGACGTGATGCGTAAGCTGGTTATCCTGGCGCGCGAAGCGGGCTATGACATCGAGCCGGATCAGGTTCGCGTGGAGTCGCTGGTTCCGGCGCACTGTGAAGAAGGTTCCATCGATCACTTCTTTGAAAATGGCGATGAGCTGAACGAGCAGATGCTCCAGCGCCTGGAAGCCGCTCAGGAAATGGGGCTGGTGCTGCGCTACGTGGCGCGTTTTGATGCCAATGGCAAAGCGCGCGTCGGCGTCGAAGCGGTGCGTCAGGAGCATCCGCTGGCGTCGCTGCTACCGTGCGATAACGTCTTCGCGATTGAGAGCCGTTGGTACCGAGATAACCCGCTGGTGATCCGTGGGCCAGGCGCCGGTCGCGATGTGACCGCCGGGGCGATTCAGTCGGATATCAACCGACTGGCGCAACTGCTGTAGTTGTGTTGCCGGATGGCATGTTGCCATCCGGCCATTGATTGCGGCTAATGAGGGTATTGTATCTCACCGTCAGTGCCTTTATCGTCTGAAATACGGAGTGGGCAGAGTAGCGCCCGCTTTGCTGAAATTCCGTTTGCCGCTGGAGCCAGGCGATAAAAGTATGGCTTGCTGCCAGCGTGATTGCCGCCCCTTGTTCGGCCTGCCCCTCTGTTAACAGGCATACCATTTTACGCGTGCTGCCCTGCTGCCAAATCTGCCACTGATTTTGCCACCATCCCTGATTGGTTTTACCGAGTAACTGCCAGGGCATGATGCATTCACTATCACGCATACTTTCATCAATGAACCAAAGCGAGGCTTGATGCGCGCGGAACTGCTCTGCCCATGCGGTAATCACCGCGCCTCGCAGAAAACATTCATGGGCGACAACGTGCGTTTTGACCCCCGGCCAGAGATGGCTCAGTACCCGGAAATGCCCATGTGCGGCAATGACCGGGCGCAGAATAGCACCGCTGGCGTTACGTTTGAGCCGTGCGCTGCCGTACTGAATTTCGTCAAATTGACTGCGGTGTAAAAACTGACTTTCTCGCTGACTCACACGCTGAACAATATCGTCATGAACCACCGTTGCTTCATCGACGCCACGCCAGTGATAAAGTAATGATGCGCCAGCCGCATGCGGCGTGAAATTGCTGGAAATATGCAGAACATTGCCGCGAAATGTATCAACGCTGAGCAGCAGATAAAGTTTTTGCGTCTCGCTGGCTCCCTGAAAAGGAACGATGAGGGGGACAGTGGCGATGTGTTCTGGTGAAGGGATTGCAGCGATCGGCGGCTGCCTGGGCGTCCAGACTTTTTTGCAGCTTCGACACTGCACGCGCTGAGAACCCTGGGGATTATGTCCATAACGGATCGTGTCACGATGGTAACAATTCGGGCAAAAAAGACCGTTGTCGGCAGCGAAATCCGTTAAATATGCTGATAACCAACGGTGGACGTGTTCATCGTTAAACAACGGCGGGTAACTCCCACACGCCCGGCAGTGCAGCGCGGCATAGCCCAACCGATAGTCTGGCCAGCTGTAGTCTGGCGAGTTTGCTAACCCCAGATTTTTGCAGCCAAAAGATTTGCAGCAATTGATGATGAACAGCGGCGTCATCGTGTTACCAACGATTTTTAAAGGTCGTTGATTTTGCCCTACACACCTTAACGATAGATGTGAGTTTTCTCACATATAAAAACCTTTCAGAACGTAAGGTAGCAATTCTTTATATGACTGAAAGGGGTTGATTATGAAGTTAAAAATGCTGGCAGTTGGCATTTTGATATCGCTGCCATTATGGGCATCGGCAAAGGATGTCACTATTATCTATACCAACGATCTCCATGCCCACGTTGAACCCTATAAAGTCCCATGGATTGCGAATGGTACCCGTGATATTGGCGGCTGGGCCAATATCACGACGATGGTGAAGCAGGAAAAAGCCAACAATAAGGCAACGTGGTTTTTGGATGCCGGGGACTATTTTACCGGGCCGTATATCAGCAGCCTGACCAAGGGCAAAGCGATTATCGATATCATGAACACCATGAATTTCGATGCCGTTACCATGGGCAACCATGAGTTCGATCATGGCTGGGACAACACGCTGCTGCAGCTGAGCCAGGCAACATTCCCGATTGTGCAGGGCAATATCTTCTATCAAAACAGCAGCAAAATGTTCTGGGATAAGCCGTACACCATTATTGAAAAAGAGGGTGTAAAAATCGGCGTGATTGGCCTGCACGGCGTGTTTGCCTTTGATGATACGGTTTCTGCTGCGACGCGTGTTGGCATCGAAGCGCGCGATGAAGTGAAGTGGCTGCAGCGCTACATTGACGAGCTAAAGGGTAAGGTCGATCTCACCGTGGCGCTGATCCATGAAGGCACGCCAGCGCGTCAGTCCAGCCTGGGGGGAACCGATGTACGTCGTGCGCTGGATAAAGACATCCAGACGGCAAGCCAGGTGAAGGGGTTAGATATCCTGATCACCGGTCATGCGCATGTCGGTACGCCGGAACCGATTAAAGTCGGTAACACCCTGATTCTTTCTACCGACAGCGGCGGCATTGATGTGGGTAAACTGGTGCTGGATTATCAGCAGAAACCGCATCAATTTACGGTGAAGAACTTCGAACTGAAAACCATTTATGCCGATGAGTGGCAGCCCGACCCGCAGACGAAACAGGTTATTGATGGCTGGAACAAAAAGCTGGATGAAGTTGTGCAGCAGGTGGTGGCTAACTCGCCGGTTGAGTTAACGCGCGCTTATGGCGAATCCTCCTCACTGGGAAACCTGGCGGCAGATGCGCTGCTGGCGGCTGCGGGGAAAGAGACGCAATTGGCGCTGACGAACTCGGGCGGCATCCGCAATGAAATCCCGGCAGGCTCCATCACCATGGGGGCGGTCATTAGTACTTTCCCGTTCCCGAACGAGCTTGCAACAATGGACCTCAGCGGTAAGCAGCTGCGCAGTTTGATGGAGCACGGTGCCGGTTTAAGCAACGGCGTTCTGCAAACGTCCAAAGGTCTGGCGATGCAGTACGACAGCAGCAAACCAGTGGGCCAGCGGGTCACGGCATTGACGCTGAACGGTAAGCCAATTGAAGACGCTGCGGTTTATCACATCGCGACCAATAGCTTCCTGGCCGATGGCGGTGATGGTTTTAGCGCATTTACCGAAGGGAAAGCGCGTAATACATCCGGCGGGTATTACGTGTCTAATGCTGTGGTGGATTATTTCAAAGCGGGAAACACGCTGACGGATGAGCAGTTGAAAGGCATGCGTGTGCAAGATGTGAAGAAATAAACGAGAGCAGGCCAGCGGAACATCGCTGGCCTCAGATTGCTGACAAACCCGCTCGCTGTGCCGGATGGCGTCGCAAGCGACATCCTGGGATGTCGATATCAATCAGTCACGCAATCCACGTAGGCCCGATAAGCGTAGCGCCATCGGGGATTTCGGACTTCGTCATTATTTGTCCTGGTGAGAGGTAAACACCTCTTTCGCCGCAAAAAGCCCGTTCAGCGCCGCCGGGAAACCGGCATAAACTGCCATCTGCATAATCACCTCAACAATTTCTTCCTGCGTTAAGCCAACGTGCAGCGCGGCGGCGATGTGTACTTTGAGCTGTGGCGCGGCGTTACCCATGGCGGTCAGTGCGGCGACGGTGGCAATTTCCCGGCTGCGTAGGTCCAGACCCGGACGCGCGTAAATATCACCGAACGGGAATTCAAGCAGATAGCGGGCGAAGTCCGGGGCGATATCCTTCAGGCTCTCGACAACGGCGTTGCCCCCTTTCCCATCAACCTGTTGCAGCATTTTCTGGCCGGTAATAAAACGTTCTGATTGCATGACTCTTCCCTCATAGGTGCGGTGTATGTCGAGAGAATAGGCGGCGTAGAGTGATGTGGATAATACCGATTTCGTGATACCTTTTGGGTATGACTACATCGCCGCTCCACTCTCTGGATATTCGCCTGCTGCGCTACTTTGCCGTGGTGGCGGAAGAGAACAACATGCGCCGTGCGGCGGACAGGCTGTATATGTCGCAGCCGCCGCTGAGCCGCCACATTCGCCAGCTTGAAGAACGGCTGGGGGTGGTGCTTTTTGTGCGTCATACCAAAGGGTTGACGCTCACGGATGAAGGATTGCGGGTGCTGGAGATTATTCGCCCGCTGTTGGCGCAGCAGGACAGGACTTACGCCGCCCTGAGCGGGCTGGTTCAAACGGCAACATCATCGTTGCGGCTCGGGCTGACAACTGCGTTTGAGCCGGATTTTTTTACGTCGCTGGAAGTGCTGCTTGCGACGCGGGTCGAGACGCTGAATATTGTGCGCCACGGTTCGCCGGAGCTGGTGTGCCAGCTGCGGCGGGGGAAAATAGATGCCGCGCTGGTGGCGCTGCCGCTGGAAACGTCAGAGCTAAGCACGATCCCACTTGCCCGCGAGGAGCCGCTGATTGCGGCCCTGCCTGCGCAGTGGCCGGAGTCGGCGCAGGCATCATTGACGCTGCCTGCGATCGCTCATCGGCCGCTGTTCTGGTTTAAGCGTGAACGTAACCCTGCCTTCTTTGACTTTACGCGCGCTATTTTTCGTCGTGCAGGCTATGCGCCAACCTGTATTGAAGAACCGCTGGAGCACGATGTACTGCTGGCGCGCATTGCCCGCGGCGAAGGGCTGAGTCTGTTTCCCGCCTCGTTTGCCGCTATTCAGCGCCAGGGCGTGGTGTTCAGGCCCCTCGAAGAAGCGGCGCTCTGTTTACAGTGCGGGCTGGCCATGCCGCCGGAAAACGCCGCGCGGCTCGGTTGGTTGATCGACGTGATTCAGGCTGATTCGCGTGTGACCAACTGACCCGACAGCGTAATGACCTGGTTTTGTAAGGCGGGCTCTTTCAGCTTGCGGATCATCAGCGTCGCCGCCTGGCGACCGGTCTCTTCGCTGGCGGAAGAGACGTAGGTAAACGCCGGTGACGTGAGGTTGATGTGCAGCATATCTTCGAAGCCAATGAGCGCAATCTGCTGGGTTAAGAAGACATCTTTCCCCACGGTGCGCCCCACTTTATGAATCCCATCAATACAGCCAATCATCGCGTCCGGAGAATGGCACAGCAGCGCGGTGATGGCGTTGTTATTTTCCAGCAGCTGGCGGGTTGCAACGCTTGCCGCGTGCGTGTCGTCGCCGCAGGCGGGGGTAAACTCATCGCGATTGGCAATGCCCAGGCGGGTGAGGGTGCTGCGAAAGCCCACCAGGCGCTGCTGGCGAATCAGGTCATGTTCCTGGCCGCCAAGGTAGGCAATGTAGCGGTGGCCGCGCTCCAGCAGATAGCGGGTGGCCAGGCTGGCTGCCTGCTGGTTATCGCGCAGCACGCGGTTGCATTCGGCGTTGATCGGCGACTGCGACACCACGACCAGCGGCAGCGGACACTGGCGGATTTGCGCGGGTAGCGTATCGCGGCGCACGTCGGACGCCAGATAGATGACCCCGGCGACGCCCTGCTGCTTAAACGACAACAGGCAGCGTTCCAGGTGCTCGTGTTCGTTCAGCGGCTGGCCGAGAAACACCATATAGCCCTGTGCTTCCAGCTCTTGCACAATGCTGGCCATCACTTTGATGGAGAAGCTGTCGCTGAAGTCACGAAGAATAAGACCAATCAGATTAGAGGTGTTAGAGCGGAGATTAGCGGCGGCCACGTTGTGAACGTAGCCCAGCTCATGAATAGCAGCCTGCACTTTTTCGATGGTCGCATCGGAGATTTTTCCTTTCTGACGAAGCACCAGCGACACGGTAGAAACCGAGACGCCCGCGCGTTTCGCGACATCAATTATGCTGACCTTCTTCAAAAAACGCTCCCTGAACCGTGGTGAATATCCGCAGAAAACAAGGAGGTGCCCATCAGGGATGGGAACCTCCAACCGGCGACATCTTATGATTATTTGCCAATCATCGTCGACATGGTTTGCGCGATAAATTGCGCTCTGGCGCCAAAAATCACCTGAATGCCGTTATCGCCGACGAAAACAACGCCACGTGCGCCGATATTGTTCAGGCCATCTTTATCAACCGGCGCTTTATCCGACACTTCCAGACGCAGGCGCGTGATACAGGAGCCTACGGAAGCGATGTTTTGTTCGCCGCCCAGCAGGCCGATAATCTCCGTGGCCAGATCTTCATCGCTTTTATCGCTGGCGCTGACCGTGGTTTCGGTACGGCCCGGCGTTTTGACATCAAAACGGCGGATGACGAAGCGGAAGGTGAAGTAATAGATCAGCCCCATCGGCACGCCGACAATAATGGCGTTGAGGAAGTTGGTCTGATAGCCGTTAAACGACGGCAGGATGCCAAACGAGATGTAGTCGATAAGCCCGGCTGAGAAGGACTTAGCGATGTGTGCGTGCAGCAGGTACATCACCATATAGGAGAGACCGGCCATGATGGCGTTGAAGACGTAGAGAATCGGCGCCACGAAGATAAAGGTGAACTCAACCGGTTCGGTGATCCCGGTCAGGAAGCAGGTCAGCGCGGCCGAGAACAGGATACCGGCGGCGATTTTTTTATTCTTCGTGTGGGCTTCATGGTACATCGCCAGACAAGCCGCCGGCAGTGCGAACAGCATCAGCGGGAACTCGCCCTGCATAAACTTACCGGCATTCTGGTAGGTGTCGCTGCTGAAGGATTTCACGCCTTCCTCCAGCATTTTGAACCAGATAGTTTGATCGCCGTGAATCACCTGGCCCGCGTGGGTGGTGTAATCGCCGAAGGAGTACCAGAACGACGGATACCAGATATGGTGCAGGCCCAGCGGAATCAGCGCGCGTTCAACCAGACCGAAGATAAAGGTCGATACCGCCTGGTTATCGCCATTGATGATCACCGACAGTGCGTCGATACCCGCCTGAATGTGCTGCCAGATGTATGGCAGAACCAGCCCGAGCACAAACGACAGCAGCGCGGTAGCGATGGCGACGAAGCGTTTACCGGAGAAGAAGCCGAGGAATTCCGGCAACTGCATCTTGTGGAAACGGTTATAGCACCAGGCCGCGAGGATGCCGCAAATCAGGCCGCCAAAGACGCCCATTTGCAGAGTCGGAATACCGACCACCATCGCATATTTCCCGCCTTGCCCCGCCATCTCCGGCGTGATACCCAGCACGGTGCTGATGGTGATATTGGTGACGAAGACAGAAACGGCGGCAGACAGCGCCGCGATGCCGGACTCGGATGCCAGACCGACGGCGGAGCCGATGGCGAACAGCATCGGCAGGTTGTCGAAAATAATCCCGCCTGCGTTCATCATCAGCGGCAGGTGGAATTTATCCCCGAACGCCAGCAGCAGACCGGCCGCAGGCAGCAGCGAGATGGGCAGCATCAGCGCGCGGCCAATCATCGACAGTTTAGAAAGCGATTTAACGACACTCGATATCAGACTCATACTGATTTCCCCCGGATAGACGCCTCTTCGTGCGTGCTTTTAATAACCCTGTTTATGTTAGGTATAACGTTATAGTAGAACGTTCTACTTATCGTGAAACAAGCCATTAACGTCTGCAATAGAATTTTTGTTCAGGATGATGATGTGTGGAAAATATGCGAAGTGGCTCGCAATTTTAATTCTGTATAAAAAGTGTGGTTATCGTGATTGAAGCGATACGACGGGCGACGCGTCGCGATGGTTTCCACCTGGAAATGCGGTATTGCTAGTGCTTTATCTTCCCCGGATTCGGAAGATGAACTTTTTTCATCTTTACTGAGTATTACTCACTTTTTACGCCGATCTTTCTATTGACGCCCGTCGTCTTTTGCGGCATTTTTACATCCAGACGTCTAAACGGATAGATGTTTACAGTACAACAATAATGACATGCGATTGATGAGGTAAGGTATGAGCTTTTTTCACGCCAACCAGCGGGAAGCGCTGAACCAGAGTCTGGCTGAAGTAGCCGGTCAGATTAACGTTTCTTTTGAGTTTTTCCCGCCGCGCACCAGTGAAATGGAGCAAACCCTGTGGAACTCTATCGATCGTCTTAGCAGCCTGAAGCCGAAATTTGTGTCGGTGACCTACGGCGCGAACTCTGGTGAGCGTGACCGTACGCACAGCATCATCAAAGGCATTAAGGATCGCACGGGTCTTGAAGCCGTACCGCATCTGACCTGTATCGACGCCAGCCGCGATGAACTGCGGGCGATTGCCCAGGATTACTGGAACAACGGTATTCGCCATATCGTCGCCCTGCGCGGCGATCTGCCGCCGGGCAGCGGCAAGCCGGACATGTACGCCGCCGATCTCGTGACGCTGCTGAAGGACGTTGCGGATTTTGATATCTCTGTCGCCGCCTACCCGGAAGTACACCCGGAAGCAAAAAGCGCGCAGGCCGATCTGCTGAACCTGAAACGCAAAGTGGACGCCGGTGCTAATCGCGCGATTACGCAGTTTTTCTTTGACGTCGAAAGCTACCTGCGCTTCCGCGACCGCTGCGTATCCGCCGGTATTGATGTCGAAATTATCCCGGGCATCCTGCCGGTCTCTAACTTCAAGCAGGCGAAGAAATTTGCCGATATGACCAACGTGCGTATTCCGGCCTGGATGTCGACGATGTTTGAAGGTCTGGACGACGATGCGGAAACCCGCAAACTGGTCGGCGCCAGTATCGCGATGGACATGGTGAAAATCCTTAGCCGCGAAGGGGTGAAAGACTTCCATTTCTACACCCTGAACCGTGCGGAAATGAGCTATGCCATCTGCCACACGCTGGGTGTGCGTCCGGCATAACATTTTGCCGGATGGTGTTAGCTTATCCGGCCTACGACATGGGTATTTTGTAGGCCCGGTAAGCGAAGCGCCACCGGGCAATGGCTCGCGTTCAAATTCCCTGCCTGGACATAAGAAAATCCTCACATTTTTAGTGGTTTATTATCATTTCTCCCGATCGATCACAGCCAACTTACCCCAAATTGTGCAAGCATAGACTCGACCTACGCAAAAATTCCTCTCTGGCAAGGGAAAAATAAGAGGAATTAACTATCAAATCCGTGGGTCATTTCAGCTATAACTTATCAGCAGGGGTGTATATCTTAACGATAAATACTGTAAGGGAGCATAGTGATGAGCACGCCAGACGATATCCAGAACGCAGGTAAATGTCCTTTCCACCACGGTGGTGGCCACGATCAAAGTGCGGGCGCGGGCACCAGTAGTAAAGACTGGTGGCCGAAGCAGCTTCGCGTTGACCTACTTAATCAGCATTCCAATCGATCCAACCCGCTGGGCGAGGACTTCGATTATCGTAAAGAATTCAGCAAATTAGATTACTCTGCGTTGAAGGGTGATATTCGTGCACTGTTAACAGACTCGCAGTCCTGGTGGCCAGCCGACTGGGGCAGCTATGTGGGGCTGTTTATCCGCATGGCGTGGCACGGGGCGGGTACCTATCGTTCAACCGATGGACGCGGCGGCGCAGGGCGCGGCCAGCAGCGTTTCGCACCGCTCAACTCCTGGCCTGATAACGTCAGCCTGGATAAAGCGCGCCGCCTGCTTTGGCCAATCAAGCAAAAGTATGGGCAAAAAATCTCCTGGGCCGATCTGTATATTCTTGCCGGTAACGTGGCGCTGGAAAACTCCGGCTTCCGCACCTTTGGTTTTGGCGCCGGGCGTGAAGACGTCTGGGAACCGGATCAGGACGTAAACTGGGGCGACGAAAAAGCCTGGCTGGCGCACCGTGATCCTGAAGAGCTGGCTAAACGCCCGCTGGCGGCCACAGAAATGGGCCTGATTTACGTGAACCCGGAAGGGCCGAACGCCAGCGGTGAACCGCTGTCTGCGGCATCTGCCATTCGCGCGACCTTTGGCAACATGGGGATGGACGACGAAGAAACCGTCGCACTGATCGCTGGCGGTCATACGCTGGGTAAAACCCACGGCGCGGCGTCCGCCACCCATGTTGGTCCGGATCCGGAAGCGGCGCCGATTGAATCTCAGGGCCTGGGCTGGGCAAACAGCTTTGGCAGCGGTGCGGGCAAAGATGCCATCACCTCCGGGCTGGAAGTCGTCTGGACTCAGACCCCGACCCAGTGGAGCAACTACTTCTTCGAGAACCTGTTCAAATATGAGTGGGTCCAGACCCGCAGCCCGGCTGGTGCTATCCAGTTTGAAGCGGTCGATGCACCGGAAATTATTCCAGACCCGTTCGATCCGTCGAAAAAACGTAAGCCAACCATGCTGGTTACCGACCTGACGCTGCGCTTTGATCCGGACTTTGAGAAAATTTCTCGCCGTTTCCTCAACGACCCGCAGGCCTTTAACGAAGCCTTCGCGCGCGCGTGGTTCAAGCTGACCCACCGTGATATGGGGCCAAAAGCGCGTTACATCGGACCGGAAGTGCCGAAAGAAGATCTGATTTGGCAGGATCCACTGCCGCATGCGTTCTTCAACCCAACCGCAGAAGATATCGAAAGTCTGAAAGCAGACATTGCGGCTTCTGGCCTGTCCGTGAGCGAACTGGTCTCGGTGGCGTGGGCGTCAGCCTCGACCTTCCGCGGCGGTGACAAACGCGGTGGCGCTAACGGTGCCCGTCTGGCGCTGGCACCACAGCGCGGCTGGGAAGTGAACGCGACGGCCGCACGCGTGCTGCCGGTACTGGAAGGCATCTATAAATCAGCGCATAAAGCATCACTGGCCGATATTATCGTACTGGCAGGCGTGGTGGGCGTTGAGCAGGCGGCGAAAGCGGCTGGCGTTAGCATCAAGGTACCGTTCACTCCGGGTCGCGTTGACGCGCGCCAGGATCAGACGGATATCGAGATGTTTGAGCTGCTCAAACCGGTTGCCGATGGCTTCCGCAACTACCGCGCCGCGCCGGGTGAAGCGACGACGGAGTCCCTGTTAATCGACAAAGCGCAGCTGCTGACGCTGACCGCACCGGAAATGACGGTGCTGGTAGGCGGTATGCGCGTACTGGGCGCTAACTTTGACGGCAGCCAGCACGGCGTGCTGACCGACAACGTCGGCGCGTTGACGACTGATTTCTTCGTCAATCTGCTGGATATGCGCACCGAGTGGAAAGCGACTGACGAAACGTCCGAGCTGTTCGAAGGCCGCGACCGCGTCAGCGGCGAAGTGAAATACACCGGCACCCGTGCGGATCTGGTGTTTGGTTCTAATGCCGTACTGCGTGCGCTGGCGGAGGTGTATGCCTCTAGCGATGCCAAAGAGAAGTTTGTGAAAGACTTCGTGGCGGCGTGGGTGAAAGTGATGAACCTGGACCGTTTTGACCTGCTGTAAGGTGGCTTTGACGGTATAAAAAAATCCCCGCGAAAGCGGGGATTTTTTGTTTGTGTGGTGAGGGGGTTACTCCCACTCGTGCAGAAAACGCTGCCCATACTGGTCAGCGACCAGCAGCGCCGCGTATACGCGGTCAGGTTCCGCGCCGCCAGGCATGTTGTGAATCGTTTCCCCCTCGGCACAGGCTGCTTCCGCCACCAGGCGCATTTTTGCCGGAATATCATCTTTAATGTCCAGCTGTGCCAGGGTAATCGGCAGACCCACGCTGTGGCACAGTGCGGCCACGGTTTCAATTTCTTCAACCGGCGCGTTTTCCAGCACCAGTTGGGTCAGGGTGCCAAACGCGACTTTCTCGCCGTGGTAATAATGGTGTGCGTCCGGAATCGCCGTCAGCCCGTTGTGCACGGCGTGCGCGGCGGCCAGGCCTCCGCTTTCAAAGCCAACGCCGCTGAGGTAGGTATTGGCTTCGATCACGCGCTCCAGCGCCGGGGTGACCACGTGCTGCTCGGCGGCCAGCATCGCTTTTTCACCTTCTTCAATCAGCGTGTTGTAACACAGTTCAGCCAGCGCCAGCGCGGCCTGGGTGCACTTGCCGCCTGCCATCGTGGTGGCACCGCTACGTGAACAGGCGCGGGCCTCAAACCAGGTGGCCAGTGCATCGCCAATCCCGGCAGCCAGCAGACGGGCCGGGGCGCCGGCAACGATTTTGGTGTCGACAATCACCATATTCGGGTTGTGCGGCAGCATCAGGTAGCGGTCAAATTCACCGTCGTCGGTGTACAGCACGGAGAGCGCGCTGCACGGTGCATCGGTGGAGGCGATGGTGGGGACGATCGCGACCGGCAGATTCATAAAGTGGGCCAGCGCTTTGGCGGTATCCAGCGTTTTGCCGCCGCCAATGCCTAAAATGGCGCTGCATTTGGCGCTGTTTGCCACATCCTGCAGACGGTTAACTTCATTTTGTGAGCACTCGCCGCCGAAGGGGGCAATCTCAACGGCCAGCCCGGCCTCGGTCAGGCTTTTGCGCAACGTCTCTTCGGCAAATCCCAGCACGAATTTGTCGCCCACAACCAGCCAGCTGTTGGCCATCGGTTTTAAGTAATCACCCAGGCGAGTGATAACGTCAGCGCCCTGAATATACTTACCTGGTGATTGAATAATGCGATCCATACATTTCTCCCTTACAGGTTCAGATTACCAAATGCGTTCTTCCAGTCTTGCTCGAACTTCTCTATTGCTGACTCTACCGCGGGTGTGCCGAGCATTTGTTGCGCTACATCTAAAGGAAGGGTGATGGCTTCGCAGCCTGCCAGTAAACAGTCCAGCGCCTGACGCGGTGTTTTAAAGCTGGCGGCCAGTACCTTACTTTCCGGTACGTGGAGTTCCAGCAATGACTGTAATTCCTGCACCATGCGAATGCCGTCGCCGCCCTGGGCGTCAACGCGGTTCACATACGGGGCGACGTATTTAGCGCCCGCCAGCGCGGCCAGCAGCCCCTGTGAGGCGCTGTAAACCGCCGTGCCAAGAGTCGGAATGCCTTCTTTTTTCAGCAGTTTAATCGCCGCCAGCCCTTCAGCGGTAACCGGGACTTTGACCACAATCCCCGGAATGGCGTCATTCAGCTTGCGTGCTTCCGCTACCATGCCGTCAGCGTCGCGGCTCATGGTTTGGGCAAACAGCGTGCCGCTTTCGCCAACCGCTTTTTTCAGGCGCGGCAGCACATCCCAGAGAGATTCTTTGCTGGCAGCGACAATGCTGGGGTTGGTGGTCACGCCAGCAATGGGGAAAATGCGCGCCAGGCGTTCAACTTCCTGCACATTGGCGGTATCCAGATACAGTTCCATGCTCGTTCCTCTTAAAGTTCCAGTTCATGTTGCAGCAGACTGGCGATAGCGTCGGCAGAGGCGGCGTTAACCAGAGAGTTGCGGAATTCTTCGTGCATAATGCGGCGTGCCAGGCGCGAGAAGATGCGCATGTGCTGGTCGCCCGCGGCATGTTTGTTAAGCGTCAGCATAATGATGAACTGCGCTTCTTCATCGCCCCAGGTCACCGGTGCGGGCAGCCGTGCGACGCTGATGGTCGATTGTTCGATATGTTCAGATTTGCTGTGCGGAATGGCGAAGCTGAAGCCCAGCCCGGTGGAGAACACCGCCTCTCGCGCCCACAGGTCAGCCTCCAGCTTGCGTGGGTAGCGGCAGCGCCCGGCGAGCAGCAGATTGTCGGTCATCCCTTTGAGCACCTCTTCTTTGCTGCGCCAGTCGTTATCCAGCGAAATGCAGCGTGGGGTAATCAGCGGCGCGTCCTGCTGGCTCATGCGGAACTGCGCCAGCAGATGTTCGACTTCCAACGAAGTGCGGCAGGCCATCGCCTGGTTAAGCAACTGACGGCAGGCGCGGCTGTCGAGCTGTGCCAGGCGGGCTTTGGTGGCCGGAATTGACGGTGCGCTCATGCTGATTTCATCCAGACCGAGGCCGACCAGTAGCGGCAGCACCGAGCCTTTCGCGCCCAGCTCGCCGCAAAGACCAATCCATTTGCCCTGGCGATGTACCGCCTGCACGGCGTAGTCGAGGGCGCGCAGGAAGGCCGGATTCAGACTGTTGTAGTGGCGAGTCACTTTGGCGTTATCGCGGTCGACCGCCAGCAGGTATTGCGTCAGGTCGTTACTGCCAATGCTGAAGAAATCGATCTCTTCACAGCATTGATCGATGATAAACATGACCGACGGTACTTCCAGCATGATGCCTAGCGGAATGCGTTCATCAAACGGTACGTGCTCGCTGCGCAGCTGTTGTTTGGCTTCGGCGACCTTTTCTTTTACCCACAGAATCTCTTCCATCGAGGAGATCATTGGGATCATAATTTTCAGGCTACCGTGTGCCGACGCGCGCAGAATGGCGCGTAGCTGAGTGGTGAACAGCGCCGAGTATTCTTCGTAGATACGCACCGCGCGATAGCCGAGGAACGGGTTGTTCTCCGCCGGAATATTAAGGTAATCCACCGGTTTATCGCCGCCAATGTCCATCGTGCGAATAATAATGCTCCGTCCGTTGGCGGACTCCAGTGCCTGGCAGAAAATATTGTACAGCTCGCTTTCACTCGGCTCGCTGGCCCTGTCCATATACAGCATTTCGGTGCGGAACAGACCGACCGCTTCTGCACCGTTGCCAAAAGCCGCCTGTGCTTCGACGGAGTGCGCGATGTTGGCGGCCACTTCCAGACGGATGCCGTCAGCGCTGCGCGCTTCTTTATGCAGCCACTCGCTTTGCTGTTCGCGAATAGCGGCCTGCATGCGGGCCTCCTGCTGATAGTAGCGGGCGATCGCTTCCGTTGGCGCGACGACGACCGCACCGGCGTTACCGTCTAGGTACACCGTCTGGTTTTGCCATGGTGTCATGGCGTCGATATCTACACCGACGAGCGTCGGAATGTTGAACGAACGGGCAAGAATAACCGTGTGTGACGTGGTACCACCGCTTTGCAGCAGCAGCCCTTTCAGTCGCGTTTTATCCAGCTCCAGGAACTGGCTTGGGGTCAGTTCTTCTGCGATGCAAATAGCCGGTTGGGTCAACTGCCCTGGTGCAGGGAAACGCTGTTCGCCGTAGATATGCTGGAGCAGCTGGAAGCCAACATCGCGCACATCCAGCGCGCGTTCCTGTAGATAACTGCTGCTAGAGCGGGTGAATTCGGCGCAGAAGTGGTTGGTGCTCTCGACAATGGCCTGTGCGCAGCTTAGGCCGCCGTTAACGCCCGCCAACAGGTGTTGGCGCAGCGAGGCGTCGGTCGCCAGCGAACGGTGTGCTTCAAGAATGGCGCTGGCGGTGCTGTCGCTGTCCAACAGGCGCAGTTCCAGCGTTCTGACCAGCCGGGTCAGCCCGGCGTCCAGCGCAGATTGCTCCTGTTCCGGACTTTGAGCCGATGGCAGATCGCTGAGGTTATTGAGATCCAGCGCGGCCAGGCGGGTTAAGGTACCGCCCGCGCTGCCGCTGCAAACGGGCTGAGCGCGGAACAGCGTTGGGTTCAGCCGGGTTAACGATTCTGGCAGGGGGGCCTGCTCAATGCAGTCAGCCTGCGCCAGCGGTGCGTCGCACAGCGGGAACTCGTCTTTTAGCCAGACGGAAAGGCGCTGGTGGGCGGCCTGTTCATCGCTGCCGTGAATGATGAGCTGGCAGCTATCGCCCGCCAGGGTATCGGTGCCAATCAGCGCCAGTGCGCTTTTGGCGTTGCCTTTACGGTCGGTGCGCAGGTTATGCCATTCAATATCACAGCGAAACGTGTTGCACAGCGTCTCAACATGGCTGGCCGGACGGGCGTGAACGCCGTTCGGTAATTCACAGACAAATTCAATAACCAACGCCATAGCCTTCTCTCCCAATCATTCGTTATAGGCAACAGAATAGGGGGCTTGCCATCGGCATCGCTATCTGACAATTATGCAAAAAACTGGACAAATGTATGGTCTGCTGGAAAATGAGAGCAACCTCACAGGTTGCTCTCTTCCCCTATAAAGAAGGGAAGCGGGTGAACTTTTGAGGTCGCTCGCATTTTTCTTCTGACATTACAAAAATCCAGTAAATGCACTTTTTATCCACTGTCTGCCCCGTCGCCAATTGCCTATTGTTTGTCACAACACCTTAATGGACATGGGCCAAAGAAGCCCAGGAGCGACTGATGAAAGAATTGGTGCACATACTCAAAAACACCCGTCAGCACTTAATGACTGGCGTGTCGCATATGATCCCGTTTGTGGTTGCGGGCGGCATTTTGCTGGCGGTCTCCGTCATGCTGTACGGCAAGGGGGCCGTACCGGATGCTGCTACCGATCCTAACCTGAAAAAGTTGTTTGATATTGGTGTCGCGGGCCTGACGCTGATGGTGCCATTCCTCGCGGCCTATATCGGTTACTCCATCGCCGAGCGCTCCGCGCTGGCACCGTGCGCCATCGGCGCATGGGTGGGCAACAGCTTTGGTGCGGGCTTCTTTGGCGCGCTGATCGCCGGGATTATCGGCGGTATCGTCGTCTATTACCTGAAGAAAATTCCGGTGCACAAAGTGTTGCGCTCGGTGATGCCTATCTTCGTGATTCCTATCGCCGGCACCTTCATTACCGCAGGGGTCATGATGTGGGGGCTGGGTGAACCGGTTGGTCTGCTGACCACCAGTCTGACCCACTGGCTGCAAGGGATGCAGCAGGGCAGTATCGTCGTGCTGGCGGTGATCATGGGCCTGATGCTGGCGTTCGATATGGGCGGCCCGGTGAATAAAGTCGCCTACGCCTTCATGCTGATCTGCGTGTCGCAGGGGGTGTATACCGTGGTGGCGATTGCCGCGGTGGGGATCTGCGTGCCGCCGCTGGGTCTGGGGCTGGCGACGCTGATTAACCGTAAGAATTTCAATAATGAAGAACGTGAAGCCGGTAAAGCGGCGCTGGTGATGGGCTGCGTGGGCGTGACCGAAGGGGCGATTCCGTTCGCCGCCGCCGACCCGCTGCGCGTTATCCCGTCAATCATGCTGGGCTCCGTTTGTGGTGCGGTAACTGCGGCGTTAATGGGCGCGCAGTGCTACGCCGGCTGGGGCGGTTTGATTGTCCTGCCGGTGGTGGAGGGCAAGCTGGGTTATCTGCTGGCAATTGTGGTAGGGGCGGTCGTCACCGCCGTCAGCGTCAACCTGCTGAAGAGTCTGGCACGTAAGAACAAAAAAGCGACGGTCGAAAAAGAAGACGACCTGGATTTAGATTTCGAAATTAACTGATTGAGAAGGTAGAGATTATGACCAATATTATTGCGGTAACGGCCTGTCCTTCCGGCGTAG
This sequence comes from Klebsiella sp. WP4-W18-ESBL-05, assembly GCF_014169075.1. Taxonomy (NCBI): domain Bacteria; kingdom Pseudomonadati; phylum Pseudomonadota; class Gammaproteobacteria; order Enterobacterales; family Enterobacteriaceae; genus Klebsiella; species Klebsiella sp. WP4-W18-ESBL-05. The sequence goes on along the minus strand of NZ_AP022057.1, from coordinate 4,842,178 downwards.
CACACACGTACATGGCCGCAGAAGCGCTGGAAAGCGCGGCGAAATCAAAGGGCTGGAACGTGAAGGTCGAAACACAGGGGTCGATTGGTCAGGAAAATGAGCTGACGCAGAGCGATGTGGCGGCAGCAGATATGGTGATTCTGACCAAGGATATCGGCATTAAGTTTGAAGAGCGCTTTGCCGGTAAAACCATTGTGCGGGTGAATATTAGCGACGCAGTGAAGCGTGCTGACGCTATTATGAATAAAATTGAGGCACACTTAGCGCAGAGCGCCTAAGCATAACCTCGATACCATAGGTACCGACAGACTGGCGGGCGCGAAAGATTTTTGCGCCCGCCAGCGTTTATTTTCTGCAAGGGGGGGACGATGGCGGCAACGAGCGGACGAATGTTAGTGGCGGTAACCGCCTGCGTAAGCGGCGTGGCCCATACCTATATGGCGGCTGAACGTCTGGAAAAGCTCTGTCAGCAGGAAAAGTGGACGATAAAAATTGAAACCCAGGGCGCGCTGGGGATTGAAAATGCGCTTACGGAAGAGGATATCCGCCGCGCCGATGCCGTGCTGTTGATTACCGATATTGAACTGAACGGCAGCGATCGTTTTACGCAAAGCCGCTATGTACAATCAGGCATCAGCGCCTTTTTACGCGAGCCGCAGAAGGTCATGAGCGCGGTGCGTAAGCTGCTTTCCGCGCCGCAGCAGACGCATATTATTCTGACATAGTCAGTTGGCTGTGGTACTGGCGGCGGTACTCCGACGGCGAGCGCGCGGTGTTTTTGCGAAACAGTCGGCAGAAGTAATTGCTGTCGATAAATCCGCAGGCGTGGGCAATCTCTTTGACCTTTAAATCATACCCCTTCAATAGCCGCCTAGCGTGCTCCAGGCGGGTATGATTGAGGTATTCATTAAACCCCATAATGCCGCTTTTCTGGAACAGGTGTGACAGATAGTTTGGCGAAATATAGAACGCTTGCGCTACCGATTCACGGGTGAGCGGCTCGGCAAAATGGGTATCAATATACTCGCGAATCGCATCGAATAGCGCCTGGCTGCGTGAGGCAGTTTGGATCTGGCTGCTGAGCAGGTCGGCACAGTGGCTGACCAGGCTGGTGGCAATCAGCCGGGCGGTTTGCTGTTCCTGCGGCTGCATCTGGATTTCGCTCATGGTTTGCAGCAGGAAAGAGCCAATGCGTGGCCCGCGACGGGCGACGTGCTGTTTTGCGAGGTTTTGCAACCGCATGCCGTCCCACTGCTGAACGCTAAAGCCCAGCTGTTGCTTGCCAAACAGGATGCTGAGGGTGGTGGCGGAGGACTGCCACTGGGGAAAGTTCCAGCCGCCCGCAGGTACGTAAAGCGCCTCGAGCGCGTTCATGCAGGGGGCGTCATCGCCCAGCCCTGCGTCGGCGAGTTGCCCCTCCAGCAGGATCTCCAGACGCGGAAAATCGACCTTAAACGCCATTTCTGGCAAAGGCGTGTGGTTAACCGCGAAATGAATTTTTTGCAGTGGCGTAATGCCGGAAGCAATCTGGGAAAGCAGCGGATTGATGTCGTAAAACATGAGGCTCCCTGTCGTGATGAACAACGAAGAAACCTTAACCGAGGGGATAAAAAAAGGCCACAAAGAATGTGGCTTTTTCAGATTGCTGACAAACCTGTTGGCGCGGTGCCGGATGGCGTCGCAAGCGACTTATCCGGCCTACAAAGGATGTCGGCAATCCACGTAGGCCCGATAAGCGTAGCGCCTTCCGGCAACGTACGCGGAATTAACCGGTGTTACGCATACCCGCCGCGACGCCGGCGATGGTGACCATCAGCGCCTGTTCGACGTTATGGTCTGGTTCCAGACCTTCTTCTTCCGCTTTACGCGAGCGATGCAGCAGTTCGGCCTGCAGGACGTTCAGCGGGTCGGTATAGATGTTACGTAGCTGGATAGATTCGGCGATCCATGGCAGATCGGCCATCAGGTGTGCATCGTTAGCGATATCCAGTACCACTTTGATATCGGCTTCCAGCTGCTCGCGCAGCTCGGCGCCCAGCGCCCACAGCTCAGGTTTCACCAGACGCTGATCGTAGTATTCCGCCAGCCACAGGTCCGCCTTCGAGTAGACCATTTCCAGCATACCCAGACGGGTAGAGAAGAACGGCCAGTCGCGGCACATCGTTTCCAGCGCGTTTTGCTTACCGTCTTCCACCACTTTTTGCAGCGCGGCACCGGCACCCAGCCAGGCGGGCAGCATCAGGCGGTTTTGCGTCCAGGCAAAGATCCACGGAATGGCTCGCAGAGATTCAACGCCGCCGGTCGGACGTCGTTTGGCCGGACGAGAACCCAGCGGCAGTTTACCCAGCTCTTGCTCCGGCGTGGCGGAACGGAAGTAAGGCACGAAATCTTTGTTTTCACGCACGTAGCCGCGGTACATCTCGCATGAGATGTCGGACAGCTCGTCCATAATGCCGCGCCATTCTTCTTTTGGCTCCGGCGGCGGCAGCAGGTTTGCTTCCAGAATAGCGCTGGTATACAGCGACAGGCTGCTGACGGTGACTTCCGGCAGACCGTATTTGAAGCGGATCATTTCGCCCTGTTCCGTCACGCGCAGGCCGCCTTTCAGGCTCCCCGGCGGCTGTGACAGCAGCGCGGCATGGGCCGGCGCGCCGCCGCGCCCGATAGAACCGCCGCGGCCGTGGAACAGCGTCAGCTCAATGCCTGCTTTTTCGCAGGTTTTGATCAATGCGTCCTGTGCCTGATATTGCGCCCAGGAGGCTGCCATTACGCCCGCATCTTTTGCTGAGTCGGAATAGCCAATCATCACCATCTGTTTGCCCTGAATGAAGCCGCGATACCAGTCGATGTTGAGCAACTGGGTCATCACGTCATCGGCGTTGTTCAGGTCGTCCAGCGTTTCGAACAGCGGAGCGACCGGCAGTGCGAAGGTGATCCCGGCTTCTTTCAGCAGCAGATGAACCGCCAGCACGTCGGACGGCGTTTTGGCCATTGAGATCACGTAAGCGGCGACGGAACCCTGCGGCGCGTCGACGATCGCTTTACAGGTTTTGAGCACTTCGAGGGTATCGTTGCTCGGCTCCCAGCTGCGTGGCAGCAGCGGACGCTTAGAATTCAGTTCACGGATCAGGAATGCCTGTTTGTCGGCTTCAGACCAGCTTTCATAGTCGCCAATGCCGAGGTAGCGGGTGAGCTCGCCCAGCGCTTCGGTATGACGGGTGCTTTCCTGGCGGACGTCAATACGTACCAGCGGGACGCCAAAACACTTCACACGACGCAGGGTGTCGAGCAGTTCGCCGTTGGCGATAATGCCCATACCGCAGGCCTGTAGTGATTTATAACAGGCGTACAGCGGGTCCCACAGCTGTTCGTTCTGGCTGATCAGTCCCGCCGGTTTTGGCAGACGCTGGCCTTTGAGACGCGCTTCCAGCCAGGCCTGGGTGGCCATCAACTGACTGCGCAGGGTTTTCATCAGGTAGCGGTACGGTTCGGTTGCGCCTTCTTCGCCAACCAGCTCGCGCAGCTCGTCGGTGCATTCCACCATCGACAGCTCGGAGATCAGCACCTGAATATCTTTCAGGAACAGGTCGGTGGCTTTCCAGCGACTTAACAGCAGGACGTGACGGGTAATTTCTGCGGTGACGTTCGGGTTGCCGTCGCGGTCGCCGCCCATCCAGGAGGTAAAGCGTACCGGAACGAAGTCGACCGGCAGGCGATAGCCAAGGTTCTCTTCGAGCTGTTCGTTAAGTTCGCGCAGATAGTTAGGCACGCCTTCCCATAGGCTGTTTTCAACCACCGCAAAGCCCCATTTTGCTTCATCAACCGGGCTTGGACGATGCTTACGAATTTCATCCGTATGCCATGACTGGGCAATCAGCTGGCGCAGGCGGCGCATAATCTGGTTGCGTTCGTAGTCGGCAATATCGTTATTATCGAGCTGTTTCAAGCAGTTGTTGATTTCACCCATCTTGTGAATCAGCGTACGACGCGTGATTTCGGTTGGGTGGGCAGTCAGCACCAGCTCCAGTGACAGGGATTCAACCGCCTGTTTAATGGTGGTTTCGTTGAGATCGGGTTGGTCTTTGAGTTTGCGTAGAGTGCGGGCAATCACTTCCGGGTTGCTTGCCGCTTCGCCTTTCGGCGAAATGCTGTGGTACTGTTCGGCGGTGTTGGCCAGGTTAAGGAACTGGCTGAACGCGCGGGCGACCGGCAGCAGTTCATCGTTAGACAGGTTCTGCAGCGTGCTGAGCAGCTCCTGGCGATTGGCTTCGTTGCCCGCACGAGAAGATTTGGACAACTTACGGATCGTTTCTACACGGTCAAGAATGTTCTCACCAAGCGCATCCTTGATGGTATCGCCTAGCACTTTACCGAGCATACTGACATTACTACGCAACGCGGAATATTGTTCGTTCATTAACCCAGACACCCCATCTCATTTTATTTTGTTATATCCCGCCCTTTGGAACGAAAGGCCGGAATAAAGACACCTCTTTTATAAAGCCACGTAAAAACCCTTACGTCAATTGCTGCGAAATCGCTTCAGCAAACGAATAAATCGCGGCAATTTACGAAAGTTAATTCGCTTCGTGCCAGATAAGAAATGCTTATGAAAATGTGAGGGAGATCGCGGCTTAGAGATGCCGGATGGCGCTGCGCTTATCCGGCCTACGGGCGGGGGTAGGCCCGGTTGGCGTAGCGCCACCGGGCAAGATTCATTAGTGCCAGCAGAAGTGATGCACCACCTGGGTAATTAACTCGCGCGTCGGCTTAATAAAGCGGGTTTCCAGGTATTCGTCCGGTTGGTGTGCCTGGTTGATCGAGCCCGGGCCGAGGACGATTGTCGGGCACAGGGTCTGGATAAACGGCGCTTCGGTGCAGTAGTTCACGACGTCGGTTTTGGTACCGAGCAGTTTTTCCAGCACTTCAACCAGCTGGTGATCCGGCGGGCATTCGTAGCCAGGGATAGGCGCGTGCAGTTCGCTGACCGTCAGGCGCCCAGGCCACTGCGCGCTGACCGGCTCGAGCGCTTCATCCAGCAGACCGTTGAGATCGCCCAGCGTCATGCCCGGCAGCGGACGGATATCCATGTGCAGCTCACAGCAGGCGCAGATGCGGTTGGAGGCATCGCCACCATGAATGCTGCCGAGGTTTAGCGTTGGGTATGGCACGGTGAAGGCATCATAGTGATAGCGTTCTTTTAGCGAATCGCGCAGATGCATCACGCGGCCAATGGCGTCATGCATGATTTCAATAGCGTTGACGCCGCGCGCCGGATCGCTGGAGTGGCCAGACTGGCCCATCACGCGAATGGCGTTCGACATATGGCCTTTGTGTGCGCGCACCGGCTGTAAGGACGTCGGCTCGCCGATGATGGCGCAGTCAGGACGGAGTTCGGTGGACTCGGAGAAGTAACGCGCCCCCGCCATGCTGGTCTCTTCATCTGCCGTTGCCAGAATGTACAGCGGTTTTTTCAGCGTCGTCACATCCACATCACGCAGCGCATCGAGAATAAAAGCGAAGAAACCTTTCATGTCGGCGGTGCCGAGGCCGTAGAGCTTGTTGTCGTGTTCGGTCAGGGTGAACGGATCGCGAGTCCAGCGCCCGTCATCAAACGGTACCGTGTCGGTATGACCGGCGAGCAGCAGCCCACCCGCGCCGTGGCCGGTGCTGGCCAGCAGGTTGAATTTATTGCGCGTGCCGGGGACCGGCTGCACCTCAACATTGAAGCCTAAAGAGGAGAACCAGTCTGCCAGCAGAGTGATTAAAGACGCATTACTCTGATCGAGCGCTTCTTCGGTTGCGCTGATGGACGGGGTGGCGATCAACGCACGGTAAATCTCGATAAATGGTGGTAAATTGTTTTTCATTGTTGACACACCTCGGGTCGTGATAGTATCAATATTCATGCAGTATTTGTGAATAAAAATACATTATCATTAGGCGTAAGAAAACCCACCAACGGTAGGGTGAAGTGACGACGCTTAATCAGGCAAACAGACATAAGAAGGTAAACGGCCCCGATGTTGAATACGCTGATTGTGGGCGCGAGCGGCTACGCTGGCGCAGAGCTTGTGACCTATGTGAATCGCCATCCTCATATGAACATAACCGCTTTGACGGTCTCAGCGCAAAGCAATGATGCAGGAAAGTTAATCTCAGATTTGCATCCACAGTTAAAAGGGATTGTCGATCTGCCGCTGCAGCCGATGTCCGATATCAGCGAATTTAGCGCGGGCGTAGACGTGGTGTTTCTCGCCACCGCGCATGAAGTCAGCCACGATCTGGCGCCGCAGTTCCTCGCGGCGGGCTGCGTGGTGTTCGACCTCTCCGGGGCGTTCCGCGTCAATGACGGTGCCTTCTACGAAAAATATTACGGTTTTACCCATCAGTACCCCGAACTGCTGGAGCAGGCGGTGTACGGTCTGGCGGAGTGGAACGCGGATAAACTGAAAGAAGCAACGCTTATCGCGGTGCCGGGCTGCTACCCCACGGCGGCGCAGCTTTCCCTGAAACCGTTGATTGATGCCGATCTGCTGGATCTCTCTCAGTGGCCGGTGATCAATGCGACCAGCGGCGTGAGCGGTGCCGGGCGTAAAGCAGCGATCTCCAACAGCTTCTGCGAAGTTAGCCTGCAGCCGTACGGCGTATTTACCCACCGCCATCAGCCGGAAATTGCCAGCCATTTAGGCGCCGAGGTGATTTTTACCCCGCATCTGGGCAACTTCCCGCGTGGGATTCTGGAAACCATTACCTGCCGTCTGAAACCGGGCGTAAGCCAGGCGCAGGTGGCGGACGCTTTACAACAGGCCTACGGCGACAAGCCGATGATGCGTTTATACGAGAAGGGCGTTCCGGCGCTGAAAAACGTGGTGGGCCTGCCGTTCTGCGACATCGGTTTTGCCGTTCAGGGCGAACACCTGATCGTGGTAGCAACCGAAGATAACTTATTGAAAGGCGCCGCCGCACAGGCCGTGCAGTGTGCCAATATCCGTTTCGGCTTTGCTGAGACGCAGTCTCTTATTTAAGGTGTGACGATGATGAATCCATTAATTATCAAACTGGGCGGCGTGTTGCTGGATAGCGAAGAGGCGCTGGAGCGTCTGTTTACCGCGCTGGTTAACTACCGCGAGTCGCATCAACGCCCGCTGGTGATTGTTCACGGCGGCGGCTGCGTGGTGGACGAACTGATGAAACAGCTCAACCTGCCGGTAAAAAAGAAAAATGGCCTGCGCGTCACGCCAGCCGACCAGATTGACATCATCACCGGCGCACTGGCGGGTACCGCCAACAAAACGCTGCTGGCATGGGCGAAGAAACATGATATCGCCTCCGTTGGCCTGTTCCTCGGCGATGGCGACAGCGTGAAGGTCAGCAAACTGGATGAAGAGTTGGGCCACGTGGGTCTGGCGCAGCCGGGTTCGCCAAAACTGATTAACCTGCTGCTGGAAGGCGGTTTCCTGCCGGTGGTGAGCTCAATTGGCGTGACCGACGAAGGGCAACTAATGAACGTCAACGCTGACCAGGCGGCAACCGCGCTGGCGGCAACGCTGGGCGCAGACTTGATTCTGCTCTCCGATGTGAGCGGTATTCTCGACGGTAAAGGCCAGCGTATTGCCGAAATGACGGCGGCGAAGGCTGAACAGCTGATCGACCAGGGTATTATTACCGATGGAATGATTGTGAAGGTGAACGCGGCGCTTGATGCGGCGCGTACGCTGGGTCGCCCGGTGGATATCGCTTCATGGCGTCACGCGGAGCAATTGCCGGCGCTGTTTAACGGCACGCCGATTGGTACGCGTATTCTGGCTTAAACATTTGTGTGCCGGATGGCGGCGTAAACGCCTTATCCGGCCTGCGTGAACAGAACCTGTAGGCCGGATAAGCGTAGCGCCATCCGGCAGTGAAATCGAAGAAATTAAGGAAGCATGTTATGGCACTTTGGGGTGGGCGTTTTACTCAGGCAGCGGATCAGCGGTTCAAACAGTTCAATGACTCTTTACGCTTTGATTATCGCCTGGCGGAGCAGGATATCGTTGGCTCTGTTGCCTGGTCCAAAGCGCTGGTGACGGTTGGCGTGCTGACCGCTGACGAACAGTCTCAGCTGGAAAGCGCGCTGGGCGTGCTGCTGGAAGAGGTTCGCGCCAATCCGCAGCAGATTCTGGAAAGCGATGCTGAAGATATCCATAGCTGGGTAGAAGGCAAGCTGATCGACAAAGTGGGTCAGCTGGGTAAAAAGCTGCACACCGGCCGTAGCCGTAACGATCAGGTGGCGACTGACCTGAAGCTGTGGTGCAAAGATACCGTTGCAGAGCTGCTGGTGGCTAACCGTCAGCTGCAAAGTGCGCTGGTTGAGACGGCGCAGGCGAATCAGGACGCAGTGATGCCGGGCTATACTCACCTGCAGCGCGCGCAGCCGGTGACGTTTGCCCACTGGTGCCTGGCCTACGTTGAGATGTTGGCCCGTGACGAAAGCCGTCTGCAGGATACCCTGAAGCGTCTGGACGTTAGCCCGCTGGGCTGCGGCGCGCTGGCGGGGACCGCGTATGAAATCGACCGTGAACAGCTGGCCGGCTGGCTGGGCTTTGCTTCTGCAACCCGCAACAGCCTGGACAGCGTTTCCGACCGTGACCACGTGCTGGAGCTGCTTTCCAACGCCTCTATCGGCATGGTGCACCTGTCACGCTTCGCCGAAGATCTGATCTTCTTTAATACCGGGGAAGCCGGTTTTGTTGAGCTGTCCGATCGCGTGACCTCAGGCTCTTCTCTGATGCCGCAGAAGAAAAACCCGGACGCGCTGGAGCTGATCCGCGGTAAATGCGGACGCGTGCAGGGTGCGCTGACCGGCATGATGATGACCCTTAAAGGGCTGCCGCTGGCCTATAACAAAGACATGCAGGAAGACAAAGAAGGCGTGTTCGATGCGCTGGATACCTGGATGGACTGTCTGCACATGGCGGCGCTGGTGCTGGACGGCATTCAGGTGAAACGCCCGCGCTGCCAGGAAGCCGCGCAGCAGGGTTATGCTAACGCGACTGAACTGGCGGATTATCTGGTTGCCAAGGGCGTCCCGTTCCGTGAAGCACACCATATTGTGGGTGAAGCCGTCGTCGAAGCCATTGCACAGGGTAAACCGCTGGAAGATCTGGCGCTGGCTGATTTGCAAAAATTCAGCGCGGTGATTGGCGAAGATGTCTATCCGATTCTGTCGCTGCAATCCTGCCTCGATAAGCGTGCGGCGAAAGGCGGCGTATCACCGAAACAGGTGGCGCAGGCGATTAGCGACGCAAAGGCTCGCCTTGCGTAGCCATGTTTTGTAGGCCTGATAAGCGTAGCGCCATCAGGCACTAATATCAGTAGCCCGGCCAAGCGTAAGCAACGCCGGGTTTTTTATGCGTAAAAAAAGCGGGCCACGGGGCCCGCAAACGTTCATGTTGGCTTTATTTAGTCGAGTTTTGAGAGAAACTCAGAAATCGGCGCGATGACTTCAAGGGTTAAACAAGGACCGCGCGGTTTCTGTGGTTTATTATTAAACAGAATCCTTGATAGGGATAATCATTCATTGCTATTCTATCTATCGCCATGAACTATCGTGGCGATGGAGGATGAATAATGAATATTCGCGATCTTGAATACCTGGTGGCGTTAGCTGAACACCGGCATTTCCGCCGGGCGGCAGATTCCTGCCACGTCAGCCAGCCAACTCTGAGCGGGCAGATTCGAAAACTGGAAGATGAACTGGGCGTGATGCTGCTGGAGCGTACCAGCCGCAAGGTGCTGTTTACCCAGGCCGGACTGCTGCTGGTGGACCAGGCGCGTACGGTGTTACGCGAGGTCAAAGTGCTGAAGGAGATGGCTAGCCAACAGGGGGAGACGATGTCCGGCCCGCTGCATATCGGCCTGATCCCGACCGTTGGCCCGTACCTGCTGCCCCACATAATCCCGATGCTGCACCAGACGTTCCCGAAGCTCGAAATGTATCTGCATGAAGCGCAAACCCATCAGCTGCTGGCGCAGCTCGATAGCGGTAAGCTGGATTGCGCCATTCTGGCGCTGGTCAAAGAGAGCGAAGCCTTTATTGAGGTGCCGCTGTTTGATGAGCCGATGCTGCTGGCGATCTATGAAGATCACCCGTGGGCCGAGCGCGATCGCGTGCCGATGTCGGATCTGGCCGGTGAGAAACTGCTGATGCTGGAAGATGGCCACTGCCTGCGCGATCAGGCCATGGGCTTCTGTTTTGAAGCCGGTGCGGATGAAGATACTCACTTCCGCGCGACCAGTCTGGAAACCCTGCGCAATATGGTGGCGGCAGGCAGCGGGATTACCCTACTGCCGGCGTTGGCCGTGCCGCCGGAGCGGAAACGCGATGGTGTGGTCTACCTGCCGTGCATTAAGCCGGAACCGCGCCGCACCGTGGGGCTGGTGTATCGACCGGGGTCGCCGCTGCGCAGCCGCTATGAGCAGCTGGCAGAGGCCGTCCGTGAGACGATGGACGGCCATTTCGAAAAGACGTTAAAAAAGGCGATTTAAGCCGTTTAGCGCAGCGACCCGATAGGCTTCTGCCATGGTCGGGTAGTTAAAGGTGGTGTTAACGAAGTACTCAATGGTGTTGCCGCCACCTTTCTGCTCCATAATCGCCTGGCCGATGTGAATAATTTCGGCCGCGCGTTCCCCAAAGCAATGAATGCCGAGGATTTCTTTCGTCTCCCGATGGAACAGGATCTTCAGGCTTCCTACGCTCATGCCCACGATTTGCGCTCGCGCCAGATGTTTAAACTGGGCGCGGCCCACTTCATACGGCACCTTCATCGCGGTCAGCTGCTGTTCGGTTTTGCCGACGGAGCTGATTTCAGGAATGGTATAGATCCCGGTCGGGATATCTTCAATCAGGTGAGCGGTCGCTTCGCCTTTCATCAGCGCCTGTGCAGCAATACGTCCCTGATCGTAGGCGGCGGAGGCCAGGCTTGGATAGCCGATGACGTCGCCGACGGCGTAAACGTGCGGCAGCGCGGTCTGGTACAGGCTATTGACCTTCAACTGACCGCGGCCATCGGCCTGTAGGCCGATGTTTTCCAGCGACAGCGAGTCGGTGTTGCCGGTACGGCCGTTGGCGAACAGCAGACAGTCGGCTTTTAGCTTTTTGCCGGACTTCAGGTGCATGATCACGCCGTCGTCCACGCCTTCAATTTTCTCGTACTCTTCGTTGTGGCGAATGACCACACCGCTATTCCAGAAGTGGTAAGACAACGAGTCTGACATCTCCTGGTCGAGAAACGCCAGCAGGCGGTCGCGGGTGTTGATCAGGTCAACCTTCACGTCCATACCGCGGAAGATAGACGCGTATTCGCAGCCGATAACCCCGGCGCCGTAAATAATGACGTGGCGAGGTTCATGGTGCAGGCTCAGGATAGAGTCGCTGTCATAAATGCGCGGGTGAGTGAAATCGACATCGGCCGGACGATACGGGCGCGAGCCGCAGGCGATCACGAACTTGTCAGCGGTTAATGTTTCAACCGACCCATCCGGGCATTCCAGCGCGATGGTATGTTCGTCGACGAAACGGGCGTCGCCCTGCAGCATTTCGCAGTGATTGCGCTCATAAAAACCCTGACGCATACGAGTCTGCTGATTGATTACGCTATCAGCATGATTCAGGATGTCGGCAAAGGAAGAGCGGAGAAGTCGGCTGTGGTCGCTGTAGAGAGGGTTCTGGTTGAATTCGATAATACGGCTGACGGCGTGGCGAAGGGCTTTGGAAGGAATGGTACCCCAGTGGGTACAGCCGCCGCCGACATTATGATAACGCTCAATAACGGCGACACGGGCTCCCTGCTTCACCAGACCCATAGCAGCACCTTCGCCGCCGGGGCCGGAACCAATTACTATTGCATCATAATCGTAGGAATGTGGCATGGTAAGGCTTACCTGTTCTTATACATAAAAGCAACAGAATCATAACATCATCGAAGTAATAACCCAATTATCGTTGGGCTTTTTTCATACGAAATAGCATAAATAGCATGTAAACAATCATTAACAAAGCTGCGTAAGTCGATTCGTTTTAATCTCTGGTATAGTGCCAGCAGGTCATGTGGAAGGATTCAGTCATCGTGATGGGTGTTAGAGCGCAACAAAAAGAAAAAACCCGGCGGTCGCTGGTAGAAGCGGCATTCAGTCAACTTAGTGCCGAACGTAGTTTTGCCAGCCTGAGCCTGCGCGAAGTCGCGCGTGAGGCAGGAATTGCGCCAACCTCTTTTTATCGCCACTTCCGCGATGTGGATGAGCTGGGGCTGACGATGGTCGATGAAAGCGGCCTGATGCTGCGTCAGCTGATGCGTCAGGCGCGCCAGCGGATTGCCAAAGGCGGTAGCGTTATTCGTACCTCCGTTTCGACCTTTATGGAATTTATCGGCAATAATCCAAACGCCTTCCGCCTGCTTCTGCGCGAACGTTCAGGAACGTCCGCCGCATTTCGCGCGGCGGTAGCGCGTGAAATTCAGCATTTCATTGCGGAACTTGCTGACTATCTGGAAATCGAAAACCATATGCCGCGTGCCTTCACGGAAGCGCAGGCCGAGGCGATGGTAACCATTGTATTTAGCGCAGGGGCCGAGGCGCTGGACGTGAGCCCTGAACAGCGCCGGCAGTTGGAAGAACGGCTGGTGCTGCAATTACGGATGATCTCAAAAGGCGCGTACTACTGGTATCGCCGTGAACAAGAGAAGACGACACATCAGTCCGAATAAGGTGGTAAACGAGCAATGAAACTGTCAGGTCAAGAAAAGGGTACGCTGCTGCTGGCGCTGTTGGCTGGCTTATCGATTAACGGCACGTTTGCAGCCCTGTTTAGCTCCATCGTACCTTTCTCCGTTTTTCCCATTATCTCGCTGGTGCTGACGGTTTACTGTCTGCATCAACGCTATCAGAACCGTACGATGCCGGTGGGGTTGCCAGGCCTTGCTGCTGCCTGCTTTATTCTGGGCGTGCTGCTGTATAGCACCGTGGTGCGTGCCGAGTATCCGGACATCGGGTCTAACTTCTTCCCGGCGGTACTGTCGGTAGCGATGGTCTTCTGGATCGGTTACCGGATGCGTAACCGCAAACACGAGTCCTAATCAGTAGGCCGGATAAGCGCAGCGTCATCCGGCGCTGACGGAGCAGATTGGCGGATGGCGGCTTCGCTTATCCGGCCTACGTTAAGTCTTACTTCTTCGTGAGCAGTACGCCGCATTCCATATGGTGGGTGTATGGGAACTGGTCGAACAGCGCCAGGCGGCTAACGTTATGCGTCTGGCTCAAGGTTTCCAGGTTCTGGCATAGCGTCTGCGGGTTACAGGAGATGTACAGAATATTCGGGTACCCCTGCACCATTTTCTCGGTTTCACTATCCAGCCCGCTGCGCGGTGGGTCGACGAAAATCGTTTCGCACTGATAGCTTTTCAGATCGATGCCCTGCAGGCGGTTAAACTCACGCACGCCGTTCATCGCCTGCGTAAACTCCTCTGCCGCCATGCGGATAATCTGCACGTTGTCGATCTGGTTGGCGGCGATATTGTACTGCGCGGCCGCGACCGATGGCTTGGCGATTTCAGTGGCCAGCACGCGGTTGAAGTTGCGCGCCAGCGCCAGCGAGAAGTTACCGTTACCGCAGTACAGTTCCAGCAGGTCACCGCGTGAATTTTGCGTGGCGTTGAGTGCCCACTCCAGCATGTGAATGTTCATCGCAGCATTCGGCTGCGTGAAGCTATTCTCCACCTGACGGTAGATCATTTCTTTGCCCGCCACCGGCAGGCGTTCATCGATATAGTCCTGATCCAGTTCGATTTTTGTTTTCGTCGCGCGGCCAATCAGATGCACGTTAAGCCCTTTGGCCCGCAGCGCGTCACGTAGCGCTTCGGCCTCTTCACGCCACTCGTCATCCAGCTTTTTATGGTACAGCAGCGAGACTACCGCCTGATGGCTTAGGGTGGTGAGGTAGTCAATCTGGAACAGCTTATGGCGAAGCGCGTGGTTGCCGCGCACGCCCTCGAGCATGGCGGTCATCAGCGTGTTTATCAGCTCGCTGGCCGCCGGGAACGTGTCGACGCGAATACGGCTTTTGCTCTGCTGGTCGAACATGATGTGATACAGGTCATCACCATCGTGCCAGATGCGGAATTCGGCGCGCATGCGGTAGTGGCTGACCGGCGAGCGGAACACCTCCGGCGCGGGCGCGCTAAACGGCGCCATCATCGTTTGCAGGCGAGTGACTTTCTCGGCGAGCTGAGCGTCGTACTGTTCGGTAGGGAGGTGTTCGGGGGTCATGATGCATCCTGAATAATAAAAGTACGCGGGGATTGTAGGGCCTGCTCAGGGGATGTCCAGTACCGAGACAGGTGAAAATCATAAATAGCAGTCTGGACATCTATATGTAACTAAATGTAGCATCCCCGTACCGGTCCTGTGAGTTAAAAGGGAATCCAGTGTGAATCTGGGGCTGACGCGCAGCGGTAAGGAAGGTGGGAAACGAATGCACCCGATGCAGACACTGCGGCTTGCCGTGGGAAGTCCTCGTTTTCCGATGTCGCCTCCAAGCCCGAAGACCTGCCGGATGACGTCGCATGGGGTTTTATCGTCGCGAACAACGTATAAAGCCTGCGGCATCCTTTTTATGTTTCGGATGCTTTAAAAATGATTAAAAAAGCTTCGCTGCTGACGGCGTTATCCGTCACGGCATTTTCTGGCTGGGCGCAAGACAGCAATTCAGACACGCTGGTGGTGACCGCCAACCGCTTCCAACAACCTGTTAATACCGTTCTGGCTCCTACGGATATTGTTACGCGTGATGATATTCAGCGCTGGCAATCTAAAGATCTGAACGACGTTATGCGCCGCCTGCCGGGCGTTGATATCGCTCAGAATGGCGGTATCGGGCAGAGCGCTTCTCTTTATGTCCGCGGTACCGAAGGACGCCACGTGCTGGTGCTGATTGACGGCGTGCCTATGGCGCGTGCGGGCATTTCCAATGGCATTGATATTGGGCAGATTCCGGTATCGCTGGTGCAGCGCATTGAGTATATCCGTGGGCCGCGTTCAGCGGTGTACGGGTCTGGCGCGATCGGCGGTGTCGTCAACATTATTACCTTGACCGACGATGAGCACGCTCAGATTAATGCCGGTGCGGGTACTAACGGCTATCAGACTTATGATGGCGCGGTGAACAAACGCTTTGGCGACACGCTGGTGACGGCGGCTGGGGCTTACCAGACGACTCACGGCTTCAACGTTCAGCCGGATTCCCCTTACAGCGGTGATAGCGACCGTGACGGCTATCGCAATAAACTGTTCTGGGGCGGCGTACAGCATAAGTTCGACGATAACTTCTCCGGCTTTTTCCGTGGCTATGGCTATACCGCTAACAGCGATTACGATCAGGGTTCTTATGGGTATGCGGGCGGTAACGACGAGGCGCAGAACTATACGCAGTCCTGGGATACGGGCCTACGCTACAGCTCGGGTATTTACTCTTCCCAGCTGATTGCGAACTACCAACACCTGAAAAATTACAACTACAGCAACGATCTCGGCCGCTATGCCGGGGATGCGACGCTGGACAATATGGAACAGCGTTATATCCAGTGGGGGAATAACGTTGAAGTTGGGCACGGGGCGATTAGCGGCGGCGTCGACTGGAAACAGGAAAAACTGACGTCCAGCAGCACCACGTTATCGGATGTCTATAAGCGCGATACGACCGGGCTATACCTGACCGGGCAGCAGCAGCTTGGTGACGTCACCTTAGAAGCTTCCGGACGTGAAGATCATGATGAGCAGTTCGGCTGGCACGGCACCTGGCAAACGGCCGCAGGCTGGCAGTTTGTCGATGGCTATCGGGCCACGCTCTCTTATGGTACTGGCTTCCTGGCACCTTCTCTGGGGCAACAGTTTGGGGCGACGCGCTTTGCTTCATCCTATGGGCCGGGCATTGCCGCTAACCCTGACCTGAAACCGGAAGAGTCTAAGCAATGGGAAGCGGGTCTTGAAGGGTTAACCGGTCCGCTGGACTGGCGTCTGTCGGCTTATCATTACGAAATCCAGAACCTGATTGACTACAAAAACAATCAGTACATCAACGTGAAGTCGGCCACCATTAAGGGGCTTGAATGGACGGGGAATATCGCCACCGGTCCAGTGGAGCATCATCTGACGCTGCAATACGTCGATCCACGTGATGACCAAACTGACAAGGTGCTTTATCGCCGCGCTAAGCAGCAGGTGAAGTATGAGCTGACCGGACAGGTTTACGATCTTGGCTGGAATGTCATGTATCAGTACCTGGGTGAGCGCTACGATAATGATTATGACAATAATCGTGATGTAAAAATGGGCGGCGTGAGCTTATGGGACATCGGATTATCGTATCCGGTCACCTCACACCTGACAGTTCGTGGTAAAATAGCCAACCTGTTCGATAAAGATTACGAGACAGTTTATGGCTACCAAACTGCAGGACGGGAATACACCTTGTCTGGCAGCTACACCTTCTGAACCACGTCCCACCGTGCTGGTATTTGATTCCGGCGTAGGTGGGCTGTCGGTCTACGATGAGATCCGGCATCTCTTGCCGGATCTTCATTACATCTATGCGTTCGATAACGTCGCTTTCCCGTATGGCGAGAAGAGTGAAGAGTTTATCGTTGAGCGCGTTGTTGAAATCGTCACTGCGGTACAGCAGCGTTATCCATTAGCGCTGGCCGTCATCGCCTGTAACACGGCGAGCACGGTATCGCTGCCCGCGCTGCGTGAGCACTTCGGCTTCCCCGTTGTGGGCGTAGTCCCGGCCATTAAACCGGCGGCGCGTCTTTCGGCGAACCGTATCGTCGGGCTGCTGGCAACGCGAGGGACGGTGAAGCGTCCTTATACGCATGAGCTGATCGCCCGCTTTGCTAACGAATGCCGTATAGAGATGCTCGGTTCTGCAGAGCTGGTGGAGCTGGCTGAAGCGAAGCTGCACGGCGAACCGGTGCCACTCGACGAGTTGAAGCGCATTCTTCGCCCATGGCTTCGTATGCCGGAGCCGCCGGATACCGTCGTGCTCGGCTGCACCCACTTCCCGCTATTACAAGAGGAACTGCTGCAGGTGTTGCCGGAGGGTACCCGACTGGTGGATTCCGGTGCGGCGATTGCGCGTCGAACGGCTTGGTTGCTTGAGCATGAGGCACCGGATGCGAAATCCAGTGAACCGAATCTGGCCTACTGCATGGCGCTCACGGCGGAAACTGAGCAACTTTTACCCGTTTTACGCCGTTATGGCTTTGAAACGCTCGAAAAACTGCCTGTTTCATCCTGATTTGTTCAAAAAAGAGACGCTTGAAAAGTTTTTTTAAAACAGGGCTTGTCAACGTCTCAGAACTCCCTATAATGCGCCTCCACTGACACGGAACAACGGATTACAAGCCGCCGGGTCAGCGAGGTTCTCCTGAGAATCTCAACAGAGAAAAGCGAAATTAAATGCTTGACTCTGAAGCGGGAAAGCGTAATATGCACATCCCGCGCCGCTGAGAAAAGCGAAGCGGCACTGCTCTTTAACAATTTATCAGACAATCTGTGTGGGCACTCGAAGATACGGATTCTTAACGTCGCAAGACGAAAAATGAATACCAAGTCTCTGAGTGAACACGTAATTCATTACGAAGTTTAATTCACGAGCATCAAACTTAAATTGAAGAGTTTGATCATGGCTCAGATTGAACGCTGGCGGCAGGCCTAACACATGCAAGTCGAACGGTAGCACAGAGAGCTTGCTCTTGGGTGACGAGTGGCGGACGGGTGAGTAATGTCTGGGAAACTGCCCGATGGAGGGGGATAACTACTGGAAACGGTAGCTAATACCGCATAACGTCGCAAGACCAAAGTGGGGGACCTTCGGGCCTCACACCATCGGATGTGCCCAGATGGGATTAGCTAGTAGGTGGGGTAACGGCTCACCTAGGCGACGATCCCTAGCTGGTCTGAGAGGATGACCAGCCACACTGGAACTGAGACACGGTCCAGACTCCTACGGGAGGCAGCAGTGGGGAATATTGCACAATGGGCGCAAGCCTGATGCAGCCATGCCGCGTGTATGAAGAAGGCCTTCGGGTTGTAAAGTACTTTCAGCGAGGAGGAAGGCGTTAAGGTTAATAACCTTAGCGATTGACGTTACTCGCAGAAGAAGCACCGGCTAACTCCGTGCCAGCAGCCGCGGTAATACGGAGGGTGCAAGCGTTAATCGGAATTACTGGGCGTAAAGCGCACGCAGGCGGTTTGTTAAGTCAGATGTGAAATCCCCGGGCTCAACCTGGGAACTGCATTTGAAACTGGCAAGCTTGAGTCTCGTAGAGGGGGGTAGAATTCCAGGTGTAGCGGTGAAATGCGTAGAGATCTGGAGGAATACCGGTGGCGAAGGCGGCCCCCTGGACGAAGACTGACGCTCAGGTGCGAAAGCGTGGGGAGCAAACAGGATTAGATACCCTGGTAGTCCACGCCGTAAACGATGTCTATTTGGAGGTTGTTCCCTTGAGGAGTGGCTTCCGGAGCTAACGCGTTAAATAGACCGCCTGGGGAGTACGGCCGCAAGGTTAAAACTCAAATGAATTGACGGGGGCCCGCACAAGCGGTGGAGCATGTGGTTTAATTCGATGCAACGCGAAGAACCTTACCTACTCTTGACATCCAGAGAACTTAGCAGAGATGCTTTGGTGCCTTCGGGAACTCTGAGACAGGTGCTGCATGGCTGTCGTCAGCTCGTGTTGTGAAATGTTGGGTTAAGTCCCGCAACGAGCGCAACCCTTATCCTTTGTTGCCAGCGGTTCGGCCGGGAACTCAAAGGAGACTGCCAGTGATAAACTGGAGGAAGGTGGGGATGACGTCAAGTCATCATGGCCCTTACGAGTAGGGCTACACACGTGCTACAATGGCATATACAAAGAGAAGCGACCTCGCGAGAGCAAGCGGACCTCATAAAGTATGTCGTAGTCCGGATTGGAGTCTGCAACTCGACTCCATGAAGTCGGAATCGCTAGTAATCGTAGATCAGAATGCTACGGTGAATACGTTCCCGGGCCTTGTACACACCGCCCGTCACACCATGGGAGTGGGTTGCAAAAGAAGTAGGTAGCTTAACCTTCGGGAGGGCGCTTACCACTTTGTGATTCATGACTGGGGTGAAGTCGTAACAAGGTAACCGTAGGGGAACCTGCGGTTGGATCACCTCCTTACCTTAAAGAAGCGTTCTTTGAAGTGCTCACACAGATTGTCTGATGAAAAATAGCAGTA
This sequence comes from Klebsiella sp. WP4-W18-ESBL-05, assembly GCF_014169075.1. Lineage (NCBI taxonomy): Bacteria > Pseudomonadati > Pseudomonadota > Gammaproteobacteria > Enterobacterales > Enterobacteriaceae > Klebsiella > Klebsiella sp. WP4-W18-ESBL-05. Next base: position 4,822,882 of record NZ_AP022057.1, on the reverse strand, counting down.
AAGAATCTCTGCAGGCTTGTAGCTCAGGTGGTTAGAGCGCACCCCTGATAAGGGTGAGGTCGGTGGTTCAAGTCCACTCAGGCCTACCAAATTCGTCCCGCGAATTTGAGGGAGATTCATAAACGATGGGGCTATAGCTCAGCTGGGAGAGCGCCTGCTTTGCACGCAGGAGGTCTGCGGTTCGATCCCGCATAGCTCCACCATCTTTACTGCAACAATACAAGAAAACTTCAGAGTGTACCTGAAAAGGTTCACTGCGAAGTTTTGCTCTTTAAAAATCTGGATCAAGCTGAAAATTGAAACGACACACTGTGTCTGTTCTCCGTAATAAGAACAGATAAGCGGTGTGTTCGAGTCTCTCAAATTTTCGCAACACGATGGTGTTTTACGAAACATCTTCGGGTTGTGAGGTTAAGCGACTAAGCGTACACGGTGGATGCCCTGGCAGTCAGAGGCGATGAAGGACGTGCTAATCTGCGATAAGCGTCGGTAAGGTGATATGAACCGTTATAACCGGCGATTTCCGAATGGGGAAACCCAGTGTGATTCGTCACACTATCATTACGTGAATACATAGCGTAATGAAGCGAACCGGGGGAACTGAAACATCTAAGTACCCCGAGGAAAAGAAATCAACCGAGATTCCCCCAGTAGCGGCGAGCGAACGGGGAGCAGCCCAGAGTCTGAATCAGCTTGTGTGTTAGTGGAACGGTCTGGAAAGTCCGACGGTACAGGGTGATAGTCCCGTACACCAAAATGCACAGGTTGTGAACTCGAAGAGTAGGGCGGGACACGTGGTATCCTGTCTGAATATGGGGGGACCATCCTCCAAGGCTAAATACTCCTGACTGACCGATAGTGAACCAGTACCGTGAGGGAAAGGCGAAAAGAACCCCGGCGAGGGGAGTGAAAAAGAACCTGAAACCGTGTACGTACAAGCAGTGGGAGCCTCTTTATGGGGTGACTGCGTACCTTTTGTATAATGGGTCAGCGACTTATATTCTGTAGCAAGGTTAACCGTATAGGGGAGCCGAAGGGAAACCGAGTCTTAACTGGGCGTTAAGTTGCAGGGTATAGACCCGAAACCCGGTGATCTAGCCATGGGCAGGTTGAAGGTTGGGTAACACTAACTGGAGGACCGAACCGACTAATGTTGAAAAATTAGCGGATGACTTGTGGCTGGGGGTGAAAGGCCAATCAAACCGGGAGATAGCTGGTTCTCCCCGAAAGCTATTTAGGTAGCGCCTCGTGAATTCATCTTCGGGGGTAGAGCACTGTTTCGGCTAGGGGGTCATCCCGACTTACCAACCCGATGCAAACTGCGAATACCGAAGAATGTTATCACGGGAGACACACGGCGGGTGCTAACGTCCGTCGTGAAGAGGGAAACAACCCAGACCGCCAGCTAAGGTCCCAAAGTCACAGTTAAGTGGGAAACGATGTGGGAAGGCTCAGACAGCCAGGATGTTGGCTTAGAAGCAGCCATCATTTAAAGAAAGCGTAATAGCTCACTGGTCGAGTCGGCCTGCGCGGAAGATGTAACGGGGCTAAACTGTGCACCGAAGCTGCGGCAGCGACACTATGTGTTGTTGGGTAGGGGAGCGTTCTGTAAGCCGTTGAAGGTGTCCTGTGAGGGGTGCTGGAGGTATCAGAAGTGCGAATGCTGACATAAGTAACGATAATGCGGGTGAAAAACCCGCACGCCGGAAGACCAAGGGTTCCTGTCCAACGTTAATCGGGGCAGGGTGAGTCGACCCCTAAGGCGAGGCCGAAAGGCGTAGTCGATGGGAAACAGGTTAATATTCCTGTACTTGGTGTTACTGCGAAGGGGGGACGGAGAAGGCTATGTTAGCCGGGCGACGGTTGTCCCGGTTTAAGCATGTAGGCGGGAAGTTTAGGTAAATCCGGACTTCTTTTAACGCTGAGGTGTGATGACGAGGCACTACGGTGCTGAAGTAACAAATGCCCTGCTTCCAGGAAAAGCCTCTAAGCATCAGGTAACATCAAATCGTACCCCAAACCGACACAGGTGGTCAGGTAGAGAATACCAAGGCGCTTGAGAGAACTCGGGTGAAGGAACTAGGCAAAATGGTGCCGTAACTTCGGGAGAAGGCACGCTGATATGTAGGTGAAGTGATTTACTCATGGAGCTGAAATCAGTCGAAGATACCAGCTGGCTGCAACTGTTTATTAAAAACACAGCACTGTGCAAACACGAAAGTGGACGTATACGGTGTGACGCCTGCCCGGTGCCGGAAGGTTAATTGATGGGGTTAGCGGCAACGCGAAGCTCTTGATCGAAGCCCCGGTAAACGGCGGCCGTAACTATAACGGTCCTAAGGTAGCGAAATTCCTTGTCGGGTAAGTTCCGACCTGCACGAATGGCGTAATGATGGCCAGGCTGTCTCCACCCGAGACTCAGTGAAATTGAACTCGCTGTGAAGATGCAGTGTACCCGCGGCAAGACGGAAAGACCCCGTGAACCTTTACTATAGCTTGACACTGAACACTGGTCCTTGATGTGTAGGATAGGTGGGAGGCTTTGAAGCGCGGACGCCAGTTCGTGTGGAGCCAACCTTGAAATACCACCCTTTAATGGCTGGTGTTCTAACGTAGACCCGTTACCCGGGTTGCGGACAGTGTCTGGTGGGTAGTTTGACTGGGGCGGTCTCCTCCTAAAGAGTAACGGAGGAGCACGAAGGTTAGCTAATCCTGGTCGGACATCAGGAGGTTAGTGCAAAGGCATAAGCTAGCTTGACTGCGAGAGTGACGGCTCGAGCAGGTGCGAAAGCAGGTCTTAGTGATCCGGTGGTTCTGAATGGAAGGGCCATCGCTCAACGGATAAAAGGTACTCCGGGGATAACAGGCTGATACCGCCCAAGAGTTCATATCGACGGCGGTGTTTGGCACCTCGATGTCGGCTCATCACATCCTGGGGCTGAAGTAGGTCCCAAGGGTATGGCTGTTCGCCATTTAAAGTGGTACGCGAGCTGGGTTTAGAACGTCGTGAGACAGTTCGGTCCCTATCTGCCGTGGGCGCTGGAGAATTGAGGGGGGCTGCTCCTAGTACGAGAGGACCGGAGTGGACGCATCACTGGTGTTCGGGTTGTCATGCCAATGGCATTGCCCGGTAGCTAAATGCGGAAGAGATAAGTGCTGAAAGCATCTAAGCACGAAACTTGCCCCGAGATGAGTTCTCCCTGACTCCTTGAGAGTCCTGAAGGAACGTTGAAGACGACGACGTTGATAGGTCGGGTGTGTAAGTGTAGCGATACATTGAGCTAACCGATACTAATGAACCGTGAGGCTTAACCTTACAACGCCGAAGATGTTTTGGCGAAATTGAGACGATTTTCAGCATTGATACAGATTACATTAACCGGCGAAAAGCGGGTTAATAACAGAATTTGCCTGGCGGCCGTAGCGCGGTGGTCCCACCTGACCCCATGCCGAACTCAGAAGTGAAACGCCGTAGCGCCGATGGTAGTGTGGGGTCTCCCCATGCGAGAGTAGGGAACTGCCAGGCATCAAATTGCAGTAAACCGGGATGAATAATCCGGGTAGTGACAAAGAAATTCGGTGGAGCGGTAGTTCAGTCGGTTAGAATACCTGCCTGTCACGCAGGGGGTCGCGGGTTCGAGTCCCGTCCGTTCCGCCACTTATTCAACATTAAGCCTGCTAAATTAGCAGGCTTAATGATAAGAAAATTTAGGGGCGTAGCTCAGTTGGTAGAGCACCGGTCTCCAAAACCGGGTGTCGCGAGTTCGAGTCTCTCCGCCCCTGCCATATATAATCCTTTGCTTAGGCAAAGGATTTTTTTTGCCAAAAATTTACCTTCCTGACGGGCCCATCGTTCTCCCCCGGGCCACCTATTCAGTCTTTACTTAAAATACATTGGTTTTCAATATGTCGCGAATTTGCGCCTGTTTGTCGCTATTTTGCAGCCATATCGCATATAAAGGTCGTAGAATGGCCGTACCATCGGTAACGGGATAGAGATCGTTCTGCTCCTGTGCCCACGACACGGGCAACCAGGTGCAACCTTTTAACGGTAATAGCTGGAGTCGGGCCAGGCTTGCCGAACTGGTGGTCAGCAGCGGGATATCGTCACTGCTAATTAGCCCTGCTTCGTGCTGCTGGAAATCTGCGCCCCACTCCAGACGCAGGTAGTTCAGATCTGCCCTGGTTGTCTCCGGCGTTGCACAGTACAGCTCAAGTGCAAAATGTCCCAGCAGCTGGCTACTGAATTCATCCATTTTTGGCGCTTCGGTGGTCAGTAACAGATCGAGCTGGCGCTCGTGTAGCTGTTTAACCAGCGACTGGCGTTGGGCGATCCGCGCTTCAAACTGTAGCGTACCGTCGGCCTGATAAAGCCGGGATAGCCAAGCGTTAAGCATACACTCCCATAGCGAAGCGCTAGCACCAATGGAAAACTCATTGTGCCGCGAGGTGTTAGCCACTTCCTTACGCGCGGCCTGCCAGGTGCTCATCAGCGTTTCTGCGTAGGGAAGGAGTTTTTCTCCCGCCGCGGTCAAACGAATATTATTGCGATGGCGGGTAAACAGATTGACCCCAAGCTGATTTTCTAACTGACGGATTCGAAAGCTCACCGCAGATTGTGTCAGATAGAGCGCTTCTGCGGCTCGCCCGAAGTGGCGAGTTCTGCTCACTTCGAGGAAAGTTTTCAGCAATTCGGTATCCACAGCTTTCTCCGCAAAATTTTTTGTCGTAATGATTTAAATCTTTTGTTTTACACTCTGTCAAGCGTATCTAATACTCCGCGCCATAAATAGCTCGGCCAAAGAATTAGGAGCGTGTAGGATGGCGGAAAGCTTTACGACGACTAATCGTTTTTTCGATAATAAAAATTATCCGCGCGGGTTCTCTCGTCATGGTGATTTCACCATCAAAGAGGCGCAGCTGCTTGAGCGTTATGGCTTTGCCTTTAACGAACTCGATCTTGGCAAACGCGAGCCGGCAACCGAAGAAGAGCAGCAGTTTGTCTCGGTCTGCCGTGGTGAACGTGAGCCGGCAACGGATGCTGAACGCGTATGGACCAAGTATGTCACGCGCATCAAGCGTCCGAAGCGTTTCCACACCCTGTCCGGCGGTAAGCCGCAGGTGGAAGGCGCTGAAGACTACACTGACAGCGACGATTAATAAAAAAGGGGCCTGGGCCCCTTTTTTATTGTAGTAAAGTTTGAAGATGGGCGAGCATTCTGTCGATGCCGCGATAGCTCAACGCTTCCTGCAAATGATGTCTGGCAATATCCTCTGCCCCCTCCATATCCGCCAGCGTGCGCGAAACCTTTAACAGACGCTGCCAGGCGCGGATCGACAGCCCAAGCTGTGTCAACGTCTGCTCTAGCCACAGAGCGTCCGCTTCTACCAGCGCACAGTATTGCCGGATCTCGCTGCCGCTGAGCTGCGCATTTAGCTTCCCTTGTCGCGCATTCTGACGCTGCTGCGCTGTGATGACCCGCTGTTGTACCGTCAGGCTGCTTTCCCCTACGCGGGCCGATTGGCTCAGTAAGCCCGGCGGCGGTAGCGGAATTTCCAGGGAGAGATCGAACCGGTCGAGAAACGGACCAGACAGCCGATTGAGGTAGCGCAGCGTCTGTTCTGGCGTGCAGCGGTTATGCTGCCCCTCATAGTGACCGGTAGGGCTAGGATTCATCGCAGCAATCAGTTGAAAGCGAGCAGGATAGGTAATTTTGGCCCGCGTACGTGAAATGTGGATTTTGCCAGACTCAATCGGCTCGCGCAGCGCATCCAGCACCCGGCGCTCAAATTCCGGTAGCTCATCGAGGAACAGAATCCCGTTGTGGGCCAGCGAAATCTCTCCCGGGGCGGGAATCGACCCGCCGCCAACCATAGCCGTCAGCGATGCGCTATGGTGAGGTGCACGAAAGGGGCGATGGCGCCATTCACGCTGAATGCGATAGGTATTTTCCAGACTGATAATTGCCGCGCTCTCAAGCGCCTCGCTGTCGCTAAGCGGCGGGAGTAGCCCGCGCAGACGGGTGGCAAGCATGGTTTTACCCGTACCAGGTGGGCCAACGAGCAGCAAATTGTGACCGCCCGACGCGGTGATCTCCAGCGCCCGTTTCCCCTGCAGCTGGCCGATCACATCGCTTAAATCTTCGCAGCTGGCGGGGGCCATCATGCCCTCTGGTGGAGGCTGCCTGAGCGTTTGTTTTCCTTCAAGAAATGCGCAGACTTCAAGAAGGTGGCTGGCAATCAGGCAATCGCTGCCGCCAAGCAGGCCGACCAACGGCGCATTATCCTCGGCAAGCACAATCTGGCGACCTGAATGTATGGCTTCCATCGCCGCCGATAGCGCCCCAGGAATACCGCGTAGCGCGCCCGTGAGCGCCAGTTCACCCACAAACTCATACTGCCCTAGTTTCTGGCTATTAAGCTGCTCAGAGGCCGCCAGAAGCGCAATAGCGATAGGTAAATCATATCGCCCTCCTTCTTTAGGAAGATCGGTCGGCGCGAGGTTAATGGTGATCTTCTTCGCCGGAAAGGTATAACCGCTGTTGATGATGGCGCTGCGAACCCGGTCGCGCGCCTCTTTGACGGTGGTTTCCGGCAGCCCGACCATGACCAGGCCCGGCAGACCCTGGCTGATATGCACTTCGATAGTAATCAGCGGTGCGCTGACGCCCAGCGCGGCGCGCGTATAGACAACGGATAGCGACATAATTCCTCCCTGAAGATCGCTATTATGTGCGATGCAGTCGTTCCATTAATCTGCTTAATTTGATTATTACGTGGCATATTCCATAATTTTCACCGACATTCAGCGCATTTCATTAATTTTGGAATCGAGTCCGAATGTTGCTCATATGACGTCAACTTCGCCTCTGCTCAGTCGTTGCGTAGGGAGCAAAAGGTGAAATATTTTCATTTCATAAATTCTCTATATAAAACAAATTGTTTTCATTAAATCCTTAGCGCGGTAAGCAATGCCGTCATAAAAAAAACTTGTGCTTTTTGTGATGTCTGTGGTAACTCTGTAGGTATTCCTTCGAACAAGATGCAAGAACAGACAAAAATGAAAGCCCTTCTACGAGTGATTAGCCTGGTCGTGATTAGCGTGGTGGTGATTATTATCCCACCGTGCGGGGCTGCACTTGGACGAGGAAAGGCTTAGAAATCAAGCCTTAACGAACTAAGACCCCCGCACCGAAAGGTCCGGGGGTTTTTTTATGACCTAAAAACAATAACGGGAGGCAGAACGTGACACGCAGCATAAAATTCTGTTTCTCACGATCTACGGCGGGGAACTAACTATGAATGGCGCACAGTGGGTGGTACATGCGTTGCGAGCGCAGGGTGTTGAAACGGTATTTGGTTATCCTGGTGGAGCCATCATGCCGGTTTACGACGCACTGTATGACGGCGGCGTAGAGCACCTGCTGTGTCGACACGAACAGGGCGCGGCAATGGCGGCCATCGGCTATGCGCGTGCTACCGGTAAAACCGGCGTTTGCATCGCCACTTCCGGCCCGGGCGCAACCAACCTGATCACCGGTCTGGCCGATGCGTTACTCGATTCCGTGCCCGTTGTGGCCATCACCGGTCAGGTCGCCGCACCGTTAATCGGTACGGATGCTTTTCAGGAAGTGGACGTTCTCGGTTTGTCGCTGGCCTGCACCAAACACAGTTTCCTGGTGCAATCCCTGGAAGAGCTGCCGCGCGTAATGGCAGAGGCGTTCCAGGTGGCAAACTCAGGCCGTCCTGGCCCGGTTCTGGTCGACATTCCGAAGGACGTGCAGGTGGCACAGGGTGATCTGGAACCGTTCTTCTCCACCGTAGAAAGCGACGATGCTTTCCCTCACGCCGAAATGGCGCAGGCCCAGCAGATGCTGGCGCAGGCGCATAAACCGATGCTGTATGTCGGCGGCGGCGTGGGAATGGCGCAGGCGGTACCGGCGCTGCGCGAATTTATGGCCGTCACACAAATGCCAGCGACCTGTACCCTGAAGGGACTGGGCGCAGTGCCAGCCGATTACCCGTTCTACCTCGGTATGTTGGGTATGCACGGTACCAAGGCGGCAAACCTGGCGGTGCAGGAATGCGACCTGCTGATCGCCGTTGGTGCCCGCTTTGACGATCGCGTGACCGGCAAGCTGAATACCTTCGCGCCGCACGCCAGGGTTATCCATATGGATATCGATCCGGCGGAAATGAACAAGCTGCGCCAGACGCATGTGGCATTACAGGGCGACCTGAATGCGCTGCTGCCTGCGCTGCAACAGCCGCTGGCTATCGACGCATGGCGCCAGCACAACGCGGCGATGCGCGCCGAGCACGCCTGGCGTTACGACCATCCTGGTGAGGCAATCTACGCGCCGCTGCTGCTCAAGCAGCTGTCGGACCGTAAACCGGCCGATAGCGTGGTGACCACCGACGTTGGGCAGCACCAGATGTGGTCGGCTCAACATATGACCTACACCCGTCCGGAGAATTTCATCACTTCAAGCGGTTTAGGCACCATGGGCTTCGGTCTGCCGGCCGCCGTTGGCGCACAGGTGGCGCGACCTGACGACACGGTTATCTGTATCTCCGGTGACGGCTCCTTCATGATGAACGTGCAAGAGCTGGGCACCGTGAAACGTAAGCAGTTACCGCTGAAGATAGTCTTACTCGACAACCAGCGTTTAGGGATGGTTCGACAATGGCAGCAGCTGTTCTTCCAGGAACGTTACAGTGAAACCACCCTGACCGATAACCCCGATTTCCTCATGCTGGCCAGCGCCTTCGGCATCCCTGGTCAACACATCACCCGTAAAGACCAGGTTGAAGCGGCACTCGACACCATGCTGGCAAGCGAAGGCCCGTACCTGCTTCATGTCTCAATCGACGAACTTGAGAACGTCTGGCCTCTGGTGCCGCCTGGCGCCAGTAACTCACAAATGCTGGAGAAATTATCATGATGCAACATCAGGTCAACGTGCAGGCCCGCTTCAACCCGGAAACCTTAGAACGCGTGTTACGTGTGGTCCGTCATCGCGGTTTTCAGATTTGCGCGATGAATATGGAGGCGGCCAGCGATGCGCAGAATATAAATATCGAATTGACCGTTGCCAGCCCGCGGTCAGTCGACTTACTGTTTAGTCAATTAAATAAACTGGTGGACGTGGCTTCGGTTGCCGTTCAGCAGTGTACAAGCACATCACAACAACAGATTCGCGCCTGAGCGCAATAGGAAGAGAAATGACGACGAAAAAAGCGGATTACATCTGGTTCAACGGTGAGATGGTTCGTTGGGAAGACGCGAAGGTTCACGTGATGTCCCACGCGCTGCACTACGGTACCTCTGTATTCGAAGGCATCCGTTGCTACGACTCCCACAAAGGCCCGGTTGTTTTCCGCCACCGTGAGCACATGCAGCGCCTGCGTGATTCCGCCAAAATCTATCGCTTCCCGGTCTCTCAGAGCGTGGATGAACTGATGGAAGCCTGCCGCGCCGTACTGCGCAAAAATAATCTGACCAGCGCCTATATCCGTCCGCTGGTGTTTGTCGGCGATGTCGGTATGGGCGTTAACCCGCCGGACGGCTACAGCACCGACGTGATCATCGCGGCGTTCCCGTGGGGCGCCTATCTGGGCGCTGAAGCGCTGGATCAAGGGATCGATGCGATGGTTTCTTCCTGGAACCGCGCTGCGCCGAACACCATTCCAACTGCCGCGAAAGCAGGCGGCAACTACCTTTCCTCACTGTTGGTCGGTAGCGAAGCGCGCCGCCACGGCTATCAGGAAGGGATCGCGCTGGATGTGAACGGCTATCTGTCTGAAGGCGCGGGTGAAAATCTGTTTGAAGTGAAAGACGGCATTCTGTTTACGCCACCGTTTACCTCTTCGGCGCTGCCGGGTATTACCCGCGATGCGATCATCAAGCTGGCGAAGGATATCGGAATTGAAGTTCGCGAGCAGGTGCTGTCTCGTGAATCGCTGTACCTGGCGGATGAAGTCTTTATGTCCGGCACCGCCGCTGAAATCACCCCGGTGCGCAGCGTTGACGGTATCCAGGTCGGCGAAGGCCGCTGTGGCCCGGTCACTAAACGTATTCAGCAAGCATTCTTTGGCCTCTTTACCGGTGAAACCGAAGATAAATGGGGCTGGTTGGATCAGGTTAATCAATAAGATAAATAATGGGGCGGCACGCACCGCCTCATTAACGAGACAGAGACTGGGAGTACAAAAGCATGCCTAAATATCGTTCCGCCACTACCACTCACGGCCGCAATATGGCGGGCGCCCGCGCGCTGTGGCGCGCCACCGGGATGACGGATGCCGACTTCGGTAAGCCGATTATCGCCGTCGTGAACTCGTTTACCCAGTTCGTGCCGGGCCACGTTCACCTGCGCGACCTTGGTAAACTGGTTGCCGAGCAGATCGAAGCTGCCGGCGGCGTGGCTAAAGAATTCAATACCATTGCGGTGGATGACGGTATCGCCATGGGCCACGGGGGTATGCTTTATTCACTGCCGTCCCGCGAGCTGATTGCCGACTCCGTCGAGTACATGGTTAACGCCCACTGTGCCGATGCAATGGTCTGCATCTCGAACTGCGACAAAATCACCCCGGGGATGCTGATGGCCTCCCTGCGCCTGAATATTCCGGTGATCTTCGTTTCCGGCGGCCCGATGGAGGCCGGTAAAACCAAATTATCCGACAAAATCATCAAGCTCGACCTGGTCGATGCGATGATTCAGGGCGCGGATCCGAAAGTTTCCGACTCGCAGAGCGAGCAGGTTGAACGTTCCGCCTGCCCAACCTGCGGCTCCTGCTCCGGGATGTTTACCGCCAACTCGATGAACTGCCTGACCGAAGCGCTGGGACTGTCTCAGCCGGGCAACGGTTCGCTGCTGGCCACCCACGCTGACCGTAAAGAACTGTTCCTCACTGCAGGCCAGCGCATCGTTGAACTGACCAAACGCTACTACGAACAGGATGATGCCTCCGCGCTGCCGCGCAACATCGCATGCAAAGCGGCATTCGAAAATGCCATGACGCTGGATATCGCCATGGGCGGTTCCACCAACACCGTTCTGCACCTGCTGGCAGCGGCGCAGGAAGCCGAAATCGACTTCACCATGAGCGATATCGACAAGCTGTCCCGCAAGGTTCCGCAGCTGTGTAAAGTGGCGCCAAGCACTCAGAAATACCATATGGAAGATGTGCACCGCGCCGGTGGCGTGCTGGGGATCCTCGGCGAACTGGACCGCGCCGGCCTGTTGAACCGTGACGTGAAAAACGTGCTCGGTCTGACCCTGCCGCAGACGCTGGAACAGTACGACATCACCGTTACCCAGAATGAAGCGGTGAAAAAAATGTTCCGTGCTGGCCCAGCGGGTATCCGTACCACCCAGGCGTTCTCGCAGGACTGCCGTTGGGACACGCTGGATGACGATCGCGCCGAAGGCTGCATCCGCTCGCTGGAACATGCCTACAGCAAAGACGGCGGTCTGGCGGTACTCTACGGTAATTTCGCGGAAAACGGCTGCATCGTGAAAACGGCGGGCGTGGATGACAGCATCCTCAAATTCACCGGCCCGGCAAAAGTGTACGAAAGCCAGGACGACGCGGTTGAGGCCATCCTCGGCGGCAAAGTGGTTGAAGGCGACGTTGTTGTCATTCGTTACGAAGGGCCGAAAGGTGGGCCGGGCATGCAGGAAATGCTCTACCCGACCACCTTCCTGAAATCCATGGGTCTCGGCAAAGCCTGCGCGTTGATCACCGACGGGCGTTTCTCCGGCGGTACATCCGGCCTGTCTATCGGCCACGTTTCCCCGGAAGCGGCCAGCGGCGGCAACATCGCGATTATTGAAGATGGCGACATGATTGCTATCGATATCCCGAACCGTGGCATTCAGCTGCAGCTGAGCGATGCGGAAATTGCCGCGCGTCGTGAAGCGCAGGAAGCTCGCGGTGACCAGGCGTGGACGCCGAAAAATCGTGAACGTCAGGTCTCCTTTGCCCTTCGCGCTTATGCCAGCCTGGCAACCAGCGCCGACAAAGGTGCGGTACGCGATAAATCGAAACTGGGGGGTTAATCACCATGGCGGAATCTCAGCCCCTATCCGGCACCCCTGAGGGTGCCGAGTATCTCAGAGCGGTGCTGCGCGCACCGGTCTACGAAGCCGTGCAGGTCACGCCGCTGGAGAAAATGGACAAACTCTCTTCGCGGCTTGATAACGTGATTCTGGTCAAGCGTGAAGACCGTCAGCCTGTGCACAGCTTTAAGCTGCGCGGTGCTTACGCGATGATGGCAGGACTGACGGCGGAACAGAAGGCGCACGGCGTGATTACCGCGTCTGCGGGTAACCATGCGCAGGGCGTAGCGTTTTCTTCCGCTCGTCTGGGCCTGAAGTCGCTGATCGTTATGCCGGTGGCCACTGCCGATATTAAAGTCGATGCCGTGCGCGGTTTCGGTGGTGAGGTGCTGCTGCACGGTGCCAACTTTGATGAAGCCAAAGCGAAAGCGATTGAACTGGCGCAGCAGCAGGGCTTCACCTGGGTGCCGCCTTTCGATCACCCGATGGTGATTGCCGGGCAGGGCACGCTGGCGCTTGAACTGCTGCAGCAGGATGCCCACCTCGATCGCGTGTTTGTCCCGGTGGGCGGCGGCGGGCTGGCGGCGGGCGTTGCGGTGCTGATCAAACAGCTGATGCCGCAGATCAAAGTGATCGCCGTGGAAGCAGAAGATTCGGCCTGCCTGAAGGCGGCGCTGGACGCGGGGCATCCGGTGGATCTGCCGCGCGTGGGTCTGTTTGCGGAAGGCGTGGCGGTGAAGCGTATTGGCGATGAAACCTTCCGCCTGTGTCAGGAATACCTCGACGACATCATTACCGTTGATAGCGATGCTATCTGCGCGGCGATGAAAGACCTCTTCGAAGATGTCCGTGCGGTAGCCGAGCCTTCCGGGGCGCTGGCGCTGGCGGGGATGAAGAAATACATCGCCCAGCACAATATTCGCGGTGAACGTCTGGCGCACGTGTTGTCCGGTGCGAACGTTAACTTCCACGGTCTGCGCTATGTCTCCGAACGTTGCGAGCTGGGGGAACAACGTGAAGCCTTGCTGGCGGTGACCATCCCGGAAGAGAAGGGAAGTTTCCTTAAATTCTGCCAGCTGTTGGGTGGACGTTCGGTAACGGAGTTTAACTACCGCTTTGCCGATGCCAAAGACGCCTGCATTTTTGTCGGCGTACGCCTGAGCCGTGGTCTGGAAGAGCGCAAGGAAATCCTTAGCTTGCTGCACGATGGTGGCTACAGCGTGGTGGACCTGTCCGACGACGAAATGGCGAAGCTGCACGTGCGGTATATGGTTGGCGGTCGTCCCTCCAAACCACTGAAGGAGAGATTGTTCAGCTTCGAGTTTCCGGAATCGCCGGGGGCACTGCTGAAGTTCCTCTACACGCTGGGCACGCACTGGAATATCTCACTGTTCCACTATCGTAGCCATGGTACCGACTACGGACGCGTGCTGGCCGCCTTTGAGCTGGGCGACAATGAGCCGGACTTTGAAACCCGACTCAATGAACTGGGCTATGAGTGTCACGACGAGACAAATAACCCGGCGTTCCGCTTCTTCCTTGCGGGCTAATAGCTGCTTAACAGGAGATAACCTGCCAGGGTTATCTCCTTTTTTCTGCTTTATTTATCGTGACCTGCCGAATTATTTTTCTGTCAACGCATCCTATCCATAAAAATGTGACCTAATTCATAATAAAAAGCTCACCGCGTTGCGCCAGCCTGCGCACATCTTTTGGGAGCAATATTTGTCGCTCGCTGACTACACCTGAATTAACATTGGCTGTAGTTAATTCTTAGCGGTTGGAGAGGATATTCGGATGAGAACGGATATAATTGATGCCCCGAATGAAAGTGCGCAAGGATGTGAATATTTTACGCCTCAGCTCACATTTCTGGATAAACACTATAATAATTCCACAGACTTTTTTTCTTCGATATTTTTGCTGCTGAAAGAGCAAGGCTACGTCCGGGACTCTTTTCTTGACGCCATCATCGCCCGTGAAAAGGCGTACCCTACCGCGCTGCCCACGCTGCCGGTGGCTCTTGCGCTTCCTCATACCGATCCTCAGCACGTTATTCGCCCCTTCATCTCCGTAACACGGTTGTCTACGCCTATTGCCTGGCAGGAGATGGGCAATGATGACAACACGCTTTATGTTCATTTTATTGTTTTACTAGGTTTTGTTGACCACAGCAGCCACCTGACAGCGCTGCAAAAGCTTATGGACTGCCTTGCGGATGAAGAGGTCGTTCAGGCCCTACGCGAAATAGACGATGTAGAAACCTTTCTCTGTACCCTCACATCAAGACTGCAATTAGATAAGGATTTATAAGATGAAAAAAGTCATTGTTGCATGTGGAAGCGGCGTTGCTACCTCACAAACGGTTGCCAGTAAAGTGACCCGCTTATTGAATGAACGTCAGCAGTCGCATATCAAAGTTGAAGTCATCGACCTGAAATCGCTTGATAGTCATATAAAAGATAGTGCGGCTTATATCGCTATCACCAAAGTTGATAAGCAATACCCTATCCCGGTAATTAACGGAATTGCCTTTCTGACCGGCATGGGGATGGAGCAGGAATTACAAAAGGTCATTGATGCCTGTAAATAAGGTGTAGCTCTTTAATCCGTATACTCGTCGTCTTTCAAGCCGCGGGGGCGTTGGCTGCGTTCTTTCACCCGAATCACTTACTAAAGTAAGCTCATCGGGATTCTCTCACTTGCCGCCTTCCCGCAACTCGAAAGCCATAGAGTATATAATTATTTTAGTGGAGAAGTGCTATGGACTTTCTTGGTGTAGTCATAAATTATATTCTGAATTTAGGCGCGCCGGTTTTTGTGCCCTTTATTATGTTATTAGCCGGGCTGGTGGTGCGGATGAAATTCCGCGATGCGGCCTCGGCGGCTATCACACTGGGCGTCGCCTTCGTTGGGATGAGCATGCTGATTGGCTTTATGGTCGATGCCATCGGTGTTGCTGCACAGACCATGATGAACCGTACCGGCCTTGAGTTAAGCATCGTCGATGGCGGCTGGACGACGATGGCGAATATCTCCTGGGCCTGGCCTTATGCGTTCGCCATGTTCCCGCTTCAGGTTGGCGTCAACATCGTGATGTTGATGCTGAACAAGACCAATACCTTCAACGCCGACCTCTGGAACGTGTGGGGGAAAATCTTTACCGCATTTATCGTGGTGAGCGTCACCACCCCATTGTTTGGCCCGGTCTGGAGTCTGGTACTGGCGTTCCTCGTTGCCGCCTTCCAGATCATTATGGAACTGAACGCGGGGGATATTCACCAGCATCGTATTGAGAAACTCACGGGGATCCCGGGAGTGACCTGTACGCACCGTATGGTCTTCTTTGGTGCCATCTATTACCCGTTCGATCTGCTGCTGCGCAAAATACCGGTCTGCAATAAACCAATGGATGCCAGCGCGCTGCGCGCCAAAGTCGGGGTCTTTGCCGAAAACCACATCATTGGTTTTATTCTGGGGATCCTGTTTGGCGTGATTGCGGGCTACAGTGTTGCCAAAACGCTGATGCTGGGCGTACAGGCTTCGACGGCGCTGGTGCTGTTCCCGATGATTTCCAAGCTCTTTATGCAGGCCCTGTCGCCGATCTCTGAGGCCATCAGCGACTATATGAACAAGAAATTCTCCGGGCGTAAGCTGTTCGTGGGTATTGACTGGCCGTTTATGGGCGGTGCGAGCGAAATCTGGTTTGCTATTATCGTCGCCATCCCGTTCACCCTGCTGTGGGCGCTGATTCTGCCGGGAAATAAGATCCTGCCGTTTGCTGGCATCATCAATATTGCGCTGATTGTTCCGGCCTATCTGGTGACACGCGGTAACACGCTGCGCATGGTTATCCTGAGCATTATTGGCGTGCCGTTCTTCCTGTTTGTTGGCACGCAGTTCGCACCAATGATTACCGACCTTGGGCTGGCCACTAAAGCTATCACCATCCCGGCAGGGCAGCTGATTTCGAACAGCTCGATTGATGCCCCGGTCTTCACCTATGCCTTCTCCTTCCTGTTCAAATTCCTGGAAGGCAACTTCATCCCGCTGGTGTTCGCGCTGTGGTGGGGCTGCGGCTACTTCTTTTACTCCCGCGAATTGCGTCGTGAAAGCAATCTTGCGCAGCAGGAAGCCGAACAGCAGGCGAAGGTTCAGCAGGCGTAACTCTGGGTTTCATGTTCACGTCTGGCGGCAGGTGCCGCCGCCAGGCTTTTCATTGCAGGAGAGTTAGCATGGCTATGGATAAACGCGTGGTTGCAGTGCTGGATGCCATTGTGAACGATCCCGGTATCACAGGGACGAAGCTTGAAGCGCAGTTTTGCCTGACGCGCAAACAGTTGAGCTATACGTTGAAAAAGGTGAATGACTACCTGGAGTCGAACCACTTCGACCGGATCAACCGCCTGAAAACCGGGAAGCTGAATATCCCACGCCATGTGATTGAGCATTTTCGTCAGAATCAGACCTCGGAAACCGAGCATCGCTACCTCTACTCGGAAGAAGAACGTGGGCAGATGATTATCTTTATGCTGCTGACCCGCAACGAACGGCTGTCATTGTTGCATCTCTCTTCTTCACTGAGCGTTAGCCAGAATACGATTATCAACGATCTGAAAAAAGTGCGTACCGAGGTTATTGAGCACGGGCTGGAGATAAGCTACGACCGAGGCAACGGCTACCATATTCTGGGTGAGGAGCTGGAAAAACGCTATCTGCTGCTGAATTGTTTACGCCGGGTTCTGGAAATTCCGGTTGCCAAAAATATCCTCGCTCAATACAACAACGTTATGAGCGATTATCTGGAAAAGGTCGGCAACGTTTTCAGTGAAATTGAAAAGCGTTTTAAAATTCAGTTTACCGACCGCCAGCTTCAGGAGCTTATTTATTTTATCTGCTTTGTCCTGCATCGTATTGATTCAGGGAAAAGCCTGGTCAATATTCCGATCAGCTACGCTGATATTATTGGCAGCAGAGAATTTACCCTGATGCAGAGCGTTATCAGTAAAATCAATATCAATAGCGAAAATGAACTGGTTTTCCTGACGGCACTGATCCAAAGCTCAAATATTCAAAGTATTGCCGATAAATATTTTCACCTCGATACGCTACTGCTTGAAAGCGTAGTCGCGGTGGTCGACAGCTTTGAAAAAATAAGCTGCGTCACGATCAAAGAGAAAAATGAGCTGATTGAGAAAATCTATCAGCATTGGAAACCGGCCTATTACCGTATTCGCTATCATCTGAGCAACACCAGCAGCGTTTACGATCTGGTGGTGAAAGAGTTCAGCCATCTGCATGAGATGGTTCGCCGCGCGGCGGTGCCGTTTGAGACGGTACTGCACTGCGAAATTCCTGATGAAGAGATGGCATTTTTAACGGTGCTCTTTGGCGGTTGGCTGACCCGCGAGGGGGTTATCCATCAGATTAAAATCCAGAAAACCGCGGTCGTGGTGTGTGAAAATAGCGCGACCATTTCCACTTATCTCTTCCTGACGCTGCAGGTACTTTTCCCGGAGCTGCACTTTACCGAAGTGATGTCACGACGCGAGTTTGAGCGCTATACCGGGCACTACGATGTGGTTTTCTCGACCACGCACCTGAACACCAGCAAGATGGTGTTTGTGGTGAATCCGTCCATCAGCAGCATTCATAAAAGTGCGTTCCGCAATCATGTGATCGGCGCGCTACAGGGTGTGGACCCGAATATCATTCAGATAGAGCAACTGCTGCTTATCTTCGAACGCTTCGGCAATATTATCGATCATAAAGGGCTACAGCGTGCGCTCGCTAGCTATATCTATGATGAGAACAGCGCCGTGAGTGCGGCAGGCAGCATTGAGCCGCCGACGCCATCGCTGACGGACCTACTGCAGCGCGAGCACGTTCAGTTCGTCACCTCGCTGCCGGACAGCTGGCAGCAGGCTATTACTCAGGCGTCGTCATCGCTGCTGGTGTGTGGCGTGATTGAACCACGCTATCTGCAAATCATGCTCAATAAAATCGCCGATGAACAGCCCTATATCATGCTGGCCGATGGCGTGATTATTGCTCACGCTGGTGTTGATGATGGCGCGCTGGATACGGGTATGGCGTTATTACGCTTACCTTCTAAGATTGATTTTGCGGGTTATATGCAGGCCGATATTATTATTGTTCTGGCGACCAATAACCCACAAAAACATCTTAAGGCATTGGCGCAATTAAATGAATTTCTCGAGTTTTATGACGGCGGCAATGTTATTCGCCGCGCGCAGGATGAATATGCGCTGATAAACAAACTTTTCCATCATCAGTAATTATTAATTAAAAATCGTTGCAGTCAGAAAACGGCAACGTTATTTCCCGGCAATGATTGTCGCGACATCGCTCGCCCCTATAATCGTATACAGGATAAATATTATGTTAGACATTCAGAAAAAACACGTCGTTGAAATGGCCAGAACCGCTCAGCAATGGGGACTGTGTAAACATAAAGCAGGTAATTCCAGCGTACGGGATAAAGAGACGGGATTTATTCTGGTGACCCCAACCACGATCGACAAAATGGATTTAACGCCGCGCGATATTGTGGTGATGGACGTTGAAGCTAATGTCATTGAAAGTGAAGCTGGATTGCGTCCTACCAGCGAATGCCTGATGCATATCGAAATTTATAAGGCGCGTCCTGACGTTTTCGCCATCTCCCACACGCACTCTCTCTATGCCACCTCATTTGCCGTGTTGAATAAACCGATCCCGGCGGTGGTGTACGAATGCGCGATCCTCAACCTGAAAGACGGGGTGATTCCGGTTGCGCCTTATGGCCGCCCAGGTACGCCCGCGCTGTCGAACAGCGTCATCGAACCTATCCAGCGCGCCGACGCCATTCTGATGGAAAAACATGGCGCAATCGGCGTGGATAAAGATCCGTACGAAGCGGTGCTGAAGTCTGCCTATCTGGAAGAGATGGCGCAGATTTACTACCACGCGCTGGTCATTAACGGCGGTAAGGAGCCCGAATCTTTCGCGCCGGAAGAGCTGCAGCGCTGGGCCTACCCGTCACAAATCAAATTTGCCCGCTAATTGAGACGCCCGCCCGTGCGGGCGGGACATTCATGGAGAGAACGCATGAAAAAATTTTTGAATCAGGCGGAGGACTTTATCCCGGAGATGCTGGAAGGCATCTATCTGGCGCACCCCGATGCTTTTCGTTTGGTGAACGATGATCCGCACTGCCTGGTGGCCGCACGCCCGGTACCTGGCAAGGTCGGAATTGTCACCGGCGGTGGCTCGGGGCATCTGCCGCTGTTTCTGGGCTATGTGGGGCGGGGCATGCTGGACGGCTGCGCGATTGGCGATGTGTTTCAGTCGCCCTCGCCGGCGCAAATTTTGGCCGTCACCCAAGCGGTGGACCGCGGGGCTGGCGTGCTCTATCTGTACGGCAACTACAACGGCGATATTTTTAATTTTGATATGGCTGCGGAAATGGCCGATATGGAGTGCGATATTCGCACCGCGACGGTAGTCGCTGCCGATGATTCGGCGGGCGCCGTGCCGGGGGGCGGAGAGGCGGCAACCCGACGTGGCGTCGCGGGTATTTTCTTTGTCTACAAATGCGCGGGGGCGTCGGCGGCCAGAATGGATGATCTGGAAACCGTCCAGCGCATTGCGCAAAAGGCGGGCGAGCGCGTGCGTACGTTGGGCGTGGCGCTGTCGCCGTGCATCGTACCGCGTATCGGCAAGCCGGGGTTTCATATTGGCGATCGCGAAATGGAGATTGGCATGGGCATTCATGGTGAAAGTGGTATTCGCCGTGGCCCGCAGCTAAACGCAGAATCGATCGCCGAAGAGATGATGTCCTGGCTGCTGGCGGATTCGCCCTGCCAGCAGGGGGATGAAGTGGCCGTCTTGATCAATGGCCTTGGTGCTACGCCGCTGGAAGAGTTGTATCTGATGTATCGCCACGTGCACCAGATTCTGGCAGAAAGCCACATGCGCGTTTTCCGCGTATGGATTGGCGAGTTTGCTACGGCGATGGAGATGACCGGTATGTCTATCAGTCTGATGCCGGTGGATGAAGAGCTGAAAACACTGCTCAATGCCGGGGCCGATACGCCGATGTTTCGGCAGTTTTCGGCTTAAGGAGGCGTGATGACCATAGATACGCAGAGTCTGCGGCCGCTTTTTACTGAATGGGCCCGAATCATGGAGGCTAACAAAACGGTGCTGACCGAGTTGGATAGCGTGGTTGGCGACGGTGATTTGGGGCTGACCATGAGCGATGGTTTCGCGGCGGCGGCGCGCTACGCGCAGCAGAGCGACGAACGTGACGTAGGGCGATTTTTCTATATGGCGGGCAAGGTGATGGCTTCGGCGGTGCCGTCGACCATGGGCACGCTAATGGCTTCCGGACTGATGCAGGCGGGTAAGTCGTTTAAAGGTCGGGAGGTGCTGGGCTTTACGGATGCCGGCGCGCTGTTTCAGGCCTGGTACGATGGCGTGCAGCAGCGTGGTAAAGCGCAGCCGGGAGAAAAAACTTTTCTTGATGGTATGGCCCCTGCGCTGGTGGCGCTGCACGCCAGCGATGAACCGCAGACGGCAGCGAGGAAAGCACTGTTGCTGGCGCAGCAGGGCGTGCAGCAGACGACGGGCATGCTGGCAAAGCATGGCCGTGCGGCGATTCACGGTGAACGGTCGCGCGCATTTGTCGACCCTGGTGCAATGGTCGCGCAGCTCCTGATCCAGGGCTATTTTAACTTCGTACAGGCTATGTGTCCGTCAGACGGACTGTAAGTAAGGAGCCAAAATTATGTTGAAAGAAGTGGTGAAAATCAGCAATCAGCACGGCATTCACGCGCGTCCAGCTGGGGTTCTGGCCAAGGCCTGCGCGCAGTATCAATCGCGGATCGAGATGATCTACGACGGTAAGGTTATCAAGGGAAAAAGCATTATGAGTATTTTGGGGGCCGGTATTAAAGGCAAAGGATCGTTGGAGATCATCTGTAGCGGCAGCGATGAGCGAGAAGCGATGGCGAAGTTGAAAGTGCTGTTTGCGGAAGGTTTCGGTTTTGACTAGGCTCGGGGCGGTGAAAAAAGGGTTCATGTTTTCACATGAACCCAGCGCCTGATGGCGCTTCGCTTATCAGGCCTACAAATTTCAATGTGTAGGCCGGGTAAGGCGTAGCCACCACCCGGCATCAGTGAACTACAGCGTGATGACGTCGAATTCGACTTCGGTATTCACGTCAGCATCGTAATCCACTTCGTCGAGGCCAAAACCGAACAGGTTCAGGAATTCCTGCTTGTACCCTGCATAGTCAGTTTCTTGCGCCAGGTTTTCGGTGGTGATCAGCGGCCACAGGTCGCGACATGCCTGCTGAATGTCTTCGCGCAGTTCCCAGTCATCCATACGGATACGCTGGTTGTCATCAAGCGCCACTTTGTCGCCATACAGGCTGGTGGTCATCAGACGGTTGATCTGCTCGATACAGCCTTCATGAATCCCCTGTGCTTTCATCAGTTTGAAGACCATGGAGATGTACAACGGCATTACCGGAATGGCGGAAGACGCCTGAGTGATAACGGACTTCAGTACGGCAACGTTCGCGGAACCGTGCAGCGGAGCCAGCTGGTTACGCAGTTCGCCCGCGGCGCGATCGAGGTCTTCTTTTGCTTTGCCCAGCGCGCCGTGCCAGTAGATTGGCCAGGTCAGGTCGGTACCGATGTAGGAGTAGGCTACGGTTTTCACGCCGTCAGCCAGCACACCGGCTTCGCTCAGCGCGCCCATCCACAGTTCCCAGTCTTCGCCGCCCATAACGGTGACGGTGTTCTGCACTTCTTCTTCGGTTGCCGGCTCAATGCTGGCGGTGATGATCTGATCTTTGTTGGTATCGATCGCTTTAGAGGTGTAAACCTCACCGATTGGCTTCAGCGCAGAACGGACGATTTCACCGGTTTTCGGCATTTTACGCACCGGGGAAGCCAGTGAGTAAACCACCAGGTCAATCTGACCCAGGTCTTCTTTGATCAGTTTGATGACTTCATCGCGGCATTCATCAGAGAACGCGTCGCCGTTGATGCTCTTGGCATACAGGCCTTCACGTTTTGCTGCCTCATCGAAGGCTGCAGAGTTATACCAGCCCGCGGAACCCGGTTTGGTTTCCGTGCCTGGTTTTTCGAAAAATACGCCGATAGTGGCGGCACCGCTGCCAAACGCGGCGGAAATTCTGGACGCCAGGCCATAACCGGTGGAAGCACCGATGACCAGCACGCGGGAAGGGCCGTTAGCGATTTTCCCGTTTTTCTTCACATAATCGATCTGTTTTTCCACATTGACTTTGCAGCCAGTCGGATGGGTCGTTGTACAGATGAATCCACGAATTTTTGGTTTGATTATCATAATGATGGCTAATTAAGTTTGTATTTTCGCTGTCAAGTGCGCAATGACACCGTCTGTTCTGGCTTGCTTAACATAATGGTTAACAAGCCCCCCACTGCACCTCTGTTTTCAGCACCTTAAAACTCAATGAGGAGGAGGTCTGACAAACATCGGCCACGGAACCGGCTGATCCGCCGGGCATTCTCAGTCATGCAAATTCCGCTTATCTATTATGGCACGGGGCATTATACAGAAAAGGAGCGTCAATACTGAATCTACCACTGATTTTCGCCGTCCGGCGCTGTGTCCAATGGCGCAACGGGATGCATGTACGAACATGCACCCCGTTGAATGATGGCGATAATCAGTTAGCCCCGCTGGGCAAATTCGGCCATAAACCGCAGGATCAGCGCCATGGAGACGGCGCCGGGATCGCAGTGCCCGATGGCCCGCTCGCCCAGATTCTTTGCCCGTCCGAAGCGGGCAACCATGGCCGCGGTTTTTTCCGATCCCACCATAGCCGCCTGTGCGCAGTGGGATAGCGATTCAGACAACGGTAGCGCAACGTCAGCGTTGGCTCGCTCAGACGCTGCGGCCAGTGCATCGACCATCGTTTTATCACCGGGCTTTGCGCCGCCGCGTTGGTGGATGGCCTGCATGCCTATCGCCAGCCACTCGGCCAGCGCGGCAGCATCAAAGTCAGTCTGGCCCATCATCCCTTTTCCTCCAGTGCGGAAGAGGGTGCCGAAAATGGCCCCGGAAGCGCCGCCCATGCTGGTCATCAGCCGCGTCCCGCTATGCAAAAGACAGTCGCCGATATCGGCGGGTGCAAAATCGGCGGATGTGAGTAAAGCGTGTAGCGCGGTAAAGCCGCGCTTGATGCCAATACCGTGGTCGCCATCGCCAATGACCTGATCGAGCGCGGTCAGGCGTGGTTCACTGGCGATCATTCCCTCACAGACATACCGTAGGCAAGCGGTGAATTGCGTTACATTCATCTTATTTTCTCCAGCCGAGCGTATTAATGGGGTAGTCATACAGACGCTGCATTTCCGCATCTAGCCGCAGCAGGCTGAGTGAGAAGCCAGACATCTCCAGCGAGGTACAGAAATGTCCCACCTGCACGTCATAGGTGGTGATGTCACGTTCTGCCAACGCCATACCGACTTTACGGGCTACCACCATCAGCTCGGTGTTGCTCAGCGCCCCCAGATTATTGATGCTGACGCAGACCTTATCGCCCCGATCAAACGGCAGGTCATCGCCCAGTCGTGCGATCATCATCTCCACCAGTTCATCGGTCTGCGGCAGAGGAATGCGGCACAGCCCGGGCTCGCCGTGTATACCAATTCCCAGTTCGATCTCATTTTCTGCCAGGCTAAAATTAAAGGTGTCGGACTGCGGTAAAGCGCAGCCGCTGAGCGCCACGCCGAGGGTACGCGTATTGTGGTTGGCTTTCCGCGCCAGCGCTTCCAGCGCGGGCAGCGTGTAATGCTCAAACTGTGCTGCCGCCCCCGCCAGCTTGTATAAAAATGCCAGCCCGCCGACGCCACGACGGTCAGACATTCTTTCTGGCGGTGCAGAGGCAATATCATCGGTGGCGCGAACGGTACGGCATTCAATGCCTTCTTCCGCGAGGATCTCGGTGGCGATATCAAAATTCATGCCGTCGCCGGAGTAGTTCCCGTAAAGAAACAGCACGCCGTTGCCCTGATGAACGGCGCGGCTGGCCTCAATAATCTGGTCGGGAGAGGGAGAGGTGAAAACCTCGCCGAGCGCGCAGGCGTCGATCCCGCCTTCACCGACAAACCCGGCGAAGGTGGGTTCATGGCCGCTGCCACCGCCGCTGACGATAACGGTCTGCGCCGCTGATTCTACCGTTCGATAGACCGCGCAGTATTCCGCCAGAGGGTGGAGTTTCCCCATCCCCGCATATACGAGCCCCTGCATGATTTCGCTGCGGATATTATCGGTGTTGTTGAACAGCTTTTTGGGTTTCTGCATTGTTACTCCCTCTCGTAAGGTACTGTTTCTTTACAGACGATTTTACCTGCGACGCTCGTTTTCCCCTGGCACCTTTGATACCAATTAATCTCCCGACGAAGGGGCATTATTTCAGGTTGCGCTTAGCGGGAATTGGCGATAGTTATGAAGCGAGTGATGACACTATTCAGCGAGGCAGGCAGATGGCGGGACGCTTTCAGGGATTTGCACAAGAAGGGCTCGATTTTCTTCAGCAGGTGCGAATAGAGAACGATAAAACATGGTTTGAAGAGCACCGATTTATCTACGATCGCAGCATTCTCACGCCTTTTCGCGCGCTGGTGGACGATTTAGCGCCGACGATGCTGGAGATAGACCCGCAGCTTGAGACGCGGTCGGCGATTGGCAAAACGCTGTCGCGCATTCATCGTGACACGCGTTTCTCGCACGATAAATCGCTGTACCGCAGCCGGATGTGGCTCACTTTCAAACGTTCGGCGAAAAACTGGACCGATGCGCCAGCATACTTTTTTGAAATCAGTCCAGATACCTTGCGCTATGGGCTGGGCTACTACAGCGCCAGCAGGCCGACCATGGATCTGTTCCGTCATACGCTGCAACAACGTCCGCAGCAGTTTTTGTCGGTGGCCGAGTGCTGCGGCGCGCCGTTTGAGCTGGTGGGTGAAAGTTACAAACGGCTGCGGGCTAAGGGCCTCGACCTGACGATTTCCGACTGGTATCACCGCAAATCCTTTGCTGCAATGGCGACGGATACCGACGTGGAAAAACTGTTCCACGCCGATCTGGTCACGCAGTTAGCCGACGGCTTTCGCCAGCTGGAGCCGCTGTACCAGTGGCTGATGACGGTGGAAACGATGAAACAGATTGACCCGGAAGACCTGTAGTCATCACTTTCCGTCGTCGATTTTTCTCTCGAGGACGATCTTCCAGAACGCATCGATCAGCGGTTCATGCAGCCGCTTTTTCGGCGCGCAGACGCCCAGCTCGAACGGAGTTTTCTCGTCGCTGCGCTCTAAAATCATCACGCGGTTACGTACCGGCTCCGGGCTGTTTTCCAGCACCACTTCCGGCAGTAGCGCCACGCCGCAGCCCAGCGCCACCATTGAAACCATCGCCTCGTGGCCGCCCACCGTAGCGTAAATCGATGGGTTGCTGATTTTATGACGGCGGAACCACAGCTCAATGCGGCGGCGTACCGGCCCCTGATCGGCCATGATAAACGGTACCGTCGACCAGTCGGGTTTCTCGACGGAAACCTGATTACGCACCGGGCAAGGCAGCGCCGGGGCAATCAGGACGACCGCCAGATTCTCTAACATGGAAAACGCTACCGCGCCGGGCAGCGTCTCGGGCTTACCGGCAATCGCCAGATCGGCCTCGCCGGTGACCACTTTGTCCATCGCATCGGCGGCGTCGCCGGTGGTGAGCTTGATTTCCACCGACGGATGTTCGGCGCGGAAGCGGTCGAGGATTGGCGGCAGATGGCTGTACGCGGCGGTCACCGAACAGAAAATATGTAATTCACCCGACAGCGACGGCCCTTGTTGGTCAAGCGTGTGGCGCAGCTGCTGGTATTGCAGCAGCGTCTGCTGGGCGAATACGCGCAGCTCTTCGCCCGCTTCGGTCAGCGTGACCGTACGGTTATCGCGTACAAACAGCGGCTGACCGAGGTCTTCTTCCAGGCGCTGAATTTGTCGGGAGAGCGTGGAGGGGCTGACGTGCATCGCCCGCGCGCTGCGGCCAAAGTGGCGGCTATCCGCCAGATGCAGGAACATTTTCAGATCGCGTAAATCCACGAATTCTACTCCCTCTTTTAACGTTGCAGAAATTGCAATGTGACGTTGTGAATATATCAATTTCCGCAATAAATTTCCTGTTGTAATGTGGGTACATTCTCGCTGAAACGCGAACCGAACAATAAGACAGTACAACATCACGAGGTACCACCATGGCTAACTACTTTAATACACTGAACCTGCGCCAGCAGCTGGCGCAGCTGGGCAAATGTCGCTTTATGGGTCGCGACGAATTCGCCGATGGCGCAAGCTACCTTCAGGGTAAAAAAGTGGTCATCGTCGGCTGTGGCGCACAGGGTCTGAACCAGGGCCTGAACATGCGTGACTCCGGTCTGGATATCTCCTACGCTCTGCGTAAAGAAGCCATTGCTGAGAAGCGTGCTTCCTGGCGTAAAGCGACTGAAAACGGCTTCAAAGTGGGCACCTACGAAGATCTGATCCCGCAGGCTGACCTGGTGGTTAACCTGACCCCGGACAAGCAGCACTCTGACGTAGTACGTTCCGTACAGCCGCTGATGAAAGACGGCGCGGCGCTGGGTTACTCCCACGGCTTCAACATCGTGGAAGTCGGCGAGCAGATCCGTAAAGACATCACCGTTGTGATGGTGGCGCCGAAGTGTCCGGGTACTGAAGTGCGTGAAGAATACAAACGTGGTTTCGGCGTTCCAACCCTGATCGCCGTTCACCCGGAAAACGATCCGAAAGGCGAAGGCATGGCTATCGCCAAAGCGTGGGCCGCAGCTACCGGCGGTCACCGTGCGGGTGTACTGGAATCCTCCTTCGTGGCAGAAGTGAAATCTGACCTGATGGGCGAGCAGACTATCCTGTGCGGTATGCTGCAGGCAGGTTCTCTGCTGTGCTTCGATAAGCTGGTGGAAGAAGGTACTGACCCGGCATATGCTGAAAAACTGATTCAGTTCGGCTGGGAAACCATCACCGAAGCGCTGAAGCAGGGCGGCATCACCCTGATGATGGACCGTCTGTCTAACCCGGCGAAACTGCGTGCTTATGCGCTGTCCGAACAGCTGAAAGAGATTATGGCGCCGCTGTTCCAGAAACACATGGACGACATCATTTCCGGCGAATTCTCTTCCGGCATGATGGCTGACTGGGCTAACGACGATAAGAAACTGCTGACCTGGCGTGAAGAGACCGGTAAAACCGCGTTCGAAACCGCCCCGCAGTTTGAAGGTAAAATCGGTGAGCAGGAGTACTTCGATAAAGGCGTTCTGATGATTGCGATGGTGAAAGCGGGCGTTGAGTTGGCGTTCGAAACCATGGTTGATTCCGGCATCATCGAAGAATCTGCTTACTACGAATCACTGCATGAATTGCCGCTGATCGCGAATACCATCGCCCGTAAGCGTCTGTACGAAATGAACGTGGTTATCTCCGATACCGCAGAATACGGCAACTACCTGTTCTCTTACGCTTGCGTACCGCTGCTGAAAGAGTTCATGACCACCCTGCAGACCGGCGATCTGGGCAAAGCGATTGCCGAAGGTGCGGTAGACAACGCGCAACTGCGCGACGTGAACGAAGCGATTCGCAGCCACGCTATCGAGCAGGTTGGTAAGAAACTGCGCGGTTACATGACCGATATGAAACGCATTGCCGTTGCTGGCTAAATAGGATGTCGGGTGGCGCTTGCGCTTACCCGACCTACGCACAGCAGATGTAGGCCGGGTAAGGCGTAGCCGCCATCCGGCAAAAAAATCCCGGCGCCTGAACGCTCCGGGATTTTTTATTAGTTACGGTACAGCACCTTAATGATGTGATAACCGAACTGGGTATGCAGCGGGCCGGTCGGCTCCAGCACCGGGCAGGAGAAGACGACTTTATCGAACGCCGGAACCATCTGGCCCTGACGGAATTCACCTAAATCACCGCCGCGTTTGCCTGATGGGCAGATGGAATGCTTTTTCGCCAGCTTGCCGAAGTCTGCGCCGTTTTTAATCTGCTCCAGCAGATCCAGGGCCAGTTTCTCTTCTTTAACGAGGATATGCAGTGCTGCTGCTGTTTTCGCCATGATTGTGCCTTCAAAAGGGGATCAATGAGGCTGGCGATTTTAGCATGGCTTATCGGCGATACAGCACTTTGATGATGTGGTAGCCAAATTTGGTCTTGACCGGTCCGTAGGGTTTCAGCAGCGGACAGCTGAAAACGGCGGCATCAAATGGTCCCACCATCATCCCCTGTTTAAATTCACCCAGATCGCCGCCGTTGCGCCCGGAAGGGCAGCGAGAGTAGCGTTTCGCCAGATGATCGAAGCTGATACCACGATCCAGTTTGCTCAGGATCTCCAGAGCCAGTTTTTCTTCTTTTACCAGGATATGCAGGGCTGCCGCGCTCTTTGTCATGGGCTCTATCTCGTCGTGGGGGGCTATCCAATACTTTACCATCTGGCGGGTAAATCTCCGCCTGACTTTCTGCTACAATCCACACCCCCGTGTTTACAGATTGAGCAATCCCTTTATGCGTTTGAACCCCGGACAACAACAAGCCGTCGAATTCGTCACCGGACCTTGCCTGGTGCTGGCGGGGGCGGGTTCCGGTAAAACTCGCGTTATCACCAATAAAATCGCCCATCTGATCCACGCCTGTGGCTATCAGGCGCGGCACATTGCCGCGGTGACCTTTACCAATAAGGCCGCGCGCGAGATGAAAGAGCGCGTAGCGCAAACGCTGGGGCGCAAAGAAGCGCGTGGGCTGATGATTTCCACGTTCCACACCCTGGGGCTGGATATCATCAAGCGTGAATATGCCGCGTTGGGAATGAAGTCGAACTTCTCGCTGTTTGACGATACTGACCAGACCGCGCTGCTCAAAGAGCTGACCGAAGGGCTGATCGAAGATGACAAGGTGGTGTTTCAGCAGCTGATCTCGACGATCTCCAACTGGAAAAACGATCTGATGACGCCAGCGCAGGCGGCGGCCAGTGCGAAAGGCGAGCGCGATCGTATCTTTGCCCACTGCTATAGCCTGTACGATGCGCATATGAAGGCGTGCAACGTGCTGGACTTTGACGATCTGATCCTGCTGCCGACGCTGCTATTGCAGCGCAATGAAGAAGTGCGCGAGCGCTGGCAAAACAAAATTCGCTACCTGCTGGTGGATGAGTACCAGGACACTAACACCAGCCAGTATGAGCTGGTGAAACTGCTGGTGGGGCAGCGCGCCCGTTTTACCGTGGTGGGTGATGACGATCAGTCTATCTACTCGTGGCGCGGCGCGCGTCCGCAGAACCTGGTGCTGTTGAGCCAGGATTTCCCGGCGCTGCGGGTCATCAAGCTGGAGCAGAACTACCGTTCGTCCGGGCGTATTCTGAAGGCGGCCAACATTCTGATCGCGAACAACCCACACGTGTTTGAAAAGCGTCTGTTCTCCGAACTGGGCTACGGACCGGAGCTGAAGGTACTGAGCGCTAATCATGAAGAGCACGAGGCGGAGCGCGTCACCGGTGAGCTGATCGCCCACCACTTTGTGAACAAAACGCAGTATAAGGATTACGCCATCCTTTACCGTGGCAACCACCAGTCGCGGGTGTTTGAAAAATTCCTGATGCAGAACCGCATCCCGTACAAAATTTCCGGCGGCACGTCGTTTTTCTCGCGCCCGGAAATTAAAGATCTGCTGGCTTATCTGCGCGTGCTGAGCAACCCGGATGACGACAGCGCGTTCCTGCGTATCGTCAACACGCCGAAACGCGAGATCGGCCCCGCGACGCTGCAAAAGCTCGGCGAATGGGCGATGACCCGTAACAAAAGCCTGTTTACCGCCAGCTTCGATATGGGGCTGAGTCAGACGCTCAGCGGGCGTGGCTATGAATCGCTGACCCGCTTTACCCAGTGGCTGGGGGAAATTCAGCGCCTGGCAGAGCGTGAGCCGATTGCCGCCGTACGCGATCTTATTCACGGCATTGATTACGAATCCTGGTTGTTTGAAACCTCGCCTAGCCCGAAAGCCGCCGAAATGCGTATGAAAAACGTCAACACGCTGTTCAGCTGGATGACGGAGATGCTCGAAGGCAGCGAGCTGGAAGAGCCGATGACCCTCACGCAGGTGGTTACCCGCTTTACCCTGCGCGATATGATGGAGCGCGGTGAAAGTGAGGAAGAGCTGGACCAGGTACAGCTAATGACCCTGCACGCCTCAAAAGGGCTGGAGTTTCCTTATGTCTTCCTGGTTGGCATGGAGGAGGGGCTGTTGCCGCACCAGAGCAGCATCGATGAAGATAACGTCGACGAAGAGCGTCGCCTGGCCTATGTGGGCATTACCCGCGCGCAGAAAGAGCTGATTTTTACCCTGTGCAAAGAGCGCCGTCAGTATGGTGAGCTGGTGCGTCCGGAGCCGAGCCGTTTCCTGCTGGAACTGCCGCAGGATGATGTCATTTGGGAGCAGGAGCGGAAGGTCATTACCGCCGAAGAGCGGATGCAGAAAGGGCAGAGCCATCTGGCAAACCTGAAAGCCATGATGGCGGCAAAGAAAGCGAAATCGTAGGCCGGATAAGCGTCAGTGCCATCCGGCAATGCGATGAACTTTAGCGTACTTCCAGCGGCCAGTGGATATAGCTTTGCCACTGGCGCTCTTGTTCCACCATCTCACGCCCGAGCGGGTGCGCGTCCAGCCAGCCATCCGGCAGGGTGACCGTCAGATTGTCGCCGTCGGCGGTAAGCGTAATGTCTGGCAGAAGGTCGTCGCGGCGACGGCTGGCAAACAGAATCGCCAGGCGCAGCAGACGACAGAGGTGCTCGGCTACGCGCGGCGGTACGGCGTTCTGCTGGTGCAGCGACGGCAGGTTGACGGCGCTGGTCTGGTTAAGCAGCAGCGTCGCAAGCAGCTTTTTCTGTGCAGGCGTGAAGCCCGGCAGATCGAGGTTACGCACCAGATAGGCGGCGTGCTGCGGCGCTTGTTTGAAATCGACGCTGAGGCCAATCTCGTGCAACGCACAGGCGCTGAGCAGAAGTTCGCGGCTCAGCGGCTCCAGTTCCCAGCTTTTAGCGACCTGATCGGCAAAATTCGCTGCCAGATGTTCCACACGGCTGGCCTGTTCAATATCAACCATAAAACGGCGCTGAATATTGCGCAGCGTGCGGCTGCGGATATCTTCATCGACCGCCAGATGCAGCATGCCGTAGACCAGCCCTTCGCGCAGTGCGCCGCCGGCTAGCGTCATGCACTGGATATTCAGTTCGGTGAAAATGGCAATAAGGATGGCTAGCCCGCTTGGGAAAACCAGCGCCCGCTCCAGCGTCAGCCCTTCAATTTCCAGCTCTTCCAGACGGCCGCATTGAATCGCGCGCTGTTTCAGCTGCTGCAGCTTAGCGAGGGTGATGCGTTCATCCATTCCCTGCGCCATCATAATTTCTTGTAATGCCTGAACCGTACCGGAGGCACCAACGCAGACCTTCCAGCCGTGATGACGCAGCTCATCGGCGACCGGTTTCAGCACGTCGCGGGCGGCGCGTTCGGCTTCATCGAAATGTTCCTGCGCGAGGTTGCGGTCGGTGAAGTAGCGCTCAAGCCAGGTCACGCAGCCCATCGACAGGCTGAACAGCGAGGTGGTTTGCGCGCCGGTGCCGGTGACCAGTTCGGTGCTGGCACCGCCGATATCGACCACTAAACGACGATCGTCGCCGCCGGTGGTGTGCGCCACGCCCTGATAAATCAGGCGCGCTTCTTCTTCGCCGCGGATAACCTGCACCGGGCAACCGAGAATGTCCTGCGCTTTGGCAATGAAGACATCGGCATTAACGGCCAGACGCAGCGTTGCGGTTGCGACGATGCGGATTTGCGTCGGGGGAATATCCTGTAGCCGTTCGGCGAACAGGCGCAGGCACTGCCAGCCCCGCTCCATGGCTTCCGTCGACAGGATGTTATCCTGGCTCAGCCCGGCGGCCAGACGCACTTTACGCTTGATGCGGGTGAGCGTCTGGATGCTTCCCGCCACCTCGCGCACAATCAGCATATGAAAACTATTGGAACCGAGATCGATAGCTGCATATAGCGAGGTGGAAGTGAGCATAGCGTTTCTTTAACCTGAACGACGACGATTACGTGGCGCGCCTGAACGACGCGGGCCGTTACCCTGACGAACGCGCGTCAGACGCAGCGGCTTCGGCAGTTCGGTTAACAGCGCATCCGGATTGTACTTACTGACCGGAATAGAATGACCGGTGTAGGCTTCAATGGCCGGCAGGTTCAGCGCATACTCTTCACATGCGAGGCTGATCGAGTGACCGCTAGCGCCCGCGCGACCGGTACGGCCGATACGGTGAACGTAATCTTCGCAATCATCCGGCAGGTCGTAGTTAAAGACGTGCGTTACGGCTGGGATGTGCAGACCACGCGCTGCGACGTCGGTTGCGACCAGAATATCGAGATCGCCACGGGTGAATTCTTCGAGAATACGCAGGCGTTTTTTCTGTGCAACGTCACCGGTCAGCAGACCAACGCGGTGACCATCGGCTGCCAGGTGGCCCCAGATGTCTTCACAGCGGTGCTTGGTGTTGGCGAAGATGATCGCGCGGTCAGGCCACTCTTCTTCCAGCAGCGTTTGCAGTAAACGCATTTTCTCTTCGTTGGAAGGGTAGAACAGCTCTTCTTTAATACGGTGACCCGTTTTCTGCTCTGGTTCGACTTCCACGTATTCGGCGTTGTTCATTTGCTCGAACGCCAGTTCACGTACGCGATAGGACAGGGTGGCAGAGAACAGCATATTCAGGCGTTGGGTAGCCGGCGGCATGCGGCGGAATAGCCAACGAATGTCTTTAATAAAGCCGAGATCGTACATGCGATCGGCTTCGTCCAGCACCACCACCTGAATCGCGCCCAGGTTGATGTGGTTCTGTTTTGCATAATCAATCAGACGACCGGTGGTGCCGATAAGAATATCGACGCCGCTTTCCAGCACTTTCAGCTGTTTGTCATAGCCGTCACCGCCGTAGGCCAGGCCCAGTTTCAGGCCGGTTGCCTGAGCCAGCGGCTCGGCATCAGCGTGAATCTGTACCGCCAGCTCACGGGTTGGCGCCATAATTAAGGCGCGCGGTTGATTCACCTGGCGGTCAGCAACTGCCGGGTGAGAAAGAAGATAATGAAACGTTGACGTCAGGAACGCCATCGTTTTTCCGGTACCGGTTTGCGCCTGTCCAGCCACATCACGTCCAGCAAGCGTCAGCGGCAAAGCCAGCGCCTGAATGGGCGTGCAATTATAAAACCCTTTGGTTTCAAGGGCTTCAACCACTTTAGGGTGCAGGGCGAAGTCGGAAAACTTCTGTTCAGTTAAATGTGTTTTGCTCATAGTGTGGTAGAATATCAGCTTACTATTGCATTAAGAAAGCGTATCCGGTGAAATAACGTCAACCTTTGTTGGCGAAGTCAACATCAACACCTCGTTGGTTAATGCTACACCAACACACCAGGCTTATTCCTGTGGAGTTAAATATGAGCGATAAAATTATTCACCTGACTGACGACAGTTTTGACACGGACGTACTCAAGGCTGACGGGCTGACACTCGTCGATTTCTGGGCAGAGTGGTGCGGTCCGTGCAAAATGATCGCCCCGATTCTGGATGAAATCGCTACGGAGTATCAGGGTAAACTGACCGTTGCGAAACTGAACATCGATCAGAACCCGGGCACTGCACCGAAGTATGGCATCCGCGGTATCCCTACGCTGCTGCTGTTCAAGAATGGCGAAGTGGCTGCAACCAAAGTTGGCGCGCTGTCTAAAGGCCAGCTGAAAGAGTTCCTCGACGCCAACCTGGCGTAAGTTATTCTCCTCGGGCGTCCCGTGTTCTTAATTTAAGCAGAACTCTGGACGCCCGGCTTTAGTCGTGCTAAGTTAAGTTTGACTTCGTTTTAAACATACCTTGTTTGAATCTTGTTTGACCCAAACCTCCCGTCGCGTTTAGCCACGTTCAGAGGTTGAAAAATTCCAGGCTTGTCACTCTTTCCGTCTTGTCGTTTCAGTTCTGCGTACTTTCCTGTGACCAGGCAGCGAACAGACATGAGTTGATGGCCGTAAACAGGCACGGATGACCCTGCCATACCATTCACAAATTAAGTTCGAGATTTACCCCGAGTTTAAGAACCCACACCATTATGAATCTTACCGAATTAAAGAATACGCCGGTTTCTGAGCTGATCACTCTCGGCGAAAATATGGGGCTGGAAAACCAGGCTCGTATGCGCAAGCAGGACATTATTTTTGCCATCCTGAAGCAGCACGCGAAGAGTGGCGAAGATATCTTTGGCGACGGTGTGCTGGAGATACTGCAGGATGGATTTGGTTTCCTCCGCTCCGCAGACAGCTCCTACCTCGCCGGCCCTGATGATATCTACGTTTCCCCCAGCCAAATCCGTCGTTTCAACCTCCGCACTGGTGACACCATCTCTGGTAAGATTCGTCCTCCGAAAGAGGGTGAGCGTTACTTTGCGCTGTTGAAAGTTAATGAAGTTAACTACGACAAGCCGGAAAACTCGCGCAACAAGATCCTGTTCGAGAACTTAACCCCGCTGCACGCAAACTCTCGTCTGCGTATGGAGCGCGGCAACGGTTCTACCGAAGACTTAACCGCTCGCGTACTGGATCTGGCCTCGCCGATCGGTCGCGGCCAGCGTGGTCTGATCGTGGCACCGCCGAAAGCCGGTAAAACCATGCTGCTGCAGAACATCGCGCAGAGCATCGCTTACAACCACCCAGACTGCGTGCTGATGGTGCTGCTGATTGACGAACGTCCGGAAGAAGTGACCGAGATGCAGCGTCTGGTGAAAGGTGAAGTTGTCGCTTCTACCTTCGACGAACCCGCATCTCGCCACGTTCAGGTTGCGGAAATGGTTATCGAGAAAGCGAAACGTCTGGTTGAACACAAGAAAGACGTTATCATTCTGCTCGACTCCATCACCCGTCTGGCACGTGCGTACAACACCGTCGTTCCGGCTTCAGGTAAAGTCCTGACCGGTGGTGTGGACGCCAACGCCCTGCACCGTCCGAAACGTTTCTTCGGTGCGGCACGTAACGTGGAAGAGGGCGGCAGCCTGACCATCATCGCGACGGCGCTGATCGATACCGGCTCTAAAATGGATGAAGTTATCTATGAAGAGTTTAAAGGTACCGGCAACATGGAACTGCACCTCTCTCGTAAGATTGCGGAAAAACGCGTCTTCCCGGCTATCGACTACAACCGTTCTGGTACCCGTAAAGAAGAGCTGCTCACCACGCCTGAAGAGCTGCAGAAAATGTGGATCCTGCGCAAAATCATCCATCCAATGGGCGAGATCGATGCGATGGAGTTCCTCATCAACAAACTGGCAATGACCAAAACCAACGACGATTTCTTCGATATGATGAAACGCTCGTAAGATTCGGTTTTTTGCCGACAAACGCCACACAATTGTGTGGCGTTTTTGTTTTTAGGAGTTTCGCCGATAGGGCTACGCTTTTTTTTCACGGACAATTGCGGTTTACGGCTACAATAATAGCTAGTTCGCAAAATCGGTTATAAATCAGGCGAGTTTCCCCAATATTCGTCAGCCTTGCTCTTCTGATGAGTTGCTATCGTGGGTATACTTTCGCTACTAATATTCGCAGCGAGTATAAATTGTGAGTTTACTGACCGTCGGTACTGACTTGCTCAGTATCTTTTTGTTCACCACCGTGTTTCTTTTTTTCGCCCGTCGGGTGGCAAAAAAGATCGGTTTGGTGGATAGACCTAATTTTCGTAAACGTCACCAGGGGATTATCCCGCTTGTGGGCGGCATCTCTGTGTATGCCGGGATCTGCTTAACTTTTGCGATTGCCAATTACTATATACCTCACGCCTCACTGTATCTCGCCTGTGCTGGCGTGCTGGTACTGGTGGGGGCGCTAGACGACCGCTACGATATCAGTGTCAAAATTCGCGCCACCATCCAGGCGCTGATTGGCATCATCATGATGACCGCTGGCGGCCTCTATTTGCGCAGCCTGGGCTACATCTTTGGCTCATGGGAGCTGGTGCTCGGCCCGTTTGGCTTCTTCCTGACGCTGTTTGCGGTGTGGGCCATCATCAATGCATTCAACATGGTTGACGGTATCGACGGGCTGCTTGGCGGCCTGTCGAGCGTCAGCTTTGGCGCAATTGGTCTTATTCTGTGGTTTGATGGGCAGACGAGCCTGGCGATGTGGTGTTTCGCGATGATTGCCGCCATTCTGCCTTATATCATGCTGAACCTGGGCGTACTGGGGCGTCGCTATAAAGTGTTTATGGGCGATGCCGGCAGTACGCTGATCGGCTTCACGGTCATCTGGATCCTGCTGGAAACTACCCAGGGTACGCATCACCCGATTAGCCCGGTGACTGCGCTGTGGATTGTGGCGATCCCGCTAATGGATATGGTCGCCATCATGTACCGCCGACTGCGTAAAGGCATGAGCCCGTTCTCGGCTGACCGTCAGCACATCCACCATCTGATCATGCGTGCAGGCTTTACCTCTCGTCAGGCTCTGGTCCTGATCACGCTTGCCGCTGCGCTGCTTGCGGGTATCGGCGTGGCCGCCGAATACACGCGCGTTGTGCCAGAATGGGCCATGCTGATACTGTTCCTGATGGCTTTCGGTCTTTATGGCTACTGCATCAAGCGAGCCTGGAAAGTGGCGCGCTTTATTAAACGCGTGAAGCGCAGAATGCGCCGGAACAGTGAAAAAAATCCAAAATTAACCAAGTAAAACTGGGGTAGTAATGACGCAACCATTACCGGAAGCACAGTCAGCAAGTGCGGAGAATGAACTGGATATTCGTGGCCTGTTTCGCGCGTTGTGGTCGGGGAAACATTGGATTGTCGGCCTTGCGGTGCTGTTTGCCGCCGTGGTGCTGATTTATACCTTTTTTGCCCGGCAGGAATGGAGCACCACGGCGATCACCGATCGGCCAACGGTCAATATGCTGGGTGGCTACTATTCTCAGCAGCAGTTCCTGCGCAATCTGGACGCGAAGGTCAACCCGACGACCGCGACGCCGCCTTCGGTGATGGATGAAGTCTACAAAGAGTTCATCATGCAGCTGGCCTCCTGGGACACCCGCCGTGACTTCTGGTCGCAGACCGACTATTACAAACAGCGGATGGTGGGGAATTCCCGCGCCGATGCGGCGCAGCTGGATGACCTGATTAACGATATTCAGTTTACTCCCGGCGATGCACAAAAGAGCGTGAGCGACAGCATTAAGCTGACGGCGGAAACCGCCGCAGATGCCAATAACCTGCTGCGCCAGTACATCGCGTTTGCCAGCGAACGTGCAGCAGGGCATCTGAATGATGAACTCAACGGCGCCTGGGCTGCGAGAACGATTCAAGTGAAAGCGCAGGTGAAGCGTCAGGAAGAGGTCGCCCAGGCGATTTTCAACCGCCGTCTGCATAGCATTGAAGCGGCGCTGAAAATTGCGCAGCAGCACAATATTAACCGCAGCGTGACGGACGTTCCGGCCGATGAGTTACCGGATTCCGAGCTCTCTTTACTGGGTCGTCCAATGCTGCAGGCGCGTCTGGAAAACCTGCAGGCCGTGGGGCCGACGTTTGACCTCGATTACGATCAGGGCCGGGCAATGCTGACGACCCTCAACGTAGGGCCGACGCTGTCGAAAAGTTTCCAGACTTACCGGTATTTGCGTACGCCTGAGGAGCCGGTGAAACGTACCAGTCCGCGGCGCGTATTCCTGATGGTCATGTGGGGCATCGTCGGCGCATTGGTGGGTGCCGGGGTGGCATTGGCGCGTCGTCGCACGTAGTAAATACCCATCAATGATGAAGGGCGATGGGCCTGGTTCATCTATAGAAGAGAATCGATGTGAAAGTTCTGACTGTATTTGGCACACGTCCGGAGGCGATCAAAATGGCGCCTCTGGTCCATGCGCTAGCAAAGGATCCTCATTTTGAGGCAAAAGTATGCGTCACCGCACAGCATAGGGAAATGCTTGATCAGGTGCTACACCTCTTCTCCATCGTTCCGGACTATGACCTCAACATCATGAGTCCAGGACAGGGTTTGACCGAAATAACCTGTCGTATTCTGCAGGGGTTAAAGCCGGTTCTGGAATCCTTTAAGCCGGACGTCGTGTTAGTGCACGGTGACACGACGACCACGGCCGCCGCTAGCCTGGCGGCCTTTTATCAGCGTATTCCCGTTGGTCATGTGGAAGCGGGCCTGCGCACCGGCGATCTTTACTCGCCGTGGCCGGAAGAAGCCAACCGTACGCTTACCGGGCATCTGGCGATGTATCACTTTGCGCCAACTGAAAACTCGCGCCAGAACCTGCTGCGAGAGAATCTGTCGGACACGCGTATTTTCGTCACCGGCAATACGGTGATTGATGCCCTGTTCTGGGTGCGCGATCGGGTGATGGGCGACGAGGCGCTGCGCGCCGATCTCGAACAGCGCTACCCGTTCCTGAACAATGGCAAAAAGATGATTCTGGTTACCGGCCATCGCCGCGAAAGCTTTGGCCAGGGCTTTGAACAAATCTGTCACGCGCTGGCTGAAGTCGCGGCGTCGAACCCGGACGTGCAGATTGTTTATCCGGTACACCTGAACCCGAACGTCAGTGAACCGGTGAACCGCATTCTGGGCCATATTGATAATGTGATACTGATCGAACCGCAGGACTATCTGCCGTTCGTCTGGCTGATGAATCACGCCTGGCTCATTCTGACCGACTCTGGCGGTATTCAGGAGGAAGCCCCGTCGTTGGGCAAGCCGGTACTGGTAATGCGCGAAACCACCGAACGGCCGGAGGCGATTGATGCCGGTACGGTGCGCCTGGTGGGCACGGATAGCCAACGCATTGTGGACGAAGTCACGCGCCTGCTGCGCGATGATGAAGAATATCAAAGGATGAGCCGGGCCCATAACCCCTACGGGGATGGCCGGGCATGCGAACGTATTTTAGCTGCATTAAAAAATAATCAGGTAACGCTATGAGTTTTTCAATCCTCTCGGTGATCGGTCTGGGCTATATCGGCCTCCCTACTGCGGCAGCCTTTGCCTCGCGGCAAAAACAGGTGGTGGGCGTAGACATTAATCAGCACGCGGTGGACACCATCAACCGCGGTGAAATTCATATTGTCGAACCCGATCTAGACAGGGTCGTTAAAACGGCGGTGGCCGACGGATATTTGCGTGCGACCACCGTACCAGAAGCCGCCGATGCTTACCTGATTGCCGTGCCGACGCCGTTTAAAGGCGACCACGAGCCGGATATGGTTTACGTGGAGGCCGCCGCGCGCTCCATTGCGCCGGTGCTGAAAAAAGGGGCGCTGGTTATTCTCGAGTCGACCTCTCCGGTAGGCGCAACCGAGCAGATGGCCGGTTGGCTGGCTGACATGCGCCCTGACCTGACTTTCCCACAGCAGGTGGGCGAGCAGGCGGATATCAACATCGCCTATTGTCCGGAGCGCGTGCTGCCGGGTCAGGTGATGGTCGAACTGATTAAAAATGACCGCGTGATCGGCGGGATGACGCCGGTGTGTTCCGCGCGCGCCAGCGAGTTGTATAACATTTTCCTTGAAGGTGAATGCGTGGTGACCAACGCCCGCACCGCCGAGATGTGCAAACTGACGGAAAACAGCTTCCGCGACGTTAACATCGCCTTTGCTAACGAACTGTCGCTGATTTGCGCCGATCAGGGGATTAACGTCTGGGAATTGATTCGCCTTGCTAACCGCCACCCGCGCGTCAATATCCTCCAGCCGGGCCCGGGCGTGGGCGGCCACTGTATCGCCGTCGACCCCTGGTTTATCGTGGCGCAGAACCCGGACCAGGCGCGCCTGATCCGCACCGCGCGCGAAGTGAACGATCACAAGCCGTTTTGGGTTATCGACAAGGTCAAAGCCAACGTCGCCGACTGCCTGGCCGCCAGCGACAAACGCGCCAGCGAATTGAAAATTGCCTGCTTCGGGCTGGCCTTTAAACCCAATATTGACGACCTGCGCGAGAGCCCGGCCATGGAGATCGCCGAGCTGATCGCCCAGTGGCACAGCGGCGAAACGCTGGTGGTGGAGCCGAATATTCATCAGCTGCCGAAAAAGCTCGAGGGACTGTGCTCGCTGGTATCGCTAGAGCGCGCGCTGGCCAGCGCCGACGTGATCGTCATGCTGGTTGACCATACCCAGTTTAAAGCGATCGGTAGCGAAGCGATTACCCAGCAGTACATCGTTGATACGAAAGGAGTCTGGCGTTGAAACGGATTCTGGTTACCGGCGGCGCGGGCTTTATTGGCTCCGCAGTCGTTCGCCATATCATTAGCCAGACGTCGGACAGCGTGGTGGTGGTGGATAAGCTCACCTATGCTGGCAATCTGGCCTCGCTGGCACCGGTGGCGCAGGATGCGCGCTTTGCCTTTGAACAGGTTGATATCTGCGATCGTCCGGCGCTGGACCGTATTTTTGCGCACTACCGCCCGGACGTCGTGATGCACCTGGCGGCGGAGAGCCACGTCGATCGGTCTATCGATGGCCCGGCGGCGTTTATTGAAACCAATATTGTCGGCACCTACACGCTGCTGGAAGCCGCACGTGGCTGGTGGTCGACGTTGGATGACGCGGGCAAGTCGGCGTTCCGTTTCCACCATATTTCCACCGATGAAGTGTATGGCGATCTGCATTCAACGGATGATTTCTTTACCGAAACCACGCCGTATGCGCCTAGCAGCCCTTACTCCGCATCAAAAGCCAGCAGTGACCATCTGGTGCGCGCCTGGCTGCGTACCTACGGCCTGCCGACGCTGATTACCAACTGCTCAAATAACTACGGCCCGTATCACTTCCCGGAAAAACTGATCCCGCTGACGATTCTTAATGCGCTGGCCGGCAAGCCGCTGCCGGTGTACGGCAACGGACAGCAGATTCGCGACTGGCTGTACGTCGACGATCACGCGCGCGCGCTTTACCTTGTCGCCACCGAAGGCGGCATCGGTGAAACCTACAATATCGGCGGTCACAACGAGCGTAAAAATATTGAGGTGGTCGAGACCATCTGCACGCTGCTGGAAGAGCTGGTGCCGAACAAGCCGCAGGATATTGCGCATTACCATGACCTGATTACCTTTGTCGCCGATCGTCCCGGCCACGATTTACGCTACGCCATCGATGCGGCGAAAATCGCCCGCGAACTGGGCTGGATGCCGGAAGAGACGTTTGAAAGCGGCATGCGTAAAACGGTGCAGTGGTATCTCGCTAATGAAAGCTGGTGGCAGCAGGTACTGGATGGCAGCTACCAGGGCGAGCGTTTAGGTCTGAAGGGCTAATCTCCCCAAGGAGGACAAGCAATGAAAGGCATTATTCTTGCCGGCGGCTCAGGCACGCGCCTGCATCCGATCACCCGCGGCGTGTCGAAACAGCTGCTGCCGATTTACGATAAGCCCATGATTTACTATCCGCTGTCGGTGCTGATGCTGGCGGGTATTCGTGAGATTCTGATCATCACCACGCCGGAAGATAAGAGCTACTTCCAGCGCCTGCTGGGCGACGGGAGCGAGTTTGGCATTTCGTTACAGTATGCTGAACAACCAAGCCCCGACGGTCTGGCGCAGGCGTTTATCATTGGCGAAACCTTCCTGAACGGCGAGCCGTCTTGCCTGGTGCTTGGCGATAATATCTTTTTCGGCCAGGGCTTCAGTCCGAAGCTGCGTAACGTGGCAGCGCGCAGCGAAGGCGCGACGGTGTTTGGCTACCAGGTCATGGACCCGGAACGTTTTGGCGTGGTGGAGTTTGACGATAACTTTCAGGCACTGTCGCTGGAAGAGAAACCGAAGCAGCCGAAATCAAACTGGGCGGTGACCGGGCTCTATTTCTACGATAGCAACGTGGTGGAGTACGCCAAACGCGTGAAGCCTTCTGAGCGCGGTGAACTCGAGATCACCTCGATTAACCAGATGTATCTGGATGACGGCAAGCTGACCGTGGAACTGCTGGGCCGTGGTTTTGCCTGGCTGGATACCGGCACGCACGACAGCCTGATTGAAGCGAGT
This sequence comes from Klebsiella sp. WP4-W18-ESBL-05, assembly GCF_014169075.1. NCBI lineage: Bacteria > Pseudomonadati > Pseudomonadota > Gammaproteobacteria > Enterobacterales > Enterobacteriaceae > Klebsiella > Klebsiella sp. WP4-W18-ESBL-05. The sequence goes on along the minus strand of NZ_AP022057.1, from coordinate 4,780,651 downwards.
ATGTTCGTACAGACGGTCGAAAAGCGGCAGGGTTTTAAAATTGCCTGTCTGGAAGAGATCGCCTGGCGCAACGGCTGGCTCGACGATGAAGGCGTAAAACGCGCCGCCGCCGGGCTGGCGAAAACCGGTTATGGCCAATACCTGCTGGAGCTGCTCCGTGCCCGTCCGCGCCAATATTGACCCCCTTGTGTGGGAAAATCAGTTTTTCGGCGTGAACAGCGCCATTGTTCGCTTTGCCGATGACGCGCCGTCGCTGACCGCCGAACGGCTGGCGGGCTGGTCGCGCGTGCAGGCCAAAATTGCCGCGCACCAGGTGGCGCAGCTGGATGCGCTGCAGGCGCTGGGCTTTCAACTGGTGGAAGGTGAAGTCGATTTGGCGCTGCCCGTCACGCCGGTGACCTGCCCGCAGGCGCAGGTGGCCAGCGAGTCGGATATCCCGGAATTACGGGCGCTGGCGGCACAGGCGTTTGCGTTAAGCCGCTTTCGTGCGCCGTGGTACGCCGCCGACGCCAGCGGCCGTTTCTACGCGCAGTGGATAGAAAATGCGGTCAAAGGCACCTTTGATAATCAGTGCCTGGTGTTTCGCGATGAACAGGGTGCTATCCGCGCCTTCGTTTCCCTACGAGAATTAAACGCCTGCGACGCGAGAATCGGCCTGCTGGCCGGGCGCGGCGCGGGCGCAGAATTGATGCAGGCCGCAATACGCTGGGCGTATACTCGCGGCCTGACGACGCTTCGGGTGGCCACGCAGGCCGGCAATACCGCAGCACTTCAACGCTATATTCACAGCGGCGCTAACGTGGTTAGCACCGCGTACTGGCTATACAGGTGACACCATGATTCCATTTAACGCCCCACCGGTTGTGGGTACTGAACTCGATTACATGCAATCCGCGATGGGCAGCGGCAAACTGTGCGGCGATGGCGGCTTTACCCGCCGCTGCCAGCAGTGGATGGAGCAGCGCTTCGGTAGCGCCAAAGTCCTGCTGACGCCGTCCTGCACTGCGTCGCTGGAGATGGCAGCAATCCTGCTGGATATCCAACCGGGCGATGAAGTGATTATGCCGAGCTACACCTTCGTCTCTACCGCCAACGCCTTCGTGCTGCGCGGGGCGAAGATTGTGTTCGTGGATGTGCATAAAGAGACGATGAACATCGATGAGACGCTGATTGAAGCGGCGATCACCGACAAAACGCGCGCCATTGTGCCGGTGCACTACGCGGGCGTGGCCTGTGAAATGGACACCATCATGGCGCTGGCGAAGAAGTACAATCTGTTCGTCGTTGAAGATGCCGCGCAGGGCGTGATGTCGACCTACAAAGGTCGCGCGCTGGGTTCCATTGGCCATATTGGCTGCTTTAGCTTCCACGAAACCAAAAACTACACCGCGGGCGGTGAAGGCGGCGCGACGCTGATTAACGATCGCGCACTGGTTGAACGGGCGGAAATCATTCGTGAGAAGGGCACTAACCGTAGCCAGTTTTTCCGTGGGCTGGTGGACAAATACACCTGGCGCGATATCGGTTCCAGCTATCTGATGTCTGACTTGCAGGCCGCCTATCTGTGGGCGCAGCTGGAAGCCGCAGACCGTATCAACAAACAGCGTCTCTCCCTTTGGCAGAGCTACTACGACGCGCTGCTGCCGCTGGCACACGCCGGGCGTATTGACCTGCCGGTTGTGCCGCAGGAGTGTGGCCATAACGCGCACATGTTTTACATCAAGCTGCGCGATGTTGAAGATCGCGGTGCGCTGATTAACTGGCTGAAGGAGGCGGAGATTCTGGCAGTGTTCCACTACATTCCGCTGCACTCCTGCCCGGCGGGCGAGAAATTCGGTGAGTTCCACGGCGAAGATCGCTACACCACGAAAGAAAGTGAGCGGTTACTACGCTTACCGCTGTTCTACAACCTGTCGCCGGTCGATCAGCGCACGGTTATCAATACGCTACTGAGCTATTTCGCCTGATATGTCGTTGGCAAAAGCTTCGATGTGGACCGCCGCGTCCACGCTGGTCAAAATTGGCGTTGGCCTGCTGGTAGTCAAGCTGCTGGCGGTATCGTTTGGCCCTTCGGGCGTGGGTCAGGCGGGTAACTTCCGCCAACTGGTGACCGTGCTTGGCGTGCTCGCCGGAGCGGGTATTTTCAACGGGGTGACGAAACTGGTCGCCCAGCATCACGACGAGCCGACGCGTTTGCGTCAGGTCGTGGGTACCTCCTCGGCGATGGTGCTGGCTTTCTCCACGCTGCTGGCCGTGATTTTTCTGCTGGCGGCCGCGCCGATAAGCCGCGGCCTTTTCGGCCATGCGGACTATCAGGGGCTGGTGCGTCTGGTGGCGCTGGTGCAGATGGGGATCGCCTGGGCGAACCTGCTGCTGGCGCTGATGAAAGGCTTTCGCGATGCGGCCGGTAATGCGCTGTCGCTGATTGCCGGCAGCCTGATTGGCGTGGTGGCGTACTATGCCTGCTATCGGCTTGGCGGCTATCAGGGCGCGCTGTTGGGGCTGGCGCTGGTGCCGGCGCTGATTGTCATTCCGGCGGCGATCATGCTGACCCGACGCCGTGCCATCCCGTGGGGCTATCTTAAGCCACAGTGGGACACCGCGCTGGCCAGTCAGTTGGGTAAGTTTACCCTGATGGCGCTGATGACGTCGGTCACCATGCCGGTGGCCTACGTGATGATGCGAAACCTGATGGCAGCGCACTACAGCTGGGATGAAGTCGGTATCTGGCAGGGCGTCAGCAGTATCTCAGATGCCTATTTGCAGTTTATTACCGCCTCATTCAGCGTTTATCTGCTGCCGACGCTGTCGCGCCTGACGGCCAAAGCAGAAATCTCGCGGGAAATCGGTCGATCGCTGAAATTTGTCCTGCCCGCCGTGGCTGCCGCGAGCCTGACCGTCTGGCTGCTGCGTGATTTTGCCATCTGGCTGCTGTTCTCGTCGAAGTTTGTTGCCATGCGTGACCTGTTCGCGTGGCAGCTGGTGGGCGATGTATTGAAAGTAGGCGCTTACGTTTTTGGTTATTTAGTCATCGCGAAGGCATCGCTGCGTTTCTACATTCTGGCCGAACTGAGCCAATTTGCGCTGCTGACGGCGTTTTCCCAGTGGTTGATTCCGGTACACGGCGCGCTGGGGGCGGCACAGGCTTATATGGCGACCTATATTGTTTATTTCACGCTGTGTTGCAGCGTATTTTTAATTTGGCGTAAACGGCAATGACCGAACTGATACATGTCCTGGGATCGGATATCCCTCATCACAACCAGACGGTGCTGCGGTTTTTTGCCGATGAGCTGGCCGCAGAGCCCGCGCACGCCCGTCAGTTTATGGTGGTGAGCAAGGACGACGGCCTGGCGGCCGCATTTCCTTCGCTGATGATTGAACGCTACGCCGATAAATCGGCGCTGGCGAAAGCCGTGGTGACGAAGGCGAAAGCCAATCGCCAGCAGCGGTTTTTCTTCCACGGGCAGTTTAATACCGGCATCTGGCTGGCGCTGTTGAGCGGGGGCCTGAAGCTGTCGCAGGTGAGCTGGCATATCTGGGGGGCCGATCTTTATGAAGTCTCCCGCGGCCTGAAGTTCCGCCTGTTTTATCCGCTGCGGCGCATGGCGCAAGGGCGCGTAGGGCGCGTGTTTGCCACCTGCGGCGATCTGAGCTATTTCGGCAATATGCATCCGCAGGTGCCCGGTGAACGGCTCTATTTCCCGACGCGTATGGACCCGACGCTCAATGCGCTGGCCGATCCTACTCCGCGAGAAGGTAAGCTGACCATTCTGGTGGGCAACTCTGGCGATCGCAGCAATGAACACATTGCCGCACTGAAGGCCGTGCATCAGCAGTTTGGCGATACGGTTAACGTCATTGTGCCGATGGGCTACCCGGCGAATAACGACGTCTATATTGCTGAAGTAGACAGCGCCGCTCAGGCATTGTTTAGTCAGGAAAATGTACAGATTCTGCGCGAAAAGCTGGAGTTTGATGCCTACCTTGCGCTGTTACGCCGCTGCGATCTGGGCTATTTTATTTTTGCGCGCCAGCAGGGCATCGGCACGCTGTGTCTGCTGATTCAGGCGGGGATCCCCTGCGTGCTGAACCGGCAGAATCCGTTCTGGCTGGATATGGCCGAGCAAAATATCCCGGTGCTGTTTACCGACGACGCGCTGACCGTACCGGTGGTGCGCGAAGCCCAGCGTCAGCTGTCGCTGGTGGATAAAAATGCGATTGCCTTTTTCAAACCGAATTATCTGGCGCCGTGGCATCGGGCGCTGCAACTGGCGGCGGGGGAAGCGGTATGAGCGAAATGCAGTTTACCGGGCTGTTTGTCGTCTGGCTGCTGTCGACGCTGTTTATCGGCACGTTGACCTGGTTTGAGTTCCGCCGCGTGCGCTTTAACTTCAACGTCTTTTTTTCGTTGTTGTTCCTGCTGACCTTTTTCTTCGGCTTCCCGCTGACCTGTACGCTGGTGTTCCGTTTCGGCGTGGGCGTTTCACCACCCGATGTGCTGTTGCAAACGCTGCTGATCTCCGTGTGTTTCTACGCGGTGTATTACGTCACCTACAAAACCCGGCTGCGCTCTGCCCATTCACAGGTGCCGCGTCGCCCGCTGTTCACGATGAACCGCGTTGAGACGCATATTACCTGGGTGCTGCTGATGGGGATCGCGCTGTTCACCGTCGGCACTTTCTTCCTGCATAACGGTTTCCTGCTGTTTAAGCTGCATTCGTACAGCCAGATTTTTTCCAGCGAGGTGTCCGGCGTCGCGCTTAAACGTTTCTTTTACTTCTTTATTCCGGCGATGCTGGTGGTCTATTTCCTCAAGCCCAGCTGGAAGCGGTGGATTGGCTTCCTGATTGCTACCGTCGCCTTCGGGCTGCTGACCTACGCCATTGTCGGCGGTACGCGGGCAAATATTATTATCGCTTTTGCCATCTTCCTGTTTATCGGCATCATTCGCGGCTGGATTTCACTGTGGATGCTGGCGGCGGCCGGGGTAATGGGTATTGTCGGCATGTTCTGGCTGGCGCTGAAGCGCTACGGTATGAACGTGAGCGGCGATGAAGCGTTTTATACCTTCCTCTACCTGACGCGCGATACCTTCTCGCCGTGGGAAAACCTGGCACTGCTGCTGCAAAACTACGATAAAATCGATTTTCAGGGGCTGGCACCGATGGTGCGCGACTTCTATGTGTTCATTCCCAGCTGGCTGTGGCCGTCGCGTCCGAGCATTGTGCTGAACACGGCGAACTACTTTACGTGGGAGGTTCTTAACAACCACTCCGGGCTGGCGATTTCCCCCACGCTGATTGGTTCGCTGGTGGTGATGGGCGGCATGTGGTTTGTCCCACTGGGCGCCGTGGCGGTAGGGCTGATAATCAAGTGGTTCGACTGGCTTTATATGCTCGGCAATCGGGAAAACAACCGCTATAAGTCGGCTATTTTGCACAGCTTTTGCTTCGGCGCGATCTTCAACATGATTGTGCTGGCGCGTGAAGGCCTGGATGCCTTCGGTTCTCGCGTCGTTTTCTTTATGGTGATTTTTGGCTTCTGTTTGCTGGTGGCAAAACTGTTGTACTGGTTGTTTGAGCGCGCGGGGCTGATTCATCAGCGGTTAAGACGCCCTTCGCACGTTGGAGAAGCATAAGATGGCTGAATCACAGACCGCACCGACCTACGCCGTGCGTGGGATAAACCTGATCGGCTGGCGCAATATGCAGCACGCGCTGGACTATCTGTATGCGGGCGGTACCCTGAAGCAAGGAACGCTGGTGGCGATTAATGCCGAGAAGATCCTGACGCTGGAAGATAACCCTGAAGTACGGGCGCTGATTAACGCCGCCGAGTTTAAGTATGCCGACGGTATTTCCGTGGTGCGTTCAATCCGCAAGAAATATGCGCTGGCCAACGTGTCGCGCGTGGCGGGCGCCGACCTGTGGGAAGCACTGATGGCACGCGCGGGAGCGGAAGGCACGCCGGTATTTTTAGTCGGCGGCAAGCCGGACGTGCTGGCCGAAACGGCGCAAAAACTACGACAGCAGTGGAACGTGAATTTGGTCGGGACGCAGGACGGCTACTTTACCGCCGACCAGCGCCAGGCGCTGTTTGCGCGTATTCGCGACAGCGGGGCGAAGATCGTGACCGTGGCAATGGGGTCTCCTAAGCAGGAGCTTCTGATGCGCGACTGCCGTCAGGTGCATCCGGACGCGCTTTATATGGGCGTTGGCGGCACCTATGACGTTTTTACCGGCCACGTGAAGCGTGCGCCGAAGGTGTGGCAGAACCTGGGGCTGGAGTGGCTGTACCGCCTGCTGTCTCAGCCAAGCCGCATCAAGCGTCAGCTGCGGCTGCTGCGCTACTTACGCTGGCATTACACCAATAATCTCTGAATTTTCTGCGCGTTACCGTGAATGTATTGCGTATTTTCTGCGTAATACATTCACAAGCCCGATACTTTATCCCTCATTTATATTTGCCATTTAATCGAATTTGTTAAACCATTCCCATGCCCTGACGATGTATCCGTATTTTTACTGATACGTCCGCATCCGAAAGACATCTTTTTTTATAAAAATAAAACCGGCATCGACCGGACACATGCAAACACAAGAGGATTTATGGCAGAGAAGAAACCGGAGCTCCAGCGCGGTCTGGAAGCCCGTCATATCGAATTGATTGCCCTTGGCGGCACCATCGGCGTGGGCCTGTTTATGGGCTCGGCAAGCACCCTGAAGTGGGCCGGACCGTCGGTGCTGCTGGCCTATATTCTGGCGGGGGTTTTTGTCTTCTTCATTATGCGGTCGATGGGCGAAATGCTGTTCATTGAGCCGGTAACCGGCTCGTTCGCCGTTTATGCGCACCGTTATATGAGCCCGTTCTTTGGTTATCTTACCGCCTGGTCATACTGGTTTATGTGGATGGCGGTGGGGATCTCGGAAATTACCGCCATTGGGGTGTACGTCCAGTTCTGGTTCCCGGAAATGGCGCAGTGGATCCCGGCGCTCATTGCCGTGGGGCTGGTGGCGCTGGCGAACCTGGCCGCGGTGCGCCTGTACGGTGAAATCGAGTTCTGGTTCGCGATGATCAAGGTGACCACCATCATCGTCATGATCGTGATTGGCCTCGGCGTCATTTTCTTTGGCTTCGGCAACGGCGGCCACTCAATTGGTTTCAGCAACCTGACCGAACACGGAGGTTTCTTTGCGGGCGGCTGGAAGGGCTTCCTGACGGCGCTGTGCATCGTGGTGGCGTCGTACCAGGGCGTGGAGCTTATCGGTATGACCGCCGGTGAAGCGAAGAACCCGCAGGTGACGCTGCGCAGTGCGGTAGGCAAAGTGCTGTGGCGTATCCTGATTTTTTACGTGGGTGCGATTTTCGTTATCGTTACCATCTTCCCATGGAATGAAATTGGCACTAACGGCAGCCCATTCGTGCTGACCTTTGCCAAAATTGGTATCACCGCTGCGGCCGGTATCATCAACTTTGTGGTGCTGACGGCCGCGCTGTCCGGCTGTAACAGCGGGATGTACAGCTGCGGGCGTATGCTCTATGCGCTGGCGAAAAACCGTCAGCTGCCGGCGGCGATGGCGAAAGTCAGCAAAAGCGGCGTACCGGCGGCCGGGGTGAGCGTATCCATTGTGGTTCTGCTGATTGGCTCCTGTCTGAACTACGTCATTCCGAATCCGCAGCGCGTCTTCGTGTACGTGTATAGCGCCAGCGTGCTGCCGGGGATGGTGCCGTGGTTTGTGATTCTGATTAGCCAGCTGCGCTTCCGTCGTGCGCACAAGGCGGCGATTGCCAGCCACCCGTTCCGCTCGATTATGTTCCCGTGGGCCAACTATTTGACCATGGCGTTCCTGATTTGTGTGCTGATCGGCATGGGCTTCAATGACGATACCCGTATGTCGCTGTTTGTGGGCGCGCTGTTTTTGGCCATCGTTACCGTGGTTTATAAGGTTTTTGGTATGGGCAAGGGCGTTGACGTGCAAAAATTGCAGAAATAAGCAACAAAACGCACAAACCATGAGCAAACGATAATTTTCTTTAAAAAGGCACTAGACAGCGGGGTAGGAAGTCCGTATTATCCGACCCCGAAACGGCGCTAAGCGCCCGTAGCTCAGCTGGATAGAGCGCTGCCCTCCGGAGGCAGAGGTCTCAGGTTCGAATCCTGTCGGGCGCACCATTTACCCGGTGCTGGAGCTGCGGTGGTTTTTATAACCGCGTAAAAGATTTGCAGTGGTGGCTATAGCTCAGTTGGTAGAGCCCTGGATTGTGATTCCAGTTGTCGTGGGTTCGAATCCCATTAGCCACCCCATTATTTGATAGAGTTGTGAATTTGCGAAGGTGGCGGAATTGGTAGACGCGCTAGCTTCAGGTGTTAGTGTCCTTTGGATGTGGGGGTTCGAGTCCCCCCCCTCGCACCACGACTTTAACGAATTGAACTAAAAATTCAAAAAGCAGTATTTCGGCGAGTAGCGCAGCTTGGTAGCGCAACTGGTTTGGGACCAGTGGGTCGGAGGTTCGAATCCTCTCTCGCCGACCAATTTTGAACCCCGCTTCGGCGGGGTTTTTTGTTTTCTGCTATCTCATGCACTTCCTGCCGCAATAAACGTTCTGTCGACATCATTCCTGGTAAATACAATAACGTCAGGCGTCTCACTTTTTTGTCTTATCACCCATTCTTTGCTGTGTGTCTTTATTTTGTGCCAGCGGCATAGGTTTCATATTATCTTTCAGACGAGTTTTCCCTGGCCGTGTGAAAGCCAATAGCGCCGTGATGACGCCCCTGGAGAGTCGTTGCCGGGAAAACGATGGCTCCCCTATTCAAATATCATGCTAAGACATGCTTCGTATTTCCCCGCGTTCTTTATCTATGCTTTTTATTATTGGCGAGATATGTATTCATTAGATAAAAATAATGAAGGCGACGTATTTATGTGCGCTATTTATATGCCGCGACGGCGAAAAAAAACGTTCATTTTTCTGTAACGGAAGGTGTCATCGCCGAAGATCCTGTGACATAATGCGCCGCGTAGATGCTCATTCCATCTCTTATGTTCGCCTTGTGCCTCATAAACTCAGGAATGACGCAGAGCCATTGACGGTGCTTATCGTCCACTGACAGATGTCGCGTATGCCTCATCAGACACCATGGACATAACGTTGAGTGAAGCACCCATTAGTTGTCGAATTAAACCTGTTTAACGCCTGCTCCCAAAAGAGCAGGCGTTTTTTTATGGCAAAAGGCAAATCGGTCGAAAAAAAAGGGGCCAGATGGCCCCTTTTGAGATAGGTAAGCGTTACGCCGGCGGATTGTTTTGCAGCGTCAGCATCAGACCGTCGCGGCGCATGGCGGCGGCTTCTTCCGGCTGCTTCAAGCGGTCGAGCGTATCGGCAAGCCATGCATAGTCGAAGGCGTCAGGGCGCTGTTTGAGCGCGGCGCGGAAGGCCAGGCTCGCTTCTTGCCATTCGCCGTGCTTCATCAGCGATTGCCCCAGCGTACTCCACAGCAGTGGGCGGTCGCCCACGGTTTTGATCTGCTGGCGCAGCAGTTTTTCCATCTGCTCCGGATTATTGGTGCGCAGACGCGGGATCAGCATCACCAGACGATCGTCATATTGACGTTTCAGCCCATCGATGATGATCTGCTGGGCGGTGTCATGATCGTCACACTCAATCAGATGATCCGCCATGGCCACCTGCAGGGCAACCTGATGACGGGTTTTACGGCTCTGATTTTTCCACCACTCGCGTAACCCTTCGCTGCCGCCATCGGCGCGGGCTTGATCCATCAGGCCAATCCACGCCTGCTGCTCCAGCGCCGCACGGTGGGCGTCATCTCCGACGTTGGCTTTCGCCATCGATGGGATGATATCCAATAGCGAACTCCACGCGCCGGTTTCAATATAGGCCTGCTCGGCCAGACGCAGTACTTCCGGATGGCGCGGCGCGACCTCCAGCAGCTTATCAATGCCGTGGCGTGCGGCGTGGGTTTCATGGCGCGCCAGCTGCAAGCGTACGCGGGTAATTTCCACGGGAATCAGGTCATTACCGGCGTTTTCAGCGGCGCGCTGCAGATGTTGGTTCGCACGGGCTTCATCACCGCGCTGCTGCGCAGCTTCGGCCGCCAGCAGGTAGTTCACCACCGGTTGCTCAGCGTGATCGGCATTTTTCGACATCAGCTTTTCAACCTGCTGATAGTCGCCTTCCGCCAGCTTCAGCAGGGCTTGTTCCGTTTGTTTACGCGCCCGACGGCGTTTACGGCCAACGAACCAGCCGCGGGTGTGGGCGCTGGTGCGGAAGATGCGGCGTAAAATCCACTCTATGGCGAACAGCACGACCATCATCAGAATCATGATGATAACCAGACCGGTAACGCTGGTCTCAATATTGTAGTTATCGGTCTGAATCAGCACGTAGCCCTGGTGGCCTGCGATCATCGGGCCTATCACCACGCCGGCGATCAGCAGCGCAAAGAGCAAAAGAACTTTAAGCATCGATTACTCTCCTTGCGGTGCGGCAGGGGTGGGCGGCACGGGCGCGGCCTGGGCGGCGGCAGGTGGCTCTGCCGACGGCTGCTCGACGGCGGGCTGCGCCATCAGATTACGCACGCGGGTCTGCATCAGTTTTTCCAGAATCGGCTGGCTTTGCAGCGTTTCCGGTACGTCCATCGCGATGCTCTGCTGGCTGAGCTGGTCTATCTCGCTCAGGAAGGTTTTCGTCGCCGCGTCTTCGGTATCGTAGTACGCGCGTACCCAGGTGGAGACGTTATCCAGCGCCTGCTTGTAGGTTTCTTGCTGATGGCGCGGTACCGCCTGCGCGGCGGCCAGCAGCTGCGCGCGGATATTTTCGCGCAGATAGATATCCTGGTTTGGCGCCAGCAGCGGGACGGCGGTTTCATCGCGGCGGCGAATGGTAATAAAGCTGTCCATAAAGTTCTGCCAGCTTTTTTGCAGATTGACGCGCCATTCGCTCAGCGACGCCGACAGCTCGCTGTCATCGCTGTCCATCGGGGAGTCGTCGGTATTGTTGTCCGCAAGGCGCAGATTATCGACCTGGTTTGCCAGCTGGTTCACTTTCAGAATAATGCCATCGAAGTCGACCTGTGAAACGGCCGAAAGGCTGGCGATGTCTTCAGTGATGGCGCGGCGCGCGGTAATCAGGCTGGGATCGTTCATGTCCGCCAGGCTGGCATCAGCGCTTTTCAGCAGCGCAGCGGCGGTGGTCACGTCCTGGTCGCTCCACAGCTTACGCCCGGCCAGCTTCACGAGGAAATCGGCCTGGGCCAGTAGCCAGGTTTTTGAATCGGTGCCGGAGATGGCGGCCACTTTTTGCTGCACTTCATCCAGCTGTTTGGCCATCGCGCTCTGCTGGGCTTTTGCCTCTTCCAGCTGCGTGGCCTGCTGTTTAAGGGTGGTTTCCAGCGCCTCTTTTTGCGCGTCCTGCGTTTTTTGCAGGGCGATAAGCTGATTGGCGAGCGTATCGCTGGCGGTGGATTGATTGACGGCCTGCTGTTTGCCCCAGCCGTACAGGCCGACGCCGGCAGCCAGCGCGATGGCAATGGCAACGGCGCTCAGCACCAGACTGGTTTTCCCGCCGGTATTTTTCTTCTCAGCATTTTCTGGCTTACGAGTCTCGGGCTGCGGCGTGGTGGTCACGACGTCTTCGGACTCTTCAACCACGGCGGAGTTTTCTTTTTGTTCCGTCATTATGGCTTCCAATTTTGAGAGTTATTGTAATGCGCGCAGCAGCGCATCGTTGTCTGCGCTATCGGCAACCTGAATATCCTGCCAGCCCATTTCCCGGGCCAGTTTTGCAATGCGCTCACTCACCACCAGTAACCGGCACTTGAGCAACCAGCTCTCCCGGTACCAGAGGGGAATCAGCGACCAAAGTTGTTGCAGCATTTCGCCGCTGGTCACCACGAGGGTCGAGACTTCCCGCGACTGCCAGCGCATGGCTTCTTCCGCGCCGTCATAGTGAATGGCGCTGCGCTGATAACATTCACATAAGGTGACGTCGGCGCCGCGGGCGGTCAGCGTTTCGGCTAACAGCTCCCGGCCGCCATTGCCGCGAAGAATCAGCGCTTTCTTCCCGGCAATATTTTGTAATTCAGGTAATTGTAGCAACACTTCGCTGATTTCCCGATCTAAAGGGTATCGTACGTCAATGCCGCTAGCCTGATGCAGGGCCAGCGCGGTGGTGCGACCAATCGCAAAATAGCGTGGCGCGGTGGGCCAGCTAAGACGCTGCTGCTGCAGATGCGCATGGGCGAAACTCACCGCATGCTGTGAGAGCACGAACGCGAGATCTCCGTTGCCGAGCGCGCCGAGCGCCTGGCCGAGCTGGTTCAGCTCGCGACCGGGAGTAAACTCAATCAGCGGGAAGCTCCAGGCAACTCGCCCCAGCGCGCGCAAACGGCTCACGAGCTCTTCACTTTGCGGGGAAGGACGGGTCACCAGAATGGTCATTCGGCGGTGTCTCCGTCGTAGACGGCGGCAAGGATGGCGCGCGCGCCGTTATTGAGCAGTTCGTCGGCCAGCTCAATGCCCATCCGCTCGGCGTCTTCGGGTTTACCGCGACGTTCACCGCATACCATCTGGCTGCCGTCGGGCGCACCGACCAGCGCACGTAGCCACAGCTCGCCGTCAAGCAGTTCGGCATAGCTGCCGATAGGTACCTGACAGCCGCCTTCCAGTCGGGTGTTCATGGCGCGCTCGGCGCAGACGCGCACGGCCGTTTCTGTGTGGTTCAGGGGCGCGAGCAGCGCGCGGGTTTCGGCGTCGTCGAGGCGGCATTCGATACCGACGGCGCCCTGACCAACCGCCGGTAATGATTCTTCCGGCGACATTGGCTGGCGAATACGTGACTCGAGAGCAAGGCGTTTCAGGCCGGCGACAGCGAGGATAATGGCATCGTAGTCGCCGTTATCGAGTTTACTCAGGCGCGTGCCCACGTTACCGCGCAGCGAGCGAATAACCAGGTCCGGGCGACGCCGTGCGAGCTGGCACTGGCGGCGCAGGCTGGAGGTGCCGACAATGCTGCCTGCCGGGAGATCGTCCATGCAGGCGTAATGGTTAGAGACAAAGGCATCGCGGGGGTCGTCACGCTCACAGATGGTGACCAGACCAAGCCCTTCAGGGAACTCGACCGGAACGTCTTTCATCGAATGCACGGCAATATCGGCGCGGTTTTCAAGCAGGGCGAGCTCAAGCTCTTTGACAAAAAGTCCTTTACCGCCCACCTTCGCCAGCGGGGTATCAAGGATAATATCGCCGCGGGTCACCATTGGCACGAGCGTCACCGTTAGCCCAGGATGGCAGGCCTCCAGGCGTTCTTTTACATAGTGCGCTTGCCAGAGCGCGAGCGGGCTTTGGCGTGTGGCAATTCTCAAAACTTTGTCTAACATGCTTGTTACCGTCATCTATCGTCCGTTGTTCATCCTAACATTGTTGCCTTAATGATGTTAGTTTTCAGGGATTCATACCCTGAACAATTCGCGATGCAGGAAACGTGCCTTCCGCATAAATGAAGAGGTGCATAAACGGGGTTGTGTTTACCGTTTATTACTGGCACTGTCTTGATCGTATGCCGGGGTTTACAGCAGCATTCAATGCTACACTGGTTGTAGTGCAACATTCTTTACGGTCAACCGGCAAGGTGTTAAATTGATCACGTTTTAAACCATTTTTTGTCCAGAATTCGATAATCACAACGGCGGACAAAAACGGTAACGGTTCTTCTTGTTGAAATATTAAAGCCTCCGTATCGGTACCCATCTAAGATGCACCGGGGCTTTGAACATCAGGCGATATGTCTTGTACCTCTATATTGAGACACTGAAACAGAGACTGGATGCCATCAATCAACTGCGTGTGGATCGCGCGCTTGCTGCCATGGGCCCTGCTTTCCAGCAGGTATACAGTCTGCTGCCGACATTACTACATTATCATCATCCGCTGATGCCGGGTTACCTTGACGGTAACGTTCCCAAGGGCATCTGCCTCTACACGCCTGATGAAACCCAACGCCATTATCTTGACGAGCTCGAACTGCATCGCGGTATGCCGCCGCAGACCACCGCGAAAGGCGAACTGCCGATTACCGGCGTGTACTCGATGGGCAGCACCTCGTCCGTCGGCCAGAGCTGTTCCTCCGACCTCGACATCTGGGTCTGCCACCAATCGTGGCTCGATAATGACGAACGCCAATTGTTACAGCGCAAATGCAGCCTGCTGGAAAGCTGGGCGGCATCGCTGGGCGTTGAAGTCAGCTTCTTCCTGATCGACGAAAACCGCTTCCGCCATAACGAGAGCGGCAGCCTGGGTGGGGAAGACTGCGGTTCAACGCAGCATATTTTACTGCTCGACGAATTCTACCGTACGGCGGTACGCCTGGCGGGCAAGCGTATTCTGTGGAATATGGTGCCGTGCGAAGAAGAAGATCATTACGACGACTACGTGATGACCCTCTACGCCCAGGGCGTGTTGACGCCGAACGAATGGCTTGACCTCGGTGGGTTGAGCTCGCTCTCTGCCGAAGAGTACTTTGGTGCCAGCCTGTGGCAGCTGTATAAGAGTATCGACTCGCCGTATAAAGCGGTGCTGAAAACCCTGCTGCTGGAAGCCTACTCCTGGGAATACCCCAATACGCGCCTGCTGGCGAAAGACATCAAGCAGCGTCTGCACGACGGCGAGATCGTCTCCTTCGGTCTTGATGCCTACTGCATGATGCTGGAGCGCGTGACCGAATACCTGAAGGCGATCGACGACGAAACCCGTCTCGATCTCGTCCGCCGCTGCTTCTACCTCAAAGTGTGCGAAAAGCTTAGCCGCGAGCGCGCCTGCGTCGGCTGGCGTCGTGAGGTGGTTGGGCAATTGGTGAAAGAGTGGGGCTGGAGCGAAGAACGCCTGGCGATGCTCGACAACCGCGCCAACTGGAAAATCGATCAGGTGCGTGAAGCGCACAACGAGCTGCTCGATGCCATGATGCAGAGCTACCGTAATCTGATCCGCTTTGCGCGCCGTAACAACCTCAGCGTTTCCGCCAGCCCGCAGGATATCGGCGTGCTGACGCGTAAACTGTACGCCGCGTTTGAAGCGCTGCCGGGTAAAGTGACGCTGGTGAACCCACAGATCTCCCCGGATCTTTCCGAGCCGAATCTGACCTTTATCTATGTGCCGCCGGGGCGCGCCAACCGTACGGGCTGGTATCTTTATAACCGCGCGCCGAACATGGAATCGATCGTCAGCCATCAGCCGCTCGAATATAACCGCTATCTCAACAAGCTGGTGGCCTGGGCCTGGTTTAACGGACTGTTGACCTCGCGTACGCGCCTGTTTATTAAGGGCAACGGTATTGTTGATCTGGCGAAACTGCAGGAAATGGTTGCTGACGTGTCGCACCACTTCCCGCTGCGTCTGCCGGCGCCAACGCCGAAAGCGTTGTACAGCCCGTGCGAAATTCGCCATCTGGCGATTATCGTCAACCTCGAGTACGACCCGACGGCGGCCTTCCGCAATCAGGTGGTGCATTTCGACTTCCGTAAGCTCGACACCTTTAGCTTTGGCGAAGACCAGAAATGCCTGGTTGGCAGCGTCGATCTGCTGTACCGCAACTCGTGGAACGAAGTGCGTACCCTGCACTTCAACGGCGAGCAGGCGATGATTGAAGCGCTGAAAACCATTCTGGGCAAAATGCACCAGGACGCCGCGCCGCCGGATAGCGTGGAAGTGTTCTGCTACAGCCAGCATCTGCGCGGTCTTATTCGTACTCGCGTACAGCAGCTGGTGTCTGAATGCATTGAACTGCGCCTCTCCAGCACCCGTCAGGAAACCGGGCGTTTTAAAGCGCTGCGCGTCTCCGGCCAGACCTGGGGCCTGTTCTTTGAACGTCTGAACGTGTCGGTGCAGAAGCTGGAAAACGCCATCGAGTTCTACGGCGCCATTTCGCACAACAAGCTTCACGGCCTGTCGGTACAGGTTGAGACTAACCATGTGGAATTACCGCCGGTGGTCGACGGTTTTGCCAGCGAAGGGATTATCCAGTTCTTCTTTGAAGAGTCGGGTGAGGACCAGGGCTTTAATATCTATATTCTCGACGAAAGCAACCGTGCCGAGGTGTATCACCACTGCGAGGGCAGCAAAGAGGAGTTGGTGCGCGATGTCAGCCGCTTCTACTCGTCGTCGCACGATCGCTTTACCTACGGCTCAAGCTTTATCAACTTTAACCTGCCGCAGTTCTATCAGATTGTGAAGGTCGACGGCCGCGCGCAGGTGATTCCGTTCCGCAGTCAGGCGGTTGTGCCACCGCCGTCGAACCACGATAGCGATAACGCCCCGCTGTTACAGCAGTATTTCTCGTGAGAGTCATGCCGGATGGCGTCTTCGCCTTATCCGGCCTACTCGGTTTGTGCTTTTTGTTGGCCGGATAAGGTGTTTACACCGCCATCCGGCAATCCACCTTAGCGGAAGCTCACCTCTTCGCCCGCCTGCTGTGTCGCCGCCTGTTCCAGCAGGTCCCAGAACGTTTCGCCGCTGCGATCGCACACCCATTCGTCACCCTTCAGGTCAAAATGGTAGCCGCCCTGCTTGGTTGCTAACCACACCTGGTGCAGCGGCTCCTGACGGTTAATAATGATCTTGCTGCCGTTTTCAAAGCTGATGGTTAGCACGCCGCCGTTGATTTCGCAGTCGATATCGCTGTCGCCGTCCCAGTCGTCCAGACGCTCTTCGATGGTCAGCCACAGGGTGTCTGCAAGGCGATGGAATTCACTGTCGTTCATTGTTGTTTCCCGTTATTTAGTGATGGCGGCAGTATAGCGTGAAACAAATCACGTTGCAGTCAGGTGCTTAACGCTTGCTTTTGCGCCTTCTCCTGCGATGATAGAAAATAGAAAGCATTGAACTACAGGCATCCTCAGAATGAATAAGATTTTTCGACCGCTGGCATTGTTACTCGCACTGTTTAGCCTTGCTGGCTGCGGCCTGAAAGGCCCGCTCTATTTTCCTCCGGCCGATAAGACGGCGGCACCGCCGGCCAAATCCGCCACGCCTCCAGTGCAAAGCGCGACGCCGGACCGTAACGATCGCGCCAATAGCGGCGGCCCAACGCAGGTTAATAACTAATATCATCGTGCTGTACCGCGCAACTGGAGTAGATGATGCAGTTCTCTAAAATGCATGGCCTCGGCAACGATTTCATGGTCGTCGACGCGGTAACGCAGAACGTTTTTTTCTCGCCTGAGCTGATCCGCCGTCTGGCGGACCGGCATCTTGGCGTGGGTTTCGATCAGCTGTTGATCGTCGAGCCGCCTTACGATCCGGACCTGGATTTCCACTACCGCATCTTCAACGCTGACGGTAGCGAAGTTTCCCAGTGCGGCAACGGCGCGCGCTGCTTTGCGCGCTTTGTGCGCCTGAAAGGCCTGACCAATAAACGTGATATCCGCGTCAGTACCGCTAACGGGCGCATGGTATTAAGCGTAACGGAAGACGATCTGGTGCGCGTGAATATGGGTGAGCCCAACTTCGAGCCTGCACAGGTGCCGTTCCGCGCGAACAAAGCGGAAAAGACCTATATTATGCGGGCGGCCGAACAGACAGTATTGTGCGGCGTGGTCTCCATGGGGAACCCACACTGCGTGATTCAGGTCGACGATGTTGAGACGGCGGCGGTTGAAACGCTGGGGCCGGTGATGGAAAGCCATGAACGTTTTCCAGAACGCGCTAACATTGGTTTCATGCAGGTTGTGCAGCGGGATCATATTCGTCTGCGCGTTTACGAACGCGGGGCGGGTGAAACCCAGGCCTGCGGAAGCGGCGCGTGTGCGGCTGTGGCCGTCGGCATTCAGCAAGGTCTGCTGGCGGAAGAAGTGCGCGTGGAATTGCCGGGCGGGCGTCTTGATATCGCCTGGAAAGGACCGGGCCAACCGTTGTTTATGACTGGCCCGGCGGCACATGTCTATGACGGATTTATTCACCTATGAAACAGGTTGGGGAAGAACAGCAGGACGCTATCGCCGCGCTAAACGACAGCGCGGTGGTGGACTATCTGCTGCAACATCCTGAATTCTTTATTCGTAATGCTGCAGCCGTTGAGCAAATGCGTGTCCCGCACCCGGTGCGGGGCATGGTCTCGCTGGTCGAGTGGCATATGGCGCGTTCGCGTAACTATATCGCGATGCTTGAAGAGAACATGGGCCAACTGATGGAGCAGGCAACGGCCAACGAAGGCCTGTTTTATCGTCTGCTGCATTTGCAAAACCGGCTGGCCTGCGCGGAAAGCCTGGATGATTTGCTGCTGCGCTTTCACCGATGGGCGCGTGAGCTCGGGCTGGCAGGCGCATCTATCCGGCTGTTTTCCGATCGCTGGCGGCTTGGCGCACCGTCGAAATATACCGAGCTCGTCCTTTCCCGTCAGGCATTTGAGCCACTGCGTATCCAGCGTTTAGGCCAGGGCAACCATTATCTGGGAACCCTCAATGGTCCGGAGCTGTTGCTGGTATTACCGGATGCCAAGGCGGTAGGATCGGTGGCCATGTCAATGATGGGCAGCGACGGCGATCTGGGCGTTATCCTCTTCAGCAGCCGCGACCCGCACCACTATCAGCCGGGGCAAGGCACACAGCTATTACAGGAGATCGCCCTGATGCTGCCCGGGCTGCTGGAACGCTGGATAGAACGCGTATGACGGACTCCGAACTGGGGCTCTCTGCCGCCCGTTTCCTCCGCTATCTGGGCGTAGAACGGCAGCTCAGCCCGATTACCCTACTTAACTACCAGCGTCAGCTTGATGCCATTATTGAACTGGCCGCAGAGATGGGCCTGCAGAATTGGCAACAATGTGATGCTGCGATGGTGCGCAGTTTTGCGACCCGCAGTCGCCGTAAAGGGCTGGGCGCGGCAAGCCTGGCGCTACGCCTGTCTGCCTTACGCAGCTTCTTTGACTGGATGGTCAGCCAGGGCGTACTGCCCGCCAACCCGGCAAAAGGCATCGCCGCGCCAAAAGCGCCGCGCCACCTGCCGAAGAATATCGACGTCGACGACGTTAATCGTCTATTGGACATCGATCTTAATGATCCGCTGGCGGTGCGCGACCGCGCAATGCTGGAGGTCATGTACGGCGCAGGCCTGCGTCTGTCCGAGCTGGTGAATCTGGATATCAAACATCTGGACCTCGACACCGGCGAAGTGTGGGTCATGGGCAAAGGCAGCAAAGAGCGCCGTCTGCCGATTGGCCGCAACGCCGTCGCGTGGATAGAACACTGGCTCGATCTACGGGGCCTGTTTGGCAGCGACGAGGACGCGCTATTCCTCTCTAAGCTCGGCAAGCGAATTTCGGCGCGTAACGTGCAAAAACGCTTTGCCGAATGGGGCGTGAAGCAGGGGCTGAATAGCCACGTGCACCCGCACAAGCTGCGCCACTCGTTCGCTACCCATATGCTTGAATCGAGCGGCGATCTGCGCGGCGTACAGGAACTGCTGGGCCACGCCAACCTGTCGACCACCCAAATCTATACCCATCTTGATTTTCAACACCTTGCATCGGTGTACGATGCGGCGCATCCGCGCGCCAAACGGGAGAAATAATGCGTTTTTATCGACCGCTGGGCACGATTGCCGCGTTGACGTTTGACCTTGACGATACCCTGTATGATAACCGTCCGGTGATTGACCGTACGATGCAGGAGTCGCTGAATTTTGTGCGCGGCTACCATCCGGCGCTGGCGCACTTTGATGCCATAATGCTCCAGCGGTGGCGCGATGCGCTGTTGCAAACCGAACCGGAAATTTATCACGACGTCACCGAATGGCGCTGGCGTGCGCTGGAGTCCGGCATGCGCCAACTGGGGCTAACGGCGGCGGAAGCCAAAGCCGGTGCCGATGCGGCGATGGCTAACTTTGCGCAGTGGCGTAGCCGGGTTGACGTACCTCAGGAGACTCACGACACGCTGAAAAAGCTGGGCGAAAAATGGCCGCTGGTGGCGATCACCAACGGTAACGCTCAGCCCGAGCTGTTTGGCCTGAGCGACTATTTTGAATTTGTACTGCGCGCTGGCCCGGACGGGCGGTCGAAGCCGTTTGCCGATATGTACCATCTGGCCGCCGAGCGCCTGAACGTGCCGCTTGGCGCTATTTTGCACGTGGGCGATGATCTCACCACCGACGTGGCGGGCGCCGTGCGCTGCGGGATGCAGGCCTGCTGGATTAAGCCAGAAAACGCCGACCTGATGCAGACCGCCGATAGCCGTTTATTGCCGCATGTCGAGATTTCCCGGTTGGCATCTCTGACCTCGCTGATATAATCATCAGCAACTCTGTATAAAATTCCAGGGGTCTGACGGGACCCCGATTCTTTCCGGCGGTGCCAATGGACGTTTCTTACCTGCTCGACAGCCTCAACGATAAACAGCGCGAAGCCGTCGCGGCGGAGCGGACCAACATGCTGGTGCTCGCCGGCGCTGGCAGCGGCAAGACGCGCGTGCTGGTGCATCGTATCGCCTGGCTGCAGAGCGTTGAAAACTGCTCACCGTACTCGATCATGGCCGTCACCTTTACCAACAAAGCGGCGGCGGAAATGCGCCACCGTATTGGCGAGCTGATGGGTACCTCGCAGGGCGGCATGTGGGTGGGCACTTTCCACGGGCTGGCGCACCGTCTGCTGCGCGCCCATCATCTGGACGCCAACCTGCCGCAGGACTTTCAGATCCTCGACAGTGAAGATCAGCTGCGCCTGCTTAAGCGCCTGATTAAAGCCATGAATCTGGATGAGAAGCAGTGGCCGCCGCGTCAGGCGATGTGGTTTATCAACAGCCAGAAAGACGAAGGGCTACGTCCGCACCATCTGCAAAGCTACGGTAACCCGGTCGAGCAAACCTGGCAGAAGGTGTACCAGGCCTATCAGGAAGCCTGCGATCGCGCCGGGCTGGTGGATTTTGCCGAGCTGCTGCTGCGCGCCCATGAGCTGTGGCTTAACAAGCCACATATTCTTCAGCACTATCGAGAACGTTTTACCAATATCCTGGTGGACGAATTCCAGGATACCAACAACATTCAGTACGCGTGGATCCGCCTGCTGGCGGGCGATACCGGCAAAGTGATGATCGTTGGCGACGATGACCAGTCGATCTACGGCTGGCGCGGCGCGCAGGTGGAGAACATCCAGCGCTTCCTCAACGATTTCCCCGGCGCGGAAACCATCCGCCTGGAGCAGAACTACCGTTCGACCAGCAATATCCTCAGCGCGGCGAACGCCCTGATTGAGAACAACAACGGGCGTCTGGGCAAAAAGCTGTGGACCGACGGCGCCGACGGTGAACCGATCTCCCTCTACTGCGCGTTCAACGAACTCGATGAAGCCCGCTTTGTGGTCAACCGGATTAAAACCTGGCAGGACAACGGCGGCGCGCTGACCGAATGCGCCATTCTTTACCGCAGCAACGCCCAATCGCGCGTGCTGGAAGAGGCGTTGTTACAGGCCAGTATGCCGTACCGTATTTACGGCGGCATGCGCTTCTTCGAACGCCAGGAAATCAAAGATGCGCTTTCTTATTTGCGCCTGATTGCCAACCGTAACGACGACGCAGCGTTTGAGCGCGTGGTCAATACGCCGACGCGCGGTATCGGCGATCGCACGCTGGACGTGGTGCGTCAGACTTCCCGCGACCGCCAGCTGACGTTGTGGCAGGCGTGCCGCGAGCTGCTGCAGGAGAAAGCGCTGGCGGGCCGTGCGGCGAGCGCATTACAGCGTTTTATGGAGCTGATTGACGCGCTGGCGCAGGAAACTGCCGATATGCCGCTGCATGTGCAGACCGATCGCGTGGTGAAAGACTCCGGCCTGCGCACAATGTACGAGCAGGAAAAAGGCGAGAAGGGCCAGACCCGCATCGAAAACTTAGACGAACTGGTGACGGCTACGCGCCAGTTCAGCTACAACGAAGAAGACGAAGATTTAATGCCGCTGCAGGCATTCCTTTCCCACGCGGCGCTGGAAGCCGGGGAAGGGCAGGCCGATACCTGGCAGGACGCCGTGCAGCTGATGACCCTGCACTCGGCGAAAGGTCTGGAATTCCCGCAGGTGTTTATCGTCGGTATGGAAGAGGGGATGTTCCCCAGCCAGATGTCGCTGGATGAAGGCGGCCGCCTGGAAGAGGAACGTCGTCTGGCCTACGTCGGCGTGACGCGTGCGATGCAGAAGCTGACGCTGACCTACGCTGAAACCCGCCGTCTGTATGGCAAAGAGGTGTATCATCGTCCGTCGCGTTTTATTGGTGAACTGCCGGAAGCGTGCGTTGAAGAGGTACGCCTGCGCGCCACCGTGAGCCGCCCGGTGAGCCATCAGCGGATGGGTACGCCGATGGCGGAAAACGACACCGGCTACAAGCTCGGCCAGCGCGTACGCCATGCGAAATTTGGCGAGGGTACCATCGTTAACCTGGAAGGCAGCGGCGAACACAGCCGCCTGCAAGTTGCGTTCCAGGGGCAGGGAATTAAATGGCTGGTCGCGGCCTACGCCCGGCTGGAAACGGTATAACTTTCAGAAAAATATAATCATTTTGTAACGATCTGCTAGCCTTACGGAAGAGAAGGTAATTAATCCCGGTTAGCGTTTCGTTGCGTGTTGACGTCGTTTTTTTGCTGGCGTAACATGCGCGCACGATTACGCTAAGAGGACAAAGCCTTGGACACACCCAGTAGATGCTGGCTCACCTTCCTGTCATCCAGGAACAACTCCTAAGGCTATCCTCTTATGCTGATAGCCTTAGCGGTTGTCAGCGACCCGTATTTTATCCCGTCGCATTGAGTCAGGCTGTTTAATGGTCTGAAACCCCTGTAGTTTCTGTGTGCCCACCGGCTGTCCGATAATTTTTTGCATTGGGAGTCCCGGTCATGCTGAGCGCATTTCAACTGGAAAACAATCGTTTAACGCGTCTTGAGGCGGATGAGATCGATCACCTCGCCAGCTCGGTTTGGGTAGATTTGGTCGAGCCGGACGACGATGAACGAAACCGTGTGCAAAAGGATTTGGGCCAGAACCTGGCTACGCGCCCCGAACTGGAAGACATCGAAGCATCCGCACGTTTTTTTGAA
The DNA here is from genome assembly GCF_014169075.1 of Klebsiella sp. WP4-W18-ESBL-05. Lineage (NCBI taxonomy): Bacteria > Pseudomonadati > Pseudomonadota > Gammaproteobacteria > Enterobacterales > Enterobacteriaceae > Klebsiella > Klebsiella sp. WP4-W18-ESBL-05. The sequence goes on along the minus strand of NZ_AP022057.1, from coordinate 4,757,567 downwards.
GACGAAGACGGCCTGCATATTCACTCCTTCTTCTTCTATGAAGATGCGGACGATCACGCAGGTAACTCCACCGTCGCATTCACCATCCGCGAAGGGCGTCTGTTTACGCTGCGCGAGCGCGAGCTGCCGGCATTCCGCCTGTATCGTATGCGTGCGCGTAACCAGTCGATGGTTGATGGCAACGCCTACGAGCTGCTGCTTGACCTGTTCGAAACCAAAATCGAACAGCTGGCGGATGAAATTGAAAACATCTACAGCGATCTGGAAAAGCTGAGCCGCGTCATTATGGAAGGGCATCAGGGCGATGAGTATGACGAAGCGCTCTCGACGCTGGCGGAGCTGGAAGATATCGGCTGGAAGGTTCGCCTGTGTCTGATGGATACCCAGCGCGCGCTGAACTTTCTCGTGCGTAAGGCGCGTTTACCGGCCAGTCAGCTCGAACAGGCGCGCGAAATTTTGCGCGATATCGAGTCGCTGTTGCCACACAACGAATCGCTGTTCCAGAAGGTTAACTTCCTGATGCAGGCGGCGATGGGCTTCATCAACATCGAACAGAACCGCATTATCAAGATCTTCTCGGTGGTGTCCGTGGTGTTCCTGCCGCCGACGCTGGTGGCTTCAAGCTATGGGATGAACTTTGAGTTTATGCCAGAGCTGCGCTGGAGCTTTGGCTATCCGGGGGCGATTATCTTTATGATTCTGGCGGGGCTTGCGCCGTACCTGTACTTCAAACGTAAGAACTGGCTGTAAATGTCGTGCCGGATGGCGGCTTCGCCTTATCCGGCCTACACAAGATGATACGTAGGCCGGATAAGCGCATCGCCATCCGGCAACGTCTTAGCCCCGACGCCCTCGTCTTTGCGTATAAATTGCATCCATCACGAAAATCGCCAGCGCGACCCAGATAAACGCGAAGGTGACCATCTTGTCCGCCCCCGGTACTTCACCGTAGAACGTGACCGCCAGCAGGAACATCAGCGTAGGGCCAATGTACTGGAAGAACCCCAGCGTCGACAGGCGCAGGCGGGTTGCGGCGCCGGTAAAGCACAGCAGTGGAATGGTTGTCACCACGCCTGCGGCAATCAGCAGCAGGTTCAGAGACCACGGGTTATTGCCCATATGGCTGGTTGCGCTGTCGGCGATACCAAACAGATAAATCGCCGCCACCGGCAGCAGCCAGAGCGTTTCAAACAGCATACCCGTCTGCGCATCGACGGCGATTTTCTTACGCACCAGGCCGTAAAAGGCGAAGCTGAACGCCAGGCCCAGGGCGATAATAGGCAGCGAGCCGAAGGTCCACAGCTGCACCAGTACGCCGCAGATGGCCAAAATGACCGCCAGCCACTGCATACGGCGGAAGCGCTCGCCGAGGAAAATCATCCCCAGCAGGATATTCACCAGCGGGTTAATGAAGTAGCCGAGGCTGGCTTCCAGCATGTGATGATTGTTAACTGACCAGATAAACAGCAGCCAGTTACCGCCGATCAGCACCGCAGAGAGCGCCAGCAGAAAGACCTTTTTGGGCGTTTTCAGCAGCGTTCTCACCTGTGACCACTGACGGCTGATGCTAATCAAGGCCACCATAAAGAAAAACGACCAGATGACGCGGTGCGTCAGGATTTCATCGGCAGGGACATAGTAAATCAGCTTAAAATAGGCGGGCGCAATGCCCCAGATAAAATAGGCGGCAAGGGCGAGCAGTACGCCCTGCCGCGTCTGTTTGGGATCCATGTGAAACATCCATTACGAAAAAGTCGCGCAATTTTACGCGATTCTGGCGGTTATCCCACCATATAAGTCGCCGTAGCGCTGGCGATATGCGTTTTCTCTTCGTTGTGCAACTCGACGCGGGCAACCGCCACTTTGTTTCCGGCGCGCAGCAGCGTGCTGCTGGCGGTAAAGCGCGTGCCGCGGCCCGGGCGCAGGTAGTCGACCCGCAGGTCAATGGTGCCCATCTTCGACAGCCGCTGGCGCAGCTCGTCTTCGTTGATGGTATCGTGGCGCGTTAACGTACTGCCTACGCACACCAGACCGGCGGCGACGTCCAGCGCCGAGGCGATGACCCCGCCGTGCAAAATGCTTTGCGCCCAGTTCCCTACCATCATCGGCTGATTATTAAAGCTCAGCTGTGCGAAGGCTTTTTCATAGACCTCCAGCTCCAGATTCAAAGCGCGATTGAACGGCATATGGTAGACAAAGATTTCCCCAACCAGCTTGAGCGCGTCGGCGGCGGTGAGTTCGGCAGACATAATGACCTTATTTTGTTTGTTAATAAAATGTTGATTTTATGCCCTTCGGGTGTTGATTTCTACTTTCAGAAAGGTTTGATGAGCAAGAACCGTGTAAAAAGGTAGAATGCGTGTCATTTTATTATTCATTATTTTTATATATCTCAGGGGAAAGTGACTGATGCGACTCTCAAGGAGTGGGTTATTGGCGCTGCTGCTGCCTGTTTCGGCGTTGGCGCAGGAAGCGACAATTAAAGAAGTTCATGATGTTCCGGCGGTGCGCGGCAGCATTATTGCTAATCTTCTGCAGGAGCATGAAAATCCATTCACGCTCTACCCCTATGAAAGTAACTATCTGCTGTACACCTGGACCAGCGATCTCAACAAAGAAGCCATTCGCTCGTACGACTGGGCTGAAAACGCACGTAAGGATGAGGTGAAGTTTCAACTGAGTATGGCCTTCCCGCTGTGGCGCGGCATTCTGGGCGATAACTCGGTGCTGGCGGGTTCCTATACCCAGCGCTCCTGGTGGCAGCTTTCCAACAGCGGCGAGTCTGCACCGTTTCGCGAAACCAACTATGAGCCGCAGCTTTTCCTCGGCTTTGCCACCGACTACCGCTTTGCCGGCTGGACCCTGCGTGACGTCGAGTTTGGCTTCAACCATGACTCTAACGGCCGCTCTGATCCTACCTCGCGTAGCTGGAACCGACTATACACGCGTCTGATGGCGCAAAACGGCAACTGGCTGGTGGAAGTGAAGCCCTGGTACGTGGTTGGCGATACCGACAATAACCCAGATATCACCAAATACATGGGCTACTACCGGCTGAAAATTGGCTATCAGCTGGGCGATGCGGTGCTGAGCGCACAGGGACAATATAACTGGAACACCGGCTACGGCGGCGCGGAGCTGGGCGTGAGCTACCCCATCAGCAAACACGTGCGCCTGTACACACAGGTCTATAGCGGCTACGGTGAATCACTGATCGACTATAACTTTAATCAGACCCGCGTGGGCGTGGGTGTGATGCTTAACGATCTGTTTTAACTGCATATCCGCCGGTTTGTTGCGAGCACGGCCGAAGGAATTCGTCTAAAACATTGCAGTTTGGCACGCAGGCGCTGAAAATAGCGCCTGTTTTTATTTTCAGGTGAATGGGGTCAACGTGGCACAGGCGGAAGTTTTAAATCAGGAATCGCTGGCTAAACAGGTTTTGCAGGAGACCTTTGGCTATCAGCAATTCCGCCCGGGCCAGGAAACCATCATCGATACCGTACTGAGCGGGCGCGACTGTCTGGTCGTGATGCCTACCGGTGGCGGTAAATCCCTGTGTTATCAGATTCCTGCGCTGGTAATGGATGGCCTCACGGTGGTGGTTTCGCCGTTGATTTCGCTGATGAAAGATCAGGTCGATCAGCTGCTGGCCAACGGGGTAGCGGCGGCGTGCATTAACTCCACGCAAACCCGCGAGCAGCAGCAAGAGGTGATGGCCGGCTGCCGTAACGGGCAGATTCGTCTGCTCTACATTGCCCCGGAGCGCCTGATGCTGGATAACTTCCTCGATCACCTGGCGCACTGGAATCCGTCGATGCTGGCGGTGGATGAAGCCCACTGTATCTCCCAATGGGGGCATGATTTCCGCCCGGAATACGCTGCGCTGGGCCAGCTGCGACAGCGCTTCCCCGCGCTACCGTTTATGGCGTTGACCGCCACCGCTGATGACACGACCCGCAGCGACATCGTTCGGCTGCTCGGGCTTAACGACCCGCTGATTCAAATCAGCAGCTTTGATCGGCCGAATATTCGCTATATGTTGATGGAGAAGTTTAAACCGCTCGATCAACTGATGCGCTACGTGCAGGAGCAGCGCGGTAAGTCCGGCATTATCTACTGCAACAGCCGCTCGAAGGTAGAAGACACCGCCGCGCGTCTGCAAAGCCGCGGTATCAGCGCGGGTGCCTATCATGCCGGGCTGGAAAACGACGTACGTGCCGACGTGCAGGAAAAATTCCAGCGCGACGATCTGCAAATTGTCGTGGCGACCGTTGCGTTCGGCATGGGTATCAACAAGCCCAACGTGCGGTTTGTGGTGCATTTTGATATTCCACGCAATATCGAATCCTACTACCAGGAGACCGGCCGTGCCGGACGAGACGGTCTGCCTGCGGAAGCGATGCTGTTTTACGATCCGGCGGATATGGCGTGGCTGCGCCGTTGCCTGGAAGAAAAACCCGAGGGCATGCTGCAAGACATTGAGCGCCATAAGCTTAATGCCATGGGAGCCTTTGCTGAGGCGCAGACCTGCCGACGCCTGGTGTTGCTCAACTACTTCGGTGAAGGGCGCCAGGAGCCGTGCGGCAACTGCGATATCTGTCTCGACCCGCCGAAACAGTACGACGGCGTACAGGACGCACAGATTGCTCTGTCAACGATTGGCCGGGTTAACCAGCGCTTTGGTATGGGCTATGTGGTTGAAGTGATTCGCGGCGCCAACAGCCAGCGTATCCGCGAGTTCGGCCACGATAAGCTTAAAGTCTACGGTATGGGGCGTGATAAAAGCCATGAACACTGGGTCAGCGTCATTCGTCAGCTGATTCACCTCGGCTTCGTCACCCAAAATATCGCCCAGCATTCAGCCCTTCAGCTTACCGATGCGGCACGCCCGGTGCTGCGCGGTGAAGCGCCGCTCCAGCTTGCGGTGCCGCGTATTGTGGCGCTGAAGCCGCGCGTCATGCAGAAAGCGGCGGTCGGTAACTACGACAAGCAGCTGTTTGCCAAGCTGCGTAAGCTACGTAAAGCCATCGCTGATGAAGAAAACATCCCGCCGTACGTGGTCTTTAACGACGCGACGCTGATTGAAATGGCCGAACAGATGCCGATATCACCGAGTGATATGCTGAGCGTTAACGGCGTGGGGACACGCAAACTGGAGCGCTTTGGTCGGGAGTTCCTGGCGCTGATTCGCGCTCACGTCGACGGCGATGATGAAGAGTAGTCAGGCGGCGGAAAAAGTGTCAGGATAGTTACCCACTGTACTATTTTCCGCGAATGTATCGCCCCGTTTGGTAGGTCTATCATGATAACGCTGTTTCTCACCGTCGCGCTGGTGCACATCATTGCCTTGATGAGCCCGGGGCCAGATTTCTTTTTTGTTTCCCAAACAGCCGTCAGCCGCTCGCGAAAAGAAGCGATGATGGGCGTACTGGGAATTACCTGCGGCGTGATGGTTTGGGCTGGCGTGGCGCTGCTCGGTCTGCATCTGATTATCGAAAAAATGGCGTGGCTGCATACCATTATTATGGTCGGTGGCGGCCTGTATCTATGCTGGATGGGCTATCAGATGCTGCGCGGGGCGTTAAAGAAAGAAAAAGTATCGGCGGAAGCTGAACCGCTGGTTGAACTGGCGCAGGGTGGGCGAAGCTTTATGAAGGGGCTGCTGACCAATCTGGCTAACCCAAAAGCGATTATCTACTTTGGCTCGGTGTTCTCGCTATTCGTTGGCGACAGCGTTGGCGCAGGCGCGCGTTGGGGGATTTTCGCGTTGATTATCATTGAAACGCTGGCCTGGTTCACGATTGTCGCCAGCCTGTTCGCACTGCCCGCAATGCGTCGCGGCTATCAGCGTGCGGCGAAGTGGATTGACGGCGTGGCGGGCACCCTGTTTGCGGGCTTTGGCATTCACCTGATTATTTCGCGCTAACCGCGCTGTCCCACCCGACGACGTGTTTCCGGGTGGGCTGCGTTATTTCAGCGAGTGAGCTGCTGTAGTTCATCGGCTGAAAGGCCGGTGATTTCCATAATCATGCTATTGTCGAGACCTTTAGCCAGCATTGCTTTCGCAACATCCTGCATGGCGGCAAATTTACCTTCCTGAATACCTTCCTTTCGCCCAATCAGCTTCAACTCTTCTGCCATGGTCATAAATTTATCTCCATGCTCCGGCACGCGCTGTGCCAGCCCATACAATAATTTCTGAACGTTTCGAGCTTGTCCCGCCTGTACCATGTAGTTTATCAGGATGGTTATTTGTTGTCCGCTCAACAGTCCTGATATGAACAGTTTGGCGAGCTTATCCTCCAGCTGTGCCATATCACGGAGACGGATATGCTTTTGTACCAGCGTAAGCGCGGCCATACTGCGATGTTGCATAATTTCTTCGTCAGGAATGGTGGTGATATCGACGAGCGGAAAAGCATGGCTGTAAAGCTGGAGCGCCGCATTCGGATCGTGAAATTCATCCAGCCAGTTCAGCGTCCAGGGGTAGGGGCTGCGCTTGCCGTGATAGAACAGAATAGGGATTACTAGCGGCAGTTTCTTATGACCCGCATTGAGATGCTGCTGCATCGCCGCTACGGCGTAGCGTAGCAAGCGGAAAGCCATATGTTTGTCCGGCGAGCTCTGGTGCTCAATAAGAACATGGATATAGCCGCACCCGGTCATTGTTTGTAGGGAATAGATAATATCGTTGTAGTAAGGGCGCAGGTCGTCCTCAATAAAACTCCCTGACTCTAAGCGCAGCGTCTCCAGTTTGCACCGTTTTATTAGCGCCGGCGGTAGGTGAATCTCGATAAAATCCCGCGCGGTTTCCACGCGGGACAGGAAGGTTTTGAAGACCGCGTCATGCGGTGAAGCAGCTTCCGCCATCGTCCGTCATCCTTGAATGAGAAGGTCTGGCGGTATTCTGGCACCGACGTGTCCGCGTCAATAACGGAAATTTAAAACCGTTTCCGGCTATGCGTGCGGCCTCGTACCAATTTGGCGGCCAGCAACGTTGGTGACAAAAAAACTGCGAGCCGCGTTCACGCGTGCCGTGCCGACGCCAGCAGCGCCCCTACCAGCATAAACAGTGAACCAAACACCTTATTCAACGCTTTCATCTGCTTCGGCCCTTTAATCCACGCCGAAATACGCTGCGCCAGCGTAGCGTAGCCAATCATCACGATGATATCGACCACGATGGTGGTCACGCCGAGTACCAGATACTGCATGACCTGCGGCTGATGCGGCACGATAAACTGCGGGAACAGCGCGGCAAGAAATACGATGCTTTTCGGGTTAGTCAGGTTTACGAATATCGCCCGCTGGAACAGCTTGCCTCGCGACTGTGTTTTCGCCAGCGTTTTCAAGTCGATAGCACCCGCTGCCCGCCACTGTTGGATACCGAGCCAAATCAGGTATGCCGCGCCCGCCCACTTCAGCACTTCAAACGCCAGCACCGAGCGGGAAAACAGCGTCCCCAGTCCTACGCCAACCAGCACGATATGAATCGCCAGACCGGTCTGCAGCCCGGCAATTGACGCCGCTGCGCCGCGGTAGCCGTGGTTGATGGAGGTTGTCATGGTATTGATCGCACCTGAGCCCGGTGACAGGCTGAGAATTATGGATGTTAGCAGGTAGGCGAACCACCATTCGAAGGTCATGAGAAACTCCCTGATTGTCTGTTTTTATGCCACAATACGCTAATGTGCAGACGTTGTGTTATACGTCACAAAAAAACAATTTTCAGCGGTTAACAGGGGTGGAAGCCCGATGTTTCAACAGCAAAAGGATTGGAATACCAGAGAAAACGCGTTCGCTGCGTTTACCACCGGGCCGTTAATGGATTTCTGGCGCGGGCGGGAAGAGGCAGAGTTTAGCGGCGTCGATTGCGTTCCGGTACGATTTGTTCGCTTCAGTTCGGACCAGCATGACCGGGTTATCGTGGTTTGCCCTGGGCGAATTGAAAGCTATGTGAAGTATGCGGAACTGGCGTACGATCTCTTCCACAGCGGTTTTGATGTACTGATTATTGACCATCGCGGTCAGGGGCGTTCCGGGCGTATGCTTTCGGATCCTCATCGTGGGCACGTGGCGAACTTTAGCGACTACGTCGACGATCTGGCCGCCTTCTGGCAGCAAGAGGTGCTGCCCGGGCGCTGGCGCCAGCGGTTTATTCTGGCTCACTCCATGGGGGGCGCGATTGCAACGCAGTTTTTGCAACGCTATCCGCAGGGCTGTGATGCCGTCGCGCTTTGCGCGCCGATGTTCGGTATTATCATGCGTCTGCCGGAATGGGTGGTACGGCCGCTTCTCGATTGGGCTGAGGGCCATCAGCGTCTTCGGGAAGGGTATGCCATGGGTACGGGTCGCTGGCATGCGCTGCCGTTCGGTCTCAACGTGCTGACCCATAGCCGCGAACGCTATCGGCGCAACGTGCGTTTTTACGCCGATGAACCCCGGCTACGCGTAGGCGGGCCGACGTACCACTGGGTCAGAGAAGGCATTCTGGCCGGGGAGCAAATCCTTGCCAACGCGGTGAACGACACGTTCCCGGTGCTGCTGATTCAGGCAGAAGAAGAACGCGTTGTGGATAACCGTATGCACGACCGTTATTGCGCACTTCGCGCCGAAGCGGGCCATCCCTGCGAGGGGGGTAAACCGCTGGTGATCGAAGGTGCCTACCATGAGATCCTTTTTGAAAAGGACACTATGCGCTCAGTCGCGCTCAATGCCATCGTCGATTTTTTCCATCGGCACCCTTAATTCGGCGTCAGCGCCGCACTTTTTAGAGGTTAAATTCGTTTATGTACCAGGTAGTCGCGTCCGATCTAGATGGCACCTTACTCTCCCCTGACCACCACTTAACGCCGTACGCCAAAGAGACGTTGCAGCTGCTGACCGAGCGCGGTCTGAACTTTGTGTTCGCCACCGGGCGTCACTATATCGACGTCGGGCAAATCCGCGATAACCTGGGGATCAAATCTTACATGATCACCTCCAACGGCGCGCGCGTGCACGACGCCGACGGCAAACAGGTTTTCGCCCACAACCTCGATCGTGATATTGCCGCCGATCTGTTTGGTATCGTCCACGGCAACCCGGATATCGTGACCAACGTCTATCGTGAAGACGAGTGGTTTATGAATCGCCATCGTCCGGAAGAGATGCGTTTTTTCAAAGAAGCGGTGTTCAACTACACCCTCTATGAGCCGGGTATGCTGGAACCGGAAGGCGTGAGTAAGGTCTTCTTTACCTGCAACGATCACGAGACGCTGCTGCCGCTGGAACAGGCGATCAACGCCCGCTGGGGCGACCGCGTCAACGTCAGCTTCTCCACCCTGACCTGTCTGGAAGTAATGGCCGGTGGTGTCTCAAAAGGCCATGCGCTGGAAGCCGTTGCAAAAGCGATGGGCTATACGCTGAAAGACTGCATCGCGTTTGGCGATGGTATGAACGATGCGGAAATGCTGTCGATGGCCGGTAAAGGCTGCATTATGGAAGGGGCGCACCAGCGTCTGAAAGATCTGCATCCAGACCTTGAGGTCATTGGTTCGAATGCCGATGACGCGGTGCCGCACTATCTGCGTAAGCTGTATCTCGATTAATTATTGACGAGTGTCTGTTTTGTAGTCAGTTGTCAACTTCCATCTCCGCTACAATGAATGTTCATTTTCCAATCGGACATTCATTGTGGCGCTCCTGATTATTACCACGATTCTGTGGGCTTTCTCGTTTAGCTTTTACGGCGAATATCTTGCCGGGCATGTTGATAGCTACTTTGCGGTGCTGGTGCGCGTGGGGCTGGCGGCGCTGGTGTTTCTGCCGTTCCTGCGTACGCGCGGGCACAGTCTGAAAACCGTGGGGCTGTATATGCTGGTGGGCGTGATGCAGCTTGGCATTATGTATATGCTGAGTTTCCGCGCATACCTGTATCTGACCGTATCGGAGCTTCTGCTGTTTACCGTGCTAACGCCGCTCTATATCACGCTGATTTATGACCTGATGAGCGGTCGTCGCCTGCGCTGGAGCTACGCTTTTAGCGCGCTGCTGGCGGTGATTGGCGCGGGGATTATCCGCTACGACCATGTCACCCACCATTTCTGGACCGGCCTGGTGCTGGTGCAGCTCTCTAATATCGTTTTCGCTATCGGTATGGTGGGCTACAAACGGCTGATGGAAACCCGCCCGATGCCGCAGCATAACGCATTTGCCTGGTTCTATCTTGGCGCGTTTCTGGTGGCGGTGGTGGCCTGGACGCTGCTTGGCAATGCGCAGAAAATGCCGCAGACGCTACCGCAGTGGGGCATCCTGGTGTTTCTTGGCGTGGTGGCGTCGGGAATTGGCTACTTCATGTGGAACTACGGTGCTACGCAGGTAGATGCAGGCACCCTCGGCATCATGAACAATATGCACGTACCTGCGGGCCTGCTGGTGAATCTGGCTATCTGGCACCAGCAGCCCCACTGGCCGACCTTCCTTACAGGCGCGGCTGTGATCCTGGCCTCGCTGTGGGTGCATCGGCACTGGATCGTTCGGCATTCTTCACAAACGGCAGATGATCGCAAGCGTGGTTCCGCGCTGAGCGAATAAACGCGTCCACGACCGGCTGACGCTGCTCGCCGTCGCGCACGGCGGCGTATAGCCGGCTCCACAGCCCTTCGCCCAGGGTTTTGGTGACCACCAGACCCTGGCGCTCGAAGCTTTCCACCACCCAGTGCGGCAGGGCGGCAATGCCCATCCGCGCGGCCACCATCTGAATCAACAGCAGCGTGTTATCGACGCTTTTCAACTGCGGGCTGATCCCCGCTGGCTGCAGGAAGTGACGCCAGATATCCAGGCGCTGACGCTGCACCGGGTAAATCAGCAGCGTTTCCGCCGCCAGGTCTTCCGGCGTCACGCGTGCTTTGGTCGCCAGAGGGTGATCCGGTGAGAGAATCAGGCGCACTTCATAATCAAACATCGGTGAATAGTGCAGGCCGCTGCGTGGCAGAATATCGGATGTCAGGACAATATCGAGCTCGCTTTGCTGTAACGCTGGCTGCGGGTCGAAGGTGACGCCGGACTTAAAGTCCATCTCCACCTGCGGCCACTGTTTGCGGAAATTCTCAAGCGCAGGCGTCAGCCACTGAATACAGCTGTGGCATTCGATAGCAATACGCAGCGTTGCCTGCTGCGGCTCGTGGCAGGCCTGCAGCGCCTGCGCGATTTGCGGCAGCACCTGATTAGCCAGCTGCAACAGAATCTCGCCCTGCGGCGTGAAGCGCAGCGGCTGACTCTTGCGGACAAACAGTCGAAAGCCGAGGCGCTGCTCCAGATCGCTGAACTGGTGAGAAAGGGCGGATTGCGTCTGATGCAGCGTTGCCGCGGCAGCCGCGAGCGATCCGCTGTTTCGCAACGCCTGGAGCGTTTTCAGATGTTTAATTTCAATCATGAAAGTCCTTCACTTCGGCATGAACAATTTGCGCTTGAGGATTATACAGTACCTGTCGATTATGGATGTGTAAACATCTGGATGGCTAAATACTGAAAATTCCATGAGAGGCATATGATGACTATTCAAAACCACACCCTCGGTTTTCCTCGCGTTGGCCTGCATCGCGAGCTGAAAAAAGCGCAAGAGAGCTACTGGGCGGGGAACGCCTCCCGTGAAGATCTGCTGACCGTGGGCCGCGAACTGCGGGCCCGTCACTGGGAGCAGCAAAAACAGGCGGGCGTTGACCTGCTGCCGGTCGGCGATTTTGCCTGGTACGATCACGTACTGACGACCAGCCTGCTGCTGGGCAATGTCCCGGCTCGCCACCAGAACAAAGACGGCTCCGTTGATATTGATACGCTCTTCCGCATTGGGCGCGGCCGCGCGCCAACCGGCGAGCCTGCTGCGGCGGCCGAAATGACCAAATGGTTTAACACCAACTACCACTACATGGTGCCGGAATTCACCAAAGGCCAGCAGTTCAAGCTGACCTGGACTCAACTGCTGGATGAAGTGGACGAAGCGCTGGCGCTCGGCCACAAGGTGAAGCCTGTGCTGCTGGGGCCGATAACCTACCTGTGGCTGGGCAAAGTAAAGGGCGAGCCATTCAACCGCCTGAGCCTGCTGAACGATATTCTGCCGGTTTACCAGCAGGTGCTGGCCGAGCTGGCAAAACGCGGTATTGAGTGGGTGCAAATCGATGAACCAGCGCTGGTGCTGGAGCTGCCGCAGGCGTGGCTGAATGCCTTCAAACCGGCATACGATGCGCTTGCCGGGCAGCTGAAGCTACTGTTGACGACCTACTTTGAAGGCGTCACGCCGAACCTGGACACCATCGCCGCGCTGCCGGTTCAGGGGCTGCACGTCGACCTTGTCCACGGCAACGATGATGTGGGCGAACTGCATCAACGCCTGCCTGCAGACTGGCTGCTCTCCGCTGGCCTGATCAATGGTCGTAACGTCTGGCGCGCCGATCTCAGCGAAAAATACGCGCAAATTAAAGATATCGTCGGCAAGCGAGCGCTGTGGGTTGCCTCTTCTTGCTCGCTGTTGCATAGCCCCATCGATCTGAGTGTGGAAACCCGACTGGATGCGGAAGTGAAGAGCTGGTTTGCCTTCGCCCTGCAAAAATGTGGCGAACTGGCACTGCTGCGTGATGCGCTGAACAGCGGTGACACGACGGGTATTGTTGAGTGGAGCGCGCCGATTCAGGCTCGTCGTCACTCGACCCGCGTGCATAACCCGGCGGTTGAAAAACGGCTGGCGGCAATTACCGCACAGGATAGCCAGCGAACCAGTGCGTACCCGACCCGTGCGGCCGCGCAGCGTGAGCGCTTTAATTTACCCGCGTGGCCGACCACCACAATTGGTTCGTTCCCGCAAACGACCGAGATACGCGGCCTGCGTCTGGACTTTAAAAAGGGCAATCTCGATGCAAACCGCTATCGCACCGGAATTGCTGAACACATTAAGCAGGCGATTATTGAACAAGAGCGTCTGGGCCTCGACGTACTGGTGCACGGCGAAGCCGAGCGTAATGACATGGTGGAGTACTTTGGGGAGCACCTGGACGGCTTCGTCTTCACCCAGAATGGCTGGGTGCAGAGCTATGGCTCCCGCTGCGTGAAGCCGCCAGTGGTGATTGGCGACGTAAGCCGCCCGGAACCGATAACCGTGGAGTGGGCGAAGTACGCGCAGACGCTGACCGACAAACCGGTAAAAGGGATGTTGACTGGCCCAGTGACCATTCTTTGCTGGTCGTTCCCACGCGAAGATGTGACCCGCGAAACCATCGCCAAACAAATTGCGCTGGCGCTGCGCGACGAAGTGGCAGATCTCGAGGCGGCGGGGATTGGTATTATCCAGATTGATGAACCGGCGCTGCGTGAAGGGCTGCCGCTGCGTCGCAGTGATTGGGCTGCCTATCTGGCGTGGGGCGTGGAGGCCTTCCGTATCAACGCCGCAGTGGCGAAGGATGAAACCCAGATCCACACCCATATGTGTTACTGCGAGTTCAACGACATTATGGATTCCATTGCCGCGCTTGATGCTGATGTGATTACTATCGAAACCTCGCGTTCCGACATGGAGCTGCTGGAGTCGTTTGAGGCGTTCGATTATCCAAACGAGATCGGGCCGGGTGTCTACGATATTCACTCGCCGAACGTCCCGAGCGTGGAGTGGATTGAAGCGCTGTTGAAGAAAGCGGCGCAGCGTATTCCGGCGGAGCGCTTGTGGGTAAACCCGGACTGCGGCCTGAAGACGCGCGGCTGGCCGGAAACGCGAGCGGCGTTGGCAAATATGGTGAAGGCGGCGCAGAATTTGCGTCAGGGATAAAAAAACGGAGGCGGTTGCCTCCGTTTTCTTTTTACTGAAATGTTAGCCTTTCTTGCCGTTGTACTGTGCGAACCACGCCAGCATGCGCTGCCAGCCGTCTTTCGCCGACTCCTCGTGATAGCTCGGGCGGTAGTCAGCGTTGAAGGCATGGCCCGCATCTGGATAAACCACGATTTCCGCTTTGGCGTTTGCTGCCCGCAGCGCCTGACGCATGGTTTCCACCGAATCGAGTGAAATACCGGTATCTTCACCGCCGTACAGACCTAGCACCGGCGCATTGAGATCGACGGCGATATCGACCGGATGTTTAGGGCTATTCAGCGTTTTGTCTCCCGTCAGACGACCGTACCAGGCGACGGCCGCTTTCAACTGCGGGTTGTGCGCGGCGTACAGCCACGTAATGCGCCCGCCCCAGCAGAAGCCGGTGATCGCCAGGCGGTTGGCATCGCCGCCGTTGCGGGCCGCCCAGCTGGCGACGTGGTCGAGATCGGCCAGCACCTGCGCATCGGGAACTTTGGTCACCAGGCCGCTGAACAGCGAGGGGATGTCATCATAATCATTCGGATCGCCCTCGCGGAAATAGAGCTCCGGGGCGATGGCCAGATACCCTTCCAGCGCCAGCCGGCGGCAGATATCGCGGATGTGTTCATGGACGCCAAAAATCTCCTGCACTACGATGATTACCGGTAGCGGCGCATCGCTGTGCTTTGGCCGCGCGTGATAGGCTGGCAGCATATCGCCCTGTGACGGAATAGAGGTTTCACCCGCCGTAATGGCCTCTCCGGGCGTATGAACGGTTGTTGAGGCATGAGGTGAAGCAGCAGGGGCAAATCCAGGTTGTTTGTTGGTTGTCATGGCATTCTCCGTACCCTTTTAAATAAACGCATAGCCAAATAACAGTGCCTCAATGCGACGTATTTTTGTGCAGCAGGAATTAACAATAACTTGTTAATGTGATGTAAATCACTAATTAAGTGGAATTGAATGTAATAATTTTAGTTCTTAGTGATTGTAGTCACGAAAAAGAGTCATGGTCTTCTATAAAGTACATTTTTGCTTCTTCTGACAAAACTGAACCACAGAGGAGTTCTTTATGTCCAAGTCTGATGTTTTTCATCTCGGCCTCACTAAAAACGACCTACAAGGGGCGACGTTAGCTATCGTCCCCGGTGACCCGGAGCGTGTGGAAAAGATCGCCGCGCTGATGGAAAAGCCGGTCAAACTGGCATCGCATCGTGAATTTACCTCCTGGCGTGCTGAACTCGACGGCAAGCCGGTTATCGTGTGCTCAACCGGTATCGGTGGCCCATCAACCTCTATCGCCGTAGAAGAGCTGGCACAGCTCGGTATTCGTACCTTCCTGCGTGTCGGTACAACGGGCGCTATCCAGCCAAATATCAACGTCGGTGACGTTCTGGTCACCACCGCATCGGTCCGTCTGGACGGTGCAAGCCTGCACTTTGCGCCGATGGAATACCCGGCGGTTGCCGATTTCGCCTGTACTACCGCGCTGGTTGAAGCCGCAAAAGCCGTTGGCGCGACCACCCACGTGGGCGTAACGGCGTCTTCTGATACCTTCTATCCTGGCCAGGAGCGCTATGACACCTTCTCTGGCCGCGTAGTAAGAAACTTCAAAGGCTCCATGGAAGAGTGGCAGTCAATGGGCGTGATGAACTACGAAATGGAATCCGCTACGCTGCTGACCATGTGTTCAAGCCAGGGTCTGCGTGCCGGGATGGTGGCGGGCGTTATCGTCAACCGCACCCAGCAGGAAATTCCGAATGCAGAGACCATGAAGCAGACCGAAAGCCACGCGGTGAAAATCGTGGTGGAAGCGGCGCGCCGTCTGCTGTAATTCTGGTTTTCCCCCGACAAAAGGCCGACTCGTTCGGCCTTTTTCTTTTTGCGTGGACGCTCGCAGGAAACTGCTTTAAAACTGGACGTTTATACAGCACAATTCTATTTTTTGCAGATAACCGGTTTAGGCAGGGGGCATTGTGGATATTGCCGTGGTGATTTATGCGCTGGTAGCGCTTGCGGGCATGGTGATTGGCTGGCTGGCGGCGAGCTATCGCGTGGCGCAGCAGCGGGCAGAACGGCTGGCGGAAGAGCGTGATATTTACGGCGAACTGAGCGCGGCGAAACAGCAGATAGCCCAGAATGCCCACTGGCGCGAAGAGTGCGAGCTGCTGAATAACGAGCTACGCAACCTGCGGGAAATCAACTCGTCGCTAGAGGTCGACCTGCGCGAGGTGACCACGCTGCTGGAAACCACCCGCCAGCACGGCGATGAAAAATATCGCCTGATGCTTAACAGCGAGCAGCGACTGAGCGAGCAGTTTGAAAACCTTGCCAACCGTATCTTCGAGCAAAGCAACCGCCGCGTGGATGAACAGAACCGGCAGAGTCTGCACGGCCTGCTCACGCCGCTGCGCGAGCAGCTCGATGGTTTTCGCCGTCAGGTGCAGGAAAGCTTCGGCCAGGAGGCGCGCGAGCGTCATACCCTGGCGCATGAAATTCGCAATCTTCAGCAGTTGAACGCGCAGATGGCGCAGGAAGCGGTCAATCTGACGCGGGCGCTGAAAGGCGACAATAAAACCCAGGGCAACTGGGGTGAGGTGGTGCTGACCCGCGTGCTGGAGGCCTCTGGCCTGCGCGAAGGGCACGAATACGAAACCCAGGTGAGTATCGCGACCGATAGTCATTCACGCATGCAGCCGGACGTGATCGTCCGCCTGCCGCACCGTAAAGACGTGGTGGTGGATGCCAAAATGACCCTGGTGGCCTACGAGCGCTACTTTAACGCCGACGATGACTACACCCGCGAAGCGGCGCTGCAGGAGCATATCGCAGCGGTACGTAATCATATCCGCCAGCTGGGGCGTAAAGATTATCAGCAGCTGCCGGGTCTGCGTTCGCTGGACTATGTGCTGATGTTTATCCCCGTTGAGCCGGCGTTTCTGTTGGCCCTGGATCGCCAGCCCGAACTTATCAGCGAGGCGCTGAAAAATAACATTATGCTGGTTAGCCCCACCACGCTGCTGGTGGCGCTGCGTACGATTGCCAACCTGTGGCGCTATGAACATCAGAGCCGCAATGCGCAACATATTGCTGAACGCGCCAGCCGCTTATATGACAAAATGCGGCTCTTCGTGGATGACATGTCGGCTATTGGCCAGAGTCTCGATAAAGCGCAGGATAACTACCGCCAGGCGATGAAAAAACTCACTACCGGGCGCGGCAATCTGCTCACGCAGGCGGAAGCCTTCCGCCATCTTGGCGTTGAGGTGAAGCGCGAGATTAATCCGGATTTGGTCGAGCAGGCTACGGCGCAGGACGATGATTTTCGTCTGCGCGACGACACGGACTCCAATGATGACAATTCGTTAGCCGCAGAACGCCGCTAACCCGGCCGCGCAGCGGATTTCGTAACGGGGTGGAATCGTAGGGCAATTGCGCCCAATCTGTTACACTCCATGAACATTTTCTTGATAAGCAGGCATAGAGATGGTTGAGGATTCACAAGAAACGACGCACTTTGGCTTTCAGACAATCGCCAAATCTCAGAAAGAAGACATGGTGGCGCATGTATTCCATTCTGTCGCCGCAAAATACGATGTCATGAATGACCTGATGTCATTCGGTATTCATCGTCTATGGAAGCGTTTTACCATTGATTGCAGCGGCGTGCGCCGTGGACAGACGGTCCTCGATCTGGCGGGCGGTACCGGCGACCTGACGGCAAAATTCTCGCGTATGGTCGGTGAAACCGGCCGCGTTGTGCTGGCGGATATTAACGAATCCATGCTGAAAATGGGGCGCGAAAAGCTGCGTAACATCGGCGTGGTGGGCAACGTGGAATATGTTCAGGCGAACGCAGAAGCGCTGCCGTTCCCGGATAACACCTTCGATCTGATCACTATCTCCTTCGGCCTGCGCAACGTCACCGACAAAGACAAAGCGCTGCGCTCTATGTACCGCGTGCTGAAACCGGGTGGACGCCTGCTGGTGCTCGAGTTCTCCAAACCGGTTTTCGACCCGCTGAGTAAGGCCTACGATGCCTATTCGTTCCACATTCTGCCGCGTATCGGTGAAGCGGTGGCCAATGACGCAGACAGCTATCGCTATCTGGCGGAGTCTATTCGTATGCATCCGGATCAGGACACACTGAAAGCGATGATGCAGAACGCCGGGCTGGAAAACGTTGACTACTACAACCTGACGGCAGGGATTGTCGCGCTGCACCGCGGCTATAAATTCTGATAAGTGGGGGGCCGTATGCCTTTAAAACCCTTAATGACCGGCAGCATCGAGACCGCTATTAACGCGCTGCTGTGGCGCGAAAAAGCGTTAAAGCCTGCCCGTCAGCGCCTTATCGGGAAAGTACTGCGCATTGAGCTCAAAGAATTTTCCTCGCCGCTGGTGCTGGTCTTCAGCGAGCGTCAGGTCGACGTGCTGGGCGCGTGGGAAGGCGAGGCTGATTGCACCGTCATCACCCGCCTCAGCGTGTTACCACAGCTGCGCAATCGCCAGCAGTTGACCGCTCTTATCCGCAATAACGATTTGGAAGTGCAGGGCGATCTCCAGGTGGTACAAAACCTGGTATCGCTGGCCGATCTTGCCGAGTTTGACCCGGCCGAGCTGCTTGCGCCCTATACCGGCGATATCGCCGCCGAGGGCGTCAGCAAACTGCTGCGCGGCGGGGCGAAGTGCTTACAGCACGGTCTGGCGCGTCAGCAGCGCTATGTGGCTGAAACGCTGACCGAAGAGTGGCGTCTGGCGCCGGGTGCCCTGGAAGTTGCCTGGTTTGCGGAAGAGACGGCGGCGGTCGAGCGTGAGCTTGCGGCGCTGACCAAACGGTTGGAAAAACTGGAGGGGAAATGACGCCAGGAGAATTACGGCGCCTGTACTTTATCATCCGCACCTTTTTGAGCTACGGGCTTGATGAGCTCATACCCAAAATGCGCATCACGCTGCCGCTGCGTATGGGGCGTCGGCTGCTGTTCTGGATGCCGAACCGCCACAAGGATAAGCCGCTGGGCGAGCGTCTGCGCCTGGCGCTACAGGAGCTTGGCCCGGTATGGATTAAATTCGGGCAAATGCTCTCTACCCGCCGCGACCTTTTCCCTCCTCAGATTGCCGATCAGCTCATCATGCTGCAGGACCGCGTGGCGCCGTTTGACGGAAAGCTGGCAAAACAGCAGATTGAAAGATCCATGGGCGATATTCCTGTGGAAAGCTGGTTTGACGATTTTGATATTGAGCCGCTGGCCTCTGCCTCCATTGCCCAGGTGCATACCGCGCGTTTAAAAGAAAACGGCAAAGAGGTGGTGATTAAGGTTATCCGCCCGGATATCCTGCCGGTGATTAAAGCGGACATGAAGCTGATTTACCGCCTGGCGCGCTGGGTTCCCCGCCTGCTGCCGGACGGCCGTCGCCTGCGCCCGTTAGAAGTGGTGCGCGACTATGAAAAAACGCTGATCGACGAGCTGAACCTGCTGCGTGAAGCGGCAAACGCCATCCAGCTAAGGCGTAACTTTGAAAACAGCCCGATGCTGTACGTGCCGGAAGTGTATTCAGATTATTGTCGTGTCGACATGCTGGTGATGGAGCGTATCTACGGCATCCCGGTGTCGGATATCGAAACGCTTGAGAAGCAGAATACCAACATGAAGCTGCTTGCCGAGCGCGGCGTGCAGGTGTTTTTCACCCAGGTATTCCGCGACAGCTTCTTCCATGCCGACATGCATCCAGGCAATATTTTTGTCAGCTATGAACATCCGGAAGACCCGCAGTATATTGGCATCGATTGCGGCATCGTTGGTTCATTGAATAAAGACGATAAACGCTATCTGGCTGAAAACTTTATCGCTTTCTTTAATCGCGACTACCGTAAAGTGGCCGAGCTGCACGTTGATTCCGGCTGGGTACCGCCGGACACGAACGTTGAGGAGTTCGAGTTTGCCATTCGTACCGTCTGCGAACCCATCTTTGAAAAGCCGCTGGCAGAAATCTCTTTTGGTCACGTGTTGCTGAACCTGTTTAACACCGCGCGGCGCTTCAACATGGAAGTACAGCCACAGCTTGTGTTACTGCAAAAGACATTACTTTACGTAGAAGGGGTAGGACGTCAGCTCTATCCTCAGTTAGATTTATGGAAGACGGCAAAACCATTCCTTGAGTCGTGGATCAAAGATCAGGTCGGTATTCCGGCACTGTTCCGCGCGCTGAAGGATAAAGCGCCGTTCTGGATCGAAAAAATGCCGGAGCTGCCTGAACTGGTGTACGACAGCCTGCGTCAGAGCAAGCAGGTACAGGTGAGCCTGGAGAAGCTTTCTCAGGAAATGGCGACGCACCGTACCCGTCAGGGGCAGTCGCGCTATCTCTTTGGTATAGGCGCGGTTTTACTCCTGAGCGGTACAGTATTACTGATTCAACGCCCGGAATGGGGGCTGACACCCGCGTGGCTTATGGCTGGAGGGCTGGTGGTATGGCTCGCAGGGTGGCGGAAGACGCGCTGAATTATGCGTCGCTAACAGGGTGCTGCATAACGTATAATGCGCGCTGATTATTTCATCATCTATCAGAGGAACTTGTATGGGTGGTATTAGTATTTGGCACTTGCTGATTATCGTCGTTATCGTGGTTCTGCTTTTCGGGACTAAAAAGCTGAGCTCGCTGGGATCTGACTTAGGTGCGTCCATCAAAGGCTTTAAGAAAGCGATGAGTGATGAAGACGATAGCAAGCCTAAAGCAGACCAGGATGCAGATTTCACTGCAAAATCAATTACTGATAAGCAGGAAAGTGCGAAGAAAGACGAAGCGAAACGCCACGACAACGAGCAGGTGTAATGCGTGTTTGATATTGGTTTCAGTGAACTGCTGCTGGTGTTCGTGATTGGCCTGATTGTTTTAGGGCCAAAACGTTTACCGGTGGCGGTGAAAACGGTGGTGGGCTGGATTCGGGCGCTGCGCTCGCTGGCGACCACCGTGCAAAACGAACTGACGCAGGAGCTTAAACTCCAGGAGTTTCAGGACAGCCTGAAAAAAGTGGAGAAAGCGAGTCTGGATAGCCTGACGCCTGAGCTGAAGGCTTCCATGGACGAACTGCGTGAAGCGGCAGAGTCGATGAAGCGGTCTTACTCGATTAACGACCCTGAAAAGGCGAGTGACGAGGCCAATACCATTCATAACCCAGTGGCAAAGGATAAGACTGCCGAGCCTCCGCAGGCCGCTGAGTCTCAGCCGGCGTCCACTGAGGGCGCGACGGCGAAGCCTGTCGACGCACCGGCCGAGGAAGCCGAGCGGGTTAAACCGGCAGAGAAAGAGCACATTTCTGCGGCCGCTGCGCCTGAATCCACCCCCGCATCGAGTGATAAATCGTAAACATGAGCGTAGAAGATACCCAACCGCTGATCGCTCATTTGATTGAGCTGCGCAAGCGCCTGCTCAACTGCATTATTGCGGTCATCGTCATTTTTCTGGCGTTGGTTTACTTCGCCAATGATATCTATCAGCTGGTTTCCGCACCGCTGATCAAACAAATGCCGGTCGGCGCGACGATGATCGCCACCGACGTCGCATCGCCGTTCTTCACCCCGATCAAGCTGACCTTTATGGTTTCGCTGATCCTTTCTGCGCCGGTGATTTTGTACCAGGTCTGGGCGTTCGTGGCGCCAGCGTTGTACAAACATGAGCGCCGTCTGGTGGTGCCGCTGCTGATTTCCAGCACCCTGCTGTTTTACATCGGCATGGCGTTTGCGTACTTTGTGGTGTTTCCGCTGGCCTTTGGCTTCCTGACGCACACGGCGCCGGAGGGCGTGCTCGTCTCCACCGACATTAAGAGCTACCTCGACTTCGTCATGTCGCTGTTCATTGCCTTCGGCGTGTCGTTTGAGGTGCCGGTCGCTATCGTACTGCTCTGCTGGGTTGGCGTGACCACGCCGGATGACCTGCGTAAGAAGCGCCCGTACGTGCTGGTCGGCGCGTTCGTGGTCGGTATGCTGTTGACGCCGCCGGACGTATTCTCGCAGACGCTGCTGGCTATCCCGATGTACTGCCTGTTTGAAGTGGGCGTGTTCTTCTCCCGCTTCTACGCCGGGAAGCGGCTCACGCGTGATGAAGACGCGGAAGCGGAACACACTGAAGAATAATCACCAACCGCCCGCCAGGGCGGTTGTCGTATGGGAGCCATGATGTTTGATATCGGGGTCAATCTGACCAGTTCACAGTTCGCCCGCGATCGCGATGAGGTCGTCGCCCGAGCGCTCGCCGCCGGCGTGCATGGCATGCTGCTGACCGGCACCAACCGTCACGAGAGCGAAGAGGCGCAGCGGCTGGCAGAACGCTTTACGGGCTGTTGGTCAACCGCAGGCGTGCATCCGCATGATAGCAGCAGCTGGTCGCCGGCGGTGGCAGAGGTTATTTATGCGCTGCTGAACAAGCCTCAAGTCGTGGCGGTGGGGGAGTGTGGTCTGGACTTTAACCGCAACTTCTCAACGCCCGCGGAGCAGGAAGTCGCCTTTAGCGCCCAGCTAGCGATAGCCGCCGAACTGGGAATACCAGTTTTTCTGCACTGTCGTGACGCCCATGAACGTTTTCTGACGCTGCTGGAACCGTGGCTCGACCATCTGCCGGGTGCGGTGCTGCACTGCTTCACCGGCACGCGCGAGGAAGCACAGGCCTGCCTGGATCGCGGGCTGCTGATCGGTATTACCGGTTGGGTTTGCGACGAGCGCCGCGGGCTGGCGCTGCGCGAGCTGTTGCCGATGATTCCGGCCGATCGCCTGCTGCTGGAGACCGATGCGCCGTACCTGCTGCCGCGTGACATGGCACTGAAACCGGCTTCACGCCGTAACGAGCCTGCGTTTGTCACCCATATTCTGGCGCGCGTGGCCGAGTGGCGTGCAGAAGAGGCACAATGGCTGGAAGCCGTCACGGACAACAACGCCAGAAGGCTGTTTAATATCGATTTTTAGTTCAGGCTTTACGGAAGTCGGTATTTTTGACGCTTTGCTTAACCTGTTTATTCAGCAGGTTCAGCAACAGCATTGAGCGTGCTTCGCCGTCGGGCTCGGCAAAAATAGCCTTCAGCCCTTCGAACGCGCCTTCGGTAATCACCACGCAATCGCCGGGATAAGGCGTTTCCGGGTCAGTGATATCTTCAGGCTGGTAGATAGAAAGCTGATGGATCACCGATGATGGTACCGTGGCCGGGCGCGCGCCAAAACGGACAAAATGGCTAACGCCGCGGGTGGCGTTAATCGTGGTGGTGTGGATGACTTCCGGGTCAAACTCCACGAACAGATAGTTCGGGAACAGCGGCTCACTGACTGACGTGCGCTTACCGCGCACCATTTTTTCCAGGGTGATCATCGGCGTCAGGCAGTTGACCGCCTGTCTCTCAAGATGTTCCTGGGCACGCTGAAGTTGCCCGCGTTTGCAGTACAGTAAATACCAGGCTTGCATAATCACTCTTTCCACTTGTTAGCGCGGAAGCATAACAAAAGTGCAGCCAGATCGCGATGTTGATTGTTACAGCTTTAATTCACGCTAATTTAACAAAAATACAGCATCAAAGGACCATTCGCCGTATACTAGGGCGCTTACCAGGAGGCCAATAATTACCCCATGAAATACCATGACCTACGCGACTTTCTGACGTTACTCGAACAGCAGGGCGAACTAAAACGTATTAGCCTCCCGGTTGATCCCCATCTGGAAATGACCGAAATTGCTGACCGCACGCTGCGTGCCGGTGGGCCTGCGCTCCTGTTTGAGAATCCCAAAGGTTATGACATGCCGGTGCTTTGCAACCTGTTCGGCACGCCGCGTCGCGTGGCGATGGGGATGGGGCAGGAAGATGTCAGCGCGCTGCGTGAAGTGGGTAAGCTATTAGCCTTTCTGAAAGAGCCGGAGCCGCCTAAGGGCTTCCGCGATCTGTTTGACAAGCTGCCGCAGTTCAAGCAGGTGCTGAATATGCCAACCAAACGCCTGCGGGGCGCACCTTGTCAGCAAAAAATTATGACCGGCGACGATGTCGATCTCTCGCGCATACCGGTGATGACCTGCTGGCCGGAAGATGCGGCACCGCTGATTACCTGGGGGCTGACGGTTACCCGCGGCCCGCACAAAGAACGGCAGAATCTGGGCATTTATCGCCAGCAGGTGATTGGCAAAAACAAACTGATTATGCGCTGGCTGTCGCATCGCGGCGGCGCGTTAGATTTCCAGGAGTGGTGTGCTGCGCACCCCGGTGAACGTTATCCGGTGTCAGTAGCGTTGGGAGCCGATCCGGCCACGATTCTGGGGGCTGTGACCCCGGTGCCGGATACGCTTTCTGAATATGCGTTTGCCGGGCTGCTGCGCGGCACAAAAACCGAAGTTGTGAAGTGTGTGTCTAACGATCTGGAAGTGCCGGCCAGCGCCGAAATTGTGCTGGAAGGCTACATTGAACCGGGCGAGATGGCACCAGAAGGCCCGTATGGTGATCATACTGGCTACTATAACGAGGTGGATAACTTCCCGGTCTTTACCGTCACCCATATTACTCAGCGCGAAGACGCTATCTACCACTCCACGTATACTGGACGCCCACCGGATGAGCCAGCGGTGCTGGGCGTAGCGCTGAACGAAGTTTTCGTTCCGATTCTGCAAAAACAGTTCCCGGAGATTGTCGATTTCTACCTGCCGCCGGAAGGGTGTTCTTATCGCCTTGCCGTTGTCACCATGAAAAAACAGTATGCGGGGCACGCAAAACGCGTAATGATGGGCGTATGGTCGTTTTTACGCCAGTTTATGTACACAAAATTCGTGATTGTCTGCGATGATGACGTTAACGCACGCGACTGGAACGATGTGATATGGGCGATCACTACCCGCATGGATCCCGCGCGGGATACGGTGCTGGTAGAGAACACGCCGATCGATTATCTGGACTTCGCCTCGCCGGTTTCCGGCCTGGGGTCGAAAATGGGGCTGGACGCCACCAACAAATGGCCTGGGGAAACCCAGCGCGAATGGGGCCGTCCAATCAAGAAAGATCCCGCCGTTACGGCGCGTATTGATGAGATCTGGGACGAGCTGGCCATTTTTCCCGACAATAAATGATAACCCACCCCGGAAGGCTTATGCCGTGGCCCTCGTGGCGACAGCATGAGTGAGGATGGGGAAGAAGACCCGACAGAGGGAGCGCATGACAACCTTAAGCTGTAAAGTGACCTCGGTGGATGCCATTACTGATACGGTATACCGCGTTCGTTTAGTACCCGAAGCTGCCTTCTCATTTCGTGCCGGGCAGTATCTGATGGTGGTGATGGATGAGCGCGACAAGCGTCCGTTCTCTATGGCCTCTACGCCGGATGAACAGGCGTTTATCGAGCTGCACATCGGCGCTTCTGAGCTGAACCTGTACGCCATGGCCGTTATGGACCGCATTCTGAAAGACCGCGAAGTGGTGGTGGATATTCCGCACGGCGAAGCCTGGCTGCGTGAGGAAGACGATCGCCCGCTGGTGCTGATTGCCGGCGGTACCGGCTTCTCCTACGTGCGTTCTATTCTGCTGACCGCGCTGGCGCGTAATCCGAATCGCGACGTCGCTATCTATTGGGGTGGCCGTGAAGAGAAGCATCTCTACGACCTGTCCGAGCTGGAGGCGCTGTCGGTTAATCATCCGAACCTGCGCGTGGTGCCGGTGGTGGAGCAGCCGGAAGAGGAGTGGCGCGGGCGTTCAGGCACCGTGCTCACGGCGGTGCTTCAGGATTATGGCACGCTGGCCGAACACGATATCTATATTGCCGGGCGTTTTGAAATGGCGAAAATCGCCCGTGACCTGTTCTGCAACGAGCGTCAGGCGCGTGAAGATCGTCTGTTTGGCGATGCGTTTGCCTTTATCTGATAGGCAATAAAAAACCCGCCCCTGACAGGCGGGAAGAACGGCAACTAAACTGTGTTGTTGGTTATTGTCGGCCGGGCAAGCGAAGCGCCCCCGGCAAAGACGCCGGATGGTGACGCGGGCGCGTTCTATCCGGCCTACAGTATGGTTCGCCCCGGCCTTGTTCGCCGGGGCGTTCTTTTATACGCGCTCGATAACCGTCGCGATCCCCTGACCTAAGCCAATGCACATCGTCGCCAGACCAAACTGCACGTCTTTGCGCTCCATCAGATTAAGCAGCGTGGTGCTGATACGCGTACCGGAACAGCCTAACGGGTGACCCAGTGCGATCGCGCCGCCGTTGAGGTTGATCTTCTCGTCGATCTGCTCCATCAGCCCCAGATCCTTAATACACGGTAGGATCTGCGCGGCAAACGCTTCGTTCATCTCAAACAAACCGATATCGCTGGTGCTCAGGCCCGCTTTTTTCAGCGCCAGCTTCGACGCCGGAACCGGACCATAGCCCATGATCGACGGGTCGCAGCCAACGACCGCCATTGAGCGAATACGCGCACGCGGCGTTAACCCCAGTTCGCGGGCGCGGCTTTCGCTCATCACCAGCATGGCGGATGCGCCGTCGGAGAGTGCGGATGACGAACCCGCGGTGACCGTGCCGGTGACCGGGTCAAATGCCGGTTTCAGCGTCGCGAGCGCTTCAACGGTCGTTTCCGGACGGATCACTTCATCGTAGTTAAACTGCTTCAGCACGCCGTCTGCGTCGTGACCGCCGGTGGGAATGATTTCATTCTTAAAGGCGCCGGACTGTGTGGCGGCCCAGGCGCGCGCGTGGGAGCGTGCGGCGAAGGCATCCTGCATTTCGCGGCTGATGCCGTGCATGCGTGAGAGCATCTCAGCGGTCAGGCCCATCATCCCCGCCGCTTTCGCCACGTTGCGGCTCATGCCCGGATGGAAATCAACGCCGTGGCTCATCGGCACGTGGCCCATATGTTCTACGCCGCCCACCAGGCAGACCTGCGCATCGCCGGTCATAATCATGCGCGCAGCGTCGTGCAGCGCCTGCATCGAAGAACCACACAGACGGTTCACGGTGACAGCCGGAACCGAATGCGGGATTTCTGCCAGCAGCGACGCGTTGCGGGCAATGTTGAAGCCCTGCTCCAGCGTCTGCTGTACGCAGCCCCAGTAAATGTCGTCGAGAGCCGCCGCTTCCAGCGCCGGGTTGCGCGCCAGCAGGCTGCGCATCAGATGCGCGGAGAGATCCTCGGCGCGCACGTTGCGGAATGCGCCCCCTTTGGAACGGCCCATCGGGGTACGAATTGCATCAACAATAACAACCTGTTCCATCGTGACTCCTTAAGCCGTTTTCAGCTCACCAGCCGGGCGGGCTGGCTCAACCGGGGGATAATACGCTTCGTTATGGCGCGCTTTATCGCGCAAGCCTGCCGGAACTTCATACAGCGGCCCAAGATGCTGATACTGCTGCGCCATATCGAGATACTTCGCGCTGCCGAGCGTATCCAGCCAGCGGAACGCACCGCCGTGGAACGGAGGGAAGCCCAGGCCATAGACCAGCGCCATATCCGCTTCTGCCGGACTGGCGATAATGCCTTCTTCCAGACAACGCACCACTTCGTTGACCATCGGGATCATCATACGGGCGATAATCTCTTCATCGCTGAAGTCGCGCTTCGGCTGGCTGACATCGGCCAGCAGGCTGTCTACTGCGGCATCTTCTTCTTTCTTCGGTTTACCCTTGTTGTCGGCTTTATAGCGCCAGAAACCAAGACCGTTTTTCTGACCAAAACGGCTGGCTTCAAATAGCGCATCGATGGCGTCACGGTAATCTTTCTGCATCCGCTGCGGGAAACCGGCGGCCATTACCGCTTGTGCATGGTGCGCGGTATCAATCCCGACCACATCGAGCAGATAGGCCGGCCCCATTGGCCAGCCGAACTGTTTCTCCATGACCTTATCCACTTTGCGGAAGTCGGCGCCATCGCGCAGCAGCTGGCTGAAGCCGGCAAAGTACGGGAACAGTACGCGGTTGACGAAGAACCCCGGGCAGTCGTTAACCACGATCGGCGTTTTGCCCATTTTGCTGGCCCAGGCGACTACTTTCGCAATGGTGCTGTCGGCGGTTTTCTTGCCGCGAATGATCTCGACCAGCGGCATACGGTGCACCGGGTTAAAGAAGTGCATACCGCAGAAGTTTTCCGGGCGCTCCAGCGCGTCGGCCAGCTCGCTGATAGGAATGGTCGAGGTGTTCGATGCCAGCACGGTGTCCGGGCGCACCTTCTGCTCGGTTTCCGCGAGCACCGCTTTTTTTACCTTCGGGTTTTCCACCACGGCTTCGACAACGACATCAACGCGATCGAAACCGGCGTAGTCCAGCGTGGGCTGAATAGTGGCGATGACGCCAGCCAGCTTCAGGCCGTCAATTTTGCCGCGTTCGAGCTGTTTGTTGAGCAGCTTGCTGGCTTCTGTCATGCCGAGAGTCAGCGATTTTTCGCTGATATCCTTCATGATCACCGGCACGCCCTTCCAGGCGGACTGGTAAGCGATCCCGCCACCCATGATGCCTGCGCCAATCACGGCGGCATGTTTCGGCGGTTCGGTGTTTTTGGTCAGTTTCTTCGCCTGACCTTTGACGAATTGGTCGTTGAGGAAAATACCGACCAGCGCACGGGCTTCATTAGAATGGGCCAGTGGAACAAAACTTTTGTTTTCAAGATTCAGCGCTTCTTCGCGGCCAAAGCGTGCTGCCGCTTCAATGGTTTTCACCGCGGTGATTGGCGCCGGATAGTGTTTACCCGCCGTTTGCATCACCATGCCCTTGGCGATGGTAAAGCTCATGGTGGCTTCAATCTTGCTGAGCTTGAGCGGCTCAAGCTTCGGCTGACGCTTCGCTTTCCAGTCCAGGTCGCCGTTGATAGCCTGACGCAGTACTGCCAGCGCGCCATCGAACAGTTTTTCGGGTTTAACGACGCCGTCAACCAGGCCAATTTTCAGCGCCTGTTCTGCGCTGACGTCTTTACCGGCGGCAATGATTTCCAGCGCGCTATCAGCGCCCAGTAGGCGCGGCAGACGAACGGAGCCGCCGAAGCCAGGCATAATACCGAGCTTGGTTTCCGGCAGACCGATGCGCAGATCCGGGGTCGCCAGGCGATAGTCGGTGGCCAGCACGCATTCGCAGCCGCCGCCCAGCGCATAGCCGTTGACGGCGGAAATCGTCGGTACCGGCAGGTCTTCCAGACGGTTAAATACGCTGTTCGCGAAATGCAGCCACTGGCTGAACTGTTCTTCAGGTACCAGGAACAGCGAAAGGAATTCGGTGATATCCGCGCCGACAATAAAGGCCGCCTTCTCGGAGCGCAGCAGCAGCCCCTTCAGCTCTTTTTGTTTTTCGAGGACGTCGAGCGCCTTGCCGAGGCTGGCTACGGTTGCGGTATCGAGTTTGTTCACTGAGCCAGGGGCATCGAACACCAGTTCGGCAATGCCATCTTCTAGCCAGTTGAGGTACAGGGTGTCGCCTTTGTAGAGCATGTCAGTCTCCTGAATCCAGCAATATGATCTGGTCATACCAGATAAACTCGAGTGTGTATTTTGTGTTAAATAAATGCAAATAAGACTTTAAATATTTGCTGGTCGGATCACGTCCGGGGGAAATCACGCAGGGTGGGTGAGGTGTGCTACTATGCGGAGACTAAAGGGCAATAAATTCAGAAGGGTAAATAATGGAATCACTGGCCGCACTCTATAAAAATCATATTGTTACCTTACAAGAGCGGGCGCGTAACGCACTTGAGCGTTTTAAGCTTGATGCGCTGCTTATCCACTCTGGCGAGCTGATGAATGTTTTTCTGGATGACCACCCGTACCCGTTTAAAGTCAACCCGCAGTTCAAAGCATGGGTACCGGTGACCCAGGTGCCAAACTGCTGGCTGCTGGTGGATGGGGTGAATAAACCCAAGCTGTGGTTTTACCTGCCGGTAGACTACTGGCACAACGTAGAGCCGCTGCCAACGTCGTTCTGGACGGAAGACGTTGAGGTGATCGCGCTGCCGAAAGCGGATGGCATTGGTAGCCAACTGCCGGCGGCCCGCGGCAATATTGGCTATATCGGTCCGGTTCCGGAGCGTGCGCTGGGGCTCGGCATTGCGGCAAACAACATCAACCCCAAAGGGGTGATTGATTACCTGCACTACTATCGCGCCTATAAAACCGATTACGAGCTGGGGTGCATGCGTGAAGCGCAGAAGATGGCGGTTAACGGCCACCGTGCGGCGGAAGAGGCATTCCGTTCAGGCATGAGCGAGTTTGATATCAATCTGGCGTATCTGACGGCGACGGGCCATCGCGATACCGATGTTCCATACAGCAACATTGTGGCGCTGAATGAACATGCTTCCGTACTGCACTACACCAAGCTGGATCACCGCGTGCCGTCAGAAATACGCAGCTTCCTGCTGGATGCGGGGGCGGAGTACAACGGTTATGCGGCCGACCTGACCCGCACCTGGTCGGCACACAGCGATAACGACTATGCGCATCTGGTAAAAGATGTGAATGCCGAGCAGCTGGCGCTGATTGCGACCATGAAGGCCGGCACCAGCTATGTTGATTATCACATTCAGTTCCATCAGCGGATTGCCAAACTGCTGCGTAAGCACCAGATCGTCACTGATATGAGCGAAGAAGCGATGGTTGAGAACGATCTGACCGGGCCGTTTATGCCGCACGGTATTGGTCACCCTCTGGGCCTGCAGGTGCACGACGTCGCCGGCTTTATGCAGGATGATAGCGGGACGCATCTGGCTGCACCGTCTAAATACCCGTACCTGCGCTGTACTCGCGTACTGCAGCCGGGCATGGTCTTGACCATCGAGCCGGGCTTCTACTTTATTGAGTCCCTGCTGGCGCCGTGGCGCGAAGGCCAGTACAGCAAACATTTCAACTGGAAGAAAATTGAAGCGTTGAAGCCGTTCGGCGGTATTCGTATTGAAGATAACGTGGTGATCCACGAGAACAATATCGAAAACATGACGCGCGATCTGAAACTGGCGTAATGGAAAGCTGGCGAATACCGGCCGAGCCGGTCACCTTCGTTGAAGAGATCAAAAAGAGTCGTTTTATCACGCTGTTGGCACATACCGACGGCGTGGAAGCGGCCAAAGCATTTGTTGAGTCGATTCGCGCCGAGCACCCTGATGCCCGCCACCACTGCGTGGCGTGGGTCGCGGGCAGGCCGGACGATTCGCAGCAGCTAGGTTTCTCTGATGATGGTGAACCCGCTGGCACGGCCGGTAAGCCGATGCTGGCGCAGCTGATGGGCAGCGGCGTTGGCGAAATTACCGCCGTGGTGGTGCGCTACTACGGCGGTATCCTTTTAGGCACCGGAGGGTTGGTGAAGGCCTACGGTGGCGGAGTTCAGCAGGCGCTTAATCTACTGACTACGCAGATCAAAACGCCGCTAACCGAATATACTCTGTTATGCGAATACGGGCAGTTGGCGGGCGTTGAGGCGCTGGTTGGGCAGTATGCCGGCCAGATCGTGGACAGCGACTATCAGGCGTCCGTTATGCTCCGTGTGGCGCTTCCGCAGGCAAAAGTGCCTGATTTTTCCGCAAAGCTGGCGGATTTTAGTCGTGGTTCATTGCATTTGTTAGCGATTGACGAATAATCCCCCTCCTGACTTTTTAGATTATCAAAGGACGCGCCGGAAATGCATTTTCGTGCCATTACTCGAATTGTTGGACTTCTGGTCATCTTATTCTCGGGGACGATGATCCTGCCGGGTTTAGTGGCTCTGATTTACCGCGATGGCGCCGGGCGCGCATTTACCCAGACATTCTTCGTGGCGCTAGCGATTGGTTCGCTGCTGTGGTGGCCGAACCGCCGGGAGAAGGGCGAACTGAAATCGCGTGAAGGATTTCTGATTGTTGTCCTGTTCTGGACCGTGCTGGGCAGCGTGGGTGCGCTGCCGTTTATCTTCTCTGAACAGCCTAACCTCACGGTAACCGATGCGTTCTTTGAATCGTTCTCGGGGTTAACCACGACCGGTGCGACCACGCTGGTGGGGCTGGACTCATTGCCTCACGCGATACTCTTCTACCGGCAGATGCTGCAGTGGTTTGGTGGGATGGGGATCATTGTGCTGGCGGTGGCGATTCTCCCTATCCTCGGCGTCGGTGGGATGCAGCTGTATCGGGCGGAAATGCCCGGGCCGCTGAAAGATAATAAAATGCGCCCGCGTATTGCCGAAACGGCGAAAACCCTATGGCTTATTTATGTGCTGCTCACCGTTGCCTGCGCGCTGGCCCTCTGGTTCGCCGGAATGCCGGCGTTTGACGCCATCGGCCATAGCTTTGCTACCATCGCCATCGGCGGCTTCTCTACCCATGATGCGAGCGTGGGCTTCTTTAATAGTCCAACCATCAATACCATTATTGCGGTCTTCCTGCTGATCTCCGGCTGTAACTACGGCCTGCACTTCTCTTTATTAAGCGGACGTAGCCTGAAGGTGTACTGGCGCGATCCGGAGTTCCGCATGTTTATCGGTGTGCAACTGACGCTGGTGGTGATCTGTACGCTGGTGCTGTGGTTCCACAATATTTATGCATCGGCGGTGACCACGCTTAACCAGGCGTTCTTTCAGGTGGTATCAATGGCGACGACCGCTGGGTTCACCACCGACAGTATTGCGCGCTGGCCGTTATTCCTGCCGGTACTGCTGCTGTGTTCCGCCTTTATTGGCGGCTGCGCCGGTTCCACCGGTGGTGGCCTGAAGGTCATTCGTATTCTGCTGCTGTTCAAACAGGGGAACCGTGAGCTGAAGCGTCTGGTCCACCCGAACGCGGTGTATAGCATCAAGCTCGGCAACCGTGCGCTGCCGGAACGTATTCTTGAAGCGGTATGGGGATTCTTCTCTGCCTATGCGCTGGTGTTTATTGTCAGCATGCTGGCGATTATCGCCACCGGCGTGGATGACTTCTCGGCGTTTGCCTCGGTTGTGGCGACGCTGAACAACCTCGGGCCAGGGCTGGGCGTGGTAGCGGATAACTTTGCCAGCATGAACCCGGTGGCGAAGTGGATCCTGATCGCGAACATGCTGTTTGGTCGTCTGGAGGTCTTCACCTTACTGGTGCTCTTTACCCCGACATTCTGGCGCGAATAACAGGAGTTAGCGTTGAAAACATTAATGCTCTTTTCTACCCGTGATGGGCAGACGCGCGAAATTGCCGCCCATCTTTGCTCGCAGCTGAGCGAGCTTGATGTCGAGACGGCGATGGTGGACTTACACCGTACGGATAGCGTGGACTGGGCGCAGTATGACCGGGTGATTATCGGCGCTTCCATTCGCTATGGGCATTTTCATCCCGCGCTTGACCGTTTTGTGAAAAAGCATGCGGCCGCGCTGCAGGCGATCCCTGGCGCTTTCTTTGCGGTAAACCTGGTTGCGCGTAAGCCAGAGAAGCGTTCGCCGCAGACCAATAGCTACACGCGTAAGTTCCTGCTGCGTTCTCCATGGCAGCCGGATGCCTGTGCGGTATTTGCGGGCGCCTTACGTTATCCGCGCTACGGCTGGTTCGACCGCTTTATGATCCGTCTGATAATGAAGATGACCGGCGGGGAAACGGATACACGCAAAGAAGTGGTATATACCGACTGGGAGCAGGTGTCCGCGTTTGCTAAGGAAATCGCGCAACTTTCGCGCAAATAGGGCGCTAATTCGGCTGATTGCCTGGAAAGTGAGCGAACAAAAAGTTTTTTAATATTTATGCTTGCGGGTTCTCATTTTCTCCCTATAATGCGGCCCCACTGAGACGGAACAACGGCAAACAAGCCGCCGGGTCAGCGAGGTTCTCCTGAGAATCTCGGCAGAGAAAAGCGAAATTAAACGCTTGACTCTGAAAGAGGAAAGCGTAATATACGCCACCTCGCAACAGTGAGCGAAAGCCGTGTTGCACTGCTCTTTAACAATTTATCAGACAATCTGTGTGGGCACTCGAAGATACGGATTCTTAACGTCGCAAGACGAAAAATGAATACCAAGTCTCTGAGTGAACACGTAATTCATTACGAAGTTTAATTCACGAGCATCAAACTTAAATTGAAGAGTTTGATCATGGCTCAGATTGAACGCTGGCGGCAGGCCTAACACATGCAAGTCGAACGGTAGCACAGAGAGCTTGCTCTCGGGTGACGAGTGGCGGACGGGTGAGTAATGTCTGGGAAACTGCCCGATGGAGGGGGATAACTACTGGAAACGGTAGCTAATACCGCATAACGTCGCAAGACCAAAGTGGGGGACCTTCGGGCCTCACACCATCGGATGTGCCCAGATGGGATTAGCTAGTAGGTGGGGTAACGGCTCACCTAGGCGACGATCCCTAGCTGGTCTGAGAGGATGACCAGCCACACTGGAACTGAGACACGGTCCAGACTCCTACGGGAGGCAGCAGTGGGGAATATTGCACAATGGGCGCAAGCCTGATGCAGCCATGCCGCGTGTATGAAGAAGGCCTTCGGGTTGTAAAGTACTTTCAGCGAGGAGGAAGGCATTAAGGTTAATAACCTTAGTGATTGACGTTACTCGCAGAAGAAGCACCGGCTAACTCCGTGCCAGCAGCCGCGGTAATACGGAGGGTGCAAGCGTTAATCGGAATTACTGGGCGTAAAGCGCACGCAGGCGGTTTGTTAAGTCAGATGTGAAATCCCCGGGCTCAACCTGGGAACTGCATTTGAAACTGGCAAGCTTGAGTCTCGTAGAGGGGGGTAGAATTCCAGGTGTAGCGGTGAAATGCGTAGAGATCTGGAGGAATACCGGTGGCGAAGG
Organism: Klebsiella sp. WP4-W18-ESBL-05; assembly: GCF_014169075.1. Taxonomy (NCBI): domain Bacteria; kingdom Pseudomonadati; phylum Pseudomonadota; class Gammaproteobacteria; order Enterobacterales; family Enterobacteriaceae; genus Klebsiella; species Klebsiella sp. WP4-W18-ESBL-05. Next base: position 4,723,040 of record NZ_AP022057.1, on the reverse strand, counting down.
CGGCCCCCTGGACGAAGACTGACGCTCAGGTGCGAAAGCGTGGGGAGCAAACAGGATTAGATACCCTGGTAGTCCACGCCGTAAACGATGTCTATTTGGAGGTTGTTCCCTTGAGGAGTGGCTTCCGGAGCTAACGCGTTAAATAGACCGCCTGGGGAGTACGGCCGCAAGGTTAAAACTCAAATGAATTGACGGGGGCCCGCACAAGCGGTGGAGCATGTGGTTTAATTCGATGCAACGCGAAGAACCTTACCTACTCTTGACATCCAGAGAACTTAGCAGAGATGCTTTGGTGCCTTCGGGAACTCTGAGACAGGTGCTGCATGGCTGTCGTCAGCTCGTGTTGTGAAATGTTGGGTTAAGTCCCGCAACGAGCGCAACCCTTATCCTTTGTTGCCAGCGGTTCGGCCGGGAACTCAAAGGAGACTGCCAGTGATAAACTGGAGGAAGGTGGGGATGACGTCAAGTCATCATGGCCCTTACGAGTAGGGCTACACACGTGCTACAATGGCATATACAAAGAGAAGCGACCTCGCGAGAGCAAGCGGACCTCATAAAGTATGTCGTAGTCCGGATTGGAGTCTGCAACTCGACTCCATGAAGTCGGAATCGCTAGTAATCGTAGATCAGAATGCTACGGTGAATACGTTCCCGGGCCTTGTACACACCGCCCGTCACACCATGGGAGTGGGTTGCAAAAGAAGTAGGTAGCTTAACCTTCGGGAGGGCGCTTACCACTTTGTGATTCATGACTGGGGTGAAGTCGTAACAAGGTAACCGTAGGGGAACCTGCGGTTGGATCACCTCCTTACCTTAAAGAAGCGTTCTTTGAAGTGCTCACACAGATTGTCTGATGAAAAGTAAATAGCAAGGCGTCTTGCGATTGAGACTTCAGTGTCCCCTTCGTCTAGAGGCCCAGGACACCGCCCTTTCACGGCGGTAACAGGGGTTCGAATCCCCTAGGGGACGCCACTTGCTGGTTAGTGTGAGTGAAAGTCGCCGACCCCAATATCTCAAAACTTACCTTCGGGTGACGTTTGAGATATTTGCTCTTTAAAAATCTGGATCAAGCTGAAAATTGAAACGACACACTGTGTCTGTTCTCCGTAATAAGAACAGATAAGCGGTGTGTTCGAGTCTCTCAAATTTTCGCAACACGATGGTGTTTTACGAAACATCTTCGGGTTGTGAGGTTAAGCGACTAAGCGTACACGGTGGATGCCCTGGCAGTCAGAGGCGATGAAGGACGTGCTAATCTGCGATAAGCGTCGGTAAGGTGATATGAACCGTTATAACCGGCGATTTCCGAATGGGGAAACCCAGTGTGATTCGTCACACTATCATTACGTGAATACATAGCGTAATGAAGCGAACCGGGGGAACTGAAACATCTAAGTACCCCGAGGAAAAGAAATCAACCGAGATTCCCCCAGTAGCGGCGAGCGAACGGGGAGCAGCCCAGAGTCTGAATCAGCTTGTGTGTTAGTGGAACGGTCTGGAAAGTCCGACGGTACAGGGTGATAGTCCCGTACACCAAAATGCACAGGTTGTGAACTCGAAGAGTAGGGCGGGACACGTGGTATCCTGTCTGAATATGGGGGGACCATCCTCCAAGGCTAAATACTCCTGACTGACCGATAGTGAACCAGTACCGTGAGGGAAAGGCGAAAAGAACCCCGGCGAGGGGAGTGAAAAAGAACCTGAAACCGTGTACGTACAAGCAGTGGGAGCCTCTTTATGGGGTGACTGCGTACCTTTTGTATAATGGGTCAGCGACTTATATTCTGTAGCAAGGTTAACCGTATAGGGGAGCCGAAGGGAAACCGAGTCTTAACTGGGCGTTAAGTTGCAGGGTATAGACCCGAAACCCGGTGATCTAGCCATGGGCAGGTTGAAGGTTGGGTAACACTAACTGGAGGACCGAACCGACTAATGTTGAAAAATTAGCGGATGACTTGTGGCTGGGGGTGAAAGGCCAATCAAACCGGGAGATAGCTGGTTCTCCCCGAAAGCTATTTAGGTAGCGCCTCGTGAATTCATCTTCGGGGTAGAGCACTGTTTCGGCTAGGGGGTCATCCCGACTTACCAACCCGATGCAAACTGCGAATACCGAAGAATGTTATCACGGGAGACACACGGCGGGTGCTAACGTCCGTCGTGAAGAGGGAAACAACCCAGACCGCCAGCTAAGGTCCCAAAGTCACAGTTAAGTGGGAAACGATGTGGGAAGGCTCAGACAGCCAGGATGTTGGCTTAGAAGCAGCCATCATTTAAAGAAAGCGTAATAGCTCACTGGTCGAGTCGGCCTGCGCGGAAGATGTAACGGGGCTAAACTGTGCACCGAAGCTGCGGCAGCGACACTATGTGTTGTTGGGTAGGGGAGCGTTCTGTAAGCCGTTGAAGGTGTCCTGTGAGGGGTGCTGGAGGTATCAGAAGTGCGAATGCTGACATAAGTAACGATAATGCGGGTGAAAAACCCGCACGCCGGAAGACCAAGGGTTCCTGTCCAACGTTAATCGGGGCAGGGTGAGTCGACCCCTAAGGCGAGGCCGAAAGGCGTAGTCGATGGGAAACAGGTTAATATTCCTGTACTTGGTGTTACTGCGAAGGGGGGACGGAGAAGGCTATGTTAGCCGGGCGACGGTTGTCCCGGTTTAAGCATGTAGGCGGGAAGTTTAGGTAAATCCGGACTCTTTTTAACGCTGAGGTGTGATGACGAGGTACTACGGTACTGAAGTAACAAATGCCCTGCTTCCAGGAAAAGCCTCTAAGCATCAGGTAACATCAAATCGTACCCCAAACCGACACAGGTGGTCAGGTAGAGAATACCAAGGCGCTTGAGAGAACTCGGGTGAAGGAACTAGGCAAAATGGTGCCGTAACTTCGGGAGAAGGCACGCTGATATGTAGGTGAAGTGGTTTACCCATGGAGCTGAAATCAGTCGAAGATACCAGCTGGCTGCAACTGTTTATTAAAAACACAGCACTGTGCAAACACGAAAGTGGACGTATACGGTGTGACGCCTGCCCGGTGCCGGAAGGTTAATTGATGGGGTTAGCGGCAACGCGAAGCTCTTGATCGAAGCCCCGGTAAACGGCGGCCGTAACTATAACGGTCCTAAGGTAGCGAAATTCCTTGTCGGGTAAGTTCCGACCTGCACGAATGGCGTAATGATGGCCAGGCTGTCTCCACCCGAGACTCAGTGAAATTGAACTCGCTGTGAAGATGCAGTGTACCCGCGGCAAGACGGAAAGACCCCGTGAACCTTTACTATAGCTTGACACTGAACACTGGTCCTTGATGTGTAGGATAGGTGGGAGGCTTTGAAGCGCGGACGCCAGTTCGTGTGGAGCCAACCTTGAAATACCACCCTTTAATGGCTGGTGTTCTAACGTAGACCCGTAATCCGGGTTGCGGACAGTGTCTGGTGGGTAGTTTGACTGGGGCGGTCTCCTCCTAAAGAGTAACGGAGGAGCACGAAGGTTAGCTAATCCTGGTCGGACATCAGGAGGTTAGTGCAAAGGCATAAGCTAGCTTGACTGCGAGAGTGACGGCTCGAGCAGGTGCGAAAGCAGGTCTTAGTGATCCGGTGGTTCTGAATGGAAGGGCCATCGCTCAACGGATAAAAGGTACTCCGGGGATAACAGGCTGATACCGCCCAAGAGTTCATATCGACGGCGGTGTTTGGCACCTCGATGTCGGCTCATCACATCCTGGGGCTGAAGTAGGTCCCAAGGGTATGGCTGTTCGCCATTTAAAGTGGTACGCGAGCTGGGTTTAGAACGTCGTGAGACAGTTCGGTCCCTATCTGCCGTGGGCGCTGGAGAATTGAGGGGGGCTGCTCCTAGTACGAGAGGACCGGAGTGGACGCATCACTGGTGTTCGGGTTGTCATGCCAATGGCATTGCCCGGTAGCTAAATGCGGAAGAGATAAGTGCTGAAAGCATCTAAGCACGAAACTTGCCCCGAGATGAGTTCTCCCTGACTCCTTGAGAGTCCTGAAGGAACGTTAAAGACGATGACGTTGATAGGTCGGGTGTGTAAGTGTAGCGATACATTGAGCTAACCGATACTAATGAACCGTGAGGCTTAACCTTACAACGCCGAAGATGTTTTGGCGAAATTGAGACGATTTTCAGCATTGATTACAGATTACATTGACCGGCGAAAAGCGGGTTAATAACAGAATTTGCCTGGCGGCCGTAGCGCGGTGGTCCCACCTGACCCCATGCCGAACTCAGAAGTGAAACGCCGTAGCGCCGATGGTAGTGTGGGGTCTCCCCATGCGAGAGTAGGGAACTGCCAGGCATCAATTAAGTGAAGAAGCCCATCCTGACGGATGGGCTTTTTTGCGTCTGCGCTTTGTGGGATGCGGCATTGTGGATATTGCCGGATGGCGGCTTCGCCTTATCCGGCCCACGCTTTCTACATTGCCAGATGTCCTCCTGCTCCATATAACCGCAAGCCTTCCCCACGCAGATACGGTAAACTATCGCCGATTTAGCATCAGGAAAGCAGCCATGACCTACTCCTTAAAACCCTGGAATACCTTCGGCATTGACCATTGTGCAAAGCACATCGTAAGCGCTGAAAATGAACAACAACTACTCAGCGCCTGGCAGCAAGCAACCCGCGACGGGCTGCCGGTGATGATCCTGGGTGAAGGAAGCAACGTCCTGTTTCTGGAAGATTATTCTGGTACCGTGATCCTTAATCGCCTGAAAGGTATCGACGTCAGTGAAACCGCTGATGCCTGGCATCTGCATGTAGGTGCCGGCGAAAACTGGCATCAGCTGGTTCGCTACGCGCTGGATAACGATATGCCCGGGCTGGAAAATCTGGCGCTGATCCCCGGTTGCGCAGGCTCGTCCCCCATTCAGAACATCGGCGCTTATGGCGTCGAGTTGCGGCACGTTTGCGAATACGTCGACTGCATTGAGCTGGCCACCGGTGAGCATAGACGCCTCACCGCTGAAGAGTGTCAGTTTGGCTACCGCGATAGCATCTTTAAACATGCTTATCAGGACCGCTTCGCAATTGTTGCCGTTGGCTTCCGCCTGGCTAAAGAGTGGCAGCCGGTATTAACCTACGGCGATCTTACCCGCCTGGATCCGCAAACCGTCACCCCGCGTGAGGTTTTCGATTCAGTCTGTCATATGCGTATGACCAAGCTGCCGGATCCCAAAGTGAATGGTAATGCGGGTAGCTTCTTTAAAAACCCGGTTGTCAGCGCGGAATATGCACAAACGCTGTTGGCAAACTTCCCTAAGGCACCTCATTATCCGCAGACGGATGGCAGCGTTAAGTTGGCTGCCGGCTGGCTTATCGATCAGTGTCAGCTAAAAGGCCACGTTGAGGGAGGCGCTGCGGTTCACCAGCAGCAGGCGCTGGTACTGGTCAATATCGACAATGCGCAAAGTGATGATGTCGTAAAACTGGCACACTATGTCCGTCATCAGGTAGGTGACAAATTTAACGTCTGGCTGGAGCCAGAGGTACGCTTTATTGGCCACGCGGGTGAAGTGAACGCAGTTGAGGTGATTCAATGAAAGATAATACGGTGCCATTAACCCTTATCTCTTTGCTGGCCGACGGTGATTTTCACTCCGGAGAGCAGCTGGGTGAGATGCTGGGAATGAGCCGCGCGGCGATTAATAAACATATCCAGACCCTGCGCGATTGGGGCGTTGATGTCTTTACCGTGCCTGGTAAAGGCTATAGTCTGCCGGAACCGATCCAACTGCTGGATACGCAGCGTATTCGCAGCGCGGTTGATTATGGCGACGTTGCCGTTCTTCCGGTGATTGATTCAACCAACCAGTATCTGCTGGATCGCATCGGCGAGCTGAAGTCCGGCGATGCCTGCGTGGCTGAATACCAGCAGGCAGGCCGCGGCCGCCGTGGACGTAAGTGGTTCTCGCCGTTTGGTGCTAACCTCTATCTCTCTATGTACTGGCGATTAGAGCAGGGGCCAGCCGCCGCGATTGGTCTGAGTCTGGTAATTGGCATTGTGATGGCGGAAGTGCTTCAGGATCTTGGTGCGGATAAAGTCCGAGTGAAATGGCCGAACGACCTTTATCTGAATGACCGTAAATTATCGGGGATACTCGTTGAACTAACGGGGAAAACCGGCGATGCTGCACAAATCGTTATTGGCGCGGGCATCAACCTTGTCATGCGTCGGGTTGAAAATGATGTGATTAACCAGGGCTGGATCAACTTGCAGGAAGCGGGGATCACCATCGATCGTAACGTGCTGGCCGCGCGCCTGATTAACGAACTGCATCATGCGCTGCAGGTCTTTGAACAGGAAGGTCTGGCACCTTATCTCTCACGTTGGGATAAGTTAGATAACTTTATTAATCGACCGGTAAAACTCATTATTGGTGATAAAGAAATCTTCGGTATTTCTCGAGGCATCGATGCTCAGGGGGCATTATTACTTGAGCAAGATGGGGTGATAAAACCCTGGATGGGCGGCGAAATATCGCTACGCAGCGCAGAATAAAATAGGGAGCTTCGGCTCCCTATTTTTTATTCGATTTATTTCCGCAAACGCACCTGCTCAACGGAATGGTTCGCGCTTTTTGTCAAAATAAGACTTGCTCGCTCGCGCGTTGGAAGAATATTTTCGTTTAAATTCCGAAGGTTAATTTCGTTCCACAGCGAGGTGGCAACGTTAATTGCCTCTTCTTTTGAAAGCTGTGCGTAATTGTGGAAATAAGAATCCGGATCGGTAAAGGCCCCTTCACGGAATTTCAGGAAACGATTGATGTACCACGACTGTAATAATTTTTCCGGAGCGTCAACATATATAGAAAAATCAACGAAGTCGGAAACAAATACATGATGTGGATCGTGCGGATAATCCATCCCGCTTTGCAGTACATTTAACCCTTCGAGAATTAAAATATCCGGGTGGGTGACCGTCTTATCGCCATCGGGGATCACATCATAGATCAGATGTGAATAGACCGGGGCGGTGACGTTCGGCACGCCTGACTTCAGGTCAGAAACGAACTTGACCAGTCGATGCATATCATATGACTGCGGAAAACCCTTTTTCTTCATCAGCCCACGTTCTTTCAGCACTTCGTTAGGGTGCAGGAAACCGTCGGTGGTGATCAGCTCAACGCGACGATGCTCGGGCCAGCGGCTGAGCAGCGCCTGCAGTACGCGGGCGGTCGTGCTTTTACCTACCGCCACGCTGCCGGCGATGCTAATGATGTAGGGAATGCGTTGGCCGTTGGTGCCGAGGAACTGTTCCAGCACCGCCTGGCGGCGCAGGTTAGAACTAATATAGAAGTTCAGTAGACGTGACAAAGGCAAATAGATCTCCGCCACTTCCTCCAGCGACAGATCTTCGTTGATACCTTTTAAGCGCGTAATTTCGCCCTCAGTCAGGGTCATTGGCACTGAATCGCGCAGCGCCGCCCACTGGCTACGATTGAACTGTAGATAAGGTGTCATTAACGTTTGCTCTTGTTTTCTCATAAGCATGTTCTGGCTACCACGCTGACTGCACGCGACGCTTCACATTCAGTTAATCAGGACAATGGGCAGGAGGTTAACACCAGGTGGAAGAGAAAAAGAAGAAAAAATCCAAATTAGTCGTGCTTTCGTGAGAAAACACCGCTCTTTGTTACGGATGCTGTTTTCCTGAGTAAGGTTGAAGTGACAATGAAGAAGCGTAGGTGATATCGCTTTATTGCTATGAAGCGGCTGCTGACCGAAGTCTCGACGCTGTGTGGCTCCCGAAATAGGGGCTAACGGTACGAATAGGGGCGAATTATTGTGCTATTTTTAGCCGGCAAAACGCCATTTTGCTGAGTTTTTACGCGCGAACGCACAAAACGTGAGCGATAGAACATTTTATGCAAATTTTTAGTTGCATGTCGCCGCATGTCTCCCTAGAATGCGCGCTACTTGATGCCGACTTAGCTCAGTAGGTAGAGCAACTGACTTGTAATCAGTAGGTCACCAGTTCGATTCCGGTAGTCGGCACCATCAGGTGGGGTTCCCGAGCGGCCAAAGGGAGCAGACTGTAAATCTGCCGTCACAGACTTCGAAGGTTCGAATCCTTCCCCCACCACCACTTTCAGGCTAAGCATTGCGAGGCCAGAGTTGGTTGGTAAAATAACTAACTCAAACAAAGGAAAGGGAGAAATCTCTTTCCTTTGGCACAGAAAGAACTGGGTAGCCGAGTTTTAGGATGCGGGCATCGTATAATGGCTATTACCTCAGCCTTCCAAGCTGATGATGCGGGTTCGATTCCCGCTGCCCGCTCCAGACGTGCTGATATGGCTCAGTTGGTAGAGCGCACCCTTGGTAAGGGTGAGGTCCCCAGTTCGACTCTGGGTATCAGCACCACTTCTCTTCTCCCTCCCGTTTCTCTCTGTTCAAATTCAAGCATTCAACAATTCAGGCGTTTTGTCTGGTTGATGTGGTGATATCACCGATTTATCCGTGTATTAGAGGGACTATCGATGTCTAAAGAAAAATTTGAACGTACCAAACCGCACGTCAACGTCGGTACTATCGGCCACGTTGACCATGGTAAAACTACCCTGACCGCTGCAATCACTACCGTACTGGCTAAAACCTACGGCGGTGCTGCTCGTGCATTCGACCAGATCGATAACGCGCCGGAAGAAAAAGCGCGTGGTATCACCATCAACACTTCTCACGTTGAATATGACACCCCGACTCGTCACTACGCACACGTAGACTGCCCGGGCCACGCCGACTATGTTAAAAACATGATCACCGGTGCTGCGCAGATGGATGGCGCGATCCTGGTTGTTGCTGCGACTGACGGCCCGATGCCGCAGACTCGTGAGCACATCCTGCTGGGTCGTCAGGTAGGCGTTCCGTACATCATCGTGTTCCTGAACAAATGCGACATGGTTGATGACGAAGAGCTGCTGGAACTGGTAGAAATGGAAGTTCGTGAACTTCTGTCTCAGTACGATTTCCCGGGCGACGACACGCCGATCGTTCGTGGTTCTGCTCTGAAAGCGCTGGAAGGCGACGCTGAGTGGGAAGCGAAAATCATCGAACTGGCTGGCTTCCTGGATTCTTACATTCCGGAACCAGAACGTGCTATCGATAAGCCGTTCCTGCTGCCGATCGAAGACGTATTCTCCATCTCCGGTCGTGGTACCGTTGTTACCGGTCGTGTAGAACGCGGTATCATCAAAGTTGGCGAAGAAGTTGAAATCGTTGGTATCAAAGACACCGCTAAGTCTACCTGTACCGGCGTTGAAATGTTCCGCAAACTGCTGGACGAAGGCCGTGCGGGTGAGAACGTTGGTGTTCTGCTGCGTGGTATCAAACGTGAAGAAATCGAACGTGGTCAGGTACTGGCTAAGCCGGGTTCTATCAAGCCGCACACCAAGTTCGAATCTGAAGTGTACATCCTGTCCAAAGACGAAGGCGGCCGTCATACTCCGTTCTTCAAAGGCTACCGTCCGCAGTTCTACTTCCGTACGACTGACGTGACTGGCACCATCGAACTGCCGGAAGGCGTAGAGATGGTCATGCCGGGCGACAACATCAAAATGGTTGTTACCCTGATCCACCCGATCGCGATGGACGATGGTCTGCGTTTCGCAATCCGTGAAGGCGGTCGTACCGTTGGCGCGGGCGTTGTTGCCAAAGTAATGAGCTAATTGCTGATAACATTTGACGCAATGCGCAATAAAAGGGCATCATTTGATGCCCTTTTTGTACGCTGTCGAACCAGAACCTGGCTCATCAGTGATTATCTTTGCCATAATCATTGCTGAGACAGGCTCTGTAGAGGGCGTTTAGTCCGAAACTTATTTCGGTTTGGATCGCCTCGCAATCGCGGGGTGGAAATGTTTGTAGAATACTTCTGACAGGTTGGTTTATGAGTGCGAATACCGAAGCTCAAGGGAGCGGGCGCGGCCTGGAAGCGATGAAGTGGGTCGTTGTTGCCGTATTGCTGATTGTAGCAATTGTGGGTAACTACCTTTATCGCGACATGATGCTGCCGCTGCGTGCGCTGGCCGTAGTAATTATTATTGCTGCAGCGGGTGGTGTCGCGCTGTTGACGACGAAAGGCAAAGCGACCGTTGCGTTTGCTCGTGAAGCGAGAACGGAAGTTCGTAAGGTGATTTGGCCGACTCGCCAGGAAACGCTGCACACTACGCTGATCGTTGCTGCGGTCACTGCGGTAATGTCACTGATCCTGTGGGGACTGGATGGTATTCTGGTTCGCCTGGTATCCTTTATCACTGGCCTGAGGTTCTAAGATGTCTGAAGCACCTAAAAAGCGTTGGTACGTCGTTCAGGCGTTTTCCGGTTTTGAAGGTCGTGTAGCGACTTCGCTGCGCGAGCATATCAAATTACATAATATGGAAGAGCTGTTTGGCGAAGTCATGGTGCCGACCGAAGAAGTGGTCGAAATCCGTGGCGGCCAGCGTCGCAAAAGCGAACGTAAATTCTTCCCGGGCTACGTGCTCGTTCAGATGGTGATGAACGACGCAAGCTGGCACCTGGTGCGTAGCGTTCCGCGCGTCATGGGCTTCATCGGCGGTACCTCTGACCGTCCGGCGCCAATCAGCGATAAAGAAGTCGATGCCATCATGAACCGTCTGCAGCAGGTTGGCGATAAGCCGCGTCCGAAAACACTGTTTGAGCCGGGTGAAATGGTTCGCGTTAACGACGGTCCGTTTGCTGACTTCAACGGCGTGGTCGAAGAAGTGGATTACGAGAAGTCCCGCCTGAAAGTGTCCGTTTCTATCTTCGGTCGTGCGACCCCGGTAGAGCTGGACTTCGCTCAGGTTGAGAAAGCGTAAGACTGCGATCAAAAAAGCATCGATCTAATCGTTGCATAGGGCGCGAAATTGACATACAATTTCGCGCCTTTTGTTTTTATGGGCCACGGCCTGTAAAGCGATTTTTATTCACGGGGAGCCTCCTTGAGGCGCTATTACCCAATTAGAGGATTTTAGAATGGCTAAGAAAGTCCAGGCCTACGTCAAGCTGCAGGTTGCAGCTGGTATGGCAAACCCGAGTCCGCCGGTTGGTCCTGCTCTGGGTCAACAGGGTGTTAACATCATGGAATTCTGCAAAGCGTTCAACGCGAAGACTGATTCCATCGAAAAAGGTCTGCCGATCCCGGTTGTTATCACCGTTTACGCTGACCGTTCTTTCACCTTCATTACCAAAACGCCTCCGGCAGCAGTACTGCTGAAGAAAGCGGCTGGTATTAAGTCTGGTTCCGGTAAGCCGAACAAAGACAAAGTAGGTAAAATTTCCCGCGCTCAGCTGCAGGAAATCGCGCAGACCAAAGCTGCCGACATGACTGGTGCCGACATTGAAGCGATGACTCGCTCCATCGAAGGTACTGCACGTTCCATGGGCCTGGTAGTGGAGGACTAAGAAATGGCTAAACTGACCAAGCGCATGCGTGTGATCCGTGAGAAAGTTGATGCGACCAAACAGTACGACATCAACGAAGCTATCTCTCTGCTGAAAGAACTGGCTACTGCTAAATTCAACGAAAGCGTTGACGTTGCCGTTAACCTCGGCATCGACGCTCGTAAATCTGACCAGAACGTACGTGGTGCAACTGTACTGCCGCACGGTACTGGCCGTTCTGTTCGCGTTGCCGTATTTACCCAGGGCCCGAACGCTGAAGCAGCTAAAGCTGCTGGCGCTGAGCTGGTAGGTATGGAAGATCTGGCTGACCTGATCAAAAAAGGCGAAATGAACTTCGACGTTGTTATTGCTTCCCCGGATGCAATGCGCGTTGTTGGTCAGCTGGGCCAGGTTCTGGGCCCGCGCGGCCTGATGCCAAACCCGAAAGTTGGTACCGTAACCCCTAACGTTGCTGAAGCGGTTAAGAACGCTAAAGCAGGTCAGGTTCGTTATCGTAACGACAAAAACGGCATCATCCACACCACCATCGGTAAAGTGGACTTTGACGCTGACAAACTGAAAGAAAACCTGGAAGCTCTGCTGGTTGCGCTGAAAAAAGCAAAACCGACTCAGGCGAAAGGCGTGTACATCAAGAAAGTTAGCATCTCCACCACCATGGGTGCAGGTGTTGCAGTTGACCAGGCTGGCCTGAGCGCTGCTGCAAACTAATGCCTTTACGTGGGCGGTGATTTTGTCTACAATCTTACCCCCACGTTTGCTAACAAAAGTTAGCGGCTAAAAGATTTGTTCGTTGGAGCCTGGCCTATCCAGGCCTCCGTCGAAGACCGCAGGTGTTTCGCAAGAAACTTAATCCCCTGCGTAGACGGTGACAGAACGCTAAGATTATTTTTTTAAAGTACTCTTTGGCTTGTTTCTGCTCACCGTATTAAGACGCTCTTCTCGTTGAGTAGAGTGAAGTGAGTTCCAGAGCATAAGCTCTGGCAAACATCCAGGAGCAAAGCTAATGGCTTTAAATCTTCAAGACAAACAAGCGATTGTTGCTGAAGTCAGCGAAGTAGCCAAAGGCGCGCTGTCTGCAGTAGTTGCGGATTCCCGTGGCGTAACTGTAGACAAAATGACTGAACTGCGTAAAGCAGGTCGTGAAGCTGGCGTATACATGCGTGTTGTTCGTAACACCCTGCTGCGCCGCGTCGTTGAAGGTACTCAGTTCGAGTGCCTGAAAGACACGTTTGTTGGTCCGACCCTGATTGCATACTCTATGGAACACCCGGGCGCTGCTGCTCGTCTGTTCAAAGAGTTCGCGAAAGCGAATGCAAAATTTGAGGTCAAAGCCGCAGCCTTTGAAGGTGAGTTAATCCCGGCATCGCAGATCGATCGCCTGGCAACTCTGCCGACCTACGAAGAAGCAATTGCACGCCTGATGGCAACCATGAAAGAAGCTTCGGCTGGCAAACTGGTTCGCACTCTGGCTGCTGTACGCGATGCGAAAGAAGCTGCTTAATCGCAGTTGTCTTTGTAAAGTATTTGCTTACGTATAAACTTATTCTGATTTTCAGGAACAATTTAAATGTCTATCACTAAAGATCAAATCATTGAAGCAGTTGCAGCTATGTCCGTAATGGACGTTGTAGAACTGATTTCTGCAATGGAAGAAAAATTCGGTGTTTCTGCTGCTGCTGCTGTAGCTGTAGCTGCTGGCCCGGCTGAAGCTGCTGAAGAAAAAACTGAATTCGACGTAATTCTGAAAGCTGCTGGCGCTAACAAAGTTGCTGTCATCAAAGCAGTACGTGGCGCAACTGGCCTGGGTCTGAAAGAAGCTAAAGACCTGGTAGAATCTGCTCCGGCCGCTCTGAAAGAAGGCGTGAGCAAAGATGACGCTGAAGCACTGAAAAAATCTCTGGAAGAAGCTGGCGCTGAAGTTGAAGTTAAATAAGCCAACTTTTCTAGTTGAAGCCTGAGAAATCAGGCCGATGGCTGGTGACTTTTTAGTCACCAGCCATTTTGCGCTGTATGGCGCCAGTAGCATTTCACACTGTTTGACTACTGGTTGTCCTGACAATGCACGTTTCTATCGACGACTTAATATATTGCGACAGGGTGCTCGCTCTGTGTAAATCGCAATGAAATGGTTTAAGCGTGATAGCAACAGGTATTGCGGAAAGTGTTCCATTTTCCGGTCAACAAAATAGTGTTGCACAAACTGTCTGCCCATGGACAGATGCGTCGACTTGTCAGCGAGCTGAGGAACCCTATGGTTTACTCCTATACCGAGAAAAAACGTATTCGTAAGGATTTTGGTAAACGTCCGCAAGTACTGGATGTCCCATATCTCCTTTCTATCCAGCTTGACTCGTTCCAGAAGTTTATCGAGCAAGATCCTGAAGGCCAGTATGGTCTGGAAGCGGCTTTCCGTTCCGTATTCCCGATTAAAAGCTACAGCGGTAATTCCGAGCTGCAATACGTCAGCTACCGTCTGGGCGAGCCTGTCTTTGACGTTCAGGAATGTCAGATCCGTGGCGTGACCTATTCCGCACCGCTGCGCGTCAAACTGCGTCTGGTGATCTACGAGCGCGAAGCGCCGGAAGGCACCGTAAAAGACATTAAAGAACAAGAAGTCTACATGGGCGAAATTCCGCTCATGACCGACAACGGTACCTTTGTTATCAACGGTACTGAGCGTGTTATCGTTTCTCAGCTGCACCGTAGCCCAGGCGTCTTCTTTGACTCCGATAAAGGTAAAACCCACTCTTCGGGTAAAGTGCTGTATAACGCGCGCATCATTCCTTACCGTGGTTCCTGGCTGGACTTCGAATTCGATCCGAAGGACAACCTGTTCGTACGTATCGACCGTCGCCGTAAACTGCCTGCGACCATCATTCTGCGTGCGCTGAACTACACCACTGAGCAGATCCTTGACCTGTTCTTTGAGAAAGTCGTTTTCGAGATTCGCGACAACAAGCTGCAGATGGAGCTGATTCCAGAGCGTCTGCGTGGCGAAACTGCGTCGTTTGATATCGAAGCCAACGGTAAAGTGTACGTTGAAAAAGGTCGCCGTATTACCGCGCGCCACATTCGCCAGCTGGAAAAAGACGATATCAAACATATCGAAGTTCCGGTTGAGTACATCGCTGGCAAAGTCGCTTCTAAAGACTACGTTGACGAATCCACCGGCGAGCTGATCTGCCCGGCGAACATGGAGCTGAGCCTGGATCTGCTGGCTAAGCTGAGCCAGTCTGGCCACAAGCGTATCGAAACGCTGTTCACCAACGATCTGGACCACGGTGCGTACATTTCTGAAACGATTCGTGTCGACCCAACTAACGATCGCCTGAGCGCGCTGGTAGAAATCTACCGTATGATGCGCCCGGGTGAGCCGCCGACTCGTGAAGCGGCTGAAAGCCTGTTTGAGAACCTGTTCTTCTCCGAAGACCGCTATGACCTGTCTGCGGTTGGTCGTATGAAGTTCAACCGTTCTCTGCTGCGTGACGAGATCGAAGGTTCCGGTATCCTGAGCAAAGATGACATCATCGAAGTGATGAAGAAGCTCATCGATATCCGTAACGGTAAAGGCGAAGTCGATGATATCGACCACCTCGGCAACCGTCGTATCCGTTCCGTAGGCGAAATGGCGGAAAACCAATTCCGCGTTGGCCTGGTACGTGTTGAGCGTGCGGTGAAAGAGCGTCTGTCTCTGGGCGATCTCGATACCCTGATGCCTCAGGATATGATCAACGCTAAGCCGATTTCCGCGGCAGTGAAAGAGTTCTTCGGCTCCAGCCAGCTGTCTCAGTTTATGGACCAGAACAACCCGCTGTCTGAGATTACGCACAAACGTCGTATCTCCGCACTCGGCCCGGGCGGTCTGACCCGTGAACGCGCAGGCTTCGAAGTTCGAGACGTACACCCGACTCACTACGGTCGCGTATGTCCAATCGAAACGCCTGAAGGTCCGAACATCGGTCTGATCAACTCCCTGTCCGTGTACGCACAGACTAACGAATACGGCTTCCTTGAGACTCCGTACCGTAAAGTGACCGACGGTGTTGTCACCGACGAAATTCATTACCTGTCTGCTATCGAAGAAGGCAACTACGTTATCGCTCAGGCGAACTCCAACCTGGATGACGAAGGCCACTTTGTAGAAGACCTGGTAACTTGCCGTAGCAAAGGCGAATCCAGCCTGTTCAGCCGTGACCAGGTTGACTACATGGACGTATCCACCCAGCAGGTGGTATCCGTCGGTGCGTCCCTGATCCCGTTCCTGGAACACGATGACGCCAACCGTGCATTGATGGGTGCGAACATGCAACGTCAGGCCGTTCCAACTCTGCGTGCTGATAAGCCGCTGGTTGGTACCGGTATGGAACGTGCTGTTGCCGTTGACTCCGGTGTTACTGCAGTTGCTAAGCGTGGCGGTACCGTTCAGTACGTCGACGCATCCCGTATCGTTATCAAAGTTAACGAAGACGAGATGTATCCGGGCGAAGCGGGTATCGACATCTACAACCTGACCAAATACACCCGTTCTAACCAGAACACCTGTATTAACCAGATGCCTTGCGTGTCTCTGGGTGAGCCAATCGAGCGCGGCGACGTGCTGGCAGATGGCCCGTCCACCGACTTGGGTGAACTGGCGCTGGGTCAGAACATGCGCGTGGCATTCATGCCATGGAACGGTTACAACTTCGAAGACTCCATCCTCGTATCCGAGCGTGTTGTTCAGGAAGACCGTTTCACCACCATCCACATTCAGGAACTGGCGTGTGTGTCCCGTGACACCAAGCTGGGGCCAGAAGAGATCACCGCTGACATCCCTAACGTGGGTGAAGCTGCGCTCTCCAAACTGGATGAATCCGGTATCGTTTACATTGGTGCAGAAGTCACCGGTGGCGACATTCTGGTTGGTAAGGTAACGCCGAAAGGTGAAACCCAGCTGACCCCAGAAGAGAAGCTGCTGCGTGCAATCTTCGGTGAGAAAGCGTCTGACGTTAAAGACTCTTCCCTGCGCGTACCAAACAGCGTTTCCGGTACTGTTATCGACGTTCAGGTCTTTACTCGCGATGGCGTAGAAAAAGACAAACGTGCGCTGGAAATCGAAGAGATGCAGCTGAAGCAGGCTAAGAAAGACCTGTCTGAAGAACTGCAGATCCTCGAAGCTGGCCTGTTCAGCCGTATCTACGCTGTGCTGGTTGCCGGTGGTGTTGAAGCTGAGAAGCTCGACAAGCTGCCGCGCGATCGCTGGTTAGAACTCGGCCTGACCGACGAAGAGAAACAGAATCAGCTGGAACAGCTGGCTGAACAGTACGACGAACTGAAGCACGAGTTTGAGAAAAAACTCGAAGCGAAACGCCGCAAAATCACCCAAGGCGACGATCTGGCACCGGGTGTGCTGAAGATTGTTAAGGTATACCTGGCCGTTAAACGCCGTATCCAGCCTGGTGACAAAATGGCAGGTCGTCACGGTAACAAGGGTGTAATTTCTAAGATCAACCCGATCGAAGATATGCCGCACGATGCTAACGGTACGCCGGTAGATATCGTACTGAACCCGCTGGGCGTACCATCGCGTATGAACATCGGTCAGATCCTTGAAACCCACCTGGGTATGGCTGCGAAAGGTATCGGCGATAAGATCAACGCCATGCTGAAACAGCAGCAGGAAGTCGCGAAACTGCGCGAATTCATCCAGCGTGCTTACGATCTGGGTACCGACGTTCGTCAGAAAGTCGACCTGAACACCTTCACCGATGATGAAGTGCTGCGTCTGGCTGAAAACCTGAAGAAAGGTATGCCAATTGCAACGCCGGTATTCGACGGTGCGAAAGAAGCGGAAATTAAAGAACTGCTGCAACTGGGCGGTCTGCCATCTTCTGGTCAGATTACCCTGTTCGACGGCCGTACCGGTGAACAGTTCGAGCGTCAGGTAACCGTAGGTTACATGTACATGCTGAAACTGAACCACCTGGTCGACGACAAAATGCACGCGCGTTCTACCGGTTCTTACAGCCTGGTTACTCAGCAGCCGCTGGGTGGTAAGGCGCAGTTCGGTGGTCAGCGCTTCGGGGAGATGGAAGTGTGGGCGCTGGAAGCATACGGCGCCGCCTACACCCTGCAGGAAATGCTCACCGTTAAGTCTGATGACGTGAACGGCCGTACTAAGATGTATAAGAACATCGTAGATGGCAACCATCAGATGGAACCGGGCATGCCGGAATCCTTCAACGTACTGTTGAAAGAAATCCGCTCGCTGGGCATCAACATCGAACTGGAAGACGAGTAATCCTCGCTCAAACAGGTCACTGCTGCCGGGGTAACCCCCGGCAGTGGATTGTGCTAACTCCGACGGGAGCAAATCCGTGAAAGATTTATTAAAGTTTCTGAAAGCGCAGACTAAAACCGAAGAGTTTGATGCGATCAAAATTGCTCTGGCTTCGCCAGACATGATCCGTTCATGGTCTTTCGGTGAAGTTAAAAAGCCGGAAACCATCAACTACCGTACGTTCAAACCTGAGCGTGACGGCCTTTTCTGCGCCCGTATCTTTGGGCCGGTAAAAGATTACGAGTGCCTGTGCGGTAAGTACAAGCGCCTGAAACACCGCGGTGTGATCTGTGAGAAGTGCGGCGTTGAAGTGACCCAAACCAAAGTGCGTCGTGAGCGCATGGGCCACATCGAGCTGGCATGTCCGACTGCCCACATCTGGTTCCTGAAATCGCTGCCGTCCCGTATCGGTCTGCTGCTCGATATGCCACTGCGTGATATCGAACGCGTACTGTACTTCGAATCTTATGTGGTTATCGAAGGCGGTATGACCAACCTGGAACGTCAACAGATCCTGACTGAAGAGCAGTATCTGGACGCGCTGGAAGAGTTCGGTGACGAATTCGACGCGAAGATGGGTGCGGAAGCTATCCAGGCCCTGCTGAAAAGCATGGATCTGGAGCAAGAGTGTGAAACTCTGCGCGAAGAGCTGAACGAAACCAACTCCGAAACCAAGCGTAAAAAGCTGACCAAGCGTATCAAGCTGCTGGAAGCGTTCGTACAGTCTGGTAACAAACCAGAGTGGATGATCCTGACCGTTCTGCCGGTTCTGCCGCCAGATCTGCGTCCGCTGGTTCCGCTGGATGGTGGTCGTTTCGCAACGTCGGATCTGAACGATCTGTATCGTCGCGTCATTAACCGTAACAACCGTCTGAAACGTCTGCTGGATCTGGCTGCGCCGGACATCATCGTTCGCAACGAAAAACGTATGCTGCAGGAAGCGGTCGACGCCCTGCTGGATAACGGTCGTCGCGGTCGTGCGATCACCGGTTCTAACAAACGTCCTCTGAAATCTTTGGCCGACATGATCAAAGGTAAACAGGGTCGTTTCCGTCAGAACCTGCTCGGTAAGCGTGTTGACTACTCCGGTCGTTCTGTCATCACCGTAGGTCCATACCTGCGTCTGCATCAGTGCGGTCTGCCTAAGAAAATGGCACTGGAGCTGTTCAAACCATTCATCTACGGCAAACTGGAACTGCGTGGCCTGGCCACCACCATCAAAGCCGCGAAGAAAATGGTTGAGCGCGAAGAAGCTGTCGTTTGGGATATCCTGGACGAAGTGATCCGCGAACACCCGGTCATGCTGAACCGTGCACCAACACTGCACCGTCTGGGCATCCAGGCGTTTGAACCGGTACTGATCGAAGGTAAAGCTATCCAGCTGCACCCGCTGGTTTGTGCGGCATATAACGCCGACTTCGATGGTGACCAGATGGCTGTTCACGTACCGCTGACGCTGGAAGCCCAGCTGGAAGCGCGTGCGCTGATGATGTCTACCAACAACATCTTGTCTCCAGCGAACGGCGAGCCAATCATCGTTCCGTCTCAGGACGTGGTATTGGGTCTGTACTACATGACCCGTGACAAAATCAATGCCAAAGGCGAAGGCATGGTGCTGACTGGCCCGAAAGAAGCGGAACGTCTGTACCGCTCTGGCCAGGCTGAACTGCACGCTCGCGTTAAAGTTCGTATCACTGAATACGAAAAAGACGAGAACGGCGAGTTCGTAGCCAAAACCACGCTGAAAGACACTACCGTTGGTCGTGCCATTCTGTGGATGATCGTACCTAAAGGTCTGCCGTTCACTATCGTGAACCAGCCGCTGGGTAAAAAAGCGATCTCCAAAATGCTGAACACCTGTTACCGCATTCTGGGCCTGAAACCGACCGTTATCTTTGCTGACCAGACCATGTACACCGGCTTTGCGTATGCAGCCCGTTCTGGTGCGTCTGTTGGTATCGATGACATGGTTATCCCAGAGAAGAAATACGAGATCATCTCTGAAGCGGAAGCCGAAGTTGCTGAGATCCAGGAGCAGTTCCAGTCTGGTCTGGTTACCGCGGGCGAACGCTATAACAAAGTTATCGATATCTGGGCCGCGGCGAACGATCGTGTATCCAAAGCGATGATGGACAACCTGCAAACTGAAACCGTGATTAACCGTAACGGCGAAGAAGAGCAGCAGGTTTCCTTTAACAGCATCTACATGATGGCCGACTCCGGTGCGCGTGGTTCTGCAGCACAGATTCGTCAGCTGGCAGGTATGCGTGGTCTGATGGCGAAGCCGGATGGTTCCATCATCGAAACGCCAATCACCGCGAACTTCCGTGAAGGTCTGAACGTACTCCAGTACTTCATCTCCACCCACGGTGCGCGTAAAGGTCTGGCGGATACCGCACTGAAAACAGCGAACTCCGGTTATCTGACGCGTCGTCTGGTTGACGTGGCACAGGACCTGGTTGTTACTGAAGACGATTGCGGCACGCTGGAAGGCATCACCATGACCCCGGTTATCGAGGGTGGTGACGTTAAAGAGCCGCTGCGCGATCGCGTACTGGGTCGTGTAACCGCTGAAGACGTTCTGAAGCCGGGTACGGCGGATATCCTGGTTCCACGCAACACCCTGCTGAACGAACAGTGGTGTGACCTGCTGGAAACCAACTCCGTTGACTCCGTCAAAGTACGTTCCGTTGTATCCTGTGACACCGACTTTGGTGTATGTGCGCACTGCTACGGTCGTGACCTGGCGCGTGGCCACATCATCAACAAAGGTGAGGCTATCGGCGTTATCGCGGCACAGTCCATCGGTGAGCCGGGTACACAGCTGACGATGCGTACGTTCCACATCGGTGGTGCGGCATCTCGTGCGGCTGCTGAATCCAGCATCCAGGTGAAAAACAAAGGTAGCATTAAGCTCAGCAACGCGAAGTCGGTTGTGAACTCCAGCGGTAAACTGGTTATCACTTCCCGTAACACCGAGCTGAAGCTGATCGACGAATTCGGTCGTACCAAAGAGAGCTATAAAGTGCCTTACGGCTCTGTTATGGCGAAAGGTGATGGCGAACAGGTTGCCGGCGGCGAAACCGTTGCAAACTGGGATCCGCACACCATGCCGGTTATCACCGAAGTAAGCGGTTTTGTTCGCTTCACTGACATGATCGACGGCCAGACCATTACTCGTCAGACCGACGAGCTGACCGGCCTGTCTTCTCTGGTGGTTCTGGATTCTGCAGAGCGTACTGCCGGTGGTAAAGACCTGCGTCCGGCGCTGAAAATTGTTGATGCCCAGGGCAACGACGTTCTGATCCCAGGCACCGATATGCCTGCTCAGTACTTCCTGCCGGGCAAAGCGATTGTTCAGCTGGACGATGGCGTTCAGATCAGTTCTGGTGACACCCTGGCCCGTGTTCCGCAGGAATCCGGCGGTACCAAGGACATCACCGGTGGTCTGCCGCGCGTTGCCGACCTGTTCGAAGCACGTCGTCCGAAAGAGCCGGCAATCCTGGCTGAAATCAGCGGTATCATTTCCTTCGGTAAAGAAACCAAAGGTAAACGTCGTCTGGTTATCACCCCGGTAGACGGTAGCGATCCGTACGAAGAGATGATTCCGAAATGGCGTCAGCTCAACGTGTTCGAAGGTGAACGTGTAGAACGTGGTGACGTGGTTTCCGACGGTCCGGAAGCACCGCACGACATCCTGCGTCTGCGTGGCGTACATGCTGTAACTCGTTACATCGTTAACGAAGTGCAGGACGTATACCGTCTGCAAGGCGTTAAGATTAACGATAAGCACATCGAAGTTATCGTTCGTCAGATGCTGCGTAAAGCCACCATCGAAAGCGCGGGTAGCTCCGACTTCCTGGAAGGCGAGCAGGTTGAATACTCCCGCGTCAAGATTGCTAACCGCGAACTGGAAGCGAACGGCAAAGTGGGTGCAACCTTCTCCCGCGATCTGCTGGGTATTACCAAAGCGTCTCTGGCAACCGAGTCGTTCATCTCTGCGGCCTCGTTCCAGGAGACCACTCGCGTGCTGACCGAAGCAGCCGTTGCGGGCAAACGCGACGAACTGCGCGGTCTGAAAGAGAACGTTATCGTGGGTCGTCTGATCCCGGCCGGTACCGGTTATGCGTACCACCAGGATCGCATCCGTCGCCGCGCGGCGGGTGAAGTTTCTGTCGCGCCGCAGGTTAGCGCTGAAGAAGCGACCGCGAGCCTGGCAGAGCTGCTGAACGCAGGTCTGGGCGGTTCCGACAACGACTAATCGTTCACGCTAGTGCGATAAGTTGAAAAGGCCACTCTTCGGAGTGGCCTTTTTTATTGCTGCTCCGTAATTGCCGGATGGCGGCTTCGCCTTATCCGGCCTACAAATGCTACAAATGCAAAAGGCACCCTGGTGGGTGCCTTTTTTATTCCGTCATCGTGCGTTTAGCTCACCAGAGGAATACGGCGGTACAGTTCAATCATGTCGGTGGCCAGATCCTGGATAACCATCGCATTCATCAGGTGATCCTGAGAATGAACGGTAATCAGGTTAACCGGCAGCTTGCCCGTGCCTTCGTCGATGCCGATCAGCTGCGTCTGGATACCGTGTGCCAGCTTCACGAACTCGCGGGACTCTTCCATCGCTTTTTCTGCGCCTTCGAAGTCACCCTTACGCGCGAGCTGCAGCGCGGTTAATGCGGAGCTACGTGCGGCACCGGCGTTCACCAGCAGTTCCATGATGATTGATTCTAAATCTTCCACGTCTTCCTCACTCCATTAACTTAAGGGCTTTCTCAAGCACGACATCGCCTTTCATCATGCCGTAATCCATCATATCGATGACCGCGACTTTCTTGCCCAGCGGGTCGGCCAGCGCCTGTAGCTTAGCCTGCTCATACTTGACCTGTGGGCCGAGCAGAACGATGTCTGCCTCGTTGATATTCGCTTTGAATTCGGCCACCGGTACGGCTTTAATTGAGACTTCAACCCCTTTTTTCTGAGCTGCGTCCTTCATGCGTTGAACCAGCATGCTGGTGGACATACCTGCAGCGCAGCATAAAACGATATTCTTCATAATGCTCCCTCATGACCCGTGATTAACCATGTTTATCGCGAGCTGAAACGATCAACAACCGCTTTGCAGCGATTGTGTGTAAGGCATCACAAAGATTGTCGCAAAAGTCTGAAACCGGTTACATTTTTTAGCGTGGCGCAAAGACAAAAATACCCGCGGCGCGGGTCTTTCGTTATCGAGGGGGAAAGTCAGGAGGTTGAGGTACGTTCGATGCGATTTTTCCCCTGGCGTTTGGCGCGATAAAGCGCTTCGTCAACGCTCGAGACCAGGTGATCCAACGTCTCCATATGCCATTCGCCCAGCCCGGCGCTGAAGGTGACATGCAGGCCTTCTTCACGCCATGACCGGTTAGCCACGTTCAACCGCCATAGCTCCAGCAGGGCGGCGGCTTCGGCAACGTGTTCGGCGGTGAAAATAACCGCAAACTCTTCGCCACCGTAGCGATACAACGATAGACCATGTGCCTGCAGGATAGCGATCCCTTCACGGGCAACGCTGCGCAGGACAATATCCCCGCTCAGATGACCCCAGGTATCGTTAATGGATTTGAAGTTATCGATATCGACCAGCGCGAGTGCGAACGACTGTCGCTCGTTCATCAGCTTAGCGATGTCGGTATCGAAGGCCCAGCGGTTCTTACAGCCGGTCAGCGAGTCGACGGTCGCCTGGCGCACGTAGGCCCGCTCGCGCGCTTTATTCGTCTCAATCGCTTTATGCAGCATCACCTCCAGGCCCGGCGCTCGTTGGGTATCACCTGTCTTGATGGCGTTAATGATATTCATCAGGATGCCGCGTGAGGCGTGCCGCAGGTACAGGCCGAAGGTAATGATAATCAGACCTGCCAGCGCGAAGCCCCACGAGATGATGATACTTTCATGCTGCGCCAGCATGCTGAGGGTATGGCCGGAAACTTTATAGATCACAAACCAGTCAGGGTTGGTGAAGGAATAGTAGTAATACCAGGTACGACTGGGTTTATCGAACACTTCTCCTTCGCCAGCGGTCATGCCGTTAAGCAGTTGTTCAGACACGACCGTCTGGAACAGCTTGCCGCTGTCCGGATGCAGCAGCGCCTGTCCCTGGCGGTTGACGATGAAGAACTCGCCTTGCACCGGCGAGCGCATCTGCCGCAGCGTATGGCTCATGGCGGTGAGATCAAAGTGGAACGCCAGCGTGCCTTTTAGTTTGCCGTCGGTCGAAATAACCGGTTTTGCCAGCGTCACGGTCTGTTGCTGCGTGAAGAAATCGGTGTAGGGCTGGGTATAGCGGCTGAAGATCCCGACATCGCCCTGATGCACGAACCACGGGCGGGTTGAGGCATCAAAAACCGGCGCATTCGGGCGCTCAATCGCCTGCGGTGCGCGCAGGTAATGGCCTTGCGTATCGGCGATCGACAGCGAAGAGACGGTGGGCATCATGGACAGCAGCTGCATCATGGATTGCAGCCCTTGCTCGGGGTCGATATTGACGAGTCTGTTCAGCTCATCATTACGGGCTAAAAAGGTTGTCGCACGCCCCAGAATATAATCGTTTTCATGCAGAATGGATTCCGTGTAATTGACCGCAAGGTTATGGGTGAAATTGCGGTTAATACTGTGATAATCACGAATAATATCATTGCGTTGAATGATAGTGACCAGCGTGGCAATAATCACAAAGCACAGGATGATGCCGGCAAAACTGATAAAAATAGGCGCTGTAAACGACAGCCGCCTGCTGTGAGAACTCATCATGGTTTCCATTCCCGGAGTGAATTGCAGAAAACCAGAGAGAGCAGGTACCGCAATCGTATACACATATTTATGACTCAATAATTATACTTTATCGATGTAAACATGAGTATTTAATCTATATGTATAGATTAAATTGCTAGTAAATACCGTTTTTTATGAAATATTCGTTTGTTAGGATTGGGTGAAGGGCGGCGCTTGAAGCACGTCGCCCTGAATCAGTGTAGCTCACTTTTAGCGCGGTGCGCTTCGTCCGAGCCAACTGTCCCAGTCTTTCCATACCGGCTGTAGCCCGCGCGCGGTTAACGCGTTGGCGACTTCGGCAGGGGTTCTGGCATCGTGCGGCGAGAACTGTTCCAGTTCCGGGCGATCGTCGGCGTAGCCGCCGGGCTGGGTTTTGGAAAAGGCGCTGACGTTATTGATGGCTAGCGGGATCACGCGGTCACGGAACCAGGGAGACTCGCGGGTGGACAGCGATAGTTCGGTATCCGGTGAGAACAGACGAAAGGCGCAAATCGTCTGTACCAGCTGCCGTTCATCCATCAGCGATGCCGGCTCGATGCCGCCCGCGCAGGGCCGCAGACGCGGGAAGGAGATTGAATAGCGGCTTTTCCAGTAGCGCTGCTGAAGCCACATCAGGTGCTCGGCGACCATAAAACAGTCGACCCGCCAGCTGTCAGACAGGCCTATCAGCGCACCGAGGCCAATTTTATCCATGCCTGCCAGGCCCAAACGGTCCGGCGTATCGAGACGCCAGAAAAAGTCCTGCTTTTTGCCTTTCAGGTGATGCTGAGCGTACATTCCTTCGTGATAGGTCTCCTGATAAACCATCACGCCATCCAGCCCCAGCGCCTTCAGCTCGGCGTATTCCTCGGTCGCCAGCGGCTGAACTTCCATGTGCAGTGACGCAAACTGTCGGCGAATAGCCGGAAGGTGGCGGCGAAAATAGTCCATCCCGACTTTTGCCTGATGTTCACCGGTGACCAGCAGCAGATGCTCAAAACCCAGCTCACGGATGGCCGTGCACTCCCGAGCAATTTCTGCGTTATCCAGCGTTTTACGCTTGATACGGTTGCTCATTGAGAAACCGCAGTAGGTGCAGTCGTTGGCGCAGAGATTTGAGAGATACAGCGGAACGTAAAAGCTCACGGTGTTGCCAAAGCGCTGACGGGTGAGCTTCTGCGCCCGCTGTGCCAGCGGCTCCAGATAGTCGGCGGCGGCAGGCGAGAGCAGCGCCATCAAATCATCGCGGCTAAGCTGCGAAGCGTTGAGGGCGCGTTCCACGTCAGCGGCGGTTTTCCCGTTGATACGCAGGCGGATGTCGTCCCACTCCAGCTGTCGCCAGCGGTCGGTGAAGGTATTCATGCCAGTGCCTCCAGAAATCCCGTCAACGGGCTGGTGGCCTGCGCGAGCGAGCTTTTGCTGCCGGGGACGGCCTGGCGCGCCAGAAGGCCCGCTTCAACCGCCAGACGGAAAGCGGTGGCCATCATCACCGGATCGTCCGCCACGGCAATCGCCGTGTTGACCAGCACCGCGTCGGCGCCCATTTCCAGCGCCTGCGTGGCGTGGCTGGGCACGCCGATGCCTGCATCAACCACCACCGGCACGGTCGCCTGCTGGATAATAATCTCCAGCATCGCTTTGGTTTCCAGCCCCTGGTTAGAGCCGATAGGCGCGCCGAGCGGCATCACCGCCGCGCAGCCCACGTCTTCCAGCCGCTTGCACAGTACCGGATCCGCGCCGCAGTAGGGCAGCACCACAACGCCCTGTTTCACCAGCGCTTCGGCGGCTTTTAGCGTTTCAATTGGGTCCGGCAATAGCCAGCGGGCATCCGGGTGGATTTCTAATTTCAGCCAGTTTGTGCCCAGCGCTTCACGCGCCAGTTGGGCGGCGAAAATCGCCTCTTCAGCGGTTTTCGCTCCGGAGGTGTTAGGCAGCAGCGTCACGCCCGCGTCGATAAGCGGGGCCAGAATGGCATCGTTATGCTGGCGCAAATCCACGCGCTTCATGGCCAGCGTCACCAGCTGGCTGCCGGAGGCGCGAATCGCCTCGACCATCAGCTGCGATGAGGCAAATTTTCCGGTACCGGTGAACAGATGTGAATCAAACGTTTTGTCGGCAATACGTAACATATCAACCCCCTGCAATAACCTGAAAAAGCAGGATCTGGTCGCCTTCCTGCACGATTTGCTGCTGCCACTGCTCGCGCGGCAGGATCTGCTGATTGAGCGCCAGCGCCGCGCCCGGTTTAAGCTGATTAAGCTCGGTGAGCAGCCCGCTGACGGTTTGTCCCTCGGCGCACTGCATCGGCTCATCATTGAACTGAATCTGCATGTTGCCCTCCGCATACCGGGCAGCCATTGGCCCGACGCAGCGCAAGGCTGCGCCACTGGCTGGTTTTACCGTCAAACAGGCGTAACTCGCCGCTGGGCGTCGCAATGCCGCTAAGCAGTTTGATGGCTTCCAGCGCCTGCAAGGTGCCCATCACGCCGACAACCGGGCCGACGATACCGGCGGTACGGCAGTTGCGCTCAGGTTCGACATCATCCGGCCACAGGCAGCGGTAACAACCTTGTTCCCACGGTGGCGTGAGCACCATCAACTGGCCGCCGAAACCGACGGCGCTGGCGGTCACCAAAGGCGTATTCAGCGACACGCAGGCGGCGTTAATTTCCTGACGCGTGGCCATGTTGTCGGTACAGTCGAGCACCACGTCGGCCCGCTCGACAGCGTGCCGCAGCGCATCGCCCGTCAGCCGCTGCTCAAGGACGACCAGCTCGCTGTCCGGGTTAAGACGCGCCAGATGGCATTCCGCCGCCAGCGCTTTCGGGCGAGCAATGTCGTCGGTGGTGAACAATATTTGCCGTTGCAGATTGCTCAGATGAACGTCGTCATCGTCCGCCAGCGTCAGCGTGCCGACGCCCGCTCCCGCCAGATACAGCGCGGCAGGCGAGCCTAATCCGCCCAGACCGACAATCAGTACATGGCTGTCGAGCAGCTTTTGTTGGCCCTCAATCGCGATATCGCCGAGCAGGATCTGCCGGCTGTAACGCATAAAGTCGCGGTCATTCATCGCCGACTCCCGCTATGTCGAGCAGCTGCGCTGTGGCTGCCTGCCAGTCAGCCGCCTGGGTAATGGCGCTGACCACGGCAATGCTGCCGACGCCGGTTGCCAGCACTGCGGGCGCACGTTCCAGGCTGATGCCGCCAATGGCGACGGTCGGGTAATCTGCCAGTCGTTCAATATGACTTGCCAGCTGCGTCAGCCCCTGCGGAGCGGAAGGCATCTGCTTGGTTTGCGTGGGGAAAACGTGGCCGAGTGCGATATAAGAAGGCTTAGCCGCCAGCGCGATGTCGATCTCCATATCATCGTGAGTGGAGACACCCAGGCGTAGCCCCGCCGCCTGAATCGCCTTCAGATCGGTGGTTTCAAGGTCTTCCTGGCCCAGATGCACGCCGTAAGCGTTGTGCTTAATCGCCAGCCGCCAGTAGTCGTTGATAAACAGGCGGGCGTCATAGCGACGCCCCAATTCAATGGCGGCCATGACGTCGGCTTCGACCTCTTCATCACGCTTATCTTTAATGCGCAGTTGGATCGTGCGTACGCCCGCCTGCAGCAGGCGTTCAATCCACGCCACGCTGTCCACCACCGGGTAAAGCCCGAGGCGGAACGGCACGGTCGGGAAATCAGGCTGGTACATTATGCCTCCTCTTTTTTGAGGTAGATTTCACCGCCTTTGGCGCGGAAGTTCTCCGACATATCTGCCATTCCCACTTCAATAGTCTGCGCGGCGGCGTAGTCGCGTACTTCCTGGCTGATTTTCATCGAGCAGAACTTCGGCCCGCACATGGAGCAGAAATGGGCGACCTTGCCGGACTCCTGTGGCAGGGTTTCATCGTGGTAGGCGCGGGCGGTGAACGGGTCGAGTGCGAGGTTAAACTGGTCTTCCCAGCGGAATTCGAAGCGCGCTTTCGACATCGCGTTGTCGCGGATCTGCGCGCCCGGGTGCCCCTTCGCCAGGTCGGCGGCGTGAGCGGCAATCTTGTAGGTAATCAGCCCTTGCTTCACGTCTTCTTTGTTCGGCAGGCCGAGGTGCTCTTTTGGCGTCACGTAGCACAGCATCGCGCAGCCAAACCAGCCGATCATCGCCGCGCCAATGCCGGAGGTGAAGTGGTCATAGCCCGGCGCGATATCTGTCGTCAACGGCCCTAAGGTGTAGAACGGCGCTTCGTGGCAGCTCTCCAGCTCTTCGGTCATGTTGCGTTGGATCATATGCATCGGCACATGCCCTGGGCCTTCAATCATCACCTGCACGTCGTATTCCCAGGCGATTTTGGTCAGCTCGCCCAGCGTATGCAGTTCGGAGAACTGCGCTTCGTCGTTGGCATCCTGAATCGAACCCGGGCGCAGGCCGTCACCGAGAGAGAGCGAGACGTCGTAGGCGGCGCAGATTTCACAAATTTCGCGGAAATGTTCAAACAGGAAGTTTTCTTTGTGATGCGAGAGGCACCATTTCGCCATAATTGAACCGCCGCGCGAGACAATTCCGGTCAGGCGTTTAGCGGTCATCGGCACGTAGCGCAGCAGTACGCCGGCATGGATAGTGAAGTAGTCGACGCCCTGTTCGGCCTGTTCCAGCAACGTATCGCGGAACGCTTCCCAGGTGAGATCTTCGGCGATCCCGTTGACCTTCTCCAGCGCCTGGTAGATCGGTACGGTGCCGATCGGCACCGGGCTGTTACGCAGGATCCACTCGCGGGTTTCGTGAATATAGCGACCGGTGGAGAGGTCCATCACCGTATCTGCGCCCCAGCGGGTCGACCACACCAGTTTTTCGACCTCTTCTTCGATAGAGGAAGTGACCGCCGAGTTACCGATGTTGGCATTCACCTTCACCAGGAAGTTGCGGCCGATGATCATCGGCTCGGATTCCGGGTGGTTGATGTTGGCGGGAATAATCGCCCGGCCCGCAGCGACTTCATCACGCACGAATTCCGGGGTGATATTTTCCGGTAGACGAGCGCCAAAGTTCATCCCCGGATGCTGGTGGCGCAGTACTTCACTACGAATACGCTCGCGGCCCATGTTTTCACGGATGGCGATAAACTCCATCTCCGGCGTGACGATCCCCTGACGGGCGTAGTGCAACTGGGTCACGCGCTTTCCGGCTTTGGCGCGCTTTGGCGTCAGCAGGCCGCTGAAACGCAGCCCGTCCAGGCCATCGTCGGCCAGGCGCTCTTTGGTGTAAGCGGAGCTGCGGTCGTCTAATTCTTCGCTGTCGTTACGCGCCGCAATCCACGGCTGGCGCAGTTTCGCCAGGCCCTGCTGGACGTTAATCGCCACGTCAGGATCGCCATACGGCCCGGAGGTGTCGTACACCGGCACGGCTTCGTTGTCTTCAAATTGCGGGTTGTCTTTGCTGCCGCCAATCAGCGTCGGGCTCAGCTGGATTTCGCGCATCGGAATGCGGATATCCGGCTGCGAACCGGTAATATAAATGCGTTTTGAGTTAGGGAAGGCGGTCCCTTCCAGGGTATCGATAAAGTGTTGGGCTTGCGCGCGCTGTTCGCGGCGTGATGGTTTAGTAGTGGCAGACATAGCTCATTCCAAAAAAGTAAGGACGTGGCTTGTCAGACGACGGATGAAGCAAGAGAGGCGATCGCCCAGGGGCGATACGGTTGTAGATTGACTCTTGTTCCCTTCGCAGGTCTTAACCTGATCAGGTTCCGCGGATCCCGAATTAACGGTCTCAGCCCGTGCTTGCGCACTGGGCACTCCGACAAGAAGTAACCTCAGATGAGAGGTAATGAATGTAAACTACTCGTTAATGCAGTAAATCTCAAGCCGGGCGTTTCATTTCGCCCCCATCGAGCGCATTAAACGTCAGCATGATGAGCTGATCTTCCAGTAAAAAACGTGCCTCCAGCGCTTCGCCAATATCAGACAGCGCCTGCTGGAAGGCATAAACGTTATCCTGGTCGATGGCGTTTTCCAGCGTGGAATCGTAGTAGTCCATAATTTGCTGGGTGTTAGCATCCAGCAGCGGCCAGATTTTTCCGGCGTTTAAAAGCGGACTCTCGCCTTCCATTTTATGGATAATGCGTTCATAAATACTGAAATGACCGGCAGAAAGATAATCGACCAGACGCTGACAAAAGTCATCCAGCGCTTTCTCGTTAAGACGCATGAACGATTCTTTGCCAGGCTTAAGGCCAACCAGATTGTAGTAAGCCACGAGCAGGTGCTTACGAATATTCAGCCAGCGGTCGACCAGTCTATGGTGTCCTTTTACACGCTCTGTCAGGCTCTCTAACTGGTTTAACATAGGTTGACTCCCGCATCGGTAAGTGAAAATCTGCTCACGTCAATATGTAAATATTATGTTAATAACATGCCTGTGAAGCAAAGGTAGCGCAAGAGATATGGATCGTATAATTGAAAAATCGGATCGCGGCTGGTGGATCGTTAGTCACGAACAAAAATTATGGCTGCCGGCAGGCGAATTACCATATGGCGAAGCGGTAAATTTCGATCTTGTGGGTCAGCGCGCACTGCGGATTGGTGAATGGCAAGGGGAGCCGGTCTGGCTGGTTCAGCAGGCGCGCCGTCATGATATGGGGTCGGTTCGCCAGGTGTTGGATCAGGACGTTGGGCTGTTCCAGTTGGCCGGGCGCGGCGTGCAGCTGGCGGAGTTTTACCGCTCGCATAAATTCTGCGGCTACTGCGGTCACACAATGCACCCAAGTAAAACAGAATGGGCGATGCTGTGCAGCCACTGCCGCGAACGCTACTACCCGCAAATCGCCCCCTGCATTATTGTTGCTATTCGTCGTGATGATTCCATTCTGCTGGCCCAGCACGTTCGCCATCGCAACGGCGTGCATACCGTGCTGGCCGGTTTTGTTGAAGTGGGCGAAACCTTAGAGCAGGCGGTTGCGCGTGAAGTGATGGAAGAGAGCGGCATCACGGTGAAAAACCTGCGCTACATTACCTCGCAGCCGTGGCCGTTCCCGCAGTCGCTGATGACGGCGTTTATGGCGGAATACGACAGCGGCGACATCGTCATCGACCCGAAAGAGCTGCTCAATGCCAACTGGTATCGCTATGACGACCTTCCGCTTTTACCGCCGCCGGGCACCGTGGCGCGTCGGCTGATTGAAGATACGGTGGCAATGTGTCGGGCCGACTACGACTGACATGTTACAATGGGCGCATCAACGCTAAAGGAATGTAAAAATGACCGAACTGAAGAACGATCGTTATCTGCGTGCGCTGCTGCGCCAGCCCGTTGATGTGACCCCGGTATGGATGATGCGCCAGGCGGGCCGCTATTTACCGGAGTACAAAGCTACGCGCGCGCAGGCTGGGGACTTTATGTCGCTGTGTAAAAACGCAGAGCTGGCCTGCGAGGTAACGCTGCAGCCGCTGCGCCGCTTCCCGCTGGATGCGGCGATCCTCTTCTCGGATATTCTGACCATTCCCGATGCAATGGGGCTGGGGCTGTACTTCGAAGCCGGGGAAGGTCCGCGCTTTACCTCGCCCATCACCCGCAAAGTTGATGTGGAAAAGCTGCCGATTCCGGATCCGGAGGGTGAGCTGGGCTACGTCATGAACGCGGTGCGCACCATCCGCCGTGAGCTGAAGGGTGAAGTCCCGTTGATCGGCTTTTCCGGCAGCCCGTGGACGCTGGCGACCTACATGGTGGAAGGCGGTAGCAGCAAAGCCTTCACCGTGATTAAAAAGATGATGTATGCCGATCCGCAGGCGCTGCATCTGCTGCTGGATAAGCTGGCGCAGAGCGTCACGCTGTACCTGAACGCGCAGATCAAAGCTGGCGCGCAGTCGGTGATGATTTTTGACACCTGGGGCGGGGTGTTGACCGGCCGCGATTATCAGCAGTTCTCTCTGTACTACATGCACAAAATTGTCGATGGCTTACTGCGTGAAAACGACGGCCGCCGCGTGCCGGTGACGCTGTTCACCAAGGGCGGCGGTCAGTGGCTGGAAGCGATGGCGGAAACCGGCTGTGACGCACTGGGCCTCGACTGGACGACCGATATCGCCGATGCGCGTCGCCGCGTAGGCCACAAAGTGGCGCTGCAGGGCAATATGGACCCGTCTATGCTGTATGCGCCAGCGGCCCGCATTGAAGAAGAAGTGGCGACGATTCTGGCCGGTTTTGGTCAAGGCGAAGGCCACGTCTTCAATCTGGGCCACGGCATTCATCAGGACGTACCGCCGGAACACGCGGGCGTCTTTGTTGAAGCGGTGCACCGTCTGTCGGCGCCGTATCACCGCTAATGGATCTCGCGTCGCTGCGCGCGCAGCAGCTTGAACTGGCCTCTTCAGCGATCCGTGAGGATCGCCTGCAAAACGATCCGCCGGATCTGATCGGCGGGGCGGACGTGGGCTTTGAGCAGGGCGGCGAAGTGACGCGGGCCGCGATGGTTTTGCTGAAATACCCTTCGCTGGAGCTGGTTGAATACCAGGTGGCGCGTATCGCCACGACCATGCCTTACATTCCAGGCTTTCTCTCCTTTCGTGAAACTCCCGCGTTGATGGCCGCCTGGCAGCAGCTCTCGCACAAGCCCGATCTGCTGTTCGTTGACGGTCACGGCATCTCTCACCCGCGCCGTCTGGGCGTCGCCAGCCATTTTGGCCTGCTGGTGGACGTGCCGACGATTGGCGTGGCGAAGAAACGCTTGTGCGGCCAGTTTGAGCCGCTCGCTGCCGAACCCGGAGCGTTAGCGCCGTTGCTGGATAAAGGCGAACAGCTGGCATGGGTCTGGCGCAGCAAAGCGCGCTGTAACCCGTTGTTTATCTCCACGGGCCACCGCGTGAGTCTGGATAGCGCGCTGGCGTGGGTACAACGCTGCATGAACGGCTATCGCCTGCCGGAACCTACGCGCTGGGCAGATGCGGTGGCATCTGAACGCCCGGCTTTTACGCGGCTTGCAGCAAAAATGCCCCATATCGGGTAAACTGCGTCTAATTTCCGTATTTGAGAGCTCATCATGTTACAAAACCCGATTCATCTGCGTCTGGAGAAGCTGGAAAGCTGGCAGCACGTCACCTTTATGGCTTGCCTGTGCGAACGCATGTACCCGAACTACGCCATGTTCTGCAAAGAGTCGGAATTTGGTGAGCCACAGCTGTACCGCCGCATTCTCGATCTCATCTGGGAAACCCTGACGGTCAAAGACGCGAAGGTAAACTTCGACAGCCAGCTTGAAAAGCTGGAAGAGGCGATTCCGGCGGCAGACGACTACGACATGTACGGCGTCTATCCGGCGATCGATGCCTGTGTTGCATTGAGCGAATTAATACATTCGCGTCTGAGCGGTGAAACGCTCGAACATGCGATTGAAGTCAGTAAGAGTTCGATTACCACCGTCGCCATGCTGGAAATGACCCAGGCCGGTCGCGAAATGACCGATGAAGAGCTGCGTTTGAACCCCGCTGTAGAGCAGGA
Organism: Klebsiella sp. WP4-W18-ESBL-05; assembly: GCF_014169075.1. Taxonomy (NCBI): domain Bacteria; kingdom Pseudomonadati; phylum Pseudomonadota; class Gammaproteobacteria; order Enterobacterales; family Enterobacteriaceae; genus Klebsiella; species Klebsiella sp. WP4-W18-ESBL-05. The sequence continues at coordinate 4,689,053 of NZ_AP022057.1, read as the reverse complement.
ATGGGACATTCAGTGGGAGATTTTCCGCCTTTTGGCCGAATGTGAAGAACGCGATATTGAACTGATTAAAGGGCTGCGCGCAGACCTCCGAGAGGCCGCTGAAAGCAATATTGGTATAATTTTTCAGCAATGAGACAATAAAACGTGATTTACCGCCTGAATTGTCACGCCTGAAGGCTTCACATCTGCCCCCCGTCTGGTCTACATTTGGAGGGCGAAAAAAAGTGGCTATCGGTGCGTGTATGCAGGAGAGTGCTTTTCTGGCATTTTCGTCGCACTCGATGCTTAGCAAGCGATAAACACATTGTAAGGATAACTTATGAACAAGACTCAACTGATTGATGTAATTGCGGACAAGGCTGAACTGTCTAAAACCCAGGCTAAAGCTGCTCTGGAATCCACCCTGGCTGCTATTACTGAGTCTCTGAAAGAAGGCGATGCTGTACAACTGGTTGGTTTCGGTACCTTCAAAGTGAACCACCGCGCTGAGCGTACTGGCCGCAACCCGCAGACCGGTAAAGAAATCAAAATCGCTGCAGCTAACGTGCCGGCATTTGTTTCTGGCAAAGCACTGAAAGACGCTGTTAAGTAAGGCTGCGTGGCAGTGAACAGTTTTAAAGAAGGGGCGGTTTCGCCCCTTTCGTTCATCTGGCGCCGTTTTGCGGGGCTTGCGGGTGTCTTATTGCTGACCGCCTGTAGCCACAACAGCGCGCTGCCTCCCTTTACCGCTAGCGGCTATGCGGATACCCAGGGCGCGGTGCGCATCTGGCGTAAAGATAGCGGCGGCGAAACGCACCTGCTTGCCGCATTTAGCCCGTGGCACAGTGGCAGCACCTCAACCAGCGAGTACCGTTGGCAGAACGACATGCTGCAGCTGATTGAACTGAACATCTACGGCAAACCTGCCGAACATATTCGCGCCCGCTTCGACCGTAACGGCGAACTGAGCTTTATGCAGCGTGAAGTCGACGGGCAGAAGCAGCAGCTCTCCAGCGACCAGGTGGCGCTCTATCGCTATCGCGCCGAACAGATCCGCCAGACCAGCGACGCGCTGCGGCTGGGGAAAGTGGTGCTGCGTCAGGGGCGTTGGCACGCCGATTTATCGGTAACGACCTGCGAAGGCGAGACGGTAAAACCCGACTTCGATGCCCGCGCGTTAGGGCATATTGCCAGCCGTCAGAGCCGCTCTTCCGCCGAGGTCAGCATCGCCTGGCTGGAAGCCCCGGAAGGCTCCCAGCTGCTGCTGGTGGCGAATGAAGACTACTGTACCTGGCAGCCGACAGAAAAAAGCTTCTGAGCCTTACCCGCGGTGCATGCCACCCCTATGCCCGCCGCCGCTGTACCCGCCGCCCCGGCAGCCATCGCCTGCGCCGCCGTGGCGGGGAATACCGGCCTGTGCCATCGCAACATCAAACTTCACCCGCTGCTGATCCAGCTTCTGGCTTAAGCCTTCCATCTCCTGCGCGACCGCTTCAATTTTCGCGCTATCGGGTTTCTCTGCCGTCAGCAGCGCGTTGTACTCATAGCGCTTTGAGGTCAACTGCTGGCGCAGCGCGCTGGTCTGGTTGTAGAAATCGTTGTGCAGCTTCTGGGCGGTCGCCTGCTGCGCATCGGTTAGTTGACTGTAGCCACCGCCGTTGCCGGCATTATTGTTCCAGTGATGGGGGCCCGCGAGCGCCGCGCCGCTGGTGAAGGTCAGTGCGGCAAAAGCGAAGAGTGCAAAAGCCAGATTCTTGTTCCGTTTCATGGTGAATTCTCCTGTAGTGTGGTCATCTTAGTCATTGCATCTTCTGTGCCAGCTTGTCATCGCCCGCACACTGCGGCGCGGGCCTCGATGGCTTGCGATCGGCGAGTAAAAATGACCCGCATTGTGTATCCAGGCGAGTCATTTTTACCCGTTTAACTCGCCCATTTGTGCGCGCTGGCCGGGCTGCGGGCGCGGAAAGATGGCATGATTTCTGCTGAGGGATAGCAACGCAAAAACCAAGGAAGCCCCATGAACCCAATACGATTATCCAGGGATACGATTGCTACGGGCCTGAGCTGGCTGCTGACCGGCGTGATTGTGCTGGTGGTATGTCTGTTCTCCGCGCTGATCGTGCGTGACTATGGCCGCGAGAACGCCGCCGCCCAGCAAACGCTGCTGGAAAAAGGCAGCGTGCTGATTCGTGCTCTGGAGTCCGGCACCCGCGTTGGCATGGGAATGCGTATGCATCACGCCCAACTGCAGGCCATGCTGGAGGAGATGGCCTGGCAGCCTGGGGTGCTGTGGTTTGCCGTTGTCGACGAGCAGGGGAAGGTGATGGCCCATAGCGATCCCGAGCAGGTGGGGAAAATTCGCTATACCCCGGATGAGATGCGCGCGCTGCAGGCGGGTGAGCAGACACGCTGGCGACGCATTGCGGCGCCGGAGCCCGCGCTGGAAATTTATCGCCAGTTTCGCCCGCTCGATCCGGCCCGTGGCCATCATATGCGCATGATGACGCGCCGGGAGTCGGCCGAAGTGCCGCAGATTATTTTTATCGCTTTTGATGCCCGCGAGCTCGACGCCGAGCGCGCGCGCGGGCTGCGTAATATGGTCGTGATGCTGTGCGCCGCCGCGCTGGTGATGCTGGCGACGCTTCTTGCCCGCTTCTGGTTTCGTCGTTATCAGCGTTCGCAGCGGCTGCTACAGGACGCCACCCACCGTCGAGAAAAGCTGGTGGCGCTGGGGCATCTGGCGGCCGGGGTCGCGCATGAAATTCGTAACCCGCTTTCATCCATTAAAGGGTTAGCGAAGTATTTTGCCGAGCGAACCCCGGCAGGCGGCGAGTCGCACGAGCTGGCGCAGGTGATGGCGAAAGAGGCCGATCGCCTGAATCGGGTGGTGAGCGAGCTGCTGGAGCTGGTGAAGCCTGCACATTTAAAATGGCAGCCAGTGGATTTAAATGAAGTGGTTGCCCATTCGCTTCAGCTGGTCAGCCAGGATGCGCTAAGCCGGGCAGTAACGCTGAATTTTAGCGCTCAACCTGGCTTGTGCCGTATTCAGGCCGACCCGGACAGGCTCAACCAGGTGCTGCTGAACCTTTATCTTAACGCCATTCAGTCCATTGGCCGCGATGGCTCGATTACGGTAGCGCTTAGCGAGGCGGGCGACGGGCGGGTGATGTTGAGCGTCACGGACAGCGGCAAAGGGATGACGGAAGAACAAAAACAGGCCATTTTCACGCCATACTTCACGACCAAAGCCGACGGTACCGGGCTCGGGCTGGCGGTGGTACAGAATATTGTTGAGCAACACGGCGGAACGATTCAGGTGACGAGCGCGCCAGGCAAGGGCGCGACGTTTACCCTCTACCTGCCGGCCAACGGGCAACAAAAGGATGAACAAGGATGACGGCAGAGAACGTGACGATTCTGGTGGTCGATGACGACACCAGTCACTGCACAATCTTACAGGCGCTGCTGCGGGGCTGGGGATATGAAGTGTCGCTGGCCCATAACGGGCGACAGGCGTTGGTGCAGGTACGCGAGCGGGTGTTCGATCTGGTGCTCTGCGACATCCGCATGGCGGAAATGGACGGCATTGAAACGCTGAAAGAGATTAAAGCCTACAACCCGTCGATTCCGGTGCTGATCATGACCGCCTACTCTAGCGTGGGGACAGCGGTTGAGGCGCTCAAGTCCGGTGCGCTGGATTACCTGGTGAAACCGCTCGATTTCGATAGCCTGCAGCAGACGCTGGTAGCGGCTTTAGCACACACACGCCAGCCGGAAAGCGCGGCGGTGGAATCTGCGCCGCAGTCTGGCATGGTGGGCGATAGCCCGGCCATGCGGGCGCTGTTACACAATATTGCGCTGGTGGCGCCGTCGGATGCGACGGTGCTCATTCACGGCGAATCGGGCACCGGTAAAGAGCTGGTGGCGCGCGCGTTGCATGCCCTCAGCCTGCGCGGCGATAAGCCGCTGGTGACGCTGAACTGCGCGGCGCTCAATGAGTCGCTGCTGGAATCGGAACTGTTTGGCCACGAGAAGGGCGCATTTACCGGCGCTGATAAACGCCGGGAAGGGCGTTTTGTCGAAGCCGACGGTGGCACGCTGTTTCTTGATGAGATTGGCGATATTTCGCCGCTGATGCAGGTGCGCCTGCTGCGGGCTATCCAGGAGCGTGAGGTGCAGCGCGTTGGCAGCAATCAGACCCTTTCCGTCGATGTACGGCTGATTGCCGCTACCCATCGAGACCTGGCTGAAGAGGTGAATGCCGGGCGCTTTCGCCAGGATCTCTACTACCGCCTGAACGTGGTCGCCATCGAGATGCCGCCGCTGCGCCAGCGCCGTGAGGATATTCCTCAGCTGGCACATCATTTTCTGCGGCGCTACGGCGAACGAAACCGTAAGTCGGTACAGGGCTTTACCCCGCAGGCGATGGATTTGCTGATTCACTATGACTGGCCGGGAAATATCCGCGAGCTGGAAAACGCGGTGGAGCGGGCGGTTGTGCTGCTGACGGGAGAGTATATTTCTGAGCGCGAGCTGCCGCTGGCGATTGTCGGGACGCCGGTTCCGGCATGCTCATCGGCTGATGACGTCATTCAGCCGCTGGTGGAAGTTGAAAAAGAGGTGATTCTGGCGGCGCTGGAAAAAACGGGCGGCAATAAAACCGAAGCCGCCCGTCAGTTAGGTATTACGCGCAAAACGCTGCTGGCTAAGCTCAGCCGTTAGTTTTGCTCACGTTCGATGGCGCGCCAGCCGATGTCGTTACGGCTGAAGCTGCCGTCCCAGCGGATGTCGGTCATCAGGGCGTAGGCGCGTTTCTGCGCTTCCGCCACGGTGTTGCCCAGCGCGGTGGCGCACAGCACGCGACCGCCGTTGGTCAGCACGCGATCGTCAGCAGACAGTTTGGTACCCGCGTGGAACACTTTACCGTCAGCGACGTCTTCCAGCGGCAGACCGTGGATCTCATCGCCGGTATTGTAATTACCCGGATAACCTCCGGCGGCAATGACCACGCCCAGCGAGGCGCGTTCGTCCCACTCGGAGGTTTTCTCATCCAGCTTGCCGTCACAGGCGGCGAGGCACAGCTCCACCAGATCGGACTTCATGCGCAGCATGATCGGCTGGGTTTCCGGATCGCCGAAGCGGCAGTTAAACTCGATAACCTTCGGGTTGCCCTGATTGTCGATCATCAGGCCCGCGTACAGGAAACCGGTATAGGTGTTACCTTCCGCCGCCATGCCTTTCACCGTTGGCCAGATGATGCGTTCCATGGTGCGCTGGTGGACTTCGTCAGTCACTACCGGAGCAGGGGAGTAGGCACCCATCCCACCGGTGTTCGGGCCGGTATCGCCATTGCCCACGCGCTTGTGGTCCTGGCTGGTGGCCATCGGCAGCACGTGCTCACCGTCGACCATGACAATAAAGCTCGCTTCTTCACCGTCGAGGAACTCTTCAATCACGATGCGGTGGCCCGCGTCGCCAAACGCGTTGCCGGCCAGCATGTCATGAACCGCGGCTTCGGCTTCCTCCAGCGTCATCGCCACGATAACGCCTTTACCGGCGGCCAGGCCATCGGCTTTGATAACGATCGGCGCGCCTTTCTCGCGCAGGTAAGCCAGCGCAGGTTCGATTTCGGTGAAGTTCTGGTACTCCGCCGTTGGGATCTGGTGGCGCGCGAGGAAATCTTTGGTGAAGGCTTTAGAGCCTTCCAGCTGCGCGGCGCCTTCGGTTGGGCCGAAGATTTTCAGACCGGCGGCGCGGAAGGCATCAACCACGCCAATCACCAGCGGCGCTTCCGGGCCAACGATGGTCAGATCGATCTTCTCGTTCTGGGCAAAGGCCAGCAGCGCTGGAATATCGGTTACGCCGATGGCCACGTTTTGCAGCGTGGGTTCCAGCGCGGTGCCCGCATTGCCCGGGGCGACAAATACCGTTTCGACTTTTGGCGACTGCGCCGCTTTCCACGCCAGGGCGTGCTCGCGCCCGCCGTTGCCAATCACTAATACTTTCATCGTCTGCTCCGTGGATTAATGGCGGAAGTGGCGCATGTCGGTAAATACCATCGCAATGCCGTGTTCATTGGCGGCGGCAATCACTTCGTCATCGCGAATAGAACCACCCGGCTGGATAACGCAGGTCACACCGGCAGCAGCAGCGGCATCAATCCCGTCGCGGAACGGGAAGAAAGCGTCGGAAGCCATAGAAGAACCTTTCACTTCCAGGCCTTCGTCGGCCGCTTTGATCCCGGCGATTTTCGCGGAGTAAACGCGGCTCATCTGGCCTGCGCCAATACCGATGGTCATATTGCCTTTGGCATAAACGATGGCGTTGGATTTAACGAACTTCGCCACTTTCCAGCAGAACAGCGCATCGCGCAGCTCATGCTCGGTCGGCTGGCGTTTGGTCACTACGCGTAGTTCAGCTTCGCTCACCATACCCAGGTCACGGTCCTGAACCAGCAGGCCGCCGTTCACGCGCTTGAAGTCCAGGCCCGGAACGCGCTGCGCCCATTGGCCGCAGACCAGCACGCGAACGTTCTGCTTGGCAGCGGTAATGTTCAGTGCTTCTTCGGTGGCGGATGGCGCGATGATCACTTCCACGAACTGGCGGGAGATGATCGCCTGCGCGGTTTCAGCATCCAGCTCGCGGTTAAAGGCGATGATGCCGCCGAACGCGGAGGTCGGGTCGGTTTTGTAGGCACGGTCGTAAGCGTCGAGAATAGAGGTACTTACTGCTACGCCACACGGGTTAGCGTGCTTAACGATCACACAGGCTGGCTCGTTGAATTCTTTCACGCACTCCAGCGCCGCATCGGTATCGGCGATGTTGTTGTAGGAAAGTGCTTTGCCCTGTACCTGCTGCGCAGTGGCAACGGAGGCTTCTTTAACATTCTCTTCTATATAGAAGGCAGCCTGCTGGTGGCTGTTCTCGCCGTAGCGCATATCCTGCTTCTTAATGAAGTTCAGGTTCAGCGTACGTGGGAAGCGACCGGCGGCTTCTTTGCTTTCGCCGTGGTAAGCCGGAACCATGCTACCGAAGTAGTTGGCAATCATGCTGTCGTAAGCGGCGGTGTGTTCGAAGGCTTTAATCGCGAGATCGAAACGGGTGTCGAGGGTCAGAGAACCGTCGTTGGCATCCATCTCTTTAATAATGGCGTCGTAGTCGCTGCTCTTCACAACGATAGCCACATCTTTATGATTCTTCGCGGCGGAGCGCACCATGGTCGGGCCGCCGATATCGATGTTCTCTACTGCATCTTCCAGCGAGCAGCCTTCGCGTGCGACGGTCTCGGCGAACGGATACAGGTTAACGACAACCATATCGATAGGAGTAATGTGGTGTTGTTCCATAATGGCATCATCCTGGCCGCGACGACCGAGGATGCCGCCGTGGACCTTCGGATGCAGGGTCTTCACGCGTCCATCCATCATTTCCGGGAAACCGGTGTAATCGGAAACTTCGGTTACCGGCAGACCTTTCTCTGCTAACAGGCGCGCAGTGCCACCTGTAGACAGCAGCTCCACACCACGTGCGGAAAGTGCCTGGGCGAATTCGATGATACCGGCCTTGTCAGAAACACTGAGCAGAGCGCGGCGGACTGGACGACGTTGTTGCATGGTAAATCCCCTGGATTTGACTATTACAGAGAGCGTTAGGTGAATTCTTGGCTAAAAACTCAGCTAACGCCCCTTACGGGGCATCCTTGTTTTGCGGGGGCATTGTAACGAAAACGTTTGCGCAACGCTCGCGAATTTTTCTCTTTACCTCAATTCCATTATTTCATCTCTATAGATGAGGGATAAAACCAGGTGACTCTCGAAAGAGATCCTTATTTTTGTGGATAACTCTGTGTGTAAATGGGTATAAGGCGGGGTTCTGCTGTGGAATGCAGCAGTCAGTCATTTTTCTGCAATTTAAGGGTTGCGGCCTCAGGGAAACTCCCTATAATGCGCCTCCATCGACACGGCGGATGTGAATCACTTCACAGCAACTAGCCGGTTAGGTTGAAGAGAAAAAATCCTGAAAATCAGGGTTGACTCTGAAAGAGGAAAGCGTAATATACGCCACCTCGCAACAGTGAGCGAAAGCCGTGTTGCACTGCTCTTTAACAATTTATCAGACAATCTGTGTGGGCACTCGAAGATACGGATTCTTAACGTCGCAAGACGAAAAATGAATACCAAGTCTCTGAGTGAACACGTAATTCATTACGAAGTTTAATTCACGAGCATCAAACTTAAATTGAAGAGTTTGATCATGGCTCAGATTGAACGCTGGCGGCAGGCCTAACACATGCAAGTCGAACGGTAGCACAGAGAGCTTGCTCTCGGGTGACGAGTGGCGGACGGGTGAGTAATGTCTGGGAAACTGCCCGATGGAGGGGGATAACTACTGGAAACGGTAGCTAATACCGCATAACGTCGCAAGACCAAAGTGGGGGACCTTCGGGCCTCACACCATCGGATGTGCCCAGATGGGATTAGCTAGTAGGTGGGGTAACGGCTCACCTAGGCGACGATCCCTAGCTGGTCTGAGAGGATGACCAGCCACACTGGAACTGAGACATGGTCCAGACTCCTACGGGAGGCAGCAGTGGGGAATATTGCACAATGGGCGCAAGCCTGATGCAGCCATGCCGCGTGTATGAAGAAGGCCTTCGGGTTGTAAAGTACTTTCAGCGAGGAGGAAGGCATTAAGGTTAATAACCTTAGTGATTGACGTTACTCGCAGAAGAAGCACCGGCTAACTCCGTGCCAGCAGCCGCGGTAATACGGAGGGTGCAAGCGTTAATCGGAATTACTGGGCGTAAAGCGCACGCAGGCGGTTTGTTAAGTCAGATGTGAAATCCCCGGGCTCAACCTGGGAACTGCATTTGAAACTGGCAAGCTTGAGTCTCGTAGAGGGGGGTAGAATTCCAGGTGTAGCGGTGAAATGCGTAGAGATCTGGAGGAATACCGGTGGCGAAGGCGGCCCCCTGGACGAAGACTGACGCTCAGGTGCGAAAGCGTGGGGAGCAAACAGGATTAGATACCCTGGTAGTCCACGCCGTAAACGATGTCTATTTGGAGGTTGTTCCCTTGAGGAGTGGCTTCCGGAGCTAACGCGTTAAATAGACCGCCTGGGGAGTACGGCCGCAAGGTTAAAACTCAAATGAATTGACGGGGGCCCGCACAAGCGGTGGAGCATGTGGTTTAATTCGATGCAACGCGAAGAACCTTACCTACTCTTGACATCCAGAGAACTTAGCAGAGATGCTTTGGTGCCTTCGGGAACTCTGAGACAGGTGCTGCATGGCTGTCGTCAGCTCGTGTTGTGAAATGTTGGGTTAAGTCCCGCAACGAGCGCAACCCTTATCCTTTGTTGCCAGCGGTTCGGCCGGGAACTCAAAGGAGACTGCCAGTGATAAACTGGAGGAAGGTGGGGATGACGTCAAGTCATCATGGCCCTTACGAGTAGGGCTACACACGTGCTACAATGGCATATACAAAGAGAAGCGACCTCGCGAGAGCAAGCGGACCTCATAAAGTATGTCGTAGTCCGGATTGGAGTCTGCAACTCGACTCCATGAAGTCGGAATCGCTAGTAATCGTAGATCAGAATGCTACGGTGAATACGTTCCCGGGCCTTGTACACACCGCCCGTCACACCATGGGAGTGGGTTGCAAAAGAAGTAGGTAGCTTAACCTTCGGGAGGGCGCTTACCACTTTGTGATTCATGACTGGGGTGAAGTCGTAACAAGGTAACCGTAGGGGAACCTGCGGTTGGATCACCTCCTTACCTTAAAGAAGCGTTCTTTGAAGTGCTCACACAGATTGTCTGATGAAAAGTAAATAGCAAGGCGTCTTGCGATTGAGACTTCAGTGTCCCCTTCGTCTAGAGGCCCAGGACACCGCCCTTTCACGGCGGTAACAGGGGTTCGAATCCCCTAGGGGACGCCACTTGCTGGTTAGTGTGAGTGAAAGTCGCCGACCCCAATATCTCAAAACTTACCTTCGGGTGACGTTTGAGATATTTGCTCTTTAAAAATCTGGATCAAGCTGAAAATTGAAACGACACACTGTGTCTGTTCTCCGTAATAAGAACAGATAAGCGGTGTGTTCGAGTCTCTCAAATTTTCGCAACACGATGGTGTTTTACGAAACATCTTCGGGTTGTGAGGTTAAGCGACTAAGCGTACACGGTGGATGCCCTGGCAGTCAGAGGCGATGAAGGACGTGCTAATCTGCGATAAGCGTCGGTAAGGTGATATGAACCGTTATAACCGGCGATTTCCGAATGGGGAAACCCAGTGTGATTCGTCACACTATCATTACGTGAATACATAGCGTAATGAAGCGAACCGGGGGAACTGAAACATCTAAGTACCCCGAGGAAAAGAAATCAACCGAGATTCCCCCAGTAGCGGCGAGCGAACGGGGAGCAGCCCAGAGTCTGAATCAGCTTGTGTGTTAGTGGAACGGTCTGGAAAGTCCGACGGTACAGGGTGATAGTCCCGTACACCAAAATGCACAGGTTGTGAACTCGAAGAGTAGGGCGGGACACGTGGTATCCTGTCTGAATATGGGGGGACCATCCTCCAAGGCTAAATACTCCTGACTGACCGATAGTGAACCAGTACCGTGAGGGAAAGGCGAAAAGAACCCCGGCGAGGGGAGTGAAAAAGAACCTGAAACCGTGTACGTACAAGCAGTGGGAGCCTCTTTATGGGGTGACTGCGTACCTTTTGTATAATGGGTCAGCGACTTATATTCTGTAGCAAGGTTAACCGTATAGGGGAGCCGAAGGGAAACCGAGTCTTAACTGGGCGTTAAGTTGCAGGGTATAGACCCGAAACCCGGTGATCTAGCCATGGGCAGGTTGAAGGTTGGGTAACACTAACTGGAGGACCGAACCGACTAATGTTGAAAAATTAGCGGATGACTTGTGGCTGGGGGTGAAAGGCCAATCAAACCGGGAGATAGCTGGTTCTCCCCGAAAGCTATTTAGGTAGCGCCTCGTGAATTCATCTTCGGGGGTAGAGCACTGTTTCGGCTAGGGGGTCATCCCGACTTACCAACCCGATGCAAACTGCGAATACCGAAGAATGTTATCACGGGAGACACACGGCGGGTGCTAACGTCCGTCGTGAAGAGGGAAACAACCCAGACCGCCAGCTAAGGTCCCAAAGTCACAGTTAAGTGGGAAACGATGTGGGAAGGCTCAGACAGCCAGGATGTTGGCTTAGAAGCAGCCATCATTTAAAGAAAGCGTAATAGCTCACTGGTCGAGTCGGCCTGCGCGGAAGATGTAACGGGGCTAAACTGTGCACCGAAGCTGCGGCAGCGACACTATGTGTTGTTGGGTAGGGGAGCGTTCTGTAAGCCGTTGAAGGTGTCCTGTGAGGGGTGCTGGAGGTATCAGAAGTGCGAATGCTGACATAAGTAACGATAATGCGGGTGAAAAACCCGCACGCCGGAAGACCAAGGGTTCCTGTCCAACGTTAATCGGGGCAGGGTGAGTCGACCCCTAAGGCGAGGCCGAAAGGCGTAGTCGATGGGAAACAGGTTAATATTCCTGTACTTGGTGTTACTGCGAAGGGGGGACGGAGAAGGCTATGTTAGCCGGGCGACGGTTGTCCCGGTTTAAGCATGTAGGCGGAGAGTTTAGGTAAATCCGGACTCTTTTTAACGCTGAGGTGTGATGACGAGGTACTACGGTACTGAAGTAACAAATGCCCTGCTTCCAGGAAAAGCCTCTAAGCATCAGGTAACATCAAATCGTACCCCAAACCGACACAGGTGGTCAGGTAGAGAATACCAAGGCGCTTGAGAGAACTCGGGTGAAGGAACTAGGCAAAATGGTGCCGTAACTTCGGGAGAAGGCACGCTGATATGTAGGTGAAGTGGTTTACCCATGGAGCTGAAATCAGTCGAAGATACCAGCTGGCTGCAACTGTTTATTAAAAACACAGCACTGTGCAAACACGAAAGTGGACGTATACGGTGTGACGCCTGCCCGGTGCCGGAAGGTTAATTGATGGGGTTAGCGGCAACGCGAAGCTCTTGATCGAAGCCCCGGTAAACGGCGGCCGTAACTATAACGGTCCTAAGGTAGCGAAATTCCTTGTCGGGTAAGTTCCGACCTGCACGAATGGCGTAATGATGGCCAGGCTGTCTCCACCCGAGACTCAGTGAAATTGAACTCGCTGTGAAGATGCAGTGTACCCGCGGCAAGACGGAAAGACCCCGTGAACCTTTACTATAGCTTGACACTGAACACTGGTCCTTGATGTGTAGGATAGGTGGGAGGCTTTGAAGCGCGGACGCCAGTTCGTGTGGAGCCAACCTTGAAATACCACCCTTTAATGGCTGGTGTTCTAACGTAGACCCGTAATCCGGGTTGCGGACAGTGTCTGGTGGGTAGTTTGACTGGGGCGGTCTCCTCCTAAAGAGTAACGGAGGAGCACGAAGGTTAGCTAATCCTGGTCGGACATCAGGAGGTTAGTGCAAAGGCATAAGCTAGCTTGACTGCGAGAGTGACGGCTCGAGCAGGTGCGAAAGCAGGTCTTAGTGATCCGGTGGTTCTGAATGGAAGGGCCATCGCTCAACGGATAAAAGGTACTCCGGGGATAACAGGCTGATACCGCCCAAGAGTTCATATCGACGGCGGTGTTTGGCACCTCGATGTCGGCTCATCACATCCTGGGGCTGAAGTAGGTCCCAAGGGTATGGCTGTTCGCCATTTAAAGTGGTACGCGAGCTGGGTTTAGAACGTCGTGAGACAGTTCGGTCCCTATCTGCCGTGGGCGCTGGAGAATTGAGGGGGGCTGCTCCTAGTACGAGAGGACCGGAGTGGACGCATCACTGGTGTTCGGGTTGTCATGCCAATGGCATTGCCCGGTAGCTAAATGCGGAAGAGATAAGTGCTGAAAGCATCTAAGCACGAAACTTGCCCCGAGATGAGTTCTCCCTGACTCCTTGAGAGTCCTGAAGGAACGTTAAAGACGATGACGTTGATAGGTCGGGTGTGTAAGTGTAGCGATACATTGAGCTAACCGATACTAATGAACCGTGAGGCTTAACCTTACAACGCCGAAGATGTTTTGGCGAAATTGAGACGATTTTCAGCATTGATTACAGATTACATTGACCGGCGAAAAGCGGGTTAATAACAGAATTTGCCTGGCGGCCGTAGCGCGGTGGTCCCACCTGACCCCATGCCGAACTCAGAAGTGAAACGCCGTAGCGCCGATGGTAGTGTGGGGTCTCCCCATGCGAGAGTAGGGAACTGCCAGGCATCAATTAAGTGAAGAAGCCCATCCTGACGGATGGGCTTTTTTGCGTCTGCGTTTTGTGGGATGCGGCATTGTGGATATTGCCGGACGGCGGCCTCGCCTTATCCGGCCTACGGACCTACAGTTTGTGACGCAAATGCAGTAGCGGATAAGGCCGGCCATGGTCATCCGTCTCCGATCGCCCGGTAACATCAAATCCCATCCTCTGATAGAACCCTAAGGCCTGCGCATTCTGCTCGTTCACATCCGTCGTTAAATCGGCAATCAGCGACAGCGCATGTTCAACCAGTTGACGCCCAACACCGCTACCACGCACATCAGGATCGACAAACAGCGCCTCCAGGTGATGCTCTGACAGCAGCATAAATGCTACCGGCGTATCATTAGCATTCGCAGCCACCCATAGCGGGGCACCGGGCAAAAACGCGCGTACCTGTGTTTCAATCGCTGTTCTGTCCTGCGCGGAAAGAAAATGATGCGTGGCATCAACCGAACGGCACCAGATCGCGATCAGCTGTTCGCCTTCATGGTGCACTGAACGTCGTATAATCACTTTAATATCCCTCTCAGAATCGTTTCCGCATTCTACCGCAGGGTAATTGAAACTTTCTCACCTTGAACATGCAGGCTCGACATTTTGTTGAATTCTGGGTATCGTTAGCTGTCTGGATGTCTAAACGTTTATACGTATGCTGTGAGGTAATAAGGTTATGCCGATTCGGGTGCAGGACGAGCTACCAGCCGTCAATTTCTTGCGTGATGAGAACGTCTTTGTAATGACGACATCGCGTGCTACAGGTCAGGAAATTCGTCCTCTGAAGGTGCTGATCCTGAACCTGATGCCGAAGAAGATAGAGACAGAAAACCAGTTCTTACGCTTGCTATCAAACTCGCCGCTACAGTTGGACATCCAGCTGCTGCGCATCGATGCGCGTGAATCGCGTAATACGCCAACCGAGCATTTGAACAACTTTTACTGTAATTTCGACGACATTCGCGACCAGAATTTCGATGGTCTGATCGTCACCGGCGCGCCGCTCGGCCTGGTTGAGTTTAACGACGTCGCCTACTGGCCGCAGATCCAGCAGGTGCTGGAGTGGGCAAAAGATCACGTCACCTCGACGCTCTTTGTCTGTTGGGCTGTACAGGCCGCACTCAATATTCTCTACGGAATACCAAAGCAAACTCGCGACGATAAACTTTCCGGCGTCTATGAGCATCATATTCTTCATCCACATGCCCTGCTGACTCGCGGATTTGATGATACTTTCCTGGCGCCGCATTCTCGCTACGCGGACTTCCCGGCGAAACTGATTCGCGATTTTACCGACCTGGAAATTCTTGCAGAAACTGCGGAGGGTGATGCTTACCTGTTTGCCAGTAAAGATAAACGTATTGCCTTCGTTACCGGTCATCCGGAGTACGACGCACATACGCTGGCGAGCGAGTTTTTCCGCGACGTGGATGCGGGTCTGGACCCACAGGTCCCCTATAACTACTTTCCGAAAGATGACCCGCAAAACAAACCGCATGCCACCTGGCGCAGCCATGGCAATTTGCTGTTTGCGAACTGGCTCAACTACTACGTCTACCAGATCACACCGTACGATCTGCGGAATATGAACCCCACGCTGGATTGATCCGCTACTCTTCACGATCCTAAAGCGTTTCAGCATTCTTAAACAGGCACCTTCGGGTGCCTTTTTTGTTTTCGAAAACTACCCCACATAAATATGAATTTTTAAATTCAATCCAATCAATATGTTGCGATTAATTTTAATTAAAAATGGAAATCGTTTTTGATTTTTTATTTTTTGCGATTAGGCTTAAAAACATTGAGCGAAAACGACGCAACGATCGTCCGTTCATCAGTCGGGGAAACTATTCGGATCACTAATGAGGAGCTGCACCATGACACAACAGGCCACAACAACCGATGAACTGGCTTTTCTGAAGCCTTCTGGCGAGCAGGAAAAGCAGGTTTTGACGGCGGAAGCGGTGGAGTTTCTGACCGAACTGGTGACTCGATTTACGCCAAAGCGCAATAAACTGCTGGCCGCACGTATTCAGCAGCAGCAGGATATTGACGACGGCAAACTTCCTGATTTTATTTCGGAAACAGCTTCCATTCGTGAAGGTAACTGGCAGGTGCGCGGCATTCCTGCCGACCTGCAGGATCGTCGCGTTGAAATTACCGGGCCCGTTGAACGCAAAATGGTGATCAATGCCCTGAACGCCAACGTGAAAGTGTTCATGGCTGATTTTGAAGACTCACTGGCTCCGGACTGGAACAAGGTGATTGAAGGGCAGATCAACCTGCGCGACGCCGTCAACGGCACCATCAGCTATACCAACGAAGCGGGCAAAATCTATCAGCTTCAACCGAACCCGGCGGTGCTGGTTTGCCGCGTGCGTGGCCTTCATCTGCCCGAAAAGCACGTGACCTGGCGCGGCGAAGCGATCCCGGGCAGCCTGTTCGATTTTGCGCTGTATTTCTTCCACAACCACAAAGCGCTGCTGGCAAAAGGCAGCGGCCCTTATTTCTACCTGCCGAAAACGCAGGCCTGGCAGGAAGCCGCCTGGTGGAATGATGTCTTCTGCTATACCGAAGACCGTTTCAACCTGCCGCGCGGCACCATCAAGGCTACGCTGCTGATTGAAACGCTGCCTGCCGTCTTCCAGATGGACGAAATTCTGCACGCCCTGCGTGACCATATTGTTGGTCTGAACTGCGGGCGCTGGGACTACATCTTCAGCTACATCAAAACGCTGAAGAACCACCCGGATCGCGTGCTGCCGGACCGCCAAGTGGTCACGATGGATAAACCCTTCCTCAGCGCCTATTCACGACTGCTGATTAAAACCTGCCACAAGCGCGGCGCGTTTGCGATGGGCGGCATGGCGGCGTTTATCCCGAACAAAGACGCTGAGCGTAATGCGCAGGTGCTGAATAAAGTCAAAGCCGATAAAGCGCTGGAGGCCAACAACGGTCACGACGGCACCTGGGTGGCCCACCCGGGGCTGGCGGATACCGCCATGGCCGTGTTTAACGAGGTGCTGGGCAATCGTCAAAATCAGCTCAGCGTTTCCCGCGCCGATGATGCGCCGATAACCGCTGAACAGCTGCTGGCGCCGTGCGACGGTGAGCGAACCGAAGAGGGGATGCGCGCCAATATTCGCGTTGCGGTGCAGTACATCGAAGCGTGGATTTCCGGCAACGGCTGCGTACCGATTTATGGCCTGATGGAAGATGCGGCGACCGCTGAAATCTCGCGTACCTCCATCTGGCAGTGGATCCATCATCAGAAAACTCTCAGCAACGGTAAACCGGTGACCAAGCCGCTGTTCCGCCAGATGCTGGCGGAAGAACTGCAGGTGATTAAAGACGAACTGGGCGAAGCCCGCTTCAACGGCGGACGCTTCGACGATGCGGCGCGCCTGATGGAGCAGATCACCACCTCTGATGAACTCATCGACTTCTTAACTCTGCCGGGCTACCGCCTGCTGGCGTAACTCATTCACCACATAACAATATGGAGCATCTGCACATGAAAACCCGTACTCAACAAATCGAAGAATTACAACAAGAATGGACACAGCCGCGTTGGGAAGGCATCAAGCGCCCGTACAGCGCAGAAGAAGTGGTGAAGCTGCGCGGTTCCGTTAATCCGGAATGTACGCTGGCACAGCTGGGCGCGGCCAGAATGTGGCGTCTGCTGCACGGTGAATCGAAGAAAGGCTATGTGAACAGCCTCGGCGCGCTGACCGGTGGTCAGGCCTTACAGCAGGCGAAGGCCGGTATTGAAGCCGTGTATCTTTCCGGCTGGCAGGTGGCGGCAGATGCGAACCTCGCTTCCAGCATGTACCCGGATCAATCGCTCTACCCGGCCAACTCGGTGCCCGCGGTGGTCGATCGGATCAATAACACTTTTCGTCGTGCGGATCAGATCCAGTGGGCAAACGGTATTGAGCCGAACGATCCGCGCTATGTGGATTACTTCCTGCCGATCGTCGCCGATGCAGAAGCGGGTTTTGGCGGCGTGCTGAACGCCTTTGAACTGATGAAATCGATGATTGCGGCCGGTGCAGCGGCAGTGCACTTCGAAGATCAGCTGGCGTCAGTGAAGAAATGCGGTCATATGGGCGGCAAGGTGCTGGTCCCCACGCAGGAAGCGGTTCAGAAACTGGTCGCCGCGCGCCTGGCGGCTGATGTCATGGGCGTACCGACCCTGCTGATTGCCCGTACCGATGCCGACGCGGCGGACCTTATCACCTCCGACTGCGACCCGTACGATAGCGACTTCATTACCGGCGAGCGCACCAGTGAAGGTTTCTACCGTACTCGCGCAGGCATTGAGCAGGCGATTAGCCGTGGCCTGGCGTACGCACCCTATGCTGACCTGGTGTGGTGTGAAACCTCCACGCCGGACCTGGAACTGGCGAAGCGCTTTGCCGATGCTATCCACGCGAAATACCCTGGCAAACTGCTGGCCTACAACTGCTCGCCGTCGTTCAACTGGCAGAAAAAGTTGGACGACAAAACCATCGCCAGCTTCCAGCAGCAGCTGTCTGACATGGGCTACAAATACCAGTTCATCACACTGGCCGGTATCCACAGCATGTGGTTCAACATGTTCGACCTGGCGCACGCCTACGCGCAGGGCGAAGGGATGAAGCACTACGTTGAAAAGGTTCAGCAGGCAGAGTTCGCGGCGGCGAAAGATGGCTACACCTTTGTTTCTCACCAGCAGGAGGTGGGCACCGGCTACTTCGATAATGTCACCACCATTATTCAGGGCGGAACCTCCTCGGTGACCGCGCTGACCGGTTCAACCGAAGAGTCGCAGTTCTGATTAATGCCCGGTGGCGCAGCGCTTACCGGGCCTACAACGATATGTAGGCCGGATAAGCGAATGCGCCATCCGGCATGACTCTATGCCGGATGGGGAATAATGATGACGCGAGGCCTGGAATTACTGATTGCGCAGACCATTTTGCAGGGATTTGATGCCCAGTACGGGCGTTTTCTGGAAGTTACCTCCGGCGCACAGCAGCGTTTTGAACAGGCCGACTGGCACGCCGTACAGCAGGCGATGAAAAGCCGAATTCATCTGTATGACCATCACGTGGGGTTGGTGGTCGAACAGCTGCGCTGCATCACCGATGGCAAAAGTACCGACGCGGATGTCCTGCTTCGCGTCAAGGCGCAGTACACCCGTTTGCTACCGGATTACCCGCGCTTCGAGATTGCGGAGAGCTTTTTTAACTCCGTGTATTGCCGGTTATTTGACCACCGCTCGTTAAGTCCCGAGCGGTTATTTATTTTCAGTTCGCAGCCGGAGCGCCGCTTTCGGGCGATCCCCCGGCCGCTGGCGAAAGACTTCTTTCCCGATGCTGGTTGGGAAGCGGTGATTTTCAAAATGCTGAGTGATCTGCCGCTGCGCCTGCCGTGGCAGAATAAATCTCGCGACGTCGGGTATATCATGGCGCACCTCGGCGAAACGCTGGACGCAGAAACCCTGCGTCAGTCCCACCTGCACATTGCGAACGAGCTGTTTTATCGTAACAAAGCGGCCTGGCTTATCGGCAAGCTCATTACCCCCTCTGGCACGCTACCGTTCCTGATCCCCATTCATCGTACCGATGAAGGGGAGCTGTTTGTTGATACCTGCCTGACGACGACCGAAGAGGCCAGTATTGTCTTCGGCTTCGCGCGCTCCTATTTTATGGTTTACGCACCGCTGCCCGCCGCACTGGTGGAGTGGCTGCGTGAAATCCTGCCTGGCAAAACCACCGCCGAGCTGTATATGGCCATTGGCTGTCAGAAACATGCCAAAACCGAAAGCTATCGCGAATACCTGACCTATATCGCCAGCACCGACGAGCGGTTTATTGAAGCGCCGGGCATTCGCGGTATGGTGATGCTGGTGTTCACGCTGCCGGGTTTTGATCGCGTGTTTAAAGTCATTAAAGACCGTTTTGCGCCGCAAAAAGAGATGACCGCCGCGCACGTCCGCGCCTGCTACCAGTTGGTCAAAGAGCATGACCGCGTGGGGCGGATGGCGGATACCCAGGAGTTTGAAAACTTCGTGCTGGATAAGCGGCAGATAGATCCGGCGCTGATGGCGCTGTTATTGCAGGAAGCACCGGCGAAAATCGTCGATATGGGGGATAAAATCGCGATCAGCCATCTGTATATTGAGCGGCGGATGGTGCCGCTTAATCTCTGGCTGGAGCAGGTTGAAGGGCAGCTGCTGCGCGATGCAATTGAAGAGTATGGCAATGCCATTCGCCAGCTCGCTGCGGCCAATATTTTTCCCGGTGACATGCTGTTTAAGAACTTTGGCGTCACCCGGCACGGGCGCGTGGTGTTCTACGACTACGATGAAATTTGCTATATGACAGAGGTAAATTTCCGCACGATCCCGCCGCCGCGCTACCCGGAAGACGAACTGGCCAGCGAACCGTGGTACAGCGTCTCGCCGGGCGATGTCTTCCCGGAAGAGTTTCGCCACTGGCTGTGCGCCGACCCGCGTATCGGGCCGCTGTTTGAAGAGATGCACGCCGAACTATTCAGCGCTGACTATTGGCGTGGCCTGCAGACGCGTATCAAGAATGGGCATGTAGAGGACGTTTACGCCTACCGCCGCCGCCAGCGGTTTAGCGTGCGTTATGAACTCGACCGTCGGCCGGATAAGGCGCTTGCGCCACCATCCGGCAATGCGCGCCGTTCTGCCTGATGGCGCTACGCTTATCAGGCCTGCCGAAAATGCCCCCTCAGGGGCATTTTGTTTATTTAATGCCGCCGTACGCCAGCGTCACCTCTTTCGCCGCCTTAATCACCATTGCGCCAAACTCGGTGACCCGGTCGTCGGTAATGCGCGAAATCGGCCCGGAAATGGAGATGGCCGCAAACGGTTCGCGGTGCTCGTCGTAAATGCAAGACGCCACGCAGCGCAGCCCCAGCGCATGTTCTTCATCATCAAACGAATAGCCACGCTTGCGCGTCTGGGCCAGGTCGTCCTTCAGATGTACCGGCGACACCAGCGTGGCGTGGGTGTAGGCGTGCAGGCCTTTACGGTGCAGCAGCCCGGTGACCTGCT
Source organism: Klebsiella sp. WP4-W18-ESBL-05 (assembly GCF_014169075.1). Taxonomy (NCBI): domain Bacteria; kingdom Pseudomonadati; phylum Pseudomonadota; class Gammaproteobacteria; order Enterobacterales; family Enterobacteriaceae; genus Klebsiella; species Klebsiella sp. WP4-W18-ESBL-05. The sequence continues at coordinate 4,668,700 of NZ_AP022057.1, read as the reverse complement.
CTTCACTCAGCTGGGATAAAAACGCTTTACCCGCGCCGGAGGCGTGCATCGGCAGCTTACCGCCAATCGGCGCGGACATCCGCATCAGCTGCGTACACTGCACCTGATCGATAATGATGGCCTGATGGTCGCTCTTATCGAGTACCGCCAGGTTAACCGTCTCGCCGGAATCTTCCATCAGCTGACGCAGAATGGGGTGGACAATCGCCAGCAGGTTGCGGCTTTGCAGAAAACTGCTGCCGACGATAAAGGCGTGCGCGCCTACCGCCCAGTGGCCCAGTTCCCCGACCTGACGCACGAAGCCAAGCTGCTGCATGGTCGTCAGCAGACGGTGGGTAGTGGAATTGGGAAGCCCGGCCTGCTGCGCAAGTTCGGTCAGCGCCACGCTGCTATGTGATTCGGCAATCCACTCCAGCAGCTTCAGGCCGCGCGTCAGCGACTGCACCTGGCCTGTTGCGGCGGCGGCGGTAGCAGGGGCGGGTTTTCTACCGCGTTTAGCAGGAACGTTGGCGACCATCGCAACTCCTTTCTGTATCGTGGAAATAGTTTTCGTTTTTATTGATTATAATACAACCTCCGATTCTACTGCTCCGATGAGTCATGCTGAACATGTCTCATGTAGACGGTTGTTTCCTTTTCCGCCACCCCAGTTTATGCCAGTATGCTTTATTACCTTTTTTCTGGGTTTCGTTGAGCGTGGTCGGGAGTGCGTGTGAGCAGCAAAGTTGAACAATTACGTCGGCAGTTAAATGAACGTATCCTGGTTCTGGACGGGGGCATGGGCACCATGATCCAGGGCTATCGTTTAAGCGAGCAGGATTTTCGCGGTGAACGCTTTGCCGACTGGCCCTGCGACCTGAAGGGTAACAACGACCTGCTGGTACTCAGCAAGCCGGAGGTGATTTCGGCTATCCACAACGCCTACTTCGAGGCGGGTGCGGATATCATCGAAACCAATACCTTTAACTCGACGACCATCGCCATGGCGGATTACCAGATGGAATCCCTGTCGGCGGAAATCAACTTTGCGGCGGCGAAGCTGGCGCGCGCGGCGGCAGACGAATGGACCGCACGTACGCCGAATAAACCGCGCTACGTTGCGGGCGTGCTTGGCCCGACTAACCGCACGGCTTCTATTTCACCGGACGTCAACGATCCGGCCTACCGTAACATCACCTTCGATCAACTGGTGGCAGCGTATCGCGAATCCACCAAAGCGCTGGTGGAAGGCGGTAGCGACCTGATCCTGATTGAAACCGTCTTTGACACCCTCAACGCCAAAGCGGCGGTGTTTGCCGTTAAAGAAGAGTTTGAAGCGCTGGGCGTCGACCTGCCGATCATGATTTCCGGCACCATCACCGACGCCTCTGGCCGCACGCTCTCCGGTCAAACCACCGAAGCGTTTTACAACTCGCTGCGCCACGCCGATGCACTGACTTTTGGTCTGAACTGCGCTTTAGGCCCGGACGAGCTGCGCCAGTATGTGCAGGAGCTGTCGCGCATTGCCGAATGCTACGTTACCGCGCACCCGAACGCCGGGCTGCCGAACGCCTTTGGCGAATACGATCTCGATGCCGACACCATGGCGACACAAATTCGCGAATGGGCGGAAGCAGGCTTCCTCAACGTGGTCGGCGGCTGCTGCGGCACCACGCCGGAACACATCGCCGCGATGAGCCGCGCGGTTGATGGCTTGCCGCCGCGCAAACTGCCGGAAATCCCGGTGGCCTGCCGCCTGTCTGGCCTCGAACCGCTGAACATTGGCGACGACAGCCTGTTTGTGAACGTCGGCGAACGGACCAACGTTACCGGCTCCGCGAAGTTTAAGCGCCTGATCAAAGAAGAGAAATACAGCGAAGCGCTGGACGTCGCCCGCCAGCAGGTGGAAAGCGGCGCACAGATTATCGATATCAACATGGATGAGGGGATGCTCGACGCCGAAGCGGCGATGGTGCGTTTCCTTAACCTGATTGCCGGTGAGCCGGACATTGCCCGCGTGCCGATTATGATCGACTCCTCAAAATGGGACGTCATCGAAAAAGGGCTGAAGTGCATTCAGGGCAAAGGCATCGTCAACTCCATCTCGATGAAAGAGGGCATTGAACCGTTTATCGAGCATGCGAAAAAAGTACGTCGCTACGGTGCGGCAGTGGTGGTGATGGCCTTTGATGAAGTCGGCCAGGCCGATACCCGCGCGCGTAAAATTGAGATTTGCCGCCGGGCGTACAAAATTCTGACCGAAGAAGTCGGCTTCCCGCCGGAAGACATCATCTTCGACCCGAACATCTTTGCCGTGGCAACCGGCATTGAAGAGCACAACAACTACGCGCAGGACTTTATCGGTGCCTGTGAAGACATCAAACGCGAACTGCCGCACGCGCTGATCTCCGGTGGTGTCTCCAACGTGTCGTTCTCGTTCCGTGGTAACGATCCGGTTCGTGAAGCCATTCACGCGGTGTTCCTCTACTACGCCATTCGCAACGGCATGGATATGGGGATCGTCAACGCCGGGCAGCTGGCTATCTATGACGACCTGCCCGCCGAGCTGCGCGATGCGGTTGAAGATGTGATCCTTAACCGTCGTGACGATGGCACCGAACGTCTGCTGGAGCTGGCCGAGAAATATCGCGGCAGCAAAACCGACGACAGCGCAAACGCACAGCAGGCCGAATGGCGCAGTTGGGACGTGAAAAAACGCCTCGAATACTCGCTGGTGAAAGGCATAACCGAATTTATTGAGCTGGATACTGAAGAGGCTCGCCAGCAGGCCGCGCGCCCTATCGAGGTGATTGAAGGGCCGCTAATGGACGGCATGAACGTGGTCGGCGACCTGTTCGGCGAGGGCAAAATGTTCCTGCCGCAGGTGGTGAAATCCGCCCGCGTGATGAAACAGGCGGTGGCCTATCTTGAGCCGTACATTGAGGCCAGCAAAGAGAAAGGCTCCAGCAACGGCAAAATGGTCATCGCGACGGTGAAAGGCGATGTGCACGACATCGGCAAAAACATCGTCGGCGTGGTGCTGCAGTGTAATAACTACGAAATCATCGACCTTGGCGTGATGGTGCCGGCGGACAAAATTCTCAAAACCGCCAAAGAGGTCAATGCGGATTTGATTGGCCTGTCCGGGCTGATTACTCCGTCGCTGGACGAAATGGTTAACGTGGCGAAAGAGATGGAGCGCCAGGGCTTTACCATTCCACTGCTGATTGGCGGCGCGACGACCTCGAAAGCGCACACGGCGGTGAAAATTGAGCAGAACTACAGCGGCCCGACGGTTTACGTGCAGAACGCCTCGCGTACCGTTGGCGTCGTCGCCGCGCTGCTCTCTGACACCCAGCACGATGACTTTGTCGCGCGCACGCGTAAAGAGTACGAAACCGTGCGTATCCAACACGGGCGTAAGAAACCGCGTACCCCGCCGGTGACGCTGGCTGCCGCGCGTGAAAACGATCTGGCGTTTGACTGGGACAGCTACACGCCGCCGGTGGCGCACCGTTTGGGCGTGCAGGAAGTGGAAGCCAGCATTGAAACCCTGCGCAACTACATCGACTGGACGCCGTTCTTTATGACCTGGTCGCTGGCCGGCAAGTTCCCGCGCATCCTTGAAGACGAAGTTGTGGGTGAAGAGGCGAAGCGCCTGTTCAAAGACGCGAACGACATGCTGGATCAGCTCAGCGCCGAGAAAACCCTCAACCCTCGTGGTGTCGTCGGGTTGTTCCCGGCCAACCGCGTGGGCGATGACGTGGAAATCTATCGCGACGAAACGCGTACCCATGTGCTGACCGTCAGCCGCCATCTGCGCCAGCAGACCGAGAAAGTCGGCTTTGCTAACTACTGCCTGTCTGACTTTGTGGCGCCGAAAACCTCGGGCAAAGCCGACTATATTGGTGCTTTCGCCGTGACCGGCGGCCTGGAAGAAGATGCGCTGGCCGAGGCGTTTGAAGCGCAGCACGACGACTACAACAAGATCATGGTGAAAGCGATTGCCGACCGTCTGGCGGAAGCCTTTGCCGAGTATCTGCATGAGCGCGTGCGTAAGGTTTACTGGGGCTATGCACCGAACGAAAACCTGAGTAACGACGAGCTGATCCGTGAAAACTACCAGGGGATTCGCCCGGCGCCGGGCTACCCGGCCTGCCCGGAGCACACCGAGAAGGGCACTATCTGGGAATTGCTGGATGTCGAAAAACACACCGGCATGAAGCTGACGGAATCCTTCGCCATGTGGCCCGGAGCGTCCGTCTCTGGCTGGTACTTCAGTCATCCGGACAGCAAGTACTACGCCGTGGCGCAAATTCAACGCGATCAGGTGGAAGACTACGCGCAGCGTAAAGGAATGAGCGTGGCGGAAGTGGAACGCTGGCTGGCGCCAAACCTCGGCTACGATGCCGATTAATTCACAAAATCGTCATCTTTCCTTACAACAAACAGGGCGCTCAATGAGCGCCCTGTCTCTTTCTGGCGCGTAAACCCTTATACTGAAAGGAGGCTCGCCTGCGCGGCTTGCCGGATGGCGGCGTAAACGCCTTATCCGGCCTACGGGGAAATTCTGTCGGCCTGATAAAGGTACTACGGGTTTGTAGGCCTGATAAGCGCAGCGCCATCAGGCATGATGCCAACACCGCTTGCCTCTGGAACCTATAACAATAAGGAGAACCCGATTCCGTGTTAACGCTGCTACACCTGCTTTCCGCCGTCGCCCTGCTGGTGTGGGGAACCCATATCGTCCGTACCGGCGTGATGCGCGTCTTCGGCGCGCGCCTGCGTACCGTACTGAGCCGTAGCGTAGAGAAAAAGCCGCTCGCTTTCTGCGCGGGTATTGGCGTGACGGCGCTGGTGCAGAGCAGCAACGCCACCACCATGCTGGTGACGTCGTTTGTTGCTCAGGACCTTGTCGCGCTGACGCCAGCATTGGTTATCGTGCTCGGGGCCGACGTCGGGACCGCGCTGATGGCGCGAATCCTGACATTCGATCTTTCGTGGCTGTCGCCGCTGCTGATTTTTATCGGCGTGACCTTCTTCCTGGGTCGTAAACAAACCCGAGAAGGCCAGCTTGGCCGCGTCGGCATCGGCCTTGGCCTGATACTACTGGCGCTGGAGCTGATCGTTCAGGCGGTCACGCCGATCACCCAGGCCAACGGCGTGCAGGTGATCTTCGCCTCGCTGACCGGCGATATTCTGCTGGATGCGCTGATTGGCGCGGTGTTCGCCATCATCAGTTATTCCAGCCTGGCCGCCGTGCTGCTGACCGCGACATTGACCACCGCTGGTGTGATTTCCTTCCCGGTTGCGCTGTGTCTGGTGATTGGCGCCAACCTCGGTTCCGGCCTGCTGGCGATGCTCAACAACAGCGCCGCCAACGCCGCCGCGCGCCGTGTGGCGCTGGGAAGCCTGCTGTTTAAGCTGGTGGGCAGCCTGCTGATTCTGCCGTTCGTTCACGTGCTGGCCGACACGCTGCACAAGCTTCCGCTGGCGGAATCAGAGCTGGTTATCTATTTCCACGTCTTCTACAACCTGATTCGCTGCGTGGCGATGGTACCGTTCGCCGAACCGATGGCGCGTTTGTGTAAACGTATGATCCGCGATGAACCAGAGCTGGAGGGCAGCCTGAAGCCGAAGCATCTGGACGTGACCGCGCTCGACACCCCTACGCTGGCGCTGGCCAATGCCGCGCGCGAAACCCTGCGCATCGGCGATGCCACCGAGCAGATGCTGGAAGGGCTCAAAAAGGTGATGAACGGCGAGCCGCGCGAAGAGAAAAACCTGCGCAAGCAGGCGGACGATATCAACGTGCTCTACACCGCCATCAAGCTCTATCTGGCGCGAATGCCGAAGGATGAACTGGCGGAAGAGGAGTCTCGCCGCTGGGCGGAGATTATCGAGATGTCGCTCAACCTGGAGCAGGCGTCGGATATTATTGAGCGAATGGGCAGCGAAATTGCCGATAAATCGCTGGCTGCGCGCCGCGCGTTTTCCGTAGAAGGCCTTAAAGAACTGGACGCGCTGTACGAACTGCTGCTCGGAAACCTGCAGCTGGCAATGTCGGTCTTCTTCTCCGGCGACATGACCAGCGCCCGCCGTCTGCGCCGCAGCAAGCACCGTTTCCGTATCATGAACCGCCGCTATGCGCATGCGCACGTCGATCGACTGCATCAGCAGAACGTGCAGAGTATTGAGACCAGTACCCTGCATCTGGCGCTGCTGGGGGATATGCAGCGGCTGAACTCGCTGTTCTGTTCGGTGGCCTACAGCGTGCTGGAGCAGCCGGACGAAGACGACGAGCGCGATGATTACTAACGGAATCCGCGCCGGATAGCGCTGCGCTTATCCGCCCTGCAGGTCGCGTTCACTGCAGGCCGGATAAGGCTATCGCGCCGCTATCCGGCAATAGCGTTTAGAAGCGGTGGCCGGCTTCCAGCGCGATCGCGTCTTCTCCGGCGGTAAACACGTAGGTGGTGTTTGGCCCGCCGAGCGTGGCATGACCCTGCGCGACCTCAATCCAGTTGCCCTCCGGCAGCCCAATCACCGTTAATTCTGGCGCGACGACCAGCAGCTCGCGAATACGCTGTTCACGGGTTTCACCCTTATGACCTTCAGGCAGCGCGTTGGTGAAGTGGGGGTTAATCTGCAGCGGGAACAGGCCCAGTGCATCAAAGCCCTGCGGATCGACAATGGGCATATCGTTGGTGGTCCGAATGGTCGGGCAGGCCAGATTCGCCCCTGCGCTCCAACCGATATACAGCGCGCCGCGTTTGACCACGTCAACAATTGGCGCCAGCAGGCCGCGTTGACGGCTCTCTTTAAGCAACTGGAAGGTATTGCCGCCGCCGACAATGATCAGTTCGGCGTTTTCAATTGCCGATACCGGGTCCGCCACGGTATGAATGCCGGTGACCGACACGCCCAGCGGAGCCAGCACGGCAGCGGTTTTTGCCGTGTACTCATCCCAGGTCTGCGTGACGCCAGCAAAGGGAATAAACACCGCGCGGCGGCGGCCGTTCAGCCGTGCCTCAATTAACGGCAGCGCGTGTTCCAGCCAGGCTTTGCCCGGCAGCGTTGAGTTACTCAGCAGAAGTAAGTCCATCATTTCTCCTATTAATCAGAAAACTATCAATCAGGGCGGCATGTTATCATCCTGTACCGGTCAGCTTACTGATGCAGTTCACGGTGTTGCAGGCGGTGTGCTGAAAGTGAGCTTTGGCTACGCCTCCGGCAGACGCATCTTTGATGCGCGTTACCCCGCTCTGGCAAACGCCGCTGCCTCTGCAATCAGCGCATCGTCCGGGCGCACGCCGGTATACATGACAAACTGCTCCACCGCCTGGAGGGCAATCACTTCAGCACCGCTAATCGTCTTTTTCCCCAGGCGTTGGGCGAGTTGAATCACCGGCGTTTCTGCGGGCAAAGCCACCACGTCGAAGACCACGCTGGCGCGTGTCACCATGGCTTCACTGTAAGCAAGCTGCGTGCTCTCTTTACCGCCCGCCATACCGATAGGCGTGACGTTAACCAGAATGTCGATACCCTCAGCTTCCGGCCGTGGCTGCCACCGGAAGCCGTACTGTTTTGCTAACGCCGTGCCGTTAACCTCATTACGAGCCGCAATAATGACATCGCTAAATCCCGCGTCGCGGAAAGCGGCAATCACCGCTTTGCCCATGCCGCCACTACCCTGAATCATTACCCGGGCAGAGGTATCCAGACGATGGCTGGCGATCAGGCTTTTCACCGCGATGTAGTCGGTATTGAATCCGGTGAGGTGGCCATCGTCATTGACGATAGTATTCACTGAGTCGATGACGTTTGCCGACGGATCGATAGCATCCAGAAACGGCATGCAGCTCTCTTTAAACGGCATAGAGACCGCGCAGCCACGAATACCCAGGGCGCGTACGCCTTTCACTGCGGCTTCAATATCCTGGGTGGTAAACGCCTTATAGATAAAGTTAAGTGCCAGCTTTTCATACAGAAAATTATGGAAACGGGTGCCGAAGTTGCCGGGGCGTCCGGCCAGCGACATGCACAGTTGGGTATCACGGTTAATCATGAGCGTGTCCTCGTACTAAATAGTCAGCGGTGGCCCGGTCGGTCACCAGTGTGTTGATGTGTTTACCGCGCAGCGCGCCAAGAATGGCGTCGTACTTCTCTTCTCCGGCCGCAATGCCAACGATGTCACGTGCCTGGCGTAGCGTGGAGAGCGGGATAGAAAGCGTTTTCTCGTGCATGTCGGTGAGCACCGTTGCGCCATCGCTATCGAAAAAGCGTGAGCAGATGTCGCCAGCCACCCCGCGGGCAATCAGTTCATCGCTTTGCGCGTTACCGTAAAATGCCTGCCAGTTGGCACCATGACGAATCGCCGGCGAGCCGATGCCCACCAGCGCGACGTCGAGCTTCTGCCAGTAGCCCGCCAGCGTTTGATAATGCTGTGACTGCATGATGCCGTTGCGAATCGTCGGGTTATCCAGCAGGGCCGGAAAGTCCGCGAGATAAGACTCCGCCTTCAGACGTTCAGCGGCAGCGTAGGTGAGCGTGTTGACGTGGTAACGGCTCGGCAGCTTGCCCGACGGTCCTCCGACGATCGGAACACAGACATGTTGGCGCGGCTGGCTGGCGGTGGGGAGGGCCTCGACCAGCATGCTGACCGCGCGACCCCAGCCGAAGCCAATGATGGCGTTAGCCGAGAGCAGGCGCTCCACCAGCGGTGCGCCATAGGCTCCGAGCTCGGCTTCCTGCGGGGCGACGGCGGCCTCCTTCAGGCCAAATATCTGTTTAAGCTGCTCTTCTAACCACAGGCTGTCGTTGTAGTCATAGTTAATGGCGATAGTCACCACCCCCAGCTCGCGCCCGCGTTTGAGCAGGCGGCTGATGGTGGTGCGATAAATCCCCAGCGACTGCGCAATTTGCGCCTGCGTCATCTCCTGTTCATAGTAGAGCTGAGCAATTTTCACGATAAGACGGATATCGTTGCTGTTTTCCATCGAAGGGGCTCCTGCACATATGTGCAAAACGTCGTGGTCAGGGTATGGATCTGGTATAGCGCCGCTGTATAAGGAGTTCAAGCGTATTTGCTCGATATTCTCGGTTGGGTAATTGCACGTTTGTGCAAATCTGGCGTGATATGTACAACGATTTGCGACGGACTATTTTTTCTCACCCGTAAGGTAAGGTATATTCCGCTGCCAAAGGAGAATTTATGCTGCCAGACTCATCAACCCGATTAAATAAATACATCAGCGAAAGCGGTATCTGTTCGCGTCGCGAAGCGGATCGCTTTATCGAACAGGGCAACGTCTTTATCAACGGTAAACGCGCCACCATTGGCGACCAGGTTATGCCGGGCGACGTTGTGAAGGTCAACGGTCGGTTGATTGAGCCGCGTGAAGCGGATGATTTAGTGCTGATTGCGCTGAATAAACCTGTCGGCATCGTCAGCACGACCGAAGACGGCGAGCGCGATAACATTGTGGATTTTGTTAACCACAGCAAACGCGTCTTCCCGATAGGCCGTCTGGACAAAGACTCCCAGGGGCTGATTTTTCTCACCAACCACGGCGATCTGGTGAATAAGATTCTGCGCGCCGGCAACGACCACGAAAAAGAGTATCTGGTCACGGTTGATAAGCCGGTCACCGATGAGTTTATTCGCGGCATGGGCGCGGGCGTACCGATTCTCGGCACCGTGACCAAAAAGTGCAAAGTGAAGAAAGAAGCGCCGTTTGTCTTCCGTATTACCCTCGTGCAGGGGCTGAATCGCCAGATTCGCCGCATGTGTGAACACTTTGGCTATGAAGTCACGAAGCTTGAGCGTACGCGCATTATGAACGTGAGCCTCACGGGTATCCCGCTGGGCGAGTGGCGCGATCTGACGGACGATGAGCTGATTGACCTGTTTAAGCTGATTGAGAACTCCTCTTCCGAGGCGAAACCAAAAGCCAAGGCCAAGCCGAAAACCGCGGGGATCAAACGCCCGGTGGTGAAGATGGAAAAAACCAGCGAGAAACCGGCGCGCCCGGCGGGCAACGGTAAACGTTTCACCGCACCGGGGCGGAAAAAGAAAGGGCGTTAACGCCTGCCGCGTGTCGGCGTGTTCGCCGACCAGGAAAATGAACTCTCGGTATCCGGTTTATAAGCCTGCTGTTTCTTTAACTGGCGGGCTTTTTTCGCTTCCGCTTCGCGCTGTACCATCAGCTTATCGATGTACTCCTTTTTCACGCCGTTAGTTTCCGCGTTCGTCAACGGGCGGCCATGTGCGATGCGCGCGCGGTCGAGCAGGGTTTTCAGCTCGCGCTGTTCGCGCTCGGTCATCTCTTTTTGCGTAATGCGGGGGAGTGCCATAGGGAGTGCCCTCAATCGGATAGTTAACCCAGTGTACGGCAAAGGGGCAAATCTTTGTAGGCCGGATAAGGCGTTGACGCCGCCATCCGGCAAGGTGCGTTATTTAGCCCGATGGCGCTCCGCTTATCGGGCCGACTCTCGAGCGTTATTTGTCTTTTTTATCTTCGATTGGCTTTCCTGACCAGTATCCCGCCAGCAGCGATCCCGACAGGTTATGCCACACTGAGAACAGCGCGCCAGGCAGTGCGGCCAGCGGGCCGAAGTAGATTTTACCCAGCGCTGTCGCGAGGCCAGAGTTTTGCATGCCGACTTCAATCGCCAGCGTGCGGCAGGTCGACTCATCAAAGCCGAACAGCCGTCCGCCCCAATAGCCGCCGAGCAGACCGATTGTGTTATGCAGAATGACCGCGATAATCACCACAAACCCTACCGATGCGATATGCGCAGCAGAACCGGCTACCACGGCGCTGATGATGGCCAGAATGCACACCATGGAAAAGGCGGGCAGGAAAGGCTCGACCGCTTTAACCACGCGGGGGAACAGATGGTGAATGACCAGGCCCAGCGCAATCGGAATGACCACAATCTGCAATATACTCAACAGCATTCCCATCACGTCGACCTGAATATGCGCATCAACGTACAGGCGCGTCAGCAGCGGCGTCGCGATCACGCCGACCAGCGTGGAGACCGACGAGATGGTAACGGACAACGCCACGTCACCTTTCGCCAGATAGATCATCACGTTAGATGCCGTGCCGCTGGCGACGCTGCCGACCAGCACCATCCCGGCAGAAAGCTCCGGCGGCATATGGAAAATCAGCGCCAGCAGCCAGGCGGCAAGCGGCATCACCAGGTAATGCAGAAATATCCCCGCAGCCACCGGCGCCGGGCGCGATAACACACGTTTGAAATCGTCAATCTTCAGGTGCACGCCCATGCCGAACATAATCAGCATCAGCAGCGAGGGGACCAGCGGGCCAATCGGCGTGAAGGTCGTGGGGGTGAAATAAGCGATAACGGAGAGCAGCAGCGCCCAAAGCGGGAACAGCCGGGTGAGAACGGCGAGCATGTTGTATTCCTTGCGATTTAAAGATGTTGTGTTGTTATAAAAAAGCCGGGTTCGAGCCCGGCTATAGTTATTGTTTATCGCGTGATGGGATATTATTCAAACAAATTATGTTCATGTTGCGCTGCGGAGATTTTCCCAGCTTAGCCCGAAACGAGCGAGATATTTGCGCAGGCGGTCTGCATCGTTGGGATTGGCTTTTTTCTGCCGCGAGACGGCAAACAGTTCGCGTCCGGCTTCCGACAGCGACGCGCAGCGGCGGCACACTTCCAGTACCGTTTCTAACTGGCGGCGATCGAACAGGTCAATGTCCATATTCAGTTCAGGCTGCGGAGTGGCTATCTGCCAACTCTCCTTTAGCAGCGCAATCTCTTCTTCGACAAGGGATAAGGTGATGCGACCTTGTTCGGCAAGCGTCGCCATGCGCGCGATGGATGAACTTAGCTCGCGAAAGTTGCCGCGCCATTGCGCCTGTGGGGAGCAGGCAAATGCCAGATAGGAAGCGCGGGCTTCTTTATCGAAACGGATTTGCGTCTGTTTGCTGCTGGAGAAACGTTGCAGCTCATACTCGACGTTCGGCGCGATATCTTCCCGCCGCTGCGCCAGACCGGGCAGGGCGAAGCACCACATGTTGATACGCGCGTAGAGATCCTCGCGAAAACGGCCTTCAGCGACCCATTGCCGCATGTCGCGATGGGTGCCGGCAATCAGCTGAAAATCGCTGCGTACTTCTTTGTCTGACCCAAACGGGAAAAAGGTTTTTTCTTCAATTGCTTTGAGTAGCATGGCCTGCTCATCCAGCCCTAATTCGGCGATCTCATCGAGAAACAGCACGCCGCCATTGGCCTCTCGCAGTAATCCGCTACGCGCCGTGAGCGCACCGGTAAAGGCTCCCTTCACGTGACCGAACAGCGTGGACATCGCATTGTCGCCGCGCAGGGTCGCGCAGTTAACCGCCACCAGTTTTCCCGCTACCAGATGCCGCGACTGGCGTAGCTGGAAAATGCGTTTCGCGAGGAAGGATTTGCCCGCGCCGGTAGGGCCGGTGAGCAGGATCGGGTCGGTCGAACGCAGAGCGACCCGCTCAATGCGATCGATCAGTTTATTGAAGGTGGCGTTGTGCGTATCAATCCCGGCTTTCAGAAAAGAGACCGACTGCTGCTGTTCGCGCTGAAAACGACTGGTGAGCGTGGCGTAGCGGCTTAAATCGAGATCGATAACCGAGCAGACGCCAGCGGCGACGGCCTCATCGGATGAACCGCGTGGCGCCGGGCCGGTTTGCAGCAGGCTGGCGGGCAGGTAGCGCGCTTCCGTCAGCAAAAACCAGCAGATTTGTGCCACGTGAGTGCCGGTGGTGATGTGCACCAGATACTCTTCGTTTTCCGTATCAAATTCATAATGCGTGGCAAAGTCGAGAAACGCGGCGTAGACCTCTTCAAAGTCCCACGGATCGTTAATGGTGACGGCATGCGGGCGAACCTGGGTGTGCGGCGAAAGCAGCGCGACGTCTTCAATCAACCGTTGCGCCATGCTCTCATCGCGTGGCTGGTGGAGGAGTTCCAGCCTGTCGACAGGGAAATCGGGTTGTTGGCATAGCCCAACCGTGGGTCGCCACTTCTTAAACCGATTGGCCCGCTTGCCGCGCTTATCGAGCACCGTTCCCAATACGCCAATCACTACCCGTCGCTTCTTCATGGTTTATCCAAAAAGATAAATAAGAGAATAAAAGATAAAAAAATTAACCCGTCGAGACAACCGCCATTATTGGCGTTAATAATTAAAATTATAAAAATCAATTAATTAAAAATTAAATATGCCTGTTTTAATTCCTGGCACGCTTCTGGCAATAACTCTTACGTCAATCACGCTGAAAGCGCAGGGGGTTAAACCCCGCCGGCACGTCAGGAACGGTACAGGCTGTTTTCCGGGCGCGTTCCGTCAGCCGATGACACACAGTGGGTTCGATTCCCAATTTCATCCCCGAATGAAAACGGGTTGTTAATCATAGAAATAAAGCGGAGTGATGTGCAGTTAGCACGCTCCAGAACAGGCTGCCGGTAATGATGCCGTGTGACAGGCAAAAGGGAATTCCCCTGTCGCTTCGCCCCTGCACCCGCGCCTGACTCACAATAAGGAATAAAAAATGATGAAAAAAATCACTATTCGTAAAGGCCAGCTTGGCCTGTTATCCCGACAGGGTGATTACTATCAGGTACTGGATGCAGGTGAACACCGTTTGCCATGGTTTAACACTCCGGACGTTCTGGTAATCAATACCGATGGCAGCGAAATTCCGGAAGCGCTCGCGGAGTATTTACGTCGCTTCCAGCCTACATGGGTGGAGCAGTACTGTGTGGTAGCTGATTTAACCGATACTGAAGCAGGTGCGCTGTATGTGAACGGCGTCTTGCAGGAAATTTTGCCACCGGCAACGCGCCGTCTGTACTGGCAGGCCGATGAAGCGCTGAAGCTGGTACGGATGGATACACGTCAGGTTTTGGTTCCTGTTGACGTGATGAACGCGGTGTTACAGCCCCGTCGCAGCGGTGCGGTGAAAGGTCGCGAAGCTATCTTAACGGTGCAGATCCCGGCGTGGCACGTCGGTGTACTGAAAATTGATGGCGAAACCCAGGCGCTGTTGCCGCCGGGGCTAACCGCATACTGGAAGGTAAACCATCTGATTGAAGCGGAAGTGGTGGATACCCGTTTGCAGGTGCTGGAGGTTGGCGGTCAGGAGATCCTGACCAAAGATAAGGTCAACCTGCGTTTAAACCTGGCGGCGAACTGGCGTTATCGCGATGTGCTGCTGGCATTTGGTCAACTGACGAAACCACTGGATCACCTTTACCGAGAGTTGCAGTTTGCGCTGCGTGAAGCGGTGGGAACGCGCACGCTGGACGAATTGCTGGAAGATAAGCAGGTGATCGATGAAGTGGTGAGCGCGCAGGTGAAAGCCCGTATGACGCCGTTTGGTATTGAGGTGGCTTCACTGGGGGTGAAGGATATTGTCCTGCCCGGCGATATGAAGGCTATTTTATCGCAACTGGTTGAAGCGGAAAAATCCGCCCAGGCCAACGTGATCCGACGTCGTGAAGAGACTGCCGCCACGCGATCGCTGTTAAATACGGCAAAAGTGATGGAAAACAACCCGGTAGCGCTGCGCTTAAAAGAACTGGAAACCCTCGAAAGAGTTGCTGAGCGCATCGATAAAATCTCGGTGTTCGGGGGCCTGGATCAGGTGCTGCACGGTCTTGTGAACATAAAAGGATAAGAATAATGAGCGACAACACAGTGGACGGCGCAATGCGCGAACGGGTATTGCGCCAGCTAAAAGAGGTTGAGCAGCGCTATGGCGTCAGGGTGCTGTATGCCTGTGAGTCCGGCAGCCGTGGCTGGGGATTTGCTTCGCCGGACAGCGATTACGACGTGCGATTTCTCTATGTTCATCCCCCTGAATGGTATCTGCGGGTCGAAGCGCCACGCGATGTTATCGAGCTGCCGATAGATGATGAGCTGGACGTGTGCGGCTGGGAATGGCGCAAGGCGCTGGGGTTACTCAAAGGCGCAAACCCGACGCTTATCGAGTGGCTGGATTCGCCGGTGGTCTATCAGCAGGATGAAGTGACCATTTCGGCGCTGAAAGCGTTGGTGCCCAAATGGTTTTCTCCGCTACGTGCCCGCTGGCACTACTACTCGATGGCGCGGAAAAACTTCCGTGGCTATCTGCAAGGTGACGACGTGCGATTGAAGAAGTACTTCTACGTCATTCGGCCGCTGCTGGCTGTACGTTGGGTGGAAGCAGGCAAGGGCGTACCGCCGATGCGTTTTGCCGAGCTGCTGGCGGGAAGTGAACTGGATGCGCCATTGCGTCAGGAAATCGACGAATTGCTGGCGCGCAAACAGCGGTCAGGTGAGGCTGAGTATGGTCCGCGTTGTCCATTGTTACATGCGTTTATCCGCGGCGAACTGGAGAGAGGAGAAATCCCACCGACCTTACCAGACAGCCGGGAAGGGGATGTCCGGGCGCTGGACAGACTGTTATATGATACGGTGATGCGCTGAAAATGCCCGATGGCCTAAGAACCATCGGGCGTTGACGTCTACTCACTCAAACAAATTATGGTGCAGCTTCTGTACCACCTGCTCGGCTTCCGCACCCGGCACCAGGAAGCACAGGTTATGGCTGGACGCGCCGTAGCAAATCATTCGAATGTTGAACGGCTCCAGTACGCCGAACACCTCTTTACCCACGCCGCAGGCTTTGGACAGGTCGTTGCCAATCAACGCCACCAGCGCCAGGCCTTCTTCGACTTCCACACGGCACAGCGCCGACAGTTCCATCAGCAGCGACTGCGTCAGCAGGGTGTCGCCGGTTGACGTTGAGCCGGTCGTGTCGAGCGTCAGCGCGACGCTGACCTCTGAGGTGGTGATCAGATCCACCGAAATATTATGGCGTGCGAGGATGCCGAATACCTCCGCGAGGAAGCCGCGTGAGTGCAGCATGTTGAGGCTGTGCAGCGTCAGCAGCGTTTGCTTACGGCGCAGCGCCAGCGCGCGGAACAGCGGCGGATTGGCGGTTTCGTTGCACACCAGCGTGCCGCCCGCTTTGGGATCTTTACTGGAGCCGACAAACACAGGAATGTCGCTGCGTACGGCTGGCAGCAACGTGGCCGGATGCAGAACCTTCGCGCCGAAGGTCGCCAGCTCGGCGGCCTCTTCAAAGGCAATTTCATCAATACGTTTCGCCGCAGGCACCACGCGCGGATCGGTGGTGTAGATACCGGGAACATCGGTCCAGATATCGACGCGGGTGGCGTGCAGCGCTTCGCCAAGCAGGGCGGCGGTGTAATCGCTGCCGCCGCGGCCCAGCGTGGTGGTACGACCCTTGCTTTCGCTGCCGATAAAGCCCTGAGTGATCACCAGGCCTTCTTCAAGACGTGGCGCTAACTGCTGCGCGGCCAGTTCGGCCAGCGCGGCCACGTCCGGCTCGGCGCGGCCAAAGCGGTCGCTGGTGCGCATGACTTTACGCACGTCGAACCACTGCGCCTGAACCTGACGTTCACGCAGAATTTCAACGAATAATAAGGTCGACATCAGCTCGCCGTGGCTCACCAGTTCGTCGGTCAGCGCGGTAGACGTTTCTGCGCAGGCGGCTTCCGCCAGCGTCGCGAGATTTTCCAGCAGGCGTTCAATTTCATCGCGAATGACGGCAGGGTTTGCCAGCCGTTCCAGCACGGCGTACTGAATGGCGCGAATGGCGTCCAGCTTAGCCACGCGTTCGGCTGGCTCCAGCCCTTCGGCCAGCGCAACCAGCAGGTTGGTGACGCCTGCGGAGGCAGACAGCACGACGAGACGCACGTTGGCGTCGGAAAGCACCACATCGGCGCTACGATTCATAGCGTCAAAATCGGCTACGCTGGTACCGCCAAACTTGGCGACGACTACTGCTGCTGTCATATGAACCTCGTGTCAGGGGATTTTTATTATTCAGCCTTGGCACAAGGGAAGAGCGAAAGACGGGTGGGCGCAGAGCGATAAACAACTACGATTTCACCCAGAAGTGCTCCACCACTTGCGAAACGCCCGACTGCGAACGCTTCTGGTGACAACCCAGGGGATTCAGCCCCTGTAGCCGATGTTGAACGTAACCTGTTGTTCAGCCATCTCGGCGTTGCTCCCCTTCAGGTGTTTTCACAGGATGGGTTCCTCCAACACCGTATACCTGGGCAACGCGCCTCTTCTGGCCTGCGCATGCGCAGGTAGTACATTTATAAATAAAGGGTTAGCGGGTCGCTTGTCAACGCTGGGGTTATGCGGATTTTTCATGCGCCATAGCCCCACAGTAATGCGGCTTATGAAGGCTATACTTTTGTCTGTTTTATGCGCAATTTTCTCATCCCTTAGGGGGATGACATTAAAACCATCACAATTTTTTGTGACAGGCGCTACAATCGAGGACAGTTACGATTTTTAAATCAGAAGGGTATTGCTAATGAAAAACATTAACCCAACGCAGACCGCTGCGTGGCAGGCACTACAGAAACACTTCGATGAAATGAAGGACGTTACCATTGCGCAACTGTTCGCCGAAGATGGCGACCGTTTCAGCAAGTTTTCCGCCACCTTCGACGATCAGATGCTGGTCGATTTCTCCAAAAACCGCATCACCGAAGAGACCCTGGCTAAGCTGCTGGATCTGGCCAAAGAGACCGATCTGAGCGGTGCCATCAAGTCCATGTTCTCTGGCGAAAAGATCAACCGCACCGAAGACCGTGCCGTGCTGCACGTGGCGCTGCGTAACCGTAGCAATACCCCGATTATCGTTGACGGCAAAGACGTGATGCCGGAAGTGAACGCCGTGCTGGAGAAGATGAAAGCTTTCTCTGAAGCGATCATCTCCGGTCAGTGGAAAGGCTACACCGGCAAATCCATCACTGACGTGGTGAACATCGGTATCGGCGGCTCCGACCTCGGCCCCTTCATGGTGACGGAAGCGCTGCGCCCGTACAAAAATCACCTGAACATGCACTTCGTTTCTAACGTCGATGGCACCCACATCGCCGAAGCGCTGAAAAACCTGAACCCGGAAACCACGCTGTTCCTGGTGGCGTCTAAAACCTTCACCACTCAGGAAACCATGACCAACGCCCACAGCGCGCGCGACTGGTTCCTGGCAAGCGCAGGCGACCAGAAGCACGTGGCAAAACACTTCGCCGCGCTGTCTACCAACGGTAAAGCGGTGTCTGAATTCGGTATCGATACGGCCAACATGTTCGAGTTCTGGGACTGGGTTGGCGGCCGCTACTCTCTGTGGTCCGCGATTGGTCTGTCTATCATTCTGTCCGTGGGTTACGACAACTTCGTTGAGCTGCTCTCCGGCGCGCACGCGATGGACAAGCACTTCTCCACCACGCCGGCGGAGAAAAACCTGCCGGTACTGTTGGCGCTGATCGGCATCTGGTACAACAATTTTTACGGTACCGAAACTGAAGCGATTCTGCCGTACGACCAGTACATGCATCGCTTTGCCGCGTACTTCCAGCAGGGCAACATGGAGTCCAACGGCAAGTACGTTGACCGTAACGGCAACAAGGTTGAACACCAGACTGGCCCAATCATCTGGGGTGAGCCGGGCACCAACGGCCAGCACGCGTTCTATCAGCTGATTCACCAGGGGACCAAAATCGTTCCGTGCGATTTCATCGCCCCGGCCATCAGCCACAACCCGCTGACTGACCACCATCCGAAGCTGCTGTCTAACTTCTTTGCCCAGACCGAAGCGCTGGCGTTTGGTAAATCTCGCGAAGTGGTTGAGCAGGAATACCGTGACCAGGGTAAAGACCCAGCAACCCTGGACTACGTGGTACCGTTCAAAGTGTTCGAAGGCAACCGTCCAACCAACTCCATCCTGCTGCGCGAAATTACCCCGTACAGCCTGGGTGCGCTGATTGCCCTGTACGAGCACAAAATCTTCACCCAGGGCGCTATCCTGAACATCTTCACCTTCGACCAATGGGGCGTAGAGCTGGGTAAACAGCTGGCTAACCGCATCCTGCCGGAGCTGAACGATGATAACGCCATCGACAGCCACGATAGCTCCACCAACGGTCTGATCAACCGTTATAAATCCTGGCGCGCGTAAGGTTATATATTCTCAATGCCGGCGTAATGCCGGCATTTTTTTGTCAGATAATTCCGTATATCCTCATTTTCTGAATTATATTGATATTGAGCATAATCCTAAATATCACCTATCCCAGATGTATGTTTCGGATTAACCGTATATTGCCATTCTTAAATTAATAGATAACACGCTGTTATTTATTGATATTTTATTTTCTTATCTTTCATTTTCATATTTTCCGAAAAAACCTCCCCTTATTTCCCATCACCGAATTCCGTTCATTTGGTTGTGTATACTCGATGACGCCTGAATATTCTCAGGTACATATCCATTCATCTAATGAAGGGAATACGTATGAAGAAAATCCTCTATGGCATTTTTGCCATATCGGCGTTTGCTGCGGCAAGCGCCAGCGCGGCACCGATTGAAACAGGTGAAGCAGCTGGTGCAGCAGCAACGTCAGTGTCGGCCGGGAGTTCAACCGCCACCAGCGCCAGCACCGTAGGTTCTGCGGTCGGTATGGCGCTGGCAGCGGCTGGCGGCGATGGTTCCAACACCGGGACCACCACCACGACCAGTACGACAACGACCACCCGTACTCAATAAAAACGGTACGTTAATCCTAACCACACTTCGGTGTGGTTATTTTGCCCCTGGAGAAGCGTCGTGAAGCGACTTGTTATTCCCCTTATTTGCCTGTTGCTTCAGGCGTGTTCACCCAGCACCAAGGGACTGGGGAAATCGCTTTGGCAAAGCGTATCTGGTGAGTCGGGCGTACAGCTTACCGACGACGAAATCCAGACCATGCCATACGCCAGCCAATATATGCAGCTTAACGGCGGACCGCAGATCTTCGTGGTGCTGGCGTATTCCGAAGAAGGTCAGCAGAAATGGCTGACGCAGGACCGGGCAATGCTGGTGACACAGCATGGACGCCTGGTAAAAACCAAGCTGGCGGGCGACAACCTGCTCACGATGAATAATCTCGACAACGACCCGCTGGCCCGCGCGAACCAGATAACCGACGGCGCGCGCTGGACGCGGACCATGGGCTGGACCGAGCATCAGCAGGTGCGCTATGCCACCGCCACGTCCACCTTCCACTGGGACGGCAACGATACGCTGACCCTGTCAGGCCAGGACACCGCCGTACGTGTGCTGGAAGAGGAGGTGACTACCTCTGAAGCGAGCTGGCGCAACCGCTACTGGGTCGACAGCGAAGGGCAAATTCGCCAGTCAGAACAATATCTCGGCGCAGGAACCTTCCCGGTAAAAACCATGCTTATCAAGGCGGCGAAATCATGAAAAAACCGTTAATTATCGCCGCCATGCTAAGCGCTATCTCCTTTGCCGCCCAGGCGGCAGGTACCGTCGAGGTTCATATGGCGGGCGTTGAAAAGCCGCTGACTTTAACCCACGCCGAACGACTGGCCGACCTGGTCGGGCAACCGAGGCTGGCGGGAAGCTGGTGGCCCGGCGCGGCGATCACCTCTCCGCTGGCCGCCGCTCAAGCCGAGCGTGAACATCAGGCGCTGCTGGCAGAACTGGCCGCGCTTGCGGCGGATGAGGGCGGCAGCGAGGCGGGGGCGATAAATGCCCTGCGCAACCAACTGCAGGCCATCCCGGTGACCGGGCGCTTATTGGTGCCGCTGGACCCTGACACCGTGCGGGTCCGCAGCAAAAATAACCCGCCGCTCGAAGGCCATTACACCCTGTGGCTGGGGCGTGAACCTTCCACCATCACGTTGGTTGGTCTGGTGGATAAACCGGGAAAAATCCCTTTCACGCCGGGACGCGACGCGGCCAGCTATCTCGATGATATCAGCCTGCTCAGCGGCGCGGATCGCAGCTACGCCTGGGTGATTTACCCGGACGGGCGCACGCAAAAAGCGCCGGTGGCGTACTGGAATAAGCGGCACGTTGAACCGATGCCCGGCAGCATTCTGTTTGTCGGCTTTGCCGACTCACTGTGGACGAAAAAATACGAAGCGCTGAACGCTGAAATCCTTCGCTCCCTGTCGCAGCGGAGACCTGAATAATGAAAAAAGCCTGTCTTTACAGCCTGCTGGCCCTGTCGGTTAGCGCGGCGTGCCATGCGGAAACGTTTCCCGCCCCTATCGGCCCCTCGCAGTCAGACTTTGGCGGCGTAGGCCTGCTGCAAACCCCAACGGCACGCATGGCGCGCGACGGCGAGTTCAGCCTGAACTATCGCGATAACGATCAGTACCGCTATTACTCCGCCTCTGCCCAGCTTTTCCCGTGGCTGGAAACCACGCTGCGCTATACCGATGTGCGCACCAAAGACTACAGCAGCGTGGATGCCTTCTCCGGCTCGCAAACCTACAAAGATAAAGCCTTCGACGTGAAGCTGCGCCTGTGGGAAGAGAGCTACTGGATGCCGCAGGTGGCGGTCGGCGCGCGCGACATTGGCGGTACCGGCCTGTTTGACTCGGAATATATTGTTGCCAGCAAAGCCTGGGGGCCGTTCGACTTTACTCTCGGCTTAGGCTGGGGCTATCTCGGCACCAGCGGTAACGCCACCAACCCGTTCTGCTCCTACAGCGACAAATACTGCTACCGCGATAATCGCTATCGTAAAGCGGGCTCGGTTGATGGCAGCCAGATGCTCCATGGCCCGGCGGCTTACTTTGGCGGTATTGAGTACCAGACGCCGTGGCAGCCGCTGCGCCTGAAGCTGGAGTATGAAGGCAACAACTACCAGCAGGACTTTGCTGGCAAGCTCGATCAAAAGAGCAAAATTAACGTCGGCGCTATTTATCGTGTTGCCGACTGGGCCGATGTGAACCTCAGCTACGAACGTGGCAATACGGTGATGTTCGGCTTTACCCTGCGCACCAACTTTAACGATCTGCGTCCGTCCTATAACGACAACGCGCGCCCGACCTATCGACCTCAGCCGCAGGACCCTATCCTCCAGCATTCGGTAGTGGCAAACCAGTTGACCCAGCTTAAGTACAACGCGGGCTTTGCGGCGCCGAAAATTCAGGTGCAGGGCGACACGCTGTACGTCACCGGTGAGCAGGTGAAGTATCGTGATTCGCGGGAAGGGATCGAACGCGCCAATCGGATCATCGCCAACGATCTTCCGGAAGGGATCCGCACGATCCGCATTACCGAGACGCGGCTGAATCTGCCGGAAGTGACCACGGAAACCGATGTAGCAAGCCTGCAACGGCATCTCGCCGGGGAGCCGCTGGGGCAGGAGACGCCGCTGGTGCAAAAACGCGTCGCGCCGATCGTGCCGGATAAAACCGAGCAGGGCTGGTATATCGACAAATCGCGCTTTGATTTCCATATCGATCCGGTGCTGAGCCAGTCGATCGGCGGGCCGGAAAGTTTCTATATGTACCAGGTCGGCGTCATGGGCTCGGCTGACTGGTGGGTGACTGACCACCTGCTGACCAGCGGTAGCCTGTTCGCTAACCTCGCCAATAACTACGGCAAGTTTAATTACACCAACCCGCCGAAGGATTCGGCGCTGCCGCGCGTGCGTACGCACATCCGCGAATACGTGGAAAACGATGTCTACGTGAATAACCTGCAGGCCAACTACTTCCAGTCTCTGGGCAATGATTTCTACGGCCAGGTCTACGGCGGCTATCTGGAAACCATGTACGGCGGCGCGGGGGCGGAAGTGCTCTATCGTCCGGTGGACAGCAACTGGGCCTTTGGCCTGAACGCCAACTACGTGAAGCAGCGTGACTGGCGCAGCGCGCAGGACATGATGAAGTTTACCGACTACAGCGTGAAGACCGGGCACCTGACCGCCTACTGGACGCCGTCGTTTGCTCAGGATGTGCTGGTGAAAGCCAGCGTCGGGCAGTATCTGGCGGGAGATAAAGGCGGCACGCTGGATATCTCGAAACACTTCGACAGCGGCATTGTGGTTGGCGCATACGCCACCATTACCAACGTCTCTGCGGATGAGTATGGCGAAGGGCAGTTCACCAAAGGGGTCTATGTGAATATCCCGATGGATCTCTTCACCTCCGGCCCAACCCGCAGCCGTGCGGTCGTTGGCTGGACGCCGCTGACGCGCGACGGTGGTCAGATGCTGGGACGTCAGTTCGAGCTGTACAACATGACCGGCGATAAGAGCCAGAACTTCCGCTGACGACTGCCTCGTGGGTCCAATGCGCGACGCTGTCGACGAGCACGGCGTCGCGTGGAAACGACTTGTCCACCATAATGCTGATAATCTCTTTGTCGGTATGCGTCATCGGGTGAACCACCAGCCGGCACAAATTATTGATGGTTTGCTCTACGTCGCGGCATACAATGCCGTCGTTAGCGCTGGCGCAGCTGTTCTGCATTGCCATCAGCACCGCTTTGAAGGCGCTGGAAACCACCGAAGACACTTTCATCGCACAGCTATTAGACGCGCCGTCGCAAATCATGCCGGTAATGTCGCTAACCATGTTGGTAATCGCGGCGTTGATGACATCGGGATCGCGGGTGAACAGCCAGGCCATGCCTGCCGCCGAGCCCATGGCCGCCGTCGAGGCGGCGCAAAGCGCGGACAGACGGGTATAGCGCGAGTGGATGGAGATGGCCGTCAGGTGCGATAGGGCCAGCGCGCGCGCCAGAGTGTCTTCATCGGCATTGAGATGGTTTGCGACGGTCACGACTGGCATCGTCGCGGTTATCCCCTGGTTGCCGGAGCCGAAGTTAGACATCGCAATGACCGGTGCGCCGCCCATGCGGGCATCGGAGGCGGCAACGGTATCAATGATCACTTTGCTCATCAGATCGTTGCTCATCAGCCCTTTATTCACCGCATCGGCGAAAGCGCCGTTAATATTCAGACCGTATTTTTTGCGTTTACCTTCCTGCGACAGCGCCGAGTTCAGGCGGCCTGCTTCGAGGATAAACGCGATCTCTTCCGCGGGTGCTGCGGTAATAAAATCGAACGCGTCCCGCAGGCTGAAGGTTGGCAGCGCGTGAGGGTTCGCGGCCTTCCCGTCAGGCTGTTCCAGCGCCAGCGGTTCATCGTTCAGATAGAGCGCCACCACGTTCGTGTGGGTGCCTTTGACCACCACGCGGCAGGACTGCCCGGCGGCGAGCAGCGTCAGGTCGAGGTGAATAAAATCGGACGTGTCCTCCACGTTAATCGTGACGTTGCCTGTGTTGATTAACGCGTTGGCTAATTCAACGTGGTGCTCGGTAATCCCTTCCAGCGCACGTAAGCCTTTATCAGCATGACCGCCAAAGGCGCCAATGGCGGCGGCCAGGCTTACGCCCGAAACGGTCGTGCCAGGAATGGTGACGCCCATGGCGTTTTTATACAGATTGGCGGAAATAAATCCGCTGATGCGCTCGCAGGGGCCGGGCAGATAGCGGGCGGCATAGGCTGCGGTAAATGCGATAGCCACCGGTTCGGTGCAGCCTAATGCAGGCGTAACTTCTTGCTTGAGCCACTGGATAAAAAGGGAAGGAGAGACGTAACGCATGCGGTGATGCCCCCAAATAAACCTGTTATTTATAAGGTTAATTTAGGTGCTTTTATGAGGAAAAACTTACTCTATTTTTCCTTGCCAGAGGCAATATAAAGAAAATTATTCTCTTTAAGCCGTTTATCACGCAAAAATGCACCAAGGTACCGCCTCAGATACCCGATCCGGGCTTGAATAACCGGATACGACGGGCCGCATGGCGGTGAAAAGTTGACCAGAAAAACTAGATCTGGATCACACTTTTGCGCTATACAAAGATCTCGGCCCAGCGAAAGAGGTGCTTGCTATGATGTCACTGACTCGCCCACGCGTAGAGTTTATCTCCACAATTTTGCAGACCGTCCTGAACCTGGGCTTGCTCAGCCTGGGCCTGATCCTGATTGTTTTTCTTGGTAAAGAGACGGTACATCTGGCCGATGTACTGTTTGCGCCGGAGCGCACCAGCAAGTACGAACTGGTGGAGGGGCTGGTGGTCTACTTCCTCTATTTCGAATTTATCGCGCTGATTGTGAAGTACTTTCAGTCAGGCTTCCATTTTCCCCTGCGCTATTTTGTCTATATTGGCATCACCGCGATTGTGCGGCTGATTATCGTCGACCATAAGTCTCCGCTGGATGTGCTGATTTATTCTGCCGCCATTCTGCTGCTGGTGATTACGCTGTGGTTGTGTAACTCGAAGCGCCTCAAACGCGAGTAGGCCTGATAAGCGCAGCGCCATAGGGCAATATCGCGCAGGTTGCCGGACGGGGGCGTTGAAGTATCCGACCAGCTTCCGATAGACAGGCAAAAAAAGAGGCGCTCCGAAGAGCGCCAAACAGTCACAAGTTAGGGTTCGTACAAGTTGAGGATGATAACAGTGGCATTAACGATGAAACTTAGCCCTTCACGCCGCCGGCCGTGAGGCCGTTTACCAGCCAACGCTGCGCGAGCAGGAAGACGACGGTAATAGGGATGGCGGAAAGGACAGCCGCTGCGGCAAAGTCGCCCCACAGATAGTTTTGTGGGTTGAGGTATTGCTGCATACCCACGGCCAGGGTGTAGCTGTTCACATCACGCAGCAAGAGCGATGCAACCGGTACTTCGGTAATGGCGGCGATAAACGACAGGATAAACACCACCGCCAGAATAGGTACGGAGAGCGGCAGCAGTACCAGGCGGAAAGCCTGCCACGGCGTCGCGCCGTCCAGTGAGGCTGCTTCTTCCAGCGAACTGTCGATCGTTTCGAAATAGCCTTTAATCGTCCACACGTGCAGCGCAATACCGCCGAGGTAGGCGAAGATCACGCCACCGTGGGTGTTCAGACCGATAAACGGAATGTACTGACCCAGACGGTCAAACAACGCGTACAGGGCAACCAGCGACAGCACCGCCGGGAACATCTGGAAAATCAGCATGCCTTTCAGCAGCGTCGCTTTGCCCGGGAAGCGCATACGGGCAAAGGCGTAGGCGCAGGTCGTGGACAGCGTCACGATACCGATGGCGGTGATGCCGGCGATTTTCACCGAGTTCCACAGCCACAGCAGCACCGGGAACGGTGGCGGCGTGACGCGACCGTCGGCGTGCTCAACGCTGAAGCCCAGCGCCAGCTTCCAGTGCTCCCAGGAGATTTTTTCCGGGATCAGGCTGCCGGTGGCGAAGTTCCCTTCGCGCAGCGAGATAGCAATAACCATCAGCAGCGGGAACATAATCGCCGCGATGAAAATCAGCAGCAGCAGGTGCGTGGTAAAGAGACGCAGTTTCTGAGATTTGGGTTGTACCATAGCCATGTTCGTTGTCTCCCTTAATCAAACTTCATGCGCGTGGCTTTCAGGTTCACGATAGCCAGTGCCCCTACCAGCAAGAAGATCAGCGTGGCAATCGCCGCCGCCAGGCCGAAGTCCTGACCGCCGCCGCCTTCGAAGGCGATACGGTAGGTGTAGCTCACGAGCAGGTCGGTATAGCCGGCCGGTGTGGTGGTGCCGAGTCTATCCGGACCGCCGTTGGTCAACAGCTGAATCAGCACGAAGTTGTTAAAGTTAAAGGCGAAGCTGGCAATCATCAGCGGCGTCAGCGGCTTAATCAGCATCGGGAACGTAATTTTAAAGAAGTTCTGGAACGGACCGGCGCCATCCATTGCCGAGGCTTCGTACAGGTCGTCCGGAATCGCTTTCAGCAGGCCCATGCACAGAATCATCATGTACGGGTAACCCAGCCAGGTGTTGACGATAACAATCATCGAGCGGGCGGTGGTCGGATCGCTGAACCAGGCCGGTTTGATACCGAACAGCGCGCTCAGCATCATGTTGATTTCACCAAAGCTCTGGTTGAACAGCCCTTTGAAAATCAGAATCGAGATAAAGGACGGCACGGCGTACGGCAGAATCAGCAGCACGCGGTAAATGGCTTTGCCCTTCAGCGCTTCCCATTGCACCAGACAGGCCAGCACCATGCCAACGGCCACGGTCAGAATAACGGTCAGCACCGAGAAGACGATGGTCCAGACGAAGATAGCGAAGAACGGCTTCTGGATGCCCTCGTCGGTAAAGACGCGGGTGAAGTTGTCCCAGCCGATGCTGACGGTGTAGCCCGGGCTCAGCTGTTCGCTGCCCCAGCTGCCGTCGGCGTTAACGCTCTGATAGAAACCAATATCGCTGTTAGGGCGATATTTGACGCCGCTCTGGTTGTTGGTCAGCAGGCCGTCGTCGGCCAGCGTATACAGCGGCTGGGTGCCAGAGAACTGGCGCAGTGAGCTCATGGTCACTTTGCTTTCATCCGGCAGTACCGCGGTGAGCTGATTCAGCGCCTGGCGGTTCTGGGTAACGACGCGCAGCGGCGCGTGCTCGCCGGTTGGCAGGGCGTCGGTTTCTTTTAACTGCAGCTTCTGCTCGCCGCCAATTTTAAAAGCGTCGGACAGATAATTTTTACCACTTTCGCCGTCGGTGAGGGCCAGCTGCCACTCATCGCCCGCCGGGAAGAGGGTGAAGTTATAGGTTTTGCCCGCCTGATAAGAACGGTCCATCAGTACCTGCTGGGCGCGCTCGAAGGTGAGCTGGTTGGTGCTGCTGTAGTTGGTAAAGGCGATGGCGATGGTACAAATCAGCGGGAACAGGACGAACAGCCCCATCCCGGCCATGCCAGGGTAAACGTAGCGCCAGGCGTAGGTTTTACGGTTGGCAAAAATATACAGGCCCGCTGAGCTTAAAATCAGCGTCATGATGGCGAACAGGTACTCCCCTTGTGCGTACATTAAAACTACAAGGTAACCCACCAGCAGGCCCAGCAGACCAATCACTGACCATTTCAGCGTGTCGCTTTGCCACCAATGATTCTTTTTAATGACATCCATGGGGATCTTCCTCTACAACGGTGAAACTTCCTGGCCGGAGAAGTGCCGGATGGCGGCATAAATGCCTTATCCGGCCTACAATCCTCCGTAGGCCTGATAAGCGAAGCGCCATCAGGCACATCGACAGCATTACTTGGTGATACGACCCTGCGCGTCTTTCAGCGCAGCATCGACGGTCTGACGACCGCTGGCGGCGTTGATAACGGCGGTACGAACGGCATACCAGAATGCAGACATCTGCGGGATGTTCGGCATGATTTCGCCTTTCTGGGCGTTATCCATAGTGGCCGCGATACGCGGGTCTTTGGCTAACTGATCCTGGAAGGATTTCAGCGCAACGGCGCCCAGCGGCTTGTCCTTGTTCACTTCTGCCAGGCCCTGGTCGGTCAGCAGGTAGTTTTCGAGGAACTCTTTCGCCAGCTCTTTGTTCGGGCTCGCGGCGTTGATACCGGCGCTCAGAACACCGACGAACGGTTTAGACGGCTTGCCTTTGAAGGTTGGCAGCAGCGTCACGCCGTAGTTGATTTTGCTCTTGTCGATGTTTGACCACGCCCACGGACCGTTGATGGTCATCGCGGTATCGCCTTTGTTGAAGGCGGCTTCAGCAATGGAGTAATCGGTATCGGCGTTCATGTGTTTGTTTTTGATCAGGTCAACCAGGAAGGTCAGGCCCGCTTTCGCGCCAGCGTTGTCCACGCCCACGTCTTTGACGTCGTACTTGCCGTTCTCAAATTTGAACGCGTAGCCACCGTCGGCGGCAATCAGCGGCCAGGTGAAGTACGGTTCTTGCAGGTTAAACATCAGCGCAGATTTACCTTTCGCCTTCAGCGCTTTATCCAGCGCAGGAATTTCTTCCCAGGTTTTCGGCGGGTTAGGCACGAGGTCTTTGTTGTAAATCAGGGAGAGCGCTTCTACCGCAATCGGGTAAGCAATCAGCTTGCCGTTGTAGCGTACGGCGTCCCAGGTGAACGGATAGAGTTTGTCCTGGAAGGCTTTGTCCGGGGTGACTTCCGCCAGCAGACCAGACTGCGCGTAGCCGCCAAAGCGGTCATGCGCCCAGAAGATGATATCCGGGCCGTCGCCGGTTGCGGCAACCTGTGGGAATTTTTCTTCCAGCTTATCCGGATGTTCTACGGTCACTTTAATGCCCGTATCTTTCTCGAATTTCTTACCTACCTCGGCCAGGCCGTTATAGCCCTTGTCGCCGTTGATCCAGATAACCAGCTTTCCCTCATCAATTTTTGCCAAAGCAGAGGCGGAAAACATCATCGTGGTCAATGCGGACAGCGCGAGGATGCGAGCGCCAGTTTTGATTTTCATATATCCCGTCCTTTCTAGGTGATGTACTCGTGGATACACAGAGGTGGTTTAACGTCGTTGAGTTTCCTTTTTTAGCAACCCCTTTCCATCCTCCTGACCTCTACGCCCCGAGGGTGATTAATGTGATCGCTGTAACATAAACCCCGGTTATGAGTCCCAGCGCACAAAAAAAAGCGCCGTTTTTTGTCGGCCCCGTCACGATTTTCGTTCGGAGGCTGCGCCGCCGGGGGCAGAGCGCGCCTTCTCATCCTCCCGTCTCCTCCCCCATAAAAAACAGGGGGGGTGGAGGATTCACCTCAATGATGTGTGTTGCATAGTCAGGTTCATCTTGAATGTGTCGTTTGGTGACAAGTTGTAACGAGGGAGAAGGGCATGGCGAACGTACAGCTACGCAATGTAACGAAAGCCTGGGGCGACGTGGTGGTATCAAAAGATATCAACCTCGATATCCAGGAAGGGGAGTTCGTGGTGTTTGTCGGGCCGTCCGGCTGCGGCAAATCGACGTTGCTGCGTATGATCGCGGGTCTCGAAACCATCACCAGCGGCGATCTGTTCATCGGTGAAACCCGCATGAACGATGTTCCGCCCGCCGAACGCGGCGTGGGGATGGTGTTCCAGTCTTATGCGCTGTACCCCCATTTATCCGTTGCCGAGAACATGTCTTTTGGCCTGAAGCTGGCCGGCGCTAAAAAAGAAGTGATCAACCAGCGCGTTAATCAGGTTTCTGAAGTTCTGCAATTAGCCCATCTGTTGGAACGTAAACCGAAGGCCCTGTCCGGCGGTCAGCGTCAGCGTGTCGCTATCGGCCGTACGCTGGTGGCCGAGCCGCGCGTGTTCCTGCTGGATGAACCCCTTTCTAACCTGGACGCCGCGCTGCGCGTACAGATGCGTATTGAAATCTCCCGTCTGCATAAACGTCTGGGCCGCACGATGATTTACGTGACCCACGATCAGGTCGAAGCCATGACCCTGGCCGACAAAATCGTGGTGCTGGACGCGGGTCGCGTTGCACAGGTCGGTAAACCGCTTGAGCTGTATCACTATCCGGCCGATCGCTTTGTCGCGGGCTTTATTGGTTCGCCGAAGATGAACTTCCTGCCGGTCAAAGTCACCGCCACCGCCATCGAACAGGTCCAGGTTGAGCTGCCAAACCATCAGCAAATCTGGCTGCCGGTTGAGAGTAACAACGTGCAGGTTGGCGCCAACATGTCGCTGGGCATTCGCCCGGAGCACCTGATGCCGAGCCACATCGCCGATGTGACGCTGGAAGGCGTGGTGCATGTTGTCGAGCAGCTGGGCAACGAAACGCAAATTCATATCCAGATCCCCGCCATTCGTCAGAACCTGGTTTACCGCCAGAACGACGTGGTGTTGGTAGAAGAGGGTGCCACATTCGCCATTGGCTTGCCGCCAGAGCGCTGTCATCTGTTCCGTGAGGATGGCACCGCATGTCGTCGGCTGCATAAAGAGCCCGGCGTTTAAAGGCCCCATAAAAAGCAAACATCTAACCCCCACGTCGCTAGCGATAAGGCGATACGGGGTGAAATGTTAAAAAAGAAAAGCAATGATCTCAGGAGATAGAATGATGATTACTCTGCGCAAACTCCCCGTGGCGGTTGCCGTCGCAGCAGGCATTATGTCTGCTCAGGCAATGGCCGTAGATTTTCATGGCTACGCGCGTTCCGGCATCGGCTGGACGGGTAGCGGTGGCGAACAACAGTGTTTCCAGGCAACCGGTGCTCAAAGTAAATACCGTCTGGGTAACGAATGTGAAACCTATGCCGAATTGAAATTAGGCCAGGAAGTGTGGAAAGAAGGCGATAAGAGCTTCTACTTCGACACCAACGTGGCTTACTCCGTCGCACAGCAGAACGACTGGGAACCGACTGACCCAGCGTTCCGTGAAGCGAACGTCCAGGGTAAAAACCTGATCGACTGGCTGCCAGGCTCCACCATCTGGGCCGGTAAGCGTTTCTACCAGCGTCATGACGTTCACATGATCGACTTCTACTACTGGGATATCTCGGGTCCTGGTGCAGGTATCGAAAACGTCGATCTGGGCTTCGGTAAACTGTCTCTGGCAGCGACCCGTTCTCAGGAAGCCGGTGGTTCTTACATCTTCACCAGCAACGACACCTACAAGAACTATAAAGATACCGCCAACGACGTGTTTGACGTTCGTTTAGCCGGTCTGGAAACCAACCCGGACGGCGTGCTGGAGCTGGGCGTTGACTACGGTCGTGCGAACTACACCGACGGCTACAGCCTCGCTGACGGCGCGTCAAAAGACGGCTGGATGTTCACTGCAGAACACACTCAGAGCATGCTGAAAGGCTACAACAAGTTTGTTGTTCAGTACGCAACTGACTCGATGACCACTCAGGGTAAAGGCCAGTCTCAAGGCTCCTTCACCGGTAACGATTACAACAAAGATACCGAAATCGGTATTGTAAACAACAAGATCAATAACGATGGCGACATGTGGCGTATCCTCGACCACGGCGCAATCTCCCTGGGCGACAAAGTTGACCTGATGTACGTCGGTATGTACCAGAATATCGACCGTGACGACGGTAACGGCACCAAGTGGTGGACCGTCGGCGTTCGTCCAATGTACAAATGGACGCCAATCATGAGTACCCTGATGGAAGTGGGTTACGACAACGTGAAGTCTCAGCGTACCGGCGACACCAACAACCAGTACAAAATCACCCTGGCGCAACAGTGGCAGGCTGGCGACAGCATCTGGTCCCGTCCGGCCATCCGCGTGTTCGCAACCTACGCGAAGTGGGATGAGAAATGGGGTTATGACAACGGTATTGCTTACAAAGATACCAGCGCGAAAACCTACAGCCGTGGCGACAGCGATGAGTGGTCCTTCGGTGCTCAGATGGAAATCTGGTGGTAATTCAGCACTAACCTGACGTAACAACCGACGAGGGGCATAAGCCCCTCTGTTCCTTGAGGTTTAGCGCGCTATTGCCTGGCTACCGCTAGAACTCCGCATTCTGAGGTCATCATAATGAAAATGAAAAAAAGTCTCGTTGCTCTCTGCTTATCTGCTGGATTAATGGCGAGCGTCCCGGGCATCAGCCTCGCCGACGTCAACTATGTGCCACAAAACACCAGCGCCGCCCCGACGATTCCAACCTCTGCGCTTCAGCAGCTGACCTGGACGCCGGTCGACCAATCCAAAGTGCAGTCCACCCAGCTTGCGACCGGCGGTCAGAGCCTGAACGTTCCTGGTATCACCGGCAACGTGGCGGCCTACAGCGTCCCGGCTAACATCGGTGAACTGACGCTGACCCTGACCAGTGAAGTCAACAAGCAAACTAACGTATTTGCGCCAAACGTGCTGATTCTCGATCAGAACATGACGCCTTCTGCCTTCTTCCCTAGCAGCTACTTCACCTACCAGGCACCGGGCGTGATGAGCGCCGACCGTCTGGAAGGGGTGATGCGCCTGACGCCAGCGCTGGGCCAGCAGAAGCTGTATGTCCTGGTCTTTACGACCGAGAAAGATCTCCAGCAGACCACGACTCTGCTGGACCCGGCAAAAGCCTACGCGAAAGGCACCGGTAACGCCGTACCGGATATTCCGGACCCGGTAGCCAAACACATTACCGACGGCTTAGTGAAGCTGAAAGTGAAAACCAACAGCAGCTCCAGCGTGCTGGTTGGCCCGCTGTTCGGCTCTTCCGGCCCGGCGCCGGTCACCGTCGGCAACACGGCGGCACCGGCCTACAGCGCGCCAGCGGCAGCCCCAGTTGCAGCACCTGCGCCAGCGCCAGCGGCGAAGGCGGAACCGATGCTGGATGATACGGAAAGCTATTTCAACAACGGCATTAAACAGGCGGTAGCGAAAGGGGATATCGATAAAGCCCTCAAGCTGATGAATGAAGCCGAGCGCCTGGGCTCTAAATCTGCTCGTTCCACCTTTATCGGCGCTGTAAAAGGCAAGGGGTAAGTTCTCCCCGCAGCGCTGATGTTTAGGCGAAGCCTTTCGGTGTGCCCTTGTGGGCGCACCTTTTTTATCGCGCAACGCAAACTGTTGCACTGCTGTTGCGCTAATGATCGTATTTGACCATTCCTGCACCCCCTCACGCGACTTTCTGCGATACAATGGCGAAACGCTTTGTATTGGAGAGACAGGCATGTCGCACTCTGCACTGACGCAACTACGCGCGCTGCGCTATTTTGACGTCATTCCCCCGCTTGAACCCGCTCAGCGCGACTGGCTGATGCTGGAAGATTCCATGACCAAACGGTTTGAGCAGTTCGGGAAACCCGTCAGCGTCACGCTATTAAATGAAGAATTTGTCAGCCGCGACGCGCTGGCGGCTGAGCAGCATCTGCTGCCAGAAGAGGCTCGCTATTGGCTGCGGGAAATATTATTGTGCGTCGGCGGTGAACCGTGGCTTGCCGGGCGCACCGTGGTGCCAGAGTCGACCCTCTGCGGGCCGGAGCTGGCGCTGCAAAACCTGGGGCAAACGCCGCTGGGTCGCTACCTGTTTACGTCGTCAACGCTGACGCGAGATTTTATTGAGATAGGTCGTCATGATGCGCTGTGGGGGCGTCGTTCCCGCCTCCGCTTAAGCGGTAAACCGCTGCTGTTAACCGAGCTGTTTTTACCGGCATCGCCGCTGTACTGAGAGGAAAAAAAGAATGGAGTGGAGTCTGAAGCAGAATAAGCTGCTGGCCTACCATCGGCTGATGCGCACGGACAAACCGATCGGCGCGCTGCTGCTGCTGTGGCCGACGCTGTGGGCGCTGTGGGTCGCCTCGCCGGGTGTGCCGCCGCTGTGGATCCTGGCGGTCTTTGTGGCGGGCGTATGGCTGATGCGCGCCGCGGGCTGCGTAGTGAACGACTATGCGGATCGTAAATTTGACGGTCACGTCAAACGGACGGCAAATCGACCGTTGCCGAGCGGGGCGGTCACGGAGAAAGAGGCCCGTACGCTGTTTATCGTGCTGGTGGCGCTTTCCTTCCTGCTGGTGCTGACGCTCAACGCGATGACCATTTTACTGTCAATCGCGGCGCTGGCGCTGGCGTGGGTTTACCCGTTTATGAAACGTTATACCCATCTGCCGCAGGTGGTGCTGGGCGCGGCATTTGGCTGGTCAATTCCGATGGCCTTTGCGGCGGTGAGCGAGACGCTGCCGCTGAGCTGCTGGCTGATGCTGCTGGCGAATATTCTGTGGGCGGTGGCTTACGACACGCAGTACGCGATGGTAGACCGTGACGATGACGTGAAAATCGGTATCAAATCCACGGCGATTCTGTTCGGTGACAATGACCGGCTGATTATTGGCATTCTGCAAGCCTGTGTGCTGGTATTAATGGCCGCGATCGGCTGGTTGAACGGGCTACACTGGGCGTTCTATTGGTCAATTCTGATCGCCGGTGCGCTGTTTGTCTACCAACAGAAGCTGATTCGCCACCGCGAACGCGGCCCGTGCTTCCAGGCATTTATGAACAATAACTACGTGGGGCTGGTGCTGTTTATTGGCCTGGCGATGAGCTACTGGCAGTTTTAAATGCGGCCTGTAAACGCCTTATTCGGGCTACGCTGCCACTCGCGTGTGTAGGCCTGATAAGCGCAGCGCCATCAGGCGTGGCATTCGGTCACCACGCGATAAAAAAATCCCCGGCTTTCTGACCGGGGATTTTTGTTTTTACTGCGCCGCCTCTTCCTGCGTTACGCTCTCAATCGTCAAGCGCACGTCCGAGGTAATCAGGCCCGCCATCATCTGGTAAACCTTCATCGTCTCTTCCGGCTCGGCGTCACCGCTGTCGCTGATATAACCCTCATCGCGGAGCGTCAGCACCAGCGAGGAGAACACCGCTTTATCAAAGAACTCCGGCGAGTTGATGCCGTGCAGCACCGACAAACGCTGTGCCAGCGTACGGCTCTCTTTCTCCAGCGTGCTGCGGTTCATCGACGGGTTGCCGCTCAGCAGCCAGAAGGTGATCGCATAGCGCTGCAGCGTTTCGCGTGCGCCAGCGGCCAGCAGTTGCAGCGTGCGGGAGTGCGAAGCGTTAATCCGCAGGTTGCCGTTCTGCTCGGTAATCAGCTCCTGACGGACCATTTCGGCAATCAGGGTGTCCATCACCGACGGCAGCGCCTCGCGATCCCAGCGCAGGAACAGCTCGGCTTTGAGCATCGGGTACAGCGTACCAATGATGCTCAGCACCTGCTCGCGAGAGATCTCACGATGCTGGGTCATGATGGCCGCCAGCAGCGACGGCATGATCAGCATGTGCGCGATGTTGTTGCGGTAATAGGTCATCAGCACCGCCTGCTCGCGCGGCAGAATAATGATGTCGCCGATAGTGTCTTTCTCGACTTCGAACTTATTCATCTGCAGAGCATGGTCGATAAGCTCGCTGGCGGTGGCTTTCGGCGCGGTGGCATCCGGTGAATACGGCGCATTGCGCATCAGTGCCAGGTAGCATTCTACCTGCTGCGTCAGCTGCTCGCGGGTGAGCGAACGCTGGCGCGAGGCCAGCAGCGCGGTGCAGCACAGGTTCATCGCGTTCGCCGCACCGGCGTTGTTAATACGCACCATCAGCTCGCCTGCCAGCTTGTTGACGGTCGGCGTCAGCCATGCCGGACGCACGGCTTCGATTGGGTCGATAGACTCGCGCCATTCCGGCACGTGGTGGTTCAGGTAGGTCATCAGCGGCATCGGTTCGCCGAAGTTGACATAGCCCTGGCCGAGGTTGCGCAGCTTGCTCAGCCCGCGCAGCATCTGCGGCAGGCTCTCTTTTTCTTTCGTCGCGCCGCGCAGCTCTTTGGCGTAGGTACCCACTTCCATCACGTGCTCGTAGCCGATGTAAATCGGCACCAGGGTGATAGGTCGGGAACCGCCGCGCAGCATCGCCTGAATGGTCATCGACAGGGTGCCGGTTTTCGGGTCCAGCAGACGGCCGGTACGCGAGCGCCCGCCTTCCACGAAGTACTCGACGGAATAGCCGCGGCTGAACAGCTCGCCAAGGTATTCACGGAACACGGTGGAGTAAAGCTTGTTACCCTTAAAGGTACGGCGAATAAAGAACGCGCCCAGACGACGGAAAATCGGACCGGCTGGCCAGAAGTTCAGGTTGATACCGGCGGCAATATGCGGCGGCACCAGGCCCTGATGATAGAGCACGTAAGAGAGCAGCAGGTAGTCCATGTGGCTACGGTGGCAGGGCACATAGACAATTTCATGGCCGTCGTGCGCCAGCTGGCGTACGCGCTCGGCGTTATGGACGTTAATGCCCTGGTATAGACGGTTCCAGGTGAAGCTGAGGATACGGTCAGTCAGGCGAATCATCTCGTAGGAGAAGTTGGCCGCAATTTCTTCCATTAGCGCAATCGCATTCTGCTGTGCTTTTTCATGGGAGATTTTTTTGCTGCGCGCTTCATCTTCGACCGCTTTCGCAATGGCTTTCGAAGCCAGCAGCTTTTTGAACAGGTCGTGACGTGCCGGCAGGCGCGGGCCAACCGCAGCCAGGCGCTGACGGGCAAAGTGCATGCGGGCAACGCGTGCTAGCTTCTGGGCGATGATTTTATCGGTGCCGTGTTCGTCGGCCATGCGGCGCAGCGACACAGACGGCGAGAAGCGCACGAAGCTATCGCGACCAAGCCAGGAGACGGCGAAGAATTTCTGGAAGCCGTTGAGCATACGCAGCGGCGGATTTTCCTCGCCTTTTTCGCGGCCCGGAGAGCGCCCGAACATCACGGAAACCGGCACCATTTGCACATCCAGGTCCGGATTGCTGCGGTGCAGATCGAGATAGTCGTGGAACAGCTTGATCGACTCTTCCTTTGGCGTGTAGTAAGTGAACACGCGCGGGCCGCCGTGAATAAACACGTAGCGCGGCAGCAGAGTGCCGTCGATTTCCAACGGTTCAAGCGGATCGGGTAAATCATGCGCCAGGCACTGGGCGCGCAGCGTCAGCAAGTCGGCCTTAGAGTTATAAGGCAGGACGTACATAATCGGGCGCGACGTATCGAGCCCCAGTTCCTGGGCAGGTTCTGCCGGAATAGACTTGCTTTTTACCAGTACGCTTAATGGTAAATTCAGTAATTTGTAGTAAATTCGTGGCCAGCCGGACATAAACGATGTAAAGCCTCTGGTTAATCATGCAAATGCGCGGCAAGAATATCAGAAAGTCAGCAGAATTTCTGTTCTACCGCTGCATAACTCGCATTGTCATTGACGTAATAACAAAAAAGGTTCTTGAGATGGCCAATAATACCACCGGGCTCACCCGAATCATCAAAGCAGCGGGCTATTCCTGGAAAGGATTTCGCGCGGCGTGGATCAACGAAGCCGCATTCCGCCAGGAGGGCGTCGCGTCGGTGCTGGCGATTATCATCGCCTGCTGGTTGGATGTCGATGCGATTACCCGCGTGCTGCTTATCGGTTCCGTCCTGTTGGTGATGATAGTGGAAATTCTCAATAGTGCGCTGGAAGCCGTAGTCGATCGCATTGGCTCGGAGTATCACGAACTGTCCGGACGGGCAAAAGACATGGGGTCGGCGGCGGTGCTGCTGGCGATTTTTGTCGCGCTGATCACCTGGGGCATGCTGCTGTGGGCGCATTTCCACTAAAGCTGTGAAAACTGCCTGATTTCGTGCGTTTTATGGTTTCAAAATAGACACTAGCTGTATATACTCACAGCATAACTGTATATACACCCAGGGGGCGGAATGAAAGCGTTAACGACCAGGCAGCAAGAGGTGTTTGATCTCATCCGGGATCATATCAGCCAGACGGGCATGCCGCCGACGCGTGCGGAAATTGCTCAGCGCTTGGGGTTCCGTTCCCCGAACGCGGCTGAAGAGCACCTGAAAGCGCTGGCGCGTAAAGGTGTCATTGAGATTGTATCCGGCGCTTCTCGCGGTATCCGCCTGCTGGTGGAAGAAGAAGAGGGCCTGCCGCTGGTGGGCCGCGTCGCGGCGGGTGAGCCGTTGCTGGCGCAGCAGCATATCGAAGGTCATTATCAGGTCGATCCCTCGCTGTTTAAACCCAGCGCCGACTTCCTGCTTCGCGTCAGCGGCATGTCGATGAAAGACATCGGTATTATGGACGGCGACCTCCTTGCCGTGCATAAAACGCAGGACGTGCGTAACGGCCAGGTTGTGGTCGCGCGCATTGATGAAGAAGTGACGGTGAAACGCCTGAAAAAACAGGGTAACGTCGTCGAACTGCTGCCGGAAAACAGCGAATTTAAACCTATCGTGGTCGATCTGCGCCAGCAGAATTTCTCGATCGAAGGACTGGCCGTTGGCGTTATTCGCAACGGCGAATGGCTGTAACACCCGCTTTCTCATGACGGCGATACGCCCCGTATCGCCGTCTTTTTCCTTTCTGGTCGACACTCATGCCGCTACTTACCTCCGCCGATAAGGCCCTGTGGCGCCTTGCGCTACCCATGATTTTCTCCAACATTACCGTCCCGTTGCTCGGGCTGGTGGACACCGCCGTGATTGGTCATCTCGATAGCCCTGTTTATCTGGGCGGCGTGGCGATTGGCGCGACCGCGACCAGCTTCCTGTTTATGCTGCTGCTGTTTTTGCGCATGAGCACGACCGGTCTGACGGCACAGGCGTTTGGTGCGAAGGATCCGCAGGCGCTGGCTCGCGCGCTGGTGCAGCCGCTCATGCTGGCGCTGGGGGCCGGGCTGCTGATTATTCTGCTGAAAACGCCACTGATCAATCTGGCGCTCTCCATCGTTGGCGGCAGCGGCGAGGTGCCGGAGCAGGCGCGGCGTTTTCTGACCATCCGCTGGCTCAGCGCCCCCGCGGCGCTGGCTAACCTTGTGCTGCTGGGCTGGCTGCTGGGCGTACAGTACGCTCGTGCGCCGGTTGTTTTACTGGTGGTGGGCAATGTCCTGAATATCGTGCTCGACCTATGGCTGGTGATGGGGCTGCACATGAGCGTACAGGGGGCGGCGCTGGCGACGGCGCTTGCCGAATACGCCACGCTGCTGGTCGGGCTGGTGATGGTCCGCAAGGTGCTGGTGATGCGGGGCATCAGTTGGCTGATGCTGAAAAACGCCTGGCGCGGCAACATTCGCCGTCTGCTGGCGCTGAACCGCGACATTATGCTGCGTTCCCTGCTGTTACAGCTGTGCTTTGGTGCGGTGACCGTTTTCGGTGCGCGCCTCGGCGGCGACGTGGTGGCGGTAAACGCGGTGCTGATGACCATGCTGACGTTTACAGCCTATGCGCTGGACGGCTTTGCCTACGCGGTGGAGGCCCATTCCGGGCAGGCTTTCGGGGCGCGCGATGGCAGCAAGCTGCTGGAGGTCTGGCACGCCGCATGCCGTCAGGCGGGCGTGGTCGCGCTGGCGTTTGCGCTGGTGTACGCGCTGCTGGGGCAACAGATTGTCGCGCTGTTAACGTCGCTACCTGAACTGCAGCAGCTTGCCGATCGCTATGTGCTCTGGCAGGTTGTGCTGCCGGCGATCGGCGTGTGGTGCTATTTGCTGGACGGGATGTTTATCGGCGCAACGCGCGGCGCTGAAATGCGAAACAGTATGGCGGTGGCCGCCTTAGGCTTTGCGCTAACGCTGCTGGCGCTGCCGCTGCTCGGCAACCACGGGCTGTGGCTGGCGCTGGCTGTATTCCTCGCGCTGCGCGGGCTGTCGCTGGCGTATATCTGGCGTCGCCATTGGCGAAACAATAGCTGGTTTTCCTGAGAAATGGTTAAAGATTCCGAATAGTGAAATGAACCCAGAATGACTGACTACAATTAACCTCACGCTTAGCGAAAAAGAACGTGTCTCTTTCGCTATTCACTCACTGACGATCGAGGATTCGACGATGAATAAAGACGAAATCGGCGGTAACTGGAAACAGGTTAAAGGTAAAGTGAAAGAGCAATGGGGCAAACTCACCGACGATGATATGACGGTGATCGAAGGCAAACGCGACCAGCTGGTCGGTAAAATTCAGGAACGCTACGGATACGCGAAAGATCAGGCGGAAAAAGAGGTCGACAGCTGGGATAAACGCCACAATATCCGCTGGTAACGCGCTTCTCCTGCCCGGAGTACACGGATGTACTCCCCCCGCTAATCGCTCGGTTAGCGGGCCTTTTTCTTCAACTGAATGGTATGGTCGTGATGACAGTGCTCATGCGCGCGGCAGGCTTCAACCTCGACGCAGGCAGAGCATAGGCCATGGGCCTCAATGACGTTGTGGCGTAGGGCAAAGCCCATTTTCGCCGCCAGCGTATGCATGATATCTTCCACCCCTTCTGCACACTCTTCTTTCACCACGCCGCAGCGATCGCAGATAAACATCGCGGAGGTATGCGTCGGCTGATCGAACAGATGACAGAGCACGTAGCTGTTGGCGGATTCCACCTTGTGTACGAAGCCTTGCTCAAGCAGAAACTCCAGCGCGCGATAGACGGTTGGCGGTTTGGCCTGGGGTTCTTTCTCGCGCAGCAGGTCCAGCAGGTCATAGGCGCTAATCGCCCCTTCCTGCAGGCTCATCAGGCGCAACACTTCCAGACGTTGCGGAGTCAGGCGCACGCCGCGTTGCGCGCACAGCTTCTCAGCCTGCGCTAACAGTTCTTGCGTGGTGGTCTTATCCATTGGCGTCCTCGGGTTACGGGTGAAATAAACCCCTACTTTACCATGTTATGCCGGAAACACCGAGTTTCCACAGGTGTGCTATAGGTGTGTTATAGCAGGTGAACTTCACACTCAGGATGAAAAATGATGAAAAGACCCGACTGTATTCGCCATTGGCGCGATGTTGAAGGACCCGACGACTCCACTTACCCCGACAGCGACGAGCGTTTTGCCATCGGTGCGCCGCTGGCCCGTGCGCTGGGGCTCAGGCATATCGGCATTCACCACGAACGATTACCGCCCGGCCGCCGCACCTCGTATCCGCACGCCGAAAGCGACGAGGAAGAGTTTATCTACGTGCTGGAAGGCTATCCACAGGCGTGGATTAACGGCTATTTGTGGAAACTTGAACCGGGTGACAGCGTTGGTTTTCCGGCCGGAACCGGCGTATGCCATACCTTCATCAACAACACCAGCGAAGAGGTACGGCTGCTGGTGGTGGGTGAAGCCAACAAAAAGCATAACCGTATTTACTACCCGTTGAACGCTGCTTATGCCGTCACGCGCGAAGACCGCTGGGTGGATCACCCACCGCAATTTTTTGGCCCGCACGACGGAAAACCTGGGCGAAAGTA
Organism: Klebsiella sp. WP4-W18-ESBL-05; assembly: GCF_014169075.1. Taxonomy (NCBI): domain Bacteria; kingdom Pseudomonadati; phylum Pseudomonadota; class Gammaproteobacteria; order Enterobacterales; family Enterobacteriaceae; genus Klebsiella; species Klebsiella sp. WP4-W18-ESBL-05. Next base: position 4,627,340 of record NZ_AP022057.1, on the reverse strand, counting down.
ATCTTATCTTCTATAAAAGATTAGGGTGCTTATTAATAATAACCAGCTTGTAGAAAATTTCAGTTAAGGGAACAGAACGCTTTTTGTCCCGTTATTCACAGCAATAGTTCGCCCCCGTTCAGGTGATAACGAAGGGGGGATTGTTTCATAACAGACAATAAGACGAGCAAACTGTGAAAAAAAACGACAAATTTTCGCTGATGGGGATCGCTGTCTCTTTCATTATGGCAGGGCAGGCAGAGGCGGCAAACGGCTGGGTTGAGGCCCGAAGCGATGCGATGGGTGGCACGGGGGTGGCTTCGGCGCCGTACGCCAGCGGGGCGCTGATTAACCCCGCGCTGCTGGCCAGGTCGCAGCCTGACGACGCGGTGACGCTGGTTTTTCCGACGATCGGCGCGCAGATATCCGATAAGGACGATCTGCGCAGCGAAATCGACGATATCAGCGACGATGTGAATGGCTACCGTAAAGCGCTCAACGGTGTGAATCCGGTGCAGCTGTTTGTCCCCGGCAGCCCGGGTTATCGTCAGGTATCCGGTGCGGCGGGGGATCTGGCGGATCGGCTATCATCCCTGAAGGGCAAAACTGCCAGCGCGAAAGCGGGGGCAGGGATGGTGGTGGCAGTGCCGAACGATGTACTGGCGGTGGCGTTTGTGGCAAAGGCCAACGCGCGCGCGCGCCTCAGCTCGTATATCGACCAGGGTGACATCGACACGCTGTGCCGCGTGCAGGCGGTGCCGGCCAGCGTGCTGGCGGTCGACCCCAACAATCTGAAATCACAGGGATTTGGCCGCGCAGCGATCGTCTCTGACTACGGCGTGGCGATGGCCCGTCAGTTTAATCCTGGCGGCGTACCGATTTCACTGGGCATTACGCCGAAGCTCCAGCAAACCTGGCTCTATAACTACACCGTCTCTATCTACAACTTCAGCAGCGACGACATCAACAGCAGCCGCTATCGCAATGATGATACGGGCTTTAACGTCGATGCCGGGATGACTGCCGATTTTGGCGAGAGCTGGACGGTGGGGCTCAGCGGGCAAAACCTGTTCTCGCGCGATATTGATACCAAAGAAGTGGCCGGCGTGCGCGATACCTACCAGATACGTCCACTGGTGACCGCTGGGGTGGCCTGGCACACCGATCTCGTGACCTTAAGCGTCGATGGTGATTTGACGCAAACCAAGGGCTTTAAAAGTGAAGAGGCGTCGCAGTACGTAGGCGTTGGCGCAGAAGTGCGCCCGCTGGACTGGCTGGCGGTGCGCGCGGGTTATCGCGCTGATGTAAAAAATAACGACAGCAACGTCTTTACTGGCGGCGTCGGCTTTGCGCCCTTTAATCGGGTGCACGTCGATCTGATGGGACTGTACGGCGAAGAGCAAACCTGGGGGGCGGGGATGCAGCTTAGCGTCATGTTCTGACCACGGATCTTGTAGGCCGGATAAGGCGTTTACGTCGCCATCCGGCAATGTGCGCTGGACCGCCTGATGGCGCAGTGCTTATCAGGCTTACCCCAGCTGCCAGCGTGTTACCCACCGGGGATTCGCTACATCCGCGCTCAAGGTTTGTGCTATAGTAGCCGCCCATTTTTCCGGATGCTTAAATAATCACCATGTTGTCAGAATCCTCGACCGCTACTTTCCCCGCTCACCGTTTCTCCATCGCGCCGATGCTCGACTGGACCGACAGGCACTGCCGCTACTTCTTGCGCCTGCTGTCCCGGCACACGCTGCTGTATACCGAAATGGTGACGACCGGGGCAATTATTCACGGTAAGGGCGATTATCTGGCGTATAGCGAAGAAGAGCATCCGGTTGCCCTGCAGCTTGGCGGCAGCGACCCGGCGGCGCTGGCGCAGTGTGCCGCGCTTGCGCAGGAACGCGGCTATGACGAAATCAACCTTAACGTCGGTTGCCCGTCCGATCGCGTACAGAACGGTATGTTTGGCGCCTGCCTGATGGGCAACGCGCAGTTGGTGGCAGACTGCGTCAAGGCGATGCGCGACGTGGTGTCCATTCCGGTGACGGTGAAAACCCGTATTGGTATTGACGATCAGGACAGCTATGAATTCCTCTGCGATTTCATCGACACGGTTTCCGGCCGCGGCGAATGTGAGATGTTTATCATCCACGCCCGTAAAGCCTGGCTTTCAGGCCTGAGCCCGAAAGAGAACCGCGAAATTCCCCCGCTGGACTACCCGCGTGTGTATCAGCTCAAGCGCGATTTCCCGCATCTGACGATGTCCATCAACGGCGGCATTAAATCGCTGGAAGAGGCCAGGGCGCATCTGGAACATATGGACGGCGTGATGGTGGGCCGTGAAGCCTATCAAAACCCGGGTATTCTGGCGTCGGTCGATCGTGAAATCTTCGGCGCCACCGACGTCGATGCCGACCCGGTGGCGGTGGTGCGCGCGATGTATCCGTACATCGAGCGTGAGCTGAGCAACGGCACCTATCTTGGACATATCACTCGTCACATGCTGGGGCTGTTCCAGGGCATCCCCGGTGCGCGCCAATGGCGTCGCTATCTGAGCGAAAACGCGCACAAGGCCGGGGCCGATATTAACGTACTGGAGCATGCGCTGAAGCTGGTGGCCGATAAGCGCTAAATTTTTCGCTAAAATCTGGTCAAATTCACCACGCCCTGCGCATTGTCGCGGGGCGTTTTTGTTGATAATCAATAAGTTATTTTTGGCACGGTTTTTGTAATAGTGACATCAGAGAAACGTCTATTTTCCGGGGGCACGACCATGCTGGAACTGTTATTTGTGATTGGCTTTTTTGTGATGCTGCTGGTGACGGGGATTTCCCTGCTTGGCATTCTCGCCGCACTTGTTGTGGCGGCGGTACTGATGTTCGTCGGCGGACTGTTTGCGATGATGATCAAGCTGCTGCCGTGGTTAATTCTGGCGGTGGCAGCGGTGTGGATTATCCGGGCGATCAAGGGGCCGAAAAATCCACCGTACCGCAGCAATTACCGGAGGTATTGAGGGGTGTGTCACAACCTCGATATTTTTGCATAAATCTCCGTAGGATCCGCGTAATAAATCTGTCACTATTACCGCCGATAACGAATTCATCGTGCTGTACCCTACATACAGCCGAACTAAAAAAAGAAAGGGCTTCCTGCGGGAAGCCCTAGTCTTTTGTGCAGTGAAAACACTTAAGGAATCAGCAGGCTTGAGCCTTGCGTTACCCGGCTTTCCAGAATCTCATGCGCGCGACGCGCTTCCTTCAGCGGGTACTTCTGACTTTCCGCCACGTCTACCTTGATAATGCCGCTGGCGATCAGTGAGAACAGTTCGTGGCTGGCCTCTTTCAGCTCGTCGTAGGTGGTGATATAGCCGTAGAGGGAAGGACGGGTCACGAACAGCGAGCCTTTCTGATTGAGGATCCCCAGATTCACGCCGGTCACCGGGCCGGATGAATTGCCGAAGCTGACCATCAGACCGCGACGCTGCAGGCAGTCGAGCGAGGCCTCCCAGGTATCTTTCCCCACCGAGTCGTACACCACCGGCAGCTTTTTACCGCCGGTTATTTCTTTGACGCGTTCGGCAATGTTCTCTTCACGGTAGTTAATCACCTGCCAGGCACCTGCCTGCAGCGCGCGCTTCGCTTTCTCTGCGCTGCCGACGGTACCAATCAGCTTCGCCCCCAGCGCTTTCGCCCACTGGCAGGCAATCAGCCCCACGCCGCCCGCCGCAGCGTGGAACAGGAACGGTTCGCCGGGCTTAATTTCATAGGTTTTACGCAGCAGATAGTAGACGGTTAACCCTTTGAGGAAGGAAGCTGCAGCCTGTTCATAGGAGATGGCTGCCGGAAGCAGAGCCACTTTATCCGCCGCGACGTTGTGCACCGAGCTGTAAGCGCCAAGGCCCGACTGCGCGTAGACCACGCGATCGCCTATCTTGATATGCTTAACGTTGCTGCCCACCTGGCTGACTACGCCAGCGGCTTCGGTACCCAGGCCACTCGGCAGCGATGGCGGCGGATAGAGCCCGCTGCGAATATAGGTATCAATGTAGTTGATGCCGATAGCTTTGTTTTCTACCTGCACTTCGTTCTCGGCAGGGGCGTTAGGGGTGAATTCAACGGCGTTGAGCACGTCCGGGCCGCCATGTTTGCTAAATTCAATACGGGTTGCCATGCTTCCTCCTGAACAATTATGTGGTAATCTTTCGACCCACTCTTTATCTCGGTAATACCATTCACTATGGCAGCAAATAAACCCTTCAACAAACCTCAAGCCGAAGCTCGCGACCGCGATCCGCAGGTGGCAGGGCTGAAAGTACCGCCGCACTCGATTGAAGCGGAACAGTCGGTGTTGGGCGGTTTGATGCTGGATAACGAGCGCTGGGACGACGTCGCTGAACGCGTGGTTGCGGAGGATTTCTACACCCGTCCGCACCGCCATATCTTTACGGAGATGGGGCGTTTACAGGAAGGCGGCAGCCCGATAGACCTGATTACGCTCGCGGAATCGCTGGAGCGACAGGGGCAACTGGACAGCGTCGGCGGCTTCGCCTATCTGGCGGAATTGTCAAAAAATACGCCAAGTGCGGCAAACATCAGCGCTTATGCCGACATTGTTCGCGAACGTGCAGTCGTTCGCGAAATGATCTCGGTGGCCAATGAAATTGCCGAAGCCGGTTTCGACCCGCAGGGGCGCACCAGCGAGGACCTGCTGGATCTCGCTGAATCCCGGGTGTTTAAAATCGCCGAGAGCCGCGCCAATAAAGACGAAGGCCCGAAAAACATTACCGATGTGCTCGACGCTACCGTCGCGCGTATCGAACAGCTATTCCAGCAGCCGCACGACGGCGTTACCGGGGTGAACACCGGCTACGACGATCTCAACAAGAAAACCGCTGGTTTACAGCCGTCGGATCTGATTATCGTCGCTGCTCGTCCCTCGATGGGTAAAACGACATTTGCAATGAACCTCGTCGAAAATGCGGCGATGTTGCAGGATAAACCGGTCCTTATCTTCTCTCTTGAGATGCCATCGGAACAGATTATGATGCGTTCTCTGGCCTCGCTGTCGCGGGTGGACCAGACCAAAATCCGTACCGGCCAGCTCGATGATGAAGACTGGGCGCGCATCTCTGGCACCATGGGGATACTGCTGGAAAAACGCAATATTTACATTGACGACTCTTCCGGCCTGACGCCGACGGAAGTGCGCTCCCGCGCGCGCCGTATCGCTCGTGAGCACGGCGGCATCGGGCTTATCATGATCGACTACCTCCAGCTGATGCGCGTGCCGTCGCTCTCTGACAACCGTACGCTGGAAATCGCCGAAATATCACGTTCACTCAAAGCGTTAGCGAAAGAATTACATGTGCCGGTGGTGGCGCTGTCGCAGCTTAACCGCTCTCTGGAACAGCGCGCGGACAAGCGCCCGGTCAACTCCGACCTGCGTGAATCCGGCTCCATCGAGCAGGATGCTGACTTAATCATGTTTATCTATCGTGATGAGGTTTATCACGAAAACAGTGACTTAAAAGGCATCGCTGAGATTATCATCGGTAAACAGCGTAACGGCCCGATCGGCACGGTGCGCCTGACGTTTAACGGCCAGTGGTCGCGCTTCGATAACTACGCTGGCCCGCAGTACGACGACGAATAACAACGCTGAATCTGGTGACTCAAGCAAATACTTATCAAGGAATAAAAATGCAAGCGGCTACTGTAGTCATTAACCGCCGCGCTCTGCGACACAACCTGCAACGTCTGCGCGAACTGGCGCCTGCCAGCAAGCTGGTTGCGGTGGTGAAAGCGAACGCTTACGGACACGGCCTCCTCGAGACCGCGCGAACGCTCCCCGACGCCGATGCTTTTGGCGTTGCCCGCCTGGAAGAGGCGCTGCGCCTGCGTGAGGGCGGCATCACCCAGCCGATTCTGCTGCTGGAAGGCTTCTTTAACGCGACCGACCTGCCGACGATTGCCGCACAGCATCTGCATACCGCCGTGCATAACATGGAACAGCTTGAGGCGCTGGAAAGCGCCGAACTGAGCGAACCGGTCGCCGTCTGGATGAAGCTCGACACCGGCATGCACCGTCTGGGCGTACGCCCGGAAGACGCCGAGGCCTTCTACCAGCGCCTGAGCGCCTGCAAAAACGTGCGCCAGCCGGTGAACGTCGTCAGCCACTTTGCTCGTGCCGACGAACCGGAATGCGGCGCGACCGAAAAGCAGCTCGCGATTTTCACCGCCTTTACCGACGGCAAGCCCGGCCTGCGTTCCATCGCGGCCTCCGGCGGCATTTTGCTGTGGCCGCAATCGCACTTTGACTGGGCGCGCCCGGGCATCATCCTCTACGGCGTGTCGCCGCTGGAGCAAAAGCCCTGGGGGCCGGATTTCGGTATGCAGCCAGTCATGTCGCTGACCTCAAGCCTGATTGCGGTACGCGAGCATAAAGCGGGCGAACCTGTCGGCTACGGCGGTACCTGGATCAGCGAACGCGATACCCGTCTTGGCGTGGTGGCGATGGGCTACGGCGATGGTTACCCGCGCGCTGCGCCGTCCGGTACGCCGGTGCTGGTCAACGGCCGCGAAGTGCCGCTGGTTGGCCGCGTCGCCATGGATATGATTTGCGTCGATTTAGGTCCGCAAGCGCGGGACAAAGCCGGCGATCCGGTGACGCTGTGGGGCGAGGGCCTGCCGGTTGAACGCATTGCCGAAATCACGAAAGTGAGTGCTTACGAACTTATTACGCGCCTGACGTCTCGGGTGGCGATGAAGTATATCGATTAGTGCTGTAGGGTGCCGGATGGCGCTTGCGCTTATCCGGCCTACATCGCGCATGGCTCGTGGGCCGGGTGGTGGCTGAGTTTATTTGGCCTCCATCGCGCAGAGGTCGTAGGCCGGATAAGGCGTTTACGCCGCCATCCGGCAATCTTTTCATCAACCGCAACAACCGCTCGACCTTCCTTCCTATCCGGTTTATTGTGTTATTTCCTGCCTTCTGTAAACCTGGAGAACCATCGCGTGTTTCAAAAAGTTGACGCCTATGCGGGCGACCCTATCCTTTCTTTAATGGAACGTTTTAAAGAGGATCCGCGCAGCGACAAAGTTAACCTCAGCATCGGCTTGTATTACAACGAAGATGGCATCATTCCGCAGCTACAGGCGGTAGCGGATGCCGAAGCGCACCTTAACGCGCAGCCGCACGGCGCTTCGCTGTACCTGCCGATGGAAGGGCTGAACAGCTATCGTCACACCGTGGCACCGCTGCTGTTTGGCGCGGAGCACCCGGTTCTTCAGCAACAGCGCGTGGCCACCATTCAAACCCTCGGCGGCTCCGGCGCGCTGAAGATTGGCGCAGACTTCCTCAAACGCTATTTCCCGGACTCCGGCGTCTGGGTCAGCGATCCGACGTGGGAAAACCACATCGCTATTTTTGAGGGGGCAGGCTTCACCGTTGGCACCTATCCGTGGTTCGACAACGAGACCAACGGCGTACGCTACGATGCGCTGCTGGAGGCGCTGAATGCGCTGCCGCCGCGCAGCATCGTGCTGCTGCATCCGTGCTGCCATAACCCAACCGGCGCGGATCTCACCCCTGCGCAATGGGACGGCGTGGTTGACGTGCTGAAGGCGCGCGACCTGATTCCGTTCCTTGATATTGCCTACCAGGGCTTTGGTGCGGGGATGGACGACGACGCGTATGCTATTCGCGCAATTGCCGATGCGGGCCTGCCGGCGCTGGTCAGCAACTCGTTCTCAAAAATCTTCTCCCTTTACGGCGAGCGCGTTGGCGGCCTCTCGGTTATCTGCGACGACAGCGAAACGGCGCTGCGCGTGCTGGGCCAGCTAAAAGCTACCGTCCGCCGCAACTACTCCAGCCCGCCAAACTTTGGTGCGCAGGTGGTTGCCGCGGTGCTCGGCGACGAGCAATTGAAGGCAAACTGGTTGGCGGAAGTCGAAAGCATGCGTACGCGCATTCTCGACATGCGCCAGGCGTTGGTGAACGTGCTGAAACAAGAGATGCCGAACGGTAATTTCGATTACCTGCTTAAGCAGCGTGGGATGTTCAGCTATACCGGGCTGAGCGCCGCTCAGGTCGATCGTCTGCGCGATGAGTTCGGTATTTACCTGATCGCCAGCGGGCGTATGTGCGTGGCGGGACTGAACAGCCGCAACGTCCAGCGCGTGGCAAAAGCCTTTGCTGCTGTGATGTAAGCAAGTGCTCACTCTGGTTCGGAACGTTATGCTGAGCCAGAGTGATTCTTAAGAAGCAAAATGTGATCACCCTATTTATTTCAGGATTAATCTTAGAAATTCCTTTCTTTCACCCCCCTCAGACGGTAAGGTCCCAGAGGCTTTATTTGAAGTAGCACTCACTTTATTACAATAACGACTCGACGAATTAAGGGAAAACATGCGCAAGATCACGCAAGCTCTCAGTGCCGTCTGCTTGTTATTTGCACTGAATTCAACGGTGACGGCTCACGCTTCGTCACCTTCTCCGCTTTACCCCGGTACCGATGTGGCGAAACTGGCTGAACAGGCGCCAATCCACTGGGTATCCGTGGCGCAGATTGAAAACAGTCTGCTGAGCCATCCGCCGATGGCCGTCGGCTTTGATATCGACGATACCGTGCTGTTCTCCAGCCCCGGCTTCTGGCGCGGGCAGAAAACGTATTCTCCGGACAGCCAGGACTACTTAAAGAATGCCGAGTTCTGGGAAAAAATGAATAACGGCTGGGATGCGTTCAGCATTCCAAAAGAGGTCGCCCGTTCGCTGATTGCCATGCACATCAAGCGCGGCGACAGCATCTATTTCATTACCGGGCGCAGCCAGACCAAAACCGAGACGGTGTCGAAGACCCTGCAGGATGATTTCCTGATCCCCGGGGCGAACATGAACCCGGTTATTTTTGCCGGCGACCATCCCGGTCAGAACACGAAGACCCAGTGGCTGAAAGAGAAAAATATCAGGGTGTTCTACGGTGATTCCGATAACGATATCACCGCCGCGCGTGAAGTGGGAGCCCGCGGTATCCGCGTCCTGCGCGCCTCTAACTCAACCTATCGCCCACTGCCGCAGGCGGGTGCGTTTAACGAAGAAGTGATCGTTAACTCCGAGTACTAGCGCTTATCCGGCCCACAATGTGTTCCGAACACCCCATCAATAAATGATGCTTTTTTAGTCAAAATCAGGCGCGGAAAGGTTTATCCTTTCGGCGTCTTGTTGCACACTTAGATGATGTTTTTTTGCTCAGAACAGTTGGCGAGACTAAGGGGTATAACAATGACCAGTTCGGAACTGCTGCAGTATTGCATGGCGAAACGTGGCGCAGAACAAAGCGTACACAGCGATTGGAAGGCGACACAGATTAAAGTGGCCGACGTACTTTTTGCGATGGTAAAGGATGTAGAAGACCGCCCGGCGGTGTCGTTGAAAACCAGCCCTGAGCTGGCAGAACTGCTGCGCGAACAGCATAAAGACGTGCGCCCAAGTCGCCATCTGAATAAAGCGCACTGGAGCACCGTGTACCTCGACGGTACGCTGCCGAACTCGCAGATTTACTATCTGGTGGACGCCTCCTACCAGCTGGCGGTGGATCTGCTGCCGGAAGCGCTCCGACAGCAGATGTACTCCTAGCTATTTCAACAGCGGTTTCAGGAAACGAGCGGTATGCGACGCTTCACAGTTCGCCACCGTCTCCGGCGTGCCTGACACGAGAATTTCCCCGCCGCCGCTGCCGCCTTCCGGGCCAAGGTCGACAATCCAGTCCGCCGTTTTGATGACGTCCAGGTTGTGCTCAATCACCACGATGGTGTTGCCCTGGTCGCGCAGCTGATGCAGCACTTCCAGCAGCTGCTGGATATCGGCAAAGTGCAGGCCGGTGGTCGGTTCGTCCAGAATATAGAGCGTTTGGCCGGTGCCGCGTTTTGACAGCTCGCGCGCCAGCTTCACGCGCTGGGCTTCACCACCGGAAAGCGTCGTCGCCGACTGGCCAAGACGAATGTAGGTCAGGCCGACGTCCATCAGCGTTTGCAGCTTACGCGCCAGCGCCGGTACGGCATCAAAGAACTCACGCGCCTCTTCGATGGTCATATCCAGCACTTCGTGGATGGTCTTGCCTTTGTACTTAATCTCCAGCGTTTCACGGTTATAGCGTTTACCTTTGCACTGGTCGCACGGCACGTAGATATCCGGCAGGAAGTGCATTTCAACTTTGATAACGCCATCGCCCTGACAGGCTTCGCAGCGCCCGCCGCGAACGTTAAAGCTGAAACGGCCCGGCGTATAGCCGCGTGAACGCGATTCCGGCACGCCCGCAAACAGCTCACGCACTGGCGTAAAGACGCCGGTGTAGGTAGCCGGGTTTGAACGAGGAGTACGACCGATCGGGCTTTGGTCGATATCGATAACCTTATCGAAGTGCTCCAGCCCCTGCACGTCGCGATATGGCGCGGGCTCAGCGATGGTGGCTCCGTTCAGCTGGGTTTGCGCGATCGGGAACAGAGTATCGTTAATCAGCGTTGATTTCCCTGAACCGGACACGCCGGTAATGCAGGTAAACAGGCCTACCGGCAGCGTCAGCGTCACGTCCTTCAGGTTGTTACCCGATGCGCCGGTCAGCTTCAGCACTTTTTCCGGATCGGCCGGCACACGTTGTTTTGGCACTTCAATTTTGCGTTTTCCGCTCATGAACTGGCCGGTTAACGACTCCGGTACCGCCATAATGTCGTCCAGCGTGCCTTCCGCTACCACCTGGCCGCCGTGTACGCCAGCGCCAGGACCAATATCGATCACGTGGTCGGCGGCGCGAATCGCGTCTTCGTCGTGTTCGACGACGATAACCGTGTTGCCGAGGTTACGCAGGTGAATCAAGGTGCCGAGCAGGCGTTCGTTATCGCGCTGGTGCAGGCCGATAGACGGCTCATCCAGCACGTACATCACGCCAACCAGCCCGGCGCCGATCTGGCTTGCCAGGCGGATACGCTGCGCTTCGCCGCCGGAGAGGGTTTCCGCCGAGCGGGAGAGCGTCAGGTAGTTCAGGCCGACGTTAACGAGGAACTTCAGACGATCGCCAATCTCTTTCAGCACTTTTTCAGCGATTTTTGCCCGCTGGCCGGAAAGCTTCAGGTTATTGAAGAAGTCCATCGCGTGACCGATGCTCATGTCTGAGATAGTCGGTAGCGGGGTATTTTCAACGTACACGTGGCGCGCTTCGCGGCGCAGACGGGTACCGTTGCAGCTGGCGCATGGACGGTTGCTGATGAATTTCGCCAGCTCCTCGCGCACCGCGCTGGACTCCGTCTCTTTATAGCGACGCTCCATGTTGTGCAGCACGCCTTCGAACGGATGACGGCGCACGGAGGTATCACCGCGATCGTTGATGTACTTGAATTCAATCGACTCTTTGCCAGACCCGTACAGAATGGCTTTCTGCGCGGCCGCGTCCAGGCTTTCCCACGGCGCTTCTACGTCGAACTGATAGTGGTCCGCCAGCGACTTAAGCATCTGGAAGTAATAGAAGTTACGGCGATCCCAGCCGCGGATTGCGCCGCCGGCCAGCGATAGCTCGGGATTCTGAATCACGCGGTCCGGATCGAAATACTGCTGTACGCCCAGCCCGTCACAGGTCGGGCAGGCGCCCGCCGGGTTGTTGAACGAGAACAGGCGCGGCTCAAGCTCGCGCATGCTGTAGCCGCAAATCGGGCAGGCGAAGTTGGCGGAGAACAGCAGCTCTTCCGCTTTCGGATTGTCCATATCGGCGACCACGGCCGTGCCGCCGGAAAGCTCCAGCGCGGTCTCAAATGACTCTGCCAGGCGCTGGGCCAGATCGTCACGGACCTTAAAGCGGTCGATGACCACTTCAATGGTGTGTTTCTTTTGCAGCTCAAGCTTCGGTGGATCGGACAGGTCGCAGACCTCGCCGTCAATACGCGCGCGGATGTAGCCCTGGCTTGCCAGGTTTTCCAGCGTTTTGGTGTGCTCGCCCTTACGCTCTTTGATGATCGGCGCCAGCAGCATCAGGCGTTTGCCTTCCGGCTGCGACAGCACGTTATCGACCATCTGGCTAACGGTTTGCGCCGCCAGCGGCACGTCGTGATCCGGACAACGCGGCTCGCCGACGCGTGCGTACAGCAAACGAAGGTAGTCGTGAATTTCGGTGATAGTACCTACCGTTGAACGCGGGTTGTGCGAGGTCGATTTCTGCTCGATAGAAATCGCCGGCGACAGGCCTTCAATATGATCGACGTCCGGCTTTTCCATCAACGACAGGAACTGACGCGCGTAGGCAGAAAGCGATTCTACGTAGCGACGCTGTCCCTCGGCGTAGAGGGTGTCGAATGCCAGTGAGGATTTGCCAGAACCCGAAAGCCCGGTCACGACAATCAGTTTGTCGCGAGGGATGACGAGGTTGATGTTTTTGAGATTATGGGTGCGGGCGCCCCGAACTTCGATCTTATCCATTCACCTTTCCCGGTAGAAGATACACGGATTGCCTGGTTTGTTTGAAGGACAAACGGCAGAAACGGCTAATTATGACACAATTTAACCTGAATGAATATACAGTATTGGGTGCCTGCTTCCAGCGTGCAATGCAAAAATGTCGTCACCCAGTTTGTTTGTCTGAATAGACCTCACATGCTATCAAAGCGCCACTTTGTAATGCTACAATCCCCCGTTTACACTTATTAAGTAACTAGACTCGTATCAGGAGAGACAATCATGGCCAGCAGAGGCGTCAACAAGGTGATTCTCGTCGGTAATCTGGGCCAGGACCCGGAAGTACGCTATATGCCGAATGGTGGCGCAGTCGCCAACATTACGCTGGCTACTTCCGAATCCTGGCGTGATAAAGCGACCGGGGAAATGAAAGAGCAGACCGAATGGCACCGTGTAGTGCTGTTTGGCAAGCTGGCGGAAGTGGCAGGTGAATACCTGCGTAAGGGCTCTCAGGTTTATATCGAAGGCCAGCTGCGTACCCGTAAATGGACCGATCAGTCCGGCGTTGAAAAATACACCACCGAAGTCGTGGTCAACGTGGGTGGCACCATGCAGATGCTCGGCGGCCGTCAGGGCGGCGGTGCACCGGCAGGCGGCAACATGGGCGGCGGCCAGCAGCAGGGCGGTTGGGGTCAACCTCAGCAGCCACAGGGCGGCAACCAGTTCAGCGGCGGCGCGCAGTCTCGCCCGCAGCAGCAGTCTGCTCCGGCACCGTCTAACGAACCGCCGATGGATTTCGATGACGATATCCCGTTCTGAAGATGACCTTAGAGTTATCTGTAAAGAATGTAAACATAGACCCCTGTTAATTCAGGGGTTTTTCGTTTCTAGCGCCAAGAAAAGTGTCTTGTATAAATTGGTGATTTTTCACATATAGTCTACCTTGTAATTGTGTACTATTTATGGGTGTGAGTGCATGGAAAAGAACTACAGAGTTACAACATTTGTCATGGATAGTGGCGAGCGCTATTGCATGGTAGTGGATCGTGCTTCTGGCCTTCCCATGTATTACCCAACTTTGTTTTTAACAACCCAAATCCGCAATAAAGGCAATGCCTTCTCAACGACGCTAGCTGCTGCTAACAACCTAGTCTTGTTGTTACGCTTTCTAGAGAGTCGTGACATTAACCTTGAAGAACGGTTATTGACCAAAGATTTCTTCAAGCCACATGAGATGGACGATCTGCGAGACTTTGCTCAGCGCAAGCAAGGCAGGATGCCATCAAAGGCGCTCTCCAATCCTTGGCTGGATGATGAGTTGGCCAATATCGTGGATAACGGAACACAACATTCCCGCCTAACAACGTTTGCCAACTATTTACGCTGGTATGCTATGCATCTCTTAAAGATGCCTGAGCTGGATGTTGGCGAACAGATCAAGACTATGGCGACGCAAATAAAGGTGCGCCGACCGTCTAAAAAGAGCAGAAACAGTACATTGCAAGACAGGTCTTTGAGTGACGTTCAATTGGATGTGCTATTTGAGACGATCAAGCTCGATTCAGAGTGGAATCCTTTTTCAATTGATGTGCAGCGCCGCAATCGGCTGATGATCTTGCTTCTGTATCATCTGGGCATCCGAGGTGGTGAATTATTGAACATCAGAATACAGGACATAGATTTTAGCTCTAACAGGATCCGTATCGTTAGGCGAGCAGATGAACGAGCTGATTCTAGAACCAATGAGCCTAATGCCAAAACCAGAGAACGGCTCATACCGTTGGCTGAATCCTTAGCTCAAGAACTGCACAGTTATATCACCAAAGATCGCCGCAAAGTCCAAAATGCAAAGAAAAATGACTACCTGTTTGTGACTTACAAGCGTGGGCCAACTGTCGGAAACCCTATCTCCAAGGCGGGTTATCACAAAATATTTTCCTTGGTCAAAGATGTATCGCCGCAATTGTACACAGTGACTGGACACTCGCTCCGCCACACATGGAATCGTAAGTTTTCAGAAAGAATGGATGCCATGGATGAGCCAGTCAGCGAAGAACGACAAGAGCAAATCCGTGCGTACTTACAAGGTTGGAAACCGGGCTCAGGAACCGCAGCGACTTACAACAAGCGTTTCATTCAGCAAAAAGGTTTTGAGGCCGCCTTGGCTTTACAAGAGGGAAATGGCACTCGCTTACCAAAGGACATGAAGATTGATGATGAATAACATCTTACCAGCATTGCCTACCGAGAAAATACCTGCAAAATCAAATGGATACTTTTTCACGTTGCATGAAGCTATGTGGAGATTAGATAAAAACAACAATATTTCGGTTGGTATGATACATGACCTTCTGGATCCTGAGACTCTGAGTGGGTTTCTTCATACCCTGTCATTTTATGCCAGGAACCTGTCCGCGGCATACACGAGACATATTTTCCTGTGTTTCTTAGACATGATTCGTGCAACTAAAGCTACTCGTATTGACGATATCATGTTGATTGGATATAGGTCTTCTTTGGATGCGGCTCATGAGCATGAGTTAGCCTGCGTTAGTGTTTTACTGCGAAAGTGGCACAAGCTGGGCTATCCCGGTGTTAGCAAGAACGTGGCGTGTTTGCTGGAGGGATGGAGGTTAAAGGGGGGGCGTAAGGGGGATGCGGTTAAGCGATTGGATCCTCTAAAGGGGCCGTTGACGGATAATGAACTTCAAGCGTTTAACGAGGCGGTTGTACGAGCTTATGAAAAGAGCTTAATTACCATCGCGGAGTTGGCTATGGCTCTTAGCGTCAGTCATACAGGGCGTCGTTCAATCCAGATCTCTCAGCTGCGCGTGGTTGATATTCTCTGCGGAGAAAATGAAAAGGGTGAACCCTTCTATGTGTTGAATGTGCCGCGAGCCAAGCAACGTAACAGCTTTTTTCGCGAAAGCTTCAAGCCCTATGCGATGACTCTCGAACTATGGGCAGTCCTGAGTGCTCAGGCAAGGAATGCTGTTACTCTGGTTGAGAATCGTCTCGGGATTGAATTGCAGGAAGCTGACCGGCAGCAGATCCCTCTGTTTCCTGATCTTGATGTGCTAGCGACCATCCAATCCCCTTATGAATTCTACCAACTGCTTGCCACTGACAAACTCCACATCGCCGCTTCAGTGATAACTAAAACACTCCATTTAATCGTAGAAGAATCAGATATCCGGTCAGAACGTACTGGTGATCTATTGCATATCAATTCTCGCCGCTTTCGGTATACCACGGGCACACGGGCTGCCCGTGAAGGTTTTGGCGAGTTGGTAATAGCGGAACTGCTTGACCATACGGACACCCAAAACGCAGGTGTTTATATCAAGAATATACCCGAGCATGTGAAAATGCTGGATGAGGCGGTTGGTTTTCAATTGGCGCCATACGCTCAGGCATTTGTCGGGGTACTTGTAGATTCAGAGAGGGATGCACATCGAGGTGACGACCCAACCAGCCGTATTCGGACCGAAATAGGTCAAGGTGTTGGAACTTGTGGCGAACATGGCTTTTGTGGCGCCAATGTACCTATTCCTTGCTACACCTGCATGCATTTTCAGCCATGGCTGGATGGCCCGCATGAAGATGTCTATCAGGGCTTGCTTAATGAGCGTGAGCGGGTGAAAGAGATAACTGGCGACATCCAGATTGCTGCCGTGCTTGATCGTAGCATCATCGCGGTGGCAGATGTGATTATGCGTTGCGCTAAACGTCGTGAAGAGCTTGGTAAAGAGGGATTAATTACCAATGGCTGAGATTTTCCAGTTCAAGCCAAAGGCTATTCTGACGGCAGCAGAAAACCTTGGAGCATTCATAGCCAAGTGCCGAGATCAACTGACTGTATTCGGATCCGAACTCAATTGGGATGCTCCTGTGTGGCCAAACATAACTGTGTTCGCCAAGTTGGGCGTTACTACTCGCAAACCAAAACCCCAAGAGATGCAAGATCCAGAGTTCATCGATTTCGCTAAAGCTTATTTCCGTTACCAGCAGGGGCATCATCCCACGGGGACAAAAAATGAAAGTAAGGCCCTCCGAGCGGTTGAGGCGTCTTTGCTTCAAGTAAACGGGAGTGCAAATATTGATGGCCTGTCAATTACTGTGCTTGATGAAGCAGCTGAATTGGCAAGGCAGCACTACTCAGATGGCTCAGCATATAGTTGCGGCCGTGAGATTGAGCGGCTGGCTAAGTTTGTAGTTGAAAACCAGCTTGTACCAAACGCTATACAAGATTGGGTCAATCCAATTCAGCGTGCTAGTGATAAGAATAAAACAGGCAGAGAGGCGAAGAAAAATAGAGAGGAGAAACTGCCCTGTGATATTGCTCTCAATGCGCTGGCCGAAATTTTTGCCACTAATCCAATTAATGAGAGGGATATATTCACATCATCGGTGTTTGCGATGCTGATGTCAGCACCATCACGCATTACTGAAGTTTTGGCTCTACCTGCGGATTGCGAGGTATTTGAAACTGATCGCGAAGGTATAGAACGTTATGGCTGGCGTTTCTTTGCCGGGAAAGGTTACGAGGGTGATATAAAGTGGATACCAAGCGTTATGGTCGAAGTAGCCAAAACTGCCATCGCCAGAGTGAAAACTCTATCACAGAATGCCCGAAGCCTAGCCAAGTGGATTGAGAATAACCCTAACAAGTTTTACCGTCATATTGACTGTCCTGATGTTGCTGATGATAAGCCATTAACGATGGAGGAGTCTTGTATAGCTCTCGGTCTTGCTTGTGAATCCAAAAAGCAATGTCATTCTTCTCTTTATAATCGAGGACTAGTCCAAAAAGATGGTGTGCACACGCTAAATAGTTTGTGGCAGCATACTTTGGCGCGTTTGCCTGATAGTTTTCCGTGGTTCGATAAAGACAAAGGTATTATGTACAGTAATGCTTTGTTTGCACTGAATGCTAATCAGTTTCATGGAAACCGAGGCTGCCTGCCGGTTGAATTGCACAAACCAACCCATAATTTTTTTAACAATGATCTTACGCCTCGTGAGGCCATTGAAGGAAAACATGCCAGTATCTTTGATCGCCATGGTTATCGTACTGAAAATGGAGAGCGGGTCAAATTGACCTCGCATCAGGCTCGACACCTGCTCAACACCATTGCCCAGCGTGGAGGACTGTCAAACTTGGAAATTGCCAAGTGGTCTGGACGGGCAGACGTGAAGCAGAATCGAACCTACAACCACATGACTGAATACGAACTGGTTGGCATGGCTGAACGCCTTGATCCCACAAAAGCGCTATTTGGGCCTGTTGGCGAAGTGGCAAAGCATCTGCCCGTGACTATGCAGGAGTTGAATACCTTAGAGCATGCCGCAGTCCATGTGACGGAGTATGGCTACTGTGTGCATGATTACACCATGAGTCCTTGTGAGAAGTTCCGAGATTGCGTCAACTGTACTGAGCAGGTTTGTATCAAGGGCGATGATACAGAAAAATCAGACCGAATTAAAAAGCGGCTGGTGAAGTCGGAACGATTATTTTCGCTTGCTGAAACGGCTGTGGCAAGCGGCGAGATGGGGGCTGACCGCTGGTATCAGTACCATAAGAAGACCGTTACCAGGCTTCGGGAACTAGTCGCCATTTTAGAAGATCCAAACATTGAAAATGGTACCCAGATTAAGCTCTTGGGCAATGATTTCAGCCAGCTTCGCCGTGTTGTCGCAAAGACTTCTATTGAGGCCATCGAGCAAAAAGGCAAAGAAAGTGAAGAAGCTGTGATGTTAGATAATTTGACAACTTTGTTAGGGGGGGGCCTTGGCTAAGCATCTGGACAATCGAGACATTAACGCCATCGTGAATCTAATTCGAGGATGGCAGGAACCAAAACTGTCCTGGTCAGCAATCTGTGAGGCGGCAGAACCATTGGTCGGAAAGTTGCCGTCAAGACAGTCCCTTAATGCACATGAGGCAATAGTGACTGCCTATCAAACAAAGAAAGAAGCGCTTAAAGGCCGTGGACCCAAAAATCCGCGTCCAGCTAGTTTGAACATTGCAGCCGCTAGGATTGTGAAGCTTGAGAACGAAATCGAAGAGCTGAAGGAAGAGAACCGGATGTACAAACAACAGTTTGTGATCTGGCAATACAATGCATACAAACATGGAATGAAGGAGCATCAACTTAATGCGCAGTTGACGAAGATTGACCGGGAGAGAACTGATGGTGAAAAACGTTAACTTTTCAACTTAGCGGTGCTAAAAAACTAGATACAGTTTTTCTGAATAATGACTATTGTGCTTTATACCATTATCTAATTAAAAAATCCGAATTGGTGACTAAATTGTTAAATAAACAAAAAAGATTTAAAATAAAACCAACGCATGAAATTGTAAGTTCTGTCTTGAACCCAAGCCGCTTTTTAGGTAGTAAAATTGATGCAAAGAAGGCCTGTTTTAGCGATTTTGTCTGCCGTTCAAATGATGAAGACTTTAACAGGGCTATAAATATAATCCTTCGGGATGAAGAAATATCAAACGCGTTAAATCAGAATGTTAAACCTATTAAAGAGGCGTTTTCTAAATAGCTGCGCGGAATAGTAGATCACTGAAAGGGAACTCAGCCCGGATTGTGCGATCTGATCAATCGCCAAACCAACCAAAATCACCAACCGGACTGAGCGATGCCGATCATAGTACCAATACCCCGTGGCGAACGACGCCTGATGCAGAAAGCTATTCATAAAACGCGTGATAAAAATCATGCCCGCAGACTCACGGCCATGCTGATGCTTCATCGGGGTGAACGGGTCAGCGATGTTGCCAGAACTCTCTGTTGTGCCCGTTCATCCGTTGGTCGCTGGATTAACTGGTTTACGCACTCAGGTATTGAAGGCCTGAAATCCTTACCCGCAGGGCGCTCCCGACGCTGGCCTTTTGAACATATCTGCACCCTGTTACGTGAGCTGATAAAGCATTCTCCCGGCGATTTTGGTTATCAACGTTCACGCTGGAGCACCGAATTACTGGCAATAAAAATCAATGAGATAACCGGTTGCCAGTTACATGCAGGAACCGTTCGCCGCTGGTTGCCATCTGCGGGGCTTGTATGGCGCAGGGCCGCGCCAACTCTGCGTATCCGTGACCCACATAAAGATGAAAAGATGGCGGTAATCCACAAAGCGCTGGATGAATGCAGCGCAGAGCATCCGGTATTTTATGAAGATGAAGTGGATATCCACCTTAATCCTAAAATCGGTGCGGACTGGCAGTTGCGCGGACAGCAGAAACGGGTAGTGACGCCGGGGCAGAACGAAAAATACTATCTGGCCGGCGCACTGCACAGTGGCACGGGTAAAGTCAGCTACGTGGGCGGCAACAGCAAAAGTTCAGCGCTGTTTATCGCTCTGCTGAAGCACCTGAAAGCCACTTACCGGCGGGCGAAAACAATCACGCTGATCGTTGATAACTACATTATCCATAAAAGCCGCGAAACACAGCGCTGGTTGAAAGCAAATCCCAAGTTCAGGGTAATTTACCAGCCGGTTTACTCGCCGTGGGTGAATCATGTGGAACGGCTATGGCAGGCACTTCATGACACGATAACCCGTAATCATCAGTGCCGCTCAATGTGGCAGTTACTGAAAAAGGTCCGCCATTTTATGGAAACCGCCAGCCCATTCCCCGGAGGAAAACATGGTCAGGCAAAAGTGTAGCGGTATTAGGCGCAGCTATTTAGAACTATTGTTTCAGCGAATAATGTTAGTAATGCACGAATAATAAAATTATATAATGCTATTCTTTTGAGTAAAATTGATAGTCTCAGATTATATGTTGATGCTAAGCAAAAAGTGGAAGAGTTGTTTGTCCATGGTGACCTTAATCAAGCAATAAATATACTGGACGAGTTAAATGAAAATTTAGGCTTTTCCATTTGGGAAATGGAAGTCAGGTTTGCAATATACACAATTAGAAAAGAATATAGTGCCATAACTGAATATCTTGAAAAAATAAAAGGTGAGACAGATGATGAGTTTCTACGGGATATTGCAAGGGTAATAGCATGGAAATCTCAAAGCGTCGATCCTAAATAGCTGCGCCTAATACCGCTACACTTTTGCCTGACCATGTTTTCCTCCGGGGAATGGGCTGGCGGTTTCCATAAAATGGCGGACCTTTTTCAGTAACTGCCACATTGAGCGGCACTGATGATTACGGGTTATCGTGTCATGAAGTGCCTGCCATAGCCGTTCCACATGATTCACCCACGGCGAGTAAACCGGCTGGTAAATTACCCTGAACTTGGGATTTGCTTTCAACCAGCGCTGTGTTTCGCGGCTTTTATGGATAATGTAGTTATCAACGATCAGCGTGATTGTTTTCGCCCGCCGGTAAGTGGCTTTCAGGTGCTTCAGCAGAGCGATAAACAGCGCTGAACTTTTGCTGTTGCCGCCCACGTAGCTGACTTTACCCGTGCCACTGTGCAGTGCGCCGGCCAGATAGTATTTTTCGTTCTGCCCCGGCGTCACTACCCGTTTCTGCTGTCCGCGCAACTGCCAGTCCGCACCGATTTTAGGATTAAGGTGGATATCCACTTCATCTTCATAAAATACCGGATGCTCTGCGCTGCATTCATCCAGCGCTTTGTGGATTACCGCCATCTTTTCATCTTTATGTGGGTCACGGATACGCAGAGTTGGCGCGGCCCTGCGCCATACAAGCCCCGCAGATGGCAACCAGCGGCGAACGGTTCCTGCATGTAACTGGCAACCGGTTATCTCATTGATTTTTATTGCCAGTAATTCGGTGCTCCAGCGTGAACGTTGATAACCAAAATCGCCGGGAGAATGCTTTATCAGCTCACGTAACAGGGTGCAGATATGTTCAAAAGGCCAGCGTCGGGAGCGCCCTGCGGGTAAGGATTTCAGGCCTTCAATACCTGAGTGCGTAAACCAGTTAATCCAGCGACCAACGGATGAACGGGCACAACAGAGAGTTCTGGCAACATCGCTGACCCGTTCACCCCGATGAAGCATCAGCATGGCCGTGAGTCTGCGGGCATGATTTTTATCACGCGTTTTATGAATAGCTTTCTGCATCAGGCGTCGTTCGCCACGGGGTATTGGTACTATGATCGGCATCGCTCAGTCCGGTTGGTGATTTTGGTTGGTTTGGCGATTGATCAGATCGCACAATCCGGGCTGAGTTCCCTTTCAGTGATCTACTATTCCGCGCAGCTATTTAGTCTTATTATGGAAACTATGGTTCGTAGGCCAAATAAAGAGTTTATAGATGGAAATGCTTTTATTATAGCTGCATTTTATTCACTTACATGTCTTCATTATCCACTCTACAACGATGTTGATTTAATGTATAGTATGAAATGGTTGCAACTATTACCTACTATAGATTTATTTAATGCTGTAAAAAAAATCACAGTATATGGAATGGGTAATGGGTGCCTAAGTGAGATTGAAAAAAATTCTTTAAGAGATCTGTTCGTATCCTTGAATAAGGAGTTGAACTTACGTGATTTACGAGAGATAGTAACTGCAATTTCTTCAGAAAATTCGGCTCAGAGTATTTTGCCAATAACTGATGATATCATATTAAATTATAGCGAGGGAAATTACGAATATGTTATAGATGCAGTGGAAACAAGACTAAATAGTCTTGATGATATTATAACAAAAATTAATATTTTTGCTAAATCATACATCCATTCGAATAGGAAACCAAATGGGCTACCTATTTTCCTGAATGAAGTCATCAATAATCTCATTAGCATATACTCTCTAAAGGATGCAAATCAGGCGATAATGCAGCAGGTTGGGTTGATTGTAAAATATTCAGTGCTAGATGTTTCCGATCATTTAATGATAAGTGTTTTAAAATCTGCACCGTATTTCCTTTCAGCTCAGCAGAAAGATGGAATTATCTTTAAATCAAAGTTTCTGGAAAAACAGCTTACCCCGCTTGCATGCCACCTTGATGAATCACCTTCACTATATGAAAACTACTCCTTGGATTTAAATGTCGAACATTTAATAAGGAAGAGAACTGCAATTTTTGCTGTTTTAAATAATGATGAAAAAATGCTGGATAAAGTTAAAGACTATTATGAGGTTGCACCTATTAAGAAAGATGCAATTGAGCTTATGGTTGAATGCTTTATTCGATGCAGTGATAAAAAATCGTTAATTGAGTACGCTTCAAATGAATTGATTATAAATCCAAACTCAAATATATGCTTGCCTTTGAAGGATATTGTTGGTTATGTTAGCGAAAATAACTTATATACTATTGATTCTGTAATTTGCAGCTATTATTATAATAAGTTTTCATCAGAGGATAACAGCTCTGTTTTGAATGAGGTTTTTGAAGAGTATATAATTTCTCGCGATGTTTTTCGTCCAAGTGAATTAGTTACTGGTGAATTATCTAAAAAAGAAATAATACTTTTAAATGAGATTTCTAAAATTGACGTAATGGATTATTTAGGTTGTTTCGATAATGATAATGATTTGAAAATAGAAAGGATAAAAATTTTAAATAAACTCGTGTCCGCAGGTTTTTTATCTCAAACAAATGTTGATGGTGAATGTAAAATGATCGTAGACGACATTCTCATCGAAAATGAAGCAGCAAAATTTAATGATGCTAAAATATATATTGATACTAGATCTATTTTAAATAAAAGAAAGAATGATATAGAATCGTTACTTCATAAGTATAAAAATAGCTTAGGGAAGGTGCGAACAAGTTCCTGATATGAGATCATCATATTCATCCGGAGCGCATCCCAGAGGGACATCATGAGCCATCAACTCACCTTCGCCGATAGTGAATTCAGCACTAAGCGCCGTCAGACCCGAAAAGAGATTTTCCTCTCCCGCATGGAGCAGATTCTGCCATGGCAGAATATGACCGCTGTCATCGAGCCGTTTTATCCCAAGGCGGGCAATGGCCGACGGCCCTATCCGCTGGAGACCATGCTGCGTATTCACTGCATGCAGCATTGGTACAACCTGAGCGACGGTGCCATGGAAGATGCCCTGTACGAAATCGCCTCCATGCGCCTGTTTGCCCGATTATCCCTGGATAGCGCCCTGCCGGATCGCACCACCATCATGAATTTCCGCCACCTGCTCGAGCAGCATCAACTGGCCCGTCAATTGTTCAAGACCATCAATCGCTGGCTGGCCGAAGCAGGCGTCATGATGACCCAAGGCACTTTGGTGGATGCCACCATCATTGAGGCACCCAGCTCTACCAAGAACAAAGAGCAGCAACGCGATCCGGAGATGCATCAGACCAAGAAAGGCAATCAGTGGCACTTTGGCATGAAGGCCCACATTGGTGTCGATGCCAAGAGTGGCCTGACCCACAGCCTAGTCACCACCGCGGCCAACGAGCATGACCTCAATCAGCTGGGTAATCTGCTTCATGGAGAGGAGCAATTTGTCTCAGCCGATGCCGGCTACCAAGGAGCGCCACAGCGCGAGGAGCTGGCCGAGGTGGATGTGGACTGGCTGATCGCCGAGCGTCCCGGCAAGGTAAAAACCTTGAAGCAGCATCCGCGCAAGAACAAAACGGCCATCAACATCGAATACATGAAAGCCAGCATCCGTGCCAGGGTGGAGCACCCGTTTCGCATCATCAAGCGGCAGTTCGGCTTCGTGAAAGCCAGATACAAGGGGCTGCTGAAAAACGATAACCAACTGGCGATGTTATTCACCCTGGCCAACCTGTTTCGGGTGGACCAAATGATACGTCAGTGGGAGAGATCTCAGTAAAAACCGGAAATAACGCCAGAAATGGTGGAAAAAATAGCCTAAATAGGCTGATTCGATGTGTTTGCGGGAAAAAAATCGGCCCAGATCCGCGAAATTTTAATCAGCGAGTCAGCTTGGGAAGAAATGACCTGCTTATTCGCACCTTCCTTAGAAGAGGATCAAGTTAATGACAATGTACAATATGAAATTGAATCTATGGCAATACTTAAAGGCAGCAAAAATGAAATTCTAACAAGAATGATGAACATACTTCTGGTTGAATATTTTAATAATAAAGAGGTCGGCTTGGATAAAAATTTAAGCTCAGAAATAAGACATGGTTTTTTTGGTAATTTAATTTGTTCAGGACCTCAAAACAGACACCTGCTTACAGAATTAGATGGAAGTGGTAAATATAAATCCAATCAATATTGGTTGGAATACTATAAAATGATAAGTTCAGAAATATTAAATAAAGTTGATGCCTTGTTAGTTAAGTTTAGTGAGGATTTTAATCAAATTATAGAAAAAGCAGAACAGTGGATGAAAGTATCTCTTAACAGTGATGATACTGATAGAGTTTTTGTGTTCAACTTTACTGTTGAAGAATTTAATATGATAAGAGATCTGGCAGATGCCTCTGTCAGTGTTGATGAAATTACAAATAGTATGTTTCATTTATTTAATGAAAAGCTGCTAAGTTGCCTTGATACTATGAAATCAAAATTAAATGAGGTTTTTGCTTCTCAGGTGGATGATTTGTTTACTGACCTTATCGATAATATAAATGCCGCGAAAAGTACAACCGGTATGAATTATTTGTTGGAGGAAATCAGATTGGCAAATACCGAGGTTAAAGAGAATATACGAACTGTATGCGAGTGGTTTTCCCTTAAAAAATCCGTAGATTTCGAAAGTATCGAGTTAGATAAATTAATTCGATTAGCAGAGCGTTGCTTCAAACAAATTAATAGTTGTGATATTGAAATTCATGTTGAATCGCACTTGAATCATAAAATTGATGGCGGTCAATTATATGCGCTTGTGTTTTGTATCCTTAATTGTTTTAATAACTCATATAAATATTCAAGTGAAAATAGAGATATATATGTTGAAATCACTGGTGAAGAGAGCAAGTGTTTTTCCATTAAAATACTTAATGAGATAAGTAATAGCACGTTGCAGTATCTGCAGAATGGAGGGATTGATCTTTTGATAAGTAAGTTAGCAGATGCTGACAATAATGATTTACTAACAAAAGAAGGTGGTTCAGGGTTATACAAATCACTTCATGGGTTGAAAACTGTTTCAAGTAAATATAATTTGCAGCCAATGATTGTTAATGATAAGTTCTGTGTAGAGGTTACATATGGGTATTGATATACTTGTTGTTGAAGATAATGAATACAAACGGAAACGAATTGTTGAAGTTATCAAATCTGATTTCAATGATTGCATTGTGACTGAATCATACTCCTTTACTTCAGCTTGGAAGTTTATATCTGAACATGTTTTTGACGTTATTTTATTAGATATGAGCTTGCCTACTTTTGATAAAACAGACTCTGACCCTGGAGGAGTTTTTAGAATTTTTGGAGGGAAAGAGTTAGCCCGGAAAATGGGAAAAAGAAATGTAAAATCAAAGTTTATTTTTATTACGCAGTATAAGAGTTTTAGTGATAATATTAACTCTTATTCTTATGATGATTTGAAGTCAGAACTATTGTGTAAGTACAGTTCTAATTGCCTAGGTTTCATACTCTACAGTAATACTAAAAGTGAATGGCGTGATGAACTTGTTAAGTCAATAAAAGAGTTAGAAAAGTGAAAATTTTAATAGTTGATGATAATGCTGCAAGATGTGAAGAAGTTAAGGCTCTTTTACAAGAAGAACTAGGAATTGGCGAGCCTGATATTTATACAGCATATAACACACAATCGGCTAAAACTTTGATGAGAAGTATTAGATTCGATTTCTTGATTTTAGATGTGGTTTTGCCAAAGAGAGATGAGCCACCATGTGCTGAATTTGGCCTTGCCCTATTAAATGATATTAAGAAAAGGCCTACAATTAAAAAGCCTGGTAAAATTGTTGGTATTACAGCCCAATTTGAAGATCTTGAGTCTTTTAGAACACAATTTGATTCTCATTGTGAAGTATTAATCGAAGCATCTACTCGCTCAAAAGATTGGAAAGGTAAGATTTTACAAGCTGTTAAATTTGAAAACTCGAAACTTATATCGAAGTATACTACTGAAAGAAATGTCACCTGCTTATCCGTTCACGGAATAAGAACCAGAGGTGAGTGGCAGCAAAAATTCAAGAAAATTGTAGAGTCCAATGTTGACACGGTCAGTTTTGAAAGCTACAAATATGGATACTTTACTGTATTGTCTTTTATGATACCATTCTTAAGACAGATAAAAGTCAATTCATTCAGTAAAGAACTAAAAAGGATAAATCTTCAAGGTAAAGAAATTTTTATATTTTGCCATAGCTTTGGGACATATATTACTGTTAATGCTATCTCCAAATTATTGTCCGAAGGAACTACAGTCAATATCAAGATGCTGGTTTTATCTGGTAGCGTTCTTCCATCAAACTATGATTTTCATAAGATAATGACTTTGACAGATATGAAGTTGATAAACGATTGTGGCTGTGATGATAGAATTCTTCTTCTTTCTGAAGGGCTTGTACCAAATACAGGTATGGCAGGAAGGGTAGGATTCTATGGGCTTAATAATGCAAGGTTTGTAAATAGATTTTTTAAAGGTGGACATAGTCATTATTTTGATGAAGGTAGTGGATTCATGGAAAAATATTGGCTGCCTCTATTCTATGGCGATTCCAATATAGAAGTGATAGATCAGAGATGTGACAGTATTGTTACCTCTGGTATTATTGAGAAAGTTACATCTGGGCTTGGGAAAGTTAAGGGTATAATATATCTCACAGCCTTGTTTTTTTGTTTTTATTATTTTTGCATGAAATGATTTACGCAATTTAACTCCGCGGTTCTTAATGTTTCTGCGGAGTTAATTAGAATGCGATTAAGATTATAAAAAGAATGAGTTCTACTAATCAATAGGCGGTGATGCCTCTGAATAGTTGGATTTTATGATATCCTGCCCTCATTTGAGGTATTCCCATGGCTACTGTAACTATCCATTGTCCCCGCTGTGATTCTGATGAGGTTCCCAAGAAAAGTATGTTGCTCCACTTCCAATTTCCGCATGCAAATGCCTCATCTATATCGCACTCGTCATAGAATACACCACCACAGTGATGCCGTTCACGGTGGATAAGGTTTTTGATTTCTCGGGTTTTAGCGCGGCGTTTACGGCGCGAAAGGGAGGTGAATACTCTGTGTTTCCGCTTCATGTGTGCTAACTCCGCGTTTTTTCGCTGGAAAAAGCCCAACCAGGTAGAGTACATGTTTAATTAGGGTAACGGAAGTTTTATCCCTAAGAACGATTGTTTTATCTGTAATAGGTAATTTATTCAATACGTTAATTGAGGTGGTGCCGTAATTATGGACACTTTCTGTCCTCACGACGAGGTCTGCTCGAAGGACCCTAAATAGCTGCGCGGAATAGTAGATCACTGAAAGGGAACTCAGCCCGGATTGTGCGATCTGATCAATCGCCAAACCAACCAAAATCACCAACCGGACTGAGCGATGCCGATCATAGTACCAATACCCCGTGGCGAACGACGCCTGATGCAGAAAGCTATTCATAAAACGCGTGATAAAAATCATGCCCGCAGACTCACGGCCATGCTGATGCTTCATCGGGGTGAACGGGTCAGCGATGTTGCCAGAACTCTCTGTTGTGCCCGTTCATCCGTTGGTCGCTGGATTAACTGGTTTACGCACTCAGGTATTGAAGGCCTGAAATCCTTACCCGCAGGGCGCTCCCGACGCTGGCCTTTTGAACATATCTGCACCCTGTTACGTGAGCTGATAAAGCATTCTCCCGGCGATTTTGGTTATCAACGTTCACGCTGGAGCACCGAATTACTGGCAATAAAAATCAATGAGATAACCGGTTGCCAGTTACATGCAGGAACCGTTCGCCGCTGGTTGCCATCTGCGGGGCTTGTATGGCGCAGGGCCGCGCCAACTCTGCGTATCCGTGACCCACATAAAGATGAAAAGATGGCGGTAATCCACAAAGCGCTGGATGAATGCAGCGCAGAGCATCCGGTATTTTATGAAGATGAAGTGGATATCCACCTTAATCCTAAAATCGGTGCGGACTGGCAGTTGCGCGGACAGCAGAAACGGGTAGTGACGCCGGGGCAGAACGAAAAATACTATCTGGCCGGCGCACTGCACAGTGGCACGGGTAAAGTCAGCTACGTGGGCGGCAACAGCAAAAGTTCAGCGCTGTTTATCGCTCTGCTGAAGCACCTGAAAGCCACTTACCGGCGGGCGAAAACAATCACGCTGATCGTTGATAACTACATTATCCATAAAAGCCGCGAAACACAGCGCTGGTTGAAAGCAAATCCCAAGTTCAGGGTAATTTACCAGCCGGTTTACTCGCCGTGGGTGAATCATGTGGAACGGCTATGGCAGGCACTTCATGACACGATAACCCGTAATCATCAGTGCCGCTCAATGTGGCAGTTACTGAAAAAGGTCCGCCATTTTATGGAAACCGCCAGCCCATTCCCCGGAGGAAAACATGGTCAGGCAAAAGTGTAGCGGTATTAGGCGCAGCTATTTAGGCTGACGCTACCGAGATGACTATCAAGACAAATCATGACTAATGTTAGTTAAAAAAATAGCACCTGATACCTGCACATAAAGCAAACAATTTTTCTATACACCGACAAAATTTATTGATATACAAATATCAAATATATTAATAATTGTAACATGAGGTGTCTATGTCAGGCTCTGGTGGGGGTAGCTTTGGCGGCCAGTTCGGTCAGGATGATTTTGAAGTGACCTGTGAAAAACTTACGATTGATACTCAGTTAAGTTCGCCTGATCCGCATGTCGTAGCGCAGCTGTCAATCGGCGTGATTATGGGGATTATGCAAATCAATTCAAATGGGACTCTGCTAACGGTTGCTATGCACAACGGTATGCAGGCTGGGGGTATCGCTTCTCCCTACATCCAGCGCCTCCGTGACTGTATGAGTAATGGTACTACCTATGTTGCTAAAGTGACCGCCATTAACGGTGGTCAGGTCAGGGTCAGTGTGTACGCGATATGAGCAACAGCAAAACGGTCAGTACGGAGATCATCACTATTGCAGGCGGTGCCTATCATGAAATTATCCTTTATCCAGGAAATCACCAGGTTTACGGTTCAGCGGGAAGGGCGGCATCAGCACTGGCAACGCTCGGTGTAAACGTTGATTTGTACACCTACGCTGATGAAGTAGTCAATTCGGTTCTTCGAGAACGCGCCTGTTTTGAAAACTTCACGCTTCATACGAATGAAGTACGTGAATCCGTCATATTCCATTATGAGCATGGGCTGGCGGAACCTCGAATTTTCAATTACCCGGACACCCCTTACCCGGCCATTACAGTGAAAGCGCCCTGTATTCTACGCTATGGAATGCTGGAGGGATCCGCTGTAATCGACGCGGAATACGCAGTATATGATCCCCAGAATGTGACCAATCCGGAGCCATTCACAGCAAACGGATCCAGAGCAAAGCACCTCGCATTGATCCTTAATCGCTATGAGGCGAAGACCCTTAGTGGCCAGAGTGAATTATCCGACAGAGAGCATGCAGAGTTTCTCTACGAAAGTGGTCATGCCGAAGTCATCATTATCAAGCAGGGCCCAGCCGGTGCACTCATCTGCGATAAAGGGAAAATATCCTATATCCCTGCCTATGAGACAAGTCGGGTCAACAAAATTGGATCTGGTGACGCATTCGTAGCCTATTTTTCCCGTGAGTGGATGCTGAACAAAAAAACAGCCCACGATGCTGCGAATTATGCCTCACTTGCCACCGCATGCTACTGCGAAAGCGGACTTTTTCCTTCAGCAGAAGGGCTGGCTGCTTTCAGTCCCAGCCCCATCAAGCTTTCTCAGGCGTTCATTGAGGGTGGCAACAGAAAAGTCTATCTGGCTGGCCCCTTCTTTACCTTGGCACAGCTCTGGCTTGTTGAGCAAGCGCGACGGAACCTGAGCGATCTTGGGCTGGACGTTTTTTCCCCCTACCACATGGTTGGACACGGACCCGCAGAAGAAGTAGTCGAAAAGGATCTTGATGCGATACGGCAGGCCGACATCGTTTTTGCAATAGGTGATGCACTCGACTCCGGCACCATCTATGAAGTCGGTTACGCACGGGCGCTAGGCACCCCGGTGGTGTTCTATGCCGAGAACGAATCGGAAGAGGATCAGAAAATGATGGAAGGATCAGGATGTATCTTGAGCAAAGATTACGTCACAGCAATTTATAAAACGCTCTGGGTGGCCGCTCAAAAATGAAAACCGCACTTTTACTTTCTGGCGGAATGGACTCCATTGCTATTGCCTGGTGGAAGCGCCCGGATATAGCACTGACACTCGACTACGGTCAGCAAGCCGCCAATGCCGAAATTAAAGCTGCCACTGCCACCTGTGAGGCCCTTGGAATTGAGCATCACATTATACGCATTGACTGCCGTTCGCTGGGATCAGGGGATATGGCTGGTACCGCTATGGATCCGAATGCACCATCGAGCGATTGGTGGCCGTATCGTAACCAGATGCTCATCTCGCTGGCGGCCATGAAGGCAATAACGCTTGGCGTCACGCACCTGTGGATCGGCACAGTGAAGTCAGATGAAACGCATCTAGATGGTACCATAGGCTTTATCAGCAGAATCAGTGAGCTTATGTCGTTTCAGGAAGGAGGCATGGTTGTCGAAGCTCCGGCAATTACGTTATCAACCTCTGAGTTGATCAGAATTTCAGATGTTACGCCAGGTGGCCTCGCTTGGGCCCATAGCTGCCATAAGGCAAACATCCCATGCGGCAACTGCCGGGGGTGCAATAAGTATTTTCAGGTTCTGGATGATGTCGGATATGACTTGGACCGTTCCCGCTAGTCCTGTTCCTCGCGAACAGCCACTCAGTTATCAACCCGTTAACTGGCCCGCCGGAGATCCGTTTTTTCTGCCGCCTCCTTCGGAGAATGCAGTGCTTCCCGGATTGAATGATGTGATCGAAACCCGTAGAACACAGCGAAACTTCAGCCACGTCAGTCAGGCCCAGCTATCTCACTGGCTATGGCTAACCGGCAGAGTGATGGCTGTGGGACATTCAAGCTATGGCTTTCCACTAACTCAACGCCCCGTCCCCTCCGCTGGGGCCATACATCCTATTCACATTATTCTTTCCCTCCCTGAACGGGATGGGTGGCAGCTGTATCTGCCTGACATGCACGCGCTGGCACCGCTTCGGATCCCTGAGCAGACCCGATTCGAAATACGCGATGAGCTTTTGCCGGTAATTGATATCCAGAGCGGAATTATTGTCAGACTTATCGCTGAGCCGGGAAAAACGTCAGCAAAATATTCAGATGCTGATAGCCTTGTTTGGCGCGATTCTGGTGTTCTTGTTGGGCAGATGGCGCTTGTTGCCGAAGCGCTAGAATGCAATTTTTGCCCGCTGGGCATTACAGGCCATGACTGGTGCTCCGGATTAAAACTGGAAGGTCGTCTGGCTGGTACCGGACTGGCGGTTTTTGGCTCGCGATGAACGAGGGCGCAATTTCGCAAGAGGCTGGTCGCGCATGTTTTCGATGAGACTGAACACCGTACTGGAAGAGGCCTGCATTTCATACCAGATAAGCGCATCCAGCTCGGATGCTTTTACGCCCATAGCTTCACTGAACTCCAGAAATATTTGTTCCAGCTTCAGGTAGTCACGTTCAACAGTAAGGTCTCCCGGGAAAAAACCTGCAAGTAATCCCGCCCTAAGGATGTGAATGTCCAGAATAGCGACATCATCCGCACAGAGCCAGTTACGTGCTATCCATGATGCCGTTTTATGACCAATACCGGGAATGGAGGTCAGCCAGTCTCTGAGAGCACGGCCCGAATCCGTCGGCGGCATCTCTACATCCAGCCTGTTTAGTGCAACCGAGAGATAGCGCGATTTTTGCCGAGCAAAGCGGTAACGCACTGATTTGTTACCAGTTTTAATGGGCTCTGATAGCCATTCGTAAAGAGTGGCTTCAGATGGTGGCTGAGCATCAAACGCACCGCAATCCTTCAGCTTATTGAATGCGGCAAGGCCTATCGCAGCTGGTATGCCGTGTCCACCCAGCAGGCAGGCACCCACTTCCTCTTTGAGCGTTCGCCCAAGCTTGTAATTGACGGCATTGACTTCCAGACGACGGGCGAGTATTTGATAGGCCCAGTACGCTGGCGATGGGAACGCCTCAATTCTTCCCCACCGAACTCCCGGCAGGATATCCTGTTCCGGAGCTGGAAAGTCAAGATTGATAATTGTCGGTCCAATGAAGACCGCTCCGCGCTGCGTCATACAGTCTCCAGACCATAAGTTGCGTTCAGCCAGTTGATCAGTTCGTTGCGCTCTGCGGGTTCCATTCGTTCTATGCGATCATAAAGCCGAGTGCGTCTGCGGGCCAGAGTCTGTCTTTCCCGATAACTGCTGCCCATGTATCGCGCGTCATGCAACCTGTCAGGAACATCAAAGTTCATCCATACGCATTCTTCACGCACGCTCGTATGAGTCTTGGCGTTAAATCGCTCGCAGCGCCATCCGCTCAGCATTTCGTCATAGATAGGATTTCCGTAACCGGATATCATGACCATGCAGGGCAACCTGGCAAGCACTTGCAGCAACCGGCGATGATCGTCATCTGAATATTCATGACGATAGATTTTGCTACGTTTACGCGTGCTATGAACATAGGGTGGGTCGGCGTAAACCAGTTCACTACCCTGATACGGAAACGTACTGAGATACGCTATAGCGTCATCCTGAATGAGTTCGCAGGGAATATCCCCGCCGCGCCATACATCAATAACCTGTTGGTCAATATCGATTCCAATATTACGGGCTGCTGGCCGTTTGTTGCGCATCACAGCTCCTCCACCAAGGTGGGTTTCAATATATGTCTCGTGCACTGGCATCAGGTTGATGAGTCTCTGATAGCACTTGCCTTTACCACCGGGATATCTCATGCGCTAATCATCGTCATTTCTGACGATGATGTCAATTACAATCGGTATTGGTGTACGCGCTCCTTTACTACAAGGTACATAATCAATAACTTGATAGTTCGTTTTTTGTAAACTCTATTGCATAGCTGTTCGCACTAACGCATAGCAACGTGATGATTTAAAAAATATATTGTCTCGTTACAGGAATAGATGCGATAGATAATTTATTCTGCTCAATGATGGATGCGACGGATGCATTTTCACTTCCAGGGTGCAGCACGGACGAGCACTCGCCCGGAACTCTTTAACGATGATAAAACCTGGGTAGTTTGCTGGCACAGAGGATTCATTCCGAATAACAGGGACGAATCTCAGCCCCGGGTTTACATTTCTCACGTCTGCGCTTAAGCAGGCTGATTGCTATATTCTGCCCACAGGAGCCTGTATGACACGCAGCAAAGAACAGCTCTGGTCTGAACGTCAGGGGAACAATACCCGTAGGCCAGATGAAATAAGGTCGGAATACGAACGTGATCTTTCCCGACTAATCCACTCTTCCGCGTTCAGGCGATTACAGTCGAAGACACAGGTGCTGGGGCTGGGCGAGAGCGACTTCTACCGCACACGGCTGACTCACTCTATGGAGGTAGCGCAGATTGGCAGCGGCATCCTGTCTCAGCTGAATATACGCTATCCCGTTGGGGTAGCGGCTGAGGCGGAATTCCTGCCTCACCCAAGCCTTATGCAGGCTATCTGCCTTGCCCACGATATCGGCCATCCCCCCTTCGGTCATGGTGGTGAAGTTGCGCTTAACTACTGCATGAGAGCCTATGGAGGCTTTGAGGGTAACGGACAGACGCTGCGTATACTCACCCAATTGGATAAGTACACCGAGTCCAACGGGCTGGATCCGACGCGCAGGCTTATTCTAGGCGTGCTGAAATACCCGGCAAGCTACTCTGAGGTAGTCAACGAGAGCGCTTACGGCCAGCTAGAGTCAGGAAGCCGTGAATGGCTGTTTAAATCCTCCGGCTTTAAGCCCCCGAAATGCTATCTGGACTCCGAAGCGGATACTGTCAGCTTCGCACTCCAACCTTTTGATCATGATGATGCGCTGTTATTCAGATCCGGAAGAAAGACCACCGAGCCGGTTGAGCACAGGAAAACGAAATATAAAGCGCTGGACACAACGATTATGGACTTAGCGGATGAGATATCCTACTCACTCCATGATCTTGAGGACGCGATCTCACTGAGAATGATCGACAAAAGCATGTGGATGGACTACTTCAGTGACAAGTCGCATCTGTTTGAAGCATGTCAACGTAGCTCGTTTGACCTGACCGCTGAAGACGTAGCCGATAAGCTGTTCGGCAGAAGCTACCTTCGCAAGGAATGTATCGGAACGCTGGTTCATCTGATGATCACAAGTGTCACGCTTCAGGTGCAGCATCCTGATTTCAAGTGCGGAATGCTTCGCTATAAAGTGGCACTACCTGCTGAAGTCGAAGCCTTACGTGAGGCCATTTTCAGTCTGGTTGAGGACAAGGTTATCCGGCACGAAAACGTTCAGCTACTGGAGTTCAAAGGCCAGAAGTTGATTGTAGAGCTGTTCAATGTGCTGGCAAGCGACCCCACACGTTTTCTCCCGGCAGAGACGTGCAAGAAGTATAGAGAAGCTGAAAAAGCTGACGATAAAAAAATGCGGGTCATTAGCGACTATGTTTCAGGTATGACGGACGAGTACGCGACCCGGATGTATGAGAAAATCTTTGTTCCGCGCAAAGGATCAATCTTTGACAGACTCTGATGTTCCCCCTGCACATGGCAAAACCGTGAGCATGATGAATTAGAAGTTGGCACTGGCCCTGTTTTCAGGGGGGCTCAATCCTTATCAGTATTGTCGGGTTCTATGGCTTTTTTTGGGATAGCATAAGCTCTATTGCTAACTCAGCATACTGCGCGTCACTGGGCCAGAAAGTCACGGTTACTGAATAAGTGTCAGTTACAAAAAAAGCGGGGGTAGCACCCCGCTTTGGTATTTTTGGTAAGTAGCAACCCGGAGGCGGGAAGCTTTGCTTATCCTAACCTCAACTGCGCTATGTATACAAATTTTTGAGCCTTTCTGTAAGTTTGTGTAAATTTTCATTTGTTAAATGGTGATCGAACAGGAGGTTTTTGCACTGCAAGCCACTCCATTAAAAATCATTTTCCCACTACAGCACATCTGACTTTTTTCATCTGTTTTAAATTAAAATCATTTCTAATCAATTAGATACTATTTGATGCGGACGATGTGCTGTAGCGGGATGTATCAATTATCTATTAATAAAAGATAGTTGAATTATTTTTACTAATACTGATTAGTGCAATGATACTTACTAAATGGTTTGAAATAATGTAAGTTGTTGATATATAATCATAGTTATAGACATGATGTATGATGGTACTAGCGGGGGAGCTCTAATGATCCAGATAATTATTGAGAAATGCGGAGATAGCCCAGTATTCAAAATACCAGAAGCAATTATGGAAAAAGTTGGCTTCAGTATCGGCGATGCTATTGATATTGAAGCCAAAAATGGCTGTATCATTATTGGCCCAGCGGAACTGGTTAAATATTCCCTTGAAAATCTTATTGAGGGCATTTCTGAGGTTAATCTTCACAACAGAGTTGACTTCAGGCTGCCAATAGGCAAAGAGTTGCTCTGATTCTCTTTTAGACTAATTCCAGAAAATTGGAATGATTGCGGTGAGCAACAACCAAGAGAGGAAAGTAAAGTTTTTAGTCGTAATAAAGGCTATTTTTTACTATAAACTTCACATAGTTAATAAATTATCATATAACAATATGAAATTATTATATTTTTTGTTTTGTTTTCCACTATCAGGTAATTAGAACCGTTCTGATAAGCCGCCGCTCAACGGCCCTTATTAAGACGTTCAAAACCCTGCTCCGGCAGGGTTTTTGCTTTTTTATTGCGCACCATCTGCCCACATCAGCACCGCTTCGGTGCGTCAATTGCTCTGTATTGCGCTCATTATTTTCGGCTTAATTAGATTAACTAAATGAAAATTAATATAAATTTATATCTGGCACGTTTTGTGCCTACATCAGTGTATACACACATGTAGGCAAGGAGCAGATGATGACTCAGATCCAATCAGCAAAATGTATGCAGGGCATGGCCGTTGCGCCGCACTCGCTGGCTGCGGAAAGCGCGGTGGCCGTTTTACGCGATGGCGGTAATGCGGTTGAAGCAATGGTGGCTGCGGCGGCGACTATTGCTGTGGTTTACCCGCATATGAACGGCATCGGCGGTGATGGATTCTGGTTAATCTCCCGGCCCGGCGAAGAACCTGTGGCGATTCAGGCCTGTGGCTTCGCGGCGGAAAAAGCGAATATCGATTTTTATCGCCAGGCGGGTTATGCACAGGTGCCGGTGCGCGGACCGTTGGCGGCCAATACCGTTGCGGGCACGATTGGCGGTTGGGAACGTGCGCTGGAGTGGGCGAGAGAATATGAGGCAAATGCGCCGCTGCCGTTAACGCGCTTGTTAAAGGACGCCATACACTATGCGCGTCATGGCGTGCCGGTTACCGCAGGGCTGCATCAACAGATTGCCGTACGGTTGCCACAGCTGGGCCAGTATCCAGGATTTTGCGGTCTGTTTGCGCCTGAAGGGCAGGCGCTCGGCCCAGATGAATTGCTGCTTCAGCCTGCACTCGCCAACACGCTGGAACGGCTGGCAACCCATGGGCTGGGTGATTTTTACCACGGTGAGACCGCCCGCCTGATCGCCAGCGAACTGGAGGCAGCCGGAAGCCTGCTGCGCTTTAGCGACCTTGACGCTTATCGTGCCGCACGGGTGAAGCCGCTGGCGCTGGAAACGGAGAGAGGGACGGTTTATAACCTTCCACCGCCGTCGCAGGGCCTGGTTTCGCTGCTGATTACGGGCATGATTGAGCAGCAGCGTAACAAGGGGGCTATTGCCGACGAAGCCGATTTTGTCCACCACTGTGTCGAAGCCACCAAGCTGGCTTTCAGCCTGCGCGATAGCCATATCACTGATCCGGCCCACATGACACTGGATCCACAATCGCTGCTGACGGCAGACAGCATCGCTCAGCTCAGCGCGCAGATTGTTCCCGACCGGGCGCAGGCCTGGGGTAAAGGTCGCGGGCCGGCGGATACCATCTGGATGGGCGTTATTGATGCTTCCGGCACGGCGGTCAGCTTTATTCAGAGTATCTATCACGAATTTGGCAGCGCGGTGGTTCTTGCCGATAGCGGCATCATCTGGCAGAACCGCGGAAGTAGTTTTTCGCTGGATCCCAATGCCACTAACCCCCTACAGCCGGGTCGTCTGCCGTTCCATACCCTTAACCCAGGGTTGGCGAGGCTGAGCAATGGCGACGCGCTGGTCTACGGCAGCATGGGCGGCGACGGCCAGCCGCAGACGCTGGCAGCCATCTTTGACCGCATCCTCCATCAGAACATGACGCCTCAGGCGGCGGTCGCCGCGCCGCGCTGGTTATTAGGGCGCACCTGGGGTGAGAGCAACGACACGCTTAAGATTGAAAGCCGCCTTAGAGCGGAGACTACCGAGACCCTCAAACAGTACGGCCATGACGTCGAGATATACCCCCCTTATGACGACCTCATGGGGCATGCCGGGGCAATCCTCCGGCACCGCAACGGCATGCTGGAAGGCGGAAGCGACCCGCGCAGCGACGGTGGCGTCGCCCGCTGGTAACCCAGCATTTTTCCAAATGAAACATTCCTGGAATGACGCGGCGCGCAAAGCGTGCCCGCTTTCTGGCGACATTTTTTCGTCTATTGGAGCGTAAAATGACCGTTCTCAGAGAACCTTTGGTGGCACCAAAATTGGGCAAATGGGCGCAGCTGGTGCTGGGTCTTATCTGTATGGCCTCTATCTCCAGTCCGCAGTATGTGTGGACGCTGCTGACCAAACCGCTGACGGAAAAGCTGGGCGTAGGCCTGCCGGAGCTGCAGGTGACCTTTTCGCTGTTAATTATTCTACAGACCTTTTTTCCCCCTTTCAGGGGCGGCTGGTTGAACGATTTGGCCCCCGGCTGTTGATTTCCATTGGCACGGTGATGGCGGGAATGAGCTGGGTGCTCTCCGCTCATATTAACGGCCTGATGGCGCTGTACCTGGTGTACGGCTGCATCGGTGGATTGGGCACCGGGATTGTGTATATCGGCGTGGTGGGGCTGATGGTGAAGTGGTTTCCGCAAAACCGTGGTTTTGCTGCGGGGGCGGTGGCTGCGGGTTACGGCATGGGGGCGATATTAACCACCTTCCCGATCTCGATTTCTCTGGGTCACTACGGTCTGGAGCAGACCATGACCGTGTTCGGCATCGTCTTCGCCGCCGTGGGGTTGCTGGCCAGTCAGGGGCTGAGCCTGCCGCCCAATTCGACCGCGCAGCCCGCCAGCCGGAAAATCGTGCAGGGAACGCGTCAGTTTTCCTCTCGTGAAATGCTGCGCCAGCCGCTGTTCTGGCTGATGTTCGCCATGATGGCGATGATGTCCACCTCCGGGCTCATGGTCACCTCGCAGATGGCCATCTTTGCCGAGGATTTCGGCATCAGCAAAGCCGTGGTATTCGGTATGGCCGCGCTGCCGCTGGCGTTGACCATCGACCGCTTTACTAACGGGCTGACACGGCCGCTGTTCGGCTTTATTTCTGACCGCTACGGTCGTGAAAAAACCATGTTCATCGCCTTTGCCCTTGAAGGGGTTGCGATGACGCTATGGCTCGCCTGTCGCGAGGACCCGCTGCTGTTTGTGCTGCTTTCCGGGGTGGTGTTCTTCGGATGGGGCGAAATTTTCTCGCTGTTCCCCTCGACGCTGACCGACACATTCGGCAGTGAGAATGCCGCCTCGAACTACGGCTGGTTGTATATTTCGCAGGGGATAGGCTCCATCTTTGGCGGGCCGCTGGCTGCGCTGTTGTACCAGCACACTCAAGGGTGGCATGTGGTCTTCGGCTGTGCAATTACCCTTGATTTCGTCACCGCAGGGCTGGCACTGTGGGTGCTGAAACCCTGGCGTGCACGCTTTATTCGCCAGCACAGTTAATCGCGGAGCACTTTATGACGTTCACGACATCGGAACCCACGCCGCTTCTTGCGCATTCAGATCGCGTATTTCTGCAGCTGCGACAGGAGATTTATCAGTTCGTCCTGCTGCCCGGCGATCGTTTTACGGAGGTGGACATTGCCCGCCGCCTGGGGTGTTCCCGCACGCCGGTTCGCGAAGCGCTGCTGCGGCTGCAAAACGAGGGGCTGGTCAGGCGCTGTTTACGTAACGGGTGGGAAGTCTTCCCCATCGATTTCGATGTCTATGAAGATCTGTACGAGACGCGCGCGCTGATTGAAGTGAATTCGGTGCGCAGTCTATGCAGTTCTACGTCAGTAAAAGTGAATCGGCAGGTACTCGCCGGGCTGAACGCTATCTGGCGGGTTGCGCCGCAGGAGATGCTGGCGTGCGATGATATTGCCTCGCTGGACGAGCAGTTCCATCTGGCGCTAACCGAGGCTGCGGGCAACCGGGAGTTAACGGCTATTCTGACCAATATCACCAACCGCATTCGCATTATGCGGCGGCTCGATTTTGAATATGAATCCCGTATTACCCAGACCTACAGAGAGCATGCTGAGCTGCTGGAAGCCATTGAACAGCGCGATGAAGCGCGCGCGATAGCGCTGATCTCGGCGCATATTCAGGATGCTTACCAGGGCGCCAGCACCATAACCCTGCGACGCTTGCAGGGGGTGCGGGTCAAGCAGATTCTGTAACCGGGGCTAGCCGTTGTTTTTATCGGTCGCGGGCAAAATCGGCGGTTTCCCCATCGCCGCCCGCTTCCGGTTCATCTCATCCAGAATCAGCCGGTAGGCGATGAAGTACTTGTAGATATTGCTCACGTAGGTCACCGTCTCGGCGCCAATTTTCTCGGCAGCCAGATTTTCCACGTTGCCAAACCAGACGTTGGGGTCAAAACCGCGTTTTGCTGTCTCCTGGCGCAAACGCGCAATGCGTGCGGGCCCGGCGTTGTACGCGGCAAAAGAAAACAATGCCTTATCCAGCTGCGTCATCGGCTCGTCGCCGTAGTAGTGGTCAATCATCCAGCGCATATACTTCACCCCGGCATGAATGTTCGGGTCCAGCTGTTTAATGTCGCCCACCTTCAACGCTTTACCGGTGCCAGGCATCACCTGCATCACGCCAATCGCGCCGACATGACTGCGCACCGACTGATTAAGTCGTGACTCCTGGTAACCCTGCGCGGCCATTAGCAGCCAATCAACGTCATAGCGGTCGCCGTACTTGCGGAAAATCTCCACCATCGTCAAAAATTTGCGTCGTTCTTTTTCCGCGGCGGCGTTTTTAACGTATTTCGCGTTCTTCAGATAGCGCAGCAACAGGGTATTTCCCAGCGTACTGCCCTGGCGGTTATCTTTGATAAAGCCGTTGAGCGCCG
Source organism: Klebsiella sp. WP4-W18-ESBL-05 (assembly GCF_014169075.1). Taxonomy (NCBI): domain Bacteria; kingdom Pseudomonadati; phylum Pseudomonadota; class Gammaproteobacteria; order Enterobacterales; family Enterobacteriaceae; genus Klebsiella; species Klebsiella sp. WP4-W18-ESBL-05. Next base: position 4,586,513 of record NZ_AP022057.1, on the reverse strand, counting down.
CCAACAGCTGCGGCTCATCCTGGCGCACAGCCCAGGCAATACTGCCGTTTTCGCGCAGGACGATATCTTCATGAACCTGAATTTTAGGGAAAACCTGTTTCCAGAACAGCGCCTTGTGACGATCGACGATGATAAGCGGGATCAGCCCGGCACTCAGCATTTCCAGCAGATCTTCATCTTCCAGCGCTTCGGGCGCGGGCTGGATAATGACCGGCGGCCGGGAGGCTGAAGCAAAGCGCGCGTTAAGCGCGACCAGGCTCTCATAGTAGCTCGACGATCGGCGGACAAAGACCGTCTTGCCGGAGAGATCGTCAATATTCTTTACCGTGGGGGAGGCTGGGCCGGAGATTAACAGTTCCTGGATATTGTTGTAGATAGGGTCGGTGAAGGCGACCGCCTGCTGGCGCGAGGGGGTTATCGTCAGGTTCGCGGCGGCAATATCGCCCTTGCCGGCGTTAAGCGCGGAAAGAAGATTATCACGAGTGACCGGCACAAAAATGATACGCACCTTGAGATGGCGCTGTTGCAGCTTTTTCTCTTTGGCGAGCCGGGCGTTCAGCGCTTTTTCAAATTCGGCGAAAATATCGTGTGTGGCGCCGCGCTGCTGACCTTTATCAATAAAAAAGAAGGTCTTACTGTAGGTGGTGAGGACCCGAATAACGCGCCTGTCGAGCATGCCCGGCAGGTCGCCGCGCCAGGGTTGCATAACGCTGTCGATGTTAATTTCCAGCGCATCGGTTTTTTCTTCCGCCTGTGCGACGGCGCAGATAAGCAGCAGCGCGCTGAAGCTGGCCGTAATCAGGCGATAAAAAGGCATGGCGTTCATGAGGCGACGCTCCGCAGGGGGATCTTTCTATTTTAGCTGAGCGGCGTCAAAAGCCCTTTCCGGGATAGGGCTTTTTCATTGGTTCGGGCAATAAAAAGCCCCGACGCATCGGGGCTTCATTATCAGTAGAGGGCGACCGGCCATTCCGGCGGTGCCTGGCTCATCACTTCCACCATCACATCTTTAATATTGTTGAAGATAGTGGCGATATCCACGAGGGTGATGCCCAGTAATCCGGTAGCAAACCAGCAAGCGGCGGCTACCCCTAGCAGACCGCTGATGACGGCGAGCCCGGCATAGTCAGATTTACGAAATTGAATTTTCAGCGTACTGGCGAGAAACATCAGTACCGCGCTGGTCAACGGCCAGCGTAACAACGCAACGCCTGCGGTAATCGAAACCATGAGACCTTATCCTCAGAGATAAACAACAAGCTGCCCTGACAGCACTTATTGATTGAGGCGCGAGGCGCTCAGGCTATCTAAAGGCATTCACAAATCGAATGAAACAGTGTTTTTGTTTCATCTCAATGTGTGAACTATATCACGTTTGTTGTTTTATTCACCAGAGGTAAACGCAGGATTTTTGTCAACGCCGCGGCCCCGTGAGCCGCGGCAGAGCAATACTATGCGGAGATATGGTGGCGATAATCCGTCGGCGTGCGGTCGAACTCACGGCGGAATACCCGAGAGAACGTCTGCTGTGAGACATAGCCCAGATCCATGGCAATATCGAAGATGGGGCGCTGGGTGGTGCGCAGCGCTTCTGCCGCCAGCAGCAGGCGTCGCTGGCGAATATACTCCCCTAGCGTCTGGTGCATCACGGTGCGGAACATCCGTTGCAGATACCACTTCGAATAGCCGGATTTTCTGGCCACGATGTCGATATTAAGCGGTTGATCGATATGTTCATCTATCCATTCAATGAGCGTATGAATAATATCCCGATGTGACATAAGGCTCTCCCCGTTGTCTATTTTCGCGTCGATTTTTTGTCTGTCGGCGAGTATAATTCCTCAGGTTAACTTGAGGTAAAGCGTATTATGGAAAAAAAATCGACCCGCATAAAATCTCTGCTAACGCCCGGTGAGGTAGCGAAACGAACTGGGGTTGCGGTCTCTGCACTGCATTTTTATGAGAGTAAAGGGCTGATTCATAGCACGCGCAACAGCGGCAACCAGCGCCGTTATAAGCGCGATGTGCTGCGCTATGTGGCGATCATTAAAATCGCGCAACGCCTCGGTATTCCGCTGGCGACCATCGGCGATTCCTTTAGCGTGCTGCCGGAAAACCACACGTTAGGGCCGCGTGACTGGAAGCACCTCACCACCCAATGGCGGGAAGAGCTGGATAAGCGTATTCATGCCATGGAGGCCCTGCGCGACCAGCTCGATGGCTGCATTGGCTGCGGCTGTATGTCGTTGCGCGATTGTCCACTGCGTAACCCGGGCGATAAACTCGGTCAGGAAGGTACCGGCGCACGTTTGCTGGAAGACGAATAACGCTTATCGATTAGCGACATCTTTGCCACAGAATTGTTGCCGGATTGCGCATAAACGATAACGTTTGCGCATGGGTTGGCCAATTCTTCATCGGCAATCGTTAATTTTCATAAACCAGGGCAAACTTCTGTTGAAAAAGAGGGCATAAAAGCCAGATAATCGTTTGCCTTGAATTTCCGGCCGCATCTTGTGCCGAAAATGACCAGGCTCACCTCATATCGCACCCGCGAAGATGAGGTATTCCGATTCTCGTTTTGTCTGCGCGGAGTTAATCGTTTGCTTTTTTTGTGGCTCCCCTTTGCCGCAATGTAGCACATGGAGATGACGCTTAGCTGGCAGTGGATGTTCCACCACGCAGACGCACGAATGATAAAAACTCTCAGGGGATGTTTTCTATGTCTACGCCTTCAGCGCGTACCGGCGGTTCATTAGACGCCTGGTTTAAAATTTCTGCTCGTGGTAGCTCCGTTCGTCAGGAGATTGTCGCCGGTCTGACGACCTTCCTGGCGATGGTTTACTCGGTGATCGTCGTGCCGGGTATGCTGGGCAAAGCGGGCTTTCCGCCCGCGGCCGTCTTTGTGGCGACCTGCCTGGTAGCCGGTGTCGGCTCTATCGTGATGGGGCTGTGGGCGAACCTGCCTTTAGCCATTGGCTGCGCCATTTCACTGACCGCCTTCACCGCCTTCAGCCTGGTGCTGGGCCAGCACATCAGCGTGCCGGTAGCCCTGGGCGCCGTGTTCCTGATGGGCGTGCTGTTTACCATTATCTCAGCTTCCGGTATTCGTAGCTGGATTTTGCGCAATCTGCCGCAGGGCATTGCGCACGGCACGGGCATCGGTATCGGCCTGTTCCTGCTGCTGATCGCCGCTAACGGCGTGGGCATGGTGGTGAAAAACCCACTGGACGGCCTGCCGGTGGCGCTGGGCCAGTTCAACAGCTTCCCGGTGGTGATGACGCTGGTGGGTCTGGCGATGATCATCGGGCTGGAAAAACTCAAGGTCCCGGGCGGCATTCTGCTGACCATTATCGGGGTGTCTATCGTCGGCCTGATTTTCGATCCGAACGTGCACTTCTCTGGCGTCTTCGCTATGCCGTCGCTGAGCGATGACAACGGCAACTCGCTGATCGGCAGCCTGGATATCATGGGCGCGCTGAACCCGGTCGTTCTGCCAAGCGTGCTGGCGCTGGTGATGACGGCGGTATTCGACGCTACCGGCACCATCCGCGCGGTAGCCGGGCAGGCAAACCTGCTGGATAAAGACGGTCAGATCATCAACGGCGGTAAAGCGCTGACTACCGACTCCCTGAGCAGCGTGTTCTCGGCGGTCGTGGGTGCCGCACCGGCGGCGGTGTATATCGAATCTGCTGCGGGTACCGCGGCAGGCGGTAAAACGGGCCTGACGGCCATTACCGTCGGCGTTCTGTTCCTGCTGATTCTGTTCCTGTCCCCGCTGTCCTACCTTGTTCCGGGCTATGCTACGGCACCGGCGCTGATGTACGTTGGCCTGCTGATGCTGAGCAACGTGGCGCGCATCGACTTCAACGACTTCGTTGACGCCATGTCCGGTCTGATCACCGCGGTGATGATTGTGCTGACCTGTAACATCGTTACCGGCATTATGATCGGCTTCGCGACGCTGGTCGTAGGCCGCGTGGTATCCGGCGAATGGCGTAAACTGAATATCGGTACCGTGCTTATCGCCGTCGCGCTGGTGGTTTTCTACGCAGGCGGCTGGGCTATCTAAGTCTATTCTGGTCTCTCAAGAACCCGCCGGCTGGCGGGTTTTTTTTTGTTCACCCCCGTCGAACTACGGGTCTGGACTTTTTTTCTCTTTTCGGCCACTTCTCGTTTCCTTTTGCGTTACTCTGATACGCGTATGATTAGAAGCACGACGCTTCATGCTTTGAATAATAAGACAACGCTGTAAACAGGGAACGCATGGAAATATTCTTTACCATACTTATCATGACCCTCGTGGTTTCGCTCTCCGGGGTGGTTACGCGCGTACTGCCCTTCCAGGTCCCACTTCCTTTAATGCAAATCCTCATCGGTGCGCTACTGGCCTGGCCGACCTTTGGTTTGCACGTTGAATTCGATCCTGAGCTGTTTCTGGTGCTGTTTATCCCGCCGTTGCTGTTTGCCGACGGCTGGAAGACACCGACCCGCGAGTTTATCGAACACGGCAGGGAGATCCTCGGCCTGGCGCTGGCGTTAGTGCTGGTGACGGTGGTCGGGATTGGCTTCCTGATCTACTGGATTGTCCCTGGCATTCCGCTGATTCCGGCGTTTGCGCTGGCGGCGGTGCTGTCGCCAACCGATGCGGTGGCGCTTTCCGGCATCGTGGGCGAAGGGCGTATTCCGAAAAAAATTATGGGCATACTACAGGGCGAGGCGTTGATGAACGACGCTTCTGGCCTGGTGTCGCTGAAGTTTGCCGTGGCGGTCGCGATGGGCACCATGGTCTTTACCGTTGGCGGGGCCACGGTAGAGTTCCTCAAGGTGGCGATCGGCGGTATCCTGGCGGGCTTCGTGGTGAGCTGGCTGTACGGCCGCTCAATGCGCTTTCTCAGCCGCTGGGGCGGCGATGAGCCTGCCACGCAGATTGTCCTGCTGTTCCTGCTACCGTTTGCTTCTTACCTGATTGCTGAACATATCGGCGTCTCCGGCATTCTGGCGGCGGTCGCCGCCGGGATGACCATCACCCGCTCCGGCGTAATGCGTACCGCACCCCTGGCCATGCGCCTGCGCGCCAACAGTACGTGGTCGATGCTCGAGTTTGTGTTCAACGGCATGGTATTCCTGCTGTTGGGTCTGCAGCTGCCGGACATCCTGCACAGCTCGCTGGTGGCTGCGGAAGCCGACCCGAACGTGGAAACGTGGATGCTGTTTACCGACATTATCCTGATCTACGCGGCGCTGATGTTGGTGCGTTTTGGCTGGCTATGGACGATGCGTAAGCTCAGCCAGCGCTTCCTGAAAAAGAAACCGTTGGAGTTCGGCTCCTGGACCACGCGCGAACTGCTGATCTCTTCTGTTGCCGGGGTGCGCGGGGCGATTACGCTTGCCGGTGTTCTCTCTATTCCGCTGCTGCTGCCGAGCGGCGACGTGTTCCCGGCGCGCTATGAGCTGATTTTCCTCGCAGCCGGGGTCATTCTGTTTTCGCTGTTTGTCGGCGTCGTGGCGCTGCCGATTCTGCTGCGTCATATCGAATCCACCGATCATGTCCAGCAGCGTAATGAAGAGCGTCTGGCGCGCGCGGCAACGGCCGATGTGGCGATTGTCGCTATTCAGAAAATGGAAGAGCGTCTGGCGGCGGATGCCAACGAGAACATTGATAACCAGCTGCTTACTGAAGTCAGTTCAAGGGTCATTGGTAATCTGCGCCGTCGGGCCGACGGGCGTAATGATGTGGAGACGTCGATGCTGGAAGAACAGCTGGAACGCCGTTTCCGCCTCGCGGCGCTGCGCTCGGAGCGCGGGGAGCTGTACCACCTGCGTGCGACAAGGCAGATCAGCAATGAGACGCTACAGAAGCTGCTGCACGATCTCGACCTGCTGGAAGCGCTGTTGATAGAAGACGCGTAATACGGATAAAGCGTGCGCTGTTGTGTTCCCTCTCCCTTAAAAAGGGAGAGGGAACACACCGCGCCTGAACTTCTACTCCGGCACCTTAAACCCCTCACAGCACTTCAGCCACGCCTGGGCGCTGTGAGACAAATAGACACCTTCCCGCCAAATCATTCCCAACTGCCAACGCAAATCGCTCTCCAGCGGCAGCCAGCGCAGGGTTTTCTCATCAAGCCTGCGGCAAATCGGCTCCGGCAGAATCGCCACGCCGACGCCCGCCTGCACCATCGCGGCGAGAAAATCCCACTGACCGCTGCGCACCGCAATACGCGGCTTCACGTTGTGACGGGCAAACAGCTGCATCAGCTGGCGGCTCAGGGCGAAATCTTCGTTGTAGATCAGCAAAGGATGGGCGGCGAGCTGCTGCGGCGACACCGAGGTTTGCTCCAGCCAGTCGCCGGAGCGCGGTACCAGCACGCAAAGTGGGTGGCTGAACAAGAGCCGTGTGGTCAGCGCGCTCTCTTCTTCTACCGGCAGCGCCGTCATGGCCAGGTCCAGTTCGCCGTTCATCACCGCCTGTTGCACGGTTAAGCCGCCGAATTCGGCGATTTTTAGCTCAACGCCGGGGTAGCGCTGACGAAACAGACCAATCGGCCCGGCCATCAGCATGCCTACCATTGGCGGAATGCCGAGACGCAGCACGCCTTTGTTAAGATGATTAATGTCGCTGAGCTCGGCTTCCAACTGGCGAAACTCATCGAGAATCGCCAGCCCGCGCTCGAACACCACTTGTCCGGTATCGGTCATCAGCAGTTTGCGCCCATCGCGAATCAGCAGAGTACAGTTCAGCTCATCTTCCAGATTTTTGAGCATCTTGCTGATCGTCGGTTGCGTGACAAAGAGCTTCTCTGCGGCGCGGGTAAAGCTCTGCTGGCGAACGACTTCGACAAAGTAGCGCAGCGTTCTAATGTCCATGATTATGCCTCTAAACTATGCTACCGATGAGTTTAATTCATTTCTGTCATCATCGTTGCCTCACTATACTGTGCGCCTGTGATTTTTTCTGGACATCCCTCCATGGCTGAGGCCTTAGGGCGCGTTGTGCCCTCCGTGTTAAACCGTCTGCAGGTGCCGGTACAGGTTGTGCTGTACGCAGGACTGTTTGTTTTTGCTGAATATCTGGTGCGCTGGTGGCATCTGCCGCTGCCCGCCAACCTGGTGGGTATGATGCTGCTGCTGGCGCTGATTGTCTGCCACGTGGTGCCGCTGAAGTGGGTGCGTGCCGGGTCGCGCTGGCTACTGGCGGAGATGCTGCTGTTTTTCGTGCCGGCGGTTGTGGCGGTGGTGAATTACGCTCAGCTGCTGATGGTCGACGGCTGGCGTATTTTTCTTGTCATCGCGCTGAGCACGATGATGGTGCTAGGGGCGACCGCGTGGGTGGTCGATAAGGTTTATCGCTACGAACTGAAGCGGATGCGCCATGAGTAACTTTCAGCTGAGCGTGTTATGCCTGGTGATTACCCTGGTACTTTACTTTGCCAATAAGCGCCTGTATCGCCGCTTTCGTAAGCTGCCGCTGATGCCGCTGGTGCTCACGCCGGTACTGCTGGTGCTGATGTTGGTGTTTGGTCATATCTCCTACCAGAACTACATGGGCGAGGCGCACTGGCTGCTGTGGCTGCTGGGGCCGGCGACCATCGCGTTTGCGGTGCCGGTGTACGATAATCTGGCGATTATCAAACGCCACTGGATGTCGCTTTCCGCCGGGGTGGTGACGGCAACGGTGGTGGCGGTGACCAGTTCCGTGTGGCTGGCGCGGCTGTTTACGCTGTCGGATGAAATTCAGCGCAGCCTGGCGGTGCGTTCAATCACCACGCCGTTTGCGCTGGCGGCGGCGAAATCGCTCGGTGGCCAGCCGGAGCTGGTGGCACTGTTTGTCGTTGTGACCGGCGTATTTGGTATGGCGATTGGCGACGTCCTTTTTCTGCGGCTCGCGATTCGCGAAGGAATGGCCAAAGGGGCCGGATTTGGCGCGGCATCGCACGGCGCCGGTACGGCGCGATCCTATGAGCTTGGCCCGCAGGAAGGGGTTGTGGCAAGCCTGGTGATGATGCTTTCCGGCGTGGTGATGGTGTTGGTTGCTCCGCTGGTTGGCTGGATTATGTTCTAGGCCTCGGTGGTGAATTTTGCCGGGTGGCGCGTACGCTTACCCGGCCTACATTCGACGTGGTAGGCCGGGTAAGCGCGGCACCATCAGGCTCCGCGGTTCAAACGCCGAACGATACGCTCCACCTGCTGGCGGAAATCGGCGGCCACCTGAGCAGGCGTTTGATTGCCCTGATCGAGCTTCTCGCGTGCGGACATGAACTGATCGACAACCTGTAAATCTTCAATATACGGCGTGGCGACAACCGTCGTCGGCAGCGCCTGAGCCTGGCGTAGTCCCGCCACCACCGGATCGTTCGGGTCAATAACCCCTTGTTGTGTTAGCAACGTTTCTGCTGCTTTGCTGAGCGGAATACCGCGCTCCAGCCCCAGCGCTGCAATAGACTGCGGGTCATTAAGCAGGAAATTGACCAGCATGGCGGCCTCTTTTGGATGGCGGGTCGATTTGGCCACTGAGAACATTTGCGCCGTTTTAAAGTAGACGCCGGATTCGGTTGTGCCAGGCTGCATAACGTAATCCCCCAGCACCAGATGGGCAGGGGGCGTCAGGTTATTGATGTACATGCGGATGGAGATATTCCAGGTGAACGTGCCGCCCCATTCTCCGGCAATCCATGGCTTCATTTCATACAGATTGCCTTTGCCGTATGACGAAAGCTTCTTGGGCGAAGGCACCACCCGATCGTCGCTCAGGCGCTTCACAAAGCTAAACGCTTCGGCCCACTGCGCGTCATCCCAGGTAAACTTGCCGTCGTTATCGAACATCGGCTTTTGGTATTTCTGCATCATGTAGGCGTTCAACAGCAAAATAACGTCCTGGTCGACCATGGCATACGGGTAGTAGTTGTCGCCCAGCTTTTGCTGGAACACTTTTCCGGCGGCAAACAGCTCATCCCAGGTTTTCGGATAGGCCAGCCCGGCCTTTTTCCAGGAGACGTCGTTGTAGTAAAAGACCGGCGCGTTGACCGAGATAGGCAGGCCGTTAAGTTTGCCTTTCACGGTCGTGGACTGCAGATCTTTCGCCTGATACTGGCTTAAATCGAGTTGGTCTTTCAGTTTGTTAAGATCGTAATAGCCTTCGCCATTTTTGGAGAAAATAATCAGCCACGGCCAGTTGGTCTGCATCACGTCCGGCTCGGTGCCGCTTGCGATTTGTGTGGTCAAGCGTGAGAGATGGCCGTCCCAGCCGGTGTATTCGGCCTTTACTTTGATATCGGGGTATTTTTTCTCGAAGGCCTCGAGCGCCTTGAGGGTGGCCTGGTGGCGGCTGTTGCCCCCCCACCACGACATACGCAGTTCAACGGGCTGCTGGGCCCAGGTAGCGGTACAGGAAAATAACAGCGATGCGATAACACCTGAAACGAGTTTATTCATTATTGTCTCCGGGACAGAGCCAGAAATCATGTTATTAAACAGGTGAGTAACTGCAAAATACTGACCGGTCGCTCCGGCGCGGTACGGGCCGCGCCGGAATGAAACGCTTAGCGTTTCGCCAGACGGGAAACCAGCTCAAACTCCTTAAAGTTCACCGGGCGCTGCTGCTGCATGGAGATGTTGCCCGCAATACCGGTGAGGATGGACATGGCCCCCGCGCGATGGTCGGCTGCGCGCTGTAATGGGTCATTGCCCGGCTCGCCGAACAGGTCGGCCAGCATGGCGTTATCGCCGCCGCCGTGGCCGCCTTCGCCCAGGCTGAACTCGGCTTTCCACGGTTCGGCAAACATCGGGAACACGGTGATATCACACTGTTCCAGGCTGCCTTCGTTCTCGCGTTTACCACCGGCGTTAACGTAGGATTTCTCGACGATTTTCATCTCCAGACGGCCTTCGGTACCGTTGAAGACCACGTTCAACCCTTCCCACGGCAGGTAGGCGTTCAGTGAATAGGTGAGCTGCACCTGGTTCTGATACTTCACCAGCACCGACATGGTGTCTTCGATGGTGATGCCGTCGCTGAACACGCTCTGATCGCGGAAGTAGTTATCTTCATGCTCGGCGTCGAGGTACAGCGCCTTCAGCTGAGCGTTGTCCGCCATGTTGAGTGCAAACGGATCATCTTTGGCCTCCGCGTAGCCGTGGGTGCGAGGATAGAACTGGGTTACGCCGCGTTTTTCGGCGTTCTCTTTGCCGTAAAATTGCAGGCTGCCTTCGGCGTAAACGCGCTCAGGGTAGCTCGCTAGCCAGAAGTTCATCAGGTCGAAATGATGGGTGGATTTATGCACCAGCAGGCCGCCGCTGTTGCGTTTTTCGCGGTGCCAACGGCGGAAGTAGTCTGCGCCGTGTTCGGTGTTGAGCAGCCACTCGAAGTGCACCGAGGTCACGTTGCCAATCACGCCCTGCATCAGCAGTTCGCGCACTTTGCTATGGTGTGGCGCGTAGCGGTAGTTGAACGCTACGCGGACGGAATGCCCGGTCTCTTCAATCGCGTCGAGAATACGCAGCGCGCGCTTTTCATCGATGGTCATCGGCTTTTCGGTGATCACGTCGCAGCCCGCATGCAGCGCGCGGACGATGTAATCATCGTGGGTGCGGTCCATGGTGGTGACGATGATGATATCCGGACGCGTTTCGCGGATCATCTCTTCAAACTGTGCCGCTTTCCAGGTCGAAACCGGCTCGGCGCCTTCTTTTTGCAACAGTTGGTTGGCGTAGTTCATGCGCGTCTGATTGGTATCGCAAAAGGCGACCATTTTCGCATTCTCACGCCACTGTCCGCCAATGGCGGAAATATACAGACCCGCACGACCCCCGGTACCGACCAGCGCATATTTTTTCATGACATCCTCGATTATGATAAGCACATATTTATTTGCAGGGTGAGGGCGATGAAACGTATTCCACATCAGCTGATGGAGCTGAATAGCACTTTTATCTGGAACTGGCCCTGGTTTATTCAGGGTGTTAAAAGTGCGAAACAGCATGGTTTCACCGGTATCATCCTGCACCAACAGGAACTGCTTTCTATTCTGGCTACGCCCTCGCCGTTGAGTCAGAAGCTGAACGTCGAGAACCTTATTCATCAACAAAATTACGCGTTGCAGTATTTAAAACGCGTCGATCGTTATCTGGCGGAAAATAATCTCTCCTTCTGGCTTCAGGGTGAGGCCGCGCCGACGGACGACATCATCAAGCGTAAATTCCCGGAATTAACGTTCGACGAAAAAAGCTCACCGGATTTCTGGCCACATTTTTATGCGGCAATATTTTCCCCGCTTCTTCCGGCGCTACCGCATCTCAGCGGCGTGGTGCTTGGCCTGACGACGCCAGCCTTCCAGACCGCGGGCTGGCAGCAGGGGCTTTACAGCGTCTGGAGCCAGCTGCGCAGCCACGGTAAAAAGCTGGTGCTGCGCGACTTTATTGATGACAGCTGGCCGCGCCAGCAGCTGGCGACGGTGCTCTCCGCGCTGCCGGATGACGTTCGTGCCGCCGTCAAAGCCACCGAAATTGACTACCATCCTGGTTTTGCTAACCATCCGCACATCGTCGGGCTGCCCGGCCACAAAAAGTGGATCGAATACGATCTGGTCGGCACTGGCTACGGCTGGACGGCGCTACCGTGCTACCTGGCCGATGAAATCAGCGGTCGTCTGAGCTGGGCCATCAGCGCCACCGGCAACGAAGTGGAGGCGATTACCTCCCGCGTGAGCTGGCAGTGGATGCCCGACAGCCGGGTCATGGACTCGGCAAACAGCATCAATTTGATTGGCCTGATGGCCGCGAACCAGGTCACGGACGGCGCGACGGCGTCGGTGTTCGACCGCTGGGTCGAGCAACGACAGCTGCGCTTTCGCACGCCGCAGGACCGGCAGCGGCTGGCGGCGTTGTTTCCTTCCAGCTACGACTGGCTGTGTAAAACGCCCAACCTGCTGGGCCGCCGCCTGCATTATCAGAGCCAGGTACCGGACGGTATTTCCCAGGCGCAGCAGGTGCTACATATGGACACCCGCAGCGCCAACTGGCTTCAGGCCTGGCAGCCGCTGATTCCGGCTGACGATCTGCCATTAGGCCAGGAGCAGCGCCAGCTGATTAGCCTTGAAAAGGAAGCCGCCTGCTTCCTTGCTGCCAACGCGGTGCAGACGCTGCGTGAGCTACTGCCACGCATAACCTGCCCTGACGATTCGCTGGAGATTTTGCACGCCGCCTGGCGCAATGCGGAAATCTACAGCCAGATGTTCTCCCGGGTAGCCGGGGCCACCGTTGACCTGCTTTGGCGCGACCGCTACGGCGATAACGCGCTGCCTGCCGATACGCTGCGCCAGCATCAAAACCAGCTTTTGCACTATGTCGACACGCTGGAACGCTGGCTAACGTCGCCGCCCGCGGGCAGCCCTCTGTTTTTGCCGCTGCTGTTAAGCCCTCAACGCCTGGCCCGCTTTGCGCGCAGCCTGACCGAGTCCGAATGAGCTAAGCATAAAAAGTGAGACCTGAAATGTCGCGCGTCGGCGGCATGCTCAGGCCGCGTTATGGCGCATCGACGATGAAAATGAGGTACTGGTCACAGAGATTAAAAATTTAAAGTGATCATCGTCATTCTTTTTTATAAAGCAATCGTGATGCTTATCACCTGCTGCGGTGAATAATGTGATCTTATGCAAGATGAATCTTAAGGGATAAATAGGATGGAGTTGAGCATGAAAATATATTGAGTATTAATTATTTATTAAATAAATAGGTATTAAATATTTACCTTCTTATTTTTCTGTTTTTGTCGCGAGTCACGGATTTCAATATTCATAACTTATCTACTACCTGCGCTTTATTTATCTTTCCGCCCGCCCTTCGCCTATAAAGGAATATTGCATGCTCAGCTTCGATGATAAATTACTGCGTGATATTGATTATCAAATTCAACAAATAAAAATGGCGATCTATACGCCGGTGTGTGAATTAACGGTAAATGGATTTTTGACGCCAGAACCGGTGCCTTTTGCCCGGCGTGAACAGGGCGAGCCGCATGAATTTCACCTCGGAGAACGCTGGGGAGCGCTGTGGGACTGTGCATGGGTGAACGTGCGCGGCGTGGTGCCGGACGGTGTGAAGGTGGAAGAGGCGGTGGTGCTGTTCGACTGCGGCGGCGAAGCGCTGGTGGTGGCGAGCGATGGCACGCCGCTGCGGGGGCTGACCAACGTCGACTCCACCTTTGAGCCCAGTCTTGGCCAGGCGGGGAAAGTGGTGTTGCCGCTGGAGGGGCGGCGAGAGGTCGATCTGTGGCTGGATCTGGCCTGTAACGATCTCTTTGGATCGCTGCGCAGCGGCGTGCTGGCACAGGCGCATATTGCCACCTGCAATGCGGCTTTGCGCGATCTTTACTACGATGCCTGGGTGTTGGCCGATCTGCTGGGCTGTCTGGATCGCGCTTGCGCCCGCTTCAAGCGCGTGTTGTCCTGCCTGAGCGAGGCGCTTAACGGTCTGTCCCGCTACGATGATGAAGCGATTGCGGCCTGCCGGCGGGCGCTGGCGGTAGAGCTAAATAAGCGTGGCGGCGATCCGACGGTCAGCGTGGTGGGGATCGGCCATGCGCATATCGATCTTGCCTGGCTATGGCCGATCCGGGAAACCAAACGCAAGGGCGCGCGCACCTTCGCGACGGCGTTGGCACAGCTAGCCGACGATCCGGACTACCATTTTGGCGCCAGCCAGCCGCAGCTGTTTCAGTGGGTGAAGGAGGGCTACCCGCAGCTGTATGCGCGCGTGCAGCGTCAGGTGCGAGAAGGGCGTTTTGAGATTCAGGGCGACATGTGGGTAGAGGCGGATACGAACGTGCCCAGCGGTGAGTCGCTGGTGCGTCAGTTTCTCTACGGGCGCCAGTTCTTTCAGCGTGAATTTGGCCAGACGACGCGGATGCTCTGGCTGCCCGATGTGTTTGGCTACAATGCCAACCTACCGCAGATTATGCGCAAGTCTGGCGTTGACTACTTTATGACGCAGAAGCTGTCGTGGAATGAGCATAACGCCTTTCCCCACCATACGTTTATCTGGCACGGAATTGACGGCAGCAGCGTGCTGGCGCATATGCTGCCGGAAGAGACCTACAACGGCCCAGCCGCGCCGCGTAGCATTCGGCGTATTGAAACGGCCTACCGTGAAGCGGCCGTTTGCGACCAGGCGCTGATGCTGTTTGGTATTGGCGACGGCGGCGGGGGCCCTGGCGAAGAGCATCTGGCGCGGCTGCGGCGAATCAAAAACCTCAGCGGTATCGCGCCGGTGAAGCAGGGCTACGCGATCGACTTCTTCCAGCATATTGCCCAGCGCTGCGAGCGCTATCCGCATTACCACGGCGAGCTGTATCTGGAGAAGCATCAGGGCACGCTGACAACGCAGGCGCGCAACAAGTGGTTTAACCGTAAGCTGGAAAATGCGCTGCGCGAGCTGGAGTTTGTCGCCAGCCGCCGCTGGCTGCACGATGAAACGGCGTACCCAACGGCGCAGCTTGAGGCTATCTGGCAAGAAGCGCTGTTGTACCAGTTCCACGATATTCTGCCGGGCTCATCCATCAAGCGCGTGTACGACGAATCTGTCGCCCGCTATGAGGCGCTGCTGGCGCAGGTGGAACAATTCATCGGCGATGGCCTTGCGCGCGCAGGCGAGCGGCCCGATGCGTTCGTCATTCATAATCTGAGCGGTTTCGATCGCGAAGAGTGGCTGATGCTGGCGGGCCAGCCCGCACGCGTGGCGGTACCGGCATTTGGTTATCGGATCGTTGAACCCACCGTGTCTGCGGCGCTTCCGCAGGCGGTGGCGCAGCCGCAGCGGCTGGAAAACGATCTGCTGTGCGTTGAGTTTAATGCGCAGGGGCATATCGTGGCGCTGGTGGACAAGCAGGCCGGCCGCTCGCTGCTGCAACCTGGCACCGTCGGCAACCGGCTGGCGGTGTATGACGACATCTGCGGCGACTGCTGGGATATCGACATTACCTACCGTCAGCGTGAACCGGCGTGCTTTGAGATGATCGCGACCTCGGCCCGACGCGAAGGCGCAGCCGCCGTTGTTGAGCAGTACTATCGCTATGGTCGCTCGACGCTGACGCAGAAAATCAGCCTGCAACCCGGCAGCAAACGGCTGACCTTTGAAACCGTCGTGGACTGGCATGAACGCGAGAAAATGCTGCGCACCGCCTTTGCGGTGAACGTGCTGAGTGAACGGGTAAGCTGTGACATTCAGTTTGGCAAAATTCGCCGCAGCGCCAGGGTCAATAACGTTTATGACGCGGCGCAGTTTGAGATTTGTGCCCATAAGTGGATTGACTACTCGCAGCCGGATTACGGAGTGGCGCTGCTGAACGACAGTAAATACGGGCACTACGCCAAAGACGGCGTGCTGGATCTCAATCTGCTGCGCTCGCAGCTCTACCCGGGCGTCAACGCCGATGCCGGCGAGCATCGTTTTTCCTATGCGCTGTTCCCACACTGCGGCGATGAAGTGGTGGGGGCAGTAAACCGCGAGGCGTATTTATTCAACAACCCGCTGCGGGTGTATCAGGGTGCTGCGCGGCCGCAGGAGGCCGAAGAGGGCGCATCGTTTGTGGCCTGCGACTCGCCGCATGTGTGCCTGGAGACGGTCAAAAAAGCGGAAAACGTCCGCGCGCTGGTGCTGCGTGCCTATGAGTTTGACGGCGTGCAGGCGGCGGCAACGCTCCGGTTACCGGCGGGCGTGACGTGCTGCTACCTTGCCAACCTGATGGAAGAGGTGGAAGAGGAGATCGCGGTCGTCGAGGGAAGCGTGACGCTGATGTTTACGCCGTTTGAGATTAAAACGCTGCTGCTGATGTTGCCGTAAGGCAGCGAATCACGCGGACTGCGGCATCAACCCTCTCCCCGTGGGGAGAGGGGCAATCACCGCCGCTAATGACGCGCCGCAGACCGCTTCATCAACCGCTCAGCCTTTGCCACAAAGTCATCTGCCGCCTGTTCCGGCGTCATCCGCCCGTAGTCCATATTCTGTCGCGCCTCCTTGAAAAAGGACTGCATTTTCTGATCCTCCATGCACGACGTGGCCGTTGATTCAGACGTTAACCTCTGTGCGGCGTTAAATCCGGCGACCGACGGATTGTCATTGGTCAGCGTGCCGTTGTCGGTGAGCGTTTTGATCGCAATGCTGCTCAACGGAATGCCGTTCTCCAGCCTGATGGCTGCAATGGCCTGCGGATCGTTGAGCAAGAAATTCAATAGCTTTGCCGCCTCCTTCGGATGCTTCGTTACCTTGCTGATGGCATAGGTCAACGACACTTTAAAATAGGCGCTGGCGTTAGTGGCTCCGGGGTACATGACATAGTCACCCAGCACCAGCTTCGCCGGCGGCGTCAGCTTTGGCGCATAGTACTGAATCACCACGTTCCAGGTGTAGGTGCCCGCCCATTTGCCGTCCTGCCAGTATTTGCTGTCGATAAAATCGAATTTACCGAACGAGGCGAGGTATTTCGGGCCGGGCATCACGTGATCGTTGACCAGACGCTGAATAAAATTGAAGGCTTCATGCCACTGCGCTTTGCTCCAGGCGAAGTGGTTACCATCGGCGGTAAACATTGGCGTATTGTACTTTTGCGACATATAACAGTTCACCATCAGGAAGGTATCCTGATCGTTAAAAATAAGCGGGTAATACTCATCGCCGAGCCGCGTTTTAAATATTTTGCCAGCGGCAAACAGGTCGTCCCAGCTTTGCGGGTAGGTGAGCTGCGCCTTTTTCCAGGTTTCCGTATTGTAATAAAACCCGGGCACGTTCAGCGAAATGGGAATCGCATTTAGCTTGCCATTAATGGTCGTGGATTTTAATTCTTTCGCCGGGTACTGGCTGAGGTCGAATACATCACCCAGTTTGTTGATATCGTAAAACCCATCGCCGGTGCGGGAAAAAATGGGGAACCAGGGCCAGTTAATTTGCATCACATCCGGCTCCTGGCCGCCGGATATCTGCGTGGTCATGCGCTCAAGATAGCCGTCCCAGCCCATATACTCGGCGTGCACTTTAATCCCCGGATGACGAGCTTCAAAGTCTTCCAACGCTTTGAGCATCACTTCGTGGCGTGATTTCCCTCCCCACCATGACATTCTGAGGGTGACATCCTGCTGAGCGAAGCTGGAGGCAGCCGTTAGCAGGCCGCTCGCGCAGAGCAGGCTGACGCAGAATAAACGTTTCATGAATTATTGCTCCTGTAGGATAAATACAATGAATTAATAAAAGGCTATTTTTGTTATTAGCTAATAATATTAGTCAGGGGAGCATAGAAATAATTTTTCGTCAGCGAGTGGGTAAGGGGAGCAGAATAATAAAAAAAGCGGAGAAAAATTCTGGAGTGGAAGGCGCTTCACAACCCGGAAATAATCATTGTGAAGTGGGATACGTATTCCCGGTGAATAAACGTGACGGGCTTCATCTGCGGGGGATAAAACTGTGATCCCCGGCCTGGAAGGCCGGGGAGGATAACATTAATGCGCACGGCCCTGGTCGATGCCCAGACCGGTCTGCGAACGAATGAACTGCGCGCGGAACTGCTCGCGTTCAAGATTACCTTCGGCGGAGTTATCGGTAGCAGAGAAGAACCAGATCCCGATAAAGGCGATGGCAATCGAGAACAGCGCCGGGTATTCATACGGGAAGATAGCCTTCTCGTGACCGAGGATCGTCACCCAAATGGTTGGGCCGAGGATCATCAGCACCACCGCCGTCAGCAGGCCCAGCCAGCCGCCAATCATCGCGCCACGGGTGGTCAGCTTCGACCAGTACATGGAGAGCAGAATGATCGGGAAGTTGCAGCTTGCCGCGATGGAGAACGCCAGGCCTACCATGAACGCGATGTTCTGATTCTCGAACAGAATGCCCAGCAGAATCGCCACCACGCCCAGCACCAGTACGGTGATTTTAGAAACCTTCAGCTCTTCACGTTCGGTCGCGCCTTTCTTAAAGACGTTAGCGTACAGGTCGTGAGACACCGCCGAAGCGCCCGCCAGCGTCAGGCCAGCAACCACCGCCAGAATGGTGGCAAAGGCGACCGCAGAGATGAAGCCCAGGAACAGGTTACCGCCTACGGCATCGGCCAGGTGAACCGCCGCCATGTTGTTGCCGCCAATCAGCGCGCCCGCGGCATCTTTAAACGCCGGATTCGCCCCTACCAGCATGATCGCGCCAAAGCCGATGATAAAGGTCAGAATGTAGAAGTAACCCATAAAACCGGTGGCATAGAACACGCTCTTACGCGCTTCGCTCGCATCGCTGACGGTGAAGAAACGCATCAGGATATGCGGCAGACCAGCGGTACCGAACATCAGGCCGAGGCCTAACGACAGCGCCGATATCGGGTCTTTCACCAGCCCGCCTGGGCTCATGATGGCTGCGCCTTTCGGGTGCACCGCCATGGCTTCAGTGAACAGATTATTGAAGCTGAAGCCGACGTGTTTCATCACCATAAAGGCCATGAAGCTGGCGCCGAACAGCAGCAGTACCGCTTTAATGATCTGTACCCACGTGGTGGCGAGCATGCCG
Organism: Klebsiella sp. WP4-W18-ESBL-05; assembly: GCF_014169075.1. Classification (NCBI taxonomy): domain Bacteria; kingdom Pseudomonadati; phylum Pseudomonadota; class Gammaproteobacteria; order Enterobacterales; family Enterobacteriaceae; genus Klebsiella; species Klebsiella sp. WP4-W18-ESBL-05. Next base: position 4,567,973 of record NZ_AP022057.1, on the reverse strand, counting down.
CCGAACAGCACGTACATCACCATCAGCACGCCCACCAGCACGACGGCGACGTGGTAGTTAAGGCCGAACAGCAGTTCGATAAGCTTGCCCGCGCCCACCATCTGGGCAATCAGGTACAGCGCCACGACCACCAGTGAACCGCAGGCGGAAAGCATACGGATTGGCCCCTGCTTCAGGCGGTAAGAGGCGACGTCGGCGAAGGTGTAGCGACCGAGATTACGCAGACGTTCGGCAATCAGGAACAGAATAATCGGCCAGCCAACGAGGAAACCGAGCGAGTAAATCAGCCCATCGTAGCCGGAGGTGTACACCAGCGCGGAAATACCGAGGAATGACGCCGCTGACATAAAGTCACCGGCGATCGCCAGCCCGTTCTGAAACCCTGTAATGTTGCCGCCAGCGGTGTAGTAATCGCTGCGTGAACGTACGCGCTTCGAGGCCCAGTAGGTGATATACAGCGTCAGCATAACGAAAATCAGGAACATGATAATCGCCTGCCAGTTGGTCGGCTGACGCTCAACGTGCCCGCTAATCGCATCGGCCGCGTTGGCTGCGAAAGGAAGTGTGGCGGCAAGCGCCGTCAGGACTTTCTTCATGATGCTTTTACCTCACGCAGTACGGCCTTGTTCAGGCGATCGAATTCGTTGTTAGCCCGCCAGACATAGACGCCGGTCAACAGGAAGGAAATGACGATAATACCGATCCCAATCGGGATACCGCGCGTGACGCTGGTGCCCGGATGGAGCGGCGTGCCAAGCCAGCCAGGGGCAAAAGCGATGAGTAAAATAAAGCCGACGTACACGACTAACATAATCAGCGATAAGAAGGTGGCAAACCGTTGCCGTTTTTCGACGAGCTCCCTGAAATGCGCACTATCTTCTATCTGCTGACAAATTTGATCATTCATCACAGAGTCTCCAGAGGTACAGGTTGTTGTTGTTTTAGAGCTGTCTGTTGCCGGATGGCGACTGGCGTCTTATCCGGCCTACAATTCGCGTAGGCCCGGTGAGCACAGTGCCACCGGGCAAACTGTCGTTATGACGGCATCGTGATGGCCTGCTTCTCTTCCAGCAGTTTATCCACCACGCCAGGATCGGCGAGCGTTGAGGTATCGCCGAGGTTGCTGGTGTCGCCCGCAGCGATCTTGCGCAAAATGCGGCGCATGATTTTGCCAGAACGGGTTTTGGGCAGCGAGTCGGTCCAGTGCAGCACGTCCGGTGTTGCCAGCGGGCCAATCTCTTTACGCACCCAGTTGCGTACCTCGGCGTACAGCGCTGGCGTCGGCTCTTCGCCGTGGTTCAGCGTGACGTAGGCGTAGATGGCCTGGCCTTTAATGCTGTGCGGAATGCCGACGACGGCCGCTTCGGCAATCTTCGGATGCGATACCAGCGCTGATTCAATTTCTGCAGTCCCAAGGCGGTGGCCGGAGACGTTCAGCACGTCATCGACGCGGCCGGTGATCCAGTAGTAGCCATCTTCATCACGACGCGCGCCGTCGCCGCTGAAGTACATGTTTTTGAAGGTGGAGAAGTAGGTTTGCTCAAAGCGCTCGTGGTCGCCAAACAGGGTACGCGCCTGGCCCGGCCAGGAGTCGGTGATAACCAGGTTGCCTTCGGTCGCCCCTTCCTGCGGGTGGCCTTCGTTATCCACCAGCGCGGGTTGTACGCCGAAGAACGGACGGCTAGCGGAGCCCGCTTTCAGCTCGATAGCGCCCGGCAGCGGCGTAATCATGAAGCCGCCGGTTTCGGTCTGCCACCAGGTGTCCATCACCGGGCACTTCTCGTTACCGATCTGCTTCCAGTACCATTCCCAGGCTTCCGGGTTAATTGGCTCACCTACGGAACCCAGGATGCGCAGCGATGAACGATCGGTGCCCGTCGTCGCTTTATCGCCCTCGGCCATCAGCGCGCGGATGGCGGTTGGTGCGGTATAGAGAATATTCACTTTATGTTTATCAACCACCTGGCACATGCGCGCCGGGGTTGGCCAGTTAGGCACGCCTTCAAACATTAGCGTCGTGGCGCCGCAGGCCAGCGGTCCGTACAACAGATAGCTGTGGCCGGTAACCCAGCCCACGTCGGCGGTACACCAGTAGATGTCGCCCTGATGGTAGTCGAAGACATATTTAAAGGTGGTTGCGGCGTACACCAGATAGCCGCCGGTGGTGTGCAGCACGCCTTTCGGCTTGCCGGTGGAGCCCGAGGTATAAAGGATAAACAGCGGGTCTTCGGCGTTCATCTCTTCCGGCTGGTGCTGGTCGCTGGCGTTTTCCAGCAGGTCATGCCACCACAGGTCGCGGCCTTCGTACCAATCGATGTTGCCGCCGGTGCGCTTGAGCACCACCACGTTTTCGATGGTTTTGACGTTCGGGTTTTTCAGCGCGTCATCGACGTTCCTTTTCAGCGGCACATTACGTCCGGCACGCACGCCTTCATCAGAGGTAATGACCAGGCGGGCGCTGGAATCAATAATGCGACCGGCCACCGCCTCCGGCGAGAAGCCGCCGAAGATCACCGAGTGGATGGCACCAATGCGGGCGCAGGCCAGCATGGCCACCGCCGCTTCCGGCACCATCGGCATATAGATAGCCACCACGTCGCCTTTTTTCACGCCCAGAGAGAGCAGGGTATTGGCGAAGCGGCAAACATCGCGGTGCAGTTCGCGATAGCTAATGTGTTTACTTTGGCTGGCATCGTCGCCTTCCCAGATGATGGCGGTCTGGTTGCCGCGGGTTGCCAGGTGGCGGTCGAGACAGTTAGCCGCCAGGTTCAGCGTACCGTCTTCGTACCATTTGATGGAGACATTGCCGGGAGCAAAGGAGGTGTTTTTAACTTTCGTATACGGCCGAATCCAGTCGAGGATCTTTCCCTCTTCACCCCAGAACGCGTCCGGGTTGGTGACTGACTGGTGGTATTTGGCCAGGTATTGCTCCGGGTTTATCAGGCAGCGGTCTGCAATATTTGCAGGAATAGGGTGTTTATGAATTTGGCTCATGCTTTTTTTCTCCTTGTAAGATGTTAATAATATGTCTCATAAAAGTTAATAACAGAGGTGCGTGTCGCTTTGTTTACTATTTGCGCGGCAGATCACGCATTATTGGAATTGTTCAAATAACGTTCACTTGAATCTTTGAACGAAAATAATTACGGAAGGGGATTTATAGAAAATGGAGGAAAAATTTTGTTTTTATAACAAAAACTTATAAATAATTACTGGTGGAAATTAGCAGTAATATGATTTTTGTCAGTGAAAAGCCCTGTTCTGAAAGGGTTGCGCGAGACACCGTACAGATGATACTGATACTGCGCGTTAAAAACCTCTAAAAGTAAACGCAACACAAATCACCCCCTTTCAAGTGAATACCATTCCTGTATGGCATGGTGTTTTTCATTGAGGAAGTTTGCCGTTATGAAGAAAACACGTGTCAGCTTAGCCTGGCAAATTCTCATCGCCCTCGTGCTGGGTATTATTCTGGGTAGTTATCTGCATTATCATAGCGATAGCCGTGACTGGCTGGTTATGAATCTGCTGTCCCCGGCTGGCGATATTTTCATCCATCTGATTAAAATGATTGTGGTGCCGATTGTTATTTCGACGCTGATTGTCGGAATAGCCGGCGTTGGCGATGCAAAACAGTTGGGGCGAATTGGCGCCAAAACCATCATCTATTTCGAAGTGATCACGACGATTGCGATCATTATCGGTATCACCATGGCCAACGTGTTCCAGCCGGGTGCCGGTATTGATATGTCGCAGCTGGCGACGGTGGATATTTCGAAATACCAGAGCACAACGGCAGAAGTGCAGAGCCACGCGCATGGCCTGATGGGCACGATTCTGTCGCTGGTGCCGACCAATATCATCGCCTCCATGGCGAAAGGCGATATGCTGCCGATCATCTTCTTCTCGGTGCTGTTTGGCCTGGGCCTTTCTTCGCTGCCCGCGACGCACCGTGAGCCGCTGGTGACGGTATTCCGTTCAATTTCCGAAACCATGTTTAAAGTGACCCATATGGTTATGCGCTACGCGCCGGTCGGCGTGTTCGCGCTGATTGCCGTCACGGTCGCTAACTTTGGCTTCGCCTCGCTGTGGCCGCTGGCCAAGCTGGTGCTGCTGGTGCACTTTGCGATTCTGTTCTTTGCGCTGGTGGTTCTGGGTATTGTGGCGCGCATTTGCGGGCTTAAAATCTGGATCCTGATTCGCATCCTGAAGGACGAGCTGATTCTGGCTTACTCTACGGCCAGCTCCGAGAGCGTGCTGCCGCGTATTATTGAGAAGATGGAAGCGTACGGCGCGCCGGCGTCAATCACCAGCTTCGTGGTGCCGACCGGTTACTCCTTTAACCTCGATGGCTCTACGCTGTACCAGAGCATCGCGGCTATCTTTATTGCCCAGCTGTACGGTATCGACCTGTCCATCTGGCAGGAAATCGTACTGGTTCTGACGCTGATGGTGACCTCAAAAGGGATTGCCGGCGTACCGGGCGTCTCCTTCGTGGTGCTGCTGGCTACGCTGGGCAGCGTAGGCATTCCGCTGGAAGGCCTGGCCTTTATTGCTGGGGTTGACCGTATTCTCGACATGGCGCGTACCGCGCTAAACGTGGTCGGTAATGCGCTGGCGGTGCTGGTGATTGCCAAGTGGGAACACAAATTTGACCGCAAAAAAGCGCTGGCCTACGAGCGCGAGATGCTGGGCAAGTTTGATAAAACTGCCGATCAGTAATAGAAAAGAAACAACAACGCCGGGCATGCCCGGCGTTGTTATTTTTGTGGTTTTGTAGGACTGATAAGCGTAGCGCCATCAGGCAAGCCTGCGTACATTGCCGGATGGCGGCGAGACCTTATCCGACCTACTCAGAGCTTAACTTATCAAACTCCTCGCAGCCGGTATCAAACCCTTCCGTACAGCTCAGATTCAGCCACTGTAGCGCCTTTTGTTTATTGGGCGTGATAAACCCTTTCTCACCGCTCTGGAACATCATGCCTGCCCAGTATTCGGCATAGCCGGTACGTGACAGCGCCGAGCTGTTTTTGAAGTAGCCGGTGGCTTTTTCATCGTCTTCTTTCACGCCTACGCCGTTGGCGTAAAGCAGCCCCAGCAGCATCTGCGCATCGACCGCAAAGTCGTTTTCAGTATTCATCGATGCCTGCTGTAGCAGGTTGATGGCGCGCGGGTAGTCGGTCTTGCCCGCCTGGCTGTTAATTAAAATTCGCGCCAGGATGACCTCACCGGCTTTGCTACCTGCGTGGGTAGCTTTCTCCGCCAGCGCTCTGGCCGCCGGATAATCCAGGCTAACCGGATTAGTGATTTTGATCTGCGCCAGCAGCGCGCAGGCGTCGGCATCGCCGGCGTCGGCGGATTTCTGCGCCCAGAATTCGGCTTTACTCAAATCGCCTGAGCTAAACCAGGTATCGGCCAGATAATACTGCGCGCGCGCGTCTCCGGCCTCGGCGGCCTGTTGATACTGGCTGCCCGGCTCTTCGGCGTGTACTGACAGCGTGGCGAGCCACAGCAGTGCTAAAAGTCGTTTCATTGTTTTATGTAGGTGGTCGAGGAAGTGGGCAGTATAAAGAGAATGCGAGGATAAAAAAACGCCCCCGAATGGGGGCGTTGAAACGAGTCCGCTTAGCCCATTGCGCTTTCGCGCAGGCGAGCCTTCAGCTTATTATACTCATCAATAACATACTGCTCTGCGGCACGCTGGTCGGCAATTGGCTCAACGTTGACGGCGCAGTATTTATACTCAGGCGTTTTGGTAATCGGGCTCAGGTTCTCGGTTACCAGTTCATTACAGGCCCCAATCCACCACTGGTAGGTCATGTAAATCGCGCCTTTGTTCGGACGGTCGCTAACTGCCGCACGGGTGATGATTTTGCCTTTGCGGGAGTTCACCCACACCAGCGCTTCATCCTCAATGCCTAAACGCGCCGCATCGGCGGTGTTGATCTGGGCATAGCCCGGTTCATCCGCCAGCGCCGCCAGCGCCGCACAGTTGCCGGTCATCGAACGGCAGGAGTAGTGGCCGACTTCACGCACCGTCGACAGTACCATCGGATACTCTTCGGTGAGCTTGTCGATAGGCGCTACCCAGTCGCAGGTGAAGAACTGCGCCAGGCCGTTCGGGGTGTCGAACTTCTCTTTGAAGAGGTAGGTCGTCCCCTGGTCGGCATCCGAAGTATCGCGGCAAGGCCACTGGATAAAGCCCAATTCGCCCATCTTCTCGTAGGTGGCACCGTAGAAATCCGGGCACAGATGGCGCAACTCGTCCCAGATTTCCTGGGTGTTGTTGTAATGCATCGGGTAGCCCATACGGGTGGCGATTTCGCTGATAATCTGCCAGTCCGTTTTCAGATCCCACTTCGGCTCCACGGCTTTAAAGAAGCGCTGGAAGCCACGGTCCGCCGCGGTGAAGACGCCTTCATGCTCACCCCAGGACGTTGACGGTAAAATCACATCCGCCGCCGCCGCGGTTTTGGTCATAAAGATATCCTGGACGATAACCAGTTCCAGATCTTCGAACCCTTTACGTACCGCAGAGAGTTCGGCATCGGTCTGTAACGGGTCCTCACCCATAATGTACGCCGCGCGAACTTCGCCATGCGCCGCGCGGTGCGGCAGTTCGCTAATGCGATAGCCGGTGTGCGCAGGCAGGCTTTCCACGCCCCAGGCCTTGGCGAACTTCTCGCGGTTGGCCGGATCTTTCACGTACTGATAGCCCGGATAGGTATCCGGCAGCGCGCCCATATCGCACGCGCCCTGAACGTTGTTCTGGCCGCGGACAGGGTTAACGCCGACGCTTGGCTTACCGAGGTTGCCGGTCAGCATGGCGAGGCTGGTCAGGGAACGCACGGTTTCTACGCCCTGATAGAACTGGGTGACGCCCATACCCCACAGAATCGCCGCGCTTTTGGCGCTGGCATACATCCGCGCCGCCTGACGAATTTCCTGCGCGCTGACGCCGGTAATGTCTTCGACGGACTCTGGCGTGTAGCCTTCGACAATCTTACGGTACTCTTCAAAACCTTCGGTACGGTTAGCGACAAACGCCTGGTCGTACAGATTTTCTTCAATTATGACGTGCCCCATCGCGTTAAGCAGCGCGATATTTGAGCCGTTTCTTAAAGCAATGTGCATGTCGGCAATGCGCGCGGTTTCAATTTTACGCGGATCGCAAACGATGATTTTCGCCCCGTTACGTTTGGCGTTAATGACGTGATTCGCCACGATAGGGTGAGAATCCGCCGGGTTGTAGCCGAAAATAAAGACTAAGTCAGTGCCATCAATTTCATTGATGCCGTTACTCATTGCGCCGTTACCGACCGATTGGTGCAGACCTGCAACCGAAGGGCCGTGTCAGACACGTGCGCAGCAGTCGACGTTATTGGTACCAATAACGGCGCGCGCGAATTTTTGCATGACGTAGTTTGTTTCGTTACCCGTTCCGCGTGAGGAACCGGTTGTCTGAATAGCATCCGGGCCGTATTTCGCTTTGATCGCGCTCAGGCGATCGGCTACGTAATTCAGCGCCTCGTCCCAGGAGACGGATTCCAGCTTGCCGCCACGCTGGCGACGAATCATGGGGGTTTTCAGACGTGGCGTCAGGATCTGGGTATCGTTAATAAAGTCCCAGCCGTAATAGCCTTTCAGACACAGGGTACCCTGGTTGGTTTTCCCCTGAGCCGCCTCTGCCCGGACGATTTTTCCGTTATCGACCACCAGGTTGATTTTGCAACCTGATGCGCAATACGGGCAAACCGTGACGACTTTTTTCATCGGTCTCGCTCCAGTTAATCAAATCGCGCATACGCGCTGTCGCCCTCAGTATGCATCTTTTATGCCACTTTTTTATTGTGGGCATTCCCTGATAATACGGGTGATTTCTGGGCAAAACCCTGACGAAAAACAGGCTGTCGTCATATTTGACGTGTCGAAGGGAAAAGCCGCGTGACGGTAATCACGCGGCGGGGACTGCCTGACGGGCCTGAGACCTGTAGGGCGGATAAGGCGAAGCCGCCACCCGGCAACCTGCGCCAGCTACCTGATGGCGCTAGGCTTATCAGGCCTACTCGCCGGGGGCGGCCTGATAGCCGCCGCCCAGCGATTTGATCAGCTGGATGCTCTGAATCACGCGTTGGGTATCGATTATCAGCAGTGACATCTGCTCGGCAAGCACCGGCAGACGCGCTTCGGTTGCCTGCAGGCGGCTGCCGAGACCGCGGCCAAAAGCGGCTTCGGCGGCGCTCTGGGTATAGCGGGTGGCATCTACCCGTTCGGCCTGCATCATCCGCTCGTCGTTGAGCGTTTGCAGACGGGTACCGTTAATGGCGACATCGCGCACCGCATTCAGTACCGACTGGTTGTAGCGTTCTATCATCATGTTGCTGGCGGCACGGGTGTTTTTCAGGTTGGCGTTGAGGCGACCGCCGTCAAACAGCGGCAGGCGCAGGCCGGGGATAAAGTTAATTTGTCGGCTGGTCCCCTTAAACAGATCGTTGATGTGAATTGCATCAAGGCCGAAGAACATTTTGATATCGAAGCTGGGGTAGAATAGGGCCCGCGCGGCATCGACCCGATCGAGCGAGGCCTGCACGTACCAGCGCATGGCCTGAAGATCCGGCCGGCGAGCGAGCAGTTGGTAGGAGAGCGTTGCCGGGATCCCCGTCTGTACCTGTGGCAGCGCCGTTGGCTTGATGTCTAACCGCGTATCGGCCCCCGCGCCCACCAGCGCGCGTAGCGATTCGCGTGTCTCTTTGAGCTGGCCTTTGGCTGCGGCGATTTGCTTATCGATGGCCAGCATCTGCGCCCGTGCGCCGTGATACGGCACCTTCGCTTCCAGCCCCTGGGCCACTTTGCTCTGATGCGCTCGTACCGCGTAATCAATCACATCGCGGGTTTGCTCCAGCAGGTCGAGCATCTGATAGCTGGCCTGCATGCTGTAGTACAGCTGCGCGACGGCCACCGAAAGCGACAGTTCGACGGCGGCAGTTTCTGCGACGGCCGCGTTTTGCGCGCCGATGGCCGCTGCGACGGCCGAACGGTGCTCGCCCCACAGATCGAGATTCAGCCCGGCGACCAGGCCAACGGTGGCCTGCGTGTAGTATGGGCCATCCATACCAAGCTTCGGCGCATCCAGCGCATAGGGGCCAAGAAAGCCGTTGGCGGAGGCTCGCTGGCGGTTAATCATGCCTAGTGCCGCCATTTGCAGCTGCGAGCCGCCCTCCAGCAGTTCGGCCTGAGACTGCGCTTGTTCTTCACGCAGCCTGGCTTCAGTAAGGGTGTGGGAACCGGAGAGCGTTTTGTCTATCAGCGCCGCCAGCTGTGGGTCGTTAAACTGCCGCCACCACTGCGCCTGCGGCCAGCCGCTACTGGCCAGGTGGATGTCATCGGCCAGTTTGATTTGCTCCGGCGCCAGCTGCTGATGCGGCGAGGCATCTTCGCGGATCAGCGCGCAGCCTGAGAGCACCGTCGTGCTCGCAAGCAGACTGCAAAGGAGTAAAGGAGAAAGAGAACGGATCATGGTCATGGGGTTCCTTGCGCCTGTTTTCCGGCCGGAAGGGCCGCCCGGTGAGTCCAGTCGGGTAAATGGGCTATCTGCTGCATCACGCCTTGGGCATGCGCGGCGAGTGAAGGGGGATATTCAAAAGGGGCTACCGACGCCGTGATGCCATTTTCCAGACTTGCGGCGTAGTGCTCCAGGGCTTCGGCGAGCCGAGGCTCGGGAGCGGAAGCGCCCTCCCAGCGGTAGAGGATCTCGCGACCGCAGGCGATAACGGCGCGGCTGTTGGCCAGCAGCGCGCTTCGCGCGTCGGCGTCAAGCTGATGCTCCAGCGCGACGCGTTCGGCCATTTCTTCACAGGCATTAAAGGCTGCATGGCAGCCGATGCGCAGCTGTAAATAGCTGCGCTGGGTCGCGGGTTCCTGCTGCGGAAGACGCAGCATTTTGCCAAGCATACCCAGTGCGGCGGCCAGCTTTTTCGGCAGAGCCTGGGCTTCGCTTTCCGGCCAGACAAAGGTATACACGACGGCGGAAACGGCGGTGCCAATCAGAATACCGACGGCGCGATCGCGTATTTCGGTCAGATCGTAAGCCGGGCCAAAGACGTTTTCGACCGTCGCCAGCGCAAAGGTGACGATCATCTGTGTGCCGATATAGGACGATCGTTCCGATCCGGTAGCGATCCATGCGCCGAACAGGAAAATGGGGGCCAGCAAACACAGCAGCTCGGCGATGTTATCCAGCCACGGCATGATGAAAATGGTGACCAATAGCGCCAGTACAGCGCCGCAGACTGCGCCGCCGAAGCGTAGCGCCATTTTCTGATACGACGATCCGATGCTGGGGTTGGCGACAATCACGCAGGTCAGCATGCAGGTGTGGATCCCTTCCCAGTCGACGCCGGAGTAAAAGACATAGCAAATCATGCAGGCCAGCAGCGTTTTCAGCGCATAGCGGATGTAGTGAGGATTCGTGAAGGCATCTGCGGCCATGGATGGTGGCTTCACGGCGGGCGTGGGCGGCGTGTCAGGATCCATCTGCCCCAGCAGACGTAGCTGTTCGCACAGGTTCTCAAGGCCGTATTGCCGGGCGATGGCGTGCTCATCGTCGCTGAGCGTCCAGCGGCTCTGCCAGCACTGACCGGCGGCAATGGCCTGACGTAGCGACAGCATTTCATCTCTTAGCCTGTCGGTGAGCGCACGCGGTGCGGTGCCTGAGTAGCGGTTGAGCGTGGTATACAGGAAGGTCACGGTGGAGACGCAGCACTGCCACCAGGCGCTGCGCGCCTTCCAGTCGGCATCATCGGCCATACAGAAGACATTCAGCTTCTGCAGCGCCAGCGCTTCCCGCTCGACGTATTTTTCCGCCAGCGGTGCGGCGGGCGTTGCCAGATGGCCAAGCGCGTCATCGAGCCTGGCACACAGCGCTTCCTGCATCTGCTTTCCGGCGCGCAGAGGAAACCAGAGCACGCCAAGCAGTACCATCAGCAGCGTTGGATACAGGCCAACCACAATGCACCAGAGGGTGAGGCGTACAACAATTTCCGGGTAATCGAGCATGCCGGGAAACGTCTGACCATAGACCGCGATGATTGCCACGGCGAAGAACAGCAGCCCCAGGCGATGGGTGCGCATCATAAACATGCAGCCGATCAGGATAGCGCTGGCGATAATCATGCGTGCCAGCGGATAGCCGTACGACCATTTGTAGATAAGAAACAGGCTGCCGATTTCCAGTACCGTCGCCATGATGAACAGCACGGCGACGAATTTAGTGTAAAACGCGTTCGACTGTACGCCGTAAAACAGCACCGCCAGCGAGATGGCCATAAAAGGGATCTCGAAGGTCATGGAGATCAGCACCACCAGCAGACAGCCCGCCCATAGCTGCATGGTGTGGGTGAATCGCCCGGGCCGCTTCTCGCTCAGCTCCTCACGGAAAAATGCCAGCAGCCTGACCAACGGTAGCGGCAGGTAGGAGAGTATGTTCATTATGGCGACTCAAGCGTGGCAACCGCCGAGGCTCCGATGCGGAACGTCTCTGCGTCTGGCTTGTCGACCATAATCTTCACCGGGAAACGCTGGGCCACGCGTACCCAGTTGATGGAGCGCGCAACGCGCGGCAGTCCGCCCATCACTATACCGCCATCGTCGGGCAGCACGCCGTAGCCGATGGAGTCTACTTTACCGCTGAAGGCTTTACCGCTGTCACTCATCAGATGTACGGTGGCGGGGGTGCCTGGGCGGATATTTTTCAGCTCGGTTTCTCGGAAGTTGGCGATCACATACCAGTGGCGGGTATCAATCAGCGTGAAGACCGGCTTCATGGCCGAGGCGAACTGGCCGATGGCGGTTTTCAGCGAGACCACGCGGCCGTCGAACGGTGCGCGAACCGTCGCCATCTCAAGGTGCAGCTTAGTCAGCGCAATATCGGCCTGCACCGCGACGCGCTGGGCGACCAGCGCATCAACGCCGCTCACCGCGCTAGCGGCCTGCTGCGCTTGCAACAGCACGGCGTTAAGATCGGCTTCGCTGGCGCGCTGGGCGGTTCTGGCGCGGTCGACGTCTTCGGCGGAAACAAATCCCTGGGCCAGCAGCGGTTCGGTGCGCTTCAGCGTATCGCTGGCCTGTTTGGCCGCCGCGCGCGCTTTGGCTACGGTGGCTTCAACGGAGCCGGCCGCAAATTTCTGGGCATCAACGCTGCGCTGGGTCAGCATAATTTGTTTATCCAGCGCGGCCAGCGAGGCTTCTGCTTTGGCGAGGCTGGCTTCATAAGGCCGGGGGTCTATCCGAAACAGCAGGTCTCCCTGCTTAACCTGCTGGTTATCTGCTACCGCCAGTTCAACGATACGGCCACTGACTTCGGGCACCACGTCAATGGTGTCTGCGGATGCATAGGCATCGTTAGTGGAAGGCGACGTTTCCATGCGCCAGATAACGAATACCATCACGACGAGGGCGAGCAGGGCCAGCGCCAGCGCGTGGGCTTTACGACGAGGAACGTTTTTCTGCGTGCTTTCCATTAGCGCATCTCAATATAAATTAGAAAAAGACCAGCCAGAACAGCATGGAGTAGAGGGCAAAGAGGGCGGTATAAACCACGCCGGCCAACGGCAGGGCGTGACGCTTACGTAAAAGAATTCGCCGGGAGAGCAGCGTGAGAATAACGCCGACAATCATGCACAGAAGCCAGCCGGGGTAATAGGCGCCAATAAACGGAATGGCAGGGGGCAATGAACACCCGGCGAGCATCACGAGCGGCGTGAAACAGGCCCCTTTTATTAGCGAACGGATGGCCCTGGATTTAACGATTTGCATAATAAAATACATCCTGTGTATTTCGAACAATATCCGGAGTGAATATGAAATAACGTAAAGCGACAGTATGGCTATTTTCGGGTGATGCTGCCAACTTACTGATTTAGTGTATGATGGTGTTTTTGAGGTGCTCCAGTGGCTTCTGTTTCTATCAGCTGTCCCTCCTGTTCAGCTACTGACGGGGTGGTGCGTAACGGCAAAAGCACCGCCGGACATCAGCGCTATCTCTGCTCTCACTGCCGTAAAACATGGCAACTGCAGTTCACTTACACCGCTTCTCAACCCGGTACGCACCAGAAAATCATTGATATGGCCATGAATGGCGTTGGATGCCGGGCAACCGCCCGCATTATGGGCGTTGGCCTCAACACGATTTTCCGCCATTTAAAAAACTCAGGCCGCAGTCGGTAACCTCGCGCATACAGCCGGGCAGTGACGTCATCGTCTGCGCGGAAATGGACGAACAGTGGGGATACGTCGGGGCTAAATCGCGCCAGCGCTGGCTGTTTTACGCGTATGACAGGCTCCGGAAGACGGTTGTGGCGCACGTATTCGGTGAACGCACTCTGGCCACACTGGAGCGTCTTCTGAGCCTGCTGTCGGCCTTTGAGGTCGTGGTATGGATGACGGATGGCTGGCCGCTGTATGAATCCCGCCTGAAGGGAAAGCTGCACGTTATCAGCAAGCGTTACACTCAGCGCATTGAGCGACATAACCTGAATCTGAGACAACATCTGGCAAGGCTGGGACGGAAGTCACTGTCGTTCTCAAAATCGGTGGAGCTGCATGACAAGGTCATCGGGCATTATCTGAACATAAAACACTATCATTAAGTTGGAGTCATTACCTAGCTATGTGATATTCATTGGTGATGCGGAAGAAAATAAATTCTCAAAGATGTACCTGCCACAGATTTCCAATATTGTGAATATCAACGGTGTCTGTTTTGGGCATGATGGGAGTAAAGCCGTCGTATTCGGAATGGGTAATCTGGCACAGAAACAAGATTTTGAAGCCTATCGACATGATTTAGGTTATGGGCTAAAGCCTTCAGGAAAGATTGGCGCTTCGGTTAATGCCGCATTGCTTCTTTCCGTCCCGTTCATTCCCCTCGGCGGCGCCTTAGGCATTATTGGGTATAAAGTCGTCAATTTTTTTAAGGGCAAGAGTGAAGTAAAAGCATTGCGTTACGAGCAAACAAAGCTCGCCATTTACCATTTTGTTTTTACTGAACTGGATGCCTGGGTTGGCAATGAGGGCTGTTCATAATGACTGATTTTGCCGATGCCTATTACAGCGCGAGCCGTGATTTTTCTGGGGTAGCGGGTGCCCAGGAATCGGCAGAATTCGTCAATGATGTTCAGTCTGCGATAGATAAGGCTGTTGAAGCACTTAAAACGGAGGCTGAGCGTCGTGCCAATGTGGATGCAAACTACGTTAAAGGTCACATTGCTGAGGTCTGGCATTCGGAAACACTAAAGATTTCCGCCACGGCGAAAGGTCATGATGACATATGGGCTAACGTACCAGGGAACAATAAGACAGGCCAGGATATTCATTACGGCGATTCCGAAACCGCCTCTTACGCAGAATTAAAATACTACAAAACAGCGAAAGACACGGCCAGGGAACTGGGTGAGCCTGCCTATTCCGGCAGCCAAAAAATTGTACCGAGCGATCAGCTTGACGGTGTTATTGCAGAGTCGCAAAAACAAGCGGCGCGAAACCAGGCGATTTCCCCTGAACTGGCGGATGCATATCAAAACACGGCTGATACGGCGAGGGATCGTATTGAAGTGGATGGCATTTCGTCTAAGCCTCAAAGTGAAAATGAAGCCAGAGAAATGGCATCAGACTTTAAACGCGAGGGCGAAATTGATCCCGATGCGTACGGGCTGAATACCGAGAGTTTCATTGCGTGGTCAGATATTCTTAGAGAGTCCGGGAATGCGGCGCTAAATGCGGCCGCTTTTTCTGCGGCGTTGACTGCCGCCCCTCACGTATATCGTCTCGTGGTTCAGTACATTCAGTCCGGTCAATGGGATGCTAGGCTCATTCGTGAAGGCGCAGGTCAGGTGCTTTCCAGCTCCTCTGGCGCGGGATTACGAGGCGGTCTTGCGGCGCTCATTACGGCCTCATGCAAAACGGGGCTAATGGGACAGTCTTTTAAAGGTATCTCCCCCACTGCGGTTGGCATGGCGACCGCCATCGCGCTGAATTCCATTGAAAACTCCTGGCGATATGCTCAGGGGCAGATCACCGGCAAAGAACTGGCCTTTAAGTCCTCAAGAGATGCTGTAGCGCTTATTATGGGAAGCGGAGGGGCATTACTGGGACAGATGATTGTTCCGGTACCGGTATTGGGGGCTTTGCTCGGCAATCTGGTTGGTTCAACGCTGGGCGCAGTCAGCGTCAGCTACGCGAACAGCAAGATACTTGGAATTTGCGTTGAATCTGGCTGGACGTTTTGGGGGTTAGTCGATCAATCGTATCAGGTTCCTGAAGAGGTCCTCAGGGAGGTCGGATTCGATCTTTTTGCGCGCCAAACCTTCAAGACTCAGCGGTTCGCCATCGCGCGCTTCCATCCCCAATCTTACCAACATGCTCATCCGGGGTTTAGCGTGCTGAGGAGGGGAGTGATTTCATTTAATAATGTAGGGTATCGGTGATAAGCAGTGTATCGCCTCATTTGGCATAAGGCTGGCGTGGCATAAATGGAGAATACCCAAAAGCAAAAACCCAGCCATAGGCTGGGTTCTTTAAATAGTGGTGCCGGACTCGGAATCATATCGACGATTAACATGCTGTTTGTTATTGGTTTTGTTGATATTTCTCACAAACAGCGCCCCCACTTAGGCCCCCATAAAAAATCGCTTTGTTTTTGTGATGATTGTCTCGAAAAATTGGAGTGTAATTGACCCACACCCCCACTCTTCCGACACGCGATTTGCTCCATACCATAAAACTCACCATTGTTATGAAGCAGAGTTGTTGTTTTTTATCGTAGGGAGTTAACACCATTTCCGCATTTTTCCACCACGCCTTTCAGCATCCTGTCTTGTAAAGTTATTACTAGACGTTATCAGTTCATGCGTTAGCCCGAACTTATCGCATACAGATTCCGGGATTTTTTCTGATAATGGAGAAAAGTCACTAGGGAAAATATTGTGATAAAAATCACAAAGTAAGGCAGGCTACTGGAGAAAAAATCCGCAACGGCGAATTATCGTAGTCTGTGTACCTCAACCAGTATTTTGAAGGCTCTGCTACATGGAAGAAAACACAAGGCAGCGTACGGAAAATTATATTTCAGCAAAAAACCAGCATCCTGCCTGGATACTTCTTGCTACCCGTCGTTCCCCGCTGATACTGAGTTGCCTGAAAACGCTGTTTGAAAAATCAAATGATGGTATCCCTCTTGAGGACGCGATTCAGTCCCTTACCGGTATTCTTGTCGAGCATGTGAGTCAGGAACAGTATGATATTAATCAGGAAAATCCGTCTCTTCAGGCCAGCCGTGAACTACGAGAATGGATAAAACGGCGTTTAATTGTCGAACGGGATGGGCGTATCTTCGCCACCGATGCGCTTGAGGTCGCGATTACGTTTGTTGAGTCGTTGGATAATCGTTTCATGACCTCTACGGCTTCCCGTCTGTCCACCGTACAGCGAGAAATTGAAAATCTGGAAACCCGGCTTAATCCTAACCCGGCAAACCGGGTTTCAACCTTACGTCGTCGTATTGCCGAGCTGGAATGTGAATTACAGGAGGCAGAAGCCGGACATATTGAAGTACTGGAAACGTATCAGGCGGTCGAACATATTCGTGAGGTCTTCAATTTAGCTTCCAGCCTGAGGGCTGACTTTCGTCGCGTTGAAGATTCCTGGCGTGAGGCAGACCGTGCGCTTCGGCAATCCATTATCGGTGAGCAATATCACCGTGGCGATATAGTAGAACGCCTGTTAAACGATCAGGACGCGCTGCTTAATACACCAGAGGGAAGAGTCTTCGACAGTTTTCAGCAACAGCTACGCCAGTCAGCTGAACTGACTGCAATGAGCGAGCGACTGCACGTAATCCTTGGCCATCCTTCTGCTTCTGATGCGCTCAACCGTCTACAGCGTCATGATTTGCGCTGGCTGGTTAAACGCCTGGTCGATGAATCGCAAACCGTACTTCAGGCTCGCGCCCGTAGCGAGCGCGATGTTCGCGGTTTTATGAAAACGGGTCTTGCGGCTGAACATCACCGTGTTGGCCATCTGCTTAACGAATTTCTGAATCTGGCATTAAAACTCGACTGGCAGCGCCAGGTTATTCGCAAACAAGAGGTTCCGCTTCCTGCCATTGGTGTGTCAGTCACGGGTGTCCCTGCTATTGAACGCTTGCGTTTTAAAGAAGTGGACGATGAAGCGGAACAGACATTGGATCTCAGTAATCATGCGGCAGATTTAACGCAGATTGGTGATGATTTCTGGGATGCTTTCAATGGTCTCGATCGTGAGGCGTTGATTCAGCAGACGTTGCAGCTTCTGGCAAAAGAAAATCGTCCCGTTGGTCTGGCTGAGTTGGCGGCGTTGTTGCCCCCGGCTCACGATCTCGAAACGTTCGCCGTCTGGATTGGCATGGCGAGAGAAGCGGGCATTGAGGTTATTGATTCACAGCGCGAATTTGCTGAACTTAGTGATGGGGAAGGTCGTCGCTGGCGATTTAATCTGCCCATTACCGGTCTGGAAAGTCAGGCATTAATGGATATTGATTGGGAGTAGTTGGCATGGCGGGCTTTTTTGACAAACTGATTAACCGGAGCGTTACTGCAAATACAGGCAGTGAATCAGAATCGTTGGATGAAGAAGTTGCCGAAGCATTGGTTGAGGAAAATGCAACCAGTAGTGAAACGCGAACACTGAAAAAAATACGCGAAGCGACTCAGGAATTGCTCAAATACGGCCTGCTGGAAGAGGCCAGTAAACCCAATCTGTACCGCGTGGTACTGACTCACCCTGAAGAGGTTACTCGCATTCTGGAACCTCTCGATCTGGATATTGGCATTGATGAGATCCGCGGTCTGCTGTATGTCAAAGTCAGGCTTGACGAAACGCCAGAACAGGATGAATGGTCACACCCTCTGGTGAGACGGCAACGGCTCAATCTTGAACAATCATTATTAGTCGCCATATTGCGTCAGCATTTTGTTGCCTGGGAGCAAGAAAGTGGAACCGGCGCCAGCCAGGCGCAGATCGCTATCGACGATCTTCTCCCTCAGCTCCAGATTTACCTTGGCGATCCGGGGAGTGAATCAAAAGAACGTACCCGGTTGCTTACCCTGTTGGATCAATTAAAGGGTCATGGGCTGGTAACGTCGCCGGATGCGCATGAGCGGATCGTGATTCGTCCGATTATTGCTCATCTTGCCGATCCGATGAATCTTCAGGCATTACTGGCATGGCTGCGGGAACAGATTGCCCGGCAAACCTCCCCGGATAACGCGTCAGAAAAGGATAGCAGTGAGGAGGACGTATGAATCAGATGGTTCGTCTGACTGGGAAGGAATCTTTCATTCTTACCCACATCGAGTTGTTCAACTGGGGCGGTTTTCATGGATTGCATCAGGCCGCAATCCATCATGAAGGCACTGCCGTTATTGGCCCAACCGGGAGCGGAAAAACCACGCTGGTCGATGCCCTGATGACGCTACTCTGCGCCAATCCCCGTTACAACCTGGCCTCAACCGGCGGTCATGAAAGCGACAGGGATCTTATCTCCTACGTGC
Source organism: Klebsiella sp. WP4-W18-ESBL-05 (assembly GCF_014169075.1). Taxonomy (NCBI): domain Bacteria; kingdom Pseudomonadati; phylum Pseudomonadota; class Gammaproteobacteria; order Enterobacterales; family Enterobacteriaceae; genus Klebsiella; species Klebsiella sp. WP4-W18-ESBL-05. Next base: position 4,549,389 of record NZ_AP022057.1, on the reverse strand, counting down.
GCGGCGTATCCGGCCCCGGTGATGGAGGAGAAGGCCAATCGCATATTGCCAGACCGGGTAAAACCGTGACCGGTATTGCCGCTACGCTGGAGCGCGAAGGACAACAGGTACGTCTGGGGGCGCTGTTGTGGTTTGATTCCACCAGCTCCAGCGTGACGGATATGAAAAGGCTTTGGCTGTTCAGCGATAACCCCGGGCAGACACTGGAGCACTGGTTGAACGTTTACCATGATGGCGGCACACGTTTGCTGCGGCAAATGGAAAAGGAAGCGACCGGCATCTGGACATACCCGAATAAAAAGCAGTACCTGGCTCGCCTGCGGGATTTCTTCGAAGTGGGGGAAAACGCGTTTACGTTGTTAAACCGGGCGGCAGGGTTAAAACAGCTTAACAGTATTGATGAGATTTTCCGGGAGCTGGTGCTGGACGACCATTCCGCCTTCGATCGCGCAACAGAAGTGGCCAATAGTTTTGATGGTCTGACTGAGATTCATCAGGAACTCGAAACGGCGCGTAAACAGCAGCAGTCCTTGCAACCTGTTGCTCTGAGTTGGGACAAGTACCAGAAGCAAGAGCGACAACTTGCTGACAGGAAGATGCAGGAATCGTTGTTACCTATCTGGTTTGCCCAACAGGCGAGTCAGCTCTGGCGGGAAAAGATTAGCCTCCTTAACGCTGAGCTTGGTGAGGCACAAACTCACGAAGAACAGATCCAGTCACGGCTCGAACTGCAAAAAAAGGTGGTTAGCGACTGTATGCAGCGCTATCTCCAGGTCGGCGGCGCCAATATTGATGAACTGAACGAGCGCATCAATGACTGGCAAAAAACGCTCGGTAGTCGAGAAACTCTGGCGCACCAGTATCAACAGCTGACCCGCAATCTTGGATTGCCGCCTGACCTGAGCCAGCCACAGCTGGAAGCGAATCAGCATGAAGCCGAGGCCCGACGTGAACAGCTCGCCGATGATATAAAGTTAAAACAGGAGGAGGCGTATCAAAAAGGCGCGCTCAGCCATCGCATTACCGAAGAACTGCGTGAGCGGGAAACTGAACGCGCCGAGATCGCGCGTCGTCCAGATTCTAACCTTCCCGTACATTATCAGGCGTTTCGCAGCGAGCTGGCAAAAGCGCTGAACATTGATGAGTCTGAACTGCCTTTTGTCGCCGAACTGATTCAGGTTAAACCGGAAGAGGCGCAATGGCGCGGTGCGATTGAACGTGCCGTTGGCAGTAACCGGCTGCGTATTCTGGTTTCACCAGAATCTGCACCGGAAGCGCTGCGCTGGGTAAATCAGCGCAACAACCGTCTGCATGTGCGGATGCTGGAAGTCAAATTGCCGCACTCTCCCGCCCGGTTTTTCGACGATGGCTTTACCCGCAAGCTGTTGTGGAAAGAGCATCCGTGGCGGGAAGCCGTCAAAGCCTTACTGGCGGAAAGCGACAGGCATTGTGTTGACAGCCCTGAACAGTTGCGCGACATGCCTCATGCCATGACGATGCAGGGATTAATGTCCGGTAAACAGCGTTTTTATGACAAGCAGGATCAGAAACGCCTTGATGAAGACTGGCTAACGGGATTCGATAACCGCGATCGCTTGAATTTCCTTGCAAAAGAAATTGCCGCGCTTCAGGAGCAGGTTAAAGCCGCAAACAAGGCACTTGAGTTTGCGAAAGGCGAGGTGGGGCTTTTGCAAAATCAGGCCATTTCATTCCAGAAAATACAACAAATTGATTACGATAGCATCGATGTTCCCGGCGCAAAGGGCCAACTGGAAGCGCTCAAGGAACGGCTGGAGAATCTAATCCGCCCGGATTCTGACGCCAGCGTAGCGAAAGCAAAGCTTGATGAAGCTCAAACGGTTGAATCTGAACTTGATACGCAGCTCAGAGCCGCCAATAAAGTCACTAACGGGCTGGATACAGAACTCACCTCAGCCCGGGCCGCAGAACGTAAGGCCCAGCAAACCGCGCAACAAGCTATGCAGGATGAAGAGCGAGAGTTGTGCGCGTTACATTTTCCTGCGGTGACTCTGGAGCAGCTGCCCGACATTCGCGATCTGTAACGTCAACATGAGCGGGGAATTCAGCAAGAAATTGAGGGTGTTAAAGGTGAACTGCATCGACTGAACATTGAACTGACCAAACGTATGTCTGAAGCCAAACGTGTGGATACCGGGGCGCTCGTTGAGGCAGGGGCTGATTTAGACGATATTCCTGTCTATTTACAGCGTTTGCAGGAACTGACCGAAGAAGCCCTGCCGGAAAAGCTTAATCGCTTTCTTGACTATCTGAATCGTTCATCTGACGACGGCGTAACGCAACTGCTCAGCCATATCGATCATGAGGTGCTGGTGATTGAAGCGCGACTCAGCGAACTCAATGAAACCATGTTCAGGGTTGATTTTCAGCCGGATCGCTACCTGCGTCTGGATACCAAAAAAGTTGTTCATGAAAGCCTGCGCACGCTTGAAAAAGCGCAGCGTCAGCTAAATGCCGCCCGGTTTGTTGATGATAATGGCGAGAGCCATTATAAGGCCTTACAGGTGCTGGTGGCGCAACTGCGGGATGCCTGTGAACGAAACCGTACCCTGGGGGCGAAGGCGCTGCTGGATCCCCGTTTTCGTCTGGAGTTCGCCGTATCGGTGATGGATCGCCAGAGTGGTAATGTAATTGAGTCACGTACCGGCTCGCAGGGCGGTAGCGGCGGAGAAAAAGAGATTATCGCGTCTTACGTGCTGACCGCATCACTTAGCTACGCGCTATGCCCTGCGGGGAGTCGTTATCCGCTGTTTGGCACTATTGTCCTTGATGAAGCTTTCTCCCGTAGCTCTCATGCCGTGGCGGGCAGGATCATTGCCGCGCTTAGAGAGTTTGGTTTACATGCGGTATTTATCACCCCTAATAAAGAGATGCGCCTGTTGCGCGACCATACTCGCTCGGCGATTGTCGTCCACCGGCGCGGTCAGGATTCGAATATGGCCTCGCTGAGCTGGGAAGAACTGGAACAACACTACCAGCGGCGGGAGAACGCGTAAAATGTATTCTCCTGAGGAACTGCGTAAAAAACTAGCCCGGCAGTGGGATAATGCAAAGCTTCGGGCTGAGCGCTTACTTCCTCCAAGTAGCTGGCCGCTCTGCCTGCCCATTGGCAAACCTTCCGCCAGAATGTTCGCAGAGCAAACGCAGTACGTTTTGCAGCACGTACAGTTATGGCGGCAAGTAACGGTTGGGCGTGTGGATTGGGAAGAGGTGAGTTATCGGGCTAGCGGCACGCCAGTATTAATGCCGTTACGCTGGATACTGAATGGCCCTTCTGACTGGATCAACGCAGCGGCGGATCCGGTGATGAGTCGGGAATTTCGCTTGCTGGAGAGAATTATTGAGCAGGTTGATGCCATTTTTCATCCGCTGTTGGTCAGCCATCGTTCTCTCTGGCGGCACAAAGACCCACAAGACATCATCAGCGCAGCCAGGCTGGCCTGCCGATTAGAGCCAGGCTGCGCAAAAGGGCTACCGTTAAGGCTGCTTTCCGGGCAAGGGGTGGATACCAAATTTATCGAGAATAATATTTCGTTATTAACCCGACTGCTGGATGTGCGTTTTTCCGGCGAAGCCAGCGAGCAGGGATTAACCACCTTTCTTGACGCTTTCGATGAGTCCAGCCACTGGGTTCTGGTTGTGCCATTATCGCCCGGATTGCTCCCTTTTAAAAAATGCCGGGTGACGACGGCGGAACTGGCGGAAACGACATTGCCCGCGTCGCGTATTCTGGTGATTGAAAATGAACAGTGTCTGCATCAACTTCCAGCGTTATCTGACACTATTGCGATCTTAGGGTGCGGCCTTGACGTGCAATGGTTATCCAGCTCTGTTCTGGATGAAAAACGCGTTGCCTATTGGGGGGACATGGATAGCTGGGGGCTACTGATGCTGGCGAGAGCCAGGCGCTGTCGCCCGACGCTTGATGTTCTGCTTATGAACCGTGAGTTGTTTGAGCAATATGCCAGCCATAGCGCCGTTTCTGAACCGGTAATAGCGCAGCAAGCAATACCTGATGGCTTGCTTAATGAAGAGATCGATTTTTATCGCAACTTGATCCGCTTGCCGCGTGGTCGTCTGGAGCAGGAATTTTTGCCTGCGGGGATAGTTGAAAAGGCGCTGGTCATGTGGCGGAAAGGATTATAAAGAAGGTTGAAAGATCCGTGAGTACCCTTAGCAATCTACCGGATATTCGGTAGATGCGGTATCATATAGCCGAAGATTTTTCAGCCAGAGGAACCTCTATGCCTTTGCAAATAAAAGACATTATAGATCTGCAAACCCTTGTTGAATCGGAACAGGTAGAGTTCAAGCTGGCAGGGGGAAAAGACGGCAAAGGCGAGTTACCGAAAGACTTCTGGCCCACCTATTCCGCAATGGCAAATGGTCGGGGCGGTTGGGTAGTTCTCGGTGTAAAAGAACAGGCTGGAAAATTTACACCAGTTGGTATTGCTGATCCCGAAAAGATTAAGACCGATCTGTTTAATCAGTTAAACGATCGCGATCGGGTCAGTGCGAATGTGCTGAGATCAGAAAACGATGTGCAACAGGTCTCTTTGCAGGGAACGGACGTTCTGGCGATCCATATTCCACAGGCGATGCGCAAACAAAAGCCGGTTCACCTGAAAAAGTCCCCATTTGGTAACACCTATCAACGTCTGCACGAAGGCGATCGCGTTTGTGATGATATGACCGTCAAGCGGATGCTTGCAGAGCAGATCCACGACAGTCGCGATAATGAAGTGCTTTCCGAACACTATACCTTTCAGGACGATATCGATCTGGACAGTCTGAAAGTCTATCGCAATCTGCTATCGGCAAATAACCCGCAACATCCTTATCTGGCCTGTGAGCCGTTTGAACTATTTAAAATGGTTGGTGGATGGCGTAAAGACAGGGAAACCGGAAAAGAGGGCATAACGCTGGCTGGCGTTCTCATGTTTGGTCAATGGGATGCAATTATTGCCGCAGCGCCCAACTACATGGTGGACTATCAGGAACGGCCCGAGGCTAAAACGGAGCTACGTTGGGTGGATCGGGTATGTCCGGACGGTACATGGTCAGGGAACTTGTTTGATTTTTATCGCAAGGTATACCAAAAGCTGGTCGCCGATCTGAAAGTCCCGTTTACCCTTGAAGAGGGTCAGCGCAAAACGGATACGCCAGTACATATCGCGCTGCGTGAAGCGCTGGTTAACACGCTGGTCCATGCTGATTTTACCGACCGGGTTTCTATTCTGATCGTCAAACGCCCCGATATGTTTGGCTTTCGCAATCCCGGCTTGATGCGCCTGCCGTTGGAGGATGTGATTGCAGGCGGCGTCAGTGATTGCCGCAACAGGTTGCTACACCAGATGTTTTTGCTGATTGGTTTGGGTGAACGTGCAGGTTCAGGAATGCCGAAGATTTTTAGCGGCTGGCGAACGACCAACTGGCGCATGCCGAGACTGAGAGAAAATCCCTTCCCGGCACAGACAATACTGGAGTTACCAACCGCCAGCCTGATCCCGCAGCACGTTCTGGATGATTTGCATCAACGATTTGGCGAGACTTTCGATCAGCTTGATGATTTTGAACAGGTGATTGTTGCAACCGCAGCGATTGAAGGTTGGGTCAATCATGAACGCGCCTGCCAGTTAACAACCCGTCATTCCCGCGAAGTCACGTTGACGCTTCCACGTCTGGAAAGTAAAGGTTTTCTGGTCGCTGGAGGTGAGCAGAAAAGCAAATATTACACCTTGCCCGGCGTATCGGTCATGACGCCGGATGAAGTTTTCTCGTTAGGTGCGGTGGTGAGCTCCACACATAACGAGGGGAACTCCACATATAACGAGCAGAGGTCCACACATAACGAGGGGAGCTCCACATATAGCGAGCTGAGGTCCACACATAACGAGGGGAACTCCACATATAACGAGAAGAGGTCCACACATAACGCCGGGGACGATCAACCTGCGTTCCGGGATGAGTATGGACGTTTGCTTAATCGCTTTATCGACAGACCTTATATTGATGATGTTGAAAATCTTACTGATGCTTTCCGGGATTCGCTATTTGCTTTGGCTGCGGTTCCACGTGAAAGGCTGCGTCTGGGGGATAAAGCGCTGATGAAAAGTGTGATCCTGAATGTGTGCCAGGGGCAGTATATTTCCGTTGCAGCGCTGGGGCAGATCCTTAGCCGTAACCCTAATGCGCTGCGTCAGCAGTACTTAAAACCGCTGGTAGAGCAAGGGGAACTGAAGCTGGCGTTTCCGCAGTATAAGAATGACCCGAAGCAGGGGTATAGTGCAGTTTAATGCTATATCTGGTTGCGATATTCAATAAACGTGCGCCTCGTGTCGTTTGATTTGAACGCACATCGTAAGGAAATAATATGTCGATAAGATGGGAAAGCATCAGGACGTTCAACAATTCTCAAAATAATGCTTTTGAAGAACTGATTTGTCAGTTAGCAAGAGAAGAACCTATTATTAACAAAATAGATTTTCGCCGTGTGGCAGCGCCAGATGGTGGCGTCGAAGCCTATTGTGTACTTGATGATGGAACTGAATATGGCTGGCAGGCAAAGTATTTTTTTAGTATGGGTGATGCTCAGTGGAAACAGTTAAAAGAATCATTTGAAACTGCTTTAAAAACACATCCAAATCTTACCAAATATTATATCTGTATTCCGTTAGATCGACAGGATCCTCGTAGAAAGGATCAGGATTGGTTTATGGATAAATGGAATAAAAAGGTTGCTGAATGGACTCAATACGCTAAAGGGCTAGGAAGAAATATCAGTATTGAGTATTGGGGAAGCTCGGAACTAACCCATCGGTTATCACAAGAGAATAATGCTGGCCGGTTACATTTTTGGTTCTCAGCGGAAGAGTTTACCACTCGTTGGTTTAGCGAACAGATAGAAGAGAGTACTAAAAACCTTGGCAAGCGATATACTCCAGAACTGAATGTCGAACTGGATATTTCCAGAAATTTTGATGCAATTAGCAGAAATAGTGGTTTTTATAAGGTAACACATAAATATTTTCATGATTTTCTTTCAAAACTTAACAAGTTTACAGATGGAGCCATTCATTATTCTGGTAATAACACATCCGAACAATTTAAACGCTGGATTTATGATGTTAAAGACAGCTTTGTTCCCGAAGACCGTGCATTGGAACAGTTTGATATAAATTTATTGTTGAGTCACATAGATAATATTAGTAAGTACTTATCTGATTTTGAACATGAATTTATTGATAATAGCGAAAAGAAAAATGACGATCTGAGGTATCAGGTTAATAATGCATGGCAGGCAATTTCTGACTTTTCAGACTTTATCAAGGGCCCAATGCTGAAATTGGCAAATAGCCCTCTAATGATTCTGTCAGGGGAGGCCGGGATTGGAAAATCTCATTTATTAGCGGATATAGCAAACCATCGAATAAAAAGTAGGATTCCTTGTCTATTACTTCTGGGGCAAAACTTTGTATCAGAAGAGTCACCATGGACACAAATACTAAGAAATATTCTGCGTGTTGATAGTAAAGAAAATGTCTTATTAGGGGCATTGAATGCCAGAGCTGAGGCTCAGGGAGAACGTCTGCTATTTATTATTGATGCAATCAATGAAGGGAAAGGACGGTATTTTTGGCCCGATTATATAGTCGGTATGATAAATCAGTTCTCTAAATATCCTTGGCTTGGGCTTGTTTTGAGTATCAGAAGCTCATATGAAAAATTAATTGTCCCCAAAGACTTTTTCGATGAAAATAAAATAACACGAATTGCTCATTCTGGTTTTGGGAGTGTCGAATATCAGGCATCTAAGTTCTTCTTTTCTCAATATGGTATAGAGCAACCGGGAGTCCCGATATTACATCCTGAATTCAGTAATCCACTTTTTCTTAAAATTTTTTGCGAAGGTCTATATCGCTCTGGATTAAATAAAATTCCGAAAGGATATTCTGGGATAAGTAATATCATTTCATTTTTCATAAACAGTATTGAGGCTAAATTATCGAGACCTTCCTCTTTCAATTACCCTGAAAATTTTAAGCTTATAGAGAAAACCATTAATGAATTAATAGAATATAAGCTAAATAATGACTTGAGTTTTATTCCGTATGAAGCAGCATTTGATATTGCAGAGAAAATCATTGGTCGATATAGTGATCGACGTCGTTTTCTCGATGAATTAATTTCAGAAGGGATATTGTCAAAGAATATCTATTGGAATTCGAAAGATAATTATGAAGAAGGGGTATATCTGGCTTATGAACGATTTGAAGACCATCTGACAGTATCTTTTCTCTTAGATAAATATTCAATAAATAATAATGATGCACTAGATTCTTTTTTTAAAGAGAATGGTGAGTTATATAAATATATAAAATCGAGCTATTTTTATCAGGGTATAATTGAATCACTTTCTATTCAGTTGCCTGAGAAATTTGGCAAAGAGCTTTATGAATTGGTTGAAGTTGAGTATAAAAAACATGATGGTATTATTCGTGCATTTATCTCAAGTCTTATCTGGCGTAAGCCTGATAATATTGAGGAAAAGACGCTTGAATATATTAATAAATATATCATTCCATTTGATAACGGCTTTGATGCCTTTATGCAAATGGTTTATACCGTATCCTCCGACCCCGAACATATTTATAACGCAGACAAGTTACACAAATTTCTTTCAAAACATTCAATGGCAATCAGAGATTCATTCTGGACGAAGTATCTCCATAATTTAGATTATTACGAAACTTCTTCGATGCAGCGTTTAATTGACTGGGCTGGCACGGAAGAGGATAAGTTTTATTTATCGGATGACTCAAGATTACTGGCTGCTAAGGCGCTGTCATGGCTACTGACGAGCACGAATATCAAATTACGAGATGGCGCAACGAAATCGTTAGCCAATTTATTGAAAAATAATATTAAAACGATTACGGCGCTCATAGACAGCTTTAAAGATGTTAATGATCCTTACGTACTGGAGCGGATCCTGGCGGCCTCTTATGGCGCGGTTTTAAATTCTGTTACTCTGGATGATTTAGATAAATTGTCTGAAAATATTGTTGCCACTATTTTTGAAGCTGAGGAAGTATATCCTAATGTTCTTGTCAGGGATTATGCCAGAAATATAATAGAATATGCTTTATATAAAAAAGTATATCAAATGGATAATGTTGATATTATTCGGCCTCCATATCGAAGTGATTTTCCAACGACTTTCCCAACCAATGAGGAAATTGATGCGTATAAATATGATTATAATGCTGCGGATTTTAAAGATTACTATTGGGGACAAAATGCAATATTAAGCTCAATGGTTACTGAGTATGGACGGGGGATCTGTAGCTATGGTGATTTCGGACGTTATACTTTTCAGAGTGCATTATCTGGATGGTGTGATTTTGACCCTAATGATCTAAGTAACTATGCCTGTAAACTGATTTTTGAGAAATATGGCTATGATGTTGAGAAGCATGGACAGTTTGATCGATACGCCAGTGAGGGGGATAGAAGCAGGAACAAAAAAGAAAGAATAGGTAAAAAATACCAATGGATTGCATTGTATGAGGTTCTGGCGCGTATTGCGGACAATCATCAGGTGGCCGAAGGGGGCAGTCGCTGGTCAGAGTCGAAAAATTATGTCTGGTTTCAGGGGCCCTGGGAGTTGTTTGTCAGAAAAATAGATCCAACCACGCCATCTTATAGCAAAGAGATTATAAGACAAAAAAGCTTCTGGAATAATGAAAATCCATATAATGACTGGGATGGCACTATTAATGATTGGTTGAAGAGAGAGGCTAATTTACCTGATCCACTTGAACTGATATCAGTTCTGTCTGCTGATGATAAAAAATATTTATTGCTTGATGGCTTTTTTACATGGGATGAGCCACTTCCTCTTGGTGAGGACGAATATGGCTATGCAAAAAAACACCTTTGGTATCATATTAGAAGTTATTTAGTAAAAGAAGGTGAATTACCAACGCTAATATCCAATTTGAATAAAGATCTGTCATTAATCCGAAATTTACCAGAATCGCATGATCAATACCGAGTCTTTAGCCGAGAGTATTACTGGTCGCCTGCATATCAATATTTTGACGACCCGTACTACGGAGATAAGGGATGGCAGAATATTTATACTGATTGGCAAAAGCAGGGAAAACCCATTGCGACGGTTTGTCTGACATCTGAAAGTCATCATTGGGAGTCTGATTCGTCCGGTGATAATGAACTATCATATCTGGCACCTTGCGAATTTATGTATCATGGTATGAAGTTGAATTATTCTGAAAATACAGGGGAATGGTTGGATAGTGATGGCGATGTTACATTTTTGGATCCGTCTATTCACTGTGAAAATAAATCAGCACTCATTGTTGATAAAGATAAACTAGAGCAATTTTTATTAAAAAATGAATTGAATATAGTTTGGGTTGTTACCGGTGAAAAGAATATTCACTCAATGCGTCATATTGATCTCGATGGTGATAAATGGCTGGAGATATATGGGCTTTATACTTTAAAGAATAATAATGTAGGCGGGTGGAGAATAATTAAATAAGGGGCTAAAAATTTCTTGCCGTCTGTTACCAATAGCGGTATCTTTTCCCGGCGCCTGCAAATTCAGGTGCCGGGATTGGTCTCCTGAAGATATTCCTTACTGGCGACATATGACGCGCTTTGCGTCTTTTTTATGTCGTTCATCCGGCTACATCTCAATGGTGGGCCGGGCGGAGGCGTCGTAAGACGCGCCGGTGTCCAGTAAGGCCGGTAAGACCAACTCCGTCCGGTTCCACCACCCGCAAGATTGGTCTCTTCGGTGGTGGTTCAATTAATCACTTACTGGAGGTTGCCATTATGGCTACGATCCCCACCCAGACACACCCGTTACTTGCCGTTCCCTTCAATGCCGCTACGGACTTCACCGTCCTTGCCAGCCACTGCGAAAACTTCGCCGAAACCCTGATTGAAAGTAAAGATATCGCGTTAAAAATGGCGCTCTGCGGCAGACTCAACACCGCTCTGACGCTGCTCCAGCCCACGCTGTTAGACCCCGTCCCGCCCCATCTTGTTGAAAGCCTGACCGTTGACACCCTCCCCGCAAACGCCCCTCAGTTTGGGCCTGAATGTACCGAGCTATGTAACTACTGCCTTGCCCTGACGCAGACGCTGGCGGGGCAGGGGTTTTCCTCTGAAACGGAGAAATACCTTAGCTGGCTGTTGTATGACCTGATCAATTACTTTGCGGCAGAAATGAAAGCCCCGCGTTGGCTGCGTACACCTGACGGCGTAAAGTTTATTGATGGGGTGGCGGCATGATGCAACCGGACTGGCATTCCGCCGACATTATCGCGGCGCTGAAAAAGCGTGGAACGTCGCTGTCCGCCGTTTCCCGCAACTCAGGGCTGGCGTCCTCCACGCTGGCGAATGCGCTGATTAGACACTGGCCCAAAGGTGAAAGGCTGATCGCCGAAGCGCTGGGCATTGCGCCTGAGCAAATCTGGCCTTCCCGCTATCACAGACCAAGTTAAAACAGACTCTCCCGATCTTCTGTCAGCTCTGCTGGCTGAAGATCGGGAGAAGGCAAGCGAAGCGCGGCAGACTGCCATTCACAGAATGACGAAAAAATCCACAAACAACTCAATTTCCAGAAAAAAGATTTCCCCTTTTCATCCTCATAAACCGGGTGTAATCTCCCTCCTGCAATATGCTGTCGTCGACAGCTCCCTTTGCTTCAAAACCTGAAAGAAGCACCTGTTATCAGGACGGTTGATCCCTTTACCGGTGCAGACCTCTGCAAACACCGGGTCGCAAAACATCGCGGCGGAGGCCCGAAGTTATACACGCTACATCCTTTTACTGCGCCAGTTCATCGGCTGTCATTCCACACAACCGGAAATCACCCGATTTCACGGCTCACTTACACCTGCTGAATTTCAGCGCCTTTTACCTGCACCAGTCCACTGGTCGATGTTTCACCGTGCCGGAAACTTTCCGGTAAATCCTGCACCTGCTGCTACATCGGCGCCCTTTGCGTTACGGGCTGCGGCCTGCATTGCCGCAAGGCTTTGCTGCCGCGTGACCGTAAACCTGCACCAGAACTGCCTCTTTCAGAGCACCAAACCTGACCGGGCGTCACTTGAGTCCCGTATTACGGGCGCAAGTGACGCCGTTCCACCACACCGACGCGAGCCACGGAAAATCTGGCCTGCGCCCTCAATCCCCCACACTGACACGCCGTTTTCAGGCCGCTGTCAGCCATAAAAAGGAGAAGAAGATCGATACCGAGGGGGGCATGATGCCCCGGAGAATTTCCTGCTACGGCAAGCAGCCTGTACCGCGTACAGTCTGAAACTCCCTACACCTCAACAACCTGCCACCCCGGCGTGAAGGTATCGTTCTGGCGCAGCCATAAAGCATACGCCGGGGCCAGATTGTGCTTTTTAACAGCGGCAAGGGGTAGCTATGGGTAAATTAGGCGGTGAAATGAAGGCGCTGGCGAAAAAGGTCGGTGGCAGTTTTAAAACGGTGGATGACCGCATTCATATTGTGCAGCGGTTCAGCCACCATTTACGCTCGCTGAATATCCAGATCCAGCGGGTGGAGCAGATCAAGGTTCGCCATATCGAATGCTACGTTCAGGCACGTCTGGCGCAGGAAATCGGTAAACGGACGCTGCAAAATGAAATGGCCGCGCTGCGCGGCGTACTGCAACAGGCCGGATGTAAGCAGGTGGCAGAGCATGAGCGGCTGACCAATAAATCATTGGGGCTGGCTGGCGCATCGCGTAACGGCACCAACCGGGCCATCACGCCGGAGTATTATCAGCAGGTGCTGGAAGCCGCCCGCGATAAAGACGCAGGGCTGGCGGTAACGCTGGAACTGGCAAGGCTGATGGGGTTGCGCTCGCAGGAAGCGGTTCAGTGCTGTCAGTCATTAAAAACGTGGAAACAGGCGCTGGAGCGCGGCGAAACCCGGCTGACGGTAGTGTTTGGCACCAAGGGGCATCGTCCGCGTGAAACTATTATTCAGGATACTGGCGCAGTGAAAAAAGCGCTGGATAACGCCTTATCTGTCGCAGAGTTGCGTAACGGCAGACTGATTGATCAGCCCAACCTCCAGAAGGCCATGAATTACTGGCGGGGAGCGCTCGCTGAAGCCGGACTGACGGGGAATTATACCCCGCACTCACTGCGCTATGCGTGGGCGCAGGATGCCATCCGTCACTATCTGACGCAGGGATTCAGCGACAAAGAAGCGCTGGCGCTGACCTCAATGGATTTGGGCCACGGCGACGGACGCGGGCGATATGTGGTGCAGGTCTACGGGCGGCGTGATGAGGAGTAATTTCCTGTTCTGGTGCAATCATGAAAAGGCCGAAGGGATAAGGGGACGCTAAGGGTAACAGCGCCAGACCGGAAAAGGCCAAAGGGCTTAAAAGGCCGGAACTGGCGCAGTTAACCGGGTTTCGGCACTGGTACAAATAAAAAAGCAGATCCGTGAGATCTGCTTTCCGGCGTGGCTCGCTGAATGGCTTAGGCTACCTGAACCTGCCTGTTATAACGATACGGCGCAACAAACTTCTGCCGACTGGCGTCGAGCCAGTCCGACCACCACTGCATCATCTGCGTGCGCTCGTCGAGATGCTCAGCTTTGTGGATATAGGCGGCGCGAACGTTGTTACGCTCCTGATGGCTCATCTGCCGCTCCACGGCGTCTTTCGACCAGCGCCCGGACTCAATCAACGCGCTACAGGCCATCGTGCGGAAGCCATGACCGCAGACGTCCACCTTCGTATCGTAGCCCATCACCCGCAGCGCCTTGTTGATGGTGTTTTCACTCATTGGCTTACGTGGATCGTGATCGCCGGGAAACAGCAATTCACTGCTGCCGGACAGCAATTTTAGCTGTTTTAGCACCGCGACCGCCTGTTTTGACAGCGGCACCAGATGCTGCATTTTCATCTTTGCGCCACGCTCTGAATAACGCACATCCGGGATCGGCTCACGTTCGGCGGGGATGATCCACATTGCGCCATCCAGATCGATCTCCGTCCAGCGGGCAAAGCGCAGTTCGCTGGAACGGATAAAGATCAGCAGGTTAAGCTGTACCGCCAGCCGGGTTAACAGCCTGCCGGAATAGCTTTCCAGCTTCTCCAGTAACTCCGGGATCTTCTCCAGTGGCAGGGCGGGGTAGTGGTTTTTCGGCGGCGGCGCGATAGCCCCGGTCAGATCGTTGGCCGGGTTGCTGGCGATCAGACTCTCCTGCACCGCGTAGCGCATAATCGCCGTGGTGCGCTGCTGTATCCGCGCGGCGGTTTCCAGATTGCCTTTTCTCTCAGCCACCCGCAGCGGGATCAGCAGATCGGCAGTTTTCAAATCGGCGACAGGGAATTTACCGATTAGGGGGAAAACGTGCAGTTCCAGCGAACGCAGGACTTTGGCCGCGTGGGCTTCATTCCAGCGGATATTTCCCGCCAGCCACTTACGGGCGATCTCTTCAAAGGTATTACCGCTTTTCTTCGCCTGTTTTTCCTGCTGCTTCTTCACCCCCGGATCGTCGCCTGCGCTGAGTACGGCGCGAGCCTCTTCACGAAGTTTGCGCGCATTTGCCAGCGTCACGGTCGGGTAAGCGCCAAACGCCAGCTTCTTCTCCTTGCCGCCAAAGCGGTACTTGAGTTGCCAGAGTTTGGAGCCGTTGGGTTTGATCAGCAGGTATAAACCCTGCGCGTCGCTGAGTTTGTAAGGTTTATCGAGCGGCTTTGCGTTACGGATGGCGGTATCGGTGAGTGGCATAGCGGGGGGCTCCAGAGTTTATCGAACCAACAGGCCCCCAATTAAGCCCCCAAAAACTCTGGATGTCAAAAAATCTGGCAGTATCTATTGATACTCCAGACTCTTTGTAACTTACTGATTTTTTAACGTTTCAGGACGTATAGGAACGCCATGAAACTAAATAGTGGTGCCCGGACTCGGAATCGAACCAAGGACACGGGGATTTTCAATCCCCTGCTCTACCGACTGAGCTATCCGGGCAACGGGGCGCATTAAACCGCAATCAGTCACGGCCGTCAACCAAATTTCGGCGAAAATGGTTCAACTGCTTACTATTACGGCAATTTTGCGGTTTCTGTCGTGGAAACGCGTAGCCATGCCCGGTGGGCTCAGGTGAGCGCGCCGCCCTGGCGGCACTGCGCGAAGCGCAAAATATCTTCCGCCAGCCGGTGGGCGGTATCAACATCGACCTGGCTACGGTTGACTAACATGCGGCTCAGGCAGCCCTCCAGTACCAGCTCCATCTGTTTCGCCACCATCGATGGGTCGTCGACTTCCAACTGGGTCAGCAGCGTATGGCTGAACTGGAATGCGGCCTGCTTCTGCTGGTTAGCGAGCTGATGAATCGGGTGCTCGGCGTCCGGATAGAAGGTACAGGCGGCGATAAACAGACAGCCGGGATAGCGGTTTTTGGTGACGCAGTCGGTTAGCGCGCTGTAGCGGGCGAGCAGCTTCTCTTCTGCCGTCAGCGCATCGTTTAGCATCAGCTGGCGACGCCAGGTTTCCACCTGCTGACTCAGATAGCGCAGGGCGTCATACTGCAACGCTTCGCTGTCAGGCCAGTAGCGGCGCAGCTCTTCCAGCGGGCGGTCCACACGCTCAGCAACCATCTCCAGCGTTGTGCTGGCCATCCCTTTTTGTTCAAGGAGCTGCAGAGCTTCTCCCAATACGTCTTCGCGTTGCACGGTATTCTCCTCCGTTCCCGACGGCTATTCGTCTAAAAGTGTTGTCTACGGTTGGCGATCGCGCAAATGTGCGCGGAACGCGGTGGCGTCCATAAAGCCGGTCACCCGTAAAGCGGGCAGCTCGTTGCCGTTTTCATCAAAGAAAAGGATTGTCGGCAGACCGAGTACCTGCAAATGTTTCAGCAGCGCCACGTCCCGGGCGCTGTTGGCGGTAACATCTGCTTGCAGCAGGACGGTGTTTTGCAGCGCCTGCTGTACCTGCGGGTCGCTAAAGGTGTACTTCTCAAACTCTTTGCAGGCCACGCACCAGTCGGCGTACAGGTCGAGCATCACCGGTTTACCGCGGGCGTTAGCCAGCGCGCTTTCCAGCGTTTCGACGCTGCTGATGCGGGTAAAGGCGAGGTGCGATGGGTTCTGCGCCACGGTGGTGCCAAAGGCCCAATCCTGAAGCGGGCGCACGCTAATCAGCGCGGCGGCCAGCAGGATAATTTGCCCGATGCGCTGCCAGGGTTTTTTCAAGCCGAGGCTGCTAATAAACGCCCAGCTGAAGAAGGCCACGCCGAGCATTGACCACAGCCGCAGCCCCCAGATATCGCCAATAATACGCTCCAGCAGGAACACCGGCAGCGCAAGGATCACAAAGCCAAAGGCAGTTTTGACGTGCGCCATCCACGGCCCGCTTTTTGGCAGCAGGCGGTTGCCGAACACCGTTACCAGGATCAGCGGCAGGCCCATGCCCAGCGCGTAGAGGTACAGCGTGCCGCCGCCGAGCCACAGGTTACCGCTTTGGGCGATATACAGCAGAATAGCGCTCAGCGGTGCGGTGGTACACGGCGAACAAATCAGCCCTGCAATCGCGCCCATCGCAAACACGCCGCCCACAGAGCCGCCCTGCTGGCGGTTGCTCATCAGGGTCAGACGGGTTTGCAGCGATGACGGTAGCTGGAGCGAAAAGGCACCAAACATCGACAGCGCCAGCAGAATAAAGACCGCCGACAGGCCGATCAGTACGTAAGGATGCTGCAGCGCGGCCTGGAACTGCATCCCGGCAGCGGCAACGACCAGGCCCAGCGCGGTATAGGTGAGCGCCATGCCCTGCACGTAGATGAATGCCAGCAGCAGCGCGCGGCCGGTGGCAAGACGCTGTTTGCCGCCGAGGACGATGCCGGAGATCAGCGGGTACATCGGCAGTACGCACGGAGTGAAGGCGATACCAATACCGATAAGTAAGGCCCAAAGCGCACTGAAGGGGAGGGCGGCGCTAGCATCGCCCCTTACCCCGGCGGCCTCCCCGGAGGATGGGAGGGCAGAGACCGCGTTCAGCGGTACGGTTCGGGTTTCCGGTGGGTAGCAGAAGCCCGCGTCGGCGCAGCCCTGGTAGGTGACCGTCAAGGTGGCGCCGTGGCTGGCCTCGGTCAGCGTGACGGGTATGGTCAGGCTTTGGCGGTAGATTTCGCTGTTGCCATAGAACTCGTCGTTATGCGGCTGACCTTTGGGCAACGCGAGCGGGGCGATGCTGGCGTTGGCCGGGTTAATCTTGATCTGCTGGCGGTAGAGGTAGTAGCCCTCTTTTACCTGCCAGCGGAGATTCACGTCATGCTGTTTCTGCTGAAAATCGAAGGCAAACGCCCGATCAGCGGGAACGAAATTTGTCTTGCCGGGGCCGTCAAACAGCCCGGCGGCGAAGGCTGAGGTGCTGCACAGCAGCAGAATCAGCGTAAGGATGCGTTGAGCCATGAGAGATAATCAACATCTGCGTGAGTAACGGGTAATACTAACAGTTCTGGCGTTTGGTACGGGTGGTGCGCCTTGAGGCAGTCCAGCAACGCCTGCTGGTGGGTAAGGTCGGTTTTGAGCAGCATTTGAACTTCATACTCTTGTTCGAGCTTCCCCTCCCAATAGTATAGCGATGTCGCGCCGGGTAGCAGGGTCACGCAGGCGGCTAATTTTTCCGCCAGCACTTTGGCCGCCAGATCCTGGGCGGTCGCTTCATCCGGAGCAGTACAGAGAACCACTACAGCGTCGGGAGTGCTCATTGTAAACCTCGTTATCGATGAAAAGAGGCACTATAGCACGGAGGTAGGAGCGGGTTGAGTGAATCGGGCCGCAGAGCGGCCCGGCTTTAAGGATATTTACAGGCGGTTAGAGGATTAACCCACCGAAGATAAACCCAAGAATCACGCACAGGGCGATGGCAATCACGCCCGGGATCAGGAACGCGTGGTTGAAAACGTATTTACCGATACGGGTCGAGCCGGTGTCGTCCATTTCTACCGCTGCCAGCAGCGTTGGATAGGTTGGCAGAACGAACAGCGCAGACACTGCCGCAAAGGACGCAATCGCGGTCAGCGGCGTAACGCCCAGCATCAGCGCCGCAGGCATCAGGGCCTTGGTGGTCGCCGCCTGGGAATACAGCAGAGTGGCCGCAAAGAACAGCACCACCGCCAGCAGCCACGGGTAGTTTTGCAGCAGGTCGCCCGCAATACCCTGAATATCAGCGATGTGCGCCTTCACGAAGGTATCGCCCAGCCACGCGACGCCCAGCACGCACACGCAGGCGCTCATGCCGGATTTAAACGTGCTGGCGTTGAGGATTTCACCGGTGTCCACTTTACAGGTGACGCAAATCAGCGTGGCGATAGTCAGCATAAACACCACAATGGCTTCGTTACGCGGCAGCACCGGGTTCTGAATCAGACCGACGGTATCGCTGATGGCCGTTGCGTAGAACATCACCGCCACAATACCGATCAGGAACAGCAGCACCGAACGTTTAGCGTGCGGCTTCAGCTCAAACACCTTGCTGCCACGCAGGCGCACTTCGCCTTTTGCCAGACGTTCCTGGTACACCGGGTCGTCTTTCAGTTCGCAGCCCAGGAAGTTACAGACGATCGCGGTGAGCATTACGGCAATCAGGGTGACCGGAATACAGATGGCCAGCAGGGTCAGGTAGCTCACGCCCATTGGCTCAAGGATGCCGGCGAAGAACACAACCGCAGCGGAAATCGGCGAGGCGGTAATCGCAATCTGCGAGGCGACCACGGCGATAGACAGCGGGCGGGAAGGACGGATGCCCTGTTCTTTTGCTACTTCGGTGATCACCGGCAGCGTAGAGAATGCGGTATGCCCGGTACCGGCAAGGATAGTCATAAACCAGGTGACCAGCGGCGCGAGGAACGTAATGTATTTTGGGTGCCGACGCAGAAGGCGCTCGGCGAGGCTGACGAGATAGTCCATACCACCGGCAATTTGCATCGCGGCAATTGCGGCGATAACCGCCATGATGATCTCGATAACGTCAAAGGGTATCGCGCCCGGTTTAATTTGAAAAATAAGCGTCAGCACCAGCACGCCGAAGCCGCCGGCAAAGCCGATGCCTATCCCCCCAAGTCTTGCCCCTAAATAGATGGCAAGAAGCACAATGACCAGTTCTGCTCCAAACATATTAGCCTTCCTTGTTTAACAAGTTGATATGTAATTGTTGTGTTTTCGTGAATTATAGAAACAAAAAAGGCATGTCATCATGACATGCCTCAGTTTATTAGTCAGAAAGATTACTGTTCGCTTTCATCGGTATAACGTTTTGCTTTATAGGCCGGGTGCATCAGGTTCTGCGGCGAGAAAATATCGTCCAGTTCTGCCTCGGTCAACAGGCCACGTTCCAGCACTACTTCACGCACGCTCTTACCGGTTTCGGCACAAATTTTACCGACGATATCGCCGTTGTGGTGGCCGATGAACGGGTTAAGGTAGGTGACGATACCAATCGAGTTATAGACGTAGCTTTCGCAGACTTCTTTGTTCGCGGTGATCCCGTCGATGCATTTTTCCAGCAGGTTGTAGCAGGCGTTGGTCAGGATATGGATAGACTCAAACAGCGCCTGACCAATGACCGGTTCCATCACGTTCAGCTGCAGCTGACCGGCTTCGGAGGCCATGGTGACGGTGGTATCGTTGCCGATGACCTTGAAGCACACCTGGTTAACCACTTCCGGTACGACCGGGTTAACTTTTGCCGGCATGATGGAGGACCCTGCCTGCAGTTCCGGCAGGTTGATTTCATTCAGGCCAGCGCGCGGGCCGGAGGAGAGCAGGCGAAGGTCGTTACAGATCTTCGACATTTTCACCGCCAGGCGTTTCAGCGAGCTGTGAACCATTACGTACGCGCCACAGTCAGAGGTGGCTTCAATCAGGTCTTCCGCCGGGACGACGGCCAGATTGCTGACTTCCGCCAGTTTCTGCACCGCCAGCTGCTGGTAGCCATCCGGGGTGTTCAGGCGAGTACCGATTGCGGTTGCGCCGAGGTTCACTTCCAGCAACAGTTCCGCAGTACGCAGCAGGTTTTTGGTTTCTTCATTGAGCAGCACGTTAAAGGCATGGAATTCCTGGCCCAGGGTCATTGGCACTGCGTCCTGCAGCTGGGTGCGACCCATTTTCAGCACGTCCTGGAATTCAGCCGCTTTACGCTGGAAGCCTTCGCCTAGCTGGTGGATAGCATCAACCAGCTTAACGATAGAGGTGTAAACCGCGATGCGGAAACCGGTTGGGTAAGCATCGTTGGTGGACTGGCATTTATTAACGTGGTCGTTCGGGTTCAGGTACTGGTATTCACCTTTCTGGTGGCCCATCAGCTCCAGACCGATGTTTGCCAGCACTTCGTTGGTGTTCATGTTTACGGAGGTACCCGCACCGCCCTGGTAGACGTCTACCGGGAACTGATCCATGCACTTGCCGTTATTCAGAACTTCATCGCAGGCTGCAATGATGGCGTTGGCTACGCCTTTAGGAATGGTTTGTAATTCTTTGTTCGCCAGGGCCGCTGCTTTCTTCACCATCACCATCCCACGTACGAACTCTGGGATGTCGCTGATTTTACTGTTACTAATGTAAAAGTTTTCAATCGCTCTCAGAGTATGAACGCCGTAGTAAGCGTCAGCAGGAACTTCCCTGGTACCCAACAGATCTTCTTCGATACGAATGTTGTTTAGCATGTGAACCTTCTTTTTGCGAGCTGCCAATGATTTCACCCAAATACGCAGGATTTTTATGGTCATGCGTTTTTCTGACCGCAGATTATTTCCTTAATCGGCCCGGTGTCCATGATCATATGCTGATAATAGCGGATTGCAGTAATCTGGATCACTTATTATCAGAAGCAATGGATAAGAATTATTAATTTGTGAAATGAATCACCGCTTGACGATTGTTGACAAAAATCTCAATAACCGCTGATTGAAAAACGGCGATTAATCACCACTTCACTGTAGTGCAGAGAAACATGAATCGCTGCAGGCGCGTGATACGCGTTATTTACCTCACAGGAGATGCCAGTGCGCTGGATACCGTTAATTGCCATATTTCTCTATGTTTACATTGAGATATCCATTTTTATCCAGGTCGCCCATGTGTTTGGCGTCCTGATGACGTTGATTCTGGTTATTTTTACTTCCGTGATCGGCATGTCGCTGGTGCGTAACCAGGGCTTCAAAAACCTGATGCTAATGCAGGAAAAAATGCAGGCGGGTGAAAGCCCGGCGGCTGAGATGATTAAAAGCGTATCGCTGATCCTCGCCGGCCTGCTGCTGCTGTTGCCGGGGTTCTTTACCGATTTCCTGGGTCTGGTGCTGTTGCTGCCGCCGGTGCAGAAGCATCTGACCGTGAAGCTGATGCCGCACCTGCACTTTGGGCGCATGCCGGGGGGCGGTTTTGGCGGCGGGACAACCAGCGGCCAGACCTTCGACGGTGAGTATCAGCGTAAGGACGAACGCCCTGACCAACTGGATCATAAAGACGATAATCGCCCGTAAGTTATGGCGATAATAAAAAGCCGGAGCGCGTTAAGCCTCCGGCTTCAGATTACTGACAAACCGCCGGATGGCGTCGCAAGCGAGTTATCCGGCCGACAAGGGATGTATACCCACGTAGGCCCGATAAGCGTAGCGTCATCGGGTAATGAATGCGCCTACCCACGCCTTTTTGGCAGCAGCATCCACAGTGCGGCCAGCATGACTACCGCGTACAGACTTTTCCATCCCACCATCGCCAACAGCAGCAGGCATAGCGCCACACCAATCATCGAGAGCGCCCGGTAGCGGCCTGCCAGCAGCCGGCAACCCGCCAGCATGCACAGCAGATAAATCATGATAAAAATGCCGTTGGCATAGATGATGAGCGCATCCAGATTGATGTTCAGCCAGTAGCTGGCCAGCGTGCTGACCATGCAGCTGCCGATGACCACGCTGAGCGCGTTGCGCGGCACCAGCCCCGGCGAAAGCCGCGCCAGGAAGCTATCGGGTTTATGCTGCGCCTGCGACCACACCAGCCGGGCAAAGCTTTGAATGTAGATGTTGGTGCTGGCAAAACAGGCGAGGAAGCCGACCACGCTGGCAACCCACAGCGCCTTCACGCCGAACAGCTGTACTACGATGGTTGGCAGCGACGCGGCGGCGGTGTTGGCGGCACCGTAAGCGTGAAAATGCAGCACCAGCACCGTACAGGCCCAGTAAACCATGCCCGCCAATAGCAGCCCAATCATCAGCGCGCGGGGAAAATCGCGTTCCGGGTGGCGAAACTCAGACGCCATGTGGGCGAACGCCTCCAGGCCGACAAAACACCAGAACATGACGGAAAGCGCCGCGAAAAGTGGCGACATTTCGATATCTGCCAGCGCCGGGAAGGGAATTTCCTTCACGGCGATATCGCCGTACACCCAAACGGCGGCCAGCAGGGCGACGATCAGCACCGCGACCAGGGTTTGTAAGTTAGCGCTCGAGCTGGCGCCGCGCAGGCCCAGCCACCAGATGACGGCGAGGGTCGCCATCTCGGCCATGAGCAGCTGCCAGCCGTGCCAGCCGAACAGCGCCTGGGTAAAACCAGAGGCAATATGTAACGCAGCGGGCAGGCCCACCGGAATGACGGAGAGAAAGAGCCAACCGGTGACGCGCGCCAGTCTTGGGCCAAAGGCCTGCTCTACAAAGTGTGCCACGCCGCCCGCGCTGGGGTAGTGTCTTCCCAACAGCGCGAAGACAATCGCGACCGGGAAAACCAGCACGATCAGCGTTGGCCAGGCCCACAGACTGTTATCTCCGGCAACAATCGCACCCAGCGCCGGAACGGCAAATACGCCGGTGCCCAGCAGCGATGTCGACAATAACCCAACGCCCTGAGCCAGCCCCAGCTCCTGTTTCAGACCTGACATGACATGCTTCCATACCCTTGCAAAGAGGCGAATGTTACCATACCAGCACGGCGCATGGCCCCGCGTCATTGTGCTGTTCTCAGCCGCTATTTCAGCGATTTATCGCGATTAACGGCGTGCGAAAAATTTTTTTTAGGGTGCCCCCTTGAAGGCCAAAATAACCATCCCCATCTCTCTGGCACTAGCCGGAAAACCCTACGTGGCCCGGCGTCACCCATAACTGATAATGACTTTCTCGAAGGAGAGCTATCAATGAGTATTCGTCCGTTACATGATCGTGTGATCGTCAAACGCAAAGAAGTTGAAACTAAATCTGCTGGCGGCATCGTCCTGACCGGTTCTGCGGCAGCAAAATCAACTCGTGGCGAAATCATCGCTGTCGGTAAGGGCCGCATCCTGGAAAACGGGACCGTGCAGCCGCTGGACGTTAAAGTTGGTGACATCGTGATTTTCAACGATGGCTACGGCGTTAAATCTGAGAAGATCGACAATGAAGAAGTGTTGATCATGTCTGAAAGCGACATCCTGGCAATTGTTGAAGCGTAAGAAACGCGCGAACGAATTTGAGGAATAGAAGAAATGGCAGCTAAAGACGTAAAATTTGGTAACGACGCACGTGTAAAAATGCTGCGCGGCGTTAACGTACTGGCAGATGCAGTTAAAGTGACCCTGGGCCCGAAAGGCCGTAACGTTGTTCTGGACAAATCCTTCGGCGCGCCGACCATCACGAAAGACGGCGTATCCGTAGCGCGTGAAATCGAGCTGGAAGACAAGTTCGAAAACATGGGCGCACAGATGGTGAAAGAAGTTGCCTCTAAAGCGAACGACGCTGCAGGCGACGGTACCACCACCGCAACCGTACTGGCTCAGTCCATCATCACTGAAGGTCTGAAAGCCGTTGCTGCGGGCATGAACCCGATGGATCTGAAACGTGGTATCGACAAAGCTGTCGCTGCTGCCGTTGAAGAACTGAAAGCGCTGTCCGTACCGTGCTCCGACTCTAAAGCGATTGCTCAGGTTGGTACCATTTCCGCTAACTCCGACGAAACCGTAGGTAAACTGATCGCTGAAGCGATGGACAAAGTCGGTAAAGAAGGCGTGATCACCGTTGAAGACGGTACCGGTCTGGAAGACGAACTGGACGTGGTTGAAGGTATGCAGTTCGACCGTGGCTACCTGTCCCCGTACTTCATCAACAAGCCGGAAACCGGTGCTGTTGAGCTGGAAAGCCCGTTCATCCTGCTGGCTGACAAAAAAGTATCTAACATCCGCGAAATGCTGCCGGTTCTGGAAGCCGTTGCGAAAGCAGGCAAACCGCTGGTTATTATCGCTGAAGACGTTGAAGGCGAAGCGCTGGCTACTCTGGTGGTCAACACCATGCGCGGTATCGTGAAAGTCGCTGCTGTTAAAGCTCCTGGCTTCGGCGACCGTCGTAAAGCGATGCTGCAGGATATCGCTACCCTGACCGGCGGTACCGTTATCTCTGAAGAGATCGGTATGGAGCTGGAAAAAGCGACCCTGGAAGACCTGGGCCAGGCTAAACGCGTTGTGATCAACAAAGACACCACCACCATCATCGATGGCGTGGGTGAAGAAGCGGCAATTCAGGGCCGTGTTGCTCAGATCCGCAAACAGATTGAAGAAGCCACTTCTGACTACGACCGCGAAAAACTGCAGGAACGCGTAGCGAAACTGGCTGGCGGCGTTGCCGTTATCAAAGTCGGTGCTGCTACCGAAGTTGAAATGAAAGAGAAAAAAGCACGCGTTGACGATGCCCTGCACGCGACCCGTGCTGCGGTAGAAGAAGGTGTGGTTGCCGGTGGTGGTGTTGCCCTGGTTCGCGTTGCAGCGAAACTGTCTGGACTGACCGCTCAGAACGAAGATCAGAACGTCGGTATCAAAGTTGCGCTGCGCGCAATGGAAGCACCGCTGCGTCAGATCGTCCTGAACGCCGGTGAAGAACCGTCTGTTGTGGCTAACGCGGTGAAAGCCGGTGAAGGTAACTACGGTTACAACGCGGCGACCGAAGAATACGGCAACATGATTGATTTCGGTATCCTGGACCCAACCAAAGTGACCCGTTCTGCTCTGCAGTACGCGGCTTCCGTTGCGGGCCTGATGATCACCACCGAGTGCATGGTGACCGACCTGCCGAAAGGCGACGCGCCTGATTTAGGTGCTGCTGGCGGTATGGGCGGCATGGGCGGCATGGGCGGCATGATGTAATCGTGCGCTATACCCCATAGAAATAAGAAACCCCCGGGCAGAAATGCTCGGGGGTTTTTCTTTTGGTCATCTTTTTAGTATAAGGTTTACACACGGACGACATGCGTCCAGCTCATTGATTATGGGGAATAACATGCAGGTAAAATATTTAGCAGGGATTGTCGGCGCAGCGCTGCTGCTGGCGGGCTGTAGCTCTACGACCGAGCTGACCGCATCGGGGCAGAATGTTCGCTTTGTTGAAGACAAACCGGGCGCTGAGTGCCAGCTGTTGGGGACGGCTAACGGCGCGCAGAGCAACTGGCTTTCCGGCCAGCAGGGCGCCGAAGGCGGCTCCATGCGCGGTGCGGCCAATGCGCTGCGTAACCACGCGGCCGAAATGGGCGGCAACGTCATTTACGGCGTCAGCAGCCCAACGCAGGGCATGCTCTCGAGCTTTGTGCCGACCGACAGCGAAATGAACGGCCAGGTTTATAAATGCCCGAACTGATTGCTTTTGCCGGATAGCGTCTTGTTTATCCAGCGAACGGATTCTGGCCCAGGGCAGGCTGCTGCCTGCCCTGGGTCGCTTACCGTTGACGCAACTGAAGATCCAGCGGCGTCTTACTCGGTTCCCCGCCGATTTCACGCGCCAGCTTCGGCACCATATAGCCGGATACCAGCGTCAACAGTTCCCGCATAATTTCCCGCGCCTCATCGTCGCTGACGAGGAAGTGGGCCGCGCCCTGAACTTTATCCAGCACGTGCAGGTAATACGGCATGACGCCGGCATCAAACAGCGCGTTGCTAAGGTTCGCCAGCGTTTGCGCATTATCGTTCACGCCGCGCAGCAGCACGCTCTGGTTGAGCAGCGTGACGCCAGCGCGGCGCAGGCGTGACATAGCCTGGCAAAACGTTGCGTCAATCTCATTGGCGTGATTGATGTGGTTCACCAGCAGAATTTGCAGTGAGGATTGCTCGAAGCGAGCGACCAGCGTATCGGTAATGCGCGCTGGGATAACGATCGGCAAACGGCTGTGGATGCGCAGGCGCTTAATGTGCGGGATAGACTCCAGCTGGCTAAGCAGCCAGTCCAGTTCGTGGTCTTTGGCCATCAGCGGGTCGCCGCCGGAGAAGATGATTTCATCGAGCTCCGGATGTGCGCTTACGTAGTCGAGCGCCGCCTGCCAGTTACGCTTATTGCCCTGGTTTTCGGCATACGGGAAGTGGCGGCGGAAACAATAGCGACAATTTACCGCACAGCCGCCTTTCACCAGCAGCAGCGCGCGGTTGTGGTACTTGTGCAGTAAACCGGGCACAACGCTGTGCTGTTCTTCCAGCGGATCGGTGGAGAATCCCGGTGCAGCGATAAACTCTTCCTGCGAGGTAAGTACCTGACGTAAAAGAGGATCGTTCGGGTTGCCTTTCTCCATTCGCGCCACGAATGCGCGCGGGACGCGCAGGGCGAAAAGGCGCTTAGCGTCACGGCCAGCGAGCAAATTTTCATCGGCGTCTATATTCAACAGACGGAATAGTTCATCCGGATCGGTGAGAACATCGGCAAGTTGCATCAACCAATCTTCTCTGGATGGGGTATTTAGGGTTACAATATGCGCCATTTTGTGGCTTAGCTACCATTTAACAATTTCAGAGGGCCTTATGGCGACTTACTATAGCAACGATTTTCGTGCTGGTCTTAAAATCATGATGGACGGCGAACCGTACGCGGTTGAAGCCAGTGAATTCGTTAAACCGGGTAAAGGTCAGGCATTCGCACGCGTTAAGCTGCGCCGCCTGCTGACCGGCACTCGCGTAGAGAAAACCTTCAAGTCTACTGACTCCGCTGAAGGCGCTGACGTAGTGGATATGAACCTGACTTACCTGTACAACGACGGTGAGTTCTGGCACTTCATGAACAACGAAACCTTCGAACAGCTGTCTGCTGATGCGAAAGCGATCGGTGACAACGCGAAATGGCTGCTGGATCAGGCTGAGTGCATCGTCACCCTGTGGAACGGCCAGCCGATCGCCGTGACCCCGCCGAACTTCGTTGAGCTGGAAATCGTGGAAACCGATCCAGGTCTGAAAGGCGACACCGCAGGTACTGGCGGCAAGCCGGCAACCCTGTCCACTGGCGCTGTGGTTAAAGTTCCGCTGTTCGTTCAGATTGGCGAAGTGATCAAAGTGGATACTCGCTCCGGCGAATACGTATCCCGCGTGAAATAATTCGTGCGTTGATCCGTTCGGCGCAGCAGCGATGCTGCGCCAGCCTACCTTCTGATTTGCTCCCACCCGCTTCGTCTTCGTCTGAAAAAAATCGCCGAGATCCCGCATCCTGTATGAAGTTGTCTATGCTTATGAAGCAAGATAACGATAACTGACACAAAGGATGACATTATGGTGAAAAAAGCGATTGCAGCGTTTTTTACAGTTCTGGCGCTTTCCTCTGTACTCACGGCCTGTAATACCACACGCGGTATTGGGCAGGATATTTCGGACGGCGGTAGCGCAATTTCAGGGGCAGCGACGAAAGCGCAGCAATAAATCCGGACCGACGGTATGGCGCTCTGTTGTACCGTCGTTTTTTGTCACCTATACTGACGGCGTTTCATTTCAACACCTTGCGGGACGACCCGTAAGCGTATCGCATCCGGGGACGGCCCCATGATTATGGAGCCTGTTATGCCTTGGCTAATTCTGTTTATTGCCGGCCTTCTCGAAGTCGTCTGGGCCGTTGGCCTCAAATACACCCATGGTTTTAGCCGCCTGGTACCAAGCGTTATCACCGCTGTGGCGATGATTGCCAGCATGGCGTTGCTATCGTGGGCAATGAAAAGCCTGCCGGTGGGGACTGCCTATGCGGTGTGGACGGGGATTGGCGCGGTGGGTGCGGCGATTACCGGCATTTTGCTGTTAGGCGAATCCGCCAGCCCAATGCGCATTGCGAGCCTCGCGTTGATTGTGCTGGGAATTATTGGCCTGAAGATGAGTGCACATTAACAATCAACAGGCCCCGGAGAGAGGGGCCATGTAGGCCGGATAAGGCGTAGCCGCCATCCGGCAATGTGCTCTGCGTGCCTGATGGCGCTGCGCTTATCCGGCCTACAAGCCCCGCACAGCGCCAATGGGTTAAATAAACAGTACGCCGACCAGCGTAACGACCGTCAGAATGGCCGCCAGACCGTAGAATACCCACTTACCGTTCGGCACATGGATTTTCAGGTCGTGCATTGCGTGGTGAATACGGTGTAAACCGCACCACAGCGGCAGAACAATCATCAGGAACAGAAACGCGCGGCCAATCAGGCTATGCGCGAACGCGTACACGCGTTCATAGGTGAAGGCGTCGCCAGAGGCCATCAGCGGCAGCAGAATGCCCACCAGCAGCACCATGACCGGTGCGACAATTGCGCTCCACATACCGCCCGCGCCGAACAGGCCCCAGAATACCGGCTCATCGGAACGTTTTGGATTAGGGTTAATCATGCCAGTCTCCTTACCAGAACAGGGCGATAAACAGAATCACCACGCTGACCACCGCGGTCACCACCCAGAGCCCCTTGATAATTGGCTCCGGCCCCATTTTTTCGCCTTTCACGATGATATTGGCGGCTTTAGGCGCCAGCTCAAACCAGGTTTTAGTATGCAGCAGCGCGGCGGCCAGGGTAATCAAGTTCAGCACAACCACGATCGGGTTTTGCAGAAAACCGACGTAGCCGGCCCAGCTTTCGGCGCCGTGCTTAAGCGCAAACAGGCCGTAAATCAGCACGATGCTGAACCACACCGTTGGCACCGCGGTGCCTTCACGCAGCATATAGAAGCGATAAAACGGCAGCTTTTTCCACCAGGTGGACGGCATTGGCCGTACATAGGGTTTGCGTTTAGTCGTCATCATGCACTCCTTAGCGTGGTTTCAGGGTTGCGATAAGAAAGTCTTTCGAGCTTTCTACTTTACCCTGCTGAATAGCGGCGGCCGGATCGACGTGTTTCGGGCACACTTCGGAGCAATAGCCGACGAAGGTACAGGTCCAGACGCCATTCTGGCCGTTCAGCTGCGCCATACGTTCCTTCTTGCCGTGGTCGCGGCTGTCTTCGTTGTAGCGATGCGCCAGGGTAATCGCCGCTGGGCCAATGAACTCTGGATTCAGGCCAAACTGCGGGCAGGCGGCATAGCACAGACCGCAGTTGATGCAGCCGGAGAACTGGTGGTACTTCGCCATCTGCGCCGGGGTCTGGGTGTTTGGCCCCTGATCCGGCGTGCGCGGGTTGCCGATGATGTACGGCTTAATCGCTTCCAGACTCTCGATGAAGTGGGTCATGTCGACCACCAGATCGCGCTCGATAGGGAAGTTCGCCAGCGCCTCGACCTTGATTCCTTTGGTGTATTCACGCAGGAAGGTTTTACAGGCGAGCTTCGGCACCTTGTTGACCATCATGCCGCAGGAGCCGCAGATAGCCATACGGCAGGACCAGCGATAGCTCAGGTCCGGCGCGAGGTTATCTTTGATGTAACCCAGCGCATCGAGCAGCGAGGTCTGCTCATCGTAAGGCACTTCATAGAAGGCGCTGTGCGGTGCGCTGTCCACTTCCGGGTTATAGCGCACAATCTCAATTTTTAAATTCTTCATCTCAGCCATTCGCCGTCTCCTTCTTCTCGGCCGCTTCAGCTTCTGCGCCGTACACGCGTTTTGCCGGTGGCAGGCTCGTGATCTTCACATCGCTGTAGTCGAGGCGAGTGGTGCCGTCGGCGTCGCGGAAGGCGAGGGTATGCTTGAGGAAGTTAACGTCGTCACGCTCGGTGCAGCCTTCGTCCAGACGCTGGTGCGCGCCGCGGGACTCTTTACGCGCCATGGCGGAATGCGCCATACATTCGGCAACGTTCAGACCGTGGCCCAGCTCGATGGTGTAGAGCAGGTCGGTATTGAACACGCTGGAAGTGTCGGTGATGCGTACGCGCTTGAAGCGTTCCTGCAGCTCGGCCAGTTTATCGATGGTTTTCTGCATCAGCTCTGGCGTACGGTAGATACCGCAGCCTTCTTCCATCGACAGACCCATTTCGTCGCGTATTTTCGACCAGTTTTCATTACCTTCCTGGTTCACCAGCGCTTTCAGGCGGTTTTCGATGTCGCTGACCTGCGCGTCCAGCGCGCTGCCGTTGGCTTCACCGACCGTGGCCGCGCGGGCCATCGCCTGTTCACCGGCCATGCGGCCAAACACCACCAGCTCCGCCAGCGAGTTGGAGCCCAGACGGTTGGCGCCGTGCAGACCCACGGAGGAACATTCGCCGACGGCAAACAGCCCTTTGATGCGGGTTTCGCACTGCTGATCGGTTTCGATGCCGCCCATGGTGTAGTGCGCGGTTGGACGTACCGGAATTGGCTCTTTCACCGGATCGACACCCACGTAGGCTTTCGCCAGCTCGCAGATAAATGGCAGACGCTCCAGCAGCTTTTTCTCGCCAAGGTGACGCAGGTCGAGATAGACCACATCGCCGCGCGGCGTTGGGATGGTGTTGCCTTTGCGCCATTCGTGCCAGAAGGCCTGGGAAACTTTGTCGCGCGGACCCAGCTCCATATATTTGTTCTTCGGCTCGCCCAGCGGTGTTTCCGGGCCCATACCGTAGTCCTGCAGATAGCGGTAGCCATTCTTGTTGACCAGAATACCGCCTTCACCGCGGCAGCCTTCGGTCATCAGGATACCGGAGCCCGGCAGGCCGGTCGGGTGATACTGAACGAATTCCATGTCGCGCAGCGGTACGCCGTGGCTTAATGCCATGCCCATACCGTCACCGGTGACGATGCCGCCGTTGGTGTTGTAACGGTACACGCGGCCTGCGCCGCCGGTCGCCATGACCACCGCGTTGGCGCGAATCTGCACCAGCGTGCCTTCCATCATGTTCATCGCGACCAGGCCACGGGCCTGACCGTCATCGACCAGAATGTCAAGGACGAAGTGTTCGTCAAAGCGCTGAATTTGCGGGAACTGTAAGGAGGTCTGGAACAGGGTGTGCAGCATGTGGAAGCCGGTTTTATCGGCGGCGAACCAGGTACGCTCTATCTTCATCCCGCCGAAGCGGCGGACGTTCACGCTGCCGTCGGGACGACGGCTCCACGGACAGCCCCACTGTTCAAGCTGGGTCATTTCTGTCGGGCAGTGGTGAACGAAGTAATCAACGACATCCTGTTCGCAAAGCCAGTCGCCGCCGGCGACGGTGTCGTGAAAATGGTAGTCGAAGCTATCATGATCCTGTGCGACGGCAGCGGACCCGCCTTCAGCAGCAACCGTGTGGCTGCGCATAGGATAGACTTTTGATATCAAAGCAATTTTGGCTTTCGGGTTGGCCTGAGCGGCTGCGATTGCAGCGCGTAGTCCCGCTCCGCCTGCGCCTATAATGGCTAGATCGGCTTGAAAGGTTTGCACGACATTCCTCCAGATTTTTGTTATTTCACAACACGCTACGTGGGGGGATATCACGTGGCCTGCGCAAAAACGTTTCCACTGCTCCTTTATGGGTAAGGCAGTATACCCGTCGGGTTAATAAGGAAATTTGATGTGTTCGATTTTTTTGTCGTTAAGTGCGGTTTATTTATCACTGTAGCTGATGAATTAGGTTCTCGAATTACATAAAAAAATCTTCTTTCCTGCTCGACGAGAAATTACTGAGCAATATTTGTGTCGTGTGCGGCTTGCGGGTAGACTTCGTGCCCTTGTCTGTAATCGGAGAAAAAACCATGAGCGAGACGGCAACCTGGCAGCCGAGCGCATCCATTTCTAACCTGTTGAAGCGTGCGGCATTGATGACGGAGATCCGTCGTTTCTTTGCTGACCGCGGCGTGCTGGAAGTGGAAACGCCCTGTATGAGCCAGGCGACGGTGACTGACGTACATCTGGTCCCGTTTGAAACGCGTTTCGTCGGTCCGGGGCATTCTCAGGGAATGAACCTCTATCTGATGACCAGCCCGGAATATCATATGAAGCGCCTGCTGGCAGCAGGATGCGGCCCCGTTTTCCAGCTGTGCCGTAGCTTCCGCAATGAAGAGATGGGCCGTCACCATAACCCTGAATTTACGATGCTGGAGTGGTATCGTCCGCACTTCGATATGTATCGACTGATCAACGAAGTTGACGATCTGCTGCAGCAGGTGCTCGAGTGCCAGCCGGCGGAAAGCCTCTCTTATCAGCAGGCCTTCCAGCGTCATCTGGAAATTGACCCGCTGTCGGCGGATAAAACCCAGCTGCGTGAAGCCGCGGCGAAGCTCGACCTGAGCAACGTGGCTGATACAGAAGAAGACCGCGATACCTTGCTGCAACTGCTGTTTGCTTTCGGCGTAGAGCCGCACATCGGCAAAGAGCGTCCGACGTTTGTCTACCACTTCCCGGCGAGCCAGGCATCGCTGGCACAGATTAGCGCTGAGGATCACCGTGTGGCCGAGCGTTTTGAGGTTTACTTCAAGGGAATGGAGCTGGCTAACGGCTTCCACGAGCTGACCGATGCCCGCGAACAGCAGCAGCGTTTTGAGCAGGATAACCGTAAGCGCGCCGCGCGCGGCCTGCCGGTGCAGCCGATCGATCAAAACCTGCTGGACGCGCTGGCGGCTGGCCTGCCTGACTGCTCCGGCGTGGCGCTGGGCGTTGACCGTCTGGTCATGCTGGCGCTGGGCGTTGAAACCCTGGCCGAAGTCCTGGCGTTTAGCGTCGATCGGGCATAAGTCTGATTTCGTACTTTTTTACAAAATAAAATGGCGCTAAATGCGCCATTTTCCAATTTTATATCCACAAACCACTCTTCTAGCCACAATATTTGTCTGGTTGTTTGCTATCATCCGGCCCGCATTTCTACGCGTCGATTTTCCGCTGCCTTGTCGCTGACGAGCTCGCAGCGCGCTGTCCTGTCGACGGGAAAAACGATTCAGAGTTAGGGAAGGTTACATGACCCAATCAATAAAAAAGATGAGCCTGATGGGCCTCATCCTGATGATATTTACTTCAGTTTTTGGTTTCGCTAATAGTCCGTCGGCGTTTTATCTGATGGGCTATAGCGCGATCGCCTGGTATATTTTTTCCGCCTTATTATTCTTCATTCCATTTGCCTTAATGATGGCTGAAATGGGCTCCGCCTATCGCAAAGAAGAGGGCGGCATTTATTCCTGGATGAATAACAGCGTCGGGCCGCGTTACGCCTTTATCGGCACGTTTATGTGGTTCTCTTCGTACGTTATCTGGATGGTCAGCACCTCAGCAAAAGTGTGGGTGCCGTTTTCAACCTTCCTGTTTGGTGCGGATATGACGCAGCGCTGGAGCATGGCCGGCCTGCAGTCGACGCAGGTGGTCGGGCTGTTGGCGGTGGTATGGATGGTGCTGGTGACCACGATTGCGGCGAAAGGGATTAATAAAATCGCGCGTATTACCGCCGTTGGCGGTATTGCCGTGATGTGCCTGAATCTCGTTTTACTGTGCGTCAGTATCGCGATTTTGTTATTAAACGGCGGCCAGTTCGCTCAGCCGCTGAATTTTACCGCGTCACCTCACCCGGGCTATCAATCCGGTCTGGCGGTATTGTCGTTTGTGGTGTTTGCTATTTTCGCGTACGGCGGTATTGAAGCCGTTGGCGGGCTGGTGGATAAAACCGATAAACCGGAAAAGAACTTCGCAAAAGGCATTGTCTTCGCCGCGATCGTCATTTCGATTGGCTATTCGCTGGCGATTTTCCTGTGGGGCGTAAGCACTAACTGGCAGCAAATTCTCAGCGACCGCTCGGTGAACCTTGGCAACATTACCTACGTGCTGATGACCAGCCTTGGCTCAACGCTGGGTCAGGCGCTGAACCTGTCGCCGGAAGCGGCGGCTGCCGTGGGGGTATGGTTTGCCCGTATTACCGGCCTGTCGATGTTTCTCGCCTATACCGGTGCGTTCTTTACGCTGAGCTATTCGCCGTTGAAGGCGATTATTCAGGGCACACCGAAGGCGCTGTGGCCGGCGTCCATGACTCGCCTGAACGAAAACGGGATGCCGTCAACGGCGATGTGGATGCAGTGCGCGCTGGTGAGCCTGTTCATCCTGCTGGTGTCGTTCGGCGGTGATACTGCCTCGGCGTTTTACAACAAGCTGACGCTGATGGCGAATGTCTCGATGACCCTGCCGTATCTGTTCCTGGCGCTGGCCTTCCCTTTCTTTAAAGCCAGGGCCGATCTCGAACGCCCGTTCGTGATTTTCAAAACCCGGCTGTCGACCCTGCTGGCCACGACCGTGGTGGTCCTGGTGGTGAGCTTTGCGAACCTGTTTACCGTTATTCAGCCGGTAATCGAAGCCGGAGACTGGAGCAGCGCGCTGTGGATGATTGGCGGGCCAATCTTCTTCTCGCTGCTGGCGATGAGTATCTATGAGCGCTATAGCCGCCGCGTGAACGGCCAGCCGAGCCTGGCGGAATGCCCAACCAGCGAATAAGCACCTAATGGCCCCCTCACCCTTAAAAAGGGAGAGGGGGAGACTGAACCCGCTGTTACAAGCTTCCCGGCTTGCGGCTAGCGCGGCCAGTGGAGGTCAGAGTGGTCGATGACTTCTTGCCGTTCATGCTCTCCAGACGCATCTGGAACGGTGGGAACGGCATATCAATACCGTGCTCGCGGAAGCCTGCCAGAATCAGCTGATGCAGCTCGTGGCGCAGCGGCATGCGGTGGCCCATCTCGGCGGCGTAGATACGCAGCTCGAAAATCTGAATTCCCTGCTGTAAATCCACAAGGAACGCTTCTGGCGCAGGTGTATCAATCACCAATGAACAGCGGTGCGCGGCGGTTAGCAGAATCTGTGCTACCTCCTCACTGTTGGCGTCCGACGGCGCAGGGATGCTTAGCACCACGCGAGTTACCGAATCCGACAGCGACCAGTTGATGAACTGTTCGGTGATAAAGGCCTTGTTCGGCACGATAATCTCTTTGCGATCCCAGTCACTGATGGTGGTGGCGCGGGTGTTAATACGCGTGACGCTGCCGGTTAAATCACGAATCGTCACCGTGTCGCCGATACGAATCGGTTTCTCAAACAGGATGATCAGGCCGGAGATAAAGTTGGCAAAGATCTCCTGTAAGCCAAAGCCGAGACCGACACCGAGCGCGGCGACCAGCCACTGTAGTTTCGACCATTCGATTCCCAGCAGCGAGAAGCCCATCAGGCCGCCAATCATCATCAGAATATACTTGGTGATGGTGGTAATAGCGTAGCCGGTGCCCGGCGTCAGCGACAGGTGTTGCAAAATAGCCAGTTCCAGCAGCGCTGGCAGATTGCGCACCAGCTGAGTCGTGATGATAAGCACCAGAATGGCAATCAGCACGGCGCCCAGAGTGATCGGCTCAATGCTCTCTACGCCTTGTACCGTTGAGGTAACGTCCCACAGCGAAATATTTTCCAGGAAGCCAAACGCCGAGTGGATTTCAGACCACAGGATAATGACCGAGACCAGCGCAACCAGCATCAGAATCGAGCGTACCAGGCGCAGCGACTGTTCGCTGATGGTATCGAGGTTGACTTCGCTCACCTCCATCTCGGCCGATCCTTCGAGGCTGGTTGCATGCGGTTCTTCTTCCCCACGGGCGCGGTGCGCCAGCATCTCCGCGCGCTTGTGCTTAGCACGATCAAAGGCCAGACGACGGCGCTGAATCAGCATCCAGCGGCGGATGACGTGATAAATGACCAGCAGCAGGAACCAGATAGCGACCGAGGTTTCCAGTCGCGCCAGCAGAGCCTGAGCGGTTGCCAGATAGCCTACGGCGGCGGCGAAAATGGCGACCAGCGGGGCGCCGATCATCAGGTTCCACAGCAGCAGGTTGATACGGTTTTCGCCGCTGCCTTCTTTGTCGAGATACAGTGGAATTCCGGCGCGCTTGAGGCTCAGCGTGACGATCGCCAGCGCGCCGCAGATCAAGATAAAACACAGCCTGCCGAGCGATGCGGAGAATTCACGATCGTTGAGATTATCGAACATGATCAGCGCCATAATCAGCGGCACGATAAAGCCGATGCTCATCAGGTAGTAGCGCATAGCGCGCGCGACGCGGTGCTGTGGCCAGCCAAAGTGCACGATAAACAGGCCGTTGGTGCGGGCAAAGGCGGCGCAGATCATGACAACCCACAGCAGCGGGACGGTGGCGGTGACGCCGTCGCCAATCGCTACGGCGAGCGGATAGGGCCACGCCTCCTGAAGGCCGTAGCCGAGCGTAGCCCACAGCACCGGCAGCGGCGAGGCGACCAGAATCGACCAGAATACCGTGCGCATGGTCAGCCAGAAATGGTCCTGAGTGACTTTCCCGACGCGGGCGCTGGAGCGCTCGAGGAAACGCGTGAAGTGCTTTCTGGAGCTGATACTAAAGCCAACCAGCAGCAGCGCGGCAAACAGTGGGATCAGCGTCTGACGGCTGGTGAGCATCATCATGCTGGCTTTGCCTAACTGGCTGAAGGTATCCAGTGAAATCAGACGCCGCAGGTCCTGCACGATTTCAAGCGGCCAGTTGAAATCGATCGGGCGGACGTCGGAGGTCCAGAACAGATAGCGGTGGGTGGCTTCGTTGACCTCTTTCAGCGCGTCTTCCAACTGGCTGTTGGAGACTTTCAGCTTGGTCAGTTCGAGAATCAGCGTATCTCCGCCCTGAAGCAACGAGTTCAGCAGCTCGCGCTGGGTCCGCAGCTGGGCTTCGAGAATACGGTTTTCTTCAGTGGTCAGCGGCTGACCGTCGGCCTGGCGAATTTGCCGCAGCTGCGGCTGTTTGTTAAGGAGATCCTCGTAGCGCAGGCGGTGGACACGCAGCTGCGCCATTTCCGTATCGAGCTGCTGAGGTTTAGGCATCTCTGGCAGCCTGGCGACCTGCGCGCGCAGGGCTTCGCCCAGCAGGTTTGATGAGCCCAGCCATTGAGACTGCTCGCGCAGCGTGTTCAGCGCCTGACGCACCTGTAGCGTCTGGTTAGCGGCCTGGCGTTGCTGAGAGGCGACCAGGTCCATTCGCTGGGCCTGCTGGTTCAGCGCCTGCGACAGCTCGCGGTTAATTCTGAATTGCTCCACGATACCGGCTGGCAGATTTTCGCTGTTTTCTGCCAGCAGTTCGGTGCTTTCCAGCGCGCGCTCGGCTTCACGCTGGCGCTGGCTGTTGAGCTGGTTACGTAGCGCCTGCAGATAAGCATCGAGCTGCTCGCTTTGCTTCTGTGCGAGCTCGGAGCGCATTCGCGCGAGTTCCTGGCGGTTGTTGGCGGACAGCTGCGCCAGCTCCAGTTCATCGACCAGCGCTTTAAGCTTGCTGGCGTCGGCCTGCAGGCTAAGGGCTTGCGCTTGCGCCAGCGGCGTATTGCCGGTCTGCGTCCCCATACGGCGCTCCACATCGTTCAACTGACGGCGTGCGTCGGTCTGCTGTTGCGGCAGCTGGTTTAGGGAGTCGGCGATATCGCGGGCGCGTTCCTGCTCCTGCTGGGCCAGACGGCTCTTCTCCAGCAGCTGGCTGCTGATCTGTAAAATTTCCTGATTCAGCGCGTCGGTGGTGATGCCTTCCGGCACCTGGCGCGGGTCATCGCGCAGGTTGTTGAGCTGATTGCGAAGCGTCTGGGAGAGCTTGGGAAAGTTGTCGATAACCTGCTGGTACTGCGCGGCCCGCTCGCGCGAGCCTTTTTGCTCTTCAAGCGCGGTGAGGGCGCTTTGCAGCGCCTCGACGGTTTCAGGCTGGGCGGGCTTAGCCGCCTTCGCCTGTTCTAATTCCTGGGCAATTTGCCGGGCGTTGGGGGCCGTCGCTGCGTACGCCCCCTGGCTGAGGCACCAGGCCATCAGTAAAGTGATAATCAGGCGCACGTCAGACCCTTATTCAGTAATTAGCTTTTTTCTTGCGTATCGTCGGCCTGCGGCACAACGTCCTGCTCAACCACCGTTTCGACGACTGGCTCAGCGACCACCTCAGCGGCGGGCTCAGCGACGGCTTCAGTCGAAACGGCCAGCGGCTCACCCAGACGGGTGACGGAGAGGTTTTGCAGATGTTCAACCAGCGTCACTTTGCCCGGCGCGAACAGGTTAATCACCGTTGAGCCCAGCTTGAAGCGACCCATTTCCTGGCCTTTGAGCAGCGCGATGGAGCCTTCCCGATCGCCCGCTGGATAGGTCCAGCGCTTGATGATGCCGTCACGCGGCGGGGTCACGGTGCCGGACCAGACGGTTTCGATGCTGCCGACGATCGTCGCGCCGACCAGAATCTGCGCCATCGGGCCAAATTCGGTATCGAACAGGCAGATAACGCGTTCGTTGCGGGCAAACAGATTCGGTACGTTCTGCGCGGTCAGGTGGTTCACAGAGAACAGATCGCCCGGTACGTAGATCATTTCACGCAGGATACCGTTGCACGGCATGTGGACGCGGTGGTAGTCACGCGGCGACAGGTAGGTGGTGGCAAACGTGCCGTTACGGAACAGGTCGGCCATGATGTAGTTACCGGCCAGCAGCGCTTCCAGCGTGTAGTCGTGGCCTTTCGCCTGCAGAATTTTGTCGCCTTCAATCGCACCCAACTGGCTGATGGCGCCGTCGGCCGGCATCACCAGCACGCTTGGGTCGGTGTTGATCGTGCGGACATCTTCACGCAGCGGGCGAACGAAGAAATCGTTAAAGGTGCGATAGCTGGCGGTATCCGGCTTCTGCGCCTCTTTCATATCCACCTTGTAGAACTTCACGAACAGATCGATAACCAGTTTGGTCAGCCATCCCGCTC
The DNA here is from genome assembly GCF_014169075.1 of Klebsiella sp. WP4-W18-ESBL-05. NCBI lineage: Bacteria > Pseudomonadati > Pseudomonadota > Gammaproteobacteria > Enterobacterales > Enterobacteriaceae > Klebsiella > Klebsiella sp. WP4-W18-ESBL-05. The sequence goes on along the minus strand of NZ_AP022057.1, from coordinate 4,510,478 downwards.
GTTTGCTCGCACCCCAGCCTGCGAGACGCGTAAGCCACAGTTTAGGCAGAATGTATTGCAGTGAAAGTTTAAACGAGTTTAACAAGGTAGCCTCCAGGCCATTATGTGTCGATCCTGATCCAACGCCAGGCGTTGGATCTTTCAAGAAAAGCGGCCGATTCTAGCGAGTGTTGACGAAAATGTCAGTCGGCAAAATCATAGTTCTCAATTATCTATGTCTGAAAAGTTTTTACGCGTTTTTACCTGCGCCATGGTTTCCAGAATGCGGTGATAATTTTCAAAACGCGTCTCGGCGATCTTTCCTTCCTCTACGGCCGCACGGATGGCGCAGCCCGGGTCTGTGTCGTGCTTGCAGTCGCGATATTTGCAATGACCAAGGTAGTCATGGAATTCGACAAACCCGTTGGTGATTTGTTCCGGGTCGAGGTGCCACAGGCCAAACTCACGCACGCCGGGGGAGTCGATCACGTCGCCGCCGTGCGGGAAGTGATACAGGCGCGCCGCCGTAGTTGTGTGCTGACCCAGGCCGGAGACGTCGGAAACGTCGTTAGTCAGAATACGGTCATCGTTCAGCCCCAGCAGGGCATTCAGCAGGCTGGACTTGCCCACCCCGGACTGCCCGGCAAAGATGCTGATGCGGTTGGTCAGGGCTTCTTCCAACGGCTTTAAGCCATCCTGGGTATGGCTGGACGCCATCAGGACGGTATAGCCAATCTTACGATAGATATCCATCTGCTCGTTGACGAACGCCATGCCTTCATCGTCCAGCAGGTCGATTTTATTCAGCACCAGCAGCGGCTCAACGTTGAGCGTTTCGCAGGCGACGAGATAGCGGTCGATAATGTTCAGCGAGAGCTCGGGTAAAATAGCCGAGACAATAACGATTTGATCGATATTGGCTGCGATCGGCTTCACGCCGTCGTAGAAATCCGGGCGGGTCAGTACCGAGGTGCGCTCGTGCACCGCTTCGACAATCCCTTTGACGTTGACGCCTTCTGCGGCGGCTTTACCCGGACGCCAGACGACGCGGTCGCCGGTGACCAGCGAACGGATGGTGCGGCGAATGTTGCAGCGGTGGGTTTCGCCATCGGCGGACTCCACGTCGGCATGCATACCAAAGCGGCTGATGACGATACCTTCGGCGGCTTCGCCAAACAGGTTATCGTCGTAATCTGGCTTCTCCGCGGCCGTCGTGAGGCGGCGCTGGTGGTTGGCCTTAACGCGGCGCTGCTGACCTTTGGAGAGTTTATTTTTACTCAATCGTGCTGGCTCCTGGTCGCCCATGTCGGGCAAAACCTCTATGATACACGCTAATTAATACTAGTTAACCTACCGCGGCAGGTATGACAAGAAGGGTGGAAAATAGCATGAGTGCAGATGAAAACAACCTGATTTGGATCGATCTGGAGATGACGGGTCTGGATCCCGAGCGCGATCGCATTATTGAAATCGCCACGCTGGTGACCGATGCACAGCTGAATATTCTGGCAGAAGGGCCGACCATTGCCGTTCACCAATCCGACGCGCAGCTGGCGCTGATGGATGACTGGAACGTGCGTACCCACACCGGCAGCGGCCTGGTAGAGCGCGTGAAGGCGAGTACTATGGGCGATCGCGAAGCCGAGTTGGCGACGCTGGAATTTCTCAAGCAGTGGGTGCCGGCAGGCAAGTCACCCATTTGCGGTAATAGCATCGGCCAGGACCGCCGTTTCCTGTTTAAATATATGCCGGAACTGGAATCCTACTTCCATTATCGCTATCTGGATGTCAGCACCCTGAAAGAGTTGGCGCGTCGCTGGAAGCCGGAAATTCTGCCGGGCTTTAAAAAACAGGGTACGCACCAGGCGATGGACGACATCCGCGAGTCGGTAGCGGAACTGGCTTACTATCGCGAGCATTTTATTCAACTTTAAGGTGAAATGAGAATGAATCGGCGTTAAAGTAATCAACCTGCCGATTTATCCAGCAGTTGAACGAAATTTTTAAAAAATCGCTTCAGGGGGGGTTGCAGGAGAAAAGAATTCTCGTATAATGCGCCTCCCGTAACGAAGCAGAAATGCGAATTACGACAGCAACAAAAATTGCCAGATTTTGCGGGAATAGCTCAGTTGGTAGAGCACGACCTTGCCAAGGTCGGGGTCGCGAGTTCGAGTCTCGTTTCCCGCTCCAAAAATTTGAAAGCAGTAGTAGTCGACATACCCAAGCGGGAATAGCTCAGTTGGTAGAGCACGACCTTGCCAAGGTCGGGGTCGCGAGTTCGAGTCTCGTTTCCCGCTCCAAAATTTGAAAGCAGTAGACACACCCAAGCGGGAATAGCTCAGTTGGTAGAGCACGACCTTGCCAAGGTCGGGGTCGCGAGTTCGAGTCTCGTTTCCCGCTCCAAATTTTCTTCCAAAACAAAATCACTTCCACAACGCAATCGCCGTTGAGGTCGTTTTTTTCGTTCCTGAAATACTCTTGTAAACAGACTTATCCACAGGCTGTCGTCCGTTTCTTCGCACGCTAACTTTTTTGAGATTTTTACATTATTTTTTATCTCTATGATTTATAAAGAGATATATCATTTCAAAATGTTAGCAAGATCGCTTGACGAACTTTGGCGTGTTGAAACGCAATGCCTTTTTATTTTTACTCACAGGCTGTGAATATATCAGGCATCGCGCGGCAGGCCTTTTTCTACCACCCTGACCAGGCGCTGTTTCTTCGGTAGCTGGACCTCTACGGCCCCCTCTTTTCGCCGGGCAAGCTGCTGCGCAACCGCCCACGTAATGTGTTCGTCGAGAAGTGGGTGCTCACCTCGGCGACTTTCCAGCGCATTGAGCGCGGCTTCGCTCCACGGTGCATTGCCCAGCGCAACGGCAATATTTCGCAGCCAGCGCAGGTGGCCAATGCGGCGAATGGCGGACCCTTCCGTCACTTTCAGAAAATGGGCTTCGTTCCAGGCAAACAGTTCAATCAGGTCTGGGGCGTGGAGCGCCTGACGCGGGCTGAAGTCGGCTTCGTCGGTGAGCTGAGAGAAGCGGTTCCACGGGCAGATCAGCTGACAGTCGTCGCAGCCGTAGATGCGGTTGCCGAGCAGCGGCCGAAATTCTTCGGGAATAGCGCCTTCCAGCTCAATCGTCAGGTAAGAGATACAGCGACGCGCATCGACGGTGTAGGGCTCTACGATGGCACCGGTGGGGCAGATGGTCATACAGGCGACGCAGCGCCCGCACTCCTCGGCGACGGGTTGGTCGATGGGCAGGGGGATATCAATCAGCAGTTCGCCGAGAAAAAAGAACGATCCTGCGTCGCGGTTAAGGATAAGTGAGTGCTTACCTGTCCAGCCAATACCCGCTTTTTCCGCCAATGGCCGCTCAAGAATAGGCGCAGAGTCGACAAACGGTCTAAAATTCAGCGAGACGCACTGTTCCTGAATCATTTCGCCGAGCTTTTTAAGGCGGTTACGCAATAGCTTATGATAATCACGCCCCAGGGCATAACGGCTGACGTAACCCTGCTCGGGGTTTTTTAGCGTGCGGGCAAAGGCCGCATTGGCGGGAAGGTAGTTCATACGAACGCTAATCACCCGGAGCGTTCCGGGCTGCAGTTCGTGGGGGCGCGCACGCATCATGCCGTGACGTGCCATCCATTCCATCTCGCCGTGGTATTGTTTATCCAGCCATGCCTGTAGCTTGGGCTCGGAGGCGCTGAGATCGGTATCGGTAATGCCGACCTGCTGAAAGCCCAGTTCAGTGCCCCATTGTTTGATTTGTTGCGCTAATTGATTGAGATCGAGGGGCTGTGACATGACGGACCATACATTGACAAGAAACCTCCACAGTATACCACACTCCATTTGGCCTGCGGATGCGCTGCGTCGTGCGGAAAAAACGGCGGCGCAAAGCCTCGGCATCTCCCTCTACGAACTCATGCAGCGTGCCGGTAAGGCGGCATTCGATGTGGCTCGTGCGGCATACCCTGCGTCACGCCACTGGCTGATTCTCTGCGGTCACGGTAATAATGGCGGCGATGGCTATGTGGTGGCACGCCTTGCGCAGGCGGCAGGTATTCGCGTCACGCTGCTGGCGCAGGTAAGCGACAGGCCGCTGCCGGAAGAGGCGTATACCGCACGCGCGGCCTGGCTTGAGGCCGACGGCGTCATTCAGTCGACGGACATGCCGTGGCCGCAGGATGGCGATCTGATCATTGACGGCCTGCTGGGAACCGGCCTGCAGAATGCGCCGCGCGATGACATGGCCAGCCCGATCGCGCGGGCGAATCGTTACCCGGCACCGATTATCGCGCTGGATATTCCCTCTGGACTTAACGCCCAGACCGGTACGACGCCGGGCGCGGTTATCCACGCGGCGCATACCGTCACCTTTATTGCCCTGAAGCCGGGGCTACTGACCGGTAAAGCGCGTGATGTGGTCGGAACGCTGCATCACCATGCGCTGGGATTAGAGTCCTGGCTGGCAGAACATCCTACCGCTATTCACCGACTGGATGCCTCACAGCTGGCACAGTGGCTGCCTCCGCGCCGCCCGACCTCGCACAAAGGCGATCACGGTCGCCTGGTGGTGATTGGCGGCGACCATGGCACCGGCGGGGCTATCCGTATGGCGGGTGAAGCCGCGCTGCGGGCAGGCGCGGGGTTAGTGCGCGTGCTGACCCGTGCGGAAAACGTCGCGCCGATCGTTACCGCGCGGCCGGAACTGATGGTGCACGAACTGACGCCGCAGTCGCTGGAGGATGCTCTGGCGTGGGCGGATGTGGTGATCATTGGCCCCGGGTTGGGTCAGGCTGAATGGGGGAAGCAGGCGCTGCGTAAAGTGGAAAACATCCGCAAGCCGATGCTTTGGGACGCCGATGCGCTGAACCTGCTGGCATTCAATCCGGATAAACGTCACAATCGCGTGATCACGCCGCACCCCGGCGAGGCCGCGCGTTTGCTCAACTGCCCGGTGGCAGAAATTGAGAACGATCGCTTACTTTCTGCACAGCGTCTGGTACAACGGTACGGTGGCGTGGCGGTGCTGAAGGGGGCGGGAACCGTGGTGGCCGATGAACAGGGCACCCTTAGCATCATTGATGCCGGTAACGCCGGTATGGCCAGCGGCGGAATGGGCGATGTGCTGTCGGGTATCATCGGCGCATTGCTGGGGCAGGCCTTATCGCCGTATGATGCTGCGTGCGCGGGCTGTATCGCCCACGGCGCGGCGGCTGACAGGCTGGCCGCGCGCGAGGGTACCCGCGGAATGCTGGCGACCGATCTCTTTTCCACGCTGCGGCGTGTTGTTAACCCGGATGTGATTGACGTAGACCATGATTAATCGAGTAATTCCTTTACCAGACGAGCAGGCAACCCTGGACCTTGGCAACCGAGTGGCGAAGGCCTGCGCAGGGGCCACGGTCATCTATCTGTACGGCGATTTAGGCGCGGGTAAAACCACCTTCAGCCGCGGCTTCCTGCAGGCGCTGGGCCACGGCGGCAACGTCAAAAGCCCGACCTACACGCTGGTCGAGCCATACCAGCTCGATAGCCTGATGGTTTATCACTTCGATCTTTACCGTCTTGCGGATCCTGAGGAGCTCGAATTTATGGGGATCCGCGATTATTTTGCTAACGATGCCATTTGCCTGGTGGAATGGCCGCAACAGGGCGCAGGTGTTCTGCCCGAGCCGGATATCGAAATACACTTAGATTACCAGGCGCAAGGGCGTGAGGCGCGCATTGCCGCGGTCTCCTCATTAGGTGAGTCTCTTCTGGCGCGGTTGGCCGGTTAATTTAAGGGATCCCAGGATGATTTTTCGCGCAAAAGGGTGGTTGATGGCGGCGCTGATGCTGATCGGCGCACCGGCAATGGCGGCGAGTTTGTCCGATATTCAGGTGGCTAACAGTGAAACGCAGGCGCGGATCACCTTTAGCTTTATGGGCGACCCGGAATACAATTTTAGCCAGGATGACAAACGCAGCGTGGTGCTCGACATCAAGCAAACGGGCGTTATTCAGGGGCTGCCGCTGCGCTTCAGCGGCAATAACCTGGTCAAAGCGATCCACGCAGGCACACCGAAAGACGATCAGTCGCTGCGGCTGGTGGTCGATCTCACTGAAAATGGTAAAACCCGCGCGGTGAAACAGCAAAACGGCGCTAACTATACCGTGGTGTTTACCATCAACGCCGATGTTCCGCCACCGCCGCCGCCACCGGTGGTGGCTAAGCGTGTCGAAGCCCCCATCGTCACGCCCGCGCCGGTGCCGAGTCAACCCGCGCGTAATCCGTTTAACAGCAGCAGCGGCGGCAGCGCCAGTCATGAACGCCAGCCGGCGATAGCCAGCAGTACCGCCCCCGCGCCGCGTCCGGCGGCCCGCGCGCGCAGCGTTTCCGGCGACAAGGTCATTATCGCTATTGATGCGGGGCACGGTGGTCAGGATCCTGGCGCTATTGGTCCGGGCGGGACCCGTGAGAAAAACGTCACTATCGCGATTGCGCGTAAGCTGCGGACGCTGCTTAACGACGACCCGATGTTCCGTGGCGTACTGACCCGCGACGGCGACTATTTTATTTCGGTAATGGGGCGCTCTGACGTGGCGCGTAAGCAAAATGCCCACTTCCTGGTGTCGATTCACGCCGATGCCGCGCCGAACCGGGATGCCACCGGTGCTTCGGTGTGGGTGCTGTCTAACCGTCGTGCCAACAGCGAAATGGCGGGCTGGCTGGAGCAGCATGAGAAACAGTCTGAGCTGCTGGGCGGCGCGGGCGACGTGCTGGCGAACAGTCAGGCGGACCCGTACCTCAGCCAGGCGGTGCTGGATCTGCAGTTCGGCCATTCTCAGCGCGTAGGGTATGATGTGGCGACTAACGTCATCAGCCAGCTGCAGCGGGTGGGCAATCTGCATAAACGTCGCCCGGAACACGCCAGCCTCGGCGTGCTGCGCTCGCCGGATATCCCGTCGATTCTGGTCGAGACCGGCTTTATCAGCAATAGCGGCGAAGAGCAGTTGCTGGGCAGCGATGACTATCAGCAGAAGATCGCGGAAGCCATTTATAACGGTTTACGTAACTATTTTACGGCGCATCCGATACAATCCGGCCCGCGTGACGAACAGTCGCAGACCGCCAGCGCCGCGTCATCAGACAGGACGCTCGTTAACTAAGGAGTTTTCATGCCGATTCAGGTTTTACCGCCGCAGCTTGCGAACCAGATTGCCGCGGGTGAAGTGGTTGAACGGCCTGCATCGGTAGTGAAAGAGCTGGTAGAGAACAGCCTCGATGCGGGCGCCACCCGCATCGATGTGGATATCGAACGCGGTGGGGCCAAGCTTATCCGCATTCGCGATAACGGCTGCGGTATCAAAAAAGACGAGCTGGCCCTCGCGCTGGCCCGCCATGCCACCAGTAAAATTGCTTCGCTCGACGATCTGGAAGCCATTATTAGCCTCGGCTTTCGCGGCGAAGCCCTGGCGAGTATCAGTTCGGTATCCCGCCTGACGCTCACCTCACGCACGGAGCAGCAGCAGGAGGCCTGGCAGGCCTACGCGGAGGGGCGCGATCAGGATGTGACCGTTAAACCCGCGGCGCATCCGGTCGGCACCACGCTGGAAGTGCTGGATCTGTTCTACAACACGCCGGCGCGCCGCAAGTTTATGCGCACCGAAAAAACCGAATTTAATCATATCGATGAGATCATTCGCCGCATCGCGCTGGCGCGCTTCGATGTGAGCTTCAACCTGACCCATAACGGCAAAATGATCCGCCAGTATCGTGCGGTGGCAGAGGGCGCTTCAAAAGAGCGTCGTCTGGGAGCCATCTGCGGTACGCCGTTCCTCGAACAGGCGCTGGCCATCGAATGGCAGCACGGCGATCTGGCACTGCACGGCTGGGTGGCAGACCCGAAACATACCACCGCGGCGCTGGCGGAGATTCAGTATTGCTACGTTAATGGCCGCATGATGCGCGACCGGTTGATTAATCACGCCATTCGTCAGGCCTGCGAAGACAAGCTCGGTGCAGACCAGCAGCCGGCGTTTGTGCTGTACCTGGAGATCGATCCGCACCAGGTGGATGTCAACGTTCACCCGGCGAAGCATGAGGTCCGTTTTCATCAGTCGCGGCTGGTACATGATTTTATCTACCAGGGGGTACTGAGCGTGCTGCAACAGCAGTTGGACGCGCCGTTACCGCTGGCTGAAGACGATGAGCCCGCCCCGCGCGCGCTGCCGGAAAACCGCATCGCGGCCGGGCGTAACCAGTTTGCCGAGCCCGCGACGGCGCGTGAACCGGAGGCTCCACGCTATCCCTCCGCTACCGGAGGCAGCGGGCGCAGCGCGGGCGTAAGCTGGCCGAATGCGCAGCCGGGCTATCAAAAGCAGCAAGGGGCGCTTTATCGCCAACTGCTTGATACGCCGGCCAGCCGACCAGAGCCCGTTAAGCCGACCTCCGAGAACCTTGCCGGGCATTCTCAGAGCTTTGGCCGCGTGCTGGCAATCATTGACGATTGCTGTGCGCTGCTGGAGCGTCACGGTAAACTGAATCTGCTGTCATTACCGGTGGCGGAGCGCTGGCTGCGTCAGGCTCAGCTAACGCCGGGTGAAGCAACCATCTGCGCTCAGCCGTTGCTGATTCCGCTGCGGCTGAAAACTGCTGAGAATGAACGTAAAACCCTTGAAAATACGCGGGAAATGCTCAGTCAGTTGGGCATTGAAATCCTGCTTGAAGGGCAGCATGTGACGATTCGCGCGGTGCCTTTACCCTTACGACAACAAAATTTACAAATCTTGATTCCTGAACTGATAGGCTACCTGGTGGATAAATCTCAGGTTGATGCTGAGGACGTGGCACAGTGGTTAGCCCGTCATCTGGCAAGCGACCACGCGCAGTGGAATACCGCGCAGGCCATCGCGATGCTGGCAGAGGTTGAACGTCTTTGCCCGCAGCTGGTCAAAGCTCCGCCGGGTGGTTTGTTACAACCCGTTGATTTAGATTCTGCGATGAACGCCCTGAGACATGAGTGACGTAACCGAGGCAAGCCTGCCTAAGGCAATTTTTTTAATGGGGCCAACCGCTTCGGGCAAGACGGCGCTGGCCATTGCGCTGCGTAAAGTTTTGCCCGTAGAGTTGATTAGTGTGGATTCCGCCCTCATTTATCGAGGGATGGACATTGGCACCGCTAAGCCGAGCGCGGAAGAGCAGCGCGCTGCGCCGCATCGGCTGCTGGATATTCTTGACCCTGCGCAGGCCTATTCGGCGGCGGACTTCCGCCGCGATGCGCTGGCGCATATGGCGGAGATCGTCGCAGCAGGGAAAATTCCACTGCTGGTCGGTGGAACCATGTTGTATTTCAAGGCGTTGCTTGAAGGTTTATCACCGCTGCCGTCGGCAGACCCGGACGTCCGGGCCAGGATAGAGCAGCAGGCAGCAGAGCACGGATGGATGGCGCTGCATCAGCAGCTACGGGAAATTGACCCCGTCGCCGCAGAGCGCATTCATCCGAATGATCCGCAAAGACTTTCCCGAGCACTGGAAGTTTTTTTCATTTCGGGTAAAACTTTAACGGAGCTGACGCAAACGTCAGGAGACGCTCTGCCCTACAAGGTGCATCAGTTCGCCATCGCCCCGGCGAGCCGTGAACTGCTCCATCAGCGCATTGAGCAGCGTTTTCATCAGATGTTGGCTTCGGGTTTTGAAGCAGAAGTGCGGGCGCTATTTGCCCGTGGAGATTTGCATACGGATATGCCTTCCATTCGTTGCGTGGGATACCGCCAGATGTGGTCATACCTCGAAGGCGAGATTTCATACGATGAAATGGTTTATAGAGGAGTTTGTGCCACGAGACAGCTAGCCAAGCGCCAGGTGACGTGGTTACGCGGTTGGGAAGGGGTTCATTGGTTAGATAGTGAACAGCCGGAGCAGTCGTTTAACCAACTATTACAGGTAGTGGGTGCTAGTGTAGACTGAATGTGTACAATTGAGTCGTATCGTGCGCAATTTTCGGAATCGTAAGGTTCATACGCAACATCGTTCGAGCTGAATCAAAGCAGATAACGCAGAAGTGGCTTGAGGGATGACGTGTATAAGTACAAATAAGCATATAAGGAAAAGAGAGAATGGCTAAGGGGCAATCTTTACAAGATCCGTTCCTGAACGCACTGCGTCGGGAACGTGTTCCAGTTTCTATTTATTTGGTGAATGGTATTAAGCTGCAAGGGCAAATTGAGTCTTTCGATCAGTTCGTGATCCTGTTGAAAAACACGGTCAGTCAGATGGTCTATAAGCACGCAATTTCTACCGTTGTTCCGTCCCGTCCGGTTTCCCATCACAGCAACAATGCTGGCGGCGGCACCGGTAGCAACTACCATCACGGTAGCAACGCGCAGGGTTCTGCACAGCAAGACAGCGAAGAAACCGAATAAGTTTGGTGGCTGTCTATCCATGTCGGGGAGCCGGAGTATCCGGGTTCCCCGCTGGTATTTCAGGAGATATAACGCTTGTTTGACCGTTATGACGCCGGTGAGCAGGCGGTGCTGGTACACATCTATTTTACGCAAGACAAAGATATGGAAGACCTCCAGGAGTTTGAATCTCTGGTCTCTTCCGCTGGTGTCGACGCAATGCAGGTGATTACCGGTAGCCGTAAAGCGCCGCACCCAAAATATTTTGTTGGTGAAGGTAAGGCTGTCGAAATTGCGGAAGCCGTTAAAGCGACAGGTGCTTCCGTTGTGCTGTTTGATCATGCACTAAGCCCAGCCCAGGAGCGTAACCTTGAAGCCCTGTGTCAATGCCGGGTTATCGATCGTACCGGTCTGATCTTAGACATTTTCGCCCAACGTGCGCGTACCCATGAGGGTAAGCTGCAGGTTGAGCTGGCGCAGCTTCGCCATCTGGCGACGCGCCTGGTGCGCGGTTGGACGCACCTTGAACGTCAAAAAGGCGGTATCGGTTTGCGCGGCCCGGGTGAAACCCAGCTCGAAACTGACCGTCGTTTACTGCGTAACCGTATTATGCAAATCCTCTCGCGCATTGAGCGCGTGGAGAAACAGCGCGAGCAGGGGCGCCGCGCCCGCGTGAAGGCCGATGTGCCAACGGTATCGCTGGTGGGCTACACCAACGCCGGGAAATCGACGCTGTTTAACCATATTACGCAGGCGGAGGTCTACGCCGCTGACCAGCTGTTTGCGACCCTCGACCCAACGCTACGACGTATTGACGTAGCGGATGTCGGGGAAACGGTGCTGGCCGATACCGTAGGCTTTATTCGTCACCTGCCGCACGACCTGGTTGCGGCGTTTAAAGCCACATTGCAGGAAACCCGTGAAGCCACGCTGCTGCTGCACGTGATTGACGCAGCGGATGTGCGCGTGCAGGAAAATATCGATGCAGTGAATACCGTTCTCGAAGAGATCGACGCGCACGAGATTCCAACCCTGCTGGTGATGAATAAAATCGATATGCTGGATGATTTTGAGCCGCGTATCGATCGTGATGAAGAGAACAAACCTATCCGGGTGTGGCTGTCCGCGCAAACCGGGGTAGGGATACCACTCCTTTTTCAGGCGTTGACCGAACGACTGTCCGGCGAAGTGGCGCAGCACACGCTGCGTTTACCTCCGCAGGAAGGGCGTTTGCGTAGCCGCTTTTATCAGCTTCAGGCAATCGAAAAAGAGTGGATGGAGGAAGACGGCTGCGTCAATTTGCAGGTTCGTATGCCGATTGTCGACTGGCGTCGCCTCTGTAAACAAGAACCGACACTGGCAGACTACGTCGTCTGACCGTGCAGCTTGCCTGAAAACATTAGCCCTTTGGGCACCCAGCGGTTCAGGTCGCCTCCGCGCGACCGCGACAACCAGGACGGCGTCGCGGTTATCAGCCAAATGATCTGGACTGGGAAAAGGTATATCACCGCATAACAAATATGGAGCATAAACATGGCGTGGAATCAGCCCGGTAATAACGGACAAGACCGCGACCCGTGGGGAAGCAGCAATAATCAAGGCGGCAACTCCGGGGGGAATGGAAATAAAGGCGGTCGCGATCAGGGGCCGCCGGATTTGGATGATATCTTCCGTAAGCTGAGCAAAAAGCTCGGTGGTTTTGGGGGCGGTAAAGGCGGTTCCGGCAGCGGTTCGTCTCAAGGGCCGCGTAGCCCGATGGGCGGGCGCATTGTCGGTATTGCAGCGGCTGCCGTGGTCGTCATTTGGGCGGCCAGCGGGTTCTATACCATTAAAGAAGCCGAGCGTGGCGTTGTGACGCGCTTTGGTAAGTTCAGCCACCTGGTTGAGCCGGGCCTGAACTGGAAACCAACCTTCATCGACGAAGTGACGCCGGTGAACGTAGAAGCCGTACGCGAACTGGCCGCGTCTGGCGTGATGCTGACTTCCGACGAAAACGTCGTGCGCGTTGAAATGAACGTGCAGTACCGTGTGACCGATCCGCAGCGCTACCTGTTTAGCGTGACCAGCGCCGACGACAGTCTGCGCCAGGCCACCGACAGCGCCCTGCGTGGCGTCATCGGTAAATACACCATGGACCGTATTCTGACCGAAGGTCGTACCGTTATTCGTAGCGATACCCAGCGCGAGCTGGAAGAGACCATCCGTCCGTACAACATGGGCATCACCCTGCTGGACGTCAACTTCCAGGCCGCTCGTCCGCCGGAAGAGGTGAAGTCTTCCTTCGATGATGCGATTGCCGCACGTGAGAACGAGCAGCAGTACATCCGTGAAGCGGAAGCGTACACCAACGAAGTTCAGCCGCGTGCTAACGGTCAGGCGCAGCGTATTCTGGAAGAAGCGCGTGCGTATAAGACTCAGACCGTTCTGGAAGCACAGGGTGAAGTGGCGCGCTTTGCCAAGATCCTGCCGGAATATAAGGCCGCACCGCAGATTACCCGCGAGCGTCTGTATATCGAGACCATGGAAAAAGTGCTGAGCCATACCCGCAAAGTGCTGGTTAGCGACAACAAGAATGGCAACCTGATGGTACTGCCGTTGGATCAGATGCTGAAAAGCGGCAATGCGCCGGCAGCAAAGAGCGATAGCAGTGGTGCCAATAACCTGTTGCGCCTGCCGCCTGCGTCCTCTTCCAGCAGTAGCGCGAGCAACACCTCGTCTGCCAGTCAGGGCAATATCATGGACCAACGCCGCGCTAACGCGCAGCGTAACGACTACCAGCGTCAGGGGGAATAACGATGCGTAAGTCAGTTATTGCGATTATCATCATCGTGCTGGTAGTGCTGTATACCTCTATCTTTGTGGTTAAAGAAGGCGAGCGCGGAATTAAGTTCCAGTTCAGCAGCGTGGTGCGCGACAGCGATAAGAAACCGTTGATTTATGAGCCAGGCCTGCACTTCAAGGTGCCGTTCATTCAGTCGGTGAAAATGCTTGATGCCCGTATCCAGACCATGGATAACCAGGCCGATCGTTTCGTCACTAAAGAGAAGAAAGACCTGATCGTCGACTCTTACATCAAGTGGCGCATCAGCGACTTCAGCCGTTACTTCCTGGCGACCGGCGGCGGCGACGTCTCCCAGGCCGAAGTGCTGCTGAAACGTAAGTTCTCTGACCGTCTGCGTTCTGAGATTGGTCGTCTGGACGTGAAAGACATCGTGACCGACTCCCGCGGTCGTCTGACCCTGGAAGTTCGCGATGCCCTGAACTCCGGTTCTTCCGGCGCGGAAGATGAAGTGGCTACGCCGGCAGCCGATAGCGCGATTGCGGAAGCCGCAGAGCGCGTAGAGCAGCAGGCAAACATCAAAGGGCCAACCATTAACCCGAACAGTATGGCGGCGTTAGGGATTGAAGTTGTCGATGTGCGTATCAAGCAGATCAACCTGCCGACCGAAGTCTCGGAAGCGATTTACAACCGTATGCGCGCTGAGCGTGAAGCCGTTGCCCGTCGTCACCGTTCTCAGGGCCAGGAAGAGGCAGAAAAACTGCGTGCGACCGCCGACTATGAAGTGACGAAGACGCTGGCAGAAGCGGAGCGTCAGGGTCGTATCCTGCGTGGTGAAGGCGATGCCGAAGCAGCCAAGCTGTTCGCCGATGCGTTTAGCCAGGATCCGGACTTCTATGCCTTTATCCGTAGCCTGCGCGCTTATGAAGCCAGCTTCGATAGCAACCAGGACGTGATGGTCCTGAGCCCGGATAGCGATTTCTTCCGCTACATGAAAAACCCGGGGACCACCGCTCGCTAAGCGCGCGGTAGCCTGATAAAAACCACCGCCTCCTTTGGGAGCCGGTGGTTTTCTTTTATAAGGATGAAAAATGAATTCGACGATCTGGCTGGCGCTTGCGCTGGTGTTAGTGCTTGAGGGTCTGGGGCCGATGCTTTATCCGAAGGCCTGGCGCAAGATGATTTCTACGATGACCCAATTACCGGATACGATGTTGCGTCGATTTGGTGGCGGTCTTGTGGTTGCTGGCGTTGTCATCTACTACATGTTGACGAAAACGATTGGCTGATTAAAAAGACAGCGTTAAAGCGCCATTTTGTGGTTAAAAAGTGCTGTATATCTGAAAAAGCGATGGTAGAATCCATTTTTAAGCAATCGGTGATTTTGAAAAATGGGAAACAACGTCGTCGTACTGGGCACCCAATGGGGTGACGAAGGTAAAGGGAAGATCGTCGATCTTCTGACTGAGCGTGCAAAATATGTTGTTCGCTATCAGGGTGGCCACAACGCGGGCCATACTCTCGTAATCAACGGTGAAAAAACCGTCCTCCATCTTATTCCATCAGGTATTCTCCGTGAGAATGTTACCAGCATCATCGGTAACGGTGTTGTGCTGTCTCCGGCTGCGCTGATGAAAGAGATGAAAGGCCTGGAAGACCGTGGTATCCCGGTTCGCGAACGTCTGCTGCTTTCCGAAGCATGCCCGTTAATCCTCGACTATCACGTCGCGCTGGATAACGCTCGCGAAAAAGCACGTGGTTCTAAGGCTATCGGTACTACCGGTCGTGGTATCGGCCCAGCTTATGAAGATAAAGTGGCTCGTCGCGGTCTGCGTGTGGGCGATCTCTTCGATAAAGCGACCTTCGCTGAAAAACTGAAAGAAGTGATGGAGTATCACAACTTCCAGCTGGTGAACTTCTATAAAGTCGACGCGGTTGACTACCAGAAGGTGCTGGACGATGTGATGGCCGTTGCCGACATCCTGACCGGCATGGTGGTTGACGTTTCCGACCTGCTGGATCAGGCGCGTAAACGCGGTGACTTCGTGATGTTCGAAGGCGCGCAGGGTACGCTGCTGGATATCGACCACGGTACCTATCCGTACGTGACCTCTTCCAACACCACCGCAGGTGGCGTAGCAACCGGTTCTGGCCTTGGCCCGCGCTATGTTGACTACGTGCTGGGTATCATCAAAGCTTACTCCACTCGCGTGGGCGCCGGTCCGTTCCCGACCGAATTGTTTGATGACACCGGCGAGTTCCTCTGCAAGCAGGGTAACGAATATGGCGCGACTACCGGCCGTCGTCGTCGTACCGGCTGGCTGGACTCCGTTGCCGTGCGTCGCGCTGTACAGATCAACTCCCTGTCTGGTTTCTGCCTGACCAAGCTGGACGTTCTGGACGGCCTGAAAGAAGTGAAAATTTGCGTGGCTTACCGCATGCCGGACGGCCGTGAAGTGACGACGACCCCGCTGGCGGCGGATGATTGGGAAGGTATTGAACCAATCTATGAAACCATGCCGGGCTGGTCTGAAACCACCTTTGGCGTGAAAGAGCGTAGCGGCCTGCCGCAGGCAGCGTTGAACTACATCAAGCGTATTGAAGAACTGACCGGCGTACCGATTGATATTATTTCAACCGGCCCGGATCGTACTGAAACCATGATTCTGCGCGACCCGTTCGACGCGTAATTCTGGTTCAAGGTGCAGCGCCCTGTGGCGCTGCGCTTATCAGGCCTACTCGCTTTGTAGGCCTGATAAGACGCAAAGCGTCGCCATCCGGCTTTATCGTGCGTTAAACCCTCGCTTTTTCCCTTCTCGAAAGAAATAAATTAGCGGCTCACAGGCTGGCTGGTTTATCATCAATATAATTAATATCAACAGGCTCACCCTGTTTTCCCCTTTTCCTTGAGGTTGATGTGCAGTTAACAAGTTTTACCGATTATGGACTCCGCGCGCTGATTTACATGGCGTCACTGCCGGAAGGCAATATGACCAGCATCTCGGAGGTGACCGAGGTCTACGGCGTGTCGCGTAACCATATGGTTAAAATTATCAACCAGCTGAGCCGTGCCGGGTACGTAACGGCCGTGCGCGGGAAAAATGGCGGTATCCGGCTGGGGAAACCCGCGAAGGATATTCGTGTGGGGGACGTGGTGCGCGAACTCGAACCGCTATCGCTGGTGAACTGCAGCAGCGAATTTTGCCATATTACGCCGGCCTGTCGTTTGAAACAGGCGCTTTCTCAAGCCGTGCAAAGTTTTCTCAAGGAGCTGGATAACTACACACTGGCCGATTTGGTTGAACACAATCAACCACTATACAAATTATTGCTGGTGGAATGACGAATATCTCCACCAGAGATGACAACGGAGGAACCGAGATGTCACAAGATCCTTTCCAGGAACGCGAAGCAGAAAAATACGCTAATCCTATCCCTAGCCGGGAATTTATCCTCGAACACTTAACAAAACGTGAAAAGCCGGCTAATCGTGAAGAACTGGCCGTCGAGCTGAACATTGAAGGCGAAGAGCAAATCGAAGCGCTTCGCCGCCGCCTGCGCGCGATGGAGCGCGACGGGCAACTGGTCTTCACTCGCCGCCAGTGCTACGCGCTGCCGGAGCGTCTGGACCTGCTGAAAGGCATGGTTATCGGGCACCGAGATGGTTACGGCTTCCTGCGCGTTGAAGGGCGTAAGGACGATCTGTACCTGTCGAGCGAGCAGATGAAAATGTGCATGCACGGCGATGAAGTGCTGGCGCAGCCGCTGGGCGCAGACCGTAAAGGTCGCCGTGAAGCGCGCATCGTGCGCGTGCTGGTGCCGCGTAACGCGCAAATTGTCGGCCGCTACTTTATGGACGCGGGCGTGGGCTTTGTGGTCCCGGACGACAGCCGTCTGAGTTTTGATATCCTCATCCCGCCTGAATCGCTGATGGGCGCGCGCATGGGCTTTGTGGTGGTGGTTGAACTGACCCAGCGCCCAACCCGCCGCACCAAAGCGATCGGTAAAATCGTCGAAGTTCTCGGCGATAACATGGGCACCGGCGTGGCCGTTGAAATGGCGCTGCGCACCCATGAAATTCCTCATGTCTGGCCGCCAGCGGTAGAAGCACAGGTTGCCGGATTGAAAGAGCAGGTGCCGGAAGAGGCGAAAATCGGCCGCGTTGACCTGCGTGATTTACCGCTGGTCACCATCGACGGCGAAGACGCCCGCGACTTTGATGATGCGGTCTACTGCGAGAAAAAACGCGGCGGCGGCTGGCGCCTGTGGGTGGCCATTGCCGACGTCAGCTACTACGTTCGTCCGCCGACGCCGCTGGATAACGAAGCCCGTAGCCGCGGGACGTCGGTATACTTCCCAACGCAGGTAGTCCCGATGCTGCCGGAAGTGCTCTCTAACGGCCTGTGCTCGCTGAACCCGCAGGTTGATCGTCTGTGTATGGTCTGTGAAATGACCGTCTCAACCAAAGGGCGTTTAACCGGCTTTAAATTCTATGAAGCGGTTATGAGCTCGCATGCGCGTCTGACCTACACCAAAGTCTGGCACATGCTACAGGGCGACCAGGAGCTGCGTGAACAGTACGCACCGCTGGTCAAACCTATCGAAGAGCTGCACAACCTTTACAAAGTCCTGGATCAGGCGCGCGCCGAGCGCGGCGGGATCTCGTTTGAAAGCGAAGAAGCGAAATTTATCTTCAACGCCGATCGGCGGATTGAACGTATTGAACAGACCCAGCGTAACGATGCGCACAAGCTGATTGAAGAGTGCATGATTCTGGCCAATATCTCGGCGGCCCGTTTCGTTGAGAAAGCCAAAGAGCCGGCGCTGTTCCGTATTCACGATAAGCCAACCACCGAAGCGATCACCGCTTTCCGTTCCGTTCTGTCTGAACTGGGGCTGGAACTGCCGGGCGGCAATAAGCCGGAGCCGCGCGATTACGCCGAGCTGCTGGAATCCGTTGCCGATAGGCCGGACGCGGAAATGCTGCAAACCATGCTGCTGCGTTCGATGAAGCAGGCTATCTACGATCCGGAAAACCGCGGTCACTTTGGTCTGGCGCTGCAGTCCTATGCGCACTTCACCTCGCCGATTCGCCGCTATCCTGACCTGTCGCTGCACCGCGCCATCAAGTATCTGCTGGCGAAAGAGCAGGGGCACAAGGGTAACAGCACGGAAACCGGCGGCTACCATTATTCCATGGAAGAGATGCTGCAGCTGGGCCAGCACTGTTCAATGACCGAACGCCGCGCCGATGAAGCGACGCGTGACGTTTCCGACTGGCTGAAATGCGACTTTATGCAGGATCAGGTGGGCAACGTCTTTAAAGGCGTGATTGCCAGCGTGACCGGTTTTGGCTTCTTCGTGCGTCTGGACGAACTGTTTATTGACGGCCTGGTGCACGTTTCCTCGCTGGATAACGACTACTATCGCTTTGACCAGGTTGGCCAGCGTCTGATTGGCGAATCCGGTGGCCAGACTTATCGCCTGGGCGACCGCGTAGAAGTCCGCGTGGAAGCGGTGAATATGGACGAGCGTAAGATCGACTTCTCGCTGATCTCCAGCGAGCGCGGCCCGCGCAACGTCGGTAAAACCGAGCGCGAAAAATCGAAGAAAGAAGCGAACGGCAAACCGGGCGGCGGCAAACGTCGTCAGGTTGGCAAGCGCGTAAACTTCGAGCCAGACAGCGCCTTCCGCGGCGAGAAGAAAGGTAAGGCGAAGGCCAAACCGGCTTCTGGCGAGAAGGGCGGTGAGAAAGGCGGTGCGAAGAAGGCCAAAAAGCCTTCCGCTAAAACGCAGAAAATCGCCGCCGCAACCAAAGCGAAGCGGGCCGCGAAGAAAAACGCCGACAAGTAATACACTGCGAATAACCCCTTCCAACTGGAAGGGGTTATTCTTTTTTGACGTAAGACATTCCGTAACCGCATAGATATTCTCGTTTTATCCCCTTGTTCCCTGCTTAGTTATTTTTGGGAAATCCTTATTTGTTCTATTTGATTAGCCATATTCCGCAGATGTGTATAGTGAATCCCACGATTCAGATTGCCCTCTTCTTGAGCAAGGAGCATATATGCATTTGGCCCGCTTTCCGAGAGTTTCTCTTGGTCATTTCCCGACGCCGCTGGAGCCATTAAATAATTTAAGCAAGCTACTGGGCGGCCCCCAAATATGGATCAAACGTGATGACGCAACGGGGCTGGCGAGTGGAGGAAATAAAACCCGTAAGCTGGAGTTTTTACTGGCTGATGCGCTAGAGAAAAATGCCGATGTGATCATCACCCAGGGGGCGACGCAGTCAAACCACGTGCGTCAGACGATAGCCGGCGCGGCGCGTCTGGGGCTGAAAGCCAAAGCGCTGCTGGAAAAGCGCGTTTCTGATTTTGGCGATGATTATCAGCATAATGGCAACGTCCTGCTCGATACGCTGCTCGGTGGCGAAATTGTTGCCCATCTGCCCGGCGGCACCGACATGCAGCAGGCGATGGAAACCTATGCCGATACGCTTCGTGAACAGGGGCATCGTCCCTATGTGATTCCTGGCGGCGGCTCTAACCCGATTGGTGCGTTAGGTTACGTTGCCTGCGCCGAAGAGCTGCTGTATCAGTCTTCGCAACACCGTCTGCGTATTGACCACGTTGTACATGCGACCGGCAGCACCGGCACACAGGCGGGTCTGGTCGCGGGCTTTACCGCAACCAACAGCCGGGTTCCCGTGCTGGGCATTAGCGTCCGGGCGCCGAAGGTTAAGCAGGAAGATAACGTCTGGAACCTGGCATCAAAAACGCTGGCGCTGCTGGGCGTCTCCGGCGAGCTGCCGCGAGATGCGGTCGTGGCGAACAGCGGCTATGTCGGTGATGGCTACGGCCTGCCGACGGCCGGTACGCTGGAGGCGTTGACGCTACTGGCGCGCCACGAAGGCATTCTTCTTGACCCGGTTTATTCCGCAAAAGGCATGGCGGGGCTGATTGACCTTATTCGTCAGGGACATTTCCGCAAGGATGAAAACGTCGTGTTTATTCACACCGGTGGTTCGGCGGGGCTGTTTGGCTATCGCCAGGTGCTGGAACATGTCTGAGACGTTTCTGCTGGGCATACTCGGTGGTATGGGGCCGCTTGCGACGCTCGATTTTCAGCGCCGCTTGCTGGAGGCGACTCCGGCACAGAGCGATCAACAGCAGCTGCCGTCGGTGGTGTGGAACGTGCCACAAATTGCCGACCGGCAGAAGGCGCTGGCGGGAATGGGGCCATCGCCTTTACCGCAGCTGATTTACGGGATTAAAAAACTCAACGAGGCGGGGGCGAGCCATATTGCTATTCCCTGCAATACCGCTCACCACTGGTATGACGCGCTTGCGGAGGCCAGCGATGCGCCCATTGTGCATATCGTGGATGCGACGCTGGATGCACTGGCTAAGCAGGTGACTCGCCCGCAGCGGGTAGGGATTATCGCTACGGAAGGGACGCTTAACGCAGGCTGGTATCAGCAAAAGCTGGCCGCTCATGATATTGAATCGCTGCTACCGACGGCGGATGAGCTGCGGGAATGGTTTGTCCCCGGCTGCTACGCCGTCAAGCGCGGTGCGCTGCGCGAAGGTGGCAAGCTGCTGGGGCATCAGGCAAGCGCGCTGTTTGCGCGCGGCGCGCAGAAGCTGGTGCTGGCGTGTACCGAAGTGCCGGTAGCGCTGGAGGCTGTGCGCGCACCGTTTCTTCATTTGACCTACGACCCGTCGCAAGCGCTGGCGGAGCGATGTTCGTCTTTATGGCAGGCCTATCAATAAGATTTTCGTAACTGACTTTCCGACCCGGCATCGGGTTAATAAATTCTTAAAAGGATAAATAAAATGAAAAAAGCACTCAGCTTATTAATCGCTGCGGGTGGGCTATGGGCCAATTTCAGCTTTGCGGATAATCCGGCGGAAGTCCGCGTTGCCTATAGCGGTGGTTCCCAGGTATTAATGCTGGCAAAAGCCGACGGCTCTTTAGATAAAGCGTTAAACAGCAAAGTGAAATGGGTGCAATTTGCCTCAGGCGCCGATGCATTAAATTATTTCGCCAGTAATGCTATTGATATTGCTAATTTTGGTTCGAGCCCGGCAACCGCCGGTATCGTACGTAAATTGCCGGTGGAGATTATTGGCGTGTCCGGCGTGATTGCCAGCTATGAACGGCTGATTGGTAAAGAAGGCATCACAAGTATCAAGGATATTGAAGGTAAACGCGTGGCTTATCCGCCAAATTCCACGGCGCAATATGCGCTGGAAGCCGCTATCAGCGTGAACAAATTAGACCGCAGCAAAATTACGCTACTGCCGCTGCGCCCGGCGGAAATGGTCGCGGCATGGAAACGCGGTGATATTGATGCGGGCTACGTCTGGGCGCCGTTTGCTCAGGAGCTGGAAACGTCCGGCGGCCATCAGGTGTTTGCCACCAAAGACCTGCAGAAAGATGGCTATCTGATTTACAACAACTACGTCGTGCGCAAAGCCTTTGCCGAACAGTATCCGCAGGCGGTAAGCGCGTTCCTGCGAGTGCATCAGCAGAAGGTTGATGAATTCAAAAAAGATCCGGAGCGCGCGGCGGCTATTGTGGCAAAAGAGGTGGGGGCACCGGTAACCACCGCAGCGAACACGCTGGGCGGCCTGGAATACCCGACGCTGGTGCAGCAGGGCACCGCCGACTGGCTGGGTAATGGTACTCAAACCACCAACAGCGGCATCGGTAAAGCGTTGACCAAAACATCACACTTCCTCGCGGGTATTGGTGAACTGCGCCAGCGCGATATTCCGGCAAACTGGGATAGCGCCATTAACTCCCGCTACATTCGCGATGCAGCGGTGGCGGCGCAATGAGATTAAGTCAGCACATCGCCATCAGCGTGCTATCGGTGGCGGTCTTTTTTACCCTTTGGCAGGTGGCGGCCATGCGGCAGTGGGTTGACCCACTGCTGTTGCCTTCGCTCACTGATATTGGGTTGACCACGGAAGAGCTACTGGCGGATGGCTACCGCCAGGTGCCGCTGTGGGAGCATGTCGCCGTGAGTTTAGCGCGCGCGCTGAGCGCTTTTGCGGCAGCTATTATTATTGGTATTCCGCTCGGGCTGCTGATGGGGCTGTCAGAAGGGCTCTCGGCCGTACTGAATCCGTTCGTTCAGTTCCTGCGCCCGCTGCCGAAGATAGCCCTTATCCCGCTGGCGGTCGTCTGGCTGGGGATCGGTGAGTCGTCGAAATTTTTCCTGATTTTTATCGCCACGTTTTTGAGCGTCGTCGTGGGCGCTGCGGCCGCGGTAGAGAGAATCGGGCGTGCGCGCATTCGCGTGGCCCAAACGCTGGGCGCATCTCGTCAGCAAATTTTCCTGCGCGTGGTGATGCCGGACGCGTTACCGGACCTCTTTACCACCGTCAGGCTCTCTATTGGTATCGGCTGGACATCGCTTATCGCGGCTGAAATGGTGGCCGCCAGCTCCGGTCTGGGCTGGATGGTGATCAACGCCAGCGCCTATCTGCGAACCGATATTGTGATGCTGGGTATTCTGCTGCTGGGCGGCATTGGTTATCTCCTGGATCTGCTGCTTCTCGGGCTGCAGCGTCTCTTTGTACCCTGGGCGGGGAAAGAATAATGAGCGCGATTACGCTGGAAAACGTTTCACTGACCTTTGCGGCAAAGCCGCAGCCGTTTACGGTGCTGGAAGATATTAATCTTTCCCTCAATCAGGGGGAGTTTGTGGTGCTGCTGGGGCCATCTGGCTGCGGAAAATCGACCATTCTCAACCTGGTCGCGGGATTTAATAAACCGGATCGCGGGCGCGTGGCGGCCGGCGGGAAAACGGTGCGCCAGCCCGGCCCCGATCGCGGGATGATTTTCCAGCAGCCGAATCTGTTTCCGTGGCTATCGGTGCTGGAGAACGTCACCTTTGGTCCACGACTGGGTAAACACCTCAAAGAGGAAACCAACGCCGAGGCGCAAACGTGGCTTGAACGGGTAGGCTTAAAAGGCTTTGAGCATCACGCGCCCTGGCAGCTTTCCGGAGGCATGAAGCAGCGCGTCGCCCTGGCGCGAGCCTGGCTACCGGGCCCGGAAGTGCTGCTGCTGGATGAGCCTTTTGGCGCGCTGGACGCGCAGACGCGTTTGATGATGCAGGAGCTGCTGCGCGAAGCCTGGCTCTCTACCGGCACTACGTTGCTCTTTGTGACGCACGACGTGGAAGAGGCGCTGTTCCTGGCCGATCGCATTCTTATCATGTCGGCAAAACCGGGCAGGATCGTCGAAGAGATCGTGCTGCCATTTGGGCGTGAACGGGACATTGAAACGCTGGCGGAACACCCGCAGTACAGCGATATTAAACATCGGGTTCTGCATCGGGTGAGGCAGGAGGCGAAGCGTCATTTGGGTTAATTGCCCGTGGGGGGCGGACAAAAGTCGATTTGAACGCTTTGTCGGTTATAATAGGCGCAAGTGACCTCGATTCACGGCCTAATTAACCCGGCGCACACCGCCACAAACGAGTATGTTCAATGAGTGAAATGATTTACGGCATCCACGCAGTGCAGGCACTGCTGGAGCGCGCGCCTGAACGTTTTCAGGAAGTGTTTATTCTGAAAGGCCGCGACGATAAGCGTCTGATGCCGCTGATCCATGCGCTGGAAGCGCAGGGCGTGGTGATCCAACTGGCGAACCGTCAGTACCTCGATGAGAAAAGCGAAGGTGCCGTGCACCAGGGGATCATTGCGCGCGTTAAGCCGGGGCGTCAGTATCAGGAAAACGATCTGCCGGATCTGCTTGCTTCGCTCGACAACCCGTTCTTGCTGATTCTTGATGGCGTGACCGACCCGCATAACCTGGGCGCCTGCCTGCGTAGCGCCGATGCGGCGGGCGTGCACGCGGTTATCGTGCCGAAAGATCGCTCTGCCCAACTTAACGCTACGGCGAAAAAAGTCGCCTGCGGCGCGGCGGAAAGCGTACCGCTGATCCGCGTGACCAACCTGGCGCGCACCATGCGTATGCTGCAGGAAGAGAACGTCTGGATTGTCGGTACTGCCGGTGAAGCTACGCATACCCTGTACCAAAGTAAAATGACCGGCTCCATGGCGCTGGTGATGGGGGCGGAAGGTGAAGGCATGCGTCGTCTGACTCGCGAACACTGCGATGAGCTGATCAGCATTCCGATGGCGGGCACCGTGTCGTCGCTGAACGTCTCCGTAGCAACCGGCATCTGCCTGTTTGAGGCGGTACGTCAGCGCAGCTAACCGCCTGATGGCGCTACGCTTATCAGGCCTACAAATCCTGTAGCCCGGCCAAGCGAAGCGCCGCCGGGTTCTGCGTCAAACCACGCTCTGTATGACCTAAGCCACCCTTTCGGGTGGCTTTTTTATTGTGCATCTCCCCCGACCGTCCATACTTAAAAGGTTGCCCATTGACGGAGGGAGACACAATGAACTGGCAAACACATACCGTTTTTAATCAACCTATTCCCTTAAATAACAGTAACCTGTTTTTATCTGACGTTGCGCTACGTGATGCGGTGACCCGCTATGATGCTGGTTGGGACAGCGAGCTGCTGGCGAGCATCGGCCAACAGCTTGGCACCGCCGAATCGCTGGAGCTCGGCAGGCTCGCCAACGCTCATCCCCCTGAACTCTTACGCTATGATCCGCAGGGCCAGCGGCTGGACGATGTGCGCTTTCATCCCGCCTGGCATCTGCTGATGCAGGGGCTGTGTGCGAACCGCGTGCATAACCTTCCCTGGGACGTGGAGGCACGCAGCGGCGCATTTGTGGCGCGCGCCGCACGCTTTATGCTCCATGCGCAGGTGGAATCCGGATCACTGTGCCCGATTACGATGACCTTTGCCGCGACGCCGCTGTTGCTCCAGGCGCTGCCGACGGCGTTTGCCGAATGGCGAACGGCATTATTGAGCGATCGCTACGATCCGCATCAGCAGCCAGGCGTGCAGAAACGCGGGCTGTTGATTGGCATGGGCATGACCGAAAAGCAGGGCGGTTCCGATGTGTTGAGCAACAGTACGCGCGCGGAGCGTCTTGCCGAGGGAAACTACCAGCTTACCGGACATAAGTGGTTTTTCTCGGTACCGCAAAGCGATGCTCATCTGGTGCTGGCACAGGCTCGCGGTGGGCTGACCTGCTTCTTCGTCCCGCGCTTTCTGCCCGATGGCTCGCGCAACGCCATTCGTCTTGAGCGTTTAAAAGATAAGCTCGGCAATCGCGCGAACGCCAGCAGCGAAGCGGAGTTTCAGCAGGCGCTGGGCTGGGCGGTTGGTGAAGAGGGCGACGGTATTCGCCAGATCCTGAAAATGGGCGGTCTGACGCGTTTTGACTGTGCGTTGGGCAGCCATAGTCTGATGCGCCGCGCGTTTTCGGTGGCGCTATATCACGCTTTCCAGCGTCAGGCGTTTGGCCATAATCTGGTTGACCTGCCGCTCATGCGTCAGGTGCTGGGCCGAATGGCCCTTCAGCTGGAAGGGCAGACGGCGTTTATGTTCCGCCTCGCCAGCGCCTGGGGCCAGCCGAACGTGCCGCAGGAGGCGCTGTGGGCGCGGCTGTTTACGCCTGCCGCGAAGTTCGCCATTTGTAAGGCGGGGATTCCGTTTGTCGCTGAGGCCATGGAGGTGCTCGGGGGTGTAGGTTACTGTGAAGAGAGCGAGCTGCCGCGGCTGTACCGTGAGATGCCGGTGAACAGTATCTGGGAAGGCTCCGGTAATATTATGTGCCTCGATGTGCTGCGCGTACTGATGAAGCAGCCGGATGCCGTCGCGCTGCTGGCCGCCGAGTGTGCAGACGTGAAAGGCCAGGACCGTCATTTCGACCGCCACTGGCGTCAGCTTCAGCAGCGGCTACGTCGGCCTGGTGAAGCGCAGGGCCGGGAAATCACCGGTCAGCTTTATCTGCTGGGCGTGGGGGCACAAATGCTACGCTATGCGTCGCCACCGATGGCTCAGGCCTGGTGTCGAATGATGCTCGATCCGCGCGGCGGGGTGCTGCTGCATGAACAGGTGATAAGCGAAGTATTACATCGGGCAACGGGCGGGGGAAGGTAAACCATTGGGGGAGTGGAAGAGGCGTGACACAATAACGCATCTTCCACTATAGGCTGGTCTCAGGCATAGATAATCGCCTGTGCACGCCAGTTATCCGGCTGGGGTTCTTCGTACATCTGAACAATGCGATACCAGGATGCGCCCTGTTCATCCGCTTTGCGGGCGATCACCTGTTCGACGTCTTCCAGGCTTCCGGTCACGTTGTTCACCGAAATCAGCCCGATCTCATTGAGCCCGGTGACACAATCTGCGCTGGCGAATTCTGCTGATTGCGCCGCAGCAGCGTGCGAAACGCCCGGCAAAAGCAGGGTAGATAAGGTAAGTGATTGTTTCATCGTCAGCTCCATTTCACATAACCCAGTAGGGCAGTCCATAGCAGACGCATATCCTGTTTTTCGATAGCGG
Source organism: Klebsiella sp. WP4-W18-ESBL-05 (assembly GCF_014169075.1). Lineage (NCBI taxonomy): Bacteria > Pseudomonadati > Pseudomonadota > Gammaproteobacteria > Enterobacterales > Enterobacteriaceae > Klebsiella > Klebsiella sp. WP4-W18-ESBL-05. The sequence goes on along the minus strand of NZ_AP022057.1, from coordinate 4,483,871 downwards.
CGTCATTGTGCATCAGGGAAACGTGAAACGGTGCAAACCAATGTAAAACTGCTCAAGGTTACTTACGGTAGAGGATGGCCTGGGAGTACCACTGCCCCGGCACGACGGTATCGTCTATCATCACGATCACGTAGTAATCCGCTTTCTGCGCGGCGACTTTCGCCTTAATCGTCTCTTCAACGTCCATCGGCGAGCCGTAGACCAGTGCGCTAACCGTGCCCATGCGCTGCAAACCTTCCGTCTGGTTGCGGCGAATTTCCTGCGGGTGGTCGGTGACCGGAGGCGGCGCTTCAGGCGAGCCTTCCAGCAAACTACAACCGCTCAGCAAGAGCGCCAGCAACAGTGGGATTAACCGTTTTATCGCCATTTCCCGTTTCCTGATAGCCATAGTGTAGTGGGGAAAAATTTCCCTTTTGGGTTAATGTTCCTGATTTGTTAACCATAGCGCTATTTTCGAATGAAAATATCACGAAACCGTAACCGGGTTCTCAATGTTATCAATCAGGGGTATTGTCGTCATATTAGTGCATCAATTTTCGTATCATATCTCATCATCGTTAAAGGAAGCCCTATGATTGAACTGGAAACGCGCACCCTGGCCGGGCAACAAATTCTGCATGCTTACCCTAAGGGATGTGCAGAAAAAGCGTTGCCTACCATCGTGTTTTATCACGGTTTTACGTCCTCTAACGTGGTGTATAGCTATTTTGCCGTCGCCCTGGCACAGGCGGGTTTTCGGGTGGTCATGCCCAACGCGGCCGAGCACGGCGAGCGTTTTAACGGCGATAGCGCGGGGCGTTTGCAGCGTTTCTGGCAGATTTTGCTGCAGAATTTTAACGAATTCTCCCCGCTGCGTGATGCGCTGCTGACCAGCGGACTGGTCAGCGAGGGGCGTCTGGCGGTCGCCGGGGCGTCAATGGGCGGTATGACCGCATTGGGGCTGATGGCGCAGCATCCCGAGTTAAAATGCGTGGCCAGCCTGATGGGCTCGGGCTATTTTACGTCGTTGGCAACCACGCTCTTCCCTGCGCCGGAGGCACAGCAGGCACGCCTGCAGCCGCTGCTGGCGAAATGGGAGGTGGGTCACCAGCTGGCGGCTCTTGCCGACCGTCCGCTGCTGCTGTGGCACGGCGAAGAGGATGATGTGGTTCCCGCCGGGGAAACCTTCCGCCTTCAACAGGCGCTGCGCGAGGCCGGGCTGGATGCGCGATTAACCTGCCTTTGGCAGGCCGGCGTGCGGCATCGTATTACCCCCGAGGCGCTGGACGGTGCAGTGGCGTTTTTCCGCGAGCGGCTTTAAACGCGAATCACCTGAACGCCCTGATCCTCAAGCTTTTTGAGGATCGTGGCGTCAGCCTGCTTACCGGTAATCAGCAGATCGATCTCCTCGGCGCGGCTGAACAGCATGCCCGCGCGCTCGCCAACCTTACTGCTGTCGACCAGTACCGCCAGCTTGCCGACCACGTTCAACATTTTCTGCTCTGCCATCGCCGTCAGCATATCGGTTTTATAAAGCCCTTCTGCCGTCAGCCCCTTGCCGCTGGTGAACATCCAGTGCCCGGCATAGAGGCTGTTCTCGCTGCCCTGCGGGCTGAGCGTAATGGCGTGGCTGCGATTATATTGCCCGCCCATAATAATGACGCTGTCGTGCTCTTTGTCGATGAGGTAATTCGCCAGCGGCAGATAGTTAGTAATGATCTGTACCGGTTTGCCGCAGATCTCCTGGCCGACCAGAAAGGCGGTCGATCCGCAGTTGATCACCACGCTTTCGCCCGGCATGACCAGCTGAGCAGCCGCTTTGGCAATACGTACCTTCTCGTCGTGATTCTGCGCCTGGTGAATGTTCATCGGCGACCAACGCGGTGCCTGCTGGCTGATGGCTTCGGCGCCGTTGCGCACTTTCTTCAGCTTGCCGCTTTCATCCAGCTTATTGATGTCCCTGCGTGCCGTCGCGGGTGAGATCCCCAGACGGGAAATCACCTGCTCTACTGTAACAAAGCCCGCTTGTGCCAGCAGTTCCAGTAGAATCTGATGTCTTTGCGCTTCCGTCATGAGCTAATCCGAAAAAAAATGATGAGTAAAGATGATATTTGAAATGTCGCTAAAATACTAAAACTATTGTCTGGGTGGCGGATAACGGCGTCTCACCGTGGCGGGAGACGCCGGGAAGTCACTGCGCTAATTACAGGAACGATTTGAACGGCAGGTCTGGTTCAAGGGTAAAACAGTCGTCAAAGCCGCGCGGGTAGTGGTATTCAAAGTTGTCTTTATCCAGCGGCCAGGTGAATTTGCCGCCAACCTGCCAGATGAAAGGTTTGAACCCGTACTTCAGGCGATCTTTCTTCATTTCCCATAGCACCCGAATTTCCTGCGGGTCGGCCTGGAAGTTTGACCAGATATCGTGGTGGAAGGGGATGACGACTTTGGTGTTCAGCGCTTCACCCATACGCAGAATATCGGCGCTGGTCATTTTATCGGTAATGCCTCGCGGGTTCTCGCCGTAGGAGCCCAGCGCGACGTCAATCTGATGCTCGTTGCCGTGTTTTGCGTAGTAGTTGGAGTAGTGGGAGTCGCCGCTGTGATAAAGCGTACCGCCCGGCGTTTTAAACAGATAGTTCACCGCGCGGGCGTCCATGCCGTCCGGCAGCACGCCTGCGGCTTTTTGATCTGCCGGCAGCGTGATCAGCGCGGTGCGGTCAAAGGCGTCAAGCGCATGAATTTCAATGTCTTTCACTTTCACCACGTCGCCCGGTTTGACCACGATGCAGCGCTCTTTTGGCACGCCCCAGCCGATCCACAGGTCAACGCAGGTTTGTGGGCCGATAAACGGCACGTCGCTGGCGCAGTTCTGCATGACGGCGGCGGCAACGTTCACGTCGATATGATCGTTATGGTCATGCGTGGCCAACACGGCATCAATCTGGCGAATAGCAAAAGGATCCAGCACAAAAGGCGTGGTGCGAAGGTTGGGCTGTAATTTTTTGACCCCTGCCATGCGCTGCATCTGGTGGCCCTGTTTCATCAATGGGTTACCATGACTTTGTTTCCCGGTGCCGCACCAGAAATCGACGCAGATATTGGCACTGCCTTCTGATTTCAGCCAGATTCCGGTACAGCCCAGCCACCACATGGCAAAGGTGCCTGGTGCGACCTGTTCTTGCTCAATTTCTTCATTCAGCCAGCTTCCCCACTCCGGAAACGTGCTCAGGATCCAGGATTCTCGCGAGATGGTCTCTACTTTGCTCATCGTGTTTTCCTCTTGAATATGTCATTTGCGATCATTTGGTGATTTATTGTGATTAATAATCTCACCGTTTTTTCACGATTGCAATGGGGTGTTTTCAGCGGAAGAGACGTTTTACCACCGCCAGCATCACTATAGAAACTGGCTTTAATCTATGTTTTTTATCTATTTAATTGATTTGAATTGATTATTTTTAACGGTATTCGATGGATCTCTATTCCATTGTAACAGTAGGTTTATTATTGCGGCGTGCATCACACTTAATCAAATTAAATCTTGTTGTGATTATTTTTGATTATTAGAGTGTGTGTCACCCGGCTGAACAGGGCTGTTGGTTCAGCTCCCTCATTTACTGGAGAGCGTTATGGAGATCCTCTACAACATCTTTACCGTCTTTTTTAATCAGGTGATGACCAACGCCCCGCTGCTGCTGGGTATCGTGACCTGCATCGGCTACATCCTGCTGCGTAAAAGCGTGAGCGTGATAATCAAAGGCACCATCAAAACGATCATCGGCTTTATGCTCTTACAGGCGGGGTCCGGCATCCTGACCAGTACGTTCAAACCCGTTGTGGCGAAAATGTCCGAGGTTTACGGGATCAATGGCGCCATTTCTGATACCTACGCTTCAATGATGGCGACTATCGAGCGCATGGGCGACGCCTATAGCTGGGTTGGGTACGCGGTGCTGTTGGCGCTGGCGCTCAATATCTGTTACGTGCTGCTGCGGCGCATCACCGGCATTCGCACCATCATGCTTACCGGCCATATTATGTTCCAGCAGGCCGGTCTGATTGCGGTGTTCTTCTATATCTGTGGTTATTCCATGTGGACCACCATTATTTGCACTTCGGTGCTGGTGTCGCTCTACTGGGGCATTACGTCCAACATGATGTATAAGCCGACGCAGGAAGTGACGGATGGCTGCGGCTTCTCCATTGGTCACCAGCAGCAGTTCGCCTCGTGGCTTGCCTATAAAGTCGCGCCATATCTGGGCAAGAAAGAGGAAAGCGTTGAAGATCTCAAGCTGCCTGGCTGGCTGAATATCTTCCATGACAACATCGTCTCCACGGCGATTGTGATGACCCTCTTTTTTGGCGCGATCCTGCTCTCCTTCGGCATTGATGTGGTTCAGGCCATGGCGGGGAAAACCCACTGGACGGTCTATATCCTGCAAACCGGTTTCTCGTTCGCGGTGGCGATCTTCATCATCACTCAGGGCGTGCGCATGTTTGTGGCGGAACTGTCCGAAGCGTTTAACGGTATTTCCCAGCGCCTGATCCCCGGTGCGGTGCTGGCTATCGACTGTGCGGCTATCTATAGCTTCGCGCCGAACGCGGTGGTGTGGGGCTTTATGTGGGGCACTATCGGCCAGCTGATTGCCGTGGCAATTCTGGTGGGCTGCGGCTCCTCTATTCTGATTATTCCCGGTTTTATCCCGATGTTCTTCTCCAACGCCACCATCGGCGTGTTTGCCAACCACTTTGGCGGCTGGCGCGCTGCGCTCAAGATTTGCCTGGTGATGGGGATGATTGAAATCTTCGGCTGCGTCTGGGCGGTGAAGCTGACCGGCATGAGCGCCTGGATGGGCATGGCTGACTGGTCAATTCTGGCGCCGCCGATGATGCAAGGCTTCGCCTCCGTCGGCATCGTGTTTATGGCCGTCATTATTGTGATTGCACTGGCTTATATGGTCTTCGCCGGACGCGCGCTGCGCGCTGAGGAAGATGCTGAAAAACAACTGGCAGACGCCTCTGCTTAATAAGGAGTTTTGACTATGACCGTACGTATTCTGGCCGTATGTGGTAACGGGCAAGGCAGTTCCATGATTATGAAGATGAAAGTAGATCAGTTCCTGACGCAGTCCAACATTGACCATACGGTTAACAGCTGCGCGGTAGGGGAGTACAAAAGCGAGCTGGCCGGGGCCGATATCATTATCGCCTCTACCCATATTGCCGGTGAAATTACCGTGTCGGGCAATAAATACGTGGTTGGCGTGCGCAACATGCTGTCGCCTGCTGACTTTGGTCCGAAGCTGTTAGACGTGATCAAAGAACATTTTCCGCAGGACGTGAAGTAAGGACGCGCCATGAAATTACGCGATTCGTTGGCGGATAACGACGCCATTCTTTTACAGGCCGACGCGGCAACCTGGCAGGAAGCGGTCAAGCTGGGCGTTGACCTTCTGGTTAAGGCCGATGTTGTTGAGCCGCGCTATTACCAGGCCATTCTTGATGGCGTGGCCCAGCATGGACCCTACTTTGTGATTGCGCCGGGCCTGGCAATGCCGCACGGCCGCCCGGAAGAGGGGGTGAAGAAAACCGGTTTTGCGCTGGTCACGCTAAAAACGCCGCTGGTGTTTAACCACGAAGATAACGATCCGGTCGATATCCTGATCACCATGGCGGCGGTCGACGCCAATACGCACCAGGAAGTGGGCATCATGCAGATCGTCAATCTGTTTGATGACGAAGCTAATTTTGACCGCTTACGCGCCTGCCGCACCGCGCAGGAAGTGCTCGATTTAATTGATAACGCCAACGCGGCGGCCGTTTAAAAGGAAGAGTGAAATGTCATTACCGATGTTGCAGGTTGCGCTGGATAACCAATCAATGGCTTCAGCTTATGAAACAACGCGTTTGATTGCCGATGAAGTGGATATTATTGAAGTCGGCACCATCCTGTGCGTGGCGGAAGGGGTGCGTGCGGTTCGCGACCTCAAGGCGCTGTACCCAAACAAAATCGTGCTGGCGGACGCCAAAATTGCCGACGCGGGCAAAATTCTCTCTCGGATGTGCTTTGAAGCGAATGCCGATTGGATAACGGTGATCTGCTGTGCGGATATCAACACCGCGAAAGGCGCGCTGGATGTGGCGAAGGAATTCAACGGTGACGTGCAGATTGAGCTGACCGGCTTCTGGACCTGGGAGCAGGCGGCAGAGTGGCGCGCGGCGGGTATCGGGCAGGTGGTGTATCACCGCAGCCGTGATGCGCAGGCGGCTGGCGTGGCGTGGAGTGAGGCGGATATCAGCGCCATCAAACGCCTGGCGGATATGGGCTTTAAAGTCACCGTCACCGGTGGACTGGCGCTGGAAGATTTACCGCTGTTTAAAGGCATTCCTATCCACGTCTTTATCGCCGGGCGCAGCATCCGCGATGCCGCCTCACCGGTGGAGGCCGCGCGCCAGTTTAAACGCTCCATCGCCCAGCTTTGGGGCTAAGGAGCGGTTATGCTGACGAAACAGACGCCGCTCGGCATCTATGAAAAAGCGCTCCCCGGAGGGGAGTGCTGGCGGGAAAGACTGCTGCTGGCGAATACGCTTGGCTTTGATTTCGTGGAAATGTCGGTGGATGAAACCGACGCGCGGCTGGCCCGTCTCGACTGGAGCCGCGAGCAGCGTTTAGCGCTGATCGCCGCCATAGCGGAAACCGGCGTACGGGTGCCGTCGATGTGCCTTAGCGCGCACCGCCGCTTCCCGCTCGGCAGTGAAGACGACGATGTTCGCCGCCAGGGGCTGGAGATCATGCGTAAAGCCATCCAGTTTGCTCAGGATATTGGCATTCGCGTTATCCAACTGGCGGGCTATGACGTGTACTACCAGCAGGCGAACGACGAGACGCGCCGCCGCTTCCGCGACGGGCTGAAAGAGAGCGTTGAAATGGCGAGCCGCGCGCAGGTGACGCTGGCGATGGAGATCATGGATTATCCATTGATGAACTCCATCAGCAAGGCGCTGGGCTATGCGCATTATCTTAATAACCCGTGGTTTCAACTCTACCCGGATATCGGCAACCTGTCGGCCTGGGATAACGATGTGCAGATGGAGCTGCAGGCCGGTATAGGGCACATTGTGGCCGTGCACGTGAAGGACACGAAACCCGGCGTCTTCAAGAACGTGCCGTTTGGCGAAGGGGTTGTCGATTTTGAACGTTGCTTCAGTACGCTGCGGGAGAGCGGCTATTGCGGGCCGTATCTGATTGAGATGTGGAGCGAAACGGCGGCCGATCCGATTGCCGAAGTAGCGAAAGCGCGCGACTGGGTCAAAGCGCGGATGGCCCGCGCCGGGCTAGTGGAGGCGGCATGATGCAAACGTTGAAACAGCAGGTCTTTGAGGCAAATATGGATTTGCCGCGTTATGGGCTGGTGACCTTCACCTGGGGCAACGTCAGCGCTATCGATCGTCAGCGTGGTCTTGTCGTGATTAAGCCCAGCGGCGTGGCGTATGAGACGATGTGCGTGGATGACATGGTCGTGGTCGACCTTGAGGGCATCGTTGTGGAAGGGGCGTTCCGGCCTTCCTCTGATACCGCAACGCATCTGGCGCTGTATCGTCGCTTCCCATCGCTTGGCGGTATTGTGCATACTCACTCGACTCACGCTACGGCCTGGGCCCAGGCCGGTCTGGCAATCCCGGCACTCGGGACCACCCACGCTGATTATTTCTTTGGTGATATTCCTTGCACCCGCGGGCTGAGTGAAGCTGAAGTGCAGGGCGATTATGAAGGCAATACCGGCAAGGTGATCATCGAAACATTGGGTGACGGCGAGCCCATGCATACGCCGGGCGTGGTGGTATACCAACACGGCCCGTTTGCCTGGGGTAAAGATGCACACGACGCGGTACACAATGCGGTGGTGATGGAAGAAGTGGCGAGAATGGCGTGGATCGCGCGCGGGATTAACCCCGGCTTACAGCCTATCGATGCTTATCTGATGAATAAACACTTCATGCGCAAACACGGCCCTGACGCCTACTATGGGCAGTAATAGGCGACGATACGTGTATCATACAGTGCTCCGGGATTTGTACGCCTTCGGGATGTTACTGGTCTGATTCCGGAGCCTTTTTGATACTTCGCCCCCGGGCGGAGGCGAAGCGTTGGGAACGGGGCTAGCGGTACAGCGCTGCGCTGGCGTGGATTAACCCGCCGCTGCCCGGCTCATGCACCAGGATAGGCTGGAAGAATTTTGCCCCCTGGGCGTCGCTCTCCTGACTGAGCGCCTGGTCGGCCTCTTGCTCAGTGGCGATATTGTGGTTGATATAGATAACCCCCAGGCTGTGGACATCGTCCATGTTACGCGCCTGATGGCTATCGATCTTAATGGCGGCCTGTGCGCTAACGCTAACCAGTAGCATCGCGATGGCGGCAAAAATGATATTTTTCATACGCAACTCCTGACTCACGGTCCTGATGGGGTAATCGGCTCTCCTGTGTCTATGGGGGGCTTCTGATTAAAGTGTAACCACTCTTTCGCAGAGGTATCACGACCATTTCTGATGCTGTCGTTCAAAAAAATGCATCATCCGCTACTGTTCAATTTTAAATCACTAACTTAGGTGTGCTTCACGCTTTGTGCGAATTTTTGCGCAATTAACTTGAGTTTCTGGGGGGGCGCAAGTATTATGACGCGTCAATTTTTCAGCCGCCCTTTAACACGTTCCTTGCCTCCATGGGCCGCGGCTGACCCAGACAGGAGGCTGAATAATCCGTAAGGAGCAATTCGATGCGTCATTACGAAATCGTTTTTATGGTCCATCCTGACCAGAGCGAACAGGTTCCGGGCATGATCGAGCGTTACTCTGCTGCCATCACTGGTGCAGAAGGCAAGATCCACCGTCTGGAAGACTGGGGCCGCCGTCAGCTGGCTTATCCGATCAACAAACTGCACAAAGCTCACTACGTTCTGCTGAACGTTGAAGCGCCGCAGGAAGTTATCGATGAGCTGGAAACTACTTTCCGCTTCAACGATGCCGTTATCCGCAGCATGGTTATGCGTACTAAACACGCTGTTACTGAAGCATCTCCGATGGTTAAAGCGAAAGACGAGCGTCGTGAACGTCGCGATGATTTCGCTAACGAAACCGCAGATGATGCTGAAGCTGGGGATTCTGAAGAGTAATTTCTGATGACCAACCGTCTGGTGTTGTCCGGCACCGTGTGCAGGATGCCCCTTCGAAAGGTCAGTCCATCAGGAATTCCTCATTGCCAGTTCGTGCTTGAGCATCGTTCTGTGCAGGAGGAAGCCGGGTTTCACCGGCAGGCGTGGTGCCAAATGCCTGTAATAATCAGCGGGCAGGAAAACCAGGCCATTACTCACAGTATAACGGTCGGTAGCGCAGTCACCGTGCAGGGCTTTATCTGTTGCCACAAAGCAAAGAATGGCCTGAGCAAAATGGTACTGCATGCCGAGCAGATTGAATTGATAGATTCTGGAGACTAGCCATATGGCACGTTATTTCCGTCGTCGCAAGTTCTGCCGTTTCACCGCGGAAGGCGTTCAAGAGATCGACTATAAAGATATCGCTACGCTGAAAAACTACATCACCGAAAGCGGTAAGATTGTCCCAAGCCGTATCACCGGTACCCGTGCAAAATATCAGCGTCAGCTGGCTCGCGCTATCAAACGCGCTCGCTACCTGTCCCTGCTGCCGTACACTGATCGTCATCAGTAATCGGTCACGGTCCATTAATACGACTTTGAGAGGATAAGGTAATGCAAGTTATTCTGCTTGATAAAGTAGCAAACCTGGGTAGCCTGGGTGATCAGGTTAACGTTAAAGCGGGCTACGCTCGTAACTTCCTGGTCCCGCAGGGTAAAGCTGTTCCTGCTACCAAGAAAAACGTTGAATTCTTCGAAGCACGCCGCGCTGAACTGGAAGCTAAACTGGCTGACGTTCTGACCGCTGCTAACGCACGTGCTGAAGCAATCAACGCACTGGAATCCGTAACCATCGCGTCTAAAGCTGGCGACGAAGGTAAACTGTTCGGTTCCATCGGTACTCGCGACATCGCTGACGCTGTTACTGCAGCAGGCGTTAAAGTTGCTAAGAGCGAAGTTCGTCTGCCGAACGGCGTTCTGCGTACCACTGGTGAGCACGAAGTGGACTTCCAGGTTCACAGCGAAGTGTTCGCTAAAGTTATCATCAACGTTGTTGCTGAGTAATCTGCAACCCACGTTTTGATAACAACAAATCGCCGGCCTCGTGCCGGCGTTTTGCTTTTTTGGCCCACCGCTTTTCAACTGGCTATCTTTCATCCTTTTGGCGATAATCTAAAAATTAAAACAATATTTTAATTTTTGGTGAAAGAATGGAAACTCTCCGCCAGCATCCGCTATTTTCCCGCAAGAACATCGTTTATCTCTGTGCCGCCTTCTGCTGTCTGCTGTGGGGGAGCGCCTATCCTGCCATCAAGAGCGGGTATGAGCTGTTCCAGATCGCCGCCGACGACATCCCGACCAAAATCGTTTTTGCCGGCTACCGCTTCCTCTTCGCCGGCATGCTGCTGTTGCTGCTGGCCATGGCACAGCGCAAACCGATTGCCCGATTAACCCCGCGGCAGTTTGGCCAACTGACGCTGCTGGGTTTGACGCAGACTTCGCTACAGTACATCTTTTTCTACATTGGCCTCGCCTTCACCACCGGGGTGAAAGGCTCGATCATGAACGCCACCGGCACTTTCTTCAGCGTGCTGCTGGCGCACTTTATCTACCAGAACGATAAGCTCAGCTATAACAAGACGCTCGGCTGTATTCTCGGCTTTGCCGGGGTGATGGTGGTGAATTTTAATAGCGGCCTGCTGGATTTCAGCTTTAGCCTGTTGGGCGACGGTTCGGTGGTGCTGGCGGCGTTTATTCTGTCGGCGGCGTCGCTGTACGGTAAACGTATTTCGCAGACGGTCGATCCAACGGTGATGACCGGCTACCAGTTGGCGATCGGCGGCCTGGCGCTGGTGGTAGGGGGGGATCTGAGCGGCGGTACGCTGACCTTCCACGGTCTCCCATCGGTGGCGATTCTTGGTTATCTGACGCTGCTTTCATCGGTTGCGTTTGCGCTGTGGAGTATTCTGCTCAAGTACAACCGGGTGGGGATGATTGCGCCGTTTAACTTCCTGATCCCGGTGTCGGGCTCCGTGCTGTCGGCGATTTTTCTGGGCGAAAACATTCTGGAATGGAAATACGCGATCGCGCTGGTGCTGGTCTGTTCCGGGATTTGGTGGGTGAATAAGGTGAAGCGGTAATGCCTGATGGCGCTGCGCTTATCAGGCCTGCGTTCACGGTTTTGGTAGGCCGGATAAGGCAAAGCCGCCATCCGGCTCTCTACATGATTAACGTGCGCGAATAAAGCTACCGTCCTGCTGACGGGTAAACAGCACCTGCCCGTTGTCGGATTCGATGGTCAGCCCGGTGACCACGCCGTTGGCGTTCTTACGAATCTGCACTTTCTGGCCATTTTTCAAGTTGCTCAACGGCTTGCCCGCGCCTTCAACCTGCGCCATCGCGTAGACATCGGTCGGCGGCAGATTATTGTCACGGAACAGCTGCGCCAGCGTTTTGCCGGCCTCTACCTGATAGGTGCGCCATTCGTTGCCGCTGCTGCGGCTTTCCTGGTACGGCTGAGTGCGCGGCGCAGGAGCCTGTTCGCTCGGCTGCTCATCCTGAATCGGCTCTGGCGCGACCGGTGCGACCTGGTCCGGATCGCTCGACGGCGTAATCAGCTGGGCATGCAGCGGCTGCGCATCCGGCTGCGGCTGCGATTGTGACTGGAAGTCCAGCTGCGCACTACGGCTGACCGGTGCGACCGGCGTGTCGTCAGCGGAAGGCAACAAGAAGCCCACAATGACGGCCAGAGCAGCGATAATCACGCCACGACGGTGCGCGAGCGGCAGCGGATCCAGGATGCGAAGGTTGTCCGGCGCATGCCAGATTTTCTCCAGCAAAGGTTTTAATTCAAATCTCCCGGGCATGGCTTTCCTCCTGCTCCGTGTCATTGCTATCCATTATAGATAACTGCCTGATGAACGTGGCAAAGCGTATGTTCATCATATCCTATGGGCTTAGCGTATTGTTTCTTTTTCCCGGCAATTTGTCATCTTTCCTGACACAAAGTTTTACCCTGTGCGGCGCGGCTGCTATGCTGCCCGCTACTTTATACCCGAAGAAAGGAAAGACGATGGCCACCCCGACTTTTGACACCATTGAAGCACAGGCAAGCTACGGCATTGGCCTGCAGGTAGGACAGCAGCTGAGCGAGTCTGGTTTGCAGGGTTTACTGCCGGAAGCGCTGGTTGCCGGTATCGCCGATGCGCTGGAAGGCAAACAGCCGGCTGTGCCGGTTGACGTTGTTCATCGCGCGCTGCGTGAAATTCATGAACGTGCTGACGCGGTGCGTCGCGAGCGTTTTGCCGCAATGGCGGAAGATGGCGTGAAATACCTGGAAGAAAACCGTGAGAAAGAAGGCGTGAACAGCACCGAATCCGGCCTGCAGTTCCGCGTACTGACTCAGGGTGAAGGCCCGATCCCGGCGCGTACCGACCACGTTCGAGTACACTACACCGGTAAACTGATCGATGGCACCGTGTTTGATAGCTCCGTCGCGCGCGGCGAACCGGCTGAGTTCCCGGTTAACGGCGTTATCGCAGGCTGGATCGAAGCGCTGACCCTGATGCCGGTTGGCTCGAAGTGGGAACTGACTATCCCTCACAGCCTGGCCTACGGCGAGCGCGGCGCGGGTGCCTCCATTCCGCCGTTCAGCACCCTGGTCTTCGAGGTTGAGCTGCTGGAAATCCTGTAAGCCCTGCCTTTGTCCTCTCTCCATTGGGGGAGAGGGCACAAAATTCTTAAGTTTGATATATCCTGGGATTTTATCTTGCAAATGGCGCTGTTGCGTGTATTTTTGTGAGCTGTTTCCCATTGGTGAGGTGATATAACACTCACTTTAAACATATAATTAACATTATATTTAAATCATAGTATTCATCCCTCCGATTCTTACCTAATATCGAGACATCCTATAGATGGGATCGTCTTGCATGACGACATAAAGGGCCAGTAGAGCCCGCACAACACAGACAGAAACAACAGGAAGAAAATCACATGGTTGATCAGATAAAAGTCGCTACTGCCGCAGAGCAGGAGCCGGCTGAACAGTCGCTACGGCGCAACCTTACTAACCGGCATATTCAGCTGATTGCCATCGGCGGGGCCATCGGCACCGGGCTGTTTATGGGCTCCGGAAAAACAATCAGTCTCGCGGGGCCGTCGATCATTTTCGTTTATATGATCATCGGCTTTATGCTGTTCTTCGTGATGCGCGCAATGGGCGAGCTGCTGCTGTCCAATCTGGAATATAAGTCGTTCAGCGATTTTGCCGCCGATCTGCTCGGTCCGTGGGCAGGCTACTTTACCGGCTGGACCTACTGGTTCTGCTGGGTGGTGACCGGCATGGCGGACGTGGTGGCGATCACCGCCTACGCCCAATTCTGGTTCCCCGGGCTCTCCGACTGGGTCGCCTCGCTGGCAGTCGTGCTGCTGTTGCTGGGCCTCAACCTCGCTACCGTGAAGATGTTCGGCGAGATGGAGTTCTGGTTTGCGATGATTAAAATCGTCGCTATTGTGGCGCTGATTGTCGTTGGCCTGGTGATGGTGATGATGCACTTCAAATCGCCGACCGGCGTCGAAGCGTCGTTCGCCCACCTGTGGAACGACGGCGGCTGGTTCCCGAAAGGTATCAGCGGTTTCTTTGCCGGCTTCCAGATAGCGGTGTTTGCCTTCGTGGGTATTGAGCTGGTGGGGACCACCGCCGCAGAAACCAAAGATCCGGAAAAATCGCTGCCGCGCGCGATTAACTCCATTCCGATTCGTATCATCATGTTCTACGTCTTCGCGCTGATCGTCATTATGTCGGTGACGCCGTGGAGCTCCGTGGTGCCGGATAAGAGCCCGTTCGTTGAGCTGTTCATGCTGGTCGGTCTGCCGGCGGCGGCGAGCATCATCAACTTTGTCGTGCTGACCTCCGCCACTTCATCTGCCAACAGCGGCGTGTTCTCAACCAGCCGTATGCTGTTCGGCCTGGCGCAGGATGGCGTGGCGCCGAGCCTGTTTGCCAAGCTGTCTAAACGTGCGGTACCGGCGAAAGGGCTGACCTTCTCCTGTATCTGTCTGTTGGGCGGCGTCGTTATGCTGATGGTGAACCCTAGCGTCATTGCGGCCTTCACCATGATCACCACCGTATCGGCGATTCTGTTTATGTTCGTCTGGACGATTATCCTGTGCTCTTACCTGGTGTACCGTAAACAGCGCCCGCATCTGCACGAATCCTCAAAGTACAAAATGCCGCTGGGCAAAGTGATGTGCTGGGTGTGCATGGCGTTCTTCGCCTTCGTACTGGTGCTGCTGACGCTGGAAGCGGATACCCGCGAAGCGCTGATGGTAACGCCGATTTGGTTTATCGTGCTGGGCCTGGGCTGGATGTTCCTGCGTAAGAACAAGCTGGCTAAGTAAGCAAATTCCCCCCTAACCCTCTACCCAACGAGGTGAGGGGAAACGACACAAAGCGCCCATCGTGGCGCTTTCTTTATTTTTGAGCCCCGCCTCGTAGCCCCACTTTTCGCAACGTGCTAACGTCCCCGCCACAAACGGATAGCGTATGGAGATGAAATGCGTCAGAGAACGATTGTCTGCCCGGTGATTCAAAACGAGGGCGAATACCTGCTGTGTAAAATGGCCGATGACCGCGGCGTTTTTCCCGGCCAGTGGGCGATTTCCGGCGGCGGGATGGAGCCGGGCGAAACCATGGAAGAGGCGCTGAGACGCGAAATTGGTGAAGAGCTGGGCGAAGCGCTGGAGATTACCGAGGTGAAGCCATGGACCTTCCGCGATGACGTGCGGGTAAAAACCTACGCCGACGGAACGACCGAACAGATCTATATGATTTATCTTATCTTTGACTGCGTGAGCGCCAACCGGGATATCACTTTCAATGAAGAATTTCAGGCGATCGCCTGGGTGAAACCCGAAGCGCTGGCCGACATGGACCTGAACGTGGCGACGCGGGAAACCTTCCGCCAGAAAGGGCTGCTGTAATAGAAAACGCCTCCCGCAAGGAGAGGCGCTGAGTCATCTTATTCGCCTTTGAGCGCGCGTGGGAACAGCACGTTGTTTTCGAGGCTGATGTGCTCCATCAGATCGTCGATCATTTCGTTAATGCCGTTATACATTGCTTTCCAGGTGGTGCAGGCTTCCGGCGGAATGGTGACGTTATTGGTGGTGTGCTTAATCACTTCCAGCAGTTCGCCCGCTTCGTCATGTTCGCTTTCCATCACGCTGATAGGCCCCATTGCCTGGCTGCCCATGCCCTGCTTAATCATCGGGAACAGGATCTGCTCCTCTTTCATCATATGGCTGGACAGTTCCTGGTGCAGCATGGTCAGGTATTTTGCCAGGCCTTTAGGCACGTTCGGTTTGTCGGCGTGAACGCGTTCCACTTTGGTCGCTTGTAAAATCAGCTCCGGCAGCTGTTCACGGTGTCTGTCGTGGTAGCGCGGGATGATGTAATCGATGATTTCGGCAAGGGATGCGGTGCGCCAGTCTTTCTCAACCGGCTGCTCGGCCAGTTTTGCCAGTTCGGCTTCAATCACGTCGACGTCCAGTTCCTTGCGGGCGGCTGCGCGAGCCAGCGTCTGCTTACCGCCGCAGCAGTAATCCATATCATATTTACGGAACAGCGCGGATGCGCGCGGGATGGAGAGCGCCAGCTCGCCTAAAGGTTGGTCGCGAAAGGCCATAGCAGTTACCTCGTCATCAATAATATAAGATGTATTTTAAATGCATCTTTACGACAAGGATATACCCCTTTATGGGGAGCGGATATAGGTGATGGCCGTCACAAAAAATTATTGTGCCTTTAACGTGCTGAATCTTATTGATAATCATGCTGGTAGGACCTGAATCGATTAAATAACCCCGCTGGGCTGCCGATAGTGAGACTTCAGACCACCTGCACAAAAAGGCAAATGATGTTTAAACGAATAAAAGTGATTACCGTACTGATTGTCGTGCTGGTCGCGCTGGGCGCGATGCAGCTGATATCAGCGGGCGTATTTGTACGCGCGCTGAATAACGACAAGCAGAACTTTACCGTCTCGCAGCTCTCCAGCCAGAACGTGGCCGAGTTTACCGATGCGTGGATTAGCCTTAACCAGGCGCGTGTGACCCTGAACCGTGGCATGCTGCGCCTGCAGGGGACGATGGCAAGTAGCGTCAACGGCGGGGAGCTGAAAACGCTGGTGGATACGGCGAACAACCTGTTGGCAGAGGCTAAACGCCACTACGACAAATATTACGCACTGCCGGAAACGCCGGGGTTGAATAGCCATCTCTCGGACAGCCTTGAGAAGCAATACGGCATCTACTCCGCGACGCTGGCGCGCATGAACGAACTGCTGGCAGAGGGCAAGCTGGAAGAGATGTTCAAGCAAAACGCCGAACAGAAACAGCAGGCCATGCAGGCGGTGTACCAGGAGTGGCGTGCGGCACAGGCATCGTTGACCAACGCTGGCATCCAACAGAACGAAAGCGACTATGTGCGTATTATGTGGACCCTGGGCGCCATTATGCTGCTGGTTGTGGTGGTCATCGTGATGAGCTGGGTCGCGATGCAACGCGTGCTGCTCAAGCCGCTGCATAAGGTGATGGCGCATATCCGCCATATTGCCGAAGGCGATCTGACCAACAACATCAATACCGAAGGCAGTAACGAAATGGCGCTGCTGGCACGTAACGTCAACGACATGCAGCAGTCGTTGGCGAATACGGTGGGCGTGGTGCGCGAAGGCGCTGACACCATCTATACCGGCGCGGGTGAAATTTCCGCAGGCAGCAACGATCTCTCTTCGCGGACCGAGCAGCAGGCGGCATCGCTGGAAGAGACGGCGGCCAGCATGGAGCAGCTCACCGCGACGGTGAAACAAAACGCCGACAACGCGCGTCAGGCGACGCAGCTGGCGCAGAATGCCTCTGAGACCGCGCAGAAGGGCGGTAACGTGGTCGACGGCGTGGTGCGAACGATGGATGAAATCGCTGCCAGTTCCAGCAAAATCGCACAAATTACCAACGTGATCGATGGCATTGCCTTCCAGACCAACATTCTGGCGCTGAACGCGGCGGTGGAAGCCGCCCGCGCCGGTGAACAGGGTCGTGGTTTTGCGGTGGTGGCAGGCGAAGTCCGCACGCTGGCGCAGCGCAGCGCCCAGGCGGCAAAAGAAATTAAGGGATTGATTGATGACTCGGGCAACCGCGTCAACGCCGGCTCCGCGCTGGTGCACGAGGCCGGAGAGACGATGGCTGAGATCGTGAATGCGGTAACCCGCGTGAGCGATATTATGGGCGAAATCGCCTCTGCTTCCGATGAGCAGAGCCGCGGCATCGATCAGGTCGGCCAGGCGGTCGCCGAGATGGATCGCGTGACTCAGCAAAACGCCTCGCTGGTGGAAGAGTCTGCCAGCGCCGCCGCCGCGCTGGAAGAACAGGCCGCGCGTCTGAATCAAACCGTGGCGGTGTTTAAAATCAACCACCAGCAGACGATGCAGAAAACACCAGTGAAAAGAACGTCCGCACCAGCGGCTAAATCGGCGCCGCTGACCGAAGCAAACTGGGAAACGTTCTAAGGCCCAGCATCAAAGACCGGCATGAGTGCCGGTCCTTGATTGCCGGATGGCGGCGTAAACGCCTTATCGGGCCTATATTAATCGTGCAGGCCCGATAGGCAAGCGCCATCAGGCATCACCTGAAATCGGCACCACCGCCGGTTTCTGCGGTTTTGACCGAACCGCGATGACGACCCCAATCACCAATAACGTTATTCCACTCAGCGTTAATATCGGCGGCATCTCCTGGCGCAGCAGGAAGGTGTAAAGCAGCCCCGCTAGCGTTTCAAAAACAATCAGCGGCCCGAGGATCACCGTCGGCAGCCGCTGACTCGCCACGTTCCAGCATAGCGCGCCCACCCATGAACAGAGTACGGCGATGGCGATCATCAGGCCGATAAATACCGTCGGACGCGGACCGAAAGGCAGTGCGAAATCGGGCGTCTGAGCGTGTAGCCACAGGCAGGCCGCAACGTAGCCGAACAGCGAAACCGGTAGCGTCACCAGCGCCTGTGCGGTGGCCCACATAAGCGGCGGCTGATGCGGATTTTCCCGCAGCCAGCGGGCGTTACGCAGCGCATACCACGCCCAGCACACCACCGACACCGTCGCCAGCGCAATGCCTGAGCCATAGCGCCATCCGCTAAAGTCCGGCAGGCCCTGACGCAGCTCGGCCACGTTGACGCACAGCAGTCCGCTCGCAATCAGCACCAGCGCAGGCATCAGGCGTAGCCAGGACAGCTTGCCGTCGCGCTGGCTATACAGCAGGTTGGCGAAAATGGGGATCACTACCGGCAGGGTAGCAATAATCATTGTGGAAACGGGCGCGCCGGTCCGCTGAATCGCGCTGGCGAGACACACATAATAGATAAGGTTGCCAACCAGGGTGAGCGCCAGCGCCGTCCACCAATCCTGGCGCGTGAGCTGGCGTAAACGGGCGCGGCCGAGCCAGGCCAACGGCAGGGCAATCAGCCCGAGCGCCAGATAGCGCCCCATCGACTGCAAGACAGCCGGATAATCCGGCACGATAAGCGGTCCGACAAAAATCAGTCCCCACATTAAACCGGCTAACAGGGCGTACAGCACACCGCTAATCATCATCACATCCTGATATGTTAAACATGCGCAAAGTGTAGGAGGTGAAGCGCGCGGCGTATTGTATGAGATTGCTGATTAGCGACGGATCACTTGTTTTTGGTAACGCACCGGGGTTATGCCGTAGCGCTGGGTGAAGGCGCGGGTCAGATGCGACTGATCGGTGAGCCCGGTCGCGGCGGCAACGGCGGCGGCGGGCATGCCGTGGGTGAGAAATTCTTTTGCTCGCCACAGGCGCACCGCCATCAGCATCTGGTGCGGCGTAACGTGAAAATGGGCTTTAAACTGACGCTGGAAGTGCCACGGACTGAGCGCCGCGACGCCCGCTAATTCATCAAGGGTAATGGGATGCATGTAGTTGTCGTAAAGATAATCGCGTACGCGGGCAAAGCGATGGACGGCTTCTGTTCGCACAGGGGCGTGGCAGGCGAGCGGTCGGAAGGTGTCGATCATCTCCAGCAGCAGGCCTTTCTGTGCCAGCGGATCGTCGGTATGCCACAGGGCGTGGATTTGGCGGCCAATCAGCAAAGAACGCTGCGGATCGTGGCGGGTGGCATCGGCAAACCACCAATGGCGGATACCGGTCACTTCCTCAAGCAGATCGGGCTGCAGATAAATCATCCGATAGCGCCATCCGTCGGCGGTTTCCGCCTCACCGGTATGCAGCTCGTCGGGGTTCATGGTCACCACTGAATGAACGGGGGCGATGTGCTGGCTGCCGCGGTAGCGGAAACGCTCGGCCCCGGCCTCAATGACGCCAATGCCGAACGCTTCGTGAGTGTGGGGTTCAAAGGCATAGCGCGAAATATGCGCATGGTACAGCTCGACGCCCGGCACCTGCGCCAGGTGGCGAAAGCGCGCGCTGTCTTTCTCGTCGCTGAACTGTTCCGGTACACCTTGCACGTTAAACTCCCCCTGGGCCTTCTTTTTATTATCCGAGATGACCCGTGGGGGCGCTACCCTCTTTAACGATTATTTAACGCTTACAGCAGGTCTTTGACGCTGTCGGCAAGCGAGGTGGTCGGGCGACCAATCAGCGTGCTCAGGGTATGGCTGCCGTCAAACAGACCGCCTTTGGCGGCGCCGATATCTGAGTCAGCCAGCATATCCGCCAGCCCGGCAGGCAGGCCTACGCTCTTCAGCGCCGCGGCGAAATCGGCCTGGCCCAGGTTCTGGTAAACCACGTTTTTGCCGCTCTGTTTGGTCAGTTCGGCGGCCAGCTCGCTGAGCGTCCAGCCGTTATCGCCCGCAAGTTCATACACTTTCCCTGCGTGGCCGTCTTCCGTCATCACGCGTGCGGCGGCGGCGGCATAGTCTGCGCGGGTCGCAGAGGCAATTTTGCCTTCACCGGCTGCGCCGATAAACACGCCATGCTCCAGGGCTGCCGGCGCGCTGGCCAGATAGTTTTCGGTATACCAGCCGTTACGCAGCAGGGCATAAGGGATACCGGAATCGGCCAGCATTTTTTCGGTTTCAATGTGTTCGACGGCGAGGCCTAGCGGTGAAGTATCGGCATGCAGCAGGCTGGTGTAGGCAATGAATTTAACGCCCGCCGTCTTTGCCGCCTTGATGATATTACGGTGCTGCGGCGCACGCTGGCCGACTTCGCTGGAGGAGATAATCAGCAGCTTCTCGACGCCCTGTAGCGCCTGCGTTAGCGCGGTTTCGTCGCCGTAGTCGGCCTGGCGTACGCTAACCCCCTGCTGGCTCAGCGCGGCGGCTTTCGCCGGGTTACGAACAACGGCAACCAATTGTGCGGCGGCGGTGGTGTTAAGCAGGTTGGCAATCACGTGTTGGCCCAGCTGGCCGGTGGCTCCGGTAATGGCGATCATGGGTATTCTCCTTCGTGTTCATCGGGTGTTGTGGTAAGCTAACACCATAACTAACTTTTAGTAAGTACGTACAAAAAGGTAAGTATGAAAGAAAGTAATGCGACCCTGACGCAAAAGATGCGCGATGGCGATCTGTTCTCGGCCAACTGCCCGTCGCGGGAGGTGCTCAAGCACGTGACCAGCAGCTGGGGCGTGCTGATTCTGGTGGCGCTGCGCGAGGGTACGCACCGCTTTAGCGATCTGCGCCGGAAAATGGGCGGCGTCAGCGAAAAAATGCTCGCCCAGTCGCTTCAGGCTCTGGAGCAGGACGGCTTTATCAACCGCATGTCTTACCCGGTGGTGCCGCCGCACGTAGAGTATAGCCTGACACCGCTCGGCGAAGCGGTCAGTGAGAAGGTGGCGGCGCTGGCGGATTGGATTGAGGTGAATTTGCCGCAGGTGATGGCGCAGCAGATCCCGGCGTGAGCGTCCTGTCCCGGTGAGGTTTTTGCCGGATGGCGGCAGCGCCTTATCCGGCCTGAAGAGTAGGCCGGGCAAGGCGTAGCCGTCACCCGGTACGGTTTTTACTTGCTCAAATCCAGCTGATAAATAGCAAAGCCAATATCATCGGTGGCGACCTGCTTCATCGGATACTGCGCTTTCTCTTTAATAAACGCCGCCGCTTTTTCTGACGGTGAGGTCTCAAAGCGAATATCCAGCTGGCTGTCGCTGTGGATAGGCGCCAGTCGCCAGTTGTTGTCCGCGGCCGGATGGATTGCGCCCGCTTTCTTCGATTCTGCGCTAATCCAGGCGGCCAGCACCGAACGGTTCTCATCCGGTGAGGCAAAAGCGATATGGCTATCGCCGGTGCCCGCGAACTTACCGCCGTAGGCGCGATAGTTGTTGGTCGCGACGAGGAACATGGCGTTCGGGTCGATCGGCTTACCGTTGAAGGTCAGATGCTTAATACGCTCGGACTGCGGGTTAATGCTCTGGCATTCGCCGTCGTAGCGGGCCGGTTGGGTCACATCAACCTGATAGTTCACGCCGTCGATAACGTCGAAGTTATAGGTGCGGAAACCGTCCCAGTTAATCAGCGACTGCGGCTTGCTGCTGTGCGGGTCAATCTGATTGAACTGCCCGGCGGAGCACTCCAGCCACTCTTTCACCTCTTTGCCGCTGGCTTTAACCACTACCAGAGTGTTGGGGTAGAGGTAAAGATCGGCAGCGTTGCGGAAGGTCAGTTGACCTTTTTCCACTTCAACATAGCTGGCCGGATCGTTCTTACGACCGCCCGCTTTGAACGGGGCAGCGGCAGACAGCACCGGCAGCTTCGCCAGGTCCGGGTCGCCCTGAATATAGTGCTCAACGTAGGCTTTTTGCGCCATGTTGACGACCTGTACGGTCGGATCGTCCTGCACCAGTGAGAGGAAACTGTACATGTTGTCGGATGATTTACCGATAGGCTTGCTGACGAACTCGCGGGTGGCGTCGTGGTCGGCCTTCAGCGCCTGCACCAACGTGTTATCTTCTGCTGCCAGTGATTTCTTGGTCGCGGCATCGTAAATCGGGCGCGCCTGTGCCTGGGCGGAGGTAACCTGCCATTTCCCACTGTCGTTATTCAGCACCAGATCGACAACGCCGAGGTGGTCGCCCCACATGCCGGGCATCACCGCAGGAATGCCGTTGAGGGTGCCTTTGGCGATATCCGCGCCTTTGATGTCGGCAAAGTCTTTACTTGGGAACACGGCGTGGGCATGGCCGAACATGATGGCGTCAACGCCTGGCACCTGGCTTAAGTAATATACCGAGTTTTCCGCCATCGCCTGGTACGGATCGGCAGAGAGGCCGGAGTGGGCAATCACCACGACGACGTCCGCGCCGTTCGCGCGCATCTCTGGTACATAGTGGCGTGCAGTTTCAGTGATATCGTTGACCGTCACTTTACCGCTGAGGTTAGCCTTATCCCAGGTCATGATCTGTGGCGGAACAAAGCCGATATAGCCGATTTTCAGCGGATGCTTGTTGCCGTCTTTATCGGTCACTTCCGTCTCTTTGATCAGGTACGGTGTGAACATCGGCTTTTGGGTCTTAACGTCGATAATATTGGCGTTAATATAAGGGAACTTCGCGCCAGCCAGCGCTTTGTGCAGGTAATCCAGACCGTAGTTGAATTCATGGTTACCGAGGTTACCCACGGTATAGTCGAGCAGGTTCATCGCCTTGTATACCGGGTGGGTATCACCCTGTTTCAGCCCTTTCGCAGCCGCATAGTCGCCCATCGGGCTGCCCTGAATGACGTCGCCGTTATCCACCAGTACGCTATTTTTCACCTCGCTGCGGGCGGCATTGATCAGGCTCGCCGTGCGCACCAGGCCGAACTTCTCGGTCGCGGTATCTTTGTAGTAATCAAAATCCATCATATTGCTATGAAGATCGGTGGTTTCCATAATGCGGAGGTCCACCGTGGCGGCATTGACGCTGGCAGCGATCAGCGTGGCCAGAAGCGTTGCGCTAAACTTGATCATCAGAGGCATCCTTTTTATCGATCTAAGACACAGATTTAAATGTATTTGTTTTCTGTTGCTTATGAGGATGTGAATCATGCCAGAAAATCAGGATGGGAAATCGGCAGCGGTTCACAGTTATCCGGACCAATGATGGGAATAGCGAATTGCGCGGCAATACGATATAAATAAAACAATAAGTTAACACCACTGTAATTTTAACGAGGTGGAAAATGTTAGAACAAGTCTGTCAACTTGCGCGCGACGCGGGTGATGCCATCATGGATGTGTACGATGGCAAGCAGCCGTTAGACGTCGCCAGCAAGAAAGATGACTCACCGGTGACTGCGGCCGATATCGCCGCACACCACGTGATTGTTAAAGGCCTGAAGGCGATGACGCCGGACGTGCCGATCCTCTCAGAAGAAGATCCGCCGGGCTGGGATGTCCGCCAGCACTGGCAGCGCTATTGGCTGGTTGACCCGCTGGACGGCACTAAAGAGTTCATTAAGCGCAACGGTGAATTTACCGTTAACATCGCGCTGATTGAGAACGGCAAAGCGGTGATGGGCGTCGTGTTCGCACCGGTGCTGAAGGTCATGTATAGCGCGGCCAACGGCAAAGCGTGGAAAGAAGAATGCGGCGTGCGCAAGCCGATTCAGGTTCGCGATGCAAACCCGCCGAAGGTGGTTGTGAGCCGCTCTCACTATGCGAATGATGATGAACTCAAAGAGTATCTGCAGCAGCTTGGCGAGCATGATACGGCTGCGATTGGTTCGTCGCTGAAGTTCTGTCTGGTGGCGGAAGGCGAAGCGCAGCTTTATCCGCGCTTCGGGCCGACCAATATCTGGGACACCGCAGCAGGGCACGCGGTCGCGGTCGCCGCCGGCGCGCACGTGAACGACTGGCAGGGTAAAACGCTGGATTACACCCCGCGCGAGTCGTTCCTCAACCCCGGTTTCCGCGTCTCGATTTTTTAATTCAGCAGCTTATGCAGCAGGGCAATCACCTGCTGCACTTCTGCGGCCGTCAGCGCGCCGTCTTTTGCCCACTGTACTCGGCCATCTTTATCCAGCACGGCGATGGCCGAACTGCCTTCATCCAGCTGCCAGGCTTTCCGCACCACGCCGTCGCTATCGACGATAAACTGTGACCATGGGAACAGCTTTTTATTACTTTCGATGCTGCTGCGGACAAACATTGATGAGCCGGGAATGGCATCGTCAGTATTCACAATTGTGGTGGTCTGGTAGCGGTCATGCGGCAGGTTGGCCGCTTTAATCGCCTCAATCAGCGACGCATTTTTCTCTTTTGCGGAGGAACGTCCGGCAATATGTTGCACTACCCGCACTTTGCCAGGCAGCTGCGCGCTATTCCAGCTTTTATAGCTAAACTTATCATTATCGAGAATGAGTTCCCCGCGATCGGCCACGCCGACAGGCGCAACACGTTGTCCGTTTGTGAAATTATGTGCGGCAGCCATTAACGGCATTAACAGGCATGAAACCGCCAGTAGCGTACGTAGAGTCATGGTTTTTCCTTTTTTTATGCAGGTGATCCGACCACTTGGCCGATAGTTTTAATCATAAGTGCGATTGATGAAGTTTTCCCGCAAAGACGGTGCCAGTTTGTGGAGGAACGCACACAATCTTATGAAAATGAAGCCTTATACTGTCTTCGTCGTATAGCTGAAAAGAAAATTCTGAATTAATGTAATAAAAAGGTAAATTAGGACCGCTACGATAGGGGGCCTCTGTTGTTATGGACTATAGTTAACGAGTACTTCACTTTGCGCCCCGGAGCGTTGAAGCCAAATGTGGATCAACTAGGGCGTAGTACTCGCAGGAGATTAGAATGAAAATTTTCCAACGCTACAACCCGCTTCAGGTTGCGAAGTATGTTAAGACCCTGTTTCGTGGACGGTTGTATATCAAGGACGTTGGCGCTTTTGAATTTGATAAGGGTAAAATTCTTATCCCAAAAGTCAGAGACATCCAGCACCTTTCTGTGATGTCTGAAGTAAACCGTCACGTACTGCGTCTCCAGACCGAAATGGCGTAACGCAGGCACCACACGGTAGAATTAAAAACGGCTCCCTATGGGAGCCGTTGATGTTTTCAGGCCCGGCATCTGCCGGCGCCCACGCTAGTTCAGGCCGCACCCTGGCCGCTTTCGACAATATCCGACTGCTTCGGAACCAGTACCGTTGGCTTGTTATCAATGCGCGTGACCAGCAGCTGGTCGATGCGGTAGTTATCAATATCCACCACCTCGAACTTGTAGCCGGAGAACTTCACGGCATCGGTGCGTTTCGGGATTTTACGCAGCATAAACATCATGAAACCGCCGATGGTTTCGTAGTTATCCGACTGCGGGAAATCGTCGATATCCAGCACGCGCATCACGTCGTCGATCGGCGTGCCGCCGTCAATCAGCCATGAGTTCTCATCGCGTGCGACGATCTGCTCTTCCAGGCCCTGGCCGACCAGGTCGCCCATCAGCGTGGTCATTACGTCGTTAAGGGTGATGATACCCACGACCAGCGCATATTCGTTCATGATAACCGCGAAGTCTTCACCGGCGGTTTTAAAGCTTTCAAGCGCTTCAGACAGCGTCAGCGTGTCCGGCACGATCAGCGTATTGCGGATCTGCACGCCGCTGTTCAGCGCCATGCTTTGGTTCGCCAGCACGCGGTTCAGCAGGTCTTTGGAGTCAACGTAGCCGATGATGTGATCGATATCTTCGTTACACACCAGGAACTTGGAGTGCGGGTGTTCGGCAACCTTGTTTTTCAGGCTTTGCTCATCTTCGTGCAGATCGAACCAGATGACGTTTTCACGCGGCGTCATGGACGACGGCACGGTACGTGATTCCAGCTCAAACACGTTTTCAATCAGCTCGTGCTCTTGCTTACGCAGCACGCCCGCCAGCGCGCCGGCTTCTACCACTGCGTAGATATCGTCGGAGGTGATGTCGTCTTTACGCACCATCGGCAGCTTAAAGATGCGGAAGATGATGTTGGCCATACCGTTGAAGAACCACACCAGCGGCCGGAAGACCAGCAGGCAGAAGCGCATCGGGTTGATGATACGCAGTGCCACCACTTCAGGCGCAATCATACCGATGCGTTTCGGAGTTAAGTCCGCAAACAGAATAAATAGACCGGTCACCAGCGAGAAGGAGAGGATGAAGCTCAGCTGCTCGGAGAGTTCCGGCGACATGTAGTTAGAGAACAGCGAGTGGAACGCCGGAGAGAACGCTGCGTCGCCGACGATACCGCCAAGAATGGCGACCGCGTTCAGACCAATTTGCACCACGGTGAAAAACATCCCCGGGTTTTCCTGCATTTTGAGCACGCGTTGGGCGTTGATGTTGCCTTCATCGGCAAGCAGTTTCAGTTTGATTTTGCGCGATGCGGCAAGTGAAATCTCAGATATTGAGAAGAACGCACTGACGGCGATCAGGCAAAGTATGATGAATATACTGTTTAACATATTTTATCTAACCCGTGGGGCCAGATCCTCGGAAGGGAAGTTGATAAATCCGTGTGAAATACACATTGAAAACCGGCCCGAAGGAGATGGGCCGGCAATTTCAGAGGTTAGTATAGCGTAAGGGACTGTAAAGCTGCCAGAGGTTAACCGTTAGTCGGTTGCGGGTGGGTTTTTAGGTGCCCTTTCGCGTCGGCATCCCATACTCGGTTGTAGGTATAGCCGGTTAGCGCATGAATGACTTCACGGGTTTCCGCATCGCAGTCTTCCGCATGGCCGCCGAGCTTGCGGCGCGCCACTTCTTTGATCAGGATGCTATGCGTTTTCTGCGTCAGCTTAAAGCGATAGGTCATGTAAAAACTGACGGCCAGCAGCCCGGCGGTGGCGAACACCATAAGGCCGATAATGGCGTGCAGCGCGCTGGCGGGCTGCGTACCGCCGCCTTTCACAAAACCGCTCTCTTCCAGGACGATGCCAATCAGCATAATGGCTAGCGCAACCGTGCTTTTACGGGTTAAGACCATCACCCCGGCGAAAATCCCTTCGCGGCGCTGACGGGTGACCAGTTCATCAACGTCGGGGATGAAGCTGTAGATATTCCATGGAATATAATACAGCCCGGCTTTTGCCAGCCCCAGCAGGATGAACACCGCAGAGAACAGCAGCATGGGTACCTGAAGATGGCCGATATAGACGGTAAACAGAAACGCCAGAACGAGTAGAATGCTGCTGTAGGGGTCATGTATTCAATCCGTTGATCACCCTGTAGAATGACTGATTTACGGGTGAGAATTTATGGCTCAGGTTGACGTGAAATGTCCCTTCTGTGGACGCATTGATGCGGTTAAAAAGCATGGTCTGGGCACTGCCGGGCACCAGCGCTATCGTTGTCAGTCATGTAGCCGAACTTTCCAGCTTGATTACGCTTATCGTGCCTGCCAGCACGGCATGAAAGAGCAAATTGTTGACCTTGCGATGAACAACTCGGGGATCCGCGATACTGCAAGAGCGCTACATATCAGCATTAATGCTGTTGTGCGCACCTTAAAAAACTCTCGCCGCGACGGGTAACTACGCTTCCACTGGACAACCTGCAAATCCAGCTGATTTGTGAAATTGATGAAATGTGGTCATTTGTGGGCAACAAGAAGCAGCAGCGTTGGTTGTGGTATGCATGGGAGCCTCGCCTCAAACGTATTATTGCCCATGCTTTTGGCCGTCGAAGCAAAAAGACTTTGCGTAAGTTATTGAAGCTGTTAGTGGGCTTTAATGTTGTCTTCTGGTGCACAGATAACTTCAGCGTTTACGACATGTTACCGAATGAAAAGCACATCACAGGCAAGCTTTATACACAACGGATAGAGCGTGAAAACCTGAACCTTCGCAACCGGCTAAAGCGGCTTAATCGTAAGACCCTCGGATACTCGAAATCAGTAGAAATGCATGACAAAATTATCGGTACATTCATTGAGCGTGAGCACTACTTGCAATGAGCCGATCTACACATTGAATACGTGACCGCTGTAGGAAAGCCGCAGCGCGCCGGAAGGGGTGAGATTAAATTTGTTCATCAGCATCATGAAGCCGAAGGTGCCGGGGATAGAGACAAAAGCGGCAATGCTTAATAGCCCGGAAACCATTTCCGCATCACGGTGCAGCGCATAAACAACGTAATAGGTAAATACTGAACCAAATACGTCCATGGCGGTAAAAGAACAAATATAAATTAAAATATGCTGACGAAATATCCTTATTTTGAAAGAGGAAATAAGATCAATAACCAGGTACTTTAAATGATTTAAAAGACCGCGGCTGCGTTGATTATCCGGTTGAAATTCATATTCTTCGCGTACGTCTTTGGCTTCCCAGGTGCAGGCCCAGGTTGCTAATACCGCAACACAGTAAATGACTGCGAAAACGAGGCCAGTCAGGGTGTAGGTGAAGGCATTATCCTTACCGGTATATTGCATAATAATGCCGGGAACCGACACGGCCAGAAAGCCGCCGAGCGAGGAGCACATCATTCGCACGCCGGACAGTCGCGTGCGTTCGCTGAACCGGTTGGTCATCTCAGCGGCCAGCGTCTCCCAGGGTACCAGCACCATGGCGGACAGCAGCTCAATAGAAAGATAGGTGCCCAGATAGTACCAATAGTTCATATCGGTTATCCAGACGAGGGCATAGAGGAACATCAGCGGTGAGCCGATCAGCAGGAAGAAACGGCGGCGGCCAAATTTACGACCAAGCCAGGTATTGCCGAAATTATCCGTGATGTAGCCCATCACTGGACTTAAAATAGCATCAATAATACGCGCAATGGCAAATATTGAGCCGGCCTCTAATACGCTTAAGCCACAATACGTAGTGTAAAAAAATAAAAGCCATGTTCCTATAACGGCAAAGGCGCCGCCGCCAAATAAATCGGTCACGCCGTAGCCAATGGCAGTGCCATAGCCAACGCGACGCTCGGTTGGTTTCACCATGATATTATTATTCCTGTACTGGTAGGGTGTCAGTGCAGAGTTGCCCCTGCACCTTATATTATTGACAGCAGGAAAAATCGGATAACGATCACTCGGTGATATTCACCCATTTCCTCAATAGTGACGATTGGTAAATGGCATTAACCATCTGTAATGATTTTGCCGCTTCGCGAATATCGCAGAAGGTGGCGGAGGCGGTGTTGTCGAGCGCCTGGTAGAAATGCTGTATCGCCTGCTGGTGGCCAATCCCCCAGTAGCTTTTGCCGATACCGTCCGGCGAGGCATCGCTGGCTATCAGCGTGCGCGTATCGCCGCAGACTTGCCACAGCGCGTTGTCAGTCAGGCGCAGCATACCGTGCTCGAACTCCAGCTCCAGCAGCAGCGGTGAGTCGCTGGTGTGGCAGTTACTGGCGTAAAACAGCCCGCGCGCGCCGTTGTTAAAGCACAGCGTCACCATCGCGCTGTCTTCGGTTTCTATTTCATCGGCCAGCAGAGTGCTGTCGACCACGCCCTTCAGGCACCGCACGCCTGCACCAAACCACTGCATCAGGTCTAGTGTATGGATGGCCTGGTTAATCAGCAGACTACCGCCTTCGGTGGCAAAACTGCCGCGCCACGGGCTGGCGGCGTAGTAGTTGCCGGAACGTGACCAGGTGAGCACCGCTTTTATGGCGCGCAGGTTGCCAAGCCGTCCTTCCTCAACGCAGCGTTGAATCGCCAGGCTCGTGGGGTTAAGGCGGTTCTGATAACAGACGCCCACGTGGCGTTGGGCCATCGCGGCGGCGGCCTGAATGTCGGCTACCTCCTGCGGGTTCATCACCACTGGCTTTTCGCAGAATACCTGTTTCCCAGCCGCGAGTGCGGCAAGGATCATCGGCTTATGCAGATAATGCGGCGTGCAGATGTGTACCACGTCAATGGCGGCATCCAGCAGCATTTCATGATAGTCCTGATAAAACTGACAGCCATAGTCGGCCGCCAGCCGGCTCCCTTTTTCACTATCAATATCGACTACCGCGCGCACCACCGCGCCCGGTACGTGGCGCAGCGCATCCACGTGACAGGTGTGGATAGCGCCACAGCCAATAATCGCTGCATGACGTGTTTTCATCGCCGCCTCCTGTTATTCCACCGCGTTCGCCAGCATTTGCGCTTTCACGCACAGCTCGGCCGCTTTAAACGTGTGCGCCTGGGTCATGGCATTCTCCGTACGGTGCAGACAGTCCTGAATCAGCTGACCGAAGTAGGGGAAGCCCACCTGTCCGGCCACCGGGTAGCGGAACTCGCCTTCTCTGTTGACCAGGTACACCACGTCCTGCTCGCCGCGGGTGATGTCGACGTATTTGCGGATTTCGATGTAGCCCTCGGTGCCGAGCAGCGTCAGACGGCCATCTCCCCAGCTGGAAAGGCCGTCTGGCGTAAACCAGTCGCAGCGGAAGTAGCCGGTTGCGCCGTTGTCGCCCGCCAGCATCGCGTCGCCGAAGTCTTCAAACTGCGGGTACTGCGGATGGTTGACGTTACGCACCTGGCTGGCAACGATACGCGCATCGCTGTTGCCGGTGTAAAACAGAAATTGTTCAATCTGGTGGCTGCCGATATCGCAGAGGATGCCGCCGAAGAATTCCTTTTCGTAGAACCAGTCCGGGCGGCCTTCCCCCTCGCGATGCGGGCCGACGCCGAGCGTTTGCATCACTCGGCCAATCGCGCCCTGCTGCACCAGTTGCCCGGCAAACACCGCGCTCTCGACGTGCAGACGCTCGCTGTAATAGACCGCATATTTCCGCCCGGTCTCCGCCACTTTGCGTTTAGCGGCTTCCAGCTGGGCGAGGGTGGTTAACGGTGCTTTGTCGGTAAAGTAGTCTTTCCCGGCGTCCATCACCTTTAGCCCCAGCGCGCAGCGCTCGGACGGTACGGCGGCACCGGCAACCAGCTGCACGCTGCTGTCGTTGAGAAGGGTCTCCAGCGTCGGCGCAATCTGCGCCTGCGGGTACTGCTGAACAAATTTATCAACTTTCGCGGGGTCGGGATCATAAACCCACTTGAGCGTGGCGCCAGCTTCAATCAGCCCGTTACACATGCCGTAGATATGGCCATGGTCCAGCGCGGCGGCGGCAATAATAAACTCGCCTTCGCCGACGACCGGCTGCGGTTTGCCCACCGGGGCGTAGTTCATACCGTCTTTGATGCTCATGTTTATGCTCCTTTGTCCAAATCTTTACCCAGCGGGATTGCGCCCACCTCAGAGAAATTTTCCACCGACGCGCCTTTTTCATAGAAATGAGGGGCGAGGGAAACCAGGCCTCCGGTTTTATACCAGGGCTCATCCGGGCTGACGGGCAGCGTCACCACCCGCCCGGTTATTGAGGATTGATAAATGGCGGTAATCAGCTCCAGCGAACGCTTGCCCTGCACGCCGTCAATCAGCGGTTCGCCGCATTGCTCAACGGCATTGAGCAGGTCGTTAATCTGCCCGGTATGCAGCGTGTACTTGAGCTTTGGCGTATTGCGGAACAGCGCATCCAGCCGGGCTTCGCGTGCATCGTCGTGCTGTTCTTGCGGGAAGCCGTTATCGGCGGACACGCTGGCCCACACGTCCCAGGGCGCCGAGACGCGCGCTTTATCGCCCTGAATAACGATTTTCTGATCTTCGCCGTGATGCACCACCGAGGCGGTCAGCTGAGTCAGCGCACCGCTGTCGTAGCGGAAAATCGCGGCGGAAAGATCTTCCACTTCGGCGTTGTCGTGGGCGACGTTGGTCATCATCGCCACCACTTCTTTCGGGAAGCCGAGCATCCACTGAATAGCATCGATATGGTGTACCGCATGGTTGAGGGTGCAGCCGCCGCCCTCTTTTTCCCACGTGCCGCGCCACCACAGGTCGTAGTAGCAGTGGCCGCGCCACCAGAACGAGTCCACCTGCGCGTGGCAGATTTTCCCCAGCTCGCCCGAATCCACCACCTGCTTTAAGCGCCAGAAGGCGTCGGTAAAGCGGTTCTGGGCAATAATGGAGAGTATTTTGCCGCTGGCGCGCTGGGCGGCGATCATCGCGTCGCACTCCTCCAGCGACGCCGCCATTGGCTTTTCACACAGCACGTGTTTCCCGGCGCTGAGGGCATCAATACTGATTTCCGCGTGCACATACGGTGGGGTGCAAACGTCAACAATGTCCACTTCAATACCGGACGCCAGCATTTCCTGATGGCTGCTGAAGACGCGGGCGTCGCTCAGCCCGTAACGCGTCTTTTTCTCGTGTGCTTTTTCCGGGTAAATATCGACCAGCGCAACAATCTGGCAGCGGTCAGCAAATGCTTGATATCCCTGAATATGGTTGTGTGAGATGTTCCCGGTTCCCACAATCGCAATGCGTAGCATGTCGTTTTCCTCTTGCGCGTTACCAGGTGCCTGAGGCATCAAGCGTTTTGCTTTCGACCTGCTTGTCGACGGAGCCCGCGATGCGCTCATCAAGCAGTTGTTTAAACCGTGCTTCGTCGAACGGCAGGTCAACCCAGCCGTCGGTCCAGGTCGACAGATGCATCGCGTTGGAGAGCGTCAGACCGTGAATACCGTCGGTACCCGGTGCCAGCAGCGGCGTACCGTGCAGCACCGCGGCGGCAAAGTTGGCTGTGATGACGTGGTGATCGCTGCACTCCGGCGCCACAGGGATAGTGACTTCCCAGCACTCCGGCTCGCCGAAGCCGTTTTCCCAGCGCGCGTTAAAGGTGGTTTCCGATTCGCGCAGCCGCCAGAAGCGCAGCTTGCCGTCTTCCACCACCACTTTGCCGCGATCGCCAGCGATCTCCAGGCGGTTGGTGCCCGGCGCTTCGGCGGTGGTGGTAATGAAGACCCCGGTGGCGCCGTTGGCGTATTCGGCGTAGGCGGTCACTTCGTTTTCGACTTCAATATCGCGATGCTTGCCGAACTGGCAGAACGCGCGCATGCGCACCGGCATACCGACCAGCCACTGCCATAAATCGAGCTGGTGGGGGTCCTGGTTGAGCAGCACGCCGCCGCCTTCGCCTTTCCAGGTGGCGCGCCAGCCGCCGGAGTTGTAGTAGCTCTGCGAGCGATACCAGTTGGTGATGATCCAGTTGGAACGACGCAGTTCACCGAGTTCGCCGCTGTCTATCAGGTCTTTGACCTTCTGGTATAGCGGGTTCGGGCGCTGGTTGAACATCATGCCGAACACCACGTTGCAGCCGCGGGAAAATTCGTTCATTTCGCGCACCTGCGCGGTGTAAACGCCCGCGGGTTTTTCGCACAGCGTGTGAATGCCGTTGCGCATGGCCAGCATTGACAGCCCCGGGTGGTCGTAGTGCGGCGTGGAGACAATCACTGCATCAATCAGGCCGCTGTTCAGCATCGCTTCGGCGTCGCTGAACAGCGTGACGTCCTCGCCGACCAGCGTGCGAATCGCCGGATGCTTGCTGAGGTTGTTGTCGCACACTGCCGTCAGGCAGGCCTCTTTCACCGTACCTGCCAGCAGGTAGCGGGCGTGAACGGTCCCGATGTTACCCACGCCGATAATGCCAAAACGCACCTTATCCATGTTGCACCTTACGTGATAGGAATGACTGAAATCTGAAAATAGGGAAGGCGGTGAAGGCCGACAAACGGAATTTGTGAGAATGCTCGCAGGTAGAAAAGGAATATGCGCGGAGAACTGAAAATCGGTTTTAAAATCAGTGAACTGCATCTGCAAAAATTTGCAAAATATGATTGCGAGCGAGGTCACACAATGGCAGGCAAGCTAAAAATGGATGAAATAGCCGCCCGTACCGGCTACTCCATCAGCACCGTTTCCCGGGTGCTCAGCGGCAAATCCTACACCAGCGACAAGGCGCGAGAGTCTATCGTCCAGTGTGCTCGCCAGCTTGGCGTGCTCGATTCGCTGGCAAACGGTCGTCTGCTGATTAACGGCATTGCGGTGTTTGCGCCAGAGCGTACTTTCCAGGGCCGGGGCGATACGTTTTATCTGGAAGTGACGAAAGGCATCGCCGAGGCCAGCGCGCCGCATGACGTCTGGATCAGCCACTGTGCGCTGGAAGAGCAGCACGCCGATGTGAAGCTGTTCCTCGAAAAAGCCGGCCAGAAGAATATCAACGCGGTGGTGATTATCGGCACGGACGACCCGACGATCCTTAAGCTCGCCAGCACGCTGAATAAGCCGTGCGTGCTGATTAACTCTATCGATCGAGAAATGGCGCTGGACTGCGTTTCTCCCGATCATCGGGCTATCGGTTTTACCGCGATGCGCTACCTCTTCGAACAGGGGCATCGGCGCGTCTTGACCATGACCTGCCTGCGGCGGGAAACCCTCTATGCCCGATTGGACGGTATTAAGGAGGCGTACCGCTATTACCATGTACCGTTCAATCCTCAGCATGACTTATTGGTCACCGAATGGTTCACGGCAGAAGAGGCGGAGCGGGCGCTGGACGCCTGGCTGAAGGCGCACGATCGTGCGCTGTGGCCGGATGTGATCTTTCCGAACAGCACCAGCATGACTGAGGGGGTGATAAATGCTTTGCAACGCCACGGCCTGCGCGTTCCGCAGGATATCTCACTGATTACCACCGATTTTACGTGGAATCTGCAAAACAGCCTGTCGACGCCGGTGACCGGCATTCGCGTGCCGTGCCGCGATTTGGGCATCGAAGCCGTGCATCTGCTGCAAACGCGGCTCAACCGGCCACAGTCGCCGGTCTACAACCTTTTATTGCAGGGGAAAGTCATGGACTTTGGTACCGTGGCGAACGCCACGCGGCATGCGGCGCGCGTGGCGCTGGACGGTTAGCCCTGGAGCTGAGGCGGCAGACACACGCCAATGCCGCCGATGCCGCAGTAGCCGTACGGGTTTTTGTGCAGATACTGCTGGTGCTCATCTTCCGCATAATAGAATGGTTTCGCGGCGGCAATTTCGGTCGTGATGTCCCGCGCGTCGCCCGCGCTGCGCATAGCGTCCTGGAACTGCTGCAGGCTAGCGTGCGCTTCCCGATCCTGCTCCGGCGTTAGCGGGTAGATGGCCGAGCGGTACTGGGTGCCGTGGTCATTGCCCTGGCGCATTCCCTGAGCCGGGTCGTGGTTTTCCCAGAATACTTTTAGCAGTTCGCCGTAGCTGACTACCGCGGGGTCGTATACCACGCGTACCGCTTCGGCGTGCCCGGTTTGGCCGCTGCATACTTCCCGGTAGGTCGGGTTTGGCGTGTAGCCGCCGGTATAGCCCGCTGCGGTGCTGTAAACGCCGGGTAGCTGCCAGTACAAGCGCTCAACGCCCCAGAAGCAGCCCATCGCGAACAGCGCGACCTCCATACCTTCCGGTACGTGGGTCATTGAGTGTTCCGTCACAACATTGAGCGTAGCGACCGGCATGGGTGTATTTCTTCCGGGTAGTGCATCCGATTGAGATACAATATTTTTTTTGTCAAACAAGCTCATGAGGATGGCCTCCGGGGAACAGTAATTTCCGTTAAGGTTGTAACCTGACGTGTCTTTTAACACAATAAACGCGCCGAATACGTCTAAATTTAAACATAAGAATAATTTGGGGCTCTGTCTTTATTTCAACCCGACAAAGAGTGGGTTTTTTGTGCTGACGTTGAATGTCGCGCGCCGTCAGAGCGTGAAACAGACAAAAACGCAGTCGTGGCCGCGGAGCGGACTTTCGTTTCCCGTTGGGGTGGGAACAAGGATATTCAGGAGAAAAAGTGCGACAAATCGGCCATTTATGTGTGGTGAGCCTACTGTTGACCAGCGGCATTGCCAGTGCAGCAAACATCCGTCTACAGGTTGAAGGGCTTTCCGGTGAACTACAAAAAAATGTGCGAGCCCAGCTTTCGACGATCGACAGCGATGAGGTGACGCCGGATCGCCGCTTCCGTGCGCGCGTGGACGATGCCATTCGTGAGGGGCTAAAGGCGCTCGGTTATTATGAACCGACCATCGACTTCGAACTGAAGCCGCCGCCGGCGAAAGGCCGTCAGGTGCTGCTGGCGAAAGTGACGCCGGGGGAACCGGTGCGCATTGGCGGCACCGATGTCATCCTGCGCGGCGGGGCGCGCACCGACAGCGACTATTTAGCGCTGCTGAAAACCCGGCCGAAAATCGGCACGGTGCTCAATCATGGTGATTACGATCATTTCAAAAGTTCGTTAACCAGCGTGGCGCTGCGTAAAGGCTACTTTGACAGCGAGTTTAAAAAGAGCCAGCTTGGCATTGCGCTCGACCGCCATCAGGCGTTCTGGGACATTGACTACGACAGCGGCGAACGTTACCGCTTCGGCGATGTGACCTTCGAAGGTTCGCAGATTCGTGAAGACTATCTGCAGCATCTGGTGCCGTTCAAAAAAGGCGATGACTACCAGTCCAGCGATCTGGCTGAACTGAACCGTCGTCTGTCAGCGACCGGATGGTTTAACTCGGTAGTGGTGGCGCCAGAGTTTGATAAATCCCGAAAAACTAAGGTTTTACCGCTGCATGGCGTTGTTTCGCCGCGCAGCGAAAACACCGTAGAGCTGGGCGGCGGTTTTTCTACCGACGTGGGACCACGAGTGAAAGCGTCATGGCGTAAACCGTGGGTTAACTCCTACGGCCACAGCCTGACGACCAGCGTCAGCGTCTCGTCGCCGGAACAGCAGCTCGACTTCAGCTACAAGATGCCGTTGCTGAAAAATCCGCTGGAACAGTACTATCTGGTGCAGGGCGGTTTTAAAAGCACCGACCTCAACGACACCAAAGCGGACTCCACCACGCTTGCCGTCTCGCGTTTCTGGGATCTGTCCAGCGGTTGGCAGCGGGCGATTAACCTGCGCTGGAGCCTCGACCACTTTACCCAGGCAAACGTCACCAATACCACGATGCTGTTCTATCCTGGCGTGTCTATCAGCCGCACGCGTTCGCGCGGTGGTTTGATGCCAACCTGGGGCGATTCTCAGCGTTACTCGATTGACTACTCCAATACCGCATGGGGTTCGGACGTCGACTTCTCGGTGATTCAGGCGCAGAACGTTTGGATTCGCACCCTCTACGATCGCCACCGCTTCGTGATGCGCGGTAACCTCGGCTGGATTGAAACCGGCGACTTCGATCGCGTACCGCCGGATCTGCGTTTCTTCGCCGGCGGCGACCGCAGCATTCGCGGTTATAAATACAAATCCATCGCCCCGCGGGATGATAACGGCAAGCTGATTGGTGCCTCAAAGCTGGCCACCGGCTCGCTGGAGTATCAGTACAACGTCAGCGGGAAATGGTGGGGGGCGGTGTTCGTCGACGGCGGTGAAGCGGTCAGCGATATTCGCCAGAGCGACTGGAAAAAAGGCGCGGGCGTGGGCGTACGCTGGCAGTCGCCGGTGGGGCCCATCAAGCTCGACTTTGCCGTTCCGGTCGGCGACAAAGATGAACATGGATTGCAGTTTTATATCGGTCTGGGGCCTGAGCTATGAAGTTATGGAAAAAAATAAGCCTCGGGGTACTGATTTTTCTGGTGCTGCTGCTCGGCATCGTCGGCTTCCTGATTGGCACCACCACGGGTTTGCATCTGCTGTTTAACGCGGCGAACCGCTGGGTACCGGGGCTGGAAATTGGCCAGGTAACCGGCGGCTGGCGTGACCTGACGCTCAAAAAGGTGCGCTATACCCAGCCGGGCGTGGCGGTAGATGCCGGTGAGTTTCATCTTGCCGTTAACCTCCGCTGCCTGTGGCACAGCAACCTGTGCGTGAACGACATCGCGCTGCGCGACATCAACGTGGCAATCGACAGCAGTAAAATGCCGCCCGCTGCGCCGGTAAAGGAAGAAGACAGCGGCCCGCTGAATCTCTCCACCCCGTATCCCATCACCCTGAACCGGGTGGCGTTGAATAACGTCAATATCAAGATTGATGATACTACGGTGTCGGTCATGGACTTTTCCAGCGGCCTGACGTGGCAGGAGAAGAACCTGACGCTGACGCCGACGACCTTGCAAGGGCTATTGATCGCGCTGCCGAAAGTCGCCGATGTGGCGCAGAAAGAGGTGGTTGAGCCGAAAATCGACAACCCGCAGCCGCAGGAAAAACCGCTGGGCGAAACCCTGACCGAGCTGTTCTCCAAACCGGTGCTGCCGGAGATGACCGACGTTCATCTGCCGCTCAACCTGAATATCGAATCCTTTAGCGGTGAGCAGCTGCGCATCACCGGCGACACCGACCTGACGGTGTACAAAATGCTGCTGAAGGTGAGCAGCATCGACGGCAACATGAAGCTCGACACGCTGGACATCGACTCCAGCCAGGGCACGGTGAACGCCAGCGGAACCGCGACGCTCATTAACGACTGGCCGGTCGACCTGACCCTCAACAGCACGCTCAATATTGACCCGCTGAAGGGGGAAAAGGTGAAGCTGAAGGTGGGCGGCGCGGTGCGCAAGCAGCTGGAAGTGGGGGTTAACCTCTCCGGCCCGGTTGATATGGCCATTCGGGCGCAGGCGCAGCTGGCAGAAGCCGGGCTGCCGTTCAACCTTGAGGTCAACAGCAAGCAGCTGTACTGGCCATTTACCGGCGAGAAGCAGTTCCAGGCCGACGATCTGAAGCTGAAGTTGGGCGGCAAGATGACCGACTACACGCTGTCGTTCCGCACCGCAGTGAAAGGGCAGGGCGTGCCGCCGGCGGATATCACGGTGGATGCCAAAGGTAACGAACGCCAGGTGAGCCTCGATAAGTTCACCGTGGCGGCGCTGGAAGGCAAAACCGAGCTGACCGCGCTGCTGGACTGGCAGCAGGCGATCAGCTGGCGCGGCGAGCTGGCGCTACGCGGGATTAACACCGCGAAGCTGGCACCCGATTGGCCGTCGAAGCTGGACGGGCTTATCAAAACCAACGGCAGCCTGTACGGCGGCAGCTGGCAGATGAACGTGCCGGAAGTGAAAATTACCGGCAACGTGAAGCAGAACAAAGTCAACGTTGACGGCGCGCTGCGCGGTAACAGCTACCTGCAATGGACCATTCCTGGGCTGCATGTCGCGCTGGGCAACAACACCATGGATGTGAAAGGCGAGCTGGGGGTGAAAGACCTCGAGCTTGACGCCAATATCGATGCGCCGAAGCTCGACAACATGCTGCCGGGGCTCGGCGGTACCGC
The DNA here is from genome assembly GCF_014169075.1 of Klebsiella sp. WP4-W18-ESBL-05. Lineage (NCBI taxonomy): Bacteria > Pseudomonadati > Pseudomonadota > Gammaproteobacteria > Enterobacterales > Enterobacteriaceae > Klebsiella > Klebsiella sp. WP4-W18-ESBL-05. The sequence continues at coordinate 4,444,700 of NZ_AP022057.1, read as the reverse complement.
CAAAGGGCTGGTGAAGGTGCGTGGTACGGTTGACGCGCCGCAGCTGCTGGCCGATATCACCGCACGCGGCCTGCGCTGGCAGGCGCTGTCGATTGGCCTGGTGCGCGTTGATGGCGACGTGAAATCCACCGACCAGATCGGCGGCAACCTTGACGTGCGCGTTGAACGCATCGTTCAGCCGGACGTCAATATTGGGCTGGTACATCTGGCGGCGAAGGGCAACGAAAAGCAGCATTCCTTGCAGTTGCAAATTCAGGGCGAGCCGGTCTCCGGCCAGCTGGCGCTGGCGGGTAGCTTCGACCGTAAAGAAGAACGCTGGAAGGGCGCGTTAAGCAATACCCGCTTCCAGACGCCGGTCGGCCCGTGGTCTATCAACCGCGATATCGCGTTGGACTACCGCAATCTGGAGCAGAAAATCAGCATCGGGCCACACTGCTGGGTGAACCCGAACGCCGAGCTGTGCGTGCCGCAGACGATTGATGCCGGCGCGGCGGGGCGCGCGGTGGTGAATCTTAACCGCTTCGACCTGGCGATGCTCAAGCCGTTTATGCCAGAGGAAACCCAGGCCAGCGGCGTATTCAGCGGCAATGCGGATGTGGCATGGGATACCACCAAAGAAGGGCTGCCGCAGGGCAAAGTGACGCTCTCCGGGCGTAACGTTAAGGTGACGCAAATCGTCAACAACGCGCCGCTGCCGGTGGCGTTCGATACGCTTAACCTCAGCGCCGATCTGCACAACAACCGCGCCGAGTTGGGCTGGTTGATTCGTCTGACCAACAACGGCCAGTTAGATGGACAGGTGCAGGTTACCGACCCACAGGGACGGCGTAATCTGGGCGGTAACGTCAACGTCCGTAACTTCTCGCTAGCGATGATCAACCCGATTTTCTCGCGCGGCGAAAAAGCGGCCGGTACGGTCAATGCGAATCTGCGCCTCGGTGGCGACGTGAAAAGCCCGCTGATGTTCGGTCAGATGCAGCTTAACGGTATCGATGTGGACGGTAACTTTATGCCGTTCGATATGCAGCCAAGCCAGCTGACAATGAACTTCAACGGCGCGACGTCGACGCTGCAGGGCGAAGTGCGTACCTCGCAGGGGCAGATTAGCCTGAACGGCGACGCGGACTGGCGGCAGATTGAAAACTGGCGCGCGCGCATTGCCGCGAAAGGCTCGCGGGTGCGGATTACCGTACCGCCGATGGTACGCCTTGATGTTTCACCGGACGTCGAATTTAACGCCACGCCGAGCCTGTTTACGCTCGATGGCAGCGTCGATGTACCGTGGGCGCGCATTGTGGTGAAAGAGGTCCCGGAAAGCGCGGTGGGCGTCTCCAGCGATGAAGTGATGTTGAATAACGATCTGCAGCCGAAAGAGACCAAATCGGCATCGATCCCGATCAACAGCAACCTGACTATTCACGTCGGCAACAACGTACGGCTGGACGCATTTGGCTTGAAAGCGCGTCTGACCGGCGATCTGAAAGTTGCGCAGGATAAACAGGGGCTGGGCCTGAACGGGCAGATCAATATCCCGGAAGGGCGCTTCCACGCCTACGGGCAGGATCTGATTGTGCGTAAAGGTGAGCTGCTGTTCTCCGGCCCGCCGGATCAGCCGCTGCTGAATATTGAAGCTATTCGTAACCCGGATGCGACAGAAAACGACGTGATCGCCGGTGTTCGCGTCACCGGTACGGCCGATCAGCCGAAGGCGGAAGTCTTCTCCGATCCGGCAATGTCGCAGCAAGAAGCGCTCTCTTACCTGATTCGTGGACAGGGATTAGACAGCGGTCAGAGCGACAGCGCCGCGATGACTTCCATGCTTATTGGTATGGGGGTTGCACAAAGTGGTCAGGTTGTGGGTAAAATCGGCGAGACGTTTGGCGTAAGTAATCTGGCGCTGGATACCCAAGGGGTGGGCGACTCCTCCCAGGTGGTGGTCAGCGGTTACGTATTGCCGGGTCTGCAGGTGAAATATGGCGTTGGGATCTTTGACTCGTTAGCGACGCTCACGTTACGCTATCGCCTGATGCCTAAGCTGTATCTGGAAGCGGTGTCTGGCGTAGACCAGGCGCTCGATTTGCTCTATCAGTTTGAGTTTTAGCAATGCGAATATTTGTTTACGGCAGTTTACGGCGCAAACAAGGCAACAGCCACTGGATGACCAACGCTCAGTGGCTGGGCGATCACAGCGTGACCGATTATCAACTGTACAGCCTGGGCCACTATCCAGGCGCGGTGCCCGGCGATGGCACAGTACACGGTGAAGTTTATCGGATTGACGCCTCGACGCTGGCCGAACTGGATGCGCTGCGCACCAAAGCGGGCGAATATGCACGTCATCTCATCCAGACGCCCTATGGCAGCGCCTGGATGTACGTCTATCAGCGCCCGGTCGACGGGCTGAAGCTGATAGAAAGCGGCAACTGGTTGGATAAAGACCAGTATTGAATATGACAACAACGCCACCTTCGGGTGGCGTTATTTTTTGGTAAGCCTGATAAGCGCAGCGCCATCAGGCAATAGCGTGCACATTTGTTGGATGGCGGCATTGTCGTATCCGGCCTACAAACAAAAACACCGCCCGAAGGCGGTGTTTTTGTTGGCTCGGGAAGAAATCTTATTTCTTCGCGCGCTCGAAGGAAGCAACGATTTCAGCTTTAGCCGCTTCAGCGTTGTCCCAGCCGTCAACTTTAACCCATTTGCCCGCTTCGAGGTCTTTGTAGTGCTCGAAGAAGTGGGTGATCTGCGCTTTCAGCAGTTCCGGCAGGTCGTTCACATCTTTGATGTGATCGTATTCTTTGCTCAGCTTGGTGTGCGGTACCGCAACCAGTTTCGCATCTTCACCGGATTCGTCGGTCATTTTCAGTACGCCAACCGGACGGCAACGGATCACAGAACCCGGCTGCAGCGGGTACGGGGTCGGGACCAGTACGTCAACCGGGTCACCGTCCAGAGACAGGGTGTGGTTGATGTAACCGTAGTTGCACGGATAGAACATCGCGGTGGACATGAAACGGTCAACGAACAGCGCGCCGCTCTCTTTGTCGACTTCGTATTTGATAGGATCTGCGTTAGCCGGGATTTCGATAACTACGTAGATGTCTTCCGGCAGATCTTTACCCGCAGGGACGTTGAGTAAGCTCATGTCTGTTTCCTTTAGAATGTGTGGCAAACTAGTGCCCGGTATTATAGCCAACTCGCTGCGAAAGTCTTGAGCTGTTTTATCGCGGGCGCCTGCAGACCTGCACTTTTCAGCCCCTTCCGATGACCGAAAAATCCATAAAGTTAGCTGCATACTGAATAAAAACGTGAAACCGTTTACATCACGGTGAAAAATGACCGCACGGCGTGCAAAATTTCCACAAAAACGATAGCCGTCAATGGGTGCGCAACGCCTACTCCTCCCTGAACTCCTCATTGTACCGTTGCTTAACAACTAATTTACTTTTTTGAAGTGTGATGTAACGCATTCCGTTACATACCCTATTGTCTATAGTTTTTCCGCAGATGAATCTCTGACCAACAATAACCCTACGAGGATACCTCTATGTGGAAACGCTTACTTCTTGTTACAGCAGTTTCCGCAGCCATGTCGTCTATGGTCATGGCTGCACCCTTAACGGTAGGATTTTCGCAAGTCGGCTCTGAATCCGGCTGGCGCGCGGCGGAAACCAGCGTCGCGAAGCAGGAAGCGGAAAAACGCGGCATCACGCTGAAGATTGCCGACGGCCAGCAAAAACAGGAAAACCAGATTAAAGCCGTCCGCTCGTTCATCGCCCAGGGTGTGGACGCTATCTTTATTGCCCCGGTGGTGGCCACCGGCTGGGAGCCGGTGCTGAAAGAAGCCAAAGAGGCCAACATCCCGGTCTTCCTGCTCGACCGCTCTATCGATGTGAAAGACAAATCGCTGTACATGACCACCGTCACCGCCAATAACGTGCTGGAAGGGCAGCTGATTGGCGAATGGCTGATTAAAACCGTTGATGGCAAACCGTGTAACGTGGTGGAGCTGCAAGGGACGGTGGGTGCGAGCGTGGCGATTGACCGTAAGAAAGGTTTTGCCGATGCGATTTCTAAAGCCTCTAACATCAAGATTATCCGTTCCCAGTCCGGCGACTTTACCCGCAGTAAGGGCAAAGAGGTGATGGAGAGCTTCATCAAGGCGGAGAACAACGGCAAGAATATCTGCATGGTTTACGCGCATAACGACGACATGGTGATTGGGGCGATTCAGGCCATCAAAGAGGCCGGACTGAAGCCGGGCAAAGATATTCTCACCGGCTCGATTGACGGCGTACCGGATATCTACAAAGCGATGATTGCCGGCGAAGCCAACGCCAGCGTCGAGCTGACGCCAAATATGGCCGGCCCGGCGTTTGATGCGCTGGAGAAATTCAAAAAAGACGGCACCCTGCCGGAAAAAGTGACCCTCACCAAGTCTACGCTGTACCTGCCGGATACGGCGAAAGAAGAGTTAGAGAAGAAGAAAAATATGGGGTACTAAGGGATAACCCCCTCTGATGGCGCTTCACATATCGGGCCTGCAAACCGGTAGGCCTGATAAGCGAAGCGCCATCAGGCAATGCAACCATGCTGGATGGCGACGCTGTCGCGCCTTATCCGGCCTACAGGAGCGAGCCCCTCGCCGAGCGGTGCGGGCTGCAAGTCAGGCACAATACGTCCCCTCTCCCCTTGGGGAGAGGGCCAGGGTGAGGGGGAGCGCACCATGACCACTGAAACCAACCCGGAAATCCTCCGCACCGAGGGGCTCTGTCAGTACTTTCCCGGCGTCAAAGCGCTGGATAACGTCAACTTCAGCCTGCGGCGCGGTGAAATTATGGCGCTGCTCGGCGAAAACGGTGCGGGCAAATCCACGCTTATCAAAGCGCTGACCGGCGTTTATCACCCCAACGGCGGCAGCATCTGGCTTGAAGGCCAGCAAATTCAGCCGAAAAACACCGCCCATGCCCAGCAGCTGGGTATCGGCACGGTCTACCAGGAAGTGAACCTGCTGCCGAACATGTCGGTGGCGGATAATCTGTTTATTGGCCGTGAGCCGAAGCGATGTGGCTTTCTGCGGCGTAAAGAGATGGAGCGACGCGCCACGGCGCTGATGGCGTCCTACGGTTTTTCCCTCGACGTGCGTGAGCCGCTGAACCGTTTTTCCGTAGCGATGCAGCAGATCGTGGCTATCTGCCGGGCGATCGACCTGTCGGCAAAAGTGCTGATCCTCGATGAACCCACCGCCAGTCTGGATACCAAAGAGGTTGAGATGCTGTTCACCCTGATGCGCCAGCTGCGCGATCGGGGCGTTAGCCTGATCTTCGTCACCCACTTCCTCGATCAGGTGTATGCGGTCAGCGATCGGATCACGGTACTGCGCAACGGATCGTTCGTCGGCTGCCGGGAAACGCGCGAGCTGCCGCAAATTGAACTGGTCAAAATGATGCTCGGCCGTGAGCTGGAGCATCAGGCGTTGCAGCGCGCCGGGCGTACGTTACTGAGCGATAAACCGGTCGCCTCGTTCGAGGGGTACGGCAAAAAAGGCACCATCGCGCCGTTCGATCTGCACGTGAGGCCCGGCGAGATCGTTGGCCTGGCGGGATTGCTCGGATCCGGGCGCACCGAAACCGCGGAGGTAATCTTCGGCATTCATCCCGCCGACAGCGGCCAGGCGACGATCAAAGGAAAACCGCAAACCTTGCGATCGCCGCATCAGGCCTCCTGTCTGGGGATCGGCTTCTGCCCGGAGGATCGCAAAACCGACGGCATTATTGCCGCCGCGTCGGTGCGGGAAAACATCATTCTGGCGCTCCAGGCGCAGCGCGGCTGGCTACGGCCGATTCCGCGTAAAGAGCAAAACGAGATTGCGGCGCGCTTTATCCGCCAGCTGGCGATCCGCACGCCCAGCGCCGAGCAGCCGGTGGAGTTTCTTTCCGGCGGCAATCAGCAGAAGGTGCTGCTGTCGCGCTGGCTGCTGACGCGGCCGCAGTTCCTGATCCTGGATGAACCCACGCGCGGGATCGACGTGGGCGCGCACGCGGAGATTATCCGCCTGATCGAAACCCTTTGTGCGGATGGCCTGGCGCTGCTGGTGATCTCGTCCGAGCTGGAAGAGCTGGTGGGCTACGCCGACCGGGTGATCATCATGCGCGATCGCCAACAGGTGGCGGAGATCCCGCTCGCTGAGCTTTCCGTTCCCGCCATCATGAACGCTATTGCGGCCTAAGGAGTTAACCGTGATGCCCCGAACCGTTCCTCAACCCGCTAAGCCCGAGCGCCGTTTCCGCTGGCCACCGGGCATGCCGCAGATTGCGGCGTTAATTCTGGTGCTGCTGGTCGATAGTCTGGTGGCACCGCACTTTTTCCAGGTCACGCTTCAGGACGGCCGCCTGTTCGGTAGCCCGATTGATATTCTCAACCGCGCGGCCCCGGTGGCGCTGCTGGCGATCGGCATGACGCTGGTGATTGCCACCGGCGGTATCGATCTTTCCGTCGGTGCGGTGATGGCCATTGCTGGTGCGACCGCTGCCTCCATGACCGTCGCCGGGCACAGTCTACCGGTTGTGCTGCTGGCGGCGCTGGGTGCCGGCGTGCTGGCGGGGCTGTGGAACGGCATTCTGGTGGCGCTCCTTAAAATCCAGCCGTTTGTCGCCACGCTGATCCTGATGGTGGCTGGACGCGGGGTGGCGCAGCTGATCACCTCCGGGCAGATCGTTACCTTCGATTCGCCGTCGCTGGCGTGGATCGGCAGCGGTAAGCTGCTGTTATTTCCGACCCCGGTGATTATCGCGCTGCTTACGCTGGTGATCTTCTGGGTGCTGGTCCGTAAAACCGCGCTCGGGATGTTTATTGAAGCGGTGGGCATCAACATTCGTGCGGCGAAAAACGCCGGTGTGAATACCCGTATTGTGGTGATGCTGGCCTATGTGCTGAGCGGCGTTTGCGCGGCGATTGCCGGTACCATCGTGGCGGCGGATATTCGCGGCGCCGATGCCAACAACGCCGGATTGTGGCTGGAGCTGGACGCCATTCTGGCGGTGGTGATCGGCGGCGGCTCGCTGATGGGCGGGCGCTTTAACCTGCTGCTGTCGGTCGTCGGTGCGCTCATTATTCAGGGGATGAACACCGGGATTTTGCTCTCCGGCTTCCCGCCGGAGCTAAATCAGGTGGTCAAAGCGGTGGTGGTGATGTGCGTTCTCATCGTCCAGTCTCCGCGATTTATTCAACTGCTGAAGAGGAGGCGGGGGCCATGATAAAACGTCATTTGCCGCTGATGATCACCCTGGGCGTGTTTGTGCTTGGCTATCTCTACTGCCTGACCCAGTTTCCCGGCTTCGCATCGACGCGGGTCATCTGCAATATTCTGACCGACAACGCTTTTTTGGGCATTGTGGCAGTGGGGATGACCTTTGTGATCCTCTCTGGCGGTATCGATCTTTCCGTGGGTTCGGTGATCGCCTTTACCGGCGTTTTCCTTGCCAAAGCGATTGGCTACTGGGGGCTGTCGCCGCTGGTGGCCTTCCCGCTGGTGCTGGTGATGGGCTGCGCTTTCGGTGCGTTTATGGGCTGGCTGATTGATGCACTGAAGATCCCGGCATTTATTATTACGCTGGCCGGGATGTTCTTCCTGCGCGGCGTCAGCTATCTGGTGTCTGAAGAGTCGATTCCTATCGATCATCCGCTGTACGACACGCTTTCCGGCCTGGCGTGGACGATCCCCGGCGGCGGACGGCTAAGCGCCATGGGGCTACTGATGTTGTTGATCGTGGTGCTGGGGATATTTCTTGCCCACCGCACGCGCTTTGGCAACCAGGTCTACGCTATTGGTGGTAACGCCACCTCGGCCAATCTGATGGGCATCCCAACCCGCAGCACCATCGTGCGTATTTATATGCTGTCGACGGGGCTGGCAACGCTGGCGGGCATTGTCTTCTCAATTTACACCCAGGCGGGCTACGCGCTGGCGGGCGTGGGGGTTGAGCTCGACGCCATCGCGTCAGTGGTGATTGGCGGCACGCTGCTGAGCGGCGGTGTCGGTACGGTGCTGGGGACGCTGTTCGGGGTGGGGATTCAGGGGCTGATTCAGACCTACATCAACTTCGACGGCACGCTGAGTTCATGGTGGACTAAGATTGCCATCGGGGTTCTGCTGTTTATTTTTATCGCCCTTCAGCGCGGGCTAACGGTGATGTGGGAGAACCGGCAGAATGCCGCAGTAACCCGCGTCGATGTCTCGCTAACAAAGAACTAACATACTGAAACGCTAAAGTTTTTCCGGTAGCAGCCGATACCAATCATTTACGCCAAACAGTACCCCTGCTACCGGACAACACTATGATGCTAAAAACGCTCTCTATCCGTACCGGCCTGCTGTCCCTGCTCGCCGTGATGACCCTCCTGCTGATCCTGGTCAGCGGCATCGGCATTTATGCTCTCACCCAAAGTTCCGCTTCGCTTCAGCGCATCGACCACCTGCAGAGCGAGCAAATGACCCAGCTCAACGAAGGTTACACGCTGCTGCTGCGCGCGCGTAATGAAGCCAGCCAGGCGGTCAGGCTGATGGAAATCGGTATGCTGGATGATGCGGCGAAAGCCGTTAAAGGCCTGGACGGGGAAGTGGCTATGGCGCAGAAGATCATCACCCGCGTGAGTCAGTCATCGATGGACGATGCCGACGGCGCGAAGCTGATGGCTAATGTGGCGAAAAGCTTTGAAATTTATAACGTTCAGGCGATCAAACCGATGCTGACGGCGCTGAATCAGCAAAATGTCGACAGCTATTATGATCTGCTGGAAAAGACCATGATTCCCGTCTCCCGTCAGTTTGATAACGCCGTTCACGCTTTCCAGGACTGGGGCGAATTGCGCGGGCAGCGCGAAGTGGCGGCGGTGCACAGCACGAAAAATCAGGTACTGACGCTGATGATCATCGCTATCGCGCTGACCGCCGGCGTGATGGCGCTGGGCTGGTTCCAGCTGCGTCATCTGCTGCTGAAGCCGCTGGCGGCGGCGATTGGCCAACTGGAGCGCGTGGCCAGCGGCGATTTAACCCCTGCCTCGCTGGAAGCCAGCGGCGCGGAGATTCAACGCCTGAACGTGGCGATTGCCGGTATGCGCGAGTCGATGATGAACTCGGTGCTGCGGGTGCGTGACGCCAGTTCGCAGATTGATGTCGGCAGCCGTGAGCTGACGGCGGGCAACAACCATCTGGCGCAGCGTACGGAATCCACGGCGACTTCGCTGGAGCAAACCGCCGCCAGTATGGAAGAGCTGACCGCCACCGTGAAGCAGAACGCCGACAACGCCGATCAGGCGCATAAACTGGCGCAGGCGGTTTCCGATACCGCCGATCGCGGCAGCGAGATGGTGTGCTATGTCATTGAGAAAATGCAGGATATCACCGGTAGCGCCAAACGTATTGCCGACATCCTCGGCGTGATTGACGGTATTGCCTTCCAGACCAATATTCTGGCGCTGAACGCTTCGGTAGAAGCGGCCCGCGCCGGTGAGCAGGGGCGTGGTTTTGCCGTTGTTGCAGGGGAAGTGCGGAACCTCGCCAGCCGCAGCGCCGATGCGGCAAAAGAGATTCGCCAGTTGATTGCCGACTCGCAGACTCACGTGAACGAAGGCAGCGACCTGGCGCAGCAGGCCGGGGAAACCATGGACGAGATTGCCGGTGAGGTCATGCGCATGACGAAGTTGATGCGCGAAATCGCCAGCGCTTCGCAGGAGCAGAGCCGCGGCATCGAGCAGGTCAATATTGCGGTGAGCCAGATGGATGAAACCGCGCAGCAGAACGCGGCGCTGGTACAGCAGTCTTCTGCGGCAACCCGCTCGCTGGAAGAACAGTCGCAGGCGCTGACGGCGGCAATGGCGTCGTTCAGGTTGCAGGTGTCTTAATCAGGTTTCCGATATTGTAGGCCGGATAAGGCGTTTACGCCGCCATCCGGCTATATCACCGCATCGTGCCGGACGACGCTTCGCTTATCCGGCCTACAGGGTGATGTAGGCCGGGATGCTGCGATTACGCGTCCGGGTACTCACGAATCAAACGCTCAACGTCTTCAACCATATGGTCGTTGCCGACGAAGAACGAACGGCGCTGGTGCAGACTTTCCGGCTGAATATCCAGAATGCGTTCTTTACCGTCGCTGGCCTTACCGCCGGCCTGTTCCGCCAGGAATGCCATCGGGTTGCACTCGTACAGCAGGCGCAGTTTCCCTTCCGGGTGGCTGGCGGTGCTTGGGTACAGGTAGATGCCGCCTTTCAGCAGGTTACGGTGGAAGTCGGCGACCAGAGAGCCGATATAGCGGGAGGTATACGGACGCTGCGTGGCTTTATCTTCTTCCTGGCAGAATTTGATGTATTTCTTCACGCCGTTAGGGAATTTGATGTAGTTCCCTTCGTTGATGGAGTAGGTGCTGCCGCGCTGCGGGAAGCGCATGCGCTCCTGACACAGGCAGAACACGCCCAGCGACGGGTCATAGGTGAAGGCATGCACGCCGCAGCCGGTGGTGTACACCAGCATGGTTGAGGAGCCATAAACCACATAGCCAGCGGCGACCTGGCGGTTACCCGGCTGCAGGAAGTCTTCTTCGGTAACCGGGGTGCCCACCGGGGTCACGCGGCGGTAGATAGAGAAGATGGTACCGACAGAGACGTTAACGTCGATGTTAGATGAGCCATCCAGTGGGTCCATCAGGACCACGTATTTTGCGTGCTCACAGCCGTCAAAGACGACGATTTCGTCTTCTTCTTCGGAGGCGATACCGGCGACGATATCACGTGCACGCAGCGCTGCTTTCAGTTTCTCGTTCGCGAACAGATCGAGCTTTTGTTGTACTTCTCCCTGTACGTTTTCAGCGCCGCTGGCACCCAGGATATCGACCAGACCGGCCTTGTTGATATCGCGGTGGATGATCTTGGCACCTAACTTTATTGCCGACAGCAAAGCAGTGAGCTCACCGGTAGCATGAGAGAACTCGTGCTGCTTCTCGACAATAAATTCACCTAACGTTTTCATAACACTTTCCCTGACAGTGGATGTTGAGTAAAACGGCTGCAACAATACTAACAAAGAATAAAAAAAAATCGCACAGGTGAATCGCGCCAGCAAACTACGGAATATCCTGAAATGCATTTCTCTGCCGGCAAACATATGGGTAAAATGCGGGGCAGATAAAAAAAGGATAGTGACGTATGCGCATTCATATTTTGGGTATTTGTGGCACCTTCATGGGCGGTCTGGCGATGCTGGCACGTTCGCTGGGTCACGAAGTCACGGGTTCGGATGCCAATGTGTATCCCCCGATGAGCACGCTGCTTGAAAAGCAAGGCATTGATTTAATTCAGGGCTATGACGCCAGCCAGCTTGATCCGCAGCCTGACCTGGTCATCATTGGCAACGCCATGACGCGCGGTAACCCGTGCGTGGAAGCGGTGCTGGAGAAGAACATTCCGTACATGTCCGGGCCGCAGTGGCTGCACGATTTCGTGCTGCGCGATCGCTGGGTCGTGGCCGTTGCCGGTACCCACGGTAAAACTACCACCGCCGGGATGGCGACCTGGATCCTCGAAGAGTGCGGCTATAAGCCGGGCTTTGTGATCGGCGGCGTGCCGGGCAACTTTGAGGTTTCCGCGCGTCTGGGCGACAGCCCGTTCTTCGTGATTGAAGCCGATGAATACGACTGCGCGTTCTTCGATAAGCGTTCTAAATTCGTGCATTATTGCCCGCGTACGCTGATCCTCAACAACCTTGAGTTCGATCATGCGGACATCTTCGACGATCTGAAAGCTATCCAGAAACAGTTCCACCATCTGGTGCGCATCGTTCCGGGCCAGGGCCGCATTATCCTGCCGGAAAACGACGCGAACCTGAAGCAGGTGATGGCGATGGGCTGCTGGAGCGAACAGGAGCTGGTGGGCGAACAGGGCCACTGGCAGGCGAAGAAACTCAATACCGACGCCTCCGAGTGGGAAGTGCTGCTCGACGGTGAAAAAGTCGGCGAAGTGAAGTGGGGCCTGGTCGGCGAACACAACATGCATAACGGGCTGATGGCGATTGCCGCCGCGCGTCATGTGGGTGTGACCCCGGCCGATGCGGCCAACGCGCTGGGTAGCTTTATTAACGCCCGCCGCCGTCTGGAGCTGCGCGGTGAAGCTAACAGCGTTTGCGTTTACGACGACTTCGCACATCACCCAACGGCTATCCTCGCGACGCTGCAAGCGCTGCGCGGTAAAGTCGGCGGTACGGCGAAAATTATTGCCGTGCTGGAGCCACGCTCGAACACCATGAAAATGGGCGTCTGCAAAGACGACCTGGCGCCATCGCTGGGCCGCGCGGACGAAGTCTTCCTGCTGCAGCCGCAGCATATCCCGTGGCAGGTGGCGGAAGTGGCAGAGGCCTGCGTGCAGCCTGCGCACTGGAGCGCCGACGTGGATACGCTGGCGGATATGATCGTCAAAAGCGCCGAGCCAGGCGACCATATTCTGGTGATGAGTAACGGCGGCTTCGGCGGCATTCATCAGAAGCTGCTCGACGGGCTGGCGAAGAAAGCGCAGCAGGAGTAATTCGCTGATGTTGCGCTGAGCGGGTTTTCTCCCCTCACCCGAACCCTCTCCCCACGGGGGAGAGGGGACCGATCGAGCCGCTAGCACGGTCGGTTTTCTCCCTCGCCATGCGGGCAGAAGGCCCGGCCGGTTTTCTCCCTCGCCCGTTTTGGGAGAGGGCCGGAGTGAGGGGGCTCGCTCGATCCAGCCCTTTCCCCGGAATCCCAAAAAATGCTAACCGCTCAAAAAATTACCTCAACCGACTCCGTTTTCTTCCCCCCACTGGACACCCTATACACCCACGCCTTTCCCTGGCACGAACAGCGCGAACTCCCCGCCAAACAGCGCGCCCTCAACTCGCCGCACTACGCACTGGAAGCGTGGTTCGACGGTGAGCAGTTTATTGGCATGAGCGGATGCTGGACGTTTGACGGCTACGTCTACATTGAACATCTGGCGGTTGACAGCAGCCTACGCTCTCAGGGCTACGGCAAACGTCTGCTAGGGCAGATCCTCGAACGTGCGCCGAAAACGATTCTGGAAATTGACCCGTTGACCACCGACATTGCCCACAAGCGCCTGCGTTTTTATGAGGGCATGGGGTTCTTCGCTAACCCGTGGCCGCATACGCATCCGACCTATCACGCCGGTATCGCCGATCACGAATTAATTGTGCTGAGCTACCCGCAGCCGATTGATGAGGTGCAGTACCAGCGCTTCAACAGCGATTTACGTGATGTCGTCATGGGCCGGTAGGCCTGATAAGCGAAGCGCCATCAGGCGATGCAAGCGCAGATTGCCGGATGGCGGCGTAAACGCCTTATCCGGCCTACAGTCTGCGCCAACGTTAGCGAATGGCAAAAAAATACCCTCACGAAGAGGGCATTTTACGGAAGCTTAATCCTGGTGTTCCGATAGCTCGCGCAGATACTGGAAAATCTGGCGGGAAGATTTCGGCGGCTTGTTGCCAGCCTTTTCTTTCCTGGCGTTGCGTACCAGCGAACGCAGCTGCTGACGGTCGGCGTCAGGCCACAGGTTCATGACTTCTTCGATGGCTTCATCGCTGCCATCAACCATACGGTCACGCAGTTGCTCCAGCTTATGGAAAACAACAACCTGCTGGTTGTGGCGGTTTTTCAGCTTATCCAGCGCCTGGCGGAACGGCTCAACGTCGCGCTGGCGCAACATTTTACCAATCAGCTGCAGCTGGCGGCGACGGCCTTCCATTTTAATACGCTGCGCCAGCTCAATGGCGGCGCGCAGGTCGGCGTCCAGTGGGATCTTGTCCAGGGCGTTCTTCCCGAGATCCACCAGTTCCGCACCAAGCTTCTTCAGCTCTTCGGCGTCACGTTTAATTTCACTCTTGCTGACCCAGATAATTTCATCATCTTCGTCCTCGATATCATCACCGGGGACTTCGTCGAGCCAGTCTTCGGGCTGCTTTGTCATTTCAGGCTCCTTAAAAAAGAGGCTAATACTAACAGCTTGAGCGCATACTGAGAAAGGGTTCTCTGTTAGACTTCATTTAACTTTACCTCAGATTATGGCTTAGACGATGAAAGTGATCACACAAGTTGCGGAACAACGTATTGCGCTGGAAAAAGCAGTCTCCACGGCATTAGAGCTGGCGGCAGGTCAATCGGACGGCGCAGAAGTCGCGGTCAGCAAGACCACCGGTATCAGCGTCAGCACGCGCTACGGTGAAGTCGAAAACGTCGAATTCAACAGCGACGGCGCGTTGGGGATCACCGTTTATCACCAGAATCGTAAAGGCAGCGCGTCCTCTACCGACCTGAGCCCGGACGCCATTGCCCGTACCGTGCAGGCGGCGCTGGATATTGCGCGCTACACGTCGCCGGACCCGTGTGCGGGCGTGGCAGATAAAGAGCTGCTGGCCTTTGATGCGCCGGATCTCGACCTGTTCCACCCGGCGGAAGTCACCCCGGATGAGGCTATCGAACTGGCCGCGCGCGCCGAGCAGGCTTCGCTAAAAGCGGACAAACGCATTACGAATACCGAGGGCGGCAGCTTCAACAGCCACTACGGCATTAAGGTGTTCGGCAACAGCCACGGCATGCTGCAAAGCTACAGCTCCACCCGCCACTCGCTGTCGAGCTGCGTGATTGCCGAAGCCAACGGCGACATGGAACGCGATTACGCCTACACCATCGGCCGTGCGCTGGGCGACCTGCAAACGCCGGAGTGGGTAGGGGAAGAGTGCGCGCGCCGCACCCTGTCTCGCCTGGAACCACGTAAACTTTCCACCATGCAGGCGCCGGTTATCTTCGCTAATGAAGTCGCGACCGGGCTGTTTGGTCACCTGGTGGGCGCCATCGCCGGCGGCTCGGTGTACCGCAAATCCACCTTCCTGCTCGATTCCCTCGGCAAGCAAATTCTGCCGGAGTGGCTGACTATTGAAGAGCACCCGCATCTGCTGAAAGGGCTGGCCTCCACGCCGTTCGACAGCGAAGGCGTGCGCACCGAGCGTCGCGATATTATTAAAGACGGCATCCTCACCCAGTGGCTGCTGACCAACTACTCCGCGCGTAAGCTGGGCCTGAAGAGCACCGGCCACGCGGGCGGCATCCACAACTGGCGTATCAAGGGGCGCGGCCTGAGTTTTGAAAAGTTGCTTAAAGAGATGGGCACGGGTCTTGTCGTCACAGAACTGATGGGGCAGGGTGTTAGCGGCATCACCGGCGACTATTCACGCGGTGCATCCGGCTTCTGGGTTGAAAACGGCGAGATTCAGTATCCGGTGAGTGAAATCACCATCGCTGGCAACCTGAAAGACATGTGGCGCAATATGGTCACCATCGCCGACGATATTGAGACACGCAGTAATATTCAATGTGGTTCCGTACTGTTACCGGAGATGAAAATCGCCGGGCAGTAATCACGTGCCGGGCGCATCCTGCAGCGCCCGCTTACTTAAATAATAAAAAGGAAGTGAGCAATGCGTAAAAAACTGGTAGCGATGCTGGCGGTCTCCGCGCTGGCGCTGGGTTCGGCGTCGGCGTTTGCCGATCTGGGCGAAGATATGGACACCCTGGCGGAAAATCTGCAGATCGTGCAGAAGTCCACCGACGCCGGTGAGCTGAAAGCGGCGCTGACCAAGATGCGCACCGCAGCAGAAGATGCCAAAAAAGAGACCCCGCCGAAGCTGGAAGGCAAAGCGGCTGACAGCGCTGAAATGAAAGACTATCGCCACGGTCTGGATACCCTGATTGGTCAGATTGACGGGGCTTTGAAGCTGGCGAACGAGGGCAAAGTGAAAGAAGCTCAGGCCGCCGCGGAAGATTTCAAAACCACCCGCAACGAGAACCACAAGAAGTTCCGCTAATCCTTTCTCCGGAAGGTATCGCCCGATACCTTCCGTCTTTCTCTGCCGCAAAACTTCACCGATATCACACTTTTCACCTTCGTTTTACCATGCACTTTTCCAATGACCTTGTCCCACAGACGTGACATTCATCACGCGAATATATCGAAATCGTTATTTTCGTGGTGAATGTGTGAATCCGATCACTCAAGCCGTCTACCTTTCCACTTCGAAGTGGAAAACAACTCGCTACAAACTCCCACCCCCCGGCGTTAGGTTTATCCCCAGAGACATTAGCGGGGTAACACGAGTGAATAACGGAGCGGTAATACACGACGCAGGGGAGCAGGCGCTACAGACCGAACGGCTGGCCGACAAAATGTTGCAGCAGGTGTTCGCACTGTTACGCCGCCGCGACATCACCCCTAACGACGTGCAGGAGCAAATGCTGACCTCCCACGTGCGGGCCATGGCCCACCGGTCCATCAGCGGCGAGCCGCTGCCGGAAGTGGATGCCAGCCTGTTTGAAGAGATTTCTGACGATTCAATGATGCTTGCCCGTGAAGTGGTCGCGGAGTTCGGCAACCTGCCTGATGAAGAGGCGTGGCTGCTTTCCGTTCACTTCGAAGTAGCAAAAGACAACCTGTAAGGAGCAATAAATGGAACAGATCACCGTAGTCATTGGCGACCGCCTGGGTAAAGGACAAAAAGTGGCAGCTGGCGCGGAAAAAGCCGGTGCTCGTGCAGTTGTAGTACCGGGCGTAGCCGCCGACATGAAGCTGGGCGACATGATGAAGGCCGAGAACGCCACTTTCGGCATCTCCTTCTGCGGCAGCGGCGGCGCGGGCGCTATTACCGCACAGACTAAGTACGGCTACAAAGCAAAATACGGCATGCGTTCGGTGGAAGAAGGCGTGACGGCCATCAACGAAGGCTGCAACGTGCTGGGCTTCGGCTTTATGGACAAAGAAGAGCTGGGCGAACGCCTGGTAGAGGCCTGGAAGAAGAAGTACGGCGCTTGATATGAAAGAGCAATTCACCACCACGGTGAGGGTCACGGGCAAAGGCGAGAGCAAAACACGGGCGTTCGCCGATGCCCTGAACCACGTGCAGGCAGCGGTGATGAAAACATCATCGCGCATCCTACTGCGTATTGAGCCACAGGATGTGGCGGTTGTTCATGCGCGCGAAGCGGTACGAAAAGAGGCATTTTTATTCTTCTTTTTACGCCGTGAACGACGAACGTACAGCGTGGAGCTGGACGTTACCGTCAACGTGACCGCCATCGACATCGATAAAGTGGATTTCGTCACGCAAACCTGATTTTTACCAAAGGGTCAGACTATGTTCCTGATAATTTTAATAAAATCGCTCATTATCGGCGGCCTGGTTGGCGTCGGCGTGGGCGCCGGAGCGGCACGCATGTTTCATGCGCCCACCACGCAGGGGATGGGGGCGTTTCGTACGTTGGGCGAGCTGAACTCCTGTGAAGGCGATCCGGCTTCCCACTTCTCCTTTGGCCTCGGTTTCTTCTTTAACGCCTGGGCTTCTTCCGTTGCAGCAGGTTCTTTCACCCAGGACGTTGACCACCGCATTATCCCGAACTGGGGCGCGGCGGCGCTGATGATTAAGAATCGCAACGTCGGCGAGACGCTGCATGATCCGCGAAAAATGGCGATTGCCTGCGGCATCATCGGCATGATTGTGGTGGCCTTCCTCAACCTGACCGCCTCTTCCGTACCGCAGGCGCTGCAGGTGACGGCAGTTAAAGTACTGGTTCCGGCAGCCAACCTGCTGGTGAACACCGTGATGCCGGTTATTTTCTGGCTGGCGGCGATCGATGCGGGCAAAAAATCCGGCTTCTGGGCCACCATCTTCGGCGGCGCGGCGCAGCTGATTATGGGCAACGCCGTACCGGGCCTGGTGCTGGGTATTCTGATTGGTAAAGGCGTTGAAGAGAGCGGCTGGCACCGCGTGACCAAAGTGATGATGGGCGCCATCGTTGCGCTGTTCGTCCTGAGCGCCTTCTTCCGCGGTTTCGACATGAAGATGATTGAATCCTTCCACCTGACCGTACCGAACTGGCTGGATCTGATCCACAGCTCAATCAGCGGTAAATAACAGGAGCCTGATATGGAACAGAATAAAGGTTTTTGGTATGCCGACTGGTCGTTCCCGATCTTCGTTGGCCTGCTCTCTTCCGGCGTGTTTGCCGGGACGCACATGTACTACCTCTACGGCATTGGCGCCTTCAACGAAGTGGCCTTCGTGGCGATGCTGAAGGCCGGGATTGATACCGGGGCTTACGGCGCGGTGGCGGCGTTCGGCGCGAGCTTCCTGTTCGCCCGTATCATCGAAGGTTCGCTGGTGGGGATCCTTGATATCGGCGGCGCGATTCAAACGGGTGTCGGCCTTGGCGTCCCGGCGCTGCTGCTGGGCGCGGGCATCATGTTCCCGGTGACCAACTTTATCGCCTCCCTGATTACCGGGCTGGTGATTGGTCTGGCGATTGGCTACATCATCATCCTGGCGCGTAAGTTCACCATTAACCAGAGCGACTCCACCTACGGGGCCGACGTGATGATGGGCGCGGGTAACGCCTCCGGCCGCTTCCTTGGCCCGTTGATTATCCTCAGCGCCATGACCGCTTCGATTCCTATCGGTATCGGTTCGCTGGTGGGCGCGCTGCTGTTCTACATCTGGCAGAAGCCGATCACCGGCGGTGCGATCCTCGGGGCGATGATCCTCGGCTCCATCTTCCCGGTAGCGATTAGCTAAGTTTTGCGGTAGGCCGGATAAGGCGTAGCCGCCATCCGGCAACGCTGCCTGATGGCGCTGCGCTTATCAGGCCTACACGCCCCCCATTCCAACAGGAGAGAGATATGTTTGATTTACTCCTGCGCCGTGCGCGCCTCGTCGACGATACCCTGACTGATATCGCCATTCTGGACGGGAAAATCGCGGCGCTGGGCGAGATTAGCGCGCCTGCCCGTAAAACCGTGGTGCTGGACGGCAAATATTACGTCAGCGCCGGCTGGATTGACTCCCACGTCCACTGTTATCCGAATTCCCCGATTTATCACGACGAGCCGGACAGCGTGGGTATCGCCACCGGGGTCACCACGGTGATCGATGCGGGCAGCACCGGCGCCGACGACGTTGATGACTTTTATCAGCTGACCCGCAAAGCGGCGACCGATGTTTATGCGCTGCTCAATATTTCCCGCGTCGGGCTGATTGCCCAGAACGAACTGGCCAATATGGCCAATATCGATGCCGAAGCGGTGAAGCAAGCGGTAGCGCGCCACCCGGACTTTATCGTGGGTTTGAAAGCGCGCATGAGCAGCAGCGTGGTCGGCGAAAACGGTATTACGCCGCTGGAGCGGGGTAAAGCGATTCAGAAAGAAAACGGCGACCTGCCGCTGATGGTGCATATTGGCAACAACCCGCCAAACCTCGACGAGATTGCCGAACTGCTGAGTTCGGGCGACATCATTACCCACTGCTACAACGGCAAACCTAACCGCATTCTGACGCCGGAAGGTGAACTGCGCAGTTCTATCGTCCGGGCGCTGAAACGCGGCGTGCGTCTGGACGTCGGTCACGGCACCGCCAGCTTCAGCTTTGAAGTGGCCCGCCGGGCGATTGCGATGGGTATTTTGCCGCACACCATCAGCTCTGATATCTACTGCCGTAACCGCATCGACGGCCCGGTGCGCTCGCTGGCGCTGGTGATGTCAAAATTCCTCGCTATCGGTATGTCGCTACCGCAGGTGATTGACTGTGTGACCACTCACGCCGCCGACGGCCTTCGCCTGACGCACAAAGGGCGGCTGGTGGTTGGCTATGATGCGGACCTCACGCTGTTTACCCTCGCGCAGACGCCCACGGTGCTGGTGGATGCCGAAAAAGAGAGCCTACAGGCTAACAAGATTCTGCTGCCGCTTGCCGCGATTCGCGCGGGCAAGGGCTATTTGACCGAACAAGGGAGCGCGGAAAATGCCTTCGATTTTTGAGAAATACGATTTAAAACAAGTGATTAATACTTCAGGCCGTATGACGGCGCTCGGGGTGTCTACCCCGCGCCCGGAAGTGGTTGAAGCGGCGATGGCCGGGATGAACCAGTACTTTGAGATGAAAGATCTGGTCAATAAAACCGGTGCTTATATCGCGAAGCTGCTGGGTGTAGAAGGGGCGACGGTGGTGTCTTGTGCGTCCGCCGGTATCGCACAATCCGTGGCGGCGGTGCTGGTAAAAGACAGCGATTGGCTGCTGGAAAATTTGCACGTGACGCCGATTGAGAACAACGAAATTGTGCTGCCGAAGGGGCATAACGTGAACTTCGGCGCGCCGGTGGGAACGATGGTGGCGCTGGGCGGCGGCAAGCTGGTCGAAGCGGGCTATGCCAATGAGTGTTCTGCCGACCAACTGGCGGCAGCCATCACCCCGCGTACCGCGGCTATTCTGTACATCAAATCTCACCACTGCGTGCAGAAAAGCATGCTTAACGTCGCGCAGGCCGCGGCGGTCGCGCGCAGCCATAATGTGCCGCTGATTGTGGATGCGGCGGCGGAAGAGGATCTGCACGCCTACTACCAGGCGGGCGCTGACCTGGTTATCTACAGCGGTGCGAAGGCGATTGAAGGGCCGACCAGCGGGCTGGTGATTGGCAAAACCCAGTACGTCGAGTGGGTAAAACGTCAGTCGATGGGCATCGGCCGCGCCATGAAGGTGGGCAAAGAGGGCATTCTGGGCCTGACCTGCGCCATTGAACATTACCTGACGGCGACCAAAGAGAGCGGTGCTGAAATGGTGGCGAAGATGACGCCGTTTATCGCGCAGCTCAACACGCTTAACGGCGTGACCGCGCGCGTCGTCTGGGACAGCGCCGGGCGAGATATCGCGCGCGCAGAAATTAAATTTGATGAGGCGACGACCGGCGTGAATACCGGCGCGTTGGTCAACGCGCTGAAGCAGGGTGAATACGCTATCTATTTCCGCGGCTACAAGGCGAATGAAGGCATTATTGAAGCCGATGTTCGCAGCGTGGATGCCCAGCAGCTGGAGATTGTGGCTCGCCGTATTGCCGAAGTGTTGAACAAGGAGAATAACGCATGAAACTGACCCCAAACTTTTACCGTGACCGCGTCTGCCTGAACGTTCTGGCGGGCAGCAAACAGAACGCTAGCGAGATTTATGAAGCGGCGGAAGGTCATGTGCTGGTGGGCGTGCTCTCCAAAAACTATCCGGACATCGCCAGCGCGGTGGCCGATATGCGTGAATACGCAAAACGGATTGATAACGCGCTGTCTGTAGGTCTGGGCGCAGGCGACCCGAACCAGTCGGCGATGGTCAGCGAAATTTCCCGTCAGGTGCAGCCGCAGCACGTTAACCAGGTCTTCACCGGCGTGGCAACCAGTCGCGCGCTGCTGGGACAGAGCGAGACCGTGGTCAACGGCCTGGTGTCGCCAACCGGTACTGTCGGCATGGTTAAAATCTCCACCGGCCCGCTCTCCAGCAACGCGCCGGACGGCATTGTGCCGCTGGAAACCGCCATTGCCCTGCTGAAGGATATGGGCGGCAGCTCAATCAAATACTTCCCGATGGGCGGCCTGAAACACCGCGACGAATTTATTGCCGTGGCCGAAGCCTGCGCGCGGCATGACTTCTGGCTGGAACCTACCGGCGGGATCGATCTGGAAAACTACGGTGAAATCCTGAAAATTGCGCTGGATGCTGGGGTAAGCAAAATTATCCCCCATATCTATAGTTCGATTATTGATAAGGCGAGCGGCAATACCCGCCCGGCGGATGTGCGTCAGCTGCTGGATATGACGAAACAGCTTGTTAAGTAGTGCGATTAACCCCCTCACCCCGGCCCTCTCCCTATAGGGGAGAGGGAGAAAAACTACCGTGCCTTTTGCGCCTCTCGTGCGTAAACGCACCGAACGGTCCCCTCGCCCCTCAGGGGAGAGGGTTAGGGTGAGGGGGAAAACCCCCACCGAACCATCAAGGAGTCACCATGCCAACCGCTCGTCACCTGCTTGTTGCTTCACTCTCTCTGCTTGCCGCCAGCACCGCCGCGCAGACCCAGTACGCTTGGGTGGGCACCTACAACCCTAACGGCGAAGGTCTGTATCGATTTACCGTCGATGGAAAAACCGGCGAGCTGCGCGATAAAGCGCTCGTCAGTTCGCTACCGAACGTTGCGCAGCTGACCGTCAGCCAGGATGGCAAAACGCTTTACGCCGCCAGCGAGGTGGAAAAAGGCGTGGTGCAGGCGTGGCGCATTGCTGCGAACGGCGAGCTAAGCAGCCTGAATCAGGTGGCTTCCGGCGGCGCGGGCCCGGTTTATCTTTCGCTTACGCCAAATGGCCGTCATCTTCTGGTGGCAAACTATGTCAGCGGCTCGATTGCCGTCCTGCCGGTGAAAGAGGACGGTAGCCTTGGCGAGGCGGTGGATGTGCATCAGGATCAAGGTCCTGCGGGGGCTGCGCGCCCAGCGGCGGCCGTCGAAGGTAGCTTTGCTATCAGCGATCATAACGGCCCGCATGCGCATATGGTGGCCGCCGATCCGAGCGGGCGGTTTGTTTACTCCACCGATCTGGGGTTGGATCGTCTCTACCAATACCGCATGGACAGCGCCAGCGGCAAGCTCACGCCGAACGATCCGCCGTTTATCGCCGCCTCTTCCGCCGGGGCCGGTCCACGGCACTTCGTCTTTACGCCTGCGGGTGATGGACTCTGGTTGATTAACGAAGAGGCTTCCACGCTGACTTTCTATCACCTTGATAAACAAAGCGGGGTGCTGCGTGAAGGTAAAACGATCTCGGCATTGCCGAAAGCGTACAAAGGCACCAGCTTTGCTGCGGGCCTGGTGCTGAGCCCGGACGGTAAGCAGCTCTACGTGGCTAACCGTCTGCATAACAGCATCGCTCACTTTAGCGTGATGGCCGATGGCAGCCTGACGCATCAAGAGGATATCTGGACGCGCGGGGACTATCCGCGAACGCTAACGCTTGATAAACAAGGACATTGGCTATACGTCATGAATCAGCGTAGTGATAATATTACCCGTTTTAGCGTCGCGCCGAAGGACGGCCGGCTGACGTTTTTACCGGACTATACCCCGGTAGGCAGCCCATCGCAGATGGTGATTTCTGCTCAACCTTAAGCCATAACATCAAGGAACCGACATGCGATTTCCCAATCAACGTTTAGCGCAACTCTTCACTCTGCTGCAAAACGAAACGCTGCCCCAGGACGAACTGGCGCAGCGGCTGTCGGTTTCAACCCGCACCGTGCGCGCCGATATTACGGCGCTCAACGCGCTTTTGCATCAGTACGGCGCACAGTTCGTTCTCGCGCGCGGCAGCGGTTATCAGCTGAAAATTGACGACCCTTCGCGCTATCAGGCGCTGGAAGCATCGGCGCCTAAGCCGCAGCTGCATATACCCCGCACCGTCCAGGATCGCGTGCATTTTCTGCTGGTACGCTTTTTGACCTCAGCGTTTTCCATTAAGCTGGAAGACCTGGCCGATGAGTGGTTCGTCAGCCGGGCAACGCTACAAAATGACATGGTCGACGTTCGTGAGCGCCTCGCGCGTTATCAGCTTACGCTGGAGACGCGCCCGCGCCATGGGATGAAGCTGTTCGGTAGCGAAGTGTCGATTCGTGCCTGCCTGACCGATTTACTGTGGGAGCTGAGCCAGCAAGGGGCGTTAAACCCGGTGGTTCACGAAGGCGTATTTGATGCGAGCGTTCCCACGCTGCTGGAAGGCGTGCTGCAGGAGGTATTACCTCGCCATCATGTTCGCGTAACCGATGAAGGCGAGCGCTTTATCTGTCTGTACGGCGCCGTGGCGGTACGTCGGGTGAGTGAAGGTTTTCCGTTGGCGGATTTCAGCGCGGAAGAGGTCGCGCAGAACGTGCGCGATGCTGCCCATGAGGTTGCCCTCGCCCTGCAGCAGCTGGCGGGAAAGCCCTTTTCGTCGGCGGAAGAAGCCTGGCTCTGCGTGCATCTTGCCGCTCGCCAGGTGCAGGACGTCGACCCGGAAACCATCAGCGCGGACGACGACGAAGCGCTGGTGAATTACATCCTGCGCTACATTAACCAGCAGTATAACTACAACCTGCTGGACGATGCCCAACTGCACGCTGACCTGCTCACCCATATCAAGACGATGATCACCCGCGTGCGCTATCAGATAATGATCCCCAATCCGCTGCTCGATAATATTAAGCAGCACTACCCGATGGCGTGGGATATGACGCTGGCGGCGGTATCGAGCTGGGGAAAATATACGCCGTATACCATCAGCGAAAACGAAATCGGTTTTCTGGTGCTGCACATCGGCGTAGGGCTTGAGCGCCATTACAACATTGGCTATCAGCGCCAGCCAAAGGTGCTGCTGGTTTGTGATGCGGGTAATGCGATGGCGCGTATGATCGAGGCTATTTTGCAGCGCAAATACCCGCAGGTGGAAATCGCTGCCACGCTCTCCCAGCGTGATTACGAACAGCGGGAGACCATCGCCGAAGACTTTGTCATCTCGACGGTGCGTATCAGTGAAAAAGACAAACCGATTGTGACGATTGCCCCGTTCCCAACCGACTATCAGCTGGAACAAATTGGCAAGCTGGTGCTGGTGGATCGGACGCGTCCGTTTATGCTGAATAAGTACTTTGACGCTGCGCATTTCCGGGTCATCGACGGGCCGCTCGACCAGCAAAGCCTGTTTGCCGAGCTGTGTCAGCAGCTGCAGCAGGAAGGATTTGTTGATGCGGAGTTTTATGACTCGGTGGTGGAGCGTGAAGCGATAGTCAGCACGATGCTTGGCGACGGCATTGCGTTACCGCACGCGCTGGGTCTGCTCGCGAAAAAGACCGTGGTCTACACCGTCATTGCGCCTGACGGTATTGCCTGGGGCGATGAAACCGCCCACATCATTTTCCTGCTGGCGATCAGTAAAAGCGAGTATGAAGAGGCGATGGCGATTTACGATATTTTCGTCACCTTCCTGCGCGAGCGCGCCATGGCCCGGCTGTCGGCCACCCGCAGTTTTGATGAGTTTAAAACGGTGGCGATGGAGTGCGTCAGCCGGTTTTAAACGGCTGACGAAAGCGATTAGCGCAGGTGGTGCACCACCTGATTACTGCTGCCGCGCCAGATCAGCGACGGGTCTTTTAAATCCTGCACAAACTTACCGTCAACCAGCACGTTGATAAGGTCGACGACCTCCCTCTGTGCGGCATCGAGTTCGTCAATCTTATAGCCGGTCCAGACCCAGATATCTTTGCCGGGGCATTCGGCGCGGATGCGCTGAACCAGCTGGAGAATTTCCGGCACGTTCTGCGGATGCAGCGGGTCGCCGCCGGAGAGCGAAATCCCCTGACGCTTGACGCGGGTGTCGTTGAGGTCGGCGATAATGCGGTCGGCCATTTCGGTCGTAAACGGCTGGCCGGAGTTCACCCGCCAGGTGCTCTTGTTGTAGCAGCCGGGGCATTCGTGCACGCAGCCGGAAACAAACAGCGTGCAGCGCGTGCCGGGGCCGTTGACGATATCAACCGGGTAATATTGATGGAAGTTCATTTTCGCGTTCCAGATTTTCGGCCAGCATACGGCCGTACAGCGAGCGGTAAAACGGTCCCCTCTCCCCTGTGGGGAGAGGGTTAGGGTGAGGGGATAACCGCTCGGCCTTAACCGAGCTGCCCGTTACCCAGGTGCTTAACGCGGCGCTTAACTTCTTCCTGCTTACCGGCGTTGAACGGACGCGCGTCCGGGCTGCCGAGGTAACCGCACACGCGGCGGGTAACGGAGACGCGGGCTGCGTCGTGGTTACCGCATTTCGGGCAGGTGAAGCCTTTGCTGGTGCACTCGAACTCACCGGTAAAGCCGCACTCGTAGCATTCGTCGATCGGCGTGTTGGTGCCGTAGTACGGCACGTGCTGATAGCTGTAATCCCACACGTCTTCCAGCGCCTTCAGGTTGTGTTGGATGTTCGGGTACTCGCCGTAGCAAATGAAGCCGCCGTTGGCCAGCGGTGGGTACGGTGCTTCGAAGTCGATCTTGTCGTACGGGTTAACCTTTTTCTCCACGTCGAGGTGGAAGCTGTTGGTGTAGTAGCCTTTATCCGTCACGCCTTCCACCACGCCAAATTCTGCGGTGTCGAGACGGCAGAAGCGGTCGCAGAGGTTTTCGCTCGGCGTGCTGTACAGGCTGAAGCCGTAGCCGGTTTCGTCTTTCCACTGGTCAACTGCATCGCGCAGACGCTGAACAATCGCCACGCCTTTCTCACGCAGCATTTCGCTGTCGTACATATGCTGATTGCCGAACAGCGCGTTGATGGTTTCGTGGATGCCGATATAACCCAGCGAAATAGATGCGCGGCCGTTTTTGAAGATTTCGGATACGTCGTCGTCGGCTTTCAGGCGCACGCCGCACGCCCCTTCCATGTACAGGATTGGCGCCACGCGGGCTTTCACCCCTTCCAGACGCGCAATGCGGGTCATCAGCGCTTTACGCGCCAGCACCAGGCGCTCGTCCAGCAGCGCCCAGAATGCCGCTTCGTCACCTTTGGCTTCCAGCGCGATGCGCGGTAGGTTCAGGCTGATCACGCCCAGGTTGTTACGCCCGTCGTGTACCTGTTCGCCGTTCTCGTTTTCCCACACGCCGAGGAAGCTGCGGCAGCCCATCGGGGTTTTAAACGAACCGGTGACTTTAACCACCTGATCGTAGTTGAGAATATCCGGGTACATGCGCTTGCTTGCGCACTCCAGCGCCAGCTGTTTAATGTCGTAGTTGGCATCGCCAGGCTTGTGGTTCAGGCCGTCGCGGATCGCGAAGACCAGCTTCGGGAACACCGCAGTTTTGCGATTTTTGCCGAGGCCCGCGATGCGGTTACGCAGAATGGACTGCTGAATCAGGCGCGATTCCCAACTGGTGCCGAGGCCGAAACCGAAAGTCACGAACGGCGTCTGGCCGTTGGCGGTATGCAGCGTGTTAACTTCATACTCCAGTGACTGGAAGGCGTCGTAGCACTCTTTCTCGGTGCGGGTACGCGCATACTCTTCGGCGTTTGGAATCTGCCATTCGTCGGCAATTTTGCGGTGTTTGTTGAAGCTTTCGGTCACGAACGGCGCCAGCACTTCATCAATACGGTTAATGGTGGTACCGCCGTAAATGTGGCTGGCAACCTGCGCGATGATTTGTGCGGTAACCGCCGTAGCGGTCGAGATGGATTTCGGCGGCTCGATTTCCGCGTTACCCATTTTGAAGCCCAGCGTCAGCATGCCTTTCAGATCGATCAACATGCAGTTGAACATCGGGAAGAACGGCGAGTAGTCGAGGTCGTGATAGTGAATCACGCCGCGCTCGTGCGCCATCACCACGTCATGCGGCAGCAGGTGCTGGCGGGCGTAGTGCTTGGCGACGATACCGGCCAGCAGATCGCGCTGGGTCGGGATGACTTTACTGTCTTTGTTGGCGTTTTCGTTGAGCAGCGCCGAGTTGGTCTGCTCGACCAGACCACGAATTTCCTGGTTCAGGCGGCCGCGCTTCTCGCGCTGGCTATCGCGGTCGTGGCGGTATTCGATATAGGAACGAGCCAGCTGTTTGTACGGCCCGGACATCAGCTGGTTCTCAACGGCGGTCTGGATTTCGTTGATATCAACCTGCGCCTGGCCCTGCATTTGTTGGCTTACGATTGCTGCGACGGTGGCGCAATAATCTGCGTCATCGACTCCCGCTGCTTTAGCTGCACGCAGAATTGCTTCTTTGATGCGCTCTGATTTGAACGGCACTTTACAGCCATCTCGTTTCATCACATGCGGTGTCATGATCACTCCATTATTTATAAGAACAGGTTATCCACAGAAGTGGGAAAACGGTGAATGGCGTAATGGTGCTATTAACCAATACTTTCCCCCACTCGCGGCCCAGGTTATCCACATACCGGCTATTTTTTGGTAATTCTCATTGTGGCAATAATAGTCGATAAACACCATATGTTGGGCCGGGGTGCATTTTAAGTTCTATATGTAGTGATTTGCATCAAACTTGTTTGCGCTTTTATTGATTCAGGACAAAGTAAAAATGCGAGAGTACATATGGCAGGCGTTATGGATTATGTAAATTTTATTGCGCAATAAATGTCCAGAAAAGGGCGTGGAAACAGCGAGATGCAGGCAGGCCCGGCAGCACAGCGCTACCGGGCAGGATGCTTAGCCCTGAAGCCACCAGATAGCTTCAAACGGACGCAGGGTGATGGCGGTAGGGGAGGCTGCGGCATCGTCGTAGTTGCTCATCAGCACGCGCGCATCGGCAAGGTCTTCCGTTGGCTGCCACGTCTGGTGCTCACCGCTGAGGTTGGCAAGCACCAGCAGCGTTTGCCCTTGCCACTGACGGCGGTAGCACCACAGAGAAGGATGTTCTGGCAGCAGATCCTGATAGTCACCCCAGGTCAGCACCGGCTGCGACTTGCGCAGCGCAATCAGCTGCTGGTAGGCATAGAACACCGAATGCGGATCGGCCAGCGCGCGCTCAACGTTGATGTCGGCGTAATTATCGCAGACGCCAATCCACGGTTCGCCGCGGGTAAAGCCGGCGTTGGTGCTGGCATCCCACTGCATCGGCGTGCGGCTGTTGTCGCGTGATTTGCTGGCCAGGATCGCCAGCAGCTCATCGGCGCGTTGCCCCTCTGCCAGCCGCTCGGCGTACATATTGTGGCTTTCTACGTCGCGATACTGCTCAATCGTAGCGAAATGCGGGTTGGTCATGCCAATCTCTTCGCCCTGATAGATATACGGCGTGCCCTGCATGCCGTGTAGCACCATAGCGAGCATTTTGGCGGCGGTGACGCGGTGCTCGCCTTCATCGCCAAAGCGCGAGACGATGCGCGGCTGGTCGTGGTTACACCAGAACAGCGCGTTCCACGCCCGGTTGTGCATTCCCTGCTGCCAGTGGCTGAACAGGGTTTTCAGCGCGACGTAGTCCGGGCGCGCCAGCGTCCACTTCTCGCCGCCCGGGTAGTCGACCTTGAGGTGGTGGAAATTGAACGTCATCGACAGCTCTTTACCGTCGAGCGAGGCGTACTGCTGACAATTTTCCAGAGAGGTTGAGGACATCTCGCCGACGGTCATCAGCTGGCGCGGGGTAAAGACGTCGCGGCTGAACTCCTGGAGGAATTCATGGGCGCGTGGGCCATCGGTATAGAAGCGGCGGCCGTCACCCTGATGGTCGTCCGGGAAGGATTGATCCTTGGAGATCAGGTTGACGACGTCGAGACGCAGGCCGTCGACGCCGCGATCGGCCCAGAACTCGCAGACCTTTTTCAGCTCGGCGCGCACCGCGTCGTTTTCCCAGTTGAGGTCCGCCTGCTCGGTGGCGAACAGGTGCAGATAGTACTGGCCGCTCTCGGCGTCCCACTGCCAGGCGTTACCGCCAAACTTGGAACGCCAGTTGTTCGGCGGCGCGTCCGGCGTACCGTCGCGCCAGATGTAAAACGAGCGGTAAGGGCTCTCTTTTTTACGCGATTCTTTGAACCATGCGTGATGCGTTGAGGTGTGATTCAACACCATGTCGAGCACGATGCGGATACCGCGCTGGTGCGCCTCGGCAACCAGTTGATCGAAGTCGTCGAGCGTACCGTAAGACGGATCGATCGCCGTATAGTTGGCGACGTCATAACCGTTGTCGACCTGCGGTGAGACGTAGAACGGGGTCAGCCAGATGGCGTCGATGCCGAGTTTTTGCAGGTAGTCGAGACGAGACGTCACACCGCGCAGATCTCCCGTGCCGCGGCCGGTGGTGTCCTGAAAGCTCTTCGGGTAAATCTGGTAGATAACGCCGTTTTGCCACCAGTGGGGAAGTGTATTCATGGGATTGTCCTTTAAGAAGGCGAAGGGGCGCAATTGCGCCCCGAACAGAGTTGAGATTTACACGACCGGCAGCGTGCCCTGACGCAGCTTGCGCTTGTACACCGCCATGGTCAGAAGGATGGGCACCACGACGGCGATAATCATCGCAAGGCTGTAGATGCCCCAGAAGGCCGGTTTAATGGACAGAATGCCCGGCAGGCCGCCGACGCCGATACCGTTCGCCATCACGCCATACAGGCCGCACAGCAGGCCGGCGATGCCGGAGCCAATCATGGCGCAGAGCATCGGGAAGCGATACTTCAGGTTGATCCCGTACATCGCCGGTTCGGTGACGCCAAGGTAGGCGGAAATGGCCGCCGGGACGGAGATCTCACGTTCATTCGCCTTACGGCTGCAAATGATGATGCCGACAACCGCAGAAGCCTGTGCGATGTTAGACAGGGCAATCATCGGCCATACCGGGGTGCCGCCCATGCTCTGGATCATCTGCATATCAATCGCCAGCGTAGTCTGGTGCACGCCGGTAATCACCAGCGGCGCATACAGGAAGCCAAACAGCGCGGCGCCAATTGGCGCGAAGCTGCCGGTCATCAGGTGACGAACGGCAAAGGCCACGCCGTCGCCAATCCAGCGGCCGAACGGGCCGATGATGGCGTGAGCAAGGAATACGGCGAGAATGATGGAACACACCGGCACGATCACCAGGTACAGGTAGTCAGGCACGATGCGTTTCAGGCGCGTCTCAATAAAGCCGAGCGTCAGGCCTGCCAGCAGCGCCGGGATGACCTGAGCCTGGTAGCCGACTTTGGCAATGGTAAACAGGCCGAAGTTCCACACTTCCGGTACCTGCTGGCCTAGCATGTAGGCGTTCATCAGCTGCGGTGACACCAGGGTGACGCCCAGCACGATGCCGAGAATCGGCGTACCGCCCATTTTCTTCACCGCCGACCAGCAGATGCCTACCGGCAGGTAGAAGAAGATGGCTTCGCCAATCAGCCATAAGAAGTCATAAATGGTTTGCAGCGACGGATGCATCTGCGCCAGCGTCTGGCCGTTGCTCATCGGCAGGTCGCCGATGACGTTGCGGAAGCCTAAGATCAGACCCCCGCTGATCAGCGCCGGCAGCAGCGGGAAGAAGATTTCCGCAAAGTGGGAAATTAACTGCTCGTGCCATTTCATATTCTGGCGTGCTGCCAGCTTGGCCTGTTCTTTATCCGCCTCTTTTTGCCCGGTGGTCGCCAGTAAAGCCTGATAGTAGTCGCCTACTTCGGTGCCGATAACGACCTGGAACTGCCCTGCGTTGGTAAAGCAGCCCTTTACCATCGGCAATTCTTCAATGGCTTTCGGGGAGGCTTTGGCCGGATCGTTCAGCACAAAGCGCAGGCGCGTGATGCAGTGGCTGACGGTCGCGATATTGTCGCGTCCGCCGACCAGTTCGATAAGTTTATCGATGTTCTTTTGGTCTATTTTTTTGCTCATGATAGGGCCTTCAAACAGAGATAAGATCTCCCCGATAGCCGTCAATGCAGACTGCCGTTACGCTGGCGATCCGACGGGCTCAGGATATGAATCGTGAGTAATACGCTGAATATAAGCGTAGCGGGTTTATCGTTTATGGAGAATGGGAACGTTCCCGAAACGTTGCAACGATCACACTAAAGCTGACATTACGCTTAGGCGAGAACGGCGGGGATCACTATCTGTTTCGGCTCGCTGCGCCCGCCGATCAGGGTAACCAGCTGCTCTGCGGCGCGGCGTCCAGCCTCGGCGTAGCCGGGATCGACGGTAATAATTTCCGGGTGCAGGAACTTGGTGAGCGGAGTATTACCAACGCTCGCCAGCTGCACGCTATTGATGCGCTGCTCTTGCAGGTACTTGCTGGCGCCCAGGGCCAGCGTATCGGTAGCGCAAATGAGTGCGGTGGTCTCTGGGGTGAGTACCTGGCGGGCGAAGTCGTAGCCCTGTTTCATCGCCAGGCCGGGCAGCGCGGCGACCGGCGTCAGCTGATGACGCTGGCAGAAGTCCTGATAGGCATCGTAACGGCGCTGGCCAGTGGTGACGTCGCTGGTCGGCACGCCGAGGAAGCTGATATGACGATGCCCCTGTTTATACAGTCGCTGCATCAACTGCGTGATGGCACCGTTATCGTCATAGCAGACGGAAGAGAAGCCGCTGGCGTCGCGGGCAATGAGTACCAGAGAGGGCTGCCAGTTGGCCAGCGTCTCTTCATTGACGCCGGTAAAACCAAACAGAATGACGCCGTCGATATTGCGGCGCTTCAGCATCGCCAGATGCTCCGCCACTTTCTCTGGCGAGAACTGGCTTTCCATCATGATCGGGTCGTAGCCCTGCTCGTAGAATGCGGGCAGCATGGTTTGCACCGCCAGATTTTCAGAGAGCGAATCCAGACGCGTAACGATGATGGCGACCACTTTATCGCTTTGCCCGCGCATGGCGCGCGCGGAGCGGGAAGGGGAGAAACCGTGTTGCATCATTACCGCTTCAACGCGCTCGCGGGTGCGTTCGCTGACGCCGCTTTCGTTGTTCAGCACGCGGGACACGGTTGATTTGCCAACACCACTCAGGCGAGCGATATCTTTGATAGTCAGCCGATCTTGCATAGCGTTGCCCCGCGTGAATATTTTTACCGTCAGACCAGATGGTTGACGTGTTGTTGAATGACTTGCCGTTATTATATCGCTCAAATAGTCACAAAACTTATGATTTTCTGCGTATAATTCGCGGCGTTTTATTTCATCAACCTTACCGGAGGCTTTATGGATCCCGATCCCACACCTCTCTCGTGCTGGAGAGTAACCTACCGGTAAGTCAGTATTGCGCTGCCTTGCCGATGACGTGAGGCAGTGACATTCCACAATCGTGTCCCTGCAATAAAAATTGAGTGCCTGTGCGGTACAGATTGACTGTACCCGTGGGTCTGACTGCGTCTGCCAGCGGTAGTCGCAGGGGGATTTTGTATGCTGAAAAATTTAACCCGGCAGCTGTTTGCACAGCTTGGCCGCCATTTGCCGCGCCGTTTAGTCCAGCGCGATCCGATGCCCACTCAGCAAAGCGTCGCCAATACGCCGATTCCACCGTCGCTTAGCGAGCACTGCCTGAAAATGGCTCAGCTCAGCGAGCGCGAGCTGTGGCAGGCGTTTCATAGTCATCCGGAAGGGCTGAATGCCGCCGAAGTTGAGCAGGCGCGCGCTGCCCACGGTGAAAACCAGTTGCCGGCACAGCAGCCGCAGCCGTGGTGGGTGCATCTGTGGCTGTGCTATCGCAACCCGTTCAACATCCTGCTGACCGTACTGGCCGCCGTTTCCTATGCGACTGAAGATCTGTTTGCTGCCGGCGTGATTGTGCTGATGGTGGGCATTTCCACGCTGCTCAATTTCGTTCAGGAAGCGCGCTCAACCAAAGCCGCCGATACCCTGAAAGCGATGGTCAGCAACACCGCGACGGTACTGCGCGTTATCAATGAAAAGGGCGAGAGTAGCTGGGTTGAACTGCCCATCGACCAGCTGGTGCCGGGCGACATCATTAAGCTGGCGGCTGGCGATATGATCCCCGCCGATCTGCGTGTGATTCAGGCGCGCGATCTGTTCGTCGCGCAGGCTTCGCTGACCGGTGAATCGCTGCCGGTAGAGAAGGTGGCGCGTACCCGAGAGCCGCAGCAAACTAACCCGCTGGAATGCGACACCCTGTGCTTTATGGGCACTAACGTGGTGAGCGGCACCGCGCAGGCGATGGTGATTGCCACCGGGGCCAACACCTGGTTTGGGCAACTGGCCGGTCGCGTGAGCGAGCAGGAGAGCGAGCCGAACGCCTTCCAGAAGGGCATCAGCCGCGTCAGTATGCTGCTGATCCGCTTTATGCTGGTGATGGCGCCAATTGTGTTGGTGATCAACGGTTATACCAAAGGCGACTGGTGGGAAGCGGCGCTGTTTGCCCTTTCCGTCGCCGTTGGCCTGACGCCGGAAATGCTGCCGATGATCGTCACCTCGACGCTGGCGCGCGGCGCGGTGAAGCTGTCGAAACAGAAAGTGATCGTCAAGCACCTCGACGCCATTCAGAACTTTGGCGCAATGGATATTCTGTGCACCGATAAAACCGGTACGCTGACTCAGGACAAAATCGTGCTGGAGAACCACACCGATATCTCCGGCAAGGTGAGCGAACGTGTGCTGCAAACGGCGTGGCTCAACAGCCACTATCAGACCGGGCTGAAAAACCTGCTGGATACCGCGGTGCTGGAAGGGGTCGATGAAGTGGCGGCCCGCGAGCTGTCTACCGCCTGGCAGAAAGTGGATGAGATCCCGTTTGATTTCGAACGCCGCCGCATGTCGGTGGTGGTGAGTGAAAAGCCGGACGTACATAAGCTGATTTGCAAAGGGGCGCTGCAGGAGATCCTGAACGTCTGTACTCAGGTGTATCACAACGGCGAAATTGTGCCGCTGGATGAGACCATGCTACGCCGCATCAAACGCGTGACCGATACCCTGAACCGTCAGGGGCTGCGCGTGGTCGCGGTGGCGAGCAAATATCTCCCGGCTCGCGAAGGCGACTATCAGCGCATTGATGAATCGGATCTGATCCTCGAGGGCTACATCGCGTTCCTCGATCCGCCGAAAGAGACCACCGCACCGGCGCTCAAGGCGCTCAAGGCCAGCGGCATCACCGTGAAAATTCTCACCGGTGACAGCGAACTGGTGGCGGCGAAAGTGTGCCACGAAGTGGGGCTGGATGCGGGTGATGTGATTGTCGGTAGCGAGATTGAACACCTGAGCGATGACGAGCTCGCGAAGCTTGCCCAGCGCACCACGCTGTTTGCTCGCCTGACCCCGATGCATAAAGAGCGCATTGTCACCCTGCTGAAACGCGAAGGGCACGTGGTGGGCTTTATGGGCGATGGCATCAACGATGCGCCTGCGCTGCGCGCGGCGGATATTGGTATTTCCGTGGACGGCGCGGTGGACATCGCCCGTGAAGCGGCCGATATCATCCTGCTGGAAAAGAGCCTGATGGTGCTGGAAGAGGGCGTGATCGAAGGCCGTCGTACCTTCTCGAATATGCTCAAGTACATCAAGATGACCGCCAGCTCTAACTTCGGTAACGTCTTCAGCGTGCTGGTGGCCAGCGCCTTCCTGCCGTTCCTGCCGATGCT
Organism: Klebsiella sp. WP4-W18-ESBL-05; assembly: GCF_014169075.1. NCBI lineage: Bacteria > Pseudomonadati > Pseudomonadota > Gammaproteobacteria > Enterobacterales > Enterobacteriaceae > Klebsiella > Klebsiella sp. WP4-W18-ESBL-05. The sequence continues at coordinate 4,409,781 of NZ_AP022057.1, read as the reverse complement.
GCCGTTACACTTACTGATTCAGAACCTGCTGTACGATGTATCCCAGGTGGCGCTGCCGTTTGATAACGTGGATGACGAACAGATTCGTAAACCCCAGCGCTGGAATCCGGCGGATCTCGGCCGCTTTATGGTGTTCTTCGGGCCGATCAGCTCCATCTTTGACATTCTGACCTTCTGTTTGATGTGGTGGGTGTTTAAGGCCAATACCCCGGAAATGCAGACGCTGTTCCAGTCCGGTTGGTTTATCGAAGGGCTGCTGTCGCAGACGCTGATTGTGCACATGATTCGTACCCGCCGCATTCCGTTCGTACAGAGCCGCGCCGCGTGGCCGCTGTTTGCGATGACGCTGCTGGTGATGGCCGTGGGCATCGCGCTGCCGTTCTCGCCGCTGGCAGGCTATCTGCAATTAGAAGCATTACCGCTGAGCTACTTCCCGTGGCTGGTGGCGATTCTGGTGGGCTACATGACCTTCACGCAGATGGTGAAAGGGTTCTTCACCCGCCGCTACGGCTGGCAGTAACCTCGATTGTAGGCCTGATAAGCGAAGCGCCATCAGGCAGAATGGCGCAGGTTGCCGGATGGCGGCTTCGCCTTATCCGGCCTACAGGGGGGATGTTGAAAACGCCACAGCCAAACAAAAAAGGCAGCCACTGGCTGCCTTTCTTCATACTGCATCGAAACTAGCGACGAACGGCAATCGCTTCGATTTCAATCTTTACGTCTTTCGGCAGACGCGCCACTTCGACGCAAGAACGTGCCGGGAAGGTGGCGTTGTGCTCGGTGAAGAACGCTTCGTAGGTGGCGTTAACGGTCGCGAAATCGTTGAGATCTTTTACGAATACGGTGGTTTTCACGATGTCGCCTACTTTCAGGCCTGCGGCTTCAACGATAGCTTTCACGTTATCCAGCGACTGACGTGCCTGTGCGGACACGTCTTCCGGCACGCTACCGGTTTTTGGGTCAACCGGGATCTGACCGGAAGTGATGATCATGCTGCCCAGGTCAACGCCCTGAACGTAAGGGCCGATAGCGGCTGGTGCATTTTCCGTCGCAATAGTTTTGCTCATGATATCTCCAGATGAACTGCAGTAATTAGGTCGTAGCCATTATAGGGACGCGTAAAACCAATACCAACCGCAATTAGTTGGCCAGCACCACATAATGAGAAAACTCTTTTTCGCAGTATTTGCATTTGAGTGCAACGTCATCGGCACGTTTTTTCACTGCAAAACTGGATGAAACCGGTTCGGCATGGCTGATGCAGTTGCTGTTCGGGCATACCAGCACGCTATCAATACGCGCCGGCAGGCTAGGACGTGATTTGCCGACCACTTCATAGTTGTCGATGCGGTTAACGGTCGCCTGCGGCGCGTACAGCGACAGCTGGTTCACCTGCTCGTCGGTCAGGAAGGTATTTTCGATTTTGATCAGGTCTTTACGGCCCATTTCGCCGGACGGCAGGTTCAGGCCGATGGTGATGCGCTGGTCGGTTTCGGTCAGTTTGAACAGCGTCAGCAGCTTAAAGCCGACCTGCGCCGGGATATGGTCGATTACGGTGCCACGTTTGATGGCTTCTACCTGCAATTTATTGTCGTGTGTCATCGTCATTTCCCCTTACAGAGCCAGTTCGCTATTCAGTACCAGTGCCAGTAACGCCTGGCGGGCGAAGATGCCGTTGCCGGCCTGCTGGAAGTACCAGGCGTGCGGCGTTTTATCGACATCCGTGGTGATTTCATCAATGCGTGGTAGCGGGTGCAGCACCTTCATGTTGTCGCGCGCACCGGTCAGGTCGGCGGCGCGCAGCACGAACTGCGCTTTCACGTTGGCGTACTCCGACGGATCGAGGCGCTCTTTCTGTACGCGGGTCATGTAGAGAATGTCCACTTCAGCCATCACTTCCTCAATCGCGCTGTGCAGGCTCCAGGCGATGCCTTTCTCGTCGAGCATATCGAGGATGTACTGCGGCATGGCCAGCGCATCCGGGGCAATGAAGTAGAAACGGTTGCCGTTAAATTTCGCCAGCGCCTGGGTGAGTGAGTGCACGGTGCGGCCGTACTTCAGGTCACCGACCATCGCGATGTTGAGGTTCTCAAGACGGCCCTGGGTTTCCTGAATGGTAAACAGATCCAGCAGCGTCTGGGTCGGGTGTTGGTTCGCGCCATCGCCAGCGTTGAGCACCGGAACACCGCCGGAAAACTCGGTTGCCAGACGTGCTGCGCCTTCCTGAGGGTGGCGCATGACGATGGCATCAACATAGGTGCTGATCACCGAAATGGTGTCGGCCAGCGTTTCGCCCTTTTTGCCGAGTGAGGTATTGGCGCTGTCGGAGAAGCCGACCACGCTGGCGCCCAGGCGGTGCATTGAGGTTTCGAAGGAGAGACGGGTACGCGTCGAGGCTTCGAAGAAGCAGCTGGCGATAACCTTATGCTTGAGTAACTCCGGCTGTGGGTTCGCTTTCAGTTTAGCGGCGGTCGCCAAAACCAGTTCAAGGTCTTCGCGGCTGAGATCGTTTATGGAAATGATGTGTTTTTGATACAGCGGATTAGCCATGGTTATCTCCTGACGACGGCGCAAAAAAAAAGCCCCTTAAATAAGGGGCTTTACGAATACGGATGCAACGGAAAGGAAAAACGGCAGGCCAGCGTCTGTTTTCAGACGCGGTAAGACGCGATGTCGTACACACTGAACCATAATTCCTCCCGGCAAAACGGGTGGCATTATACGCAGCTTTAGTAGGCGATCAAGCGGTGAATTCACACTTTAATCAACGAAAACGATTCTCATACCTTAACTATGCTGAAAATGTGCATATTGATTCATATTTCGACGGGGGGGCAAAGTGTGCGCTAAACCGGCAGGATGGTAATAACAGGATAAAAAGTGCTGGTATGGTATCGCAAATTTACGTATAACAACTGAAAATTGAAACATTGTTTTATTTGCGGAGTGAACGATGATTATTGGCAATATCCATAATGTGCAGCCCTGGCTGCCGGAAGAACTGCGTCAGGCAATTGCCCACATTAAGGCGAACGTCACCGCTGAAACCCCGGAAGGGAAATACGATATCGACGGCAGCCGCCTGTTCTATATGGTGTCTGAAAACATGACCGAGCCGTTTGCCGACCGCCGTGCAGAGTACCACGCCCGTTACCTGGATATTCAGGTCGTACTGAGCGGCCAGGAAGGCATGGCGTTCAGCACCCAGCCTGCGGGTAAACCGGATACCGACTGGTTAGCGGACAAAGACATTGCGTTCCTGCCGGAAGGCGTGCAGGAAAAAATGGTGGTCATGAGCGAAGGTGATTTCGTGGTGTTTTACCCGGGAGAAGTGCACAAACCGCTGTGTGCCGTGGGCGCGCCGGCGAAGGTGCGTAAGCTGGTGGTGAAACTGCTGGTGGCGTGAAGATAAGTCGGCCTGATAAGCGTAGCGCCATCAGGCACGATGCGGTGGTCAAGCCGGATGGCGACGTTCCGCCTTATCCGGCCTACCACCCGCAGAGAATGCCGACGCCGGGAAAACCCGGCGTCCTGTGGCTGCTGTTACTTGCTCAGCGTCGCGACCATCACCGCTTTAATGGTGTGCATCCGGTTTTCCGCCTGGTCAAACACGATGCTCGCCGGCGATTCAAAGACCTCGTCGGTCACTTCCATGCCGCCGTGCATGCCGTACTCCGCCGCCATTTTTTTGCCAAGCGTCGTCTGGTCGTCATGGAACGCAGGCAGGCAGTGCAGGAATTTCACCTGCGGGTTACCGGTCAATTTCATCATCGCGCTGTTGACCTGATAGCCGCGCAGCAGGGCGATACGCTCTGCCCATTTCTCTTTGGCTTCCCCCATCGATACCCACACATCGGTATAGATAAAGTCAGCGCCTTTCACGCCTGCGGCAATATCTTCCGTCAGCGTGACGTTGCCGCCGTTTTTCTGCGCCAGCGCTTTGCATTCGGCGACCAGGCTCTCTTCCGGCCAGCAGGCCTGCGGCGCAACGAGACGCAAATCCAGGCCGGTCAGCGCCGCCGCTTCGAGCATCGAGTTACCCATGTTATTGCGCGCGTCGCCTGCATAAACCAGCGTCATTTCATTGAACGCTTTGCCCGGCAAATGTTCCTGCATGGTCAGCAGGTCCGCCAGCAGCTGGGTCGGGTGAAACTCATCGGTCAGGCCGTTCCATACCGGTACGCCGGAGTACTCTGCCAGCGTTTCGACAATCTCCTGGCCGTAGCCGCGGTATTGAATACCGTCATACATGCGGCCCAGCACGCGGGCGGTGTCTTTAATGGATTCTTTGTGGCCAATCTGGCTGCCGCTGGAGCCGAGGTAGGTAGCGCGGGCGCCCTGATCGTAAGCGGCAACTTCGAAAGAGCATCGTGTACGGGTTGAGTCTTTTTCGAAGATGAGCGCGATGTTTTTACCGGTCAGGTTCGGCGACTCCGTGCCGCTTTTTTTATCCGCTTTGAGTTTTGCCGCGAGCTGCAGCAGGGTGGTGATTTCTGCAGGGGTAAAATCGAGTAATTTTAAGAAGTTCTTTTTATACAGAGTAGACATCATTCCCTCACCTGGCTTAAGCCACTTATTGAATTAAAATTCACTTTATATGTATGAATATTCATTTGCAACCCCCATAACAAATCTTTCTCGGAAAGGTGGAGGCAACGGCAACGGTATGTGACAATAAGAGTATCAGCCACATTACGAGGAACGAGCCATGGCAAACCCGGAACACCTGGAAGAGCAGCGTGAAGAGACGCGTCTGATTATTGAAGAACTGCTGGAAGACGGCAGCGATCCTGACGCGCTGTACACCATCGAACACCACCTGTCCGCCGACGATTTTGAAACGCTGGAAAAGGCGGCGGTTGAAGCGTTCAAGCTGGGCTATGAAGTGACTGAACCGGAAGAGCTGGAAGTGGAAGAAGGCGACACCGTGATCTGCTGCGACATTCTCAGCGAATGTGCGCTGAACGCCGAGCTTATCGACGCGCAGGTTGAACAGCTGATGACCCTGGCCGAGAAGTTTGAGGTTGAGTATGACGGTTGGGGTACCTACTACGAAGATCCTAACGGCGAAGAAGGCGACGACGACGACGAAGATGAGGTCGACGAAGACGACGATGGTGTGCGTCACTAAGCATCATTCACCTGCGGCAGCGCCTGCTGCCGCAGGGTCAAGGATAACCGATGGATTACCCGCAAATTCTCTCTCTCGTTCTCAACTTTCTGCACTGCAAAACGCCGCAGGCGTGGCTCGATAAAGCCCGCGACCCGGCCAATCTTCCCCTGCTGCTGACCGACCACTTAGTTTGCGAGCTGAAAGCGGCGCAAACCGCAATGCTGCTGGTGCGTAAATATGTCGCCGACAAGGCGGGAGCTCAGGCGCTCCTTGACTGGCTGAAGCCGTATGAAGCCTTTGCGTTTCGCGAGGGTGAGGAGCCGGATTTTGCCGCGCTGAATCGGCAGATTAACAAAAGCGTGATGCCGCAAACCGACGATCCGTGGGGCCGCAGGCTTATCGATAGCATGGTGCTGCTGATCAAAGAGGAGTTGCACCACTTCTGGCAGGTGCGCGAGGCGATGCAGCATCGCAACATTCCCTACGTCAAAATCACCGCCAGCCGCTACGCGAAAGGCATGCTCAAAGAGGTTCGTACCCACGAGCCGTTGACGCTTATCGATAAGCTGATTTGTGGAGCCTATATCGAAGCCCGCTCCTGCGAGCGTTTCGCCGCTCTGGCACCGTACCTTGAAGCCGATTTACAGGCGTTTTATCTGTCGCTTCTGCGCTCTGAAGCGCGGCACTATCAGGACTATTTAGCGCTGGCGCAGCAAATTTCAGATAGTGATATTAGCGAACGGGTGCGCTTCTTTGGTGAAGTCGAAGCGGCGCTGATTTCCTCGCCGGATGACGAGTTTCGCTTCCACAGCGGTGTGCCGGTCTAGCCCTTTTTTGTCCCCCTTGATGCCGCTGAGGACGAAAAAGGGTGGCTGGAAAAAACCTTTCATTACCTTAATAATCAAAACGTAATAAAGGGGAGGAAATCCCCATAACGCTTGATTTAAATAAGGATGGTTTATGAACTGGGCACATGTATTGCTAGCGGGCTACATCGGTGCGGTCATCGCTATTGTCGTTGGCGTTTTCCGCAAAAAAGGCTGGGTAGGCAAGGTTTCCGGTGCGGTGATTTTTGTCGTCGCAATTATCGGCTGGAATCTGTTTGATGTGCACTACCTGATCCCGCGCGAAAGCCCGGACTATGGCCTGACGGAAACGCAGAAATTCGAAAAAGCGATGCTGTCGATGCCGGTCTATCAGGTGCTGAAGGAGCAAGAGCCCGCGCTGTGGACGAAGATCCTTAGCCAGTCGGCGCAAATGAAAGAAGCAGGGAAAAGCGAACAGCAAATTATCGATACCATCCAGCCGCAGATCCTTCAAATACAGATGGCGCGTTTACAGCAGGCGCCCGATGCCAACGTGATTGAATATATGAAGATTAACCTCGAACAGATTGCCGCGGTGGCGAAAGTGGGCGATGACGAATGTTTTCGTTTCCTCTTCCCTGCGGTGAAGGGGGGAATCAACCCGGTGCGGATCATTCCGCAAACGATCATGAGTCGACGCATGGAGAGCGATATGAGCATGATGCGCGCTGCCTATGGCCCGGAAAAACACACGGTCACCGCCGAGGAGAAGCAGCTCGCCCTCCAGGATCTGCAAACTATCACCCCGGAGCTGGTACAGCGCTATGGGCCGGATATTCAGATAATGGCCGACCCGAGTAAAGGCGTGGGGAATGAGAAAGCGGGTTGCGCAATGGTGCAGGATCTCTGGACGCAGGTGCTGAAGCTGCCAACGGCACGCGCGGCCGGCGTGATTCGTCTGGCGCTCTCCGCCGAGATGCAGTAAGCCCGATGGCCCCCTGCGACATCAGAGGGGCTTTAACATTCTCACTTCGCAGTCGACATGCCCGGTGCAGCCGAGCGGCTCGTCGATGTGCGCAAATCCCAGACGTTCGTACAGGCGTATCGCTTCGGTCAGAAACGCCGTGGTTTCCAGGTAGCATTGCTTAAAGCCCTGCTCGCGGGCGTGATCGAGCGCCATCAGCGCCAGCTTTTTCGCCAGCCCCTGACCGCGCACGCTCGGCAGGAAGTACATTTTTTGCAGTTCGCAAATGTCCGGTTCACTACAGCCTAACGGCGCCACGCCGCCGCCGCCCATCACCTGCCCATTTTGCTCGACGACCCAGTAGGCGGAGCCCGGCTGGCTGTAAACCTGAAACAGCTCGTCCAGATTCGGATCGGCCACCGTGTAGCCTTTATCGGCGGTCAGGCCGTATTCGGCGGAGACCTGGCGGATTACGCGGGCAATGGCGGCGTTGTCGTCGGCGGTTATGCGGCGCAGCGTTGCCGAGACAGGTGTCATAACACTCATAGCGAACTCATAGCAAAAAGGTGAAACATATGCAGTTAATAACACTGCGGGGCGGGGGAGTGCAAGCGAGGATAATTCAAGAAAAAGCCTCTGAGCGGGTGCATCAGAGGCTTTATTGGATTTATGAGCCGTCAGTTTTGTCGGATGCGCTACGCTTATCCGACCTACGTTGACGTTGCCCGTAGGCCGGATAAGCGCAAGCGCCATCCGGCAAACGTACGGGCACGATTTTTACAGCGCAGCGATAACGGCCTGCTGTTCAATCAGCTTCGCTTTGGCTTCGGCGTAACCGTCCAGCTTCTCACGCTCTTTGGCGATCACCGCTTCCGGTGCGCGGGCAACGAAACCTTCGTTGGACAGTTTGCTTTCGATACGGGCAATCTCACCTTCGATTTTAGCCACTTCTTTCGCCAGACGCGCCAGCTCATCTTCTTTGTTGATGAGGCCAGCCATCGGGATCAGCAGCTCGGCGCCGTCGATGATTTTGGTCACGGAGACCGGACCTTTGTCATCGGCAGGTAGCACGGTGATGCTTTCCAGACGCGCCAGGTTCAGCAGGAAGCTCTTGTTGTCGTTCACGCGACGCATTGCGTCAGCGCTGCAACCACGCAGCAGCAGCTCCAGCGGTTTGCCCGGGGCAATGTTCATTTCCGCGCGGATGTTACGTACGGCAACAATCGCCTGCTTCAGCCATTCGGTATCGGCCAGCGCCGCTTCGTCTACCTGAGCCGCGTTATATTCCGGGAACGGCTGCAGCATGATGGTATCTGCGGTGTTGCCACAAATCACTTTCACGCGCTGCCAGATGGTTTCGGTAATGAATGGAATGATCGGGTGCGCCAGGCGCAGCAGGCCTTCCAGCACGGTCACCAGCGTATTGCGGGTGCCGCGCAGTTCAGACTCGGAACCACCGGTCATTACCGGCTTGGTCAGCTCCAGATACCAGTCGCAGAACTGGTTCCAGGTGAATTCGTACAGGATGCCCGCAGCGATATCGAAGCGGAAGTTGTCCAGCGCTTCGCGGTACGCTTTGATGGTCTGGTTGAATTCAGCGAGGATCCAGCGGTCTGCCAGAGACAGGGTCATTTCGCCGCCGTTGAAACCGCAATCCTGATCTTCGGTGTTCATCAGCACGAAGCGGCTGGCGTTCCACAGCTTGTTACAGAAGTTACGGTAACCTTCCAGACGCTTCATATCCCAGTTGATGTCGCGGCCAGTAGAGGCCAGCGCCGCCAGGGTGAAACGCAGGGCGTCGGTGCCGTGCGGCTCGATGCCGTTCGGGAACTGCTTCTCGGTACGTTTGGCAATCTTCTCAGCCAGCTGCGGCTGCATCATGTTACCGGTGCGTTTTTCCAGCAGCTCCGGCAGTGAGATACCGTCGACCATATCCAGCGGGTCGATAACGTTACCTTTGGACTTGGACATCTTCTGGCCTTCGTCGTCACGAATCAGACCGGTCATGTAGACGGTCTTAAACGGAACCTGCGGCTTGCCGTTTTCATCTTTGATGAAGTGCATGGTCATCATGATCATGCGGGCAATCCAGAAGAAGATGATGTCGAAGCCGGAAACCATCACGCTGGTCGGGTGGAACTGACGCAGCGCGTCGGTGTTTTCCGGCCAGCCGAGGGTAGAGAAGGTCCACAGCGCGGAGGAGAACCAGGTATCCAGAACGTCTTCGTCCTGACGCAGCGCAACGTCGGCGCCGAGGTTGTTTTCCTGACGCACTTCGTCTTCGGTACGGCCAACATAGACGTTGCCCGCTTCGTCGTACCATGCCGGGATACGGTGACCCCACCACAGCTGACGGGAGATACACCAGTCCTGAATATCGCGCATCCAGGAGAAGTACATGTTTTCGTACTGCTTCGGTACGAACTGAATGTCGCCGTTCTCAACCGCTTCAACCGCCGGTTTCGCCAGTACGTCAGCACGGACGTACCACTGGTCGGTCAGCATTGGCTCGATAACCACGCCGCCACGGTCGCCGTAAGGCACGGTCAGATCGTGAGGTTTGATCTCTTCCAGCAGGCCCATCGCATCGATGGCAGCGACGATCGCTTTACGCGCGGCAAAGCGTTCCAGCTTCTGGAATTCAGTCGGGATAGCGTTGGAGTAAACGTCAGACTCTTCGCCTTTGGTGTCATACACTTCCGCGGTTTCGCGGATGTCGCCATCAAAGGTCAGGATGTTGATCATTGGCAGGGCGTGACGACGACCGACTTCATAGTCGTTAAAGTCGTGCGCCGGGGTGATCTTCACGCAGCCGGTGCCTTTTTCCATATCGGCATGTTCGTCGCCGACGATCGGAATACGGCGGTCAACCAGCGGCAGAATAACGAATTTGCCGATCAGATCTTTATAGCGCGGATCTTCCGGGTTCACGGCCACGCCGGTGTCGCCCAGAATGGTTTCCGGACGGGTGGTCGCCACGACCAGGTAATCTTTACCGTCTGCGGTTTTCGCGCCGTCGGCCAGCGGATAGCGGATGTGCCACATCGAGCCTTTAGACTCGCGGTTTTCCACTTCCAGGTCAGAGATGGCGGTGCGCAGTTTCGGGTCCCAGTTTACCAGGCGCTTGCCACGGTAAATCAGATCTTCTTTGTACAGGCGAACGAAGACTTCTTTCACGGCATTGGAAAGACCTTCGTCCATGGTGAAGCGCTCGCGCTCCCAGTCAACGGAGTTGCCGAGACGGCGCATCTGACGGGTAATGGTGCCGCCGGATTCCGCTTTCCACTGCCAGATTTTGTCGATAAATGCTTCGCGACCATAGTCGTGACGGGTTTTACCTTCTTCAGCGGCAATCTTACGCTCAACCACCATCTGGGTAGCAATACCCGCGTGGTCGGTACCAGCCTGCCACAGGGTGTTTTTACCCTGCATGCGCTGGTAGCGAATCATGGTATCCATGATGGTTTGCTGGAAAGCATGACCCATATGCAAACTGCCGGTGACGTTCGGCGGCGGGATCATGATGCAGAAGGACTCTTTGCTTTCGTCGCCGTTAGGCTTGAAATAGCCCTGCTTTTCCCAGTGCTCGTAAAGCGGCTGTTCGATATCTTGTGGGTTATATGTCTTTTCCATTATTTCCAGGTTGCCGTATTCAGGTTAAAACCAGCCACGCGGTAGGCTTTGTAGCGATCGCGGGCGAGTTGTTTCAGAGTTTCTTCGTAAGGGACGAAGTCTACCACTTCTGTGAAAGCGGTGGCAAAATCTGCAAAGTTTACCCGCAGACTGATCAGTATATCCCGTGGGCTGCTGTTGCGCTTGGCAGGCCACGCAATCTCGACCGGCGCACCGCCGCGCGGGCCTTCGCCAGCCAGGTTATGCGGTACAAAGCTCTCGGGCGGCCTGCTCCACAGCGCTTCATCCAGGCGAATGGCCTGCTGCTCGTCTTCGCAGGCGATCAGCACGCGCTTGCCGGCGCGCCAACGTTCTGCGGCAATTTCACACACCAGTTGCTCGACGGCGCTGAGCTCGTCGACGGTGGTGTCGTTGTCCAGAAGATAGAACGTTGCATTCTTCATATATGGGGCTTCTTGTGATGGATTTAAATGCAGCGCCCGGCGGACCGGGCCTGCGATTTATTGCCGTATGTAGGCCGGATAAGGCGTAAACGCCGCCATCCGGCGATTGTGCGTCAGTGCCTGATGGCGCTGCGCTTATCAGGCCTACATGTTGCAGGCTTGAAGCGTATTACTCTTCGCCGTTAAAGCCAGCGCGATTGAGCAGGAACTGCGACAGCAGCGCCACCGGACGACCGGTAGCGCCTTTGGCTTTCCCGGAGCGCCATGCGGTACCGGCGATGTCCAGGTGCGCCCAGTTGTACTTACGGGTAAAGCGCGCCAGGAAGCAGCCCGCGGTGATCGCACCGCCAGGACGGCCGCCGATGTTGGCCATATCCGCGAAGTTAGACTCCAGCTGCTCCTGATACTCATCGCCCAGCGGCAGACGCCACGCGCGGTCGCCAGACTGCTCGGACGCGCCGATCAGCTCATGCGCCAGCGGGTTGTGGTTCGACATCAGGCCGGTGATGTGATGGCCCAGCGCAATCACGCAGGCACCGGTCAGGGTCGCGACGTCAATCACCGCCTCCGGCTCAAAGCGTTCGACGTAGGTTAACACGTCGCACAGTACCAGACGGCCTTCGGCATCGGTATTGAGCACTTCAACGGTCTGGCCGGACATGGTGGTCAGCACATCGCCCGGGCGATACGCGCGCCCACCCGGCATGTTCTCACAGCCTGCCAGTACGCCGATGACGTTAATCGGCAACTGAAGTTCAGCAACCATGCGCATCACGCCGTACACCGCCGCCGCGCCGCACATGTCGTATTTCATTTCGTCCATGCCTTCGGACGGCTTAATAGAGATGCCGCCGGAGTCGAAGGTCAGACCCTTGCCGACCAGCACAATCGGACGAACGTCTTCGGACTCGACGCCTTTATACTCGATGACCGACATCAGCGATTCGTTTTGTGAACCGTTGCCGACCGCGAGGTAGGAGTGCATGCCCAGCTCTTTCATCTGCTGTTCGCCGATCACGCGGGTGATGACGTTTTTACTGTAGCTATCTGCCAGCTGGCGCGCCTGAGAGGCCAGGTAGGCCGCGTTACAGATGTTTGGCGGCATGTTGCCAAGATCTTTGGCGGCTTTAATACCGGCAGCAATCGCCAGTCCGTGCTGAATGGCGCGCTCGCCGCTGGTCAGTTCACGGCGGGTTGGTACGTTGAAGACCATTTTACGCAGCGGACGACGCGGCTCGCTTTTGTTGGTTTTAAGCTGGTCAAAGCTGTACAGCGTCTCTTTGGCTGTTTCAACCGCCTGGCGTACTTTCCAGTAGTTATTGCGACCCTTAACGTGCAGTTCGGTCAGGAAGCAGACGGCCTCCATGGAACCGGTATCATTCAGGGTGTTGATGGTTTTCTGAATGACCTGTTTGTACTGACGCTCGTCAAGCTCGCGCTCTTTGCCGCAGCCGATCAGCAGGATGCGCTCTGACAGTACGTTAGGTACGTGGTGCAGCAATAAGGTCTGCCCCGGTTTGCCTTCCAGTTCGCCGCGACGCAGCAGCGCGCTGATGTAGCCGTCGCTGATTTTATCGAGCTGTTCGGCGATGGGAGAGAGCCGACGTGGTTCGAATACGCCCACGACGATACAGGCACTCCGCTGTTTCTCCGGGCTACCACTTTTTACACTGAACTCCATGCACTACGCTCCTGAATCTTAAAGACAACGGCGGTGGCTACGGATAGAATTGCAAGCTTACGTAACTCATTTCCGCTGTTGCGGTGACTTCGTGTTAATCTTAACGTTATTACGGTGTTGGCACGTCAGAACAGGTCCTGAAACGTGAAACCGCTGAGTCATTTAATCTTAGCGATGTTTTCGACGACTCAAGAGAATAAATGACGTTTAAGCCATGAAACAAGCTATTTTCCTGCAATAAGACGGGTTTTTACGGGCGTATTTATAGTGATAATCATACGATATCTGGTGCGGGAGACGCTAAAAAGCCAGCTTGCCATCCTCTTCATCCTGCTTTTGATCTTCTTTTGTCAAAAACTGGTGAGGATCCTTGGCGCTGCGGTTGATGGCGATATCCCGACAAACCTGGTCCTCTCTTTGCTGGGGCTCGGCGTACCCGAAATGGCACAGCTTATCTTACCGCTGAGCCTGTTCCTCGGTCTATTGATGACGCTGGGAAAACTGTATACCGAAAGTGAAATTACGGTGATGCACGCCTGCGGCCTGAGTAAAGCCGTGTTGGTGAAAGCGGCGATGGTGCTGGCGCTGTTTACCGGCATCGTTGCGGCGGTCAACGTGATGTGGCTGGGGCCGTGGTCCTCTCGCCATCAGGATGAAGTGCTGGCGGAGGCCAAGGCCAACCCCGGCATGGCGGCGCTGGCGCAGGGCCAGTTCCAGCAGTCCACCGACGGCAACGCGGTGTTATTTATTGAAGGCGTGAATGGTGCTAAGTTCCACGACGTCTTCCTGGCGCAGCTGCGGCCAAAAGGTAGCGCGCGCCCTTCGGTCGTTGTCGCCGACTCCGGCCAGCTTTCTCAGCATAAGGACGGCTCTCAGGTCGTCACCCTTAACCAGGGGACGCGCTTCGAAGGGACCGCGATGCTGCGCGACTTCCGCATTACTGATTTTAAAAACTATCAGGCGATTGTTGGCCATCAGGCGGTAGCGGCTGACCCGACCGATACCGAACAGATGAACATGCGTACGCTATGGAACACCGATACCGATCGCGCTCGTGCGGAGCTGCACTGGCGCATTACGCTGGTACTGACGGTGTTTATTATGGCGCTGATGGTGGTACCGCTGAGCGTGGTGAACCCGCGCCAGGGGCGCGTACTGTCGATGCTGCCGGCGATGCTGTTGTATCTGGTGTTCTTCCTGCTGCAGACTTCGCTGAAGTCGAATGCCGGTAAAGGCAAGCTCGATCCCGCCGTGTGGATGTGGACGGTGAACCTGTTGTACATCGCGGTTGCCGTCGCGCTCAACCTGTGGGACACCGTACCGATGCGCCGTCTCCGCGCCCGCCTGACCAATAAAGGAGCGGTATAATGCAGCCATTTGGTGTACTTGACCGCTATATCGGTAAAACCATCTTCACCACCATCATGATGACGCTGTTCATGCTGGTGTCGCTGTCCGGCATCATTAAGTTTGTCGACCAGCTGAAGAAAGCCGGGCAGGGGAGCTATGACGCGCTGGGCGCGGGTATCTATACCCTCCTCAGCGTGCCGAAAGACGTGCAGATCTTCTTCCCGATGGCGGCGCTGCTTGGCGCGCTGTTGGGCCTGGGCATGCTGGCCCAGCGCAGTGAACTGGTGGTGATGCAGGCGTCGGGCTTTACCCGTATGCAGGTGGCGCTGTCGGTAATGAAAACCGCGATTCCGCTGGTGCTGCTGACCATGGCAATGGGTGAGTGGGTGGCGCCGCAGGGCGAGCAGATGGCGCGTAACTATCGTGCTCAGCAGATGTACGGTGGCTCACTGCTTTCCACCCAGCAGGGCATGTGGGCCAAAGATGGCCACAACTTCGTCTATATTGAGCGGGTAAAGGGTAACGATGAGCTGGGCGGCGTGAGCATCTACAGCTTTAACAACGAGCGTCGTTTACAGTCCGTGCGCTATGCGGCCAGCGCGAAGTTTGATAACGAACAGAAGGTGTGGCGGCTGTCGCAGGTGGATGAATCGAACCTGACCGACCCGAAACAGATCACCGGCTCACAGACGGTGAGCGGGACCTGGAAAACCACCCTGACGCCGGACAAACTCGGCGTGGTCGCGCTGGACCCGGATGCGCTGTCGATTAGCGGCCTGCACAACTACGTGAAGTATCTGCATGCCAGCGGCCAGGATGCCGGTCGTTACCAGTTGAATATGTGGAGCAAGGTCTTCCAGCCGCTGTCGGTGGCGGTGATGATGCTGATGGCGCTGTCGTTTATCTTCGGCCCGCTGCGCAGCGTACCGATGGGCGTGCGGGTGGTGACCGGCATCAGCTTTGGCTTCGTATTCTATGTGCTTGACCAGATCTTCGGCCCGCTGACGCTGGTGTACGGCATCCCGCCGATTATCGGCGCGCTGCTGCCAAGCGCCAGCTTCTTCCTGATAAGCCTCTGGCTGATGATGCGAAAAGCGTAACGCCACTGATAACCCGGCCAAGCGAAAGCGACGCCGGGTTTTTTGTGCCTGTTATTTGATGGTATTGGGTGCTGTAGCCCGAGCTGGCCGCCGGATGGTACAGAAGGGCGTAGGCCGGATAAGGCGTTTACGCCGCCATCCGGCAAACCGGCGATGAAGAACTAACGCCGCCGCCCGCCCAGCAGGCTACCCAACATCCCACGCACAATCTGGTTCGTCACCTGGCGCACGGCGCTTTTCGCTGCCGTTTGCACCAGCCCATCGTGCTTGCCGCCGCGCGGCCCGGTGGTGCCAAAGAAGATATCCTTCAGGCCGCCCAGCAGGCCGTCATCGGCACTTTGCTGCTGGCCCTTCGCCGGTGGCGCGTCCGCCTGTCCCGCGCTGTTCTGTACACCTTTTTGCAGCATTTCGAACGCGGATTCGCGGTCGACTTCATCCTCATACTTGCCGTACAGCGGCGAGTTGTTGATTAGCCCGTTACGCTCATCGTCGGTCACTGGCCCCATGCGCGAACACGGCGCAATCACCATGGCTCGCTCAACCACCGACGGGCTGCCTTTTTCATCGAGGAAGGAGATCAGCGCTTCACCGGTACCCAGCTCCTGTATCGCCTGTTCGGTGCTGAACGCCGGGTTGGCGCGCATCGTCTGGGCGGCGGTTTTCACCGCTTTCTGATCCTTCGGCGTGAAGGCGCGCAGGGCGTGCTGCACGCGGTTACCTAACTGGCCGAGCACCGCATCGGGGATATCCGACGGGTTCTGCGAGACAAAATAGACGCCGACGCCCTTGGAGCGGATCAGGCGGATAACCTGCTCGATTTTATCCAGCAGCACCTGCGGCGCATCGTTAAACAGCAGGTGCGCTTCGTCGAAGAAGAACACCAGCTTGGGTTTTTCGAGATCACCGGCTTCCGGCAGTTGCTCATACAGTTCAGAGAGCATCCACAGCAGGCTGGCGGCGTAGAGCTTCGGCATTTGGTAGAGCTTTTCAGCGCTGAGGATATTGATGATGCCTTTACCGTTACTGTCGACGCGCATCCAGTCTTTAATATCGAGCATCGGCTCGCCGAAGAAGTGCTCGGCCCCCTGTTGCTCAAGCGTCAGTAGCCCGCGCTGGATCGCTCCGACGGAAGCAGTGCTGATGTTGCCGTACTGGTTCTGGAAGGATTTCGCGTTATCGCCGATGTACTGGGTGATGGCGCGCAGGTCTTTGAAGTCCAGCAGCAACAGGCCCTGGTCGTCGGCGATGCGGAAGATGATATTCAGCACCCCGGACTGCACCTCGTTAAGGTTCAGCAGGCGCGCGAGCAGCAGCGGACCAAGGTCTGAGACGGTCGCGCGCACCGGATGGCCTTTTTCACCGAAGATATCCCACACCACCACCGGATTGGCGTGCGGTTCCCAGTCGGTGACACCGATGTTGTTCAGGCGTGCCATCAGCTTCTCCGACGCCAGGCCTTCTTTGGCGATGCCGGTCAGATCGCCCTTTACGTCGGCCATAAATACCGGTACGCCAATCTCTGAGAATGACTCCGCCAGTTTTTGCAGGGTGACGGTTTTCCCCGTGCCGGTAGCGCCGGTAATCAGCCCGTGACGGTTGGCCATATTGGGCAGCAAAACAAGCTGCGTGTCCTGGGTGCGTGCAATCAGCAGCGGTGCGCTCATGATAAATCCTCCATTTATTCTGCGTCGAGTATAGGCAAAACAAAGGCATTGCGGCGCGGTAAATTGTCTGTTTTGCGGTAAGGGGGAGTGGTGCAGAGAACCGGCGGCAGAACGCCGCCGGTGGCATATCAGAAGTCGGCTTTCAGCACCACGCGGTAACGGGCTTTACCGTCGCGCACGTGCTGGATGGCGTCGTTAATTTTCGACATCGGGAACAGTTCGGTAATAGGCGCCACCTTGCTGCGGCCGGCAAACTTCATCAGCTTGCGCAGCTCGAACGGGTTACCCGTTGCCGAACCGGAGACGCTGCGGTCGCCGCCAATCAGGGTAAACGCCGGCACCGGCAGCGGCGTGAGCACTGCGCCCACGGTGTGGAAGTTGCCGCCCGAGGCCAGCGCTTCGAAGTACGGCTGCCAGTTCAGGTCGACGTTGACGGTGTTGATGATCAGATCAAACTGACCCGCCAACTCTTTGAGCGCTTCCGGCGAACGGCTATTAACCACGTGGTCTGCGCCCATCGCCCGCACTTCCTGTTCTTTTGATGGATTCGAGCTAAAGGCAGTCACCTCGGCACCCATCGCGCGCAGCAGCTTAATGGCGATATGCCCCAGACCACCGATCCCAATCACCCCCACGCGGCTGGTGGCGGTGACATGATGCATCAGCAGCGGTTTAAATACCGTAATCCCGCCGCACAGCATCGGGCCTGCGGTTTCGATATCAATGTTGTCCGGTAGTGGAATCACCCACTGCCAGTCAGCGCGCAGCTTATCGGCAAAGCCGCCGTGGTTGATGATGGTCGGCACCGAGCCTTCGGTACAGTTAATCTGGTTGCCATCGATACAGGCATCGCAGTGGCCACAGCTGCGCGCCGTCCAGCCAATGCCCACGCGCTGGCCAATTTTCAGCCCTTTATTCTGCGCGGCGCTGCCCAGCGCTACCACGTGACCAATCACCTCGTGACCGGCAACCAGCGGATATTGAGAGAACCCCCATTCGTTGTCGATCATCGACAGGTCCGAGTGGCAGATCCCGCAGTAATCCACTTTCACCTCAACGTCTTCCGGCAGCAGCTCCCCGGCATCGTATTCCCAGACTTCCAGTTCCCCACCGGCGTTTTTCGCGGCGTAGCTTTTTATTATGGACATCGTGCTTCTCTCAGTTTGGTGTTGAACTGAGAGTGTAGAGCATGGGGAGGGGAAGTGCTTGGCGGAAGGGGGGATTAAGAGCGCTTCTGTAACAGTGCGTTTAACCACATCTCGCTGCGATCGGGCCGCTTGTCTTCCGTTATCCAGTGACCGGCAAGCGTAATATCCGCAAGCCCTGCCAGCATCGCATTCAATCTTTGCTCGTTAAGATCGGTAAAGTGGCGGCCATCCTTGACCCGTTCGCCGTCGCCATATTTAAAGGAGACGTACCAGGTGCCGCCAGGCTTAAGTGCTCGCGCCAGTTTTGCCATGGCATCCGGCAGCTCAGCTGCGCTGACGTGCAGCAGCGAGGCGCAGCACCAGATACCGTCATAACGATTAACGGCATCGACATCGCTAAAGGTCATCTGCTTAACCGAGAACCCGGTATGCTGGCTGGCAAGCTTTGCCATTTCCGCCGTCGCGTCGAACGCTTCAACTTGATAGCCCTGCTGTAAAAACGCTTTGCTATCCCGCCCGGAGCCGCACCCGGCATCCAGAATCCAGCCACCTTTTGGAACGCGCTCCAGAAAAGGCGTATAGAGCGAATCCATATCGACGTTGACCGTCGAGCTAAAAAAATCGTCGGCGTGGTGCTGGTAGTATTCAAGCGTCATCAGAAAGTATCCGTTCCTTGTGCGATAGGTTCCCATTGGTGGAAAAGGACTTGTAGCGCATTGTTCCAACTGGTGGCCAGAAAATTTTCGCGCTGTGCGGTGGCTGACCCGGTTTGCCGAATCAACGTTTCGCGCAGCGGCAGGTGGCTATTGATAAAGTACTCGTTTCTATCGTGCAGGCGCTGAAGCAGCTTGCGGGACGGCAGGCGCGCGAACTTGCCCTTCTCACCCCGATTACATTCCTTACAGGCCAGAACCAAATTCCAGACGCCATTCACGTTAAGTACCTGCTCGCGCGCCTTCCACGGGATAAAGTGGTCAACGTCAGCAAACTGTTCATCGTCCGGCTGTAGGCTGATGGGTGCATAGCAGTAGAAGCAGCGCCCCTTCTGATAGCCATTGAGGCTATCACGACAGCTCGAGATATCCACGCGACGATCGTGATTGTGGCTAAACAGCATCCGATCGTTCTCGTCATACTCCACGTTGATAAGCTGGCTGGAGATATTCATCGACCACGCTTGCTCGACCAGATTCCAGCGCGCGTTGGTTTCAAATCTGAGGTTTTGATACTGCAGGCGCTCACCCAGACGGTAAAAATTTTCCGTCAGGCGGATGCCCTTATGGGTTTTGCGCTCATCGATAAAAAAGCGTTTCTCAATCTCGCCCTGATTCACATTGTGGAAGGCATCAATCACGTTATTGAACCCCTGACGCACCGTAATCGCCGTTAACGTATCGCGAGTGATTTCCCCCGCGTTGAACTGCGAACAGGCGCTAATAAACTGGCTGCTGCGCGAGGTTATCTGCTTAGGCGCATGTTGCAGATGACGACAGAGATGATCGCTGAACGGCACCGCCAGATCGTCCAGTAAGATCAGATCGCTACCTTCAGGCTTGAGATCGTACAGCGCATGCGCCAGCGCGAACTTATAGGACGCGACGTTTTTGCCGAAGAGAATAATCCCACGCCAGTAGTTTTCCAGCGTGGGTTCAACCTGATAGAAGCGCATAGCGATGCCCTGAGCACAATGGCTGTTGTTACGAGATTCAGTAACGCGATCTCATATCAAACGAGGGCAAATGTAAACCGACCCGGTCACGTTGCATTTTTTTGCGAGGCGGATTCCAGGAAAAAGCACTGGCTGGGGACGGAGTTAGCGGTGGTTAAGGGTTTTGTGTGAGAGTCGACGTTTTTTTAGACACTTGGCGGTGGGGCAGGTGACTGACACTTGCATGGTGGCGCGTGACAGGTATAATCCACAACGTTTTCCGCATACCTTTCCGTGCCGGAGTGGCGAAATCGGTAGACGCAGTTGATTCAAAATCAACCGTAGAAATACGTGCCGGTTCGAGTCCGGCCTTCGGCACCATTAGTACTTCCAAGACCATCCGAGAAAGTCCAGAAAACCCTTTAAAATCAATGCCTGTAGCGGTTTTTCTGTCCTGAGCCGTCCGAGCTAGTCCGTTGAAATCCGGATGTCATTGGGGGCATAATTGGGGGCATCTTAACTTCGATTAGAATTGTGCCCCCAAATGAAGCTCAACGCCAGACAGGTCGAGACCGCAAAGCCAAAAGACAAAACTTACAAAATGGCCGATGGCGGCGGTTTGTATCTCGAGGTTTCGGCCAAGGGTTCTAAATACTGGCGCATGAAATACCGACGACCCTCTGACAAAAAAGAGGATCGCCTCGCTTTTGGTGTTTGGCCGACTGTGACGCTTGCTCAGGCAAGAGCAAAGCGCGACGAAGCTAAAAAGATGTTAGTGCAGGGCATCGACCCAAAAGCCGAACAGAAGGAAGCTCAGGCCGAGAACGCCGGGGCATATACTTTCGAAACCATCGCCCGCGAGTGGCATGCAAGTAACAAACGTTGGAGTGAAGACCATCGCTCGCGCGTTCTTCGTTATCTTGAGCTGTATATCTTCCCTTATATTGGTTCTTCTGATATTCGTCAGCTCAAAACCAGCCAGCTATTAGCCCCGATTAAAAAAGTTGATGCCAGTGGTAAGCATGACGTCGCTCAGCGCCTGCAACAGCGCGTCACGGCCATTATGCGGTATGCCGTACAGAACGATTACATCGACTCAAATCCAGCCAGCGACATGGCCGGTGCGTTATCGACAACCAAAGCGCGACATTACCCCGCTTTGCCCTCCAGCCGGTTCCCTGAGTTTCTTGCTCGTCTTGCTGCATATCGTGGCAGGGTAATGACACGGATCTCGGTCGAGCTTTCCTTATTAACTTTCGTGCGTTCCAGTGAGTTACGCTTTGCGCGTTGGGATGAATTCGATTTCGATAAATCTCTTTGGCGTATACCGGCAAAACGAGAAGAAATTAAAGGCGTGCGTTACTCATACCGCGGAATGAAGATGAAAGAGGAGCATATCGTTCCTCTCAGTCGGCAGGCGATGGTTTTGTTAGAGCAACTCAAGCAGATTAGCGGTGATAGGGAGCTGCTTTTCCCAGGCGATCATGACGCAACTAAGGTTATGAGTGAAAATACAGTAAACAGCGCATTGCGTGCGATGGGATATGACACTAAAACTGAAGTTTGTGGGCATGGTTTTAGGACTATGGCGCGCGGGGCACTGGGAGAGTCTGGATTGTGGAGTGATGACGCTATAGAGCGCCAGTTGAGCCACTCTGAGCGCAATAATGTGCGTGCTGCTTATATTCATACTTCTGAGCATTTGGATGAGCGTCGTTTGATGGTGCAGTGGTGGGCTGATTACTTGGACGCGAATAAATTTCAGTTAATGTCACCGTTCGACTATGGCAAAAGGTCTAATTAGGATAGATCACCCAATTTAAATTGGGTATTCATATTTTAGATTAGATATTATTATTCCATTCGTTTCTAATTTCGTCGAATTCGTTTCTAGATTTACACATATTTTCCCAATTTTGAAGAATCTGAGGTTGCTCAATACCTAACGTTGCATTTTTTCTAAACATAGATGCAGCTAACTTTGTTGCACTAAGTTTTTTTTCAAGATGATTCAAATAATCGTTGTTGTTATTGAATTTACTGTCATCATTATTTGCTAGCCATGTGAACCCACGAAGGATGTTATCTGTTATTTTATTAGGCAGGTCAAAATTACAAGAATTGATAATGTATTTAACCAAATCATAACATTCTGGTAATTTCGGATCTTTATTCCATGCGATTTTGTCACTAAGGACTTCAATGATAGTAGGAGGGTATTCATTATTTCTAATTAATACATAAATGGAATTAATAGCTTCAATGACATCTTCATTATTGAAGCTATATAATCCGTTCTCTATATCTCTAATTCTTGATGTTTGAATGTTATTACTTTTTAGCGAGAGCATTGTCACTGCTGAATTGACAGGGACTTTATCGCTTTTCATTTCATCTAATAATCTTGAAATATCACTTATTGATTCTACGCTCAATTTATCTTTATGGTTTTCTAAAATTGTAGTCACAATATTTGTAATATTTCTAAATCTAAATATAAACTCTTTAGCTATATCATCTCTTTTTTGAAGCCAAACTCTATCTTTAACATACCACTCATTCATTTTTGAAATAATTTCAGACAATGTTTTCTCAGGGAGGCTTAAGTGGTGTAACGAGCCGTTAAGTTCGGTGCAATATTCATCTGACCCATTCGTAATGCTTACGCCCGTACCGACTTGAATTGGGAATTTATATGATGTAATTATAGACATGAATTTGTCCGTAGTATTTTCGCTTTCTGGGTGAAGATTATTTATAAAGAAAAATCTATAATATCCACTATCAATAGGAAATCCATATGCATCACGTTTTGACCAAAGATTTTTTATAAGCATAGCTGTGTCGGATTTATTAAGCATGTCAAGATTATATAATGTAATTAGCTTTTGCGATGCAGCTTTTCTAAGTTCTGAATGTTCACTCTTTAAATCATTAATATCTTTTTTTAGTTTTGCGGATGTGATTTTTCGTGATGCTTCTTTTGAAGGTTTTAAATTACACCCTAATAAACATTCAAATGGCGTAATGAAATTATATTTCTGACCAATATGTAACTTACTATTAGGAGGGGCTGAAGGGAAGCCTATAAAAGTATCGATAAGCGAGGTTTTTTGTAAGTCATTTAAGGTCAAAATAGTACGTTTTAATAAATCTTTAGTCTCGGAGTAATCATAAAAACTATCTGAGTTAAATAGTTTTTGTAAAAGATTAATAATATCTTTCTTTTTTTCAAATGATACTTTAGTGACCAGTCGCGATAGGAATTCAGGAATAATAGATAGCGCAGAAATCTCGATCTCAAGCTTATCATTTAATCTGTCATCTATTTTTTTAGTGATTATTTGCTCATATTTTTTATAGTATGAGTCAAATAAGCTTTCGACTTTTACCCTTTCAAGAGTGGATATTCTATTTCGGTTAAATAAGCTTTTAGCCTTATCTTTGTTAAATGTTCTGAATATTGAAAAAATAGCCCATTCGGGAGAGTAAGGATACATATGTCGAGCTGCATTTTCGACAATACCGCTAAAAATATTCATTCCCGGAACATGAAAAGGCAGGCCTAGCTCTTCTGCTAAATAGCTGCGCCTAATACCGCTACACTTTTGCCTGACCATGTTTTCCTCCGGGGAATGGGCTGGCGGTTTCCATAAAATGGCGGACCTTTTTCAGTAACTGCCACATTGAGCGGCACTGATGATTACGGGTTATCGTGTCATGAAGTGCCTGCCATAGCCGTTCCACATGATTCACCCACGGCGAGTAAACCGGCTGGTAAATTACCCTGAACTTGGGATTTGCTTTCAACCAGCGCTGTGTTTCGCGGCTTTTATGGATAATGTAGTTATCAACGATCAGCGTGATTGTTTTCGCCCGCCGGTAAGTGGCTTTCAGGTGCTTCAGCAGAGCGATAAACAGCGCTGAACTTTTGCTGTTGCCGCCCACGTAGCTGACTTTACCCGTGCCACTGTGCAGTGCGCCGGCCAGATAGTATTTTTCGTTCTGCCCCGGCGTCACTACCCGTTTCTGCTGTCCGCGCAACTGCCAGTCCGCACCGATTTTAGGATTAAGGTGGATATCCACTTCATCTTCATAAAATACCGGATGCTCTGCGCTGCATTCATCCAGCGCTTTGTGGATTACCGCCATCTTTTCATCTTTATGTGGGTCACGGATACGCAGAGTTGGCGCGGCCCTGCGCCATACAAGCCCCGCAGATGGCAACCAGCGGCGAACGGTTCCTGCATGTAACTGGCAACCGGTTATCTCATTGATTTTTATTGCCAGTAATTCGGTGCTCCAGCGTGAACGTTGATAACCAAAATCGCCGGGAGAATGCTTTATCAGCTCACGTAACAGGGTGCAGATATGTTCAAAAGGCCAGCGTCGGGAGCGCCCTGCGGGTAAGGATTTCAGGCCTTCAATACCTGAGTGCGTAAACCAGTTAATCCAGCGACCAACGGATGAACGGGCACAACAGAGAGTTCTGGCAACATCGCTGACCCGTTCACCCCGATGAAGCATCAGCATGGCCGTGAGTCTGCGGGCATGATTTTTATCACGCGTTTTATGAATAGCTTTCTGCATCAGGCGTCGTTCGCCACGGGGTATTGGTACTATGATCGGCATCGCTCAGTCCGGTTGGTGATTTTGGTTGGTTTGGCGATTGATCAGATCGCACAATCCGGGCTGAGTTCCCTTTCAGTGATCTACTATTCCGCGCAGCTATTTAGGAGAAAGAAGCTATAAGCATCTAATGATCTGGTCTCAAGAGGAGTGCCACCGAAATATTTTGTCACTGTTCTTCTGTTAAGGTCAAAGTCTGTATCATTAGTAACCCTAAAGTCACCTAACAATGACTCAAGTTTGATCTCTAGATATTTTATTTCATTTTCAGGGTCGCTGCGGTACTGTGATAACGTGGCCAAACGAGAGTTATACTCAGATGAATAATCATCATCTTTACCATCTAAACGCCAGCTTTGTTTAAACATTCGCAAAATATAAATCCCATATGCCTCTTGGGATTCACTTGAATAGTCGATGTTTCTTGATGAAAGAAGGCTATTTCTCCTGATAGTAGATAAGGTTTCTTCAAGTAGATTGATGGCTTCATCGAGCATTCCAAATTCCGCAAGCAAACCGGCTCTTTTTATTTCATGATGAGGGAGCAGTTTGTTTGTTTCCCAGTTAGAAAGCTTAGTTCGAGCTTCATCAAACTTTAAATTGAAATATGAAAACATAATGTTTTCGTAATAATAGTCAGATTTAACCTCCGGTGTTAACCGGTCTATGTTTAGAATTAAAATATTATTTAATCTTTCCCATTTGTCTGCAAGACTTTCCTGCCGACAAAACTTCATTAAGCTGATAATTATTTGAGAGTATTTCTCATCGAAATCAACTATGCTATTTTTATTGCTTCTATTGCTATAAATAGCCTCATACTTGTCGACTAGCTTAAATAATAATTCGGATGTGTTATTGAAAATAGGTAGTAGAGCTTTATTTAGTCGCCATGTAATTTCATAGCCGAAATCTAAATCGTTAGAGCCTTCCCATGCGATTTCATAATTAGCTACAGATAACCAGTCTTTTGTATCTCGCCATAACCTGCGTCGGTTTGACTCAGGCAAAATCAGCCAGTTTGGATATGAATTTCTTACTTTAGTCCATTTGTTTATACACTTATTAATTTTCTCAAGCTTTAATTCAGGGCTATCATCAAAAATCACTCGTTCATTAGTTTCCTCTATTGGCCATTCTATCAAATTATCTTTGTTTTTAGATTCATAAAGGAATTGAATGAATTGTTGGTGTGCTAAATAATGGTCCTTGCCAAAATCACCTAGAAAACTTAAATCAACAATGGAAATATTCCTTTTTTCTAAAAGCTTACGTTGTGCTTCATTAAATGAAAAAAGTCCTATCAAGTATATCTTCGGTGAGTTTTCTGCCCCGAGGTTATCTCTTATCCAGCCAATCCAATTTAGAAAATTAGGGTCATCACCAGAAAAGCCAATTAAGCATAACGTGTTCTCAATTAATGACTGCTGAACGGTGTTTACAAATGGAGAGTTTTCTAAAGGGTATTTTCTATAATCTTCTTCTGTTACGATGAAAGGTCTTTCAGATGGGAAGCTACCATGCAGTTTTATAATTCTTGGTCGTTCGGCATTCATCAAATCATTTTTATTAAGAACAATGTCATATTTTCTAGAGTCAACATTTACGCAAGCGCGTTCAAGTAAAGTATCGTAGTTAGTTGTAAAGACGTCTATCCATGGTAAGGATAGGAGAGAAACATGTAGTTTGGATGGTTCATATTCCTTATCTGGTACATGGTCCATTATTAATTTATCAAGTGTAGCCCTGCCAAATGCAGCCTGAACTTCATCTCCTAGCTTCAATACATTTGAATATCTATCATTGTTTTTTTCGCAGTAAACACTTTCATAAAAAATGTCGCCTAAGTCGTTCCACATTGGAAACTTTCTTGCCTTACTTGTTAATGGCTTTGCATTCCGACTAAACCCAGCTCCTATCAATATGGCTGCACGACCGTCCCAAAGGCGAGCGGATATATTATTTAATAATGGTTTGATTTTGTTTTTATTTGTCATCACATAGTCCATTTTGCATGCGTAGTAAAAAAGGTGGTCTAATAATGCTATGAATTATAATCTGCTTTTGCCAGTTTTGACATCGTTGTGGACGAAATATATCCAATCTTCATTATATGTAGGTTGCTTTATGTCAAAATAGTTTGTTAATGCTGGCGCGCAATACTCACCCCTCCTCGCCTGCCCGCTTAAGAGGTCGCTTTTAATGCAGGAGCATGAACCGGCTCAGGCCGCGCCGGTACTGGCGTGGTGGGGAAAATAAAATACGGGGATTTGCATGCAAAACCATGCACCGTATGGATGCATGGCTTTTTTCGAGAAAAATAGCGGAATTTTCGGGGATTTTTTCGCGTGCTACCGTGCGGCCAGTTCTGCACGTCGGCGGGTGTAAATCAGTTTCTGTGCCGGGGTGAATTTCTGGCGATTATCATCCCGCGAAGCCGCATCAGGCCTGAATCCGATGGCCGTTAAAATATCGCTGTCCTGCGCGGAATAATTAATTTTTTCACCTGCGGCCAGCCACACCGACAGGGCTTCACGCAGATAATCAACCGAGTGCTGCATGGCGCTCTGTTTTACTGCGGGAAGCTGTTCGTTATACCCCATAAGTTCAGGCGCCAGCGTGGCGGCCAGCTCCGTGCCGTGCTGCTGCATAAAGTCATGGAGCCGGTTGCGGATGCTGATGTGCTGCACCTCCTCATGTGAGCGGATATAGCGACCGGCGGCCTGATTAATCTCCCATTTCTTCACGTCGATATTGTCGCGCAAATCCTGCATTCTGCGCGGGATTTGTTCGTCACCGGCAAGGAGCTGTTCACGGTATTCAAGTTCAAGTTCAGCCAGTTCGGCTTTACGTTTCAGCCAGGTATTTTTGTTCGTCTGACAGGCCTCAAAGGCCTGCAGCAATGTCACAGTGGTCACGAGTTTCTCTCCTGATTAATGCCGGAACGGCGAGCTGTAGCAGCCCTGTACTTTACGCGGCGGCGGTGGCGTCACCGGCGCAGGGTCGGGTTTCTCCGGTGCGGCACGTATCACACCGTCAACCGACTCGATGGTGCGGAAAGTGGCCGAGCATTCGATATTGGTGCACTGGTGATAATGAAGTGGTTTACTGAATTTGGCCACCTGAACAGAGGTGATATGCTCATCTCAGAACAATACAGGTGTCCCAATGAAAAAAAGAAATTTCAGCGCAGAGTTTAAACGCGAATCCGCTCAACTGGTCCTTGATCAGAACTACACCGTTGCAGCTGCAGCCAGTGCTATGGATGTGGGGCTTTCTACCATGACGCGATGGGTAAAGCAGTTGCGGGATGAACGACAGGGCAAAATATCTAAAGCCGCCCCTATAACCCCGGAACAGATTGAAATACGCGAACTGAAGAAAAAGCTACAACGCATTGAAATGGAAAATGACATATTAAAAAAGGCTACTGTAGATTCAATCTGTCAATGCAACACCCCTTTCAATTATCTCTTTCGGTGTTTTGAACTTCAGTGTCTTTCTCGGTCTGTTGTTTAGCTGAGCAGCAACCAGATCTAGTTCATGTTGAGTATATTGGGCAAGACATGTCTTTTTAGGAAAGTACTGCCGAATTAGCCCATTTGTGTTCTCATTTGTTCCCCGCTGCCAAGGACTCTGAGGATCGCAGAAGTAAACTTTAACGCCGGTGCTGACAGTAAATTCTAGATGTCTGGCCAGTTCCATTCCTCTGTCCCATGTCAGTGATTTTCTGAGTTCTGACGGTAAACTCAGGAATTTGTCGGTAAGAGCCTGATTTACTGAGACAGAATCTTTGCCCCTGAGTCTAAGGATGATCGTATAACGTGATTTTCGGTCTACAAGTGTGGCTATATGAGAGTTTTTTGTACCTGAGACTAAATCGCCCTCCCAATGCCCCAGAGAGCGTCTGTTATCGATATTTCGGGAACGTTCGTGAATTGGTGTTCCGTTCACTATGTTAATCGTACCTCTTTCGCCTTTGCGGGTATGACGCCTGCCATGGCGAAGGCTATGCGACCGTCGCAGATGCTGTATATTCAGGTGGTGTAGCGCTTCACGGCTACGAAAGTACAGCGTTTTATAAATTGTCTCAGGTGATATTCGCAGCGTTTTTTGACGTGGTTTTGTTCGCCTTAACCATCCTGATATTTGCTCTGGAGACCATTTCATCTCCAGCTTTTCCAGAACAAGCTTTCGCAATGGTAAATTTTGATCCAGTAAGCACGGTTTTGGCCTTTTCGCCATTCTGTTGGCTCGGTTATTAGCATCAACAGCTTTGTAATAGCGTCTGCCCCGATTACGCTGAACTTCACGTGAGATCGTCGAAGGACTGCGATTCAGCGCAGTAGCTATCGCACGAATGCTCATTTTGGCTGACAAACCAGCTCGTATCTCCTCGCGCTCAGACAGTGTCAGGTGAGCTACAGCCCGCTTACGCTCATGGGGTTTTATGCCGCCAGTATCCCTTAACATAGTGAAGATCGTTCCGGGTTTTGAACCCAGGATATTCGCTATTTCACTGAAGCCTGTTCCGTTCTTCCATAGTTCAAAAACAGAGGCTTTTTCCTCTGCTGTAAATGTTCGTCTCATTCAAAAAACCTCCGCAACCCCATGTTTTCACATAACTGTTGCGTTGACCAATTGAATCTACAACCGCGCTCTTGATGTCAGACTCCCTGAACAGTTCTCGTTAATCGGGAAACTCAGAGCGCGGTATCCTGTGGTCACACTCTGCCACGTGTTCGGGGTCCATCGCAGCAGCTACAAATACTGGGTGAAAAGCCCCGAAAAGCCAGACGGCAAGCGGGCTGTATTACGTAGTCAGGTTCTGGAGCTGCATAACATCAGCCATGGCTCTGCTGGCGCGAGGAGTATTGCGACTATGGCAACCCTGAGAGGCTTCAGAATGGGACGCTGGCTTGCCGGCAGGCTCATGAAAGAACTGGGACTGGTGAGTTGTCAGCAACCCATCCACCGTTATAAACGTGGTGGTAATGAACGCATCGCTATCTCAAATCACCTTGAGCGACAGTTCGCAGTGACAGAACCTAATCAGGTGTGGTGCGGCGATGTGACATATAGTGTGCCCGGAGTTCAGGGCGGGCATGGATGCTTAAATGAACCGCGAGTCTGTCTGGAATATTGAACCGGTAACTCACGATGAGAAACCCAACAATCCCACCGGGTGTGACGGTGGAGAACCTGAGCGGCAGTGACCTGCGGCATGCCCGCAGGGTGATGTAACCCGCTGACAACGGGGATTGAGGCGAGATCACTAAGCCGAGATGATCCTCAAGGTTAAGTACTGAAAGGCTGAAGAACATGAACCCGTTAATCCGCCTCTGTGGGTTGAAAACGTCACCACGGCCTACGTGATCTGACAGGCCGTGCAGGAGGAACTGGCAGTGATACGTAAGCACTGCCGGTCGAAGGTGTTTTGACATGTATGCGAAACACCGGGGCAGCAGCGTCTATCACGCTTGCGTTGCTGACCTCTGCCAACTTGCGGCAAGCAAGGATAAAGAGTGCGACGGGCAGCCTCCTCAGTATGCCTGAGTCCAGGCAGGTAAACCGGGGAAGGTCAGCGACGGATGTTAAGGGGGCATGGCTCCGATGACGCGCTGGCTGGCGGAGCTTCCGTAGTAGTCCGCGATGGGGAAAGCCCATTACATGGCGAAGGGAAGCAGTTTGAATGTGTTTGCGACGTGAATTAACTGACCTAACGAGGTGAAGACCTTTGATAATCAGCGAAATGCAACGCAAGCTTGCCACATGGGCAGTCACCGATCCGTCCCTACGGATTCAACGGCTGCTGCGTCTGATAACACAACCAGAATGGCTGGCTGAAGCGGCGCGGATCACGCTTTCATCAAAGGGGGCCCATACCCCCGGCGTTGATGGCGTGAACAAAACAATGCTACAGGCCAGACTGGCTGTTGAGCTGCAAATCCTCAGGGATGAATTACTCTCAGGCCACTACCAGCCCTTGCCCGCCAGACGGGTTTACATCCCTAAAAGCAACGGCAAACTGCGACCACTGGGTATCCCCGCGTTGCGGGATCGTATTGTTCAGCGGGCCATGCTGATGGCGATGGAGCCGATATGGGAGAGTGATTTTCATACGCTCTCATATGGCTTCCGGCCTGAGCGCAGTGTCCACCACGCGATCCGCACGGTGAAATTACAGCTCACAGACTGTGGTGAAACCCGGGGACGCTGGGTGATTGAAGGCGACCTGTCCAGTTACTTCGACACCGTACATCATCGACTGCTGATGAAGGCTGTACGCCGCAGGATCAGTGACGCACGTTTCATGACTCTGCTGTGGAAAACCATCAAGGCGGGACATATCGATGTCGGTCTCTTTCGGGCGGCCAGTGAAGGTGTGCCACAGGGCGGTGTTATATCGCCGCTATTATCGAACATCATGCTGAATGAGTTCGATCAATACCTGCATGAGCGCTACCTGAGCGGGAAAGCCAGAAAAGATCGGTGGTACTGGAATAACAGTATCCAACGGGGCCGAAGTACGGCGGTCAGAGAAAACTGGCAGTGGAAACCCGCGGTGGCGTACTGCCGCTATGCCGATGATTTTGTCCTCATCGTCAAAGGCACCAAAGCACAGGCGGAAGCCATCAGGGAGGAGTGTCGGGGTGTGCTCGAAGGCAGTCTGAAACTCAGGCTGAACATGGATAAGACTAAAATCACCCATGTTAATGACGGCTTTATCTTTCTGGGGCACAGGATCATTCGCAAACGCAGTCGTTATGGCGAGATGCGAGTGGTCTCAACGATCCCGCAGGAGAAAGCCAGAAACTTCGCCGCATCGCTGACAGCACTGTTATCAGGCAACTACAGTGAAAGCAAAGTCGATATGGCTGAACAACTCAACCGAAAACTGAAAGGCTGGGCCATGTTCTATCAGTTCGTTGATTTTAAGGCCAAAGTCTTCAGTTATATCGACCGTGTCGTGTTCTGGAAGCTGGCTCACTGGCTGGCCCGCAAATACCGTACAGGTATCGCTTCCCTGATGAGGTGGTGGTGTAAATCACCGAAACCGGGTCAGAGCAAAACGTGGGTTTTATTTGGTAAAACCAATCACGGCAAGCTCAGCGGCGAAATACTGTACCGGTTGGTGGGGCAAGGCAAGAAGCTGTTCCGCTGGCGGCTACCCGAAGGTAATCCCTATCTGAGGACGGAGACCAGAAACACGTATACATCGCGCTTTACAGAAGTGGCAATGGCGTTCGCCAGCATTTAAATGGAGAGCCGGATGCGCTGAAAGGTGCACGTCCGGTTCGGGGAGGAGAGGCAGGGAAATAGTCCGACTACGCCCTGCCTCTTACTCTACTCTGGACAGGCAGGCGCTGGGCTTACCTCGCCGTTGTTCTCGATTTGTTCGCCAGGAAACCGGTAGGCTGGGCAATGTCATTCTCACCGGACAGCAAGCTAACCATCAAAGCGCTGGAAATGGCGTGGGAAACCCGAGGTAAACCAGCAGGAGTGATGTTCCACAGTGACCAGGGTAGCCACTACACAAGCAGGCTGTTCCGGCAGTTACTGTGGCGTTACCGGATCAGGCAAAGTATGAGCCGACGCGGAAACTGCTGGGACAACAGCCCGATGGAACGCTTCTTCAGAAGTTTGAAAAACGAGTGGGTGCCAGTGACAGGCTATACAAACTTTAGCGAAGCAGCTCATGCAATCACAGACTATATCGTCGGGTATTACAGCTCGCTAAGGCCGCATGACTATAACGGTGGGTTACCCCCAAACGAATCGGAAAACCGATACTGGAAAAACTCTAAAGCCGTGGCCAGTTTTAGTTGACCACTTCATAACTGCTGGAGCGTTCTGTGAGAGATCATTCTTGATATAGCATCCCGCCATTTCACATAAGTATGCTGAACCAACCCAGCGTTCTTGCTCTTTAGCTGCGCTTATCCGACTCCATGTATCGCGCTGCTCATACACGTTGACGGATGTCCCTCTTTTCAATGTATCGAGTGCGTTTCCTTTTGGGGAACTACGCACCTTTAAAGCGTCAGCATTCACATTGCGGTGCTCGGGTTGTTCAGACCCAGTGATGTCAGGTATTCGCGGAGCTGCCGAAAGTGAACTTGATGTAGATGTGTTTGAGTTTTGAACTCTACTTTCGGTAGCTGGTGTTTTATCATTTTTGGCAAAGAGCCAGATAAAAAATAAAATAATAACTAACCCAATTGTTTTATTCTTCATAGTCGCCTGAATACGTATCATGATATGTGGGAAATCATAGCGTATTCAATGTGCTGATAATTGTGTTCTAACTCATAGTACTGGAAGTAAGTGGTAAATATCTCAGTGCCAAACACCCATAAATACGGCTTTCCCTAAATAAGTAGCCAACAAAAAGGCGCCTCTCAGCGCCTAATCTCACCCCCTTCACCCCCGACTCCCTTTCCCCCCAATCACCCCAATAAACTCCCTAACCTGCCTCCGCTTCCGCACCGACATTTTCCCCACCACCCGCGCCGTCTCCAGTACCTCGTCAGCTTCATCTTCCACCGCCGTCAGCACCATACACCCCTTCATCACCCGCACCTCAACCTTCGCGCCGGTGGCAAACCCCGCTGCTTCCAGCCATTGCCCCTTCATCATCACCGCCGGAACGCGATGATAATCTGGCGCGCGGCTCGCATAACTCACGGTTAAATTCCGCTTATTTCCATCCACTACTTCTGGTTCAAACGAATCTACAATACAATCGACGTCAGTCATGGTTACTATTCCTTTTAAATAGTAATTGTGATTAGCGATGCGGGCGTGTTGGCGCACACCCGCATCGCGAAAAATAACACCTGTAAATATACGGGTCTTCCCCGATCATGGTGGGAAGGCTCAGAACGCCATATTCAGCTTTCCGTAGTGGAACATCACCCCCAGTTTAAAGCGCTCCCGGTTTCGGTATCCCCTGGCTTTTATCCTCAGCAGCCTGATCTTGCTGTTAAGTGCCTCCGCATTTCCGTTTGAGACACTGTGTCGCATCGCATTCAGGATCCCGTACAGCCTTTTTCCTATCGTTTTCGCGGCATTTTTCATCATGGGAACGTCACTGTTAGCCGCCAGCGCCAACCATCTCTGCCAGTCACTCCGTCTTTCCTCGCTCCATGGCCTGTTCCAGATATCCTTTGCCAGCTCTTTCAGCGCCCAGCACTGGCTCGTCAGCTTCATCTGTGCACGCAGCCACATCAGCTTTTCCTGCCGGGATTCGGTCATCCACTTATCGCTGTACTGCCACAGGAAGCGGGTTCCTTTTGCCTGGTGTCGGCTTTCAACAGGGAGGTGCGGATGTTCATTCTGACGGGTTTTATCAACTACCTCGCCCAGTTGCTTCGCCACATGGAAGCGGTCAAAGGCGATTTTCTCAACCGCACTGGGTAAGTGGATACGCGCTGCTCTTATATAGCCCGCGTTCATGTCCATTGAGAGCGTTTTGATAGCCAGCAACTGCCCATCAGTGAGCGTGCGAAGATAGCCGGCAAGACTCTCTGTGCCGCGATCATCCGTTAAGGCCAGCGCCCGACCATCGCGATCGGAGATCACCGTTATGTAACGATGTCCTTTTTTAAAGGCGACCTCATCCACATTCATATGACGGGCGGATAATGGCTTTTTTATCCGGGCAAGACCTCGCTTAACTGCCCGGGTCATAATGCCGTCAACCGCATTCCAACTGAGCTTAAGTTGCTTCCTGACAGCATCAACGGTGCTGATTTTCAGCCATGAGAGAACGAACGATTCGAATAGCAACGTATACCGGCTTCCGGGGCCAGCCCACGGAACAGGCAACGTCAGGCAGCCATGCTCCGGACACATAATTCGTGGAACATCGGCTTCAACAATAGTGGTGAACTGGCAGGTATCAAGATGGCGCCATTTACGATGACGGTGATCGTGAACAGAACAGGATTTACCGCAGGTCGGACAGGCTAGCCGGGTGTTTTCAGCGATCTCAATAGTGACAGTAACAGAACCGGCATTTTCATCGAGAGAAAGGGACTTTACCTGCCACGGATCGGACAGGTTGAGAATATGAGCGTAGAGGGACTTTTCGTCCATGGCGGTGACCTCTGGCGATTAAATACACCATTATCATGCCTTCAGCCACCACAACAAGGGAAGACCCAAATATACCCAGTACAGAAAATAAAAGCCAGCCGAAAATAAAACGTAATAAACGCTATTAAATATAAAACCGGAAACCATTATTAATATTATCTATTAAAAACAGTCTCCGTATTAATAATGAAAATAGATAACCGCAAAATCACGACATCACCATCGCCGCTTGAATATACCGCTGCGGCGATACCCCCAGCTTCTTTCTGAACATCGCAATAAACGCGCTCGCGCTGGCATAGCCCAGCTCCTGCGCCAGCGTATTCACCGCCACGCCGCGCGCCAGATTACACACCGCTTCCAGCAGGCGGATCTGCTGTCGCCATTCGGAAAAACTCAGGTGCGTCTCTTCGCGGAACAGGCGTGCCAGCGTGCGTTCGCTGGCTCCGACCTTTTGGCCCCACCAGGCGAGAGTCGCAGTGTGATCCAGCTCGCGGCACAGCGTATCGCAGACCTGACGCACCCGGC
This sequence comes from Klebsiella sp. WP4-W18-ESBL-05, assembly GCF_014169075.1. Lineage (NCBI taxonomy): Bacteria > Pseudomonadati > Pseudomonadota > Gammaproteobacteria > Enterobacterales > Enterobacteriaceae > Klebsiella > Klebsiella sp. WP4-W18-ESBL-05. Next base: position 4,374,973 of record NZ_AP022057.1, on the reverse strand, counting down.
GGTCGCTCGGGAGGATCACGTGGCACAGCGCGGCGGCGGGGAGTCGCTGTAGCTCGTCGGTCAGCAGCGCCTGAAGCAGAGCCATCCGCTCAGGGGGAATGGCGTCTTCAAGCCCGGCATCAATCAGGGTGTGGAGTAGGGGAGTGGCGGCCAGGCCGCGGCACTGATTGCCAAACAGGCGGGAAGCCTGCGGGCTAAGGTACAGGTTCTGCGTCACCACGCGATCCACGGCCTGAAGCCCGTGCGGCAGCCCGCCGGGTAGCCAGATTGCGCGGCCGGGCGACAGCAGCCAGATATGCTGTGGGGTGACGATTTTCGCCACGCCGCTCAGCGGATAAATCAGCTGCCCCTGTTCGTGCTGGTGAACGGGCTCTTCGCTGCCCGGGGCGTATTTGAGCTGGCGCAGCCCTTCAATCGCGTTCGGAATGGTCATCTTCACCTGCCCTCTGTCTGATTCTCACCATTTATGCTTACTGCTGCGTTTAGAGACAACTTTTGTCCGCATGGCGACATCCTGGTGGCCAGTAACGCCATTCTGCCACGGACGGGCTTCTCTTTTAAACTTGAATAATTATCATTTCCATCCAATTCTAATGACAGTCGGAAATGCTATGAATCAGGTTGGCAAGCTTTTCAGGGATAAGCCGTTGAAAGTACTGGCATGTACGATCATCGCAGGGTACAGCGGGCAAGCGTTCACTGCGGATAACGGTCACGATAGCACAAAAGAACAGACAATAGTGGTCACCGCCGCGGCACCGTCGCAGGGGCAGGATGATGAGAGTTCACTGGTGGCGCATAACGCGACTGCTGGAACGAAATCCAGCCAGCCGATAAGCCGCACATCGCAAAGTATCGCCGTGGTCACTCAAGCGCAAATCGCGGCGCAGGCGGCGAAAACCATTCCGGAGGCGCTGCGCTATGTCTCCGGCGTGGCATCGGAAAACGCCGGGCCGGATACCCGTTTTGACACCATCGTGGTGCGTGGTTTTGAAGCCGACGAATATCTCGATGGCCTGCGTCTGCCGCGTGAAGCCTGGTGGAGCCGTCCGGCGTGGGACCCGTTCCTGCTGTCGCGCATTGAAGTGGTGAAGGGCCCATCGTCGGTACTGTACGGCCAGGCCAACCCGGGTGGGGTGGTCAATATGGTGAGCAAAACCCCGCAAGCCCAGCCTGGCGGGGAAGTGTATATGTCCACCGGCAACAACAACCTGTTTGGCACCGGCTTTGATGTCACCGGCCCGCTGACCGACGACAACACGCTGCTTGGCCGCGTGGCGGGAACCTTCTTCGATACCGAAACGCAGGTCGACCACACTCGCTATCAGCATTACGACATTGCGCCATCCTTCACCTGGCAGCCGAGCGATCGCACCAGCCTGACGGTGCTGGCGCAGCTGCGTAAAGACCCGGACAGCGGTTTCTACAATCAGATGCCTACCTCCGGCACGCTGACCTATAACCCGAACGGGCAGATCTCCAGCAAGTTCTACGGCGGTCAGCCGGGCTTTGACAGCTATGAGCGCAAGCAGGGCAGCATCGGCTATCAGTTCCGCCACGACTTTAACGACACGGTGACCTTCCGCCAGAACCTGCGCTATATCAGCAGCACCGGCGATTACCTGATGGTCTACCCATGGGGCGTCCATGCCGATGCGCCGTTGATCGACCGTTACTCGATGAACCTGCAGGAGACCATGGTCAACTTCGCCGTGGATAACCAGGCGGAGTTCCATCTGCAAACCGGCCCTGTACAGCACACGCTGCTGGCTGGGATTGACCGGATGCACAGCTCGGTGCGCAGCTGCGCGGGCTATGGTGATGCCAGCCCGATCAACTACCTCAACCCGGATTACAGCACCCCGGTTGAAGTGCCTGCCTTCACCAGCAGCACCCACTCCACGCTCGATCAAACCGGGTTCTACCTGCAGGATCAGCTTGAATGGGAAAACTGGATAATGAACCTCGCCGGGCGTTACGACGCGGCGAAAACCAAGAGCACCAACCTGCTGACCGACGCGCGTACCGAAAGCAACGACTATGCGACCACCGGGCGCGCCGGGCTGCTGTACCACTTCGATAACGGTTTAGCGCCGTACGTCAGCTACTCGACCTCGTTCGTGCCAAGCAGCACGACCGATTTTTACGGTCACGGCTTTAAGCCGACGGAAGGCAAGCAGACGGAAATGGGCCTGAAGTACGACCCGGTTGGGCTGGATGCGCTGTTTACGCTGGCGCTGTTTAACCTGCGGGAAACCAACGTCGCGACGCCGGACCCGGATCACGCCAACTACAGCGTGCAGACCGGTGAGATCCGATCCCGCGGGATCGAACTGGACGGCAAGATCAACATCACCCCGGCCTGGTCGGTTCTGGCCTCCTACGCGTTAACCGATCCGGAAGTGATCAGCGCGAACGACGGCACCGAAGGCAAACATCCGGTTGGCATTGCGCGCAACAGCGCCAGGCTGTGGACGCAGTATGCGCTGAGCGGCCCGCTGGACGGCTTCTCCATCGGCGGCGGCGTGCGCTATGTCGGCAGCAGCTACGCCAATACCGACAACAGCCTGAAGGTACCGGCGGCCACGGTCTACGATGCGCGCCTGGGCTACGACTGGCATGAATGGGGCGTTGCGCTGAACGCCGCGAACCTGACCAACAAAACCTATCTCGCCACCTGCCAGAACAACGGCTGTGAATACGCGATGAAACGTCAGCTGACGGCAACCGTTAGCTACAAGTGGTAACGATGCTCTCACGACGCACGTTATTAACCGCAGCGCTGCTGGCTCCCGCGATGTCGTGGGCCGGGAGTGCTGTGGCCCCGCAGAGGCTGGCGGTGCTGGACTGGGGGCTGACGGAGATGATCCTGGCTCTCGGTATCACGCCCGCTGGCGTCTCGGCGCCCGACTGGTATCGCAAACTGATCCCGCAGCCTGCGCTGCCTTCCACGGCGCAGGATTTAGGGCTGCTGTTTCAGCCGAACCTCGAAACGCTGTACGCCTTAAAGCCTGACCGCATTGTGATCACTCCCCAGCATACGTTGCTGAAGCCCGCGCTGGAAAAAATTGCGCCGACGCTAACGCTGCCAACGCACGGGCTTGCCTCCTTTATAGAAGCGACGCGCCAGCTTGGTGATGTCTTCGGACGGGAAACGCAGGCGCAGGTGTTGCTCAATAATCTGCAATCGCAGATAGCCCACGTGCGCAAGGTTGCTCAGACGGTGCGGCAACCGGTGTTCTGCGCCACGCCCGTCGATGCGCTGCATCTGCGGCTCTATGTCCCGGGAAGTTTGCCCGGAGATGTGCTGGCCGCTTGCGGCCTGCGTCATGCCTGGCAGGGTAGCCGTGGGGCGGAAGGGACGGTGCTGGTGGAGTTGACCAGCATTGCTACGATGGATGCCCGGCTTATCCTGCTGGTCGATGACGACAAGCGTGACGCCGTTGCCCGCTGGCGGCAAAGCGCGCTGTGGCAGCGCCTGCCGGTGACGTCGCGGTATCCGATGGCGGTGATTGAACAGCCGATTAGCGATACCGGCGCGCTGATCACTGCCGGACGTTTCGCCGATATCCTCTATCCCTTTGTCGCGGGGTGGCGCGATGCATGAACCCTATTCCCGCCGCCTCTCATGGGGGCTCATCACGCTGCTGTGGCTGGCGGCGCTATTGCTCGCCGGTAGCGATGTGCTGCGCGAAGGTGGCCTGCGCGCGCTGCTGTATGCCAATAACCTCCAGCCCGCGGCGATTATTCTGCACAGCATGTGGCTGCCGCGACAAGGCATGGCGATTGTCGGCGGGGCGACGCTTGGCCTTTGCGGCTGGCTGATGCAGCGGGCGCTGCGCAACCCGCTGGCGGAGCCGATTACGCTCGGGATGACTTCCGGCGCGACGCTGGCGCTGGGACTGACATCGCTCTGGTTTCCGCTATTACTGACCGACGCCAAAATGGCGGTGGTGGTGGTGGGCGAGCTGGCCGCGCTGCTGCTGGTGCTTGCGCTGAGCTGGCGGCAGCGGCTCTCGCCTTTAGTGATGATCCAGGCCGGGATGATGATCAACCTGTGGTGCGGCGCGCTGACGATGCTTATCGCCATCATCAACGATCGTTTTCTGCTGACCGTGCTGATGTGGGGCGGCGGCTCGCTGGCACAAGAAGATAGCCATCTGCTGATGTCGCTGCTGCCCTGGCTGGCGCTTTGCCTGCTGGTGATGGCTTTTTTGTGGCGACCGTTGGAGCTGCTGCAGCTGCCGGAAACCATGGTCAGTAGCCTGGGCGAGTCGCCGCTGAAAATTCGCAGCGCCGCGGTGCTGCTGGCGCTGGTGATGAGCGCGCTGGTGGTTAATGCCGTCGGGGTGATTGGTTTTATCGGCCTGGCCGCGCCGCATCTTGCCCGCTTTGGCGGCGCACGCACGTCGCGCCAGCTGATGCTGCACAGTGCGCTCACCGGGGCGGGGCTGCTGTGGTTTACCGACCTCTGCGTGTCCCGGGTTTCGCTCTTGAATGGCCAGTTGCTGCCCGTGGGTATGCTGACCGCGCTCACCGGCGGGCCGCTGCTAATCCTGTTAGCGCGCCATGCCCGGCAGCATGTTCCGGATACTTCCCCGTCGCCACTGACGGCAGATGCCTCAACCCACCGCTGGGTACCGTGGTTTGCCGTTGCCGTACTGCTTATCACCATTGTGGTTTCACTCTGTCTTGGGCTAGGCCTTAGGCACTGGCATTGGGCAAGCTATGAGGAGCTGACGCAGTTGCTGCCGCTCAGGGTACCGCGCCTGCTGGCCGCCATCAGCGCCGGGGCGCTGTTAGCGGGCGCGGGAGTACTGATGCAACGCGTGAGCGGCAACCCGCTGGCGAGCCCGGAGGTGCTGGGCATCGGCGGCGGCGCGGCGATGGGGGTCACCGTCTACATCCTGTTGTTTCCCACTCAGGGCAGCGCCTTTCTTCTATTAAGCAGCCTGGTAGGTGCGCTTATTAGTTTGCTACTGACGATGTGGAATAGCCGACGCAGTGCGTTTAACCCTCAGCGCGTGTTGCTTAACGGGCTGGCGCTGAATGCGCTATGTCAGGCCGCCGTCAGCATCGTGATGCTCAATAACCTTTCGGCCAGCGCGGTGCTGCTGCCGCTGATGACCGGCAGTACTTACTACATCAGCGCCTCTCTGGCGCAGGTGCTGTTTATCGCCACGCTGGTGCTGCTGGCGATAACTCCGCTGTTTCGTCGTTGGCTGGTGCTGCTGCCGATGGGCAGCGTGGCCGGTTCGCTTGGTGTCTCGCTGCCGCGTGCCCGCTTCGGCGTGCTGGCGCTGGCGGCGCTGATGACCGGGCTTGCCACTTTATTGGTGGGGCCGGTGTCGTTTATCGGACTGCTGGGTCCGCATCTGGCGCGCCGGGTTGGCGTGAAAGGCGTACTGGCGCAGCTCTACACCGCGGTGCTGCTTTCCGCCTGCATCATGACCATTGCAGATTGGCTGGGGCGCAATGCGCTCTATCCGCGCCAGCTACCGGTGGGGCTGGTGGCATCGCTCATCGGCGTACCGCTGCTGGTCTGGCCGCTGATTCGTGGCAGAAACAGACCGTCATCTCATCAGATGTAATAAAGAAGCAAACTATAAAAAAGGAACGGGCATGTCGTTGTTGTTGATGTTGTTTCGGATGGTCGGCGGCTGGCTGCTGCTGGCCGTGGTTGCCGGGCTGATTAGCGGGCTGAGCAATGCGTCGCTGCTGGCGATGATTAACCACAGCCTGAATCTGCCGCCTGTACACGGCTGGCTGGCGCCGGGAATACAGTTTGCGCTGCTGGCCTGCCTGATGCTGGCAACCCGCGTTATCTCGCAAACCACCTTTATGTATCTTGGCCAGAAGGTAAAAGCGCGGTTGCGTAGTGAGCTGACGCATCGGGTGAGTGAAACCCGCTGGCTACAGCTGGAGCGTTCCGGAATGGCGCGGACTATCTCGGTGCTGACGCAGGACCTCGATACGCTGGTGGTCTTCTTTGTCAATCTACCGAATCTCTTCATCTATAGCGCGGTGATCCTCGGGTGCCTGATTTACCTGGCGACGCTATCTCTGAGCGTGCTGGGGCTGGCGCTGCTGGCAATTGCGCTCGGTACGCTGGGGTATCAGGCGGCACACGGCCGCGCGCTTGGGCTACTGCGACAATCCCGGCGACGGGAAGACACGCTCATTCAGCAGTGCAAAACGTTGTTCGACGGCGGGCGTGAATATCGGCTTAACGCCGCGCGTCGGCGGCATTTTGTGGAAGGCGAACTGGCGGAGAATATTGAAGCTGTGCGTCGTGAGCGGACGCGGGGCTATATCCTGTATGGGCTAGCGACGAGCTGGGGCAGCATTCTGTTCTTTGTGTTTATCGGCCTGGTGCTGTTTGGCCTGCGCGAAGCGCTAACGCTGCAACCGGCTGCGATTACCGGCTACGTGATGATCTTCCTTTATATGATTGTGCCCGTTGAGGGCGTGCTGTCGTCGCTACCGACTATCGCCAGTGCGCGGGTGGCGATGCAGCGGGTGCAGCAGTTACAGGCGGCGCTGCCGCCGGAGCAGGCGCAGCGTCCGTTGCCAGAAGAGCCGTTCACTTCGCTGGCGCTGGAGCGGGTGAGCTATCAATATCAGGGGGAAGATGGTGAACGCTTTACCCTGGGGCCGCTCGACCTGACGTTTACGCCGGGCGAGCTGGTCTTTATCGTCGGCGGTAACGGCAGTGGGAAAACGACGCTGGCGAATCTGCTGGTGGGGATCTATCCGCCCGACAGCGGAGCGCTGCGCCTAAACGGCCAGCTGATTGCCGATGACCAGCAGGAGGCATATCGGCAATGCTTCTCGGTGGTGTTCAATGATTTCTTCCTTTTCGATAACGTGGCGTTTGTGCATGAACGCACGGTGGAACAGGTAGGGGAGTTACTCGAGCGGCTGAAGCTCAGCCATAAGGTTCGGTTTGCGGACGGGTGTTTCTCCACGACGGCACTCTCACAAGGGCAGCGCAAACGGCTGGCTTTGTTGCAGGCCTGGCTGGAAGCGCGGCCGATCTACCTGTTCGATGAGTGGGCTGCTGACCAGGACCCGGAATTCAAAGCGGTGTTTTACCAGGAAATCCTCCCGGCGCTGAAGGCTGAAGGGAAAACCATTATCGCGATCACCCATGACGATCGCTATTTCCACCTTGCGGACCGGATTATCAAGCTCGAATCGGGGCGTATTGTTGAATAGTGGGTGGGGCGATAAGCCGTTTTCCCTCTTTATAAAGAAGGGGGAGATACGCAGAGACGATAAGAATAGATGAGATTTGTGGATAACTCTGTGTGTAAATGGGTATAAGGCGGGGTTCTGCTGGGGATTGCAGCAGTCAGTCATTTTTCTGCAATTTAAGGGTTGCGGCCTCAGGGAAACTCCCTATAATGCGCCTCCATCGACACGGCGGATGTGAATCACTTCACACCAACCAGCCGGTTCGGTTGAAGAGAAAAAATCCTGAAAATCAGGGTTGACTCTGAAAGAGGAAAGCGTAATATACGCCACCTCGCAACAGTGAGCGAAAGCCGTGTTGCACTGCTCTTTAACAATTTATCAGACAATCTGTGTGGGCACTCGAAGATACGGATTCTTAACGTCGCAAGACGAAAAATGAATACCAAGTCTCTGAGTGAACACGTAATTCATTACGAAGTTTAATTCACGAGCATCAAACTTAAATTGAAGAGTTTGATCATGGCTCAGATTGAACGCTGGCGGCAGGCCTAACACATGCAAGTCGAACGGTAGCACAGAGAGCTTGCTCTTGGGTGACGAGTGGCGGACGGGTGAGTAATGTCTGGGAAACTCCCCGATGGAGGGGGATAACTACTGGAAACGGTAGCTAATACCGCATAACGTCGCAAGACCAAAGTGGGGGACCTTCGGGCCTCACACCATCGGATGTGCCCAGATGGGATTAGCTAGTAGGTGGGGTAACGGCTCACCTAGGCGACGATCCCTAGCTGGTCTGAGAGGATGACCAGCCACACTGGAACTGAGACACGGTCCAGACTCCTACGGGAGGCAGCAGTGGGGAATATTGCACAATGGGCGCAAGCCTGATGCAGCCATGCCGCGTGTATGAAGAAGGCCTTCGGGTTGTAAAGTACTTTCAGCGAGGAGGAAGGCATTAAGGTTAATAACCTTAGTGATTGACGTTACTCGCAGAAGAAGCACCGGCTAACTCCGTGCCAGCAGCCGCGGTAATACGGAGGGTGCAAGCGTTAATCGGAATTACTGGGCGTAAAGCGCACGCAGGCGGTTTGTTAAGTCAGATGTGAAATCCCCGGGCTCAACCTGGGAACTGCATTTGAAACTGGCAAGCTTGAGTCTCGTAGAGGGGGGTAGAATTCCAGGTGTAGCGGTGAAATGCGTAGAGATCTGGAGGAATACCGGTGGCGAAGGCGGCCCCCTGGACGAAGACTGACGCTCAGGTGCGAAAGCGTGGGGAGCAAACAGGATTAGATACCCTGGTAGTCCACGCCGTAAACGATGTCTATTTGGAGGTTGTTCCCTTGAGGAGTGGCTTCCGGAGCTAACGCGTTAAATAGACCGCCTGGGGAGTACGGCCGCAAGGTTAAAACTCAAATGAATTGACGGGGGCCCGCACAAGCGGTGGAGCATGTGGTTTAATTCGATGCAACGCGAAGAACCTTACCTACTCTTGACATCCAGAGAACTTAGCAGAGATGCTTTGGTGCCTTCGGGAACTCTGAGACAGGTGCTGCATGGCTGTCGTCAGCTCGTGTTGTGAAATGTTGGGTTAAGTCCCGCAACGAGCGCAACCCTTATCCTTTGTTGCCAGCGGTTCGGCCGGGAACTCAAAGGAGACTGCCAGTGATAAACTGGAGGAAGGTGGGGATGACGTCAAGTCATCATGGCCCTTACGAGTAGGGCTACACACGTGCTACAATGGCATATACAAAGAGAAGCGACCTCGCGAGAGCAAGCGGACCTCATAAAGTATGTCGTAGTCCGGATTGGAGTCTGCAACTCGACTCCATGAAGTCGGAATCGCTAGTAATCGTAGATCAGAATGCTACGGTGAATACGTTCCCGGGCCTTGTACACACCGCCCGTCACACCATGGGAGTGGGTTGCAAAAGAAGTAGGTAGCTTAACCTTCGGGAGGGCGCTTACCACTTTGTGATTCATGACTGGGGTGAAGTCGTAACAAGGTAACCGTAGGGGAACCTGCGGTTGGATCACCTCCTTACCTTAAAGAAACGTTCTTTGAAGTGCTCACACAGATTGTCTGATGAAAAATAGCAGTAAAGAATCTCTGCAGGCTTGTAGCTCAGGTGGTTAGAGCGCACCCCTGATAAGGGTGAGGTCGGTGGTTCAAGTCCACTCAGGCCTACCAAATTCGTCCCGCGAATTTGAGGGAGATTCATAAACGATGGGGCTATAGCTCAGCTGGGAGAGCGCCTGCTTTGCACGCAGGAGGTCTGCGGTTCGATCCCGCATAGCTCCACCATCTTTACTGCAACAATACAAGAAAACTTCAGAGTGTACCTGAAAAGGTTCACTGCGAAGTTTTGCTCTTTAAAAATCTGGATCAAGCTGAAAATTGAAACGACACACTGTGTCTGTTCTCCGTAATAAGAACAGATAAGCGGTGTGTTCGAGTCTCTCAAATTTTCGCAACACGATGGTGTTTTACGAAACATCTTCGGGTTGTGAGGTTAAGCGACTAAGCGTACACGGTGGATGCCCTGGCAGTCAGAGGCGATGAAGGACGTGCTAATCTGCGATAAGCGTCGGTAAGGTGATATGAACCGTTATAACCGGCGATTTCCGAATGGGGAAACCCAGTGTGATTCGTCACACTATCATTACGTGAATACATAGCGTAATGAAGCGAACCGGGGGAACTGAAACATCTAAGTACCCCGAGGAAAAGAAATCAACCGAGATTCCCCCAGTAGCGGCGAGCGAACGGGGAGCAGCCCAGAGTCTGAATCAGCTTGTGTGTTAGTGGAACGGTCTGGAAAGTCCGACGGTACAGGGTGATAGTCCCGTACACCAAAATGCACAGGTTGTGAACTCGAAGAGTAGGGCGGGACACGTGGTATCCTGTCTGAATATGGGGGGACCATCCTCCAAGGCTAAATACTCCTGACTGACCGATAGTGAACCAGTACCGTGAGGGAAAGGCGAAAAGAACCCCGGCGAGGGGAGTGAAAAAGAACCTGAAACCGTGTACGTACAAGCAGTGGGAGCCTCTTTATGGGGTGACTGCGTACCTTTTGTATAATGGGTCAGCGACTTATATTCTGTAGCAAGGTTAACCGAATAGGGGAGCCGAAGGGAAACCGAGTCTTAACTGGGCGTTAAGTTGCAGGGTATAGACCCGAAACCCGGTGATCTAGCCATGGGCAGGTTGAAGGTTGGGTAACACTAACTGGAGGACCGAACCGACTAATGTTGAAAAATTAGCGGATGACTTGTGGCTGGGGGTGAAAGGCCAATCAAACCGGGAGATAGCTGGTTCTCCCCGAAAGCTATTTAGGTAGCGCCTCGTGAACTCATCTTCGGGGGTAGAGCACTGTTTCGGCTAGGGGGTCATCCCGACTTACCAACCCGATGCAAACTGCGAATACCGAAGAATGTTATCACGGGAGACACACGGCGGGTGCTAACGTCCGTCGTGAAGAGGGAAACAACCCAGACCGCCAGCTAAGGTCCCAAAGTCACAGTTAAGTGGGAAACGATGTGGGAAGGCTCAGACAGCCAGGATGTTGGCTTAGAAGCAGCCATCATTTAAAGAAAGCGTAATAGCTCACTGGTCGAGTCGGCCTGCGCGGAAGATGTAACGGGGCTAAACTGTGCACCGAAGCTGCGGCAGCGACACTATGTGTTGTTGGGTAGGGGAGCGTTCTGTAAGCCGTTGAAGGTGTCCTGTGAGGGGTGCTGGAGGTATCAGAAGTGCGAATGCTGACATAAGTAACGATAATGCGGGTGAAAAACCCGCACGCCGGAAGACCAAGGGTTCCTGTCCAACGTTAATCGGGGCAGGGTGAGTCGACCCCTAAGGCGAGGCCGAAAGGCGTAGTCGATGGGAAACAGGTTAATATTCCTGTACTTGGTGTTACTGCGAAGGGGGGACGGAGAAGGCTATGTTAGCCGGGCGACGGTTGTCCCGGTTTAAGCATGTAGGCGGGAAGTTTAGGTAAATCCGGACTTCTTTTAACGCTGAGGTGTGATGACGAGGTACTACGGTACTGAAGTAACAAATGCCCTGCTTCCAGGAAAAGCCTCTAAGCATCAGGTAACATCAAATCGTACCCCAAACCGACACAGGTGGTCAGGTAGAGAATACCAAGGCGCTTGAGAGAACTCGGGTGAAGGAACTAGGCAAAATGGTGCCGTAACTTCGGGAGAAGGCACGCTGATATGTAGGTGAAGTGGTTTACCCATGGAGCTGAAATCAGTCGAAGATACCAGCTGGCTGCAACTGTTTATTAAAAACACAGCACTGTGCAAACACGAAAGTGGACGTATACGGTGTGACGCCTGCCCGGTGCCGGAAGGTTAATTGATGGGGTTAGCGGCAACGCGAAGCTCTTGATCGAAGCCCCGGTAAACGGCGGCCGTAACTATAACGGTCCTAAGGTAGCGAAATTCCTTGTCGGGTAAGTTCCGACCTGCACGAATGGCGTAATGATGGCCAGGCTGTCTCCACCCGAGACTCAGTGAAATTGAACTCGCTGTGAAGATGCAGTGTACCCGCGGCAAGACGGAAAGACCCCGTGAACCTTTACTATAGCTTGACACTGAACACTGGTCCTTGATGTGTAGGATAGGTGGGAGGCTTTGAAGCGCGGACGCCAGTTCGTGTGGAGCCAACCTTGAAATACCACCCTTTAATGGCTGGTGTTCTAACGTAGACCCGTTACCCGGGTTGCGGACAGTGTCTGGTGGGTAGTTTGACTGGGGCGGTCTCCTCCTAAAGAGTAACGGAGGAGCACGAAGGTTAGCTAATCCTGGTCGGACATCAGGAGGTTAGTGCAAAGGCATAAGCTAGCTTGACTGCGAGAGTGACGGCTCGAGCAGGTGCGAAAGCAGGTCTTAGTGATCCGGTGGTTCTGAATGGAAGGGCCATCGCTCAACGGATAAAAGGTACTCCGGGGATAACAGGCTGATACCGCCCAAGAGTTCATATCGACGGCGGTGTTTGGCACCTCGATGTCGGCTCATCACATCCTGGGGCTGAAGTAGGTCCCAAGGGTATGGCTGTTCGCCATTTAAAGTGGTACGCGAGCTGGGTTTAGAACGTCGTGAGACAGTTCGGTCCCTATCTGCCGTGGGCGCTGGAGAATTGAGGGGGGCTGCTCCTAGTACGAGAGGACCGGAGTGGACGCATCACTGGTGTTCGGGTTGTCATGCCAATGGCATTGCCCGGTAGCTAAATGCGGAAGAGATAAGTGCTGAAAGCATCTAAGCACGAAACTTGCCCCGAGATGAGTTCTCCCTGACTCCTTGAGAGTCCTGAAGGAACGTTAAAGACGATGACGTTGATAGGTCGGGTGTGTAAGTGTAGCGATACATTGAGCTAACCGATACTAATGAACCGTGAGGCTTAACCTTACAACGCCGAAGATGTTTTGGCGAAGAGACAGACATCATATTCAGCTTGATTACAGATTACATTGACCGGCGAAAAGCGGGTTAATAACAGAATTTGCCTGGCGGCCGTAGCGCGGTGGTCCCACCTGACCCCATGCCGAACTCAGAAGTGAAACGCCGTAGCGCCGATGGTAGTGTGGGGTCTCCCCATGCGAGAGTAGGGAACTGCCAGGCATCAATTAAGTGAAGAAGCCCATCCTGACGGATGGGCTTTTTTGCGTCTGCGCTTTGTGGGATGCGGCATTGTGGATATTGCCGGATGGCGGCTTCGCCTTATCCGGCCTACGGGCAGAACATATTTATGCCATTTCGCCGATGGTTTTGCGAAAACGCACCAGAGCAACGGTAAAAAATACCCCGCCAATCACTATCAGCGTCAGGAACTGCGGCCAGACGATGGCAAAGTCAGCACCGCGATAGAGAATCGCCTGCGCCAGGCTGACAAAGTGCGTTGTCGGCATCGTTTGCATAATATCCTGCACCACCTGAGGCATACTCTCGCGCGGCGTTGAACCGCCGGACAGCATCCGCAACGGCAGCAGTACAAGGATCATCAGCAGCCCTAACTGCGGCATTGAACGGGCAATCGTCCCCATAAAAATGCCGATCGACGTCGTTGCAAACAGGCTCAGCGCAACCCCCAGCATAAAGAGCGGGATCGAGCCTTCGATCGGCACCTGCAACACGCCCTGCACCATCAGTATCAGCGACAGCCCGGAGACGACCAGAACCACCAATCCCATAGACCAGACCTTGGCGAGCATAATTTCAAACGGCGTCACCGGCATCACCAACAGATGCTCCACCGTTCCATGCTCACGCTCGCGGATCAACGCCGAACCGGTGAGCACAATCGCCAGCATCGTAATGTTGTTGATAATGGCCATGACTGCGCCGAACCGCTCCTGCTCAAGATTAGGGTTAAAGCGCATCCGCACCGCCAGCTCCACCGGCAGCGCACTGTTATCCCGATATCGTGCCACAAAGCTGTTTACCTCGCCGGTCACGATATTCTGGATATAGCTGTTGCCGGTAAATGCCTGACTCATACGCGTCGCATCCACGTTAACCTGTAATTCCGGCTGCCTTCCCGCCAGCACATCACGTTGAAAATTAGGTGGAATATTGATGGCGAAGGTGTAGCGCCCGGCATCCAGTCCCGCGTCCATCTCGTCGGCGGTGATCAGCTCCGGCTCCAGAAACCACGGGCGATAGAAGCTGTTAATAATCCGTGACGAAAGCTGCGACTTGTCCATATCAGCAATCGCAATCGGCGCCAGATGCAGCGAGCCAGGCATCACCGTTGCCGACGAGTAAACCGACACCGTAAACGCAAACACGATCAGCGCCAGCATCGCTTTATCGCCCAGCAGGCTGCGCAGTTCCTTCACGCCGAGGTTATAAATATTGCGTAATCCGCGCATTAACCCTCCTGTTTTTTCAGCAGCCACACGCTCAAACCCAACACCAACGGCACGGCAATCAGCAGCGGAATAAACGACGCCCACAGATCGCTGAGCCCCAGCGCCTTCGAGAAGGTGCCGCGGGCGATGGTCAGAAAGTGGCTGGTCGGGTAAATCTGGCCGATCCAGCGCCCTGGACCTTCCAGCGACGCGACCGGATCGATCATCCCGGAGAACTGCGTGGCCGGGATCAGCGTAATAATGGCGGTACCGAAGATCGCCGCGATCTGGCTCTTCATAAAGGTGGAAATCAACAGCCCAAGCCCGGTGGCGATAGTGACATACAGCAGCGCCGCCAGCGTTAACGTCAGGAAACTGCCCTTATGCGGCACGCCGAAAACAAACACCGACAGCGCGCACAGCAGCAGGAAGTTGAACATGCCCAGTGCGATATACGGTATCTGCTTACCGAGCAGGAATTCGGTGCGGGTCGTCGGCGTGACGTAAAGGTTGATGATGGAACCCAGCTCTTTTTCGCGCACCACGCTTAGGGCGCTGAGCATTGCCGGGATCATCATCAGCAGCAGCGGGATCACTGCCGGTACGATCGCCGGCAGACTCTTCACATCCGGGTTATAGCGGTAGCGCGTCTCTATTGACATTAAAGCGCTATCGCTGGCGGCGCTGGGCTGTCTTCCGGCCATTTCCTGTAGCCATGCCAGGTGCATAGCCTGCACGTATCCGCGCACCGTCTCCGCACGGTTTGGCATGGCCCCATCCACCCATACGCCGATTTGCACCGGTGTACCGCGCGCAATATCGCGGCCAAAGTTGGGGGGGATCTCAATGGCGACCGCCAGCTCGCCATCGCGCATCCGGCGGTCGAGATCGTCGTAGCTGTGCAGCGGCGACTGCTCAATAAAGTAGCGCGATCCGGCAATGTTCTGCGTCCAGCGCTGGCTGCTGACGGTTTGATCGCGGTCGAGCACCGCAAAGCGTAAGTCCTCAACGTCCATGCTGATCCCATAGCCCATGATAAACATCAGGATCACCGTTCCGAGCAGGGCCAGCGTCGATCGCACCGGATCGCGGCGCAGCTCCAGCGCTTCGCGGCGGCTATAGCTGAACAGTCGGCGTAAGCTAAACGCCTGGCGCGGTGGTTCGGCGGCGGCTTGCGCCGGGGGCGTCATTGCCCCGGTATCGGGCGTTGGTTCGGCGGCCTCCTTAAGGTAGGCAATAAACGCCTCTTCCAGGCTCGCCGCACCGCGTTTAGCGACCAGCGCCTGCGGCGTATCGCTGGCCAGCACTTTGCCCGCATGCATCAGCGACATGCGGTCGCAGCGCTCGGCTTCGTTCATAAAGTGGGTGGAGATAAAAATGGTGACTTTGTCCTGCCTGGCAAGATCGACCATCAGCTGCCAGAACATGTCACGCGCCACCGGATCGACGCCGGAGGTCGGTTCATCCAGAATCAGCATCTCGGGGCGATGAATCACCGCCACCGCCAGCGATAGACGCTGGCGAATACCCAGTGGCAGCGCGGCAGGCAGGGCATCTTCAACGTCGATGAGCATAAAGCGCTGGCTCATTTCGGCCACGCGGCCGGGAATTTCCGCGTCGGGGATATGGAACAGCCGGGCGTGTAGCTCCAGGTTCTGACGCACGGTCAGTTCGCTGTACAGCGAAAAGGCCTGCGACATATAGCCGACGCGGCGGCGGGTTTCGATATCCTTCGGATCCACCGGCTGGCCGAATAGCCAGGCTTCTCCTTCGCTGGCGGGTAAGAGGCCGGTCAGCATCTTCATGGTGGTGGATTTACCGCAGCCGTTCGACCCCAGGAAGCCAAAAATCTCGCCGCGGGCAATACGGAAATTGACGTGATCGACCGCGACAAAATCGCCGAAGCGCATGGTCAGCCCGCGAGCTTCAATCGCAATTTCTTCTTCGCTGGCGTCGCGCGGTGGGATAATGACCTGCTGATGTGCGTTGCGCTGGGCTTCCGGCAGCAGGGCGATAAACGCCTGCTCCAGCGTCTGGCTGGCGGTTTGTGTACGCAGTTCTTCCGCACTACCGGTTGCCAGCACCTTCCCGGCGTTCATCGCCACCAGCCAGTCGAAGCGCTCGGCTTCTTCCATATAGGCGGTGGCCACCAGCACGCTCATCTCCGGCTGGCGTGCGCGAATGCTGTCGATAAGTTCCCAAAACTGAGCACGTGAAAGCGGATCGACGCCGGTGGTTGGCTCATCAAGGATCAACAGCTGCGGATCGTGGATTAGCGCGCAGCACAGGCCCAGCTTTTGCTTCATCCCTCCGGAGAGTTTGCCTGCCGGACGGTCGCGGAACGGCGCCAGCCCGGTGCTGTGCAGCAATTCGTCGATGCGTGCTTCGCGCTCGCGCTTATCATGACCGAACAGACGGGCGAAGAAGTCGACGTTTTCGTATACCGAGAGCGTGTGATAAAGGTTTTTGCCCAGTCCCTGTGGCATCCAGGCAATTTTCGGGCAGACATCACGGCGGTGCCGGGCATCACGCATGTCGCCGCCCAGCACCATCACGTTGCCCTCTTCAATCACTCGCGCGCCGGCGATCAGCGACAGCAGGCTGGATTTTCCCACGCCGTCCGGGCCGATCAGCCCCACCATGCAGCGGGAGGGAATGGCCAGCGTAATGTCGTTGAGCGCGACGGTGCTGCCGAAGCGCTGGCCGACGTGCTCTAATTGAGCAACCGGGGGATGCGCGTCCTGTCTCATTGCGGCAGCCTCACCATCAGCGTTGCCGGCCAGGGCTGCTGGTTATCCAGCCTGACGTAGGCCATGCCCGGCAGACCGGTTTTAACGTATTCCAGGTGTTCAGCCAGCAGCTCGGGTGGAATGCGCGCTTTTACGCGGAACATAAGTTTGAGCCGTTCGTCGCTGGTTTCCACGGTTTTGGGCGTGAACTGGGCCACGCTCGCGACAAAGCTAATATTGGCGGGAACCACCAGATCCGGCGCGGCATCGAGGATCAGGCGTACTTCACTGCCCACCGCCAGCAGGCCAGCCTGCTCGGTCGGCAGGAAGAAGGTCATGTAGACATCGGAGAGGTCGACCATATTCAGCACCCGTCCACCGGCGGCCAGCACCTCGCCCGGTTCGGCGACGCGATACTGAATGCGGCCGTCGCGCGGGGCTTTCAGCGTGCTGTCATCAATATCGGCCATGATACGTCGTTCGGTGGCCTGAGCGGCTTCCACGCGGGTCTGTGCCTGAATAATGCTGGTTCGCGCGGCTTCAATGGCTGCTTTGGCGGCGGAAACCTGCGCGCGTGCAGACTCGAGCGCGGCGCGTCCGCTTTCGGCGGCGGCTCGGTCATCATCCAACTGCTGGGCTGAAACCGCGCCACGTTGGGATAGCGTGCTGGAGCGGGCGTGGCGTTTCGACGTGGAATCAAGCTCGGCCTGGCGCTGTTTCACCACCGCTTCGCTGGCACGCATTTCACTTTGTCGCTGGTCGAGCAGGGCTTTTGCGGCAGCGACGGCGCTTTGCGCCTCTTTGATTTGCGCTACGGCCTCCAGCCGTTGTTCGTTCAGAACCCGGGTGTCCATCTTCGCCAGCACCTCGCCCTGGCGGACAAACTGTCCCTCTTTGACCACTATCGTCTCAATGCGACCAGCAGTTTTGGTGGCGATATCCACTTCAGTGGCTTCTATTCTGCCGTTACTGCTGGCGAAACCGTCCGGTAGCCCCGGTGGACGCAGCATCCACCATGAAACGGCGGCGATTGCCACCGCGAAACCGATGATGTACCAGGCCCAATGCCGCTTGAATTTGTCCATACGCTACCCGCTCTATTCCCTGTTGCTGAGTGGCGCGCGTTTCATTGTGAAGAGAAGGGAGGAGGCTGTGAAGTGTGCTACTCATGTGGTCATCATCAGCAATCCTGGCCGTAAATGAAACACGCATATATATAGCTACTGTCAATGTCATACTAGCATCGACATTGAGTATGTCCATACTATTAACATGGGCTTGAGAAACGATTAACACGTTTAATCAAAATAAGATGAGGGCACCTGCGGAGGCGATGCCCTCACGGTGCTCAGAACAAAATGGGCAGCCCCAGGCCGCGTTTCACCGCATGCAGCGTTCGCTGTGTGACTTCATGCGCCCGCTCGCTGCCCTGGCGTAGCTGCTCCAGCAGCATCGCTTTATCCTGAATGAAGGTCGCACGACGTTCGCGGATCGGGGCCAGTAGCGTCTGTAGGCAGGCTTCCAGCTCGTTTTTACACTGCCTGTCGCCCAGCCCACCACGCTGGTAATGCGCCTTCATGCTGGCGACCAGCGCTTTATCGGGATGGAAGGCATCAAGATAGGTAAAGACCACGTTCCCCTCAATTTGCCCCGGGTCGGCAACGCGCAGGTGGTTGGGATCGGTAAACATGGCGCTGACCGCGTGATGGATTTCCGCTTCGCTGGCGGAAAGCGTCAGCGTATTGCCGAGTGATTTCGACATTTTTGCGCCGCCGTCGATACCCGGCAGGCGGCTCACCTCGCTGAGCAGCGCCTTACAGTGACGCAGCACCGGTTCGGCGGTCAGGCTATTCATTTTGTGCACGATTTCGTTGGTCTGCTCGATCATCGGCAGCTGATCGTCGCCGACCGGCACCAGATCTGCGTTGAAGGCGGTGATGTCGGCCGCCTGGCTGATGGGGTAGGCCATAAAGCCTACCGGCAGCGCGCGCGAAAAGCCCTTCTGTGCAATTTCATTTTTCACGGTCGGGTTGCGCTCTACCCGGGCGACGGTGACGATATTCATGTACAACGCGGTCAATTCAGCCAGCGCAGGCAGCGCCGATTGCAGGCACACGGTGGTGAGCTGGGGATCAATACCCACCGCCAGATAGTCGGCCATAACTTCCAGAATATGATGGCTGATTTTCTGCGGGTTGCTGCCGTTATCGGTCAGCCCTTGTAAATCTGCGATCAAAATAAACTGTTGATATTGATGCTGAAGCTGCACACGCTGGCGTAAAGAGCCGACATAGTGCCCCAGGTGCAGCTGGCCGGTAGGACGGTCGCCGGTAAGCAGAATATGTGAGGTGTTGTTCATCAGTTGCTCCGTTTAAAACATTGAGCCGAAAGACGCACTGAGAAACAACAAAGCCGCCTTTCGGCGGCTTTGAAAAGATAACGTAACCCGAGCCGCCTGTCAGAAAGGCAGCCACCAACGGTTTGAGCGGGTAACGGTCACATTTGTGTTCATCCTTTTATCCTGCCACCAAACTGACCCGCCTGTCTACCCCTGGCGGATTTTCTGGAAGGGGTATCTAAAAATGGATTAATAACCAATATATATTACCAAAAAATAAAGAGATTATTTTTATCTGCAAATATGATGACGTATTGGACGTCATCTTTTATTTGTACTTAATATCAAGAATGATACGAATACTCAAAAAGACTCACATTTATCATTCCGTAAATGCGAATTGTGAAGCCGCGCTCATCTGATTTAAACTGGTATGCGTTGTAACAATAACGCATTTATTGTGTTGTAAAATAACAAAATTAGAGCAAAGGATTAACGCTGGTACGCATAATGACGGGCAACTCATCTTTTTGATTAGGTGATTGATTCGATATTTACGAAACAATACCAATACATTGCTTTACTTGTTTTTATTTATTTTTAGAATGGTCTTGGTTCCCGTGATTATTTAACCCAATACACCTACCTTCAGCATGAAAAAAACATTATTAGTGACTGCACTATTTTGTAGCCTGCTGACCGCGGGCATCACCGTTATATTTATTGTTAACGACGTTTTCCCTGACACCGCTTCCGTGTGCCGCCTCGATTTTTCCCGCAAAGCGCTTTTACGCGTTAAAGAGGATTACCTGCGCGGCCGCTTTCCCCACTGGTATCGAGAAAAAAGTACGCTCGGTACGCTCACGCCTGAGCTGATCTTCGGCGAAGTCACCATTGAAGATGACGAGTATCGCGTGCCGTTCGTGGCCAAAGGACCGCTGGCAAAGCTGGCGCGTATTGGTTTTGTCGACTGCGAAACGATGGACGTCGAGTACATCGCCGGAAAGTAGGGCCATTTTACAATCCATGCGGTTTACGCCTTTCGTTCCTTGATACTTACCATGGTAAGTATTATCGTACATCGACGAAACGAACGGAGACTGCCATGACTGAAGAAGAGCGCTTTGCCCGCCGCCCGATGGGGATGCGGATGGCGATGGTCGTGCGCCAGTGGCGTTCGATTATCGATCATGCCATCACCGATACCGGCCTGACCCAGTCAAGCTGGACGGTGCTGATGCAGCTGCTCCAGCTTGGCGATAATGTCTCTGTGAGCGAGCTGGCGGAAGTGCAGGGTATTGAACTGCCGCCGCTAATGCGCACGCTGACGTTACTTGAGCAACAGGGCTACCTGCTGCGCACCGTCTCGCCGTACGACAAACGCATTCGCCTGCTGACGCTCACCGACGAAGGTCGGTCAGTGCTCCAGACGCTAAACCAGGTGATTGAAGTCTTCCAGGCCCGCGTGTCCACCGGTATTCCTGCCGCCGACATCGTGAAGTTTAGCGACACTTTGAATCAAATAGCCTGCAATCTGCGGAATATCCGCGAAGAAAATAATAAAATCGATTAACACCATGATGACGCCAGAACAGAAGTTTGCCCGCTGGGTAAGGGTGAGTATTGCCTCTTTCCTGCTCATGTTTGCCTATTTTATCGTTGCCGATATCTGGATCCCGCTGACGCCGGACTCCACGGTGATGCGCGTGGTGACGCCCGTTTCGTCACGCGTTTCCGGCTACGTCTCGCAGGTTTATGTGCACAATAATAGCGCGGTGAAAAAGGGCGATCTGCTGTATGAGCTGGACCCGACGCCGTTCCAGAATAAAGTGGATTCCGCCGCGCTAGCGCTGGCTCAGGCGAAGCTGAGTAACCAGCAGCTGGATGCGCAGATTGCTGCCGCCGAGGCCAACCTGAAAACCGCGCAGCTGACCGCGCGTAACGATCGGGTGACCTACGATCGCTACCAAAGCCTGAGCCGCATGCAGAATGTCTCTCAGGCGGATCTTGATAAAGTGCGCACCACCTGGCAGACCAGCGAGCAGTCGGTGAGCGCGCTGCGTGCCTCCATTCACAACCTGCAAATTCAGCGCGGCGAGCGCGATGATGGACATAACGTCACGCTTCGGCAGTACCAGACGGCGCTGCGGGAAGCGCAGCTCAACCTCGACTGGACCAAAATCCGCGCCGAAGCGGACGGTACCGTCAGTAACCTCCAGCTCAGCCCTGGCCTTTATGCCTCGGCGGGCAGCGCGGTGATGGCGGTGGTCAACCAGAAAACCGACATCGTGGCCGACTTCCGCGAAAAAAGCCTGCGCCATACGCGCCAGGGAACGGATGCGGCGGTGGTGTTTGATGCCTTACCGGGCCAGGTTTTCCGGGCGCGGGTGACCAGCAGCGACGCCGGGATCCTCGCCGGTCAGGAAGCGGTGAACGGCGAGCTATCGCAGCCTGAGCAGTCCACCCGCTGGGTGCGCGACGCGCAGCGTATGCGCATTCACGTGGCGCTGGACGCGCCGCTGGAAAAAACGTTGCCGACCGGCGCGCGCGCCACCGTCCAGCTGTACAACAGCGAAGGCACATTTGCCCGTTTCTTCTCCGGCCTGCAAATCCATCTTGTCAGCTGGCTGCACTATGTCTATTAACACCCTCGCGCAGGTCTTTACCCCTCACGGTAATATCGTCTATACGGCGAACGATTTCCGTCAGACCTTGCGCATTTCTTTTGCCGGGATGTTGGCGCTGAGTATTTCGAGCTTCTTTGATACCCAGTACGGCGTTTTCTATGTGGTTTATCCGCTGCTGCTTACTGCGCTGGTGCCGGTGTTCAACCGTCACGTCGCCAAACAGTTTATCTTCAGCGCCTCGCTAAACTGCATCGAAATGGTGCTGATCATCGGCTATTTAAGCCAATGGCCGGTGATTATGACGGCCGTTGTGTTCGCGCTGTACGTGATGCGTTTTCGCTTTATGAGTAAAGGGCCGCTGTTCTTGTTTGGCTCGATGGGCGTGGTGTGCCAAAGCGTGATGCTCAACTTTATGAGCTACCCGACGGCTAACTGGCACACGCTGTTATTTTCCAACGTTGAGGCGAGCGTGATGGCGGTGGCGCTGAGTGCGTTAATGCACTACCTGATCCCGGACGCAGAACCGCGCAAGCCGCCGCCGCTGATTGAAAAAGACGCCGCGCGGGTGCGCCATGAATCGCTGCTCTCCGGCAGCGTGGCGACGATTATCTTTATCGTCTTCCAGGTCAGCGACCTGAGCGACTCGCTGTCGGCGCTGATGGCGGGGATCTTGATCCTCTTCCCGATGCACTATCGCGGCGCGGTGATCAGCTCCATCTGGCGCGTGGTCGGCGTGGTGCTGGCCTGCCTGTACATTCTGGTGGTGCAGCTGATCCTCTACGATCACAGCAGCCATATGCTGCTGATGATGCCGCTGATCGGCCTGGGGCTGGCCTTCAGCGCGCGGCTGCACGTGATGGAGAAGGTGGGCGCCGGCGTTGGTTTTGCCAGCATCACCACCATTGGCATTATGTTCGGCCAGAATCTCCAGCCGGATGGCGACCTGGTGTTCAGCGACCTGTATCGCGCTACGTCGGTGACAATTTCCCTTCTGGCGACGCTGACGATGGTGTTTATTCTGCACCGGCTGCTCAACTGTTTCGCCCCAACGCGCTTTATTGTGAAGTAGCGCACTTCCAGACGCTGATTGTTTGCCCCCATCTGTGCTTACAATAATCCCTCGCCGCGGTGGCGTGAGGGAGAAAGACGATGTGGAAGACGCGTGCGCTGGAACTGAACAACCAAGAGTTCTGGAACTGGGACAAGGCCTGCGAGCTGGTGCAGTGGGCGTCCCGCCATCAGTTTAATACCGTGATTGTCGGGCAGGTCGATCTGTTCGACAAGCTGGTCTCGCCGAAGGGCTACACGCCCCACCAGTACAACGATCGTCTCTCCAGCCAGCAGCGCGCCCGCTGCGTTTACCTCAACCGTCTTGCCGGTTATTGCCACAAGCAGGGGCTGCGCTTTTATCTCCAGGCGAAAGAACTCAGTTTCCCGGCCGACCTGCTGGCGGCACACCCGCAGCTGATTGATAAAGACGGCAGCATCCGCTTTGACGTCGAGTTCTGGTGCCAGTATCTGGCGGATAAACTCACGCTGCTGTGCCAGCAAATCCCCGCCATGAGCGGCCTGCTGGTGGCGCTCTCTAATACCGACGGCCTGCTGCCTATCTCCCGTCCCAACTGGGAGCTGACCGGGCAGGACGACCCGTCGCCGCATATCGACCCGCGCAGCTTGTCCCGCTACACCCAATGCTTCAGCGCCATGGCGCGGGCGGTGATGCGTGAAAATAAACACCTGGTGCTGCGTGCCTTTCCGGCGGGCAACCACGATATCAGCAACGTGATGGAAGCCATTCGCACGCTGCCGGAGTGCGTGTCTGTCTCCATCAAGCTGACGCCGGAGCGCTTCTGGCCGACCTTCCCCAATAATCCCGCCCTGCTTGACGTTGAAGATCGCGACGTCTGGGTCGAACTGGACCTGGTCGGGGAAGAGGTAGGCTGGGGCGTGCTGCCGTTCCCGCGCATCGACGAACTGCAGGGGCGCTTGTTGTGGTGTCGCGGTAACGCCACCATCAACGGCGCGGTGTGCAAAACGAGCTGGGAAGGAGTCGACAACCACTGGGTTATCGGCACGCTGAGCGAATGTAACCTGGTTGCCTGCAGCCAGATATTGTCGCGGGAACATGAACATCTCACGCACGCGGCGCTGCTGACCCACTGGCTGGATGAGTGCTACGGCTGGCGTCCTGATGCGGCGGCGTTTGCGGAGTTTCAATCGCTGCTAGGCCAGGCAAGCCAGGTGCTGTATCAGGCCATTTACGTGCGCGACCACGTCTTTCATCGTCACAGCCAGGTGCCGGAAAGCTACGGCCAGGCGGTGTGGAGCCTGTATGGCCAGCTCAACCGCAACCACTGGCTGCCGGGTTCGGAGCGCGATATTTTCTTTAGCGCCAGCGATGTCGCCACCTCTGCCCGTAACCTGTCGCTGATTGCCGAAGAAAAAGACGGTGCTTACCAGGCGGCGCTAACGCTGGGCGAGCAGGCGCTGGCGTTTGCCGAACGCGCCGCGTTTCCGTTCTCACTGCACCGGCGCTGGCAGGAAGAGTGGCAGGGTTTTGCGCTCTACTGCCTGCTGTTCCGCCACGCACAAAAAGCCTTCTTCACGCTCCACTTCGCCCGGCTGGTGGAAAACAGCTGGAGCATGCGCGAGATTTGCCAGGTGAATATTCAGGAGCTTTACCGCTGCGCGGCGGAAATGACCAGCTTCTGCGAGCAGCACGCGGACGCCTCGCCGGGGCTGCACGTGCTGTTTGACCCGACCCGCGTGCGGATGCTGGCCGACAGCCTGAGCCACGAGCTGACGCAATTGAAAGGGTAAAATGTGACAGAGATCGCGGCTGACCGTTCTGTGGTTACCGGGAAACGTGAGTTTTCCCGGCCTGTGTAGCGCGTTGGGCGTTTTCGATGTGATGTCTATCACGTTTTATTCTCTCGTCAGGGCGAGATTGTGAATGACCAGGCAGTTCCGCGTATCGGCGCAACCCCGCGCGTAGCGTGCCTCACCTCGTTTCCCGAAAATAGCGGTTAATGACTATCGGCTATTGAGGAAAGTACTATGAGGTTGGTTGCGGGCGGGGCGCTGACGCACTTTACGGTTTCATCGCCGCACAATACGCGGTTTGCCGAATTTTTCACCGGCGAAGCCATGGATGAACCGATGGACTATCCGTTCGCCAACGGTAAAGGCCCGGCGCAGGAATCGTTCTGTCGGTGTATTTTCCGCCGGGATGCTGCCGGGCGTGCGGTTAACCCGGAACATGCGCTACCGGCGGCGGCCGTCACCTGGACCGGCGACAGCGATACGGTAACGTTCTCCGGCGTACAAAACGTCGCCACCCACAGCCAGCGCTGGCTGCGTGTGACCTTACATGCGCCCGCAGCAGGGCGGTACCCCTTCCAGATTGCCACCTGCGGCGGCGTACGTCTCTGGGTCGACGGCGAGCAGGCCGTCTGCTTTACGCCGTTTACCCGCAATACGCTGCAAACGCTGCCGGTTGATATTGCCCTTCAGCAGGGGGAGAACGCGCTGCTGATTCACCTTGATGAGCTATTTGAACGCGACACCGTGTTTGCGCTGCGGATGATTTACCTTGGTGAAACGCCGCTGGAAGCCACGCTGCCGCAGATGAACGGCGAAGCGCTGGCCGCCGTTCAGCGGTTTATGGACGCGTTGCCCGCGACGATCGTGGCTCAGCGCCAGCGTCTGACGCTGAGCGGCCTGACGGCGAATACGCTGCATCTGGGCGGCGCGATCCACAGCCTCGGCAACGACGTTATCGCCACCTGTCCGCTGGATTTTGGCACCGTCGTGGTCGACGACGGGAAGCTGACGCTCGCGCTGCCGGAGCGCGTTGGGATGGGGCGTTACCGTCTTGAACTGACCGCCAGCCTGAACGACGTGACGATGAGCCGCAGCCTGAGCCTGACCGTGCTGCCCGACGCCACGCCGCCCGGCGGCGAAGGCGTGCTGGAAACCCGCAAACGCGCGGCGCTGAGCTTTATTGCTGAACACGGCGTGCCGCGCACCGGCCGCCTGCTGGCGATGCTGCACGTCGGTCAAAACGGCCCTCAGGCGCAGGAACTGCTGATTAGCACGCTCCAGCGCATCAGCGCGCGGCAGGACTGTTCGGACTTCTCCATGGTACCGCTGCTGTGGATCTGGCATGACTTCCACGGCGAACACTTCCCGGCGGTGCTGTGGAAGCGTGTGCGCTCGGCGATTGTCGGCTATCGCTACTGGTATGACGAACTGGGCAACGATGTAATGTGGTTCTGGAGTGAAAACCACGCGCTGTGCTTCCACACCGCCCAGTACCTTGCCGGGCAAATGTTCCCGGAGGAACGCTTTATTGCCTCTGGCCGCACGGGCCGTGAACAGCAGGCGGTGGCCGCCCAACGGCTGAACGGCTGGTTTGATGCCATCAAGCAGCAAGGCTTTGTCGAGTGGAATTCCGCGCCCTATTACCCGGTGGACGACATTGGTCTGTTCGCGCTTTATCAGCTGGCTGACGACCCTGCACTGCGCCAGCGTGCACGGCATCTGATTGACCGCCTGATGCGCATGAGCGCGCTGCACTATCAGTCCGGGATTGCCGCAGGCACCATGGGCCGCGTCTATGAAAAAGAGCTGCTGGCCAGCCAGATGACCGAGCTCTCAGCGTTCGGCCACGTGGCCTGGGGCGGCGGGCACGTTAACCGCAAGTGTGCCTCGCTGCCGTTCTTCTGCCTGAGCGACTATGCGCCGCCGGCGGAGTCTGCGCAGTACGCCCGCCTATCTCACGGCGCGCTCAGCGCCCACTACGCGTGCGGCGGTGGCAAGATTGTGGCGTGGAAGCAGCCCGCGGTGATGCTTTCCAGCTGCGTCGATCACCACACCGGCGAACGCGGTCATCAGCAGCATCTGGTGGATGTGCAGTTTGCCACGCGTCCCGAGGCGCGGCTGTGGGTGAACCACCCGGGTGACGTGGCACCGGGCAGCGAAGCGCGTCCCTCCTTCTGGGCGGGCAACGGCGTGCTGCCGTGCGTGATGCAGGTGGAAAATCAGGCGATGCTGCTGTGGCAGCTCGACAAGCAGGAGTCGCTGGGCTGGACGCACCTGCATCTTCACGCCGAAGCCTTTGATGAAGTGCGCCCGCTGGCGCAGGGCGTGGTGGTGCGGGCGGGCGACGCGTTTGCCGCCGTGCTGTGCTCGCAGCCGCTCACCGTCAACGGCGATGAAGTGCGCGCCGAAGGCCGCCGCGTGGCGTGGTGGCTGGAAGTGGGCGAGGGTGATTTTAGCACCTTCTGCCAGCGCGTTCAGGCGCTGCGCATTGAACATCAAGGCGACGTCGCGCGGGTGATGGATAGCCAGCACACGCTGATGCAGCTCGATGGGCAGGGCAACTGCCAGCGCAACGGCAAGGCCGCCGCGTTCCCGACGCGGGTGGGCAATGAAATTCAGGTCACGGTGTCAGGAGACGTGCAATGAACAACGCAGCATTAAACGGCCTGCTGGAGCAGGTGGTTCAGGGCTTCTGCCGCCTGAAAAATATGGGTGAAGTGGGCACCCGCGACGGTGAAGGTTTTGCCATCCACTTCGAAGAGTGGGAATGGGAAGTGGGCGTCGGCCTGTACGGCTTCTGGCAGTATGCGCGCCAGCAGAATGATGCTCGCCTCCAGCAGTCGATCCTCACCTGGTATGAAGATCAGCTGGCGAAAGGGCTGCCGGAAATCCAGATCAACACCACCGCGCCGATGATCACCCTCGCGCTGGTGGCCGGGCACACCGGGCGGGACGATCTGCTGACGGTGGTGAACGACTGGGCCGACGCGCTGTTACGCACGCTGCCGAAAACCGAAGAGGGCGGCTTCCAGCACGTGGTGAAAGAGCAGCCGAACACCGGTCATCTGTGGGACGACACGCTGTTTATGACCTGCCTGTTCCTCGGTACCGCGGGCGTGGTGCTCAAGCGCAAAGACCTGATCGACGAAGCTTCGTACCAGTTTCTGCTGCATACTCGTTACCTCTGTGAACCGGCGAGCGGCCTGTGGTACCACGGCTGGACGTTTGTCGGTAAACATCACTTCTCCGAAGCGTTCTGGGGGCGCGGTAACGCGTGGATCACCGTGGCGATCCCGGAATTTATCGCCCTGCTCGGCGACAGCCTCGACGCCAGCGTGAAGCGCTATCTCGCGGTGGTGGTCGCGCGCCAGGTGAATACGCTCTGCGAGCTTCAGGCCGACAACGGCATGTGGCACACGCTGCTCGACGATCCTTTATCGCCGCAAGAATCTTCCGCTACCGCCGGGATCGCCTACGGTATGCTGCGCGGCGTCAGAATGGGGATCCTCGACGAGAAGGTGGCCGATCACGCGATGCGCGCCTGGCATGCGCTGCGCGACAGGATCGACGATGGGATCTTACTGGAAGCGTCAAAAGGGACGATGGTCGGGCCGGACCTGCAATATTACTGCGATATCGCCATGGCCCCCGTACCGTACGCCCAGGCGCTGATGATGCTGCTATTGCTGGAACTTCAACAGGAGAAATGGTGCCGCTAATTGCCTGATGGCGCTGCGCTTATCAGGCTTACGCCGCGGTTTTGTAGGCCGGGTAAGGCGCAGCCGCCACCCGGCACCTTTCCGGGCTACGGGTTCAATTCGCGGGTATAAACCCGCGAGGACTCACCCCACGGGTGATATCCCAGCCCGTTGAACGCAAATCCTGTTTTCTCGTAAAACCCGTCGATATCGGTACACAGATGCAGCTGCGTAAAGCCAAGCTCTTTTGTGTGCCGGGCGATATGCTCAATCAACCGGCGGGCCAACCCCTGCTGACGATAATCCGGCTCAATGTACAGCGCGCACAGCCACGGATACAGTTCGCAGCGGCTGATAAAATCGTTAGCAATCAACCCCGCGCAGCCAATGATCCGATCGCCGTCCTGCAACCAGTACCACTGCGGCAGCGGGTTTTTCGCCCCCGGCGTGCGGCGCAGCGCATCGTCGTAAACCATCATCGATGCTTCCGACGCCCACTGCTGCTGGAAATAGGCGATAACCGCCGCCATCTGCTCGGGATGGTCGCGTAAAGAACGAATAACGTACGGTGAACTCATAGAATTTTCTTCAGATCCATCTCTTCCTGAATGCGCTCGCTCCACGCAAAGTGGGTGCGAATCGCCTCATCAATCCCGGCGTTATAAAAGGCCGGCCCCAGATTTTCGATAATAAAATCGATAAAGAACTCCGCATCGAACTGCTCCAGATCGAGGTCGAACTGTTTGGCGCAGTAGTCGGTCAGCCGATCGCGCAGCTTCTCGCGCTCGGCGGGGGTAAGGGTGATTTCCGTGGTCATAGCGACTCCTGTCGGCAAAGAAACGGTAGGCCTGATAAGGCGAAGCCGCCATCAGGCACAACGGTGGCATCGCCGGATGGCGGCTTCGCCTTATCCGGCCTACATAATCCCATCCGGCAGCTATGGAAGGTGCGAATAAGCAGGTCATTTCTTCCCAAGCTGACTCGCTGATTAAAATTTCGCGGATCTGGGCCGATTTTTTTCCCGCAAACACATCGAATCAGCCTATTTAGGCTATTTTTTCCACCATTTCTGGCGTTATTTCCGGTTTTTACTGAGATCTCTCCCACTGACGTATCATTTGGTCCACCCGAAACAGGTTGGCCAGGGTGAATAACATCGCCAGTTGGTTATCGTTTTTCAGCAGCCCCTTGTATCTGGCTTTCACGAAGCCGAACTGCCGCTTGATGATGCGAAACGGGTGCTCCACCCTGGCACGGATGCTGGCTTTCATGTATTCGATGTTGATGGCCGTTTTGTTCTTGCGCGGATGCTGCTTCAAGGTTTTTACCTTGCCGGGACGCTCGGCGATCAGCCAGTCCACATCCACCTCGGCCAGCTCCTCGCGCTGTGGCGCTCCTTGGTAGCCGGCATCGGCTGAGACAAATTGCTCCTCTCCATGAAGCAGATTACCCAGCTGATTGAGGTCATGCTCGTTGGCCGCGGTGGTGACTAGGCTGTGGGTCAGGCCACTCTTGGCATCGACACCAATGTGGGCCTTCATGCCAAAGTGCCACTGATTGCCTTTCTTGGTCTGATGCATCTCCGGATCGCGTTGCTGCTCTTTGTTCTTGGTAGAGCTGGGTGCCTCAATGATGGTGGCATCCACCAAAGTGCCTTGGGTCATCATGACGCCTGCTTCGGCCAGCCAGCGATTGATGGTCTTGAACAATTGACGGGCCAGTTGATGCTGCTCGAGCAGGTGGCGGAAATTCATGATGGTGGTGCGATCCGGCAGGGCGCTATCCAGGGATAATCGGGCAAACAGGCGCATGGAGGCGATTTCGTACAGGGCATCTTCCATGGCACCGTCGCTCAGGTTGTACCAATGCTGCATGCAGTGAATACGCAGCATGGTCTCCAGCGGATAGGGCCGTCGGCCATTGCCCGCCTTGGGATAAAACGGCTCGATGACAGCGGTCATATTCTGCCATGGCAGAATCTGCTCCATGCGGGAGAGGAAAATCTCTTTTCGGGTCTGACGGCGCTTAGTGCTGAATTCACTATCGGCGAAGGTGAGTTGATGGCTCATGATGTCCCTCTGGGATGCGCTCCGGATGAATATGATGATCTCATATCAGGAACTTGTTCGCACCTTCCTTAGGGAAAACACATGCCAATGGAGTTTGAGTGGGATGCAAACAAGGCACAAAATAACCTGAGGAAACACGGTGTCCGCTTTGAGGATGCGGTACTGGTATTTGACGATCCCCAACATCTGTCGCGGCAGGATCGATATGAGAATGGCGAGTATCGCTGGCAGACCATCGGTCTTGTTCATGGCATTGTGGTTATTCTGGTTGCCCACAGCGTTCAGTTCGAAAGTGGTCATGAAGTGATTCGCATCATCAGCGCCAGAAAGGCAGACCGTAAAGAGAGGAGTCGTTATGAACAGGGTTAAGCATAAACGCGGCAGCGTATCCACGCTGAGTCCTCAGCATGAGGCTGAACTGAAAGCGCTGGCGAATAAATCGGATGATGAAATTGATTACAGCGACATTCCTGCGACAGAAGATGAGCAGTGGTCAGAGGCTAATCGCGGTAAGTTTTTCCGTCCGTTGAAAACGCAGGCGTCTGTGCGTATTGATGCTGACGTGATGGAATGGTTGAAACGCCCTGGAAAGGGTTACCAGACGCGGCTCAACGCCATTTTGCGCGAAGCGATGCTGCGCGAGCAAAATAAGAAATAATGAGCTGGCCGCATAAATTTATGCGGCCATAGGGCACTCCACTCTCACTCCATCGCCACCTTCACCGCCGTTCCCAGCTGCACCATCACCTCGCGGTGCTTGTCGATCGGCGGCAGCGCGCAGTTGATCCGCAAGCAGTTCCGGTACTTCCCCGATGCCGAAAACAGCGATCCCGGCGCCACCTGGATCTTCATCCGGCACAGCTGCTTCGCTACACACACCATATCGACCTGCTCGGGCAACTCTACCCACAGCATATAGCCGCCGGTGGGGCGGGTGACGCAGATCCCGCAGGGGAAAAACTCGCGCAGCCAGCAGGTGTAGATCTCCATGTTGCGCTGGTAGATCTGCCGCATCCGCCGCACGTGGCGGTGATAGTGGCCATCGCGGATAAAGTTCGAGGCGGCCAGCTGGGTCGACGGCACGTTGGTGCCGTTGGCGGCGTACTTCATTTGCAGCAGCTTGTCGTAGTAGCGGCCGGGCGCTATCCAGCCGATGCGCAGGCCGGGGGCGATGGTTTTGGTAAACGAGCTGCACAGCATCACCCGGCCGTCGATATCCCATGAGTGGATGGTGCGCGGGCGCGGGTAGTCGGTCGCCAGTTCGCCGTAAATATCGTCTTCAAAAATCACGATATCGTAGCGTTGAGCGAGGCTCAGCACCGCGCGCTTGCGGGCGTCGGGCATGATAAATCCCTGCGGGTTGTTGCAGTTGGGGACGAGGATCACCCCTTTGATCGGCCACTGATCCAGCGCCAGCTCCAGCGCTTCGATGCTGATCCCGGTGTTGGGATCGGTGGGGATCTCTATGGCCTTCAGCCCTAAGCCGCGCAGCAGCTGCATGGTGCCGTAATAAGTCGGGGATTCCACGGCAATAATATCGCCAGGCTGGCATACCGACAGCAGCGCCAGCGACAGCGCGCTGTGGCAGCCGCTGGTGATGATCAGGTCGTTGGCGGTGACCACCGATCCGCCGTCGAGCATCAGGCGGGCGATCTGTTCGCGCAGTTCGCGGCGGCCGGGCAGTTCGTCGTAGCTCAGCACGTCGACAATATTATGCTGTATTACCCGGCTCATCTCGCGCCACAGTGGTTTAAGCGTGGGCTGGGTGACGTCCGGCGAGCCGCCGCCGAAGGGGATGATCGATTTGTCATTGCGGGCGTCGAGCATGTTCAGTACCTGATCCCACTGGGTGATCTCCACCGGGCGCTGTACCGGGCGCGACATCGGCGGCACCGGCGGCTGGGCTTTTTGCGGCGCGACGAAGTAGCCGGAGCGCGGCTGTGGGGTGATCAGCTGGCGCTGTTCCAGCGTCTGATAAGCCTGCTGTACGGTGCTGATGCTGACGCCATGCTCCTGGCTCAGGCTGCGCACGGAGGGCAGCTTTTCGCCGTGGCGATACAGCCCTTGTTCAATTCGTTCGGCCAGCAGGTTGGCCAGATGTTGGTAACGCGTCATCGCTGTATCCCCAGTGATCGCCATACAGATGAGAAAACCAGTACAGTCAGGCGATAAAAACCGCACGCAGATATCGTTTTAGCGAATCTGTATGTTAAAGAAAAGTGTTTTTTGAATCTGTATTGCAGGGCCGGAAATCCGCGAAGATAAAGCCTCTGGCAAGGTGAGGAGGCAAAGTATGGAATTTCATGAGAACCGGGCAAAACAGCCGTTTATCGGCTTTGTGCAACTGTGGCGCTTTATGAAAAAAGGGTGGCAAGTTCGGCAAACGCGTCGCGTATTGCAGAGAATGAGCGATGAACAGCTGAAAGATGTTGGGCTGCGCCGTGATGAAGTGGGTTAAAAATACGGGCGACGTGCCTGACACGTCGCCCGCCCGCATTTTAGCTCAATATAAATTGCCATAAGATCCAGCCGCCGAAGCCGATCAATATGCCGCCAGCCGCCCGTTCAATTTTCCAGACCAGATTACCGAGCCGTCGCTGAACCTGCGGCAGCGCGATCAGTACGATCAACAACAGATCCCAAAGCAGCACGACGCCGGTCATCCAGACCCCGCACACGGCCTGCTGTACCAGCGTGACATCCGGGCCGAGCAGCGCCGTCATCAGCGCCAGATAGAACAGCGCATTTTTCGGATTCAGCAGTGAAGAGCCCAGCCCCAGCAGCAGCTGTCGGGTGAGCGAGGGCAGCGCCGATGCGGTATGTTGCCACTCCCGTGTTCCGGCGCGGCTATTCAGCAACTGGCGGCCCACCCAGAGAAGGTACGCGGCGCCCATCAGTTCGATACCGGTGAAAAGCAGCGGCGCCTGGCGCAGTAGCCCGGAGCCAATAACGACCAGCAGAATGTAGAACCCGTTCCCCGCTGCAATGCCAAGGCAAACGCCCACGCTGCCGCGCAGTCGAAAGCGTAGCGCGTAGCCAACCAGCAGAAAGAAGTCCGGCCCCGGGCTGAGCAGCGCCATAAAGTGCGCGAGTGCCAGTGCGGGAAACGCCGGAGGGAAGAGTGTAGTGACCTGTTCCATAGCGACCTCAATAAAAAGCGTGAGGTCAGCGTAGGCCTGAAGAGGCGTTAATTATTGTCGGATATTGATCTGCCCAGCGCGTACTGACGCGGCGTGGCGGCCGTGTAGCTGACAAAGGTTTTGTGGAAATGGCTCTGGTCAGCGAAGCCGCTTTGGTAGGCCACATCGGCAATCTCGTCCCCGGCGCGCAGCCGCGCTTTGGCGTACTCCACGCGCGAGTTGTTAAGAAAGCTGCCGGGCGTCAGGCCGGTATCCTGCTTGAACGTTCGGATTAAGGTCTCTTTACGCAGCGAGAAACGTGCGGCGAACGCATCAAGGGAGGGGGGAGCGACGGGGTTTGCCAGTAGCGCCTGCTGCAGATGTTGGCTGGTGGAACGCAGTTTTTCATCAACGCCCGTTCGCAGGGAGAGAGCGGATAACAGCGTGGTCAGCGCGTCGGCGGACATCTGCTCCACGACGGTGAGATACAGGCTGAACAGCGCATCGTTGCGAATGACCTGTCGGGCTAATGGCAGCGGCGTGTCGATATAGAGCATATGGTAGCTGCGCGGCTTTCCTTGTATCGGGTTGCAGCTGTGCGGCGCGTTGGCGGGGATAACGATAAGGTCGCCAGGTGACAAAAGGGACTCCTGCCCGTCACAGACGCAGCGCGTTCCGCCTTCGAGAATCGCCCCTATCGAGAGCTGCGGGTGGCTGTGGCGCTTATAGGCCTGCGTGCTCTGCCAGGTGCTGCGTCGTTCAAGCCCCGGCAGCCGAGTGAAGGTCTGATGAATATCGCGTGGTGTGGTCATTCGCTTCCCCCGGCGGTTTTTTATTTTTATACCACATTAGGGAAAGGTGGGTGGAGATGTGTGAAAAATAAACGATTCGCTTTAGATCACATTAACGAATTTAATGTATCAAATAACTGATATCAGACTCACAGTTCACGCTGAAATCATTCGCCTCATATAGATAAGTGTTGCTTCACAGCTAGTATCAACTCGCTAATCATACACCTGCAAGAGGATACAATGAAAAATACAAATCGTATGATCGTGAACTGTGTTGCTGCTTCCCTGATGTGTTCCTGGAGCCTTTCCGCGCTGGCGGCAGGTGCCCAGACCGAGGTCAAGATTGTTCGCGATGAATACGGCATGCCGCATATTTACGCCGATGATACCTATCGGCTGTTTTACGGCTATGGCTACGTGGTGGCGCAGGATCGCCTGTTCCAGATGGAGATGGCGCGGCGCAGCACGCAGGGCACGGTCTCTGAAGTCCTCGGCAAGTCGTTCGTCAGTTTTGATAAGGGGATTCGCCAGAACTACTGGCCGGATTCCATCCGGGCGCAAATCGCGGCGCTAGCACCGGAGGATAAGTCCATCCTGCAAGGCTATGCCGACGGCATGAACGCCTGGATTGATAAAGTGAACGCCAACCCTGGCACGCTGCTGCCAAAACAGTTTTCCACCTTTGGTTTTGCACCACAGCACTGGCAGCCTTTTGATGTGGCGATGGTTTTTGTCGGCACGATGGCGAACCGTTTCTCTGACAGTACCAGCGAAATTGATAACCTGGCGCTGCTGACGGCGCTAAAAGACAAATACGGTAAGCAGCAGGGGATGGCGTTTTTTGACCAGTTAAAATGGCTGGTGAACCCTTCCGCGCCAACGACCATTTCCCCTAAGGAGAGCCACTATCCGCTCAGGTTCGACCTTAACAATACGCAAACGGCGGCCTTGCTCCCGCGTTACGACCTGCCAGCACCGATGCTCGACCGGCCGGCAAAAGGCGCAGACGGCGCACTGCTGGCGCTGACGGCGGGACAAAACCGGGAAACCATCGCCGCGCAGTTTGCGCAGAGCGGGGCCAACGGGCTGGCGGGCTACCCGACAACCAGCAATATGTGGGTAATTGGTAAAAACAAAGCACAGGATGCAAAGGCCATTATGGTCAACGGCCCGCAGTTCGGCTGGTACGCGCCTGCTTATACCTACGGCATTGGCCTGCACGGCGCGGGCTACGACGTCACCGGCAATACGCCGTTTGCTTATCCTGGCCTGGTGTTTGGCCACAACGGCACGATTTCCTGGGGTTCTACCGCTGGTTTCGGCGATGATGTCGACATCTTTGCCGAAAAATTGTCGAAAGATAAGCCAGGCTATTATCAGCATAACGGCCAGTGGGTGAAAATGCTCAGCCGCGAAGAGACCATTAAGGTCAAAGACGGCCAGCCGGAGACCTTCACCGTCTGGCGCACCCTGCACGGTAATGTGATGAAAACCGACCCAACCACACAAACGGCCTACGCCAAGGCGCGCGCGTGGGAAGGCAAAGAGGTGGCATCGCTGCTGGCGTGGACTCACCAGATGAAGGCCAAAAACTGGCAGGAGTGGACGCAGCAGGCGGCAAAACAGGCGCTGACCATCAACTGGTACTACGCCGACGTGAACGGCAATATTGGCTACGTGCATACCGGTGCGTATCCTGACCGTCAGCCGGGTCACGACCCGCGTCTGCCGGTGCCCGGCACCGGAAAGTGGGACTGGAAGGGGCTGCTCTCTTTTGATTTGAACCCGAAAGTGTATAACCCGCAGTCGGGCTATATCGCCAACTGGAACAACTCACCGCAAAAAGATTATCCGGCATCCGATCTGTTTGCCTTCCTGTGGGGCGGCGCGGATCGCGTGACCGAGATTGACCGCATTCTTGATAAGCAGCCGCGCTTTACCGCCGATCAGGCCTGGGATGTGATCCGCAAAACCAGCCGTCAGGATCTGAACCTGCGGCTCTTCCTGCCGACGCTCAAGGACGCGACGGCGAGCCTGCCGGTAAGCGACCCGCGTCGCCAGCTGGTGGATAAACTAACCGGCTGGGATGGCAGCAACCTGCTCAACGAAGGCGGTAAAACCTATCAGCAGCCGGGCTCGGCGATTCTCAACGCCTGGCTGACCAGTATGCTGAAACGCACGGTTGTGACGGCGGTACCGAAGCCGTTCGCTGACTGGTACAGCG
Source organism: Klebsiella sp. WP4-W18-ESBL-05 (assembly GCF_014169075.1). Classification (NCBI taxonomy): domain Bacteria; kingdom Pseudomonadati; phylum Pseudomonadota; class Gammaproteobacteria; order Enterobacterales; family Enterobacteriaceae; genus Klebsiella; species Klebsiella sp. WP4-W18-ESBL-05. The sequence goes on along the minus strand of NZ_AP022057.1, from coordinate 4,338,498 downwards.
CCAGCGGCTATGAGACGACGCAGGACGGGCCAACCGGCTCGCTGAACATCAGCGTAGGGGCGAAGATCCTTTACGAAGCGCTGCAGGGCGAGAAGTCGCCGATTCCGCAGGCGGTCGATCTGTTTGGCGGAAAACCGCAGCACGAGGTGGTGCTGGCGGCGCTGGACGATGCCTGGCTGACGCTGTCAAAGCGCTACGGCAACGACCTGAACGGCTGGAAAACGCCGGCGATGGCGCTGACCTTCCGGGCCAATAACTTCTTCGGCGTGCCGCAGGCGGCAGCGGATGAAGCGCGTCATCAGGCGGAATACCAGAACCGCGGCACGGAAAATGACATGATCGTGTTCTCTCCGTCGGCCAGCAAAAGCCCGGTGCTTGCCTGGGACGTGGTCGCGCCGGGTCAAAGCGGGTTTATTGCCCCGGACGGCAAGGCGGATAAGCACTATGACGATCAGCTAAAAATGTATGAAACCTTCGGCCGTAAATCGCTGTGGTTAACGCCGCAAGAGGTGGAGTCGCATAAGGAATCGCAGGAAGTATTACAGGTGAAACGGTAATTTTTTCCTGTCATCCCCCGTCTTGTCAGGCGGGGGATGCCTATTCGGAAACCTCCGTTTATACCCAACTTTACGCCCGCAGCCAGCCAGATTGACTACCCTTAATACCCTAAGCGGTAAAAACAAGGAGATTCACGATGGCTTACCAGACAGTTAATCCTGCCACTAACCAGCTTATCAAAGCATACCCTTCTCACACCGATGCGGACGTTGAAGCGGCGCTGAAAGCGGCCGATGCGCTCTACCATTCCGACTGGGCAAAAGGGGATATCGACCAGCGCCTGCCGGTACTCCACAAATTAGCCGATTTGATCGATGCCCGCGTTGAGGAGCTGGCGAAGATTGCCAGCCTGGAGATGGGCAAACTGATCGCCCAAAGTCGCGGCGAGGTGAAACTGTGCGCGCAAATTGCCCGCTATTATGCTGACAACGCGAAGCAGTTTCTCGCGCCGGTGAAGTACAAATCCGAGCTCGGCGAGGCCTGGGTTGAACACCATCCTATCGGCGTGCTAATGGCCGTTGAGCCATGGAATTTCCCTTATTACCAGCTGATGCGCGTGCTGGCCCCGAACCTGGCAGCAGGTAACCCGGTGCTGGCTAAACATGCCAGCATTGTGCCGCACTGTGCGGAGACTTTTGCGCACCTTGTCCGTGAAGCGGGCGCGCCGGAAGGGGCGTGGGCCAATCTGTATATTTCTCAGGATCAGGTGGCGAAGATTATCGCCGACGATCGCGTACAGGGCGCGGCGCTGACCGGCTCCGAAAAAGCGGGCAGCGTGGTGGCGGCACAGGCGGCGAAGCACATTAAGAAATCAACCCTTGAGCTGGGCGGTAACGATGTCTTCGTGGTGCTGGACGATGCTAACCTCGATAAAGCGGTGAAAATTGGCGTTAATGCCCGCCTGAACAACGCCGGGCAGGTCTGTACCGCGGCAAAACGTTTTGTGCTGCATGAGAAAATTGCCGATGCCTTCCTGAGCAAGTTTACCGAAGCGTTTAAGCGGGCAAAAATTGGCGACCCGCTGGATGAAAGCACCACGCTTGGCCCGCTGTCGTCAAAAGACGCGCTGGAGACGCTGACCAAACAGGTCAACGAAGCAGTGAAAAACGGCGCGAAGCTGCATCTCGGCGGTAAGCCGGTGCAGCGTGACGGCAGCTTCTTCGAGCCCACCATCCTGACCCACATTTCCCGCGATAACCCGGCGTATTTTGAAGAGTTCTTCGGCCCTGTCGCGCAGATTTACGTGGTGAAGAATGATGATGAAGCGATTGCGCTGGCCAATGATTCCCACTACGGGCTGGGCGGTGCGGTCTTTAGCCAGGATATTGAACGGGCGAAGAAAATGGCCTCGCGCATTGAGACCGGGATGGTGTACATCAACTGGCTCACCGATACCGCGGCTGAACTGCCGTTTGGCGGCGTGAAGCGTTCCGGCTACGGGCGCGAGCTGTCGGATCTGGGAATCAAAGAGTTTGTGAACCAGAAGCTGGTAGTGGTGCGCCAATAGCGGCAGCCATAAAAAAACCTGCCATCGGGCAGGTTTTTTTGGAAGTGGGTAACGTTAGAAGTTTACGCCGCCGCCAATGTAGGCACCGTCAATCAGCGTGTGGTTTGGACGGCCGTCTTTGCCGTCAACGCTGACGTGGCGATAGCCCGCTTTCAGAGTGACCAGTGAAATTGGCGACCAGCTTACGCCGCCGTTAGCTTCAACGTAGTTTTTCACGCTGTTGTTCAGGCCTTCCGGCGCGGCATAGCCTTCGCCAAAGACGCGGATGCTGTCGGTCAGGGCTACGCTAACGCCGCCGCCGATAGGGAACGCCACGCCGTTATCGCCTTTTTTCGGGCCGATGTAGATAGCTTTCGCGCCTGCGTTCAGCATCACCGGACCGACTTCCAGGTTATAGCCTGCGCCCACGCCGCCGGTCTGGGTGCCGTCGTCGGTGTTTTTCAGCCAGTTGCTTTCTGCGTACAGGCCGGATGAGGATTTACCCATTTCCAGATTCAGGTTGGTAAAGTTTTTACCCTGCTCAAGGCTACCGCCCATCGCCAGTGCGGAACAGGATACGGCGGTCAGAGCGGAAAGGAGCAGGATATTAAGCTTTTTCATGGTTTATTCCTCGTCATAAAATTAATCTGAGGACACCTTAACAAGTGGATTTTACTTCTGCAAATGTGACTCATGTCGATTTTTAATACTGGAATTGTAGTGGGTATGGTGTTTTTTTGTTGCTTGTCTGTTTGTTTTTACCTGCGTCAATAATTAGCGTTTTGACGTTTAGCGCCCGTTTAGTTTTTGCCTAAACGTACCTTGAACAGAGCGGGGGATATTGGTTGGCAGTGAATTAATTGTCTTTCTAATAATTTCCAAAAACGTTCCGATTGTCATGAATAAAAATGGATATTTACATTTCTACGCATTTAATTACCCCCTTCCGGGGCGGAGGGGGCATGATTCAGGCAATTGGCGTAGCCCGGCCAAGCGAAGCGCCGCCGGGAGCGGCTCGGTGCTAATCCCGGCGGCGCTTCGCTTGGCCGGGCTACGGGTTATTTTTTCAGGCTGGCGAATGCCGCGCGAATTTCTGCTTCCGGCAGTTGAATGCCAATAAACACCAGCGTGCTGTGCGGCGCTTCATCGCCCCACGGCCTGTCCCAGTCGGCGCTGTACAGGCGCTGTACACCCTGGAACAGCAGGCGGTTCGGTTCGCCGTCAATCCACAGCATCCCTTTGTAGCGCAGCAGCTTGTCGGCGAAGTCCAGCAGCAGGTTCTCCATCACCCGAGAGACATCGCTGATATCCACCGGGTAATCCAGCTCCACAACAATCGACGACACGTCGTTTTGCTGGTCGGCCATAAAGTGGAAGCACGGCTTCGAGGTCACGTTCTCTTCCAGCATAAAGCCGTTGGTGTTGAACAGCAGACTCAGGTCGATATCGCCGTGGGTGACAGTGTAAATCGGCGCGCGGGCGTTGATGCGGGTCAGACGCTCGCGCAGCTTTTCGGCCTCACCGGCGACGTCGGTTTTGGTCAGCAGAATACGGTCAGCGTAGCCAACCTGCGACTGGGCGATGGTGAACTGGTTCATCTGCTCGTCGGCGTGCACTGCGTCGACCAGCGCAATTACGCCATCCAGCAGATAGCGTTCACACAGCACCTCGTGGGAGAAAAAGGTCTGAATGATAGGGCCGGGGTCGGCCATGCCGGTGCATTCAATCACCAGGCGGTCGAAACTGATGTTGCCCTGGTCGAGATTATCGAGCAGGTCTAACAGTGCGTCTTCCAGCTCGTTAGAGCGGGTGCAGCAGATGCAGCCGTTGGTCAGGGTTTTAATCTGCGTGGCGCGGTCGCCAATCAGCTGATCGTCGACGGAGACTTCGCCGAATTCGTTTTCAATCACGGCAATTTTAAAGCCGTGCTGTTCGTTGAGGATGTGGCGCAGCAGGGTGGTTTTGCCCGCGCCGAGGAAACCGGTAAGTAGGGTAACTGCAATCGGTGCCATGATGTCTCCTTTAACAGCAGCGCATGCCGCCTTTTCCATCGCCGCCGTAGCGCGCCTGCTGGCGCTCGCGGAAGAACGCTTCGTAGGTCATGTACGGTTTATCCGGATGGTTGGTCTGCATATGTTCGACGTAGTTGTCGTAATCCGGAATGCCAATCAGCATTTTTGCCGCCTGACCGAGGTATTTTTTTGCCTGACCTAAGTTACCAAACATTGTCTCATCCAGATATGAATAAAGCCGGATGGCGGCTAGCGCCTTATCCGGCCTACAGACTGCACTTTTTGTAGGCCGGATAAGCGCAGCGCCATCCGGCAAAGAGGTTAGTGGTGTGAAGAGGTCTTCACGCCGCCTTCCGGTACCGGCACATACGGTGTTTCTTTGTCGGTACGTTTATCGCTATTGCGCACCTGCATCCAGGTTTTGAAACCGTAGAAGATGATGCTGTACACCACCACCAGGAACAGAATACTCAGGCCTGCGTTGGTGTAGTTGTTAATCACGATATGGTTCATGTTGGCGATCTGCTGGGCGGTCAGTTCGCCGCCGTTAGCAATCTTCTCTTTGTACTGATTCGCCATGTAGAAGAAGCCTTCCATCTGCGGGTTGGTGCTGAACAGTTTCAGGCCCAGCGCCCAGGTGGTGCAGATAAGCAGCCATACCGCCGGGATAGTGGTGACCCAGATGTATTGGGTGCGCTTCATCTTAATCAGGATAACCGTACCCAGCACCAGCGCCACGGCGGCCAGCATCTGGTTAGAGATACCGAACAGCGGCCACAGGCTCTTCACGCCGCCCAGCGGGTCAACCACGCCTTGATACAGCAGGTAGCCCCACAGGCCTACGCAGCCCGCAGTCGCGACAACGCCAGCGACCAGCGAGTCGGTTTTCTTCAGGAACGGCACGAAGTTACCGAGCAAATCCTGCAGCATAAAGCGGCCTGCACGGGTACCGGCATCCAGTGCGGTAAGGATGAACAGCGCTTCGAACAGAATCCCGAAGTGGTACCAGAAGCCCATATCGGCCATCGGCAGCACTTTGTGGAACACGTGGGCGATACCGACCGCAAGCGTTGGCGCGCCGCCTGCGCGGTTCAGTACCGACGGTTCGCCGATATCTTTCGCGGTTTGCAGGATCTGCTCAGGCGAAATCACGAAGCCCCAGGAGCTGACGGTCGCTGCCGCATGGGCGGTGACATCTTTCAGCTGCTGCGCAATCAGCGCCGCGTTCTCGCCGCCCATTTCATGCAGGTTCGGCATGGTGATGCCCAGACCTGCTGGCGGCGTGTTCATCGCGAAGTAAAGACCCGGCTCGATGATAGAGGCTGCCACCAGCGCCATAATGGCGACGAAGGACTCCATCAGCATCGCGCCATAGCCGATGAAACGCGCGTCGGTTTCGTTGGCCAGTAGCTTCGGCGTGGTGCCGGAGGAGATCAGCGCGTGGAAGCCGGAAACGGCGCCACAGGCGATAGTGATAAACAGGAACGGGAACAGCGCGCCTTTCCACAGTGGGCCGGTACCGTCGATGTACTGGGTCACGGCTGGCATTTTCAGATCCGGGTTGAGGATCACGATGCCCAGCGCCAGGCCAACGATAACGCCGATTTTCAGGAAGGTCGCGAGGTAGTCGCGCGGTGCCAGAATCAGCCATACCGGCAGCAGGGCAGAGATAAAGGCATAGCCAATCAGCGCGAAGGTGATGGTGGTGTCTTTAAAGGTCAGCGCCGGGCCCCAGTACGGGTCGTGGGCAATCACGCCGCCGAAGTAGATGGAAGCCACCAGCAGCACGATACCGATCACCGACACTTCACCGACGCGGCCCGGGCGGATAAAGCGCATGTAGATACCCATAAACAGCGCAATCGGCACGGTTGAGCAGACGGTGAACACACCCCACGGGCTTTCTGCCAGGGCTTTCACCACGATCAGCGCCAGCACCGCGAGGATGATGATCATAATCAGGAAGCAGCCGAACAGGGCAATGGAGCCCGGCACGCGGCCCATCTCTTCTTTGACCATTTCGCCCAGTGACGAACCGTTACGGCGCGTGGAGATAAACAGCACCATAAAGTCCTGCACCGCGCCCGCGAGCACCACGCCCGCCAGCAGCCAGAGGGTACCCGGCAGGTAGCCCATCTGCGCGGCCAGCACCGGCCCAACCAGCGGGCCGGCACCGGCGATAGCGGCGAAGTGGTGGCCGAACAGCACGTAGCGGTTGGTCGGCACGTAGTTCAGGCCATCGTTGTTAATGACCGCCGGCGTTGCGCGCGTGGGGTCGAGCTTCATCACCTTCTGGGCGATGTACAGGCTGTAGTAGCGATAGGCCACCAGATAAACAGAAACCGACGCCACGACGATCCACAGGGCACTGACGTGCTCACCGCGGCGTAAGGCGACGACCGAGAGGCAAAACGCACCGATGATTCCGAGAATCACCCAGGGTATGTGCTTGAATAGCTTTTTCGTATCCATAGTAAAACCTGGTTTTTTTAAGATTAATAATCAGCCGAAGCTGCCGTTGTTTTTTGCGTTTGGGGATTGAGGAGGTATTGATTCTGATGATGAGTTTGTCAGAGATACGCGCGCGTAAAGTTGGGTAAATGCGTGAGCGGTTGAAAGTGAGGGCTAAGCGGTTGCTTTTCGCGGTAAGCGGTTGGACAACCTTTGTTCGACGGCAAAATATGTGATTGAGATCGCAAGTTTTTTTCCTGTTGCCGTTTCTCTGCGCACAACTACGTATGATTAAAAACCAATAAAAAACACTATTGTCACTAATTGATCACAACTCAGCGTGATGACCCTCTCCCCGCCGCCGCGTTTTCCCGACTATTGGCGCAACCCGGCCGGTGAGCCATGCAGCTTGCCGACCTGTATCCATAAAAAGGATGAACACAATGAAAAATATGCGGCTAAAAGCACTTTGTTTGGTTCTGGGAGCGGGCATGTTGTGGCCAGCGGTGGGGCAATCCGCCACGGAATTGCGCATGTCGTGGTGGGGTGGCAACCAGCGCCATCAGGCCACCACTGAGGCGATTAAAGCCTTCGAAGCGCAAAACCCGGACGTTAAAATCAATACCGAACCCAGCGGCTGGGACGGCTATTTATCCCGCCTGAGCACCCAACTGGCGGGCAATACCGAACCGGACGTGATGCAGATTAACTGGAACTGGCTGGTGATGTTCTCGAAGAACGGCGACGGGTTTTACGATATTAACCGCCAGTCGGCGAATATCGACCTCAGCCAGTTTTCCAGCCAGGGCAAGCAACTGGTGACGATGAACGGCAAGCTGAACGGTGTGCCGGTGGCGATGACCGGGCGTTCGATGTACTACAATCCGGAACTGTGGAAAAAAGCGGGCGTTGCCTATCCGCAGACCTGGGAACAGATGATTGCCGCCGGTCCGGCGTTTAAAAATACGCTGGGAGACGACTACTACCCGTTTATCCTCGCTAATCATGACACCACCATCATGACGTTTCTGAACTCTTACATGGTGCAGAAATACAACATCCCGATGATCGACCCGCAGAAAAAAGCCTTTACCTACAGCCGCGAACAGTGGCTGGACTATTTCGGCATGTACAAAAAGCTGGTGGATAACCATGTTATTCCTTCCATGAAATATCTCTCGGCCTTCGGCAAAGCCAACGCCTGGGAAATTAAACCATGGCTGGACGGCAAAATCGGCGGCGTCCACACCTGGAGCACCGACGGTACCTTTGCCGGTAGCCTGCGCGCGCCTGCGCATCTGGAAGTGGGGCCGTATCCGATGCTGCCAGGGGCAACCGATGCGGGCATCTTCTTTAAACCGGCGATGATGTTCTCCATCGGTAAAAACAGCAAACACCCGGAACTGGCGGCGAAGCTGATTAACTTCCTGCTCAACGACCCACAGGGGATTAAAGCCATGGGTCTCCAGCGCGGCGTGCCGTTGAGCGCCGAAGCGGTAAAAGTCCTGCAACAGGACGGCGTGCTGGATAACAGCCAGATCCAAGTGCAGGGGCTGGCGCAGGTAGACCAGCTGATGGGCAAAATTGAGCCGTCGCCGTGGTTTGAAAACCCACAGCTGTTGTCCTACTTCCTCGATGCGGTTCAGCGCTATGACTACGGGCAGCTCACCCTTGAACAACTGGCCGATGAATTTCCCCAGCGCGCGCAGCGCGTCCTGAAAAAGATCATGTAATTGAGGTGGTTATGTCGCAATTATTAAAAGAGTCGATTTTAAGCAAGCTGGATACGCTGTTTAATGAAGTGATTGTGGTGCGCACCAACGACGCTGAGCTAAAAAAACAGAAGGTTATCGCTTCTGACCTGTCGATTGAAAACTGGGACTGGTCGCAGGGGGTGGGCATTTACGGCATCTGGCGTCTGTATCAGATTACCCGCGAGCCGCGTTACCTCGATTACCTGAACGGCTGGTTCTCCCGGCGGATGGCTGAAGGGCTGCCGGAGAAAAACATCAACCGCATGGCGCCGATGCTGACCGCCACCTGCATGGCGGCGGAACTCGGCGAAACCGGCTGGCTGACGGATATCGCCGACTACGCCGACTGGATCGACACGCGTCTGCTGCGCACCCAGGAAAACGGCTACACCCACTGCACCAGCGATCATCTCAACGAAGAGCAGCTGTGGGTCGATACGCTGTTTATGAGCGGCCTGTTCCACGCCCGCGCGTCACAGCTGCTCAATAAACCGCACTACATGGACGATGTGGCGTATCAATTCTTACTGCACATCAAATATCTCGTCGACCGCCGTAGCGGACTGTGGATGCACGGCTGGAGCTTTATCGAACGCAACAACTACGGCGCGGCGCTGTGGGGGCGGGGTAACGGCTGGGCGGCGGTGGGCAGCGTCGATTTTCTCGAGATGGCGAATGCCGATAACGCCAATACGCGCTTTATCCGCGAAGCATTTGTCCGCCAGATGCAGGCGGCGGTGCACTACCAGCATAACAACGGGATGTGGTCGACGTTAATCGATCACCCTGAAAGCTATCAGGAAGCGTCGGGTACCGCCGGGCTGACCTACGCGCTGCTGAAAGGCGCGCGGCTGGGGCTGCTGGACAACCGCTGCCGTGATGCGGGGTGGGCGGGCATCCAGGCGCTGATTGCACGGATTAACGATCAAGGGGAAGTGGCTGACGTGTCGGCTGGCACATCGGTAGGACGCGACCTCCAGCACTATCTGGATATCCGCGTTCGTCAGCGCGCCTACGGGCAGTCGCTGGCCATGCTGGCGCTAGGGGAAGCGCTTGCCCATCTAAACGGATAACTTAAGGACAAGGTCATGACGACAAACCCCAGCGCGGTGCTGAGCGTCGAGGAAGAGCAAAAAATTCTGGCGCGGATCCACGATCCGCGTATTCCTTCAGCCGAGGTGAACGTGCGCGATTTTGGCGCCGTCGGCGACGGCGTCACGCTGGACACCCAGGCAATTCAGCGGGCGATCGCTCATCTCCACCGCCAGGGCGGCGGCAGAGTGGTGGTGCCAGCCGGTCGCTATCTTACCGGCTCACTGGCGCTGCTCAGCAATATAAACCTGCATCTGGATAGCCCACAGAGCGTGCTGCTGTTCACGACCGAGACCACCGAAGCGCACTACCCGCTGGCTTTCGGCCACTGGGAGTGCTCGCCGCTGTGGAACTACCGGGCGCTGATTTATGCCTGCGATGCGCAGAATATTGCGCTGACCGGGCGGGGCGTGCTGGACGGTCAGGCCAGCGACAGCGTCTGGTGGCACTGGACGCATCAGATTGAGCACGCCTGGTCGACCTCCGCCCGCAACCTGCAGCGCCCCGCCAGCCTGCGTCTGCGCGAAATGAACCTCAACGGCGTGCCGGTCGCCGAGCGCCGTTTTGGCGACGGCCACTACCTGCGGCCGATGTTTATTCAGACCCTGCGCTGTGAGAACGTCCTGCTGGAAGGCGTTACGCTGCGCAATTCGCCGATGTGGCAGGTGAACCCGGTCCTGTGCCGCAACGTTACCGTCCGGCGCATGACGCTGCGCTCCCACGGCCACAATAACGACGGCGTCGACCCGGAAAGCTGCTGCGATGTATTAATTGAAGATAACCTGTTTGACTCCGGTGATGACTGCATCGCCATTAAGTCCGGGCGCGATCGCGACGGGCGTGAGGCCAATATTCCCTGTGAAAACATCATCATCCGCCATAACCGTTTTGCCGATGGCCACGGCGGCATTGCGTTAGGCAGCGAGATGAGCGGCGGTATCCGCAACGTGTTCGCCGTGGGCAATGAATTTGATAGCCCGGCGCTGACTTACCCGCTGCGCCTCAAAGCTAACGCCCTGCGCGGCGGGGTGATTGAAAACGTCTGGCTGCGCCACTCGCGGGTGAAGCGGGTGCGCGATGCGGTGGTCCACGCCACCATGAACTATGCCGAGGGCGTTTACGGCAGCCATCTGCCGCGTTTTCGCAATATCGTGGTTGAAGATCTGGAAGCGAGCGGCGGCGAATACGGCCTGTTTATCGAAGGGCTGGCACAGTCGCCAATTGAAGGGCTGGTGCTGAAGGATATTCGCATCACCGACGTTGAGCATCCGCTGCACGCCGCCCACTGGGGCAGCGGCGTGAAGGTGGAAAATGTCACCATTAACGGGCTGGCCTATCCGCGCCCGGTGCAGCTGTTTATTCGCGGGCTACCGCAGGTGGGCGACTATCTACGGGCGATTGCGCAGCTGCCGGGCAATGACGATGCGGTCCTGCGCTATTCGTGGTGGCTGGGAAAAACGGCGGAAGGGCCAATGACGCCGCTGGGCGAGGGCGATATTCTGGCGCTCACGCCGACGATGGCCGGGCGTTTTGTACGCTGTCGGGTAAACCACGGAGAGATGAGCCTGCTGAGTAAGCCGTGGCTGATTCAGCCGGAGGGCAGCATCGATCTGGCGAGCAGCCATTCGGTTAATGCCGGTATTTTGTGCGCGCGCGGGGTGATCGAAGAGAAAGGCGGCGCGGAATGTATTACCCGCTTTGAGCTGGCGCAGATGATCATTCGCCTGTGGGGATTGCAGTATCAGCCGTCGAATGGGGTCGTCATCCAGGATATTGCGCCGGATTCCGTCTGGTATCCGGGCATTGCCGCCCTGATTCAGCGCGGCATGATGGCGCTGGTGCAGGGGAAATTCCTGCCCGACCGTCCGATTCGTCGCGAAGAGGCGGCGACGGTCGCCATGATGAGCTGCGGCGTGTCGTACCGTAACGCCTCCACGATGCTGCAATCGACCTTTACCGACGGGCGCATTCTGCGCGATATCTACCTTACCAATGCTCAGCGCGCGGTGGCCTTTGGTTTTATGCGCTGCGATGAGGAAGGCCGCTTCCGCCCACGCCGCTATCTGCGCCGCTACGAGGCGCTGGAGATGCTGCTGGCGATTGGCCACTTTATGGGCGATCAGGATGCACAGCAGCGGCAGGTGAAGCCGCTGCGCTAGTCGGAACGGCGGCGGGCAGTTTGATCGATCGAACGGATCATTGACTGCTTCGCCGTCATTAAATGGTTGCGCAGCGCCAGAGTGGCATCGATCTCGTTACGGCAGATCAGCGCTGTCAGGATCATCATGTGCTCATCAATGGCGATAATATTGCGCTGTTTAAGATCGCTTTCATCCCACTGATAGTGGAAGTGGAAAATAACCGAGATAATTTCCAGTGACTGATTAAAAAATATATTGTTGGCGGCCGAAAGCAATAAGGCATGAAAATCCCGGTCAAGCTGGGAGAATGTTTTTACGTTGTCACCAATACGATCTCTTAATTGCCGATGGTGCTCCAGTAATGTTTTTGCCTGTAGCCAGCGAGGGTCGCCGTCGGGCAAATTAAGAAAGCGCTGAAGGGCGTGTAATTCCAGCATTTCGCGTAATTCAAAAAGCTGCTCGGCGTAGGAGCGGTCAAATTCTTTCATGCGCCAAAGACCGCGCTTTTCGCTGACGATAAGATTATAGCGGCCAAATTTCAGCAAATATTCTCTGGCCGCCACCGGACTGACGCCGGCCATTTTTGCCAGGGCAATTTCGCTCATCACTTCCCCGGCCTTCAGCTGCCGCTGGTTAATCATTGAAAAAAATGCCTGTTCAAAAATCTGCGTCTGTTCTTCGAGCGGCGCCTGGGTGCACTCAAAGCCGTCCAGCGCATCAGGTTTGCGTAGCACGATGTAATCTTTGCCAATTTTCTCCAGCACGCCGCGCTGCTGCAGGTGGATGAGAATGTGCCTGACGGTGGTGCGGCTGATGTTAAACATCTCGCCCAGCGCCGACTGCACCGGCAGCGGAGAAGGAATATGACCGCGGGCGATACCATCGATAATCTGATTCACCACGCTACGACGTAAATTCTGCGAACGGCTCATGCTGCATCCTCCTGATAATGATTAAAAACGAATTTAAAACCTATTTCTGCGTTGGCATTCACAAGAATTTGTTGCACTGATACGGAATTACCGCGAAATCCACAATAACAAGGAGAACATAAAAGGAGAAGCCCCAATGATTATTATGAAAACGTTAGTTTGTCAGCAACCCGGCGAATGGGCGTGGCAGTCGCGGAATATTCCAAAACCACAAAAAGATGAGGTATTAATAAAAATAAAAACGGTCGGAATATGCGGTACGGATATCCATGCGTGGGGAGGCAAACAGCCTTTTTTCAGCTACCCGCGGGTATTAGGCCATGAAATTTGTGGCGATATTGTTGAGGTGGGGAGCGCCGTTCAGACATGGCGGGTTGGCCAGCAGGTGGCGGTAATCCCCTACGTAGCCTGTCATACCTGTAGCGCCTGCCAGAGTGGACGCGACAACTGCTGTGAAAATATCGCGGTGATCGGCGTGCATCGTGACGGTGGTTTTAGCGAGTTTCTGTGTGTACCGCAGCAAAACATCCTGTTGGCGGAAGGCATTGCGCCGGAGGCCGTGGCGCTAATTGAACCGTTTGCCATCAGCGCTCATGCGGTGCGCAGAGCGGCGGTGCAGGCGGGCGACGAAGTGCTGGTGGTTGGCGCGGGGCCAATTGGCCTGGGCGCAGCGGCGATTGCCAAAGCCGAAGGCGCGCGGGTGGCGGTGGCGGATGTCAGCAGCGATCGGCGCGCACACGTGGCGGCGCAGTTGGATCTTCCGACGCTCGATCCGCTGGCGGCAGATTTTGACGCCCGGCTACGCGCTTTGTTTGGCGGCAATCTGGCGCACAAGATCGTGGATGCCACGGGCAGCCCGCAGTCGATGAATCGCGCGGTGGATCTGATCCGCCACGGCGGCAGCATCGTATTTGTCGGCCTGTTTAAAGGCGACCTGCAGTTTTCCGATCCGGAGTTTCATAAAAAAGAGACCACCCTGATGGGCAGCCGCAATGCCACCGCTGAAGATTTTGTTCGCGTCGGCGAGCTGATGCGCAGCGGCGCGCTGAGTGCTGAGATGCTGCTGACCCATCGGTTGCGCTTTAGCGAACTGGGTAGCACCTTTGAGCGTGACGTCATCAATAATCCACGGCTGATTAAAGGCGTGATAGAGTTTGCGCAGAACATCGACGGCGCCTCTGGAAATTAATGTGATTTAAATCACTACGTTAACCAAGTAAAACCTGCGCCTCCGTCTACGCTTTATGCCAGTACAACAATAATACGGAGATTTACATGACAACGGTCAACATCGCACTCAACGACGCTTACACGCTGGCCTTCGAGGTTCTGCGCGCCAACGGTTTTTCACAGCCTCACGCCGACGCTATTGCGCGCAACGTGACGGCGGGCGAACGTGACGGCTGTGCATCGCACGGCCTGTGGCGTCTGCTGGGGATTGTCGAAACCCTGCGCAAAGGCAAAGTGTCGCCGGACGCTGAGCCGACCATCGTCGATCAGGCTCCGGCGATTGTGAAAGCCGACGCCCACGGCGCCTATTCGCTGTGCGCTTATGAACAGGCGCTGCCGCTGTTGATTGAGAAGGCGCGCCACTGCGGCATTGCGGCGCTGGCGATCAACCGTTGCGTGCATTTCTCCGCGCTGTTTGCCGACGTGGAACCGCTGACCGAGGTCGGGCTGGTGGGCTATGCGTGCACGCCAAGCCACGCATGGGTGGCCCCGGCGGGGGGCACGCAGCCGCTGTTTGGTACCAACCCGATTGCCTTCGGCTGGCCGCGCGGCGACAAGCCGCCGTTTATTTTTGATATGGCGACCAGCGCGGCGGCGCGCGGTGAAATTCAGCTGCATCAGCGGGCGGGTAAGTCGATTCCTGAGGGCTGGGGGATTGATAGCAACGGCCAGCCGACCACCGATCCTCAGGCGGTGCTCGACGGTGCGATGCTGACCTTCGGCGGCCACAAAGGGTCGGCACTGGCGGCGATGGTGGAACTGTTCGCCGGGCCGCTGATTGGCGATATGACCAGCGCCGAATCGCTGGCGTGGGACAACGGCGCGGGCGGTCTGCCTTACGGCGGCGAGCTGATTCTGGCGCTGGACCCACAGCGCTTCCTGGGCGCGCAGGCCGAGGCGCATCTGGCGCGCGCCGAAACGCTGTTCAGCGGCATGCAGGCGCAGGGTGCACGACTGCCGGGCGAGCGTCGCTATCAGGCGCGTCAGCAAAGCGAGCAGCAGGGGCTGGAACTTTCCCGCAGTCTGTACGATGAGATTTGCGCGCTGGCTGAATCCATGTAGGCCGGATAAGGCAACGCCGCCATCCGGCAATGTGCGCGGTGATGCCTGATGGCGCTTTGCTCATCTGGCCTACGGGATATTCGACGTACGGGGCCATGCAGGCCGGATAAGGCAATGCCGCCATCCGGCAATGTGCGCGGTGGCGCCTGATGGCGCTTTGCTCATCTGGCCTACGGATTATCCTGAGGCCATGGTGCGTTAATAGTCACATTTTCTATAAAGTTTTTCCTTTCCCCGCCGAAAATTCGTTATTCGTCTGGAGGAAAGAGAAACATGTTAAAACGTATCAAAATTGTCACCAGCCTCGTGCTGGTTTTGGTGTTATTTGGCTTGTTGCAAATGGTATCAGGGGGCCTGTTCTTTAACTCGTTGAAGCACGACAAAGAGAACTTCACTATCTTGCAAACGGTGCGTCAGCAGCAGTCCGGGCTGAACGGCAGCTGGGTTGCGCTACTGCAAACCCGTAATACCCTGAACCGCGCAGGGATTCGTTACATGATGGATCAGAACAACATTGGCAGCGGTGCTACCGTCGCCGAGCTGATGCAGATTGCCACGAAGTCTCTGGCGGATGCGGAAAAACGCTGGGCTGAGTATGAAGCGATGCCGCGCGATCCGCGTCAAAGCGAAGCGGCGGCGCTGGAAATTCAGCGCAACTACGACATTTACCACGGCGCGCTGGCCGAGCTGATTAAGCTGCTCGGTGCGGGCAAAATCAACGACTTCTTCGACCAGCCGACGCAGGGTTATCAGGATGGCTTTGAGAAAGCCTACGTTAACTACCTGCAGCAGAACGACAGCCTGTACGATCTGGCGGTGAATGACAGCAATGCGTCGTATACCCAAGCGCTGTGGATCCTCTTTAGCGTGATGATCGCGGTGCTGGCGGTGATCGTCAGCGTGTGGCTGGGCGTGCGCAAAACGCTTATCGCGCCACTGAATCGTTTAATCGACAGCATTCGCCATATTGCCGGGGGCGATCTGGTGAAGCGTATTGACGTGGAAAGCGACAACGAAATGGGCCAGCTGGCGCATTCGTTGCGTCATATGCAGGGCGAGCTGGCGCGCACCGTTGGTGAAGTCCGTCAGGGTGCCGATGCGATTTATAGCGGTGCCAGCGAAATCGCGATGGGCAATAACGATCTCTCTTCGCGTACCGAACAGCAGGCGGCCTCCCTTGAGGAGACGGCGGCCAGCATGGAAGAGCTGACCGCTACCGTGAAGCAGAACGCCGAAAACGCCCGTCAGGCCAGCCATCTGGCGCTGAGCGCGTCAGAAACCGCGCAGAAGGGCGGTAAAGTGGTGGATAACGTGGTGCAAACCATGCGTGATATCACCGCCAGTTCGCAGAAAATTGCCGACATTATCAGCGTGATTGACGGTATTGCCTTCCAGACCAACATCCTGGCGCTGAACGCCGCTGTCGAAGCCGCGCGTGCGGGTGAACAGGGCCGCGGGTTTGCGGTCGTGGCGGGCGAAGTGCGTAACCTGGCGCAGCGTAGCGCCCAGGCGGCGCGCGAGATTAAGAGCCTGATTGAAGACTCGGTTAACCGTGTCGATCTCGGTTCGACGCTGGTGGAAAGCGCCGGTGAAACCATGGATGAGATCGTGAATGCAGTCACCCGCGTGACCGATATTATGGGGGAAATCGCCTCGGCGTCCGATGAGCAGAGCCGCGGTATCGACCAGGTCGGTCTGGCGGTGGCAGAGATGGACCGCGTCACTCAGCAGAACGCCTCGCTGGTGGAAGAGTCCGCTGCTGCTGCGGCGGCGCTGGAAGAGCAGGCCAGCCGCCTGACTCAGGCGGTGGCGGTATTCCGCATTCAGCAGAGCCAGGCTAACGCCGGGCGCGAATCGGCCAGCGCGGCAGCGCCAGCGCCGGTGATGCTGCGCAAAGCGGCGGCCACCGACAGCGGTGAAAACTGGGAAACGTTCTGATATTTTCGCGCCCTTAACGGGCGCGTTAACCTAGCGTCAGGCGCATGGCGCAGCGTGATTCATACGCCATACCGTGCGCCGCTTCTTCTGCCAGCGTCATCCTCAGCGATGGGCTGAGCGTCTCGTCCGCCAGAAATTCAAATCCCTGCTTCGCATACCACGGCCCGTTCCACGGCACCGTGCGAAAGGTGGTCAACGTCAGCGCACGAAAGCCTTTTTCTCGCGCTTGGGCAATCACATAGTCCATTAATCGGCGGCCAAGACCGCGCCCCTGCCACGCCTGATGCAGCGAAAATTCAACGATAAACAGAACGTTACCCTGCGCCTGAGCCAGCAAAAATCCCACCGGGCGATCGTCGACCAGCGCCAGCCAGCTTGTGCCTGCGTCAACGTATTCACGATGGCGCTCGGCCGAGATGACCGGGCCTTCTGCCAGCCAGGCCAGTTCGGGTACCTGCCGAAAGCGCTGCCCGGCGGCGCGTTCAATGGCAGGTAGGGCGGTAATCTCCGCCGGGGCGGTCGGGCGAAAGGTGTATATCATCGGCCGAGTATAGCCTGCGCGCTCATACCGATGCGACGGTTAACGGGTGCACACCAGAATCGGTGAATAGAAATTGCTGATAACGATGGCGTCGTCCGGAGTTTTGCGAATGTTCAGCAGCCGCTTTTGCCCGGAGGTGATGCCGAGCGCGTATTGTTCAAAAATGCCTGCCGGGACATTGTCATGGCCAAATTTTTCGACCTGTTTAATGTGCAGCTGGTAAAACATTTCATGTACGTGCTGCCAGTCAAAGCTCTCCTGGCGCGAGACTTTCCAGTTCTGGCCGTTAGTCACGACGTCGCCGTTGACGTTGAAATAGCCCGTACCGTCCGGCGTGAAGTGCATGACCACCATGCCTTCGAAGGTGAAATGATTATCCTGGTGGCTGTCTTTGTAGGTCAGGCTGCCCTGGCAGGTCATGGAAAGACGCGTGCTCTGGTCAATCCACAGCAGGGTGCCCAGGATCAACAGGGCATTCAGGGCAATGACGCAAAGGAGTCTTTTTTTCTGTTTCACTCTCTACCACTCGTAAAAAAACAGCGTCTGACAGGAGCTGGCCTTGCCACGGAGCTGGGAACACTGGCTCAGTACCAGACGACCTTTATCGCCGTAAAATACCGGGTCCTGGGGATGAAAATAAAAAATGGCGCTGGGCAAGCAGGTGAACGTTCCGGCCTCTTTTATTTGCATGACCAGGCGCTTCGCTCGCTCGGTGAAAACATCGGCAAACGGCGTCTGTGCTGGCGTTCAGATAATATTTGCCGGATGCGGGGGTATTGACCACGTGCGCAAGCTGCGCGAAGAAAAGGGCGACCCGGGCGGCGAGAAGGGGGGCGATATGCCCCCCGTGTGCATCCGGCGTTAACCCTCTGCGGCAATCACTTTGATTTCTACCATCCCGATGCCGAGCTTGCGCGGCGAGTGGCCGAGGATGTTACCCTCGTTGGTGGCCTGCGGGTCAGGAGGCACGATCACTAGCGTACTGGCGTCCGACGGGTTTTCGAAGTGCAGCGTGGTGGTGGTAACGTCGTGGCCGAGTGTGAGCATTTGCTCGCTGTCGCCGACGCGAACCGGGATGGGCTTATCGGCGTTCGGGCCAAAGGCCTTAGCGGTGATAACCAGGTCGAAGCGTTTTGGCAGCGGCTGCTGATACTCAATTTTTACCGCATCGCCGAGCTGTGCGTTGGACCAGCGTCCCCAGGATTCAGGGCGGGAGATGCCGCTAAAGCTTTTCACCTCTTCCGGCGCGCCGGCGACGTTAAAGATAAAGCTGTCGGCCTTATAGCGAATATCGTTATCGACGGTTTTGAGCGCATCCACGTTGCCTTTGTAGCGCACCATGTCGATGACCGTATCGCGAAAATCGGTCTTACCGTTCCAGACCGCTTTGTCGACGTGCTGCACTTTTTGTTCGCCGCCGAGCTGACCCTGTGAGACGCACCAGTCGGTAGACAGAGCCAGCTTGGGCGACCATAGCTGCGCCATCTTGTAGCAACGGTCGATCCAGACAAAGTTATCGCGCGGGGCGAAATCGGCCAGCTGGTAGCGCAGTGGAGCGGAGTATTCGCTTTCCGGCAGCGGCTCAACGCGGTTGTCAGACACGCGCAGCAGCAGCGGCAGGCGGAAATGGCTGCCGGAGAAGGCAATCATATTTTTCTGGCCGTCGATGGAGAACGTTTTGATCTCTTTCGGGAAATTCCACAGGCGAATGATATCCGGCTTCCACGCCAGCACCTTTTCCTTCATGTTGAGGAACACTTCCGACAGCGACTCTCCGGACAGACTACTGCGCCCCAGCCCGATGAAGTTGTCGCCACCCAGCATGTCCAGCACCGTAGCGCCGTTGTCCATCGTGTTACGCTTCACCGCGATGACGTCCTGATCGTCGGGCTTATCGCCGCGCAGTACGAAGAACAGATTGCTGCGGTCCTGCTTGTTGAGGGCGTCCCAGGCGGTATT
Source organism: Klebsiella sp. WP4-W18-ESBL-05 (assembly GCF_014169075.1). Taxonomy (NCBI): domain Bacteria; kingdom Pseudomonadati; phylum Pseudomonadota; class Gammaproteobacteria; order Enterobacterales; family Enterobacteriaceae; genus Klebsiella; species Klebsiella sp. WP4-W18-ESBL-05. The sequence continues at coordinate 4,319,342 of NZ_AP022057.1, read as the reverse complement.
TTTCATCGCCAGATGGTCGGAGGAAACCACGATGATGGTATCTTTAAACCACGGTGATGCTTTGATTTTATTGATAAATTCAGCGATATGTTCCTGGCTACAGGCGACCGCGCTGAACGACTGGTTGGCTTTGCCGTTGATGTCATACCGCTTACGGTTACAGGTACGGGAGATAAAGCCGTCCGGGTGGTGGGTATCGACGGTCAGGGTAAACAGTGAGAATCGCTTGCCTTCGCGGGACAGCGCTTCGAATTTCTTCCACGCTTCGTCGAGCACGGTATCGTCGTAATAACCCCAGTCGTTTTTATAGCTCGGGTCAGCGACGGTGGTTTTCAGCTCTTCGGCACCGTAAAGATAGTCAAAACCGTGCGATTTCAGGAACACATCTTTACCGGCAAAGCGCAGGTTGGCGCCCTGAACGAAGTAGTTTTCGTAGCCGGAGTTTTTCAGGATATCGCCAAGGCAGATATTCTGCGGGAAGAAGCTCGACAGCGACGCCGAGGCGTTGCCTTCGAACGGCGCAAACAGTGGAATACCACACTGTGAGGCGACCATTCCGGCAATGGTGTAGTCGGTGCCCGGCAGCTGCATGGTGTGGCTAAAGTCCAGGCTCTGGTTTTTCAGCGCGCCCAGCTCCGGGGTCAGGTTCGGGAAGGCCTCATCATCAAAATAGGTGCGCTCCAGACTCTCGCCGTAGATATAAACGAGATTCATCTTTGGCTTCGGAATTGTCTTCGACGGCTCTTTATAGTAGGCCGCGAAGTCCGGATCGCCGTCGCGAGACTGGGATTTGACCAGCTCGCTAATCTGGCGGAAGGCCGGACTGGCGTCGACTGAGCAAACGGCCAGAATCAGCGCCAGCAGGCTGTAGCCGAAATGATGAGGATGAGAACGGCGTCGGCGCAATACCCAGCCCAGCGCGCCAAAGACGGCGAGCAGAGCGGCAGCGAGGCCGATGCCGGGAAGAATATATTTACTGACGCCTGCGCCGGTCAGGCTGTTGGTCAGCGTGTAGAGCACCGCATCGTTAATTCCGTCGCCGGTAAAGTAGTCGCTGGCGTACAGGGTGATATTCAGGACCACAAACAGGCCCAGTACGGTTAAGGTAGCGGCGAACCACCATTTATTACGCCCTGCCTTACAGGCGTAAATGGCGATGGAGGCCAGGAACAAAACGATGGATAACAACTCTGACACTAGACATCCTCAAGCGCGCCAGGTCTTCTGGCTGAACAGAAACTGACTTCACAATGTAATTGTGCCGTCATCTGTCTGCAATTCTAACGTGAGTAAAGTGCGTTGTTATTCGGAATTGGTTTAGATATGTTTATTATTTGAACAGTTTTTTTTGTGCGGCGAGCAGGGCGCTCGCCGCACGAAGACAATCAGGAAATGAAGTTAACGCCCTGTTTGAGCACGAAGTCACAGGCTTTGGCTTTCACTTTTTTGCCCAGCTCGGTGTTGCCCAGGCTGTCGAGGTCAAGCTTCTGCCCGTCTTTGGCGTTCAGCAGGCCCTGAATGCCTTCCATATAGCCGGTATCCTGCTTCTGTTCGGTTGCCGTGTTGAGGCCCAGTTTATCCAGTACCTGGTTTTTCACGTTATCGACATTGGCAACAGAAGCCAGTTTTTCTTTCGCGCAGTACCCCATGATCCCGGCGGCATTGTTCATGCTGCTGGCGCTCAGAGACTGGCTACCGCCGTTAAGCAGGCTGGTCAGCGAAGAGAGCGAAGAACCGCCGCTCTGCGACGTGCTGCTGCTGCCGGCAAGCTGGCTGGCGGCGCTGCTCAGGTCATTTAACGATACGGCGCCCGCAGCGGTAGAAACAAACGCGCTGGCAATGATTACGCGGCAAAGCATCGATTTTACTGATTTCATGAGGTGTACTCGTGTGCAATGATAAATAGACGTGATAAGTATACGCCTGTCATTCATCGGAAGTATCTTAATACTCTTTGCCGGTGACGCGGCTGCGATAACTTTCCCAGTTAAAAATCACCCACAGGCTGTTGCCAAGACGCATACGGTCCATCACCCGCTCGCCGAGCAGCTTATTCATTTCATCGAGGTTGTTGTTGGTCAACATGCCCGTCGGGCGTTTAGATGACGAACGGCGATCGACGATCTGGTTGATAATCACCTTCTCATAGCGCGATTCGGTCTGCATGCCGATTTCATCGATAACCAGCAGGTCAACGTTGCTCAGATCGCTTAGCAGCTGCTCTTCGCTGGTTTCCCGGTTGCCGAACGTTTCTTTCATGGCGGACATAATGTCGGCCACGGTGATGATCAGCACCGACTTACCGCGCAGCAGCAGCTCGTTACAGATAGCGGCGGCAAGGTGGTTTTTACCGGTACCCGGTTTGCCGGAGAAGATGAAGCTTGCGATATTGCCGTCAAATTCGTCGACGTACTGGCGGGCTTTCGCCAGCGCGTTCATCTGGCCTTCGTTCTCGACACGATAGTTATCGAACGAACAGTTCTGATGCAGCGGACGAATACCGGAACGGTTAAACGTGCGCTGCATCTTCATCGCACGGTTTTCGCGCGCCAGCGCCGCTGCGCGGATCTCGCCCTGTTCTTTCTGCCAGGCCAACAGCTCTTCGCCGGTTTTAAAGGCCGGTTCGATATGCGCCGGCATCATTTTTTGCAGGCGCTTCATTAATTCGCCAACGTCTTTCATGCTCAACCTCTGAACCCCGGTGGAATCTGGCGGTCTGGTTCGCTGACCGCGTTAACGTCTCGCCGCAGCTGGCCGCTATTATTCGCCCGGCCCATCTGAACGCTGCGCGCCAGCTTTTGCTGCCACTGTACGTGGTGGAACACTTTGCCCTCAGCCTGCCAGTAGGCGACAAACGACGCCAGCTCTTCCGGCGTGACCGGCTCGCTTAAGGCGATCCCCCACAGCGCAGAAAGGCGCAGGAACTCGGCGTCGGGCTGCCAGCCCGGGTACATGGCGAATTTTCCCATCGGTACAGAGACCGGCGCCGCCGTTGGCTCTTCAAAGAACTGGGCATCCAGCGTCACGTCGCTGCCCGGACGGGCAAGCTTTTCTTCCAGCGCCAACAGCTGCGCCAGCCGCTCTGGCGTGACGGCATAAAACGCGGGCGCATTGTTAGCAAACACGGCGACCGCGCCGCCCTGAGTCTGCGCAAGGATCGCCTTGGGATCGGCCACGAAGGCTTCAATACCAATCACGTTGGGCGTCAAAATACGAGAAGACATAACACTATCTCAATACTGAAAAATCACGGGAAGGGTGCGGGAAAACCGCACGAATACTGCACATAGTAGCACAAGCGAGGGGAAGGGCGGCACTCTCCCGTGCCGCCCTGAGGATTACACCCGCGGGCGCTTGCGGTAAAGCCACAGGCCCGGAATAGACAGGCCAATCGAAAGCGCACCGACGATTGACGAGGCCTTCAGGAAGTTGCTCAGTAAGGTAATCATCATCTCTTCGGTGTAGCCAAAGTGGCTGATTTTTACCGCCGAGATCATCGCCGTATAGGCTGAAATACCGGGGAACATTGGGATGACGGCGGCGACGGTAAAGATTTTCGGGTGCGCCAGATACCAGCGTGACCACTGAATGCCGATGCTGCCGACCAGCATGGCCGCCAGGAAAGTGGACCATTCGATATTAAAACCTGCGGTCATCATCGTGAAGCGCGAGGCGTGGCCGATAGCTCCCAGCAGGGCACACCACGGCAGCGCGCGCTGCGGCACGTTAAACACCATCGCAAAGCCGACGGCAGGGATCGCCGACAGCACGATGTCCTGCGCCAGCAAGAGCAGAAAATCGATTACACCCATCCGCGTAGCCCCCATAACGTCATTGCCATCACCACGCCGATGCAGGTTGCCAGCGTCAGTAGACTGGCGATGGCCCATCGCGCGAGGCCGGTATTAATATGCCCTTTGAACATGTCGGCCACCGAATTAATCAGCGGAAAACCGGGAACCAACAGCAGCACGCTTGCCGCCATGGCGACGGTTGAAGTCTGGTGGAAGGTCGGGAGCTGGAGCATCAGCCCGGAGACGGTAGTGGCGACAAACGCGGTCAGACCGAAGTTAATCTGCGGGTGCATGGAGCGGTGCGTCAGCACCTGACGGATGTACATCGCGATGGTGCTGGCGCAAAAGGTGACCAGCGCGCCGTCCCAGCCGCCGTTGTTAAGCTTACAGAAGCAGGCGCAGGAGAGGCCGACCATCAGCACCACCAGCCAGCGCGGGTAGCGCAGAGGTTTAATCTGTGCAAAGCGCTTAGCGACATCTTTATGGTCCAGCAGTTTGTGCTCGGCCATGATGACAATGTGCTGCACTTCGGTGACCACGTGCATGTTGATGCCGCGATCGCTGTTTTTGCGCGTTGAGGTCAGGCACAGCCCATCTTTAATGGTGGTCAGCACGATGGCGTTTGACGAGATGGCGCTTTCAACGCTGTCCATCCCCAGCGCACGCCCCAGGCGGGTTGAGAGCTCCTCCACCAAAGCGCTTTCCGCCCCATGTTGCAATAAAAAAAGACCGCACTGAATACAGAGCCGCGTGACGGTACGTTGTTCTGATTGATCGACTTCCATAAAGCCCCTGGTAGCAAGAACGCCGGTTAATGACCTACTTGTACCCGAAGCGCGCACAGGCGCTAGCGGGGTGGGATCAAACAATGTGCAAAAATTCGGCGTCCTGTGATGACCGGCCAGGAGTTGATGCCGTCCACACTTTTGCAAAACTGTTGGAAAGTGCAATTTTTGAACGGATTCTGGCCTTCTTTTTCGTTACTGACTTATCAAAAATGCATTCTGAAACTTTATGGATACACAAAACAAACAAATAATTAACCAGAATGTGAGGACACCCTATGAACACGCAAGTCGCCATTATCGGTGCCGGGCCTTCGGGGCTACTGCTGGGCCAGTTGCTGCATAACGCCGGAATAAAAACCGTCATTCTCGAACGCCAGACGCCGGAGTATGTGCTGGGACGCATTCGTGCAGGCATCCTGGAAAACGGTACCGTTGAGTTGCTGCGTGAGGCGGGTGTTGCTCGCCGCATGGATGCTGAGGGCCTGATTCACCATGGCGTAGAATTTCTGTTTGCTAACCAGCGCATTCCGGTGCCGCTTAGCGAGCTGACGGGCGGCAAGAGCGTTATGGTCTACGGCCAGACCGAAGTTACGCGCGATCTGATGGAAGCGCGACAGGCGTGCGGTGCTGAAACCTATTACGGCGTTGAGCAGGTTCAGCTACACGATCTGAAGAGCGATAGACCCAGCGTGACGTTTGTGAAGAATGGCGAAACGTGTCGCCTGGAATGTGATTTTGTCGCCGGCTGCGATGGATTTCACGGCGTCTCCCGACAAAGTATCCCGCGCGATATTTTGCGCGAGTACGAAAGTATCTGGCCGTTTGGCTGGCTGGGCCTGCTGGCGGATACGCCGCCGGTGAACCCTGAGCTGATCTACGCGCACCATGAACGCGGGTTTGTATTGTGTAGTCAGCGCTCACTAACAAGAAGCCGCTATTATCTGCAGGTGCCGCTGAGCGACCGCGTCGAACAATGGTCGGATGAACGCTTCTGGGGTGAGCTCAGGCGTCGTCTGCCGGATGAACTGGGACAAAAGTTAGTGACTGGTCACTCACTTGAGAAGAGCATTGCGCCGCTGCGTAGCTATGTGGTGGAACCCATGCAGTACGGCAGAATGTTCCTCGTTGGCGATGCGGCGCATATTGTGCCGCCGACCGGCGCCAAAGGGCTGAACCTGGCGGTGTCTGACGTGAACTACCTGTGGCGTATTTTGCGCCAGTTTTACCATCACGGTCGGGTAGATTTACTGGCGCGTTATTCACAGCTGGCGCTTAACCGGGTGTGGAAAGGCGAGCGCTTCAGCTGGTTTATGACCCATTTGCTGCATGATTTCCAGGACAAAAGCGCGTTCGACAGAAAGATGCAGGAAGCGGACCGTCAGTACTATCTGGGGTCGCGCGCCGGGCTGACGACCATTGCGGAGAACTACGTTGGGCTGCCCTATGAGACGGTGGAATAAAACATGAAGCGGGCGTCAGCGCCGGAGAGCGTACCGGTCTTTAAACTGTATGGCGAGCAGAGGGGCTGGCCCACGCCCGATTTGCTGCACTGTGAGTCAATACATCAGCGCAGCAGCCTGTACGCATGGCATATTCGCGTTCATCAGCATGTGGAACTGGTGCAGCTGCTGTATGTGCATAAAGGCCAGGCCGAGATTGAAATTGAGGGGGAGCGACGAGCGGTTAACGGGCCCTGTATTCAGGTCGTGCCGTCGCTATGCGTGCATGGTTTTCGTTTTTCCCCCGGCACTCAGGGCTACGTACTTTCGCTGGCGCTCCCGCTGCTGAGCCGGCTGGAGGCGCAGTTTGGCGGACAGCTAGACGTGCTCGGTCAACCCGTCTGCGTGATGGTCAAGCGCGCCAGACGCCATATTCACACGGTATTTGCCGCACTACTCGAAGAGTACAGCCACGAAAAGGATGCACGCGAGATGATGCTGTCTTCCCTGCTCGGCGCGCTGCTGGTCTGGCTGAATCGGCAAGGCGCGCCGACCGCGATCCTTGAAGATAAAAGTGCGCGCAAACGCAGCGTGCTGAGGCAGTTTGCGCGGCTTATTGAGAGCCACTATCGCGAGCACCTTTCGCTGGCGGAATATGCGCAGCGTCTTGGCGTCTCGACGACTTATCTCAACTGCCTGTGCCGCGAGTTTCACGGTACCAGCGCGCTAGGCGTCCTGCACCAGCGCCTGCTGCTGGAGGCCAAAAGAAGCCTCCAGTACACCAGTATGAGCATTACGCAGGTATCGGACTATCTCGGGTTTAGCGATGTGACCTACTTCTCGCGCTTTTTCCGCAAACGCGGCGGGATGGCGCCAAAAGAATTCAAAATGAAAATAGAATAGACGAGTAAGAATATGGATAGTGAATTTTAATTATTCTTATGTCGTTTTTAATATTTTCTAAGTGAGTGCTTTTAAATCACCATGCCATACTGCATCCGTTTAACCCGCCAGTACATCCATGTAGCAGCATTTTTTATTGGTCTGGTGAGAACGCAATAATAATATTATAGCAGTCAAGGAAATAGAAAAGGGATGGTTTAGTTTCCTGATAATACGTTGTGCTGTATTAAATAATTTTATATTCAGGAAGTGAATCTTCGAATGGATACGGAGGTTTTATGTCGCCAGAATACTGCAAATTCGCGGTGATTATTAGCAAAATACCGGTAATGCAGTCTGGGCTCAGTACGATAATGGGAACACATTTCCCGGATTATGAGCTCAATTTTTGCCAGTCTCTGGAAGAGTTAACGCTGCTTCAGCTGCGTCGAACAGATGTCGTTATTATTGATTTTTCTGGCGAAGTCAGAAATCCTCGCGCGGTCTGCGAGCAATATTACACGCTGCTTTCCCAGTATCGGGATATCCACTGGATCTTCATGATTAGCCGTCAGTATTACGCGCTGGCCGTTGAGTTTTTGATGCGTCCAGAAAGTACGCTGCTCTCAGATTCAGACCCTATCGATCGCGTCATCAAGGCCATAAAGCTGGGGGGTGTCAGCACGGAAAAAATTAGCCAGACGCTGCTTTCCATGCATAACAGTGATGATATCGAAGGTGAAAACGACCGTGCGGTAATGCTAACGCTGTCAGAGCGCAAGGTTCTGCGTCTGCTGGCAAAAGGCTGGGGGATTAACCAAATTGCAGCCCTGTTGAAAAAGAGCAACAAGACGATAAGCGCGCAAAAAAATAGCGCGATGCGTCGACTTTCTTTGCGTAGCAATGCGGAAATGTACGCCTGGATCAACAGCAATCAGGGAATGAAGGAACTCAATCTCTACTCGGCTTATGGAGAACAAGCAGAATGGAAAAGCACAGCAGGAAGCAGTGCGTCGCTATCATAGAAGATTGCATGATGGCGGAAGTCGGGCTACGCCATTTATTAACGTCTTCGCGGAATAAAGATTTTACGATTCAGTTTTTTCGCTCGATGAGTGAATTTAAAACCGCACTCTGCCAGGCGCCTTTTGATGTGCTGATTTGCTGCCTGTCCGGCACGCGAGAGCCGCGCATTGAGTGTCTGCTGGCGATGGGCGAAATAGCCCGTTGTCATCAGCAGATGGTCCGCATCATTCTGGCGAACGATAACGTCGAGGCGGCACTCATCAGGCACCTGTCACCCACTTATCTTCACGGCGTGTTGAGCAAATCCAGCGCGCTGGTTGAACTCAAACAAAACGTACTCGAGCTGTTACAAGAAACGTCGTTAGGGCATGAGTGCGCGGCGGCATCTTCAGTACTGCGCGAAAACAGTTTTCTGAGCCCGACCGAGAATATGATTTTGCGCTACATGACCTACGGCTATTCGCTGATGGAAATCGCGCAGCGGTTGGGGCGAAATATTAAAACCATACGCGCGCATAAATTTAATGCGATGACCAAGCTTGGCGTTAACTCCGACGCTGATTTGCTCAGCGCGGCTGATTTACTGGTGTCGTTGCCCGATCGCTATATAGCCCGCTCTCGGGCGCTGCTTCGCACCGCTTAGTTTGTGGGCGTCAGGCAAACGTCGACCCACGTCGCGGCGGTGAGGGTCGCCATTCTTTGCGGAGAGATGCGTACCGCACTATGAATAGCACCGGCGGCGGGAAGCACCTCGTCATACTCTTGTAGCGACACGTCGCAGTAGACGTCCAGCGGGTTTTCGAGGCCAAACGGGCATACGCCGCCCACCGGGTGCCCGGTCAGCTCGACCACTTCGTCGCTGCTGAGCATGCGGGCCTTCGCGCCAAAAGTGTCTTTGAGCTTTTTATTGTCCAGACGGGCATCGCCTTTGGCGACGATAAGGATGACGCGATCTTTGACTTTTAGCGACAACGTTTTAGCAATTTGCCCGGGCGCAACCCGGTGAGCGGCAGCGGCCAGCGCGACGGTCGCAGTGCTTTGCTCAAGCTCGATAATATTGATGTCGGGCGCGTGCTCGGCAAAGAATTCTCGTACTGACTGTAGGCTCATTGTTGACTCCTGTTTTTTTGGCGAGTCACTCTGTCATAAAGCTACCCAGGTTGTAAATAAAGCGCCGAAGTTGTGCAAAAATTGTTTGATTTCTGGATCTCCTTCACAATCACTGCAACCGGTTACTGTAACCGGTTGCAGTTGGTCTTCAGGGGATTGATACTGCAAGGGTAACTTCCTTTGTATCCATAATAAGAGCCATATATGAACGGTATCCCTATGAACAATATGCCAGGCGCGTTACGCGGCTGTTACAAAGCGTTCACGGTTAGCCCAGTCGTATGTCGGCAAAATCGTTGTTGCTGTGCTTACGTCTAAAGCCTGTCAGGAGGGCTGCTATGTCTGCTAATCACGCTGCATTTAATCTGATCTTTCGTTTTGTAGAAAACTACGTCAGTCCCGTTGCTGGTCGTATTTCATCCCAGCGCCACGTCATGGCTATCCGTGACGGTTTTATTTCCGCTATGCCTTTTATGATTGTGGGATCGTTTCTACTGGTGTTTGCCTATCCGCCGTTCTCGCCGGACACCACCTGGGGGTTTGCCCGCGCTTGGCTAGACCTGGCAAAAGAGTTTGAGGGCCGGATTCTGACGCCGTTTGATATGACGATGGGCATCATGTCCATCTACATCTGCGCCGCTATCTCCTACAACTTAGGCAAACATTACGAAAAAACCAACCAGCTCGATCCGTTTATGTGCTCGATGCTGTCGATCATGGCGTTCCTGCTGGTTGCCGCGCCGAAAACGGAAGGCCATCTGCCGGTCGATAGCCTCGGTGGTACCGGGATTTTCACGGCTATTCTGGTCGCCGTATACTGCGTAGAGATGATGCGTTTTCTGAAGGTTCGCAACATCGGGATCCGTTTGCCGGATCAGGTCCCGCCGATGATCAAAAACTCCTTCGACCTGCTGATTCCAGTGCTGGTGGTCGTACTGACGCTTTACCCGCTGAGCCTGTTCATTCAGAGCCAGTTCGACATGCTGATCCCGCAGGCGATCATGTCGCTGTTTAAACCGCTCGTTTCCGCGGCTGACTCCTTACCGGCTATATTGCTGGCGGTATTGATTGGCCACCTGCTGTGGTTTGCGGGGATCCACGGTGCGGCTATCGTGTCCGGTATGCTGCAAATGTTCTGGCTGACCAACCTCGGCCTGAACCAAACTGCGCTAGCGCAGGGGGCTCCGCTGCCGCACATCTTTATGGAAGCATTCTGGACCTTCTTCGTGGTGGTGGGCGGCTCGGGGGCGACCATGGGACTGGTGTTCTGCTACCTGCGCAGCCGCTCGGCGCACCTGCGCTCCATCGGCCGTCTGAGCGTGGTGCCAAGCCTGTTCAACATTAACGAACCGGTTATTTTCGGAACCCCAATCGTCATGAACCCGGTGTTCTTTATTCCGTTCCTGTTGGCGCCGATGGTGAACGCCGTTCTGGCCTGGGCGGCAATGAAACTGGATCTGATCGGTCGAGTGATCTCCGTCGTGCCGTGGACTGCCCCGGCACCGATCGGCGGCGCGTGGGCGCTTGGCTGGGATTTCCGTGCGGCGATTCTGGTGGTGCTGCTGGCCTGTGTGTCGGCCATCATCTACTACCCGTTCTTCAAAGTGTATGAAAAACAGCTGTTAGCACAGGAAGAAGAAGAAGCGCAGCGTGCGGAGGAAGAGAGCCAGCAGGTTGCCTGATAGGCAGTGAAACGACGGGGCATTCGCCCCGTCGGTTAGTTAAGCGTGCAGTCACCGCACTGCTTGACGTCCGGCAGGCGGTAGCGCTGGCAGCAGGTGCGTCGCACCAGGCGCCCGTCCCTTTCAACCACGGTACGCCACAGCGGGTTATCGCGGCCGTCGGCGAGCGTCCTGGTCAGGAAATAGCGCTGACGCAGGAGACTAACCTGTTCTTCCCCAAGCAGCGCGATCATCTCACCTAGATACCAGTTAATTAAATAGCCGGTATTACTCCAGATAAGTTTGCCGTTAATCTCGCCGGTAGCTTCCAGCGCGTTCACAACCGGTATTAATCCTTCAGTGACTAAACTGTCCAACCGCCGATCCCACGGCATGTTGCTGACCCGTTGGTCGCAATGTACGTCGGCCCAGAAGCAGGCCGCACGGCCAGTCTCGTGAAACTCAACCAGGAAATGCTCCGGTGAAACGGAAATCGCAGATGATTCGGTCAGCAGTGCCAGCATCAGCGGCGGCACCATCAGGCCGATATACCACTGTGCCCACAGCGAAATCAGCGGCTTGTTTTCGCGCGGCTGCATCGGCTGGTTGCGATAGATGTGATCGGAGTAGATGGCCAGCAGTGAGGTCAATTCGGTAGGCCGGGTCCATTCGGCTAGCGTTTTAGCGTTGCCCGGGGCGCTCTCGTTAAGTCGAAACATTTCCAGCATATGCGGGCGATGTTCGGCAATTTTGGCACGTACTGATTCCGCAAGCGCATTTTCCCGTGGAGGGAGCGGCGTGCGCCAGATGAGGTCATCAGCGATCGGTGCGGAACGATAGGCCATAGGATTAACGAGATAAAAATATAAATGATAATGATTAGCAATCGTAGCTATAGATAAAAGTGAGCGCAAGCGATTTGTCGCCTGCACCCATTTTTTGTGAACTCAGGCTGCGGGGAGCTGTTCGCTGGTTAGCGCGTTGTTGCGCCCCATGTTTTTGGCTTCATACAGCGCTTTATCCGCTCTCTGGATAGCGGCGTCGATATTGTTATCTTCCAGCGGCGCGACGCCGATGCTGACGGTGACATGTGTTGCGACGGCGGCATTAAACATATGTGGAATTTTGAGATCGTAGACATGCTGGCGAATCCGTTCTGCCGTTTGCATGGCGTTGGTGATGTCGCACTGCGGCAGCAGCACCATAAACTCTTCGCCGCCGAAGCGGGTCACAATATCCCGAGAACGTACGGCGTTACGAATGGCGGCGGAGACGCGCATCAGGGCCTGGTCGCCCATCATATGGCCGTAATGGTCGTTGTAGGCCTTGAAATGGTCGATATCCAGCAGCAGGACCGAGTGCTGAGCGGGGCCGAGCGCTTTGAGCGAATCCAGGCGAAACTGAAAGCCACGACGGTTATACAGGCCGGTCAACGGGTCGAGCATGCTCAGGCCGTTGAGCGTTTCACGCTCTTCCAGCAGCTTATACATCAGCCCTTGCGCAAATTTGTCGTTGCGCCGCTGGATGACGTGTTGAATCGCAATACCGATTAACGGTAGGGCAAAACAATAGGCCATACGCCACCACTCGGTGGTATTGCTGGTAAACAGGCAAACAATAAATGTGGGGAGTGAATGCAGCGCAAACGCGACAATATTATTGGAAAAAGCAATGGTGCCAACAAATAACACGCTAAATAGCGCAACCAGCTGAAAATTGTCATTTATTGTCGGCAACGCAAAAGTTTTACTTAAAATATGCCAGCCCCATAAACAGCCGAATATCGCCGAAACCATGGGTAGGTTCAGCTTTATCCGGGCGTAGCGCCAGTTCCACAACAGCATCACGCTGCTGCCCACCGCAATCAGCATCGCTGGCAGAGGAAATATATTTACATCATATATCGGGCTGAACACCGAGAGCGTCGATGAAATCAGGTTCAGAAACAAAAACAGCCGGAACGTGAGCTGATATTTTTGCGCACGCAGCGTGCGCCATGATTGTACGGTCATTGTTTGAAGTTGTAGTCAGCCTTAAATAAATAAACGCATTAAAAACAGAATAATGCAGTAGGAATAGCGCAATTTCTTTATATGCGACATGCTGATTTTTTATACAACTTAACACCATATAATATGCATGTCATTAATGATTATGAAACCTTAGCGCAAGTGCAGACAAATAACAAAAAACATCATATGATATTGGTAATCATTATCATTTGAGTGGGTCGGATCATGTTGCAAAAAACGTTAGGTAGCGGCTGGGGCGTTCTGATTCCGGGCGCTGTACTGGCACTGCTGAGTACCCTGGGGCTCTCAACTGACGTCTGGCGCGGGGTCATTGTGTGTGGACTGCTGTTGAGCAGCGCTATGATCTGGCATCGTCGGCTGCGACACTTCGTCCTGTTACCGTCTTGCATTGCGTTAATGGGCGGTATTGTGCTGATTGCGATGAATGTAAAGCTGATGGAATAGACAGGAAGGAAACACGAAGAAGAGAGCGAGAAAACTGGTGCGAGGGGGGGGGACTCGAACCCCCACATCCGTAAGGACACTAACACCTGAAGCTAGCGCGTCTACCAATTCCGCCACCTTCGCATACCATCGATTCTTTATGAAAGAATCGTTACCACGGGGCCGAATTCTAGAGATTTTACGCTGGGCGTCAACAGTTAATTATCGAACTTTGCACGATTGCTGAAAAAAAAGGCGGTTATGCGGATTTGGCCGCTTTTGTAGGCCGGATAAGGCGTTTACGCCGCCATCCGGCGTTATCCGTGGCTGTGCCGGATGGCGTTATCGCTTATCCGGCCTGCGGATATTAGGCTTTTTTCGCCTGACGCGTCATTACCGTGCGGTAGACCTTGAAGCGGCCGGTTTGGGCAATCACCTCATGGAAACCAAAGGTTTCGTCCAGCACCGCCGGGTACGGCAGGAAGGCGTTGGCCACGATGCGCAGCTCGCCGCCGCTGTTCAGATGGCGCACCGCGCCACGAATCAGCGTTTGTGCGGCGTCAAGGCTGGTTTGCATGCCGTCGTGGAATGGCGGGTTGGAGATGATCATATCAAAACGACCGTTCACCTCAGAGAAGACGTTGCTGGCCAGCACTTCGCCTTCAATGCCGTTGGCCGCCAGCGTCGCACGGCTGGCTTCAACCGCCGGGGCGCTCACGTCGCACAGCGTCAGGCGAACTTTCGGCGAGTGGCTGGCGAGCGTCGCGGCCAGCACGCCTGCGCCGCAGCCGACGTCCAGCACCTTGCCTTTGGTGTGCGGCGTCAGGGTGGAAAGCAGCAGTTGGCTGCCGACGTCCAGCCCGTCGCGGCTAAATACGCCTGGCAGGGTTTTAATGGTTAAATTATCGAGCTGATATTCGCCCCAGAATTTTTCCGCATCGAACGACGGCTGTTTTTCCAGACGACCATGATACAGGCCGCAGCGGCGGGCGCTGTCGACTTTGTTCAGCGGCGCGTACTCGGCCAGCATCTGTTCGGCGCTACGCACGCCGCTGCGGTTTTCGCCAATGACAAAAATATCGGTGCCCACCGGCAGCAGAGACAGAATGTTCATCAGCTGGAACTGGGCTTCCGGCTTGTTTTTCGGCCAGTAGTAGATAAAGGTGTCGCTGTCGGCCACGTCTTCCGCCTGTGCCACAAGGCCAAAACGGACGCTGTCGCCCATCTGGCGGCTCAGCACCTGCCAGTGATGGAACTGCTGGGTGTGCGCGCGGCTTGCGGCGGTTTCAAGGCGTGCGGGCAGGTCATCCTGCAAATCGCCGGCAAAGAAAATACGGCTCTGTTCGAAATCGTCACTGTGGCGCAGCAAGACTTCACTTGCCGGGGTAAAAGCAGACATGAATGTTTCCTCATTAAACTCAGGTCGCGATTATAGTGTGTAATTGGCGCGGTTTCGATGAATTTGCTATATTTGCGCCCTTGATAGACAGGAGCGTTGTACATGACATCCCGGCGAGACTGGCAATTACAACAGTTGGGTATTACCCAGTGGTCACTGCGTCGCCCAGGGGCGCTGCAGGGGGAAATCGCGATTACGCTCCCGCAGCATGTTCGTTTAGTGATTGTGGGCGAAGAACTCCCCGCACTGACGGAGCCGCTGATGGCCGACATTCTGCGCGCACTGCGCATGACGCCGGACCAGGTTTTACCGCTGACGCCCGATCGCGTAGCCATGTTGCCACAAGAGGGCCGCTGCCACTGCTGGCGGCTGGGTAACGACGCGCCGGTGACGCTGGAAGGGGCGGTGATTTCGACGCCGCCGTTTAATGAACTTCAGGCCAGCGCGCCCGCTCGCGCCGCGCTCTGGCAACAAATATGCGCCCATGAACACGATTTCTACCCTCAGCACGACTGATTTACCCCGCGCCTTCGACATCGAAAGACGCGCCCATGCGTTTCCCTGGAGTGAAAAAACCTTCGTCAGTAATCAGGGCGATCGCTATCTGAACTTCCAGATGTCGGTCGATGGCAAGATGGCGGCCTTTGCCATCACGCAGGTGGTGCTGGATGAGGCGACGCTGTTTAACATTGCGGTTGATCCGGCGTATCAGCGCCGAGGCTTAGGGCGCGAACTGCTTGAACATCTTATCGAGACGTTAGAAACGCGCGGCGTGCTGACGCTCTGGCTGGAGGTGCGCGCGTCTAACCACGCGGCCATCGCGCTGTATGAGAGTTTAGGTTTTAACGAGGCGACGATTCGTCGCAACTATTATCCCACGGCGGAAGGCCGTGAGGATGCCATTGTGATGGCGCTGCCGATTGGTATGTAAGATAAGGTGAAATGATGATGAAGTGGGACTGGATTTTCTTCGATGCCGACGAGACGCTGTTTACGTTTGACGCGTTCAGCGGCCTACAGCGGATGTTTCTCGACTACAGCGTGACCTTTACCGCAGAAGATTTCCAGGACTACCAGGCGGTGAACAAGCCGCTATGGGT
Organism: Klebsiella sp. WP4-W18-ESBL-05; assembly: GCF_014169075.1. Lineage (NCBI taxonomy): Bacteria > Pseudomonadati > Pseudomonadota > Gammaproteobacteria > Enterobacterales > Enterobacteriaceae > Klebsiella > Klebsiella sp. WP4-W18-ESBL-05. The sequence continues at coordinate 4,303,687 of NZ_AP022057.1, read as the reverse complement.
GGACTACCAGAATGGGGCGATCACTTCGCTCCAGCTTCAGCATCAACGTTTTACCAGTTGGGCAGAACGCCTGAACGTTCATCCTGGCGATTTGAACGATGCCTTTATGAATGCCATGGCCGAGATTTGTGCACCGCTACCGGGCGCCGTGTCGCTGCTGAACGCGCTGCAGGGCAAGGTCAAGATGGGCATCATTACTAACGGTTTTACCTCATTGCAACAGATTCGTCTGGAGCGTACTGGCCTTCGCGATCACTTTGAGCTGCTGGTGATTTCTGAAGAAGTCGGTGTGGCAAAACCGGACCGCCGAATCTTTGACTACGCGCGGGAACAGGCCGGCAGCCCAGACCGCTCGCGCATGCTGATGGTTGGCGATACCGCCGAGTCGGATATTCTCGGCGGCATGAACGCCGGCTGGGCAACCTGCTGGTTGAACGCGCACCAGCGCGCGCTGCCGGAAGGCATCACGCCTGACTGGACGGTAACCTCATTGCCTGAACTGGAGCGACTCCTGTGTAAACAGTGATTGCCAGCCCCCCTTTGATGGGTAAAATAGCCGCAATTTTTTCGTATTCAACATGCGCGGCGTGATGCCGTGCTTACTCAAGAAGATTGAATTATGACGTTGTCTCCTTATTTGCAAGAGGTGGCCAAACGCCGCACTTTTGCCATTATTTCTCACCCGGATGCCGGTAAAACGACGATCACGGAAAAGGTCCTGTTATTCGGACAGGCTATTCAGACCGCCGGTACGGTAAAAGGTCGTGGCTCCAGCCAGCATGCGAAATCTGACTGGATGGAAATGGAAAAGCAGCGCGGTATCTCCATTACCACCTCCGTGATGCAGTTCCCGTATCATGACTGCCTGGTGAACCTGCTGGACACCCCGGGGCACGAAGACTTCTCCGAAGATACCTACCGTACGCTGACGGCGGTCGACTGTTGCCTGATGGTCATCGATGCCGCGAAAGGCGTCGAGGACAGGACGCGTAAGCTGATGGAAGTGACCCGTCTGCGTGATACGCCGATCCTGACCTTTATGAACAAACTCGACCGTGACATCCGCGATCCGATGGAAGTGCTGGATGAAGTTGAGCGCGAGCTGAAGATCGGCTGTGCGCCGATCACCTGGCCGATTGGCTGCGGCAAGCTGTTCAAAGGCGTTTACCACCTCTATAAAGATGAAACCTATCTGTATCAGACCGGTAAAGGCCACACCATTCAGGAAGTGCGTATCGTCAAAGGGTTGAACAACCCGGATCTGGACGCGGCGGTCGGTGAAGAGCTGGCGCAGCAGCTGCGTGACGAGCTGGAGCTGGTGCAGGGCGCATCCAACGAATTTGATAAAGAGCTGTTCCTGGCCGGTGAAATTACCCCGGTCTTCTTCGGTACCGCGCTGGGTAACTTTGGCGTAGACCACATGCTGGACGGTTTAGTGGAGTGGGCGCCTGCGCCGATGCCGCGTCAGACCGACACTCGCCTGGTGGAAGCTCAGGATGAGAAGTTCTCCGGCTTTGTGTTTAAAATTCAGGCCAACATGGACCCGAAACACCGCGACCGCGTGGCGTTTATGCGCGTGGTGTCCGGTAAATATGAAAAAGGCATGAAGCTGCGCCAGGTTCGCATCGGCAAAGATGTGGTGATCTCCGATGCGCTGACCTTTATGGCAGGTGACCGTTCGCACGTTGAAGAAGCCTATCCGGGCGATATCATCGGTCTGCACAACCACGGCACCATTCAGATTGGTGATACCTTCACCCAGGGTGAAATGATGAAGTTCACCGGTATCCCGAACTTCGCGCCGGAGCTGTTCCGTCGTATTCGCCTGAAGGATCCGTTGAAGCAGAAACAGCTGCTGAAAGGGCTGGTTCAGCTGTCGGAAGAAGGTGCCGTTCAGGTGTTCCGCCCGATCGCCAACAACGATCTGATCGTTGGGGCCGTCGGCGTGCTGCAGTTTGACGTGGTCGTTGCGCGCCTGAAAAGTGAATATAACGTAGAAGCTATCTACGAATCGGTGAACGTCGCGACCGCCCGTTGGGTGGAAGGGAAAGACGTGAAGAAATTTGAAGAGTTCAAGCGTAAAAACGAAGTACAGCTGGCGCTGGACGGCGGCGATAACCTGACTTACATCGCCCCAACCATGGTCAACCTGAACCTGACGCAGGAACGCTATCCTGACGTCGAGTTCCGCAAAACGCGCGAACACTAATCGCCCTTCAGAGCACGGCGTCCGCCGTGCTCTGCCCGTTTTTCCCCCTCGCTCCCAACGACAGAATGTTCCTAATTGCGGTAGGTTTTAACGCAGCGGCGTCCTTTTTGACCTAGTCTCATTATCAGCACGATGAAAAATATCTTGTTGATTTTAGTTACTGGATCGATCAACTGGTCGGCACGTACGGATAAAGGAGAATCATATGTTTCGTTGGGGCATTATCTTTCTGGTTATCGCGTTGATTGCCGCCGCATTGGGCTTTGGTGGCTTGGCGGGGGCAGCAGCGGGCGCAGCAAAAATTGTGTTCGTTGTCGGTATCATTCTGTTCCTGGTCAGCCTCTTCATGGGACGTAAGCGTCCTTAGCTTTTCTTAACATCACAGCAACCACGGTATAAGCCAGCGCCTACGTGCTGGCTTTTTTTATGGCGGCTGTTTTACGATACCCTCAGACCAGCTTTACCGACGAGGCGCGCGTGACCTACCGTTTTATCGACACCCACTGTCATTTTGATTTTCCCCCTTTTACCGATGATGAAGCGGCGAGCCTGGCGCGTGCGGCGCAGGCGGGCGTGGAGAACATTATCGTTCCGGCGACTGAAGCGGCGCGTTTCACCCGCGTGCTGGCGCTGGCCGCCTCGCATGCGCCGCTGTATGCCGCGCTCGGTCTGCATCCGATTGTCGTAGAGCACCACGACGAGCAGAGTCTGGCACAGCTTGAGAGCCTGCTGGCCGCGCGCCCGAAAAAGCTGGTGGCGATCGGGGAAATTGGCCTCGATCTGTACCGTGAGGACCCGCAGTTTGAACGTCAGCAATACCTGCTGGATGCGCAGTTACGGTTGGCAAAGCGGTACGATATGCCGGTGAGCCTGCATTCGCGACGTACCCATGACAAGCTGGCGCTGCATCTCAAGCGGCATAACCTGCCGCGAACCGGTGTGGTACATGGCTTTGCCGGTAGCCTGCAGCAGGCGGAACGCTTCGTTCAATTGGGCTATAAAATTGGCGTTGGCGGCACGATTTCTTACCCGCGGGCCAGCAAGACGCGGGACGTGATGGCGCAACTGCCGCTTTCAGCACTGGTGCTGGAAACCGACGCCCCTGATATGCCACTCAACGGTTATCAAGGGCAGCCGAATCGACCCGAGCGGATTGCGGACGTCTTTACTCATCTTTGTTCACTGCGCCCGGAGGCACCGGAACAGATAGCCAGCGCGCTTTACGCCAATACTCATGCACTCTTTTTGGCCTTGTAAGGTGACGTAGATCTCATTGTCAGGTATTAGCCTGATTCTATTGCGTGAAACCTGTGACAGCGAACGAAAAATATAATCCCGTGACGTTATAATCGGCGCCGTAGGTTTGCCGTAATATTTATATTTTTCAATACACAGGGACTCTGTATGCAAATCCTCATGGGACTCATCGGCATGGTGGTGCTGCTCGCCATTGCCATACTTCTTTCCAGTAATCGTAAAGCAATTAATCTGCGCACCGTGTTTGGCGCCTGGCTTATCCAGGTCGGCATCGGCGCGCTCATCCTCTATGTACCGGCCGGGCGAAAAGTGCTGCTGGCGATGTCTGAAGGCGTGGCTAACGTTATCGCCTACGGCAACGAAGGGATCGGCTTCCTTTTCGGCGGTCTGGTATCCGATAAAATGTTTGAAGTATTCGGCGGCGGCGGCTTTATTTTTGCGCTGCGCGTACTGCCGGTCATCGTCTTCTTCTCTTCGCTGATCGCCGTGCTTTACTATCTTGGCATCATGCAGTTTGTCATCCGCATTCTGGGCGGCGGCCTGCGTAAGGTGCTGAAAACGTCGCGTACGGAATCGCTTTCCGCCACCGCAAATATCTTTGTTGGTCAGACGGAAGCTCCGCTGGTGGTACGTCCGTACATCGCCACCATGACGCGCTCCGAGCTGTTCGCCGTTATGTGCGGCGGGCTGGCGTCGGTGGCCGGTTCCGTGCTGGCGGGCTATGCGCAGATGGGCGTGCCGCTGGAGTACCTGATTGCAGCGTCGTTTATGGCGGCGCCGGGCGGCCTGCTGTTCGCGAAAATCATCATTCCGGAAACGGAAACACCGCATGATTCTCCTGCGCTGGAACAGGACGCGCAGGGTACGGATGCCCCGAGCAACGTGCTTGACGCGGCGGCCTCTGGTGCGGCATCCGGGATGCAGCTGGCGCTGAACGTGGGGGCAATGCTGCTGGCGTTTATCGCGCTGATTGCGCTGCTGAACGGTATCCTTTCCGGCGTGGGCGGCTGGTTTAACTATCCGGAGCTGTCGTTGCAGCTGATCCTTGGCTGGGTCTTCTCGCCGCTGGCGTGGGTGATTGGCGTACCGTGGAGCGAAGCGACGGTGGCCGGGTCGTTTATCGGCCAGAAGCTGGTGATTAACGAGTTCGTGGCGTACATGAACTTCGGTGAATACCTGAAAGCAGATGCGGAAGTTGCCGCGGCTGGTTTGCAGGTGATTTCTAACCACACCAAAGCGATTATCTCCTTTGCGCTGTGCGGATTTGCCAACCTGTCTTCTATCGCGATTTTGATCGGTGGGCTGGGCAGCATGGCGCCAAAACGTCGTCCGGAGATTGCGCAGCTCGGGCTGAAGGCCGTTGCTGCGGGCACGCTTTCTAACCTGATGAGCGCCACGATTGCCGGCGTGTTCCTCGCACTATAAGTAAAGCGCCGGAGGGATAATCTTCGTGATTCCTCCGGCCTGCAGCGCTTGGCTCAGGGCTTCAATATCCTGTGGCCCGGCGCTGCGCCACGTTTTTGCCTCTCCATAAACCCCGTGTGCGTGAAACGCGTTCAAACGAACGGGCACATCGCCAAGGCTGGTAATAAATGCGCAGAGCGACTCGGCGTTTTGCCGATAATCCGTCTGGTCGGGAATCACAAGCAGCCGCAGTTCGCTGAGCATGCCGTGCTGCGCCAGCCAGAGTATGCTTTGCTTAATGCGCGCGTTTCCTCGGCCGGTCAGCGCGACATGACGTGCATTGTCCCACGCTTTTAAATCGACCATGACGCCGTCGCATAGCGGTTGCAGCTTCTGCCAGCCGCTTATCGGCAGTTCCCCGTTGCTGTCAACAAGACAGGTCAGATGCCGAAGCCCGGGCATGGCCTTCAGGCGCGCGAACAGCGCGCAGATAAACGGCAGTTGGGTAGTGGCTTCGCCGCCGCTGACGGTGATGCCCTCAATAAACGGCGCGACCTTGCTAATGTGCTGAATGACCTGTTCCACGCTCATTGACTGCGCCATGGGCGTCGCCTGCTGCGGGCACATGTGCAGACAGGTATCGCACTGCTGGCAGGCGTCGGGCTGCCACGCTACGCGGCCATCATCGATGCGCAGCGCCTGGTGCGGGCACTGCGCTACGCATTCGCCGCAGTCGTTGCAGCGCCCCATGGTCCAAGGGTTATGGCAGTTTTTACAGCGCAGATTGCACCCTTGCAGGAACAGGGCCAGGCGGCTGCCAGGCCCGTCAACGCAGGAGAACGGGATGATTTTACTGACTAAAGCGCATCTGCTGTTCATGACTGACGACACGAGGTTGACGCTCCAGGATACGGGTATTACGTGCGGCTTCTTCACCGAGCCAGGTGGTGTTGGTACGTGAGCCTTCTGCGCGGTATTTCTCCAGATCGGACAAGCGCACCATGTAGCCGGTCACGCGGACCAGATCGTTCCCGCTGACGTTGGCGCTGAATTCACGCATACCGGCGTTAAACGCCCCCAGGCATAGCTGCATCACCGCCTGCGGGTTACGTTTTACCGTCTCATCGAGTGTCAGTATGTCGCTGATGCCGGCCGTGTAGTACGGGTGGTGCGGTGCAACGGTCAGTAGATGGGTAATCGGATCCGGTTCGTCGCCGTATGGCAGACGCGCACCCGGTGTGGTGCCGGTGTCTGAGCTTATCCCCGACTGCGCGTGCAGCAGCGCGCGCTGCTGCCAGCCGTACTGCACCGGCGTTTGCGCGACGAACTCCGCCAGTGCGGCGCTGATGCGGTAGGCGAGCGTGTTTGCTTGCTCATCCTTACCGTAGCGCCCGTCAATGCCGTTGCGTTCACACAGCTCGTTGACCGCTTCTGCTAGCGAATAAATGCCGAACATGGGCACAAAGCGCGCGGGATCGATCAGCCCTTCATTGACCAGGAAGCTATTCTCAAAGAAGCCGGATTGCTCGTAGAGGAAGCGACAGCGCGCATCAATGATGGCGATTTGCTGCTGACAGTAGTGCGGCAGTGTGCGGTTAAAGAAGTCATCGATGGAGTCACTGCGTCGGGCAACCTGCTGCAAATTCAGACGCACCAGCGTGCTGCCGCCGCCGGCGAGCGGCAGCGAGTTGTAACAACTCACGATGCCATATTGACCGTTTGTGAAAATTCTATCATTTTCCGGGCCGTTGGCGATATGCGGCTTACTGCACTCACAAATATTTTGTGCCACCTGGAGCAGCAGATCGTCAGGGGTAATTTGCGGATCGTAGATAAAGGTCAGGTTTGGTGCAACCTGCTTTAATTCGGCATCTGCGCGTAAAATTGCGCGCGTAATTGGCGTATCGTGTGGGCCAATGTTGACGTGGGTGAATGCGTCGGGCAGCGTGCGATCCAGGTAGCGCCAGAAACGTTTTATTCGAATATCGATTTCATCTTGTGTTAGAATTCTAACATATGGCGACAGCAGCGCATCAAGATGGCCCAGGTAGACCGGCATGGCGGTCACGGAAGGGACGTGATGATAAAGAATCGTCAGCAGCGAGAGCGCGTCATCCAGATCCTGTGCGCCTTCCAGCTCGAGCCATTGGGAGCCGTTGGCAAGAAAACGTTGATAGTCCGGTAAGACATAGCGCGGTTTATACGGCGCATGTCCTTCGAACATATCGCAAATGACGCCTTCAGCCAGCGCGGCCTGCGCCGCTTCGGGGAGCGCAGGGTACGGCAGGGCGTTCTCGGCTTCCAGCGCCAGGAAATGACGCTTTTGTTCCGGGGATAACACGGAGCTTGTCACAATTTGCTGGCAATGTTGCAGCAGCGGTGTATCGAGCGAAGTGGGCATCTTCAGTTCCTCAGACGAGAGATGCGCGAAGTGTATGAAAAACGATGAGGCTATCTTTTGATCCTATCGGCTGAAGTGGCGCTTTATTTGCCCACGGAGGCTTGAAAGTTTGAAGTTGATCGCGTTGTTGTTATGCAAATTTGTACGAAGTTTTCACTAAGTGTGATGAATGTCGAAGTGTGAGCGCGGGGCGGTGTTACAATAATCACAGACCCGCAAGGTAACGATTTGAACGGCAATGCGCCGTCGGAGAGCAAAATGACTGATTTAAAGGCAAGCAGCCTGCGTGCGCTGCAGTTAATGGACTTAACCACCCTGAATGAAGATGACACCGACGCGAAAGTCATCGCGCTGTGCCATCAGGCTAAAACCCCGGTGGGTAACACCGCGGCAGTTTGCATCTATCCGCGTTTCATCCCAATTGCGCGTAAAACGCTGAAAGAGCAGGGGACGCCGGATATCCGCATCGCAACCGTCACCAACTTCCCGCACGGCAATGACGACATCGAGATTGCGCTGGCGGAAACCCGTGCGGCGATTGCCTACGGCGCAGATGAAGTTGACGTGGTGTTCCCGTACCGCGCGCTGATCGCCGGTAACGAGCAGGTAGGTTTTGATCTGGTGAAAGCCTGTAAAGACGCGTGTGCTGCGGCAAACGTACTGCTGAAAGTGATCATCGAAACCGGCGAGCTGAAAGAAGAAGCGCTGATTCGCAAAGCGTCTGAAATTTCTATCAAAGCTGGTGCAGATTTCATCAAAACTTCTACCGGTAAAGTGCCGGTGAACGCGACGCCAGAAAGTGCGCGCATCATGATGGAAGTGATTCGTGACATGGGCGTACAGAAAACCGTGGGCTTCAAACCGGCGGGCGGTGTGCGTACTGCGGAAGACGCGCAGCTGTTCCTGTCTATTGCTGACGAACTGTTCGGCGCGGATTGGGCTGACTCCCGTCACTACCGCTTCGGTGCTTCTTCCCTGCTGGCCAGCCTGCTGAAAGCACTGGGCCATGGCGACGGTAAGAGCGCTAGCAGCTATTAAAATCTGAATTGTCCTGTGTAGGCCGGATAAGGCGACAGCCGCCATCCGGCAAATTTGCCTGATGGCGTTTCGCTTATCAGGCCTACAACGGAGATGTTCTGTGCTGGGGGCTTCGTGCTTATCCAGCCCACAATAAGGAGGGTACCTTGTTTCTCGCTCAAGAAATTATTCGCAAAAAACGTGATGGCCTGGCGCTGAGTGATGAAGAGATTCGTTTCTTTATCAACGGTATTCGCGACAACACCATCTCTGAAGGGCAGATTGCCGCGCTGGCGATGACCATTTTCTTCCATGATATGAGCATGCCAGAACGTGTCTCATTGACCATGGCGATGCGAGATTCAGGCACTGTCCTGGACTGGAAGAGCCTGAACCTCAACGGCCCGATTGTTGACAAGCACTCTACCGGCGGCGTCGGTGACGTTACCTCTCTGATGCTTGGCCCGATGGTTGCTGCCTGCGGCGGCTACATTCCGATGATTTCGGGTCGTGGCCTTGGTCATACCGGCGGAACGCTCGACAAGCTGGAGGCGATTCCGGGTTTCGACATCTTCCCGGATGACAACCGCTTCCGCGAAATTATTAAAGACGTGGGGGTGGCGATTATTGGGCAAACCAGCTCGCTCGCACCGGCGGATAAACGTTTTTACGCTACCCGCGACATTACCGCGACGGTGGACTCTATTCCGTTGATCACCGCGTCTATCCTCGCCAAAAAGCTGGCAGAAGGGCTGGATGCGCTGGTGATGGATGTGAAAGTGGGCAGCGGCGCATTTATGCCGACCTACGAACTCTCTGCTGCACTGGCGGAAGCCATTGTTGGCGTGGCCAACGGCGCGGGTGTGAAAACCACCGCACTGCTGACCGACATGAACCAGGTGCTGGCGTCCAGCGCAGGTAACGCCGTTGAAGTACGTGAAGCGGTGCAGTTCCTGACGGGGGAATACCGCAACCCTCGCCTGTTAGATGTCACGATGGCGCTGTGCGTTGAGATGCTGATCTCCGGTCGTCTGGCGAAAGATGACGCTGAAGCGCGCGCCAAACTGCAGGCGGTACTGGATAACGGTAAGGCGGCTGAGATCTTCGGTCGCATGGTTGCCGCGCAGAAGGGGCCGACTGATTTCGTTGAAAACTATGCGAAATATCTGCCAACGGCGATGCTCAGTAAAGCGGTCTATGCTGATACCGAAGGTTTCGTGAGCGCGATGGACACCCGTGCACTGGGTATGGCCGTCGTGTCTATGGGCGGTGGTCGTCGTCAGGCGTCGGACACTATTGATTACAGCGTCGGCTTTACCGACATGGCCCGTTTGGGCGATAGCGTCGACGGGCAGCGCCCGCTGGCGGTGATCCACGCCAAAGATGAGGCCAGCTGGCAGGATGCGGCGAAAGCCGTCAAAGCGGCAATTAAACTGGACGATAAAGCCCCAGAAATTACACCGACAGTCTATCGTCGTATCACTGAATAACGATATACTGATCTGATCGCTTTTTTACAGCGCAAGATGTATGGAGAACAAGATGAAACGTGCATTTATTATGGTGCTGGACTCCTTTGGGATTGGTGCAACGGAAGATGCTGACCGCTTTGGTGATGTTGGCGCCGACACGATGGGCCACATTGCAGAAGCCTGTGCCAAAGGCGAGGCTGACCACGGCCGTAAAGGCCCGCTGAATTTGCCTAACCTTACCCGTCTGGGGCTGGTGAAAGCGCATGAAGGTTCTACCGGCAAAATTGCCGCGGGTATGGACGGCAACGCCGAGGTCATTGGCGCCTATGGTTGGGCGCATGAACTCTCTTCCGGTAAAGATACGCCGTCAGGCCACTGGGAAATCGCCGGCGTGCCGGTTCTGTTCGACTGGGGCTACTTCAGCGACCACGAAAACAGCTTCCCGCAGGAACTGCTGGATAAACTGGTAAAACGTGCCAACCTGCCGGGTTACCTCGGTAATTGTCACTCTTCCGGTACCGTGATTCTGGATCAACTGGGCGAAGAGCATATGAAAACCGGCAAGCCGATTTTCTATACCTCTGCGGACTCCGTATTCCAGATCGCCTGCCATGAAGAGACCTTTGGCCTGGATAAACTTTACGAGCTGTGCGAAATCGCCCGTGAAGAGCTGACCGAAGGTGGTTACAACATTGGCCGCGTTATCGCGCGTCCGTTTATCGGTGATAAAGCGGGTAACTTCCAGCGTACCGGTAACCGCCACGATCTGGCCGTTGAACCGCCGGCACCGACCGTATTGCAGAAACTGGTTGATGAAAAACACGGTCACGTAGTTTCCGTCGGTAAGATTGCGGATATCTATGCGAACTGCGGTATCACCAAAAAAGTGAAAGCCACCGGCCTGGATGCGCTGTTTGATGCCACCATCAAAGAGATGAAAGAAGCGGGTGATGAGACGATTGTCTTCACCAACTTCGTGGACTTCGACTCTTCCTGGGGTCACCGTCGCGATATCGCCGGTTATGCCGCAGGTCTGGAGCTGTTCGACCGCCGTCTGCCTGAGCTGATGGAACTGGTCGGTGAAGATGACATTCTGATCCTCACCGCTGACCACGGCTGTGACCCGAGCTGGACCGGTACCGACCACACCCGTGAACACATTCCGGTGCTGGTGTACGGCCCGAAAGTGAAACCGGGTTCGCTGGGCCACCGTGAAACCTTCGCGGATATCGGCCAGACGCTGGCAACGTACTTTGGTACGTCGCCGATGGCTTACGGTAAAAACATGCTGTGATGCAATTGCCCGGTGGCGCTTCGCTTACCGGGCCTACGTTTTTTGTAGGCCTGATAAGGCGTAGCCGCCATCAGGCGCTGACAATTTAAATAAGGATAAAACGATGGCAACCCCACATATTAACGCTGAAATGGGCGATTTCGCTGATGTTGTGCTGATGCCGGGCGACCCGCTGCGTGCGAAGCACATTGCTGAAACTTTCCTCGAAGATGTCCGTGAAGTGAACAACGTTCGCGGCATGTTAGGTTTCACCGGTACCTACAAAGGCCGTAAGATCTCCGTGATGGGTCACGGTATGGGTATTCCGTCCTGCTCCATCTACACCAAAGAGCTGATCACCGATTTCGGCGTGAAGAAAATCATTCGCGTAGGCTCCTGCGGTGCCGTGCGTATGGACGTCAAACTGCGTGACGTGGTTATTGGTATGGGTGCCTGCACCGACTCCAAAGTTAACCGTATCCGCTTTAAAGATCATGATTTCGCCGCTATCGCTGACTTCGACATGGTGCGTAACGCTGTTGATGCGGCAAAAGCGCTGGGCGTAGACGCGCGCGTGGGTAACCTGTTCTCTGCCGATCTGTTCTATTCTCCGGACGGCGAAATGTTCGACGTCATGGAAAAATACGGCGTGCTGGGCGTGGAAATGGAAGCGGCGGGCATCTACGGCGTAGCCGCAGAATTCGGTGCGAAAGCGCTGACCATCTGCACCGTGTCCGACCATATCCGTACTCACGAGCAGACTACTGCCGCTGAACGTCAGACGACCTTCAACGACATGATCAAAATCGCGCTGGAATCCGTTCTGCTGGGCGATAAAGAGTAACGTTGTTTGTGTGCCCGGTGGCGCTTTGCTTACCGGGCCTACAGTCTGTTGTAGGCCGGATAAGGCGCAGCCGCCATCCGGCAATTCGTCGCATATATTGCGAGCTTCCTTCTCAAAACTCTCTCCCAATCTTGCCATCTGCAACGAACCCGATAAGGTCGAATTTTGTTAAAGGAAAAACAAAATGTCGAACTATCGCCGCCATTACATCAACGGTGGAACATGGTTTTTCACCGTAAATCTCAAAGACAGGCAAAGCGATCTTTTAATCAGGAATATTGCTGAACTCCGTGCCGCAGTTCGTGTGGTTAAGCGCATTAAACCCTTTTATATCGACGCCTGGGTCATTCTCCCCGAGCATCTTCACTGCATCTGGACGCTTCCCGCGAATGACTGTGATTTTTCTTCTCGCTGGCGTGAAATTAAAAAGCGATTCACTCAATCATTGCTACACCAAACCGTGTGGCAGCCGCGATTCTTGGAGCATACGATACGCGACGAGCGTGATTATCGCCGCCATATCGATTACATCTACATCAACCCGATAAAACACGGTTGGGTATCGCGTGTTCAGGATTGGCCGTTTTCGACCTTTCATCGACATGTTCGCGAGGGCGTTTACCCGGTCGATTGGGCCGGGGAGTTGATGGACCTTGAGACCGGAGAACGCTGTTAATGCCCGGTGGCGCTGTGCTTACCGGGCCTACAATCTGTTGTAGGCCGGATAAGGCGTAGCCGCCATCCGGCAATTCGCTATCAGTCGCTTAGCGCACGGCCCCTGCGACCCACGCCGCCAGCTCACGAAGCTCGCTTTCCTGATCCGGATATTCCGCAACCAGCGCTTCAAAAGTTTGCTGTAAAACATCGGCGCGATACTGGCAGCCCTGTAGCCGCTCCGCCAGTGCTTCCAGCGGCGCGGGGTTGAGGCTATCGGTGAAGATCTGGGTACGGGTAATCACGCCTTTTTCAACGTCGAAATGCAGTTCAACGCCGCCCCAGGTGAAACGCTCGTCCAGCAGATGCGAGAAGGCCGGCGCCTGACCAAAGTTCCACTCCCAGCTGCTCTGGCGGGCAAAGGTTTCGGCAAAATTCGGCAGATCCGGCGCTTTGTCCGGGGAGATAATCTCGGCGTCTACGCGTTCGCCATAGTGACGGAAAAAGGCCTCGGTTACGGCGGTACAAATCTGCTCGTGAGTCACGTCAGGCAGCAGTTCCACCAGGTTAGCGACGCGGCCGCGCACGGAAGTAATACCTTTCGCCTGTAGCTTTTTCTTATCCGGATTCAGATAGTTTGCCAATCGGCTTAGATCGGCATTCAGCAGCAGCGTGCCGTGGTGAAAACCACGGTCCTTGGTCTCGCGGTACGCGGAGCCGGACACTTTGCGCTCGCCTTCCTCGGTTTTGACGATCAGATCGTTACGCCCGGAGGCCTCTGCGGTCACACCGAGTGAATTCAGCGCTTCAAGCACGATAGCGGTTGAGATCGTTTTATCGTACTCCGGTTTGCCCGCCATAAAGGTAAAGCAGGTGTTGCCGAGATCGTGGAACACCGCGCCGCCGCCGCTGCTGCGTCGTGCCAGCCGGACGTTATCTTCTTCCATGCGGCGGGTGTTGCACTCTTTCCACGGGTTTTGCGCGCGGCCAATCACGACCGTGTCCGCGTTGCGCCAGAGGAACAGCACCCGCTGGGTGGCAGGCATCTGACGGAAAATACACTCTTCTACCGCAAGGTTAAACCACGGGTCGTGAGAGTCTGAAAGCAGCAGGCGCAGCGTTGTCATGGCGATTTCCTTTTCTGTTTAGTCTTTATCTTCGTCCTGTACCGGCTTGTTCGCGGTTAACAGGAACGGTGACTGCTGCCAGCGGGTGCGTTTGCCGCGCAGCAGCGTGCGGGCCAGCACCACGCCAATGGCCAGCGACAGCAGCAACATCAGGCGTAAAATATTGGTGGTGTTATCCACCTGGCGGGATTCCGTGGCGATGGTATGGGTATCGAGCGTCAGGCGCAGATAGCCGAGCGGGCCATTTTTGCCGTTGATTGGCTCGACAATCTGCTGGTTAAAATACCCCCCGGCTTTTTTACCGTCCAGCGCTAGCCGATCGCGAAGCGCTACCTGCTCGCCGGCGCGGGCGATAAGGTTGCCCTCTTCATCATAGACGCCAGCGTCCAGGATGCGGCTTTTGGCGGTGAGCTGTTTCAGCAGTTGGCCAATCTTTTTCTCGTCTGGCGTTTCGGTTTTCATCATTGGCGCGAGGTTCAGCGACACCTGATATGCCAGCGTTCTTGCCAACTCTTCAAGCTGTGGGTTTCGTTGTTTCTGGCTTTGCTGGCTGAACCAGGAGGCCCCCTGCATCAGCGCGACAAGCAGCGCGAGACAGATCAGGACAATGACCGTACGATGCAGCCGAAATTTCAGTTTTGCGCGAACCATATTCCACCTTTGAAAATTTACAGCTTAATGTTGCCAGAAGCGCTGGTTACAAGGTAGCCTCATGCGTTATTTTCCTGGGCTTAATAAAGAAGATTGGAGCTGTAATGCCAAACAGTTTGACCTGGTGCGACCTGCCTGAAGATGTCTCCTTGTGGCCTGGGTTGCCGCTTTCGCTCAGCGGTGATGAAGTGATGCCGCTGGATTACCATGCTGGCCGTAGCGGCTGGCTGCTGTACGGCCGCGGCCTGAATAAAGAACGTCTGACGACCTACCAGCGCAAGCTGGGCGCAGCGATGGTGATTGTTGCCGCCTGGTGCGTGGAAGATTACCAGGTCATTCGTCTGGCAGGGTCATTAACGCCGCGGGCGACGCGTCTGGCGCACGACGCCGGGCTTGATGTTGCTCCGCTGGGCAAAATTCCGCATCTGCGTACGCCGGGCCTGCTGGTGATGGATATGGACTCTACGGCCATTCAGATCGAGTGTATTGATGAAATCGCCAAGCTGGCAGGCACCGGCGAACTGGTTTCTGAAGTGACGGAACGTGCAATGCGCGGTGAACTCGACTTTAGCGCCAGCCTGCGTCAGCGGGTAGCAACGCTGAAAGATGCGGACGCTGATATTCTGCGTCAGGTGCGCGATACGCTGCCGTTAATGCCGGGGCTGACGCAGCTGGTGCTGAAGCTGGAAACGCTGGGCTGGAAGGTGGCGATTGCCTCCGGCGGCTTTACCTTCTTCGCGGAATATCTGCGCGACAAGCTGCGTCTGACCGCCGCGGTGGCCAACGAGCTGGGCATTCGCGACGGCAAGCTGACCGGTGAAGTGGTCGGTGATATCGTCGATGCGCAATACAAGGCGAAAACGCTGCTGCAGCTGGCTGAAAAATATGAAATTCCGCATGCGCAAACCGTGGCTATCGGCGACGGCGCCAACGACCTGCCGATGATCAAGAAAGCCGGTCTGGGGATTGCGTATCATGCCAAACCGAAAGTGAATGAACAGACGGAAGTCACTATCCGTCATGCCGATTTAATGGGGGTGTTCTGCATTCTCTCCGGCAGCATGAATCAGAAATAAAGAGGTTAACGTGGCGAAAGCTCCTAAACGCGCATTTGTTTGTAATGAGTGCGGTGCGGACTACCCGCGCTGGCAGGGGCAATGCAGCGCCTGCCATGCGTGGAATACCATCACCGAAGTGCGCGTAGCCGCTTCTCCCACGGTCGCACGTAACGAGCGCCTGAGCGGCTATGCCGGTAATGCTGGCGTGGCTAAGGTGCAGAAACTGTCGGATATCAGCCTGGAAGAGCTGCCGCGTTTTTCGACTGGCTTTAAAGAGTTCGACCGCGTGCTGGGCGGTGGCGTGGTGCCCGGCAGTGCGATCCTGATTGGCGGTAACCCGGGGGCGGGGAAATCGACGCTGCTGCTGCAAACGCTGTGCAAGCTGGCAGAGCAGATGAAAACCCTATACGTCACCGGCGAAGAGTCGTTGCAGCAGGTGGCGATGCGTGCGCACCGTTTGGGCCTGCCGACCGCTAACCTGAATATGCTCTCGGAAACCAGCATTGAGCAGATTTGCCAGATTGCCGAAGAAGAGCAGCCGAAGCTGATGGTTATCGATTCCATCCAGGTGATGCATATGGCGGATATCCAGTCGTCGCCGGGCAGCGTAGCGCAGGTGCGCGAAACCGCCGCTTATCTGACGCGCTTTGCTAAGACGCGCGGCGTGGCTATCGTCATGGTGGGGCACGTCACCAAAGACGGCTCGCTGGCGGGCCCGAAGGTGCTGGAACACTGCATCGACTGTTCGGTGCTGCTTGACGGTGATGCCGACTCGCGTTTCCGTACGCTGCGCAGCCATAAAAACCGCTTTGGCGCGGTGAATGAACTGGGCGTTTTTGCCATGACCGAGCAGGGGCTGCGTGAAGTGAGCAACCCTTCCGCTATCTTCCTGAGCCGCGGCGATGAGGTCACTTCAGGCAGTTCGGTGATGGTGGTATGGGAAGGCACACGGCCGCTGCTGGTTGAGATTCAGGCGCTGGTGGATCACTCGATGATGGGTAACCCACGGCGAGTGGCCGTTGGCCTTGAGCAAAACCGTCTGGCGATCCTGCTGGCCGTATTGCATCGTCACGGTGGTCTGCAGATGGCGGATCAGGATGTGTTCGTCAATGTGGTCGGCGGGGTGAAGGTCACTGAAACCAGCGCCGACCTGGCGCTGTTGCTGGCGATGGTCTCCAGCCTGCGCGACAGGCCGCTGCCGCAGGATCTGGTGGTATTTGGCGAAGTCGGCCTGGCCGGCGAGATTCGCCCCGTGCCGAGCGGGCAGGAGCGTATTTCTGAAGCGGCGAAGCACGGCTTCCGCCGGGCTATTGTTCCTGCCGCTAACGTACCGAAAAAAGTCCCGGAAGGGATGAAGGTGTTTGGCGTGAAGAAACTCTCCGACGCGCTTAACGTCTTTGACGACCTATAGTGACCGACTCCGGCGCGCGCTGCGACGCCGGTCTCTTTCTCCCCGGATAGTACCGTGAGTACATCCGGGTTTTTTGTATAATGGGTAGATGATTTACCCCAATTTTGCAGGAGGCTCTTGTGTCGTCGTTCGACTATCTTAAAACCGCAATCCGTCAAAAAGGCTGTACGTTGCAGCAGGTTGCAGACGCCAGCGGTATGACCAAGGGCTATTTAAGCCAGCTTCTCAACGCCAAAATTAAAAGTCCCAGCGCGCAAAAGCTGGAAGCGTTGCACCGTTTCCTCGGGCTGGAGTTTCCGCGCCAGCAGAAAAATATCGGCGTGGTGTTTGGTAAATTCTACCCGCTACATACGGGGCATATTTATCTGATTCAGCGCGCCTGTAGCCAGGTGGATGAGCTGCATATCATCATGGGGTACGACGATACCCGTGACCGCGCGTTGTTTGAAGACAGCGCGATGTCGCAGCAGCCTACCGTGCCCGATCGCCTGCGCTGGCTGCTGCAGACCTTTAAGTACCAGAAGAACATTCGTATTCATGCTTTCAATGAAGAGGGCATGGAACCGTACCCGCATGGCTGGGATGTGTGGAGTGCGGGCATGAAAACCTTTCTGGAAGAGAAGGGGATTCAGCCAAACTGGATCTACACCTCTGAAGAGTCCGACGCGCCGCAGTATCTGGAACACCTGGGAATTGAAACGGTGCTGGTGGACCCGAAACGAACGTTTATGAATATCAGCGGCGCGCAGATTCGTGAGAACCCGTTCCGCTACTGGGATTACATCCCAACGGAAGTGAAGCCGTTCTTCGTGCGCACGGTGGCGATTCTCGGCGGTGAATCCAGCGGTAAGTCGACGCTGGTGAATAAGCTGGCGAATATCTTTAATACCACCAGTGCATGGGAATATGGCCGCGATTATGTGTTCTCGCATCTGGGCGGCGACGAAATGGCGTTACAGTATTCCGACTATGACAAAATCGCCCTCGGCCACGCGCAGTATATTGATTTTGCAGTAAAGTATGCCAACAAGGTGGCTTTTATCGATACCGATTTTGTGAGCACCCAGGCGTTCTGCAAAAAGTACGAAGGCCGTGAACACCCGTTTGTACAGGCGCTGATTGATGAGTATCGCTTTGACCTCGTCATCCTGCTGGAAAACAACACGCCATGGGTGGCGGATGGGCTGCGTAGCCTGGGAAGCTCCGTCGACCGCAAAGAGTTCCAGACGCTGCTGGTATCGATGTTGAAGAAGAACAATATCGAGTTCGTGCATGTGGAAGAGGCGGATTATGATTCGCGCTTCCTGCGCTGCGTGGAGTTGGTCCGGGAACTGATGGGCGACTAACGAGCATAGGGCTTATCAGTTGATAAGCCCTTTCTATTTCACATCTGTATTTTTATTATTATTGATATCATATTTATATAAATTATTTTTGTTTTATTATCTATAGCTATTTTTGATATTAATAAATAATGAAACAACCATCTTCAATATGGGTTATATATCCATTCTGATAATATCCTATCAAAAATTATTTATTTTAAAATGTACTTTTAATTTAATTAAACCTGATGGGCTACGAAACAATCTGATATTGAGTACAATATAGCAAGGCATAAGTGCCTTCTGAAATGTTCAATGGAGTGATGTTTCGGGCCTCTGCAATAGCTGAAATAAATAAGCAAGTATTTAATATATTTGTGGCCTCCCCCCATTAAACATTTCCCCAGGATATAAGTCGTTCTCGATTAGCAAGCTGGTAGCTATGAGCCATGGGCGGTAGCGTGCCAAAAATAAAGTTATGGACAGAGGTTGTATGGCGAGAAGTGGCTTAGAAGTACAACAGGCGGTTATCAAAGCGCTGTTTATGAGGGAAATCAAAACCCGCTTTGGGAAGTATCGGCTTGGGTATCTGTGGGCGGTGCTGGAGCCTGCGGCGCATTTGATGGTACTTGTTGGAATATTTGGTTTTGTGATGCATCGTACAATGCCTGATATTTCATTTCCTGTTTTTCTTATAAACGGAATAATTCCATATTTTATTTTTAGTAATATTACGTCTCGTTGTGTTAATTCTATTGAAGCAAACCAAGGATTATTCAATTACAGACCTGTAAAACCTATAGATACTATCTTAGCTAGGGCTATACTAGAAACTGCAATTTATATATTTGTTTACGCCATACTCATGTTTATTCTTGGTTTCCTTGGTGAAGATATGGAGATAAATGGTATTGTTAGTTTGGTTATGACATGGATGCTGTTGTTTGTTTTCTCATGTGGAATTGGTATGGTATTCATGGTTATTGGGAATGCATTTCCTGAAACGGAAAAATTCCTGCCTATAGTGGTTAAACCGCTTTATTTTATTTCATGTATTATGTTTCCTTTACACTCTATTCCAAAAGAATATTGGCCTTATATTTTATGGAATCCAATTGTTCATGTTGTAGAACTTAGCCGAGAGGCTGTTTGTGTAGGCTATTTGAGTGAGGGAGCTAGTATTCAATATTTATCTTTTATTTCCTTGGCTATTATTACACTGGGTTTGACAGTATATCACTTTAGAGAGAAGGCAATGTTAACTTCATGATAAAAATAGAAGGTTTAACTAAAACATATAAAACGCCTAAAGGGAGACATTTTGTGTTTAATAATTTAAATGTAACCATCCCTTCCGGAAAAAGTGTTGCAATTATTGGGCGGAATGGTGCTGGGAAATCAACTCTATTACGGATGATTGGTGGTATAGATCGCCCCGATAGTGGGCGAATAATAACTGATAGAACAATTTCTTGGCCTGTCGGATTAGCCGGGGGGTTCCAGGGTAGTCTTACAGGGCGCGAAAATGTGAAATTTGTTTCTCGTCTTTATTCTAAGAAGAGTGAATTGAAAGAAAAAGTCGATTATGTCGAAGAGTTTGCAGAGTTGGGGCATTATTTTGATATGCCCATTAAAACATATTCCAATGGGATGCGTTCACGGCTAGGGTTTGGTTTAAGCATGGCATTCAAATTCGATTATTACCTTGTAGATGAAGTCATAGCCGTTGGGGATGAAAGATTTAAGCGTAAATGTAAGGAGGTTTTTTCTCAAAAGCATAAGGAATCATCATTTCTAATGGTTGCACATAGTCCAACAATATTAAAAGATTATTGTGATGTTGCAGTTCTTTTTGATGCCAAGTCAGAATGCCATTTTTTTAGTTCTGTAGATGATGCTTTGAAAGAATATAATAAATTTCAGAGTTGATATTTTGCTTTTTATATCTAAATGGATTGGTGCTTTTATGGATATGTCTAAGAAAGATGATCTTCTAATTTTGATTAGTGAAAAGGGCGGGTTACAGGCTAGGGATAATGGATTCGCTTACTTCAAACATAGAATCGAACATGGATATAAAAATACTTTTTATATTTATGAGCGGGATAACATCGATATAGAGTCGCTATCTCTATTTAAGAGAAATATAATATTAAAAAATAGTTTAATGCATCGAAGATTGTTTTTTAAGGCAGACTATTTGATGCTTAATGATGGTTATATGGATGTATTCCCTTCTTTCAAAAAAACACCATTATCAAAAGGATGGGCTCCAATTTTCTATCTTCAGCATGGAATTATTTCTTATAAAAAGATTCATTTCTATAAGGGGCATTATAATGGACGGGTTAGGTATTTTAGTACATCATTGAAAAATGAGAAATATATTGTTAGCGATATACTTCAGTCAAAATCAGATATACATCAAATTAACAAGATAATTTCTAAATATAAGATACCACATTTAAAAGGCTATGTTGAGAAAAAAGATTTAAAAGACTTTTACATTAAATTGCTTAATTCATATTATACTCAAGAAAAAAATGTTGAAGAAGTTGATTTAAAAGTTTTAAGAAAGCTGATTATTAGCATTGGTTTTCTTGATTGTCGGATTGCAAATTGTGGTCTGCCGAGACATGAGAATCTGCAGAATATCACTAAGAAAAATAAATCATTATTATTTTTCTTTACTTGGCGAGACGAATGGACTAAGAAAAGTGATGACAATTCATTTCTCCAGCTTGTTCGAGCTATAAAGTCGTCACATGGTATTTTGGATTTTGCAGAAGAACATAATTTGCAGATTAGATTTTATCTTCATGAAAAAATTTTAGGACTGAAGGATAAACTTTATCAAATATTTGATGGGAACATAGATTTTGCTGGGCAGAATGACTTTAACAGTGTTCTGGAAGATACTGCAATCTGTATCACTGATTATTCATCTGTTGCTTTTGAATTTAATTTGTTAAAAACCCCAGTTATATTTCTTCATTTTGATTATGATCAATATAAATATGAGCGAGGACACTTTATGTCATCGCCATATGATTTTCTGGGAGTAACTGTTAGAACTGTCAAAGAAATTGAAAATTATCTTTCAAAAGAGAATTCTTATGAAAAACTGAATGCGCTAGCGGCGGTTAATTATACCAAGGTAAAAAATGATTATGAAGGGTTTAGTAAAACTAATAAGTTCGTAGACTTACTTATTGAAAAAAAACAAAAAAATATTATTTTTTTCTGCTACAACGCATATGGAGTTGGCGGAACTGTACAAACTGTAATAAATCAAGCGAATTTTTTAGTTTCAATTGGTTATTTGGTAACTATAATTTCGTTGAGGAAGACATCTGACACTCCTGTATTAAATATAGATCCTAGTGTTAGGTTGGAGTTTTTAAATGATGTAAGAAGTAAAGGGAAATATCGAACGCCATTAGAGAATGCATTATCAAAGATGCGTTCTAGATTATTCTATCAGACAGAAGATTTATATTCAGGGTTATCACTACTAACAGACATTAAACTAGTTAAAATAATTAGGAGTATACATAATAGCGTGCTTGTAGGTACATTCCCTGGCGTTTGTATAAATCTTATAAAAAACTCAAATAATACAAATAAAATAGTTGTTCAGGAACATAAAGAGTTTAATTCGCATAGTGAAGAAATTAAAAAAGCGATAATTAAAAATTACAACAATGCATCAAAAGTAATTGTTCTAACTGAATTTCAAATATCAGACTATTTAAGTAATGGCGTCAAAAACATTACAAACATCCCCAATGGAATTGCAGATCAACTCTCATTGTTATCATTAGTTGGTGAGCGAAAAAAGACCAATCGAATAGTTTCATTTGGACGATTGGTCGAAATGAAACAGTTTGATTTGTTAATTGAGTCATTTTCTATTATTGCTGTAAAGTATCCTGATTGGAAATTAGATATTTATGGTGATGGTGAGCAAAAACCACTATTAATGGATATGATAGAAAAATTGAATTTGAAATCACAAGTACGGATCTGCCCACCAACTTCTTTAGTGTATGAGGAAATATATAATAGCGATTTTTGTGCCTTGACCTCTTCTAGGGAAGGTTTTGGTATGGTCTATATTGAAAGTTTCAGCATGGGTAAACCAGTCGTCAGTTTTGATATTGAGTATGGGCCAAAGGAATTTCTCAAACATGAGTTTAACTCTCTGGTTTCTCCTTGTTTTGATGTTCATCATTTAGCTTCTCAAATGGAACGCTTAATAAATGATAATGATTTATTAGATAGGCTGGGAGTAAATGCAAGGAAAACCTATATCGAACGATATGAGATATCTAAAGTTGTAGAAAGGTTCTTGGAGGTCTGTGATTAATGTCAAAAATGAGAAAATTAGTTCACAATCCAAAGTTGTTTTTCAATGATGCGTTATCAAAACGATTTAATAAGACTCAAAGGAAAATAGTAATGAACGGAAAAGCAAGTGAAGTAAGTAAAAAGAACAATGATGCGCAAGCAAATATACCTTTACTTAAATATAACCTTGAGGCAGTTAAAGTTAATTTGGTTGTTGTTGATGTTATTTCTGATAATATTGCAAAGTCTGATATATTGAAATATCAATGCCGCTCTATTGAAAAATACACCAATTTCAATCGGGTATATTATATTTCAAAAAACATAAAAACTCTAAATAATAATTATGTTATATATGAGACGTATCAGGATTTTTTTGAAAAGGTTGTGTTGCGAATATCTCCAAAAAAAGAAATTTTCGTATTCATTGATATGAATTTCTTTTTTTTACGAAATGTCAATGTTTCTGACTTTATAAGTAACGCAGGAGTGCCATTTACTTATATAACAAAGCAATTTAAAAAAGATGAAAGGCTAATGGATGTTCTTGGCCAATTATTGCCAGGGGCTTCAGTTAATTTCTCCTCAATAAATAACTATTGCTGTATTGATAATATGCAATTGGTCCATTACAACGACATTGCTAAAGATATTGATAACAATGCATTCTATCTTTTTGATTTTTTACCAGTTGTTAATTCTTTGGTTGGCAAGGACACTGTAAAGGCTACTCCTGTACAATATGCAAATCTTAGTTATGGTTACATGGAGAAATTTGTATGGATAAAATCAGTACATGGTTCTAAGCGCTGTCCATTGGCAATTACATTTAACCATGCAATCAAGGATAAAGCTGATTTCGATACCTTCCTTAATGATATTGTACCCCATGAGTCAATATCTGAGAACGAAATTATTTTAGATAATTAACCCTTGATATATGAGGGGAGGGGGACCTCTCCTCATTAGAATGAACTCTGTTGGTGATTGATTTATGAATTTAAAAATTAATAGGAAAGTTAGGAAGTTTATATCACATCCAGGCCTGTATGTTAGAGATGCATTAATTAATAAATTTCCTCTTGTCTTAAATCAATGTGATGTTCAATCATTAACGGAAAACATCATTTACGATACCGAATTTAATATTAATAAGGGTTTTTCTCCCAGTTGTAACATTGATGTTGTGTATACATGGGTTTCTTTAAATGATTCATCGTGGGTAGAAAAAAAGAATAGCTATATATCAAATGTAGGCGATTTTGAATTGTATGCAACGGAGGATTCAAGATATACTGATCATAATGAACTTTATTTCTCTATTCTTAGTGTAAATAAGTATCTTCCTTGGGTTAATAATATATATGTTGTAACGGATGAGCAAATTCCGGAGCTTCCTGCTCTCTTCTTAAATAAAGTAAAAATTATTGTTCACAAAGAAATTATTCCGACTGAGTTTCTCCCAACATTTAATTCTCATGTTATTGAAGCCTATTTACATAAAATACCTGGGCTGTCTGATGATTTCATTTATTTTAATGACGATTTTTTTGTTGCTAGAGAGATGGATTCATCTCATTTCTTTAGATCTAATGGACATGCCAGTTTATTCGCGAGTGCAAAAAGTATAATTTCTATGAATGATATTGGGAGGAGGACTGCGACGCTCTCTGCATGCAATAATGTTAATGAATTATTCAAAAGGAAACTTAACGTTAAATATGATAGGGCAATAACTCATACTTATGTTCCGCTCAAAAAAAATATTATAACCTTGCATTTGAACTATTTGGTGATAGGATAAACGCGTTTTCTAAAAATAATTTTAGATCAGGGGAGGATTTGAATCTTGCTACTTTCTTAGTTCCGTATCTGCAATATTATTTTGGAGATGCATCCCCTAATATTGATATTAGTGTTTACTTTAATATAAGGTCTCCATCGGCTAAAAGTTTTTATAACTATTTGCTAAGTGCAAAAAAAAATAATAATTTGCCACACTCTTTTTGTGCAAATGATTTTAGTTCAAATGAATTTTCAGATAATAGTTACTGCAATGCATTGTCAGATTTTTTAAAAGATTTTTATAGGTAGAGGCATTGTGTGATTTTTAATCTAAACTTGATTTTTTTATTTTTTAAATAAACTTATTGGCGGTGTAACATGAATGAAGATATAGAACAACAAATTGCACGATTCATCGCGGCTGGAAATGAGGTTGTCGGTCGGCCATCCAGAGTTACTGGTGTGTTTTCTCTCACTTATGGGAAAAGCAACGGGTCAAAAATTATATTTGGTGATGGATGTATTTTAAATAATTTTTCATTGAATCTAGAACAAGGCAACGGTCTTTTAGACATTGGTTCTTCAACCTATATTCGTGGGCGTTACTACATAGGCTCAGACTCTAAGATTATTATTGGTCAGAAAACAGTCATGAATAGACATGCGTTGTTCACGGCTATGGAAAAGGCTAACATACTGATTGGAGATGGGTGTCTTTTTTCTGATATCTCAATATCTACAACGGATTGGCATTCAATAATAAGTATTGAGACTGGTGAGAGAATTAATCCGGCTCGTGATGTGAAAATTGATGACTCAGTATGGATTGGAGAAGGAGTTATCGTACAGAAAGGCGTAACAATTGGTAGCGGAAGTATAATTGGCGCAAAATCTATTGTGACGAAACCACTACCTAAGAACACCTTGTCTGTGGGGATTCCCGCGAAAGTAATTAAAGAGAATGTTAAATGGCAAAGAGAATTAATATCAATGGAGCCACTTCCTGTTCGTGTGTTATGAATTATAATTTTTCTCTCTTCTAATATTTGTATTTTATATTTTTCAATGTTGTATTGGTTGATCTTATATAATGGTGTTTCTATGTTATAAAATTTGGTCTATTATTTAAAAGGTAATAACAAATATTCTATTGTTATACTCGAACACCCTTTCACTGCAAAAACCACTTCCCCTCCATAACCTTCTCTTCGTGAGTCACCTGATACTGCACCATTTCAGGTGACTTCCGTCCATAAAACACCGCATTAATCTGCGTATTAGCCCGCAAATAAATGCTAAATTTCTTAAACAATTTCATATCAGGATTAAAATGTCCCGTCCAGAACTGGTTTAAATGCCCCTGGTACGTCAGCCCTTTAATGTCATACAGCGCCTGCCCCATTACTTTCAACGGTTTGTTGTGGATCAGCGCAGAAATTCCTGCCGTGCTGTTAATCGTGATAACCGCCTTCGCATGCGTCAGCATTTTGGGCATTGGCAGATCGTGAACATAAATAACCCGGCTACTCACGCCATACTGTTTGCTCAGCTTTTTAATCAACGGCCCATACAGTCGATGCCCACGATCCATCGGATGGTGCTTAAACACCAGGGAATCCGTGGGTAATGCCTTCTTCGAAAACGAATACATCACGTCGTTGATGTAGTTACGCACATCCTTATAAGGACTGTGGTTGCGTATCTGGCTGTCGTTGTAAACCTGAAGAATGGCGAGAAAATAACGTTTATCCAGCTTGCTCTTTAGCATGCCCATCACGTGGCGTTCTTTATAGCGATACCACTGTTTTCTCCAGCCGGCACGGATCCAGCATTTACCTTCATACCAGGGTGAAAACACCTTGTGATGGCGATACTGGGGGAATTGCTCTCGATGATACCAACTGACCAGGTAATACCATGTGGCGTGCCAGATACGCAGCTTAGTTGAGGGCTTCAAACTGTGTACCTCAAGTTCTGCTTGCTCGGGGAGCTGGCGATAGAATTCAGGATCGCGGGGAAGGGATGAATAAGCGTTTACGCCCCCATTTTCCAGGGTAATGAAGTGTGGCCGTAGGTAGCCCTCTTCGAAAGCCAGGAAGCGCACGCCTTTGGCTTGCGCCCAGCGCTTAGCGGCCTGATGGAGGTGGCGACAGTCACCGAAACACAGGATGGTATCGAAGGGATAGGTTTGCCATGTCTCTTTTAGCCAGTGCGGAAACTCTCCTGGCGTTTGCTTGTACGTTAAGTACTGCCTGGTACGGCAGTAAAAACGATCGCCGGCGTTAAAGACGACATTCATAGCCTCGCGGCCCTGGGACTCCAGCCATTCCGCCATATCGTTGAAGAACGGGCCCATTGGCCCCTGCAAAAGCAGGTAGCGCTTTCCTGAGAGGAGCGTATTAATCGTATTACTGTTCATGGAGAATCCTTCTCGATGCTAGTTCTTCATCGTTTTCATCAGCATGTGCAGCTTGCGACCCTGCCGCTGCAAATACTGACCTGCGCCACGTTTTATCCCCATCGCCTGCCGCTTTTGTGCAAGCAGCCAGTCCATGGCCATCTCCGGTGAGATGCACTGTTTAGATTCCGGATGAATGTAGGCGGGGTAGCCGATAAGCGTTTGGTAGAGCAAGTCGCTAATGGTCAGTAAACGCTGACGTCGTTCGCAGGCGTATTCGTCGGTGGTTAGCCCCCAGCCTGCGTAGAAGGGCATGCCGTAACAATAAACAGCCTTGCCGTGCATCAGGGCCTCAAACCCTGATAGCGAAGTCATGGTGTGCACTTCATCAACCTGTTGAATACATTCGATGATATCGGCGTCCAGCGCGACGCAGTCGGCAAGGCGGTGCATTTCCTCATCCGGAATATGGCCCGGTCGGTTGCCAACCAGGACGTCCGGGTGGGGCTTGTAGATAATAAATGCATCGGGATGGCGTGCTCGTACGGTGCTCAGCAGCGACAGGTTTGTTCTGATCGTTGCGGTTCCACTCGCGATGGAGGCATCATTCTCCACCTGTCCCGTCACCAGCAGCCTACGCTTACCTGCGGCCCCGGCGGGTATCTGCCAGCTGGCGCCAAGGTTGTATTTACTCAGTTTGTTTGCGATAAGCTTCTGCCGTAAAGACTCTGCCCGCCGCTGCTGTTCCGGCACCAGGTCAGAATGTATGAGCAAATTTTCAAGGTCACTGGGACGACTGGCATCGTAGTAAATGCCGGTTTTGTCCAGCACCAGAGATAGCGGTGGCTGCAAATCTGAGCCCAGCCCTGAAGAGCGGAGAAAGCCATCTTCCATCCGCCATACCGGGATATCGTACTGGGAAGCCTTCTGCCGCCAGCGCTGCTCACCCTTAATTCCCCAGACGACGCAGGCGCTGGCTTCTTTTCCCTTATGCGAGAAATCAACGCTGTTGCCGGATGTTTTTAGAAAGGGTCGAACGATACTGCTCTTCCACAGCGTCATTCCGGGGGCCCACAATTGGCCGCTACGGGCCAGCAAATGTTGACGCTGTAGACGCAGGTACTCCAGTACATCGGGTAGCGTGCTAGCTTCACCCGTGTGCGGGTCAACG
Organism: Klebsiella sp. WP4-W18-ESBL-05; assembly: GCF_014169075.1. Lineage (NCBI taxonomy): Bacteria > Pseudomonadati > Pseudomonadota > Gammaproteobacteria > Enterobacterales > Enterobacteriaceae > Klebsiella > Klebsiella sp. WP4-W18-ESBL-05. The sequence continues at coordinate 4,275,880 of NZ_AP022057.1, read as the reverse complement.
TAGCGGGTGTATTGCAGCCATGCGGCGGCAACCAGGGCGCTGAGCGGTGCGTTGCCACGGCGGGCGGCAATGTCCTGTGATTGAGGATGACGGTCATCGGTTAACCCCCAGCCGGCATACCACGGCAGGCCGAAACAGGTCACTTTCTTACCCGCCATTAATGCTTCAATTCCGTACTGCGAGGTCACGGTATAAACGTGCGAAACCTGGCGCAGCAGGGACTGCGGGCTGAAATCTTTCGTTATCAGCCGAATGCGGGGATCGGCGGTCAGCGCTTCAAAATAGCCTTTCTTTTTTCCTGTCAGCACATCCGGATGGGTTTTAACCCAAATCTCACCGTGCGGGTGCTCCTTCTTCGCACAGGAAAGCATCGCCGCAAACTGGCGCTCGGTTGCTCCACCGAGCGTAACGGAGACGTCGCCGTAGGTTTGATCGACAACCAGCGTCACGTTGGCATGATGCGTTTCTTTGAAGCGTGGGGCATGGTTGTACTTTGAAAGATCGTTTTCAACAATAAACGCGGTGACACGCAGCGCTTCGTTTTTCAACGTTGGGGTTTCGGCTTCTTGTTTGATCAGTATTTCCAGACGGCTGGGGCGACGGGCGTCGTAATAGATACCGAGATCGTCCACCACGATGCCCAACGGCGGTGCGCCGTTTACCCCAAGTTCTAACGAACGGGTGAATCCATCCTCCAGGCGCAGTACGGACAACCCGGCTTTTTGCGCCCGTTCAATTGGGCGCAGGGCAGAAGGGCGTTCGCCCCAAACGGCAATGGCATCCACGTTGCCCGGGAGAGAAGATAGCGGGGTCAGTTTGCAGCATGCTTCGCCTAAAAAGCGCTGAAGATGCGGGAGTTGCCAGATACCTGAAGAGTAGATGCCTATCATCCTGAACGGCTTCCATATGGGTGATCTTTCGGTGGCGGAGTCTCTCCGCCACGCCCTATGTGTTACAGATCCAAAATAACCTTCGCCGCCACCGCCATCTGGTAAAGGATGGTGGAGATACCGCGCGTCACTTCCAGATTCTTCGTTTCGTACTTCGGCAGGACCATAATTTCGTCGCCGGGCTTCACGTCATCGACATCGTCGGCATCGACTGCGGAACCATCCTGATGAATAACGATAATTTTCGACTGCCCCGATTTCTGCGTCAGGCCGCCGCACTTCTCAATGTAGTCATCCACATCGAACTTCTTATCCCAGGAGATTGCGTTGGGGAACAGCACCGAACCGTGGATCATGACCAGCGAGGTTTTTTCCGGAATGGTGATAACGTCGCCGTCTTCCAGAATGACGCTGTCGAGGTTGCTCTCGTTAAGCACTACCTGGCCCTTAGGCACCACGTTGCGCGCTTTGGCGACGAAGCGGCTGACGAGCTGCGCTTCCTGCACGCGCAGCCGAGCCTCTTCCTGAGTCGCTGACTGCGATGAAAGCGAGGCTTCCTCCAGCTTCTGCAGCGAAGTATTGAGCATCTCTTTCTGGCGTACGGCCACCGAGTGGCGGTAGAGCTGTATGCTGCTGAGCTGTGACATGCTGTTAGTTTTTATCTGCGCCAGCACCTGCTTCATGGTCGAGCCATACGGCAGTACCACCGCGTGTTCGCCGGAGTGGGCACCTTCAATACGGACCTGGATTGTTCCGGCATAGCGGTCAGAGCTGACGATCAGTTTATCGCCGTCTTGCAGCATTTTTCCGGAGGCGCTGCTAAGCGGGTAGTACTCGGTCCGCTTCATCGCACCCTGCTGGCGGATAATGGTAAAGTGCGTTGCGCCCGGCTTGGGCCGCGACCATTGCAGCGCTTCGTTTACCGGGATGCTGCTATCGTGAAACTCGAAGTCATAGCTGTTATACACGTCGCCTTCGACGCTAAAGGTATACTGGCGCGGGCCGACCACGATGGTATCGCCATCGGCAAACTGTGACAGATTCAGCGAGCCGTTGAGCAGGAAGTCGTACAGGTTGATGTGCGAGCGCACGCTTTTGCCACGCTTCACGGTGATATCGACATAGCTGCCGCGCTCGCTGTCGACACCACCCGCCTTGCTTAGATAGGAGAGCAGCGAGTCGGAGGCCACGCCGCCGTAAAGCCCCGGGTTTCTGACGTAGCCGGTGACGAACACTTTCACCGGCTGTGCCTGAAGCAGCGAGGCATAGACGTTCACGTTCGACTGATAGACTTCTTTGATTTTTGCCGTGACCAGGCTATTGAGCTGACCGTTACTGACGCCGTTCACCTTCAGCGGACCGACGTTGGGCACGAAAATATTGCCTTTCGGGTCAACGGGCAGCGCGCCGTCGAAATTAAATGCGCCCCACAGGCGAATCTGAATAGTGTCGCCTAAGCCGATGATATAACCCGGGTTGAAACCAATACTGGTGCCGCTGTCTGCCGTGGAGCCATTGAAGAGCTGTGCGCCGAACATACGGCTCAACGGCGGTGCGGGCAGGGCAATTGGGGTGTTATCGAAACCGCTGCTATCGGTACTTTGTGCTTTGGCCGCCAGCAGTTGAGGCAGCCCGGCCGCGCCTGTCAGCTGCGGATCGGCGGTAATTCCAACCGCCAGCGCCTGGCAGGATTGCAGGATACTCAATACAAGAATCGTTTTAACTAATTTCATAATAGACTCTGTTAATGATATTGGCGGTTAATTAGTCTTTGTGATCTTCAATAATGGCGATCAATAATTTGGCCGTGCCAAAAAGCAGACAACACACCAATAACCAACTGGCTAAGAGATACAGTACATTGGGAAATCTGGATTCTTGCGGCAGCTGCGGTGAGCTAATCACCGACAGCGTTTTTAATTTACGCGCGCTTTCTAGACGCGTTTTTTCAATAGCCTGTAACGCCAGCGCATACAGATCGTTATCGAATTTCACCGTGGTTTTCAGATCTTCAAAATCAGCGGCCATGCTATTCAGTTTCTTACCGTCCGGTGCGGTGATTTTGTTTTGCTCAACGTCAATCTGGGCCTGTAAAGACTTAATCGCATTTTTGGTGCTGACCACCTGCGGTGCATCTTCGCGTAAATAGGTCAGCAGATTACGCAGCTCTGCTTCCATATCGATTCGCTTTGCGATTAGCGTATTGACCAACGTGGTGGCCGCTTCCGCCGACGCCGCCGGGTCGAGCACATTGTTGCTATTCTGGTAGGCTAATAGCTGGGTTTTGCTTGCGCTCAGACGATCCTTTGTTTCCTGCAGCTGCTCTTCGGCAAACTGCATCTGCTCGCGCGAGATTTTGTGCGATAGCTCGTTAATAAAACGCTCGGACTCTTTCAGCACCGCCTGGTTAAACGCCTGCGCGAATTCGGGGGTAAACCCCTGCGTTTCAATAGACAGCAGGCCGGTTTTTTCATCGTAATTTACGCTCAGGCGCGAGCGGTAGTAATCCAGATAACGCTCTGCGGTGATATCGGCGGGGAGGTGGAACAAGAAATCCCAGCCGCTTTGGCTAAACGCGTGATGAAAATTGAGTTTCTTATCCAGCGTTTGCAGCATATCCGGTGAGTTAATGTACTCTTTCAGGTACAACGAATCTTCGGCGGATGACGGGTTAGAGGCCCCCAGCAGCAGGCCGAAATTCAGGTTGGAACTGTCGAGTTCGTTGGGCCGCTTAACCGCGACCTTAGACTCACTGACGTAGCGCGGCTGGCTGAAAACCGCCAGATAGATAATCAACAGGCACATCGGGGCGGCGATAATGGCCTTCCACAGATGGCGCTGAATATCGATTTGTCGGATTTTTTTTATTACCGAGCGAGCCAGCCTTTTTTTTCTGGCAATAAAACGGCTAGACAGCACTTTATTCATATTCATGGGCTATTTATTGAACTTAATTAATGGGGTTGGTTTATATATTTTCAGTGGTGAGCCAGTTCTCATCCATACCCTTTATTTCGTGAGTTCAAACGGAATAACGCATGGGAAATAATGTGATAAGACATTGCATTCCTTTGTGTATTATCAAATGGTATTTTTATTTCAAATGGATTCCTATCCATAAATTGTTTTTATGAATAATCGCAAAGCAAAATTCATGCGGCATTTTTAGCACAGTCGTTAAGGCATAACAATAGTGATTATATATGAGAGGGTTTTCTTAAGGAGGATGTATTTGATGATGCTATATTTTAAGGAGAGATAGTGAGCGTTATTGATTTAAAAAAGATGATTTAAAATTCGTCTGAATATTTTTATTATTTCTTTATTATGTATTAAGTAATATTAAAGCGGATGGCTTTCGCCACCCGCTTGAACCGCATTACTTCGCAATACGCTTGTACTTAATACGCTTCGGTTCCAGCGCATCCGCGCCCAGCGTGCGTTTCTTGTACTCTTCGTATTCGGTGAAGTTACCTTCAAAGAACTCCACTTTACCTTCATCCTGATAGTCCAGAATGTGGGTCGCGATACGGTCGAGGAACCAACGGTCGTGCGAGATAACCATTGCGCAGCCCGGGAACTCCAGCAGGGCGTTTTCCAGCGCGCGCAGGGTTTCGATATCCAGGTCGTTGGTCGGTTCATCGAGCAGCAGGACGTTGCCGCCCACCTGCAGCAGCTTCGCCAGGTGCAGACGACCGCGCTCACCGCCGGACAGCTCGCCAACGCGTTTGCCCTGGTCGACGCCTTTAAAGTTAAAGCGGCCAACGTAGGCGCGGCTTGGCATCTCGGTGTTGCCGATCTTCATGATATCCAGCCCGCCGGACACTTCTTCCCACACGGTTTTGCTGTTATCCATCGCATCGCGGAACTGGTCAACCGAAGCCAGCTTCACGGTTTCACCCAGGGTGATTGAGCCGCTGTCAGGCTGTTCCTGGCCAGACATCATGCGGAACAGGGTCGATTTACCCGCGCCGTTCGGGCCGATGATCCCGACAATCGCGCCTTTCGGCACGGAGAAGCTCAGGTCGTCGATCAGCACGCGGTCGCCATAGGACTTACGCAGGTTGCTGACTTCCACAACTTTGTCGCCCAGACGTGCGCCAGGTGGAATGAACAGTTCGTTGGTTTCGTTACGTTTCTGATACTCAACGTTGTTGAGCTCTTCAAAACGCGCCAGACGTGCTTTGCCTTTAGACTGACGGCCTTTCGCGCCCTGACGAACCCACTCCAGCTCTTTCTCGATGGATTTACGGCGAGCCGCTTCCTGAGAGGCTTCCTGAGCCAGACGCTGATCTTTCTGCTCCAGCCAGGAGGAGTAGTTACCTTCCCACGGAATACCTTCACCGCGGTCAAGTTCGAGGATCCAACCGGCAACGTTATCGAGGAAGTAACGGTCGTGGGTAATCGCCACAACGGTGCCTTCGAAGTCGTGCAGGAAGCGTTCCAGCCATGCGACGGATTCCGCATCCAGGTGGTTAGTGGGTTCGTCGAGCAGCAGCATGTCTGGTTTTTCCAGCAGCAGACGGCACAGCGCGACGCGGCGGCGTTCACCACCGGAGAGTTTTTCGATTTTAGCGTCCCAGTCCGGCAGACGCAGCGCATCAGCGGCGCGCTCAAGCTGCACGTTCAGGTTGTGGCCGTCGTGCGCCTGGATAATTTCTTCGAACTTACCCTGCTGGGCAGCCAGCTTGTCGAAGTCGGCGTCCGGTTCAGCGTACTTGGCGTACACTTCGTCCAGGCCTTTCAGCGCGTTAACCACTTCGGCAACGGCTTCTTCAACGGATTCACGAACGGTATGTTCAGGATTCAGCTGCGGCTCCTGCGGCAGGTAGCCAATTTTAAGGCCCGGCTGCGGGCGCGCTTCACCTTCAATGTCGGTATCAATACCGGCCATGATGCGCAGTAGGGTAGATTTACCGGCGCCGTTCAGACCCAGAACACCGATTTTTGCGCCAGGGAAGAAGCTCAGCGAGATGTTTTTAAGAATATGACGTTTCGGCGGAACCACTTTGCCGACACGATGCATGGTATAAACGAATTGAGCCACGTTGGACTTCGCCTCTTTATCGTGATGAATAGAGTTTTTTCAAAGGCGAAGTGTAGCTGTTTTCACCGTCCAATCCCAGCAGGCAAATTCAGCTGCGCGACATCGCAGATAAAACGTAAAAAAGTGTTCACGGCGTGGCGCATTGCGCGATCAGTCGTTAGCATCAATTTATTACGCGGCATGATGCTGCACCGACGTAACGTGACAACGAGGAAGAGCTTGTGCAAAAAGCCCAACAATTTACGTGGCATCTGCTGGCAGCAGGTATCTGCCTGCTGACCGTCAGTAGCGTTGCCCGCGCCGATTCGCTGGACCAGCAGCGCAGCCGCTATGCGCAAATCAAACAGGCCTGGGACAACGGCCAGATGGAGGTGGTGGCGCAGCTCATGCCGACCCTGCGCGACTACCCGCTGTACCCGTACCTGGAATACCGCCAGCTTTCCGGCGATCTGATGAACACGCCCGCGCTGTCTGTCACCCAGTTTGTGCAGGCGAACCCGACGCTGCCGCCTGCCAGAACGTTAAAAAATCGCTTCGTGAATGAGCTCGCCCGGCGCCAGGACTGGCGCGGGCTGCTGGCGTTTAGCCCCGATAAGCCCGGCACTGCGGAGGCGCAGTGTAACTATTACTATGCCAAATATAACGTGGGCGATACCCAGGGCGCCTGGGAGGGGGCAAAAAGCCTGTGGCTTACCGGTCAAAGTCGGCCCAATGCCTGCGATCCGCTGTTTAGCGCCTGGCGCGCGTCCGGTACTCAGGATCCGCTGGCTTACCTGGAGCGCATTCGTCTGGCGATGAAGGCTGGCAATACGGGGCTGGTGAACGTGCTGGCCGGGCAAATGCCGGCCGAATATCAAACGATCGCCAGCGCTATTACCGATCTGAATAACAATCCCAACAACGTGCTGACTTTTGCCCGTACCACCGGGGCGACTGACTTTACCCGTCAGTTGGCGGCGGTCGCGTTTAGCAGCGTTGCCCGCCAGGATGTGGAAAACGCACGGCTGATGATTCCCACGCTGGTGCAGGCGCAGCAGTTGAATGAAGAACAAACTCAGGAGCTGCGCGATATTGTCGCCTGGCGGCTGATGGGCACTGACGTGACCGATGAACAGGCGCGCTGGCGGGATGACGCCATTATGCGTTCGCAGTCGACCTCGCTCATTGAACGCCGCGTGCGTATGGCTCTGGGTACCGGCGACCGTACCGGGCTGAACACCTGGCTGGCACGGTTGCCGATGGAGGCCAAAGAGAAAGACGAGTGGCGCTACTGGCAGGCCGATTTGTTGATGGAGCGAGGGCGCGATGACGAAGCGCGCGGCATTTTGCTGTCGCTGATGCAGCAGCGCGGGTTCTACCCGATGGTGGCGGCGCAGCGTTTGGGCGAGCCTTATATGCTGCGTATCGATAAAGCGCCGGGGGCTATCTCCGCAACGCTGACCGACGGCGCAGAAATGGCGCGCGTGCGCGAACTGATGTACTGGAATCAGGACAACACTGCGCGTAGCGAGTGGGCAAACCTGGTGAGCAGCCGTAATCAAACCGAGCAGGCGCAGCTGGCTCGCTATGCTTTCGATCGCCAATGGTGGGATCTTAGCGTACAGGCAACCATCGCCGGTAAGCTGTGGGACAATTTGCAGGAACGTTTCCCGCTGGCCTATAACGACCTGTTCGTGCGTTACACCGCAGGTAAAGACGTGCCACAAAGCTACGCGATGGCGATTGCACGTCAGGAAAGCGCGTGGAACCCGAAGGTGAAATCACCGGTAGGTGCCAGCGGGCTGATGCAGATTATGCCGGGCACTGCGACCCATACGGTTAAAATGTTTAATCTGCCGGGCTACAGCAATCCTGCGCAACTGCTCGATCCGGAAACCAATATCAATATTGGCACCAGCTACCTGCAATACGTTTACCAGCAGTTTGAAAATAACCGTATTTTTGCTTCTGCGGCGTATAACGCCGGGCCGGGTCGCGTGCGCACCTGGCTTGGCAACAGCGCCGGGCGCATCGATGCGGTCGCGTTTATCGAGAGCATTCCGTTCTCTGAAACGCGCGGCTACGTGAAGAACGTGCTGGCCTACGATGCCTATTACCGTCACTTTATGGGCCAGAAAGAGGATGTGCTCAGCAGTAATGAGTGGCAACGACGTTACTGATAGGTAAGACCTGTGTTATGCTTGTACTCGTTTAAGAGTACAAGCATAACATGGTGGCCTGACATGACCCAACAATCCCCTTATTCAGCGACGATGGCTGAGCAGCGTAACCAGGAGTGGCTTCGCTTTGTGGAGCTTCTGCGTCTGGCATATACCGACGATCTTGCACAGCCGCTGCTTAATTTAATCATGACCCCGGACGAGCGCGAAGCATTGGGTACTCGCGTGCGTATTATCGAAGAACTGCTGCGCGGCGAAATGAGCCAGCGTGAGCTGAAAAACGAGCTGGGCGCGGGGATCGCGACGATCACTCGTGGATCGAACAGCCTGAAATCGGCGCCAGTAGAGCTGCGCCAGTGGCTGGAACAAACCCTACCTAAAACCTAAGCCCGTCATCTGGTAGTGTGCGATGGCTTGCCTGATGGCGCTACGCTTATCAGGCCTACCTGCAGTTGTCGGCCGGATAAGGCGAAGCCGCCATCCGGCAGTGCGCAATGGCTTGCCTGATATCAGTATCTATCGGTGATACAGGTCGTTATGGAACGGGCTAAGCGCCAGCACCACCGCCTGATGGTAAACGCTGCTGCGGGTTAATACGCCGGCGGTGAAAACGCCGATAGCGCCTTCTTTATTGCCAATCTTATCGATGCCGGTGTACTTCGACATCACCGGCCCCAGCGCTTCCCCCGCGCGCACCTGCTCGAGGATTGTCTCCGGCAAAGGCAAGGTGGCGGAACGCGCCTCGCCGCGTTGGTCTCTGCTCTCAATAACCACCCAACTAAAGGTGGCACCTTCATCAATTCCGGCTTCAATGGCCACCCAAAAATCAGCGTCCGGACGTGCTGCTCGCGCGTTAGCGACCCGGTTACGTGCGCCTGCGCGCGTTTGTTCGCTGCCGAACGGCTGTTCCGGGACGCCGGTATCAACGGAGATCGCATCGACCTGGCAGGATCCTTCGCCAAAAATCTGGTCAAATGCCGCAAGAATTGCCTGAATTTTGGCAGGATTGGTGGTAGCGGAGACAACTTGATGCATAATCTACACAACTCAGATAAAAAAATGTCATCGCAGTATAACGGATAAAAAACATGTTACAGGTATATCTTGTTCGCCATGGCGAAACCCACTGGAACGCCGAGCGGCGTATTCAGGGTCAGTCCGATAGCCCCCTGACGGAGAAAGGGGAGCAGCAGGCGATGCAGGTAGGCGAGCGCGTGCGCACCTACGGCATCACCCACGTCATTGCCAGCGATCTGGGCCGTACGCGCCGTACCGCTGAGATCATTGCCGATGCCTGCGGCTGTGGTGTCACGCTGGATGCGCGCCTGCGCGAGTTAGATATGGGGGTGCTGGAGCAGCGCCACCTCGATTCATTAACCGCGGAGGAAGAGCTGTGGCGTCGTCAGGTGGTTAACGGCACGCCGGACGGGCGTATTCCGCAGGGCGAATCTATGCAGGAGCTGAGCGAGCGTATGCATGCGGCGCTGGCCGCCTGTCTCGATCTGCCAACCGGCAGTCGCCCGCTGCTGGTGAGCCACGGTATCGCGCTAGGCTGTCTGGTGAGCACTATTCTGGGGCTGCCTGCGCACGCGGAGCGCCGCTTGCGTCTGCGTAACTGCTCTATCTCGCGGGTGGATTATCAGGAAAGCCTGTGGTTGGCGCCGGGATGGGTGGTTGAAACGGCAGGGGATATCTCACATCTCGATACCCCTGCGTTGGATGAGCTACAGCGTTAACGACGAATTGGAATCAGGTACTCGCAGCGCAGCATAATCGGCGGCTCCTGATTCCGCGCTTCGTCCTGCGGGAAGAAGCGTTCGATGTCCTGACCTTTACGACGCGTCAGGTTAAGCATTGGCATACAGGTACCGTACAGCGTCAGAATAAACTCCTGCACCCCGGTTCCCAATCCTTCGTAGGTAAACATCACGTATTCGCCGCCTTCAAGGGTAACCGGATGCACGTCGTCCACGTGGCCGTTGGCCATCTCTGGCGTCAGCGCGGTGGTATAGAACACTTCCTGCTCGTCGTCTTTCTCCAGGCTAGGGCGAGGCTCGTGCAGCCCGTACAGAATCGGCGGGATGGACGGCGAGTTGGCGAGGAAATCGGTCCAGAACTGGACGCGCATCTGCTGGCGGAAATCGGAGATCTCTTCCAGCTTGCAGGTATAGCTCTGGGTTACGCCCAGCAGATGGGTAGTTGGCAGCGTAATAAACTCGTATTTTGGCATCGTAAACTCGCCCAGGCGCAGAGGCGGCCGCATGCCAAAGGAGCTCCAGTCCGGCGAACGACGATACAGCGCCGGCGTCAGCGTAAACTGCTTTTTGAACGCCCGTGTAAAGGTCTGCTGAGAGTCAAAACGATACTGCAGCGCGATATCAAGGATCGGGCGAGCGGTCAGGCGCAGTGCAACAGCAGATTTAGACAGACGGCGGGCGCGGATATAGGCACCGATGGCATGGCCGGTGACATCTTTGAACATACGCTGCAGATGCCATTTAGAATAACCCGCTTTTGCCGCCACATTATCCAGCGATAGAGGCTGATCCAAATGGCCTTCCAGCCAAACGAGGAGATCGCGAATAATTCCAGCTTGATCCATAAAATGCCCTCATCCTTAAAATCTTATGTGCCTGTTACCAAAGTAGCGGATAATAGCATCTTTTGCTGTTTTAGCATTCGGTGTTTTTTTTATGCATAAATGCGTTTTAACACTCGATATTGCCCTATTTTTTGTAAAGCTGTGATCTTTAAACATTTTCTAATTAGATATCGAATAATCACCCGACTCAATCGACGGAAATGGTAACAATATGAAATACAAGAAATTAATGGCTGGCCTGTTGCTCAGCGTCTCCAGCCTGGCGGCCCACGCGGAGCAGATTGGTTCTGTTGATACGGTTTTCAAAATGTTCGGGCCCGATCATAAAATCGTGGTAGAAGCGTTTGACGATCCGGACGTGCAGAATGTCACCTGCTACGTGAGCCGAGCGAAGACTGGCGGTATTAAAGGGGGGCTGGGGCTGGCTGAAGACACCTCAGATGCGGCGATTTCCTGCCAGCAGATTGGGCCGGTTACCCTCAGCGACAAAATTAAGAATGGCAAAGCGGACGGTGACGTGGTCTTTAAAAAGCGCACGTCGCTGGTGTTTAAATCACTACAGGTTGTGCGGTTCTACGATAAGAAACGTAACGTGCTGGCCTACTTAGCCTATTCAGACAAAGTCGTTGACGGTTCGCCAAAGAATGCGATCAGCGCGGTACCTATTATGCCGTGGGGCGTCGAAGCGAAGTAGGATAGGATTAAGGCAAATAAAAACGGCGCTTAACGCGCCGTTTTGTTTTTTTATTCCTGCAGCTCGCCGCAGAAGCGGTAACCTTCGCCGTGAATGGTGGCGATGATTTCCGGCGTATCCGGCGTAGACTCAAAATGCTTACGGATGCGACGAATGGTCACGTCAACCGTACGGTCGTGCGGCTTCAGCTCACGGCCGGTCATTTTCTTCAGCAGTTCAGCACGAGACTGAATCTTGCCCGGGTTTTCACAGAAGTGCAGCATCGCGCGGAATTCACTGCGCGGCAGCTTGTACTGCTCGCCGTTCGGGCTCACCAGAGAGCGGCTGTTGATGTCCAGCTCCCAGCCGTTGAACTTGTAGCTTTCTACGCTACGGCGTTCTTCGCTGACGGTACCCAGGTTCATGGTACGGGACAGCAGGTTGCGCGCACGGATGGTCAGTTCACGCGGGTTGAACGGTTTGGTGATGTAATCATCTGCGCCAATTTCCAGACCGAGGATTTTGTCGACTTCATTGTCGCGGCCGGTCAAGAACATCAGGGCAACATTCGCTTGCTCACGCAGTTCGCGCGCCAGCAGCAGGCCATTTTTCCCTGGCAGGTTGATATCCATGATTACCAGGTTGATATCATTTTCAGACAGGATCTGATGCATTTCCGCGCCATCGGTCGCTTCGAAAACATCGTAGCCTTCTGCTTCGAAAATACTTTTTAACGTGTTGCGTGTTACCAACTCGTCTTCAACGATAAGAATGTGCGGGGTCTGCATGTTTGCTACCTAAATTGCCAACTAAATCGAAACAGGAAGTACCAATAGTCCCTGACCTGCCTGATGCATGTCGAAAATTAACATGATCGGCGTAACATGACTAAAGTACGTAATTGCGTTCTTGATGCACTTTCCATCAACGTCAACAACATCATTAGCTTGGTCGTGGGTACTCTTCCCTCTGGACCCGACAGTGTCAAAAACGGTTGTCATCCTAACCATTTTAACAGCAACATAACAGGTAAAGAGGCACCAGACCGCCAATAAACCTACGCTTCGTTGACATATATCAAGTTCAATTGTAGCACGTTAACAGTTTGGTGAAATCATCACTCCGGAATGATAACGCCTATCACATTTTTTCCACAACTCAAGTAGTTGCACAGGTTAACTGATAAATGTGGTGAATCCAATTACTATCGTTCAGCGCGAATGGAAATAGTTCATATAAACAGTAAGATATCTGCTATCTGTTAACATAAAATACGCCATATATTGCCGTAAATAGTTTAGCGTCTTTTATGTATTGTGAAACATCATTTCAGTGATTTTTGTTGCATTTTTGTAAATTCGCGCTGCGCAATATGTTGAAGTACATCACATTATTGCCTGAAGACAGCAAATTAAGAGAACTTTAAATGCGCTTATCTATTGTGCTGGTTTCGCCAGCAAGGGCCGAAAATATCGGCGCCGCTGCCCGGGCCATGAAAACGATGGGATTTAACGACCTACGTATTGTCGATAGCGTTGCCCATCTGGAACCGGCGGCCGGGTGGGTCGCTCACGGCTCTTCTGACATCCTCGAAGGCATTACCTGCTATCCCACGCTGGCAGAGGCGCTTCACGATGTGGACTTCACCGTTGCCACGACGGCGCGCAGCCGCGCACGCTTTCACTACTACGCGACGCCGCAGGAGCTGGTGCCGATGCTGGCGGAAAAAGCGCAGTGGATGGGCCATGCGGCGCTGGTGTTTGGTCGTGAAGATTCCGGGCTCACCAACGATGAGCTGGCGTTAGCCGATGTGTTAACCGGCGTACCGATGGTGGCTGATTATCCTTCATTGAATCTCGGGCAGGCGGTGATGGTTTATTGTTATCAGCTCTCGTCACTGTTACAAACGGCAAACCCGGTAGTCACGGAGAGTGACGAAAATCAGCTGATTGCGTTAAGAGCGCGTATCACGCGTTTGCTTGAACGACTCGAGGTGGCTGGAGATGTAAAACTGGCCGACTGGCTGCAACAACGTATTGGCTTACTCGAGCAACGTGATACGGCAATGTTGCACAGATTACTGCATGATATTGAAAAAAATATTCCAGAGTAAAGTTCTGTCATTTGATTTCTTTATGGTGTTATTACCCGGTAATGTGTCTGTCTTATGGCTATATTGGTGGTTTGTTGCGGGCTGTATGGGCGTATGTGAAGTGGTTGCGAAACGTGACGAAGTTAAAAATACATTGACTTAGATGGCCAGATACTTTAACCAATATAGGTATAGCACAGACAGCTAAATAACAGAGCACACAACATCCATGATTCGCATCAGCAGCATTATGACCATTACCACCACCACTATTACCACAGGTAACGGTGCGGGCTGACGCGTACAGGAAACACAGAAAAAAGCCCGCACCTAAACAGTGCGGGCTTTTTTTTCGACTGAAGATCAAGGGGTAAAAACCATGCGAGTCTTGAAGTTCGGCGGTACATCAGTGGCAAATGCGGAACGGTTTCTGCGTGTTGCCGACATTCTGGAAAGTAACGCCAGGCAGGGGCAGGTAGCAACCGTGCTCTCTGCCCCGGCAAAAATCACCAACCATCTGGTGGCGATGATTGAAAAAACCATTGGCGGCCAGGACGCGCTGACCAATATCGCCGACGCCGAACGTATCTTTGCTGAACTTCTTCAAGGGCTTGCTACCGCTCAGCCGGGATTCCCGCTGGCGGAACTGAAGGCGGCCGTTGAGCTCGAATTTGCCCAGATCAAACATATTCTCCACGGTATCAGCCTGCTCGGGCAGTGCCCTGACAGCGTCAACGCGGGCCTGATCTGCCGCGGCGAGAAGCTGTCTATCGCCATCATGGCGGGGCTGCTGAGCGCACGTGGCCACAAGGTCACGGTGATTAACCCGGTTGAGAAACTGCTGGCCGTTGGCCATTACCTTGAATCTACAGTCGATATTGCTGAATCAACTCGTCGCATTGCGGCCAGCCAGATCCCGGCGGATCACATGGTGCTGATGGCGGGCTTTACCGCCGGCAATGAAAAAGGCGAGCTGGTGGTGTTGGGGCGTAACGGTTCTGACTACTCTGCCGCCGTGCTGGCTGCCTGTCTACGTGCAGACTGTTGTGAAATCTGGACCGATGTCGACGGCGTCTACACCTGCGACCCGCGCCAGGTGCCGGATGCGGTGCTGCTGAAAAGCATGTCCTATCAGGAAGCAATGGAGCTTTCCTACTTTGGTGCGAAAGTCCTTCACCCGCGTACCATTGCCCCTATCGCTCAGTTCCAGATTCCTTGCCTGATCAAAAATACTGGTAACCCGCAGGCGCCGGGCACGCTCATCGGCGCCAGCAGCGACGATGACTCGCTGCCGGTGAAGGGTATCTCTAACCTCAACAACATGGCGATGTTCAACGTCTCTGGCCCGGGCATGAAAGGCATGGTCGGCATGGCGGCGCGCGTGTTTGCCACCATGTCCCGCGCGGGCATTTCGGTGGTATTGATTACCCAGTCCTCTTCCGAATACAGCATCAGCTTCTGCGTGCCGCAAAGCGACTGCGCGCGTGCGCGCAAGGCTATGGAGGATGAGTTCTATCTGGAGCTGAAAGAAGAGCTGCTGGAGCCGCTGTCTATCATGGAGCGTCTGGCCATTATCTCCGTTGTTGGCGACGGCATGCGCACGCTGCGCGGTATCTCAGCGAAGTTTTTCGCGGCGCTTGCCCGCGCCAATATCAACATTGTGGCCATTGCTCAGGGATCTTCCGAGCGTTCTATCTCCGTAGTGGTGAACAACGACGACGCCACGACCGGCGTGCGCGTGACACACCAGATGCTGTTTAACACCGATCAGGTCATTGAAGTGTTCCTGGTGGGCGTTGGCGGGGTAGGCGGTGCGCTGCTTGAGCAGATCAAACGTCAGCAGGCGTGGCTGAAGAAGAAGCACATTGACCTGCGCGTCTGCGGCGTTGCCAACTCGCGCGCGCTGCTGACCAACGTGCACGGGCTGAATCTTGAGAACTGGCAGTCGGAGCTTTCGGAAGCCAAAGAGCCGTTCAACCTGGGCCGCTTGATTCGCCTGGTGAAAGAGTATCACCTGCTGAATCCGGTGATCGTTGACTGCACCTCCAGCCAGGCGGTAGCCGATCAGTACGCCGACTTCCTGCGCGAAGGGTTCCACGTGGTGACGCCGAACAAAAAGGCCAATACATCGTCGATGGATTACTACCATCAGCTGCGTCATGCGGCAGGGCAATCGCGGCGTAAATTCCTCTACGACACTAACGTCGGCGCAGGTCTGCCGGTGATTGAGAACCTGCAAAATCTGCTGAATGCGGGCGATGAGCTGCAGCATTTCTCCGGCATTCTTTCTGGCTCGCTGTCGTTTATTTTCGGCAAGCTTGATGAAGGCATGAGCCTGTCCGCGGCGACCGCCGTCGCGCGCGAGCTGGGCTATACCGAGCCGGACCCGCGTGACGATCTGTCCGGTATGGACGTGGCGCGTAAGCTGCTCATTCTGGCGCGAGAAACCGGGCGCAGCCTTGAGTTGAGTGATATCGTGGTCGAATCGGTGCTGCCGTCGAGCTTCGACGCCTCGGGCGATACCGACAGCTTTATGGCGCGTCTGCCGCAGCTGGATGATGAATTCTCCGCGCGCGTCGCTAAAGCGCGTGATGAAGGCAAAGTGCTGCGCTACGTGGGCAACATCGAGGAAGACGGCGTCTGCCGGGTGAAAATTGCCGCCGTTGACGGCAACGATCCGCTGTTCAAAGTAAAAAACGGCGAGAACGCGCTGGCGTTCTACAGCCACTACTACCAGCCGCTGCCGCTGGTGCTGCGCGGCTATGGCGCAGGCAACGACGTGACGGCGGCAGGGGTGTTTGCCGATTTGCTGCGCACATTGTCATGGAAGTTAGGAGTTTAAAATGGTTAAGGTGTATGCCCCGGCTTCCAGTGCCAATATGAGCGTCGGGTTTGATGTACTGGGTGCCGCCGTCACGCCGGTTGACGGCAGCCTGCTGGGCGATAACGTCTCGGTTGAAGCGGCAGACCGTTTCAGCCTGCAAAATGTGGGGCGCTTTGCGGATAAACTGCCGAGCGTGGCCCAGGAAAATATTGTTTATCAATGCTGGGAGCGCTTCTGCCAGGAAATAGGCAAAGAAATCCCGGTGGCGATGACGCTGGAAAAAAATATGCCGATTGGTTCAGGGCTGGGCTCCAGCGCCTGTTCCGTTGTCGCTGCGCTGGTAGCGATGAATGAACACTGCGGTAAGCCGCTGGACGAAACCCGCATGCTGGCCCTGATGGGCGAGCTGGAAGGGCGCATCTCCGGCAGCGTGCACTACGATAACGTTGCGCCGTGCTATCTGGGCGGCATGCAGCTGATGATCGAAGAGAACGGGATTATCAGCCAGCAGGTTCCTTGTTTTGATGAGTGGCTGTGGGTGCTGGCCTATCCGGGGATCAAGGTCTCAACGGCGGAGGCGCGCGCGATTCTGCCTGCGCAGTATCGCCGTCAGGACTGCATCGCGCATGGCCGCCATCTGGCTGGGTTTATTCACGCCTGCTACTCACGCCAGCCCCAGTTGGCCGCAAAACTGATGAAAGACGTGATTGCCGAGCCATACCGTACCAAACTGCTGCCGGGCTTCAGCGAGGCGCGTCAGGCGGTGGCGGGCATTGGCGCCGTTGCCTGCGGGATCTCCGGTTCCGGCCCAACGCTGTTTGCGCTGTGTGATAAACCCGATACCGCACAGCGAGTGGCCGATTGGCTTGGCCAGAATTACCTGCAAAATCAAGAAGGTTTTGTTCATATTTGCCGTCTGGATACAGCCGGCGCACGAGTCGTGGGATAACCGATGAAACTCTATAACTTAAAAGATCACAATGAACAGGTCAGCTTCGCGCAGGCCGTTATGCAAGGCCTTGGCAAGCAACAGGGGCTGTTTTTCCCGCACGATCTGCCGGAATTCAACCTGACCGACATTGATGACCTGTTAACGCAGGATTTCGTCACCCGCAGCGCGAAAATACTCTCCGCGTTTATCGGCGATGAGATCCCACAGGATGAGCTCGCTGCGCGCATTGCGACGGCATTTACCTTCCCGGCGCCGGTGAACAAGGTGCAGGAAGACGTTGGCTGCCTGGAGCTGTTCCACGGTCCGACCCTGGCGTTTAAAGACTTCGGCGGCCGCTTTATGGCGCAGATGCTGACCCATATTGCAGGCGATAAGCCGGTGACCATCCTGACGGCAACCTCCGGCGACACCGGTGCTGCCGTGGCGCATGCGTTCTACGGCCTGCCGAACGTCAACGTGGTGATTCTGTACCCGCGCGGCAAAATCAGCCCGCTGCAGGAGAAGCTGTTCTGTACGCTGGGCGGCAACATTGAAACTGTCGCCATTGACGGTGATTTCGACGCCTGCCAGGCGCTGGTGAAACAGGCCTTCGATGATGAAGAACTGAAGGTTGCACTGGGTCTGAACTCCGCAAACTCCATCAACATCAGCCGCCTGCTGGCGCAAATCTGCTACTACTTCGAAGCGGTAGCGCAGCTGCCTCAGGAAGCGCGTAACCAGCTGGTGATTTCCGTGCCGAGCGGTAACTTCGGCGATCTGACCGCGGGCCTGCTGGCTAAATCGCTGGGCCTGCCGGTGAAACGCTTTATCGCCGCCACCAATGCCAACGACACCGTGCCGCGCTTCCTGCAGGATGGGAAGTGGGCGCCGAAGGCCACTCAGGCGACGCTGTCGAACGCAATGGACGTGAGCCAGCCGAACAACTGGCCGCGTGTAGAAGAGCTGTTCCGCCGTAAAATCTGGCGCCTGAACGAACTGGGTTATGCGGCGGTGGATGACGAAACGACAAAGGCCACTATGCGTGAACTGCAGTCGCTGGGCTACACCTCCGAACCGCACGCGGCGATTGCCTACCGTGCACTGCGTGACCAGCTGCAGCCGGGTGAATATGGTCTGTTCCTCGGCACCGCGCATCCGGCGAAGTTTAAGGAAAGCGTGGAAGCGATCCTGGGCGAAACCCTGCCGCTGCCTAAAGCGCTGGCAGACCGCGCCGACCTGCCGCTGCTGTCTCACAACCTGCCGGCCGACTATGCCGCACTGCGCCAGCTGATGATGCGCAACGCGTAATCTTCTCCGTTTCCTCCTTCCCTGTGGAGGGGGAAATAGGGAGAAATTATGCAGACATTCCGCAGGGAAAAAGGAGATATTCCCAATAAATGCGGGGCGTTAGATTATAGGATTGCGGAGAATAACAACGCGGGTTCTACGGCGGTAAGCTTTGTTCATCGGCCATACTGGCGAACGAAGAATCAAGGAGTTACCCATGTTAAAACCTGCGATGTTGGCACTGGCTATGATGCTGGCGGCTCCGGTTATGACTCAGGCCGCAGAGATCACGTTGGTCCCGGCGGTGAAGCTGCAAATTGGCGACCAGGATAATGACGGGCGTTACTGGGATGGCGGCCACTGGCGTGACCATAGCTGGTGGAACGATCATTATGAATGGCGCGACAACCGCTGGAATCCTCATACGCCGCCGCATCATGATAAACGCGATCGCGACGATCGCCATGACGATCGGGGTCATAACGAGCGTGGACATGGCGACGATCGTCGCCTGCCACCGCCCAATGACCATCACTAACTTGTCGGCCGACTAAGGCAACGCCGCCATCCGGCAATCGCTATCGATCTGCCAGATGGCGCTTTGCTTATCAGGCCCGCGGGGTTATCACTGTTCGTGGCGCTTGAAGACCAGCTCTTCGGCGCTCGAACTTTCCGCATCAAAGAAATACCCTTCGCTATCAAATCCGGTCAGCTGTTCAGGTTTCGACAGGCGATTTTCAATGATATAGCGGCTCATCAGCCCGCGCGCTTTTTTGGCATAGAAGCTGATCACCTTGAATTTGCCGTTTTTCTCGTCGAGGAACACGGGCTTAATGATGCTTCCCTTCAGTGCTTTCGGTTTTACCGAACGGAAATACTCGTCTGACGCCAGGTTGATGACGATGTCGTCGCCCTGTTCACGCAGCGCGGCGTTCAACGTCTGGGTGATTTCCTCTCCCCAGAACTGGTACAGATCCTTTCCGCGCGGGTTCTCCAGGCGAATGCCCATTTCCAGACGGTACGGTTGCATCAGATCCAGCGGACGCAGCACGCCGTAAAGGCCGGAAAGCATGCGCAGGTGCTGCTGAGCGAAGTCAAAATCAGCATCGCTAAAGGTTTCTGCCTGTAGCCCGGTGTAGACGTCGCCTTTGAAGGCCAGAATCGCCTGACGGGCGTTATCCGGCGTGAAGTCCGGATGCCAGTCGTGGAAGCGGGTAGCGTTTAGGTCCGCTAGCTTGTCGCTAATCCCCATCAGCGCTTTAATTTGCGGCGCAGAAAGCTTTCGCGCTTCTCGTATCAGCGTTTGAGAGTGCTCCAGCAGCATGGGCTGGGTATAGCGGGTGGTGGCAAGCTTGCTTTGGTAATCGAGCGTTTTAGCAGGCGAAATCAGAATCAGCATATCCAGTCCTTGCAGAAAATTTCACTCAACTTTAACAAAAAAACGGCCACAGGTGATCGATTGCTGCTATTGGCGCGGCGGCTGATCCCAGCTTTCCGGCGCCAGCTGCCGGGCGATTTCGGGGTAATAGTCCGGGTCGAACACCGGCGTCACGCCCAGTTTTCGCTGGCGCAGATAATCCAGAGCGATAATTCTGACCACCGGTGAGAGCAGCAGAATGGCCGACAGGTTGGTAATGGCCATCAGCGCCATAATCACATCCGCCATTTGCCAGACCACCGGTAGGCTCAGTTGGCTGCCGATGAATACCATCAGCAGCGTGCACAGCCGCAGCAGCCAGATGGCCCATGGCTTATTCCAGCGCAGAAAGATCAGGTTGTTTTCGGCATAGATATAGTTAGCCACGATGGAGCTAAAGGCGAACATAATCATCACCGCCGCCACAAAGCTAGCGCCCCAGCTACCGACCAGCACGCTCATGGCGTGTTGCACCAGTTGGATTCCATCATAGCTGGTGGTTTTTGTGCCGTGACCCGCCAGCAGCACGATCATCGCACTGGCGCTGCAGATAACGACGGTATCAAGCAACACGCCGATCATCTGCACAATACCCTGGGCCGCCGGATGCGGTGGGAAGGAGGCTGCCGCCGCCGCCGCGTTAGGCGTAGAGCCCATGCCGGCTTCATTAGAGAACATGCTGCGCTGAAAGCCGCTGGTAATGGCCTGGCTGACGCTATAGCCCACGGCACCGGCAGCAGCTTCTTGCCAGCCAAAGGCGCTACGCACGATCATGCTGATGATGGCGGGCATTTCAACAATGTGCCAAAGGGTAATCAGCAGACAGACCGATACCCACAACAGCGCCATAAACGGCACCAGCCACTGGCTCAGCCGCGCGACGCCCTTGATGCCGCGGACCATCACCAGCAGGGCGAAGAAGGCCATTACGATGCCGGTCGCGCTTCTGGGGACGTCGAAGGCATATTTCAGCGCGTGCGCGGTGGAGTTGGCCTGCACGGTGTTAAAGATAAGCCCGTAGGCCAGCAGCAGAAACAGCGAAAAGAGTACGCCCATCCAGCGCATGCCGAGCCCGCGCGACATATACCATGCCGGACCGCCGCGAAACTGCCCGTTGGCGTCACGTTCTTTGTAGAGTTGGGCCAGCGAACATTCGGCGAAGCTGCTGGCCATGCCGATAATTGCGGCTACCCACATCCAGAAGACCGCACCGGGGCCGCCGACGGCGATCGCCAGCGCGACGCCGGCAAGGTTACCGCTGCCAACGCGCGCGGCCAGGCTAATACACAGAACCTGGAACGAGGTTAACCCGCCTTCGCAGGGTGCCAGGCTTCTTTTCAGACTTTTGCTAAACTGACGGATGTAGCGAAACTGGATGTAGCCGGTTCTCCATGTAAACCAGATACCACATCCCAGGAGCAGGTAAATCATCACCGAGCCCCACAAAATTTCGCTGATAAAAGACAGGAAATCAGGCATTAAACGTCCTCTTGTCTATGCCGAAATGAGCGGCCGAACCCAGGAAGCAACGTTGCTTCGCACGATTCGATTCAGCCAATGTAAGCGTTACCACAATCAGGATGCAGAAAGCCGGGTCCTGAAAGTCAGATACTTCAGTTTATCATACTCTGCGGTCTCATGACGTCGGCGGTTGCGCTGAGAGAGCGGCGTGATATTATCGGGGCAGACCGGTTACATCCCCCTAACAGCTGTTTAAAGAGAAACACTATCATGACGGATAAATTGACATCTCTGCGTCAGTACACAACCGTAGTGGCTGACACCGGAGACATCGCGGCAATGAAGCTGTATCAGCCTCAGGATGCGACAACCAACCCTTCCCTGATTCTGGGCGCAGCACAGATCCCTGAGTACCGTAAACTGATCGACGATGCGGTAGCATGGGCGCGTAGCCAGAGCAGCGACCGCGCACAGCAGGTTGTCGATGCCACCGATAAACTGGCCGTAAATATCGGTCTGGAAATTCTGAAACTGGTCCCGGGCCGTATCTCTACCGAAGTTGATGCGCGCCTGTCCTATGACACTGAAGCGTCTATCGCGAAAGCGAAGCGCCTGATCAAAATGTACAACGATGCTGGCATCAGCAACGATCGCATTCTGATTAAACTGGCCTCTACCTGGCAGGGCATCCGCGCAGCGGAGCAGCTGGAAAAAGACGGCATCAACTGTAACCTGACTCTGCTGTTCTCCTTCGCGCAGGCGCGCGCTTGTGCGGAAGCGGGCGTGTTCCTGATCTCCCCGTTCGTCGGTCGTATTCTGGATTGGTACAAAGCCAATACCGATAAGAAAGAATACGCGCCTGCGGAAGATCCGGGCGTGGTTTCGGTTAGCGAAATCTACCAGTACTACAAAGAGCACGGTTATGAAACCGTGGTGATGGGCGCAAGCTTCCGTAACATCGGTGAAATCCTTGAGCTGGCAGGCTGTGACCGCCTGACCATCGCCCCGGCGCTGCTGAAAGAACTGGCAGAAAGCGAAGGCCCGCTGGAGCGTAAGCTGACCTTTACCGGTGAAGTGAAAGCGCGTCCGAGCCGCATCACCGAGTCTGAGTTCCTGTGGCAGCACAACCAGGATCCGATGGCGGTTGATAAACTGGCGGAAGGTATCCGTAAGTTTGCTATTGACCAGGAAAAACTGGAAAAAATGATCGGCGACCTGCTGTAATTCAGCCTGTTTGCCTGATAACAGCCCGCTTCTCTAAAGAGAGCGGGCTGTTTTTTTATTCATGGTGGTGCAGGGAGGGAAGTTCGTCTGCGGCGATGCCGGTCATTTCAACCACCTCGGCGGCCGGGATACCTTTTTCTAGCATGGCTCGGGCAATTTTCCGCGCGGCTTCGCGTTCGCCGACTTGCATACCCTGTTGAATTCCTTGCTGGATCCCCTGCTGTATTCCTTCGATACGTCCTTCCTGCTTTAACTCTTCTGCTAATGTCATCAGTTCGTCTCCATACTGTGGTGCGCGTAGCGCCATTTCATACAGCAATGTACGGGCATCGTGTGCCTCTCCCGCCTGGAGCATGTAGTTTACCAGCGCAATGACCTGCTGTCCGCTGATGTGGTTGCGGGTTAATAGCCCGGCAAGTTTATCGAGAAAGCGGGTGAGATCGCGCTGGCGGATATGTTTTTGAATCAGCGTCAGCGCAGCCATACTGCGGTGACGCATAATTTCATCATCGGGAATCACCGTGATATCGACCAAAGGAAAATTCTGGCTATAGATATGTCTCGCAAGCGCCGGGTCGGTAAAATTATCCAGCCAGTTCATTGAGTGGGGATAAGGGCTTTTTCGCCCCTGATAAAACAGAATAGGGATGACCAGCGGTAGCCTATTATGGCCGGCCTCAAGGTGGCGCTGCATGGCGGCAATGGCGTAACGCATTAAGCGAAAGGCCATATGCTTATCCGGTGAGCTTTGATGTTCAATAAGCACGTGGATGTAGCCGTCGCCGCAGGCTGTTTTTAGCGAATAGAGCATATCGCTGTAATAGGGGTGAAGATCCTCTTCGATAAAGCTACCCGATTCCAGTTTCAGCGTTGACAGATCGCACAGCCGCAGCAGGGCAGGCGGAAGATGAATCGCAATAAAATCCCGTGCGGTTTCCATCGTTGAGAGAAACGTTTTAAACACTAAATCATGCGGCGTAGGCGTCCTGTTTTTACGCATATCCAGCCCTCCATGGAATTCTTTTCGCGGAGTCTGCCACTGCGCATCTGCGTGCGACAGAGAAATATCCGTTGGCTTTTTCATTTTGCGGCGCGCCTCGGGAAACCCGGAGGATAACCCGTCAGGGGTCTTAGTATTGCTGCCCATTCGCGTGTATTATTCTGCTTAACGCTACGGTTTTAACGGAATAATCATGAACACTTTACGCATTGGCTTAGTTTCTATCTCTGACCGCGCTTCCAGCGGCGTTTATCAGGACAAAGGTATTCCGGCACTGGAAGAGTGGCTGGCATCGGCGCTGACGACCCCTTTTAAGGTGGAAACTCGCCTGATCCCGGATGAACAAACCATTATTGAGCAAACTCTGTGTGAGCTGGTGGACGAGATGAGCTGCCATCTGGTGCTGACCACCGGTGGTACGGGGCCGGCGCGGCGCGATGTGACGCCGGATGCGACGCTGGCGATTGCCGACCGCGTCATGCCGGGCTTTGGCGAGCAGATGCGCCAGGTCAGTTTGCACTTTGTCCCGACGGCCATTCTCTCACGCCAGGTAGGCGTTATTCGCAAACAGGCCCTCATTCTTAACCTGCCGGGCCAGCCGAAAGCGATTCAGGAAACGCTGGAAGGGGTGAAAGACGCAGAGGGCAACGTGCTGGTGAACGGCATCTTTGCAAGTGTACCGTATTGTGTACAGCTGCTGGAGGGGCCTTATATTGAAACGAACCGCGATGTCGTAGCAGCTTTCCGCCCTAAGAGCGCTCGTCGCGAGACTTTATCCTGAATGTGATGCTTTTCTGACATAACCTATCATTCTGCTGGAGCGCGATCGGGTTTACGGTATAGTCATTTTTGCTTTACACAAAACGTAAACTTAGATCAACACTTCCACTTTGCGAATGGTTTGTTATGTCACATTACACCCGACCTCTGAATCGACAAGACTATAAAACCCTAACGCTGGCGGCCCTAGGCGGCGCGCTGGAGTTTTATGATTTCATCATCTTCGTCTTCTTCGCCGCGGTGGTGGGGGAGCTCTTCTTCCCGGCGGACATTCCTGAGTGGCTGCGTCAGGTGCAGACTTTCGGCATCTTCGCTGCAGGCTATCTTGCTCGTCCGCTGGGTGGCATCATCATGGCGCACTTCGGCGATCTGGTCGGGCGCAAAAAAATGTTTACCCTCAGTATCCTGCTGATGGCGGTGCCTACGTTAGCGATTGGCCTGCTGCCAACTTATGCCAGCGCCGGGCTGGCCGCGCCGCTGCTGCTGCTGTTCATGCGTATTTTACAGGGCGCAGCGATTGGCGGTGAAGTACCGGGGGCCTGGGTGTTTGTGGCCGAGCATGTGCCGGCGCGTCGTATCGGCATTGCCTGCGGGACGCTGACGGCAGGGCTGACGGTGGGAATTCTGCTGGGCTCGGTGGTGGCGACGCTGATTAATACCCAACTGAGCGTGCAGGCAATCCACGACGGCGGCTGGCGTATTCCGTTCCTGCTGGGCGGCGCGTTTGGCCTGGTGGCGATGTACCTGCGCCGTTGGTTGCAGGAAACCCCCATTTTTCTCGAAATGCAGCAGCGTAAAGCGCTGGCGCAGGAGTTGCCCATCAAGTCGGTGGTGCTCAAGCATAAGCCGGCGGTGGTCGTGTCGATGCTGCTGACCTGGCTGCTCTCAGCTGGCATTGTAGTGGTGATTCTGATGTCGCCAGTGTGGCTGCAAAAACAGTACGGCTTTGCCCCCGCGCTGACCTTACAGGCGAACAGCGTCGCAACGGTTATGCTCTGTATTGGCTGCCTGCTGGCGGGGTTGATTGTGGACCGCATAGGTGCCAGTAAAACGTTTATCGTTGGCAGCATTCTGCTCGCCTGCTCAAGCTGGTTTTTCTATCACCTTGCGGGAACGCACCCCGAGCAGCTGTTCTTATTGTACGGGCTCGTGGGGCTGTGCGTTGGCGTGGTAGGGGCGGTGCCGTACGTGATGGTACGCGCTTTCCCGGCGGAGGTACGCTTTACCGGCATCTCTTTCTCTTACAACGTCTCCTATGCCATTTTCGGCGGCCTGACGCCCATTGCCGTCACCATGCTGATGGGCGTATCGCCGATGGCGCCAGCCTGGTACGTGCTGGCGCTGTCGTTGATGGGGTTGGGGCTTGGTATCTGGCTGCGTAAAGAGCGACAGGCAGCCAGCCGTAGCCCGGCCGAGGCGTAAGCCAACGCGGGGGCACGTGACGCCAACCCCGGCGTCATGTGCCTTAATGAATAATGGTGACGTCCTTAAACGTAAACCGTTTTTTCTCCCCCGCTTCCTGATAGCCGATACGAATGAAGACGCGCAAATCTTCCAGCCAGGCGTAATCGCTGCTCATCGCTTTCCCATCGCCCCGGTCGTCGGTGCAGATAAGCTCAATATAGCGGCCAGGGAAAGCCTCATTCAGCATCGCGGCATCGCGCCACGGGCCCTCTGCACGACAATCCTGACGCTTCGATTTGCTTTTCTCCTGGCTGCCCTCGTTTTGCAGCACCGCGTGCCAGTGATACTGCTTGCCTACCACAGGCGCTGCGCTAACGTTGGTTTCCAGCGTTCGGGCGATAAGCGGGCTGTTTTGCATCGAATCCCATTGCTTCAGGTCGACGAGATTGAATAATCGCTGGTACTGGCTATAGAACGTCACGCCTTTAAGCACCAGCGTATCGAGCGTTAACGTGCTGCCGTCTGGCAGCCTGTCGATGCGGGTCTTACCGCTGATGTCCGCATCACCAGGCCACACCGGCGTAAAAGTGAGGCGGGTAAAGGTCGGTACATCATGGCCATTCTTTAGTATCGTCATCACGCTCTTGCTTACCGCTTCTGGCTGCGGGTAGCGGGCTAATGCGTTCGGATCGTTGTGTTCAAAATCGGGGATTACCAATGGGGCATCCGCTTCATTTTTTGGTCGGGCAACCCACGCGCCGCTGCCGGTGAACTGGTTAAGATCCTGTAAGGCGCACAGTTTTGCTACCGGTGCGATAAGCGAGGAGGGGAGCGACGTGAAGGCCGTCTCCGCCGGGGTGGCGTTGTCGGTAACGAAGGCGGCATTTAGCGAGAATGTTCGCGCAATGCGCGCCTGTTGGTTATCGCAATTCACCTGTATCTGGCTGATTTTAAAGTCGTAGGGCGCGTCATACTGTTTTTCGCGATGCACCTGGGCGTAATCCGTACCGATGCGCAGGTTAAGCTGATTGCCCTGACGATGGCTGTTATTGAGATCGATAAACGGCTGGTCGCCGTTCTTATCCGCGTTGGTCAGCCCTACCCAGCGAGGCTGTACGACGTTTTGCTTACAGACATCCAGCGCGGGATCGGTGTTCATTAAGCTATCGGCGTCGGGCTCGAAAGGCACGCCGGGAACGTAGCGGGCGAAAGAATTACCGCCGTAGGCGCGGATATGACTCCCCGTCAGCGTCTGCAGATTCATATACAGCAGCGTTTTTGTCCGGGTCTGGCAATCGACGTTTAGCCACAGATTATTTTGCGAGCCCTCTGACATCGTAATGTGGTAAACGGTATTGATACTGTTCCCTACGCGCACGGTGTTTTCCTTATCCCAATCAACGCTTCTGACTTCGGGCGTGGGTAGCGCATGAGCGCTCGCGGGTAGCAAGGCACCGCAGGCCAGAAGCAGGGGATATACAGACGTGAGGCGCATCATCAATCATCCTTTTCATCATGAGAAGTTATTGAAAATAGCGCAGATAACGTGGAAGTGATAATCCCAGGAACGGTAGTTTTCAGGCAAAAAAAAACGCCGGAAAGGCCGGCGTTTTTCAGATGAGGCGAGGATTAGTGCTTTTCACCAATCGGCAGTACGGTACGGCCGAACTGTTCGTTCAGCACTTCACCCATTGCCAGATAAATGGCGCTTGCGCCACAGATCAGGCCTACCCAGCCAGCCACGTGGATAATCGCTTCGTTGCCGTTAACGTTGCCAACCGCCAGCAGAGCGAACAGCACGGTCAGGCTGAGGAACACGAACTGCAGCATGCGTGCAGCTTTCAGCGTGCCGAAGAACATGAACAGCGTGAACACGCCCCACAGGCCAAGATACACGCCGAGGAACTGTGCGTTTGGCGCTTCGCTCATCCCCATCTTCGGCAGCAGCAGAATGGCCACCAGGGTCAGCCAGAAAGAGCCGTAGGAGGTAAAAGCGGTCAGACCGAAAGTATTCCCTTTTTTGTATTCCAGCAGGCCCGCGAAAATCTGCGCGATACCGCCGTAAAAAATACCCATAGCGAGAATAATGCCGTCAAAGGCGAAGAAACCGGCGTTATGCAGGTTAAGCAGAATGGTGGTCATGCCGAAGCCCATCAGGCCCAGCGGTGCCGGGTTAGCCAACTTAGTGTTGCCCATAATTCCTCAAATCATCATTGAATGGTGAAATAATCTCCCCAGTGCTGGGGGGCGCGGCATGATAATCAGGAGTAAACGGGCTGTCTATGATCTCATCGGGGGAAAATGAACTATTTTCCCCCTTTAACTCATTCCCCGTGCGGGCAATTAAACGACGCTGGTGGGCAATATGCTGCACGGCAGGGATGGTGGAGCGGCCTGGATCATGCCGATCGCCGGGCTTATCGTGACGCTTAAAAGGGTTTTCATTGTTTTTATTACCAGGGCACTCATTTCAGTGAGTGAAATGTTGCCGGGGGATTTGCTCCCATAGCAGCGAGACTTTTAGCGCTGAATCACAACGCTTTATGGATTTAATATACTGAATGTAATAGTTTTTTAAGGTTCTGTTGATGAGTGTGTACAGTCAAGGCGGCAGAAATAAAATCGCACTGAATGAAAAATTTTTAACGCTGCCCCTTGATGGATGACGTTGCGACCCCATCTTGTAGTCAACCGCAGTGAGTGAGTCTGAAAAAAAACGATTCAGGGCTGTTGAAACCGTAGGTTTCGCCCTTATTACAGAATCACAACCACATGTTGACTGAATTTTTAGTGGAGACGTTTAGATGGGTAAAATTATTGGTATCGACCTGGGTACTACCAACTCTTGTGTAGCGATTATGGATGGCACTACTGCACGCGTGCTGGAGAACGCCGAAGGCGATCGCACCACGCCTTCTATCATTGCCTATACCCAGGATGGTGAAACTCTGGTTGGTCAGCCGGCTAAACGTCAGGCAGTGACAAACCCGCAAAACACCCTGTTTGCGATTAAACGCCTGATCGGTCGCCGCTTCCAGGACGAAGAAGTTCAGCGTGACGTTTCTATCATGCCATACAAAATTGTTGCCGCAGATAATGGTGACGCATGGCTTGATGTGAAAGGTACTCGTACTGCACCGCCGCAGATCTCTGCTGAAGTGCTGAAGAAAATGAAGAAAACGGCTGAAGATTACCTGGGTGAACCGGTAACTGAAGCGGTTATCACCGTACCTGCATACTTCAACGATGCTCAGCGTCAGGCAACTAAAGACGCCGGTCGTATCGCAGGTCTGGAAGTCAAACGTATCATCAACGAACCAACCGCAGCTGCACTGGCTTACGGTCTGGATAAAGAAGTCGGCAACCGTACTATCGCGGTCTACGACCTCGGTGGTGGTACCTTCGATATTTCCGTTATCGAAATCGACGAAGTTGATGGCGAAAAAACCTTTGAAGTTCTGGCAACCAACGGTGATACCCACCTGGGTGGTGAAGACTTCGATACCCGCCTGATCAACTACCTCGTTGACGAGTTTAAGAAAGATCAGGGCATCGACCTGCGCAATGACCCGCTGGCGATGCAGCGCCTGAAAGAAGCCGCTGAGAAAGCGAAGATTGAACTGTCTTCCGCTCAGCAGACCGACGTGAACCTGCCGTACATCACCGCAGACGCGACCGGTCCTAAGCACATGAACATCAAAGTGACCCGTGCGAAACTGGAAAGCCTGGTAGAAGACCTGGTTAACCGTTCCATCGAGCCGCTGAAAGTTGCGCTGCAGGATGCTGGCCTGTCCGTATCCGATATCCAGGACGTTATCCTGGTCGGTGGGCAGACTCGTATGCCAATGGTGCAGAAGAAAGTTGCTGAGTTCTTCGGTAAAGAACCGCGTAAAGACGTTAACCCGGACGAAGCTGTTGCTATCGGTGCAGCGGTTCAGGGCGGCGTTCTGACCGGTGAAGTTAAAGACGTGCTGCTGCTGGACGTTACCCCGCTGTCTCTGGGTATCGAAACCATGGGCGGTGTGATGACTGCGCTCATCAACAAAAACACCACCATTCCGACCAAGCACAGCCAGGTGTTCTCTACTGCTGAAGACAACCAGTCTGCGGTAACTATCCACGTGATTCAGGGTGAACGTAAACGTGCATCCGATAACAAATCACTGGGTCAGTTCAACCTGGACGGTATCAGCCCGGCACCGCGCGGCATGCCGCAGATCGAAGTGACCTTCGATATCGATGCTGACGGTATCCTGCACGTTTCCGCGAAAGACAAAAACAGCGGTAAAGAGCAGAAGATCACCATTAAGGCTTCTTCCGGTCTGAACGAAGAAGAAATTCAGAAAATGGTTCGTGACGCCGAAGCTAACGCCGAAGCTGACCGTAAGTTTGAAGAGCTGGTTCAGACCCGTAACCAGGGCGACCATCTGCTGCACAGCACTCGTAAGCAGGTTGAAGAAGCAGGCGAACAGCTGCCGGCTGACGACAAAACTGCTATCGAGTCTGCGCTGACCGCGCTGGAAGCGTCTCTGAAAGGCGAAGACAAAGCGGACATCGAAGCGAAAATGCAGGCGCTGGCGCAGGTTTCCCAGAAACTGATGGAAATCGCTCAGCAGCAGCACGCACAGCAGCAGGCGGGTGCCGCAGGCGCTGACGCTTCCGCGAACAATGCGAAAGACGACGACGTTGTTGACGCAGAGTTCGAAGAAGTGAAAGACAAAAAATAATCGCCCTGATGCAGGGTAATTAATCGGCACGGGCGAAGAGGTTTCCTCTCCGCCCGTGCTCGCATGTTAAGGGGCTGAAAAAAACCAATGGCAAAGCAAGACTATTACGAGATTTTGGGCGTTTCCAAAACAGCGGAAGAGCGTGAAATCAAAAAGGCGTACAAGCGCCTGGCCATGAAGTACCACCCGGACCGTAACCAGGGTGATAAAGAGGCCGAAGCCAAGTTTAAAGAGATCAAAGAAGCGTACGAGATCCTGACCGACGCGCAGAAGCGTGCGGCCTACGATCAGTACGGCCATGCGGCCTTTGAACAGGGCGGTATGGGCGGCGGTGGCGGCGGTTTCGGCGGCGGCGCAGACTTCAGCGATATCTTTGGTGACGTATTCGGCGATATCTTTGGCGGCGGTCGCGGTCGTCAGCGCGCGTCCCGTGGTGCAGATCTGCGCTACAACATGGATCTGACGCTGGAAGAAGCGGTGCGCGGTGTCACCAAAGAGATCCGCATCCCGACGCTGGAAGAGTGTGACGTCTGCCACGGCAGCGGTGCCAAGGCGGGCTCACAGCCGCAGACCTGTCCAACCTGTCATGGTTCAGGCCAGGTGCAGATGCGTCAGGGCTTCTTCGCCGTACAGCAGACCTGTCCGCACTGTCAGGGTCGCGGTACGCTGATTAAAGATCCGTGCAATAAATGTCACGGCCACGGTCGCGTTGAGAAAACCAAAACCCTGTCCGTGAAGATTCCGGCAGGCGTGGACACCGGCGATCGTATTCGTCTGAGCGGTGAAGGCGAAGCGGGTGAGCATGGCGCACCGGCAGGCGATCTGTACGTTCAGGTGCAGGTGAAACAGCACGCTATCTTTGAGCGTGAAGGTAACAACCTGTACTGCGAAGTGCCGATCAACTTCTCGATGGCTGCGCTGGGCGGCGAGATAGAAGTGCCGACGCTGGATGGTCGCGTGAAGCTGAAAATTCCGGGCGAAACGCAGACCGGCAAACTGTTCCGCATGCGCGGCAAGGGCGTGAAGTCCGTGCGCGGCGGCGCGCAGGGCGACCTGCTGTGCCGCGTGGTCGTTGAAACGCCGGTAGGCCTGAACGAGAAGCAGAAACAGCTGCTGAAAGACCTGCAGGAAAGCTTCGGCGGCCCAACCGGGGAAAACAACAGCCCGCGTTCGAAAAGCTTCTTTGACGGCGTGAAAAAGTTCTTTGACGATTTGACTCGTTAATCTTTCGCCGTAAGGCGAGGGCTGAATAAAAAACCCGGGGCATTGCGCTTCGGGTTTTTTTATTTCATCGGCTAAACTGAATTATCATCCAGAAATAACCTGATTTTTCCGAGTCTTTAAACGCGATACTATGGTTTTATCGATGTATAAAACACAATAGAGAGAGTAAAAGTGAAGCATCTTCAGCGTTTTTTTAGCAATGATGCCTCAGGGGGTATCATCCTGATTATTGCCGCAGCGTTGGCCATGCTGCTGGCGAACCTGGGCGCAACCAGCGGCCTGTATCATGCCTTCCTTGAGACGCCGGTTCAGCTGCGCGTTGGCGCCTTAGCCATCGACAAAAACATGCTGCTGTGGATTAACGATGCCCTGATGGCCGTGTTTTTCCTGCTGATTGGCCTGGAGGTTAAGCGCGAACTGATGCAAGGCTCGCTGGCAACCCGCCGTCAGGCGGTTTTTCCGGTGATTGCTGCCGTTGGCGGTATGGTGGTGCCGGCGCTGGTCTATCTGGCGTTTAACGCGCAGGACCCGGTGGCAAGCAGCGGATGGGCCATTCCGGCGGCAACGGATATTGCGTTCGCGCTTGGCGTCCTGGCCCTGCTGGGGAGCCGCGTGCCGGCGTCGCTGAAAATCTTCCTGATGGCGCTGGCGATTATCGACGATCTGGGCGCCATTGTGATTATCGCGCTGTTCTACACCAGCGATCTGTCCCTGCTGTCGCTCGCCGTAGCCGGTGCTGCCATTGCGGTGCTGGCAGTGCTAAACCTGAGCGGCGTACGCCGTACCGGGCTCTATATTCTGGTTGGCGTTGTGCTGTGGACGGCGGTACTGAAGTCCGGCGTACACGCGACGCTGGCTGGCGTGATTGTTGGCTTCTTTATTCCGCTGCGCGAGCAGGGCGGCAAATCGCCGGCGAAACAGCTTGAGCATGTGCTGCATCCGTGGGTGGCCTTTATGATTCTGCCGCTGTTCGCCTTCGCTAACGCGGGCGTCTCGCTGCAGGGCGTGACCCTGGAGGGGCTGACCTCGCTGCTGCCGTTGGGCATTATTGCCGGTTTGTTTATCGGCAAGCCGCTGGGCATCAGCCTGTTCTGCTGGCTGGCACTTAAGCTGAAGTTGGCGAAGCTGCCGGAAGGGGCCAGTTTCACACAAATTATGGCCGTTGGCCTGTTGTGCGGGATAGGCTTTACCATGTCTATCTTTATCGCCAGCCTGGCGTTTGGCAATATCGATCCATCGCTGATTAACTGGGCCAAGCTTGGTATTCTGATAGGTTCCGTCCTGTCGGCTGTGGTGGGATACAGCTTGCTGCGCGCCCGTTTAAAACCGGTGATGGCGTAAGCGAAAAATGATGATCAAAGGAGAGGGGAGCACAGGGCATGTCGCATATTAACTACAACCATCTTTACTACTTCTGGCATGTCTACAAGGAAGGCTCCATTGTTGGCGCGGCGGAGGCGCTGTACCTTACGCCGCAGACCATTACCGGGCAAATCAAAGCGCTGGAAGAACGTCTGCAGGGGAAGTTATTCAAGCGCAAAGGCCGCGGTATTGAGCCGAGTGAACTGGGTGAGCTGGTGTTCCGCTACGCGGACAAAATGTTCACCCTCAGTCAGGAGATGCTGGATATCGTGAACTACCGTAAGGAGTCCAACCTGCTGTTCGACGTCGGCGTGGCCGATGCGCTTTCGAAACGGCTGGTTAGCGGGGTGCTTGACGCGGCGGTGGTTGAGGATGAACAGATTCACCTGCGCTGCTTTGAATCGACGCATGAGATGCTGCTGGAGCAGCTCAGCCAGCACAAGCTGGATATGATTATCTCCGACTGCCCGATTGATTCCACGCAGCAGGAGGGGCTGTTCTCGGTGAAGATTGGTGAGTGTAGCGTGAGCTTCTGGTGTATGAATCCGCCGCCGGAAAAACCCTTCCCTGCGTGCCTTGAGGAGCGACGTCTGCTGATTCCCGGCCGTCGTTCCATGCTAGGGCGCAAGCTACTGAACTGGTTTAACGTGCAGGGGCTTAACGTTGAAATCCTCGGCGAGTTTGATGATGCCGCGCTGATGAAAGCATTCGGCGCCGCGCACAACGCTATCTTTGTTGCGCCAACGCTGTATGCCCATGATTTCTATGCGGACGACAGCATTGTGGAAATTGGCCGCATGGATAACGTCATGGAAGAGTATCACGCAATTTTTGCCGAAAGGATGATTCAGCATCCGGCGGTGCAGCGAATTTGCCATCGCGATTATTCGGCGCTGTTTGCTGAGCCGGCGTAGGTCTGATAAGCGAAGCGCCATCAGGCAATTCGGTGCACGATGCCGGATGGCGGCTTTGCTTTATCCTGCCTGCAGACGGAATAGCAGGCATAAAAAAACCCGCATTAAGCGGGTTTTTTTCAAAGCTGATAACAAGCAGGCGATTAAGCCAGTTTGTTGATCTGTGCAGTCAGGTTTGCTTTATGACGTGCAGCTTTGTTTTTGTGGATCAGACCTTTAGCAGCCTGACGGTCCACGATCGGTTGCATTTCGTTAAATGCTTTCAGTGCAGTAGCTTTGTCGCCAGCTTCGATAGCTGCGTATACTTTCTTGATGAAAGTACGCATCATAGAGCGACGGCTAGCGTTGTGTTTGCGAGCCTTTTCAGACTGAACGGCGCGCTTCTTAGCTGATTTGATATTAGCCAAGGCCAACTCCCAAATGTGTTCTATATGGACAATTCAAAGGCCGAGGAATATGCCCGTTTAGCCTTCTTTTGTCAATGGATTTGTGCAAATAAGCGCCGTTAATTTGACAACGCTGCATTACGTATTGATGGCGCAGGATTCTACCAGCTTGTGACAGACGAATACAGTCTTTCCGGCACAAAAATCACGCGGCTCGACTATATTTTCTTGCCTTTTTAACGGATGCTGATGAAATCATTCCCTCTTTCCGTTATGAGGTGTAATCGCGGGTTAACCTTGACTGCTGTACAAGGTATACTCTGACGATTTTCACTCTTTTGAGCCAGACATGAAGCTGATACGCGGCATACATAATCTCAGTCAGGCCCCACACGGGTGCGTTCTGACCATTGGTAATTTCGACGGTGTGCATCGTGGGCATCAGGCGTTACTGCAAGGCTTACGTGCCGAGGGCAGATCGCGCGGTTTGCCTGTGGTGGTGATGATTTTTGAACCGCAGCCGCTGGAGCTTTTCGCGGCTGATAAAGCCCCGGCCCGCCTGACGCGCCTGCGTGAGAAGCTGCGCTATCTGGCCGAGAGTGGGGTGGACTACGTTCTGTGTCTGCGCTTTGACCGCCGCTTTGCCGCGCTGACCGCGCAGGACTTTATCAGCGAACTGCTGGTCAAGCGGCTTGGCGTTCAGTTCCTCGCGGTCGGCGATGATTTCCGCTTTGGCGCTGGTCGTCAGGGTGATTTCTTGTTATTACAGAAGGCGGGCGCTGATTTCGGTTTTGACGTCACCAGTACGCAAACCTTCTGCCACGGCGGCGTGCGCATTAGCAGCACCGCGGTGCGCCAGGCGCTGGCCAACGATAACCTTGAACAGGCCGAAAGCCTGCTGGGGCACCCGTTTATTATCTCCGGGCGCGTCGTGCATGGCGATGAACTGGGCCGCACTATTGGTTTCCCGACGGCGAATTTACCGCTGCGTCGTCAGGTTTCCCCGGTAAAAGGGGTTTATGCGGTGGAAGTGACGGGGCTCGGTGATAAGCCCCTGCCGGGCGTGGCGAACATTGGTACGCGCCCGACCGTTGCTGGCGTTCGCCAGCAGCTGGAAGTGCATTTGCTCGACGTTGTAATGGACCTTTACGGTCGCCATATAGATGTAGTGCTGCGTAAAAAAATACGCAATGAACAGCGATTTGCTTCGCTGGATGAACTAAAAGCGCAGATTGCGCGTGATGAATTAACGGCCCGCGAGTTTTTTGGGCTTTCAAACCCGGCTTAAATGCCTACGTAAATATACGGAACCGAGAATCTGATGAGTGACTATAAATCAACCCTGAATTTGCCGGAAACAGGGTTCCCGATGCGCGGCGATCTCGCCAAGCGCGAACCGGGAATGCTGGCGCGTTGGACTGATGATGACCTGTACGGCATCATTCGTGCAGCCAAAAAAGGCAAGAAAACGTTCATTCTGCATGATGGCCCTCCCTATGCGAACGGCAACATTCATATTGGTCACTCGGTAAACAAGATTCTGAAAGACATTATCGTGAAGTCCAAAGGGCTCTCCGGTTATGACTCTCCGTACGTGCCTGGTTGGGACTGCCACGGCCTGCCTATTGAACTGAAAGTTGAGCAGGAGTTTGGCAAGCCGGGCGAGAAATTTACCGCCGCCGAGTTCCGCGCCAAATGCCGCGAATACGCCGCAACCCAGGTTGACGGTCAGCGTACCGACTTTATCCGTCTGGGCGTGCTGGGCGACTGGCAGAAGCCATACCTGACGATGGACTTCAAAACCGAAGCCAACATCATTCGTGCGCTGGGCAAAATCGTGGCTAACGGCCACCTGCACAAAGGCGCGAAGCCGGTGCACTGGTGCGTTGACTGCCGTTCTGCGCTGGCGGAAGCGGAAGTTGAGTATTACGACAAAACCTCCCCGTCTATCGACGTGGCGTTCCACGCCGCTGACCAGGATGCGGTAAAAGCGAAATTTGGTGCCGCTAACGTGACCGGCCCAATCTCGCTGGTTATCTGGACCACCACGCCGTGGACCTTGCCAGCGAACCGCGCAATTTCTCTGGCGCCTGATTTCGACTATGCGCTGGTGCAGGTAGACGGCCAGGCGCTGATTCTGGCAAGCGACCTCGTTGAGAGCGTAATGAAGCGCATCGGCGTGAGCGACTACACCATTCTGGGCACCGTCAAAGGCGCCGAGCTGGAACTGCTGCGCTTCACCCACCCGTTCATGGGCTTCGACGTTCCGGCGATTCTGGGCGACCACGTGACGCTGGATGCCGGTACCGGTGCGGTACATACCGCCGGTGGCCACGGCCCTGACGACTACGTGATCAGCCAGAAATACGGTCTGGAAATCGCTAACCCGGTTGGCCCTGATGGCGCATACCTGGCGGGCACCTACCCAGAGCTGGACGGCGTGAACGTCTTCAAAGCTAACGACAAAATCGTTGCGCTGCTGGCCGAAAAAGGCGCACTGCTGCACGTCGAAAAAATGCAGCACAGCTACCCATGCTGCTGGCGTCACAAGTCACCGATCATCTTCCGTGCGACCCCGCAGTGGTTCGTCAGCATGGATAAAAAAGGCCTGCGTATTCAGTCTCTCAAAGAGATCGACCGCATCGAGCAGGAAGGCCTGGCGAAAGAAGATCTGAGCGGCTGGATCCCGGCCTGGGGTAAAGCACGTATCGAATCCATGGTCGCAAACCGCCCTGACTGGTGTATCTCCCGTCAGCGTACCTGGGGCGTGCCAATGGCGCTGTTCGTGCATAAAGACACCGAAGAGCTGCACCCGCGCACCACTGAACTGATGGAAGCGGTAGCCAAGTACGTTGAGAAAGACGGTATTCAGGCGTGGTGGGATCTCGACCCGCGTGAAATCCTCGGCGACGACGCAGACAACTACGTGAAAGTGCCAGATACCCTGGACGTGTGGTTCGACTCCGGTTCAACCAGCTACTCCGTTGTGGATGCGCGCCCTGAGTTCGGCGGTCATTCTGCGGACATGTATCTGGAAGGTTCTGACCAGCACCGTGGCTGGTTCATGTCCTCCCTGATGATCAGCGTTGCCATGAAAGGCAAAGCGCCGTATCGCCAGGTACTGACCCACGGCTTCACCGTCGATGGTCAGGGCCGTAAGATGTCTAAATCTATCGGTAACACCGTTTCTCCGCAGGACGTGATGAACAAACTGGGCGCGGATATCCTGCGTCTGTGGGTGGCATCAACCGACTACACCGGCGAAATGGCGGTATCGGATGAAATTCTGAAACGTGCTGCCGACAGCTATCGTCGTATCCGTAACACCGCGCGCTTCCTGCTGGCGAACCTGAACGGTTTCGATCCGCTGAAAGACATGGTGAAACCGGAAGATATGGTGGTGCTGGATCGTTGGGCCGTAGGTTGCGCACAGGAAGCGCAGGCTGACATCATGAAAGCCTACGAATCCTATGACTTCCACGAAGTGGTACAGCGCCTGATGCGCTTCTGCTCCGTCGAAATGGGCTCGTTCTACCTCGACATCATCAAAGACCGCCAGTACACCGCGAAAGCGGACAGCGTGGCGCGTCGTAGCTGCCAGACTGCGCTGTACCATATCGCAGAAGCGCTGGTTCGCTGGATGGCGCCTATCATGTCCTTCACCGCTGATGAAATCTGGGGCTACCTGCCGGGTAACCGCGAGAAGTACGTCTTCACCGGCGAGTGGTATGAAGGTCTGTTTGGCCTGGCCGACAGCGAAGCGATGAACGATGCGTTCTGGGAAGAACTGCTGCAGGTTCGTGGCGAAGTGAACAAGGTCATCGAGCAGGCGCGTGCTGATAAGAAAGTCGGTGGTTCTCTGGAAGCGGCAGTGACCCTGTACGCCCAGCCGGAACTGGCGGCTAAGCTGAACGCGCTCGGCGACGAATTGCGATTTGTCCTGTTGACCTCCGGGGCGACCGTTGCGGATTATGAAGCGGCAACCGCAGATGCCCAGCAGAGCGAACTGCTGAAAGGGCTGAAAGTGGCGCTGAATAAAGCCGAAGGTGAGAAGTGCCCGCGTTGCTGGCACTACACTCAGGACGTCGGTAAGGTGGCGGAACACGCAGAAATTTGCGGACGCTGTGTGAGCAACGTGGCCGGTGACGGCGAAAAACGTAAGTTTGCCTGATGAGTAAATCGATTTGTTCAACAGGGTTACGCTGGCTGTGGCTGGTTGTCGCCGTGCTGATTATCGATCTGGGCAGCAAATACCTGATCCTCCAGAATTTTGCTCTGGGGGATACGGTGTCGCTGTTCCCGTCGCTTAATCTGCATTATGCGCGTAACTATGGCGCCGCGTTCAGCTTCCTGGCCGACAGCGGCGGCTGGCAGCGCTGGTTCTTTGCGGGTATCGCTATCGGTATCTGCGTCGCGCTGGCGGTGCTGATGTATCGCTCTAAGGCCACGCAAAAGCTGAACAACATTGCCTACGCGCTGATTATTGGCGGCGCGCTGGGTAACCTGTTCGACCGTTTGTGGCACGGTTTCGTTGTCGACATGATCGATTTCTACGTCGGCGACTGGCACTTTGCCACCTTCAACCTGGCCGATACCGCAATCTGTATCGGTGCTGCGCTGATCGTGCTGGAAGGTTTCCTGCCGAAAAAACAGGCGTAGCCTGGTGCCGGATGGCGCCGCGCTTATCCGGCCTACCGTTTTGTGTAGGCCCGGTAAGCGTAGCGCCACCGGGCACGCAGGCGGCGCTGAACGTATAACAATAATCGTCATTCCAATGTCGTAAGATAAAAGGCTGTCCCTGCATGTCTGATTCGATTCAAAGCAATAGCGCAGTGCTGGTGCACTTCACGCTGAAACTGGACGATGGCTCTACCGCTGAGTCGACCCGTAACAACGGCAAACCGGCGCTGTTTCGTCTGGGCGATGCCTCCCTGTCTGAAGGGCTGGAGCAGCATCTTCTCGGCCTGAAGGCCGGGGATAAAAAATCCTTCTCTCTGGAGCCGGATGCGGCGTTTGGTATCTCTACGCCAGATCTTATCCAGTATTTCTCCCGCCGCGAATTTATGGATGCGGGCGAACCGGAAATCGGCGCTATCATGCTGTTCACCGCAATGGACGGCAGCGAGATGCCAGGCGTGATCCGCGAGATTAACGGTGACTCCATCACGGTTGATTTCAACCACCCGCTGGCGGGCTATACCGTTCATTTTGATATTGAAGTACTGGAAGTCGATCCGGTACTGGAGGCGTAACATGCAGATCCTGTTGGCCAACCCACGCGGCTTTTGTGCAGGCGTTGACCGCGCTATCAGCATTGTTGAAAATGCGCTCGCCATCTATGGCGCGCCAATCTATGTTCGCCATGAAGTGGTGCATAACCGCTACGTGGTGGACAGCCTGCGCGCGCGCGGCGCTATCTTTATCGAGCAGATTAGCGAAGTGCCGGACGGCGCGATCCTGATTTTCTCTGCCCACGGCGTTTCTCAGGCCGTGCGTAACGAAGCGAAAAGTCGCGACCTGACGGTCTTTGACGCGACCTGTCCGCTGGTCACCAAAGTACATATGGAAGTGGCGCGCGCCAGCCGTCGCGGCGAAGAGTCGATTCTTATCGGTCACGCCGGTCACCCGGAAGTCGAAGGCACCATGGGCCAGTACAGCAACCCGAAAGGGGGCATGTACCTCGTTGAGTCGCCGGAAGATGTACTGAAGCTGACGGTGAAAGACGAAAGCAAGCTGTCGTTCATGACCCAGACTACGCTGTCGGTGGACGATACCTCCGACGTTATTGACGCGCTGCGTGTCCGTTTCCCGAAAATCGTTGGCCCGCGTAAAGACGACATTTGCTACGCCACCACTAACCGTCAGGAGGCCGTGCGATCGCTCGCTCAGCAGGCCGACGTCGTGCTGGTCGTAGGGTCGAAAAACTCGTCGAACTCCAACCGTCTGGCTGAACTGGCGCAGCGGATGGGCAAAGCCGCCTATCTGATTGATGACGCCGCAGATATTCAGGAAGCGTGGGTGAAAGATGTGGCCTGCGTGGGCGTTACCGCCGGGGCTTCTGCGCCGGATATTCTGGTGCAGAACGTGATTGCCCGCCTGCAAGGGCTGGGCGGCGGCGAAGCCATCACCCTTGAAGGGCGTGAAGAAAACATTGTTTTCGAAGTGCCGCGTGAGCTGCGTGTGGATGTTCGTGAAGTCGAATAAATTAATCCTCCCGCAGATATGAAAAAATGCCAGGCTTAACGTCTGGCATTTTTTTAGGGAGAAATCATGCGCCTGCCTATTTTCCTGGATACCGATCCCGGTATCGACGACGCCGCAGCGATTGCCGCTGCGCTTTTTGCCCCCGAGCTGGATCTCCAGTTAATGACCACCGTAGCCGGCAACGTTTCGGTCGAAAAAACCACTCGTAACGGTCTGCAACTCCTGCACTTCTGGGGTGCCGACGTTCCGTTGGCGCAGGGGGCGGCTGCCCCGTTGGTTCGCCCGCTGCGCGACGCTGCATCGGTGCACGGCGAATCCGGCATGGAGGGCTATGACTTTGTCGAGCATAACCGTCAGCCGTTGGCAAAACCGGCGTTTCAGGCCATTCGCGATGCGCTGATGCACGCGCCGCAGCCGGTGACGCTGGTGGCGATTGGCCCGCTGACCAATATTGCGCTACTGCTGACGCAGTATCCGGAATGCCGCTTCAATATTCGTCGACTGGTGATCATGGGCGGTTCCGCCGGGCGCGGTAACTTTACCCCCAACGCCGAGTTTAATATTGCCATTGACCCGGAAGCCGCGGCGCTGGTGTTCCGCAGCGGCCTGGAGATTGTGATGTGCGGGCTGGACGTCACCAACCAGGCGCTGCTTTCGCCGGAATATCTCGCCTCTCTGCCCGCGCTGAATAAAACCGGCGCCATGCTTCACGCGCTGTTCAGCCACTACCGCAGCGGCAGCATGCAGAGCGGCCTGCGCATGCACGACCTGTGCGCGATTGCCTGGCTGGTGCGCCCCGAACTGTTTACGCTGCAAAGCTGCTTTGTGGCGGTAGAAACTCAGGGGCAATACACGGCGGGCACGACGGTGGTGGATATCGAAGGGCGATTGGGACAGCCGGCCAACGCGCAGGTGGCGCTGGCGCTGGACGTGGAGGGGTTCCGTCAGTGGGTGGCTGAAGTTTTTGCCCGTGCGCCGTAATCACTCGCCATACTGCGGCAGTTTTTCACTCAGATAATCAATCATGGCCCGCATTCTGGCGGGCATATGCTTATTGCGCGTCCACAGTAGCCACAGCTCGCCGCTGTAGTCGCTGATAAATTCCCAATCCGGCAGAACCTGCACAATCTCTCCGCTGGCGAGCGCTTCGCGGGCGGTGAACAGCGGCAGGCTGCCGATACCAAGATGATGCTTTACCGCATCCAGCCGCACGCCGGTATGGTTAGCGGCATAGCGCCCGTGGGTCTGAATCGTCTCCATGGTTTCGCCGCGCCGAAACTTCCAGCGTGAATCAGCGGGCGTCTCGCCAAGGCTGATGCAGCAATGGTCGCGCAGCGCCTGCGGGTGTTCCGGCATGCCGTGCTGGCGCAGATACTCCGGAGTGGCGCAAATAACGTGGCTGACCGGCATTAGCGGGCGGCCGTACAGGCCGGGAGAGGGCGACTGGCTGATGCGTAGCGCCAGGTCGACGCCATCGTCAATCAAATCCATATACCGGTCTTCCAGCCGCAGACAAACGTCCACCTGTGGAAAGCGCGTAAAAAATTCGGCCATAAGCGGATGGATAACAAAACGCCCCACCGCTTTGGGCACGCTGAGCGTGAGTTTCCCCTGCGCGATCTGCTGCTGGCTGCTGCCGGAGTCGAGTGCCAATTGTGCGGCGTTCAGCATCTCCTGTGCGTGCTCATACACCATTTTTCCTGTTTCACTCAGCGCCAGTTTGCGGGTGGTGCGGTGTAGCAGTTTGCTGCCGAGCGCGCGTTCAAGACGGGTAACGCTGCGGCTAATAGCCGAAGGCGTCGCGCCCGACGTTTTGGCGGCAGCAGAGAAGCTACCGTGGTCAACGATCAGCACGAAGGTGGCCAGATCGGGAAGCAGGTTTGGATTCATTTGTGCATACCAGGCAAAGATGCATTGAATGAGAGCGGGATTATCACCGTTGGTAAAGTGAATATACTCTGCTCATCAAGAGGAGAACAACCATGACCGAACGACTTTATTACACCCGCGATGATACTCAAGCGCCGGCATGCGTGCTGCGCTGCATGCCAGAAGCCGACGGCCGCTACGCCGTCGAGCTGGACCGTACGCTGTTCCATCCGCAGGGCGGCGGGCAGCCAGCGGACGCAGGCTGGATTGATGAGACGCCGGTGGAAGGCGTTGTCGCACGCGGCGACAGCGTGGCGCATATCGTATCGCAGCCGTTGCCGCTGGGGCCGGTCACTCTTCGTGTGGATGCCTCCGTCCGCCAGCAGCACGCGCGACTGCACTCCGCCGGACATCTGATTGGCCTGGCCGGAGAGCGCTGC
The DNA here is from genome assembly GCF_014169075.1 of Klebsiella sp. WP4-W18-ESBL-05. Lineage (NCBI taxonomy): Bacteria > Pseudomonadati > Pseudomonadota > Gammaproteobacteria > Enterobacterales > Enterobacteriaceae > Klebsiella > Klebsiella sp. WP4-W18-ESBL-05. The sequence continues at coordinate 4,232,963 of NZ_AP022057.1, read as the reverse complement.
GGCTGGCAGCCGGTGAAGGCACACCACTGGCCTGGTGAAGGACGGATCACGTTTGTGCCTGCGGCACAAAGCGCGCTGCCTGAGGCCCAGGCGCTGCTGGCGATAATCAGCGCATGGCAGTTGGCCGATCTCCCGCGCAAGGTCAGCGTAGAGGGAGAATTACGCCGGGTCGGTTTTGGCGATCTTCCCGCCTATCCTTGCGGAGGGACGCACGTTGCGCGGCTATCCGATATTGGTGAGGTAAAGATTAGCGATGTGAAAATGAAAAAAGGGCAGATGCTCGTTCACTACACGTTACTGCCCTGAAAAGTAATCACGCTAATCGATTGGTTTACGATGGCTTTGGCGTCATTTCCCCAGGCTTACGCATCATTCTGAGTGCGTTTGACTTCTTTCCTGCATCGCGGCAATGATTCATCCTGTGGGATGAATCATGTCTTTTACTGATATTCCTCTCTGTTTATCATTAAATTCTAATTATCGGCGTTTTCGGCTGGCGACCCTGTTGTGCGCTGGTTACTCTGAAAACGATTTACGCAATTTTAACAAAAGAGAATAGCTATGCATGATGCACAAATCCGCGTCGCCATTGCCGGCGCCGGTGGCCGCATGGGACGGCAGTTAATCCAGGCCGCGATGGCGATGGAAGGGGTACAACTGGGTGCGGCGCTGGAGCGTGAAGGCTCCAGCTTACTGGGCAGCGATGCCGGTGAACTGGCGGGGGCAGGGAAAGCAGGCGTCACCGTTCAGAGCAGCCTGGAAGCGGTAAAAGATGATTTTGACGTGTTTATCGACTTTACCCGTCCGGAAGGCACGTTGACGCATCTGGCTTTCTGCCGCCAGCATGGGAAGGGGATGGTGATTGGCACCACCGGGTTTGATGATGCCGGTAAACAGGCCATTCGTGATGCCTCTCAGGACATTGCTATCGTATTTGCCGCTAACTTCAGCGTTGGCGTCAACGTGATGCTGAAGCTGCTGGAGAAAGCGGCGAAGGTGATGGGCGACTATACCGATATCGAAATTATTGAAGCGCACCACCGCCACAAAGTGGATGCGCCATCAGGTACGGCACTGGCGATGGGTGAAGCGATCGCCGGGGCGCTGGATAAAGATCTGAAAGACTGCGCGGTCTACTCGCGTGAAGGTTATACCGGAGAACGCGTACCGGGCACGATTGGTTTTGCTACCGTCCGTGCGGGTGACATTGTCGGTGAACATACCGCGATGTTCGCCGATATTGGTGAACGCGTGGAGATTACGCATAAGGCTTCCAGCCGCATGACGTTTGCTAACGGTGCGGTAAGATCGGCTCTTTGGCTTAAATCAAAGAAAAATGGTCTTTTTGATATGCGTGATGTGTTGAATTTGAATGAACTATAAGTATTTATTACCCATCGTGATGTGGTTATTGTAGTCATAATTGCTTGATTACACAGGGCAATATTTTATTGCCCTTTATTTTATCTTTAATTTTATGATTTTACATTGAGATACCTGTTTTTATAGGTTATCTATCATAAATGTGTTGGTTAAATGTAAATTTTGACCATCTGGTCTACTTTTTTGCGCTCTTCTTCATGATTTAACAATCTTCCTGCTCCGCAAGCGTTTTCTCCTCTTAGTTAGTTGATCATTTTGATGCCTGGAGGCGGCTTAGTTATCCAGTGGCGCAAAATAATAATAAAAATTGTCCTTTAAGGTAGACATTTGCCGAGGCTGTCACTAGAATGCCGCCGTTTGCCAGAAATTCATCGGTAAGCAGATTTGCATTGATTTGTGCCATTGTTATGAATTAATATGCAAATAAAGCGAGTAAATATTCTCTGGAGGGTGTTTTGATTAAGTCAGCGCTATTGGTTCTGGAAGACGGAACCCAGTTTTACGGTCGGGCCATAGGGGCAACGGGTTCGGCGGTTGGGGAAGTCGTTTTCAATACTTCAATGACCGGTTATCAAGAAATCCTCACTGATCCTTCCTATTCTCGCCAAATCGTCACCCTTACTTATCCCCATATCGGTAATGTCGGCACCAACGCCGCCGATGAAGAGTCCTCTCAGGTTCACGCTCAGGGTCTGGTTATTCGCGACCTGCCGCTGATTGCCAGCAACTATCGCAACACCGAAGACCTCTCTTCTTACCTCAAACGCCATAACATCGTGGCGATTGCCGATATCGATACGCGTAAGCTGACGCGACTGCTGCGCGAGAAGGGCGCTCAGAACGGCTGCATCATCGCGGGTGACCACCTCGATGCCGCGCTGGCGCTGGAAAACGCCAAAGCGTTCCCGGGCCTCAACGGTATGGACCTGGCAAAAGAAGTGACCACGGCTGAATCCTACAGCTGGACGCAGGGTAGCTGGACGCTGGCGGGTGACCTGCCGGAAGCCAAGTCCGAAGAAGAGCTGCCGTTCCACGTCGTTGCCTACGATTTTGGCGCGAAGCGCAACATCCTGCGTATGCTGGTTGACCGCGGCTGCCGCCTGACGGTGGTGCCGGCGAAAACCTCCGCTGAAGAAGTGTTGGCGATGAATCCAGACGGCGTGTTCCTGTCTAACGGCCCTGGCGACCCGGCACCGTGCGACTACGCCATCGACGCGATTGAAAAATTCCTCCAGACCAACGTTCCGGTGTTTGGCATCTGCCTCGGCCATCAGCTGCTGGCGCTGGCGAGCGGTGCGAAGACCATCAAAATGAAGTTTGGTCACCACGGTGGTAACCACCCGGTGAAAGACATGGACAAGAACGTGGTGATGATCACCGCGCAGAACCACGGCTTTGCGGTTGATGAAGACTCGTTGCCAGCCAACCTGCGCGTGACCCACAAATCTCTGTTCGACGGTACCCTGCAAGGGATTCACCGTACCGATAAACCGGCGTTCAGCTTCCAGGGCCACCCAGAGGCGAGCCCAGGCCCGCACGATGCGGCACCGCTGTTCGACCACTTTATCGAGCTTATTGAGCAATACCGTCAGTCCGCGAAATAATCAGGAGTAATAAGAGCCATGCCAAAACGTACAGACATAAAAAGTATCCTGATTCTGGGCGCGGGCCCGATTGTTATCGGTCAGGCGTGTGAGTTTGACTACTCCGGTGCCCAGGCGTGTAAAGCGCTGCGCGAAGAGGGCTACCGCGTCATTCTGGTGAACTCCAACCCGGCCACCATCATGACCGACCCGGAAATGGCCGATGCCACCTACATCGAGCCGATTCACTGGGAAGTGGTGCGTAAAATCATCGAAAAAGAGCGCCCGGATGCGGTGCTGCCGACCATGGGCGGCCAGACCGCGCTGAACTGTGCGCTGGAGCTGGAGCGTCAGGGCGTGCTGGAAGAGTTCGGCGTGACCATGATTGGTGCTACCGCTGATGCGATTGATAAAGCAGAAGACCGTCGCCGTTTCGACGTCGCGATGAAGAAAATCGGCCTCGACACCGCGCGTTCCGGTATCGCGCACACCATGGAAGAGGCGCTGGCGGTTGCCGCTGACGTCGGCTTCCCATGCATCATCCGCCCAAGCTTCACCATGGGCGGCACCGGTGGCGGTATCGCCTACAACCGCGAAGAGTTCGAAGAAATCTGTGAACGCGGTCTGGATCTCTCGCCAACCAACGAGCTGCTGATTGATGAATCGCTGATCGGCTGGAAAGAGTACGAGATGGAAGTGGTGCGTGATAAAAACGACAACTGCATCATCGTCTGCTCTATCGAAAACTTCGATGCGATGGGCATCCACACCGGTGACTCCATCACCGTGGCGCCAGCGCAGACCCTGACCGACAAAGAATACCAAATCATGCGTAACGCCTCGATGGCGGTACTGCGTGAAATCGGCGTAGAAACCGGCGGTTCTAACGTGCAGTTCTCGGTGAACCCGAAAGACGGTCGCCTGATTGTTATCGAAATGAACCCGCGCGTATCCCGCTCCTCGGCGCTGGCCTCGAAAGCGACCGGCTTCCCGATTGCTAAAGTGGCTGCCAAGCTGGCAGTGGGTTACACCCTCGATGAACTGATGAACGACATCACCGGCGGCCGTACCCCGGCTTCCTTCGAGCCGTCCATCGACTACGTTGTGACGAAGATTCCACGCTTCAACTTCGAGAAATTCGTTGGCGCTAACGACCGTCTGACCACGCAGATGAAATCTGTCGGTGAAGTGATGGCGATTGGCCGCACGCAGCAGGAATCCCTGCAGAAAGCGCTGCGCGGTCTGGAAGTGGGCGCGACCGGCTTCGACCCGAAAGTAAGCCTCGACGACCCTGAAGCGCTGACCAAAATCCGCCGCGAGCTGAAAGACGCGGGCGCTGAGCGTATCTGGTACATCGCCGATGCCTTCCGCGCGGGCCTCTCCGTCGATGGCGTATTTAACCTGACCAACATCGACCGCTGGTTCCTGGTACAGATTGAAGAGCTGGTGCGTCTGGAAGAGAAAGTGGCGGAAGTGGGTATCAACGGCCTCGACGCTGACTTCCTGTTCCACCTGAAACGCAAAGGCTTTGCCGATGCGCGTCTGGCAAAACTGGCGGGCGTACGCGAAGCGGAAATCCGCAAGCTGCGTGACCAGTACAACCTGCACCCGGTCTACAAGCGTGTGGACACCTGTGCGGCGGAATTCGCTACCGACACCGCTTACATGTACTCCACCTATGAAGAAGAGTGCGAGTCCAATCCTTCCGTTGACCGCGATAAAATCATGGTCCTCGGCGGCGGCCCGAACCGTATTGGTCAGGGTATCGAATTTGACTACTGCTGCGTACACGCCTCGCTGGCGCTGCGCGAAGACGGTTACGAGACCATCATGGTCAACTGTAACCCGGAAACCGTCTCTACCGACTATGACACTTCCGACCGCCTGTACTTCGAGCCGGTAACCCTGGAAGACGTGCTGGAAATCGTGCGCATCGAGAAGCCGAAGGGCGTTATCGTACAGTACGGCGGCCAGACTCCGCTGAAGCTGGCGCGTGAACTGGAAGCCGCAGGCGTACCGGTTATCGGCACCAGCCCGGATGCTATCGACCGCGCAGAAGACCGTGAGCGCTTCCAGCATGCGGTTGACCGTCTGAAGCTGAAACAGCCAGCCAACGCCACCGTGACCGCGATTGAACAAGCGGTTGAGAAGGCAAAAGAGATTGGCTACCCGCTGGTGGTGCGTCCGTCCTACGTTCTCGGCGGCCGTGCGATGGAAATCGTCTACGACGAAGCTGACCTTAAGCGCTACTTCCAGACCGCCGTCAGCGTTTCCAACGACGCGCCGGTGCTGCTGGACCGCTTCCTGGACGATGCGATTGAAGTCGACGTCGACGCTATCTGCGACGGCGAAATGGTGCTGATTGGCGGCATCATGGAGCACATCGAGCAGGCTGGCGTTCACTCCGGTGACTCCGCGTGTTCCCTGCCAGCCTACACGCTGAGCCAGGAAATTCAGAACGTGATGCGTGAGCAGGTGCGGAAGCTGGCCTTCGAGCTGCAGGTTCGCGGCCTGATGAACGTGCAGTTCGCGGTGAAAGACAACGAAGTCTACCTGATTGAAGTCAACCCGCGTGCGGCGCGTACCGTACCGTTCGTCTCCAAAGCGACCGGCGTACCGCTGGCGAAAGTGGCGGCGCGCGTGATGGCAGGGAAAACCCTGAAGCAGCAGGGCGTGACCGAAGAAATCATCCCACCGTACTACTCGGTGAAAGAAGTGGTGCTGCCGTTCAACAAATTCCCGGGCGTTGACCCGCTGTTAGGGCCAGAAATGCGCTCTACCGGGGAAGTGATGGGCGTGGGTCGTACCTTCGCGGAAGCGTTCGCTAAGGCACAGCTCGGCAGTAACTCCACCATGAAGAAACAGGGCCGTGCGCTGCTCTCCGTTCGCGAAGGCGACAAAGAGCGCGTGGTTGACCTGGCCGCTAAGCTGCTGAAACAGGGCTTCGAGCTGGACGCAACCCACGGTACCGCGATTGTACTGGGTGAAGCGGGTATCAACCCGCGCCTGGTGAACAAGGTGCATGAAGGTCGTCCGCACATTCAGGACCGTATCAAGAATGGCGAATACACCTACATCATCAACACCACCGCAGGTCGTCAGGCGATTGAAGACTCCAAGCTGATTCGCCGCAGCGCGCTGCAGTACAAGGTGCATTACGACACTACCCTGAACGGCGGCTTCGCGACGGCAATGGCGCTGAATGCGGACGCGAAAGATAAAGTCACTTCCGTACAGGAAATGCACGCACAGATTAAAAAATAAGTGCGAGCAATAAAATAAAACGCCGGGCAGATGCCCGGCGTTTTTGTTTTTGTAGCCTGGTTACTGTTCCGTTGCTGGCGTCGCCGCGGTGGTCTGCTGCGACTTACTGGCCTGTTCTTCACGGAATTTCAGGTTATCCCAGATGCGGAAGAACGGGTAATACATCACCAGCGAAATCCCGAGGTTGACGATTTGCAGCACCGAACCGGAGATATGTCCGCCGGTCGCCAGGTAGCCACTGACCACAATAGGTGTAGTGAACGGCAGCGCAATCCCGGCCGGTTTGGCCACTAAACCGGTGGTCATCGCCACGTAGGAGACAATCACCAGCACCACCGGCGTCAGGATAAACGGCACCACCAGGTACGGGTTCATCACAATCGGAATACCGAATACCATCGGCTCGCTGATGTTAAACAGGCTGCCCGGTGCGGCAATTTTACCGAGCTGCTTCATCTGCACGCTGCGGCTGCGCAGGATCATAAAGATAACCAGCCCTAACAGCGCCCCGGTACCGCCCGGCGCAATCCACAGGTCGTAGAACTGCTGGGTGATAATGTGGGGAATTGGCAGGCCGTTCTGGAACGCCTCCAGGTTTTCAGACATGTTGCTGAGCCAGACCGGGCGGATAAACACCAGCACGATGGTGTCGCCGTGCAGGCCGAGCATCCACAGAATGCCAATCAGCAGCACTGAAATAATCATCCCCGGCAGCGAGCCGCCGACGTGGCTCATCGGAATACCGACCAGCTCGGTAATCATAGTGTTGATATCGCCAAACGGCGTTGCTTCTACCAGCAGACGCAGCGCCAGCACCACCGCCAGCACGCAGAAGCCAGGGATCAGCGCGAGGAAGGATTTTGCCACCGCCGGTGGAACGCCTTCCGGCATACGGATGACCAGGTTGCGGTCGTTAACGAAGCGGTAGATTTCCGTTGAGAGCAGGGCAATCAGGATAGCCACGAACAACCCCTGGCTGCCAATCTGGCCCATCGGCATCACGCCTTTCACCAGCTGCGCCACGTCGCTGCCCGCAGGGGTAAACATGATGTGCTGCGGAATGGTCATCACGAAGGCCACCAGAGAGACGGCCCCGGCGGTCAGCGGATCGAGGGTGCGGTACTTCTCTGCCAGGCGGTAGGCGATACCGAAGCTGGAGATCAGCGCCATGATGTCGTAGGTCGCTTTCACCGGATAGAGCACTTTTTCCTGCCACGTTGGGCCGAAAAGCTCGGTCATCAGCGTGCCGTAACCCGGCACCGGCAGATAGGCGAAGATCAGGAAAAACGAGCCTATCAGCATAAACGGCATGTTCAGGATGATCCCGTCACGCACCGAAAGCACATGTTTTTGTCCGGCGATTTTGAGCGCGGTCGGTAAAACGTATTTATCTATTATCGACTTATTCACAGACACCCCCTGCCCGGCGCAGACGTTGCCGACCGGGCTATTGTTGTATTTATTGTTGGCTAAACTGCGGCAGCCACGCTTTATTGATGGTGAGTACTTCATCGACCAGCGCCGACGCCAGATTCACATCGGCGACCAGCGGGTTGGCGACCAGCGCCAGCAGCGCTTTTTGCTTATCGCCATATACGGCGGCATCAATGGTCAGACGCTCAAAATCCTTCACCTGCTGGGTCAGGCCGTTCATCAGCGGCGGCAGTTTGCCAAAGGCCAGCGGTTGCGCGCCCAGCGCATCAATCAGGCAGTTGGTTTCTATCACCGCGTCGTCCGGCAGTCCTTGAATGGCACCGTTGTTGGCGGTGTTCACCACCATCTCAATGCCAAGATTGTTGTGCAGTGCGTTAATAAGCTGTACCGCCACTTCGGAGTAGAACGAACCGCCGCGCTGGCTCAGCTCCTCTGGTTTCTTGTCCAGATGCGGGTCGGCGTACAGTTCGAACAGCGACGCTTCGACCTTCATCACCTGCTCGGCGCGGGTGCCTTTGCTGTCGGCATCCGCCAGCTCGTCTTCCAGCATGGTGCGAGTCTGCCAGAAATAGCGGTGATACGGGCAGGGAATGGCGCGCAGCGCACGCAGTAGCTCCGGTGGCCACGGAATGGCCTTGATGTTGTTCATCGACAGCTGCTCGCCGTCGCATAGCATTTCGATAACCTCGTCGGTCGCATCGCGACCCGCGGCCAGCACCTGATGCACCCAAACCATATGATTCAGGCCGGCAAAGCGCAGCGAGACGTCGTCGTAAGGCAGCTTCAGCATGTCGGCAATCATGTGATGCATAGTGACCGGCACGTTGCACAGGCCGATAATCTTCGCTTTGCTGTGGCGTGACACCGCTTCCGTCACAATGCCCGCCGGATTGGTGAAGTTGATGATCCATGCCTTCGGCGCCAGGCGTTCAACGCGTCTGGCGATATCCAGCATCACGGGAATCGTGCGCAGCGCTTTGGCGAAGCCACCCACGCCGGTGGTTTCCTGGCCCAGCAGCCTGTGACTTAAGCCCAGACGCTCATCGGCGGCGCGGGCCGGTAGCTGGCCTACGCGCAGTTGGGTGAGCACGAAGCTTGAGCCGGTAATCGCTTCATCGGCATCGAAGTGAACCGATACCTTCACCGACTCCAGACCGTTGCGGTCGAGCATGCGGCGGGAGAGGGCGGCGATAATCTCGACCTTTTCTCGACCCGCTTCGACATCAACCAGCGCCAGCTCCGCCATTGGCAGGGAAGCATGACGCGCTATTAATCCTTCAACCAGTTCCGGGGTGTAGCTGCTGCCCCCGCCAATCACGGTAATTTTCATTGTTCTCTCCGAGGCCTCAGGCCATCAGTTGGATCGCTTTATCGAGCACGCGATCGCCGCGCATGGTGCCGTAATCCATCATGTCGATCACCTCGACCGGCTTGCCCAATGGCGCAGACAGTTCACGCAGGCGAGAGAGTTCGAACTGCACCTGCGGGCCGAGCAGCACCACGTCGGCCTGCGGCAGCATGCTTTCGATTTCGGCAACCGGATAAGCGTTGATCTCGACCGCCAGCGCCCGTTTTTCGGCTTCGGCGCGCATCTTTTGCACCAGCATGCTGGTGGACATCCCGGCGGCGCAGCACAACATGATCTTTTTCATGACAATTTTCCCTCACTTGAAAACATATTTCACACATTAGCCGTTTTACGTAGCATGTATGAAAATTATTTTCATGAGTGTGATCGGCGTTAAAATATTGCTTTACGGGATGTTATCCGCGAGAAAGTGTGATCAAGGTAAGCAAAACGAATATTTGTTACTCATATACCGAAGACGTCGGCGTCTGTTGATCGAATGAATTGAAAAATAATTTCAATAAATTATGATGTTTTTAACGAGCAGAATTTGCCGACATTAGGACTCTCTGGTTATGGATATTGTTTATCAGCTGGTGAATGGGCTATCGGGCCTGCCTGCGCAGGAATCCCGGCTGGCGCGCTTTTTCCTCGATAATTTTGCCCAGATACCTGAGGCAAGTATTGAAGAGCTGGCGGCAAAGGCGGGCGTGAGTCCCGCGACGTTACAGCATTTCTCGCGCAGTATTGGCTGTGCCGACCTCAATGACTTTATTGGCCAGGTGCGCCATCAGCAGCAGGAGAATCGTTTGAAAACGACGGCGGCGCCGATGCTCGGCGACGCGGCGTGGGTGGACACCGGTACGCTGCAAAAGCTGGCGAAAAATGCCGGCATTGGCAGCGAGATCCTCGATCGCTTCTCGCACTCCATCGGTCGCGACGGCAGCGATGACATTCTGAGCCTGATCCGCCAACGGCTACAGGACTTCAGCCAGCAGGAGTCTCGCGTGGCGCAGACTATCCTCAGCGACGTGGCGTTTGCGGCTTCGGCGACCATCGACCAACTGGCGACGGCGGCAGGGGTCAGCCCGGCGACCATTACCCGCTTTGCCCGCGCCGCGGGCTGCGACGATATTCGCGATTTGCGCATGAAGCTGGCGCAGGCCAGCGCCCCGGTTGCCAGCGGCGATATGCCGGGGCCGTGGCGCGAGCGGCTAAACCAGATCCAGTATTCGCTGAACGCGCAGCTTCACGAACTATCGCCAGCGGCGGTTGAGCAGGCGGCAAGTCTGCTTAAACAGGCGAAAGCGGTGCATATTTTCAGCGCCAGCACCGCCGATAACCCGTTCGCCAGCGTGTTGCAGTATCGCCTGCTGACGCAGGGGTATCCGGCCAACGTCTGCCAGGATCCGGCGTTAATGGGGATTACCGCCTCGATGCTTGGCGCTGGGCAGGTGCTGGTGGTCTTTGCCGGTACGCCGCCGGGCAGCGCGCTGATTGCCGCCGTACATCAGGCGCGCTGGGCAGGGGCGGATATCATCGTGATTGGCCAGCAGGAGAGCGCGCTCAGCCATCAGCAAAACGTCACGCTACCGCTCAACGACGCGCGTTACGGGTCGCTGCTGATTGTCGATTTGATCTGTGATTCGATGTAACTTCGGCATCGTTGCGCCCGGCCTGTAGCCCGGTCGAGCGCAGCGACGCCGGGGCGGCTCAGAATGCCGTTTCTAACGTATCCAGCACGTTATACGCGTCATCAACCAACAGCAGCGCCTTCCATTTGTCAAACGTCAGGCAAGGGTGCGAAGTGCTGAACACCAGAATATCCCCCACCTTCACGTCAACGTCTGGTGCCAGCTTCAGCATGGCGTGCTGGTCCATAATGCCGGTGGTTTCCATGCTGTTCGCCGCCAATGCGACTGATTTCCCCGCGCGATAATGGGCAACCGGCTGCGGTAACCCGGCATCAAACGCGCTGTCGCGCTTGCCGAAATTGACGATCGCCCGGCCGCTTTCCGGCGCCGACTGCACCATTGCCACCAGTTCCAGCGCAGAAACCAGATCGCCGCCGAGGTCGCAGGCCGTCTGGTCGCGCGCGACGATCGCGTTCTGCGCTTCCAGATAGATCCCCGCATCGTGGGTGATATAGCAGCCAGGGCGGATCAGCACCCGGCAGTTGGCCGGTTTCGGCTCGGCAAGCCAGACGTTACACACCACGTCATACCAAACGGAGCCCGCGCCAGTGAGGATAAACTCGCCCGTTACATAACGCTCAAGCTGGCAGGCCAGCGCGGCGGCATCGCGCAGCAGCGCTTCCACCTTCGGCTGTGGGTTATCGCCGTGCAGTACGCCTTCATACAGCTCAAGGCCGCGCAGACGCAGCGCCGGTAAAGTGGCAACCTGCTCGGCAAGTGTGAGCGCCTGTTCTGCGGTTCGACACCCACAGCGGCCGCCCGGCACGCCCAGTTCCAGCAGAATATCCAGCGTCTGGTTTTGTGCGGCGAAGAACGCCGAGAGCGCACGGGCGTTATCGATGCTATCGACGCAGCACAGGTAATCTACCGCCGGGTATTCCGTCTTGAGTCTAGCGATCAGCGCCATATTGGCCTTGCCGACGAGCTGGTTCACCATCAGCACGCGTTGGATCCCGCTTGCCGCAGCAATGCTTGCCTGCCAGGCGCTGCCCACGCCAATGGCCCAGGCCCCTGCTTGTTGCTGCTGTGAAAAGATCCACGGTGTCATGGTGGTTTTACCGTGCGGGGCGAGTGAGACGCCGCGCGTATCGGCGTAGTGCTGCATCCACTGAATATTGTTGGTTAGCGCCGTTTTTTTAATGACCGCGGCGGGCAGGCAAACGTCTTCATTGAGGATGTTTGTTGGGGTAAAAAGCGTTGCGGATTTGTGGGGTACGATGAGGCTTTTATGGTATTTCATAACATAAATCCTTCAGGTTTTTAGTTTATATCATGAATATTTGATTGTTCATCTTGTTGTAAATAAATGGTTTTTATTATTTTCATTGATTCTTATGAATAAAAGTATCATTAATTAATGCATATTTTGCGTAGTCTTTCACTGTTTTCAGCGCTTGTAAATGGTCAAATTCAAGGCAGGGAACGACAGGGGTAGAGAAGAAATGCAGTTCGATTATCTGTTCAGGAACGTCACGGTTATCGACGGTAGCGGCGGCCCGCAGTATCGCGGTGATGTGGCCATCAAGGGCGATCGCATTGTGGAGATCGCGCCCGCTATCGACGGGCAGGCGCAGCATGAGATTGACGGCACGGGGCGCGTGCTGGCACCAGGGTTTATCGATGTTCACACCCACGACGACATTAACGTTATCCGCATGCCGGAGTACCTGCCCAAAATCAGCCAGGGCGTGACTACGGTGATCGTCGGTAACTGCGGGATCAGCGCCGCGAGCGCGACGATCGCAGGTGACGTACCGGATCCGATGAACCTATTGGGCAATGCGGAACAGTTTATCTACCCGACGGTTAACGCTTACGCCGACGCGGTTATGCAGGCGCGTCCGGCGGTGAACGTTGGCACGCTGGTCGGTCATACAGCGCTGCGTAATAACCAGATGGACTCGCTGTTTCGTCCGGCTAACCATCAAGAAATTCAAGCTATGCGCAGGCAGCTACGGTTGGCATTACAGGAGGGCGCTTTAGGGCTCAGCACCGGGCTAGCCTATGCCACAGCCTTCCAGTCGACGACCGAAGAGGTGATGGCGCTGGCGGAAGAGCTGGCGGCGGAAAATGGGATTTATACCACCCATCTTCGCTCGGAGTTTGAGCCCATTCTCGACGCGCTTGATGAAGCGTTCCGGATTGGCCGCCACGGTAAGGTGCCGGTGGTGGTCTCGCACCACAAATGCGCGGGGGCGAATAACTGGGGGCGCACCATGGAAACCCTGGCGCTGTTCGATAACGTCCGTCAGCAGCAGGACGTTTCCTGCGACTGCTATCCGTATTCCGCCAGTTCATCGACGCTGGATATGAAGCAGATTACCGCCGATTTTGACATCGTTATCACCTGGTCGACGCCGCACCCGGAGATGGCCGGGCAGACCTTAAAGCAGATTGCGCAAAGCTGGTCGCTTACGCTGGAAGAGGCGGGCAAGCGGCTGATGCCTGCTGGCGCGATTTACTACAACATGGACGAGCAGGACGTGCAGCGGGTGCTGCGCTATCCATTGACCATGGTGGGTTCGGACGGCTTACCGAATGACCCGATGCCGCATCCTCGCCTGTGGGGTGCGTTCCCACGCGTGCTGGGACACTACAGCCGCGATGAAAAACTGTTCCCGCTTACCGTCGCGGTGCACAAGATGACCGGCCTGTCGGCGGCGCGTTTTCAGCTCACCGACCGCGGGCTCATCAAGCGCGGCTATTTTGCCGATCTGGTGCTTTTTGACCCAGAAACTATCCGCGATGTCGCAAGCTTCAGCGACCCACAGCAGCCCGCCGCCGGTATCGATGCGGTGATGGTCAACGGGGTGATGAGCTATGGGCAGAATCACAACATTATCGGTCGCGCCGGGCGATTCTTACGCCGGTCAGCCGGAAAAATTAAGGAGCAGCAATAATGAGCATTAAACGTTATGGCGTCGGCGGCAGCACCGGCACCGGCGGGCAGTCTCTGCCGTTTGCCAAGGCCGTTGAGGCCGGAGGCTGGCTGTATGTGTCCGGGCAAACGCCGATGAAGGATGGTGAAGTGGTGGAGGGCGGCATTGTCGAGCAGTCGCGGTTGGCGATTCAGAATTGCGTGGATATTATGCAGGACGCGGGATACAGCCTGGCAGACGTGGTGCATGTGAAGGTGTATCTGACCGACGCGCGTTACTTCCAGTCCTTTAACAAGGTATTCCGTGAGTTCTTTGCCGATCACCCACCGGCACGCGTGTGCTGCGTGGCGGATTTGGTGGTGGATTGTAAGGTTGAGGTGGATTTGACCTGTTACAACGCGGAACGGGTGAAGTAACTTGTGGGGTGGTGCGGGTTGTACCCTCACCCCGGCCCTCTCCCTGGAAGGGAGAGGGGGAAAGACCGCACATTCGGTCCCCTCGCCCCTCCGGGGAGAGGGTTAGGGTGAGGGGAAAAAACCCGCGCTAATCCCCCAACGGCTGTCGGTCAGCTCCGCCCCGATGGCTATCCAGCGCCAGCTTAATCCGCCGCAGACGGTTTTTCGTCTCTGCCTTATTCACCACCGCCAATTCCGTCGCCAGCACGTCAACCATCGCCAGCATCGCGTAGCGCGAGGTGCTGGGCTTAAAGATGTAGTCGTTCTCCCGCACGATCAGCGGCAGGACCAAATCGGCGTTCTCGGCAAGCGGTGTGGCTTCCGGGGTAATGGCAATCACCTTCGCACCGTACTGACGCGCAATCGCCGCGCTCTCCACCACTTCCTGCGTATAGCCGCCGAGCGACAACGCCAGCACCACATCGTTTGGCGACACCGCTGAGCACATCATCCTCACCAGCAGCCCGTCGCTCTGGCTTACCACCGGTAGACCCAGACGGAACAGGCGGAACTGTACCTCCTGCGCGCAGATGGTCGAACCGCCACCCATGCCGATCGCGAGGATCTGTCGGGCACCGCTTAACCATTCGACGGCGCGTTTTAACGTCTCGGGATTAAGCGCTCGGCGGTTGATCTCCAGCACGTTAATGATCGTTTCATAGATCCCCTGAACACCCTCCAGATCGGGCACGTCGAGAATAAAACGCTGCCCCACCGCCAGCGACTGGGCAAGCTTGACCTTCAGCTCGCGCACGTCTTTGCAGCCAATCGCCCGGGCAAAGCGGGTGATGGAGGCCTGGCTGGTTTCGGTCTGTCGCGCCATTTCAGCAATGGGCAGCGTGGTGGCGGCCTGCACGTCATCAAGAATGAACTGCGCGATGCGTTTTTCGGTGGCGGTCAGCTCAACAAAACGGTCGGTAATACAGGAAATGATGTCGATCGAAACGGACATGGTTGGCCCCTGAAAATAAATAGCGGTACTTTGTACCATAGAAACCCCACGCTGCGGACAATCTGCCTCACACAAAACGGCGGTGAAAGGGTGCCGGTAATGCTTCGGAGCTTTCTGGTTTCGCTTCCGGGTTCTGACCGCTAACCTAAAATAGTTAGAATGATAACCAATTTTGGCTGCAAAGCAGGAGGGAAACATGATGAACTATAAGCGAATGACCGTAGCAATTCTGACCGCCGGCGCACTCTTTACCGTTGCCGGGTGTTCATCCAACCAGGCGCTGAAAACCACCGATGGCAAGACTATCGTAACCGATGGTAAACCGCAGGTAGATGAGGACACTGGCCTGGTGTCGTACAAAAATGCCGAAAGCGGAAAGACTGAACAGATCAACCGTGACCAGGTTCAGTCGATGAACGAGCTGGATAACTAAACGTTATTCGTGGCCTCGCGGCGCGGTGCCGCGCGGGGCCAACGTATAACGCTTATTGCGGCGCACGATGTGTCGCTAATCTCTTCAAGGGGGCGCTCGCCCCCTATTTCATGCGGTTGTGTTAAGAGATCCTGTAAGTGTCCTCATTAACTGTCTAAACTCAGCAATAAAATAATGCAGTAAGACAGGCTAATTATGATTCTGATTGTTTATGCGCACCCTTATCCGCATCACTCGCATGCGAATAAGCGGATGCTAGAGCAGGTGCGGACGCTCGACGGTGTGGAAATTCGCTCTCTTTATCACCTCTATCCCGATTTTAATATCGACGTTGTCGCTGAACAGGAGGCGCTGTCTCGTGCCGATCTGGTCATTCTGCAACATCCGATGCAGTGGTACAGCACGCCGCCGCTGCTCAAGCTGTGGCTGGATAAAGTGCTGGCGCACGGCTGGGCCTACGGGCACGGCGGTACCGCGCTGCACGGAAAAGACATGATGTGGGCGGTAACGACCGGCGGTGGCGAAAGCCACTTCGAAATTGGTTCACATCCGGGCTTTGACGTGCTGGGTCAGCCGCTGGAGGCTACCGCCGTTTACTGCGGCATGAAATGGCTGCCGCCGTTTGCCGTGCACTGCACGTTTATCTGCGATGAAGAGACGCTGCAGGCGAAGGCGCGTCACTATAAACAACGGCTTTTGGCCTGGCAGGAGGAGCATAACAATGGATAGCCATACGCTCATACAGGCGCTGATCTACCTGGGATCGGCGGCGCTGATTGTGCCGATTGCCGTACGTTTGGGGTTGGGTTCGGTGCTCGGTTACCTGATCGCGGGCTGCATTATCGGCCCGTGGGGGCTGCGTCTGGTGACCGATGCGGAAGCCATTCTGCATTTCGCCGAAATTGGCGTGGTGCTGATGCTGTTCGTCATTGGCCTGGAGCTGGACCCGCAGCGGCTATGGAAGCTGCGCGTCTCGGTATTTGGCGGCGGACTGCTGCAAATGGTGCTGTGCGGGGCGCTGATTGGCGTGTTCTGCATTTTCCTCGGCCTGCGCTGGCAGGTGGCGGAGCTGATTGGCATGACGCTGGCGCTCTCTTCGACCGCTATCGCCATGCAGGCGATGAATGAACGTAATCTGACGGTGACCCAGGTCGGGCGCAGTGCGTTCGCGGTGCTGTTGTTCCAGGATATTGCGGCCATTCCGCTGGTGGCCATGATTCCGTTGCTGGCCAGCAGCGGCGGCTCGACGACCCTCGGCGCGTTTGCGTTTTCAGCGCTGAAAGTGGCCGGTGCGTTGGTGTTGGTGGTGGTGTTAGGACGCTATGTGACGCGCCCGCTGCTGCGCTTTGTTGCGCGCTCGGGTCTGCGCGAAGTGTTCAGCGCCGTGGCCCTGTTCCTGGTGTTTGGCTTCGGTTTGCTGCTGGAAGAAGTTGGTCTTTCGATGGCGATGGGGGCATTTCTGGCCGGCGTGCTGCTGGCGAGCTCTGAGTACCGCCATGCGCTGGAAAGCGATATTGAGCCGTTTAAAGGGCTGCTGCTGGGGCTGTTCTTTATCGGCGTCGGGATGTCGATCGATTTTGGCACCCTCATTCATCACCCGCTGCGTATCATCACGCTGCTGGTGGGCTTCCTGGTGATTAAATCGGTGCTGCTGTGGCTGATTGCCAAACCACTCCAGGTACCGCGCTCGCAGCGTCTGTGGTTTGCGGCGCTGCTGGGGCAGGGCAGTGAATTTGCCTTCGTGGTCTTTGGTGCGGCGCAGATGGCGAACGTGCTGGATGCTGATTGGGCGAAGGCGCTGACGCTGGCGGTAGCGCTATCGATGGCGGTAACGCCGGTGCTGCTGGTACTGCTGACGCGGCTGGAAAAACGCGCCAGCACCGGCGACGCGCGGGAAGCGGATGAAATTGATGAAGAACAGCCGCGGGTGATTATTGCCGGCTTTGGCCGCTTCGGTCAGATTGCCGGGCGTCTGCTGCTGTCCAGCGGTGTGAAAATGGTGGTCCTCGACCACGACCCGGATCACGTCGACACGCTGCGTAAATTCGACATGAAGGTGTTTTATGGCGATGCCACGCGAGCCGATCTGCTGGAATCCGCCGGGGCGGAAAAAGCTGAGGTGCTGATTAACGCCATTGACGATCCGCAGGCCAGCCTGGCGCTGACCGAGCTGGTGAAAGAGCATTTCCCGAACCTGACCCTTATCGCCCGCGCCCGTGACGTTGAGCACTATATCAAGCTGCGTCAGGCCGGCGTCAGCGCACCGGAGCGTGAAACCTTCGAAGCGGCGCTGAAGTCCGGGCGTCAGGCGCTGGAGTCGCTGGGGCTGGGGGCATATGAAGCGCGCGAGCGTGCCGATCTGTTCCGCCGCTTTAATATTCAGCTGATGGAAGAAATGGTGGAGATGGCCGAGATTGATGCCTCCTCGCGGGCGGCGGCGTTTAAGCGCACCAGCGCCATGTTGACTGAAATCATCAACGAAGATCGCAACCATTTGTCGGTCATTCAGCGTCACGGCTGGCAGGGCACGGAAGAAGGGAAGCACAGCGGCAACCCTGAAGATGAGCCGGAAGTAAAGCCGACGCTGTAACGGCTTCGTAGGTGTAATGCTGGCTGTCCACTTTGCCTTCGTGGACTTGCCAGCAAATCTGAAAATTTTCTTATTCTTTACCTGGCTGCCAGTCGACGAAAGATTAAGCTTTCCGTATAGTGGCGACAATTTTTTTCGCATCTGGGATACACTCAATGATCAGTCTGATTGCTGCGCTTGCGGTCGATCGCGTCATCGGTATGGAAAACGCCATGCCATGGGACCTGCCGGCCGATCTGGCTTGGTTTAAACGCAATACGTTAAACAAACCTGTCGTTATGGGCCGTCTGACCTGGGAATCCATCGGTCGCCCGCTGCCGGGGCGTAAGAACATTGTTATCAGCAGCCAGCCCGGTACAGACGATCGCGTGCAGTGGGTGAAATCGGTTGATGAAGCGATTGCCGCCTGCGGTGACGCGGAAGAGATTATGGTGATTGGCGGTGGCCGCGTATACGAACAGTTCCTGCCGAAGGCGCAGAAGCTGTACCTGACGCATATTGATGCGGAAGTGGAAGGCGACACCCATTTCCCGGATTACGATCCGGATCAGTGGGAGTCGGTGTTCAGCGAGTTCCACGATGCCGACGAGCAGAATTCTCATAGCTACTGCTTTGAGGTGCTTGAGCGGCGCTAAGACCGAGCCTTTCCCGGCGGCGCTTTGCCTGGCCGGGCCACTAAAATAAAAAACGCCGGGTGAAACGCCGGCGTTTTTTATTTTTCAATGGGTATGCACCAAACTACGAAGCCACCGCCTCGCTCTCGCCCGGGGCCAGTTTACGGTTCGACGGCTGTACAAAATACGTTTTGTCTTCCCAGCGCAGGCAGGTGAGATCGCCACCCCAGCAGCAGCCGGTATCCAGCGCGTAGATATTTTCCGGCGTACCTTTCCCTTCCAGCGAAGCCCAGTGGCCAAACGCCACGCTGTACTCGTCGGTAATCGGCCCCGGCAGCATAAACCAGGGCTTCAGCGGGGCGGGCACGTTTTCCGGCGACTCTTTGCTGTACATATCCAGCTGGCCGTTCGGGAAACAGTAGCGCATGCGGGTGAAGGCGTTAGTAATAAAGCGCAGACGCGCCAGGCCGCTCAGCTCGCGCGACCAGTTATTCGGCATGTCGCCGTACATGGCGTCAAGAAAGAAGGGGTAGGAGTCGCTCGACAGCACGGCTTCGACGTCGCGTGCGCACTGTTTTGCCGTTTCGATATCCCACTGTGGAGTGACGCCCGCATGGGCCATCACCAGCTTTTTCTCTTCATCCACCTGCATCAGCGGCTGGCGACGCAGCCAGTTAAGCAGATCGTCGGCGTCCGGTGCTTCCAGCAGCGGGCTCAGGCGGTCTTTGGGCTTATTGCGGCTGATGCCGGCAAACACCGCCAGCAGATGCAGGTCATGGTTTCCCAGCACCACTTTGACGCTATCGCCCAGCGATCTGACGTAGCGCAGCACCTCCAGCGAGCCGGGACCGCGAGCAACCAGGTCGCCCGAGAGCCACAGCGTATCTTTGCCCGGCGTAAACGCCACCTGCTGTAAAAGAGCGATCAATTCATCGTAGCAACCGTGAACGTCGCCAATAAGGTATGTAGACATGATTAATGAATCAGCGTGGGAACAAAGAGACGGAAAACGGGAATGTCGATGGAGAACGGTACGCCGTCGACATCGACCATGTCGTAGTGACCCTGCATGGTGCCCAATGGGGTTTCCAGTACGGCGCCGCTGGTGTACTGATATTCTTCGCCGGGCTCGATGTGCGGCTGTACGCCAACCACACCCTCGCCCTGCACTTCGGTTTCGCGGCCGTTACCGTTGGTGATGAGCCAGTAACGGCCCAGAAGCTGAACCGCGCTTCGCCCGAGATTGCGAATGGTGACCGTGTAGGCGAAGACGTAACGCTCTTCTTCCGGCTGGGAGTGCGTCTCAATGTAGACGCTCTGTACCTGGACGCAAACTCGTGGCGAATTAATCATGGTTTAGCTCTCCTTCGAGGGCGCATTTTCTGACAGATAGTTGGCCATCCGGCAGTACTGCGCAACAGAGATATTTTCTGCCCGCATCGCCGGGTCGATGCCCAGTTCCGTCAACACCTCAACGCTGAACAGGTTGCCAAGGCTGTTGCGGACGGTCTTACGACGCTGGTTGAACGCTTCGGTCGTAATTCGACTCAGGACGCGGACGTCTTTCACCGGGTACGGTGGCGTGCTGTGCGGCACCAGGCGTACGACGGCGGAATCCACTTTAGGCGGCGGCGTGAAAGCGCTCGGCGGCACTTCAAGAACCGGGATCACGTTACAGTAATACTGCGCCATGACGCTCAGACGGCCATAGGCTTTACTGTTCGGCCCGGCAACCAGACGGTTAACCACCTCTTTTTGCAGCATGAAGTGCATGTCTGCAATGGCATTAGTATAGCTAAACAGATGGAACATCAGCGGCGTAGAGATGTTGTACGGCAGGTTGCCGAACACGCGCAGCGGCTGACCCAGCGTCTGGGAAAGCTCGCCGAAGTTCATGGTCATGGCGTCCTGCTGATAAATCGTCAGCTTTGGCCCCAGGAACGGGTGCGTTTTCAGACGTGCGGCCAGATCGCGGTCAAGCTCGATCACGGTCAGTTCGTCCAGGCGTTCGCCAACCGGTTCGGTCAGCGCGGCAAGACCCGGGCCGATTTCAACCATGGCCTGGCCTTTTTGCGGGTTAATGGCCGCAACGATGCTGTCGATCACGAATTGATCGTTGAGAAAGTTTTGCCCGAAGCGTTTACGGGCTAAGTGGCCCTGATGGACTCGATTATTCATTAGAGTTAACAATCATTTTGATGGCGAGGTTAAGCGCCGTAATAAAACTGCCGACGTCCGCTTTGCCAAGCCCCGCCAGTTCAAGGGCGGTGCCGTGGTCAACGGAGGTACGAATAAAGGGTAAACCGAGCGTAATGTTCACGCCGCGGCCAAAGCCCTGGTATTTTAGCACGGGAAGGCCCTGATCGTGGTACATTGCCAGCACCGCATCGGCATGGTCAAGATACTTCGGCTGAAAAAGGGTGTCGGCAGGCAGCGGCCCGCTGAGGTTCATGCCCTTTTTCCGCATTTCTTCCAGTACGGGAATAAGCGTATCGATCTCTTCCGTGCCCATATGGCCGCCTTCGCCCGCGTGGGGGTTCAGGCCGCAGACCAGGACGTGCGGTTCGGCAAGGCCGAACTTGTTCTGCAAATCATCGTGCAGAATGGTAATCACTTCTCGCAGCAGATCCGGCGTAATGGCATCGCTGACCGCCTTCAGCGGCAGGTGCGTTGTCGCCAGCGCCACGCGCAGTTCTTCCGTTGCCAGCATCATCACCACTTTTGCCGCGCCCGAACGTTCTTCAAAGAATTCGGTATGCCCGGTAAATGGAATGCCGGCGTCGTTAATAATGCCTTTGTGCACCGGCCCGGTGACCAGTGCGGCAAATTCACCGCTCAGACAGCCGTCGCAGGCGCGCGCCAGCGTCTCAACGACGTAGCGCCCGTTCTCCACGTTTAACAGGCCAGGTGTGACCGGCGCGTTGAGCGCAACGGGCAGCAGCGTTAGCGTACCGGCACGTTGCGGCTGCGCTGGCTGTTCGGAAACGTAGGGGAGAAGCGTGAGGGGAAGACCAAGAAGTTTCGCCCGCTCGGTAAGCAGGCTGGCATCAGCGCAGACGACC
This sequence comes from Klebsiella sp. WP4-W18-ESBL-05, assembly GCF_014169075.1. Taxonomy (NCBI): domain Bacteria; kingdom Pseudomonadati; phylum Pseudomonadota; class Gammaproteobacteria; order Enterobacterales; family Enterobacteriaceae; genus Klebsiella; species Klebsiella sp. WP4-W18-ESBL-05. The sequence goes on along the minus strand of NZ_AP022057.1, from coordinate 4,211,272 downwards.
AGTTCAAGCGGCCAATCGCGCTGGGCCAGTTGGATCACGAGATCCGGACCAATCCCGGCGGGTTCGCCGGGAGTGATAACGACACGGTGTTGAGTCATTAGTTGCTCAGAATTTTCACGTAGGCGCTGGCGCGCTGTTCCTGCATCCAGGTAGCCGCTTCTTCAGAGAACTTACGGTTCATCAGCATACGATAAGCGCGGTCTTTCTGCGCCGCATCGGTACGGTCAACGTTGCGCGTATCCAGCAGCTGAATCAGGTGCCAGCCAAAGGAGGAGTGAATCGGGGCGCTAATCTGGCCCTTGTTCAGCTTCATCAGCGCATCGCGGAATGTCGGATCGTAGATGTCCGGCGTCGCCCAGCCTAAGTCACCGCCCTGGTTCGCAGAACCTGGATCCTGAGACAGCTCACGCGCCGCTTTCTCGAAGGTGGTTTTGCCGCTGCGGATATCCGCTGCAACCTGTTCCAGCTTCGCGCGGGCCTGATCGTCGGTCATGACCGGCGACGGCTTGAGCAGAATGTGGCGAGCGTGGGTTTCGGTCACAGAAATGCTCTGAGACTGGCCGCGCATGTCGTTGATTTTCAGAATGTGGAAGCCTACGCCGGAACGGATCGGCCCGACGATATCGCCTTTTTTCGCCGTGCTCAGCGCCTGGGCAAAGATAGCCGGCAGCTCCTGAATACGCCCCCAGCCCATCTGGCCGCCTTTCAGCGCCTGCTGGTCAGCGGAATAGGTGATAGCCAGTTTGCCGAAGTCGGCGCCTTTACGGGCCTGGTCGACGATGGATTCAGCCTGGCTCTGCGCTTCATTCACCTGATCGGAGGTCGGGTTTTCCGGCAGCGGCACCAGGATGTGGCTGAGGTTCAGCTCGGTGCTGGCGTCGTTCTGGGTGCCAATCTGGTTTGCCAGCGCGTCCACTTCCTGCGGCAGCACGGTGATGCGGCGACGCACTTCGTTATTACGCACTTCGGAGATCAGCATCTCTTTACGGATCTGGTTACGGTAGGTGTTGTAGTTCATCCCATCGTAGGCCAGACGGCTGCGCATTTGATCCAGCGTCATGTTGTTCTGTTTAGCGATGTTGGCGATAGCCTGATCGAGCTGCTCGTCGGAGATTTTGACGCCCATTTTTTGCCCCATCTGCAGGATAATCTGATCCATGATCAGACGTTCCAGGATCTGGTGACGAAGGGTCGCATCATCCGGCAGCTGCTGGCCAGCCTGGCCAGAGTTCATCTTAACGGACTGCATAAGGCCATCGACGTCGCTCTCGAGGACAACGCCATTATTTACGACGGCTGCTACTTTATCGACAACCTGCGGGGCAGCGAAGCTGGTATTCGCAACTAAGGCGATACCGAGAAGCAGCGTTTTCCAGTTCTTCATACTTTTTCCATTTCAATTAACCGCAATGCGGATGATGTGTCTAACTCGTTACCTTACAGTGAGCTTTGGTACGGCATAATGTTGGAACGCAGCATCTGCTGGGTGCCCAGACCGTAGTTAGAGCTCAGACCACGCAGCTCAATACTGAAGCCGATGGAGTTGTCATACTTGGACTGCCCGCCGGTGCCGCCATTGTTGTAATCCCAACCGTTGAGTTTACGCTCATAGCCCACGCGGATGGCGTAGCAGCAGGAGTTGTACTGCACGCCCAGCATCTGATCGGCCGGATTATGCGTGTTGGTGTCAAAGTAATAGGCACCGACAACGGACCAGCGATCGACGATTGGCCAGCTGGCCGTCGCCCCCACCTGCGAGATACCGTTACGGTACTGCTCGGCGGTGGAGTAGGTCGGCAGCGTCGCCTGAATATATTCCGGGCTGGCATAGCGATAGGTCAGCTGTACCAGACGTTCGTCGTCCTGGCGATACTCAATGGCCGAGCTGCTGGTGGCGATGTTGTTCAGACGCGTATCGTACTGAATACCGCCGCGCAGGCCCCACTTGTTGCTGATGCGCCAGTAGGTGTCGCCTGCCCATACCAGTGAGCCGGTTTTGTTGTCTTTCTCCCAGTTAATGTTGTCATCACCGGTGCGAGACTCGGTGAAATAGTAGATTTGACCAACAGAAACGTTAAAACGTTCAACGGCGGCGTCATCATAAATGCGCGATGTGACGCCGGTCGTGATCTGGTTTGCAGAGGCAATACGGTCGAGGCCGCTGTAGGTGCGATCGCGGAACAGGCCGGAGTAGTCAGACTGCAGCAGCGTGGAGTCGTAGTTGTTGATTTTGCTCTGGTCACGATACGGGACGTACAGATACTGAACGCGCGGTTCCAGCGTCTGGGTGTAGCCCGGGCTCAGCACCATATCGCGCTCGAACACCATCTTACCGTCGACTTTCAGCTGCGGCATGGTGCGGCTGACGGAGCTCGCCAGCTGGTTATGGCTGCTGTCGCTATTGTAGTCGTCGATATTGGTCTGGTTGTAGTGCGTGGCCAGCAGCTTGGCTTCGGTGTTCAGGCTGCCCCAGCGGTTGCCCAGCGGCAGATTGATCGATGGCTCGAGGTGAACGCGCGTCGCTTCCGGCAGGCTGCCGTTGCTGTTAACGAATTTCACCGCCTGCGCGTAGAGGTGGGTATCAAACGGCCCCACGTCGTTCTGGTAGACGTTAACGTCCAGCTGCGGTTCTGCGGAATAAGAGTTGCTGTTGCTGCGGTCGAAGACCTGGAACTGCTTGGTTGACACGGTGGCATCGAAGTTCTGCACCGCGTAGCCTACGCTCAGCTTCTGCGTGGCGTAGCCGTCGGTACTGGAGCCGTATTTGGAGTCAAAGTCGTTAAAGTAGTCCGGGTCGCTGACTTTTGTGTAGTCGGCGTTGAAACGCCACACCTGATCCATTACCCCGGCATGACGCCAGTAGAACAGCCAACGGCGGCTGTTATCGTCCGTCGGGTGATCGTTAGAGTAGACGCTGTCGGAAGGCAGATAGTCCAGCTCGAACAGGCCGGTACCCGCCTGAGTCAGATAGCGGAATTCGTTTTCCCACATGACGCCGCCGCGCTTATCCATATAGTGCGGCGTGATGGTGGCGTCCATGTTTGGCGCGATGTTCCAGTAGTACGGCAGCGTGAATTCGAAGCCGTTGGAGCTGCCGTATTTGGCGTTCGGGATCAGGAAGCCTGAACGGCGCTTATCGCCGACCGGCAGCTGCAGATACGGGCTGTAGAACACCGGTACCGGGCCAATTTTGAAGCGGGCATTCCAGATTTCCGCAACCTGTTCTTCGCGGTCGTGGATAACCTCGCTACCGACGACGCTCCAGGTGTTGGAGCCCGGCAGACAGGAGGTGAAGGTGCCGTTTTCGAGAATGGTGTAACGGTTTTCGCCGCGCTGTTTCATGACGTCAGCGGTGCCGCGGCCCTGGCGGCCGACCATCTGGTAGTCACCTTCCCAGACGTTGGTATCTTTGGTATTCAGGTTTGACCACGCTTTGGGGCCTTTCAGAATCACCTGATTATCGTCATAGTGGACGTTGCCAAGCGCATCGACGGTGCGCACCGGTACGGCGACGCCCTCAGGCTGCTTTTGATGCAGCTGAACTTCATCCGCCTGCAGGCGGCTGTTACCCTGATTAATATCGACATTGCCTTTAAAGACGGCGTTATCCGGGTAGTTGCCGTCGGCGTGATCGGCCGTAATCGTGACGGGCTGTTCGTTAGCCGGGCCGCTGACCAATGGGCGATCGTAACTCGGCACGCCAAGCATACATTGTGAGGCGAGATCGGCTGCCATTCCTTGCTGACTGTACAAGGCGCTGGCGATCATGGTCGCGAGGAGAGTGGGAATACGTTTTTTCATACGTTGTATTTGTTGTTCCGTCATCTATAGCATTGCGGCATGCAAACGGTCAGAGACTAACGTACTCATCGTTATGACGCTAGTTTTATCCTGCCCGTTCTCGCCAGAGGTGTTATGCATGGCATTGAATGACAGGTATGATAATGCATATTTTAGCCGCTGGCATGACGATTTGGGGAGTATATGCAGTATTGGGGAAAAGTGATTGGTGTGGCGGTTGCCCTGATGATGGGCGGCGGCTTCTGGGGCGTCGTCCTCGGGCTGCTCGTAGGCCACATGTTTGACAAGGCACGCAGCCGTCGCGTGAACTGGTTTGCCAACCAACAGCAACGTCAGTCGCTGTTTTTTGCGACCACGTTTGAAGTGATGGGCCACCTGACCAAATCGAAAGGGCGCGTGACGGAAGCGGATATTCATATCGCCAGTCTGTTTATGGACCGGATGAATCTGCACGGCGAGTCGCGCACGGCGGCGCAGCAGGCGTTCCGCGTCGGCAAGGCGGACAGCTACCCGCTGCGCGAGAAGATGCGTCAGTTCCGCAGCGTCTGCTTCGGGCGTTCCGATCTGATTCGGATGTTTCTTGAAATTCAGATTCAGGCGGCGTTTGCCGACGGTTCTCTGCACCCGAACGAGCGCGATGTGCTGTACGTGATTGCCGAAGAGCTGGGTATCTCCCGTGCCCAGTTCGATCAGTTCCTGCGCATGATGCAGGGCGGCGCGCAGTTTGGCGGCGGCTATCAGCAGCAGTCGCAGGGCGGTCACGGCGGCGGCTGGCAGCAGGCACAGCGCGGGCCAACGCTGGAAGATGCCTGCAACGTGCTGGGCGTGAAGCCAGGCGATGACGCGACAACCATCAAACGCGCATACCGTAAATTAATGAGCGAACATCACCCGGATAAGCTGGTGGCGAAAGGGCTGCCGCCGGAGATGATGGAGATGGCGAAGCAAAAAGCGCAGGAAATTCAGAAAGCGTACGAGCTGATTAAAGAGCAGAAAGGGTTTAAGTAAGATGTTGTGATTTGCCGGATGGCGATGCTTACGCATCTTATCCGGCCTACAGGATGTGGTAGGCCGGGCAAGCGCAGCGCCCCCGGCACTATCGCGCGCGGTCTTAAAAATCCACCGGCGCCTTAAACGTCATGCTATTACCAAACTGCGGGTGGGTAATGGTCAACGTCTCCGCATGCAACTGCAAACGCGACGCCATCGCCAGCGCTTCATCGTGCGCATAAAAGCGGTCGCCGAGAATCGGGTGGCCCAGCGCCAGCATATGCACGCGTAGCTGGTGCGAGCGTCCGGTAATCGGTTTAAGCTTCACCCGCGCCGTGTTATCCGCCGCATATTCCAGCACTTCATATTCCGTTTGCGCGGCCTTGCCGGTTTCATAACACACTTTCTGCTTTGGCCGGTTCGGCCAGTCACAAATCAGCGGTAAATCCACCAGCCCCTCCGCAGGTTGCGGATGCCCCCACACGCGGGCCACGTACTGTTTTTTCGGCTCGCGTTCGCGGAACTGGCGCTTGAGCTCCCGTTCCGCGGCTTTGGTCAGGGCCACTACAATCACGCCGCTGGTCGCCATATCCAGGCGGTGTACGGACTCCGCCTGGGGATAGTCGCGCTGCACGCGGGTCATGATGCTGTCTTTATGCTCCTCAAGACGACCCGGTACGGACAACAGGCCGCTTGGCTTGTTGACCACCATGATGTGCTCATCCTGATAGAGGATAACCAGCCACGGATCCTGCGGCGGATGGTAGTTTTCCATTCCCATGACGGGCTCCTGTTACTGGTGAGTGACGACGATAAGACGCAGCGCGTCCAGACGCCAGCCCGCTTGTGACAGGCTTTCCATCACCTGCTGACGGTTGCTTTCAATGGCGGAAAGCTCGTCGTCGCGGATGTTCGGGTTCACCGCTTTCAGCGCTTCCAGACGCGACAGCTCGGCGCTGAGCTTCTCGTCGGCCTCTTCGCGTGCGGCGGCAATCAGCGCCTGCGCCGCTTTCTCAATCTGCGTTTCACCTTTTTGCAGAATGGCGTGTACGTCCTGCTGCACCGCGTTCACCAGCTTGCTGCCGGTGTGGCGATTCACCGCGCTGAGCTGGCGGTTGAAGGTCTCAAACTCGACCTGGGCGGCAAGGTTGGTGCCGTTCTTATCCAGCAGCATACGCACCGGCGTCGGCGGCAGGAAGCGGTTGAGCTGCAGCTGTTTCGGGGCGTTGGCTTCAACCACGTAAATCAGCTCCAGCAGCAGCGTACCGACCGGCAGCGCCTTGTTTTTCAGCAGCGAAAGGGTGCTGCTGCCGGTGTCGCCGGAAAGGATCAGATCCAGACCATTGTGAATCAGCGGATGTTCCCAGGTCAGGAACTGCGCATCTTCACGGGACAGCGCGACGTCACGCTCAAAGGTCACGGTACAGCCGTCTTCCGGCAGACCCGGGAAGTCCGGCACCAGCATATGGTCGGACGGCGTCAGTACGATCAGGTTTTCGCCGCGATCGTCCTGGTTAATACCGACGATATCGAACAGGTTCATGGCGAAGGCGATCAGGTTGGTATCGTCATCCTGCTCTTCAATGCTTTCTGCCAGCTTCTGCGCTTTTTCGCCGCCGTTGGAGTGGATTTCCAACAGACGGTCGCGGCCCTGCTCCAGCTGCGCCTTCAGCGTGTCGTGCTGCTCGCGGCTGGCTTTAATCAGATCGTCAAAACCGTCGGTGGTTTCCGGCGCGGCCAGATAGGTAATCAGCTGGTCGTGGACGCTGTCGTAGATGGTACGGCCGGTCGGGCAGGTGTGTTCGAACGCGTCCAGGCCTTCGTGGTACCAGCGCACCAGCACGGACTGCGCGGTTTTTTCTAAGTAAGGCACGTGGATCTGAATATCGTGCGCCTGGCCAATACGGTCAAGACGGCCAATTCGCTGCTCCAGCAGGTCCGGGTTGAACGGCAGGTCAAACATCACCAGGTTGCTGGCGAACTGGAAGTTACGCCCTTCGGAGCCGATTTCCGAGCACAGCAGCACCTGCGCGCCGCTGTCTTCTTCACCAAACCAGGCGGCGGCGCGGTCGCGTTCAATAATGGACATGCCTTCGTGGAACACGGCGGCGCGGATGCCTTCACGCTCGCGCAGCACCTGCTCCAGCTGTAGCGCGGTGGCGGCTTTGGCGCAGATCACCAGCACTTTCTGCGAGCGGTGGCTGGTCAGGTAGCCCATCAGCCACTCAACGCGTGGGTCGAAGTTCCACCAGGTACCGGTATCGCCTTCAAATTCTTGATAAATCTGTTCCGGATAGAGCATATCGCGGGCGCGCTCTTCGGCGCTCTTACGGGCACCCATAATGCCGGATACCTTAATGGCGGTTTGATACTGCGCCGGCAGCGGCAGCTTAATGGTGTGCAGCTCGCGTTTCGGGAAGCCCTTCACGCCGTTACGGGTGTTACGGAACAGCACGCGGCTGGTGCCGTGGCGGTCCATCAGCATGCTGATAAGTTCCTGACGCGCGGCTTCGGAGCCTTCGCGATCGCTGTTGGCGGTTTGCAGCAGCGCTTCGATATCCTGCTCGCCAATCAGCTCGCCGAGCATGTTCAGCTCTTCATTGCTCAGCTTGTTGCCCGCCAGCAGCAGCGCGACGGCGTCGGCGACCGGGCGGTAGTTTTTCTGTTCTTCAACGAACTGCTCGAAGTCGTGGAAGCGATTCGGGTCAAGCAGGCGTAAACGCGCGAAGTGGCTTTCCATTCCCAACTGCTCAGGCGTCGCGGTCAGCAGCAGCACGCCAGGCACGCGCTCGGCCAGCTCTTCAATGGCCAGGTATTCGCGGCTTGGCGCGTCTTCGCTCCATACCAGGTGGTGAGCTTCATCGACCACCATCAGATCCCATTCGGCGTCGCACAGGTGCTCCAGACGCTGCTTGTTGCGGCGCACGAAGTCCAGCGAGCAGATCACCAGCTGTTCGGTTTCAAACGGGTTGTAGGCGTCGTGCTGGGCTTCGGCGTAGCGCTCGTCATCGAACAGGGCGAAGCGCAGGTTGAAGCGGCGCAGCATCTCAACCAGCCACTGATGCTGAAGGGTTTCCGGAACGATAATCAGCACGCGCTGCGCGGCGCCGGAGAGCAACTGCTGGTGTAGAATCATCCCGGCTTCAATGGTTTTGCCCAAGCCGACTTCGTCCGCCAGCAGGACGCGCGGCGCGTGGCGGCGGCCAACGTCGTGTGCGATGTTGAGCTGGTGCGGAATCAGGCTGGTGCGCTGGCCGCGCAGGCCGCTCCACGGCATACGGTATTGTTCGCTCTGGTATTTCCGCGCGCGGTAGCGCAGAGCAAAGCGGTCCATACGGTCGATTTGCCCGGCAAACAGGCGGTCCTGCGGCTTGCTGAACACCAGCTTGCTGTCGAGCAGCACTTCGCGCAGCATGACGTTGGCTTCTTCGGTGTCCTGGCGCGTACCGATATAGGCCAACAGTCCATTTTCTTCTTTAACTTCATCAACGAGCAACTGCCAGCCTTCATGGCTTGTGATCGTGTCGCCGGGATTGAACATGACGCGGGTCACGGGGGAGTCGCTTCGGGCGTACAGACGGTTCTCTCCGGTTGCCGGAAAGAGCAGGGTGACGGTGCGTGCATCCATTGCAACAACAGTACCAAGTCCCAGTTCGCTTTCTGTATCGCTGATCCAGCGTTGACCAAGTGTAAAAGGCATATGTGTTCGGCTCTATCTTTAATAAATTGCAGGCAATATTCAGCCACCACCTGAGAGGAGGCGGCGAGTGAATTTGGTCCAGGAATGGAAAGGGCGCTATGGTACTGGATGGCGGGACGTTAGTCACCTGTCAAAACAACCCCAGTTGCCCCGTCACTATTGTAGCAAAATCATCGTCGACAAAGGGGAGAATTCCTTCGGCGACGGGGGCCAGTTGTTTGGTGAGATAGTGGTCGTAATCCAGCGGCGACTGCTGATACGCCAGCGGCTCCGGGCCGTTGGTGGTCCAGACGTAGCGGATGCTGCCGCGCTGCTGGTACTGTTGCGGACGCCCTAACCGCACGTTCTGTTCATCGGCCAGCCGCGCGGCGCGCACGTGCGGCGGCACGTTGCGCTGGTACTCCGCCAGCGGGCGGCGCAGCTGCTTACGATACACCAGCTGTTCGTCCAGCTCGCCGGCCATCAGCTTATCAATGGTTTCGAGGATGAAATCCCGATAGGGTTCGTTGCGGAAGATGCGCAGATACAGCGCCTGCTGGAACTGCTGCGCCAGCGGCGTCCAGTCGGTGCGTACGGTCTCCAGCCCTTTATAGAGCATTCGCTGCTCGTCACCGTCCTGAATCATCCCGGCATAGCGCTTCTTGCTGCCGGTATCGGCACCGCGAATGGTCGGCATCAGGAAGCGGCAGAAGTGGGTTTCAAACTCCAGCTCCAGCGCGCTGGTCAGGCCGCTTTTTTGCAGTTCATCGGCCCACCACTGGTTGACAAACGCCACCAGCTCACGGCCAATCGTCGCGGCCTCTTCTTCACCGTGGGCGCGTTTAAGCCAGACGAAGGTGGAGTCGGTATCGCCGTAAATCACGTCGTAGCCTTGCGATTCAATCAACGCTTTGGTCTGACGCATGATCGCATGGCCACGCATGGTGATCGATGACGCCAGACGAGGATCGAAAAAGCGGCAGGCGCTGGTGCCGAGCACGCCATAAAAGGCGTTCATGATAATCTTTAGCGCCTGCGACAGCGGTTTGTTTTTATGGCGCTTGGCTTCGTCGCGGGCGTGCCAGATCTGGCTGACGATCCCCGGCAGACAGTGTTTCTCGCGTGAGAACCAGGCGTCGAGGAAGCCTTCAGTGCTGTGCACCGCATCCGGGTGCGCCATCCCTTCAATCAGGCCGACCGGATCGATCAGGAAAGAGCGGATGATCGATGGATACAGGCTTTTGTAGTCGAGTACCAGAACGGAGTCGTACAGCCCGGGGCGGGAGTCCATGACGTAGCCGCCGGGGCTGGCCTGCGGCGGGACTTCGCCGAGGTTGGGTGCCACGTAGCCCAGACGATGCATGCGCGGAAAATAGAGATGGCTGAAGGCCGCTACCGAGCCGCCGTGGCGGTCAACCGCCAGACCGTTGACCGTGGCGCGTTCCAGTAAGAACGGCATGATTTCGGTTTTGTGGAAGATGCGGGTGACCAGCTCACAGTCTTTGAGGTTATAGGTGGCCAGCGCGGGCTTATCTTCGGCGAAACGGCGGTCAATTTCATCCATCCTGTCCCATGGATTGTCAATCGCCTTACCTTCGCCCAGCAGCTCGCGGGCGACGTTCTCCAGCGAAAACGAGGTGAAGTTCCAGAAGGCGGACTTAAGCGCTTCAATGCCGTCGATAATGAGCCGCCCGGCGGCCTGAGCGAAGAATATACCGTTCTTGAAACCGTGCTCGCGCCACTCCAGCTCGCTGCCGCCGCGCCCAAGCCGCAGCGGTACCCGGTAGCGCTCGGCGCTTTTTTGCAGCACGCGCAGGTCGAACTGCACCACGTTCCAGCCGATCAGCACGTCCGGGTCGTGCTCGGCGAACCAGGCATTGAGTTTTTCCAGCAGCAGCGGTCGGCTGGCGACGTACTCCAGGTGAAAATCGACCTGCGGCGTCTGCTCGGGTGGGGTGCCGAGCATATAGACGGTGCGCTGGCCGCAGCCTTCCAGACCAATGCAGTACAGTTCGCCGTGGCGGCTGGTTTCGATATCCAGCGACACCCATTTTAGCGGCGGACGATAGTCGGGGTTAGGCTTCATGCGCGCGTTGCGAAGCCCTGCGGCGGTGGGTTCCCCTTCCACCCACACCGGCGCGGTGATAAACCGCTCCATCAGGAAACGTTCCGGTGGACGAATATCGGCTTCGTAAACGGTGATGCCGTTTTCACGCAGCACTTTTTCCAGTTTCATCAGCTGGCGATGGCCGCGGCAGTAGAGGCCGAAAACCGGCTGGCGGTGAAAATCTTTGAGCGCGAGTGGGGCAAGGCGCAGGCCGCTTTCGCCCTGAAGCAACCGTTCAACCTGCGCGCGCTGGGCTTCGGGGATAAATGCTACCGATTCCTGCGGTGGCAAGGTAACCGACAGCGGGCCGCCATCGGTCGCCAACCAGAAGGTTAGCTCGGTGCCCAGAGGCGTGTCCCGCCAGTGACGGGTTAACAGAAAACCGGATTGTGGCTGCGTCACGCGCGTTCTCATCGACAAAAAACCAGGCTTGATTATAGCCTGGTTTGGATAAAGAAGCTGGTGTTTTATACAGGTGTTGCGCGAGAGCGCAGGCCGGATAAGGCGCTACGCCGCCATCCGGCATGTGCATCGTTCCGCCTGATGGCGCTTCGCTTATCAGGCCTACTGCCCGTAATAGGCTTTGGCGCCGTGTTTGCGCAGGTAGTGTTTATCGAGCAGCGTCTGCTGCATGTCTGGAAGCTGCGGCGCCAGCTGGCGGCAGAAAATACCCATATAGGCAATTTCTTCCAGCACGATGGCGTTGTGCACCGCGTCCTCAGCATTTTTTCCCCATGCAAACGGGCCGTGAGAGTGCACCAGCACGCCGGGCATTTGCGCCGGATCGATCCCTTTTTCGCGGAACGTTTCGACGATCACCGCGCCGGTTTCCCATTCATACTCGCCGTTGATTTCAGCATCGGTCATCAGACGGGTGCAGGGCACCGGGCCGTAGAAGTAGTCGGCGTGGGTGGTGCCGGTGGCGGGGATGGACTGCCCCGCCTGTGCCCAGATGGTGGCGTGGCGCGAGTGGGTGTGCACGATGCCGCCCAGCGTCGGGAATGCCTGATACAGCAGGCGATGGGTGGGAGTATCGGAAGAGGGCTTTTTCGTTCCTTCAACCACCTCGCCGGTGTCGAGGCTGACCACCACCATATCGTTAGCGGTCATGGCGCTGTAGTCGACGCCGGACGGCTTAATCACCATCACGCCGCGCTCGCGGTCGACGGCGCTGACGTTGCCCCAGGTCAGGGTGACCAGATTGTGTTTGGGGAGTGCCAGATTGGCTTCCAGTACCTGGCGTTTAAGATCTTCTAACATGTTAACTCCTGAGTGCCGGATGGCGCTTCGCTTATCCGGCCTACAAACTGGATTTCCCTCACCCCGGCCCTCTTCCTGGGGGAGAAGGTTAGGGTGAGGGGAAAGTGGCTTAGCGTTTAAACCCGTAATACACTTCGTTCCAGCGCAGCGCGTCCTTGAATGCCGGCAGGCGTGTGTCGTTATCGATGACGGCAATTTCGATATCCTGCAGCTCGGCAAACTGGCGCATATCGTCCAGCGTCAGCGCATGGCTGAACACCGTGTGGTGCGCGCCGCCGGCGATGATCCACGCTTCAGACGCGGTTTCCAGATTCGGGTGTGCTTTCCACAGCGCATTGGCGACCGGCAGTTTCGGCAGGTCATGCGGGGTTTTCACGGTTTCGATGGTATTGACCAGCAGGCGATAGCGATCGCCGAGATCGATCAGGCTGGCGACAACCGCCGGACCGGTCTGGGTATTGAAGATCAGGCGCGCAGGATCGGCTTTGCCGCCGATGCCGAGGTGCTGAACGTCGAGCAGCGGTTTTTCTTCGACGGCAATCGACGGGCACACTTCCAGCATGTGCGAGCCGAGGACCAGATCGTTACCGCCGTTAAAGTGGTAGGTGTAATCTTCCATAAATGAGGTGCCGCCCTGTAGACCGGTCGACATCACTTTCATAATGCGAAGCAGGGCGGCGGTTTTCCAGTCGCCTTCGCCAGCAAAGCCGTAACCTTGCTGCATCAGGCGCTGCACGGCGAGACCCGGCAGCTGTTTCAGGCCGTGCAAATCTTCAAAAGTGGTGGTAAAGGCGTGGAAGCCGCCCTCTTCGAGGAAGCGCTTCATGCCCAGCTCAATACGCGCAGCGTCCAGCACGTTCTGGCGTTTATCGCCGTGGATCTGAGTGGCCGGCGTAAAGCGATAGCTGCTCTCGTATTCGTCGACCAGTGCGCTGATTTCACCGTCGGTCACCGCGTTAACCACCTGCACCAGGTCGCCGACGGCCCAGGTGTTGACGGAGAAACCGAACTTGATCTGCGCGGCGACTTTATCGCCGTCGGTCACCGCGACTTCACGCATATTGTCGCCGAAGCGGCACACTTTCAACTGGCGGGTATCCTGTTTGGATACTGCCTGACGCATCCAGGAACCAATGCGTTCCTGCGCGTGTTTGTCCTGCCAGTGGCCGGTGACCACGCTGTGCTGCTGGCGCATACGCGCGCCGATGAAGCCGAACTCGCGGCCGCCGTGCGCGGTCTGGTTCAGGTTCATAAAGTCCATATCGATGCTGTCCCACGGCAGGGAGGCGTTGAACTGCGTATGGAACTGCAGCAGCGGTTTATTGAGCTGAGTGAGGCCGTTGATCCACATCTTCGCCGGAGAGAAGGTATGCAGCCAGACGACCATCCCGGCGCACTTCTGGTCGTAGTTCGCGTCGCGACAGATTGCGGTGATTTCGTCCGGGCGCGTGCCCAGCGGTTTCAGCACCAGTTTACACGGCAGCTTCGCTTCGGCGTTTAAGGCATTGACCACGTGTTCGGCGTTTTGCGTCACCTGACGCAGCGTTTCTGGCCCATACAGGTGCTGGCTACCAATGACAAACCATACTTCGTAATTATCAAAAACGGTCATGTTCGTATCCTTTAATGAGTCAGAGCGGCGCGGCCAGCGGCGGTTTTTTCCGATGGCGCGGCAGGGAGATAGTGTTGTTCGGCCGTCACGGCCCACTGCAGGTAGCGCTGGTAGAGCTCTTCAAAGCGCTGCGCCTGCGCCGGACGCGGCTGTAAGGTGTGTTCGACGCGGCTGGCCATATGCTGCTGCGCGGCAGGAATATCACCGTAAACGCCCGCAGCGACGGCGGCAAAAATAGCGGCCCCCAGCGCACAGCACTGATCGGAGGCGACAATTTGCAGTGGACGGTTCAGAACATCGCAGCAGGCCTGCATGATGACGCGGTTTTTACGCGCGATACCGCCCAGGGCCATGACGTTGTTAACGGGAATTCCCTGCTCGGTGAAGCACTCCATAATGGCGCGCGCACCGAAGGCGGTGGCGGCAATCAGGCCGCCAAACAGCGCCGGCGCGTCGGTCGCGAGGTTGAGATCGGTAATGACGCCTTTCAGGCGCTGGTTCGCATTCGGCGTGCGGCGGCCGTTAAACCAGTCCAGCACCACCGGCAGATGATCCAGCGATGGGTTGGCGGCCCAGGCTTCCGTCAGCGCGGGCAGCAGCTGTTTCTGGCTGGCCTTGATTTGTGCTTTCAGTTCCGGATGCTGCGCGGCAAGCTGTTCTAGCGGCCAGCCGAGCACGCGGCCAAACCAGGCGTAGATATCGCCAAACGCGGACTGGCCCGCTTCCATCCCGATGAAATTCGGCACGACGCTGCCATCGACCTGGCCGCAGATGCCTTTTACCGTGCGGCTGCCCACGCTTGCTTTATCGGCAATCAGGATGTCGCAGGTTGAGGTGCCAATGACTTTCACCAGCGCATTAGGCTGCGCGCCCGCGCCAACCGCCCCCATATGGCAGTCAAATGCGCCGCCGGAGATGGTGACCTGCGTGGACAGGCCCAGGCGCTGCGCCCATTCAGCGGTCAGCGTGCCCACCGGCACGTCGGCAGTCCAGGTTTCAGTAAACAGCGGATGCGGCAGGTGCTGGTTGAGAATGGGGTCCAGTTCGTCAAAGAACGCGGCTGGCGGTAGGCCACCCCAGCTTTCGTGCCACAGAGATTTATGCCCGGCGCTGCAGCGCCCGCGGCGAATATCCTCTGGACGGGTGGTGCCGGAAAGCAGCGCCGGAATCCAGTCGCACAGCTCTACCCATGAAGCGGCAGCCTTCGCCACCGCTCGGTCTGCGCGGGTGATGTGAAGGATCTTGGCCCAGAACCATTCGCTGGAATAAATGCCGCCGATGTAGCGGGAGTAATCTTCTTTGCCCGGCTGATGGCACAGGCGGGTGATGGCTTCGGCTTCTTCAACCGCGGTGTGGTCTTTCCACAGCACGAACATAGCGTTCGGGTTGTCGGCGAATTCTTCTTTCAGCGCCAGAACGTTGCCGTCGGCATCAATCGGTGCCGGGGTCGAGCCGGTGCTGTCGACGCCGATACCGACGACGTCCGCGCGCTGCGCGCTGGAAAGCGCGGTCAGCGCGCCCTTCAGTGCGGCTTCCATGGATTCGATATAGTCGCGCGGGTGGTGGCGAAAACGGTTATTTGGCGCGTCGCAGAAACGCCCTTCCTGCCAGCGCGGATACCACTCGACGTGGGTAGCGATCTCCTCGCCCGTCGCGCAATCCACCGCCAGGGCGCGGACCGAGTCACTGCCAAAATCGAGGCCAATTGCGATTGCCATCGTGTTACTCCATCTCAAAGAAAACGTGATAGAGAAACAGTAGATATCCGCGAAAAAAAACGTCAGGCCGGAACCGCTAATCTTATGGATGATCTTGCTGTGACCTCTCAAAGTGTGACGCCGTGCAAATAATCAATGTGGACTTTTCTGTCGTCTTTATAGACACTTCTGTTGTGGCTGTAAGCCGGGCTATATTCCGTAAGTGCCTTGAAATAACGGGGTTGACAGCGGCGCTGGTTCTGTTATTGATGGCGTGCGGCGGCCGTACCGATAAAAAGCCGAATATGGATAATTGGTTTCTTCAGATATCAATGAGAGCGAGCAGAAATGGCTGAAATGCAAAACGATCCCCTGCTGCCTGGTTATTCCTTTAACGCCCACCTGGTGGCGGGGCTTACGCCGATTGAAGCCGGCGGCTATCTCGACTTTTTCATCGACCGCCCGCTGGGAATGAAAGGTTTCATTCTCAATCTGACGGTACGTGGAGAAGGGGTGATTGAAAATCAGGGGAAACAGTTCGTCTGCCGTCAGGGGGACATGCTGCTGTTTCCGCCGGGCGAAATTCACCACTATGGCCGTCATCCCGACGCCAGCGAGTGGTATCACCAGTGGGTTTACTTCCGTCCTCGCGCCTACTGGCACGAGTGGCTTAACTGGCCTGCTATCGTGGCGCAAACCGGTTTTTATCGTCCGGATGAAGCGCACCAGGCTGAGGTTGCCGAGCTATTTGGCAAGATTATTGAAGCCGGTCAGGGCGTGGGGCGTTACTCTGAGCTGCTGGCGATTAACCTGCTGGAGCAGCTATTGCTGCGGCGGATGGAAGCGATCAACGAATCGCTGCACCCCCCGATGGATAACCGCGTGCGCGATGCCTGTCAGTACATCAGCGATCACCTTGCCGATAGCCAGTTTGATATTGCCAGCGTCGCGCAGCACGTTTGCCTGTCGCCATCCCGGCTGTCGCATTTGTTCCGCCAGCAGTTGGGCGTGAGCGTACTGAGTTGGCGTGAGGATCAGCGCATCAGCCAGGCCAAGCTGCTGCTGAGCACCACCCGTATGCCCATTGCCACCGTGGGGCGTAACGTGGGCTTTGAAGATCAACTCTATTTTTCCCGGGTCTTTAAAAAATGTACCGGTGCCAGCCCCAGCGAATTTCGCGCCGGGTGTGAATAAAAAGTAAAGAAAAGGAAATGCGCTGTGTCGGCTTTTGTCTTTGCCAGTAAACTCTATAGACAATTGAAGGCTTGACGATGCGCTGGGTGCTCTGGAAAATCCCCGCTTCGTTTTCAAACCGGGCACTCTATGCAAGCATTTCTGGAACATTTTATTACGCAGTCCACGACCTACTCGCTGATTGCGGTGGCGCTGGTGGCGTTTCTGGAATCACTGGCGTTAGTGGGGCTTATTCTGCCGGGTACCGTAATGATGGCGGGGCTTGGCGCGCTTATTGGCAGCGGCGAAGTGAATTTCTGGCAGGCATGGCTGGTGGGCATTATCGGCTGCCTGCTGGGCGACTGGATCTCTTTCTGGCTGGGCTGGCGCTTTAAGAAGCCGCTGCACCGCTGGTCCTTTATGAAGAAAAATAAAGCGCTGCTCGATAAAACCGAACATGCGCTGCACCAGCACAGCATGTTTACCATTCTGATTGGGCGCTTCATTGGGCCGACGCGTCCGGTGGTCCCGATGGTGGCCGGGATGCTCGATCTGCCGGTCGCCAAGTTTATCCCGCCGAATATTATTGGCTGCCTGCTGTGGCCGCCGCTGTATTTCCTGCCGGGGATCCTTGCCGGTGCGGCAATCGATATTCCGGCCGATGAGAACAGCGCCAGCTTTAAGTGGTTGCTGCTGGCGGCAGCGCTGTTGCTGTGGCTGGGGGCCTGGCTAAGCTGGCGGCTGTGGCGCAGCGCCAAAGAGAACCACGATCGCCTGAGCGCGCTGCTGACGCGCCAGCGCTTGCTGATGCTGGCTCCGTTGATGCTGGGCGTTGGCGTGGTGGCGCTGGTCAGCGCGATTCGTCATCCGCTGATGCCGGTGTATATCGATATACTGCGCAAGGTGGTGGGGGTGTAGGCGTTATTTTGCCGGATGGCGGCTGCGCCTTATCCGGCCTACAAATCCGAGCCGTAGGCCGGATAAGGCGCAGCCGCCATCCGGCAGAGCATCAACTCCCGATGCCCAACAACGCAGAAGCCTCCACTTTACCGCTTAGCAATGCCTGCGTTTCCCCGTCCCAGGCAATCCGCCCCTCCGCGACGACTATCGCGCGCGTCGCAATCCGCGCCGCGTCTTCAATGCTATGCGATACCATCAGCAGCGTCAGATTCTGGCGCTGGCAGACGTCATCCACCAGCTGCAGCATTTCCTGGCGCAGCGCCGGATCGAGCGCAGAGAACGGTTCGTCCAGCAGCAGAATCGGCTGCTCGCGTACCAGACAGCGGGCCAGCGCCGCGCGCTGGCGCTGGCCGCCAGAGAGTTCGCCCGGCAGCCTGTCCAGCATGGATGCAATCCCCATTTGCCCGGCAATGGTCTGCATTCGGCGCTGCTGGTCGGCGCTGAGCCTGAGGCGTGGGCTCATTCCCAGACTGATGTTCTGGCCTACCGTCAGATGGCTGAACAGGTTGTTTTCCTGAAACAGCATCGATACCGGCCGCTGCGACGGCGGGGAGTGGGTATGGTCGCGACCTTCCAGCATGATGGTGCCGCTGGCAGGCGTCAGAAAACCCGCAATCAGGTTGAGCAACGTGGATTTCCCCGCGCCGCTCGGGCCCAGCACCGCCACTTTTTCGCCCTGCGCAATGGTGGCACTAAAGCGCATCGGCAGATGCTGGTACAGCCAGGTGACATCATTCAGTTTTAGCATGGCGTCCGGGTAATTTTTCAATAAGGGTAAACAGCAGGAAACACAGCAGCAGCAGAATCAGCGCGGTCGCCGCGCCGTCCTGGCTGCGGTAGGCGCCAATCTGCTGATAGAGATAAAACGGCAGCGTGCGGAAATTGTCATTACCAAACAGCGCCACCACGCCGAAATCGCCAATCGACAGTACGCAGGCAAAGGCCAGCGCCTGCGCTAAAGGGCGTTTGAGCGCGCGTAGCTCAACGATCCGCAGGCGGTGAATGCCGGACAGACCTAATGAAGCGCACAGCACGCTGTAGCGGGCGGTGATGTCGCGCATTGGTGTTTCAAGCACCTTGAGCGCGTAGGGAACCGCCATCAGCGCGTTGGTGAAAATCACGATCCCGTCGGCGGCGTCGGGCAGGCCGACGGTATTATTGAGTAACAGGAAGAAGCCGGTCGCCAGCACGATGCCCGGCATAGCGAGGATCAGCATGCCGCTGAGCTCCATGGCCTGACCAGCGAGCGCTTGGTTACGCGCCCGCAGCTCGCGGCTGCTCCACAGCAGCATCATGGTGAGTACCACGCACAGCAGCCCGGCGGCGAGCGCGATCCGCAGCGAGGTGCCGATGGCATGCCACAGGATCGGCTGGGCGAAAACATTCAGCATCGAGGGTTGAAGGCCATCGACGACCACCGCCAGCAGCGGCGGCAGCATCAGCAGCAGCGTGAAGGCGATGAGCACGCCGTCGGTAATGCGGCTATGCCAGCGATCGTCCGGGTCCCGCCAGCCTTGGATCTGGCTAGCGCCAACGGCGATTGTCCGGCTCATTCTCTGACTCAATAACACCAGCGTCAGGCAGCAGGTCATTTGAATTAATGCCAGCATGGCCGCGCGCGCCGGGTCGTAGTCAAAACTCAGCGCCTGGTAGATGGCCAGCTCAATGGTGGTAGCGGAAGGGCCGCCGCCCAGCGACAGCACGGTGGCGAAGCTGGCAAAGCAGAGCATGAAAATCAGCGTGGCAATGGGCAGTATTTGCCGACGCATCCACGGCCATTCCACGTAGCGAAAGAAGGCATAGCCGCGCATGCCCAGTTGGGCGGCCAGCTGGCGTTGCTCGCCGGGGATCTGCTCCAGCGCTTGTAGCAGCAGGCGGGTGGCCATGGGCATATTGAAAAAGACGTGCGCCAGCAGAATGCCCTGTAGGCCGTAAGGGGAAAATTGCCACTGCCAGCCGAGCCAGGCGAACAGCTGCGACAGCCAGCCCTGGCGGCCGTAAACGCTGAGGATACCAAACACCGCGACCAGCACCGGGAGAATGAGCGTCATTGCGCACAGCCGCAGCAGCAGCTGGCGGCCGGGAAAACGCCGTCGGTACAGGGCGCGGGCGAGAAAAATAGCGGGCAGCACCGACAACAGCGCCGAGAGAAACGCCTGCCAGAATGAGAAGCGCACGACGTGCCACAGGTAGCTATCGCCGAGCAGCGTAGACCATGAGGTTTCCGGGGCGTTGAGCCACAGCGCCAGAAAGGCCGCCAGGGCGACGGCCACCATCAGCGCGGTGGCCGCGAGGCCCGGGTAGAGCCAGCCCGGAATTAGCGGCTGGCGGCGCGGAGCCATGTATTAATCCAGTTCTGGCGTTCGCTGGCGACCTGCTGCGGCGTGAATTCGAGCGCGGTCTGCGGTTTGACCAGACCGTTAAAGCCTTCCGGCAGGGCGACCTGAGTCACCGGGTACATCCAGTTACCGGTGGCGACGGTGTTCTGGAAGCCTGGCGAAACCATAAAGTTCAGGAATTCATCTGCCAGCTTTTGTTGTTTGCTGGCTGCGGTTTTGGCTGCCACCTCAACCTGCAAATAGTGGCCTTCGGCAAACGGCGCCGCCGCATAATTATCTTTCTTCTCTTCGATAATATGGTAGGCCGGCGAGGTGGTATAGCTGAGCACCAGGTCGCTTTCCCCTTTCAGGAACAGGCCGTAGGCTTCGCTCCAGCCCTTGGTGACGGTGACGGTCTTCGCCGCCAGCTTGTGCCAGGCTTCCGGCGCTTTGTCGCCGTAGACTTTTTGTATCCACAGCAGCAGACCTAAGCCGGGCGTACTGGTGCGCGGGTCCTGGTAGATAACGCGCCACTTCTGGTCGCTTTCCACCAGTTCTTTCAGGCTCTTCGGCGGGTTTTTCAGCTTGTTTTTGTCGTAGACGAAGGCGAAGTAGCCATAGTCGAACGGCACGAAGGTGTCGTTGTTCCAGCCACCGGGAACCGTCACCGCGCTCGCCGGAACGTTGCTTTTGGCGAACAGTTTGGTGTCGGTGGCCGCCTGCAGCAGGTTGTTATCCAGCCCCAGCACCACGTCCGCTTTGCTGTTTTTGCCTTCCATTCGCAGACGGTTAAGCAGCGAAACGCCATCTTCCAGCGCCACGAACTTCAGCTCGCAGTGACAGTCGGCCTCAAAGGCTTTTTTCACCGCCGGGCCGGGGCCCCAATCGGCGGCAAAAGAGTCATAGGTGTAGACCGTCAGGACCGGTTTTGCGAACGCCGGTACGGCAACCAGCACTAACAGGGGGAGGAATTTCTTGAGCACTTTGCACCTCAGTAAATGGGTGGCAAAGGATTTTGAGTTAGCCTCAAATCCCTTCGCCGGGATTATCCGGATCAGGTTCGACGGGTATCTCTCAGCCACGCATCTGGCGCAGCACCCCGTTGAGAACGGCACATTGTAATGATTACGTGAATAAATCAAAAGCCCTATGGATTCGGCGGCGCAAACCAGGCGGATTTAAAGTCAAACCAGCCCAGGGTATTCATGCGTACGCCGCGCATACTGCGCTGGCCCTGGAGCATCAGCCAGTGGTGGATCAGCGGTACCATGCGCTGATTGGCCAACAGCTGCTGGCACCAGTCGGCCTGTGGCAGGTTGCCCGCTCGCCAGCGTCGTGCGTCCTGTTCCCAGTCAATCGGGATGCAGTGGCGGATCAGCGGGACTTCATACAAATAGGCAAACAGTGAAAAATCGAGCGGCAGCGTAAAGTTAGCGCTGTTGAGCCAGATGTCGCTGACCCCTTCGCCGCGGTGCCATTCGTCGTAATCCACCTCCTGAATGTTAAGTTTGACCTGATGTTCGGCCAGCAGCGCCGCCATAATCAGGCTGATGGTGCGGTGCTCAACGTGTTCGCGGTAATAGGTGAGGGTCACCGATTCCAGCCCGGCGGGTTTTTCGCAGGGGCGACTGCGCGCATGGTGCCAGCGCGGTAACAGGCCGTAGGCCGGGAACCAATGGCTCTGGTGCTGCTCTCCTGCCCGATAAAGCAGATTATTGGGATGAAAGACATGGCTGAGCCACTGGCGCACCGCCGGGTTATTGCCGAGCGGGCTGCGGGCGTCGAACAGCAGATAATAGCAGCCTTCCTCAAGGCGGCTTTCGACCGCTTTTTCGCTCTCGGTGGAACCTTCCAGCGTCAGGCCGCCGTTTGGCTCTTCGCTGATTTCCTGAAGCACCCAGACGTTCACTTCATCAATCAGCGCCCGGAAGCCAAAATAATCATCAAAGGCGAGGATCTTCAGCTGGTTAAGATTGTTACGTGCGACCGCGTACGGCCCGGTGCCGACCGGCATCCGCGAGAAATTGGCCAGCGTTTGCCATTCGCGCGGCAGGATCATCGCCGACACCTGGCTTAATAGCCACGGCAGCCAGCGGTCGGCTTCGGCCAGGTGGACATCCAGCACCCAGGCGGTAGGGGAGTGGATGCGCGTGATGTTGGAAAACAGCGGTAGCGTCATGCTGCGCTCCAGAGAGGCGATCACATCCTCCATCTCCAGTTCACGCCCGTGATGGAAGTGAATGCCGGGGCGCACATAAAAACGCCAGTGCAGGGGGGTAATTTCCTGCCAATGGTGAGCAATATCGGCTTCCAGTTCCCCATTTGCCTCATTTACGCGGGTTAACGCATTGAAAATCTGACGGGCGATGTGGGTTTCCGAGCGGCGCAGCGCGGTACCGGGTAGCAGATTATGCATCGGGCGATAGTAAAGAACCCGTAAAATGTGCCGCCCCTGGCGGAAACTACGGCCCAGATGAGACACCAGCATCTGACGGACCGCCGCTTTGTCTCCGACCAACTGCACCAGCTGATCGATCCGATCCTGTTCCAGAAGATCTTCCGCGCGCTGTTGCTGTAATGCCAGCCCGGTATAAAGGAACGTGAGTCTGGAACGCTTGCCGCGTCCGGCCTCCGCCTCCCACGTCAGCCAGCCGCGCGCTTCCATGGTATTTAAGAGTGTGCGCATATGGCGGCGCGAACAGTTCAGCAGCGCGGCGAGATCGTTGAGCGTTGTCTCCTGCGATTTGCCTTCGCAGCACTGCCATAAACGGATGAACTGCTGTTGTAATCGACCTGAAGGCATAAAAGGGGAACTCCTGATAAAAACTCAGCAATTTATTAATCCCTATATTAGGCCAATAATGGATTTCGATGAAGCGAGGAGGTGTCTATGAAGGGGTCTACCATCCATCAGTTCTACCAGCGCTATTTTGCCGCGACGCAGAGTATTTCCTGGCTGGCCCGCCAGGCGACGGCGCAGCGGCTTGACGTTCTGAACGCGCTGATGCAGTGGGAAGTTACGAAACCGACCTCTGAACATTAATTCGCCTAATCATGTGTGACTGAGTATTTGCCAGCAGGTATCATCTGCTGGCTTTTTTTTATTCTTTCTCGCGTGCTTAAAGGATTTCTCATGCTCTGGTTAATGACGATGGGACGACGTCTCAACGGTGTGTACGCCGCTTTTATGCTGGTGGCATTTATGATGGGCGTTGCGGGGGCGCTACAGGCGCCGACGCTGAGCCTGTTTCTCAGTCGTGAAGTGGGGGTGCCGCCGTTCTGGGTTGGGCTGTTTTACACCGTTAACGCCATCGCTGGGATCGTTGTTAGCCTGGCGCTGGCAAGGCGATCCGACAGCCGGGGCGATCGGCGCAAGCTGATCATGTTTTGCTGCCTGATGGCCGTCGGCAACGCGCTGTTGTTCGCTTTCAATCGCCATTATTTGACGTTGATTACCTGCGGCGTGATGCTGGCCTCAATGGCGAACGCCGCGATGCCGCAGCTGTTTGCGCTGGCGCGCGAATATGCGGACAGCTCGGCGCGCGAAGTGGTGATGTTCAGCTCGGTCATGCGCGCGCAGCTATCGCTGGCGTGGGTGATTGGCCCGCCGCTGGCCTTTATGCTGGCGCTGAACTACGGCTTTACGGCCATGTTTTCTATTGCGGCGGTGATTTTTGCCATTAGCCTGATGCTGATTGCGCTCACGCTGCCTTCGGTGGCGCGGGTGGAGCAGCCCGCCGACGTGCTGGAGAAGCCCACAGGCGGCTGGAAGGACAGCAACGTACGTATTCTGTTTATTGCCTCCACGCTGATGTGGACGTGCAATACCATGTATATCATCGACATGCCGTTGTGGATCAGCAGCGATCTTGGCTTGCCGGATAGCCTGGCGGGCATCCTGATGGGGACGGCCGCGGGTCTGGAGATTCCGGCGATGATCATTGCGGGCTACTACGTGAAGCACTTCGGTAAGCGCCGGATGATGGTCACTGCGGTAGCCGCCGGTGTGCTGTTCTACGTCGGGCTTATCTTCTTCCACAGCCATACCGCGCTGCTGATATTACAGCTGTTTAACGCCGTCTTTATCGGCATTGTCGCCGGGATTGGCATGCTGTGGTTCCAGGATCTGATGCCGGGGCGCGCCGGTGCGGCCACCACGCTGTTTACCAACAGTATCTCTACCGGGGTTATTCTTGCCGGGATTGTACAGGGCGCGCTGGCGCAAAACTTTGGCCACTTTTCGGTGTATTGGGCGATCGCGGGGATCTCGCTGGTGACGCTGGCGATGACCGCGCGGGTGAAAGACGTTTAACGTGTGCCGGGGCGGCCCCGGCGCTTGCGTTTTGTTGGCCGGATAAGGCGCTTACGCCGCCATCCGGCACAATGCTTTGACGGTCTGGTGACGCAATGCGTATCAGCCCAACCCTTCTTTTTTTCATCTTGCACGCAAATGCAAACCTGATCACATAACGATCATTTTCTCCTTCCTGGATCTTCTATTTTCTACTGTTACGCGTATACAGTTACGCGTAACAGTTATTAAAAAAGGAGTTTTTTCATGAAAAATCTATTCGATCTTAGCGGCAAACGTGCGCTGATTACCGGCTCCGCGCAGGGGATCGGTAACCTGCTGGCCAGTGGCCTGGCGGCGCACGGGGCTGAAATTGTGATTAACGACATCACCCGCGAACGCGCGCAGGCGGCGGCTGACAAGCTGGTGGCGCAGGGGTATCGCGCCGTTGGCTACGGTTTTGACGTCACGCAGGGAGAGGCGGTGGAGCGCGCCATTGCGCAAATCGAAAAGGAGGTGGGGGCCATTGATATCTTAATTAACAACGCGGGTATTCAGCGCCGCTATCCCTTTACCGAGTTTCCGGAAGCGGAATGGGACAAAATTATCGATGTGAACCAGAAATCGGTCTTTCTGGTTTCACAGCAGGTTTCTCGCTATATGGTGCAACGCCGCCGCGGCAAGATTATTAACATCTGCTCGATGCAAAGCGAACTTGGGCGCAAAACGATCACGCCGTATGCCGCCTCAAAAGGCGCGGTCAAAATGTTAACCCGCGGAATGTGCGTAGAGCTGGCGGAATACAATATTCAGGTCAACGGCATCGCCCCCGGCTATTTTGCGACTGAAATGACCACCGCATTGGTAAACGATGATGCTTTCTCTGCCTGGTTATTCCAGCGCACGCCTGCCGCCCGCTGGGGCAAGCCGGAAGAGCTGATTGGTGCAGCCGTTTATCTGGCTGCCCCGGCCTCTGACTTTGTGAATGGACACCTTCTGTTTGTCGATGGCGGCATGCTGGCCGCGGTTTGATCGCTAACGAGGCCGCGGGAAACGACCTCATCCTTTAATGATAATCCGAGGAGTGAGTATGAATATGCTCGCAAAACTGCCGGCGCGCCGCTGGTGGTATTTAATGCCGATTATTTTTATTACCTACAGCTTAGCCTACCTCGATCGCGCGAATTACGGCTTTGCCGCTGCCGCCGGTATCGAACACGATTTAGGGATCACCCAAGGCACGGCCTCGCTGATTGGCGCGCTCTTTTTCCTGGGATATTTCTTTTTCCAGGTGCCTGGCGCCATGTATGCCGTTAAATATAGCGTCCGTAAAATGATTTTTTGCAGCCTGATCCTCTGGGGATTTTGCGCCGCGGCAACCGGTTTTGTGAGCAATATTCCGACGCTGATGGCGATCCGCTTTATTCTCGGGATAGTCGAAGCGGCGGTGATGCCCGCGATGCTGATTTATATTAGCAACTGGTTTACTAAAACGGAGCGTTCACGCGCCAACACCTTTTTGATTCTCGGTAACCCGGTCACGGTCCTGTGGATGTCGATTGTCTCCGGCTATCTGATTGAAGCCTGGGGCTGGCGCGAAATGTTTATCATTGAAGGTATTCCTGCGGTCATTTGGGCATTCTGCTGGGTGATTCTGGTGCGCGATAAACCGGCTGATGCGGGTTGGTTAAGCGAGGAGGAAAAACGGGCGTTACAGCAGGCGATGGACCGCGAACAGCGCGATATCAAGCCGATGCGTAACTACGGTGAAGCCATGCGCTCACGTAGCGTCATTATGCTCTGTGCGGTGCATGCGCTGTGGAGCATTGGCGTATATGGCTTCATGATGTGGATGCCGTCAATCCTGAAAAATGCCGCGCGGATGGACATTGTGGCGGTGGGTTGGCTGGCGGCGGTACCGTACCTGGCAGCTATCTGTCTGATGCTAACCGTTTCCTGGCTATCCGATAAGTTTCAGAATCGTAAGCTGTTTATCTGGCCGCTGCTGCTGATTGCTGCTATTGCGTTCTTTGCCTCGTGGATGCTGGGCAACCAGTCCTTCTGGCTCTCTTACGCGCTGCTGGTCGTTGCCGCTGCCTGTATGTACGCGCCTTACGGGCCGTTCTTTGCGCTGATCCCCGAGCTGCTGCCGCGCAATGTGTCCGGCGTGTCGATGGGGATGATTAATAGCTTCGGCGCGTTGGGTGCCTTCCTCGGCGCGTGGCTGGTGGGCTACCTCAACGGCGTAACCGGTGGGCCGGGCGTTTCCTACACGTTTATGGCGATTGCCCTGCTGGCATCGGTCGTGCTGATGTACTGCGTTCGCGCGCAGAATGCCGTCACCGCACCGTCAGGTGAAATGGCCGCGCATTAAGTTGAGCGAGGAGTGCAGTCGCTAACTGGCTGTGATAAGGTTCTCTGCGAGCATATTGGGCTGTTGGTCGTAGAGAACCTCATGAAAAACAATCGGATGACATTACAGGATATCGCTGCGCTTGCCGGGCTGAATAAGATGACGGTCAGCCGTTATCTACGCGACCCGAATCAGGTGTCGCAGCGTAGCCGCGAATTGATTTCGAAAGTGATGGAAGAGAACAACTACATCCCCAATCGTGCGCCGGAAATATTGCTCAATGCGCGCAGTAAAACCATCGGCGTGCTGATCCCTTCTTTTCGTAACCAGATTTTTGCTGATGTGCTCGCGGGCATAGAGTCGGTGACCTCAGCATGCCAGTACCAGACGCTGATCGCGAACTATGAATATGATGCAGAACGCGAAGAACGGGAGGTGCTGAACCTGCTTTCTTACAACATCGACGGCCTGATCCTCACCGGAAAATTGCATACCGACAGGATGGTTCAGTACGTGCGCGCCAGCGGTATTCCGGTGGCGGAACTGATGGATATCAGCGGGCAGTATCTGGATATACAGGTCGGTTTCGATAACGAAAAAGCGGCCTTCGAGATGACCCAGGCGTTTATCGACAGTGGAAAACGTCACATTGCGTTCTTTGGGTCAATGGACGACCCTCGCGATTTGAGTCGTTACCGCGGTACCGAGAATGCGCTGGCTGCGCAGGGGCTGGAGGCGTATCACCTGGCGCCAAAAACCATCTCCTCGGTGGCGTTGGGGCGCAAGATGTTCCAACAGGCAATGGCTGAAAAGCCGGACACGGATGCGATTTTTTGCACCAACGATGATCTTGCGGTTGGCGTACTGCTGGAGTGTCAGGCGCAGCAGTACGACGTGCCGGGAAAAATGGCGATTGCCGGTTTCCACGGGCTGGAGATTGGCCGCGCGCGGTTGCAAAAAATGGCCAGCGTGATTACCCCGCGTTTTGAGATGGGTAAAACGGCAGCGGATATTTTGATTAAACGTCTTGGCGGGAAGGATGCGCCGGGCAGCGTCAATCTTGGCTACCAGATTTACTACGGCGACACGCTGTAAACAGGAAAGAATGGCCGGTCACCGTCCGATGACCAGCCAAAGGCGATTACTGCATAAATGCAGGCTGCTTATTCTCGTAGGCCGAAATGGCGTCTTCATGCTGTAAGGTCAGGCCGATGCTGTCCAGACCGTTCAGCATGCAGTGGCGGCGGAAGTCGTCGATTTTAAAGCTGTAGGACTTATCGCCCGCTTTCACCACCTGCGCTTCCAGATCCACTTCAAATTTAATGCCCGGGTTGGCCTGCACCAGCGCAAACAGTTCGTCGACCTGCGCGTCGCTCAGCGTGACCGGCAGCAGCTGGTTGTTGAAGCTGTTGCCGTAGAAAATATCGGCGAAGCTTGGGGCAATCACCACTTTAAAACCGTAGTCGGTCAGCGCCCACGGTGCGTGTTCGCGTGAGGAACCGCAGCCGAAGTTTTCGCGCGCCAGCAGAATGGAAGCACCTTTGAACTCAGGGAAGTTCAGCACGAACTCTGGGTTCGGCTGCTCGCCTTTGTCGTCGAGGAAGCGCCAGTCGTTGAACAGGTGCGCGCCAAAACCGGTGCGGGTCACTTTCTGCAAAAACTGCTTTGGAATGATGGCATCGGTATCGACGTTCGCGGCATCCAGCGGCACCACCAGTCCCGTATGTTGGGTAAATTTTTCAGCCATGATGGTGTTTCCTTATTTCAAGCTACGAATGTCGGCGAAATGACCGGTAACCGCGGCCGCTGCGGCCATAGCCGGGCTGACCAGATGAGTACGACCGCCGCGGCCCTGACGGCCTTCAAAGTTACGGTTGCTGGTAGAGGCACAGCGCTCGCCCGGGTTCAGACGGTCGTTGTTCATCGCCAGGCACATGGAGCAGCCCGGCAGACGCCATTCAAAACCGGCTTCGATAAAGATCTTATCCAGACCTTCCGCTTCCGCCTGCGCTTTCACCGGGCCGGAGCCAGGCACGACCAGCGCCTGTACGCCAGGGGCAACTTTACGGCCTTTGGCGATTTCCGCTGCCGCGCGTAAATCTTCGATACGCGAGTTGGTGCACGATCCGATAAACACTTTATCGATCGCGACGTCGGTCAGCGGGATCCCCGGTTTCAGGCCCATATAGGCTAACGCTTTCTCGGCGCTGGCGCGCTCAACCGGATCGTTGAAAGAGGCCGGATCCGGAATGTTGTCATTGACGGAAATGACCTGACCCGGGTTGGTGCCCCAGGTGACCTGCGGTGCGATGTCTTCGGCTTGCAGGGTCACAACGCTGTCGAACGTGGCACCATCATCGGTTTTCAGGGTTTTCCAGTAGGCGACCGCATCGTCGAAATCTTTGCCTTTCGGCGCATGCAGGCGACCTTCAACATAGTTAAACGTAGTGTCGTCCGGTGCGACCAGGCCCGCTTTTGCACCCAGCTCAATTGCCATGTTGCACAGGGTCATACGACCTTCCATGCTCAGATCGCGAATCGCCTGGCCGCAGAATTCGACCACGTGACCGGTACCGCCCGCGCTGCCGGTTTTACCGATAATTGCCAGCACGATGTCTTTAGCGGTGATGCCCGGTGCCGCTTTGCCGTTTACTTCAATCTTCATCGTTTTGGCGCGGCCCTGCTTCAGGGTCTGGGTTGCCAACACGTGTTCGACTTCGGAGGTACCAATACCGAACGCCAGCGCGCCAAATGCGCCGTGGGTGGCGGTGTGGGAGTCTCCGCAGACGATGGTCATGCCAGGCAGGGTCACGCCTTGCTCCGGCCCCATGACGTGCACGATGCCCTGATACGGGTGGTTCAGGTCATACAGCTCGACGCCGAATTCGTTGCAGTTCTTAATCAGCTCCTGCATCTGGATACGCGCCATCTCGCCGGAGGCGTTGATGTCTTTGGTCTGCGTAGAGACGTTGTGATCCATGGTGGCGAAGGTTTTGCCCGGCTGACGCACCGGACGGTTGTGCGCGCGCAGGCCGTCAAACGCCTGCGGCGAGGTCACCTCGTGCACCAGGTGACGGTCGATGTACAGCAGCGGCGTCTCGTTCGGCGCTTCGTAAACCACGTGAGCATCAAACAACTTCTCGTATAAGGTCTTCGCCATGATTACACCCCTTCGGCAACGTAGCGGGCAATGATATCGCCCATTTCATCTGTACTGACCGCCGCGCCGCCGCGGGCTAAGTCACCGGTACGTACGCCTTCTTCCAGCGCGCGGTTGATGGCGCTTTCAATAGCGGTAGCGGCATCGTTGGCATCCAGGCTGTAGCGCAGCAGCAGCGCCAGCGACAGGATCTGTGCGATGGGGTTCGCAATATTTTTACCGGCGATGTCCGGCGCGGAGCCGCCAGCAGGTTCGTACAGACCAAAGCCTTCTTCGTTCAGGCTGGCAGAGGGCAGCATGCCCATGGAGCCGGTGATCATCGCGCACTCATCGGAGAGAATGTCGCCGAACAGGTTAGAGCACAGCACCACGTCGAACTGTGACGGGTCTTTAATCAGCTGCATGGTGGCGTTGTCGATATACATATGTGCCAGCTCAACGTCGGCATACTCTTTGCCGATTTCGCTGACGATTTCGCGCCACAGAATGGATGACTGCAGTACGTTAGATTTATCAATGGAGGTCACTTTGTGACGACGTTTGCGTGCAGATTCAAACGCAATACGGGCAATACGTTCAATCTCAAAGCGGTGATACACCTCGGTATCAAACGCTTTTTCGTGCTGACCGCTGCCTTCACGGCCCTTCGGCTGACCGAAGTAGATACCGCCGGTCAGTTCGCGGACGCACAGGATATCGAAGCCGTTAGCGGCGATATCGGCGCGCAGCGGGCAGAACTCTTCCAGCCCCTGGTACAGCTTCGCTGGACGCAGGTTGCTGAACAGCTTGAAGTGTTTACGCAGCGGCAGCAGCGCGCCGCGCTCTGGCTGCTGGTTTGGCGGCAGGTTTTCCCATTTCGGGCCACCGACGGAGCCAAACAGAATGGCGTCGGCCTGGTCGCAGCCGTCTACCGTTGCCTGCGGCAGCGGTTCACCGTGGCGGTCAATCGCGATGCCGCCCACGTCGTAGTGGCTGGTGGTAATGCGAATATCAAAACGTTGACGCACGGCTTCCAGTACTTTCAATGCCTGTGTCATGACTTCAGGGCCAATACCGTCACCTGGTAACACAGCAATATGGTAATTCTTCGACATTACACGGTTTCCTTGTTGTTCTCGTTATTCTTAATTTTGCGTTGCAATTCTTTTTCGACTTCAGCGGCGCGCCAGATGTTGTTCAGCACGTGCACCATCGCTTTGGCGGAGGACTCGACGATATCCGTTGCCAGGCCAACGCCGTGGAAGCGGCGGCCATTGTGGGTGACCACGATATCGACCTGACCCAGCGCGTCTTTGCCCTGGCCTTTGGCGTTCAGATCGTATTTGACCAGCTCGACGTCATAGCCGGTGATGCGGTTAATCGCCTGGTAGATGGCATCAACCGGACCGTTACCATTCGCCGCTTCGGCCTTAGTTTCTTCACCGCAGGCCAGCTTCACGGACGCGGTGGCGATATCGCTGGAACCAGACTGCACGCTGAAGTAGTCCAGGCGGAAATGTTCCGGCTCTTCCTGCTGCTTGTTGATGAATGCCAGCGC
This sequence comes from Klebsiella sp. WP4-W18-ESBL-05, assembly GCF_014169075.1. NCBI lineage: Bacteria > Pseudomonadati > Pseudomonadota > Gammaproteobacteria > Enterobacterales > Enterobacteriaceae > Klebsiella > Klebsiella sp. WP4-W18-ESBL-05. Next base: position 4,180,334 of record NZ_AP022057.1, on the reverse strand, counting down.
TTCCAGGTCGTAGTCGAAGACCTGGCCTTTTTTGTCTGCCAGCTTCAGGAACGCGTCGTACAGGTGGTCCATGTTGTAGTCGGTATCTTTGTAGCCCATCTCTTCCATACGGTGTTTCACCGCCGCGCGGCCGGAGCGGGAGGTCAGGTTCAGCTGAACCTGGTTCAGGCCGATGGACTCCGGGGTCATGATTTCGTAGTTTTCGCGGTTCTTCAGCACGCCATCCTGGTGGATACCGGAAGAGTGGGCGAATGCGCCGGTACCGACGATAGCTTTGTTGGCCGGGATCGGCATGTTGCAGATCTGGCTGACGGTCTGGCTGGTACGCCAGATTTCGTTGTGGTTGATGGCGGTGTGCACGTTCATGATGTCTTTGCGCACCTTAATCGCCATGATGACTTCTTCCAGCGAGCAGTTACCCGCACGTTCGCCGATGCCGTTCATTGCGCCTTCAACCTGACGCGCGCCGGCGTGAACGGCTGCCAGCGAGTTGCCGACCGCCATCCCTAAATCATCGTGGGTGTGAACGGAGATAATCGCTTTATCAATGTTTGGAACGCGTTCATACAGGCCGGTAATGATGTTGGAGAACTCGAACGGCAGGGTATAGCCAACGGTGTCTGGAATATTGATGGTGGTAGCGCCCGCGTTAATCGCCGCTTCAACCACGCGCGCCAGCTGATCGATTGGGGTACGCCCGGCATCTTCACAGGAGAATTCGACGTCGTCAGTATAGTTACGCGCCCGTTTCACCATATAGACCGCGCGTTCGATCACCTCGTCCAGCGTGCTGCGCAGTTTGGTGGCGATGTGCATGGGTGACGTCGCAATAAAAGTATGAATACGGAACGCTTCAGCGACTTTTAATGACTCGGCGGCAACGTCGATATCCTGCTCTACGCAGCGTGCCAGCGCGCAGACGCGGCTGTTTTTAATGTTGCGGGCGATGGTCTGTACGGATTCGAAATCGCCCGGAGAAGAGACCGGAAACCCAACTTCCATTACGTCAACGCCCATACGCTCGAGGGCAAAGGCAATCTGCAGCTTCTCTTTCACGCTCAGGCTCGCCTGTAATGCCTGTTCACCATCACGTAAGGTCGTATCGAAAATAATGACTTGCTGGCTCATGGTTTAGGTCCTTGGTTAACTTGGGAGCGCCTTGCTACGAGCATAAAAAAACCCGCGCAATGGCGCGGGTTTAGAGTTCTACTGATGATGACTAACGCTGAACGTCGCACACCAGCCTACCGCGCACAGAAAAGGCGTTTAGTAGTAGTAGGCCGTTGAAGCGAGTGGTGCGGAACATGGTCATCATTCTCCAGATGAATTCGATATGCTTTTAGTGGTACTGGATATGCTTTCTGATGTCAACCCTGAAGACGGAAAAGGCGGTAAAGAAGGTCGTTAAGCGAGACGGTGAAATTAGCTAATTGTGCTGATGAATGTCTCATTTTATAGCGGATTGTCTTATGTCGGAATTCATGATTTTAATATTTTGACGCATATGAACATGATTCATCGTAATCGATCATGACTTTGTCATGATTAAGCGTTAATGCTATCGATATGATAATACTGGATTTATGTATTTTAACCGTCGGTCAGGTAAATGTAGTATCACTATTTCTGATGCGAAATTGTTAATGTTATTCATGGTAAGAATGGAACAATTTAATAAAACTTAATTCATTGTGTACTTTTTCGGCTGTTGTCTATTTATGTAATCTATGAGTAAACTATCAGTCATTAGCTTGGTGATATAAATTAAGGTTGGCTTTTCTTAGGGAAAGTCAATCTTCTGCATCTTTATATATTCCTATTTTTATTTATTTCTCTTTTTTGGATTTTATATGCATGGTAAATCATATAGCCTCAATATATTACTGCGATTCTGCAAAGGGAGTTTTGTATGACACTGGAGTCTGAGAGCGTTATTAGCGCGCCGGAGAAGCCGCGTGTGACCGCAAATGAAGGGAACAAACCGCAGCTACGGTTGGTGGATTTAAATTTACTGACCGTATTTGATGCGGTTATGCAGGAGCAAAATATTACCCGCGCGGCTCATATGCTGGGGATGTCGCAACCCGCGGTCAGCAACGCCGTGGCGCGGTTGAAGGTGATGTTTAATGATGAGCTGTTCGTTCGCTACGGTCGCGGCATTCAGCCCACCGCCCGTGCATTTCAGCTGTTTGGCTCGATTCGTCAGGCGCTTCAGCTGGTGCAAAATGAGCTACCGGGTTCCGGTTTTGAACCGCTAAGCAGTGAACGCGTATTTAATCTCTGCGTCTGTAGTCCGCTGGATAATTATCTGACCTCTATTATTTTGAATAAAGTGAATGAAGTCGCCCCACATATTCACATGGTGTTTAAGTCATCCTTAAATCAAAATACAGAACATCAGCTGCGCTATCAGGAAATTGAGTTTGTTCTTGGCTATGAAGAGTTTCGTCGTCCGGAATTCGCCTGCGTGCCGTTATTCAATGATGAAATGGTGATGGTCGCCAGTAAAAAACATCCGCGTATTAATGGCCCGGTTTCGGAGGAGGTGCTGTATCAAGAGGAACATGCGGTGGTTTCACTGGATCGTTATGCCTCTTTTAGCCAGCCGTGGTATGACACCCTTGATAAACAAAGCCGCATTGCTTATCAGGGGATGGCGCTGATTAGCGTATTAAACGTGGTTTCTCAAACTCATCTGGTGGCGATTGCGCCACGTCGCCTGGCAGACGAATTTGCTGAACAGATTGGCCTGCAGGTATTACCGCTGCCGATGAAGCTAAATAGCCGTACCTGTTACCTTTCCTGGCATGAAGCGGCGGGGCGCGATAAGGGCCATCAGTGGATGGAAGAGCTGCTGGTTAACGCCTGTCGGCAGCAATAAGATGGCGGCATAAACAGGATGCATATGCATCCTGTTTGTTTTGTATGTTCACGTAAAATTAAAATTTTATTCTGTTGTTAGCTGTCGCCGTCGGCGGTGAGAAAGTGAAAAATGCAGCTTTTGCTGTAATGGCTGCGTTCACCCGAGTATCTACGCTCTCCTTTTCTTATCGTTGAAGTATTCCTCCATCATTTTCCCTTTTCGCTTTATTTTTTCTCTTTTCATGATGGTATCTACGCGGGATGGGTGAATTGCCTGCCTGGTGGCGAGCGGTTATGTTAAGTCATGACCCAATTCAGCGTCGATGGATGGCAGACGCGCCGCCGACGCATGACCGCCGGGACAATGACGTCCCCGGTCATCAAGAAAAAAGCCGGGAGGCAAATCATGGAGATGTTGTCAGGAGCCGAGATGGTCGTCCGATCGTTAATCGATCAGGGCGTAAAGCAGGTGTTTGGCTATCCGGGGGGCGCGGTCCTCGATATATATGATGCGCTGCATACGGTCGGCGGCATTGACCACGTACTGGTCCGCCACGAGCAGGCGGCGGTACATATGGCTGACGGGCTGGCGCGTGCGACCGGTGAGGTTGGCGTCGTGCTGGTGACCTCGGGCCCGGGGGCGACCAACGCCATTACCGGGATTGCGACCGCTTATATGGATTCCATTCCTCTGGTGGTGATCTCCGGTCAGGTCGCGACCTCGCTGATTGGCTACGATGCCTTCCAGGAGTGCGACATGGTGGGGATCTCCCGGCCGGTCGTGAAGCACAGCTTTCTGGTGAAACAGACTGAGGATATTCCCGGCGTACTGAAGAAAGCGTTCTGGCTAGCGGCCAGCGGCCGCCCCGGACCGGTGGTGGTGGATCTGCCGAAAGATATTCTTAGCCCGGCGAACAAACTGCCGTACGTCTGGCCGGATACGGTCAGCATGCGTTCTTATAACCCGACCACCACGGGGCATAAGGGGCAGATTAAGCGTGCGTTACAGACCCTGATTGCCGCGAAAAAACCGGTCGTTTATGTCGGCGGTGGCGTGGTGAACGCCGAGTGCCACGCGCAGCTGCGCACGCTGATTGAAAAGCTGAATCTTCCCGTCACCTCATCGCTGATGGGGCTAGGTGGCTTCCCGGCGACGCATCGCCAGGCGCTGGGGATGCTAGGGATGCACGGTACTTATGAAGCCAATATGACCATGCACCATTCCGACGTCATCTTTGCCGTCGGCGTGCGCTTTGACGATCGCACGACCAATAATCTGGCGAAGTACTGCCCGGATGCGACGGTGCTGCATATTGATATCGATCCAACGTCGATCTCGAAAACCGTTCCGGCGGACATTCCGATCGTGGGCGACGCGGGGCTGGTGCTCGATCAAATGCTGGAGCTGCTGGATCAAGAAAGCGCCGCGCAGCCGTTGGATGATATTCGCGACTGGTGGCAGCAGATTGAACAGTGGCGCGCCCGCCAGTGCCTGAAGTATGACGAAAAAAGTGAACAGATTAAGCCGCAGGCGGTCATTGAGGCCATCTGGAGGCTGACCCACGGCGATGCTTATGTGACCTCCGACGTTGGCCAGCATCAGATGTTCGCCGCGCTGTACTATCCGTTTGATAAACCACGCCGCTGGATCAACTCCGGTGGTCTGGGCACCATGGGCTTTGGCCTGCCCGCTGCGCTGGGCGTCAAAATGGCGTTTCCTGAGGAAACGGTGGTTTGCGTTACCGGCGACGGCAGTATTCAGATGAACATCCAGGAGCTGTCGACCGCACAGCAGTATCAACTGCCGGTGCTGGTGCTGAACCTGAACAACGGTTATCTGGGGATGGTCAAGCAATGGCAGGACATGATTTATTCTGGCCGCCACTCCCAATCTTATATGCAGTCGCTGCCGGACTTTGTCCGCCTGGCGGAAGCCTATGGCCACGTGGGTATCCGCATTACTCGCCCGGATGAGCTGGAAAGCAAGCTGAGCGAGGCGCTGGAACATGTGCGCAATAAACGACTGGTGTTCGTTGACGTCGCCGTCGACGGTAGCGAGCACGTCTACCCCATGCATATTCGCGGTGGGGCAATGGACGAGATGTGGTTGAGCAAAACGGAGAGAACCTGATTATGCGCCGGATATTATCTGTACTGCTGGAAAACGAGTCCGGCGCGCTGTCGCGCGTCATTGGGCTTTTCTCTCAACGCGGCTACAACATTGAGAGCCTGACCGTGGCGCCGACCGACGACCCGACGCTGTCGCGAATGACCATTCAGACGGTTGGCGATGAGAAGACCATCGAACAGATCGAAAAGCAGCTGCATAAGCTGGTGGACGTGCTGCGGGTTAACGAGCTGGGGCAGGGGGCGCACGTTGAGCGCGAAATCATGCTGGTGAAAGTGCAGGCCAGCGGCTACGGCCGCGACGAGGTGAAACGCAACACGGAAATCTTCCGCGGGCAGATCATCGACGTCACGCCGTCGCTGTATACCGTCCAGCTGGCGGGCACCAGCGATAAGCTGGATGCGTTCCTCGCGTCGCTGCGCGATGTCGCCAGAATTGTTGAGGTTGCCCGCTCCGGGGTGGTCGGTCTGTCGCGCGGCGACAAGATTATGCGCTAGCCTGGATCTCATCGCTTTATCGTAGCCCGGCCAGACGTCGGGCTTTTTTTTGCGAAATCAGCAATAAGTGGGAACAAAAGCTATTGCCGATCGGATCATTCTGCGTTTAGATGTTACGGATTATACTTATAAAGCAAGGGGCAATTGTGAAACTGGATGAAATCGCCCGGCTTGCCGGTGTTTCCCGAACCACCGCCAGCTATGTGATTAACGGCAAAGCGAAGCAGTACCGCGTTAGCGACAAAACTGTTGAGAAAGTGATGGCCGTCGTGCGCGAGCATAACTACCATCCCAACGCGGTTGCCGCCGGGCTGCGTGCAGGACGCACGCGTTCTATCGGGCTTGTTATCCCGGATCTGGAAAATACCAGCTATACCCGCATCGCCAACTACCTCGAACGTCAGGCCCGCCAGCGTGGTTACCAGCTGCTGATTGCCTGTTCCGAAGATCAGCCGGATAACGAAATGCGCTGCATTGAGCATCTGCTGCAGCGCCAGGTGGACGCGATCATTGTTTCTACCTCGTTACCGCCGGAGCATCCGTTCTATCAGCGTTGGGCTAACGATTCGTTCCCGATTGTCGCGCTGGACCGTGCGCTGGACCGCGAACATTTCACCAGCGTCGTGGGGGCTGACCAGGACGATGCAGAAATGCTGGCTGCCGAACTGCGTACCTTCCCGGCGGAAACCGTGCTTTACCTTGGCGCACTGCCGGAGCTGTCGGTTAGCTACCTGCGTGAACAAGGCTTCCGTACGGCCTGGAAAGACGATCCGCGCGAAGTGCACTTCCTGTACGCCAACAGCTATGAGCGCGAAGCCGCAGCGCAGCTGTTTGAGAAATGGCTGGAAACGCACCCGATGCCGCAGGCGCTGTTTACCACATCGTTTGCGCTGCTGCAGGGCGTAATGGACGTTACGCTGCGCCGTGAAGGCAAGCTGCCGACCGATCTGGCGATCGCCACCTTCGGCGATAACGAATTGCTCGATTTCCTGCAGTGCCCGGTGCTGGCCGTGGCTCAGCGCCACCGCGACGTTGCCGAGCGCGTACTGGAGATTGTGCTGGCAAGCCTGGACGAGCCGCGTAAGCCAAAACCGGGTCTGAGCCGTATTCGTCGTAATCTCTACCGTCGCGGTAGTCTGAGTCGTCGATAATCTTCCTCGCGATAGGGGCGGCCAAAAAAAGTCGCCTTTATCGCCTAAAACATTATTCTGGTGTGGATATTCAGATAATTCCTCATTTTGATTAGCTTTCTATTTAATAACGCTCATTTCGTTTCCCTTTCCCGTTTATTATTGTGAACACAAAGTAAAAATATATTATTTGTGAATTATTTTGTTACATTCGCACTGCGGATTGCCGAAATAACAAACACTTCTTTAGCCCCCTACCAGAATGGGCGAGCTGTCGGGCTTGAATTCCTCTCCGGGGCGCGCCACGGGGGACTGTTAACGGGCCGCAGAATGTCCTAAAATGCCGCTCGCGTCGCAAACTGACACTTTATATATTCTTTTGATGATATTTAGTCGCGTTAACGTGATGTGAATCCCTTTGTATTTTTCTTGCGGGTATTCATGACGTTAATTTGCCTCGTCTGTTGGATAATTTTTAATCAGAGCTATTGTCGGCCTTAAATAGCGGTATTTTGGGCTCTGTTGGCATTCATGCTGGCTTGACAAGCTTTTCCTCTGCTCCGTAAACTCCTTTGAGTGGGAATTTGTGGGTTAAAGTGGTAATAAGGGGTGAGGCTGGCATGTTCCGAGGGGCAACGTTAGTCAATCTCGACAGCAAAGGGCGTTTAGCCGTCCCTGTCCGATATCGGGACCTGCTGATCGAGAGCGCTACCGGTCAAATGGTTTGTACCATTGACATCCATCACCCCTGCCTGCTGCTTTATCCTCTGCCCGAATGGGAAATTATCGAGCAAAAGCTATCGCGTTTGTCGAGCATGAACCCGGTTGAGCGCCGCGTGCAGCGGCTGCTGTTAGGGCATGCCAGTGAATGTCAGATGGATAGCGCCGGGCGGTTATTGATCGCGCCGGTTTTACGGCAGCACGCCGGATTGACCAAAGAAGTGATGCTGGTCGGGCAGTTTAACAAGTTTGAACTGTGGGATGAGACGGCCTGGTATCAACGGGTCAAGGAAGATATCGACGCTGAGCAATCTGCTTCAGGGGCGCTGTCGGAGCGATTGCAGGATTTGTCCTTATAAATATGATGGAAAATTTTAAACACACTACGGTACTGCTGGACGAGGCGGTTAACGGCCTGAATATTCGCCCGGATGGTATCTATATTGATGGCACCTTTGGCCGCGGCGGACACTCGCGTCTGATCCTCTCGCAGCTTGGCGAGCAGGGGCGCCTGATCGCGATCGATCGCGATCCCGAGGCGATCGCGGTGGCAAAGACCATCGATGACCCTCGCTTTTCCATCGTTCATGGTCCTTTCTCTGCGCTGGCGGACTACGTCGCCGAGCGCGATCTCGTTGGCAAGATCGACGGTATCCTTCTCGATCTTGGCGTTTCTTCACCGCAGCTGGATGACGCTGAGCGCGGCTTTTCGTTTATGCGCGATGGCCCGCTGGACATGCGTATGGACCCGACTCGCGGTCAGTCTGCCGCCGAATGGCTGCAAACGGCAGAAGAGGCGGATATCGCCTGGGTGATTAAAACCTTTGGTGAAGAGCGCTTTGGTAAACGTATTGCCCGAGCCATCGTTGAACGCAACCGCGTTGAGCCGATGACCCGCACCAAAGAGCTGGCGGAAGTGATTTCCGCCGCCATGCCGGTAAAAGACAAATTCAAACACCCCGCAACCCGTACCTTCCAGGCGGTGCGCATTTGGGTGAACAGTGAGCTGGAGGAGATAGAGCTGGCGCTAAAAAGCTCGCTTGGCGTGCTGGCCCCGGGTGGCCGGCTGTCGATCATCAGCTTCCACTCGCTGGAAGACCGCATTGTGAAACGCTTTATGCGCGAACAGAGCCGCGGTCCGCAGGTTCCGGCGGGGATCCCGATGACCGAAGAGCAACTCAAGAAACTGGGTGGCCGTCATTTACGAGCGTTAGGCAAGTTGATGCCGGGCGAAGAAGAAGTGGCTGAGAACCCACGCGCTCGTAGTTCAGTTCTGCGTATTGCAGAGAGGACGAACGCATGATCGGCAGAGTGACAGAGGCCCTAAGCAAAGTCACCGGGTCGTTAGGAAATGGCGAACGTCATGCCTTGCCTGGCGTTATTCGCGACGACCTTTTGCAGTTTGGGAAACTGCCACTCTGTCTGTTCATTTGCATTATTGTTACGGCGGTGACGGTGGTGACGACGGCGCACCATACTCGCCTGTTAACGGCCCAACGAGAACAGTTGGTGCTGGAGCGTGATGCGTTGGACATCGAATGGCGCAACCTGATCCTCGAAGAGAATGCTCTCGGCGATCATAGCCGCGTCGAACGTATCGCTACAGAAAAGTTGCAGATGCAACATGTTGATCCATCAAAAGAAAACATTGTTGTTCAGAAATAAGGATTATTGCAACGCATGAAACCGGCGGCAAAAACGCTTAAGCCAAAACGTCAGGAAGAACAGGCCAACTTTATCAGTTGGCGTTTTGCGTTGCTCTGCGGCTGTATTTTTATGGCGCTCGCGTTTCTGCTCGGGCGCGCGGCCTGGTTGCAAATTATTGCGCCTGATAAGCTGGTACGCGAAGGCGACATGCGTTCCTTACGCGTTCAGCAGGTGTCAACTTCGCGCGGGATGATTACCGATCGCTCTGGCCGTCCGCTGGCGGTGAGCGTGCCGGTGAAAGCCATCTGGGCCGACCCGAAAGAGCTGCACGATGCGGGCGGCGTGGTGCTCAACAACCGCTGGAAGGCGCTGGCCGATGCGCTGAACATGCCGCTCGATCAGCTGGCAAACCGCATTAACACCAACCCGCGCATGCGTTTTATCTACCTGGCCCGTCAGGTTAACCCTGATATGGCTGACTACATCAAAAAACTTAAGCTGCCGGGGATTTATCTGCGCGAAGAGTCCCGTCGTTACTACCCGTCAGGGGAAGTGACTGCTCACCTTATTGGCTTTACTAACGTTGACAGCCAGGGGATTGAAGGGGTTGAGAAAAGCTTCGACAAGTGGTTAACCGGCCAGCCGGGCGAGCGCATCGTGCGTAAGGACCGCTATGGCCGGGTGATTGAAGATATCTCCTCCACCGACAGCCAGGCGGCGCACAACCTGGCGCTGAGCATTGATGAACGTCTGCAGGCGCTGGTCTACCGTGAACTGAACAACGCCGTGGCGTTTAACAAAGCGGAATCCGGCAGCGCCGTGCTGGTCGACGTAAGCACCGGTGAAGTGCTGGCGATGGCCAACAGCCCGTCCTACAACCCGAACAACTTTACCGGCACGGCCAAAGACACCATGCGTAACCGGGCGATCACCGACGTGTTTGAACCGGGTTCGACGGTGAAACCGATGGTGGTGATGACCGCGCTACAACGCGGCGTGGTGCGCGAAAATACCGTGCTGAATACCATTCCCTACCGAATTAACGGCCACGAAATCAAAGACGTGGCGCGCTACAGCGAATTGACCCTGACCGGGGTACTACAGAAGTCGAGTAACGTCGGTGTTTCCAAGCTGGCGTTAGCGATGCCGTCCTCAGCGTTAGTAGAGACTTACTCACGTTTTGGGCTGGGAAAAGCGACCAATTTGGGGTTGGTCGGAGAACGCAGTGGCTTATATCCTCAAAAACAACGGTGGTCTGACATAGAGAGGGCCACCTTCTCTTTCGGCTACGGGCTAATGGTAACGCCGTTACAGTTAGCGCGAGTCTACGCAACGATTGGCAGCTATGGCATTTATCGCCCGCTGTCGATAACCAAAGTTGACCCGCCGGTACCCGGCGAACGCGTCTTCCCGGAGTCTATCGTCCGCACCGTGGTGCACATGATGGAAAGCGTGGCGCTGCCCGGCGGCGGCGGCGTGAAGGCGGCGATCAAAGGCTACCGTATTGCGATTAAAACCGGTACGGCGAAAAAGGTCGGCCCGGACGGGCGCTACATCAACAAATACATTGCTTACACCGCGGGCGTTGCGCCAGCCAGCCAGCCGCGCTTTGCGCTGGTGGTGGTCATCAACGATCCGCAGGCGGGTAAATACTACGGTGGCGCCGTTTCCGCGCCGGTGTTTGGTGCCATCATGGGCGGCGTACTGCGCACGATGAACATTGAACCGGATGCGCTGGCAACGGGCGATAAGAGTGAATTTGTGACAAATCAAGGCGAGGGTTCAGGTGGCAGATCGTAATTTGCGCGACCTTCTTGCTCCGTGGGTGCCGAATGCACCGGAGCGAGCACTGCGAGAGATGACGCTCGACAGCCGTGTGGCTGCATCGGGCGATCTGTTCGTGGCAGTAGTAGGTCATCAGGCGGACGGGCGTCGTTATATCCCGCAGGCAATTGCGCAAGGTGTTGCTGCCATTGTCGCCGAGGCAAAAGATGAAGCGACCGACGGTGAAATTCGTGAAGTTCACGGCGTGCCGGTTATTTACCTCAGTCAGTTAAACGAACGTCTGTCGGCGCTGGCCGGGCGTTTTTACCATGAGCCGTCCGAACGCCTGCATCTGGTTGGCGTGACCGGCACTAACGGCAAAACCACCACCACGCAGCTGATTGCGCAGTGGTGCCAACTGCTGGGCGAAACCAGCGCGGTGATGGGCACCGTAGGCAACGGCCTGCTGGGGAAAGTGATCCCGACGGAAAACACCACCGGTTCTGCCGTTGATGTCCAGCACGTGCTCGCAGGCCTGGTGGCTGAAGGCGCGACGATGGCGGCGATGGAAGTCTCTTCCCACGGCCTGGTGCAGCACCGCGTCGCGGCGCTCAAGTTTGCCGCCTCGGTCTTCACCAACCTGAGCCGCGATCACCTGGATTACCATGGCGATATGGAGCACTACGAAGCGGCGAAATGGCTGCTCTACTCCACTCACCACTGCGGTCAGGCGATTGTGAACGCCGATGACGAAGTGGGCCGTCGCTGGCTTGGCCGACTGCCGGATGCGGTGGCGGTGTCCATGGAAGACCATATCAACCCGAACTGCCACGGCCGCTGGCTGAAAGCCACTGCCGTTAACTATCACGACAGCGGCGCCACGATTCGCTTCGACTCCAGCTGGGGTGAAGGCGAGATCGAAAGCCGCCTGATGGGCGCCTTTAACGTCAGCAACCTGCTGCTGGCGCTGGCAACGCTGCTGGCGCTGGACTATTCGCTCAGCGATCTGTTGAACACCGCGGCCCGCTTACAGCCGGTCTGCGGCCGAATGGAAGTGTTCAGCGCGCCGGGCAAACCGACGGTGGTGGTCGATTACGCCCATACGCCGGATGCGCTGGAAAAAGCGCTGCAGGCCGCACGTCTGCACTGTACGGGCACGCTGTGGTGCGTCTTTGGCTGCGGCGGTGACCGTGATAAAGGCAAGCGTCCGCTGATGGGCGCTATCGCCGAAGAATTCGCCGATATTGCCGTTGTCACCGATGACAACCCGCGTACCGAAGAGCCGCGCGCCATTATCAACGACATTCTGGCCGGGATGGTCGATGCCGGGCATGCGAAGGTGATGGAAGGCCGCGCGGAAGCGGTCACCAGCGCCATCATGCAGGCGCAAGAAAATGACGTGGTGCTGCTGGCTGGCAAGGGCCATGAAGATTATCAGATTGTCGGTAATCGCCGTCTGGATTACTCCGACCGCGTGACCGCAGCGCGTCTGCTGGGAGTCGTAGCATGATTAGCGTTACCTTGAGTCAGTTGGCCGACACGCTGCGCGGCGAACTGCATGGCGACGATCGCCAGATTACCGACGTTACTACCGACACCCGCAAATTAACCGCAGGCTGCCTGTTTGTGGCGCTAAAGGGTGAGCGTTTTGACGCGCATGATTTTGCGCAAACGGCAAAAGACGGCGGCGCAGGCGCGCTGCTGGTCAGCCGTAAGCTGGACATCGACCTTCCGCAACTGGTGGTGAGCGATACCCGCCAGGCGTTTGGTGAGCTGGCAGCCTGGGTTCGCCAGCAGGTACCGGCGCGCGTGGTCGCGCTGACCGGCTCCTCCGGTAAAACCTCGGTCAAAGAGATGACCGCTGCCATTTTGAGCCAGTGCGGCAACACGCTGTATACCGCGGGCAATCTAAATAATGACATCGGGGTGCCGATGACACTACTGCGCCTGACCGCAGAGCATCAGTATGCGGTGATTGAGTTAGGCGCTAACCATCAGGGCGAAATCGCCTGGACCGTGAGCCTGACCCGCCCGGAAGCGGCGCTGGTCAATAACCTGGCGGCCGCGCATTTAGAAGGCTTTGGTTCACTGGCGGGCGTGGCGAAAGCCAAAGGCGAAATTTTTACCGGCCTATCGGAAAACGGCATTGCGATTCTCAACGCCGACAACAACGACTGGCCTAACTGGCAGAAGGCGATCGGCGATCGCACCGTATGGCGCTTCTCGCCAAATACGGCGGGCAGCGACTTTGGCGCTGAAAACGTGCGTATTACCGCTCAGGGCACCGAATTTACTCTGCGTACGCCGAAGGGCAGCGTAGAGGTCCTGCTGCCGCTGCCGGGTCGGCATAATATCGCCAATGCGCTGGCGGCTACCGCGCTGGCGACGGCGGTGGGTGCAGAATTAAGCGCGGTGAAAGCCGGTCTGGCGCAGCTGAAAGCGGTGCCGGGGCGTCTGTTCCCGATTCAGTTGGCAGATAACCAGCTGCTGCTGGACGACTCCTATAACGCCAACGTCGGTTCGATGACGGCCGCCGTGCAGGTGCTGGCTGAAATGCCGGGCTACCGCGTGCTGGTGGTAGGCGATATGGGTGAGCTGGGTGTTGAGAGCGAAGCCTGTCACACCCAGGTTGGCGAGGCGGCCAAAACCGCCGGTATTGACCGCGTGCTGAGCGTTGGCAAATTAAGCCAGGCGATCAGCGAGGCGAGCGGGGCAGGGGAGCACTTCACCGAGAAATCGGCAGTGGTTGCGCGTCTGAAATCGCTGATTAATGAACATAAAACGATCACCATTCTGGTGAAAGGATCACGCAGTGCCGCCATGGAACAGGTCGTACGCGCTTTACAGGAGAACGGGACATGTTAGTGTGGCTGGCCGAACATCTGGTCAAATATTATTCCGGCTTTAACGTCTTTTCCTATCTGACGTTTCGCGCCATCGTCAGCCTGCTGACCGCGCTGTTCATCTCTTTGTGGATGGGCCCGCGCATGATTGCCCGCTTACAAAAAATGTCCTTCGGCCAGGTTGTTCGTAACGACGGTCCGGAATCGCACTTTAGCAAACGCGGTACTCCCACCATGGGCGGGATCATGATCCTGACCGCGATTACGGTTTCCGTACTGCTGTGGGCCTATCCGTCTAACCCGTACGTTTGGTGCGTGCTGACGGTGCTTATCGGCTACGGCATTATCGGTTTTGTCGATGACTACCGCAAAGTGGTGCGTAAAGACACCAAGGGCCTGATCGCCCGCTGGAAATATTTCTGGATGTCGGTGATTGCGCTGGGCGTGGCCTTTGCGCTGTACCTGGCCGGTAAAGATACGCCGGCGACCGAGCTGGTGGTGCCGTTCTTTAAAGACGTGATGCCGCAGCTGGGCCTGTTCTACATCCTGCTGGCCTACTTCGTCATCGTGGGTACCGGCAACGCGGTCAACCTGACCGACGGTCTTGATGGCCTGGCGATTATGCCGACCGTGTTCGTGGCGGCGGGCTTTGCGCTGGTGGCGTGGGCGACCGGTAACATGAACTTTGCCAGCTATCTGCACATCCCTTATCTGCGTCACGCGGGTGAGCTGGTGATCGTCTGTACGGCGATCGTCGGCGCGGGCTTAGGCTTCCTGTGGTTCAACACCTATCCGGCGCAGGTCTTTATGGGCGACGTCGGTTCACTGGCGCTGGGCGGCGCGCTGGGCATTATTGCCGTGCTGCTGCGCCAGGAGTTCCTGCTGGTGATCATGGGCGGCGTCTTCGTGGTGGAAACCCTGTCGGTGATTCTGCAGGTCGGTTCCTTCAAGCTGCGCGGTCAGCGCATCTTCCGAATGGCGCCAATTCACCACCACTATGAACTCAAAGGCTGGCCGGAACCGCGCGTTATCGTGCGCTTCTGGATTATTTCGCTGATGCTGGTGCTGATTGGCCTGGCAACGCTGAAGGTACGTTAATCATGGCAGATTACCAGGGTAAAAACGTCGTCATCATTGGTCTTGGACTGACCGGGCTGTCCTGCGTGGATTTCTTCCTCGCGCAGAGCGTCACGCCGCGCGTAATGGATACCCGAGCGACGCCGCCCGGTCTGGATAAACTGCCGGAATCGGTCGAGCGTTATGTTGGCGGTCTGAACGAAGACTGGCTGATGGCAGCCGACCTGATCGTCGCCAGCCCTGGTATCGCGCTGGCGCATCCGGCGCTGAGTCGGGCCGCGGATGCCGGGATTGAAATCGTCGGCGATATCGAGCTGTTTTGCCGTGAAGCACAGGCGCCGATTGTTGCCATCACCGGTTCCAACGGGAAAAGCACCGTTACCACGCTGGTGGGTGAAATGGCGAAAGCGGCGGGCGTTAACGTCGGCGTCGGCGGGAATATCGGCCTGCCTGCGCTGATGCTGCTCGATCCGTCCCGCGAGCTGTACGTGCTTGAGCTTTCCAGCTTCCAGCTGGAAACCACCTCCAGTCTGCACGCGGTGGCGGCAACCATTCTCAACGTGACCGAAGATCACATGGACCGCTACCCGCTGGGTATGCAGCAGTATCGCGCTGCGAAGCTGCGGGTGTATGAACATGCCAACGTGTGTGTGGTGAATGCCGACGATGGCCTGACCATGCCGGTGCGCGGTGCCGATGAACGCTGCGTGAGCTTTGGCGTTGACGTTGGCGACTATCACCTTAACCGCCAGCAGGGCGAAACCTGGCTGCGCGTGAAGGGCGAAAAGGTCCTCAACGTGAAAGAAATGCCGCTAACCGGGCAGCATAACTACAGCAATGCCCTGGCGGCGCTGGCGCTGGCGGATGCCGCCGGTCTGCCGCGTGCAACCAGCCTCAAAGCGCTGACCACCTTTACCGGCCTGGCCCATCGTTTCCAGATTGTGCTGGATCATAACGGTGTGCGCTGGATTAACGATTCAAAAGCGACCAACGTCGGCAGTACCGAAGCGGCCTTAAATGGCCTGCACGTTGCCGGGACGCTTTACCTGCTGCTGGGCGGCGACGGTAAATCGGCCGACTTTATGCCGCTGCAGCGCTACCTCACCGGCGACAATATTCGTCTGTTCTGCTTTGGCCGCGACGGCGGCGAGCTGGCCGCACTGCGTCCGGAAATCGCCACCCAGACGGAAACGATGGAGCAGGCAATGCGCCTGATTGCGCCGCAGGTCAAAGCGGGCGATATGGTGCTGCTGTCGCCCGCGTGCGCCAGCCTCGATCAGTTTAAGAGTTTTGAGCAGCGCGGCGACGTGTTTGCTCGTCTTGCCAGGGAGTTAGGTTGATGCGTTTGTCTCTCCCGCGCCTGAGACTGCCGCGGCTACGCCTGCCGCGTGTGCCGGGTATGCGCGCGTTCGCGTGGCTATTCGGCTGGATGTTCGCGGCGCTGAAGGGCTGGGTGATGGGCTCCCGGGAGAAAGATACCGACAGCCTGATTATGTACGACCGCACGCTGCTGTGGCTGACGCTTGGCCTGGCGGCGATTGGTTTCATTATGGTGACCTCGGCGTCGATGCCGGTGGGCCAGCGTCTGGCGAACGACCCGTTCCTGTTCGCTAAGCGTGACGGCCTTTATATTCTGCTGGCGTTTGTGCTGGCGCTGGTGACTCTGCGACTGCCGATGTCGTTCTGGCAGAAGCACAGTACGTTCATGCTGATCGCCTCTATCGGGATGCTGCTGATTGTACTGGTGGTGGGGAGCTCGGTTAACGGGGCATCGCGCTGGATTGCCTTTGGCCCGCTGCGTATTCAGCCTGCCGAGCTGACCAAGCTGTCGCTGTTCTGCTATATCGCCAACTATCTGGTGCGTAAAGCTGACGAGGTGCGCAACAACCTGCGCGGCTTCTTAAAGCCAATGGGCGTGATTTTCGTACTGGCGATTTTACTGCTGGCGCAGCCTGACCTGGGTACCGTGGTGGTGCTGTTTGTGACCACCCTGGCGATGCTGTTCCTGGCGGGCGCCAAGCTGTGGCAGTTCATCGCCATCATCGGCATGGGGATCTCCGCGGTCGTACTGCTGATCCTCGCCGAACCGTATCGTATTCGCCGTGTGACCTCCTTCTGGAACCCGTGGGAAGACCCGTTCGGCAGCGGCTACCAGCTGACTCAATCCCTGATGGCCTTCGGCCGTGGCGAGATGTGGGGGCAGGGGTTAGGTAACTCGGTACAGAAACTGGAGTACCTGCCTGAGGCGCACACCGACTTCATCTTCGCCATCATCGGCGAGGAATTGGGTTATATCGGTGTGGTACTGGCACTTTTAATGGTATTCTTCGTCGCTTTCCGCGCCATGTCCATCGGTCGCAAAGCGCTGGAGATTAACCAACGTTTTTCTGGCTTCCTGGCTTGCGCAATCGGCGTATGGTTCAGTTTCCAGGCGTTGGTGAACGTAGGGGCGGCGGCCGGTATGCTGCCGACGAAAGGCCTGACGCTGCCTCTGATCAGCTACGGCGGCTCCAGTCTTCTGATTATGTCGACTGCCATTATGTTCTTGTTACGAATTGATTATGAAACTCGCCTGGAGAAAGCACAGGCGTTTACCCGAGGTTCTCGATGAGCGGTCAAACAAAGCGGCTAATGGTGATGGCGGGCGGTACCGGCGGACACGTGTTCCCCGGGCTGGCGGTTGCGCACCATTTAATGGATCAGGGCTGGCAGGTTCGCTGGCTGGGAACCGCCGATCGTATGGAAGCCGACCTCGTACCGAAGCACGGCATTGAGATTGATTTTATCCATATTTCCGGGCTGCGCGGTAAAGGCCTGAAGGCCCTGCTGCTGGCGCCGATGCGTATCTTCAACGCCTGGCGCCAGGCGCGGGCTATCATGAAGCGCTTTAAGCCGGACGTGGTGCTGGGCATGGGCGGCTATGTATCCGGCCCAGGCGGTCTGGCTGCGTGGTCGCTGGGCATCCCGGTGGTCCTGCACGAACAGAACGGTATTGCCGGGCTGACGAACAAATGGCTGGCGAAAATTGCCAGCAAAGTGATGCAAGCTTTCCCTGGGGCATTCCCGGATGCCGAAGTGGTAGGTAACCCGGTACGCGTTGACGTACTGGCGCTGCCGCTGCCGGAGCAGCGCCTGGTGGGCCGCGAGGGTCCGATCCGCGTTCTGGTGGTTGGCGGCTCTCAGGGCGCGCGCATCCTGAATCAGACCATGCCGCAGGTGGCGCAGCGTCTGGGCGATGCGGTCACCCTCTGGCATCAGAGCGGCAAGGGCGCTCAGCAGACCGTTGAGCAGGCTTACGTCGATGCCGGTCAGCCGCAGCACAAAGTGACTGAATTTATTGACGACATGGCGGCTGCGTACGCGTGGGCCGACGTGGTGGTGTGCCGTTCCGGCGCGCTGACGGTCAGCGAAATCGCGGCAGCCGGTCTGCCGGCCATTTTCGTCCCGTTCCAGCATAAAGACCGCCAGCAGTACTGGAATGCGCTGCCGCTGGAAAAAGCCGGCGCGGCGAAGATCTACGAGCAGCCGCAGTTCACGGCGCAAGCGGTGGCCGAGACCCTGGCAAGCTGGGATCGCACCACCTTATTAGAGATGGCCGAACGCGCGCGCGCGGCGGCTATCCCGGATGCTACCGAGCGGGTAGCAAAAGAAGTCAGCCTGGCAGCAAAGGCTTAATCATCGCGGCGCAATGGCGTCGCCCGAATTTTTGAAGTGATGGCGTTTAGAGAATGAATACACAACAACTGGCGAAACTGCGTTCTATCGTGCCCGAGATGCGTCGCGTCCGGCACATTCACTTTGTTGGCATCGGCGGCGCCGGTATGGGCGGTATTGCCGAAGTACTGGCCAACGAAGGGTATCAGATCAGCGGTTCCGACCTGGCGCCGAACCCGGTGACCCAGCAGTTGAGTAAACTGGGCGCCACCATTTATTTCAACCATCGCCCGGAAAACGTGCGCGATGCGAGTGTTGTTGTGGTGTCAACGGCGATCTCTGCCGATAACCCTGAGATTGTGGCGGCTCGTGAGTCACGTATTCCGGTGATTCGCCGCGCCGAGATGCTGGCGGAGCTGATGCGTTTTCGTCACGGCATCGCGATTGCCGGGACGCACGGTAAAACCACCACCACCGCAATGGTAGCGAGCATTTATGCGGAAGCCGGGCTGGACCCGACCTTCGTTAACGGCGGTCTGGTGAAAGCGGCGGGCGTGCACGCGCGCCTGGGCAATAGCCGTTACCTGATTGCGGAAGCGGATGAGAGCGATGCGTCGTTCCTGCATTTGCAGCCGATGGTGGCCATTGTCACCAATATTGAAGCCGACCATATGGATACCTACCAGGGCGACTTCGAAAATTTAAAGCAGACGTTTATTAACTTCCTGCACAACCTGCCGTTTTATGGCCGCGCGGTGATGTGCGTAGACGACCCGGTGATTCGCGAACTGCTGCCGCGCGTGGGCCGTCAGACGACGACCTATGGCTTCAGCGATGACGCCGACGTGCGCGTTGAAGGTTACCAGCAGATTGGCCCACAGGGGCACTTCACGCTGGTGCGTCAGGATAAAGACAACCTGCGTGTAACGCTCAACGCCCCGGGGCGCCATAACGCCCTGAATGCGGCGGCGGCGGTTGCGGTAGCCACCGAAGAGGGTATCGAAGACGATGCGATTCTGCGCGCGCTGGAAAGTTTCCAGGGTACCGGTCGCCGCTTTGATTTCCTCGGTGAATTCCCGCTGGCGGAAGTCAACGGCAAAGAAGGTTCAGCCATGCTGGTGGATGACTATGGTCATCACCCGACGGAAGTGGATGCGACGATTAAAGCCGCGCGCGCTGGCTGGCCGGATAAAAAACTGGTGATGGTATTCCAGCCGCACCGTTATACCCGTACGCGCGACCTGTACGATGATTTCGCGCACGTATTGACCCAGGTTGACGCGCTGCTGATGCTCGATGTTTACCCGGCGGGTGAAGCGCCGATTCCGGGGGCCGACAGCCGCTCGCTGTGTCGTACCATCCGCGGGCGCGGCAAAGTGGACCCGATTCTGGTCTCCGATCCGGCTCAGGTTGCGGAAATGCTGGCTTCTGTGCTGACGGGTAATGATCTCGTGCTAATTCAAGGCGCGGGAAATATTGGTAAAATCGCGCGTAACTTAGCTGAAATCAAACTGAAGCCGCAAACTCAGGAGGAACCGCGCCATGGCTGATAAAATCGCGGTTCTTCTCGGCGGGACCTCCGCCGAGCGCGAGGTATCGCTGAATTCCGGCGCGGCGGTGCTGGCGGGGCTGCGTGAGGCTGGCGTCGATGCTCATGCGGTTGACCCAAAAGAAACCGATGTTACCCAGTTGAAAAACATGGGTTTTCAGAAAGTGTTTATTGCGCTGCACGGCCGCGGCGGGGAAGATGGCACGCTGCAGGGTCTGCTGGATCTGCTTCAGCTGCCTTATACCGGCAGCGGGGTGATGGCATCGGCTATCTCCATGGACAAATTGCGCAGCAAATTGCTGTGGCAGGGCGCCGGGCTGCCGGTTGCTCCGTGGGTGGCCGTTGACCGCGCGGCGTTTGAAAACGGGCTGTCGGATGAGGTGTTCACGCAGCTCGCCGGGCTGGGGTTGCCGCTGATCGTCAAGCCCAGCCGCGAAGGTTCCAGCGTCGGCATGTCGAAAGTGACCGAGAGTGCGCAGCTGGCGCCGGCATTAGCGCAGGCGTTTCAACATGATGACGAAGTTCTGGTAGAAAAATGGCTCAGTGGGCCTGAGTTTACGGTGGCGGTGCTCGGTGAAGAAATTTTACCGTCAGTTCGCATCCAACCAGCCGGAACCTTCTATGATTATGAGGCGAAGTATCTCTCTGATGAGACGAAATATTTCTGCCCTGGCTGTGAGGAACCTGCCCAGGAAGCCGCAATGCAATCTCTGGTGCTGAAAGCCTGGAAAGTGTTAGGTTGCCAGGGGTGGGGGCGGATTGATGTCATGCAGGACAGTGACGGGCAGTATTATCTACTGGAAGCGAACACGTCTCCGGGGATGACCAGCCACAGTCTGGTGCCGATGGCGGCGCGACAGGCGGGAATCAGTTTCTCGCAGCTGGTAGTACGAATTCTGGACCTGGCGGGGTGATATGTCGCAGGCTGCGCTGAATACGCGGAACCGTGAAGAAGAAGAGTATGCCGCTTCACGGCGCAATAATGGAACGCGTTTAGCGGGGATCCTGTTCCTGCTGGCGGTGCTGTGTACCGTGTTTGTGAGCGGCTGGGTCGTGCTGGGCTGGATGGAAGATGCGCAACGTTTGCCCATCTCAAAACTGGTGGTGACCGGCGAGCGCCACTACACGCGTAACGATGATATTCGTCAGTCCATCCTGGCGCTGGGATCGCCGGGAACCTTTATGACTCAGGACGTGAATATCGTTCAGGGCCAGATTGAACGCCTGCCGTGGATTAAGCAGGCAAGCGTAAGAAAGCAGTGGCCGGACGAATTGAAGATTCATCTGGTTGAATATGTGCCAATTGCGCGTTGGAATGATCAGCACATGGTAGATGCAGAAGGCACGGCCTTCAGCGTCCCGGCCGATCGCACCAGCAAGCAGAATTTGCCTATGCTCTATGGCCCGGAAGGCAGCGCAAGCGAAGTCTTGCAGGGCTATCACGACATGGGAGCGGTGCTCGCGAAAGGGAAGTTCACGTTGAAGGTTGCGGCGATGACCGCGCGCCGTTCGTGGCAGCTGACGCTTGATAACGGTATCAAGCTGAATCTGGGGCGGGGCGATACGATGAAGCGGCTGGCGCGTTTCCTGGAACTGTATCCGGTTCTGGAACAGCAGGCGCAAACAGAGGGTAATCGGATTAGCTATGTTGATTTGCGTTATGACTCGGGGGCGGCAGTAGGCTGGGAACCTGCTCCTGCGGCGGATACTAATCAACAACAGAATCAGGCACAGGCAGAACAACAATGATCAAGGCGACGGACAGAAAACTGGTAGTTGGACTGGAGATTGGCACTGCAAAAGTGGCCGCTTTAGTAGGGGAAGTTCTGCCCGACGGAGTGATTAATATCATTGGGGTCGGCAGTTGCCCATCCCGGGGTATGGATAAAGGCGGAGTTAACGACCTGGAATCGGTAGTAAAATGCGTACAGCGCGCTATCGACCAGGCTGAGCTGATGGCGGATTGCCAGATCTCTTCTGTATATCTGGCGCTTTCCGGCAAACACATTAGCTGTCAAAATGAAATTGGTATGGTGCCCATCTCTGAAGAAGAGGTGACGCTGGAAGACGTTGAGAACGTGGTGCACACGGCGAAGTCGGTTCGCGTGCGCGATGAACATCGTGTTCTGCACGTGATTCCGCAGGAATACGCCATTGATTACCAGGAAGGGATCAAGAACCCGGTCGGCTTGTCCGGCGTGCGTATGCAGGCCAAGGTACATTTGATTACCTGCCACAACGATATGGCGAAGAATATCGTCAAAGCGGTAGAGCGCTGTGGGCTGAAGGTCGATCAGCTGATTTTCGCCGGGCTGGCGTCAAGTTATTCCGTATTGACGGAAGACGAACGTGAGCTGGGCGTCTGTGTCGTGGATATCGGTGGCGGTACAATGGATATCGCCGTGTATACTGGCGGCGCGCTGCGCCACACGAAAGTGATCCCGTATGCGGGTAACGTGGTGACCAGCGATATCGCTTATGCATTCGGCACGCCGCCGAGCGACGCCGAAGCGATTAAAGTGCGCCACGGCTGCGCGCTGGGCTCGATTGTGGGCAAAGATGAGAGCGTTGAAGTGCCGAGCGTGGGCGGACGTCCGCCGCGCAGTCTGCAGCGCCAGACATTGGCAGAGGTCATTGAGCCGCGTTATACCGAGCTGCTGAACCTCGTCAATGAAGAGATTTTACAGTTACAGGAACAGCTTCGTCAGCAGGGGGTTAAACATCACCTCGCGGCGGGGATTGTGTTGACCGGTGGCGCAGCGCAGATTGAAGGTTTAGCCGCCTGCGCGCAGCGCGTGTTCCATACGCAGGTGCGTATTGGTGCGCCGCTGAACATTACCGGTCTGACAGACTATGCCCAGGAGCCGTACTATTCAACGGCGGTGGGCCTGCTGCACTATGGGAAAGAGTCCCATCTGAGCGGTGAAGCAGAAGTAGAAAAGCGCGTCACGGCATCGGTCGGATCGTGGATCAAACGACTGAATAGCTGGTTACGCAAAGAGTTTTAATTTTTAAAGAGACCGACGCACATTCACGGTCTCGGGCGACAGGCACAAAACGGAGAGAAACTATGTTTGAACCTATGGAACTGACCAACGACGCGGTGATTAAAGTCATCGGCGTCGGTGGCGGCGGCGGTAATGCCGTTGAACACATGGTGCGCGAGCGCATCGAAGGCGTTGAATTCTTCGCCGTTAACACCGACGCACAGGCACTGCGTAAAACGGCTGTTGGCCAGACTATCCAGATCGGTAGCGGTATTACCAAAGGTCTGGGCGCAGGGGCCAACCCGGAAGTGGGCCGTAACGCGGCCGACGAAGACCGCGAAGCGCTGCGCGCAGCGTTAGACGGTGCAGACATGGTGTTTATCGCAGCCGGCATGGGTGGCGGTACCGGTACCGGTGCAGCGCCTGTGGTTGCGGAAGTGGCTAAAGATTTAGGTATCCTGACCGTTGCCGTTGTGACCAAGCCTTTCAACTTTGAAGGCAAGAAGCGTATGGCATTCGCGGAGCAGGGTATCACCGAGCTGTCCAAGCACGTGGACTCCCTGATCACCATCCCGAACGACAAGCTGCTGAAAGTGCTGGGTCGTGGTATCTCTCTGCTCGACGCGTTTGGCGCGGCGAACGACGTGCTGAAAGGCGCAGTGCAGGGTATCGCTGAGCTGATCACTCGTCCGGGCCTGATGAACGTCGACTTTGCAGACGTGCGCACCGTGATGTCCGAAATGGGCTATGCGATGATGGGTTCCGGCGTGGCGAGCGGTGAAGATCGTGCGGAAGAAGCGGCTGAAATGGCTATCTCTTCTCCGCTGCTGGAAGACATCGACCTGTCCGGCGCACGCGGCGTGCTGGTCAACATTACTGCGGGCTTCGACCTGCGTCTGGATGAGTTCGAAACCGTGGGTAACACCATCCGTGCGTTCGCCTCTGACAATGCGACCGTGGTTATCGGTACTTCCCTTGACCCGGACATGAACGACGAACTGCGCGTGACCGTCGTTGCCACCGGTATCGGTATGGACAAACGTCCGGAGATTACCCTGGTCACCAACAAGCAGACGCCGCAGCCGGCGCTGGATCGCTATCAGCAGCACGGTATGGCGCCGCTGACCCAAGAGCAGAAACCGGCAGCAAAAGTGGTCAACGACAATACGCCGCAGACCACCAAAGAACCGGATTATCTGGATATCCCGGCCTTCCTGCGTAAGCAAGCTGACTAAGAATTAGCTGGAAGTTGGGAATCAGCGCTCTTTGTGCTAAACTGGCCCACCGAATGTGTAGTACACTTCGGTTGGATAGTTAATTTGGCGAGATTATACGATGATCAAACAAAGGACTCTTAAACGTATCGTTCAGGCGACTGGCGTCGGTTTACATACCGGCAAAAAAGTCACGCTGACGCTACGCCCTGCGCCGGCAAATACCGGGGTCATCTATCGTCGCACCGACTTGAATCCACCGGTAGATTTTCCGGCCGATGCCAAATCTGTGCGTGATACTATGCTCTGTACTTGCCTGGTCAACGAGCATGACGTGCGGATTTCTACCGTAGAGCACCTGAACGCTGCGCTGGCGGGCCTGGGTATCGACAACATCGTTGTTGAAGTCGATGCGCCAGAAATCCCGATTATGGACGGGAGCGCCGCACCGTTCGTTTATCTGCTGCTGGATGCCGGCATCGATGAACTGAACTGCGCGAAGAAATTCGTCCGCATTAAAGACACGGTTCGCGTGGAAGATGGCGATAAGTGGGCTGAATTCAAACCGTATAATGGTTTCTCGTTGGACTTTACCATCGATTTTAACCATCCGGCTATTGATGCCAGCACGCAGCGTTATGCCATGAACTTCTCCGCAGACGCGTTCATGCGACAGATTAGCCGTGCTCGTACTTTCGGTTTCATGCGTGATATCGAATATCTGCAGTCCCGTGGCCTGGCCTTGGGCGGCAGCTTCGATTGTGCCATCGTTGTTGACGATTATCGCGTACTGAACGAAGACGGCCTGCGTTTTGAAGATGAATTCGTTCGTCACAAAATGCTGGATGCAATCGGCGACCTGTTCATGTGTGGTCACAACATTATCGGTGCATTTACCGCGTATAAATCCGGTCATGCGCTGAACAACAAACTTCTGCAGGCGGTCCTGGCAAAACAGGAAGCTTGGGAATTTGTGACCTTCGAGGACGACGCAGAACTGCCGATGGCGTTCAAAGCACCGTCAATGGTTCTGGCATAAGCCCGACCATAGCGTAAATTCGACTGGCAACCTGGCACTCTCTCCGGTCAGGGAACCAGTCGTTTTTTCTTTTTGCTCCTGCCATTTTCTTTTCCCCTGCCAATAAAGATCACACGGCTGCACAACCGCTGCATTCTTAACCCGTTTTTCGCGGCTGTTTTCGTCATTCCTGCTGCTGTCACGCGGCATTAATGGTAATATCCTCGAGCTAAAATAGAATAACGGTACTTAAACCGAAGGTGGAACATTACGTGAGTGGAATGCTGACGCGTTGGCGACAGTTTGGTAGACGCTACTTCTGGCCGCATCTCCTGTTGGGGATGGTTGCTGCCGGTTTTGGTCTGCCTGCGCTTGCGAACAACGCCGAACCGGCTTCCCCCGCCCGCGCAACAACCAGTAACCATAATCCGGCGCAGAGAATTGATTTCTCGCAGCTGGCGCGGCTGGAAAGCAATCGTCGCCCCTCCTTCAGCGTAGACTACTGGCATCAGCATGCTATTCGCACCGTTATTCGCCACCTTTCTTTTGCCATGGCGCCAACCGCCTCTCCGGTTGCCGAGCCGACGTCGCCACTGCAGGCGGCACAGCACCTGGCGCTGCTCGATACCCTGAATGCGCTGCTCAACGTCGAGAGCCAGCCGTCGATTGTGATTGCTCAGGGGGCGGCATTACCCGCCTTCTCACCTCCGGTTTTTAGCATTCCTGCCTGGGTAAGCCAGGTGCAGGGCATTCGCGCCGGGCCGCAGCGCCTCGTCTGAAAATAACCGTGTTAACTCCTTTATTTTTATGACTCCGCGATGGCGGGGCGTTTGAGATTTTATTATGTTAATCAAATTATTGACCAAAGTTTTTGGTAGTCGTAACGATCGTACCCTGCGCCGTATGCGCAAAACCGTCGCTGTTATCAACGCGATGGAGCCAGAAATGGAAAAGCTCTCCGATGACGAGTTGAAGGCTAAAACAAACGAATTTCGTGCCCGTATTGAAAAAGGGGAAACCGTTGAAAGCCTGATCCCGGAAGCGTTTGCCGTGGTACGTGAAGCCAGCAAACGTGTATTCGGTATGCGCCACTTCGACGTCCAGCTGTTGGGTGGGATGGTCCTGAACGATCGCTGCATCGCGGAAATGCGTACCGGTGAAGGTAAAACCCTGACCGCGACCCTGCCGGCTTACCTGAACGCGCTGTCCGGTAAGGGCGTGCACGTTGTGACCGTCAACGATTACCTGGCTCAGCGTGACGCCGAAAACAACCGTCCGCTGTTCGAATTCCTCGGCATGACCGTGGGCGTCAACATGTCTGGTCTGCCGGCGCCTGCTAAGCGCGAAGCCTACAATGCCGACATTACCTACGGTACTAACAACGAATACGGCTTTGACTACCTGCGCGACAACATGGCGTTCAGCCCGGAAGAACGCGTACAGCGTAAACTGCACTATGCGCTGGTGGATGAGGTCGACTCCATCCTGATCGATGAAGCGCGTACCCCGCTTATCATCTCCGGCCCGGCAGAAGACAGCTCGGAAATGTACAAGCGCGTTAACAAAATCATTCCTCACCTGGTGCGTCAGGAGAAAGAAGACTCCGACACCTTCCAGGGTGAAGGCCACTTCTCCGTAGATGAAAAAGCCCGTCAGGTTAACCTGACCGAACGCGGTCTGGTGCTGATTGAAGAGCTGCTGGTTAAAGAAGGCATCATGGACGAAGGTGAGTCGCTCTACTCGCCGGGCAACATTATGCTGATGCACCACGTTACTGCCGCGCTGCGCGCTCACGTGCTGTTCACCCGTGACGTCGACTACATCGTGAAAGACGGCGAAGTTATCATCGTCGATGAACACACCGGTCGTACCATGCAGGGACGTCGCTGGTCCGATGGCCTGCACCAGGCCGTGGAAGCGAAAGAAGGCGTTGAAATCCAGAACGAAAACCAGACGCTGGCATCCATCACCTTCCAGAACTACTTCCGTCTGTACGAAAAACTGGCCGGTATGACCGGTACTGCAGATACCGAAGCGTTCGAATTCAGCTCTATCTACAAGCTGGACACCGTGGTTGTTCCGACCAACCGTCCGATGATCCGTAAAGACATGCCGGACCTGGTCTACATGACCGAAGCGGAAAAAATTCAGGCGATCATCGAAGATATTAAAGAGCGTACTGCGGCAGGCCAACCGGTGCTGGTCGGTACTATCTCTATCGAAAAATCTGAAGTGGTTTCCCATGAGCTGACCAAAGCGGGTATCAAGCACAACGTGCTGAACGCCAAGTTCCACGCTAGCGAAGCGGATATCGTTGCACAGGCGGGTTACCCTTCTGCCGTGACCATCGCCACCAACATGGCAGGTCGTGGTACCGATATTATGCTGGGCGGTAGCTGGCAGGCAGAAGTCGCGCAGCTGGAAGACCCAACCCCGGAACAAATTGCGCAGATCAAAGCCGATTGGCAGGTTCGTCACGACGCCGTGCTGGCGGCTGGCGGTCTGCATATCATTGGTACTGAACGTCACGAATCTCGTCGTATCGATAACCAGCTGCGCGGCCGTTCCGGTCGTCAGGGTGACGCGGGTTCTTCTCGTTTCTACCTGTCGATGGAAGATGCCCTGATGCGTATCTTTGCCTCTGACCGCGTGTCCGGCATGATGCGTAAACTGGGGATGAAACCGGGCGAAGCGATTGAACACCCGTGGGTTACCAAGGCAATTGCTAACGCGCAGCGTAAAGTGGAAAGCCGCAACTTCGATATTCGTAAGCAGCTGCTGGAATACGATGACGTTGCCAACGACCAGCGCCGTGCGATCTACACCCAGCGTAATGAACTGCTGGACGTGAGCGACGTGAGCGAAACCATCAACAGCATCCGCGAAGACGTGTTTAAAGCTACCATCGATGCGCACATTCCGCCGCAGTCGCTGGAAGAAATGTGGGATATCCCTGGCCTGCAGGAACGTCTGAAAAACGACTTCGACCTCGATCTGCCTATCTCTGAGTGGCTGGATAAAGAGCCTGAACTGCACGAAGAGACGCTGCGCGAGCGTATTCTGGAAAGCGCCGTTGAGGTGTACAAACGTAAGGAAGAAGTGGTCGGCGCTGAGATGATGCGTCACTTTGAAAAAGGCGTGATGCTGCAAACGCTGGATTCTCTGTGGAAAGAGCACCTGGCCGCGATGGACTACCTGCGTCAGGGGATCCACCTGCGTGGCTATGCGCAGAAAGATCCGAAGCAGGAGTACAAACGTGAATCCTTCTCTATGTTTGCCGCCATGCTGGAGTCGCTGAAGTATGAAGTGATCAGCACCCTGAGCAAAGTGCAGGTGCGCATGCCGGAGGAAGTTGAAGCGATGGAACTGCAGCGTCGTGAAGAAGCCGAGCGTCTGGCACAGATGCAGCAGTTGAGCCATCAGAGCGATGACGAAGCCGCCGCGCAGGATCTGGCCGCGCAGACCGGCGAACGTAAAGTGGGCCGTAATGACCCATGCCCTTGCGGTTCCGGTAAAAAATACAAACAGTGCCACGGCCGTCTGAGCTAAGGTCATTATAAAAAATAAAAGGCGCAGACTTCTGCGCCTTTTTTATGGGTAAGACAAAATGAAAATACTGCAAATATCCGTCGGCATCATTCGCAATGTCAGTGGCGAAATCTATATCACTCAGCGCGCTGCCGATGCGCACATGGCGCATAAGTGGGAGTTTCCAGGCGGCAAAATTGAGTCCGGAGAGTCGCCGCAGGAGGCGGTAATCCGCGAGCTGGAAGAAGAGGTTGGGATTGTGGTTACCTCGCTGCAACCGTTTGATAAGCTGGAATATCAGTTTCCCGATCGTCACATAACGCTGTGGTTCTGGCTGGTTGATAGCTGGGAAGGGGCGCCGTGGGGGAAAGAAGGGCAGCCGGGGCGTTGGGTTGCGCAACGTGATTTAGTGGCGGACGAATTTCCGCCAGCGAACGCGCCGGTGATTGAAAAGCTCATTGCGGGGTAGGCCTGATAAGCGGAGCGCCATCAGGCTAAATGGTGCAGGTTGCCGGATGGCGGCGTAGCGCCTCATCCGGCCCTACGCGACATTACTGTTGTTCTTCGCTCCAGTCGTCGCTGTCGGAGAGATCGCCGCTGCTCGGAATGCGTTTCTCTTCCGCCGCCCACTCTCCGAGATCGATAAGCTGGCAGCGCTTAGAACAGAATGGACGATAAGGACTTTGTTCGCCCCAAATAACCGGCTTATTGCAGGTTGGACAGTTTACCGTTGTCACCTCAGTCATTCTCTCTCCTTAGCAGCATGCCAGTTCAAAATCCAGTCGCTCCGGCACCACGCCGTGCTCGCTGTCCAGCGGCATAAAGCGAATGGCGAAACGGCTCTTATGGCCGGAGATTTGCGGGTAAAGCTGAGACGTTAGCTCAAGCTTCAGACGCAGCAGGTCCGCATCGTCGCCGTTATCCTGATAGAAGCCGTTCAGGCTGGTTTGCTTGCGGAACTGCGCGGAGTTGCGAACCAGATCGAGAATCAGCGACAGCGCCTGATTCAGCGGCTCAAGGCTGGCAAGCCATGATTCGACCTGGGCGTCGCGCTGATGCTGTTTTGAATGCAGCCAGATGTGCAGCGTCGGCAAATCGAAGCTGCAGCAGCCGCCCGGGATACTTAGACGCTGACGAACCAGCGCGATCAGGCGATCTTCGCGCAGGAACTGCCCGATGCGTGGTGCCGCCATCAGAATAGTGCTGCTGTTTTTCAGCTGCTGACGCAGGGCGTCAATGCGGCTGAGATCGACGCCCTGAACTTCGCTCCAGGCGTTGAGTTTGCGCTGCTGGCGCTCCAGCTCTTTTAGCAGCTCCGTGCGGATATCGCCGCGTTCGAACACATCCAGTAAATCCCCGACGTTGCGAAAAAAGTGCAGCGCGCTGGCGTGATCCCTGATGGGTAAATTGGCATTCAATTGCTCAGTCAGAAATTCAATACGCAGCCAGGTACGCATTTTTTCATTTAGCGGATGCTCAAAAAGGATGTGGGTGTGCATTACGATTTTTCCTGTGATACAGCCTGTGCCGCGAGCTCAAGGTAGTGCGCGTGAAGGCGAGCGACATCCGATGCAATAGCATCTGGTGTGCCGTTGTTATTAATAATGTCATCAGCAACCGCCAGGCGCGCTTCACGCGTGGCCTGAGCAGCAAGAATGTTTTCGGCATGCTCACGCGATACGTGGTCGCGCTGCATGGTACGAAGCAGCTGGGTTTCTCGCGATACATCAACGACCAGGACGCGATCGGCCCGCTGATAAAGCTTGTTTTCCACCAGCAGGGGAACAACCCACAGTACGTAAGGCGAGGTGGCCTGCCGTAGCTGACGCTGCGTTTCCTGCTGAATCAATGGGTGTAAGAGGGCGTTTAGCCAGGCTTTTTCCTCAGGATGAGCAAAGATGCGCTCGCGCAGCCCCCGGCGATCTAATTCGCCTTCTGCGGTGAGGATATGAGAACCAAAACGATCGGCGATGGCGGCGAGCGCCGGCGTACCGGGTTCGACAACCTGACGGGCGAGAATATCGGCATCAATCACGTTAATTCCCAGGTGAGCAAAGGCCTCTGCGACCGTACTTTTGCCGCTGCCGATGCCGCCTGTTAACGCCACTGTGTAAGTCATACCGCTAAGCCCTGGATTTTTTGCATGAAAATCATTTGGTTAAAAAACTGGCAGCCCTGTGCGAGTGAATCAATGATGCACTGTACTATTCGCCAGGTAAATTTATGGGATTGTAGCTTAAAAAAAGTGAAAATCGCAGTCTTGCGAAGCCCTGATTAGTGCGTATGATTGCATTACTGGAGTTGTGCTCTCAATTTAATTGCCATTAACCCCAGGAATTCGCACATGCGTATCGAAGAAGATCTGAAGTTAGGTTTTAAAGACGTTCTTATCCGCCCTAAGCGCTCTACTCTTAAAAGCCGTTCCGATGTTGAACTGGAACGCGAATTCACCTTTAAACATTCAGGCCAACGCTGGTCAGGCGTGCCGATTATCGCTGCGAATATGGACTCCGTGGGTACTTTCGGGATGGCAAAAGCACTCGCCTCTTTCGGTATCCTGACGGCCGTACACAAACATTACACCGTTGAAGAGTGGCAGACGTTTGTCCAGAACGAGTCCGCAGACGTGCTTAAGCACGTGATGGTGTCTACCGGCACCTCCGACGCAGACTTCGAAAAAACGCAGCAGATCCTTAAGCTGAGCCCGGCGCTGAACTTCGTGTGCATTGATGTGGCGAATGGTTACTCCGAGCATTTTGTGCAGTTCGTAGCGAAAGCGCGCGAAGCCTGGCCGACCAAGACGATTTGTGCAGGTAACGTCGTGACCGGTGAAATGTGCGAAGAGCTGATTCTGTCCGGCGCGGATATTGTGAAAGTGGGTATCGGCCCTGGCTCGGTGTGCACCACTCGCGTGAAAACTGGCGTTGGCTATCCGCAGCTCTCTGCGGTGATCGAGTGCGCCGATGCAGCGCACGGTCTGGGTGGCCAGATTGTCAGCGACGGCGGCTGCACCATGCCGGGCGACGTGGCTAAAGCCTTTGGCGGCGGCGCGGACTTCGTGATGCTGGGCGGCATGCTGGCCGGTCACGATGAAAGCGGCGGCGTGATTGTTGAAGAGAACGGCGAGAAATTTATGCTGTTCTACGGTATGAGCTCTGAGTCCGCGATGAAACGTCACGTGGGCGGTGTTGCACAATACCGCGCGGCGGAAGGCAAAACGGTTAAGCTGCCGCTGCGTGGCCCGGTAGATAACACCGCGCGCGACATCCTCGGCGGCCTGCGTTCGGCGTGCACCTACGTCGGCGCATCGCGTCTGAAAGAGCTGACTAAACGCACGACCTTCATCCGGGTGCAGGAACAAGAGAACCGCGTGTTCAATAGCCTGTAATCCTCCTCATGCAGGCGTAATGCCTAAATTCGTAGGCCGGATAAGCAAAAGCGCTATCCGGCACACTGCGCACGGATTGCCGGATGGCGCCGTAAACGCCTTATCCGGCATACCGTTCCTGCTCCTGGCTTCTGAATTCAACGCCTTAACTGACCCGCGTTACCCTGTTCCGCCGATCGCATCTCCCAGATGAAAAATCGGCAGATACATCGCGACGACCAGCGTGCCGATAATGAGTCCTGTCACAATCAGTAGCAGCGGTTCCAGCGTTGCCGTCAGGCTTTCTGCCAGATTCTGCGTGCTTTCATCGTGGTGTCGCGCCAGGTTTTCCAGCATTTCATCCAGCGCCCCGGACGCTTCTCCGGTTCTGACCAGTTGTAAGCACAGCGGCGTAAACTCATGGCAGTTTTCCATGGCTTGCCAGATAGCGCTGCCCTGTGACACCTGCTGGCGCAGGCTGGCAATGACCTCGCGCCACCATGGGCTGTTCAATGTCTCTTCCACGGTTTCCAGCCCCTGTAAAAAGGCAATGCCGGCTCGTTGAGTCAACGACAGTACGGTAAAAATCTGGCTGAGCATCTGGCCGCGAGCGAGCGTGCCCATAACCGGTAAGGCGAGTAGCAGCTGCTGGCGAAGGCGCTGCCACGGCGGATGATCTTTAAACCCGACGCTAAGCCCGGTGGCCAGTAGCACCAGGCTACAGAGCGGAAGCCATGCGCTTGCCACCGCGTCTGCACTGGCCATAACGGCCAGCGTAAGGGCGGGCAGCGGCGTGTTGAAGGTGCGATAGATGGCGGTAAATTCAGGCAAAACAAAGCTGACCATTGCCGCCACGACCAGCGCTGCCAGGGTTAAAATAATCAGCGGGTAGCGCAGCGCCTTTTTCACTTTTGCCGTTAATAGCAGCTGCGCTTTTTGCTGCCGCGCGAGCGCCTGGCAGCAATGCTCCAGCCAGCCGGTTATTTCGCCGGTACGGATCATCGCCTGATACAGCGGTGGAAAAGCCTCCGGCCACGGCCTTAAACCCTCCGATAGCGAGACCCCCTCGGCGAGCCGGGAGGCCAACGTTTCCAGCAGAGCGCGCCACTGCGGTATCGGATGCTGTTGGCTGAGCAGTGCCAAACTCTCTGAGAGGGTTAACCCGGCCTGCAATAGCGTAGCCAGCTGGCTTATCACCGCGCAGCTGTGCTGTGCTCGCCATAGTGACCGGTTCACCGTGCGACGCTTGAGCGATAGGACGATAATATTCTGCTGAGCCAGCGCTATCAGCGCCGCGGGCCGATGGCTAGCCCACAGCGCGCCACGACGTTCGGCTCCGCTGGCATCGACACCCCGCCAGTGCCACAGCTGTTCACGCATCGTGAGGCAACCCCAGTACGCGTAGCAGCTCTTCCTGCGTCGTCAGCCCCTGTTCAACGGCCAGGCAGCCGTTCTCAAACAGCGTCGCCATGCCGGCCTCCCGCGCATGCTGCATCAGCTGTTCCGGGCTAAGTCCGCTGGCGATGCCCTGCCGCAGTGCAGGCGCGATCGGCAGCAGCTCAAACAGCGCGAGACGGCCCTGGTAGCCATGATAGCAGTACGAGCAGCCGGAGGCCGTCCAGCGTGGCAGTGGGCGAGGCCATAGCGTACGCGGCAGCGGCTGCTCTCCTGGCAGCATCTGGCGACAGTGCGGGCATAGACGACGGACCAGACGCTGTGCTACCACTATTAATAGCGCCGATGACACCATCCAGCGCGCGACGCCCATCTGTTCAAGGCGCACCAGCGTTTCAACCGTCGAATTGGTGTGCAGCGTTGAGAGTACAAGGTGACCGGTTTGCGCGGCCTTAATGGCGATTTCCGCTGTTTCACCGTCGCGTATTTCGCCGACCATCACGATATCTGGATCCTGGCGCAGCAGGGCGCGCAGGATGTTCTGGAACGTCAGCCCGGCGCGAGGGCTGACCTGCGTCTGGTTCAGTCCGTCCAGAGGGATCTCTATGGGATCTTCGACGCTACAGATATTGACGTCGCAACGGTTACGGTTTTGCAGTGCGCTGTAAAGCGTGACGGTTTTGCCGCTGCCCGTTGGTCCGGTGACCAGAATCAGCCCCTGAGGCTGATTCAACGCGGATTGCAGCTGCGCAAGTGCGTCGGCGGAAAGCCCCAGACTATGCAGATCCAGCGCCTGCTCGACTTTATGCAGCAGCCGGAGCACGGCTTTTTCACCGTATCGGCAGGGCAGGGTTGAAAGGCGAAAAGAGAGTGGGGTGTCGTCAATCTCTACCGTGAACTGCCCGTCCTGCGGCAGGCGTCGCTCGGCGATGTCCAGCCCTGCGAGCACCTTAAGCCTGGCGATCAGCGGGGCCATCAGCGTCAGCGCGACGGGCGTGAGCGCATGCAGCACGCCGTCTACCCGCAGCCGTACGCGTAGCGCACGCTCTGTTGGCTCAAAATGAATATCGGAGGCGCGTTGCACGAGCGCCTGCTTGAGCAAATGGTTAAGCAGATCTACTGCGTTGTCACTCTCCTGGTGTATTGAAGGCTGCGCGAGTGGGGCTAGCCGCTGGAGGTGCTTGTCCATTCTCTCCTGCTCCCAGCACTCGATATCAATGCGTTTTTGGGTGGCGAAGCGGAGTGAGTCCATGAGTTCTGTGGGCGG
Organism: Klebsiella sp. WP4-W18-ESBL-05; assembly: GCF_014169075.1. NCBI lineage: Bacteria > Pseudomonadati > Pseudomonadota > Gammaproteobacteria > Enterobacterales > Enterobacteriaceae > Klebsiella > Klebsiella sp. WP4-W18-ESBL-05. The sequence goes on along the minus strand of NZ_AP022057.1, from coordinate 4,145,687 downwards.
AGTGCCGACGACGGCAATGCTCAGTTCATCTTGCGCATTGTTGAGCAGCACCGCGCGATGGCGCTGACACAGCGTGAAGAGTTGCTCCTGTTTCATGATTGCCGCCCCGCTTATTGCGCATCAAAGCGGAAGACGTCCTCGCACGCTTGCTGGAGCGCGCCGTCGTTCTGGATATCGCAGGTTCGCTGCCAGCCGGTGATGCCATTGGCGTTGTCCCAGCCGGGAACGAGGGTCACGGTCAGGCCGTTAAGGCTTTCCTGGCCGGTCAGAATAACCGTTCCTTGTGCGACGCTCATGGCCGACACGTAGCGCGTGGTGGTGGGGGACGGGATGCCGTTGCTGCCCGCATCGCAGTTGTCTACCCCGCCGCGGTCGAGCGCGCACAGCTCAATGGCGGTACGGTAAGGGACAAAGGTTTGTAGCATATCGGTCAGTGCGGCTTTGCGCAGGTAGTTCTGATAGGCGGGAATGCCGATGGCGCTGAGGATAGCAATAATGCCGATAACGACCATGATATACTGCTTATTACTGTTGTGATCTTAGGAAAATTAAATGAAAAAAGCGGTGTATTGCTATGCTCGCGTCAGTTCGAGAGGACAAGCTAAAGATGGCTATGGTATGTCGAGACAGCAAGAAATGCTGCGAGATTACGTTGCTGCATACGATGATTCTCAACATAACCGTGGCTATGAGTTGGGGGACATAAGTTGGTTGTATGCTGAAGGTGTGTCTGCGTATAGCGGAAAAAATATCGAAGATGGTTCTGTACTGAAAACCTTTATAGATGATGTGTTACAGAAGAAGATCACTAATTCCGTATTAGTCATTGAAAACCTTGACCGTTTTAGTAGAGCCGCACCGAACCGAGCAGCAGGGTTGTTCTTGAGTCTGATTAATGCAGGATGCGATATCCATGAGGTGGAAACAGAAATGATACATCACCAATATAGTGATCTGAATATTATTTCAGGCGGCTTACAGCGAGCACATAATGAAAGTAAACGCAAAGCTCGTTTAAGTATTAAAAATTGGGATGAAAGAATAAAAAACACCATCGACGGAACGTCTGTTTTAACTCATCGCGTGCCATCCTGGATTGAAGTAAAAAACAACAAATATGTATTAAAAAAAGGTGAGTCAGAAAAGTACAATCTTATTTTTAAAATGTATGCTGACGGGTTTGGGCCTGCAGCAATCCGTGATGAACTAAAAAAGAGAGGAATGCAGATAAATGAAAGAGAACCAACAATCAATCACTTAATGAAAATAATTAAAGATCAGAGGTTTATAGGTAGGTTTAATTCTACAGGGCGTAAAATTTTAGATGGTATGTCTATCTACCCTGTCGTTGTTGAACCAGAATTATTTGAAGCGGTTAATGATTTAAGAAAGCAAAGAAACCCATTAGGGAAGATAAATGTAAAGGCAAATAATTTATTTGCAGGTTTGTGCATATGTATGAATTGTGGAAGATATGTGCAAGTTAACAGTGTTGATAAAAAAGGTGATACATATTTTCGATGTGGCGGAAGCCTTGTAAAAATAGATAAATGTAAAGAGAGAGGTTTTAAGTACAAGATTGTAGAGAATGCGTTACTAGAACATCTCAGGAATTTTGACTTCTCTATGCTGAGAAGTGATGATAATGACATACAGGTTAAAATAAACTATCTTTCAATGGAGTTAGTTTCTAATGAAAAATACAGCAATGAAATTCTAGCTGATCTTGAAAAAGAAGACATACCTGACCCTAATGATAGGCGTATACTGAAAAACATTCAGCGTCGTATTAGTGAGATCCGAAATGAAATTACTATACTGAAACAATCAAATATTGGCTACGAAACTTTTAATGATCTAAAAGATTCATATACTGATGATTTGCTAGACCCAAAAAATACAAAGTTAAGGCTTGATTTTAATGTAAAGGTTAAGCGTGTTATTAAAAATATAAAAATGAAGCGTTATGATAATACTATCATGCTGGTTGTGAGTTATGTCGGCGTTAATGAGAAACAAGCTATGGTAATTAATAGTAAGACAGGAGCGGTTGTTTTTATGGCAGTGCAAAATGATGATCTAAAATCAATTGAGTACTTAATTAATGATAATTAAACTATTATTAGTGAAATAAAATCTACTTATATGGTATAATGTTGTGGTAAATACATTGTCGTATTGTAAAATAAATGAAACGAATTAAAATAATGTGGTATAATATAGATATAAAACTCTGCTTGATAGTACTGAAGTACTAATGAATAAAAACCTGATCCTATCGAAAATGTAGATGGCAGTTGAGAAGTTCAAGCAGTTCGATGTGCAAATGAGACCCGTACCAATTTCCCGAGCGTTAATCCGATACCAAATACTAAGGAACGCAGGAGTTACGGCAATGCGGCACAATAAAAAAGTACAATAAACAGATAAGTACTTTCTAGATAGACATATAGGTTCGCACCTGAGTAATTTGTTAAGGGAGTTTCTTTAAAACAATGCGATGGATTTTATATAGTATAGAACCATCCAAAATTTAAAGAAACAAGTATTGGTTTGATTGTATAGACTCAGTACTAAGTCGTGCTATGTTTAAAGCACGGACCGTTGCATATGAACTGCGATATGGGAGAATACAGAGCAACCCGCTTCCGTACTCATAGCTTTAGATGGTATTGATCCGTCTAAAATTTGAGTAAATCGCAATACAATATTTCGATGACTATCATCGTCAGAATAAATCAAGTACACAATTCGTGTACTTTTTTATTGTTTTCATCCCCCGAGTGGGGGGATGAAATTTCTCAACAAATCTCGTCAGGATAGATCGTGTTAAACGAAGCAAAGCGAATAAGTATGTTGAAGTACAAGCGGCGATAGCAAGCGAAGTACTTTAACATACTTTAGAGAGTGCTAACGAAGTTAGTACTTGATATTCTTTAATGAAATATGATCAATGTTTCTGCTATGAACTTCTTGTTGTTTTTTTATGAATGAAGTAATCTCATCATAGGTTTGTATATGACTGATAATTGATAGGGGAGTGTAATGAGCAAAAACACTGATGTTGTGCATGATCTTGCAAATACTGACTACAAGAAGTTGATTGAAAGAACTGCTGGGAAGAACTTCAAGTTAACTGATTGTAAAGCTGAGCTTGATAAACTTTTTAAAGAAAATCCTCATGAATTCATTGATCAGTTGAATCGTGTATCAAGAAATCTTTCTCTTGTTGCTCACGAGTACAAGAAGGAGCTTGATGCAAGTAAAGTTGATGATATCAAGCAACAGATATTGCATTTAGATGAATCAGTAAAGGCTGCTCTGCTTGCTTCTTTAGGTATTAAAAATGGCAAGGCAAAGTCCGGTACTGTAAGAAGTACTAATCAAAGAGAAATCATTAATGTTACCGTTGATGGGAAAATGTACGAGATCAAAAAAACAGGTAACATCAGTGCTGAACTTAAAGAACTGATTAAATCTCAAGGTTTTGACTACAAAGGCGAAGAACGCATGAAGTTCTTTGATAAGTTCGAATCGAGGTAAGATCACTTGGCCCTGATTACTTAGGGTTAAATTATATCCCTCGAACTAAAAGTATTGTCATTACTCGCCTAATGGGAACCACGCGAAGCAGCGTCCTGATTCCGATTCATAAAATTGCATAGGAAGCTGCTAGCGGCGATTGAACCAAGAAGTAGTGCCAACCCATGCCATCGATAGAAAATCGCCTCAGAATTGCATTGAGAACGTATAAAGGGCTTCGTAGGCACAGACTCACAGACTACAAATGATTCAATACTATCAGTACTTCCCCCAGCACATCAAAGGAGGATAATGAATGCTGATTGACGATCATTGCACTGTATTTGGTGTTATCACTGCTTAAATTGTATCCATCAGGGACTACCTGCACCCGCTTATACAGGTAGCTTCCTTCTTTGTGGAGTACTACCACTTTACCGTCTTTTAACTGCTTATGTTGCTGATCAATAAGTAAAATACTGTCAACTAAGAATGTAGGTTCCATTACATCTGTACTGACCCGTAATGCAGCAAGAGACTTGGCCTTTTCCTGTAAATCAGGGAAAACACCTGAATCCAGTAAAAGGAAATCATCTCTATCAATAAAAGGAATTTTCAACAGTTCTTCGGCTTGGTCTGTGTTTGCCGATTTTGAAAACTCTTTTCCAGTAGCCAGCCATTCAACCGACACGCCACCAGCTTTAGCCAGAAGCACAAGATTCTCAAGCGTAGGGCTTGATACAGCTTGTAGATAATTGTGGACAGTACTGTACCCTATGCCTGCTTTTTTGGCGAAATCTCGCCCTGAACCAGAAGGTACTATCGATTTTAACCTTTCGCTGAACTGTTCAACGCTTTCTTTTTTGCCAGCCATGCACAACCCACCACATTAAAAGGAACTTTGTTCCTCATTTTTATTTGACGAATTCCTTTTAATGATCAATCATGTTCTCAATGTTAGTAATGAGTGGTCATTATGAGTATTCACAACAAGTTAGAATCTCAGATAAAGGAGCAAAATGCTAGTACTGAGAACTGGCATAGGGCCGATATCTTGGCAGCTATCAAGAAGCGAGGAGGAACGTTGGCACAGCTATCCCGAGATAGCGGTTTACATGAAAGAACACTTTATAACGTACTTGAGCGACATTGGCCGAAAGGTGAGCGAATTATTGCCGATTTTATCGGTGTACCCGTTAGTACGATCTGGCCTGAACGCTATAAGAAACTTAACGTAAATGAAATCTGAGGAAAATGTATGTCTGGATTGATCGTTTTCATTATCTGCATAGCAATTTCGGTACTTTGTTATAAGAAAGTTTCAAACCGTTTCAGAAATAAAGGTCGGGGAAAATTCCGTACTTTAACACTTTCCTTGGTGATAAGTTTTGTTGTTTTCATGGTGTCTATTGGAATTGGTGCAGGGATTGTTTCACAAGATAAGAGTACTGATGCAAAGGCTTCAACGGCTGACAGTACGGAAAAGACAAAGTCCAATGTTTATAAATGTGATAAGTTTGATGCGATAACACAAACTCGACAGGGAACAAAATACGATTCAGGTTATTATTCCGATAAAGGGATTTCAATTTACTATACTATTTCAGACAATGAATTAATCAGTAGAATGCCAATTCCTGGCGAAGAAGATAGTATATATACAGCTGAATTTAACAAGATTGCAGCAGATGGGTCAAAGAAGTACGGGAACTCATCAAGTAACTACTTTGTATCAGTACTGAATGATAATACTATAAAGGTAATTGATGTTGAATTTAATCATAATTCAACAATTACACAAATTTGTTCGAAACAGTAACGTTCACTCAAGGAATCGAATAAATGATGAAAACAATATCAGTACTATTAATGTTACTCCCATTAACCACAATTGCGGCTACTTCGCCAGAAGGGAAAGCTGAAAATCCCTTTGTTGTTGGCAATGAAGTTATTTGTCTGAAAGAAATCCAGAAGCAGATTACCCCTTATCTCAAGTCATTTGAAGAAGAAGGTGGGGTTAAGTACCAGTACAATGTTAAATCTGGTTTATCGTACAAGGATGCTGTAGGGCTACGGTTACAGATCAACCGTGTTGATTCTGGATTGGACGTGCGTGTAGCTGATCTTGATTACTACTGGCTACAGGAACGTGGGAGCATGTGTCAGCCAGCGTACATGGTACTTGATCGTTCTGAGTAAGAAAGAACAGTAGCGATAATTATAACATTCGAGGTTATACTATGCGTAACGTGGTATAGCACTATCGAATTCGATAGTACTAATGTGGAATGTTAGGATAGTTTTTTACCTGATTTAAGCTCCATCAAAAATAGTTTATTTTTTAAATATTTTAGCGGCATTATCGTTTCATATATATGGGTAAAAATTTAAATGAAAATAGCAACCATTCCTTTATCTGTAATAATCATGAGTATGCCAGTGATTTCAATGGCAGCATCATTTGATTGTAGCAAAGCTAAGGGGTATACAGAACTAACAATTTGTACAACGCCAGCATTATCAACATTGGATGACAAGTTAAGTATTTTATACAAGAAGGTTAACAAAGAAAATCCAGATAACGTTCAACTTATCAAAAAATCCCAACTGAGTTGGCTAAAAAATGTGCGTAATAAAGCTACTACTGCTCAGTCTCTAAAAGACGCATACATTGCTCGCATGAGTGATTTAAATATGATGTTAGGTGAAAATAAATCAGACCAAGTTAAGCAACCCACTCATACTGTATCACAAGCAGTGGTCCCTGCCTCCGGCCCAGAGCAAGTTAATAAAACTGATAATGAAATAATAGCTGGTCGTTATAGTTGTGATAACTTTTCTGACACATTGAATACACCTAGAGGATTGATATATAGATCTAGTTTATATGATGATAAAAATGAAAATACAATAGACAATATGTATAATACTTATACTGTATCAGAGAAGGAATTAATTAGTGAATTATCAATCAAGAATACGGTTGTTACCATTGCGTCTTTACCATTAAAGATGGTTGCACAAGACGGTTCATCAATATATCAGGATCAAAATTCACCCTATAAATTTTACTTGTCTAAATTAAATGATAAAACTATAACGGTTTATGTGAAATACTTTCAAACTGATGGTAATATCGCACAGGCAAGACAAACATGTTCCAAATAGAATAAGTTATAAAACATTAGCAATCTTTATGGCAGCCTTTGTATTAGGCTGCTTAACTATTTCGCTAAGATTACCTGGCCTTTAGTACAAAAAATAATCAAATACCTGCCCTCCTGATTTTTGGCAAAAAATCTAAAGGGATCGTTTACTGAGATAAAAGTACAGTCAGTATTTTTCTGCACGATTTAAAATCTCGTTCGTCTGAGCAGGTTCAACCTCGCCGACCAAATGCCGTGTACTCAGATCTCAGTACTGAACTTTTCGCCAACCCTGCATTGGTTAAAAATCAATGATTGGAAATCTTGGATATTCTCGACACAAAAAACCGCCAAAGGACGGTTTTCTTGTGAACTAGGAATATTATCAGGCAGCCTTCCTACGGTACCAATGGATAGCTCTGTCGGATAAACTATATGGGTCACTATCGACTTCGGTTTCTATGGCTTGTGTTTTCAAATACCAGCAAAACTTATCAATCTCTAAATCTACTTGATCACGTTTGTCTACTTTGAGGTCATTGTTTGGAGACAATATGAAAATCGCTCCACACTTATACTCATCGTAGTTATTCAAAGCTAATGAGATATCTCTTTGAGCATCATACAAATGACACTTGGCTAAATTTTCATCAGAATAGGCTGCTGACGCTATTGTTCCGAGTGAGGTCTTGGCTTTGTAAGGAAGATAAATTGTTTGCGATTGTTGCCCCAGTGTAATTCTTTTTAAAGGGGATGGGTCTCGCATCTCAAAATATTCTTCGTATTCAAGGTGTTGTTTGAGGTAGCCATCCATTATATTGTAAAGGCGATCTCTTGAAATTGGAGTGTAAACTTTCTCTCTCTTTTTTGTCACTTTTACCGATAAAGGAACAACATTTGAAAACAGAGAAGATACTATGTCGTCTGCTGATTCACCTTGAGCATATCCATTGTTTTTAAAAGTTAAATTCTGGCATTGATTTGATAAAAATACTTCCCCTGAAAGTACTATCTCCCTAGCCACTTCACAAGCCAACTTAAGGTGAAATGTCATGCCATGAGAGTACAAGCAAGAAATCCTGTCAAAATACTCAAGAGTTTGTACAAATACCCCGCCAAAACTATCTTTGAAACATACACCGATATTGAGTTTTTCTCCTGTGGCAACATCAGGGCACCACTGAATTGTAAACCATTCACCTTTGACAATCGGCTGATGTGAATGCTCACTTAGGATAGAATCAAAGTTAATCACGCGACCCCCGCCAGTACACCAAGTCTTCTGCTTAATCTTTCTTTGGAAAAAATCGCACGATGACTCAAAAATTCCAATAAACAATCTTTTGCTTGCGGATTCAGAAGTTTTTCACACCAATAAGTAATCTCTGCTATTACGATATCCAATGCTTCAGTTTGTCCGCTAGCTCCATTTACTATATCCATTTTCTGAGGAAGGGTTGGTGCGGCTCGGAGGGCCATTTCCAACTTATTGACTGGGCTGATAGTTATGGATAAGTCTTCAGGAGACCACATGAGATCTACAGGCATATTACTGTGGTCAATAAGGGTGACTTGATTGTGTGAATCAATGATCAAGTTCCCTAAATTTCTATCTTGGTTTGCGACCCACTCATCAAAAGCGATCGTTTTATGTAACTTTTCCCATCCATCGAGAATCCTTCTAAGACTCTCAAATTTAATCATATCACCAATGTTGTAATAGCTAGCCGGAGAATGTCCGGTAACTTTGGAGCTAACAAAGGCAATTGGCGATACGGGCTTGTCAATTGAATCAATGATACCATCAGGCAATATCAATATGCCTGCTTTTGGGGCTACAGGAAGATCATTTGATTTGGTAAGCAGGTACCCAAGAACTTCATTGAAGACACCAATACTTTCTTCCTTAGTAAATATTTTCACATATGATTGCCTTTGCACTCCGTCAGGCCAATCAACAAGGCATAAAAGCGTTAAGGCCATTTGGCCTTCATTAGGTCTGCCAAGAACCGACTTGAAACTTGCTTGGCTGAGTACTTCAATCGAAGTGTGCATTCAATTATCCATAACCCCGAAAAGATGACTGAATTCTAGAGTAAAAATGCAAATCAAACGTACTGTTGATTTCACCAGCAAATCTAAATAGCTGCGCGGAATAGTAGATCACTGAAAGGGAACTCAGCCCGGATTGTGCGATCTGATCAATCGCCAAACCAACCAAAATCACCAACCGGACTGAGCGATGCCGATCATAGTACCAATACCCCGTGGCGAACGACGCCTGATGCAGAAAGCTATTCATAAAACGCGTGATAAAAATCATGCCCGCAGACTCACGGCCATGCTGATGCTTCATCGGGGTGAACGGGTCAGCGATGTTGCCAGAACTCTCTGTTGTGCCCGTTCATCCGTTGGTCGCTGGATTAACTGGTTTACGCACTCAGGTATTGAAGGCCTGAAATCCTTACCCGCAGGGCGCTCCCGACGCTGGCCTTTTGAACATATCTGCACCCTGTTACGTGAGCTGATAAAGCATTCTCCCGGCGATTTTGGTTATCAACGTTCACGCTGGAGCACCGAATTACTGGCAATAAAAATCAATGAGATAACCGGTTGCCAGTTACATGCAGGAACCGTTCGCCGCTGGTTGCCATCTGCGGGGCTTGTATGGCGCAGGGCCGCGCCAACTCTGCGTATCCGTGACCCACATAAAGATGAAAAGATGGCGGTAATCCACAAAGCGCTGGATGAATGCAGCGCAGAGCATCCGGTATTTTATGAAGATGAAGTGGATATCCACCTTAATCCTAAAATCGGTGCGGACTGGCAGTTGCGCGGACAGCAGAAACGGGTAGTGACGCCGGGGCAGAACGAAAAATACTATCTGGCCGGCGCACTGCACAGTGGCACGGGTAAAGTCAGCTACGTGGGCGGCAACAGCAAAAGTTCAGCGCTGTTTATCGCTCTGCTGAAGCACCTGAAAGCCACTTACCGGCGGGCGAAAACAATCACGCTGATCGTTGATAACTACATTATCCATAAAAGCCGCGAAACACAGCGCTGGTTGAAAGCAAATCCCAAGTTCAGGGTAATTTACCAGCCGGTTTACTCGCCGTGGGTGAATCATGTGGAACGGCTATGGCAGGCACTTCATGACACGATAACCCGTAATCATCAGTGCCGCTCAATGTGGCAGTTACTGAAAAAGGTCCGCCATTTTATGGAAACCGCCAGCCCATTCCCCGGAGGAAAACATGGTCAGGCAAAAGTGTAGCGGTATTAGGCGCAGCTATTTAGTAGTGCATACATGAGCCTTGAATTGCTGCGGCTTCAGTAGCCTCTGGTTATAGACTTTCGGAGGCAATCAATTGCTAATGAAAGCTTATCCATCATGAACTCGGTGTCGAATAAGTATACATCAAGCAGACCAATCCAGACCACCAGCAAGGCTGGTTCATTAAATTAACTTTACAACTTAAAATGAACCAAATATAATGAACCACATAAAACAGACCGATGGGGTGTGTCATGAGAGTTTGGGGTTATCTTCGAGCTTCGACGAAGGAGCAGGATGCAGGCAGAGCCTTTAATGAGTTAGAGGCATTTGCCCATTCGCATGATCTGAAGGTATCAAAGTACTTCAAAGAGAATGAATCAGGTGCAAGCCTGCAACGCCCTCAGTTATTCCTGCTTTTGGAAATAGCAGAACGTGGTGACATTTTGCTTTGTGAGCAAATTGACCGAATCAGCCGCCTTACTGGTGAGGATTGGAAAACCCTTCGAGGGCTTATTGAGTCTAAGGGGATCAGAGTCGTGTCGTTGGATTTACCCACAAGCCACCAGCTTTTAAATGTTCAGGACGAATTCACCGCCCGTATGTTTGAAGCAATGAATTCAATGATGCTGGATATGTTGGCGGCAATCAGCCGCAAAGACTACGAAGATCGCCGCAGACGGCAAATGCAGGGTATTGAAAAGGCCAAAAATGAGAAAAAGTATCGAGGCCGCCCGGTAGATGAGAGTCTACACAATAAAGTACAAGAATTACTGTCTGACGGAAAAAGCTGGAACAAAATTCAGGCGTTAATCGGTTGCTCTAGAGCTACCATTGCGAAAGTGGCGAAAAATACACCTCTGACAAAAGGTTAGTAGCTAACAATCGGCTGAGAGTGTCAGTACTGGCAGCATTGAGAACTGATATAGCGGCAAGGGGCAAAGGAAGAGGGTTCACAGGGCTTTGTTTCCTGAATCCTTTCGATATCTTGATACTACTTTATGAAGGGGCTTTATAGCCTCTTTTTTATTTCATTATAATCAACATGTTAAATATTGTTTCTGCGTTTAATTATTACAGTAATTTACTGTTGATAATCACCATCAGTTCGATAAGGGTAAAGCCCCGTTGTCTGTTCATATTGTGCTCCTTGCTGAAACTGGCGGTACTTTGGCAGAGCGTCGAAACGACAGCGAGGGGCGAAAAGGCATTCAGGATAGGGCCTTCCAGTTTTTTTCCGACGGTTGCAGAAGTGAACGTGGAAAATGGAAGGCGGGTCGAAAAACGTCTTCGAGGAGGATCTGTGGGCCGGATGGCGGCGTAAACGCCTTTCCGGCCTACAACGTTATGATCGGTCTAGCTCGCAGGGAAGGCCTTTCCTGGCTTAGCGGAAGCGCATCGACAGGTCGAGGGCGCGAACGTGTTTGGTCAGCGCGCCGACGGAGATAAAGTCGACGCCGGTTTCGGCAAACTCGCGGAGGGTGTCGAAAGTGACGTTGCCGGAGACTTCCAGCTGCGCCTGACCCTGGGTGATCTTTACCGCTTCGCGCATCTGTTCGGTGTCGAAGTTATCGAGCATGATAATGTCGGCGCCGGCCTTCAGCGCTTCACGCAGCTCCTGCAGGGTTTCCACTTCCACTTCCACCGGTACGTCAGGGTGCAGCCAGAAGGCTTTTTCTACCGCCTGGCGTACGGATCCGGAAGCAATAATGTGATTTTCTTTAATCAGGAAGGCGTCGGATAATCCCAGGCGGTGGTTAGCGCCGCCGCCGCACAGCACGGCATATTTTAATGCAGTGCGCAGGCCTGGCAGCGTTTTGCGCGTGTCCAGCAGCTGCGTATGGGTGCCTTCCAGCAGGTTGACGTATTTACGCACTTCGCTGGCGACGCCGGAGAGCGTTTGAACAAAGTTCAGCGCGGTGCGTTCGCCGGTTAACAGCACGCGCGACGGGCCGTTAATTTCGAACAGCGGCTGATTGGCGACCACGGTGTCGCCGTCGGCCACGTGCCAGGTGAGCGTGACGTCATCACCGGCCAATTGGATGAAGACCTCTTCTACCCAGCGCTTGCCGCAGAATACGCCGTCTTCACGGGTAATGACCACGGCGTGCGAGTGGCTGTTTTCCGGCAGGAGTTGTGCGGTAATATCGTTATGCGCGTCAACTTCACCTCCCAGATCTTCGCGCAGCGCGTGGGCCACGGCGTTGGGAATATCGAGGTTGATACGTTCTAACAGCGCGTCACGTCGGTGGTCTGGGTTGTAGCGGCGAGGCGGCATGATAAAGCTCCAAATTGGTAACGATGCGAAAGATTGAAACATGCTACTCTGAACCGAGTAGCATAACCATACGTAAGGAGATCCTGAATGCAGTTAGATAAGGGCTGGCTGGTGGGCGTTCGGCACGTGCCTTCTCCCCATCACGACAGTCGTCCAGAGGATGAGGTCCCCTCGCTGCTGGTTGTGCATAATATTAGCTTACCGCCGGGCCAATTTGGCGGCCCCTGGATAGACGCCCTGTTTACCGGTACGCTCGATCCTGATGCCGATCCGTTCTTTGCGGAAATTGCCCATCTGCGGGTTTCAGCCCACTGTCTTATTCGCCGCGACGGCGAGATTGTTCAGTACGTTGCCTTTGATAAGCGCGCCTGGCACGCTGGCGTTTCGAGCTATCGTGGTCGCGAGCGCTGTAATGATTTCTCTATCGGTATTGAGCTGGAAGGCACCGATACGTTGGCCTATACCGACGCGCAGTATCTGCAGCTGGCGGCTTTGACCCAGCTGTTAATCACCGAGTATCCTGCCATTGCCGACAACATGACCGGCCACTGTGATATCGCGCCCGTGCGCAAAACCGATCCCGGCCCGGCTTTTGATTGGGATCGTTTTCGCGCGCAGGTCACCCCTTCGTCGAATAAGGAGATGACATGACGTTGTTTACCACGCTTCTGGTGTTGTTTGCGGAGCGCTTGTTTAAGCTCGGCGAGCACTGGCAGCTTGACCACAGGCTGGAGGCCCTGTTCCGCCGGGTGAAACATTACTCACTGGCCGCAATGCTGGCGATGACCGTCGTGGCGATGGCGTTGGTGGCGCTGATTCAGCGTGCGCTGGAAGGGCTGCTGTTTAACGTACCGACGCTGATTTTCTGGATTTTGCTGGGGCTGCTGTGCATCGGCGCGGGGCGCGTTCGTCTGCACTATCACGCCTATCTGAAGGCGGCGTCGCGCGATGATACCCACGCGCGTGATGCGATGGCCTGCGAGCTGACGATGATTCACGGCGTGCCTCCTGGCTGTAACGAGCGGGAGTTCCTGCGGGAATTACAGAATGCGCTGCTGTGGATTAACTACCGTTTCTACCTCGCGCCGCTGTTCTGGTTTGTGGTGGGCGGCAGTTGGGGGCCGGTGGCGTTAATGGGCTATGCGTTCCTGCGCTCATGGCAGTCCTGGCTGGCGCGCTATCAAACGCCGCACCAGCGTTTACAGTCGGGCATCGATGCCATACTTCACGTGGTGGACTGGGTGCCGGTGCGCCTGGTTGGCGTCGTGTATGCGCTGATTGGTCACGGAGAGAAAGCGCTGCCGGCGTGGTTTGCCTCGCTGGGCGACCGCCATTCATCGCAGTATCAGGTGTTAACCACCCTGGCACAGTATTCGCTGGCGCGCGAGCCGCACGTGGATAAAGTGGCAACGCCGAAAGCGGCGGTTTCGATGGCCAAGAAAACGTCGTACGCGGTCGTCGTGGTAATGGCGCTGCTGACCATTTATGGGACGTTAGTGTAGCGTTGTGCCGGATGGCGCTTATCCGGCCTGCATTACGGCAGGCCCGGTAAGCGTAGCGCCACCGGGCAAGAGGTTTACTGCGAATCTGCCGGCGGGATGCCGAAATCAGGCATCCCGTCGTCCTTCCAGCGCACCGTCTTCAGGCGGGTATGTCGATTCGGGTCATACAGCGGGTCGCCCTCAATCTCCGTGTAGTTTCTTGCGTGATACACCAACACATCTTCCCCTTCAGGCGTCTGTGTAAAGCTGTTGTGCCCCGGCCCATACTGGCGATTTTCGTCGCTGGTGGTAAACACCGGCGTGGGCGATTTATGCCAGTTTGCCGCATGGGTCATATCAGCATCTTTATCAATCCACAGCAGTCCCATGCAGTAGTTTTCATCGGTCGCGCTGGCGGAGTAGCTGATAAACAGACGGTCGCCGTGAGTGACGACGGCAGGCCCTTCGTTCACCAGAAAACCGCGGCATTCCCAGTCGAACGCCGGTTGGCTGAGCATCACCGGTTCACCTTTTAGCGTCCATGGGTTTTCCAGCTCGGCAAGATACAGGTTCGAATTACCGGCAATGTCCGGCGATTTTTGCGCCCACAGATACCACTGTTTGCCCTGATGCTCAAAGGTGGTGGCGTCTAGGCAAAAGGTATCGAACGGCGTTTTGACCTGACCTTTCTCCACCCATTTGCCGTTCAGCGGATCGGCGTCGCTGCACTCCAGCGCGAACATGCGATGCTGGAACATCCCCTGGCTATCGAGCGCCTGGGTGTGGGCGGCGGCGAAGTAGATATACCAACGACCGTTAATGTGGTGCAGCTCCGGAGCCCAGATAAGCTGGCTCATCGGGCCGGTTTCGGGTTTACGCCAGACCACCACCGGCTGGGCGGTACGCAGGCCATCGAGGTCAGCGGCGCGGCGGATTTCCAGCCGATCATATTCCGGCACGGAGGCGATAAAATAGTACTCTCCCTGGTGGCGCAGAATAAACGGGTCTGCGCGCTGCTCAATAAAGGGGTTGGGCCAGTTCTTCATCAGGCTTTCCTTACGTGTTCAGTCGTTTTCAGTTCTTGCTGGTACTCATTCAGCTCGCGATAGTTAGCGCGGCGCTTTTCCAGGTCTTCCTGGATTTGTTTCATCAACTGGCGGTCAACCTTGAGCAGACGCACCACTCCGGCGGTAATCAGGTAGCCGATGCCGGGAATGACGGTGAACAGCAGCATAATACCGTTAATCGTGGTGTCGCTTTGCGCTTTCGCGCCCGCGTCGTAGCCGTACCAGGAGAGCAGGAAACCGACCATTGCGCCCGCGACCGCCAGGCCAACCTTCAGGAAGAACAGGTTGCCGGAGAAGCTGATGCCGGTGATGCGTTTGCCGGTTTTCCATTCACCGTAGTCGTCTACGTCGGCCATCAGCGACCAGTGCAGCGGCGAGGGAATCTGGTGCAGGACGTTGAGCAGGAAATAGAGCACCGCGATCAGTACGGTGGCATGCGGGTCGAAGAAGTAAAAGGCGATGGAGAACGCGGCCAGGACAATGTTGGTCCAGAAGAAGACCTGCAGTTTACACCAGCGGTCGGTTAGCACTTTTGCCAGCATGCTGCCAAACATCATGCCGACGACGCCAAGGCTGATAAACAGCGTTGCAAAGTGGGTGCTTTCTCCCATAACTCAGGTGACGTAGTACATGGTGGCGGCCATACGGATAAAGCCGGGGCAGACGTTACACAGCGTCAGCAGCAGAATGCGCACCCACTGGTCGTTTTTCCACACGTCTTTTAAATCTTGTTTCAGTTCATCGTTAGTCTGCACAGCCGGGCGTACGCGTTCGCGTACGGTGGAGAAGCAGAACAGAAACATGCACATCCCGATAAAGGCCAGCACGGTCATCGCCAGCTGATAGCCTTTGGCTTTGTCACCGCCGCCGAACCAGTCAACCATTGGCAGCAGCGTCAGCGACAGCAGCAGCGTGGCGATGCCAGCCAGCACGAAGCGATAGGACTGGCAGGCAACGCGCTCCTGCGGGTCGTTCGTGATAACGCTGCCCAGCGAGCAGTAGGGAATGTTGATGGCGGTATAGGTGATCGACAGCAGGAAATAGGTAACAAACGCATAGATAACTTTGCTGCTGTAGCTCCATTCCGGCGTGGTGAACATCAGCACGCTGAAGAGGGCGTAGGGGAAGGCAATCCACAGCAACCATGGACGAAAACGGCCATACTTGCTGCGGGTACGGTCGGCCAGTGCGCCCATAATCGGGTCGGTCACGGCGTCGATAACGCGAACAGAGAGCAGCAGTACGCCAACCAACGCCGGCGCAAGGCCGAAAATATCGGTATAAAAATAGTTAACGAACAGCATGATAGCGCCGAAGATGATGTTGCATCCTGCATCGCCCATGCCATAGCCAATCTTCTCTTTCACTGACAGTTTACTTGAGTTCATCGCCAGACCTCTCCCGAATAATATGGAGGAGATTATTGGCAGCTAAACGGCGAAATGCGTAGCAGGATAACGTTAATCATATGGATAAAATTGCTGCGAAAAGGAAACTGTGAGGCAGGTAACATAGAGGTAAACGCCCCCTCAGGAGGTGAGGGGGCGGGGAGTATTACAGCGCTTTAACGGTTTTGGCGCCTTTCTGCTTAAACAGGTAGCCAATGCCGAGGATCAGAATCCATACCGGAATCAGCCACACGGAAATGGCCATACCCGGGGTCATCACCATAATCACCAGCACTGCGGCCATGAAGACCAGGCAGATCCAGTTGCCCAGCGGGTAGAACAGCGCCGGGAAGCGCGTGGTCACGCCCTGTTGCTGTTTTGCCTTGCGGAACTTCATGTGTGCCAGGCTAATCATCGCCCAGTTGATCACCAGCGCCGAGACCACCAGCGCCATCAGCAGTCCGAATGCGGACTCTGGGGCCAGGTAGTTGATCAGCACGCACAGCGCGGTGACGACGGCGGAAACCAGAATGGTGTTCACCGGTACGCCGCGTTTATCCACGCTCAGCAGCGCTTTCGGGGCGTTACCCTGCTGCGCCAGGCCGAAAAGCATACGGCTGTTGCAGTATACGCAGCTGTTGTACACGGAGAGTGCAGCGGTCAGCACCACGATGTTCAGGGCATTTGCCACCAGCGAGTCACCCAGCTCATGGAAGATAAGCACGAACGGGCTGACATCTGCGGTGACGCGGGTCCACGGCATCAGCGAGAGCAGTACCGCCAGCGAGCCCACATAGAAAATCAGAATACGGTAGATAACCTGATTGGTGGCTTTCGGGATGCTCTGTTCCGGGTTATCCGCTTCTGCTGCGGTGATACCCACCAGCTCAAGGCCACCGAAGGAGAACATGATGATCGCCATCATCATCACCAGCCCCATCCAGCCGTGCGGCAGGAAGCCGCCCTGTTCCCACAGGTTGCGAACGGTCGCCTGCGGGCCTGCGGTGCCGCTGAACAGCAGCCATGCGCCGAACAGAATCATCGCGATAACGGCCACCACTTTGATAATGGCAAACCAGAACTCCATCTCACCGAACACTTTCACGTTGGTCAGGTTGATGGCGTTGATAGCAATGAAGAAGACGGCCGCCGATGCCCAGGTTGGGATCTCTGGCCACCAGAACTGGATGTATTTACCGACGGCGGTCAGTTCCGCCATGGCAACCAGAACGTACAGCACCCAGTAGTTCCAGCCTGATGCGAAGCCGGCGAAGTTGCCCCAGTACTTATAGGCAAAGTGGCTGAAGGAGCCTGCTACCGGCTCTTCCACCACCATTTCGCCAAGCTGGCGCATGATCATAAAGGCAATAAAACCGGCGATAGCGTAGCCGAGAATAATACCGGGACCGGCAGATTGAATAACGGAGGCGCTGCCAAGAAACAGGCCGGTGCCGATAGCGCCGCCCAGAGCGATCAGCTGTATATGGCGGTTCTTAAGGCCGCGCTTAAGCTGTGCGCCTTGCTGTTGACCTTCCATTGTGAAACCTCGTGTGTGGTTATTATTGTGACGCTGTTGTGCGTATGTACTTAAGAAATTCCGTTTTCTGTATTGTTTTATTTACGAAATGCTTTTCTTAAAAAGAGGTAAGACTCTTTCGTCATGAGCAGAATAGTGGTAAGCGCGGCGGAATGCACCTGCTTTGTGAAGGGATGATGACGAATTGGATAAAAAGACAACAGTAGTCACGAGGCGCCAAAAATGAAAAATTCGCAATTACTGAATTTATATTCATTTTATTGAATTTAAATTCAGTAATTGATTAATTGAAACGGTTCAGTTTGCTTAATTTTGTTTGGTTTTAGTTAATTATACTTCTTTATAGGTAAAGTTGTTTTTTGTGCAAAGTTACATTTCTGAAACATCATTTCTGTAATGTTGTTAAAAAGTGCCGGGTTTACTGATTTCAATCAAAACCTGTATGGACATAAGGTGAATACTTTGTTACTTTAGCGCTACGAACTTGAAATTGGTAAGACCAATTGACTCCGGGCTAATGGCAGAGACAGGGAACAATGGCCTACAGCAAAATCCGCCAACCAAAACTATCCGATGTGATTGAGCAGCAGTTGGAGTTTTTGATCCTCGAGGGGACCTTACGCCCCGGCGAAAAACTTCCACCTGAACGCGAGCTGGCAAAACAGTTCGACGTTTCCCGCCCTTCGCTGCGTGAGGCGATTCAACGCCTCGAAGCCAAAGGGTTACTGCTTCGTCGTCAGGGCGGCGGGACTTTTGTTCAGAGCAGCCTATGGCAGAGCTTCAGCGATCCGCTGGTTGAGCTACTGTCCGACCACCCTGAATCCCAATTTGATCTGCTAGAGACCCGTCACGCGCTGGAAGGTATCGCGGCTTATTACGCGGCACTGCGCAGCACTGATGAAGATCGCGTACGCATTCGCGAGCTGCATCAGGCCATTGAGCGGGCTCAGCAGTCGGGCGACCTTGACGCTGAATCAGACGCCGTCGTCCAGTATCAAATTGCGGTCACCGAAGCTGCCCACAACGTGGTGCTGCTTCACCTGCTACGGTGTATGGAGCCGATGCTGGCGCAAAATGTTCGCCAGAACTTTGAACTGCTGTACGCCCGCCGGGAGATGCTCCCGCTGGTCAGCAATCATCGTACAGGCATTTTCGAAGCGATTATGGCCGGCGAGCCCGAACAGGCGCGCGAAGCGTCACACCGCCACCTGGCCTTCATCGAAGAGATTTTGCTGGATCGCAGCCGTGAACAGAGCCGCCGTGAGCGCTCGTTACGCCGCCTCCAGCAGCGAAAGGAATAAGCTTTTTTCTGGCAGTCGTTTGACCAGAAAATGTAGAAATGCGCCTTTAGCGCGCGGCAACTAAACGCAGAACCTGTCTTATTGCGTTTTCCCACGAAAGCGCAATGGGACAGGTTCCAGACAAATCAACGTACTAGATAGATAAGGAATAACCCATGTCAGAACGTTTACACAATGACGTGGATCCGATCGAAACTCGCGACTGGCTACAGGCGATCGAATCGGTCATCCGTGAAGAAGGTGTTGAGCGCGCTCAGTATCTGATCGACCAACTGCTCTCTGAAGCCCGCAAAGGCGGCGTTCAGGTTGCGGCGGGTGCAGGAGCTAGCGGTTACGTCAACACTATTGCCGTTGAAGATGAACCGGAATACCCGGGCAATCTGGAGCTGGAACGTCGTATTCGTTCTGCTATCCGTTGGAACGCCATCATGACCGTGCTGCGTGCGTCTAAAAAAGACCTCGAGCTGGGCGGCCACATGGCTTCCTTCCAGTCTTCTGCGACCTTCTACGAAGTCTGCTTCAACCACTTCTTCCGTGCGCGCAACGAGCAGGATGGCGGCGACCTGGTGTACTTCCAGGGCCACATCTCTCCGGGCGTCTACGCACGTGCTTTCCTGGAAGGTCGTCTGACCGAAGAGCAGATGGACAACTTCCGTCAGGAAGTACACGGTAAAGGTCTGTCTTCTTATCCGCACCCGAAACTGATGCCAACCTTCTGGCAGTTCCCGACCGTTTCTATGGGTCTGGGTCCTATCGGCGCTATCTACCAGGCGAAATTCCTGAAATATCTGGAACACCGTGGCCTGAAAGACACTTCCAAACAAACCGTTTATGCCTTCCTGGGCGACGGCGAGATGGATGAGCCGGAATCCAAAGGTGCGATCACCATCGCGACCCGTGAAAAACTGGACAACCTGGTCTTTGTGATCAACTGTAACCTGCAGCGTCTTGACGGCCCGGTAACCGGTAATGGCAAGATCATTAACGAACTGGAAGGCATCTTCGCGGGCGCTGGCTGGAACGTTATCAAGGTTATCTGGGGCGGTCGTTGGGATGAGCTGCTGCGTAAAGATACCAGCGGTAAACTGATCCAACTGATGAACGAAACCGTTGACGGCGACTACCAGACCTTCAAATCCAAAGACGGCGCTTACGTACGTGAGCACTTCTTCGGTAAATATCCGGAAACCGCAGCGCTGGTTGCCGACTGGACTGACGAGCAGATCTGGGCCCTGAACCGCGGTGGTCACGATCCGAAGAAAGTCTTCGCTGCACTGAAAAAAGCGCAGGAAACCAAAGGCAAAGCAACCGTAATCCTCGCCCATACCATCAAAGGTTACGGCATGGGTGACACCGCTGAAGGTAAAAACATCGCTCACCAGGTTAAGAAAATGAACATGGACGGCGTGCGCTACATCCGCGACCGTTTCAACGTTCCTGTGACCGACGAGCAGGTTGAAAAACTGTCTTACATTACCTTCCCGGAAGGTTCTGAAGAACACACCTATCTGCACGCTCAGCGTCAGAAACTGCACGGCTACCTGCCGAGCCGTCAGCCGAACTTCGATGAGAAGTTAGAGCTGCCGACGCTGGAAGATTTCGGCCCGCTGCTGGAAGAGCAGAACAAAGAGATCTCCACCACTATCGCGTTCGTCCGTGCGCTGAACGTGATGCTGAAGAACAAGTCCATCAAAGACCGCCTCGTGCCGATCATCGCCGATGAAGCGCGTACCTTTGGTATGGAAGGCCTGTTCCGTCAGATTGGTATCTACAGCCCGAACGGCCAGCAGTACACCCCGCAGGACCGTGAGCAGGTTGCCTACTACAAAGAAGACGAGAAAGGCCAGATTCTGCAGGAAGGTATCAACGAACTGGGTGCTGGCGCATCCTGGCTGGCGGCTGCGACCTCTTACAGCACCAACAACCTGCCGATGATTCCGTTCTACATCTACTACTCCATGTTCGGGTTCCAGCGTATCGGTGACCTGTGCTGGCAGGCAGGCGACCAGCAGGCTCGCGGCTTCCTGGTAGGCGGTACTTCCGGTCGTACGACGCTGAACGGTGAAGGTCTGCAGCACGAAGATGGTCACAGCCATATTCAGTCTCTGACTATCCCGAACTGTATCTCTTACGATCCATCTTACGCGTACGAAGTGGCGGTCATCATGCACGATGGTCTGGAGCGCATGTACGGTGAGAAACAAGAGAACGTTTACTACTACATCACCACGCTGAACGAAAACTACCACATGCCGGCAATGCCAGCAGGTGCCGAGGAAGGTATCCGTAAAGGTATCTACAAACTCGAAACCCTCGAAGGTAAGAAAGGTAAAGTTCAGCTGCTGGGCTCCGGTTCTATCTTGCGTCACGTCCGTGAAGCAGCACAGATCCTGGCGAACGACTACGGTGTAGGTTCTGACGTTTACAGCGTAACCTCCTTCACTGAACTGGCGCGTGATGGCCAGGATTGTGAGCGCTGGAACATGCTGCACCCGATGGAAACGCCGCGCGTTCCGTACATCGCTCAGGTAATGAACGACGCGCCGGCTGTTGCCTCTACTGACTATATGAAACTGTTTGCTGAGCAGGTTCGTACTTATGTACCGGCTGACGATTACCGCGTACTGGGTACCGACGGCTTCGGTCGCTCTGACAGCCGTGAAAACCTGCGTCACCACTTCGAAGTTGATGCTTCCTACGTGGTTGTAGCGGCACTGGGCGAACTGGCTAAACGTGGCGAAATCGATAAGAAAGTGGTTGCTGACGCAATCACCAAATTCAACATCGATGCAGAAAAAGTTAACCCGCGTCTGGCGTAAGAGGTAAAAGAACAATGGCTATCGAAATCAATGTACCGGACATCGGGGCTGATGAAGTTGAAATCACCGAGATCCTGGTCAAAGTAGGCGACAAAGTTGAAGCTGAACAGTCGCTGATCACCGTAGAAGGCGACAAAGCCTCTATGGAAGTTCCGTCTCCTCAGGCTGGTATCGTTAAAGAGATCAAAGTCTCTGTTGGCGACAAAACTGAGACCGGCAAACTGATCATGATTTTCGATTCCGCCGACGGTGCAGCAGCTGCTGCACCTGCCAAGGCAGAAGAGAAGAAAGAAGCGGCTCCGGCAGCAGCACCTGCTGCTGCAGCGGCAAAAGACGTTCACGTGCCTGATATCGGCGGCGACGAAGTTGAAGTGACCGAGATCATGGTCAAAGTCGGCGATACCGTAGCGGCTGAACAGTCTCTGATCACCGTTGAAGGTGACAAAGCGTCCATGGAAGTCCCGGCACCGTTCGCGGGCGTGGTGAAAGAGATCAAAATCAACACCGGCGACAAAGTGTCCACCGGCTCCCTGATTATGGTCTTCGAAGTGGCGGGCGCAGCGCCTGCTGCTGCACCGGCTCAGGCTGCCGCTCCGGCAGCAGCAGCGGCTCCGGCGGCTTCTGGCTCGAAAGACGTTAACGTACCGGACATCGGCGGTGACGAAGTTGAAGTGACCGAAGTGATGGTGAAAGTGGGCGATAAAATTGCCGCTGAGCAGTCACTGATCACCGTAGAAGGCGACAAAGCCTCTATGGAAGTTCCGGCACCGTTCGCAGGTACCGTAAAAGAAATCAAAATCAGCACCGGCGACAAAGTCAAAACCGGTTCTCTGATTATGGTCTTCGAAGTGGAAGGCGCAGCACCTGCTGCTCCAGCTGCCGCGGCGGCTCCAGCTCCTGCTGCTGCACCGGCTCAGGCTGCTAAACCTGCTGCCGCACCGGCTGCGAAGGCTGAAGGTAAAACCGAGTTCGCTGAGAACGACGCTTACGTTCACGCCACTCCGCTGATTCGTCGCCTGGCGCGCGAATTCGGTGTGAACCTGGCGAAAGTGAAAGGTTCTGGCCGTAAAGGTCGTATCCTGCGTGAAGACGTTCAGGCTTACGTGAAAGACGCTATCAAGCGTGCTGAAGCGGCTCCGGCTGCAGCCGCTGGCGGCGGTATCCCGGGCATGCTGCCTTGGCCGAAAGTGGACTTCAGCAAGTTTGGTGAAATCGAAGAAGTGGAACTGGGCCGTATCCAGAAAATCTCGGGTGCTAACCTGAGCCGTAACTGGGTGATGATCCCGCACGTTACTCACTTCGATAAGACCGATATCACCGATCTGGAAGCGTTCCGTAAACAGCAGAACGCCGAAGCTGAAAAACGTAAACTGGACGTGAAATTCACCCCAGTGGTCTTCATCATGAAAGCCGTTGCCGCCGCTCTGGAACAGATGCCGCGCTTCAACAGCTCTCTGTCTGAAGATGGTCAGCGCCTGACCCTGAAGAAATACATCAACATCGGTGTGGCGGTTGATACGCCAAATGGTCTGGTTGTTCCAGTCTTCAAAGACGTGAACAAGAAGAGCATTACCGAGCTGTCTCGTGAACTGACCGTGATCTCCAAGAAAGCGCGTGATGGCAAGCTGACCGCTGGCGAAATGCAGGGCGGTTGCTTCACCATCTCCAGCATCGGTGGCCTGGGTACGACCCACTTCGCGCCGATTGTTAACGCGCCGGAAGTGGCGATCCTCGGTGTCTCCAAGTCCTCTATGGAGCCAGTGTGGAACGGTAAAGAGTTTATGCCGCGTCTGATGATGCCAATTTCTCTTTCCTTCGACCACCGCGTAATCGACGGTGCGGATGGTGCGCGCTTTATCACCATCATCAACAACATGCTGTCTGACATTCGCCGTCTGGTGATGTAATAAAAAAGCCGGCCTGACGGCCGGCTTTTTTCTGGTAACCTCGGAGTGGTTAGGGGTTATCAGCAACAAAGGACAAAATCGTTTGCCGTTTGTTGTTTAAAAATTGTTAACAATTTTGTAAAATACACGCGGATAGAACGTCCCGGTGGATGATGGGCGTAATAACTATAACGTCAGACCGCCGGATACAAATGATAGAGGTCATGATGAGTACTGAAATTAAAACTCAGGTCGTGGTACTTGGGGCAGGTCCTGCGGGCTACTCTGCTGCATTCCGTTGCGCTGATTTAGGTCTGGAAACCGTAATTGTAGAACGTTACAGCACCCTCGGTGGTGTTTGTCTGAACGTTGGCTGTATCCCTTCTAAAGCACTGCTGCACGTTGCAAAAGTTATCGAAGAAGCCAAATCGCTGGCTGAACACGGTATCGTCTTCGGCGAGCCGAAAACCGATATCGACAAAATTCGTACCTGGAAAGAGAAAGTTATCACTCAGCTGACCGGTGGTCTGGCGGGTATGGCCAAAGGCCGTAAAGTGAAAGTGGTAAACGGTCTGGGTAAATTCACCGGGGCAAACACCCTGGAAGTGGAAGGCGAGAACGGTAAAACCGTCATCAACTTCGACAACGCTATCATCGCGGCGGGTTCCCGTCCGATTGAACTGCCATTCATTCCACATGAAGACCCACGCGTTTGGGACTCCACAGACGCACTGGAACTGAAAGAAGTGCCAAAACGCCTGCTGGTTATGGGCGGTGGCATCATCGGTCTGGAAATGGGTACCGTGTACCATGCGCTGGGTTCAGAGATTGACGTGGTTGAAATGTTCGACCAGGTTATCCCGGCTGCCGACAAAGACATCGTTAAAGTCTTCACCAAACGTATCAGCAAGAAATTCAACCTGATGCTGGAAACCAAAGTGACCGCCGTTGAAGCAAAAGAAGACGGTATCTACGTTTCCATGGAAGGCAAAAAAGCACCTTCAGAAGCACAGCGTTATGACGCCGTGCTGGTGGCTATCGGTCGCGTACCAAACGGTAAAAACCTCGACGCGGGCAAAGCTGGCGTAGAAGTTGACGAGCGTGGCTTCATCCACGTCGACAAACAGCTGCGTACCAACGTACCGCATATCTTTGCTATCGGCGATATCGTCGGTCAGCCGATGCTGGCGCACAAAGGTGTTCACGAAGGTCACGTTGCTGCTGAAGTTATCGCCGGCCAGAAACACTACTTCGATCCGAAAGTGATTCCATCCATTGCGTATACCGATCCAGAAGTTGCTTGGGTAGGTCTGACGGAGAAAGAAGCGAAAGAGAAAGGCATCAGCTATGAAACCGCCACCTTCCCGTGGGCTGCTTCTGGCCGTGCTATCGCTTCCGACTGCGCAGACGGTATGACCAAACTGATTTTCGACAAAGAATCTCACCGTGTTATCGGTGGTGCGATTGTCGGTACCAACGGCGGCGAGCTGCTGGGCGAAATCGGTCTGGCGATCGAAATGGGCTGTGACGCTGAAGATATCGCGCTGACTATCCACGCTCACCCGACTCTGCACGAGTCTGTTGGCCTGGCAGCAGAAATCTTTGAAGGTAGCATCACCGACCTGCCAAACCCGAAAGCGAAGAAGAAGTAAGTTCTGAGCAACGTTGCCTGATGGCGTTTCGCTTATCAGGCCTACGATGAGATAGGCCGGATAAGGCGCAAGCCGCCATCCGGCAAATAAAAAGCGGCTAACCAGCCGCTTTTTTTACGCCTGCTATTGCGCGGGCTGCCACGGTGTCTGCGTATCAAAGCGGTCGATTGCCGTCATTTTCTCCGACGTTCCCTCACCAAAGTTGGCCTGATACACGCGATCGTCCTGACCGACCATAAAGCTCATAACCCCCGTTTCGCCCCACGCAACCGGCCACGCCAGCAGCGCCACGGTACCGTTATCTCTGCCTTCAATCACGCGGAAATGGTAGCCGTGATAGCCCGCGTTCGGTGCGGCTGGGCTAAAATTCGGCCCCAGCGGGCTCGGTGCTTCACCCGGCGCTATCGGCCAGTAGAGGCCGTCTTTCTTTCCCTTGCTGCTGATGATTTTCTGCGCCCAGGCGTGATTCAATTGATAGTAATCTTCCTGCGCATCCACATAGGCGTGCATCGCGCCGATGGCCGAAAGCTCGTTACGGCCAATCGTGCGCGTCAGAATTTCATCTTTGCCAGCGGCGATATTAAACGCCCAGCCTTTGTCGCTTTTCTCCATGGGGATAGGGAGCCGCCAGCCGGCGTGACCGACTTCCAGCCAGGCGGTTGCGTTCTGTATGACGATCCGATGGCCGAGCTGCCAGTCACGAAGAAAGCGGGCTACAGCGTCCCTATCGACCCCATCGGGCGGTAAAAATTGCTGCCAGTTATCGCCAAAGAGCTGGCTCAGCTGTGGGTTATCTTTGCGGCTGACCGCGTCAACCAGCGCGCTGGCTGCCTCGTCTGGCGTAGAGAATATCTGCTGTGCCCATGCCATCAGGGGAGACATCGCCAGCGCCAGCAGGGCTATCTGTATCTGCTTTTTCATCTTGTGATCCTTTAGCGTCGATGAAACTCATGATGCTCGGCCAGGCCGCCGATACCGGAGACGCGACGGCTTTGCTGCCCGCGGGATTGCTGCGACTGCCAGGACGGAGCCCGGCTCTCATTGCCGCTGAATGCGTTGCTTTCACTATGAGCCTGCCGCGCGCTGCGTTGGCCCGTTATATCCTGGGCCAGATGCGGCTTGTCGTTCAGCGATGAATGCGGCGACGTATTTCGCGTTGTGCTCTGGCCGGTGGGAGCATCGTAGCCGCGGAAATTGTTGCGCGACGCGGTACGATTGAGCGGTTGTGAAGCGGCCTGGCGCTGAGCATCGCGCGAACTGGCTGGCGTGGGCATGTCGTTGTGCGTGCGCTGATTGAGCTGCTGCATGGCGGCCTGAC
Organism: Klebsiella sp. WP4-W18-ESBL-05; assembly: GCF_014169075.1. NCBI lineage: Bacteria > Pseudomonadati > Pseudomonadota > Gammaproteobacteria > Enterobacterales > Enterobacteriaceae > Klebsiella > Klebsiella sp. WP4-W18-ESBL-05. The sequence continues at coordinate 4,119,018 of NZ_AP022057.1, read as the reverse complement.
GCTGCGTATCGCGATTTGGCGCAGCGTGCTGGGTAGCGCTCAGACCACCAGGGGCATCGGGCTGATGTAATGCCACCGGCTGCGGTGTTTGGTGTGTGGCGCTTAGCCCACCGGCCACGTTGGTGGGGTGGAACTGATTGGCGACGGCGTTATTCGGATACGGCGTCTGGCCGCGATAGGCTGGATTATGCTGCCAGTTTTGGGTTGCGCCGCTGAGATTTTCTCCGGTTATCTTATTGAAATTATTTACATTGATGTTGATGTTATCGCCATTGTGCTGGTAGCCGCCGCGATCATGATTGTCGTCATCGTGGTGGCGATCGTCATCATCCCAGTCAATATTGCTGAAAATCGCGTAGGTGGTTGCCACACCAAGGCTGTAACCAAAACCGCGCACAAAGCTGTCGGCAAACAGCTCCCCCGGGGGCGGTGGCAGATACACCGGTGGGGCGGCGGTATAAGGCCAACTGCTGCCGTAAACCACCGTCGGGTTATAGTTTGGCACGTACACGACCTGCGGATTGGCTGGCTCAATCTTAATCACCGTTGGCGCGCTGCTGGCGGCGTGCGTCGTTCCCGAGGCTGAAGGGGTTGGACGTTTACTGGCGGTCACCGTTTGCTGCGGCGTCGACTTCAGCGAACCGGTTTGCTGTGCCAGCTGGCGGAGCTGTTGCACCGCATCCATCACATCCTGCGGTTGCGCCAGGAAAGCGTTACCGAGGTTGGTGACCCACTGGGGATCTTCACCCATCATGCCCGTCAGCTGCGGGAAGGCGACCAGCGACTTGACGCTCACGTCCCAGGGTTGCCCGGAAACGGCTTTTACCGCAGCATCGCCCTGCTGGCCGGGATGATCTTTTGACCATTGTACCGCCTGGGACACGCTGTCAGGGTAGGTGGCGGCCATCAGCACCTGTGAGAGCAGCGGGTCAGGGTAGAGCGCGATGGGCGCTACCCACTGGGTGATTTGCGCGGCGGTGTAGGTGGGTGCCGCAGTGGCCGGCGATGCCGTAGCAACGACCGGTGCAGGTGTGGCTTCCGGCGCGGCGGGCTCGCGGCTTTTGACATACAGCGTACCGGCGGCCGCCAGCAGCCCGGCGCTGCACACCAGCGCAATATAGTGGGGCTTAAAAGGCAAGTTCATGGTGAGTCTCCAGGGAACGACGCAGTCCGGGTGAGGGAGCGAATATGCCGCGAGTATAATGAGACTGCTGTTTGTTTTTTGATTAAAGTAGGGATTTCTGCCAATGCGGGGAAATTGTGACAGGAGCTTACACCTGTGCACATTTATGGCCTGAAGTGGTTGTCACGTATAAGTAATATTTTAATAACAAAATATCTAACACGGCTGCTAACAGATGGTTTTTTCCCATTCAAATGCGTGATTTTCTGCTCTCTTATATCAACATTAACGATTCAGCAAATATTTAATGTTGCTTTTTTGTAAACGGATTAACAGTCCCCGGAAATCCTGCTATGCTGGCCCTCGCGGTACCGGGCTTTTACCCTACAAACTGCTGTCTCACAGGAGCGTGAAGAGATCGCCGACCGCATATGACAATGAGAGCGAGGAGATACCGTCGTGCTAAAAGAATACCGTGAGCACGTAGCTGAGCGTGCAGCCATTGGGATTGTTGCCAAACCCTTAGATGCAACCCAAATGGCCGGGCTGGTTGAGCTGCTGAAGAACCCGCCTGCTGGCGAAGAAGAATTCCTGTTAGACCTGTTAATCAATCGCGTGCCGCCGGGCGTTGACGAAGCCGCCTACGTAAAAGCGGGTTTCCTCGCCGCCGTTGCGAAAGGCGAAGCCACTTCCCCGCTGGTTACCCCAGAAAAAGCCATCGAACTGCTCGGCACCATGCAGGGCGGCTACAACATTCACCCGCTGATTGATGCGCTTGACGATGCTAAGCTGGCCCCGATTGCCGCTAAAGCGCTGTCGCACACGCTGCTGATGTTCGACAACTTCTATGACGTTGAAGAAAAAGCCAAAGCGGGCAACGTCTATGCTAAACAGGTTATTCAGTCCTGGGCCGATGCCGAGTGGTTCCTGAACCGCCCAGCGTTGGCTGAAAAAATCACCGTGACCGTCTTTAAAGTGACGGGTGAAACCAACACCGATGATTTGTCTCCGGCACCTGACGCATGGTCTCGTCCGGATATCCCGCTGCACGCGCTGGCGATGCTGAAAAACGCCCGCGAAGGCATTAACCCGGATCAGCCGGGCGCAGTGGGGCCGATCAAACAGATCGAAGAATTGCAGAAGAAAGGTTTCCCGCTGGCGTATGTGGGTGACGTTGTCGGTACCGGTTCTTCACGTAAATCCGCCACCAACTCCGTGCTGTGGTTCATGGGCGACGACATTCCGCACGTGCCGAACAAGCGCGGCGGCGGCCTGTGCCTCGGTGGCAAAATTGCACCTATCTTCTTCAACACCATGGAAGATGCGGGCGCGCTGCCAATTGAAGTCGATGTTTCCAACCTGAACATGGGCGACGTCATTGACGTTTACCCGTTTAAAGGCGAAGTGCGTAACCACGAAACCGGCGAACTGCTGGCAAGCTTTGAGCTGAAAACTGACGTGCTGATCGATGAAGTACGTGCCGGTGGCCGTATCCCGCTGATCATCGGCCGTGGCCTGACCACCAAAGCGCGCGAAGCGCTGGGTCTGCCGCACAGCGACGTCTTCCGTCAGGCGAAAGACGTGGCAGAAAGCAGCCGTGGTTTCTCTCTGGCACAGAAAATGGTTGGTCGCGCCTGTGGCGTGAAAGGTATTCGTCCGGGCGCGTACTGCGAACCGAAGATGACCTCCGTAGGTTCTCAGGATACCACCGGCCCAATGACTCGCGACGAACTGAAAGACCTGGCGTGCCTGGGCTTCTCTTCTGACCTGGTGATGCAGTCCTTCTGTCACACTGCCGCCTATCCTAAGCCGGTTGACGTGACCACGCACCACACGCTGCCTGACTTCATCATGAACCGTGGCGGTGTCTCGCTGCGTCCGGGCGACGGCGTTATCCACTCCTGGCTGAACCGTATGCTGCTGCCAGATACCGTGGGTACCGGCGGTGACTCCCATACCCGTTTCCCAATCGGTATCTCCTTCCCGGCGGGCTCTGGCCTGGTCGCGTTTGCTGCGGCCACCGGCGTCATGCCGCTGGATATGCCGGAATCCGTGCTGGTACGCTTCAAAGGCAAAATGCAGCCGGGTATCACACTGCGTGACCTCGTTCATGCGATCCCGCTGTATGCGATTCGCCAGGGCCTGCTGACCGTTGAGAAGAAAGGTAAGAAAAACATCTTCTCTGGCCGCATCCTGGAAATCGAAGGTCTGCCGGATCTGAAAGTGGAGCAGGCGTTCGAGCTGACCGATGCTTCCGCAGAGCGTTCCGCTGCGGGCTGTACCATCAAGCTGAACAAAGAGCCAATCGTTGAGTACCTGACCTCCAACATCGTGCTGCTGAAGTGGATGATCGCGGAAGGCTACGGCGACCGTCGTACGCTGGAACGTCGTGTACAGGGCATGGAAAAATGGCTGGCGAACCCTGAACTGCTGGAAGCTGACGCGGATGCAGAGTACGCAGCGGTGATCGACATCGATCTGGCTGACATTAAAGAGCCGATCCTGTGCGCGCCAAACGATCCGGACGACGCGCGTCTGCTGTCTGACGTGCAGGGCGAGAAGATTGACGAAGTGTTCATCGGCTCCTGCATGACCAACATCGGCCACTTCCGTGCTGCCGGTAAGCTGCTGGATAACCACAAAGGCCAGCTGCCGACCCGCCTGTGGGTGGCTCCGCCAACCCGTATGGACGCAGCTCAGCTGACCGAAGAAGGTTACTACAGCGTGTTTGGTAAGAGCGGTGCGCGTATCGAGATCCCTGGCTGCTCCCTGTGTATGGGTAACCAGGCGCGCGTGGCGGACAACTCAACCGTGGTGTCGACCTCTACCCGTAACTTCCCGAACCGTTTAGGGACCGGGGCGAACGTCTACCTGGCTTCTGCGGAGCTGGCGGCGGTCGCGGCGCTGATCGGCAAACTGCCGACGCCGGAAGAGTACCAGACCTATGTCGCGCAGGTAGATAAGACGGCGGTGGATACCTACCGTTATCTGAACTTCGACCAGCTGTCTCAGTACACCGAGAAAGCCGATGGCGTGATTTTCCAGACCGCGGTATAACCGCGCTAGCGTAATATTAAGGCGAGGGCTTCGGCACTCGCCTTTTTTTATCCGCGCGTGTATCGCCATACCGCCCTGAATATCGCTGACTGCTTTTTACGCTCCCCTCAACATTTCTTGACCGTGCGGCAGGCCAATTTCCTTCATAATTTCAATTCGCTTCTTGTCCGAAGGAGAGTTTGCCATGTCCGATATTACCCTTTCTCAACTGGTCAGGCCGCGCCCGCAGCTGACGCTATTTGCCGCGCGTCAGATGGTTAAACACGCTCTCGTCACGGCTGTAAAGCAGCAGCAGTCGGTCAGCGTGGCGGTGGTGGATATTCACGGCGGGCTGATCGCCTTCGCGCGCGATGATAACGCATCGGGCGTGACCATTAATGCCGCTATCGAACAAGCCCGCGCGGCGGTACAGCTCGGCTCGCCTTCCCGCGTGTTGGCATCAGGCTGCCATCGCGATCGGCCTCATTTCCCGCCGACGCCGGACGTCTCGTCGCTTCAGGGCGGCGTCGCGGTGGTGATTGACGGGCAGAGCGTGGGGGCGGTTGGCGTCAGCGGCGCCCGCGATGGCGATACCGAGCTGGCTACCTCGGCGGCGATGCTCTTTTCCTGAAGCGCGCAACGGCGGTGAAATAATGCCCGAACGCTGATGATAATGCGCTCAAGCAGACGGTGAGCGCATTTTTATTTGCATCACCTCTAGCTCGCGTGCTTTTTTTCTGGCCCGCTGCTGCGATAATTACAGATAGGTACAATGCAGCGGTGACGCATTGCCTTTGTAGAGGAACAGATCATGGATTACGAATTTCTGCGCGACGTTACCGGAGGGGTAAAAGTACGTATGTCGATGGGCCACGAGGTGGTCGGTCACTGGTTCAATGAAGAGGTGAAAGATAACCTCTCGCTACTGGATGAAGTCGAACAGGCTGCACGCACCGTAAAAGGCAGTGAACGTTCCTGGCAGCGCGCCGGGCATGAATATACGTTATGGATGGACGGCGAAGAAGTGATGGTTCGCGCGAACCAGCTGGAGTTTTCCGGCGACGAAATGGAAGAGGGGATGAGCTACTACGACGAAGAGAGCCTCTCGCTTTGCGGCGTAGAAGATTTCCTGCAGGTTGTTGCGGCGTACCGCGAGTTTGTACAACAGCGTTAATTCGCGTTTACGGCGTGCCGGGTGGCGCTGCGCTTACCCGGCACACTGCCAAACATAGGCCCGATAAGCGTAGCGCCATCGGGCTCTGAGCCTTACTTCACGTAGGCCAGCAGGCTCAGCGAATCACGCGCCAGCGCTTTGCATTTTTTGGCCGTTGGGATGCCGATACCGCTGAGATCGCGGTAGCTGTCTTCGCCCAGCGCCTTCATATTGAAGGTGTCATAATTGCTGAGATCCCACTGGTTCTGCTGGGCAAAGAACACCAGCGCGCGACGAATTTGCGTGTTAGGCAGGTTTTGGTAGCCACAGTCATTTTTCAGGAACACAAATACCGCCGTTAAATCGGCCATATCTTCCGCTTCAGACTCGCTTAAAGCATAACTCGAGCTGGACATCGCCAGCAGCGATCCAAGCAGCACCGTTCGGAAAAACGTCTTCATTTCTTCTACCTTACATCGTCGATATTCAACGTTAACATACTTATCCATGCGACGGGGAGCATTATTGATAGCTTTCCGCTTGACCTTCCCGTAGGGGGAAGGCTTAAGCTCAAATAATCAGCAAAAGTCGAAAAGGATGTACCGATGCATCGTCGTGATTTTCTCAAATTCAGCGCCGCCGTCGGCGTTGTCAGCGCCCTGCCGCTGTGGAGCCGAGCGGTGTTTGCCGCCGAACGCCCAACGCTTGCGATCCCTCCGCTGTTAACCGCCGACGCCAATAACCAGATCCTGCTGACCGTGCAGGCGGGGAAGACGCAGTTTGCCGGAAAAGCGGCGACCACCTGGGGCTATAACGGCAACCTGCTAGGGCCGGCCCTTCGCCTGCAACAGTGGAAACCGGTGACGGTAAACGTGCAGAACAACTTGCCCGAGGAGACCACCGTGCACTGGCATGGGCTGGAGGTGCCGGGCGACGTCGACGGCGGTCCTCAGGGGATTATTCCACCCGGCGGTAGCCGCACGGTGAGCTTTACGCCCACCCAGCGCGCGGCGACCTGCTGGTTCCACCCGCACCAGCATGGAAAAACCGGGCATCAGGTGGCGATGGGGCTGGCCGGGCTGGTGCTGATTGACGATGAAGATAGCCAGAAGCTGATGCTGCCAAAGCAGTGGGGCATTGATGATGTGCCGGTGATTATGCAGGACAAAAAATTTACTGCGGCCGGTGAGATAGACTATCAGCTCGACGTGATGAGCGCTGCGGTTGGCTGGTTTGGCGATACGCTGCTGACCAACGGCGCGCCTTTCCCACAGCATGCGCCGCCGCGCGGCTGGCTGCGTTTGCGTTTGCTGAACGGTTGTAACGCCCGCTCGTTGACGCTGGCCGCCAGCGATAAACGCCCGCTATACGTGGTGGCCAGCGACGGCGGCCTGCTGGCCGAGCCGGTTAAGGTCAGCGAACTGCCGCTGTTGATGGGTGAGCGCTTTGAGGTGCTGGTCGACGTGCGCGACGGTAAACCGTTCGACCTGCTGACGTTACCGGTGACCCAGATGGGCATGGCGGTTGCGCCGTTCGATAAGGCAATGCCGGTGCTGCATATTCAGCCCATTGGTATTCCCGGCTCCGGTACGCTGCCGGATACGCTGGCTACGATGCCAGCGCTGCCGTCGCTGGAGGGTCTCACCGAGCGTAAGCTTCAGCTCTCCATGGACCCGATGCTCGATATGATGGGGATGCAGGCGCTGATGCAGAAGTACGGCAATCAGGCGATGAGTGGGATGGATCACGGCAGTATGATGGATCATGGCGGGATGAAGATGGACCACGGCAATATGGGCCACATGCAGCACGGTGGCGGCAAGTTCGATTTCCACAATGCCAATAAGATCAATGGTAAAGCCTTCGATATGAACCAGCCGATGTTTGCGGCGGAAAAGGGGAAATTTGAGCGCTGGGTGATTTCCGGCGAGGGCGACATGATGCTGCATCCGTTCCATATTCACGGTACCCAGTTCCGTATTCTGCGAGAAAACGGCCAGTCACCGGCGGCGCACCGAACGGGCTGGAAAGATACGGTACGAGTAGAAGGCGGCGTCAGCGAAGTGCTGGTGAAATTCGACCACGAGGCGACAAAAGAGCAGGCGTATATGGCGCACTGCCACCTGCTGGAGCATGAAGACACGGGGATGATGCTCGGGTTTACCACCGCATAATCTCTGTTAAACGTTATGGATTCGGACCGGGCGCTTTTCTGAAAAAGCGTCCGTTATTCATCTCGTTGCGTGGCAGAAGAATATACTTGAGGCGCAATTTTGCGTGGACTTCAAGTATGAGGTAAAAATGGATTTTTTTCGTAAAGTAACCGTCGCCTGCTTGGCGTTATTCGTGACGTTTTCCGCCACTGCGGGGATGATGCTTGAGCGTAAAGCGGTACCCGAGTTAAAACTGAGCATTGAAATACCTACCAGCATGTCGCCAATGTCAGAAGAGATGGCGAAGGTAAAATACCCGTCGGAAAACCGTCCGCAGGTTATTTATGGTGATGAAAAAGGCAAAGCGTCTTTGGGGATCACTGCCGGGCGTAATCCGTTACCGGCGGATAAAATCGATGAATTCAAAGATGTGATGCTCAAGATGATGGAAACGCTGAAGCCGAAAGCAGAAGCGGTAACGGTTGATGGGCACAAGGCCTGGATCCTGACTTTTAGCGTTCAGGCGCCGGACAGTGAAATTCTCAACCTGATGCTGATTACGTCTCAGGATGGTAAGGCGGTACAGGTCGCATTTAACATGACCCAGGATTTGGTCGAGCAGTATCAAAGCGCGGCCAAAGCGTCGCTGCTGTCGCTGAAATTCGATAAATAACGCGCTTACCAATTGAAAAGCCACCATGCCGTTGGGCATGGTGGCTTTTTTTTGGGGCAAGAAATGCAGGATGGCGCTAGCGCTTATCCGGGCTACAAAGCGATGGCATGCGGTATATCACGTCGCCACGTTGTAAGCCGGATGAGGCGGAAGCCACCATCCGGCACATCGACTCACTTCGCGTTACTTCACGTCATCCGGCAGCGCATAGGCCACGATATAGTCGCCCATTTTCGTACCAAACGAACCGTGACCGCCTGCGGAGATCACCACGTACTGTTTGCCATCTACTTCATAGGTCATTGGCGTTGCCTGACCGCCTGCTGGCAAACGTCCCTGCCACAGTTTTTCACCGTTGCTCATGTTATAAGCGCGCAGATAGTTATCGGCGGTCGCTGCGATAAACAGCACGTTACCCGCGGTGGAGATCGGGCCGCCCAGCATCGGCATACCCATATTGAACGGCAGCGGAACCGGCAGCGGGAACGGCAGGCTATCCTGCGGCGTACCTAAACGTTTTTTCCACACCACTTCGTTGGTTTTCAGATCCAGCGCTGAGATATAACCCCAGGCAGGTTGTTTACACGGCAGGCCAAACGGCGACAGGAACGCGTTCAGGGTCACGCCAAACGGCACGCCGTACTGCGGCTGAATACCGGATTCAGTACCGCTGGATTTCGCATCTTTCGGCGGTTCCATCGGGTTACCCGGGCCGCGTGGAATCAGCTTCGAGACAAACGGCAGCGCCATTGGGTTGGCGATGGCCACCTGGCGATTCGGGTCGACGGAGATACCGCCCCATTCGAACATCCCCAGGTTACCCGGGAACACCAGCGTACCCTGCTCAGACGGTGGGGTGAAGATGCCTTCATAGCGCAGCTGATGGAACATCACGCGGCACACCAGCTGGTCGAACATGGTGGCGCCCCACATGTCCGCGCCGGTCAGATCTTTCTTCGGACGGAAGCTCAGATCGGAGAACGGTTGGGTTTTGCTGACGTAGTCGCCTTTGGCTGCGCCCTGAGGAACCGGTTTTTCCGGTGCTGGCACAACCAACTCGCCGCTACGGCGATCCAGTACGAAGATGTTACCGGTTTTCGCCGGCGCATAGATAACCGGCACCGTTTTACCGTCTACGGTAATATCCGCCAGCGTCGGCTGGGACGGCATATCCATATCCCACAGATCGTGGTGAACGGTCTGGTAGCTCCAGGCAAGCTTACCGGTGGTGGCATTGAGCGCCACAATCGAGCTCGCGTAGCGTTCCTGCTCTGGCGTACGGTTGCCGCCCCAGATGTCAGGCGTGGTCACGCCCATCGGCAGATACACCAGATCCAGCTTCGCGTCGTAGGCCGCCGGGGCCCAGGAGTTCGGCGAGTTAAAGGTGTAGTGCTGTCCTGGCTGCGGCAGCGCGTTCGGATCTTTCGCACCCGGGTCAAAGGCCCACAGCAGCTCGCCGCTGTTGACGTCAAAACCACGAATGACGCCAGACGGCTCACGGGTAGAGAAGTTATCGGTTACCGCACCGGCAATCACAATCACTTTATCGGTGATAATCGGCGGTGAAGTCGGTTCGTACATCCCCGGCGTAGTGACCGGCATGTCGGTTTGCAGGTTCAGAATGCCTTTGTTGGCAAAGGATTCGCACAGCTTACCGGTGTCGGCGTTGAGGGCAAAAATACGCCCGTCGTTAACCGGAAGAATGATACGACGCGGGCAGTCGGATACCACGTCAGGCGAGGCGTTCGCCGCCGTCGCTTCGTGATAAGACACGCCGCGGCAGGTCACGTGCTGGAAGCTTGGGTCGGTGCCCAGCTGCGGGTCGAAGTGCCACTTCTCTTTACCGGTGGCCGCATCCAGTGCGAACAGGCGCTGGTGGGCAGTACACAGGTACAGCATGTTGCCGATTTTGATCGGCGTCACCTCGTTAGTAATTTCACCCGGATCGTTCGGCTGCTTCAGATCGCCGGTGCGGAACACCCAGGCTTCCTTCAGATTATGCACGTTGTCGGCGTTAATCTGCTTGAGCGGCGAGAAGCGCTGGCCTTCCTGATTACGGCCATAGGCTGGCCAGTCCTGGTCGGCGACCTGAGAGATAGGTTCAGCAGGCGTGGCGTCGGCGTTCAGGGTGCCGTTCACTTCCTGCGGATCGTTAAACCCGGCCCAGGTCAGAATACCGGCGCTGATCAGCAGCGCCACCACCAGCGCGCCCACCGCGCCGCTGGACGGCACGGGCAGGCGACGCCAGACGAATGGTAGAATCAGCCATACGCCGAAGATCACCAGCACGTCGCTGCGCGGCGTGAGCGCCCAGAAGTCGAAGCCGACTTCCCATACGCCCCAGATCAGCGTTGCCAGCAGCAGCGCGGCGTACAGCCATAGCGCTGAGCGTTTGCCGCGCCACAGCAATACGGTGACGGCCAGCATGACCAGCCCAGCGATGGGGTAGTACCAGGAGCCGCCAATCGCGACCAGCCAGACGCCGCCTATCAGAAGATACAGGCTACAAAATGCCGCGAAGAGGGCGGTGAGCCTCGCGAGCAGCCGGGGTTGTTGATAGTTTGTTTCAGCCATAGAAAGGTGTCCGTTTGTTTGTTAATTATTGCTTTCATTTGATTATAGGATTTAACAAGTGTGATCGAAATCACAAAATGAGCTTTATTATCCAATTAACCGCCTGAATCGTTTTGCTGGTATACTTTCCCGCTTGCTGATCAACCTCGCGGCTCTGGTTAACAGGTTGAGTGATTTACATTTAAAATCATGTGGTTAGTTAAATGAAACATACTGTTGAAGCAAAAAACTTTGTGTTTTTATGCTTTTTCGTGGTTTCGTGAATTTTCTGATTTAATACTTATTATCAATAAGATACATTGTTGTTTGTTCGTGTGTTTATGCGCGTTTTTTGACTGTGACAACGAGCGGTGTATCAATCGGTGTATCAATCAAAACGGCCGGAGCAGGTATGGCGGGCACTAACAAGCTGAGTGATAAAAAGTTAAAGGCACTCCAGAGCGTCAAACGTGAGGCCCCGGCCATGTTTGCAGATGGTGAAGGGCTGAGTGTAAAAGCGTCGAAGCTGGGCCAGTTAAGCTGGGTTTTTTCTTATCGACTAGGTGGACGAGGCAGTAAGCTTGAACGTCTCACGCTTGGCCGGTATCCGGATATGTCGCTAAAGCTTGCCAGAGAGAAGCGTGAGCAATGCCGTCAATGGCTTGCTGGCGGGCTTGATCCAAAAACCGAGATTGAACTGAGCACCGAAGAAACTCTTAAACCCGTAACAGTAAAAGACGCCCTCGAATACTGGCTGGTGAATTATGCCAAGAGAAAACGCAGTGACGAGGAACTTGTGAGGGCTCAGCTGCGTAAGCATATTTATCCACGCCTTGGCCGCTATCCTTTGACACGATGTGAAACCCGCCATTGGGTGGCCTGTTTTGATGAAATCAACCAAACGAAACCCATGACTGCTGGACGCATGTTCCAGATATCCAAACAGGCATTACGTTTCTGTAAGGTGCGTCGCTACGCTTCTAGTGATGCCTTGGCAATTCTCACTATTCAGGATGTGGGCCAGCCATCAGGGCAGCGCGACCGTGTGCTATCTGATAGCGAACTAGCTGATGTATGGAGATGCACATACAGTGAAGATCAGCAGCCATATTATTCACGGCTGCTTAAGCTGCTTGTATTGTTCGGTGCGCGAACAATGGAAGTCCGTCTCTCTCGTTGGACTGAGTGGGACTTCAGCTCATGGATATGGACGGTACCCAAAGAGCACAGCAAAACACGCGAGAAGATCGTAAGGTCAATTCCTGAAGCTATACGGCCATGGTTAGAAGAACTGAAGCGTGAAACAGGGAAAACAGGACTGCTGCTGGGTGAAGAACGCACTCGACAGGCTGTCTCACTCAAAGGGCGTAGACTTTATAAAGATTTTCATCATAACGAGCCTTGGACGTTGCATGATTTGCGCCGCACGTTCTCCACGGGGCTGAACAATATGGGTATAGCACCGCATATCGTTGAGTTGTTGCTTGGACATGCCTTACCTGGGGTTATGGCGATTTATAACCGTAGTCTTTACTTGCCTGAGAAGTTGGACGCGCTGAACAAATGGTATGACCGCTTAGAGCTTCTTGCGGGTAATCATCAAAATGTGGTTCTGTTATCTGTAACGAATAGAAATTAAACTGATGTTGCGGGTCTAAATAGCTGCGCGGAATAGTAGATCACTGAAAGGGAACTCAGCCCGGATTGTGCGATCTGATCAATCGCCAAACCAACCAAAATCACCAACCGGACTGAGCGATGCCGATCATAGTACCAATACCCCGTGGCGAACGACGCCTGATGCAGAAAGCTATTCATAAAACGCGTGATAAAAATCATGCCCGCAGACTCACGGCCATGCTGATGCTTCATCGGGGTGAACGGGTCAGCGATGTTGCCAGAACTCTCTGTTGTGCCCGTTCATCCGTTGGTCGCTGGATTAACTGGTTTACGCACTCAGGTATTGAAGGCCTGAAATCCTTACCCGCAGGGCGCTCCCGACGCTGGCCTTTTGAACATATCTGCACCCTGTTACGTGAGCTGATAAAGCATTCTCCCGGCGATTTTGGTTATCAACGTTCACGCTGGAGCACCGAATTACTGGCAATAAAAATCAATGAGATAACCGGTTGCCAGTTACATGCAGGAACCGTTCGCCGCTGGTTGCCATCTGCGGGGCTTGTATGGCGCAGGGCCGCGCCAACTCTGCGTATCCGTGACCCACATAAAGATGAAAAGATGGCGGTAATCCACAAAGCGCTGGATGAATGCAGCGCAGAGCATCCGGTATTTTATGAAGATGAAGTGGATATCCACCTTAATCCTAAAATCGGTGCGGACTGGCAGTTGCGCGGACAGCAGAAACGGGTAGTGACGCCGGGGCAGAACGAAAAATACTATCTGGCCGGCGCACTGCACAGTGGCACGGGTAAAGTCAGCTACGTGGGCGGCAACAGCAAAAGTTCAGCGCTGTTTATCGCTCTGCTGAAGCACCTGAAAGCCACTTACCGGCGGGCGAAAACAATCACGCTGATCGTTGATAACTACATTATCCATAAAAGCCGCGAAACACAGCGCTGGTTGAAAGCAAATCCCAAGTTCAGGGTAATTTACCAGCCGGTTTACTCGCCGTGGGTGAATCATGTGGAACGGCTATGGCAGGCACTTCATGACACGATAACCCGTAATCATCAGTGCCGCTCAATGTGGCAGTTACTGAAAAAGGTCCGCCATTTTATGGAAACCGCCAGCCCATTCCCCGGAGGAAAACATGGTCAGGCAAAAGTGTAGCGGTATTAGGCGCAGCTATTTAGGTCGGCCAACCGAAAAGCGGGATACCCTACCTGCCTGGCCCGCAAATTATTTAGGGGCGTTGAGGGTGACGGTATGGGTATGCCATTACGTGAGTATTATCCTATAACTCGAGCAGCTAGTTTATTAGGATATGAAACGAGTGATCTTTTACACTGGGCCTCTACTGGTTCAATACGGTTATTCATTAATTTCGACGTAACTAACTTAACAAAAGGGTATGTGGTATTCACAGATGAAGGTCTTTCTTTGAGAACGAAATTCATTGAAAAAGGTATCGTTTCTGATTCTTTTTCGAGGGTTTATAATTTAAAAAACATTAGGGATATTAATTGCCCAGACCCAAAAATAAATTATGAAGGAAGTGAGCTTGTTTTAAAGGATGCTTTGGAATGTGGGTTTAGTGGCTTTTGGCAACTACCTAAAACATTCTTTGGGTTGACCGAGCTTTATGAGATTCATCCTCAATTCTTCCAAGTGTGGATGTCAGTATCAAACAAAATGATAGTTAATTTTAATAGTGATGAGCCTATTGATTTTGATTTGACTGATATCTATGTCATGAAAAATGACTTTATTATGTTAAGAGATAGTAGGGATGGTGAGTCATTACCTAATTTTTATAATGGAGGTGTATTACCTCCAGATACTGAAATTTCATCAGTCGAGTCAAAACCTGGTGTGGCAGAATATCATGCAAAAAATAGGGAAGAAGTATTAAAAGCTGCCATTTATATTAAACATTGCCACCCCGAACTGTGTAACAATTATACTAACTGGGCTAATGCTATTAGTGACCATGCTCATAAGTTTTGGCGCAGTGGTGAAGCACCCTTATCAATTAAAACTATTGCAGCATTAATTGGTGAGGCTCATAGGCTACCAACACCATCATCGTAAGCCGGTTCCCGAGTTAGCCTAATGCCTCCCCGAGTTATGCTAACTCGGGTTTCAATACAAAGAAATATGCATCAAGATTCTCCAAACAACGCCAGAACAGATAGGAAGTGTTCCTTCTGAGAGCGTTAACTGGAGGGTTTATGCTAAATACTGTTTTCATCCCACCAACGGCTGAGCAGCGCCGCCAAATTCTTAGGGACTACGGATTTGAATATGACAGACGTATTCGTGAGGCCGAATGCTTGGAAATAACTAGTCTTTCCCGCTCTACCCGCTGGAATATGGAAAATGATAGTAAGTTTCCCACCCGCTGCCACTTTGGGCGTAACAGCTGCGCATGGCTCCTATCTGACATTCTTTGGTGGGTTCGTAATCCGCCTTCAGTGTTAAACGTAAATAATCCGCACAGCCGCAAGTCTGCATAAACAGTTTAGATAAGATCATTACTGAGCATTTGTTGCGTGCTGTTGCGTTAGTTATACAGCAGTATTGCTAACGCTGTCGCGGCGGCTCTCAATGTGAATATATTGGAGCACTGAAAATGTTATCGAAAAAAATTACTGCCTTAACTGGTAGCGGCCAAACTCAATCTGAAACCAGCCCGAAGGATATTTCTGGTAATAATTTTGCTGCGCGAATTCCTGTAAC
Source organism: Klebsiella sp. WP4-W18-ESBL-05 (assembly GCF_014169075.1). Taxonomy (NCBI): domain Bacteria; kingdom Pseudomonadati; phylum Pseudomonadota; class Gammaproteobacteria; order Enterobacterales; family Enterobacteriaceae; genus Klebsiella; species Klebsiella sp. WP4-W18-ESBL-05. The sequence continues at coordinate 4,103,968 of NZ_AP022057.1, read as the reverse complement.
CCTAAGCAATATCGGCGGGAAAGAAACTCAGGCTGTAAGCGGCCGTAAGCTGCATACGTTTCTGGCTATAGGGCGTGACTTTACCAACTGGATCAAAGGGCGCATTAAGCAGTACGGGTTCGTCGAAGGGGTGGATTATATGATTGTCGAATATTTGACCTCGCCAAAACGGGCGAGCTCAAAATCTCGCCAGCGTATTGAGCATGACTACATTGTCAGCCTGAATATGGCTAAAGAGCTTTCGATGGTTGAACGTAACGCGCAAGGCAAGATGGCCCGCCAGTATTTCATCGACTGTGAAGAGCGTCTGCGCCGCGTAGCGCCAGAGGAATACGAGGCGGCGTTGCTGGGCTGGCGTAAAAATCGTGTAGCTGCCTGCGAAGATCATAAAAGCATGGCCGATGCAATGAAGGGCTATATTGAGCGTACCGGCGACAGGCAACACGGATTTGCCTACAGCAATGAATGCTCGTTCCTGAATAGCCTTGTGCTGGGTGTGCATCCTCGAACGTGGGCGAAACAGAAAGAAATTCCGGTAAAGCAGGTTCGTGACCATATGAATGCAGATCAACTGGCACTGCTGGCTTATCTGGAAAGCCGTGATTGTGCTCTGCTGGATCTTGATACCCGTACGGCAACCCGCAAGACAAAACTCACCGAACTGGCACAACGCTGGCTTGTTGGACGTGTTGGAGGTGCCGGATGATTGCGTATGAAGAAAAGGCGACCTTGCCGGGTCGCCAGTGGGGAATAAATCAAAAGCAAAATTATATTACCAGGCTAGCTGCTGGTGGTCAAAGGCTGAGCGATACGGGAATAGTTGAGTTATCTCCTGATGTTTCAGGAACTGCGGCAATGGCGCAGTTGGGGGATACTGCATTGCAGCACACCCCTGATGTCGAATCCGACCTTTTGTGCCCCCTCGTTTTGGTGAGCTCAAATTTAAGCCGCTACCCAAATATTGGGTGTCAGTCTTTGCCAGATTCCTTGGCCTTTTTGCGCAGCTCAGCTTTCAGCTTGCGACCGCAGGCATCCAATACCCATGCAGAGAAATTAGCACTGGAGTTTTCTGCTCTCTCTCTCTCTACGCTGGCGTCGATTTCTTCAATGAGTTCGTGGGGAAATCGTATGTGTTTTTTAGCTGACTTATTGTTGGTATTACCCGTAGCCATCTGTGCCATCCTTAAGTTAGGTGTGAGCACACCATACACTAAAAAAATGGCAATTAAAACTATTGACATGGGTGCACACCAAAACGTATGGTGGGTGCACACCTTATTTTGTTTAAGGTGTCAAAATAGCGAAGCCCAGCAGTGCGCTAACACTAACTGGGCCTCTTACCACAAACCGTTATCAGAGGTAACGACTATGGCTGAATCACAGCATACCCAAACTCGCCCTGAATTTACATGGCGTTTTCTCTCCACTTCTGAACGCTATCCCACCGCTAAACCGTTGGTGATCTATGTCAACGCATCCAGTGAGCAGGAAGCACGTGACACCATGCCGGGTGTAAACCTCGTTTTTGCCGCCCGTCTTCCTTATCACACGTTTCAGGTTCTGGAGGTGCGCCATGCGTAAAACCTTCCAGGCTTATGGTTTTGCTGTTAACAGACGCGGCCACACTGTCGGTATTCACTACACCTTGACCAGCACAAGTTATGACGATGCTAAATCAGCAGCTAATTTGCTGGCCCAGCAAGATGGCTATAAGCATATCCGTATCAACTTTGTTCGTGAGGTGTCCCATGACTGATATGAACCCGCTGAACATGGTCGATAACCTCCGCTCGCTGGAGGTTCTGTTATGCGCTGTGATGGAAATGGATTGGAGGAAAGCCGATGAGAGTGAAATCGCTGGTGAGTTGATTGATATGGCGATTCAACGTTGCCGTCATTTTCAGCAGCAGGCTAATCCAATGGAGGTGAAGAATGCGTGATATTTACCATCAGCTGGTTAAAAGCTCTTCCGACTTTAAGGGGTTAACCGATGAGGACCTGGCTGCATCTGGCGATCTGTATTCTTCGGGCGCTTTTGCCATTAATAGCGTGCTCACACTTATCGGAAATCTGGCGTTAGATGCAACTGATTCAGAGGATTATGACAATGAAGATGCTCGCCGTGATCTGGTTCTTGTCAGCCATGCATTGAGATATTTACCGAGGATGGCACAAGCTCTCAATCAAAATAGTGAGACAGCGGACTATGTGCGTAGCCTCCGAAGAATGGAGGAGGGACAAAAGTGAAAAGTCCTGAAATCCATGACCGCTGGTCGGAAAAGAACGGTGAAACGATTACGGTGAACAATATTGCCTTTAATCGGGTGACGTTCGTCCGTGATGGTTACGAATTCCCCTGCGTATTTCCGCTGGAACGGTTTGTGAAAGAATTTACCTTTGTAAGCAGGGGAGAGAGCAAATGAAGAATGCACCGAACCTGAAATGCCAGCCGAAGGAAAAATTTACAGAGGTAATTATCTTTGCTGGCTCTGATGCATACGCCCATGCGAAGGGATGGGAAGAAGGTTTAGGCAAACAAATTGCCGAAGACACTACGCCCCCTGTATATCTTGGGCCAAAGCAACTGACCGAGCTGGATAATCTGCAAATAATTGATAATGGGCGCCGTAGTGCCCGTGTGTACTTGGCTGGAGAGATCGAGCAGATACAGATTAATGCCATTGGAGAGAAGCTGGCGCTGGCAGGAGTTCAGGAAGCCAAGTTGTATAAGGGGATTCCAGATCGGGAACCTGAAGATTGGCGGGACTATCTGAACCGGCTGCGTGAACAATGTAAAGTCGAAGAAAATAACATTCATCAATTACCAATCACCCAGAGAGTGCGTACTCAGGAACACGCTGAAGTTAGCCCTGCACTCAATCAGATGGGGGCCAGCCAGCGCGGTGAGGTGTTACTGGCACATTACGATGGCGAGTTGGCGATTCATGCCGACTCTGACACTGTTCATCACTATAACGGTGTGGTGTGGAACCCGCTGCCGGATAAAGAGCTACAGCGCGAGATGGCACAGATTTATATCGATGCTGAGGTGGCCTATTCGCAGAATGCTGTTAAATCAGCGGTGGAAACCATGAAGCTGAGTCTTCCGGTCATGGGGTCTACGGCCCGTAATCTTATCGGTTTCAGCAATGGTGTATTTGATACCCGAACGGGGCAATTCCGGTCGCACAGTAAAACTGACTGGCTGCTGATCGCCAGTGAGCTACCTTTCAGCCCACCTGCCGAAGGGGAAACGCTGGCCAGCCATGCCCCAAATTTCTGGAAATGGCTACGCCGTTCCGTGGCCAACAACGACCGCAAGACAGATCGCGTACTGGCTGCACTGTTTATGGTGCTGGCGAACCGGTACGACTGGCAATTATTCCTGGAGGTTACAGGGCCGGGTGGTAGCGGTAAGAGCGTGATGGCGGAAATCTGCACCATGCTGGCGGGCAAGGCAAATACGGTGTCGGCCAGTATGAAGGCGCTGGAGGATGCGAGGGATAGGGCGCTGGTGGTTGGCTACTCGCTGATCATCATGCCGGATATGACCCGCTACGCTGGCGACGGTGCAGGGATAAAGGCCATTACAGGCGGTGATAAGGTTTCTATCGACCCAAAACACAAAGCGCCGTACTCGACCCGGATACAGGCTGTGGTGCTGGCCGTCAATAACAATGCTATGACGTTCAGCGACCGCAGCGGTGGTATCTCGCGTCGGCGGGTGATATTTAACTTTAGCGAAGTGGTGCCAGAAAACGAACGCGATACGATGTTGGCAGAGAAGATAGAGGGTGAGCTGGCGGTGGTTATTCGCCACCTGCTGACTCGTTTTGCAGATCAGGATGATGCCCGTCGCTTGTTGCACGAACAGCAGAAGTCAGAAGAAGCCCTGGCTATTAAACGTGAAGGTGATTCGCTGGTGGATTTCTGCGGCTATCTGATGGCGTCAGTAGTGATGTAGCCCCCTGAAACACCGGACAGTAGCTGTATCTCCAGATAAGAGATAGGCTTGAATATATGTCTAACACTAACGCCAATTTTGAGATGACCGGGATCCTGTTAGGGCAAGAAGTCCGTAAACGTAAAACTCCTCAGGAGAAGATCGCCATTATCCAGCAGACGATGGAGCCGGGTATGAATGTCTCCCATGTCGCCCGCCTGCATGGTATCCAGCCCAGCCTGCTGTTTAAGTGGAAGAAGCAATATCAGGAAGGCAGCCTCACCGCCGTTGCGGCTGGAGAGGAAGTCGTTCCTGCTTCTGAGCTTACTGCTGCTCTGAAGCAGGTCCGGGAGCTTCAGCGCCTTCTGGGCAAGAAAACGATGGAAGTTGAGATCCTGAAAGAAGCCGTGGAGTACGGTCAGTCGCGAAAATGGATAGCGCACGCGCCCTTGTTGCCAAAGGACGGGGAATAGCCATGGTCAGCCGGACCATGGGCGTGTCGCGTGCGCAACTGTCACTGCGGATTAACCGTTCTGCCGACTGGCAGGACAGGCGCTGTAACCGGCGTAATGAAGAAGCAGACGCAGAAATACTGTCGGCTATCCTCAACATTATCAGCGATATGCCGAGTTATGGTTATCGACGCGTGTGGGGCATCCTGCGCAAGCAACGTCGCACAGAGGGACAGCCACCTGTGAATGCCAAACGGCTTTACAGGATAATGAGCGAGCATAACCTGTTGTTGTTGCATCACAAACCAGAGCGACCGAAGCGTGAACATAAGGGCAAGATAGCGGTGGCAGAAAGCGATATGCGCTGGTGTTCAGATGGCTTCGAGTTCGGCTGCGACAACGGCGAAAAACTGCGGGTAACGTTCGCGCTGGACTGCTGCGACCGTGAGGCCATAGACTGGGCAGCAAGCACGGGAGGCTATGACAGTTCGACCGTGCAGGATGTGATGCTGAGGTCGGTGGAAAAGCGCTTCGGCGACAGGTTGCCCGACACAGCGGTGCAGTGGCTGACGGATAACGGTTCAGCGTATACCGCGTATGAAACGCGGAGGTTCGCGAGAGAGCTGAATCTGGAGCCCTGCACAACAGCGGTGAGCAGCCCGCAGAGTAATGGCATGGCCGAACGGTTCGTGAAAACGATGAAAGAAGACTATATCGCGTTCATGCCAAAACCGGATGTGAGAACAGCACTGCGAAACCTTGCAGTAGCGTTCACGCATTACAATGAAAACCACCCGCACAGCGCGCTGGGATATCACTCCCCGAGGGAATACCGGCGGCAGCGGACATCGTTAACTTAAGATACAAAAGCTGTTCGGAGATGGAGGGTCAAGATCACTGATGGCGTCAGTAGCGTGTGATGGGATGTTTATCGGCAATGCTGAGATAGTACCATTTAGCCCGCGCAAGTATCTGTATCACGCATATCTGGCATATATACGAGCCAATGGGTTGAGCAAACCAGTCTCGTTGATGCGGTTTGGCACAGATATGCCTGGCGCAATGGCTGAGTACGGTAAGGAGTACCAGAAGCGGAAAACAAAGCATGGCATACGCTCCAACGTAACCCTGCATGATGATTCTGCCGACTGGATGCCATCGTGTGCAGCTATCCCTGATAATGCTGGGGTAGAGTAAAGTTATAGATAAAGTGTTCACCAGTATTCACCCTGTTAAAAATTCTATCAATAACAGAGCGTTAAGGGGTGAACACTTATTTATTAAGTATTCACCAAGTATTCACCTATTCACCTTTTGATTGTCTTTTTCCCTATAGGGTGAAGGGTAGGGTGAACACTAGTGAATACCTAAGAGAGCAGTATTCACCATGTAACAATATGAATTTAATTAAGAAATTATAAATGGTGAACAGGTGAACACTTAAACATATATTTTTTAATTTTTATATCTGAGGTGAAAAGAAAAATGACAGAACCAGGTATCGAATTAGTTGATGGAACCACAATATATAAACAGGTTGAGCACAATAATGATGTTTTAGCCGCATCAGAGAGATGGGATGCCTGTAAACCTCCCTATACCAATGCTTGCATTAAAACCTGCGTTTCCGCCGCCAAAATAATCCTCTTAGCCTCTGGTGTACCTCGCCGTTCCAAATACGAAAAAGAGAGCTACCTCCGTATTGATTTTAGTAAAGCGGGCAAGGTGACATTTTACGCTGAGTTTCCCAAAAAGATGGTGCTAAAGGGTAAAAAACTCGGGGAATGGCCTGAACTTGCTATTCAGATAGCCCGTGAGAAAGCGTTAGACATGGCAAAGGGAGGGCTTCGTGCTGAAACTGTACACGCAGCATTGGAAATGTATCGAGACGATTTGAGAGGTAAGGTTGCTAGGAAAAGGTTGAGCCCGGATAGTTTCACCACTTATGGGGTACGCATGGACCGGATAAAATCAATGTTTGGTAAGCGAGAGGTATTCAGTGAAGTGACATATATTCGGCTGGTGGAGGTTCTGGATGAGTGGATCGCTACCCGTTCCAACAATAACGCTTTGGAATTGTTTGCTGAACTTCGCCGGTTCTGGAGGTTTTGTGCCCCGATGCTTTGCAACGGTCGCAATGTGGCCGCTAGCTTGCCTGATGATTATGTATCTTCTCGTGTGCAGAAACCGACTCCTACACGGCTTTTTACCGATATCGAATCAATTTCCCGTCTATGGCTGAATGTGGCTGCATGCACCTCAGTGCACCAGAAAAATGCTGTACGCTTCATGATCATCACTGGTGTTCGTCCTATAAATGTCCATAACCTACGCTGGGATTATGTTAACGAGAATGCTGGTGAAATTATTTATCCTGAAGGCGTGAGCGGTATGCGTGGGGCCATGAAAACACAAAAGGCTTTTCGCCTACCGATAACACCCGAAATTCGGCGAATTATCGATGAGCAGAAAGCCTGGCGAGATTCAGTTTCTGAGTGCAATAACGATTATGTGTTCTTGCAACCTCGTGATCCGATGCAGCCATTTTCAAAACGGTCACTGGATCAACTGGTTAAAACGTACAGCCCGGAAGGGGCTGTCAAAGGTATTAAGCACGATGGAACCATAAAAGGGAAAGAAGGTGCATTTAATACGATGTGTCGTAAATTCCTTAAGAGTAATGTTATTGCCCTGATGAAAGAAAGAGGCTATTCCCGATCGGATAGAAGGGAAATAAGCCTCCTGTGCCTTCACCACTCCAGCAAGTCAGATGACCCGATGGCACAACACTACGACTTTTCAGATGAGATTTTGCAGGAAGAGATTGCATTAAAGCGCGAAGCCTTTGAGGCGCACGAGCAAAGCATACTTGCTCGTGTTAAATTTTTAAAAACTAATGGAGTGACATTTTAATAATATTCATGAGGTGGATGTTATTAATTTAATTTTGAGGGGGAAGTAATGACCAAAAATGATTTTATGGAAGAGAGTGAATTATTTGAATTGATCGGTAAGAAAAAGACTGCGGTCTGGCGGCTTCGCAAAAATTATGGATTTCCGATGCCGGTTTTAACATACCCAACGCGCTATAGCCGCAAAGCTGTAATGAAATGGCTTGAAGATGGTGGTATTAACCGTACGGTTTAAGGTTATTGAACCAGAATTTATCTGGCTGCACTCTTTTGGGTGCAGTTATTTTCCTGTCAGGTAGGGATGGATGTTGATCATTACCTGTAATCATTATTCTCCGGCATACCGTTCGCCTCTTCGCGTAAAGTTGCCTGGTCATTGGAAACCTCGCCTTTCTGACCAGTTAGAAAAATCCTAGTGGTTAACATCTGTTGAATAAAACAGCAAAAAGGAGTTCACACCTTACGCACTATACAGTGCTACGCCCAAAGCCGCGTCAACGCTGGCTTTCGGGGGTATACACCCCTTGTGCATAAATAGTGAAACTTGTATACAAAAATGCAGAAAATCAGCCTGCAAGCCGCACCAGATAAGAGTTGTCTGTGTATACAGATAGGATTTAAATTTGTTTAAACTAACCACCCTTTGATATGGTTTGATTGTCCAACTGTCTGCTGGCTGTATGTGTACCTAACGGGGAAGAGTGATGTTCCTCGCACTAATGTTTTCATTAAACGGGTATCTTTGATGGAGTTTGGTTAAGGATTCACAGCAGGGTTGTAGAATGTTTTTATCATTAATGGAGATGTATGGAATATGCAAAGACTGGTTGAAATTAAAAAACGCCTTGAATTAATCGAAGAAGCATTAAATGAACAGTATCCAAATTATAAATCAGACCCTGAGATTACAGCACAAATTACAGAATTGAAAGGACATGTACAAGACGCTCGTAAAATAATACAAAAAAAGAAATCCCTGGGTGAACTATCAGACTTTGAAATAGCATTTATCGAACCAGCTATTAATGATGTTTACTTAACCTCGATCGATAAAATTCGTCGTGGAGCCAAACCTAGCCCTAGCGTGAGTGAACATATATACGATACGTCTGTGACTTTGGATCATTGGTTGGGCGAAATTGGTAGGTTTAAATCCAATCAGAATGGTTAAAGCGATTTGTAATGTTTTGATTTTTGTAAGGGTGGAATTCGGAGGGGAGAAATGGTAGCAAGCGTATCAACTAAGGAAAATTTGCCTAAGCTGGAGACAACCTTTCATGTCAAAGCGAATGGTTCAAGTATAAATATCAAACTTGGTGCTTTAGAGTTTAATCATGTCTTATCTCCATGTGAAAAATATTTATATGTTCAACTTTGTAACTCAACGTCTGAGGACTCAGGTAAATTCATTAAATTAGATGTAACTACTGGACGTAAAATTTATTCGGTAGGGCCTGAGTGGGGATGGGCCAGAGGCTATACATTTAATCATGATGGAAATATTTGTGTTGAGACAGATCACTATGGTACCTGGTTAGTTAATGATGATGGAGGTATTTCAGACCGCGCTGATTACTATATGCGCCGCGTGAAGACTGCTGATTATGGAACGATGAGAGCTTTGCCTAATTTTTTTGAGTTGCATGGGAAAACACCTGAAACATGTGCCGAGGCGATGGAGGCTCTTGAACGATTTTTGAGTACATGTTCATCCATGTTCCATGGATTGTCGTATGGTGCTCTGGCATTAAAATCACGTGCTGAGATTCAAGCCTTTTTGGGTGATAACTCAGGGGCACTACAGAGTTGCGTTGATGCTTTATGCCTTGACCCAAAAGTTACAGTTAAACGAATGCTGAATTCACTTAGTAAAAAACTTAATCTTGATAAAGACACTTTAAAACCTTCCGATTGGGTTGAGTCGCTAAAAGTTGATATAGAAGCCAATCGTAATATTGAAATCAATAAGATTGAAGGAAATCGCAATCAGATAAAAGATAAGGATGTGATTGTTGTCAGTGACATGAAAATTATGAATAAAGAACCACATGCTAAAAATAACATCATGAAATATTTTTTGCTGATAGTGGTCTTAGTGGCAGCATTAGTTGCTCTCTTCAAATGATATTCATATAGGTGATTAATAATCATAAGGTTTAGTTTATGCAGGAGCTAACGATACAGTTTGCCAAAGATTTACACAGTGTGTTTCAAAGCAATCGCAATAAATTAGATAAGATAGGAATACCATTTTTTTATAGTTTTCCGACAAATGCATGCCAGGGCGCATCTGTGTATCTTAGCTTATTTTTTACGTGGCTTGTGCCAGAGGCTACTGTCAGAGTTGTTAAAGGAAGTCATAGAACGCTGGATCATCATCACTACTGGGTCGAACTTGATGGGAAGGTGTTTGATTTGACAAATGCTCAGTTCGAATCCTGGTTGGGAGAAAGGTATCCTGAGCTGGACTCTCCTGTATATGCTCAAAGAAAGCATCCTCTTCGTAATTATTTTTTTTATAAAGAAAGAGAGTCGGCCATCCGTGCTTATGCAACATTCTGTAGCGAGCATGCGAACGTAAAAGATGTAGACAAGGCGCAATGGTTTGTTATGGGGAAACTCAGAGAAATGGGCTGGGAACTTGAGCAGAACATCGCTGGTGGCCGATTGATAAAAATAAGATAGCCAGTTACCACCACTGATAGCGATTGGCGATGTTGTTACATCGCCTTTTTCATATCATTATCGTTTCATTTTATGCAATGAATGTATTGATCGTTTCATAATCAGCAACTACAATCACTGTATAAACATCAGGGGGGTGGTATGAACAAGAAGCAAAACTCACAAGTAGTGCTACTGACGCGTGGTCAGGTTGAAGCTTTGCAACGCATTCAGGAAGAGGAGCGTAAACGTTCTGAATTTGGCATACAGCCATCAATCCATGAAATCGCACGCAAGCTGGTGGATAAGGCGCTGAGCTATCACGGAGGTGCTTTCTGATGGCAAAAGTATCGTTAACAGCACTCCTTGGATTTACTGGTGGCGCAAATAACGTCCGCAATTCCCAAAAGCCAACACTTCGACAGCGGGAAAAATCCATGAGCAAAAAAGAGCGTAGCTTTGCACATCTTGATGCTGCGGCTACTCAAACGATTGTGGTGCAGGACCAGCAGCAAACCCAGACTCTGAAACCAGCCGGTTCTTACCGTATTTCCAGTCAGCATAGCCGGGGGCATAACGTTGCAATATCAGAGGAAGGGAAGAATAGCCCTGTCCTGGCGGTTAAGCTGTTACGTGAAACGAAACTAAGCTCCAGTAAAATCCGTGCTCGCCTTCGGGAAGAGCCTGCGGCTTTATCAAAGTTCACGGCTAATTTCATGGAAGAAAATATGCCAGGCTGGGAATTTCTCAACGATGAGGAAAAATCCAGAACTGCCATGCAGCTATCCATTCGCGATAATGATCAGAACGGTTATCACGCTTCCCGGAATCGTGCATCTCAAACGCTTAAATCGCTTGAAGAACCACTTACTGATGATGAAAAGCAGGCGATGCTCGAAAATCTTCGTCTGGACCAAAATGCTTCCGATCCTGATACCCCGGATAATGTTGCGGCCCGAAAACAAGCTGACGATGAATATCAGGAGCAGGTTGCCAGGGCTATTGTTGCCAGAAACAATCAAATGCGTTCCACCGGTGTGTTCTTGCCAGGCGATACCCGTACAGCTGGTGGTAAGCCCTCCGCACCTCGAAATGAGTTGCAGATGATTAAGTCTGGTCTTAAATCCGGGGCTATTGTGGTTTCTCAGCCCTCAAATGGAGAAATTCATCCATGACTTTCAGCCACCTGAATAACAGTCCCATGGCTGTGGCAGGTGGCCTTTGGGCCTCTGTCACCCCGATAACAAATGATGTCACTACGATGTCAGCGCATGCAGAGGCCCACTATATTGCGAGCAGCGAACCAGCTAAACACAACCCCATACTTGCTCTCCGTCTTATTGAACAGGGCATACCTCACCAGAAAGCAATCAGTGTGCTGGAGAAGTCCCCGCGAGCGCTAAGCAATTATACCGTTCGGAAAATGGAACGTTTCTGCCCCGGCTGGGAGCTGATGACTGAAGAAATGCAGAATATGGAGGCGTATCTCCATAGTGTCAGAACCAGCGATGGAAATGGATATCTGGCTTGTATGAACGCGGCCACAGCGGCATTAAATAAATTTATAGAGCCGGTAACGGCTGAAGACTTTATCCTGGTGGGAGATAGTGCTGATGTCTAATTCATTTGATTTTGAGCTGGTGGCTGACGATAAGGTCAGTGGTGCAATTGAGCGTATTAATGAATCACTGAATGACTTGCAGCCGAAGCTGGATAAAACCAGAACGGGGCTGCAATTCGGTGGGCAGGAAACACTGGATGGTTTGAACGGGTATAACTCTCGCCTTGAGCTGATGGCCCAAAGCGCCAGAGATAATGTGCAGTATATCGGTGATATGGTCCCACCATTAAAAATGGTTGGGGATATCTCCGGAAAGCTGGAGAAAATGGCGAAGATTGGCCTTGTCGGTGGTGCTATTGGTGGTGTTGCCTACGCAACTGGAAAACTGGCTGAAAGCTACCGGGAAGCATCGCGTGAGGCCTATAACCTTGACGTATCGTCTAAAAATGCCGGAATGCGGGTAGACGACTTCTCTCGCCTTGCTGGTGCGTTGCAGTTTGTCGGCGCTGATAGTGAGAGCGCCAGTTCGTCTATTGAGGGATTTGCGAAGGCGCTGAAGGAGGCAAGTAGCGGCAGCAATCAGGGCATGATGGCGGCATTTGCGACAATTGGTGTGCAGATACAGAAAAATAAAGACGGGTCTGTTGATACGCTAAAAACGTTACAGGAAATTGCGAGAATTTTCCCTAAATACCGCCCGGAACAACAGAAGTCAATCGCTGACAGTCTTGGTCTGACACCTGAAATGCTGGCGTTAATGCGTGAGGGGGCGCGAATGAAAACCCTTCTGGCAAAAGCCGATAAAGTTGGACTGACAGTCGATCCCACGCTCAATCAGCAACTGACGGACTTTAACTCTGCAATAAACGAGGTCAGTGCCTCATGGGATGGCTTTAAGTCTAAAGTCGAGCGTAAAATTTACTCGCACCTTGATAATAACGGCATAACAGATACTGTACGTGGCGCATCCGATATGCTTGAGAACAACTTTGACAATATCTCAATTGGTCGCTTCTCGGGACAAAACAAAGGGGATGATTCTGCATTAATGCGCCGAGCATTGCGCGACCCTGAGTTTATCAAACAGCTCGATGGGAATGAAAAAAACCAGCTGACTGCTGGCGTTATGACTGATCAGGCGAGAAATAAATACCGCAGACATTATTATAACCAGGACAGGGCACAACAATTACTGGACGATATGTCCGCCATTACCCGCCCTCAGGCTCCAGGTAGAAATAATGTGCCATATAACCAAGGGGGTCAGTATGATTCTATTTTTAGCGATGCTGGCAAAAAATGGGGCGTCGACCCGCGTCTACTCAAAGCCATTATGATGCAAGAATCTGGTGGCAATCCTAATGCTATTAGTGACGCTGATGCTCGTGGGTTAATGCAGATAATCCCCCCGAACTTCAAAGCCACCGGGATAACGGACTGGAAAGACCCAAACCAGAATATTAATGCTGGAGCACAAATTTTATCCGAAAACTTACAGAGGTCAGGTGGCGACGTACCTCTGGCGCTTCGATATTACCACGGAGGATATGACCGCCGTCGATGGGGGCCAAAAAATCAGGCTTATCCATATGCGGTCCTCGATAATTACCAGCAAATTATTAAAGGTGAAGCCCGCCAACGTGACGGCTTTCCAGATATCCCCATTAATGGGCAATCTGCAGGTTCAGGAATTTTGCAGCCAATTCAGAATGGGAGCCGTAGTGAAAGTACGCTCACTGATAACCTGGCTCGTTCGCTTAAAGAGGCAATGTCCGATCAGACGCTGAAGCTTGAAATCACCATGGTCAATGATAAGGGTGAACGTAAGACCTACAACGTTGAGAATAATGGACGGATCACCACGCCAATGAATTATTGATACCGACAGGCACTCAGGAGGTGACCGTATATAAAAATGGGTCCTTCCTGAGACTTTTGTAAGGCACGGGCATTGCGCGCCGCAGTGTTTTCCTAGCTACAGGTTTTGAATTTGATTGACACTTTACACTAAGTTTTTTCCGGTTGCTGGGTTGTTAACTCCCTTGAGCGGCAAGGGATTACCGGGAATAACCGCCGATCCTGATTGACAGTCAGATTGACACTTTCTGCCTGAAAAGTGTCAACCGGACAGAAAAAGTGTCAAGTAGCTGGCGCTTTACAGTTTGATTGACAGTTTCCCGCTGGTGGGTTGACACATTGCCTGCCAATGATAATTACCCAGGAGAAAAAATATGTCGCTGATGAGTGTGAGTCAGTACGCTAAACACGCAGGGCTAAGTCGTCAGGCCCTCTACAACTGGGAGGCTAAGCAAGGTTTCCCCGCACGAGTGGACGGCAAGATTGACCAACTGGCCTGTGATGCTTATCTGGCCCGGTATCGTAGTAGCAGCGACCCGCGTACAAAGAATGCAAAGAGCAAGCCCATATCGGCTAGGGAGGTAAAGTCGATGGGGCGTGAACCGGTGGATATGAGTGTGACCGAGATAAAGCGCATTATAGCTGGCGACGCTAACAAAGCGGCCGGTATGCTCCTGGAAGAGCATGCTCAACTAGCTGCACAAGCAGTGGGCCTGTTTTTGAGTAAAGGGCCGAATAATCCCCCTGTCACATTTGGTGGCTATCGCTTGTCGATTGTTGAAACGCCAGATCATGAAGTTGGACAGATCATTGCTGGTGGTGCGTTCGGTCTGTCCGCTAGCGATGTGATCTTTGAATGCCGGGATTACACCCTTGCACTAATGAGTGATGAGACTGAAGAAACAGCCATGCGGAGGGTTACTCCTTCGCTACTTTACGCCCTGGCCGACTACAACCACTAAAGCAAAGTGTGCCAGTAGGCTCCTGTTATTTCGGCCCTACGGGGCTGGCCTTTTTCTATCCTAGTGTATGGGGCTGAATATGTTGATGAATAACACAATCGAAGCCACTCTGCTTGAGATTGCTCGTAAAGAAGGGGTAATCATCCCATTTTTAATGGACGTTAGAAGTAGAAGGTTGCGTTATTAAAGCCTGCTTGTATTTCGGTGGTATGCCACCAATTGCTTTGTTTGGTCGTTCATTGTTGTAAAACCAAAGCCATTCTGTCGCATGCTCTTGTACCTCGGCAATACTGCTGAATAAATATTGGTTGAGCCAGTCGTAGCGAACTGTACGGTTATACCGCTCCACATAGGCATTCTGCTGCGGGTTGCCAGGCTGGATAAACTTCAGCTCAACATCATGTTTTGCTGCCCACTCCGCCAGTAAAGCACTGATGTATTCAGGACCATTGTCACTGCGAATTTGTCTGGGCTTGCCGCGCCATTCAATCACTTGATTGAGAGTGCGGACAACACGCTCAGCTGGCAGCGAGAAGTCGACCTCAATCGCCAATCCTTCGCGGTTAAAATCATCAATGATATTAAGCAGTCTGAAGCTGCGGCCATCCTCGAGCTGGTCATGCATAAAGTCCATAGACCAGCACTGATTTATCGACTCCGGCACCACTAATGCATCAGGCACATCACGTTTTAAGCGCCTCTTCGGCTTGATCCGCAGATTAAGTTCCAGCTCACGGTAAATCCTAAGCACCCGTTTATGGTTCCAACCAAAGCGTTTCACATTGCGTAAAAAGTAAAAGCACATTCCAAAACCCCAGCTGCGGTGAGCCTCAGTTAACCGAAGCAGCCAGTCGGCGATTTGAGCATTCTCATCACTGAGTTTGGCCTGATAGCGGTAACAGGTTTCGCTCAGCCCAAATAGACCACATGCAAACTTGATGGTAATGGAATGGTTTTGCACCGCCTTTTGCGCCAACTCCCGTCGGCGCGACGGCTTTACCACTTTTTTTCGATAGCCTCTTTGAGGATTTCGGCTTTGAGCCGCTCTTCGGCATACATCTTTTTCAGTCGGGCATTTTCGGCTTCCAGCTCTTTCAGGCGCGCCATCATTGACGCATCCATCCCGCCAAACTTAGCTCGCCATTTGTAAAAGGTGGCTGAACTCATGCCATGCTCACGACACAGCTCAGGAACAGGTGCTCCAGCTTCGGCTTGTTTTAAAATCGCCAGAATTTGGCTGTCACTAAATTTTGATGTTTTCATATGCAGAATCTCCTGCGTTTATCGTACGAGAAAATTCTACTTTTAGCGTCTGTTAATTTACGGGATGATTACCAAGGCATTGAACTGAATGCTCAGGAACGACTACTTATCCGTACTCGTGTGGCTACTTCTTTAGCTGCTAGAGATCGACACCGGCAGCGGATGTCTGCCCCTGTTTTTCAATGGAAGAAGCCTGATAGTCCACCTCGTTGAACGATATATAGCAATTTTCTAGTAACCTCACGTGTCCCGTATTGAATTCGGCCTATTGCGACTTTGAAATGGTCTTGCTAATACCCATTTATGTGACTTGTGGAATGGGAAAAATCTGTTTTGTTGTTTATAAGTGTGTTGCAGGGCTTTCCTGTTCAAACCTTTGGTGAAATATGATCGAAAAATGGGCTAACTACCTTATTTCTAAGGTCCGATATAATGATTCCCACACCCACATTACTCACGTATATGTGCACGTTGATAACGGTGACACTGTAGGTGAAGGGACATCAGAAACACGACAGTGGGTAGTAAGTAAGATAGATAGCGGTTATACGTTTTACACCATTTTCAAAGGCGACGATGGTAAATGGAAGAAAGGTCAAAAAGTGATAAAGGACCCAGTTAATGGGACAAACTATATTACTACAAGGCCTAATGGTACTGCTAAAGACAACCTAGAGAACCTCCCTGAGTTTTGACACACAGTGGAAGTACAGAAAGCATCGATCTCAATCGGTGCTTTTTTTATTCTCGCCCACTATGCTGTATACTCGCCGCCTTTCTACTGTGCTCATGCTGTCGCATCATTTCAGATTTGTGCGAGAATCCGTATATCAACCGGTGTATCAATACTCACTGAATTGCGTAGCTTGAACTTGGTTTTAACTGATTAAAATCAGTGAGATATAAAGTTTATGAAACATATTGTTGAAGTGATGATCCCGGAAGCGGAGATCAAAGCGCGTATCGCCGAACTGGGTCGTCAGATTAACGAACGCTATAAAGATAGCGGCAGCGAAATGGTACTGGTGGGTTTGCTGCGCGGTTCATTCATGTTCATGGCCGATCTCTGCCGTGAAGTGCAGGTACCGCACGAAGTCGATTTCATGACGGCATCCAGCTATGGCAGCGGTATGTCTACCACCCGCGACGTGAAGATCCTCAAAGACCTGGATGAAGACATCCGTGGGAAAGACGTGCTGATCGTCGAAGACATTATCGATTCAGGCAATACGCTGTCGAAAGTGCGCGAGATTCTGAGCCTGCGTGAGCCGAAGTCGCTGGCTATCTGCACGCTGCTGGACAAACCGTCCCGCCGTGAAGTGGACGTGCCGGTTGAGTTTGTGGGCTTCGCCATTCCTGACGAATTCGTGGTGGGCTACGGTATCGACTACGCCCAGCGCTATCGTCATCTGCCGTATGTTGGCAAAGTGGTGATGTTAGACGAGTAATCTGCGGGAGCGCCTGATGGCGCTTCGCTTATCAGGCCTACAACCTGCGACGTAGGCCGGGTAAGGCGCAGCCGCCACCCGGCAATACCAACGGCGCAGGTCGGTAGGCCGGGTAAGGCACTGCCGTCACCCGCCCATCCCTGCACTACTTATGATTGATGTGCTTTAACTTGAGGTTGGAAATCCCGTGGCGGTAACGCTGCTCCAGGGTTTCACGGCTGACTGCCGTAACGTCGAGATCGCGCAGCAGGCCGTCATGAATACCATAGGCCCAGCCGTGAATCATCACCTTCTGGCCGCGTTTCCACGCCGATTGCATAATTGTCGAATGGCCCAGGTTGTACACCTGCTCCATCACATTTAGCTCACATAATGTGTCCATGCGACGCTCCGGCGGCATCTCGCCAAGCAATGAGCTATGTTTGAACCAGATATCGCGAATGTGCAGCAGCCAGTTATCGATTAAGCCCAGCTCCGGGTTTTCAACCGCCGCCTGTACGCCGCCGCAGCCATAGTGGCCGCAGATAATAATGTGTTCAACTTCCAGCACATCAACGGCATACTGCACCACGGAAAGGCAGTTAAGGTCGGTGTGAATAACAAGGTTGGCTACGTTACGGTGAACAAACAATTCGCCAGGCTCAAGCCCGGTTAAACGTTCAGCAGGGACGCGGCTGTCGGAACACCCTATCCATAAAAAGCGGGGTTTTTGCGCTTGCGATAGCGTCGCAAAAAATCCGGGATCCTCTTCTCTCAGCATTTTTGACCATAGTGCGTTGTTGCTGATGAGTGTATCTATGTCTTTCATGGAGGCTTGTAACCAATTGAAGTGCGTTGGGCTAATATAGGGCAACTCCTGATTTATTAAAACTAAATACTCGTCGTACTTCGATTTACAGCGGCGTTGGCTTTCCTCGCTCACCCCAGTCACGTACTGGTGTACGTTCCTGAGGATTCGCTGCGTCGCCGCCTTGCTGTAACTCGAATGACTTAGAGTAAATATCAAGTATCAGAATGTAAGGTAAGCGACAATCTATGACCATTGCACTGGAATTAGAGCAACTGACAAAGACCTATCCGGGCGGCGTTCAGGCGCTGCGTGGGATCGATCTGAAAGTTGAGGCCGGCGATTTTTACGCGCTTCTGGGGCCGAACGGCGCGGGTAAATCCACCACCATCGGCATCATCAGCTCGTTGGTGAATAAAACCTCCGGGCGGGTGAGCGTATTTGGCTACGACCTGCAAAAGGACGTGGTTAACGCTAAGCGCCAGCTCGGGCTGGTGCCGCAGGAGTTCAACTTCAACCCGTTTGAAACCGTGCAGCAAATTGTGGTGAACCAGGCGGGTTACTACGGTGTTGAACACAAAGAAGCGGTGATTCGCAGCGAAAAATACCTCAAGCAGCTCGATCTGTGGGAAAAACGCAACGAACGTGCGCGGATGCTCTCCGGCGGTATGAAGCGCCGCCTGATGATTGCCCGCGCGCTGATGCATGAGCCCAAGCTGCTGATTCTCGATGAGCCGACCGCTGGTGTGGATATCGAACTGCGTCGTTCGATGTGGGGCTTCCTGAAAGATCTTAACGACAAAGGCACCACCATTATCCTCACCACCCACTATCTGGAAGAGGCAGAAATGCTGTGCCGTAATATCGGCATCATCCAGCGCGGTGAGCTGGTGGAGAACACCTCGATGAAGGCGTTGCTGTCTAAGCTGAAATCGGAAACCTTTATTCTTGACCTGGCGCCGAAAAGCCCGCTGCCGCAGCTTGAGGGCTACCGGTATAACCTGGTCGATACCTCAACGCTGGAAGTGGAAGTGCTGCGCGAGCAGGGGATTAACAGCGTCTTCAGCCAACTGAGTGCCCAGGGCATCCAGGTGCTGAGTATGCGTAACAAAGCGAACCGTCTGGAAGAGCTGTTTGTTTCGCTGGTTCATGAAAAACAAGGAGATCGCGCATGATGCAGCTTTACTGGATCGCGCTGAAAAGCATCTGGGCGAAAGAGATCCATCGCTTTATGCGTATCTGGGTACAGACGCTGGTGCCGCCGGTCATCACCATGACGCTGTACTTTATTATCTTTGGTAATCTGATTGGTTCACGTATTGGCGAGATGCACGGCTTTAGCTATATGCAGTTTATCGTGCCGGGGCTGATCATGATGGCGGTCATCACCAACGCCTATGCCAATGTGGCCTCGTCATTCTTCAGCGCCAAGTTTCAGCGTAACATTGAAGAGCTGCTGGTTGCGCCGGTGCCAACGCACGTGATTATCGCGGGCTTTGTCGGCGGCGGCGTAGCGCGCGGTCTGTGCGTGGGGATTCTGGTCACCGCCGTGTCGCTGTTCTTCGTCCCGTTCCAGGTGCATTCGTGGGTATTTGTTGCCCTGACGCTGGTGCTGACGGCGATTCTGTTCTCGCTGGCGGGCCTGCTGAACGCCGTGTTTGCGAAAACCTTCGATGACATCAGCCTGATCCCGACCTTTGTGCTGACGCCGCTGACCTACCTCGGTGGGGTGTTCTATTCGCTGACGCTGCTGCCGCCGTTCTGGCAGGGGCTGTCGCACCTGAACCCCATCGTCTATATGATCAGCGGGTTCCGCTACGGTTTCCTCGGCATTAACGATGTGCCGCTGGTCACTACCTTCGGCGTGCTGGTGGTGTTTATCCTCGCCTTCTACCTGCTGTGCTGGTATCTCATCCAGCGCGGGCGCGGTCTGCGCAGCTGATTTGTTTGATTTCCCGGCAGGTGATACCTGCCGGGACGCGTTCTTTGACAGTCATCACCCCCCTTTATCTATCACTCCGCTAAACTACTTGCCTGCTAAGGAGGCAAGCTATGTTAGGTTGGGTGATATCCTGCCACGACGATCGCGCACAGGAACTGCTGGATCGTCTGGAAAAAAAATTCGGGCCGCTGCCGCAGTGCCGGGCGGTAAACTACTGGCGTGGGCTCAGCGCCAATATGCTAAGCCGCATGATGTGCGATGCGCTGCATCAAACCGACTCCGGCGACGGCGTCATTTTTCTGACCGATAACGCCGGCGCGGCGCCTTATCGCGTGGCCTCGCTGATGAGCCATAAGCACAGCGGCTGCGAGGTGATTGCCGGTGTTCACTACTCATTGATTGAGTCGATGATTCCCCTGCGGGAATCCCTCAGCAGCGGCGACTTTCGCGATCGCATCGTTGCCCAAGGGTCGCCCGGCGTCACCAGCCTGTGGCATCAGCAGCAAAAAAATCCGCCCTTTGTGCTGCTCCACGATTTGTATAAGCCGTAAGCATTGGTATTGATGTCGCTTTTGTTACAATAATGAAGTCGGTTCCCGCTTCGGTTATTGCTCATGGCTATACGTGCTGTTGTTTTTGTTCTGCTGTTCCTCGCCGGCGGCGTTAGCGCCGCATTACCCGTGCGCTATATGCAAACCACCGAGGATGCGGCGATTTGGGCGCGCATCGGTAATAAAACCATGACCGTTGGCAACCTGCGCGCCGGGCAAATTATTGCCGTTGAACCCGACGTCGAAGATTACGACACCTTCAGCTTTGGCTTCGGCAAGGGGTTTATCGATAAAGGCCATCTTGAACCGGTGCAGGGTCGTCAGCGGGTAGAGGATGGCTTAGGCGATCTGAATAAGCCGCTCAGCAACCAGAATCTGATCACCTGGAAAGATACGCCGGTGTACAACGCACCGGACGCGGGCAGCGCGCCGTTTGGGACGCTGGCGGATAACCTGCGCTACCCGATTCTTAACAAGCTAAAAGACCGGCTGAATCAGACCTGGTATCAGATTCGTATCGGCGGGCGGTTGGCTTACATCAGCGCGCTGGACGCTCAGCCGGATAACGGCATTCCGGTGATCACTTACCACCATATCCTGCGTGACGAAGAAAACACCCGCTTCCGCCATACCTCTACCACCACGTCGGTGCGGGCATTCAGTAACCAGATGACCTGGCTGCGCGATATGGGCTACACCACGCTGACGCTCTATCAACTGGAAGATTATCTCCACAACCGCGCTAATCTGCCGGCGCGCGCGGTGGCGATTACTTTTGATGACGGTCTGAAGTCGGTCAGCCGCTATGCCTACCCGGTGCTCAAGCAGTACGGCTTTAAGGCGACGGCGTTTATTATCTCGTCGCGCATCAAGCGTCACCCGCAGAAGTGGGCGCCGAAATCGCTGCAGTTTATGAGCGTATCCGAGCTGGAAGAAATTAAAGATGTCTTTGATTTTCAGTCACACACCCACTTCCTGCATCGCGTGGATGGCTATCGACGTCCGATTCTGCTGAGCCGAAGCTATCACAATATTCTTTTTGATTTCGAGCGTTCCCGACGGGCGCTCGCGCAGTTTAATCCGCACGTACTGTATCTTTCCTACCCGTTCGGCGGCTATAACGCCACGGCGGTGAAAGCCGCAAGCGACGCCGGTTTTCATTTGGCAGTGACGACGGTGAAAGGCAAGGTGAAACCGGGTGACAACCCAATGCTGCTCAAAAGACTGTATATTTTGCGCACGGATTCGCTGGAGACGATGTCGCGGCTTATCAGCAATCAGCCGCAGGGATAAGCTGGCGCTCCGCGGGCGCGGAACGCCAGAGAGGATCAGGCAACCTGAACCGGAATCGCTTTGGCGGTACGTTTCATTTCGTTGTCGCCTTCAAAGTAGGCGACGTTCGGACGCCAGGTGCGTGCTTCTTCGTCAGACATGGTGACAAAGCTAGCGATAATCACAATATCGCCCACGTCGGCGTTATGCGCTGCCGCGCCGTTAACAGAGATGATTTTAGAGCCGCGCTCCGCCGCAATGGCGTAGGTGGAAAAACGTTTACCGTTGTTCACGTTCCAGATATCAATGGCTTCGTTTTCCAGGATACCGGCAGCGTCAAGGAAGTCCTGGTCGATGGCGCAGGAGCCTTCGTAGTGCAGGTCGGCATGCGTCACTTTCACGCGGTGGAGTTTGCCCTGCAGCATAGTGCGAATCATAGCGTCTACCTTTAATTCTTAGCGGAAACAAAGCAGTTCACGACTGCCTTGAGGAATTTCGCAGGCAGTATTGCCCGATTTTTGTTGGGTGTCTACACATCTGGTGTTGTTTCTTCATACAGTTTGCGTAATGCCTGGCAGAAAGTTTTACAATCGTTGTAACGCGTTGTTTTTTTCCTCTGCCCGCCTCGTAAAAGCCTAAATACGGCGCTGACCCCGAGTATTGGCGTGCGGATACTGGCCTTCAGGATGACTGGACAGGTCAGGATGATGGAACCTTCTACCAACGCACCGCACGATGCGGTATTCAAACAATTTTTGATGCACCCGGAAACGGCCCGTGATTTTCTGGATATTCACCTGCCCGCAGAGCTACGTGAGATTTGCGACCTGAGCACGCTTCAGCTCGAGTCGGGAACCTTTATCGAAGACGATCTGAGAGCACAATACAGCGATGTTCTGTATTCGCTGCAAATGCAGGGGAACGACGGCTACCTTCATGTTCTCATTGAACACCAAAGTTCTCCGGATAAAAAAATGGCCTTTCGCATGATCCGTTACGCGATTGCCGCTATGCATCGCCACCTTGAAGCCGGGAACGAGCAGCTTCCTCTGGTGATCCCCATTTTGTTTTATCAGGGGAAAGTGAGTCCTTACCCGTTTTCCCTGTGCTGGCTGGATATGTTTGCCTCATCGACGCTGGCCGGAAGGCTATACAGTCAGCCTTTCCCGCTGGTCGATATCACCGTTATTCCCGATGATGACATCATGCAACACCGGCGAGTCGCGATACTCGAGCTGTTGCAAAAGCACATTCGGCAGCGAGATTTAATGGGGTTACTGGCGCCGCTGGTAACGCTTTTGCACGCGGAGTACACTACCGATAGCCAGCTAGTCACGCTGCTAAACTATATGCTGCAACGCGGTACGACACATCAACCAACCGTATTTTTCAGGGAGCTGACGAACAGGATGCCTAAGGAGAAAACGATGCAGACGCTCGCACAATGGCTTGAAGAACAGGGGATGCAAAAGGGCGTGGCGCAGGGCGTGCGCGAAGGCCAATCAGAAGAACGCCGTATTATTGCCCGCCGTTTGCTGAAAAAGGGGATGGCGCACGAGGACGTCGCGCAGATGACCACGTTATCGCTCGTTGAGGTTGAGCAGCTAATTGACTGGCGCTAACCCGGGTCAGCGCCAGTGCAGGCCGCTTAGCTTAGCTCAACAATTTTGTTATCGATAAGCCGCGCCTGGCCCAGCCACGCGGCCATCAGGATCACCACGCGTTTGCTGCTGTCGGTCAGGTCGAGCAGGGTGTCGGCATCGCGAATCTGGATATCATCGGCGCGGAAGCCTTTTTCGTTCAGCTCCTGCTCGGCGATAGCAATCATCTCGCCCTGGTCACGTTCACCGGCTTTCAGCTTCTCGGCTACGCGGCTCAATACCTTGTACAGACCCGGCGCAATTTTCCGCTGCTCCGCGGTCAGGTAACCGTTGCGTGAGCTCAGCGCCAGACCATCTTTGGCGCGGATGATCGGCACGCCGACGATCTCAATGTCGTAGCCGAGATCGGCCACCATTTTGCGAATCAGCGCCAGCTGCTGGAAGTCTTTCTCACCAAAGCAGGCGAGATCCGGCTGGATCAGGTTGAACAGTTTGCTGACGATGGTCGACACGCCGCGGAAATGGCCCGGGCGGCTGGCGCCTTCCAGCATGGTGGAGAGACCGGGGACATCAACAAAGGTCTGGCCTTCCAGGCCCTGCGGGTAAATTTCTTTTTCTGACGGGGCAAACACGAAGTCGACTTTGCGCTTATTCAGCTTTTCGCAGTCATCCTGCAGGGTGCGTGGATAGCGGACTAAATCTTCCGGGCGGTCGAACTGCATTGGGTTAACGAAAATACTCACCACCACCACATCGGCACGGGCTTTGGCCTCGTCAACCAGCGTCATATGACCGTCGTGCAGGTTGCCCATGGTCGGGACCAACGCGACGCGTTTGCCTTCCTGACGCAGACGGCGAATGTGCTGACGTAGCAGCGGCAGGGTTTCAATAATTAACACAACAAGACTCCTTAAGTTCTGAGGGTCTGTAGTTTGTAGGCCTGATAAGCGTAGCGCCATCAGGCGTTTTGCCGGATGGCGACGCAAAGCGTCTTATCCGGCCTACATTCTACAACCGCACGCGTAGCGCCCGCCGTCATCCGGCGTAATGGCGTGCAGGCAGATAAATTAATGGAAACTGTGTTCTTCACCCGGATAAACACCGGACTCCACTTCGGCAATATACTGCCGTACTGCGGCACGCATGTCGCCCGCTTCGGTAAGGAAATTTTTGGCAAACTTTGGAATATGGCCGCCGGTAATACCAAAGGCGTCGTGCATCACCAGGATCTGCCCGTCGGTGACGTTACCTGCGCCAATCCCGATAACCGGAATTGACAGCGCCTCCGTCACGCGTTTTGCCAGCGCAACCGGCACGCACTCCAGCACCAGCAGCTGTATGCCCGCGGCTTCCAGCGCCAGCGCATCTGCCAGCAGCACGTCTCCGGCATCGCCACGCCCCTGAATCTTATAGCCGCCAAACACATTCACCGACTGCGGGGTTAACCCCAGATGCCCGCAGACCGGCACCGCGCGCTCGGCCAGCATTTTGACGGTATCGGCAAGCCATGCGCCGCCTTCAATTTTGATCATATTGGCGCCGGCACGCATGACCGTAGCGGCATTTTCGAAGGTTTGCTCCGGCGTGGCGTAAGCCATAAACGGCAGGTCAGACAGCAGCAGGCAGTTCGGCGCGCCGCGACGGACGGCGCGGGTGTGGTAAGCGATATCTTCAACGGTCACAGGCAGGGTGGAATCATGACCCTGAACGGTCATCCCCAGGGAGTCGCCAACCAGCATCACGTTAATGCCTTCGTCAGCGAACAGTTTGGCAAAACTGTAGTCGTAGGCGGTGATGGTGGCGAAGCGTTTCTTTTCCTGTTTGCATTTCTGCAGCAAGGCGATGGTGGTTGGTTTCATCATAACCCCTGTTGGTCATAAATTGTATGAATGCAATGCGCGCATTGTAGGGGAAGAGAGGACGGAACGTTAGCCCTTTGTGGGCATATCCATCCTGATGGCGCTTTCGGGCATCATCAGGGATAGTCGAGCGTAAAAATACCGTTGGCTTTAAAGTTACCTGAGCCAATTTTCTGATTGCCGTCGCGTTTGAGCGTGGCCAGAAAGTTGAGCGTCAGCGACTGGTTTTTCCCGTTTTCGCTGGTGCCGTAGATATTGTCGTCGCCTGACGTATCGCGCTGCTCGCTATAGACTGAGGTGGTGTCGTTAGGCAGCAGTACCATCTGCGGGCTATAGCCGTTGGCGACGCCGCTGATCTCCACGCCGACGCCGGTGGCCTGGTTCATGGTCAGGATGTTGCCGAGCATCGTGCGGTTGCTGGCGGGCGTAGTGGTGGTCAGCGTGACGTTAATATTGCGCAGGCCGCGGCAGCCGGCGAGATTAATGGCAAACGGCACCGCGGCGGCGCCGCGAATAATCTGGTTTGGGCTGTAGCTGCCCAGGTTAACGGTGGTGCCGTTGACGCTGCTGCCGCTGGCAACCGGCTGCGTGGTGCAGGTCGGCTCGCTGGCGCTGACGGCGCTGACATCAATTGTGACGTTTTGATAATAACTTTTGATACCGCTGCCGGGGTTTTCGTTCCAGATGCGCACGTGATAGTCGCCATTTTTCAGCAGGCTAATCTTCGAACTGACCGGCGTATAGGTTTGGTCGGTATAGAAGGTGATGGCCGCGTAGAACCCAAGCCCGCCGAGGCTGTTGTATTGCATACCGCCGCTGCTGGTGTCGGAACAGATGTGGCCGTTATCTTTGACCGTAATCACGTTGTGCATGATCCCGTCCACGACGGGCAGCGTTGAGGCGGTTACGCTGAGGGCATAAGCGCTGAACGATCGCAACGTGAGCGAGAAGTAGAGGCCGGTAATATTGGTTTTGAATAACGCCGCGCCGCCGTAGCTGCCGGCGGGCACCAGCCCGGACTCGACGGATAAGCGGTTGCTGGTGGCCGCGCCCGTCGAGGTACAGTACAGGCGGTCTTTGCCGCTGGACGAGCCGTGGGAGCCGTTCCAGTTGATGGTGACGTTGGCGGGGGCCAGCGTGTCGCTGCGGCTGAAGTAGACGGTTCGCCCGCTGGGGTAAGAGAGCGCGTTCGTACCGTCGTCAACCGGCCCGCCGTCTGAAGCGTAGGCGGTGCCGCCCAGCACGAACGTTTGCGTCGCGGCCTGCGCGCTGGCAGAGCACAGCAGCATTATGAGTGCCGCGCGTAAAGCGGCCATCAGGCGGCGGTAAAACGGTACGCCAGGGCTCCTTCCCATCGTTATATCCTTGCTTGTCCACGATAACGCTATTATCCGTAATAGCTTTCTCTTCCCTCAGTAGTGGGCTTGAGATTTTTCTTATCATGACACAACAAGGTCCGCGGCGTTCGAGCACTTTGTCGCTAAATATGTCACCTGTGTATTTTTGTAATGCAGGTGAGCGGGGGGAGATATTGCATTGAACATGCCCCCGGCGGCAGGCCGCCGGGGGAGGTCATCAGGGGTAATCAAGGGTAAAGATAGCGTTGGCCTTAAAGTTACCAGCGCCGATTTTCTGATTGCTGTCGCGCTTAAGCGTGGCCAGGAAGTTCAGAGTATGGGTTTGCACCTTGCCGTTTTCACTGCTGCCGTAGATATTGTCATCACTGGAGGTGTCGCGCTGGTCGTTATACACCGAGCTACTCTCGTTCGGAATGATCAGCGTTTCCGTGCTGTAGCTATTGGCCGCGCCGCGAATTTCCAGCCCCACGCCGGTGGCGTGGTTAAGGGTGAGAATATTGCCGAGCAGGGTGGCATCGGTTGCCATGGTGGTGGACGCGAGCGTGACGTTAATATTGCGCAGCCCCTTACAGCCCGCCAGCTTGATGGAGAACGGCACGGCGGTTGCGCCGTTAATAATGTCGTTTGGACTGTAGCTGCCTAAATTAACGGTGGTTCCGCTGACGCTGCTGCCGCTGGCGACCGGTTGGGTGGTACAGGTAGGTTCAGCAACCGTCACCGAGCTGATATCGAAGGTCACATTATCGTAATGACTTTTAATGCCTGCGCCGGGGTTTTCGTTCCAGATACGGATATGATAATCGCCAGTTTTTAATGGTGTAATTGTGGAGCTGCCAGGGGTATAAGTTTGATCGGTATAAAATGTAAAAGCTGCATAAAAACCTAGCCCTGCTAATGTTTTATAATTGATCTCGCCAGTCGTATTTGTGGTCTGACAAAGCTGGTTGCTGTTGGTATCTTCAAGTGGAAGCACCTGATGCATTATGCCGTTCTGGATCGTAATGCTAGGGACACTCGAATGCACCATGCTATTGGAGCTAAACGAACGGATCGTTAATGAAAAATATAAACCGGTAATATTGGTCTTAAATATATCGACCCCGCCATAATTTCCCGCAGATATTAGCCCTGATTCTATAGATAAGGGATTGCCTGTTCCAACAGATGCTTGGGTACACCAGAGGCTATTCGTCTTACTTGATGATGAGCCATGGTTACCGTTCCAGTTGATGACAACATTAGCCGGGGTAAGCGTTGATGTTCGGCTAAAGTAAACCGTGCGGCCACTGGGATAAGTGAATGTACTGCTACCATCGGCTGAGGGGCCTGACATATCTGTAGTTAGGGCGTAGTTTCCCAAAACAAACGTTTGAGTGGCATTAGCGTTAACAGAAGTAAAGAGGGTTGCCGCCATGAGCGTTATTAATGCTTTGCGAATCATTATTTTCCACTTTTTGTTAATATTATAATGATATTGCTGAGACGATTTTTCCACAGTCGTTACTCCTTTTAATGGCCAATAACGCCTTTTATTCATAATAAACCGACACCAGCACGCTGGACTTTACCGGGCCGCTGACGATGGACTGGCCGGACTGTATTTTCTGCATCCGGGCGTAAAACGAATAGCGGCTGTCGGCGTAGCTGGCGGCGGTAATGTCGTAGCGGCTGCGCGGCGTCCCGTCGGTGTTCATCACGTTGTAAACGTTATTGGCGTCGTTAACCGAGAAAATCACCACTCCCACGTTTTTTGCGCCGTCGGCTTCGTCGTTGGCGAAAATTTGCGTTGAGCCCACGGCGAAGCTGCCGGACAGCGGCGAAAAATGGACGGTGAGCGTTGAGGGCGTTTTACCGCTAACCGGCATACAGTCTTTGACGTGTACGTAGAAGGTGCTGCCGCCTTTATAGAGATCTTCAGCGGTGATGCCGCTGGCAAAATAGTCGATGCCCCAGGTGCCGAGGCTGACCAGCCCGTTATTGTCGACCGAGACCTGACAGGTGGTGTTGACGATGTTGGCTTTGATTTCGACGTCGGTATCGGCCTGGCTCAGCGGGGACAGAAGCAAGAGGCCAACCGCCGCTGCGCCGCACAATAGTTTGCTCATCGCACGTTACTCATAGGTAATGGTAAACAGGCCCTGGGTCGAAAACGAGCCGGTGTGTAAATCAGCAATCGTGCTGCCCGAGGCCAGCACGATGCGGGCGCTGAGCGGCCAGACGACGGTGGTGGTATCGCTGGCTTCGGCGAGATCGATTAACTGCTGCGCCGGGCTGGCGCAGCGCAGCTGCTTGCTGCCGCTGGCTTCAGGCATGGCGCCCGTCCAGATTTCCGCTGACACGCCAGCGGCGTCATCGCTGCCGCTCAGCGCGTTGCGAAAACCATTACCGCCGCCGGAGGCACCGTCGCAGCCGGTTTTGGCCGTTAGCGTGACGGTTGCCTGCTTTTTGGCCAGCCCAATGCAGTCGCTGAACACCAGCGAAAAGGGGCGCGATTTGCTCTTATTGACGATCTGTGGAATATAGACGTCGCCCATATCTACAGTCGTATTCGCCGTGCCGCTGTCGTCGTGCAGGGTAGCCAGGCAGGTTGAGGGCGTAATGGTGGTGGAAACCGTTAACTCCAGCGAGTTAGAGCCCGCAAGGCCTGGCGCCGCGTTCAGAAGCAGCGCCAGCGCGGTACACGGCGGTAACAGATATCGCATCAATGCAGCCCTCGGTTATTCATAGGTAAACGTAAAGAGCGCCTTGGCCTGAAAGTCGCCTGGCGTTGGGGTCAGCGAGGTGCTGGCGCGGCGGAAAAAAGCGTTTAGCTCCATACCGTTGGCGATCTGGCTGGCGCTCCAGTCGATTTTTTCCGTGCCGTCGACCTTAAAGCGGCTGCCCTCATCGCTGCCGTTGGGCTTAAAGCCCAGCCCAACGTTTTCGGCGTTGCCGCTGGTGAGCGTGTTTTTCAGCATAAAAAGGGTATTTGACAGCGTGATGCCTTTCACGGTCATCGTCAGCGAGGTGATCTCGTTGTTGCACTCCTTAGGTAGCAATTTAAAGCTGGCCTCGGTGCTGGCGGTGATGTTTAAAAGCTCAGCGATCCCGAAGTTTGGAATGGTGAGATCGTATTGCGTTCCGCTGCCGCTGACCGAGGCGTTATTGAGGCTGACGACGCTCATGAGGCAGGTGGTTTCTTCAATCACCGCGGTGAAATCCAGGCTTAACCCCTGGGTCGTGGCGAAGCCCGGCGGCGCCAGCAGCGCGGCGGCGAGCGTCAGCGAGCGGATTACGCGGTAAGTTCTCATCCTTGATCCTCGCAATTTATTGCATTTGGCAGGGCACGGCGCCCAGGACGATGGTTTTACCCATCTGCTTGTCGTTGCCCGACGCCACCTGGTAGCGCGCGCGGCAGCGCTGCGTTTGATTCTGCTTACTCCAGCGCACTTCAAGTTCGCCGCTTTCGCCGATGCCGCGTACGAAGGCCTGGCTACCCTGGCCTACCGTGCCCAGCAGGTTGTTGCTGAGATCGTACACTTCGGCGGTGAACGGCACCGGCTGGCGGTCGCTGCGCACCTGGTTGAGAATGGCGGATTTCCCCTGGTCGGTTTCGAATTTGCTGACCACCACCGCGCCGCGTCTGGGGATCACGGTGGCGCTGGTGCTCTTCATTTCGACGTCGTTATCCAGATCGTTGACATCAAGTGAGACGATATTTTCCCGGTACGGGGTTAATGAACTGCCAATACCGTAACCAAAGCGGTCAACGGTGCTGTTGCCGTAGTCGATACGTGCGCCCTGCGCGCCAGGGGCGTCGATCACCACCAGCGTATCGCTGTCGCCAAAGCTCTGATTACTGAAGGTTAAGCCGCCGCTATGCAGCACAAAGCCGCCGTCGGTATTTAATGAATACTGACGCGAACTGTCGTTGCTGGCCGACGCCGAGGCGGCGACATTGCCGTAACTGGAGTCGTAGCTGACGTAGGAACTGACGGTGGAGAGGTCTTTGCCCTCTTTTTCCATGTTGTACGCGGTGCTGACGCTATAGCTCCAGCGGTTGTCGGCGCTGTAGCCGCTGGCGCTGGTATTAAACTGGTTGCTGCCGTCGAAATCGCTGCTGACGCTGCTGTTCAGCGTACGGAAGCCGCCGCTGTCGCGGTCTGTGCCCAGCAGTTTATCCAGCGGAATGGTCACGCTGAGGTAGACTGAATCGTCGCGATTGCCGTCTTCGTCGTAGGTACGCTGCAGGTTGATGCTATAGCTTGCCCAGCCGATGCTGTTGCTGTAGCCGGCGGAGAAGCTGCTGCGCGAATCATTGGTCACCCAGTAGTCGGCCCAGCTGCCGGTGAGGTACAGCGAACCGTAGTTGATATCCTCATCCTTCAGGCTCTGGTTGAGGCTGATGGTGAACTGGTTTTTCATTCGCGAGTAGTCGTTCATGCCGCGAGCGTTGTCGCCGCTGCTGTGTTCGGCATCGTCAATAATGCTCAGCGCGTCGCTCAGCCCCAGATAATCTTTGGTGGAATAGCGATAGGCGGCAATGTTCAGCGATGTGTCCGTCGGGGCGAAGAACTTGTTCCAGGAAATACGGTAGCTTTGGCCACGGTAGGTTTTGTCATCGGGGATCTCCGCCTGCGATTGCGTCACGTCAAAGGAGATGGCGCCGACGAGGGTGTTCATCCCAACGCCCAGCAGCCCGGCAAAATAGCCGTTGTCGGTGGCCTGAATGCCGCTAAAGCCGGTGAAGGTGCTGTTGAGGCCGTAGTAGAAGGTACCCTGCGCGAGGCCCGGCTCGTCATGCAGGCTGTCGTCGTTGACCTGGCCGATGCTGATATCCCAGCTGCCGACGCCGGGGTGCATCATTTGTACCAGCGACGAGAAGGCCTGGCTAAAGCTGTGCTTCGAGCCGTCGGCTTCAGTAATGGTGACCTCAAGGTCCGCGCCGTAGCCGGACGGCGAAAGGTCGTCGATCGAAAACGGCCCCGGCGGCACCGTGGTTTCGTAGATTTTGTAGCCGTTCTGCGTGATGGTCACTTTAGCGTTGCTTTTGGCGACGCCGCGAATCGTTGGCGCATAGCTGGCGAGCTGCGGCGGCAGCATCTGCGATTCGCTGTACAGGCGTACGCCGCGCAGGCTGACGGTATCAAAGCTTTCGCCGCTGGTGCTGGCTTCACCGCTCACCAGTTGAGAACGCAGCGCGGCAATATCCCGCTGAACGTAGCGGTTCTGGTATTCAATATCGCTGCTGCCGTCTTTTTGCCACGAGTAGTTACCCTGTGCGCGAAAGTGCCATGCGCCAAGGTTGATGCCGCCGTTAAAGCCTGCGTACACGCTGTCTTCGTCACCGTAGTCGTTCTGGCTTTTCCAGGCGCTGACGTCGTAAGACAGCATCGCGGCCGGCACGCCGTCATCCCATAGCGATGGATCGACATAGTTCGCGAAGCCTTTTTGCACCCATATTTGCGGTACGCCCACGTCCAGCCGCTGGTCGCCGCCGTCGAAGTTGAGCGTAGACTGAGGGATCGCCAGCGCGAGGTTAAGGCAGCTGTCCGCGCTGTCTTCCCGGGCTAACAGCAGCGCATTGTCGGGCAGGTCATCGGGCATGCGGATATGCAGCAGGCTTAATATTTTTGGCGTTATACAGGCCTGTGTTTTACCTTTTGCGGTTTCAATAAATTCGACTTTTAGCGTGGTCACCAGATCGTTATTGACGTAGCCGCTCACTTCGTAGACGCCGGGGGAGATCGCGTTACCGTTGGAATAACGGCTGAGATCGACCTGGCTGGCGCCTGGCCCCATTAAAAACGAGCTGTCAAACTCTAGCGTTTCATTTTCGGCCCGCGCAGAGAGACTGCCGGACAGGAGGGTAAAGGCAATAAAACGAGTCAGGAGTTTGATCCTGAATTGTGTTGACCGCTGTTTCATTGGCGCATCCGAAGTATTAAATAAAAGCGTTAAATATCCACCTTGCCATTAATGGCGCCGCCAAAATCGCTGATTGCGACATAGCTAATGCTGGTTTTGGCTGGCGTACCGGTTAACCCCGAAATAGTGAAATCAGATTCGCCTTTGGGGGCGACCATTGAGGCCGAAACGGTATATTTTCGCCCGCCGACCATGGCCTCCACTTTATTAAAGGAGACGAAATAACCTGTGGGGTTAGTGACATGAACGACCGGTTTTCCGGCTTTTTGCTGCATCCGCCACTGTAATTTCTGCGGGGCTTCGGCGGCGGTGCCGTCCAGACCTTCGGGGCGATAAAACAGCTTGATGCGCGTGCGGAACGCCAGCTGGAGAATATTTTTCTCTTTAACGTCCTCGTCTTTCATTTTGGGCGGCACTTCCAGCACGTTAAACCAATAGATGCTTTCGCGATCGTTGGGCAACGAGCGGCTGCCGGTGTAGGTAAATTTGACGGTTTGCCCGCGGCCTGGCTCGATACGGGAAACCGGCGGCGTGGCGTTAAAGGGAACGTTGATTGTGCTCGGGTCGGCATTCTGGTTACCGTCGTCCAGCCAGCTTTGTACCAACGCGGGGCGGGAACCTTTATTTTCCAGACGGATAGAAATGTCTTTCTGCGCTTCTTTATAAATAACGCGCGTGCCGGACAGAACGATATCCGCCATCGCTGAAGGTATGACTGAACAGGCAGCAACGGCAGAAAGAGTGAAATAAAGAGAACGACGCATCCTGGTCATTATGATTCCTCCATGGAGATGATTCAGGGGGAATATTGCGCGTTTAAGCGCACGCTACTCCCCCTCTTAGGTATTAACGATTAGTTATAGGTCAAGGTATACGCGGTGTTGGACTTCACGTAGCCCGCCTTGACTGGCACCGCACCGGACTGCTTGACGTAAGAAACGACGAAGTTGTATTTCGCCACGCCGTCGGCGCCGAAGGTGGTATCATGGATATCGGCAGCATCGTTGATTTTGACCTGTTTGTAGGTCAGCGCCGCGCCGGTACCGTCGACCACGTGGATTGCCAGAT
Organism: Klebsiella sp. WP4-W18-ESBL-05; assembly: GCF_014169075.1. Taxonomy (NCBI): domain Bacteria; kingdom Pseudomonadati; phylum Pseudomonadota; class Gammaproteobacteria; order Enterobacterales; family Enterobacteriaceae; genus Klebsiella; species Klebsiella sp. WP4-W18-ESBL-05. Next base: position 4,070,561 of record NZ_AP022057.1, on the reverse strand, counting down.
TCACGCCGCTTGCCGGGCTGCTGATGGAGTCATCGTTATTCAGCGTACCGCTGCTGTTGCTGAAGAAGGTGGACGCCATGCTCAGGTGAGCGTTGGTGTTGGTATTCGATGAGCCGCAGTCTACGGTGATGTAGAACGACTCTGGCTGTACGCCAGCGGCGCCAAGCTGGACGCCCAGATCGGCCTGAATAGCACCCACTTGCGCGGTATTCAGCTGAACCTGACCGTCCTGGCTGCCGCCGTTAACGTGTGGAACGCAGGTGTTATCGCTGACCAGACCGGCGAAATCAACCTGGCCGCCGTCAATGGCAGCAAATGCCGAGGTGGAGGCCGCAGACAGAACGAGAGACAGTGCAATTAACTTTAATTTCATTTAGAAATATCCTTGTTAAAAAAATAAATATTACGTCAAGCCGGCGCAATTATAGAGAATACCCGTGCTGTATAAAAATAACTCACATGGATATTTCCTTCGCTTCTTATTTATTTTGTTAATATATTATGTTTGTGTTAGGCCTAATTATGTTGTTTAAGTGTGATGCTTGTTTAATGTAAGGCTGCTTTTTATGTGAATAATGTATTTTGTACAGTATCTGTATTGTTTTATTTGTGAGGTGAGTTTTTTTACTCACTATTATCTGATTTAAGCATGTTTTATTTTTATTGAATTAGATAATCACATTTCATTTTTTACTATTATAAAAAATGAAATGTGGCTGAAGTTGAACTTAAAAGTTTGAGCGTTCGTCATCCCTTCGTTCATCAATCGCCGTACTTTAAAAAGGAGCTACTTCACTGCGTAAAATAGCCCCTTGAAAGGTCTTAATTAATCGTAAACCAGAGTATATGCGGTATTGGACTTCACGTAGCCCGCCTTGATCTGCACTGCGGTTGACTGCTTAACGTAAGAAACCACGAAGTTAAATTTCGCCACGCCGTCAGCACCAAATTTTTGTTTGTGGACGTCGCTGGTGTTGTTGATTTTAACCTGCTTGTAAGCCAGTGCTGCGCCGGAGCTGTCAACCTCATGAATCGCCAGGTTCACGCCAGCCGCCGGGCTGGAGATGGAATCATCGTTATTCAGCGTACCGTTGCTGTTGCTGAAGAACGTAGAGGCCATGCTCAGGTTAGCATTTGCGTTGGTGTTGCCAGAACCGCAGTCGACGGTGATGTAGAATGATTCCGGCTGTACGCCGGCAGCGCCAAGCTGGACGCCACCATCGGCCTGGATATCTGCCACTTTGGCGGTGTTCAACTGAACCTGGCCATCCTGGCTGCCGCCGTTAACGCGCGGGATGCAGGTATTGTCGCTGACCAGACCGGCAAAATCGATCTGGCCGCCGTCGAGGGCGAATGCAGAAGAGGAGAGCAGTGCGGCAGAGACAGCGACCGACAGTGCAATGATGTTTTTCTTCACAACGAATATCCTTATATAGAGTGGTAATAGGTGAATTAAAGCTGTAACAAAATGTTATATTAATTCACGGCTATTAAACCTGATATCGTGCTGGGTTGTAAAATTCACTATATAAATATAAAGATTTTATCCATTGTAATTAAATATGTTATTTTGTTCTTTTATCCCTCAAATAAAGAGATTTTGTCTATGATATTCTCGTTGTCGATCATTTGTTTTGAAAAATACGGGGTAATGTGATGATTTGAGACGATAATTTACGTCGCATATGAATGTTTTGCTGAATAAAATAAAAAAGTGATATGGAAAATTGTTCGGGAAAAGTGAGTTTATTGAAAGGTTTTTCTATGATTTATTTTTGACATTGATGGATATGATGCGTTTAGAATTATTGCATAATGAATTTAAAAAATATTACGCGAAAAGATGACGAATAATGTTTATTATGTAAATTAAACATTAATTGTATTATTTAATATCACACTAAATGTCTTTTTTGTGATGTCCTATTATTACCCTGTTCCTGGTGGCCACGCCAGAAACGCAGCGCGCGCTTTCGCCTTTTCTGCCTGTATGTCTGAATCATTGCAGAGAGAATAATCGGTATGCGGTCTACCAGCGGTCGGGGCAGGGCGGGAGCTGGCGTAGGCATTCTGCCAGCGAGCGTCCGTCGTCGGGGAAATGCAGCTCAGGGGCAATTTCAAACAGCGGCCACAGCATAAAACCCCGGTTTTTCATGTCGTAATGGGGGACGGTCAGGCGCTCGGTACGGATGACCTCATCACCGAACAGCATAATATCGAGATCCAGCGTGCGCGGCCCCCAGCGCTCGGCTTTGCGCACGCGCCCCTGCTGCAGCTCAATACGTTGAGTATGATCCAGCAGTGCTTCGGCGGCGAGAGTGGTTTCCAGCGCTACGGTGGCGTTCAGATAATCAGGCTGATCCTGCGGGCCTAATGGCGGTGTGCGGTAATACGAGGAGACCGCCACGATACGGCTGTCGGGGATGTTGCCGATCGCTTGCACGGCAGCATTAACCTGCTCCAGCGGAGAGGCTAAATTACTGCCGAGCGCAATATAAGCGAGGGTCATGAAGAGCCTTCACGACGCGGCGCGCGTTTACGCGGGCGGCGATGGCGACGGCGAGCGTCAGGCTCATCGCCCAGATCGTTGAGCATCTCTTTCTGTGCCGGCGGCGCAACCACCTGAAACTCGCTCCACCACTGGGACAGACGCTGTAATTCGCCGTTGTGTTCAGCTTCGGCACGCAGCGCCAGCAGATCGTAGGCCGCGCGGAATTTCGGGTGCTCCATGAGCTTCCACGCGCGCTTGCCCTGACGGCGCGACATGCGCAGCTGCAGCTGCCAGATATCCCGCACCAGGGTGGTAATACGTTTTGGAATGGCCAGCGAACGGCAGGCTTCGTCCAGCACTTCATTCATGGCCAGCGCAAAGGCATCGTAGTAGGCCAGCCCGCTCTCCTGGGCAATTTTCTGTGCCATTTCGAGCAGCGGATACCAGAACATCGCGGCGAACAAGAACGCCGGGTTAACGCGCATATCGTTGTGAATACGGTTATCGGTGTTCTTCAGCACCTGCGCGATGATGCGCTCCATCGGGCTATCGCCGTCTTCGGTGAAGTAGCGGGTGATGGTCGGGAACAGCGGCTGGAACAGATTGTATTCGCACAACAGCTTGTAGGTGTCGTAACCATAGCCCGCCTGTAACAGCTTCAGCGCTTCTTCAAACAGGCGCGCCGGCGGCACGTCGTTCATCAGGGTGGCCAGACGCGGAATCGGCTCGGCGGTTTCCGGGCTGATGCGCATACTCAGCTTCGCGGCAAAGCGTACGGCGCGCAGCATACGTACCGGGTCTTCGCGGTAGCGGGTTTCCGGATCGCCGATCAGGCGAATCACGCCGTCGCTGAGATCCTGCATGCCGCCAACGTAATCGCGTACGGTAAAGTCGGCAACGCTGTAATAAAGGCTGTTGATGGTAAAGTCGCGGCGCTGGGCGTCTTCTTCGATGGAACCGAAGATATTGTCGCGCAGCAGCATACCGTTTTGACCGCGCTGCGAGGTGGCGCGATCGGACTGACCATCTTCATGATGCCCGCGGAACGTCGCGACTTCGATGATTTCCGGGCCGAACATGACGTGGGCCAGGCGAAAGCGACGGCCAACCAGGCGGCAGTTGCGGAACAGTTTACGTACCTGCTCGGGCGTGGCGCTGGTGGTGACGTCAAAATCTTTGGGTTTTTTGCCTAACAGCAGGTCGCGGACGCCGCCGCCGACGAGGTAAGCCTCGTAGCCTGCTTTATTCAGACGATAAAGAACCTTGAGGGCGTTCTCGCTGATATCTTTGCGGGAAATAGCGTGCTGCTCGCGCGGAATGACAGTCATAGCAGGTTTCACGATGGCGTTTTCAGCCTCGCTCTCCTCACGGCTTAGCACCTTGCGGCAAAAATTAGCGACTCGGGTAAAAATGGTGCACCTCGGTAATATCAGAATCCAGGACAAAAAAATAGCGGCTAATCATAGCTCAGCATGACGCGTTTGAGAATGGCGGATTGATCTTCGCCGTCTCAGGTACTGACGTTAGCGACCACTGAGCGACCGCATTTTGCAATAAATCGGCCGTGCTAAAATCCTGCCACTGGTCAGTTACCGGCTGGCCTAAAAAACGCAGCGCCGCAATGAGTATCGGGCGCGGGTCGCCGGTAGGTAAAGCAGGTGCATGATTTTGCTTCGAAAGTTTAGCACCTTCTTCATTCAATGCCAGCGGCAGGTGAATGTAGTCCGGTACGGGCCAGCCAAACTGCTGGTACAGGGAAATCTGCCTGACGGTCGGTGCGATAAGGTCTGCGCCGCGCACAATCTCGGTGACGCCCTGGAAATGGTCATCCACCACCACCGCGAGATTATAGGCAAATAACCCATCACGGCGATGAATAATAAAATCTTCCCGCGCCAGACGTTCATCGGCGGTCAGGCGACCGCGCAGTAAATCGGTAAATGCCATCACCGGATGGGTCTGACGCAGGCGCAGCGCAGCGTTTTGCGGGCCGTTGTGCCGGTCACGGCAGTAGCCGTCATAGGTGCCGCCAATCTGCTGAATTCGCGCGCGCGTGCAGGTGCAGTAGTAGCACAGGTTCTGGCTTTTCAGCCACGCCAGCGCTTCTCGGTAGGCGTCGTGGCGCTGCGATTGCCACAGCACGTCGCCGTCCCAGTGCAGGCCGTAATGTTCCAGTTGATGCAAAATGGTGGTTGCAGCACCGGGAACTTCACGAGGGGGATCGATATCTTCGATGCGCACTCGCCAGATGCCCTGCTGAGCGCGAGCCTGGAGGTAGCTGCCTAACGCGGCAATTAACGAGCCGAAATGCAGCTCACCGGAAGGAGAGGGGGCAAATCGCCCGATGTAAGATTGTGATGACATGTTGATAGCAATAAAAACAACAAGGCGGGAAATGACTCCCGCCTTGAAGATAGAGTGTGAGCTTTCTGTTAGCCTGCCATCTGCTTTTCGCGGATTTCTGCCAGCGTTTTGCAGTCAATGCACAGGTCTGCCGTTGGACGCGCTTCCAGACGACGAATGCCAATTTCCACACCGCAAGATTCGCAGTAGCCGAAATCTTCGTCTTCCACTTTCTTCAACGTCTTCTCGATCTTTTTGATCAGCTTGCGTTCACGGTCGCGGTTACGCAGCTCGAGGCTGAACTCTTCTTCCTGCGCGGCACGGTCAACCGGATCCGGGAAGTTTGCAGCTTCGTCCTGCATGTGTGTAACGGTGCGATCGACTTCATCCCTAAGTTGATTACGCCATGCTTCAAGAATACGCCTGAAGTGCGCCAGCTGGGCTTCGTTCATATACTCTTCGCCTGGCTTCTCTTGGTATGGCTCCACCCCAGCGATGGCGAGAATACTCAGGGACGATGTTTTACGGTTTTGCCCTTCTTGCATGTTGCTTCTCCTTAACACGCACTATCGATCCCCGTGTTCGGGGGAAAAATCAGGCCGCTATAAATAGCAGATGCTTTTCCGGATGGCAATTATCTAAACGTAACACTTGACAATGCTGTGAGGAAAAGCGTATTTGCGCCGCAGCCCGAACACTTTCTACTCAACTTCTTCACCCCGCGATAACGAGACGGGTAACGGCGATATCAGAGTCATATTATCGGCAGAAAGTTCCGCCTTATAAGCTAAAACTTCCACCCCCTGTTTCTGTGCTTCTTGTAACAACTCTGCGTATTTAGCATCAATATGGTGCGCTGGAGAGAAATATTCAATGGCTGAGTGCAATATTGCAAACAGCAAAACGGCGCGTTCACCGCCCGCCACAACGCTCATCAGCTCGCGTAGATGCTTTTGTCCGCGCACGGTGACGGCGTCAGGAAAATAGCCGAATTCATTTTCTGCAAGTGTGACTGACTTCACTTCAATATAGCAGGTAGGACGATCATCTGCCTGTAACATGATGTCTATTCGACTGCCTTCCTCACCATATTTCACTTCGCTTTTCAGCGTGTTGTAACCGGTAAGTTCAGGAATACGTCCGGATAAAATAGCGTCTTTTGCTAAGCTATTTGCCCGTAACGTATTTACACAAATAAAATCCCCTTTTTGTGTCTGGGTTAATTCCCAGCTGTGGGGATATTTGCGCTTAGTATTTTCTGACGTGGAATACCAAACGGTATCGCCGGGCGTCGCGCAGCCGGTCATTGCGCCGGTATTGGCGCAATGAAGCGTAAAGGTTTCGCCTGCTGGGGTAACGACGTCAGCGAGAAAACGTTTATAGCGTTTGATCAGCGTGGCGGACTTAAGCGGGGGGATAAACTGCATCAGGTTTCCTTAATTATTCGCTGAGCGTCCAGCGCTGCAAAGGCGTGTAGCGGGTGCGGTGACCGACGACGCGTGATTCGTAGAGCACAAACTCGGTGACCGGAATCTCCCAGTGAAAGCCGGGGGGCGGAATGGGGACCGCCTGCGCGGCGTGGCGCAGCAGCGTCAGGTGCGGGTGGAACGGCTGCGGGCTCTGATAGCAGCCGCTGCGTGCGGCCTGGGCGCGCAGCATATTCGCCAGCTGCAGCAGCCCGCGCGGCGGCTGACGCGTACCGAGCCACACCACTCGCGAGCGCAGCCACTGCCCGGCATCGTCCAGGTGCAGCGCAAAACCCGGCTGACGAATGCGTCCGGCCATGGCGGTCAGCGCCCGCTGTTTTTCCGCGCTGACCTCGCCGAGAAACGCCAGCGTCATATGCATATTGGCGGCGACGACCGGCACGCCCGCATCGGCGGGGAAACGCTCGGCGCGCCATTGCACCAGCTGTTTCTGGATCTTCGGCGGGATAGCAATGGCGAAAAACAGTCTTTTTGACTCAGACATGGTGGGTACTCGGTTATGAATTGTGGCGATGCTACAATGTACGCCGTTTAATGTTAACCCTCTGGAGCTATTCGTGTCCTTGTTGCCGGTCGCCAGCGTCCTTCCTGAACTCCTTCATGCCTTACGCCATGCCCCGCAGGTGCTGTTAAATGCGCCAACGGGCGCGGGTAAATCGACCTGGCTGCCGCTGCAAATTTTGCACGATGGCGGTATCGACGGGCGCATTCTGCTGCTGGAGCCGCGTCGCCTGGCGGCGCGCAACGTTGCGCAGCGGCTGGCTGAACTGTTGAATGAAAAACCAGGCGAAACGGTCGGCTATCGGATGCGTGCGGAAACCTGCGTCGGGCCGAATACCCGGCTCGAAGTGGTGACCGAAGGGATCCTGACGCGCATGATCCAGCACGATCCCGAACTGTCCGGCGTGGGGCTGGTGATCCTTGATGAATTCCACGAGCGCAGTCTGCAGGCGGATTTGGCGCTGGCGCTGCTGCTCGACGTTCAGCAGGGGCTGCGTGACGATCTCAAACTGCTGATTATGTCGGCAACGCTGGACAACGAGCGGCTTCAACGCCTGCTGGCAGAGGCACCGACGATTGTGTCTGAAGGCCGGGCCTACCCGGTCGAGCGCCGTTACCAGTCGCTGCCCGCACAGCTGAGTTTTGACGAGGCCGTGGCGATAGCGACTGCCGAGCTGCTGCGCAACGAGAGCGGTTCGCTGCTGCTGTTTTTGCCCGGCGTCGGTGAAATTCAACGGGTGCAGGAGCACCTGACTGAGCGGGTGGCTGATGATGTACTGCTGTGTCCTTTATACGGTGCGCTGCCGCTAAACGCGCAGCGGCAGGCGATTTTGTCCGCCCCACCGGGAAAACGAAAAGTGGTGCTGGCGACCAATATCGCCGAAACCAGCTTGACGATAGAAGGCATTCGTCTGGTGGTGGACAGCGCTCAGGAACGCGTGGCGCGCTTTGATGCGCGTACGGGGCTAACGCGACTGGTGACGCAGCGCGTCAGCCAGGCGTCAATGACCCAGCGTGCAGGCCGCGCGGGGCGTTTGGCGCCCGGGGTCTGCGTGCATCTGCTGGCGAAAGAACAGGCTGAACGCGCCAGCGCGCAGAGCGACGCGGAAATCTTGCAAAGCGATCTTTCCGCACTGTTGCTGGATGTGTTGCAGTGGGGCTGCGCCGATCCGTCGCAGCTTCGCTGGCTGGATATGCCACCGGCGGCAAACCTGGCGGCGGCGCGCCGTCTGCTAACGCAGCTGCAGGCGCTGGACGGTGAACGCCTGACGGCAAAAGGGCAGAAGATGGCGGCGCTCGGCAACGATCCGCGACTGGCGGCCATGCTGGTGGCCGCAGAGAGTGATGATGAGGTGGCGACGGCAGCCCGGCTGGCGGCGATTCTCGAAGAACCGCCGCGCGGTGCCAGCAGCGACCTGCTACTGGCGTTTTCCCGCCCGCAGGGGAACTGGCAGCAGCGCAGCCAGCAGCTGTGCAAGCGCCTGAACCGCCGCGCCGGGCAGGCCGACGTTGATGCCGTTGCGCCGCTGCTGGCGCAGGGCTTTCCCGATCGTATCGCGCGTCGACGCGGGCTGGAGGGGCGCTACCAGCTGGCAAACGGTATGGGGGCGATGCTCAACGCCGACGACGCGTTAGGCCGTCACGAGTGGCTGATTGCGCCGCTGCTGCTACAGGGGAATGCCTCGCCGGACGCGCGTATTTTGCAAGCCTGCGCGGTGGAGATTGACGGGCTGGTCAGCCGCTGTCCGGTGCTGTTACACCAATCTGACACCATTGAATGGGATGATGCGCAGGGGACGCTAAAAGCGCTGCGCCGCAGCCAGATAGGCCAGTTGACGCTCAGCGTGCGGCCACTGGCGAAGCCGTCCGAGAACGAATTACACCAGGCGATGCTCACCGGTATTCGTGAGAAGGGGTTAAGCGTGCTGAACTGGACGAACGAAGCGGAACAGCTACGCTTGCGGTTACGGTGCGCGGCGCGCTGGCTGCCGGAGGATGACTGGCCTGCGGTGGATGACGCCTCGTTGCTGGCCGCGCTGGAAAGCTGGCTGCTGCCGCATATGAGCGGCGTGCATTCGCTACGCAGCCTGAAATCGCTCGATCTGCGCCAGGCGCTGCTCGATTGGTTGCCCTGGTCATTACGACAACGTCTGGATAGTCAGCTGCCAACTCATTACACTGTGCCGACGGGAAGTCGTATTGCGATTCGCTATGACGAAGATAACCCACCGGCGCTGGCCGTGCGGATGCAGGAGATGTTTGGTGAAGCCCGTACGCCCACTATCGCGGAAGGCCGCGTGGCGCTGGTGCTTGAGCTGCTGTCACCGGCGCAGCGGCCGCTGCAAATCACGCGCGATTTAAGCGCGTTCTGGCAGGGGGCATACCGCGAGGTGCAAAAAGAGATGAAAGGGCGTTATCCGAAGCACGTCTGGCCGGATGACCCGGCGAATACCGCTCCAACGCGGCGGACGAAGAAGTATTCCGCCTGATGGCGCTACGCTTATCAGGCCTACCGAGGCACATGCTTTCGTAGGCCGGATAAGGCAACGCCGCCATCCGGCAAAACTGCGGTTGAAAATTGAGAGATATCTTCTTCTGTCTTGTGACGGAAGAACAGAAAATCAGGCCTTTATGCCTGAATGTTGCGGAGAGAAAGCATGGCGGGGAATGACCGCGAGCCGATTGGACGTAAAGGCAAGCCAGCGCGTCCGGCAAAGCAAAAGGTAGACCGTCGACAGCTCAGAGATGATGAGTATGACGACGATTATGATGATGGCTACGATGAAGAAAAGCCGCGCTCGCGTAAAGGCGGCAAGGGGAAAAAACCGCGCGGTAAACACCGCTGGTTCTGGTTCCTGGTTAAGCTCGGTATCGTCTTCGCGGTACTGATTGCCATTTACGGCGTCTATCTGGATCAAAAAATCCGTAGCCGTATTGACGGTAAAGTCTGGCAGCTGCCGGCGGCGGTGTATGGCCGCATGGTTAGCCTCGAGCCGGATATGGCCATCAGCAAGAATGAGATGATTCAGCTGCTGACGGCGACCCAGTATCGTCAGGTGTCGGCGATGACGCGCCCCGGTGAGTTCACCGTACAGGCGAACAGCATCGAGATGATCCGCCGTCCGTTCGACTTCCCGGACAGCAAAGAAGGGCAGGTGCGTGCGCGTCTGACCTTTGACGGCGCGCGTCTGGACAGCATCGAAAACATGGATAATAACCGCCAGTTTGGTTATTTCCGTCTCGATCCGCGGCTGATTACCATGATGTCCTCGCCGAACGGCGAGCAGCGTCTGTTTGTCCCGCGTAGTGGCTTCCCGGATCTGTTGATCGATACGCTGATTGCTACTGAGGACCGCCACTTCTACGAGCACGACGGTATCAGCTTCTATTCTATGGGGCGCGCGGTGCTGGCGAACCTGACCGCCGGGCGTACGGTACAGGGGGCCAGTACGCTGACTCAGCAGTTGGTGAAAAACCTGTTCCTGTCCAGCGAACGTTCCTATTGGCGTAAGGCGAACGAAGCCTACATGGCGCTGATTATGGACGCGCGTTACAGCAAGGACCGTATTCTTGAGCTGTATATGAATGAGGTGTACCTCGGTCAGAGCGGCGACAATGAAATACGCGGTTTTCCGCTGGCGAGCCTTTACTACTTCGGCCGACCGGTGGAAGAGCTGAGTCTCGATCAGCAGGCGCTGCTGGTCGGCATGGTGAAAGGGGCGTCGATTTACAACCCATGGCGTAACCCGAAAGTGGCGCTGGAGCGTCGAAACCTGGTCCTGCGTCTGTTGCAGCAGCAGAACGTGATTGACCAGGAGCTGTACGATATGCTGAGCGCCCGTCCGCTGGGCGTGCAGCCGCGCGGCGGGGTGATTTCACCGCAGCCGGCCTTTATGCAGATGGTGCGTCAGGAACTGCAGGCTAAGCTGGGCGATAAGGTAAAAGATCTCTCTGGCGTGAAGATTTTCACCACCTTTGACTCCGTGGCCCAGGATGCGGCCGAAAAAGCGGCAACGGAAGGCATCCCGGTGCTGAAGAAACAGCGTAAGCTCAGCGATCTGGAAACGGCGATGGTCGTCGTTGATCGCTTCAGCGGTGAAGTGCGCGCGATGGTTGGCGGGGCTGAGCCGCAGTTTGCCGGCTATAACCGTGCGATGCAGGCGCGTCGTTCGATCGGCTCTCTGGCGAAACCGGCGACCTACCTGACCGCGCTGAGCCAGCCGAATCAGTATCGTCTGAATACCTGGATTGCCGATGCGCCGATCGCGCTGCGCCAGCCGAACGGCCAGGTGTGGTCGCCGCAGAACGATGATCGCCGCTACAGCGGTCAGGTGATGCTGGTAGATGCGCTGACCCGCTCAATGAACGTGCCTACCGTTAACCTCGGTATGGCGCTGGGCCTGCCGGCGGTCACCGACACGTGGCTGAAGCTGGGCGCGCCGAAAGATCAGCTGAACGCCGTGCCGGCGATGCTGCTGGGCGCCCTGAACCTGACGCCGATTGAAGTGGCGCAGGCGTTCCAGACCATTGCCAGCGGCGGCAACCGCGCGCCGCTGTCGGCGCTGCGTTCCGTGATTGCGGAAGATGGCAGCGTGCTGTATCAGAGCTTCCCGCAGGCCGAACGTGCCGTACCGGCGCAGGCCGCGTACCTGACGCTGTGGACCATGCAGCAGGTTGTGCAGCGCGGCACCGGTCGTCAACTGGGGGCAAAATACCCGAACCTGCATCTGGCAGGGAAAACCGGTACCACTAACAACAACGTTGATACCTGGTTTGCCGGTATCGATGGCCGTGAAGTGGTGATTACCTGGGTAGGGCGCGACAACAACCAGCCGACCAAGCTGTACGGTGCCAGCGGCGCGATGTCTATCTATCAACGCTATCTGGCCAGCCAGTCGCCGATCGCGCTGGAGCTGACGCCGCCGGAAGACGTGGTCAATATGGGCGTTGACGACGGCGGTAACTTTATCTGCGGCGGTGGCGGTACGCGTATGCTGCCGGTGTGGACGACCGATCCCGATGCGCTCTGCCAGCAGAGCCAGCAGCAGATTGAGCAGCAGCAGTCGGCGAACCCGTTTGACTCTTCGACTTCTCAGCCGCAGCAGCAGCAACAGCCTGCTCAGCAGCAGGAGAAGAAAGACAGCGACGGCGTGGCGGGATGGATTAAGGATATGTTCGGCGGTAACTAATACTGTAAATCACGTCATCGCCGATTGAGGCCCAAAGAAGCCCCTGTTAATAACCGGGGCTTCTTTATTTCCAGTTTTTTTCTTTTTTTTAACCTCATTATTTCATCTGTTTATTTCTTAACCCCTTAATTCTGGTAGGGACTTATATCACTTGCTATGGGTCCGCTGCCTGTCCTATCATGTCTTGGTTATAATAATAATTCTCGTTTACGTTATCATTCACTTCATCAGAGATATACCAATGGCGCGTCTTAAAACTGCTCAGCCAAACCTCTCGCTGCGTAAACTCGCGGTCGTAGTAGCCACAGCGGTTAGCGGCATGTCTGTATACGCACAGGCAGCAGAACAACCGAAAGAAGAAACCATCACCGTTACCGCCGCACCGGCTGCGCAAGAAAGCGCCTGGGGCCCGGCACCGACCATCGCGGCAAAACGTTCCGCGACGGCGACGAAAACGGATACGCCAATTGAGAAAACGCCGCAGTCAGTGTCGGTGATTACCCGTCAGGAGCTGGATATGCGCCAGCCGACGACCGTCAAAGATGCGATGGCCTACACACCGAGCGTTTTCTCTACTCGCGGTAGCTCTTCTACCTATGACGTGGTTTCGATTCGCGGCTTTACCGCGCCGACCACCGTTAACACCAACCAGTATCTGGATGGTATGAAACTGCAGGGCAATAACTACTCTGAAGTTTCCATGGACCCGTATTTCCTGGAACGCGTTGAAGTGATGCGCGGGCCAACTTCCGTGCTGTATGGCAACAGCAACCCGGGCGGCATCGTCAGCATGGTCAGCAAGCGTCCGACCACCGAGCCGCTGCGTGAAATTCAGTTCAAAATGGGTACCGATAATCTCTGGCAGACCGGTTTCGACTTCAGCGACGCGATCGATGATGCGGGCGTGTGGTCCTATCGTCTGACCGGCTTAGGCCGCAGCCAGAATACCCAGCAGGATATGGCCAAATCTAATCGCTACGCGATTGCGCCGTCCTTCAGCTGGCGCCCGGATGACAAAACCGATTTCACCTTCCTGAGCAATTTCCAGAGTGACCCGAACGCGGGCTACTATGGCTAGCTGCCGCGCGAAGGCACGGTTGTGCCGTACATTGATGCCAACGGTAACGCGCACAAGCTGCCGACCGACTTCAACGAAGGTGAGAAAAACAACAAGATGCAGCGCCGTCAGCAGATGGTGGGCTACAACTTCTCTCACGAATTCAACGATACCTTCACCGTGCGCCAGAACCTGCGCTATGACCAGGTCAAAACGCTGTACCGTTCTGTCTACGGTTATGGCTACAGCGCGCCGGGCAAAATCAACCGTCAGTACGTACGTTCTGATGAAGATATGAATGCCTTCACCGTCGATACTCAGCTGCAGTCCAACTTTGCCACCGGCGAGGTTGATCATGTGCTGCTGACCGGCGTTGACTACTCGCGTATGCGTAATGACGTTGACGCGCAGTATGGTTCCGCCAGCTCGCTGGATATGAACAATCCGCAGTATGGTAATGCGAACGTCGCGGTTAACTTCCCCTATGCGGTGCTTAACCGTATGGAGCAGACCGGCCTGTATGCGCAGGATCAGATGGAATGGGATAAATGGGTGCTGACGCTGGGCGGCCGCTACGACTATGCGACCACCTCAACGCTGACGCGTTCTTCCAATTCTCTGGCGCAGAATCACGACCAGCAGTTCACCTGGCGTGGCGGCATTAACTACCTGTTCGATAACGGTATCTCTCCGTACTTCAGCTACAGCGAATCTTTCGAACCGACTTCTGGCTCCACCAAAGAAGGTAAACCGTTCGATCCGTCGCGCGGTAAGCAGTATGAAGCGGGCGTGAAATACGTACCGAAAGATATGCCGGTGGTTCTGACCGCCGCGGTGTACCAGCTGACGAAGAACAAAAACCTGACCTCCGATCCGAACGATTCTACCGGCCTGTACAGCGTGCAGACGGGTGAAATTCGCTCCCGCGGTATCGAGCTGGAAGCGAAAGCGGCGGTTAACGAGAACATCAACGTAACGGCTGCCTACAGCTACAATGATGCGGAATACACTGAAGACACAATCTTCAAGGGCAAGCGCCCGGCGGAAGTACCGCGTAATCAGGCGTCTCTGTGGACCGACTACACCTTCTACGATACGGCCCTGAGCGGTCTGACCTTCGGCGCAGGCGTGCGTTACACCGGTTCTACCGTGAGCTACTACAAAAACGACGCGGCGAAGAAAAACGAAGCGTTTAGCGTAGCCGGTTACGCGGTGGCTGATGCGATGGTGAAATACGACCTTGGCCGCTTCGGCTTACCGGGATCGTCCGTCGCGGTTAACGTGAATAACCTGTTCGATCGTGACTACGTTTCCAGCTGCTATAGCGAATATGCATGCTACTGGGGCGCAGAACGTCAGGTTGTTGCAACCGCAACGTTCCGTTTCTAACCACCTCCAGGGCGCGGGCTTTCCGCGCCCTTTAACATGTTGACGGTTATGCAGGACAACACAATTCATTCTGATACGACCTTTTCTCTCGAACAGGTCGTTTTTCGCGTTCCCGGCCGTACGCTGCTTCATCCTCTCTCGTTAACCTTCCCTGCGGGCAAAGTCACCGGCCTTATCGGCCATAACGGTTCCGGCAAATCGACCCTGCTGAAAATGCTCGGCCGTCACCAGCCGCCGTCGGAAGGGGAGATCCTGCTCGACGGTCAGCCGCTGGCAAGCTGGAACAGCAAAGCGTTTGCCCGCAAGGTGGCCTATCTGCCTCAGCAGCTGCCGCCCGCCGAAGGGATGACCGTACGTGAACTGGTGGCAATTGGTCGCTATCCGTGGCACGGCGCGCTGGGACGTTTTGGCGTGGCTGACAGAGAGAAAGTGGAAGAAGCGATTTCGCTGGTTGGCCTAAAACCGCTGGCGCATCGCCTGGTGGACAGCCTCTCCGGCGGCGAACGTCAGCGTGCGTGGATAGCCATGCTGGTGGCGCAGGACAGTCGCTGTCTGTTGCTCGACGAACCGACTTCGGCGCTGGATATTGCCCATCAGGTTGATGTGCTGGCGCTGGTGCATCGCCTGAGCCAGCAGCGCGGTTTGACGGTTGTTGCTGTCCTGCACGATATTAATATGGCGGCGCGCTACTGTGATTATCTGGTGGCGCTTCGCGGCGGTGAAATGATTGCTCAGGGCACGCCGGATGAACTGATGCGCAGCGACACGCTGGAGCAGATTTACGGCATTCCAATGGGCATTCTGCCGCATCCAGCCGGTGCTGCACCGGTAAGTTTTGTCTATTGATGGCTGATTCGAATGTGATAAACCGCCGCCGTTTTCTGGCGGCGATGGCGCTCTCGCCGCTGCTCTGGCAGATGCAAAAAGCGCAGGCTGCGCCGGTGAATGCCGAACGTATCGTGGCGCTGGAGTGGCTGCCCGTCGAGCTGATGCTGGCGCTGGGCGTAACGCCCTACGGCGTGGCGGATATCCCCAACTACCGCATGTGGGTCAACGAACCGGTGCTGCCGGACTCGGTGATTGACGTCGGGCTGCGTACCGAACCTAATCTTGAACTGCTGACCCAGATGAAGCCCTCTATGCTGGTCTGGTCCGCAGGTTATGGCCCTTCACCGAAGATCCTCGCGCGAATTGCACCGGGCCGAAGCTTTGCCTTCAGCGACGGCAAACAGCCGCTGGAGCAAGCGCGCCGCTCGCTGCTGGAAATGGCAGAGCTGCTCAACAAGCAGGAGGTGGCCCATCGTCATCTGGCGGCGTTTGATGCCTATATCGATAGCCTGAAGCCACGTTTTGCACAGCGCGGCGAACGCCCTCTGCTGATGATGTCGCTGCTCGATTCTCGCCATATGCTGGTGTTTGGCCCGAACTGCCTGTTCCAGGAGATTCTTGACCGTCTGGGTGTCAAAAACGCCTGGCAGGGCGAAACTAATTTCTGGGGCAGCACGGTAGTCGGTATCGACAGGCTGGCGGCCTACAAAGACGTGGACGTTCTCTGCTTTGATCACGGCAATGAGGCCGATATGCGCCGCCTGGCCGCCACGCCGTTATGGCAGGCGATGCCATTTGTGCGCGCCAACCGCGTGCAGAATGTCCCGGCGGTGTGGTTCTATGGTGCGACGCTGTCGGCGATGAACTTCGCTCGCATCCTCGACAATGCATTAGGGGGCCAAGCGTGAAAACGACCCGCTCTCCTTTTGCCTCCATGTTGCTGCTGGCGCTATTTATCCTCGCGCTGGCGCTGACCTGGTTTAACTTCAACCTGGCGCTGCCCAACGCGCTTTGGTTCCAGGCAATGCGTCAGCCGGATATCAACGCCATTGACCAGATGCTGTTCCACTACAGCCTATTGCCTCGTCTGGCCATCTCTCTGTTGGTGGGGGCGGGTCTGGGGCTGGTGGGCGTTCTGTTCCAGCAGGTGCTGCGTAATCCGTTGGCTGAGCCAACGACGCTTGGCGTGGCAACCGGTGCCCAACTGGGGATGACGATAACCACGCTGTGGGCGATACCGGGCGTGCTGACTTCGCAGTTTGCCGCCCTGGCGGGCGCCTGTATTGTGGGGGCGCTGGTGTTTGGCGTGGCGTGGGGTAAACGTCTCTCGCCGGTGACGCTGATTCTGGCCGGGCTGGTGGTGAGCCTGTACTGCGGCGCAATCAACCAACTGATGGTGATTTTCCACCACGACCAGCTGCAAAGCATGTTCCTGTGGAGCACCGGGACGCTGACGCAGACCGACTGGAGCGTGGTACAGCGTCTGTGGCCGCAGCTGCTGGGCGGCGTGATGCTGACGCTGCTGTTGCTGCGCCCGTTAACGTTGATGGGCCTTGATGACGGCGTGGCGCGCAACCTGGGGCTGGCGCTGTCGCTGGCTCGTCTGGGCGCGCTGACGCTGGCTATCGTTATCAGTGCGTTCCTCGTCAATGCGGTGGGGATTATTGGCTTTATCGGCCTGTTTGCGCCGCTGCTGGCGAAGATGCTCGGCGCACGTCGTTTGCTTTCCCGACTGATGCTGGCACCGCTGATTGGTGCGCTGATTCTGTGGCTTTCCGACCAGCTTATTCTCTGGCTCACCCGCGTGTGGATGGAGGTCTCTACCGGCTCTGTGACCGCGCTGATTGGCGCACCGCTGTTGCTTTGGCTGTTACCGCGACTGCGTAGCATGAGCGCGCCGTCGATGAACGCCAGCGATAGCGTGGCAAATGAACGTCAGAACGTGCAGTGGTTTGCGCTGGGCGGTCTGGTGATTCTGCTGGCGGCGATGTTCGTTGCCCTGTCGCTGGGGCGCGATGCGCACAGTTGGCACTGGGCGAGCGGTACGCTGCTTGACGAACTGGCGCAGTGGCGCTGGCCGCGTATTGCGTCGGCGCTGATTGCGGGCGTGATGCTGGCGGTGGCGGGCTGTATTATTCAGCGTTTAACGGGTAACCCGATGGCGAGCCCGGAAGTGCTGGGGATAAGCTCCGGTGCGGCGTTTGGCGTGGTCTTGATGCTGTTTGTGGTGCCGGGCAACGCGTTTGGTTGGCTGCTACCCGCGGGGAGTCTGGGGGCGGCGGTGACGCTGCTGATTATCCTGATTGCCGCCGGGCGCGGTGGATTTTCGCCGCACCGCATGCTGCTGGCGGGGATGGCGCTCAGTACCGCATTCACCATGCTGCTGATGATGCTGCAAGCGAGCGGTGACCCACGTATGGCGCAGATCCTGACGTGGATCTCCGGTTCAACCTATAACGCGACCGGTGAGCAGGTGGTGCAGTCGGCTATCGCGATGGTGATTTTACTGCTGCTGGTGCCGCTGTGCCGTCGCTGGTTAACCATTCTGCCGCTGGGCGGTGAGACGGCGCGGTCTATCGGGATGGCGCTCTCTCCGGCACGTATTGGTCTGCTACTACTGGCGGCGTGCCTGACGGCGGCGGCTACGCTGACCATCGGGCCGCTAAGCTTTGTCGGGCTGATGGCACCGCATATTGCGCGCATGATGGGCTTCCGTCGAACGATGCCGCATATTGTGATTTCCGCGCTAATCGGGGGGCTGATGCTGGTGTTTGCCGACTGGTGTGGACGCATGCTGATGTTCCCGTATCAGGTGCCAGCGGGGCTGCTGTCGACCTTTATCGGTGCGCCGTACTTTATCTATCTGTTGAGAAAGCAGAGCCGTTAAAAAGCCGGATGACACATGCGCTTATCCGGCCTACAGATTGTGCGATTCACGTAGGCCGGGTAAGGCGAAGCCGCCACCCGGCATGTGTCGCTAAATTACAGCTTCGCAAACACCCGACGCGCCGCGTCAATGGTGTTATCAATATCTTCTTCGCTGTGGGCGATGGACATAAAGCCTGCCTCAAACGCCGACGGCGCCAGATACACGCCTTCGTCCAGCATCAGATGGAAGAAACGCTTAAAGCGCTCAACGTCGCATTTCAGTACGTCCTGATAGCAGGTCACTTCTTTGGCATCGGTGAAGAAAATGCCGAACATGCCGCCGACGTTATTCACCACCAGCGGAATACCAGTATCCTGTGCGGCATCCAGCAGGCCCTGTGCCAGTTGGTTGGTCAGCTCGGTCAGCGTCTCGTGTACGCCCGGCTGCGCCACTTCGGTCAGACAGGCAAAGCCTGCCGCCATCGCGATTGGGTTACCGGAAAGCGTACCCGCTTGATACACCGGGCCGGTTGGCGCCAGGGCGTCCATTACGTCGCGACGGCCACCAAACGCCCCGACCGGCATCCCGCCGCCGATGATTTTGCCCAGGCAGGTCAGGTCCGGCACGACGTCGTAGTAGGACTGCGCGCCAGCCAGCGCTACGCGGAAACCGGTCATCACTTCGTCAATAATCAGCAGTGCGCCGAATTCATCGCACAGCGCGCGCAGGCCCGGCAGGAATTCCGGCTGCGGTGGAATGCAGTTCATGTTGCCGGCAACCGGTTCAACGATGATGCAGGCAATTTCCTGCGGGAACTGCTCGAACGCGGCGCGCACGGAAGCGAGGTCGTTGTAGGTGCAGGTCAGCGTGTGTTTGGCGAAATCAGCCGGTACGCCAGGTGAGTTTGGCTGGCCGAGGGTCAGCGCGCCGGAGCCCGCTTTCACCAGCAGGCAATCGGCGTGACCGTGGTAGCAGCCTTCGAATTTGATGATTTTGTCACGGCCGGTAAAACCGCGCGCCAGACGAATGGCGCTCATGGTGGCTTCGGTACCGGAGTTCACCATACGTACCATGTCCATGGTGGGCACCAGTTCAGTCACCAGCTTCGCCATGGTCACTTCCATTTCGGTCGGCGCGCCGAAGCTCAGCCCGCGCGAGGCGGCTTCAATAACCGCATTACGGATAGCCGGGTGGTTATGACCCAGCACCATCGGCCCCCAGGAACCGACGTAATCGATATAGGCTTTGCCGTCGACGTCATACAGATAGGCGCCGTCCGCACGTTCGATAAACAGCGGCGTACCGCCGACGCCGGTGAAGGCGCGGACCGGTGAGTTGACGCCGCCGGGGATAAGTTCACGCGCTGCGCTATAGAGATGTTCAGATTTGCTCATGGCCAGGATCCTGGTTCGTGAAAAATGTTTTGTTGGCTATTCTAAATTATTCCGTAGAGGTTATGAAATTTTTGCCCATTGTGGCGTGAATGTTGAGCAAGAGAAATGATATAGGCTGTTTTTTTATCAGCCGTGATGAGGGTGAGGTAGAGCTGAAAATGACCCGCCTTATGAGCGGGTTGAGTTTTGTCTCAGTGGAAAAATACGCGTGTTGATGATGGCAATATTGACTTCGCAAGGGGTGCCGTCATCCAGGTAAACGGTCTCATCAAGCTCCAGAACGGAGTCATTCTCTTTGAGATTCAATAAATTAAGGATGTCTTCGTCAACCAGGTTGATAGCCGTTAAATTTTGATCGCGGCGCTGGACCTTTTTACCTGTGATGCTTTCGATATAACTATATTTTGATATTTCGAGCTGGCTTAATTCCATGCTGGTAAACATATTAACCGGCAGATGGATATGCTCAAGGGCGACGGGAATATCGTCAAAACACATCAGGCGTAAAATTTTATAGATCTGATCGCTATTTTTTATCCGTAATGACTGGGCGATTTCCGGTGAAGGCACTTTCATTATGCTGAATTTAATGACTTTTCTGACGCCTTTATGGCCGCTCTTCTGCGCCTGAAAATCAAAAGGCGACAGGGCGTGGAATCTGCCGGAATGGTTGCTTTTACCAATGGCGCCAACGAATAAACCGGAGCCTTTCACGCGATAAATCCGCTGCTGCTCGATCAACAGGCGCGTGGCCTCGCGCACCGTGGCGCGCGTGATGCCGATATTTTTAGCAATAGCAATCTCTGTGTCCAGTTTATCCCCTGGCAAAAGGCCATCGGTCTTTATCTTTCTGAGAATGTAATCGACTACCTCTTTTTGCTTCTCTGTAATGCCATCAACCATCGACTTTTTCCTAACCAATGTGGGCGATAACGCCGCTGGATCCTGTTTACATGTATGCCTGACTTTGTTTTCGGTCGACCAGACAGTTAACGTCATATTGTGAGCAAGTTAACGAATTTGAGTGAACAAACGCCACATCTCAATAAAATGCATTTTTGCATATTGTATCTGGACACGTCTATGTGCATCATCAAGATGACTAGACAAGTAAAACATGTATAGACTTATGTTGAAAGGCGTAAAGATGCAGTAATAATGAATTTTTTTAAATTAATGCATTGTATTTTAATGTTTATTTTTTTTCTGATTGCCGAAGGAGATTTCAAACCGCGTTGAACCTTATGGCGGAGTGATACAACGATAAAATCTAAGGTTTCTTTCGACATGTCTATTCATGCTGGCGTGGGGAAAACCCCAAAAGCGTTATTGTTGAACGTAAAATCCAGGTAAAAAGAGAGACGTATGAGCAACAGAAAATTAGCGAATGCCATTCGAATTCTGAGCGTTGATGCGATTCAGAAAGCCAACTCCGGCCATCCGGGTGCACCGATGGGTATGGCTGATATTGCCGAGGTCGTATGGCGTCATCACCTTCGCCATAACCCAAAAAACCCGCAGTGGTTTAACCGCGATCGCTATGTGCAGTCGAATGGTCATGGCTCCATGCTGATTTATTCTCTGCTGCACCTCACAGGCTATGACCTGAGCATGAATGACATCCGTGAATTCCGTCAGCTTCACTCTCGTACGCCTGGACACCCGGAGTATGGCTACACGCCTGGCATTGAAACCACCACCGGCCCGTTGGGGCAAGGGGTAGCAAACGCCGTCGGAATGGCCATTGCCGAAAAAGCGCTGGCTGCCGAATTCAATAAGCCTGGGTTTGAGATCGTCGATCACTACACCTGGCTGTTCATGGGTGATGGCTGCCTAATGGAGGGGATCTCCCATGAAGTATGTAGCCTGGCCGGAACGTTAGGGTTGGGTAATCTGATTGCCGTCTGGGACGATAATGGCATCTCTATCGACGGGCACGTTGAAGGCTGGTTCGCTGAAGATACCGCAGCCCGCTTCCGCGCCTATGGCTGGCACGTGATTGAAGGTATTGATGGTCACGACCCGCAGGCGATTGACGCTGCCGTTCGTGAAGCCAAACAGGTCAGCGATAAACCGAGCCTGCTGTGCTGTAAAACCATCATTGGTTTCGGCTCGCCGAATAAAGCAGACAGTCATGAATGCCATGGTTCAGCGCTGGGGGCCGATGAAGTCGCCCTGGTGCGTGAGCGCCTCGAGTGGCCGTATCCGCCGTTTGAAATTCCTGACGATGTGTATGCTGCCTGGGATGCGACCGAAAAAGGGGCTCAGGATGAGCAAGCATGGGACGCGCTGTTTGCTGATTATGCACTGCAATGGCCTGAGCTGGCGGCCGAGTTTTTGCGCCGTATGAAGGGCGAACTGCCTACGCAGTGGGCCGAAAAAATGCAGTTGTACATCGATGAGCTACAGGCTAATCCGGCGTCGCTGGCAACGCGACAGGTGAGTCAGAACTGCTTAAATTTTTTCGCCGGTATGATGCCTGAGTTGATGGGCGGGTCTGCGGATCTTTCGCCGTCTAACCTGACCAGGCATCAGAAGTCTATCGATTTTACCGCCGAGCATGGAGCGGGGAATTATCTCTCTTATGGCGTTCGTGAATTTGGCATGTCAGCCATCATGAATGGCCTGGCGCTGCACGGTGGGTTTATCCCTTACGGCGGTACTTTCCTGATGTTTATGGAATATGCCCGCAATGCGCTGCGTATGGCGGCGCTGATGAAGATTCGTTCCATCTTTGTTTATACCCACGACACCATTGGCTTGGGTGAAGATGGTCCGACGCACCAGCCGGTTGAGCAGTTGGCTTCGCTGCGCCTGACGCCGAATATGGAAACCTGGCGCGGGTGCGATCAGGTGGAAGTGGCGGTCTCCTGGCAGCAGGCGATTGAACGTCAGGACGGCCCATCGGCCTTAGTGCTGACTCGCCAACCGCTTGAACAGCAGGCTCGCAGCGCTGAACAACTTAACAATATTGCTCGTGGCGGCTATGTGCTGGTCGAGTGCGATGGCGAACCTGAGCTGATCCTGATATCTGCAGGTTCAGAGGTCGCCTTGGCGGTTGCCGCCGCCCGTACGTTGCAGCAGGAAGGCCACCAGATTCGCGTGGTTTCTATGCCGTGTACTGAACGCTTTGATAAGCAAGATGAAGCCTACAGAGAGTCCGTATTGCCGAAGCACGTGCGTAACCGTCTGGCGATAGAGGCCAGCATTGAAGGGTTCTGGCAGCGCTACACCGGGCTGGATGGGAAGGTTATCGGCATGGACTCCTTTGGTGAATCTGCGCCAGCGAGCGTCCTGTTTAAATACTTTGGCTTTACGAAAGAGAATGTGACTGAAACTGCCCGTCGCATGCTCTAGTCACCCATTTTTATCATCAAGAACGATAGGTAATATCCATGCCAACATTATCCAACTGGCTGAATAAAAACAAAGTTCAGTATGTTCAATCGGTAAGTGACTGGAAAGAGGCGATCCAGATTGCGGGTCGCCCGCTGCTGGATGAAGGGGCGATTTCACCGGTCTATATCGATTCGATTATCAAACAAAAAGAAGAGATCGGCCCCTACTTCGTGATTGCTCCGCGCATCGCGATGCCGCATACGCGGCCAGAGCAGGGCGCGATGGCGCTGGGGCTCTCCATCGTCAAACTGGGGCAGGCGGTTGAGTTCAATTCAGAAGAGAACGATCCGGTGGACGCGATTTTTATGTTCTCCGCTCCGGACAGCAATAGCCACATTGAAATGATTTCGCAGCTCGCCGAAGTGCTGTCAGATGATGAGGTGATGCAGCAGATTTTTAATACGCAAACTACAGAAGAATTGCAGGCGATTTTACTCGGTGAAACGTCGTCTTCTTGTTAATGACACCCCAATCGTAAAAATATGAGGTCTACTATGAAAATTATGGCGGTATGTGGTTCAGGTCTGGGTAGCAGTTTTATGATGGAAATGAACATCAAAAAGGTTCTCAAAAAAATCAATATCACTGCGGACGTTGAACACTCTGATTTAGGTTCCGTAACGCCTGACGTGGCCGATGTTTTCGTTATGGCGAAAGATATTGCCTTCAGCGCTAACTTACCGGCAGATAAAGTTATTGTGATTAATAACATTATCGACCTGAACGAAATTGAACAAAAAATAAAAGACTATTTTGATCAGCAATAATTAAGTCGGGCAAGAAAAATACCCTGCGACAGAGGTTAATATGTTTGTTCAAAACGTTTTACAGCTTATTGTTGATATCCTGAAGGTGCCATCAATCCTTGTCGGGCTGGTGGCGCTGTTCGGCTTGGTTGCACAAAAAAAATCCTTCCCTGATGTCATTAAAGGGACCGTCAAAACGATACTGGGATTCCTGGTATTATCCGGAGGCGCTTTAGTTCTGGTCGGCTCGCTATCGCCGTTAGGTGATATCTTCAAGCAGGCCTTTGATGTGCAGGGTATTATTCCGAACAATGAGGCGATGGTCTCTATTGCGCTGGAAAAATATGGCGCGCCAACCACGCTTATTATGGCGTTCGGTATGGTCGCGAACATTGTGGTCGCCAGATTCACCCGTTTAAAATATATCTATCTGTCCGGGCATGTGACCTTCTACATGGCCTGTATGGTGGCCATTATTCTGTCGGTAGCCGGCTTCGAAGGCGTTCAGCTTATTTATACGGGTTCGCTGGCACTCGGCATGTTAATGGGCTTCTTCCCGGCCATTGCTCAACCTTATATGCGTAAAATTATTGGTAATGACCAGGTTGCTCTGGCGCATACCGGTACGGTTGGCTACGTGCTTTCTGGGTGGATCGGTTCTGTCGTCGGTAAAGGTTCTAAATCTACCGAAGAGATGAACATGCCTAAGAACCTGAGCTTCTTGCGCGATAGCACGATCTCTATCTCTCTGACGATGATGATCATTTATCTGGTCCTGTCGATTTCTGCGGGTAAAGAGTACGTCGAAAGCAACTTTAGCCACGGTCAGAACTACCTGGTGTACTCCTTTATTCAGGCAATCACCTTTGCAGCTGGGGTATTTATTATCCTGCAGGGTGTGCGTTTAATTCTGGCGGAGATCGTTCCGGCATTTACCGGTTTCTCCGAGCGTCTGGTGCCTAACGCACGTCCGGCGCTGGACTGTCCAATCGTCTTCCCGTATGCGCCGAACGCGGTGTTAGTCGGCTTTATCTCAAGTTTTGTCGGTGGTCTGGTGGGGCTGTTCATCCTTGGGCAGCTCAAGTGGGTACTGATTCTGCCGGGCGTCGTCCCTCACTTCTTCTGTGGGGCAACGGCTGGGGTATTCGGTAATGCGACCGGCGGTAAACGCGGCGCGATTCTCGGTGCTTTCGCCCACGGTATTCTGATTACCTTCTTACCGGTTGCGCTGATTCCAGTGCTGGGGGCGCTGGGTTTAACCAACACAACCTTCTCCGATACCGACTTCGGCGTGGTGGGGATTATTCTTGGCAACATGGCGCGCTTTATGACGCCAGGCACCATCACCATGACAATTACCGGTATTTTCGCTCTGCTGGTGGCTTACAATTTCCTCGTGAAAAAGAAGCCTGAGCCCGTAGAAGAGTAAGGTACTACACAACATAAAACATGCCTCCGCCGGGAGGCATGTTGACGATAGCTCCTTCTTACCAGACGCAGAGATCCTGACACCAGGGACGTCACCGGTCAGGTCCGTTCAAACAATCTTCTGCGCCACTTTCTCTCTATTCGTACTAACCTGTGATGAACTAAGTTTTTACCCCGTTGCAACAAAGCATTCGTAGCGCAATTTTTTCGCGACGTAGCGCACAGGCTTGGGTAAAATGCCCTCCCTTCCTATTTGTATTACCAATTAGTGATGACGGTATGAAAGCAGAAATACCCCCTTTAGAGGCACAGCGGATAGTGCATAAACGTCGCCGCGATGTGGTGCGTAAATTACTGAACCGCGATAAAACACCGCTGATGGTGCTGCTGATGTCCGCCGTAGTCGGCACGCTTGTTGGGGTGGTTGGCGTGGCGTTCGAACATGCGGTCAGTTGGGTGCAGAACGTGCGCATTGGCACGCTGGCACAGGTGGCCGATCGCTGGTTTATCGTCTGGCCGCTGGCGTTTATTCTTTCGGCACTGCTGGCGATGCTGGGCTATTGGCTGGTACGTCGCTTTGCCCAGGAAGCCGGTGGTTCCGGTATTCCGGAAATAGAGGGCGCGCTGGAAGAATTGCGCCCGGTGCGCTGGTGGCGCGTGCTGCCGGTAAAATTTGTCGGCGGCATGGGCACGCTCGGCGCTGGCATGGTGCTGGGGCGTGAAGGGCCAACGGTGCAGATTGGCGGCAATCTGGGGCGCATGGTGGGGGATATCTTCCGCCAGCGCGGTGAAGAAGCGCGCCATACATTATTGGCAACCGGCGCAGCGGCGGGGCTCTCGGCGGCGTTTAACGCGCCGCTGGCGGGCATTTTGTTCATTATTGAAGAGATGCGCCCGCAGTTTCGCTACAGCCTGATCTCGATTAAAGCCGTGTTTACCGGCGTGATTATGTCGAGCATCGTATTCCGCATCTTCAACGGTGAAACGCCGGTGATTGAGGTGGGCAAGCTGACCAATGCGCCGGTTAACACCCTGTGGCTGTATATGGTGCTAGGGATCGTCTTTGGCTGCTTCGGGCCGCTGTTTAATACCCTGGTGCTGAAAACTCAGGACATGTTCTTCCGCATTCACGGTGGGAATATTAAAAAGTGGGTGCTGATTGGCGGTCTGATCGGCGGCGGCTGCGGCGTGCTGGGGCTGATGCAACCGGCGGCGGCGGGGGGCGGATTTAACCTGATCCCGATTGCCGCGGCGGGCAACTATACCATCGGCGCGCTGCTGTTCCTGTTTATCGCCCGCGTGGTGACCACATTGCTGTGTTTCTCCTCCGGCGCTCCGGGCGGGATTTTTGCGCCCATGCTGGCGCTGGGCACGCTATTGGGCACGGCGTTCGGTACGGCGGCAGCGAGTCTGTTCCCGGCCTATCATCTGGATGCGGGCACTTTTGCGATTGCCGGCATGGGGGCGCTTCTGGCGGCCTCGGTACGCGCGCCGTTAACCGGTATTGTGCTGGTGCTGGAGATGACCGATAACTATCAGCTCATTTTGCCAATGATTATTACCGGACTCGGTGCCACGCTATTAGCCCAGTTCCTCGGCGGGCAGCCGCTGTATGCGACCATTCTGGCGCGTACGCTGGCAAAACAAGAAGCAGAGCAAGAGGCGAAAGCTCGGCAGGCGGCCCCGGAGAATACTTGAACGATTTACCAGGGTATTAGATAATGACCCAAAGAGTCGGGTTAATAATTGCCCAGACTAGCTGTAGTAATGGGAGCATAAAATGAGTGATGACGTAGCGCTGCCGCTGGAGTTTACCGACGCCGCAGCCAAAAAAGTAAAAGTCCTGATTGCGGATGAAGAGAATCCAAACCTGAAGCTGCGCGTGTATATCACGGGCGGCGGCTGCAGCGGCTTCCAGTATGGCTTTACCTTTGACGATCAGATCAACGAAGGCGACATGACCATCGAAAAACAGGGCGTAGGCCTGGTGGTTGATCCGATGAGCCTGCAGTATCTGGTGGGCGGTTCCGTCGACTACACCGAAGGGCTGGAAGGTTCACGCTTTATCGTGACCAACCCGAACGCAACCAGCACCTGCGGCTGCGGTTCTTCCTTCAGCATCTGATGAGTCTCTGGTGCAATGCCGGTCACGTTGTCGGCCGAATAAGCAAAGCGCCATCCGGCAGATTCTGCGCAGGTTGCCGGATGGCGGCGTAAACGCCTTATCCGGCCTACCGTGATAGCCTACCTTGCGGTAGGCTATTTTGTTTGATGCATCTGGGGTTAGCGCCCGTTATCGTCCAGTGCGAAGGTCGGCAGCTTCAGGTGCCAGCGAATGGCCGCCAGGCGAATGGCCAGCGTGACCACCATCCCCATCATACTGGCGTTCTCCAGCGGCACCTCGAAGGTGTAGTAGGCCGTCGCGTGGACAATCCCGCCAATAATGCACGCCGTGGCGTAGATCTCGGTGCGCAGGATCATCGGCACTTCGCGCGCCAGCACGTCACGGATGATCCCCCCGCCGACGCCGGTCACCACGCCCATGCAGATGGCAACCAGCGGCCCGGAGTGGGCGAGGAAGGCTTTATTCACGCCGATACCGACGAACACCGCCAGCCCGACGGCGTCGAGCACCGGCAGCACCCATTTCGGCAGACGGCGCGGCTGGCGCACCAGTACGATGGTTAACATACAGGTGACCATTGCCACGACCAGGTCGGTG
Organism: Klebsiella sp. WP4-W18-ESBL-05; assembly: GCF_014169075.1. Taxonomy (NCBI): domain Bacteria; kingdom Pseudomonadati; phylum Pseudomonadota; class Gammaproteobacteria; order Enterobacterales; family Enterobacteriaceae; genus Klebsiella; species Klebsiella sp. WP4-W18-ESBL-05. Next base: position 4,042,718 of record NZ_AP022057.1, on the reverse strand, counting down.
GGATCTTTTACCCAAAACACCGGGCCGTTAGCGAGCGCCATATCGCGAATGGTGCCGCCGCCGACGGCGGTGACCACGCCGAGCACCAGTACGCCGAACGGGTCCATGCGCAGCTTTCCTGCCAGTAATACGCCAGAAACGGCGAAAACCATGGTGCCAACAATATCCAGCCAGTAAACAAGCATGACCAATTATCCCGTTAATGAACCTGCTCCAGCGCAGTACAGAGTTGTTTTGCGGCAAGGATAATACGTGGGCTCGCGCGTTCAAACCAGTCACTATTCAGTGGAATGACCGGGACTGTGAGCTGGCTAGCCCAGTACTGCTGAATTTTCGGAATTTGACTCTCGTCTCCGGCGGCAACAATCGCCTGCGGCTGACGGGTCAACACCTGCTCGCGGCTGACCTGTGGCCAGGCGACGCGGCTGTCGGCAAAAACGTTCTGCCCACCGCAAATTTCCAGTACCTGGTTTTGAATCGCATTTTTATTACTGGTGAAAATCGGGTTAAAGCCGAACTGCATGAACACGCGTTTTTTCGGCGCGCTGGCGTATTGAGCCTTCAGCTGCGTGTAGTCGTGTAATAAGTCGGCGGCAGCCTGTTCGGCTTTTTGCGGCTGCGGGCTCCACTTTGCCAGCGCGCGCAGCGCGTCGGCAATATCTTCAATACGGTGTGAATCAATCCACAGTACGGTGATGCCCAGCGAGCGCAGCTGATTGACCTGTCGCTCGGCGTTGCCTTCCTTCCACGCCAGCACGACGTCGGGGTGCAGCGCAACGATACGCTCAAGGTTGATACCCTGCCACGAGGCGACCTGTTCAATCTGCTTGGCGGCCGCGGGATAGTCTGACCAGGCGCTGACGCCAACGGGGACGATCCCAGCGGCGAAGGCCAGTTCGGTATTGGCTGGGGAGAGAGAGATAACCCGCGGCGCGGCAGTTAGCCACGCCGGGGCGCTAAACAGCAGGGCCAGCAGCCCGGTGAGAAGCCGCTTAGCCACGCGCCAGCTTCTGCACCAGCGCTTCAACCATCAGGGTTGACTGCTTAGCCGCGACGGCCAGGAACTCGTCAAAGCTGAGGTGAGACTCTTTGTCTGCCACGTCGGAGATGGCGCGCACCACCACGAACGGCACGGCAAAGCTGTGACACACGTGGGCAATTGCGGTCGCTTCCATTTCAACGGCAATCGCTTGTGGGAAGTTGCGGCGGATTTTTGCCAGCCCTTCGGCACCGTTAATGAAGGCATCGCCGCTGACAATCAGGCCGCGAACGGCGTTCAGATCCAGCGCCTTAATGCAGGATTGCGCCGCGGTAATCAGTTTTTCGTCGGCTTTAAACGCTGCCGGGCAACCGGCCATTTGCCCAATTTCGTAGCCGAATGCGGTGACGTCGGCATCATGGTAGCGCGCTTCGTCGGAGACCACGATATCGCCCACTTTCAGCGTCGGCGCCAGGCCACCCGCAGAACCGGTGTTGATCACCACGTCCGGCTGGCAGCGCTCCAGCAGCAGGGCGGCACCCATCGCGGCAGCCACTTTACCAATGCCTGACTTCAGTAGCGCAACGTCAACGCCGTTCAACTGACCGGTGTAGATTTCGCTACCGCCGAGGGTGATAGTTTGACGATTTTCGATTTTGTCACGCAGCAGCGTCACTTCTTCTTCCATTGCGCCAATAATGCCGATTTTCATAGATTTACTCGCGATATGCCATGTTTAAAGGCATAGTTTATCATGCGGTTCGACGGAAGCGCATGTCTTGTAATGAGTGGCTCGCGATGGAGAGGCTATGGCTAAGATTGATTTTCGCAACAAAATTAACTGGCGTCGGCGCTATCGCTCACCGCAGGGCGCGGGCTCGGAGCATGAAATTCTGCGCATTTTTGAAAGCGACCGCGGGCGCATTATTAACTCGCCCGCCATTCGCCGCCTGCAGCAGAAAACCCAGGTGTTCCCGCTGGAACGCAACGCTGCCGTCCGCACGCGCCTGACCCACTCGATGGAGGTGCAGCAGGTGGGGCGCTATATCGCCAAAGAGATCCTCAGCCGCCTGAAAGAGAAAAAGCTGCTGGCTGCCTACGGGCTCGACGAGCTGACCGGGCCGTTTGAGAGCGTGGTTGAAATGGCCTGTCTGATGCACGATATCGGCAACCCGCCGTTCGGCCACTTTGGCGAAGCGGCGATCAACGATTGGTTCAGCCAGCGTCTGGCGCCGAAAGACGCGCTGGGCCAGCCGCTCAGCCACGACCGCTGTGAGGTGGTCAGCCTGCGGCTGCGCGAGGGGGAAGAGGCGCTGAACGGGCTGCGCCGTAAGGTGCGCCAGGATTTATGTCACTTCGAGGGCAACGCGCAGGGCATTCGCCTGGTACACACCTTAATGCGCATGAATCTGACCTGGGCGCAGGTGGGGTGCATTTTGAAATACACCCGCCCGGCCTGGTGGGCGGGCGAGACGCCGGCGACCCACAGTTATTTAATGAAAAAACCGGGCTACTACCTGGCTGAAGAACAGTATATTGCGCGCTTACGTAAAGAACTTGATTTAGCGCCTTACAATCGCTTTCCATTAACCTGGATTATGGAAGCGGCCGATGATATTTCTTATTGTGTAGCTGACCTTGAAGATGCGGTAGAAAAACGCATCTTTAGCGTTGAGCAGCTGTATCAGCATTTATACGATGCCTGGTCGGATCATGCTAAAGGCTCACTGTTCGCACAGGTGGTGGAAAATGCTTGGGATAAATCGCGCGCCAATTCATTAAGCCGCAGTGCTGAAGATCAGTTCTTTATGTATTTACGGGTCAATACGCTAAATAAATTGGTGCCCTATGCGGCACAGCGGTTTATTGATAATTTGTCGCAGATTTATACCGGTGATTTTAATCACGCGCTGCTGGAAGATGAAAGTAGCTATAGTAAATTGTTGGATGTTTATAAAAATGTTGCGAGAAAACATGTCTTTAGTCATCCTGAGGTCGAGCAGCTTGAATTACAGGGCTACCGCGTTATTGGCGGGTTACTGGATATCTATGGGCCGTTGCTTAAATTATCCTTAAGCGATTTCAGCGAACTGGTAGAACAGGAAAGAGTCCGTCACTTGCCGATTGAGTCACGGCTTTTCTGCAAACTTTCAACCCGCCATCGTTTAGCCTATGTTGAGGCGGTAAACAAAATTCCGCGCGAGAGCGTGGAGTTCCCGGTGATGGAATATTATTATCGCTGTCGCCTGTTGCAGGATTATATCAGCGGTATGACCGATCTCTACGCATGGGATGAATATCGACGGCTGATGGCGGTAGAATAATCAGAAGTTTTGTAAAGACGCTCAATAAATTTTTACTTTTCCAACGCACCGTAAAACGGAACTTAGTGCCATAAAGTGAATCTGATAGTCACGACACAGCAATTTTGCGTAATCTGATATTGAGATTGAAACACATGAAAAAAACCACGTTAGCAATGAGTGCACTGGCTCTTAGTTTAAGTCTGGCTCTGTCTCCGTTGTCCGCTAGCGCGGCCGAGACGGCATCTTCCACCGCATCCGCTGCCCAGCCTATGCCTAGCCTGGCACCGATGCTGGAAAAGGTAATGCCGTCAGTCGTCAGCATTAATGTTGAGGGCAGCACAACGGTAAACACGCCGCGCATGGGCCGTAATTTCCAGCAGTTCTTCGGCGACAACTCGCCGTTCTGCCAGGACGGTTCACCGTTCCAGAGCTCGCCGTTCTGTCAGGGCGCGGGCCCGAGCGCTGGCGGCCAGCCGCAGCAGCAGCAGAAATTTATGGCGCTGGGTTCCGGGGTGGTGATTGACGCGGCCAAAGGCTACGTCGTGACCAACAACCACGTGGTCGATAACGCCAACGTGATTAAGGTTCAACTGAGCGATGGGCGCAAGTTCGATGCCAAAGTGGTCGGTAAGGACCCGCGTTCCGACATCGCGCTGATTCAGATTCAGGACCCGAAAAACCTGACCGCGATTAAGCTGGCGGATTCCGATGCACTGCGCGTAGGTGACTATACCGTCGCCATCGGTAACCCGTTCGGCCTGGGCGAAACCGTGACTTCAGGTATCGTCTCGGCGCTGGGGCGTAGCGGTCTGAACGTCGAAAACTACGAAAACTTTATCCAGACCGATGCGGCGATCAACCGCGGTAACTCCGGCGGCGCGCTGGTTAACCTGAACGGCGAACTGATCGGGATTAACACCGCAATCCTCGCGCCGGACGGCGGCAACATCGGTATCGGTTTTGCTATCCCGAGTAACATGGTGAAAAACCTGACCGACCAGATGGTGAAATTTGGTCAGGTGAAACGCGGTGAGCTGGGCATTATGGGTACTGAGCTGAACTCCGAGCTGGCGAAAGCGATGAAAGTCGACGCTCAGCGCGGCGCCTTCGTCAGCCAGGTGATGCCGAACTCTTCCGCCGCGAAAGCGGGCATCAAAGCGGGCGACGTTATTACCGAGCTGAACGGCAAGCCGATCAGCAGCTTCGCAGCCCTGCGTGCGCAGGTAGGCACCATGCCGGTGGGCAGCAAAATCACCCTCGGCCTGCTGCGCGACGGTAAGCCGGTAACGGTTAACCTTGAACTGCAGCAGAGCAGCCAGAATCAGGTTGAGTCCAGCAGCATCTTCAACGGGATTGAAGGCGCAGAGATGAGCAACAAAGGCCAGGACAAAGGCGTGGTGGTGAATTCGGTGAAAGCCGGCACCCCGGCCGCACAGATTGGCCTGAAGAAAGGTGACGTTATCGTGGGAGCAAACCAGCAGGCGGTGAAAAATATCGCCGAGCTGCGCAAAATCCTCGACAGCAAACCGTCCGTGCTGGCGCTGAATATTCAGCGTGGCGATAGCACTATCTACCTGCTGATGCAGTAATCCTCACCCCAACCCTTTCCCCGCCCGGGGAAAGGGTTTCTTTCTGCGTAATGTGAAGCTTCCCACAACTCCATAGATCTCAACCGTGCTTTGTGCATTTGCACAGTGCAGGGGATTCTCATCTTTCTTATCATGTAACCTGCTCACAGGAGGGGTTCATGGCTAGCTGGCATCTTGATACAAAAATGGCGCAGGATATTGTGGCGCGAACCATGCGCATCATTGATACCAATATCAACGTAATGGATGCTCGTGGGCGCATTATCGGCAGCGGCGATCGCGAGCGTATTGGTGAATTGCACGAAGGCGCGCTGTTGGTACTGTCTCAGGGCAGGGTGGTGGATATTGACGATGCGGTGGCGCGCCATCTGCACGGCGTCCGGCAAGGCATCAATCTACCGCTGCGTCTGGAGGGGGAAATCGTCGGCGTTATTGGCCTGACCGGTGAACCGGAGACGCTGCGCAAATACGGTGAGCTGGTGTGCATGACGGCGGAGATGATGCTTGAGCAGTCTCGGTTGATGCACCTGCTGGCGCAGGATAGCCGTTTGCGTGAAGAACTGGTGATGAACCTGATCCAGGCCGAAGAGAACACGCCCGCGCTGACCGAATGGGCACAGCGTCTGGGCATTGACCTCAATCAGCCGCGCGTGGCGGCGGTGGTGGAAGTGGACAGCGGCCAGCTGGGTGTCGATAGCGCGATGGCGGAACTGCAGCAGCTGCAAAACGCGCTGACCACCCCGGAGCGCAATAACCTGATTGCCATTGTCTCGCTGACCGAAATGGTGGTACTGAAGCCGGCGCTCAACCCCTTTGGCCGCTGGGATGCCGAAGATCACCAAAAGCGCGTTGAGCAGCTGATTGCGCGGATGAAAGAAAACGGCCATCTGCGTTTTCGCGTGGCGCTCGGCAACTATTTTACCGGGCCGGGCAGCATTGCCCGCTCGTATCGTACCGCGCGCACCACCATGATGGTGGGTAAGCAGCGGATGCCGGAAAGCCGCAGCTATTTCTATCAGGATTTAATGTTGCCGGTACTGCTCGATAGCCTGCGCGGCGGCTGGCAGGCGAATGAACTGTCGCGTCCGCTAATGCGCCTGAAGGCAATGGACAACAACGGCCTGCTGCGCCGTACGCTAGCCGCGTGGTTTCGCCATAACGTGCAGCCGCTGGCCACGTCAAAAGCGCTTTTTATTCACCGTAATACGCTGGAGTATCGCCTGAACCGTATCTCTGAACTGACGGGATTGGATTTGGGGAATTTCGATGACAGGCTGCTGTTGTATATTGCGCTACAGCTGGATGAGCAGCGGTGATAAAACCCGGTTGTGATATTGATGCATAATTTGTGGTTTGCGTAGACCTGATAAGCGTAGCGCCATCAGGCATGGCACTTGCACATTGCCGGGTGGCGGCTTCGCCTTACCCGGCCTACGAATACATTCACCCGCAGCTACTTACGCGTTAGCTTTTCCAGATCGGCTTCAATTTCGCTGATCTTGTTGGTCACAACGCTTTCGAGATGACGCAGATCGTCAAGGATCTTACGCTTCAGATCGACTTCTGTGCGATCTCGCTGGCAGAGTTGATCCAGCTCGTCGATCACGTAGCGCAGATTTGGGCTGATTTCCTGCACTTCTTTGAAGCCCTGTCCCACGCCGTCACCGGCGATGGTTTTACGCTGACGTGGATACTTGAACTTGACGCTCTTGGCAAAAAACTCGCCTTTATCCTTCTGGAAATAGATTTTCAGGATATCGTTGTTGGCTTCCTGCCGGAGGCTGTAACGATCGATTTCATCGGGATTGGTAATCCCTAAACTTTTCAGATTATCGTACATAGCGGCACCCCTGATCTAAATTAACTATTGAATAATTAACGAAAAAATCTATTTCCGCCAGCTTACGAATAAAAAAAAGCGGGGTAGCCCCCGCTTTTTCGCATCTTATTAATCGATAGTACGCAGCAGCTCGTTGATACCCACTTTACCGCGGGTCTTCGCATCGACCTTCTTCACGATGACCGCGCAGTACAGGCTGTACTTGCCGTCTTTGGAAGGCAGGTTGCCGGAAACGACAACGGAGCCTGCCGGTACGCGACCATAGAAGACTTCGCCGGTTTCGCGATCGTAGATTTTGGTGCTCTGACCGAGGTACACGCCCATGGAGATCACGGAACCTTCTTCAACGATCACGCCTTCAACCACTTCAGAACGCGCGCCGATGAAGCAGTTGTCTTCGATGATGGTTGGGTTCGCCTGCAGCGGTTCCAGTACGCCACCGATGCCGACGCCGCCGGACAGGTGAACGTTTTTACCGATTTGCGCGCAGGAGCCAACGGTTGCCCAGGTATCGACCATGGAGCCTTCGTCAACGTAAGCGCCGATGTTCACATAGGATGGCATCAGTACGGTGTTACGCGCGATATAAGCGCCCTGGCGAACGGCTGCCGGTGGCACTACGCGGAAACCTTCTTTCTGGAAACGCGCTTCGTCGTAGTCGGCGAATTTCATCGGTACTTTATCGAAGTAGCGGCTTTCCGCACCGTCGATAACCTGGTTATCGTTAATACGGAAAGAGAGCAGAACCGCTTTCTTCAGCCACTGGTGAGTGACCCACTGGCCGTCAATCTTTTCAGCGACACGCAGCGCGCCGGAATCCAGCAGGGAAATCACCTGGTTAACCGCTTCGCGGGTTACGGTATCCACATTTGCCGGCGTGATGTCGGCGCGACGCTCAAAAGCGGACTCAATAACGTTCTGTAATTGCTGCATTGTTTCTCTTTCCATTTACTTAAAAAAAATACGTTACCCTTTATCGTTTGGATTGAGGGCTGCTGTCAACCGTTGTTGCACTTCTTGTTGCAGCTCATTATTAAGGGCACGCCGGTCGGCGGTGGCGATTATAAATAAATCTTCTACTCGTTCACCAATTGTCGTAATTCTGGCCCCGTGGAGCGAAATGCCGAGGTCGGCAAACACCTGACCGACGCGGGCGAGCAGCCCAGGTTGGTCGAGCGCGATCAGCTCAAGGAATGAGCGGCGGTCGGTATGGGTCGGCAGGAAATTGACTTCGGTATCCACCGAAAAGTGGCGCAGCTTGGCCGCCTGACGACGCGGCTGCGGCGGCTGCCAGCTGCGCTGGGTAATTGCCTGCTCGAGCCCTAAGCGGATTGCTTCATGACGATCGCTGGACAGCGGGCTGCCGTCCGGTTCGAGCACGATGAATGAGTCCATCGCCATGCCATCGCGGGTGGTGAAAATCTGCGCGTCGTGCACGCTCAGGTTGCGGCGATCCAGTTCGGCGCACACGGCGGCGAACAGGTACGGCCGATCGGGGCTCCAGATAAAGATCTCGGTGCCGCCGCGGGTGGCCTGCGGGCTGAGCAGGATCATCGGCTGGGTCAGGTCGTGTTTGAGCAGATGACGGGCGTGCCAGGCCAGCTGGTTTGGCGTATGGCGCACAAAGTAGTTGGCGCGACAGCGGTTCCAGATTTGATGCAGCGCCTCTTCGTCGATGTTGTCCATGCGCAGCAGCGCCAGCGCCTGCATCTGGTGATGACGGACGCGTTCGCGCATATCCGGCGTGTTTTGCATCCCGCGGCGCAGCTGTTTTTCAGTGGCGAAGTACAGCTCGCGCAGCAGGCTCTGCTTCCAGCTGTTCCACAGCGTTTCGTTGGTGGCACAGATATCGGCCACCGTCAGGCACACCAGGAAGCGCAGGCGGTGCTCGGTCTGTACTTCTTCAGCAAACTGCTTGATGACTTCCGGATCCTGAATATCGCGGCGCTGGGCGGTGACGGACATCAGCAGATGCTGGCGCACCAGCCAGGCGACCAGCTGGGTTTCGCGCGAGTTCAGCCCGTGCAGTTCGGCAAACTTCAGCACGTCCTGCGCGCCGAGGATGGAATGGTCGCCGCCGCGGCCTTTTGCAATATCGTGGAACAGGGCGGCAATCAGAATCAGCTCCGGGTGGTTCAGGCGCGGCCACAGGTCGACGCACAGCGGATGGCGCGAGCGGGTTTCTTCGTGAGCGAAACTTTCGAGCTTTAGCAGCACGCGGATGGTGTGTTCATCAACGGTATAGGCGTGGAACAGGTCGAACTGCATCTGGCCGACAATATACGACCACTGCGGCATATAGGCCCACAGCACGCTGTGGCGATGCATTGGCAGCAGACCGCGGCTGACCGCACCAGGGTGGCGCAGCATGTTCAGGAACAGCGAACGCGCCTCGGGGATATAGCACAGCGGCTCGGTAAGATGACGCCGCGCGTGGCGTAGGTGGCGCAACGTAGTGGAATAGATGCCAGTGATATTGCTGTTACGCACCATCATATAGAACATGCGCAGGATCGCCTGCGGCTCGCGAATAAACAGCGTGTCGTCGCGCAAATCGATCAGCGTACCGCGCAGCTGGAAGTCGTCGTCGATGGCGCGTGGCTTTTCGTCTTCGGTCAGCGCCAGGATCGCCTCATCAAACAGCTGCAGCAGCATGTGGTTCAGCTCGCCGACGCGGCGGGTAACGCGATAGAAGTCCTTCATCATGTGTTCGATCGGCTGATTGCCTTCACCGGCATACTTCAGGCGTTGGGCGACGCTAAGCTGACGGTCGAACAGCAGGCGGTTGTCGTAGCGGGTTAGTTCCAGATGCAGGGCAAAGCGAATGCGCCACAGCAGATGCAGACACTCATTGAGTTCGTTACGCTCTGCTTCGGTCAGGAAGCCAAAGCTGACCATTTCGTCAAGCGAGGTGGCGCCGAAGTGGCGGCGGGCGACCCACTGAATGGTGTGGATGTCGCGCAGGCCTCCCGGGCTGCTTTTAATGTCCGGCTCCAGATTGTAGCTGGTGCCGTGGTAGCGCTGGTGGCGCGCCTCCTGTTCGGCCACTTTGGCCGGGAAGAACGTTTCTGACGGCCAGAAGCCTTCGCTGAAAATATGCTTTTGCAGTTCGAGGAACAGCGCGACGTCGCCAATCAGCAGCCGCGACTCAATCAGGTTGGTCGCGACGGTTAAGTCAGATAAGCCTTCCAGCAGACACTCTTCCAGCGTGCGAACGCTGTGGCCCACTTCCAGCTTGAGATCCCACAGCAGCGTCAGCAGTTCGCCGATTTTCTGCGCCTGTTCGTCGGGCAGTTTTTTACGGCTGAGGATCAGCAGGTCGACGTCCGAAAGCGGATGCAGCTCGCCGCGACCGTAGCCGCCGACGGCAACCAGCGCGGCGTCTTCCACGGCACCAAAACCGTACAGTAGCCATAGCCGCTGTAACAATTGGTCGATGAATTCGGTGCGGGCTTCAATCAGTTGCTCGGCGCTGACGCCATCGTCGAAAGCGACGCCCAGCCAGCGCTGGAAATCGTCCAGCCGGCTTTTAATATCGGTGCAGTTGAGGCTGCTTTCTGGCCACTCAACCGGATTTTCCGGTTGGCCGGGCAGGGCGGGAAGGGGGGTACAAGCCAGTTCAGGTAAGGAGTTACTCATTGCGCCACCCATAAGAAAAAACGATTACCCATAAAAAAGCCGGCGTGCGCCGGCTTTTCGTTAGTCGTTGTGCGAGATTATCGCCGGGATGGTGTCATCCGAGCGTAACGTCAGTATTTCGCAGCCGTTGTCCGTCACCACAATAGTATGCTCGTACTGTGCAGACAAGCTTCGGTCTTTGGTTTTTACCGTCCAGCCGTCTTTCATTGTGCGGATTTCTTTCTTACCGGCGTTGACCATCGGTTCAATGGTGAAGGTCATGCCCTGTTTCAGCACCACGTCGGTTTCGCGAGAATCGTAGTGCAGCACCTGCGGCTCTTCGTGGAAGCCGCGGCCGATGCCGTGACCGCAGTATTCACGCACCACCGAGAAGCCTTCAGCTTCAACGAACTTCTGAATCGCCGCACCGATTTCGCGCAGGTTGATGCCCGGCTTCACCATTTTGAGCGCCAGGTACAGGCTCTCCTGAGTGACGCGGCACAGACGCTCGCCGAGAATGGTCGGTTTGCCGACGATAAACATTTTGGAGGTGTCGCCGTGGAACTCATCCTTAATGACCGTCACGTCGATGTTAACGATGTCGCCGTCTTTCAGGTGCTTTTCGTCATCGGGGATACCGTGGCACACCACTTCATTAATAGAAATACAGACCGATTTCGGATAGCCGTGGTAGCCAAGGCAGGCAGAGATCGCTTTTTGTTCGTTAACGATATAGTCGTTGCAAATGCGATCCAGCTCGCCGGTGGTCACGCCAGGCTTCACGTGCGGGGCAATCATTTCGAGCACTTCGGCAGCCAGACGGCCGGCAACGCGCATTTTTTCAATGTCTTCTGGGGTCTTAATAGAAATAGCCATGGAATATGTCCATCAGTGTCGATTTTTTCGACAATAATTGAGTATTAGTGATGTCAATGTTAACAGCCAGGAGCACTGCCTGCCAAATTGAGAATCATTCTGAACTTCGCCTTTCGTGCCCTGCGGGGCAGATAACAACTGTTGGTGTCTTCACCAATTTTATGGTATAAAGCGCGCCGAACTTCCGTTCATTGTTTTGTCCGGAAGCGACAAATCTCACTTTGTGTAAATAACACACACGTATCGACACATATTCCGGGGTGCCCTTTGGGGTCGGTAATATGGGATACGTGGAGGCATAACCCCAACTTTATCTATAGAGGTTTTAACCATGGCAACTGTTTCCATGCGCGACATGCTCAAGGCTGGTGTTCACTTCGGTCACCAGACCCGTTACTGGAACCCGAAAATGAAGCCTTTCATCTTCGGCGCGCGTAACAAAGTTCACATCATCAACCTTGAGAAAACTGTACCGATGTTCAACGAAGCTCTGGCTGAACTGAACAAGATCTCTTCTCGTAAAGGCAAAATCCTTTTCGTTGGTACTAAACGCGCTGCAAGCGAAGCTGTGAAAGAAGCTGCTCTGAGCTGCGACCAGTTCTTCGTGAACCATCGCTGGCTGGGCGGTATGCTGACTAACTGGAAAACCGTTCGTCAGTCCATCAAACGTCTGAAAGATCTGGAAACTCAGTCTCAGGACGGTACTTTCGACAAGCTGACCAAGAAAGAAGCGCTGATGCGTACTCGTGAGCTTGAGAAACTGGAAAACAGCCTGGGCGGTATCAAAGACATGGGCGGCCTGCCGGACGCACTGTTCGTTATCGATGCTGACCACGAACACATTGCTATCAAAGAAGCGAACAACCTGGGTATCCCGGTATTCTCTATCGTTGATACCAACTCTGATCCAGATGGCGTTGATTTCGTTATCCCGGGTAACGACGATGCAATCCGTGCTGTGACCCTGTACCTGAGCGCTGTCGCTGCTACCGTTCGTGAAGGCCGTTCTTCCGATCTGGCTTCCCAGGCGGAAGAAAGCTTCGTAGAAGCTGAGTAATAAGGCACGCTCGTTAGAGCCCTTATAAACCAGGTAGTAACACGTTTGGTTAGGGGGCCTGTTTATGGCCCCCTTTTTCACTTTTAAATCTGTGCGGTTTCAGGCCGGGCAGATCAAATCTTCCGAGGATTTTAGAATGGCTGAAATTACCGCTTCCCTGGTAAAAGAGCTGCGTGAACGTACTGGCGCAGGCATGATGGATTGCAAAAAAGCCCTGACTGAAGCTAATGGCGACATCGAGCTGGCAATCGAAAACATGCGTAAATCTGGCGCGATCAAAGCGGCTAAAAAAGCAGGCAACGTTGCTGCTGACGGCGTGATCAAAACCAAAATCAACGGCCACGTTGCTTTCATTCTGGAAGTTAACTGCCAGACTGACTTCGTTGCTAAAGATGCTGGTTTCCAGGCATTTGCAGACAAAGTTCTGGACGCTGCTGTTGCGGGTAACATCACCGACGTTGAAGTTCTGAAAGCACAGTTCGAAGAAGAACGTGTTGCGCTGGTTGCTAAAATCGGTGAGAACATCAACATCCGTCGCGTAGCTTCCCTAGAAGGTGACGTTCTGGGCAACTACCAGCACGGTGCGCGCATCGGTGTTCTGGTTGCAGCTAAAGGCGCTGACGAAGAGCTGGTTAAACAGCTGGCAATGCACGTTGCTGCAAGCAAACCAGAATTCGTTAAGCCGGAAGACGTATCCGCTGAAGTGGTAGAGAAAGAATACCAGGTACAGCTGGATATCGCGATGCAGTCTGGTAAGCCGAAAGAAATCGCAGAGAAAATGGTTGAAGGCCGCATGAAGAAATTCACCGGCGAAGTTTCTCTGACCGGTCAGCCGTTCGTTATGGATCCGAGCAAGTCTGTTGGCCAGCTGCTGAAAGAGCACAACGCTGACGTGACTGGCTTCATCCGCTTCGAAGTGGGCGAAGGCATCGAGAAAGTTGAGACTGACTTCGCAGCAGAAGTTGCTGCCATGTCCAAGCAGTCTTAATTGCAGTAAAGGAGCCGCCTGAGGGCGGCTCTCTTTTGTGTCGTAAAGAATCGCAGTACAGAAAGAACATCGTCATGTGGAAATCAGCCAGCTCCTATAGGGGCTAAGTGGCAAGGAACGCATGATGTCACTCGAATTTAACCATCCCATTCGTGACACTCTCAGGAAAGAAAATGGCTACCAACGCAAAACCTGTCTACAAACGTATTCTGCTTAAGCTTAGCGGTGAAGCATTGCAGGGGACTGAAGGCTTCGGTATTGACGCAAGTATTCTTGACCGCATGGCGCAAGAGATTAAAGAACTTGTCGAGCTGGGCATCCAGGTGGGTGTCGTCATTGGTGGTGGCAACCTGTTCCGCGGTGCGGGTCTGGCGAAAGCCGGTATGAACCGCGTTGTGGGCGACCACATGGGCATGCTGGCTACGGTAATGAACGGTCTGGCAATGCGTGACGCACTGCATCGCGCCTATGTGAACGCCCGCCTGATGTCGGCAATTCCGCTGAATGGCGTTTGCGACAACTACAGCTGGGCAGAGGCGATCAGCCTGCTGCGTAACAACCGCGTCGTGATTCTGTCCGCCGGTACCGGCAACCCGTTCTTCACCACCGACTCCGCAGCCTGCCTGCGCGGCATCGAAATTGAAGCCGACGTGGTGCTGAAAGCAACCAAAGTTGACGGCGTATTCACCGCTGACCCGGCGAAAGACCCGTCAGCCACCATGTACGAACAGCTGACCTACAGCGAAGTACTGGATAAAGAACTGAAAGTCATGGATCTGGCTGCCTTCACGCTGGCCCGTGACCACAAACTGCCAATTCGCGTATTCAACATGAACAAACCGGGCGCTCTGCGTCGCGTGGTCATGGGCGAAAAAGAAGGCACTTTAATTACGGAATAATTTCCGTTACTGCCATTTCCGGGTAAGATTCGCTTTTATCTGGCAGAATTCAGATATTCTGTGGCTTGATTTAAACGAGACTATACTTAAGCACATTCTCTGTACTGTGTGGCCGTTTGGTCGACTGAGACTAGTTTTCAAGGATTCGTAACGTGATTAGCGATATCAGAAAAGATGCTGAAGTACGCATGGACAAATGCGTTGAAGCGTTCAAAAACCAAATCAGCAAAATTCGCACGGGTCGTGCTTCTCCCAGCCTGCTGGATGGCATTGTCGTTGAGTATTACGGCACAGCAACCCCGCTGCGTCAGCTGGCGAGCGTCACCGTAGAAGATACCCGTACGCTGAAAATCAACGTGTTCGACCGCTCGATGGGCCCGGCCGTTGAGAAAGCGATCATGGCGTCTGACCTCGGTCTGAACCCAAGCTCTGCGGGTACCGATATCCGCGTTCCGCTGCCTCCGCTGACGGAAGAACGTCGTAAAGACCTGACCAAAATCGTTCGTGGCGAAGCCGAACAGGCGCGCGTTTCCGTGCGTAACGTTCGTCGTGATGCGAACGACAAAGTGAAGGCGCTGCTGAAAGACAAAGAGATCAGCGAAGACGACGATCGCCGTTCTCAGGAAGAAGTACAAAAACTGACTGATGCTGCTATCAAGAAAGTTGAAGCCGCACTGGCAGAGAAAGAAGCCGAGCTGATGCAGTTCTAAGCTGTGTAAGTGGTGCGATGAACGCCGTACAGGAAGCATAAGCGCTTCGCTGGCGGCGTTTTGCATTTTATCAATCCTGGATCTCTCATGAAGCGATTAACTGTTCTGGGCTCAACAGGCTCTATCGGCTGCAACACGCTGGACGTGGTGCGTCATAACCCCGAGAGTTTTGCCGTCACGGCGCTGGTAGCGGGCAAAAATGTCGACCGGATGGTCGAACAATGTCTGGAATTTGCTCCGCGCTATGCGGTGATGGACGATGCCAGAAGTGCCGATGCCCTGAAGCTGGCGCTGCGCGAGCGCGGCAGCCGCACCGAGGTGCTGAGCGGTCAGCAGGCGGCGTGTGAGGTTGCGGCGCTTGATGAGGTCGATCAGGTGATGGCGGCAATCGTCGGCGCGGCGGGCTTGCTTCCGACCCTGGCGGCAATTCGCGCGGGTAAAACGATTCTGCTGGCGAACAAAGAGTCGCTGGTGACCTGCGGGCGGCTGTTCCTCGAGGCGGTAAAACAGTCTGGCGCGCGGCTGCTGCCGGTCGACAGTGAACATAACGCTATCTTTCAGAGTTTGCCGCAAAGTTTTCAGTGCGACTTAGGTTACGCTGACCTGACGCAGCATGGGGTGTCGTCCATTCTGCTCACCGGGTCAGGTGGCCCGTTCCGGGAGACGCCTATCGCCGATCTGAGCGCCATGACGCCAGATCAGGCCTGTCGTCACCCGAACTGGTCGATGGGGCGCAAAATCTCCGTCGACTCGGCCACCATGATGAATAAAGGTCTGGAATACATCGAAGCCCGCTGGCTGTTCAATGCATCAGCCCAGCAAATGGAAGTATTGATTCACCCTCAGTCGGTGATCCACTCGATGGTACGTTACCAGGACGGAAGCGTGCTGGCACAGTTGGGTGAGCCCGATATGCGGACGCCGATTGCTAATACCATGGCCTGGCCGCACCGCGTCGTGTCCGGGGCGAAAGCGCTGGATTTCTGTAAGCTGGGCGCGCTGAGCTTTTCCGAACCGGATTATGCCCGCTACCCTTGCCTGAAGCTGGCGATGGATGCTTTCGAACAGGGGCAGGCTGCGACTACCGCGCTGAATGCGGCTAACGAGATTTCGGTCGCGGCATTCCTCGACGGTCAGATTCGCTTTACCGACATCGCCGCCCTCAATCTGGCGGTGCTGGAGCAGCGCGATCTGCACGAACCTCAGAGCGTAGATGAGGTGCTGGCGATTGATGCGTGGGCGCGTGAAGCGGCGGTGATGCAGACGAAATATTTCGTCAGGTAATGAGAGCGGAATCAGCATACATGCCGTTATGGCATTTGTGAGCATCTGGCTTCAGTGATATAGTCTGCGCCACCCGATCGCTGCGCGTTTTGGCTGGGCGACGGAGAGAGCCGTGATTTAACACGGCTTTTTTGCGAGACAAAGAGACGTAAAATCAATCAGGCTCGCCTGTGCGACAAAGTGTACAGCTGTATTCCGGGGTACCGCTCATCCCTTTTTATGGATTAAAAACGCGTTATGTTGTCTGCTAACCAACCAACCAGTGAGAATCTGCCAGCCCACGGTTGCCGTCATGTGGCAATCATTATGGATGGCAACGGCCGCTGGGCGAAAAAGCAAGGTAAAATCCGAGCCTTTGGGCACAAAGCCGGGGCGAAATCCGTGCGTCGTGCCGTCGCCTATGCCGCGAATCATGGTATTGAAGCACTCACGCTTTACGCGTTCAGCAGTGAAAACTGGAATCGCCCCGAACAAGAGGTGAGCGCTCTGATGGAGCTGTTCGTCTGGGCGCTGGATAGCGAAGTAAAAAGTCTGCACCGTCATAACGTTCGGCTGCGGATCATTGGCGATACCCGTCGCTTTAACTCCCGCCTGCAAGAGCGGATTCGGAAAGCGGAAGCGCTGACGGAACATAATACGGGGTTAACATTGAACATCGCCGCCAACTACGGTGGCCGATGGGATATTGTTCAGGGAGTTCAGCGCTTAGCCGAACAGGTTCAGGAAGGGGAACTCCGCCCCGATCAAATCAGTGAAGAACTGCTGAATCAGCAGGTCTGCATGCATGAACTGGCTCCCGTAGATTTAGTAATTAGGACCGGGGGAGAGCATCGAATCAGTAACTTTCTTATCTGGCAAATTGCCTATGCTGAACTTTACTTTACAGATGTTCTTTGGCCCGATTTCGATGAACAAGACTTTGAGGGTGCACTGCATGCGTTTGCCAATCGTGAACGTCGTTTCGGCGGCACCGAGCCTGGTGGCGACAAGGCCTGATGGGGGTAGCTTTTGCTGAAGTATCGCCTGATTTCTGCATTAATTCTAATACCGGTTGTCATTGCAGCCCTGTTTCTGCTGCCGCCCGGCGGCTTTGCTATTGTGACGCTGGTTGTCTGTATGCTGGCGGCCTGGGAATGGGGACAATTAAGCGGTTTCACCTCGCGCACTCAACGCGTGTGGCTGGCGGTGCTATGTGGCCTGTTGCTGGCGGTGATGCTCTTTATGATTCCGGAATATCACCACAATATTCATCAACCGGTGGTGGAAACATCGCTGTGGGCCTCGATGGTCTGGTGGGTGATTGCGCTGGTATTGGTGCTCTCTTATCCCGCGTCCGCCGCCTTCTGGCGTCAGTCAAAGGTTCTGCGCCTGATTTTCGGTATCGTCACGATTATACCGTTCTTCTGGGGAATGCTGGCGCTGCGCGCGTGGCACTATGATGAAAACCACTACAGCGGCGCGCTGTGGCTGCTTTATGTCATGATCCTGGTCTGGGGCGCAGACTCCGGAGCCTATATGTTTGGTAAGCTGTTCGGCAAGCACAAGCTGGCGCCGAAGGTTTCGCCGGGCAAAACCTGGCAGGGGTTTATCGGCGGCCTGATCACGGCGGCAATTATCTCCTGGGCTTACGGCCTGTGGGCAAATCTGGACGTTGCACCGTCCATACTGTTAACCTGTTCCATCGTGGCAGCGCTGGCTTCCGTTTTGGGTGATCTCACCGAAAGTATGTTCAAACGTGAAGCCGGCATTAAAGACAGCGGTCATTTGATTCCTGGCCACGGCGGGATCCTTGACCGAATCGACAGCCTGACGGCGGCGGTACCGGTCTTTGCCTGCCTGCTGCTGCTGGTTTTCAGGACGATTTAACGGATGGACTTATGCTGAGCATTCTCTGGAACCTGGCCGCGTTTATTGTCGCGTTAGGGGTATTGATCACCGTACACGAATTTGGTCATTTCTGGGTTGCTCGGCGCTGTGGCATCCGCGTAGAACGCTTTTCTATCGGTTTTGGTAAAGCGCTGTGGCGTCGCGTAGATAAGCGCGGCACCGAATTTGTGGTCGCCCTGATTCCGCTGGGTGGCTACGTCAAAATGCTCGACGAGCGCGTTGACGCGGTGGTGCCTGAAATGCGCCACATGGCGTTTAACAATAAAACGGTTGGCCAGCGCGCTGCCGTTATCGCCGCCGGCCCCATCGCTAACTTCCTCTTCGCTATCTTCGCCTACTGGCTGGTGTTTATCATTGGCGTCCCTGGTATTCGTCCGGTTGTTGGTGAAATAACCGCCAATTCCATCGCGGCGGAAGCACAAATTGCACCAGGCACGGAACTAAAAGCCGTCGATGGTATCGAAACGCCTGACTGGGATGCTGTGCGCATGGCGCTGGTGGCGAAAATTGGTGACGAAAGCACCACTCTCACCATGGCCCCTTTCGGCAGCGAGCAGCGTCAGGATAAAATCCTCAACCTGCGGCACTGGGCGTTCGAGCCGGATAAAGAAGATCCGGTGACCTCGCTCGGTATTCGTCCGCGAGGTGCGCAAATTGAACCGGTGCTGGCAGAGGTGCAGTCTGACTCTGCGGCGCGTAAAGCCGGTTTACAAGCGGGGGATCGGATCGTTACAGTCAACGGTCAGCCGCTGACGCAATGGATGACGTTTGTTACGCTGGTGCGTGATAACCCCGGCAAAGCGTTACAGCTGGAGATCGAAAGGCAGGGCAGTCTCTTGTCTTTAAGTCTGATACCAGATACAAAACACGGTAGCGGAAAAGCGGAAGGGTTTGCAGGGGTAGTACCAAAGATTATCCCGCTGCCTGAGGAATATAAAACAGTGCGCCAGTATGGGCCATTCAGCGCCATCGTCGAAGCCACGGAAAAAACCGGGCAGTTGATGAAGCTGACGGTCAGTATGCTGGGAAAATTGATCACCGGTGACGTCAAACTGAACAACCTCAGTGGGCCGATTTCTATCGCCCAGGGGGCTGGGATGTCTGCGGAGTATGGGCTGATTTACTACCTGATGTTTCTTGCACTCATCAGCGTGAATTTAGGCATAATCAACCTGTTCCCGCTCCCCGTATTAGATGGGGGACATTTGCTGTTTTTGGCGATTGAGAAGCTGAAAGGCGGCCCGGTATCCGAGCGAGTTCAAGACTTTAGTTATCGCATTGGCTCTGTTCTGCTGATGTTGTTAATGGGGCTTGCACTTTTCAATGATTTCTCTCGGTTGTAAGAGAGTTAGTTAGGAAGAACGCATAATAACGATGGCGATGAAAAAGTTGCTTATAGCGTCGCTGCTGTTTAGCAGCGCGACCGTATACGGTGCTGACGGGTTCGTGGTGAAGGACATTCATTTCGAAGGCTTGCAGCGTGTCGCTGTTGGTGCGGCCCTTCTCAGTATGCCAGTACGTCCTGGCGATACCGTCACTGATGACGACATCAGTAACACCATTCGCGCCCTGTTTGCGACGGGCAACTTTGAGGATGTTCGTGTCCTGAGAGACGGCGATGTGTTGCTGGTGCAGGTCAAAGAGCGTCCAACGATTGCAAGCATCACCTTCTCCGGCAATAAGTCGGTGAAAGATGACATGCTCAAGCAAAACCTGGAAGCCTCTGGCGTTCGCGTCGGTGAATCTCTCGACCGCACCACGCTTTCCGATATCGAGAAAGGGCTGGAAGATTTCTACTACAGCGTCGGTAAGTACAGCGCGAGCGTGAAGGCGGTTGTCACTCCGCTGCCGCGTAACCGCGTCGATCTGAAGCTGGTGTTCCAGGAAGGCGTTTCCGCCCAGATCCAACAGATCAACATCGTCGGTAACCATGCGTTCAAAACCGAAGATCTGATCTCCACGTTCCAGCTGCGCGATGAAGTGCCGTGGTGGAACGTGGTCGGCGATCGTAAATATCAGAAACAGAAGCTGTCGGGTGACCTTGAAACCCTGCGCAGCTACTATCTGGATCGCGGCTACGCCCGTTTCAACATCGATTCCACTCAGGTGAGCCTGACGCCGGATAAAAAAGGCATCTACATCACCGTGAACATCACCGAAGGCGACCAGTACAAACTGTCTGGCGTACAGGTGACCGGGAATCTGGCAGGGCACTCGGCGGAAATTGAGAGCCTGACCAAAATCGAGCCGGGCGAGCTGTATAACGGCGCGAAAGTGACCAAAATGGAAGATAACATTAAGAAACTTCTTGGTCGCTACGGCTACGCGTACCCGCGCGTACAGTCCCAGCCAGAAATCAACGACACGGATAAAACCGTTAAGCTGCACATCAACGTTGATGCCGGCAACCGTTTCTACGTGCGTAACATTCGCTTCGTCGGCAACGACACCTCGAAAGATGCCGTCCTGCGTCGCGAAATGCGTCAGATGGAAGGGGCATGGCTCGGCGGCGACCTGGTTGACCAGGGTAAAGACCGTCTGAACCGTCTGGGCTTCTTCGAAACCGTCGATACCGAAACCCAGCGCGTGCCGGGTAGCCCGGACCAGGTAGACGTCGTCTACAAGGTGAAAGAACGTAACACCGGTAGCTTCAACTTCGGTATCGGCTACGGTACGGAAAGCGGCGTGAGCTTCCAGGCGGGCGTTCAGCAGGATAACTGGTTAGGTACCGGTTACTCTGTGGGTATCAACGGTACCAAGAACGACTACCAGACCTACACCGAGCTTTCTGTGACCAACCCGTACTTTACGGTTGATGGCGTTAGCCTTGGCGGTCGCGTCTTCTACAATGACTTTAAAGCAGATGATGCTGACCTGTCGTCCTATACCAACAAAAGCTATGGTGTCGACGGTACGCTGGGCTTCCCGATTAACGAATACAACTCACTGCGTGCGGGTCTGGGCTACGTCCACAACGACCTGTCCAATATGGAACCGCAGGTGGCGATGTGGCGTTATCTGGACTCCATCGGCCAGACGGCCGGTACGACCAGCGATAATAACGGCTTCTCGGCGAACGACTTCACCTTCAACTACGGTTGGACATATAACAAACTCGACCGCGGCTACTTCCCGACGGACGGTTCACGTGTCAACCTGAACGGTAAAGTGACTATCCCGGGCTCCGATAACGAGTTCTACAAGGTTACGCTGGATACGGCGTCCTACTTCCCGATTGATGACGATCATCAGTGGGTCGTGCTGGGCCGTACCAAGTGGGGTTACGGTGACGGTCTGGGCGGCAAAGAGCTGCCGTTCTATGAGAACTTCTATGCCGGTGGTTCAAGCACCGTGCGTGGCTTCCAGTCCAACACCATCGGCCCGAAAGCGGTTTACTACGGCGCGTCTGGCCTGGATAACTGCGATCAGTCCGGCGGCTACTGTAAGTCTGATGACGCCGTCGGCGGTAACGCCATGGGCGTGGCCAGCCTGGAGCTGATCGTACCAACGCCGTTTATCAGCGATAAGTACGCGAACTCGGTACGTACGTCGTTCTTCTGGGATATGGGTACCGTTTGGGATACCAACTGGCAGAATACGGCGACGATGAAGGCTGCTGGCGTTCCTGACTACAGCGACCCGAGCAATATCCGTATGTCCGCGGGCATCGCATTACAATGGATGTCGCCATTGGGGCCGTTGGTCTTCTCCTACGCCCAACCGTATAAAAAATACGATGGAGACAAATCGGAGCAGTTCCAGTTTAACATTGGTAAAACCTGGTAATTGCTCTTTGCAAAGGAATGCGGGTTCAGTGTAGTTTGCTGGCATAAGGCGATAGCGTCAGGTGGCTTCGGCCACCAAAAGAACAGTACCTTCGGGTACGTATGGGATGGTAAGGAGTATTATTGTGAAAAAGTGGTTAGTCGCAGCAGGTCTGGGTTTAGCAATGGCCGCATCTGCTCAGGCAGCAGACAAAATTGCAATTGTTAATATGGGTAGCCTGTTCCAGCAAGTTGCACAGAAAACCGGCGTTTCCAGCACCCTGGAAAACGAATTCAAAGGCCGCGCTGGCGAACTTCAGCGTATGGAAGGTGACCTGCAGTCTAAAATGCAGCGTCTGCAGTCTATGAAAGCTGGCGCCGATCGCACCAAGCTGGAAAAAGACATCTCTTCCCAGCGTCAGACTTTCTCCCAGAAAGCACAGTCCTTTGAACAGGACCGTCAGCGTCGTACCAACGAAGAACGTGGCAAACTGGTTACTCGTATCCAGACTGCTGTGAAATCCGTTGCTGCTAGCCAGAGCATCGACCTGGTGGTTGACGCTAACGCCGTTGCATTCAACAGCAGCGATGTTAAAGACATCACCGCTGATGTACTGAAACAGGTTAAATAAGTAATGCCTTCAATTCGACTGGCTGACTTAGCTCAGCAGTTGGATGCGGAATTACACGGTGATGGCGATATCGTCATCACCGCTGTCGCGTCCATGCAATCCGCTAAGGCGGGTCATATCACGTTCCTGGTTAACCCCAAGTACCGTGAACACCTGTCCGCTTGTGAAGCGTCGGCGATTGTCCTGACGCAAGATTTACTGCCTTTTGCCAAAGGCGCTGCGCTGGTAGTGAAGAACCCCTACCTGACCTACGCACGCATGGCTCAGATTTTAGATACCACGCCGCAGCCGGCGCAGGATATCGCCCCGAGCGCGGTTGTCAGTCCGTCGGCCACGCTCGGTCATAACGTCTCTATCGGCGCGAACGCGGTGATTGAGTCAGACGTTGTGCTGGGCGATAACGTCGTGATTGGGGCGGGGTGTTTCGTCGGTAAAAAAACAAAAATTGGTGCGGGCTCTCGCCTGTGGGCGAACGTGACCATTTACCACGAAGTCGAGATCGGCGAGAATTGCCTGATCCAATCCAGCACCGTCATCGGTTCTGATGGCTTCGGCTATGCCAACGATCGCGGCAACTGGGTGAAGATCCCGCAGCTTGGCCGCGTGATCATTGGCGATCGCGTGGAGATCGGCGCCTGTACGACGATCGACCGCGGCGCGCTTGACGACACGCAGATCGGCAACGGTGTTATCATTGATAACCAGTGCCAGATTGCGCACAACGTGGTGATTGGTGACAATACCGCGGTCGCAGGCGGCGTGATTATGGCCGGTAGCCTGAAAATTGGTCGTTACTGCATGATTGGCGGCGCCAGCGTGATTAACGGCCATATGGAAATTTGCGACAAGGTTACCGTAACCGGTATGGGCATGGTTATGCGTCCCATTTCCGAGCCTGGCGTATACTCGTCCGGTATCCCGCTCCAGCCGAATAAGGCATGGCGCAAAACGGCCGCACTGGTGATGAATATTGATGAAATGAGCAAGCGTCTCAAAGCCGTTGAACGCAAGCTTGATAATCAAGACTAATTTTCATCCGTATCGCATGATACTTTCCGGCCTGTCGGCATTCTTGTAATCCGGCAGGCCGTGTTATTATTGCCCCTTAGTATATTTTGACAGGAAGAGTATTTTGACAACTGACACTCATACTCTGCACATTGAAGAGATTTTAGAACTTCTGCCGCACCGTTACCCGTTCTTACTGGTAGACCGCGTGCTGGATTTTGAAGAAGGTCGTTTTCTGCGCGCAGTGAAAAATGTTTCCGTAAATGAGCCGTTTTTCCAGGGCCACTTCCCTGGCAAACCGATTTTACCGGGCGTGCTGATTCTGGAAGCGATGGCGCAGGCAACCGGCATTCTGGCGTTTAAAAGCGTTGGTAAACTGGAGCCAGGCGAACTGTACTATTTTGCAGGCATTGATGAAGCGCGCTTCAAGCGTCCTGTCGTGCCAGGCGATCAAATGATTATGGAAGTCACCTTCGAGAAAACCCGCCGTGGCCTGACTCGCTTTAAAGGCGTTGCGCTGGTCGACGGTAAAGTGGTTTGCGAAGCAACAATGATGTGTGCGCGTAGCCGGGAGTCCTAATCTGTGATTGATAAAACCGCCTTTATCCATCCTACCGCCATTGTGGAAGAGGGCGCCGTTATTGGCGCTAACGTTCACATTGGCCCGTTTTGTATTGTGGGTCCTGACGTCGAAATCGGCGAAGGTACCGTACTGAAGTCTCACGTTGTGGTTAACGGTCATACCAAAATTGGTCGTGATAACGAGATCTATCAGTTCGCTTCTATCGGGGAAGTTAACCAGGATCTGAAATACGCTGGTGAACCGACTCGCGTGGAAATTGGCGATCGCAACCGCATTCGCGAAAGCGTCACCATTCATCGCGGCACAGTACAGGGCGGTGGATTGACGAAGGTGGGCAGCGATAACCTGCTGATGATCAACGCCCACGTGGCGCACGATTGTACGGTCGGCGATCGCTGTATTCTGGCCAATAACGCCACCCTCGCGGGCCACGTTTCGCTGGATGATTTTGTGATCATCGGCGGCATGACCGCGGTGCACCAGTTCTGCATTATCGGTGCGCATGTGATGGTTGGCGGCTGTTCTGGCGTTGCTCAGGACGTTCCGCCGTACGTTATTGCCCAGGGCAACCACGCGACGCCGTTTGGCGTCAACATCGAAGGCCTGAAGCGTCGTGGCTTCAGCCGCGAAGCGATCACCGCGATCCGCAATGCCTATAAAGCCTTGTACCGCAGTGGTAAAACGCTGGACGAAGTGAAGCCGGAAATCGCCGAGCTGGCGAAGCAGTATCCGGAAGTTCAGCCGTTTAGCGATTTCTTCGCCCGCTCTACGCGCGGCCTGATTCGTTAATGACTGAACAGCGTCCCCTGACGATTGCCCTGGTCGCCGGAGAAACCTCCGGCGATATTCTTGGTGCAGGCCTCATTCGCGCCCTCAAAGCGCGCGTTCCTGACGCGCGCTTTGTCGGCGTGGCCGGTCCGCGTATGCAGGCCGAAGGCTGTGAAGCCTGGTACGAAATGGAAGAGCTGGCGGTGATGGGTATCGTCGAAGTGCTGGGGCGACTACGTCGTTTGCTGCACATTCGTGCCGATCTGACTCAACGCTTTACCGACCTCAGGCCCGACGTCTTTGTCGGCATTGATGCCCCCGATTTCAACATCACGCTTGAAGGTAATCTCAAGAAGCAGGGGATCAAAACGATCCACTACGTCAGCCCGTCCGTATGGGCCTGGCGCCAGAAACGCGTCTTCAAAATTGGCAGAGCCACCGATCTGGTGCTCGCATTTCTGCCTTTTGAAAAAGCGTTTTACGACAAATTTAACGTCCCGTGCCGCTTTATCGGCCACACCATGGCCGACGCCATGCCGCTGGATCCGGATAAAAATGCCGCGCGGGATACGCTGGGGATCGCCCACGACGTTCACTGTCTGGCCATGCTGCCGGGTAGTCGCGGTGCCGAAGTGGAGATGCTCAGCGCAGATTTCTTAAAGACCGCGCAGCTGCTGCGTCAGCAGTATCCCGACCTTGAAGTCGTCGTACCGTTGGTTAACGCGAAGCGTCGCGAACAATTCGAGCGAATCAAAGCGGAAGTGGCCCCCGATCTCGCGGTGCGCATGCTCGACGGCATGGCGCGTGAGGCGATGATCGCCAGCGATGCGGCGCTGCTGGCCTCTGGCACGGCGGCGCTTGAATGCATGCTGGCAAAATGCCCGATGGTGGTGGGCTATCGGATGAAACCGTTCACCTTCTGGCTGGCTAAACGGCTGGTGAAGACCGACTATGTCTCGCTGCCTAACCTGCTGGCGGGGCGTGAGCTGGTTAAAGAACTGCTGCAGGATGAGTGTCAGCCAACGCTGTTAGCCGAAGCGCTACAGCCGCTGCTGGCCAACGGCAAAACCAGCCACGCGATGCACGATACGTTCCGTGAACTGCATCTGCAAATTCGCTGCAACGCGGACGAACAGGCGGCAGACGCGGTGCTGGAGTTAGCACGATGATTGAATTTGTATATCCCCATACCCATCTCGTGGCGGGTGTGGATGAAGTCGGGCGCGGCCCGCTGGTCGGCGCGGTAGTGACGGCGGCGGTCATCCTCGATCCGTCTCGTCCGATTGTGGGTCTTAACGACTCGAAAAAACTCAGTGAAAAGCGCCGTCTGGCGTTGTTCGATGAAATCAAAGAGAAGGCGCTGTGCTGGAGCCTTGGCCGCGCAGAGCCGCACGAAATTGACGAGCTTAATATTCTGCATGCCACCATGTTGGCTATGCAGCGTGCGGTCGCCGGGCTGTCTATTGTGCCGGAATACGTACTTATCGACGGCAACCGCTGTCCGGCGTTGCCGATGCCCTCCATGGCGGTGGTGAAGGGCGATAGCAGGGTGGCGGAAATTAGCGCAGCGTCTATCCTCGCTAAAGTGACGCGTGACGCCGAAATGGCCGAGCTGGACACGGTGTTCCCGCAGTACGGCTTTGCCCAGCACAAGGGTTATCCAACCGCTTTTCATCTGGAAAAGCTTGCGCAATATGGCGCGACCGAGCATCACCGACGCAGCTTTGCTCCCGTCAAACGCGCGCTGGGACTCGTGTCCTGATTCGTGCGTCGAGAATAAGTAAACCGGAATCTAAAGATGGCTGAACCACGTTTCGTGCACCTGCGGGTGCATAGCGACTACTCCATGATCGATGGGCTGGCAAAAACCGGGCCGCTGGTGAAAAAGGCGGCCTCGTTAGGCATGCCTGCGCTGGCGATTACCGATTTTACCAACCTCTGCGGCCTGGTGAAGTTCTACGGAGCGGGCCACGGCGCGGGAATCAAACCGATTGTCGGCGCCGATTTTAACGTGCAGAGCGAACTGTTCGGCGATGAGCTGACCCATTTAACGGTGCTGGCGGCCAATAATACCGGCTACCAGAACCTGACGCTGCTGATTTCCAAAGCCTACCAGCGCGGATACGGCGCGGCTGGCCCGATCATCGATCGTGACTGGCTACTTGAGCTGAAAGAGGGGCTCATTTTGCTGTCCGGCGGTCGTATGGGTGACGTCGGGCGTGCCCTGCTGCGCGGTAATATGGCGCTGGTGGAGCAGTGCGTTGGTTTTTATGAAGAACATTTCCCTGACTGTTATTTCCTCGAGCTGATTCGTACCGGTCGCCAGGATGAAGAGTCATACCTGCATGCGGCGGTGGAGCTGGCGGAAACGCGTGGCCTGCCGGTCGTGGCGACCAACGATGTGCGGTTCCTGGAACCCGGTGATTTTGACGCGCACGAGATTCGCGTTGCAATCCACGATGGCTTTACCCTCGACGATCCTAAGCGCCCGCGCAACTACTCCGCGCAGCAGTATATGCGCAGCGAAGAAGAGATGTGCGAGCTGTTCTCGGACATTCCGGAAGCGCTGGAAAATACCGTTGAGATTGCCAAACGTTGTAACGTGACGGTGCGTCTCGGCGAGTACTTCCTGCCGCAGTTCCCGACCGGCGATATGACCACCGAAGACTTCCTCGTCGCGAAGTCAAAAGAGGGGCTGGAAGAACGCCTGGCGTTCCTGTTCCCGGATCCGGAAGTTCGCGCCAAGCGCCGTCCGGAATACGACGAGCGTCTGGATATTGAGCTCCAGGTGATCAACCAGATGGGCTTCCCGGGTTACTTCCTGATCGTGATGGAGTTCATCCAGTGGTCGAAGGATAACGGCGTGCCGGTAGGGCCGGGCCGTGGTTCCGGTGCAGGCTCACTGGTGGCTTATGCCCTGAAAATTACCGATCTCGACCCGCTGGAGCTTGACCTGCTGTTCGAACGCTTCCTTAACCCGGAACGTGTCTCGATGCCCGACTTCGACGTCGACTTCTGCATGGAGAAGCGCGATCAGGTGATCGAGCACGTGGCCGAAATGTACGGCCGCGATGCGGTATCGCAGATTATTACCTTCGGTACCATGGCGGCGAAAGCGGTGATCCGCGATGTGGGCCGCGTTCTGGGCCACCCGTACGGTTTCGTCGACCGCATCTCTAAGCTGGTGCCGCCCGATCCGGGTATGACGCTAGCGAAAGCCTTCGAAGCCGAACCGCAGTTGCCGGAAATCTACGAAGCGGATGAAGAGGTGCGCGCGCTCATCGACATGGCGCGTAAGCTTGAAGGGGTCACCCGTAACGCCGGTAAACACGCCGGTGGCGTGGTGATTGCGCCGACCAAAATTACCGACTTTGCGCCGCTATACTGCGATGAGCAAGGTCTGCATCCGGTTACCCAGTTTGATAAGAACGACGTGGAATACGCCGGGCTGGTGAAGTTCGACTTCCTCGGCCTGCGTACGCTTACCATCATCAACTGGGCGCTGGAAATGATTAACGCCCGCCGCGAGCGCAACGGCGAGCCGCCGCTGGATATCGCGGCTATTCCGCTCGACGATAAGAAAAGCTTCGACATGCTGCAACGCTCGGAAACCACGGCGGTCTTCCAGCTTGAATCGCGCGGCATGAAGGATCTGATTAAGCGCCTGCAGCCTGACTGCTTCGAAGATATGATCGCGCTGGTGGCCCTGTTCCGTCCGGGCCCGCTGCAGTCGGGGATGGTTGATAACTTTATCGACCGTAAACACGGCCGCGAAGAGATCTCTTATCCGGACGTGCAGTGGCAGCACGAAAGCCTGAAGCCGGTACTGGAGCCAACCTACGGCATTATCCTGTACCAGGAACAGGTGATGCAGATTGCCCAGGTGCTTTCCGGCTATACCCTCGGCGGCGCGGACATGCTGCGTCGTGCGATGGGTAAGAAAAAGCCGGAAGAGATGGCCAAGCAGCGCGGTGCCTTTGAAGAAGGGGCGAAAAAGAACGGCGTTGATGGCGAACTGGCGATGAAAATCTTTGACCTGGTGGAGAAATTCGCCGGTTACGGGTTTAACAAATCGCACTCTGCGGCTTATGCGCTGGTGTCTTACCAGACGCTATGGCTGAAGGCGCACTATCCGGCCGAGTTTATGGCGGCGGTAATGACTGCCGATATGGACAACACCGAGAAGGTGGTCGGCCTGGTCGACGAATGCTGGCGCATGGGGCTGAAAATATTGCCGCCGGATATCAATTCAGGTTTATATCATTTCCACGTGAATCATGACGGGGAAATCGTGTATGGTATCGGCGCCATTAAGGGCGTCGGTGAAGGCCCGATTGAAGCCATCATCGAAGCGCGTAACAACGGCGGCTATTTCCGCGAGCTTTTCGACCTTTGCGCACGTACCGACACCAAAAAGCTCAACCGCCGGGTGCTGGAAAAGCTGATTATGTCCGGCGCGTTCGATAGGCTTGGTCCGCATCGCGCCGCGCTGATGAATTCGCTCGCCGACGCGTTAAAGGCGGCGGATCAGCACGCGAAAGCGGAAGCGATTGGCCAGGCTGATATGTTCGGCGTGCTGGCGGAAGAGCCGGAGCAGGTCGAGCAATCCTACGCCAACTGCCAGCCATGGCCAGAGCAGGTCGTTTTAGACGGTGAGCGCGAAACGTTAGGTCTGTACCTGACGGGGCATCCGATCAACCAGTATTTAAAAGAAATTGAGCGCTATGTCGGCGGGTATCGACTCAAAGACATGCATCCGACGGAACGTGGGAAAGTGACCACGGCCGCGGGGCTCGTGATTGCCGCGAGGGTTATGGTCACCAAGCGCGGCAATCGTATCGGCATCTGTACGCTGGATGACCGTTCCGGACGCCTGGAGGTCATGCTGTTCTCCGAGGCGCTGGAAAAATACCAGCACCTGCTGGAAAAAGACCGCATACTTATCGTCAGCGGACAGGTCAGCTTTGATGACTTCAGCGGCGGCCTTAAAATGATGGCCCGCGAAGTGATGGACATTGACGAAGCCCGGGAAAAATACGCTCGCGGGCTTGCTATCTCGCTGACGGACAGGCAAATTGATGACCAGCTTTTAAACCGACTCCGTCAGTCTCTGGAACCCCATCGTTCGGGAACCATTCCAGTACATCTCTACTATCAGAGGGCGGATGCACGTGCGCGGTTGCGTTTCGGTGCAACCTGGCGTGTCTCTCCGAGCGATCGTTTACTCAACGATCTGCGTGGCCTCATCGGTTCGGAGCAGGTGGAACTGGAGTTTGACTAATACAGGAATACTATGAGTCTGAATTTCCTTGATTTTGAACAGCCGATTGCAGAGCTGGAAGCGAAAATCGATTCTTTGACTGCGGTTAGCCGTCAGGATGAGAAACTGGATATTAATATCGACGAAGAAGTGCATCGTCTGCGTGAAAAAAGCGTAGAGCTGACGCGCAAAATCTTTGCCGATCTCGGCGCATGGCAGGTAGCCCAACTGGCGCGCCATCCGCAGCGCCCGTACACCCTGGATTATGTCCGTCTGGCGTTTGATGAGTTTGACGAACTGGCCGGCGATCGCGCCTATGCTGACGATAAAGCTATCGTTGGTGGTATCGCACGCCTGGACGGTCGCCCGGTGATGATCATTGGTCATCAGAAAGGCCGTGAAACTAAAGAAAAAATCCGTCGTAACTTCGGCATGCCGGCACCGGAAGGCTATCGTAAAGCGCTGCGCCTGATGGAAATGGCGGAACGCTTCAACATGCCGATTGTGACCTTCATCGACACCCCAGGGGCTTACCCGGGCGTCGGCGCAGAAGAGCGCGGCCAGTCTGAAGCGATTGCCCGCAACCTGCGCGAAATGTCACGCCTGAGCGTGCCGGTTATCTGTACCGTTATCGGTGAGGGTGGCTCCGGCGGCGCGCTGGCAATTGGTGTGGGCGATAAAGTGAATATGCTGCAGTACAGCACCTATTCCGTTATCTCTCCGGAAGGCTGCGCCTCTATTCTGTGGAAAAGCGCCGACAAAGCGCCGCTGGCCGCAGAAGCGATGGGCATCATCGCCCCGCGTCTGAAAGAGCTGAAGCTGATTGACTCCATCATCCCGGAACCGCTGGGTGGCGCCCATCGTAACCCGGAAGTGATGGCGGCCTCGCTGAAAGCACAGCTGCTGGCTGACCTGGCCGATCTCGATGTGCTGAGCAAAGAAGATCTGCTGAACCGTCGCTATCAGCGCCTGATGAGCTACGGTTACGCGTAAGCCATTCGTAAGACGTTCCTGAAAAGGGCCACAGTTTGTGGCCCTTTTTTATTCCCCTCGTTCTAGCTGCGCTATGATAGGTACAGAATTTCCAGGAGGAACGCATGAATATTATCGCCATTATGGGGCCGCACGGCGTCTACTACAAAGATGAGCCCATCAAGGAGCTGGAACAGGCGCTGTTGGCGCAAGGCTTCAAAATTATCTGGCCGCAAAATAGTGCCGACCTGCTGAAGTTTATCGAGCACAACCCGCGTATCTGTGGGGTGATTTTTGACTGGGATGAATACAGCGTCGATCTGTGCGGTGAGATTAATCAGCTCAATGAATATCTACCGCTTTATGCCTTTATCAATAACCATTCGACGATGGACGTCAGCGCACACGACATGCGCATGGCGCTGTGGTTCTTTGAGTATGCGCTGGGTCAGGCTGACGATATCGCGACGCGTATTCGCCAGTACACCAACGAATACCTGGATAACATTACGCCGCCGTTTACCAAAGCGCTGTTCACCTATGTGACAGAAGGCAAGTACACTTTCTGTACGCCGGGGCACATGGCGGGAACGGCCTATCAAAAAAGCCCGGTAGGCTGCCTGTTTTATGATTTCTTCGGTGCCAATACGCTGAAAGCCGACGTGTCGATTTCGGTGACGGAGCTGGGTTCCCTGTTGGATCACACCGGCCCGCACCTCGAGGCGGAGGAGTACATTGCCCGCACCTTTGGCGCCGAGCAAAGCTATATGGTGACGAACGGTACCTCAACGTCGAACAAAATCGTTGGGATGTATGCGGCGCCGAGCGGCAGTACGCTGTTGATTGACCGTAATTGTCACAAGTCGTTAGCGCACCTGCTGATGATGAGCGACGTGGTGCCGCTGTGGCTGAAACCGACGCGTAACGCGCTGGGTATCCTTGGCGGTATCCCCAAGCGTGAGTTTACTCGCGATAGCCTGCAGCAAAAGGTCAATACGACCGACGGCGCGCAGTGGCCGGTGCACGCCGTGATCACCAACTCGACCTATGACGGGCTGCTGTATAACACCAATTGGATCAAACAGACGCTCGACGTGCCGTCGATTCACTTTGACTCGGCCTGGGTACCGTACACCCACTTTCATCCCATTTACCAGGGGAAAAGCGGCATGAGCGGCGATCGCGTGCCGGGGAAAGTGTTCTTCGAAACCCAGTCGACCCACAAGATGCTGGCGGCGCTATCGCAGGCGTCGTTAATTCACATCAAGGGCGACTACGACGAAGACACCTTTAACGAAGCCTTTATGATGCATACCTCTACCTCGCCAAGTTACCCGATCGTCGCTTCGATCGAGACGGCTGCGGCGATGCTGCGCGGCAACCCGGGCAAAAGGCTGATTAACCGCTCGGTAGAGCGCGCGCTGCATTTCCGTAAAGAGGTACAGCGGCTGCGTGAAGAGTCCGACAGCTGGTTCTTTGATATCTGGCAGCCTGAGCAGATAGATCAGGCCGAGTGCTGGCCGGTATCGCCAGGGGAAGACTGGCACGGTTTCAGCGATGCGGATGCCGACCATATGTTCCTCGATCCGGTAAAAGTCACGATTCTGACGCCGGGGATGGATGAACAGGGCAATATGAGCGATGAGGGGATCCCGGCGGCGCTGGTGGCGAAATACCTTGATGAGCACGGCGTGGTGGTCGAGAAAACGGGGCCGTATAACCTGCTGTTCTTGTTCAGCATTGGGATTGATAAAACCCGGGCAATGGGGCTGCTGCGCGGGCTGACGGAGTTTAAACGCGCTTACGATCTCAATCTGCGGGTGAAGAATATGCTGCCGGATCTTTATGCTGAAGATCCTGATTTTTATCGCAATATGCGTATTCAGGATCTGGCTCAGGGGATCCACCGTCTGATTCGTCAGCACGACCTGCCGCGCCTGATGCTGCGCGCCTTTGACGTGCTGCCGGAAATGAAGCTCACGCCGCACCGCGCGTGGCAGCGGCAAATCAAAGGCGACGTCGAAACCGTTGCGCTGGAAGATCTGGTGGGGCGTATCTCGGCCAATATGATCCTGCCGTACCCGCCGGGCGTGCCGTTGCTGATGCCGGGTGAGATGATCACCGAACAGAGCCGATCGGTGCTCGATTTCCTGCTGATGCTCTGTTCGATCGGGCGACATTATCCGGGCTTTGAAACCGATATCCACGGAGCAAAACGCGATGAAAACGGGGTCTACCGGGTGAGAGTCCTAAAAGAGAGTCAGGGGCTTGCGCGATAACGCCCGGCGCGGGTAACGTGCTGAGAAACGGTTAACGGAGAGACAGGATGCTGGGACTAAAACAGATTCATCACATTGCGATTATTGGCACCGACTACGCGAAAAGTAAGGCTTTCTACTGCAATATTCTCGGCTTTACCCTGCAAAGCGAGGTGTATCGAGAAGCGCGCGATTCGTGGAAGGGTGATCTCGCGCTAAACGGCCAGTACGTGATTGAGCTGTTTTCTTTCCCGTTCCCGCCCGCGCGGCCCAGCCGCCCGGAGGCCTGCGGGCTGCGCCATCTGGCCTTTAGCGTTGCGGATATCGACGCTTCGGTGGCGCATCTGGAGGCGCACGGGGTTGCCTGTGAGGCGATTCGCGTCGATCCGTACACCGGTAAGCGCTTTACCTTTTTCACCGATCCTGACGGCCTGCCGCTGGAACTCTACCAGCAGTAAGGCTTGCCAGCGACCGTCCGGCCCGGTAACGTGCCGGGCGAGACTTTTCACGACACGATAACGATGACGCCATCTTCTCTCGAACAGCAGCTTTCCCCCCATCGCCAGTTTCTGGTGGCATTTAGCGGCGGGCTGGACTCAACGGTTTTGTTACATCAGTTGGTGTGCTGGCAACGACAGAACCCAGGCGTTACCCTGCGCGCCATTCATATTCACCACGGCATCAGCCCGCACGCCGATAGCTGGGTCGCACACTGTCAACGGGTGTGCGACGAGTGGCAGGTGCCTCTGGCGGTTACCCGCGTCACGCTGACCGGGCAAGGGGCAGGGCTCGAGGCCGAAGCCAGAGAGGCACGCTACCGGGCGTTTCGTGAGGCATTGCGGCCCGGAGAAGTGTTGCTGACGGCGCAGCATCTGGACGATCAGAGTGAAACGCTGCTGCTGGCGCTTAAGCGCGGCAGCGGGCCTGCCGGGCTGTCGGCCATGCCGCGGCGCGCGGCCTTTGCCGGTACTCAACTTATTCGTCCTTTGCTGAATGAAAGCCGCGCTGCGCTGCTAGGCTGGGCGCAGCAGCACGGGCTGTGTTGGATTGAGGACGAGAGCAATCAGGATGATGCCTACGATCGGAACTTCCTGCGTCTGCGCGTTTTACCGCTGCTGAATGCCCGCTGGCCGCACTTTGCCGACGCGGCGGCGCGGAGTGCGGCGCTGTGCGGTGAGCAGGAGCAACTGCTGGATGAACTGTTGGCCGACGAGCTTGCTCACCTGCTTTCAGAAACGGGCGCGCTGGCGATTAATCCGCTATACGACATGAGCGGGCCAAAGCGTGCGGCATTACTGCGGCGCTGGCTTTCCCACCATGGTGCCGCGATGCCGTCGCGCGAGATGCTGGCGCGGCTGTGGCAGGAGGTCGCGTTAGCGCGTGAAGATGCCGCACCGCGTCTACGTCTGGGGAACTTTGAGGTGCGCCGCTTTCAGCAGCAGCTGTGGTGGGTGCAAGCGCATGAGGGGCAGAGTGGAACGACGTTAGCCTGGGTCAGCCCCGATAAGCCGCTGGATTTGCCGGACGGCCTTGGGCGAGTGAGCCTGATCCCGGGGGGCGAGATTCGACCTCCGCGCGCCGACGAGCCGGTTTCTATTCGCTTTAAAGCCCTCGGAATGCTGCATATTGTTGGTCGTCACGGCGGGCGCAAGCTGAAAAAAATCTGGCAAGAGCTCGAGGTACCGCCATGGCAGCGCGATACCACGCCGCTGCTGTTTTATGGTGACACATTGATTGCGGCTGCGGGGCGGTTTGTTACGCTGGATGGGAAGCGTGAAGGCGGAGAAGGGCTACAGTTTTGCTGGCAAAAAACGGGCAGCTGAGCTGCCCGTTTCGCTATTATGACTCGCTGACAACCACGGTGCCGATCTGAGGGTGGCTGAAGCTGGCAATCCGATCGAGACGGAGTTCGCGCTGTTCTCCCGCGTTGTCG
Source organism: Klebsiella sp. WP4-W18-ESBL-05 (assembly GCF_014169075.1). Lineage (NCBI taxonomy): Bacteria > Pseudomonadati > Pseudomonadota > Gammaproteobacteria > Enterobacterales > Enterobacteriaceae > Klebsiella > Klebsiella sp. WP4-W18-ESBL-05. The sequence goes on along the minus strand of NZ_AP022057.1, from coordinate 4,007,507 downwards.
ACGACCAGATACTCCACGTTCTTACGCGAGAGCAGATCGTGGGCTTTGGCTTGCAGTACTTCGCCATCTTTCAGTTGCAGAGAGAGGACGAGGTGGTGCTGGCAGGCAAGCTCAAGGTTGTCATAGTCATCACAGTTGATGGGTTGATAAGTATCATTCATTGACATAATCGCTCACCAGTAAGTTTGCCGCCGCGTACGCGGCTTTTTCCCTGACTGACTCCGACACGGCGTCATCCGCCGCAACGTCGTTCAAAACTTTCAGTACACAGCCTAGCGCATCCGGGATATACCCTAAATCACCGCTCGCAATTTCGGCGTAGCGTTGGCGAATCAACTCACAATAGTTGCCCACATGCCCTCCTGTCAGCGCTTCAATTAAGCCTATGAAGATAATCTCTGTTTAGCAAGGTGACTATATCACACTCATTTAAGCAATATCAGCGGGATGAGCGGCGGCAGGCGCGCCTTTTGGCGTTGATTTCGTTACAATGACCACCATTTTTTGCAGGAGTTTAGCCATGGCGCTGAAAGCAACGATTTATAAAGCAGTGGTCAACGTCGCAGATATCGACCGTAGCCAGTTCCTGGACGCGTCCTTAACCCTCGCGCGCCACCCGTCCGAAACCCAGGAGCGTATGATGCTGCGCCTGCTGGCGTGGATTAAGTATGCCGATGAACGGCTGCAGTTTACCCGCGGGCTCTCTTCTGACGATGAACCGGAGGTCTGGCTGCGTAACGATCATTTGGGCATCGATCTGTGGATTGAACTGGGGCTGCCGGACGAACGGCGGATCAAAAAAGCCTGTAGCCTGGCGCAAGAGGTGGCGTTGTTCACCTATAATAGTCGTGCCGCAGAGATTTGGTGGCAGCAGAATCAGAGCAAAATGGCAGGCTTTAAAAACCTCAGTATCTGGTATCTCGACGATGAACAACTGGCGAAGCTTAGCGCATTTGCCGAGCGTACGATGACGCTGCAAGCGACCCTTCAGGAAGGCGCAATCTGGCTATCTGATGCTCAGAATAATCTGGAAATTCATCTGACGCCGTGGCAAATCACGGCATGATTACGCTTTCCCGGCAGGTGAGCATTCCGGAGGATGAGCTGACAATCACCGCTATCCGGGCGCAGGGCGCGGGCGGACAGCATGTGAATAAGACCTCAACGGCTATTCACCTGCGTTTTGACATCCGTGCCTCAAGCCTGCCAGAGTATTACAAAACGCGTTTGCTTGAGGCCAGCCATCACTTAATTTCTGCTGATGGTGTGATTATCATTAAGGCGCAGGAGCACCGTAGCCAGGAGATGAATCGCGAAGCAGCGATCGCCAGGCTGGTGGCGGTGATCCAGACGTTAACCGCAGAACAAAAAAGCCGACGCCCCACGCGCCCGACCCGCGCGTCAAAAGAGCGGCGGCTGAATTCAAAAGCGCAGAAATCTTCGGTGAAGTCCTTGCGCGGGAAAGTTCGCTACTAAGCCGGACGTGGATGTAATAACAATAAGGAATTGAGGGTGAAAAAAGCGATATTAGCCATTGCGGCGACGGGAATGCTGTTCGGCCTGTTCGGGTGTAACCATTCGGAAGTGACTGCCCTCAAGCCGACGCAGCAGGCGGAGTTAACGCCGATGCAGCAGAGCTGGCGCGGCGTATTGCCATGCGCTGATTGCGAAGGCATTGAGACCTCGCTGTTCCTCGAGAAGGACGGTACCTGGGTCATGAATGAACGCTATCAGGGCGTGCGCCGCGAACCGTCGTCATTTGGTTCTTACGGTACCTGGGCGCGTACTGCCGACAAGCTGGTCCTGACCGACAGCCAGGGCGAAAAATCGTACTATCGGGTGAAAGGCGAAAAGCTGGAGATGCTTGACCGTCAAGGTAACCCGATCCAATCGAAGCTGAACTATACGCTGGAGCCCGCGAAGGCCAGCCTGCCGACCACGCCGATAGCGATGCGCGGCATGTACTTCTATATGGCGGACGCGGCGACGTTCACCGACTGTGCAACAGGCCAGCGCCTGGCGGTTGCCAACAATGCCCAGCTGGAACGTGATTATGCCGCGGCGCAGGGCAGCAGCAGCCAGCCGATTCTGCTGGTGGTGGAGGGGCACTTTACCCTTGAGCCCAACCCGGATACCGGCGCGATGGTCAAAACGCTAGCGACCGATAAAGCTGGGACATTCTCGCCGGGTAAAGACTGTACCAGCGTGAAATAACGGTATCTGTAGGCCTGATAAGCGTAGCGCCATCAGGCAATTTGGTTCCGCTTGCCGGATGGCGGCGTAAACGCCTTATCCGGCCAGCTATCATAAAAAAGCCTCGCAAATGCGAGGCTTTTTTTGTCGCCCGAACCAGGCGTTAACGCCTGATTCGGGAGGGCACCGAGCGGATTAGCCCTTAATCGCTTTCAGCAGATAATCGACGATGTCGCCGGTTTTAATCAGCTGTTTCTCGCCGTTACGACGGTATTTGTATTCGATATCGTCGTTGTCGAGGTTACGGTCGCCCAGCACGATGGTGTGCGGAATACCGATCAGTTCCATATCGGCGAACATCACGCCCGGACGCTCTTTACGGTCGTCCATCAACACGTCAATTCCGTGCGCGCGCAGCTCTGCGTACAGTTTCTCCGCCAGCTCTTGTACACGGTAGGATTTGTGCATGTTCATTGGCAGAATGGCGACCTGGAACGGGGCGATGGCGTCAGGCCATACGATGCCGCGATCGTCAAAGTTCTGCTCAATAGCGGCCGCCACCACGCGAGTCACCCCGATACCGTAGCAGCCCATGGTCAGCGTCTGGTTACGCCCGTCTTCGCCCTGTACCGAGGCCTTCATGGCTTCAGAGTACTTGGTACCCAGCTGGAAGATGTGACCGACTTCGATGCCGCGTTTGATCATCAGCGTGCCTTTGCCATCCGGGCTCGGGTCACCGGCGACCACGTTACGGATGTCTGCCACTTCCGGCGTCGCTACGTCGCGATCCCAGTTGATGCCAAAGTAGTGCTTACCGTCGATGTTCGCACCGGCGGCAAAGTCGCTCATTGCGGCAACGGTACGGTCGATGATAACCGGAATCGGCAGATTGACCGGGCCCAGAGAGCCCGGACCTGCGTTGACCAGCGCACGAATTTCTTCTTCGGTCGCGAAGGTCAGCGGGCTGGCAACCTGCGGCAGTTTTTCCGCTTTGACTTCGTTCAGCTCGTGATCGCCGCGAACCAGCAGGGCAATCAGCGGAAACTTGCTGTCTTCTACCGCTTTCACCAGCAGGGTTTTCACGGTTTTTTCGATTGGCAGGTTGAACTGCTCAACCAGCTCGGCGATGGTTTTTGCGTTTGGCGTATCAACCAGGCTCATTTCCTGGGTCGCCGCCGCGCGCGGTTCTTTTGGTGCAAGCGCTTCGGCAAATTCAATGTTGGCCGCGTAGTCGGAGGAGTCAGAGAAGATCACGTCATCTTCGCCGCTCTGCGCCAGCACCTGGAATTCATGAGAGGCATTGCCGCCGATGGAGCCGGTGTCAGCCTGTACCGCACGGAAATCCAGACCCATACGGCTGAAGATTTTGCTGTACGCGGCGTACATGGCGTCGTAGGTTTCCTGCAGCGATTCCTGAGAGGTATGGAAAGAGTAGGCATCTTTCATCAGGAATTCGCGCGAACGCATCACGCCAAAGCGCGGGCGTACTTCGTCACGGAATTTAGTCTGGATCTGATAGAAGTTCAGCGGCAGCTGTTTGTAAGAGCTCAGCTCGTTACGAATCAGGTCGGTGATGACTTCTTCGTGCGTTGGGCCGAGAACGAAAGAACGGTCACCGCGGTCAGCAATGCGCAGCAGCTCCGGGCCATACTGTTCCCAACGGCCGCTCTCTTCCCACAGTTCGGAAGGCTGAACCACCGGCATTAACACCTCGATCGCACCGGCGTTGTTCATCTCTTCACGCACGATGTTTTCGACTTTTTTCAGGACGCGCACGCCGGTCGGCAGCCAGGTATATAACCCGGAGGCCAGCTTGCGGATCATCCCGGCGCGCAGCATCAGCTGGTGGCTGATGACTTCGGCGTCGGCAGGCGTCTCCTTCAGAGTGGAGAGCAGGTATTGGCTAGTACGCATGTTGTTACGGTTCCAGTTGGACGACAGAACAGGCTCCAGATGAGCCTGGTACAAAACAAAAGTGGTTTAGTTTACCAGCGAGAAAGGGATGTCAAAAGAGTACGCGACGCAAATTAGCGGGCTTCCAGCGCAAAGACCTCAAATCCTGACGGCGTGACGCGCCAGCGGACGTTAAAGTCCAGCAGCCAGACGGCGTAGGTTTTGCCTTCTTCCTCATTTTTACGATAGGCAGGACGCGGGTCCTGCGCCAGCACTTCGGCAATAAACTGGCGAAGGCGCGGGTAGCGCGTTTCCAGCCCGAGCAACTGCTGGGTAATGTCTTCGCTGAAGCTGACGTTTACGCCGGCCTGAGGCGCATCCTGTGCATAGCTGGCACGCGCGTCGGGTAGCGCCTCGGCAAACGGCAGATACGGTTTGATATCAACGACCGGCGTACCGTCGACGAGATCCAGCCCGCCCAGTTCGAGAATCACATGCTCTTTATGGCAGCGAATGCCCCGCAGTTCGACCAGCGACATCCCGATGGGGTTGGGACGGAAGGTGGAGCGGGTTGCAAACACGCCCATTCGTGCGTTGCCGCCGAGACGGGGAGGACGCACCGTCGGGCGCCAGCCGCCTTCCATCGTTTGATGAAAGACAAACAGCACCCACAGGTGACTGAAGTCTTCCAGGCCGCGTACGGCATCGGCCTGGTTGTAAGGGGCAAGCAGGTGCAGCTCGCCGCTACAGCTTTTGACCAGGCCCGGTTGACGCGGCACGGCAAACTTCTCTTTATAAGGAGAGCGGATAACGCCTATTTGCTCGAAGGAGAAGTGGCTCATTTCGCGCTAACGTTGAGGGCCGACCCGATGCAAACCGCCTGACGATAGCAGCCCGGAGCACCGCTGGTCACTTCGCAGCTGTGCAGCAGTACCGCGTTTGCCTTCATTTTAGAGGCATTGATCTGCATACGCTTGCGCGCCGTTGGGATGTTCGGCGGTGAATCCTGGTTAGTTGCCTGGCAAGAGTCACCGGACACTTCGCCTAAGTCGCGGAACGGTTTACCGACCAGATCCTCGGCGTTGGTAATAATGCGTACCGGCGTCGCGCGCGGCGCTTTGGGTTTCGCGGTCTCCGTTTTGACGGGGGTCGCTGTGCTTTGAACGGGTTCAACAGGAGATCTGTTTAGCATGGAGCAGCCACCTAACAGGAGTGCTAATAAACAGACCGGTAAAGCACGCATAGTAATTCCTCTATAAAGGGTAGACCAGGGGGCTATTGAATCAGGTGCTTGCATAAATGACAAGACGGGCATGCGCCCGTCTTGAAAGATACTGCGGAGGGGGAAGGCGATTACCAGCCTTTAACCGCACCGCCGTTAAAGATTTTGTTCGCCGCCTCGTACACTTCGTCAGACTGGTAAGCCTGAACGAATTTCTTCACGTTTTCCGCGTCTTTGTTGTCTTCGCGAGTCACGATCATGTTGACGTACGGAGAGTCTTTACCTTCAACGAAAATACCGTCTTTTGCCGGGGTCAGGTTGATCTGGCTAGCGTAGGTGGTGTTGATGACGGCCAGCGCAATCTGCGCATCGTCCAGGGAACGCGGCAGCTGCGGCGCTTCCAGTTCAACAATCTTCAGGTTTTTCGGGTTCTCTACGATGTCCAGAGAGGTCGGCAGCAGGCCAACGCCGTCTTTCAGTTTGATCAGACCTTCTTTTTGCAGCAGCAGCAGGGAACGGCCGAGGTTAGTCGGGTCGTTAGGCACTGCAATCTGGGAGCCCGGCTGCAGCTCGTCCAGGGATTTGATTTTTTTAGAGTAGCCAGCAATCGGATACACGAAGGTGTTACCCACGGAAACCAGCTTGTAGCCACGGTCTTTGATCTGCTGATCGAGGTACGGTTTATGCTGGAAGGCGTTGGCGTCAATATCGCCTTTGCTCAGCGCTTCGTTCGGCAGCACGTAGTCGTTGAAGGTCACCAGTTCAACGTCCAGGCCGTATTTTTCTTTCGCGACTTTCTGTGCGACTTCAGCAACCTGCTGTTCCGCACCGACGATCACGCCGACTTTAATATGGTTTGGATCTTTCTCGTCCTGGCCGCAACCAACAAGTGCCAGAGAACCAATCAGGGCTCCAACTGCCGCAAAGGTTTTAAAATTGAACGCCATGCTTATTTCCTTAAACTTTTAAGTTGTGTTGTGTGTAACGCTATTTATGAGTGACTGCCCGGACGATACGATCGCCAGATAGTTGAATTAAATAAACCAGAACGACCAGCAATACCAGAACTGTATTCATTACGACCGCATTATAGCCAATGTAGCCGTACTGATAGCCAATCTGCCCCAGACCGCCGGCACCAACGGCACCGCCCATCGCTGAGTAGCCGACCAGGGTAATCAGGGTAATGGTTGCCGCGTTCACCAGGCCCGGCAGCGCTTCCGGCAGCAGGACTTTACGCACGATCTGCATCGGCGTCGCGCCCATTGCGCGGGAGGCTTCAATCAGCCCGGTGGGGATTTCCAGCAGGGCGTTCTCGACCATGCGGGCGATAAACGGCGCAGCGCCGACCGTCAGAGGGACAATTGCCGCCTGCAGACCGATGGATGTGCCCACGATCACGCGGGTAAACGGGATCATCCATACCAACAGGATAATAAACGGAATAGAACGGAAGATATTCACCAGCGCAGAGAGGACGCGGTAGAGCTTGCCATTCTCAATGATTTGCCCTGGACGCGTGGTATAAAGAAGCACGCCGACCGGCAGACCAATCACAAAGCCGAAAAAGCCCGACACAAACGTCATGGCCAGCGTTTCCCAGACGCCGCGCGCCAGTAACCACATCATGGCCTCAGACATAACCCAATACCTCTACTTTTACATGGTGTTGCTGCAGCCAGGCGATGGCTGCCTGCGTATCTTCTGGCGCGCCGTGCATTTCAGTCAGCATAATGCCGAACTTCACGCCGCCCGCGTAATCCATCTGCGCGCTAATAATGTTGTTGTTTACGTTAAAGCGGCGTGCGGTTTCCGACAGCAGCGGAGCGTCGACCGAATGGCCGGTAAACTCCATCCGCAGCATCGGTACGCTGTCGGTGAACGGTTCCGCCTTAAGACGCGCCTGATAATCTTCCGGAATATCGAGGTGCAGCGTGGACTGAATAAACTGCTGCGCCAGCGGCGTTTTCGGATGAGAAAAGACTTCGCTCACCGTATCCTGCTCGATAAGCTCGCCGTTGCTGATGACTGCCACGCAGTCACAGATGCGCTTCACCACGTCCATTTCATGAGTGATGAGCAGAATCGTCAGACCCAGGCGGCGGTTAATGTCTTTCAGCAGTTCGAGGATGGCGCGAGTGGTCGCCGGATCCAGCGCGCTGGTGGCTTCATCGCACAGCAGCACTTTCGGGTTACTGGCTAACGCACGGGCAATCGCCACGCGCTGCTTCTGGCCACCGGACAGGTTTGCCGGGTAGCTATCGTGCTTATCGCTCAGACCAACGAGGTCCAGCAGCTCAGTGACGCGACGCTTCACTTCATCTTTAGGGGTGTTGTCGAGCTCGAGCGGCAGCGCAACGTTGCCAAATACCGTGCGTGAAGAGAGCAGGTTAAAGTGCTGGAAAATCATGCCAATCTGGCGACGAGCTTTTGTCAGCGCCGATTCGGACAGCGCCGTCAGTTCCTGGCCGTCAACCTGCACGCTGCCATCAGTAGGACGTTCGAGCAGGTTAACGCAGCGAATCAGCGTACTTTTACCGGCACCGGATGCGCCAATGACGCCATAAATTTGTCCCGCAGGCACGTGCAGGCTAACGTTGTTTAGCGCCTGAATAGTGCGGTGGCCCTGCTGGAACACTTTGGTGATATTCGAAAGTTTAATCATTAGATTATTTATTATCGGTTAGGAGTTATCCGCGGCATTTTGTTCTGCCCTGGACGGGCGATGACCGTCAACAAAACGGATGTTAAGGCATCTAGATGTCTAAATCAATCTGATTTATGCGATCGACGCTTTCTTGCCTGTCGAAACATGCGATACTAAGCACACATGCCTTATTCAGGAGCAACACGGTGGCAAAGTCCGTACCCGCTATTTTTCTCGATCGTGATGGCACGATTAATGTCGATCATGGCTACGTTCATGAAATAGATGCGTTTGAGTTTATTGATGGCGTCATTGACGCGATGCGTGAATTAAAAGAGATGGGCTACGCCCTGGTTCTGGTGACCAACCAGTCGGGTATTGCTCGCGGGAAATTTACCGAAGCGCAGTTTGAAACGCTGACGGAATGGATGGACTGGTCGCTTGCCGACCGCGGTGTCGATCTGGACGGTATCTATTATTGCCCGCATCATCCGCAGGGAACAGTAGAAGAGTATCGTCAGGTGTGTGATTGCCGTAAACCGCATCCGGGTATGCTGAAGTCGGCACAGGACTATCTGCACATTGATATGGCTTCTTCTTATATGGTTGGCGATAAAGTTGAAGATATGCAGGCAGCCGCTGCGGCGGGCGTAGGCACGAAAGTATTGGTGCGCACCGGTAAGCCGGTCACCGAAGACGCCGAAAAAGCCGCAGATTGGGTGATTAATAGTCTGGCGGACCTGCCTGCAGCCATCAAAAAGCGGAAATAATCGACAAAAAGGTGAAAAGGTGAGCGGTTGAAAGAAAAATGCATTTTCCCTCTTGTCAGCCAGAATAAACTCCCTATAATGCGCCTCCACTGACACGGAACAACGGATTACAAGCCGCCGGGTCAGCGAGGTTCTCCTGAGAATCTCGGCAGAGAAAAGCGAAATTAAACGCTTGACTCTGAAAGAGGAAAGCGTAATATACGCCACCTCGCAACAGTGAGCGAAAGCCGTGTTGCACTGCTCTTTAACAATTTATCAGACAATCTGTGTGGGCACTCGAAGATACGGATTCTTAACGTCGCAAGACGAAAAATGAATCCCAGTCTCTGAGTGAACACGTAATTCATTACGAAGTTTAATTCACGAGCATCAAACTTAAATTGAAGAGTTTGATCATGGCTCAGATTGAACGCTGGCGGCAGGCCTAACACATGCAAGTCGAACGGTAGCACAGAGAGCTTGCTCTTGGGTGACGAGTGGCGGACGGGTGAGTAATGTCTGGGAAACTGCCCGATGGAGGGGGATAACTACTGGAAACGGTAGCTAATACCGCATAACGTCGCAAGACCAAAGTGGGGGACCTTCGGGCCTCACACCATCGGATGTGCCCAGATGGGATTAGCTAGTAGGTGGGGTAACGGCTCACCTAGGCGACGATCCCTAGCTGGTCTGAGAGGATGACCAGCCACACTGGAACTGAGACACGGTCCAGACTCCTACGGGAGGCAGCAGTGGGGAATATTGCACAATGGGCGCAAGCCTGATGCAGCCATGCCGCGTGTATGAAGAAGGCCTTCGGGTTGTAAAGTACTTTCAGCGAGGAGGAAGGCATTAAGGTTAATAACCTTAGTGATTGACGTTACTCGCAGAAGAAGCACCGGCTAACTCCGTGCCAGCAGCCGCGGTAATACGGAGGGTGCAAGCGTTAATCGGAATTACTGGGCGTAAAGCGCACGCAGGCGGTTTGTTAAGTCAGATGTGAAATCCCCGGGCTCAACCTGGGAACTGCATTTGAAACTGGCAAGCTTGAGTCTCGTAGAGGGGGGTAGAATTCCAGGTGTAGCGGTGAAATGCGTAGAGATCTGGAGGAATACCGGTGGCGAAGGCGGCCCCCTGGACGAAGACTGACGCTCAGGTGCGAAAGCGTGGGGAGCAAACAGGATTAGATACCCTGGTAGTCCACGCCGTAAACGATGTCTATTTGGAGGTTGTTCCCTTGAGGAGTGGCTTCCGGAGCTAACGCGTTAAATAGACCGCCTGGGGAGTACGGCCGCAAGGTTAAAACTCAAATGAATTGACGGGGGCCCGCACAAGCGGTGGAGCATGTGGTTTAATTCGATGCAACGCGAAGAACCTTACCTACTCTTGACATCCAGAGAACTTAGCAGAGATGCTTTGGTGCCTTCGGGAACTCTGAGACAGGTGCTGCATGGCTGTCGTCAGCTCGTGTTGTGAAATGTTGGGTTAAGTCCCGCAACGAGCGCAACCCTTATCCTTTGTTGCCAGCGGTTCGGCCGGGAACTCAAAGGAGACTGCCAGTGATAAACTGGAGGAAGGTGGGGATGACGTCAAGTCATCATGGCCCTTACGAGTAGGGCTACACACGTGCTACAATGGCATATACAAAGAGAAGCGATCTCGCGAGAGCAAGCGGACCTCATAAAGTATGTCGTAGTCCGGATTGGAGTCTGCAACTCGACTCCATGAAGTCGGAATCGCTAGTAATCGTAGATCAGAATGCTACGGTGAATACGTTCCCGGGCCTTGTACACACCGCCCGTCACACCATGGGAGTGGGTTGCAAAAGAAGTAGGTAGCTTAACCTTCGGGAGGGCGCTTACCACTTTGTGATTCATGACTGGGGTGAAGTCGTAACAAGGTAACCGTAGGGGAACCTGCGGTTGGATCACCTCCTTACCTTAAAGAAGCGTTCTTTGAAGTGCTCACACAGATTGTCTGATGAAAAATAGCAGTAAAGAATCTCTGCAGGCTTGTAGCTCAGGTGGTTAGAGCGCACCCCTGATAAGGGTGAGGTCGGTGGTTCAAGTCCACTCAGGCCTACCAAATTCGTCCCGCGAATTTGAGGGAGATTCATAAACGATGGGGCTATAGCTCAGCTGGGAGAGCGCCTGCTTTGCACGCAGGAGGTCTGCGGTTCGATCCCGCATAGCTCCACCATCTTTACTGCAACAATACAAGAAAACTTCAGAGTGTACCTGAAAGGTTCACTGCGAAGTTTTGCTCTTTAAAAATCTGGATCAAGCTGAAAATTGAAACGACACACTGTGTCTGTTCTCCGTAATAAGAACAGATAAGCGGTGTGTTCGAGTCTCTCAAATTTTCGCAACACGGTGGTGTTTTACGAAACATCTTCGGGTTGTGAGGTTAAGCGACTAAGCGTACACGGTGGATGCCCTGGCAGTCAGAGGCGATGAAGGACGTGCTAATCTGCGATAAGCGTCGGTAAGGTGATATGAACCGTTATAACCGGCGATTTCCGAATGGGGAAACCCAGTGTGTTTCGACACACTATCATTACGTGAATACATAGCGTAATGAAGCGAACCGGGGGAACTGAAACATCTAAGTACCCCGAGGAAAAGAAATCAACCGAGATTCCCCCAGTAGCGGCGAGCGAACGGGGAGCAGCCCAGAGTCTGAATCAGCTTGTGTGTTAGTGGAACGGTCTGGAAAGTCCGACGGTACAGGGTGATAGTCCCGTACACCAAAATGCACAGGTTGTGAACTCGAAGAGTAGGGCGGGACACGTGGTATCCTGTCTGAATATGGGGGGACCATCCTCCAAGGCTAAATACTCCTGACTGACCGATAGTGAACCAGTACCGTGAGGGAAAGGCGAAAAGAACCCCGGCGAGGGGAGTGAAAAAGAACCTGAAACCGTGTACGTACAAGCAGTGGGAGCCTCTTTATGGGGTGACTGCGTACCTTTTGTATAATGGGTCAGCGACTTATATTCTGTAGCAAGGTTAACCGTATAGGGGAGCCGAAGGGAAACCGAGTCTTAACTGGGCGTTAAGTTGCAGGGTATAGACCCGAAACCCGGTGATCTAGCCATGGGCAGGTTGAAGGTTGGGTAACACTAACTGGAGGACCGAACCGACTAATGTTGAAAAATTAGCGGATGACTTGTGGCTGGGGGTGAAAGGCCAATCAAACCGGGAGATAGCTGGTTCTCCCCGAAAGCTATTTAGGTAGCGCCTCGTGAATTCATCTTCGGGGGTAGAGCACTGTTTCGGCTAGGGGGTCATCCCGACTTACCAACCCGATGCAAACTGCGAATACCGAAGAATGTTATCACGGGAGACACACGGCGGGTGCTAACGTCCGTCGTGAAGAGGGAAACAACCCAGACCGCCAGCTAAGGTCCCAAAGTCACAGTTAAGTGGGAAACGATGTGGGAAGGCTCAGACAGCCAGGATGTTGGCTTAGAAGCAGCCATCATTTAAAGAAAGCGTAATAGCTCACTGGTCGAGTCGGCCTGCGCGGAAGATGTAACGGGGCTAAACTGTGCACCGAAGCTGCGGCAGCGACACTATGTGTTGTTGGGTAGGGGAGCGTTCTGTAAGCCGTTGAAGGTGTCCTGTGAGGGGTGCTGGAGGTATCAGAAGTGCGAATGCTGACATAAGTAACGATAATGCGGGTGAAAAACCCGCACGCCGGAAGACCAAGGGTTCCTGTCCAACGTTAATCGGGGCAGGGTGAGTCGACCCCTAAGGCGAGGCCGAAAGGCGTAGTCGATGGGAAACAGGTTAATATTCCTGTACTTGGTGTTACTGCGAAGGGGGGACGGAGAAGGCTATGTTAGCCGGGCGACGGTTGTCCCGGTTTAAGCATGTAGGCGGGAAGTTTAGGTAAATCCGGACTTCTTTTAACGCTGAGGTGTGATGACGAGGTACTACGGTACTGAAGTAACAAATGCCCTGCTTCCAGGAAAAGCCTCTAAGCATCAGGTAACATCAAATCGTACCCCAAACCGACACAGGTGGTCAGGTAGAGAATACCAAGGCGCTTGAGAGAACTCGGGTGAAGGAACTAGGCAAAATGGTGCCGTAACTTCGGGAGAAGGCACGCTGATATGTAGGTGAAGTGGTTTACCCATGGAGCTGAAATCAGTCGAAGATACCAGCTGGCTGCAACTGTTTATTAAAAACACAGCACTGTGCAAACACGAAAGTGGACGTATACGGTGTGACGCCTGCCCGGTGCCGGAAGGTTAATTGATGGGGTTAGCGGCAACGCGAAGCTCTTGATCGAAGCCCCGGTAAACGGCGGCCGTAACTATAACGGTCCTAAGGTAGCGAAATTCCTTGTCGGGTAAGTTCCGACCTGCACGAATGGCGTAATGATGGCCAGGCTGTCTCCACCCGAGACTCAGTGAAATTGAACTCGCTGTGAAGATGCAGTGTACCCGCGGCAAGACGGAAAGACCCCGTGAACCTTTACTATAGCTTGACACTGAACACTGGTCCTTGATGTGTAGGATAGGTGGGAGGCTTTGAAGTGTGGACGCCAGTTCGCATGGAGCCAACCTTGAAATACCACCCTTTAATGGCTGGTGTTCTAACGTAGACCCGTAATCCGGGTTGCGGACAGTGTCTGGTGGGTAGTTTGACTGGGGCGGTCTCCTCCTAAAGAGTAACGGAGGAGCACGAAGGTTAGCTAATCCTGGTCGGACATCAGGAGGTTAGTGCAAAGGCATAAGCTAGCTTGACTGCGAGAGTGACGGCTCGAGCAGGTGCGAAAGCAGGTCTTAGTGATCCGGTGGTTCTGAATGGAAGGGCCATCGCTCAACGGATAAAAGGTACTCCGGGGATAACAGGCTGATACCGCCCAAGAGTTCATATCGACGGCGGTGTTTGGCACCTCGATGTCGGCTCATCACATCCTGGGGCTGAAGTAGGTCCCAAGGGTATGGCTGTTCGCCATTTAAAGTGGTACGCGAGCTGGGTTTAGAACGTCGTGAGACAGTTCGGTCCCTATCTGCCGTGGGCGCTGGAGAATTGAGGGGGGCTGCTCCTAGTACGAGAGGACCGGAGTGGACGCATCACTGGTGTTCGGGTTGTCATGCCAATGGCATTGCCCGGTAGCTAAATGCGGAAGAGATAAGTGCTGAAAGCATCTAAGCACGAAACTTGCCCCGAGATGAGTTCTCCCTGACTCCTTGAGAGTCCTGAAGGAACGTTAAAGACGATGACGTTGATAGGCTGGGTGTGTAAGCGTAGCGATACGTTGAGCTAACCAGTACTAATGAACCGTGAGGCTTAACCTTACAACGCCGAAGATGTTTTGGCGAAGAGACGATTTTCAGCATTGATTACAGATTACATCAGAACGCACAAAGCGGTCTGATAACAGAATTTGCCTGGCGGCCGTAGCGCGGTGGTCCCACCTGACCCCATGCCGAACTCAGAAGTGAAACGCCGTAGCGCCGATGGTAGTGTGGGGTCTCCCCATGCGAGAGTAGGGAACTGCCAGGCATCAAATTGCAGTAAACCGGGATGAATAATCCGGGTAGTGACAAAGAAATTCGGTGGAGCGGTAGTTCAGTCGGTTAGAATACCTGCCTGTCACGCAGGGGGTCGCGGGTTCGAGTCCCGTCCGTTCCGCCACTTATTAAGAGCCCTGAGCATTTGCTCAGGGCTTTTTTCTTTGTCTTGCATTCAATTATTGCTGTTTTAGCAAAAATCCTCTGCATTTCTCGCCCTTTTTCTCAATCCTCTCGTTCGTCATACTGGTTTCAACTAACCCATACTGATAAATAAAGAGGAAGATCATGACAATCCCTGCATTGGGCCTCGGCACTTTCCGCCTGAAAGATGACGTTGTTATCGCATCCGTAAAAACGGCGCTGGAGCTGGGCTATCGCGCGATCGATACCGCACAAATTTATGATAATGAAGCGGCTATTGGTCAGGCGATTGCTGAAAGCGGCGTAGCGCGCAGCGAGCTGTTTATTACCACTAAAATCTGGACCGAGAACCTCGGTAAAGACAAGCTGATTACCAGCCTGCAAGAGAGCCTGCAAAAACTACGAACTGACTATGTCGATCTGACGCTGATCCACTGGCCGTCGCCGAATGACACGGTTGCGGTTGAAGAGTTTATGGCTGCGCTGCTGGAAGCCAGGACGCTGGGTCTGACTCGCCAGATTGGTATCTCTAACTTCACCATTCCGCTGATGGAACGCGCAATTGCCGCCGTAGGCGCAGACAACATTGCGACGAACCAGATTGAGCTGTCACCTTTCCTACAGAATCGTAAAGTGGTGGACTGGGCCGCTGAGCACGGTATCCACATTACGTCCTACATGACGCTGGCTTATGGTAAGGCGCTGAAAGATGAAACGATTGCCGCGATTGCTGCGAAACATCACGCCACGCCAGCGCAGGTGATCCTCTCCTGGGCTATTGGAGAAGGGTACGCGGTGATTCCATCATCAACCAAGCGCGAAAACCTGGCCAGCAACCTGTTGGCGCTGACCTTAACGCTCGATGCTGAAGATAAACTGGCGATTGCCGCACTGGAGTGCAATGACCGTCTGGTCAGCCCAGAAGGCCTGGCACCACAGTGGGATTGATCCTGCTTCTGCCTTAACCCTCAAACGACCCTCGATAAGCCCGGACGAACTACGCGTCTGGGCTATTTTTTGACATATTCGCTAAGAAAATCAATAAATGCCCGAATTCGTGTGCTCACCGCCCGGTCACTGTAGTAGACCGCGCTAAAGGGCATCTCAACGGGTAGACGCTTATCGGCCAGCAGCTCAACAAACTCCCCTCTGGCAATCTCCTTATCCACCATAAAGTCCGACAGGCAGGCAATACCGTTACCGTGCAGGCACAGCTGCTTGATGGTTTCACCGCTATTGGATGAAATGCCGCAGCTAATCTCCATAAACTGACCGTCACAGCAGTAGACCGGCCACGTGTTAAGAGAAGAGGGCTCGGTGAATCCCAGACACAGGTGTTCCTTCAGATCGATGACGCTCTCAGGCTTGCCATGACGGGCAATGTACTCCGGCGAGGCGACGATTTTTCGATAGCTGCTAAACAGCGGACGCGCGCGCAGACTGGAGTCACTCAATGTGCCAGCGCGAATGGCAACATCGACCTTGCGCTCAATCAGATTGATAAATGTCTCTGAAGAGACCAGCGACAGCGTCACCTCCGGGTACCGTTCACGGAAGGGCTGAACCAGCGGCATCAGCAAATGTAGCATCACCGGTGTGGCGGCGTCGACGCGCAGCAGCCCGCGTGGCGTATTACGCGTATCCAGCAGCTCCGTCTCGGCGGCGGCCATTTCCTGTAGTACCACCTGCATACGGCGGAAATAGCGCTCTCCCTCTTCGGTCAGGCTAAGCTGGCGCGTCGTACGGTTGAGCAGGCTTACGCCAAGCTTGGATTCCAGCTTTTTAACCGCGCGGCTTACCGCCGAGTTAGCCTGGCCCAATTGCTCGGCTGCCCGGCTGAAGCTACCGCTTTCCACGACGGCGACAAAAATGGCGATCTCTTCTGATGTGGCTCTCATTGTTGCACCTGAAGCAAAATTCTATTGAGATTTTGGATATTTTTGTTATTTAAACACCACGGCATACTACGTGTCATCTTAATACTGATGATGTGGAGTTAATTATGCCGCTGGCGCTACTTGCCTTAACGATCAGTGCCTTTGCAATTGGCACAACCGAATTTGTGATTGTCGGCCTGGTCCCGACGATCGCCGAACAGCTGGCTATCTCGTTGCCTTCCGCCGGGATGCTAGTTTCAATTTATGCGCTGGGCGTTGCTATCGGGGCGCCGGTGCTCACCGCTTTGACCGGCAAACTGCCGCGCAAACAGCTGCTGCTGGCGTTAATGGTACTGTTTACCGTTGGTAACCTGCTGGCCTGGCAGGCGCCGGGATACGCCACACTGGTGGTTGCACGCCTGCTGACCGGGCTTGCTCATGGTGTGTTCTTCTCCATCGGC
The DNA here is from genome assembly GCF_014169075.1 of Klebsiella sp. WP4-W18-ESBL-05. Taxonomy (NCBI): domain Bacteria; kingdom Pseudomonadati; phylum Pseudomonadota; class Gammaproteobacteria; order Enterobacterales; family Enterobacteriaceae; genus Klebsiella; species Klebsiella sp. WP4-W18-ESBL-05. The sequence continues at coordinate 3,990,794 of NZ_AP022057.1, read as the reverse complement.
TCAACGATAGCTACCAGTCTGGTACCGAAAGAGAAAGCGGCCTCGGCAATTGCAATAATGTTCGGCGGGTTGACCGTTGCATTGGTGACAGGCGTTCCGCTGGGCACCTTTATTGGCCAGCATTTTGGCTGGCGCGAGACCTTCCTTGCCGTTTCTATGCTGGGCGTGATTGCACTGATCGCTAGCGCCGTGCTGGTTCCGCGGAATATCCCAAGCCGCGCGCCTGCCAGCTTAGCCGACCAGATGAAAGTGCTGACTCACCCGCGTTTGCTGATGATCTATGCGATCACCGCACTGGGCTACGGTGGCGTCTTTACCGCCTTTACTTTCCTGGCACCGATGATGCAAAACCTCGCAGGCTTTACGCCAAACGCGGTGAGCTGGATCCTGCTAGGCTACGGTGTCGCGGTTGCCGTGGGCAACATCTGGGGGGGAAAACTGGCCGATAAACACGGTGCGGTGCCGGCGCTGAAATTTATCTTTGCTGCATTGGCCGCACTGCTGATTGTATTCCAGTTCACCGCCTCTATTCAGTATGCAGCACTGGCAACGGTGCTGGTGATGGGCGTCTTTGCCTTTGGCAACGTGCCTGGACTGCAGGTCTACGTCGTGCAAAAAGCGGAAGAGTACACGCCTGCTGCCGTTGACGTTGCTTCTGGTCTGAATATTGCCGCCTTCAACGTCGGTATTGCGCTGGGGTCTGTCGTCGGCGGGCAAACCGTTGAACATTATGGCCTCGCACAGACTCCGTGGATTGGCGCATTGATTGTGGTGGTGGCGCTGCTGCTGACCGCCCTGAGCGGCCGTCTGGATAAACCCGTCCGCGTGGCGCTAGGCTAGGATTATCTCAGTAAGCGCAGGCTTACATAAGTTCACCTGGCTTTATCACAAATAGCGTTGAAACCGCGGGCAAAAGCCCCTATAACTGAGGGACCCTCCTGGAATCAGGTGGGTTCTTTGGTTATTGAGGTTATAAAAGAAAGTGCGAAAAAATACCTACGCCATGCGCTACATCGCCGGACAACCCGCGGAGCGGATCCTACCGCCGCCGGGGGCGTATTCCGGGCTGAGCGAGGCGTTATCGGTGGGTAAGCCGTTAAGCACTGAAGAGAATATTCGCATCCTGGTGTGGAATATCTTTAAACAGCAGCGTGCAGAATGGCTGTCGGTGCTGAATAAGTACGGCAAAGATGCGCATCTGGTGTTACTTCAGGAGGCGCAAACAACGCCTGAGCTAGTGAAGTTTGCAACCACTAACTATCTGGCGGCCGATCAGGTCCCGGCGTTCGCACTGCCTCATCATCCTTCTGGCGTCATGACGCTGTCTGCCGCTCAGCCCGTTTACTGCTGCCCGCTGCGCGAACGTGAGCCTATTCTGCGGCTGGCGAAATCAGCGTTAGTAACCGTTTACCCACTTCCCGACTCACGCCTGCTGATGGTCGTGAACATCCATGCCGTGAACTTTAGCCTTGGCGTCGATGTTTACAGCAAGCAGCTGATGCCCATTGGCGAGCAAATTGCGTTGCATAACGGCCCGGTGATTATGGCCGGTGATTTTAACGCCTGGAGCCGCCCACGCATGAATGCGCTGTATCGATTTGCACGTGATATGTCGCTACGCCCGGTGTATTTCGATGATGATCAGCGCCGTCGCGCGTTTGGACGCCCGCTCGATTTTGTCTTTTACCGAGGGTTGAATGTGACAGAGGCTTCTGTGCTGGTGACCCGCGCATCGGACCATAATCCGTTGATTGTAGAATTTAGCCCGAGCAGATAGGGCAAGAGACATAAAAAAAGGCACCGGGGAAGACGGTGCCTTTTTTATTGTTTGCCTGTCAGGAGTCAGGACGGTCGCTGTTTTTTACATACAGCGTAAGCTGATCGCCCGGCTGCAAATTGCCTGCGTCGTTATTCCAGCGCATCACATCTTTGATGTTGACGCCGTGACGCTTTGCAATGCTCGACAGCGAGTCGCCTTTACGTACGCGATACGTAATGCTGCTGTTATCGGCAAGACGCGCAGCGCTGCTGCCTGCACCCACCGTTAAGCTTTGCCCTACTTTCAGGCTGCTGCCACGCAGGTTGTTCCACTGCTGCAGATCTTTTGCCGTTACGCCTAAGCGCGATGCAATGCCCGACAGCGTGTCACCTGAGCGAACCTTATAGCTACGGCTGGACATCGGCGTATTATCGGCGACCAGCGTTGGCTGGAGGTCGGCAATTTCACCGGAGGCCAGGGATTCACGCAGCTGGTCTGCATGCTTCTGTGGCACCATCACGTACTTAGGACCGCTTGCACCAAGCGTTGAGCCTTTCACGCCAGCATTGAAGGTCTTAAGCTTATTGACCGGCATACCTGCCATGTCAGCGAGCTGAGAGATCTCAACGGGGCTATCGAGGCGAACACGCGCCAGTGCTCGGCTTTCGTCAGTCGTAGGCAGACGAACGCCATAGCGTTTGCTGTTTTTGAGAATGTCGCTCAAAGCCAGCATCTTCGGTACGTAGACCTTAGTTTCCTGAGGCAATGGGAGAGACCAGAAGTCCGTAGGCTTACCACGGGCCTTGTTCGCTTTCATTGCTTTCATCACACGGCCTTCACCGCTGTTATACGCCGCCACGGTTAATAACCAGTCGCCGTCGAACATTTTGTTCAGACGCTGCATCATATCCAGTGCTGCCGTTGTGGAAGCAACGACGTCACGACGCGCGTCATAACTGCGGGTCTGTTTCAGACCGTAATTTCGCCCTGTGCTCGGAATGATCTGCCAAATACCTGCGGCATTGGCACCAGACGTTGCGTGCGGGTCAAAAGCGCTCTCCACTATGGGTAGTAATACCAGTTCCATCGGCATGTTACGTTTCTTAACTTGCCCGGCTATCCAGTACATATACGGCTCTGCCCGTAAAGTTACATCGTGGAGATAGCTCTTATTTCGTAAGTACTTCTGTTTCTGTTCGCGAACCCGGGTATTATCCGGAATTCCCATCTTTAGCTCGTCGCCAATGTAAGCCCACAAGTCCTGATTCTGCATGTCGAATGTCCCATCGTCCATCCAACGTGCCTGACTAGCGAACTTACTTGCTTCCCCTTGACTAGCCGCAGAAAGGCTCTGTGCGTGCTGTTGGACGTTGCCCTGCTGTGACGCCTGGCACCCCACGAGCAGGACAGAGGCGAGTAATATCGCTTTTGCCTTCATGTGTGTGTCAATAGTTGCTTAAAAGACGACCGATAATAACGACGAACTTTCGAAAACGCAACCCGGAAGTATCAGAAGTTATCTTTCTTTGCCCGTAACCATGCAAAACGCTCTTCAGATTGTAGCAATTTTGTTTCTTTGCTTATTTCATTAATTAAATCAATATCATCCGTTCTTAAAAAGAGATTAATCTGTCGCTCTTTTTTCAGAGTTGTGGGGAGTGTTATTTGTTTTTTTGCACGTAACTCCTTAACTTCTCGATAGTATTCGTTAATGAACAAATCATGCGGTAAAACGCTCAGGGCAAACGTCATGTTGGAGAGCGTGTACTCATGTGCGCAACAAATTAGCGTCTCTTCCGGCAGGCTGTTAATGTGCTGCAACGAGCGGTACATCTGGGCTGGCGTACCTTCAAATAATCGCCCGCAGCCCCCGGAAAATAGGGTATCGCCACAAAAAAGCCAGGGGGCGCTGTAGAAACAGACATGTCCTGAAGTGTGTCCCGGAGTAGCAAAAACGTGAAATTCCTGGTCAAGTACGCGGATGCGATCGCCGTCGGCAACTATTTTTGTTGTGCCTTTGTTACGTGTCTCTTCTGGGCCATAAACGATCAAATTCGGAAAACGCCTATGCAGATCCGCCACGCCGCCGACGTGATCGTGATGATGATGGGTTAACAGGATGGCTTCCGGCTGCCAGCCGTGACGATCGATAGCGTCCAGTACGGGGGCGGCTTCGCCAGGATCGACGATCAGGCAGCGACCTGTTTGATCGTTAAGAACCCAGATGTAGTTGTCCTGAAACGCTGAAATACTGTTAAGATTCATTCGTTACCTCTTACGCGTAGGGAAGGTTGTGATGAAACCGGCAAGGATACCTCAAACAGTCTCAGCGCCTGTCTCGTGGGCACAAATGCCCTGGGGTGAATATTATCGTGAGGCCATCGATCGTCAACTGAAACCCTGGCTGGGTAAGCTCTACGGCTTTCACCTGCTTAAGGTGGGCAATCTGAGCGCGGAGATCAACACCGAAGCGTGTGCTATCTCCCATCAGGTGAATATCTCGCTAGAGGGCAGCCCAATGCAGGTGATGGCCGATCCGCTGCATTTGCCGTTTGCCGAGAAATCGGTCGATGCCTGTCTGCTTGCCCATACGTTGCCCTGGTGCAGCGATCCTCACCGAATGCTGCGCGAGGCTGACCGAGTGTTAATTGACGATGGCTGGCTGATCATCAGCAGCTTCAACCCGGTTAGTCTGATGGGGCTGCGCAAGCTGTTTCCGGTGCTGCGCAAATCTGTGCCGTACAACAGCAGGATGTTTACGCTGACGCGTCAGCTTGACTGGCTGTCGCTGCTGAATTTTGAAGTGCTGCACCAGGGCTGTTTCCAGGTGCTGCCGTGGGCGAAGCAGGGGGGCGTGATGTTAAGCACCCATCTACCTGCGCTGGGCTGCCTGCAGGTTATCGTCGCGCGTAAGCGCACGATCCCGCTGACGCTAAACCCGATGCGGCAAAATAAAGCGAAAAGCCGCATCACGCAGGCGGTCGGCGCAACGCGGCAGTATCGCAAACCGCCGGACGCTTAAGCTTCCGGCTGGTAGCCCGTATCGTCTTGCGTTGGCGCGGAGGCTGCGGCACGCGCCAGCTCATCGCAGCGTTCGTTCTCGGGGTGCCCGGCGTGGCCTTTAACCCACTCCCAGCGAATTTCATGCTGACCAAGCGCCGCATCAAGTCGTTGCCAGAGATCGACGTTCTTCACCGGCTTTTTATCCGCCGTCTTCCAGCCTCGCTTTTTCCAGTTATGAATCCATTGGGTGATCCCCTGACGAACATACTGGCTATCGGTGCTTAGCACCACGGTGCACGGCTCTTTCAGCGCTTCGAGCGCGACAATCGCCGCCATCAGCTCCATGCGGTTGTTGGTGGTCAGGCGATAGCCTTCATTAAAGGTTTTTTCCCGCTGGCGATAGCGTAAAATAGCGCCATAGCCGCCGGGGCCTGGATTACCAAGGCAAGAGCCATCGGTGAAAATTTCTACCTGTTTAAGCATCTCTGGTAGACTTCCTGTATCTGCAATCGAAAGTAAAACGGCAAGTCTGACATAAATGACTGATATGAGCACTGCAATTACGCGACAGATCGTTCTGGATACCGAAACCACCGGTATGAACCAGATCGGCGCCCACTATGAAGGCCACAAGATCATCGAGATCGGTGCCGTCGAAGTGATCAACCGTCGTTTGACCGGCAACAACTTCCACGTTTACCTCAAGCCGGACCGGCTGGTGGATCCTGAAGCCTTTGGCGTTCACGGTATTGCCGACGAGTTCTTGCTGGATAAACCCACTTTTGCCGACGTGGCCGATGAGTTTCTTGACTACATCCGCGGCGCGGAGCTGGTCATTCATAACGCATCGTTCGATATCGGCTTTATGGACTACGAGTTTAGTAAGCTTAATCGTGGTATTCCAAAGACCGATACTTTCTGTAAGGTGACCGATAGCCTGGCGCTGGCGAGGAAAATGTTCCCCGGTAAGCGTAACAGCCTTGATGCGTTATGCTCGCGCTATGAAATAGATAATACTAAGCGTACGCTGCACGGCGCATTACTCGATGCCCAGATTCTGGCCGATGTTTATCTGACGATGACCGGCGGACAAACCTCCATTAAATTTGCGATGGAAGGTGAGGGGCAGCAGCAGGCGGGTGATACCGGCATCCAGCGCATTGTGCGTGCCGCAAGCAAGCTGCGTGTGGTTTATGCCACGGACGAAGAGCTGGTGAATCACGAATCGCGCCTCGACCTGGTGCAGAAAAAAGGCGGAAGCTGCCTCTGGCGGTCATAAACAGGCCATTTTTGCTGTGAAAATAGCCGGTTGGGCGATTTTTGCAGCAAACGATTCAAAAGTAGAGAAAAAGCGTTGACGGTTTCCCAGGGAATCCGTAATATTCGCCTCGTTCCCAAGGGAACACAGCGGAGCGGTAGTTCAGTCGGTTAGAATACCTGCCTGTCACGCAGGGGGTCGCGGGTTCGAGTCCCGTCCGTTCCGCCACTATTCAGAAAGCCCGAATCAGCAATGATTCGGGCTTTCGTCGTTTCTGACGTCGAAATAGACGTATCTTACCATTCGCCCCTCCGTGCGGAGAGGCGCGTTGTGACTTTCAGCCTAGCGCAAACGGATCGGCATCCTGCCAGGCAGGAAATTTCTCGCGGTACTCCTGCAGCAGCGTCATCGAGAGCTCGCCGTCAATACGGGTGGCCTGATGCGCTTCGGCAGCCGCGAGGATTTCGCCCTGTGGGGTGATGATTCGGCTGTCGCCGCGGTAGTGATGGCTGTTGCCATCGGTACCCACGCGGTTACAGCCCGCGACGTAGGCCTGATTCTCGATCGCTCGGGCCATCAGCAGCGATTGCCAGTGGTGTGAGCGCGGGGCAGGCCAGTTGGCGACGTACAGCGCCAGATCGTAGTCGTTGCGGTTTCGCGACCATACCGGGAAGCGCAGGTCATAGCAGACGAGCGGCAAAATGCGCCAGCCGCGCCATGTCAGCACGATGCGCTGGTCGCCGGCAAGATAGTGGTGATGTTCCTCGGCCATGCGGAACAGATGTCGCTTGTCGTAGGCGTGCACCCGGCCTTCCGGCTCAACGAGCAGAAAACGGTTAACCGCGCCGCGAGATGTTTGCAATGCAGCGCTACCGGCAATGAGGGCGTTGGTACGCTGCGCCTGCTGTCGCATCCAGGCAATAACGTCGGTTTCCACCATTGACTGCTTCGCGGCTTCCATTGCGAAACCGGTAGTGAACATCTCTGGTAGTACAATCACGTCTCGCCCGACAATCTCTTCCATCAGCCGGCCAAAATGGCGCAGGTTCGCCGGGCCGTCCATCCATACTAGCGGTTGTTGCAAAAGGGTTATCTTTAAACCTGGCACGGCGATTGGCTCCTGTCGTATGGGCTCTTTTTTAACTTTAACACCTTATCAGGTCGTTGCCGCGCTACGGAATATTTTGCTAATAAATCGCATATCAGAAATGACTGATTTGCTTTTTACGCGTAGCCGCTCACGCTTAACAAGATGAAAACTAAGAGCAGGATAGGCTCGGGAGGAATAATGTTAAAAGTCATTACCACGATAGCGCTATTGGTTGGCGCATCCAGCGCGATGGCGCAGGGCGATGTGACTATCAGCAGCCTGGCGAAAGGCGAAACCAGCAAAGCCGCGTTTAATCAAATGGTCAAAGGGCATAAGCTGCCCGCGTGGGTCAGCAACGGCGGGACATTTTCGCCAGCTAAAACGGTGACGTTGGGCAACGAGTCCTGGCAAGTGCTGAGCGCCTGTAAACCGCATGACTGCGGCTCGGAGCGCGTGGCGGTACTGTGGTCAGAAAAATCGCAGCAAATGTCAGGCGTCTTCTCTACGGTGAATGAAAAAACCACCCAGGAGAAGCTTACCTGGCTGAACGTGAGCGACGCGTTGTCAATTGATGGTAAAACGGTGCTATTTGCTGCGCTAAGCGGGAGCCTGGAAAACCACCCCGATGCGTTTAATTACAAGTAGCAAACGCTGAATAGAAAACGGCGCAAAGCCAATAAAAAACGGAGCCGATGGGCTCCGTTTTCGTTGTTACTGCAAATGCCCTCAGGGAGGATTGATGCTACGCGGCTTCAACCTTGCGCACGTTGTCCGGCAGCTTTACCGGCTTGGTCGCCAATTCTTCCGGTGCAAAGTCATCCACGTTAATGCTGCGCAGACGGCTCGCTTCAGCTTTCGTCAGAATGGCGGCTTCGGTCTGATCGATAAGCCCCTTCGCCAGTGCGTTACGCGCCAGTTCATCCAGGCGGGTAAACGGCAGATTTTTGCCAATTTCTTTGCAGATCCGCTGGTGGATTGGATCCGCCGCCATCACATCAACTAACGCCTCTTCCAGCAGGCCAACCGGGTTATGCTCGCTCGGCGTCAGGTACTGACCGCGGCCGATACGGGAACGGGTGGCACTCGGCGTTTGCAGGATCTTCGCCACGCTATGGTCGAGCTTATCGGACGGTGCATCGTAATGACGGCCGGTCGGGAAGATCGCCACGCGCAAAGCGCCTGCAACAAAACGGTTAGGGAAGTTTTTCAGCAGATCGTCAATCGCCTGCTCGGCTTGATGCAAGGCATCCTGAACGCCCCAATGAACCAGCGGTAAATCGGCTTCATTACGGCCTTCATCGTCATAGCGCTTCAGCACCGCCGAGGCCAGATACAGCTGGCTTAAAACATCCCCCAGACGTGCGGAGATACGCTCACGACGTTTCAGGCTCCCGCCCAGTACCGCCATCGAAACATCGGACAGCAGCGCAAGGTTGGCGCTCAGACGGTTCAGGTGCTGATAGTAACGCTTAGTCGCATCGCGGGTTGGCGTCGCGCTGGTTAAGCCGCGAGTGATACCCAGCCAGAAGCTGCGGACCTTGTTGCTGCCGACGTGGCCGATGTGTTTGAACAGCAGTTTGTCGAACGCGTTGACGTCTTTATTCTGTGCCGCAGCCATCTCTTCCAGTACGTACGGATGGCAGCGAATAGCGCCCTGGCCGAAGATCATCATGCTGCGGGTCAGGATATTTGCCCCTTCCACGGTGATAGCAATGGGTGCGCCCTGGTAAGCACGCGCCAGGAAGTTGCCTTCGCCCAGCATGATACCTTTACCGCCGGCGATATCCATCGCGTCAACGATCGACTGCTGGCCGCGGTGAGTACAGTGGTATTTAACGATAGCCGACAGCACCGCCGGTTTTTCACCGAGCATAATGCCGTAGGTAATCAGGGTCGCAGCGGCGTCCATCACGTAGGCGTTGCCCGCGATACGCGCCAGCGGCTCTTCAATCCCTTCCATTTTACCGATGGACACTTTGAACTGACGGCGAATGTGCGCGTAGGCTCCGGTGGCCAACGCGACGGACTTCACGCCGCCGGTGGAGTTCGATGGCAGGGTGATACCGCGGCCAACGGAGAGACATTCAACCAGCATACGCCAGCCCTGACCGGCCATTTTTGGCCCGCCGATGATGTAGTCGATCGGCACGAAAATATCCTGACCGCGTGTCGGACCGTTCTGGAACGGCACGTTCAGTGGGAAGTGGCGACGGCCAATTTCAACGCCCGGGGTGTTGGTTGGGATCAGCGCACAGGTAATACCTAAATCTTCCGCGCCGCCCAGCAGTTTATCCGGGTCAGACAGCTTAAAGGCCAGGCCCAGCACGGTGGCAATAGGCGCGAGCGTAATGTAGCGTTTGTTCCAGGTCAGGCGCATGCCCAGTACCTGCTCGCCCTGCCAGTCGCCCATGCAGACCACGCCGGTGTCTGGAATCGCGCCTGCGTCAGAGCCAGCCTCCGGGCTGGTCAGCGCGAAGCAAGGGATTTCCAGACCACGCGCCAGACGCGGCAGATAGTGATTTTTCTGGTCTTCGGTGCCGTAGTGCTGCAGCAGTTCGCCCGGGCCTAAGGAGTTAGGTACGCCCACGGTGATGGCCAGAATGCCGGAAACGCCGGACAGCTTCTGCAGGACGCGCGCCTGAGCATAGGCTGAGAACTCCAGTCCGCCGTACTCTTTCTTAATGATCATCGCGAAGAAACGATGCTCTTTCAGATACGCCCACAACTCCGGCGGCAGATCCGCCATTTCATGGGTGATCTGGAAATCGTTCGCCATCCGACAGGCTTCTTCCACCGGGCCGTCGATAAAGGCTTGTTCTTCGGCGGTCAGCTGCGGACGCGGATAGTTGTGCAGTTTTTTCCAGTCCGGGTTGCCGCGGAACAGATCGCCTTCCCACCAGGTTGTGCCTGCGTCGATCGCTTCTTTTTCGGTGCGCGACATAGGCGGCATCACCTTGCTGAACATGCGGAAGACCGGCGCGGAGATCAGCGCTTTACGCATTGGCGTAAAGTTGAACGGCACGAGGATAATGGCCAGCGGCACCAGCAGCCATAAATTCCACAGACCTGACGCACCCAGTGCAGCAGTCCAGGCCAGTAAAATCAGGCTACCGAGCGTTAAACTGACACGGTGATAGAAGAGTGCACCGAGTAAAGCAATGGTTAAAACAATACTCAAAATCATCATAGAGAAATGCCCCTGTCTTGTAGGAGGTCTGACCACTTGTGATGATATGGTTGTAGTTGATGTGATTTTAATTAGCAATATGTTTACAAGATAATTACAACTCAGTTCACATTGTTGATGCTTTTTAGCGCACCAAAAATTCAAACATTCGGTGAATAAATGGGCCCTTGCTTCTCTGTACTGGCGCTATCCGGTACACTACGGACGACAATTTTATTAATGCTGAAGGATTATCCTCATGTACCAGGATCTTATTCGTAACGAACTGAATGAAGCGGCCGATACGCTGGCAAACTTTCTAAAAGATGATGCCAATATCCATGCTATTCAGCGCGCAGCAGTCCTGCTGGCAGACAGCTTTAAAGCCGGTGGTAAAGTGCTTTCCTGCGGTAACGGTGGCTCCCACTGCGACGCGATGCACTTCGCTGAAGAGCTGACCGGCCGCTATCGTGAAAACCGTCCTGGCTACCCGGCGATTGCGATCTCCGACGTCAGTCATCTCTCCTGCGTGAGTAACGATTTCGGTTATGAATATGTTTTCTCTCGTTACGTCGAGTCTGTCGGCCGCGCGGGTGACGTGCTGCTGGGTATCTCTACCTCGGGCAACTCTGCGAACGTGATTAAAGCCATTGAAGCGGCGCGCGCGCAGGGAATGAAAGTGATCACCCTGACCGGTAAAGACGGCGGCAAAATGGCCGGTTCCGCGGATATCGAGATTCGCGTTCCGCACTTTGGCTACGCCGATCGCGTGCAGGAAATTCACATTAAAGTGATTCATATCCTGATCATGCTGATCGAAAAAGAGATGGTTAAAGGCTAAGTACGACGGGGCCATCGGCCCCGATTTCGCTGGGGGTGTACTATGTGCGAACTGCTCGGGATGAGCGCCAATGTGCCGACCGATATTTGCTTCAGTTTTACCGGGCTGGTTCAGCGCGGTGGAGGGACCGGGCCGCATAAAGACGGCTGGGGTATTACCTTCTATGAAGGTAAAGGCTGTCGCACCTTTAAAGACCCGCAGCCCAGCTATCAGTCACCGATTGCTAAACTAGTGCAGGACTATCCGATCAAATCCTGTTCGGTGATCGCCCATATCCGCCAGGCCAATCGCGGTATGGTGGCGCTGGAAAACACACACCCGTTCACCCGCGAGCTGTGGGGGCGCAACTGGACCTACGCGCACAACGGGCAGCTTTCTGGCTATAAATCGCTGGAGACGGGGCACTTCCGTCCGGTTGGCGAAACCGACAGCGAAAAAGCGTTCTGCTGGCTGCTGCACAAGCTGACTCAGCGCTATCCTCGTACTCCGGGCAATATGCAGGCGGTATTTAAATATATTGCTTCGCTTGCCGATGAGCTGCGCGAGAAGGGCGTGTTTAACATGCTGCTATCAGACGGGCGTTATGTGATGGCGTTCTGCTCCACTAACCTGTATTGGATCACCCGTCGTGCGCCGTTTGGCGTGGCGAAGCTGCTGGATCAGGACGTGGAAATTGATTTTCAGCGGGAGACAACCGCCAACGATGTGGTGACCGTGATTGCCACCCAGCCGCTGACGGGGAATGAAACCTGGCACAAGATTATGCCAGGTGAGTGGCGCTTATTTTGCCTCGGGGAGCGCGTAGTTTGATGCCAGCTGCGGCTGCACCACTTCGTGGCTCAGCGGCTTGCTCACTACGTAGCGGCCGTCAATGACCGAGACGACAGGCGGTTTGTGCGTCTGCTGGAAGTAGTCGTAGCCCGGCTTTAGCTGCTGCCAGAAGTCATGGTAGTAAGAGTATTTGTGGCGCTGCATGTTGGCATCGTTCATTCTGAACGGATAGATGCTGACCTGCACGCTCTGCTGGCCAAACACCAGCGCGCCGGTGACAAACTGGAAGATCTCATCAATACCTGAGTCGGTCATGGCATAGCAGCCAATCGACACACAGGCACCGTGAATCATCAGATATTTCCCTTCATAGCCGTGCGCACGGTCATAGGCGTTCGGGAAGCCGATGTTAATTGCTTTATAGAAGCGGCTATCCGGCTTCAGCTGGCTACGCTGTACGGAATAAAACCCTTCCGGGCTTTTGAAATCGCCCTGGCGCTGCTTTGGCCCTAAGCCGCCGGAGTAATTACAGATTTTGTAGCTATCAAGGAGTTGGTAGGTTTCGCCCATTTTCACGAAGAGGTCAAGCGTACGCTCTTCCTTGAAAATCTGGATATACACCGGGGAGCCCATCAATTGCTGCTTATATTCTTTGCTAACAGGCGTCGTCGGGCTGCTGCTGCTCATTAACCCAGCAAACGAAACGCACGGCATTAAAAGCATCGCAATAAATAATGCGATTTTGCGCATACTACTTGTTCCTTGATAAAAAATAACTACACGCCAGGAGAGGCAACAGGGAGAAAAAAGCAGACAAATCTGTTTTTTGTGCGCTCACCTTAGCACCACCGCATTTTTTCGCAAGTAGGGCATTCGGCGTTTACAATTTCGTGTTGCATTCCCGCGGTAGGCCGGTGCGTTGTGCTACCGGTCCGATGGACGGGGCCTCGTACGAAGAGTGTAGGATAAGCTGATGATTCGCTAGCTATCTTTATCCTAATCCACAGAAGTTTGCGTATCAGCTCGCAATTTGGCAGGTTGAAATGCAGAACTGCTGCATCAGGGAAAGAGAAAATGGTAAACTTTCGTTACGTAATCATTCGGTGAAAAATAGGCAAATGAATGCCTGACGGATGATTCAGATAGTAATTCTCTAAACAGTGTAAGAAAGGATGCTTCAGTTTCTCGTCATGCCTGGTCATGGATTGCGAAGAGCTTTCAGGCACACCTCCTTTCTTTTGTCTCGTTAACCAAAACGCTGGCCTCAGCGCTGAGTTGACGTCGTCGTTAACGGATACCTGCGAACAGTATGATTAAAATAACCAAAGGTCTCGATCTGCCTATAGCTGGCCTGCCCGATCGGCAACGTATTGATGACGTTACCGTGAATCGCGTGGCGGTCAAAGGCGAAGAATATGTCGGGTTGCGCCCTTCAATGGCGGTAAAAGAGGGGGATCGCGTTGTCAAAGGGCAGCTGCTCTTTGAAGACAAAAAGATTCCCGGCGTACGCTTTACCGCCCCGGCCAGCGGCACGGTCAGTGCTATTCATCGCGGCGAGCGGCGCGTGCTGCAGTCGGTCGTCATCGATATCGACGGTGATGCCTCGTTGAACTTTACCGCCTATTCCGCCGACGACCTGGCAACTCTCCCGCGTGAGGTGGTTGCCGCGCAGCTGATCGAATCCGGCATGTGGACCGCAATGCGCACGCGCCCGTTCAGCAAAACCCCCGCTCCGGGGACGGCGCCGGCGGCGATATTCGTCACCGCCATGGACACCAACCCGCTGGCCGCAGACCCTCAGCCGATTATCCTCGCCCAGCGTGAAGCCTTTAACGCGGGCCTGACCGTGCTGACGCGTCTTACCGACGGCAAAGTGCACGTTTGCCAGAGCAGCGGCGGCAAGCTGGGCGGCCACCCGCAGGGGCAGGTGACCTTCAATCAGTTCACCGGCCCGCATCCGGCGGGGCTGGTTGGCACGCACATACACTTCCTTGAGCCGGTAAGCCTGAACAAACAGGTGTGGCACCTGAACTATCAGGACGTGATTGCCTACGGCAAACTGTTCCTCGAAGGCGTACTGTGGACGGAGCGCATTATCGCGCTCGGTGGCCCGCAGGTGAAACAGCCACGTCTGCTGCGCACCTGCCTTGGCGCCGATCTCGATGCGCTGGTGGAGGGCGAACTGCACGAGGGCGAAAATCGCGTGTTGTCCGGCTCCGTACTCAACGGCTCACGGGCCACAGGCCCTCAGGCGTTCCTTGGCCGCTTCCATCTGCAGGTCAGCGTCCTGAAAGAAGGGCGTGAAAAAGAGCTGCTCGGCTGGGTTGCGCCGGGGCGTGACAAGTATTCAATCACCCGCACCACGCTCGGTCATTTCCTGAAGAAGAAATTGTTTAACCTCTCTACGGACACCCACGGCGGCGAACGCGCGATGGTCCCGATTGGCAACTATGAGCGCGTGATGCCGCTGGACATCCTGCCGACCATGCTGCTGCGTGATCTGCTGGCGGGCGATACCGACAGCGCGCAGGCGCTAGGCTGTCTCGAGCTTGATGAAGAAGACCTGGCGCTGTGTACCTACGTTTGTCCGGGGAAATACGAATACGGGCCGGTGTTGCGCCACGTATTAACGCAAATTGAGCAGGAAGGCTAAGTGATGGGCTTAAAACAGCTGCTGGAAAAAGTTGAGCCGCACTTCACGCAGGGCGGCAAGCTGGAAAAATACTACCCACTGTATGAAGCAACGGCGACGTTGCTCTACACGCCGGGCCACGTCACCAAAGGTGCGGCGCACGTCCGTGACGCCATCGACCTGAAGCGCATGATGATCCTCGTGTGGTTCGCCGTCTTCCCGGCGATGTTCTGGGGGATGTACAACGTTGGGCTGCAAACGATCCCGGCGCTGCACAAACTGTACGGCGCGGAACAGCTGCAGCAGGTCATCGCCGGTAACTGGCACTACAGCGTGGTGCAGGCGCTGGGCGTCAGCTTCGCGGCGGACGCCGGCTGGCTCAGCATGATGACGCTGGGTGCGGTGTTCTTTCTTCCTATTTACGCCACGGTATTCCTGGTAGGCGGTTTCTGGGAAGTGCTGTTTGCGATTGTGCGTAAGCATGAAGTGAACGAAGGTTTTTTCGTCACCTCTATTTTGTTTGCGCTGATTGTTCCGCCGACGATGCCGCTATGGCAGGCGGCGCTCGGCATCTCCTTTGGGGTGGTGATAGCCAAAGAGATCTTTGGCGGTACCGGACGCAACTTCCTTAACCCGGCGCTGGCCGGGCGCGCGTTCCTGTTCTTTGCCTATCCGGCACAAATCTCCGGCGATCTCGTCTGGACCGCTGCCGACGGATTCTCCGGCGCAACGCCGCTTTCCCAGTGGGCAAGCCACGGTGGAGAAGCGCTGGTCAACGTCGTCACCGGTCAGCCGGTAAGCTGGATGGACGCCTTTATCGGCAACATCCCGGGTTCAATTGGCGAAGTATCGACGCTGATGATCCTGCTCGGTGGTGCGCTGATTATTTTTGGTCGCGTAGCTTCCTGGCGCATCGTCGCCGGGGTGATGGTTGGCATGATTGCCTGTGCGACGCTGTTTAACCTGGTTGGCTCTGACACCAACCCAATGTTCGCCATGCCGTGGTACTGGCATCTGGTGCTGGGCGGCTTCGCCTTCGGCATGATGTTTATGGCTACCGACCCGGTCTCCGCGTCGTTTACTGATAAAGGGAAATGGTGCTACGGCGCATTGATTGGCGCAATGTGCGTGCTGATTCGCGTGGTTAACCCGGCCTATCCGGAAGGGATGATGCTGGCGATTCTGTTCGCCAACCTCTTTGCACCGCTGTTCGATTACCTGGTGGTGCGGGCCAATATTAAGCGGAGGAAGTCGCGTGGCTGAGAATAAAAGTAACGATAGCATCGGCAAAACGCTGCTGGTGGTGCTGGTGCTTTGTCTGGTCTGCTCTATTGTGGTGGCCGGCTCAGCCGTTGGCCTGAAGCCGCTCCAGCAGGAGCAGCGCGCGCTGGATAAACAGCGCAATATCCTGGCGGTGGCCGGGCTGATGCACGATAAGATGACGGCTGACGAGGTGGCTGAAGTGTATGCCAGCCGCGTTACGCCACGGCTGGTAGACCTGAAAAGCGGTGCGATGCTTGATGCCGATCCGGCAAAGTTTAACCAGAGCCAGGCCCTGAAAGATCCCCAGCAAAGCATTGCGCTGGCGTCCAGCGAAGACCCTGCCGGTATTCGTCGCCGCAGCAATGTGGTGGAAATTTACCTCATTAAAGACGAAAAACAGCAGATTCAGGAGATCGTCTTACCGGTTTACGGTAACGGCCTGTGGTCAATGATGTACGCTTTTGTGGCACTGGATACCGACGGGCGCACCATCAAAGGCATCACCTATTATGACCAGGGGGAAACCCCGGGCCTGGGCGGTGAAATTGAAAACCCGAACTGGCGTGCACAGTTTGTGGGTAAGCGCGTCGTTAACGACGAAGGTCATCCTGCGTTAAGAGTGATGAAGGGCGCTGCGCCGCAGGGGGACCTGTACGCGGTGGATGGCTTATCCGGCGCAACGCTGACTGCCAAAGGCGTCCAGCATAGCTTTGATTTCTGGATGGGCGAACTGGGCTTTGGCCCATTCCTGAAACAGGTGCGAGAAGGAGGGCTGAACCATGGCTGAACAGGGTGAAATGAAAGAGATGAAACGCCTGCTGATTGGGCCGCTCATTGCCAATAACCCCATCGCGCTACAGGTCCTCGGCGTCTGTTCTGCGCTGGCGGTGACGACCAAGCTGGAAACGGCCTTCGTGATGACAATTGCGGTCACGCTGGTGACGGCGTTTTCCAGCATGTTTATCTCGATGATTCGTCATCATATTCCGAACAGCGTGCGCATCATCGTGCAGATGGCGATCATCGCTTCGCTGGTTATCGTGGTCGATCAGCTGCTGCGCGCGTTTGCCTATGAAACGTCAAAACAGCTGTCGGTCTTCGTCGGGCTGATCATCACGAACTGTATTGTGATGGGGCGCGCGGAAGCGTATGCCATGAAGTCTCCGCCGCTGGCGAGCTTTATGGACGGTATCGGCAACGGTCTGGGTTACGGCGCCATTCTGCTGATTGTTGGCTTCCTGCGTGAACTGATCGGCAGCGGCAAGCTGTTTGGCGTCACGGTGCTGGAAACGGTACAGAACGGCGGCTGGTACCAGCCTAACGGCCTGTTCCTGCTCGCGCCGAGCGCGTTTTTCATTATCGGTCTGCTGATCTGGGCGCTGCGTAGCTGGAAGCCGGAACAGCAGGAAAAGGAGTAACCGATCGTGGCTCACTACATTAGTCTGTTTGTTCGCGCCGTGTTCGTTGAAAACATGGCGCTGGCCTTCTTCCTTGGAATGTGTACATTCCTGGCGGTTTCAAAGAAAGTCTCCACGGCTTTTGGTCTTGGCGTAGCGGTAACGGTGGTTCTGGGCCTTGCCGTACCGATCAACAACCTGGTGTACAACCTGGTGCTGCGCGACGGCGCGCTGGTTGATGGCGTGGATCTTAGCTTCCTCAACTTCATCACCTTCATCGGAGTGATTGCCGCGTTGGTGCAGATTCTCGAGATGATCCTCGATAAATACTTCCCTTCGCTGTACACCGCACTGGGCATCTTCCTACCGCTGATCGCCGTAAACTGCGCCATCTTCGGCGGGGTTTCCTTCATGGTGCAGCGTGATTACAACTTCGGTGAGTCCATTGTTTACGGCTTCGGCTCGGGCATTGGCTGGATGCTGGCGATTGTTGCTCTGGCGGGAATTCGTGAAAAGATGAAGTATTCAAACGTGCCTGCGGGACTGCGCGGCTTAGGGATCACCTTTATCACCACCGGGCTGATGGCGTTAGGCTTTATGTCATTCTCCGGTGTGCAGCTATAAGGGCCGTTAATCATGGAAATTATACTTGGCGTAGTGATGTTTACGCTGATCGTGCTGGTACTGTCGTTGCTGATTTTGTTGGCGAAATCGAAGCTGGTTAATTCCGGCGATGTGGTTATCGAAATCAACAATGAAGCGGACAAACAGATTAAAACCCCGGCGGGTGACAAGCTGCTTAATACGCTGTCCAGCAACGGTATTTTTATCTCCTCCGCCTGCGGCGGCGGGGGCTCATGCGGGCAGTGCCGGGTAACGGTGAAAGAGGGCGGCGGTGATATTCTGCCGACCGAACTGTCACATATTACCAAGCGCGAGGCGAAAGAAGGCTGCCGTCTGGCCTGCCAGGTCGCCGTGCGCCAGGATATGAAAATCGAGCTGCCTGAAGAAGTGTTTGGCGTGAAGAAGTGGGAATGCGAAGTTATCTCTAACGATAACAAAGCCACCTTTATCAAAGAACTGAAGCTGGCTATCCCTGCAGGGGAAAGCGTGCCGTTCCGCGCCGGGGGCTACATTCAGATTGAATGCCCGCCGCATAAGGTTGCTTACGCCGACTTTGACGTGCCCGAGGAATACCGCGCGGACTGGGATAAATACAACTTGTTCCGCTATGTTTCCGACGTGAAAGAGCCAACGCTGCGCGCTTATTCCATGGCGAACTACCCGGAAGAAAAGGGCATGATTATGCTCAACGTGCGAATCGCGACGCCGCCGCCTTCCGCCCCCGATGCGCCGCCGGGAATCATGTCTTCCTACATCTGGTCGCTGAAGGCGGGCGACAAGGTGACGATTTCCGGGCCATTTGGTGAGTTTTTTGCCAAAGATACCGATGCTGAAATGGTCTTTATCGGCGGCGGTGCGGGGATGGCGCCGATGCGCTCGCATATCTTCGATCAGCTTAAGCGTTTGCACAGCAACCGCCGGATCAGCTTCTGGTACGGTGCGCGCTCGCTGCGTGAAATGTTCTATGAAGAGGAATTTGAACAGCTGGCGCGCGAGAACCCGAACTTTACCTTCCATATTGCGCTTTCCGACGCGCAGCCGGAAGATAACTGGACGGGCTACACTGGTTTCATTCATAACGTGCTGTACGAAAACTACCTGCGCGACCACCCGGCGCCGGAAGACTGTGAGTTCTACATGTGTGGGCCGCCGATGATGAACGCCGCGGTCATCAAAATGCTCAAAGAGCTGGGTGTTGAGGATGAAAATATCATGCTCGATGACTTTGGAGGCTGATGATGTTAACGGTATTCCTGGCCACGTTCTGCATTTTCGCGCTGGTTATCCTCGGCATGTCGCTGGGGTATCTGGTGAAGCGAAAAAGCCTGCAGGGCAGCTGCGGCGGGATCGCGTCACTGGGCATCGAAAAGGTCTGCAACTGTCCTGAACCCTGCGATGCACGTAAAAAACGTATGGCTCGCGAAGCCCAGCGCCAGCAGAACCGTATTCTGTAGTTTGTTCATCGCCCGGCCAGGCCGGGCGATTGACCGCTCTTCTCATTCGCTTAAGTTATGCTGTATACTTATCCAGTGGTAAGTGAGGGCTAACGATGCGCAAAATTATCCATATTGATATGGACTGCTTCTTCGCCGCGGTGGAAATGCGCGACAATCCCGCGCTGCGCGATATTCCCATCGCCATCGGCGGCAGTCGGGTACAGCGCGGTGTTATCAGCACTGCAAACTATCCCGCACGTAAATTTGGTGTACGTAGTGCCATGCCTACCGCTATGGCACTGAAGCTGTGCCCGCACCTCACGCTGCTGCCGGGTCGTTTCGAAGCCTACCGCGAAGCCTCCAATCATATCCGCGAAATCTTCTCCCGCTATACCTCATTAATTGAGCCACTCTCGCTGGATGAAGCCTATCTCGACGTCAGCGACAGCGTTCATTGCCACGGGTCGGCCACGCTGATGGCGCAGGAGATCCGCCAAACGATCTTTAACGAGCTCGCATTAACCGCTTCGGCGGGCGTCGCACCGGTAAAGTTTCTGGCAAAAATCGCCTCCGATCTTAACAAACCCAACGGCCAGTATGTGCTGACGCCTGCCGACGTTCCGGCATTTTTGAAAACGCTGCCGCTGGCTAAAATACCCGGCGTTGGCAAAGTATCCGCAGCGAAGCTGGAAAGCATGGGGCTACGCACCTGTGAAGACGTGCAGAACAGCGATCTTGCCGTGCTGCTTAAGCGTTTCGGTAAATTTGGCCGGATCCTCTGGGAGCGCAGCCAGGGGATTGATGAGCGCGAGATCAACAACGATCGCCAGCGTAAGTCGATCGGCGTTGAGCGTACGTTGATCGAAGACATCCACGAATGGGCGGAGTGTGAGGCGATCGTCGAGCGGCTTTATCCGGAGCTGGAGCGCCGGCTGGCAAAAGTTCGTCCCGATCTACGTATTGCCCGGCAGGGTATCAAACTAAAATTTAATGATTTCCAGCAAACCACGCAGGAACATGTCTGGCCGCAGCTGAATAAAGACGATCTGATCGCGACGGCACACAAAGCCTGGCACGAAAGGCGCTCGCAGCGTGGGGTCCGCCTGGTGGGCCTGCATGTTTCGCTGCTGGATCCACAGCTGGAGCGCCAGCTGCTGTTAGGAATTTAATGATGCAAATTCGCGCCTATTGTGATGATGATTTCTCCGCGCTGTGCCGCATTTTCCAGCGTGCGGTGCGGGAAATTGCCAGCCAGCACTACTCGCCCGCGCAGATAAACGCCTGGGCGCAGGTGGATGACGCGCGCTGGCGACAAAAAATGGCTGACTCGCTGGTTCTGGTGGCAACGGTTGATGAAACGCCTGTCGGTTTTGTCACCGCCGTTGAGCGCTATATCGACCTGCTGTTTGTCGACCCATCGTATGCGCGACAGGGTGTTGCCAGCGCGCTGCTGAACGCGCTGTTCGCCAGAGTACCGACGGGAGCGTTAACGGTAGAATCGAGCATCACGGCCAAAGCGTGTTTTGAACGGCTGGGGTTTGTGGTGTTGGCTGAACAAGAGGTTGAGGCGCGCGGAGAGACGTTTGTGAACTATAGGATGGAAAAAATCAGGTAGGGCGGTGATATTCCCGGCGGCGCTTCGCTTGGCCGGGCTACATTCTACGTAGCCCGGCCAAGCGAAGCGCCGCCGGGAGCGGCTCAGAACTTACTTCGCCGGAATCGCCTTCAGCAGTTCCGTCAGCAGCTGCCAGTACTGGCCAACGCTTTCGATATGAACCTGCTCATCCGGAGAGTGTGGACCGGTGATGGTTGGCCCAATAGAGACCATATCCATGTTCGGGTACGGTTTCTTGAACAGGCCACATTCCAGACCCGCGTGAATGATCTGAATGTTTGGCACCTTGTTGAACAGGCGCTGATAGGTTTCGCGTACCAGCTTCATGACCGGTGAATTCGCATCCGGCTGCCAGCCCGGGTAGCCGCCTTTCGGCTGGGTTTTAGCCCCTGCCAGCGCGCCCAGTGATTCCAGCATGCTCACTACGTAATCTTTACCGCTGTCGAGCAGGGAACGAATCAGGCAGTGAATGGTTGCGGTATCTTCAGTCATGGAAACCACACCGACGTTCAGAGAGGTTTCTACCACGCCTTTCGCCACGTCGGAATTACGAATCACGCCGTTCGGGGTCGCGTTCAGCAACTGAGTGAAGGCATCGCGAGACGCGGTTGTCAGCGCTTTACCTTCAACGGTCGTCGCTTCCAGTACCAGGGTCAGGTTTTTCTCTTTTGCCGACAGCTCATTTTGCAGAATGTGCAGGTAGGTTTCTACCAGCCCTTTCAGCGCGTCGACTTTGTCTGCCGGAACCGCGATGGCCGCAAACGCTTCTCGTGGAATCGCGTTACGCAGGGTGCCGCCGGTGAAGTCTACCAGACGCAGATCCAGTTCCGCCGCATGAGCGACCAGGAAGCGGGCCAGCAGTTTGTTGGCGTTGCCCAGACCAAGATGAATATCACCACCGGAGTGGCCGCCTTTCAGGCCTTTCAGCGTCAGCTTGAAGGTCTGGAAGCCTGCAGGAATGGCTTCGCGAGTCAGCGGCAGGTTGCTGGTGAAGTCGATACCACCGGCGCAGCCCATGTAGATTTCACCTTCTTCTTCTGAGTCGGTGTTAATCAGGATATCGCCCTGTAGCCAGTTTGGCTGCAGGCCAAAGGCGCCGTCCATACCGGTTTCTTCGGTCATGGTTAGCAGCACTTCCAGCGGACCGTGCTCAACGGATTCATCGGACAGTACTGCAAGCGCTGACGCCATACCGATACCGTTGTCGGCGCCCAGGGTAGTGCCGCGTGCTTTAACCCATTCACCGTCAATGTACGGTTGGATAGGGTCTTTAGCGAAGTCGTGCACGGTGTCGTTGTTTTTCTGCGGCACCATATCGAGGTGAGCCTGCAGCACAACCGGTTTACGGTTTTCCATGCCCGGCGTCGCGCCTTTGCGAATCAGAATGTTGCCGACCTGGTCGCGCTCTGCGTGAAGCCCTTTTTCTTTCGCCCAGCCGACGATGTGTGCGGCGAGCTGTTCTTCATGGTGAGAAGGGTGCGGAATAGAACAGATTTTGGCAAAAATATCCCACAGCGGCTGCGGGGATAATTGAGACAGTTCAGACACGATGAGTCTCCTTACGGCGTTCTGCAAAAGTCGCTTGCAGGTAAAGGGTTAGCATAGACATATACCACAAGCCTGGCTTGCGCGATGGGGTTGAGAATACCACTTTCTGTCTCTTCCGGTAGAATAAACCACGTAAAAAGCGCCGTGGATTCCGCTTAACACTGGTTTTTAGTGCGTCAGATCTCTATAATCTCGCGCAACCTATTTCCCCCTTGAACATTTTTTAAGCCGTATAACACAGGCTGGGACACTTCACATGAGCGAAAAATACGTCGTCACTTGGGACATGTTGCAGGTTCACGCACGCAAACTGGCCGCACGCCTGATGCCTTCTGAACAGTGGAAAGGCATTATCGCCGTGAGCCGCGGTGGTCTGGTACCGGGCGCACTGCTGGCACGTGAACTGGGCATTCGTCATGTCGACACCGTATGCATCTCCAGCTATGACCACGATAACCAGCGCGAGCTGAAGGTTCTGAAACGCGCGGAAGGCGACGGCGAAGGCTTTATCGTTATTGACGATCTGGTCGACACCGGCGGCACCGCGGTGGCAATTCGCGAAATGTATCCAAAAGCGCACTTCGTCACCATCTTCGCGAAACCAGCCGGTCGTCCGCTGGTCGACGATTACGTGGTCGACATCCCGCAGGACACCTGGATTGAACAGCCTTGGGACATGGGCGTGGTGTTCGTACCGCCTATCTCTGGCCGTTAATTCAGTCAATAAATGCGCTCCTCACGCCCGGTTATGCCGGGCGTTGTTTTTTTTAGAGCCCCACGCGTTACAATGGACAAAAGATCGTATCCATGGAGGTTTTGTGATGCCTGAAGCTAATCTCAGCGAAACGCTATTCAAGCCGCGTTTTAAACACCCTGAAACGTCCACGCTGGTGCGTCGGTTTAATACCGGCAGTCCCTCCAGCATGCATTCGGCGCTCAGCGGCAGCACCGTCCCGCACTGGTATCGCATGATTAACCGTCTGATGTGGATCTGGCGCGGCGTAACGCCGCAGGAAATCCTCGACGTGCAGGCGCGTATCGTCATGAGCCAGGCCGAACGCACCGACGATGAGTTGTACGACACCGTGGTAGGGTATCGCGGCGGCAACTGGATTTACGAATGGTCGACGCAGGCAATGCAGTGGCAGCAAAAGGCCATGCAGGAGCAGGATGAAACGCTCAGCGGTCGCCATTGGCTGCACGCTTCCAATCTCTACAGCATTGCTGCCTATCCACACCTGAAGGGCGACGATCTCGCCGAACAGGCGCAGGCGCTAGCCAACCGCGCCTATGAAGAGGCGGCTAAACGCCTGCCGGGCGCCATGCGCGAACTGGAGTTCGCCATTCCAGGCGGTTCGCCGATTACCGGCTTCCTGCATATGCCAAAAGGCGACGGCCCGTTCCCGACGGTGCTGATGTGCGGCGGGCTTGACGGCCTGCAGACCGATTACTACAGCCTGTATGAGCGCTATTTCGCGCCGCTCGGCATTGCTATGCTGACGGTAGACATGCCGTCGATCGGTTTCTCTTCCAAATGGAAGCTCACCCAGGATTCCAGCCTGCTGCATCAGCAGGTGATTAAACAGCTGCGCGATGTGCCGTGGGTGGATCATACGCGCGTTGCCGCGTTTGGCTTCCGCTTTGGCGCGAACATTGCGGTACGTCTGGCCTATCTGGAAGCGCAAAATCTGAAGGCCGTCGCCTGTCTTGGCCCCGTCGTTCATGGCCTGCTGAGCGACCCGCTGCATCAGGGGCGCGTACCGGAAATGTACCTCGACGTGCTGGCCTCGCGGCTGGGCATGCACGATGCCTCTGATGAAGCGCTGCGCGTAGAGCTGAACCGCTACTCGTTAAAAACGCAGGGGCTGCTGGGGCGCCGCTGCCCAACGCCGATGCTTTCTGGCTACTGGGATAACGATCCGTTCAGTCCGGAAGAGGAGTCGCGTTTAATCGTCTCGTCGTCAGCGCAGGGCAAGCTGATGCCGATTCCGTTTAACCCGGTGTACCGTAATTTTGATAAGGCGCTGAAGGAAATTGCAGGGTGGATCAATAATAGATTTTGTTAATATATTGATAAATTCTATTGATTTGGTAAAACAGTTGCATCACTAAAGGAGATCGCAATGACGTTACCGAGTGGACACCCGAAGAGTAGATTGATCAAGAAATTCACTGCGCTTGGCCCCTATATCCGCGAAGAGCAGTGCGAAGATAACCGCTTTTTCTTCGACTGCCTGGCCGTTTGCGTGAACGTGAAACCCGCGCCGGAAAAGCGTGAGTTCTGGGGCTGGTGGATGGAGATGGAAGCGGAAGAGCGCCGCTTTACCTACAGCTACCAGTTCGGCCTGTTTGATAAAGAGGGGACATGGCAGGCGGTTGCGATCAAAGATCCTGAGGTCGTTGAGCGTCTGCAGCAAACGCTGCGCGGTTTTCACGAACGGGCAAGCGAGCTGCTGGCGAGTCTGGATTTAGCGCTGGAGCCAGCCGATGGCTTTGCCAACGAAGCGGTAAAACGTACGGCATAAACAATATCAAGGCCTGCCGAGCGGCTGGCCTTGATATTAAGCCATAAAAAAAGGCCTCCTTCTGGAGGCCTTTTTTCATATAACCGTTAGAACTGGTAGGTCATGCCTACGGCGATCACGTTGTCGGTCATAATGGCCAGACGTTTGGTGACCGCATCTTCGTCAATCAGGTTGATTTTATAATCAACAAATGTCGACATATTTTTGTTGAAATAGTAGGTCGCGCCGACGTCTACATATTTCATCAGATCCTGATCGCCAATTCCGTTGCCCAGGTCTTTGCCTTTCATCTGCACGTAACCCAGAGAAGGACGCAGGCCGAAGTCGAATTGATATTGCGCGACGGCTTCAAAGTTTTGCGCTTTATTAGCAAAACCCTGATCCGCGGAAACCAGGCCTTTAATTGGCGTCATATTGCGGGTTTCAGTATAAATCATCGCCAGGTAAATATTATTGGCATCATATTTTACGCCGGTGCCCCAGGACTCTGCGTTCTTGCCGCCTTTGGCGAGAGATTTAGCCTGCTGGATATTGGTGCGGTCAGAGTTGGTGTATGCCGCACTGATAGCGAAGTCGCTGCCGCCGAAATCGTAGGACAGGGAGGAGCCGAAGCCGTCGCCGTTAGCGGTAGCATAGGTGCTGCGGTCATTCTTACCCTGATATTGCAGGGTTAAATCCAGGCCGTCAACCACGCCGAAGAAGTCGGTATTACGGTAGGTTGCCAGGCCGCTGGAACGCTTGGTCATGAAGTTATCGGTTTTCGCGGTGGAGTCGCCGCCGAATTCCGGGAACATATCGGTCCAGGCTTCAACATCGTACAGTGCGCCAAGGTTACGACCGTAATCAAACGAGCCGAAATTTTTTAATTTCAGGCCAGCAAACGCCAGACGCGTTTTCTGGGTAGATGTGCTTTCATCGTTATTACCGGAAAATTCAGATTCCCAGCGACCATAGCCGGTCAGCTGATCGTTAATTTTGGTTTCGCCTTTAAAACCAAAACGCACGTAGGTTTTATCACCGTCTGCGCTGGAGTCATCGCTCATATAGTGCATAGCTTTGACCTTGCCATAGACGTCCAGCTTGTTGCCATCTTTGTTATAAACTTCCGCGGCCATAGCTGAAGAGGACGCAATAATACCCATCATCGTTAATGCCAGTGCTGTTTTTTGCATTTCTCAATCCCGGTTTTTTTATACTTAAAAAGTGCTGTGAAAGACCACTGTGAAAAAACAGGAACGTTTTTATCCCGCACGTGTTAAAAATTTATGACAATCTCCGATTAAGTATAAAAAAGTATGTTTAATTTTTTCTGTCATAAAATTGTCAATAAACCCCATTAGGCTGCCTGATCCCGCGCAATAAAACCCCCGCTTTCTGTCCTGCCTGTTGGCAAGTGACCAGACTCCTGTTACAACGTTTGTTTGGATCGATACTTCTTCTTTTTAACGGCAGAGAATCATGAGTGATAGCCAGACGCTGGTGGTCAAACTGGGTACCAGTGTTTTAACGGGCGGATCGCGCCGCCTGAATCGCGCGCATATTGTTGAACTGGTTCGCCAGTGTGCCCAGCTTCATGCGGCTGGACATCGAATTGTCATTGTAACGTCAGGAGCGATTGCCGCCGGGCGTGAGCATCTGGGTTACCCTGAACTGCCCGCGACTATCGCCTCAAAACAGCTGCTTGCCGCCGTTGGCCAGAGCCGCTTAATTCAGCTGTGGGAACAGCTCTTCTCTATTTACGGCATCCACGTTGGCCAGATGCTGCTGACTCGCGCCGATATGGAAGACCGTGAACGTTTCCTCAACGCCCGGGATACCCTGCGCGCGCTGTTGGATAACAATATCGTTCCCGTGATTAACGAGAACGATGCCGTGGCAACCGCTGAAATTAAAGTGGGCGATAACGATAACCTCTCCGCGCTGGCCGCGATTCTGGCCGGCGCCGATAAGCTACTGTTGCTTACCGACCAGCAGGGGCTGTTCACCGCTGACCCGCGGAGTAACCCGAACGCAGAGCTGATCAAAGACGTCTACGGCGTTGACGATGCGCTACGGGCGATCGCAGGCGATAGCGTTTCCGGTCTCGGTACCGGCGGTATGGGAACCAAACTTCAGGCCGCCGACGTAGCATGCCGCGCGGGCATCGACACGATTATTGCCGCAGGGAGCCTGCCGGGCGTCATTGGCGACGTGATGGCGAATGTGGCCGTGGGCACGCGTTTCCACGCGCAGGACACGCCGCTGGAAAATCGTAAACGCTGGATTTTCGGCGCACCGCCGGCCGGAGAGCTGACCGTTGACGAAGGCGCGACCTCCGCCATTCTGGAACGCGGAAGTTCATTACTTCCAAAAGGCATTAAAAACGTGACAGGCAACTTCTCTCGTGGTGAAGTGATCCGTATTCGTAACCTTGAAGGTCGGGACATCGCGCACGGCGTCAGCCGCTACAACAGCGACGCGCTGCGCCTCATCGCCGGGCACCACTCGCAGGAAATTGATGCCATCCTCGGCTATGAGTACGGCCCGGTCGCGGTTCATCGTGACGACATGATCACCCGTTAAGGAGTTCAACATGCTGGAACAAATGGGCATTGCGGCAAAGCAGGCCTCTTATAAACTGGCGCTGCTGTCCAGCCGTGAAAAAAACCGGGTTCTGGAAACTATTGCAGACTGTCTGGAATCTCATAGCGATGAGATTCTGCGCGCCAACGCAGACGATCTGGCCCAGGCGCGCGAAAGTGGCCTGAGCGAAGCTATGCTGGACCGTCTGGCGCTAACCCCCGCACGCCTGAGTGCGATTGCCAACGACGTGCGCCAGGTGTGCACGCTGGCCGACCCGGTAGGTCAGGTCATTGACGGCGGGCTGCTGGACAGCGGCCTGCGTATCGAACGTCGCCGCGTGCCGCTTGGTGTGATTGGTGTCATTTATGAAGCCCGCCCGAACGTGACCGTCGACGTCGCCGCGCTGTGCCTGAAAACCGGCAACGCAGCGATTCTGCGCGGCGGTAAAGAAACTTACCGCACTAACGCCGCGACCGTCGGCGTTATTCAGCTAGCGCTGAAAGAGTGTGGCCTGCCGGAAGCGGCGGTACAGGCGATTGATAACCCGGATCGTGCGCTGGTCAGTGAAATGCTGCGGATGGACAAGTACATCGATATGCTGATCCCACGCGGCGGCGCAGGCCTGCATAAGCTGTGCCGCGAACAGTCGACAATCCCGGTGATCACCGGTGGTATCGGCGTGTGCCATATTTATGTCGACGACACGGCTGAGATTGACCCTGCGCTGAAGATTATCGTCAACGCTAAAACCCAGCGTCCGAGCACCTGTAACACCGTTGAAACCCTGCTGGTGAACCAGGCTATCGCCGACCGCTTCCTTCCGGCGCTGAGTAAACAGATGGCGACCAGCGGCGTTACGCTGCACGGCGACGAGACCGTGATGCGCACGTTAAACGGCCCGGCGAAGCTGGTGCCGCTGAAGGCGGAAGAGCTGGACAACGAGTTCCTGTCGCTGGATCTTAACGTGGTTGTGGTGGCGGATATGGACAGTGCGATTGCGCACATCCGCCAGCATGGCACGCAGCACTCTGATGCCATCCTGACGCGTACGTTGAGCAACGCTAACCGCTTTATTAATGAAGTGGACTCGTCAGCGGTGTACGTCAACGCCTCCACCCGCTTCACTGACGGCGGCCAGTTTGGCCTGGGCGCGGAAGTGGCGGTCAGCACGCAGAAACTTCACGCTCGCGGGCCGATGGGGCTCGAAGCGCTGACCACCTACAAGTGGATCGGCTTTGGTGAAGATACGATTCGTGCGTAATTGACGGCGGGCGATGCAAAAATAGGCGGTTGATTAATCTGACTATTGACGCATCGCCCGGTTAGTTTTAACCTTTGACCCCGTGATTCACGTTCGTGAACACATCATGCAGGGCCGATATAGCTCAGTTGGTAGAGCAGCGCATTCGTAATGCGAAGGTCGTAGGTTCGACTCCTATTATCGGCACCAATAACCACGCGGGTTCACGCGATATTCACCAGTTCAGCAAAAGCGCCTTGTGCCATATTTGTGCCATTCCCCGCCAGGAATGAGTCGATTTGCATGGCATGCTGCGTCAGGTGATTTGGTGCCAGATGTGCATAACGCTGCACCATCTCAATACTTTCCCACCCGCCCATTTCCTGTAGCGCACTGAGTGGCACGCCGGACTGTACAAGCCAGCTCGCCCAGGTGTGCCGCAGGTCATGGAAGCGGAAATTTTCTATTCCAGCCCGCCTTAACGCTGCGCGCCATGCCGTGTTAGCATCAGACCGCATTTTGCGCACCGCCTTTGTTCTCGTTCCATCCGGGCGAACGGATGATTCAGTATGAACAAAGACCCACCGGTTATGTTTCCCCAGTTGATCCCGCAGCACCTTACAGGCCGATTCGTTCAGGGCGACCCCAATCGCCCTTCCTGCTTTCGCGTCCTCGGGGTGAATCCACGCGACCTTCCTCTGCATATCAATTTGCGACCACTCCAGATCTGTGATGTTCGACCTGCGCAGCCCCGTCGCCAGTGCAAAAATAACAACTGGCTTCATATGCTCTGGAAGCTCCCGGATCAGGTTCGCCGCTTCCTCTTTGGTTAGCCAGCGAATACGCTTATTTTTCGGCACCGGGCATTTGATATTCGGCGCTTTGGCTATCCATCGCCATTCGTTGGCCGCGCATCGTAACAGCGCCCGGATGAAAGCAAGGTGCGTCGCCTTGGTGGCCGCCGCTGCTGGTTTGTCCTTAAATTCGGGAACCGGCTTCCCTCTTCGCAGCAGGCTGTCGCGCTTAGCCTCCCAGTTCATTCGATGCTTGCGATTAACCATCGAACTCACCGCAGACAAGATCCTGTCTTCCGTGATTGCTGACAGGTCCATTCCTTTGAAGTGCATCCTCCAGAATCCTATCCGGCTTTTGTCATCGTCCAGGCTTTTCTTGTGCTGCTTTTCGTTAAGCCAGCGAACGCACGCTTCATCGAACGTTCTCGGCTTAAACTCCCCCATCTTATCAACTCGCCATGCTTCAGCTTTCAGCTGATCATAGAGCTCCTGCGCTTGCCTTTTGTCCGTTGTCCCAAGAGACCGTCTAATTCGACTTCCACCAGGCGTAACGAAGTCGCAGTGCCACGTACCGGCACGTTGTTTGATTGACATGCTTTATCCTCCTGCACATCAACCGCATTCACGGGTTGATTGTGGATCGGGTTCTTCACTGCCGCAATACAGTCTGTTTTGCAGATCAGGTATGGGCTTTTTTTCTTATGTGGATTTTTTCGGGTAGCAGCCAGGCGACCGGACTTTATCCACTGGGCAATCGTGCCTTTATCCACTTTAAGGAAGGCGGCGGCCTCATCTCTGGTAAATACTTCTTCGTCCATCGATGTTCTCCAGTGGCCCCAGCCGGGGCCGTCATTGTTATTCAGTGTGCCTGTGCTGGCAGGTTTCGAAGTTTGCGAACGCCGATCATTGCTGTGGCGACATAGCTGGTGGCCCGGTTGACGACTTCGACGGTAACCTTCATGCCATCCACCTCAACGGTGTAATTTGTCTGGTGTTTCTGCCTGCCGTAATCGCCATATTTAGCGTGGTGAGCCGCCAGCGCCACATCGCAAGCGCGGCGACCAATAGGTGATTGCTTACTGCGATTAATCAGCCTCATCATCACTTCACTCCCAAAGTGGCTACGACATCACTCGCTGTTTCGCGGGTGCTGCCTTTGCTGGATATAGCCCGGCGAGCACTGACGCGGTGCAGCGTAAAGCCGTGCTGTTCGTAAAGTTCAATTACGCGCGGTGCGGTAGAATTGCTGATTACCACTTTTGCCCCCCGCTGGTGGGCTGCCACACAGCTTTCCGCAAGCTCTACCTGGCTATCCCATGAGAACCCACCAGCCGCGTAGTTAGTGAAACTAGCGGTGCCGGGAAGCGGTTCATAAGGCGGATCGCAGTAAACGACGTCACCATCACCTGCCAGCGCGAGCGTGCGCCTGAAGCCTGCATTCATGAATACGCATGCGCGAGCCTTCCGCTTAAATGCCCTGATCTCTTCTTCCGGGAAATATGGCGCTTTATATTTCCCAAATCCGACGTTAAAAAAACCATCCAGGTTGTAACGGATCAGGCCGTTGAAACAGTGCCGATTGAGGTAAAGGAATGCTGCTGCACGCTCGACGGCATCCAGCTGCTGCGCATTGAATGCTTCACGAATTACCGTGTAGTTTTCGGCATCATTCAGATGCCTGAATGCTTTCATTGCCTCATAGATCACCGAATCGGGGACCACCGCCAGCATCTGATACAGGTTAATCAGGTCAGCGTTGACGTCAGCCAGAAGGAAGCGTTCGTGCTTGTCCGAGTTTAGGAACACCGAGCCGCCACCCACAAAAGGCTCAATAAGGCGTTTCCCTGCGGGGATCAGGCGATCCAGTTCCGGCAGAAGCGAATATTTGCCGCCAGCCCATTTAAGGAAGGGCCGCTGCCAGATGCGCGGCGTAGGTTCTTCAATCTGGAGCGCCGCAGCGATACGCTCACCGATCCAGCGCATAACTGGCACAGCCATAGAATTGCCGATCGCCTTATAGCGCGGTCCGTCCGGGCAATCAGCCGCGGCTTTTCCTCGCCACGAAATCAGAGTGTGGTTATCGGGAAATCCCTGGAGTCTCTCGCATTCAACCGGTGTAAGGCGGCGAACCTGCATGCCAAACTGAACAACGTCAGCAGATGCGCGTGAATCCTGAGTAAAGGCCACATCTTCCTGATAGCCTTTGCCTTGCGGGCCAGCAGCATCCTGCCGACCTATAGACGCATGCTGGATGCAAATGGCAGGTGGCTGACCGCTGTTTGCATGGCTGGTATCGTGATTACCGGCTCTCAGCGTTGGTGACATATCCACGGTCGCATCGGCACCATGGTCTTTGTAGCTGAAAGCTATTGTCGGGAAGCCTTCTCCTGGTTTACCTCCGCCAGTGGATAGAGGGCCTGCTATTTGCCCGTCGCCGCCCTGCAAACGAATTTCACCACGACTGTTCTCCGCGAAAGCAATGGCTGGGGCCAGATTGGTGCCTGATTGTGCCGAAGTCAGCGTAGGGGCTTGTTCTTCAGCCCAACCAATGCCACCGGCTTTACTGCCCTGGCCGGGTTTAAACCCATAACACACGGCGTTTTCCTGACCATGATTACGTCCCAACGTATGAGCCAACTCGTGATTAGTGTCAGGATCTTGCGTGCCATGGACAGCGAAAGTCTCTGTGTCAAAGTCCATTCTCACACTATGGGCAGTGCATGCTGTTGCTACATCGATACTTCCGCCAGTATTGCCTCCGCCATATGCCAAAATGTAGGTGTCCAAATCTTCTGCGGTGCTGTCGTTTTCTTTCGCCAACAATGTGCGAGAAATATCGGAATAAGCGTCTGATACAAGCCCAGATCCGCGCTGGCTGAAAATTTCCTGATTGCTGGCGCCAATACCACCAATATTGTTGGACAGGTTCAGGGTTGGGTGTGGATTTGCTGGGTTGTCCCAGTGACTACCGCCATCAGAGCGTTTTCCAGCATAGCTGGCAATTTCCGGTTGCGTTTCTCGGCGCGGCGGAGTATCCCGGCGCACGCTGTTGAGCTCAAAAAGTACCGCTGTGGGATCGAAGTCTTTTCGAGAACTTGCGACAACGAACACACGGCGGCGGCGTTGGGCCACTCCGAAAAATTGAGCATCAAGGACGCGCCAGGCGATAATCCTTTGTGGTCCAGACACACAACCTGCGTGCGTCCATTTTCCCCCTGCTGGCTGCAACTCGCTGCTTTCTCCGGCAAGTCCTGCCAAAAAGCAACCAAAGGCGTTGTCTTTGCTGCTGAGGACGCCCGGGACGTTTTCCCAGACGATGATCGCTTCATCTTCTCCGCGCTCGCGGCGTTTGTCGTCGATTGCATTCGCTAATTCCACGTAAGAAAGGGTTAACTGTCCGCGCTCGTCGTCCAGACCATTGCGCAGGCCAGCAATACTGAAAGCCTGACACGGCGTGCCGCCCACCAGCACATCTGGTGCCGCAACATCACCAGTTCGCACCGCAGCGGCGATTTTTGTCATGTCGCCGAGGTTCGCCACCTGCGGCCAGTGATGAGCCAGGACAGCAGACGGAAACGCTTCAATCTCAGCAAACCATGCTGGTTGCCATCCCTGCGACTCCCATGCGACGCTGGCGGCTTCAATCCCACTGCAAACAGATCCGTATCTCATGCTGCCACCTGCTTTTCGTTAAGTTCTTCAGCCAGTCGTTGCGCCTTTAGTGGGTTGGTTACGACTTCACCCCACGGCAGCAACCATCCGTTTTTCTCTTTGAGCCAGGGAAGGCGCACCGCGCCAACCCTGAATTAACAGGGGTCTATGTTTACATTCTTTACAGATAACTCTAAGGTCATCTTCAAAAAGGGATATCGTCGTCAAAGTCTACCGGTGGTTGACCGCTGTTCTGCTGCAAACGAGATTGTGGCGCGCCGCCAGTCTGATTTGCATAAGGGTTACCGCCATGTTGGGTATTGCGTGGTCCAGAGAACTGCGCGCCGCCGTGAATACGTTCGTCCTTATCCTTCATCGACATTTCAAGCGCGGCGATCGCTTCTGCTGGGGCGTTCTCAGCGTGTTCGGCGTAGGTCTTACGCGTTCCCGGCTGGAAAACGTGGCGCACTTCGAACTTGTAGCCGTCGCCGCCGTCGTTTTTGGTGTACAGCACCTTCTGGAGGAACAGGCCCACCTTTTTGCCAACCAGTGCCGGGCAGTGCCATTCGATGCCGTTTTGGCCCTGTACCTGCTGCGGTTGCGCCTGTTTGACCTGGGCGACCCACATCAGCGCTGATACCAGCCCCATGCCGAAAGTCTGCTGGCCGTCTTTGCCGAGGAAGTTAATGCGCAGGAAATTCGCCTTGAGCCCGTTGGAATCCAGGCTCAGTTCGAGCGCCTGGGACTGGCTGCCATCTTTCCCGAAGGTGTACACCGCAGAAACGATTTCGCCCTCGTAAGCGCCGGTTTCGCTGATCCCGCCTGTTGCGCCAGCTTTCTTCGCCATCTCAGCAGTTTCGTTGTTCCACATAAAAGTCATTGGTTGGTTCATCGTTAATTCCTCAGAGTTACAATTCGGTCATAAATTCGGTGATAGCCACGTCTACGGCGTGGAGGTCGTTGTCCATTTCCGTCTGATCAGGGAACAGGTCAGGCGGTGCTTTGGCGGTGTCGTTGTCATCGCCTTTGATGAGAAAGACGTGTTTGCCGTCCTTTTTGATGGCGCGCAGCACGATGGAGAAATAGCCCTCTGGCGTCAGCTTTTCGTTGAGCATCTTTCCGGTAGTCTTCATGCGGATCTTTCCCTCGGTCTCTTCGGTGTGAGCCAGGAAATAAACGCGGAAGTCGTCCGGCAGTTCGGTGGCCGCCATGATGATTCGCCAGATGTGATCTGCCATTTCGGTGAACTTGGCATAGCCGGTCTGGTACGCGCGGTTCATGTTTTCGTGCTGCATGACCACCTGGAAATCGTCGATGATCAGGACGCGGCGCGTTTTCGACTGCACCATGCGATAGATGGTATCCAGCACCGTTTCCCAGTTATCCGAGCGCAGAACGTTACCGCGCTGTTTGCTTCCGTCTGGCAGCAGCTTGCCGTGAAGTTTCCAGCCCGCAGACTTGAACGGCAGCATTTTGGGGATGCACTGGAGCAGCATCACATCGTCCGGATTGAAGTTGCGCAGGCTGTAGGACTTGCCCGCGCCAGAATCACCGAGGATCAGCACTGGAGTACCCATCATTTACCCCCGCTCAGCCAGTGTTCAGCCGTAAACAGCACGTCTTCGTCGTCGCTGTTGGCAACGAGCCAGCGCAGGTAACCCGGTTCTGTTTTTGCCAGCTCTGCGAACGGGACGCCTTTATGCTTACCGAAGCGGAGCGCATGCAGCAGGGAAGGGTTATTGGAGATGGCCCGCATTTCGCCCATCGTCCATTTCGCCAGGCGGCCCATATAGAGCAACAATTCGGCGGTGACGTAGCAGTCATACAGCGCGCGGTGGGCGTAAAGCCCTTCCGGTACTTCCGGTTTCAGCCCGAGGCTGTAACGCAGGTACTGGTTACTGTGGCTCTTGTGCTCCGGCAGGAGCGAACGCGCCAGCTTGGCGGTGCAGATCCACGGCGCATCAATCTGCGGCAGCTTGGATTTGTCGAACTTCGCGTTGTGAGCGACGTAGGCATCAGCCCCCAGATAGCGGCCAATTACTTCACTGAGCAGCGGCGCGCCTTCCACCATGTCTTCGGTGATATGGTGAATAGCCATGGCCTCAAAACCGATCGCCACGCCTGGCTTAACGAGGTCGCTCATTGGGTTGCAGATCACACCATCGACAATATCGACGCTGGCGATTTCCACCACGGTTTCCGGGCCGCCTTCCAGCCCTGTCGTTTCGGTATCAATGACACGCAGCATTATTAATCCCCTGTGTTCTGTAATCACAAACTGCATCGAAGTGCGCGAGCTGGTGGGCGATGGCCTCAAGGTCAGCTGGCGATAAGTGGTACATCAGGCACAGCAGCGCGATAAGGTTCATGGCTTGCTGTTGGTTTTCGGAGCGCATCGCTTTTTCTCCTGTTCTGGAAGCCCGGCACCGTGGAGGCTGCCGGAATCAATTCAGTCTTTCGGATTGAGCTTTTCTGTCAGTTCTGCCACACAATCACGCCCGGCCTTTTTGTATGCTTCGGCTGCATTGCCGTCATACTTGTCGTCTACTGCCTGTTCGAACTGCTCGATGGAACCGAAGAAGCAACCAGCGGCGATCCGAAACTCTTTGTCGGTCCACATAGCGAAGATGGTACGGCTGGAGTAACCGCAGTTTTCACGGTAAGAAACGTTCGTGATCTTCTCCGGGCGCAGGTAGAGCGAGCCGCCCACGGTCAGATTGTCCGGCAGCGCGGTGATGCTGGTGCCGCGCAGGTAGAGCGAGCCGCCCACGGTCAGATTGTCCGGCAGCGCGGTGATGCTGGTGCCGCGCAGGTCGAGCGAGCCGCCCACGGTCAGATTGTCCGGCAGCGCGGTGATGCTGGTGCCTTCCAGGTCGAGCGAGCCGCCCACGGTCAGATTGTCCGGCAGCGCGGTGATGCTGGTGCCGCGCAGGTAGAGCGAGCCGCCCACGGTCAGATTGTCCGGCAGCGCGGTGATGCTGGTGCCTTCCAGGGCGAGCCAGCCGCCCACGGTCAGATTGTCCGGCAGCGCGGTGATGCTGGTGCCGCGCAGGTAGAGCGAGCCGCCCACGGTCAGATTGTCCGGCAGCGCGGTGATGCTGGTGCCGCGCAGGTAGAGCGAGCCGCCCACGGTCAGATTGTCCGGCAGCGCGGTGATGCTGGTGCCGCGCAGGTAGAGCGAGCCGCCCACGGTCAGATTGTCCGGCAGCGCGGTGATGCTGGTGCCTTCCAGGTCGAGCCAGCCGCCCACGGTCAGATTGTCCGGCAGCGCGGTGATGCTGGTGCCGCGCAGGTAGAGCGAGCCGCCCACGGTCAGATTGTCCGGCAGCGCGGTGATGCTGGTGCCTTCCAGGTCGAGCGAGCCGCCCACGGTCAGATTGTCCGGCAGCGCGGTGATGCTGGTGCCTTCCAGGTCGAGCGAGCCGCCCACGGTCAGATTGTCCGGCAGCGCGGTGATGCTGGTGCCGCGCAGGTAGAGCGAGCCGCCCACGGTCAGATTGTCCGGCAGCGCGGTGATGCTGGTGCCTTCCAGGTCGAGCGAGCCGCCCACGGTCAGATTGTCCGGCAGCGCGGTGATGCTGGTGCCGCGCAGGTCGAGCGAGCCGCCCACGGTCAGATTGTCCGGCAAGGCGTCGACGCCGCTAACATCTTCCAGATCCAGGTTGTTGGTGACGGTGATATTTCCGTTATCAGAAACGGTGTGCTGAATATCGTTTTTAACGAGGTGCTTAATTAAGTCGAACATTGCTGATCCTTAAATTTTGGGTGTAGAAGTCCTGTCGCTTGATTAGCCGACCATTCGGTTAAATTCGGTTTTACTGACGTTCCCGCTAATGGATGGCGGGTTTACCGTGCTGGTTGAGATAAACCTCTATCTCGTCGTTAGTGGTGCGCAGGCGCTCAAACAGGGTGAACAGATACAACCCTTTGCCTACGTTTGCAGATGCGCGGTATGTGCGCCCCTGATACTTGACTAGCATGCCAGGTACGACGCTGGTTCTTGGTAATGTTGTTGTGCCGTAATTAGCCATCTCATCCCCTTGCCGTCTTCCCGGCTGCCAGAACTTTTACCCGGGCATTCGCGTTTGAATGTGTTGTTTGGATGAGATGATTATTAACCGTTGGTTATTTTTTGTCAATAACCGATGGTTAATTATTTTTATTTTGGTTAATAACCAACTGAAAAATAGGTTAATTTAGTTTTTAATCGTGGAGTGATATGATGAAAAAAACAGCTATTGAGGTGCTTATGGACTTTAATGAAGAGCGTGCGGGCTTGATTTCTGGGGCGATCGGGATGGCTGTGGTTAATCTTATTGCATTTGGTGTGCCAATCAATAGAGATAACCTTGTCGAAGAGCTGGAACGGGGAAGGCGTGAAACAGGGAACGTGATCGGGAAGGGGGTTAATCGAGATGCTGCGGAGATCGTTAGAAAAGGGGTGTAAAAATCCGGCTCAGTGGCCGGATTATGTCTATCTACGGTAACGCAAAACAGAGTACCAGAACACAAATCCGATGATTTCGACGTCGCTTTCGTTTGCCTCTTCGTCATCGTATTCACGATTGATGCTGCGGATTAACACCTTTCCTCCAGGCTTGCGGTAAAGCTGTTTGATTCGCTTTAAATCGCCTTGGTTGATTGCGTACAGCTCACCGTCAACGATTCGTTTATTTCCGGTGTCAACTGCAACGGTTGCACCATCAGGAATAACTGGTTCCATGCTATCACCGGAAGCTGGAAAACACAGAACACCCGAACCGTCAGTGCTGGCACCTACGCGCCGTAAAGTTGCTTTGGAAAAACGTAACTTGAAACCGTTGTAATCTTCATCAGTGACGCGCCCATCCCCGCAGGCAAATTCGATATCCTTCAAGAACGGCACTTCAACCTCATCTTCTGGTAGAGGGGTATTTCTATCCCAAGATTCGACAGTACCCCACTCACTTACAGGGGGGAGAGCATCATCAGATAATCGTTTTTCAGCGAGCTTTTCGCCTCGCCCATACTCAAGCCACTCTGGAGAAACCCCAAGCCATTTACTTAAAGCCATGATGTTTGTCATATCTGGGATTGCTGCGCCGTTAAGCCATTTCCAGATCCCTGGCTCAGAAACGTCAATACCTTGAGCTTTTAATGCGCTACGAATCCTGCCCGCGAGCCCACGCCCCGCCACACCAGCATCGAGACATGCAGTGTGTAGTCGTTTGGAGAACTCTTCTTTTAAATCTTCTTTTTTAACCATGCGTTAATTATCGAATAGAGTTGACATAACTGTCAGTTAAGAATTAATCTTAACCCGTAGTTAATTTGGTTAATGGAAAACGCTATGAATCCAATGCAATTCGCTATTGAAGCTGTAGGCGGCCAAACAGCAGCAGCTCGCCTATGCGGACTGTCGAATGTGGCTATTCATAAGTGGGTTAAGAACGCAGCCTTACCGCGCACTGAATACACAGAGAAAACCAATTATTCACAGATCCTTGCTGACGCATCTGGTGGGAAGTTCACCTCCGAATGGTTGCGTCAAGCAGCAAACCCAGACCGGGAAAAAGCACCCGATGCCGCCGCTTAATCAGCGGCATATGTTTTTACAAGGGTATTATCACCAATGGAGAACGCAATCGCACGAAAGTTAGACCCGCCAGTTATCAATCCGGTTGAGATAGAGAGCGTTCTGCTCACCCGGCTTGCATCAGTGGGCCAGAAGTCTTACGCCGAGCATATGGGCATCAGCGAGTCGACGGCCAGCAGGCGTAAAGCCGAAGGGCATTTCAGCACCATGGCGAAAGAGCTGGCCTTCCTAGGTATTCAGGCCGCGCCACCGGAAGCGGTGCTGGTATCGCGTGAATACCTTGCCTCAGTCGAAACGCTCGCTGATATCGGGCTGAAAGCCGAACGGGCAAGGCCGGGGCCGCTGGGGTGGGATTAAGCCATGAACCATATCGAATTCATCGATAAGCATGTGCGTGAAGAGCTGCTGAAGCTCGGTTTCTCTCTGGGAGTGGCTCAGGGGGGGGGCATTCCAGGCTATCGACATGTACAAGCGCATGAGCCAGGCAAGCAGAAAGGGGAAGATTTTTGATGATGTTTTACGGCACGCAAAGCTGTGGGCGGAGAAGCAGCAGTTACCCGCTGACCGCTGTGAGAAGCGAAAAG
This sequence comes from Klebsiella sp. WP4-W18-ESBL-05, assembly GCF_014169075.1. Taxonomy (NCBI): domain Bacteria; kingdom Pseudomonadati; phylum Pseudomonadota; class Gammaproteobacteria; order Enterobacterales; family Enterobacteriaceae; genus Klebsiella; species Klebsiella sp. WP4-W18-ESBL-05. Next base: position 3,951,460 of record NZ_AP022057.1, on the reverse strand, counting down.
TTAAACGGAACGCCCAGCCGGGCCTGTTCTGAAAAGGCGAAAGCCGCGCTGGTGAGACAGCAACGGCTTTCAGGTGCAAATGTTCGACCAATTGCAGGAGGAATAATGGCAAAAAACAACCGCTATTACCAGACCGCTGTACATAAAAACAATACCCGCGACCGCTTCGTGCGTTCGATTAATCCGGTAGTGGCCGAGAAGATGCGCGCCATCCTGGAGGAGTTGAAGCGTAAGGAGGAAAGCCGTGGGTAATCTCGCAACAGTCATACCAATCAGACCGGCTCTTACGGTCGTGGAGCGTCGGGTGGCAGATCTTGATGATGGTTTTACGCGCCTGGCAAACATGCTTCTGGAAGAATACGCAGGTGCTGACCTGACGAAGCGACAATTCAAAGTCCTGCTTGCTGTTCTGCGCCTGACTTATGGGTGGAATAAGCCCATGGACAGGATTGCCAATTCTCAGATTGCTCAGATAGCAAGGCTGCCAGAAAAGCGCGTGAGTGAGGCGCGCGTCCAGCTCGTAGGAATGAACCTGCTAACCCAGGTTGGAAGGAGTATTGGACCGAATAAAAACACCGCCGAATGGTTACTGCCAGCCGGTGAAAGCTGCGATACAGAAAATCCCTCAAAACAGGGGATAAATGACGAGGAAGAAGAATCCCTCAATTCAGGGGATAATCCCTCAAATCAGGGTATCCCTCAAAATGAGGGAGAATCCCCTAAATCAGGGGAAGAAGAATCCCTCAATTCAGGGGAACACCAAAGACATATAAATACATTAAATACTAATACCCCCCAACCCCCAGAGGGGGAGTGTGTCGGGCAGGAAGAAAAACCTGTCTCAAAGAAAACCCAGATCGACTACCAGGCGGTACTGTCTGCATACAACACCACCCTGGGAGACCGCCTTCCCCAGGCAGAGGCACTAAACGACAAACGTCGCCGTGCTATCAAACGCCTGCTGACCGAACTGAAAGAGCCAACCGTCGAGGCTGTGGAGAATTACTTCGCTGCGTTCGCCGAGCGAGCACCAAAGTTTTATTTCGGGGAGAACGACCGGGGCTGGCGCGCCAGTTTCGATTATCTGCTGCGTTCTGACACCCTGCTGAAAACCAGGGAGAAGGCGCTATGACCGACATGAACATGATCCCGCAGAACATCGAAGCGGAACAAAGCGTGCTGGGCGGAATGATGCTGGATAGCGGTAGCGATCGTTGCCAGAAAGCTATGTCGATGCTCAAGCCTGAATCATTCTATGTCCGACCTCATCAGGTGATTTTCGCTGAGATGCGGGAGCTGGTAGCCAACCAGAAGCCCATCGACCTGATCACCCTGATTGAGTCACTGGAATCGAAAGGTCTTGGCGATCAGGCGGGTACATTTGCGTACCTAGCTGAAATATCCAAAAACACCCCCAGCGCGGCGAACATCGTTCACTACGCCATGCTCGTGCGCGAAAAAGCCATGGAGCGCTACGGCATCGACAAGCTGACCAGCGCCACCGAGCTGCTGTATTCCCGCAACGGGATGACCACCAGCCAGAAGTTTGACGCTATTCAGACCCTGTTCACCGATATCGCTGACTACGCGAAAACCGGTAACCGCCGAGGGCTCCGCGAGTTTTCGGAAGTGATGGGCGACTGGGTGGACGAGGTGGAAGCGCGCTGGAGCGACTCAGACGCAACGCGCGGACTGTCGACGGGGATTGGCTCGCTGGATGACCTGCTGCAACCGAAAGGGCTGGTTAAAGGCGCTCTGATGGTGATCGGCGCACGTCCAAAGATGGGTAAAACCACGCTGTATAGCCAGCTGGCCGTCAACTGTGCCGAAGTTGAGCAACTCCCCGCGCTGATGTTCAGCCTCGAAATGCCGGATAAGCAGATTGTGGAGCGCATGATCGGGCAGGTCAGCCGCGTGAATACCGACGTGTTTTATGGCGATCGGTACGACGATGCGCAAGTGGCAATGGCTTTTGCTGCTGGTGGACGTCTGGCCCAGACCGGGAATCTTTACGTCGACGACACGCCCGGGATCACGCTGGCGCACATCGTCGCAGAGTCACGCCGCATTAAACGCGAACGCGGCGCTGTCGGCATGGTGCTGGTGGACTACCTGACCCTGATGACCGCAGACAAGGCTGACCGTAACGATCTGGCCTACGGGATTATCACGAAGGGGCTGAAGAACCTGGCGAAGGAACTGAATTGCATCGTGGTGCTGCTTACCCAGTTGAACCGCGATCTGGAGAAGCGCACCAACAAACGCCCGATGCCGAGCGATTCCCGCGATACCGGGCAGATTGAGCAGGATTGCGATTACTGGATCGGCATTTACCGCGAAGGCGCATACGACGAAAACGCAGATCAGGCGGCTACCGAATTGCTGTTGCGCCTGAACCGCCACGGCCCGACTGGCGTTGTTTATTGTGACCAGCGTAACGGTGCGATCTACGACTGCGACCAGGCTGCTGCTGAGCAGAAACGCCGCGCGAATGATGCCAGACCCAACAAAAAGAGGGAATTTTGATGAAAATTTACATTGCTGGGCCAATGACCGGCATCCCGAAATATAACCGCCCTGCGTTCCATTTTGAGGCTATGCGCCTGGCTTCGGAAGGTCATGTGGTGTTAAACCCCGCGACGCTTCCCGATGGCCTGAGCCAGCCAGAGTACATGGATATTTGTCTCGCGATGCTCCGCTGCGCTGACGGCATTTTCCTGCTGTCCGGTTGGCAGAATTCCGCAGGCGCAAAAGCGGAACATGCTCTGGCTCAAAAGCTGGATCTGGAAATCATTCATCAGGAGAGTGCGGTATGACCAACAAAACCAAAGAACTCGTAGCTGCCGGGCATGCGCTGGCGAAAGAGCTGCATTGCGCTGAGTCTGCCGCACTGGTGCGTGAACTGGCTACGCAACTGGATGTGCAGCGTGCTCGCGCTGATGTGTTGGCTGACGCAGAGAAGCAGAACGCCGAGCTGAAAGACGAGAACGAGTACATTCGGAATCGCTTCAAAGAGCTTGATCGGATGTTCGGTAAGAACCTGCTTGTCATGCAAGCGGCTGTTATCGACTGGCGCACCACCGGCGACGCCAAGAACGGGATGGACTGGATTTTTAACACCCTGTTTGGTCCCGGTGAACTACCTAGCGAGGATGAGAAAGACGCTCAAGCCTATTTTGACCGCGAATACGCGCCACTCGACAAAGAGTTGATGGAACTTCACCAGTGGTTTTGGGAGCGCCATAAGCGCATTGAATCCAAAGGTCTTGATATTCAGGAAGGTGCCGCATGAACAGAATCACCGAAGGCAAAAAATACTGCTATCGCTACCATGACGGGAACGACAGCGAAGGCCGCCCGATCGTCACTTTGTGGAAGCGCGTAATCATTCGCGAGACAGAGAAGACTTTCTGGCATGTCGAAGATATGCCGTACATGACCAATGAGCAGCTTATTAAATACCGGACCGGTGGGCAGCCAGCCAACCAGAAATACCATGTTAAACGCTGCCTAAAAGGTGCTGATCGCTCCAGTTACCATTACACCATGGAAGAGGCTTTACAGGCATTTGTTCGTCGCAAAACCCACCAGATTAGCAAGATTCAGCTCGCAGAAGAAACAGCGCGCCTGTGTCTTGCCGGTCTTCGTGAAGCCGGGATCATTTCCGAGGGATATCGCTGTAAGGTCGAAAAATTGCCGGATAGCGATATATTCCTCGCTGCCAACCAGCCGGGGCCGATTGCATCAGAATATAGCTGGGGAGAATACTGATGGCTGATAAATTTCCACCAGCAAAAGGGCCGAAGGTGCCGCCTATGCAACCACGCATCACCATCAATATCGGCGAGTCGGCATCATCGGCGCAATTACGCAGATTGATACGTGATCGGCACGCTGCATGGTCACATGAAACCTTTGGTGATGTTGGCCCAATCGGTCCGCTGAAACACCTTGCGAAAGAAGCGCTGGAGGCAGCCGCCGCGCCAGATGATTTATCCGAGTGGGCGGATCTCCAATTTCTCTTGTGGGATGCCCAGCGGCGCGCCGGTATATCTGACGGCGAAATCACAGCAGCGATGGAAGAAAAGCTGAAAGTGAACATGGCGCGCCAGTGGCCTGAGCCGAAGGACGGAGAGCCGCGCCAGCATATTAAGCCAGCGCCGCAGCCAGTACCTGATTCTGTGATCAGCGCGGCAGTAAATGGAATTATGGCAACTTATGCCGACAATGAGGAAGGTTGCCGGGCAATGGTACGCACACATGTTGAACAAGCCTGTCGTGCCGCTATTCAGGAGTCCGGTCATGGCTAAATCTGCCGCTGAACGCAAAGCCGCCCAGCGATCCCGGCAAGCTGCTGCTGGCGGGCGTAAATTTGAGCTCATACTTGATACGCAGGAACTGGAGATGCTGGAGCGCAATTGTGCATCACGCCGCCCGGGGAGAGCTCCGTATGAAATGAGCGAATACGTTGCGATGCTGATTCGCCAGGACGATGCTCGCGTTCGTGGGCGCATCAAGTCAATCAGCGCGAACCGCTGCGGTAAATGCGGCGATGCGCTGCCAGTTAAGTCGTGCCCGTGCGACGGTGATTCGCAATGCTGGGTTACGCGTGGCTGGCACGAAACCAAATTAGCAGTGTGACATGTCACAATGGAATCAATAACATACAAGCCTCTTCGGAGGCTTTTTTTGTCGGCGTTAAATTGCTTTTGCCACAACGCCCAGCCATAATATCCCTGTCAGCCTGAACAACTGACACCCGGACATTCGCGCCACGGAGAACACCATGGCGCACGAACTACAACTCATTAAGCAATCATCAGGAATCCTGATCCCCGCTACGCCGGAGACCAGCGATATTCTGCAATCAAAAATCAAACTTGGCGCCGTGCTGGTAGCCGAATTTCGTCAGGTGAGGAATCCCGCATTCCATCGCCGTTTCTTTGCGCTCCTGAATTTCGGGTTTGAATACTGGGAACCTACTGGCGTGGCGATCTCCTCCAACGAACGCAAGCTGGTAACCGGGTACGCTAAATTCCTTGCCTCATTCGCGGGAAGCGAAGCAGCACTCCTGGATGCTGCCGAGCAATATCTGGACCGCATCGCCGATAAGCGCGCCGGTAGCATCAGCATCTGCAAATCCTATGATGCTTATCGCGCCTGGGTGATCGTCGAGTCTGGCCATTACGACGCTATACAGCTTCCTGACGGCACCCTTCGCAAACACCCCCGCAGCATTGCCTTCGCCAATATGGATGAAACCGAGTTCCAGCAGCTGTACAAAGCCGCGCTCGATGTTCTGTGGCGCTGGGTATTGTCCCGGGCATTCAAGACTCAGCGAGAAGCGGAAAACGCCGCTGCACAGCTCATGAGCTTTGCGGGGTGATGGTGATGAAATATCCCTGGTTCCACCATCACGAATGCACAACCGAGCAGGTCGGCGAGCTGGTGGCCTTTTACCGCCGTCGTGGCGCCACGGTAGAACGTAGCCTGAACTGCGACAATATCACCTGGACTGTCAGCGCAAAATTACCTGAATGCGAGCATCCGGCGCGTACACCAAGAACCTTTCGACAAAAGGTCTGGGGGTGATTATGGCTAAATCAGCGAAATGCCTGTTCTGCGGTAAACCTGCAACCTTGCTATGCGACGGGATCATTGGCTGGGATGCTGATGAGGACGAAAACCACCACCTCAGCAATGCGCGGGGAATTTTTACGTGCGACGCGCCGATGTGTGCTGAGTGCGGAACATGGCACGGCAATATCTTTTTCTCAGGCAAAGCGGGTGGCATGGAGACCCGTGATTATTGCCCTTTATGCGAAGCCCTTCACGCTAAAGGTGAAGTTATCCGGGAGGATCACAACCGAAAAGGCAAAGCCATTCGCGAGCCAGCCCTTCAGAAAGAGCAGGCCGCTATCATCCGGAAAGCACACTGGAATAGCTATCTAAACTCTCATCGCAGAGAGCTAAATGCGATTCAGGGAGGTGGACAACAATGCCTGCCATTCTGAAAAAGAAACCTCGCCGCAAGTGCACTGTATGCCGGGAATGGTTTTTCCCTGTTCGCACTGAGCAATATGTTTGTTCGTATGAATGTGCGTGCGTACACGGCAAAGCCACAAATGATGCCGCGAAAGCCGAGAAACAACGTGAAGAGAAAAAGCTTCGCCTGCAGGCAGAAAAGGACGATCGCAAACGCCAGGCGGATCGCCGAATAGCAGTGAAGCCGCTCAGCTACTTCATCAAGCAGGCCCAGCAGGCGTTCAACGAATTCATCCGGTACCGGGATCGACTACTTCCGTGCATCAGCTGTGGCCGAGAGCATGACGGGCAGTACCATGCCGGGCACTTCCGCACGACGGGGGCTAACCCGGAACTGCGATTCAACGAAGACAACTGTCATCGCCAGTGTGCCCCCTGTAATAACCACCTCTCCGGCAATCTGACTGCATACCGCCCGGCGCTGATCGCCAAAATCGGACAAGCCGGCTTTGACGTGCTGATGGGGCCGCACGAATTACCGAAATGGAAACGCGATGATTACATCCGGATCCGCGATGAGTACCGCGCAAAACTCAAAGAACTGAAAAAGCAGGAGGCCGCGTGACATTCGAAACCTACTTTGCCGATCACCTCCGCGTCCGCTGGCAAAGATTGCGCTTATACCATTTCCCCGGCTCAGTGCTGACGGACTACCGAATACTGAAGAACTACATCAAAACCATAGGCGGTGCTGTATGAACACTCAATTTCTTGAATACGTGCGCCAGCAGCTGATGGTGGCCACCGCCGATTTAAGTGGTGCGACGAAAGGGCAGTTGATGGCGTGGCTTGAGAACGCACAGTTCGATACTGGAACGTTTAAACGTAAAAAGCCTCGAGTGCTGGATGAAGTCACCGGGAAAATGATTACGCTGGATAACCCACCGATACCGGGCAAACAGTCGCATGCTAAGGGATCACATATTCCCTTGGTACAGCCGGTTGAATACTCCACAGCTTCGTGGCGCCGCGCGCTAATGTCACTCGAAGAACCCCAGAAGGCATGGTTGCTATGGAGCTACAGCGAAAACACCTGTTGGGACAATCAGGTCGCCATAACACGCTGGGCATGGGAACAATTCAGCGCGCAGTTGGCCGGGAAGCGCATAGCGAAGAAGACCATAGACAGATTGCGCCAGCTTATCTGGCTGGCGGCGCAGGATGTGAAGGCGGGGCTCGCAGGGCGTGAAATGTATAAGTATTGCGAGCTTGCTGAGATGGTAGGTGTAGAGGATAAAAACTGGTCCAAGACGTTTACAGAGCATTGGGAGGCTATGCTCGCCTTGTTTGGGTGCCTGGATCGAGAGTCATTGCTCGTCGTGACAAAAACACGTTCGCAACAAAAATCGATATTTTCGCAGCAGAGTATTGCAAAAGTAGATTAATTGGCATATATTTCGTGTAAATCTGATATTGTCGCCATAGCTTTGGTTGACGACCAAATTAATAAAACCTCGCTTCTGCGGGGTTTTCTGCATTTTAGGGCTGCCTACGGGCGGCCTTTTTCATATTCAGGCCTCACGGGAATCATCCGCTACGTGCTTTGTTGATAAATCCAGCCCGTGAAGCCTGACCCTTCTATCACACACAGCACCATCCGGAAAATCGGAGGTGAGGCCTATGAAAATGCCATACAAACAAGATTTCATCGCTGCGCTACTTGCCGCCAAGGAGCAGGGTATTGGTGCAATGCTGGCTTTTATCATGGCGTATCTGCGTGGTCGCTATAACGGCGGCGCGGTAACAAAAACGCTAATTGATGCGCTGATGTGCGCGATGATTGCCTGGTTCGTTCGTGACCTTCTGGACTTTATCGGCCTGAGCAGCAACCTCGCCTACATAGCCAGCGTCTTTATTGGATACATCGGCACCGATTCGATCGGCAATCTGATTAAAAAACTTGCAGCAAAAAAGGCGGGAGTTGACGATGCAAACCAGTCCTGACGGAATTGCTCTGATAAAAAAATTTGAAGGTTGTCGGCTGACTGCTTACCCCGACCCCGGAACGGGAGATGCGCCGTGGACCATCGGCTATGGCTGGACCCATCCGGTTGACGGAAAGCCAGTAAAGCGCGGTATGACTATCGACCAGCAAACCGCTGACAGGCTTCTGAAAACAGGGCTTGTTGGTTATGAGAATGACGTGCTGAAAGTTGTCAGGGTGAAGCTGACACAAGGCCAGTTCGATGCCCTGGTGTCGTTCACGTATAACCTCGGTGCGCGGTCATTGTCGACATCGACTCTCCTGCGAAAACTCAACGCCGGAGATTACGCTGGTGCAGCCGATGAGTTCCTGCGCTGGAATAAAGCTGGTGGGAAGGTGCTGAATGGGCTGACACGTCGGCGGGAGGCAGAGCGAGCTCTGTTCCTGTCATGATTAGCGCACTGGTTAAGCGTTACTGGCTGCAGTTGCTGGTGCTGGCGTTAATCGGCGCACTGGCTTTCTTCGTGAACCACTACCGCGACAACGCCATCACTTACAGAGACCAGCGCGATAAGGCCACTGAGAAACTCCTCCTGGCGACCGCCACCATTAAAGACATGCAGACCCGCCAGCGTGATGTCGCTGCACTGGATGCCAAATACACCGGAGAACTGGCTGATGCGAAAGAAACCATTGAGCGTCTGCATAGCGATGTCATTGCTGGCCGTAAGCGGCTGCAAGTCGCCGCCACCTGTGCAAAGTCAACGACCGGAGCCAGCAGCATGGGCGATGGAGAAAGCCCAAGACTTACAGCAGATGCTGAACTCAATTATTACCGTCTCCGAAGTGGAATCGACAGGATAACCGCGCAGGTTAACTACCTGCAGGAATACATCAGGACGCAATGCCTGAAATAATTTTTTTGCAAATCACAAAGTCAATTTAATGAGCCTCGCGATGCGGGGCTTTTTTATGTCCGCAGTAAACGCGCATCTCACGCGCATATTAACGAGAGCCTTTCAGTAAGCGAGCCTGAGAAATGCCGTTATAGGTGGCGACCTCTCTCGGGCGGCTTTTCTGTGAGACAGGCTCACTTTCTAAAAGGTAAAGACGCTATGAATAATCCGTCAGTTATTCCGGCCTTCGACTTCCGCGAAATGGTCACGACCCTCGACAACAAGATAATCACCACATCACTCAAGGTGGCGGATTACTTTGGCAAGCGACACAAAGACGTTTTGCGTGCCATACGTAACCTGAAATGCTCCGATGACTTCACCCAGCGCAATTTTGCGCCCATTGATTTCATTGATAAAAATGGCGATGTTCAGCCTATGTATAACATCACCCGCGACGGATGCATGATGCTAGTGATGGGATTCACTGGCAAAACAGCTGCCGCAGTGAAGGAGTGTTACATCAATGCCTTCAACTGGATGGCCGAGCAGCTAAACCGGCGCATGGCGATAGGTGAAGAATTGCAGCATCGCTACGCCATCAAAGAAACGCGCTCAAAGCTGAAAGGCACGATCGGAAGCCGTTTGATGAACGAGCGGAAGAAAGAGAAGCGCGTCCTGGAGCTCGAACATGAGCACATCATGCAGGTAACGCAGCCGGAATTACTTATTGGCTGATCGCGGCATTACAGAAGCCCTTCATTGAGGGGCTTCGATAATGGAGCACTGGAATTATTCATGAACAGACCACACCCACCAGCGCATTTTACGATGCCACCTGACCCGAAGCCGTACATCAGCATTATGCCCGCTAATGACGTTGGCGAGTGGCTGAATCAGCACATCCTGAGCGATGAGGGTGACCTCTACAACCATGACCACCAGCATTTGCTTGAAGCGGATCTGTGCTTTCTCTGGGCGTCTAACGCTTTCGAGAAGAAAGGGCGTTCCGTGCTGGGGCAGGCGGAAGAAGTGGCAATGCGGGCTGGAGGCTGGCAGAAAGCGCGGATGGAGCAGCAGATGTATGAATGGTTCGGCAGGGTGCCGCAGTTCATCATCACGCTGGCCGCTGATTACTGCTCGCAATGTTCCGATCTGGAATTCTGTGCGCTGATAGAGCACGAGCTTTATCACATCTGCCAGGCGACAGATGAATTTGGCGCGCCGAAGTTCACGCAGGAAGGGCAGCCAAAGCTGAAGCTGCGCGGCCATGACGTGGAAGAGTTTGTGGGCGTGGTTCGCCGTTACGGTGCAAGCCGGGACGTGCAGGAAATGATTGATGCGGCGAATCAGCCAGCGGAGGTTGCTCATCTCGATATTGCCAGAGCGTGCGGGACGTGCATGCTGCGACTGGCTTAAATACTGGACTGTATAAGACGAATGGTGATTTATGGCTGCATTAAAACCTGATGTGAAAGCCTTCATCATTCAGTCGCTTGCGTGCTATGACACGCCATCGCAGGTGGTCGAGGCTGTCCAAAAAGAATTCGGGATCAAGATTACCCGCCAGCAGGCTGAATCTCACGACCCCACGAAGGCCAGCGGTAAGACGCTCGCCAAAAAGTGGATCGAGATGTTCCACGCGATGCGCGAACGGTTCCTGACCGAAACCAGCGACATTCCGATCGCGAACAAATCCTATCGCCTCCGCGTGCTTGACCGCATGGCAACCAAAACCGAGGGGATGAAAAACTTCTCCCTGACGGCGCAGCTGATTGAACAGGCCGCGAAAGAGGTTGGCGACGCTTACACCAATAAGCTGAAGGTTGAAAGCACTGGCAAGGATGGCGGCCCGATCAAGACCGAGACGACCAACCTCACCGCAGATCAGGCCGCAGAGATTTACCGCAAGATGATGGGGTGATCATGCCTCTCCCGTTTGAATTCGATTTCAGAAACCCTGATTACCAGATGGTTTTTGAATGGCGGATGGATCGCTTACAGCGCATTCGCCAGAACCCTGAAATGCTGCCAGCGCTAAAGCAGTTTTACCGCACCAACCCGGCACAGTTCATCATCGACTGGGGTATGACGACTGACCCGCGTAACATCGATTATGGCCTGCCGGTCACCATCCCTTTTCTGCTGTTCCCGAAACAGGAAGAATGGATTCACTGGATCATGGAGCGGCGCGAACGGCTGGAGAACGGCATCACCGAAAAGAGTCGCGAAATGGGGCTCAGCTGGACGGCGATCGGGCTGGCTTGCTCGCTCTGCCTCTTCAACAAAGAAATGGTCATCGGCTTCGGCTCCCGTAAAGAGGAATACGTCGACAGCACCGGAGACCCGAAGGCGCTGTTCTGGAAGGCGCGCAAGTTCGTGGAAACGCTGCCCGTCGAGTTTCGCGGTTCGTGGGACGAGAAGAAGCACGCGCCGTACATGCGCGTTGAGTTTCCCGATACTGGCGCGGTCATCAAAGGCGAGGCTGGCGACAATATCGGTCGTGGTGACCGTACCACCCTCTACCTGGTGGATGAGGCTGCATTCCTCCAGCGTCCTCTGCTGATTGACGCGGCGCTGTCGCAAACCACCCGCTGCCGTATCGACCTGAGCTCGGTTAACGGCATGGCGAACCCGTTCGCGCAGAAGCGTCACGGCGGGAAGATACCGGTATTCACATTCCACTGGCGAAATGACCCGCGCAAGGATGAAGAGTGGTATCGCAGGGAATGCGAGAAAATCGACAATCCGGTGGTGGTAGCGCAGGAACTTGACCTGAACTACAGCGCATCTGCGGAAGGCGTCCTGATCCCGTCCGATTGGGTACAGGCTGCCGTCGACGCTCATATTAAGCTGGGCATCCAGCCAACGGGCAAACGCCTGGGCGCGATGGACGTCGCCGACGAAGGCCGGGACAAAAACGCCTTTTCGACCCGTCACGGCTTCCTCCTGGAGAACGTGCGGGAATGGTCCGGCGTGGGCAGCGACATTTACCAGTCCGTTGAGAAGGTCTTCGGCTTTTGCGAACAGGACAACCTCGAAGAATTTCGCTTCGACGAGGACGGCCTGGGCGCTGGCGTTCGCGGCGATGCACGCGCCATCAACGAACTGCGTAACGCTGCGCGCCGACCGTCAATACTCGCCACACCGTTTCGCGGTAGCGGCGCGGTGTTTGATCCGGACGACGAAGCGGTGCGCGGCGACAACGGACAGGCCGCCCGCCTGAACAAGGACTTCTTTGCTAACGCCAAGGCCCAGAGCTGGTGGCAATTACGCAAGCTTTTCCAGAACACCTATCGCGCCGTGGTTGAGGGAATGGCCTACAACCCGGACGAAATTATCTCAATCAGCAGCGCCATGGCGAGCAAAGACAAACTCATCATCGAGCTGTCGCAACCGACCTATTCCATTAACGGTGTGGGGAAAATCGTTGTTGATAAACAGCCTGACGGCACCAAGTCGCCGAACCTCGCCGACTCGGTGATGATCAGCTACGCGCCAATGAATTCAGCCCTGAACATCTGGGAGCTGCTAGGGAGACAGGCCTGATGGCACGAAACAAGCAATCCTCTCAGCGAACGGCACAGGCCACCGCTGACGGCTACGAGAACTTCGTCGCCCGCGTTGGGATGCAGACGCCTAACCAGCATTCAGCATCGACCTACCGGGCGAACTTCACCAGCCGCAACCGCATGCTGGTGGAATGGTCATATCGCGGTTCGTGGGTTATCGGTGAAGCGGTCGACGCTATCCCGGACGATATGACCCGAAAGGGCATTCGCATCACTTCGGAGATTGACGCCAAAGACCGTGGCACCCTCGAAGCGCAACTGGATGAGTTGCAGATCTGGGATGCGCTGAACGACGTGCTGAAATGGTCGCGTCTCTACGGCGGCGCGGTCGGCTTCATCATGATCGAGGGGCAAGCACCAATGACCCCGCTGCGACTCGAAACCATTGGCGAGGGCAAGTTTAAGGGCATTCTCCCGCTCGACCGCTGGATGATTAACCCGGTGCTGACACGCCGCATTAAAGAGATGGGGCCGGACCTCGGCAAGCCTGAGTTTTACGACGTGGTGACCACCGCAACGGGCATTCCGGCCTGGCGCATCCATCACAGCCGCCTGATCCGCTTTGATGGCGTCACGCTGCCATTCCAGCAGAAGATGACCGAAAACGAATGGGGAATGTCGGTTGTAGAGCGTATCTGGGATCGGCTTACTGCGTTCGATAGCGCCACTGTCGGCGCGGCGCAGCTGGTCTATAAAGCGCATCTGCGTACCTATAGCGTGGAGAAGTTGCGCGAGCTTATCGCGCTTGGAGGCCCGGCGTTCGAGGCGCTGCTGAAGAACATCGACCTGATCCGCCAGTTCCAGAGCAATGAAGGCATGACGCTCATGGACTCGCGGGATAAGTTCGAAACCCACCAGTACAGCTTCAGCGGTCTGGATGACATTCTTTCGCAGTTTGCTGAGCAGATCAGCGGTGCCGTTGGTATCCCGCTGGTACGCCTGTTCGGTCAATCCCCGAAAGGCTTCTCTACTGGTGATGCAGACCTCGCCAACTATTACGACCGGGTGAGCTCATTGCAGGAGCGCCGCTTACGGCTGCCGATGCGCCGGATACTAGACATTATGCACCGCTCGGAACTCGGAAAGCCGCTGCCTGACGATTTCACGTTTGAGTTTAACCCGCTATGGCAAATGTCAGACGTTGACCGATCAACGGTGGCCGTAAACACCACCAACGCGATCAGTACCGCGCTGGGCGACGGATTGATGACGCGTAAGGCGGCGATGACCGACCTGCGCGAAAACTCTGACGTCACCGGCATCGGGGCATCCATTACCGACGAGGATATCGAGAATGCCGAAGACGAAGCGCCGCCAGGCATCGGCGAACTTGGCGACAAACCGCCAGAGTCGCCAGGCGGAGATCCGATATCGAACGAGCCTACGGCAGATAGCGCGGGCGGTCGGGGATATCGTAAATGGGCGCTACGATGGTTCAAACGATAGCGTCACCGAAATAATGGATGCGCTGGAGCGCTACAGCGAAATCATCACCCCCTGGGCGACGAAGGTTGCTGAGAACTTCACCGCAGACATAGCGCGCCAGAATGAAAAGCAGTGGCGTCAGCACAGCCGGAACATCAGCGCAGAACTACGCAACATGGTCGACCGCGCCCCGGTAGGCCAGGTGATGAAATCCATCGTCGCCGAGCAAATTAAGTACATCAAATCGCTGCCTCTTGAGGCCGCCGATCGGGTGTATGACATTCAGAACAAAGCCATCGAGGCCGTTGTGACTGGTGGCCGCGCTGAGCCATTCGCGAAAGAGATAGCTGCGTCCGGTGACGTGTCACGCTCACGAGCGAACCTTATCGCCCGGACTGAGCTTGGGCGCGCAACCGGTGCACTGGATCAGGCGCGTGCGCTGTCAATCGGCTCGAATGGTTATATCTGGCGTACAGCCGAAGATGGCGACGTCCGGCATTCTCATCGAGAGATGGAAGGGAAGTTTGTCGAATGGGGCCGACCTCCAACGCTTGACGGCATGACCGGTCACGCCGGGGAGTTACCTAACTGCCGTTGCTACAAAGAAATCGTATTCCCGACACCTCATCCCTATCTCGCCTGAATTGCAGGTAACCCATGGAAAAAACAATCTATTTCCTGAAAGAACAGGCCAGCGAAGCTACGCGCATCACTGCTAAATACAATGGCGTAGAGGCTATTTATCAATCTGTTGGTGATAGAGCAAAGCGCTGCCAACTTATAGGTCGTGGTAATGCGCGTCAGATAAAGCATCTGCTGCGTGAGTTTATTAAATCCACTAAGGCGGCGGATGGATGAAATATTTCTTCTACACCCAACTGGGGGAGACTCGCTATCGCCTGGCTGACGGCTCATTGCTTTGCAAAGACGTCCCCGTAGCCAGAACAGGAACTCAGCTGTATAGCGCGGCTGACCTGCCAAATCTTGAGCCTGACAAGCATGGTGAAATCGTCGTAACACGATCACCAGAGCAGGTATTCCACCCGGCGACGCTTGCCTCTTTTGAAGGGATGAGTATCACCATCCTTCATCCGGAAGACGAAGACGGTAATGTCCGTTTGGTGAACCCGCAGAACTGGAAAGAGCTGGCAAACGGGCATCTTCAGAACATCAGGCGTGGCACTGGCGAGCAGTCAGATTTAATGCTGGCTGACCTTATCGTCAAAGACGAAAACGCCATTCAGCTTATTGAGGATGGTCTGCGACAGGTGTCATGTGGCTATGACGCGGAGTACGAGCAGACCGAGCCAGGTAAAGCCGAGCAGGTCGATATTACCGGAAACCATGTGGCTCTTGTCCCTAAAGGCAGAGCCGGAAATCGTTGTGCAATTGGAGACAGAGACACAATGGCAAATCAAAAGAAAAGCTGGTGGACCCGCATGCGCACGGCCATCAAAACGGGTGACGCTGACACCATGAACGAACTGCTGGACTCTGCGCCAGCGGCGGTAACGGGTGACGAAGGGGATCTGCCGAGCGGCGTTAACCTCAACATTAACCTTTCACCGCAGCAACCATTGCCGGACAAAAAGCCGGAAATGGGCGGAGAGCCAACCGGCGACAGCGAGGACGATATCAAAACCTTGCTCAAAGCCCTGCTGGCTAAGCTCGAAGGAACTGCGACGGGCGATAACGACGAAGAGGAAACCACGATTACCGGTGACTCTGCCTATCGTGCCGAGGTTATCGTCCCGGGTATCGATCTGAGCCGTAAGGTGAAACCGACCGCGTTCAAACGTGATGTGCTGGCTGCCGCTGACAAAACACTGGTTCGCCAGGTTGTCGGTGATGCGGATATCCGCAAATTGCCCAAGCAATCGGTAGATATGGCGTTTAACGCCGTGTCTGAGATTGCCAAAGGGCGAAACACCCGCAGCACCACGGGCGATGCACAACGTCCAAATATGGGCATGACCAGCATCGCTTCCCTGAACAAACAAAACGCCGACTTCTGGTCTAACCGCAAAGGATAATCCAATGACTACATATCTGTACCTTATGCAACTAATATCTATTAATCAGTGCGTTATCGTTCGGAATCATACGGCGTTACTGGCCTGAACCATAAAAATGACACTCCGAACATGTGCGGATTTATTCGCCGGATTTCGCTTTGATTCGGTACATGAGGGACTAGAACGAGAATCATGCGCCGTTTGCATTACATGGTAGCCAGAGAGGTGTTGAATGATTGTTAGGCCACTAACTAGCGTCGAAGTGAAAAGCGCGAAGGCACAGGGCAAGGATTTCAGTTTGCACGATGGTTTCGGTTTGTTGCTTTACATCACAAGCCGGGGCGGTAAGTCATGGCGTTTTCGGTATGTACACCCGGTAACGAAGAAGAGACAAACCTATACCATTGGACGATACCCGGAGTTTACTTTGTCCGAAGCTAGGGAGGAACGTTCGAAACTGCGCCGTATGGTAGCGCGAGGGATAGATCCGAACGAAGTCAAAAAAGATGCCAGGAATGAACAGCGTAAAATGTACGCGCAGTCATTTCAGGCCGTTGCCGATGAATGGCTAAAAATCAAGATCAAAGAAGGTGCGAGGAGCAACACGCTTGAATCGCACAATGTGACGTTGAAGCATCTTTCCACGATTTTTAGGCATACCACGGTACATAAAATAAACGCAGCCGATACTATTCAGGCTTTTAAACCTTTCAGGGAAAGGCCGTCAACGCTTACGAAAATGGTTATTACCATTAACGCCATAATGGATTATGCGGTAAACATTGGGGTTATTGAGCACAACCCGCTATCGAAAATTGGTAAAGCATTCCCGGCTGAAAAAAACGAACCAAGAGCGACTTTACAGAAAGAGCGGTTGACAGAATTTTTAAGCGCATGGAACGAGTTGAGCTTATGGGAGCCGTCGAAACTGGCTTTATTATTTCAGATCATAACGATGGTCAGACCTACGGAGGCTGGCGGCGCTCTCTGGAATGAGATTGATTTCGATAATTCAGTCTGGCAAATCCCTGCAAGCCGGATGAAAGGAAAGCGCCCCCACGTAGTACCATTATCGAGCCAGGCTATAAACGTGCTTAAAGAGGCCGAGAAGTGGAAGCGCTGCGATTATGTTTTCCCCTCATGGAGAAAAGAAAATAAGCCGATCTCACGATGTGCTACTCAGGCCGGAATACATAAAACAGCGTTTAAAGGGCAGATAGTTCCTCATGGATTCAGGGCGTTGGCCTCGACCGTTTTGAACGATGAAGGGTTTAATCCTGACGTGATTGAGGCTGCCCTCGCCCATAAAAGTGCGGATGCGATTCGAAATGTTTATAACCGTAGCGACTATCTGGAAAAACGCCGGGTTTTAATGCAATGGTGGGGAGACTTTATCGAGGCCGCAGAACGTGGCGAAATACTGGAGACAAGCGGCGATAAGGGGTTAAGGCTGGTGGTATAAGGAATATCCATATCTGGATAATCATGATTTTAAAAGGGTTTAGCTGGCTTCATGCCAGCTTTTTTTATGCCCAAAGCTAACCGGAATGCGTTTTTTTTATTCAAATCATATATAATCATATCGAATATATGCGGAGGTTTTTATGTCTATAAGTGGCGGTGATATTCTGTTAAAAGGTGAAGTGAAAGCGCGTTTGCGTTATCGCTCAGACTCGTCATTCTACGAGTTCCTAAAAGACGAGAAAAACGGCTTTCCAATGCCTTTTAAAGTCGGTGGGCGTAACTGCTGGTATGAAGATGAAGTTGACGCCTGGATAAGTAAACAAAGCGAGAAGCGCGGGATCTGCACATCATGAATGTTCGCAGATTTGGGAGAGAGGGCTTGCTAACGGCTATCCGGGCAAGCCCTTTTTATTGTCAGTGGTGGGGATCTGTAACTTACGGCCACCAGCGCCGGTAATCACCTTCTGGCTGGTGGCTTTACTGACATGGCTATTACGCTGCCGCATCATCTGAATTGAATTCAATGTGAATTCTGTCATAAGGCAGTACGATTTTTTCGCCGTCTTTGTCCAGAACGCCGCCGTTAAGCAGTGACTGAACATCGTTATAAACACCGCGAAAATCACGGTTAACAATGCGTGATAGCTCGCGGATTGAGACGGCTTGCGCTCCCTCCATCGCTTTGATGATCTGCCAGCGGTTAGGGGCAAGCATCGTTTTAGCCAGTTGTTCTACAGTGGGGAAAATCAGTTCGGAACCGATGAAATCCCCGTTCATTGCGCGGGAGGCGTCGGACATGGCCACCCGGAAAGCATCATCAACGGTCATCACTCTGACGGTCAGCACTCGCATGGTATTACCTCCTCAACAGGTTTATGTCAGCCTGAAAGCTGGCGATCAGGTTCTCAATGGTGGTGAATGTCACCGGATATTCCCGATCATGGATGTGTTTGTGGTCGCCTTTGCCACGTTCGTTGTCGTAACGCATGACGCACTCGCCATCTACGATGTAGGCCAGGCTGTACTTGTATTGGTGCTGGCTACCTAAAATTGCCGGGTCTACTTCCAGAATGCGGATCGAGGCGAAAGCGTTATCAGCTATCTGGATACGGCGGTTCATCAACTCAACAGCGGGCATTGGCTTATCTCCTTGTTGATGTAAATAATAACATCACAAACAAATGATGTAAATGATTACATCATTGCGGGTAAGTTACCGATGGCATGAACGGTTCGCCGCTGGTGGCTCTTGATCTCCTGAAATCTCAGGGGATTGTCGGAGTCTGATTTTAATCGGCGGACTTCTCCGCCGATTGAGTGCGGGCAGTACGCTCCCTGTGTATCGGTTTCGGTTCTGGATGGATCGCGTTTCGTTTCTGGTGAATTTGCATTCGCAATTTGTCCGCAAAGCCTTGTCCCAACAGCCTTGAGAGGTTTTTTCTCTTTGCGAATTCGCAGTTCCATTCGCACTTTGATTCGCAGTTTTGAAATGTTCCCGCGATGGGAGCACGAGCGATTACAGGTGTTAAGAAATTTCGGATGAATGATATTGACGCCGAATCCATTAACCCGGCCTTTATATCGACTTGCCATTAAGCACAATTTACTATGTCCTTCATTCTTGGTTTGAAAGAGCATTAGGACGATGAAAAAAGAAAGATTGACGAACTTTTTCAGGATAGCAGCCTACGTTTCTCTGGCCTTTCCTATCGTGGCTTGTACTGCTGGCAAGTTAGATCCTGCGAAAGCCCTAACCACAATGCATGTTGTCAAGAGCGAGGATTACAAGAAGCGGCCCGGATGGGATGCGCTGGTCCGTTTGGGTATTGATGATTGCACCACATACAAAAATGGCGGGGAAAGTGTTTTCAAATGGGGTGATCGTTCATGTGATGAAAAAAGCATCATTAAGTCAGTTAATGAAAATCCTCAATCTATACCAATTTTTTATGCCGCTTATCATGAGTATGGGAGCTATGGAGTTGGCTCTATATCGACTTTCGAACATGGAGCGAGAGTCAGTGACGAGATGGCTAAAATTCCGCTTAATTTGGCTACTGTTTTGAGTAATCCGGCAAGAGTTGATGCCATTTACGATGATTACGAAAATGACCGCTGGAGTATGGGATTAAACAAGGTTAGCAAAAGCGATTTTAAAAATAGCATTGCAACATTTACCAAAAACAGAGACGCATTAGCCTCCAGTTATCAAAAGGCTCATGATGAAAATCAAAAACAATATCAGGCAGAACGGGATGCACGAGTTAAGCGTGAGAAAGCAGAATCAATAGCTTCTGAGAGAGAGATTAACCTTGTGCTATGGCAGAACCCGACGCCAGAGCAGCGGATGATTATTGACGCATTGCACACTGTTAAATTTACTATCAGGAATGATGGTGTTGCATACGCTAATGGTCGTCGCTTTATGTCAGTGGCCGGGCTGGAGTCCCTCAAAAATAGCCTGAACATGAGTATGGAGTCATGCTCTGATGTAGGGGCGTATGTTGACGAAAAGGTAGTAGGTCGGGCATGTGTGCAGGCTTTAGCGAGGGATATTGTTGAGTGGGGGAAAACTGCTAAAGATAGCTCTATTTCTGATCGGGCATGGAACGCTGCCGCAGTCGATGGAAGTATTACCTACAACCCTATCAAGTGGGAAATTCTTTTCTCTCATTGGGCTGGTATGGCACGAGTTTACGCTTCTCGCGGGTACTAATCACAAGTTTGCATTGCGGGCGCAGGGGATATTTCCCTTGCGCTTAACGGGGCAGTGTGGTTATGATTATTTTGCACCTCACAAAACGGGTGCCGGGCGTGAGAACCCGGATAAGGTCAAAGGCGACAACAGACGCCTATCGCGTCTTTTTTATTGTCGCAATGTCAGTCCCCCCATATTCAGCGGCGTAGAACCGCACAGAATCAATGGTGGCGCTGGCAGGGCAGCTTTCGGGCTGGCCGGTTCCCTTTGACGCCGGTATTCTCACCCCTGTCAGTGTCACCACCCTTTAGAGCGTGAGAACTCAGGTGGTGGCTCCTTAAATTAGTCAAAGGAGATCATCATCATGATGACTATCCCTACCCTCACTCAAACAAAATTCACCTGGCGCTTTCTTGCGCTTAATCGCCACGATAAAAAAGCCAAACCTTGCCGTCTGTCCGTTGAGGCTGCGACCGAACGCGAAGCCCGCCGCATCCTTGCGCCGCACTTTATTTTGTCTCTGGCCGCACGTCTGCCAGTGCCGGAGGTGCGCCGTGTTTAACCTCCAGACACTGACAGCCAAAGCCCGCGAGCTGCGCGGTAATGTCGTTAAGGCGGCGAGCACAAAGGGCAGTCGCACCATGACCCCTGTCTATGACCGCGACGAGCAGCGCAAGCTACGCGAGCGCATCCAGCAGACGCAACCAGATTGGGTGTTGCTCTGGTGGGACATTGCGACCGTGACCGGCTGGCGCACCAGCGACGTTTGCAACCTGCGCTATTCCTGCGTCAATTGGGAAACGGGGCAGGCGACAATTATCGTTGCCAAACAGACCAAAGCTGCCGAAGCGCGGGCAACCCGCAAAGGTATCGAGATTGTGCGCCAGCAGCGCAAGGACGCCGCACGGCTCGCCGCTGACCATATCGCCTATATGAAGTGGGATAGTATCGGTTGCGACGAACTGGCCGCCGACATGAACGACGAAGAACAGGCCATAGTATTCGAGCTGGTGGCAAAGGCTGACGTCAAACACGACACCAAACAGTTACCGCCTGGCATCATCAAGCGGCTGCGTGACCGTCAGGATCGGAATCTGGTGGAGGACGACCTGGTATTTTCCCGCTCTCAAATCGAAAGTAACCGTTGTCAACGTCTGGAAGGTAGCGTTACTCGCCAAACCATCTGGCGCAAACTTCATGGCGTCATGGCGTGGTTTACCCGTTTCATTAACGCTAAATTGCGCCTGAGCGCCTACTCAAGCCGCAAAATAGCCGCCTTTAACCTCATGTCCGCAGGTGGCGAACAGGGCCTATTAGTGGCCTCTGAAATGCTGGGTCATAGCAACCCTGCGATAACTCGTACTTACCTGCAATTAGGCAGTAAAGCGGCAGCTATCCAGTCCCGTTTAGCAATGGAGGTCGGAAATGCGTAAAACCTTCCAGATCGACGGATACGCTGTTAACAAGCGCGGTAACACCGTCGGCATTCACTACACCATGACTAGCACCAGTCCAGAAACAGCTAAATCGACTGCGCAACTACTGGCGAATAAAGGCGGTTATAAGCACGTTCGTATTACTCGTATTCAGGAGGTGGCAGCGTGAACATTCATACCATCTATCGCCATCCTGCAGATCTTGAGGCCGAGGCGATGCTATCCCGCGAACAGCCGTACCCTGACTCTTTCACGCTGGCAGAGCGTACCGCAGAACGCATGACCCGCGCCCGCAATAGGCTGGCTCACGTTATGACCGATTTATTACCACTCCTCGAAGTTGAGCAAGCAGCCATCGCGTATTGCTGGCTTAGTAAAGTCCTGACGATTGTCGATATAGCCAGAATTGATGCGGAGGGCAGCGCATGAGCCAGTTACAACTGATTGATGCTGCCTGCCAGATTGAACAGGCACAGGCTGTTTTGTCCATGTGGCTGGAGAGCAGCACCAATAAAACAGATCCCGATTTACCACGCCTTATAGGTTCCATTCTGACGCTGTTACACGGTGTGCCCGAAGCAATGAGCGAGGCTGAAAGCAAGCTAGCTGACCATGTAATGCGTGAATATCGGGAGGGCAAAGCATGAGCAATATACTGACCATTAAACCGGGAAATCCCGACCTGTTCCACGCCGAAGCCACACCGCACGGCGTCAATATCATGACCCGCAACGATGCCGGGATGTATGAGCATGTAGCCATTATCACCTATGAGAGCGCTGTAAGCCGTCTGGATGCGGGAGAGTACGACGATACGCCCGATATCGGCTACGCCATTCATTTTGCCGTTGCTGATGGCGGGGCGCGTGGCTGGTTCGACTTCACCGCGCAGCATAACGTCACTATGTGGCGCTGGCTGATTGCTGCGACGTTCGTTTCTGAGATGAAGCGCGAGAACGGCACCACCACGGTTACTGAGGCTGACGGCACATCATCGCAGGTGGCGATTTACTCCAATGGTAATGCGGGCATGGTGGTTTACCCGTTTGCTGAACGGCTGGCGATGGCGAACAACATCGAGGGCGCAATGATTGAGCGCTACGGCATTGAGCAGGGAACGGCGAACGCCATTGTTTTTTATCAGGCCATGCTGGACACGGAGCGCGGCGAGTTGACCCCGTTCGGGCGTGAAACGCTTGCTGAACTTCACAACAGCTTTATAGCTGAACTGGATGAAAACGGCTGGCCTGAAATGCCGCTGGCGCACTGAGGGGGCGACATGATTACTAAAAATTTCCGACTGAATGCGCTGGCGAATAAGTATGCGTCGGCACTGTATAACCACATTACCGCCACCAGCGGCGGGGACTATTTCATGGTTGATGCGGACGGCCTCGCCGTCCGTGTGGAAATCGTCAATGGAGTAAAAGGCGTTCGCAGCCTGATCGATAGCTACACACTGGCAGCCATGAAAGTGTTCTACCCGCAGTGGGAAACCGTGGGGATCGAGCTTCTTGATCGTTGCGTCACTAAGGACGGATTGACTGACGTCGGGCGCGAGATATGGCAAAGCATGATTAATGATATGGGCGCGACCGTGGCAGGAGGCAACCATGCGTAATATCGACCTTATCCGCGAAGTGACCAGCGCCGCAGCAGGGCGCTGGCCTTATGTGCTGGCTGGGTTGTCTATCGACGTGCCTGATTCATCGCGCCGCCATTCTCCATGCCCTGCATGTGGTGGAAAAGACCGTTTCAGATTCGACGACAACGGGCGCGGTAGCTTTATCTGCAACCAGTGTGGCGCTGGTGACGGGCTGGATTTAATCAAGCGGGTTAACAACTGCGACACTACGGAGGCGGCACAGCTTGCCGCTGACGTGCTGGGTATTGATTACCTGGCAGCGCAATCCGACCCGGTGGCAGCGAGCCATAGAAGGGAGCAACTGGAAGCTGACCGCCAGCAGCGTGAGCAGGAGCGCCAGAAACAGGCAGCAGGGGACGCAGAGCAGCGAAGGGCTACGTTTGCCCGTCTGTATGCCGGAATGCGCCAGAGTGCCACACAGGGCGAATCTGATTACCTGCAATCAAAAGGGCTGACCGGGTTTAACTATCCGGTTATGCCTGATGGTTCGTTATTGCTGGAGCTGGTGGACGAATCCGGCGCAGTGGCAGCAGCGCAAACCATTACACCGCAGGGAGAGAAGCGACTCCTGACAGGTTCAGCAAAGCGCGGGGCATATCATGCCGTAAACGCGCCAGAATCGCCGCAGAGCGTTTTAATTGCCGAGGGGCTGGCGACGGCCCTTTCAGTTCACCTGATGCGCCCGGACGCGCTGGCAGTGGCAGCAATTGACGCGGGCAACCTGCTACCCGTTGCCGAAGTGATGCGCCGGAAGTACCCACAGGCACAAATCATCATTGCCGCAGATAACGACCAGATGGGCGAAAGTGACGGAATTAAAGGAGTGAAAGTTAACACTGGCAAGGAGGCCGCAGAGAAAGCCGCGAAAGCCGTTTCTGGCTGGGTTTCCATGCCACCAGTGGACTATAAAGCGGACTGGAACGACTACCACCAGCAATACGGCCTCGAAGCGGCCACAGCAGCATTTAACGACTCAATGTATCAACCGGAGGGTAAGAAAGTGGGTGCGACACTGACAGCTATCGACGGCGGCAAGAAAAAACTTGGTATCGACGACGATCTGAAACCGCGAGTAGAGAGCCGTGCGGATGGCATTCACTGGATCACCCCGAAAGTGGACAAAGACACAGGAGAAATTATCAATACCGAGGCGTGGCTATGCTCTCCGCTGGAGATTGCTGGTGCGGGGAGTGATAACGCCAGACAGCGCTTTCTGATCCTGCGTTGGGACGTCCCCGGCAACCGGGGGCAAGTTACCCGTGCGCTTCCATGGGAGGACATTGGCGACCGTGAGGGATGGCGCACGCTGAAAAACGGCGGTGTCAGTGTGACAACCAAACCATCGTTGCGGGCAATTCTGGCCGACTGGCTGCAGCGAACTGGTAGCGGCAAGGAATGGCAGATCAGCCACACCACAGGCTGGCACAACGGGGCGTACATCATGCCGGATGGTGATGTTATTGGTGAGCCAGAGACACCGCTGTTATTCAGTGGTCGGAGTGCGGCGGCTGGTGGCTATACCGTCAGTGGAACGCCGGAAAGCTGGCGTGATTCGGTGGCGCGTCTTGCGCTGGGAAACCCGTCAATGATGCTGGGTGTTGCTGCTGCGCTTTCTGCGCCGCTGATCGGGCTTGTTGGCGCTGACGGGTTCGGCGTGCATCTTTTCGAGCAGTCCAGCGCAGGGAAGACAACCACCGCCAACATTGCCAGCAGTTTATACGGTGAACCGGATGCCTTGCGCCTTACCTGGTACGGTACAGCGCTGGGTATCGCCAACGAAGCGGAAGCGCATAACGACAGCCTGTTACCGCTGGATGAAGTGGGGCAGGGCAGTAGCGCCAAAGACGTTGCTACGTCTGCTTACACGCTGTTTAACGGTGCCGGAAAGCTACAGGGGGCCAAGGAGGGCGGCAACCGTGAGTTAAAGCGCTGGCGCACCGTGGCGATCAGTACCGGGGAAATGGACATTGAGACGTTTCTTTCTGCTGGTGGGCTGAAAGTTAAGGCCGGGCAACTGGTGCGATTGCTTAATTTACCGATGGAGAAATCCGTATCGCACCATGAGTACCAGAACGGCAAGCAGCACGCCGACGCACTCAAAGAGGCATATCAGACGAACCACGGAGCCGCAGGCCGTGAATGGATTAAATGGCTTGCAAGCCACCAGCAGGAGGCAAAACAAGCTGTCAGAGCGGCGCAAGAGCGCTGGCGTGGCCTTATCCCTGCTGATTATGGTGAACAGGTTCATCGTGTCGGTGAGCGGTTCGCGATTCTGGAGGCGGCGCTGGTGCTGGGGATGCCTGTCACTGGCTGGGGTGAGCAGGAAAGTCGGGACGCTATCCAGCATGGCTTTAACGCCTGGGTCAAAGAGTTTGGCACGGGGAACCGTGAGCATAAGCAGATCATCGAGCAGGCGGAGGCGTTTCTTAATGCCCATGGGTTTAGTCGTTTTGCACCGTACCCCTATGACCCGGCAGGCTTGCCCATTCCCAACCTAGCGGGCTACCGGCAGAAAGGGGCGCATGATGCTGATCCGATTGTGTTCTACACGTTCCCGGCAGCATTCGAAGGTGAGATTGCTAAGGGATTCAACGCGAAACAGTTTGCCCGCGTGCTGGCCGGGGCTGGGGTACTAAAACCGCCAGCCAGCGGAAGGGGATATCAGCGTAAATCCCCGCGAATTGATGGACGCCAGATAAACGTTTATGTGCTCCAGCTACGACCCGACGAGATAGAGGACGAAGAATAAAACACACATACGAGATGTTTTTTTGTTGGTTCAGTTGGTTCAGTAACTATTTAATTAAGATAAGTGTATGTATTTAATATATTTACATGCTCGTAAGTGAACCAACACTGAACCAACAAACGCCCATTTTGAACCAACAAATGCCGCTATTGAACCAACGCCCTTTTCTGGCTGGCCTGTAAATCTTTCCCATTGAACCAACACGAAAATAGCGTTTGTTGGTTCAAAACGGGGCTTTGTTGGTTCACTCCGAAAGAAATAATCCTTATAAAACAACAATCTTTACAAATTGAACCAACTGAACCAACTGAACCAACATGTTTTTGTTTATCTATAGAGTTTTTTCGGAGAGTAATTACGAATTTGGAGGGGCATCGCCTAAGCGACAGTATGCGGAAACGGCAACTTTGCGGAGCGGAAAAGAAAAAGCCCGCGCTGGAGAGGCGAGGGCTTTTGTTAACCATGTTTATGCAATCACACAATGGTGGATCACCGTCATAGTATCACGTCGATTTATCATTTCAATATACGCAATGATATTTACTAACATTGCAATTTATGCAATGATTAGAATTTAAACAACGCAAAAGGTTATGAACAATGAAACAGATAACCAATGTTAATCTGGAAAGTGATAACGCTGGTGGTACCGTCGAGGTGACTTACTCCGATGATACGTTCGAAAGGCTGACCTGCTCGCTTCCTGTGGCTCTCGTCATTGCGAATCTTGCAACGACGCTTAAGCAGGAACGTGCAACACGCATTGCAACTGGCGACCGCCTGCGTCGGATGTACACCCGCGATAGTGACATGATTACTCGCAGTGGCAGCGGCGCTTCCACGACCTCCACCGCGCCAACGTCAATGGACGCTGAATTTATGCGCCTGGTACGCGCTGTAGCGCCAAAGTATGACAATGCCCTTCCTGATACCGATCCTCGCCTTGTTGCGCTTGATGTGCTGCGTTACGCACCCGCTGAGGCATTCAGTGCGGTACATCCGACCCCGCTATCAGAGATTCAGCTTGATCAGGCTATCGACGTTCTGGAGCAGGTTGGCGACTACATGCGAGTTAACAACGTTTCACCGAAGATTCTCTCCACAGGCGACGCCATTCGCAGCATTAACACCGACAACGCCAGTTTCTGGCATCGCACGAAGTAAGGAGCAATGAGCATGGCTATTTATGACCCAAAATTAGCAGCAGGAAACCCGCAAAGCGCCGGGCGTAAACTCTTTGGCCGTGAACAGGCCGAGCAATTGCGGATGCGTAACAACTTCAACAACGAATGCCGCAATCTGGAAAAAGTCAACGAAGCGAATGCAAAGTTCTGGAGTGAACAGGATGAAAAAGCCAAACGTTAAGCCGGTATTACTCTCTGGCGACCAGTTCGCCGCAATCTGCAAGATCCAGGAGCGCGAACGCCAGCGCTCCGATATTGGCGTAGCGCCGTCTATCCACCAAATTGCACGTGGGCTGGTGGCTAAGGCGCTGGAATCAATGGCCGTTGAAGGGAGTGTGTGATGGAGACTCCCCCAACGCAGTTAAATTTAACTAAATGACAGATCTAACGGAGAGTAAGCAGCGTGAGTGATGGCGTAATTGTTGAATTCAGCAAAAGCCCTATGTGGGACAGAAATATCGCGATCCATGAAGCCGGTCACGCGATGGCTGCGTGGTTTACGGGTGCTAGGCAAATTGAGATATCTATTGCTGATGAGTTTCGTATTGCTCGACTGGCTAACGGCAAAGAGGTCGATAATTGCCGGGCGGTATGCTCACATCTCCCCGTCAGAAAAGATGAACTGGCGCAGATGGTCGTCTCTTTTTCTGGCGTAATGGCACAACACCTTTACTCAGGCGAACCACCTGAAAAACTACTGGAAAATGGAGGGAAAGGAGACGCCAGCGATATTCGGAAAGTGCTTGAGCAATACAGGAACCAAGGCGCAACAGGAGATGATTGCGACAAGCTCTATAGCCGGGCTTATTTAATTTCGCTAAAGCTAGTTAAGCATTACTGGTGGGAGATTATCGCGTTAGCAAAGATGGTCGAGCATTATAATTACGTCGCGTCAAACAAGGTAAGCAGCATGCTGAGCTATTTTGTTTCAACACAGCATATTTGCTGCTCTCTTGAGGATCTGGAGAGAGAGTGATAGCTACCCATGACGTGATCTGTAACTTTAAGTAGCGGTGCAGGGGCAGAACTCAGCACGCTACTTTTATTTCCTTTGTCAAAAGGTGAACAATGGCGGCATTACCAACAATGGCTAAGGTTATGATTATTCAATCATTAGCTTGCTATGAACCCCCTTCCAGAATCGTCGAACTTGTAAAACAAGATTTTGGCATCGTTGTTACCCGGCAACAGATATCGGCCTACAACCCTGAAAATACAATGGCTAAAAATCTTAGCCAAAAATGGGTAGAACTCTTTAATCACACTCGCGCCCGCTTCCAGAGTGAAATATCCGATATCCCTATCGCGAACAAAGCGTACCGGCTGCGTATGCTCGATCGCATGGCGAACCGTGCAGAGGCAATCAAGAATTACGCATTAACAGCACAGCTTATCGAACAGGCCGCGAAAGAGTGCGGGGACGCTTACACCAACAAATTAAAGGTTGAAACAACGGGTAAAGATGGTGGTCCGATCAGAACGGAAACAACGAACCTAACCGCCGAAGAAGCCGGGGAGGTATACCGCAAATTCATGGGATAACCACCAGCGCCGTGACACGTCACGCGCGAAAAATCGCACCGTTCGTTAATGGGCTGGTGGCACAGCTTGCATATTGAAATCCCCTGTAAATCCTACAGATCTGGTATTGAGTAACTTACCCCATTCAGCGCCATACATCACAGAGCAGCCTATGGACTACACGCAAAATCAGGCTGCAAATAAATCCTTATATTTCAGTTGATTAAATAATAGCCTTGCATTCCTGTACCGGATGCCTGTTGGCATTGCCGGGGCTATCTCTCGCCCGCAGGACTTAACCGTCGAACCGGTGATCCTTAAATCCGCTAACGCCTTCGCTGCCTATGGTCTGGCTGGCAAATATGACGCTGACGGCTTTTTCGTGCCGCTGGCGGACGGTGACACCGCCGACAAGGTGAAGGGGATCTACGTTCGTCCGTATCCGACCACATCGCAGCCAGACATGGTTCGCCAGGTGGGGACGGATAAGAACTTCCCGGGTGACGCCATGAAGCGTGGCTACATGACCGTTAATCTCGGTTCTGATTTTGATGCCAGCACCATCAAAAAAGGCGCCCCGGTATACGTTGTCGTCTCCACTGATGAATCCATAAAAGTGCCGCTGGGCGGCTTCATGTCCACGTCCGTCAGTGGCAAAAACGTGGCGCTGACCAACGCCGAATTCACAGGGGCCGGTGACGCTAACGGCAATGCAGAAATCTCCTGGAAGATTTAAGGAACAGACGAATGATTACTTTTGATCAGGCAACCGTTGATAGCTCTGGTGCCTTTCTCATCGGGGAGCTGGAGCGACTCGACCAGACGCTGAACCTGCCGCTGGTGGGTTACACCTGGACCCGCGATATTCAGCTGCGTGAAGACGTTTCTATCGCAGATGACATTTCCAGCTGGACTAACACCAGTTTTGGCGCTGCTGGTACTGGCGCAAATCCGAACGGTAAAAACTGGGTAGGCAAAGACTCCACTGCTATTGCTGGCGTGAATGTTGATATCGGCAAAGACGGCAATCCGCTGAACCTCTGGGGAATGGAACTGGGCTGGACCGTTGTAGAGCTGGCAGCAGCTCAGCAGGTAGGTCGCCCGATTGATACCCAGAAGTACGACGGGATGCAGCTCAAATGGCAGATGGACAACGACGAGCAGGTTTACATTGGCGATGATGCGCTCGGCCTGAAAGGGCTGGCAAACCTTGTCGGTGTGACGCTGAACAATGCGCCGAAGACCTGGGCGAACTCCACCAACGACGAGATTCTCGATAGCGTGAACAGCGTTCTGTCGAATGCCTGGGCAGCATCCGGTTATTCCGTCGTGCCTTCTGATCTGCGCATTCCGCCAGAGCAGTATTCACTGCTGGCGAGCCGTAAGGTTTCCGAAGCGGGTAACCAGTCACTGCTGACCTATCTGGCCGTGAACACTATCGCTTTCCACCAGAACGGCGTTCCGCTGGAAATCAAAGCGGTCAAATGGCTGAAAGGGCGCGGAGTTGGCGGTAAAGACCGTATGGTCGCCTACACCAACGACAAGAAATACGTGCGCTATCCGCTGGTGCCGTTGCAGAGCGTTCCTGTCCAGTATCGCGGTCTGTATCAGATTGCGACCTACTACGGCAAGCTCGGTGCGGTTGAGCCAGTGTACAAAGAAACCCTGTCCTACGTGGACGGTATCTGATAACCAGAACGGCCCCGAAAGGGGCCAGAAGGAAACTGAAAATGGCGAAAGAAAAGCTGGTTACCATCCATGTTCACACCCCGTTTACGCTGACGCTCGGCGATCAGTCAAAACAGGAGTTTGGCCGGGGGCGGCATAACGTACCGGAAGAGGTCGCGTCTCACTGGTTCACCCAGGCGCACTCTGAGCTTTCCGAAAGCGTGATTAGCGACACCGATGATCTGCAACCCATTATCGACAGCCTGCAAGCGCAGATTGCCGACAAAGATAAGCAGATTGTCGATAAAGATCAGCTGATTGCCGATCTGAAAGAAGCGCTGCTCAAGCTGCAAGAGCAGAACGACAGCCTGCAAGCGCAGATTGCTGCCGCCCAGACTGGCGGTAATGGGGCAAAAGATGCCAAAGAATCAAAGCCTGCCAACAGTAAGTGATTTTCGCCGCGACTTCCCGCAGTTTGCTGACCCTGCCAAATATCCCGAAGCGCAAATCCAGTTTCGTCTGAATCTGGCCGATGTGCTGCTGAGCGAAAACGTCACCGGCAAAGAGTTGTTTCCGTACTTTGCCGAGTTGTTCGTGGCTCACTACATGACGCTATGGGCGGCAGATAGCCGGGCAATGCTGGTTGGCGGGCCGGGCGGTTCAACCAATGGTGTTCAGTCCTCCAAGTCCGTTGACAAGGTAAGCGTCAGCTATGACACCAGCGCGACGCTAAACCCTGACGCAGGCTTCTGGAATAACACCCGATATGGCGCTGAATTTTATCAGCTGATCACGATGTTCGGTGCGGGCGGTCGCCAGCTATGAGTTTCAAAAGCGGTGTAACAACGAGGGTGGATAACGCTCAGGCCATTCTGGATGCGCTCAGGTCGCTAACCAAAAAGGATGTGCTGGTCGGCATTCCTGAAGAAGACAGCGAGCGTGAGGATGTCCCGTTTGGTAATGCCGGGATCGGTTACGTCAACGAATACGGCTCACCAGCGCAAAACATCCCCCCACGCCCGCACCTGATCCCCGGCGTTAAATCGGTAGAGGAACAGACGGTGCCGCAGCTCAAAGCAGCGGCGCAGGCTGCGCTTGATGGAAATGCGACGGGTGCGGAAAGAGCGCTCAACCGCGCCGGAACGCTGGCTGCCAATGGTGTCAGGCGTTACATGACCATTACCGG
The DNA here is from genome assembly GCF_014169075.1 of Klebsiella sp. WP4-W18-ESBL-05. Classification (NCBI taxonomy): domain Bacteria; kingdom Pseudomonadati; phylum Pseudomonadota; class Gammaproteobacteria; order Enterobacterales; family Enterobacteriaceae; genus Klebsiella; species Klebsiella sp. WP4-W18-ESBL-05. The sequence goes on along the minus strand of NZ_AP022057.1, from coordinate 3,920,032 downwards.
CTTTACACCGCTTGCTGATAGCACCGTTGAAGCCCGCGCACGTCGAGGGCGCAAAGGGGCGAAAGCTGAGTTAGCACGCAGATCGGCAGATGGAAAGATTAATGCTATCAACCCAGATTCTGGTCAATTGATAAGCAATGAGAATGTAAGACCGTTGATTGATACCGGACAGTACCACAGAGCCATTACCCATGTTGTGAGGGATAAAGATGCCGAATCTTGATGTAACAGACGTGCTTTTTGACCCCGATTTTTGCGACTTCAACCTGTGGGTAACGCGTCGCGCACAAACGGTGGACGATGACGGGATCGGCAGCGACAGCGAAGTTAAAACGCAGTTTGCCGGGGTTGTTACTGTTGACCGCTCCCTGGAAAACCGCCGCATGCAGGCCGGGCAGGTTATCAGCGGCGCGATTCTCATCGTGACAACTGAGCGACTGACGCAGGGACAGACTGGCCGTGATGCCGATATCGTGACGTATCAGGGCCGTGATTATCGTGTGACCTTCGTCGACCCGTATACGGCTTACGGTGCTGGCTTCGTCCAGGCTCATTGTGAATTACTGCCGTTTGATGGGGGAACTCCCATTGAGCAATAACACCAGCACAGAGCGCGGCTGGCTGATACCAACCAGTGGCGATCCGGATTATGACGAAGCGCTCGACAGGCTGCTAAGCCAGTGGATGCGCAATGTTTCCGGCTTGCCGTCTGGAATGGTTCGTCCGCGCTGGCAGAAAAATCAGCCGCCACTGCCACCCGTTGAAACGAACTGGTGCGCGTTTGGCGTTACCGGGTTGCTCATTGATAACAACCCTGCATTCACCAATCAGACCGACGAGGGCGCTCAGCTCTGGCGGCATGAAACGTTCGAGTGCATGGCGTCGTTCTATGGCCCGGCTGGTATGTCTTATGCGTCCCGTTTTCGCGATGGCATATCTGTCCCGCAAAACAATGCTGAGCTGAATGCGCTCGGTTTGTCCCTGGGAGACTATACCGGTCTGACCCCTTTTCCCGAGCTTATCAACCAGCAATGGGTTCGCCGCTACGACATGACGGTGCGCCTGCGCCGGAAGGTTGTGCGCGAGTACGGCATCAAATCGCTGGTGGAAGCGCCAGTCACCTTTTTTGGAGAATAAACTATGACGCAGGGCTTACCTGTATCCAACGTTGTAAACGTTGATGTGATCATCTCGCCGAAAGCGGCTACTGGTCGTAACTTCGGTGCGCTGCTGATCCTCGGTTCTTCCACTGTCATTCCGGTGCAGGAGCGCATTCGCCTTTATGCTTCCGTTGAGGACATTGGCGAAGACTTCGGAGTCGACAGCCCGGAATATAAAGCGGCGCAGGTATTTTTCAGCCAGTCGCCGAAGCCGACGCAGGTTTATGTTGGCCGCTGGGCGAAGACGCTGACCTCTTCCGAAGGTGGAAGCGTGGAAACCATCGTGCAAGCTGTTAATGCCTGCCTGCAATATACCAACTGGTATGGGCTGGTTGTCGCTGATGATGTTGCTGATGGCGGTGATGTGCTTGATGCTGACGACGTGATTGAGGTTGCTAAACTCATCGAAGCGTCCAGTCTGAGCCGCATTTTCGGGGTAACATCTGCCGACGCCGAGATTATCAGCACGACTTCGACGACCGATGTTGCGTCGAAATTAAAGGCTGGCAAGTATTCCCGGACCTTTATTCAGTATTCCACCAGCAGCCCTTATGCGGCGGTTTCAGCTTTCGGTCGCGCGTTTACTGTCAATTTCAACGGCAGCAATACCACCATTACCCTGAAATTCAAACAGGAACCGAGCGTAACCTACGAAACGCTGACGGTAGGACGGGCGGCGGCTGTGGATGCGAAGAATGCGAACGTGTTCGTGTACTACGCCAACGACACGGCGATCCTGCAACAGGGTGTGATGGCGAACGGCGACTTCTTCGACGAGCGCCACGGGCTCGACTGGTTGCAGAACTACGTTCAGACCAATCTCTATAACCTGCTTTACACCAGCACCACCAAAATTCCGCAGACTGATGCCGGTGTTACCCGTCTGCTTTCCAACGTAGAGCAGTCCATGGATCAGTCCGTCACGAATGGTCTTGTAGCGGCTGGCGTGTGGAATGGCGGCCCTATCGGGCAACTGAATTCCGGCGATACGCTGACCAAAGGCTATTACGTGTATGCGCAACCTCTGTCAGAACAGGCGCAGGCCGACCGAGAAGCTCGCAAAGCACCGTTAATTCAGGTGGCCTGTAAGCTGGCTGGCGCAGTTCATTATGCCGATGTGCAGATCAACGTGGTTCGCTAAGGAGCGATAAATGGCAACTTATTCTTTTCTTGATGTAACCGCGTCGCTCACCGGGCCGACCGGCGTTATCGATCTTGGTCAGGGTTCTGCGAACTCTGAGGAAGGTATCACCCAGACCATGGGCGGCAACAAGAACACCATGACCATCGGTGCCGATGGCGAAGTGATGCACAGCCTGCACGCCGATAAGTCAGGCACCATTACGGTGACGCTGCTGAAAACCTCCCCGGTGAACAAGAAGCTGTCTCTGGCGTATAACGCGCAAAGCCAGTCCTCTGCCACCTGGGGCAATAACGTGATCGTCATTCGCAACACGGCATCGGGTGATATTTCTACTGCGCGTTCGTGCGCATTCCAGAAACATCCTGATTTCAAAAACGCCAAAGAGGGCGGGACTGTTGCCTGGGTGTTCGACTGCGGCAAGATTGACCCGCTGCTCGGGGAGTTTTAACGCATGGAATTCGAAATTAAAGGCGTGAAATATCGCACTGCAAAGCTCAGCGTTTTCGAACAGCTGAAGGTGTCCCGAAAGCTGTTGCCGGTTCTGGCCGGGATGGTTTCGGACTTCCGGAGCGTTCAGGAGAAGATCAGCAGCAAAGACACTGAAGGCGCGATGGCTACTATCCTGCCAAAGATTGCCAATGCTGTTTCCGATCTGAGTGATGGCGACGTGGACGCTATCCTGTTCCCCTGTCTTTCCGTTGTTTCACGCGAGCACATGAAAGGCTGGGTGCCGGTCTGCCAGCATGGCGAAATGGCGTTTGACGATATCGACCTGCTTACCATGCTGCAACTGGTGGCGCGGGTGGTCGCCGATTCGCTGGGAAATTTTTTGCAAGGACTCCCTACCAGCGAGACGCCCACCCCGCCAGCGGAATAACCTTCAACAGCCTGCCGGGCGGTGAAGATTTTATTCTTCGCCCGGCGCTTGCCTTCCATATTGACCAGAAAGACCTTAACAGCGGTGCGGTAGACCTCTGCCGCATCGCGCTTCTCAATGACTACCTCGACATGCGCGAGGATAACGACGCCCGGGTAGATAAATGGAGAGCGGCCAATGAGCGGTAACGCAGATACGATTAAAGATTTCCTTGTTTCGCTGGGATTCGATATCGATCAGGCTGGCGCTAATAAGTTTGAAGCCGTGCTGAAAGGCGTTACAGCTAACGTTCTGAAGGTCGGCGCGGTGGTGGAAGGCGCAGCGCTGAGCATTGTCGGATTTACCACTCAGATCGCGAACGGTCTGGATAAAATTTACTGGGCATCCCAGCGGACGGGGGCCAGTGTCCAGGGCATCAAAGCGCTGGGATACGCCGCATCGCAAACCGGTGCCAGCGCCGAGTCGGCCATGTCCTCTCTTGAAGGGTTGGCTGGTTTCATGCGTAGCAATCCGGGGGCGGAAGGGTTCCTGAACCGTCTGGGCGTACAGACCCGCGATGCCAGCGGAAAGATGCGTGATACTGCGGCCATCTTTACTGGCGTTGGGCAAAAGCTCAACAACATGCCGTATTACCGCGCGAAACAATACGCGCAGATGCTTGGCATCGATGAAAACACGCTGATGGCGATGCGCAGAGGGATGGGGCAGCTCAGTTCTGAGTACGCGTTGACGGCAAAGCGTATTGGTTTTAATGCTGAGTCAGCGGCTAAACAGTCCAATATTTTCATGACCTCCATGCGTAATCTGACGATGACGCTTGGACAGGCGAAAGACAAGATTGGCTCTAACCTAGCTGGTGGCCTTGCTGGCAGTATTGATAACTTCCGCAGGCAGATACTCGACAACTGGCCGAAGATTGAAGCGGTCATCACGAAGATCATCAAAGGAATTCTCTGGGCAGGTGACGCGATTACCCGCGTGTTATGGCGAACTGGGCAAGCTGTTGAGGGTGTGATCGCCTGGTTCAAAAAGCTGAACCCAGCCACGCAGCAGCTTATCGCATTGTTCAGTGGGCTGTTGGTTGCATGGCGGCTGCTAAATACCGCTTTCATGTCATCACCCTTGGGCATGATAACGACGCTTATTATTGCACTTGGTCTGCTCTTGGATGATTACCAGACGTGGAAAGAAGGTGGCAAAAGCCTGATTGACTGGGGGAAATGGAAGACTGAAATTGATCAGGCCGTCAAAATGATTGGTGACCTGAAAAAGACTGTTACGGACCTGACAAAAGCGCTGGCTAAGTTGCTCGGTATTGACCCCAAGTCATGGTCCCTAAAGTGGGATTTTAGCAACTTCATTTCGCAAATGGGTGAGTTCGGCAAGATGCTGAACATGATCGCTGATTTGCTGAATGCCATAAAAGATGGCAACTGGGCGCAGGCCGCTAGTATAGGCAAACAGCTGCTAAATCAGGGCAGCGGGCAACCGAGTGCCACACCGGCAGTAGAGGATAGCGCCAACAGAAGCGCTGACTGGGTTAAGGAGAATCTGGGATTTGACCCGCGCAGCGTAGGCAGAACCATTCGCGGGTGGTTTGGTGATGATGAGCCTGACCAACATGCCCAGTCTGCTAAAGCTCCACGAGGTATTAGAAATAATAACCCCGGTAATATCGACTTTCGTGGGCAATCTGGGGCGACGCTCGAAAGGCCTGGCGGCAGGTTCGCCCGGTTTGAAACTGCCTATGATGGCCTGAAAGCGCTTTCCCGACAATTAATGCGCTACTTTGAAGGTAAGACGACAGGCAAGCCGCTGCAAACCCTTAACGATATAATCTCTACGTGGGCACCGGGGAATGAAAATAATACCGGTGCTTACATTGCTCAGTTATCGAAAATGATGGGTGTGGCTCCTGATGCCATTCTCAACCTTAAAGATCCGCAGGTAATGTCCTCTCTGATGAATGGAATTATCCATCATGAGAACGGGAGAAACCCTTACCCAAGTGAATTGGTTCGTATGGCCGCTGGTGGCGGTGCTTCACAAAACATACAGCAAGAAACGGTTATTAATATTCACGGTGTATCTGATCCACGTGAGGCTGCCAATATCACAGTTGAGCGGCAGAAGAACGTTAATTCACAACTAACTCAACAACTTCGAACGGTGCCGAGCTAATGGATATTCTCTCCGCTATTTTTCGCCAGCAATCCCGGCGAATTGGCATATTAATTCCCAGCGTGGTCGTTTCCGAAAAGCATTCTGATGCGCTCGAAATTACTGAGCATCCGGTGGAAAAGCCAACAACGAATAGCGCGTCGGGTTTCATCGCCGATCATGCATATAAACGTCCCAGCGAAGTCACAATGGAATGCGGCTTCGCTGGTGGCGGTTCGTTGCTGGACTTCATTGATACATCTTCAATCGGTCTTAGCGCTGGGCTTAGCCCAAAGGAGACATACCAAAAGCTGCTGGATATGCAGCTTGAGCGCGTACCGTTCGATGTGGTTACCGGGAAGAGGGTGTACACCAATATGCTGGTGCGAGCCATCGAGGTGACAACGGACAAAACTAGCGAGAACGTGCTGAACTGCACGCTTACCCTGCGTGAAGTGATCATGTCGCAAACGCAGAGCGTTAGCGTTGCTGATAAATCAGATATGCAGGATGGCGTCAGCACATCGGCGGTGCAAAATTCCGGGACGAAATCCACCACCCCAGTAAATGAATCGGTAATTAAGTCAACAGGGTGGTTTGATGGACTAAAAGGAACCAGTCTTGGTAACTCTATAGGTATCCAATGAATGTAACTGAAATCCCTTTATCGCCGGATAACCAGCTATTTCGCATTCAGTTAGCAGAGACAACATACACGCTGAGAGTCATTTGGCGTGGTTCTGCTGGCTGGATTCTGGATGTACAAGATAGCAGTGGCGAACCGCTTCTTTCTGGCGTGCCGCTGGTAACCGGTGTAAATCTTCTTGAGCAATATCCTCAACTAGGTATTAACGGGGCGCTGCTCGTTGGCTGCGATGTAGGCGCACCGGACGAGCCCACCAAAACCAACCTCGGCACATACAGCCACCTCATTTTCGTGCAGGAGTAGAAATGTCTCTTAACTGGATGCGCCATTTTGAGCTGCAACTGTTGGACCAGAACGGGCAGGGCGTTTCCCTGTCTGATTTTAAGGTCACGTTCCAGATCGAGTGGGCAGATACACGCTGGCCGCGAGTGGCGAACGTGAAAATTTACAACCTTTCGACCGATACCACGAACAAGATACTGGGGCAGGAGTTTGCAAAAATTCGCATCATTGCCGGGTATGACGGTATTGCGCCGGATGTTGATGCGAGCCAGGTTGGTGTCGCCCGGGAGATTTCACCAGACCAGGTAGGGCAGGTGAACGGTCAGAACTACGGCCTGATATTTGACGGTGATATTCGCTTCACCGTCACCGGGAAGGACAACATCACCGATTCCTGGGTGCTGATTCAGGCCATCAGTAACCACGAAGCGTTCCTCTACGCGACTACCATCACCACGCTTGCCGCTGGTTATACCGTTGCGGACCTGCACCGGGCGACTATGCAGGATTTCAACGCGTTCGGCGTGACGCAGGGCATTACCGGCGATTTTCCTGATACCGTGTTTCCTCGTGGCCGTGCGATTTATTCATCCACCCGTAACGTGATGGATAATATTGCTGCGCAGTGCAAAGCGACATGGCAGCTGGTGGATGGTCAGGTTCAGATGGTGCCGGAGGATAAATACATTCACGAAGCCATTGTGTTGAATGCTGATACTGGCCTGATCGGTATGCCGCAACAGACGATGGGCGGCGGCGTAAATGTGCGGTGTCTGATAAACCCCAACATCCGCATTAATGGGCTTATTCAGCTCGATCAGGCTTCGGTATACCGCGCGACAGTTGGCAACTCCGATATTGCGCAATCGCTTGGGCGGATCGGGACGTCTGTATATAATGGGAACATCGAAAGTGACACGTTACCCAGCAAACAACAGGCTGCCAGCATTGCGACAGATGGCGTTTATATCGTCAAAGCTATCGACTATACTGGCGACACAAGAGGTCAGGCGTGGTACATGGATTTGATGTGTTTTGCGCGTGGCGCTCGTGATCTTTATAGCCCGAAAGCAATGCAAGGGACGACGAATTAGTGAGGTGGGGCCGTGAGACATTTACTTTGCACTGTTACCGTGTTCGCGGTGCTTATATCAGCACCCGCTTTTGCGGATCAGCAATGTGGTGATTTTAAAATCCATTGGGCAGATGATGGCTTAGCCAGAATCAATGGCGCAAAGCCAGAAATGCAAAAAATCACCTTCCTGAAAAACAAAGGCGATTATAACAATATCAAGATGGATTGGCGCATGGCTACCGATCAGCCTGGAAGATGGGTTGGGCTTGAGTACATCAAGCGCAACGGCAAAGCCATTCTCAACGCACAGTGGTTGCAAGCCAGCATGGATGCGCCGCGTCAGTATGCAACATACGACTGCGTGAAGGTGAAGTAGGTATAAAGAAAAAGCGCCGGGTTGACCGGCGCGCCAAGTTATTCCTCTTTGAAGCTGATGTTCTTGCACTGCTCCATTACTTCAATCAGTTCTTTTGACGTCAGGTTTTCTACTTCGATTTTACCTTTCTCTGTGGTCATTGTTATTTTTTTGGATGATCTGGTCTGTATCCATTTTCTTGCGATAGATGCAATGGCTATACAAGCTGGTGACGACGTGGCTACGATGATAGTTATGTCGACGAGCGTGCCAACCGCATTAATTGAGTCAGCAGTTCTGATTCGTCTGCGTATTTTATAGTCGCTTTCAGGTATGTTATCCTGGATTATGGAGAGCAATTCTTTGCCTATTGCTGGAGTAAATTTTATGGTTGTTTCTGATTTTGGCATAAAGGTATCCGGCCCCTATCGTGAGAAGCTAAAAATTGCCTTGCGGCTTTTTCTTGGCAGCCTGTATCTCGCTACGAACCACGACGTTACCGTGGTTTTAAGCAAGACCTACATTCAGGGCTGCAAAGAAGATAAATAGCACGGACAAATCAGCCCTCAAACCCTGACATTTGATCAGTAACCCGCCGCCGAGCGGGTTTTTTTATGGAGTTTTTATGCCAATTCCAACTCAATCACAGATCGGCGGCGAGCAGCAGACCGCGCAGGCCATTGCCGATTCGGTGTCTACCCAGATGCGCGTAGCGATGCCCGGCATCATTCAGTCGTTCGATCCTGATACTGTTACTTGCACAGTAGAGGTGGCGCTTCGCGGTATTGTTGGCGACGGCTCCACCGAATTAAAACCGCTGGTAGATGTTCCGGTTATCTTTCCGCGCGGCGGCGGTTGCACGCTGACCTTTCCGGTAAAAGAAGGCGATGAGTGCCTGCTGATCTTTGCCGACCGTTGCATCGATTTTTGGTGGCAGAGCGGCGGCATTCAGGAGACAGTCGACCCGCGCCAGCATGACTTATCTGATGCGTTCGCCATCGTTGGCCCGCAGTCACAAGCACAGAAAATCAGCGGTATCAGTACCAGCTCGGTAGAGCTGCGCAGCGATGACGGCGGCACTAAGTTAAGCCTTAACCCATCCAGCGGGGTAATAAATGGCACTGCACCGGGTGGATTCAACCTTAACGGGCTCAAAATCCTGCCTGACGGTCGCTTGCAGCTGGTGGACGGTTCTATCGTGGATAATCATACCCATGGCGGCGTTGAGAGCGGCGGAAGCAATACTAAGCCGCTGGGAGGTTAATCTATGCGATACCGTCGCGAAGATGCTGACGGCGATTACACTTTCGGGCAGGGTGACGACACCTTCCTTATCGACAGTCCGGAGTGTGTCGCCCAGGCAGTAAAAACCCGCTTCGAGCTGTGGCGCGGTCAGTGGTTTCTCGATCTGACGGAAGGCACGCCGTATGTTCAGTCGGTGCTTGGTAAACAGCGATCTGACGTCTACATCCTGGCTATACGTGAACGCATACAGGACACACCGGGCGTTCTGTCGATTCTTTCCTTCGATACCAATTATGACGGCACCAGCCGTCGCGTCACCTTCACTTCCTCCATTGACACAATCTACGGCCAGACGACTGTAACAAGCGAGGCATAAATGGCTTTGAACCTCGACACGCTGGGGCTATCGGCAACGGTAACCGCCCAGGGGATTAGTGCGCCTGATTACCAGACAATCCTAGATACACTGACCAGCTATTTCAGGCAGATTTACGGTAGTGATGCCTACCTCGAACCAGACAGCAAAGACGGGCAGATGGTCGCGCTGGTGGCTCTTGCCGTGCATGACGCTAACAACACCGCTATCGAGATTTACAACTCGTTTTCACCGATGACAGCGCAGGCCGCAGCGCTTAGCAGCAATGTGAAAATTAACGGGATCACGCGAAAAGTAGCGACAAACTCTACTGCTGACCTTCTGTTAACCGGTACGGCAGGCACGACTATCACGAATGGCTCCGCACGGGATAAAAACGGCATTATCTGGAATTTTCCAGCGAGTGTGGCGATCGGCGTTGATGGTACTGTGCTGGTGACGGCCACATGTGCGAATAGCGGTTCGGTTGCGGCGCTGGCCGGGACTATTACCACTATCAACACCCCGACCCGAGGCTGGGTGTCGGTAACCAACCCGGCTGCGGCTACTGTCGGTTCACCAGCTGAAACCGACGCAGAGCTGCGCATTCGGCAGGGGCAAAGCGTCGCGCTACCATCGGTCACACCGCTTGAAGGCGTCGACGGTGCAATCGCTAACATTGCTGGCGTGACACGTCACAAACTGTATGAGAACGACACGGGGGCAACCGACAGCAATGGGCTGCCGCCACACTCGATTTCCGCCATCGTCGATGGTGGGGATGTTACCGAAATAGCCCAGACCATCAGGGGGAATAAAGGGCAGGGAACGGCAACCTACGGGACAACTTCTGTCACAGTGCCGGATACTTACGGTAATCCTCACGTCATCAGTTTTTCACGCTCTACCGATGTGCCAATTTTCGTAGCCATTACCCTGAAAGTTTTTACCGGGTATACATCTCAAATCGGCGAGCAGATCAAACAGGCTGTTGCCGACTATATTAATGGCCTGACAATTGGCGACGACGTTCTGCTGAGCCGTATTTATTCCCCGGCAAACCTTGGCGTGGTGAGCGGCGGGAATGCCCGCTATTACGATATTACCGACCTGCTGATCGGTAAATCGTCTGGCAGCGTATCGGCATCAAACATTGATATTGCCTATGATGCTTCTGCGTCCTGTAGCACTGCGAATATCAGTATCACGGTGACCTCATGAGCAAATACACCGAACTGATCACTAACTACCACGCTACCAAGCCACTCTTTTTTGACCATATAGATCTGAGCACCCGCCCGCTGATTGATGTGTCCGGCACTATGTCAGGGCTTGTAACAGCCTTCGATATCGATACGGCGGTCGGCGTGCAACTCGACACGCTCGGGCTCTGGATTGGGCGAAGCCGCATAGTCAGCCAGCCGATTACCGGCGTTTATTTTAGTTGGGACACAGAAGGGCTTGGATATGACCAGGGCGTATGGCAGGGACCATATGACCCGGATTCGGGCTATACGTCGCTGAGCGATGACACCTACCGCATCATTCTGAAAGCGAAAATAGCTATCAATAACTGGGACGGGCGGAACGATTCTCTGCCTCCCATCCTTGACGCTGCGACTGCTGGCTCAGGCCTCAGGATGCAAATTGTCGACAACCAGGACATGACGATATCGGTCTGGGTATTCCCCGAGACTGATATTTCTGATGTGTCTCTTGAACTGATTGCCGCTATCAAACAGGGCTATCTCACCGTTAAAGCAGCTGGCGTATGGGCCGGTGATGTTGAAACGCCTTCGGTAGAAGCACCATCCGAGGGCTCTAAATTCTTTGGGTTTGATATGGATAACGAATACATCGATGGGTTCGATGTTGGAGCATGGGGGACAATACTCTAATGGCAACAAACAACTTTAAACCGTTTGCGACAGCGGCAAATGCTAACGTGACGGCCCAGGCTGACTGGGAAACGCTTCCGGCTCTACTCTCTGGCTTCATGGCAGGCAAAGCTTCCAGTGCTCAGGTAAACAAAGCCATTCGACAGGCCAGCTTTATTGCGGCTGCGCTTGCACAGTACACAGCCAACAAAAGCGGGCTGGACGTGCTTGATGATGGTGACCTGAACGGGTTTATCTCCAAAATGGGGACCGCTTTTGGGAAGGATTTCCAGACCCTTGATGCCACGCTGACGGCATTAGCTGGGCTGGAAACCGGTGCAAATAAACTCCCGTATTTCACTGGAAATGATACAGCTGCGCAGACTGATTTGACTTCTGTTGGCCGTGACATTATCGGGAAAAAGACTATTGCTGACATTCTCACATACCTTCAATTACGAGAATCGTTTTCTGGAGTGGTTGGGTCAACACGTAATGCTGCGATGAATATTGCTGCAGCGTCTGCAACAGCGACGTTCTCAGCGGATGAATTGATTGTTGAAGATAGCAATGGTCACCAGTACCGACTGAGTGCATTCAGCAAAACGATTAACCTGGCAACTGTCGGCGCCGGTGGGATGGATACCGGGACGGTGCCAGCATCTGGTTTTATTGCGCTCTATGCCATTTTCAACCCAACAACCAATACGTCATCGCTGCTCGCTGTTGATGCAACAAATTCAATTCTGCCTGATGTATATGGTGGCGCATCAATGCCTGCCGGATATACAGCATCATCATTAGTCAGTGTGTGGCGTGTTGCTGGTTCAAAATTAGTGGCTGGTAACCAGGTTGGCAGAGATATTTCAATTGAAAAGCAAACTGCACTGTCCTCAACAGCGCAAGTTGGTGCTTTAACCGCATTATCTATTGCGGCAATCACGCCTAAAAATGCGAAAGCAGTTAGTGGATATACATCGATTTACTCAACAAATGGGGCTGGCGGATTAGTTATTGATATAGCATCAACATCAAGTGGGGTTGGTTATATCTCTACTGGCGGCTACACAGGAGTTGCAGGAATTGGTGCTAACGGTCAGTTCTCAGACCTTGCACTGATTACACCTCAGACTATGTATTACGACATAAACCCTCTGGGGACGGCCGTTTCATCATGGTCCGCTCTGATTGCTATTTCGAGGTATTCGATATGATATACGCTGAATTATCACAAGATGAAAAATCGGTTGAGGCTGTGTTTTCATGTCCGCAAGAGCACTCAACTGCAATTGAGCAATCTGATGCGCGTTACATTGAGTTCTATAACGCGCAGCCAGAAACTATCCAGCAGATGCTTCCGTCGTTGTGGGCATAATTTCATTGAGTTCAGGCGGCGTAAACTCACCGCCTGAGCACTTCCAGTGCATACCTGGTTGAGGGATAAAATCAGTAATATCGACCATCATAGAAACAAAGCCAGCCGCAAACCGATCACTGATATCAATCCATTTACCATCAGGGCCCTCGACAGGTAGGATTATCTCTACAATTTCACCGTTCTGAATGAATGCATAGGTTTTCATATTAATACTCCAGAATTACCGCACCAGCGTGCCCGTTTCCGCCGCTCTGCGCAGCCGTTGTGTAGCTAGCGGAACCACCACCGCCAATTGAGAGTGAGTTTCTTCCGCTGCCACCGCTTCGGGTAGAGCCTCCAAGAGCGGAACCACCGCCAGCGCCTGCCCCCCACAGCACCGGTTGTCGTGCCATCACTGCCATCACTACCAACACTGTTAACAGAACCACCTGTTCCAGTACCACCAAAGCCACCCGCGCCAGTGCCACCGCCGCCCGCATCACCGTAAGCCCCACCTGATGCGGACATGAAACCACTGACACTACTCAATCCACCAGATACACCGAAGTTCCCAGCCGTTCCACCTTGCCCACCCGCACCGACAGTAATCGTAATCGTCTGACCCGGGGTGACATCAATCCATCCTTCAGCGTATCCCCCGGCACCGCCACCGCCCCCAGATTTCGCAGATGCAGAGCCGCCAGCACCACCGCCACCACCAATAACCCGACACTTAATTCGATAAACACCATCTGGAACAGTAAAGGTAAAAGTCCCGGCGGTTAAATATGATGCCATTTGAGAATGAGGGACATTTCTCAAACCAACCTTTTTTATAACCCCTGATAACCTGGCGATATTTCGCCGTTTCTCCTGTTTTCATAACAGGAGAAATTCCCATGATTTACGGCTATGCCCGAGTATCTACAAACCATCAGGATACTGAACTTCAGCGCTCTGCCCTTGAGTTATCAGGATGTGATCACATTTTTGAAGAGCATGCAAGCGGGAGAAAATCTAATCGTCCGGTACTGAAGCGGCTGATCACCACTATGCAGGCTGGGGATGAACTGGTGGTCTGGAAGCTGGACAGGATCGGGCGCAACGTCCTGCATGCGTTGCTGATGTTCCAGCAGTTGCAGGAAAAGGGTATCAACTTCCGCAGTATTACCGATGGTGTAGATCTGAAAACCGCCAGCGGGCGCTACAATTTCCGCAATATTCTTTCTGCGGCACAGTACGAGTCAGACCTTAACAGTGAGAGAACTTTAGCTGGTCTGGCCGTCGCCAGAGCAAAAGGGCGAGTCGGTGGACGTAGGCCGAAGTTTACTGATGAACAGTGGAAAGAGATGGGAAGGCTCATCATGGACGGTGAATCTCGGCAGGAAATTTCAATTCAGTTTAATGTAGGGATCTCTACGCTGTATAAAAGATTCCCTGCTTTAGAGTAATGCTAAATGTCCACAGTGCGCGATATGCCATACGTGCTGTGGATGTATTCTTATCGTGTGTCATTTTTGTGTCACACGCCGTAAAACGTCATTCCCTTTCTTGCCTCATGTGCCATCGAGTTGTGCAATGTGAATGCGGAGATGTACATATAAAACAGTTAGTTAAATGTGATTCTACTAATTCGTAATGCGAAGGTCGTAGGTTCGACTCCTATTATCGGCACCAGTTAAATCAAGTAGTTAGATAAATATCCTCCTTCTTCGCACAAGCCAGCTTTAATCAATGTAACGGCGGGTGTAAGTGAATTTAATCTACGTTAATCAACGCAAAATTCTTCTCAGCGATCTAGTTTTCCTCAGGTAGCTAGCCAAACGCTGGGCTACTTTCTCCCTGATTTTTACGAATACAATCCATGCTATAGCTATTCCCGCTACTAATAGCGGGAATAGCTATAGCTGTGTTTATGTGCAAACAAAAAAACGCCAGCGTTAGAAAGGCTGGCGTGGATGGTGGGATTAGGAGAATGAAGTGTTATGCATCGGCTACAGAGGCATATTTCTCGGGTGGTGCTGGGATCATCATCGTAAATGTCGCTCTTGGAGAAGGTGACCTGTAGTGATATTGCTGATGGATTTATAACCCTGACGTTTCATCAATCCAGTGGCCCGGCGGGCACGAAGAATGTCGATACTGCTGATGAAGGGAGACTGCTCCATAATCGTAAATCCACTACGGTCAGTACGTACCAGCTCATATTTTTCGACGATAAAATTCACTGCGTTGCTGAGTGAAATACCAGCATTAATATGTTCACGGATAATGCTTTCATCGCTGAACGGAGTGTCATTAAGGGTCAGACCATAGTGTTGTGCCAGAAGATGTTTGAGTAGTATCTGCCAGACCTCGATAGGCGACAGGCGTGACGAAACAGGCACCGTGGTCGGTGCAGTTGAAATTTGCATGCGTTAAGTCCTGATAAATGAGTATTGAGGAAGTTCTAGCTGGTTTCTGATTGAGGATAAATTACGATGTAAACGTAACCGCAACTCCCCAACGTATCTGACTCGCAGGCGAAACCGTTGAGGATATAGATGTATTGTTTAGCCTCACGTGGGTCGAGTTTGCCGCTAAGCAGAGCGGTTTCCATATCCCGGATTAATGCTGGGAAGATCGCATCCAGCGCTGCGGATTGTTCCGGGCTGAATGTGCCGAGAAGCGTGGCACGGTCGGCCAGAAAATGCAGCCGTCGACCTTCCTGAACTAACCGGGCGCTGAATGATGGAACGGTTTGACTGTGTAAGCCCCAAACGTGCTCCTGAACAGGTTCTTTAGTCATCGTAATATTCCAGAGTTATGGTAGTGTCACGCTACGCAGGATGGCATACGGGCCGTCGCGGCCCTGACGACGTTCAGCAAAAACGGCTAGTACGCCGCTGATCTCTTGGACGTGACGACCGGTGTAATGGCAGACGCTACCAGTCCAGCGGTAACGACCTTTACAGTACGTCGCCAGACGTGAACCGGGAGTTTGGCTGTAAAGCGTCATCGCCTGGCGCTTGCTGATGATTTTCATAGCCAGCCCCGCTCGGCAAACGAGACGATCTCCCGGTGGCCGATGATGAGATGGTCGAGAACCCGTACATCAACCAGTAACAGCGTGTTTTGCAGGTTGCTGGTAATCAAGCGGTCTGCCCTGCTGGGCTCTGCCATGCCGGAGGGATGGTTATGCGCGAGGATCACCGCTGCGGCGTTATGCCGTAGAGCTGCCTTTACGATTTCGCGGGGATGGACCTCAGTATGGTTGATGGTGCCGGTGAACAGAGTTTCGCAGGCCAACAACTGGTGCTGGTTATCCAGAAACAGAGCGATAAACTCTTCCCGCTCCAGCACTGCCATTTTTAACCGCAACCAGTCCCGGGTTTCGGTTGTAGATTGGAATGACACGCCGGGCTGTCGCAGGTGTTTATCCAGTAGGTTCAAGGCCCTTTGAATTGTTCGCTGTGCATATGGCGTTAAGGCTTGTGGTACGGCGGGAGCGGATGCGGGTATCAGTGATATTACAGTGCTCATTTATCCTCCTTTTTTCAGTCCGCAGTCTCATCAGCCCAGCGCCTGTTGCATTTGCTCAGCCATCACCCACAAAGCGCGGTTAAGCTTCAGATCGCCATCGATCCCTTTCACTGCGCGTGTATGGCTACGCTTGCCTTGGGCAGTACGAGCGCTCAAACCACCTTTTATCAGGTTTTCCTGTAGCCGATTGAACACGGACCACAGATCGCTGGATTCGTCCTGCCAGCGACGTGGCGCAAGGATTTGTTCTTCAGTTACTGGCTGATACTCCTCTCCAAAACGATATGTCAACGCCGCTTTAGCAAACGCTTGTTGAGCCGGAGGGGGAAGCAAGAGGCTTTGCATTGAGTCACGTTTTTCTTCAATTCGGTCAAAAACCCCAAGCACTTCATAAGCTCCTTCAATCACTTTCTCTACCACGTTTCCTTTATGCGGTACTCGTACCTCGCCAAAACTCTCACCGCATATCAGCCCGTTCTGGCAAACCGCACGAAATAATCCCGGTAGCATCTGGTATGAACTTGAACCATCGTGGCTGTTTAGCAGAATGATCTCAGGCACCTGCTTACCTGTGATTTGGCCTTCGCGACGCAGACGAAGCATGTGTTTAGTGTGCTCACGTTTACCAGGATCGCGAACGCGGGCCTGACAGGCAAAGAACGGCTGAAAACCTTCCCGTTGCAGGCTTTCAAGTAGAGTAATAGTTGGAATACAGGTATATCGTTCACTACGGGATTCATGCTTTTCAGCGCTGAATACGCTGGGAACGTGGTACATCATTTCATCGTGCGTTAATGGTCGGTCGCGACGGATAAGATTGACCCTGCCAAAGCGGGAAGCTAAGCGCATAGATAACTCCTTTTCTGAATTCATCGGGATAAAAAGAAAAAGGCCATGCTCTCGAAAGAACATGGCCTCTGATACTGTGAACTGTGTTATTCGAAATCTCTTAACGACCCATATATTCCACTTTTGCACCTGTGGCCTTGCCATCATTGCCAACAGTGACCACTACCTTGTCGTATGTGCGGTATCCAGCATTGTAGACTTCAAAGACCACGGTATTTCCCTTCACTTCATAGCTGCCAAAATCTGCGGCCTCAGCGGTTTCGCTGTCATACTCTTTTGTATATGCCTGTTTGGCTGCTTTCATTACTGAACCTTTATTTATCTCTGGTGAACTGCTCCCTGCGCTGGTGGGAAGAGCAGAGACGTATTTCGGGCAGACGCTCATCATGTCGCCACGAGTGAAAGTCATTTGTCCGCCAAAAACTTGCAGGGTTGAAACCTCCTGGCTGGCAATGGAAACAATTGCCTTTTTAGCTGCCGTAGTAGCCTGGCCCCCTTCGACTTCAACTGCTTTAAATCCTGTTTGCTGGTTGCACATCTGGGAAGTGGGAACCATATTGCCGTTGACACTAATGCGGCTCCCCATTAATTCCTGCGGACCATTAGGGCAACCCTGAAGCTGTCCGAATATGCCAATAGTGTCATTTTTCAGCATCACCAGTGCCTGACCATTTTCAGTCATAGTCTGACACCAGCCGTTTTTCACAGCCCAATTACCAGCCTGAGCCGATACCGAAGCGGCAGATAACACAATTGCAATGGCTGTCTGAATTTTCATATATCACCTTGTAGATTGATCAGGAGTAGCCACGAGGGGATAACAAGCGGATAAAACGCTGATGTGTGATTAATGTTCATGTCGTTATTCCTGTCTCCCTACCTGCCAGACTCCTGAAGACTTCTGTGAGTAAAATGCCCTTGTTTTTGATAGGTAAAAGCGATCAATAGAGGGATAATTTATCGATTTTTTAATAGATAAAAACGATCGATATTTAATTATTGATCGTTTTTATAGATCAATGAACTAATTTTTAACAGTTGATTTTTGGCCCAGAATAACCGCATTCAGCCGAAGAGTTTGTCCCAGAAGCTGGTTGCTAACTGCACCAATTTTTCACGTAACCGGCATAGCAAAACCCGCAATCCGGAAGGCAGAGAGTTTGAATCAATGACTGAATCAAATGCGCTGCCAGCTATTTCACCAAATTGCAGCCGCACAGCGGAGTCGCTTTCAGCGTTTTTATGTTCAGACTTCAGTTGTCGATAGACTGTACTACTGGCTTGTGGAGGCAAAGCATGCACTATCAGCTCTACCAAGGCTGACAGGTTGTAGCTAGTGTGCGCAGACACCGCCATCACGGGGAAAGAGGATGAAAGCTGTCCGGCAACCATCGAACTAATAACGGCAAGAGAAAGGCATTGCTCTGCATCCGGAAGTGCCTGCCATTCCTCACCATCAGGCACTGGCCGTACCCGGTCCGCCTGGGACAGCACAAACAGAAATCTCGATGGGTCAGCACCGGCGTTCAGCAGAGCCCGATGTGTGGCAATATCTGTTGCCCGTGCACGGTCGTCGGCCCTGAGGATCCAGATAATCAAATCCAGCTCAGCAAGCAGTTGTTGGTACAGTGTGAGATAGGTTTCATCCTTTTCCGGAGTCTCTCCCACCCCCGGCAAATCAACCAGCGTCATGCTACGTTCACCTACGGTCAGCACCAGTCGTTGCGGCTCGCGGGTGCAGGCCATTAGATCACTGGTCAGACATACCGGTTGCTGGAACAGCGCATTGCAGAGAGAAGATTTACCGGCACCGGTTTTACCCATGATGCCGATTACGGGTTCATAATGAATGGCGTGCTGAAGTCTGGAAAGAATTCGGTCGCAAGCGTGTTGGGGTAAGAATGAAAGTTGTGAGCGTAAAGCCTCAGTACTAGCTAGTGTATCGGGGGCATCGGACATGGTTACTCCTGTGAAATGATAGGGACGGAATGAAGAATTCCGATTGTTCACAGGGGTAATGAAGGCGTGAGATTTTCTGGAATCTTTTAATAAAGCAACGAGTGTTTAGATTATGGACTGACCAATATAGTGCTTGTTCATACTCCTCCTCATGGGTGGCGGTAATGCTGCCAACTTACTGATTTAGTGTATGATGGTGATTTTAAGGTGCTTGCGTGGCTTCCATTTCCATCAGATGTCCTTCCTGCTCCGCTACTGAAGGCGTGGTGCGTAACGGCAAAAGCACTGCCGGACATCAGCGCTATCTCTGCTCTCATTGCCGTAAAACATGGCAACTACAGTTCACTTACACCGCCTCTCAGCCCGGTACGCACCAGAAAATCATTGATATGGCCATGAATGGCGTCGGATGTCGCGCCAGTGCACGCATTATGGGCATTGGCCTCAACACGGTTTTACGTCACTTAAAAAACTCAGGCCGCAGTCGGTAACCTCGCGCATACAACCGGGCAGTGATGTGATTGTCTGCGCTGAAATGGACGAACAGTGGGGCTACGTCGGTGCTAAATCACGTCAGCGCTGGCTGTTTTACGCGTATGACAGGATACGGAGGACGGTTGTGGCGCACGTCTTCGGTGAACGCACTCTGGCCACACTGGAGCGTCTTCTGAGCCTGCTGTCGGCCTTTGAGGTCGTGGTATGGATGACGGATGGCTGGCCGCTGTACGAATCACGCCTGAAGGGAAAGCTGCACGTTATCAGCAAGCGTTACACTCAGCGCATTGAGCGACATAACCTGAATCTGAGACAACATCTGGCAAGGCTGGGACGGAAGTCACTGTCGTTCTCAAAATCGGTGGAGCTGCATGACAAGGTCATCGGGCATTATCTGAACATAAAACACTATCAGTAAGTTGGAGTCATTACCCGCTACCCGTATTAATAGTCACAATTTCTATAAAGTTTTGTCTTTTCCCGCCGAAAACTCGTTATTCGTCCGGAGGAAAGAGAAACATGTTAAAACGTATAAAGATCGTCACCAGCCTCGTGCTGGTTTTGGTGTTGTTTGGCCTGTTACAGCTGGCGTCAGGGGGACTGTTCTTTAACTCTTTGAAGCATGACAAAGAGGACTTCACCATTCTGCAAACTGTGCGTCAGCAGCAGTCCTGGCTGAACGGGAGCTGGGTTGCTCTGCTGCAAACCCACAATACCCTGAACCGTGCCGGGATCCGTTACATGATGGATCAGAACAATATCGGCAGCGGCGCTACCGTTGCCGAGTTGATGCAGATTGCCACCAAATCACTGTCTGATGCGGAAAAACGCTGGACCGAGTACGAAGCGATGCCGCGTGACCCGCGTCAGAGCGAAGCGGCGGCGCTGGAAATCAAACGTAACTACGACATCTACCACGGCGCGCTGTCCGAGCTTATCCAACTGCTGGGTGCAGGCAAAATCAACGACTTCTTCGACCAACCGACTCAGGGTTATCAGGACGGCTTTGAGAAGGCGTACGTCAACTATCTGCAACAGAACGACAGCCTGTACGACCTGGCGGTCAACGACAGCAATGCCACCTACACGCAGGCCATGTGGATCCTGTTTAGCATGATGATCGCCGTACTGGCCGTGAGCATCTCCGTCTGGCTGGGCGTGCGCAAGACGCTTATCGAACCACTGAATCGTTTAATCGACAGCATTCGCCACATTGCGGGCGGTGACCTGGTCAAACGCATCGACGTGGAAAGCGACAACGAAATGGGCGAGCTGGCACACTCTCTGCGCCATATGCAGGGTGAACTGGCGCGCACCGTGGGCGAAGTTCGTCAGGGGGCTCACGCGATTTACAGCGGCGCGAGTGAAATTGCGATGGGTAACAACGATCTCTCTTCACGTACCGAGCAGCAGGCGGCTTCTCTGGAAGAGACGGCGGCGAGTATGGAAGAGCTGACGGTGACCGTGAAGCAGAACGCCGAAAACGCCCGTCAGGCGAGCCATCTGGCGCTGAGCGCATCGGAAACCGCGCAGAAGGGCGGTAAAGTCGTGGATAACGTGGTGCAGACCATGCGTGATATCACCGCCAGTTCGCAGAAAATTGCCGACATTATCAGCGTGATTGACGGTATTGCCTTCCAGACCAACATTCTGGCGCTGAACGCCGCGGTGGAAGCCGCACGTGCCGGTGAACAGGGGCGTGGTTTTGCGGTGGTCGCCGGTGAAGTTCGTAACCTGGCGCAGCGCAGCGCCCAGGCGGCACGGGAAATTAAGAGCCTGATTGAAGACTCGGTAAACCGCGTTGACCTCGGTTCCACGCTGGTAGAAAGCGCGGGCGAAACCATGGATGAAATCGTGAATGCGGTGACCCGCGTAACCGATATCATGGGCGAAATTGCTTCCGCATCTGACGAGCAGAGCCGGGGTATCGACCAGGTTGGCCTGGCGGTATCGGAGATGGACCGTGTCACCCAACAGAACGCCTCGCTGGTGGAAGAGTCCGCGGCAGCCGCCGCGGCGCTGGAAGAGCAGGCTAGCCGACTGACGCAGGCGGTGGCCGTGTTCCGCATCCAGCAGGGCCAGGCAAGTACCGCGCGCGAACCGGTCAGCGTGGCCGCTGCGCCAGCGCCGGATACGCTGCGTAAAGCGGCGGCAACCGACACCGGGGAAAACTGGGAAACCTTCTGATATGACATGCGCCCCTGTCAGGGCGCATTAGCTCAGCATCAGGCGCATGGCGCAGCGTGATTCATACGCCATGCCGTGCGCCACTTCTTGTGCCAGCTTTTGCCGTAGCGCAGCGTTCAATGACGTTTCCGGTAGCATTTCGAATCCCATTCGGGCATACCACGGCGCGTTCCAGGGTACATCCCGAAAGGTGGTGAGCGTGAGCGACGTGAAGCTCCTTGCTTTGGCCTCTACCGCGACATCGCTAAGAAGGCGTCGACCTAACCCTATTCCCTGACTCGCCTGATGCACGGAGAGCTCGACAATAAACAGCGTCGAATCCTGTGCTTCTGCTAACAGAAAACCACGCGGTTGACCGCTGTGTTCTACCACCCAACTCATTTCCGGTAATGCTGCCAACTTACTGATTTAGTGTATGATGGTGATTTTAAGGTGCTTGCGTGGCTTCCATTTCCATCAGATGTCCTTCCTGCTCCGCTACTGAAGGCGTGGTGCGTAACGGCAAAAGCACTGCCGGACATCAGCGCTATCTCTGCTCTCATTGCCGTAAAACATGGCAACTACAGTTCACTTACACCGCCTCTCAGCCCGGTACGCACCAGAAAATCATTGATATGGCCATGAATGGCGTCGGATGTCGCGCCAGTGCACGCATTATGGGCATTGGCCTCAACACGGTTTTACGTCACTTAAAAAACTCAGGCCGCAGTCGGTAACCTCGCGCATACAACCGGGCAGTGATGTGATTGTCTGCGCTGAAATGGACGAACAGTGGGGCTACGTCGGTGCTAAATCACGTCAGCGCTGGCTGTTTTACGCGTATGACAGGATACGGAGGACGGTTGTGGCGCACGTCTTCGGTGAACGCACTCTGGCCACACTGGAGCGTCTTCTGAGCCTGCTGTCGGCCTTTGAGGTCGTGGTATGGATGACGGATGGCTGGCCGCTGTACGAATCACGCCTGAAGGGAAAGCTGCACGTTATCAGCAAGCGTTACACTCAGCGCATTGAGCGACATAACCTGAATCTGAGACAACATCTGGCAAGGCTGGGACGGAAGTCACTGTCGTTCTCAAAATCGGTGGAGCTGCATGACAAGGTCATCGGGCATTATCTGAACATAAAACACTATCAGTAAGTTGGAGTCATTACCCGAATTTGAGGTTTTAACCTTTAGGAATTTTAATCCTAAACAGACGAATTAAAGTTAGGAAGCTAGCTTACTTTTGTCCCTAAACGAGATGGCTCGGCAGTCCGCTTTGAGCGAGAAGCGAACTGCTTTCCATCGATATTAAGGGATATCAGATTAGTTATATGCTTCCAAGCATTTTTTACAACGTATCGCTTTGTTACTGTAAATACATACAGCTTCACTTTATGATACACTTATCAGCTACGAATCACGCAGGAACTGGGATTTTATTTTAATGAGTAAAATCAACAAATTAAAGGTCATTGATCTGTTTTGTGGCGCTGGCGGTTTATCCTGCGGCTTCATGAAGGGGGAAAATGGCGCTCATTTTGAAAGTGTCCTGGCTCTGGACAATGATAAGGCGGCTATCAGAACATACAATGCCAACTTTGGCGAGCATGGCATTGTAGCGAATATCGAAGAATGGATTGCTGAAAACAGCATTCCTGAGGCTGATATCGTCATCGGCGGACCGCCATGCCAGGGATTCAGCCTGCTCAACAAGAATCGAGAAGGGGACCATCGACGGGCGCTCTGGGAGCCGTATATGGATATCATTGAGAGGTCTTCTGCTTCTGTATTTGTGATGGAAAATGTTCCAGGCCTCTTATCCAGTGATGAGTTTCAGGACATCTGTACTCGTGCTGAAAACATGGGTTTTCTGCTTCTGAATCCCTCTGTCCTTAACACTGCCGACTACGGGGCTCCGCAGACACGCAAGCGTGCTATCGCAATTGGAATTAAAAAAGAACGATTCCTGCTGAATAGCATCCCAACGTTCCCGCCTGTGCAGTCGCACCAGAATCCTGATAAGGGGACGGATCTACCAGCCTGGCTGACAGTCAGAGATTTTATAGGTGATTTGCCTGAACCGGTTGGGACTGAGGTGCGTGATCTTCCACCCCCATTAGATCTCCACTTTGGTCGAAATCCAACTGCGCTTTCGCAGGAACGCTACCGAGCTGTCCCGGTAGGGGGAAACCGGTTTGATTTGCAAAAGAATAGACCTGACATTACCCCTGCCTGCTGGATTAAAAAAACCTCAGGTGGAACGGATTTGTTTGGCCGTTTGTGGTGGGAGAGGCCTTCTGTCACGATCCGCACGGAGTTCTTTAAGCCTGAGAAGGGGCGTTATCTACATCCAGAGCAACATCGTCCAATTACGCATCGTGAAGCCGCGCGCCTGATGAGTTTCCCGGATGAATTTGTTTTTGTGGGTTCAAAAACCGAAATCGCAAGGCAAATTGGCAATGCTGTACCGCCGGTTTTTGCGCAGAAAATTGCGACCTACGTTCTCAATTTAATGGAATACCTAATTCAAAATGGCGAGAAGATCGAAGAAGAACGTACCGGAAACGCTGCGTAAACAGCTTTTGGAGTTGATTACCGACTTTGAGTTTAAGCTCAAGGACGACTCCCTACGGGAACAGGTTTTGGCACTAATCCCCGCCAATCATTTGTTGCGGGATTTAGGCAGTTCTTTGATGAATGATGAGAATTGCAATTCAGCCCGTGATCGCATTCTGGCTTATTTACTCAAATACCCCGGCGTCATCATCCATGGTGACGAACTGATGGTTGTTGCGGGCATCAGTGAATATGCAAGAAGGATCAGAGAGCTGCGTGTGCAGTTTGGCTGGTCCGTATTAAGCGGCACTACGTTGAAGGAAATGATCGAACAAGGAGAGGTTACACTGGAAGAGCTCCATGCCAGTGCGATTAACGTTCTTAAAACCGACGTTTATGCACTGATGGCAGCAGAACAGGACAGGGAAGCAGCCCTGCGTTGGAATGAAGCGAATGTTCTCAGACGAAGCAAAATATCCACGAAAGATAAAATTCTGTCTTATCTGCGTAAGAACGTTGGCCGTCCCGTGACTGGCGAAGAGTTACGATACCTTGCAAACGATAGCAAGGAATGGGCGCGACGAACACGTGAGCTACGTACAGAAGATGGATGGCCAATCGCCACTAAGAATTCAGGAAGACCTGAGCTGGAGGTGGGGGCATATTTACTTGAGGAAGATCGGCAGGCTGAGGTACATGATCGAAAAATCCCCGATCCTGTCCGTGTCGCTGTGCTTGAACGTGATCATCATGCATGCAGGCGCTGCCACTGGTCACATGCTCGTAAAACCGCTAATGACCCTAGAACCTTCCTCGAGTTACATCACATCGAACATCATGCTGATGGCGGAGAAAATACACTGGATAACTTAATTACTCTCTGTAATGTTTGCCATGATGAGGTACATCGTCGCAGGATTTTGCGGGAAGAGTTAATTCGTCTTCTATAGGTTAGTTTAGTTTTAGGCCTTGTTAAAGTGTATAACAAGGCCTGGTTAAATAATTAAATCCGACTACATCCAAAATTCCGTTCACCTTCCCCAAAAATTTTCGAGTCAACCTTGGTAAGATATTCGAGTCGCTTTAGTAATTCATGGTAATCAAAAATAAAACCTGGTTTATTTTTGTCTAGAATATATTTCCCGTTTTCAGGAAAATGAACCAGCCCAGGACAATCCTCAGGCTGTAACCCTAATGCGCTGTACCAGGCGTTTATAATCATTCCCCTCAGGCAATCATCATCATAGCTACCAAGATGGTAATATGCATCTTTATTAAATACAAGACAGGCATGATAATGGCATTTTCCTGATTGAGAGTACTCCTTAGCCCACATATCGCGTAAAGTGTTTGGGTAGATTCGGGTTCCATTCTGTGCTCGTCGATATTCATGAGCAGCAAGCATCGCTTTTAGGGAGTTGATAAACCTCGATATTTCACCTGGCTTGAGATTAGGGAAGCAGCAAACAGTGTCTCCGTTATCCAATATCCTTGGATGGTGAAGGTCAACTCGCACAGCCATAATGCGACTAAATTCATTTGAAGCATTGTCAAGAACATCAATTATGCTATCACGCCAGGCTGCCACATGAAGACCATGTGATCCTTGATATTGTTTCATAGTATATACCCATCTATCTATAAGGATTAATTCAGTTGATGTTGTATAATGTATATATAACAAGATGAATAGATATAAATGATAAGGTCAGGTGTAATAATACCTATCCAACTTGATTTTGTGTCATTTATTTCACTGAGAGTTTGTTTTTTACGTAAAAATAACTCTGCAATTAGATTCATTCTATTTAATTTATAACTGCCATGATCCTAAGTTTACTGGGATTAAGTAAATGGTTCTTCCCCTCGTTTCAAAAAGAATTTTCCGAGTATACGCAAGGTTATTCAGCAATGGTTCTATAGTCTTTTTACTCCTGAGTCGAACTGGTCCATATTGAAGAATGATGTTTTTCTTCAAACGTGCCAGACCATGGTAACGGCAATAATGTATAATCCAGTCGAATAGTTCATTTTCGTCGTTGCTATTATTGCTACTTGAAAAAAAATGTTGATACTCTTCGAGATACCATGTACTGATTTTTTCGGCCGCATCCATAGCTATGAGGGTTATATCGCCCTCATCACCTCTGAAGAAGTGCATTAATGCTGCGATTCTTGCTGTGTTCTCGGCAATTTTTGATGCACAATCTCTGATATTAAATAGTTCTCCTGTTGAGGCCATTTGAGTTTCAATGAAATTATACCAGTCGATCCATGCGCTGGCTGCGGCTGGTGAAAATTGCAACAGCACTCTGTCATTATGTAAACCAGATAAAATGAGTTCCTTAATGCGTCCGTTAAAAATTGGCATATGTTCCCTAGATATTACTGGATTATATATCTGCCGATACCCTTGAGTTGATACAGGATGGCTGAATAGGCATCTGGCATTAAATCCTGAATCCTTTGCAATTTTATTATTGCTTCTTTGAAATGTATTCAATAAATTTTGCTGAACCATAATTGATAATGTGAGTCTTGCATCAGATATAGTCACTGGTGCCCTGTTTTTCCTGTCAATATGTACATCCCCGCCACTCCATATTGTATTGATGAGCGATGGATTATTCAGTACCGAACCACCAAACACCACACCACCTTCATCTGAGAGAATGCCGACCGATCGACCTTCCCCAGATAAATGATCTTTTAATGCCGCTGGAGTGGTGTCACTCATGATTAATTTGCGTGAACGGGGAAGGACAGGCTTTTTTGAATTTAATTCATCGATATCATCTTTGGTTTGAGAGGTATCAAGACCTTTTTTTATCTGCATTTTTAATTTAGAAAATAGAGCTTTCTTTTCTGCTTCATAGATCTCAACGGCACCGGAATACCAATTCATTTCTTCGGCGTGTTGCTTTTCGAACATTTTTTCGCATTCATGTATCGCAGAAAATACATTTTTGTCAATTGCACTTTTTCGTTCGCCTGATTCTGCGATTGTAACAAAAAAAAGAGATGTTGGACCTTTAAGTCCTCCAGGCCTTTCTACATCAACTTTGCTTTGGCAAGCCAAGGATACTGCGCTCAACATTGCAGACCCTATCATTGCCATGGGAGCTTTAGTGATATTATGCTCTTCATAGGCAGCATTTCTCATGATTATTGGAAAGGCATCAATTGGGTAAGGAAGTTTTTCCATCTTTCGCCTCAGAATTTACTGTTATTTGAAAACTTTGTTGCAATAAAGGATTCAATATCGGTTCTTAGCCAGCAGTTTTTTCTGTTTAGCTTTTTTGGTGTTGGTAGCCCTTCAGGCAATGAATCATGGCAAATCCACTTCCTGATCGTCTGAGGCTGTAGTCCGAGAAGGCTGGCGACTTCCTTTACGTAAATCAGGGAAGATGCAGGAATATCTTTAGGTAACTGAGATAATAGGATGCCGCTCATTTGATCACCTCGTCGATAGAGGTATGAGCCATGCTAAAAAGTGAAAAAAGCGAAGAGAGATTTAAATGAAGACTTAGAGATAGGTTATGAAGAGGTAAGGGGTCCGAGGGGGAACTGTCACTATCACTAGATTTGGCTGAGCGGCCGCTGCTCCGTGAAGAGCTATGGCTACGGCGAGATCTTGAAGCACGGTTTTTGGATTGAAGACGTGGGGATGAGAAGCATTGCAAAACTGTACGGCTAATACTTCTCATGTGCTGCGAGAATCTTACCTTAGCACGAGCAATGAAGCATTTAGTTTCACTATAGGCATTTTTAAACAGAGCGTTAACCTGTGCCTCGCATTCGGCCCAATTAACTTCTGGACATGTTGATTCAGCATTTGAATCTATGATGATAAGCATCTCCCGCTCTGGTATGTCAAAAGCTGGATTATTCATTCAATGTATCCTCTTTGAGTTAATGTATTAAAGTGGAAGAATTGTCACCATAAAGCTTAGTGATGTCAACTAAGCAATTTGTTTATAACTTATTGATTTATAATGAAATCAACACTAATCAACATCGATTTATTTTCAAATATCAGCCTGTTCTAAGATCCATGTCTCAATTTTCTCATGCCATTTTCTCAGCAGATCCAGTGGACGGCGGCGATAGTGTTTCTCAGCAAGAGCACTAGGTTTATGGCCCATAATCTGCGCAACAATACCGGTTGGCACTTCAACCCACTCGGCAAGCGTACCAAAACTACGGCGTAGCCCATGTACACTAATGTGCGGTAATTCAGCCTGCGCTAAAGCCCGATTGTGTGCTGAACGAGGTTCAATAATTTTGCCGCTTTTGCTATGACTTCTGAAAACCCAATTCTCCTTACTTACCTCAGAATTTGGGGCTGCGGACAGCGCGTTTAATAGGCTAGAAACATAAGGCGTGAGAGGGATGATGCGTTCTCCTTCGATTTTGTCTTTAATTCGCATGCTTGCCCATTTGAAATCGACGTCTGACCAGCGAAGTGACGCAATTTCTTCACGCCGCGCACCGGTAAGTAAAAGCACCTGAAGATACGCTGACGCAACAGGGCTACTAAGGCCACGCACGGATCTAAACCAGCTTTTGAGTTGTTCTTTTTGCAAGCAATCATCGGCTTTGCTCGCAGACACTGGCACCATTTTTTTTACGTTGTAATCTTGTGCAAGATCGCCAGAAATAATTCCCTGATATTTTTTCTGATAATTACTCCATTTGATGAAAGCACGCAGCAGGCGATAAGCATGGGCAGTGACAGTCGGTCTATTTTGTCTTTCTGTACTCAGCCATGCAGCAATATAGTCCGGTGTTAGATCTGATAGCGGTAGGTCGAGCAAACAAGCTAATGGTCCAGCTGAGGTTGGGCCCTGACCTCTTTTTTTACTTTCCCCTCCACGGCTGGACAAGTTGATGTGATCTGCAATGTATCGAGTAGAATATGGACGCTTGGTTTTTGCACTGATACCGGTTCGCAATTCCTGAAGATAGTCTTCCCAGGCGACGGAGAAAGTCACTTTTGTTTTACGTGATTCTGCCTTCTGAGATGCTGCTTCTGCGATTTTTACAGCCTTAGCAATTCGCGGATCTATCCCGGTATCGATCAACGTTTGTAACCGTCTTGCCTCGCTCCTTGCTTCATCAATCCTCCAGTCATTAATGTTGCCAATGGTCATGCGAAGGGTTTTTCCCGCATAAACGCTTTGGAATACGAAGGCTTTTGCTCCGCTAGTTGCTCGGCATGCCAGAGTTGTAACATCCGCATCCCAAAGGAAGGTTTGTTTTTTTCCTTCCGGTAAAGTAAATCTGCGAAGTCTTTCGAAGGTGAGTTTTTGTCTTGAAAGCGCCATAGTCTGGTTCCAGTTGAGGATTTCTGTCTCACAGTAATGTAACTTCTGGTGTAAGTAAATTGCGGGAATAAACATCAACACCTGTCAATTTCAATCAATAGGTGATTTATGGTAATGGTATGTTTTATAATGATAAAAATGAGGTTTCGAGTGGCTATTCAAACAGTTGAAAGTATATTAACGTCGCATTCTTAATCCGGAGGTCACCTATCCACGCTCCAGCGCGGCCCACGATAGGCGTGCGGCCGAGGTGTACGACCTGTTCTACAATCGGGTGTTTCTCGATCCGCTGGTGCACGGCGTTTACCCGGTAGAGCTGTTCGCGCTGTTGGAAAAACACGGCGTAAACTGGGATTACAGTGTCGAAGAGCTGGCGATGATCCGTGACAATACCGTTGATGAGCTGGGCATTAACCTCTATTACCCGCATCGGGTCAAAGCCCCATCTCGCGCCTGGCATCCCGATACGCCGTTCCATCCGGCCTGGTATTACGAGCCATTCGACCTGCCGGGCAGAAAGATGAACCCCTCGCGCGGCTGGGAAATTTATCCGCAGATTGTTTATGACATGGCGATGCGCATCAAAAACGACTATCGCAATATTCCGTGGTTTGTCGCTGAAAGCGGCATGGGCGTGGAAAATGAGGCTCAGTTCCGTAACGCCGACGGCGTGATTGCCGACGATTACCGGATCCGGTTTATTCGCGATCATCTATGGCAAACGCTGCGCGCGCGTGAAGACGGCGCCAACTGCCACGGCTATATGCTGTGGGCGTTCACCGACAACGTTTCGCCAATGAACGCCTTTAAGAATCGCTACGGCCTGATTGAAATCGATCTTGACGCCGACCGCGCGCGGCGGCCAAAAGCCTCGGCCAGTTGGTTTCGTCAACTGCGCGATAGCCGCGTGTTAACGATGGATATCGATGATGAATGGCGTTAATTTTTGCTAAGATAGCGCCGGTGTTGGCATAACGTACAGGTGATATTGTGGAGAAGGCTACCGTGCCGCCGGAAAAGAAACCCTACCAGGAGATTGGCGACGATTTGCGTGCGCAGATTATGCAGGGCCGCTATGCCGTTGGCTCGCGCCTGCCGCCTGAACGCAATATTGCCGAAACCTACGGCGTCAGCCGCACCATTGTGCGCGAGGCGCTGCTGATGCTGGAATTACAGGGGACGGTGGATATTCGCCAGGGCTCCGGCGTGTACGTGATGCGCATTCCGCACGAAGATGACGGTGAGGAAGAGCAGATGCTGAGTAGCGATGTGGGGCCGTTTGAGATCCTCCAGGCGCGCCAGCTGCTGGAAAGCAATATTGCCGCCTTTGCCGCAAAAATGGCGACCCGCGCAGATATCGACAACCTCAAGCAGATAATTGAACAAGAACAGCGGGCGATTGCGCTAAACGACACCAGCCAGGATAACAGTCGACTGTTTCACCTGGTGCTAGCCGGTGCGACGCAAAACCAGATGCTGCTGGCGACCATTGAGCGGGTATGGCTGCAAATGGACAGCAGCCCGCTATGGCAGCAGTTTAACGCGCACATTGCCAGCCGTACCTATCGCTTGAAGTGGCTGGGCGATCGGCAAACGATTCTGGCCGCGCTGCGCCGCCGCGATGTGATGGGGGCGTGGCAGGCGATGTGGCAGCATCTTGAGAACGTCAAAAATAGCCTGATGGAGCTGTCTGACGAGGACGCGCCGGACTTTGACGGTTATCTGTTTGAATCAGTGCCTATTTTTCAGGGAAAACTGATGTGACGATTTTACCGCTTTACGCCAGGCCGCAGTATGCCGAAGCGGTGACCGACTGGCTGTGGCAGGCTTTCGGTGGCGACGGCCTGCCGCGCGCGTTTTTTGCCAGCATCGTCGAGCATAGCCAGCGGCCGAATGCGCTGCCGCTCACGTTCATTGCCGTCGAAGACGATCGGCTTATCGGTACCGTGGTGCTATGGCGCTGCGATCTCATTAGTCGTCAGGATCTGTGGCCGTGGATGGCGGCGCTGTACGTTGCGCCAGAAGCGCGCGGGCGCGGCCTGGCCGGGCAGTTGCAACAGCACGTCATCGACTATGCCGCGCAGCAGGGATTTGACGAGCTGTATCTCTATTCCGCCTGCCGGGATTTTTACGAACGTTTTGGCTGGCAGTATATCGGCGATGGCCTGGATTACCCGGACACCGCCGTGCATCTCTATCGTTACGCTTTAAGCTCTTCCGGTGGCGCAATCACCGAGTGACGGCGCACCAGCGTCGGGCTGAACAGATGGGTAATATCCGGCAGCGGTTTCTTCTCTGCCAGCGCCAGCGCCAGCTCGGCGGCCTGGGTCGCCATGGTGACGATGGGATAACGGATGGTTGTCAGCCGCGGGCGCACGTAGCGAGACACCAGCACGTCATCGAAACCAATCAGCGAAATCGCCTGCGGCACCTCGATGCCGTTATCGTTTAGTACGCCCATCGCGCCTGCGGCCATGGAGTCGTTATAGCAGGCCACGGCGGTGAACTGCTTACCGCGACCCAGCAGCTCGGTCATCGCCTGCTCGCCGCCGCTTTCGTCCGGCTCGGCGAAGGTCACCAGCCGGTCGTTGCACGGCAGACCGTGTTCTTTCAGCGCATCGTAATAACCCTGCAGGCGGTCTTCCGCATCGGAAATGGCGTGGTTGGAACAGATATAGCCAATTCGCGTATGGCCCTGCTGAATGAGGTGGCGGGTGGCCAGCCATGCGCCGTAGCGGTCGTCCAGCGCTACGCAGCGCTTTTCAAAACCGGGCAGAATGCGGTTGATCAGCACCATGCCGGGAATCTGTTTCATGAGTTCCGCCAGTTCAGCATCGGGGATCAGCTTCGCGTGCACCACTAGCGCAGCGCAGCGGTGGCGAATCAGCTGCTCAATGGCCTGGCGTTCTTTCATTTCATTGTGGTAGCCGTTACCAATCAGCAGGAAATTACCGGTGTGATAGGCAACCTGTTCCACGGCTTTCACCATGGCGCCAAAGAACGGATCGGAGACGTCGCCGACGACCAGGCCGACGGTCTCCGTCGACTGCTGCGCCAGCGCGCGCGCGTTGGCGTTCGGGTGATAGTTGAGCGTCTCCATGGCGGATTGAACGGCCTGACGCGAGGCATCGCTGGCTTTAGGGGAGTTGTTGATGACGCGGGACACGGTGGCGACAGAGACGCCTGCCATCCGGGCCACATCTTTAATTGTCGCCATAATATGCCTTAAAGAAGATTCGGTGGGTAAACGCTTACACCCTATCAGTTTTACGGAAATCCCGGTGTGATTCAAGGCTGAGTCTGTGGTGGATTGCACAATAATAAGGGCCAGATTGCGTTTTGTGGAAGAGTTACACCGGCTTTGTGCAAGCAAACAGGAACTTTCAAACGTTTGCTTACACTTTGCGAGACGCTGTTGCGAATGTCCGCTGGAGAACGCATTACGGGAATTGCTAATCTGATTATCCCAGAGGTATTGATAGGTGAAGTCGCCCACAAGGTTGACCGCTTAATTACACCAACCTGCGCAGATGCGCAGGTTTTTTTTTGCCTCTACCCGCCAGTCTGCTGCTTTTCCCCGGTTTTCTCGTGTACCCTTGCAAAGACAAAACTACGGCAAAAGGAGTTGGTATGCTTCTCTGTTTCTTCCGACAGCTTTTCAAGGTGTTATTCAGGGTACGGATGACCGGTAACACCGAGGCGCTCAGCCAGCCAAAGGTGCTGATTACGCCTAACCACGTTTCGTTTATCGACGGCATTCTGCTGGCGCTGTTTCTCCCCGTTCGCCCGGTTTTCGCCGTCTACACCTCTATTTCGCAAAAATGGTTCATGCGTTGGCTGACGCCGATCATCGATTTTGTCCCGCTGGACCCGACAAAACCGATGTCTATCAAACATCTGGTCAGGCTGATTGAACAGGGCCGTCCGGTGGTGATTTTCCCGGAGGGGCGCATTTCGGTGTCGGGATCGTTGATGAAAATTTACGATGGCGCAGCCTTTGTGGCGGCAAAATCAGGGGCGACGATTATCCCGGTGCGCATTGAAGGGGCCGAGCTGAGCTACTTCAGCCGCCTGAAAGGGCTGGTTAAGCGCCGGATGTTCCCGCGCATTCAGCTGCACCTGCTGCCACCGACTACCTTGCCGATGCCTGAGGCGCCGCGCGCGCGTGACCGCCGCCGCATTGCTGGCGAAATGCTGCATCAGATCATGATGGAAGCTCGAATGGCGGTGCGACCGCGCGAAACGTTGTATGAATCGCTGTTGAGCGCAATCTACCGCTTTGGTGAGAAAAAGCACTGCGTTGAAGACATTAACTTCCAGCCCGATAGCTACCGCAAATTGCTCACCAAAACGCTGTTTGTGGCACGTATTCTCGAAAAATACAGCCAGAAGGGTGAAAAGATCGGTCTGATGCTGCCCAATGCCGGTATCAGCGCCGCGGTGATTTTCGGCGCCATCGCGCGGGGTCGCATTCCGGCGATGATGAACTACACCGCGGGCGTCAAAGGGCTGTCCAGCGCCATTACCGCGGCGCAAATCGGCACTATTTTCACTTCGCGTACGTTCCTCGATAAAGGCAAGCTCTGGCATCTCACCGAGCAGCTCACCCAGGTGCGCTGGGTATTTCTGGAAGATTTAAAAGGCGACGTCACCACCGCCGACAAGCTGTGGATCTTCTCGCGCGTGCTGATGCCGCATCTGGCGCAGGTGCCGCAAAAGCCGGAAGACCCGGCAATGGTGCTCTTTACCTCAGGCTCGGAAGGTCACCCTAAAGGCGTGGTGCACAGCCACAAAAGCATTCTGGCTAACGTCGAGCAAATTAAAACCATCGCCGACTTTACCGCCAACGACCGCTTTATGTCGGCGCTGCCGCTGTTTCACTCGTTCGGCCTGACGGTGGGTCTGTTTACGCCGCTGCTGACCGGCGCGGAAGTGTTCCTTTACCCGAGCCCGCTGCACTACCGTATGGTGCCGGAGCTGGTATACGACCGTAACTGCACCGTGCTGTTCGGCACCTCGACGTTTTTAGGTCACTATGCGCGCTTCGCCAACCCGTACGATTTCTATCGTCTACGCTATGTCGTAGCCGGGGCGGAAAAGCTTCAGCAAAGCACCAAAGATTTATGGCAGGACAAATTCGGCCTGCGCATTCTTGAAGGCTACGGCGTAACCGAGTGCGCGCCGGTGGTGTCGATCAACGTGCCGATGGCGGCGAAGCCGGGTACGGTAGGGCGAATTCTGCCGGGGATGGACGCTCGTCTGCTGGCCGTTCCGGGCATTGAGCAGGGCGGTCGTCTGCAGGTGAAAGGGCCGAACGTGATGTGCGGCTATCTGCGTGTAGAAAATCCGGGCGTACTGGAAGCGCCAACGGCAGAAAATCAGCATGGTGAGCGGGAAACCGGCTGGTATGACACCGGCGATATTGTTGCTTTCGACGCCCAGGGCTACGTACAGATTCAGGGGCGTGCCAAACGCTTCGCCAAAATTGCGGGCGAAATGGTGTCGCTGGAAACGGTCGAACTGATGGCGCTGGCCGTGTCGCCCGATAAGATGCACGCGACCGCGGTGAAAACCGACGCCAGCAAAGGCGAGGCGCTGGTGCTGTTTACCACCGATAATGAACTGACCCGTGACGGTCTCTTACAGTACGCGCGGGCTCACGGCGTGCCGGAGCTGGCGGTCCCTCGCGACATTCGCTGGCTGAAACAGCTGCCGCTGCTGGGCAGCGGTAAACCGGATTTCGTCACCCTTAAAAGCATGGTTGCAGAAACGGAACAGCCGCATGAGTGAGTCAGTACACACTAACACCTCAATCTGGTCAAAAGGCATGATGGCGGTCATTGCCGCCCAGTTCCTTTCGGCCTTTGGCGACAACGCGCTGCTGTTTGCCACGCTGGCACTCATGAAACAGCAGTACTATCCGGACTGGAGCCAGCCGGTGCTGCAGATGGTGTTTGTGGGCGCTTACATTCTCTTCGCACCGTTTGTCGGCCAGGTGGCGGACAGCTACGGTAAAGGCCGGGTGATGATGTTCGCCAACGGTCTGAAACTGGCGGGCGCGGCAATGATTTGCATCGGGTTTAATCCATTTATTGGCTATACGCTGGTGGGCATCGGTGCGGCGGCTTACTCGCCTGCCAAGTACGGCATTCTGGGCGAAATGACCACCGGCGATAAGCTGGTGAAAGCCAACGGTCTAATGGAAGCATCCACCATCGCGGCTATTCTTATCGGCTCCGTGGCGGGCGGCGTGGTGGCCGACTGGAGCGTGGTCGGGGCGCTGGCGCTGTGCGCGATGGTTTACGGCGGAGCGGTGGTGGCGAATATCTTTATCCCGAAGCTGCCGGCGGCGCGCCCGGGCCAGTCCTGGCGTTTTCGTTCGATGACCGCCAGCTTTTTCAACGCTTGTCGCGTTCTGTGGCATAACGGCGAAACGCGTTTCTCGCTGCTCGGTACCAGCATGTTCTGGGGCGCGGGTGTGACGCTGCGTTTTCTGCTGGTGCTGTGGGTGCCGGTGGCGCTAGGCGTGACCGATAACGCGACGCCAACCTATCTTAACGCCATGGTGGCAGTGGGTATCGTGGTGGGCGCGGCGGCAGCGGCGAAGCTGGTGACGCTGGAAACGGTGGCTCGTTGCTTGCCTGCCGGGGTGTTGATTGGCGTCGTGGTGGCGATTTTCGCTCTTCAGCATGCCATTCTACCCGCTTACGTGTTGCTGTTTATCATCGGTATCTGCGGCGGCTTCTTTATCGTGCCATTGAATGCGCTGTTGCAGGATCGCGGTAAACATACCGTGGGCTCAGGCAACGCCATTGCGGTACAGAACCTCGGTGAAAACAGCGCGATGCTGATTATGCTGGGGCTTTACTCGCTGGCGGTGGCGGTCGACGTGCCGGTTGTCGGCGTGGGCGTGGGCTTTGGCGTGCTGTTTGCGCTGGCGATTATCGCGCTGTGGCTGTGGGGTAAGCACCGTTGACAGAGCGGCAAGCGCAGCGCTCAAATTGCCGGATGGCGGCGTGACCGCCTTATCCGGCCTACACCCGTTCTGTAGGCCTGATAAGCGCAGCGCCATCAGGCATCCTGGCCGGATGTCGACGAGCCGTACAATCGCGTCGCGCACGGCCCTGTAGGCCTGATAAGCGTAACGCCATCAGGCATCCCGGCACACATTGCCGGATAGCGGCGTAACCGACTTATCCGGCCGATAAATTACGGTGCAGGGTAGGTATAAACCTGATGCACCGCCTCAATCTCCGCGAGCACTTCTTCACTCAATTCCAGATGTAAGCTCTCAACGTTGGTTTTCAACTGTTCCATCGTGGTTGCGCCGAGCAGCGTGCTGGCGACAAACGGCTGACGACGAACAAATGCCAGCGCCATCTGCGCCGGGTCGAGGCCGTGACGTTTGGCGATATCCACGTAGGCGGCTACCGCTTTTTGCGTTTGCTCGCCGCTGTAGCGGGTAAAGCGGCTAAACAGCGTGTTGCGCGCGCCGGCCGGTTTTGCGCCGTTCAGATACTTACCGGTGAGGGTGCCGAATGCCAGGCAGGAATAGGCCAGCAGCTCTACGCCTTCAAACTGGCTCACTTCTGCGAGCGCCACTTCATAGCTGCGGTTAACCAGACTGTACGGGTTCTGGATGGTGACAATGCGCGGCAGATCGTGTTTATCCGCCAGATGCAGATAGCGCATCACGCCAAACGCGGTTTCGTTAGAGACGCCGATATAGCGAATTTTACCGGCCCGCTGATATTCGGTGAGCGCTTCCAGCGTTTCCAATAGCGTGACCACCGGTGCGGAATCAGCCCAGGTATAGCCGAGCTTGCCAAAGCAGTTGGTGGGGCGCTGCGGCCAGTGTACCTGGTACAAATCAAGATAGTCGGTTTGCAGGCGCGTCAGGCTATTATGCAGCGCATCGCGAATGTTCTTGCGGTCCAGCGCCTGATTCGGGCGAATGCCGCTGTCGTTATTGCGCGACGGGCCGCTGACCTTAGAGGCGATAACCAGCTTTTCACGGTTGCCGTGCTTCGCCAGCCAGTTGCCGACGTAGGTCTCGGTCAGGCCCTGAGTCTCCGGCCGCGGCGGTACGGGGTACATTTCGGCGACATCGATCAGATTAATGCCCTGGCTGACGGCATAATCGAGCTGTGCATGGGCGTCGGCTTCGCTGTTCTGTTCACCAAACGTCATTGTGCCAAGCCCAAGGGTGCTTATCTCAAGCGAGCTGTGGGGGATACGGTGGTACTGCATAAGCCGGCTTCCTTTTATCAACAACGTCGGGAAAGAGTCCCGACAAAGGAATATAAAAATGGCAGAGGGGAAGAAAAAGGGAAAGCAGAAAATGAAAAAAGGCCAGCAGGCGGCTGACCTTCGTCGTTATCGTTTAATGATTTGCGATACGTCATCGCGGTTGATCTGCATCTTATTGCCCTGCTGATCCTCATAGCTGATAAGCCCGGTGTCGTCGTCGACTTCCGGTTTACCGTCGGTCAGGATCATCCGGCCATCTTTCGTCGCCATGACGTAATCGCTGCTACAGCCGGAAACAGCAAACGCTAAACCTACTGCGGAAATCAAAACTGCCCATTTTGTCATCGTTTTCCCCTTCATCGCCGCACTCTTAACAGTCTAGTAATAACCGACCTTAGGGTTAGCATAAAGCAGGAAAATCTTAAAAAAATCAGACATAGCCCTCAAAAGAGGGCTATGGGCAACAGATTAAAGCGGATTTTTTTTATTTCTCAGCAGATTGAGACTTTCCACCGCAATCGAGAAGAACATCGCAAAATAGATGTAGCCTTTCGGCACGTGCACGTCAAAGCTTTCGAGAATCAGCGTAAAACCAACCAGAATCAGGAACGACAGCGCCAGCATCTTCACCGATGGGTGGCGATCGACAAACTCGCCGATGCTGCGTGCGGCAAACATCATCACGCCTACGGCGATGACCACGGCCGCCATCATGATAAACAGATGATCGGACAGACCGACGGC
Organism: Klebsiella sp. WP4-W18-ESBL-05; assembly: GCF_014169075.1. Lineage (NCBI taxonomy): Bacteria > Pseudomonadati > Pseudomonadota > Gammaproteobacteria > Enterobacterales > Enterobacteriaceae > Klebsiella > Klebsiella sp. WP4-W18-ESBL-05. Next base: position 3,881,627 of record NZ_AP022057.1, on the reverse strand, counting down.
GGTAATCACCGAGTCGAGGCTGAAGATGATATCCAACAGCATAATCTGCACGATGGCGCCGAGGAACGAATGCACGTTGGTTTTCAGGCTTTCTTCATCGCCCTCAATGGATTCGTGGATCTCTTTACTGGCCTTCCAGATAAGGAACAGCCCGCCAAGCAGCAGGATAAGATCGCGCAGCGAAATCGCCTGATCGAACACCGTAAACAGCGGGTTGGTGAGTTTGACCACCCAGGCGATCGAGGCCAGCAGCCCCAGGCGCATGATCATGGCCCCCATTAAGCCTAAGCGGCGGGCATGGGCTCGTTGCGCGGTGGGGAGTTTGGCAACAACCAGAGAGAGAAAAATAATATTATCGATCCCCAGAACGATCTCCAGCAGCGTCAGCGTTCCGAGCGCAAGCCAGGCGTTGGGGTCGGTGATCCATGCAAATAACATTAGGTAAGTCCTGCCAAAAAAACGAAAGATTCAATTGAAGTACGTTGTAGGTGCTGCCGTTCGGCAACTCCGTTGCCAGCAGCACGAGGAGTATAATCCCGCCGCGCGGTAGGACAAAAAGATTAATGCGGTTGCAGCATAAAGTGGCGCGCCAGCAGAGCGGCGGTGAAGTTTTTCTTGAGGTAAAAGCCGCGCGGTAGCGTCATGATTGGCTCGCCGTGGGCGCCGATGGCTTCGGTCAGCGCTTTACTGTTGGCGGCTTTTGGCCGCAGCTGTAGCACTTCGCCGTGGCGCGCGGTAATGCGTTCGACCTGACCCAATACGATGAGGTCCATCAGTTCTTCCCAGTCCATTTGCAGCTGGCGTTCTTCTTCCGAACTGGGCGTCCACAACAGCGGCGCGCCGACGCGGCGCTCCGCCAGCGGGATTGTCCGTTCGCCTTCGACCGGGATCCACAATACTCGTTTGAGCTTGTGACGCACGTGGCTGTTTTCCCAGGTCACGCCGGAGTTGCCGGTCAGCGGTGCAACGCAAACGAAGGTGGTCTCCAGCGGCCGCCCCAGGCGGTCGATGGGGATGGTTTTCAGCTCGACCCCGAGCGCCGCGAAATCCTGCTCCGGTTTGCTGCCCGCGCTGGCGCCAAGCCAGATTTCCAGCAGCACGCCAATCCAGCCTTTATCCCGCTTTAAATCGTTGGGTGCCACGATACCGGCCATTGCCGCCAGCTCACCCAGCGAATAGCCCGCCAGCCGCTGTGCCTGCGCGAGCAGATCGGCCTGGGTTTTCGGTGATTCGCAAAGTGGAGCGAGCGTTGACATGACAATGCGCCTCTTGGTCAAAAAATGAACGACAGTTTTACCGGGTGTGGATAGAGTTTAACTTTTTCTGGGTAAATATAACAACGCTATGATTGTATTGAATTTTTATGAATGCCATGCGCTAAAAAAACGGCGTGAAAAAAGGTTTTCCAATTCTGGTCACTGACAATGAACAGGATCTTACACCATGTTATCCACAGAAAAATGGGATAACTGGGGAAAAGCCCCACTACTGTTTCAATTTACAGCCTTGACGTGCGATGAAAATCGAATTTTCGCACAAAAGATGCCTAACTTGTTGGCACATTCTGTGGATAAAACCAACGTTGCTCGATCTTTCATCAGTTGGAGGATCGCCTATGTGATGATCATCACGTTATGCGCTAATGCATCAAGATGAACTATAATAACATAATGAAAAATATCGTTTTACTGTGCGGTGGTTGCGTGCGATTATTCAGAGTACTCTGGGTTTTCCCTGGGTAATTCCATACTTCTTCACAACTCTATCCACAGAAAAAGTGAATAAAATCGACGGTCAGCCGCGTTCGCTGTTTATAACTCTGATGATTACTGTGAGTTATTCAAATGTTATTCGGTGGTCGTGCTGTAATAGAGTGGTTTACCGTTTCCAGCGAGTGTGAAACAATCATTCACATTGAAGCTTATTTTGAGGTAGTCCGGTGATTGATGACGATGGCTACCGCCCAAATGTTGGTATTGTAATTTGCAATCGTCAGGGCCAGGTTATGTGGGCCCGGCGCTATGGTCAGCACTCCTGGCAATTCCCGCAAGGGGGCATAAACCCCGGTGAGACAGCAGAACAGGCGATGTATCGGGAACTGTTCGAAGAAGTAGGATTAAGCCGTAAGGATGTACGGATCCTCGCTTCGACCCGAAACTGGTTGCGTTACAAGTTGCCTAAACGTTTGGTGCGTTGGGACACAAAGCCGGTTTGTATCGGCCAGAAACAAAAGTGGTTTCTCTTGCAGTTGATCGGCAATGACGCGGATATCAATATGCAAACCAGCAGCACGCCGGAGTTCGACGGCTGGCGCTGGGTGAGTTACTGGTATCCGGTGCGCCAGGTCGTGTCGTTTAAACGCGACGTCTACCGCCGGGTAATGAAAGAGTTCGCCAGCGTTGTGATGGCGCTTGCGGAGAGCGCGCCAAAACCGCAAAGCGCGCCTGCTTATCGACGTAAAAGAGGTTAAGCCACGCATATTATGCTCACGCGCTTACGCGAAATTGTTGAGAAGGTCGCAAGCGCGCCTCGGCTGAACGAGGCGCTGGATATTCTGGTCACCGACGTCTGCCTGGCCATGGAGACCGAGGTCTGTTCCGTCTATCTTGCCGACAACGATCGACGCTGCTTCTACCTGATGGCGACCCGCGGCCTGAAAAAACCGCGCGGTCGTACCATTACGCTCGCCTTCGATGAAGGTATCGTCGGGCTGGTTGGCCGCCTGGCCGAACCTATCAACCTTGCCGATGCGCAAAAACACCCCAGCTATAAATACATCCCCTCAGTCAAAGAAGAACGCTTCCGCGCGTTTCTTGGCGTGCCGATCATTCAGCGCCGCCAACTGCTGGGCGTGCTGGTGGTGCAGCAGCGTGAGCTAAGGCAGTTCGACGAAAGCGAAGAATCCTTCCTGGTGACGCTGGCCACTCAAATGGCGGCCATTCTGTCGCAGTCGCAGCTGACGGCGCTGTTCGGGCAGTATCGACAAACGCGTATTCGCGCGCTGCCCGCGTCGCCGGGCGTGGCGATTGCCGAAGGCTGGATGGATGCCACCCTGCCGCTGATGGAGCAGGTTTATGAAGCCTCATCGCTGGATGTCCAGCTAGAGCGTGAGCGTTTGACCGGCGCGCTGGAAGAGGCGGCCAACGAATTTCGTCGCTACAGCAAGCGCTATGCCGCCGGGGCACAAACCGAGACGGCGGCGATTTTTGACCTTTACTCTCACCTGTTGTCCGACGCCAGCCTGCGCCGCGCGCTGTTTACCGCGGTAGATAAAGGTTCGGTAGCCGAATGGGCGGTCAAAACGGTTGTTGAAAAATTTGCCGAGCAGTTTGCTGCGCTCAGCGACGGCTACCTGAAAGAACGGGCGGGCGATCTGCGCTCGCTGGGGCAGCGTCTGCTGTTCCATCTCGATGACACAACCCAAGGGGCCAACGGCTGGCCGCAGCGTTTTGTGCTGGTCGCGGATGAGCTTTCTGCCACCACGCTGGCGGAAGTGCCGCAGGATCGTTTGGCGGGGGTGGTCGTTCGCGACGGCGCAGCCAACTCCCACGCGGCGATCATGGTGCGTGCGCTGGGGATCCCAACGGTGATGGGCGCCGATATTCAGCCATCGGTACTGCACGGCCGCACGCTGGTGGTAGACGGCTACCGCGGCGAGCTGTTGGTCGATCCTGAACCGATCCTGTTACAGGAATACCAGCGCCTTATCAGCGAAGAGAACGAGCTCAGCCGCCTGGCGGAAGGGGACGTTGAACGCCCGGCGGAGCTGAAAAGCGGCGAACGCGTGAAGGTGATGCTCAACGCCGGCCTGAGCCCGGAACATGAACAAAAGCTGGGCCGTCGCATTGACGGTATTGGCCTGTACCGGACTGAAATTCCCTTTATGCTGCAAAGCGGCTTCCCGTCCGAAGAGGAGCAGGTGGCGCAGTATCAGGGGATGCTGCAAATGTTCAACGACAAGCCGGTGACGCTGCGTACGCTGGACGTTGGCGCAGATAAGCAGCTGCCTTATATGCCGATTAGCGAAGAGAATCCATGCCTGGGCTGGCGCGGGATCCGCATTACGCTCGATCAGCCGGAAATCTTCCTCGTTCAGGTTCGCGCCATGCTGCGCGCCAATGCCGCCACCGGCAACCTGAGTATTCTGTTGCCAATGGTCACCAGTCTTGAAGAGGTGGACGAAGCGCGTCGTCTGATCGACCGCGCCGGTCGCGAAGTGGAAGAGATGATCGGCTACGCGATTCCGAAACCGCGCATTGGTATCATGCTGGAAGTTCCGTCGATGGTCTTTATGCTGCCGCATCTGGCCAGCCGTATCGACTTTATCTCGGTAGGCACTAACGATCTTACCCAGTACGTGCTGGCGGTAGATCGCAACAACACTCGCGTGGCCAGTATCTACGATAGCCTGCATCCGGGCATGATCCGCGTGCTGTCGATGATCGTGCAGGAAGCCGAACGCTACGGTATCGATTTACGTCTGTGCGGCGAAATGGCCGGCGATCCGATGTGCGTGACTATCCTGATTGGCCTGGGTTTCCGCCACCTGTCGATGAACGGCCGCTCGGTACCGCGCGTGAAGTATCTGCTGCGCAATATCGAACTCGAAGATGCCCAGACTCTGGCCCAGCGCAGCCTCGAAGCGCAGATGGCGACTGAAGTGCGTCATCAGGTGGCGGCCTTTATGGAACGTCGTGGCCTTGGCGGCCTGATTCGCGGCGGTCTCTGATTGCCTTTGTCGGCCTGATAAGCGCAGCGCCATCTTGCTCCTGCGTCCTTTGCCGGATGGCGCGTTGCTCTATCCGGTCTACATGCAGCACCATTGCGTCACCTGGTCGAGCGAAGCTGCTTGCTTATACATATCTTTTACATCTTCGGCGCATCACCTCTCATCCGCCTTATGCTATCATTCGCACCTTTGGAGCGCCTGAAGCCTACGGCGCGCATCTCTACCGCTGTCCACTTTCGGCGGAATAACAAGCATTTGTGGTGACAGATGAATAGTGGTTATCTGCGTTTCCCGGACTTCGATCCGGTAATTTTCTCCATCGGACCGGTCTCCCTACATTGGTACGGCATGATGTACCTGGTGGGCTTTATCTTCGCGATGTGGCTGGCGACGCGTCGCGCGAATCGCCCGAACAGCGGCTGGACAAAAAACGAAGTTGAAAACCTGCTGTATGCGGGCTTCCTCGGGGTGTTCCTCGGCGGGCGCATCGGCTACGTGATGTTCTACAACTTCGATTCCTTCCTGCAGGACCCGCTGTATCTGTTCCGCGTCTGGGACGGAGGTATGTCCTTCCACGGCGGCCTGATTGGCGTGATCGTGGTGATGATTATCTTCGCCCGCCGCACCAAGCGTACCTTTTTCCAGGTTTCCGACTTCATTGCGCCGCTGATTCCATTTGGCCTGGGCTGCGGTCGTCTGGGTAACTTTATCAACGGCGAGCTGTGGGGCCGCGTGGACCCAAGCTTCCACTACACCATGCTGTTCCCTGGCTCCCGTGCGGAAGACCTGGCGCTGCTGCCGTCGCACCCGGAATGGCAAACGCTGTTTGATACCTACGGCTCGCTGCCGCGTCACGCGTCACAGCTGTACGAGATGGCGCTGGAAGGCGTGGTGCTGTTCCTGATCCTGAACTTCTTTATCCGTAAACCGCGTCCGGCGGGCTCGGTCTCAGGCCTGTTCCTGATTGGCTACGGTCTGTTCCGTATCATCTGCGAACTCTTCCGCCAGCCGGATGCGCAGTTCACCGGCGAGTGGGTGCAGTACATCAGCATGGGGCAGATTCTTTCGATTCCGATGGTGCTTGCGGGTATCATTATGATGGTCTGGGCGTTTCGCCGTCCGCAGCAACAGATCTCCTGAGGAAGCATGAAACAGTATCTTGAACTGATGCAGAAGGTGCTCGATGAGGGCACCCCGAAAAATGACCGCACCGGCACCGGTACCGTCTCCATTTTTGGCCACCAGATGCGCTTTAACCTGCAAGAAGGTTTCCCGCTGGTGACGACCAAACGTTGCCACCTGCGCTCGATTATCCACGAGCTGCTGTGGTTCCTGCAGGGCGACACCAACGTGGCCTATCTGCATGAAAACAACGTCAGCATCTGGGACGAATGGGCCGATGAGAACGGCGATCTTGGCCCGGTCTACGGTAAACAGTGGCGCGCCTGGCCGACGCCGGACGGCCGTCATATCGACCAGATCACCACCGTGATGAACCAACTGAAAAACGACCCGGACTCGCGCCGTATCATCGTTTCGGCCTGGAACGTCGGCGAGCTGGACAAAATGGCGCTGGCGCCGTGCCACGCGTTCTTCCAGTTCTACGTGGCGGACGGCAAGCTCTCCTGCCAGCTGTACCAGCGCTCCTGCGACGTGTTCCTCGGCCTGCCGTTCAACATCGCCAGCTACGCGCTGCTGGTGCATATGATGGCACAGCAGTGCGACCTGGAAGTGGGTGATTTCGTCTGGACCGGTGGTGACACTCACCTGTACAACAATCACATGGAACAGACTGCGCTGCAGCTCACTCGCGAACCGCGCGCGTTGCCGAAGCTGGTGATTAAGCGCAAACCGGCCTCGATTTTCGACTATCGCTTTGAAGACTTTGAAATCGAAGGCTACGACCCGCATCCGGGTATCAAAGCGCCGGTTGCCATCTAAGCTTCCGGGCATGACAAACGGCGCTGATTTCAGCGCCGTTTTTTTATTCTTTGAAGGCTGCTTCCGATTTTTTTGTCGCGGGTTGTAACGCCCTCATATTTACCTCATCGCGCCCCGCAAAAATGCGCGACCGCCTCTCGTCATCCCCTTGGCGCCGCCGCACACTGTCGGCATGAACAGAGAACGAGGCTACACCCTTATCGAAACCTTAGCCGCCGTGGCGCTGGTGCTGATCCTCAGCGCTACCGGCCTGTACGGCTGGCGCAGCTGGCAGCAGGAGCAACGGCTATGGCAAACGGCGTCGGCGCTCCGGGACTATCTGATTTACCTGCGTAACGATGCCAACTGGCACAACCGCGATCGTCGGCTACGGGTAAACCGTACCGCTCAGCGCTGGTGTCTTACGGCAGATGACGCGGTGCTGGAAGGCTGCCCGGCGGGGAATCCTGCGGTATTTCAGCCCGAGTGGGAAGAAGTCTCGCTCAGCAAAATGACGCCAAATCTGGCCTTCTTTGGCCTGCGCAATACCGCATGGGCCGGTAGCCTTGCGATAGCCAGCGAGGCGGGACGCTGGACCGTGGTTGTTTCAAACTGGGGGCGAATACGTCTGTGTGAAGAGGGGGCATGCTGATGCGAGGGTTCTCACTGCTGGAAGTGCTGGTTGCGATGGCAATCAGCAGCATACTGCTGTTGGGCGCATCACGCTTTTTGCCTGCCCTGCAGCGCGGCGTGCTGGCGCAAATACAGCAGCAAACGCTGGAGGAGGAGGTCTGGCAGCGGCTGTTTACCCTCGCGAAGCATTTACAGCGAGCGGGGTACTGCGGCGGCGAGCGCTGCGGTGATGATGCGCTGTACATTGCGCGTCAGGGGCAGTGCGTGATTATTCGCTGGGATGGCGACAGCAACGGTGCCTGGCAAACCGCGCCCGCCGATGAGGCTGACAGCATTGGTTTTCGCTTACAGACCGGCGTGCTGGAAACGCGGCGCGGTGCGACCGCCTGTGAAGGGGGCGGATGGGATAAGATGACGGACCCCGCGACCCTCACGGTTACCGACTTTCAGGTCACGCGTAGCGCGCGGGTTGGCTTAATGCCACAGCTTGCTATCGTCCTTTCCGCTCGCGATACGCGCGGCAATAGGGTGAGCGCGCAGTACAGCGTGACGGGATACAACCTGTGAACCGCGAGCGCGGCGCCTCTGCGCTTGCCATGGTACTGATGCTATTGGTACTGGGTAGCCTGATGCTACAAGGGCTGAATCAGGCGCAGCGCCGTCAGCTGGCGACGGTCACCGACGAAAGCAGGGCATTGCAGCGCACGTCACAGGTGCATTCCGCGTTGCAGTGGGGAATAGGCCAACCCTGGCGGGTGGAGGCGGGCATCCAGTGCCTGTCGCTGGGCGAAAGCCGCGTCTGCGCGCGTCTGCAGAACGACGGCAGGCTGTTGCTGATTGCGCAAAATGGCGATCTTCAGCTGTGGCAATCCGGGCGCTGGGCCGCAAGCGGCCTGCAGTTTTCGACCCACGGCTGGAGTGATTTTTGCCCGTTAAAAGAGGCGGTGCTATGCCAGATACCCTGAGAACACGCGGTTTTAGCCTGCCGGAGGTCATACTGGCGATGGCGTTGATGGTGCTGGTCGTCACGGCCCTTGGCGGTTATTACCGGGCGTTGGCTACCGCTAGCGCTCAGCTTAGCCAGTATCGCCAGCTGTGGCGCTATGCCTGGGAGCAGACGCAGACGCAGCCGCAGCCTACGGTGCTGCCGGAAGGCTGGCGCAGCCAGCGGGTACAGACAACGTCACAACGTTGTGTCAGCATCAGTGCTACTATTACCACCCCCATGGGCAGGCAGGGACGCATGACGCGTCTGCATTGCCCGGTCAGTCAGTAGTCAGGAGCGAATATGTTAAGGGTCTACCACTCCAACCGTCTGGACGTGCTGGAAGCGCTAATGGAATTTATCGTTGAGCAGGACCGGCTGGCTGACCCCTTCGAGCCTGAAATGATCCTCGTGCAGAGCACCGGTATGGCGCAGTGGCTCCAGATGACGCTTTCTCAGCGATTTGGCATTGCCGCCAACATCGATTTCCCGCTGCCCGCGAGCTTTATCTGGGACATGTTTACCCGCGTGTTGCCCGATATTCCAGGCGAAAGCGCCTTTAACAAACAGAGCATGAGCTGGAAGCTGATGACGCTGTTGCCGGGCATGCTGGATGAGGAAGCCTTTACGCCGCTGCGCCACTATCTGACCGACGACGCGGATAAACGCAAGCTGTTCCAGCTGGCTTCCCGCGTGGCGGACCTTTACGACCAGTATCTGGTGTATCGACCGCAGTGGCTGACCCAATGGGAGGCTGGTGAATTCGTTGACGGCGTCGGCGAGGCGCAGCAGTGGCAGGCTCCGCTGTGGAAAGCATTGGTTGAACATACTGCTGCGCTGGGGCAGCCGCAGTGGCATCGAGCCAATCTCTATCAGCGCTTTATCGACACGCTGGAAAACAGTGCTGAAGCACCTGCCGGGCTGCCGTCACGGGTGTTTATCTGTGGTATCTCCGCGCTGCCGCCGGTGTACCTGCATGCGCTACAGGCGTTGGGCAAACATGTTGATATCTACGTTCTGTTTACCAACCCGTGCCGTTACTACTGGGGCGATATTAAAGACCCCGCGTTTCTTGCCCGCCTGATGGCGCGCCAGCGTCGGCATTACCGCGAACAGCGCGAGCTGCCGTTGTTCCAGGATGCCAGCCGCGCACCGGGGCTGTTTAACGATGACGGGGAACAGGACGTCGGCAACCCGCTGCTGGCCTCCTGGGGCAAGCTGGGGCGCGACTATATTTATCTGCTGGCGGGGCTGGAGCGTTATCAGGAGCTGGACGCCTTCGTTGACATTGAGCCGGATAACCTGCTGCACAACCTTCAGTACGATGTGCTGGAACTCAAAAATAGCGCCGTAGCCGGGCGCACCGCCGAAGAGTTTGCGTGGAGTGGTCACAAGCGCGCGCTGGCCCATGATGACCGCAGCCTGACCGTCCACGTCTGCCACAGCCCGCAGCGCGAAGTGGAAGTGCTGCATGACCGTCTGCTGGCGATGCTTGAGGCCGACCCGACGCTGACGCCGCGCGACATTATCGTGATGGTGGCAGACATCGACAGCTACAGCCCGTTTATTCAGGCGGTGTTCGGCAGCGCAACCGGTGAACGCTTTCTGCCGTACGCTATTTCCGACCGCCGCGCCCGTCAGGCGCATCCGGCGATGCAGGCGTTTATTACGCTGCTCTCCTTACCGGACAGCCGCTTTACCAGCGAAGACGTGCTGGCGCTGCTCGACGTGCCGGTGCTGGCGGCGCGTTTTAATATTGATGAAGCGGGGCTACAGCATCTGCGCCAATGGGTGAGTGAATCCGGCGTGCGCTGGGGGATGGACGACGACAACGTACGCGAGCTGGACCTGCCGGCAACCGGGCAGCACACGTGGCGATTTGGTCTGACGCGCATGCTGCTGGGCTATGCCATGGAGAGCAGCCAGGGGGAGTGGCAGGAGGTGCTGCCGTACGATGAATCCAGCGGGCTGATTGCCGAGCTGGTGGGGCATCTGGCCTCGCTGTTGATGCAACTGAACCGCTGGCGTCAGGTGCTGACGCAGGCGCGTTCGCTGGAGGAATGGCTGCCGGTATGCCGCGACATGCTTAATGATTTCTTCCTGCCGGACCAGGATACCGAAGCGGCGCTGACCCTGATTGAACAGCAGTGGCAGGCGATTATTGCCCAAGGCGTGCAGTCACAGTATGCGGGCGATGTGCCGCTGACGCTGCTGCGAGACGAACTGGCGCAGCGCCTCGATCAGGAACGTATCAGCCAGCGATTCCTGGCGGGCCCTATTAATATTTGTACCCTTATGCCGATGCGCTCCATCCCGTTCAAGGTGGTGTGTCTGCTGGGGATGAATGACGGTATCTATCCACGCGCGCTGGCTCCTTTGGGCTTTGATCTCATGAGTCAGAAACCGGTTCGTGGTGACCGTAGCCGCCGCGATGATGACCGATATCTGTTCCTTGAAGCGATGATGTCGGCGGAAAAAGCGCTCTATATCAGCTATATCGGCCGTTCTATTCAGGATAACAGCGAGCGCTATCCGTCGGTGCTGGTGCAGGAGCTGCTGGACTACGTCGGCCAGAGCCACTGTCTGGAAGGTGACGAGGCGCTCAACTGCGACGAAAGCGAGCGGCGGGTGAAGCAGCATATTATGCACCTGCATAGCCGAATGCCGTTTGATGCCGAAAACTACCAGGCTAACGAGCGGCAAAGCTATGCCCGTGAGTGGCTGGCGGCAGCTGGCCGACAGGGAGAAGCCCACGGTGAATTTATCCAGCCGCTGGAGCCTCTCGCACTGACCACGTTGCCGCTGGAGCAGCTCCAGCGCTTCTGGAAGCACCCCGTTCGCGCCTTCTTCCAACTGCGTCTGCAGGTTAATTTCCGCAGCGAGGAGAACGATATCCCGGATACCGAGCCGTTCACGCTGGAAGGGTTGACGCGCTACCAGCTTAACCAGCAACTGCTCAATACCCTGATTGAAGAGCAGGAGGCAGAACCGATGTATCGCCGCTATCGCGCAGCGGGCGAGCTCCCCTACGGGCCGTTCGGTGAAATTGCCTGGGAAGCTCAGCGCCAGGAGATGGCCGCACTGGCTGCGCGGGTTATTGAATATCGCCGGGTCGGAAAAAGCATGGAAATAGACCTTGATTGCGACGGGGTTAACATAACGGGATGGTTACCACAGGTTCAGGAGAATGGATTGTTGCGTTGGCGGCCATCTTTGCTTAGCGTGGCACAAGGAATGCAACTTTGGCTGGAACACCTTGTCTACTGTGCTAGCGGCGGCAACGGTGAAAGCCGGCTGCTGCTGCGTAAAGAAGGTGAATGGTGCTTCCCACCGTTGGCGATTGATGAGGCGAAAACCTATCTCTCGCAGCTGGTGGAAGGTTATCGACAGGGAATGTGCCAGCCGCTGCTGTTCTTACCCGAAAGCGGCGGGGCATGGATAAAAGCCTGTTACGATGCCGAAAAAGGTGCCATCTTAAGGGACGAGGACACGCAGCAAAAAGCGCGCAGCAAGTTTATGCAGGCGTATGAAGGCAATATGGTGGTGAGCGGCGAAGGGGCCGATGTCTGGTATCAACGCCTGTGGCGTACCCTGGAACCCGCGCAGTATGAGGCAATAGTTGAACAGACGACGCCGTATCTGCTGCCGCTGTTTCGGTTTCATCAATCGCAGTGATTGTATAAAAATTGCGCAAGCGGAGTTGTTCATTTAGTATGCATAACGCGTCACGGACCGATGAGTGGCAGCCAGCCAAAGCCAGCGCCCAGGCCAGGAACTGCCCGCATAAGCATTAAGATTCAGCTGTATTTGTTAATGGTGAGGTCCGTGAATGCCCCGCAGTATCTGGTTGAGTATCGTTGTTTTTGTTACCGCCCTTTGGGCGACCGTAGGTCAGGCAGACACCGGATGGCAGCCGATTCAGGAAACCATCCGCAAAAGTGAAAAAGACACCCGTCAGTATCAGGCGATTACGCTGGATAACCACATGGTGGTGCTGCTGGTGTCCGATCCCCAGGCGGTAAAATCGCTCTCGGCGCTGGTGGTGCCGGTCGGTTCGCTGGAAGATCCTGACGCACACCCCGGCCTCGCGCATTTCCTTGAACATATGACGTTGATGGGCTCAAAGCATTACCCGCAGCCCGATAGCCTCTCGGAATTTCTCAAGCTGCACGGTGGCAGCCATAATGCCAGCACCGCGCCGTACCGGACGGCGTTCTATCTTGAAGTGGAAAATGATGCACTCCAGGGAGCCGTTGACCGCCTGGCGGACGCCATAGCCTCGCCGCTACTGGAGAAAAAATACGCCGATCGAGAACGCAATGCGGTGAATGCCGAGTTGACCATGGCGCGTACCCGAGACGGGATGCGCATGGCGCAAGTCAGCGCAGAAACCATTAACCCGGCGCATCCGGGGGCGCGTTTCTCCGGCGGCAACCTTGAAACGCTAAGCGATAAGCCCGGCAGCCCGGTTTACGAATCGCTGCTGGCATTCCGCGACAAATACTATTCTGCCAATCTGATGAAGGCGGTTATCTACAGCAACAAACCGCTGCCGGAGCTGGCGCAGATCGCCGCGCAGACCTATGGTCGCGTCCCTGATAAAGCGATTGCGCGTCCGGAAATTACCGTCCCGGTCGTCACCGATGCGCAGAAAGGGATTGTTATCCACTACGTGCCGGCGCTGCCGCGAAAAGTGCTGCGCGTTGAGTTTCGTATTGATAACAACTCTGCGCAGTTCCGCAGCAAAACCGACGAACTGATCACCTATCTTATCGGCAACCGCACGCCGGGCACGCTATCCGACTGGCTGCAAAAACAGGGGCTGGTGGAAGGGATCCGTGCCGACTCTGACCCGGTAGTGAACGGCAACAGCGGCGTACTGGCAATTTCCGCCACCTTAACCGACAAAGGCCTTGCCCACCGCGATGAAGTCGTAGCGGCTATCTTTAGCTACCTTGAGATGCTGCGCCAGAAAGGCGTGGATAAACGCTATTTCGACGAGCTGGCGCACGTGCTGGACCTCGACTTCCGCTACCCGTCAATCAACCGCGACATGGACTATGTCGAATGGCTGGCGGATACCATGATCCGCGTGCCGGTGCAGCACACGCTGGATGCGGTCAATATTGCCGATCGCTATGACGCACAGGCAATCAAAGATCGTCTGGCGATGATGACGCCGCAGAATGCACGAGTCTGGTACATCAGCCAGAAAGAGCCGCATAACAAGGTGGCCTACTTTGTTGATGCGCCTTATCAGGTGGATAAAATTACGCCGGAGACGTTTGCCAGATGGCAGAAGGCGGGCGAGGGCATTACCCTCAATTTACCGCAGCTGAACCCGTATATTCCGGATGATTTCGCGCTGATTAAAAACGAAAAGACCGCTACGCACCCAACGCTTATTGTCGATGAGCCCAACCTGCGCCTGGTCTATATGCCGAGCCGCTATTTTGCCAGCGAGCCGAAGGCTGATATCACCATGATCCTGCGTAACCCGCAGGCGATGGACAGCGCGAAAAATCAGGTGATGTTTGCCCTGAACGACTATCTGGCGGGCATTGCGCTTGACCAGTTAAGCAACCAGGCGGCGGTGGGCGGCATCAGCTTCTCTACCGGTGCGAATAATGGCCTGATGCTGAATGCCAATGGTTACACCCAGCGCTTGCCGCAGCTTTTCGAAGCGCTGTTGCAGGGCTACTTCAGCTATGCAGCAACAGAAGAGCAGCTTGAGCAGGCGAAGTCCTGGTATAAGCAGATGCTCGACTCTGCTGACAAAGGCAAAGCCTATGAACAGGCGATTATGCCGGTACAGATGATTTCACAGGTGCCGTACTTCCAGCGTGAAGAGCGTAAAGCGCTGCTGCCGTCGATTACGCTGCAGGATATTGTGGCCTACCGCGATCGCCTGAAAACCGGCGGCCGGCCGGAGTTTATGGTGATTGGCAACCTCAGCGCCGAGCAGTCGACGACGCTGGCGCGTGCGGTCCAGTCTCAGTTTGGTGCTAACGGCAGCGAGTGGTGCCGCAACAAAGACGTACTGGTTGATAAAAAGCAGAACGTTATCATCGAGAAAGCGGGTAATAGCACCGACTCCGCGCTGGCGGCGGTGTTTGTACCGCCTAACGTCGACGAGTTCTCCAGCTCGGCTGCCAGCGCGATGCTGGCGCAGATTGTTCAGCCCTGGTTCTATAACCAGCTGCGCACTGAAGAGCAGCTTGGCTACGCCGTCTTTGCTTTCTCAATGAACATAGGTCGCCAGTGGGGCATGGGCTTCCTGCTGCAAAGCAACGAGAAGCAGCCTGCGTTTTTATGGCAGCGCTTTAAGGCTTTCTTCCCGACCGCTGAGCAAAAGCTGCGGGTGATGAAGCCGGAAGAGTTCGCGCAAATTCAGCAGGCAGTGATTGCCGACATGCTTCAGGCACCGCAAACGCTGGGCGATGAAGCCTCGCAGCTGAGCAAAGATTTCGATCGCGGTAATATGGCCTTTGATTCACGTGCTAAAGTAGTGGCCCAGATTAAACGGTTAACGCCGCAAAAGCTGGCCGATTTCTTCCACCAGACGGTCGTTGCGCCGCAGGGCATGACGGTACTTTCGCAGGTTTCCGGTAGCCAGAACGGCAAAGCGGACTATGCGCGTCCTAAGGGCTGGAAGGCATGGGAAAGCATCAGCGCGTTGCAGCAAACTTTACCGATACGAGAGAACGAATGACCGAAACCGCCGAGTCCCTTGATCCCCTGCGTTTGCCCCTCTACGGTGAGCGCCTGATTGAAGCCTCTGCGGGCACTGGAAAAACCTTCACCATCGCCGCACTCTATCTGCGGCTGCTGCTGGGGCTGGGCGGAGAAGCCGCCTTTCCCCGGCAGGTTAACGTCGAAGAGCTGCTGGTCGTCACCTTTACCGAAGCGGCAACCGAAGAACTGCGTGGGCGCATTCGCAGCAATATTCACGAGCTGCGCGTCGCCTGCCTGCGCAACGCCACCGATAACCCGCTCTACGCCAGCCTGCTGGCGGAAATCGATGACCGCCAGCAGGCGGCCAACGTGCTGCTGCTGGCCGAGCGGCAGATGGACGACGCAGCGGTGTTTACCATCCACGGTTTCTGCCAGCGAATGCTCAGTCTCAACGCGTTTGAATCCGGCATGCTGTTCGAGCAGCAGCTGATTGAGGATGAATCCCAGCTACGCTATCAGGCCTGCGCCGACTTCTGGCGACGTCATTGCTACCCGCTGAACCGCGATATTGCACAGGTGATTGTCGAGTCGTGGAAAGGGCCGCAGGATCTGCTGAAATCGATTGACCGCTACCTGCAAGGGGAAGCGCCGCAGCTGAAGATGCCGCTGAGTACGACAGAAACGCTGGCATCACGGCATCAGCAGATCCTCGAGCACATCAACGCTATCAAACAGCAGTGGCTGGCGGCGGTAGGTGAGCTGGAGCCGCTGCTGGAAGGATCGGATCTCGATCGCCGCAAGTTCAACCGTGGCAACCAGGGAAAGTGGATCGATAAGATCAGCAACTGGGCGCAGGAAGAGAGCAAAACCTACCAATTGCCCGACGCGCTGGAAAAATTCAGCCAGTCGTTCCTCGCCGAGCGCACCAAAGCCGGCGGCAAGGTTCCCGTTCACCCCCTGTTCAGTGCTATTGAGCGCCTGCTTGAGTCGCCGCTGACGCTGAACGATTTGGTCATCGCCCAGGCGATGAAAGAGATTCGTGAAGCGGTCGCTCGTGAGAAACGCCGCCGCGGTGAACTGGGCTTTGACGACATGCTAAGCCGTCTGGATGAAGCGCTGGAGAGTGAAAGCGGCGAGGCGCTGGCTGCCGCTATCCGTCAGCGTTTCCCGGTAGCAATGATCGATGAATTCCAGGATACCGACCCGCAGCAGTACCGTATTTTTCGCCGTATCTGGCGTCAGCAGCCGGACACCGCGCTGCTGCTGATCGGTGACCCGAAGCAGGCGATTTACGCCTTCCGCGGCGCGGATATCTTTACCTACATGCGGGCACGCAGCGACGTGGCCGCCCATTACACGCTCGACACCAACTGGCGTTCCGCGCCGGGCATGGTGGCGAGCGTCAACCGCCTGTTCGGGCTGGTTGATAACCCCTTCATGTTCCGTGATATTCCGTTTCAGCCGGTGAAGTCGGCGGCGAAAAATGCCTCGCTGCGCTTTGAGTTTGACGGCGAAAATCAGCCGGCCATGAACCTATGGCTGATGCCCGGCGAAGGCGTTAGCGCGGGGGACTACCAGAACTTTATGGCTCAGCAGTGCGCGGCGCAGATTCGCGACTGGCTGGACGGTGGCCAGCGCGGCACGGCCCTGCTGTGGCGCGGTGACAGCGCCCGCCCGGTGCAGGCTTCGGATATTACGGTGCTGGTGCGTAACCGCCAGGAGGCATCGCTGATTCGCGATGCGCTCAACGCGCTGGCGATCCCGTCGGTCTATCTCTCCAACCGCGACAGCGTGTTTGAAACCCCGGAAGCCCAGGAGCTGCTGTGGGTGCTGCAGGCGGTGCTGACGCCGGAGCGTGAAAATACGCTGCGCAGCGCGCTGGCGACGGCAATGTTTGGCCTCAACGCGCGGGATATCGAACGGTTAAATCAGGATGAACAGGCCTGGGATGCGCTGGTTGAAGAGTTCAGCGATTACCGGCTTATCTGGCAGCGGCGCGGCGTGATGCCGATGATTCGCGCGTTGATGAGCGCGCGTTCGCTGGCAGAAAATCTGCTGGCGACCCACGGCGGCGAGCGGCGCTTAACGGATATTCTGCACCTGAGTGAATTACTGCAGGAGGCGGCGAGTGCACTGGAGAGCGAGCACGCGCTGGTGCGCTGGCTGAACCAGCAGATTGCGGAACCGGATACCAATGCGTCCAGTCAGCAGATGCGTCTGGAGAGCGACAAGCACCTGGTGCAGATAGTCACTATCCACAAATCGAAAGGGCTGGAATATCCCCTGGTGTGGCTGCCGTTTATCGCTCGCTTCCGTAAAGAGAAGCAGGCGTTTTATCACGACCGGGAATCGTTCGCGGCGGTGCTGGATCTCAACGAAAGCGATGAAAGCCTTGAACTGGCGGAGGCCGAGCGTCTGGCTGAAGATCTGCGTTTGCTGTACGTCGCCTTAACCCGAGCGGTCTGGCACTGCAGCCTGGGGCTCGCGCCGCTGACCGCGCGACGCAGCGATAAACCCACGGATTCCGAATTACACCACAGCGCGCCGGGAAGGCTGATGCAGAAAGGTGAAGTGCGGGATGCCGCTGGCCTGGAGGCGTGTCTGCGCGCGCTGTGCGATGAACATATTGCGCTGACGCTCGCGACGCCGCCGAACGGCGAGCGCTGGCAGGCGACACAAGCACCCGCACCTGAACTGGCGGCGCGGCAGGTGCTGCGTCGCGTCGTGGACGACTGGCGGGTGACCAGCTATTCCGGCCTTCAGCAGCGTGGTCACAGCGTGGCGCAGGATCTGCTGCCGAGGCTGGATATTGATGCTGCGGGCACGGCAGAAACGCCGCCGGAGCAGCTGCTGACGCCGCATAATTTCCCGCGGGGTGCATCGCCGGGCACCTTCCTGCACAGTCTGTTTGAAGACCTCGACTTCACTCAGCCCATTTCAGCGGAATGGATGGCGGAAAAACTGCAAAGCAACGGTTTTGGCGAAGAGTGGGAGCCGGTACTGACGGCGTGGATTTCTCAGGTGCTGGCCGCTCCGCTGGCGGATACGGGCATTGCGCTCAATCAATTGAGTGCAAAGCAAAAACAGGTTGAAATGGAGTTCTATCTGCCGATAAGCCGCCCGCTTGATCCGCTGGCGCTGGATGCCTTAACCCGCCGCTATGATCCTCTCTCGGCAGGCTGCCCAACGCTGGACTTCCGCCAGGTACGCGGCATGCTGAAAGGCTTTATCGACCTGGTTTTCCGCCACGACGGGCGCTATTACCTGCTGGACTACAAATCCAACTGGCTCGGGGAAAGCGGCGAAGCCTACACCCAGCAGGCGATGGCGGAGGCCATGCAATCGCATCGCTACGATTTGCAGTATCAGCTCTATAGCCTGGCGCTGCACCGCTATCTGCGCCACCGCCTTGCCGACTATGACTATGAACGCCACTTTGGCGGCGTTATTTACCTGTTCCTGCGCGGCGTTAACGGCGACGCGGGGCAGCAGGGGATTTTTACCACCCGACCTGACCCGGCGCTGATCGCAGCAATGGATGCGCTGTTCGCCGGAGAAGGCGAGGAGATGGACGCATGACGCTGGAACAACGTTTGCTGGAAGCCGTGGAACTACGGCTGCTTCGCCCGCTGGACGTACAGTTTGCGCTGATGGTCGCACAAGATGAACACCCGGCGGTGATGCTGGCGGCGGCGATGCTCAGCCGTGATACCGGCGAAGGGCATGTTTGCCTGCCGCTGTCGCACCTGACGCCTGTCGCGCAGCCGAAAGGCCGCGCGCGCGAACTCTGGCAACGGCTGTTTGCCGAAGCCGATGCGCCGGACGATTGGGCCACGCTGCTGCTGGCCTCGGCGGCGGTGAGCGCTGGCGAACGCCCGTCGCCGCTGATCCTCAGCCGCGATCGCCTGTACCTTAACCGCATGTGGCGTAATGAGCTGACGGTCGCGCGCTTCTTCAACGATACCCAACTGCCGTTCGCAGTGGACGACGCGCAGCTTAACGCAACGCTGAACGCGCTATTTCCCGCGAGCGAAAGCGTCGACTGGCAAAAAGTCGCTGCCGCCGTGGCGCTGACGCGGCGTATTTCGGTGATTTCCGGCGGGCCGGGCACCGGTAAAACCACGACGGTAGCCAAATTGCTGGCGGCGCTGGTGCAGATGGCTGGGGGCGAAAAATGCCGTATCCGCTTAGCGGCGCCAACCGGTAAAGCGGCGGCAAGATTAACCGAGTCCCTTGGCGCGGCGCTGCGCAAGCTCGCGCTGAATGAGGCGCAAAAGGCGATGCTACCGACGGAAGCCAGTACGCTGCACCGTCTGCTGGGCGCGCAGCCCGGCAGCCAGAAGATGCGCTATCACGCGGGTAACCCGCTGCACCTTGACGTGCTGGTTGTCGACGAAGCGTCGATGATTGACCTGCCGATGATGGCGCGGCTGATTGACGCGCTGCCGTCGCATGGGCGGGTGATTTTCCTCGGCGACCGCGACCAACTGGCATCGGTTGAGGCGGGGGCCGTGCTGGGCGATATCTGTAGCTGGGTCAGCGCGGGGTATACCGCCGAACGAGCGGCACAGCTGAGCCGTCTGGTGGGGGCAACGGTCCCGGCGGGCGACGGCCCGGTCGCTGGCGCACTGCGTGACAGCCTGTGCCTGCTGCGAACCAGCTACCGTTTTGGCAGTGATTCAGGTATCGGGCAACTGGCCGGCGCGGTGAACCGAGGCGACAAGAACGCCGTCGGTGAAGTCTTCGCCCGTGGTTTTCACGATATCGAACTGAAACCGCTGCGCTCGACGGATGATTATGCCGCGATGCTCGATGATGCACGCGCCGGCTACGGTCACTATTTACAGCGACTGCGAGAGCAGGCCGACCCGGCAGAAGTGCTGGCGGCCTTTGGTGAGTACCAGCTGCTGTGCGCGCTACGCGAAGGGCCGTGGGGCGTGGGCGGGCTAAACGCCCAGTTTGAGCAACTGCTGGCCCGTCATCGTCAGATCGTGCCGCAGCGCCATTCGCGCTGGTATGAAGGCCGCCCGGTCATGATCAGCCGTAACGACAGCGCTCTGGGGTTGTTCAACGGTGATATAGGTATCGCACTGGACCGCGGGCAGGGGATGCGCGTCTGGTTCCCGATGCCGGATGGTACGATTAAGTCGGTACAGCCAAGCCGCCTGCCGGAGCACGACACCGCGTGGGCGATGACGGTGCATAAATCTCAGGGGTCTGAATTCACGCACGCGGCGCTGGTTCTGCCGACACAGCTGGTTCCGGTGGTGAGCCGCGAACTGGTGTATACCGCCATTACCCGCGCAAAATCGCGGCTGTCGATGTATGCCGATGAAAACCTGCTGGCGCAGGCGATTGCCACGCGTACGGAACGGCGTAGCGGCCTGTCGGCGATTTTTGCAGAGATGGAATAGAGTGGTGAAGAGGGGCGCGGTGTGCCCCCTCTCTCTTTTTAAGGGAGAGGGCTGGGGTGAGGGTTTAACGCCGAGCCAGAATTTCCCCTCACCCTAACCCTCTCCCCATAGGGGCGAGGGGACAGTTCGGCGCCGCTATGCTAAGTCCGTCATCAGCACCTTCGACCGTCGCTGATAGTTATAAAGCTGTTTCTTACTTTCCGGCAGCAATTCCACGTCTACCGGCTTAAACCCGCGCTCCTGGAACCAGTGAATGCTGCGCGTGGTCAGTACAAACAGGTGATTCAGCCCCATTTGCTTCGCCTGAGCGGCTATCCGCTCCAGCAGCACCTCGCCACGCGATGAACTGCGGTAGTCCGGATGTACCGCCACGCAGGCCATTTCGCCAATTTTTTCTTCCGGGAACGGATACAGCGCGGCGCAGGCAATGGTGGTGTTATCACGCTGAATGATCGTGAATTTATCGATCTCCATTTCCAGCTGTTCGCGGGAGCGGCGCACCAGAATACCCTGCTGCTCCAGCGGGGCGATAAGATCGAGAATACCGCCGATGTCGTTAATGGTGGCGCGGCGAATTTGCTCGGCGCTCTCCATCACGATTTGCGTACCAATACCGTCGCGGGAGAACAGCTCTTGCAGCAGGGCGCCGTCTTCCTGATAGCTTATCAGGTGGCTACGGCGTACGCCGCTGCGGCAGGCTTTCACCGCGCCGCGCAGGAAGCGCGCGGTACCGGAAAGGTAATCGCCTTCCTGCTCCAGCTCTTCGATGCGCGCCTGCGCTTCGTTCGGGAACAGCTCGGGAACAATTTCGCCCGCTTCGTTATACACGCCCTGCGACGAGCAGAAGCCGATCATTTTTTCAGCCTTCAGCTTAATCGCCAGCTGGGTGGCAATTTCTTCCGAAGTCAGGTTAAAGCTTTCGCCGGTCACGGAGACGGCCACCGGCCCCATCAGCACAATCGCGCCGCTATCGAGCTGGCGGTGAATGGCCTCTTCATCAATACGACGAATACGCCCGCTGTGGCAGTAATCAATGCCGTCGTCCACGCCAAGCGGCTGCGCGATAATAAAGTTACCGCTCACCACGTTGATGTGTGCCCCCTGCAGCGGGGTGTTATTCAGGCTCATCGACAGACGCGCGGTGATATCCAGCTGCAGCTGACCGGCCGCCTGCTTAACCAGTTCAAGGGTTTTGCTATCCGTCACGCGAATATGTTTATGATACGTGGGCTGATGGTGATGCTCTTCCAGGTTCGCATCAATCTGCGGGCGCGCGCCGTACACCAACACCAGGCGAATACCCAGACTGTGAAGTAGGCCTATGTCATTGACAATGCTGGAAAAATTCTCATGCTCAATGGCTTCGCCGCCGAGCATGATGACAAACGTCTTCCCTCGGTGAGCGTTAATATAGGGGACTGAATGACGAAACCCCTCGACCAGTTCGGTTCTACGTTCCTTCACCACGGCGCAACCCTCAATGCATGAATATTCGTAATAAGTGTATTTTTATTCTGTTTTGCCGCTAAACGCAAGCCGGAATTTACCTCAGGATGGCAAAAATTCGCGTCGAATTTCGCTTAACCAACGAATGTTTACCCTTTTATAGATGACAGTTTATCCCTCATTGGTTAGAGTTTTCGGTCAATCGTATTATGCGTAAATTACAATCGTCTTTTTTTGCCTGGGATGGAGCATGTCCGGAAGTCAGTCTTTGAGTCGTCGCCGCCTGTTAAAAGGGGCGGGCGCCATGTGGTTGCTAAGTGTCAGTCAGGTTGGTTTTGCTGCCGTCAGTCAGGTGGTGGCGGTCCGCATCTGGCCTGCGTCCAGCTACACGCGCGTTACGGTGGAATCCAACCGCGTGCTCAAGTACCGGCAGTTTGCGTTAAGCAACCCGGATCGCCTGGTGGTCGATCTCGAAGGGGTGAATCTTAACTCGGTGCTGAAAGGGATGGCCGCGCAGATCCGCGGCGACGATCCGTTTATTAAATCCGCGCGCGTGGGGCAGTTTGACCCGCAGACGGTGCGCATGGTGTTTGAGCTTAAGCAGGACGTCAAACCGCAGCTGTTTGCCCTGGCGCCGGTCGCCAGCTTCAAAGAGCGTCTGGTGATGGATCTTTACCCGGCCAACAGCAACGATGTGCAGGATCCGCTGCTGGCGCTGCTGGAAGAGTACAATAAAGACGGCCTCGAAAAGCAGGTACCGCCTGCGCAGAGCGGGCCTCAGCCGGGGAAAGCCGGACGTGACCGGCCAATCGTAATCATGCTTGACCCGGGTCACGGCGGCGAAGACTCGGGTGCGGTGGGGCTGTATAAAACGCGGGAAAAGGACGTGGTGCTGCAAATTGCCCGTCGCCTGCGCGCGCTGATTGAGAAAGAAGGCAATATGAAAGCCTACATGACGCGCAATGAAGATATCTTTATTCCGCTGAGGGTGCGGGTGGCGAAGGCGCAAAAGCAGCGCGCCGACCTGTTCGTGTCGATTCATGCGGATGCCTTCACCAGCCGTCAGCCGAGCGGCTCGTCGGTGTTTGCGCTCTCCACTAAGGGGGCCACCAGTACGGCGGCGAAATATCTCGCGCAGACCCAGAACGCCTCGGATTTGATCGGCGGGGTGAGCAAGAGCGGCGACCGTTACGTTGACCACACCATGTTTGATATGGTGCAGTCGCTGACCATTGCCGACAGCCTGAAATTCGGTAAAGCGGTGCTCAAGAAGATGGGGCAGATTAACAATCTGCATAAAAACCAGGTTGAGCAGGCAGGCTTTGCGGTGCTGAAAGCACCGGATATTCCATCGATCCTCGTCGAAACTGCATTTATCAGTAACGTTGAAGAGGAGCGCAAGCTGAAGACCGCCAAATTCCAGCAGGAAGTGGCCGAATCCATCCTCGCCGGGATCAAAGCCTACTTCGCCGACGGCGCGACCCTTGCGCGGCGCGGGTAACTTGCCATGTCGCGTCTGAAATGCGCCCACGGCGGGAATACGCGTGAAGCGGCTGCGCTGATGGGTGTCGCCGCTGACCAACTGCTGGATTTCAGTGCCAACATTAATCCGCTGGGTATGCCCGAGAGCTTAAAACAGGCCATTGTGGCTCAGCTAAGCTGTGCGGAACGCTATCCCGACGTTGAGTATCAGCAGCTGCATCAGGCGCTAGCGGCACATCACGGGGTTCCGGCAACGTGGATTCTCGCAGGTAACGGCGAGACGGAATCTATTTTTACCCTCGTCAACGGTCTGCAGCCGCGCCGGGCGATGGTGGTTGCGCCTGGGTTCGCCGAATATCGTCGCGCGCTGGAAACGCAGGGTTGCGTTATCGACACGTTTTACCTGCGCGAAGAGGACGGCTGGCAGCTGAGCGAGGCGATTCTCCCGGCGCTGACGGCTGAACTCGACTGCCTGTTTCTCTGCACGCCTAACAATCCAACCGGGCTGATGCCGGAGCACACGCTATTGACGGCCATTGCTGAACGCTGCCGAGCGCTGGACATCGCGCTGATTCTCGACGAAGCCTTCCTTGATTTTATCCCCGATGCGCCGGGATTTATTCCTCTACTGGCGGAGTATCCCCACGTCTGGGTGCTGCGTTCACTGACCAAATTCTATGCTATTCCCGGCCTGCGCCTTGGCTACCTGCTCAACGGCGATGAACGGGCGGTCGCAAGGCTGCGCCAGCGGCAGATGCCGTGGTCAATCAATGCGTTCGCCGCGCTGGCCGGCGAGGTGATTCTCAACGATAGCGCCTACCAGCAGGCCACTCGCCGCTGGTTGGCCGATGAAGGGGCGCGCTTTTACCGTGCGCTCAGTAAGATTGACGGGATCACGGTTTACCCCGGGCGAGCCAATTACCTGTTTCTGCGCTGCGAGCGCCCCGACCTTGAGCTGCAATACGCGCTGCTGGAACAGCAGATTTTAATTCGCAGCTGCGCTAACTACCCGGGGCTCGACGGGCGCTACTTCAGGGTGGCCATCCGCAGCGCCGAAGAAAACCAGCGGCTGCTGGCGGCGCTGAGTCAGGTACTGAGCTGAACGCCACCCGATACCGACGTTCGCAGATGCAGCTGCGGCCAGTGCGCCGCTAACGAACGTTGCCCCAGCGCCCAGCGCAGATACTCTACATCGTGACGGCGGCGGTCGAGCATCAACCCGACAACGCTGCCGCTGTGCGCTACGTTCAGGCCATACAGGCTGCATGATTCAACCAGTGCCAGCAGCGCCGCAAACCCCGGCTTGGGCAGCAGAGTCTGGCTGGCGGTGGCGCTGAGTGTCGCCGCTTCGCCCAGCAGGCCAGCATCCTGACGTCTGCAGGCGCTTTGCACTTTTTCCCATGCCAGATCGAGCACCCCGGCGTTTGCCTCCAGCACCGCCTGGCGGGGTAATCGGTGATAGTCGACGGTGCGAAGCCGTAGCGGGCTTTCCAGTACCAGAAGGTCGAAATGCGGCGCGGGCTGGCAGGCAATTTGCGTGCGCGCGTGATGATGATCGAACAGGGTGGGGGCACAAAATAGCGTGCTGTCCGTCGGCTCCAGCGAAACGCATAGCGCGGCGAGCGCCGATTCGCTGAGCGTCTGGCCCAGATGATGCGCGGCGGCAACGGCGGTGGCGGCGATATCGGCGGTGCTGCTGGCCATTCCCTTAGCCAACGGAATCGTTGAGTGAATCTCTATGCGCAGCGAACGGCTTAGCGCCTGTGGATAGCCCAACTGGGCTAGCAGCCGGTTGAGCATCGCCCGCGCCAGGGGGCGCTCGTCGGCAAGCGGCGTTCCGTCGCGCACTTCCACCGTGCTGTACCAGTCAATCGGGCAAGAAACCAGCTTCTCACTGCCGAGAATCCAGCCCTGAATAAGTTCCCCACAGGAGGCGGGACAGCGCGCCACGCTCATGATTTTCCTTGCTTTGCCGAACGAAATATAACTACCGTAAATAAATCTGCCGGTATTGTCATAGCGCAACGAAATCCTTCTTTTGCGGCGCTAGAGTAACCTGTTTTTATTTTATGCGGGCCGACGTGCCGGTATAAATCTGCAACCAACAGGTTTGGCATAGATTATGTGCCAGGGAAGGAGGTGTAAACCCTCCGCAGCCCCCGCTGCTGTGATGCTGACAACCCCGTACACACCACTGATCGACAGATCGGGAAGGACGGGCGAGGATGACGCTAAGCCAGAAGACCTGCCTGTTGGCCATTAACAACAACTTCGGTGGGAAGTGGGTTGCTTTGAGTCGAACGGTCTCCGGACCGGGCGCACGCACGGCTATACCCGATGACCACCCTGCATAGGGTCAGGGTATGGCAGCCAGACAGCACGCATTTGTTCTCGCCGGGACCGGCAGCGGCTGTGGTAAAACCACGGTAACGCTGGGTCTGCTTACGCTGTTACAGCGACGCGGCCTGCGGGTTCAGCCTTACAAAGTCGGGCCGGACTACCTTGATACCGGCTGGCACAGCGCCCTTAGCGGCGTTACCTCCCATAATCTCGACAGCTATATGCTGCCTGCCCCCACGCTTAATGCGCTGTTCTGCGAACATATGCAGCAGGCCGATGTTGCCGTCATTGAAGGCGTCATGGGCCTTTACGATGGCTACGGCACCGACCCTGATTATTGCAGCAGCGCGGCGATGGCGAAACAGCTGGGCTGTCCGGTGATTCTGCTGGTGGACGGTAAGGCGGTTTCAACTTCTATTGCCGCGACGGTGATGGGGTTTCAGCACTTCGATCCCCGCTTGAATATCGCTGGCGTCATCGTGAATCGCGTCAACAGCGAGGGCCACTTCCAGCTGCTTAAGCACGCCATTGAACGCTACTGCGGCCTTCCTGTGCTGGGCTATGTGCCGCACGTGGATGGCGTATCGTTGCCGGAGCGCCATCTTGGGCTGGTCACTGCCCGAGAATCGGCGCTCGACAATGGGCCATGGCAAGACTTTGCTACCGTGCTGGAGCGAACGCTGGATGCCGATCGTCTGCTTGAACTGAGCGCATTGCGCACTTTACCTTCCGGCCAATGGCCGCCCATGCCGGACTCCGGCGCGGGGCTGACGCTCGCCCTTGCCGATGATGAAGCCTTCAACTTCTACTACCCGGACAATCTGGCACTGCTGCTGCGTGCTGGCGTGAAGATTGTGCGCTTTAGCCCGCTGCATGACGCGGTGCTGCCCGATTGCCAGATGATCTGGCTCGGCGGCGGTTACCCGGAACTGCACGCCCGTGCCCTTGCAGATAACCAGCCAATGCTGACGCAGCTGCGCGCGGCGCACGAGCGCGGCGTGGCGATTTACGCCGAATGCGGCGGCCTGATGTACCTTGGCACCACGCTGGAAGATAAGAACGGTGATACCTACGCAATGGCCGATATTCTGCCCGGCCACAGCAAAATGGGCTCCCGGCTGACCCGCTTTGGCTACTGCGAAGCGCAGGCGCAGCAGCCAACGCTGCTCGCTGCTCCCGGCGACGTGCTGCGCGGCCACGAATTCCACTATTCCGATTTTACCGCCCAGACGCCTGCGGTGATGGCGTGCCGTAAAACCCGCGACGGCGCGGTGCTCCAGCAGTGGGCCGGTGGCTGGCAACGTGGCAATACTTTTGCCAGCTACCTGCATCTCCATTTTGCTCAGAACCCGTCGATGCTCAACCACTGGTTTGCCGCCGCAAGGAGTGCCCAATGACGCTGCTGGCCTGGTGCCTGGCCTGGGGGCTTGATTTCATCATCGGCGACCCGCACAGCTGGCCGCATCCAGTGCGCTGGATAGGCAACCTGATTAACGCCGTGCAGCGCGCGGTGCGCAGGATGTGTCATACCGACCTTGCGCTGCGTATTGGCGGCGGGGTGATGTGGCTGGTGGTAGTGGGGCTGAGTTACGCCGTTGCCTGGGGCGTGCTGCGCCTCGCCGCGAGCGTGCATCCGTGGCTGGGTTTTGGCGTTGAGGTGTGGATGATTTTCACGGTGCTGGCCGGGCGCTGCCTGGCGCAGTCGGCGCAGGCGGTCGAACGTCCGCTGCGGGCAGGCGATCTTGCCGAAAGCCGTATCAAGCTGTCGTGGATTGTCGGGCGCGATACCTCACAGCTACAGCCGGAACAGATCAACCGCGCGGTGGTGGAGACGGTGGCGGAAAACACCGTCGACGGCATTATCGCGCCGCTCTTCTTCCTGTTGCTCGGCGGCGCGCCGCTGGCGATGGCCTACAAAGCGGTGAACACCCTCGACTCGATGGTGGGTTACAAGCACGAAAAATACCGGGCAATTGGCATGGTCAGCGCGCGTCTCGACGACGTGGCGAACTTCATTCCCGCGCGTCTGAGCTGGCTGCTGATTGGCCTTGCCGCCTTTATCTGCCGCGATAATGGCGCGCGCGCGCTGCGTATCGGCTGGCGCGACCGTAAAAACCACAGCAGCCCCAACTGCGCCTGGTCTGAAGCGACCGTCGCCGGGGCGCTGGGCATCCGTCTTGGCGGCCCTAACGACTATTTTGGCGAGCGGGTGAACAAGCCGTGGATTGGCGACGCGCATCGCCCGATTGCCATTGATGATATTTCCCGAACGATTCGACTGATGTGGGTAGCGTCAACGCTGGCCCTGCTGCTGTTTATGGCGGTCAGGTTCTGGCTTATCGGCGTGGCCTGAGGAGCACTGCATGAACTATATCCAGCAACCGCAAGCGATTGAGCGCAAAAGCTTCGAGATTATCAGCGAGATTATCGCGCAAACGCGCCCGGAGTATCGCTTCGCCAGCCCCTTGCACGAAGCGATTATCAAACGGGTGATCCACACCACCGCCGACTTCGAGTGGCTGGATATTTTGTGGTTCTCGCCGGATGCATTAACCCGCCTGTGCGAGGCGCTGAGCCGCCCGTGCACGCTCTACACCGACACCACCATGGCGCTTTCCGGCATCAACAAAAACCTGCTGGCCACCTTCGGCGGCGAGTGCCGCTGCTACATCAGCGACCCGCGCGTGGTGCGCGAGGCCAAAGCGCAGGGCATTACCCGCTCGATGGCGGCGGTGGACATTGCCGCCAAAGAAGAGGGCGACAAAGTGTTTGTCTTCGGCAATGCGCCAACCGCGCTATTCCGCCTGATGGAGCATAACGCGCTGGAAGTCGGCGGGGTGATTGGCGTGCCGGTCGGATTCGTCGGCGCGGCGGAATCCAAAGAGGCGCTGAGCAAAAGCAGCCTGCCGGGCATTGCCGCGCTGGGGCGTAAAGGTGGCAGCAACGTTGCGGCGGCGATCGTCAACGCCATTCTCTACCATCTGCAGGGGGTGCGATGAGCGAGCCCGCCTTTGATGCCCCGGTGTGGCATAACGGCAAAGCGCTGCGCAAAGGCTACACCACCGGCTCCAGCGCCACGGCGGCGGCGAAAGTCGCCGCGCTGATGGTGATGCGCCAGCACCTGATTCACCAGATCTCGATTGTCACGCCGTCGGGCGTGACGCTAAACCTGAATGTCGAATCCCCGCACGTCGAAGGCCAGCAGGGTATTGCCGCCATCCGCAAAGATGGCGGCGATGATATCGACGCTACCCACGGGATGCTGATTTTTGCTCGCGTCACCGTCAACGACAGCGGCGAGATTATCCTGCGTGGCGGCGAAGGTGTTGGCACCGTTACCCGCAAAGGCATCGGGCTGCCCATCGGCAGCGCGGCGATTAATCGCACCCCACGACACACCATTGAGACCGCCGTTCGTGAGGCCATCGGCCCGGCGCGCGGCGCAGAGGTGGAGATTTTTGCCCCAGAGGGCGAAGAGCGGGCGAAGAAAACCTATAACGCGCGGCTGGGCATTCTGGGCGGCATTTCGATTATTGGCACCACCGGTATCGTGACGCCGATGTCGGAAGAGAGCTGGAAACGCTCGCTGGCGTTGGAACTGGAGATGAAACGTGCCGCCGGGTTGGCGCGCGTGGTGCTGGTACCGGGCAACCACGGCGAACGCTTCGTACGCGAGCAGATGGGCATTGACTCGCAGGTGGTGGTCACCATGAGCAACTTTGTCGGCTACATGATTGAAGAGTCGGTGCGCCTTGGCTTCCGCCAGATTGTGCTGATTGGCCACCCCGGCAAGCTGGTCAAAATCGCCGCCGGGATTTTCCACACCCACAGCCATATCGCCGACGGGCGCATGGAGACGTTGGTGGCCCATCTGGCGCTGCTCGGCGCGCCCCTTGAACTGCTCACTCTGGTGAGCGAGTGCGACACCACCGAAGCGGCAATGGAACACATTGACGCTCACGGCTTCCAGAAAATCTACAACCATCTGGCCAAGCGCATCTGCCAGCGCGTGCTGGAGCGGCTGCGCTTCACGCAAAATCCGCCCATCTGCGATGCCATCATGTTTGCCTTTGATAACCAGATCCTCGGCAGCAATCGCCCGGTCAACGAGATCGTCAAGGACATGCAATGTTAACCGTCGTCGGAATGGGCCCGGCGGGCGTACAGCTGATGACGCCGCAGGCCGTGGAGGCGGTGAAACAAGCTGATGCGCTGGTTGGCGGCGTGCGCCATCTGGCGCAGTTTCCGGCGTTTGATGGTGAACGCTGCCCGCTGGGCGCCAATATTCCCCAGGTGCTGGCGTGGATTGAGGCGCGACAGGCGCAAAACGTGGTGGTGCTGGCCTCCGGCGACCCGCTGTTTTACGGCATCGGCACGCGGCTTATTGCCCATTTTGGCCGTGAAAACGTGCGGGTGATCCCCGGCGTCAGCGCCGTGCAATACCTGTGCGCGCAGGCGGGCATTGATATGAACGACATGTGGCTGACCAGCAGCCACGGGCGCGAGGTGGATTTCGACAGGCTGGCGAGCCACCGCAAGGTGGCGATGGTCACCGACAAACGCTGCGGCCCGAAAGCCATCGCCGCTGAACTGGTGGCGCGCGGTAAGGGACACCGCTGGATGGTGATTGGCGAAAACCTGGCGCAGGACAACGAACGCATCCACTGGCTGCCGGTTAGCGCCGTGGAGCGCGATTATGAGATGAACACGGTGGTGATCCTCGATGAAAGATGAGCTGTTTTTACGCGGCGAAAAGGTGCCGATGACCAAAGAGGCAGTGCGCGCGCTGGCGCTCTCAAAACTTGAGCTGCACGGTGCGAGTCACCTGATTGATATTGGCGCAGGCACCGGCAGCGTGTCGATTGAAGCCGCGCTGCAAAATCCGGCGCTGACGGTGACGGCGATTGAGCGTAATCCGGCGGCGCTGCATCTGCTGGCGGAAAACTGTCAGCGCTTTGAGTGTCGGAATATTCACATCGTAGAAGGCGAAGCGCCGCTGACGGTTGATGCGCTCGCCGACGCGGTCTTTATGGGCGGCAGCGGCGGCCATCTCTGCGCGCTTATCGACTGGTCTCTGCGCCAGCTTCGCCCGGGCGGGCGTCTGGTGATGACCTTTATTTTGCAGGAGAACCTGCACTGTGCTCTCGAGCATCTCGAGCGCGTCGGAGTTCCGGCGGTTGACTGCCAGCAGTTGAATGTTTCAACGCTGACGGCGCTGGGTACCGGTCACTATTTTAAACCGCACAATCCCGTTTTTGTGCTTGCTTGTCACAAGGAGCGACACCATGGCTGAGGCTTTTGATACACGCTGCGTTTGGTTCGTCGGCGCCGGGCCGGGCGACCGCGAACTGATTACTCTGAAAGGCTACCGCCTGCTGCAACAGGCGCAAGTGGTGATTTACGCCGGTTCGCTGATTAACCCCGAACTGCTGAGCTACTGTCCGGCGGAAGCCGAGTGCCACGACAGCGCCGGGCTGCATCTTGAGCAAATCCTCGACCTGATGGAAGCGGGCGTGAAGGCCGGAAAAACGGTGGTGCGCCTGCAAACCGGCGACGTGTCGCTGTACGGCTCGGTGCGCGAGCAGGGCGAAGAGCTGACCCGTCGCGGCATTGACTGGCAGGTGGTGCCGGGCGTCAGCGCGTTTCTCGGCGCGGCGGCGGAGCTGGGCGTCGAGTACACGGTACCGGAAGTCTCGCAAAGCCTGATCATCACTCGCCTGGAAGGGCGTACGCCGGTGCCAGAGCGCGAACAGCTGGAATCCTTTGCCCAGCATCGCACCTCAATGGCGATTTACCTCTCCGTACAGCGCATCAACAAAGTCGCCGAGCGGCTGATTGACGGCGGCTACCCGGCGACCACGCCGGTGGCGGTGATTTACAAGGCTACCTGGCCCGAGAGCCAGACCGTACGCGGTACGCTTTTGGATATCGCCGATAAAGTGCGCGATGCCGACATCCGTAAAACGGCGCTGATCCTGGTCGGGGATTTTCTCGGCGAGGAATACCACTACTCGCGCCTCTACGCCGCAGATTTTAGCCATGAATACCGCAAAGCCTGAGCGCATTGCGCTGTTCTGCCTGACCCCCGGCGGCGTCGCGCTGGCCAGGCGGCTACACTCGGCGCTGCCGATGACCTGCTTTACCCGCGAAGGGCTGGTGGTGGAGGGATTCCTGCCTTTTGACGGCAGCTTTTCCCGTACCGTGCAGCGGGCATTTACGCACTATTCAGCGCTGGTGTTTATCGGCGCGACCGGCATCGCGGTACGCGTGCTGGCGCCGCTGCTGGTTGATAAGCTCCGCGACCCGGCGGTGGTGGTGATTGATGAACGCGGCCAGCACGTGATTAGCCTGCTTTCCGGCCACGTGGGCGGCGCGAACGACCTGGCACGACGGTTGGCGGGCATTCTCGACGTGGAGCCGGTCATCACCACCGCCACCGACGTGAATGAGGTGGCGGCGCTGGATACGCTGGCCTGTCAGCTCAACGCGCGGATGCACGACTTTCGCGCCGCGGTAAAGGCGGTTAACCAAATGCTCGTCAGCCAGCAGCGGGTTGGGCTGTGGTGGGACGACCGTTTTAGCGCTGATATTCGCCGCTGCGACCTACGCGGTTTTATTCCGGTTACCGATCTTCATACGCTGCCCGACCTCGATGGGCTGGTGTGTATCACCTTGCGTAAAACGTTACCCGATCTGCCGGTGCCCCATTGGAAGCTGGTCCCGCGGCGCATCGTTGCGGGCATTGGCTGCCGTCGCGGCACCCCGCGCGAGCTGATTAGCGCGCTGCTGATGCGCCAGTTGGCACTTCAGCAGTTGGACCCGCTGGCGCTGAAGGCTATCGGCAGCATTGTCCTTAAGCAGGATGAACTGGGGCTGATTCAGTTGGCAAGCGACCTCGACGTACCGTTTGAGGTGTTTAGCGTGTCCGCTCTGCGCGAGCATGAGCACCGTTTTCCCTCATCGCTGTTTGTCAAACAAACGGTCGGCGTTGGCAGCGTTTCCGGCCCGTCGGCATGGCTGTTAAGCGATGGGCACTTACTCGGTGGAACCCTGCGTGAACAGGGGATCACCATTACTTTGGGAGTCACATACTGATGTTAAGCGTAATTGGGATCGGCCCTGGCTCGCAGGCCATGATGACCATGGAGGCCGTCGAGGCGCTGCAGGCGGCGGAAATCGTCGTCGGCTACAAAACCTATACCCACCTGGTGAAAGCCTTTACCGGCGATAAGCAGGTGATCAAAACCGGGATGTGCAAAGAGATTGAACGCTGTCAGGCGGCGATTGAACTGGCGCAGGCCGGGCACAACGTGGCGCTGATTAGCAGCGGTGATGCGGGCATTTACGGCATGGCGGGGCTGGTGCTGGAACTGGTCAGCAAACAGAAGCTGGACGTGGAAGTGCGCCTGATCCCGGGCATGACCGCCAGCATTGCGGCAGCCTCACTGCTGGGCGCGCCGCTGATGCACGACTTCTGCCATATCAGCCTGAGCGACCTGCTCACCCCGTGGCCGGTGATCGAGAAACGTATTATCGCCGCCGGGGAAGCCGACTTCGTTATCTGCTTCTACAACCCGCGCAGCCGGGGTCGCGAAGGGCATCTGGCGCGCGCCTTTGAACTGCTTTCCGCGGTTAAAAGCGCCGATACGCCGGTGGGCGTGGTGAAGTCGGCCGGGCGCAAAAAGCAGGAAAAATGGCTCACTACGCTCGGCGCGATGGACTTTGAACCGGTGGACATGACCAGCCTGGTCATCGTCGGCAATAAAACCACCTATGTGCAGGACGGCCTGATGATCACGCCTAGAGGCTACGTGCTGTGAGTTTCGGTGACGTGCTGGTGGTGGGCGGCACCAGCGATGCGCGCGCGCTTTGCCTGCAGCTTGATGCCGCGCAGGTGCGCTACACCGTGTCGGTGGCGACACCCACCGGCGAAGCGCTGGCGGGCGATATTCAGGGGCAGGTGCGCTGCGGTCGTCTGGAGCGGGAAGAGATGGTCGCCTGGCTTCGTGAACACAACACGCGCTGGGTGATTGATGCGTCGCACCCGTATGCCGAAGCGGTCAGCCGCAACGTGCTGGACGCCTGTGCGCAAGCGGGTGTCCTGCTGAGTCGCTACCAGCGCCCGGATCAACGGGATGAACTGACGCACCCGCTGCTGCACTACGTCACCGGCATTGATGAAGCCTGTGAACGGATCAAACCGTTAGGCCAGCGCGTGCTGCTGACCACCGGCAGCAAAGATCTGGCGCGGTGGCGCGCCGGGCTGCCGGAAAAAACGCTGCTGGCCCGCGTGCTGCCGGTGCCGAACGTGGTGCAGCAGTGCGCCGACCTCGGCTTTGGCGTGGGCGAGATTTTTGCTATCTGCGCGCCGTTCAGCGCGGAATTTAACGCCGCGTTTTATCGTCACTGCCGCGCCGACGTGGTGGTGACCAAAGCCTCCGGCGCGGAAGGCGGCTATCTGGAGAAGGTACAACCCTGCCTGGACGCCGGACTTCCCTGCATCGTGATTACCCGTCCGGCACCGCTGGTGTCCGGCGATGAACTACTGGAAAGTCAGTCCGCCTTTGCCGAGCGCTTAGCGCGCTGGTTGGCCGACGACAAAAGGAATCAAGCATGAAAAAAGCCCTACTGGTGGTGAGCTTCGGCACCAGCTACCACGATACCTGCGAGAAGAATATTGTCGCCTGCGAACGCGAACTGGCGGCCAGTTGCCCCGATCGTGACCTGTTCCGCGCCTTTACCTCGGGCATGATTATCCGCAAGCTGAAAGCCCGCGACGGCATTGAAACCGATACGCCGCTTGAGGCGCTGCAAAAGCTTGCGGACCTCGGCTATGACGATGTGGCGGTTCAGTCGCTGCACATTATCAATGGCGACGAGTACGAGAAAATTGCCCGCGAAGTACAGAGCCTGCGCCCGCTGTTTAAACGCCTGACCCTCGGCACGCCGCTGCTGAGCGGCCACGACGACTATGTGCGTCTGATGGAGGCGCTCACCCAACAAATGCCTGCGCTGAACGCCAACGAAAAGGTGGTGTTTATGGGCCACGGCGCCAGCCACCACGCCTTTGCTGCCTACGCCTGCCTCGACCATATGATGACCGCCCAGCGCTTCCCGGCGCGGGTTGGCGCGGTGGAGAGCTACCCGGAAGTGGAGGTGCTGATTGAGAGCATGAGCAGAGAGGGCGTCAGCGCCGTACACCTGATGCCGCTGATGCTGGTGGCGGGCGACCACGCTATCAACGACATGGCCTCCGACGAAGAAGATTCGTGGAAGACGCTGTTTAACGCGGCGGGCATTCCGGCTACGCCGTGGCTGTGCGGGCTGGGCGAAAACCCGGTGGTGCGCGCCATGTTTGTTGACCATTTGCAGCAGTCTCTGGAGGCAGCATGAGCGGCAAACTGTATGCCCTGAGCACCGGGCCGGGTGCGTCTGACCTGATTACCGTTCGCGCGGCGCGCGTTCTGGGCTCGCTGGATATTCTTTACGCCCCGGCTGGCCGCAAAGGCGGCGACAGCCTGGCGCTCTCCATCGTGCGCGAATACCTCGGCGAACAGACCGAAGTACGCTGCTGCCACTTCCCGATGAGCGCCGACAGCGCTGAAAAAGAGGCCGTCTGGGATGACGTTTCGGCGGCGCTGGTACGCGAAGTGGAAGCCGGGAAGCGCGTGGGCTTTATCACCCTCGGTGACGCGATGCTGTTCAGCACCTGGGTCTTTTTACTCCAGCGCATTGGCAGCCCTGAGTGGCTGGAGATTGTGCCCGGCGTGACCTCGTTCGCTGCCATTGCCGCGCGCAGCAAAACGCCGCTGGCAATGGAACAGCAGTCGCTGGCGGTGGTCGCCTGCACCGCGCCGGAAGACGAGATTGAACGCGCGCTGGCGCAGCACGACAGCCTGGTGCTGATGAAAGTCTATGGCCGTTTTCCGCGTATTAAAGCGCTGCTGGCAAAAGCAGGACTGCTGGATAACGCACTGCTGATGGCCGAGGCGACGCTGCCGGGTGAACAGTGCTGGCGGCATTTAGGCGAGGTCGCTGACGACCTGCCGCTGCCGTATTTCTCCACCATTCTGGTGAATAAACAGTGGGAGCAAGGAAAATGAAACTGGAACAACAGCTGAAGCAGTTATCGCTCAGTGGATTCGCGGCGGCGATACTGCTGCTGGTGGTACCGCAAGAAGCCTTTGCGATGCACATCATGGAAGGCTTCCTGCCGCCGATGTGGGCGCTGGCCTGGTGGCTGCTGTTCCTGCCGTGCCTATGGTACGGGCTGGTTCGCCTGCGCCGCATCGTGCAGGAAGACAGCAACCAGAAGGTGCTGCTGGCGCTGTGCGGGGCGTTTATTTTTGTCCTCTCGGCATTGAAGATCCCGTCCGTCACCGGGAGCTGCTCGCACCCGACCGGCGTGGGGCTGGCAGTCATTTTGTTCGGGCCGGGCGTAGTGGCTATTCTGGGGGCGATCGTACTGTTGTTCCAGGCGCTGCTGCTGGCTCACGGCGGCCTGACGACGCTTGGCGCTAACGGCATGTCAATGGCGGTAATTGGGCCAATCGTCGGCTATCTGGTGTGGAAGATGGCCTGTAAGGCCGGGTTCCGCCGCGATGTGTCGGTGTTCCTGTGCGCCATGCTGGCGGACCTGGCGACCTACTTTGTCACCTCTCTCCAGTTGGGCGTGGCCTTTCCGGATCCGCAGGCGGGCTTTGTTGGATCGAGCCTGAAGTTTATGGGGATCTTTTGCCTGACTCAGGTTCCTATCGCCATTGCCGAAGGCTTGCTGACGGTGATGATCTACGACCAGTTAACCAAGCGACAGCTGATCGCCACTGAGGGGCGCTAAAATGAAAAAGACATTAATCCTGCTGGCGATGGTGATTGCGCTGGTTATCCTGCCGTTCTTTATCAACCATGGCGGCGAATACGGTGGTTCTGACGATCAGGCTGAAGGCGTGATTAGCGCCGTTGATCCAGGCTATAAGCCGTGGTTCCAGCCGCTCTATGAACCGGCAAGCGGCGAAATTGAGAGCCTGCTGTTTACCCTGCAGGGCTCCCTCGGCGCGGCGGTGATTTTCTACATTCTCGGCTACTACAAGGGCCGCCAGCGCCATGATGACCGGGCTTGATAGGCTGAGTTACCAAAGCCGCTGGTTTCACGTGCAGCCAGAGCGAAAGTTTCTGCTCTGGCTGCTGATGATGGTGCTGGCCTTTAGCCTGCCGCCGCTCGGACAGGCGCTGCTGATGGCACTGACGGCGGGTTTTACCTGCTGGCTGCTGCGTATCTCGCTGTGGCGCTGGCTTCGCTGGATGGCGCTGCCGCTGGGCTTTCTGCTGGTAGGCGTGGTGACGATTGTTTTTAGCGTCAGCCGCGACCCGCACGCGCTGCTGGTGAGCGTGCCGCTGGGTTCGTTCTCGCTCGGCATCACCACCGCCGGGCTTGCCACCGCCAACGCGACCTTCTGGCGCAGCCTGGCCGCATTGTCCGCGACCTTCTGGCTGGTGTTGAATCTGCCGTTCCCGCAGCTTATCGTGCTGCTCAAACGCGGACGAGTGCCGCGCCTGCTGATCGAGCAGATCCTGCTGACCTGGCGCTTTATCTTTATCCTGCTGGACGAGGCGATGGCGATCCACCGGGCGCAGACGCTGCGCTTTGGTTATCGCAACGTTCGTCTGGGCTACCGCTCGCTGGCGATGCTGGTCAGCCTGCTGTTTACGCGTGTTTTAATCCGCTATCAGCAGATGAGCACCGTACTGGATATCAAACTGTATCAAGGTGATTTTCACCTCTAAGGAACGCCATGCTGGCTACCACTAACCTTTGGTTTCGCTACCAGCAGGAACCGACGCTCAAAGGGCTGACGCTGGACTTCTCGCGCCAGGCCGTCACCGGCCTCGTTGGGGCGAACGGCTGCGGAAAATCGACGCTGTTTATGAACCTCAGCGGGCTTTTGCGCCCGCAGCAGGGCGCGGTGCTGTGGCAGGGCAAACCGCTGGACTACAGTAAGCGCGGGCTGCTGGCGCTGCGCCAGCAGGTAGCGACCGTATTCCAGGACCCGGAGCAGCAGATTTTCTACACCGATATTGATAGCGATATTGCCTTTAGCCTGCGTAATCTGGGCGTTCCGGAAACGGAAATTGCCCGCCGGGTAGACGACGCGCTGACGCTGGTTGATGCCCAGCACTTCCGTCAGCAGCCGATTCAATGCCTGAGCCACGGGCAGAAAAAACGGGTGGCGATTGCCGGTGCGCTGGTATTACAGGCGCGCTACCTGCTGCTGGATGAACCGACCGCCGGGCTGGACCCCTCCGGGCGCGCGCAGATGATCGATATCATCAAACGCATCGTGGCGCAGGGAAATCATGTGGTGATTTCCAGCCACGATATTGATTTAATTTATGAAGTTAGCGACGCAGTATACGTGCTGCGCCACGGCGAAGTGCTGGCTGAGGGCGAGCCGGGCGAGGTGTTTGCCCGTACAGCACTGATTGAACAAGCGGGGTTGAGCCAGCCATGGCTGGTGAAGCTGCATGCGGAGCTGGGGCTGCCGCTGTGTAAAACCGAGGCGGAATTTTTCCGCCGGATGCGTGAAAAAGGAACCGTATGACACAGGCCATTATGTTGCAGGGCACCGCCTCCGATGTTGGGAAAAGTATGCTGGTGGCGGGGCTATGCCGGATTTTTTATCAGGATGGCCTGCGCTGCGCGCCGTTTAAATCGCAGAATATGGCGCTCAATTCCGGCATTACCCCAGATGGCAAAGAGATGGGGCGCGCACAGATTTTTCAGGCGGAAGCGGCGGGCATTGCGCCGGATGTGCGGATGAACCCGATTCTGCTCAAGCCAACCAGCGACCGCAAAGCGCAGATTGTACTGATGGGCGAAGTGGCGAGCGATATGGACGCTGTCAGCTATCACGACTACAAGCCGCGCCTGCGCGAGCAGATTCTCAGCGTCTACCGGAGTCTGGCGAGCGAGTATGAGGTGCTGGTACTGGAAGGGGCGGGCAGCCCGGCGGAGATTAACCTGCGTGACCGCGATATCGTCAATATGGGCATGGCCGAGATGGCGCAGTGCCCGGTGATTCTGGTGGCCGATATAGACCGGGGCGGCGTGTTTGCCGCTATCTACGGTACCCTGGCGCTGCTGCGCGAGCACGAACGGGCGCGGGTGAAAGGGGTGATTATCAATAAGTTTCGCGGCGACGTTGCGCTGCTGCACTCTGGTATTGAACAGATTGAAGCGCTGACTCATGTGCCGGTGCTGGGCGTGATGCCGTGGCTGGAAGTTGACCTGGAAGATGAAGACGGCGTGGCGCTGCAAAAGGGCAAATACCGTCACGCGGCAGCGTATGAGATTGACGTGGCGGTGGTGCAACTGCCGCATATCTCTAACTTTACCGACTTCAACGCGCTGGCGGCGCAGCCGGACGTGCGGGTGCGCTATGTCCGGCATGCGGAAGATTTGTCCGGCGCTGACCTGATTATCCTGCCCGGCAGTAAAAATACGCTGGGCGACTTGCTGTGGTTGCAGGATAACGGGCTGGCGCACGGCGTTTTACTGGCGCAGCGTCAGGGCGTGCCGGTGCTGGGTATTTGCGGCGGTTATCAGATGTTGGGCGATACGCTCATCGATGACGTGGAGTCAGGATTGGGCTCGCTGCCCGGCTTAGGGCTGCTAAACGTGGTGACGCGCTTTGCGCCGACGAAAACCACCACGCAGGCCACTGCGACGCTCGGCGATGCGCTACCGGGCTGGCTGGCGCCGGTCTCTGGTCTGCCGCTGCGCGGCTATGAAATTCATATGGGTGAAACCACGCCGTCAGGCGACGGTCGTGCGCTGATGCAGCTGTGTAAAAACGGTCAGTACAGCGCGGATGGCGCGGTCAGCGAAGATGGGCTGGTCTTTGGCACCTATTTGCACGGCCTGTTCGACAGCGATGCGTTTACCCGCGCGCTGGTTAACGGCTTACGTGAGCGCAAAGGGCTGGCGGCGCTCAACCACGATTTTCACTATGCAGAATATAAGGCGCAGCAGTTTGATATCCTGGCAGCATCGATGCGTCAGCATATTGATATTGAAAAGATTTATACGATTATGCGCGAGTATCGAGAAGCCTAGGGAAGGGGGCGCCATTCAACCGGGTGGCGCTGCGTTGGCTGAACGACGGGCAAAAAAAAACACCCTTAAGGGTGTCATTTTAATTGGTTGCGGGGGCCGGATTTGAACCGACGACCTTCGGGTTATGAGCCCGACGAGCTACCAGGCTGCTCCACCCCGCGTCCGTCTTTACTCTTCATCGAGTAAACTTGCATCAGATTTTAATTGGTTGCGGGGGCCGGATTTGAACAGACGACCTTCGGGTTATGAGCCCGACGAGCTACCAGGCTGCTCCACCCCGCGTCCGTCATTACTCTTCCATCGAGTAACGTTACTGCTTCTGATTTTAATTGGTTGCGGGGGCCAGATTTGAACTGACGACCTTCGGGTTATGAGCCCGACGAGCTACCAGGCTGCTCCACCCCGCGTCCGTGGATGCGCACTATACTCTGCTGAGCATTTGTTGCAACCCATTTTTGAGATAAATCACTCATTTTTTTATGACTTGTACGTATACGACACAATTTGCCTGTTTTTTGTACGTAATTATGACAAGCATGCGCGATCGCATTTCAATACCCCTGGCGGTTTGTTATCTTCAGCGGGCACTTACGATTATGCGGAATACAAGACACCATGAAAGGACGTTGGGTTAAATATGTGGCAACGGGCGCAATGCTGGCAATGCTGGCCGCCTGTTCGTCAAAACCGACCGATCGCGGTCAACAGTATAAAGACGGGAAATTCACCCAGCCTTTCTCTTTAGTCAACCAGCCTGATGCCGTGGGCGCGCCGATTAATGCCGGCGACTTTGCGCAGCAGGTCGGCCATATCCGAAACGCCTCTCCGCGCCTTTACGGCAACCAGAGCAACGTTTATAGCGCCGTGCAGCAGTGGCTGCTCGCCGGCGGCGATACCCGCACCCTGCGCCAGTACGGTCTTGATGCCTGGCAGATGGAAGGGACAGATAACTACGGTAACGTCCAGTTTACCGGTTACTACACGCCGGTGGTTGAGGCGCGCCATACGCGACAGGGCGAATTCCAGTACCCGATTTACCGCATGCCGCCTAAGCGCGGTAAGCTGCCTTCCCGCGCCGGCATTTACGCCGGACAGCTGAGCGATGACTACATTCTTGCCTACAGCAACTCGCTGATGGATAACTTCATCATGGACGTACAGGGCAGCGGCTATATTGATTTCGGCGACGGCTCGCCGCTGAACTTCTTTAGCTACGCAGGGAAAAACGGCTGGGCATATAAAAGCATTGGCAAAGTGCTGATCGACCGCGGCGAAGTGAAGCGCGAAGACATGTCGATGCAGGCGATTCGCCATTGGGGTGAAACCCACAGCGAAGCGGAAGTGCGCGAGCTGCTGGAGCAAAACCCGTCGTTCGTCTTCTTTAAACCGCAGTCCTTTGCGCCGGTAAAAGGCGCCAGCGCCGTACCGCTGGTGGGCCGAGCGTCGGTCGCCGCCGACCGCAACGTGATTCCGCCGGGCACGACGCTGCTGGCTGAAGTTCCGCAACTGGATAACAACGGCAAGTTTAACGGCCAGTATGAGCTGCGTCTGATGGTGGCGCTGGACGTCGGCGGCGCGATTAAAGGCCAGCACTTCGATATCTACCAGGGCATCGGCCCGGATGCCGGGCATCGCGCAGGCTGGTATAATCACTACGGACGCGTGTGGGTGCTGAAGACAGCGTCTAACGGCGGGAATGTGTTTAGCGGCTAGTGCCGGATGGCGCTTCGCTTATCCGGCCTACATGATTGAGTAGGCCTGATAAGGCGTAGCCGCCATCAGGCGGTAATATCGCGCGAAATTTATGAATTTGAGGTTTTATGTCTGTGGTTATCAGTGACGCCTGGCGCCAGCGTTTTGGCGGCACGGCACGTTTGTACGGTGAAAAAGCGCTACAGGTCTTTGCTGACGCGCATGTGTGCGTGGTCGGTATTGGCGGCGTAGGCAGCTGGGCGGCGGAAGCGCTGGCGCGTACCGGCATCGGTGCGATCACGCTTATCGACATGGATGACGTGTGCGTTACCAACACTAACCGTCAGATCCACGCCCTTGGCGGCAACGTTGGGCTGGCAAAAGCTGAGGTCATGGCGGAGCGTATCCGGCTGATTAACCCCGAGTGCCGCGTGAGTGTCGTAGACGATTTTGTCACCCCGGATAATGTGGCGGAATACATGGGCGCGGGCTACAGCTACGTGGTCGATGCCATCGACAGCGTGCGGCCGAAGGCGGCGCTGATTGCTTACTGCCGTCGCTATAAAGTGCCGCTGATCACAACCGGCGGGGCGGGCGGGCAAATCGACCCGACGCAGATTCAGGTCAGCGATCTGGCGAAAACCATTCAGGACCCGCTGGCGGCCAAGCTGCGTGAGCGGCTGAAAAGCGAATTTGGCGTGGTGAAGAACAGCAAAGGTAAGCTGGGTGTGGACTGCGTGTTTTCCACCGAAGCGCTGGTCTACCCGCAGTCTGACGGGTCAGTGTGTGCCATGAAAAGCACCGCTGAGGGCCCTAAACGCATGGACTGCGCCTCGGGCTTTGGCGCGGCGACCATGGTGACCGCAACCTTTGGTTTTGTCGCGGTGTCCCATGCGCTGAAAAAGATGCTGGCGAAAGCGGAGCGTCAGGCTAGCGTCTGACGCGCGGCTTCTATCATGGCCTCGCTCAGGGCCATCAGGCCCTGAGAGCGAGAGGCGCTCAGTTGACCACGTAGCCCCAGTTCATCAAACAGGTTGAGCGGATCGTCTGCCAGAATCTCCGCTGGCTGTTTGCCTTCTGCCGCCGTCAGCAGCACCGCCAGCAGCCCACGTACAATCCTTCCTTCGCTATCGCCAAAGAAGTGCAGCGTGCCGTCTGGCGCTTGGGTATAACCCAGCCAGACGCGGTTTTCGCAGCCGGGGATCTCGCGCGCTTGCGCTTTTAGATCTTCCGACAGCGCTGGAAGCTGTTTTCCTAATAGGATCAGTTGGCGGTATTTCTCTTCCCACTGCGAAAGCGCCGCAAACTGTTTTCGTAACGTATCTGGGGTTACGGTGGTGCCGAACGGGTGCCCGGCGAGTGAAGACGTCGTCATTAGTCCACCAGAAGTTCGAGCGCACGGTCGACGGCGCTGACCAGCGCCTGTACGTCGTCCTGCGTATTGTAAGGGGCAAACGAGGCGCGCAGCGTACCGCTCACGCCCAGCGCCGCCAGCAGCGGTTGAGCGCAGTGCTGACCGGCGCGCAGGGCGATGCCGTATTCGGCCAGCAGCGTCACCATATCGCTGTGGTGAACGCCAGCAAAATCAAAGGCCAGCAGGCTGGAGTCCTGGCAGCGGAAAGAGCGGAAGCCCGGGCGTTTTGCCAGTTCTTCCTCCGCAAGCGTCGCCAGACCCCGGCTCCAGGATTCGGCCTGTACCATGTCGATATCGGACAGCCACTCCAGCGCCGCGCTGAGACCAATCACTCCGGCAACGTTTGGCGTACCGGCCTCCAGACGATAAGGCACCGGCTGAGTGGTGAAACCGTCGAAGGTCACTTCGCTAATCATTTTGCCGCCGCCGAGCCATGGGTTCATGGCATTCAGCAGTTCGCTTTTACCGTATAGCACGCCGATGCCGGTGGGCCCGTAGAGCTTATGGCCGGAAAAAGCGTAGAAGTCGATATCCAGCGCCTGAACGTCGGCGGGGAAGTGCACCGCCCCCTGGGCTCCGTCCACCATCACCACCATGCCTGCCCGATGGGCGAGGGCAATGGCGCGCGATAAATTCGGACAGCCACCGGTCACGTTCGACATTTGCCCCAGCGCCAGAATGCGGCTGCGCGGGGTGATGAGCGTCGTCAGTTGTTCGACATCCGGCAGACGATCGGTGCCGAGAGGCAGCTGCACAATCTTTGCGCCGGTCTGCTCGGCAACCATCAGCCATGGCACCAGGTTAGCGTGGTGCTCGGCCACGCTCACAATAATCTCATCGCCCGGCTGCAGACGCGGGCGGGCGTAGCACTGGGCCACCATATTGATGGCCTCGGTGGTGCCGCGCGTCCAGACAATGTCTTTGCCGCTCGGGGCGTTCAGCCAGCGGGCTACCTGCTCGCGAGCGGCCTCATAGCGCGCGGTTAAGCGCTGGGCTTCGGCAAACTGGCTGCGGTGCACGTTACCCGCGCTGAGCGAATAAAAATGATGTGTCGCCTCGATCACCGCCAGTGGCTTTAACGCGGTGGCGGCGCTATCAAGGTACACCCCGGCATCATGCAGGGCGGGAAACTGGGAGCGAAACTGTGCTGGGGAGAAGGCGTTCATGGAATTCCTCATATCAATAAGGAGATCGTCGCGCAAAATGCGCGTTGATACAAGGCTTGTGCTCATCGTCGGAATTATCCGGAACTGCATACGCAGCCGCGTCAGTGTCTTATGCTGTTTAGTGTTGGGGAAAAATTAATCCCTGTTGTTAATCTAATATTGAATAGCATAAGTCGCTGTAAGGAGAAAAAATGAAAAAGACTGCCGCCATTATCTCTGCCTGTATGCTGACTTTCGCGCTGAGCGCCTGCGCTGGGCCGAACTACGTGATACACACCAATGATGGTCGAAGCATCGTGTCTGAAGGGAAACCGCAGACGGATAATGATACCGGTTTGATTTCGTATAAAGATGCGAACGGTGTGAAACAGCAGATTAATCACAGCGAAGTGAAAGAGATGGTCGCACTGGAGAAATAAGGGGCGATCGTCCGGGCAAAAAAAAGCACCGCAATCAGGCGGTGCTACATTAATCACTATGGACAGACAGGGTAAATGTACAGGAAGTGAAAAAGGGTAGCTTTGCTACCGTGATCTGAATTGCAGACCAATTGCAAACACAACAACACAACATCACAACCGTAAGCCAAAAGCCCTTCAGAACACGCATTCCGAAAAAAGCTTCTCGTTCCGGCTCAGGAAGTGCCGCCATGATAGGTATTTGCTGGTAGAAGCTCAACGGACAAATTATAATGGCTCAGATAAAAAAAACTAATAGGTTAACTGTTGTTTCCTATTTGTTAAATTCAATTAACAATTGGGTTCTGGGACCATGTCAAAGCGTTTGCCACCTCTTAATGCATTACGTGTATTTGATGCAGCCGCGCGTCATTTAAGCTTCACCC
The DNA here is from genome assembly GCF_014169075.1 of Klebsiella sp. WP4-W18-ESBL-05. NCBI lineage: Bacteria > Pseudomonadati > Pseudomonadota > Gammaproteobacteria > Enterobacterales > Enterobacteriaceae > Klebsiella > Klebsiella sp. WP4-W18-ESBL-05. The sequence continues at coordinate 3,836,774 of NZ_AP022057.1, read as the reverse complement.
GCGCGGCCGATGAGCTTTTTGTGACGCAGGCCGCAGTAAGCCACCAAATCAAGTCTCTCGAGGATTTTCTGGGGCTGAAACTGTTTCGCCGCCGCAATCGCTCACTGCTGTTGACCGAAGAGGGGCAGAGCTATTTTCAGGATATCAAAGAGATCTTTTCGCAATTAACAGAGGCAACGCGTAAACTACAGGCACGAAGCGCTAAAGGGGCGTTAACCGTAAGTTTATTGCCCAGTTTCGCCATTCAATGGCTGGTGCCGCGCCTCTCAAGCTTTAACTCAGCTTATCCGGGAATCGACGTCAGAATCCAGGCGGTAGACCGTCAGGAAGACAAGCTGGCGGACGATGTCGACGTGGCAATTTTTTACGGTCGCGGCAACTGGCCGGGGCTGCGGGTAGAAAAACTGTACGCTGAGTATCTGCTCCCGGTTTGTTCCCCTTTGCTGCTCACCGGCGAAAAGGCGTTAAAAACGCCTGCCGACCTGGCCAAGCACACGCTGCTGCACGACGCCTCCCGCCGCGACTGGCAAACGTATACGCGTCAGCTGGGGCTCACCCATATTAACGTACAACAGGGACCGATCTTCAGCCACAGCGCCATGGTGCTTCAGGCTGCTATCCACGGACAGGGGATTGCGCTGGCCAATAACGTCATGGCGCAGTCAGAGATAGAGGCAGGCCGTCTGGTGTGCCCGTTTAATGATGTTCTGGTCAGTAAGAACGCTTTTTATCTGGTTTGTCATGACAGTCAGGCAGAACTGGGTAAAATAGCGGCCTTTCGTCAGTGGATTCTGGCGAAAGCGGCCCATGAGCAAGAAACTTTTCGTTTCCGTTACGAACAATAAATGAATTTAGGGTAAGACCATCATGACCAGCCGTTTTATGCTGATTTTTGCCGCCATCAGCGGCTTCATCTTTGTGGCACTGGGCGCGTTTGGCGCACATGTGCTGAGTAAATCACTCGGCGTTGTTGAAATGGGGTGGATCCAGACCGGTCTGGAATACCAGGCGTTTCACACGCTGGCCATCTTTGGTCTGGCGGTTGCCATGCAGCGTCGGATCAGTATCTGGTTCTACTGGAGCAGCGTGTTCCTGGCGCTGGGAACCGTGCTGTTCAGCGGCAGCCTGTACTGCCTTGCGCTCTCGCATTTACGCCTGTGGGCGTTTGTTACCCCGGTCGGCGGCGTCAGCTTCCTTGCCGGCTGGGTTTTGATGTTAATTGGTGCTATTCGACTTAAGCGTAAGGGTGTTGTTCATGAATAAGGTTGTGCTGTATTGCCGCCCTGGGTTTGAGAAAGAGTGTGCTGCGGAAATTACCGATAAAGCCGGTCGCCGCGAGGTATATGGCTTTGCGCGCGTCAAAGATAACTCCGGCTATGTGATTTTCGAATGTTATCAGGAAGGGGACGCCGATAAGCTGGCGCGAGAGCTGCCGTTTAGCTCGCTGGTGTTTGCCCGCCAGATGATTGTGGTTGGCGAACTGCTGAAAGATTTACCTGCCGAAGACCGCGTAACGCCGGTTGTCGGCATGCTGCAAGGCGTGGTGGAGAAAGGTGGCGATCTGCGCGTGGAAGTGGCAGACACCAACGAAAGCAAAGAGCTGATGAAGTTCTGCCGTAAATTCACCGTGCCGCTGCGTGCTGCGCTACGCGAAGCTAACGTGCTGGCGCCGTACGAAACCACTAAGCGTCCGGTGGTGCACGTGTTCTTTATCGCGCCGGGCTGCTGCTATACCGGGTACTCCTATAGCAATAATAACTCGCCGTTCTACATGGGCATTCCACGCCTGAAGTTCCCGGCCGATGCGCCAAGCCGCTCAACCCTGAAGCTGGAAGAGGCGTTCCACGTCTTTATCCCGGCCGATGAGTGGGATGAACGTCTGGCAAACGGCATGTACGCGGTCGATCTGGGCGCCTGCCCTGGCGGTTGGACCTATCAACTGGTGAAGCGCAACATGTGGGTCTCCTCCGTGGATAACGGCCCGATGGCGCAAAGCCTGATGGACACCGGCCAGGTGACCTGGCTGCGTGAAGATGGCTTCCGCTACCGCCCGACGCGCAACAACATCTCGTGGATGGTGTGCGACATGGTAGAGAAGCCGGCGAAAGTCGCCGCGCTGATGGCTGAATGGCTGGTCAACGGCTGGTGCCGCGAGACCATCTTCAACCTGAAGCTGCCGATGAAAAAGCGCTATGAGGAGCTGTCGCAGAACCTGGCGCACATCCAGGCCAAACTGGACGAACACGGCATTAATGCGCAGATTCAGGCGCGACAGCTGTACCATGACCGTGAAGAAGTGACCGTCCACGTGCGCCGCCTGTGGGCTGCGGTTGGCGGGCGTCGCGACGAACGTTAATAAGGTAGGCCGGATAAGGCGAAGCCGCCATCCGGCAATAACAAGCGCAGCGATACCGTGAAGTTATGGCGAATTGCCTGATGGCGCTGCGCTTATCAGGCCTACTTCGTCAGACACAATATGCGTCACGTCATCCAGATGCCCAATCCGCGCTTCCCCCGAGCGATTAAATTTACTCTTATCAATCAACAGTAAAGACTGTGACGCGCGCTTGAGCAGCGTGGACTTAAAGTCGGCGTTGATGGCGTTGGAATCCCACAGCGCGCCGTGGCCGTCTATCCCTTCGCAGGAAAAGATAAACAGGTCGATTTCCAATGGCTTTAATTGTGAAATAAGCGAAGGGTTAACGTAGCAGCCGTACTTACGCTCAAGCTTACCGCCGGAGCTAATAAGCTGAATCTGTTCGCGCTTGCCCAGCTCCAGACAAATCGGCTGGCTGTTGGTAAAGACCTGAATATCAATATCGGGAAGCTGCCGCGCCAGATACCAACAGGTGGAGCTGGCGTCCAGTGCGATCACCATGCCTGCCTCGATCCAGCTGAGCGCCTCTCTGGCAATATCGGCTTTGTGCGCGAAGTGGCTTTTCAGGCGCATATGGAAAGGATCGCCGCTGTCCTGGTTTTCCCGGTGGAGGTATTTGGCGCGACCGTGATTGCGCAGCACTTTGCCCTGCGCCTGGAGCTCGCTGAGATCGCGGCGAATAGTCTCTTTGCTGACGTTAAGCTGAGCGGATAACGCTTCCGTCGTCAGGCTTTGATGCTGAATTAACAGATCTACTATCGCTTGCTGGCGTGCCGCTTTCATCTTTTCTCACCCCATCATTCGATACGCGCCCGCATTGGGCGGGCGCACCGGCAAGAGATTACGGCGTTACTCCTTTTTTTAAAAGAATATTCCCGTACTTAGCGCGCTCACCTGTGATAACGATCGCAAAGGCTTTTTGCGCACGTTCATAAAACGCATAGCGGTCAATACGGCTGATCTCCGGGCAAGGGGACGGGCAGGATAGCGCCTCGCGATAGCGAGTCTCGACGGCGGGATCGAGCGCATCCCCCTCGACCGCTGCCATCATCACCAGCGGCGGCGCGTAACTGTCGAGTTCGAACAGCGGAATAATAGCCTGCAGCAGGTCGCTGACCTTCAGCCCATCGGCACGAATAACCTGTGGCCCCATGCTGTGGGCGGGGAAATGAGCATCAGAAAAAATAATTTCATCGCCGTGGCCCATTTCAGCCAGCACTTTCAGCAGTTCGGGCGAGATTAAAGGGGAAATCGTTTTTAGCATCTCACACTCCGTCAATAAGTTCGGGTTCAGTTTGCGGATAGAAGTAGCGGTATTGATAGTGCACCTGCGCTCGTGCCTGCTCGGGGCTGGTAAATTCGCCGACGCCGAACCAGCCGAACATTGCAGCGCCCGCCACCGTGGTTTCTGCGTCGTCGAGCACCTTGATAGGGATGTCGAGCATATTGGCTTTGATCTGGTTCCACAGCGCATTGCGGCTGCCACCGCCGACCAGCAGCAGTTCAGTGGCGTTGAAATGACCAATTTTTTCCAGCGTCCGAAGGTTCAGGGCCAGCTGTTCGGTTAGCCCCTCAAGTGCTGCGCGGTAAAAATGGCCGCGCGTGGTGTTGAGGGTGACACCCTGCCAGCCTGCGTTCTGGCAGGCGAGGAGGTCGCAGTGCATTTTTACCCCTTCTGCTCCCGCGGGAACGAGGCGAGCGGCCTCAATCAGCGTTTGCCACGGCGTCTCTTCCGTCCACAGCAGTTTGCGTACCCACTCCAGTACGCCCGACGCCAGCCACTGCATCCCGGGGTTATACAGCCCTGGCAGGCTATCGAGCTCGCAGGTTGAGCCGGCGTAGTGGCTCAGCAGCGGCGTATCAACCCTGGCGCTACGCACCATCAGGATCTCCCACGTACCGGACGAGAGGACCGGTTCATCCTGGCCGGCACCCGCACCAAAGAGGGCAAACTGGGTGTCGTGGCCGGCAGAGATAACCGGAATACCGGCGGGAAGACCGAGCAAGTTTGCGGCATCGGATTGCAGCGTGCCAATGTACTCTCCCGCTTCAACCAGCCGTGGGAACAGACGACGCGGCAGGCCGGTGGCCTGGAGAATGTCTGCACTGAAATCTCGCTGGTGGATATCCAGCATCTGGCTGGTACCCGCCATGGTGATATCGGTGGTGAACTCGCCCGTCAGGCGATGATTTATCAACGATGAAATAAACAGCCAGGCGTGCGCCTGTTCAAGAAGCTGCGGATGATTCTCTTTTATCCACACCATTTTATAGAGCGTGTTGAACGCAAACGCGCCGACGCCTGAGATGGCCTGAAGCCGCTGCTCGGGTATTAAACGGCTGATATTTTCCATGACGGCTGCGGTTCGTGGGCATTTCCAACTGATAACCGGGTAGAGCAGCTTACCGTGTTCATCAACCAGCGCACCGTCCACGCCGAAGGTCGTCACCGTCACTCCCCGAATCTGGCAGGATGAGAGCTCAGCCGTCAGCTTTCGGCTGCAGTCCGCAAAGCGTTGCAAAATAGCCTCAAGCGACCACTGGTGCCAGGCGCTATTCTCGACGGCGATCTCGCTGGCGTTTGCGGTGGCGGCACGGGCGACAATTTTCCCCTGCCGGTTGACGGCAATCACCCGGACGTTGGTAGCACCGCAGTCGAGGACCAGGATAACGTCTTGTTTCATATATAACTCCATAAACGTCGCCGGATGGCGCTGCGCTTATCCGGCCTACGGCTCACACACCCGCAGGCCCGGTAAGCTTGCGCCACCGGGCAAAGCCGCATTAACGTTTATACAGCGGGCCGTAGTTCTGGCAGGCACGATAATCCTGGCCTTCGCTGTCCATGCCGTGCGCGGCCCAGGAGGAAGGGCGATAGATAGCCGACTCTTCCACGTTATGCATACAGACCGGAATACGCAGCATGGATGCAAGGGTAATAAAGTCGGCACCGACGTGACCGATGGTGAGTACGCCGTGGTTTGCGCCCCAGTTAGCCATCACGGAATAGACATCGGTAAATGGCCCCTTGCCGGTTAACCGTGGGGCAAACCAGGTGGTTGGCCAGGTGGAGTTGGTGCGTGCATCAAGCTGGTCGTGCATCTCTTTTGGCAGCTCGACGCTCCAGCCTTCGGCGATTTGCAGTACCGGGCCAAGGCCTTTAATGATATTCACGCGGGTCATGGTAAACGGTACGCCGCCTTCGGTCAGGAAACGGGAAGAGAATCCGCCGCCACGGAAATATTCGTGGATCGCCGGGCACCACTCGGTGGCGGCCAGGCAAGCATCGGCCTCCTGTTGGCTGATTTCCCAGTGTGGCTTCATCGTCGGTTTTCCGTCGCTGCCGCGCTGTTTACACGAACCGTCCAGCGCCGCAGAGCCGGAGTTAATCAGGTGGATGATACCGTGTTCGGCCAGCCCGCTAAGCGCTTGCCCGGTCACGCGTTCTACGGCCTCAGGGGACCAGTAGGTACGGACGTCGGCGAACACCTGAGCGGTGCCGGTTAGCTGATGCCCCATCAGCATCGCAACGCCGTTCAGGCTGTCGTTTTCGGTGGCGACAACAAAGGGTTCACGCACCCCGTTCCAGTCAAAGGAACTGTTGAGCAGCGCTTCGGCGGTATCGCCGTTCGGGTATTGATCGGTCCAGTGGCGCTGCCCCTGGAAGCCCGCCGCAATGGCGTTATAGCCGAGCGACTCCTCGACCAGCCCTTTTTCAGCCAGCTTTTCATTACCCTGCATCATGTCGCGGATGCACATGGCCATCAGCAGACTTTCTTTAAGCACCGCGCGGCTTTGCTCTTCGTTGCGCTTGTACTGTTGGGCATTCTGATCTTCGCCATAGCGGAAGTTTTTATCCGCCCAGGCCAGCGCCATTTCCAGCTCGGTTTCATCATAAATTTTCTGATCAATGCGACGACGCAGTTCGGTCATGTCGACCGCCTGGACTTTCATCCCCAGCCAGGACTCGAAGAAGTTATGGTCGACGATGGAACCCGCAATCCCCATCGATACGCCACCGACGGAGAGGTAGCTTTTGCCTTTCAGGGTGGCCACCGCTAAGCCCGCGCGGGTAAAGCGCAGCAGCTTTTCTTCGACATCCGCAGGAATGGACGTATCGTCGGCGTCCTGCACGTCGTGGCCGTAAATGGAGAAGGCGGGAATGCCTTTCTGGCTGTGTGCGGCCAGCGCCGCGGCGAGATAAACGGCCCCCGGGCGTTCGGTGCCGTTAAAGCCCCAGATGGCCTTCGGACGCATCGGGTCCATATCGATGGTTTCACTGCCGTAGCACCAGCACGGCGTGACGGTAATGGTGACGCCCACGTTCTGGCTGCTGAATTTTTCTTCGCAGGCGGCTGATTCAGCCATTCCGGCAATGCAGCTGTCGGCAATCACGCATTCAATTTGCGCGCCGCAGGCGTGGCGGAGTTTTTCCGTCAGCAGCGCGGCGGTGGCGCGGGCCATATTCATGGTTTGTTCTTCCAGCGACTCGCGCACTCCCATGCGACGACCATCAATCACTGGGCGGATACCAATTTTCGGTAAGCTGATTTTTTTCATGACAGATTCCTCACGTTATTCGGAAAGATGCTCAGCGCGTTGCCATTTGTGAACGGAAACGAGCGAAGATAAAGATGACGGCAAAGCACACCGCTGGAACCAGCTCTGCTGTCGGAATATTGCCTGCGGCATCGCTGACGAAGCCCATGACCGGGGTGACGATACCGCCGCCAATAATGGTCATGACGATGAATGACGAGCCGTATTTTGTGTCCTGGCCCAGATTCTTGATCCCGAGAGAGAAGATGGTTGGGTACTGAATGGACATGAATGCGCTACACAGCGTCAGCGCCAGCAGGCCAATATGACCGCCGCTGAATGCGGATATCAGGCACAGCACCATCGCCAGCAGAGCATAGGCTGCCAGGACTTTGTGCGGCGCGATGCGGCTGATAAGCCAGGTGCCGGTAAAGCGGCCGATAAAGAAGCACACCATGGTGCCGGTCAGGTAGTTGGCGGCGAAACCGGGCGTCATACCGGGGATTTCTTCAATAGCGTAACGAATCAAATAGCTCCAGCAGGCGGTTTGCGCCCCGACGTAGCAGAACTGCGCCAACACCGCCCAGCGCCAGTGGCGAATGCGTACCAGACGGGAAAGGGAGGCCGAGAATGAACTCTGCGTGGTATCGGTATGATCGTCACTCTGCAGGGCCGGAAATTTTGTCAACATGATCAGCAGGGCGACCAGTAACACAATGGCCACGATGATCATGTAAGGCGTTTGTACGGATAACACCAGGCTGTGTTTGTAGGTGCTCAACTGCTCGGGCGACATTTTATCGAGCACATCCTGAGATTGATGTGGCACGTTAGACAAAATAAGACTTTGCCCAAACACAACGGCAATAATGGCACCGAAAGAGTTAAATGTTTGCGCCAGGTTAAGGCGAAAATGACCGCCGCTTTCCGGGCCTAATACCGTAACAAATGGATTGGCCGCAGTTTCAAGACAACCTAATCCAGCGGCAATAATAAACAGGCCGATCAGGAATAAGGTATAGTTCATGATTTCAGCAGCAGGCCAGAATAAAGCGGCACCGAAAGCATATAAGAACAATCCGGTAATAATACCTGCTTTATAACTCAGTTTTTTCATCAGTATCCCTGCCGGGATTGGAATGACGAAATAGCCAAAATAGAACGCGGATTGGATTAGCCCCGCTTGAAAATTGGTTAGGGTAAAGGCTTGCTGAAACTGGGGTAATAAAATGTCATTCAGATTGTTAGCGACAGCCCAAAGAAAAAAGAGTGAGCAAAGCAGAGCGAATGGAATAATGTAGCGCTGAGTTTGTCCGGCATCAGTCGCACGAAAACTCTGCGTTTGTATTGTTGTGTTTCCCATAACATCCTCATTGGTTCAGAAGCGTCAGAGTGTGGTCGTTCTTGCTTATCAGACCGTAAAAACTGAAGAGTTCTTTTTGCTCGCCGGTATAAAACGGTTGCCAGGAGTGAACTCATGAATTCATTTTCGAGTAAAAAAGGTTGTTTAATATGATGATGGTCACATTTAATGATAATGCACTGTCGGTGATGCTGCCAACTTACTGATTTAGTGTATGATGGTGTTTTTGAGGTGCTCCAGTGGCTTCTGTTTCTATCAGCTGTCCCTCCTGTTCAGCTACTGACGGGGTGGTGCGTAACGGCAAAAGCACCGCCGGACATCAGCGCTATCTCTGCTCTCACTGCCGTAAAACATGGCAACTGCAGTTCACTTACACCGCTTCTCAACCCGGTACGCACCAGAAAATCATTGATATGGCCATGAATGGCGTTGGATGCCGGGCAACCGCCCGCATTATGGGCGTTGGCCTCAACACGATTTTCCGCCATTTAAAAAACTCAGGCCGCAGTCGGTAACCTCGCGCATACAGCCGGGCAGTGACGTCATCGTCTGCGCGGAAATGGACGAACAGTGGGGATACGTCGGGGCTAAATCGCGCCAGCGCTGGCTGTTTTACGCGTATGACAGGCTCCGGAAGACGGTTGTGGCGCACGTATTCGGTGAACGCACTCTGGCCACACTGGAGCGTCTTCTGAGCCTGCTGTCGGCCTTTGAGGTCGTGGTATGGATGACGGATGGCTGGCCGCTGTATGAATCCCGCCTGAAGGGAAAGCTGCACGTTATCAGCAAGCGTTACACTCAGCGCATTGAGCGACATAACCTGAATCTGAGACAACATCTGGCAAGGCTGGGACGGAAGTCACTGTCGTTCTCAAAATCGGTGGAGCTGCATGACAAGGTCATCGGGCATTATCTGAACATAAAACACTATCATTAAGTTGGAGTCATTACCTGCACTGTCTTTATGTGATAGTTGTCACTTTAATTTGTTAAAAGTAATGCCCGTTTGAGAAAATAAATCTTAAAAACCACAGGGCGGATGACCGATTTATTTTATTACGCAAAAAACGGGCATTTATTGCCTTCGGGAAAAATAAAATGCCCGTTTTGATAAATATTATTAATTGCGGTCATTTCACATGGCTGATGTTATGTCAATAATGGCTGGTTTTAACGGTGTTAATTGATGGGGGTCACAAAATAAAGCCATGAAAATTCCATTGGTGCTTTTCAATATGATGATGGTGAACAAATTCACGGTTAGTGCAACAGAATAAATATGATTGTTCTGTTGGTGGTTTGAATCATCAAGAGAGGTAATAAATGGAACGAAATAAACTGGCACGGCAGATTATTGATACCTGCCTGGAAATGACTCGCCTGGGGTTGAATCAGGGTACGGCTGGCAACGTTAGCGTCCGCTATCAGGGCGGTATGCTGATTACGCCAACGGGAATTCCCTATGAAAAATTGACCGAGTCGCACATTGTTTACATTGATGCCAACGGTCAGCATGAACAGGGAAAACTGCCCTCCAGCGAATGGCGTTTTCATATGGCCGCCTATCAGACGCGCCCGGATGCCCATGCGGTGGTCCATAACCATGCGGTGCACTGTACCGCCGTTTCTATCCTCAACCGTCCTATCCCGGCCATCCATTACATGATTGCGGCTGCCGGGGGGAATTCTATTCCCTGTGCGCCGTATGCCACGTTTGGCACGCGTGAACTGTCCGAGTATGTGGCCGTTGCGCTTAAAAATCGCAAAGCGACGCTATTGCAGCATCATGGCCTGATCGCCTGCGAAGAGAATCTGGAAAAAGCGCTGTGGCTGGCCCATGAGGTTGAGGTTCTGGCTCAGCTTTACCTCAGCACGCTGGCTATTACCGATCCGGTGCCGGTGCTGGATGATGAAGCCATCGCCATTGTGCTGGAAAAATTCAAAACCTATGGCTTGCGTATTGAAGAGTGATCGTGGCGCGCGAACAGGAGAAGGGCAATGGCAAACAGAATGATTTTGAACGAAACGGCCTGGTTTGGTCGTGGCGCGGTAGCGGCGTTAACCGATGAGGTGGCGCGTCGCGGCTATCATAAGGCATTGATTGTCACTGACAAAACGCTGGTGGAATGCGGCGTGGTGGCAAATGTGACGGGCAAAATGACGGCAGCGGGGCTGGCGTGGGAAATATACGATGGCGTGATCCCTAACCCGACGATCCGCGTCGTAAAGGAGGGGCTGAAGGCCTTTGAACAGAGTGGGGCTGATTATCTGGTTGCGATTGGCGGGGGCTCACCTCAGGACACCTGTAAAGCCATCGGTATCATCAGCAATAACCCGGAGTTTGCGGATGTTCGCAGCCTTGAAGGATTGTCACCAACGCGTCAGCCCAGCGTTCCGGTGATGGCCATTCCAACGACGGCAGGCACGGCGGCGGAAGTGACCATTAACTACGTCATCACCGATGAGGAGAAACGGCGGAAATTTGTCTGTGTCGATCCGCACGATATTCCGCAGGTTGCGTTTATTGATGCCGATATGATGGACGGCATGCCGCCAGCGCTGAAGGCAGCAACCGGCGTTGATGCGTTGACGCATGCCATTGAGGGGTATATCACCCGCGGCGCGTGGGCGTTAACCGATGCACTGCATATTAAAGCCATCGAGATGATTGCGGGCGCGCTACGGGGCTCTGTTGCCGGTGAACGCAGCGCCGGGGAAACGATGGCGCTGGGGCAGTACGTAGCCGGAATGGGGTTTTCCAACGTGGGTCTGGGGCTGGTTCACGGGATGGCTCATCCGCTGGGGGCTTTCTACAACACGCCGCACGGTGTGGCCAATGCTATTTTGCTCCCCCATGTCATGCGCTATAACGCCGAGCATACCGGCGAGAAGTTTCGTGATATTGCGCGAGCGATGGGGGAGAAGGTTGAATCGCTGAACCTGGCGCAGGCGCGTAATGCTGCCGTTGATGCGGTATTTGCGCTTAACCGCGATGTTGGGATCCCGCTGTATTTACGCGATGTTGGGGTGCGTAAAGAGGATATTCCGGCGCTGGCGCAAGCCGCCTTTGACGATGTCTGTACGGGAGGGAACCCCCGCGAGGCGAGTATTGCGGATATCGTCGGGTTGTATCAGGCGGCATGGTGATTCTGCCGGATGATGCTGCGCTTATCCGGCCTACATGCTACACCATCCTGTAGGCCGGATAAGGCGTTCACGCCGTCATCCGGCAACGCCACTAACGCGCCAGCCGCAGCTGCTGCAAATTGCCATCAATGTGCAAATCCGTGTGTAGCCGCGCGATATCGCGGCATAAAAACGCCATTTCCTGGTGCTCTACCAACTTCTTACGCCACTTCTCTGGCACTTCATCGAGATGCGCATACAGCGCCTCCAGGGTAGGGAACTGCGTCAACAGCTGCGTGGCGCTTTTCGGACCAATACCGGCGACGCCCGGGACTTTCGAACTGCTAATACCGGCTAATCCCCAATAGTCCGGTAGCTGCTGCGGCTGGACGCCAAACTCCTTTTCGATAAACGGGACATCCAGCCAGCGCTTCTGGAAATAATCGCGGATGCGCAGCGTCGGGGAGAGCAGCTGACAGTAGCCTTTATCGGTCGACACGATAGTGGCCTGATGCCCTGAACCGGCGACCTTAACCGCCAGCGTTGCCGCTAAATCGTCGGCTTCGTTGCCGCTCGACTCCCAGCAGCGCACGCCGCGCAGCTCAAAGGCGGCACGCAGGGCGGGCATCTCGGCGTGGAGATCTTCCGGCATTGGCGGGCGCCCGGCTTTGTAATCCGGCAGGCGCTGGTGCCGCCAGCCGCTGCTGCGGGCCTCATCGTCAAATACCGCCACCGCATGAGTGGGCTGGCTGTGCGCAATCAGCTGGTCCAGCGCGTGCTGACAGGTCGTGACGCAGGGCGAACCCTGAACGGCATGAATACGGCGAATTAAGTTGAGTGCGTCAACGATAAGCAAATGGACGGCCACGGGCGTTCTCCCTAACAGACAGGGCGCTAAGGGTAACATTCAAGGGCAGGAGAGGCTATTGGTGGGGGGTAAAACGGGAAGAGGCCTCGCAAAACGAGGCCTCTGTGGCGAACAAACGTTAGTCGCAGGCAACCACTTTCATTGCCAGGCCACCGCGAGAAGTTTCACGGTATTTCGCGTTCATGTCTTTGCCGGTTTCGTACATGGTCTCGATCACTTTATCGAGGCACACGCGCGGCTCGCTGGTACGGCGCAGAGCCATACGCGCGGCGTTGACCGCTTTCACCGATGCAATGGCGTTACGCTCAATGCACGGCACCTGTACCTGACCGGCTACCGGGTCACAGGTCAGGCCAAGGTTGTGTTCCATGCCGATTTCCGCAGCAATGCACACCTGGGCCGGGCTGGCACCCAGAAGTTCGGCCAGACCCGCGGCCGCCATGGAGCAGGCGACGCCGACTTCGCCCTGGCAGCCGACTTCGGCACCAGAGATGGACGCATTCATCTTGTAAAGTGAACCAATGGCGCTGGCAACCAGCATATAGCGTGCCAGCGAGTTAGCATTCACTTCGCGGATAAACTTGTCGTAGTAGGCCAGAACCGCCGGGACAATCCCGCAGGCGCCGTTAGTTGGTGCGGTGACCACGCGGCCACCGGCAGCGTTCTCTTCGTTGACCGCCAGCGCGAACATGTTAATCCAGTCAACCACCGCCATCGGGTCGCTGCTGATTTTATCCTGGCTGACCAGCATGCGGCGCAGCGCGGCGGCGCGGCGCGGAACGCGCAGTTTACCCGGCAGAACGCCTTCGGTGGTGGTGCCGTGCTCGATGCCGCCCTTCATCACTGCCCAGACGTCGGCGAAGTGCTTTTCCAGCTCTTCTTTGCTGTGCAGCGCGAGTTCGTTCTGCATCATCAGGCCGGACAGCGACAGGCCGGTTTCGCTGCAGTGACGCTGCAGGTCGGCGGCGCTGCTGTACGGGTATGGCACCGCGACCGGCGCTTCGGACTGCTGGCCAAAGTGTTCTTCGTCGACGATAAAACCGCCGCCGATGGAGTAGTAGGTTTTGCTGTACACGGCTTTGTCGCCCGCCAGTGCGGTAATGCGCATGCCGTTTTCGTGCAGAGAGAGATTGTCCGCATGGAAGTTCATGCACTGGTCAACCGGGAACTCCACTTCGTGTTGGCCGTTAGCCAGCATCAGTCGGCCGTGAGTATTCACGTCCTGAATAAACGCCGGAATGGCGTCGATATCAACCGTATCCGGCAGATTTCCTGCCAGACCCATAATAATGGCGATATCCGTATGGTGACCTTTACCGGTCAGAGAAAGTGAACCGTAAACATCGACGACCACGCGAGTGATATCAGTCAGGATCCCACGCGCAATCAAGTCGTCCGTGAATTGTTTGCCTGCTTTCATTGGCCCGACGGTGTGCGAGCTGGAAGGACCAATGCCGATTTTGAAAATATCGAATACGCTAATCATGAGGCGTCCATTGTGTATCGAGGTGCGCCGCCCCGAGAGGCGGCGCAGGGGGATTAACTAAACAGAGAGTAGGAAATGGCGGAGATAGCAATCAGACCCATCAGGACAACGAAGACGTTGCTGATGTGACCGCTATATTTACGCATTGCCGGTACTTTCTGAATCGCATACATCGGCATCAGGAACAGAATCATCGCGATGATTGGGCCGCCCAGGGTTTCAATCATACCCAGGATGCTCGGGTTCAGGGTTGCCACAATCCAGGTGGTGACCAGCATGAACAGCGCAGTGATTTTGTTCAGCTTGTTGATTTCGATGGATTTGCCTTTGCTACGCAGAGACTTGATAACCATCCCGTTGAAACCTTCACGAGCGCCCAGATAGTGGCCCAGGAAAGATTTGGTGATAGCGATAATCGCGATGATCGGCGCCATCCAGGCGATAACCGGTGCGTTAAAGTGGTTCGCCAGGTAAGACAGAATGGAGATGTTCTGCTCTTTTGCCGCCGCCAGGTCCGCCGGGGACAGGCTCAGTACGCAGCTGAAGACGAAGAACATTACGGTCAGCACCATCATGATGTGGGCACGTGCCAGGATAGAGGAGCATTTTTTCTCTGCGCCCTGGCCGTACTCTTCACGCTTCGCGACCGCGAAGGAGGAGATGATCGGTGAGTGGTTAAAGGAGAACACCATGACCGGAATTGCCAGCCACAGGGTCATCCACAGACCGTTACCGGTTGAAGCTGCGCTGCTAAAGGACAGCGTTTCCAGCGCCGCACCGCTCCACTGAGGAATCAGGTACAGAGCCAGCACCATCAGTGCCGCAACGAACGGGAACACCAGGATGCTCATCGCTTTAACGATCATCTGCTCACCGAAGCGAACGATAGTCATCATACCGACGATCAGAATCAGCGACAGGATAGCGCGCGGCGGCGGCGTCATGTGCAGCTGGTGAGCCAGGAAGCTCTCAACGGTGTTGGTGATAGCCACGCTGTAAACCAGCAGGATAGGGTAGATGGCGAAGAAGTAGAGCAGGGTAATCAGTTTACCTGCGCCGACACCGAAGTGTTCTTCAACCACTTCCGTAATGTCTTCACCCGGATTTTTACCGGAGAGCACGAAGCGGGTCAGGCCGCGGTGTGCGAAGAAGGTCATTGGGAAGGCGAGGATTGCCATGATGATCAGCGGAATCATACCGCCTACGCCGGCGTTGATTGGCAGGAACAGTACGCCTGCACCGATTGCGGTGCCGTAAAGACCCAGCATCCACATTGTATCTGTTTTGCGCCATCCGCTAGCAGATTCTGCTGTGACGATAGTGCTGGTTTGAGTGTTTTCCATCTGTATCTCCTGGAGGAAGGAAAAATGCTAATTTTTTAGTCAAATAAAGTGAAAAAAAAGATAAAAGTAATATTAAATTTTATAAGTGTCGGTGTTTTTGTGATTTTTACCCAACGCCGTTTTGACGAGCGCAAATGTACATTTAACTGGTGAATGTATCAGTGATCATGATCTCAAATGTAATAATCCACTTTTAGTGCGGGATATGGCAGGTAATTTTCCTGTGATAACTCTTTAAGCGGATATTTATGGGCGCGAAGGCTAGCATTGGCAGTATGTGTGGTAAATGGGGAGAGGGGTAAATACGATGTTTTTGCTGATAAAAATGATGAAAATGGCGTTTTTTAGCGCCCAATCATAATTATTGCTAATAAAATGCGGTTGGCATTTGCACGCAAACGATTGGCATGAGAGCTGTAACACAGTTTTAGCGATGTTTTAGCGAAAAAAAAACCGGCGGAAAATCCGCCGGTGAGAAGTGAAATGCGCTGTGGCTGACGGTCAGGCGCAGATTTCGTAGCAAGGAATATAGGCAGAGCCGGGAAGCTTCATACGGTGCTGCGCCACAAAACCCTGTAGCAGTTCGTCCATACGGCGCATCATTTCTTTATCGCCATGAATTTTGTACGGCCCGAACTCTTCAATTGCCCGAATGCCCACCTCCTTCACGTTTCCGGCAACGATGCCAGAGAAGGCGCGGCGCAGGTCGGCGGCCAGCACTTCCACCGGCTGGTCCGGATAGAGCTTGAGGTTAGCCATATTCTCGTGCGACGGCTCAAACGGCATCTGTAGATCGGGCGCAATGCGCATTGACCAGTTGAAGCTGTAGGCATCGCCGGTGTCGCGGCGGTTTTCTTTGACCAGCGGCATCGCTTTTTTCATCTGACGCGCCACTTCGACTTCATCGTCGATGATGATCTTATAGTGGCGACGCGCGCCTTCACCCAGCGTGTGCACGACGAACTCGTCGAGCACGCGGAAGTAGTCAGCGCTCTCTTTCGGGCCGGTCAGGATCAGCGGCAGCACCTGGTCTTTGTTTGCCGGGTTCATCAGAATACCCAGCAGATACAGCAGCTCTTCCGCCGTTCCCACGCCGCCCGGGAAGATAATGATGCCGTGGGCGATACGGACAAACGCCTCAAGGCGTTTTTCGATATCGGGCATGATGATCAGCTCGTTAACCAGCGGGTTAGGCGGCTCGGCGGCAATGATGGACGGTTCGGTCATACCGATAAAGCGGCCTTCTTTGTAGCGCTGCTGCGCATGGCCGACCGCGGCGCCTTTCATCGGCGCTTCCATTGCGCCTGGCCCACAGCCGGTGCAGATGTTCAGCTCGCGCAGGCCAAGCTGGTTACCTACGCGGCGCGCGTACAGGTACTCGTTTTCATTGATAGAGTGGCCGCCCCAGCACACCACCATGCTTGGCGCTTCGCCGACGTGCAGCGCACGCGCGTTACGCAGGATGGAGAACACCAGGTTGGTAATATGGGTTGAGCTTTCCAGATCCAGATTCGGGAAACGCACGGTGTTATGGATCTGCCCGTAGACGAACAGAATATCGCGCAGCACCGCAAACAGGTTGGCCTGCAGTGAGCGGATAATACGCCCGTCAACGAACGCCTCTTCCGGCGGATTAATAAGCTCCAGCTTCACGCCGCGTTCGCGGCGCAGTACGTTGATGTCAAAGCTTTCGAAGCGGGACAGCAGTTCTTTACTGTTATCGGTCAGGCTGCCTGAGTTCAGTACGGCCAATGAGCAGTTGCGAAACAATTGATACAGGTCGGTGCTGGCCGTGCGTTTAAGCATGTCGACTTCCAGCTGCGACAACATATCCATTGCGCCAAGCGGGCTAATATGTGTAATCAAGTGAACTCCTTAACGGGACGAAAATCGTCTTCCTTAGTGATTACAATAGCCTTGCTGGCGCGGGAACGACAACCTTAGATGCGGAACAATGTGCAACACATTGAGACATTGTTCACGTTACTGACGTACCAGGCGGCCAATAGCCGGCACGAATTCCGCATTTGAGCGCCATGGGTTGATATCCAGCCCGCCGCGACGGGTGTAGCGGGCATAAACGCTCAGGCTTTCCGGCGCGCAGAAGCGGAGAATATCGTTGAAGATACGCTCGACGCACTGCTCGTGGAATTCATTATGGTGACGGAAAGAGACCAGATAGCGCAGCAGCTTTTCGCGGTCGATTTTGGGGCCACGATACTGAATTTGCACCGAGCCCCAGTCTGGCTGATGGGTAATCAGACAGTTTGATTTCAGCAGATGGCTGACCAGCGTTTCTTCCACCACCTTTTCACCGGCGGCGCCGTCGAGGTAGTCGGCGTTAAACTGGTAGCTATCAATCTCAATATCCTGATCGTCAATGCAGCTGCCGTGGAAATGGGCGATAGGCTGACCTTCGATTTCGTCGAGGCGGTACAGGGCTACGGTGACTTTACCCTGCGCGCAGGCGCTCAGATCGCGCTCCAGCGTTTCCTGCACGTCCTGCCAGCAGGCAAAACGCGTTTGGTTAAAGCTGTTCAAATAGAGTTTAAAGCTTTTCGATTCGACCAGATTCTCCGTCTCATGGCTGAGCTCAACGTGGCCGACGGCCACCTGCGGCAAGCCTTTGGCATTGAGCCAGGAGAGTTCGTACAACGTCCAGATGTCCGCGCCATGAAACGGCAGGGAATCGCCATGCAGCCCCAGCGGATCGCGGTTCAGGCTACGCGGGACGCCCTGCAGCAGGGTGGCGTCGTAGGTATCACGGTAATCTGTGGTTTTACCGAGCGTCAGGCCGGCAAGCGCCTGATGGTTATCATAAGAAGACATGTTTCACCGTTATAAAGCAGGTACACTATGGTTTTAAGTGTACCCTGGCTAACCTGAAGAGAGAAATTCGTGGATCAGCAGACCGCAGACGCATTACACGCATTTACCCAACGCTATTGCGATGCCTGGCAGCGCACCTATGGCAGCCTGCCGCGCAGCGAAGAGCTGTACGGTATTCCCTCACCGTGTCAGGTGTCTACCACCGGCGAGGCGGTGTACTGGCAGCCGCAGGCGTTTGACGGCGAGCAGAATGTAAATGGCGTTGAACGGGCTATGGATATTGTGGTACAACAACCCATTCACACATATTATACCACTCAGTATGCGGGTGATATGCAAGCGCTTTTCATGGGGGAACCCCTGATGCTGCTGCAGGTGTGGAGCCCCGAAGACTTTCGGCGCGTGCAGGAAAACCTGATTGGTCACCTGGTCACGCAAAAGCGCCTGAAGCTTTCGCCGACGCTATTTATTGCCACGCTGGACAGCGAGCTCGACGTGATTTCCGTCTGCAACGTGACCGGTGAAGTGGTTAAAGAGACGCTCGGAACGCGCAATCGCCTGCCTCTTGCCTCCTCTCTTGCGAGCTTTCTGACTCAACTTGAGCCAATTCTGTAGGAAAATGTCCCCATCCCTTTGTGAGAGATCTCTTACACGCTCTGTGAGAGATCGCCAGAATATCAGTAAGACACTTATCCCATCATTTTAGTAATTCGTTTTTATTTCAACATGTTATTAGTTTCGTCAGGCAATTTTTACGTCTGTAAGCCTTAAGGATTTGCCTGTAAGACGCTTGTAAGACGAAGGGAAATAGCGGATTCTATCTACGTCGACAGGGAGTCGCACAATGAAGTGAACATCAGGATGATGACGCTTCATAGGACACACCGGGAAGGTGATTCAAGGAAAGGCTTCAGGAAGAAGCAAGAGGATAGCGCAGGAGCGCGTTAAAGGACACCTCCAGGACGGAGAATGAGAGCCAGACAGGATATCTGGTGGATCAGGAAGATCGGGACACACTCAAGGATTGGGTGAAATCACATCGGGGTGGTGTGATGCAGGAAGCAACCGTTTAAGGATGAACTGGTCAGGAGACCACAGGAAAAGTTGTCACGGATGAGCAGGGAGCACTAAAAGTAGCTGGATTGCTGCGAAACGAACCGGGAGCACTGTTTTTACAGTGCTCCCTTTTTTTTGTTTCCCACCAACTAGTGGTATCCTGCGCGCGATTTTGTTTCCTCAGAGGTTTTCCATGACACGCCACGATAGCCTTCGCGACCAACTCCTGCTTATTGAAACGCTGCTTCGCCAGCATCAGCACTGGCAGGATGATGCGCCGCACGAAAGCGCCTTTGCCAGCGACCAGCCGTTCTGCATGGATACCCTGGAGCCGCTTGAGTGGCTGCAATGGGTGTTGATTCCACGTATGCATCAGCTGCGGGACAGCGGAATGCCGCTGCCAAAAGATTTCGCCATCGCGCCTTACTACGAGATGGCGCTTGACGCCGCGCACCCGCTGCGCGCCATCATTCTGCCGCCGCTTGAACAGCTGGATGCCTTCTTTACGAGTGACCCTCACTGATGCTGGAAATTATCTACCAGGATGAATGGCTGGTGGCGGTCAATAAACCGTCCGGCTGGCTGGTGCACCGTAGCTGGCTCGATCGCGACGAGAAGGTGGTGGTGATGCAGACGGTACGCGACCAGATTGGCCAGCACGTCTTTACCGCCCATCGCCTCGATCGCCCAACCTCCGGCGTATTGCTGATGGGGCTCTCCAGCGAAGCCGGGCGTTTGCTGTCCCAGCAGTTTGAGCAGCACCAAATTCGCAAGCGCTATCACGCTATCGTGCGCGGCTGGCTGACCGATGAGGCGACGCTGGACTACCCGCTGGTAGAAGAGCTGGATAAAATCGCCGATAAGTTTGCCCGCGAGAATAAAGACCCGCAGCCTGCGGTGACGCACTATCGCGGTATGGCAACGGTGGAAATGCCGGTCGCGACCGGCCGCTACCCAACGACCCGCTATGGGCTGGTCGAGCTGGACCCGCAGACCGGCCGTAAGCATCAGCTACGCCGTCACCTGGCGCACCTGCGTCACCCGATCATTGGCGACAGCAAGCACGGCGATCTGCGCCAGAATCGCAGCGCCGCTGAACACTTCGGCTGTCACCGCCTGATGCTGCACGCCAGCCAGCTGTCGTTGACGCACCCGTTCACCGGCGAGCCGCTGACCCTTCGCGCCGGGCTGGACGAGGTCTGGATGCAGGCTTTATCACATTTCGGCTGGCGCGGGCTTCTCCCCGATAATGAAAGGGTTGAGTTTGTTGCCGACTGCGGTCAGGATGAAGCTATCCAGAAGTAAACAGGGAGTTAAATCATGGCTGAAGTAGGGATTTTTGTCGGCACCATGTACGGCAATTCGCTGTTGGTGGCGGAAGAAGCGCAGACGATTCTCGAAGGGCTGGGCCATCAGGCGGCGGTCTTTGAAGATCCGACGGTCGCGGATTGGGAAAGCTACACCGGGAAATATGCGCTGGTCGTCACGTCGACGACCGGCCAGGGCGATCTGCCTGACAGTATCGTGCCGTTGTTTAACGATCTCCAGGATATGTACCAGCCTCATTTGCGTTACGGCATTATCGCCCTCGGCGATAGCACCTATGCGAACTTCTGCGGCGGCGGCAAGCGATTCGACGCGCTGTTGCAGGAGCAGGGCGCGCAGCGCATTGGCGAGATGTTGATGATTGATGCCTCGGAAGACCCGGAGCCGGAAAGCGTCTCTAATCCGTGGGTCACGCAGTGGGCGGCGCTGTTGAAATAGCCCTTTCTCCTTTCCACACCGGTACGACGGCGTCGTACCGGTTGCTATTTGTTGATCGGCCACACTATTGAAGAAATTTCCCCTCTAATATTGTGCATATGCACGATGAGCTGTCGCTCGCCTGTTCCTATACTGCGTTTAGCATCATTTTGACGATCGCGAGATTTCTCGCTCCGACGCGTCGGGCCGGACGATGTCCTGCTTTCGGCCGTCATTTCAGTAGACAAGGATTTAACCATGACGATTCACTCTTCCACGCCCGTGGTAACGGCCATGCAGGTCATTCCGGTAGCCGGGCATGACAGCATGCTGATGAACCTGAGCGGCGCCCATGCGCCGTTCTTTACCCGCAATATTGTGATTATTCAGGATAACGCAGGGCATACGGGCGTGGGGGAAATTCCCGGCGGCGAGAAGATTCGCTCCACGCTGGAAGAGGCCGTGCCGCTGGTGGTCGGGAAGACGCTCGGGGAATACAAAAACGTCCTTAACCGCGTGCGCGCCGTTTTTGCTGACCGTGATGCCAGCGGTCGGGGCCTGCAAACCTTTGATTTACGCACCACGATCCACGTTGTGACCGCTATTGAAGCGGCCATGCTGGACCTCCTTGGGCAGCATCTGGGCGTGAACGTCGCGACGCTATTGGGCGACGGGCAGCAGCGTAGCGAAGTGCAGATGTTGGGCTACCTGTTCTTTATCGGCGATCGTAAGGCAACGCCGCTGCCGTACCAGAGCCAACCTGACGACGACTGCGCGTGGTACCGGCTGCGTCATGAGGAGGCGATGACTCCCGATGCGGTGGTGCGCCTGGCGGAAGCGGCCTATGAAAAATACGGTTTCAATGACTTCAAGCTGAAGGGTGGCGTAATGGCCGGGGAGGAAGAGGCCGAGTCTATCGTGGCGCTGGCCAAGCGTTTCCCGCAGGCGCGCGTGACGCTGGATCCGAACGGCGCGTGGTCGCTGGATGAAGCGATTCGGATCGGCAAATATCTGAAGGGGACGCTGGCGTATGCGGAAGATCCGTGCGGCGCTGAACAGGGTTTTTCCGGCCGTGAGGTGATGGCCGAGTTCCGTCGGGCAACCGGCCTGCCGACCGCCACCAATATGATTGCCACCGACTGGCGGCAGATGGGGCACACGCTGGCACTTCAGTCGGTCGATATCCCGCTGGCGGACCCGCACTTCTGGACGATGCAGGGCTCGGTGCGCGTGGCGCAGCTGTGCCATGAGTTTGGTCTTACCTGGGGTTCTCACTCAAACAACCACTTTGATATTTCTCTGGCGATGTTCACCCACGTGGCCGCCGCTGCGCCGGGAAACATTACCGCCATTGATACTCACTGGATCTGGCAAGAGGGCAACCAGCGTCTGACGAAACAGCCGCTGGTCATTGCGGGCGGCAAAGTGCAGGTGCCCGATAAGCCAGGGCTGGGCGTTGAGCTGGACATGGACCGGGTGATGCAGGCCAACGCGCTGTACCAAAAGCACGGCCTGGGGGCTCGCGACGATGCGATAGGCATGCAGTATCTGATCCCAAACTGGACGTTTGATAATAAACGTCCCTGCATGGTGCGCTAAGCTTACAGCCGCTACTTCGTACAAGGACTGCTTATGAAGATTGTGATTGCCCCTGATTCGTACAAGGAAAGCCTGAGCGCCCTTGAGGTGGCCAGCGCCATTGAGGACGGATTTCGGGCGATATACCCCGATGCCGAGTATATCAAGGTGCCGGTTGCCGACGGCGGTGAAGGCACGGTGGAAGCGATGGTGGCTGCCACCCAAGGCCGCGTGGTGCAGGTGACGGTGACCGGCCCGCTTGGCGAGCCGGTGGCGGGCTTTTACGGTATCTCCGGCGATGAGCGCTGTGCATTTATCGAGATGGCCGCCGCCAGCGGGCTGGCGCTGCTTCCGCCCGCAGCACGTAATCCGCTTAAGACCACCTCATGGGGAACCGGTGAGCTGATCCGCCATGCGCTGGATCTTGGCGTGACGTGGATCATTATCGGCATCGGCGGTAGCGCGACCAATGACGGTGGCGCTGGCATGGTTCAGGCGCTGGGGGCGAAACTGTTGACCGCCGACGGTCAGCCGCTCGCCCCCGGCGGCGCGGCGCTGGCGACGTTAGCGAAAATCGATATCAGCGGGCTGGATAAACGCCTGGCGCGCTGTCGGATTGACGTAGCCTGTGATGTGACGAACCCGCTGATTGGTGAAGAAGGCGCATCGGCCATCTTTGGCCCACAGAAGGGCGCCACGCCGGAGATGGTCGCCCAGCTTGACCACGCGCTGGCACATTATGCCCGGCATATTGCCGACGACTTAGGGCTCGACGTGCTGACTCTGGAAGGCGGTGGTGCCGCGGGGGGAATGGGCGCCGCGCTGTACGCTTTTTGCGGCGCACAGCTGCGTCCGGGGATTGATATTGTCACCGAAGCGCTGCACCTTGATGCGCTGCTGGCGGATGCGGATCTGGTCATTACCGGTGAAGGGCGTATCGACAGCCAGACCATCCACGGCAAAGTCCCTGTGGGGGTTGCGCGGGTGGCTAAGCGCCACCGGATCCCGGTGATTGGTATTGCGGGCAGCCTGACGGCAGACGTTGGCGTGGTACATCAGCATGGTCTTGATGCCGTGTTTAGCGCGCTGTATCGCATTTGTTCGCTGGACGACGCGCTGGCGGAAGCGGGAGCAAACGTACGGATGGCGGCGAGGAATATTGCCGCAGTCATCAAGATTGGGCAGTCTCTGTAGGCTGGATAAGGCAACGCCGCCATCCGGCAATGTGCGCCGGGCGGCCTGATGGCGCGGTGCTTATCAGGCCGCCCTGTTTGCGCTAACCCAGCATTTTCTTTGTTTCGCGCGTGACGTTATCCATTTCATCAAGCAGCTCCAGCAGTTCAGGCTCCAGCTCCTCTGCCGGGGTGCCGCCGCGCAGCTGGCTTTCAATCAGATAACACAGATGCTTCAGACGCGGCACGCCGCTATAGCCGCAGCTGCCGTGCAGTTTATGAATGGTATCGACCAGATTTTCCGGCTCTTCACCGACCAGCTGTTCCTCAACTTTGTTACGGACTTCCGGCAGGAAGGTGATCAGCATGTGCAGCATTTCGCGCGCCAGGTCTGGCTTGTAGGCTGCCTGACGCAGCGCCAGCTGCCAGTCCAGCGTGGCGTTAAGATCCACCGGCGGTTCTATCGGCTCCATTTGCAGCGGGCGCGGCGGAGTGTTCAGGCCGGGTTTGTAGCGTAGCAGCAGGTCGTGCAGCCGGTTTTCTTCAATCGGTTTGGCCAGATAGTCATTCATGCCGGCGGCCATGAGCTTCTCTTTTTGCCCAGCCAGCGCGTGGGCGGTGACGGCAATCACCGGCGTCTGCTGCTGGTGCGGAAGCTGGCGAATCAGCTCACAGGCGCGAATACCGTCGATATCCGGCATCTGAATATCCATCAGAATCAGATCGAACTTCATCTGTCTGGCGCACTCAACCGCCTGCTGACCGCTTTCACACAGCTCGACGTGCTGCACCTGATCGTCAAGCAGCGCGCCGATGAGCTTCAGGTTCGCCGGGTTATCGTCTACGGCCATCACCGTCATTGGCAGGCGATGTTCGCTGGTTGGCAGCGCTATCGTTGACGACGTGACGTGGTTGAACTCCAGCAGCACCGGCAGCAGGCGGGTTGAGGTCAGCGGTTTCAGCAGGCAGGCCGCCGCACCGTTCTGTTTAAGCGACTCAGCGTCGACCTGTGCGTGGCACGGTAGCGCCAGCACCAGATGATCGGTCATCCCCAGCGCGGCGTTCAGCTTATCGCGGTGGATTGCGAGGTCGCGTACCGACACGGGTACGGCAACCAGCAGAATATCGTAGAACTCGGCGGGCAGGGCGGCAATGCTCACCGCGTACACCACCTCCAGCGGCGTTGAGGCCAGAATATCCAGCGTCGCCTGCGCGGCGGCGGCGTTAGCCTCGACGTAGGCGATACGTTTGCCTGCCAGGCTGCGGGTATCGGGCCCGTCGGCGATCACGTTCGGATTGAGATCGAGATTGATGTTAAACCAGAAGGTCGAACCGCGGTTTGGCTGGCTGTGGAAGGAGATATCACCGCCCATCTCGCGCACCAGCTTCTGGGTGATAACCAGCCCCAGCCCGGTGCCGCCGTGGCGGCGGGAGATGCTGGCATCGGCCTGGCGGAAGGCCTGGAACAGCCGCGATTGATCGCGCTCCGGAATGCCGATGCCGGTATCGCGGATTTGGACTTCAATCTGCACTTTGTTATTGCTGACGGCGCGCTGTTCGACCAGTACGTCAATATTGCCGTTCTCGGTGAACTTGATGGCGTTGCCGACCAGGTTGGTGATCACCTGCTGAAGACGCAGCGGATCGCCGATGACGTTGTCCGGCACGTCATTTTTAATGTTTAGCGTCAGCTCCAGACCTTTATCGTGCGCCGAGTGCGCCAGCAGCGTGACCACTTCATCCAGCGAATTGCGCAGCGGGAACGGGATGCTTTCCAGCAGCAGTTTACCGGCCTCGAGCTTCGAGAAGTCCAGCACGTCGTTGATGATCGCCAGCAGGTTGTTGGCCGATCGTTCAATGGTATTGAGGTGATCGCGCTGGGTCGGGTTCAGCTCGGTTTTGAGCGTCAGGCGAGTAAAGCCAATCACGCCGTTCAGCGGCGTGCGCAGCTCATGCGACATGTTCGCCAGGAATTCAGACTTGATGCGCGCCGCTTCCTGGGCGCGTTTCTTGGCCAGATCCAGCTCGACGTTCTGAATCTCCATCTGCTCCAGCGTTTCGCGCAGGTCCGAGGTGGCCTGGTCGACGTTGTGCTGCATCTCCTCATGGTAGGCCGCCAGCGACATGGCCATCGAGTTGATGCCGTTTTTCAGCATATCCAGTTCGCCGAGCATAAAGCCTTCAACGCGGCTGTCGAGCTGCCCACGACGGATACGGTCAACGGTATTCACCATGTTGCGAATCGGCCCGGTCACGTCCTGCATCAATCGCCAGCCGAAGATTAACGCAATGCCGATACAGAACAACATCATCACGCTGGAGATGAAGATCTCTTTGTACTGCTGGAGACGCACGGATTTGAGGTCCAGCTCCAGCGCGACGTAGCCCAGCATATTGACCGGGGTTTTCGCATCTGACTGCGGCGACTCATCCGGCGAGTAGTGCTCGGAAATAATCGGCGTTCGCAGAATCATGATATCGCCGTGGCGCGTCACGCTTAGCCTTCGCGGGAAAGGCATACCGCGCGGCAGCTGAAGCTCGCCGGGGTCCAACTGATAGTTCGAGGTGACAAACAGCTTGTTGTGTTCATCATAAACTGAAATGGCCCGCACGATATCGGAATGGCGGCGGTGAAGTACGCTTATCAACTGACCGATCGATTCACGGTTTTGTAAGTTCATACCGTATTCACTGGAGACGGCAAGCGGCTCGATAATACTCGCGCCGGCGTCTTCCAGTTGACGCTGCAGGTCGTTATAGCGGTGTACGACGAAGAAGATGCTGAGCAGTAAACCGATAAGTACGGTCGGCGCCAGGATCAAAATCATCATTCTTGCACGCAGGCTGTAGTTGGTCATGGAGGTCCGTTGTGGGAGAATCAGGGCAATATATTTGATTGAGAAAAATCTCTACGATGGCGCAATTCTACTCTGCAAAACGGCGCGTGACGACGCGTCAGATCATAACCGTGACAGTCAGCGATCTTGATCCCTTTGGGCAAGGTGTGGCGCGCCACAACGGTAAAGCATTATTCATCAATGGCTTACTTCCAGAAGAACGGGCTGAAATTACCCTCACGGAAGATAAAAAACAGTATGCGCGCGGCCAGGTCAAACGTCGTCTGAACGACAGCCCGGAGCGCGTTTTGCCGCGCTGCCCGCACTTTGGCGTCTGTGGCGGCTGCCAGCAGCAGCATGCTGCGGTTGCACTACAACAGCGCAGCAAGCGCGCGGCGCTTAATCGTTTAATGAAGCATGAGGTTGATGAGGTTATCGCCGGTGACGCCTGGGGATACCGCCGCCGTGCGCGTCTGAGCTTGAATTATCAGCCGAAGACCCAACAGTTGCAGATGGGTTTTCGCAAGGCGAATTCGAACGATATTATCGATGTGGTGCAATGCCCCGTTTTGGTGCCCGCTCTTGAGTCGCTGCTGCCGGCGGTGCGTGAATGCCTGAGTAGCCTGAAGGGGCAACGTCAGCTCGGACATGTGGAGCTGGTGGGCGCTGACAACGGCCCGTTGATGGTGCTGCGCCACACCGCGGCGCTGAGCGACGACGATAAAGAAAAACTGGAACGCTTTTCGCATTCTTCCGGCGTGGCGCTGTATCTGGCGCCGGAAAGCGAGATACTTGAACGCGTTACCGGTGAAGCCCCCTGGTATTCTTCAGACGGTCTACGCTTAACCTTCAGCCCGCGTGATTTTATTCAGGTGAACGACGGCGTAAACCAGCAGATGGTGGCCACGGCATTAGCATGGCTGGATGTACAGCCCACAGACCGAGTGCTGGATCTGTTCTGCGGTATGGGTAACTTTACGCTGCCGCTGGCGAAGCGTGCGGCGAGCGTCGTCGGGGTAGAAGGCGTTCCGGCGCTGGTGGCGAAGGGGCGTGAGAACGCCGCGCAGAATCATCTCGAAAATGTCACTTTCTTCCATGAGAATCTGGAGGACGACGTCACCCGTCAGAGCTGGGCGAAGCATGGTTTTGACAAAGTTTTACTCGATCCTGCCCGTGCTGGCGCACCGGGCGTGATGCAGCATGTTATAAAATTAGCGCCGACGCGGGTGGTGTACGTGTCCTGCAACCCGGCTACACTTGCGCGCGATAGCGAGGCGTTGCTGAGTGCGGGTTACCAAATTCAGCGTCTGGCAATGCTTGATATGTTCCCGCACACTGGGCACCAGGAATCTATGGTGCTGTTTGAGCGTCGGTAATAACGGTGGCTTGTCGACTTCGACAGGCCGGTCCCTGAAAGGAGAGGACAATGGTTGCGGTAAGAAGTGCACATCTCAATAAAGCTGGTGAGTTTGACCCACAGAAATGGATCGCAAGTCTGGGAATTTCCAGCCAGCAGTCGTGTGAACGCTTAGCCGAGACCTGGGATTATTGTCGCCGACAGACCGTAGGGCGCGATGACGCCGAGCTGATGCTTTGGCGCGGGGTTGAGATGGTCGAGATCCTCTCCACGCTGAGTATGGATAACGACACGCTGCGTGCGGCGCTGCTGTTCCCGTTAGTCGACGCTAACGTGGTGAGTGAAGAAGTGCTCAGCGAGAGCGCCGGAAAATCGGTCGTTACCCTGATTCACGGCGTGCGCGATATGGCGGCGATTCGTCAGCTGAAGGCGACGCATACCGACGCGGTATCCTCCGAACAGGTCGACAACGTGCGCCGCATGCTGCTGGCCATGGTCGATGATTTCCGCTGCGTGGTGATTAAGCTCGCCGAGCGCATTGCCCACCTGCGCGAAGTGAAAGACGCGCCGGAAGATGAACGCGTGCTGGCGGCGAAAGAGTGTACCAACATCTACGCTCCGCTCGCCAACCGTCTCGGCATTGGCCAACTGAAATGGGAGCTGGAGGATTACTGCTTCCGCTACCTGCACCCGGCTGAGTACAAGCGCATTGCCAAACTGCTGCACGAGCGCCGCATCGACCGCGAACATTACATCAATGAGTTTGTCGGCCACCTGCGCAGCGAAATGAAAACCGAAGGGGTGAAGGCCGAGGTTTATGGCCGTCCGAAGCATATCTACAGCATCTGGCGCAAAATGCAGAAAAAACACCTCGCCTTCGACGAGCTGTTTGACGTGCGCGCGGTGCGCATCGTCGCCGAGCGTTTACAGGACTGCTACGCCGCGTTGGGGATAGTGCACACTCACTATCGCCACCTCCCTGATGAGTTCGACGACTACGTGGCTAACCCAAAACCCAACGGTTATCAGTCTATCCATACCGTAGTACTGGGGCCGGGTGGCAAAACGGTTGAGATCCAGATTCGTACTAAACAGATGCATGAAGATGCCGAGCTGGGTGTCGCCGCGCACTGGAAGTACAAAGAAGGTACTGCCAGCGGGCCACGCTCCGGCCATGAAGATCGTATTGCCTGGCTGCGTAAGCTGATTGCGTGGCAGGAAGAAATGGCTGACTCGGGCGAAATGCTCGACGAAGTGCGCAGCCAGGTCTTTGATGACCGCGTTTACGTGTTTACGCCAAAAGGTGACGTGGTGGATCTGCCGGCGGGATCAACGCCGCTGGACTTTGCCTACCACATTCACAGCGACGTCGGTCACCGCTGCATTGGCGCGAAAATTGGCGGGCGTATTGTGCCGTTTACCTACCAGCTACAGATGGGCGATCAGATTGAAATCATCACCCAGAAGCAGCCGAACCCGAGCCGCGACTGGCTGAACCCGAACCTGGGCTACGTAACGACCAGCCGCGGGCGTTCAAAAATCCACGCCTGGTTCCGCAAACAGGACAAAGACAAGAACGTGCTGGCCGGTCGACAAATCCTCGACGACGAGCTGGCGCAGCTGGGGATCAGCCTCAAGGAAGCCGAAAAACACCTGCTGCCGCGCTACAACTTTAACGACGTTGAAGAGCTGCTGGCGGCCATTGGCGGCGGCGACATTCGCCTCAACCAGATGGTCAACTTCCTGCAGGCGCAGTTCAATAAACCAAGCGCCGCCGAGCAGGACGCGGCAGCGCTCAAGCAGCTGCAGCAGAAAACCTACACGCCGCAGAATCGCAGCAAAGATAACGGCCGCGTGGTGGTAGAAGGCGTGGGTAATCTGATGCACCACATTGCCCGCTGCTGCCAGCCGATTCCCGGCGACGAGATTGTTGGCTTTATTACTCAGGGACGCGGGATTTCCGTACACCGCGCCGACTGTGAACAGCTGGCGGAGCTGCAGTCGCATGCCCCTGAGCGTATCGTTGATGCCGTTTGGGGCGAAAGCTACTCGGCGGGCTACTCGCTGGTGGTTCGCGTGCAGGCCAACGACCGCAGCGGCCTGCTGCGTGATATCACCACGATTCTCGCCAACGAGAAGGTTAACGTGCTGGGCGTTGCCAGCCGCAGCGACACCAAACAGCAGATGGCAACTATCGATATGACGATTGAAATCTATAACCTGCAGGTGTTGGGACGCGTGCTTGGCAAGCTCAATCAGGTGCCGGACGTGATCGACGCGCGCCGCCTGCACGGCGGGTAATCTTTCTGTAGGCCGGATAAGGCGAAGCCGCCATCCGGCAATTTCACCACGCCGGATGGCGGCATAAATGCCTTATCCGGCCTGCTATTTTTAAATTTCCAGGATTGTCACATGACTCAAATCGACCGACTGCTCGGCATCATGCAGCGCCTGCGCGACCCGGAAAACGGCTGCCCGTGGGACAAAGAGCAGACGTTCAGCTCTATTGCCCCTTACACCCTCGAAGAGACATACGAAGTGCTCGATGCGATTGCGCGCGAAGACTTTGACGACCTGCGCGGCGAGCTGGGTGACCTGCTATTCCAGGTCGTGTTTTACGCCCAGATGGCCCAGGAAGAAGGGCGCTTTGATTTCAACGATATTTGCGCAGCCATCAGCGACAAGCTGGAACGCCGCCATCCGCATATTTTTGGTGACGCGCGCGCCAGCAACAGCCAGGAAGTGCTGGCCCGCTGGGAGCAAATCAAAACCGCCGAACGCGCGGAAAAGGCGCAGCATTCTGCGCTGGACGACATTCCACGCGCTTTCCCGGCCCTGATGCGAGCGCACAAAATCCAGAAGCGCTGCTCGGCTGTCGGCTTTGACTGGACGACGCTGGGCCCGGTGCTGGACAAAGTGTACGAAGAGATCGACGAAGTCATGGACGAAGCCAGGCAGGCGGTGGTTGATGAGGCTAAACTGGAAGAGGAGATGGGCGATCTGCTGTTCGCGACCGTTAATCTGTCTCGCCATTTAGGGGTAAAAGCCGAGACCGCGCTTCAAAAAGCCAACGAAAAATTTGAACGCCGTTTCCGCGAAGTGGAGCGAATTGTCGCGGCGCGCGGCCTGGAAATGACCGGCGTAGACCTCGATGTGATGGAAGAAGTTTGGCAGCAGGTAAAGCAGCAGGAACATGATCTCTAAAGAATTTTTGCGGGGAAGGGCGAAAAGTGCGAAATCTTAAATGACAAGCGCTTGATTTGCGTCAAAAACATTTACCCAAAAGGGGCTATTTTCTCACTCCCCATGTTTGTTTCTGCGGCGATTGAGGAGCGAGAATGAAAGTTTGTGGCGCTCGCCATGTTCGGGTATACTACTTTCCCGTCTTGGTTATTCCATCGTTTCACCCTAACTTCTCAGGTTCAGCATGACAACGAACTATATTTTTGTGACCGGCGGGGTCGTATCCTCTCTGGGTAAAGGCATTGCCGCAGCCTCCCTGGCAGCCATTCTTGAAGCCCGTGGCCTCAACGTGACCATGATGAAATTGGATCCGTACATCAACGTCGATCCAGGCACCATGAGCCCGATCCAACACGGGGAAGTGTTCGTTACCGAAGACGGCGCTGAAACCGACCTGGACCTGGGTCACTACGAGCGTTTCATCCGCACCAAAATGACGCGCCGCAATAACTTCACGACCGGTCGTATCTACTCCGACGTTCTGCGTAAAGAACGCCGCGGTGACTATCTGGGCGCGACCGTACAGGTCATTCCTCACATTACCAACGCCATTAAAGAGCGTGTCCTTGCC
Organism: Klebsiella sp. WP4-W18-ESBL-05; assembly: GCF_014169075.1. Classification (NCBI taxonomy): domain Bacteria; kingdom Pseudomonadati; phylum Pseudomonadota; class Gammaproteobacteria; order Enterobacterales; family Enterobacteriaceae; genus Klebsiella; species Klebsiella sp. WP4-W18-ESBL-05. The sequence continues at coordinate 3,805,286 of NZ_AP022057.1, read as the reverse complement.
GGTGGCGAAGGTCACGACGTGGTACTGGTCGAAATCGGCGGTACCGTAGGTGATATCGAATCCCTGCCGTTCCTGGAAGCGATTCGTCAGCTGGCGGTTGATATTGGTCGTGAACACGCGCTGTTCATGCACCTGACTCTGGTGCCTTACCTGGCGGCTGCCGGTGAAGTGAAAACTAAACCGACTCAGCACTCCGTCAAAGAACTGCTTTCTATCGGTATTCAGCCAGATATTCTGATCTGCCGCTCCGATCGCGCGGTTCCGGCCAACGAACGTGCAAAAATTGCATTGTTCTGTAATGTGCCAGAAAAAGCGGTTATTTCGATGAAAGACGTCGATTCCATTTATAAAATTCCAGGCCTGTTGAAATCTCAGGGGCTGGACGATTATATTTGTAAACGATTCAGCTTAAACTGCCCGGAAGCAAACCTGGCCGAATGGGAACAGGTTATCTACGAAGAAGCGAACCCGGCAGGCGAAGTCACGATTGGTATGGTCGGCAAGTACATTGAACTGCCGGACGCCTACAAATCCGTGATTGAAGCGCTGAAGCACGGTGGTCTTAAAAACCGCGTTAGCGTCAACATCAAGCTGATTGACTCGCAGGATGTGGAAACGCGCGGCGTCGAAATTCTGAAAGATTTGGATGCTATCCTGATCCCTGGCGGCTTCGGCTACCGTGGTGTAGAAGGTAAGATCGCGACCGCGCGCTATGCGCGTGAAAATAATATTCCTTATCTGGGCATCTGCCTGGGTATGCAGGTTGCGCTGATTGAGTTTGCGCGCAACGTTGCGGGGATGGACAACGCCAACTCCACGGAATTTGTGCCAGACTGTAAGTACCCGGTTGTGGCGCTCATTACCGAATGGCGTGATGAAGAAGGCAATGTCGAAGTTCGTACTGAAAAGAGCGACCTCGGCGGCACCATGCGCCTTGGCGCGCAGCAGTGCCAGCTTAGCGATGACAGCCTGGTACGTCAGATGTACGGCGAACCCACTATCGTTGAACGTCACCGTCACCGCTATGAAGTCAACAACATGTTGTTGAAACAGATTGAAGCTGCAGGTCTGCGCGTTGCGGGCCGTTCCGGTGATGATCAGTTGGTCGAGATCATCGAAGTACCGAATCACCCGTGGTTCGTTGCTTGTCAGTTCCATCCGGAGTTTACTTCCACGCCGCGTGATGGGCACCCGCTGTTTGCTGGCTTTGTGAAAGCCGCAGGCGAGTACCAGAAGCGCCAGGCGAAGTAAAAAAAGTTAGAACGGCAGCGCCCCACGAGGGGCGTTGTTTGTCTGGAGTTTTAGTTTAACTTGTACTGAGGAAAACCTAATGTCCAAAATCGTTAAAATCATCGGTCGTGAAATCATCGACTCCCGTGGTAACCCGACTGTTGAAGCAGAAGTACACCTGGAAGGTGGTTTCGTCGGTATGGCAGCTGCCCCGTCAGGTGCTTCTACTGGTTCCCGCGAAGCGCTGGAACTGCGCGATGGCGACAAATCCCGTTTCATGGGTAAAGGCGTACTGAAAGCGGTTGCCGCTGTTAACGGTCCGATTGCTCAGGCTCTGCTGGGTAAAGATGCTAAAGATCAGGCTGGCATCGACAAGATCATGATCGATCTGGACGGTACTGAAAACAAATCCAACTTTGGCGCGAACGCAATCCTGGCCGTTTCTCTGGCAAACGCCAAAGCAGCAGCTGCCGCTAAAGGCCTGCCGCTGTACGCTCACATCGCTGAGCTGAACGGTACTCCGGGCAAATACTCCATGCCGGTTCCGATGATGAACATCATCAACGGCGGCGAGCACGCTGACAACAACGTCGACATTCAGGAATTCATGATTCAGCCAGTTGGCGCGAAATCCCTGAAAGAAGCCGTACGTATGGGTTCCGAAGTGTTCCACAACCTGGCTAAAGTTCTGAAAGCTAAAGGTATGAACACTGCTGTTGGTGACGAAGGCGGCTACGCTCCTAACCTGGGCTCCAACGCTGAAGCTCTGGCTGTTATCGCTGAAGCGGTTAAAGCAGCTGGCTACGAGCTGGGCAAAGACATCACTCTGGCGATGGACTGTGCAGCGTCTGAATTCTACAAAGACGGTAAATACGTTCTGGCTGGCGAAGGCAACAAAGCATTCACCTCCGAAGAATTCACTCACTTCCTGGAAGAACTGACCAAACAGTACCCGATCGTGTCCATCGAAGATGGTCTGGACGAGTCTGACTGGGATGGTTTCGCATACCAGACTAAAGTACTGGGCGACAAAATCCAGCTGGTTGGTGACGACCTGTTCGTAACCAACACCAAGATCCTGAAAGAAGGCATCGAAAAAGGCATCGTTAACTCCATCCTGATCAAATTCAACCAGATCGGTTCTCTGACCGAAACTCTGGCTGCGATCAAAATGGCGAAAGACGCTGGCTACACCGCTGTCATCTCTCACCGTTCTGGCGAAACTGAAGACGCTACCATCGCTGACCTGGCTGTTGGTACCGCTGCTGGCCAGATCAAAACGGGTTCTATGAGCCGTTCTGACCGCGTTGCTAAATACAACCAGCTGATTCGCATCGAAGAAGCGCTGGGTGCACAGGCTCCGTACAACGGTCGTAAAGAGATCAAAGGCCAGGCGTAATCCTGTCTTTATCTGATATAAAAATGCCAGCCTTCGGGCTGGCATTTTTTTTATTTGAAATCGACCGCCATCTGCTGAGGGATCGATAGCCCGCGGGTTGTCTGCACGCAGCGATCGATATAGTCGGTAAAACGAGGGGGTTTGGGCATGCCCATGCTCAGCAGCTTATCGTTGCTGAAGCGCACGTTCAGCGTGGCGAACGCGCCGTACAGCCGCATGGCTTTCAACATCAGCCGCTCGTTACAGGGCCCGAAGATGCCTTTAAGCTCGCGGCGCATTTTCACCAGCGTCTCATAGCTTACCTGCGCATAGCGGTCGCCAACCGGTGCCTGCTCCAGCGCTGTCGCCATCGCACTGTCAATGTCGGCAAAACGAACGCTGTTCTCTTCCCCGGCGGAGATGTGCACCACTTCCCCCTGTGCGAGCGGTGAATGAAGCAGCATCAGCAGCGCGCTGGCGCAATAGTCCACCGGAATCACGTCGATGCGGTCTTCCATTGAACACATAAATTTTTGCAGCATCAGCCCCATGCTAAACACCCAGAAGATGCTGCTGGACGGCTGGCAGCCGTGGTGAGTATGACCCACCACGATTGAGGGGCGAGCAATAACTAACGGCAGCGCAGGGCACTGTTGTTGCATCAGCTGTTCAATGGTCGATTTAGAATGGGTGTACTCGACGAGGTGTTCCGCGCGCTCGCGAAATGCGGCGCTCTCGGCTACCAGAGAGTCTGGTTCCGGCGAGCAGGACATCGCTGTGCCAACGTGGAGAAAACGCTGCAGGCCTTCTACCTGTGCCATGCGCTGGGCAAACTTCAGCGTACCTTCCACGTTGACCTTCCAGATCAGCGGGTTGTTACCGAATGACGCTACGGCGGCACAGTTCAGCACGTGGGTAACCTGCGCCAGACGTGGGTCATTAAGAAACCCTTCCGGTGTGGCTAAATCGCCCAGCAGGATATTGCGTTCGCTTAAACCCGCGAGCTGCTCCTCGCTGAGATTGAACTTGCGCAGGTTTGCTTTCACCCGTGCGACAGCCTCTGCACCGTTTTCAGCACGTACTAAAAGCAGTAATTGAGGATGGTTATTGCCATTGAGGATCGCTTCCAGCGCCGCTCCACCCAAAAAACCGGTAACGCCCGTCACTAATAATGTATTCATGAGTACTGTCTCATCAGGGTTGGTTTGCGGATTCTAGGATGAGAAAAGTAAACGGTGATTAAATAAAGAATGGCCTCTTTATGGCGTGTCTTAAGCTTATTTTAAGACTCGGCATTAATGTGGATTACATTCGACAAGTCGCGCTTTGTAAAAATTCAATAAAAATTAATTATAATTATATATTGTTGATTTTATTGTAATTTTATTTATTTCTGAGTTGTAAATTAAAACATTATTTGTTACATCAAAAGTGGCATTTTTTCTTTGTGAAATAAATGAATTATCCGGTTTTAGTGGCGAAATGTTTGCAGGCTAAGTTTTATAATGGTTGGTATGGTTAAATTGAATAATAATACAATCAACGTTTCGACAACGGAGTTAATTCATTTTCGCGGCGTGTCGTTTTAAAAGATATCTTTAATCAGAAGCGCGGCGTGCGGCGTGTACTCGCGGTTGCGCAAGAAGTGCGCGGGATCGTTGGGGCGAAGTATGCAATAATAACGGTTTACCACTATTGAAGAGTTGACGATGCAGTACCCGATTAACGAGATGTTCCAGACCCTGCAGGGCGAAGGTTATTTTACTGGCGTTCCCGCCATTTTTATTCGTTTACAGGGATGCCCGGTAGGCTGTGCCTGGTGTGACACTAAACATACCTGGGAGAAGCTCGAGGATCGGGAAGTTTCTCTGTTCAGTATCCTGGCAAAAACCAAAGAGAGCGATAAATGGGGCGCGGCAAGTAGCGAAGACCTGCTGGCGATTATTGGCCGCCAGGGCTGGACGGCGCGCCACGTGGTTATTACCGGCGGTGAACCGTGTATTCACGATCTGACCCCGCTTACCACAATGCTCGAGCAGAATGGCTTCAGCTGCCAGATTGAAACCAGCGGCACGCATGAAGTGCGCTGTTCACACAGTACCTGGGTTACCGTCTCACCAAAAGTGAATATGCGCGGCGGCTTCGACGTGCTGTCGCAGGCGCTGGCCCGCGCCGATGAAATCAAGCACCCGGTAGGCCGCGTGCGCGACATCGAAGCGCTGGACGAACTGCTTGAGACGCTCTCCGACGATAAGCCCCGCATTATTGCCCTGCAGCCTATCAGCCAGAAAGAAGACGCTACGCGCCTGTGCATTGAAACCTGTATCGCACGTAACTGGCGTTTATCGATGCAGACGCATAAGTATCTGAATATCGCCTAAGACGCTGTTCTTAACCCAGGGCGAGGGGCAATCCGCCTCGCCCGTGGTTTTTTCGTCGGCTGGATAAGGCGACGCCGGCACTGGTCAATTTGCACCGTAGTGCCTGATGGCGCTGCGCTTAGCAGGCCTGCTGATTATTACCTGGCGGCCTCATTCATCAGCTTCGAGAAACGGTCCATCGGACAGAAACCGTTGGCATCCACCGGGCAGCCTTTCAACGCCAGCGTGACGCGCTGTGGCGGTGTTTCCAGCGTCAGCTTATCGGCATTACGCAACTGTTCGGTGCTCTGATAAACGTACTCAATTTTCATTAAGTCCCGATTTTCTTTTGCGTCATGCCAGCGCTGGAAAACGATTTTTCCGCCAATGGGCGTACGCTCATATTGGCCAGGAAGCGTGTAGGCGTCGAAATCGAGCGCGGTTAACAGCGAAGCAATGTTGGAATCATGGCCGACTAATACGGTCACTTTTGGCGCTTTTGCCGCCTCGGTCACCAGCGCATTATCGATATATTTTACCAGCGGTTTTGCGACGTTCTGCGCCACTTCCGTTGAGGTAAACAGGCTATCCTGGTAGCCGTTTTTCAGCTGCGACAGCAGTTGCCACTGCTTATCCGTTTTAATTTCACCCCATGCCACCTGATCCAGCGGGAAACCTTCGTAATATTGCAGCGTAAACGCATCGACGAGCGAGTTACCCACCGCCAGCGGGCCTTTCACGCTCGGCTCTTTTTGGTAGTTAGCGCTAAAGCTGTCTTTTGCTTCGCTCAGAGAGCACTGCTGTTTTTCTTTGCAGGACGGAGAGTCCTGATAGCGAATGATTTGCGACAGCAGTTTAAAGCTTTCGTCCAGATGTTTACCCTGGCGCTCTTTTTCCATCGCCTGCACCGCTTTTTCGCGGAAGGCGTCAGAATCATTGGTGATCACTGGGTTAAACGTAGGGTCCATTGTGCCCATTTTTTCTTGATGGTGGACCACAATATCGCAGCCGGGGAAGGCGCCGTTGATAAAGAACTGAGCGGTGGCGACGGTACGTTGCAGGCTATTGGCATAGGCGTAAACGCTGTTCGGCGGCGGGCATTCTCCGCTGGTGACCAGACCCTGCTGCGCCAGCCACTCGCGCATATAGTGCCCCATATACACCTCCAGAATGCCGCCCTTGGTGGTGAGCTGGCCGCCAGGAACTTCCCACGTAGGCCACGCGTTTGGCGTCGACTGTTGTAGCACGCTGCCGTTAGTGGCAAGCGGTGCACGAAGGTTGTGACGGCTCATCACCAGCACCTGTTGAAGCTGATACCCATCCTCGGTCGTTGTCGCGGCGCTCGCGCCAGAGGCAATGCACAGCGCAGAGAGCGCTACCGCAAGAAACGTTTTCTTCATCCCTATTTCCTCATTATGTATTTACCAACCTAATGAGTCTGGCAGATGCGGGCAATTTTTCCGCGCGGCAGGCCGCAGAATGAAAAATCAGTGAAATGAGGACGATAGCGGAAATGGTGAACGAGGCGGGGGAGTCGTGTACCGGCTCCCCGCGTGCGGGAGAAATTACTCGCCGCGATAAACGCAGCCAGCGGTGCAGGTTTCTTTAACCATGACCGCGCTCAGCAGCGGCACAACCGGTTTAACCTGTTCCCAGATCCAGCGGGACAGCACTTCACTGGTCGGGTTCTCCAGGCCAGGGATATCGTTCAGATAGTAGTGATCCAGACGATCGTAGGTCGGTTTGAACGCCGCTTTCAGTTCGGCAAAATCCATGATCCAACCAGTATGGGGATCGACTTCACCGGTAATCTCAAGACGCACCATAAACGAATGGCCGTGCAGGCGACCGCACTTATGCCCTTTTGGCACATGTGGCAGGTGGTGGGCGGCTTCGAAGGTGAAATCTTTAAACAGTGTGGTGGACATCATGAACTCTCAGTCTTGCGGAAAAAAAACGCCGCATAGTACCCGAATGCACATTTTTCTGCATTAACTAAAACGGCTAAACGGGCAATGCGTGCAAATATTGGTCATGGTGATAATTATTTTTCAATTATATCAATTGGTTATTAAATCTGTTTTATCGCTATTAACTACCAGGAAAACAGGTTAGTCCATTTGGTTATTTGATATTTCTATCACTTCTTTAATTGTTATTATCGTCGTCGTTAACCTTACATTCAGTTTTGTTTTTCCTGATTAGAAACAGCTTTGCTACTGGAACATAACGACGCATGACAACACAGTCTCCCCCTTCAGCTTTGCTCCCGCTTAATCCGGAGCAGCTGGCGCGCTTACAGGCCGCCACTACCGATTTAACACCGACCCAGCTTGCCTGGGTTTCCGGCTATTTTTGGGGCGTGCTTAACCAGCAGCCAGGCGCAGCGGTCGCAACAGCCGCGCCGGTAGCCGCTGAAGTCACGAGCATCACGCTGATTTCCGCCTCGCAAACCGGCAACGCGCGCCGTGTTGCCGAAGCGCTGCGTGACGATCTGCTGGCCGCCAAACTGAACGTGAACCTGGTGAACGCCGGGGATTATAAATTCAAACAAATCGCGTCAGAAAAGCTGTTGGTGATAGTGACCTCTACGCAGGGTGAAGGGGAAACGCCGGAAGAGGCCGTTGCGCTGCATAAGTTCCTGTTCTCGAAAAAAGCGCCGAAGCTGACCGATACCGCCTTTGCGGTGCTGGGTCTGGGCGATACCTCTTATGAGTTCTTCTGCCAGGCGGGGAAAGACTTCGACAGCAAGCTGGCTGAATTGGGCGGCGAGCGTTTGCTCGATCGCGTCGATGCCGACGTCGAATACCAGACCGCGGCTGCGCAGTGGCGCGAGCGTCTGGTTGAGGTGCTAAAAGCCCGTGCGCCAGCAGCGTCTTCCGTCGCGGCCGTGGCAAGCGGTGCGGTCAATGAGGTTCACTCCAGCCCGTACACCAAAGAAGCGCCGCTATCGGCATCGCTCTCGGTGAACCAGAAAATCACCGGCCGTGATTCGCAAAAAGATGTCCGTCATATCGAAATCGATCTCGGTGACTCCGGCCTGCGCTATCAGCCGGGCGACGCGCTGGGCGTGTGGTATCAGAACGATCCCTCGCTGGTCAAAGAGCTGGTTGAACTGCTGTGGCTGAAGGGCGATGAACCGGTCACGGTTAATGGCAAAACGCTGCCGCTGGCGGAAGCCCTGCAGTGGCACTTTGAGCTGACGGTCAACACCGCCAATATCGTGGAAAACTATGCCACCTTAACGCGCAGTGAATCGCTGCTGCCGCTGGTCGGTGATAAAGCCCAGCTTCAGCAATATGCGGCGACCACGCCAATCGTCGATATGGTGCGCTTCTCCCCGGCACAGCTCGACGCCGAAGCGTTAATCGGCCTGCTGCGTCCGCTGACCCCGCGCCTTTACTCCATCGCCTCGGCACAGGCGGAAGTCGAAAGTGAAGTGCACGTGACCGTCGGCGTCGTGCGTTATGACATTGAAGGGCGCGCCCGCGCAGGCGGCGCGTCCAGCTTCCTCGCCGATCGCGTGGAAGAAGAAGGTGAAGTTCGCGTGTTCATTGAACACAACGATAACTTCCGCCTGCCGGCAAACCCGCAGACGCCGGTGATTATGATTGGCCCGGGCACCGGTATTGCCCCGTTCCGCGCCTTTATGCAGCAGCGTGCGGCCGATGGCGCCGAAGGCAAGAACTGGTTGTTCTTCGGCAACCCGCATTTCACCGAAGATTTCCTGTATCAGGTGGAATGGCAGCGCTATGTAAAAGAGGGCGTGCTGAGCCGAATCGATCTGGCCTGGTCTCGCGATCAAAAAGAAAAAATCTACGTCCAAGACAAACTGCGCGAACAGGGCGCAGAGCTGTGGCGCTGGATCAATGACGGTGCCCACATTTATGTCTGCGGCGACGCTAATCGCATGGCGAAAGACGTTGAGCAGGCATTGCTGGAAGTGATTGCTGAATTCGGTGCAATGGACATCGAAGCGGCGGATGAATTTTTAAGTGAGCTGCGCGTTGAGCGCCGTTATCAGCGAGATGTCTACTAATGAGCGAAAAATACCCAGGGCCTTTAGTGGTCGAAGGCAAACTGACTGACGCCGAGCGCATGAAGCGTGAAAGTAATTTCCTGCGTGGCACCATCGCGGAAGACCTGAACGACGGCCTGACCGGCGGCTTCCACGGCGATAACTTCCTGCTGATCCGTTTCCACGGCATGTACCAGCAGGACGACCGCGATATCCGCGCCGAACGTGCCGAGCAGAAGCTGGAGCCGCGTCACGCCATGCTGCTGCGCTGTCGTTTGCCGGGCGGGGTGATCACCCCAACCCAGTGGAAGGCCATCGACAAATTTGCCGCGGATAACACCATTTACGGCAGCATCCGTCTGACTAACCGTCAGACCTTCCAGTTCCACGGTATTCTGAAGAAGAACGTGAAGCCGGTGCACCAGATGCTGCACTCCGTTGGCCTGGACGCACTGGCGACCGCCAACGACATGAACCGTAACGTGCTGTGCACCTCGAACCCATATGAGTCCGAGCTGCACGCGCAAGCCTATGAGTGGGCGAAAAAGATCTCCGAACATCTGCTGCCGCGTACTCGCGCCTATGCAGAGATCTGGCTCGATCAGGAAAAAGTCGCGACGACGGACGAAGAGCCGATCCTCGGTTCAACTTATCTGCCGCGTAAGTTTAAAACTACGGTGGTGATCCCGCCGCAGAACGATATCGATCTGCACGCCAACGACATGAACTTCGTGGCGATTGCCGAAAACGGCAAGCTGGTCGGTTTTAACCTGCTGGTCGGCGGCGGTCTCTCAATCGAACACGGCAACAAGAAAACCTATGCCCGTACCGCGAGCGAATTCGGCTTCCTGCCGCTGGAGCACACCCTGGCGGTGGCGGAAGCGGTGGTCACGACCCAGCGCGACTGGGGTAACCGTACCGATCGTAAAAATGCCAAAACCAAATACACCCTTGAACGCGTTGGTATCGACACGTTCAAAGAGGAAGTGGAGCGCCGTGCGGGGATCAAGTTTGAGCCGATCCGCCCGTACGAGTTCACCGGTCGTGGCGATCGCATTGGTTGGGTGAAAGGGATCGACAATAACTGGCACCTGACGCTGTTTATTGAAAACGGTCGTATTCTGGATTATCCGGGCCGTCCGCTGAAAACCGGGCTGCTGGAGATCGCGAAGATCCACAAAGGCGATTTCCGCATTACCGCTAACCAGAACCTGATTATTGCCGGTGTACCGGAAAGCCAGAAAGCGAAGGTAGAGAAGCTGGCGCGCGATCATGGGCTGATGAATGCAGTGAAGCCGCAGCGTGAAAACTCGATGGCCTGCGTGTCGTTCCCGACCTGTCCGCTGGCGATGGCCGAAGCCGAACGTTTCCTGCCGTCATTCACTGACAAAGTGGAAGCGATCCTGGAAAAGCATGGCATTCCTGACGAGCATATCGTGATGCGCGTCACCGGCTGCCCGAACGGCTGTGGCCGCGCGATGCTGGCGGAACTGGGGCTGGTGGGTAAAGCACCGGGCCGCTACAACGTACATCTGGGCGGTAACCGCATGGGCACGCGCATCCCGCGTATGTATCGCGAAAATATTACGGAATCGGAAATTCTCGACGCCGTTGACGAACTGGTCGGGCGCTGGGCGAAAGAGCGCGAAGCGGGTGAAGGCTTCGGTGACTTTACGGTGCGTGCGGGCATCATTCGCCCGGTGCTCGATCCCGCGCGTGATTTCTGGGAATAACCTGAACTGCCGGATGGCGGCATAAATGCTTTATCCGGCCTACCAACCGCGTAGGCCTGATAAGCGCAGCGCCATCAGGCAAGGCAAACAGCGAGGAACTTATGTCCAAACTCGATCTCAACGCGCTGAACGACCTGCCAAAAGTCGATCGCGTGCTGGCGCTGGCTGAAACCAACGCCGAACTGGAAAAGCTGAGCGCCGAGGAACGCGTGGCGTGGGCGCTGGAAAACCTGCCAGGTGAATATGTGCTGTCATCAAGCTTCGGTATTCAGGCCGCAGTAAGCCTGCATCTGGTGAATCAGATTCGCCCGGATATCCCGGTGATCCTGACCGATACCGGCTACCTGTTCCCGGAAACCTACCAGTTTATTGATGAGTTAACGGACAAACTCAAGCTGAATCTGCAGGTTTATCGCGCGAAAGAGAGCGCGGCCTGGCAGGAAGCACGCTACGGTAAGCTGTGGGAGCAGGGCGTCGAAGGCATTGAGAAATACAATGACATCAACAAGGTTGAGCCGATGAACCGGGCGCTGAAAGAGCTCAACGCGCAAACCTGGTTTGCCGGTCTGCGCCGCGAACAGTCCGGTAGCCGCGCCACGCTACCGGTGCTGGCGATTCAGCGCGGGGTCTTTAAGGTGCTGCCGATCATCGACTGGGATAACCGCACGGTGTATCAGTACCTGCAAAAGCACGGCCTGAAATACCATCCGCTGTGGGATCAGGGCTATCTGTCGGTGGGCGATACGCATACCACCCGTAAGTGGGAACCGGGGATGGCGGAAGAAGAGACGCGATTCTTTGGGCTCAAGCGCGAGTGCGGGCTGCACGAAGGCTAAGGTCTTTTTCTGCACATTTCACGCCCCCGGCTCCGTACCGGGGGCTTTTTTAAGGGAGACGGGTTAGCTGTGCTTTCCCGCCTTCGCCAGCTCTTTCATCAGCGGCATCATCACTTTCACCACATCGCGGCTGCGGTGCTCAATGCGCCCCGGTAGCGCTTTATCAATATGCTGCTGGTTATCGAGCTGCGCATTATGCCAGCTGGTGCCGTCCGGGAAGCTGGCGCTTTTGGCGCGCTGCTGGTAACCGTCTTTTTTGCCGAGCGACCAGTTAGTCGCCTCAATAGACAGGACAGGAATACCTGCTTTATCAAACACTTCTGCGTCGTTACAGCAGCCGGTGCCCTGCGGATACTGAGGATTAAGGCCCGGATTCGTCGCGGCGGCAATACCGTGGCTGCGGGCCAGCGTCAGCGCGCGATCGCGGGTGAGTTTGCGCACCGAGGCAGGCGTTTTTACGCCGCTGTTAAAATAGAGTTTATCGCCAACGACGAGGTTATCGAGGTTAATGACCAGCAGAGTATTTTTCTTCTCCGCGCTGCTCATGCGTTTAAGTAAATTCTCTGCGCCGAGTTTGCCTTCCTCTTCGCCGCTGGTGGCAATAAAACGAATACCGTACTGGGTGGGAATATCTTTAAAGCGCTCAGCCAGCTCCAGCATCACGCCCAGGCCCAGCGCGTTATCATCAATGCCCTGTAGCGTCAGGCCGCCAAAATTCTGCTCAACGTCGCTGTCGCTGCGCGGGGCGTAGGTATCCAGATGTGCCATGATGATAATTTGCTGACTGGATTGACCTTCATGCGCGGCAATGACGGTGCTGCCGACCACGTTATGCCAGTTCTTACGGTTATCTTTGCTGGTGTAGATATAGCGGCTGTGAAACGTGCGGATATCGCTCTGGTAGCCCATTTGCGCAAACTGCTGGCGAATGTAGTCTGCGGAGAGCATTTCCGCCGGTGTGCCGGTAATGCGGCCGGGAAAATAAGTGGCGATATAGCGAGCCTGCGTATTGGCGATAGCGCCCAGCGAAGCGGATGCCGCGTGCGCCGGGAGGGTAAGACATACGCCGAGCGCCAGGGCTGCCATGCAGTGGCGCAGTGCGGAGAACATAGGACGTCCTTACAACAGTGCAAAAAAATAGACGCGCCTAGTATGAAACCAAGGTTTTCATTACACAATTTCCAATACGCTTAAATGCCCGAAAAATAGCATGTTAAGCACTTTTTGATATTTGCTTTTCCAGGGCGTTATTCCTTTGAGTAACTACTCATTCCTTTTCGTAATTTCATTTGGTCTAAACCTACCCCTATAGTCCCTCTATTGCTGATTGTTAGCGAGTTGTAGCACGACCCAATAAGCGCCAACGACAAGATCGGCCCTCAACACAACAGACGTGCAATGAATCAGGCTTAAGGAACGGTTATGGACCAAAAACGACTTACTCACCTGCGGCAACTGGAGGCGGAAAGCATCCATATCATCCGTGAGGTGGCCGCCGAATTTTCCAATCCGGTGATGATGTACTCCATCGGTAAAGATTCCAGCGTGATGCTGCATCTGGCGCGCAAGGCGTTTTACCCCGGTACGCTGCCGTTCCCGCTGCTGCACGTCGATACCGGCTGGAAATTCCGTGAAATGTACGAGTTTCGCGATCGTACCGCCAAGGCCTACGGCTGCGAGCTGCTGGTGCATAAAAACCCGGAAGGGGTGGCTATGGGCATTAACCCGTTTGTCCACGGTAGCGCCAAGCATACTGACATTATGAAAACCGAAGGCCTTAAGCAGGCGCTGAATAAATACGGCTTTGATGCCGCATTCGGCGGCGCGCGTCGCGATGAAGAAAAGTCGCGCGCTAAAGAGCGCATTTACTCCTTCCGCGACCGCTTCCACCGCTGGGACCCGAAAAATCAGCGCCCGGAGCTGTGGCACAACTACAACGGCCAGATCAACAAAGGTGAAAGCATTCGCGTGTTCCCGCTCTCTAACTGGACCGAGCTGGATATCTGGCAGTATATCTATCTGGAAAACATCGAGATTGTTCCGCTGTACCTGGCCGCCGAGCGTCCGGTGCTGGAGCGTGACGGCATGCTGATGATGATCGACGACGATAGGATTGATTTGCAGCCAGGCGAAGTGATCAAAAAACGCATGGTGCGTTTCCGTACCCTGGGATGCTGGCCGCTGACCGGCGCGGTAGAGTCCGACGCGCAGTCGCTGCCGGAAATCATCGAAGAGATGCTGGTCTCAACCACCAGTGAACGCCAGGGGCGCGTGATTGACCGCGACCAGGCCGGCTCCATGGAGCTTAAAAAACGTCAGGGTTATTTCTAAGGAGCCGCCATGAACACCACTATTGCACAACAAATTGCCGACGAAGGCGGCGTGGAAGCATACCTGCACGCTCAGCAGCATAAAAGCCTGCTGCGCTTTCTGACCTGCGGCAGCGTGGATGACGGTAAAAGTACGCTGATTGGCCGCCTGCTGCACGACACGCGCCAGATTTACGAAGACCAGCTGTCCTCGCTGCACAATGACAGCAAACGCCACGGTACCCAGGGCGAGAAGCTTGATCTGGCGCTGCTGGTGGATGGCCTGCAGGCCGAGCGTGAGCAAGGCATCACCATTGACGTGGCCTACCGCTATTTTTCGACTGAGAAGCGCAAATTCATCATCGCCGACACCCCGGGGCACGAGCAGTACACCCGAAATATGGCCACCGGTGCATCCACCTGCGACCTGGCGATCCTGCTGATTGACGCGCGTAAAGGTGTGCTCGATCAGACTCGTCGTCACAGCTTTATTTCAACGCTGCTGGGTATCAAACACCTGGTCGTGGCAGTCAACAAAATGGATCTCGTCGACTATAGCGAAGAGACCTTTAACCGCATTCGCGAAGAATATTTGACCTTTGCTGAGCAGCTGCCGGGCAATCTGGATATTCGCTTTGTGCCTCTCTCCGCGCTGGAAGGCGATAACGTGGCCAACAGCAGCGAAAAGCTGCCGTGGTACAGCGGCCCGACGCTGCTGGAAGTATTGGAAACTGTAGCGATTCGCCGCACGGTCGACAGCCAGCCGATGCGTTTCCCCGTACAGTATGTTAACCGCCCGAACCTGGACTTCCGCGGCTTCTCCGGCACGCTGGCTTCCGGCACCGTGAAGGTCGGCCAGCGCATCAAGGTGCTGCCGTCAGGCGTTGAGTCAACCGTTGCGCGTATCGTCACCTTCGACGGTGACCTGCAGGAAGCGGCCGCCGGTGAAGCCATTACGCTGGTGCTGAAAGATGAAATCGACATCAGCCGCGGTGACCTGCTGCTTGACGCGAAGGACGCGCTGCCGTCGGTACAGCGCGCCAGCGTTGATGTGGTGTGGATGGCCGAACAGCCGCTTGCGGCGGGGCAGAGCTATGACATTAAGGTTGCCGGCAAGAAGACGCGCGCACGTGTCGACGGCATTCAGTACCAGGTGGACATCAACAACCTGACCCAGCGTGAAGTGGAAGCGCTGCCGCTGAACGGGATAGGTCTGGTGGATCTGACCTTTGACGAGCCGTTGGTGCTGGATAAATACCAGGAAAACCCGGTGACCGGCGGGCTTATCTTTATCGATCGGTTAAGCAACGTTACCGTGGGTGCCGGTATGGTTCGCGAGCCCAATACCCAGCAGGCGGTGGTCAATACTGACTACAGTGCCTTTGAGCTGGAGCTGAATGCGCTGGTGCGTAAGCACTTCCCGCACTGGGGCGCGCGCGATTTGCTGGGAGGCAAATAATGGCGGCACACGACGAGAACGTGGTCTGGCACGCGCATCCCGTCACCGCCCAGCAGCGCGAACAACTCCACGGTCACCGTGGCGTTGTGCTGTGGTTTACCGGTCTGTCGGGATCGGGCAAATCAACCGTAGCCGGAGCGCTGGAAGAGGCATTGCACGAGCTGGGCGTCAGCACCTATTTGCTGGACGGCGATAACGTACGTCACGGCTTGTGCAACGATCTGGGCTTTACTGATGACTCTCGTAAAGAGAACATCCGTCGCGTTGGCGAAGTGGCAAAGCTGATGGTGGATGCCGGGCTGGTGGTATTAACGGCCTTTATCTCGCCACACCGCGCTGAGCGTCAGATGGTGCGTGAACGCGTCGGCGAGGGACGCTTTTTTGAAGTGTTCGTTGATACGCCGCTGGCCATTTGCGAAGCGCGCGACCCAAAAGGGTTGTACAAAAAAGCGCGCGCCGGCGAGCTGCGTAATTTTACCGGGATTGATTCATCATATGAATCTCCCGAGCGACCAGCAATCCATCTCGACGGTGAACAATTAGTAACAAATTTGGTGGCTCAATTATTAGATCTACTGAGGCAGAGCGATATTATCAGATCCTGAAAACGTGTCGGCGTGTGCCTGCTCCGACCTAACAGGATTATTTATGCGTAATACTCAGAACATCAACGTGGCCCCGCCCGAGTCACTCGCCCCTGCTTATGACGAAACCACCTGGTCTTTGTCAGGGGCCTTTGTTGGCTTTGCGGCGTGGTTGATGGCGCTGGGAATTCCCTACCTGCACTACGGCAATAACACGCTGTTCTTCTTCCTCTACACCTGGCCTTTTTTCCTTGCCCTGATGCCGGTATCGGTTGTCGTTGGCGTGGCTTTTCATTCGCTGATGAAAGGCAAACTTGCCTACACTATTGTTGCCACGCTGCTGACCGTTGCCGTGCTGTGCAGCTTGTTATTTATGTGGATTATGAGTTAATCCTTGCGCAGTCGGCCTGGTCCAGCGCGTTAGCCGGTCCCCTGTGCGGGTGAAATGTGGTACATTTCCGGCGATATACGGTATTGCCCGCGGCCGGAGTGGAGTATGACGGCGAGTTATGGGATGATAGTGCCGTTTTTCAGGGGGCAGGATGGGTAAATTAACGCTGCTATTACTGGCTTTGCTGGTCTGGCTACAATATTCGTTGTGGTTTGGAAAAAACGGCCTGCATGACTTTAGCAGGGTCCGTGATGATGTATCCGTACAACAATCAACGAACGCAAAATTAAAAGCGCGTAACGATCAGCTTTTCGCTGAAATTGACGATCTCAACGGCGGTCAGGAAGCGATCGAGGAACGCGCGCGTAACGAACTCAGCATGACCCGTCCGGGCGAAACGTTTTATCGTCTGGTTCCGGATGCGTCTAAGCGCACGCAGAGCGCGGGGCAAACGCAAACTAATCGATAACCAGTCCCAGGATGACGACATGGCCGTGACTTTTCCGGGCGTATGCGCCGTGGTGCCGGCAGCCGGATTTGGCCGCCGCATGCAAACGGACTGCCCAAAGCAATATCTCTCAATCGGTAACAAAACGATTCTTGAACACTCGGTGGATGCGCTGCTGGCTAACGCCCGCGTCCAGCGGGTGATTATCGCCGTCTCTGCCGGAGACGAACGCTTCGCGCAGCTTCCTCTTGCGCAACATCCTCAGATTACCGTCGTAGAAGGCGGTGCCGAACGTGCCGATTCCGTGCTGGCGGGCCTGCGTGCGATTGATGATGCCGAATGGGTGCTGGTGCATGATGCCGCACGCCCGTGTCTGCATCAGGACGACCTTGCTCGTCTGCTCGCGCTCAGCGAACGTAGCCGCGTGGGCGGCATTCTGGCCGCACCGGTGCGCGATACCATGAAGCGCGCCGAACCGGGGAAAGTGGCCATTGCGCATACCGTCGATCGTAACGATCTGTGGCACGCATTGACGCCGCAATTTTTCCCGCGCGAGCTGCTGTTAGCGTGCCTGACCCGCGCGCTGAACGACGGTGCGTCGATCACCGATGAAGCATCGGCATTAGAATATTGTGGCTTTCACCCCGAGTTGATCGCCGGACGCGCTGATAATATTAAAGTGACTCGCCCGGAAGACCTGGCGCTCGCTGAATTTTACCTCACCCGCTCGGGTAACCCGGAGAATGCATAATGCGAATTGGACACGGTTTTGACGTACACGCCTTTGGGGGCGTTGGCCCGATTATCATTGGCGGCGTGCGTATCCCTTACGAAAAAGGGCTGCTGGCGCACTCTGATGGCGACGTTGCGCTGCACGCGCTGACCGACGCGCTGCTGGGCGCTGCGGCGCTGGGTGATATTGGCAAGCTGTTCCCGGACACCGATCCGGCGTTTAAAGGCGCCGACAGCCGCGCGCTGCTGCGCGAAGCGTGGAAACGGGTTCAGGCCAAAGGCTACACGCTGGGAAACGTCGACGTCACGATTATCGCCCAGGCGCCGAAAATGCTGCCGCACATTCCGCAGATGCGCGTTTTTATTGCCGAAGACCTCGGCTGTCATATGGACGATGTTAACGTCAAAGCGACCACCACCGAGAAGCTCGGCTTTACCGGGCGCGGCGAGGGTATCGCCTGTGAGGCGGTCGCACTGCTGCATAAGGCAACGTCATGATTCAGTTTGATGAACTCACCTGGCTGCACGGTAAACCGCAGGGGACGGGGCAGTTAAAGGCCAATCCGGAAGATTTTCTGGTGGTCGAAGATTTAGGCTTTGAGCCTGACGGCGAAGGCGAGCATATTCTGGTACGCATCCTGAAAAATGGCTGCAACACCCGATTTGTGGCCGACGCGCTGGCGAAGTTTTTGAAAATCCACGCCCGCGAAGTGAGCTTTGCCGGGCAGAAAGATAAGCATGCGGTGACCGAACAGTGGCTATGCGCACGCGTGCCGGGCAATACCATGCCGGATTTAAGCCAGTTTCAGCTTGAAGGTTGTCAGGTGCTGGAATATGCCCGCCATAAGCGTAAGCTGCGTTTAGGGGCGCTGAAGGGCAACCAGTTTACGCTGGTGCTACGCGAGGTTCGCGGGCGTGACGACGTTGAGGCGCGCCTGCAGGCCATCGCCGAGCGCGGCGTGCCAAATTACTTCGGGGCCCAGCGTTTCGGCATCGGCGGCAGCAACCTGCAGGGCGCACTGCGCTGGGCAGAAAGCGGCGCGCCGGTACGCGATCGGAATAAACGCAGTTTTTGGTTGTCGGCGGCCCGCAGCGCGTTGTTTAATCAGCTAGTGAGCGAGCGCCTAAAAAAACTGGACTTTAATCAAGTTGTTGACGGCGATGCGCTACAATTAGCGGGACGCGGCAGCTGGTTTGTTGCCAGCGAAGAAGAGCGGGCCGAATTGCAGGCTCGCGTCGACGCGCGTGAATTGATGATTACCGCAGCGCTGCCCGGGAGCGGCGACTGGGGGCCACAGCGTAGCGCCCTGGAATTTGAACAGACCGTGCTGGCCGACGAGACGGCGTTGCAGTCGCTGCTGCTGCGCGAAAAAGTCGAGGCCGCGCGTCGCGCGATGCTGCTGTATCCACAGCAGCTAAGCTGGAACTGGTGGGACGACGTTACCGTCGAACTGCGTTTCTGGCTTCCGGCGGGCAGCTTTGCAACCAGCGTGGTAAGGGAACTTATCAATACAACAGGTGATTATGCGAATATTGCTGAGTAACGATGACGGGATCCATGCGCCAGGTATTCAGACGCTGGCCAGAGCCTTGCGGGAGTTTGCCGAGGTTCAGGTAGTTGCACCCGATCGTAACCGCAGCGGCGCATCGAACTCACTGACGCTGGAATCCTCGCTTCGTACCTTCACTTTCGATAATGGCGACATCGCCGTACAAATGGGCACCCCGACGGACTGCGTCTATCTGGGCGTCAATGCGCTGATGCGCCCGCGCCCTGATATCGTGGTCTCCGGCATCAATGCCGGGCCCAATCTGGGCGATGACGTCATTTACTCCGGCACGGTGGCGGCCGCGATGGAAGGCCGCCATTTAGGCTTTCCCGCGCTGGCGGTGTCGTTGAACGGTCATCAGCACTACGATACTGCTGCCGCCGTGACCTGCTCGCTGCTGCGGGCGCTTTCTCGCGAACCGCTGCGTACCGGGCGTATCCTGAACGTGAACGTTCCGGATCTGCCGCTCGATCAAATCAAAGGGATTCGCGTTACCCGCTGTGGCAGCCGCCATCCGGCGGATAAAGTCATCCCGCAGCAGGATCCGCGCGGTAATACGCTCTACTGGATTGGCCCGCCGGGCGACAAATGCGATGCCGGCCCGGATACCGATTTTGCTGCCGTTGATGCCGGCTACGTGTCGGTTACGCCGCTGCATGTCGATCTCACGGCACACAGCGCCCACGACGTGGTCACCGGCTGGCTTGAGCAGGCGAGGGTCGATACACAATGGTAGTCAGTAAACGTATCCAGAGCCTGCTTAATCAGCTTCGTCAGCTGGGCATACGCGATGAGCGCGTGCTTGAGGCAATGGCGCAGGTGCCGCGCGATAAATTTATTGATGAAGCGTTCGAACACAATGCGTGGGAGAACGTTGCGCTACCGATAGGTCAGGGGCAGACGATTTCGCAGCCGTATATGGTGGCGCGGATGACCGAGCTGCTGGAGCTGACGCCGGAGTCCCGGGTGCTGGAAATCGGCACCGGTTCAGGCTATCAGACGGCGATTCTGGCGCATCTGGTGCATCACGTCTGCTCGGTTGAGCGCATCAAAAGTCTGCAATGGCACGCCAGGCGTCGCCTGAAGCAGCTTGATTTGCATAATGTATCTACCCGCCACGGTGATGGCTGGCAGGGGTGGCAGGCACGCGCCCCGTTTGACGCCATCATCGTGACGGCGGCTCCGCTGGAGATCCCGGTTGCGCTGATGTCGCAGCTGGATGAAGGCGGAATTCTCGTTTTACCCGTGGGCGATGATCAGCAGTATCTTAAGCGCGTTCATCGGCGGGGAGACGAATTTATTATTGATACCGTTGAGGCCGTTCGCTTCGTTCCTCTTGTTAAGGGGGAACTGGCCTGAGACCCGGATTTTTCTGAGGGTTTTCAGCCCAATTCAGCGTATGGTGAGCATATTTTCCAGTGTTCATCACCTGCGTTGCACGGTATTAAGTCACTGGCAGTTAACCTATTCCTGGGGGATAAATGAGCGCGGGAAGCCCTAAATTTACCGTCAATCGTGTTGTGGCATTATCACTGGTTTCACTTTGGCTGGCCGGCTGTTCTTCTTCAAATAATGCGCCAGCGCCAGTGAGCTCCGTGAACAGCGGTGGCACCAGCAGCACCAACTCCGGCATGCTGATTACGCCGCCGCCAAAAATGGGCAGCACGGCGCAGTCAACGCCTCAGATTCAGCCGGTACAGCCGGTGCAGACCCAGCCCGTTCAAACCCAGCCTCGCGTGTCTCAGCCCGTTGCCGAGCAGCCGGTGCAGATGCAGAACGGCCATATCGTCTACAACCGTAAATACGGCGATATTCCAAAAGGCAGCTACACCGGTGGCAGCACCTATACGGTCAAACACGGCGACACGCTGTTCTACATTGCCTGGGTGACCGGCAACGACTTCCGTGACCTGGCGCAGCGTAATAACGTGGCGGCCCCGTACGCGTTGAACGTGGGTCAGGTACTGCAGGTCGGCAACGCTTCCGGCCAGCCGATTACCGGCAATAACCCGGTCGCTGTGGCCAGCGCGCAGGCCAGCGGTGGAAATACCGGATTAGTCTCAAAACCTGCACAAAAATCAACCGCGGTTGTTGCGTCGACTCCGACAATTACGTATTCTGAGGATTCAGGTGAACAAAGTGCTAACAAAATGTTGCCTAACAACAAGCCTGCGACGACTGTCACAGCGCCTGTAACGGCACCGACTGCGAGCACGACCGTACCGACTGCCAGCAGTACTTCAACCAGTTCGCCAATTTCTTCATGGCGCTGGCCGACTGACGGCAAGATCATCGAAAACTTTAGCGGCACCGACGGTGGCAATAAAGGCATCGATATTGCGGGCAGTAAAGGACAGGCAATCGTCGCAACCGCCGATGGGCGCGTCGTCTATGCCGGTAACGCACTGCGCGGTTACGGTAATCTTATTATCATCAAACACAACGATGATTACCTGAGTGCCTACGCTCATAACGATACAATGCTGGTCCGGGAACAACAGGACGTCAAGGCGGGGCAGAAAATCGCTACCATGGGTAGCACCGGAACCAGTTCAACACGTTTGCATTTTGAAATTCGTTACAAGGGGAAATCCGTCAACCCGCTGCAGTACTTACCGCAGCGATAAGTCGGCAAAGTCCTTCACATGAACGCTTTCAGGCGGCATCGGCAGCCGCAGAGGTCGCCTGAAGAGTGACATGATAAGGTGCATTGCCTGGGGATCACGGGTAGGTGCCACCTTAAAATGAGTCAGAATACGCTGAAAGTTCATGATTTAAATGAAGACGCGGAATTTGATGAGAATGGAGTAGAGGCGTTCGATGAGAAGGCCTTAAATGAAGAGGAACCCAGTGACAACGAACTCGCAGAAGAAGAGCTCTTATCGCAGGGTGCTACTCAACGTGTACTCGATGCGACCCAGCTGTACTTAGGCGAGATCGGCTATTCTCCGTTATTGACCGCTGAAGAAGAAGTCTATTTTGCACGCCGTGCTCTGCGTGGCGATGTGGCCTCACGCCGTCGGATGATTGAAAGCAACCTCCGTCTGGTGGTGAAAATTGCCCGCCGTTATGGCAATCGTGGTCTGGCGCTGCTGGATCTGATCGAAGAGGGCAACCTGGGGTTGATTCGTGCCGTAGAGAAGTTTGACCCGGAGCGTGGGTTCCGTTTCTCAACCTATGCCACCTGGTGGATTCGTCAGACGATTGAACGGGCTATCATGAACCAAACCCGTACCATCCGTCTGCCTATCCATATCGTTAAAGAGCTGAACGTCTATCTGCGTACCGCGCGCGAGCTGTCCCATAAATTGGACCATGAACCGAGCGCAGAAGAGATAGCTGAACAGCTGGATAAGCCGGTTGATGACGTTAGCCGTATGCTGCGTCTCAATGAACGCATCACCTCAGTTGATACCCCTCTGGGGGGGGATTCTGAGAAAGCGCTGCTGGATATCCTGGCCGATGAAAATGAAAACGGTCCGGAAGACACCACGCAGGACGATGACATGAAGCAAAGCATCGTGAAATGGCTGTTCGAACTGAACGCCAAACAACGAGAAGTGCTGGCGCGTCGTTTTGGTCTGTTGGGGTATGAAGCAGCGACGCTGGAAGATGTCGGCCGCGAGATTGGCCTGACCCGCGAACGCGTGCGTCAGATTCAGGTTGAAGGTCTGCGCCGTCTGCGTGAAATCCTGCAGACGCAGGGGCTGAATATCGAAGCGCTGTTCCGCGAATAAGCCTGTTTTATTCAAAGAGGTCAGTCGAGAGACTGGCCTTTTTCTTTGCCATTTTTCCGCGCTAGTCCATCATTTTACGAATCAACTGCGTAAACTGCTGCTGCTCTTCGGCGGTTAAGCGCTGTAAAAATTCATTATCGACGCGATTCCCCACCGGCTGACTGGCCGCCAGCAGCGCTTCACCTTCCGGCGTTAAAAAGACGAACCGACGGCGCTTATCGTCGGGATCGTGCTCGCGTTTGACCCATCCGCGCGTTTCCATCCTGCTCAACATCTCAGCCAGCGTGGCTTTCGTGCTGACCGCCACGCTGGTCAACGCCACCTGCTCAATACCGGGGCATTCGGCAATGGAGCGCATCACCGCGTATTGCGGTTTCGTCAGCTCGGGCAGCTCTTGCTGCCAGCGTGATGTATGTTGCTGAAAAAGATGGCGAAGCAGGTGAAAGGCTTCATTTTTAATTTCCACGAACGCTCTCCGACGATAACCCTGCGACTATGATAGCCGCTCACGTGTCATTGAACAAAAAATGCGAACGACCTTGTCAGATACCGTCGACAGGAGTAGGTTAAGTACATTGTTCGTACACGAACAAATTTGAGGTGAACGATGAGACTGATTATTGGCATGACCGGCGCAACCGGCGCACCGTTGGGTGTTGCGCTTCTGCAGGCGCTGCGCGACATGCCGGAGGTGGAAACGCATCTGGTGATGTCGAAATGGGCCAAAACCACCATCGAACTGGAAACCCCGTGGACCGTGCGCGAAGTGGCGGCAATGGCCGACTTCAGCCATAGCCCGGCCGATCAGGCTGCGACCATCTCTTCCGGCTCATTCCAGACCGACGGCATGATTGTGATCCCCTGCAGTATGAAAACGCTTGCCGGTATTCGCGCGGGATATGCCGATGGTCTCGTTGGCCGTGCGGCCGACGTCGTATTGAAAGAAGGGCGCAAGCTGGTGCTGGTGCCGCGCGAAATGCCGCTTAGCACCATTCATCTGGAAAACATGCTGGCGCTCTCGCGCATGGGCGTTGCCATGGTGCCACCTATGCCGGCGTTTTATAACCATCCGGAAACGGTGGACGACATCGTGCAGCACGTGGTGACCCGCGTGCTCGATCAGTTCGGCCTCAAACATGATAAGGCGCGCCGCTGGCAGGGGCTGTCGACGGCGACACCACTTTCACAGGAGAATGCATAATGGCTTTTGATGATTTACGCGGGTTCTTGCAGGCGCTGGAGGACCAGGGTCAGCTGCTCAAAATAAGCGAAGAGGTTAACGCCGAGCCGGATCTGGCGGCGGCGGCCAATGCGACCGGGCGCATTGGCGACGGCGCACCTGCGCTGTGGTTTGACAATATTCGCGGCTTTACCGATGCGCGTGTGGTGATGAACACGATTGGCTCATGGCAGAACCATGCCATCTCGATGGGATTGCCAATCAACACGCCGGTTAAAAAGCAGATTGATGAATTTATTCGCCGTTGGGACAACTTTCCGATTGCCCCGGAACGCCGTGCTAACCCGGCATGGGCGGAAAACACCGTCGACGGTGACGACATTAACCTGTTCGACATCCTGCCGCTGTTCCGCCTGAATGACGGCGACGGGGGCTTCTACCTCGACAAAGCGTGCGTTGTCTCGCGTGACCCGTTGGACCCGGATAACTTCGGCAAGCAGAACGTCGGTATTTACCGTATGGAAGTGAAGGGCAAGCGCAAGCTTGGCCTGCAGCCGGTGCCGATGCACGACATTGCGCTGCACCTGCATAAAGCGGAAGAGCGCGGTGAGGATTTACCGATCGCCATTACCCTGGGCAACGACCCGATCATCACCCTGATGGGCGCCACGCCGCTGAAGTACGATCAGTCCGAATATGAAATGGCCGGCGCGCTGCGTGAAAGCCCGTACCCCATTGCCACCGCGCCGCTGACCGGTTTCGACGTACCGTGGGGCTCGGAAGTGATTATCGAAGGGGTAATCGAAGGCCGTAAGCGTGAAATTGAAGGTCCGTTTGGTGAATTCACCGGTCACTACTCCGGCGGTCGCAACATGACCGTGGTGCGCATCGACAAAGTTTCCTACCGTACAAAACCGATTTTTGAATCGCTCTACCTCGGCATGCCGTGGACCGAAATCGACTACCTGATGGGGCCGGCGACCTGCGTGCCGCTGTACCAGCAGCTGAAGGCTGAATTCCCGGAAGTGCAGGCGGTGAATGCGATGTACACCCACGGCCTGCTGGCGATTATCTCCACTAAAAAACGCTACGGCGGCTTCGCCCGCGCGGTCGGGCTGCGTGCAATGACGACGCCGCACGGCCTGGGGTACGTGAAGATGGTGATTATGGTTGACGAAGACGTTGACCCGTTCAACCTGCCGCAGGTGATGTGGGCGCTCTCCTCGAAGGTCAATCCGGCGGGCGATCTGGTGCAACTGCCGAACATGTCGGTACTGGAACTCGATCCGGGATCAAGCCCGGCGGGAATTACCGACAAACTGATTATCGACGCGACGACCCCGGTTGCGCCGGACAACCGCGGTCACTACAGCCAGCCCGTACAGGATCTGCCTGAAACGAAAGCATGGGCTGAAAAACTGACCGCTATGTTGGCTAACCGCAAGTAAGGAGAAAATGATGATTTGCCCACGTTGCGCCGATGAACATATTGAAATCATGGCAAAATCGCCGGTCAAAGATGTCTGGACCGTATACCAGTGCCAGCACTGTCTGTACACCTGGCGAGATACCGAGCCGCTACGCCGCACCCATCGCGAACATTACCCGGAAGCGTTCCGCATGACGCAGAAGGATATCGACGACGCGCCGATGGTGCCGAGCATTCCGCCGCTGCTGGCGGAAGATAAGCGCTGATAAACGGGTCGGCAAACTGTCGGTAGGCCTGATAAGCGAAGCGCCATCAGGCCATCCCGCTCTCTCTAAAGCTCGGACTCTCCGGGCTTTTTTATTTTGCGAGCAGCCTCGTAGCAACGGACTGAATTTATTCGCGATGCGGCAAGCGGACATAGAATAGCGGCGGGTGCTTGAGGCTTTGTGGGCTTTGAGCATTTTCAGGGTTCCAGAAAGACGAAAGCCCCAGACGATATTTCTATCAACCTGAGGCTAGCGTACAAACCCGAACAGTTTGAATGTTAGTCTCTTCTTTGCAGGGAGGCAAGATATGCTGACGAAGTATGCCCTGGTGGCAATCATCGTGCTGTGTGCCACAGCATTAGGGTTCACGCTAATGGTGCGCGATTCGCTGTGTGAGTTGAGTATCCGGGAGCGTGGTATGGAGTTTAAAGCTATTCTCGCTTACGAACCGAAGAAGTAGCGACGACGCGGGGGCAACCCCGCGTATTGACTGCCCGGGTTTACCCTCCAGCACCCATTCATTTCCACCTGCCGGGCTACAGGCGTAGCCCGGCCGCGCGCTGCGGCATCGGGAACGATTTACACCATGCCTTTCAACCGATAAATCCACTCCAGCGCCTGCCGCGGGGTTAACGCATCCGGATCCAGACCTTCCAGCGCTTCTACCGCCGGCGACACCTCTTCTGGTGCCGACAGCAGCGACATCTGCGTACCATCAACCTGGGTCGCAGCCGCATTTGGCGAGAGGCTTTCCAGCTCGCGCAGCTTCTGCCGCGCGCGCTTAATCACGTCTTTCGGCACGCCAGCCAACTGGGCGACCGCCAGCCCGTAGCTTTTACTCGCCGCACCGTCCTGCACGCTATGCATAAAGGCAATCGTGTCGCCGTGCTCAAGCGCATCGAGGTGCACGTTAGCTACGCCTTCCATTTTTTCCGGCAGTTGGGTCAGCTCAAAGTAATGGGTGGCAAACAGCGTTAACGCTTTGATTTTATTTGCCAGACTCTCGGCGCAGGCCCACGCCAGCGACAGGCCGTCATAGGTTGAGGTTCCGCGGCCAATTTCGTCCATCAGGACCAGGCTGTGCTCGGTGGCGTTATGCAGAATGTTGGCCGTTTCAGTCATCTCGACCATAAAGGTCGAGCGGCCGGATGCCAGATCGTCCGCCGCGCCCACGCGGGTGAAAATACGATCGATGGGGCCAATTTCGACGCTTTGCGCCGGCACGTAGCTGCCGATATAGGCCAGCAGCGCAATCAGCGCCGTTTGCCGCATATAGGTACTTTTACCGCCCATATTGGGGCCGGTGATGATTAACATCCGGCGCTGTGGCGACAGGTTTAGCGGGTTGGCAATAAACGGCTCGTTAAGCACCTGTTCCACTACCGGATGGCGGCCTTCGGTAATGCGAATGCCGGGCCTGTCGGTAAAGGTAGGGCAGGTGTAGTTCAGCGTATATGCGCGCTCGGCGAGGTTGATGAGCACGTCCAGCTCGGCTAACGCGCTAGCACTCTGCTGAAGATCGGCCAGATGCGGCAGCAGCAGCTCAAACAGCTCGTCATACAGCTGTTTTTCCAGCGCCAGCGCCTTGCCTTTTGAGGTCAGCACTTTGTCCTCGTACTCTTTCAGCTCGGGGATGATATAGCGCTCGGCGTTTTTCAGCGTCTGGCGGCGTACGTAGTTGATGGGCGCCAGATGGCTTTGGCCGCGGCTGATCTGAATGTAATAGCCGTGGACGGCGTTATAGCCCACCTTCAGCGTGTCCAGACCGGTACGTTCACGCTCGCGAATTTCCAGGCGGTCAAGGTAGTCGGTCGCGCCATCGGCCAGCGCGCGCCACTCGTCCAGTTCGGCGTGATAGCCGGGGGCAATAACCCCGCCGTCGCGGACCAGCACCGGCGGCGCATCAACGATCGCCCGTTCCAGCAGCTCGCGCAGTTCGCGAAATTCACCCATTTTTTCACGCAGCATCTGCACCGGCGCGCTGTCGACGCTAGCCAACTGAGCGCGCAGCTCTGGCAACTGCTGAAAAGCATGGCGCATACGGGCAAGGTCGCGCGGGCGCGCGGTACGCAGCGCCAGACGGGCGAGAATACGTTCCAGATCGCCTACCTGGCGCAGCACCGGCTGCAGCTCGGCGGTGGCATCCTGCAGGGCGCCGATGGTTTGTTGACGCTCGGTAAGGATTTTTGTGTCGCGTACTGGCATATGCAGCCAGCGTTTGAGCATGCGGCTGCCCATTGGGGTTACCGTGCAGTCCAGCACGGCTGCCAGCGTATTTTCTACGCCCCCGGCCAGGTTCTGGGTAATTTCCAGATTCCGGCGGGTGGCGGCGTCCATAATAATGCTGTCCTGCTGGCGGTCCATGGTGATGGATCGAATGTGCGGTAGCGAGGTGCGCTGGGTATCTTTTACGTACTGTAACAGACAGCCAGCGGCGCACAGACCCCGGGGCGCGCCTTCGACGCCAAAGCCAACCAGATCGCGAGTGCCAAACTGCATATTCAGCTGCTGGCGCGCGGTGTCGATTTCAAATTCCCACAGCGGGCGGCGGCGCAGGCCGCGACGGCCTTCAATCAGCGACATCTCGGCGAAGTCTTCGGCATACAGCAGCTCGGCGGGATTGGTACGCTGCAGCTCTGCCGCCATGGTTTCGCGGTCGGTGGGTTCGCTCAGGCGGAAACGCCCGGAGCTGATGTCCAGCGTCGCGTAGCCGTAGCCTTTGTTATCCTGCCAGATAGCCGCCAGCAGATTGTCCTGACGCTCCTGCAACAGCGCTTCATCGCTGATGGTGCCGGGGGTTACGATACGCACCACTTTACGTTCAACCGGCCCTTTGCTGGTGGCCGGGTCGCCAATTTGTTCACAAATCGCGACCGACTCCCCCTGATTCACCAGCTTGGCGAGGTAGTTTTCTACCGCGTGATGCGGAATACCTGCCATTGGAATGGGCTCCCCGGCGGAGGCGCCGCGCTTGGTCAGCGAGATGTCCAGCAGCTGGGATGCGCGCTTTGCGTCATCGTAGAACAGTTCATAGAAGTCGCCCATGCGGTAGAACAGCAGAATTTCCGGGTGCTGTGCTTTTAGCTTCAGATACTGCTGCATCATTGGAGTGTGTGAGTCTAAATTTTCTATTGTACTCATCGGCTTGTGATGTCCATTCTATTAATTTTTAATGAGTTAGTGTTTTTTATGATTATCATTAGGTTTCACGTTGTCTCATCGGATATCATGAAATCCTACATTTAAATGTAGGTTAAAGTGTAGCTTGCCAACCTATAGCCTGGTAAAATATGGGCACATACAGCGCAACCTACATTTATGTTCATGACTGCATAAGGTGCATGATAACGGAGTCTTTATGGCAGGAAAACAAGAGGGAAAGCCACTTTCGTTTAAAGCGGTAGAAATGATGAAGCCAGGCGATAAAGATAAGGCTGATGTAGGCGAAAATCGAGGCTTACGTGTCTCCTGTGGTGCAACTGGGGTTAAGTCTTTTTTCTACCGTTACACAAGTCCTCTGACTGGCAAGCTTGCTCAGGTTAAAATTGGTAACTTCCCGCAGACTTCTCTCGCCGCTGCACGTCTTAAACTCCACGAATTAAAGCTTCTCCGACAGGAAGGTCGGTGTCCTGCGACTGAACTCAAACAAGATAAGCTCCAGCGTGCGATTGAAGCTGAACAGGCTAAGATTCCTGAATTGACCATACAGGGATTAGTTGAACTGTATCTTACCGAACGTATCGAGGATCGTAAAACGAAGGACGGGAAGGTCATTCCCGGTGCCAGAAAGCCGAAAGGGCAGGCTGAGGTTCGTCGTACTCTCTATGGTGACGCTGTTAAAAGCTTAGGAACCCGAAATGCTGCTGAGATTACGCGTCAGGATGTCATCAATTTAATTAATGGCATTGTAGCCCGAGGTGCAACCGTACAGGCTGGTAATGTTCTGAGGGAGCTTTCACTCGCTTATGAATTTGCAATTGGCCTTGGGCGCTTTGATGACAGCTTTGCGAATCCAGCGTTGTTAGCAAAATCCAGCTTACGACAGACCAGAATCAAGCTCACAAATGGACGTGGAACACGAGTACTGAGTGAGGACGAGCTTGCTAAATTCCTTAAGTGGCTTCCGGGTTCTGCTTATACGCCAACGATCAAAAACGTGTTACGTCTGACTCTCTGGACCGGGTGTCGTACAGGTGAAGTCTGCAATATGGCATGGAAGGATGTTGATCTTGAAAAAGGCACTATTCATCTGCGAGAAACTAAAACAGGGATAGAGCGCTACGTACAGTTATCTGATCAGGCAATCGACTTTCTCAAAGTACTACGGCTTACCTCTGATAAATATCTATTCCCTTCGCAAGCCACAAAGAAGCCAATTCAGCAGAAGTATCTAACTGAAAACTCATGGCGTCTACGTGAAAACGGTCAGATGCTTGATATACCTCATTGGACGCCACACGATCTGCGTCGTACAGTACGAACTGGGCTATCTCGTTTGCAGTGTCCAAATGAGGTAGCAGAGGCCATATTGGGGCATACACGTGGCGGCGTTGAAGGGATTTATAATTTGTATAAGTATGATGCGGAGTGCCGGAAATGGCTGCAGGTATGGGCGGATTACTTGGATGGCCTGATAAAATAACAAATACAGATGTATTATTAATTTATGTTGCTGCAATAGAAGGGATTATTCATGCTTAGCGATTTCAATACCGAACAGCAAACTCTAATTGAGAAATTATCATTAGTTGATGATCTAGAAACTTGGGCAACTTATACCAGACATCTTGAAAAAGAAGTCAAGAAAAGCATCTATGAGTGTGCCAGACGTTTGTGGATAAAACGTAAAATACTTGATGGTAGTTTGCTTTTACATCCTAATGTTCGAAATGATTTAATTGAGCGGGAGTATAGGCCATTATCTATTCACAAGAAAATGATTTGGGCTAGTGTATTAGTTTCTTATAAAGGTGAAGATAGCAAGGCGTATTTTAAAAGAATAAAAGGGAAGATAATTAAAAAGTATGGTCTCAAATGGTGGAAAGATGTTGATAGTAGAATAAAGCCAGCTTATGCAGCGCAGCAACGTATTTTAAAGCGTGTTGGTGCTCTTGGTCCGGGAGTAAAATACTTTGCCTCACAAAGTTCGTTTGTAGGCAGCATGTTAAATGATGAACTTGATGCAGCATTAAGAATGATTCCAGATGATTAAGAGAAAACGCAATGAAGTTACCTTTTACGTTGAACCGTTATTCGAACTCTAACTTGTTGACTATAATGTTTTTAATTAATATTTTTATTTGTACTCATTTTGGAGTTGGCTCGCATTTGTAATGCGAAAGTCGTAGGTTCGGCTTCTATTATAGCACCATTAAGATCAATAAGTTACATCAAGCATAATTATCAATTACACTATTAACTCTTTTTCGTGTAACTGTAAGCACACTCGTTTTAGTTCCACACACTTTTTGAGATTTCCGTGTATTCGGCCATCAGTCGGTACTCTTCCGGCGTCAGGTTGTTCAGGGACTAATGAGGCCGCTCGTTGTTATATGCCATCAGCCAGCGCTCGGTAATTTCCTGTGTTTCATTCAGTGTTCTGAACAGGTAAAAATCCAGAATTTCTGTCCGGTATGCCCGGTTGAACCGTTCGATAAAAGCATTCTGTGTTGTTTTACCCTGCTTGATAAATTCGAGCTGCACGCCATGTTCTTCGGCCTATTGTGCCAGCGCCAGTGAGACCAGTTCTTGCCCGTTGTCCATCCGCATCTTCAGCGGGTACATAATGCTGCCCTATTGCTGTATGTTCATCGAAACCTTTCTGCGTTCAGCAGGTCCACGTCTTTAGGCATCTCATCCAACAAGACTTCAATTCTATCACTAATTACAACAACAGACTGCCACCAGACAATCTGGTACTGCATAAGTTGTTCTTACAATAAAAAGCCTATTGTTTTTTATCTCTAATGCATTTAAGCAGCATCATTAATTCGCCCGATACGCTGATATCCAGATAAGGTTCAGCAATGATTAATATTGAGGCAACTTTCTCTAATCCTGAATACTCACAGCCAAGACAAGCCCTTTCAATTTGAGTCGCTGAAATCCTTGGTGCGCTGAACAAGAACTTCTGCTGCTGAGAAGCAAAAAGCCATCGTTTTACAAGCAACGCTTCCAGTGCTGTCTCCGTATAGTTCTTCACCAGCCTTGACACCTCTAATAACCGGCATGAATTTTTCCATAGCTGAACAGGTGTTAATGAATGGCTCTGTAATGCCAGCAGTGCAGATGCTGCCTGTTGGTATATGTTATTCCCAGGCGCTTCTCCATGCAAAACAGCAATAAGTCCTTTGAAGTTCGTAGAAGGTTCAGCGATATGCTCAAGTGCATCGCTCCATGAATTTAAAAGCGAAGGCAACACAGAGCTTTCCGAAAAACTTGTTATACAGGCGGCAAGAACTATTTGGCTATTTAACACCCATGATGCTTCATCCTTCCAGTAATCCCCTGGAACTGGAGGTATCTCCCCAACCTCATGGGTGTCAATATTATTTTGTTCAACGGTTTTCATGTAGGACATACCTTCATGCACCCCGATAAGAGTTGGAATCAATTTATCAAATGTTTTTTCTCTGAACAGTGACTCCAGCGCCAACATCCGACCGTAAAGTACCGAATTTAATGGCATCCTTCCTTTTGTTGCCATATGAGCACGTTTAGTAATTTTATCTCCCAAGGATAAAAAATCCTCGGTCGCTGCCAACAATCCCCACGAACCACTAATATCAATGAGTCGGTGATCAATAATTTTTTCATGGGGTTCCTGATTGCTGCACATCCCTGGCAGGGGCACTACTAAGTCATGTTCAGAATATCCTATCGTTTCAAAATGAACCCATGCGATACAGTGCCTAACCGTGGCATGTAAGTGGTGGGCTCGTATATCATCCTTGGTTTCAATAGACGGCAGACAGTCCAACACGTCAGAAAAGAGAAGCAGAGATTCTTTTTTCTTATCTGAACGCCATAAGGAAACAGCAGCATCCGCCATTAAACCAACTCTTATTCTTATTTGTATCTTTGATTTTCCGGTAATTTCCGCACCTTTTTGGAAAAAAACGGCTGACTTTGACCAGTCGTTCAATTTAGCAAAAGCAATGCCCATATACCGGCAGGCAAAGACATAATCCACATTACCAAAATCAGGCAAGAGCAAGGCTTTCTGGAAAGAGTGTATCGCATCTGAATAACGCTCTGCATGAAACAGTACCTTGGCACGCTGGTTGCTCAAAGTTGCATCATCTTTAAATTCCTTATCCGCTTTGTCCAGCACAGATAAAGCCTCATCGACTGAGTGCTCATATTCATCATAAATGACTGAAATATTGGACAAACAAGCTTTATAGAGTCTTCTCGCCCCCCACTCGCGGGCTTTTGTTTCTGTAAGTCGGAGTATATGCAGCGCTTTCTGAATATCCAGTGAACTGCCTTTTTCTTCTTTCCAGCAAGATTGGTTAATTAAAACATTCGAAAAATCAGTATCAATGTCACAAACAGCAAGCAGCCTATTTCTTTTATCTTCCTCAAGGAGGTCAAGCGAAGTAATAAGCTCAAGGAGATCATCCAGCCCATTTATTCTAACTGCCTGATGAGAAAACAGAAGTGTTACCGGATCGTTTGTATCAATAGAATATTCTCCGGGATAAGGAGAAAAAGACACATTATCTACGACACCACTGTCCAGGGCATCCATCATAGAACTTAGTAATCTGACCACAGTTAATGACGGAATATGTACACTTATATTAGCTAATATAATACCATAGGCCATTAAGGTTGAGAGATTCTTCTGCTCTTCAGGCGTAATTGAAGCAACGATTCCTTCTATTTTAAGAATACTCGTCAATACCTTCGCTTCTTGTGACGAAGACACAAGAAGCTTGAATTGAAGTAAACGAAGTAGCAATTCAGGCATTGCTTCATCATCAATAATCGTTTGGCCCGGATTCAAGTCTACCTCTGCAAACCAGGACATTGAATCACGAAGGTAACTCAAATGTTTATCGCTCTCTCGAATAAGCTGACTCGCTAGAGAAATAAGTATCGTTTTTTCTTTCGCCAAGAATGCGTGCAGGAATGCATTCGCCACATCGTACTGGTTGAGTTCTTTTTCATTAACAATACTGTGCGCAATTTTTATATGAACGGCGTTAATCTCGTCTTCAGGCAAAGTATCGTTGGCTGCTCCGGCCAACAACGGGGATACTCGATAAAGGTCGCTACCTTCCTTTTCAATCCAGGGACCGACGAGTGTATCAAAAATCTCACCAGGCAATCGAATGGGAGGCGGTGCTCCCGCAATGGTGGTAACAATATTACGCCGGAAAGATCCTGAAACGAGACTAAGCCTATAAGCCAAAACCCTGGCAGCATCAGAAGGGAACTCCCTGACAAGACGGCTGCGGGCTTCTTCTTTTATACGCTCTACATCCTCAGGTCGTAAGATGTCATCAATCGTTGTAGACCACCCTCGACTGCTTAATGTTCTGACCCTGGCGTGCACTAGTTGTGGGTGTCCTCGGGTGGAGTAATAAATCCCCCGCCCAGTTTGAGAAATTTTTTTCGGATCATGGAGCCCGTGTATTTTAATTAACGCTCCAATCTCCTGCTCGTCAAAATAGGGAATGGCTTGTTCGCTCTCCTGAGAAAGCCACAGCTTAGGGAATAACGGCATGGGGGGCTGCTTCTGACCTGTCACGACAACCCTGCCTTTATTTTGCATAGCAGTGAAAATCAGCGTGATAAGTTCACTCTCAAAGTCTGCAATGTCACTCAAATCCAGATCGTCCAGCACCAACTGGATTGGCAGGGTGGATGTATTGACTTCTATTGCTGCACGGGAAAGCATTTCCCTTATTTGATCAGTGGACCGTCCCCGAAAACTCCCCCATCCCCAACGCCCACCTATTTTGTCAGAAAGCAAGGCCGCAAGGTTTGTTTTACCCGTTCCGCTGCTGCCGTGTAAAAAAAGCACTTGAGAAGACAAAAGCTGTCGTTCTAACTTTTCGACAAGGACAGTTCGACGCACTGCACCCTCTACAACCGGCAGTGGCCTCCCAATCGTAGGCACGCGCGCAAGCAGTCTTGATATTTCGCTAACTTCTGCATTATCCATGAACTGCTGCAAGCCGCTGTTCCTTCGCAGACTATCCAGCTCATTTTTAGGGACAGACTCCATGGTAGCCGACTCGAATGCATCCCAAAAACCTGTTTGAAAAAGTGGTTTTGAACCTTTTGTAGAAAGTAAATCTGCGACGTGTTTAAGGAGATGCGGTAGCACTTGACGTGAATAATGCGTATTAATGCCGAGTTTTGAACCATGCAATTTGAGCTTATCTTCAATGACCAACTGCAAAGCATCTTTTTTCTTATTTCCCAAATCCCACTCAATTCTATTGATGAGTTTGTGGCAGAGAATATCCACGGGCGCAGACTTCACGAATTCCATAAGCGCGGGGTTCAACGGGAGCGTTAAAAGAAATGAACGCAATGGCTCAACCTGCTCAGTGTTTGGGCGGCACTTCTGCCAGTATTCAAGCCCTTTTTGATTTTTCCCAAAGGGGGCGCCTTTTTCATCGACAGCTGAGGCTGTCGTCAAAAATCGTAAGGTAACATCGTGATGGGGATTGTTCTGCTGCAAAGACCAGAAGTTGTTAAGCGTCTCGACAATTTCAGGCGAACGAAGCGTTAGATTGCCGGATAAGTCTTTGACTTGAGTGCCAATAACGGACTGCCCTGAACAGATATCAAAGTCTTCCGCGCATTCAAGGAACAAAATTTCGCTTTCATTGAGATTGATCCATGCAAGGACACTCTGATAAATCTGGTAAACGTATCCGCGAATACTGTCAGTAGCATCGCGCTTTGCATCGGTTTTATGGCTTGGCGTCGCAGTCATTTAGGCACCATCAATTATCCCTATGCCAAAAGTATACTCCAGCTGATTGTGCAATTCTTCTTGTTAGTCATCAACTTGTTCAGGCTGAAGCAAAGCCATAAAGCTTTACCACCATCGCCCCAGAATGCCAACCTGTGCACATTGTTCGTAGCCCGCGATCCTATATTGGTTTTGACTGTCGGGATGTTGAACTTTTCTGCGGTCAAACATACGCGTATCTGTTCTTGCTCTTTCTGTTTCAGAAGTCCATTTTTCCTTGCTCTGTTGCTGACGGCGGGCATGGCTGTTTACGCCGTTCAATTTGACGGCTTCGCGTTTCTGTTTATGCTCAGTACGGGGATGCCGGTTAAAACTTCGGCTTCAGCCTGCATGCTGAATCCCCATAAAAAAGGCCCGCGATAAGTGCGGGCTGGGCGTTGTGTGCCTGTGGGGGCAGCTATCCATGCTTATCCGGCCCATGTTGAGGACCAGTACATTGATGCCATCGGCTTCCACCATCAGGTATAATTTCATGGCTGCACCTCGCGGTATTTACCTGTGGTGATATCGGTCACCACTTTGTAATTGTTGCGGGTCGTTAGCCCAATGGCTTGGCGGGGGCGGAGAATATTGATACTGGTGAGAAGCGGCGGCTGAGTTTCTGCATTAAAACCGCGACGGTCAATTCGCACCAGGTCGTATTTCTCCACAATAAAATTCACCGCGTCGCACAGTGTGATCCCGGCGTTGATATGCTCTTGGATCACGCCATCGTTGCCAAACGGCGTGTCGTTCAGCGTAAGGCCGTAGTGGCGGTTCAGCAGGTAGCTAAGGAGGCTCTGCCGCTAGAGGCAGCAGGGTTTAGGCAAGTCAGTGTAGTTAGCGCGGTGAATATCGGCAGGTCATAATTGGGCTATAAATGGCATTACGCGACGCCAAAAGAGCTTTCCACTGACATCGTATTTGGTGAGCCCCAACCTACAAGACGGGCGGCGATAGTCTTTATTGGCCTCCACTGGAGGCGGTGAAGATATTCAACTGATCGGCTCAGCAGGTATGAGGATGGCAGGATTTAGTCTTCATATACCTGTGGACTTAATCAACCGTCAGAGCCCGACACACCCGGCATTGCTTTTGGTATAAGACTGATTGAGAAGGCGTTTGACGTTTTTGTATCCAAGCCTGTTGGGAAAGTAAACACAGTGATCAGTAACTTGTAGTACTGGTAGTGATTGCAGTCGTAATGCTGATTTTGCACGCTACGACAGGTATATTCTGTTTGGTATCTGTAGAAGCTGTCATGGTACTGACTCTGCATGTACCAGGTAGGTTAGATTTAATAATGAACGGCGCATTAGCAGGAGGATCTTTTTCTGGCTTAGTTGTATTGTGTGTGACTAACAAACTAAATACGAGCATAGCTACAATGGTAAATGTGATGTTCTTATTCATGAGGTTTCCTTTTGGAGTAAAATATGAATTACTTCACCCAAAAGGAACCCTAGTATCTGCTAGTTAAAGGCTATTATAATCCAGATACGTTTATATAGAAATGACCGTTATTATCATCAGTTTTCTGTATCCGGTAAGTTATTGGAAGAGAATTTTGCAAGTCTGGTTTTGTGAACGTTAAATCAGCCGCACACTGATAAACATCAAGGCCTGATTCATGGCTTATTGTTCTGACATTTTCCACTGTAATCCGCACATCCTTATCCAGTGTCATGCCTTTCTCTATTGTCTTTTTGGCAATATCCACGACCAGATTTTTTGCATCATCACTACTGCATTTTGGCGTTTTCTCGCCGCAGCCAGCCAGCAAACCAGCAGCAATTAATACCAGAAGTATTGCTCTTTTCATTTATAGTTCCTTGGTTAATTAATGTGATCTTGACCCTCCATCTCCGAACAGCTTTTGTATCTTAAGTTAACGATGTCCGCTGCCGCCGGTATTCCCTCGGGGAGTGATATCCCAGCGCGCTGTGCGGGTGGTTTTCATTGTAATGCGTGAACGCTACTGCAAGGTTTCGCAGTGCTGTTCTCACATCCGGTTTTGGCATGAACGCGATATAGTCTTCTTTCATCGTTTTCACGAACCGTTCGGCCATGCCATTACTCTGCGGGCTGCTCACCGCTGTTGTGCAGGGCTCCAGATTCAGCTCTCTCGCGAACCTCCGCGTTTCATACGCGGTATACGCTGAACCGTTATCCGTCAGCCACTGCACCGCTGTGTCGGGCAACCTGTCGCCGAAGCGCTTTTCCACCGACCTCAGCATCACATCCTGCACGGTCGAACTGTCATAGCCTCCCGTGCTTGCTGCCCAGTCTATGGCCTCACGGTCGCAGCAGTCCAGCGCGAACGTTACCCGCAGTTTTTCGCCGTTGTCGCAGCCGAACTCGAAGCCATCTGAACACCAGCGCATATCGCTTTCTGCCACCGCTATCTTGCCCTTATGTTCACGCTTCGGTCGCTCTGGTTTGTGATGCAACAACAACAGGTTATGCTCGCTCATTATCCTGTAAAGCCGTTTGGCATTCACAGGTGGCTGTCCCTCTGTGCGACGTTGCTTGCGCAGGATGCCCCACACGCGTCGATAACCATAACTCGGCATATCGCTGATAATGTTGAGGATAGCCGACAGTATTTCTGCGTCTGCTTCTTCATTACGCCGGTTACAGCGCCTGTCCTGCCAGTCGGCAGAACGGTTAATCCGCAGTGACAGTTGCGCACGCGACACGCCCATGGTCCGGCTGACCATGGCTATTCCCCGTCCTTTGGCAACAAGGGCGCGTGCGCTATCCATTTTCGCGACTGACCGTACTCCACGGCTTCTTTCAGGATCTCAACTTCCATCGTTTTCTTGCCCAGAAGGCGCTGAAGCTCCCGGACCTGCTTCAGAGCAGCAGTAAGCTCAGAAGCAGGAACGACTTCCTCTCCAGCCGCAACGGCGGTGAGGCTGCCTTCCTGATATTGCTTCTTCCACTTAAACAGCAGGCTGGGCTGGATACCATGCAGGCGGGCGACATGGGAGACATTCATACCCGGCTCCATCGTCTGCTGGATAATGGCGATCTTCTCCTGAGGAGTTTTACGTTTACGGACTTCTTGCCCTAACAGGATCCCGGTCATCTCAAAATTGGCGTTAGTGTTAGACATATATTCAAGCCTATCTCTTATCTGGAGATACAGCTACTGTCCGGTGTTTCAGGGGGCTACATCACTTGGTTAATTAATGATACTTTTATTTCTTATTAAATAGACCATCCATTGCGCCTGCCGCAGAAGCCCCGCAGTATCCATCGCAACCACGAGTCATAATGCTGGTCTTCCCGTTTTTCAGTTCACTAATTACTGCAACACACTGGCTGGTATTGTCATTCCAGACCCAGCGACGCTTCTGGCTTTCTCCGGCAGCTATTTGTTGTGCTGTACCCTCCATATTGCATACGCCCGAACCATTCCCCGTTGAGGCATTAATGTTGAATTCAGCATTGCCCTTTCCCAGATTCAGGGTTAGAACCGCTCCGGGTTTTACATATTGCGCTGCTGCGACAGGTAGCGTTATGGCTGTCATCAATAAGGCCAACAGTTTTCTGTTCATTAATTAATTCCCTGCTAAGTGATACGGATGTTTTTGGTGATTTTCCCCAGTGCCAGCGGTCTGCGTTTTTCCACAAAGAAATAGACCACATTGAAAGCTGATTTACGGTGATTCCCTCGACCGAGAGAGGGCCAGTTGCGGAAGGATTCAATCTGTTCTTCTGAATAAGGCGTGTCAGAGAAGTCAAACAGCACAAGCAAGGCTTTGCCATTGTGCTTCATCAATTTCTTTACTTCTGTACTGTTGACGGTCGCGGAGACATTGGAACGTGACGCAGTTGGTTTACGTACTGCAAACTCAACGGCCACATCGTCAATGACAAAATCAATGTAACCGTGCCCGGATACAGTTCCTGGCAGTTTGCTTTTTACTTCCGGTGAGACGTTATCTGCAAACCAACCCAGCAAATAGCAACGTACCAGAGGCAGTAATTCCCGCTCGCTACATTCGTTCAGACGCAGTGTTTTGACGAACTCCCTGCGATAAAGAGAACTGAAAAAATACTCAAAGCATTCCGTTATTTCAGTGATGGTGGTTGCCATGACTGCATCCTTTACCTGCTTTTAGGTCCAGTTTTAAGGGCATACCTTTCCGGCCATAATGTTTCCGGTGTGGTATCCAGAGCCCCGGCAATAATGCGCTCAGCTCTGGGATAATGACGCTCTAAGGCGTTATTTAATGTCCGTGGCGCAAGGCCGTGACTGCGTGACAGTGACGCCAGCGTTAACCCTCGCTTGTGAAGTGCTGCCACAATATCGGCACGATGCCAGTTCCCTGAACTTCCTTTGCTTTGCTTTTTCTGCGATGCTGTTGAGTTACGCACAGTATTAACTCCATGGAATCAGTACATGGATATTAAATGCGAATAAAAGATACCTTTCAAGTTCTTTTGGTATCTATTTATGGGTTTTCATATTAACGCATTGATATCTGGTGAAATTTATATGAGCAGCAAGAAAGCAGTATCGTCTATACCGACCCATCCTGAAGCTTCTGTTGAAGAGGGAAAAGACTGGCTGACAGCAGAGGAATTCACTCATATTGAGGGGATGCCGGGCACTGCGCGTGGCGCCAGGATGCGCCTGGAGAAGCTGGCATCTCTGCACCCGGAAATACGTCGTAAAAGGACTGCCGGGAAAGGCGTGGTTTACCATATCAGCGCAGCCACAATGTCGCTTGATGATGAGAGAAACAGGGCTAAGGGTGAAGCGTTTACTCTCACCGACAGCGATCGCCAGCTTAGCCTCTGGATACAGTTGTATCGCAATATGTCGCCAGCTTCGCGGGCGCAACTGATGGAGCAGGCCCTTAGGCTGGTAAAAGATGATCTGATGTCTAAGGGGCCTGAAGTTTCTGAGCTGGCGGTACAAATCATGAAGCTGCCCGAAGATAAGCGTAAGAGCCTCTTTGAAAAGCTGAATGGGAAGGTGTGATAACGTCAGTTTTCCGCCATGCCAGACAGAAGGAACCACCCCGGAATCCTGACCTGTCTGACATGGCAGAATGGAAAGTATGCCATCACTTAATAATGAATAAAAACCTATTGTCAGTTATTTCATTTCTGAACTACATATTAGTTTCTCGTTGTTACTATTTGCATTGAAAGCATATTTTTGATATAATACTATTGCTGATGAACTATATTTTACCCAGTCAGTACGTTGTCATGCACTTACCATTTATTCGGTGATTAAACCCCACCTGTGCTGGTGCAGACATAACGTCTTATCAGAATATGTTGAACAGGAAAATCACTG
Source organism: Klebsiella sp. WP4-W18-ESBL-05 (assembly GCF_014169075.1). Taxonomy (NCBI): domain Bacteria; kingdom Pseudomonadati; phylum Pseudomonadota; class Gammaproteobacteria; order Enterobacterales; family Enterobacteriaceae; genus Klebsiella; species Klebsiella sp. WP4-W18-ESBL-05. The sequence goes on along the minus strand of NZ_AP022057.1, from coordinate 3,764,350 downwards.
ATGAATATTGTCCATCAGGAAGGGCTGGCTATGCCCGTCGATCAGGAATTAATCAATATCATATTAAATGAAGCGGGAAATCCACCGCCGCATAAAGCCAAAATTACAGCCGTCAGTCTGTTATTTAAAGACCTGGGTTACAGCGCTGGAAAGGGCGGTTACCATCCCGTCGAAATACGGCTTATTTCACGCAATTATGAATGGTATTTCGATTACATTACCGACTTCAGTTATATGGGGACGGTATATCCCGAACTGGAAAAGGAAATTGATTTTAGCTGGAGTCAGCAATATGTCTTTCTGGCTCATGCTGGTGACCTGCCTGTTAACGCCGGAAGGGAGTTATTTGAACTCTGGCAATCCAACTTTATTCAGTATCACGCCATGAACGTCTACACCATTACTGTCCTGTGGGAAAGCTAATCCCGCCACACTAATTATCACTACTTTATGGGAAATTGTCTGTGACTGATAGCAGAGGGATACGTGCGTCTCAACAGGGCGAACTGGACTGTCTTTGCGGTGCTTACTGTGTGGTTAACATGCTGAGCTGGCTGTTTGACGGCAGGGTGAAACGACGCCCGTTAATGAACCGGCTTATTCAGACCTATCAGCAGCGCTGGCCTTTGCATGAATGGCTGACTGAAGGGATTGAAGAGGACCGTCTGTACTGGTTGATAGCTCAGGTATTGCAGAAAGGGTATTACAGCCGCCAGTTCCCGGTTCAAATTACCAGACCCTTTGCAGGGAAGCGAGGGTTATCGGACGGGCGACTTTTCAGGGAAATGCAGCGGTTTCTTGACGTCACTGACCACTCCCGCCTGATTATGCTCAGCGACCAGTTTCACTGGTCCCTTCTGGTCAAAATAGATGAAGAAACGCTCTGCTTCTTTGACAGCAACGGGCGAACCACCATGCCCCGCAAAACATTCTCCCTGCGTACTGGCGTAACCCGCCGCCAGCTGTTTCCTGACGCCATTTACTTCATTGAACGGGAGTTCTGAAATGACCCTATTTACCCAACGTGAAACCCGTATCCTTGACCAGGCGCGTGACATTATCAGCCGGTATTACCAGCGTGGGGTTCAGCTCTGTTCCCCTGATGACGTACGGCGGTGCGTAATGGTTGAGCTGGCACCGCTTGAACATGAAGAGTTTGGCATCATCCTGCTCGATAATCAGAATCAGCTGCTGCACAAGGAAATCATGTTCAGGGGTACGTTAAACTCGGTCAGCGTTCACCCCCGTGAAGTTATTAAGCGTGTGCTGAAACATAACGCCGCCGCAGTCATCCTTGTCCACAACCACCCCAGCGGCGAGCCTGAACCCAGCCGTTGTGACATCCAGTTGACCAAAAAGCTTCAGGAGCTGCTGGAAATGCTGGATGTGCGGTTACTTGATCACTTTATCGTGGCAGGAACTGAAACGGTGTCGATGGCTGAGCGAGGACTGGTGTGATGCTGAAAGTTACCTGGTTTAATGTACGTTATTGCGGGTTAGGCGCATGAGCAGGACTGCGTTACGTCAGGTCGTGTCTATGGTACAAACAACCGTGTTTGATGCGTATATTGGCGGTCTGGCTCCCTCGGGGCGGAGAGGTATCACCAGCCTGTTAAACCGCAGTGCCGGCATACTTAAACGCGGTGCGTGTGCAGATAACTACCCGTGGGAACAACTTAACTACGCCGCCGTCGCTAAAGTACGTGCGGCACTGCTGGATGACGGTTACGCCGTGTCGTCGGTGAACATGGCGCTGTCAGCACTGCGGGGCGTGGCACAGACGGCCTTTAACCTCAATTGTATGGATGCCGAAGCGCTGGCACGTATCCGGTCAGTGAAGCGTGTGAGCGGCGATATCCAGCGTAAGGGAAGGGCGCTGGACAAGCAGGAAATCCGGGCACTGATTCAGGCTGCAAAACAGCATCCGCAACCGGTACGGCGCTACCGTGATGCCGCTATTGTGCTGATGCTTTGCGGAACGGGCCTGCGGGCCGGGGAACTGGTTAAACTTGAGCGCCGGGACTATGACAACGGCATCCTGACAGTGAGGCAAGGGAAGGGGCGTAAATACCGCGAAATTCACGTGGCGGATGCAGTGGATAAGGCTATCCGCGCGTGGCTGAAAGTTGGCGCAGAGGAGGCTGAAAGCGCACTGTTCAGCCGTATCCAGCGCAATGGTAAGGTCGCCAGCCAGCCTCTGACAACAACCGGGTTAACGGGTATCTTGGCTGAATTACAGCAAACGTCAGGCATAGCACGTTTTACCCCACATGACATGCGCCGTACTTTCATCACCCGGTTGCTGGAGCAGAGCGTGGATATCAACACCGCCCGCCAGCTGGCAGGCCACAGCGACGTATCCACTACGACGCGCTATGACTGTCGTGGTGAGGGGATGAAAATCAGTGCCAGCAGACGGCTCAAATGCTGGTGACGGTATCATTTACCTGTATGGTGAGAGTATGTCGCTACGAGCAATTTCACCCATTTTGTTTATTTTCGATTTTCATCAAAAGCTTTAGTACTTTCTCCGGGTTTAGCATCTTTTCTACGTCCTTCTCTGTCCATGCTTTAGGGGCCATTTTTTTGTCTGTCAGGACGTCAGCAATAGCGCCAGGCCTGTCAAACCCTCTGTTGATCATGGTCTCCCTGATGGTTTCGTTATCCTTGCCTCTCATTTTCAAACGATGAACATGTTTGAAAACTCGAATCAGCTCCTTAGCTGAAGCAGTTCGGGGATTGAATACATAAACAATGTAATGAGCATCAATCAGTGTGGCCAGTACCTCGCTAAAACGCCGACCTGTCCCTGATTTCCTTGTAAGCATGCCCTCATGACCATAGAACACGCATAACTCCCGTAATCTCGCCTTAACCTGTGCATTCATATTGATTGAGAAAGCACTTCCAATCTCCTCTTCGAGTTTTTCCCGGCTGGCTATAACCCGGATCACGGCATCACTTGTTTTCTGCTTTTTCATTAAGCCTCCAATGTTGTAGTCAACCATCACATGAAAAAGCAACCGTTGCTTCGTGGAAGTATAAAACCTGAACTGATTCGAAAGAGCAACAGTTGCTTCATGAAACGATTAAGCCTGAACTGACCCACAAAAGCAACTGTTGCAATTTTGATTTCTCGACTATGCAACTGTTGCTTTTGGTATTTTTGACCCAAATAGGGGGGGAAATGATGGTTGTAAAAGCCTGTTCGCATCAGCCGATGCGTAACTTAAACAGGTGCGTTATGACCACAATTCGTATCATCAAAGTCCCGGAAGTTCTTGAGCGTTGTGCCATGAGCAGGGCTTCGCTCTACAGAATGCTCCAGCGTAATGAATTTCCGCGGCAGGTCCGTATAGGTATTCGTTCGGTAGGTTTCTACGAGCATGAAGTTAACCAGTGGCTGGCTGACCGCCAGCGTGTTCAGTAAGTGCATGAACGTCTAACAGCACGTTATTAGCGCACTTAAAAACATGAACAGAGAACATATTAGTCAAAGCTGACGCTGGGTTAATTAAGCCAACGGTGAAGAGCAGTTACTAATAATAACTGTACGGGAAGCTATTGCTCTCTGTTCCCCACTGGGTTAATACCTGAGAGGAACAACAATGACTAAGAATAGTAACTGGCTTAACAGGAAGAATATTGAGCTCAACATATCAAATGAAATCTGCTGTAGTAGCTATGGGCACCGAATGACAATGCGAGCTGATGGTATTACATCAGTTTCTAGCTTCCATAGTGAAGAAGAGAAAGAGGAGTTCTTGCAGAAGCTTGAGTATGTGCTTGGGAGGCGCTGGAAACAGTATCGTATTGAACGTAAATCGACGCAGAATAAAGCGGGTAAGCCTCATCCCTATAAATATGGACTGTCAGTGTACCGGAAGGGTGATGACTCACCCATGCTTCTGCACATCAACTGGGGACCTCGTCACGTCAAGACAGGTGGGATACGCTTCGAGTTCCGGCCGCAACACATGGATGCAAAAGCGATGGATCACATGCTGGAATGGCTGAGCGATCGGCTCGGTGCCATTTTCTACCGTCTGTTAGCGAGATCTTGGGTAACTCGTATTGATGTCGCTCTGGATGTGTATGGTTGCAAGCTCAATGACTATGTCTGGGATCTAAAGGGAATATCTGTCTTCAAGGACCACGTGAATTTTAAGGGGCTAGACTGGCCCCATGAATCTCCAGACAGTTGGTATCACTTAAATTAGTGATAGTCTTAATACTAGTTTTAGACTAGTCGTTGGAGTCCGAATGATTGATGTTCTAGGTCCAGAGAAGCGCAGACGGCGCAGCGTTCAGGAAAAAATCGCCATTGTTCAGCAGAGCTTTGAGCCCGGCATGACCGTGTCGCTGGTCGCCCGTCAGCATGGCGTTGCTGCCAGTCAGCTGTTCCTGTGGCGTAAGCAATATCAGGAAGGCAGTCTCACTGCGGTTGCCGCAGGTGAACAGGTTGTACCCGCGTCGGAGCTGGCATCTGCAATGAAGCAAATTAAAGAGTTACAGCGCCTGCTGGGCAAAAAAACCATGGAAAACGAGCTGCTGAAAGAAGCCGTTGAATATGGCCGACAAAAAAAGTGGATAGCGCACGTGCCCTTGTTGCCGGAGGATGGCGAATAAGCCTTGTCAGTCGTTGCCTCCGGGTCTCACGTGCGCAACTGCATGCCATGGCCCGTCGGTCGAAGGGCTGGCAGGATCGTCGGTGCAAGCGCAAGCCTGATGATACTGAAGCGCTGGCTCGTATCCATACCGTTATCGACGATCTGCCCACCTATGGTTATCGTCGTGTATGGGCACTGCTGCGCAGACAATCAGAAACTGACGACATGGCGGTGATCAATGCCAAACGCGTATACCGCATCATGCGTCAGAATGCGCTGCTGCTTGAGCGTAAACCGGCAATACCGCCCTCGAAGCGGGCGCATAGAGGGAAAGTGGCCGTTGGAGAAAGTAACCAGCGGTGGTGCTCCGACGGCTTCGAGTTCAGCTGTGATAACGGTGAAAAACTGCGGGTCACGTTCGCGCTGGACTGTTGCGATCGCGAGGCACTTCACTGGGCGGCAAGTACCGGTGGATATGACAGTGAAACCGTGCAGGACGTCATGCTGGGTGCAGTAGAGCGTCGCTTCGGTAACAGGCTGCCGACATCCCCCGTTGAGTGGCTGACAGACAACGGTTCAGCCTACCGTTCTCATCAGACGCGTCAGTTCGCCAGAATGGTAGGACTGGAGCCAAAACATACGGCGGTACGTAGTCCAGAAAGCAACGGAATGGCGGAGAGCTTCGTGAAAACGATGAAGCGCGACTACATCAGCATCATGCCAAAACCTGACGGGTTAACAGCGGCAAAGAACCTTGCGGAGGCCTTCGAACATTACAACGAATGGCATCCGCACAGTGCACTGGGATATCGTTCGCCACGGGAATATCTGCGGCGGCGAACCAGTAATGGGTTAAGCGATAAAAAGTGTCTGGAAATATAGGGGCCAATCCAGGGGCTGCCTGGGCTGAACTTAGGCGGGAAGAGCGAGCTACGGTTTAACCTTTATGAGAAGGTATATGCAGGTGTGCTGAACTCGCTGGGTTTTAACCAATGTAGTGAGGTTGTATTAAAAGATGGCAAGGCTAGGCAGGAACAGTTCATTGAGATCAATCAGGAGGAGTTTGAAAAATTTCTACGCATAGAAGCTCGTATTATGCCTGGTCGTCGTTCTGGTTCATGGTCTGTCACCCTTGCGGAACTCACTGAGCTTAAAAACCCGTTCGGGCACATTGTGGTTTATGAAGGAAAGCTTAAATCCGTTCTTGTTAATGACTTCATTGAGTCATCGCGGCCAAAGAGTAACAGCGCCAAAGCCTGGGCCAAGCACGCCATGGGTGATGTAAACAGCCGTATGTCACGAAGGTTAAAAAGGGCGCTGGTAACGCATGAAACGGAGCTATTCAACAAGAGTGAAGTTTGGGCTTACTGGCATTCTTGTGTTGCTGCGCTGGGTACAATAATCGCAGAGTTAAAGCCAGTGAATGCAACGAAGAAAGAGATGGCTGTAAGCCAGTTCATCGAGTCGAAGCCGAGTAAAAAGAGTAATCCCCGGCGATTAACAAGGCGCGAACAGGCGCACCCGAAGCGTAAACATCGGGATTAAACTGGCGTGATGGCGGTCATAAGACCGCCATCTGCTAATTGGGTAGTGGGATAAGATCATCTCTAGTGGGCGGGTGTGCTGCATTACTAACACAAGGCAATACGTAGGCTGCATCAACATATCCGGGAGTTGTTTATGCTAGCTAAACTTCAAGCTTGCAATCGCAGCTCTTATTAACTTTTTCTCTGAACATTCTGGCTGCACTGTTATAGCTGTCGATAAGTTCATTTAATAGTTTTTCGATGCTAATATCTTCTTCGCTTTTCCTGCTGGATTCGATAATTCTCTGAAAAAAATCTTGAATGGAAGGTTCCAGACTATGCTGTTTTTCAGCCAGCAAATCTTCTAGCGTTTCCCAAGGGACATTGGAAAATTTGGCCGTTGTGTCGGCAATAGCATCATCAACGGCTTTCTGCTTTTTGTTATCTTTAGTTTTTCCAAATTCTCTGAACATGCGTTCAACATGTCTAGCAGAATTTGCTACTCTCAGATTATGCATCCGAGTTTGAGGGCTGGGCTCTTGTGGGCAATAGACAACTACGTTATCCACTTCTGGGCCTAGAACTCTCCTCTTCCACTGATTGAATGTTTCTCCCTGAACAACCCCAGGGACTTTGGAAAGATGCGGTTTTCCATCAAAATCAACAATTACCGAGTGGATCTTTAAGATTTGATAACAGTAACGCTCTTTAGCTGCCACTTTGTTCCTTCCCTTAGGAAATTTTTATTTACTATCTTGCCATAACAGAGTTGTCACGCAACATAGATTTGTTGATTAGCTTTTCGCTGAAATCGTTCAAAGAGGATATCGGGAGGGTATGTAGATGCGTTAACTCGCCTAGTTGCTAAAAATGGGCGATCAACACTATTCAGCACTGGCAGGCTAACCATGATGAAAACATTTGGCGCTTTGAAAAAAGTGATTTAGTGATTGCGGCTTTGTAGGCGAGCCTGGTCTCTGACTGTGCAATTCTGCATTCAGCGCTGAGCAGGGTTGCGGTTCTTCATCAGTAATTCGGCCATAAGCAAGGGGCTGTATTCCGCTTCGTCATCAGTCTGTTGTATGGCGACCAGTCCGGCAGAGTCACAGGTCAGTTACTTCACTGATTGGTCAGCCAGAAGCGGAGGAGAGATACATTATTTGTGAAAAAGCACCGCTTTAAACCGCCCACCGTTGCAGGGTTTTGGCGTGTTAGACCGGTTAACTACCGGTGTAGTTTTGTGTCAGATCTGCACCTCGTACAATAGTAGGGGTAAACCGGCGATGGCTTTTTATTCCGAACATTGACCTTAGTACTCTGGTATTAACCGCAGGGATTAACGATTCAACCCATAGCACAGGATCCCTGTTTGTATTTACGATTCTGTATTTTTGTTAATTATACTGGTCAATGCACTCCTCAAGATAGTTATCAGGTATAACTCTATATTACTCACTATATAGTATGTATATGTCACTGCCATATTAATAGTGATAATGAGCAGCAGAGATATATAGCGGTGGGAGCGTGGTAATATGTGAGTGTGAGTGATATGAAAAAAATTGGCCTTCATTAAGGTATTCGTAATTGATGTTGTAAATTTCAGCGTTGTAAAAAACAACTGTGTTTTTTGTGTTATGCAACTTTCAATTACGAGGTATTCTGTGAAATATTCTGTGGGTTATATTATTAAACGTGGCATTCTGGTTACACTTGATACTTATAATAAGTTCATTGAGGATGTACATAACATACCTTTCATTGGGAAAGATGGTCGCCAGTCTCCGTCATACTATCTGGATATTCAACGGTTTTTGCAGCATCTGATTTGTAATAACTTCCTTTATGCTAAAGACACCCCGGAGGATAATCCATGGACGCAATACTCGCCAATATATAATGAGCTGGGTAAAAAGGAATTACCGTTTGTCTTTAAACAGAATAAATACCTGTGTTGTGACCGGGCGTTAGAGTTGCTGAAAGATGCAGGGATTATAGATATTAAAATTCATTCATGGGGGAATGGGAAAAGTCGTACTTTTGCTTTGTCCAAGGCATACCTAAAACGCTGGTTTGAAGTCTCGCCTGATGACTACAAGCAGCGCGATGACCGTTACATTTATCTGTCTGTGGGTAAGCGTGTTCATAACCAAAAGATCATGACAGAAGAGCAATTGATCCACAAAGCGTTATCGCACTTCAATAAGCCCCGCCATGCTACGCGTCACGTATCCCGTGAAACCCAGCAATATATGCGTCAGGTGTATCTCAACATGGGGGCGTTGCGTATCAACCTTGATAAGCTACAGGCCTACGTTCCTGAAGACGAAAGGGAGGCTGCTCTGAAGTCTCACTTCCTCCAGCATCTGGCTGAACGTGGTTGCAGGATGGTTTCAAGCGTTCCTTTGGTGGTTGAATATTTTCCTGAATACAAACTGGCAGAGCGGGGAACGCGTTCATTTGAGAAGAATGGTGGCTTTCAGGCGCTAAAGGCAGCTATCAAATGGTCGGTAGTTGAAGGCCATAACTACGATATCAAAAGCAGCCAACTGACTATTCTGAAACATGAACTGGAGAGATACGGCATCAAATGTAAGCGGTTGGCAAAGATCACCAAGAAGAAGGTTATGCGTCGGTTCAACGTTGATCAAAAGGCTGCTAAGTTGCTTATCTATACTCTGATTTATTCACTCGGAGAGTTTCGTAAGCATAAGGACAGCGCTGCGTTTCGTAAGCTTTGTGATTTGTATGGCTACAATGAAGCGGTGTGTGTGGCTGATGAGTGGATTGAGTTTGTTCGGCCCGTGAGAAGGGCACTTAACGCGTTGGTGGCGCGTTATCTTGATGAGCATGTTAATTGCCCCGGTCGCGGTTGGGCCATACGCAATGCTGTCCGTCAGTCTTTGATGGGCTTTGTTGAATAAATCAGATTTCGGGTAAGTCTCCCCCGTAGCGGGTTGTGTTTTCAGGCAATACGCACGCTTTCAGGCATACCTGCTTTCGTCATTTTGTTCAGCGCTCGTACCAGGGCCATAGCCTCCGCAACCTGACCATCGTAGTCACGCAGCGTCAGTGAACCCCCGAACAGCTGTTTTACCCGGTACATCGCCGTTTCCGCTATCGAGCGACGGTTGTAGTCTGTTGTCCATTTCCACCGCGCATTACTCCCGGTCAGCCGCTGATTCGCAACAGCACGGTTACGGTCTGCATATTCACCGGGCCAGTAACCCGCGCCTTTTCGGGGCGGGATAAGCGCGCTGATTTTTTTGCGGCGCAGTTCATCGTGACAGAGCCGGGTGTCGTAAGCGCCGTCTGCCGATGCTGCCCTGATTTTTCTGTGAGTCTGCCGGATAAGACCCGGGAAGGCCTCTGAGTCCGTCACATTGTTCAGCGACAGGTCAGCGCAGATGATTTCATGTGTTTTACTGTCAACGGCGAGATGCAGCTTACGCCAGATACGGCGGCGTTCCTGGCCATGCTTTTTGACTTTCCACTCGCCTTCACCGAAGACCTTCAGCCCGGTGGAATCAATTACCAGGTGTGCGATTTCACCCCGGGTGGGCGTTTTGAAACTGACATTAACCGACTTTGCCCGCCTGCTGACACAGCTGTAATCCGGGCAGCGTAGCGGAACGTTCATCAGAGAAAAAATGGAATCAATAAAGCCCTGCGCAGCGCGCAGGGTCAGCCTGAATACGCGTTTAATGACCAGCACAGTCGTGATGGCAAGGTCAGAATAGCGCTGAGGTCTGCCTCGTGAAGAAGGTGTTGCTGACTCATACCAGGCCTGAATAGCTTCATCATCCAGCCAGAAAGTTATGGAGCCACGGTTGATGAGGGCTTTATTGTAGGTGGGCCAGTTGGTGATTTTGAACTTTTGCTTTGCCACGGAACGGTCTGCGTTGTCGGGAAGATGCGTGATCTGATCCTTCAACTCAGCAAAAGTTCGATTTATTCAACAAAGCCTCTTTGATGGTTAAACCTGACAAGATCACCGCGAGTGTTCGTCGGTGTGTTCTTTCGCATATGCTCCAAGGTATTGAGAGTAAGGCGGTGTATGAAGCAGTGCTGGCTAATCCAGGGGGATGCGGCTCGATTGAGCATGATGGGATGGTGAGTAACTGTGAGATATGCTGGAATCACCCTTATCTTGAATTGAAGACAAAACATTAAACATTAAACATTAAACATTAAACATTAATCTAATCTTGACCCGCCACCTTCATACAACATTATCTATAAAGATGTGGCAGCGCGTAAACGCAGGAAGTCAGATGTGATGCGCCGGAAGCTGCTGTCGCGCATGCTAAAGGGGCTGGAAAGTCAGTCTGTATACGATTATGTTGCCAGCCATAAGGGCGTTTGCGCACTGGAGCACGATGGGTTTGTTTCATATGAGGAGGTTACTGAATGGTCCCATCCATATCTTTCGATTTAGCGGAAGCAATAGATAAAATTTAACTCCTAAGGTATTATATATTCGTAAATAATTTCTAGTTGGAGAGTTTTATACATATATATCTTCTGTTGCATCTTGTTGTTTTCTTAATTCTTTATTCAAAAATTTACCTGAAAAGTCGTTTAAAACGCTCTAGAAAGTTCATGCTTTCATAATCCTTGAGTTTTAATTCATTAATTTTTTCATTGAATGAATTACCTCTGTTTTTTTCATTATCTAATTGCGTTAGCAAAGAATTATTAAGATGTTTTGTATTATCGATTGATTCTTTTAGCTTAAATATTTCCTGTTTCATTTCTTTTATTGTTGATTCAAATGATTCTTTTTTTTCAGTTTCTTTTGCCAGCTGGCCTTTAAATGATTCAATCTCTTTTATAGCCTTAATAATCGTTTCATTTTTTTTGTTAATTATAAATTTATGCTCATTTAACATTATAGGGTCAGATAATATTTTCATATAAACAATGTTATTAAATTTGCTCTTTAAAAAGTTATAATATCGTTCCATTTCATCTTCATCGATATCAGTATTGTTTAATTCTGAATTGAGCCTCATCTTATCCGATAATGAAACTTCAATTATGGGTATGTTATGGTCTTGAAAATCTTTTATTTTTTCATAACTGCATTTGTGAGTTACTTTAACTTCAATGGCTACTTTCCCCCCCCATTTCCTGGCTAATTCTATTGGTTTGCTAAAAAAACCTACTAGATCAGGATAATAAATTGATCCATCTTCGAATTTGATTTGTAAGTCGTCTTTTTTTATATTGTCGAATTCAATTTCATAATTTTTATCTTTATCTTGAAAATTTATTTTTTTCATTTCCGATAAAACTAGAATTGCAGTTTCATGAGATATGTATTCTGAATCAGAATCATGGCTTTCGGTAAATGTTGTTGAATCAGATTTATATCTGAAAAAGGCGGTTTTTGTTTTTTTAACTGGTGTTAATTCTGCTCGTTTATCCTTGTTAGATTGTGTGCTCATAAAGGTTAGCAAAGAAAGCTCTTTAGGGTTTTCTTTTCGCATCTTAATAACCTCCCAAATAAAGAATAATCGCTCTTTATTTGTTTCTTTATTTTTAATGTATTCCTCTTTGTTATCGATGGCGTATGCCCAAATTTTCTTTCTTGCCATCAAAACCTCTCCTTATATTTTAATGTGTGCTGAGATGAATATACTTGTGTAACTAATAATATATATGACATTTTCATCATTAAGAGATGTAACTTTACAGAAGGTTATTGGTAAAGGGGGCTCTGTTATGTAGTTATTAGGGAGGTATATGCCATCATTATAGGATGGCATATAATAAATATTATTCTGGATACATTTCATGGAATTTTTCCTTCACTTCATTTCCAATGCCAGGAAGTGTAATAAGGAAACCTAGTTCATTGTAAATATCGCCCTTAGAAGAAGATGACAACCAGTTAAGACTTGTGACTACAATATTGTTATTGTCCCAAGAGAAAAACTTAGCATGTACTTGAGGATTATCTGCAGTTGTAATATTGAAACCTAAAGACTGAAGATTTTGTTTTAATTCCTTAAGCTCGGCTGATTTTAGATCCCCACTTGATCTTCCATAAGCAATATCAATAGATATATTCTTATCGTGCGCTTTCACGGTTTTCAGCGGTAATATTATAGGTCTATCACCCGCATAGCTAACTCTATGACTACAAATAAATATATTGTTTTTAACTACATTGCAAGCTTGTTTTACTATAGGGTGATGCTCAGGTGCAGAAATTATTTGAACGCTAGTATTACCATCTGATTCTTTGCGTATACTAACATTTTTATATAAGCTTGCAGAGAAAACAGCTAGTTCTCTGCTCAGGTTATTTGCTAATCCAGTTCCACCCATTGATAGATGGGAGCATATATCAGTTAAATCTGCTACGATTAAATCGTCGGTTATACAGGCAGATACTTCAAATCTATTAAATCTGCTCGATAGCCAATTGCACGAACCTAATGTAGCGCTGTAAATACCCTGTATTTCATCATGGATTATGAATTTTGCATGAGATAGAGTGGGGGCTCTATGGAATTTTATTTGTGTAGATAATCCTTTTTGTACTATTTTGTTATTTAATTCGTCAAATTTGGCTATGACATTTTTATAAGATTCAAGTTTATTTTGTTCCTCTGGTTCTGTTTGGCCCCATAGAATATCAATTTGGACTGATCGTTGTGCCGCATCTATTAAATTATCAAACACATCAGCAATACATTCTTCATTGATAAATGTAGAATGTATAATTAATCTACTTTTTGCATTGATTATTGAATTGAAAAGATGCATCCGATGTTCTTCGGGGCCTGCAATCAGTCTAACTTGCTCTTTGTTAATTAAACGTTTTGGTAACGTTTTAACAGTTTCATTAATATTTTCTCCAATATAGATATCAGATTTACTTATATCTAATATCTCTGCGCGCTCACGAATCTTCTTATCTCTTTTAAGTATCTCACACTTTAATTCATCTGATATTTCGGGCACTCCTGTAATATTCCCCATGTCGTCTATGGCGGCAAGAGCAAAATGTATATTTTTAGAATAATTTGTATCTATTATGTCATCTTCTATATCAATAACCTCTTCATCGTAATTTGTGATTTTTTCATAAATTCTAGATAAGGTAGTAGTGTAGCTAGAGATGATATTTAATTCAGAGCATAAACCACGGAATGACTTTGTAGCATCTAAAATATTATGTTTAGAGTATAGTTGAAAACTTTGTTTCTTTTTTCTTTTCTCGTATCGGTAACACTCACGAGTCAAAGGGTCCACCATAAAACTTCTAACTCTTGAATAAGGGATGCTATCAGTAGGTAGTTCTTCATATAAGGCTACTTCTGCCCCCCTGTTCGTTGTTACAAAAAAATATTCATCATTGATTGGTTTTATTTCGATCCATCCAGCTTTCATCAGAGGGATTAGCATTTCCACGATGAGTTGCCTGGGGAGATTTGATGTCTTAGCTAAAAAAGTTGAGGTACAAGGTGTTTTAGCAATATACCCTAACAATATTTTTTCAATTGGCCCCCAAGGTTTGGCTTTCGCTAAACTAAAACGATGCATGCCGTATCCAAAAGGTACTATTACGTATGTAGTTAGTGACATGATATTAAGTCCTTTTCTTATTCTTATCTTGTTTTACGTGTTTGAATTCTCTAGAGCCAATCTTCTTTAATAATCCTTCACGCTCATATTCGATGAGTTTATTGACAAGATCGACTAAAAATTGATTGCTTAAATCACCTTTTTTAATTTCTTTTTTGTCGATTAAATCAGACCAATATTTAAGGAATTCGAATGAACCAATAATTATCATCTTATATTTTGCTCTACTTAGTAGGACATTCATGCGCCTACTATCAAGGAGAAATCCTAGAGATGCTCTAACATAAGAATGATGATTATTTCTAACCATAGATACAATAACTATGTCAGCCTCAGCCCCTTGAAAACCATCAACAGTGCTACAAAATGAAGAATGATCATCTGGTTTTTGAAAATACTCTATTTGTAACGAATTTGGTTCTTTATGCAGTTTTTTATCCAGACTTCTCTTAATTAAATCTACCTGCTTTGCATAAGGTGACATGATTGCTAGTTTTGGTGTTTTTTCTGCTTTTGAATTCACCCTCAAATGTTCAAGAACGGATAAAAGAGTATTTTTTTCTAAGTTATTTGTCCAAACAGGAAGAGATTCTGCAGCATAATTGTTTTTAGTTTGTTGAACATCGGGGGTATCAATCCATATAATTGCCGGGGAGTTAAGTAATGGTGAGTTAGGTTTAAATGTAAAAGGGGTAATAGTATTTGCATCTCTATAGAATTTTTCTTTTGAAGGTTCTGTTTTAAGCTTTTTATCGTAAAATACGCTAGAGATCAAATTTGCGATATCTGGATGCATACGATGTTGGAAATTAAGCATGCTCGCAATTTTTCTATGCTTTCTATCATCACCGTAACGATCTATATATTTTTGTGATTTCACTTTTTCTTCAAGCACAAGACTTTCAAATAAGAGATGAAGCCTGACTGCACTAGAACTCAATTTTTCAAGTGTTTCCTTATCAATTGTTGAGATAAAATTTTCAGTAAAACGCTCTTTTATCCAATCACCTTTTATTTGTTGATTATTTATATCAGTTGCAATAATTATTGCGTTCTTCAATTTATTAATGTCAGTGAGGATCTCTCTCATTTTTTCTGTTGCATAAGGGGGTAACTGCTTATGATCACCTATCATCAGTCTTCTATATGAAAGTAACATCGGGCTAAGAAGTTCTACGCCTGTGACTTTTCCTGTTTCTTCCATTATTGACCAGTCAAATTGTGATTTCTCACTAATTAGTTCTTCTACTTGTCTGGAGTTAGTTGTAGCAAAAACCATATTTGCAGATTTCAATATCTGTTTGATAAGAGAATATCTGTCTGATTTGGATGATTTACGACTGGCTGATATAATTGAATTTTTACTTATAGTTGATGTACACTCATCAAAAATATCACTATCAATAAATTTTTTAATATATTCTAGCGCAAGGGAGTCTAATTGGTTTATTGATATGTCATCGCTATCATCATCCGAATCTTTTTTTATACAACTAACAATTAATGGTTTGGAGTTCGTTATATCTAAGGATGAAGTCACTTCTTGGTATAAATGCTGGACAGTAGAATGACTTTGTGCCGTTAGAACTATTCGACTCTCACTTTCATTAGAGAATATTTGATTTACAAGAGTCGTTATCAGATATGTTTTCCCAACACCAGGAGGTCCTTGGACTAAGAATATAGGCAAAGTCTTATTTATTTTTTCAAATGCATCTTTTTTAGATTCATCCAGTGAATAAAAAGAACTATGAAGGTTGTTATTTATTTCAGATATAATAGTGTTATTGTAAGGATCATCTAACATACTCCTTAGCTCTGCGTGGTTACTTAATTCATCTATAGATGATGCTCTTCTACTTAATTGCTTAATAGTTCCCTGTACTGATGAAGGTATAAGGAAGCATTTTTTGAAACCTGGGTTTAGTGTATTTGTTGTGAATATATATTCGTAAACCCCTTCATGGTTTCTTTCTGTCTTTATAAAATCCAATGTTACTTCATTATCACCATCATAGAAATTGTTGTTTTCTGTAAGAATCCAGCTTATTGAATTAATTCTATCATTCTCTAAGTTGTCATGTAATCGAATCGCAGGTGGTTTAATACCTAATGATGTCGATATATGGTCATCATCTTGTCTGCATTGTATTCTTACTGTAAAAAACTTTGACTCTGTTTTGCCCTTATCATAACTAATTAATGTTACAGGGTAAATTTCTGATTTTGCGAAAGCTATTTCTGTTAGGTGATATATAGCAAACCCTTCGACAATAACTCTATTGGGAAGAATATTATTATCATCTCGTTCAAGTTCAAGGATTAGATCATCCCAAGAGTTATATATACCTTGAGAACGATTGTTAGATTTAAACTGAATACATTTTAATACGTCTCTTTCTAAAGCTATTCTTTTAGCTTTGAATTTTATTTGTTTTGGAGGCTCAACATAAGCAGCATGGCAGAATGCAATGTTCCAATCAGAGTCCTCTGTTTTACCGTTGCGTTTTTTCTCTAGTACATAAGTGAGTTTTTCTCCGTAAAGAAGTATTTCTTCTTTATTACTTCTATTTTTATTTATAGATAGGTATATTTTCCCTGATAGATCCCTTGTTATAAAGTCTAAGCATTCATCAATATCTTTATCTGAAATTGTGATTCCATGATCTCTATTTATGGTATATTGTATGGCATTAAAAACAGATGTTATTTTGTCTGGTGTTACTTCCGAGTTTGCTTTTGCCGAAAAAAGAAATTCAATATGCCTAGTTGAATTTTCTTTTGAAATTAGAGATTCTAATGACTTCAATATAGTGTTTGCTTTTTCTATTATTATAGAGCCATTTATGGCCTCCCTCGATAAGTTGGTTTCTAATTTCATAACACCAATCAATCCGCGAATTAAAATTAATTCATCAAGAATTAGATCGGTTTCATCTACTAAATCATTAATTGTGACTTGAAGATTTATTAATCTATCTGAGCTTATGTTAAGTAATTCGGCTATTAGAAAACCTAAATCAGCCCAATCAGATAAAAAAGAATACTGCTTATTAATCTTCAAATCTCTAGATGTATATTCGTTATGTTTATCTGAAACAGCGTGGACGCGTAGTGACCATTCGAAGCCGGTTAATTGGAAGTCAAAGTCAAGTGATCTAGGATCAGTTAGTATAGAATCTTTATCCAGATGCCTATGAAGCAGACCTTGGGAATGCAATAGTTCGATGGCTTTAATAATTCTTATAAAATTATGCCAAAGTTTGATTCTATTCTCAATTTTTCTACTATTCCTGATCCATTCTTTATTTAAGCTTAGTGTCTTTTTTTCTTTAAATATATATGACAGAGGAACTCTGAAGTCTGCATCCAATACTAAGTAAAATCCCCTTTCATCTTTTCCTGAGTCAACTATAGAAGATATATAGTCTCCTAAATAGCTGCGCGGAATAGTAGATCACTGAAAGGGAACTCAGCCCGGATTGTGCGATCTGATCAATCGCCAAACCAACCAAAATCACCAACCGGACTGAGCGATGCCGATCATAGTACCAATACCCCGTGGCGAACGACGCCTGATGCAGAAAGCTATTCATAAAACGCGTGATAAAAATCATGCCCGCAGACTCACGGCCATGCTGATGCTTCATCGGGGTGAACGGGTCAGCGATGTTGCCAGAACTCTCTGTTGTGCCCGTTCATCCGTTGGTCGCTGGATTAACTGGTTTACGCACTCAGGTATTGAAGGCCTGAAATCCTTACCCGCAGGGCGCTCCCGACGCTGGCCTTTTGAACATATCTGCACCCTGTTACGTGAGCTGATAAAGCATTCTCCCGGCGATTTTGGTTATCAACGTTCACGCTGGAGCACCGAATTACTGGCAATAAAAATCAATGAGATAACCGGTTGCCAGTTACATGCAGGAACCGTTCGCCGCTGGTTGCCATCTGCGGGGCTTGTATGGCGCAGGGCCGCGCCAACTCTGCGTATCCGTGACCCACATAAAGATGAAAAGATGGCGGTAATCCACAAAGCGCTGGATGAATGCAGCGCAGAGCATCCGGTATTTTATGAAGATGAAGTGGATATCCACCTTAATCCTAAAATCGGTGCGGACTGGCAGTTGCGCGGACAGCAGAAACGGGTAGTGACGCCGGGGCAGAACGAAAAATACTATCTGGCCGGCGCACTGCACAGTGGCACGGGTAAAGTCAGCTACGTGGGCGGCAACAGCAAAAGTTCAGCGCTGTTTATCGCTCTGCTGAAGCACCTGAAAGCCACTTACCGGCGGGCGAAAACAATCACGCTGATCGTTGATAACTACATTATCCATAAAAGCCGCGAAACACAGCGCTGGTTGAAAGCAAATCCCAAGTTCAGGGTAATTTACCAGCCGGTTTACTCGCCGTGGGTGAATCATGTGGAACGGCTATGGCAGGCACTTCATGACACGATAACCCGTAATCATCAGTGCCGCTCAATGTGGCAGTTACTGAAAAAGGTCCGCCATTTTATGGAAACCGCCAGCCCATTCCCCGGAGGAAAACATGGTCAGGCAAAAGTGTAGCGGTATTAGGCGCAGCTATTTAGACCGGGCAAACCTTTCAGCCTATGGAGTTGTCTTATTTCATATCGCCACAAATCTTCAATTATATCGTTGTTTTTTGATTCATCTTTAGGCCAAAATTTTATTAGCACTCGCTTGGCATTTTGCGAAGCCTCTAATAAGCATGGTTTGCCATTTTCTCTATCATATTCATTCAGAGTATTAATATCCTCATATTGATTGAGGAAGTTTCCGGTGAGATAAGTTTCCATTTATGCTCCAGATGATTAGTTTCGCTAGCTCATATCTATAGTCGTTTTGAAGTGGTTATAAAGATATTATTTGTTTTCAAAGCTTGAGAGTATGACAGTTTGAAATTATTAATGACTTATTAAAAGAGTTGTGATGATTATGTTTACTATCTTGAAAATATACGCTGTTATTTTGAATAGACGTGTCCTTCTGTCATTTTGTAAACTTGTGAATCAGATCACGTTAATTCTGTTATAGGAACGCTACCGCCCTAAGGAATTCTACCCTCAAGCTAATAAAAACACTTTAGCTAACAACATCATGAATTAAAAGGAATTTATTTCTTTCTTTAGTAGCAAACCTTTCCTCATCCTTGAGATGCTTTATGTCAATTTATTGATTGCGAATTTTTTGTTGATTCCCCGCTTATCAAGCAGGTTTGATAAGGGCATTGTTCGTCTGAGGTTGTAGAGGTGGCGTCGTTTAAAAGTTTTGGTATAATACTCTTTCGCATAGCTTCATGCGTAACATCGTTGGATGTAGAGGAGGCTTAATGAGCAATAACAGAAAAAAAGAGCATGCAACTTATGCTAAACCTTCTCGCTCGGACATTATGCGTTCTGTGGCGACATCAACGGCCGTCGAAACCGGCCAGCCGTCAGCTAGCGTTGAAGCTTCACTTGAAGCTGCACGCAAGAAATTCGCGCATCTTCGCCTCGCTTAGATCTTTCTTAATGCTTCACTGACCCAGTGTTTCATCGGCTCATAGTCCATTGATACACCTGCATGAATAGCCGAGATATACTGGGTTTTGTTTTCCTCCCAGCTTTGATAATCCAGCGGTTTGTATCCTCCCTGAACGGCCATCACGTCGGCTAGCAGTCGCGACAGGCGCCCGTTTCCCTCTCTGAATGGATGGATAAGTATCAGCTCGACATGGGTGATGGCGATAGCGGTGATGAGCTGTTCTTCGTCCATGCCGCTACACGGTGTGTATTGAGCCAGATACTTGTTATCAAATTCGTTCAGCAGTTTTGGCAACTGCGCTGAGGGGGCAAACATAAAGCCGCCTTTGCTGATATTAACTGCTCTTTCTTGTCCAGCCCACTCGTAGATGTTACCTAACCAGCGGCGATGCCAGCTTTTTAGCATGGCTACGCTGAGCTGTCCTTCCGGGAACTGCTCTTCAAAAACAGACTGGTAGAGTTGTTCTAACAGGACAAGTTCAGCCTCATCCATCTCATCAGAAGTCGCGATCCCCAGCTTATTAGCCAAAATCTGCTCGCCAGAGTCTTTCTCATACTGGCCTTCACTGCTGGATACATGGTATCGGCTCATGGAGATGCCCTGTGTTATTCGAAGGATGGGAAAACAGAGGGAGTATAACGCTGGATGAGTACAGCAAACAATATTCTTAAAATCAGATAGTTACAAAAGTGCAGGTTAAAATGTGGTTTTTATTCTCTGGTGGAAAATAATCTTTAATAATCAGCATTAACACACCAATGCATCATGGGGGTGTGGGCGTCGAGATTGTCGATTTTACTCATGGGGTGTTATCCAGATCCCTGATTAATAGTGTAAAGCGAACTTTTTCATTTTCGTTTTTGTCGCAAGGGGTGGCTATGATAACGGAGATAGCTATTTCAGGGAAAGCGGCGAAATCGAAAGTCGGGATCGCCGTTTAACGGGGATGCGCCCCTGGGCATATGTCCGGCGACGCGCCAAAACGGCGCGCCGCCGGATGGTGTTAGCCAAAGCGCGGAAGCAGGTTAAAAGTGCTGCCAAACCAGCACAGAATGACCGTCACACCAAACAGAATCACCACGGCAGGAATCGCTTTACCGCCCCAGACGGTAAATATTTTATCCGGAAAACGCTCGCGCGATTTCAGGGCGAGGAATGCCGGGACGATGACTGCCCAGATTGTCGCGCACAGCCCGGCGCCGCCGATGGCGTAAATAAAGCCGTTGGGGAAAATCAGGTACAGTGCGGCGGGCGGTAAAAAGGTTAGTAGCAGCGTTTTGAAGCGGCCGACGGGGGTGTTGTCCATTTTGAACAGGTCTGCCAGATAGTCAAACAGCCCCAGCGTGACGCCAAAGAACGAGCTGGCAACCGCCAGGTTAGAGAATATCAGCAGGAAGAATTCGATGACGCCGCGCTGATTGGTGCCTAAAAACGATTTCACCAGCGAGTCAACGTTGCCACCCGAGGCAATAATTTCCTTAAAGTTGCTGCGGTGGATATTGCCCATGGTGCAGTATAGCCAGAACAGATAAATCACCAGCGCCAGCAGCGAACCGAATACGATACTTTTGATTAGCTTATCTTTGCGCTTGCCGTAACAGATGATCAGGCTGGGAATGTTGCCATGGAAGCCAAACGAGGCAAGGCAAACCGGCACCGCCATGAGTATGTACGGGAAGTAGCTGCTATGGCCTTCCGGCGCGGCAATGTCCCGCAGAATGGAGTAGTCGACCTGGAAGAAAAACGAACCAAATACCACGATAAAGGCGATAATTTTGATGCCGAGGAAAAAAGAGGTAATGCGGCTGGCGGCGAGCGAGCTGAACCACAGTACTGCCGCGACAAAAATGGCGCTGCCGATGCCGACAATACGCGGGTTGACGTGCGTCCCGGCGTTGATGGCGATGGTTTCACTGATAATCGCGCCGTTGGCTGAAATATAGGCGTAGGTCAATATATACAGCACAAAGGCCACGGTAATACCGCTAAGCACATTCCATTTATTGCCAATCAGATCTTTCGTTATGGTATTAAAGCTTGAGCCAACGGGGTAATTAAGATTAGCTTCTAATAAAAGCAGGCCGGAATGAAGCATTGAAAACCAGGCAATAATTAAAATAAATGCGCCCCAAAAAAACCAGGCTCCGGCAAGGTCAACCGGTAAAGCAAACATTCCGCCGCCGATGACGGTGCCGGCAATGACCATAATTCCCCAGAATGAGGAATGTTTTGTATTTGAATCTTCGTCCATGGCTTTCCCTTGTTGATAACGTTTAAGTCAATGCTTTCGTCAGGAACAAACTATGACGCCAGGTAACAAGAACCCGAATGACCCGCTATCAGCAGGGCCATTCGGGTCAGTGGTTAATTAGACTTCTTTTAATTTTGCCGTAAAGTGACGCAGTACTTTCGGCTCGTAGGTGAAGGTTAAACCTTTAATATTGGCCGCATTCTCTTTAACGTGGCCGAACGCTTCGATAATAAAGTCCATATGCGTTTGGGTGTAGGTGGCGCGCGGAATAGTTAAGCGCAGCAGCTCAGCCGGACACGGCAGCTGTTTGCCGGTTTTCGGGTCGCGGCCCAGCAGGAAAGAGCCGATTTCGACGGCGCGAATCCCCGCCACTTTATACAGCTCGCAGGCCAGCGCCTGGGCCGGGAACTGCTCGGCCGGGATGTGCGGCAGCAGCTTGCCCGCATCGACAAACGCCGCGTGGCCGCCCGCCTGCTGGCAGGTCACGCCAATCGCCTCCAGGCCGTCGACCAGGTACTGAATCTGCGCAATACGATAGGCCAGCCAGTCCTGATTCATACCGTCGTACAGGCCTACGGCCAGACGCTCCATCGCACCGCCTTCCAGACCGCCGTAAGTCGGGAAGCCTTCCTGTACGACGCAAAGGGTTCGGCATTCGGTATAAACATCGAAGAAGCTGTCGTCTTTAATACACAGCAGGCCGCCCATGGGCACCATGGCGTCTTTCTTCGCCGACATGGCCAGCATATCCGCATATTTGTACGTCTCGCGGGTAATCTCTTCAATGCTCCAGTCCTGATAGCCCGGCTCGCGCTGTTGAATAAAGTAGGCGTTTTCCGCAAAGCGCGCGGAGTCCATCACCACCGGAATATCGTATTTTTTAGCAATCGCGTACATTGCCTTGAGGTTTGCCAGTGAAACCGGCTGGCCGCCCGCAGAGTTACAGGTAATGGTGGCAACAATATACGGCACGTTATTCGGGCCAACGGCTTCAATGCCGTGCTCTAAGCCCTGAAGGTCAAAATCGCCTTTAAAATCATTACGTACGGCGGTGTCGAACGCTTCTTTGGTATACACGTTGCGTACGGTACAGCCGTTAATCTGGCTGTGGCCCTGGGTGGTGTCGAAGAAATAGTTGGAGAACGCCACCATTTTGCTGCGGTCGAGGCCTTTTTCCTGCTCGCGTTTTTTAATCAGTACCGGAATATAAATTTGCTCGGCGCCGCGCCCCTGGTGGGTGGGGATAGTGTGCTGGTAACCAAAAATCTCTTTTACCGCGTTGCATAACGCATAGTAGCTGCGGCTGCCGCTGTAGGCTTCATCGCCGCGTAACATTGCCGCCTGCATATTTTGCGTCACCGCACCGGTGCCGCTGTCGGTCAGCAGGTCAATAAAGACGTCTTCACTATCGAGCAGGAACGGGTTCATTCCAGCCTGAATAATGGCGTTGTCGCGGTGCTCACGGGTGGTGCGTTTTACCGGCTCAATAACGCGAATACGGAAAGGCTCTGGCAGATGTTTAAAGTTATTCATGGTGTTATCCTCAATTTTTTGGCAAGCGTATTCCGCTGACGTCGATAAAAATCAATACGTCATTTTTAACGTAATAAGCATGCCCGCTTCCGCTTTCTGTATTTTGGTTGCAATAAATACGGCGCGTATAATAACCGGCGCAACAATATTGCTGACCTTAATCAGAAATCATGAAATAGGTATAGGTATCCGAAACAGATAATGATAAATCTGTTGTCAGAAATATTTATCGGGAGGCGTGAGAGGCGTTAAGGACGGTGATTGACAATAATGCTGTCAATATTAAACCACTTTGACGTGTTATAGGTTAGCGTGCGGATGTTCATAATGTATGTTCTCCATTAGACACAGGCATACATTATTAGATTTAATATTTTTGTCTATTCCCAACCTATTCAATTGTGAATCTGGTCACGATTGATTCAGTAGATGAATCTAACGCCCGTCAGGGCGCCAGATAAACCTGCGGAACCGCCGCGTCCGGATGCGTATTCATGCTGATATCCGCCCCGTACCAGCGATGGATGATCGACTGCTGGATGACCTCATGCGGCGTGCCTTGCGCCACCAGCTTACCCTGATGCAGTAAGAGAATGGTATCGGCCCACAGTGCGGCAAGGTTGAGGTCGTGAAGCACAACACAGACGTGCAGCTCGTTGCGACGGGTAAGTCTTTTTAGCAGCCGCAGCAAATGCTGTTGATAAAAGAGATCCAGCGCTGAGGTGGGCTCGTCGAGAAACAGCCAGCCCTTTGGCCCATCGCCGTGCCACAGCTGTGCCAGGCTGCGTGCCAGCTGAACGCGCTGCTGCTCGCCGCCGGAAAGCGCCGGGTAAGGGCGTCCCGCCAGATGAGTGCAGCCTGTTTCCGCCATGACGCGTTGAATGAGCGTGGGATCGTCCTGCGCCCCCCACGGTGTGCGCCCCATGGCGATGACCGTTTCAACCGGCCAGTTGGCGTTCAGCTGAGTGCGTTGCAACATCACCGCGCGACGGCGGGAGAGGGCGGCAGCGGACCATTCGCTAAGCGGCTTGCCTTCTATGCGCTGTTCGCCGCTGTCGGCGGCTAAAAAACCGGTCAGCAGCCGCAGCAGAGTCGATTTTCCTGCGCCATTAGGGCCGATCAGCGCGGTGACTTCACCGGGCCGCAGCGTGAGTGAAACGCTATCAATCACCCGCCGTTTCCCCAGGCGTAGCGACAGCGCGCGGGCAATATAGTGTTTATCCATGAGCGGATCTCTCCTGGCGGAATATCAGCCATAGGAACCACGGCGCGCCAAGCAGGCTGGTGAGGAGTCCCACCGGCATTTCGGCGGGCGCGGCGACGGTGCGGGCCAGCGTATCGGCAATCAGCAGCAGGATAGCGCCCGCCAGCAGCGAGCCTGGCACCAGACCGCGGTGATCTGGCCCCAGCCACATACGCATCAGGTGCGGAACCACCAGACCGATAAATCCAATCACGCCGCTGATGGCGACCGAGGCGGCGACCAGCACGGCGCTGCACAGCAGCATCAGACGCTGCACCATGCGGACGTTAACGCCGAGGTAGTGGGCCTCTTCATCACCCAATTGCAGCAGGTTGAGGCGCGAGGCCATCCACCACACCGCGAGGGATGACGGAATAATCAGCGTCGCGGCGACCAGCAGCGTCGGCCACTCGGCCTGCCCGAGGCTGCCCATTCCCCAGAGTGAAAGCTGGCGCAGCTGCGTGTCGTTGCTGATCCACGACAGCATGCCAACCAGTGCGCCGCATAGCGCGTTGATGGCAATGCCAACCAACAGTAGCCGGGAGAGCGAACCGCCGCCGGTTTTACTGAGGATAAAAATCACCGCCATCACCGCCAGGCTGCCGATAAACGCTGCCAGCATCGGGGCATACAGCGCCACCAGCATCGGGACTGAAATCGGCAGTATCAGCCAGAAGGCAACCGCTAGCGCCGCGCCGCTGCTGATACCGAGTAACCCCGGGTCGGCTAACGGGTTGCGAAAGAGGCCCTGCATCACGCAGCCAGAGAGCGCCAGCGCGCTGCCCACTACCAGCGCCAGCAGCACCCGCGGCAGACGGATGGTGAGCCAGATATGACGCAGCACTTCATCGCCGGACGGCCACAGGCTGGTTAACGGCAGCCGCATGGCACCAAGCGTGGTAGCCAGCATCGTCAGGGCCAGCAATAGCAGTACCATGAGCCACAGCTGGCGGGAGACGGTGATGCGCATCAGGGCAGCTGCTCCGCTTTTTGCCGCAGCTGTTGCAGCGCCTGCGGCGTACGGGGGCCGAAGCCCAGCAGCGCCATGTCGTCAATCACCAGCACCTGCTGATGACGACCGGCGGGCGTTTGCGCCAGGCCCGGCAGCTTCCACAACGAGGCTTCGCCGCCCATGCCCTTCAGCCCATCGGCGGAAATCACCACCAGATCCGGACGGCTGGCAATCACCCCCTCCTGCGACATCGTGCGATAGTGGTCAAAGCCCTGCATGGCGTTTTGCAAACCGGCGAGTTTTATCGCTCCGTCTGCGGCCGTTTGCTGGCCGGCGACCAGCGCCCCGGAACCACCGTGGCTGAGGATGAATAGCACCCGTTTGTTCAGCGCCTGAGGCGAGATTTTTGCCATCTGCTCATCGAGCGTTTTACGCAGCGCCTCGCCCTGCGGCCGTTTGTCGAGCGCGTCGGCGATAACGCTGATTTTGCGTTCCATCGCCGCGGTGTCGTAGCCGCCAGGCACGTTAACCACCTTCACCTTGCTGCCTTCTACCTTTTGCAGTACCAGCGACGGCTGCGCCTGGCTGCTTGCCAGAACTAATGTCGGGCGCAGCGAGAGAATACCTTCCGCGTTGAGCTGGCGTAGGTATCCTACGTCCGGCAGCGATTGTGCTGCCGTGGGCCAGGTGCTGGTGCTGTCGCGCGCCACCAACTGAGGCTGTGCATCCAGCGCATAGACGATTTCCGTGACGTCGCCGCCGAGGGTGATAATGCGCTCGGCGGCGTTGGCGAACAGCGGCAGGGCCGCCAGCAGAATCACTAGCCGTTTCATACGGTCTGGCCTTCCGCGGTCAGACTGTCGACCTGCGCGCGCCACTGTGCCTGTTCCGGATGACCTTCGCTGCGCTGGCCGTACAGTTGAGCAATCTGTGTGCCGTCTTTAGCAAACAGCTCCACGCTGGTGACGTGGCCGTCGACGGTCGGTTTACGTGTCACCCAGATTTCGTCAATCGTTTCTTCGCGCAGATGCAGCGTAAACGTACGGTTGAAGATGTTGATCCAGCCACGCATTGGCGTCAGCTTTTCCAGAGTGCCGGTGAAGATCTGTACGCAGCCGCGGTTGCCGACGAAGATCATAAATTCGTTGCCGTCCTGTTGAAGGGTCTCCAGCAGGCGGGGCAGTGCATCCGTATCAATACGGCAGGCGAGATCGTCACTTACCAGGCGGAAGGCCTGCTGGCGCGAGAGGTTGTATTTGCGCAGCAGCACGAAGAACTGATGAACGTCGGTCATCGCGCGCCACGCTTTTTCCAGCGCCGCGCCGTCGGCTGTGTCGGCGTAGCGGGCGCTTTCCGCAGGGCGGATAGCCAGCGGCGTTGGGGTATTCTGGGTATGCTCGGCAATCAGCGCCTGCCAGGCTGTGTGGTCCGTGGCATCGGTGGTGTAAACCTTCAGTACGGCATCACCGTGCGGATCGAAGAACTGGATGCTCTCTCGTCCCGCCTCGTTGAGGTAAAACGCGCTGGCCCATTGGCTCAGGAACAGACGCAGATCGAGCGCGCGCGGGTTCAGCACCAGGCCCGCGTGGCCGTCGAGATGCTGGTGGGTAAAGGCTCCCACCTGCTCGTGGACCGCATACTCATTACGGCAGATGCATTTTGTTTCGCCGACGCTCTCCAGCGCGGCGAGGAGCGCGCGGGCGTTATCGTGCAGGCGTACGGCGTCGTGGCCGACACGGGCTGCGGTTAGCTCGGCTTCGCTGATACCCATTTCCGCGGCGATGTCGCGGGCGTATTTGGCGGTGCCGTTGGCTTTCACGGCCTGATAGCGCTGCCACAGTTCGGCGGGTGTGTTTTGCATGGCTCTCTTCCTTATAATTTCCCCGGCCAGCGGCCGGGGTGCAGGTTTAGGGAATGTTGTTATCAGAAGTCGACGTTAACGCCCAGCTGCCAGGTGCGGCCCGGCATGACCGCCAGCGACTTATCGTTGGCATCCTGATTTGTTGACGTTTCAATATTGCGGCTGCTCAGATAGTCCCAGTATTTCCGGTCGGTCAGGTTATACACGCCGCCGTTGATACGGACGTTCTTCGCCACGCGCCAGTAGGCCGTCCAGTCGAGCATGCCGTAACCCGGTACGCGCATGTATTGGCTGGTGGAATCGGTGATTGCGCTGCCGGTATTGGTATAGGTTTCGCGGTTGGTGGCAGTCGCACGCTTACCCTTCACAAAGGTGGCGGTCAGGGCAGTACCGTAGCGTTTCGCCGGGTCATCCCACGCGACGCCAACGATGGCCTTCATTGGCGCTACGCTGTCGAGATCAACGTACTTATCGCCGTAGTAGCTGGACTTCGATTTCCCTTCGCTGTAGCCGTAGGCCAGCGTTGCGCTCAGCCCGTCGACCTGTTCAAACCAGGTGCCGAAGTTGAACTTCGTGCTGATCTCCCCGCCGTAGATATAGGCTTTATCGCGGTTTTCCGCCTGATAAATGGTGTAAATGTTTGACGGTACGTTAGTGAACTGACTCGGGTTATTCGAGCGGGTGTAGCGGGTGTAGGCAATAAAGTTTTTATAGCTGTTGTAGAACAGGGCGGTACGCAGGGTGATCCCTTCAGTGACTTCGCCCTTCATTCCCCATTCGAGGTTGTCGCTGGTCTCGGTTTTCAGATCGGTATTGCCGATCAGCGCATACTGGCCGCGGCCCGCATAGCTGGAACCGAGATTCCATGAACCGTACAACTGGCTGGTGTTCGGGAATTCCGCGCCGCGTTTGTACTGCAGGTAGGTCATCATGCGCGGCGTGATGTCGTACTGGAAGGTCAGCGACGGCAGCGCCTGGGTATCCGCATTTTTCCCGTACAGCGTGGCAACCGAGGATTCGGTCAGCACCGTGCTGTTGGTGGTCAGGCTGGAGAGATTCTCCGGCTTGGTTGACTGATGCACGACGCGAATGCCGGGGATCACCGCAAAGTTGTGACTGTCGAGATCGAAGTTGATCTGATCCTGTAAGAAACCGGCGATCGTGTAATCGCGGCTGTCCGCTTCCGGCTGCATGATCTCACTGTAGACGCTCGGGATCGGCGACTGGCTGAACGGACGCTGAGTTTTCGTGGTGCTGGCATTGAAGCCCGCGCTCAGGTCATGGCGGCCAAGGGTTTTCGCCAGCGCCGTCTGCATACCCCAGGTATCGGTGTCGTAGTTGGGGTACACCGTCTCCATCGTTCCGCTGCTGCTGTCTGGCATCCAGGTGCGGTCATGTGCCTCGGTGTGCTGGTAGTACACTTTGGTTGAGACGCTGTCGATAACGTCATTCATCGGCGTCCAGTCGTCTTTGAGGCTCAGGCCCCAGCGGCGGGTCTGGCTGGTCTGCTGCGCATCGCCGATAGTTTTGCTGCCGCTGTCGTTCCACACATCGTAATGGGTGTGATTCGTTTTATGGTAGTAGTCGAGGGTACCGGTCAGCTTGTGTTCATCGTTCGGTTGCCAGATCCCGGAAGTCATAAAGGCGTCGGAGTGCCAGTTTGCCGGATAAGCATCAACACGGGTGCTGTTGGTGGTTGTCTGCTGGCCGTCACGACGGCTGTAGACGAAAATCCCGCGCAGGGTATCGTCGCCGCCTGCGGCGGTCAGGCCGTTGTGCCAGCTGCGGTCCGAAGAGTCATACTCACTGCGGTAGCTGAAGGCGCTGGTTTTGCCGGGATGCAGGTAGTCATCTGCCGATTTTGGCTTGAAGGAGACGTTACCGCCGATGGACGTGTTGGCGGTTTCGGTGTCGGTTGCGCCGGACTGAATATCCACGCTGCCGTACATATACGGATCGATGTAGTCACGACCGATGCCAAAAGTATTCAGCCCGGCGCGGCTGACATAGCTGCGTCCGGTTGCGTTCGGTTGGGCGATACCGTCAACATCGATGCCGACGCGGTTGCTCTCCAGACCGCGGATGTTATAACCCGTGTAGCCGCCGCGGTCGAAACCGCTCTTGCCGTTACCTGAACCGCCGCTGGCGCCGGTTGCGCCGATCAGCGGTTCGTAACGCATGATAGAACCAAAATCGTTGGCCCCTTTATCCTGCAGCTCCTGCGCGCTGACCGCATGTTGGCTACCCGGTTTGAGAAGCGGCGCGGGCGCGGTAACGGTCATCTGTTCCGCGCTATCTACGGCGGCGGTTTTATCCTGTGTTTCAGCCGCGCCCGCGGACGTCTGATAGAGTGCTGCGAGCAATGAGGTCACCAGTAGGCTTTTCTTGTGCCACGCCTCTGATTGAATAGATTTGTACATAGTTGCCATGCCTTCATCGTTATTAGTATTGGCTCACGCGACGCTCCCAGCGTCGGCTTTTCCTTAAGCGTTATGACGTTGTCCCATTTTTATCAACGCGAATAGTAATGATAGGTATTATCATTTGCAATAATGTTTGCAAATAATTCTGTCTCTATGCAACAATTTATTTACACTTTAAGCTTTAATCTTTTGTGAGAACGTTATGACGCAGAAAGCCGCCATTACGATTACCTACTGCTCTCAGTGCAACTGGATGCTGCGCGCCAGCTGGATGGCGCAGGAGTTGCTGCACACCTTCAGTACCGATATCGCCGCCGTTACGCTGGTGCCGGGAACCGGCGGAATTTTTACGATTACCGTGAACGAGATGCTGGTGTGGGATCGCAAGCGGGACGAGGGCTTCCCGGATGCCGCCGAGCTTAAGCGCCGGGTACGCGACGTCTGCTTCCCGGAGAAACCGCTGGGCCACGTGGACAAGCACGACGGATAAAGCGGCTGCCAACGCATCACTAAATGTGTATTATTAATGCATCTTTAATGGTGAGGAACGGACTATGCCAGGCAATCGCATTCGTCGTGAAAAACAGACCATCAGCAGCATGATTACGCTGTATCAGCGCCGCTGCCCGCAGGCGCTGGATGACGCCGGGCACTATCAGGCGCTCAACGATTATGCCGATAAGCGGCTGGATAAGTGCGTGTTCGGCGAGGAGAAACCGGCTTGTAAACAGTGTCCGGTGCACTGCTATCAGCCGGCCAAGCGTGAAGAGATGAAGCAGATTATGCGCTGGGCCGGGCCGCGCATGCTCTGGCGCCATCCGATCCTCACGATTCTTCATCTGCTTGATGACCGGCGTCCGGTGCCCGAACTGCCGGAGAAATACCGGCCGAAAAAATAGCCCTCACAGGGTGCGGCAGTGACGGCGATACTCCGTCGGCGATCGCGCCGTGTGCTTGCGAAAAATCCGGCAGAAATAGTTGCTGTCCTCAAAGCCGCAGTGGTGGGCAATCTCTTTAATTTTCAGTTCATACCCGCGCAGTAATTTCTTCGCCAGCTCCAGACGTACGGCGGTGAGGTATTCATTAAAACCAACGGTGCTGGATTTCTGGAACAGGTGCGACAGGTAGTTTGGCGTAATGTGGAACTTCCGCGCGACGGTTTCACGGCTGAGTGCTTCGGCGGCGTGTTCGTCGATGTACTCCTGAATCGCCAGAAACAGCTCTTTGCTTTTACTGACCGTATCGGCCAGATGCGTAAGCTGATCGATACAGTGGCTCAGCAGCCCGCTGAGGACAATCTGTGCCGTTGGCATCACCGGCCGAATGGCCAACTCGTTTAACGCCAGTAGCAGGTACGACCCCACTCGCGGGCCTAGCCTGGCGACGTGCTGTTTGCGAATCTCAACGAATTTTTTGCCGTCGAAGCGTTGCAGGCTAAAGCCCAGCTTCTGCTTACTGAACAGAACGCTCAGCGTGGTGGCAGGGCCGTGCCACCGCGGGGCATTCCAGCGATTGCCTGGTATATACAGTGCCTGCATCGGGCCAAGCGGTTCCTGTAGGCAGCCGTCTACCAGTTCACCGTCCAATACGATCTCCAGCCGCGGGAATGATACGCTCATGGCCAGCTCCGGTGCGGGCTGCAACGTTTGCGGAAAACGCACGACCAGTTCACCCTGGCGGGCAAGCAGCTGCTCCAGCACGGGGACGAGGGATTGCTCTGACATGCTCATGTCCTGGTTATTATTCTGGATTTTGAATCTCATCACACTTTATTTTGCTGTACACAAAAATCCAGCGTTGTGTAGCTATCTCATACAGAATGCCGACCGCTCGTGCAGTAACTTTTCATACATGTTGTGAAATGGTTAACAAAAGAGAGGCGATATGGACAAGCAAGCGGCATTCTGGCTGGACGCACTGGGCGCCAACGGCGAACTGTCGGCCACGATGAAACATGAGCTGGATACCCAGGGCTATACGATTGTGCACGGCGTGGCGGATGCCGACTGGCTACATGCGATGCGCGAGCGTATTGATTATCTGGTGGAGCTGGAAGGCGAGAACCTGGCGGTGGAACACCATCAGGAAGAGACGGCGACGCGCGTGGCGAATCTGATTAACAAGGGCGTGGTTTGGGAAAAGGTCTGGTCGCATCCGCTGATTCTGTCAGCGTGTCGCTATATCTTTGACGGAGGATTTAAAGTGTCCAGCCTCAACGCCCGTGAGGCGCTGTATAACGGCGGTCATCAGCCGCTGCATGCCGACTGGAAAAAACCGCGTCCCGACTTCCCGAAGGTGCATCTGGTGAATACTATCTGGGCGATTGATGACCTGTACGCCGCCAACGGCGCGCCGCGTATCATCCCCGCTACGCACCTGCGCCCGGAGCTGCCGGAAGATGTATTGAAAGACGTAGGAGCACCGCATCCGGATGAGGTGATTTTTGCTGCGCCAGCGGGCAGCGTGATGATTTACAACGCCCACGCGTGGCACGGTGGCACCACGAACCGCGAAGGCTCGCGCCGCCGCGTGCTGCACGGGCTGTATATCGACCGGGCGGATACCGCGCAGCAGGATCAGCGCCGCTGGTTAACGCCGGAAACGGCGAGCCGGTTAACCCCGGCGCAGAAGTGGCTGTTGGATGTGGAATAACGCCATGCATTAGCGTTTTTTATAGGCCCGATAAGCGTAGCGCCATCGGGCAATTTGTTGTGCCGTGCCGGATGGCGGCGTAAACGCCGTATCCGGCCTCCAGGTTTTGTGCAGGACTAGCCCCCCATCACCACCCGATACCCCGCCTGTTCCACCCTCGCCCGAATTGGCGCAATCTCGTCGGCCTGCGGCGCTTTTATCCCCGCCATTGCCCACTCACGCGCCAGCAGGGAATACTTCGGCTCGCCGTACTGATGGAACGGCAGAAGATGCACTTCCTCAACCGGTAGCGGTGCCAGAAACGCCAGAATCTGTGCGACGTTATCGGTGCTGAGGGTGTAACCGGGGATCAGCGGCAGCCGTGGAATCACCTTAATACCTTCCGCGACCAGCAGGCGAAAGTTCTCCAGCACCCGCGGCTGGTTCATGCTCAGCACCTGGCGCGCCTGCGCGCAGTCCATGATTTTGAGATCAAACAGCACTTCATCGCAGGCCTGTGCCAGCGGCAGCAGGCGGCGAGGGGAGGTATCGCCCGCAGTTTCAATGGCGGTGCGAATACCCCACTGTTTGAGGCGCTGCAAAAAGCGGGTGGCGAACTCGGCCTGCATCAGCACTTCGCCGCCGGAGAGTGTCACCCCGCCGCCGGACGCGCGGAAGAACACCTCATCTTTGAGCACTTCCCGTTCGAGAGACTCCAGCGTCACGTCGCGGCCAATATGCTCCCACGCGCCCGACGGACATTCGTCGGCATCCTGCAAACAGGTGGCGCAGTGCAGACACTTGCTTTCCCGGCGGACGGTCTCAATTTTTGGCGACATCGACTCCGGGTTGGCGCACCACGGGCAGGTATGTGGGCAGCCTTTGAAGAACACCACGGTGCGGATGCCCTGACCATCGTTTAACGAATAGCGCTGGATATTGAAAATGCGCGCCGTGTCGGCGCGCGGCTCAATCACCTCACAGCTGATGCGCGGTGCGGCGGATAATGTCATCCTGAATCTCCTTCGACAGCTCAACAAAGAAGGCGCTGTAGCCCGCGACGCGCACCACCAGACCGGCGAAATCCTGCGGTCGTTGCTGGGCTTCGCGCAGGGTCTCGGCGTTTACCACGTTGAACTGAATATGCTGGAGCTTGAGCTTGGTAAAGGCGTGCAGGAAATCCGCCAGCTTGTTGAGCCCGCTTTCCCCTTCCAGCGTCGCCGGGGTGAACTTAACGTTCAGCAGCGTACCGTTTGAAAGCAGATAGTTATCCAGCTTGCTCACCGACTTCAGCACCGCCGTGGGTCCCTGACCGTCCTGGCCGACCATTGGTGACAGCCCGCCGTCCGCCAACTGTTCGCCGGCCAGACGACCATCTGGCGTCGCGCCGACGACCGAACCAAGCGGCACGTGCGCGGAAACGGTATAAGATCCAGGGGTAAACTGACCGCCGCGCGGGTTACGGTATTTTTCGACCTCTTTACAGTAAAAACGCAGCAAATCGGCGCTGATGTTATCAACATCATCGATGTCGTTACCGTACTTCTCAAAGCGGTTAATCAGCCGCGCGCGGACTTTTTCCCCCTCCGGCGTGGCGAAGTTGGCCTTCAGCACCGTCAGCAGCTCATCGAAGCTCATGCGCTGCTGATCGAACACCATGCCTTTCAACGCATGCAGCGAGTCGCTCAGATTGGCGATACCGATGCCCTGCACGCCGGAGAAGTTATAGCGCGCGCCACCGTCGGTAATGTCTTTGCCGTTGGCGATACAGTCTTCAACAAACGAAGAGAGCAGCGGCACCGGCGCCCAGTCGCGGTGGCCGATATCGCAAATATTGCTCCCTTCCACCATCAGCTTGATGTAGTGGCGAATTTTATCGCGAATGCTGGCCAGCAGGCCGTCGTAGGTAAGGTGCTCATCGCCTTCGTGCTCCAGCATAACGATCTCCATGACCTTCAGCAGGTTGAACATCGCGATGTCGTGCAAACCGTAGGTGCGACCAGGAATCGATAGCTCGACGCAGCCCACCACCGCGTAGTCGCGGGCATCTTCCAGCGACACGCCACGGTTGAGGAACGCGGGCACCACGACCTCATCGTTGAAGATTTGCGGAATGCCGGTGCCGAGGCGCACGGTTTCGGCGGTTTTGCGCAGGAACGGGCGGTCGATCAGTTCGTTGACCCGCACGCCGAGGTTCGGCTGCGGCAGACGCACGTTCTGGTAGGCATCCAGGCAGGTAAAGGAGAGGATATTCACCGCGCTGCGGCCGTTTTCGGTCAGGCCGCCGAGCAGGGCGGTGTAGCCGGTCGGGAAACCGGCGAAATAGCGGGCACTGCTGGTGGATCGCAGCAGCACGATGTCGTTGCATTTCACCCACAATGACTCCAGCAGCTCCTGCATGAACGCCGGGTCCTCGCCGTGGTTCAGCGATGCCTGCCAGAACGGCAGCATGTACTGGTCAAAGCGGCCGAGCGAGATGGAGCTGGCGTTCGACTCATACTGCAAAATGATGTTCATGTACCAGAACAGCTGGCAGGCCTGCCAGAAGTTTTCCGGCTTCTGCCCGGCGTTATGGCGCGAGACGCTAGCGATGGTCTCCAGTTCCTGACGACGCTGCGGGTCAGGGCAACGGCTCGCCATCTCATTGGCCAGCGCGGCGTAGCGCAGGATGTGGCGCTGGGAGGCTTCCAGCAGAATCAGCACCGCCTGGTAAAAGGCGTTATCCGGCTGTTCGCGCAGATGGGCGTGCATCTCATTAACCAGCGCGTCCAGGCCGTTATTCAGCAGGCGCGGATAGTCGATGATGATATGGCCCTGGCCTTTGTCGGTCTGGTTGACGCTGAATATCTGCGTGCTGACGGCAGCTTTCACTTCGTCGGTCATCTGCGCGTTGATGAAGTCCTTCATCGAGCGCTTTTCCCAGTACGGGAACAGCTCGTCGCGGTACAGGCGCTTGTCGTCGTCGCTGATATTGAAACGGTCCTGCGGGCGGGTTGGGAACTGGTCCAGCTCTTTTAGCAGCCAGTACGGGTCCATCTCCGGCGACATAATCCCGGCGCGCGGTTTGATGGTGCGGTTGCCGGCAATCAGTTCATCGTCGCGAATGCTGATGGCGACGTTATCGAGAATATGAGCGGTGGCTTTGGCGCGGCGAATGATGACCGGCTCGCCGTCGGTCTGACGGTGACTTTCAGTGTAGAGGACGGCGCGCTCAAGGGAGATTTCGCGCGGGTTGGCAAAGAGGGCGTCTTTCAGGCGCTGGATACGATTAGTCATTTTGCGGGCTCCTCGGGAGATTAACCTGACGTTTCTTATGGCTTCTACGTTAGGCAAATGCAGGGCTGGGAGACAGAAGAGAATGAGGTGATTTACTGGATTATTGTGATCGAAAGGGAAAAATGAGATCTCAATTTTGTCTGGGTGGTAAACCAGATTGCCGGATGGCGGCTTCGCCTTATCCGGCCTACAGATCCGTGCCGTTATTGGGTTTGTAGGCCTGATAAGCGCAGCGCCATCAGGCGCGACTAATGCAGCGAAGCAACCCAATTCATCGCCAGCTCCGGCCATGCGGCGGCGGGCAGGCCTTTGGTTCCGCGAATGCCAAACCCGTGTTTACCTTCGGCAAACAGATGCAACTCCGTCGGCACGTTATGCGCGCGCAGGGCGTTGAACATCACCAGCGAATTTTCGACTGGTACTGACGGGTCATCCACCGCGTGCATCAGGAAGGTTGGCGGTGTTTGAGCGGTGATATTCAGCTCAGGAGAGTAGCGCTTAATCTGCTCGGCGGATGGCGTGTCGCCAATTAATGCGGTGCGTGAACCGGGGTGAGCAATGGCTTTATCCATCGAAATAACCGGGTAGCCGAGCACCACAAAATCAGGACGTGCGCTCTGTTTATCGACATCGTCGAGCGGCGAGTAAACCGCTTCGTCGTAGCGCGTCTCAAGGCTTGCCGCCACGTGCCCGCCCGCAGAGAAGCCCATCACGCCGATTTTTTGCGGGTTAATATGCCACTTTGTGGCATTAGCGCGCACGGTGCGCAGCGCTCGCTGGGCGTCAGCCAGTGGCGCATTGGCCCCTTCGGCATGACCGTCGGCGGGCATGCGGTAGGTCATCACAAACAGCGTGTAGCCTTTGGCGTTAAACGGCGCGGCTAAATCGCTGCCTTCTTTATCCAGCACCACCCGCTGATAGGAGCCCCCCGGCGTCACCAGCAGCGCCACGCCGTTCGGATGTGCCGGAGCGTAGACGGTGATTTGTGGCGCGCGGATGCCGGTCACGGCGCGATCCGGCAGTTTGGGATCTTTGCTACGTTCCACCAGCGCGTAGGTTACCGGGCTGTTTTTAGCCCCCGGCGCTTCGCCATTGGGCCAGACGGAAAGGACAGGCAGGGCGGCAAAAGCCGCCTGCGCGGAAAATGCCAGAACAAGAGCAGCAGACAGAGGTAAGCGCATCGTAAACGTCTCCACGGGGAAAACGCTTATTTATCATCCATTAAATTGTGAGAACGGGAATGCATTCACAAAATGGTGTTTCATAAATAGAGAAACAAGAAGGTGTGAGGTGGGTGTTATTCCCGGCGTCGCGTAGCCCAACTGAGCAGCGCGACGCCGGGGAAAACTTACGCGCGTGTGGCGATAAGGATTGCAGAAGCCTTGATCAGCGCAATAGCGCGGCTGCCTTTCGCCAGCTTCATCTCGCTCTGACTTTCGTTGGTGATGACCGCAACAATCTCAAAGCCTGCGTCGGTTTTGATATGCACGGTCGCGTTTACCGCGCCTTCGGTGACCTGGGTCACTTCACCGGCAAACTGGTTGCGGGCAGAGAACTTCAGACCGCAGTCTTCGGTTGCCAGCGTTACCCACGGGGCTTTAATCAGGGCAATGGCTTCCTTCCCATTGACCAGGCCCAGCGCTTCTTTGCTGCTGTGGGTGACGATAGCCACCAGCTTTGCGCCGCCCGGCAGGGTCAGTTCGATTTCGTCGTTGACCGCGCCGGTTGAGACTGCGCTGATGGTGCCTGTTAATTGGTTACGTGCTGAAACTGCCATACGATACTGCCTCCATTCACTTGTTATCGAATCAGAGGTCAGTATAGCCACAGTTTTTACATTAACGAATCTTTATCAATACCCAGACGTTTCATTCTTGAGAGCAATGTGGTGCGCTTAAGCCCCAGACGCTGCGCCGCGCCTTTCGCCCCGGCGACCACGCCGTTAGTCTCTTTCAGTACCCGAACGATCAGCTGATATTCGTCTTCGCCTTCTTTCGGCGCTTCGGCGGCCGGAACGGGCTCCGCGTCATCTGAGGCAAACGCCAGCTCCGGCATGGACAGCTGCAGCACGCTGCCGCGCGTCAGCAGCACCGCGCGTTCAATCACGTTTTCCAGCTCGCGCACGTTGCCTGGCCCTTCCATCTGGCTAAGGATGCGCAGCGTTTCCGCTGGAATACTGTCGATATTGCGGCCCAGCCGACGGGCGATTTTGAAGGTAAACGCCTTCACCAGTAGCGGAATATCTTCCGGGCGTTCGCGCAGCGGTGGCAGGTGGATCGGGAACACATTAAGACGATAGTAAAGATCGCTACGGAACTCGCGATCGAGCACCATTTGCTTGAGATCGCGGTTGGTGGCGGCGATCAGGCGTACGTCGGTCTGGATCAGCTTATTGCTGCCCAGGCGTTCAAACTCCTGTTCTTGTAGTACGCGCAGCAGCTTAGGCTGTAGCTCCAGCGGCATATCGCCCACTTCGTCGAGGAACAGCGAGCTTTTATCCGCCAGCTCAAAGCGGCCGATTCGCTGGGTGCTGGCGCCGGTAAACGCGCCGCGCTCGTGGCCAAACAGGTCGCTTTCCAGCAGGCCGGCTGGCATCGCGGCACAGTTCATTTTCACCATTCGGCGGGTGTTGCGGCCGCTGAGATTATGGATGGCGCGGGCGATCAGCTCTTTCCCGGTGCCGGTTTCCCCGAGGATCAGCACCGTGCTGTCGCTTGGGGCAACCATCTCAACCTGCTTAAGCACGTTGAACATCGCTTCGCTGCGGCCGATGATTTCGCCAAATTCGCCGTCGACGTTGTTCAGCTGTTCGGTCAACGCCAGGTTTTCATCCACCAGGCGCTCTTTCAGACGGTGGATTTCCTGATAGGCGAGGGCGTTATCAACGGCGATGGAGACGCGCTCCGCTATCTGCTTGAGCAGCTTCAGGTTGGCGGCACAAAAGACCTTTTCGTCGCACTGGGCAAGCTTAAGCACGCCGAGCATTTTGTCGCCCGACATCAGCGGCAGCAGGCACAGCGTCTGGATTTTGTCGTCCCACATTTCAAACAGATGGCGCTCGTACGGCGCCAGCTTATCGCGCTCGTCGAGGTTGAGCTTGAGCATCTCCTTGCTCTTAAATACCTGCTCCGTCAGCGTGCCGGACTCGTTAACTTCGCTTTGATCGTGCACCGGATCGTTAACGTCGATGTAGTGCGTCGAATAGATATTCAGTTTGCCTTTGCGGTTGCCGCGCAGCACCACGCTAATGGCGTCAATATTGAAGTAGTAGTGGATCTCTTTGGCGACCGCGCTGACTAACTCATCCATATCCAGACGCGATAGCACGGCGTTGGTGATAGCCACCAGAATACGGAAGTTATCGCGCTCGCGGCACAGCAGATCGTAATCAACGTTGTTGGTGACCCGGCTTTGGATCTGCTCGGTGACCACGGCGACGATCTGCGTAAAGGTATGCAGACGCTGGTACTCTTTTTCCGTCCACGGGCTATCGTCTTTACGGATAAACTCGCAGCCGCCGAAAATGCGCCCTTCCGCCGCCAGCGGCAGCAGGCAGTAGTGACCGAAAGGCGAATACAGCTCGCTGGCGGCCAGCTGTGGCCAGGCTTCGTTGAACTCGCTGTAGCTGCAGTGCAGCGCGTCGGGGCGCGAGAGCAGACGTCTGACCGGGCCGTTGGCCAGGATATTATCGTCCTCGTAGGCCAGCGGTTGGCCCGCGCCGCGCGAGGTATGATAGCCCGCACGCAGGTTGCCCGGCTGGAGCAGGATAATTGCTGCGCTGTCGGCCAGCGCCGCCTGTTTAGCCAGATGCGCCAGCGTTTCGCTTAGCGCAGCCAGATCCGGCTGTTGAAGAAGAGTCCGGGTAATATCGAACAGCCCTTGCTGCCCGAGATCGCCCATCGGTGTATACGACATGTAACTTGCCCATAAATGCACCGCGTTGGGTGCGATAAATAATAATAATAATAAAATGCTGACCTTGAGCGGCCGGTTAACAAATTCGCGGCAGCGGTTCGGCGTGGGGGAGATCCAGCGTGCGCTTCACGCCGTAGAGCCCGGCCACGCGAACGCCTCGACGTTCGGTCACTTCGCCGATGATGGCGGCATCCGCGCCCAGTGGGTGCGCGCGCAGTGCGGCGAGTACCGTATCGGCGGCCTCCCGGCTGACGCCGATAACCAGTTTACCTTCATTAGCAAAGTTAAGCGCGTCCAGCCCCAATAATTCGCACACGCCGCGTACGGCATCTTTTAACGGCAGGTATTGTTCCTGGATTTCAACGCCGTAGCCGCAGGTCGCGGCAAACTCGTGGGCGACCGCATTGACCCCGCCGCGAGTGGCATCACGCAGCGCTTTGACGCCGTCGATGGGCCGCAGGCTTTGAATCAGCGGCGTTAATACCGCGCAGTCGCTTTGCAGTTCACCGTCGAGGCCGAGCTGTTCACGCAGGTTGAGAATGGTCGCACCGTGATCGCCTAGCGTACCGCTGACGATGAGCACGTCACCTGGCGCCAGCGTTGCCGCGCCCCAGTGGATATCCGCCGGAATGGCGCCCATTCCGGCGGTGTTGATAAAAAGCTTGTCCGCCGCGCCGCGACCGACCACTTTGGTGTCGCCGGTGACGATGGCGATTTCCGCCGCCTGGGCGGTCGCCGCCATGCTGTTGACCACGGCCTCCAGCGTCTCCATCGCTAGCCCTTCCTCAATAATAAAACCGCAGGAAAGATAGCGCGGTACCGCACCGCTGACCGCCACGTCGTTCGCCGTGCCGCAGACCGCCAGCTTGCCGATATTGCCTCCGGGGAAGAACAGGGGGTCTATCACGTAGCTGTCGGTAGAAAAGGCCAGACGGTCACCGTGGGCGGTCAGAGAAGCCAGCGACAGACGCGCCTGGTCCTCCTGCTCCGCCAGCCAGGGGTTGGCGAACGCCTTCATAAACAGACTGTCGATCAGCTGCTGCATCGCCAGGCCGCCGCTGCCGTGGGCTAACTGGATTGTCTTCATGCTTCGGACTCCTGACTGCGATATTGATACCAGGCGGCACACGCCCCTTCGGATGACACCATCAGCGCGCCGAACGCGCTCTGTGGGTTACAGGTGGCACCGAACAGCGGGCATTGATGCGGCTTACAGCGGCCGGTCAATACGTCGCCACAGCGGGCGCGCGGGTCGTCGCAGACGCGCTGCGGCTGTGGCTTAAAGTGGGCTTCGGCGTCGAAGCGCTGATAGTCGGGCGTCAGCTGCACGCCAGAGTCGTTAATTAACCCCAGGCCGCGCCATTCGCTGTCGCCTTTCACGGCAAACACGGCAGCAATGGCCTCTTGCGCAAGCCGATTACCGTCGTCCGGCACCACGCGGCGATACTGATTTTCCACGCAAGGCGCTTCGGCAATCTTCTGCTCCACCAGCATGTTCACCCCCTGGAGCAGATCGACCGGTTCAAACCCGGCGACCACCAGCGGGCGATGGTAGTCGCTGGCGATAAAACCGTAGGCGTGAGTGCCTATCACCATGCTGACGTGGCCCGGTGCGAGAAAAGCATCGATGCCGTTGTCCGGCTGATCGAGCAGGCTGCGCAGGGTTGGAATCAGCGTAATGTGCTGACAGAAAAAGAAGAAGTTACCCACGTTCTGCGCTTTGGCCTGCTGGAGGGTAATTGCCGTTGTCGGCATGGTGGTTTCAAAACCGAGGCCGAAAAACACCACTTTACGATCCGGATTGTGCTGCGCCAGTTTGAGGGCGTCCATTGGCGAATACACGATGCGGATATCCGCGCCGCGTGATTTCGCCTGCATCAGCGAGCCGTTTTTCCCCGGCACGCGCATGGCATCGCCGAAGGTACAGAAAATGACGTCGGGGTGGCTGGCAATCTCGATGCAGGCGTCAATTCGCCCCATAGGCAGCACGCATACCGGGCAGCCTGGTCCGTGAATAAATTCGATATTCTCTGGCAGGAGTTGGTCGAGACCGAATTTAAAAATCGCGTGCGTGTGGCCGCCGCACACTTCCATAATACGCAGCGGGCGTTCGGCGGTGTAGGCCAGACGCTGTGCCCGGTTTTTCAGGTGGGCGATGAGCTGCATCACCTGTTCCGGCGCACGGTACTCATCAACAAAGCGCATTACCGTTCCTCGCCAAAGAGCAGGGCGCCGACGTCCGGCTCGACTTCAAACATGTTTTCCAGCGCCGCGAGGGTATCGCGAGCCTCGTCTTCGTTAATAATGCTCATAGCAAAGCCTACGTGCACCAGTACCCACTGACCGATACGCGGCTGGCCGTGTTCATCGGTTGCGCCGACCAGCGTCAGGTCGACATCACGCTTGATACCACAAACGTCAACCTTCGCCTGCACGCCGTCAATGGCGGCAATTTGTCCTGGAATGCCTATGCACATCGCTGCGCCTCCAGCCAGTTTAACCAGGTCTCCATGCCTTCACCGCTGGTAGCGGAGAGCAGGATGATTTCAATATTCGGGTTCACTTCACGCGCGCAGGCGAGGCACTTCTCAACGTCGAAATTGAGGTACGGCAGCAGGTCAACTTTGTTGAGCAGCATGACCGACGCGGCGGCAAACATATGCGGGTACTTGAGGGGCTTGTCTTCACCTTCGGTGACCGACAGCACGGCGACTTTGTGTCGTTCGCCTAAATCAAAGCTCGCCGGGCAAACCAGGTTGCCGACGTTTTCGATAAACAGAATCCCGTTGCTCTCGAGCGGCAGGCGCGGGGCGGCATCGGCAATCATCTGCGCATCAAGGTGACAGCCTTTACCGGTGTTGACCTGAATGGCCGGCGTACCGGTTGCGCGAATGCGCGCGGCATCGTTAACCGTTTGCTGGTCGCCTTCGATGACGGCGCAGGAGACGCGGTCTTTCAGGCGCATCAGGGTTTCGGTGAGCAGGGTGGTTTTACCGGATCCCGGGCTGGAAACCAGATTCAGCACCAGCTGTTCGCGGGCGGCAAAACGCGCGCGGTTACGTGCGGCAATCTGATTGTTTTTATCCAGCACGTCAATTTCCACTTCCAGCATCCGGCGCTGGCTCATGCCCGGCGCGTGGGTGCCCGCCTCGCCGTGGCCATAGTGCAGGTCGCCGTTGTCCGCGGACTGCGGCTGAAATTCTTGTGTTCTGACGCCGGTAATCGACAGAGCCGGACGGCCCGCCGGTGCGAAGGGGGCGCTGCGGAACAGCGAATGCGGGTTACGTTCATCGCCCTCTATATAGAGGTTGCCTTCAGCACAACCACAGGTGCTACACATACATTACTCCTGATCAATTTCAATTCGCTGAATCTGTAAACCGTCGTCGGCGACGATACGCAGGTTGTCGCTGTTGCACTGTGGGCAGCGGCGGACGTGTACCGACACGAGCTGGACATACTGCTGGCAGGCTTCACACCAGCATTCTGCCTCCTGCTCTTCGACGTGGAGTGTACAGCCTTCAGCCAGCGTGCCGCGGCACACCAGATCAAAACAAAAGGTCATCGCGCTGGTCTCTACGCAAGAAAACGCCCCGACCTTGATCCAAACGCCAGTCACGCGCTTAGCGCCGTTCTGTCTCGCCTGCTGTTCGACAATTTCCAGCGCGCGCTGGCAGAGCGTGATTTCGTGCATATCGCCTCTCGTTTTTGATGACTCGCAGATGTAATGCAATAACGATGCCAGAGATGGAATGGCGTCGTAAAAGACTGTCGATGACGATGTCATGCTGACGAAATGACATGTCGTCTACGGCATGTCATTTATATAAATATAATAAAAATCAATTGGTTAAAAACATGGCATGAAATCTGCTTAGGAGGCTTGTTTCTATTAACCGGGTAACCGACATGACTATTTGGGAAATTAGCGAGAAGGCCGATTACATCGCCGATCGTCACCGCCGCCATCAGGATCAATGGCGTGTGTACTGTAACGCTCTGGTTCAAGGGATCACGTTGTCAAAAGCGCGTCTGCATCATGCAATGAACTGCGCACCGGATAAAGAGCTGAGCTTCGTGCTGTTCGAGCATTTCATCGTCTCCGTTACGCTGGCTGACAACTTTAACAGCCACACCGTTGAGTACTACGTGGAAACGCGAGATGGCCTGAATAAAGAATGCGTTGCGCGCGCTGAGCTGAGCGACAGCGGCTTTATCGACGGTACGGTCAACATCCGCGATCGCGAGCAGGTGCTGGAACACTATCTGGACAAAATCTCGCCGGTATACGACACCCTGTATGCCGCGCTGGAGAGCGACAGCCCGGTGAGTTTCGACAAACTGGCGCAGGACCCTCATCGGGCATCCATCGCCTGAATATTTGGTGTGTCGACGGGTGTCGAAATGACACCTGCTCTGCATGATTTCGTCAAAAATGACTGTCACCTGAGGAAGACCTGGTGAATCGTTTTGTAATTGCTGACTCTACCGTTTGTATTGGTTGCCGCACCTGTGAAGCGGCCTGTGCGGAAACGCACCGCCAGCACGGCCTGCAATCCATGCCGCGGCTCAGAGTCATGCTCAATGAAAAAGAATCCGCGCCGCAGATGTGTCACCACTGCGAAGACGCGCCGTGCGCTGGCGTTTGTCCGGTGAATGCTATTACCCGCGTAGACGGAGCCGTTCAGCTGAATGAAAGCCTCTGCGTGAGCTGCAAACTGTGTGGTATTGCCTGCCCGTTTGGCGCCATTGAATTTTCCGGCAGCCGTCCGCTGGATATCCCGGCCAACGCCAATACGCCAAAAGCGCTACCGGCTCCGCCGGCGCCGGCTCGCGTCAGTACGTTACTGGACTGGGTGCCGGGCGTTCGCGCCATCGCGGTGAAGTGCGATCTGTGCCAGTTCGATGAACAGGGCCCGGCCTGCGTACGCACCTGCCCAACGAAAGCGCTGCATCTGGTCAATAACATGGACATCGCCCGCGCCAGCAAACGCAAGCGTGAGCTGACCTTCCACACTGATTTGGGCGATCTTTCGCTGTTTCAGGCGCAACAAGGAGAGGTGAAATGAGCGTGATGACCTTAATTAATAGCGCGGTGGCGTGGTTTGCTTTTGC
Organism: Klebsiella sp. WP4-W18-ESBL-05; assembly: GCF_014169075.1. NCBI lineage: Bacteria > Pseudomonadati > Pseudomonadota > Gammaproteobacteria > Enterobacterales > Enterobacteriaceae > Klebsiella > Klebsiella sp. WP4-W18-ESBL-05. Next base: position 3,719,869 of record NZ_AP022057.1, on the reverse strand, counting down.
CGCGGTATTCGCCTTTTTACTGTCGCTGAAAAAATCGCTGAGCGGTGTGATTGCCGGTATCGGTGGCGCACTGGGTAGCCTGTGCGCGCTGCTGGCTGGCGTGCAGGTGCTGGTTCGTGGCTTCCCGGCGATGGGCAGCCTACGGCTGGTGCACTACAGCGTACTGGTCACCCCGCTGAATGCGGTCTGGCTGATAGCGCTGGGCCTGTGTGGTCTGTTTGTCAGCCTGTACAACATTGACTGGCATCGTCATCCGAAGGTGCGTAATAACGGCCTGCTGATTAACGTCCTGCTGGCCGCCGCCGTGTGCGCGATTGTCGCCAGCAGCGTAGGCTCACTGGTGGTGATGGCCGAAATTATGGCGCTGTGCGGCGCATTTCTTACCGGCTGTGCTTCATCCGGCAAGCTGTGGTTCGCGCTAGGTCGACTGGGCACGATTCTGCTGGCGATTGCCTGCCTGCTGCTGTGGCAGCGCTACGGCACGCTGGACCTGCTGTTGCTGAATGAACGCGCGCAGCAGCTGCCCATTGGCTCCGACATCTGGCTGCTGTGCGTTATCGGCTTTGGCCTGCTGGCCGGGATTATCCCGCTGCACGGCTGGGTGCCACAGGCGCATGCCAACGCCAGCGCACCGGCCGCCGCGCTGTTCTCTACCGTGGTGATGAAAGTGGGACTGCTCGGCATTCTCACCGTGTCTTTGCTGGGTAACGCACAGCCGTTGTGGTGGGGGATAGCCCTGCTGGTGCTGGGGATGATCACCGCCTTCGTGGGCGGCCTGTACGCGTTAATGGAACACAATATCCAGCGTCTGCTGGCGTACCACACGCTGGAAAATATCGGCATTATTCTGCTCGGTTTAGGTGTGGGCATCACCGGCCTGGCGCTGCAACAGCCGGTGATGGTGGCGCTGGGGCTGGTCGGTGGCCTGTACCATCTGCTCAATCACAGTCTGTTTAAAACCACGCTGTTCCTCGGCGCGGGTGCGGTCTGGTTCCGTACCGGCCACCGCGATATCGAAAAACTGGGCGGCATCGGCAAGCGTATGCCGATGATTTCGCTGGCGATGCTGGTAGGGCTGATGGCGATGGCCGCGCTGCCGCCGCTGAACGGTTTTGCCGGTGAGTGGGTTATCTATCAGTCGTTCTTCAAACTGAGCACCAGCGGCGCGTTTATCGGCCGTCTGCTTGGCCCGCTGCTGGCGGTTGGCCTGGCGATCACCGGTGCGCTGGCGGTGATGTGTATGGCGAAAGTCTACGGCGTCACCTTCCTGGGCGCGCCGCGGACGCAAGAAGCGGAAAACGCCTGCTGCGCGCCGCTGCTGATGTCGGCGAGCACCGTCGCGATGGCGCTGCTGTGTATCGTCGGCGGTGTTGCTGCACCGTGGCTGTTGCCCATGCTGAGTACCGCCGTGCCGCTGCCGATGGCAACCGCACATACCGTGGTCTCCCAGCCGATGATTACCCTGCTGCTGATTGCTTGCCCACTGCTGCCGTTCATTATTCTGGCGCTGTTTAAAGGCAACCGTCTGCCGAGCCGTTCGCGCGGCGCGGCGTGGGTGTGCGGCTACGACCATGAAAAATCAATGGTCATTACCGCACACGGCTTCGCGATGCCGGTGAAACAGGCGTTTGCACCGGTGCTGAAGCTGCGTCAATGGCTGAATCCGGTGTCGTGGGTTCCGGGCTGGCAGAACGCGGCGGCGCCGCTGCTGCTGCAACGTCTGGCGCTGGTTGAACTGGCGGTGCTGGTCGTGATTGTCATCTCTCGAGGAGCCTGAACATGACGTTCCTATTTGCTGTACTGCAGGCGCTGGTGCTATTCGCCGTCGCGCCGCTGCTTTCCGGTATCACCCGCGTGCTGCGCGCACGGTTGCATAACCGTCGCGGCCCGGGCGTGATGCAGGAGTATCGCGACATCATCAAACTGCTGGGCCGTCAGAGCGTTGGCCCGGATGCCTCCGGCTGGGTGTTCCGCCTGACGCCGTTTGTGATGGTCGGCGTGATGCTGACGATCGCGACCGCGCTGCCGGTGGTGACGGTAGCTTCCCCGATGCCGGGTCTGGGCGACCTTATCACCCTTATTTACCTGTTCGCCGTGGCGCGTTTCTTCTTCGCCATTGCCGGTCTGGACACCGGTAGCCCGTTCACCGCCATCGGCGCCAGCCGTGAAGCGATGCTCGGCGTGCTGGTGGAACCTATCCTGCTGCTCGGACTGTGGGTCGCCGCGCTGGTTGCGGGCTCTACTCATATCAGCAATATCACCAACACCCTGTACCACTGGCCGGTCAGCCGCAGCATTCCGCTGGTGCTGGCCTTCTGCGCCTGCGCCTTCGCCACCTTTATCGAAATGGGCAAACTGCCGTTCGATCTCGCGGAAGCAGAGCAAGAGTTGCAGGAAGGCCCGCTGTCCGAGTACAGCGGTAGCGGCTTTGGCGTGCTGAAGTGGGGCATCAGCCTCAAACAGCTGGTGGTGCTGCAGATGTTTGTTGGCGTCTTCATCCCGTGGGGACAGATGACCAGCTTTAGCGTCGGCGGCCTGGTTCTTGCGGTGATTGCCGCCATCGTCAAGCTGGTGGTCGGGGTGCTGATTATTGCCCTGTTCGAAAACAGCATGGCGCGTCTGCGTCTGGATATCACCGGCCGCATTACCTGGACCGGGTTCGGTTTAGCCTTTTTAGCCTTCGTCTCCTTGCTGGTGGCGTGATAAGAGAGTTGTGAGCATGTCTGAAGAAAAAGTGGGTCAACACTACCTCGCCGCGCTGCACCAGGCCTACCCGGGCGTGGTGCTGGACGAAGCCTGGCAGACCAAAGACCAGTTAACGATTACCGTGAAGGTGAACTACCTGCCGGAAGTCGTCGAGTTTCTTTACTACCAGCAGGGCGGCTGGCTGTCGGTGCTGTTTGGCAACGATGAACGTAAGCTGAACGGTCATTACGCCGTTTACTACGTGTTGTCGATGGAGAAGGGCACTAAGTGCTGGATCACCGTGCGCGTCGAAGTGGACGCCAACACCCTGGAGTATCCGTCCGTTACGCCGCGCGTACCTGCCGCCGTATGGGGCGAACGCGAAGTGCGTGACATGTACGGTCTGCGCCCGGTCGGCCTGCCGGACGAGCGTCGTCTGGTGCTGCCGGACGATTGGCCGGACGAGCTGTACCCGTTGCGTAAAGACAGCATGGACTACCGCCAGCGCCCGGCACCGACCACCGATGCGGAAACCTACGAGTTCATCAACGAGCTGGGCACCAAGAAAAACAACGTGGTGCCGATTGGCCCGCTGCACGTGACGTCCGACGAACCGGGACACTTCCGTCTGTTCGTTGACGGCGAGAACATTATCGACGCCGACTACCGTCTGTTCTATGTCCACCGCGGCATGGAGAAACTGGCGGAAACCCGTATGGGCTACAACGAAGTCACCTTCTTGTCTGACCGCGTGTGCGGCATCTGTGGCTTTGCCCACAGCACCGCCTACACCACCTCCGTCGAGAATGCGATGGGCATCGTGGTACCGGAACGCGCACAGATGATTCGCGCCATCCTGCTGGAAGTTGAGCGCCTGCACTCGCACCTGCTGAACCTCGGCCTGGCGTGTCACTTCACCGGCTTTGACTCTGGCTTTATGCAGTTCTTCCGCGTGCGTGAAGCCTCTATGAAAATGGCAGAAATCCTCACCGGCGCGCGTAAAACCTACGGCCTGAACCTGATTGGCGGTATTCGTCGTGACTTCCTGAAAGACGACATGATCCAGACCCGTCAGCTGGCGCAGCAGATGCGCCGCGACGTGCAGGATCTGGTGGATATTCTGCTGAGCACGCCGAACATGGAACAGCGTACCGTCGGTATCGGTCGTCTGGACCCGGAAATCGCCCGTGACTTCAGTAACGTCGGCCCGATGGTCCGCGCCAGCGGCCACGCCCGCGACACCCGCGCCGATCACCCGTTTGTCGGTTACGGTCTGCTGCCGATGGAAGTGCACAGCGAACAGGGCTGCGACGTGATTTCCCGTCTGAAAGTGCGTATCAACGAAGTGTTCACCGCGCTGAACATGATTGACTACGGCCTTGATAACCTGCCGGGCGGCCCGCTGGCGGTGGAAGGTTTCACCTACATTCCGCATCGCTTTGCGCTGGGCTTCTCGGAAGCGCCGCGCGGCGATGATATCCACTGGAGCATGACCGGCGACAACCAGAAGCTGTACCGCTGGCGCTGCCGTGCGGCGACCTACGCCAACTGGCCGACCCTGCGCTATATGCTGCGTGGTAACACCGTTTCCGATGCGCCGCTGATTATCGGTAGCCTCGATCCTTGCTACTCCTGTACCGACCGCATGACCGTGGTCGACGTGCGTAAGAAGAAAAGCAAGGTCGTGCCGTATAAAGAGCTTGAGCGCTACAGCATCGAGCGTAAGAACTCGCCGCTGAAATAATTGGGGCATTGCGTGGGGGTCCCTCACCCCGACCCTCTCCCCAAAGGGGCGAGGGGGAAGGGCAGATCGCGTGCGTATTCACTGACAACGCCGATCTGTTCCCTCTCCCTTTCAGGGAGAGGGCTAGGGTGAGGGTAAAACCCCGCACGCATCCGGGAGCAACTATGTTTACCTTTATTAAAAAAGCCATTAAAACCGGCGTGACCACCTCGTCTTATCCGCTGGAAGCGATGCCGGTGGATAAAAACTTCCGCGGCAAACCGGAACACAACCCGCAGCAGTGCGTCGGCTGCGCGGCATGCGTCAACGCCTGCCCGTCGAACGCGCTGACGGTGGAAACCGATCTCGCCGCCAATCAGCTGGCGTGGCAGTTCAACCTCGGTCGCTGCATTTTCTGCGGTCGCTGTGAAGAAGTGTGCCCGACCGCGGCGATCAAGCTGTCTCAGGAATATGAGCTGGCGGTGTGGAAAAAAGAAGATTTCCTCCAGCAGTCTCGCTTCGATATCTGCAACTGCCGCGTGTGTCAGCGTCCGTTTGCGGTGCAAAAAGAGATTGATTACGCGATTGAAATTCTCAAGCACAACGGTGACAGCCGCGCGGAACACCACCGTGAAAGCTTTGAGACCTGCCCGGAATGTAAGCGTCAGAAATGTCTGGTGCCCTCCGACCGTATTGACCTGACTCGCCACATGAAAGAGGCCATCTGATGAGCAACTTAATCGGGCCACGCGACGATAACGGCATGCCAGTGCCGATGACGGTAGACGAATCTATCGCCAGCATGAAAGCGTCGCTGCTAAAAAACATTAAGCGTTCCGCCTACGTTTACCGCGTCGACTGCGGCGGCTGCAACGGCTGCGAAATCGAAATTTTCGCCACGCTGTCACCGCTGTTTGATGCTGAACGTTTTGGCATTAAAGTGGTGCCATCGCCGCGCCACGCCGACATTCTGCTGTTTACCGGTGCGGTGACGCGCGCTATGCGTTCACCGGCGCTGCGCGCCTGGCAGTCTGCGCCGGACCCGAAAATCTGTATCTCTTACGGAGCCTGCGGTAACAGCGGCGGTATCTTCCACGACTTGTACTGCGTCTGGGGCGGCACCGACAAAATCGTGCCGGTCGACGTGTACATCCCCGGCTGCCCGCCAACGCCTGCCGCTACGCTGTACGGCTTTGCCATGGCGCTGGGTCTGCTGGAGCAGAAAATCCATGCCCGCGCGCCGGGCGAGCTGGATGCACAGCCTGCCGAAATCCTCCATCCGGATATGGTGCAGCCGCTGCGCGTTCAGGTTGACCGCGCCGCGCGTCGCCTGGCGGGCTACCGCTACGGTCGTCAGATTGCGGACGACTATATGCTGCATTTGGGGCAGGGTGACGAGCGGGTTCAGCAGTGGCTGGAGGCAGAAAACGATCCGCGTCTGACGGAAATCGTCACGCAACTGGGTCATGTGGTAGAAGGAGCGCGAATTCGATGAGCGAACAGGTGGTGTTCAGTCAACTGAGCCGTAAATTCATTGATGAGAACGATGCAACGCCTTCCGAGGCGCAGCAGGTTGTCTATTACAGCCTGGCGATTGGCCACCACCTTGGGGTCATCGATTGCCTGGAAGCCGCGCTGACCTGCCCGTGGGATGACTATCGGGCGTGGATAGCTACGCTGGAAGAGGGCAGTACGGCGCGGCGGAAAATGGAAGGGGTGCCGAAATACGGCGAAATTGTTATCGACAGTAACCACGTGTCGATGCTGGCCAACGCGTTTGACAAAGCGCGCGCACGCCAGACGCCGGAACAGCAGGCGTGGAGCGAAGCGATGCTCAATATGCTGCATGCCATTTATCAAGAAAGCGCCATCTACCTGATGGTCAGGAGGCTCCGTGACTGACGTTTTACTCTGTGTTGGCAATAGCATGATGGGCGATGACGGCGCCGGTCCGCTGCTCGCTGAAATGTGCGCCGCCCAGCCGAAAGGGGCGTGGGTCGTGATTGACGGCGGCAGTGCGCCGGAAAATGACATCGTGGCGATTCGCGAGCTGAACCCTGCACGTCTGCTGATTGTTGACGCTACCGATATGGGGCTGAATCCGGGCGAAATACGTATTATCGATCCGGACGACATCGCCGAGATGTTTATGATGACCACCCACAATATGCCGCTGAACTATCTGATCGATCAGCTGAAAGACGACGTGGGCGAGGTGATTTTCCTCGGCATTCAGCCGGATATCGTGGGCTTTTATTACCCAATGACTCAGGCCATTAAAGACGCGGTTGAGGTGGTGTATCAGCGGCTGGAAAACTGGCAGGAGAACGGCGGGTTTGCGCAGTTAGAGGCTGAGGACGACGAGTCGTGTTGATCCGTTTGTGATGCCGGGTGGCGCTTCGCTTATCCGGCCTACGTACGGCACGTTTCTGGTAGGCCGGATAAGGCAACGCCGCCATCCGGCACCCTATTTTTACGCCAAATCTTCCCCGTTGCTGGCAATCACCTTCTTATACCACCAGAACGACTTTTTACGCGTCCGCGCCAGCGTGCCGTTCCCCGCATCGTCGCGGTCAACGTAGACAAACCCATAGCGCTTGCTCATCTCCCCCGTAGAGGCCGCCACCAGGTCAATACAGCCCCAGGTGGTGTAGCCCATCAGCGGTACGCCGTCTTCAATGGCGTCACCCATTGCGCGGATATGTTCGCGCAGATAGCTGATGCGGTAATCGTCGTCGATCTGCCCGTCGGCGTTGACCACGTCCTTGGCGCCCAGGCCGTTTTCCACCAGGAACAGCGGCTTCTGGTAGCGGTCATACATCATGTTCATGGTAATTCGCAGGCCGAGCGGGTCGATGCCCCAGCCCCATTCACTGGCCTCGATGTACGGGTTTTTCAGTGACTTGACTATGTTTGCCGCGTTGGTGTTGTTGGCGTTCATCTCCGCCGAGGCGCAGCGCGAGGCGTAGTAGCTAAACGACACGAAATCGACGGTGTGCTTCAGCGCCTCGTCGTCTCCCGCTTCTTTCGCGATGGTGACGCCTTTCTCGCGGAAAACGCGGGCGGAATAGGCCGGGTACGCGCCGCGCGCCTGTACATCGATAAAGAACAGGTTCTCGCGATCTTTCTCCAGCGCTGCCCACACGTCTTCAGGCTTACAGGAGTACGGGTAGAAGTTACCGCCCGCCAGCATACAGCCGACCTGGTTTTGCGGGTTGACCTCGTGGGCAATTTGGGTGGCCAATGCGCTGGCCACCAGTTCGTGATGCGCGGCCTGGTATTTCACCTGATCCTGGTTTTCCCCCTCTTCAAACACCAGCCCGGCGCCGGAGAACGGGCTGTGGAGCATGATGTTGATTTCATTGAAGGTCAGCCAGTATTTCACCAGCCCGTCGAACGCCTCAAAGCAGGTGCGCGCATAGCGGGTGAAAAACGCCACCATTTTGCGATTACGCCACGAACCGTATTCGGTCACCAGATGCATCGGAACATCAAAGTGGCACAGGGTGACCAGCGGCTCGATACCGTATTTTTTGCACTCGCGGAACAGGTCGCGGTAAAAGGCGATACCTTCCTCATTTGGCGTCAGTTCATCGCCGTTGGGGTACAGACGGCTCCAGGCAATGGAGGTACGGAATACGCCAAAGCCCATCTCTGCCATGAGGGCAATATCTTCTTTGTAGCGATGATAGAAATCGATCGCTTGATGGCTTGGATAGAACTCGTCATCGCGCAACGCAAAGCGTTTTTCCAGGCCGAGTTTGACCGGCAGACGGTTGGCGCCGTGCGGAATCATATCCACGGTTGTCAGGCCTTTACCGCCTTCCAGATAGGCCCCTTCGGCCTGGTTGGCGGCAATGGCGCCGCCCCAGAGAAATCCTTGCGGAAATGTCGACATGCGTTACCTCGCTATTAAAAATTATGCCACGCGGGCCGCGGCGGCCGGGGCGGTTGCCTGGCGTTGACGCGCATCGGCGGCGGCATCCTCTACCGGAATATCCTCAAAGCCGAGGATCAGCGTCAGCACGAACGACAGCACCACCGCCAGCGCCATGACGCCAAACACCCATACGATAGTCATCGGATTGGCGGGATCGAAGAACTGTACGCTGGTGAACAGACCCGGTGCGGCCATTGAGTGGCTCGCCAGACCGGCGATACCGGCGACGGCGCCGCAGATAAAGCCGCTAATCAGGCTGGCGATTAACGGGCGTTTCAGGCGAACCGCCACCCCGTACAGCGCCGGTTCAGAGATACCGGCAAGAATCGCCGAAGCCGCTGCCGCCAGCGCGGTCTGGCGCAGCTCCGGGTTTTTTGTTTTCCATGCGACCGCCAGTGACGAGCCGCCGAGCGACAGGTTAGCGCCGATTTCTGACGGCATCACCATCCCTTCTTTGCCGGTTTCGGCGATGGTCTGAATGATGGTGGGGGTAAACACGCGGTGCATCCCGGTCATCACCAGCAGCGGCCACAGGGCGCCCATAATGGCGACAGACAGCCAGCCCAGATAGCCGTGAATGGTGTACACCAGCGCGGAGATAGCGCTACCGATCCAGATGCCAATCGGGCCGATCAGGACGATCGCCAGCGGGGCGGCAATCAGCACGATCAGCATGGGTTTCAGGAAGTTTTTGGTGACTGCCGGTGTGATCCGATCGACCCAGCGCTCGATATAAGACAGGCACCAGGTCATCACCAGCGCCGGTATCACGGTGTAGGTGTATTTCACCGCCGTCACCGGAATAAAAGCGAACTCAACGTGCTCGCCCTGAGCGGCCTTTGCCATCAACTCAATAAAGCTGGGATGCACCAGCACCCCGGCGATAGCAATTGCCAGCGACATATTGGTTTTGAATTTTACCGCCGCCGAGGCGGCGACCATCAGCGGCAGGAAGAAGAACGCGCCGTCGCCGATCGCGGTCAGAATGGTCAGCGTTGGCGCACCTTTCGACAGCACGCCGGTCATTTCGAGGATCATGGCCAGCAGTTTGACCATCGATCCACCGATAATCGCCGGGATCAGCGGAGACATGGTGCCGATCAGCGCGTCGAGTATTCCCGCGCCGACGCGCTTGAAGGTGAGTTTGGGCTTCCCGACCGGAACGGCTGGCTGAAGATCGCCGGGCAGCAGGCTGACCACTTCGCGGTAGGCCTGCGAGACGGTGTTGCCAATGATCACCTGGCACTGGCTGTCGGTACGTACCACGCCCATCACGCCGCTGATGCCTTTAAGCGTGGCGCTATCAACCTGCGAATCGTCTTTGAGCACGAAGCGCAGACGGGTCATGCAGTGCGTGACGGCGGCGATATTATCCACGCCGCCCAGCGCGTTCACCACGGATTGCGCCAGAGCCGCATAATTTTTAGCCATCGGAAAATCCTGTTTTATCAGTAGGGTACTTGTCGCGCATCGGCCGAGGATGGTCGGCGATGAAACGTTGTATAGGAAACCGGTTCCACATAATCATCTGGTGTTTATTTTGTTGCGGCAAGATCTAATTTTTGTTTTTAATTAATTCGTGAAACCGATCACATGAAAGCGTGAAGACCCCTTTTGCCGCGGTTTTGCCGTTGCTGAAAATCCTCAGACGGTGAAGTACACTGCTGACAGATCATTTCTTAAAGGAACAACGATGACGACGATGCTAGAGGTGGCACGACGGGCGGGCGTATCGAAAGCCACCGTATCGCGGGTGCTATCGGGCAACGGTTACGTCAGCCAGGAAACAAAAGATCGGGTGTTTCTGGCCATTGAAGAGAGCGGCTATCGGCCGAATCTGCTGGCGCGTAACCTGGCGACGAAAAAGACGCAGACGCTGGGGCTGGTGGTCACCAATACCCTTTATCACGGCGTGTACTTCAGTGAACTGTTGTACCACGCGGCAAGCATGACGGAAGATCAGGGGCGACGGCTGGTGCTGGCGGACGGCAAGCACAGCGCGGAGGAAGAGCGGGAGGCCATTCAGTATCTGCTCGACCTGCGCTGCGACGGCATTATTATTTATCCGCGTTTTTTAAGCGTCGACGAAATTGACGACATGATTGAGCAGCAGCCCCAGCCGGTGCTGGTGATTAACCGTCGGCTGCGGCGCAACAGCAGCCACTGTGTCTATTGCGATCAAAAAAATGCCAGCCAGATGGCGGTGGAGCGCTTAATCGCGCTGGGCCATCGCGATATTGCGTTTATTACCGGCTCGCTCGATTCGCCAACCGGCATTGAGCGCCTCTCGGGTTACAAAGACGCGTTGGCTCAGCACGGCATTGCGGTGCGTGACGCGCTGATTGTTGAAGGTAAATGGACGCCGGCCACCGGTGCCGCGGGCGTTGACACGCTGCTGACGCGGCAGGTGCCGTTTAGTGCGCTGGTGGCAAGTAACGATGATATGGCTGTGGGGGCAATCAAGCGCCTCCACGATCGCGATATCGCGGTGCCACAGCAGGTGTCGGTGATTGGCTTCGACGATATCACATTGGCACCCTATATGGTTCCGTCACTTTCAAGCGTACGTATTCCGGTGACGGAAATGATTAAAGAGACCATCCACCGGCTTATTTTTATGCTCGACGGCGGCGATTTTAAATACCAGCAAACCTTCCCCGGTGAACTGATCGCCCGTGACTCCATCGCGGCGGGTCCCCACCGCTAGCGTCGTCAGCTGTCATCGTCATTAGTGACGATGACAGCGAATCTTCACGGTTAATCTAAATAATATCCTTAAAAATCAACTTTGTAAAAGTTGGCTCGAATAATGCATCCTCCCGCGCAATCACTGTCATAGCTGGAGAAGTTGATGAACCGTTTCATCATCGCTGATGCGAGTAAATGTATTGGCTGTCGTACGTGCGAAGTCGCCTGCGTTGTTTCTCACCAGCAGGACCAGGACTGCGCCGCACTGACGCCACAGTCTTTCCTGCCCCGTATTCACGTTATCAAAGGCGTGGATGTATCGACCGCCACCGCCTGCCGTCAGTGCGAAGACGCGCCGTGCGCCAACGTCTGTCCGAACGGCGCTATCATTCGCGACAAAGGGTTTATTCACGTCATGCAGGAGCGCTGCATCGGCTGTAAAACCTGTGTGGTGGCCTGCCCGTACGGCGCCATGGAAGTGGTGGTGCGTCCGGTCGTTCGCGACAGCGGCGCGGGCCTGAAGGTACGCGCGGAAAAAGCGGAAGCCAATAAATGCGACCTCTGTTTCCATCGTGAAGCCGGCCCTGCCTGTATGGAAGCGTGCCCGACACACGCGCTGTTTTGCGTTGACCGCGACAAGCTGGAACAGCTGAGCGCGGAAAAACGCCGTCGCGCCGCGCTGGAAAGCGCCGCGTCTATCTCTCTTTAATCATCCTTAGATTTCTCTTTTAACAGGTCTGTTACTGATGAAAAAAATCACGAGCGTATGCCCTTATTGTGGCGCGGGTTGCAAACTGAAACTGGTTGTCGACAACGGTAAAATTATTCGTGCCGAAGCCGCCAACGGCCAAACCAACCAGAACGAGCTGTGCCTGAAAGGCTACTACGGCTGGGACTTCCTTAACGACACCCAGCTGCTGACGCCTCGCTTAACGCAGCCGATGATCCGCTATGAGAAGGGCGGCAAATTGACCCCCGTGAGCTGGGATGAAGCGATTCGTTACACCGCGAAGCGCCTTGGCGACATTAAAGCTGAATTCGGCCCGCGCGCCATTATGACTACCGGGTCATCGCGCGGTACCGGCAATGAAACCAACTATGTGATGCAAAAATTCGCCCGCGGCGTGCTGCATACCAATAACGTCGACTGCTGCGCCCGCGTGTGCCACGGCCCATCCGTCGCAGGTTTACAGGACGTACTGGGCAACGGCGCGATGAGTAACAGCATCGGCGATATTGAAAACTCCCGCTGCCTGCTGGTCTTTGGCTACAACTGCGCTGACTCGCACCCGATCGTGGCGCGTCGGGTTATTAAGGCCAAAGAGAAAGGGGCCAAAATTATCGTCTGCGATCCGCGCAAAATTGAAACCGCGCGCATTGCCGATCAGCACTTACAGATGCGTAACGGCAGCAACATGGCGCTGGTGAACGCGTTTGCCCACGTGCTGCTGGAAGAAGAGCTGTACGACAAAGAATACGTCGCCCGCTACACCACCGGGCTGGAAGAGATGCGTGAAGTGGTGAAAGACTACGCGCCGGAAGCGGTGGAATCGCTGACCGGCATTCCTGCTGCACAGGTACGTCAGGCGATGCGCACCTATGCGGCGGCACCGTCGGCGACCATTATGTGGGGGATGGGCGTGACCCAGTTTGGTCAGGCGGTTGACGTGGTGAAAGGGCTGGCAAGCCTGGCGCTGCTGACCGGCAACCTCGGGCGCGAAGCCGTTGGCGTGGGCCCGGTGCGTGGACAGAACAACGTACAGGGCGCCTGTGATATGGGCGTGCTGCCAAACCAGTTCCCCGGCTATCAGGATGTGGTTGACCCGCAGGTACGCGCGAAGTTCGCCAAGGCGTGGGGCATTGATGCCAGCGTAATGGATGACAAAGTCGGCGTACGCATTACCGAAGTCCCGCACCTGGCGCTCGAAGGGAAGGTCAAAGCCTACTACATCATGGGCGAAGATCCGCTGCAAACGGAGGCCGATCTGGGCCTGGTGCGCAAAGGGTTTGAGGCGCTCGATTTCGTGGTGGTGCAGGACATCTTTATGACCAAAACCGCCGAACAGGCGGACGTGCTGCTGCCAGCGACCTCCTGGGGCGAACACGGCGGCGTCTTTACCTGTGCTGACCGCGGCTTCCAGCGTTTCGAAAAAGCCATCGAACCGACCTATAACGTGAAGCGTGACTGGGACATTATCAGCCTGATCGCCACCGAAATGGGCTATCCGATGCACTATGACAATAACCAGCAGATTTGGGACGAAATGCGCGAGCTGTGCCCGCTGTTCTACGGTGTGACCTACGAAAAAATGGGTGACATGGGCCACGTGCAGTGGCCTTGCCCGACGCTGGACCATCCCGGTACGCCATACCTCTATGAAGGCAACGCGTTTGCCACGCCGGACGGTAAGGGCCATCTGTTTGCCGCGCCGTGGCGTGCGCCTGCGGAAAGCCCGGACGCCGAATTCCCGCTGGTGCTGTGTACGGTGCGTGAGGTGGGGCACTACTCTTGCCGCTCGATGACCGGTAACTGCGCAGCGCTGCAGTCGCTGGCCGATGAACCTGGCTTCGTGCAGATTAACCCGCAGGATGCCGCACTGCTGAACGTGCAGGACAAACAGCTGGTCTGGGTTTCTTCACGCCGTGGCAAAGTTATCACCCGCGCTAACGTCAGCGAACGTATCAACCAAGGCAGCGTATACATGACCTACCAATGGTGGATTGGCGCCTGCAACGAACTGACCCAGGACAATCTCGACCCGATTTCCAAAACGCCGGAAACCAAGTACTGCGCGGTAAAAGTGGAAGCGATTGAGGATCAGCACTGGGCCGAAAATCATGCGTTACAAAGCTATCAGTCGATGAAAATGCGTCTGAAAGCGGCGGTACACGGGTAAATCACTATGCGTGCAAACGGTGTGCAGATCCGCATTTGCGGAAAAGTACAGGGCGTGGGCTTCCGGCCCTTTGTGTGGCAGCTGGCGCAGCAGCGCGGCTGCCTGGGCGATGTCTGTAATGACGGCGCGGGCGTACTGCTGCGCCTGTACGGCGATGAAGTCGATTTTATCGCCGCGCTGTACCAGCACTGTCCGCCGCTTGCACGCATCGACAGTACCCAGGTCGAGCCCTTTGCGTGGCCGACCTTACCCAGCGAATTTACTATCCGTCAGAGCGGCGCGGGGGCGATGAGCACGCAAATCGTGCCGGATGCCGCAACCTGTCCAGCCTGTCTGGCGGAAATGAACGACCCGCAGCAGCGGCGCTACCGCTATCCGTTTATTAACTGCACCCACTGCGGGCCGCGCTTTACCATTATCAACGCCATGCCATATGACCGACCTTTCACGGTGATGGCGGCGTTTCCGCTTTGCCCGCAGTGCGCGGCGGAGTATCGCAACCCTTACGATCGGCGCTTTCACGCCCAGCCGGTGGCCTGCGCGGAATGCGGTCCTTGGCTGACGTGGCACAGCGGCGACCAGCGCGAGCAGAAAGAGGCCGCGCTGACCGCCGCCATCGCGCTGCTGAAGGCCGGCGGCATCGTGGCGGTAAAGGGCATTGGCGGTTTTCATCTGGCCTGTGATGCCACAAACGGCGAGGCCGTAGCCCGACTGCGCGAACGAAAACGTCGCCCGGCGAAACCGCTGGCGGTGATGCTAGCAAACGCCGATGCGCTGCCGATGGATGCCCGCTCGCTGCTGCAAACGCCCGCCGCGCCGATTGTGCTGGTCGATAAAGCCCGCGTGGCGCAGCTTTGCGAGGCCATTGCGCCAGCGCTTGCCGAGGTGGGTGTGATGCTGCCCGCCAACCCACTTCAGCACCTGCTGATACAGGGCGCGGATCGCCCGCTGGTGATGACCTCCGGCAATCTGAGCGGCAAACCACCGGCGCTGAGTAACGTGCAGGCGCTGGCGGATCTGGCGGACATTGCCGACGGTTTTCTGCTGCACAACCGCGATATCGTGCAGCGTATGGATGACTCCGTGGTGCGCCAGAGCGGCGAAATGCTGCGCCGTTCACGTGGCTTTGTGCCGGACGCGCTGCCGCTGCCGCCGGGCTTTCGCGACGTGCCGCCCATGCTGTGTCTTGGCGCAGACATGAAAAATACTTTCTGCCTGGTGCGCGGTGACCAGGCGGTGGTGAGCCAGCACTTTGGCGATCTGACCGACGACGGCGTAGAAAGCCAGTGGCGGCAGGCGCTGGGCCTGATGCAGGCCATCTATGATTTTACGCCGCAGGCGGTCGTGGCTGACGCGCATGATGGCTACCGCTCGTCACGCTGGGCCGAACACAGCCCGCTACCGGTACAGCGCGTGTT
Organism: Klebsiella sp. WP4-W18-ESBL-05; assembly: GCF_014169075.1. Lineage (NCBI taxonomy): Bacteria > Pseudomonadati > Pseudomonadota > Gammaproteobacteria > Enterobacterales > Enterobacteriaceae > Klebsiella > Klebsiella sp. WP4-W18-ESBL-05. The sequence goes on along the minus strand of NZ_AP022057.1, from coordinate 3,704,518 downwards.
GCATCATCACGCGCATATTGCCGCCTGCCTGGCGGAGCACGACTGGCCGCTTGACGGCGGAGAAGTGATTGCGATGGCGCTCGATGGCATCGGCATGGGGGAAAACGGCGCGCTGTGGGGCGGCGAGTGCCTGTGCGTGAGCTACCGGGAATGCGAACATCTCGGCGGTCTGCCGCCGGTAGCGCTGCCGGGGGGCGATCTGGCGGCGAAGCAGCCGTGGCGTAACCTGCTGGCTCAATGCCTGGCGTTTGTGCCTGACTGGTTGTCTTTCAGCGAAACCCGGACTTTACAGCAACAAAACTGGCCGCTGCTGAAGCAGGCTATGGCGCGCGGGATCAATAGCCCGCAGGCCTCTTCCTGTGGCCGACTGTTTGACGCCGTGGCCTGCGCGCTGGGCTGTGCACCGCAGACGCTGAGCTATGAAGGCGAAGCAGCATGCCGGCTTGAAGCGCTGGCCGCGGTCTGTGACGGCATTCGCCACCCGGTCACGATGCCGGTACGCGAGCGCTATCTCGATCTTGCGTCGTTCTGGGAAACCTGGCTGCGCTGGCAGGCGACGCCTGCACAAAAAGCGTGGGCGTTTCACGACACGCTGGCGCAGGGCATCGCCGAGCTGATGCGCCATCACGCGCGGCAGGCAGGCGTCTCCACCCTGGCCTTCGGCGGCGGCGTGCTGCACAACGCGCTGCTGCGTGCGCGGCTGATGCACTATTTACACGATTTCACTTTGCTTTTTCCGAAGCGGTTACCCGCCGGGGACGGAGCAATTTCATACGGACAGGCCGTGATTGCGGCGGCTCGTCATCTGATTTAAAGGAGTAATTCATGTTGTGGAATGTTCTTCGTCAACAGCCGCGTGCGTCGCTGCTGGTGCTGGCTTTGGTGATGGCGAACTTACTGGCCTGGGGTTGGGCATGGCAAGCATTTGGTCATAACGGCGCGCTGATGGCCGCCAGCCTGCTGGCGTGGGGCTACGGTCTGCGCCATGCGGTCGATGCGGACCATATTGCGGCCATTGATAACGTCACCCGCAAAATGATGCAGCAGGGCAAACGTCCGTTTGGCGTCGGCGCCTGGTTCTCGCTGGGGCACTCCTCGATTGTGGTGTTAGCGTCAGTGGCGATTGCCGCGACGGCGACGGCCTTCCAGCATAAGATGGGCTGGTTCCACGACACCGGCAGCATTATTGGTACCGCCGTCTCCGCCGTGTTCCTGCTGGCGATGGCGCTGGTGAACCTGGTGATTTTGCGCGGCGTGTGGCGCAGCTTCCAGGCGCTGAAGAAAGGGGAATCGGTTTCCGCTGACGCACCGATCTCCGGTGGGTTGATGAACGCGCTATTCAGCCGTACCTTCCGGCTGATTGGCAAAAGCTGGCATATGTACCTGGTCGGCTTCCTGTTTGGCCTGGGCTTTGATACAGCGACCGAAATTGGCGTACTGGGTATCTCTGCCGCCAGCGCCTCCAGCGGGATGTCGATGTGGTCGATTATGGTATTCCCGGCACTGTTTGCCAGCGGTATGGCGCTGGTGGATACGCTGGATAATATTCTGATGGTCGGCGCCTATGGTTGGGCCTTCAATAAGCCGCAGCGTAAGCTTTACTACAATATGACCATTACCGGTGCTTCTGTGGTGGTGGCGCTGTTTATTGGCGGGCTGGAAGCGCTGGGGCTGATTATGGATAAGTTCAGGCTGACCGGCGGCCTGTGGAATGACGTTGCCGTGCTGAGCGATAACCTCGGTAATGCGGGGTTTGTGGTGATTGGGCTGTTCGCCCTGTGCTGGCTGGTGTCGATGGTGAACTATCGCTGGCGTAATTATGACGCGCTGGTGGTGCGGTAGGCCGGATAAGGCGTTTACGCCGCTATCCGGCAAGCTGCTCGTGCTTAGCTGGCGAGCAGCTTCAACAACCCAAACGCTTCCTTCATTCTCTCTTCACTGACCACGAACGCTCGTAATTTTTGGTCGGCATCGTAGCCCTGCGCCAGCATACCGTCGGCGCGGGTTTCGATCTGCCAGTTCAAATCCTGACGGCGGGTTTCACCGGCCAGATGCAGCGGCAGATCCGGCGTTTTCACCTTCACCAACATGTTTGGCAGCTTCAGCTCCCCGGACTGACCGAGCAGGTTTTTCGCCAGGCACATGGCGCTCATTAAAATCGGCTGCAGGAATGGCATTACCGCCCCGTTAATCTCGGCGCAGTCGCCCAGCGCGTAGATATCCGGATTGCTGGTGCGCAGCGTACCGTCGACCTTCACGCCGCGGTTAATCTCCAGACCCGCCATGCGGGCCAGCGCCGTTTCCGGGCGCAGGCCGGCGGCGGCCACAACGGCATCGACTTCAATGTGGCGATCGCGATCGAAGCGGGCACGAATGCCGGTGGCGGTTTGTTCCAGCGACTGTAGCTGGGTTTTCAGCAGCAGATGGATCCCCATGTCGGTCAGGCGATGCTGCAGGCGGCTGCTGACTTCCGGCGGCATCAGCGACGCCAGAATGCTGGCCGAGCTGTCGACGACGGTAACGGCTTTACCGGCGCGGCAGAAATCCATCGCCAGCTCGCTGCCGATCAAACCGCCGCCAATAATCAGCACCCGTTGTGCATCGCGCAGGGTGCTCTGTGCGGCCCCGAACTCCTGCTGGCTGTTAAGGGTCAGCATCAGCTCTTTGCCCGGTACCGGCGGTACCATCGCCGAGGCGCCGGTGGCGAGGACCAGTTTATCGTACTGCCAGACCTGATTCTGGCTCTTCACCGTATGGGCCTCGGCATCAATTCCGCTCACCCAGGTCTGCGGAAACAGATTCAGGTTGTACTGCTCGGCAAACTCGCCGGCGGTTTGCAGCGTGAGGTCGGCGGCCGTTTGCCCCCGGCTGACCACGTGGCTCAGATCCGGTTTGTTGTACTCGTCGATGCTGTCGGCGGCGATGAGCGTCAGTCTGACGCTCGCATCCTGTTTACGGATGTTTTTCACCAGTTGGCGGGCGGCGAAGCCCGAGCCAACGATCACAATGCCATGAGTCATTTTGCCTCCGTTGCCAGTACGTCGAAGACGTCTTTGCCTAATGAACATTCCGGGCACAGGAAGTTATCCGGAACGTCGCTCCACGGGGTGCCAGGCTGGACGTCCTGATTCGGTTCGCCTTTGGCTGGGTCGTAGATCCACTGACACACGCTGCACTGCATGCTTGGGCCGAGGTCGGCAGCTGCTGCTGCGGCACAGGCGCACGCTTCTTTTGCGCTGGTGGAAGCGGCGGTCATTTCCGGCAGCGGACCCAGCGCCCATTGACGGGCGATTTCACGACCGTGCTGGCGGCACAGCTCCAGCGCATCCAGGTCCGGTCGCCATTTCGCCTTCAGGCTCAGCGACATCTCGAAACCGGCATCCTGCAAACGGGTGGACAGACGGTCGACCGCACCACCGCTCCAGCCGTGAGACCCAAAGGCGCTGGCGCGTTTGTTACGGAAGCGCAGACCGGTCATCTCTTCCACCAGGCCGGCAATTTTCGGCATCATCACGTTGTTCATGGTGGAGGTGCCGACCAGAACCCCTTTAGAACGGAAAACGTTGGTCAGAATTTCATTTTTATCACTGCGGGCGACGTTAAAGATTTTTACCGCCACGTTCGGGTCGACTTCGTTGATCCCTTGGGCAATCGCATCCGCCATCATGCGGGTGTTATTGGACATGGTGTCATAGAAGATGGTGATGCGGTCTTCCTGATAATCCGCCGCCCATTTCAGGTACAGCTCAACGATCTGCGTCGGGTTGTCGCGCCATACCACGCCGTGGGAGGTGGCAATCATATCGACCGGCAGGTTGAAGCCGAGGATCTCGGTGATTTTTGGCGTCACCAGACGGCTGAACGGCGTCAGGATATTGGCGTAGTAGCGCTGGCACTGTTCGAACAGCTCGGTCTGGTCAACTTCGTCGTTGAACAGGCGTTCGTCGCAGTAGTGCTGGCCGAAGGCGTCGTTACTGAACAGCACGGCGTCGCCGGTCATGTAGGTCATCATGCTGTCCGGCCAGTGCAGCATCGGGGTTTCGACGAAGATCAGCTGTTTACCGTTGCCGATGTCCAGGCTGTCACCGGTTTTGACCACGTTGAAGTTCCATTCCGGATGATGGTGGTGACCGTTGATGGAGTCAATGGCGTTGGCGGTGCAGTAAATGGGGGTGTCCGGGATTTGCGACATCAGCTCGGTCAGCGCACCGGCGTGGTCCTCTTCCGCGTGGTTAATAATGATGTAGTCGATATCGGCAAGGTCGATTTCGCTGCGCAGGTTCTGGACGAATTCACGGCTGAATTTATGGTCAACGGTATCGATCAGGACGTTTTTGCCTTCGCGAATCAGGTAGCTGTTGTAGCTGCTGCCGCGCAGCGTTTTGTATTCCGTCCCGTGGAAATCGCGCACTTCCCAGTCACGTTGGCCAACCCAATGAATGTTATTTTTAACCAGAATAGACATAGCAACCTCAATTAATTCAGCGTTTTTCAAAAAAGATGTATTGCTAATTGCAGGTTGCGTGCCAACTTTTTAATTCATTGATTTTTATGGTTTAATTTATTTATACCTCTTTTTTGTTAGTCAAAATGACTATGCATTAAATTGTCAATATGACATGATGCATTGTCAAAATGACAGTGAGGTAGCGATGAGTTTTTCCGTTGACGTACTGGCCGGTATTGCCATTGAACTGCAGCGCGGTGTTGGCCATCAGGATCGCTTCCAGCGGCTGATTACCACGCTGCGCCAGGTGCTGGAGTGCGATGCATCGGCGCTGCTGCGCTATGAAGCGCGGCAGTTTATTCCTCTGGCCATTGATGGCCTGGCCAAAGATGTGCTGGGCAGGCGCTTTACGCTGGAGGGCCACCCGCGGTTAGAGGCGATTGCTCGTGCGGGGGACGTCGTGCGTTTCCCGGCGGACAGCTCGCTGCCCGATCCCTACGACGGGCTGATCCCCGGCCAGGAGAGCCTCAAAGTGCACGCCTGCGTTGGTCTGCCGCTATTTGCCGGGCAGAACCTGATTGGTGCGCTGACGCTCGACGGTATGTCACCGGATCAGTTCGACATCTTCAGCGATGAAGAGCTCAGGCTGATTGCTGCGCTGGCGGCCGGTGCGCTGAGTAACGCGCTGCTGATTGAACAGCTCGAAAGCCAGAACATGTTACCGGGTACGCCGGGCGATTTTGAGCAGGTAAAAGAGACGCAGATGATTGGCCTGTCGCCGGGCATGATGCAGCTCAAAAAAGAGATTGAGATTGTTGCTGCCTCTGATCTTAACGTGCTGATCAGCGGTGAGACCGGCACCGGGAAGGAGCTGGTAGCGAAAGCGATTCATGAAGGTTCACCGCGCGCGGTCAGCCCACTGGTGTACCTCAACTGCGCCGCGCTGCCGGAGAGCGTGGCCGAAAGCGAGCTGTTTGGTCATGTTAAAGGCGCGTTTACCGGCGCCATCAGCAACCGCAGCGGCAAGTTTGAAATGGCCGATAACGGCACGCTGTTTTTAGATGAAATTGGCGAGCTGTCGCTGGCGCTACAGGCCAAGCTGCTGCGCGTGTTGCAGTATGGCGATATTCAGCGAGTGGGCGATGACCGAAGCCTGCGGGTTGACGTGCGCGTGCTGGCGGCGACCAACCGCGATCTGCGTGAAGAGGTGCTGGCCGGTCACTTCCGCGCCGACCTGTTCCATCGTTTGAGCGTGTTTCCGCTTTCCGTACCGCCGCTGCGCGAGCGTGGCGACGATGTGCTGCTGCTGGCGGGCTATTTTTGCGAACAGTGCCGATTGCGGCTGGGCCTTTCCCGCGTAGTGTTGAGCGACGGAGCGCGTGCGCATCTGCAAAACTATGGTTGGCCAGGAAACGTACGCGAGCTGGAACATGCGGTACATCGCGCGGTGGTGCTGGCGCGGGCGACCCGCAGCAGCGGTGAAGTGGTGCTGGAGGCGCCGCATTTTGCCTTACAGGAAGGCGCGCATACGTCGGTTGTTGAAACAATGCCGGTTGCGCCAACGGTGCAAAACCTGCGCGATGCGACCGAGCATTTTCAGCGGCAGATGATTCGCCAGGCGCTGTCGGCGCATCAGAATAACTGGGCGGCCAGCGCCAGAGCGCTGGAGACAGACGTCGCCAACCTGCATCGGCTGGCGAAGCGTCTGGGCCTGAAGGATTAAAGGATCCCGGCCTGATAGAAGTTTTGCAGGTTAATCGCGCCGACCAGACGGTGTTCTTCGTCCACCACCGGGGCGGCGCTGATTTTCAGTTTCATCAGCTTTTCTTTGGCGTCGATCGCGCGCGCCTGGTCGTGAATCGTTACGCCGCCTTTGGTCATCGCCTCGTTGACGCTATCGGCCAGTGAACCGCCGCCCACCAGCCAGCGGCGCAGGTCGCCGTCGGTAAACACGCCGTGAACCTGCAAAACATCATCGCACACCGCCACCATCCCCATACCGGTGCGGCTCAGTTCAAGCATGGCGTCCATCACGCTGGCATGCACGTTGACCTGGGGAATATCAGCCTCTTTGCGCATCAGGTGGTGCACGCGATTAAGCAGACGCGCGCCGAGCGCGCCGGCCGGATGCGAGCGGGCAAAATCTTCTTCACTAAAGCCGCGCGCCTGCATAACGGCAATCGCCAGCGCATCGCCCATCATCAGGGTGTTGACGGTGCTGGACGTCGGCGCCAGGTGCATTGGACAGGCTTCGCGTTCGACGGAGATATCCAGCACCGCGTCGGCGGCTAGCGCCAGTGGTGAATTGGCTTTGCCGGTCATCGCCAGCAGCGTAACGGCTTTCTCTTTGAGGCGCGGAATAATGTAGTCGAGTTCTTTGGCGCTGCCGGAGTAGGAGATAAACAGCATGACGTCGCGACTTTCAACCATACCCAGGTCGCCGTGCAGTGCTTCTGCAGGATGGACGAAGAAAGCCGGGGTGCCGGTGCTGGCAAAGGTGGCGGCCAGCTTTTTGCCAATATGGCCGGATTTGCCCATTCCGGAAACGATCAGTTTGCCCTGGCAGCCGAGAATGGCTTTTGCCGCCTGAACAAAGGTATCGTCGAGGCGATCGGGCAGGCGGCTGGCTTCCTGTAGTTCCAGTAACAGGGCCTTACGCCCGGCGTCTAACAAAAAATCACTCATGACTTTCTCCGATAATTAGCGCGTACACGGTCCGTTTTGCGCGGCGATGATAAAACATTCCGGCCGTTGAGATCATCGATTGCATCATGATTGTTCGACGGCGGCGATTTTTTTCCCCGCCGGATGCGAAGGCGCTTCCTTGCAGCGCGGCGGATGCTTTACCATATTTAACTCTTGCTGATATTGTTAAATGGAAGTCCCATGTTGAAGCGTCGCGTTCTGGCTTTACTCCCCCTGTGTGTCCTGCTCGCTGCCTGTAGCAGCAAACCGAAAACGGCTGAATCACCGGCACAAACCTCCGGCGGTTTCCTTCTTGAACCCCAGCATAATGCCATGATGCCGAGCGGCGACTTTGCCAATAATCCGGCGGCGGAGCAGTTCATCGACAAGATGGTGAGCAAGCACGGCTTTGACCGACAGCAGCTGCACGAAATTCTCTCTCAGGCGAAACGTCTGGACTATGTTCTGCGCCTGATGGACCGACAGGCGCCGACCGGTCTGCCGCCGACCGGGCCGAACGGTGCGTGGTTGCGCTATCGCAAACAGTTTATTACCCCGGATAACGTGCAGAACGGCGTGGCGTTCTGGAACCAGTATCAAGGCGCGTTACAGCGCGCGCAGCAGGTGTACGGCGTGCCGCCTGAGATCATCGTCGGTATCATTGGCGTTGAAACCCGCTGGGGCCGTGTAATGGGTAAAACCCGCATTCTTGATGCGCTGGCGACGCTCTCCTTCAACTACCCGCGCCGCGCGGCGTACTTCTCCGGCGAGCTGGAAACCTTCCTGCTGATGGCGCGTGATGAACAAGACGATCCGCTGGATCTGAAAGGCTCGTTCGCTGGTGCGATGGGCTACGGACAGTTTATGCCGTCGTCCTATAAGGAGTTCGCCGTCGACTTCAACGGTGATGGCCATATCAACCTGTGGGACCCTGAAGATGCCATCGGTAGCGTGGCAAACTACTTCAAGCAGCATGGCTGGGTGAGCGGCGATGCGGTGGCCGTACAGGCGATGGGTCAGGCGCCGGGCCTGGACAACGGCTTTAAAACCAAATACAGCGTATCGCAGCTGGCGGCGGCTGGCCTGACGCCGATGCAGCCTTTAGGTAACCACCAGCAGGCCAGCCTGCTGCGGTTGGATATCGGTACTGGCTATCAGTACTGGTACGGCTTACCGAACTTCTACACCATCACGCGCTATAACCACAGCACCCACTACGCTATGGCGGTGTGGCAGCTAGGCCTGGCGGTGTCTCAGGCTCGCGCGCAGTAATCTTTCCTCTCCTGCACCTCTCCGTCCGGAGAGGTGTCAGTTACATCTTGCATCATTTCCAGCCGTTTACATCGTAGCGCTCATTCTATATTGTTATGTTATAACATCAAATTATGAGGCGAAGATTTTGACTCCTGTTTTTATGGCTTCCGCTGGCGCGCGGCTTTGGCTGGCGGGGATGCTTCTGGCTGCGCTGTGGCTGGCGGTATGGTGGGCGGTCGCGCTGCCATGATTGAACTCGATAACCTCGTTGTCGGCTATGAAGGGCGGGCGATTACGCCTGCTCTCAGCGGCATGATTCACAAGGGCAGCATGACGGCCATTGTCGGTCTGAACGGCTGCGGCAAATCTACCCTGTTAAAAACGCTGGCCGGATTTATTCCGCCGGTCAGCGGCGTTATGCGCTGGACTCCGTCGCGGCCAACGATCGGCTGGCTGGCGCAGCGTCACGCGCTGGAGTCGCAGTTCCCGCTGACGGTGATTGATGTCGTCAGCCAGGGAACCTGGCCGCGGATTTCGCTGCTGCGCGGAATTGGCCGCGACGTACGGCGCCGCATCCAGGCCGCGCTGGCGCGGGTTGGGCTGGCGGCCATGGCCACCGCACCGATTGAGTCCCTCTCCGGCGGTCAGTTTCAGCGCATGCTGTTCGCCCGCGTACTGGTGCAACGCGCGCCGCTGGTCATGCTGGACGAGCCATTTACCGGCATTGATGAAGCGACCACGTTTGATTTGATGGGGGTGATTGAGGAAATGCATCAGCAGGGGCAGACCGTGCTGGCGGTGCTGCACGATAACCAGCGGGTGGCTGATTACTTTCCGCAAACGCTGCTGCTGGCGGAAAACAACGCCTGCTGGGGGCATACCCATGATGTATTGCCCGCGTTTGAATCGGTGAGGCGCGCATGATCTGGCATACCTTTTTTCAACCCTTTATTGAGTTTGGCTTTATGCGCCGTGCGCTGGTGGTCTGCCTGGCGCTGTCGTTGAGTACCACCGTGCTCGGCGTTTTTCTGCTGCTAAGGCGCATGAGCTTAATGGGCGATGCGCTGTCGCATGCCATTCTGCCGGGCGTGGCGGTGGGGTATTTGGTGAACGGCATGTCGCTGCTGGCGATGACCGTCGGCGGTTTTATCGCCGGAATAGCGGTGGCGCTGATTGCCGGCTGGGCGAGCCGCCGAACGCCGTTAAAGGAGGACGCCAGTTTTGCCGGGTTCTATCTTGGCTCGCTGGCGCTGGGCGTCACGCTGGTCTCGCTGCGCGGTTCTAACGTCGACCTGCTGCACCTGCTTTTTGGCTCAATACTGGCGGTGGACAGCAACGCGGCCCTGTTTGTGGCGGGCGTTGCCAGCCTGACGCTTATCTGTATCGCGCTGTTTTATCGTGGGCTGGTGAGCGAAGCCTTTGACAGCGCCTGGCTACAGGTCAATGCACGCTGGCTGCCGATTGTGCTTCATGGGCTGTTCCTGGCGCTGCTGGTGCTTAACCTGGTCGCCGGTTTTCAGGTGCTCGGTACGCTGATGGCCGTGGGCGTGATGATGCTGCCTGCCGTGGCTGCACGCTGTTGGGTGCAAACGCTGCCGGGGATTTTACTGCTGGCGGCGCTGATGGGCAGCGTCTGTGCGTGGATGGGATTGAGCCTGTCGTGGGCGGCTAATCTCCCCGCTGGACCGTCGATTGTGCTGACCGCCAGCGGCGTTTTTTTGGTTTCGGTATTTTTTGGCAAGCGTAGTCGGCTGACCGTCAGCTGGCGAAATTGAAGACGATAAGGGGAAAACATGAAGCGTATTGGGGTGATTCTGGCGCTGGCGCTCGGGATAACGGCGCAGGGGGTAATGGCGAAAACGCTGAACGTGGTCAGCAGTTTTTCCGTGCTGGGTGATATGGTGCAGCAAATTGGCGGCGAGCACGTACATGTCGACACGCTGGTTGGTCCGGACGGCGACCCGCATACCTTTGAGCCGTCGCCGAAAGACAGCGCGCTGCTCAGCAAGGCGGATGTGGTGGTGGTGAACGGGCTGGGGCTCGAGGGGTGGATCGACCGGTTAATTAAAGCCTCTGGCTTTAAAGGGGAGCTGGTGGTTGCATCAACCGGCGTGAAGACGCACACGCTGGATGAGGATGGAAAAATAGTGACCGACCCGCATGCCTGGAACAGCGCGGCTAACGGCGCGCTGTATGCGCAAAACATCATGAACGGGTTGATCAAGGCCGACCCCCAGGATAGCGCGGCGTTAAAAGCCTCCGGCGAGCGTTATATCGGGCAACTGAACGAAGTGCATGATTGGGCGAAAAAACAGTTCGACGGCATTCCGCAGGCGAAACGTAAAGTCTTAACCAGCCACGATGCCTTCGGTTATTTCTCCCGCGCCTACGGCGTGACCTTCCTGGCTCCGCAGGGGCTGTCGTCGGAAAGCGAGGCCAGCGCGGCGCAGGTTGCGGCGCTGATTAAGCAGATTCAGGCCGACGGCGTGCACACCTGGTTTATGGAAAACCAGCTCGATCCGCGTCTGGTACAACAGATTGCCACGGCCACGGGGTCGCAGCCGGGTGGCGAACTTTATCCCGAAGCGCTGTCAAAGCCCGGCGGCGTTGCAGACAGCTACGTGAAAATGTTGCGTCATAATGTCCAGTTGATTGCCGCCAGCATGCGCTAAATTTCTCGCCGTTTCGCCCCGACGTCGTCGGGGCGATGCAATTTCGGAATGTCCCTCGTAAAATCGCCACCCCATCCCCATATCTGTGCTGAAAGTGCTATCTTTGATGGCCTCTTTATCCGGCTTAAGCGGAGCGACAATGACAGATTCAGAATTACTGCAGCTGAGCGAGCAGGTCGGCCTGGCGCTGAAAGCGCGCGGCGCGACGATGACCACCGCCGAGTCCTGCACCGGCGGCTGGATTGCCAAAACCATCACCGACGTAGCGGGCAGTTCCGCATGGTTTGAACGCGGTTTTGTCACCTACAGCAATGAGGCTAAATCGCAGATGATCGGCGTGCGGGAAGTGACGCTGGAACAGAACGGTGCGGTTAGCGAGCCCGTGGTCGTCGAAATGGCAATTGGCGCGCTGCGCGCGGCACGAGCAGACTTTGCGGTCTCGGTTAGCGGCATTGCCGGGCCGGACGGCGGCAGCGCGGAAAAACCGGTAGGCACCGTGTGGTTTGGCGTTGCCAGCGCCAGCGGGCAGGGGGTGACCCAGTGTGAATGTTTCTCCGGCGACCGTGAATCAGTGCGCCGACAGGCGACGGCTTTCGCGCTAAAACTCCTCTGGCAACAATTTCTACAAAATACTTGATACTGTATGACCATACAGTATAATTGCCTCAACAGAACAGAATTCACTATCCGGTTTCATCCGGTATGACAGGAGTAATAATGGCTATCGACGAAAACAAACAGAAAGCGTTGGCGGCAGCGCTGGGCCAGATCGAAAAGCAATTCGGTAAAGGCTCCATCATGCGTCTGGGTGAAGACCGTACCATGGATGTGGAAACCATCTCCACCGGTTCGCTGTCACTGGATATCGCGCTGGGCGCAGGCGGCCTGCCAATGGGCCGTATCGTCGAAATCTACGGGCCTGAATCCTCCGGTAAAACGACCCTGACGCTGCAGGTTATCGCCGCAGCGCAGCGTGAAGGTAAAACCTGTGCGTTCATCGATGCTGAACACGCGCTGGACCCGGTTTATGCGCGCAAGCTGGGCGTCGATATCGACAACCTGCTGTGCTCCCAGCCGGATACCGGCGAACAGGCGCTGGAAATCTGTGACGCGCTGGCACGTTCCGGTGCAGTAGACGTTATCGTGGTCGACTCCGTCGCGGCGCTGACGCCGAAAGCGGAAATCGAAGGCGAAATCGGCGACTCTCACATGGGCCTTGCGGCACGTATGATGAGCCAGGCGATGCGTAAGCTGGCGGGTAACCTGAAACAGTCCAACACCCTGCTGATCTTCATCAACCAGATCCGTATGAAAATCGGCGTGATGTTCGGTAACCCGGAAACCACCACCGGTGGTAACGCGCTGAAGTTCTACGCTTCCGTTCGTCTGGACATCCGTCGTATCGGCGCGGTGAAAGAGGGCGACAACGTTGTCGGCAGCGAAACCCGCGTGAAGGTTGTGAAGAACAAAATTGCGGCGCCGTTCAAACAGGCTGAATTCCAGATCCTCTATGGCGAAGGCATCAACTTCTTCGGCGAACTGGTCGATCTCGGCGTGAAAGAGAAGCTGATTGAAAAAGCAGGTGCCTGGTATAGCTACAACGGCGATAAAATCGGTCAGGGCAAAGCGAACGCGATCTCCTGGCTGAAAGAAAACCCGGCTGCGGCGAAAGAAATTGAGAAGAAGGTACGCGAACTGCTGCTCAATAACCAGGACGATAAACCTGACTTCGTTGTTGATAACAACAACGTTGAAGAAACCAACGAAGACTTCTGATAACCTCAGAACGAAGACGAAGGGCTGCTGATGCAGCCCTTTTTGCATTTATCACAATGGCAGAAAAACGATGACCGAAAACTCACCGCGCCGCTCCGCCTATGCCCGTCTGCTGGACCGCGCAATCCGCATTCTGGCGATGCGTGACCACAGTGAGCAGGAGCTGCGGCGCAAGCTGACCGCTCCGGTGATGACCAAAAATGGCCCGGAAGCCGTTGACGCGCCGCCGGAAGATGTTGAAAAGGTGATTGCCTGGTGCTTTGAAAACCGCTATCTGGACGATCTCCGGTTTGTGCGGCAGTTTCTCGCCAGCCGTAGCCGTAAAGGCTATGGCCCGGCGCGCATTCGCCAGGAGCTGGGGCAAAAAGGGATAAACCGTCACGATATCGAACAGGCGATGCGGGAATGCGAGATCGACTGGGGGATGCTTGCGCGCGAACAGGCGCAGCGAAAATACGGCGATCCGTTGCCGACGCTGTTTGCCGAGAAGGTTAAAATCCAGCGTTTTTTGCTCTACCGCGGCTACCTTATGGAAGATATCCAGGAAATATGGCGAAATTTTGCTGATTGACCGCACTCGGGATTTTACTTCCCTTTAAAGAAAACTTATCTTATTCCCACTTTTTCCGTTTGGATGCGGGTTGCTTTTACGGTGGCCCGCGTCTGCGACGAATATTCCTTAAATACACGAAATCATTCAAGCCGCATCAAGGCGGCAAGTGAGTGAATCCCCAGGAGCGTACATAAGTACGTGACTGGGGTGAACGAGCGCAGCCAACGAAGAGGCGGTTTGAAGGATGAAGTGTAGCTTGATTTCAGGATAATTATGAGCAAGAGCACCGCTGAGATCCGTCAGGCGTTTCTCGACTTTTTCCATAGTAAAGGCCATCAGGTAGTTGCCAGCAGCTCCCTTGTGCCGAATAACGACCCCACTCTGTTGTTTACCAACGCCGGGATGAACCAGTTCAAGGACGTGTTCCTCGGTCTCGACAAACGTAATTATTCGCGCGCGACCACCGCGCAGCGTTGCGTGCGTGCGGGCGGTAAACATAATGACCTGGAAAACGTCGGCTACACCGCACGTCACCACACCTTCTTCGAAATGCTGGGTAACTTCAGCTTCGGCGACTACTTCAAACACGATGCTATCCAGTACGCCTGGGAGCTGCTGACCGGTGAAAACTGGTTTGCGCTGCCGAAAGAGCGCCTGTGGGTTACCGTGTATGAGAGCGATGACGAAGCTTACGAAATCTGGGAAAAAGAAGTCGGTATTCCGCGTGAGCGCATTATTCGCATCGGCGACAACAAAGGCGCGCCGTATGCATCCGATAACTTCTGGCAGATGGGTGACACCGGTCCTTGCGGTCCGTGCACCGAGATTTTCTACGACCACGGTGACCACATCTGGGGTGGGCCTCCGGGATCCGCAGAAGAAGACGGCGACCGCTATATCGAAATCTGGAACATCGTCTTCATGCAGTTCAACCGTCAGGCTGACGGCACCATGGAACCGCTGCCGAAGCCGTCCGTGGACACCGGTATGGGTCTGGAGCGTATAACTGCCGTTCTGCAGCACGTGAACTCCAACTACGAAATCGACCTGTTCCGCACCTTGATTGATGCCGTGGCTAAAGTCACTGGCGCAACCGACCTGAGCAACAAGTCGCTGCGCGTCATCGCGGACCACATTCGTTCCTGTGCGTTCCTGATTGCCGATGGCGTGATGCCGTCCAACGAAAGCCGTGGTTATGTGCTGCGTCGTATCATTCGTCGCGCAATCCGCCACGGCAACATGCTGGGCGCGAAAGACACCTTCTTCTACAAGCTGGTTGGCCCGCTGGTGGACGTGATGGGTGCCGCAGGCGAAGAGCTGAAACGCCAGCAGGCGCAGGTTGAACAGGTTCTGAAAACCGAAGAAGAGCAGTTTGCTCGTACGCTGGAGCGCGGCCTGGCCCTGCTCGACGAAGAGCTGGCGAAGCTGACCGGCGATACGCTGGATGGCGAAACCGCTTTCCGCCTGTACGACACCTACGGTTTCCCGGTTGACCTGACGGCAGACGTTTGCCGTGAACGTAATATCAAGGTTGACGAAGCTGGCTTTGAAGCCGCAATGGAAGAACAGCGCCGTCGTGCGCGTGAATCCAGCGGTTTTGGCGCGGATTACAACGCCATGATCCGCGTTGACGGCGCATCTGAGTTTAAAGGCTACGACCATCTGGAATTGAACGGTAAAGTCACCGCCCTGTTCGTTGACGGTAAAGCGGTAGAGTCTATTGCTGCGGGCCAGGAAGCCGTTGTCGTTCTGGACCAGACTCCGTTCTATGCGGAATCCGGCGGCCAGGTTGGCGACAAGGGTGAGCTGAAAGGCGCGGGCTTTAGCTTCGCCGTTAGCGATACCCAGAAATACGGTCAGGCTATTGGCCATCTTGGCAAGCTGGCGACCGGCGCGCTGAAAGTAGGCGATGCCGTGCAGGCTGACGTGGATGACGCACGTCGTGCTCGCATCCGTCTGAACCACTCCGCTACGCACCTGATGCACGCGGCGCTGCGTCAGGTTCTGGGCACGCATGTGGCGCAGAAAGGCTCGTTGGTTAACGATAAAGTGC
The DNA here is from genome assembly GCF_014169075.1 of Klebsiella sp. WP4-W18-ESBL-05. Classification (NCBI taxonomy): domain Bacteria; kingdom Pseudomonadati; phylum Pseudomonadota; class Gammaproteobacteria; order Enterobacterales; family Enterobacteriaceae; genus Klebsiella; species Klebsiella sp. WP4-W18-ESBL-05. Next base: position 3,689,078 of record NZ_AP022057.1, on the reverse strand, counting down.
TGCGTTTCGACTTCTCCCACTTTGAAGCCATGAAGCCGGAAGAGATCCGCGCGGTTGAAGATCTGGTCAATGCCCAGATTCGTCGCAACCTGCCGATCGAAACCAACATCATGGATCTGGATGCGGCGAAAGCGAAGGGCGCAATGGCGCTGTTTGGTGAGAAATATGACGACCACGTGCGTGTATTGAGCATGGGCGACTTCTCTACCGAACTGTGTGGCGGTACCCACGCTTCTCGTACCGGTGATATCGGTCTGTTCCGCATTGTGTCGGAATCTGGCACAGCGGCAGGCGTGCGTCGTATTGAAGCCGTTACCGGTGAGGGTGCAATAGCCTCTCTGCATGCTGAAAGCGATCGCTTAAACGACATTGCTCAGCTGCTGAAAGGTGATAGCCACAACCTGACGGAGAAAGTACGTACCGTTATCGAACGTACCCGCCAGCTGGAAAAAGAGCTGCAGCAGCTGAAAGAGCAGGCCGCAGCCCAGGAAAGTGCGAATCTTTCCAGCAAAGCTGAGACGATTAACGGCGTTAATCTGCTGGTGAGCGAACTTGCCGGCGTTGAGCCGAAAATGCTGCGTACCATGGTCGACGATCTGAAGAACCAGCTGGGTTCGGCGGTTATCGTGCTGGCGACGGTTGCAGAAGGTAAGGTTTCTCTGATTGCGGGCGTGTCTAAGGACGTGACTGACCGTGTGAAAGCAGGGGAACTGATTGGTATGGTCGCTCAGCAGGTGGGCGGCAAAGGGGGCGGTCGTCCGGATATGGCGCAAGCTGGCGGTACCGACGCTGCGGCTCTCCCGGCTGCACTGGCCAGCGTGAAGGGCTGGGTAAGCGCTAAACTGTAATAACAATAAACGCATGCAGACGCCTAACGTTATCTGTTCAGGCGTCTTGCATATGCGGTACTGATAACGATAAAGTCAGGTTGAAGTCATGTAAATCGGCTAGACTTACATTTAACAGAATGTGATGCCGTGACTGCTTACACATAAGGTGTTTGTCATCGCTGACCTTTTGGCGTTATATGATGGAGAATGCCGGGATACAGAGAGACCCGACTCATTTAATCTTTCAAGGAGCAAAGAATGCTGATTCTGACTCGTCGAGTTGGTGAGACCCTCATGATCGGAGATGAGGTCACTGTGACAGTTTTAGGAGTGAAGGGTAACCAGGTGCGCATCGGCGTAAATGCCCCGAAAGAAGTCTCTGTCCACCGTGAAGAGATCTACCAGCGTATCCAGGCTGAAAAATCCCAGCAGTCCAGTTACTAAGTTCTCGCGTCTCACCCAGCGGGTGAGACGCAACTCCCGCCGTTTTTCCCGTTTTATCTTCTGCGTCAGCCCTTTTTTCTTCTGTTCTCTCCCTTAGCGCCATTTTTTCGTATTGCCGTTTTGCGGCCGTAATCGCGTTTTATCTGTTGATAAAACGCCCGTTCTGCTTTTTTTAACGCCTGATTGTCTGTGAAATGTGCAAACGAAAAAAATCTGCGGAAAATTGTTTGACTTATAAGTCCCAGAAAGTAATATGTGCGCCACACAGCGACGATGAGCAGAAACAAGTTCTTCGAAGCACTCGCAAGAGGTGTTGTTGGTGAGGTGGCCGAGAGGCTGAAGGCGCTCCCCTGCTAAGGGAGTATGCGGTCAAAAGCTGCATCCGGGGTTCGAATCCCCGCCTCACCGCCATTTGCATCCGTAGCTCAGCTGGATAGAGTACTCGGCTACGAACCGAGCGGTCGGAGGTTCGAATCCTCCCGGATGCACCATCTTCTCTGAGATAACGCATTAGCGTTGTAACAGAAAACAGATAGCGCTTTAGCAGCGGTATCGAATCTGCAGTAAAGTAAGTTTCCCGATGCATCCGTAGCTCAGCTGGATAGAGTACTCGGCTACGAACCGAGCGGTCGGAGGTTCGAATCCTCCCGGATGCACCATATTCTCCGGAATAGCAGCAACGCTGTTGTTTCAAGGTCTGCGAGATGATCGCTAGCACCAGGGAGAATAGCGTTGCTTTAGCAACGACCCGTAGGGCGAGGCGCAGCCGAGTAATCCTCCCGGATGCACCATCTCTTACTTGATGTCGCTTTCTTAGCGGTATCAATATCGGCAGTAAAGCAAGTTTCCCGATGCATCCGTAGCTCAGCTGGATAGAGTACTCGGCTACGAACCGAGCGGTCGGAGGTTCGAATCCTCCCGGATGCACCATCTCTTGTTTTCTCCAATCTGGTTTTACTGATGCATCCGTAGCTCAGCTGGATAGAGTACTCGGCTACGAACCGAGCGGTCGGAGGTTCGAATCCTCCCGGATGCACCATCTTCTCCGTAGTTCCCTCTCTGTTTTTTTTCATCGTAAAATCTTCTTCACGCTTTTCCCATTGGCAACCCATTCTTTCCTCTATAATTTATCCTTGTATACGCCTTTATCCTGGTGACATGACTGCAAGGAGAGAAATCCATGAAATGGTTCAAGGCAACGTCAGCGTTTTGCGCTGCGCTTTTGGTGGCTATCTCGTTGTCCGGCTGTGCTGGCTCGTCAACGAAAGAAAGCACCGGTGGCTATATTGACGATACGGTGATCACCACAAAGGTTAAAACGGCGCTGTTCAGCGATAAAAACATCAAATCGAGTGAGATCAACGTGCAGACCTTTAAAGGTCGCGTACAGCTAAGCGGCTTTGTGTCATCCTCTGCGGATGCCAAACGTGCGGTCGAAGTTACCCGACGGGTTCAGGGCGTACGAGTAGTTGAAAACGATATGCAAATTAAATAATCCGCAGCGAGCGGTAGCGATAAGGCGCCGGAGAGCGCCTTTGTTGTTCCTGCGGCTAACAGCGACAACCATCCCTATTTACGATAAAGTAACGTCACATTATCCGACGGGTGAGAAGACGATGTACGAACGCTATGCTGGATTGATTTTTGATATGGACGGCACCATTCTGGATACAGAGCCCACGCATCGTAAGGCCTGGCGTGAGGTTTTGGGTCGTTATGGAATGCGTTTTGACGAACAGGCGATGGTCGCGCTTAACGGTTCGCCGACATGGCGGATTGCGCAGGCGATTATTGACAGTCATCAGGCCGATCTGGATCCCCATCTTCTCGCTCGCGAAAAAACCGATGCGGTGAAATCCATGCTGCTCGATTCTGTGACGCCGCTGCCGCTTATTGAAGTCGTGAAAGCGTGGCACGGCCGTCGGCCTATGGCCGTTGGTACCGGCAGCGAAAGCGCGGTGGCCGAGGCGCTGCTCGCGCACCTCGGGCTGCGTCACTATTTCGATGCCGTTGTCGCCGCCGATCACGTTAAGCTGCATAAGCCCGCACCGGACACGTTCTTACTGTGCGCGGAGCGGATGGGCGTGGCGCCGGAACGCTGCATCGTGTTTGAAGACGCCGATTTTGGCCTTCAGGCTGCTGCCGCTGCGGGGATGGACGCCGTCGACGTACGCCTGCTGTGAATGAACTTCTGGCGCTGGGATCGCTGCTGGCAAGCAGCTTCCTCAGCGCGACGCTGCTGCCGGGGAACTCTGAAGCCGTGCTGGTCGGGCTGCTGCTTGCGGGCGCGAGTAAGCCATGGCTTCTGGTAGTAATAGCAACAATGGGTAATAGCCTTGGCGGGGCTACTAACGTTATTCTTGGTCGTTTTTTTCCATTACGCAAAACATCGCGTTGGCAGGAAAAAGCAGTGGGATGGCTGCGCCGCTACGGCGCGGCTACGTTGCTGCTGAGCTGGATGCCCGTTATCGGTGATTTGCTGTGCCTGCTCGCAGGCTGGATGCGCATATCCTGGGGACCGGTACTCTTTTTTTTATGCCTGGGTAAGGCGCTGCGCTATATCGCAGTGGCGGCGCTGACGCTGCAAGGCATGACGTGGTGGCACTAATTGGATGGCTTGTGGAGCAGTCCTCATCTCCACGATGACAATTATGCTTAATAACATGAATTCGACAGGCGGGAGGTCAATTTGATCCCGGACGTATCACAGGCGCTGACCTGGCTGGAAAAACACCCTCAGGCTCTTGAAGGGATCCAGCGCGGTCTTGAGCGCGAAACCCTACGCGTTAATGCAGACGGTTCTCTGGCAACAACCGGTCATCCGGAGGCGCTGGGCGCCACGCTGACCCACAAATGGATCACTACCGACTTCGCTGAAGCGCTGCTGGAGTTTATTACTCCGGTCGACGGCGATATCAATCACATGCTGACGTTCCTGCGCGACGTGCATCGTCATACTGCACGCCAGCTGGGCGACGAGCGCATGTGGCCGTTGAGCATGCCGTGCTACATCGCACCGGGTCAGGATATTGAGCTGGCACAGTACGGTACGTCTAACATCGGCCGTCTGAAAACGCTGTACCGTGAAGGGCTGAAAAACCGCTACGGCGCGCTGATGCAGACCATCTCCGGGGTACACTACAATTTCTCGCTACCGATGGCATTCTGGCAGGCGAAATGCGGCGTACACGATAAAGAGGCCATTTCCGCCGGCTATTTCCGTCTGATTCGTAACTACTACCGTTTTGGCTGGGTGATTCCGTACCTGTTCGGGGCGTCTCCGGCAATCTGTTCCTCTTTCCTGCAGGGCAAGCCGACGACGCTGCCGTTTGAGAAAACCGACTGCGGCATGTACTACCTGCCGTATGCAACCTCGCTGCGTCTGAGCGATCTTGGCTATACCAATAAATCGCAAAGCAATCTCGGAATTACGTTTAACGAATTGCACGAGTATGTGGCAGGATTGAAGCGCGCGATTAAAACACCGTCTGAAGAATATGCGCGTATTGGTCTGGAGAAAGACGGCAAGCATCTGCAAATCAACAGCAACATTTTGCAGATTGAAAACGAACTGTATGCACCGATTCGCCCAAAACGCGTGACCCGCGATGGCGAAACCCCATCCGATGCGCTGCTGCGCGGCGGTATCGAATATATCGAAGTACGCTCGCTGGACATCAACCCGTTCTCACCGATTGGCGTGGACGAGCAGCAGATTCGCTTCCTCGACCTGTTTATGGTCTGGTGCGTGCTGGCCGATGCGCCGGAGATGAGCAGCGATGAGCTGCTGTGCACTCGCACTAACTGGAATCGCGTGATTCTGGAAGGGCGTAAGCCGGGGCTGACGCTGGGGATTGGCTGTGAAACGGCGCAGTTCCCGCTGACCAAAGTGGGTAAAGATTTGTTCCACGATCTGAAACGCGTAGCCCAGACTATGGACGGTATGAATGGCGGGACGGCGTATCAGAAAGTATGCGATGAACTGGTGGCCTGCTTTGATAATCCGGATTTAACCTTCTCGGCGCGCATTCTGCGTTCTATGCTTGATCAGGGCATTGGGGGGACCGGTAAGGCTCTGGCGGAACAGTACCGCACGATGCTGCGTGAAGAGCCGCTGGAGATTCTCAGCGAAGAGGATTTTGCCAACGAGCGGGATGCTTCAAGAGCGCGTCAGCGTCAGATTGAAGCTGCGGATAACGAATCGTTTGAAGCGCTGCTGGCAAGACACGCCTGATACAAAAGAAAAAGGCCACATCACTGTGGCCAAAATATACATCTCTGAATCAGGGATGATGATAACAAATGCGCGTCTTTCATATACTAAGACTGGCATGGGAACAAAGAGTTCAGTTTATTTTAAAAAAAATCACATTAACCTGAAGCAGAACGCGGCGTATTACAGAAAATTGATTCTATTCAAATGGTTATGTTGATAATCGGATAGAAAAAATTGCACGCCCGGGAGCATGAAGGTGATATCGGAGGTTACGAAATGCCGTTGTTAGATAGCTTCACAGTCGATCATACCCGTATGGAAGCCCCAGCCGTTCGCGTTGCGAAGAAAATGAACACGCCGCACGGCGATGCGATCACCGTTTTTGATCTGCGTTTTTGTGTGCCGAACAAAGAAGTGATGCCGGAAAGAGGGATCCATACCCTGGAGCACCTGTTTGCGGGCTTTATGCGCGATCATCTGAACGGTAACGGCGTTGAGATTATCGACATTTCTCCGATGGGCTGCCGTACCGGTTTCTACATGAGCCTGATCGGTACGCCGGACGAGCAGCGCGTTGCGGATGCCTGGAAAGCGGCGATGGCTGACGTGCTGAAGGTGAAGGATCAAAACCAGATCCCAGAGCTGAACGTGTATCAGTGCGGTACCTACGAAATGCACTCCCTGAGCGAAGCGCAGGACATTGCTCGTCATATTATCGAACGCGACGTTCGTATCAACAGCAATGATGAACTGGCGCTGCCGAAAGAAAAACTGCAGGAACTGCACATCTAGTTTCTGTTGGTATCGATAATATCGAGCCCCTGCGCGAGCGCAGGGGCTTTTTTATGCGCGAAAGTATATTCATAAATAAAATAATAAAAATAGAATATATTTATTTTATGTATTTATCTGAGGAGAAAGACGCACGCAGAAAAATAAAATCTCTCTTTAATAGGGGAGTTAAGATAATTATCGATCACATAAAATGAAAAACATAATCAGTTAGCCGAAAAACATAATAGATCCTGTCCCTGAATGCGTAAAAAATAGCGCCTATTGAAACCGGTTGCATTCGCTAAAAATACAGGAGTTTATATGTCTTCAGGGGATAGGATCTCTATCAAGGAAAAAATTGGCTATAGCCTGGGAGATGCCGCCAGTCATATCGTGTTTGACTCATCGGTTGCTATTCTGGCTTATTTCTACACCGATATTTATGGCCTGCCGCCGGCGGTGATGGGCACCATGTTCTTGCTGGTGCGCCTGCTGGATGCGATAACCGATCCCATCATGGGGGCGATTGCCGATGCCACTTCGACGCGCTGGGGCCGCTTCCGCCCGTGGCTGCTGGCTATCTGCATCCCGTTTGCGGTTAGCTGCGTACTGGTTTACTCCATTCCGTCATTCTCCGACACCGGGAAGGTGGTTTATGCGGTGGCGGCGTATATCTTTATGACGCTGATGTACACCGCCATTAATATCCCTTACTGCTCGTTGGGCGCAGCGATTACTGCCGATCCGCGTGAAAACCTGTCGCTGCAGTCGTGGCGCTTTGCGATAACGCCTATCGGCGGCGCGCTAGGGACTGCGCTGATTCTACCGCTGGCGGATTTCCTCTATCCGGGTGACCGCGCTACCGGTATTCAGGTGTCGATGGCGCTGTTCGGGGTGATAGGCTGCCTGATGTTCATCGTCTGTTTCTTTACAACCAAAGAGCGCGTGCAGCCGGTGAAAGAGGAGAACCTGAACATCGTGCGCGACGTGAAGATTCTGTTCAAAAACGATCAGTGGCTGATTCTGTCGGTCTACAACTTCATGATGCTGGTGGCCGTGGTGCTGCGCGGCGGCGCGGTGGTGTACTACATTAATACGGTGCTGAATAAAGGCTCGGATATCATCACGCTGTTTATGCTGGGCGGTATGTTCGCATCAATGGCTGGCTCCGTTCTTGCTAAACCCTTTGGCACCCGCTTCTGCAAGGTAAAACTGTCTTTCTGGATCAACCTGCTGATTGCGGTATTCGGCGTACTATGCTTCTTTATGCCGCCGGAGTTATGGATTGTCGTGCTGTTAATTCATTTGATTATTATGCTGATTCAGGGCGGAAACGGCGCGCTGCAGTGGTCAATGATTACTGATGCAAATAATTATGGTGAATGGAAAACGCAGCGACGAATTACAGGTATGAATGTGGCAGCCAATATATTTGTGATTAAGCTGGGCGTCGCCGTTGGCGGAGCGGTATTAGGTTGGGTACTGGCTTATTTCCATTATGAATCTAACGTTGCCGTACAGTCGGCGTCGGCGGCGCAAGGTGTGATGCTGCTATTTACGCTGGTACCGGCTCTCTTTTATGTCCTCACGGCATTTTCCATTAAATTCTATGGGCTCAATGAAAGCCGAATGAATCATATTGTGGACGACCTTAAACAAGGGGCATTCGCGAACTCATCGCATTAATCTTCCGTCGCCTGACGCGACAGGGCAAAAAAAAGCCAGCTCAACCGAGCTGGCTTTTTAACTAGTGAGCGCCCCCGCCCCCGCCCCCGGCGCCAAACGGCGGCCTGGCAAACCACACCAGCCCCAGGAGCACGAGGAAGATCCCCGCTGAAATCCAGAAGATTTCGTTGGCCGAAACAATCAGCCCCTGGTTGGTGATCTGCTGGGCTATCCAGCCGGAAGCCTGCTGCTGCGTCATCCCCATACCCTGTAGCTGATCGTACATCTGCTGGGCGTTAGGGTTAAACGGCGTTACCGACTCCGTTAGCTGCGCATGGTGCATGGCTTCGCGGTTGGTCCAAAGCGTTGTGGTAATTGACGTCCCGATGGAGCCCGCCAGCGTACGCGTGAAGTTCGACAGGCTCGAGGCGGCCGCCAGACGCTCGGGCGGTAGCCCGGAAAGCGTGATGGTGGTCAGCGGCATGAAGAAGCATGCCACGGCAAAGCCCTGAATAAACTGCGGCCACGCCGACGCACCAAAGTCCATTCCCGGTTCGAAGGTGTAGGCGCGCCAGTAGAAGCACACGGCGTACATAATAAAACTGAAGGTCACCAGACGGCGCATATCCAGCTTATGGGCAAAGCGGCCGATAATCGGCGACAGAATCACGGGGATCACCCCGACCGGCGCCGATGCCAGACCGGCCCAGGTCGCGGTATAGCCGTAGACCTCCTGCAATAGCTGCGGCAGTAAAACGATCGCGCCGAAGTAGAGCATATAGGCCAGGCTGATACACAAGCAGCCGATGGTGAAGTTTCGCGACTTAAACAACGACAAATCGACAATCGGGTTATCGTCGGTCAGCTCCCAGACAATCAGGAAGCTCAGCGATATCACCGCGACGATGGTCAGAACGATGATCTCGGTCGAGTTAAACCAGTCGAGTTCTTTACCCTGGTCAAGCATCACCTGCAGACTACCGATCCCGAGCACCAGCAGCGCCAGGCCCACGCCGTCGATACGGCGCTGTTCGGTTCGCGTTTCCCGCCCGCGTAGGGTCTGGAGGCTTAATAGCACGACCACCGCGCCGATGGGCACGTTGATAAAGAAGATCCAGCCCCAGTGATAGTTATCGCTGATGTAGCCGCCGAGAATTGGCCCGCAGATAGGCGCAACGATGACCGTCATCGACCACAGCGCCAGCGCAATAGAGCGCTTGGCTGGCGGATAGTTACTCAGCAGCAGACTCTGCGACAGTGGGATCAACGGCCCGGCAACAATCCCCTGAATAACGCGGAAGAAGATCAGCATGCTAAGGCTGTTGGACATCCCGCACGCCCATGACGCAATGACAAAGGCGACGGTTGACCACAGGAACAGCTTCACCTCACCGACGCGCTTTGCCAGCCAGCCGGTAATCGGAATGGAAATGGCGTTAGCGACCCCAAACGAGGTGATGACCCACGTCCCCTGGCTCAGCGATGAGCCAAGGTTCCCGGCAATGGTGGGGATGGCCACGTTAGCGATGGTGGAGTCCAGCACCTGCATGAAGGTAGCCAGCGACAGCGCAATGGTCATAATGACCAGCTGCGCGCCTTCCAGCGGTTTTTGCTGTTGCATTACGCGCACCCCAGCATTAGTTGGCGTTGGCCTGAACGATATCGTTAATCAGCTTGTTAACCGGATCGAGGCTGATTTCACGCGCGTTGCTCTCGTATGCCGGGCTGTTACGAATCTGGTTGGCCAGAATTTGTCCGTCGCGGTTGGACGTGTCTACTTTCACCAGCGTAGACAGGCCGATACGCAGCGGGTGTTTCGCCAGCTGGTCGGCATCCAGTTCGATACGTACCGGCAGACGCTGCACGACCTTGATCCAGTTACCGGTGGCGTTCTGCGCCGGCAGCAGGGAGAAGGCGCTACCGGTACCCATATCGAGGCCGACAACTTTCCCGGTGTACTTCACGTCATCGCCGTAGATGTCGCTGATCACGGTGACCGGCTGACCAATACGCATATGGGCCAGCTGGGTCTCTTTAAAGTTCGCGTCGACCCACAGGTTATTGGCCGGCACCACCGCCATCAGCGGCGTGGTTGGGCTAATCTGTGCGCCAGGCTGAACGGAGCGACGAGAGACGTAGCCGCTCATCGGGCTGACGATTTTGGTACGCTGCAGGGCAAGCCATGCATTACGGACTTCCGTCGCCGCCTGACGCACGGTCGGCTGCTCTTCCAGTTTCGTTCCCAGGATCATCGCCTGGTTAGCGTTGTACTGCTGGATAGCGACGTCGAGAGCCGCCTGCGCGCTGGTGACCGCATCTTTCGCGTGCTGCAGCTCTTCGCGGCCGATCAGGTTGGCGTTACCCAGTGGGATACGACGGTTGAGGTCGGTCTGCGCCTGCGCCAGCGTCGTTTTACGGATATCGATATTGGCCTGCAGCTGTTTGTTGTTGATCATCAACTGGCGCATCTGACGCACGCTGGAAGCCAGCGCCGTCTGCGCTTTTTCAAACGCCTGCTGAGCATCGGTCTGATCGAGCGTGACCAGAACATCACCCTGCTGGATATAGTCGGTGTTGTCGGCCCAGACTTTCGTCACGCTGCCGGACACCTGCGACATGATTTGAACCTGGTTCCCTGCCACGTATGCGTCATCGGTTTCTTCGAAGTGACGCAGTACCAAAAACCAGTAGGCCCCGTAGGCCACGGCAATAATAACAAAGAGCAAGGTCAACAAGACGAGGGCGCGTTTGCGTTTGCCTTTCTTGTTGGCGGGTTGCTGCGGGGTTTGAGTCTCCGCATTTGCGCTCATGTGATTCTCCACATTCTTATTATTAATATCGGCGACGCCGACCTGTTTACCAGAAAGGCCAGCAGGGGTTATCTGCTGGCCTGTTTGTTTTCATTGTTATCGCGGTAGTATCAGCGCAGGGCGTCAAGTACTGAGCCGTCCTCTTCCATCTGATCCAGACGAGTAAGAAGTTTGCGGGTGATATGTTCGAGCTGATCTTTCTCGGCCGGGCTAAGCGACGACCAGAGCTGATGCAGGCAGTGATGCTGCGGTGGCAGAACTTCGTTCAGGAACTCACGACCTTTGTCGGTCAGCTGCAGATGCAGGCAGCGACGATCGTTGTCACTTTCACGACGTTCAATCCAGCCGCGCTTTTCCAGCTCATCGGCGATGCGGGTCGCGTTAGTACGCGATGACCCCAGCGCACAGCTGAGCTCGGAAGGCTGAATACTGTGGTTTTCTTGAGACTCCAGCGTGATTAGCGCCATAAACAACGTCTCGTTAATCCCTTGAGCTTTCAGCATTTTATTGCGGTTATCCAGCAGCTTACCCTGCATGTGCATGCAAAGGCGAGTCAGAAGAATTTCCTGGAAAGGAAACTCTTCGCAGCGGCTGGCGCGAAATTTCAGCATTTGTTCAATGGGCGTAAACGAACTATCCATCTGGGCATTACCTCATTAGTTACAGTCGATATAGTAACGATGGTGACAAATAAAGTAAATGAATTAATGCCCGTAATTTATGTGATTTACCTATGACATAGAGATGCTGTATACGTAACGCTCATCGCATTTGTGTTATTCGGCTTCCTGACGGTGATAGCCCCACCACCAGACCAGCAGGTTAGCGAGAGAGATTGCTGCACCCGCCGCACATACGCCGGCCCAGCCTGCGTGCTGCCAGGCCGCAGCGGAAAGCAGCGACCCGGCCGCGCCGCCGATAAAGTAGCTGGTCATGTAGCCCGCGGTCAGACGGTTACGGGCATCGGGCTGCACGCGATAGATGACCGTCTGGTTAGTGATATGCACGCCTTGTACCATCAGGTCGAGCACCAGAATACCGACGATCAGCGCGATAGCGGAGGTGTGACCGTACCAGATAGCCACCCAGGAAAGCAGCAGTAGCAACAGGCCCCAGGTGGTGGTCAGGTGCGCTTTGCCCTTATCCGCCAGCCCGCCGACCGGACGTGCGCCCAGCGCGCCAGCCGCGCCCGCCAGCCCGAACAGCCCGATAGCCCCTTCCGAGTAGTTGAACGGCGCGCCGGAGAGCAGGAACGCCATCGAGGTCCAGAGAATGCTGAAGTTGGCAAAGGTCAGACAGCCGAGGATAGCACGGGTGCGCAGCAGCTTATCGCGGGCAAAAAGGCTGAAGATAGAGCCCAACAGCTGCGGGTAGTTGAGATGCGTCTCCTGCTTGAGTTTCGGCAGGCCGCGCCACAGGGCAAAGGCCAGCAGCACCATCAGCACGGCGGCAACCCAGTAGACGGTACGCCAGCCGCCCAGATTCGCCAGCAGGCCAGCAACGGTTCGCGCCAGCAAAATGCCGAGCAGCAGCCCGCTCATCACCGTGCCGACGACCTTACCGCGCTTTTCCGGCGAAGCAAGGGTTGCCGCCATAGGCACCAGCAGCTGGGCAACGACGGAGAATAGCCCGGTAAGTGCGGTGCCAAGGATCATCATGGCCGGAGTGCTGCTGCTTGCGGTAATGAGCATTCCACCCGCCGCAAGCAGCGTCATGGTCACGATAAGCGAGCGGCGTTCAAACATATCGCCCAGCGGCACCAGGAACAGCAGCCCGGCGGCATAGCCAAGCTGTGCGGCGGTAACGATGAACCCGGCCTGTCCCGCGCTAAGCGAAAAGTGGCGGGCAATGGTCTCCAGCAGCGGCTGCGCGTAGTAGTTGCTGGCAACGGCCAGGCCGGTGGCGACGGACATTAAGGCAATTAAGGCTGGGCTAAGCCCGTGGGCAGGTTTAGTCATAATGGCTGAAATGATTAAGAAAGAGAGAGTGATAATAACCAAAGGCGGGAAGGGCAGGGAAAATGTCGCGTAGCGGAATGTGCTTTTTGGCTACGGGGCCCTATCTTTCCGTAGGCCGGGTAAGCAAAGTGTCTGTAGGCCAGATAAGGCAAAGCCGCCATCCGGCAGTCGGAGGCGGCTCAGGTACATTCTCGGCATCGCCACACTCGGATGCTGCTTTATGCCGCCCCGAGTGGGCATGCCTGATGGCACGAGGCTGTTCAGGCCTACTTCTGCGCGGCCAGCGCCTCTTTTACCCAGCCGTCAAATACCTGCTGGTGAGCCTGAATCCAGCCATCAACCTGGCCCTGAACGTCGGCTTCTGAAGCCTTGCCGTCATGCATCATCGCGTTCTGTGCGTTAATGTCGGACAGCGGCAGCTTCATAATGGCAAACAGCTTCGCCGCCGCCGGGTTTTTCTCGGCCCAGGCCTTATTGGCGACGATATGCATAGTGCTTACCGGGAAGCCGTAGTTCGCGCCGTTAGCCAGCTTGGTGTCGATATTTTTCTGTACGCCCGGCAGGGAGGAGAACGGCACCTGCAGCCAGACCACGTCTTTCCCCGGTTTCAGCACGTCGCTCACCCAATACGGTGTCCAGGTATAGTAGATAATCGGCTTGCCTTCTTTAAAGCGGGTGATGGTATCGGCCATCATTGCCGCATAGTTGCCCTGATTATGCTCGACCGTTTTGGTCAGATCGTAGGCATCCAGCTGATGATTAATCACCGCCTCACAGCCCCAGCCTGGGTTACAGCCGGTCAGATCGGCCTTACCGTTGCCGTTGGTATCGAACAGTTTGGCGATTTTCGGATCTTTAAGCTGCTCAATATTGGTAATGTGGTACTGGTCGGCGGTTTTCTTATCGATCAGATACCCCTGCGCCGCGCCGCCAACCAGCGTCCCTTCGCGGTAAAATTTCTTGTCACCGCCAGCCGCTGCATACATATCGTCATGCAGCGGTATCCAGTTGACGGCGGTAAAGGTCGCGTCGCCGGCGGCGATAGAGGTGTAGCCGACGTTGTAATCGACTTCGTTGGGTTTACTGACGGTGTAACCGAGCTTTTCCAGCGCGCGGCTGACCAGCAGCGTCTGGAACGTTTCTTCGGACAGGGTGCTCTGTACCGGCTGTACGGTCATGCCTTTCCCCGGCAGGTCGGCGGCAAAGGCGCTGGTGGAAACCAGCGTGGCAAACGCTGTCGCAAAAACAAATGAGTGTCGCATCGTTGTTCCTTTAATAGTGATAGTCGTGGAGCGTTGGCCCGCAGCGCAGGCCAACACGATGGTTACTTAGTGAAAGGGCGGAGCAGCAGACCCAGCGGGCCGGTGCTGTACCAGCGGCGATTGCCACGGCTGCGGGAGTCGCGGCCAACGGCCTGGGTCAGGCGGTCGAGAATGATGGCGAGGATAACGATCCCCACGCCGCCAACCGTTGCCAGCCCCATATCCAGACGGCCAATACCGCGCAGGACCATCTGGCCGAGACCGCCGACGGCGATCATGGAGGCGATCACGACCATTGACAGGGCCAGCATCAGCGTCTGGTTGACGCCCGCCATAATGGTCGGCATTGCCAGCGGCAGCTGCACTTTAAACAGCATCTGACGTGGGCTAGCGCCGAAGGATCGCGATGCCTCGATAAGATCTGCTGGCACCTGGTTAATCCCAAGAATGGTCAGGCGCACAATGGGCGGCAGGGCGAAGATAATCGTCACGACGACGCCCGGGACGTTACCAATACCGAACAGCATGACAATCGGCACCAGGTACACGAACGCGGGAGTCGTCTGCATGGCATCAAGCAGCGGACGAATAATCTTCGCCGCCCGCAGGCTTCGCGCCAGCCAGATACCGAGCGGCAGGCCGATTAACACACAGAACAGCAGCGCAGTGAGTACCAGTGCCAGCGTCACCATGGCCTGTGACCATGCGCCAATCGCACCGATGGCAATCAGCGAGATAAAGGTCGCTACGCCCATGCCGAGGCTGGAGATCTGCCAGGCGATGAGGGCGAAAATCACAATCGCCACCGGTGCGGGCATTCCCAGCAGCAGCTGCTGGAAGGCGCTCAGAATATAGTCGACGGGAACGCGAATCCCCTGGAACAGCGGGCGGAAGTGCGTGACCACCCAGTCAATGCCGTGAGTTACCCAGCTATCGAGTGGAATCAGCGTCTTATGGAACGGATCCATAATATTAAAATGCTCAGCCTGCGGAGCGGGCGCGCTGTGCAGCCAGTCTGCGCTACCGCCGGACGGCGTCGATGCCGGAGAGCCCCAGGCGTCGGCAGAATTTGCCGCGCTGTCTGCGGCCGGTGTGGTATCCCACGGGTTAGATTGATCAGCCATTGTTGTTTGCCCCCTCGCGATCTAATGCCTGTAGCAGCATGCGTTTTGAAATCACGCCGACGTACTGCTGTTCTTCTCCCACCACCGGAACGGCGCAGGGCGCGTGGCCCACATGAGAGAGCAATTCGCTGAGCGGCGTCTGCGCATCAACGGCCAGAGGCTCGTCAATCAGCGCCGCGTCGATTCCCTGGTTAGCTTTTAACGCCTCTTTCAGGGAGTCGATGGAGACAATACCGACAAACTTATTTCCGCGTTCAATGACGTAGCCAAATTCGCGGTCATCATCCTGCAATAATTTCAGCGCGGAGCGTGGGCCAAAGCCCGGCGTTTTACGGATTAAGCCATCGGGATTACGACGTGCAATATCTTTGGCGCTAAACACCTGGCTAATATCCACACCGCGGAAGAAGGTGCGGACATAATCATTGGCCGGATTATTCAGAATTTCATCCGGAGTACCCACCTGAACGACTTCGCCATTTTGCATAATGGCAATGCGATCGCCAATTCGCATTGCTTCATCGAGATCGTGGGAAATAAATACCACGGTACGCTGATGTTTCGCCTGTAATTTTACCAGCTCATCCTGCATCTCAGTACGAATTAAAGGATCGAGCGCCGAGAAGGCTTCATCCATTAATAGAATATCAGGGTTGATGGCCAGAGCACGCGCCAGACCGACGCGCTGTCGCATCCCGCCGGACAGTTCATCCGGATAAGCGTGCGCGTAGTTTTCGAGGCCCACCTGACGCAGGGCGTCCAGTGCTTTTTCCTGGCGCTCCTGTACCGGCACACCCGCAAGGTCCATGCCGAATGCGGTGTTATCCAGCACGCTCATGTGCGGCATCAGCGCAAACGACTGGAATACCATGGCGATTTTTTTGCGGCGCACGTCGCGGAGCTCGGCGTCGGATATTTTGGCAATATCCACACCGTCAATCAGCACCTGACCGCGGGTGGGTTCAATCAGACGATTGAGAAGGCGTACCATGGTGGATTTGCCGGAGCCGGATAACCCCATGATGACAAATATCTCGCCTTCTTCAATGGCCAGACTGGCGTCTTTGACGCCAAGCGATAACCCTGTTTTTTCCAGAATTTGCTCTTTGCTGAAACCCTTCTCGATATATTTAAATGCTCGCTGTGGATGCTCGCCGAATATTTTATAAAGATTCTTAACTTCTAATTTAACTGCCATGCAATATGCGTTTTCCTGTTTTTAGTTTATGTCGATATGGTACCTGATGAGAATAATTACCTTTTTATACCCTAGCACATTCAGATGATGTGACAACCCTCAACCTGTTCTGATCAGAAATATCAGGCAGGGCGATCGTGCGCTCATTTCCCATGATATAAGGGATGAGCCGCAAATTAGCGCCTGTTGATTTTTTTGTAAATTAAGCTGGAAAATTTGCAAGCGATCGGAAAAATGGCATGAATATTGTCGGAAAAATCACCGTGAATTAGCGTGAGTTATTTGTATGATCATGGCCGTTTGATAAGAAATATCCCGGCGAAAAATGTGGGCGTATATTGGCGAGGATTGAGGCATTATTTACAACATCAAATCGCCCGTGAATGATGAATAGTCACGGGCGATTCTGGCTTACATCCGCATACCGACAGCCAGACGGTTAAAGGCGTTCATCAGGCTGATAGCAAAGGTCATATCGCTAATTTGTTCCGCGCTAAAATGCGCCAGCAGCGGCTGGTAGACGTCATCTTCGGCGTGTGTTTCGGCGATGTGCGTCAGATCTTCCGCCCAGGCCAGCGCGGCGCGTTCTGCATCGCTGAAGCGATCGCTCACTCTCCAGCCAGCTAGCGCGTCCAGCCTGACCTGTTCCACACCGGCTTTGCGCAGCGCGTTGCTGTGCATCTCCAGGCAAAACGCGCAGCCGTTAATTTGTGATACCCGCAGGTACAGCAGCTCAAGCAGCGGGCGTTCCAGCGTGCTCTTTTCCAGCGCGATGCTCGCCTGTACCAGCCCGGCATAGACCGCTGGGCTCAGTTCACTATAGGGTTGGCGTAGTGCAGTCATTGTCTTTCTCCTCGTTCAAGATGAGACAAAAATAGCACTATAATGGCCCTAAAAAGATAGCCATATTCTGGGTAAAAAATAAGACCATGAAAACGCGCCATGTACCGCGATACCAGCAAATCGCTCGTCAGCTGAAGGCGGCGATTGAACAAGGTGAACTGAGTGCGGGCAGGCGTCTGCCGTCCAGTCGCCTCTACGCTCAGGAGCTTGGTGTCTCCAGAGTGACGGTGGAGAACGCCTATGCGGAGCTGGTGGCGCAGGGGTGGCTTGAACGACGCGGGCAGGCAGGGACGTATGTCAGTCATCACTTAACGCTGGAAGCCACGCCAGCGGAGCCGCTTGGTTTTGGCGGCGAGCAGTTTCAGCCGCTGCCGTTCCAGCTTGGCTTGCCCGCGCTGGATCTCTTTCCGCGCGGGCTATGGGCTCGGGTAATGGGGCGCAGGCTGCGTACGCAAACCCGCTTTGACCTCGCGTTGGGCGATGTGTGTGGTGAACTGGCGCTGCGTCAGGCGATAGTCGAGTACCTGCGGCTGTCGCGGAGCATTGAGTGCGATGCCGGTCAGGTGTTTATCACTTCGGGCTATGCGGCGGCTATGAGCTTGGCGCTTAAAGCGCTGGATGGGCGCGGTGAGAGCATGTGGGTAGAAGATCCCGGCTTCCCGCTGATCCGCCCGACGCTGGCAGAGGAGGGCGTAAGCCTGCACCCGGTGCCGGTTGACGACGAGGGGATGAATATTGACTGGGCATTACAGCATGCCGGCGACGCGCGATTTGCGCTATTAACTCCGGCTCACCAGAGCCCGACCGGCGTGGCGCTGTCGCTGCCGCGTCGGCGACAGCTGCTCGACTGGGCGGCACACCAGCGGGCGTGGGTCATTGAAGACGATTATGACAGCGAGTTTCGCTATCACGGCAAGCCGCTGCCGCCGTTGAAGAGTCTGGATGCGCCACAGCGGGTGATTTATGTAGGGACGTTCAGCAAATCGTTGTTTCCAGCGCTGCGGACCGCCTGGCTGGTGGTTCCGCTGCCGCTGGTGGCGGCGTTTCGTCGTCAGGCTCAGCGTGCGGCCTGCCCGGTGCCGCTGCTCTGGCAGCACACGCTGGCAGACTTTCTACGCGAAGGTCACTTCTGGCGCCATCTGAAGAAAATGCGCATTCACTATGCCCAGCGTCGCCGCTGGCTGGAAACCGCGCTCGTGGCTCAGGGTTTTCAGGTTGTGGCGCAATCCGGCGGCATTCAACTGGTGGTGACGGTCGAGGGGGACGATCGCGCGATGGCGCGCAGGGCCCGTGAGGCTGGCCTGGCGGTACAGGCTATCAGCGACTGGCGGATAGCGACAGGTGGACGAGGCGGGCTGATAATGAGCTTTACGAATCTTATTTCGCAGGCGATGGCTGACGAGCAGGTGGCGGCGCTACGGCGGGCGCTAAAATAAAAACCCCGGAGCATCAGAGACACTCCGGGGGAGACGCGTTTTTATTATCAACATCATTGTGGTTATATTATCGGCGCGATCCCAATAATACGCCAATAAAAATACCTACCGCCGCGGCCGCGCTCACACTTTGCCACGGTTTATCGCGAATATAGCTGTCTGCCGTTTCGGCAACGTCGCATGCGCTTTGCTGTATGCGGCTACGGCCGTGAATACGTGCGCGGGTTTCGCTGAGTAACGCTTTAGCCTTACGACGAGCGGTATCTACCTCATCTTTATTTTCACTGGCCCAGCTCTTCAGAATATCTTCCAGACTGTCGGCTAATTGGCTGACATCGTTATGAATATCTTGTACTTCGTCGTCAGCTTCATTGCGATTAAACAACTTTGGCATCTCGGCCTCCTCGAATTTGTATTGAGCGTTAAGTGTAGGCCATACGCTATAAATTGCCGGGAATTAATGAGTTTCTGGAATTATCTGAAAGCGAGACGAATACTGATTCATGTAAGGTGGCGATGCAGTAAAAGATAACGAGGAAAAAATATGTATTTACGACCTGACGAGGTAGCGCGCGTGCTTGAAAAAGCGGGCTTTACCATGGATGCGGTAACCCCCAAAGCCTACGGCTATCGCCGCGGTGAGAATTACGTCTACGTTAACCGCGAAGCGCGGGGTCACGTATTCAATGTGTAGATCGGCTCATTGCAAGTAGTGCTCACGCTCAATGAATGTACCGATAATTTTGTCATGCATTTCTACTGATTTCGAGTATCCGAGGGTCTTACGATTAAGCCGCTTTAGCCGGTTGCGAAGGTTCAGGTTTTCACGCTCTATCCGTTGTGTATAAAGCTTGCCTGTGATGTGCTTTTCATTCGGTAACATGTCGTAAACGCTGAAGTTATCTGTGCACCAGAAGACAACATTAAAGCCCACTAACAGCTTCAATAACTTACGCAAAGTCTTTTTGCTTCGACGGCCAAAAGCATGGGCAATAATACGTTTGAGGCGAGGCTCCCATGCATACCACAACCAACGCTGCTGCTTCTTGTTGCCCACAAATGACCACATTTCATCAATTTCACAAATCAGCTGGATTTGCAGGTTGTCCAGTGGAAGCGTAGTTACCCGTCGCGGCGAGAGTTTTTTAAGGTGCGCACAACAGCATTAATGCTGATATGTAGCGCTCTTGCAGTATCGCGGATCCCCGAGTTGTTCATCGCAAGGTCAACAATTTGCTCTTTCATGCCGTGCTGGCAGGCACGATAAGCGTAATCAAGCTGGAAAGTTCGGCTACATGACTGACAACGATAGCGCTGGTGCCCGGCAGTGCCCAGACCATGCTTTTTAACCGCATCAATGCGTCCACAGAAGGGACATTTCACGTCAACCTGAGCCATAAATTCTCACCCGTAAATCAGTCATTCTACAGGGTGATCAACGGATTGAATACATGACCGAAGCGCGGATGGGGCGCACTGCGTTGATTATTCATCCGGGGCTTAAAGACCGAAGCTATAAATTTGCCGAACCGGCGTCTGATATTAAAGCTTGCGATCACTATGAACAGTTCCCGCTGTATCTCGGCGGCGATGTGGAACAGCACTACGGCATTCCGCACGGTTTTAGTTCACGAATGGCGTTAGAACGCTTTTTAGATGGGTTATTTGGCGAGAACGTATGAATAAACGACTGGCATCGCCAGTCGTTTATTGCGCGTCTATCAGGCTTTTGCCTGGGTATATTGTTCCACACGGAACAGGCGACGGCAGAAATCGAGGAAGTAGCCGTAAGCCGCCCCCATCACCAGCGAGATCGCCGCGTTAGAGCTGACCGCCGCGGCAATCTGGTGCCAGTCAGCGCCAACGCTCAGCAGAATCATAACGTACACCGGCGACTGGAAGGTCACGTACGCCAGCGGGTCCGCCGCTCTTCTCACCCAACCTGCCGGGCTGATACGCGCCGCCTGGCGCATAATAAAGTCACGATACAGACCGTATGGCCAGGCAATAATAATGTTGACCGGAATAGCAACCAGACGTGATGAAAGTGACTGCTCGAAGGTCATTCCCGAGAGAAATATTTCAATCATCATGTTCACGACGGAACAGTAGACCACCATGGCGAAAGTGTCTGCTGCCGCATGACGCAGGCGTGACTGCGCAGAGAACATCGGTATGCTCCTCGAAAATGGACGTTATAACGGAGTGAAAACGTTTTTTTAGGCGTTTTGGATTGGTTTATGCGACGCGTATAGGTTATCCATCTGCAATAAAACAAACAACTAGTGAAATATTTTTATTTAATGCGTTTTTGTCAATAAAATACTCTGCCGTCGATTGTTTTTTGAGCGCTACGCTATTTTTGTTTTTGAAGGTTATTTTAATGATTAAAATCATTGTGTTATGTGATGAGTTCGCCGGAGTGTGATGGGCGTAAATGCCGGCATGATTCACGCGTCGGCGTGCGATGCTGATTTTATTGTGATCGCTATCGCTATTGGTTTTTTTATCCAGATTTTGGGCTTTTTATTAGCATTAAATGTTGGATGTTAGATTTTTGAGATATGCGTGAAATTTGGGTAATCATGCAACTGAAGGGGGGAAGGAAGCGGCGAGCGATGCTCACCGCAGAAAGCACTCAGCAGACGCCAAAGTCTCCCTCTTCATGGTACGGGGCAACGTCGTCGTTTTTCAGGGTGTATTGTTTACCGTGCTCATCGCTTGCCTGTACGGCGACGATGCTATCTTCATGCGCTTCAATGACTTTGAGTTTTGGTCCGCCCATTTTGGACTGAACCAGATCGCCAGGTGCAAACATCCACGAACTCCTTTGTTATAGAGGGTGATATCTTGTCGCCGCGGCGGCAGCCGTCAACGACGGTTCCACGGCATCGCGACTAACAGCCGCGCCATGCCGCAAAAACCCGTCACCCCGGCAAAGGTTAAGCCCGCGCCAACGAATGCGCTGAGCAGGAAGAAGGCGCTGGAAACGCTATAGCCGAGGATAACGCCCAGTAAAATTAGCACGCCAGCCGCAATCTGTACCTGGCGCATTAGGGGTAGCGGCTGTGATTTATCTTCAACGGTGAGCAGACCGGCCTGACGCCAGCCATCAATCCCACCTTCAACAATGTTCACCTGTGCAGGCGCGGCCGCTGCGACAAGGCGGGCGAGATTGTTACGGGTACGGTTACCGGACTGGCAGTGAAAAATCACCACGTCCGCTGCGGACGCCTGCACGGTTGCACCTTGCTCAATGGCGCCGAGCGGAAGCAGGCGAGCGGCAGGTATATGTTCGCGGGCATATTCATCGGCGTCGCGAATATCAATCAGCAGGGCACCCTGTTCGGTCAGGGCGAAGGCTTCTTTCGGGGAAATCGTTTCGGTCGTCATGCAGGGCTCCTCAGGGGCAGTAGAGCGTTTTTAAGGTGGCGACTATCTGCTGCACCGCCTCGTTTTTGATGAAATAGTGAAGACGCTGTGCCTCGCGCCGACAGTCAACCAGCCGCTCTTCCCGCATGCGCGCAAGGTGCTGTGAAGTCGCGGACGGGCTTAACCCGCAGGCTTTGGCTAAATCGCCTGCGCTGGTGCCCGGAGCGTCGCAGAGCATACAAAGGATCAGCAGCCGGCGAGGGTTGCTCATCGCTTTGAGTAGCGCGGCGGCCTCGCCGGCACGGGACTGAAGCAGTTCATTTGGGGTCATAGTTAGTTTAGATTTTACTTAATTTAGTAAATGCTAAACTAATCGGGAATACATTGCGAGAGATATTTGCGCAGTCGGCAAACTCATTAGTATGCTAATGGTTAAGTGGGTTGAAAATAAATAAACGGAATAATAATGGGAATATTCCTAAATAGCTGCGCCTAATACCGCTACACTTTTGCCTGACCATGTTTTCCTCCGGGGAATGGGCTGGCGGTTTCCATAAAATGGCGGACCTTTTTCAGTAACTGCCACATTGAGCGGCACTGATGATTACGGGTTATCGTGTCATGAAGTGCCTGCCATAGCCGTTCCACATGATTCACCCACGGCGAGTAAACCGGCTGGTAAATTACCCTGAACTTGGGATTTGCTTTCAACCAGCGCTGTGTTTCGCGGCTTTTATGGATAATGTAGTTATCAACGATCAGCGTGATTGTTTTCGCCCGCCGGTAAGTGGCTTTCAGGTGCTTCAGCAGAGCGATAAACAGCGCTGAACTTTTGCTGTTGCCGCCCACGTAGCTGACTTTACCCGTGCCACTGTGCAGTGCGCCGGCCAGATAGTATTTTTCGTTCTGCCCCGGCGTCACTACCCGTTTCTGCTGTCCGCGCAACTGCCAGTCCGCACCGATTTTAGGATTAAGGTGGATATCCACTTCATCTTCATAAAATACCGGATGCTCTGCGCTGCATTCATCCAGCGCTTTGTGGATTACCGCCATCTTTTCATCTTTATGTGGGTCACGGATACGCAGAGTTGGCGCGGCCCTGCGCCATACAAGCCCCGCAGATGGCAACCAGCGGCGAACGGTTCCTGCATGTAACTGGCAACCGGTTATCTCATTGATTTTTATTGCCAGTAATTCGGTGCTCCAGCGTGAACGTTGATAACCAAAATCGCCGGGAGAATGCTTTATCAGCTCACGTAACAGGGTGCAGATATGTTCAAAAGGCCAGCGTCGGGAGCGCCCTGCGGGTAAGGATTTCAGGCCTTCAATACCTGAGTGCGTAAACCAGTTAATCCAGCGACCAACGGATGAACGGGCACAACAGAGAGTTCTGGCAACATCGCTGACCCGTTCACCCCGATGAAGCATCAGCATGGCCGTGAGTCTGCGGGCATGATTTTTATCACGCGTTTTATGAATAGCTTTCTGCATCAGGCGTCGTTCGCCACGGGGTATTGGTACTATGATCGGCATCGCTCAGTCCGGTTGGTGATTTTGGTTGGTTTGGCGATTGATCAGATCGCACAATCCGGGCTGAGTTCCCTTTCAGTGATCTACTATTCCGCGCAGCTATTTAGTTTTATTTGAGTACCGCATTTTTTGTCATAAAAGACAGGCGAGAATATGCATAACAACGTTAACTCGGTTAAATTATTTCATTAAGTGTTAAATTCAATAGCTCTGATTCGCTGGGAGTTTTGTGTGATGTAATTTCAAATACAACATGTGGTCACGCTTGTTGAAACTTTTGTATCTGAATTAAATACTGTCACGGGTATTTTACTTAATCACGGGTTGCATCATATCTAAATAAGAATATTATTAGCTACGTATTCCTAATACATTAATGATTAACCGATCTTGCTGAATAATAATTATTCGGCCTTTACTGGTTATTATTTGAGTCGAATGAATACGTTATACTCTACAGACGGAACAAAACCATATAAACAGGGAGGATATGACGGCGGGACGCTGGAGAATAATATTTATTCTCAGATATTCCTGCATAAATATTAAGTTAAGAAGAGACCAAGAATGAAATCACAACTCCGCATTATGGCATGTGTCGTAGCCGCACTCGTATCTGGCGCAGCTATCGCGTCCGTATCGACGAACCCAGGTTCCGATGCGGGTACACAGGGCACCGGCGGCCAGGTAAAATTCACCGGTTCAATCACCGATTCATCTTGTAACGTTGATAGCAGCACCGCTAACCAGACCGTCGACCTTGGTAAATGGGCAAAATCCTATTTCACCGGCGTAGGCACTGAAACCACCAAAACCGCTTTCCACATCAAGGTCAAAGACTGCCCGGATTCCGTAGAGCAGGTCTCCGTACTGTTTGACGGTAACAAAGATAAAATCAATTCTTCCCTGCTGGCCGTTGAATCTGGCGCAACCGGCGTGGGCATCAAACTGTATGAAGATGACCAGACTAAACAGGTTATCCCTGGCGTCGTGTCGGCAAAACACGCGGTTGTTGAAGGCGATGATGCCGGCTCTGCCGATCTGACCTTCTACGCTGACTACGCCTCTACAGGCGCAACGGTAACGACCGGTACCGCGAATGGCGTGGCCGATTTTAATATGGTTTATAACTAATTAAGCCGTGAGCAGAAGGCAACTTCTGCTCAATTTTTTGCTTTATCTAATAACGCTGGTCATTCCTATGAATCGATTTATCGCGAGCATAGCTCTTTCTGCATTTGTTTTATCGACGACGGCTCAGGCCGGTATTGTCATGGGAGGAACTCGCGTAATTTACCAAGAAGGAAAACGAGAAGCCTCTATTTCGGTAAGTAATGCCGATACGTCTACACCCTATTTAGTACAGTCGTGGGTGGAGAATTTTTCCGCCACAGATAAAAGTCAGCCGCCTTTTATTGTGACCCCGCCATTGTTTCGCCTTGACCCTGAACAAAAAAATATACTGCGTATTAACTACACTGGCGCAAATTTACCCAACGACCGTGAGTCCGTATTTTGGTTAAACGTTAAAAGTATCGCCCCCTCGAAACAGGGGGAGGACAATAAATTACAGGTCAATATTAAGTCAAAATTTAAGATCTTCTATCGGCCAAATCATCTTGCCGGTGATGTGACGGAAGCCTGGAAACAGCTAACGTTCCATTCCGTGGGTTCAGAACTGACCGCTCATAATCCTACCCCTTATTTTGTTTCATTTTTCTCCCTTTCGGTCGGCGGTCAGGAGCTGGAGTCTCCGGGCATGATTGCGCCGTTCAGCGACAAAACGTGGCCGATTAGCCGCTTAGGTACCGTGAAATGGCGGGCGATAAATGATTTTGGCGGTGTGACTGATTTTACTCAACGGTAATTATTACGGGCCCCAGCGTGAAGACGACAACCTCAGACTCCCGGAACGACGATACTACACTCGGTACCGCCGTGCTGCTGGCCTGCGTGCCGACGGCACTGTTCGTCTTGTGTTACAACCCTGCTGTCTGGGCTGACGATTACTTTGACCCGGCGGCCGTTGAATTGTCTGACCCGCAGCAAAAAACCGCCGATTTACATTACTTCGCCAGGTCGGGCGGCCAGCAGCCGGGGAGCTACCCCGTAACGGTGTGGGTGAACAACCAGCAGGTTGCACAGGAGACGGTGGAATTTATCGACGGCGGCGATGGTCTGCTGCCGGTGCTTACGCCAGAGAAGCTGGCGGATTATGGCGTCAACATCAGCGCCTTCCCCGCGTTCGAGCAGTTACATGATGGCGAAACGTTAACCCATATTGAACGCTTTATCCCCGATGCCAGCAGCCATTTTGATTTCGCCAGCCAGCGGCTGAATCTGAGCATTCCGCAGGCGGCGCTGAACCTTAAAAGCCGCGGGTACGTCGATCCGTCACGCTGGGACGACGGCATTCCGGCGGCGTTTGTTGACTATAACCTCAGCGGCGCCCAGTCCCATGAAGACGAACGCACAACGCAAACGAACTACCTCAATTTGCGCAGCGGCGTTAACCTCGGCGGCTGGCGGCTACGTAATATTGCCTCCATGCAGTATGACAAAACCCACCGCTGGCGTTCACAGAGTACCTACCTGCAGCACGATGTGCGGGCGCTGAAGAGCCAGCTGCGCATTGGTGATACCTATACCAGCGGCGACGTGTTTGATAGCGTGCAGTTCCGCGGCGCGCAGCTGATGTCGGAAGAAGAGATGCTGCCGGACAGCCAGCGCGGATTCGCCCCGGTTATTCGCGGTATGGCCCACAGCAATGCCAAAGTAACCGTCTCCCAGCATGGTTATGTGATTTATGAAACCTTCGTCGCCCCCGGCGCGTTCGCGATTAACGATCTTTATCCGACCTCGCAGAGCGGCGATCTGGAGGTGACGGTTAAAGAAAGCGACGGCTCTGAGCGAAAGTTTACCCAGCCGTTTTCCGCCGTGCCGTTTATGCTGCGACAGGGACGGGTGAAGTACAGCGTCAGCGCCGGACGCTTTTATTCCACGCAGCCACAGACCCGTGAGCCGCAGTTTGTGCAGTCGACGCTGTTCTACGGGCTGCCTGCCGATATCACGTTCTACGGCGGCGCGCAGGTGGCGGACGATTATCAGGCCTGGTCCGCCGGGCTGGGACACGGTTTTGGCGAACTGGGATCGTTAGGCTTTGATTACACCCGCGCGACGACCCGCACGCCGTCAAATCGGCGCTACAGCGGCAACTCAGCGCGCCTGCAGTACCAGAAAGAGTTTGCCAGCAGCGGCACATCGCTCAGCCTGGCAAGCTATCGCTATTCCTCCAGTGGTTACTATGACTTCAGCGAGGCGAATGCGCTGGAAGGCCGCTACGGCGTCACGGATAATAAACGCACGCGCGAAGAGTTCTCGCTTTCACAAATGCTGGGCAGCCTTGGCAGCCTGTCCGCATCGGCCTGGATGCAGACTTATTGGCACGCTCGCGGCCATGATGAGACAGTGCACGTCGGTTTTTATAGCGCCTGGAAAGGCGTCTCCTGGGGCGTGGGCTACTACTACACCGCATCGTCAGAATATAAAAAAGCCGATCGCTCGTGGTCATTTAATCTGAACGTACCGCTGGGCAAAATGCTGCCGGGCAGCTCTGTCAGCTACAGCAGCACCACCGATAACGCAGGCCACGCCTCGCAGCAGGCTTCACTCTACGGCTCGGCGCTGGAGAAAAACAATCTCTTCTACAGCGTGCAGCAGGGGTACGGTAACAACGGCCAGGGCAGCAACAGCGGCGTGTCTCTGGACTATCGCGGCGGCTACGGTGAAGCGCAGGTGGGTTACCAGCATGACAAAATCAGCAATCAGATAACCTGGGGCGCTTCCGGTTCCATCGTAGCCCATCCTCACGGCGTCACTTTCGGCCAGTACACCGGCGACAGCTTTGCCGTGGTTCGCGCGCCAGGCGCCGACAACGTGGATATCGAGAATGGCACGGACGTGCACACCGACTGGCGCGGCTATGCGATTGTGCCCACGCTGACCGCCTACCGTAAAAACGACATCAGCCTGAATACCGAAACCATTCCAGATGATGCCGACGTGGAGCTGCTGGGACAAACGGTCATCCCTGGCGGCGGCGCTATCGTCGAGGCGGATTATGCCACGCACTTGGGGAATCGGGTGCTGTTCACCCTGCGCGGACGCGGCGGGCCGCTGCCGTTTGGCGCCAGCGCGAGGGTTAAAGGCGATGACGATGCGGCGACCGGTATCGTCGCCGAGCAGGGGCAGGTGTACCTGAGCGGCGTGCCGGATGAAGGCACCCTTGAGGTGCGCTGGGATGACCATAACGCTACGCAAACCTGCGTGGCCCACTTCCATCTTCCTGACAATCAGCAACGTCGGCCGGTCAAAACCGCCAGCGTCACCTGTTTATAAAAGGTCGCGAATATGAATCGAAGATATGCTCTTTTTGGCTGGCTGATATTGCTGGTCGCGGGGATCAGCAGCCCACGGGTGTGGGCGGAAAGCTGCAACACCACCGTTGGCGACATGACCATTAACACCCAGAACGTGCAGTACCTGCCGACGCTGCCGGTCAATTCGCATATGTCGCATTCGCTGGCGGATAACGGCAGCGGTATTCACTTTACCTGTGACCTGCAGGCACCGGCTTCCGCCTGGAAAAGGCTGATTTACCAGCAGGTAGATACTTCCGGTGCCGCTATCGCGGTGAACGGGGTGCACATTTTTGCCAGTAAGCTCAGCGGGCTGGGCTATTCGCTGGGCTTTCAGTGCAACGGCGGGGCGGTGCACTACATCGATGGCACGTCTTCTCCGGCAGGGAAAGAGTCGGTCACCGTGTGCGACAGTGCCGATCTGTCTTCACTGCTTTCCGAGCGTGAGATTATTGTGAAGGCGTATGTCACCTTCTATAAAATTGGCGATGTGCAGTTGGTCAGCGGTAACCACGCTAACGTGGAGTCGCAGCCGCAGGTCGGGAAGCTGTATATGGAACAGCAGGATGCTTCAGGAAACGGCACGGCCACCTCGTCGCCGACGTTCCTGAGTTTGTCGGCCCTGAACGTGGATATTGGCTCCAGCGGCAGCTGCGAGGTCGCGACAACGACCATCAATGTTGGCCTGGGATCAGTCAATAAATCCGCGTTCAAAGGCGTCAATACCACCGGCGGCAGCGCGCAAAACTTTGCCATCCCGGTGTACTGCTCGCAGCCAACGGACGTACGCATCGGCTTTTTCGGCCTGGAGGCCGATGCCAGCCTGCCGGATACGCTGGCATTAACCCAGGGTGAGGGTACGGCTAAAGGCGTGGGTATTAAGCTCAGCTATGGCAGTAACGACGCGCCGGCACCGACCGCTGGCACCGCGGTGAAGCTTAACGAATCGGCGAATCTGCCGGTGCTGAAGAACGTGAAGGCCAGCAGCGTCTCCAGCGCCGAGCGTATCAACTTTACTGCGCAGTACGTACAGACGGGCAGTACCGTGAGTGCCGGCACGGCCAACAGCATGGCGACATTTACGCTGATTTATAACTGACGCTTGCCGTTGCCATGCCGCGCCATCCGGCGCGGCTAAACGTCGGATGGCGGCAGCGCCTGTAAAATGCGCAGCGCTTCTGCGTCGTTCAGCGGGTAGTCAAAGAAACGGCGGTAAAACGCCTGCGTCACGCTTGCCATGTTAACGTCCGGAAATAAGTCTGGATGCAGCATGGCTGCCGCCCATTGAATTTGTAGCGCGCTTTCGGTGCCATAGCGATCCCACGGGAAAACGCCCGCAGGGTTCTGTTGCACTCGATTGTTTTTCACCGCCTTCAGCCCGGCGAACAGCCCGGCGTAGGCAGAATTCGCCAGAGAACCGCAGTTCGCGCCCAGAATGATCACATCGGGTTGCCAGGCCAGTACCTGTTCCGGCGAGACTTCTCTCATATTTCCCTCTATACCCGCCGCCGCATTTTTGCCGCCGGCCAGCGTTATCCAGGTGTCGATCAGCGTTTTGCTTCCGTCTACTTTCAACGGCTTGAGCGATTGAATATGCAGCACCGTTGGACGCTGCGCGTCGGTAAGCCCCTGCGTTTTATGCTGCACGTTCTGGAGGACCGATTGTAGATACTGGTTGTAATCCGCCGCACGCTGACGTGCCGTTTGTGTTCCCAGCGCTTCAGCGGTGGTAGTGACGGATTTCATCAATGAGGGATAATCGGTAAATGCCATCTCGAGCGTCGGTAAGCCAGCCTGACGGTAGCTTTCTGCGCGATCGTTACCCCTGGCGGTAAAGACCAGATCCACCCGTTTTGCCAATAGGCTTTCCGGGTTAAAGGCCGTGCCGCGAACCTGGAGGGCGTGATGGAGCGTCGGGGTGATTTTAAACATCCACGGCTGGCTTTCGGGATGGTTAACGGTGGCGACAATCAGGCTGCCTGCACCCAGGGTCATCAGCACCGAATGGTGCGCAAACCAGCCGTCGGCAATTGCGCTAACCCGATCGGGTACCGTTACGGTATGACCAGCATCATCCACGACCTGACGCGAGGCCAGGGCGGGGAAGGCTAGCCACGCGCAGAGTAACCACGCATGGCGACGTTTCATATGCGTGCTCCTTAAAAATCAATCTGCATGGAGAGCTCAGCCTGACGCGGTGCGCCCAACTGTGCGCTGGCGTAGCCCGCACCGGTATAACCGGTCAGCGCGCCCGGGACCACGTTGGTCCAGTAGCGGCGATTGGTCAGGTTGGTGACGTCCAGACGGAAGGTGACCGGCGTATTGAACATGCGGGTCGCGTAGCTCCCGCCTACGTCGACGGTCGTATAGCTTCCGACCCAGCTATCGTTGGCATTATCGGTCGCGCGGCGACCGACGTAGCGTACATTGGTGTCAACATCGACGCCCGGCAACTGCTCGAGGCTATATACCGCCAGCATGCTAGCGGTGAATCGCGGCAGGCCGACGACCTGTTTGCCGTTAGCGCTTGCGCTTGCCGTGTCGTGCAGACGCGGATCGAGCCAGGTGGCACCGCCGAACAGGCGCAGGTTACGCGTGACGTGCCCGTCAGCCATCAGCTCCAGACCTCGGTTTTTCTGCGTGCCGTCTTCGGCAAAATCGCCGCTCTCATTGGTGTAGGCGAACGGACGTTTCGCCTGGAATAACGCGGCAGAGAGCATCAGATCGTCAATCGGAGCATATTTGGCCCCCACTTCAATTTGATGGCTACGGTACGGGTCGAGGATCTGTCCGGCATTGCTGGCGCCTGCCGGTGCGGTATCACCCTGCTGCATGCTATCAGCCCAGGTGGTGTACAGGGTGATATTGTCCAGTGGCTTATACATCAGGCTGGCTGAACCGCTGGCCCCGCGATCCTTTTTATCGCTGGTCTGCTGACGGGACTTATTGTAGTTACTGACCGTGAACAGATTTTCACTGCCGGAAAGCAGCAGGCTCCACTGCGGGCTAAAGTGCAGCGTGTCGCTCAGCAGAAAAGCGTGCTGAGTCGTGGTGGCGGATTGATAGCGACGGTTAAAGTCCGGGTACGGCGGTCGTGGATAGGTTGGGTGCTGATCCAGCGAGGAGTGACCGAGCGTGAAGGTCCCTCCGTTTACCGGATTATAGTTTTTCCACACGAAGCCGCGTACGCCGGTACTGATATCGTGCGTTAACCAGCCGGTGTCGACGCTGCCGGTCAGGTTAGCCATATAGCTATTGATCGTAAAGCGGCTGGCGGCCGAGTTGGCGGTGGTGGTGGTGTAACTGCCGCGATTGTCGGTCAGCGTGTTGGTCACGGTGGTTGATTCCCGATCCGCTATCTGGCGCAGCACGCCGACGTCCAGCAGCCAGTTTCCGTCGAAATCATGCTTCAGATGCAGGCTGGCGGTGCTGGTTTCATCGTCATTACCTGCGTAGCGCTGACCGTATTTCGCTTTGGTTGCGTCAAGCGGGGAAGGGAAGTGTACGCCTTTGGCCAATGCAAACGACCCGGCCATGCCTTTTTCATAATAGTGGTAGTAGCTGAAGTTGCTCTCCAGTACCGTTTTATCGGTCAGCTGGAAGTCCAGGCCCAGGCTCGCCAGCTGGCGGCGTTTATGGCTGCCGCTGGTATAGCCATGGCCCTCGTCATTGAGCAGGTTGAGGCGATATTTGACGCGGTCACCGTCGTCAATCGGTCCGCTGAAATCCAGCGCGGTTAACGCGCCGTTGCCGGTGCTAGCACCTACAGTGACGCGGTGCAGCGGAGTGTCGGTGGGGCGTTTGGAGACCAGATTAAACATCCCGGCAGGGTTGGCTGGGCCATAAAGCGATCCCGCAAGACCGCTCAGGACCTCCACGCTCTGGAACTGTTCAGCGGCGTATTCTGTGGTGGAGACAGCGTTCAGGCCATCAATCATATGGTTTTGCACCACGCTGCCCTGCATGCCACGGGTTTGCGGTCGGACGCCCTCTCCCTGAACGGAAGGCATATAGCGGTAAACATCCTTAACGCTTTTTAGCTGCTGTTGGTTTATCAACGACGACGACAGGGTTTGTACCGACCATGGAACATCAATCAGTGCGCGCTTACCCAGCCCGCCGATCGTGGCTTCTTTTTGTGAGGCCAGCGGCTCTTGCTGCGTGCCTTCTGCTGCCGCTGTGGAACTACCGGAGACCACCATGGTGTCTTCAGCGTAGCCAGGATGGGTGATGGCCAGGCATGACAGCGCCAGTAGGCCCATATTGAACGGTTTGCTTTTATAAGAGAACATTTTGAATTCAGTGTGTTAGCGGAAAGACTGGTGGTAAGCGAGTTACCATCGACGCATGAGGGGAACAGCTATTATTATTTGTGTGATGAATATGATGTGAGCTTTCGATATATAAGTCAATATATAACGAAGGGGTAGATCAGGCGAAAAAAAACGCCCAATGTTTCCATTGGGCGTCGGGTGTCGAGCGGGGGAAGAACGTTATTCGCTAACTTTTTTCTGCAGGTCAGCGGCACCTTCTTTGGTTTTATCCCAGCCTTCTTCAGCACCTTTTTTCGTGGCGTCCCAGCCTTTCTGGGAAGTCTCTTTGGTTTTGTTCCAGCCTTTCTGCGCACCTTCTTTGGTGGCATCCCACCCTTTTTCCGTGCCTTCTTTGGTTTTGTGCCAGGTCTTCTGAGCGCCTTCGCTGACCTGACTGCCGACGCTGTCGCTTTTGCCTTCAGCGGCGTGTTTGGATTTCAGTTTTAGCTCTTCGCCCTGATTTTGCGCCTGATGCAGTTTCTCTTTGGCAGTATTCGCGTGCGCCTGAGCCTCGGCGACCGTCTCATCGGTAGCGTGTGTGGTCGCAGCGAAAACCGGGGAAGCCAGCAGGAGTGCTGAAAGTGCAATCGTTGTTTTTTTCATCTTAAATCCTCATCAGTTTGTGAGCGTTAGAAAGCATGGCACAGACATTCTGATGCGGCTCTAGGAATAAACTGTAATTGAATCATTGTGTTCCCAAGGCGGTTTTCACCACCTGACAATTATCATCGTTCCAGCACGATGAGCGGCGCGTCATCGTGGGACTGCGTAACGCGCATTTCGGCCTGGTAAAGGCTGCGCAGCGCCGGTTCGGTCAACACCTCCTGCGGCGTACCGTTGCTGACGACTCGCCCCTTTTCCAGCAGTATGATGCGATCGGCGTAGCGTGCGGCGAGGTTGAGATCGTGCAGCACGCAGCAGACGTTAAACTGACGTTCCTGCACCAGTTGACGGAGCAGGCGAAACAGGTGCTGCTGGTGGTGAATGTCCAGCGCCGACGTGGGTTCATCAAGAAACAGCCATTTAGGCGAGGGCTCGGGCTCCCACAGCTGTACCAGTAATCGTGCCAGCTGCACCCGCTGCTGTTCGCCACCGGAAAGATGGCGATAGTCGCGAGCGGCCAGCTCGCTACAGCCGCAGAGTGCCAGAATGCGCTCGCTTTCGTCACCCGGATTGCGGGTTCGGTGAGGGTGGCGGCCCATACGCACCACTTCCATCACGCTGAACGGAAAGGCCATGTGACAGTTCTGGCGCATGACCGCTCGCGTTCTCGCCAGCTCTGCCGTTGGCCATTCGCTAAGTGGCTTACCTAACAGCGAACACTGGCCGCTATCCGGCTGCAGATAACCGGTTAGCTGGCGTAGCAGGGTGGATTTCCCCGCGCCGTTCGGCCCGAGAATAGCCACAATTTCGCCGCCGGGTAGCGTCAGAGAGACGTTATTCGTCAGGCGTCGCCCCTGAATGCTGTACGTCAGGTTACGGGCGTCAATCATAGCGCTCTCCGGGTACGTAAAATCAGCCATAAAAAGTAGGGGCCGCCGATCAGGCTGGTCAGCAGACCTACCGGCATTTCTGCGGGCTGGACCAGCGTACGCGCCAGGGTGTCGGCGACCAGCAGCAGGCTGGCACCTGCCAGCGTTGAGCAGGGGATGAGCCAGCGGTGGTCGGCGCCGATGGTCATGCGGATAAGATGCGGGATAACCAGACCAATAAAGCCAATCACCCCGCTGACCGATACCGCCGCGCCGACCAGCAGCGAGCTCAGCAATAACAGCTGCTGGCGCCTGCGTTTGACGTTGACGCCGAGGTAGTGCGCCTCTTCGTCCCCGAGCTGTAGCAGGTTAAGCGTGTTTGCCAGCCAGGCGGTGGCGAGCATGGCGGGAAGCGCAAAGGAGGCTGCCACGATCAACGTGGGCCACTGCGCCTGCCCGAGGCTGCCCATAATCCAAAGCGTAAGCTGGCGCAGCTGTTGCTCGTCGCCGATGTAGCTCAGGATACCTATCGCCGCGCCGCACAGGGCATTGATGGCGATGCCCGCCAGCAGCAGCTGCATCATGCCGCCGTGGGTGTGGCGCAGGCTGATGAGAAAGATCACCGCGCAAACCACCAGGCTGCCGGCGACGGCGAAGATCATCTGTTCATACAGCATCATCACCGCGGGGAGCGAAAGCGGAAAGATAATCGCCATGCCGACCATCAGCGCCGAACCGCTGCTGACGCCCAACAGGCCCGGATCGGCCATTGGATTGCGGAACAGTCCCTGCATGATGACCCCCGCCGTTGCCAGCGCGCCGCCAACCAGCACGGCCAGCAGCACGCGCGGCAGGCGAATATTGAGCCAGATATCGCGATATTGCTCGTCCAGCAGGGAGGTGAAGGTGATTTTTAGCGCACCCTGGCTGGCGCCAACCAGTACGAGCATCGCCAGTATCAGCAGCAGGCCGATAAAAACGCTGAAGGATGAGAGTGAATCCTTGAACACGCAAATCTCCATAACATCGATGCGGCGCTGCCGGGCAGCGCCGCGAAGGGATTAGGCCGGTTTAAGGCCCGGCTCGATCAGGCTGTAAACCTGATGATTGAGCGTTGGGGCGCTGGCCAGCGCCTGAATATGCGCCGCCACGTCGGCACGCTGCACAAAACCATGTACTTCCTGCTGCTGAATGCGCTGCGCTTTGCCGCTGGCCGCGCCGTTAAGCAGGCCGCCGGGGCGCAATATGGCATAGTCCAGCGTGCTGGTTTGAAGCCAGCTTTCCGCCAGCGTTTTTTCTCTGACCGCCTGACCAAATGCCGCCTTCGCACGTTCGGAAAGGAACGGCCAGCTGTCGCCGCAGCCCAGTGAGGTCACCAGAATCATCCGGCGGATACCCGCGCGCTCCGCGGCATCAATGACCGTCCGGTGCGCCAGGTAGTCGTGCGCGCCGCCCATGGTGGATATCACCGTGGCCGACGGGCCCGCGGCCAGGCAAGCCTGCGCAACGCACTCGGCGTCGCAGGCATCGCCGACGATTGTCGTTACGCCGCTAGCCTGTAGACGTGCAGCGGCCTCAGCGGTGCGCACAAGCGCCACGACCGGGCGTTTTTCGACCCGCGCGCGCTCAAGCGTCATGGCCCCCACGCCCTGTCCACCGGCACCAAAAATCAGCCACGGGCTCATCAGGCATCCCCTTTCAGCGCGGCGGCCAGGGTACGGAAGGCATCAACCTGCTCGCTCAGCAACTGGCGGTGATCATCGCGGCCGAGGAAGATTTTGAACATCGCGCTACCCGCGGCGTTGAAGAACAAGATTGAGGCGGTATCCATCGCCATAAATTTACGTTCGACCAGCGCGATGTGGGTGCAGTTTTCCGCCTTGATGTGGCCGGTCATCCCCTTTTTACCGCGCAGGTTGAAGTAGCCGTGGCGGTGGAAACCGGACGGCAGCTCGCCGGTAAATTCCAGAATGACGTCAGCGGTATGCACCAGCGTGGTGACTTTGCCCCATTGGCAAACGCTGTCCCAGACGGTGTCAAACCGATCGCCGCTCACCAGCGTGTGGGACGGCAGATGGCGTACCACGTCCAGCAGCGTGGTGTTGTATTGCCCGGCGATGGCTTCCAGCGTGCCGTCGGGCTCGGTTTTTAAAAAGTCGTGCAGAGAAACGTTGCTCATCATTAGCTCCTGTTATGGGGTTTCTACCGCAATACGCGGTGCGTTAAGCTCCTGAATCAGTTCATCAAGAGACTGTAAAATGTTGCTGGCCCAAAAACGGCCTTCGTTGGTGAGACGCAGACAGGTGGAAGCGTCCTGGGTTAATCCCGCGCGGTGCCACTGTGCCAGCAGCGGAGCGAGACGGGCGGCGTGTGGCGTCAGATCGTCCAGCGGTACGCGAGCCGTTTCAACGCCAGCCTGTAGCGTATGTCGCCACTGGAAGCCACGGTCGGCGGTACGCATCATCATCATCAGCGGCTTTTTGCCGGCAGCGATGGCGTCATGCCAGTTGTTCAGATTGCGTTCGACCATCCACGAATAGCCATTGACTGAGCCGCCCGCGCCGGAACCCAGCGCCAGGCAGTCTGCGCCTTGCTTAATCAATAGGTTATAGAGATTGCGTTCGCGGGTGGTGCGCGCCCAGTGGCTGTTGCTAATACAGCGCCATCCGGCCTGCGCCATAAAGTCGCAGCCCTGGAGGTACAAATCGCGGCGTTCCGCTGGCTGCGGTACCTGAGTACGCCCATTTTCAACCGCTTTGCCGAGCGGCGTATTTGGCAACAGGTTCAATGCGTAGAGATCTACGCCGTCCAGGCCGATATCGCGGGCGATCGCCAGATCCTCGCCCCACAGTGTGGCATCCTGTCCCGGCAGGCCAAACAGCAGATCGCATACCACCGCGGCGCGATCGCGGCGCACCAGGCCTTCCATAAAGGCGATGGCGGTAGGGCCGTCGGAGGTGCGGGCCATTTTTTTACGGATTTTGCTGTTAAATGACTGAATACCAATCGAGAAACGGTTTGCCCCCGCGTCCAGGCAAGCGTCGATGCGCGCGTCATCAAAGTTCAGCACGCGGCCTTCAATGGTTATCTCACAGTCCGGTGCCAGCGGCAGACGTTCGCGCAGGGCGGTAATAATGCGTGCCAGATCGCGAGCGGAGAGCGCAGAAGGCGTGCCGCCGCCGAAGTAGACCGCATGAATCGGCGCGGACTGATGCAAAACGCTATCGGCCTCCATCGCAATTTCATGCAGCAGCGCGTCGGTATAACGCGCACAGCTATCTTCTTCATAACGGTTCTGATAGAAGCCGCAGAAGGTACAGTGGGTGGCACAAAACGGAATGTGCAGATACAGCAGGCGTTTGCGCGGCGGCGCGGCCTGGCTCAGTACCTGCTGCCAGGTGGGCTCCAGCTGTTCTTTGGCGATCGGAACGGCGCCTCGCCAGGGCATTGTCGCCCGGCGATCTTTGAAGGGCTGACCGCCCTCCTGCGCGAAGTGCGGGGTGAGATCCAGTTCGTTGTCGGTATTCAGCATAACGGGTATTTCAACATCCTTTAGTTTGGCCACAACTGGCGGTGCAGCGTTTCAACGGCGTCGGCGACGCGCGGGCCCATTCCCAGGATCAGTGCCTGATCGAGAGTGATGATCCGTTTATTTTTCCACGCGGCGGTGCGCGTGATGCCAGCGATGGTGCTCAGGCGGTTGATATCGCCTTCTACCATCTGTGAGGTAACGATAATGACCTGCGGATTGGCGGCGATCAGCGCTTCGGCGCTGTAGCTGCGATACTGCGGATGCTGAGCGACATTTTTCGCCCCCGCGAGCGTCATAATGGCGTCGGCAACGCTGCCTTGTCCGGCAACCTGCGGCGCGCTGCCGCCAGCGCTGAGAATAAACAGGGCGGTAACCGGCGCCGGCTGGCTGGCGGTGCTTTGGGCGACGTTGGCCAGACGCTGGCGAATGTTGTTAACCAGCGCG
Organism: Klebsiella sp. WP4-W18-ESBL-05; assembly: GCF_014169075.1. Classification (NCBI taxonomy): domain Bacteria; kingdom Pseudomonadati; phylum Pseudomonadota; class Gammaproteobacteria; order Enterobacterales; family Enterobacteriaceae; genus Klebsiella; species Klebsiella sp. WP4-W18-ESBL-05. The sequence continues at coordinate 3,651,437 of NZ_AP022057.1, read as the reverse complement.
TTGCCTTTGTCGTCTTCGTTCAGCGTTTTCGCCAGTGCGTGAATGTTGGCGTACATCTGCTCGACGGTTGCCGGAACGCGCGGCAGCGTAACGACGTCTACTTTCTGCGCCCGGAGCTGATCGAAGACGAGCTGCGGCCCCGCGTCCTGCCAGGTGATAAAGCGGCTGGGTCGCAGCGACAAAATGCCTTCGCTGCTGAGCTGTTTCCAGTAGCCAATATGCGGCAGGGCCGCGGTTTCTGGCGGGTAGCTGGTGGTTTCATCAACGCCGACTACGCGGTCACCCGCGCCCATGGCATAAATCAGTTCGCTCAGCGAACCGCCCGCAACCACAATGCGCTCGGCTGCCTGCGCGCTAAGCGCACAGGTTAAGGCCAGTAATCCTATGGCGAGTTTTTTCATCATCAGAAGTTCCAGGCAAAGCCGATGGCCGCGTTAAAGCCCGCCGCAGGAATGGATTCGTGCGCCGTGCGGTAGCGTTTATCGGTCAGGTTGTTGAGAGCAAGGTTGACCTGATACTGGTCGTTAGCACCGAATTCGGTATTGACGGCCAGGTTCAGCGTTGCCCAGCCGGGGCTGCGTGTTTCGGTACCGCTGCTGTCGTCCTTAGCGCTTGAGGCAGCGCGGATAAAGACGTCAGAGGTGACGTTCGCGGCGTTTAGCATCAGCGTGTGTTTGAGCCCAACGCGGCCGTTGATCGTGGGTTCACCGGTGTGAGTGGTTTTCAGCGTCGCGGTTTCGTACTGGCGGCGAATCAGGTTACCGCTGATGTAAGGGGAAACGGCCCAGCCGTTATATTCCGCGCTTAGCTCCATTCCCCAGGTTTTGGCTTTGTCCATGTTGTCGTAGTAATAGTAGCCGCCGCGTGAGGTGGCGCTATTGCCTTTGCAGACGGCTTCCCCTGCACAGGCTACGCTGGCGATATAGTCTTTGGCTTCGGAATAGTAGACGGCACCGTCGACCAGCCACATGTTACCGTTGTAGCGAGCGCCCAATTCGACATTATTGGAGTGTTCTGCTTTCAGGTCCGGATTCCCGTAGGTCACGCTGCCGCCGGCGGACGTTTGCATAAACAGCTGCGAAAGCGTAGGGAATACGTAGCCCTGGGCAAACGCTGCGCGTAGCTCAACGTTGTCGAAACCGGAGTAGCGCAGGCTGGTCGACGTGACCAGCTCGCTGTCATGCGCCGACTGCCCTGGGATCGAGGCATCGCTGGTGACGCCGGAAGCGGTTGATTGACCGTCACCGCGGGTCAGTTTTGATGACAGCCAGTACTGGCGAGCGCCCAGCGTCCACGTCCAGTTGTCGGCAAAGTGCCAGTCGTTCTGCGCGAACAGGGAGGTATTGCTTTGTTCTGACTCGTAATAAGAACGGGTTTGCGTTGCGGTATTGATCAAACCGGTTGCCGATTGATTGGTGGTATTCCCGGCTGACGTCTGAGATACCCGGTCGCGTTTATACTGTGCGCCCAGCACCAGGTTGTTATCCGCTGGCAGGGTAAAATTGCTTTGCAGCGTAAGGCCCTGGGTATACTGCTTATCGTGCGTGTGGGTCTGATTATGCACGGTCAGCGCCTGAATCATCGGGCTCGGAATGGCCTGCGTGGTTTTCACCTCATTCTCAAACTGGCGCTCGATCGTCTGCTGATAAGCGTCAATATGGATCTTTTTCAGGTAGTCGCCGTCTACGTCTATATCGTAGAACAGGCCCACTTTTTCGCGCTCCAGCTTCGGAATTTTTACGCTAAAGGCGTCATAAGCCCCTTCGGTATCTTCAAAATAGGTCTGGGTAGAGAGTCGATAGCGATCCAGCGACAGGCCAAAGTGCTGGTTGTCGAGGTTATAGCCCAGCCAGATAGCCTGGCTGTTATTGCGGTTGTGGGTATCCGGCAGGCGGCCGTCAGGGGTTTTTCGGTCGCCCTGGTCGGAATAGCTGCCGTTAATGCGGTAGTCGAATTGTCCGATGCTGCCCCAGGCCGCGGCCGACTCTTCCCAGCCTGCGGTTGAGGAGTTGTAGACCGCTTTTACGGTTCCCGCGATGGGCTTGTCGCCGCCTTTCCGGGTGATAAAGTTCACCACGCCGCCGATGGCCTGTGAGCCATAGAGCACGGAATAAGGGCCTTTCACGACTTCAATACGTTCCAGCGCCGATTCATCGATCAGCAGACCGACGCCATAGTTATCGCCAGCACGCTGGTAGGTTACTTCCTGCCCGTCAATGAGGATCAATACGCGAGAAGAGGCTTCGCCACGAATGCGAATCTGCTTACGGCCGGCCAGCGAGTTATCGGTGACTTCAACGCCGGGGATATCTTGCAGATCGTCAGCAATGGAGGTGCTGGTGGCATTTTTCAGCGTTTGCTGGTCAATCACCTGAATGGTCGCCGGGCTTTCCCAGAGGCTGCTCTGCGCACGATTCGCCGTCACCACAAGCGTTTCTTCTTTAGGCGCTGCGTTTTGTGCTGCGTTTGCCGTGGTCGTGCCCACGGTGGTGGAAATACATATCGCTAGGGCCGAGAGTGCGAATGACCCCCGTGAGACGGTGTGTAGCATCATTAAACCTGTAAATGTATATGAGTATGATAATGATAATTAGTATCAAATAGACTTACATATGAAGGTCTGTTGCGTCCAGCATTGAACATTCAAACGAAATGCATCTTTGATTTTGGTCAATTTATGCAGGTGGTAACAGACTGTTTTTCCAGTTAATTACCTGTCACTGTTAATAATTATGCGCCTAATTTTTTCGGCTTTTTGCCGGGAAAGCCGGCGGCCGAGTAACGCTGTAGCGACCCGTCAGGTAAACTGTTCCGGTTTGCATTTTCAGGGGAGTAGAGACGTCATGGTTCTGGGTGATTAGCGGGTGATGATAAATAAAATTTGCTGGGGGTTGTTGGTGCTGGCGTTGATAGCCAGCTTTGGGTTCGTTTATCCCGTTTTGGCGTGGCTGCTACTGATCAACATCCTGACCTTTCTGATTTACGGTGCGGATAAGCTTGCCGCCTGCAAAAGCTGGCAACGCGTACCGGAAAAAACGCTGCTGGCGTTTGGGCTGGCAGGCGGGTGGCCTGCCGCCTGGCTTGCGCAGCAGGCGTTCCGCCACAAAACGCAGAAACAGCCGTTCAGACGCTGGTTTTTTGGCAGCGTGGTTTTAAACCTCGCGGCGGTAGCGGCGGCGCTCTACCTCTGGCGGGGAGGGAGCTGGTAGCGAGACAGCGTGCCACATTGGCGGCCGTTGACTCAACGCACCAGGCCCATCCCGGCACGGAGCTGGTGCGTCAGGAATATCAGGATGGCTGCCCTGCCGGTGAACCTAAATACCGATGGTAAAAGGGAATAAGCTGCGCCAGCGCTTGCGACGTGGCTTCCGGGCGATCGTACAGATCGTAGTGAGAGGCACCGTGTACAACCTGAAGCGTTTTTTCCGTGGAGCGGGCGCGCTGATACAGCTCATAGCCGTCGCGGTATGAGCCAAAACCGCCGGGAACATCGCCAATAACAATATGCAGCGGCTGCGTCAGTAATTTTTCCGTAAAGGCAAATGCATCCCAATTTAACGCAGGGGCGATACTGGTAAAGCGCAGTTTGTTAGGTGAGCCGGTCTGACGTCCTCGTGGGGTGGTGTAATAATCCACCGCTTCAGCGATGTCGATATCGGTAATGCCTGATTCGGCCAGCTCAGCCATATCGGCAGGAATGTAGCCCACCACCAGAGGGTCGCTTCCACGGGCTTCCGCGGTGCGTTGTTTACCCAGCGCCTCAATCGTCTTGAGTGCGGCATCAGGGTTCGCGTCTCCCTCACGCAAGATGCGTCCATAGTTGGCAGCAACCACGGTTGCCACTGCACGGAAACGGTGGTCAGTGGTCGCGGCATTCACGGCATACCCGCCGCCGCCGCAGACGCCTAATACGCCAATGCGATCTTCATCGACATAGGGTAAGGTCACGAGATAGTCGATGGCGCAGCGAAAATCTTCCACCCGAGTGGCCGGGTTTTCGCTGAAACGCGGCTCGCCCCCGCTTTCGCCCTGCGTCGACGCATCAAAAGCCAGAGTGATAAATCCCGCCTCAGCCAGCTTTTGCCCATAGATTGCGCCCGATGTCTGTTCTTTGCAGCTACTGATGGGGTGAGCGCAGACAATGGCCGGGTATTTTTGATGCGGGGTAAATCCCTCCGGGAAGCGGAGAGTCGCTGCAACCTGCCAGCTGTTGTGCTTAAAGGAAACGGATTGTTGGTTCGTCATTGTATGAACTCCTGAAACGGGTTGCGGTGCCTAACGTACTGTTGCTTTCAAACAGCTACCTGCGTCATTCGCCAGTTTATCCGCGGTAATACACGACGCCTTGGCGAACAGACCATCGTCATTCATTCCGCTGTTTTCGAAAGCGTGGGCGACGTGTGCGGTGACGATGAAGTGATGATAGGGCTGGACACTGCTTTTGATTAGACGGAATAATGTGATGTCAGTTATTAGCGTGGCTTATTAATATGATCAAAGAGAACCTCAACGATCTCCTCATATTCCTGACGGTGGTTCGGGAAGGCAGTTTCACGCGCGCCGCAGCAAAAGCCGGGACGTCGCAGTCGGCGGTGAGCCAGACCATCAGTAATCTGGAAGCCCGTTTGCAGCTTAAATTGCTCAATCGCACCACCCGAAGCCTGACGCTAACCGAAGCGGGCGAACGTCTGGCGCAGCGGATTGGCCCAGCCATTGAAGAGATTGCCGAGGGGTTGGATCAGCTGGCTGAATGGCGGGATAAGCCTGCGGGCAGGGTGCGCATTTCCGCCGATGAATATGCTATCCAGCAGGTATTGTGGCCGAAACTGGCGCCGGTGCTGAGAAACTATCCCGATATTCACCTTGAGCTCATCACGGATTACGGCCTGGTGGATATTGCCAAAGAGCGTTTCGATGCTGGCGTACGCCGAGGAGGGCTGATCGCCCAGGATATGGTTGCGATACCGATTAGCGCCGAGCATCGTATGGCGGTCGTGGTGTCGCGCGATCATCTGCCCGCGCAAGGTTTACCAGAAAACCCGGAACAGCTACTGGCATTACCCTGTATTAATTTGCAGTTGCCTACGCATGGGCAGAATTTGTCATGGACGTTTTTGATTAATGGGCAGGAACAAAAGTTACGCGTGCAGGGGCAGATTATTGTTAACGGCATTAATCAAGTTCATCAAGCCTGCCTTGACGGCTATGGATTTGCATATGTTCCGCAGGCATTAGTGCAACATGATATTACCTCTGGCAAACTGCTCTCGGTACTTGAACGTTTCACCATTACCTATCCGGAATATTATTTATATTATACCAGTCGCTTGAAATCGTCGGCGGCGTTCAATGTCATTATTGAGGCGCTAAGATATAAACAGCTTTAATACCAGAGTTCCCAATGTTATTGCTGTGGTTTTAAATATTATTACGATGGTCCAATTATGAATAATGAAAAAGGAATCGGAAGGTGAATTTGAAAGGGGTTATCCATAATGTTAACTATTGTTGAATTTAAAGTAACACCTCGTAAAATCGAGGTGTTTTCATTTTCATAGACGAGTATTTAACTGTCATGATATAATGCGGCGGAAAAACATGCGGGTTATTAACCGGTATGTAATGTGAATAAATTTTCGAGGAGACTATTCCAGTGGGACGTAAATGGGCCAACATTGTTGCTAAAAAAACCGCCAAAGACGGTGCAACATCTAACGTATATGCAAAGTTCGGTGTGGAAATCTATGCTGCTGCGAAACAAGGTGAGCCGGACCCGGAATCAAACTCAGCTTTAAAATTCGTTATTGAACGTGCGAAGCAAGCGCAGGTTCCAAAGCACGTTATCGATAAAGCCATTGATAAAGCTAAAGGTGGCAGCGACGAAACGTTCGTACAAGGGCGTTATGAAGGCTTTGGGCCGAATGGTTCCATGGTTATCGCTGAAACGCTGACTTCCAATGTAAACCGTACCATTGCTAATGTTCGCAACATTTTCAATAAAAAAGGCGGAAATATTGGTGCGACGGGTTCTGTCAGCTATATGTTTGACAATACTGGCGTGATCGTATTTAAAGGAACCGATCCTGACCGTATTTTTGAAATTTTGCTGGAAGCTGAAGTTGATGTTCGCGATGTAACCGAAGAAGAAGGGAATATCGTTATTTATACCGAAGCAACAGATCTTCATAAAGGCATTGCCGCGCTTAAAGCAGCCGGGATTACTGAGTTCACATCAACAGAATTAGAACTGATCGCGCAATCAGAAATTGAACTTTCGCCAGAAGATTTAGAAGTCTTTGAAGGGCTGGTTAATGCCCTTGAAGATGACGATGATGTTCAGAAAGTTTATCATAACGTTGCAAATCTCTAATTATATATTAAAAGAATCTGCCATTATGGCAGATTTTTTATCTTTTTAATTTTTATAAAAATTAATGTAGCCAGAAGCGATGGTGATATTAATGGCTGCTGCTCAAAAGTCATCTCCCGAATTTAAATTTCAGGCCTTTATTCTCTTCGCGGTCGGTAGCGTATTGTGCCGTCTGGGTACACGGCACAATGGTTGAGCAGGCGATTAAGCCTTTTCGGCGATCACGTCCTGGACCAGCCAGTCATGGAATATTTTTACTTCATGCCGCATGGCGTGATGTTGCGGGGTCACCAGATAATAGGACCATGTGAGCGGCCAGCGATGCCTGGGGTGCAGCAGGACCAGTTGTTCGGTTGCGATAAGCTGCTTCACCAGCGCGTATCGTACAATTGCCACCCCACGTCCGCTCAGGGCCGACAAAACGACGGCGGCTGTGGAATTGATGTGCAAGCCGTTTTCATGGGCCGCGGGCGCGCCGACCGCGCTGAGGACATCATCCCATGAGGGAAAATGCGCGCCGGGGTGCGGCGTGTCATCATGGATCAGTTTCTGCGCGGCGAGCCATTCACCGCAGGTGGTTTTCTCCGCGGGTACCAGGCGCGGGCTGCAGACCAGCACCGCTTCTTCGTCCATTAGCCAGGTTTTATTCACGCCCGGCCAGTCTCCCTGGCCGCAGCGAATGCCTATATCGGCTTCGCCGTGTGACACGTCCATGAGCTTTTCGGTGACGTTGAGCCGTAGGTCAATGCTTTCATGGGTTTCAGAAAAGCGATTCAGCCGTTCCATCAGCCAGTTCATCATCAGCACCTGTGAGGCGGTTACGACAACAACAGAACGAGCCCGCCGCCCACGTAGTTTATTTAATCCGGACTCCAGCTTATCAAGCCCTTGGGTAATGTCCTGTAAGGCGTCCTGCGCTTCATCCACCAGCGTCAGACGCTCCTTACCTGAACGGGTACGGTGAAGCAGCGGATGCCCAACCCAGTCTTCCAGCGAGCGAACAAGCTGGCCTACGGCCGCAGATGTGACGCCCAGTTCCTGTGCTGCGCCGGTAAAGCTGCCATGCCGAGCGGTGGCTTCAAAGGCGTGCAGCCATTTCAGTCGGTTAAGCGATCGCATGACCTCTGTCCTGATTGATTATTTTCTTCAGTATACGCCGCCGAGAAAGATTTTCTTTTCTGTGCCGTTATTTCTTCTCAGTCGTCAATCACCGCTCTGGGTGACATTCTGCTGCCACACGATGAAAAGCAGCGCTTTTCATCAATGACAACCAGATGATTTGAACGAGGTTAGCGATGAACGCATCTTTTGCCGGTAAAAAACTGTTAGTGGTCGGTGGGACGAGTGGTATGGGGTTCGAAACGGCGAGGCTGATCCTGAAAAATGGTGGCAGCGTGGTACTGATCGGCCATCGTCAGGATAAAGCCGAGCAGGCTCGCCGGGCGTTGGCCGCTGATGGGCAGGTTTCCATCATCGTTGCAGACCTGATGAAAGAAGACGGAATGCAGCAAGTGATGAAGACCATTAACGCTGAACATAAAGATATCAATTTGTTGGTCAACGCGGCTGGCGTGTTCTTTCCGAAAGCGTTCACCGAACATGACATGTCTGATTACGATAAGTATATGAGTATCAACCGCGCGACCTTCTTCATCACCCGCGATGTGGTGCGTAATATGGTTGACGGCGGTTTGAAAGGCTCCATCGTTTACATCGGCTCTATGTGGGCGCAGCAGGCTATCGGTGCTACCCCGTCTTCAGCCTACTCTATGGCGAAAGCAGGCCTGCATGCGTTGACTAAAAACCTGGCCATTGAGCTGGGAGGGAAAGGCATCCGCGTCAATGCCGTCTCTCCGGCGGTTGTTCACACGCCAATTTATGAAGGCTTTATTGCGAAAGCTGACGTGAAGAATGTGATGAATAGCTTCGACAGCTTCCACCCGATTGGCCGCGTGGGAACGCCGGAGGATATTGCTGAAACTATTGCTTTCCTGCTCTCTGATAAGACTGAGTGGGTCACCGGTGCTATCTGGGATATCGATGGCGGCGTGATGGCGGGTCGTAACGCCTGATGACCATGCTGCAGGCGGCGCTGGAGTCATTAAGCAAATGCAGGCTGTGCGCGATAGGCAGGTGACTGACGCGCACAGGAGCGCATTGCTGGTGAAAAGGCGGTGATGCGCGCTTGGTCTGGCTCCCTTTTATCATGGGTGCACGTTCGGTAGACCGCTGCATTGCGGGTACCGATTTTATGGGCTTCTGGCGGGTTATTCCTTGAAGCGACAGACACAAAAAAGCCCGCAGGGCTTGCGCCGTGCGGGCTCTTAGGACTTCATCGGATGACTCTGGTAATCACCGATGGAGAATTTTGGTGGAGCTGGCGGGAGTTGAACCCGCGTCCGAAATTCCTACATCCTCGGCACTACATGCTTAGTCAGTCTTTACATTCGCCTGGCACCTGCGGACAGACACGCCACTACCAGACTAGCCTGATTAGTTTTAACGCTTCAACCCCAGGCAGGGCCTCCACGCGATCTCTTTTGGGTTTGACCTCTCTTTGATCCCCGTCTTAAGAGCGGAAGCTAGGGAGAGAGGGCTCAGAGCAGGTTATTAAGCTGCTAAAGCGTAGTTTTCGTCGTTTGCGACTATTTTTTGCGGCTTTTTACGAGGCCAACCGCCCCTCGGCATGCACCTTGGGTTTCGCAAATCCCGTCGAATCCAGAATCAGCCCCAATGTGTACAGCAAGTATAACAGAGTCAGGCGTGCCGTTGCCAGTGAAAAACGTGGCGTAACAGGCCGTTGAGCGTACATTTATCGTTCACGTAGCGCCTCCTTTGCCCGGTTGAACGGTTTCATCAGGTATTCAAAGATGGTTTTTTCACCGGTTTTGATATCGACGCTGGCGACCATTCCTGGGGTAATGGAGAAATGGCGTCCGGCTTTGTTGGTCAGGTAATCCTGATGAGTGCGGATAAACACGCGGTAATAGGTGATTTCAGGCTTAATTTTGTCCTGAATGGTGTCCGGCGAGATAGTCTCAACTTCTCCGTCGAGCCCGCCGTAGATGGCGTAATCGTAGGCGGTAAGCTTAACCAGCGCCCGCTGTCCGGGGTGGATAAAGGCAATATCGCGCGGCGACAGGCGGGCTTCAATCAGCAGCCGATCGTCAATAGGGACTATTTCCATCAGATCACCGTTCGGTGGGATGACGCCGCCGAGCGTGGTTACCTGCACGTTTTTCACAATCCCGCGCACCGGGGAGCGCACCGTCAGACGGGTGACCGAATCTTCACGACCGCGAATGATCGCCTGCAGCATGTCGACTTCAGCGTTGGCCTTGGAAAGTGCCTCGCGCGCCTGTACGTAGTACTGCGATCGCAGGTCGGTAAGCCTTAGCCCGAGATCGCTTTTCTGGCGCTGGAGGCGCAGCACTTCCACGTGGCTGGCGGCACCGCTCTTCTCAAGGCGTTGGGTGATGGCCAGCTCTTTATCCACCGACACCATCGCATCCTTCAGCTCAGCCTCAGAATCTGACAGCTGCGCGCGGCGGGTACGATAGAGGCGCGTTTCGCTGGCGATAAGGTCCGGCCAGGCTTTCAGTTCTTTTGGGAAGATCGGCGGACTGTCGTTTACTTCCGCATACAGGCGGGCGCTGGAGGCCAGCGACGCGCGGTAGCGCGCGGTGCTTTCGCCCATGTTGGATTCCGAACGGGTAGGGTCGAGACGGGCGACAATCTGCCCGGCGTGCACCTTATCGCCCTCGCGGACGTTCAGTTCTGCCAGAATGCCGCCGTCCAGTGATTGCAGCACCTGCTCGTGTGAGCTGGGAATCACCTTGCCGGTGCCGGTGGCCACTTCGTCGAGCGTACCGAACCACGACCAGACGCCGAGCGCAATAAACATCAGCGTGCTCAGCAGGACAATGCGGCTGGCGCCGGAAAAGGCCACGTCGCGGCCGATGTCCAGGTCCTCCATCGCGCTATCATGTTGGCTGGTTTTCATGTTTCCACTCCTTCCCGCTTACAGCCTGCGCGCTGGCGCGACCCTGGTTTAACACCTGTGATTTTGGCGCATCCATGGCGATATATCCGTCATTAAGCACCACGACCCGATCGACCAGATCCAGCACCGGCACGCGGTGGGTGGCGACGATCAGCGTACGATTGCCCAGCCATTGATTCAGCCGCTGGATAAATTCGCGCTCGGTATGATCGTCAAGCGAGGCGGTTGGTTCGTCGAGCAGCACGATATTCGGGGATCGCAGCAGCATGCGCGCCAGCAGAATTGACTGGCGCTGGCCGCCGGAAAGACCGTTGCCGCCCTCCATAATCAGGTGATCCAGACCCTTAGGCAGCCGTTGGACGAACTGGCTGGTACCGGCGATGTCCAGCGCATCAAAAATGTCCTGGTCGCTGGCGTGCGGCGCGCCCATCGTCAGGTTTTCGCGCAGGGTGCCGTAGAACAGCCGCGCATTCTGGCTCAGGAGGCCAATGTTGCGTCGTAGGTCGGCGACGTCGATCTGCGCGAGGCTGAGATCGTCGAGCCGCGCCTCGCCGCTGACTAAATCAATACCGCCCGCCAGCGCGTGCAGCAGGGTCGATTTTCCCGCGCCGTTGCGGCCAAGCAGCGCCACTCGCTCGCCCTGACGGATTTCCAGACGCGCAATTTTCAGCGGGATGCGCTGATCTTCACTGTGGTAGCGGAACTGGGCCTCTTCCAGCAGATAATGACCGTGGAAAATCTCCCGGTGCACGACACTGCCGCTGCGCTGGGTCTCCGTCGGTAGCTGCATAATGCTGTCCAGCCCCGCTTTGGCGATTTTTACCTGCTGCCAGCGGGTCAGCACGCCGCACAGGTTGGCCATTGGCGCAATCATTCTTGACGCCAGCATTGAGGCGGCGACCACCGAGCCGGTCGTCAGCTCGCCTTCAATCACCATCGGCGCGCCGAACAGAATGACGGCGCTATAGACCAGACTTTGTACGGTGATGCCCCAGCTAATCAGTCCCTGGCTCAGCTCGCGGGTACGCAGCGCCGATTCCGAGGTAATGCGAATGTAGCTGTTCCACTGCTGTAAAAAGCGGTTTTCCGCCTGCATCAGCTTGATGTCTTCAAGTCCCTGCACGCTCTCAACCAGCACCGCGTTGCGCAGGGTTGATTCATGGGCGCTCTGGTTGGCCAGCTTCGCCAGCCGTTTTTGCATCAGGATACCGGGCAGCACCATGACGATGGCGGCGACCGGGGCAATCCACGCCAGCGGCGGCGAGATAATGCCGAGGACCACCACGAAGAGGAAGAAGAAGGGCAGATCGACGATCGTCGACAGCGTCGATGAAGTGATGGTTTCACGGATCTGCTCAAGCTCGCGCAGCTGAGAGATAAAGCTGCCGGTAGAACGCGGGATAGCGCTGTTACGCAGGCGTAATGCGTGGCTGAAGATGCGGTCGGAAATGCGCAGGTCCGCCCGCTTGCCGAGCACATCCATGATGTGGCTACGGGCGACGCGCAGGATAAAGCCGAAGATCACCGACAGCAGCACCCCAAAAGCCAGCACGTAGAGCGTCGGGTAGGACTGCGCGGGGATCACCCGGTCATACACCTGCATTGAAAAGATGATCCCGCCGAGCGACAGCACATTGACGAGAAAGGCGGCCAGCATGACCGGGCCGTAGGGGCGCAGATCCTTCAGGACCAGTACCTTAAGCCAGTCGGGGCTGAAGCGGGATACGTAGTTGTCCACCCGGCTGTCGCGCAGGGCGGAAAGCGGGCGCAGCGCCACAACGTATTCAATACGCGGCATCAGGTCGGCGAGAGGCAGCCGGTTACGCTGGTGCTCATCATCAATAAAACAGACGTCAACGGTGCTTTCGCCGTCAAAGCGCTCGACGATGGCCAACTGCCCATCGTCGAGCGTTGCCACAACCGGCAGGCGCCAGCTGCCGAGGGTGGTGGAATTGGCCTCCAGCAGCTGTACCGAAAGCCCGGCCTGGCGGGCGAGCTGGGTGAGGGCGGGCAGCAGGCTTTTGTCCTTAAACCACGGGGCGTTGGCCTGAAGCATGCCAGGCGAGCAGGCGATGCGATAGTGCGCGGCGACATAGCTCATCGCCCGCGCCCAGTGGCTTAACGTTTTCTCGTTAAGATAGCTTTCGCTGATGTCGGCGCGATTCATGGCTGGATCTCCACGGACTGGATGCTGTGATGTTCTAACCCGAACGCCTGGCGAAACCGTCCCGTGTTATACAGGCAGTTAAGCTGCAGCTGGTGCAGCTGGTTTTCGGTTTGCAGTTCGGCAAAGCGCGACTGAAACACCTCCTGCTCGGCGTTAAGTACGTCGAGCAGCGGGCGGGAGCCGAGGTCAAGATACTGCTGCTGGTACAGCTCGCGGGTGCGGGTGCTCAGGGCCTGCTGGCGGTACTGCACCTGCAGTGAACTCATCAGGCTCATCGACTGGCTGCGCGATTCGAGCAGCTTTTGCCGGACCTCCAGCCGAACGCGCTGGACGGTCGCCTGCGCCGACTGTAGCGCATAGTTGGCGGCGTCGCGCCGCGCCGTCAGCCCGCCGCCCTGATAGATAGGCATTTCGACTTTCACCCAGGTGGAGTACTGCGTGCGGTCAAGCACCTCGTGGCTGGGGTATTTGTCGTTCAGGTAGTGCTGCACCTGCGGTTCAAGCGAGATCGTGGGCGTCATCTGCGCGTTAGCGTAGTCGACGTTAGCCTGTGCAGCGGTGGCCTGCGCCCAGGCCGCCAGCACCGCGGGCACCAGCCGGTCATCCGTCCGGGCCACTTCACAGCTGTTGCCCAGTTTGGCGGGGAAGTCATTGCTGATCCCATTCAGGTTCTGCCATCCCAGCCAGCTCATCAGCGTGGCCTGCGCGCTGTCGAGCGTCGCCTGGTATTGTAAGAGCTGGGCGCGCGCGGCTTCGATGCGTGCGTTGGTTTGTACGACGTCGGACTGCGACGTCGCGCCTTCGTCGCTGCGCTGTTGGGTGAGTTTTCCTATCGCCATGAGCGCGTCGAGCTGCTCTTTGGCGACGTCGACCATCTGTTGCCAGGTTTGCACCTGCACCATTGCGCTGGCGGTGCTGTGCCCGGCGGTGTCAATCGCCAGCAGGACGTTAGCCTGCTGCTGCGCGACGCCTGCGCTTTCGGCGCGGACCTGGCTTGCCACCTTGCCGAAGTCGTAGAGCATCTGGGAAAGCGACAGTACCAGCGAAGGGCTGAAGCCGTGATCAAGATAGGTGTTGGTGTAGCCGTTGTTCATCCCCGCGCTGACCTGCGGATAGTATTTCGATTTGGCGACATCGACCTGCGCGTTCTGGCTGGCTAGCTTACCGATGGCTTCGCTGATGGAAGGGTGCCAGCTGACGGCTCGGCTTACCGCGTCGTTCAGCGTGAGGACGCCGGGAATGGCATCGTTTAGCGGCAGCGCGCGTGCGCCGTCGAGCGCGGGGAGTTCCTGCTGGTCTTGCAGTCCTTGCGGGGAAATCGGCAATGCGGCGTTTTGCGCCAGAAGCGGAGCGGAATATAAGGCACAGAGTAGACCCCAACTGACGGGTATTTTAATGCTCATTATGGATCCTTATAAAAACGGCACAGTTCCCTATTGTTTAACGCCGGGCGTGGCCGCGCCCGGCGTTTGCCGATGACTTATCCGACAACAATATGGTTCTGTTCGACGAGATCGCTAAGCTTGATATTGTGTACATCGTCAAGAACCAGCAAATCTGTAGAAGAATATTTCGTTCCGCTGGCGCCATCTCTGTCAATTGAGATCACCGTCCCTTTTCCTGTGTCGGTTACCGTCAGGAAATTGCCTAATGATGACGACTGGCCGTCCCAGCCAACCAGCAGGCTGTGAATGTCAATTTTGTCCCCCTGAGCGAGCGAGAAGTTGCTCCAGTGATCCACGCCGTTACCACCGATAGCATCGGTGCTGTTCAGCAGGTTATAAATCAGCGTATCGCCGTAAGCAGAGCCGATAATCACGTCCGACTGGTTAGTGCTGGTGAACAGCGGATTCATGTTAATGGTTAAGGTGGCGGTATCGGTGTGGCCGTTTTGATCGTTCAGCGTATAGGTGAACACCTCTTTATTGACGATGTCGGACGGGTGCACGTTACTGTTCAGGGTATAGGAGTACGACCCGTCAATATTGACGGTCAGCGTACCGTAATGCCCGGTAATGGTCGCGCTGGTCAGGCTGCTGAGCGGGTTAGTGGTGGTGGCGTTGAGCAGCGGCGTCAGGGTGGCGACGCTACCGTTGAAGCCGCTAATGGTTAATGTGGTGTGCGAGCCGGAGAGCTGGTCCATCGCCCCAGCGGCGTCGCTGCCGTCGTAAATATTCCCCGTCACGTTGTGGCTGCCGGTGATCAGGAAGTTGTCCAGATCGTACGAGGTGCCGACGAACGACGGCGTGATGGTAATGGCGCCCAGTTGTGGAATGCCCATATCGGCAATCAGGTGCAGGGTATAGGTATGGCCAGCGCTCAGTTCCAACCCGCTTAGGCTCAGCGTATTCACATTATTGAACAGCGTTAACGCCCCTTTCGCGACGCTGTTAGTGGCGACCTGGACGCCATCTTCATACAGCACCCATTTCAGCGCCAGGCTGCTGATGGCGACGCTTGAGGCAACGCTGAAGCTGATAGACACCGCCTTCAGCGCCGTTCCGGCGGCCACCGTAAAGGTGGTATCGGTTTCCAGGTGCGACGTCGATTTTGCCAGCGTGGTGGCCGCGCCGATGAGGCTGGCCCCGGCGGTCGTGACCTGCGTGGTGCTGAGCGACATGGCGCTGCTGACGTCATCTACCGCATCAAGCGCGTGTGCGCTAGGTTGAATATTCAGCGTCGCGGAGGCCTGTGTCCCGTTTTGCGCGGTGATGGTGTAGATAAAGCTGTCCGGCGAGGTAATGCTGCCTGCGCTGACCCCGCTTTTCAGCGTGTAGGTATAGTTACCGTTGGCATCAATCACCAGCGTACCGAATTTGCCGACGATCGATGTCGTCCCGCTGCCGGCAACGGTGACGCCGTTGACCTGGGTGACGTGGGCGCCGGTGGCGGCGATGCCGGCATCGTTGCTCAGAACGTTGCCGCTGGCGGCCGCGCTAAGGCTATCGACGCGATAGGTGTAGTCCGCCAGGTAAGTGATGGTGTAGCCGCCCAGCAGGTTCAGCCCCTGCGCGGAGTTCATCACAATCAGGTACTCGCCTCCCGGCAGCGTCAGGGTGGTGGCGTCCGATTTTCCCCCCAGCAGCGGCACGATGAGCCAGTTGGTTTTTGACTGGAACAGCTCGTACTGCTGCGTGACCACGTTCAGGCGGTAAACATAGAGGTCAAAGGTCGCGCCGATCATCACGCCGCCCGCAGAGCTTTGCAGAGTGATGACGCGGTCGGTACCTTCGGCCACGCTCAGCAGCGTGGGGTTACGCATATCTTTCAGCAGGCCGACGGAGATGACGTCTCCCAGACCCAGGCTGACGATCGTATAGCTCGTCTGGCTGGCAGGCAGCGTAGCCGCCGTTGCCGCGTTGACCTGGGTGTTGTAAATCATGCTGACGCTGTCATCCACCGCGGTGAGCGCGCTGGTACTGCCAGCACCCAGGGTAATCACCAGGTTGGCGGAGCTGCTGACGCCCCCCTGCACGATGGTGTAGGTAAAGCTGTCGGAATGCCCGAGGGCCGTCGCCGTGGTGGTGGGATAAAGGGTATAGGTGTAGTCGCCGCTGGCGTTAATCACCAGCTTACCGTACTTCCCGTTAATGGTCGTTCCGGCCGGGTCGGCGGTGACAGGGGTGGATACGCCGTTGAGGGTAATCGCCGAGACGACGGTACCAATTGGCGCGACGTCGTTGCCTTCGGTAAGCAGATTGCCCTGATGCGGCGTCGTTTCCGTCAGTACTCCCGGGGTGGTTTCGGTCAGCGTGACGTTAATGCCGGTATAGGCGCCAACGGCCAGAATGCTGGTGTTGTAGCTCAGTACCCGGTAGTTACCCGCCGCTAGCCCGTCCATTTGCAGAGATATACCGCTGGCGCCGAGGGTCAGCAGATTGGCGAACTGTGCCTGGGAGGAGTCGACAATGGTTGTCCACGCCTGAAGATTGGTATCAAACACCTGCACCACAATCAGCTGCGAGCTGAGCAGTGAAAGGACGGTGCCGGTCGCAATAGCATTGATGGTGGCGCTGCCGGTGTTATTGGCGTCGACGGTGAATTCTGCCTTCGCCACTTTATCCGCCAGCACGGTAATGGTGTTGCCGAGCGCGTTAATCAGCTGCGCGCCGTAGCCGCTGGCCTGTTTGACGGTGACCACGGCATTGGTGGTAATGTCGGTCAGGTTGATGATGTCATCGTTAGCGGCGATCGGCAGCGTGGGGGCGTGGATCGTGGTATTCGCTGATTTATTCCCCGCCGCGTCGGTGGCGCTGACGATAAGGGTTTCGCCGCTCACCAGCCGTGAAGGCAGCAGGGTGGACCAGTTGCCGCTGGCATCGGCCGTCACCGTCAGTTTGCTCCCGTTAGGCAGCGTGATGGTGATGGTCGCATTGGCTTCCGTATGGGTGCCCGTTGGGTTACTGATGCTATAGCCGTCGGCGCTGACCTGCGCATCCGGTGCTGCGGGGGCGGTGGTATCGACGATGATGGTTATTGCTGCAGATGCCAGACCGGTGCCGGTGCTGTTGGTCGCCGTGGCGGTAAAGATATGGGGGCCTTCTACCAGCGCGGTGGTGGTCTGATACTGCCAGACGCCGTTGTTGTCTGCGGTAACGGTGGCGAGCAGTTTCCCGTTGTCATAGATGTTGACGCTGGCGCGCGCCTGGGCGGTGCCGTTGAGGGTCGGTAGGGTATCGTCGGTTGTTTTACCGTTGCCGATACTGCCCTGAATGCTGCCAAAATCATCGATGATGGTGCTAATCACCGGCGCGCCCGGTAGGGTGCTGAACTGTGCATAAACGTCGGTCGGCAACCCTTGGTTACCCGCCGCATCGGTCGCGTAGGCGCTCAGTTTTTCTCCGTTAGATTGCGTCGGAGAGAGCGTGATGTTGAATTTGCCCGTGGCGTCGGCGGTGCCGGTGCCTAATACGACGCCGGTGGCGCTCACCACGGTGACTTTACTGCCAGCTTCGGCGCTTCCTGAAAGGATGTTGCCTGCCAGGTTGACGCTGAGATCTTTTGGCGCATCCGGCGCGATCAAATCGACGGTTAGCGTACGGCTGGAAGAGCTGCCGCTCACGTTGCCAGCCGCATCGGTGGCTTTCGCCGTTAACACGTGAGTACCGGTGAGCAGCGGCACGAGCGGCGTAAATGTCCAGTTACCGGAGCCGTCGGCGGTGGTTGTGCCAATACTTTTGCCGTTGTCGAAAATCTCAACGAGCGTATTTTTTTCCGCTGTACCGGAGAGCACCGGAATGACGTCGTTGGTGGCCCCCTGATCCGCTACGTTACCGACCTGCGGCAACGTATCGTCCAGAATGGTCGTGATGACCGGCGCGTTGGGGGCCGCGGTATCGACCACGACGGTGAACGAGTTAGAGGCTAATCCCGTGTTGCCTGCGGCATCGGTCGCTTTCGCGGTTAAGGTGTGGGAGCCATCTGCCAGCGCGGTGGTTGGGGTAAAGGACCACACGCCGGTTAAGGCGTCCGCTTTCACCTGGCCAATCGATTTGTTGCCGTCATAAATGGTGACGGTTGCCCCCGGCTCTGCCGTACCGGTAAGCGTAGGGCGGTTATCGTCGGTGATCTGATTTTGCGCCAGGTCGCTTTGCAGCGGGCCAACATCGTCGTGCACCGTGAGAATAAGCGGCGACAGCGGCGGTACGGTATCGACGACGACGGTGAACGGCGATGATATCGCACTGGTATTGCCTGCCGCGTCAGTCGCCGTTGCCGTCAGCGTATGGGTGTTGTCGGACAGCCCCGTCAAGGAGACGCTCCAGCTGTTGTCGGCGTTGACTGTGGTTGTCCCTATGGCGGAGTGGGTCACGTTGTCGTAGATGATAATTTTGGCGCCAGCCTCCCCGGTACCGCTGAGCGTCAGATTGGGTTTATTGGTTGGGATGCCGACGATAGGCGTGCTGCCGTCGCTGGCCTGCAGAATAATCGGTGCGGACGGCGCAACGGTATCGATGGTTAGGGTGAATGAGCCGGACGCTACGCTGGTTACCCCAATGTCGTTGGTGACCGTGGCAGTGAAGCTGTGTGGGCCATCTTTCAGCGGGGTGGACGGCTGCCAGCTCCAGGTACCGAATATCGTGGTCATTACATTCGTAACAAAGATACCGTTATCGTAAATGGCGATCGTGGCATTGCTTTCGAAGCTTGTGCCGTGCAGCAGAGGGCGACTATCGTCGGTAGCGCTGCCGTTATAGAGCACATTCTGGAGGGTTCCGACGTCGTCATCTGCGGTCAAAATTGTCGGCGCCAGCGGCTGAACCGTGAGGACTGTATAGGCGATCGGTAGCGATGTACTGGTATTGCCTGCGGCATCCGTGGCGGTGACGTACACGCTGTGGAACAACCCGGCGGCGTAGGTGCTATCCGGCGTAAATGACCAGTTTCCGTTGCTGTCGGCGGTAACGCGGCCCAGTTCGAGGAGGTTGTCATAGATGATAACCTGCGCACCGGCCTCCGTCTTACCGCTGATGGTGGGGTGTGTTTCATCGGTGACGGTACCGTTAAGAATCGGCCCTTTCAGGACACCGGTGTTGTCGGTGATCACTAACGTTGAAACCGCCGGCGGCGTGATATCGATGGTGGTATGGAAGAGAGGACTTGGGTCGACAAAGTCCGGCTCAGTGACGTAAAAGGTGTGTGCACCTTCGCTCAGCGAGAGCTCGTAGCTCCACTGGCCGTCGAGACCGACTAACACCGAGCCAACTACCTTGCCGTCGACGTAGATGGTGACGTACTGCCCCGCAGTGCCGAGGCCGGTCAGGAGCGGGGTCGTGTCGTTCGTCACCTGATTATCACCCAGGCTGCCGATATTGAGGGGCGTATCGTCGATAATTGCCACGATGACCGGCCCGGTGGCGGTCGGGCTCTGGACATACAGGTTAAACGGCCCGGCGGCGTTGCTGATGTTGCCCGCAGCATCGGTAGCGGTAGCGGTCAGCGTATGGGAACCCGCGCTCAGCGTCGGGCTAAATGACCATATGAGACTGCTATCCACGTTAATCGTGCCAATTTTGTTACCGTTGTCATAGATATCGACCGTCGAACCCGCCTCCGCGATACCGTTGAGCGTCGGGGTCGTATCTTTGGTCACCTGGCCCGTAATCAGCGGCAGGCCAATACCACTTGAATCATCCGTCACCGTGAACAAAGGCGCGGTTGGCGCAATCGTATCGACGTTCAGCGTAAAGTCTGCGGAGGTGGTGCTGACATTACCGGCCGCATCGACGGCGAAGACGCTGAGGGTATGGTCACCGTTAGTGAGCGGTACGTCTAAGGTAAAACTCCAGGTGTGGGTTGTGCTATCAACCGTTGCGCTGCCGAGATAGCGGGAACCCTCATAGATACTGACGCTGACGGCACCTTTTTCGGCGGTGCCGTTCAGCGTGGGTTTGGTATCATCGGTGATGGGCTTCAGCGGATTAATCGTTCCCTGATACAGCCCGACATCGTCGGTGACGCTGGTGATGACCGGCGCTGCTGGCGGCGTGTTATCGAAGGTAAAGGTAAAACTGTTGGAGATACCGCTGGTGTTGCCAGCCGCATCGGTTGCCGTCGCCGTTACAACGTAAGTTTTATCGCTTTGCATGGCGCTGAGGGTATATGACCAGACGCCGTTTTGATCGACCAGTGCGGTACCCACCTCGGTTCCATTCAGCGAGATATGTACGGTGGAGCCGCTTTCGCCGCTGCCGGTGAGCTTCGCGGCCGGATCGTTGGTTGCTCCGTTATTGAGTACGGCACCAACGGCCGGGGAAACCGCGTCGTTGAGCTGAATGATCGCTGGCGTTGTCGGCGGGATCGTGTCGATAACGACGCTCACCGGGGCCGAAGGTATACTGAGATTGCCCGCGCCATCGACGGCGACGGCGGTGAATACATGGCCGCCATTGGGCAGATTGCCGTTCGCCGTGAAGCTCCAGTGGCCCTGACCATCTGCTTGGGTATAGCCGAGGTAGGTGTTGGTATTATCGTAGATTTTGACCGTCGCATGGGCTTCGGCGGTACCGGTCAGTTTTGGCGTGGCGTCATTGGTTAATTTATCAATCAGCGCCTCGGCATCGTTAACCAGCGCGGTAATGACGGGTTGAGCTGGCGGAGTGATGTCCGGCGCGGCGATCGTTGCCGGCAGGCTCTGGTTGTGCGAGGCGTCGGTGGCGGTGACGCTCAGCAGCTCGCCGTTAATTTGCTGCGGCTGCAGTGCGATGCTGAAATGACCTGATTCATCCGCGTAGCCGCGGCCGATTTCGTGGGTATCTGGCCCGGTGATAATCACCAGGCTACCGGCCTCCGCATGGCCGCTGAGCGTGGCGCCGTTGTCGGCAATCTGGAGTTGGTCCGGTGCGGTCGGCGGGGTTAAGTCGGTGGACAGGATCGTTGACGGCAGGCTGATATTATTGGCCGCGTCTTTGGCAACCGCGGTCAATAAATCACCAGCGAGCTGTGCCGGATTCAGATCGATCGTAAAGCTGCCGTCGTTAGACGTGACCTTCACAGAACCAATGGGCGTGCCGTGACCGTCGGTGACGGTAACCGTGCTGCCGATTTCGGCCTGGCCATAAAGGTGCGTTCCGTCAACGGAGAGGCTGTACAGAACAGGCGCGTCCGGCGGCGTGGTGTCCGGAGCCACGATAATCCCGGGAAGGCTGGTGTTGCCTGCTTTATCGGTCGCGTAAGCGTCCAGCGTTTCGCCGTTCAGCTGTTTGCTGCTCAGATCGACGGTAAACGCCCCGCTGCTGTCGGTAACGACGACGGTACCGAGCACTTTGCCGGAGTCTGATGTGATGGTAATGGTGCTGCCCACTTCGCCAATGCCGCTGAGATGCAGGCCGTCGGCAGAGATTTGCAGGTTGTGCGGGGCGTCCGGCGCGCTCATATCCAGCACCAGTACAAAGGTGCCGGATTCTTTACTTTCCTGGCCGAGCACCGATGCGGTGGCGGTGATTTGGTATTGCCCGTCTTTAAAGGTTCCGTCTGCCGGACGATAGGACCAGTTACCGTTGGCGTCGGCGGTAGTGCTGCCGATAGCCGTACCGTTGCTGTAAATAATGATTTTGGCATTTGCAACGGAGGTACCGTTAATTTGCAGGTGGCTATCGTTAGTTGCGACACCGCTGGTGACCATCGGCGTTGTTGGCTTATCGCTCTCGGTTACGCTGACAATAGCCGGAGCCGCTGGCGGGGTGCCGGTGTTATTCAGGCTATTATCATTACCACCACTATTATTACTGGTGCCGCCATTATCGCCAGCGCCACTATTATTGTTACTGGTACCGCCGTTGTTGCCGTTGCTATTGGTCGACGAGCCGGTACTTGCACCGCTTGAGTTACCGCCACCGCCGCCACCGCCACCGGCAGCCAGCCCGATACCGGCTGCTGCACCCAGACCGCCCAGCACCCACGGCCAAACGGCGGCCCCTTCATGTTGAGTTCCTGAAAGGGCTAACAGTGCATCAATGTTATCAAGGTGCTCGAAATGAACGGCTCCATTCGTATCCTGAACCCACCATAGCGCCCCCTGGCCATCCTCAAGCACCAGTTGGTTTGCATCGGCGCCAGTGGCCGCGTAGAAATTTTTAATGGTGATCGTTTCGCCAGAGTGTCGGGTAATCACCAGATCGTGGTTTACCTGCTTCATGGAGGCGATATCGGACCTATCCAGATGTAGCTTCACGATGGAAGGTGAAGTGAGGGTGATAACGTTGCCATCAACGTTGCTGGCGACAGCGGTCAATTTTGAAATGACGGATACGGTGCCCATAGGTTCACTCCATTCAGTGAGGTATCAACTGATAGTGCCTGTCGTTTTTAAAATCACTTTTTGGTTAATGCATAAATGTTTTCTGGCTTTCAGACAAAAATATCCCGCCCCGCTTGCAGAACGGGTTTTTAAGATAATTCTCAAATTGAAATTTGATTTAGGTTGCCGTTGTTTTTATAACGACGATTGCTGTGCGTTCATCCATGGTTTTTAAATTATCCGTTGATTACGGTATAGCTTAAAAATAACGCATATCACAAATTAAGCATTACTTAACTATGGTTAATAGATGATGAATTGCGCTTTTTTTTCATTGAATACAGCAAGGTTAAACGATGCTTGCGAAAGCGTTGAAGGTAATCAATCTCTTGATTCACGCTGCTTTTATATTAAATCATGCGCTAATGGCATGCGACAGTACTTGCTGAATCATTGTGGGTATTTATGTTTTAATTGCTGTCTTAGGAAATGTCTGAATTGCTTTTTAATGAAGAAATGGCCTGATTGGGTAATGTTTATATAAGCCATTTGAAATATGATATATGCTATATCATGATTATTTAAATATTCAGCAAACTACGGGTTAAAGATATTATTCATTATTGATGATATGAATAATAAACAGAGGTTATTTTTATTTTTCAAATAAGGATAAACATCGGTCAGTGAGAAAATAACTGACGGTTTCCCCCCACGGCAAGAACCGATAACCCGATACTCTCTGCTGCTGCTGGAGAATATCGGGGTTATAGAAATGGCCTATGGCCTAGCGCCCGGCATGTTTCATAATGCGAGCTTTATCCAGCTGCCATTCACGATCCTTCAGATCGGAACGCTTGTCGTGCTGTTTCTTCCCTTTCGCCACGCCGATTTTGACTTTACACCAGGCGTTCTTCCAGTACAGGGAGAGGGCGACGACGGTATAGCCTTCACGGTTGATGCGGCCGTACAGGTTATCCAGCTCACGTTGGTTAAGCAGCAGTTTACGGGTACGCGTGGGATCGCAGACGTAGTGGGTGGAGGCCACGGCCATCGGCGTGAAGTTGGCACCGAACAGGAAAGCTTCGCCATCTTTCAGAATGACGTAGCTGTCGCCGATGTTGGCTTTACCTGCGCGCAGAGATTTAACTTCCCAACCCTGGAGGGCGAGACCCGCCTCAATTTCTTCTTCGATAAAGTATTCGTGGCGGGCGCGTTTATTCAGCGCAATGGTGGCCGATCCAGGTTTGTGTGCTTTTTTCTTTGTCATAATATCCTGAAGTTATCGCTAATCTGATAAACATAGCCTCAAGCTCCCGCGAGGCGCAATACGCTATCTTAGCACGATATAGCCCGCGTCCGTTTTTTTTAACCGGAGATAAATGATACTATTTACGCCGTGTTTGATCATGGAAATTGCTATGCCTCAGATTAGCCGTACTGCGCTGGTGCCCTACAGCGCAGAGCAAATGTATCAACTGGTGAATGATGTGAATGCCTACCCGGATTTCCTGCCTGGTTGTACCGGCAGCCGCGTTCTGGAGTCTGGTCCTACGCAGATGACGGCGGCGGTCGATGTCTCAAAGGCTGGCATCAGTAAGACCTTTACCACGCGCAATACGTTAACCGATAACCAAAGCATCCTGATGCATCTGGTCGATGGGCCGTTTAAGACGTTGATCGGCGGCTGGAAGTTTACGCCGTTAAGTGCTGACGCCTGCAAGATTGAGTTTCAGCTCGATTTTGAGTTCACCAACAAACTGATAGAGCTGGCGTTTGGTCGCATCTTTAAAGAGCTGGCGCTGAACATGGTGCAAGCGTTTACGATGCGCGCGAGAGAGGTTTACCGTGTCGGGTAAAATAGCCGTTGAAGTGGCCTATGCGCTGCCGCAAAAGCAGTATCTGCAGCGCGTGATGCTCGATGAAGGGGCGACGGTAGAACACGCTATTCAAGCCAGCGGGCTGCTGGCGCTGCGTGATGATATCGACCTGAGCAAAAATAAGGTGGGTATTTATAGTCGCCCGGTGAAGCTGCAGGACGAAGTTCATGACGGCGACCGGGTTGAGATTTATCGCCCGCTGATTGCCGACCCGAAAGAGCTGCGTCGCCAGCGTGCCGAGAAATCAGCACAGAAAAAGGGATAGCCGCCGCTAACGAATGGACAATAAAAAAGCGCTCAGTGAGCGCTTTTTTGTCATTACAGGCTAGCTTATTTGGTCAGCGCTGGCTTGTTGTCGATATTGGTCAACACGCCGCTGCTGTTGAAGGTCAGCGTCAGCGTTTGCTGGGTCGCGGCTTCATGGCCTGGCTGCTGGCGGAACACGTAGAACCAGGTGTTGGTGCCGAACGGGTCGGTCATCATCGGGGTACCTAAGGTGTAGGCTACCTGTTGCTGGGTCATACCCGTATGGATTTTGGCTACATCGTTAGGTGCCAGGTAGTTCCCCTGACTAATATCAGGACGGTAAACCACTCGCTCCAGAGTGGAACAGCCTGCAGTCATCATCAGAAGAACCGCTGCGGCAGCAGTCAGCGTTTTACAGCGCATAGTGATTTGATTCCTTTTCGGGCCCGAGCAGTACGCGGCTCATATGTCATGTGCCGATGATAATAGACCTGAGGTAAGTTGGAAACCTTTGATATCAGGTCTGACGGCGTTTTTATTGTGAACTCAGACTGTAAGAAATCCAAAAAGTTTATGCGGCCAGCAACTCTTTCGCATTCGCCAGCGTATTCCGCGTGACTTCACTGCCGCCTAACAGGCGTGCCAGCTCTTGCAGGCGCGCGCGTTTGTCCAGCGGCTGCATGTGCGTTTCAGTCATGGCGCCGTCGGTTTCTTTGCTGACGTAGAAGTGGTGATGACCGCAGCCAGCCACCTGCGGCAGGTGGGTAACGCACATCACCTGCGTTGATTCACCCAACTGGCGCAGCAGTTTGCCCACAACTGCCGCCGTCGGGCCGCTGATGCCGACGTCCACTTCATCAAAAATCAGCGCCGGGGTTTCCATTTTACGCGCCGTGATGACCTGAATGGCCAGCGCAATGCGTGACAGTTCACCGCCGGACGCCACTTTCGCAATGGCCTGCAGCGGCTGGCCCGGGTTGGTCGTGACGCGAAACTCAATACGGTCAGCGCCTTCAGCCGTCAGGTGCTGTTCTTCAAAGCTAACGTCGATATCAAAGACGCCGTGCGGCATGGAGAGCATGTGCATGCTGTCGGTAATCAGCTGTGCCAGCTCCTGAGCGCTTGCCTGTCGCTGATCGTGCAGCTGACGTGCGGTTTCCAGCGCCAGATCGTGATAGCGCGAGACCGCGAGTTTCAGCGTCTCCAGCGAGTCGCTTTGATCGTCCAGCTGTTGCTGCTCATCAAGTAATGACTGGTAGTATTCCGGCAAGGCTTCCGGCGCGATTTGATGTTTCCGCGCAAGCGAAATCTGCTTAGACAGCCGCTGCTCAAGCTCAAACAGGCGATTAGGGTCGAGATCCAGACGGTCGCAGTAATGACGCAGTTCATCGCTGGCCTCGCTCAGCTGAATTGCGGCTTCTTCCAGCATGGACAGTACGCCGGACAGTTTACCGTCCATGCTGGCGAGCTCTCCGGCTAACTGACGCGCGGTATAAAGCTGGCTTTGCAGATTGACCTCTTCGCCGTCGGCCAGAATAGCCAACGCGTGCTGGCTGGTTGCGATAAGTTGCCCGCTGTTGGCAAGGCGTTTGTATTCTTCATCGATCTGTTCGTATTCACCCGGCTGCGGATTGAACTCGATAAGCTCTTTCAACTGGTACTGCAGCAGCTCTGCGCGGGCGGTTCGTTCCTGACTTTGCTGCTGATGGGTGGCAAGGTCACGGCAGCTTTGGTTCCACTGACGGTAGTGCTCCGCCATTTGGCGAGCCAGTTCGGACTCGCCGGCGTAGGCGTCGAGCAGATGCTTTTGATGTTCGGGTTTGACCAACTGCTGGTGCGCATGCTGACCGTGGATTTGAATCAACAGCTGGCCCAGCTCCCGTAGCTGCGAGAGCGGCACCGCGGTACCGTTAATAAAGCCGCGCGAGCGACCGTCGCTGCTGATGACGCGGCGGAGCAGGCACTCGCGGCCGTCTTCCAGCTGGTTTTCTTCTAACCAGCGCAGGGCGGCAGGCGTATCTTTTAGGGCGAAGCGTGCGCATAGGTCGGCACGGCTGGCACCGGCGCGTACCATATCGGCCTCTGCGCGGCCGCCCAGGCACAGGCCGAGGGCATCAATTGCAATAGATTTACCGGCACCGGTTTCCCCGGTGATGGCCGTCATGCCGCTGTTGAAGTCGATTTCAAGTTCACGAACGATTGCAAAATTGCTGATGGTCAGTTGTGCCAACATAGCCGCTTTCCTGTATGAAAACCCATAACTGTGTTTTCATACAGTATAGACTGGTTTTTTATCCAGTAAAGAGGTGGCGGTAAAATTAGAACAATTTTTTTGACCAGCCGAGCTTGGTGCTTAATGTGTTGAAATAGCTATAGTCTTTGGGGTGAATCAGATTCAGGTGATAATCGCAGCGGCGAATCAGCACATCTTCACCTTCCTGGATAGGCAGGGCTATCTGGCTGTCACAGCTGATCTCCAGATCGCTACGGCGGTGCGAGAAGCGCAGGCGAATGGTACTGTCGCCGTTGATCACCAGCGGGCGCGCCGAGAGCGTGTGTGGGAACATGGGGACCAGCGTGATGGCGTCCAGCGACGGCGTGAGAATCGGGCCTCCGGCAGAGAGCGAATAAGCGGTAGAACCGGTCGGCGTGGAGATTATCAGGCCATCGGAGCGCTGTGAGAAAGCGAAAGTCTCATCAATGTAGACTTCAAATTCAATCATGTGCGCCACTTTGCCCGGGTGCAGCACCACTTCATTGATGGCGGTACTGATGCGTTTCTGGCAATTTTGCTGGCAGACCTGCGCCTCCAGCAGAAAGCGTTTTTCGGCGATGTAGTTGCCGTCCAGCACGTCGGCAAGCTGCTGATGGGCATTGTCCGGATCGAGGTCGGTAAGAAAACCAAGGTTGCCACGGTTAATGCCGATGACGCTGATGTCGTAGCGGGCCAGCGTACGCGCTGCGCCGAGCATGTTGCCGTCGCCGCCCACCACCACCGCCAGGTCCGCTTTCTGACCAATTTCTGCCAGCGTGCCGGTTTTCACATTGTCCAGCTTGAGCTCCTGGGCAATCTGGCGTTCGACAATCACATCGAGGCCTTTGGTACTCAGCCAGCGATAGAGCATTTCATGTGTCGTCAGGGCCGTCGGGTGACGGGGGTGTCCTACAATACCGATACACTTGAAATGATTGTTCATTTTCTGAATGTCCTTGTGCCGAAGATTGGTGACAATGTGAGAGCTTCCCTTGAAACCCGGAATCAGATCCCCATAATAATCCAGGTTAGCGAGATGATTGCGAAAAAACGCGGAGAAATTCATGAGTAGTAAAGAACAGAAAACGCCTGAGGGGCAATCCCCGGAAGAAATTATCATGGAACAGCACGAAGAAGTTGAGGCGGTTGAACCAAACGCTTCTGCTGAACAGGTGGATCCGCGCGATGAAAAAATTGCGAACCTTGAATCGCAGTTAGCGGAAGCTGAAACCCGCGAGCGTGAAAGCGTGCTGCGCGTGAAGGCTGAGATGGAAAACCTGCGTCGTCGTACTGAGATTGACGTTGAGAAGGCGCATAAGTTTGCGCTGGAAAAATTCGTCAACGAACTGTTGCCGGTGCTGGATAGCCTGGACCGCGCGCTGGAAGTGGCGAACAAAGACAACGAAACCATGGCGGCAATGGTCGAAGGGATCGAACTGACCCGTAAGTCGATGCTGGATGTGGTGGCGAAGTTTGGCGTGCAGGTGGTTGCGGATATCGATGTGCCGATGGACCCGAACGTACACCAGGCCATTGCGATGGTTGAGTCCGATGACGTTGCCGCTGGCAACGTGCTGATGGTGATGCAGAAGGGGTATACCCTGAACGGCCGAACCATTCGTGCGGCGATGGTGTCCGTCGCGAAGGCGAAGGCCTGACGTTGTTTTAACCCTCTCCCCGCCAGGGGAGAGGGTGCGTCTTATTCCGCGACGCTGTCGCGCAGCGGTCTTATCGGGTTCACCTGAACCTGCTTAATCACGTTATCCTGCACGTCGAGAATATCAATATCATAGTGGGCGATACGCACCCGCGTGCCTGCCGCAGGGATCTCTTCCAGCGCTTCGACAATCATTCCGTTCATCGTACGCGCTTCGTCTTCCGGCAGATGCCAGTTGAAGGCTTTATTGAGTTCGCGTACGTTGGCGCCGCCATCGATAATCACCGAGCCGTCGTTTTGCGGGTTAACCTCTTCGGCGAGCGAAGGAGACATCGAGGTGGTAAAGTCGCCAACGATCTCCTCCAGAATATCCTCAACCGTCACCAGCCCCTGAATATCGCCATATTCGTCGACCACCAGGCCCACTTTCTTTTTATTACGTTGGAATTTAACCAACTGAGTACTCAGCGGGGTACCCTCCGGGACGAAGTAAATCTCATCGGCGGCGCGCAGCATCACCTCTTTGGTGAACTCTTTTTTCTCGGTCATCAGCCGGTAGGCTTCGCGCACGCGCAGCATGCTGATGGCATCATCCAGCGAGTCGCGATACAACACGATGCGGCCGTGCGGCGAGTGCGTCAGCTGGCGCACAATGGATTTCCAGTCGTCGTTGATGTTGATGCCGACGATCTCATTGCGCGGCACCATGATGTCGTCAACGCTGACTTTTTCCAGGTCCAGCACCGACAGCAGCATGTCCTGATTGCGGCGGGAGATCTGCGAGCGCGACTCGTACACGATGGTGCGCAGCTCGTCTTTGCTGAGCGAACTGCTGATGGTGATATCGGTTTTGATGCCCATCATGCGCATCAGAATGCGGGTAATCAGGTTCAGGAACCACACCAGCGGCATCATCAGTATCTGAAGCGGTGCCAGCAGGAAGCTGCTGGGGTAGGCGACTTTCTCAGGGTAGAGTGCGGCAATAGTTTTCGGCAGCACTTCGGCAAACACCAGCACCACAAAGGTCAGCACCCCGGTGGCGATAGCGACGCCCAGGTCGCCGTACAGGCGCATCCCGACGATGGTGCCGAGCGCAGAGGCCAGGATATTGACGAGGTTGTTGCCAATCAGCACGAGGCTGATTAAACGATCGGGCTTTTGCAGCAGCTTCTCAACGCGCTTTGCGGGTTTGTTTCCCTGTTTGGCAAGGTGGCGCAGCCGATAGCGGTTTAGCGTCATCATGCCGGTTTCAGAGCCGGAGAAATAGGCGGAGATGACCACCATGATGATCAGCGTCACGATCAGCGTGGTGGTAGAAATATGTTCCAAGAGAATTCCTTAGTCCTTAGCTCACGAATTGTTGAATGACGCGGCTACCAAAGTAGGCGAGCGTCAGAATGCCTGCGCCCGCGACGTTAAACCAGACTACCCGGCGGCCTCGCCACCCTTCATGATAGTGGCCCCATAACAACACGATATAGACGAACCAGGCGATGATGGAAAGGACGGCCTTGTCGATATTTTCCATGCTGAACAGGTTATGCATGTAAAACAGACCGGTACAAAGCGTCAGGGTGAGCAGGACGACGCCCACCTGAGTGATGTGAAACATTTTGCGTTCAATGACCATCAACGGCGGCATTTCATGACTGAATGCCAGCTTTTTGTTTTTGAGCTGGTAGTCAATCCACGCCAGCTGTAGCGCGTACAGGGCGGCGATGATCAGCGTGGCATAGGAGAACAGCGAGAGCCCAATATGCACCATCATGCCCGGCGTGGCTTCCAGGTGGGTAATAAACTCGTTGGGCATAAAGGTCGCGAAGGCGAGGTTGATGAGCGCAAACGCGTAGACAATAGGCAACAGCAGCCAGCCGCGGTTACGCGAGGCGACGATCGTCATCACCGTGCAGATCATCAGGCTCACCAACGAGCCGACGTTTAACAGGCTGAGGTTTTGCCCGCTTTCACCGCCCGGCAGAATGCGGGCTTCCAGCGCGAAGGCGTGGCATACCAGCGCGACGGTGGCGGAGAGAATCGCCATACGCCGCCAGCCGCTGTTTTTTTGCAGCAGACCGGGAATAATCAGCGCCAGGCTGACGGAGTAGGCAACAAGCGCGAGCAGGGCAAAAACAGGCATAAAGAGTCGGCAGTCGTCAAAAAGAAGAAAGAGAAGCAGTATATACGCAAAATCCATCGAGTTGTATCAAGGCGCACAGGCTATGTGAAGGCGGCGATGTCACGTTACGCGATATCAGCGCCAACCGTGGCCTCACAACTCGCTCGGTGTCGTGTTATACTCCCGCAAATTTCCGTTTTTTGGTCGCGCAAGCGACTCACCGTTTCCACCCCAGGCGAGAGACAATGTTTGATAATTTAACCGATCGTTTGTCGCGCACGCTGCGCAATATCAGTGGCCGTGGACGCCTTACTGAAGACAACGTAAAAGAGACGCTGCGCGAAGTGCGCATGGCGCTGCTGGAGGCTGACGTTGCGCTGCCGGTAGTGCGTGATTTTATCAATCGCGTAAAAGAGAAAGCGGTTGGTCATGAAGTTAACAAAAGCCTGACCCCGGGTCAGGAGTTCGTCAAAATCGTCCGTAGCGAACTGGTTTCGGCGATGGGCGAAGAGAACCAGACGCTCAACCTGGCCGCGCAGCCGCCGGCCGTGGTGCTGATGGCGGGCCTGCAGGGTGCGGGTAAAACCACCAGCGTCGGTAAGCTGGGTAAATTCCTGCGTGAAAAGCACAAGAAGAAAGTGCTGGTGGTCTCTGCCGACGTCTATCGCCCGGCGGCGATTAAACAGCTGGAAACCCTGGCCGAGCAGGTGGGCGTGGACTTCTTCCCGTCCGACGTTGGCCAGAAGCCTATCGACATCGTTAACGCGGCGCTGAAAGAAGCGAAGCTGAAATTCTACGACGTGCTGCTGGTGGATACCGCCGGTCGTCTGCACGTTGATGAAGCGATGATGGACGAAATCAAACAGGTTCACGCGGCCATTAAGCCAGTAGAAACCCTGTTTGTCGTTGACGCCATGACCGGCCAGGATGCGGCGAATACCGCTAAAGCCTTTAACGAAGCGCTGCCGCTGACCGGCGTGGTGCTGACCAAGGTCGACGGTGATGCACGCGGCGGGGCGGCGTTGTCTATTCGCCACATTACCGGTAAGCCAATCAAGTTCCTCGGCGTAGGTGAAAAAACCGAAGCGCTGGAGCCGTTCCACCCGGATCGTATCGCGTCCCGTATTCTCGGCATGGGCGACGTACTGTCGCTGATTGAAGATATCGAGAGCAAGGTTGACCGCGCGCAGGCTGAGAAGCTGGCGACCAAGCTGAAGAAAGGCGACGGTTTCGACCTGAATGACTTCCTGGAACAGCTCAAGCAGATGAAAAACATGGGCGGCATGGCGAGCCTGATGGGCAAGTTGCCGGGCATGGGTCAGATTCCTGACAACGTCAAATCGCAGATGGATGACAAAGTGCTGGTGCGTATGGAAGCGATCATCAACTCGATGACGCTGAAAGAGCGCGCGAAGCCGGAAATCATCAAGGGTTCCCGCAAGCGTCGTATCGCTCAGGGCTGTGGCCTGCAGGTGCAGGACGTGAACCGTCTACTGAAGCAGTTCGATGACATGCAGCGCATGATGAAGAAGATGAAGTCGAAAGGCGGCATGATGAAAATGATGCGCGGAATGAAGGGTATGATGCCCCCGGGATTCCCTGGCAGATAATACGGATTGCATTTTGCCCAAAAATGAGTAAAATTTTCGGGCTTTTAATATGACACCGGGCCCCTTCCCTCGATGGGGCCCGGTTGTTCTATTCACACAAGAGGATGTTATGGTAACTATTCGTTTAGCTCGTCACGGCGCTAAAAAGCGTCCGTTCTACCAGGTTGTTGTTACTGACAGCCGTAACGCACGTAACGGTCGCTTCATTGAGCGCGTTGGTTTCTTCAACCCGATCGCTTCTGGTTCGGAAGAAGGCACCCGCCTGGATCTGGATCGTATCGCACACTGGGTTGGCCAGGGCGCAACTATCTCTGATCGCGTATCTGCGCTGATCAAAGAAGCTAAAAAAGCAGCTTAATCTGTCACGGTGGTCATGATGAGCAAGCAACACACCGCACAAGCACCTGTTGATCCGATCGTATTGGGGAAAATGGGTTCTTCCTACGGTATCCGTGGTTGGCTCAGAGTGTTTTCCTCCACCGAAGACGCCGAAAGCATTTTTGACTATCAGCCCTGGTTAATCCAGAAGGCGGGTCAGTGGCAGACCGTTGAGCTGGAAAGCTGGCGCTACCACAATCAGGATATCGTCATTAAGCTGAAAGGCGTTGACGATCGCGATGCCGCGAATCTGCTGACGAACTGCGAAATTATCGTGGATTCCTCGCAGCTGCCGGCGCTGGAAGATGGAAGCTATTACTGGAAAGACCTGATGGGCTGCCAGGTAGTGACTACGGAAGGCTACGGTCTCGGTAAAGTCATCGATATGATGGAAACCGGGTCGAATGACGTTCTCGTCATTAAGGCAAACCTGAAAGATGCATTTGGTATCAAGGAGCGGTTGGTTCCGTTCCTCGATGGGCAGGTTATCAAGAAAGTCGATCTCGCTACTCGTACTATCGAAGTAGATTGGGATCCTGGTTTTTAAACCACCGGATAAACGGTAAAAGACGGCGCTATGTGGATTGGCATAATTAGCCTGTTTCCTGAAATGTTCCGCGCAATTACCGATTACGGGGTAACTGGCCGGGCAGTAAAAAATGGCCTGCTGAGCATCCAGAGCTGGAGTCCTCGTGACTTCACGCATGACCGGCACCGTACCGTGGACGATCGTCCTTACGGCGGCGGACCGGGGATGTTAATGATGGTGCAACCTTTACGGGACGCCATTCATGCAGCAAAAGCCGCGGCAGGTGAAGGCGCAAAGGTGATTTATCTGTCACCTCAGGGACGCAAGCTTGATCAAGCGGGCGTCAGTGAACTGGCCACGAATCAAAAGCTGATTCTGGTATGCGGTCGCTACGAAGGTATCGATGAGCGCGTGATTCAGACCGAGATTGACGAAGAATGGTCTATCGGCGATTACGTTCTCAGCGGTGGAGAGTTACCGGCAATGACGCTGATCGACTCCGTTTCCCGGTTTATTCCGGGTGTACTGGGTCATGAAGCTTCAGCATTCGAAGATTCGTTTGCCGATGGGTTGCTGGACTGTCCGCACTACACTCGCCCTGAAGTGTTGGAAGGGATGGAAGTACCGCCGGTTCTGCTGTCGGGAAACCATGCTGAGATACGTCGCTGGCGTTTGAAGCAGTCGCTGGGCCGCTCCTGGCTTAGAAGACCTGAACTTCTGGAAAACCTGGCTCTGACTGAAGAGCAAGCAAGGTTGCTGGCGGAGTTCAAACAGGAACACGCACAACAGCAACATAAACATGATGGGCTGGTCTGAGACCCCCAAATATCAGTTTACCCAGGATAAGAGATTAAATTATGAGCAACATTATTAAGCAACTTGAACAAGAACAGATGAAGCAGGACGTACCTTCCTTCCGTCCGGGTGATACCGTGGAAGTGAAAGTATGGGTTGTTGAAGGTTCCAAAAAACGTCTGCAGGCATTTGAGGGCGTGGTTATCGCTATTCGTAGCCGCGGTCTGCACTCTGCATTCACTGTTCGTAAAATTTCCAACGGCGAAGGCGTTGAGCGTGTCTTCCAGACTCACTCTCCGGTAGTTGACAGCATTGCTGTTAAACGTCGTGGTGCTGTACGTAAAGCTAAACTGTACTACCTGCGTGAGCGCACTGGTAAGTCTGCTCGTATCAAAGAGCGTCTTAACTAAGATTCGCGCAAGCGACATCCTGTTAAAAAGGGCTGGCCGAAAGGCTGGCCCTTTTTTTATCTTCATGCGCACCTTGCGTTAACATTTGGTTGCTAAATCATTTACAATACCCTTGTTCTCTGGAGGGTAGCGTGAACGGCAAAATCACCCATATCATCGCATTTAAACGGCGGGCCGCCTGGCTTGCGCTGTTTGCTATGGCGCTGATTGTTTTTGCACCGCTGGTTTCCATATCGCTCCAGCCAACGGCGATGAGCGCGATGCCGGGCATGCACCATGAAATGAGCATGCCTATGCTGGCACACCACTCCGTGCCGCAAAACATGCCCGTTGACCATGGCGAGGCCTGCGGCTACTGCGTTTTGTTGACCCACGTGCCGGGGATGATACTGGCGTTGTGCGTGCTGTTATGCGCGCTACTGCTGCGCGTTAACGTTGTTCCCTTCCTGCCAACGATAAGCCACTGGCATTTCTTCCCCTGGCTCTTTCCCGATACCCGCGCGCCGCCGCGAGAGTCTGCTTTACCTGCTTAATAACGATAAATGACGCTTCAGCGTCACGCTTCATTTCGCATGAACAAAGGAAAAGTATGACAACCTGCACCTCGCGGGCGGCATGGGTGCACCTGCTGCGCCGCCTGCATTTTTTTATCGGCCTGTTTGTCGGGCCCTTTATCTTCGTTGCGGCCCTGACCGGCACGCTGTATGTGGCTACGCCTCAGCTCGAAAACGTGCTGTATCACCAGGCGCTGCACGGCAGCACCGAGGGTGAGCGTCAGCCTATTGCAGCACAAATTGCCGTCGCGGAACGCGCGCTGGATACACCGCTGCGTCTGAGCGCGGTTCGACCGGCTTTGGACGCGGGTATAACGACGCGTGTGATGTTCGCTGACCCTGCGCTACAGCCATCAGAAAACCGTGCGATTTTTATCGACCCGGTCACGCTGGCGGTGAAAGGGGACATGACGGTCTACGGCACCAGCGGCATTCTGCCGCTACGTCAGTGGATAGACTACGCGCATCGTTCGCTGCTGTTGGGCGATGTCGGACGCCTTTATAGCGAACTGGCTGCCTCATGGATGTGGGTCGCGGCACTGGGAGGTGTGGTGCTGTGGGCTTTTACCCGGCCAAAACGGCGAATAAAAAACCGCCTGCAAAATACCCGCCGCGTTCATGTTACCCTTGGCTGGTGCCTGCTGGCGGGAATGCTGCTGTTTTCAGCCACCGGGCTAACCTGGTCACAGTGGGCGGGCGGCAACGTCGATAAGCTGCGGGCGTCGTTAGGTTGGTTAACGCCACAGGTTAATACCCAACTGCACGGCGCCAGCCCGATGCCGATGGATCCGCATGCGGAGCACCGCGGGCATCATGGCGAGAAGGCTGCTCATGAGTCGACGATCGGTTGGGACAGTATTGATACTGTCCTCAATGTGGCCCAACGAGGCGGCATCAACGCAAGGTCTCTGGAGATCCGCCCGCCGCGCAGTGACGATCGCGCCTGGACGGTCACCGAGATCGATCGGCGCTGGCCAACGCAGGTTGATGCGGTCGCCATCGATCCGCAGTCGCTGGCGATAATCGATAGCACACAGTTTGCTGACTTCCCGCTGATGGCTAAGTTGACGCGTTGGGGCGTGGATTTTCACATGGGGATCTTGTTCGGCTTGCCGAACCAGCTGCTGCTGATCGCCTTTGGCCTGGCGTTGTGCGTGGCTATTGTGATGGGCTATCGTCTGTGGTGGATCAAACGCCCGTCTCAGGCGGAGACAAACCCACTGCTGACGCTAACGCACAGCTGGCGGGCGCTGTCGCTACCGGCCCGCTGTGGCACATTACTACTCGCCGTAGCATGCGGGTTTGCGCTTCCGGTTATGGGCATCAGTCTGGCGCTGTTTATGCTGTTTGACTGGCTACGCTGGCGAGCGGCTGTGCGGATGCCGCTCGTCGAATCGTCCGTCGAGTAACCTTACGGCGCGCTGATCACCACCGCCACACGGCGGTTTTCAGCGCGCCCTTGCGAGGTGCTGTTGCTGGCGACAGGGTATTTTTTGCCTAAGCCGCGCGTGGTGAGATTGCTGCGCGGAATATGAGCGCCTTTTGCCCAGGCATCGGCGACGACATTCGCGCGTTTCAGCGACAGGACTTCGTTATAGCGGTCTTCGCCGTAATTGTCTGTGTGCCCGTCCATCCGGGCGTGGTTTAAACCGGTTGCCGCGAGGCGTGACGCCATGGCCTGGATCTGTGTTTCACTTTCAGGTCGCAGCCCGGCTTCGTTTTTATCGAACAGAATCTTATCCGAGAGGCCCAGCGACCAGTCGCCATTTAATTCGTTAAAGCCATAAGATTGCATCGCTGCGACCTGTTCAGGGGTGAATTTGCCCTGCGGTGTCTGACAACCGGTCAGCAGCAGTGATGCCAGTAAGCATGGAGCAAGATATCGCTTTAACATATCGTTTTCCTTTCTAATATAGTGTCTTAGACCGCTGATTTTTGGCTTGATACATATTGCGGTCTGCCTTTTCCAGTAGTACCTCCAGCGAGGTACTTTCCCACGCTAGCGCAAAGCCGATGCTGAGAGACATCGATGTATTTTGGCCGTTATGCAGATCGAACGGACGGGTAAACTGCTGTGCCAGCGCGTGACAAATCCGTTGAACGTCGTGTTCTGAATGGACGCCGGAGAGCACCATGGCAAACTCATCGCCGCCAAGGCGGTACGATTGATGACGCTGACCGCCGAACGCAATCATTCGACTGGCAATTTCTGTCAGTACGAAGTCGCCTGCGTTGTGCCCCCAGGTATCGTTAATGTGTTTAAAGTTGTCCCCATCGAGAAAAAGCAGGGCTGAGTGTGTTTTAGCAACGTCATCATTCATTAACGCCGCTATGCGGTTGCCGAACGCCGCGCGGTTCGCCAGACCCGTAAGGGGATCGTGCATGGCGGAACGGAGCAACTGAGCATTGGTTTCCTGCAGTTTCAGCTGCCACTCTTCCATTTCAGCCAGCAGGCTGTTGAAGTCTTCGCCGAAACGGTGAAACTCTTCGATTCGACCCTGCTTGACGCGACGGGAGAAGTTGCGATTGGTGCGCGCATCATGTACGACATCGGTGATATTTTGCATTTCCTCAACCATCCCGTGGTGCAGGGAGCGGGTAACCGTGAGCGCGATGCCTGAAGCGAAAAGTATGCAACCGGTGAGGACGGCAAAGGACATCCAGATAAAGTGACCAATCAGGCTGTCGCGTGCGGTCAGATAAATTTCGCCGATTGGCTTGCCGTTATGCATGATGGGCTGAGCGATGGGTTCCGGAAACAGCCAGCGACTGACCAGCGCGCCCAATGTATCGGTATTGTCTTCAGGGTTCCACGACCAGTGAGCAAAGCGCTTTTTATGCACATCGTAGACCTCCGCCATCGCAAACTGCCCCTGTTTCCCGAGCGTTTCCAGGGTGTCATTTGCCGCCTGCGGATCGTTGAAAACCAGCGATGCTTCAAGGGTATGGCTCATTGTCGCACCGGTCAACTCGAGGTTCTTTTGCGCGTATTGCTTTAATGTCACCACCGACGCGAGGCACAGCAAAAGCCATATAAAGGTCATGGTTATGATGACGCTTATTATGTTAATCCGGCGCAGCGTTCTTTTAAACGTAGGTCGCGGAGTGAAGGTGAAATCCTTATTCATGCTTTTTATTCCGGGCAAGCATTAATACATCCGGATTCACTCTTACGCCGCTGCGAGACAGTGCATCCAGATTAACGGAAAACCGGACCTCATCGTCCTCTATTATTAAACAAAACGCGCTGCCAATAGCACATTCAGGGTTATGTTCGGAGATTAATAGTAACGGTCGGTTGCGATATTGGTTGATTAATTCAAGCTGTTGTTCAGGCGACTCGGTGCCAAAGTAAATACCATCGCATTTTGCGGCGACGGCCTGCTGAGCGTTACCGACCCGCTCAGCCGTATAAGGCAGACCACCGGACATACTGAGGGCGTCGACATATCGGGAAGAGGTCAGGATACAGAGTCTGGGAGGCGCGGAAAGTGACGGCCATCGCGTGTAGCTGACGATGCCGGAGACAATCGAGCGCACCGATTTATCGGTTTCAGTCAGCGGAGCGGCGCTTACCGAGGCCAACGATAGTGGCAGCATCAGCAGTAGAATCAGTCGGGACAAAGCTATCAAGAATGAATTTCTCACGAGAATCCGCCATACCGCTCTGGAGCGTGTTACCCGGGGGAGTTGTAGGCAGAAGATCATTGTTTATTAAAACCATCATTATGTCAGAAATTCGATTGATGAAATTTAGGTTAAATCCCACAGTTGTATTTATTTCAGCATGTCAAAAGGCAATAAATTACGGCTGGTGGCGATGTTGATCTCCTCGGCTTCCGGCGCAGCGTAGTGAGTGAGCCGCAAAGGGAAAAGGTTCGCCCGCTAATTCTTTGCGATGGATAAATGTCGGGTTATCCATTTCCTGTGGGCCATCGATCTCACTATAGGCTTATTTATAAGGGATGGTTGGCCGTATTGTTAAATTTATCGGCTAACTTCAGGTTTTCTTTAAGTCGAATGTCATCGTAGGCGTTTTGGCCTGCGAGGGGGAGCGGATATCTATCGGGCAACCGTCGGGAGTTAAACGCGGTGGGAGCCATTTTTTACGGCGGATAACGATCCTATAGCAATGAGGTGTAACAATTAGTTTACTATTTTATGGGCTGTTTTCGGCAATAAATTTGCAAGTGTAAATATAAGTGTACGTATTTTGGATTGAAATCTTTACTTTCTGTGGTATTGTAGGTTCTACCTCATTGAGGCAACAACTATCGCAAACGAGTCATAACAGGTAATGCCATCATGCAAAAAGACGCGCTGAATAACGTAAATATCGCCGATGAAGAAGTTTTGATCACGCCGGATCAGCTGAAAGCTGAATTCCCGCTCTCCGTTGAGCAGGAAGCGCAAATCGCCCAGTCACGTAAAACGATTACTGACATTATTGCCGGCCGCGATCCGCGCCTGCTGGTGGTATGCGGGCCTTGCTCCATTCACGATCCGGAAGCTGCGATTGAATATGCGCGTCGATTTAAAACACTGGCGGAAGAGGTCAGCGATAGCCTCTACCTGGTGATGCGCGTCTACTTTGAAAAGCCGCGTACCACCGTCGGCTGGAAAGGGCTTATCAACGATCCGCATATGGATGGCTCGTTTGATGTGGAAGGCGGTCTGAAAATCGCTCGTCGTCTTTTGGTTGAACTGGTGAGCATGGGGCTGCCGTTGGCCACCGAGGCGCTGGATCCGAACAGCCCGCAGTACCTTGGCGATCTGTTCAGTTGGTCGGCGATTGGTGCACGTACGACGGAGTCGCAGACTCACCGTGAAATGGCTTCAGGCCTGTCGATGCCGGTTGGCTTTAAAAATGGCACAGATGGCTCGCTGGCGACGGCGATCAACGCGATGCGCGCGGCGGCAATGCCGCACCGTTTTGTGGGCATCAACCAGGCCGGTCAGGTCTGCCTGCTGCGTACCCATGGTAACCCGGATGGCCATGTGATTCTGCGTGGCGGTAAAAAACCGAACTACGGCCCGGAAGATGTGGCGCAGTGCGAAAAAGAGATGGAACAGGCGGGACTGCGTGCATCGCTAATGGTAGATTGCAGCCATGGTAATTCCAATAAAGACTACCGCCGTCAGCCAGCGGTGGCGGAATCCGTTGTCGCGCAGATTAAGGACGGTAATCGTTCTATCATTGGTCTGATGATTGAAAGTAATATTCACGAAGGCAGTCAGTCTTCCGAGCAGCCGCGCAGTGAGATGCAATACGGCGTCTCGGTGACCGATGCTTGCATCAGTTGGGAAACCACCGATGCGCTGCTGCGTGAACTCGACAAGGATTTACGCGGCCATCTGGCGGCTCGTCTGGCGTAAGAGGATTGTATGGTTGCTGAACTGACCGCGTTACGCGATCAAATTGATGAAGTCGATAAGGCGTTGCTGAACCTGCTGGCGAAGCGTATGGCGCTGGTGGCCGAAGTTGGCGAAGTAAAAAGTCAGTATGGCCTGCCCATTTACGTACCGGAGCGTGAAGCCTCGATGCTGGCTTCGCGCCGCAAAGAGGCGGCGGCGATGGGCGTGCCGCCCGATTTGATTGAAGACGTGCTGCGTCGCGTCATGCGTGAGTCTTATTCCAGCGAAAACGACAAGGGGTTCAAAACGCTGCGTCCGTCGCTGCGCCCGGTGGTTATTGTTGGCGGCGGTGGCCAGATGGGGCAGCTGTTTGAAAAGATGCTGACCCTTTCCGGCTACCAGGTGCGGACGCTGGAAAAAGAAGACTGGCCGCGTGCGGCGGACATTGTGGCGGATGCCGGTATGGTGATTGTCAGCGTCCCTATTCACATTACCGAACAGGTGATTGCGAAGCTGCCGCCGCTGCCGGCGGACTGTATTCTGGTTGATCTGGCCTCGGTAAAAGCCGGGCCGTTGCAGGCGATGCTGTCGGCGCATTCGGGGCCCGTTGTCGGGCTGCATCCGATGTTTGGCCCGGACAGCGGCAGTCTGGCGAAGCAGGTAGTGGTCTATTGCGATGGCCGCCAGCCAGAGGCCTATCAGTGGTTCCTGGAGCAGATTCAGGTCTGGGGAGCGCGTCTGCACCGTATTAGCGCCGTTGAGCATGACCAGAATATGGCGTTTATCCAGGCGCTGCGTCACTTTGCTACCTTTGCGTACGGGCTGCATCTGGCGGAAGAAAACGTTCAGTTGGAGCAACTGCTGGCGCTCTCCTCGCCGATTTACCGCCTTGAACTGGCAATGGTCGGGCGACTGTTTGCTCAGGATCCGCAGCTGTATGCCGACATTATTATGTCGTCCGGCAACAACCTGGCGCTGATTAAACGCTACTACCAGCGCTTTGGTGAGGCGATT
Organism: Klebsiella sp. WP4-W18-ESBL-05; assembly: GCF_014169075.1. Taxonomy (NCBI): domain Bacteria; kingdom Pseudomonadati; phylum Pseudomonadota; class Gammaproteobacteria; order Enterobacterales; family Enterobacteriaceae; genus Klebsiella; species Klebsiella sp. WP4-W18-ESBL-05. The sequence goes on along the minus strand of NZ_AP022057.1, from coordinate 3,610,360 downwards.
GGCCTGCTGGAGCAGGGCGATAAGCAGGCGTTTATTGATAGCTTCCGTAAGGTTGAACACTGGTTCGGCGACTACGCACAACGTTTCCAGAGTGAGAGCCGGGTCTTGTTACGCCAGGCGAATGACAGTCGGCAGTAAGTAAAAACTGTATATACTTGAAAGCCAGGGGAAATCCTCTGGCTTTTTTTATGGGATAAAGACAATGGCTGATGTAAACCTGCTGTTTGATTACACCGGACACCTGCCGGAATGCCCAACCTGGAGCGGTGCCGAACAGGCGCTATACTGGGCGGATATCATGGAGTGTGAAATTCACCGCTATGTGCCCGCGACCGGCATGCATCAGGTCTTACAGTTTCCGGAAGAAGTTGGCTGCTTCGCGCTGCGGGAAAAAGGTGGCTTTATCGTCGCGCTGCGCAGCGCTATCTGGCTGGCCGACAGCCGCGGCCTGCTACAGCATAAAATCTGTGATAACCCGAGTAACCCCCAGCTTGCGCGGTTCAACGACGGTGGAACGGACAGAGACGGGCGCTTCTACGCAGGAACCTTTTGGGGGCCAGGCGACTATAACGGTGCGCTGCTGATGCGGATCGATAATCAACTCAAACCGAAGGTGATTCAGTGCGATATTCATGGCGCCAACGGTCTGGCATTCAGCGAGGATAAGCGCTGGATGTACACCTCAGATACGCCCAACGGCGTCATTTACCGTACGCCGCTGGATGCGGACGGTGAGCCCGGCGTACGAGACGTTTTTCGCGTGTTTAGCGAGGGTGAGGGGATCCCGGACGGGGCGGCGATGGATGAAGAAGGATGCTACTGGAGCGCCATGTTTGACGGCTGGCGTGTCGCGCGCTTTTCACCAACGGGAGAGCAGCTTGCTGAGTATCACCTACCGGTGCGTTGCCCAACTATGGTTTGTTTCGGCGGCGCGGATATGCGGACGCTGTTTATCACCACCACCCGTGAGAATATGTCGGCACAGGAGGTGGCAAAATATCCACTTTCCGGGGCTATCTTCACCCTGCCGGTTGCGGTGGCAGGCATGAAGAAGCGGCCGTTTATCGAACGTTAGACCGGATCGACCGGTACGACGTTTTCGCTGGGATAGCAGCCCAGCACTTTCATTGAGCGGGTAATGCCGGAAAGTTCCTTCAGCGCCTTTTGCATGGGCAGTGCGTCCAGGTTCGCCTGGACGTCGAGATAAAACATCTCTTCCCACGGGTTGCCGTGAATCGGACGCGATTCGAGCTTGGTCATGATCAGATTGTGGTTACGCAGCACCAGCAGTGCTTCAACCAGCGCACCGGCCTGCTGGCCGGTTGCAATCAGCAGCGTGGTTTTCGCCGGCACCTGGTCAGAGACGTTTACCGCTTTACGCGCCAGAACCAGGAAACGCGTAATGTTCTGCGTCTGGTTGGCCTGGCAATGTTCAAGCACCTGCAGACCATACAGCTTGCCACCGGCTTCGCTGCCCAGCGCCGCGACGGTCGGTGAGTTGGCCTGCGCGACTTTCTCCATCGCCGCCGAGGTGCTCTCGGTATATTCAATTTTCCACTGCGGATAGTGGCTCAGGAACTGGCTGCACTGCTGGAACGGCTGCGGATGGCTGTAGACCGTTTCAATGGTTTCCAGCGTGCTGCTGCCGTTGGTCAGGACGCAGTGGTCAATGGGTACCGTCATCTCGCCGACGATCGACAGACTGGTGTGCTGTAGTAGATCGTAGACGTCGTTGATGCCGCCGGAGCTGGTATTTTCAATTGGCACCACCGCATAGTCGGCCTGGCCGGTTTCGACCTGATTGAAGATATCGGCAAATTTCAGGCAGCCGCTTTCAATAAACTGCTCAAAATGGCGAGCGGCATACTGGCGGGCCGCAAGATGCGAGTAGGAGCCTTTCGGGCCAAGGAACGCGATACGTGCCGAGTGGGGGTTAATCTTGTTCAGATGCTGCTGAAGCAGCGTTTGTTGGGTAAGAACGGAATCTTCAATGATGAGCTGGAACAGCCGGGTAATATAATGCGCGTCGAGCTGGTGGGTTTTGCCGAGCATAATCAGGCGCTCAAGCAGATCGCGCTCGCGGTCAATGTCGCGCACCGGTCGGTGAGAGGCCAGCTTCGCTTTACCCACCTCGATAGCCAGACCGCGTCGCTCGGCCAGCAGGCTCACTAATTTTTCATCCAGCGCGCTGATTTTATCGCGTATCGCCAGTAACGGGTTTTCCGAAGTCATCATGTTTGCCTTTCTTGTTATCAATAAAAAAGGCCCCCCGGAGTGGGAGGCCTTGTTGTTCGTCTTCGCATTCTTTATCACACGACGAAACGCCTCCCAATCAGGGGAAGGTAAAAAAGAATGCGAAGAAAAACGGTAGACGTTTCACAGTTGGCTTAAATCCTTAGCGTGATGAGGTTTTACAGTACTCGTTCTGTTTTCGTTCTGTCAATAAAAAACGCGCCCGAAGGCGCGTTGGCGATACACATTAAAGTACAGTTTACTCTTCTTCAACTTCCACGAAGCTTGCGTCTTTCACCGATGTGGTGGCACGACGGGCTTCCCCTTTGTGTTGCACCTTATTGAGCTGCCGTTCCAGCTTGTTGATCAATTCGTTAATGGCGGTGTACATATCTTCATGTTTCGCACTGGCGACCAGATGCCCGTTCGGGGTATTCATCGTGGCGTCCGCTACAAATCCCTGTGGCTCTTTAGACAGAATGATATGTGGGTTGATTAAGTGGGTTTGCCATTTATCCAATTTTGCGAGACGGTCTGCGACATGCTGGCGAATAGCCGGAGTAATTTCCATTTGTTTACTGGTAATGTTCATTGTCATAAATTTTACCTCTTGTCTTTCCGTCTTGGTGATTCCAGCATACCTCGGATTTGGTTAAAATGTGTGATGAAGATCACATTATTTTGTCACTTTTTGTCAGTGCATTCTTTTTGTGAGTCAGAACAGGAAGACGTGATTTTTTACTTGTCGGCGCGGGAAAATACGGCCATATTTGATAGGATGGCTTGAGGCTAAAGCGCTTCAGCAAGTCATTAAAATGGATAAAAAAACGGCAGCCATCGGGCTGCCGTTTTACTTTTACAGATCCGAATCAGGACTGGGTGGTCTTGCTGTTGGCGGCGATGATTTTCGCCACTTTGTCCGCCTGCGCCGTCATCTGCATTTGGCGATAGGCATTTTCCATCTTCGGCAGGGCGTCACGCGTTGCCTGCGTATCTGGATAGTTACGCATCATGTTTTCGACGCGGTTTACTACCGCAACCCATGCACCACGCGCGGTGTAGTAATCAACAACGGAAAGTTCGTACTTCGCCAGGCGGTCTTTCAGGAAGATAAGACGTTTGTTGGCGTCGGTGACGTATTGACTGTTCGGGTAGCCGCGCACCAGCTTCGAGAAGTCGTTAAACGCGTCACGGGCATGCTGCGGATCGCGATCGGAGCGGTCAACGCCGAAAAAGCCCTGCAGCGCGCTATCGTCCAGCGCCATGTTGGTTAAGCCGCGCATGTACATGACGTAGTCGATGTTCGGGTGCGTCGGATTCAGACGAATGAAACGGTCAATCGCGGCCTGGGCCAGCGGCAGATCGGCATTTTTGTAGTATGCATAGATCAGATCCAGCTGTACCTGCTGAGAATATGGCCCGAACGGATAGCGGTTATCCAACGCTTCCAGTTGCGTTATTGCCTGTTTCCAGTTACCGTCCTGCAGCTTTTGCTGAGCAGTTGCGTAGATTTCATTAGGCGGATTATCAGGAACCTCTTCCTTTGAACCAGAGCACCCCGCCAAAGCCAGGCTCAACGTGGCCGCTGCCACCAGATATTTCATGCGCGTCATGACGTTTTGACTTTCCTCAAAATGTTTATACGGGATATTCACAGTTCCTGTTCCCGATTAAGACCAGCTACAATAGCACACTATATTAAACGGCGAAGCCGTAAAAACCCAACGTTAACGAAGAAGCTGTATATGGCACAACGAGTACAACTCACCGCAACGGTGTCCGAGTCACAACTCGGTCAACGCTTAGATCAGGCTTTGGCCGAAATGTTCCCTGATTATTCGCGATCGCGCATAAAAGAGTGGATCCTCGACCAGCGCGTTCAGGTCAACGGCAAAGTTTCAGACAAGCCGAAAGAAAAAGTCATGGGTGGCGAGTCCGTCGCTATCGATGCGGAAATCGATGAAGAGATCCGCTTTGAAGCGCAGGATATCCCACTCGATATTGTATATGAAGATGAAGATATTCTCGTCATCAACAAGCCGCGCGACCTGGTAGTTCACCCTGGCGCCGGTAACCCGGACGGTACGGTGCTGAATGCGCTGCTGCACTATTATCCGCCGATTGCCGATGTACCGCGTGCGGGCATCGTCCACCGTCTGGATAAAGACACGACCGGTTTAATGGTGGTGGCGAAAACCGTTCCGGCGCAAACGCGTCTGGTTGAGTCGCTGCAGCTGCGCGAAATCACCCGCGAGTATGAAGCGGTGGCGATTGGTCACATGACGGCTGGCGGTACCGTTGAGGAACCGATCAGCCGTCACCCGACCAAACGCACCCACATGGCGGTTCACCCTATGGGGAAACCGGCGGTGACGCACTATCGCATTATGGAACACTTCCGTGTGCACACGCGTCTGCGGCTGCGTCTGGAAACCGGGCGTACGCACCAGATCCGCGTGCACATGGCGCACATCACCCATCCGCTGGTGGGCGATCAGGTCTACGGTGGCCGTCCGCGTCCGCCGAAGGGCGCATCGGATGAGTTCATTTCGGTTCTGCGTAAGTTTGACCGCCAGGCGCTGCATGCGACCATGCTGCGTCTGTATCACCCGATCTCGGGCATTGAAATGGAATGGCATGCGCCTATCCCGCAGGATATGGTCGATTTGATCGCTGCGATGCGCGCTGACTTTGAAGAACATAAGGATGACGTAGACTGGTTATGACCAAAATCATTGTCCCGGAATGGCCGCTGCCGCAAGGCGTGGCCGCCTGTAGTTCAACGCGCGTCGGCGGCGTCAGCGAAGGCGCGTGGGACTCTCTGAATCTCGGCGCCCACTGTGGCGATAACCTCGAGCACGTTGAAGAGAACCGCAAGCGTATGTTTGCGGCGGGCAAACTGCCGTCGAAGCCGGTATGGCTGGAGCAGGTCCACGGTAAAGACGTGCTGCACCTCACCGGTGAGCCTTATGCCTCAAAGCGTGCAGATGCCTCCTACAGCAATACGCCCGGGACAGTGTGTGCGGTGATGACGGCGGACTGCCTGCCCGTGCTGTTCTGCAACCGCGCGGGGACCGAAGTGGCAGCCGCGCATGCGGGTTGGCGCGGTCTGTGCGATGGCGTACTGGAAGAAACCGTCGCCTGCTTTAACGATAGTCCTGAAAACCTTCTTGCCTGGTTTGGCCCAGCAATTGGCCCGCGGGCGTTTGAAGTCGGGCCGGAAGTGCGTGAGGCGTTTATGGCGAAAGATGCCAACGCGGAAAGCGCATTCTATCCCGCAGGCGATAAATATTTCGCCGATATCTATCAGCTGGCACGCCAGCGTCTGGGCAACGTCGGCGTGAATGCCGTGTTCGGCGGCGACCGTTGTACCTTCAGCGAAAAGGATGATTTTTTCTCTTATCGCCGCGACCGTATTACGGGTCGTATGGCAAGTTTCATCTGGCTGATATAACCTATAGAATCAAGACGATCCAGAAGGCAGACAGTTTTTTCTCATCGATTAGGTCATTTAACCTTGAATAATTGAGGGATGACCTCATTTAATCTCCTGTAGCAAAATTGACCTATTATGGGAGGAGTCATGCGTCTGGATCGTCTTACCAATAAATTCCAGCTTGCTCTTGCCGATGCCCAGTCGCTCGCGCTGGGGCACGACAACCAATTTATCGAACCTCTTCATTTAATGAGCGCCTTGCTGAATCAGGAAGGGGGCTCGGTACGTCCTTTATTAACGTCCGCGGGCATCAACGCCGGCCAGCTACGCACGGCTATCGATCAGGCGCTGAGCCGTTTACCCCAGGTAGAAGGTACCGGGGGAGACGTACAGCCGTCGCAGGATCTGATGCGTGTGCTGAATCTTTGCGACAAGCTGGCGCAAAAACGCGGCGATAACTTTATTTCGTCGGAACTGTTCGTTCTGGCGGCGCTTGAGTCTCGTGGCACACTGACCGACCTGCTAAAAACGGCAGGCGCTACCACCGCCAATATCACTCAGGCAATTGAACAGATGCGCGGAGGTGAAAGCGTGAATGACCAGGGTGCCGAAGACCAACGTCAGGCATTGAAAAAATACACGGTCGATCTGACCGAGCGTGCTGAACAGGGCAAACTCGACCCGGTTATCGGCCGTGATGAAGAAATCCGCCGTACCATTCAGGTACTGCAGCGTCGTACCAAAAATAACCCGGTGTTAATCGGTGAACCGGGCGTCGGTAAAACGGCGATCGTCGAAGGGCTGGCGCAGCGAATCATTAATGGTGAAGTCCCGGAAGGTTTAAAAGGCCGTCGCGTACTGGCGCTGGATATGGGCGCGCTGGTGGCTGGGGCGAAATACCGCGGTGAGTTTGAAGAACGTCTGAAAGGCGTATTGAACGATCTGGCGAAACAGGAAGGCAACGTTATCCTGTTTATCGATGAGCTGCATACGATGGTAGGTGCGGGGAAAGCCGACGGCGCGATGGATGCCGGTAATATGCTGAAACCGGCGCTGGCTCGTGGTGAGCTGCACTGCGTCGGCGCCACTACGCTGGACGAATATCGCCAGTACATCGAGAAAGATGCGGCGCTGGAACGTCGTTTCCAGAAAGTGTTCGTTGCTGAGCCTTCGGTAGAAGACACCATCGCGATTCTGCGTGGTCTGAAAGAACGTTATGAACTGCACCACCACGTGCAGATTACTGACCCGGCAATCGTGGCGGCAGCAACGCTGTCTCACCGTTATATTGCCGACCGTCAGTTGCCGGACAAAGCCATCGACCTGATCGATGAAGCGGCCTCCAGCATTCGTATGCAGATTGACTCCAAGCCGGAGGAACTTGACAGACTCGACCGCCGTATTATCCAGCTCAAGCTGGAACAGCAGGCGCTGATGAAAGAGTCTGACGAGGCAAGTAAAAAACGTCTCGACATGCTTAATGACGAGCTGAATGATAAAGAGCGTCAGTATTCCGAGCTGGAAGAAGAGTGGAAGGCAGAGAAAGCCTCGCTTTCAGGCACTCAGACAATCAAAGCTGAACTGGAGCAGGCGAAAATTGCCATCGAGCAGGCGCGTCGCGTCGGTGACCTGGCGCGGATGTCCGAACTGCAGTACGGCAAAATTCCAGAGCTGGAGAAACAGCTGGAAGCGGCCACGCAGTCTGAAGGTAAAACCATGCGCCTGTTACGTAATAAAGTGACGGATGCCGAGATTGCCGAAGTACTGGCACGCTGGACCGGGATTCCGGTTGCCCGCATGCTGGAAGGCGAGCGTGAGAAACTGCTGCGTATGGAGCAGGATCTGCACAGCCGCGTGATTGGGCAGAACGAAGCGGTTGAAGCGGTATCGAACGCGATTCGCCGTAGCCGTGCCGGGCTGTCCGATCCTAACCGTCCGATCGGTTCATTCCTGTTCCTGGGGCCAACCGGGGTAGGTAAAACTGAGCTGTGTAAGGCGCTGGCTAACTTTATGTTCGACAGCGATGACGCGATGGTGCGTATCGACATGTCCGAGTTTATGGAGAAACACTCCGTGTCGCGTCTGGTGGGTGCACCTCCAGGATACGTCGGCTATGAAGAGGGCGGTTATCTGACAGAAGCGGTACGCCGTCGTCCTTATTCCGTCATCCTGCTGGATGAAGTGGAAAAAGCGCACCCGGATGTGTTCAACATTCTGCTGCAGGTATTGGACGATGGTCGCCTGACCGACGGGCAGGGGAGAACGGTCGATTTCCGCAATACGGTTGTCATCATGACCTCGAACCTGGGTTCGGATCTGATTCAGGAGCGTTTCGGCGAACTGGACTACGGGCATATGAAAGATCTGGTGCTGGGCGTTGTAAGCCACAGTTTCCGCCCAGAATTCATTAACCGTATCGATGAGGTTGTGGTATTCCATCCGTTGGGGGAAAAACACATCGCATCAATTGCCCAGATTCAGCTGCAGCGTCTGTACCAGCGCCTGGAAGAGCGTGGCTATGAAACGCAGATCTCCGATGAAGCTCTGCAGTTGCTGAGTAAAAATGGCTACGATCCGGTATATGGCGCACGTCCTCTGAAACGTGCTATCCAGCAGCAGATTGAAAACCCGCTGGCACAGCAAATCTTGTCTGGCGAGCTGTTGCCGGGGAAAACTATCCGCCTGGAAGTGAAAGACGACCAGATAGTGGCAGTACAGTAAGTCACAAAAAGAAGAAAACGAGCCCTTTAGGGCTCGTTTTTGTTTATAAACCAGGCGAAAATAAGATGATTGGATGAAAAGTAGACGAACGAAAAGTTTTTCCTATTTTATGCTTGCAGCTTCTCATTTTCTCCCTATAATGCGCCACCACTGACACGGAACAACGGCAAACAAGTCGCCGGGTCAGCGAAGTTCTTTCAAGAACTTCAGCGAAGTAAGCGAAAATAAAAGCTTGACTTCGTGGCGGGGTGGCGTAATATACACACCCCGCGCCGCTGAGAAAAAGCGAAGCGGCACTGCTCTTTAACAATTTATCAGACAATCTGTGTGGGCACTCGAAGATACGGATTCTTAACGTCGCAAGACGAAAAATGAATACCAAGTCTCTGAGTGAACACGTAATTCATTACGAAGTTTAATTCACGAGCATCAAACTTAAATTGAAGAGTTTGATCATGGCTCAGATTGAACGCTGGCGGCAGGCCTAACACATGCAAGTCGAACGGTAGCACAGAGAGCTTGCTCTCGGGTGACGAGTGGCGGACGGGTGAGTAATGTCTGGGAAACTGCCCGATGGAGGGGGATAACTACTGGAAACGGTAGCTAATACCGCATAACGTCGCAAGACCAAAGTGGGGGACCTTCGGGCCTCACACCATCGGATGTGCCCAGATGGGATTAGCTAGTAGGTGGGGTAACGGCTCACCTAGGCGACGATCCCTAGCTGGTCTGAGAGGATGACCAGCCACACTGGAACTGAGACACGGTCCAGACTCCTACGGGAGGCAGCAGTGGGGAATATTGCACAATGGGCGCAAGCCTGATGCAGCCATGCCGCGTGTATGAAGAAGGCCTTCGGGTTGTAAAGTACTTTCAGCGAGGAGGAAGGCGTTAAGGTTAATAACCTTAGCGATTGACGTTACTCGCAGAAGAAGCACCGGCTAACTCCGTGCCAGCAGCCGCGGTAATACGGAGGGTGCAAGCGTTAATCGGAATTACTGGGCGTAAAGCGCACGCAGGCGGTTTGTTAAGTCAGATGTGAAATCCCCGGGCTCAACCTGGGAACTGCATTTGAAACTGGCAAGCTTGAGTCTCGTAGAGGGGGGTAGAATTCCAGGTGTAGCGGTGAAATGCGTAGAGATCTGGAGGAATACCGGTGGCGAAGGCGGCCCCCTGGACGAAGACTGACGCTCAGGTGCGAAAGCGTGGGGAGCAAACAGGATTAGATACCCTGGTAGTCCACGCCGTAAACGATGTCTATTTGGAGGTTGTTCCCTTGAGGAGTGGCTTCCGGAGCTAACGCGTTAAATAGACCGCCTGGGGAGTACGGCCGCAAGGTTAAAACTCAAATGAATTGACGGGGGCCCGCACAAGCGGTGGAGCATGTGGTTTAATTCGATGCAACGCGAAGAACCTTACCTACTCTTGACATCCAGAGAACTTAGCAGAGATGCTTTGGTGCCTTCGGGAACTCTGAGACAGGTGCTGCATGGCTGTCGTCAGCTCGTGTTGTGAAATGTTGGGTTAAGTCCCGCAACGAGCGCAACCCTTATCCTTTGTTGCCAGCGGTTCGGCCGGGAACTCAAAGGAGACTGCCAGTGATAAACTGGAGGAAGGTGGGGATGACGTCAAGTCATCATGGCCCTTACGAGTAGGGCTACACACGTGCTACAATGGCATATACAAAGAGAAGCGACCTCGCGAGAGCAAGCGGACCTCATAAAGTATGTCGTAGTCCGGATTGGAGTCTGCAACTCGACTCCATGAAGTCGGAATCGCTAGTAATCGTAGATCAGAATGCTACGGTGAATACGTTCCCGGGCCTTGTACACACCGCCCGTCACACCATGGGAGTGGGTTGCAAAAGAAGTAGGTAGCTTAACCTTCGGGAGGGCGCTTACCACTTTGTGATTCATGACTGGGGTGAAGTCGTAACAAGGTAACCGTAGGGGAACCTGCGGTTGGATCACCTCCTTACCTTAAAGAAGCGTTCTTTGAAGTGCTCACACAGATTGTCTGATGAAAAGTAAATAGCAAGGCGTCTTGCGATTGAGACTTCAGTGTCCCCTTCGTCTAGAGGCCCAGGACACCGCCCTTTCACGGCGGTAACAGGGGTTCGAATCCCCTAGGGGACGCCACTTGCTGGTTAGTGTGAGTGAAAGTCGCCGACCTTAGTATCTCAAAACAGACTTCCGAGTCTTGTTTGAGATATTTGCTCTTTAAAAATCTGGATCAAGCTGAAAATTGAAACGACACACTGTGTCTGTTCTCCGTAATAAGAACAGATAAGCGGTGTGTTCGAGTCTCTCAAATTTTCGCAACACGATGGTGTTTTACGAAACATCTTCGGGTTGTGAGGTTAAGCGACTAAGCGTACACGGTGGATGCCCTGGCAGTCAGAGGCGATGAAGGACGTGCTAATCTGCGATAAGCGTCGGTAAGGTGATATGAACCGTTATAACCGGCGATTTCCGAATGGGGAAACCCAGTGTGATTCGTCACACTATCATTACGTGAATACATAGCGTAATGAAGCGAACCGGGGGAACTGAAACATCTAAGTACCCCGAGGAAAAGAAATCAACCGAGATTCCCCCAGTAGCGGCGAGCGAACGGGGAGCAGCCCAGAGTCTGAATCAGCTTGTGTGTTAGTGGAACGGTCTGGAAAGTCCGACGGTACAGGGTGATAGTCCCGTACACCAAAATGCACAGGTTGTGAACTCGAAGAGTAGGGCGGGACACGTGGTATCCTGTCTGAATATGGGGGGACCATCCTCCAAGGCTAAATACTCCTGACTGACCGATAGTGAACCAGTACCGTGAGGGAAAGGCGAAAAGAACCCCGGCGAGGGGAGTGAAAAAGAACCTGAAACCGTGTACGTACAAGCAGTGGGAGCCTCTTTATGGGGTGACTGCGTACCTTTTGTATAATGGGTCAGCGACTTATATTCTGTAGCAAGGTTAACCGAATAGGGGAGCCGAAGGGAAACCGAGTCTTAACTGGGCGTTAAGTTGCAGGGTATAGACCCGAAACCCGGTGATCTAGCCATGGGCAGGTTGAAGGTTGGGTAACACTAACTGGAGGACCGAACCGACTAATGTTGAAAAATTAGCGGATGACTTGTGGCTGGGGGTGAAAGGCCAATCAAACCGGGAGATAGCTGGTTCTCCCCGAAAGCTATTTAGGTAGCGCCTCGTGAACTCATCTTCGGGGGTAGAGCACTGTCTCGGCTAGGGGGTCATCCCGACTTACCAACCCGATGCAAACTGCGAATACCGAAGAATGTTATCACGGGAGACACACGGCGGGTGCTAACGTCCGTCGTGAAGAGGGAAACAACCCAGACCGCCAGCTAAGGTCCCAAAGTCACAGTTAAGTGGGAAACGATGTGGGAAGGCTCAGACAGCCAGGATGTTGGCTTAGAAGCAGCCATCATTTAAAGAAAGCGTAATAGCTCACTGGTCGAGTCGGCCTGCGCGGAAGATGTAACGGGGCTAAACTGTGCACCGAAGCTGCGGCAGCGACACTATGTGTTGTTGGGTAGGGGAGCGTTCTGTAAGCCGTTGAAGGTGTCCTGTGAGGGGTGCTGGAGGTATCAGAAGTGCGAATGCTGACATAAGTAACGATAATGCGGGTGAAAAACCCGCACGCCGGAAGACCAAGGGTTCCTGTCCAACGTTAATCGGGGCAGGGTGAGTCGACCCCTAAGGCGAGGCCGAAAGGCGTAGTCGATGGGAAACAGGTTAATATTCCTGTACTTGGTGTTACTGCGAAGGGGGGACGGAGAAGGCTATGTTAGCCGGGCGACGGTTGTCCCGGTTTAAGCATGTAGGCGGGAAGTTTAGGTAAATCCGGACTTCTTTTAACGCTGAGGTGTGATGACGAGGCACTACGGTGCTGAAGTAACAAATGCCCTGCTTCCAGGAAAAGCCTCTAAGCATCAGGTAACATCAAATCGTACCCCAAACCGACACAGGTGGTCAGGTAGAGAATACCAAGGCGCTTGAGAGAACTCGGGTGAAGGAACTAGGCAAAATGGTGCCGTAACTTCGGGAGAAGGCACGCTGATATGTAGGTGAAGTGATTTACTCATGGAGCTGAAATCAGTCGAAGATACCAGCTGGCTGCAACTGTTTATTAAAAACACAGCACTGTGCAAACACGAAAGTGGACGTATACGGTGTGACGCCTGCCCGGTGCCGGAAGGTTAATTGATGGGGTTAGCGACAACGCGAAGCTCTTGATCGAAGCCCCGGTAAACGGCGGCCGTAACTATAACGGTCCTAAGGTAGCGAAATTCCTTGTCGGGTAAGTTCCGACCTGCACGAATGGCGTAATGATGGCCAGGCTGTCTCCACCCGAGACTCAGTGAAATTGAACTCGCTGTGAAGATGCAGTGTACCCGCGGCAAGACGGAAAGACCCCGTGAACCTTTACTATAGCTTGACACTGAACACTGGTCCTTGATGTGTAGGATAGGTGGGAGGCTTTGAAGCGCGGACGCCAGTTCGTGTGGAGCCAACCTTGAAATACCACCCTTTAATGGCTGGTGTTCTAACGTAGACCCGTAATCCGGGTTGCGGACAGTGTCTGGTGGGTAGTTTGACTGGGGCGGTCTCCTCCTAAAGAGTAACGGAGGAGCACGAAGGTTAGCTAATCCTGGTCGGACATCAGGAGGTTAGTGCAAAGGCATAAGCTAGCTTGACTGCGAGAGTGACGGCTCGAGCAGGTGCGAAAGCAGGTCTTAGTGATCCGGTGGTTCTGAATGGAAGGGCCATCGCTCAACGGATAAAAGGTACTCCGGGGATAACAGGCTGATACCGCCCAAGAGTTCATATCGACGGCGGTGTTTGGCACCTCGATGTCGGCTCATCACATCCTGGGGCTGAAGTAGGTCCCAAGGGTATGGCTGTTCGCCATTTAAAGTGGTACGCGAGCTGGGTTTAGAACGTCGTGAGACAGTTCGGTCCCTATCTGCCGTGGGCGCTGGAGAATTGAGGGGGGCTGCTCCTAGTACGAGAGGACCGGAGTGGACGCATCACTGGTGTTCGGGTTGTCATGCCAATGGCATTGCCCGGTAGCTAAATGCGGAAGAGATAAGTGCTGAAAGCATCTAAGCACGAAACTTGCCCCGAGATGAGTTCTCCCTGACTCCTTGAGAGTCCTGAAGGAACGTTAAAGACGATGACGTTGATAGGTCGGGTGTGTAAGCGTAGCGATACGTTGAGCTAACCGATACTAATGAACCGTGAGGCTTAACCTTACAACGCCGAAGATGTTTTGGCGAAATTGAGACGATTTTCAGCATTGATACAGATTACATTAACCGGCGAAAAGCGGGTTAATAACAGAATTTGCCTGGCGGCCGTAGCGCGGTGGTCCCACCTGACCCCATGCCGAACTCAGAAGTGAAACGCCGTAGCGCCGATGGTAGTGTGGGGTCTCCCCATGCGAGAGTAGGGAACTGCCAGGCATCAATTGAGTGAAGAAGCCCATCCTGACGGATGGGCTTCTTTGCGTCTGCGTTTTGTGGGATGCGGCATTGTGGATATTGCCGGATGGCGGCTTCGCCTTATCCGGCCTACTCAAACTTTTTCACGTTAACCGCCCCCCATTGCCTGCACCTATTCCTAAATCGTGATCCTGCTAATAAAAAACGTGATGTTCGTCACTAAATTAAATATAACAATTATATAACATTTCATTTACTAAAATACCTGCCTGTGTGACGTGTACGCCCGGTAAGGCAGGAGGGCGCTTTTGGCAGGAGTTAACAAATGGCCGTAACCAGTGTAACCCCAGAAAGGACGCTAACCGATAGCGATACTCGCCGTCGCGTCATGGCAATCGTCGGAGCATCATCAGGGAATCTTGTTGAATGGTTTGATTTTTATGTCTACTCATTCTGCTCGCTCTATTTTGCTCACATCTTTTTCCCGTCCGGTAACACCACCACTCAGCTACTGCAAACCGCAGGTGTCTTTGCCGCGGGTTTTTTGATGCGTCCTATCGGAGGATGGCTGTTTGGGCGAATTGCCGATCGCCGTGGCCGTAAAGTCTCGATGCTGATCTCCGTGTGCATGATGTGCTTTGGCTCGCTGGTGATTGCCTGCCTGCCCGGCTACAGCGCTATCGGCACCTGGGCTCCGGCGCTACTGCTGCTCGCTCGTCTGTTCCAGGGGCTCTCCGTGGGCGGGGAGTACGGCACCAGCGCGACCTATATGAGCGAGGTCGCAGTCGAAGGACGCAAGGGATTCTACGCATCATTCCAGTACGTCACTCTTATTGGCGGCCAACTGCTTGCCGTTCTGGTGGTCGTGATATTGCAAAACGTTCTCAGCAGCGAAGACCTTCACGCCTGGGGATGGCGCATACCGTTTGCGATGGGCGCGGTGCTGGCTATTGTTGCGTTGTGGCTGCGCCGCCAGCTTGATGAAACCTCGCAAAAAGAAACCCGCACGCTGAAGGAAGCGGGCTCGTTCAAAGGCCTGTGGCGTAACCGCAAAGCGTTTCTGATGGTGCTAGGTTTTACCGCAGCAGGCTCGCTGAGCTTCTATACCTTTACAACCTACATGCAGAAGTACCTGGTAAACACGGCCGGAATGAGCGCTAATCTGGCAAGCGTAATAATGACGGCTGCGCTGTTTGTTTATATGCTGGTACAGCCCTTCTTTGGTCTGCTGTCAGATAAGGTTGGACGCCGTACGTCGATGCTGTGCTTTGGTGCGCTGGCGACGCTGTTTACGGTACCGATTCTTTCCGCGCTGCAAAATGTCACTTCTCCCTATATGGCTTTTGGGCTGGTGATGTGTGCGCTGTTGATTACCAGCTTCTATACCTCGATTAGCGGTATTCTGAAGGCGGAAATGTTCCCGGCGCAGGTCCGCGCATTGGGAGTCGGGCTGTCTTATGCGGTAGCGAATGCGCTGTTTGGTGGGTCAGCTGAGTATGTCGCGCTGTCGATGAAATCAGCGGGCGTAGAGAACGCCTTCTTCTGGTACGTCACCGTGATGGCGGCAATTGCCTTCCTGGTATCGCTTAAGCTGCACCGTAAAGGAAAAGGGTTACGCCTGTAGATCAGTGCTGTGCAAGTTGCCACACCGCGTAACCGGTAGTGGCACCGGCCACGTCCCAGGCAAAATCCTTCCAGCTCCAGCCGCTTCCCGCCGGGCGGCTGTCCCACAGCTCTTTTGACGCGCCAAGGCTGACAGAAAACAGAAAGCCAATGGCTGCGCTGCGGTCGTGGCTGATGCCCTGGTGCTGAGCGTATTCATTACCGGCGGCGGCAAGCATGGCGGAGGCGATGAAGTGCTGGGCTTTGTCCTGCCCGCTCCAGGCGTCATTTGCCATATGGCTACAGCCGCTGAGGGCGAGAGTTGAGCAAACAAGAAGTGAACGTAGCATGCGGGCTCCTGAAAAAAAGCCCCGGCGTGCGGGGCTTCAATTTAAAGGATACGGCTGATCAGCCTGTCGATACGAATACGGCGCAGACGGCGAATAAGCTTGCGTACCTTCACCGGATAGTCGGCGATGCTTTGCAGATCGCGGAAGTGATTCACCACCGTTGTGTGCTTGCGAATGAGCTCCAGCTCTTTCTGGCGCATTGAGGCCAGCTGCTTTTTCGGATCGTGAATCAGGACCGCATTTTCCAGGTCCAGACGCCAGGCACGAGGGTTGAGGTTGTTGCCGGTAAGCAAAATCCACTCGTTATCAACCCACATTCCTTTCAGGTGGTAGGTGTTATCGTCGTCTTTCCATAGACGTACCGTCAGTTGGTCAGTATTGATGTAGTACTGCAGACGGCTCAGGAAGCGACGTAGGTTAATCTCGTACAGATAGGGCAGCGCGCCGATAATCTTGAACGGTTCATTCTCTGGGATATAGAAGTCGTTTGCCGTCTTATCGCCAACGATAATTTCCACCTTTTTCCCCTCGCGCAGTAGACGAATAATACTGCGCACCAGCAGCGCCGGCAGGTTGAAGTAAGGTGTGCAGATAGTCAGCTTCTCTTCGGTGCACGGCATCAGGTGGAAAATGGTTTTATTCAGCTCGCTGGTTTTACCCAGCCCGACCAGCGGAGTGACCGTCAGCTCATCATCGCTGGCGTTGCCGGTAAAATGATAGCGGGTATCGCGTAACTCCTGGCGGTACTGGCGAATATCGTTTTTAATTTCCGGGCTTTTCGGTCGCTCGGTATTATCGAGGCGGTTAACCCCGCGACCATCAACCAGATTTTCCGATACCCAGTTAAACATGATATCGGCCATCTGTGGGTTACGGATGCACTGATAGCGGTCATAACGATATTTATCGTGCTGGTGCAGATAGACATCGTTGATACTGGCGCCGCTGTACAGCACGCAGTCATCAATGATAAAGCCTTTAAAGTGCAGGACGCCGAGAGCCTCACGGGTGTTCACCGGCACACCATACACAGGCACGTCTACGCCCGGGTTCTCTTTGGCGGTACGGCAGTACCAGTCGGCATTAGTATTGGAAGCTGCGGCACCAATGCGCCCACGCTGTGCGCGATGCCAGTCAACCAATACGCGGACATCAAGTTCCGGGCGCTGGCGTTTGGCATCATACAAAGCTTGCAGAATAGTCTTTCCGGCGTCGTCCTGTTCCAGGTACAACGCGACGATGCAGATTCGGTGCGTGGCGCTGGCGATTTTGGCGAGCAACGCTTCACGAAAATCCGCTGGCGCATAAAAAAACTCAATATCATCAACAGACTGTGAAAGCTTGGGTAGTTGGGCAAGGTGTTGTTGATGTTTATTACGCTTAAATTTTGACAACATCACAGTGCGTTTCTTCTCTGGTTTAGTGAAGGGTCTTCTGTACCTGGCAGACGACGTAAGCGGTCAATGATACCACCTCTGTCGGGTAAGGGCAGCATTTCCAGCAACTTAGTCATTACTTAGCCTTAGTGACAATCCGACAATGCCATCTTCCAGCTGAATATCAACGTTAAAACCAAGCTTTCTCGCTAATGCTATCATCCCGCGGTTGTTGGGCATGGTAATACCGTTCAGGCGCTGCAGACCGTGGGCGCGGGTATAGCCTATCAGCTTATCCAGCAGTCGCCCGCCGAGCCCCAGACCTTTTAAATCGGAGCGCACCAGCACGGCAAATTCCGCATCAATATTGTCGGGGTCGGAAATTGCGCGCGTCACGCCGAGGATCTCAGCGCGATCGTCTGCCGTATGAACCGCGACGAAAGCCATTTCACGATCGTAGTCGATCTGCGTCATATTGGCTAAGTCGTCGTGGGTAAATTCGTTGATCTCACTGAAATAACGATAGTAAAGATCTTCTTTTGTGACACGGGCAATAAACTGCTGCAGCAGCGGTTCGTCTTCGGGCAGAATCGGGCGGAACAGGCAGCGTTCGCCGTTTTTCATTGTCACCCACTCTTCAAGGTGCTGCGGGTAAGGGCGTACCGCCAGACGGCTTTCGCTGAGGCCGCTGAACGGCGCAATATCCAGCGTGACGTCCAGTGCAGTAAATTCGTTACCGGAGGCGAGCAATGGATGGATATCGAGACGCTGAATCTCCGGGCAGTCGACTATCAGGTTTGATACCTGTACCAGCAGTTGGCTCAGTCCGGGGATATCTAGGGGCCGTAGCGCGCTGCGCCCACGGATCTTTTTGCTTTTAATCGCCTGAATGACCAGATAGCGTGCCAGCGTCATATTCAGCGGTGGCAGAGCAACGGCGGCCTGATCTTCCGCACGCCATTCAACGCCGCCTTCGCCCAGCATAATCAGCGGGCCAAACACCGGATCGTGCTCAACCACCACGCGCAGCTCCTGCGCCCCGGCGCGGTTGGCCATACTTTGCACCAGCAGACCGTGAATACGCGCCTGCGGCCACGCCATTTTGACGCGATCGAGAATGGCATCGGCCGCCTGCTGTACTTCGCTGGCGGTGCGCAGATACAGCATGACCCCCTGGACCTCAGATTTATGCGGAATATCCGGCGAGCGCAGCTTGAGCGCGACGGGGTAGCCAATCTGCTCGGCAATATGCACCGCTTCGGCGCTGTCTGCGGCGATCCATGTCGGCAATGTATTGAGGCCATAGGCATCGAGGATTGGGCGGACTTCATGGGTGTCTAGCGCGCGAATACCGCTATCAATAGCCTCTTGCAGCAGCGTATGTGCATGGGCGGTGTTGGCGGTCAGGCTGTGCGGTAGCGCTGGGGTTTCTCGCAGCTGCTTCTGGTTGCGTCGATACTCAACCATGTGCATAAAGGCGGTAATCGTCCCTTCTGGCGTGCGATAGGTTGGGATCCCGGCATCGCTAAACATACGACGAGCCTCAATAGAGGAATATTCGCCGCACCAGTTGGTTAGTACGCTGATGTAGTTGCCGCGAGGGTGCTGCTTAATGAGGTTAATCAGCGCTGAGGCGCTTTCGCTGCCCGGTGCCGTGGCGCTCGGCGAGTGGATAACCATTAACGCATCCAGGTCTGGGCTATTGAGCAGGACATTCACCGCCGCCAGGTAATGCTCAATACTGGCATCATCCCGCAAATCTAATGGATTGTTGGCATCGATAGCCGCTGGCAGCAACTGCTGAAGCTGCTGGCGCGTCTCCTCGCTCAGGGTCGCCAGTTTGCCGTTGCGCGCCCAGTGTTCATCTAACGCCAGTGCGGCCGGGGCTGCACCGTTGCTGATAATCATCAGCCGTTCGCCGCGCAGCGGGCGCATATGGCTGAGGGTTTCAACGGCGGAGAAAAGTTCGTGGGTATCCTGCACGCGCAGCAGGCCGGCGCGCTGAATGGCAGCATCCCAGGCGGGGTCCATTCCTGAGTTAACGTGCAGCAAACGCTGTGCTTCCGGGCTACGACCGCTTTTAATCACCAGGATGGGCTTATTACGTGACGCGCTGCGGGCAGCCGACACAAAGCGCCGTGCGTCGCTTAACTGCTCCAGATACAGCAGAATGGCGCTGGTTTTACCGTCGCGCGCCAGATAATCGAGCAGGTCATCGACGTCGATATCCAGGCTGTCGCCCAGCGCGATAAAATAGGAAAAGCCCATTTCACGCTGCTGCGCCCAGTCAAGAATGGTATTGGAGACGGCGGCAGACTGCGAGATAAACGCCAGTTTACCCTTACGAATCGGTACCGGTGAGAAGCTGGCGTTCAACCCCTGCCAGGGGGCCAGCAGACCGAGACTGTTTGGCCCCAGCAGGCGCATTTGATAACGTGCCGCACATGCTTTCAGCGCGCCGAACTGATCGGGAGTGGAAGAGAGAATAATGCAGGTCTTGCAGCCTTTTTCGCCCAACGACTCCAGCAGCTCAAGATTGCGCCGCGCGTGAGTGCACAGTACGGCGAGATCGGGAGAGAAGGGAAGGCTGTCGATGGTAGGCCAGGCAAGTACGCCAAGTACCGCTTTCCAGGCGGGCGTGACGGGCAAAACCGGCCCCGCAAAGCCACCGGCCAGCAGGTTTTGCATCATCAAAAAACCGGCGCGCCGGGGTTTCATTGAGGCGCCAATCACTGCAATCGATTTGGGTCTCAGCAGCGCTTCCAGCCCACGTTGGCTCATACCGGTCTTCCTTACGCGACAATGTTGTAAGGAGTTTAACCGTTTTCCGTCTCAACTGCTGTGACGCTGCCCTGATGCTGGGATTTTCCTGCCAGATAGCGATTGCGAAAACGGGTGAAGTGCTGGCTGAGCGCCGATGCAGCACCGGTATCGTTGGCTAAATCGAGTAGCGCGATAGCCACCTCGGCGGTGCAGTACTGCCCTTCCGCATGCACTTCACGCAGGCTGTAGGCCGACACGCGGGAGAGGTCGACTGAGATCAGCGGCAAATTATCCAGCCACGGGCTTTTACGGAACATCTTACGCGCTTCCGGCCAGGTACCGTCTAACATAATAAACAGCGGCGGTTTACCGGTCGGCGGCGCGCTCAGTACCTGGCGATCCGCATCGGCGTAAGACGCAGGAAACACCACCATCGGCTGATAGTCAGGGTTTTTGACCAGATCGAGCAGCGCCTGTGGCGGCTCGGTGCGCGACCACTGAAAAGCCTCGGTCTGCGGTAAAATATCGGCTATCAGGCGACCGGTGTTGCTGGGCTTCATGGGTTCCGTATCGAACATCACGAGGCAAAAACGGCTTTTCGTCGGGTGTGGCGTGATGGTCTCGCACAGGCAATAGCGCTGTACCAGCAGACAGCGCTGGCAGCGACGCACCCGGTTACCACGGGCAAGAAAAGGACGAGTCGCGCGGGCAAGACGCTCGGCGCGCAACCGAAGAACGGCGTTATCAATCATGGGAGTTGTACGGCAAAAAGGCTATTGTCGCAGAGGTGAATACGGGGCACAAGATGTGCCCCGTCGGCAATCAGGCTTGCAGAGCCTCGTTCAGCCAGCTTTCGAACGGCGCTTTAGGCACCGCGCCGTTAAGCATATCGACAATTTCACCATTTTTAAAAATCATAATGGTGGGAATGCTGCGAATGCGGAAGCGGGCGCTGAGTTCACGCTCGGCTTCGGTGTTGACTTTCACAAAGCGCATCTTGCCGCTGCGCTCTTCGGCGACATCTTCAAAAATAGGCGCAAAGCTGCGACACGGGCCGCACCATGGCGCCCAGAAATCCACGACAACAGGAAGATCGTCCTTCAGCAGTTTATCCAGCGTGCTGTCCGTAGCGTTAATGACATCGCCATCAAACAGATCTTCACCACAGCGTCCACATTTTGCCGCTTCGTTAATACGCGCTTCTGGAATGCGATTAAGCGCCTGGCAGTGGGCACAAACGGTATTCATAACTCACCTCTGGGTCGTCTTGTTGCAGAACGGCAATGTTGCCGGATGTTTCTATAATGTTACACATTATCGTCGAGCGCGAATGAATCGACAATGCGTTTTATCCAATGGGTATAATAGTTGTGGTCTTTTGTATGAAGTCATAGCTAAGCGCTATCACATCAGGTAATCTGCGCGCTTCGCGCAGCGCAGGTGGAGAAAAACATGAGCGACGAACTGAAGAACAAAAACGGCAAGGTCAAAGTGATGTACGTCCGCAGTGACGATGACTCGGACAAACGCACCCAAAATCCACGTACTGGTAAAGGCGGCGGACGCCCCGGAACCTCCCGAGCCGAAGGCGGTCGTCGTCCATCTCGTGATGAGCGAAAGGGGCCGAACAGTGAACGCGGCCGCGAACGTGGCCGTGACCGCGATGTAGAACGCGATCGCGAAGGCTCTCCGTGGCGTACGGTTTCCCGCGCGCCGGGCGATGACGCGCCGGCCAAAGCCGATCATGGCGGCATCAGCGGTAAAAGCTTTATCGATCCGGAAGTGCTGCGTCGTCAGCGCGCGGAAGAGACCCGCGTATACGGCGAAAATGCCTGCCAGGCGCTGTTCCAGAGCCGTCCGGACGCGATTGTCCGTGCGTGGTTCTTGCAAAGCGTCACGCCGCGTTTCAAAGAAGCGCTGCGCTGGATGGCGGCAAACCGCAAAGCCTATCACGTCGTCGATGAGGCCGAACTGGCGAAAGCTTCCGGTACCGAGCACCATGGTGGCGTGTGCTTCCTGATCAAAAAACGTAACGGAACTTCCGTACAGCAGTGGGTTGCTAATAGCGGCGCTGACGACTGCGTACTGGCGTTGGAAGATGTGGGCAACCCGCACAACCTTGGTGCGATGATCCGCAGCTGTGCGCACTTTGGCGTGAAGGGCGTGGTGTTGCAGGACGCGGCCTTGCTGGAGTCCGGCGCGGCTATCCGTACTGCTGAAGGTGGCGCAGAGCACGTGCAGCCGATCACTGGCGATAGCTTTATTGACGCGCTGGCGCAGTTCCGCGACGCGGGTTACAGCATTGTCACCACCAGCAGCACCGGCAACGGTATGCCGCTGTTTAAAGCCGAGCTGCCGAAGAAAATGGTGCTGGTGCTGGGGCAGGATCACGAGGGTGTATCCGATAGCGCGGCGTCGCTTGCCGATCTGAGCGTCTCTATTGACGGTACCCGTGCCGTCGAAGGCCTGAACGTCTCCGTGGCAACGGGCGTGCTGCTGGCCGAATGGTGGCGTCAGCATAAAGCGTAAAAGCGTGAGCTGAAAAAAAACCGGTAGAGGAGACTCCACCGGTTTTTTTATGCTTTGAGTACTCACCTACAGCGCACTATTTGGAGGGTGTTCCGGTTACTCCGGCAGCACCGGCATCCAGTCAATCGGCGCTTCGCCGCGTTGTTCCAGCCACTGATTCGCTTTCACAAAGTGATTACTGCCAAAGAATCCACGGTGTGCGGAGAGCGGCGAGGGATGTGGCGCTTTCAGCACGCAATGACGCTGGGTGTCAATAATGGCTCCTTTTTTCTGCGCGTGCGATCCCCACAGTAAAAAGACGACGCCTTCGCGATGCTCATTAATTAATGAAATCACTTTATCGGTGAAGGTTTCCCAGCCGAGGCTGGCGTGCGAGTGTGCCTGGCCGGCGCGTACGGTCAGCACGGTGTTGAGCAGGAGAACACCCTGGCGCGCCCAGCTTTCCAGATAACCATGGTTCGGGCGGGTAAAGCCGGGGATCGTGCCTTCCAGCTCTTTATACATATTCAGTAAGGACGGCGGCGTGGCAATACCTGGCTGAACGGAAAACGCCAGCCCGTGCGCCTGGTTTGGGCCGTGGTAAGGGTCCTGCCCGAGGATCACCACTTTGACATCGCGCAGTTCGGTATAGCGGAAAGCGTTAAACACATCTTTCTGCGGCGGATAAATGGTTACGCCTGACTGGCGTTCGCTGGCCACGGTTGCCAGCGTATTCACAAAATAGGGCTGCTCTTTTTCAGCGGCCAGCACGTCGTGCCAGGTTAATGGGGTTGTCATCTCGCTCTCCTGCGAATTTCTCTCGCCATAGCTTAACTGCTTCTTTCCCCATCACAAAATCGGATAGTGGAATGGCGTTGAGAGTGATAAAAAAAGTTGAAGATTTACAAAGATTTTTGGTTGTTGCGAGGTGCGTAACTTGATGCAAAACAAGTATTTTCCCCTATGACCACTTTTGTGGTGTGGTTTTTATTGATTTAAATCAAAGAATCAAGGGTGTTCGAGGGGTATATATACACTCAAGCAACAATGGTTTTACCAATTGGCCGGAAAGTGGCTGGTTAGAAACGAATATAAAGAGCCTAGGGAGGCATCAAATGATTACAGGTATCCAGATTACTAAAGCTGCAAACGACGACCTGCTGAACTCATTCTGGCTGCTCGACAGCGAGAAAGGTGAAGCACGCTGCCTGTGTGCAAAAGGCGGTTTCAAAGAAGATGACGTGGTTGCCGTGAGTGCGCTGGGCGACATCGAATACCGCGAAATTCCGGTTGAAGCAAAACCAGAAGTCCGCGTAGAAGGTGGTCAGCACCTGAACGTGAACGTTCTGCGTCGTGAAACGCTGATGGACGCCGTTGAGCACCCGGAAAAATACCCGCAGCTGACCATCCGTGTGTCTGGCTATGCGGTACGCTTCAACTCTCTGACTCCGGAACAGCAGCGCGACGTTATCGCGCGTACTTTCACTGAAAGCCTGTAATTTCTCAGGGGTGGGAAAACGTGGCGTTGGGGTAACCCAGTACTCATGACAAATCCCCCGCAGGGTGCCTGCGGGGGATTTTTTTATCTGGACTGCTCGCGTCCCACCAGAAGAGTGGTGAGGGTGAAGGAAAGCACTAGCGCGATGGCAACGCCGGAAATCGCAAAGATAAAGTACGGGCCAATATAGGCGGGCAGGCTGAAAATGCTCGACAAAATATAGCCATACAGCCGCACGCCGAAGAAAGCAATAAACGCGGAAGCCAACGAACTTGCTACCGTAGCGGCGATAAACGCTTTCTTGTAGCGGGTGAGTACGCCAAACAGCGCCGGTTCCGTAATGCCCAGCAGTGCGGAGATAGCAGCGGAGAGCGTGACCGTGCGGTTGTCTTTATTCAGACGCCAGATGGCGAAGGTCGCCCCGGCAATGGCCATGTTGGCCATGAACATCATTGGCATCAGCATGTCATAGCCGCGGTCGCTGAAGTTTTGCAGCGCGATGGGGGTCATCGCATGATGCATCCCGGTGAGGATCGCCACCGGACGAATAGCGCCCACCACCAGCCCGGCAAAGCTTGCCGACACGCCAAACAGCCCTTCGATAAACCACGCCAGCATTTTACCCAGCCAGATTCCAATAGGCCCAATTACCACCAGCGCGGCCAGCGCGGCGAGAAACAGCGTCAGCGTGGGGGTAAAGACGGTTTTCAATACGTCGGGCATGATCCTGTCGACCGCCTGGTGAATGTATTTCAGCGCCAGGATGGAGAAAATCACCGGGATAACGCTGGAGGCGTAGTTGAACACCGATACCGGAATGGCGTTAAACAACCACAACGCGGAGGCGGCATCGGCCTGATGTGCAGCCAGCGCTTTCGCGGCGTCGATAAGCGTAGGGTACATCAAGCAGGCGGCGACGGCGGCGGCCAGATATTCGTTGGTTTTAAAGATCTTCGCCGCCGAGACGGCAAGGAAAAACGGCAGGAAATAAAATACGCCGCTGGCAATGAGATCGATGATCATTACCGTATCGCTTTTGGTCGACACCACTTTTAGCGCAATCAGCCCGGCAAGCAGACCTTTGATCATCCCGGCGCCAGCGATGGCGGGGACTATCGGGCCGAATACGCCGGAGACGGTATCCATAAACAGCGAAACCAGGCTTTTGCGTTCTTTGCTTTTCCCGCTGGTGGCTGCCTGGTTGTTAGCGCCGAGGGCTTCCTGCAGCGCTTCATACCAGCTGTTCACCTTCGGGCCGATAATGATCTGAAACTGATCGCTTTGCAACTGAGCGCCGAGTACGCCGGGCAACTGCTTAATTTCATCCTGCGCCACTTTATTATCATCAATTAAATCAAAGCGCAGCCGGGTCATACAGTGCCAGACTTTATTGATATTCTCCTGCCCACCTACCAGTCGAATAATCCTGCTGATAGCCTCTTGCGTCCCCATAATGGCTCCTGCGGTAAGTTTGTTGTTTTGTTTGTCTCGCTGAATGGTAAGTAAGCGCATCAATAAAAACAAACCAATAAAATATGATTTCAATCACAATTTGCCTTTATAAGGCTCTTATATCGCTACTTGTGATTAAATTGGTTCGTTTTTTTATTGGAAATAACCCCCTTTTTAAACCAAAAAATATATTTAATAAAAAGGTTTACCGAACCGCAAAAATAGAGTGAAGATAATGCCAGTCTTATTATTATTTTCCCAGGGAGCCTTCAGTGAAACCCACGCTGATTACTGCGATTGACTGTTTTATCACACGCCCTGACCGTCACAATCTGGTGACGGTACGGGTGACGACCGACAGCGGCACCGTCGGCTACGGCTGCGCCACCTTCCAGCAGCGCCCGCTGGCGGTGAAAACCATGGTCGATGAATATCTACAGCCGCTGCTGGTGGGGCGCGATGCGAATAATATCGAAGATCTCTGGCAGATGATGAACGTCAACGCCTACTGGCGCAACGGTCCGGTAATGAACAACGCCATCTCCGGCGTGGATATGGCGTTATGGGACATCAAGGCCAAGCTGGCCGGCATGCCGCTGTACCAATTGCTGGGTGGAAAATCACGCGATGCCATCTCGGCCTACACGCACGCCAGCGGCGAAACGCCGGATGAACTGTTTATCTCGGTGGATAAGCTGCTGGAGCAGGGTTATCGCTACATCCGCTGCCAGCTCGGCTTTTACGGCGGTACGCCGCGTGAAATGCAGACGCCAGAAAATCCAACGCCGGGCGCCTGGTTCGATCAGGATGAGTACATCCGCAACACGGTAGAGATGTTCCGCCTGCTGCGTGCGCGCTATGGCCACCGCTTTCATATTCTGCACGATGTCCACGAGCGCCTCTTCCCGCAGCAGGCGCTCCAACTGGCGAAGCTGCTGGAACCTTATCAGCCGTGGTTTATCGAGGACATTTTACCGCCGCAGCAGAGCGCGTGGCTGGCGCAGATTCGCCAGCAAACCTGCGTGCCGCTGGCGATGGGGGAGCTATTTAATAATCCGGCGGAATGGCATGACCTTATCGTTAACCGGCAGATTGATTTTATTCGCTGCCATATTTCGCAGATTGGCGGCATCACCCCGGCATTGAAGCTGGCGGTACTGTGTCAGGCCTTTGGCGTACGTCTGGCATGGCATGGCCCTGGCGACATGACGCCTATCGGCGTGGCGGTGAATACGCATCTGAATATTCATCTGCACAACGCCGCGATTCAGGAATTTATTCCGCGCGCCATCGCCACGGATGCGGTCTTCCCTGGCGGGCCGGTGGTGAACAACGGCTTTATCTATCCACCAATGGAACCGGGTATTGGCGTCGGTTTTGATGAAGCGCAGGCGCTGGCGCATCCAGTGGTCTATCGCCCGCACGAGTGGACGCAAAGCCGTCTGCCGGACGGAACGATGCATACACCGTAACTAAGCCTGCGGCTGCTGGCGAAAAGCGAGGTTGTCGCGGTTATGGGGGATAACGTAGGTGCAGGAGTAGTTGATATCGACGATGTCGCTGATCTCATACACCTGCCCGCCGTCGAGGATCCCCCGGTTATTGATGTGCATGGCCGGGCTGCCTTTTTTACAGCCAAGAAGGGCGGCCTGCTCACGGCTGACGCTAATCGCCCGGTAGCTGGTCAGCAGGTGGGAAATCGGGTAACCCTTCTCCAGTACATACTGCTGTAGCGAGCGTTCAATGACCTCCTGGTTCAGGTCGCTGAACATCGTCGCGGGCATCCGCGAGACTTCAATTTGCGTGGCGACGTTATCGACAAAGCGCAGGCGGCAGAACTGCCAGATAAAATCGTCGTCGGTCAGGCCGAAAATCTGCCGGTCTTCTCGCTCGGGGCGCTTCTTGTGCAGGCTGATCATCCGGTAACGCATCTGGTCGAAGCGTTTTTCGGTGATCGAGTTATAGACCAGTGGATTGCCGCGCGTCTGCTCGTTAATCCAGATGCCAGAGCCCTGCACAATGCGCACTACACCAATGCTGGCGAGTTTTTCCAGCGCCTGGCGGATGGTGAATCGCGATACGCCGTACTCTTCGGCCAACTGACGCTCCGGCGGTAGCTTACGCGGCCCATCACCCGGCTGCTGGTAAATTTTGCTGAGGAGGTCCTGAGTCACGAACTCTTTTTTCTTCATGGCCGCTATCCCTTACCCGTCGATATAAAAACGCCGGGAATAGGTCCCGGCGTTAGTTTTACTCTTCGGTGCTTTGCTCACCGGTCCCGCTGCCGCTAGGCTTGCGGCGCTTACCGACGTTTTTGGCATCGCGGTGACGCACTTTCACGCGCGGTTTATCTTTGTCTTTCGCTTTTTTCTGCTCGGCGCGCTTCGCCAGCACTTTCTTCGACGGCTTGCCGGTCATCTTCTCGCTTGGCGCTCGAGTGGTCGGGCGCAGCCCATCGATAACGCGAGACTTCAGCGGCTCTTCGATGTAGCGGCCAATTTTCAGCATCAGCAGGTGATCGTGCGTTTCCACCAGTGAAATCGCCGTGCCTTTCCGACCCGCGCGGCCGGTACGACCGATACGGTGCAGATAGGTATCGGCGCCGCGCGGCATATCGAAGTTAATCACATGGCTGACGTCGGGGATATCAATCCCGCGTGCGGCAACGTCGGTGGCAACCAGAACGTTTACGCGGCCGTCGGTCAGACGTTTGATGCCTTCGTTACGCTTAATCTGCGGCATTTCGCCTTCGAGATAACAGTTGTTAATTCCAGCCTGACGCAGAATTTCAGCCAGTTCATGCACGCGCTCACGCTTACGCACAAACACGATGGTGCGGGTGGCGTCTTCCTGCTTCAGCAGGTGCTTCAACAGCTCAACTTTATGCTCGAAGTTATCGGCACGATAGTACCACTGGTGAATCTTCTTACGTTCGCGGGTTGACGGCGTGGCGGATACTTCAACCGGATCTTCCAGCAGACGCTCGGCAAAGTCCTTGATCGCTTCGCCTTCCAGCGTGGCGGAGAAGAGCAGCGTCTGTTTGCGCCAGCGAGTTTCGCCAGCGATGTGTTCGATATCCTGGGCAAAACCCATGTCCAGCATGCGGTCTGCTTCATCGAGGATCAGCGTCTCAACGGCCCGGCAGTCGAAGTTTTCTTCTTTGATGTACTGCAGCAGACGACCGGTGGTGGCGACCACGATGTCCTGGTTTTCGCTGAACACTTCGGCATGGTTCATATAGGCCACGCCGCCGGTGATGGTGGCGATGTCCAGATGGGTATTTTTGGCCAGTTCGCGGGCATGATCGGCGACCTGCATTGCCAGTTCACGCGTCGGCGTGAGGATCAGAATACGCGGCGGTCCGGATTTTTTACGCGGAAAGTCGAGCAGGTGCTGCAACGCAGGCAGCAAATACGCCGCTGTTTTACCGGTGCCGGTTGGCGCAGAACCGAGAACATCACGTCCATCGAGCGCAGGCGGAATGGCGGCAGCCTGAATGGCAGTCGGGCGTGTAAAGCCTTTGCTCTGGAGGGCATCCAGCAGGCTTTCGTCAAGTTCAAGTTCGGAAAAAGTCGTTACAGTCATGATTACCTCTGTGTGAGGCGCTGATTATAGACGTTACGGCTCTAATCTTCATCTGTTTGTGCGGCTATCTGTTCTCGGGTATTGTTCATAGCCGAATAGTTATCTGGTTTGGCCCGCAAGGTTACTTATGACGTCTGATTCTAAATCCGCGCTGCGTCGCAACGGATTTACCTTTAAAAAGTTTTTTGTCGCCCACGACCGCTGCGCCATGAAGGTCGGTACTGACGGCATTTTACTCGGTGCCTGGGCGCCGATCGCCCGCGTCAGCCGGGTTCTGGATATCGGCGCGGGTAGCGGGCTGCTGGCGTTAATGCTAGCGCAGCGCACCGATGAGAATGTCACTGTGGATGCCGTAGAGCTGGACGAGGATGCTGCTGCACAGGCGCGGGAAAACGTGGCTGAATCACCGTGGGCCGACCGTATTTCGGTGCATACGGCCGATATTCAGCAGTGGGTGGCCGGGTTGACGACGCGCTATGACCTGATCGTCAGTAATCCGCCTTACTACGAGCAGGGCGTTGAATGCGCTACGCCGCAGCGCGAGCAGGCGCGTTATACTACCACGCTCGATCATCAGGCTCTGCTGGCCTGTGCGACGGATGCCATCACCGAAGACGGCTTCTTCTGCGTTGTGCTGCCGGAAAATATCGGCCAGACCTTTACACAGCAGGCCCTGTCGATGGGCTGGCATTTGCGCCTGCGCACCGACGTCGCGGAAACCGAAGTCCGTTTACCGCATCGCGTTCTGCTGGCGTTCTCGCCGCAAGGCGGGGAGTGCTATAGCGACAGGCTAACGATCCGTGGGCCAGAGCAGCAGTACTCAGAAGGCTACGCCGCACTGACCCAGGCGTTCTATTTATTTATGTGAACCAGCGGTGAGAGAATTGACGGCCCGGAGTCCGCAAGCAGCTCCGGGTAGTCGAGCGTATAATGCAGCCCACGGCTCTCTTTACGCATCATCGCGCAGCGCACGATCAGTTCTGCGACCTGCACCAGGTTGCGCAGCTCCAGCAAATTATTGGAGACGCGGAAACGTGAATAATACTCGTCCAGCTCCTGCTGAAGCATGGTGATGCGGCGCAGAGCACGCTCCAGCCGCTTGGTGGTGCGAACGATGCCGACGTAGTCCCACATAAACAGCCGTAGCTCGTGCCAGTTGTGCTGAATCACAACCAGTTCATCGGAGTTTTCCACGCGGCTTTCATCCCAGGCAGGCAGCGTGTCAATCTGACGGGCATACGGCATGCGTTTGAGAATATCTTCTGCCGCAGACCAGCCGTATACCAGACACTCCAGCAGTGAGTTAGAGGCCATACGGTTGGCACCGTGCAGGCCGGTGTAGCTTACCTCTCCGATGGCGTACAGGCCGTCGACATCGGTACGACCATAGTCATCGACCATCACCCCGCCGCAGGTGTAGTGCGCGGCCGGGACAATCGGCACCGCTTCCTGAGTCAAATCGATGCCCAGCCCCAGCAGCTTCTCATAAATCATCGGGAAGTGCTGGCGCACAAAGGCTTCCGGTTTATGACTGATGTCCAGATACATACAATCAACGCCCAGACGCTTCATCTCATGGTCGATAGCGCGGGCGACGATATCGCGCGGCGCAAGCTCAGCGCGTTCGTCGAAGTCCGGCATAAAGCGGCTGCCATCCGGGCGCTTAAGGTGCGCACCTTCGCCTCGCAGGGCTTCGGTGAGCAAAAAATTGCGCGCCTGCGGGTGATACAGCGCGGTGGGGTGGAACTGGTTAAACTCGAGGTTGGCCACGCGGCAGCCTGCGCGCCAGGCCATGGCGATACCGTCGCCGGATGAGATATCCGGATTGGTGGTGTACTGATACACCTTTGACGCGCCGCCCGTTGCCAGTACCACCGATTTTGCCGAGCAGGTTTCTACTTTCTCTTTATTGCGGTCCCAGATCCACGCGCCAACAACGCGACGGGTTCCCGGCAGGCCGATTTTATCTGAAACAATCAGGTCGACGGCGTTGCAGCGTTCCAGCACGCGAATGTTCGGATGATTCATTGCCTTACCGACCAGCGTATTTTCGACTTCGCGCCCGGTAGCGTCGGCGGCGTGCAGAATCCGGCGATGGCTATGACCGCCTTCGCGGGTCAGATGGTAGCTCTCTTCGCCGTTCGCCTGAACCTGGGTGTCAAACAGCACGCCCTGGTCGATAAGCCACTGCACGCAGTGTCTGGCGTTACTGGCCACAAACGAGACAGCCTGGCGATCGCAGATGCCCGCGCCGGCAATCAGCGTATCCTCAACGTGCGAGTCCACGCTGTCGGTTTCATCGAAAACGGCGGCAATGCCCCCTTGTGCGTAAAAGGTTGAGCCTTCGCTTATCGGGCCTTTGCTCAGGACGATCACCTGGCTGTGCTCAGCAAGACGCAGCGCCAGTGAAAGACCGGCAGCCCCGCTACCGATAATCAATACATCACAGGAGTGTTCTGGGAGTGAGTTCATCATGATTGTTTAATTTACTAAACACGGTGTGGGCAGATTAGCACCATAAAAGCGACATGGGCAGGGTTTTTTTTGATCTTATGTTGTAATGACTAAACATCTTGTGAGGGGGCGCGCGGCTCAAGGGGATAAAAAATCTGAATAAACGCAGGGACTATCACCGCTATTTATGATGAAAAAAAGCCCGGGTTACGTTACTCTTCAGTCGATTTGCGTTTTTATTTCGCAACTTACACATCTGTTAACATCGGCAGACTTATAATGACAGACAATGAACGGTCTGCTGCGAAACAAAAAACAAAGCGTAACGGAACTTTACGAAAATCGAACGCTCTAAGCTTATGCTTGCTCATAATGCAGTGTTGGAGTGGCATTCTGATTACGCATGGGAATAGGGTTTGGGGAGACATTACCTCGGATGAGTGAGCAGTTAACGGATCAGGTTCTTGTTGAACGGGTCCAGAAAGGAGATCAAAAGGCTTTTAACCTCCTGGTCGTCCGCTACCAGCATAAGGTTGCGAGCCTGGTTTCCCGCTATGTGCCATCCGGCGACGTGCCGGATGTCGTACAAGAGTCTTTTATTAAGGCCTATCGTGCGCTGGATTCGTTCCGGGGAGATAGTGCTTTCTATACGTGGCTGTACCGCATTGCGGTGAACACAGCTAAAAATTACCTGGTTGCTCAGGGGCGTCGTCCGCCGTCCAGCGATGTAGACGCGAACGAGGCCGAAAACTTTGAAAGCGGCGGCGCTTTGAAAGAAATTTCGAACCCTGAGAACTTAATGTTGTCAGAAGAACTGAGACAGATAGTTTTTCGCACCATTGAAGCGCTTCCGGAAGATTTACGCATGGCAATTACCTTGCGGGAGCTCGATGGCCTAAGCTATGAAGAGATAGCGGCTATTATGGATTGCCCGGTCGGTACGGTTCGTTCACGTATCTTCCGAGCGCGAGAAGCTATCGATAACAAAGTTCAACCGCTTATCAGGCGTTGACGGAAGCGGGATACTGGAAAAGGTATTAGGCATGCAGAAAGAACAACTTTCCGCCTTAATGGATGGTGAAACGCTGGATAACGAGCTGTTGACTGAGTTAACACGCTCGGCAGAGCTGCAGGAAACCTGGGAGAGCTATCACCTCATTCGTGACTCGCTGCGTGGCGATACGAGTGAAGTGCTTCACTTTGATATCTCTTCTCGCGTGATGGCCGCCATCGAAAATGAGCCCGTTCGGCAACCGACCGCGCCGCTCATCCCTGAAGCCCAGCCAGCACCTCATCAATGGCAAAAAATGCCGTTCTGGAACAAAGTTCGTCCCTGGGCCAGTTCGCTCACCCAAATGGGCGTGGCCGCGTGCGTTTCGCTGGCTGTTATTGTCGGCGTTCAGCACTATAATGGGCAACCGGACTCCTCTCAGCCTGAGTCACCGGTGTTTAATACGCTGCCGATGATGGGCAAAGCCAGCCCGGTCAGCCTGGGCGTTCCTTCGGAGGCATCCGCAGGTAACGGTCAGCAGCAGGTTCAGGAACAGCGCCGTCGTATTAATGCTATGCTGCAGGATTATGAATTGCAGCGTCGCTTGCATTCAGAACAGCTTCAGTTTGAGCAGGCACAAACTCAGCAAGCGGCTGTTCAGGTGCCAGGCTATCAAACTCTAGGAACGCAATCGCAGTAATGAAGCAACTTTGGTGTGCCATGTCACTTGTGGCTGGTAGCCTGTTCTTCTCCGCAAACGCCTCGGCTGATGTATCGTCCGGGGCGTTGTTGCAGGAAATGAATCTGGCCAGTCAGTCACTCAACTACGAGCTGTCGTTCGTCAGCATTAATAAATCCGGCGTTGAATCGTTACGCTATCGGCACGTGCGTCTGAACGGTCAGCCGCTGGCTGAGCTGTTGCAAATGGACGGCCCGCGTCGGGCAGTGGTCCAGCGCGGCAACGAAATCAGCTACTTTGAGCCGGGCCTCGATCCCTTCACGCTGAACGGCGACTATATTGTCGATTCCTTGCCTTCTCTGGTGTATACCGACTTCAAACGTCTGGCGCCGTACTACGACTTTATCTCCGTCGGGCGCACGCGCATTGCCGATCGCATGTGTGACGTCATTCGCGTCGTGGCGCGTGACGGGACGCGTTACAGCTACATCGTCTGGATCGACAGCGAAAGTAAGCTGCCAATGCGGGTCGATCTGCTGGATCGCGATGGCGAAACGCTGGAGCAGTTCCGGGTGATTGCGGTTATCACCGGCGAACAGGTTAGCGGTATTATGCAGGGGCTGGCGAAAGCGAGCCTGCCGCCGCAGCTGTCGGTGCCAACCAGCAACAACGTCGCGCTGAACTGGTCCGCGAGCTGGGTACCACAGGGCTTTAAAGAGGTTTCCAGCAGCCGCCGCACGTTGCCGAGCGTCGATAGCCCGGTAGAGTCTCGTCTCTACTCAGATGGCCTGTTTAGCTTCTCCATTAATATCAACCGCGCGGCGGCCAATAGCAGCGATCAAATGCTGCGTACCGGGCGTCGCACGGTCAGCACAACGGTTCGCAACCAGGCCGAAATTACCATCGTTGGCGAACTGCCGCCGCAAACGGCGAAGCGCGTGGCGGACGGCATTCAATTCAAGGGTGCGCCGCAATGATTAAAGAATGGGCCACCGTCATCGCGTGGGACAACGGCGTGGCGCAGGTGAGCTGTGATGTCAAAGCTTCCTGCAACACCTGCGCCTCGCGTGCGGGTTGCGGCAGCCGGGTGCTGAACAAGCTCGGGCCGCAAACCAGCCACACCATCTCTGTACCCAGCGCGCAGCCGCTGGTGGCCGGGCAAAAGGTTGAACTGGGTATCAGCGAAAGCAGCCTGCTCGGTTCCGCCATGCTGGTATATATGTCACCGCTGCTTGGGCTGTTTGTGGTCGCGGCGCTGTTTCAGGTGCTGTTCGGTAGCGATATCGCCGCGCTGTGCGGCGCGGTGCTTGGCGGTGTGGGCGGTTTTTTGGTTGCCAAAGGCTTCTCGCCGCGGCTGGCCGCCCGGGAAACCTGGCAGCCGGTGATTATCAGCGTGGGGCTCCCGCCCGACCTGGTCCGCACGGTATCGCCATCCGAAATGAGCCAGTGATTACACTGGCTTTATTTTTTTGGAACGCTGCTCGCAGGAAGCGCTATGCTTGCGGGAAGAGCATTTCCTGGTTACGCGGTTGTAGTGTAGAATGCGGCGTTTTCGAACGACAATAATGTCAGGCTCCGTACCGCGGCCTCAAAGTATTCGTAAGGCATAAATATTTTAATATATGAAGAATATACGTAACTTCTCCATCATTGCACATATCGACCACGGTAAATCGACGCTGTCTGACCGCATTATTCAGATTTGTGGCGGCCTTTCTGACCGCGAAATGGAAGCCCAGGTTCTGGACTCAATGGATCTGGAACGCGAACGTGGCATTACCATCAAAGCGCAAAGCGTGACGCTGGACTTTAAATCAGCCGACGGGGAAACCTATCAGCTGAACTTTATCGACACCCCGGGCCACGTCGACTTCTCCTATGAGGTTTCCCGTTCCCTCGCGGCCTGTGAAGGCGCACTGCTGGTGGTTGACGCCGGGCAGGGCGTAGAAGCGCAGACCCTGGCGAACTGCTATACCGCTATGGAAATGGATCTGGAAGTCGTGCCGGTTCTGAACAAAATCGACCTGCCGGCCGCCGATCCTGAGCGCGTAGCGGAAGAGATTGAAGACATCGTTGGCATCGACGCGACCGATGCCGTTCGCTGCTCGGCGAAAACCGGCGTCGGCGTGACCGACGTGCTGGAACGCCTGGTACGCGACATTCCGCCGCCGGAAGGCGATGCGGAAGGCCCGCTGCAGGCGCTGATTATCGACTCCTGGTTCGATAACTACCTGGGCGTGGTTTCGCTGGTGCGTATTAAAAACGGCACCATGCGTAAAGGCGACAAAATCAAAGTGATGAGCACCGGTCAGGTCTATAACGCCGACCGTCTGGGCATCTTCACGCCAAAACAGGTTGACCGTACCGAGCTGAAATGCGGCGAGGTAGGTTGGCTGGTGTGTGCGATTAAAGACATCCTTGGCGCACCGGTTGGCGATACCCTGACCCAGGCGCGTAACCCGGCAGACAAACCGCTGCCAGGCTTTAAAAAAGTGAAGCCGCAGGTTTACGCCGGTCTGTTCCCGGTCAGCTCTGACGACTACGAAAACTTCCGCGATGCGCTCGGTAAGCTGAGCCTCAACGATGCCTCCTTGTTCTATGAACCGGAAAGCTCAACCGCGCTGGGCTTCGGCTTCCGCTGTGGCTTCCTCGGTCTGCTGCACATGGAGATCATTCAGGAACGTCTGGAACGTGAATACGACCTGGATCTGATCACCACCGCGCCGACCGTCGTCTACGAAGTTGAAACCACGGCGAAAGAAACTATCTACGTTGATAGCCCGTCCAAACTGCCGCCGCTGAACAACATCTACGAACTGCGTGAGCCAATCGCTGAGTGTCACATGCTGCTGCCGCAGGCGTACCTCGGTAACGTGATTACCCTGTGTATCGAGAAGCGCGGCGTACAGACCAACATGGTTTACCACGGTAACCAGGTGGCGCTGACCTATGAAATCCCGATGGCGGAAGTGGTACTCGACTTCTTCGACCGTCTGAAGTCGACTTCTCGCGGCTATGCGTCGCTGGACTATAACTTCAAACGCTTCCAGGCCTCTGACATGGTGCGCGTTGATGTCCTCATCAACAACGAACGTGTCGATGCGCTGGCGCTGATTACCCACCGCGACAACTCCCAGAGCCGCGGGCGTGAACTGGTCGAGAAGATGAAAGATCTGATCCCTCGCCAGCAGTTTGATATCGCGATCCAGGCGGCCATTGGCACGCACATCATCGCGCGTTCAACGGTGAAGCAGCTGCGTAAAAACGTTCTGGCGAAATGCTACGGTGGCGATATCAGCCGTAAGAAAAAGCTGCTGCAAAAACAGAAAGAGGGTAAAAAGCGCATGAAGCAGATCGGTAACGTCGAGCTGCCGCAGGAAGCGTTCCTTGCCATTCTGCATGTTGGTAAAGACAACAAATAATCTCTAAGGAGTTGGCATGGCGAACATGTTTGCCCTGATTCTGGTGATTGCCACACTGGTGACGGGCGTCCTGTGGTGCGTAGATAAATTTATCTTCGCCCCTAAACGGCGGGAACGTCAGGCGGCGGCGCAGGTTGCCACCGGCGAAGCGCTGGATAAAAAGACGCTGAAAAAAGTCGGCCCGAAACCGGGCTGGCTGGAAACCGGCGCGTCGGTCTTCCCGGTACTGGCTATCGTGCTGATCGTCCGTTCATTCATTTATGAGCCGTTCCAGATCCCTTCCGGTTCGATGATGCCAACGCTGCTGATCGGCGACTTTATTCTGGTGGAAAAATTCGCCTATGGAATTAAAGATCCGATCTACCAGAAGACGATTATTGAAACGGGCCATCCGAAGCGCGGCGACATCGTCGTGTTTAAATACCCGGAAGATCCTCGCCTTGACTACATCAAGCGCACCGTGGGCCTGCCGGGAGATAAGGTCACCTACGATCCGATCGCCAAGCAGGTCACCATTCAGCCAGGCTGCAGCTCCGGCCAGGCGTGCGGTAATGCGCTGCCGGTGACCTATTCCAACGTTGAGCCGAGTGATTTTGTACAGACCTTCTCCCGCAGCAACGGCGGAGAAGCCACCAGCGGCTTCTTCGAAATGCCGCAGGGTGAGCGTAAAGCCGATGGCGTGCGTCTGGATCAACGTCAGGAAACGCTGGGTGACGTTAACCACCGGATCCTGACCGTGCCTATCGCTCAGGACCAGGTTGGGATGTACTACCACCAGTCCGGTCTGCCGCTGGCAACCTGGATCGTCCCGCCGGGGCAATACTTCATGATGGGTGATAACCGCGATAACAGCGCGGACAGCCGTTATTGGGGCTTTGTGCCGGAAGCGAACCTGGTGGGTAAAGCGACCGCTATCTGGATGAGCTTCGAAAAACAAGAGGGCCAGTGGCCGACCGGCGTGCGTTTGAGCCGCATCGGTGGCATTCACTAATCCTCTGTTCGTCTTCACGCAGCGGCCTGGTGTGCGCTGCGTGAATTATTTAGTTTTAATCTATTCAAACTAACGACATCCCTTGTCGTTGCGTATAGAATATCCCCCCGAAGTTTCGGATGTCTCTTATGGGAGACACGGCACACGAAACCGCGTTGGTTTTCCTCAGGTCTGTTTCGTGTGCTGCATTTTTGACGCATTTATTTATTTTGGTATCGCATGAACCCCATCGTAATTAATCGGCTTCAACGGAAGCTGGGCTACACTTTTCTTCATCAGGAGCTGTTGCAACAGGCGTTAACGCACCGCAGTGCCAGCAGCAAACATAACGAACGCTTAGAGTTCCTGGGCGATTCCATTTTGAGTTACGTGATCGCGAACGCGCTCTACCACCGCTTCCCGCGCGTGGATGAAGGCGATATGAGCCGTATGCGCGCGACGCTGGTTCGCGGTAACACGCTGGCTGAAATTGCCCGTGAGTTCGAGCTGGGCGAATGCCTGCGCTTGGGGCCGGGCGAGCTGAAAAGCGGTGGCTTCCGTCGGGAATCCATTCTGGCGGATACGGTTGAAGCGTTAATCGGCGGGGTGTTCCTCGACAGCGATATTCAAACTGTCGAGAAGCTAATCCTCTCCTGGTACCAGACGCGTCTGGACGAAATCAGTCCGGGCGATAAGCAAAAAGATCCAAAAACACGCTTGCAGGAGTATCTGCAAGGCCGCCATCTGCCGCTGCCGTCCTATCTGGTGGTTCAGGTGCGTGGGGAAGCACACGATCAGGAATTTACTATCCACTGCCAGGTTAGCGGCCTGAGTGAACCGGTGGTCGGCACAGGTTCCAGTCGTCGCAAGGCGGAACAGGCTGCCGCCGAACAGGCGCTGAAAAAGCTGGAGCTGGAATGAGCGAAGAAAAAACTTACTGCGGATTTATTGCCATCGTCGGACGTCCGAACGTGGGCAAATCCACACTGCTGAACAAGCTGCTCGGGCAGAAGATCTCTATCACCTCCCGTAAAGCGCAGACGACGCGTCACCGTATTGTCGGTATTCATACCGAAGGCGCGTACCAGGCTATCTACGTTGATACCCCGGGTCTGCACATGGAAGAGAAACGCGCGATCAACCGTCTGATGAACAAAGCTGCCAGCAGCTCCATCGGTGACGTTGAGCTGGTGATTTTCGTCGTGGAAGGCACCCGTTGGACGCCGGATGACGAAATGGTGCTGAACAAGCTGCGCGAAGGCAAAGCGCCGGTGATTCTGGCGGTGAATAAGGTCGATAACGTACAGGAAAAAGCGGATCTGTTACCGCACCTGCAGTTCCTCGGCAGCCAGATGAACTTCCTGGATATCGTGCCTATCTCTGCGGAGAGCGGCCTGAACGTGGACACAGTGGCCGGAATCGTGCGCAAGCATCTGCCGGAAGCGACCCATCACTTCCCGGAAGATTACATCACCGACCGTTCCCAGCGCTTTATGGCCTCTGAAATCATCCGTGAAAAACTGATGCGTTTCCTTGGCGCAGAGCTGCCGTACTCGGTGACCGTTGAAATCGAACGCTTCGTCTCTAACGAGCGGGGGGGTTATGACATCAACGGCCTGATCCTGGTTGAGCGCGAAGGGCAGAAAAAGATGGTGATTGGCAATAAAGGCGCCAAAATCAAAACCATCGGTATTGAAGCCCGTAAAGACATGCAGGAGATGTTCGAAGCGCCTGTTCACCTGGAGCTGTGGGTGAAAGTGAAATCAGGCTGGGCGGATGACGAGCGCGCGCTGCGCAGTCTCGGTTACGTCGACGATCTCTGAGAATAACCCCGATGGAGGGCTGGCAGCGCGCTTTTGTTCTGCATAGTCGCCCCTGGAGCGAAACCAGCCTGATGCTGGACGTCTTCACGGAAGAGTCGGGCCGCGTGCGCCTTGTGGCGAAAGGCGCACGTTCCAAACGCTCCAACCTTAAAGGTGCGCTTCAGCCCTTTACCCCCCTGTTAGTCCGTTTTGGCGGTCGTGGCGAAGTGAAAACGCTGCGCAGCGCCGAAGCCGTTTCGCTGGCGCTTCCCCTTAGCGGCATCACGCTATACAGCGGTCTGTACATCAATGAACTGGTGTCGCGCGTGCTTGAGCACGAAACCCGCTTTTCCGAGCTGTTTTTTGACTACCTGCACTGCATCCAGGCGCTGGCTGGCGCCACGGGTTCGCCTGAACCGGCGCTGCGCCGCTTCGAGCTGGCGCTGCTGGGGCATTTGGGCTACGGCGTTGACTTCCTCCACTGCGCTGGCAGCGGGGATGAGGTCGAAGACACCATGACCTATCGCTACCGTGAAGAGAAAGGCTTTATTGCCAGCGTCGTGATCGATCACAATACCTTTACCGGGCATCAGCTAAAAGCGCTGGCCAGTCGTGAATTTCCCGACGTGGACTCGCTGCGCGCCGCGAAACGCTTTACCCGTATGGCACTAAAGCCGTATCTTGGGGGGAAGCCGTTGAAGAGCCGAGAATTATTCCGGCAGTTTATGCCTAAGCGTTAACTTATATTGCCTCATGCGCTTTGCTTCTGTAGAGAGAGGGCTGCGTGAGGGGAAAGATCGCAAAAATAAAAACACGAGGATTGTCATGGCTGAATTACTGTTAGGCGTCAATATTGACCACATTGCCACCCTGCGTAACGCGCGCGGCACCGCCTATCCCGATCCGGTTCAGGCGGCATTTATCGCCGAGCAGGCCGGTGCGGATGGCATCACCGTGCATTTACGTGAAGATCGCCGCCACATCACCGACCGCGACGTGCGCATTCTGCGCCAGACGCTGGACACTCGCATGAACCTGGAGATGGCGGTTACCGAAGAGATGCTGACCATCGCCTGTGAAACCAAACCGCATTTCTGCTGCCTGGTGCCGGAAAAGCGTCAGGAAGTGACCACCGAAGGCGGTCTGGACGTTGCCGGTCAGCTCGACAAAATGCGCGATGCCTGCAAACGCCTGGCCGACGCCGGTATTCTGGTGTCGCTGTTTATCGATGCCGATAACGCACAGATTAAAGCCGCTGCCGACGTTGGCGCGCCGTATATCGAAATTCACACCGGCTGCTATGCCGATGCCACCACCGATGCGGAACAGGCAAAAGAGCTTGAGCGCATCGCGAAAGCGGCGACCTATGCCGCCAGCCTGGGGCTGAAAGTGAACGCCGGCCATGGCCTGACCTATCACAACGTCAAAGCCGTCGCGGCGCTACCGGAGATGCACGAGCTGAACATTGGTCACGCGATCATTGGCCGCGCGGTCATGACCGGCCTGAAAGAAGCGGTTGCCGAGATGAAACGCCTGATGCTGGAAGCGCGCGCGTAATGGCGATTCTGGGGCTCGGAACCGATATCGTCGAAATCGCCCGTATTGAAGGGGTCATTGCCCGTAGCGGCGATCGCCTTGCACGCCGGGTGCTCAGCGATAACGAATGGGCCATCTGGGAGACGCACCAGCAGCCGGTGCGTTTTCTGGCTAAGCGCTTTGCGGTCAAAGAAGCGGCCTCAAAAGCGCTGGGTACCGGTATTCGTAACGGCTTGGCGTTTAACCAGTTTGAAGTTTACAACGATGAGATGGGAAAACCGAAGCTGAGGTTATGGGGTGAGGCAAAGCTGCTGGCAGAGCGAATGGGCGTGGCGCATATGCATGTGACGCTCGCCGATGAGCGCCACTACGCCTGCGCGACGGTGATCGTCGAAAGCTAAATTTTATCCGCGTGGTGCAGCACGACGAACTTGTCCCACAGCTGTTCTTCCGTCTCAGGATGTGCCGGATCCTTCAGGATTGTATTCGGGATCGGGCACACTTTCTGACAGGTTGGCGTATCGTAATGGCCGACGCACTCGGTGCAGCGATCGCTGTTGATCTCATAGATGCTATCACCCATCGAAATGGCCTGATTTGGGCATTCCGGTTCGCACATATCGCAGTTGATACATTTTTTGGTGATTAACAGCGCCATCAGGAATTTCTCAGAAACAAAATAAACAGGGCGCGCATTATACGCTCATTTTCCACTCAGGCCATACCTTTTCTGTGGTAATCGCACCGCCGATCAAACCAGCTTTTTCACTAGCGCTTCGCTGTGGCGAATACGCTCCGGTGCATTTTCCAGATCCTGCTGAACCAGCCCCATAAACAGCAGGTCGGTTAGCATCATCTGCGCGCTGGTGGAAGAGATGGCAGCGCTGCGCGTTGCCTGCTCTTCGGCAATGGTATACAGGCAGTGGGTTGCGCGCTGTTGTAAGGTATTTGGTGAAAAGCCGGTAATGGCCAGCACCTTGCCACCCACCCGCAGCGTTTCATCGGCGGCGAGATTGATTTCGCGTCGGGCGCCGGAGTAGGACACTGCGAGCAGCAGATCGTCCTGGGTCATCGCCTGGACGGTGGCCAGTAGGGCGTGCATGTCCAGCTCCGCCACGGCGTTAAAGCCAATTTTCATCAACTTCCAGCTAAAGTTACGCGCCACCAGCCCCGATGCGCCAATGCCGGTCAGGACGATACGTCGCGCGTTACGCAGCAGGTTAACGGTCTCCAGCAGCTTGTCTTCGCTGTTGACGTCCAAAGAGGCGTGCATCGCCGCCACGTTGTCCTTAATCAGCTTCTCACCCACCAGGCGCAGCGGATCGTCGCCGCAAATCTGGTTATGTACCGCGACCGAGTGGGGATTCGCGTTGCTGGCCAGCGCTTCGCTCAGCGCCAGCTTCAGCGCGGGGAAGCCTTTAAAACCCAGCTTCTGGGCGAACTTCACGACGCTGGACTGGCTGACACCCGCCTGGCTTGCCAGCTGCTGTGAGCTTAAGTGACGCGCCAGATCCGGCTGCACCAGAATAAAATCCGCCAGCTTACGGTCGCTTTGCGCCAACTGGGGGTAACGCTGACGGATACTGATTAAACAATTCATAACAACCTCATGGACGCGATAACTCTGCTGCGCCAGAGCAGCAATCTGCTCGTCGGAAAGAATTATGTATTCTATTATAACGGAATATACCGAATTAAATATTCCATGTGTCGGTAAAAACGCAACTCTTTTCGTGCACCAGCG
Organism: Klebsiella sp. WP4-W18-ESBL-05; assembly: GCF_014169075.1. NCBI lineage: Bacteria > Pseudomonadati > Pseudomonadota > Gammaproteobacteria > Enterobacterales > Enterobacteriaceae > Klebsiella > Klebsiella sp. WP4-W18-ESBL-05. Next base: position 3,567,786 of record NZ_AP022057.1, on the reverse strand, counting down.
TCGTTGAGCCGCCGTTTGGCGAAAGCGGGCGGGCAATCTGCTAGTCTGTGGGCTTGCTCAGTGAGGAATACAGGAGGCTTCTTTGACACGCAATTCTCGCCGCGTGGTGTTTTTCGATCTCGACGGCACGCTGCATCAGCAGGATCTGTTTGGCGCGTTCATCCACTATCTGCTGCGCCGTCTGCCGCTTAATGCGCTGCTGGTGCTGCCGCTGCTGCCGTTTATCGGCATCGCAATGCTGATCAAAGGCCGCGCGGCCCGCTGGCCGATGAGCGTTCTGCTGTGGGGCTGCACCTTCGGGCGGCGCGAAGCGACGCTCAACGCGCTGGAAGCGAGCTTTATTATCTGGTTTCGTGCCACGGTCACGCCGTTCCCGAGGGTACAGGCGCGTTTGGATAGCTATCTCCAGCATCAGGATGCTGACGTCTGGCTGATTACCGGGTCGCCACAAACGCTGGTGGAGCGGGTCTACGCTGACGCTCCCTGGCTGGCTCGGGTGAATCTTATCGGCAGTCAGATGCGGCGCGCTTGTGGTGGACGCGTGCTGTCGGTACGCTGCCTGGGGCATGAGAAGGTGGCGCAGTTAGAGCTGCGTCTGGGCGCACCGCTGCGCTTATACAGCGGATACAGCGACAGTAAACAGGATAACCCGCTACTCTTTTTCTGTGAGCATCGCTGGCGCGTAACCCCGCACGGCGAGCTGGAGCAGCTGGAATAGCGGCGCTGCGCTTTGATGGATATTGTGTATAATGCGCCGCGTTTTATCACCTGGAGTCCCGACGTTGTCTGACATTGAACAGAACCATGAATACTGGATGCGCCATGCGCTGGTGCTGGCTAAACGCGCCTGGGAAGAAGGCGAGGTGCCGGTTGGCGCGGTGCTGGTGCATAACAATCAGGTGATTGGTGAAGGCTGGAACCGCCCGATCGGCCGTCACGATCCTACCGCGCACGCGGAGATTATGGCGCTGCGGCAGGGGGGGCTGGTATTGCAGAACTACCGTTTGATTGACACGACGCTGTACGTCACGCTGGAGCCCTGCGTGATGTGTGCAGGCGCAATGGTCCACGGCCGAATCGGCAGTCTGGTGTTCGGTGCCCGCGACGCTAAAACCGGCGCGGCTGGGTCGCTGATTGACGTGCTGCATCACCCGGGAATGAATCACCGCGTTGAGATGACGGAAGGGGTGCTGGCCGATGAATGCTCGGCGATGCTAAGCGATTTCTTCCGCCACCGCCGCCAGCAGCAGAAGGCACTGAAGCAGGCGGCGAAAGCGGCAAATCTGCCGGCGGAATAACTTATTTATGCTTCGACATTAAGAATGACAGCGCGTCGCTGTGGTTCGGCGTCGGCATAAAGGAAAACAGGCCGTAGTGATTACGGTTTAGCTCATCCGGCGAGACCGCCGGATAGGCCTCGGCAATCGCCATCTGTTCTGTGGCCTTCTTCTCTTTTTCCTGCAAATAGCCTACCAGGCTTATCTGATATTTACGGATATTCTCGACGTAGGCGTAGGCCTCGTGGCCGCGCGCGTAGCCGTAGGTCAGCTTGCTGTACCAGGGTTTCTGGCTCAGCAACGGCAGGCGTTGTTTGACATCAGCCCAGCTATCCGGATTCCCCTTCTGTTTCGCCGTTAGCGCACGGGCATCGAGCATGTGGGCATAGCCCATGTTGTAGGCCGCCAGCGCAAACCAGATTTTTTCTTCCTGCGGCACGCTGTCCGGCACTTTGGTCATCATATCCTGTAAATAACGCATGCCGCCGCTGATACTCTGTTCCGCGTCGGTACGGTCGCTCAGGCCTAAACTTTGCGCGGTATTTTTCGTCAGCATCATCAACCCACGCACCCCGGTGGGGGAGGTGGCCTGCGGGTCCCAGTGCGACTCCTGGTAGGAAATGGCCGCCAGCAGCTTCCAGTCGATTTCGCTGGCATGCTTCTCAAACAGCGGCCGCAGGTCTGGCAGCACGTTATCCACCGCGCGCAGGAATGAGCGGGTATCCACATAGTCGAAATCATCACCGTGGCCGAGATACTTCTCTTCAAGGCGAGCCAGCGCCCCGTCTTCATTCATATTATTGAAGAAGTCGAGCATGGCCGCGGAGAGCGTGTTGTCGTTGTCTTTCAGACTAAACCAGGTGACGGGCTGTTCGTCAGTGACGTCGAGGGCAACCGCCAGCTCTGGATGGACGCGCTGGAACAGACCGATAGCGACAGAATCGGCGATGGTGTAGCTGAGCTTGCCATCGATGACCGCCTGCATCAAATCTACCGAGCCGCGCTTTTCGTCTACGTTCCAGCTGAGCTCAGGAAACGTCTTCTCTTTTAAGCTTTGCAGATCGTTGATGACGACCTGGCCCGGCGCGACGGTAAGCTGCCCGGCGGTGAGGGTACCCAGGCTGCGGGGACGCGGGCTGCCGACGCGATAAACCAACTGCTGCGACACGGAATAGTAGGTGGGGCCGGCCTGGTAGTTCTGCACGCGCTCGCTGTTGTAAACCAGCCCCGCGGCCAGCATATCGGCGTCGCCGTGGTCCAGATCGTCAAAGAGCTGGCTAATGTTCTGGCGAACGGTGATTTTCAGCTTAACGCCAAGGTAGTCGGCGAACTGCTGGGCCAGCTCATAATCGAGGCCGTAGTCTTTGCCGTTGACCGTGGTGTAGGTCAGCGGCGACAGTATGGTACTGACGTGCAGTTCCCCCCGCTCCTGAATGGCGGCGATGCGATTCTCTGGTTTGCCAAACCAGGGGATTGAGGGCCAAAGGGCCGCTGCCAACAACAGCGTTACAACGCCGATCAGCAGATAATTAATCTTTAGTTTTTTCAAATAGTTAATTCGCTTTGATACCAGTTTGTTTCCCTGATAACGATGCGGGTTGCTATAGAATGAGCGGCATTTTGCTTAAGATTGCGCCAGTTGGCAACTGATTCGCGAGTCGCGTCACACCGAATGTTAAAGATGGACGATGATTTTATTTCCACGCAAACGGTTTCGTCAGGCCGCAGGATTCTCTATAATAGCCGCCGTTCTCCCCCATTGCGCACACTGAAAGCTGAGAAGACGAGAGACTTATGATGGAAATTCTGCGTGGTTCGCCTGCACTGTCTGCATTTCGTATTAACAAACTGCTGACGCGGTTTCAGGCAGCCAACCTCCCGGTAAGCAATATATACGCCGAGTATGTCCATTTTGCCGACCTGGACGCGCCGCTGACCGAAGATGAGCGGGCCCGACTTGAGCGATTGTTGCAGTATGGCCCAAGCCTGAACAGCCATACCCCTACCGGTAAACTGCTGCTCGTCACTCCCCGCCCTGGCACTATCTCTCCCTGGTCTTCCAAAGCTACCGACATCGCACATAACTGCGGCCTGAATCAGGTGCTGCGGCTGGAACGCGGCGTCGCCTACTATGTTGATGCCGCGAGTCTGACCGCTGAGCAACTCGGCGCGGTGGCGGCAGAACTGCACGATCGCATGATGGAGAGCGTATTTGACTCGCTGCAGGATGCCGAAAAACTGTTTGCTCATCACCAGCCTGCACCGGTTGCCAGCGTGGATCTGCTGGGGCAGGGCCGTCAGGCGCTGATTGATGCCAACATTCGTCTTGGCCTGGCGCTGGCGGACGACGAAATTGACTACCTGCAGGATGCGTTCACCAAGCTGGGTCGCAACCCGAACGACATCGAGCTGTACATGTTCGCCCAGGCGAACTCCGAGCACTGTCGTCACAAGATTTTTAACGCCGATTGGATTATCGACGGTAAACAGCAGCCGAAGTCGCTGTTTAAGATGATCAAAAACACCTTTGAAACCACGCCGGATCACGTGCTGTCTGCCTATAAAGACAACGCCGCGGTGATGGAAGGCTCTGAAGTCGGCCGCTACTTTGCCGACCACAAAACCGGACGCTACGATTTCCATCAGGAGCCCGCGCACATCCTGATGAAGGTAGAAACCCATAACCACCCGACGGCTATCTCTCCATGGCCGGGCGCGGCAACCGGCTCCGGCGGGGAAATTCGCGATGAAGGCGCTACCGGCCGCGGCGCGAAGCCAAAAGCGGGGCTGGTGGGGTTCTCCGTTTCTAACCTGCGTATCCCTGGCTTTGAACAGCCGTGGGAGGAAGATTTCGGCAAACCGGACCGTATCGTGACCGCGCTGGATATCATGACCGACGGCCCGCTGGGCGGCGCAGCGTTCAACAACGAATTCGGTCGTCCGGCGCTGACCGGTTACTTCCGTACCTACGAAGAAAAAGTGAACAGCCACAACGGCGAAGAGCTGCGTGGTTATCACAAGCCGATCATGCTGGCGGGCGGGATCGGCAACATCCGCGCCGATCACGTCCAGAAAGGCGAGATCGTGGTAGGTGCGAAGCTGATCGTGCTCGGTGGCCCGGCGATGAATATCGGCCTTGGCGGCGGTGCGGCCTCTTCAATGGCTTCCGGCCAGTCTGACGCCGACCTCGATTTCGCGTCCGTACAGCGCGACAACCCGGAAATGGAACGCCGCTGTCAGGAAGTGATCGACCGCTGCTGGCAGCTGGGCGATGCCAACCCGATTCTGTTTATTCACGACGTGGGCGCAGGCGGTCTGTCTAACGCCATGCCGGAACTGGTGAGCGACGGTGGACGCGGCGGGAAATTCCAGCTGCGCGACATCCTGAGCGATGAGCCGGGCATGAGCCCGCTGGAAATCTGGTGTAATGAATCCCAGGAACGCTACGTGCTGGCGGTAGCCGCTGACCAGCTTCCGCTGTTCGATGAGCTGTGTAAGCGTGAACGCGCGCCGTACGCGGTCATCGGTGAAGCCACCGAAGAGAAGCACCTGACGCTCAGCGACAGCCACTTCGACAATCAGCCAATCGACATGCCGCTCGACGTTCTGCTCGGCAAAACGCCGAAGATGACTCGCGATGTGCAGACGCTGAAAGCGAAAGGCGAAGCGCTTGCCCGTGAACACATTACGATTGCCGATGCGGTGAACCGCGTGCTGCACCTGCCAACCGTGGCAGAGAAAACCTTCCTTGTGACCATTGGCGACCGTACCGTCACCGGCATGGTCGCGCGCGACCAGATGGTCGGCCCGTGGCAGATCCCGGTAGCCAACTGCGCGGTGACCACCGCCAGCCTCGACAGCTACTACGGCGAAGCGATGTCTATCGGTGAGCGTGCGCCCGTTGCGCTGCTGGACTTCGCGGCTTCCGCCCGTCTGGCGGTAGGCGAAGCGCTGACTAACATCGCCGCGACCCAGATTGGCAACATCAAACACATTAAACTCTCGGCAAACTGGATGTCGGCGGCAGGTCACCCTGGCGAAGACGCGGGGCTGTACGAAGCGGTGAAAGCGATCGGCGAAGAGATGTGTCCGCAGTTGGGTCTGACTATTCCGGTGGGCAAAGACTCCATGTCGATGAAAACCCGCTGGCAGGAAGGCAACGAGCAGCGCGAAATGACCTCGCCGCTGTCGCTGGTCATTTCCGCCTTTGCCCGCGTGGAAGACGTGCGTCACACCATCACGCCGCAGCTGGTCACCGAAGATAACGCCCTGCTGCTGATTGACCTTGGTAAGGGCCATAACGCGCTGGGTGCGACCGCGCTGGCGCAGGTCTACCGTCAACTGGGCGATAAACCGGCCGACGTGCGCGACGTTGCGCAGCTGAAAGGCTTCTACGAGGCGATTCAGGCGCTGGTTGCGCAGCGTAAGCTGCTGGCCTATCACGACCGTTCCGACGGCGGCCTGCTGGTGACGCTGGCGGAGATGGCCTTTGCCGGTCATTGCGGCGTGGAAGCTGACGTGGCAACGCTTGGCGACGATCGTCTGGCGGCGCTGTTCAACGAAGAGCTGGGCGCGGTGATTCAGGTTCGTGCCGCTGACCGTGAAGCGGTAGAAGCGATTCTGGCGGCCAACGGCCTGGCAGACTGTGTACACTTCCTCGGTAAAGCCGTTGAAGGTGACCGCTTCACCCTGACTGCCAACGGTCAGCCAGTATTCAGCGAAAGCCGCACTACGCTGCGTATGTGGTGGGCTGAAACCACCTGGCAGATGCAGCGTCTGCGCGATAACCCAGAGTGTGCCGATCAGGAACACGACGCGAAAGCGAACGATAACGACCCGGGCCTCAACGTGAAGCTCACCTTTGATATCGCAACTGACGTGGCGGCGCCTTACATTGCGACCGGTGCGCGCCCGAAAGTGGCCGTGCTGCGTGAACAGGGCGTCAACTCGCACGTGGAGATGGCGGCCGCCTTCCACCGTGCGGGCTTTGATGCCATTGACGTCCATATGAGCGACCTGCTGGCCGGCCGTACCGGTCTGGCTGACTTCCAGGCGCTGGTGGCCTGCGGCGGTTTCTCCTACGGTGACGTGCTCGGTGCGGGCGAGGGCTGGGCGAAATCCATTCTGTTCAACAACCGCGTGCGCGATGAGTTCGCCACTTTCTTCCATCGCCCTCAGACGCTGGCGTTGGGCGTGTGTAACGGCTGTCAGATGATGTCTAACCTGCGTGAACTGATCCCGGGCAGCGACCTGTGGCCGCGCTTTGTACGTAACCATTCTGACCGTTTTGAAGCGCGCTTCAGCCTGGTCGAAGTGGCCAGCAGCCCGTCGCTGCTGCTCGCCGGGATGGAAGGCTCACGGATGCCGATCGCCGTTTCTCACGGTGAAGGCCACGTGGAGGTTCGCGATGGTGCACACCTTGCTCAGCTTGAGAGTAAAGGTCTGGTCGCGCTGCGCTTCGTCGACAACTTCGGCAAGGTGACCGAAGCCTACCCGGCGAACCCGAACGGTTCCCCGAACGGTATTACGTCGGTCACCAACGAGAGCGGCCGCGTGACCATAATGATGCCGCACCCGGAGCGCGTGTTCCGCACCGTGGCTAACTCCTGGCACCCGGAAAACTGGGGCGAGGACAGCCCGTGGATGCGTATTTTCCGCAATGCGCGTAAGCAGCTCGGCTAAGACTCACGTTTAACGAATCAAGCCCCTCCTTGTGAGGGGCTTTTTTATCTGCAGGCCGGATAAAGACATTTACGCCGCCATCCGGCAATGTGCGTCGTTCCGCCCGATCAAGAGTGTCGGCAAACCCCGACATTGGTGATGTTATGGTGTCGCCAAAAGGAGACATTTAATTCAATGATTTATATGTACTTTTTTGTGGTTGATTTTAAGTGTTGTTAATTGGCGACAGTATTACCAAAACCCGCCCAGTGAACTTTCCAGGGTGATTGGTGTATTTTTCATATTTATCAGTATGTTAATATATTGTTTTGAAATGTGGCACGCATCGTGCATAATAATAACCAGTGGCTCATTCACCTTCTTATGTCAGCCCCTTCGGGACGTGCTACATAAACTTAGAATGACGCACAACAAGGTGCCTGCCGTCCAGCAAATGATAATAGCGCTGCTTTATCAACCATCGGGCGAAACGTTGAGTTAGGCACCGCCTTATTCCATAACAAAGCCGGGCTTATGCCCGGCTTTGTTATTTCTGGCCTTTCCCTCGTCGATATCCTCAGTTAGCATTCCAGTAAGTTGATTCACTGAGATACCTCTTTTGAAACGCCCCTCACTTTCTCCACGCTCGCTTCGCCAACTGGTGACGCTCGCTTTCCTGCTGATTCTGCTGCCGCTGCTGGTGCTGGCATGGCAGGCCTGGCAAAGCCTGAATATGCTCAGCGCGCAGGCCGAACAAACCAACCGCACGACGCTGATTGATGCCCGCCGCAGCGAAGCGATGGCCAACGTGGCGCTGGATATGGAGCGCAGCTATCGCCAGTACTGCGTGCTCGACGATCCGACGCTGGCGAAGGTGTATCAGAATCAGCGTAAACGCTATAGCGACATGCTGGAGGCGCACGCGGGCGTGCTGCCCGACGACACGCTCTACCAGCGGCTACGGCAAAATCTTCACGATCTGACAACCCTACAATGCACCAACAGCGGCCCGGAAAAGCCGGCGGTGGCGAAACTTGAAGCGTTCTCCAGCGCCAACGGTGAGCTGGTGCAGGCCACCCGCACCGTGGTTTTCTCCCGTGGGCAGCAGCTACAGCAGGCGATCGCTGAACGCGGCCAGTTCTTCGGCTGGCAGGCGCTGGTGCTGTTTCTGGTGAGCCTGGCGATGGTGCTGCTGTTCACCCGAATGATTATCGGCCCGGTGAAGGGCATTGAGAGTATGATCAACCGTCTGGGCGAGGGACAGTCGCTGGACGGCGAGGTGATGTTCCGTGGGCCACGTGAGCTGCGTTCTGTTGGCCAGCGTATTATCTGGCTTAGCGAGCGCCTGTCGTGGCTGGAGTCACAGCGCCATCAGTTTCTGCGTCATCTTTCCCACGAACTGAAAACACCGCTGGCCAGCATGCGTGAAGGCACCGAGCTACTGGCGGACCAGGTGGTAGGGCCGCTCAGCGCCGAACAAAAAGAGGTGGTCGCTATCCTGGATAGCAGCAGCCGCAACCTGCAAACGCTGATTGAACAGCTGCTGGACTACAACCGCAAGCTGAGTGAGACGGCCGTTCGCATGGAGTATGTCGCGCTGGCGCCGCTGGTGGAGATGGTGGTTTCCGCGCACAGCCTGCCGGCACGCGCTAAAATGATGCACACGCAGGTCGATTTACAGGCGGCAGGCTGCCTGGCAGAGCCCACGCTATTAATGAATGCGCTGGATAATCTGTACTCGAATGCGGTGCACTATGGCACTGAATCCGGTAACATTTATCTCCGTAGCCGCCGGGAAGGTTCGCGTGTCTCTATTGATGTCATCAATACGGGCACGCCAATCCCGGACGCAGAAAAATTAATGATTTTTGAGCCCTTCTTCCAGGGCAGCCATCAGCGCAAAGGTGCGGTGAAAGGAAGCGGCCTGGGATTAAGCCTGGCGCGCGACTCGGTGCGGAAAATGCACGGCGAGCTGCATCTTCTCGACTCCCGTGAGGGTAACGTCTGTTTTCGCATTGAGCTTCCGGCACCAGGGCTCGAAAAAACAACCACATAAATCGATATCGAGTGACTATGCCCCAACTATTAGCACGTACCGGTCGACGGCTCCGCCGGTGGCGTAGCGGCCTGATTGGCGTTGCCTGCCTGATGCTGTCGGGCTGCAACGCCACGCTGCTGCCGCATCATAACGGCGGCAGCGGCGAGGGCAGCGAGCCGCGCCAGCAGGTGGCGGATTACCAGTCGACCGACTGCGATGATATCTGGTCGCTAAACGGCGACACCGCTGAAAATAACCCGCTTTACTGGCTGCGCGGCATGGATTGCGCCGATCGTCTGTCGGCGACGCGCGCGCGCGCCGAGGCCAGCGCGCAGGCTGCCGATCGCTGGCAGGGAGCGCTCAAGCGCGGCATCCTGTTGGCGAACGCGAAAATCACCCCGGCAGAACGCCGCCAGCTGGTGGGCGACATCGATGCGTTAAGCTCGCAAATTCCTTCGCGTATTCGTCCGCTTTACCAGGTATGGCGAGATGGGCAGGCGCTACAGCTGTCGCTCTCTGAAGAGCGTTTGCGCTACAGCAAACTGCAGGAAACCAGCGACGGCCAGCTCGATGCGCTGCGTCAGCAGCAGCAGCAGCTTCAGGCCGAACTGGAGCTCACTACCCGTAAACTGCAAAATCTGACGGATATTGAGCGTCAGCTCTCCAGCCGCAAGCCGGGGGCGGATATCTCGCACCCAGCGGCATCTGATGAGGATAAAAATGAGTAACCGTAAACCCGCGCACCTGCTGTTGGTCGACGACGATCCCGGCCTGTTGAAGCTGCTGGGCATGCGTCTGACCAGCGAAGGTTATCGGGTGGATACCGCAGAAAGCGGCCAGCAGGGGCTGCGCGTGCAGGCAAAAGAGCGCATCGACCTGGTGATCAGCGATCTGCGCATGGACGAAATGGACGGCATGCAGCTGTTCAGCGAAATTCAGAAAGTGCAGCCGGGGATGCCGGTGATCATCCTTACCGCCCACGGTTCGATTCCGGACGCGGTCTCTGCCACCCAGCAGGGGGTGTTCAGCTTCTTAACCAAGCCGGTAGATAAAGACGCGCTCTATAAGGCCATCGACGAAGCGCTGGAGCGCACGTCGCCGGCGAACGATGAGCAATGGCGAGAAGCGATTGTGACCCGCAGCCCGCTGATGCTGCGTCTGCTCGAGCAGGCACAGATGGTGGCGCAGTCGGACGTGAGCGTGCTGATTAACGGCCAGAGCGGTACCGGGAAAGAGATTCTGGCGCAGGCGATTCACAACGCCAGCCCGCGCCGAGCCAAGCCGTTCGTGGCAATTAACTGCGGCGCGCTACCGGAGCAACTGCTGGAGTCTGAACTGTTCGGCCATGCGCGCGGGGCGTTTACCGGCGCGGTCAGCAACCGCGAAGGGCTGTTCCAGGCGGCCGAAGGCGGCACGCTGTTTCTGGATGAAATTGGCGACATGCCCGCACCGCTGCAGGTGAAGCTGCTGCGCGTGCTGCAGGAGCGCAAAGTCCGCCCGTTAGGCAGCAACCGCGATCTGGACATTAACGTGCGGATTATCTCCGCGACCCACCGGGATCTGCCGAAGGCGATGGCGCGCGGCGAGTTTCGCGAAGATCTGTTCTACCGCCTGAACGTGGTCAATCTCAAGCTCCCGACGCTTGCCGAGCGTACCGAGGACATTCCGCTGCTGGCCAACTACCTGCTGCGCCAGGCGGCCGATCGGCATAAGCCGTTTGTCCGCGCCTTTTCCACCGATGCCATGAAGCGGTTGATGGCGGCCAATTGGCCGGGCAACGTGCGCCAGCTGGTCAATGTGATTGAGCAGTGCGTGGCGCTCACCTCTTCGCCGGTCATCAGCGATGCGCTGGTGGAGCAGGCGCTGGAAGGTGAAAACACGGCGTTGCCGACCTTCGTTGAGGCGCGCAATCAGTTTGAACTCAACTACCTGCGTAAGCTGCTGCAAATCACCAAGGGCAACGTCACTCACGCCGCGAGAATGGCGGGCCGCAACCGTACCGAATTTTACAAGCTGCTGTCGCGTCATGAACTGGATGCCAACGACTTTAAAGAGTAGCACCGTACATACGAGTGATTTATGATACGGTGAGCAACCGGTTACGCGATAAAAACGACAGGAACACCATGAAAAAGATTGATGCGATTATTAAACCCTTCAAACTGGATGACGTACGTGAAGCGCTGGCGGAAGTTGGCATCACCGGTATGACGGTAACGGAAGTGAAAGGCTTTGGTCGCCAGAAGGGCCACACCGAACTGTACCGCGGCGCGGAGTACATGGTGGACTTTCTGCCGAAGGTGAAAATTGAAATCGTGGTGACTGACGATATTGTTGATACCTGCGTCGATACCATTATTCGTACCGCGCAAACCGGCAAAATCGGCGACGGTAAAATCTTCGTCTTTGACGTAGCGCGCGTTATTCGTATCCGTACCGGTGAAGAGGATGACGCGGCAATCTAATCCGCAAAGCTCATCCTGGGATGTAGGCCGGATAAGCGCAGTGTATGACCGGATACATAGGTGACAGATCAGACCGGGAACATAGGTAACACTTTTCTAGTCTATCCGGAGCACACTCTGTGATTTTCGGTCGTAGTACGCAAGCGTTATTCTATTAAAGATGATGGCCTCAAGGCCATCATCTCTTTCTTCCAGCATGATGTATTCCCCTGTCAGCGCTTCACTCAGGAACACTTTGCCCTTTTTACCCATGTAGAGCGTTCCCTTCGACATCACTTTATGTAGCCGGGCATCCGCCGGATAATCATATTCCGGAACCCGGCCGTCCCAGCACCGTTCTGAGGGCTGCCATAGCATGCCCGGGGTTGCGCCATTCAGCGCTTCATGCGGTCTTTCATGATTGAACTCCTCCCTGTAGTCACTGAACCATTGCTGCTGCTCTTCCATCGTCATGAACGTGTTGCCATGTTTCAGCGCACTTTTCAGTGAACGGTGCATTCGCTCATGTCGGCCATTTTCCTCCGGATGTCCTAGCCGTATACGCTCTGGCCGGATACCCAGCTTTATCAGCCAGACCGCAAGACGGCTCAACCCGGCGACACCTGTTCCGGCAAAGGGCTGACCATTGTCAGTCCTGAGCACTTCCGGCAGACCGTACTCCAGGAATGCCTTCGTCAGGCACTGCCTGACGAAGGGCTCGCTCTCCCGGTCCGTCGCCTGGCAGCTCAGAAGATACCGGCTGTGGTTATCGGTCAGTGTGAAAGGATGGCAGTACTCTCTGCTCAGCAGCCTGAACTTACCTTTGAAATCAGCGCTCCAGACCTGATTGTTCTCACTGATGGTGGTCAGTGGCTGGCGGTTACCGGGTGTTCTGCGTTTTCTCTTTTTATCCGGGACCAGGCCTTCACGCTTGAGGATATCGCCGATGGTGCTGGCAGCCGGCACGGTAAAGTCAGCATGATGATTGAGGAGCCACATCCGGAGCTTTTTGGGTCCCCAGTCAGGATGTTTTTGCCGTAATGCGGTCAGATGACCAACAATGACGTCCGGAACCGTTCGCGAATGGGAATGTGGCGCTCGCGAGCGGTCCTGGAGGGATGACAAGTCAGAAGGATCAAAGCGTTCAAGCCATTTGTAGCCGGTTTTCCGGCTGATGCCAGAAAGGCGGCAAAGGGCTGAAAAGGAGTCCGTACCTGCATGGCAGGCACGGATAAAATCAAGGCGTTGCATAGGTCGGGTCTCAGTCCAGGGCATAGCGAGTCTCCTCTTCTATGCCAGTTATAACTGTTACCCATGTATCCGGTCTAAAGTGTTACCCATGTTTCCGGTTCATACCGCAGCGCCATCCGGCGTAACCTGCGCAGCTTGCCGGATGGCGGCATCAATGCCTTATCCGGCCTACTGTCTTAATCACTCGTCGGTCTGTGCTAAAGGTATGCTGGACGAACGCATCAGACGTTTCAACGCAACCGCCACCACGATTAGCGCCACGCAGCCCAGCGTCCATTCCCCCATTTGCGAGAAAAAATGCCCGTAGGCGTCGATAGCCGTTTCGCTAATCTGCGACTCGGTCGTTTTCTGCGCCACTACGCCTGCCAGCCAGTTGGCTACCGAGCCGGTAGCTAACATGTAGATGCCGGTCAACACGCCGGTGACGCCGGGCAGATTGAGGCGGGTAATTTGCGCCATCGCCACCGGGTCGATAAACAGTTCAGCAAAGCCCATCATCGCCAGACCGGCAATCATCATCCCCATCGACGCCTGGCCGTGTAGCTGTGCGCCACGCGCGTTCAGGGCTAGCAGCATAAAGCCTGCGGCCATCAATGCCAGACCAAAGGCAAACTTCAACCATACCCGCAGCGTCGAACTGATGCCGCCTTCCGGACGAGCCAGCCAGGCCAATGCCACACCGGCGGACATCACCGCAATGGCGTTAACCGACTGGAAGAGGGCGGTAGGCACCTCAATATTCAACCAGCGGCGGTTGACGAAGCGATCGATAAACAGGCTGATAGAGCTGCCACCCTGCTGGGCCAGCACCCAGAACAGCGTACCGGTTAGCATCAGCAAAACGATTTGCCACAGCGCGCGGCGCTGCTGCGGGAAGCGCAGCATGATGCGGGCGACAATTACCGCCGCGGCGGCGCAGACGATGCCCAGTAAATAACCCGCCGCGTCATTCTCCAGCAGCAGCGTGAAGCACACAGGCGCAAGGCACAGCATTAACAGCAGCCAGCCCCAGGCTGGCAGGGCAAACTTTACCTCACGCAGCGCCGGGCGGTTTACTCCTTGGGTATGACGGAAGTGGCGGTGACCGCTTAAAAAGACCAGCAGGCCAACAAACATGCCCACGCCCGCCAGTGCAAAACCGACGTGCCAGCCGTACCACTGCGCCGCCAGACCGCAGGCGATGGGCGCGGCGATGGAGCCGATATTACCCGCCGCGTACAGCAGCGAGAAACCACCGTCGCGACGCTGGTCGTCGGGCGCATACAGCTCGCCGAGCAGACAGCTGATATTGGACTTAAACAGGCCGTAGCCGCAGATAATAATCGCCAGCGCCAGATACAGACTCCAGATTGCGTCAGACTCGATGCCGAGCACCACGTGGCCGAGCGTCATCAGTATCGCACCGGCAATCACTGCCGTTCGGTTACCGAGCAGGCGGTCGGCGAGCCAGCCACCCAGAATAGGGGTTACATAGACCAAAGAGGCGTAAGCGCTGAAAAGATTGATGGCGTGGCTGTCGTTAAAGCCGAGCTGGTGGGTGAGATAAAGGATGAGGAGGGCACGCATGCCGTAAAAGCTGAAGTATTCCCAGATTTGAATCGCCACGATGTAGTAGATCGCGCGCGGTTGTGAGGGTGTTTTCATGTGAACTCCTTGCGGCGTGAAAAAAGGGAAGCGGCAAGCCGCTTCCCTTACTGCTTTTATTATTTCGTGTTGTTTTCTTTCAGCACTTTTACGGTATAGCGACCGTCAGCCTGGCGATAGGCGCCGTGGATGTCGGTTTCGAAGCCCGGATAATGTGCGCCGATTTCACACAGCATCTGCAGGAACTCGAGCACCGGACGGCTCTGCTCGGTGATTTTCTCACCCGGCATCACCAGCGGTACGCCCGGAGGATACGGCAGGATCATGTTGGCGTTAACGCGGCCCACCATCTCTTCCAGATAGATCTCTTCGGTTTCACCGTGCAGCTCTTTCTGGAAGGCGGCGTATGGGGTCATTTCCATTTCCGGCAGCACTTCAAACGCGCGGAACATCAGGTCCGGCAGGTTGTGATGCTCAACCAGTTTATGAATGTTCTGCGCCAGCTCCTGGATACGCATGTTTTCATAAAACTCCGGCGCTTCGCGGTACAGCGCTGGCAGGATGTTTTTCACGCGCAGGTTCAGGTCGAACGCGCGTTTAAACTCGGTCAGCGCACGCAGCAGACTCAGCGCTTTGGTTTTATCGATACCGATGCTGAACAGGAACAGAAGGTTGTACGGACCGGTTTTCTCAACGATGATGCCGCGTTCGTCGAGGTATTTCGCGACCAGGCTTGCCGGGATACCGAACTCGTCCATGGTGCCGTCTTTCTTCATCCCCGGTGTCAAAATGGTGACTTTTATCGGGTCGAGGTACATGTGCTCGTTATCGATATTTTTGAAGCCGTGCCATGCGCTGTCAGAGCGCAGCGGCCAGCATTCAGGGCCATCGATATGTTCTGGCTGCCAGACATCGAAGAACCAGCCTTCAGACTCGCCTTTCAGACGCTTAATCTCTTTACGGAACTTAATCGCACGTTCGATAGAACCGTTAATCAGGCGTTTACCGGCGTTGCCTTTCATCATCGCCGCGGCGGTTTCGGTGGAGGCCACGATACCGTAGTGCGGAGAGGTGGTGGTGTGCATCATGTAGGCTTCGTTGAAGGTTTCTTCGTTCACGTCACCTTTCACATGAATCATGGAAGCCTGGGAGAACGCCGCCAGCAGCTTGTGCGTAGACTGCGTTTCGTAGATCACTTTACCTTCCACACGGCCGCCGCTCATCCCGCATTTCCCTTCATAAATCGGCGAGAAGTTGGTGTAAGGCACCCAGGCGGAGTCGAAGTGGATGGACTTCACGTCCAGCGTTTTCTTGATGAAATCGGTGTTGTAGAGCAGACCGTCGTAAGTGGAGTTGGTGATAACGGCATGCACCGGCCAGCTGGCATTCGGCGTGGCTTTTACGCGTTTTTCAATCGTGGCGCGCTGGAACTCGCTCTGCGGAATACCGCCCAGAATGCCGTAGGCGTTACGGGTTGGACGGAAGTAGATCGGCGTAATATCGCTCATCATCATCAGATGGGTCAGCGATTTATGGCAGTTACGGTCAATCAGTACGGTGCTGCCCGCCGGCGCGGAGTACATACCAACGATTTTGTTGGCCGTGGAGGTGCCGTTGGTGACCATATAGCTGCGTTCGGCATTAAAGACGCGGGCAATATACTCTTCCGCTTCTTTGTGTGGGCCGGAGTGGTCCAGCAGTGAACCCAGCTCGGAAACGGAAATGGAGATATCGGACTTCATGGTGTTCGGGCCAAAGAAGTCGTAGAAAATGCTGCCGACCGGGCTTTTCTGGAAAGCGGTACCGCCCATATGACCTGGCGTACAGAAGGTGTATTTGCCTTCGCGAACGTATTTGAACAGCGCTTTGGTCAGCGGCGGCATGATGGTATCGATGTACTCATCGGTGTTCTGGCGGATTTTCGCGGCGATATCGTCGGCGGCGCCCAGCGCATACTCGAAGAAGCGAACCTGCATGCGCAGATCGTTCAGACTCACGTCGAGAGTGGAGTAGCTATTAGCAAAAGCGTATACCGGCATGTACTCGTTCATCGCGCTGATTTCTTCGCACAGTTCGAGATTGTATTTATCCCAGTCGAAGATCACGCCGCACAGGCGGGCGTTATTTTCAATCAGCTTCAGCAGGTCTTCACGGTCATTCGGGTAGACAATCTGGAAGTTCAGGCCTTCCAGGGCGCGATGAAGTTCACGAATAGGCTCTTCTTTAAAATAGACGCCCATGTGGTTCATGATAGCAATAACATTCATAGTCATAGTCATGTTTCCAGGTAAAGGAGGCCCTTCCCACCGCGTTAGCGGCAGGGGAGGAAGGGCCTGTAGAAATAGGAGGGGCTAGCGGTTAGTGCGCTTCAGCCGGATTGTTTTCGTTGTCATTGTGCTGACGCTGGTGCATTTTGCGGCCGTAGAACATCAGGATGACCAGGCTGACGATAAAGGTGCCGGACAGCTCGAAGGAGTTGGCGCCCATCAGCGCGATGAAGCAGAATGCGCAGCCGAGCACAGAGCACACCAGGCTTGCTGAGTTACGGATGTTGAAGCCTTCGAAGCGAATCAGGTCAACGCAAGAGTAGAAGTACGGCAGCATGGTCAACAGAACGGCGATACCGGTCAGCTCACCGAACAGGTCGGAGGCTTTACCCCCGCTGGAGTTCATGATGGTGATGATAACCATCAGCGCGGTCATTTTAACGGCGGCCAGCAGCAGACCTTTTTTCGGAATACCGTTGCTATCAACTTCACCGTACACTTTCGGGAAGTTGCCATCGTTGGCCGCGCGCACCCCGGCCTGACCAACCAGCATCATCCAGGAGCCCAGCGAAGTCAGGCACGCAAAGGCGGTGAAGGCAGAAACCAGCGGCGCGGCCCAGCCGCCCAGAATGGTGGAGGCGCTGATGGCGAACGGCGCACCGGACGCTGCCATGACGGAAGCCGGGTACATACCAGAGATAACCTGCGTTGCCGCAATATAGATAACACCGGCGATTGCGGTTCCCAGCATAGTGGCCAGCGGCACGGTACGTTTCGGGTTTTTCACCATACCGGTGCTGACGGCGGCAGATTCCACGCCGACAAACGCCCACAGGCACAGCAGAATACTTTTAATCACCGCGTGTGGATCGGTGCTGGTAGAGGTGTTCCAGTTTGCATGGTAGGTGGCCATATCAAACCAGTGCCAGCCCACCACGGCGGTCAGAACTACCGGGATCAGCACCAGGAAAAGGCCAATAGTGGTCAAACGGCTAACCCAGGCTCCCCCCAGCATGTTGACAAAGGTAAAGACCCACACGATAGCGATACAGGCAATGCCTGCCGGAATAGGATCGTTTAATACCGGGAAGAACGTGGATAAATAAGAGACGGCGGTAATCCCGATAGCCAGGTTACCAATCCAGTTGGCGTGATAATAAAGGACACCAGTCTGGAAACCAAATGCCGGTGATAATTCACCCGCGTAGGCAATTGGCCCACCCTGTTGAGGATTTTTTGTTGCCAGTCGCGCATAAACATAAGCCAGGGACATTGCCCCGATAATAGAAATTACCCAACCCCAAATAGCAATACCGCCAATGCTGGCGAGGTTCGCTGGTAATAACGCAATACCGCTCCCCATCATATTCCCGGCGACGACGCCGGTACAGGCGAATAGCCCGATCTTTTTGGCAGAACTCATGTTCTTTTCTCCTGAACAGTATTTTTAAGATCGGATCGCGAGGTGAGCTATGGCGAGCGATCCGACCAACTGGCGACCATGTTACTGAGCGGAATAAGGGAAGTCCTAAAGTAAAGGTGAAATAAACACAAACTTGAAAAAGATAAGGTTTTTAGCTTTTGACATTAACATGTCAGGATAAAAACTTTATATCACGAAAAGATAAATTATGAGTAATTACAAGTAGGTATGCGATTTTATTTTTGGAGGGAGATGTTGCCATCCGGTAACAATAAATACCTTGTGACAACATCAGTATTACATTTTTGATTGCTTTCTTTAACCGTGAAAATAACCCAATGTCGTTCGCTATGATTCTTTAGGTAGGAAAGTTTGCAGATACGGAACAATTTTTTCTATCGATGTTTGGAATACGCCATTTTCAATCCAGTACAGCGTATTGTCGCCGGGGCGTAAATTAAACGCGGTAATATAAGCATCGGCTGCAAGACGATTCTCGCCTTTCATTTCGTATACCTTTCCTAATATCACGTAGTTCAGCCATGACATTTCCAGATCGATACTTTTATTAATCGCTTCATAGGCGCTATCGATGTTCCCTGTCCCCAGTGCATTAATTGCCTGAATACGGAACAGGATGCCGCTATTTTGCATTTCCGGCATTTTTTCGACTTTGTCTAATTCTTTACTGAGCGCCAGCAGCTGTTGGCTATCAAAAGGCTGCTGAGAATGGCGTAATACATCAACCATTGCCTTCTGCGCGTAGCCGTAGGCAAAATCTGGTGACTGCTTAATAATGCTATCCAGCAATGAGCTGGCTTTGGTTAATGATGGCGCATCGCCGTCAGAAATCAGCAGCAGCGCCTGATAAAACTGCGCCAGCGACAGCGGCCGTGTGAGATCCAGATGCGCCAGTTGCTCCTGTACTTGCTCTGGCCACGGCTGGGTTAGCGCGGTGGAAAGGCTATCGAACAGATCGCGTTGAATGGAGACCAGGTTGCTGTCGGTGACGAAATAGCGCTTATCAAGCATGGTCGAGCCGTCGGCGTTATCGACCAGCAGCACCGACATAAAGCACTGCTGCGCGCGGTAATGGCGCTGGTTCACAAAGCTAATGGTCAGCGTTTTCCCCGAACTGCTGGGCTCGTTAACGTTATAGTTGGTTTTGTCGTGCACCATAAAGGTGGAGTAAGTGTTCAGCGATGTGGTGATCAGCGTTCCCAGCCCAATAGCGTAGGCCTGCTGTGATGCCCAGTTATTGCATGACACCCCTGGCTCGAAGCGCACATCAATATCGCGCGGGTTGAGCAGCAGGTGCGAGCGCGTAATCTGTGGATGCGGACGAACGACGGTCAGCAGCACCATGGCAATCAGCACGCCCAGCGACAGTAAAAAGGCGCACTGGGTCCAGAAGCTGGAAAACCAGCGACGCTGGGCTCCTGGCGGCGTCACAGCAGCGGGCGTATTTTCTGGGGCGGGAAGGGGCTGCGCTGTGGGTACGGTTGCTGTTGCGGTAGGGGATGTTGCCGGCGGCGGGATATCGGCACCCGTGTCGGTTTCATCGAGCCAGGTCACTTCTGCCGTCAGCTGATAGCCGCGTTTCGGGACGGTTATAATGTATTCAGCGTGACCATCATCGCCGCTGCGAAGCGACTTGCGTAGTTCAGAAATGCTCTGGGTGACCACGTGGCTGGTCACCATGTTGCGCATCCAGATATTATCGATCAGTTCATCACGGCTCAGCACTTCACCCGGATGCTGGGCAAAGTACATCAGCAAATCGATTAATCGAGGTTCCAGGGTGAGCTGTTGTCCGGGGCGGCTGATTTGATTAATAGAGGGTGCGATCAGCCATTCCCCAACGCGTACGACCGGTTGTTGCATATAAATGAATCGCCAAAGGATAAAAAATAGGATAGAGGCCTAATCATAACACAATTAACTACCCGTTTTTTTGACCTCAGCGAGCGTTGGCAGGGAGAGGCAGGCGGGCAATCATGCCCGCCTGGAAAGAAATAATTACAGAACTTTGTGCGGACCGAAGCATTCGTAATGAATGCGTTCGGCGTTGATGCCCTGTGCCACCAGCTGTTTCGCGGCGTGTTGCATAAAGGCTACCGGGCCACAGAGATAGAACTGCATCTGCGGGTCCTGCAGACTTTCTGCCAGCGGGGCCAGCGTCATCAGGCCTTCGCTATCAAAGGCACCTGCCTCGCGATCGGCGTCGGTTGGCGTGCGATACCACACATGCGAGCGGAAGTGCGGCAGCGCTGCGCCGTGGGCCTTCACTTCATCCGCAAAGGCGTGAACTTCACCGTTTTCCGCCGCGTGGAACCAGTTTACCTGCGCCGGATGGTGGCGTTTGGCCAGACTATCCAGCATCGCCAGCATCGGCGTCTGGCCGACGCCGCCGGAAATCAAGGTAACCGGCGTCTGCGCGGAAACATTCAGGAAGAAATCGCCAGCAGGTGCAGCCAGATGGATAACATCGCCTTCTTTTGCCGCGTTATGCAGCCAGTTTGAAACCTGGCCGCCGTTTTCGCGTTTTACCGCAATGCGGTAACCCTTACCGTTCGGGCTGCGCGTCAGTGAATACTGACGAATTTCCTGGAATGCAAAATCTTCCGGCTTCAGCCAGACCGCCAGATACTGCCCCGGCTGATAATCCGCGACGGGCTCACCGTCTACCGGTTCCATTTCGAAGCTGGCGATCAGCGCGCTTTGCGGGATTTTTTTGACGATGCGGAAAGCACGAGTGCCTTCCCAGCCGCCGGTTTTGTTGGCGTTGTCCTGATAGATCTCCGCTTCACGCTGGATAAACACGCCGGCCAGCACGCCGTAGGCTTTACCCCATGCGTCCAGCACTTCCTGACCCGGGCTGAACATCTCATCCAGCGTCGCTAACAGATGAGCACCGACAATGTTGTACTGCTCTGGCTTAATCTGGAAGCTGGTGTGCTTCTGCGCAATTTTCTCCACCGCTGGCAGCAGAGCCGGCAGATTTTCAATATTACTGGCATAGGCGGCAATCGCGTTGAACAGCGCTTCACGCTGATCGCCGTTGCGCTGGTTGCTCATATTGAAAATCTCTTTCAGCTCCGGATTATGGGTAAACATCCGGTCATAAAAGTGGGCGGTGAGCTTCGGGCCGGTTTCAACCAGCAGCGGAATGGTGGCTTTCACGGTCGCGATGGTTTGAGCATCTAGCATGGCAGGTTTTCCTTACGTGTTATCTATTGTTGCATGTTAAATGCATCTTATAAAAATAACCCTTCTTTGTAAATGGTTCTTTGTGACAATGCATCATCGCGGTTACAACATGAATTATTCGCATCACAATCCTGAAAAGAAATCCGTTTACCTTATCAAGTGCTTTATTCCTCAAGCCCTTGTGCAGCCTGAAGGTAAACGTTTGCGTAATTTCGTTTGTCAAGACCTGTTATCACAGAACTAATCAGTTATACTGTGGGCCGTTGTCCAACAGGACTGCCTTTTTCAGGCCAAAATTTTATTGTTAGCTGAGTCAGGAGATGCGGATGTTAAAGCGTGAAATGAACATTGCCGATTATGATGCCGAACTGTGGCAGGCTATGGAGCAAGAAAAAGTACGTCAGGAAGAGCACATTGAACTGATCGCCTCCGAAAACTACACCAGCCCACGCGTTATGCAGGCGCAGGGCTCTCAGCTGACCAACAAATATGCTGAAGGTTATCCGGGTAAGCGCTACTACGGCGGCTGTGAATACGTCGATATCGTTGAACAGCTGGCTATCGACCGCGCGAAAGAACTGTTCGGCGCCGACTATGCTAACGTTCAGCCGCACTCGGGTTCTCAGGCTAACTTTGCTGTCTACACCGCGCTGCTGCAGCCGGGCGATACCGTGCTGGGTATGAACCTGGCGCAGGGCGGCCACCTGACTCACGGCTCTCCGGTTAACTTCTCCGGCAAACTGTACAACATCGTGCCTTATGGTATCGACGAGTCCGGCAAAATTGACTACGAAGAAATGGCCAAGCTGGCGCAGACCCACAAACCGAAGATGATCATCGGCGGCTTCTCTGCTTACTCCGGCGTAGTCGATTGGGCAAAAATGCGTGAAATCGCCGACAGCATCGGCGCTTACCTGTTCGTTGACATGGCGCACGTTGCGGGTCTGATTGCCGCAGGCGTTTACCCGAACCCGGTTCCGCATGCTCACGTTGTGACCACCACGACCCACAAAACCCTGGCGGGTCCGCGCGGCGGCCTGATCCTGGCGAAAGGTGGGGATGAAGAGCTGTACAAAAAACTGAACTCTGCCGTGTTCCCAAGCGCGCAGGGCGGCCCGCTGATGCACGTGATTGCCGGTAAAGCGGTAGCGCTGAAAGAAGCGATGGAGCCGGAGTTCAAAGTCTACCAGCAGCAGGTTGCGAAAAACGCCAAAGCGATGGTGGAAGTGTTCCTGAACCGCGGTTACAAAGTGGTGTCTGGCGGGACTGAAAACCACCTGTTCCTGCTGGACCTGGTGGATAAAAACCTGACCGGTAAAGAAGCTGACGCTGCCCTGGGTCGCGCTAACATCACCGTGAACAAAAACAGCGTGCCGAACGATCCGAAGAGCCCGTTTGTGACTTCCGGTATCCGCATCGGTTCTCCGGCTATCACTCGCCGCGGCTTCAAAGAAGCGGAAGCGAAGGAGCTGGCTGGCTGGATGTGTGACGTGCTGGATAACATCAATGATGAAGCCACCATCGAACGCGTGAAAGCAAAAGTGCTGGATATCTGCGCTCGCTTCCCGGTTTACGCATAAGCGCTGCTCGTCAGATGTAAAAAAGGCCGCGAATGCGGCCTTTTTTTATGCCCGATGGCGCTACGCTTATCGAGCCGACATGCTGCGCAGGCCTGATAAGGCGAAGCCGCCACCAGGAAAAAAGCTAGCGCCGATCCAGCGAAATTTTCCCCGGCCCGACAATGGCCAGCAGCAGGAACGCCCCCGCGATACTGATGTT
Source organism: Klebsiella sp. WP4-W18-ESBL-05 (assembly GCF_014169075.1). NCBI lineage: Bacteria > Pseudomonadati > Pseudomonadota > Gammaproteobacteria > Enterobacterales > Enterobacteriaceae > Klebsiella > Klebsiella sp. WP4-W18-ESBL-05. The sequence goes on along the minus strand of NZ_AP022057.1, from coordinate 3,544,852 downwards.
CTTATAGAAGTTAATCATATTCGCCATCACCGCATCGCCGGTCATATCCCAGTAATGGTGGCCTATCACCGCCGTCCCTAGCGTATAGAACAGAAAGATAATCGCCAAAGGACGAGTGAAGAAGCCAAGAATGATCAGAATAACGGCCGGAACTTCCATCACAATCGCGATAATCGCCGCCAGCGCGGGCATCGGCGTACCGATTGACGCCATGTACTGCACCGTGCCGTCGTAGTGAAGCATTTTGGGGTAACCGGAGAGAATAAACAGCAGCACAATGGCGATACGGGCGATTAGCAGCAGCAAATCGCGTGAGGCGCCAAAGTCGAGATAGCGAAGCGAGTTCATGGCCGTTCCTTAGTGTAAGTATGTATGTTTTAAACGTAATACATAATTTTGTGACTTGCCACACAGGAACGAGAAATCAGTCATTTGGCTGTTGGTTGAGTCAACAACGTCGATAGACCTCCTTTCCGTAGGGAAAGGAGGTCTGAACGTGTTAAAGCGACTTCAATGCAACGCTTTCATCACACAGCGCGGTTTCACTGACCGATCGTCCCGATTGGATAAGCTTGCGCAGTACGCGTACGTCGCGCCCGTTATTCAGCGCGACGGCACCGACCAGTACGCCTTCGCGCAGCTGGAACCAGATGGCTTGATGCGCATTCGGATCGCCACGACACAGCCAGCTGTCGCCGTGCATGTCGCCGATAAACTGCAGGTTATCGCTGTACTGATCGGTCCAGAACCAGCTCGGCCCGGCGGCGGGCGGAGGCAGGTTGAGCATCGCTGCCGCTGCCGTCTGCGCCTGAAGGTTTGCATTTTCCCAGCTCTCGATGCGGCGCAGCGAACCGTCGGGCTGGCGCGTTAGCGCCACGTCACCGGCGGCGAAAATCGCCGGATCGGCGGTGGAGCAGGCGGTATCAACGATAATGCCGTTAGCTGCCTCCAGACCGGCATCGCGGGCCAGCGCATCATTCGCCACGATACCGATACCGTAAATCACCGCATCGGCCAGCAGCGTCTCGCCGTTTTGCAGCGTCAGCGAGAGAAACTCTCCCGCTTCGGCGTGTTCAATGCTGCTGTTGAGTAACACCCGCACGCCCGCCTGCTGGTGGCGGGCAAGCAGGTAATCGCGCACCGGAGCAGGGGCGTTGCGGCCCATTACCGACGACGCCATCTCGACCACAGCCACCTGGCAGCCGCGCTGGGTGGCGCTCGCCGCCAGCTCCAGGCCAATCGTGCCCGCACCGACGATCGCGATTGCCTTACCCGGCTGTAGTACGTCGCGCAGGCGTTCGGCATCGCCAGCGTGGCGCAGCGTAAAGCAACGCTCGCCCAGCTTATCCAGCAGCGGCAAAGGCCTGGCCGCTGCACCGGTAGCCAGCAGCAGCTGCGACCAGCGGTAGGTTTGCCCATCGGTGAGCGTTAGCGTACGCGAGGCGCGATCAATCTCGCGAAGCGTCACGCCCAGATGCAGCTGCACGTTATGTTCCTGCCACCAACTGGCGGGCAGCACCGGCTGAAGCTGCGGATTTTCGTCCAGCAGCATGGCTTTCGACAGCGGCGGGCGCTCGTAGGGCAGATGCGCCTCGTCAGAAAAGAGGTGTAACGGCCCGTTAAACCCTTGCTGGCGCAGCGCGGCAGCGGCCATAGCCCCCGCCTGACCGCCGCCAATGATGGCAATAATGTGTTCACTCATAACGACTCCTTACAGATCCAGACCAGCGGCGACGTGGCGGATCCCACGGATCCCCAGCCCGGCGTCGGCGTTGATCATCACGCCGCTTAAGGTGCGGTTGTTACGACGCGATGCCAGCATCACGTATGGCCCGGTAAAGTCGGCTGGGTCGGGGAAGAACTGGAGCGGCAGAATGGCGGCGATTTTCTCCGGCGTCAGCGATTGCATAATCGAGGTATCGCTTTGCCCCAGCGCCTGTGGGCCGCGCAGATCGGTCGCCATACCGCACGGACCGACACCGTTCACCCGCACCTTCGGCGCCAGCTCGTAGGCTAACTGGCGAATCAGCCCGGTGGCGGCATGTTTCGAGGCGGTATACAGCGGCCCGCCGCCGCCCGGATACCACGCGGCGTTGGACAGGGTAAAGATGATGCTGCCTTCGCTGGCGATAAGCGCCGGGGCGCAGGCTTTCGCACCCAGCAGATAGCCCAGCACGTTAACGTTAAACAGTTCGTGAAAGCCGCTCTCCAGCGCCTCAGCAGAGGTGTTCACCAGCGTTGCGTTATGATCCCAGATGCCCGCATTGCCAATAAAACAGTCCAGTTTGCCAAACGCGGTGAGGATTTGATCGACCGCGCGCTGATAGTCGGCGTAGCAGGTGACGTTGCCTTCCACCGCCAGTACATGTTCGCCAAAACGCTGGCGCAGGCTGGCGACTTTGGCTGGTGACAGTTCGAGCGTGGCGACCTTCGCGCCTTCTTCAATAAAGCGCTCGACCAGCGCCAGACCGAGGCCGGAGCCGCCGCCGGTAATGAAAACCACGTTGTCGTGTAAATCGCTCATCGGGCGTCCTCTGGAATATCAACAAATACATCGCTACCTTCCACGTAAACCGCGTAGGTGGTCAGCGGATCGGTGGCAGGTAAGCACAGCGCTTTACCGGTTTTCAGGCAGAAGCTGGCCGCGTGCAGCGGGCATTCCACCGTGGCATCGTCTTCCAGATAACCTTCGGACATCGAGGCGTTACCGTGGCTACAGCGATCGTTAATGGCATAAAACTCGCCGCCAACGTTGAACAGGGCGATGACGGGCGAGGTTTCCAGCCGGAGGGCTTCACCATCCGGCAGCTCCGTGGCGGAGCAGGCAAATACACGGCTCATCAGAACAGTACACTCAGGTTATGGGAGGTGATCACCGCTTGATCCAGCACGATCTCGCGTGCCAGTAAGCGCCACTCATCGCCGGGCAAACGACGGACTTTGTCCACGCGCGTGCCGACGTAAAACGTCTCGTCCCGCTCTTTTTGCGCGCGATACAGCAGATAGTTGAGGCGCACGGCGAACACGCCGGGCACGTCGGTTTCGCTGATTTGTAAGTTGCTAACCAGATGACGGGTACGCGACGGCGGTTCTTCCGCCCAGGCCATGCCGGTTTCCAGCCGCGCGATGCGGCGCTCAAGCTGGTCTTTGTTGTCGTTGAAAATCCAGGTGGTCGGCGGCTGTACGCCTTTGCGACGGTCGCGCGTCTGGGCGTTCACCGTGGTACGCATGGTATAGCGAATGTCATCATCCAGCTGCGCCAGCCAGTCGCGAAACTGCCAGTCGTCCAGCAAACGCGCTTCTTCATACAGAAACTGGCTGATGCGATGATGCAGCTCAAGAGAAACTAAAGCGCTCATTTCATCACCTCCTGCTGGTAGGCGGCGGTTTTGTCGTGCACGTCCTGCCAGCTTTCGCTGCTGAGCAGATCGGCCCAGCGCTGATACATGCCGCGCGCGGCGGTTTCCGAAAAGATGTAGTTGGTGATGCCCGGAATGCCGTCTTCGCGGCGCTTTTCCTGGCCTAAGCCCATTTCGAGGCACAGGTTAGTGTTGCGCGCCCGGTGGCCCTTCAGCAGTTTTTGAATCTCGCACCAGTTTTCCGAATCGTCCTGTTCAAGGAATCCGGCCGGACCAAAGGCGCGGGTAGCGCTGTTTTCAAATGCGGCTTTCACCTCGTCGGAGGCGGCTTTATCGGTAATACAGAACGCCCACACTTCAACCCGATCCGGCCCGCGAGGGTGCCAGACGCGCAGCGTGGCGGTGCCGTTCAGCCAGGAGAGGGTGGGGAAAATGTTGTTGTGACCGGCAAGACGCAGGGCGCGAACTTTGCCCAGACGCTGTTCGGCCTCTTCGTAGGTGTCGCGGTAGTAGCTGGAGACTTCGCCGTCGACCCACACGTTGGCATCGGGGTTTTCAGTAAAGAAGAAACCGCTGCCGTGGCCGTCCTGGCCGAACTGTAGCGCATCTTTGGCGGTTTCCCACACCGGGCGGGCGGTCTGACCGTCGCCGAGGCGCTTATCGCTGCCGTCGTCTTTCGCCCCCAGCACCTGCACCGCAGAAGCATGGCTGAACAGCGCGTGATACTGGTCGCTGGCAAACTGTTCGGCGGGGAATTTCCAGTTGCAGTCGATGGTCCACTTCTGGACGCCACCGACGATTTCGGTGCCGCCTTCACGGCGGTCGAGCACGCCATCGAGATACCAGGCGATGTCGCCGAGATAATCGCCAAGCGTGGGTGCGGTGGTGTCCCAGTTGCCGAAAATCAGCCCTTTATAGCTCTCGACGCATGGCACTTCGTTTAGCCCCCAGTGGGATTTGCATAAACCTTGCGGATAAGCGCGTGGCTCCAGCGGGACGTCGATCAGCTCGCCGTTAATGCCGTACGACCAGCCGTGATACGGGCAGGTGAAGGCGCGGGTATTGCCGCAGTCGGCGTAGCTGACGCGCATCGCGCGGTGGCGGCACTGGTTGAGAAACGCTTTGATGCTGCCGTCTTTCTGGCGAACCACCACCACCGCATCCTCGCCCATGTAGGTGTTAAAAAAATCACCGGGTTTGGGAATTTGGCTTTCGTGGGCGAGAAACAGCCAGCAGCGGCCAAAGATACGTTCCAGCTCAAGCTGGTAGATGTCGGGATCGGTGTAAATGCGTGGCGTGACACGACCGTTTTGGGTGTCGACCAGTTGGTAGACGTCAGTAGGGTTTTTTATGGTCATATTTTTAATCCTGCGGGGTAAGAGGTATTGACCTTTCCATTTTTGTGTCATCCTTATGTTGCTTGTGGGTTATCGATATGTGAAATAGATAATTTCTACCAGCTGAGACGTTTTTTCGATGACAAGGAGGAGAGATGGAACTGAGGCACCTACGCTACTTCGTCGCGGTGGCGCAGGCGTTAAACTTCACGCGCGCCGCCGAAAAACTGCATACCTCACAGCCTTCTCTGAGTAGCCAGATACGCGATCTGGAGCAGTGCGTGGGCGTGTCGTTGCTGGAGCGCGATAAGCGTAAAGTGACGTTAACGGTCGCCGGCGAGTGCTTTTTGCAGGATGCACAGGCTATTCTGGATAACGCGGAACAGGCCAAGCTGCGCGCCCGGAAGGCGGCGCAAAGCAATGACCATCTGGCGATTGGTTTTGTCCCCTCCGCCGAAGTGAACCTGCTGCCAAAGGTGCTGCCGGTGCTGCGTCTGCGCCGGCCGGATACCCATATTGAGCTGGCGAGCCTTATCACGACCCAACAGGAAGAGAAGCTGCGCAGCGGCGAACTGGATGTCGGACTGATGCGCTACCCCATTCACGGCCAGGATATTGAATCGATCGAGCTGTTTCATGAACCGCTGGTGGTAGTGCTGCCGGTTGGTCATCCGCTGGCTAATGAGCACAGCATTTCTGCCCAGCAGTTGCACGGTATCAATTTTGTTACCACCGATCCCGACTATTCCGGTGAACTGTCGTCGGTGGTGAAAACATGGTTTGAGAAAGAGCATAGCCAGCCAAATATCGTGCAGGTCGCGACCAATATTCTGGTGACGATGAATCTCGTTGGTATGGGGCTGGGCGCGACTTTGATACCCGGTTATATGAATAATTTTAATACCGGGCAGGTGGTTTTTCGGCCGATTAAAGGCGATGCGCCGACGCTGGCGCTGCTGATGGCGTGGAAAAAAGGCGAGCTGAAGCCCGCCCTGCGTGATTTTATTGAACTGGCTCAGCGGCCGCTATTACCAACGGAAGGCTAGCGTGTGTGTCGGCGCGGGCCTGAGGCATTATGTCCGATAGGTTTGAGTTCTATAAGGTGATGTGCATCACAATTTTCTGCTAACCGTGAACGTTAGTTCTCTCCTGAATGTGGGATGAGTCATTAGACTATGTCCTCCAATCCGGGAGGACCCATGGCATTGCACTCCACGCGCTGGCTGGCGCTCAGTTACTTCACCTACTTTTTTAGCTACGGTATTTTTCTGCCTTTCTGGAGCGTGTGGCTCAAAGGCGCAGGACTTTCTCCCGAAACCATCGGTCTTCTGCTCGGCGCCGGCCTGGTGGCCCGTTTTCTCGGTAGCCTGCTGATTGCGCCGCGCGTCAGCTCACCCTCGCGGTTGATTAGCGTGCTGCGAATTCTGGCGCTGATGACGCTGGTGTTTGCGCTGGCCTTCTGGGCGGGCAGCCACGTAGCGTGGCTGATGGTGGTGATGATTGGCTTTAACCTCTTTTTCTCGCCGCTGGTGCCGCTCACCGACGCGCTGGCCAATACCTGGCAAAAACAGATAACCATGGACTACGGGCGGGTGCGCCTGTGGGGATCGATAGCCTTTGTGATTGGCTCGGCGCTGACCGGAAAGCTGGTCAGTCTGTATGATTATCATGTCATTCTGTTGATGCTCAGCCTGGGCGTGGCCTCTATGCTGTTAGGCATGCTGCTGACGCCGTCGGTGATGCCGCTTGGCGAGTCGCGCCATCAGGAATCTGTGGGCTGGCCTGCCTGGCGCTCGCTGGTCACGCAAAACTGGCGATTCCTCTCCTGCGTCAGCCTGCTGCAAGGGGCGCACGCGGCGTATTACGGCTTCAGCGCTATTTTCTGGCAAGGGGCGGGCTATTCGGCATCGGCCGTGGGCTATCTGTGGTCGCTGGGGGTGGTGGCGGAAGTCGTTACCTTTGCGCTCAGTAAAAAGGTGTTTCGCCGCTTTAGCGCGCGGGATCTGCTGCTGCTTTCCGCCATTTGCGGCGTGATTCGTTGGGGGCTGATGGGCTGGACGACCAGCCTGCCGTGGCTGATCCTGATTCAGATTTTGCACTGCGGTACCTTCACCGTTTGTCACCTGGCGGCGATGCGCTATATTGCCGCACGCCAGGGCAGCGAAGTGATCCGTCTACAGGCGGTGTATTCTGCGGTGGCGATGGGCGGCAGCATTGCGGTGATGACCATGTTTTCGGGCTACCTTTACCAGCATCTGCATCAGGGGCTGTTCTGGGTCATGGCGCTGGTCGCGCTGCCTGCGATGGTCCTGCGGCCGAAAGCGGTGGCCCGCTAGGTCTCCAGTATCTGGCAGATACGCTGCTGCTGGTGCTCGCTGAGCGACTGTTCGGCGTGAATCAGCGGCGGTGAAAACAGCGGCAGTACGATGGCATAGGGTGAAATCACCAGCGTGCTGTCTTTTGGCGCACCTTCTTTCTGGAAGGTATGTGCCGCCAGATATTTCACGTTGAGCGGCAGCAGGGTCAGCTCCCGTAGCTGCTGCTCAATTTCTTGTTCCAGCGTCGGATTATCTCCGGTGAGCAGTACGACCTGTTTTTCATGCAGCTCGCTTTCCTGCATCAGCCCCGCACCAAAAATGATCGCCACGAGCGCGGCTTCGTCATCGCTGAAGCGCAGGGTATAACTCGCCTCAAAGTCGGCCAGCGCCGTGCGGGTGGTGCGAATAAGCCGCGGATACAGACGGTGGATCTCTTCAGGGAGGTGATGATCGATCCCGATCTCAAACACGCAGCGGTTAAGCGCCTGCGACAGATGCACGTAAAGTTGGTTATGTAATCCGCGTTCATCGGTGAACCGGCATCCGGCCACCTGCTGGAAACGATCCACCATGTGGACGATCGCAAGGTGAAGCTGCCGTGCCCGATCGCGCCCTTCCTCATGAGGATTGGGGATCTTCAGCAGCATAAACAGCAGCGCCAGAAAATGCTGTTCGTAAGGATGGGGTATTTGCATCACCCGCCGCTGCCAGTGGTGAACGATGTCCGCCGCCATGTGAAACTCGTCGGTTGGCTGGGTCCAGGCGCTTTGCTGCGGATTGAAAACCGGGCTGATACCCTGATGGTGTTGCAGCAGACAGTATTGTAAGTACAGACGTAAAAACTGACCGTCACGATGTTCAAACTCGCGTTGCAGGCCACGCGCGCAGCGGTTAACCAGTGCCTGGAGGTTGGTTTCATCATACAGCGTGCGGGCAATCTTCAGCTGTTTCAGCTGCGTTTTGATCGCCGGTGTAAAATGTTCAGCGACGAAGCGTGGACATAAACGCAGCGCGCGCCGCAGCCAGTGCAGCAGGCACAGGCGAAGGTTAAGGGCTGTGCCTTCAATCCGATAGCTGCCGTCCGCCTGAGTGGCGATTGCCAGACGATGATAACGCGCGATCTCCTCGCCGGTGTCGACGATATCTTGCCGGGCGGTTAAAACATCGACATTATTGATTGCGCCAATGTATTCCGCAGTCATGGTTTGCCCGGGGAGATACAGCATCAGCAGCGCCTGGCAGCGGCGCTGGGGACTGGAAAGCACAGATGGCGGTTCAAGTACGGTCATCATCTGCGGGCATCCAGTGAAATTAATTAGGATAAGAATAGACAATAGATCGCGGCGACCATGGCGCTTTCGCTAAGGAATGCTGGCGGCGCTCACAGAATTTTTCACTGAGGAACGGATGAAGAGAGTGAAACAATGCGTGGTTATGGTGTTTCTTGCGCTTTTATCATTAAGCGCCCGGGCGCACCCGCATAGCTTTATTTCCATCACTAATCAGCTGCTGGTCAGCGACGGGCAACTGACAGGCATGAAAATGCGTTGGGTGATGGATGAACTGACCTCGGCTGACCTGCTGTATGACGCAGGTAACGCAAAACCGGGCGATGAGGTGTGGAAAAAGCTGGCGGCGGAGGTCATGGCGAACGTCCTCGGGCAGCACTATTTCACCGAATTCTGGCATAACGGTAAAAAGGTTAAGTTTGAGAATCTACCCACCGACTATGGTCTGGCGCGTCAGGAGCATCAGGCGGTGCTGACGTTTACGCTGCCGCTGGCTACGCCGCAGCCGCTGGCCGGGCAGACCTATACGTTTTCGACGTTCGATCCAACGTACTATGTTGATATGCATTACGAAAAAGACAGCGATGTTGCGTTTGCCGCCGATGTCAAAGGCGCCTGTCGGGTGACGGTCCACACGCCGCAGCCTAATGAAGAAATGCTCTCCTACGCCCAGTCGCTGGATAAAGAAGATGCGCCGGAAGAAGATATGGAGCTGGGTAAACAGTTTGCGCAGAAGGTCACCGTACAATGTCAGTGATTTCCGTTAACCGACGCCCGGCGCGTCATTGGGCTCAGCTCTGGCCGCTGGCGCTGTTTTTACTTGCCGCCGCCGTCGGGCTGCTGTGGCTGTGGCAGGCCTGGCCGCAGGTGATGTTGAAAAGCGTGGTCTGGCAGCGCGAAGTGAACCAGCAGATGAGCAGCCTGCTGAAAGCGGTCGCGGCAAATCCGACTCAGGCCGGTGGCACATTGCTGCTGTTCAGCTTTATCTATGGCGTGCTGCATGCGCTGGGGCCAGGGCATGGCAAAGTGGTGATCACCACCTGGCTGGCGACACACCCGTCAAAACTCAAATCAAGCATTGGCCTGACGCTCGCCTCCTCATTATTACAAGGGGTCGTGGCGATAGCGTTGGTGGTTATTGTGCTCACCGTATTACGGCTTCCGGCGCGGCAGCTGCATCTCAGCAGTTTCTGGCTGGAGAAGGGGAGCTATGCGCTGGTGGGCGTTCTGGGGCTGCTGCTGTGCTGGCGGGCGCTGAAGAAGCTGCGCGTGCTGCTGCGTAAACCTAAATTTACCGCCTTCACGTCGCATCATGTCCACCACGAGAACTGTGGCTGCGGGCATCAGCATCTGCCCGACCCTCAGCAGCTTGAGCAGGGGGATGACTGGCGTGCCCGGCTGATGATTATTTTGTCGATGGGGATGCGTCCGTGCTCTGGCGCCATTATGGTTCTGCTGTTCAGTAAGGTGATTGGCGTCTTTGCCTGGGGTGTGGCTTCGGCGCTGGCCATGGCGGCCGGAACATCGTTGACTATCTCGTCGCTGGCGCTATTGGTACACGGTTTTCGCACGCTGGCGGTGAAGCTCAGTGGCCATAAAACGCCGGCGCTGTGGCGGCAGATTGGCTGGACGACGCTGGCATTAGCGGGGGGCGTGGTTTTACTGACGGCGGCGGTGGTGATGTGGATGAGTGCGGTGCCGGTAGGCAGAGGGCTGAGGCCATTTTAAAAGCCGGATGGCGGCGACGCCTTATCCGGCCTATCTCTGATGCCCGGTAAGCGAAGCGCCACCGGGCATGGCTGACTTAGCGCTTCAGCGCTTCGCTCAGCTCATCGCGCATGTTCGCCAGCATCGCTTTCACGACGCGCGGGTTACCCGCAACGATGTTGCCGGTCATCATGTAGTTGTGGCCGCCAACGAAGTCGCAGACCAGCGCGCCTGCTTCACGTGCGATCAGCTCGCCTGCGGCGAAGTCCCACGGTTTCAGGCCGATTTCGAAGTAGCCGTCAACGCGCGCGGCGGCCAGGTAGGCCAGATCCAGCGCAGCGGAACCGGAACGACGGAAGTCCGCGCATTCGGTAAACATTTTGCCGAGGATGTTCATGTAAGCGGTCGCGTGCTGCTTGGCTTTGAACGGGAAACCGGTGGCGATGATGGTGCCATCCAGGTCGCGAGCATTGCTGCCGCGCAGACGGTAACCGTTGAGCTGTGCGCCCTGGCCGCGGGTGGCGGTGAACAGTTCGTTGCGCATTGGATCGTAAACCACGGCGACTTCGGTACGGCCTTTAATGCGTACGGCGATAGAAACAGAGAAGTGTGGCAGACGTTTGATGAAGTTGGTGGTGCCATCCAGCGGATCGATAACCCATTGAACATCCAGATCTTCGCCAACATGTTCACCGCTTTCTTCGGTGATAATGGTGTGTTGCGGGTAAGATTTGCGAATGGTGTCGATAATGACAGCTTCGGCTGCTTTATCTACGTTGGTCACGAAATCATTGCTGCCTTTCTGGCTCGCTTCAACAGCTTCTGGCGTTTCGTAGTTTTTGGCAATCAGGTTACCCGCCTTGCGCGCTGCGCGCACGGCGATGTTCAGCATCGGATGCATCAGGTTACTCTCACTGGATGTTAAAGAACGGGAAAACGGCGCATATCATAGCAGCGAATTCGGATTCTGTCTCAGCTTTATGGTAATATGGACGAATAATCTTTAGACGAAGAATGACAATGCTGCAAAATATCCGAATCGTGCTGGTCGAAACCTCCCACACCGGCAATATGGGCTCCGTTGCCCGTGCTATGAAAACCATGGGTTTAACGAACCTGTGGCTGGTCAACCCGCTGGTAAAACCGGACTCTCAGGCCATCGCCCTGGCGGCCGGTGCGAGTGATGTGATCGGCAATGCGCAAATCGTCGATACCCTCGATGAAGCGCTGGCCGGCTGTAGCCTGGTCGTTGGGACCAGCGCGCGCTCCCGCACGCTGCCGTGGCCGATGCTCGATCCGCGCGAATGCGGCCTGAAAAGCGTGTTTGAAGCCGAGCATGCGCCGGTAGCGCTGGTGTTTGGCCGCGAACGTGTGGGCTTGACTAACGACGAGCTGCAGAAATGCCACTATCACGTAGCCATTGCCGCGAACCCTGAGTACAGCTCGCTGAACCTGGCGATGGCGGTGCAGGTTATTGCCTACGAAGTGCGCATGGCCTGGCTGGCGGCACAGGAAAGCGGCGAAGCGAAAGTGGAACACGAAGAGACGCCGTACCCGCTGGTAGACGATCTTGAGCGGTTCTACGGCCACCTCGAGCAGACGCTGCTGTCGACCGGCTTTATCCGTGAGAACCACCCGGGGCAGGTGATGAATAAGCTGCGTCGTCTGTTTACCCGCGCCCGTCCGGAAAGCCAGGAGCTGAACATCCTGCGTGGGATTCTGGCGTCGATTGAACAGCAGAATAAAGGCAAGTAACCGCGTTAATGCCGGATGGCGCTTCGCTTATCCGGCCTACAAATCGTGCAGCCTGTAGGCCGGATAAGCGAAGCGCCATCCGGCAAATCAATACCGCACGGAACGCCAAATACCTGACTAAATTACTCAAGTAAATAGTTGACTGATTTAGTCGGGAATGTCAGACTTGGCCCTGCTATGCAATACCCACACAATTATTAAAACCCCGGGCAGGGGCGAGTTTGAGGTTAAGTAAGACATGAGACTGACATCTAAAGGGCGTTACGCCGTGACCGCGATGCTGGACGTTGCACTCAACTCCGAAGCGGGCCCGGTGCCGTTGGCTGATATTTCTGAACGTCAGGGAATTTCGCTCTCCTACCTGGAGCAGCTGTTTTCCCGTCTGCGTAAAAATGGCTTAGTATCCAGCGTACGCGGACCTGGCGGCGGTTATCTGCTGGGTAAAGAAGCAAACCACATCGCAGTGGGTGAAGTGATTAGCGCAGTGGACGAGTCCGTTGACGCCACCCGCTGTCAGGGGAAAGGTGGCTGCCAGGGCGGCGATAAATGTTTGACCCACGCACTCTGGCGCGAGCTGAGCGACCGTCTGACCGGTTTCCTGAACAATATCACCCTGGGTGAACTGGTGAACAACCAGGAAGTTCTGGACGTGTCCGGTCGTCAGCATTCGCACGACACCTCCCGCACGACCCGCGTCCAGGACGCTATCGACGTTAAGTTACGCGCATAATCCACCTGTCCTGCCGTGTGCCGCGAAAGGCGCACGCCGTAGGGCCGGTTATAGATAAAAATGAGATTTCAGAGTCAGGCCGGGACACCCTCCCGTCAACGCGGTCGTACATCCAGCCGGTTGCCTGACTCCTTGCATTGAGTGATGTACGGAGTTAAAGAGCAATGAAATTACCGATTTATCTCGACTACTCCGCAACCACGCCGGTGGACCCGCGTGTTGCCGAGAAAATGATGCAGTTTCTGACCCTGGACGGGACCTTTGGTAACCCGGCCTCGCGTTCACACCGTTTCGGCTGGCAGGCTGAAGAGGCGGTAGATATCGCCCGTAACCAGATTGCCGACCTCGTGGGCGCCGACCCGCGTGAAATCGTCTTTACCTCTGGTGCGACGGAATCTGACAACCTGGCGATTAAAGGTGCAGCCAACTTTTATCAGAAAAAAGGCAAGCACATCATCACCAGCAAAACCGAACACAAAGCCGTGCTGGACACCTGTCGTCAGCTGGAGCGCGAAGGGTTTGAAGTCACCTACCTCGCCCCACAGCGCAACGGCATTATCGACCTGAAAGAACTCGAAGCGGCGATGCGTGACGACACCATTCTGGTTTCCATCATGCACGTTAACAACGAAATCGGCGTAGTGCAGGATATCGCGACCATCGGCGAAATGTGCCGTGCGCGTGGCATCGTCTATCACGTTGATGCGACCCAGAGCGTGGGCAAACTGCCTATCGACCTGAGCCAGCTGAAAGTGGACCTGATGTCCTTCTCCGGCCATAAAATCTACGGCCCGAAAGGTATCGGCGCGCTGTATGTGCGTCGTAAACCGCGTATCCGTATCGAAGCGCAGATGCACGGCGGCGGTCACGAGCGCGGTATGCGTTCCGGCACCCTGCCTGTTCACCAGATCGTCGGCATGGGCGAAGCGTACCGCATCGCCAAAGAAGAGATGGAAACCGAGATGGCGCGTCTGCGCGGTCTGCGTAACCGTCTGTGGAACGGCGTGAAGGATATGGAAGAAGTTTACCTGAACGGCGATCTCGAGCAGGGCGCACCGAACATTCTCAACGTCAGCTTCAACTTTGTTGAAGGCGAATCGCTGATTATGGCGCTGAAAGACCTGGCGGTTTCCTCCGGTTCTGCCTGTACTTCCGCAAGCCTTGAGCCATCCTACGTGCTGCGCGCGCTGGGCATGACCGATGAGCTGGCGCACAGCTCCATTCGTTTCTCTTTAGGTCGTTTCACTACCGAAGAAGAGATTGACTACACCATCAATCTGGTTCGCAACTCCATCGGCCGTCTGCGCGACCTTTCCCCGCTGTGGGAAATGTTCAAACAGGGCGTGGATCTGAACAGCATTGAATGGTCACATCATTAATCGGTACCCATAAGGAGAATTCACCATGGCATACAGCGAAAAAGTCATCGATCACTATGAGAACCCGCGTAACGTCGGTTCTTTCGATAACAGCGACGACAGCGTCGGCAGCGGCATGGTCGGTGCACCGGCCTGCGGCGACGTGATGAAGTTGCAGATTAAAGTCAACAATGAAGGTATCATTGAAGACGCGCGTTTCAAGACCTACGGCTGCGGTTCTGCCATTGCTTCCAGCTCCCTCGTGACCGAGTGGGTAAAAGGGAAATCCCTGGACGAAGCACAGGCGATTAAAAATACCGATATCGCAGACGAGCTTGAACTGCCACCAGTGAAAATTCACTGTTCTATTCTGGCAGAAGACGCGATTAAAGCCGCCATTGCGGATTACAAAAGCAAACGTGAAGCAAAATAATTAAGAGTTGAGGTTTTTATGTCGATTACCTTAAGCGACAGTGCAGCAGCGCGAGTCAATACCTTCCTGGCAAACCGCGGTAAAGGGTTTGGTCTGCGCCTGGGCGTCAGAACGTCCGGTTGTTCAGGTATGGCCTATGTACTGGAATTTGTTGACGAGCCGGCGGCAGAAGACACCGTATTCGAAGACAAAGGCGTGAAGGTGGTCATCGACGGCAAGAGCCTGCAATTTCTTGATGGCACGCAGCTCGACTTCGTGAAAGAAGGTCTGAACGAAGGGTTTAAATTTACTAACCCGAATGTGAAAGACGAGTGCGGTTGCGGCGAAAGCTTTAACGTCTAGATTTGAGTCCTGCCAACCCCACCATAGTTTCACCGCTGTGCGTGGGGTTTGTTTTAAATAGTTAACCCTGAGATCGTCATGGATTACTTTACTCTCTTTGGATTGTCAGCCGGTTATCACGTAGACACTCAGGCCCTCGCGGCACGCTTCCAGGACCTGCAGCGTCAGAATCACCCCGACCGTTTTGCTAGCGCCAGCGCAGCTGAACAGCTTGCGGCGGTCCAGCGTTCTGCGACCATCAATCAGGCCTGGCAAACGCTGCGTCACCCGCTGACGCGCGCCGAATATTTGCTCTCCCTCCACGGTTTCGATCTTGCCAGTGAACAGCACACCGTACGCGATACCGCGTTCCTGATGGAACAGCTGGAGCTGCGCGAAGAGCTCGACGAGATTGAACAGGCGAAAGACACCGATCGTCTGGAAGGGCTTCTCAAGCGCATCAAATCGATGTACAGCCAACGCCAGCAGCAGATGGTGGCGGAACTTGATTCACAGACGTGGGACGCGGCGGCGGATACCGTCCGTAAACTGCGTTTTCTCGATAAACTCCAAAGCAGCGCTGAATTACTCGAAGAAAAGCTGCTCGATTTTTGATTCTGGAAGCTTAACATGGCCTTATTACAAATTAGTGAGCCGGGTCTGAGCGCCGCACCGCACCAGCGTCGTCTGGCGGTGGGCATTGACTTAGGCACCACCAATTCCCTGGTGGCTACCGTGCGTAGCGGTCAGGCAGAAACGCTGGCCGACAATCAGGGGCGTCACCTGCTGCCTTCCGTTGTGCACTACCAGGAGCAGGGGCACGTGGTCGGTTATGATGCGCGCAGCAACGCCGCGCAAGATCCCGCTAACACCATTAGCTCCGTAAAACGCATGATGGGCCGCTCGCTGGCGGATATCCAGGCGCGTTACCCACACCTGCCGTACCAGTTCCAGGCAAGCGAAAACGGCCTGCCGATGCTGGTGACCAAGGCCGGTGTACTGAACCCGATCCGCGTCTCGGCCGATATCCTCAAAGCGCTGGCGGCTCGTGCCACCGAAACGCTTGAAGGCGAGCTTGATGGCGTGGTGATTACCGTTCCAGCTTACTTCGACGATGCACAGCGTCAGGGCACCAAAGACGCCGCGCGTCTGGCGGGCCTGCACGTGCTGCGTCTGCTGAACGAACCGACCGCCGCGGCGATTGCCTACGGCCTCGATTCTGGTCAGGAAGGGGTGATTGCCGTCTACGATCTGGGCGGCGGTACTTTCGATATTTCTATTCTGCGCCTGAGCCGCGGCGTGTTTGAAGTGCTGGCCACCGGCGGCGATTCCGCGCTGGGCGGCGATGATTTCGACCACCTGTTGGCCGACCATATCCGCGAACAGGCGGGCATTGCCGATCGCAGCGACAACCGCGTACAGCGCGAGCTGCTTGACGCCGCCATCGCCGCCAAAATCGCCCTGAGCGATGCCGACCGCGTGACCGTTGAGGTCGCTGGCTGGAAAGGTGAAGTGACCCGCGAACAGTTTAACGACCTGATTTCCGCGCTGGTGAAGCGTACGCTGATGGCTTGCCGCCGCGCGCTGAAAGACGCGGGCGTGGAAGCCGAAGAGGTGCTGGAAGTGGTGATGGTCGGTGGTTCTACCCGCGTGCCGCTAGTGCGCGAGCGCGTTGGCGAATTCTTCGGCCGTACGCCGCTTACCTCGATTGACCCGGATAAAGTCGTCGCGATTGGTGCGGCGATTCAGGCCGATATTCTGGTCGGCAACAAGCCGGACAGCGAAATGCTGCTGCTCGACGTGATCCCGCTCTCTCTCGGCCTCGAAACCATGGGTGGCCTGGTAGAGAAGGTTATCCCGCGTAACACCACCATTCCGGTGGCGCGAGCGCAGGAGTTCACCACCTTTAAAGACGGCCAGACCGCGATGTCCATCCACGTGATGCAGGGCGAGCGCGAACTGGTGCAGGACTGCCGTTCACTGGCGCGCTTTGCGCTGCGCGGTATCCCGGCGCTGCCGGCTGGCGGTGCGCACATTCGCGTGACCTTCCAGGTGGACGCCGACGGCCTGCTGAGCGTCACCGCCATGGAAAAATCCACCGGCGTTGAGTCGTCTATTCAGGTGAAGCCGTCCTACGGCCTGACCGATGGCGAAATCGCCACCATGATTCAGGATTCCATGAGCTATGCCGAGCAGGACGTGAAAGCGCGTATGCTGGCAGAGCAAAAAGTGGAAGCCGCTCGCGTGCTGGAAAGCCTGCACAGCGCGCTGGCCGCTGATGCCGCGCTGTTAAGCGCCGCAGAGCGTCAGGAGATTGACGAGGCTGCCGCCGTACTGAGTGCGGTTGCCGAGGGCAATGACACTGATGCCATAGAACAAGCCATTAAAAACGTTGACAAACAAACCCAGGAATTCGCCGCTCGCCGTATGGACCAATCTGTCCGTGTCGCGCTGAAAGGCCAATCCGTGGACGAGGTTTAATATGCCAAAGATTGTTTTTTTGCCACATCAGGACCTGTGTCCGGATGGCATCGTTGTGGAAGCTGAGACCGGTGAAACTATTCTGGATGCTGCGCTGCGTAGCGGTATCGAGATTGAACACGCCTGCGAAAAATCCTGTGCCTGCACCACCTGCCACTGCATCGTGCGTGAAGGTTTCGACTCTCTGCCAGAGAGCACCGAAGACGAAGACGACATGCTGGATAAAGCATGGGGTCTGGAGCCCGACAGCCGTCTGAGCTGCCAGGCCCGCGTCACCGATGAAGATCTGGTAGTCGAAATTCCGCGTTACACAATTAACCACGCGCGCGAGCACTAATAGGGGATAGTATGGGACTGAAGTGGACCGACAGCCGCGAGATCGGCGAAGCGCTGTACGACACCTACCCGGATACCGATCCGAAAACGGTGCGTTTCACCGACATGCATCAGTGGATTTGCGACCTCGAAGATTTTGATGACGATCCACAGGCATCAAATGAAAAAATTCTTGAGGCAATTCTGCTAGTCTGGTTGGATGAAGCTGAATAGCTGCGCTTAAGACAATATTTAACGGGCTGCCATTCGGCGGCCCGTTTGCTAATAAGGATAAATAAAATGACAGAAGCGATGAAAATTACCCTGTCTACCCAGCCAGCCGATGCGCGCTGGGGCGACAAAGCGGCCTATAGCATTAATGATGAAGGTATTTCCCTGCACCTGACCGGCCGCGATGACGCGGGCCTTATCCAGCGCGCGGCGCGCAAAATTGACGGCATGGGCATCAAACATGTGGCCCTGGCGGGTGAGGGCTGGGACGTCGAGCGCTGCTGGGCATTCTGGGCGGGCTACAAAGGGCCAAAAGGCACCCGTCAGGTAGAATGGCCTGAGCTGGACGACGCACAGCGCCAGGAACTGGACAACCGTTTGACCTATATCGACTGGGTGCGTGACACCATCAACGCCCCGGCGGAAGAACTCAGCCCGGAGCAACTGGCGCAGCGCGCGGTGGATCTGCTGTGCGGCGTGGCGTGTGATAACGTCTCTTACCGTATCACCAAAGGTGAAGATCTGCGCGAGCAGGGTTATGTGGGTCTGCACACAGTGGGTCGTGGTTCCGAGCGTCCGCCGGTGCTGCTGGCGCTGGACTACAACCCAACGGGCGATAAAGAAGCACCGGTTTACGCCTGCCTGGTGGGTAAAGGCATTACCTTCGACTCCGGCGGTTACAGCATTAAACAGAGTGCGTTCATGGACTCCATGAAGTCCGATATGGGCGGTGCGGCAACCGTCACCGGTGCGCTGGCGCTGGCGATTACCCGTGGCCTGAACAAGCGCGTAAAACTGTACCTGTGCTGTGCGGATAACCTGATTAGCGGCAACGCCTTCAAACTTGGCGATATCATCCACTACCGTAATGGTAAAAACGTGGAAGTGATGAACACCGATGCGGAAGGCCGCCTGGTGCTGGCCGATGGCCTGATTGACGCTAGCGCGCAGAAGCCTGAGCTTATCATCGACGCGGCAACCCTGACCGGGGCGGCCAAAACCGCGCTGGGTAACGATTACCACGCGCTGTTCAGCTTTGATGACAAACTGGCTAACCGCCTGCTGGCAAGCGCCAGTGCGGAAAACGAAGCCTTCTGGCGTTTGCCGCTGGCGGAGTTCCACCGCAACCAGCTGCCGTCTAACTTTGCTGAACTGAACAACACCGGCAGCGCGGCGTACCCGGCGGGTGCAAGCACCGCGGCGGGCTTCCTGTCCCACTTCGTAGAGAACTATCACGAAGGTTGGCTGCACATCGACTGTTCCGCCACCTACCGTAAAGCGGCCGTTGAGCAGTGGTCGGCGGGTGCAACCGGGCTGGGCGTGCGGACTATCGCGAATCTGTTGACCGCGTAGGCCGGATAAGCGTAGCGCCATCCGGCAAAATACTGGCGGGGGCGCTTCGCTTGCCCGCCCTACAGTAACCATTGAATTTGTAGCCTTATGTCTGAAACCAAAAATGAACTCGAAACGCTGCTGGAACAAGCGGCGACAGAACCCGCTCATCGCCCAGCCTTTTTCCGTACCTTACTGGAATCCACCGTCTGGGTTCCCGGCAGCGCGGCTGACGACCAGCAGGTTGTTGACGACAGCGCCTTAGAATTACAGCACTGGGAAAAAGACGACGGCACGTCGGTGATTCCGTTCTTTACCTCGCTGGAAGCGCTGAAGCAGGCCGTTACCACCGAACAGGCGTTTGTCGTCATGCCGGTGCGCTCGCTGTTTGAAATGACTCTCGGCGAGACGCTGTATCTGAACGCCAAACTGCCGACCGGTAAAGAGTTCACCCCGCGCGAAATCAGTCTCCTGATAGGTGAAGAGGGCAACCCGCTGAGCACTCAGGAAGTGCTGGAAGGCGGCAGCGCGCTGTTGCTTTCCGAAGTGGCTGAACCGCCGGCGCAGATGGTCGAGTCGCTGACTACGCTGTTTAAAACCCTGAAAACGGTCAAACGCGCGTTCCTGTGTTCTATCAAGGAGCATGCGGACGAGCAGCCGAATCTGCTGATTGGCATTGAAGCAGAAGGGGATATTGAAGCCATTATCCACGCAGCGGGCAGCGTGGCGACCGATACCTTACCTGGTGATGAACCGATTGATATTTGTGAGGTAGTGGAAGGCGAAAAGGGCATCAGCCACTTTATGCTGGCGCACATCACGCCGTTCTACGAAAAACGCTGGGGCAGCTTCCTGCGTGACTTTAAGCAGAACCGGATTATCTGAACACAGGAAGGCCGCCCCGAGGGGCGGCATCCTGGCTTACTTGCCCTGCGCGTTGAGCCTCATGCTGACGGCGTTACCGGAGTGGCTCCGATTGCTGTCGGCGTGAAGCAACAAGGCGGCAGAAACAATCAGCACGATACACACGTATCGTCCTTTCATTGCGCGGTCCATGCGAAGACCGCATCACGGCAGCACCGCCGGCGATAACGCCGCGATAGCAAGCGCTATGGTGTGCCTGCATTTACGGCCGTGGGATACCCTCTCCTGAAGTCAGCGCCCGTTTGCGAGACGGCGGAAAGGGCCGGGATGGATTATACACCAATAGTTAAATAGTCACCTTTGTTACCATCTTGACTTTGTCCTATTTTAAAGCGACTATTATGCCACTATGGTGTGCCTGCATTGCTTTAGCAATGTAGCTTGCTGGAAAGGCCGCGAACCGGACCAGCACAAAGAAACCGCTGTGACAGGCGGTTTTTTTGTGCCTGAAGAACCCCTGATTACCCCGTCGCCTCAAGCAGCAGTAAATCCATCATTAGCACCAGGTTTGACTCGAATGAGGTGATATCTGCCGCTTCGGCCGCGAAATGCACGGCTTCATCGTAAAGCGCGAAATGCAGGTCGGCTAGCTGCGCCAGCGGGTTGGCCGAGGCGCGGGTGAAGGCGACAACGGTCATACCGACGTTACGGGCAATACGTGCTTTATCCAGTACCTGTTCGGTTTCTCCGCTGCGTGAAACGGCAATAAAGACCTGGTAGCGCGCGGCGTTGCTCAGAAAGATGTTGCGGCTGTCGCCCGGGCCGGAGATAAACGCCGTTTTACCCAATACCTGCAGCTTTTTAGTCAGATACTCGGCAAACAGATAGGAAAACCCCGCGCCGTACAGAAAGAAGCTCTCCCGCTCGCGTAAAAGACGGGTAAACTGCTGCCGTTTCTCCGCAGTTGCCCACTGGAATGACTGCTGGTAGTTAGCCATAAAGCGGTTGAACAGCGCGGGAAGATCCGCGCTGGCTTGCGTTTGCTGTGTCGCAATATGCGGCGTTTCCGCCAGCAGGTTTTTACAGTGCCAGATAAACTCGCTGTAGCCGCTAAACCCTAGCTTCTGACACAACCGCATGATGGTGGCAGTGGAGACAAACGTCGCCTGCGCCAGCTGACGAACCGTAATCTTGCCCACCAGTAACGGATGCGCCGTCAGGTGGGCTAATACCCGGTACTCTGCGCGCGTTAACGCTTCGCCGCGCATTAACAGCGGTGCCAGGCGGTTATCCATTACTGCGCGGGCTCGATCGGCAGATCGGCGCGCGCGCCCCATTCGCTCCATGAACCGTCGTACAGGGTGACGTCAGGCGCCTCAAGGGTCGCCAGCGCCAGGGCGACCACTGCCGCCGTCACGCCGGAGCCGCAGCTGACGATAATCGGCCGGTTGAAATCGACCCCTTGTCGTGCAAAGAGGGTTTCCAGCTCATCGGTTGTTTTCAGCTCGCCGTCCACCACCAGATCGCCCCACGGCACGTTGCGCGCACCGGGAATATGGCCACGGCGCAGGCCCGGACGGGGCTCATCAACCTCGGCGTTAAAGCGCGGTGCCGGGCGAGCATCGACGATTTGCGCGGAGCCTTCGTGGCTTGCCAGCAGAACGTCGGTCAGTCGCTTAACCGCATGCGGGGCAAATTTGGCCTCAAACTCGCCTTCCGCAACGTTGACGTCACCGTGCTCCAGCAGCAGTTCATCGCGCTGCCAGCCGGCGAGCCCGCCGGCCAGAATAGACACTCGCTCGGCGCCGAAGGTACGCAGCATCCACCACGCGCGCGGTGCGGAGAAGAGATTGCCTTCATCATAGATAACCAGATGTTTATCACGGCTGACGCCCAGTTCACGCATGGCGACGGCGAAGGCCTCCGGCCTTGGCAGCATATGGGGCAGGGGGGAAGTGTGATCGGAGAGGGCTTCGATATCAAAGAAAACGGCACCCGGCAGATGCCCGGCGCGGTATTCGGCGTTTAAGTCACGGTGTTCTTGCCCCGGCGGTGCCATACGGGCATCGATAATTTGTACCTGCGGGTCATCAACATGCTCAGCCAGCCAGTCGGCGGCGACAAAAAACGAAGTGGTCATAGTACCCTCCATTGATAAATCAGAAAGGAATTGTCGGTGTTTTTTATCACACCGACAAGCGACCATCGTGTTATTAGCGCGTTGCTTCACCATTTTGCCAGGCGTGCTGCAGCTGCGGCCAGTAATCCTGGTTGGCAGCAATCATCTCATCAAGAATAGCCCGCGCGTGTTCTATGGTTGGCACGGTCCGGTTGAGGGTGAAAGCCTGCAGCGCTTTCTCATAACTTCCTTCCAGCGTGGCTTCCACCAATAGCTGTTCCGAAGCCAGCTGCTGCATCAGCAGCGTCTGGTGGAACAGCGGGACGTTACCCATGCGCACCGGCTCCGGGCCGTTCGCGGTGATATACGCGGGCACTTCCACCATCGCATCGTCCGGTAGATTGGCGATCGCCCCCTGGTTTTCCACAATCACCAGATGACGCTGACGTAAATCAAAGGCCAGAGATCGGGCAACCTCAACGATAAACTCGCCGTGCACGCCGACGTGGAAGGCATCAGGCAGAATCCCGGTTTGCTGATACTCAACCGCCGCCGCGAACAGTTTTTTCTCGCGGCCATCCATCACTTCATTGGCGCGGGTATAGTCCGGATTCTGGTGCTCGACGATTTGGTTGGGCATCAGGTAGTACTGCAAATACGGGTTCGGCAGATATTCCGGGAAGCAGTCCATCATCGGTTTAATATTACGCCAGGTCTTCACCCATGATGGATCGGCATGCTGCGGGTCAGTTTGCGCGGCATCTTCGGTTAGCAGGCCGAACTTCGCCACGTGGCGTCGCAGCTCTGGCAGCTTGTCTTCGCCATCGACACGCACCTGGGTAAACCAGCCGAAATGATTGAGACCAAAATAGTCGACGTCGAGCCTGTGGCGATCGACGCCGAGAATGGCTCCCATATTGCGCATGGCCGCCACCGGCATATCGCAGATATTTAATACCCGCGCCTGTGGGCGCAGACGGCGGATGCCTTCGGCAACGATGGCCGCCGGGTTAGAGTAGTTGACTATCCACGCTTTCGGGTCTGCATGGCGCTCAACCAGGTCAATCAATTCAACCATCGGCAGAATGGTACGCAGGCCGTAGGCCAGGCCGCCCGGGCCGCAGGTCTCCTGACCCACCACGCCGTGGCGCAGCGGGATTTTTTCATCCAGCTCACGCATCTTGTATTGACCAACGCGCATCTGCGCAAACACAAAGTGTGCGCCGCTGAAGGCCGTTTCCGGGCAGGTGGTGACGGTAAATTTGATGCTCTGGCTGTGGTCGCGTATCACCTTTTCTACCACCGGCGCGAGAGTGTTTTGCCGCGCTTTATCAATGTCGTAGAGGCGAATTTCCGCCAGCGGGAAGTCGCTTAAGCGCACCATCAGGCTCTTCACAATGCCCGGGGTATAGGTGCTGCCGCCGCCGGCGATAGCCAGAATAAATGGGGATTTCAACATGTTATAGCCTCCTTCAGAGAAACATCTCAACGGCTTCTCGCATTTTTTTGACATGCAGCCCGTAGACCACCTGAACGTTATTGCCTTGTTTAATAATGCCTTTCGCACCGGTTGCTTTAAGCTGCGGTTCGTTAATTTGCGCTACATCTTTGACCGTGACGCGCAGCCGGGTGTAACAGTTATCCACCACCTCAATGTTGTCGCGCCCGCCTAATCCTTCGATGATGAGGGTTCCCAGCCCGTCGTTGTTGCCCTTAGCCTGGTACTCCTGCTTGCTGTAGAGCCGGGTCTGTTGGTCTTCCTCTTCGCGGCCCGGCGTTTTCATATCAAAACGCAGAATCAGGAAGCGGAAGATAAGGAAATAGAGTGCGGACATCGTGAGCCCCACCGCGATATACATTGGCCAGTTCGCTTTGGTGGTGCCCAGCGGCAGGTTGTAGAGCACAAAGTCGATGATGCCGTTCGCGCCGATCGCATGGACGCCGAGCAGTGAGAACAGCATCATGCCAATGCCGGTCAGCACCGCGTGCACCACGAACAGCAGCGGCGCGACGAACAGGAATGAAAATTCCAGCGGTTCCGTGACGCCGACCAGCATGGACGTTAGCGCCGCCGGGATCAGAATGGCTTTCGCCGCCGCTTTACGCTCCGGTTTGGCCGTGACGTACATTGCCAGCGCCGCGGCGGGCAGGCCGAACATTTTGCTGATGCCACGCGCGTCCCACACTACCGTGCTGCTCAGTTGCGTGACCTTCGGGCAGGCCATTTCGGCGAAATAGATATTGCGCGCGCCCTGATACAGCGTGCCGCATACTTCCTGTGAACCCCCAAGCTCGGTGTACAGGAACGGGGTATAAACCAGATGATGCAGGCCGGTTGGCACCAGAATGCGCTCAAGGAAGCCATAAATGGCTACGCCGAACGGGCCGGAGCCTTTAATCGCCAACGCCAGCGCGCTGATGCCGTGCTGCGCCCACGGCCAGAGTTCGCTCATGATCACGCCGAGAAGTATGGCAACCGGCAAAATGATAATGGTGACGAAGCAGTGCCCGGAGTAGATAGCCATCGCCCCGGAAAACTGTACGCCGGAATAGCGGTTATACAGGTAGCCGGTGAGCGCACCGGTGAGGATCCCGGCAAACACGCCCATCTCCAGCACCTGTACGCCGAGCACCATGCTTTGCCCGGCGGTGCGCATAAGATCGGCAGGTGCCAGTTCGCCCTGTAGCTGGAGCGTCACATTCATGGCGTTGATAAAAACGATAAAGGTGACCAGTCCCAGCAGCGCCGCGTAACCTTTATCGCGGGCGGCAAGGCCAATGGGAATGCCGACGGCGAAGATCATCGCCAGGTTGACCAGCAGCGACACGGCGGATTTGGCGATCAGCTGGCCAAGATGCTGAACGGCAGGGTAACCGAGAACGTGAATGTACTCGGCGAGGCTACCGTTACCCAGCACGTTACCGAAGGCGATAAACAGACCGACGATTGGCAATATGAGCACCGGGCCGTAGAGAGATTTGCCAAAATTTTGTAGGGCATTAACGGCTCTTTTCATTCCGATCTCCAATTATTGAACCGCGTAGAGTAAGAGGTGACGACCGGCAAAAGGTAACAGCAGAGTGCGAGAGGAATCTAGCTATCTTATTGTTTTAAAAACAAAGTACGCGTAACGTCACAGGTGACGTTCGGTGCTGTGATCGCCGTAACATCCCGTTTGTGATGAAAAATGGTCGTCAATTTTGCGAGCGGGCTGGCTACTGGCAAACTCGGGTCTGGGGCATAATATTGAATCAACGACTCAAACAGACTTCACCAGTCAGAGGTTCCAGGATGAAACCCTTTCGTTTGGCTACGCTAGCGCTGGCGCTGGCAATGACGTTTACCCTGGCGGGATGCGACAATAACAACGATGATAAGCCCGCCTCGGCGGCGGCCCCGGCTGCAGCCGAGCACGCGTCGGCGAATAAACCGGATGCGGCGCAGCTGGCCAAACTTGCCCAGCAGAGTCAGGGCAAAACGCTTTCCCTGTTGGATGCCTCTGAAGTGCAGCTCGACGGCGCGGCGACGCTGGTGCTCACCTTTTCGATTCCGCTAAATCCCGATCAGGATTTCAGCAAAACCGTTCATCTGGTCGACAAAAAGAGCGGCAAAGTGGACGGTGCATGGGAGCTGGCGCCAAACCTCAAAGAGCTGCGTCTGCGCCATCTGGAACCTAAACGCGACCTGATTGTGACCGTCGATCCTGAGCTGGCGGCGCTGAACAAATCCGCCTTCGGCAGCAGCGTGGAGAAAACGCTGACGACCCGTGATATTGCCCCCAGCGTCGGTTTTGCCAGCCGCGGCTCGCTGCTGCCTGGCAAAGTGGTGGAAGGGCTGCCGGTGATGGTGCTCAACGTGCCGCACGTTGACGTCAACTTCTTCCGCGTGAAGCCGGAGTCGCTGGCGGCATTTGTCAGCCAGTGGGAATATCGCAGTTCGCTGAGCAACTGGGAATCTGACGAGTTGCTGAAAATGGCGGACCTGGTCTATACCGGACGCTTCGATCTCAACCCCACGCGTAACACTCGCGAAAAACTGCTGCTGCCGCTGAAGGATATTGCGCCGCTACAGCAGTCCGGCGTTTATATTGCGGTGATGAATCCGGCGGGTCAGTACAGCTACAGCAATGCCGCTACGCTGTTTACCCTCAGCGATGTGGGCGTTTCGCTGCACCGCTATCACGGCCAGCTGGACGTTTTCACCCAAAGCCTGGAAAACGGCGCGGCGCAATCGGCCGTAGAACTGACCCTGCTTAACGATAAAGGCCAGACGCTGGCGCAGGCGACCAGCGATGCCAAAGGCCATGCGACCCTCCAGACGGATAAAGACGCGGCGCTGCTGCTGGCGCGCAAAGAGGGGCAAACCACGCTGCTGGATCTCAAACTTCCCGCGCTGGACCTGGCCGAGTTCGACGTTGCCGGTGACCCCGGCTACCGTAAGCAGTTCTTTATGTTTGGCCCGCGCGATCTTTATCGCCCCGGGGAAACGGTGATACTCAACGGGCTGCTGCGCGACAGTGACGGCAAACCGCTGCCCGATCAGCCGATTAAGCTTGAGGTGGTCAAGCCGGACGGGCAGGTGATCCGCAGCGTCGTCAGCCAGCCGCAGAACGGCCTGTATCAATTGACCTACCCGCTCGATAGCAGTGCCGCCACGGGGATGTGGCATATTCGCGCTAACACCGGCGATAACCAGCCGCGTGAGTGGGATTTCCACGTTGAAGATTTTATGCCCGAGCGCATGGCGCTGAGCCTGACGCCGCAAACCGCACCGCTGGCTCCTGCTGACGATGTGACGTTCAGCGTGGTGGGTTCCTACCTCTACGGCGCGCCAGCCAGCGGTAACAGTCTCCAGGGCAAGCTGTTTTTACGCCCGCTGCGCGATGCCGTCGCGGCGCTGCCGGGCTTCCAGTTTGGCGATATTGCGCAAGAAAATACCGCCCGCAGCCTGGATGAAATGAACCTGACGCTGGATGCCAAAGGCCATGGTGAAGTGACCACCGCCAGCCAGTGGCAGGAAACCCACTCGCCGCTGCAGGTGATCCTCCAGGCCAGCCTGCTTGAGTCCGGCGGTCGCCCGGTCACCCGCCGGGTAAGCCAGGCTATCTGGCCAGCAGCCGAGCTGCCGGGGATCCGCCCGCAGTTTGCCAGCAAAGCGGTCTATGACTATCGCACCGACACCACCGTCAATCAGCCGATCGTCGATGAAAACAGCCAGGCGGCCTTTGACGTGGTTTACAGCGACGCCAGCGGTAATAAGAAAGCGGTTGCCGGCCTGCAGGTCAGGCTGATTCGTGAACGCCGTGATTATTACTGGAACTGGTCGGAAAGCGACGGCTGGCAGTCTCGCTTCGATCAAAAAGATCTGGTCGAGGGCGAAGAGACGCTGGATCTCAGCGCAGATGAAACCGGTAAGGTCAGTTTCCCGGTAGAGTGGGGCGCCTATCGTCTGGAGGTCAAAGCGCCGAACGATGCGGTCAGTAGCGTGCGTTTCTGGGCCGGTTACAGCTGGCAGGATAACAGCGACGGCAGCGGCGCGGCGCGCCCGGATCGCGTCACGCTCAAGCTTGATAAATCGAACTACCGGCCCGGCGATACCATCAAGCTGCACATTGCCGCCCCGGCGGCAGGTAAAGGCTACGCGATGGTGGAATCCAGCGATGGGCCGCTGTGGTGGCAGGAAATTGAGGTCCCCGCCGCGGGGCTGGATCTAAGCATTCCGGTCGACAAAAGCTGGAACCGCCACGATCTCTATCTGAGCACGCTGGTGGTTCGTCCGGGGGACAAATCGCGCTCCGCTACGCCAAAGCGGGCGGTGGGCGTGCTGCATCTGCCGCTCGGTGACGAACAGCGTCGGCTGAACGTTCAGATTGCCACCGCCGGTCTGCTGACCCTGAAGAGCGGCCAGCCTGCGGCGGTCTCGCTGGAGCCCGGTGCGCGCAGCACGCTGTTTGTGCCGGTGAGTGCCAGTGAAGGCTTCGGCGACGGAGAAGTGAATGTCAGCGTATCGGGCCTGAATCTACCGGGTGAAACGCTGGCCGACCTGCATAAGCAGTGGAAGATTGGCGTGCGCCCGGCGTTCCCGGCGCAAACGGTCAATAACGGCGCGGTGCTGCAGCCTGGTGAGAGCTGGAGCATACCGTCAGGGCAGAACGCAGCGTTCTCGCCGGCGACGGTGCAGGGCCAACTGCTGCTAAGCGGTAAACCGCCGCTCAACCTGGCGCGCTATATCCGCGAATTGAAAGCCTATCCGTACGGCTGTCTTGAACAGACGGCCAGCGGCCTGTTCCCGCAGCTTTATACCAACGTCGCACAGCTAAAAACGTTGGGCATTGTCGGCGACAGCGATGAAAAACGCCGTGCTGCGGTGGATCTTGGCATCTCTCGCCTGCTGCAAATGCAAAAAGAGAGCGGCGGATTTGGCCTGTGGGACAAAGAAGGGCCAGAAGAGTACTGGCTGACTGCTTATGCCATGGACTTCCTGGTCCGCGCTGCGGAGCAGGGTTATAGCGTACCGGTGGAGGCCATCAATAAAGGCAATAACCGGATGCTGCGCTACCTGCAGGAGCCGGGGCTGATGAGCGTACGCTACACCGACGACAGCGCGGCTAGCCGTTTTGCCATTCAGGCCTATGCAGGCCTGGTGCTGGCCCGTCAGCAAAAAGCGCCGCTCGGTGCGCTTCGCGAACTCTGGGAACGCCGCGCGCAGGCCGGGTCCGGCCTGCCGTTGATGCAGCTGGGTATTGCGCTGAAAGCGATGGGCGACGCCCCGCGCAGCGAACAGGCGCTGCAGCTGGCGTTGACTACCAAACGTACTGACAGGGCGCGTTGGCTGGCGGACTACGGCAGCGACCTGCGCGACAACGCGCTGATGCTGGCGCTGCTGGAAGAGAACAAGCTGCTACCGGCGGCCCAGAATGCGCTACTGCAAACCCTCGCTGAGCAGGCTTTCAGCGAACGCTGGCTGTCGACCCAGGAGAACAATGCGCTGTTCCTGGCGGCGAAAAGCGTGCTGGACGCGCCGGGCAACTGGCAGGCGCAAACTTCGCTGGATGGTCAGCCGTTGCAGGGAGAGAAAGCCCTGACGCGTAATCTGGATGCGGAGCAGCTTGCGGCGCTGACGGTGACAAACAGCGGCCAGCAGCCGCTGTGGCTGCGACTCGACAGCACCGGTTACCCGCAAAATGCGCCAGCGGCAAGCGGCAACGTGCTGCATATTGAGCGCCAGTTCTATGGCACTGATGGTCAGCGCAAATCGCTTTCTTCGCTGCGTAGCGGCGAACTGGTGCTGGTGAAGTTAGATATCAACGCCGGACAGAACGTGCCGGATGCGCTGGTGGTCGATATGCTGCCTGCCGGACTGGAGCTGGAAAACCAGAATCTGGCTAACAGCAGTGCCAATCTGCAGGACAACGCCAGCGAAGTGCAGGAGTGGCTCAACCAGATGCAGCAGGCGGATATCCAGCACATGGAATTCCGTGACGACCGCTTTGTGGCGGCGGTGGCGGTCAACGCTAACCAGCCGGTGACGCTGGTTTATCTGGCTCGCGCGGTCATGCCGGGTACCTATCAGGTGCCGCCGTCGCAGGTAGAATCCATGTATGTTCCGGCCTGGCGCGCGGTGGGTACGGCGGACGACATGCTGATTGTCGTCCCATAGCATGCGGGTCGCCTGGCTTAAACGCCCCGTCTGGCGCTGGCTGGCCGGGGCGGTGGTCCTCTTTTGCGGCGCGGTGGTGCTGGCCGATAAGCGCTGGCCGCTGCCGCTGCATGAAGTGACGCCCGCCCGCGTGGTGGTCGCCGAGGACGGCAGCCCGCTGTGGCGTTTTGCCGATGCCGAAGGGATCTGGCGCTACCCGGTGACCGTGGAAGAGGTGTCGCCACGCTACCTGGATGCCTTGATCCAATATGAAGACCGCTGGTTCTGGGACCATCCCGGCGTAAACCCGTTTTCCATTGTCCGCGCGGCCTGGCAGGATCTCTCCGCCGGGCGCGTAGTGTCGGGCGGCAGCACGCTGACGATGCAGGTGGCGCGGCTGCTGGACCCGCATCCGCGTACGTTTGGCGGTAAGTTTCGCCAGCTGTGGCGCGCCTTCCAACTGGAATGGCATCTTTCCAAACGGGATATTCTGACGCTTTATCTCAACCGGGCTCCGTTCGGCGGCACGCTTCAGGGCGTCGGTGCTGCCAGTTGGGCCTATCTCGGAAAACCGCCTGCGCAATTAAGCTACGCCGACGCTGCGCTGCTGGCTGTACTGCCGCAGGCGCCCAGCCGACTGCGTCCGGACCGCTGGCCTCATCGGGCGCAGGCCGCGCGTAATAAAGTCCTTGACCGAATGCTGACTCAGGGCGTCTGGCCTGACGCTGCGGTAAAGGAGGCGAAAGAAGAGCCGGTATGGCTGTTCCCGCGCCAGATGCCGCAGCTGGCACCGCTGTTTGCGCGCGCCATGCTGGCGCGGAGCCGTGAGGAAAAAATTGTGACCACCCTGGATGCCGGGCTGCAGCGGCAGCTGGAAGATCTGGCGATGAACTGGAAATCGCGTCTGGCTCCGCGCAGCTCGCTGGCGATGGTGGTGGTCGATAATCGCGATATGAAGGTGCGCGGCTGGGTTGGTTCTGCGGATATTACCGATGATAGCCGCTTTGGTCATGTCGATATGGTGACCGCAGTGCGTTCGCCGGGGTCGGTGCTGAAGCCATTTTTATACGGTATGGCGCTCGACAGCGCGCTGATTCATCCGGCATCGCTGCTACAGGATGTGCCGCGTCGGGTGGGTGACTACCGACCGGGTAACTTTGACAGCGGATTCCACGGCCCGGTGAGCATGAGCGAAGCGCTGGTGCGCTCGCTGAATCTTCCTGCCGTGCAGGTGCTGGACGCTTACGGGCCGAAGCAGTTCGCCGCCCGGCTGCGCAATGCCGGGCTGCCGCTGATTCTGCCGACCGGTGCGGAGCCGAATTTATCGCTCATTCTCGGCGGCGCTGGCGCGCGGCTGGCTGATATCACCGCCGCCTATAGTGCCTTCGCGCGACACGGAAGGGTGGGCAAACTGCGGATGCTGGCCAACGACCCGCTGGTCGAACGGCCGCTGCTGTCGCCGGGCGCGGCGTGGATTATCCGCCGCATTCTGGCCAACGAGGCGCAGCCGTTGCCGGATGCCTCGCTGCCGCAGGGGGTGCCGCTGGCGTGGAAAACCGGCACCAGCTACGGCTATCGCGACGCATGGGCGATTGGCGTTAATGCCCGTTACAGCATCGGCATCTGGACCGGTAGGCCGGACGGTACGCCGGTGGCCGGGCAGTTTGGTTTCGCCAGCGCCATTCCGCTGTTGAACCAGGTCAACAATCTGTTGGCCTCACGCGCTGCGCGCCAGCAGGAGGCGCGCGATCCGCGTCCGGCGTCGGTTGGCGTGGCGGAAATCTGCTGGCCAGGCGGGCAGCCGCTGCCAGCGGGGGACACCAACTGCCGCCGCAGGCTGTCGACCTGGATGCTGGATAATAGCCTGCCGCCGACGTTACAGCTGCCTGAGCAGGAAGGGATGCAGGGCATTCGTTTCCCGATGTGGCTTGATGGCGAAGGCAAACGGGTGGCAGCAGACTGCCCGGGGGCCCGTGAAACGATCCTCGACGTCTGGCCGCTGCCGCTGGAGCCGTGGCTGCCCGTCGGAGAGCGCCGTGCCGCGCGGCTGCCGCCGGTGTCGACGCGTTGCCCGCCGCGTCAAGTGCAGAACATGGCCCCGCTGATGCTGTCCGGTATTCGTGAAGATGCCGTGATCCGACGTTTGCCCGGTGAGTCGAATGCAAGAGTCGTGCTGCACGCGAGCGGTGGAGAAGGGAGGCGCTGGTGGTTCCTCAACGGTGAACCGCAGGCCAGCGCTGGCGATAGTCTGACGTTGACGCTGGCAGATCCGGCGGCTTATCAACTGGTGGTGATGGATGAAGCAGGGCAGACGTCGGTGGTGAATTTTACGCTGCAGTGAGTGACGTTGCCGGTTGGTGCTGCGCTTACCCGGCCTACAATATGGCATCGACCCGTAAGCCCGATAAGCGTAGCGCCATCGGGCAGTAGCAGCGCACAATAACCAAACCGGGTTTGTTACAAGGTGTGTTGCTTAAAAGTATTTTATTTTAAAAAAATGTTACCTTCATCCATAGGCAACGACGCATCCGGTCATTATAATCCGCGCCAAGTAATACAGCTGCTGTATGCACGACAACAAAATAAATTTTATTATTAGAGGTAATCATGGCTATTGAACGTACTTTTTCCATCATCAAGCCAAACGCGGTGGCAAAAAACGTTATTGGCAGCATCTTCTCTCGCTTTGAATCAGCAGGGTTTAAGATTGTTGGCACCAAAATGCTGCACCTGACCGTTGAGCAGGCGCGCGGCTTCTACGCTGAGCACGACGGCCGTCCGTTCTTCGACGGTCTGGTTGAGTTCATGACCTCTGGCCCGATCGTGGTTTCCGTACTGGAAGGCGAAAACGCCGTTCAGCGTCACCGCGATCTGCTGGGTGCCACCAACCCGGCAAACGCGCTGGCAGGTACCCTGCGCGCTGACTACGCGGACAGCTTCACCGAGAACGGCACCCACGGTTCCGATTCCGTTGAATCCGCCGCGCGCGAAATCGCCTTCTTCTTCGGCGAAGGCGAAGTGTGCCCGCGCACCCGTTAAGGGATCGTTTACACTTTATTTCGTGAATGCCGCGTGCAGACGTGGCATCCATGCGCCAGAATTTGTACAATGCAGCGCCCCCGGACGAGCAGAACGCTTTCCTGGGGCGCTTCTTTTTATTAACCCTCCAGGGGCCATAACGTGTAACAACGAGGCCGGAATAGAAAATGTCTGAACAAATTGTCACGCCTGAGAGCGCCATCCCGGCGGTTCCCAACAAAGATGGAAAAATTAACCTGCTGGATCTTAACCGTCAGCAGATGCGCGAGTTTTTTAAAAACTTAGGCGAAAAACCCTTCCGCGCCGATCAGGTGATGAAGTGGATGTACCACTACTGCTGCGACGACTTTGATGAGATGACCGACATCAACAAAGTCCTGCGCGGTAAGCTGAAAGAAGTGGCTGAAATTCGCGCTCCGGAAGTGGTAGAAGAGCAGCGTTCTTCTGACGGCACCATCAAATGGGCGATTGCCGTTGGCGATCAGCGCGTTGAAACCGTGTATATCCCGGAAGACGATCGCGCGACCCTGTGCGTCTCTTCACAGGTCGGCTGCGCATTAGAGTGTAAATTCTGCTCTACGGCCCAGCAGGGCTTCAACCGCAACCTGCGCGTATCTGAAATTATCGGCCAGGTGTGGCGCGCGGCGAAAATCGTCGGTGCGGTCAAAGCAACCGGCGTGCGTCCGATCACCAACGTGGTGATGATGGGGATGGGCGAACCGCTGCTGAACCTGACTAACGTGGTTCCCGCGATGGAAATCATGCTCGATGACTTCGGTTTCGGCCTGTCCAAACGTCGCGTAACGCTGTCCACATCAGGCGTGGTTCCGGCGCTCGATAAGCTGGGCGATATGATTGACGTCGCGCTAGCGATTTCCCTGCACGCACCGAACGACACCATCCGTGACGAAATTGTACCGATCAACAAAAAGTACAACATCGCGACGTTCCTGGAGTCCGTTCGTGGCTACATTTCGAAGTCCAACGCCAACCAGGGCCGCGTGACCATCGAATACGTGATGCTGGACCATATTAACGATGGCACCGAGCACGCCCATGAGCTGGCTGAACTGCTGAAAGATACGCCGTGCAAAATCAACCTGATTCCGTGGAACCCGTTCCCGGGCGCACCGTACGGCCGCAGCTCCAACAGCCGCATTGACCGCTTCAGTAAAGTACTGATGAGCTATGGCTTTACCACCATCGTGCGTAAGACCCGCGGTGATGACATTGATGCCGCCTGTGGTCAGCTTGCCGGTGATGTGATTGACCGCACCAAGCGTACAATGCGTAAGCGTATGCAGGGTGAAACCATTGAGGTCAAAGCGCTCTGATAGCGCGCCGCGTGCGCCAGAAATGGCGCACGCACAGCCAAGTGCTTAAGGATTAGGCGAAACGTACTGATCTGGTTAATAATTACGGTGCGTTTCATCAAGTATTGAGGCAGTATGTAGCGTTGCAATCACAGCGTGAATACGGCTTTTGACGCTGTTTTGGAGTAGGGCATAACGGGCGGCCCGTCCGTCCGTTCGGTAACACGACCGGATGTTTCGCGGTGCGAGAAGGCTTCGCATCAGAACCTTAAATTTCACGAATCAGCAGTTGTAGCGAATGAATACTGAAACCAACCACGATCAACAAGAAGCACAAACTACGGGTGTCCGTTTGCGTAATGCCCGTGAACAACTCGGACTCAGCCAGCAAGCCGTTGCAGAACGCTTGTGCCTGAAGGTTTCCACCGTTCGTGATATTGAAGAAGATAAGGCTCCTGCTGAACTCGCTTCAACATTCTTGCGTGGTTATATCCGTTCCTACGCTCGTCTGGTCCATATTCCAGAAGAAGAACTGCTGCCGATGATGGAAAAGCAGGCGCCGGTGCGCGCTGCCAAGGTCGCGCCGATGCAGAGCTTCTCTTTGGGCAAGCGTCGCAAAAAACGCGACGGCTGGCTGATGAGCTTTACCTGGCTGGTGCTGTTTGTGGTGGTGGGTTTAACCGTCGCCTGGTGGTGGCAAAACCACAAAGCGCAGCAGGAAGAGATCACCACGATGGCCGATCAGTCTTCCGTTGAGCTGAAGGCGAGCGGCAGCGATTCACAAAATATTCCGCTGAATACGGGAGCCGATGCGGCTCCGTCTACGGCTACGACCGATACTGCCGCCGTGCAGGGCTCCAGCGCTGCGGCGCCAGCCGATACCGCCGCTCAGGCTCCAGCCGATACGGCAACAGCCGCCGCGCAGAACAACGCCGTTGTGTCACCGTCTCAGGCGAATGTTGATACCACTGCAGCACAAACTACCCCTGCACCGCAGGCTGCCGCGCCGGGCGCGCTGCCAACCGATCCGGCACAAACTGCCGCGCCGGTGGCTGACGCTAACGCGCTGGTCATGAACTTCTCCGCCGACTGCTGGCTGGAAGTGACCGATGCGACCGGTAAAAAACTGTTCAGCGGCCTGCAGCGTAAAGGTGGTAACCTGAACCTCACCGGCCAGGCGCCTTATAAGCTGAAAATTGGCGCACCGGCTGCGGTACAAATTGAATACCAGGGTAAACCGGTCGATCTGAGCCGCTTTATCAGAACTAACCAGGTTGCGCGCCTGACCGTGAGTGCTGAACAATCACCGGCACAATAACAGACGCGTAATGCGGGAGATTTTTCATGCACAACCAGGCTCCTATTCAACGTAGAAAATCCACACGCATTTACGTTGGGAACGTGCCGATCGGCGATGGGGCCCCTATCGCCGTCCAGTCGATGACCAACACGCGCACGACGGATGTCGAAGCGACGGTCAATCAAATCAGAGCGTTAGAACGCGTTGGCGCGGACATCGTTCGCGTTTCCGTGCCAACGATGGACGCCGCCGAGGCGTTCAAACTTATCAAACAGCAGGTCAACGTCCCGCTGGTCGCCGATATCCACTTTGACTACCGTATTGCGCTGAAGGTTGCGGAATACGGCGTCGACTGCCTGCGCATTAACCCGGGCAATATCGGCAACGAAGAGCGCATTCGCATGGTGGTTGACTGCGCGCGTGACAAAAACATCCCGATCCGCATCGGTGTTAACGCCGGTTCGCTGGAAAAAGATCTGCAGGAAAAATACGGTGAGCCGACGCCGCAGGCGCTGCTGGAATCGGCGATGCGTCATGTCGATCATCTGGATCGACTGAACTTCGATCAGTTCAAGGTCAGCGTGAAAGCGTCGGACGTTTTCCTTGCCGTCGAATCGTATCGCCTGCTGGCGAAACAGATCGATCAGCCGCTGCACCTCGGGATCACCGAAGCGGGCGGCGCGCGCAGCGGCGCGGTCAAGTCCGCAATCGGCCTTGGTCTGCTGTTGTCCGAAGGCATTGGTGACACGCTGCGCGTATCGCTGGCGGCGGACCCGGTCGAAGAAATTAAAGTCGGTTTCGACATTCTCAAATCGCTGCGCATTCGCGCGCGCGGGATTAACTTCATCGCCTGCCCGACCTGCTCTCGTCAGGAATTTGACGTGATCGGTACGGTCAACGCGCTGGAGCAGCGGCTGGAAGACATCATCACCCCGATGGACGTTTCGATCATCGGCTGCGTGGTGAATGGCCCTGGCGAAGCGCTGGTGTCGACGCTGGGCGTGACGGGCGGCAACAAAAAGAGCGGCCTGTATGAAGACGGCGTGCGTAAAGACCGTCTGGACAACGACGATATGATTAGCCAGCTTGAAGCCAGAATCCGCGCGAAAGCCGCGGTGCTTGACGAGACGCGCCGTATCGACGTTCAGCAGGTTGAAAAATAACGAGATGGGAAGCGGCTTGCTTCCCGTGTATGATTGAACCTCTCGTGCGCTGACCGCGCGAGGGTTCATTTTTATATATAAAGAGAATTAACGTGGCAAAAAACATTCAAGCCATTCGCGGCATGAACGATTATCTGCCTGGCGAAACCGCCATCTGGCAGCGCATTGAAGGCACACTCAAGCAGGTGCTCGGCAGCTACGGTTACAGCGAAATCCGTTTGCCGATTGTAGAGCAGACCCCGTTATTCAAGCGCGCTATCGGTGAAGTCACCGACGTGGTTGAAAAAGAGATGTATACCTTTGAAGACCGCAACGGCGATAGCCTGACGCTGCGTCCGGAAGGTACTGCGGGCTGCGTACGCGCCGGCATCGAACATGGTCTTCTGTACAATCAGGAGCAGCGTCTGTGGTACATCGGCCCGATGTTCCGCCACGAGCGTCCGCAGAAAGGCCGCTACCGCCAGTTCCATCAGCTGGGTGTCGAAGTGTTTGGCCTGCAGGGCCCGGACATTGACGCGGAGCTGATTATGCTGACCGCGCGCTGGTGGCGTGCGCTCGGTATGGCCGAGCACGTTAATCTGGAGCTGAACTCCATCGGTTCACTGGAAGCGCGCGCTAACTACCGCGACGCGCTGGTGGCGTTCCTCGAGCAACACGTCGACGTGCTGGATGAAGACTGCAAACGTCGTATGTACAGCAACCCGCTGCGCGTGCTGGATTCAAAAAATCAGGACGTGCAGGCGTTGCTGAATAACGCGCCGAAACTGGGTGACTACCTGGACGATGAGTCCCGTGAGCACTTTGCTGGCCTGTGCGCGCAGCTGGATGCCGCCGGTATCGCCTACACCGTTAACCAGCGTCTGGTTCGCGGTCTGGATTACTACAACCGCACCGTTTTCGAGTGGGTAACGAACAGCCTGGGTTCGCAGGGGACCGTTTGTGCCGGCGGCCGCTACGATGGCCTGGTCGAGCAACTAGGCGGTCGCGCAACCCCTGCCGTGGGCTTTGCCATGGGCCTGGAACGTCTTGTTTTACTCGTTCAGGCAGTTAATCCGGAATTTAAAGCCGATCCTGTTGTCGATATATACCTGGTAGCCTCAGGCACCGATACTCAGTCAGCCGCAATGCGTCTGGCCGAGCAGGTGCGTGATGCATTACCTGGCGTGAAGCTGATGACTAACCACGGCGGCGGCAACTTTAAAAAGCAGTTTGCCCGCGCAGATAAATGGGGTGCCCGTATTGCCCTGGTTCTGGGTGAGTCTGAGGTTGAGCAAGCCACTGTTGTCGTGAAGGATTTGCGTTCTGGTGAGCAGACAACCGTAACGCAGGAAGGCGTTGCCGCGCATTTGCGCACTATTCTGGGTTAATCTCCAGGACATCATTATCAGGAGAAGGGCTGCGTGGAAATTAATAACGAAAACGATCAGGTTGAGGCGCTGAAAAGCTTCTTTGCCGAAAATGGCAAAGCGCTGGCCGTTGGGGTAATTTTGGGGATCGGTGCGCTGGTTGGCTGGCGTTACTGGAATTCCCATCAGGTAGACACGGCCAGGGACGCGTCCATGGCCTATGAAAATGCCGTTTCTTCTCTTAGTTCAGGGAAACCGGAAGCGCTGGCCGCAGCGGAGAAATTTGCCGCTGGGGCGAAAAACACCTACGGGTCGTTTGCTTCCCTGGAGCTGGCGCAGGTCTTCGTTGATAAAAACGATCTGGCACAGGCAGAAAAACAGCTGCAGCAAGGGCTGGCCGCCGCATCTGATGATAATCTGAAGTCCGTTATCAACCTGCGCCTGGCGCGCGTTCAGCTGCAAATGAAGCAGCCTGACGCAGCGCTGAAAACGCTGGAAGGCGTGAAAGGTGAAGGCTGGACGGCAATTGTTGCTGATTTACGTGGGGAAATCCTGCTCAGTAAAGGTGACAAGCAGGGCGCGCGTGCGGCGTGGGAAGCAGGCGCTAAAAGCGATGCATCACCGGCGCTCAGCGAAATGATGCGCATGAAAATTAATAATTTGTCCGTCTGAGAGGGACCCGATGCAATTGCGTAAACTACTTTTGCCTGGACTGCTTTCTGTCACTCTGTTGAGTGGTTGTTCACTGTTTAGCGGCGAAGAAGACGTTGTTAAAATGTCTCCGCTGCCGACCGTAGAAAACCAGTTTACTCCGTCTACTGCCTGGGACGTTTCGGTGGGTAGCGGGATTGGCGATTTCTACTCCAACCTGCATCCGGCCTATGCGGATAGCGTGGTCTATGCCGCTGACCGTAAGGGCATCGTGAAAGCGATGAACGCGGATGATGGCAAAGAAGTATGGTCCGTCAATCTGGCGGAAAAAGACGGCTGGTTCTCTCGTAAACCGGCGCTGCTCTCCGGTGGCCTGACCGTTTCCGGCGGCCACGTTTATGTCGGCAGCGAAAAAGCGCAGGTTTATGCGCTGGATGCGGGCGACGGTTCTATCGTCTGGCAGACCGCCGCGGCGGGCGAAGTGCTTTCTCGTCCAACCGTGAGCGATGGCCTGGTGCTGATCCATACCAGCAACGGCCAGCTGCAGGCGCTGGATGAAAACAGCGGCGTCGTGAAGTGGACGGTAAACCTGGATATGCCAGCGCTGTCTCTGCGCGGTGAATCTGCACCGGCTGCAGCTTACGGCGCGGCGATTGTTGGCGGTGATAACGGTCGCGTGAGCGCGGTCCTGATGCAGCAAGGTCAGCTGATCTGGCAGCAGCGTATTTCTCAGGCCACCGGCTCCACGGAAATTGACCGTCTGAGCGACGTGGACACCACGCCGGTCATCGTCAATGGCGTGGTTTATGCCTTAGCCTACAATGGTAACCTGACGGCGCTGGATCTGCGCAGCGGTCAGATCATGTGGAAACGCGAGCTGGGCTCGGTGAATGATTTCATCGTCGACGGCAACCGTATCTACATCGTCGATCAGAACGATCGTATTCTGGCGCTGACCACCGACGGCGGCGTGACGCTGTGGACGCAGAGCGATCTGCTGCACCGTTTACTGACTTCGCCGGCGCTGTATAACGGCAGCCTGGTGGTGGGCGATGCCGAAGGCTACATGCACTGGGTTAACCCGGAAGACGGGCGCTTCCAGGCGCAGCAGAAGGTTGACAGCTCAGGCTTCCTGACGGATCCGGTTGCAGCCGACGGTAAACTGCTGATTCAGGCAAAAGACGGCACGGTGTACGCCATTACGCGGTAATCCGGCTGTGTTGATTCAGCGATGGACGGCTCCTGTATGCTCAGGGGCCGTTTGCTATTTTTATTAGTACTGATTTCTTGCCCGATGGCGCTTCGCTTATCGGGCCTACACAGACAGAGTAGGCCGGGTAAACGATGCATCGTCCGGCAACGCAGATTGTCACAAATTTTGAGTATATGAGGCTTTAACATGGTACCTGTGGTCGCGCTTGTCGGGCGCCCTAATGTTGGAAAATCCACGCTCTTTAACCGCCTGACGCGCACTCGTGATGCGCTGGTTGCGGATTTCCCGGGTCTGACTCGTGACCGTAAGTACGGTCGTGCTGAAGTTGAAGGGCGTGAATTTATTTGTATCGATACCGGCGGTATCGACGGCACGGAAGAAGGCGTCGAAACGCGCATGGCGGAACAGTCGCTGATGGCGATTGAAGAAGCCGACGTCGTGCTGTTTATGGTTGATGCGCGTGCGGGGCTGATGCCGGCGGATGAAGGCATCGCTAAACACCTGCGTTCACGCGAAAAGCCGACCTTCCTGGTGGCTAACAAAACCGACGGCATCGATCCGGACCAGGCGGTGGCCGACTTCTGGTCGCTGGGTCTCGGTGAAATTCACCCGATCGCCGCTTCTCACGGTCGCGGCGTGACCAGCCTGCTGGAGCAGGTGCTGCTGCCGTTCGTTGACGACGTGAACCCGCCGGAAGAGGTGGATGAAGACGCCGAATATTGGGCAAAATTTGAGGCTGAGCAGAACGGCGAAGCGCCTGAAGAGCCGGAAGACGATTTTAACCCGCAGGATCTGCCGATTAAAATCGCTATCGTGGGCCGCCCGAACGTCGGTAAGTCAACGCTAACTAACCGTATTCTTGGCGAAGACCGCGTGGTGGTGTACGACATGCCGGGCACTACCCGTGACAGTATCTACATCCCGATGGAGCGCGATGAACGTGAATACGTCCTCATCGACACCGCAGGCGTGCGTAAGCGCGGTAAAGTCACCGATACGGTGGAGAAATTCTCGGTTATCAAAACATTGCAGGCCATTGAAGACGCTAACGTCTGTCTGCTGGTGATTGATGCGCGGGAAGGTATTTCTGACCAGGATCTGTCGCTGCTGGGCTTTATCCTCAATAGTGGGCGCTCACTGGTTATCGTCGTCAACAAGTGGGACGGCCTGAGCATGGAAGTCAAAGAGCAGGTGAAAGAAACCCTCGACTACCGTCTGGGCTTTATCGACTTTGCTCGCGTGCACTTTATTTCTGCGCTGCACGGCAGCGGCGTGGGTAACCTGTTCGAATCTATTCGCGAAGCGTATGACAGCTCGACCCGTCGCGTGGGTACCGCGATGCTGACCCGCATCATGACCATGGCCGCGGAAGATCATCAGCCGCCGCTGGTACGTGGCCGCCGCGTGAAGCTGAAGTATGCCCACGCCGGTGGTTATAACCCGCCGATCGTGGTGATTCATGGTAACCAGGTAAAAGATCTGCCGGATTCATACAAACGCTACCTGATGAACTACTTCCGTAAGTCGCTGGATGTGATGGGTACGCCTATTCGTATTCAGTTCAAGGAAGGTGAAAACCCGTATGCAAACAAACGTAATACGCTGACGCCGACCCAGATGCGTAAACGTAAGCGATTGATTAAACACATCAAGAAAAGCAAGTAAGCGTTGAATCAATATCACAAGAAGCCCGCGTAGCGGGCTTTTTTTATGGGCGCACGGCGGTCGCCAGGAAAATGATGATGAGGCATTATCACACCGCAGCGATCTGCTATAGTCGAACGGCAATCGACGTGCATAGCGATAGCGTCGATTCTCACCCGGCTAAAGGTAAAGAGCGGCTCTACGATGATGATTGATTTAAACGCCGATCTCGGCGAAGGCTGTGCGAATGACGGTGCGCTGATGCCGTTGATTACGTCCGCCAATATTGCCTGTGGCTTCCACGCCGGTGATGCGCAGACGATGCGGCAGAGCGTGCTGCTGGCGCAGCGGTATGGCGTGGCCATTGGGGCCCATCCCAGTTTTCCCGATCGGGAAAACTTTGGCCGCACCGCTATGCTGTTAGCGCCTGACGTTGTCTACGCCCAGATGCTGTATCAAATTGGCGCGCTGGCGGCCATCACGCGCGCGCAAGGCGGGACGATATCTCACGTTAAGCCTCACGGCATGCTCTACAACCAGGCGGCTGCGTCACCGGCGCTTGCCGACGCCATCGCCAGGGCGACAAAAGATATCGATTCTGCGCTGATGCTGGTAGGGCTAGCGGGCAGCGAGCTCATTCGCGCGGGAGAACGTTACGGCCTGACCACGCGGGAGGAAGTCTTCGCCGACCGTGGTTATCTGGCTGATGGCTCGCTGGTGCCACGCCACGAGCCAGGGGCGCTGATTCAGGATGAAGAAGAAGCGGTGACGCGCACGCTTGAAATGGTGCTGAACGGCCGCGTGAAAAGCCGTGACGGTATCTGGACGAAGGTAAAGGCGCAGACGGTCTGCCTGCACGGCGATGGTGAGCAGGCGCTGGCCTTTGCCCGACGGCTGCGTGCGGCCTTTGACGCCCACCGGATTGAGATACGGGCCTGAAGCCATGCATGGCGTTAAATAGGATTGGGTGATGGCGATATCCGATTCTTTCAACCATGATTTTGGTATTCGCCGCTGTTAGCGAACAGGTGTCAGCAGGAGGAAATCGCTTCTTTCGCCCGGGACGTCACTATGCGCAACGCACTTCTGCCCACAATCGCCGCGGTCAGTCTTTTTCTGACCGGAGTGTTTATTTTGAATACCCAACTCTGGTTTTCCTCGCGCGCTGAAAGCCTCAGCGGCGCGCAATATGCGGCAAAGAGTATCAATCTTATTCTGGATGAAGCGGCACGGGCGACTCAAACGGCGATGAATATCGCGGCGACGGGATGCGATCTGGATGGCCAGTATCGGCTTGGCATTGATGCCGCGCTGGAACCGCATTTACGTACCGTCGTCATTATCAAACGGGGAGCGGTGTGGTGTTCGTCGCTACCGGGTAACCGCATTATGCTCTCGACGGTCCCGCCGTTATCGGCAAGCCATTTGTTGCTGGCGCCCGCCGTCGACATGGCGAACGGGCAACCGGTGCTGATCTATAACACGCAATTTGACGATAGCCATATTCTGGTGACCATCAGCGATCGGCATATTCGCAGCGCGCTCAGCGTACCGCTAAAAGGGGTCAACTATGCCCTGAGGGTGAACGATGCCGCGATTGGTGTTTCTGATGATGTGACGGCGCTAGCGGGCAACCTAACCTATAACGCGCAGGTCAATTCCGCAAAATATCCTTTTAGCATTGTCTACCGTCAACCGCCGCTATGGAGTCTGCAACGGCTGATCGCGCACGGGCTGGGCATTCTGTTATTTCTGCTGTTTATTTCCATCGTGACGGCCTACGTCCTCAATAAATACCTTAATAAAGACGTGACGCCGGAAGAACGGCTACGTCGGGCGATTCGCCGCGGCGAAATTGTTCCTTTTTACCATATGGTGGTGAACGGCAGGGAGGGGACGCTGCGCGGCGTTGAGGTCCTTGCGCGCTGGAAGCATCCGCGTGCGGGGTATCTCTCCCCGGCATCGTTTATTCCCCTGGCAGAGAAAACCGGGCTGATCGTCTCGCTGACGCAAAGCCTGATGGCGCAGGTGGTCGCTAACATGAATGCGATCGCCGTCAAGCTGCCGGAAGGTTTTCATGTCGGCATTAACTTCAGCGCATCGCATATCTCGCGACCGGATTTTGTCGACGAGTGCCTGCGGTTTAAAGAAAGCTTCTTGCGTCAGGATCTTAACCTGGTGCTTGAGGTGACCGAGCGTGAACCCCTGCACGTTGATGAAGCGTTAATACAGACGCTGAATACGTTGCATAAAGTGGGTTTCGTGATCGCCCTGGATGATTTCGGTACCGGGTACTCGGGATTGTCATATCTCCATGATTTACATATTGATTATATTAAAATCGATCAAAGTTTTGTCGCCCGGGTCAACGAAGACCCGGATTCGACGCGGATCCTCGATTGCGTGCTGGATCTGGCCCGCAAGCTCTCGCTCAGCA
Source organism: Klebsiella sp. WP4-W18-ESBL-05 (assembly GCF_014169075.1). Classification (NCBI taxonomy): domain Bacteria; kingdom Pseudomonadati; phylum Pseudomonadota; class Gammaproteobacteria; order Enterobacterales; family Enterobacteriaceae; genus Klebsiella; species Klebsiella sp. WP4-W18-ESBL-05. The sequence goes on along the minus strand of NZ_AP022057.1, from coordinate 3,501,158 downwards.
TTGTGGCCGAAGGCGTTGAAACAAAGGCGCAGCTCGACTACCTCAACAAAAACGAGATTACCTTCCAGCAGGGATACTATTTCTATAAGCCGGTTAAATTTACCGAATTTGTGAAAATCCTGCTGTCAAAACCGAAAGTGAAGGTGAACGTGGAGTAAATCCGTGGCGAGTATGCAAACGGCCGTTGACCTCGTAGCGCTTAACGAATGGAAGGGACTTCCCCTAGATATGCGCCTGATTAACTTTCGTGCAATCATAGGATAAACATTGACCCAGAGGGATTCGTTATGACCATCACCACTGTCGGTATCGATCTTGCTAAAAATGTGTTTGCTGTTCACTGCATTGACCAAAATGGTAAAGCTGTTCTGGTTAAACCCAAGGTGTCGCGTGCAGCACTTTCTGAACTCATCGCAGGTTTACCTCCCTGTGTCATTGGAATGGAAGCCTGCTCGGGTGCCCACTATTGGGCAAGATTATTCAGGCAGTATGGCCATGATGTCCGGTTGATGGCTCCGAAATTTGTCTCACCCTATCGCATGGCGGGTAAGACCGGGAAAAATGATGCAGCTGATGCAATAGCTATTTGTGAGGCAGTGCAGCGGCCGCATATGCGCTTTGTACCAGTCAAAGACGAAAGCCAGCAGGCAATGCAATGCTTACATCGGACAAGACAGGGATTTATCCAGGAAAGAACAGCAACGTATAACCGTCTTCGGGGCCTGATATCTGAATTCGGGGTTATTGCCCCACAAAGCACTGATGCTCTGCGTCATGTTGTTTCTGACCAGAAGGAAACTCTGCCAGTACAGGTCAGGCTGTGCATTGATGATCTATTGACACATGTCACTAATATTGAAGAGAAAATCGCCGAATATGACAGGGTATTATCTCGTGTGGCCAAAACAGATCATCGCAGCCAGCAGTTAATGGAACTGAAAGGTGTTGGGCCCACCACAGCGAGTGCGCTGGTCGCCAGTATTGGCAATGCCCATGATTTTAAGAACGGGCGCCAACTGGCAGCCTGGTTGGGGCTAACGCCATCACAATACAGTAGTGGCGGAAAATCAAAGCTTGGCAGGATAACAAAAGCGGGTGATGCCTATCTGCGAACCCTACTGGTCCAGGGAGCCCGTTCTGTAATGGTAGGGGCAGAGAATAGAACGGACCCGTTTAGCCGTTGGGTCTGCTCGTTGATTGGTAGGCGGGGATACTGGCGTGCTGTCGTTGCAATCGCCGCCAAGAATGCGAGGTTGTGCTGGGCATCATTACATTACGGCGATGACTTCAGACTGTATTCAACAACATGAAAAATTTAACTGAGTAGTAACTGAACTGTAAATTGTTGATGGTAAAGGGTTAGACCCCCGTGAGAAGTATCTGCATATCCTACTGGATATCACTATCCGATTAACGAAGGAGGATCTCACGAGCGTCTTTCATCAGGGTCCGAATCACTAGCGATTCAGCATGACCGTTTATAGTAGCGCAGTCTTATCCCTTGCCTTTCATTGATGAACAGACAGAAATTAAAAACCGGCGTTGACTGTTCGGGGAAGCCCTTATAGTAGGATAGTCACCGTTTTGCAGGCATTCATTCCAGGAGCTGTGTTATGACTAACGAAATCCCGCTGAAATTTTATGACATCGTCGATGAATATGCGACCGAAGCCGCTCAGGCCGTCGGCGATGACGAACGCGACGCGCTGGCGCACTATTTCCAGCTGCTTATTACGCGCTTAATGAACAACGAAGAGATCAGCGAAGAGGCGCAGCAGGAGATGGCCGTTGCGGCGGGCATTAAAGCACAGCGTATTGATGATATTGCAGAATTCCTCAATCAATGGGGTAACGAGTAACGCTATTTCGCGTCGGCACGGCCGCTGAACGGTACGAGGTAAGTTATGGGACATCGCTCCACTTCCGATTTAAATATCAGTACGCAGCTCACTCAGCTTGGTCGGGACACCACCCGTCAGGCGGGGTTTGTTAATGCGCCGATTTATCGCGGCTCAACGGTGGTTTTCCCGACGGTTGACGATCTGGAACATAATCGCGCCGAGTTTAACTACGGCACGATGGGAACGCCGACCATCGCCAGTCTGGAAAACGCCTGGAGCGCGCTGGCGGGGGCCGCCGGAACGGTGTTGTCGCCATCGGGGCTGGGGGCGATTTCTCTGGCGCTGCTGACCACGCTGAAAGCAGGCGATCACCTGCTGATGCCCGACAGCGTGTACCGCCCGACCCGCAACTTCTGCGCCGGTATGCTGGCAAAAATGGGGATTGAAACCACCTACTACGACCCGCTGATCGGGGCCAATATCGCTTCGCTCTTCCGGGCGAACACGACCACGCTGTTCCTTGAGTCTCCCGGTTCGCAGAGCTTTGAAATTCAGGATGTTCCGGCGATGACGCGGGCGGCGAAAGCGCGGGGGATTGCGACCATCATCGACAATACCTGGGCGACACCCATTTTCTTCCGTGCCCACGAGCACGGCTGCGACCTCGCGCTTGAGGCGGGAACGAAGTACCTCGGCGGTCACTCTGATCTGCTGATGGGTCTGGTCTCGGCGAATGAGGCCTGGTGGCCCCAACTGCGAAAAACCTACGACCTGATGGCGATGCTGCCCGGTGCTGAAGACTGCTTCCTGGCGCTACGCGGGCTGCGCACGCTGCATCTGCGCGTTAAAGAAGCTGAACAGCGCGGTCTGGAGATGGCGCGCTGGCTGCAAACGCGGCCGGAAGTGATGAGGGTGCTGCACCCGGCGCTGCCTGAATGCCCGGGCCATGAGCTCTGGAAGCGCGATTTCACCGGGTCTACCGGGCTGTTTTCGCTGGTGCTGAAGCCGGAGTTCACCCGTGCGGGCGTGGCAAACATGTTGGATCATATGCGTATTTTTGCGATGGGCTATTCATGGGGTGGTTTTGAAAGTCTGATTATTCCCTTCAACTGCGCGGACTACCGCACCGCCACGCGCTGGCAGCCTGGCGGGCTGACGTTGCGTATTCAGGTCGGGCTGGAAGACATGGACGATCTGAAAACCGATCTGGCGGCTGGGTTTGAGCGCCTGTGCGCCGTGCGATAACCGCAATACGCCATCGCGGACAATTTTCTGCGCTGGCGCTTCATGCATAATGCCGCTATCTCGTTTTACTGCACATGAGTCGATGCGATGAATATTGGATTTGTTGGCCTGGGGGCGGTGGTTGAGACGGCGTATCTCCCGGCCCTGAAGGCGCTGTCGCTGCCCGTCACGGCGCTCTGGGGCTATGACCGCAACCCGCAGCGGTTGCTGCCGGGCGTGACGCCCTGTGATTCTCTTGCCGCGCTGCTGGCGCAACCTATTGATACGTTGTTTATTACCACCATTTCGCTTCAGCATCTGCCGGTGCTCGAACAGGCGCTGCGTTCGTCGATTCCGCGTATTGTGGTGGAGAAGCCGATTGCCGCCACGCTGGCTCAGCTTACCGACCTCCGCCGCCTGCTTATGGTGCCGGAAAACGCGTGCCGCGTGCTGGCGTTGGATCACTGGATGGCCCGTGATGGCGCGCTGTGTCTGGCGCAGGGGAATATGGACGCCCGCTGGAGTCCTGAACGCGGCGCTGCGATTGGCCGAGCGCCGGTCGCCTCGCTGGCCGATATTGTCAGCCTTGATGGCTTTCTGCTGGAGCCGAGTGGCTTTAACGCCGCCGGTGAGCCGATCGCGCTGAATTTTGCCACCGGCGAGCCCGATACCCGCCAGCTACGCCACCCTGACGGCGTGATTGTCGATATTGGCACTCATGTGCTGGCGATGATGCGTGAGACGGTGCACTATCTCGGCGGTAGCGATGAGATCCAACTGGTGGCGGAACAGGTGAAAGACCGGCTGGGGCGGCCTATCGTGTATGGCGATACCGAAACGGCGGAAGGGGAGGCGCACCTCAAAGGCACGCTGGGCCATATTCCGGTTAACCTATGGCTGAACAAATACGCCGGGCCGGGCGTTGAGCGCAAAGGGATCCGTATTTATCTGCGCGATGGGCGTATTATCAGTCAGACCCGTGCCCCCGGTGGTGAAAGCGTGGAGCTGATTGATGGCGATCGCGTGATGCGCTGGGCGCGATCGGGTGCCATTTATGCGCACTGTCTCGGAGAGCAAATCCTCGGCAAGCGCAGCCTGTTTTTCCGCGCGCCGGATGAAGTGGCAAAACTCACTCAGCGGCGCATGGCGGAAGTGGAGACGCTTTTACGTATCCAGCAGCAGCTACGCGGGGAACATTGAGCGGTGAGTCGTGGTAAAATAGCGGCACAAGAACCGCGTTAAGGAGTCGTCATGGAATTCATCTGCCCAACCTGTCAGGCCTCGCTGGAGGTGCTGGGTAATCAGGCACACTGCGACCACTGCGAGAAAGATTTTACGCTGGAGGCGCGCTGCCCGGAATGCCACAAACCGTTGGAGGTGTTGAAAGCCTGCGGCGCGGTGGACTACTTCTGCCAGAACGGCCACGGCCTGATATCGAAAAAGCGGGTGGAGTGGGTGCCGGTCGGCGAATAATTTTACGGTGGTAGCACGTTTAGGCCTGGCGGCGGTTGCGCCTTACCCGGCCTACGTGCGTTTGTGCCCGACGGTAGGCCTGATAAGCGAAGCGCCATCAGGCATTGGCCTTATCATCGGCCTCTTACAACGCTTTTTTACGCGCTCGCGTTTTCTTCTGTGCGGTGACCGTGCGGATTTCACTTTCTACCCAGCCGTCTGCCAGACGCGTAGTCAGCATCTCTCCCGCCTTCGCCTGCTTCGTTTGCTTCAGTACTTTGCCATCGCTGGCGGTCGTGACGCTGTAGCCACGGGCAAGCGTAGCCAGCGGGCTGACGGCTTCCAGATGGGTGACCGCATTGCCAAAGCGCTCGCGCTGCTCGCTTAGCCGCGCGCGAATATTTTCCGCCAGTCGATACTCCAGCTGTTGCACCCGTGACTGCGCGCGATGAATGCGCGGCTGCGGGTTCTGCTGGTTCAGCCGCTGTAGCATGCGCTGCTGGCGCTGATTGGCTTGCTTGATCTGATTTTCCAGCGCGACGCTCATGCGCTGACGCAGCCTTTCCAACGTTGTTTGCTGGCGCGCCAGACGCAGCTGCGGGTGCTGCTGCTGAAGCCGATGCTGAATTTGCGTAAAGCGGCGGTGGCGATTCGCCAGATAATAATCCATCGCCATTTCCAGACGCTGCTGCGCATTTTGCACCTGACGCAGCAGCTCCTGCTGGTTACGGCTGACGATTTCCGCCGCCGCCGACGGCGTTGGCGCGCGCAGATCGCCGACGAAATCGGCGATGGTGACATCGGTTTCGTGGCCGACGGCGCTGACCACCGGGATGCGGCTGGCGAAAATCGCCCGCGCTACCCGTTCGTCGTTAAAGCTCCACAAATCTTCCAGCGAGCCGCCGCCGCGCCCGACGATTAATACGTCACACTCGCCGCGGGCGTTTGCCAGCTCAATAGCGCGCACAATCTGCCCCGGCGCATCGTCGCCCTGCACGGCAGTGGGGTAAATTACCACCGGCAGCGACGGATCGCGACGCTTAAGGACGTGGAGAATATCGTGCAGCGCCGCGCCGGTTTTCGAGGTAATGACCCCGACGCAGTGGGCCGGGGAGGGCAGCGGCTGTTTGAACTGCTGGTCGAACAAGCCTTCGGCCTGTAGCTTTGCTTTGAGCTGTTCATATTTTTGCTGCAACAGCCCTTCGCCCGCAGGCTGCATACTCTCGACGATAATCTGGTAGTCGCCGCGCGGTTCGTACAGCGTAATGTTGGCGCGCACCAGTACCTGCTGCCCGTGCTGCGGGCGGAAGGTGACCCGACGGTTGCTGTTGCGGAACATCGCGCAGCGTACCTGGGCGTTATCGTCTTTTAAAGTGAAGTACCAGTGGCCGGAAGAGGGCTGGGTAAAGTTAGAGATCTCGCCGCTTATCCACACCTGGCCCATCTCGCGTTCGAGCAGCAGGCGCACCGACTGATTCAGGCGGCTAACGGTAAAAATTGCGGGGCTTTGAGAAGATAACATGTGAGCGGGATCAAATTCTAAATCAGCAGGTTATTCAGTCGATAGTAACCTGCTGCCGGGTGAGTGCAAGCCTTTTATGCAAAAAAGTGTGGATGCAATCGCTTACGCTCTGTATAATGCCGCGGCAATATTTAATAACCTCCCAGGTGAGATATTGCCCATGCTACGTATCGCAAAAGAAGCCCTGACGTTTGACGACGTCCTCCTCGTTCCCGCTCATTCTACCGTTCTGCCGAACACGGCTGACCTTAGCACTCAGCTGACCAAAACTATTCGTCTGAACATTCCTATGCTCTCTGCGGCAATGGACACCGTGACTGAAGCGCGCCTGGCAATTGCCCTGGCACAGGAAGGCGGCATCGGTTTTATCCACAAAAATATGTCCATCGAGCGTCAGGCGGAAGAAGTTCGCCGCGTGAAAAAACACGAGTCCGGCGTCGTGACCGACCCGCAAACCGTGCTGCCGACCACCACCCTGGAAGAAGTTAAAGCGCTGACCGAGCGTAACGGCTTCGCGGGCTATCCGGTTGTGACCGAAGACAACGAACTGGTCGGCATCATCACCGGCCGTGACGTGCGCTTCGTGACCGACCTGAGCCAGCCGGTGAGCGTTTATATGACGCCGAAAGAGCGCCTGGTTACCGTTCGTGAAGGTGAATCACGTGAAGTGGTGTTCGCTAAAATGCACGAACGTCGCGTGGAAAAAGCGCTGGTGGTTGACGATAGCTTCCACCTGCTGGGCATGATTACCGTTAAAGACTTCAAAAAAGCCGAACGTAAACCGAACGCCTGTAAAGATGAAAAAGGCCGTCTGCGCGTTGGTGCTGCGGTGGGCGCGGGTGCGGGCAACGAAGAGCGCGTTGATGCGCTGGTTGCCGCTGGCGTTGACGTGCTGCTGATTGACTCCTCTCACGGCCACTCTGAAGGCGTGCTGCAGCGCATTCGTGAAACCCGTGCGAAATACCCGGATCTGCAAATTATCGGCGGTAACGTGGCGACCGGTGCGGGCGCTCGCGCGCTGGCTGAAGCCGGCTGCAGCGCAGTGAAAGTCGGTATCGGCCCGGGTTCCATTTGTACGACTCGTATTGTGACCGGCGTCGGTGTACCGCAGATCACTGCCGTTTCCGACGCGGTTGAAGCGCTGGAAGGCACCGGTATTCCGGTTATCGCCGACGGCGGTATTCGTTTCTCCGGTGATATCGCTAAAGCGATTGCCGCGGGCGCTGCTGCCGTCATGGTTGGCTCTATGCTGGCGGGTACCGAAGAATCCCCGGGCGAAATCGAACTGTATCAGGGGCGTTCTTATAAGTCTTATCGCGGTATGGGTTCTCTGGGCGCGATGTCCAAAGGTTCTTCTGACCGTTACTTCCAGAGCGATAACGCCGCGGACAAACTGGTGCCGGAAGGTATCGAAGGCCGCGTAGCCTATAAAGGCCGCCTGAAAGAGATCATTCACCAGCAGATGGGCGGCCTGCGCTCCTGTATGGGTCTGACCGGTTGTGGTACCATCGACCTGCTGCGTACGAAGGCTGAATTCGTGCGTATCAGCGGTGCGGGTATCCAGGAAAGCCACGTTCACGACGTGACCATCACCAAAGAGTCCCCGAACTACCGTCTGGGCTCCTGATTAGTTTCCGCGCCCGGTTCTGAACCGGGCGTTTTGTTTTTGTTTCACTTGCCTCGGAATGATCGTCAAATGACAGACAATATTCATAAACATCGCATTCTTATTCTCGATTTCGGATCGCAGTACACCCAGCTGGTAGCGCGTCGCGTACGTGAACTGGGCGTTTACTGTGAACTGTGGGCGTGGGATGTTACTGAAGCACAAATCCGTGAGTTCAACCCGAGCGGTATCATCCTCTCCGGCGGCCCGGAAAGCACCACCGAAGCAAACAGCCCGCGCGCGCCAGAATACGTGTTCAATGCAGGCGTTCCGGTATTCGGCGTGTGCTACGGCATGCAGACCATGGCGATGCAGCTTGGCGGCCACGTTGAAAGCTCCACCGAGCGTGAGTTCGGCTATGCGCAGGTTGAAGTGCAGACCGACAGCGCGCTGATCCGCGGTATTGAAGATGCCCTCACCGCCGACGGTAAACCGCTGCTCGACGTGTGGATGAGCCACGGCGACAAAGTGACCGCGATCCCGGAAGGCTTCGTCACCGTTGCCAGCACCGAGACCTGCCCGTTCGCCATTATGGCGCACGAAGAAAAACGCTTCTACGGCGTGCAGTTCCACCCGGAAGTGACCCATACCCGTCAGGGCCTGCGTATGCTGGAGCGTTTTGTACGCGACATCTGCCAGTGTGAAGCGCTGTGGACCCCGGCTAAAATTATCGACGATGCCGTTGCCCGCATTCGCGAGCAGGTTGGCGACGATAAAGTGATCCTCGGCCTGTCCGGCGGCGTAGATTCCTCCGTAACCGCAATGCTGCTGCACCGTGCGATCGGCAAAAACCTGACCTGCGTATTCGTGGATAACGGTCTGCTGCGCCTGAACGAAGCACAGCAGGTCATGGATATGTTTGGTGACCACTTCGGCCTGAATATCGTTCACGTTGAAGGTGAGCAGCGCTTCCTGGATGCGCTGAAAGGCGAGAACGATCCGGAAGCGAAACGTAAGATCATCGGCCGCGTATTCGTTGAAGTGTTCGACGAAGAAGCGCTGAAGCTGGAAGACGTGAAATGGCTGGCGCAGGGGACTATCTACCCTGACGTGATCGAATCTGCCGCGTCCGCTACCGGTAAAGCGCACGTCATCAAATCTCACCATAACGTCGGCGGCCTGCCGAAAGAGATGAAGATGGGTCTGGTTGAACCGCTGCGTGAGCTGTTCAAAGACGAAGTGCGTAAGATTGGTCTGGAGCTGGGCCTGCCGTACGACATGCTGTACCGTCACCCGTTCCCGGGGCCGGGTCTCGGCGTTCGCGTGCTGGGCGAAGTGAAGAAAGAGTACTGCGACCTGTTGCGTCGCGCGGATGCTATCTTCATCGAAGAACTGCACAAAGCCGACCTGTACAACAAAGTCAGCCAGGCGTTCACCGTATTCCTGCCGGTCCGTTCCGTTGGCGTCATGGGCGATGGCCGCAAATACGACTGGGTTGTTTCCCTGCGTGCGGTAGAAACCATCGACTTTATGACCGCGCACTGGGCGCACCTGCCGTATGACTTCTTAGGCCGGGTGTCTAACCGTATCATCAACGAAGTGAACGGCATTTCCCGCGTGGTGTATGACATCAGCGGTAAGCCGCCAGCGACGATTGAGTGGGAATAAGCTGACAACCCTTCCTGAGTTTTCAGGCACAGGTAAACGTAAATTAAACCCTCTGTTTTTACAGAGGGTTTTTATTTATCTGCTTTCCCGGAAACGTGGAGTTGTGTGAATCTTTGTTGGTGTTCTAAATATAGTCTCTATTAAAACCGATGCATGACATTCGGCGGACCCATTATGAAAATCGAGACAATCAGCTACGTTAAAAAAACGCAGCAACGCTTGATCTGTCAGAACCCATCCTGGTGACACAAAATGGTGTGCCTGCTTATATCATAGAGTCTTATGATCAGCAGCAGGAGCGGGAAAACGCCATTGCTTTGCTGAAGTTGATTACTCTGTCAGCGAAGGATAAAACCGAAAGGCGCGTCTTCTCAAAAGAGCAGCTGCTGTTTAAACGTCTGACCATGGCCTGATAACCCGTTCAGTTTAAAAACGCCGCCGAAATTAAATCGTACAACCGCTTGATAATCGTATTTTCATCATGCGCGAGTTCAACGCTTGCAACCGTTAAGCGCTTCTCTCCGGCCAAAATTCTATAGCCGGCCGTTAACTCGTGGTTGCCCAACCGATTATGGTGGGGGTAGAGGAGTATAAGTTCCGCACAATCATATATCTGGCCATAAGCCATCATCTGATAGACATCAGCTTGTAAGACACCGCTTTTAGGATCGTCAATATTGCTCCTGATACATTTCCATTTCGTATCGATGATCACCCTATTTTTATTGCTTTGTTTGATGAGAAGATCGGGTTTAGTCTGAAAACAGGCCTTGCCATCTTCTTTCTCTTCAGTCAGGCAAAACAAGCGACCGCCTTGAGCGTAGAGCGTCCAGTCACGACCGTGGATAGCCTTCCTGGCGAGTGCTGCCACATAGCTTTCAAACAGATCGTTCATCGGGAAAAGTAGCGTGAACCCGGTTTGCGCGCGTCTGTCGTGGTGAGTAGCCTGCCAACTACGATTCAGGAATAAGCGTGCAAATTCGTAAAGCGTTCCCCAACGCCGGTTGGTCCTGTCGATGTTGACCTGTGACCAGGGGAGTTGGCTAAGCGATACATCACTGATATCTGCAAACAGATAATGTAGTTCATTCAGTCGACGGATAGTTTCGGTTGCGTGAGCATAACTGCGCAGCATGATGACGCACGATTTCATAATACGAAGTAGCGCAGTATCTGCTGACAGCGTGTCGTAGCGGCAAGCAAGTCGGTCAGGCCGCACGGAAAGAGTGGTAAATTGTCGGGTGACGTTGAGCCGCCCCTTCAGTGCGGACAGGTCGTCTTCTTGTGCCATATAAGCGTGCGGTAGCCCACGCTTAACTTCTGTTAATAATCGATCGGCGAACAGACGTATAAGGATATCGAGTAGGGTACTGTTTTGCCGCGCCATCGTTGCAACTTGCCCGTGCCCAAGTTTAAGCCCGAGGGCCACGTCGAGCATGCGAATAAGGCGGCTTCGAATTGCGGTGTCCGATTCGTTAGCCTCGTTATCTATCTTGGGTAAAATCTCCAGGCTGCATCCCGGCGCGGCAATCACGCCCACCATCTGGCCTGCAAAAATTTTGCTATGCCGATCGATTAATATGTTGGTGCCATGCTTATTCGCTAAAGGATGCGCGCGCGCGACTGCGAGCAGGAGATTGGCCTGAGCGCGAGTAAAAGTATGGCATTCTCCTTCATCCTGCGTACCAACAGAAACGCTGCCCCATTCATGGACGGTCAAGTGCGTCATTATTCTTTGCCATTCGCCATTAATGAATCCTGGTCAGATATCGGTTGGGCATGACCCTCTAGTTGCTTAAAGGCATTTTCCTTAAATGTCGGACGTACCGACCAACTAAGCATTTTCTCACCATCAATTCCTGGCGGTGGTGTGATGGATTCATTTTGAATAAATCCATCGCCGAGTACTGTTGATATCCGGCTCCAATCGTCAAAGAAATACTCTTGCAAAAGAGGTATGACTTTATTGCGCATGACTTCTTCAATCTGAAACTTGGTTTTACAATGCATAAAGAATGCATGGCCTATACGATGTTCACGATCTACCAGATATTCGATTCGACGATTAATTGTTGTTAGAACGGCGCGCAGATTGATGTTTTCTACCACGCCCAGGAGGTCTGCTTCGGGAGCCATTTCGCGAAAATTGAATCGGCGTCTGAGAGCGGTATCGAGTAAAGCGATTGACCGATCGGCGGTGTTCATTGTGCCAATAATATGCAGATTAGCGGGGATACCAAAGTCTTTCTTTTTCGAATAGGGCAGGGTTACGGTGAGCGCGTTGGTCATGCCAAGACGCTTGTCTGGTTCCAATAGCGTAATTAATTCACCAAATACCTTTGAGATATTTGCTCGGTTAATTTCATCTATAATCAGGACAAACTGCTCCGGCTTTACTGGCTCGATCGATTTATACTCGGGTTCTTCATTGACGTTGATCAATCTGCTTAAGCCTGCAATGTTCACCCTTCTGGCTGGCAATGAATACAGCGTCCGCATGGTAAATTTGCCTTCGACAATGGTGTCGAGGGGAAGCGGATCGTTGAGTGTCAAAAGCCAGCGGACACGACGGCGATGCGCATAGTAGCCTTCGGCTGAAGGAACGAAGTAATAATCACCAGTCACTTCAGCGATAGCCCGAAAAGCTGTATTTCCATATGGCACGATGACAATGTCACCGACTTTCATTTCGCTACGGAAGGGGTAAGTTTGCGTCCAGTTACTTGGCGTTTGATTGCCTGGATTTTGTTTGAGCCATTCATCTTTTATCGCGTCGAAGGATGAAAATTTCTCTGCGCTCCAGTCTATTGCGCCTCCCCAGCCGAGAGCAATGTAGCCATTTGCCTGCGCATCCTCATAGACATCGTCTTCGGAGCCAATCGTACCTTGCGCCATTTTCCAAAAATGACGACCTTTTAGATCAAATTCCGATGTATGTTGAAGGGGGCGCTTTCGGGTTCGGGCCTGATCGGCAAGGGCACAAATTTCCCGGAATATGCCTGGAACGGGAACAAGTCGAAATCCCGTTGATAAGGTTTCATCGCCATCAGTTTCGGGGCGAAGCCCTTCGACGAAAGTTTCATAATCATAGCTTTGATGGAAGGTGACGAAACTGATGCGCTTTTCAGCCATCAATTCGTTGTAGCGGTCCATTAATTCCTCTCGTCCCTCTGGCGTCAACGGATAGTCGGCCGTCCCATCGCAAAGTGCTACGGCTTCGCGGGCTGTATTATAGGTTTTCCCTGTACCCGGTGGGCCATAAAGAATGAGGTTTGTTGGATTTGATGGTTCCTGGGACACGGTTTCCTCTCCTTCCATGAGTATAAATGTTATTTTTTTTGCGGCTTCATCCATTAGCGGGGCGGGCACATTCGCTAGCTCCTGGAATTCGCTGTTTGCCAATGTCTCGCAGATATCTGTCCAGCTCATACTCATATTCATTTCACTATTGAGAGCATCAGTGGCCATTACCACAGACTTCTCACCGCGTTCACGCGCAGGTGCTATGTAGTGATGACGGACATAGTCCCATATTCGATCGGTTTGGGAAATATCACCACTAAGGAATCGACCGTATTGCCCCAGCCAGCTATTCCAACTGACTAATCTGTTGAGCGGGTTTTTTGATTCAGGCATTAAGATGCGATATTCATAGCCACCGTTTTTTGCATTGTTACGAATTTGCTTGATGCGTTCACGTAATTGAGCAAAACCATCCGCTTTATAGGCCTCATTGAGGTCGTTGTATGGGGAACCTAATGCCGCAAGGTTTTTCTCAATCGTTTTTATCGCGTAAACTCGAGTATTTCGGGCAGATAACGCTTGGGCTCCTCTGGCCTCTAGCCATTCACGATATTCAATTTCAAGCATAACTTCCGTCCTTCTGTTCAATTTTAAGGCATAGATTCTTATCTATATTGAGGACTGTGCGGTGGTCAAGGACACTCCGCTAAGATCTCACCCATCTCTTCTTATGCAATTTGCAGCCCGCTAAAGGTCATCAGGAATAGGGTGATTTATCACACGTTTTTGTGCTGTGAGCAGTCTGGCACAGCGCAATGGTCGCCGCCAGCGCGAAGACAACCAGCGCCAGCACGGTGGAAACGTGAAGGCTGCCGCGAATCCCAATCGTCTGGTTCAGCCAGGCGTAGGCAAAGGGCGAGATGGCGGCCAGCAGTTGGGCAGGAATCAGCAGGACACCGGTGCGTCGGGCATAATCTTCGGCGGCGAAAAGCTGAAGTGGCAGCGTGGCCTTAAACACCGTGGTCAGGCCGTTGATCGCCCCATAGCCAAAGATAAACCCCCCCGCGGCCCAGGCAATATGCGTGCTGCTGATACCGAGGGCAAAGCACAGCGGGATAAATAGCGTGGTGAGCAGCGTCAGTTTGATTGGCGTAAGCGCCGACCCTGAGGCGACTTCCAGAAAGCGTGCGCCGGTCTGCCCGATTCCCCACAGTATGCCCACGGTGATGGGAAGACCGTGGCTCGCAATAAACTCCGGCAGATGGGTTGAGGTGCCGTTGGAAATAAAGGTCACCAGCGCAATCAATACGGCATACAGCAGGCCCATTCGCCGGTCCTGAGAAGAAATTGATGCGGATTGTCGCGCGGGAGTCTTCGGTAGCGTTTGGTTTGGCATTCGCCACAGCAGCAGGGCGCTGATGAGCCCCAGCAGGCTATAAACCAGCAGCGCATGGCGCCAGTCGGTCAGAATTAACAGTGCGCTGCCCAGCGGCCAGAACAGCGCCGAGGCCAGCCCGCCCGCGAGCGTTACGCGAGAGATGGTTGGCCTGGCCCGATGGCCGTAAAGATTCACCAGTGCGGCGAACAGGCCGTCATAGAGCGCCAGACGCATCCCGATGCCGGTAATAAACCAGGTGCAATACCAGCCGGCCAGACTATGCACGACAGACATCGCCAGGCAGCCCACGGCAATCAGCAGCGTACCGCCCATCACCACGCGCTGGCCGCCGAAAGAGGCCAGCAGGCGGGCAACCCACGGCGAGAATAGCGCCATCGTGAGCATCGCCAGCGTGAGCCCGCCGTAGATATGCGTGGGCGGCCAGCCGGTGTCCTGAGCAATAGCCCGGGCAAAGGTACCCGGCATATAAAATGAGATCCCCCAGTTGATCAGCTGATTGACGCCGGCGGCGAGGGTAACGGAGAACGGTGCGGCAGGTGTTTTCATTATCTTCTCGTGAGTGATGCAGTTGCTGGCAGCATAACGCGCGCGCTATTGTGCAGGCAGAGCCCTTTGTTTATGACCCTGATAAGAGAAACTTTGCATGACGACGCTGAATCTGGGAAATCTGGCTACCTTCCGTCTGGTGGTGCAGCGCGGTAGCTTTTCCGCCGCTGCCGACCTGCTGGGGCTTTCGCAGCCCGCGGTGAGTTTACAGGTGCGCCAGCTTGAACAGTTTTTACAGGCCAGGCTGATTGAGCGAACCGGGCGCGGCATCAAGCCGACGGCGGCGGGGATGGCGCTGTTAAAACACGGCGAACGGATTGAACACGCGGTGAACGAGGCGCTTCTGTCGGTCAATGAATGCAGCGACAGCGTAAATGGCGAGGTTTCATTGGGCACCGGTGCCACCGCGTGTATTCATCTGCTGCCACCGTTGTTGCAGCAGCTGCGCGCTCGCTATCCGCAGCTGACGGTGAGAGTGACTACCGGTAATACGCCGGATATCGTGCGCGCAATTGACGAAAACCGGCTTGATATCGGGCTGGTGACGCTTCCCGCTGGTGGCCGGAGTCTGGAGGTGATGCCTGCGCAGCGTGAGGAATTCGTGCTGATTATGGCCGCCTCCTCGCAGGCGCCGCTGGCAGAGGCGACGCCCGAGGTGCTGCGGGCGCTGCCGTTGATTGCCTTTGAAGCGGGCAGCGGAACGCGTGATTTGATTGACGGCTGGTTCCGGCTTGCGGGCGTCGAGGTGCGGCCTGTAATGCAGCTTGGCAGCATTGAAGCCATTAAGCGAATGGTGGTGGCGGGTCTCGGCTACAGCATTATTCCACGTATGGCGGTCGATAAGCCTCGCGATCGCGAAGGTCTGTACGTGTGCTCACTTGCACCGTTGTTGCACCGGCAGCTGGCTATCGTGATGCGTCAGGATAAGCTTCTCAGCAAGGGGATTGTCGAGGTAATGCGTTTATTGCAAAGCGAGACGTAATATCCGCAGAGCGGAATGATTTTCTTTTACGGCAACTTTCCGGCTACCTAAAATAACTTTTTTCACCGATTCGGCTTCTCTTTGGATACGGGTTTAAACATAATGAAAAGCAGGGTGATAGTCTCTTTATAAAAAAGTCACGCAAGAAAATATATTCTGAATATAGATAAATGATGGATGTATTTAATTATTTATATTCACGTAGGATATTAATTATGTCGGATTTATGGACTTGACATTTTTTGCTGATTTATCAAATGTGTAAAAGTAAAGTACCCTTAACAGAAAAAAACATTCTGGGGCGAACGATGATGCACACAACGAGATAAGCAGCGAAACAGCGTAGGGCGAAGGACTGTGCAGATCCCTTAGCGGATGGTTAAATGCGATGGCTTAGCCATCCGCTAAGGAATCTTACGGGCGGTTAACGATCGTCGTTCTGGGCCGCAGGCGTCGGCTGCGAAAGGCTGCTCTGCTGGGATTCTTTTTTGTCCTGGTGGTGATGCCACGCACCGATGGAAGAGTAGACGAAGCGTCCGAAGAAGAAGATAAAACTGATAAGCAGCACGATCCGGGTCATTCGACTGTTAAATCGGTGTCGTTTTCGTAGGCTGGTAACCTGGCTCACAAAGGGGTCCTTTAGTCATACCCATAGACGGGCGATGGTTACATTAAGGCACAGAGTAGCGCAGGGGTCAATTGCGGAATATGTAAAAAACCGTCAGGCAAAACATTAATTAATGTTATATAAGATATTATACGTATTCACAAAAACAAATTAAGAATCTGATTAGCGCCAAGAAAGCGTGATTTAATGTTTCCATGTACGCGGTTTCTTGATTCACATCAAGCTGCATTCGCTATCGACAACTAGAATCTTCGCCGTACCCGCGAATTATCTCAATTCGTGGATTTTTTAAGCCAGGTTGGATGCCTGTCTGAAAATACCCAGCTGGATTTGGGGTATCTATAGAGCATCTATGAATTTCTGTAAAATATATAAGCAATATCGCGATTGTTGGTGGTGTCTGCCGCTGATTTTGCCGCTGGTGATATTGCCAATAATTAAATTTGCTAATACGTATACTTATGTTGGTGGCGGAAAAACCTACCTTTATTATCTGCCGTTGCCATTTCTGTTGTGCATGATGCTGTTTTTTGGCTGGCGCGCGCTGCCGGGTATCATCGCTGGCGTGGGGCTGTATTTAACGCGCGACCTGCACATTGTCGAAGAGATTGGCCTGACGCTGCAGTTTCTGATTCCCACGCTGATTGCTTGGGGCGGTTACCATTATTTCCACAGCGGGCGGAAGATGGTGTCGCACGGCGACATGCAGCTAATGGCACACCGGCTGTTCTGGCAGATGTTTGTCCCCTCGACGCTGTTTATGTTCCTGATACAGTTCACATTGTATATCGGCGTCTATCCGAGCCTTAGCGATGCTCAGTGGACCTCACCGCTTACGCAGCGTAACCTGATCAACTACCAGGCGCTGCTGGTGGGCTATTTGACCGGCGTGCCGCTCTGCTATTTGCTGATTAGGCTTATTCGTAACCCTTATTATCTTCGGAGCTTTATTTCTCAGGTTCGCCGCGATTTCGACCCTAAAGTCACGTGGCCGGAAATGGCGGTATGGTGCGGCGCGGTTGTGTGGATTTTTTCCATGCTGATGATACCGCTGGACAACGCCAGCACCATTTTCAGCACAAACTACACGCTCTCGTTGCTGCTGCCGATCATGCTCTGGGGCTCCATGCGTTTTGGCTACCGTTTTATTTCGGTGGTCTGGACCATTATGCTGATTGTGGCCATTCACTATCACTACCACTATGTGCCGCGCAGCGCGGGCTACAGCGTTCAGCTGGCGATCACCTCGTCCAGCTTCCTGGTGTTCTCGTTTATTATTGCCTACATGGCGATGCTCTCAAGCCGCCAGCGCGCGATTCACGAGCGGGTACGACGGATGGCCTTTATCGACCCGGTGGTTAATCTGCCCAATATGCGGGCCCTGAGCCGGGCGATTAGTCACACGCCGTGGTCGGTGCTCTGTTTCCTGCGTATGCCGGATCTCGAGATGCTAACGCGGCATTACGGCATTATGCTGCGCATCAACTACAAACAAAACCTGGCGGAGTACCTGAGCGAAGTGCTGCGCCCGGGCGAAGGGGTGTACCAGCTGAACGGCAGTGAGCTGGCGGTGCTTCTGCATACGGAGTCTTACAAAGAGCGTATTGACGATCTCTATGCGCACCTCAAGCTGTTCCGCTACAGCTGGAACGGGATGCCGTTACAGCCGCAGATCGGCGTCAGCTACTGCTACATTCAATCGCCGGTGGCGCATCTTTCGTTGATGCTGGGAGAACTGAATACGGTGGCTGAACTGTCGCTGGTGACCGATCGTGCGGAAAACCTTCAGCGTCGCGGAGCGCAGCATCTGCAGCAGGAGCTAAAAGATAAAATCGCGATGATGGTCCGCGTCCAGCAAGCGCTGGAGAACGATCGCTTTCGCCTGATGGCGCAGCCGATTGTCGGCATCCGCGGCGATGACTATCACGAAGTGCTGCTGCGTATGCTGGGGGACGATGACGAACTGATTTCGCCGACGCTGTTCCTGCCGGTGGCGCATGAGTTTGGTATGGTGTCGCGTATCGATCTGTGGGTGCTGGAGAATACGCTGCGCTTTATGGCCAGCCACCGCGAAAGTCACCCGGGGATGCGTCTGGCACTGAATCTTGCGCCCTCCACGGCGAGCGGGCTGGGGTTTGCCCGACGGGTTGCCGAACTGTTGGAACAGCACGGTATTGAGGCGTGGCAGCTGGTGTTTGAGATCACCGAAAGCCATTCGTTGGTCAACGTTGAGCAGGCGCGGCGCACGCTGAGCGAACTGCGGGAGCTGGGCTGTCGGGTGGCGATCGATGACTTTGGTACGGGCTATGCCAGCTACGCGCGGCTTAAGCACATCAGCGCCGATATTCTCAAAATTGACGGCAGCTTTATTCGCAATATTGCGACCAGCAGTCTGGACTACCAGATTGTGTCGTCAATTTGCCATCTGGCGCGGATGAAGAAAATGCGCGTAGTCGCTGAGTTCGTGGAAAACGACGCTATTCATCAGGCGGCGATTGCGCTGGGCATTGATTATCTGCAGGGGTACAGCATTGGCAAGCCAGCTCCCCTGGAGGAGCTGGCGGCAGTGAAGACAAGCGAAAACGTGGAATCAAGCCGCGACAGTTTCGTCGGGTGCTCGCTCCTCGGTGATTTTTAACAGCCAGCCGGTAACGCTTTCCCAGTATTCCTGCTCTTTTTCCAGATCGAGCAGGACCAGCGCGTTGTGGGTAAACCAGTCATACGGGAAGCACAGCGTCCAGTGGTTCGCTTCGGTTGTCAGCTTCAGCGTTGGCGGCGTCGTTGTCGCCTGACGCTGGTTGTTTAGCAGCACGCCCAGGCGCAGCAGCTGGATCATCGGCAAGAACTGTTTCTTCTTAAACAGCGTAAAGCGCGGCAGCTCGTCGAGCTTAATCGCTTTGCGGTGGAAGCGCACCAGCGTCGCCATCAGGTACTGCTGTTCCTGATTAAAACCGGGTAAGTCACTGTTTTGCAGAATATAGGCCGAATGGCGGTGCATGCCGCTGTGGTTAATATTCAGCCCCACTTCATGCAGCATGGAAGCCCACTTCAGTAGCGCATTGAGCTGCGGATTGCCCAGCTTGGGGTTCTGTTCCAGCCACTGGTCGTACATTTGCATGGTGGTTTCCAGCACCCGCTGGGCCTGCTCGCGATCGATGTTGTATTGGTTCGCCAGGCTTTGGGCGGTGCGGCTACGCACGTCCTGGTGGCGAAAGCGGCCTTCCATTTCGTACAGCACGCCTTCGCGCAGCGCACCGTCGGATAAACGCAGCTCTTTTATCGCCAGCGCGTCGAAGACGCCGCAGAGAATCGCCAGGCCCGGCACGAAGACGCCTTTACGCTCTTCGGACAGCCCAGGCAGGCTCAGGCTGCTGAAGTTTTTGAACTTCAGCACCTCTTCGACCAGCCTTTCCAGGCGCTCCGGGGTGATAAACCCGTCTTTTTCGCCCATCTCAACCAGCACTTCATGCGCGGCCTTAATGGTGCCGGAGGCGCCCATCGCGACGCTCCAGCCTTGAATGCGGTATTGCCATGCCAGGGTTTCCAGCTTCTGCACCGCCGCCAGGCGTGCGCGCTGGAAGTTTTCGCGGTTAATGGTGCCGGCAAGGAAGAACTGTTGGCCGAAGCTGACGCAGCCCATGCGGCGGCTTTCTACCAGCTTAGGCTCGAAATCTTCGCCAATGACCAGTTCGGTTGACCCGCCGCCGATATCAATCACCAGCTTACGGCCTTTTTCCGGCTGTGTGTGCTCGACGCCCATGAAAATCAGACGCGCTTCTTCGTTCCCGGAAATAATCTCGATGGGATACGGGATAACTTTTTCCGCCCGCTTGAGGAACTCGGTGGCGTTAGCGGCCTGACGTAACGAGTGCGTGCCCACGATACACACGCTGGACGGGGAGAAGCCCTGCAGGCGCTCGGCGAACAGCGACAGGCAGCTCAGCCCGCGTTCCATGGCCTCTTCGCTCAGCATGTTGTTTTCATTCAGACCGTCGGCCAGATGGACGCGCTGCTTCAGACGGCCGATGATCTGCATCGCGCCGTCGACCACGCGCGCGATGACCATGTGAAAACTGTTTGAACCAAGATCAACCGCCGCAAACTCCTGCGGCCGGGGTGCTTTGCTTGTTATTGGCATAGGTTAGTCAGGTTGTTCAAGTGATTTGAGGTAATCGTAAATCGCCTGCTGCGCGCGGACCTTGCGTCGGTTGCCGCGCGGAACATAGCGATTACTCAGTTCTTTATCGATAAAGCGGGCCTTTACCGTGTCGCTAAACAGAATATCAATAATATCGAGGATCCGTTGCTTCAGACGCGGGTCGAGCAGCGGCGTCGCCACTTCGATACGGTAGTCGATGTTACGGGTCATCCAGTCAGCGGAAGAGAGATAAACGCGTTTATCGCCGCCGTTCTCAAAAATATAGACGCGATCGTGCTCAAGGAAGCGATCGACAATGCTGATAACGCGAATATTTTCGCTGATCCCTTCCAGTTCGGGAATTAACGAGCACATCCCGCGGATCAGCAGGTTCACCTGGACGCCGGTGCTGGAGGCGGCATACAGGCGATCGACCAGCCCTTTATCTACCAGGTTGTTAAGCTTAAGGGTGATCCCGGCCGCCATGCCGTTCTGGGCGTTGGCAATTTCGCGATCGATCATCTCGTACAGCAGACGACGCGAGTTCTGCGGCGACACCAGCAGATAGTCGAAGTTGACCGGGCGATACGGGTTCTCGATAAAGTTAAACACCCGGCGGACTTCGTTGGTGATGCGCGCGTCGGCGGTCAACAGCGAGTAGTCGGTATAAATACGCGCAGTTTTTTCGTTAAAGTTACCGGTGCCGATGTGGGCGTAGCGCACCACGTCGTCACCTTCTTTACGTGATACAAGGAACAGTTTGGCGTGAATTTTCAGCCCCGGCGCGGAGAAAATAACGTGCACGCCCGCTTCGGTGAGGCGTTTCGCCCAGTGGATGTTGGCTTCTTCGTCGAAGCGAGCCTGTAGCTCAACCACTACCGTGACTTTCTTACCGTTGTGCGCGGCGTGGATCATGGCATCAATAATGCGCGAGTCTTTGGCCACGCGGTAGATGTTGATTTTAATCGCCAGTACGTTGGGGTCGAACGAGGCCTGACGCAGCAGCTCCAGTACGTGCTCGAACGTGTGGTACGGATAGTACAGCAGCACGTCGCGCTCGCGGATAGCGTCAAAGCCGTTGCGGAATTTATCGAACCAGACGTGACGCAGGCGCGGCAGCGGCTTGTTGACGAGGTTAGCTTTGCCTACGTTCGGGAAGCCGATAAAATCTTTAAAGTTATGATAGCGGCCGCCCGGCACGATGGAATCGTAGCGGGAGATCGTCAGCTTTTTACGCAGCATTTCGACCATGGCGTCCGGCATATCACGCTGATAAACAAAGCGCACCGGCTCGGCGGTCAGACGCTGCTTGAGGCTCGAGGACATGAGCTCCATCAGGCTCGACTCCATCTCGTGCACCAGGTCGTACTCGGCGTCACGGGTCATTTTCATGGAGTAGGCGTTGAGGGCATCGTAGTCGAAGAAGCCCTTAAAGATATCGTCCAGGCAGTAGCGCAGAATGTTATCCAGCAGGATCATCGGCTTACGGCGGCGTGGGGTTTCCGGCGGCAGATTAACAAAGCGCGGAACTTTGTCCGACGGAATTTCCAGCAGCGCGTAGTTGATTTCGTCGCCGCGAATGATTTCGACCGCCAGGTAGGTGTAGTCATCTTTAAGGAACTGCACCAGGTCGGTTTCGCGGTTCAGCAGAATGGGCGTGATGTGCTGGCGCAGGTGCTGTTTGAAGTAATGACGCAGCCAGCTCTGTTGGTTGACGGACAGCTGGCGTTCGTTAATCAGGAAGATTTGGTTGCGCGCCATTTCCAGCAGCAGCTCGTTGTACAGACCGTCGAACTCCTGATCGGCCTTCAGCACCCGGGCCTGGATTTTGCTCAGCAGATGGCGGGAATGCGTGGTCGTACCCTGTTCTTCGCTAATGATGATGCGGCGCTTCAGCTCGGCAAAGCGAACCTTATAGAATTCGTCGAGGTTGTTGGAGTAGATCCCCAGAAAACGCATGCGCTCAATCAGCGGGTTACTTTTATCTGCCGCTTCCTGAAGGACGCGCTCGTTGAAGGACAACCAGCTCAGTTCTTTTTCGATGTACAGTTTTTCCTGACCCATTACTACTCACACTCCGGTTAATTCACGGGACGCGGCAAAGTCGTCTTGCTGTTTATATTGCTAGCTTTGCCGGGCGATGTCCAACTGTGTCATCTCAGTATGACAGTTATCCTATTTCACCTAACAAAATATTCATATCTGTTTTGATATGTAAGCATTTTTATCCCGTTCCGCATACTGACTCCGCGGGAGAAGGACATAAAAAAGAGGGCCATAAAGGCCCTCTTTGGTCATCCATGTCGGCTGGATAAGACGTTTACGCCACCATCCGGCAATGTGCTCGCGGCTTGCCTGATGGCGCTCTGCTTATCAGGCCTATCGTGACGGAATTTATTCCGCTGCATAACCGGCTGGCGGCAGCTTTACATTGTCGAGCCAGGCGTGATTGTCCTGCATTTTCAGGCGGCCATCGAGGAACCAGCCGACCACCATCGGGTAGATGGCGTGTTCCTGAACCTGTACGCGTGAGGTGATTTCCGCTTCGTCGTCGCCGTCGAAAACCGGCACTTTGGCCTGCAAAATAACCGGCCCACCGTCAAGCTCTTCGGTGACGAAGTGTACCGAGGTGCCGTGCTCCGCATCGCCGTTTTCCAGCGCCTGACGATGAGTATTCAGGCCCGGGTATTTCGGCAGCAGGGAAGGGTGAATGTTAAGCAGCCGTCCCTGATAGTGCTGAACGAAGTCGGCGCTCAGGATACGCATGTAGCCTGCCAGCACCACCACGTCGGGCGCGTAGGCGTCAATTTCGTGCATCAGCTCACGGTCAAAGGCTTCGCGGCTGGCAAACTGACTGGCGGCCAGCGCGTGCTGCGGGATCCCCGCTTCACGTGCCCGCTCAAGGCCAAATGCGTCGGCCTTGTTGCTGAACACCGCCCGAATGGTGCCATGAATCCTTTTCTGCTCACAGGCATCAATGATGGCCTGTAAGTTGCTGCCGTTGCCGGAAATCAGCACCACGATATTTTTCATTTACTCGATGACCACACGCTGTTCGGAATCTGTGGCTTTGATATAGCCGATTTTCCACGCGTTTTCACCTTTTTCGTTCATCAGCGCGATGGCTTTGTCCGCCTGATCGGCAGCCAGAGCGATGACCATGCCAACGCCGCAGTTAAAGGTGCGGTACATCTCATGACGACTGACGTTACCGGCATCCTGCAGCCAGTTGAACACCGCTGGCCATTGCCAGGAGGATTCGTCAATCACGGCCTGCGTGTTGTCCGGCAGAACGCGTGGAATGTTCTCCCAGAAGCCGCCGCCGGTCAGGTGAGCAATCGCGTGGACGTCAACGCTGGCAATCAGTTCGAGAACGGACTTCACGTAAATACGGGTCGGGGCCAGCAGATGGTCGGCCAGCGTTTTGCCTTCAAGCTGGGTGTCGTCCGGGTTGCAGCCGCTCACTTCAATAATCTTGCGCACCAGCGAATAGCCGTTAGAGTGCGGGCCGCTGGAGCCCAGCGCAATCAGCACGTCGCCGTCGGCCACTTTGCTACCGTCGATAATTTCGGATTTTTCGACTACGCCGACGCAGAAACCGGCCACATCGTAATCTTCGCCGTGGTACATGCCCGGCATCTCGGCGGTTTCACCGCCCACCAGCGCACAGCCTGACTGCAGGCAGCCCTCGGCGATGCCGTTGATGACGCTCGCCGCGGTATCAACGTCCAGTTTACCGGTCGCGTAGTAGTCGAGGAAGAACAGCGGCTCAGCGCCTTGAACGACCAGGTCGTTCACGCACATGGCGACCAGGTCGATGCCGATGGTGTCATGACGCTTCAGATCCATCGCTAAACGTAACTTCGTGCCAACGCCGTCAGTGCCGGAAACCAGCACCGGTTCACGATATTTTTGCGGCAGCGCGCACAGGGCGCCAAAACCGCCTAGCCCACCCATCACTTCCGGGCGGCGCGTTTTCTTCACCACCCCTTTGATACGGTCAACCAGAGCGTTTCCTGCGTCAATATCAACACCGGCATCTTTATAGCTGAGAGAGGTTTTGTCGGTCACTGCAAGTCTCCACGCAATTGCGATAGCAAGAAAAATCGGCGCAATTCTATCAGTCCAGGCAAACGTTTGCGAGCCTATTCTGCACCCAATTTTTTGTGCCTCGGTTTTACCGACTTTGGCAGATAAAATCGGTCAAATATGATACTGCTCACGAAAATGAAACCGGGTACAGCCTTGTCCTTGCATCCGCCACGCGGAATCCACATCATGTGACTGAAACCGGTTTCTGTTTTTGTGGCGTCCGTGGGGGAAACCGAAGCAAAATGGCCAGAAGGGACTGAATGGAATGAACATTGCTGCTTTTGATATTGGGGGTACGGCGTTAAAAATGGGGGTGGTCACCGCCAGCGGTGAACTGCTAAAAAAAGGCAAACAGCCAATCAGCAACAGCGACGGTGAACAGATCCTCGCGGCAATGGAAGGCTGGATTGCCGCTCACCCCGAGTGTGAAGGCATCGCCATCAGCGCGCCGGGCTACGTTAACCCCCATACCGGCTATATCGAAATGGGCGGCGCTATTCGTCGCTTCGATCGCTTTGCCATCAAAGACTGGCTGGAGGAACGCTCCGGGCTGCCCGTGGCCATTGAGAACGACGCGAACTGCGTGCTGCTGGCTGAACGCTGGAAGGGAAAAGGGGCCGAGCTTTCCGATTTCCTGGTGATGACCATCGGTACCGGCATCGGCGGGGCCATTTTCTGTAACAACCAACTGGTGCACGGCGCGCGCTTTCGTGCCGGTGAATTTGGCTATATGCAAACGTCGCGTCCCGGCGCTCGCGATGTTCGCCGCTACTCGATGAATGAAAACTGCACCCTGCGCGTGCTTCGTCATCGCTATGCGCAGCACCTTGGCCTGGCGCTGGAGGCGGTGACCGGCGAAGACATTTTTGACCGCTTCGACGCCGGTGACGCCGTGTGTCAGCGCCTGGTCGCCGAGTTTTTCAACGATCTCGGAACGGGGCTCTATAACCTGGTCAATCTGTTTGACCCACAGACGATTCTTATCGGCGGCGGCATTGTGGAGCGCCCGGGTTTTCTGGCGCTGATGCGCGAGCACCTGGCCTGGTTTGGCATTGCCGACAACATCGATACCGTCAGCCACGGCAACGACGCCGGGCTGATAGGCGCGGTTTACCATTTCAATCAGCAGCATTCGCAGCGACAACTTACTGATTAACGAGGGAAAGATATGTCTGGATTTAAAGCTGGGTTTCTCTGGGGCGGCGCGGTAGCGGCACATCAACTCGAAGGCGGCTGGAAAGAGGGCGGTAAGGGCATCAGCGTCGCGGATGTGATGATCGCCGGCGCGCACGGCGTGCCACGCGAAATTACCGACGGCGTACTGCCGGGAAAAAACTACCCGAATCACGACGCTATCGATTTCTACCATCGCTATAAAGAGGATCTGCAGCTGTTTGCCGAAATGGGCTACAAATGCTTCCGTACTTCCATTGCCTGGACGCGTATTTTCCCCAACGGCGACGAGCTGACGCCGAACGAAGCCGGCCTGCAATTTTACGACGATCTGTTCGATGAGTGCCTGAAGCTCGGCATCGAGCCGGTTATCACCTTGTCGCACTTCGAGATGCCGTATCACCTCGTGACCGAATACGGTGGCTGGCGCAACCGTAAGCTGATTGAATTCTTCGTTCGCTTTGCCAAAGTGGTCTTTACCCGTTACCAGCACAAAGTGAAGTACTGGATGACGTTCAACGAAATTAATAACCAGGCAAACTTCCACGAAGATTTCGCGCCGTTCACTAACTCCGGGCTGAAATACCAACCGGGCGAGGACCGCGAGCCGGTGATGTATCAGGCGGCGCACTACGAGCTGGTAGCGAGTGCGCTAGCGGTAAAAGCAGCGCGCGAAATTAACCCGGCGTTGCATATTGGCTGCATGATCGCGATGTGCCCGATTTACCCGCTGACCTGCGCGCCGAACGATATGATGATGGCAATGAACGCCATGCACCGTCGCTACTGGTTCACCGACGTCCACGTGCGCGGTAAATATCCGCAACATCTGCTGAACTACTTCGAGCGCCGCGGCTTTACGCTGGATATCACTGAGGAAGACCGCCAGGCGCTGACGCAGGGCTGCGTCGACTACATCGGCTTTAGCTACTATATGTCGTTTGCCACCAAGGCGACCGCAGACAACCCACAGCTCGACTATGACGAAACGACCAGCCTGGTCTCTAACCCGTACGTGCAGAAGTCCGACTGGGGCTGGCAGATTGATCCGGTAGGCCTGCGCTACTCGCTGAACTGGTTCTACGACCACTATCAGCTGCCGCTGTTTATCGTTGAAAACGGTTTTGGCGCGATTGACGTGCTGGAGAGCGACGGCACCGTAAACGACCAGTACCGTATCGACTATCTCTCTGCACACATTGCCGAAATGAAAAAAGCGGTGGTAGAGGACGGCGTGGATCTGATGGGCTACACCCCGTGGGGCTGTATTGACCTGGTGTCCGCCGGCACGGGCGAAATGAAAAAGCGCTACGGCTTTATCTACGTGGATAAAGATAACGAAGGCAACGGCACGCTGGCGCGCAGCCGCAAAAAATCTTTTGCCTGGTACCAACGGGTCATTGCGACCAACGGTGGTGAGCTTTAACTCACTGAATTAAAAATATAAAACCCCGCTTGTCGGGGTTTATTTTTATTGTGTCTTATACTGAGTGGGGCCCCATTCGCCGCTTTGCTTGATCCTGGTCAATCATCACAGGTATGGCGCAATCGAAAAAAAGCGGTATAATCCCGCGATTTTTTTTGTGGTTGCCCTATTCAAAGGAGAAAGAGAATGAAGATTGTGGAAGTGAAACACCCACTCGTCAAACACAAGCTGGGCCTGATGCGTGAGAACGACATTAGTACCAAACGCTTCCGTGAACTCGCCTCCGAAGTCGGCAGCCTGCTGACTTATGAAGCCACCGCCGATCTGGAAACGGAAAAGGTCACTATCGAAGGCTGGAACGGCCCGGTAGAAATCGACCAGATTAAGGGTAAGAAAATTACCGTTGTGCCAATCCTGCGCGCAGGCCTGGGCATGATGGACGGTGTACTGGAAAACGTTCCGAGCGCGCGTATCAGCGTAGTCGGTATCTACCGTAATGAAGAAACGCTTGAGCCAGTACCGTATTTCCAGAAGCTGGTGTCCAACATTGATGAGCGTATGGCGCTGATCGTTGACCCGATGCTGGCGACCGGCGGCTCTGTTATCGCGACCATCGATCTGCTGAAAAATGCGGGTTGCACCAGCATTAAGGTGCTGGTACTGGTTGCCGCGCCGGAAGGTATCGCGGCGCTGGAAAAAGCGCATCCGGACATCGAGCTGTATACCGCGTCGATCGACCAGGGGCTGAACGAGCACGGATACATTATTCCGGGCCTCGGCGATGCCGGCGATAAGATTTTTGGTACGAAGTAAACGAAAAAATAAAAAGAGCCGACTTTGATAGTCGGCTTTTTTTTGAATAAAAAAACCTGACTAATAACACAGAGGAAAACACAATGACGCGCCGTGCAATTGGGGTAAGTGAAAGACCACCGCTTTTACAGACCATCCCGCTTAGCTTGCAGCATTTATTCGCCATGTTTGGCGCAACCGTGCTGGTGCCTGTTCTGTTCCACATTAACCCGGCGACGGTACTGCTGTTCAACGGTATCGGGACGCTGCTGTATCTCTTTATCTGTAAAGGTAAAATTCCGGCTTACCTCGGCTCGAGCTTTGCCTTTATTTCGCCGGTTCTGCTGCTGCTGCCGTTAGGTTACGAAGTCGCGCTGGGCGGCTTTATTATGTGCGGCGTGCTGTTCTGCCTGGTTTCTTTCATCGTGAAGAAAGCGGGTACCGGCTGGCTGGACGTGATGTTCCCGCCGGCGGCGATGGGCGCAATCGTTGCCGTCATCGGTCTGGAGCTGGCGGGCGTAGCGGCGAATATGGCGGGCCTGCTGCCGCCGGACGGCCAGTCTGCGGACACTAAAACCATCATTATTTCGATGGTTACGCTGGGCGTGACCGTCTTCGGCTCTGTGCTGTTCCGTGGTTTCCTGGCGATCATCCCGATTCTGATCGGCGTGCTGGTGGGCTATGCGCTCTCCTTCGTGATGGGCGTGGTTGATACGACGCCTATCGCCCAGGCACACTGGTTCGCGCTGCCGACCTTCTACACCCCGCGCTTTGAGTGGTTTGCCATTTTCACCATTCTGCCCGCGGCGCTGGTGGTGATTGCCGAGCACGTTGGTCACCTGGTGGTGACGGCGAACATCGTTAAAAAAGATCTGATTCGTGACCCGGGTCTGCATCGCTCGATGTTTGCTAACGGCCTGTCGACGGTGATTTCCGGCTTCTTCGGCTCTACCCCGAACACCACCTACGGTGAGAACATCGGCGTGATGGCGATTACCCGCGTGTACAGCACCTGGGTTATCGGCGGTGCGGCGATTATTGCCATTCTGCTGTCCTGCGTCGGTAAGCTGGCGGCGGCTATCCAGATTATCCCGCTGCCGGTTATGGGCGGCGTATCTCTGCTGCTGTACGGGGTGATTGGCGCGTCCGGTATCCGCGTGCTGATCGAATCAAAAGTCGATTACAGCAAAGCGCAGAACCTGATCCTGACCTCCGTTATTCTGATCATTGGCGTCAGCGGCGCGAAGGTACACA
Source organism: Klebsiella sp. WP4-W18-ESBL-05 (assembly GCF_014169075.1). Classification (NCBI taxonomy): domain Bacteria; kingdom Pseudomonadati; phylum Pseudomonadota; class Gammaproteobacteria; order Enterobacterales; family Enterobacteriaceae; genus Klebsiella; species Klebsiella sp. WP4-W18-ESBL-05. The sequence continues at coordinate 3,472,172 of NZ_AP022057.1, read as the reverse complement.
TCGGTGCTGCCGAGCTGAAAGGGATGGCGCTGGCGACCATCGTCGGCATCTGTCTGAGTCTGATTTTTAAACTTATCAGCGTGCTGCGCCCGGAAGAAGTGGTGCTGGACGCAGCGGACAGCGACGAAGCGAAGTCGTGATCCGACGACCGGGCGGGATCGCCGCCCGGTTCTCTCATCGGTTATTTCTGTGGTAAACTCTTCCCGTTTTTTCGTAAGCCCATGTTGAGGTCTCCTCTGAACGCACCGGCACAGCTCTCTTTGCCACTTTATCTTCCCGATGACGAAACCTTTGCCAGTTTCTTCCCGGGCGATAACCCTTCTTTACTTGCCGCACTGCAAAACGTGCTGCGGCAGGAGCATAGCGGATACATCTATATCTGGGCGCGCGAAGGCGCCGGGCGTAGCCATTTGCTGCATGCGGCCTGCGCCGAACTTTCACAGCGTGGCGATGCGGTAGGATACGTTCCGCTGGACAAGCGCACCTGGTTTGTTCCGGAAGTGCTGGAAGGGATGGAGCAGCTTTCGCTGGTTTGCATCGATAATATCGAGTGCGTGGCGGGGGACGAACCGTGGGAAATGGCGATCTTTAACCTCTACAACCGCATTCTGGAATCGGGTAATACGCGTCTGCTGATCACCGGCGATCGCCCGCCGCGTCAGCTCAATCTTGGCCTGCCGGATCTGGCGTCCCGCCTTGACTGGGGGCAAATTTACAAGCTCCAGCCGCTCTCCGACGAAGACAAATTACAGGCGCTACAGCTGCGCGCGCGCCTGCGCGGTTTTGAGATGCCGGACGACGTGTGCCGCTTTATGCTCAAACGGTTGGACAGAGAAATGCGTACGCTCTTCCAGACCCTGGATCAGCTCGATCACGCGTCCATTACCGCCCAACGTAAGCTAACCATCCCGTTTGTGAAAGAGATTCTGAAACTCTAAAGAACGAATTGTTTCCTCGCCCTGCGTAGGCCTGATAAGCGTAGCGCCATCTGGCGGATCCGAGCAGATTGCCGGATGGCGGCTTTGCCTTATCCGGCCTACCTGAAGACGATTTTCGTTACGCTTCCATCGCCAAATCATTGAGCAAATGCTGCATCAGCAGGGGGATCGGTCTGCCGGACGCGACGCTTTTTCCGCCTTCGCGCCACAGCGCCGTCCCGCTGACGTCGAGATGCGCCCACGGAATATCCGCCGGGCAGAAGTGGTGCAGCAGCCAGGCGGCGGAGGCGCTGATGGCCGCATTGTTGGTTGGCGTGTTGCACAGATCGGCAATCGCGCTCTCCGTTTGTTTTTTCAGCCTTGCGTCCAGCGGCAGCGGCCAGACTTCATCGCCGCTCTGTTCCCCGGCAACGGTCAGCGCAGCGCGCAGCGCAGCGTCCTGCGTCATTAACCCGCTCAGCTCATAGCCCAGCGCCTTGACGACTGCGCCAGTCAGCGTAGCTAAATCAATGATATAGCGTGTTTTTGCATGGCGCTGGCTAGCCCAGGCAATCGCATCGGAGAGTACCAGACGGCCCTCGGCGTCGGTGTTGTTGATTTCCACCGTCATGCCGTTACAGGCGCGAGCCACGCTGCCCGGCTGCATCGCGTCGGGGCCGATGGCGTTTTCCGCCAGCGCCAGCACGCCCATGACCCGAACCGGTAGCGCCAGCTCGGCGATGCTCAGCATCAGCCCGAGGACGTTAGCCGCGCCGCACATGTCGTACTTCATGGTATACATGCCCGCGCCTTCTTTCAGCCACAGTCCGCCGGTGTCAAAGGTGACGCCTTTACCCACGTAGCTGCGTACCGGACCATGGCCTGCGCCTTCGTAGTGGATAGCCAACAGGCGAGGCGGGCGGCTTGCGCCCTTACCAACCGCGTGCAGCAGGCCAAGGCCCTGTTCAACGATTGCCTGATCATCAAGCACCTCGCAGCGCAGGGCCGGGAAAGCGGCGCACAGGCGTTCGGCTTCTTCGACCACATACTGCGGCGTGCACTGTTCGGCGGGGATATCCGCAAGACGGCGGGCGGCAATCATACCGTTGGCGATCGCCTGTTGCTGTTGGAACAGCGGCGTAAGTCGGCCCACTTCGCTCTCAGGACAGTAAGCGTCGACGTGGCTCAGACGCACATCGCGTTGTGTGGCGCTCTTCAGCCCAAGGTCCGTTAAGCGGTGCTGTTGGTTAAACAAAAAGCGCAGCGTTTTCACCAGCACCGTATCGTCAATCTGCGAGCAGTCCAGCAGCACTTCGCGGCATACCGGCGCGGCAAACAGCGGCCGCAGGTAACCGAGTAGCGTATCGGTCAGGCTATCGCGCCAGGCGCTATGTGGTACGAGCGTAATGCGGGAAAATGGCCCGCAGGCGAAGCAGGTATCCGCCAGTGTGCCCTGTGCGGCGCGCGCTGCCATTTCAGTTATCAGCGGGTTGTCGCGCAGCGCACCCTGCTGGAGCAAAGGGCTTTCGGGATAGGTAATGAGATGGTGCTGTTCCAGTTTATCGGGCAGCGCCGTTACTAAACGGTAGTCAATCATCGCTTACTCCTCGATGGGGGCGCGGATACGGTCGGCATAGGCCTGCATCCAGGCGTCGTCCACCGGCTGATAATGGGTTTTCTCTTTGACGCGCTCGGCGCGGAACACGGTCAGCGGCTGGCTTGCGGTGGCCACGACAAAAGAGAAGGTTTTTATATTGGTGGCCGCACCGAACTCACCCTTACGGTTCATACAGACCACGGACAGGTCGCCTGCGCGGCCAAAGCGCGACATCAGCTTATCTTCCAGTTCGTACACCACCGAGTCCGCCGCCTGCTGCGGGGTCATGCCCTGTTCCATCCGGCGAACGATTTCGTAGCTGGTGCAGCCTTTCATCAGGTCTTCCCCCACGCCGGTAGCGGTCGCTGCGCCGATTTGGCTGTCGCAGTAGAAGCCGGAACCGATGATCGGGGAATCGCCGACGCGTCCGCGTTTTTTCATAAACAGCCCGCTGGTCGAGGTGGCGACGCTCATCGAGCCCCGCTGGTCGAGCGCGATAACGCCGACGGTATCATGGCCGTCGTACGGGCTCAGCCCCTTATCCAGCGTCTCTCGGCAGCGCTTGCGATAGTGCTGCATTGCGCGCTCGGTCAGCATTTTTTTCTCGGCAAAGCCCTGGCTCAGCGCCCATTCGCGCGCGCCCTGGCCGACCAGCAGCGAGTTATAGCGCTGGCGACCCAGCGCCTGCGCCACTTTTACCGGGTTGGCGATATCGACCAGGTTGCCCACCGCGCCAAAGGCCAGCGTGTCGCCGTCCATCCAGGCCGCGTCCAGCTCCACCTCGCCGTTTTCGGTCGGCAGACCGCCGTAGCCAACGGATTTATACAACGGAAAATCTTCCACCGCGACGACGGCATCGACGACCGACGCCGTTGCCGCGCTGCCGCCGGCCAGCGCCGACGCGGATTCACTTACCCCTTCCAGCGCCATACGCCAGGTTGCAATAATTCCCCACATATTCTTACTCCTGTTTTGCTAGCGTGCTGGATTCCTCAACGGCACTGATTTCCGCATTGCGGTACTGCTTATCGACGATGCGCATGAACGGCAGGTACAGCATTGCGCCAATCAGCAGGTTAATAATTTGCATCACGCTGCCGGAAATATGCCCGGTAACGATAAATCCGCTGATGACCGGCGGCAGCGTCCACGGAATAAAGACCCCGGTGGTGACCGCAACGGCACCGATTTTCATGGCCATATACTGAATGGTCACCAGCACCAGCGGTACGAGGTTGAACGGAATCAGCATGATGGGGTTCATAATGACCGGCAGACCAAACAGCACCGGCTCGTTAATGTTGAAAACAGAGGCCCCCGCGCCCAGGCGTGCGACTTCGCGCATGTTTTTGCTGCGGGCAAAAATGAGCATGGCAATGACCAGCGACAGCGTGGCCCCTGCGCCACCCATCCAGATCATGTCAAAGAACTGCTCGGTAATAATGTGCGGCGGCGTTACGCCGGCCTGGATGGCGGCGATATTATCGGTCTGGTTTTCCATCCACAGCGGACGAATGATGCCGTTCACCATCGAACCGGAGTTGATCCCCACCGACCACAGGATAGTGATGCTGAATACCGTCATCAGTGCGCCGAAGTAGGAGGTGCCGAAATGGCGAACCGGCGTCGCGACCACTTCATAGATGAACTGGTGAATGGTGTTGTAGTGGGTGTTTTCAAAACCGATGCGGATAGCCAGCACCAGAATCATGACCAGCAGCGCCGGGATTAACGCGGCGAATGATTCCTGTACCGCTGGCGGCACGCCTTCCGGCATCTTGATGACCAGCTTTTTACGCTTCAGCCAGCAGAACAGTTCGGTCCACAGCAACGAGCCAATCATGGCGACGAACAGGCCTTTAGTACCAATCCATTCTACCGGCATCACGGTGATGCCGCCGTTCTCTGCGACCTTAATAAACGGCGTCAGGATGAGGAAGCAGACCAGTGCCAGGATTCCGCTGGAAATTTTGTCATCACCGTAGTGTTCCGCCAGGCGGTAGGCGACCAGGAAGCTGATAAACAGCGACATTGTCGAGAAGACGGCATTAAACGGAATTTCGACGATCGCGCTCCAGTTAGCGCCAAACATGCTGGACATAAACTGCTGGTAACCCTGATTCGGGAACGACGAGATAACCAGCAGGATGGAGCCGACGATAATGAACGGCATAAAGGAGACGTAAGCGCCACGGATGGCGCCAAGGTGACGTTGCTGCGACGTTTTGGCAGCAATCGGCATTAATTTTTCTTCTAAAAATCCCAGAACATTGTTCATTGTGAACTCCGTATAAGATTAACGGACATTGTGTGTGTTATGTAATAGAAACGGCGGGAGGGATTATCGGAGAAAGCCTGGTGTAGAAAGGTGAAACGGGTCACAATGCGCCGACTTAATTCATATAAATCTCATATGATTGGTTATTTGTTTTTCAGAGGGCGTCATGGAAATTAAGCTGCATGCCAACGCAACGACTACGCCGAGGATCAGAAAATACCTTCAGGATTCAACGAAAAGTGACCGTGAACTGGCGCTTGAACTCGGTATTTCCGTTACTACGGTGCGCCGCTGGCGAAACCGTGAGCAAACGGCCGATCGCAGTACGGCACCTTCTGTAGTACACAAAGTAATGAGACAAGAACAGATTATATTGATTAACGTTCTGCGGCAGATTTTGCAGGCGCCGCTGGATGACCTGCTGTTTATCGTGGTGGAGGGGCTGGGCATTCCGCTGTCGCGTGCGACGCTGAGCCGCTATCTGACGCCTTCATATCCCAAAAATAGCGCCGAGCGGCTTAGCGGAAAGAAGGCTATCAAGGCGGGCGTCAGGCCGCAGATGCTGACGCTGCACTATCGTTTTCTGTCGCTGCATATGGATGACGACGGCGATCATCACGTGCTGTGGGCGCAGGAGCCGGTTAGCGGGTGGTGCGCGGCGCGCATCTATTCAGGGATGTCCGCGCCGCTGGGGACGCACTGGCTTGATGACGTGCTGTCGGCGTTTCCGGGTGATATACAATCTGTTGAGATTAAAAGCGACGAATGGCTGAATGAGGCGCATGTTGTCGCGTTGCGCCAGCATCTGGCCGCGCGGGGTATTGCCTGTAGTATGACGATGGCGGGGGAAAAACGTCAGGCAGTGGCGGTAACCGTGCCGTTAGCGGAAATCATTCCGGCCGTACGGGCCGTTACGCCGGATGCGCTGGTTGTGCGGCTGTGTGAACTGTTTAACGCGGGCAAGCCGCAGAAAAAACTCGGTAATATGACGCCGCAGGCGTTTCTCGACGCGCTGCGGCATGAGGGGGGTTAGCTCACGATTTCCAGTACCTGCTCGGGTGGGCGCCCAATGCGCGCCTGCCCGTTGCTGACGACGATCGGGCGTTCAATCAGCTTCGGGTTGTCGACCATCGCCTGAATTAGCTCCGCTTCGCTCAGGTGGCTGTCGGCCAGATTCAGCGACTTGTACAGATCTTCTTTCTGACGCATCAGATCGCGGGCGCTGGCGAAACCGAGCAGGGCAATCAGCTCACGTAGCGTGGCGGCGTCCGGCGGTGTCTCCAGGTAGAGCACCACGTTAGGGTCAATGCCGTTGGCCTTCAGCAGGCTCAGGGTGTCGCGGCTCTTTGAGCAGCGCGGGTTATGATAAAGGGTGACTGAATCCGTCATCGTCTCTCCAGTTACATTTTCTGATAAGGGCGGAAACGCTCTTGCAGCTGGCGCAGCTGGTCGATACGCGCGTCGTAGCGTGCCTGCTGCAGGCTGCGTAATTTCACCTGCGCGCTGGCGGCGCTGAGCAGGGAAATGGCCTGGTCGAGTCGACCCACCAGCGCCATGTTTTCAGCACGCGCGGCCAGCTCCTGATCGCGGTTGCCCAGCTTGGCCTCCGCCTGGGCCAGCAGATCCCAGCCGTTGGTATCGTCTTTGTTATTAAAGGTGTAGCGGTTGAGGATCGTCGCCGCCTCTGCGGCCTGGCCACCTTCCAGAAGGGCGTTAGCCAGGTTGAGCTGCAGTACCGGGTTGGTGCGCAGCTCGCGAGCGTTCTTCAGCCGGTTGATGGCTTCACTCGTTTTGTTCTGGCCGAGATCGATATCGGTCGCCAGATCGAGGAACCAGGCGTTTTGCGGATCGGCGCTCAGCAGCGGTTGCAGCAGCTTGCTGGCCTCAGCGTAGTTTTTGGCTTCCATGGCCAGCAGCGCTCGCCCGTACTGGGCGGCGTGTTGCTCGCGGATGTTGCCCTTTGACCAGTTATCGAGCAGGTCGGTGCCCAACTGGTTTTGCCCGTTGTTATACATGCCGAGCGTACGCGCTTTGGCAAAGTAGAAATCGGCGGAAGACTGAACCACCACCGGGCGCATTTGGTTGGCGCGGTTGCGCGCGTCCGATAAGCGGCTTTCCGGCAGCGGGTGAGTTAACAGCATTTCCGGCGGGCGCGAAGAGTAGCGCGACTGATCGAGCAGCTTTTCCATAAAGGCAGGCATGGCCTGCGGGTCGAAGCCGGCGCGCTGGAGAACCTGAATACCAATACGATCGGCCTCTTCTTCATTCTGGCGGGTAAAGCTGATCATCCCCTGCTGGGTGCCCGCTAAAGTCCCGCTCAGCGCTGCCATCCCGGCCTGTGGGCTGGCCATCGCCAGCAGAATGGAACCCAGCGCGCCGACCCACGTTAGCGGGGCGTTACGTTTCTGGTCTTCCATTGCGCGCGCCAGGTGGCGTTGGGTCACGTGGGAGATTTCGTGCGCCATAACCGATGCCAACTGACTTTCGGTGTCAGAATAGCGGAACAGCGCGGAGTGCAGCACTACGTTACCGCCGAAGAAGGCGAAGGCGTTGATATCGTCATTGTTAATCAGATAAAAATGAAACGGCGTACGTACGGAGAAGGCGTGCGAAACCAGACGCATGCCCAATGAATTAATGTACTGAACCAGCAGCGGGTCGTTGATGAGCGGCGCGCTACCGCGCAGTTGTCGAACATAGTAATCCCCCATTTGCATCTCCTGACCAATGGAGAGCGTGCTTCCTGCGGATGTACCCATATCCGGTAGATTATCGGTTGTATCGGCAAATGCCGGCGCAACCTGACCGAAAGTGAGTGTCGCAATAAGGGATGCCAACAGCGTTTTTTTCAACTGCCTGAACATAACCTCTGTCCTGTAATGTGGGATGTGCCTGTTTTGACCAGCAGGATAATCTGACGTTCAATTACCGTCTGCTTTTGGAGTGTATCTATCTGCTCACGGCTTGAAAACGATAATCGCGAGAATGCGGAGATAAAAATAAAAAGCGAAGTCTTTTTTGTGACACTTAGATACAATTCATCTTCTATATGAAAGCGATAGGCTTCAGGGAATAGATTTATGCTCGAGATGTTGATGCAATGGTATCGCCGCCGATTCAGCGACCCGGAGGCCATCGCGCTGCTGGTCATTCTGCTCGCCGGTTTCTGCATTCTGTTTTTCTTCAGCGGCCTGCTGGCGCCGCTGCTGGTGGCAATAGTGCTTGCCTACCTGCTGGAGTGGCCGACGGTACGGTTAGAGCGGCTGGGCTGGTCGCGCACCTGGGCGACCAGCGTCGTGCTGGTGCTGTTTGTTGGCATTCTGCTGCTGATGGCCTTTGTGGTAATGCCCATCGCCTGGCAGCAGGGAATTTACCTTATCCGCGACATGCCCGGTATGCTCAACAAGCTTTCCGATTTTGCCGCCACGCTGCCGCGCCGCTACCCGGCGCTGATGGACGCCGGGATTATCGACGCGATGGCGGAGAATATGCGTACGCGTATGCTGACCATGGGCGACTCGGTGGTGAAATACTCGGTCGCTTCGCTGGTGGGGCTGCTGACCCTGGCCGTGTATCTGGTGCTGGTGCCGCTGATGGTTTTCTTCCTGGTGAAAGACAAAGAGCAAATGCTCAACGCCGTACGCCGCGTGTTGCCGCGCAACCGTGGGCTGGCGGGGCAGGTGTGGAAAGAGATGAACCAGCAAATCACCAACTATATTCGCGGTAAAGTGCTGGAAATGGTGGTGGTAGGTGTCGCCACCTGGCTTGGTTTCCTGATGTTTGGCCTCAACTACTCGCTGCTGCTGGCGGTGCTGGTGGGGCTGTCGGTGTTGATTCCGTACATCGGTGCGTTTGTTGTGACGATCCCGGTTGTCTGCGTCGCGCTGTTTCAGTTCGGTCTGGGCACCGAGTTCTGGAGCCTGTTTGCGGTGTATCTGATTATCCAGGGGCTGGACGGTAACCTGCTGGTGCCGGTGCTGTTCTCTGAAGCCGTGAACCTGCATCCGCTGGTGATTATCCTGTCGGTGGTGATTTTTGGCGGCCTGTGGGGCTTCTGGGGCGTATTCTTCGCCATACCGCTGGCAACGCTGATTAAGGCGGTGGTTCACGCCTGGCCGGACGGTCTGGTGGTGGAAGAAGACGAAACGGCATAATCGATAAAAAACCCGGCGTCGCGATGCTCAGCCGGGTTACGTCATTCACGTCAGGGAAAGGGTCAGGCGTTGGCCTGCAGCCAGCTCAGTACCACGTCGTGGTGATTGCTGGTTTTGAAGTCGTCGAAGACGTGCTCAATTTTCCCTTCCGCATCGACCAGGAAGCTGATGCGGTGAATGCCATCATAGGTTTTGCCCATGAAGGTTTTTTCGCCCCAGATACCAAACTGCTCGCAGACCTGGTGATCTTCATCGGAAAGCAGAGTGAAGTTCAGCAGCTCTTTTTCTGAGAAGCGGGAGAGTTTTTCCGGTTTGTCGGTGCTGATGCCCAGAACTTCAACGCCCGCTTTTTTCAGCTCGTCCATATTATCGCGAAGGCCGCATGCCTGCACGGTGCAGCCAGGGGTCATCGCTTTCGGGTAAAAATAGACCAGAACACGTTGTCCCTGGAAGTCGGTCAAATTTACTTGCTCGCCGTCTTGATCGGGCAAACTAAATTTCGGTGCGATATCACCGGCTTTCAGTGGGTTCATTACTCAGCTCCATCCTGTTCATCATGCTGTGAATAATTAATCACGTTTATACTGCCTTGCGCTTTCAGTTCTGTACATAGTGCTTTGAACGCTTGCTCAATATTTGATGCATTTTGCGTAGCTGGGCTATGGGCGGTAATTTGAATAAACAGCTGCGCCGCGCCTTCGTCGGCGCCCGGCTGGGTTCGCGACACCAGCTCGGCGATGTTCATTTCCCAGCTGTCGAACAGGGCGGTAAAACGCTCAATAATATGCGGCGAATCAGGGACTTCGACCTGTACCCATACGGTGGCCGGCATCGCCGGGCGCGGGCTGGCGGTGGTGCGTTTCATCACGATAAGCAGGTCCAGCTCCGCACCTTTGAGCGGCAGGGTGGACTCAATCAGCGTGATGGCGTTCCAGGTTCCGGACAGCAGCATAATAAAAGTGAATTCATCCCCCAGCATCGCCAACCGACTGTCTTCGATATTACAGCCGCAGCTGCTCACATGACGGGTAATCGTATTGACAATGCCGGGGCGATCCGCGCCCAGGGCCGTAATGACCAGATAGTGTTGTAATGAGGCTGTCAAACCTGTTCTTCCTTTAAAAAGGTGCGGTATATCCTAGGAAAGCATAAAAAAAACCGGCATACAACATTCTGAAGGCCCTGAGTCTCTTGCTTTTATTACAGGACCAAACGTACCATTGAGTTTCATGTCCGCACGTCAGCACAGAGGATGGCCCATGTTCACGGGAAGTATTGTAGCGCTTGTCACGCCGATGGATGAAAAAGGTAATGTCGACCGTTCAAGCCTGAAAAAACTGATTGATTATCATGTCGCCAACGGAACCTCGGCGATTGTGTCGGTAGGGACTACCGGTGAATCAGCCACGCTGAGCCACGAAGAGCATGGCGATGTGGTATTAACCACGCTGGAACTGGCCGATGGTCGCATTCCGGTTATCGCGGGAACGGGGGCAAATGCAACCGCAGAGGCGATTAGCCTGACCCAGCGTTTTAACGACAGCGGCGTCGTTGGCTGCCTGACCGTGACCCCCTATTACAACCGCCCGACTCAGGAAGGGTTGTTCCAGCACTTTAAAGCGATTGCCGAGCATACTGACCTGCCGCAAATTCTGTATAATGTGCCGTCACGTACCGGTTGCGATATGCTGCCGGAAACCGTAGGTCGCCTGGCGAAAATTAAAAATATTATCGCCATTAAGGAAGCCACGGGGAACTTAAGCCGCGTTCATCAGATCAAAGAGCTGGTTTCAGACGATTTCATCCTGCTTAGCGGCGATGATGCAAGCGGTCTGGACTTCATGCAGCTTGGCGGGCACGGCGTTATTTCGGTAACGGCGAACGTTGCGGCGCGTGATATGGCTGAAATGTGCAAGCTGGCCGCCGAAGGGCAGTTCGCGCAGGCGCGCATCATCAACCAGCGTTTGATGCCGCTGCACAATAAATTATTTGTCGAACCCAATCCTATCCCGGTGAAATGGGCGTGTAAGGAATTGGGGCTTGTGGCGACCGACACCATGCGCTTGCCGATGACACCGATCACCGACCACGGTCGTGACGTTGTGGCATCCGCACTGAAGCATGCCGGTTTGCTGTAAAGTTTAGGGAGATTTGATGGCTTACTCAGTACAGAAGTCGCGCCTGGCCAAGGTTGCGGGTGTATCGCTGGTTTTACTGCTTGCGGCCTGTAGTTCCGACTCGCGCTATAAGCGCCAGGTGAGCGGCGATGAGTCCTATCTGGACGCGACGCCGTTAGGTGAACTTCACGCCCCTGCTGGCATGATCCTGCCGATTGAAAATGGCGACTACAACATTCCTGTCGCTAACGGCAGCGGTGCCGTCGGTAAAGCGCTGGATATCCGCCCACCGGCTCAGCCGCTGGCGCTGGTTGCCGGTGCGCGCACGCAGTTTACGGGCGATACCGCCACGCTGCTGGTGGAAAACAGCCGCAGCGGTTCACTGTGGCCGCAGGTGGTCAGCATTATTCAGGCGAAAAACTACGCCATTACCAAGCGTGATGATGCTAGCCAGACGCTGACAACCGACTGGGTTGAGTGGAACCGTCTGGACGAAGACCAGCAGTATCGCGGTCGTTATCAAATCTCCGTGCAGCCTCAGGGCTACCAGCAGGCGGTGATGGTGAAGCTGGTTAACCTGGAACAGGCCGGTAAACCGGTCGCCGATCGTGCTTCTCTGCAGCGCTACAGCGCCGAAATGCTGAACGTGATCTCCGCCGGTCTGGATAAGAACGCCAGCGACGCGCAGGCCTCTCGCGGCACCGCGGGAGCCACCTTTGACGTGCAGAGCGCTTCCGATGATACCGGCCTGCCGATGCTGGTGGTGCGCGCGCCGTTCAACCAGGTCTGGCAGCGTCTGCCGGGCGCGCTGGAAAAAGTGGGCATGAAAGTGACCGACAGCACGCGTTCTCAGGGCAGCATCGCGGTGACCTACAAGCCGCTGTCTGACGGCAGTTGGAGAGATCTGGGTGCCAGCGATCCGGGTCTGGTCTCCGGTGACTACAAACTTCAGGTCGGCGATCTGGACAACCGTAGTAGCCTGCAGTTCATCGATCCGAAAGGCCATACGCTGACGCAGTCGCAGAATGACGCCCTGGTCGCCGTATTCCAGGCCGCATTTAGCAAGTAATTAAACAGGGCTGGAGCAATCCGGCCCTTTTTTCTGTATAGTGACGCAAACGTGTGCGTAGACAGAAAAGCACAAATATTTATGGTTAATCATCACTGGAGTGACAAAGATGCAAAAGCTAGCTGAGTTGTATCGTGGTAAAGCGAAAACCGTATACAGCACCGAAAACCCGGATCTGTTGGTACTCGAATTCCGTAACGATACGTCAGCAGGGGACGGCGCCCGCATTGAACAGTTCGATCGTAAAGGCATGGTGAACAACAAGTTCAACCATTTCATTATGAGCAAACTGGCGGAAGCAGGGATCCCGACCCAAATGGAAGCGCTGTTGTCCGATACCGAATGTCTGGTGAAAAAGCTGGATATGGTGCCGGTGGAATGCGTTGTGCGTAACCGTGCCGCCGGCTCGCTGGTGAAACGTTTAGGGATTGAAGAAGGCATTGAGCTGAATCCGCCGCTGTTTGACCTGTTCCTGAAAAACGACGCGATGCACGACCCGATGGTCAACGAATCCTACTGCGAAACCTTCGGCTGGGTGAGCAAAGAGAATCTGGCGCGTATGCAGGAACTGACCTTCAAAGCGAATGACGTGCTGAAAAAACTGTTCGATGACGCGGGTCTGATCCTCGTGGACTTCAAGCTGGAATTCGGTCTGTTCAAGGGCGAAGTGGTGCTGGGCGATGAATTCTCGCCGGACGGCAGCCGCCTGTGGGACAAAAAGACCATGGACAAAATGGATAAAGACCGTTTCCGCCAGAGCCTTGGCGGCCTGATTGAAGCCTACGAAGAAGTGGCGCACCGTTTAGGCGTGAAGCTCGACTAAGTCATAATGCCTCCCGGCCTCGCGCCATGCGGAGGCCGGATAAGGCGTTGACGCCGCTACTCCGGCAAGGTGCCTATTGTGCCCGATGGCGCTACGCTTATCGGGCCGACTACAATCTCCCTTCCTGACGCATTTCCAGTGGTAATCCCGCCCGTAACCGCCTACGATCGTAACAGTCATAATAAAAAAAGATCGAGGTAGTTATGCGTTGGCAAGGCCGTCGTGAAAGCGACAATGTAGAAGACCGGCGGAACAGTTCCGAATCCCCGTTATCCGGGCGCGGTCCAGGTTTCCGTATTCCAAGCGGCAAGGGCGGCATTATCCTGCTGATTGTCGTGCTGGTCGCGGGCTATTACGGCGTTGACTTAACCGGGCTGATGACCGGCGAGCCGGTTGGACAGAGCCAGCAGCAAAGTTCTCAGCGCGTCAGCAACCCGAATGATGATGAAGCGGCTAAGTTCACCTCGGTTATTCTGGCCACTACCGAAGACACCTGGGCGCAGCAGTTTAAAGAGATGGGCAAAACCTATCAGCCGCCGCGCCTGGTCATGTATCGCGGCGCAACGCGTACCGGCTGCGGCACCGGGCAATCGGTTATGGGGCCGTTTTACTGCCCGACCGATAGCACGGTCTACATCGACCTTTCTTTCTACGATGACATGAAAAGCAAGCTCGGCGCGGGCGGTGATTTCGCCCAGGGCTACGTGATTGCTCATGAAGTGGGTCACCATATTCAAAAACTGCTGGGTATTGAGCCGAAAGTGCGTCAGATGCAGCAGGGGGCATCTCAGGCAGAGGTAAACCGTCTGTCGGTACGTATGGAGCTACAGGCCGACTGCTTCGCTGGCGTCTGGGGCCATAATATGCAGAAGCAAGGGATTCTGGAAGCGGGCGATCTGGAAGAGGCGCTGAACGCCGCGCAGGCTATCGGCGACGACCGTCTACAGCAACAAAGCCAGGGGCGCATCGTGCCGGACAGCTTCACCCACGGGACGTCGCAGCAGCGTTACACCTGGCTGAAACGCGGCTTTGACAGCGGCGACCCGGCGCAGTGCAACACCTTCAGTAAATCGTTCTAAGCCGATGCAGGACGTCATGGATGAGCTGCTCGCGCAGGCCGCGCGAATGGCGCAGGAGGGCATTCGCCGCCTGCTGGTGGTCAGCGGCGAGCCCGACTGGTGCGCTCAGCGGGCAGCGGCGTTTCGTAATGCCGTCGGTCCGGAGGTGCTATGGGTCGGCCCGCAGGCCGCCGCCGAGCCTTTTTGCCCACCGGGTAAATTCGCCACGCTGCTGGGACGTGAGTTCCAGCACGCTATTTTTGACGCCCGCGCGGGGTTTGACGTTTCGGCGTTTGCCGCGCTGGCCGGTACGCTGCGCGCCGGTAGCTGGTTGTTGCTGCTGGTGCCGGACCTTTCTCTCTGGCCAACCCGTGCCGATGCGGACTCGCTGCGCTGGAGCGATACGCCGGAACCTATTGCCACGCCGCATTTTGTCCACCATTTTTGCCGCACGCTAAAGAATAACCCGCAGGCGCGAATCTGGCGTCAGGGGCTGCCGCTTGCGCCGCTAAACGAGACGCCGCGCCCGCGCTGGCAACGTGCGAACGGCCAGCCCGACGGTGAACAGCTGGCGATTTTGTCGGCGCTGGCGAACGCGACTGCGCAGGTTTCCGTGGTCACGGCAGAGCGCGGTCGCGGCAAATCGGCGCTGGCCGGGATGCATATTCGCCAGATTGCCGGTTCGGCGCTGGTGACGGCGCCATCCCGCGCCTCGGCGGAGGTGATTGCCGCCTTTGCCGGCGAGCGCTTTCGTTTTATTGCCCCCGATGCGCTGTTGGCTTCCGATGAAAAGGCCGACTGGCTGGTGGTTGACGAGGCTGCCGCCATTCCGGCGCCGTTGTTACAAAAGCTGATCTCCCGTTTCCCGCACGCACTGCTGACGACCACCGTTCAAGGTTATGAAGGCACCGGGCGCGGTTTCTTGTTGAAATTTTGCGCTGCATTCCCCCAGCGGCAGGCGTTTACCCTGAGCCAGCCCATCCGCTGGGCCGCAGGATGCCCGCTGGAAGCGGTGGTTAACGAGGCGCTGATTTTTGACGATGATGCATTTAATTCTCCTCTTCAGGGGGACGTACGGCCAATCGCCGTTCCCCAATCGGCATGGCAAAGTGCACCGGCGCTGCCGCGTGCGCTGTATCAGCTGCTTTCTGGTGCCCATTACCGTACCTCACCGCTGGATCTCCGACGCATGATGGATGCACCGGGGCAGCATTTTATCAGCGCCCAGTGCGACAGCGGCCCGGCAGGCGCGCTGTGGTTGGTGGATGAAGGTGGCCTGTCGCCGGCGCTGAGCCGCGCCGTGTGGGCCGGCTTTCGCCGTCCGCGGGGTAACCTGGTGGCACAGTCGTTGGCAGCGCACGGCGGCAGTCCGTTGGCGGCGACGCTTATCGGGCGACGCATCAGCCGTATTGCAGTACATCCGCAGCGCCAGAGAGAGGGGATAGGGCAACGCCTGGTGACCCAGGCATGGCAAGAGGCGAAAGGCATTGATTACCTGTCTGTCAGCTTTGGCTATACCGACGCGCTGTGGCGTTTCTGGCAACGCTGTGGTTTTACGCTGGTGCGTATTGGCAGTCAGCGCGAAGCCAGCAGCGGCTGCTATGCGGCAATGGCCCTGCGGCCGTTGACGGCGGCGGGGGAGGCGCTGATGCAGCATGAGCATCAGCGTCTGTGCCGTGAATGGCGCTGGCTAAGCCAGTGGGTGGATGAAAAATTGCCGCTGCCGGATGCCGCAGACGCTATGCTTACTGACGATGACTGGTGGGATCTGGCTGGCTTCGCGTTTGCCCATCGCCCTCTGCTGGCGGTGCTGGCAAATCTCCATCGGCTGAGCGAGCTGGCCGAGAGTGCGATGCCTGCGCTACGTGGGCGACTGCGGGGAGAGAGTGAAGCCGCACTCTGCGCCCAGCTGGGCGTACAGGGCCGTAAGGCGCTGCTGGCGCAAATGCGCCGCGAGGCAGCACACGCGATGCGCGTTATTGATGGCGAACGCACAAACCGTTTGTCGGAACAGATCCTACAACTGCAATTTTTTTAACTGACTCATTCAGTTAAATGGCATGGTCATTATTCTGGTGCGGCGTAAACTGACCGTCAAAACCAAGGAGACAGCCATGACACACGATCATTTTGTTGTTCAAAGCCCCGCGAAGCCCGCTCAACAGCTGCTGCTGTTGTTTCATGGCGTGGGCGATAATCCGGTGGCAATGGGGGAGATCGGCAGCTGGTTTGCGCCGCTGTTCCCGGACGCGTTAATCGTCAGTATCGGCGGTGCCGAGCCGTGCGGCCCAGCGCCGGGGCGGCAGTGGTTTTCCGTACAGGGCGTGACCGAAGACAATCGTCAGGCGCGCGTTGATGCCATTATGCCGACCTTTGTTGAAACGGTGCGCTACTGGCAAAAACAGAGCGGCGTCGGTCCACAGGCCACCGCGCTGATCGGCTTTTCTCAAGGGGCGATTATGTCGCTCGAAAGCATCAAAGCCGAGCCAGGACTCGCCTCACGCGTCATTGCTTTTAACGGCCGTTATGCCACGCTGCCGCAACATGCAGATACCAGCACTACCGTTCATCTGATTCACGGTGGGGAAGACAGGGTTATCGATCTGGCCTGGGCCGTTCGCGGACAGGAAGCGCTGCTGGCAGCCGGTGGCGATGTGACGCTGGATATTGTTGACGAGCTGGGGCACGCGATTGACGATCGCAGCATGCAGTTTGCGCTCGACCATCTGCGCTATACCGTGCCGAAGCACTATTTTGATGAAGCGTTGAGCGGCAGTACGCCGAAAGACGACGATATTATCGAGATGCTATAAGAACATGTAGGCCGGAGAAGACGTTTACGCCACCATCCGGCAATCTGCAGCGGATTGCCTGATGGCGCTACGTTTATCAGGCCTACACGATCCTGCACTATTTCTTCGGCTGGTCTTTCTTCGGCCAGTCGTCGTCATCGTCCCACTTATCGTTAAAGTCGCGATGCGGTGGCAGTTCCGGCTTATCGGCAAGGAATTTTTTATGATCGACGCGGCTAAGATCCTTAATCACGTTGATAATGACCCCCGCCAGAAACACCAGCACCAGAATCCACCAGTATTTTGTCAGCCAATCCATGCGCGTTACCTCTTATGTTATGCCGTCAGGCGACAAGTTGTTCCATGATACGCTGATACATCCGCGCCAGCATCTGCAGGTCGGCGGCGTTCACACATTCGTTGATTTTATGAATGGTGGCGTTCACCGGCCCCAGTTCAACAACCTGTGCACCCATCCGGGCGATAAAGCGGCCATCTGACGTTCCACCGGTGGTCAGCAGCTGCGGTTCTATTTCATTATAGTGCGCAATGGCATTGACTACGGCGTCAACCAGTTTACCGCGGGCGGTCAGGAACGGCTGGCCGGAGATCCACCAGTCCACGCTGTAGCGCAGCTGGTGTTTCTCCAACAGGGCGATAACGCGTTCTTTGATCATCTCGTCGGTCAGTTCGGTGCTGAAGCGGAAGTTGAACTGGACGAACAGATCGCCTGGGATCACGTTGTTGCTACCGGTACCCGCCTTGATGTTGGCAATCTGCATGCTGGTTGGCGGGAAGAATTCATTGCCCTGGTCCCATTCGATAGACACCAGCTCGTTCATCCACGGCGCGGCGCGGTGAACCGGGTTGTCGGCAAGGTGCGGATAGGCAACATGGCCCTGCACGCCGTGAATCGTCAGGTTACAGGTCATCGAGCCGCGACGGCCGTTTTTCACAACGTCGCCCACGACCTCGGTGCTGGAGGGTTCGCCGACCAGACAGTAGTCCAGGCGCTCGTTGCGCGCCATCAGCGCTTCGACCACCTTCACGGTACCGTGGGTAGCGCTCGCCTCTTCATCGGAGGTGATGAGGAACGCCAGGCGGCCTTGATGGTTTGGATGCTGGGCGACAAACCGTTCGGCGGCAACTACCATCGCAGCCAGCGAGCCTTTCATGTCGGCCGCGCCGCGACCAAACAGCATTCCGTCGCGAATCGTAGGTTCGAACGGTGGATTAATCCAACGGTCGGCGTCGCCGGCGGGTACCACATCGGTGTGGCCAGCAAACGCCAGGGTTTCCCCTTTGCCGCGCCATGCCCAGAAGTTCTGGGTATCGCCAAAATCCATCGGTTCAACGGTAAACCCGATTGCGCGCAGGCGTTCAATCATTAATGCCTGACAGCCCGCGTCATCCGGGCTAAGAGAAGGGCGGCGAATAAGCTGCTGAGCCAGCTCAATGACTGGGCAAGACATAAACTAAACCTCGTTATTGTTCGTTATCTGCAAAAAGTCAAAACGGGCGACGGCGTTAACGCGTCTGCGCGAGCCACTGACCATAGCTGGCGTCACTAAAACCCAGCAGCATAGGCTGTGCGGGCGCGTAGAGCAATGGGCGTTTGATGATTGCCGGCATTTCCAGCATTAGCGCGGCGGCGGCATCGGCGTTGTCGATCCCCGCACGAACCTGCTCGTCCAGCTTCCGCCAGGTCGTACCGCGCGTATTCAGCAGCGCTTGCCAGCCGAGTTCGGCAATAAAGGACGCCAGCAGTTCTGGCGTCAGACCGTCGACGCGGTAGTCGTGGAAACGATATTCAACCTGGTGGTCATCCAGCCAACGACGGGCTTTTTTTATCGTGTCGCAGTTTTTTATTCCATAGAGGATGGTCATGTTCCACCTTTATATCAACCGGTTTTAGGGACTCGAATATACACGGAATTCCGGCGGCTGCCTGTTTTAATTTTGCTGCCGCAAATTGGCTAAAAATCATGCAGTTTATTGCGCTAATTACGCAGAAAGTCGCAGATGATTTGCTTTGACATAGCGTAAATTTTTATCATAACATTCACACTTCGATAACTATTTCGGAATATTGCTGTCCGTCACATTAAATGTCCACATTCCGGCCCATAGTGGCTTCAAGCAGTAAACAAATGTTGGCAGCGGCAATTAAAGTAATCGGATTAACCGTATTCACAGGTCATACGACAGTACGTAAAATACGCATAATAATAAGAGAGGTAGTTATGATCGAACGTGAACTAGGGAACTGGAAAGATTTTATCGAAGTGATGCTTCGTAAATAATTTTCAGCAATGTGAGTGACAAGGCGCTGTGTTCTTTCAATAACCAAGACGGTGTTGTTTGCAGTACAGAGTATAAGCATCACATAAAGATAAAAGGCGACATCCTGTGTCGCCTTTTTTTGTGGCTGCGTGAACCCCTCCTGCGAGGGGCTGAGGACTTATTCCTGCTTTTCTTTCAGCGGGAAGCGTCGACGCACCAGCACAAAGAACAGCGGCACGAAGAAGATAGCCAGCACCGTGGCGGATATCATCCCGCCAACTACGCCGGTGCCTACTGCGTGCTGGCCGCCTGAGCCCGCGCCGGTGGTGAGCGCCATTGGCAGCACGCCGAAGATAAATGCCAGCGACGTCATCAGAATCGGGCGCAGACGCTGGCGGCAGGCTTCGAGCGTTGCCGACATCAGGTCTTCGCCTTTCTGGTTCATTTCGTTGGCAAATTCAACAATCAGGATGGCGTTCTTTGCCGAGAGCCCGATGACGGTCAGGAGCCCTACCTGGAAGTAGACGTCGTTCTCCAGGCCGCGCATCCAGGTGGCCAGCAGCGCGCCGATAACTCCCAGCGGGACAACCAGCATCACCGAGAATGGCACCGACCAGCTTTCATACAGCGCCGCCAGACACAGGAACACCACCAGCAGTGAAATAGCGTACAGCGCCGGCGCCTGCGCGCCGGAGAGGCGTTCCTGGTAAGACATCGCCGTCCATTCCAGGCCAAATCCGGAAGGCAGCTGCTGCACCAGATTCTCCATGACATCCATTGCCGTACCGGTGCTGACGCCCGGCGCGGCTTCGCCGACAATCTCTACCGCCGAATAGCCGTTATAGCGTTCCAGACGCGGTGAGCCCGTTTCCCAGCGAGAGGTGGCGAAGGCGGAGAAGGGCACCATCTGGCCCGCGCTGTTGCGCACATACCACAGGTTGATATCGTCCGGCAGCATGCGGTATTTCGCCGCGGCCTGCACGTAGACTTTCTTCACGCGCCCGCGATCCATAAAGTCATTCACGTAGCTTGAGCCCCATGCGGTTTGCAGCGTGTCGTTGATGTCGTCGATAGAGACGCCCAGCGCCTGCGCTTTGCGTTGATCAATATCGATTTGCAGCTGCGGGCTGTCGTCGAGGCCGTTATGGCGCACGCGGGTCAGCTGCGGGTCCTGGCCCGCCAGCTCAAGCAGCTTGTCGCGTGCCGCCATCAGCGCGTCGTGTCCGGCGCCGCCGTGGTCCTGAAGCTCCATATCGAAGCCTGCGGAACTGCCCAGGCCGCTGATGGCCGGTGGGCTACTGGCGTAGACGCGCGCTTCCTTGATTTTGTTCAGCGCTTTGGTGGCGCGCTCGATAATGGCAAATGAGGTGCCGGTAGTGCTGTCGCGCTGGTCCCAATCTTTCAGGCGCACAAACATACGCGCCACGTTCTGGCCGTTACCGCCCGGGCCGGAGCCGATGGTCGCAAAGATAGAGGTAACGTTGTCCGGCTCATTTTTAAAGAAGTAGTCTTCGACTTTCTCAACCACCTTCAGCGTCTGCTGCTGGGTTGCACCGCTGGGTAGCTGTACCGAGGTGGTAAACATTCCGCGGTCTTCCAGCGGCAGGAAAGAAGAGGGCAGACGCAGGAACAGGAACACCATTCCGCCGAGGAGCACGACGTAAATCAGCATCCAGCGTACGCTGCGATGCAGAATTTTCGCTACGCCGGATTCATAGCGACGCGCGCTGGCGTCGAAGCTGCGGTTGAACCAGCCGAAGAAACCTTTCGTGCCGTGGGTTTCGCCTTTATGTACAGGCTTAAGGAGAGTGGCGCACAACGCGGGCGTAAGGATCATCGCCACCAGCACCGACAGCACCATGGCCGAAACGATCGTAATGGAAAACTGGCGATAGATAGCCCCGGTGGTACCGCCGAAGAAGGCCATCGGAATAAACACGGCCGACAGCACCATGGCGATACCGACCAGCGCCCCCTGAATCTGGCCCATTGATTTTCGCGTGGCCTGCCTTGGCGAGAGCCCTTCGGTGCTCATGATACGCTCAACGTTTTCTACCACCACGATGGCGTCATCTACCAGCAGGCCGATGGCGAGCACCATGGCGAACATCGTCAGGGTGTTAATACTGTAGCCACAGGCGTACAGCACCGAGAAGGTTCCCATCAGCACCACCGGCACGGCGATGGTTGGAATCAGCGTTGCACGGAAGTTCTGTAAGAACAGATACATGACCAGGAACACGAGCAGAATGGCTTCCAGCAGCGTTTTCACCACGTCTTTAATCGACGCCTTCACGAAGGAGGTGGTTTCGTAAGCGACTTTGTATTCCAGCCCGTGCGGGAAGTAGGCCTTCAGTTCATCCAGACGCTGAATCACTCGCTCGGCGGTGGCCATTTCGTTAGCCCCGGAGGCAAGCTTAATCCCCAGACCAGAGGCCGGGTTACGGTTGTAGCGGCTAAGGTAGTCATACTTTTCGGCGCCCATTTCGACGGTGGCGACGTCGCCCAGCGTCACTTCTGAACCGTCCTGATTGACGCGCAGCGTGATATTACGGAACTGCTGCGGCGTTTGCAGCAGCGACTGGGCGTTGATGGTTGCGTTCAGCGCCTGTTTATCAACCGACGGCGTGCCGCCTAGCTGCCCGACGGCAATCTGCGCGTTCTGGGATTTAATCGCGCTGGTAACGTCGGCAGCCGTCATCTGATAGCTATTGAGCTTGGCCGGGTCGAGCCAAATACGCATGGAGTATTGGGAACCGTAGGCGTCAATATCGCCCACGCCGTCGACGCGGCTAAGCGGATCCTGAATGTTACTGGCGACATAGTCGGAAATATCTTGCTTATCCATGCTGCCATCGGTAGAGACGAAGGCGATGGTCAGAATATTGGTATCCCCGGTTTTACGTACCGTTACGCCCTGATTTTGTACCGCCTGCGGGAGTTTGTTCATCGCGGTTTGTAGCTGGTTTTGCACCTGCTGTACCGCTTCATCCGGGTTGGTACCGGCGACGAAACTGAGGGTAATGCTGGCCTGACCGGTGGCGCTGCTCTGGGATGACATATACATCAGGTTATCGATGCCGGTCATATTCTGCTCGAGAACCTGCGTTACGGTATTCTCCAGCGTTTGCGCGGACGCGCCGGGATAGTTCGCCGTCACGCGAACGTTGGGAGGAGCGAGGTCGGGGTATTGCTCTACCGGTAAAGAAAAAATCGCCAGGGCCCCGGTAAGGCATAGCAGAATTGCCAGCACCCAGGCAAAAATGGGGCGATCGATGAAGAAATTCGCCATCAGGATCCAAACCTCGTGTTGTTCATTTTTTTTACGTACAGAATTGCGAGAAACACTGTAGCCGTAAGGCTCTCAGCAATCGTGGAGAAAAAAAGGAGATAATGTAAATTATCATGCCGCTTTTACGAAAGCTTTGCATAGCATGACGTAAGCGGCTTAAAGCCAATGAAACGTAATTTCATTTAAGATGAAATTTTTTGATCTGCCACAGCTAACCGACAAATAGTCGCGAATTCTGGACAAATGGACATTGCCTGTACGGTAGCTCCTCGGCTAATAAATAGGGCTTATAAATATAAGGTTTTATAACCATAGGCTGAGAGAGTATGAACCGTTTTATTCGGGTGGATAGCCAAAAATGTATTGGATGTAGAGCATGTGAAGTGGCCTGTGTGATGTCGCATAACGATGAGCAACATGTGCTCGACGTCGCGCAGTTTTTGCCGCGCATCACGGTCGTCAAAATGAATCAACAACGTGGCGCTGCGACCTGCCATCATTGTGAGGACGCCCCCTGCGCCCGCAGCTGCCCGAATGGCGCCATTCGTCAGGTCGATGACGCCATCCAGGTCGATCAGGCAAAGTGTATTGGCTGTAAATCCTGCGCCGTCGCTTGCCCGTTTGGCACCATGCAGATAGTCCTGGCGCCCGCAGCCGATGGCCGTGTCAAAGCCACCGCGCACAAATGTGACCTTTGTCAGACACGTCCGGGTGGACCGGCCTGCGTGGAAAACTGTCCGGCAGACGCGCTGCAGCTGATGACCAGCCAGCAGTTAACTGAGATTGCCCGCACCCGTCGTCTGCAGACGGCCTGTCGCGAAGCGCAGCCGTGGCATGGCGATACCCGGGCCGTAGCGCCAATCGCGCAGCGCAGCAAGGTGCAGCAGATGGCGCAAACGCCCGCGCGCGGCGAAGCTGATAAACTCAACCTGGCGGAACGTAAAACCGGTTTTGGCGAAATCTATTTGCCGCTGCGTGAAGATCAGGCTCAGCAGGCCTCCTCGCGCTGCCTGAGCTGCGGCGAGCACAGCGTCTGCGAATGGACCTGCCCGCTGCACAACCATATTCCACAGTGGATTGCGCGGGTGAACGCTGGCGATATCGATGCGGCGGTGGAGCTGTCGCATCAGACCAACCCGCTGCCGGAGATTACCGGCCGCGTTTGCCCGCAGGACCGACTCTGCGAAGGGGCTTGTACTATCCGTGACGAACACGGTGCAGTGACCATCGGTAATATTGAACGCTATATCTCCGATCGCGCGCTGGCCAAAGGCTGGCGGCCGGATATCGGCAATGTTGTCAGCAGCGGCAAGCGGGTGGCGATTATCGGTGCCGGGCCTGCGGGGCTGGCGTGTGCCGATATTCTGGTGCGCCAGGGCGTTGAGCCGGTGGTATTCGATCGCCATCCGGAAATCGGCGGCCTGCTGACCTTTGGCATTCCGGCGTTCAAGCTGGATAAATCGCTGATGGCCCGCCGCCGTGAAATTTTCACCGAGATGGGCATCCGCTTTGAGCTGAACTGCGAGATTGGCGCAGAAATCACGCTGGACACGCTGCTGAATGACTACGACGCAGTGTTCGTCGGCGTGGGGACCTATCGTTCCATGAAGGCCAACTTGCCGAATGAGGACGCGCCCGGCGTGTATGACGCGCTGCCGTTCCTGATTGCCAACACCAAGCAGGTGATGGGGCTCGGCGAGTTACCTGATGAACCGTATATCAACACCCAGGGGCTGAACGTGGTCGTGCTCGGCGGCGGTGATACGGCGATGGACTGCGTGCGTACCGCACTGCGTCACGGGGCAGAAAAAGTGACCTGCGCCTATCGTCGCGATGAAGCCAACATGCCGGGTTCGAAAAAAGAGGTCAAAAACGCTAAGGAAGAGGGGGCCGAGTTTGAATTCAACGTCCAGCCCGTGACCCTTGAACTGGATACCAGCGGCCGCGTGTGCGGCGTGCGCTTCCTGCGGACTCAGCTCGGCGAACCGGACGGCCAGGGGCGTCGCCGCCCGACACCCATTCCCGGCAGCGAGTTTGTGATGCCTGCCGATGCGGTGATCATGGCGTTTGGTTTCCATCCGCACAGCATGCCATGGCTGAACGCGCAGGGCGTTGAGGTGGACGACTGGGGACGCATTCGTGCGAACGTGCATTCGCGCTATCGCTATCAGACCTCGAACCCCAAAATTTTTGCCGGCGGCGATGCGGTGCGCGGGGCCGACCTGGTGGTGACGGCCATGGCGGAAGGGCGCCATGCGGCGCAGGGGATCCTCGACTGGCTGGGCGTAAAAGTGACTCGCGCGCATTGACGATACCCGGGCTTCACGGCGTAATATGGCGCGAAAGCGTTATCGCCGTGGAGCCCACATGTCCCTTAATATCAACGTCATCAAAGATCAAATCCTCTCTGACAACTACTTTGTCCTGCGCAATATTACCTACGATTTAACGCAGAAAAACGGTACGGTCGTGCGCCATAAGCGTGAAGTTTACGATCGCGGCAACGGTGCGACGGTGCTGCTGTACAACAGCCAAAAAAAGAGCGTGGTGCTGGTGCGCCAGTTCCGCGTGGCAACCTGGGTGAACGGCAATGCCGACGGTATGCTGATTGAAGCCTGCGCCGGGCTGCTCGACGACGACGATCCGGAAACCTGCATCCGCAAAGAGGCCATCGAAGAGACCGGCTACCAGGTGAGTCACGTACGTAAGGTCTTTCAACTGTATATGTCGCCGGGCGGCGTGACCGAAATCATCCATTTCTTTATCGCGCAATACGATGACCGCCTGCGCGATAACGCCGGCGGCGGAGTCGATGATGAAGATATTGACGTGCTGGAACTGCCGTTTTCCCAGGCGCTGGAAAAGGTGCGCAGCGGCGAAATTTGCGACGGTAAGACGGTGATTTTACTTCAGTATCTTCATGCATCCGGCCTGATGGCGTAATTTTGCCTGTAGCTCAATCCGATAAATCCGATTGAGGGTTGCCGCTTCGTCATCCAGGATAGCCCCGGTAAGTTGATGCTTTTTTCTTCTGGGGTTGTACCGTCCATGCGTTACCGCGTTTTCCTTTTTATCTTCTGCATCGGGTGGCTCCCGACGTCGTCGACGTGGGCGGCGCCGGCGCAGCAGCTTTTCTCCGATTGGTTAGTCACCTGCAATAATCAAAATTTCTGCGTGACCCGCAACGTAGGCCTGCACTATGGGCTGGTGATGACGTTAAGCCGTAGCGCCGGGGCGCATACCGATGCGCAGCTGCGCATTGAGCTGGGCGGGCTGGTTAATCCGGTGGCGACCGTACCGGCGATTGAACCGCGGTTGCTGCTTGACGGTAAGCCGCTGAAGCTGAATGGTGAACGCTGGAAAGTTCAGCCGAAGCTGCTGACGACCGGCGATAGCGCCACGATCGATGCTTTCCTGCAGCTGATTCAGGATGCCCACGCGATGACCCTGGCGAGGGGCGTTCAGGTCATTTCATTGCAGGGGTTGAAGGCGGCACTGCTGTTTATCGACGCGCGCCAAAAACGGGTGGGCAATGAAACCGCGTGGGTAAGAAAAGGCGACGAGCCCCCGCTCAGCGTGCCGCCCGCGCCGGCGCTTAAGGCGGTGGCAAAAGTGAATGCCGCGCCGACGCCGTTGGGTCATGATGAGTACAACGACCTGCTGGATTTTGCCACCTGGCGGATGAACAACGTGCAGTGTTCACTCGACCCCCTGCGTCGTGAAGTGTGGGTGACGGCGCTGACCGATGATAAGGCACTGATCATGACCAGCTGCGAGTCTGGCGCTTATAACACCTTCTACCGTGCCTGGCTGGTGTCGCGAAAAAAACCGTTTGTGACGACGCCGATTCGCCTGCGTCTGCCGTTCGTGCCTTCAGGCAGCGAAGGGCGTGATATTGAGCTGGTCAATCTCACGTACAACGAAAAAAGCCGCGAGCTGGTGACGCTTGAAAAAGGCCGCGGCCTTGCCGACTGCGGTGTACAAACGCGCTGGCGCTACGACGGCCAGCGTTTTCGCCTGGTGCGCTACGCCGCGCAGCCGCAGTGTGATAACTGGCAGGGGCCAGACGCCTGGGCAACACAGTGGGTTTCCGGCTAACATTTTTCCCTTCCTCTGCGCCGCCTGATGACGGCGCATTCCCCCTATATCCTCGTGCGTCTAGCCTATCAACGTAATGATTAATTTAGCTATTCAGGATGATGGCTGAACATTATCGCGGTGAGGCATGATGATGCCAGGAAATGGCCAGACGCTTTGCCCATAGCCATTAGGTTATGGCTGGCATAACAAAAAAGCATATCTGGAAATCATGATCTTACTATCGATACTTGATAACATATCAGACATAAATAGATAACAAACACAGGCGTGTTCGCAAGAGTATGGCGGCCTTCAAAGTTTACCGGGCGGCCACAGGCGATACTAGGCGCTTCCCTTCGGGAGTGCATCAGGACGTAATTGCGCTTCACCCTTTTAGTTCGATACGTGAAAGGAACCCTAAATGGACGACCAATTAAAACAAAGTGCCCTCGATTTCCATGAATTCCCCATTCCAGGTAAAATTCAGGTCTCTCCCACCAAGCCGTTAGCCACCCAACGCGACCTTGCGCTGGCCTATTCGCCGGGCGTTGCCGCACCGTGTCTTGAAATTGAAAAAGACCCGCTGGCGGCCTACAAATATACCGCGCGTGGCAACCTGGTGGCGGTGGTGTCAAACGGCACCGCGGTGCTCGGCCTCGGCAATATTGGCGCGCTGGCCGGTAAGCCGGTGATGGAAGGTAAGGGCGTTTTGTTCAAGAAGTTCGCCGGTATTGACGTTTTCGATATCGAAGTGGATGAGACTAATCCGGACAAATTTATCGACGTGGTGGCGGCGCTGGAGCCGACCTTTGGCGGCATCAACCTCGAAGACATTAAAGCGCCGGAATGCTTCTACATTGAGCAGCAGCTGCGCGAACGTATGAACATTCCGGTGTTCCACGACGACCAGCACGGCACGGCGATTATCAGTACCGCCGCTATTCTTAACGGCCTGCGCGTGGTGGAGAAAAATATCTCCGATGTTCGCATGGTGGTTTCCGGCGCTGGCGCCGCAGCGATTGCCTGTATGAACCTGCTGGTGGCGCTGGGGATGCAGAAACACAACATTGTGGTCTGCGACTCCAAAGGCGTTATCTACGAAGGCCGCGAGCCGAACATGGCGGAAACCAAGGCGGCTTATGCGGTGAAAGATAATGGCAAACGCTCGCTGGACGATGTGATTGCCGACGCGGATATCTTCCTTGGCTGCTCTGGCCCGAAAGTGCTGACCCAGGAGATGGTGAAGAAGATGGCCCGCGCGCCGATGATCCTTGCGCTGGCGAACCCGGAACCGGAAATACTGCCGCCGCTGGCCAAAGAAGTGCGCCCGGACGCCATCATCTGTACCGGCCGTTCCGACTACCCGAACCAGGTTAACAACGTCCTGTGCTTCCCGTTCATCTTCCGCGGCGCGCTGGACGTCGGCGCGACGGCCATCAACGAAGAGATGAAGCTGGCGGCCGTTCACGCTATCGCCGAGCTGGCCCATGCCGAGCAGAGCGAAGTGGTGGCTTCCGCCTACGGCGATCAGGATCTGAGCTTTGGCGCGGAATACATCATTCCTAAACCGTTCGATCCGCGCCTGATCGTGAAGATCGCCCCGGCCGTTGCTAAGGCGGCGATGGACTCTGGCGTCGCGACGCGCCCGATTGCTGATTTCGATGCCTACATCGAAAAACTGAGCGAGTTCGTCTATAAAACCAACCTGTTTATGAAGCCTATCTTCTCGCAGGCGCGCAAAGAGCCGAAGCGCATCGTGCTGGCGGAAGGGGAAGATACCCGCGTGCTGCACGCGACGCAGGAGCTGATCACTCTGGGGCTGGCAAAGCCGATTCTGATTGGTCGCCCGAGCGTGATTGAAATGCGTATTCAGAAGCTGGGGCTGCAAATTAAACCGGGCGTTGACTTTGAAATCGTCAATAATGAATCCGACCCGCGCTTTAAGGAGTACTGGCAGGAATACTACAGCCTGATGAAGCGCCGCGGCATCACTCAGGAACAGGCGCAGCGCGAGATGCGCAGTAACACCACGGCTATCGGCTCGATTATGGTACTGCGCGGGGAAGCCGACGGTATGATCTGCGGCACCATCGGTGACTACCATGAGCACTTCAGCGCCGTGAAACCGCTGTTTGGCTACCGTGACGGCGTACATACGGCCGGAGCAATGAACGCGCTGCTGCTGCCGAGCGGCAACACCTTTATTGCCGATACCTACGTCAATAACGATCCTACGCCGGAGCAGATCGCCGAAATCGCCCTGATGGCGGCGGAAAGCGTGCGTCGTTTCGGTATTGAACCGCGCGTGGCGCTGCTGTCGCATTCCAACTTTGGCTCTTCCGATTGCCCGTCGGCCAGCAAAATGCGTGACGCGCTGGAGCTGGTGAAGGCGCGCGCGCCGGAGCTGATGATTGATGGTGAAATGCACGGCGATGCCGCGCTGGTCGAAAGCATCCGCAATGACCGCATGCCGGACAGCCCGCTGAAAGGCTCCGCCAATATTCTGGTGATGCCGAATATGGAAGCGGCGCGTATCAGCTACAACCTGCTGCGCGTATCCAGCTCTGAAGGGGTGACCGTGGGGCCGGTGCTGATGGGGGTGGCAAAACCGGTTCACATCCTGACGCCGATTGCCTCTGTACGCCGTATCGTCAACATGGTGGCGCTGGCGGTAGTTGAAGCGCAGACCCAGCCGCTGTAAGCATTTAAATCTCTTATTAGGCGCGGGTTCCCCCTGCGCCTTTTTGCAGGAATAGTTAACGCCTGACCGGATAGGCGATAAATAACCCAAGAATAGTCAAAATACATGCAATCATACACATGAAAATACAATTCTTACGCGTGCGTTGAATAGGGATGACTGCGCAGATAAGGGCTATTATTGCCATTACTATCGGGGTTGCGGCGATATTGATAATAAGCAGTACAATTAAGCCAAAACTTGCCCCGCCACTGTGGGGGATAAAGATTTTATCGTGAAAGCAAACCTCCATCACAAAGGCGATCAGGCTTCCCGCGAGGCTCATATCCAGGTGATGGTACCACCTGGCGCTTTCCGTATCTGCGATGGGTATGTTGTGCTCCATTAAAACTTAACCCTTTCTTTTTGCGAAAAAAAGCCAGCCGCATCTTTATGTCTATTATGTTGTTCTGTATTTTCTAATGAATGCTCATAGGGTTATGTTTGCTGATGGGTTGTTGCCGTTGTTTTACATGAAGGGCAAATAAATCCATAAAGCATTCCAGCAAGATAAGTATCTATATCGTGGCAATCAATCTGCGCAATAAACGTCATTGTCTGGCTGCATTCAGGGCATTGCGGGTATTCCGCATCCTGAACCCAGGTGGGATGCCCGCCAATCTGCGAGAACGTTGTCGGCAGCAGTTCATCTGCGGCGAATAATGGCAGACGATCTTCGGCGGGATATAATCCGTTGATGGGCAACGGGCACCAATCTTTCGCATTTTCAACGGCAAGTGCTGAGAGCGGGTTTTTGGGGCGTAATTGCGGCTTGCCCTTGTCATCAATCTGGCTGTAAACAGGGTGATAAACGGAACAGCACTCGCAGGTCATCATACGCAGTGCGCCAGGCCAATTATTGATACCCAGAGCGTCAGGCGCGATTTCAAATAGATTAATCAGCGGCAGATGGCAGTGAGGGCAATTTTCGCCCTGTTTTATAATGGTGCTGAACGGGCGAGAGGCTGTGCTGGGTTGCCGGGTTAAATGAATGCATTGCGGGAAGTAGAGATTGCGTCGACCGCCTGATTGCGTTAATTCCCACCCTGCGGTGCGCGCGTAATCCTCTGGCGGGATGTAGAGGGAATGACGCCATGTTGGCGGCGTTTGCCGCCAGTGGTTAAAGCGTTCGACGACGGCTGAATCACCAATCCAGGCGAGAGCGCAAAGTAGATTGCTGCGGTTTTCTTCATCGTATTCAACGCGTTGTAAAAGCGTATCGCGAACATCGGCAGGGGCGCGATGAAAGGGGAAGGCAGGATAGCAGTCGAAGTCCTCTTCATCTTCAACCCATTGGCGCAAACAATTATCCAGATTCGCCTCAGTAAATGCGGCCAGACAAAGACAAATCTCTTGTGCTTGCTCGTATTCGTCGTTATCGAATAGCGCTTCAGCGTGGCAGGCCATTTCGCTGGCCTGGCTGGGGGTGAGTTGCTGGTAAAGCGTATCGGTGGCGACAGGGCATGGCACCCAGAAAATGAGTGGATCGTTAGCCGGCGGTAGGTGAACCCGTTTTAACATCTCGACCGGATCGCTAATGCCCTCGAATATGTTTACCGTTTTCCGATTTTTTTTGATGTAATCATCGTATTCCTGTTTTTCACGAGCTCGAACACAGGGCATACAATATCCATCTGTACGTGCCGCTGTGGTGGGGAGAATACGGTGTGAACAATCAGGATTTCTACATGCAACGCGATCATCATCCATGAGTACTGCTCCGGGCATTGTGATGTGGAGGAGACTGTGCGCGCAGCGATGACGCGCCATCCGATAATTCAGTATCGTCATTCCGGATGGCGTAACTTGAGGAAAAATGCGTAACTAGACCCAATCGCGAACTTTCAGAAAAGTGCTCAGCGCTGCTTCTGGGCTGCCATCTTCCGGCTGGTAGTTATACTCCCAGCGCACCAGCGGCGGCATCGACATCAGAATGGACTCCGTGCGCCCGCCGGTCTGCAGGCCGAACAGCGTACCTCTGTCCCACACCAGATTGAACTCAACGTAGCGCCCGCGGCGGTAGAGCTGGAAATCGCGTTCGCGCTCGCCATAAGCCATCGCTTTGCGACGCTCGACGATGGGCAGGTAGGCGTCGGTAAAGCCGTTTCCTACCGCCTGCATAAAGGCGAAGCAGCGGGCAAAGTCTGGCGTATTCAGATCGTCAAAGAACAGGCCGCCAATGCCGCGCTGCTCCTGGCGGTGCTTAAGATAGAAGTAGTCGTCACACCACTTTTTATAACGCGGATAGACGTCATCGCCAAACGGCTGGCACAGGTCGCGCGCGACGGTGTGCCAGTGCACGGCGTCTTCATCAAAACCGTAGTAAGGGGTTAAATCGAAGCCGCCGCCGAACCACCACACTGGCTCAGCACCCGGTTTTTCGGCAATAAAGAAACGCACGTTGGCATGGCTTGTCGGCACATACGGATTACGCGGGTGAACGACCAGCGATACGCCCATGGCCTCGAAGCTGCGCCCGGCAAGCTCCGGGCGGTGCGCCGTTGCGGAGGCGGGCATCGCGTCGCCATGTACGTGGGAGAAATTGACGCCAGCCTGTTCAAAGACGGCGCCGTCGCGTAGCACCCGGCTACGGCCGCCACCGCCGGCATAGCGCTGCCAGCTATCTTCGATAAATGCGCCGCCGTCGAGCTGTGCAAGCTGGCGGCATATCTCGTCCTGTAGCCCGAGCAGAAAGGCTTTAACCTGATCGACGTTAATGGTCATCAGCGTCGCTTCGCGTGGGCTTTCTGGTTATCGAACCAGTGGAAGTAGCTGATGATGCCCGAAGCGATAGCATCGGCGATTTTTTGTCGAAATGCCGTGGTGCCCAGCAGCTTCTCTTCGGCCGGGTTGGTAATAAAGGAGGTTTCGACCAGCACGGAGGGAATCGACGGCGACTTCAGAACCACAAATGCCGCCTGCTCGGTGCTGCGGCTGTGCAGCTTGTGCACCGGCTTAATTTTCTTCAGCACGTGCGAGCCGAGCGTCAGGCTGTTTTTGATGGTATCGGTTTGTACCAGATCGAACAGCACCTGCTGCAGAAGATGGTCTTTGTCTTTGGCCTTCTTGCCCGCCAGCTCATCAGCGGCGTTTTCACGGTCCGACAGATACTTTGCCATTGCGCTACTGGCCCCGCGGTTGGAGAGGGCGAAGACCGACGCGCCTGCGGCAGAGGGGTTAGTAAAACCATCTGCGTGAATTGACATAAACAAATCTGCGCCGTGCTTATGGGCGATTTCAACCCGATCGTACAGCGGAATAAAGGTATCGCCCGAGCGGGTCAGCCGAGCATCGATGCCGTTTTTCTGCAGAATAGCGCGAACGTTTTTGGCAATCGCCAGCACCACATGCTTTTCTTTCGAACCGTTATGGCCGATTGCGCCGGTATCAATACCGCCGTGGCCTGGATCCAGCATCACCAGCCGACGGCTTGATGTTTTTTTCGCCGGCTTACTGTGACCATTGCTGGTTTTTAAGGTGGTGTCTTTTGCTGCCGCGTGGGAAGCTATCCCTGACAGCGTGAGCGCAGCCAATCCGGCTTTCAGCACCTGGCGGCGCGAAGTCAGTATTTTTAATGGTTTAAAAGTGCTCATTCCGGCCTGAGTTGTAAAAACAAGAATCTATATGTTATATCGTATCGCGATCTTCGTTACGACAGTTCGTGATGAGAATTGTTTTACTTTTCATTTCAATACGTGTCTGTACCTTATTATGCCATTTTTTTCACTGTGCCGCGCCAGATATTGGCTAAATTGGCCGTTCACGCCATAATCACTGTTTTTGAACCTGAAAAGGCGGGCAATACCATGGAGATACGCGTTTTTCGCCAGTCGGACTTTGAAGAGGTCATCACTCTATGGGAGCGATGCGATCTGCTGCGACCATGGAACGATCCTGAGATGGATATCGAACGTAAGGTAAACCATGACGTCAGCCTGTTCCTGGTGGCGGAGGTCAACGGTGAAGTGGTCGGTACCATTATGGGCGGCTACGACGGTCATCGTGGTTCAGCTTATTATCTTGGCGTTCACCCGGAATACCGCGGCCGCGGTATTGCTAACGCGCTGCTCAATCGTCTTGAGAAAAAGCTCATTGCCCGCGGCTGCCCGAAAATTCACATTATGGTGCGTGAGGAAAACGACGTCGTGCTGGGCATGTACGAGCGTCTGGGCTATGAACATGCCGATGTGCAAAGCTTAGGAAAACGTCTGATCGAAGATGAAGAGTACTGATTTCTCGCCCGCCGACTACGATCCGCAGGGCCGCCTGCGACTGCCGTTTTTGTTCTGGTGCCTGCTGTTGTTACAGGCGCGGACGTGGGTGCTGTTCCTGATGGCCGGCGCCTCACGCGATCAGGGCGATGCCTTGCTCAATCTGTTCTATCCTGACCACTCGCTTTTCTGGATTGGCCTGCTGCCCGGCGTACCGGCCGTACTGGCGTTTCTGCTTAGCGGGCGGCGCCACGTCTACCCGCGATTATGGCGATGGCTGCATCCGGCGTTAATCGTGTCGCAGATTATCCTGCTGCTGTGGCAGCCGTGGCTGTGGCTCAGCGGTGAGGCGCTGTCCGGCGTTGGGTTAAGCCTGTTTTTGCTGGATATCTATGCCCTATGGTGGCTGCTGAGCAATCGCCGTTTACGCGCCTGTTTTCGCGAGGTCACAGATTAAACGGCACTTTTTGCGTTTACTGGACTCCAACAGGCCTGACTTGAATTTATAGGAAGTATCAATGAAATCGCTGCGTTTATTCTTCTGTGCACTGCCGCTGGCGTTGACCGGCTGCTCAACGCTGTCGTCGGTTAACTGGTCGGCGGCCTATCCGTGGAACTGGTTTGGCTCTTCGGCCGGTATCACCGAGCAGGGCGTGGGCGGGATTAGCGGAACCACGGCGCTGAACGAACAGGCCATTAGCGACGCATTGGGCAGCAGCTATCGTATTCGAAGCGGCATGAAGGCGCACCAGGGCAATATTGTTCACTACTTTGAAGCGCTGCGCGGTGACAAGCTGGCGATGGTGATTAACGGCGACGGCGGCAGCGTCAGCCGGGTTGACGTCCTGGATGACAGCGTTGAAGCCGCCGACGGCGTGAAGGTCGGCGCAGCGTTTAACGCTATTTACGATAAAGCCTTCGGCAACTGTGCACCTGCAGTTGACGACGAGAGTAACGTGGTGGAATGTAAAGCAAAAGAGAGCCAGCACATTAGTTACCAGTTCTCCGGCACCTGGCAGGGGCCGCAGGGGCTAATGCCGCCGGACGATGCGTTGAAAAACTGGACGCTGTCAAAAATAATCTGGCGGCGCTAATTTTGTCGGCAAATTGACCCGCTGCGTCGAAAAGCGGGTACAATGTGTAAGGTTTTTCTATGCCACGATGTCGTGGCATTTTATTTCAGGAGGAGCGATGTCTCAGGTTCAGAGCGGCATTTTGCCGGAACATTGCCGCGCGGCGATTTGGATTGAAGCCAATGTTAAAGGGGACGTTAACGCCCTGCGTGCCGGCAGCAAAATTTTTGCCGAAAAGCTGGCGGCGTTTCAGGATAAATTCCCGGAAGCCCATTTAGGCGCGGTTGTCGCGTTTGGCCACAACACCTGGCGCGAGCTGAGCGGCGGCGTAGGTGCAGAAGAGCTGAAAGATTTCCCTCCGTACGGTAAAGGACTTGCACCCTCCACGCAGTTTGATGTGCTTATCCACATTCTGTCGCTGCGCCACGACGTGAACTTTTCCGTTGCTCAGGCTGCACTGGCGGCGTTCGGTGATTCCCTGGACGTGCAGGAAGAAGTGCACGGTTTCCGCTGGGTTGAAGAACGTGACCTGAGCGGTTTCGTTGATGGCACCGAGAACCCGGCGGGTGAAGAAACGCGCCGCGAAGTGGCCGTGATTAAAGACGGCGTTGATGCGGGCGGCAGCTACGTGTTCGTACAGCGCTGGGAGCACAACCTCAAGCAGCTTAACCGCATGAGCGTGCCGGATCAGGAAATGATGATTGGCCGTACCAAAGAAGCCAACGAAGAGATCGACGGCGACGATCGCCCGGAAACCTCTCACCTGACCCGCGTTGATCTGAAAGAAGACGGCAAAGGGCTGAAAATTGTGCGTCAGAGCCTGCCTTATGGTACGGCGAGCGGTACCCACGGCCTGTACTTCTGCGCGTACTGCGCGCGTCTGCATAACATTGA
Source organism: Klebsiella sp. WP4-W18-ESBL-05 (assembly GCF_014169075.1). Taxonomy (NCBI): domain Bacteria; kingdom Pseudomonadati; phylum Pseudomonadota; class Gammaproteobacteria; order Enterobacterales; family Enterobacteriaceae; genus Klebsiella; species Klebsiella sp. WP4-W18-ESBL-05. The sequence goes on along the minus strand of NZ_AP022057.1, from coordinate 3,436,794 downwards.
GCAGCAGCTGCTGAGCATGTTTGGCGACACCGACGGTAAGCGTGATGCGATGCTGCGCTTTACTAAGCCGGTGACCGGTGGGTATTACTTTGCGCCTTCGCTGGATAAGTTAGTGGCGTTGTAAGGTGCATTCTCTTCAGATGCCATAAAACGGGCCGTCTGATAGTGATACCGGCATGCCGCAATCAGTAGAGCATCGTTATCAAGTTTGTAGACAAGTCGATGCTCTAATGTGATCCGGCGGGACCAAAATCCCGCCAGATCAAATTTCAGCGGTTCTGGCTTACCTTTGCCGACAAAGGGCGTGCGTTTAATCGCCCTGATAAGCTCGTTTATCTTTTTTATCATGCTTTTATCCGTATTTTGCCAGTACAGATAATCGTCCCATGCCTGTGCTGACCAGATAAGTTTCACTCCATCAAATCCCTTTGGATACCTTTTCCAGTTTTTAGCTCCTCAATCGCATCCATGAGTCGTCCGGCATTTGCGGGTGATCGCATCAGATAAGCGGTTTCTTCCAGCGAACGGTATTCTTCGAGCGACATCAGCACGCATGCCTTACCGTTTTGTTGGGTGATGATAATAGGGGCGCGGTCTTCCGTCGCTTGCCGTAACGTTGTGGATAGGTTTTGCCGGGCTTCGCTATCGCTGATTATTCTCATGGCACTCTCCTGAATATGTCATACATGTCCATTGTATATGTGTGGGTATTTGACCCTGGATTAACAGCCCGAACAAGCCGTTGATAATGCTTTTGCGAGTCGTTATCCAGATATTCCTGACATGTTAAAAATCCTTATTCCCTTTTCAACTTCCAAATCACCAAACGGTATATAAAACCGTTACTCCTTTCGTCTCCGTTATAAATACACTGGTGCTCAGAGAGTCTCCAAACGATAGGGTGCGCAATGGCTATGACGTTACTGAAAAAAAGATACCTGGCGCTGGCCGCTTCAATGCTGCTGGTGGCACAAGCACAGGCGACGGAGCTGCTAAACAGCTCTTACGACGTCTCCCGTGAGCTGTTCGCCGCCCTGAATACGCCGTTTGAACAGCAGTGGGCGAAGGATAACGCGGGTGACAAGCTGACGATTAAGCAGTCACACGCCGGTTCTTCCAAGCAGGCGCTGGCTATTTTGCAGGGCTTAAAAGCAGACGTTGTAACTTATAACCAGGTGACCGATGTGCAGATTCTGCATGATAAAGGCAACCTGATTCCGGCGGACTGGCAGGCGCGTTTACCGAACAACAGCTCGCCGTTCTACTCGACCATGGCGTTCCTGGTCCGTAAGGGCAACCCGAAAAATGTTCATAGCTGGAACGACCTGGTGCGCCCGGACGTGAAGCTGATTTTCCCGAACCCGAAAACCTCCGGTAACGCGCGCTATACCTATCTGGCGGCGTGGGGCGCGGCGGATCAGGCTGACGGCGGCGATAAAGCCAAAACGCAGCAGTTTATGACCCAGTTCCTGAAAAATGTCGAAGTGTTTGATACCGGCGGCCGTGGCGCGACCACAACTTTCGTGGAGCGTGGTCTGGGCGACGTGCTGATCACCTTCGAATCGGAAGTGAACAATATCCGTAAGCAGTATGAAGATCAGGGCTTCGAAGTGGTGGTGCCGAAGGTCAACATTCTGGCGGAGTTCCCGGTCGCCTGGGTCGATAAAAACGTTAAGGCCAACGGTACCGAGAAGGCGGCGAAAGCCTACCTGAACTATCTGTATAGCCCGCAGGCGCAGACCATCATCACCGACTACTACTACCGCGTGAACAACCCGCAGGTGATGGACAAGCTGAAAGACAAATTCCCGCAGACCGAACTGTTCCGCGTGGAAGACAAATTTGGCGCCTGGCCTGAAGTGATGAAAACGCATTTCGCCAGCGGTGGTAAGTTAGACAAGCTGTTAGCGGCGGGGCGTAAGTAATGTTTGCTGTTTCTTCCAGACGCGTGCTGCCGGGCTTTACCCTGAGCCTTGGCACCAGTCTGCTGTTTGTTTGTTTAATTCTGCTGCTGCCGCTGAGCGCGCTGGTGATGCAACTGGCGCAGATGAGCTGGTCGCAGTACTGGGACGTGATTACCAACCCGCAGGTGGTGGCGGCCTACAAAGTGACGCTGCTGTCGGCGTTTGTGGCCTCGATTTTTAACGGCGTGTTCGGCCTGCTGATGGCGTGGGTGTTAACCCGCTACCGTTTTCCGGGCCGTACGCTGCTGGACGCGCTGATGGATCTGCCGTTTGCGCTGCCAACGGCGGTGGCGGGCCTGACGCTGGCGTCGCTGTTCTCGGTGAACGGCTTCTACGGCGAGTGGCTGGCGAAGTTTGATATCAAAGTGACCTACACCTGGCTCGGCATTGCGGTGGCGATGGCGTTCACCAGCATCCCGTTCGTGGTGCGTACCGTACAGCCGGTGCTGGAAGAGTTAGGCCCTGAATATGAAGAAGCGGCGGAAACGCTGGGCGCGACGCGCTGGCAGAGCTTCCGTAAAGTGGTGCTGCCGGAACTTTCCCCGGCGCTGGTGGCGGGCGTCGCGCTGTCGTTCACCCGCAGCCTTGGCGAGTTTGGCGCGGTAATTTTTATCGCCGGGAACATTGCCTGGAAGACGGAAGTGACCTCGCTGATGATCTTTATTCGCCTGCAGGAGTTTGATTATCCAGCGGCGAGCGCGATTGCGTCGGTTATCCTCGCGGCCTCTCTGCTGCTGCTGTTCTCCATCAATACCTTGCAAAGTCGCTTTGGTCGACGTGTGGTAGGTCACTAATGGCGGAAGTTACTCAATTGAAGCGCTATGACGCACCCCGCATCAACTGGGGTAAATGGTTTCTGATTGGTACCGGGATGCTGGTTTCGGCCTTTATCCTGCTGGTGCCGATGATCTATATCTTCGTCCAGGCGTTCAGCAAAGGGCTGATGCCGGTGCTGCAAAACCTGGCCGACCCGGACATGCTGCACGCCATCTGGCTGACGGTGATGATTGCGCTGATTACCGTGCCGGTAAACCTGGTGTTCGGCGTGCTGCTGGCATGGTTGGTGACGCGCTTTAACTTCCCGGGGCGTCAGCTGCTGTTGACGCTGCTGGATATCCCGTTTGCCGTCTCGCCGGTCGTCGCGGGTTTGGTTTATCTGCTGTTTTACGGTTCCAACGGCCCACTCGGCGGCTGGCTGGAAGCGCATAACCTGCAAATTATGTTTGCCTGGCCGGGCATGGTGCTGGTCACCATCTTTGTGACCTGCCCGTTCGTGGTTCGTGAATTGGTACCGGTAATGCTGAGCCAGGGCAGTCAGGAAGACGAAGCGGCGGTGCTGCTCGGTGCCTCCGGCTGGCAGATGTTTAAACGCGTTACGCTGCCAAATATTCGCTGGGCGCTGCTGTACGGCGTGGTGCTGACCAACGCTCGTGCTATCGGTGAGTTTGGCGCGGTGTCGGTGGTCTCCGGCTCGATTCGCGGCGAGACCCTGTCGTTACCGTTACAGATTGAACTGCTGGAGCAGGACTACAACACCGTCGGTTCTTTTACCGCCGCGGCGCTGCTGACCCTGATGGCGATTCTGACCTTATTTTTAAAGAGTGCGTTGCAGTGGCGTTTGCATAATCAGGAAAAACGCGCGCAACAGGAGGGAAATCATGAGCATTGAGATTGCCAATATTAAGAAGTCTTTTGGTCGCACCCAGGTGCTGAATGATATCTCTCTGGATATCCCTTCCGGCGAGATGGTCGCACTGCTGGGGCCGTCCGGTTCCGGGAAAACCACGCTGCTGCGCATTATTGCCGGGCTGGAGCACCAGACCAGCGGGCATATTCGCTTCCACGGCACCGACGTCAGCCGCCTGCACGCGCGCGATCGTAAAGTGGGGTTTGTGTTCCAGCACTACGCGCTGTTCCGCCATATGACGGTGTTCGACAACATCGCCTTTGGCCTGACGGTGCTGCCGCGCCGCGAGCGTCCAAACGCCGCGACCATTAAAGCAAAAGTCACTAAACTGCTGGAGATGGTGCAGCTTGCTCATCTGGCAGACCGCTATCCGGCACAGCTTTCTGGCGGACAAAAACAGCGCGTGGCGCTGGCTCGTGCGCTGGCGGTGGAGCCACAGATTTTACTGCTCGACGAACCGTTCGGCGCGCTGGATGCGCAGGTACGTAAAGAGCTGCGTCGCTGGCTGCGTCAGCTGCATGAAGAGCTGAAATTCACCAGCGTCTTCGTCACCCACGATCAGGAAGAAGCGATGGAAGTCGCCAACCGCGTGGTGGTGATGAGCCAGGGTAATATCGAACAGGCCGATGAGCCGGATCAGGTTTGGCGCGAGCCCGCCACCCGCTTCGTGCTGGAGTTTATGGGCGAAGTGAACCGTCTGCAGGGGACCATTCGCGGCGGGCAGTTCCACGTTGGCGCGCACCGCTGGCCGCTGGGCTATACGCCGTCTTATCAGGGGCCGGTAGATCTGTTCCTGCGCCCGTGGGAAGTGGATGTGAGCCGCCGTACCAGCCTCGATTCCCCGCTGCCGGTTCAGGTACTGGAAGCCAGCCCGAAAGGTCACTACACCCAATTAGTTGTCCAGCCTCTGGGGTGGTATCACGAGCCGTTAACGGTGGTGATGCGCGGGGATGATGCGCCGCTGCGTGGCGATCGTCTGTTTGTGGGCTTGCAGAATGCACGCCTCTATCATGGTGACCAGCGTATTGAGTCCCATGAGACGCTTGCTCTGGCAGAAACGGCCTGATAGCTTAATCGCACGTGGTTTTGCCGGGTGGCGCTACGCTTACCCGGCCTACAAAACAATATTGACAGGCCCGGTAAGCGAAACGCAGCCGGGCTTTTTATTGGACAGCAGAAGTGAATACATTAGAACAAACGATCGGCAACACGCCGCTGGTCAAATTACAACGTCTGGGGCCGGATAACGGCAGTGAAATTTGGGTCAAACTGGAAGGCAACAATCCCGCCGGGTCGGTGAAGGATCGGGCCGCGCTGTCGATGATTGTCGAGGCGGAAAAGCGTGGCGAGATTAAGCCGGGCGACGTGTTGATTGAGGCAACGAGCGGCAACACCGGCATTGCGCTGGCAATGATCGCCGCGCTGAAAGGTTATCAGATGAAGCTGCTGATGCCGGACAATATGAGCCAGGAACGCCGTGCGGCGATGCGTGCCTACGGTGCTGAGCTGATTCTGGTCACCAAACAGCAGGGCATGGAGGGGGCGCGTGATTTAGCGCTGGACATGGCCCAGCGAGGCGAAGGCAAGCTGTTAGATCAGTTCAACAACCCGGATAACCCGTACGCGCATTACACCACGACCGGCCCGGAAATCTGGCGGCAGACGGAAGGGCGTATCAGCCACTTTGTCTCCAGTATGGGCACCACCGGTACGATTACCGGCGTGTCACGTTTTTTACGTGAACAGGAAAAAGCGGTCACTATCGTTGGCCTGCAGCCGGAAGAGGGCAGCAGTATTCCCGGTATTCGTCGCTGGCCAGCGGAATATATGCCGGGGATTTTTAACGCCAGCCTGGTTGACCAGGTGTTGGATATTCACCAGAACGACGCGGAAAACACCATGCGCGCGCTGGCGGTGAAAGAAGGCGTGTTCTGCGGCGTGAGTTCCGGCGGCGCGGTGGCGGGCGCGATTCGCGTGGCCGAGCAAAACCCGGGTGCGGTAGTGGTAGCGATCATCTGCGATCGCGGCGATCGCTATCTGTCTACCGGGGTATTTGGTGAAGAACACTTCAGCCAGGGGGCGGGGATTTAAGTCACCGTGCTGTCCAGCAGGTCGGTGCCGTACGAGTTATCTACCGTACACAGCCAACGCCCTGCCTGCTGGCGAAATACGTAGGTCGCGCGGCGCGTGACCTGCGTTGTTTCACCGTTTTCCTGAGCAATATCCAGCCGGGTCTCCATGATCACCAGCGCGTTATCGCCACCTTCGATAATCTCCATTCTGCCCTGCGTCACCGTCAGTCGATGCTGAAAATAATCGGCGATGGCAATAAACGCTTTGCGAATGTTTTCTTTCCCGCTGACCATCATGCCGGGTTTCACCACCAGCGTGGCGTCCTCGGCGTAATATTCCATCAGCGTGGCGTAGTCTTCCTGCGAGATGGCGCGGTCGCAGGCTTCGATAACCGCTTTAAGCGATGACGCTGGCATGTCTTCTCCTTAACGCATTGGTGGTGGGTTACTGCGTCAACTTATCAAGAAATCCCCATAGCTTCTCATTCATTTCGCGATAGTCATAGGCGCGCATCTCATCGACGCTACGGATATACGGCTTACCTTTGGCTTCATCCAGCTCCTGTTGGGAGTGCTGAATCAATCCTTCAACCGCGTCGGCGGTAAACTCCATGTGGCACTGGAAGCCATACACCTTATCGGTATATTGCACTATCTGGCGCGGGCAGCCGGCGCTGGTGGCCAGAACGACCGTGCTATCGGTCAGCCCCGGCATGTCGTTGTGCCAATGGCCGACGGTGAGCGGCGAACCGAAATGGTTGAACAGCGGGTGTTGAAGCGCAGCCTCGGTGAGGGTTATCGGGTAGTGACCAATCTCTTTTTCCGGACTCTGGCCTACGGCAGCACCCAAGGCTTCGCCAATCAGCTGCGAACCGAGGCAAATGCCGACCACCGTGCGTCCGGCGTCAATGGCCTGACGAATGAGCTGCTGTTCGGCTTTGGAATCGAAGTAAGCGCATTCGGCGAGCGTTGTGCGCGGCGACTGAGGGCCGCCAAAGACGACAAGCATGTCAAAACCATCGGCGTTGGCGGGGACGCGCTCATGGTTATAGACGTGCGTCCAACTGATCTCATGGCCGCGCGACTCGGCCCACGGCAGGTAAGCGCCCGCAGATTCAAACGATTCGTGAATAACAAAATGGACTCGCACTGTTTTACTCCTGATAGAGGCTAAGCGCCTGATGAATATCGGCCGCTAGTCGGGTGATGTCGTTATCGCTAAGTGTAGAAATGGTAATACGCAGTCCATGCGCAGGGGCACTGACGCCAAACGCCTCGCCTTCACGCACCAGCCAGCCTGATTTTGCCAGCGAAAACGCCGCTGTCTGGCTGGCGGCGGGGAGCGGAAGCCACAGGTTCAGACCATCACCGGGGGGCGCATTTTCAATGCCACGGCTGCGTAGCGCCCGTGCCAGCTTTTGTTGTTGGCTGGCGTAAAACTGACGAGCCAGCGCCTGCTGTTGTGGGAACGCCTCATCCGTCAGGCAGGCGTAGACTAAATCTTGTAGCAGATGACTTACCCACTGGCTCCCGGCGTTGAGCCGCAGCCGCAGCTTCGCCGACGTGGCCGTATCGCTGGCAACAAAGGCCAGGCGCAGATCCGGACCCAGCGCTTTGGACATCGAGCGAATCACCGCCCAGTGTCGGGTATCCGACGTAAGCACGGGGTGCCAGTCGGCTGCCGAAAGAAGCGCAAAGTGGTCATCGACGATAACCTGCGCCTGCGGGTAGCGGCTGAGCACCTGGCGGATAGCGGCGGCTCGTGCCGCGCTGAGGCTGTAGCCGGTGGGGTTATGGGCGCGTGGTGTCAGGATCACTGCGCGAGCGCCGGCGGCGAGCGCACGTTCCAGGGCGTCCGCCTGCATCCCTTCGCTGTCGATGGTAACCGGGCTGGCGTGAAAACCGCTGTACCGTAGCATGCTGATGCTACTGAGGAAGCAGGGGTCTTCCACGGCGACGCTATCGCCGGGCAGCAGATGAGCGCTCAGCAGGCGTTCGATGGCATCGACGGCACCGTTGGTCAGATCTATTTCGCCCGCCGTGGGTATCGCCTCTTGCATCCAGCCCTGGGCCCAGTCATACAGCGCGGGTGATACCGGCGCATCGCCATACAGGCGCGGCGTTCGGCTAATGTGTGATAGATAACGACCCAAATCCGGTAATTTATCCGCGGCAGGATTGCCGCCGGAGAGATCGGTGAGCGGGGTATGCGGGTTGCCACCTTCCAGCGCTACCGGCGTTGGCGTGGCTTTAATCACCGTGCCGTTGCGGCCAAGGCTAAGCGCCAGCCCGGAGGTCACCAGTCTTTTATAGGCGGCGGCAACCGTATTGCGGTTAACGCCCAGACGCATCGCCAGGAAACGCACGGGCGGCAGCGTTTCCCCCTTCGCCAACTGTCCGCTGGTGATATGCTGGCGAATACTGTCAAAAATTTCACTGGCGCTTTTTCCGTCGATCATTATTGACCTATGACAAAATGAATTTTAGCATATGACGATAATAGTGAGGCGCCAGCCCGCTGTCCAGAGTCATAAGGAGAAGGAGATGGGGCAGGATAGTGAAATACAGTCGGTGCTGTTCCACGATACGCACCGTGCGCTGCAAACGGACATCGTGGCCGTGCAGTCTCTGGTGGTCTACGGCAGCGTCGGCAACAGTATTGCCGTCCCGGCGATCAAGGCCCACGGTCTGCGGGTGACCGCCGTGCCGACGGTGCTGTTTAGCAATACGCCGCACTACGACACGTTTTACGGCGGGATTATCCCCGGCGAGTGGTTCGGTGGGTACCTCCAGGCGCTGAATGAGCGTGATGCCTTGCGCGAGCTGAAAGCGGTCACCACCGGCTATATGGGCAGCGCGGAGCAGATTGCACTGCTGGCGGAGTGGCTAAAAACGGTACAGATCACCCATCCGGATATCTGCATTCTGGTTGACCCGGTGATAGGCGACGTCGACAGCGGGGTCTACGTCAAAGCGGAAATTCCGCAAGCCTATCGCACTCATCTGCTGCCGCTGGCGCAGGGGTTAACGCCCAACGTATTCGAGCTGGAAATGCTGAGCGGTAAGCCTTGCGGCACGCTGGGCGAGGCGATAGCCGCCGCGCAGTCGCTGCTTTCTGACAGCCTGAAATGGGTAGTGATCACCAGCGCGCCGGCCCAGACGGCCGATAACATTACCGTAGTGGTGGTGACGGCGGAATCGGCGGCGGTCATCGATCACCCACGTCTGGAAACGGACCTTAAGGGCACCGGCGATCTGTTCTGTGCGGAGCTTATCAGCGGCATAGTGCAGAAAAAATCGCTTTCTGATGCCGCACACGATGCCGCGCAGCGGGTTCTGGAAGTGATGCGCTGGACGCAAACGTGCGGCTGCGATGAGTTAATTCTGCCACCGGCAGGGGAGGCGTGATGAAGCGCTATCGTCTGGTTGTACGCCATAATGGTCGGCTGGTGGGGCATTTTGATACCAGCGGCAAGGATGCGCTGGAAGATGCTTGCGTGGCGCGGGCAGTATTCGGCGTTACCGGAGGGTATCAGTGCGAGCTGTGGGTGTCCGATTCCGAACGTCGGGTGCTGGAAAGCGGCCCGGATGGGATGAAAGTCCTGATGCACGAGCCCTGTTTTCGCCCGGTGACCTCGGCGCTGTAGGCTGCGGCTGGTGGCCGGATGGTGGCGTAAGCGCCCGCTCCGGCCTGCGGACAAAAAAATGGCGCCAATCGGCGCCATTTTTTATGCAGCAAGCATTACTTCTTGATGCGGATAACCGGGGTTTCACCAACGGTTACGCTGCCAGAAAGTTTGGTCAGCTCTTTGATCTCGTCCATGTTGGAGATAACAACCGGAGTCAGGGTAGACTTCGCTTTCTCTTCCAGCAGGGCCAGATCGAACTCAATCACAGTGTCGCCAACTTTAACGCGCTGGCCTTCTTCTGCGATACGTTTGAAACCTTCACCTTTCAGTTCAACGGTGTCGATACCGAAGTGAACGAACAGCTCGATGCCGCTATCGGATTCGATAGAGAAAGCGTGGTTGGTTTCAAAGATTTTACCAATGGTGCCGTCAACCGGCGCAACCATTTTGTTGCCGGTTGGTTTGATAGCAATGCCATCACCAACGATTTTCTCAGCAAACACTACGTCCGGCACGTCTTCGATGTTGACGATCTCGCCAGAGAGCGGTGCAATAATCTCAATTGTTCCTGTGTCTTTTTTGTCATCAGAAACCAGAGATTTCAATTTATCGAACAAACCCATGATCTTCTCCTAAGCAGTAATTTGGGCCGCGTCTCGTGGATTAGCAGATTGTTTTTTCTTCAATGAACTTGTTCACCAACGCCAGCAGTTCGTCTGTGGTCGGTTGAGCAAGCGCTTGCTCTGCTAATACCTTCGCATCTTCGAAGTTCGTGTTACGGATAATCTTCTTAATGCGCGGGATAGAAATGGCGCTCATAGAGAATTCGTCCAGACCCATCCCCAGCAACAGAAGTGTAGCACGTTCGTCGCCTGCAAGCTCACCACACATGCCAGTCCATTTGCCTTCAGCATGAGAAGCATCAATAACTTGCTTGATCAAAGTGAGGACAGACGGTGACATCGGCTGGTAAAGATGTGAAATCATATCATTACCACGGTCAACTGCCAGAGTATACTGCGTTAAATCATTGGTACCGATACTAAAGAAATCAACTTCTTTGGCTAAATGACGCGCAATGGTCGCTGCGGCTGGGGTTTCCACCATCACACCGATCTCAATGGATTCGTCAAATGCTTTACCTTCGCTACGCAGTTCCGCTTTGTAGATTTCAATCTCTTTCTTCAGTGCGCGCACTTCTTCAACAGAGATGATCATCGGGAACATAATACGCAGCTTACCGAAAGCAGAAGCACGCAGGATTGCGCGAACCTGGTCACGCAGGATCTCTTTACGATCCATTGCGATACGCACGGCACGCCAGCCCAGGAACGGGTTCTCTTCTTTCGGGAAGTTCATGTACGGCAGCTCTTTGTCGCCACCGATGTCCATGGTGCGGACGATGACCGCCTGAGAGCCACAGGCTTCAGCAACGGCTTTGTACGCGGCAAACTGCTCTTCTTCAGTCGGCAGCGCATCGCGGTCCATGAACAGGAATTCAGTGCGGTACAGGCCTACGCCTTCCGCGCCGTTACGCTCAGCACCGTCGATATCACGCACGGTACCGATGTTGGCGCAAACTTCAACCTGGTGGCCATCAAGGGTGATTGCCGGCAGATCTTTCAGTTTTGCCAGTTCGGCTTTCTCGGAGGCAACCTGTTCCTGTACAGCGCGAAGTTTTTCAATTTCTTCGTTTGTTGGGTTGACGTAAACCAGATTGTTTACGGCATCCAGAATCAGATAGTCGCCATTTTTCACCTGAGTGGTGACGCTGCCGGTACCCACGATAGCCGGCAGTTCCAGGGAACGTGCCATGATGGAGGTGTGGGAAGTACGGCCACCGACGTCAGTGATAAAGCCCAGCACCTTCTTCAGGTTCAGCTGTGCGGTTTCAGACGGCGTCAGGTCTGCGGCAACCAGGATAACTTCGTCCTGAATCGCGCTCAGGTCAATAATCGCCAGACCCAGGATGTTGCGCAGCAGGCGCTTACCGATGTCACGTACGTCAGCCGCACGTTCTTTCAGGTATTCATCATCCAGTTCTTCCAGGGCAGTCGCCTGACCTTCGATAACTTCATGCGCAGCTGCATCAGCCGTCATGTTCTTATCTTTAATCAGGGCTATGATTTCCTGCTCCAGCTCCTCATCTTCGAGCAGCATGATATGCCCTTCGAAGATGGCTTCTTTTTCTTCACCGAAAGTTTCGCCAGCTTTAGTTTTGATAGCTTCGAGCTGCGCGGACGCTTTAGTACGACCGCTCAGAAAACGCTCAACTTCCTGCTCAACCTTATCGGCAGAAATTTTCTTCCGGTCGATGACAATTTCATCTTCTTTCAGCAGCAATGCTTTACCGAAAGCGATACCCGGGGATGCTAAAATGCCTGAAATCATAACCCTACCTTACTTGTGACTGATATTTAAAAGAACTCGTTGAACTTACTCGAGTTCAGCCATCAGTTTAACCAGATGCTCAACTGCTTTCTGCTCGTCTTCACCTTCTGCGGACAGGGTAACAACGGTACCCTGAGTCAGGCCCAGAGTTTGCAGTTTGAACAGGCTTTTCGCGCTAGCGCTTTTGCCGTTGGAGGTCACAGTGATCTCAGAAGTGAAGCCTTTCGCTTCTTTAACAAACTGAGCAGCAGGGCGGGTATGCAGACCGTTCGGAGCGGTAATGGTAACTTCTTGCTGGAACATTATATTTCCCCAACTTATAGGTTTAGTGTTGTGGAACTAAAGTCTAGCCTGGTGGCTAGACTTTAGCCTGTATTACTCAATTCAAGCGACGTCCACAAATCAGCGCTACCATCGGCGACAAACCTTCCGACGCAGACGCTTCTGGCCTTTGACGTTTCGCTTATCATTAAACATTATGCCGCGAAAGCAGGATTTGAACCAAATCATAAAATCGATTCAGCACAGGAAAACCTGTAATGAATAATTTCGCGGCTCAAAATAAATATGATGGTTAAATACCAGACCTAAGGAGGTGAAGCAATGCCAGGGGGGGTAAAAGTTTGACGTACGCCACAAAAAAGCACCCGGCTGGGTGCTTTTTTACACGATTTTAACGCACTGGCATTACTGTTGCAGTTCTTTCTCGGTGAAGAGATCTGCAAATAACGCGGTGCTCAAATAGCGTTCACCCGAAGACGGTAGGATAACCACAATATTCTTATTGGTAAAGGTTTCATCTTCCTGAAGTTTCAGCGCGGCGGCAACGGCAGCACCGGAAGAGATACCGGCCAGAATACCTTCTTCTTCCATCAGACGACGTGCGGTAGAAATGGCTTCTTCATTGGTGATGGCGACCACTTTGTCGATCAGTTTCAGATCGAGGTTGCCGGGAATGAAGCCCGCGCCGATCCCCTGGATCTTGTGTGGGCCAGGCTTCAGCTCTTCACCTGCCAGCGCCTGCGCGATGACCGGAGAATCGGTTGGTTCAACGGCCACGGAGATGAGATCCGTTTTGCCCTTGGTGCCTTTAATATAACGCGTGACGCCGGTAAGAGTACCGCCGGTGCCGACGCCTGCAATGAATACGTCAACCTGGCCGTCGGTATCTTCCCAGATTTCCGGGCCGGTGGTTTTTTCGTGGATTTCCGGGTTCGCCGGGTTGCTGAACTGTTGCAGCAACAGGTATTTTTCCGGATTGCTGGCGACGATCTCTTCCGCTTTCTGGATTGCGCCCTTCATGCCTTTCGCACCTTCGGTCAGCACCAGATTGGCGCCCAGCGCTTTCAGCAGCTTACGGCGTTCAATACTCATGGTTTCCGGCATGGTCAGCGTCAGTTTGTAACCGCGAGCGGCGGCGACGTAGGCCAGAGCGATTCCAGTGTTGCCGCTGGTCGGTTCAACCAGTTCAACGCCCGGTTTCAGTACGCCACGTTTTTCGGCATCCCAAATCATATTGGCACCGATACGGCATTTGACGCTGAAGCTCGGGTTACGTGATTCAACCTTCGCCAGAATGCGCCCGTTACCGATGCGGTTCAGTCGTACCAGCGGCGTATGACCGATAGTCAGGGAGTTATCTTCAAAAATCTTACTCATGGCCTGTCCTTAACTGTATGAAATTTGGGGTACTGGACCAGCATACCTGCTTAAAGATTCTGCGGAAGTAAGGATTTCGCATATCTATATACTGAAGGGAAATAATGGCAAGCGGGATGGAATAAGGCAAGGTATAAGCCTCATCCATAGGGATGAGGCGTGGTGCGCGTTAGCCCTGCGTGGCGGAGAGCGGAGTCGTTGAGGTGTGTCCATAGCGGCCTTTACCCAGCACCTGGATGCCGATAAGGGTAATCACCCACGCTATGATGCCCATCACCAGATAGGTTTTGGCGAAGCCGTAGCGGTCGTATAGCATCCCGGCAATGGGGTTGATAAGCGCAATACCTAAATAGTTAAAACAGCCCAGCACCATATAAACGGTTCCGGTTAAGCGCTTATCGAAATAGAGAGAAAGATATTTAAAGATTGATACCAATAGCAGCGCCATCTCCAGACCGTAGAACGGTTTAATAATGGCAATCATCCACGCGTGAGTCGCCAGCGCGGAAACCACCAACCGCAATCCAATAACAAAACCCGCTAACAAGAGACCATTACGGGCGCCGACTTTATTAATCAGCCAGGGAATGGAAAACATTAAAATGAATTCGGCGGCGGATTGCACTGAGCCCATATAACCGAGCATCGCATTACCCTGTTTATGGTCGTCAAAGAAACTGACAAAATAACGCGGAAACTGTTGTTCTGCGCTCTGCATCATCCAGATAATTCCGCCGTAAAACAGCATCAGGATCCAGAACCCACTTTGGGTAAAGAGCATTTTGACGTCGGTTTTATTGACCGGTGCTTTTTGGCCTGAGTTAACCGCCTGCCAGTCGATACCGTCGCCCTGCGTTTTTAACATGCCGAGCAGCATGAGCAACACGATGCAGGCCAGCGATGTGACGCAGAAATTATAGTGCGGAGATAGGTTAAACAGCTGCCCGGCAAACAGCGACGCCACCGCCCAGCCCATCGATCCCCACATGCGCACGCGGCCAAACTCAAAGGACCAGGCGCGGCTATAGCGATCGGCGTAGGATTCAAACACCAGCACGCCGGCCAGATAAGCGAAGGAGAGATACAGTGCGCCAACCAGCATACCGGCAACCAGGTTAACGCCAAGCAGCGGCTGGTACACCCAAATGAAAAAGGGGGCTGCCAGCACCGAGGCGAGGGTCACGATGACCAGCAGGTGCTTGCCCAGACCGAGCTTGTCCATGATGTAGCCGCAGACGGGCTTCATCGCCAGCGCAAACAGGGCGTTGATTGAGAGCGCAAAGCCAATCTTTTCACTGTTCAGCCCCACGTTATCGGCCAGCCAGATCGCCAGAAACGACCAGCTGGTGGACCATGCAAAATAGAAAACAAAGAGACAGAGACTTATTCTGATATAAGCCTGCTTATTTATCATGCTGACCATATAATTCCACTCCATTGCGAAATGACAGCGCTACGTTAGCCTGAATAGCGTTTGCAGACTTTTATCTGATTGCCATCTTCTGGCCACCTTGTCGTTTTTATCCTTAGAGGCTGTGTTGTCCCTCACAGAATGAATATGTGAATTTTTTTATCGCCTTGAGAGGGCAATAAAACTCAATTTTTAGCCATTATTTTTAAATTATCCCCCCCTATAAAATAAGGTATTTGACAAGGCAATCATCAGCGTTTTAATTTCGCTACACTGGCAATGGTTCAGGAAATAACCATGCAAACTTTACAACAATCCCACGTATTTAATCGCCCCAGCGACCGGGTTTGCGTGCAGTATTGGTTGCCGGGTATTTCCTATCCAGAGCATGACCACGATTATCACGAAATACTCTTTTTGCTCTCCGGTACGATGACCCATATCGTCAACGGCTCACCCTGGTTTATGCGCGCCGGTTCATTTATGGCGCTGCGCGCCGAAGATCGCCACGCCTTTACTGACATGCACGAGAGCAGCGCCATTAATCTGCTGCACGTACCGCTAGGTCAGTTAAACTGGTTTGATAGTCGTATCGCGTCGCTGTTTGAAGAGTCGGAACCGCAGCTGTGGCATATGGCGACGCCCGGCTGGATGAAGGTCGTGAGGGAACTTAATGCATTTGCCTGCGCCGAAATGAGCGATGGCGGTGAGAGTGGCCCATTGCGTAGCGCTCTGCAGGAGACCTTTTTGCTGCGTTTGCTGGCCCAGCTGCCGCGCTATTGCCAGACGGCGTATGGCGATCTCAGCGTCGATGAGCGGGTGTGCCTGGCGATGTCGTGGGTAGACAGCCACTGGCAATTAAAGGTGGAGTGGTCAACGCTGGCGGACCGCTTTTCACTCACGCTTCGCACCTTCCAGCGCCGTTTTAAACAACGAACCGGGATGACGCCGCAGCAGTATTTAATTGCCCTGCGGCTGCGTCATGCCCGGTTTTTAATGCAGCAAGGCGTTCATTCGCTGCGGGATATTGCCGAGTACTGTCACTTTTATGATGCCAGCCATCTCGGCGCTTGTCTGCGACAGCAGGCGCTTACTTCCACATCGCGTGTTTATCGCGATAACAGTCCACCCACATCGCCGTCGCGCCGCAAATCGCCACCGGAATAATCACCAGGTTAAGCACCGGGATCAGGGTGAACAGGCTGGTCAGCGCGCCAAACTGCATGTTAGTGACCTTACGGGTGCGCAGCGCTTCACGCATAGTTTTAAACGGTACCTTGTGGTTATCGAACGGATAGTCGCAGTACTGAATCGCCAGCATCCAGGCGCTGAACAGGAACCACAGCACCGGCGCGACCGTCTGGCCGATGCCCGGAATAAAGTACAGCAGCAGCAGCACGACGGCGCGCGGCAGATACCACGCCAGCTTTTGCCATTCGCGTTTCATGATGCGGGGCAGGTCTTTCATAATACCGACAATACCGGTGTCCGGCGGGGTGGCGCCGGTTAAGCGCGCCTCTAACTGCTCGGCCAGCAGACCGTTAAACGGCGCGGCTATCCAGTTGGCGATGGTTGAGAAGAAATAGCCGAAAACCAGCAGAATTGAAATCACGATCACCGGCCAAAGCAGATAGCTCAGCCACTGCAGCCAGTCGGGAATACGCCCCATCAGCGAGGGGATCCAGCTCTCCAGCTTGCTGAACAGCCACCAGAAGGCGCCGCCCATCAGCACAATATTGACCAACAGCGGTAAGATGACGAATCGGCGAATGCCCGGCAAGCCGATCAGTTTCCAGCCCTGAGAGAAATAGTAAACGCCGCTGCGTGCGGCAGGGGTGGACGATGAAACCATGGTCAGGTGAAGCTCCTTTGTCTGACTACATTGAAAAGACGACACTATATTAGCGAGTTGTTGGACAATCACCAGTTAAGAAATGTTCGAAAAACAAGCAAAAAGTACGATTTAACGCATCTTTCTGCGGTGAATGTCATGTGCACACTTGCACTTGACGTGATGGGCAAATACTCTTAGTGAGTAAATGTTTGCCGTGGTGGCAAGGTGTTAGAACAACAGAGAATATAATGATGCAGGATTTGCGTCTGATATTAATCATTGTTGGCGCGATCGCCATACTCGCTTTACTGGTTCATGGTTTCTGGACGAGCCGTAAAGAGCGTTCCTCGATGTTCCGCGATCGCCCAATCAAGCGTATGAAGTCTCGCGATGCCGACGATGAGTCGGAAGACGACGTTGATGACAATGTTGAAGGCGTGGGTGAAGTTCGTGTCCACAAGGTTAATCACGCCCCTGGGGCCGCTGGGGAGCATGAAGCCCCCCGTCACGCGCCTCAACACCAGTACCAGCCGCCTTACGAGCGACAGGCTCCTCAGCCTGTGCGTCCGCAAGAGCCGGTACCGCAGCCGCCCGTTCAACAGCCTTATCAGCCTGCTCAGCACGCGCCGGTGCAGCAGCCTGTGCAGCAGCCCGTGCGCCCGCCGGTTGTCGAACAACCGCAGCCCGTGCCGCCGGTACATCAGCCTCAGCCTGTTGCTCCGCAGCCGCACGTTGCCGCGCCGGTAGCAGCGCCGACGGCCCAGCCGCTGCCGGTGCAGCCGCCGCAGCCAGAACCGGTTGCACAGCCAGCGCCAGAACCCGCCGAACCGGTTAAGCCGGAGCGCAAAGAGACGGTCATCGTCATGAACGTGTCCGCTCACCAGGGCTCATACATTAACGGTGAACTGCTGCTCAACAGCATTCAACAGGCCGGATTCAAGTTTGGCGATATGAACATCTTCCATCGCCATCTCAGCCCGGACGGAAGCGGCCCGGCGCTGTTTAGCCTGGCGAATATGCTCAAGCCGGGGACGTTTGATCCGGACAACATGAGCGATATGCAAACGCCAGGCGTGACTATCTTCATGCAGGTGCCGGGCTACGGTGATGAGCTGCAAAACTTCAAGCTGATGCTCCAGTCGGCACAGTATATTGCCGATGAAGTCGGCGGCGTGGTGCTCGACGATCAGCGTCGGATGATGACCCCGCAAAAGCTGCGCGAGTATCAGGATCGTATTCGCGAAGTGAAAGACGCCAACGCCTGATTCGGCGCGTGCGTTTTCAACCCCTCCTGAACCCCCGCCTGTCGGGGGTTTTTTATCATTGATGGTGTGATATGCAATCTATAGAACAACGACTGAATGAACTGCGAGCGACGCTTCGCCATCATGAATATCTGTACCACGTTCTGGATGCGCCGGAGCTACCGGACGCCGAGTACGACCGCCTGATGCGCGAGCTGCGCGAGCTGGAAGCGCAGCATCCGCAGTTAGTTACCGCTGACTCACCGACCCAGCGCGTCGGCGCTGAGCCGCTGGGCGCCTTTAGCCAGATTCGTCATGAAGTGCCGATGCTGTCGCTGGATAACGTGTTTGATGAAGAGAGTTTCCTCGCCTTCAACAAACGCGTGCAGGACCGCCTCAACAGCAGCGACAAGCTGACCTGGTGCTGTGAACTGAAGCTCGACGGGCTGGCGGTGAGCATTCTTTATGAAAACGGCGTGCTGGTCAGCGCCGCCACGCGCGGTGATGGCACTACCGGGGAGGACATTACCTCTAACGTGCGTACCATCCGTGCGATCCCGCTGAAGCTGCACGGCGACAACATTCCGGCGCGGCTGGAAGTCCGTGGTGAAGTGTTCCTGCCGCAGGCCGGGTTCGAAAAGATCAACGAAGACGCCCGCCGGACCGGCAGCAAGGTGTTTGCCAACCCGCGTAACGCGGCGGCCGGTTCGCTGCGCCAGCTGGACCCGCGCATTACCGCGAAGCGACCGCTTACTTTCTTTTGCTATGGCGTCGGCGTGCTGGAAGGCGGCGAGCTGCCGGATACCCATCTGGGTCGCCTGATGCAGTTTAAAGCGTGGGGCCTGCCGGTGAGCGACCGCGTGACGCTCTGCGATTCGCCGGAGGAAGTGCTCGCTTACTACCATAAAGTTGAAGAAGATCGCCCAACGCTGGGCTTTGATATTGATGGCGTGGTGATCAAGGTCAACTCGCTGGCGCTTCAGGAACAGCTGGGCTTCGTTGCCCGCGCCCCTCGCTGGGCGGTCGCGTTCAAGTTCCCGGCCCAAGAGCAGATGACCTTTGTTCGCGACGTTGAATTCCAGGTCGGGCGCACCGGCGCGATTACGCCGGTTGCACGGCTTGAGCCGGTCCAGGTGGCGGGCGTGCTGGTCAGCAACGCCACGCTGCACAACGCTGATGAAATTGCGCGGCTGGGGCTGCGTATCGGCGATAAAGTGGTGATTCGTCGCGCTGGGGACGTTATTCCGCAGGTGGTCAACGTGGTGGTTTCTGAGCGCCCTGATGACACGCAGGAAATTGTCTTCCCGACCCACTGCCCGGTGTGTCATTCCGACGTTGAACGCGTAGAGGGGGAAGCGGTGGCGCGCTGCACCGGCGGCCTGATCTGCGGTGCGCAGCGCAAAGAGTCGCTGAAGCATTTTGTCTCTCGCCGCGCTCTCGACGTGGACGGCATGGGGGATAAAATCATCGATCAACTGGTGGAAAAAGAGTACGTCCATACGCCAGCCGACCTGTTTACCTTAACGGCAGGAAAACTTACCGGCCTGGACCGCATGGGGCCCAAGTCGGCGCAGAACGTGGTGAATGCGCTGGAAAAGGCGAAGCAAACGACATTTGCCCGTTTCCTCTATGCGCTCGGCATTCGTGAAGTGGGTGAAGCCACTGCCGCAGGGCTAGCGGCCTATTTTGGTACGTTGGATGCGCTGGAGGCCGCGTCGATTGACGAGCTGCAAAAAGTGCCGGACGTCGGCGTCGTGGTGGCTAACCACGTGTTTAACTTCTTTGCCGAAGCGAGCAACCGCGAAGTCATTGAACAGTTGCTGAAAGAAGGCGTCAGCTGGCCTGCGCCGGTGGCAATCAACGTTGAAGAGATAGACAGCCCGTTTGCAGGTAAAACCGTGGTGCTGACCGGCAGTCTGAGCCAGATGTCCCGTGATGACGCCAAAGCACGGCTGGTCGAGCTGGGCGCGAAGGTGGCGGGCAGCGTATCAAAGAAAACCGACCTGGTGATTGCCGGCGAAGCGGCAGGCTCGAAGCTGGCCAAAGCGCAGGAGCTTGGCATCGCGGTGATTGATGAAGCGGAAATGCTGCGGCTGCTAGGAGTGTGACGTGGATAAAGCGCAGCTGATTGAGATTGCCAACACCGAGATGCCGTTCGGCAAGTATAAAGGCCGACGTTTAATCGACGTGCCGGAGGAGTATCTGCTGTGGTTTGCCCGCAAGGATCAGTTTCCGGCGGGCCATCTTGGCGAGCTGATGCAGCTGACGCTGTTGATTAAAACCGAGGGGCTGACCCAACTGGTGCAGCCCCTTAAACGCTAGCCTTAAACGCGGGCCTGCTCTTTGGCCTGCAGTTTTTCGGTCTGCGCTTTGTAGCGGCGCGCCAGCACCGCGCAGGTCATCAGCTGAATCTGATGGAAGATCATTAGCGGCAGCACCATCATCCCCAGAATTGACGTCGGGAAGAGTATATTGGCCATCGGAATGCCGTTGGCCAGACTCTTTTTCGAACCGCAGAAAACAATCGTAATTTCATCGGCTTTATTGAAGCCCAGACGGCGGGCAACCACGGTATTGATCAGAATCACCACCGCCAGCAGCACGATACTGACCACGACGATAAACAGCAGCGACCCCAGACCGACTTTGTGCCAGATCCCGTTAACCACAGCTTCACTGAAGGCGGAGTAAACCACCAGTAAAATTGACGTCTGGTCGGTTTTGGCGATCCATTTTTTGTGTTTGCTGACAAATGCGGCAGTCCAGGGGCGGGAGAGATGGCCAAGAACGAACGGCAGCAGCAGCTGCAGCATAATTTTGCCCACCTGCTCGAGACTGCCGCCGGCGCCGTGAACGTTCATCACCAGGCCAACCAATAGCGGCGACAGGAAAATCCCCAGCAGACTAGAGGCGGACGCAGAACAGACGGCGGCAGCTACGTTACCGCCCGCCAGGGACGTGAAGGCGATGGCCGATTGCACGGTTGCAGGCAGTATGCAGAGGTACAGGAAGCCTGAATAGAGTGCCGGATCGACGTTAATGGGCGCCCACCAGGCGAACAGTACGCCGAGCACCGGGAAGACCACAAACGTACTGCACATCACCCACAGGTGCAGTCGCCAGTGGCTGCCGCCGGCAATAATTGATTCACGCGATAGCTTGGCACCGTGCATGAAGAACAGCAGCGCGATGGCGGCGGTGGTTAAATTCTCGAAAAATGGTACGAAATCGCCGCGCGCGGGAAAGAAGGTGGCGAGCAGGACGACGGCGATAAGAGTAAGCGTAAACGGATCTAAAATGCGGAAAAGTTTCATAAAGACTCCTGAAGATCGATGATGCTATTTTGCTTTTTTATTGTTGAGAAATAAAATTGATTTATTGCATCCATTAATGAATAAAAAAGATGAATTACTCTCTTCGGCAGTTAAAGGTGTTTGTGACGGTTGCGCAGGCGAAAAGCTTTAGTCGGGCGGGGGAGATCATTGGCCTCAGCCAGTCGGCGGTTAGCCATAGCGTAAAGGAACTGGAGCATCAGACCGGCGTGCGTCTGCTCGACCGCACCACGCGCGAAGTGGTGCTAACCGAAGCGGGGCAGCAGCTGGCGCAGCGGCTTGAGCGCCTGCTGGATGAGCTGCATAGCACGCTGCGTGAAGCCGGGCGTATTGGTCAGCAGCTTAGCGGGACGGTGCGCGTGGCGGCAAGCCAGACCATCTCGGCGCATCTTATTCCGCAATGCATTGCCCAAAGCAATCGCCGCTATCCGGATATTCGCTTTGTGCTGCATGACCGACCGCAGCAGTGGGTACTGGAGAGCATCCGCCAGGGCGAGGTGGATTTTGGCATCGTTATCGATCCGGGCGTTGTGGGGGATTTACAGTGCGAAGCCGTGCTGTCGGAACCGTTTTTCCTGTTGTGCCGCGGCGATCATCCGTTTGCTGGGCTGCCGAGCGTGAGCTGGCAGGCGCTACAGGGGGCGAAGCTGGTGCTGCAGGACTACGCCTCGGGCAGCCGAATGCTGATTGATGCCGCGCTGCGCCTGCATGATATTGAAGCCGATATCGTGCAGGAAATTGGCCACCCGGCAACGCTGTTCCCGATGGTGACCGCCGGTATTGGTATTAGCATTATCCCCGCGCTGGCGCTGCCGTTACCTGAGGGGAGCCCGCTGGTTGTGAAGCGACTGACCCCAGGGGTAGAGCGTCAGCTGATGCTGGCGCGGCGAAAAAATCGCTCGCTCTCGACGGCCGCCCAGGCGCTGTGGGACGTGGTGCGTGAGCAGAGCCAGCTGCTGATGGATAACCGCGCTCAGGAGCCGCTGTATCAGATATAGATATCGATTTGACGGTCGTCGCTGGGCTTATTGATGCCGGTGACGGGGGCGGCAGAGGCTTCCTGTTTTTCTTGTTCCTTTTCCGCCTGCTGGCGCTGCAGCTGCGCCAGCTGTGCTTCCAGCATGGTAATCTGCTCCTGAATCATTTCCGCCCGCTTTTGTTTTTCTTCGGTGCTCCCGCTGCCGTCGGCGATTTCTTTTAGCTGCTGGGTGAGCTTCACAATCTGTTGGGTGATACGCGCCATCTGCGATGCGGCATCGTTACCTTCCGGCGCGGCGGAGCTGGTGGTGGCTTTCAGCGCTGCGATGGAAGTTGTGCTGATAGTGGTCATGATCGAGGCCTTATAAAGGGAAATATAACCAATATCGGCCTGCTAGCGGGAAGCTTGAGCATTGCTTCCCGCATTTGAGCATCAGAAATTGAATTTTACCGAGTAGATGATGGCGTCCTGATACCAGCTCTCGCCGAGCTTATCGTCCGCGTAGCGGTATTGAATACCGGTGGTCAGATGGGCTGTTGCGTTCCACCATACCGCCAGCGCGCCGTTCAGCCCTTCCTTACCGCCGTTACCGGCCGCATAGCTTGGATCCCGATCAAATTCGTATTCGTTCCAGTTGGTGACGGTGAATTTCTCATGGCCGAGCATAAAGCTGTACCCGGCAACCCACCCGGCCACGTAGCCATTATCACCGGTGTAGTAGGTCTGATCGGTATAGCGTTTAGCAATAAACGGCTTAAACCAATAACCGTTGCCGGTAAAGTTGTAGCCAAGGCCGTAGAGGAACATATCATCGTGGAAATTGACCCGGTTCGGTGAGCCATAGGTCCCGTAGGCGTGGAGATAGAGATTCAGCCCGGTATCGCCCAGATAAATGCGGTTGGTGTTTTTAAACGTATAGCGCTGTTCGCTGCCGGGTTTATCGTGACGGTTGTTATAAAAATTTTCCCAATCGAAGAAACCGTACATTTCGCCCCAGCTGAAATTGGCGCCGCCTTCCAGTTCAAGATAGCCAAAGTCATCTTTATGCGACTTATTACTCGATTTCTCCGTGGTTCGGTTTGACCAATCAAGATAATGCAAACCAATATCGGCGAATCCGCCTTTAAATTCGGCATGAGACGCGGCGGGAAGTAAAAGCAGAGAGGTAATGGCAAGAATAATGCGTTTATTGTTCATTGTTAATTTCTCTATTTTTAGGAATAATAAAAACATGCCATTTGTATTGTTAAATTTGGCCCATTACCAATACCGTTTTTACGCTGAATTAATACTTGCAGAATATAAGTTTCGATTGATTTAAAATTACTATCGATAGTGAGAATAAATAGTATTGGTTAGTTCCATATAAGTATCGCTATAAACAGTGAATTACTTCATGTTCTGTTCACACTGTTTAAGGATAGTTATGACCCATCCTCATTTTTCAAATAACCCACAGTACTGCGTTGATATTATTCACCGTTACAAGCCGGGCTTTACGCCGCGAGTGGCGTTTATATTAGGTTCCGGGTTAGGGGCACTGGCTGAGCAAATTGAAGACGCCGTTGCCATTTCTTATGAAAAATTACCCGGCTTCCCGGTGAGTACCGTGCATGGCCACGCGGGAGAACTGGTGCTCGGCACGCTGGCGGGCGTACCGGTGGCGTGTATGAAGGGGCGTGGCCACTTCTACGAAGGCCGCGGGATGCGCATCATGACCGACGCTGTGCGTACGTTCAAGCTGTTGGGCTGCGAGCTGCTATTTTGCACCAATGCGGCGGGTTCTCTGCGCCCGGAAGTGGGGGCAGGCGAGCTGGTGGCGCTGAAAGACCATATCAACACCATGCCGGGCACGCCGATGGTGGGGCCAAATGATGAGCGCTTTGGTGAACGATTCTTCTCATTGGCGAACGCCTACGACGCAGACTATCGCGCGTTGCTCCAGACCGTTGCAAAGGAAGAGGGCTTCCCGCTGAGCGAAGGCGTGTTTGTCTCCTACCCGGGGCCAAATTTTGAAACGGCGGCTGAAATTCGCATGATGCAAATCATCGGCGGCGATGTGGTGGGGATGTCGGTGGTGCCGGAAGTGATCGCCGCGCGCCACTGCGGGCTGAAGGTGGTGGCGGTTTCCGCCATTACTAATATGGCGGAAGGGCTGAGCGATGTGAAATTGTCACACGCGCAGACGCTGGCCGCTGCCGAACTGTCCCGCCAGAACTTTATCAATCTTATCTGCGGCTTCTTACGCAAACTGGCCTGATAGCCGATGACAAGGCCCTTTCGGGGGCCTGATGCTACGACAAGGAAATGATGATGGACATTACGTCTCGCTTAAAAATCATGTCGTTTTTACAGTATTTTATCTGGGGAAGCTGGCTGGTTACCCTGGGTTCTTACATGATCAATACGTTACATTTTACCGGTGCTAACGTGGGGATGGTGTACAGCTCTAAAGGGCTGGCGGCAATTATTATGCCGGGAATTATGGGCATTATTGCCGATAAATGGCTGCGTGCGGAACGTGCGTATATGTTGTGTCATCTGGTGTGTGCCGGGGTGCTGTTTTACGCCGCATCGGTCACCGATGCTGACACCATGTTCTGGGTGATGCTGGTTAACGCGATGGCGTTTATGCCGACCATTGCGCTGTC
Organism: Klebsiella sp. WP4-W18-ESBL-05; assembly: GCF_014169075.1. Classification (NCBI taxonomy): domain Bacteria; kingdom Pseudomonadati; phylum Pseudomonadota; class Gammaproteobacteria; order Enterobacterales; family Enterobacteriaceae; genus Klebsiella; species Klebsiella sp. WP4-W18-ESBL-05. Next base: position 3,411,941 of record NZ_AP022057.1, on the reverse strand, counting down.
GAATAGTGTGTCGTACTCCTGCCTGGCGCAGGCGGGGTTGGATCCGGTGACCCGTTTCCCGCCGATTCGCGTGTTCGGGACCCTCGGTTTTATTGTGGCCATGTGGTCGGTCAGCCTGCTACATCTTGAACTGAGCAATGTGCAGCTTTATATCGCTTCCGGGGCGTCGGTATTGCTGACGCTGTATGCGTTCACGTTGCCGAAAATTCCCACGGCTGAGAAGAAAGTGGCCACCACGCTTGCCAGCAAACTGGGGCTGGATGCGTTTGTGCTGTTTAAAGATCCGCGCATGGCGCTGTTCTTTTTATTCGCCATGATGCTGGGCGCGGTGCTGCAGATTACCAACGTGTTCGGTAACCCATTCCTGCATGATTTTGCCCGTAATCCTGAATTCGTCGACAGTTTTGTAGTTAAGTATCCTTCCATCCTGCTTTCAGTTTCTCAGATGGCGGAGGTCGGGTTTATTCTGACGATTCCGTTCTTCCTCAAGCGCTTTGGCATTAAAACCGTCATGCTAATGAGCATGGTGGCATGGACGCTGCGGTTTGGCTTTTTTGCCTTTGGCGACCCGTCGCCGATGGGCTTTGTTCTGCTGCTGATGTCGATGATTGTGTATGGCTGTGCGTTCGATTTCTTTAATATTTCCGGTTCCGTATTTGTTGAACAGGAAGTGGGGGCACATATTCGCGCCAGCGCCCAGGGGCTGTTTATGACCATGGTGAACGGTGTCGGCGCGTGGGTGGGGTCACTCTTAAGCGGCATGGCGGTAGATTATTTCTCCGTCGATGGCGTGAAAGATTGGCAAACCATTTGGTTGGTCTTTGCTGCCTACGCATTAGCACTGGCGGTGATCTTCGCTATTTTCTTCAGATATAAACACGAGCCGGAGAAAATATCCTCGGCATCGGTGGCGCATTAATTAATTCATCGCTGGTGAGGATTGTCGCCAGCGATTATTTAACTACAAGGGATCGTTGTGAAAGATATTATTATGTCATCCGGTATTGGGTTCGGTATTGGTGCGCTGTTTACGCTTTGCCGCTTACCTATTCCTGCGCCAAATGTGCTTCCCGGTGTTTTATCAATTGTATTTATGTATTTTGGCTATCTGGCCGTCAGGTTTATTTTTCACTGAGGGGTGTGGTAAGTTAATCCTTCAAATAGCCATTATGGAGCGTAATAGTGATGGGACGTGAGCACCGTATCGATCTTAAATTATTACGCTATTTTATCGCCGTGGCGGAAGAGCTGCATTTTGGCCGAGCCGCAGTGCGTTTAAATATGTCGCAGCCTCCGCTCAGTATTCATATCAAAGAGCTTGAACAGCAGCTCGGTACGCTACTGTTTGTGCGGCATTCTCGCAGCGTAGCGCTCACGCACGCCGGCAAGGTGCTGATGGAGGAGTCACGACGCTTAATCGAAAGCACCAATCAGGCGCTGGCACGGGTTGAAAAGATTGGTCGTGGCGAGGCAGGGCGAATTGAACTGGGCGTGGTTGGCACGGCGATGTGGGGGCGAATGCGGCCGATGATGCATCGGTTTTTAAAGGAAAACCCCAACGTTGATGTGATATTCCGTGAAAAGTCGCCGGGGCTGCAAATGGCACTGCTGGAGAGGCGCGAGCTGGACGCCGGGATCTGGCGGATGGCGACGGCATTGCCAGAGCGCTTTTCTGCCCAGCGCCTGTATGAAGCATCGTTCCTGGTGGCTATGCCGGAAGATCACCTCCTGGCAGCCTGCGATTGCGTTCCGTTAGACGCCTTGCGCAATGAGTACTTCGTGACGCTGCCGTCGGTACATTCCGATTGGGCCTTTTTGCAGATTGTCTGTCAGAAAGCGGGCTTTACCCCAATGATCGTTCGTGAAGTGGTCGAACCGCAAACGGTGCTGGCGATGATCAGCATAGGGATGGGGATTACATTAATGGCTGACAGCTATGCACAAATGAACTGGCCCGGCGTGGTGTTTCGGCCGCTGGAAGAGCGGATAGCGGCAGATCTCTACCTGGTGTATGAGCATCAGCAGGTTACGCCTGTGCTGAGCAAGCTGATTGCAACATTTATGCAGGAAGGTTGTTAATCGCTGATAATTGCGGGTAAATAGCAGATAGCAAAAAAGCGCCTTTAGGGCGCTTTTTTACATTGGTGGGTCGTGCAGGATGACTCGCTTCGCTCGCCCTTCGGGCCGTCGCCGTAAACGGCTCCGTTGTTTCGCTGCGCTCAACACCGAACCTGCAGCAGGTTCGAATCGTTTATATCGCAGATAGCAAAAAAGCGCCTTTAGAGCGCTTTTTTACATTGGTGGGTCGTGCAGGATTCGAACCTGCGACCAATTGATTAAAAGTCAACTGCTCTACCAACTGAGCTAACGACCCGAAGTGGTGGGTGATGACGGGATCGAACCGCCGACCCCCTCCTTGTAAGGGAGGTGCTCTCCCAGCTGAGCTAATCACCCACTTCGGTACTTCACATTTTAACAAGAAATCCAGCTGGCGAGAAAGTGGTGGGTGATGACGGGATCGAACCGCCGACCCCCTCCTTGTAAGGGAGGTGCTCTCCCAGCTGAGCTAATCACCCACTTCTCAATTTCTTGCTTTACACGGCGGAGACTACATAAAGTAGTTGGTGGGTGATGACGGGATCGAACCGCCGACCCCCTCCTTGTAAGGGAGGTGCTCTCCCAGCTGAGCTAATCACCCCCGCTGTGTGGAGTCGCATTATAGGGAGAGTTGAAAATGAGTCAACGCCTTTTCTAAAGAATTTGTTCGTTCGTCGTAAAATTAATCAATGCGATCGCAAAATACGCTATGTTGTATGAATTGTATGCAAAAAATGCAAAGCATGCGCTTGCGGTGGGAACAACCGAATGGGAGTGATAGAATATTGCCCACTTTTATTTCCAGGATTTGCCGGTTGTCGGCATCTTTATAAACGTAAGGCCATTTCATGAAAATCAAAACTCGCTTCGCGCCTAGCCCGACCGGCTATCTGCACGTCGGCGGTGCTCGTACTGCTCTTTATTCCTGGCTTTTTGCACGTAACCACGACGGTGAGTTTGTGCTGCGTATTGAAGACACCGATCTTGAGCGCTCAACCCCGGAAGCCATTGAAGCCATTATGGATGGTATGAACTGGCTGAATCTGGAGTGGGATGAAGGCCCGTACTACCAGACTAAACGTTTCGATCGCTACAATGCGGTGATTGACGAAATGCTGGAAGCGGGCACGGCGTATAAATGCTATTGCTCTAAAGAGCGTCTGGACGCCCTGCGTGAAGAGCAGATGGCAAAAGGCGAGAAGCCGCGTTATGACGGCCGCTGCCGCCATGGTCATGAGCATCATGCCGCTGATGAACCGTGCGTCGTGCGTTTTGCTAACCCGCAGGAAGGGTCTGTTATTTTTGACGACCAGATCCGTGGGCCGATCGAGTTCAGCAACCAGGAACTGGACGATCTGATCATCCGTCGTACCGACGGCTCTCCGACCTACAACTTCTGCGTTGTCGTCGATGACTGGGATATGGAAATCACCCACGTGATCCGTGGTGAAGATCATATCAACAACACCCCGCGCCAAATCAACATCCTTAAAGCGCTGAATGCGCCGGTGCCGATGTATGCGCATGTTTCAATGATCAACGGCGACGACGGCAAAAAACTGTCTAAACGTCACGGCGCGGTAAGCGTGATGCAATATCGTGATGACGGCTACCTGCCGGAAGCGCTGCTGAACTATCTGGTGCGCCTGGGCTGGTCCCATGGCGATCAGGAAATCTTCAGCCGTGAAGAGATGATTGAATTCTTCTCTCTGAATGCGGTTAGCAAATCGGCTAGTGCGTTTAACACCGAAAAACTGCAGTGGCTGAACCATCACTATATCAATACGCTGGCACCGGAATATGTGGCAACGCATCTGCAGTGGCACATTGAGCAGGAAAATATTGATACCCGCGTTGGCCCGCAGCTGTGCGAGCTGGTGAAACTGCTCGGCGAGCGCTGCAAAACGCTCAAAGAGATGGCGCAGAGCTGCCGTTACTTCTATGAAGACTTCAGCGAATTTGATGCCGATGCGGCGAAAAAACACCTGCGTCCGGTTGCTCGTCAGCCGCTGGAAGTGGTGCGCGACAAAATTGCCGCTATCACCGAGTGGACGGCGGAAAACGTGCACCATGCCATTCAGGCGACGGCCGATGAGCTGGAAGTGGGGATGGGTAAAGTAGGCATGCCGCTGCGCGTTGCTGTCACCGGGGCTGGCCAGTCTCCTGCGCTGGATGTGACCGTACATGCTATCGGTCAGTCTCGCAGTATTGAGCGTATCAATAAGGCTCTGGGCTTTATCGCCGAGCGTGAAAGCCAGCAGTAAGAGACCTTCGGGCACAAAAAAAGCGGGGAAACCCGCTTTTTTTACGTCTCGTTGTCGCTCAACCCGAGTCGCGACAGAAATCCGCATATTCCTTCACGCGCTAGCAGCCGGTGCAGACGCTGTTGTTCCACCGGCGTCATATTTTGCAGCACGTCGGCAATCTGCTGCCACACCACCTCGGATGCTTTTGCGCTGTAGCCGGGCGTGGGCTCATCTATCTGGTTGGTCGCCATCATGTGGCGCAGTGCGGGAATATTGGCAAGATAGTCCCGCACTTCCTGGCTCATAAAAATCAGCCGCGCGCGGCCGCCTTTAATGCCCGGTATCGGTTCGGTGCGCCAGCCTTGTTCACGAATCCAGCGATTGATGGTCTGCCGGGTCATACCGGTGCGTTCGGCCAGCTCTTCAGTCGACATTTTGGCGGGAAGTGTTTTCATCACGAGGGCTTAACCACGAATTTCTAAACGTTGTAATAAACCGCTGATCCCTTCCCGAAGCAGCAGCGAGGTCAGCTGTTTCTGTTCCGACTCGGTCATTTCATCTACCAGCGTGAGCAGCAGCGTATGGAAAGGATTGTCGGTTGCGTAGGGGGCGGTGGTCTCTGCGGCGCGCTGAGCGCTATGGATGAACTCAACGACGTCCTCGTCAACGTGTACAAGTCTGGCTTTGCCGCCCTGAACGCCAGGGCGGGGAGATGTTTTCCAGCCTTCTTTTCGTACCCATTTGTTGATGGTCTGGCGGCTATAGCCCGTCAGGTGGGCGATCTCCTCCGGCGTCATTCGTTCCTTGAGCATGCTATTTCCTGAGTTGCTGTGTGGGAATTACAGGTTCATGTTATAGCATCGTTTTATATGAAAACGTGACACGGATAACTCCTGTTTGCGAGCGAGCGTGGAAAACGGCCCGTTTGTCTGCTTTTTCAGCGGTTAGATGCTGTTAGCGAATTTTGCCGTTGACACTGTGCGAGGGAATTCATATTATGCCGCCCGTCAACACGACAGCTTTACGTTGGGGCTATAGCTCAGCTGGGAGAGCGCTTGCATGGCATGCAAGAGGTCAGCGGTTCGATCCCGCTTAGCTCCACCAAATCCTGCTCCCATCAGGTTTTGGAACGTAAAGGCACTGTGGGGCTATAGCTCAGCTGGGAGAGCGCTTGCATGGCATGCAAGAGGTCAGCGGTTCGATCCCGCTTAGCTCCACCAAAATTTGAAACCCTCGCCTGATGGCGGGGGTTTTTTTTATCTCTCGTATGTACAAAAATGGGTCTTCCCTTGTTGTGGTGGCTGAAGGCATGATAATGGTGTATTTAATCGCCAGAGGTCACCGCCATGGACGAAAAGTCCCTCTACGCTCATATTCTCAACCTGTCCGATCCGTGGCAGGTAAAGTCCCTTTCTCTCGATGAAAATGCCGGTTCTGTTACTGTCACTATTGAGATCGCTGAAAACACCCGGCTAGCCTGTCCGACCTGCGGTAAATCCTGTTCTGTTCACGATCACCGTCATCGTAAATGGCGCCATCTTGATACCTGCCAGTTCACCACTATTGTTGAAGCCGATGTTCCACGAATTATGTGTCCGGAGCATGGCTGCCTGACGTTGCCTGTTCCGTGGGCTGGCCCCGGAAGCCGGTATACGTTGCTATTCGAATCGTTCGTTCTCTCATGGCTGAAAATCAGCACCGTTGATGCTGTCAGGAAGCAACTTAAGCTCAGTTGGAATGCGGTTGACGGCATTATGACCCGGGCAGTTAAGCGAGGTCTTGCCCGGATAAAAAAGCCATTATCCGCCCGTCATATGAATGTGGATGAGGTCGCCTTTAAAAAAGGACATCGTTACATAACGGTGATCTCCGATCGCGATGGTCGGGCGCTGGCCTTAACGGATGATCGCGGCACAGAGAGTCTTGCCGGCTATCTTCGCACGCTCACTGATGGGCAGTTGCTGGCTATCAAAACGCTCTCAATGGACATGAACGCGGGCTATATAAGAGCAGCGCGTATCCACTTACCCAGTGCGGTTGAGAAAATCGCCTTTGACCGCTTCCATGTGGCGAAGCAACTGGGCGAGGTAGTTGATAAAACCCGTCAGAATGAACATCCGCACCTCCCTGTTGAAAGCCGACACCAGGCAAAAGGAACCCGCTTCCTGTGGCAGTACAGCGATAAGTGGATGACCGAATCCCGGCAGGAAAAGCTGATGTGGCTGCGTGCACAGATGAAGCTGACGAGCCAGTGCTGGGCGCTGAAAGAGCTGGCAAAGGATATCTGGAACAGGCCATGGAGCGAGGAAAGACGGAGTGACTGGCAGAGATGGTTGGCGCTGGCGGCTAACAGTGACGTTCCCATGATGAAAAATGCCGCGAAAACGATAGGAAAAAGGCTGTACGGGATCCTGAATGCGATGCGACACAGTGTCTCAAACGGAAATGCGGAGGCACTTAACAGCAAGATCAGGCTGCTGAGGATAAAAGCCAGGGGATACCGAAACCGGGAGCGCTTTAAACTGGGGGTGATGTTCCACTACGGAAAGCTGAATATGGCGTTCTGAGCCTTCCCACCATGATCGGGGAAGACCCACAAAAATACAGCGTTCCTCTTTTAAAAGACCGGTACAGATCAGGATTTCATCGCTTACGCTTGCGCCAATAAATTCGCGCCCCTAATATTCAAAGAGTCAAACTACGTACGATAAAGGATATCGGCAGATACGCATGACGGTCATCAGGAGTACCCCACTTAGGAAATTCTGCCTGGCTCTGATAATGAGCCTGGTGGCTATTCCATTATCCAGATATATCTCCCCAACCGCATTTTATGACGGGCATTCTGTATATCTGGCCTGGCTACCACTAGGCGTAATGATTGCCCTGATTATGCTTTTTGGTCGCCATGCTATTGCGCCACTAGCGCTTGGCTTTACCGTTACTAACTATTGGCAACTGCATTTATCCCCTTTTTATTCATTAACATTGCTATTCTGTCAGTTGGCCGCAGTTTGCCTTTGTTGCCTTATTTTACGCTATTCTCTAGGTCGTCGGTGGAGACATGGAATTCCTATAAAAAACATCGGCTTGAATGTCTTTTTGTTAGGCTTTTCTGCCCCGATAATGGCCAAGATTTTGATGTATGTTACCGGCGAGATAATTTTTATCCCGGAATTAATGTACAGTTATTTTAATATAACATCAGTTATTTATACTATCGTTGATATACAAGGGCTGGTTTGCGCATCGCTGATTTTTACACGCCTTTTTTATTATCCATTCAGAATGTGCCTCAACCCGCGCTATGCCAGATCATTCTGGCGCAGGAATATTGTTTGCTATACCGATCTCAGGAATAGGATATTTATTACTTGCTGGTTTATTAGCCTGGTCGGAATGTTGGTATTCCTGTGTGCGCCGTTCGGCGACTATTATTTTGCGGGTTATCTGGTACCGGCCATATTTATCTTTTTCTCTTTTGGCATCAGCCAGTTGGCCTATCCCCTGGTTGTGTTGACCTGGACGGTGTCCGCCTTCCTGTTGGTGATGTACAACAAAAACTTCCTTCACGGCATACAGACCCAGTACTCTCTGGCCTTCATACTCTCATCGCTGATCTCCTTTACGGTATGTCTGCTCTATCTGCTACAGGTATACCACCGCAGCCAGAGGCTGCAGTCAATGTGGCAGGCTCAGGCCATGCAGGATCCGATAACCGGCCTGCCGAACCTGCGCGCGCTGGAAGAATACATGATGAAACCGCGAGCGGGTTCCGTCAGCATCTGTTGCTTGCATATCGGCAACCTGGATTTTCTCAGCCGCCACTATGGCATGACTATGCGTATTCAGTGCAAACGCAGCATTACTCAGGTTTTACAGCCGCTCTTATGCCATGAAGAAAAGCTGTTCCAGCTGCCGGGCAATGAGCTGCTTCTGGTGCTGAACGGCCCGGATACCAAAGCGCGACTGAATCATCTGATTGATTTTCTGAGTAACAAGGAAATCCATTGGAACAATGCGGTGCTGAACCTTGAGTACGCCATTTCCTGGTCGCCGGTGCATCCCCGGGATAAAAACTTGCACCATCTGCTGGGCCAGCTGAGCTGGCTGGTGGAGCAGGCCGATGAGGGAAACCAAATACTGAAGCTGGATAACGGCCACGTTGAAGCCTTCGATCAGAATAGCGAACGGGTGGTGTTGTTGAATCGGGTTAAAAACGCGCTGGACTGGGGCGGCTTTGTCCTCTACGCCCAGCCGATCAGAAAGCCGTCGGGGGAAGGGTATTACGAAATTTTAAGCCGTCTCGTCGACGCCAGCGGGGTTGTGACGCCGGATAAGTTTATTCCCGTGCTGGCCCAGTTCAACCTCAGCAAGCGCTTCGATATGCAGGTGCTCGAGTATTTGTTCAGCTCGCTCGACGATCTTCCGGGAATGAGCTTCTCGGTAAATTTGATGCCCTACACGCTTATGCAGAAGGGCAGCGCGGCTGAAATCATCGCGCTGTTCCGCCGCTATCGCGTCGACGTGAAGCGCATCATTATTGAGATTACCGAAGAGCAGGCTTTCTCTAATTCTGACGTTAGCGTGGCCAACATCCAGCAGCTGCGCCAGTTTGGTTGCCTGATTGCGATTGATGACTTCGGCACCGGCTACGCCAACTATGAACGCCTGAAGCGTCTGGAAGCCGATATCATCAAGATTGACGGCTGCTTCGTGCGTGATGTTCTGAATAACCCGATGGACGCAATGATCATCCGTTCTATTTGCGAGCTGGCGAAGGTGCGCAATCTGTCGGTGGTGGCAGAGTATGTGGAAACAGAAGAGCAGCAAGCGCTGCTGTCGCGCCTTGGCGTGCACTACATGCAGGGGTACCTGATTGATAAACCTCGCCCGCTGTGGCAGCTTGAAAACAAAAAAAAGGGCCTGTAACAACGTTACAGGCCCTGTGATGCTCAAGCGTCGCGTTACAGCACCAGCGCGGCGATAGAAGCAGACAGCACGCTCACCAGCGTAGAACCGTAAACCAGCTTCAGGCCGAAGCGGGACACCACGTTGCCCTGCTCTTCGTTCAGGCCTTTAATCGCACCCGCAATGATACCGATGGAAGAGAAGTTGGCGAAGGACACCAGGAAGACGGAGATGATGCCCACCGCGCGCGGAGAGAGGTCTGCGGCAATTTTCTGCAGATCCATCATCGCAACGAATTCGTTGGATACCAGCTTGGTGGCCATGATGCTGCCGACCTGCAGGGATTCGCTAGCCGGTACACCCATGATCCAGGCAACCGGATAGAAGATGTAGCCCAGAATACCCTGGAAGGAGATGCTGTAGCCGAACCAACCGGTGACGGTCGCGAACAGGGCGTTCAGGGCGGCGATCAGGGCGATGAAGCCGATCAGCATAGCAGCAACGATAATCGCAACTTTGAAGCCTGCCAGAATGTATTCACCCAGCATTTCGAAGAAGCTCTGGCCTTCGTGCAGGTTGGACATCTGAATGTTTTCTTCGCTGGCATCCACGCGGTACGGGTTGATCAGCGACAGTACGATAAAGGTGCTGAACATGTTCAGTACCAGCGCCGCAACAACATACTTCGGCTCCAGCATGGTCATGTAGGCGCCAACGATAGACATGGAAACGGTAGACATCGCCGTGGCCGCCATGGTGTACATGCGGTTGCGGGACATTTTACCCAGGATGTCTTTATAGGCGATGAAGTTTTCAGACTGGCCCAGAATCAGAGAGCTGACGGCGTTGAACGACTCCAGTTTGCCCATACCGTTGACTTTAGACAGCACGGTACCAATGGCGCGAATGATAATCGGCAGGATGCGGATATGCTGCAGAATACCGATCAGCGCGGAGATGAAGACGATAGGGCACAGGACCTTCAGGAAGAAGAACGCCAGACCTTTGTCGTTCATGCTACCAAAGACGAAGTTGGTCCCTTCGTTAGCAAAGCCGAGAAGTTTTTCGAACATCTCGGAGAAGCCTCTTACAAAACCCAGACCGATATCGGAGTTCAGGAAGAACCATGCCAGCAGCACTTCAATGACCAGTAGCTGGATAACGTAACGAATGCGAATCTGTTTGCGGTTGGAACTGACCAGCAGGGCCAGAATCCCAACCACCACGAGCGCGAGAATAAAATGCAAGACGCGGTCCATATTTGCTCCAAACATGAGGCGGGTTAAATTTTCGTGCACATTCTATGTAACACAGTTAAATAAAACGAGATCTGTCTCTCACTATATTCAGAACCTGTGAGCAAACTCAAAATTAGTGATCAACTATGCATTTTTGTGATGTTAAGTAAATGTATGAAAAGTTTCCATGTTGTACTACTCTCTTGTAAAGCGTATACCAAACCTTCCTAACCTCCAGTCTGGCTATTGGTTCCGGCTATCAGAGTAATCATTATCACCTTCCCAAATGAACTTGATAATCATTCTCATTGTGTTAGCTTAAAACATAGCAAAGGCTATGTTTTTGAGGCAGAGAATGACAAACAGTCGGATTGAAACAAATCGTTGTCGCACCGCGCGCCGTATGCGACTCGCGCTGATGGGGCCGGCATTTATTGCCGCGATCGGCTATATCGATCCGGGTAACTTTGCGACCAATATTCAGGCGGGCGCCAGCTTCGGCTACCAGCTGCTGTGGGTGGTGGTCTGGGCAAACCTGATGGCGATGCTGATTCAGGTGCTGTCAGCGAAGCTTGGCATTGCGACCGGCAAAAACCTCGCAGAGCAGATTCGTGACCATTATCCGCGTCCGGTCGTGTGGTTTTACTGGGTACAGGCGGAAATTATCGCCATGGCGACCGATCTGGCCGAATTTATCGGCGCTGCGATCGGCTTTAAGCTGATCCTCGGCATTTCTCTTTTACAAGGCGCGGTATTGACCGGTATCGCCACCTTCCTGATTCTGATGCTGCAGCGTCGCGGGCAAAAACCGCTGGAAAAAGTGATTGGTGGTCTGCTGCTGTTCGTCGCAGCGGCGTATATTGTGGAGCTGATTTTCTCTCAGCCCGCGCTGGGGCCGCTGGCCAAAGGCATGATTCTGCCATCGCTGCCGAACGGCGAGGCGGTCTACCTGGCGGCGGGCGTGCTGGGGGCGACCATCATGCCGCACGTGATTTATTTGCATTCCTCGCTGACTCAGCATCTGCACGGCGGCACCGCCAAAGAGCGCTACCAGGCCACGCGCTGGGATGTTGCCATCGCTATGACCATCGCTGGTTTCGTCAATCTGGCGATGATGGCCACCGCTGCGGCGGCGTTCCACTTCCACGGGCATACCGGTATTACCGATCTCGATCAGGCCTATTTAACGCTGGAACCCCTGCTGAGTCACGCGGCGGCAACGATTTTTGGTCTTAGCCTGATTGCCGCCGGCTTATCGTCTACGGTCGTGGGCACGCTGGCCGGACAGGTTGTCATGCAGGGCTTTATTCGCTTCCACATCCCCCTGTGGTTCCGACGGACCATCACCATGTTACCTTCGTTTATCGTCATCCTGATGGGGCTGGACCCGACGCGAATTCTGGTGATGAGTCAGGTACTGCTCAGTTTCGGTATTGCGCTGGCACTGGTGCCGCTGCTGATTTTTACCAGCGACGGCAAGCTGATGGGGGAACTGGTGAATACCCGCTGGATTAAGCGCATTGGCTGGGCCATTGTGGCCGTAGTGGTGGCGCTCAACGGCTGGCTGCTGATAGGCACACTGTTTAATTAACGTTCCGCTTACCGTGACCCGCTACAGGTCACGGTTTGCCAGCGGTTTTTTCGCTAAGCTGGGCTTTGCGCCAAACAGCAGCGAACGCTAATGAACTCTTTTGATCTCTCCTTTTTAAAATATCTGCAGGATAACAGCCCGCTGGCGGTCGATCGCGCGGTGCTACGCTTTGGCAAAACCCTCTCCACGCTCAAACGCACCATGAAAGAGCTGAATGAACTGCTGCCGGAAGAGGTTCAGATTCACCTTGATAATCCATTCATTACCACCCGTATTGGTTACAGCGAGTATATTCAGTTTTTACAGCGCGTACGTTTTAACCGCTATCTCACCACCGGCGAGGAGCGAGTCCAGGATCTTTTCGTTGCGCTGTGTCTGAACGATGTCGTCAATAAAAACGAGTACTATAAAAAATTCAACGTTAGCGCAGGGACGGTGAAAAACGATAACCCGTTGATGCTCAGCCGGGTACAGGAGAGCGGGCTAACGCTGCTGAGCATTCCGCGCAAAGGGTCACAGCTGGTGGGCGACGAATTTCGCCTGCGCCTGGCTGCCTGCATGTCGATTCTCAAAACCGTTGAGATAGGTGAGGGAAACCGGCTGATCGCGCATCAGGCTAACGAACCGATCAACCGCTCCATTGCTGAACAATTTCTCCACGGCTGCGCGCATGAAATTACCCTGGCGGCTGAGTACTATGAGCGGCTGGTCAGCCCGATGACGCGGCTTGGCTACAACGGGCGAAAGTATTTGTTGGTTTACCTTAGCCTCGCGCTGCAGCGAATGAAGCGCGGGCTGCGCATGACCGATAGTTCAGCCACCACCTTTTTGACGACCTATGCCTACGGAGTGCTGGCCGATCGCAATGAAAATACCGCGCTGGATATGCTTATTGCCTCGCTAACCTTTACCTGGCGGCCCTTTACGCTGTACGACTCCCGGCTGATTCCTCATGTGAAACAGGCCTGTGAAGTCATGTCTCGCGGGCTGAACGCTGCGATATATAACCACGATGCCTGGTTTGAAGAAATTTACCATTTTCTCTACGCGGCCATTATCCAGAACAAACTGCACCTCTGGTTTGATGATAAAAAACTGCATGATGTTCAGCGTCGTTACCCTGATCTGTGGCACCTCGTGCAGCGGTCGCTGGAGAAGATTGAGCGCGGCTGGCAGACGTCATTCTCACCGATTCATCTGGCGACGCTGGTCCTGATCATTAAAAAACATGAGTTAAAGAATCGGGTCGTTAGTGACGCTAAAAAGCGGGTGATCATTGTGACTAACTCCTCGGAAAGCAAAGTCGGCTATTTCAAAGAAGTGCTGCTTTCCCGGTTTCACATTGATATTCTCGGCTGCGTCAATATCAATGAACTTGCTCAACTGCAGCAGCAGCCGTTCGACCTGCTGATTGCGTTTACCAATAAAATTGCCAGCCATTTGCGTCATGCTCAGCTGGCGTATGTGAAAGTGAATTTCTACCTGACGCAGGATGATTTCCAGCTGTTGCGTGAGCAGGGATTAAGCCCGGCACGCAAAAAAATACCTGCTGACGCGTTCGTGCAGCAGGTACAGGGAATGAGCCCGCAGGCTTTGAAGCGCTTTCTCGAGCAACAGTACGGTGATGTGTTTATTTAACCTGCGGCTGACGAACGCCCCGGCACCACACTTCACGCAGCGTTTCCTCGGCATCCAGCACCAGAATATCGGCATCCTTACCGACGCTAAGGCTGCCCTTTCTGTCGGCTACGCCGGCCAGGATTGCCGGGTTGAGGCAGGCAACCTGTGCCGCTGATACCCAGCCGTGCTCCAGTCGTTTGACCACGTTCTTCACCGAATCAAGGAAACTCATCTCCAGCGTACAAACGGCCGGCCAGTCCTCGGCATGAATCGTGCGCGTACAGCCGTGGTCGTTGGTGATCTCCAGCGCGTGCTGGCGGATGCGAAAGGTTTCCTGGCGTAAATAGTGGTGAAACTCGAAGCCTTCCGGAAAATCGACGTAGCCCAGACAGTCACTCATCATGACCAGCCGACGATCCTTTTTCAGCCGGTAGAGAATATCGAACACCTCCGGACGTAGGGTAATACCGCTCTGCTTGGCAACTTCGGCAAAGGTGTCTTCGTAATACATCAGCGCGCCGACCACGCCGGGCTCACGGTGGTGTAACCCACGCATGGCACTGAATGCATGGGTAAAATGATTCAGCCCCGCGTCGATGGCCAGGCCAATTTCGTCAAAGGTCGCGTCGGTGTGGCCAGCTGAGATGGTGACACCGGCCTGGTGCAAATGGCGAATCAGATCCAGCGCTCCGGGCAATTCAGGCGCCAGCGTCATCAGGCGCACATGGCCGCCTGCCGCCTGCTGATAGCGTTCAAAACCGGCAATGCTCGGAGGCTGAACGCAGTCCAGACGCTGCATACCGATAAATTTAGGGTTAATGTAGGGGCCTTCCATGTGGATGCCCACCGCCTCCGCGCCGTCAACGGGCGTTGCCTGTGCTATCCAGGCCGCGGCGTTGGCCAGGCTGGTCAGCAAAAAGTCTTCCGGCTGGGTGGCGGATGTGGCAAGCCAGGCGGTCACCCCCGCGTGCACCAGGTCCTGGCTCATGGCGCGCAGCGAGCGAGTCTCGCCTTTCCAGGCAAAGGAGCCTCGGCCCCAGCCGTGTACGTGAATATCGACAAAGCCTGGCATCAGCATAGCGTCACGGTAATCGATGACGTCTCCACGCGGCACGTCATCCATACCGACAATTTTTCCGCCGCTGACGTGCAGATAGCCGGCGCGGATCCCATCCGGGGTGACGATGCGTTCGCTGGCAAACGACAGCAGGGGGTCAGTCACCTTTGGCCTCCAGTACGCGCGCGGCGGTTTCAAGCGCCATCTCTGAGCACAGCCCAATGTAGTGCGCGGGGTCAATAAGCGCATCGATCTCCGCATCGCTGAAGTTCTGACGAATGACCGGATCGTGACGCAGGACTTCACCGTAGGGGATACCTTCATGCGTGCTGCGCATCGCCAACTGGTATACGCGTTCGTGAGCGGCGTCTTTACCCAGCTTTTCGACCAGATGCATCATGATTTTTTCGCTGTTAATCAGGCCGTGCGTCAGCTGTACGTTCTGTTGCATACGATCGGCGTTGATGACCAGCGTTCGGGTGAGCTCTTCGGCGCGCATCACTATCTCGGCGATGCATTCCATGCTCTCCTGAATATTTCCGTCGAAAATAAAATAGGCCGAACTGTCCGCTTCAAACGGCCGCGGGCTGACGTACAGGCAGGAGGTATGCACGGAGTAGAGCTTTTGCGCGTTGGCGATGATCCCTTTTGCCAGTTTCGGATTAACCTTCTGCGGCATCGTGCTGCTGCCCACGGTGCCTTTGGTGAAGGCTTCAGACACTTCACCAAACTCTTCGCTGGAGGTCTGATAAACCTCTTCGGCAATTTTGTGCAGGGTCGTGGCGAGCAGGCAAAGATTGCTGATGTACTCGGTGCGATACACGCGTGAGTTGCGAGAAGGGATTGCCATGGCCCGCATTCCGAGCTTTTGTGCAACGCTTTCCTGCACCCGGCGGCCGGTTTCGCCCGTCGCATGGAAAGCGCCAACGGCGCCGCCCATCATCACGGTAAAGACGCGTTTTTCGGCCTCCTGCATACGCTCCCGCGCGCTCAGCAGCTCGTCAATCCACACGGCGGCCTTGTATCCCCAGGTGATGGGCAGTGCGTGCTTTCCATGGGTGCGCCCGGCCATCAGCGTGGCGTGATGTTCGCGGGCCATGCTGGCCAGGTTGTGCAGAATATCGTTGAGAAAGCATTGCAGTACGGCATTAAATTGCTTCGCCAGATACAGCTGGGCGGTTTGCTGAATATTCTGCGTGGTCACGCCGTAATGGACATACTTACCGCTTTCGCTGTCGCAGGCTTTGACG
Source organism: Klebsiella sp. WP4-W18-ESBL-05 (assembly GCF_014169075.1). Lineage (NCBI taxonomy): Bacteria > Pseudomonadati > Pseudomonadota > Gammaproteobacteria > Enterobacterales > Enterobacteriaceae > Klebsiella > Klebsiella sp. WP4-W18-ESBL-05. Next base: position 3,395,931 of record NZ_AP022057.1, on the reverse strand, counting down.
AGCACTTTAATCACCGGCACGAAGCCGTGGCCAATTTCGCGCAGCAGGCGCTCCATTTCGACCAGGTCTATATTCTCGACACGACAGTTTGCGGCAATATTCTCCGCCGCCTGGGCGGGAATCATTCCGTGCTCGGCCTGCGCCAGCGCCAGCGCGGCTTCGACGTCCAGCCAGGACTGCACCCGCGCCTGCTGGCCGAGCAGGGTTTTCATTCCACGGTCATCAATCGTTTTACTTTTGGAGTCATACAGTGCGCGCATTTTCGCCTCCTGGTTGCTTATTTGGCGCCGACAAGACGGTCGTCGACCGCATTGCGAACAAATTCAACGTGTGGGCCAAAGACCACATGGACATGGTTACTTGAGGGGATAAAGGTCCCCAGAGAACCGGATTCTTTGAGCACGTCCATGTTGATTTTCTTTTGATCCTGCAAATCGATACGCAGACGAGAAACGCAGTTTTCGACGCGCTTGATATTGTCCCGCCCGCCGAGTCCATCAATGACCATGGCGGCGACCTTATCGTATTCCTTATTATTCAGCAGGGTGCTGTCAGCAATTTCACTTTCGCGTCCCGGCGTTTTAATATCAAACTTACTAATCGCAAAGCGGAACACGAAATAAAAGACAACGAAGTTCACAATGCCCAGGAGAATTAAACTAACCCAATGTGTGTTCTCGTACATCAGGCCGAAAATGCCAAAGTCAAAAATGGTACCGCGAATATAGCCGATGGAAACGTCCAGCATTTGCAGCGGAATAGTGAGTAGACCGCACAGCACCGCATAGACAATAAACAGCTTCGGTGCAATAAACAGGAAGGAGAACTCCAGCGGCTCGGTGATATTTCCAAGCATGGCCGTGAGCACAACCGTCAGAATCATCCCTTTGGCAAATTTCTTATTCTTAAAATAAGCCATGTGATACATCGCCAGGCCAATAGCCGGCACGCGGAATAGCGTGGTCAGCATCTGGGAGGAGGCGAGATAGCTGGTGAGGGTGGGCATGTACTCTTTCCAGGCTGGATGCGATGGCCCAAGCTCAAAGAGGATCTTATTCATCGCGGGCAAAATGCCAACGTAGGTTTGACCGTCAATCAGATAAGTGCCACCGGCCGCGGTGAAGCGCACCGTCGAGCTCAGCACATGATGCAGACCGAACGGAATCAGCAGGCGGTTTAGCGTCATGTAGATGCCTGCGCCAATATCCGGGGCCATCATGATGGTCGATACGGCGCGCATACCTGCGGTAAACAGATCCCAGATAAACGGAATGATCAGACCGACCGGGATCGCGAAGGCGATCGCCAGGATAGCCACCGATTTTTTACCGCTGAAGAAGGCAAACGCGAGCGGAAGCTGCAGACGGTAGAAGCGGTCGGTAATTTTTGCCGCCAGCAAACCGGCGATAATGCCGCCCAGCGCTTCGATCTTCAGCGTTTGTACGCCCAGCACCATCCCCTGTCCGACTAACGAAAGATCGCTTTTCGCCAGCGTCCCCGCCAGCTTCAGATGCACGTGCATGGCAATAAGCAGGGTCAGATAAGCGACCACCGAGGCAAATACTGCAATTCCCTTTTCTTTTTTTGACATGCCGTAGGCCACGCCCATCGCAAATAATAATGGGATATTATTAAAAACGACGCTGCTGATTAAACCCAGAGAGGATAAAACCGCCTTGAAAATATCATTACCTAAATAGCTGCGCCTAATACCGCTACACTTTTGCCTGACCATGTTTTCCTCCGGGGAATGGGCTGGCGGTTTCCATAAAATGGCGGACCTTTTTCAGTAACTGCCACATTGAGCGGCACTGATGATTACGGGTTATCGTGTCATGAAGTGCCTGCCATAGCCGTTCCACATGATTCACCCACGGCGAGTAAACCGGCTGGTAAATTACCCTGAACTTGGGATTTGCTTTCAACCAGCGCTGTGTTTCGCGGCTTTTATGGATAATGTAGTTATCAACGATCAGCGTGATTGTTTTCGCCCGCCGGTAAGTGGCTTTCAGGTGCTTCAGCAGAGCGATAAACAGCGCTGAACTTTTGCTGTTGCCGCCCACGTAGCTGACTTTACCCGTGCCACTGTGCAGTGCGCCGGCCAGATAGTATTTTTCGTTCTGCCCCGGCGTCACTACCCGTTTCTGCTGTCCGCGCAACTGCCAGTCCGCACCGATTTTAGGATTAAGGTGGATATCCACTTCATCTTCATAAAATACCGGATGCTCTGCGCTGCATTCATCCAGCGCTTTGTGGATTACCGCCATCTTTTCATCTTTATGTGGGTCACGGATACGCAGAGTTGGCGCGGCCCTGCGCCATACAAGCCCCGCAGATGGCAACCAGCGGCGAACGGTTCCTGCATGTAACTGGCAACCGGTTATCTCATTGATTTTTATTGCCAGTAATTCGGTGCTCCAGCGTGAACGTTGATAACCAAAATCGCCGGGAGAATGCTTTATCAGCTCACGTAACAGGGTGCAGATATGTTCAAAAGGCCAGCGTCGGGAGCGCCCTGCGGGTAAGGATTTCAGGCCTTCAATACCTGAGTGCGTAAACCAGTTAATCCAGCGACCAACGGATGAACGGGCACAACAGAGAGTTCTGGCAACATCGCTGACCCGTTCACCCCGATGAAGCATCAGCATGGCCGTGAGTCTGCGGGCATGATTTTTATCACGCGTTTTATGAATAGCTTTCTGCATCAGGCGTCGTTCGCCACGGGGTATTGGTACTATGATCGGCATCGCTCAGTCCGGTTGGTGATTTTGGTTGGTTTGGCGATTGATCAGATCGCACAATCCGGGCTGAGTTCCCTTTCAGTGATCTACTATTCCGCGCAGCTATTTAGGAAGGGCAGTTTCTCGATCATATAGCTCTGGCCAAGCGCCGAACTAATTCCCATGATCATTCCAACGGGCGCGAGTACGGCGATAGGTAACAGAAGTGAACGACCGAATGTCTGAATTTCATTTTTAAAATTAGCATTCATGATGTTAATCCTGACGTGAAATATCTTGACGATAAGATACTGGCAGGATTTTTTTGCTCAAGGGCAAATGCTGAGAAATAAGAAGCGCAGGATTTGCCCATAAAAGAGCCGAAGGGCGTTTATTTCATTACGGTAACGATGACGAGGAGGAGAAGCCGACGCAGCTCGAAGGGCCGCGCCGGCATTGATATCATGGATTGGCTGCCAGATTAACGGTGCCCGTGGCCATGGCCGTGACCATGTCCGCGCCCCGGGCCGCGACGGTCATCGCGATCGCCCCAGCCGTCACGATAGCCGCGATCGTACGCTTTACGGTTGTCCCAGCCGCGGTGCCAGCCGTTATCGTGGCGATACCAGTGCTTATGCCAGTAATCACGATCGCGCCAGCGGCCGCCATCCCAGTAGTTACCGTAATTATCGCGATCGCCAATTTGTAATTTTATGGATGGCAGCAGGGTGATTTCACCAGCATTAGCAAACATCGGGGCCGATGCTAACAACACTGCCGCCAGAATCAGTGACCTGAACATACTTCTCTCCTATACGATCGTGGCCAGAAAGGCCTGTTAACGCAATATTACAATTCGGTAAACACCAGAATTATTGGGTTAACTCTTAAACCGCCAGGAGAGAGCATTTTTTGCTAAAATCGCTGTTATTTTATACTGTGCAAAATGGCGTCAATTTCTGCGCACTCTTCAGCGCTGAAATGGCGGTTTGCCAGCATATTCACTGCATCCTCCAGCTGCGCCACCTTGCTCGCGCCAATCAATACCGAGGTCACCGCCTGCTGGCGCAGCACCCATGCCAGCGCCATCTGCGACAGTTTCTGCCCGCGTTTTTCCGCCAGTGCGTTCAGGCGACGCACGGCGTCGAGCTTGCTGTCGGTTAGCTGTTCTGGCTTAAGGAATACGCTGCCGCTGGCGGCACGAGAATCAGCCGGGATGCCGTGCAGATAGCGGTCGGTTAACTGTCCACCGGCCAGCGGTGAGAACGCAATGCAACCGACGCCCTCTTGCTCCAGCACCGTCAGCAGCCCGTTTTCCGCGGCGCGTTCCAGCATGGAATATTTGGGCTGGTGGATAAGGCACGGCGTGCCCAGATCGTTCAGGATCGCAATGGCCTGACGCGCAAGTTCCGCTGGGTAGTTGGAAAGCCCAACGTACAGCGCTTTCCCCTGGCGAACGAGATGATCCAGCGCGCGCATGGTTTCCACAAGCGGCGTCTCCGGGTCCGGGCGGTGGTGATAGAAAATATCAACATACTCAAGTCCCATCCGCTTAAGGCTCTGGTCGAGGCTTGAAATCAGATACTTACGCGAGCCCCAATCACCGTAGGGGCCTTCCCACATGGTGTAGCCCGCTTTGCTGGAAATAATCAGCTCGTCGCGATAGGGGAGAAAGTCTTCGCGCAGAATACGGCCGAAGTTGCTCTCTGCCGAGCCGGGAGGCGGCCCGTAGTTGTTGGCGAGATCAAAATGGGTGATGCCAAGATCGAACGCGTGGCGCAGTAGCTGACGGCTGTTTTCTACCCGCGTTTCATCGCCGAAATTGTGCCACAGCCCCAGCGAAACGGCGGGAAGCTTGAGGCCGCTGTTACCGCAGCGTTGAAACGTCATGGTTTCATAACGCGCGGGATTTGCCTGATAAACCATTGTGTCCTCCGGAATTTCCGTTTGTGTATACGCTTACACTAGCGAATGTCCATTAGCTCGTACACTGCTGAAATCTGTAAAATTTGCTTTCCAGACGACTTTCTTATCAATACTGGACAGGGTTAACACTTCTTCAATACTCAAAAGAAATCACCGGCTGAAGGAGTTGTACGATGACAGCGTCCTATACCGTGGCAGATTATCTGCTTGACCGCCTTGCCGACTGCGGCGTCGACCACCTGTTTGGCGTTCCGGGGGACTATAATCTCCAGTTTCTCGACCATGTCATTGCCCACCGTACCCTTCGCTGGGTGGGCTGTACTAATGAACTGAATGCCGCCTACGCCGCCGATGGCTATGCGCGGATGCAGAGCTGCGGTGCGTTGCTCACGACCTACGGCGTAGGGGAAATCAGCGCGCTGAACGGCGTGGCGGGCAGCTTTGCCGAATATGTGCCGTTGCTGCATATCGTGGGGGCACCCTGTACCGGTGCGCAGCAGCGCCGCGAGTGCCTGCACCATACGCTGGGCGATGGCGATTTTGACCACTTCCGCCAGATGAGTGCGCCGATTTCCGTGGCGCAGGGCGTACTGACTGCCCGCAACGCTTGCCAGGAGATCGACCGCGTGCTGCAGGCCGTCATTCAGCAGCGTCGACCGGGTTACCTGCTGTTGCCTGCCGATGTGGCCGCGCTGACGACATCGCGTCCTGTAAACGCTCTCAGCGCGGCGGTGGCGGAGCCGGATCCGGCGCAGTTAAGCGCGTTTGTCGATTACGCACGCAAGCTGCTGGAAGGGCGTCAGCGGGTCTCGTTACTGGCGGATGTGCTGGCGCTGCGCTTTGGGCTTCAGCCGATGCTCAACCAGTGGATGGCCGCGCGGCCGATTCCGCACGCTACGTTGCTGATGGGGAAGGGGCTGTTTAACGAACAGCAGCCGGGATTTGTGGGTACGTATAGCGGCGGAGCAAGCCTGCCGCAGACCCGCGAAGCGATTGAGGATGCGGAGGCGATCCTTTGCATCGGCACCTGTTTTACCGACACCATTACCGCCGGGTTTACTCACCGAATTGCAGTCGAAAAATCGATTGAAATACAGCCGTTTGCCGCGCGAGTGGGCCAGCGCTGGTTTAGCGGTATCGGGATGCTGTCGGCGATGAAGGCGCTGATGACGTTGAGCGATACGCTCGCGCCATGGCAAACCTCTCCGTTGCGGGCATCAGCGCCCGTGGCGCAGGAGAGCGGCGCCTTAACCCAGCGCCGTTTCTGGCAAACGCTGCAAAAACACCTTCAGCCGCACGATATTCTGTTGGGTGACCAAGGAACGGCGGCCTTTGGCATCGCTGCGCTGACGTTGCCGGTGGGCGCTAGCGTCATTGTGCAGCCGCTGTGGGGATCGATTGGGTTTACGCTGCCCGCCGCATTTGGCGCGCAAACGGCGCGGCCGAAAAGGCGCGTGGTGCTGGTGGTGGGCGACGGCGCGGCGCAGCTCACCGTCCAGGAGCTGAGTTCCATGCTGCGCGACGGCCAGCGGCCGCTGATTCTGCTGTTGAATAACGAAGGCTACACCGTCGAGCGGGCGATCCACGGGCCGGAACAGCGGTATAACGATATCAGCCTGTGGAACTGGACCCAGTTGCCGCAGGCGCTTAACCTCGACTGCCAGGCCGAATGCGCGAAGGTGAGCAACGTGACGCAGCTAAATGATGCGCTGACGCGCGCTGCACACGGCGACAGGCTGACGCTGCTGGAGGTGATGCTGCCTAAAATGGACATCCCGCCGCTGCTCAAAGCGGTCACCGACGCGCTGGAAGCGCGCAACAGCGGCCGTTAATCTTTGCGTCTGCGCGGTACCATCATTGTGGGTTTCCCCGCCAGCAGCAGCCAGGCGGGGAGCATCACGATACACAGCAGCGGCAGCAGGGTGGTGTCCGGTACCACCACGGCGGCCATAAACAGGCTGAGCCAGGCATCGCGCGTCACTACCAGCACCAGCCCAAGAATGGCGCACGAGACGGTAATGGCCGCCGGTACGGCTTCAACGTGCGCGTGCAGCATCAAGCCCAGCGCGACGGCAACAAAGACCGCCGGGAAGATACGCCCGCCGCGGAAGCCACAGGCGGCAGCCACCACCAGCGCAGCCAGTTTACACAGGGCGAACAGCAGGTAGTCGCCCGCGTCAAAGTCCATCCCGCCCGTCAGGCGCTGCATTTCATCCAGCCCTTTAAACAACGTGATAGGGCCGCCGAGAGTGCCAATGACCCCCAAAAGTAAACCGCCCGCCCCGAGGATGAGCACCGGATGCTTCAGGCGATGCATCAGGGCGTGGAGATGCGGCAGACACCAGACCGCGACCATACCGATGGCGATAGCAAAGAGGGTGACAATCGCGCCGCTGAAGATATCGACGATGCGCATCGTCTGATAGTGCTCAATGGCGAGCGAAAAATGCGGTTGGAAAAACAGGCCGGTGGTCAATGCCCCGGCGGCCGCGGCCAGCAGTGGGGCAAAAAGGCGATCCCATAGCGGAGCATCGTTGCTGCTGGTGAGGGTCTGAGAGAAGATCAGCGCTGCGGCGACCGGCGTGCCGAACAGCGCGCCGATGGTTCCGGCGGCGGCGAGAATCGTCCAGTCGAGCGAGCTGACCCGTGGGAAAAAGCGCGCTCCCAGCGTCACGGCCAGCGCAATATTGACTGACATAATCGGATGCTCTGGCCCCAGGCTCACGCCGCCGGCCAGGCCGAGGATCAGGGCGATCAGCAGCCCGGGCAGGTGCGCTGCGGGTACGGCAGCGCCGATCAGCGGCTCGCAGGCCGGATCCGGACCGGCATGGCCCGGACTATAGCGAATGACCAGCCCCACGGCGACGCCGGTGAGCGTTAGCATCAGGATAATCCATAGCGGCGAGGTTATGTCCATGCCGAAGGCGGTGGGCAGGCTGCTCCACAGCACCTGCTGGAGCAGTGCAGCGATTTTCATCACCACTATCAGAATCAGGCTGGAGGCGATGCCAATCAAGACCGCAGGGATGGAGAGCAGCAACATCGTTCGGGCTCGCGGGTGGAGCATGTTTATATCCTTTTGGCTAAATGCTGGGACGACTTTGCATTGTCCGCCGTTGACGTTCAGTGTAAATGAGGCTGAAACGATACGGCCCTACAGATTATCCCGTTCTATACCTGCTAAAAAATACGCAAAAAATGTGACCTGGATCGATAATCCAGGGGCGCTCACGCAAACGTCGTTGTTGTTAACGCGCCTTGAATTTACAGTGTGGCAAAGATTTATTCTGACTTTAGCGGAGCCGTAACGGAATGACAAAGTTTGCTTTAGTGGGGGATGTGGGGGGCACCAATGCGCGTCTGGCATTGTGCGATGTTGCCAGCGGAGAGATTTCTCAGGCGAAGACCTATTCCGGCCTGGATTACCCCAGCCTGGAAGCCGTTGTCCGCGTCTATCTCGACGAGCATAACGTGTCGGTCGAAGACGGCTGTATCGCGATTGCCTGCCCTATCACCGGTGACTGGGTGGCGATGACCAACCATACCTGGCAATTCTCTATCGCCGAGATGAAAAAGAACCTCGGGTTTGCGCATCTGGAAATCATCAATGATTTTACCGCAGTGTCGATGGCAATCCCGATGCTGAAAAAAGAGCATCTGATCCAGTTCGGCGGCAGCGAGCCGGTAGAAGGCAAGCCTATTGCCGTGTACGGCGCGGGCACCGGGCTTGGCGTTGCGCATCTGGTGCATGTCGATAAGCGCTGGGTGAGCCTGCCGGGTGAAGGTGGGCACGTTGATTTTTCGCCAAACAGCGAAGAAGAGGGGATTATCCTCGAAGTGCTGCGCGAAGAAATTGGCCACGTCTCCGCCGAGCGCGTGCTCTCTGGACCGGGGCTGGTGAATCTGTACCGGGCCATCGTGAAGTCTGATAACCGACTGCCGGAAAACTATCAGCCGAAAGACATTACCGAACGCGCGCTCGCCGATAGCTGCACCGACTGCCGTCGCGCGCTGTCGCTGTTCTGCGTCATCATGGGGCGCTTCGGCGGTAACCTGGCGTTAACGCTGGGCACCTTTGGCGGCGTATACATCGCGGGCGGTATCGTGCCGCGTTTCCTGGAGTTCTTTAAAGCCTCCGGTTTCCGCGGCGGGTTTGAGGACAAAGGTCGTTTCAAAGATTATGTGCATCCGATCCCGGTATACCTGATTGTGCATGATAATCCGGGCCTGCTGGGTTCCGGCGCGCATCTGCGCCAGACCCTGGGCCAGGTGCTGTAATCCCGCCGCCGTGCGGCGCACGCGGGGTGATACGCGTGCGCCAGCCGGCGCTATTTTTTGAGCGGAAACAGGTGCAGCGTGTTGGCGGCCAGCGGGTAAATACCCAGCGCGCGCGTTGACGCTTTCAGCTCCTCAAGCGAATCCTGCTCTGTTGGCATTTTTCCTCCCCAGACGGTAATCCCCTCGCAAAGATGCGCCGGGCGTCGGCTATTTTCGGCGCTGATATCCAACGTTTCGCCGTTGCTGAGGGTTATTGTCACGGTGGCGACATCCAGTGCCTGCGTGCTGCCATCCTCAAGTTTAAGTGAGATTTTCATTCGTTCGCTCCCTAATTTTTGACGCGCATACCCCTGCTTTAGCGGCAACTTGGGCACTACAGATGCATTATCTGCCGGAACTCTTTCACCTTGCTGCGGCTGACCGGCACCTGGAACTCCAGATCGCGCAGGCGCAGAATGTAGGTGTTATTAAACCACGGCTCTATTTCGCGAATTTTATTCAGATTCACGCAGAATGAGCGGTGGCAGCGAAAGAAATGGCTGCCCGGCAACTTGCTGCAAAATTCGGTGATGTTCATCGGCATCACGTATGACTCGCGCTTGGTGTAGACAAAGGTCATTTTCTCGTGCGCTTCGGCGTAATAAATGTCGTTAATCGGCGTCACGATGATGCGCTCATCTTTAATCAGGTTGATGGTGTCATTTTCGCGCGCCGCGCTGCCCGTGTTGAGACTGCTGCCCGCCTGCTGCTGCCAGGCCGATTCCAGCTTTTGCAGCATGCTAACGATGCGCGACTCCTGATACGGTTTGAGAATATAGTCGAATGCCTCCAGCTCGAAGGCCTCTACCGCGTGTTCCTTCCACGCGGTAATAAACACAATAAACGGCTTGTGGGCAAACTGGTTGATGTTCTGCGCCAGCAGCACGCCGTCCAGAGAGGGAATGTTGATGTCGAGAAAAATGGCGTCCACTTTGTTGTGCTGCAAGAACTTCAGCACGTCCAGGCCGTCGTCAAAGGTCCCGACTATCTCCATCTGGCTGTGCTGTTGAATCAGCCAGGTCAGCTCCTGTTGCGCCAGGAATTCATCTTCCACAATGATGACTTTCATATGTCCTCCGCGTTAGGGCAGTAATGTGGCGGCCGCCGGGACGGGCGTGCGCTGGTTAGGAATATAGAACGCAATTTCCGTTCCCGGGTCGAGGCGGCGAATGTGCAGCCCTTCGCCGTACAGCAGCTTGACCCGGTGATGGACGTTAAGCAGGCCGATTTTATTGCCCGGCATTTCGTTGGCTTCCACGCGCGCCACGACCATCGGGTCAATACCCGGGCCGGTATCACGCACGCTGATACGCACGCGGTTGCCGGACTCGGTGATGCTGATAGTCACGACGCCTTTGCCTTTGCTGCGCTGGATACCGTGTACGATGGCATTTTCCACCAGCGGCTGGATCAGCAGACTGGGGATCAGACAGTTCACTTCGTCGTCAATATCGTAGATAACCGTCAGCTTATCGCCGAAGCGGGCCTGCTCAATGGCGATATAGTCCTTTATCTGGTACAGCTCGCGGCGAATATCAATCTGCTCATCGTCTTTTAATTCAATGTTATAGCGCAGATAGCGCGACAGATTAAAAATCAGCTGCCTTGCGGTGTCCGGATTGAGGCGGATAGATGACGAAATGGCGTTCAGCGCGTTAAACAGGAAATGAGGATTAATCTTGCTTTGCAGCGCGCGCAGCTCTGCCTTATTTGCCATTTCGCGTAGCTGCTCGGCGCGCGACACTTCAAGCTGGGTGGAAATAATTTGCGACAGGCCGATGGCCATCTCCTGTAACGATGAAGTGATCTGGTGCGCGTGGCAGTAGTAGATTTTGAGCGTCCCGGTGATGACGCCTTTCTCCGATAACGGAATCACCAGCATCGAGTGAATTTCCGGCGTGCGGTAGGCTTCATCGTTGTTTTTAATCACGATTTCACCGCTGTTAATCGCCTGGCGGGTGGTCGGGCTGATGGAGTCGTCGTTGTTGTGGTAGTTATCTTCCCCCACGCCCACGTAGGCCAGCACCCGTTCGGTATTGGTGATGGCCACCGCATCGGCGTGGATATCCTGGCGAATGATGTCGCAAATCTGCCGTAGGGTATCGCTGTTGATCTGGCGAAACAGCGGCAGCGTTTTGTTCGCAATATCCAGCGCTAGCTTGGCCTGGCGTGCGGCGCTGGCTTCTTTTTCACCCTCAACGCTCTGCACCAGCAGGACGATAAAGCCGATACAGACGCTGCCGGCGATCATCGGAATGCCGATTTTCGACACAATATCGACGCCGAGCGCGATGCTCGGAGCCCATACGATAACCAGAATCATGGTCAGCGTTTCGCACAGCATACCGCCCAGAATCCCCACCTTCCAGTGCAGCTCTTTTGGCACCCGGCGGTTAATCAGCCCCGACAGGATCCCGGCAATAATACTGGTGATAAAACACGGCACGGCGGTGACGCCGCCGGCGTCAATCATGTAGCGGTGGATCCCGGCAATCACCCCCACGATAGCGCCAACCCACGGGCCGAAAAGGATCCCGCCCGACATGACCGCAATGATGCGCACGTTAACCAGCGAGCCCTCCACCGGCACGCCGGACCAGGTGCTGAAAATAGCGAACAGCGAGAAAATGACCGTGACCGCCAGCAGCTCTTTCGGCGTGTGGGCGGTTTTGTGCAGCAGTTCGCGGAACAGACGGATGCGGATCAGGAAAAAAAGGCAAATCAGCATTAACGCGGCCCGATCGTAGACCGCGAGCAGCATATCGAATATTTCGTGCATGGGGGCGCCGAATGATTTCAGTAAAATCTTATGATAAGTAACCCGGCGGCAGATGACCAGCGGTACGCAGAATAGGGATAAACCTTAATTTTAAAAGGGGATTGATAGCCAAAGGCATTCAACGAGAAGAGATCGCGAAATTTTGCCTGCGTTACGCGCGAGAAAAGAAAAACAATGGAAAACATATTGTTATTATTTTGTTCTGTTTTGAGCGATACCCGCCGCGATTGAAAGTATTCTGTTTCAAAGCGTTCCCCTTTTATATCGCGTAACATTTTTTTACTTACCCCCTCGACAGGGCCATTTTATTCAGGTTATTTTCTGTTCATGCCACATCGGTGGCAGCGTCGCTCGAACGGTTCGGGCGCTAACGTAATCCTGAGGAACCTATGGCTGAATCCAGTCCTGAACGCCGTTTCACGCGTATCGATCGCTTACCCCCGTACGTTTTTAACATTACCGCTGAACTGAAGATGGCTGCGCGTCGGCGCGGCGAAGATATTATCGATTTCAGCATGGGGAACCCGGACGGCGCCACGCCGCCGCACATTGTCGAAAAGCTGTGCACCGTGGCCCAGCGCCCTGATACGCACGGCTATTCCACTTCACGCGGCATCCCGCGCCTGCGTCGCGCTATTTCACGCTGGTACCAGGAACGCTATGACGTGGAGATTGACCCGGAAAGTGAAGCGATCGTCACCATTGGTTCAAAAGAGGGGCTGGCGCACCTGATGCTGGCAACCCTCGATCATGGCGATACGGTTCTGGTCCCGAATCCCAGCTACCCGATTCATATTTACGGCGCGGTGATCGCCGGCGCTCAGGTACGCTCCGTGCCGCTGGTGGAAGGCGTCGACTTTTTCAACGAGCTTGAGCGCGCAATTCGTGAAAGCTATCCGAAGCCAAAGATGATGATCCTGGGCTTCCCGTCCAATCCTACCGCCCAGTGCGTTGAGCTCGAGTTTTTTGAGAAGGTTGTGGCGCTGGCGAAGCGTTACGACGTGCTGGTCGTTCACGACCTGGCCTACGCTGATATCGTGTACGACGGCTGGAAGGCACCGTCAATCATGCAGGTACCGGGCGCACGCGACGTTGCGGTCGAGTTCTTTACGCTGTCGAAAAGCTATAACATGGCGGGCTGGCGCATCGGCTTTATGGTGGGTAATAAAACGCTGGTCAACGCGCTGGCGCGGATTAAGAGCTATCACGACTACGGTACCTTTACCCCGCTGCAGGTGGCGGCAATTGCCGCGTTAGAAGGGGATCAGCAGTGCGTGCGCGATATTGCCGCACAGTATAAGCGTCGCCGTGACGTGCTGGTGAAAGGGCTACATGAAGCGGGCTGGATGGTGGAGATGCCGAAGGCGTCGATGTACGTTTGGGCTAAAATTCCCGATCAGTATGCGGCGATGGGATCGCTGGAGTTTGCGAAGAAGCTGCTGCAAGAGGCCAAAGTGTGCGTTTCGCCGGGTATCGGTTTTGGCGACTACGGTGACACTCACGTGCGCTTTGCTTTGATAGAGAATCGCGACCGTATTCGACAGGCCGTTCGTGGGATTAAAGCCATGTTCCGCGCCGACGGCCTGCTGCCGTCAGAGCATAAGCCTGCCGGGTAATTTCCCGTTCGTAGAAATGCAAACAGGAGCCGAATGGCTCCTGTTTTTTTTGCATTTTTATCAGCTAGATCATCAGGGCAAATGTACCGGCAAAAACGATGACCATAAAGGAAATGCCCATAAAGAAATATTTCACGACTCATCTCTCCGCGTATTCGGTTTCTACGCATTCATGAACGGTGGTGTTACTGCGAGTTGGTAACAACCGACGAAAAAAACTGACGTCTTTCGCGGTTGGCATCACCTCAGAATTCTGTGCTGTTGTGCTCCAGATGGCGCTAATGTACGCCTAAAAAATGAGGGAAACAAGAGGGATTTTTTTATTAATTTTTAGTTACTTACGACTGTCGTGATTCGGCGACACTTTAATTTCATACGGTAATAAATTTCGTTCTGGCGACGCGTCTTTTGGGTCTTTAACCACATTGATTTTACGTCTATTTTTCTGGCGATAATCCGAAAATACGTTTCTGCTGTTTCCTTAACGGTGGGTTATCATCCTGCGCTCGTCGTTTTAGCTGTCATCTCGCGTGCCCGAGTGATTCACGGCGAGGCGCGACAGAAAAATCGCGGCGTTTTGCTTTTCAGTTCGACCTTTTAATGAATACTGATGTAACACGGATTGACCGTATTGGGAGTTTGAGATGGTGACAAAGAGAGTGCAACGGATGATGTTCGCGGCGGCGGCGTGCATTCCGCTGCTGCTGGGCAGCGCGCCGCTTTATGCGCAGACGAGTGCGGTGCAGCAAAAGCTGGCGGCGCTGGAGAAAAGCAGCGGAGGGCGGCTGGGCGTCGCGCTCATCGATACCGCAGATAATACGCAGGTGCTTTATCGCGGTGATGAACGCTTTCCAATGTGCAGTACCAGTAAAGTTATGGCGGCCGCGGCGGTGCTTAAGCAGAGTGAAACGCAAAAGCAGCTGCTTAATCAGCCTGTCGAGATCAAGCCTGCCGATCTGGTTAACTACAATCCGATTGCCGAAAAACACGTCAACGGCACAATGACGCTGGCAGAGCTGAGCGCGGCCGCGTTGCAGTACAGCGACAATACCGCCATGAACAAATTGATTGCCCAGCTCGGTGGCCCGGGAGGCGTGACGGCTTTTGCCCGCGCGATCGGCGATGAGACGTTTCGTCTGGATCGCACTGAACCTACGCTGAATACCGCCATTCCCGGCGACCCGAGAGACACCACCACGCCGCGGGCGATGGCACAGACGTTGCGTCAGCTTACGCTGGGTCATGCGCTGGGCGAAACCCAGCGGGCGCAGTTGGTGACGTGGCTCAAAGGCAATACGACCGGCGCAGCCAGCATTCGGGCCGGCTTACCGACGTCGTGGACTGCAGGTGATAAGACCGGCAGCGGCGACTACGGCACCACCAATGATATTGCGGTGATCTGGCCGCAGGGTCGTGCGCCGCTGGTTCTGGTGACCTATTTTACCCAGCCGCAACAGAACGCAGAGAGCCGCCGCGATGTGCTGGCTTCAGCGGCGAGAATCATCGCCGAAGGGCTGTAACTCTCAATAATGGGGCGCTACGGTGCCCCACTTTCTATTTATATATCCGTAAAAGCTTTTCTTGATATACATCTTCAGCTTTTTGTATGATTATTAATATCATTCTTTTCGATGGCCTTAAGACCTTTTTAAGTCAAAAGTATTACCTCCCCCAAAAAACAAATCCGCAAAGTAATGGAAGTAAATTATTTTATTTTGAATAGTCTTCATTGTGATTAGTCACATGACTCATTCTTTTTATTGTAATTATCTGATTTACATTCGCAGTTTTCTCATTGTTTCCGCCGGAAGTTATTCTTCCACTGTTTTTCCTCTTTATTTCCGCATGGTTGTTTTTCCACCCTTTGGATGGCTTGTAAGAATATTGTTTTAATCCGGCCAATAGAGTTATTGGGCCTCCAAAAGAATATTGACATCATTTTATGGCAGTGAAATTATTCGATCATGGATAAGGAGGGGGACAATGAAGTCACTAATTTATGATTACGGAAGAATCAACTGTATGAGTTGCCCTTCTCAATGTGAATTAAAACCAAATGCCTCATTGCGCGTTTCGTTTTGCCAGGACTATTGTTTTTGTACCTGGCCAGAAGGGAGTGGCTATTTTTCTCTGGGGATTATGGAGGGGCTCCTCAAACAAAATTATAATAATCTATATTTAGGCTGTATTTTTGTCGATTTTTCTATCAGCCATTTGCGCTTTTTTACTAACGAACGTTGGATAGATTATTTAATTGAAACGAAATTAAAAATTGTTATCGTTTGTGATAAATACCTTAAACCATTGGCTAATTACTGGTTTAAGCATTCTAAAGATATTTTTCTTGTTATCTATCAGCAAGATCGGCTGACGCTGGCCTGTGAAAAGTTAAAAAAGAGATTTATCTATCAGCGCGACGCCTTCTTTGGCGGAGAGTCACTCTCTGAACTGGAGTTTGCTGTCTTAAGCGCATTGATTTCCGGAGACGGTTGTCTGCAACTGGCTGATGAACTCAATGTCGATATTCGTACTATCTATGCTGCAAAGCGCCGTGCGGAAAAGAAAATGGGGGCCGATATCAATACCCTTTTCCGATTCTCACATTCGTTATAAGCGATTTTAAACTGATTGATGGCCCTTTTCATTGTTATCACTTTGCCGTGAGAAGGGCCTACAGTTAAATATTAATGCATAAAGCGGTTGAATACGCATGTTGCCGGATTTTAGCGTTTGCAGCCCCGTGCAAGAGAATACGTTCAATGCGAACTATGCAGTTTATTACTACGGCTCTGTAAACGGTAACGGTCAGGATTTTACCCGCTACGTACGATAAGGCAATTATTACCACCAGGGCGACAGGGGGAGCTTCAGGTGGGCTGAAAAACGGGAGTCTGTATTTGATTAGCGAAAACGATAAATTTAACGATCTGACCGTTAATACTTCAGGCTGGTTAGCCGACGGTATTAACCCTGGTCGGGAACGTGCCGGCAGAGATAATAACGTGACGGTAAACCATCAGACCAATATCAAAGCAGCAGGAATAGGGGGCGTGCGAACGCTCCGGTAAATAATGCTAATGAGGTCGCTACCATCACTCTCAATGGCCCCACCACCATTGAAACCACTTCGCCGGTTTCTATAAAGGTTGACTGTGCTGCCGTATCGAGAACGCTATGACTATTTACGCTGAAGAGTTGCGCATCATGATGGATGCTATTATGGATATCATTTTCGACCACGGCGAGGAGGCCCAGCGTGACGCGGCATTTCGCAGGTTATTACAAGAGATTGATGAACGAAAATATTTGTCTCCGGAGTCCGTCAGCACGCTTTGCCAGCAGGCGGCCAGCACGTGGAGCCTGGCGAGCGGTGTGGTAGACGAGCGGGACAAAATGACGTTACAGCAATCAGCGGTGGTCTATCTGCTGGCTGCGTTTGGCCGCATTAATGGCTTGGCCGCTACGGAAGAGTATATTCAGCAAAGAAATAGAGAACATCTGGGTCTGCGCTGAACGAGGTTGACTGAATGATTAGCCCGCGAGCGCTCGCGGGCTTTTTTGGCCGACGGTTAGCTCGCCGCGCGGCGATCGCCAATTTGCGCCTGCGCATACCACGCCATCAGCTCTGCCGTACCGGCTTCTCCTTCCGCCGGAGCCCATGGCGCGTAGTCTTCTTCGGCGACGGGCTGATAAGCCCCTTGTTTGACTTCAAAAATGATCCCACCGTTATCCAGCGACAGCACCGCATGCCAGGTGCCGGGCGCCATTTCCAGCACCGTACAGGATTCGCCCAGCACCGCGCGCTCAGTCACCGTACCCTGGTCATCAAAATTAAGCACCACGAACCGTCCGCTCAGTGGCAGCAGCAGTTCAAAGGTATGCGGATGGCGGTGCGGGCGCACGTAGGTTCCTGGCTCCATGGCGATGGCCAGCCGTTGTACGGGGTCGCTCAGCTGCGGGTGGAAATTGCGATGCGCACGCAGGCGAGGTGACTGTGCGGCGGCGGCGCTTTGTTGGTGCATATCGTCGCGGGTAATCTGTTTCATTCGGCGTGGCCTTATTGATGAATCTGCGAAGTCGCAAGGCGGCCAGATTGCCAGAACGCGGCGAGCAAGTGAAGGGGGAGTCTGCGGCGTAGCATCTTGTGTCTTATCGCAACTCAGGCCATAGTTGTTGAACAAGTTATTCGATTGTTAATGATTTTATATTGTGAGGATGTTGCCCGTGCAGATGTATCTACAAAGAATGAAAAGCGAGTGGCTATTGCTGCTTGAGCAAACTGAACCTCACATTCGACAGCAGGCGGCAGAGATCGCGGCCGACAGCGCGCAGGCGCTGAGCGCCGAATTCTATAAAACGGTGCTGATCGACCCTCATGCCGAAGAGTTTCTGAGTAACGAGCAGGTAGAGCGGCAGCTAAAACGCGCGCTGGAAAAATGGATTGTGGAAGTTCTGTCCTGCGAAGTGGCGGATATCGATCGCCTGCTGAAGATGCAGCACGCGGTGGCAGAAGTGCATGCCCGCATCGGTATTCCGGTGGAAGTGGTTGAAATGGGTTTTCGGGTATTAAAGAAAATTCTCTATCCGGTCATCATTCACGGTTCACAGCCTTCGGCAGATAAGCTGCAGATTTATCATTTCTCGATTCACAGCATCGACCTGGCGATGGAAGTCATGTCGCGGACCTTTTCCTTCAGCGAAAACAGCCAGGCCAAAGAGGATGAGAATTACCGCATGTTCTCATTGCTGGAAAATGCCGAAGAAGAAAAAGAGCGGCAGATTGCGACGCTGTTGGCCTGGGAAATCGACATTATCTACAAGGTGGTGCTGGATGCCGACCTGGGGAACAGCCTGCCGTTGAACCAGTCGGATTTTGGTCTGTGGTTTAATCATAAAGGCCGCCACTATTTTAGCGGTATTGCGGAAGTCGGGCATATTGCGCGTCTGATGCAGGATTTTGACGGTGTGATTCATGCGATTAACGCCGCCACCCCCCCTATCGATGATAAAGCCCAGCGCAATAAGTTCTTATTGCAGCTGCGCAGCTCGGTGTCGCAAATCATCGCGCTGCTGCGCGAACTGTTTGAAGAAGTCTCGCGTCATGAAGTTGGCGTGGACGTATTAACTAAGCTGCTGAACCGGCGCTTTATGCCGACTATTTTTAAGCGCGAAATCTCTCACGCCAATCGCGTTAGCACTCCGCTGTCGGTACTGGTTATTGATGTTGATAAGTTTAAACAAATCAATGATACGTGGGGGCACAGTACGGGGGATGAGATTTTACGCAAAGTATCGCAGGTCTTTTATGACAACGTACGCAGCAACGATTACGTTTTCCGCTATGGCGGCGATGAGTTTGTTATCGTGCTGACGGAAGCGACCCAGATTGACACTTTACGTACCGCAGAGCGTATTCGTAGCCGTGTTGAAAAAACAAAAATTGCTGCCCCCGACGGCAGTGATATTCCGCTCTCTTTGTCGATCGGTGCGGCGATGTTTACCGGCCACCCTGACTACGAACGTCTGATTCAACAGGCCGATCAGGCGCTGTATCAGGCCAAAAAACGTGGCCGCAACTGCGTTGAATTATGGCAGGCGAGCCAGCCGTAGCGCATACGCGTAAAGAGGCCCCTGGCGATACGTATCAGCACGGGTGAAAGACTCCTTTAAATAAAGGCTTATTTCACCCGTATCTCTTCAAATTGATCGAATCGACCTTTTCTTGTTTTTTCAATTATTCTGTCATCGACAGCCGCTATAATTCAGCGCTTCTGTGCCGCCACCTGCGCACAATATACCTTCTGAGTTCAGAGGCTCACATTTATGACATGGCAACACTTTAAACAGGCATATCTGATCAAATTCTGGTCGCCTGTCCCGGCGGTTATCGCCGCAGGGATTCTCTCAACCTACTATTTTGGTATTACCGGCACATTCTGGGCCGTCACCGGCGAATTTACGCGTTGGGGCGGGCAGCTATTACAGCTGGTTGGCGTTCACAGTGAAACCTGGGGTTATTACAAGCTGATTGGCCTTGAAGGAACACCGTTAACCCGCGTTGACGGTATGATGATTATGGGCATGTTCGGCGGCTGTTTTGCGGCGGCGCTGTGGGCCAATAACGTCAAGCTGCGTTTGCCGCGTAGCCGTATTCGCATTTTTCAGGCCATTGTTGGCGGTATGATTGCCGGCTTTGGCGCGCGACTGGCGATGGGCTGTAATCTGGCAGCCTTCTTCACCGGGATCCCGCAGTTCTCGCTTCATGCCTGGTTCTTTGCGCTGGCGACCGCGCTTGGCTCGTGGTTCGGCGCGCGCTTTACCCTGCTGCCGCTATTCCGTATTCCGGTCAATATTCAGAAAGTCTCAGCGGCTTCACCGCTCACTCAGCAGCCCGACCGCGCGCGTCGCCGCTTTCGTCTGGGAATGCTGGTGTTTATCGGCATGCTGGGCTGGGCGCTGCTGACCGCGTTCGATCATCCGAAGCTTGGGCTGGCCATGCTGTTTGGCGTGGGGTTTGGCCTGCTGATTGAACGTGCGCAAATTTGCTTTACCTCTGCTTTCCGCGATCTGTGGATCACCGGCCGCACCCAAATGGCAAAAGCGATCATCTTTGGTATGGCGGCGAGTGCCATTGGTATCTTTAGCTATGTCCAGCTCGGCGTTGCGCCGAAAATTATGTGGGCGGGCCCGAATGCGGTCATCGGCGGGCTGCTGTTCGGTTTCGGCATCGTGCTGGCCGGTGGCTGTGAAACCGGCTGGATGTATCGGGCCGTAGAAGGGCAGGTGCACTACTGGTGGGTGGGGCTTGGCAACGTCCTCGGGTCGACAATTCTGGCCTATTTCTGGGACGATCTTGCGCCATCGCTGGCCACCCATTGGGATAAAGTGAACCTGCTGACGACCTTTGGCCCGTTGGGCGGTCTGCTGGTCACCTACGCGCTGCTGCTGGCCGCTCTTTTGCTGATTATTGGCTGGGAGAAACGTTTCTTCCGGCGTGAGTTAACGCGCACGGCGACGGGCGTTGTGACGAAGGAGAATGCATGAGTACTATCGTACCGGATTACCGTCTTGATATGGTGGGTGAGCCCTGCCCGTATCCGGCAGTGGCAACGCTGGAAGCGATGCCACAGTTGAAAAAAGGGGAGATTCTGGAAGTTGTCAGCGACTGCCCGCAGTCGATCAATAATATTCCGCTAGATGTTCGCAACCATGGCTATACCGTGCTGGATATCCAGCAAGATGGTCCGACGATCCGCTATTTGATCCAAAAATAAGCGGTCAGCCTTGCCGCCCGATAGGGCGGCAAGATGGCAGCGGTGGGTCACCACAGAGAAGGCGTCTACCGTTGACGTGTTTTTCCTGAGAGCGTTTGCAATAAAGTCGTAAAATCCATCGGATGATACCAATAATAACCTTGCTGATACTGTACGCCACGGTCCTGGAGATATCTTGCCTGACTGATATTCTCTACACCTTCGGCAATCGCTTTAATACCGAGCTTGTCGACCATTTCCGTCACGCAGTCCAATAGAACAGTATTGCCGCTGCCGATAGAATTTACGAACATTCGGTCTATTTTCAGATAATCGGGTATCAATTCTGAAATATACTCAAGATTAGAGTAACCGGTGCCGAAATCATCCAGCGATAGTTGGACCCCATTTTGTTTTAACCATGCAAATTTTTTCATTTGTACATCGGTGAATAGCATGGGATGGCGCTCGGTAATTTCAATAATCAGCGTTACTTTGAAGGTGGCGATCTTACGTATAAAAGCCTTACAGTCATGAATAAAGGTACCTGCGGCACAGTGGCGTTGGCTAAAATTCACGCTGATATGAAAAGGACGGTTCATGCCCGGCGAAAGTGTGATGAGATCGCGGCTAATCTGGTTGAGTTGATATTGCGTTAAACGTACGATCAGCCCGCTTTTTTCGGCCATGGGAATGAAGAGGTTCGGTGAAATAATACCTTCTGACGGGTGATACCAGCGGCACAGTGCTTCAAAACCCACAATCTCACCGTCAGCAGCATTGACTATCGGCTGATAGAACGTTTTTATGTCACCATTTTTAATGGCGGCTAATAGGTCATTTCCGGGAGTATTTGTCTTTTTTATAATCAGGTAATAAGCCAAACCCGACAGTATTGATAGTATTAAAGATGCCGATAGCGTAAACGGAAACATCAATAATGCGCTGAGCAGCGATAGCCCCAGCGCGGAACTGTAGAATATTGATAGTGAGCTTTCTTTACTGGAGCTGTGATGCAGGCTGTGGCCAACGGATTTTACCGGCGAAATCTCGCCGCTGGCGCTAAGCTGCATGTCGCCAATCTGAAGATACAGAGGATATCCTGAAGCATCCGTTTTCAGATTATTTTTCAAAAAAATACCGCTGATGGCGATATCTAATATCATGCCGTTGTGACCGTGGAATGTTTTAACCAGAAGGGGTTGAGTATGGCGATTTCCAGGATCATGGAAAGTATGCAGAGCAAGGGCTTGAGTTGCCGTATTTCTGTGGGCGGCGTCGGGTAGAAATTCACCGCTCAGGGAGGAACACCTTATCCCTTTTGGGCCGGTAATAACCATCGAGTGCAAATGTGGGTAGCCTGCAACAATATTATCCAGTTCATTTTTGATTAACTCAGTACAAGTACTTTCTACAAGTCCGGACATTTCTTGTGCCGCCAACCGGGCCTCATCCAGGATGCTTTCAGCATAATCCAGAACGGACTCCGCCTTACGCTTTTTTTCTATGCTGACAATATGGCCTGCCTGAATAAATAGCATGCAAACTAAAAATGTGAAAATGCAGCATGCAACAATTAACGGCATGTACATCCTTTTAATGGCAAAATCCATTTAATAAAACTCCGATGGGGAAACTTATATCAGCAAGTTTTTAACGCGAGTAAGAGTAACATGGTTTTATTATGTGATTTATAGGATTTTGGGTAATTATTTGTTACACCATAAACGAAGGCATCATCTTCTATTAATTATCGTGATTAGCATTAAACTGAAAATAGTTACATCAGTCATTATATTGTTCAACAAAACGGCAGAGTATTTTGAAATAGGCTGAGTGCTATTCGCTGGAGCTGATGTAATTTTAGCCAAAAGAAGAGCGGGGAGGGCTGTTGGCCGCTATGATTCAGTATCAGATGACAGATTGATAAAATGTTAATGATTAAAACAAAGGTAAAACAATAGCGCCGATTTTTTTGCCTGCTGGTAAGTATATTCATTTTGGGCATTTTTTATGCGTGAAAGAAGCACAAAAAAAATTAAACAACTTCATTAAAAAAATCGAGTAGAAAAAAATGATGATAGGTAATATCTATGGTTTTGTGTGAGAGGGTTTAATTTGCCTTAAGTTTATTGATAAAGCACTGGGTTTATTGACAGTGTTTTTTGCTAAATTAAATTTTACCCATAGTATGTTACTTACGATAACTTTTAAGAAAACTTTTCATAATTTGACAAAATATTTCGAGACGACAATAGTTGTTCTATCCCGGTAATCTCAGAAATGATGAGATTATTTCATATGGTATGGAGTGAATAATGTTTAATACTCGAACAAAACGCATTAGCCAGGCTGTCGCGTTATCCATTGCCCTGTGTGGCGTTTCCTATGCAGCGAAAACGACGCACGCCGACTCAGCTAAACATCCTGAAGTCCAGACGGCAGAACCTTTCTCTGCACACGTGCTGGTCAGCGGTCTTGATGCGCCGTGGGATATGGTATGGGGCCCGGATGGTTACCTGTGGGTCACTGAACGTAAAGCTGCTGCTATCGATCGTATTAACCCCAAAACCGGTGAGAAAAAAGTCGCGATTACGCTGAGCGGTGTGCATATTGGCCCGCAGCATGAAGGCGTACTCGGCCTGGCGTTATCGCCTGAATTTATGAAAGCCGGCGGCAATAATTACGTCTATACCGCTTATACCTATATGGACGGGGATCAGGAACACGCCAAAATTGTCCGTCTGGAATATGACGAAAAAACCCAAAAACTGGGGAATGAAAAAGAAATTCTCGCCGGCTTCCCGGCAGGAAACGATCACAACGGTGGGCGCCTGCGTTTTGGACCTGACGGTAAACTTTATTACACCATTGGTGAGCAAGGACATAATCAGGGCGCTAATTTCTGCAAACCGATCGATGCCCAGCGTATTCCGACTGAAGCCGAGCTGAAAAATAAAGACTATTCCGCTTATGCCGGTAAAGTGTTGCGCCTGAATATTGACGGCTCAATTCCGGAAGATAACCCGGTGATCCACGGCATTAAAAGTCACCTGTTTACCTATGGTCACCGTAACCCGCAGGGACTGGTCTTCGTTGGCAATACGCTTTATTCCTCCGAGCAGGGGCCTTCATCGGATGATGAGCTGAATATCCTTGAGCCCGGCGGCAACTACGGTTGGCCGCACGTTGCAGGTTTCCAGGACGATCAGGCTTACGTCTATGCGAACTATTCCAAAGCAGAAAATTGCCCGTCGCTGAAATGGGATCCGAACCATATTCCAGCCGGGGTTCCTGTACAGAAAGAAACCGAATGGAAAGCCGACGACTTTAAAGCGCCGATCAAAACCTTCTTCACGGTCCGTCAGGGCTACAGCTACAGCGATGCCAGCTGCAGCGGCGATTCAGCCTATATTTGCTGGCCGACTATCGCACCGTCCAGCGTCACTTACTACCCGGCGGACGGCGTGATTAAAAGCTGGCGCAACTCGCTTATCGTGAGCTCAATGAAAAATGGCTCGCTGTATCGCGTGCTGCTGAATGCCGATAAGAAAAACGTGCAGGGTGATGTGGCAAAATACTTCCACACCGCTAACCGCTACCGCATGGTCGTCGTCAGCCCGGATACGCGTAAGCTCTTCGTGGCGACCGATAACTTCGGTAACGTGATGGATGAGTCTAACCATCCGACGCATAACCTGAGCAATCCAGGTTCGATTATCGTCTTCGAATATACCGGCAAGTAACCGACTCACTGGCGAATACCCTGCGGGTATTCGCCAGATTTCCTTTCCCTTCGATAGCAATACGTCTACATGAAATTAACTCTGCAGCTTTCCCGGCTGGCGACCGCCGTCGCCCTGGCCCCGGTTTCCTGCGCCTACGCGCAAACGGCCTCTTCAGACGCCAGCTCTGCTGGAGAACAAACCATGATCGTCAGTGCGGCAGCCGATGGAGGGCTGTCCGCGCTGGATACGCCGGCGGCCGTCGCCGTTGATTACGGTGATGATATGCGCCATGCCGCACCGCGTATAAACCTGTCGGAGGGTTTGGCCGACGTGCCCGGCCTGCAGATCCAAAACCGACAGAATTTTGCTCAGGATTTACAGATGTCCATCCGCGGCTTCGGCGCGCGTTCGACTTTCGGTATTCGCGGTCTGCGGCTCTACGTTGATGGTATTCCGGCAACCATGCCTGACGGGCAAGGGCAATTATCCAACATCGATATCGGCTCCATTGAACACGTTGACGTGCTTCGAGGGCCGTTCTCGGCGCTGTATGGCAACGCATCTGGCGGGGTGGTGAATGTCGAAACCGAAACCGGCCGCCAGCCGACGACCCTTGAAAGCAGCAATTATTACGGCAGTTTTGGTAGCTGGCGAACCGGGCTTAAGGCGAGCGGCGCGTCTGGCGATGGTACCCAGGCGGGCGACGTCAATTATACGGTTTCCAGCAGCCGCTTCTCGACCCATGGTTTTCGCGATAATAGCGCCGCGCATAAAAATTTGCTGAATGCGAAACTGGGCGTCAAGCTGAACGACACCGGCAACCTGACGCTGCAACTCAACAGCGTTGATATCACCGCCGACGACCCGGGCGGATTAACCCGCGCAGAATGGAAGGACAACCCAGCCCAGGCGCCGCGTGGTGAGCAGTACCGTACGCGCAAAACGGTCAAACAGACTCAGGCTGGCCTGCGCTATCAGCAGGGGCTCAGCGATCGCGACGATCTTAGCGTGATGACCTGGGCTGGCATCCGTGAAACGGTCCAGTATCAGTCTATTCCCTATTTCGTTCAGCAGCGCAGCGAATCTCACCCCGGCGGGGTTATCGATCTGACGCGTCGGTATCAGGGGATTGATACGCGCTGGACACACCACGATGACAGCGGTTTTATCCCTTACGCCATCACCACCGGCCTTGATTACGAGACGATGACCGAACAGCGCAAAGGCTATGAGAACTTTGTTTATCAGAACGGCGTTTACGATCTCGGCACCAAAGGTGATATGCGACGTAACGAACGTAACCTGATGTGGAACCTCGATCCCTACATTCAAACGCACTGGCAGCTCACCTCAGCCCTGGGGCTGGACGCCGGGGCGCGCTATAGCTCGGTATGGTTTGATTCCAACGATCGTTATGTTGTAGGTAAAAATGGTGATGATAGCGGCGAAGCGAGCTATCACAAGTGGCTTCCGGCGGCAGCGCTGAAGTATGCCATGACGCCGCAGTGGAACGTTTACCTCTCTGCCGGGAGGGGGTTTGAAACGCCGACCATTAACGAGCTGTCCTATCGTCCCGATGGTCAGTCCGGGCTTAACTTTGCTCTGCAACCGGCCACTAACACCACCGTTGAAGCAGGCAGTAAATGGCAGGTGGGCACCGGGATGGCGAGCCTGAGCGTCTTCAATACTGACACGAAAAATGAAATTGTCGTTGCCGCCAGCGACAATGGCCGTACGTCCTATCAGAACGCGGGCAAGACGCGCCGCCGCGGGGTCGAACTGGGATGGGATCAGCAATTTGCGCCCGCCTGGCGCGCCAAACTGGCGTGGACGCTGCTGGATGCGACCTACCGTGAAAACGCCGGCGATGCTATTCAGAGCGGCAATCGGATCCCGGGGATTGCACGTAATAGCGCCTATGCCTCCTTTGGCTGGGTGCCGGAAGAGGGATGGTACGCTGGCGCTGAAGTCCGCTATATGAGCGATATTCAGGTCAACGATGCCAATAGCGAGCAGGCTCCAGCCTATACGGTGACGGCACTGAATACCGGCTATAAATATGTGGTAGATAACTGGACCGTCGACCTCTATACGCGCGTTGATAACCTGTTTGATAAGCGCTACGTCGGCTCTGTTATCGTCAACGAGAGCAACGGACGCTATTATGAACCGGCGCCGGGCCGTAACTATGGCGTTGGGCTATCGGTCAGCTACCAGTTTGATTCACTGTAACAATACGGCTGCCGGAGAGTGCCATTGAGGTGAGGCTCCGGCAGCGGGTAAAGGCGATGGGATAGGCGTTGATCCCTGGTCCTGCGTTTTTATGGCAACGCTTTTGTATGAAAATATAAATACTTGTTTGAGACGTGTTAAATAGATGCGGCCACATTTTACGACATACAGGAAATTCGTTTTCACTATTTCTTAATTAGTACCTATTAATTTCAGGCAATGCCTTGTCGGCCGGTGATATCTATCGAGAAATAGGTATTTTATATTAACAGGTATATACTCTTACGGTGCCTCACTGGAGAGGGTTTGACATATGGCTATTCATCATCTTTCATTAAATCGTGTAACAAAAATAACAATTGATTTTATCCTCGCGGAAAAAACGAGACGGTTGATTGGTAACGATAATGATAAAATTCAATGTGATATCACGCCGTTGCCCGTTGGCGCTAATAATGTTGCATATCTTTTAAAAAATGGGGTTGATGGGGAAATTTTCCCTGAAAGCCACAAAGGCAAACGAAGCTTTATCATCATCAACAAGTATAAAGAATTTGCCCTGATAAGCTCCCGACATAAAGCCTCTCACAATAGCGACCGATTTCATATTGACCAGATATTAAGTGCCGATACCGGAAGGGTTGATGATATTAATGAGGATATTTTTATCTATTGTTCAGATTGCTCATCGGTGTCCTGACCGCCGCCTGACGTTGGCGGAGGGGCTGGATAACTGCGCAGAGCCTGGGCATTTCCGTGCTGCCGAACTTATTGGCCAGGCTTTGGCGGTAATCTTTCATTTTTAGGGCATACCGGCCTCATCGTCATACCGCATTGCGCAGCGATTAACCGTGTTGCTGCCGATCTCTCCCACGTCCCGCCATCCTTCCTTCTTTTTCTCTATGTATGCTATGGCGTGGAACGCTGTTTGCCTGAGATTGGGTAATCGCACATCGTTAACAGCGTTCAGGCACAAAGGCGAATCGGCGCTTTTGTGGATTGAGTTGGATATTCATTGCGCAGATCGGCGGATTTTTGAAGAGGGGCGATGGTGTCCCCTGCAGGAATCGAACCTGCAACTAGCCCTTAGGAGGGGCTCGTTATATCCATTTAACTAAGGGGACGAAGCGGCACGAGTATAGCGTTTTTTGCCCGCTGGGGTAAGTGCGGTGCCGCCTGACTGGTTAAACAGTCGCCATTTAGTGCTGTTTTTCCTCATGTTTGTGTTCTTTGGCATCATGCATCGACCGTAACCGCGCCTCTTGCTTGCGTTTGGTACTCATGTCGTTGCGAATTTGCGCGTGGCTCATGAGAGCAAAGATAAACGTGCCGCCAACGATATTGCCCGCCAGCGTGGGGAGGGCGAAAGGCCAGAAAAAGTCGCTCCAGTGCAGCGTACCGTTGAATACCAGATAGAGTATCTCTACGGAACCGACCACTATGTGGGTGGTATCGCCGAGCGCGATAAGCCAGGTCATCAGGATAATCACCACGATTTTAGCCGCGCCGGCGGCCGGGAACATCCACACCATTGTGGCAATGAGCCAGCCGGAAATAATCGCATTGGCAAACATTTCCGTCGGGCTGTTTTTCATGACATCCAGGCCAATCTTGATAAAAGCATCGCGCGTCTCTTCATTAAATATGGGCATATATTCAAATGCCCACGCGGCGACGGCGGTACCAATAAGGTTGCCGAGCAGCACCACGCCCCAAAGGCGCAGCAGCAGGCCGATATTGCTCATTGTCAGGTTTTGCATCACCGGCAATACGGCGGTAACGGTGTTTTCGGTAAACAGCTGCTGGCGCGCCATAATTACGATAATAAAGCCGAAGGTATAGCCGAGGTTCTCGAGTAAAAAGCCGCCCGGCACGCCCGTCAGCTCAACGTGGAAAATCCCCTTTGCCAGCAGCGATGCGCCCATCGACAAGCCGGCGGCAATGGCCGACCACAGCAGCGCCATGGCATCACGCTCCAGCTCTTTTTCGCCTTCCTGACGAATGTGCTCATGAATCGCCATGGCGCGGGAGGGAAGGCGTTCCTCATCCACTTCGATTTTTTCTCCGCTCAGCTTTTCTTCGCTTTCTACTTTGAGGTCATCCATCATGGCGATCCTGAAAAAGAAGGGTATCGCTAAAGCGTAGCGGCTATCGGTAGGCGGTGAGGTAGATATATTCTGAAAGTGCAAAAATGGTAATATTTGTTTTTTTGGGGCCGTTAGAATATAGGCGCCGCAGTGTGGTGTTTACCAGGCTATGATCAGATCAACGAAATTGGCTATACAGACATTGTCGGCGTGCTGTTACAATCACTTACACCTAAACAGGCGGACACGACCAGGTTCCGTCATGGATGGCAATCAGTGATGGCCATAATCACCAGGGAGATATTTATGAAGCTTCGCCTGTCGGCGCTTGCGCTCGGAACAACACTGCTGGTGGGCTGTGCAAGTTCCAGTACTGAACAGCAGGGGCGCTCTGACCCGTTTGAAGGTTTTAACCGTACCATGTACAGCTTCAACTTTAATGTGCTGGATCCGTACGTTGTGCGTCCGGTGGCCGTGGCGTGGCGCGACTATGTTCCGCAGCCGGCGCGTAATGGCCTGGGTAACTTCACCAGTAACCTGGAAGAGCCTGCCATCATGGTCAACTCCTTCCTGCAGGGCGACCCGTACCAGGGGATGGTCCACTTCACCCGATTCTTCCTGAACACCCTTCTCGGTATGGGCGGCTTTATTGATGTTGCCGGTATTGCAAACCCGAAACTGCAGCGTGTTCAACCGCACCGTTTCGGCAGTACGCTGGGGAGTTACGGCGTAGGCTATGGCCCGTATCTGCAGCTTCCGTTCTATGGCAGCTTTACGCTGCGTGACGACGGCGGCGATATGGTCGATACCACCTATCCTGTGCTCTCATGGCTGACCTGGCCGATGTCTATCGGCAAGTGGATGGTCGAAGGGGTGGAAACGCGCGCGCAGCTCCTCGACTCCGATGGCCTGCTGCGTCAGTCTTCCGATCCGTACATTATGGTGCGTGAAGCCTACTTCCAGCAGCACGACTTTATCGCCAACGGCGGCAAGCTGAAGCCGGCGGAAAACCCGAACGCGCAGGCGATTCAGGATGATTTAAAAGATATCGATTCTGAGTAACGAATCGATGGCAATAAAAAGGGGGGAACCGATGTTCCCCCCTTTTTTATGCCGACAAGCTATCAGAAGCGATAGTTGAAGTTGGTACCGAACAGCCAGGCTTTACCTTCAGATTTGAAGGTGTAGTTGCCTTCCTGCACGGTAACGCTCTGGCCGTGCATGTAAGATGCGCCCACGTCGATGGAAGCATCGTCGTTAAACGCATAGGTGGTACCGGCGCTCAGCCAGAAACGGTCCTGGTCCGGAATGGAGATTGAGCGATGGTTGGCCGGAACCGGGCTATCATCAAACGCAATACCGGTACGGAAGGTCCAGTTCTTGTCGTAGTAATAGGTCGTACCCAGTGCGATACGGTAGGCGTCTTTAAAGCTCTCGTCTTTATAGAACAGTTCCTGACCGTTAGAACCGGTGGCTTTCAGCTCCTGGAATTGACTCCAGCTGGTGTAAGCCATGCTGTAGTGGATAGCCCACTGCGGCGCGATGCGGTTATAACCGGAAATTTCCCACATTTCTGGCAGGTTCAGCGTCAGAGAACCGCCGATGGTTCTGCCGTCGGTGCCGTAAGGCAGACCGGTAATGCCGCGAGCGGCGAAGAGCTGGTTACCGCGGGTGGTGATGGAGCTCTTGTAGTCGCCGTCGAAGTCAATTTTGACTTCAGAGCGGTAGGTCAGGCCCCAACGGTTGTTTTTATCCAGTTCGTACAGGATACCCGCGTTCCAGCCATAGCCCCACTCATCGCCTTTCAGATGCGCAACCTGCGAGTCAGCGCCGGTAATGCCGACCGCTTTCCCGGTCGCGCCAGGGAACATCAGGCTGGTTTCGCCAGCATAACGCTCAATTTTGGCTTTCGCATAGACGGCGTCAAAGCCCAGGCCGAAGCTCCAGTTGCTGCTCAGACGGTATGCGCCGCTCAGGTTCAGGTTAACGGTCTGCAGGTCGGTTTTACCGCCGTACATGCCGGCCGCGTAGTTATTGTTGAATTCCGTTGCCAGGCCGTAGTTGGAGGTAACAGACGCACCCCAACCAAACTGTTCGTTAATCGGCATGACAAAGTGCGCGTTAGGAACCCACGCGGTCGGTGCAATGTTATCGGCATCGGTACTGCGGCCGGTGGCCGGAGACTTGCCGGTAATATTGACGTCAGGATCGATGTAAACCGCACCGGCAGAAAATGCAGGGCGATCGAACATCATAATCAGCGCCGGGTTACGGCTGGCGTTGCCCGCATCGTCGGCGATAGCGCCTTCACCAGAATAGGCACGGCCCAGACCAGAAGACGAAAATTCATTAAGCTGGAAGCCCGCTGACCAGGCTTGGGTTGAAACAAGTGCCACTGCGACAGCAAGAGCAGACTTCGTGTAACGGGTTTTCTGGCTCATGACCATAACCTCATTGAGTTATTTTTATACAAACAATGTTACATGTAGTAACAGAAGCGCGAAGTGTAGGGGCTGGACTACGACAGAGAAATCAGACCAGTGACGAGAGTATAGGTCTGACCAGCTGGTATGTTGCAATATTGTTTATTAATTTTTTCTAAGATGTTGTTTGAAACGAGATCTGGTTGGCAAAAATGCGGGGATGGTCAAAGGCGGAGAAGTGAGAAATTTGTTTTAGATCATTTTTAATTGTGATTTCGGTCACTTATCGGCTTTCGTCACATTATCGACTGGAGGCGTGCAACGGGCGGGCGTAAAATAAGCACATCGTTTATCTGGCACCTTGAGTGCGCAAAACAGAGGAAATCTACAATGAGTAAATGTAGTGCTGATGAAACCCCGGTTTGCTGCTGCATGGACGTTGGTACCATCATGGACAACTCCGACTGCACCGCATCTTACAGCCGCGTTTTTGCTAACCGCGCTGATGCAGAAGAAACCCTGGCAGCGCTGACGGAAAAAGCGCGCGGCGTTGAGTCCGAGCCGTGCAAAATTACCGCAAACTTCAAAGACGTTGAAGGCGGCGTGCAGCTGGATATCGACTTTGTCTTCGCTTGTGAAGCCGAAACCCTGATTTTCCAGCTGGGCCTGCGTTAATCGCCCCAGGCGAATGACCTTTCTGCTCACGCCCTCGTTGCTCACGCTGCGGGGGCGTTTTCTTTATCGCTCAGTGTGTTTTAGCTCGCAATTTTTCCTCTCTCCGATTGGCTAAGTGTAAAAAATTAGTTAAGAATGTTATCAGGTCAGACCACTTGGTCGATTTCCGATAACAGGGGAGAGTTATGAGTCAGGCGTTACCGCTTATCACCCGCCAGGGCGATCGCATTGTTATTGTCAGTGGGTTACGTACCCCGTTTGCCCGTCAGGCTACCGCCTATCACGGCGTTCCCGCCGTTGATTTAGGTAAAATGGTGGTGGGCGAAATGCTGGCACGTAGCGAAATTCCCCCCGAGGTCATTGAACAACTGGTGTTCGGTCAGGTGGTCCAGATGCCGGCCGCACCCAACATTGCCCGTGAAATTGTGCTGGGTACCGGCATGAACGTGCATACTGACGCGTACAGCGTCAGCCGCGCCTGCGCCACCAGTTTCCAGGCCGTTGCTAACGTCGCCGAAAGTCTGATGGCAGGCACGATTCGTGCGGGCATCGCCGGCGGCGCCGACTCCTCTTCCGTACTGCCGATTGGCGTCAGCAAAAAGCTGGCGCGTACCCTGGTGGATGCCAACAAAGCCCGCACGCTGGGGCAAAAGCTGAAGCTCTTTTCCCGTCTGCGCCTGCGCGACCTGATGCCGGTGCCGCCAGCGGTAGCCGAGTATTCTACCGGGCTGCGCATGGGGGACACCGCCGAGCAGATGGCAAAAACCTACGGTATTACGCGCGAACAGCAGGATGCGCTGGCAAACCGCTCGCATCTGCTGGCGGCTCAGGCCTGGGCGGCGGGCAAATTGAACGACGAGGTGATGACGGCCTACGCGCCGCCGTACCGTAATCCACTTGAGCAGGACAACAATATCCGCGCGAACTCTACGCTGGCGGACTACGCCAAACTGCGTCCGGCATTTGACCGTCAGCACGGCACCGTTACGGCGGCTAACAGTACGCCGCTGACCGACGGTGCAGCGGCGGTTATCTTGATGACCGAATCCCGCGCCAAAGAACTGGGGCTGACGCCGCTGGGCTATCTGCGTAGCTACGCCTTTACCGCCATTGACGTCTGGCAGGACATGCTGCTGGGCCCGGCCTGGTCAACGCCGCTGGCGCTCGATCGCGCCGGGCTAACGTTCGCCGACCTGACGCTTATCGATATGCATGAAGCATTTGCCGCGCAGACGCTGGCCAATATTCAATGTCTGGCGAGCGATAAATTCGCTCGCGAGGTGCTGGGCCGCAGCCAGGCCACCGGCGAAGTGGAGGAGAGCAAATTCAACGTGCTGGGGGGATCTATCGCCTACGGCCATCCGTTTGCCGCAACCGGTGCGCGCATGATAACCCAAACGCTCCATGAACTGCGCCGTCGCGGCGGCGGCTTTGGGCTGGTGACCGCCTGTGCGGCGGGCGGATTAGGTGCAGCGATGGTACTGGAGGCTGAATAATGGAAGCGATGAAATCCGCATTTACCTTTACCGTGCGCCCGGACAACGTGGCGGTGGTGACGATTGATGTGCCTGATGAAAAGATGAACACCCTGAAAGCCGAGTTTGGCGGCCAGGTGCGCGCTATCCTCCGGCAAATTCGCGATAACAAAGCGCTGCAGGGCGTGGTGTTTATCTCTGCGAAGCCCGATAACTTTATCGCCGGGGCCGACATTAACATGATTGGTCGCTGCAAAAGCGCGCAGGAAGCCGAATCGCTGGCCCGTCAGGGACAACAGGTGATGGCGGAAATTCAGGGGCTATCAGTCCCGGTGGTCGCGGCCATCCACGGTGCCTGCCTTGGCGGCGGCCTGGAGCTGGCGCTGGCCTGCCATGCGCGCATCTGCTCCGACGACAGCCGTACGGTGCTCGGCCTGCCGGAAGTTCAGCTCGGCCTGCTGCCGGGATCGGGCGGTACTCAGCGTTTGCCGCGCCTGATTGGCGTCAGTACTGCGCTGGACATGATCCTGACCGGAAAACAGCTGCGCGCCCGTCAGGCCTTGAAAGCAGGGCTGGTGGATGAAGTGGTTCCGCACTCGATTCTGCTGGACGCCGCCGCTGAATATGCGCGTAAAGCGCGCCATGAACATCGCCGCCTGCCGGTGCGCGAGCGTATTCTGGCGGGGCCACTGGGTCGTCACCTGCTGTTCAGCATGGCGGCAAAGAAAACGGCACAGAAAACGCAGGGCAACTATCCGGCGGCGGATAAAATTTTGCAGGTTATTGAAACCGGTCTGGCCCATGGCGCCAGCAGCGGCTACGAAGCCGAAGCCCGTGCCTTTGGCGAACTGGCGATGACGCCGCAGTCGCGCGCACTGCGCAGCATTTTCTTTGCCAGCACCGATATTAAAAAGGATCCCGGCGCTCGCGTTGAGGCAGGCCCGCTGCGTTCGGTCGGCGTATTAGGCGGCGGCCTGATGGGCGGTGGTATTGCCTATGTGACGGCGATTAAAGGTAAGCTACCGGTGCGAATCAAAGATATTAACGCCAACGGTATTAACCATGCGCTGAAGTACAGCTGGGATCAGCTGGAGCAAAAGGTGCGCCGTCGTCACATGAAACCCGCCGAGCGAGATGCGCAGCTGGCGTTGATTTCCGGCAGTACCGACTACCGAGGGTTTGCCCATCGCGATCTGGTGATTGAAGCGGTATTTGAAGATCTTGCGCTCAAACAAAAAATGGTTGGCGAAATTGAACAGTACTGCGCGCCGCACACCATTTTTGCGTCTAATACCTCTTCTTTGCCCATTGGCGATATTGCTGCCCATGCGCAGCGGCCTGAGCAGGTGATCGGTCTGCATTTTTTCAGCCCGGTTGAAAAAATGCCGCTGGTGGAGGTTATCCCCCATGTGGGCACGTCAGAGCAGACGATTGCCACTACCGTGAAGCTCGCGAAGAAACAGGGAAAAACGCCGATTGTGGTCGCGGATAAAGCCGGTTTTTACGTTAACCGCATTCTGGCGCCGTACATTGCCGAAGCCATGCGCATGCTGGTCGACGGCGAGCGCGTGGAAGATATTGATAATGCGTTGGTTAAATTTGGATTCCCGGTCGGGCCGATTCAGTTGCTGGATGAAGTAGGCATTGATACCGGCACTAAAATTCTTCCGGTGCTGGAAGCGGCCTACGGGGAACGTTTTAGCGCGCCTGCAACGCTGATTCAGGCAATTTTGAATGACGATCGCAAAGGCAGAAAAAATGGCCGGGGTTTCTATCTTTATGCCACAAAAGGGCGTACAAGCAAGAAACAAGTTGATACTGCCGTTTACGCTTTGCCGGGCATGTCGGCGCGTAACGCCCGCTGCTCGGCCGAACACATTGCCGAACGCTGCGTGATGCTGATGCTCAACGAAGCGGCACGCTGCATGGATGAGAACATTGTCCGCAGCGCGCGCGACGGCGACATTGGGGCAGTATTTGGCATTGGTTTCCCACCGTTCCTCGGTGGCCCGCTCCGCTATATGGATTCACTGGGGGCGGGTGAAGTGGTTGCCCGACTGCAACGATTGGCCAGCCAGTATGGCCCACGCTTTATGCCGTGCGATGCGCTGATGCAGCGTGCGGAACGCGGGGAGGCCTTTTGGCCTGGTGATGAAACGGATTCCACGCGCTGATGTCAAAGTCAGTGAACCCTGATGAATCGCAAGGTTTCTGGCTATTTTGTAAACAGATGTTGACTATACTTACGCCAGTAAGGTAAAAATCAGCGTTTCATTCAGTGAATGGATAAGGCACAATGCCCGGCTACCGCGTCACCTTCGGGGTGACGCTGGTGCTTCTGGTTAACAAAAGCGGTGCAATATGCAAGTGTTTATTATGCGTCACGGCGACGCTGCCCTCGATGCAGCCAGTGACTCGGTTCGTCCTCTCACCGGCTGTGGTTGTGATGAATCTCGTCAGATGGCAACCTGGTTGAAAGACCAAAAAGTGGATATCGGTCGCGTTCTGGTGAGCCCTTATCTGCGTGCGGAGCAGACGCTGGAAGTGGTAGGGGAGTGCATGAACCTGCCAAAAGAAGTGGATGTTCTGCCCGAGCTAACGCCGTGCGGTGATATCGGTCTGGTTAGCGCCTATCTCCAGGCTCTGGCGAACGAAGGAACATCATCGGTACTGGTGATTTCCCACCTGCCGCTGGTCGGTTATCTGGTCGCCGAACTGTGTCCTGGCGAAGTCCCGCCGATGTTCACGACCTCAGCCATTGCCTGCGTCACCCTCGACGCAAACGGACAGGGCGTCCTGAACTGGCAAATGAGCCCGTGCAATCTGAAAATGGCGAAAGCGATCTAACCGCTGATTACCCGGCTAACTGGCCGGGTAATGCCTGACTCCCCGTTGGTCTGATGCCTGTAGGCCTGATAAGCGTAGCGCCATCAGGCAACCGGGCGCAGAACGCCGCATCGCGACGTTGCTTTATCCGGCCGATATCGCGTCTTACGGCAGCTCCGGCGGCAGCCACTCTTCCACTTCAATCAGCACCAGCAGCGCGGCGTCACCGCCGTACTCTTTCGATGCCTGATGGAACGCCATAACGTGCGGGTGCTGCGCCAGCCAGAGCGGCGTTTGCTGTTTGAGAATGTGCTTACCGTGGCCGTGCATGACGCAGGCGCAGAACACATGCTCCCGGCGGCAGGCGGCAATCAGCGCTCCAAGCTCTTGTTTGGCCTGCGTTTGGGTTAACCCATGCAGATCGAGGAACAGCTCCGGTGAGTAGTCGCCGCGGCGCAGCTTCTTCAGCTCAAAATGACTGACGTCCTGGCGCACGTATTTCACCGGACCGTTGGTGTTGAGCAACGGCTGGAACTCATCGGAAAAGTAGTGGCTATTGTCCGCCTGTTCCTGCAATAGCCGCTTTGGTGGCACTTCGCTGATTTTCTTACGCTGCGGGCGATGAACGATCGTATCCTGCTTGATTTTACGCGTGCCGGTCATCAGCTGCTGGAAGAGTGCCTGATCCTCCTCGCTCAGTGAGTTTTTGTTTTTCATCAATTCTTCTCAAATTCGCCTTTTCCCCTAGTTTACCTTTTCAGCGTGCTTCCTGCAGCGAAAACGCTTTTTTCCCCGCGCCCTACGCAAGAATGCTGATTTATCGCCGTCTTCATGGCAAACTAGCCGCCGAATTTACCCCGACGCATGCCCTGGAGGACAACGTGGATAAGATTTTTGTTGAAGAAGCAGTCAATGAGCTGCACACCATTCAGGACATGCTGCGCTGGGCGGTAAGCCGCTTTAGCGCGGCCGAAATCTGGTACGGGCACGGCACCGACAACCCGTGGGACGAGGCCGTTCAACTGGTTCTGCCGACCCTGTATTTACCGCTGGATATTCCGGAAGATATGCGCAACGCGCGTCTGACCACCAGCGAAAAACAGCTGATCGTTGAGCGCGTTATTCGCCGCGTCAACGAGCGTATCCCGGTCGCCTACCTGACGAACAAAGCCTGGTTCTGCGGTCACGAATTCTACGTTGACGATCGCGTTCTGGTGCCGCGTTCGCCGATTGGTGAGCTGATTAACAATCGCTTCGCCGGCCTGATTAATCATCGTCCACAGCATATTCTCGATATGTGCACCGGCAGCGGCTGCATTGCTATCGCCTGCGCCTATGCCTTCCCGGAAGCGGAAGTCGACGCGATTGATGTTTCGGTGGACGCGCTGGCCGTCACCGAATACAACATCGAAGAGCACGGTATGATTCATCATGTCACGCCGATTCGCTCCGATCTGTTCCGTGACGCGCCGCAGCTGCAATACGATCTGATCGTGACCAACCCGCCTTACGTTGATGAAGAAGATATGTCTGACCTGCCGTCGGAGTATCGCCATGAACCGGAGCTGGGCCTGGCTTCCGGCTCGGACGGCCTGCACCTGACCCGTCGTATCTTAGGCTGCGCGCCGGATTATCTCACCGACGACGGCATTCTGATTTGTGAAGTGGGTAACAGCATGGTACATCTGATGGACCAATATCCGGATGTCCCGTTCACCTGGCTCGAGTTTGACAACGGCGGTGACGGCGTCTTTATGCTGACTAAAGCGCAGCTTGAAGCCGCGCAGCATCATTTCGCGCAGTACAAAGACTGATTTATCCAGCACGCAATAACGCAGAACAACGATAACGGAGTCGTGATGGCAGGAAATACAATTGGACAACTCTTTCGCGTAACCACCTTTGGCGAGTCGCACGGCCTGGCGCTGGGCTGCATCGTTGACGGCGTGCCGCCCGGCATTCCGTTAACCGAAGCCGATCTTCAGCACGACCTCGATCGTCGTCGCCCGGGGACATCGCGCTACACCACGCAACGCCGCGAGCCGGATCAGGTGAAAATCCTCTCCGGTGTCTTTGAAGGCGTGACCACCGGCACCAGTATTGGCCTGCTGATTGAAAACACCGATCAGCGCTCTCAGGATTACGGCGCGATTAAAGACGTTTTCCGCCCGGGGCATGCCGACTACACCTACGAGCAGAAATATGGGCTGCGCGACTATCGCGGCGGTGGGCGTTCTTCTGCGCGTGAAACGGCGATGCGCGTGGCCGCCGGGGCGATCGCCAAGAAATTCCTTGCCGAGAAGTTTGGTATCGTTATTCGCGGCTGTCTGACTCAGATGGGCGACATTCCGCTGGCGATTAAGGACTGGGATCAGGTTGAACAAAACCCGTTCTTCTGCCCGGATCCGGACAAAATTGAGGCCTTAGACGAGCTGATGCGCGGCCTCAAAAAAGAAGGCGACTCAATTGGCGCTAAAGTCACCGTCGTGGCCGATGGCGTCCCGCCGGGTCTCGGTGAACCGGTTTTCGATCGCCTGGACGCCGATATTGCCCATGCGCTGATGAGCATCAACGCGGTAAAAGGCGTAGAGATTGGCGATGGCTTTGAGGTGGTGAAACTGCGCGGCAGTGAAAACCGCGATGAAATCACCAAAGCCGGTTTCCAGAGCAACCACGCGGGCGGTATTTTGGGCGGCATCAGCAGCGGCCAACAGATTGTGGCCAATATTGCGCTGAAACCGACATCAAGTATCACCGTGCCGGGTAAGACGATCGACCGCTTTGGCGAGGAAGTTGAGATGATCACCAAAGGTCGCCACGATCCTTGTGTTGGCATCCGCGCTGTGCCGATCGCCGAAGCGATGCTGGCTATTGTCCTGATGGATCATTTTATGCGCCAACGGGCGCAGAACGCCGATGTGACGACGTCAATTCCACGCTGGTAAACATGAAAAAAACCGTTATAGCGCTGCTGGCTCTGCTTGCCAGCGGCACCTCGCTGGCGGCAACGCCGTGGCAGAAAATCACTCAGCCTATCGCCGGCAGCGCCCAGTCTATCGGGGCATTTGCCAACGGCTGTATCGTCGGCGCGCAGGCGCTGCCGCTCCAGTCTGACACCTATCAGGTGATGCGTACCGATCAGCGCCGCTATTTTGGCCACCCGGATCTGGTGCAGTTTATCCAGCGGCTTGGCGGCCAGGTGCAGCAGTTGGGTATGGGCACGATGCTGATTGGCGATATGGGTATGCCCGCAGGCGGGCGCTTTAACGGCGGACACGCCAGCCACCAGAGTGGTCTGGATGTCGATATTTTCCTGCAGCTCCCGAAGACGCGCTGGAGTTCAGCACAGCTGCTGAAACCGCAGGCGCTGGATTTGGTGAGCGCCGACGGCAAGCGCGTTGTGCCGACGCTGTGGAAACCGGAAATTGGCCAACTGATTAAGCTGGCGGCGGAAGACCGCGACGTGACGCGAATTTTCGTCAACCCGGCCATCAAGCAGCAGCTGTGCCTGGAAGCGGGCAACGATCGCGACTGGTTGCATAAAGTGCGCCCGTGGTTCCAGCACCGTGCGCATATGCACGTGCGGCTGAAGTGCCCGGCTAACAGCTTAGAATGTGAAGAGCAGGCGCCGCCGCCTGCGGGTGACGGCTGCGGCGCTGAGCTGCAAAGCTGGTTCGAACCGCCAAAACCTGGCACCACCAAACCTGTGAAGAAGACGCCTCCACCGTTGCCGCCTTCCTGCCAGGCGCTACTGGATGAACACGTACTCTGATGGACAGTTTTTCCGCGTTATTTATGGTCGAGCCGCTCATGCTGGTGGCGCTGTTCTTTATTGCCATTCTGGCTGGCTTTATTGATTCACTGGCCGGCGGCGGCGGTTTGCTGACCGTCCCGGCGCTGATGGCAGCGGGCATGCCGCCCGCGCAGGCGCTGGCAACCAACAAATTACAGGCCTGCGGCGGCTCACTCTCCGCATCACTCTATTTTGTCCGCCGCAAAGTGGTGAATCTGGCCGATCAGAAGCTGAATATCCTGATGACCTTCATTGGCTCAATGACCGGTGCGCTGCTGGTGCAGCACGTGCAGTCCGATATTCTGCGCCAGATCCTGCCCATTCTGGTTATCAGCATTGGTCTTTACTTTCTGCTGATGCCAAAGCTGGGTGAAGCCGATCGCCAGCGCCGTCTGTACGGCCTGCCGTTTGCGTTGGTTGCTGGCGGCTGCGTAGGCTTTTACGATGGCTTCTTCGGCCCCGGTGCGGGTTCGTTTTATGCGCTGGCGTTTGTGACGTTGATGGGCTTTAACCTTGCCAAATCCACCGCGCACGCCAAGGTGTTGAACGCGACCTCGAACGTCGGTGGTCTTTTGCTGTTTATCATTGGCGGCAAAGTTATCTGGGCGACCGGCTTTGTGATGATGATTGGCCAGTTTTTTGGCGCGCGCATGGGCTCGCGCTTAGTGTTGAGTAAGGGGCAAGCACTGATCCGCCCGATGATCGTCGTGGTCTCCGCGGTGATGAGCGCCAAGCTGCTCTATGACAGCCATGGACAGGAAATCCTTCAGTGGTTAGGGATGCATTAATGACCAAAACGCATGATTACCAGCAGCTGGTAACGCTCTTTGATAGCTGCTTCGCCGATGAGTTTAATACTCGTCTGATTAAAGGCGATGATGAACCCATCTATCTTCCGGCAGACGACGAGGTTCCTTACAACCGTATCGTTTTCGCCCACGGCTTTTTTGCCAGCGCGCTGCACGAAATTTCCCACTGGTGCATCGCCGGGAAGGCGCGCCGTGAGCAGGTCGATTTTGGCTACTGGTACTGTCCGGACGGGCGCGACGCCGAGACCCAAGGGCAGTTTGAAGACGTCGAAGTGAAACCGCAGGCGTTTGACTGGCTGTTTTGCGTGGCGGCGGGCTTTCCGTTTAACGTCAGCTGCGACAACCTGGAAGGCGATTTCGAGCCGGACCGCATCGTGTTTCAGCGACGCGTGCATGCGCAGGTCATGACCTATCTGAAAGAGGGCATCCCGCCGCGTCCGGCAAAATTTATCAAGGCATTACAAGATTATTATCAGACGCCGACCCTAACGGCGGAACACTTCCCATGGCCTGAGGATCTCTAAGCCATGTTACAGAAAGAGGAAAGAAGATGATCGCGGAGTTTGAAGCACGCATTCTGGCGTTAATTGATGAGATGGTGGAGCACGCCAGCGATGATGAGCTGTTTGCCAGCGGTTATCTGCGCGGCCACCTGACGCTGGCGGTTGCCGAGCTTGAAGAAAGCGAAGCGCATTCTGCCGATGCCCTGTATCGCAACGTGACGCAGAGCCTGGAAACGGCTATTGGTGCCGGTGAACTGACGCCGCGCGACCAGGCGCTGGTCAAAGCCATGTGGGACAACCTGTACCAGCAGGCCGCCCGCTAAGCGCATTTGCCCGGTATCGCTGCCGGGCAAACGTTCTGCGTTATTTTAC
Organism: Klebsiella sp. WP4-W18-ESBL-05; assembly: GCF_014169075.1. Classification (NCBI taxonomy): domain Bacteria; kingdom Pseudomonadati; phylum Pseudomonadota; class Gammaproteobacteria; order Enterobacterales; family Enterobacteriaceae; genus Klebsiella; species Klebsiella sp. WP4-W18-ESBL-05. The sequence continues at coordinate 3,354,397 of NZ_AP022057.1, read as the reverse complement.
CGCTTTTCCCTTCAGCAGTTTTCGCACCCATAATCGGTTTGGATTGAGCCCCGCCAGCGTAGTCGCGTCAAGCGGCAGCGGTTCATTGCTCATCTGTGCTGCCAGCACTTCGGCGCTTAACGGCGCAGTACACAGCCCGCGCGACCCCAGCCCCCCCAGCATAAACAGCTCAGGATACACCGGGGCCGAAATCGCCGTTTCCGGACTTTCGTGCAGCGTGGCATATTCAGCGAGCGTGGCGGCGTAGTCCGGCACGTTACCGACCATCGGCAGATGATCGCGCGTGGCACAGCGAACGCCACAGCGGGCGTCGTTAGCGCTAACGTCGACCTCCAGCGGCCATGTTTCCTGCGGGAAGCAGTCAATCAAGCGCTGACGATTATGCTGCTGGTCTTCAGCATTAAACGCCATTTCTCGCGCTCCGCGATGATAGCTGGCGCCAATGCAGTGCTGCTGATTCTGCGGGTTCTGCGGGGTCAGGTAGCCGTCATAGCACAAGACCTGGTTCAGTTTCGCCAGGCTGTCGCTGGTTGGGATATGGCTCACCTGGCCGCCGACGGCGTACACCGGAAGCGTCTCGGTTTGCGTAAATTGATTGATATTGTGACCGTTTGCCAGCACCACGCAGGGGGCGGTGGCCGTTTGTCCGTCGCTAAACGTCAGCTGCCAGCCGGATTCCTCACGGGCCAATGCGCTGAGCGTTTTGCCAAAGTGGGCGTTAAGCCCCTGCTGGCGGGCCAGCGCCAAAGCGCCAGCGGTGAGCTGAGCCGGGCAAAGCCAGCCGCCGAGCGGATACTGAATGCCTCCGCAGCCGGTCTCCAGGCCGATGCTGTCCCGCACGGCCTGCGCGCTGACCGCTCGCGCGATATCGGCGGGAAGGTCGAGCGTCAGCATTTGGGCAATTTTCTGCGCGCTTTTTTCATCCCACCCCAGCTGCGTGACGCCGCACCACTGATGATCGAAAGCCACTGGCAGCGCATCGTACAGCCGGCGAGCATACAGAAACGCCGCCGGGAAGAACTGCGCCAGCGCGGCATCATGCGCGCTCAGCAGTGGATAAAGCGCGCCCTGGCGATTGCCGGAGGCTCCCTGAGCCGACTCATCGTCTGCGCAATACAGCGTGACCGACCAGCCGCGGCGCAACAGCGCCAGCGAGAGCAGGGCGCTGGCGATGCCGCCGCCGATAATAGTGGCTTCGCGTACCTGGCTGCCGGTGCGGGCAAACCACGGCGCGCGCGCAGCATTCGGCAGCGGCTCACGCATTTCACCGATCAGCATTTCACGCTTGCGCCCAAAGCCTTTGCTTTTACGCATAGTAAAGCCCGCTTCCTGTAGCCCGCGACGCACAAAGCCTGCGGAGGTAAAGGTCGCGAGCGTGCCGCCCGGCCGCGCGGTACGCGCCATGGCGGCAAACAGCGTCGGCGTCCACATGTCCGGGTTTTTCGATGGTGCAAAGCCGTCGAGGAACCAGGCGTCAACCTGCTGGTTAAAGCTGTCGTCGAGGGTATCCGTGAGCGCATTGATGTCGCCGAACCACAGATCCAGCGTCACGCGACCGTCATCAAGCAACAGGCGGTGACAGCCCGCCAGCGGCAGAGGCCATTGCGCCTGAAGCTGCTCGGCCCAGGTTGCCAGTTCTGGCCAGTGCTGGTGGGCCAGACGCAGGTCTTCGGCTTTCAGTGGGTACTTTTCAAAACTGACGAAATGTAATCTTTGTAGCGTAGCATCGGGATGCTGACGGCGGAATGCGTCGAAGGCCTGCCACAGCGTCAGGAAATTGAGGCCGGTGCCAAAGCCGCTTTCCGCTACCACGAAAAGCGGATGCGGATGTTGCGGGAAACGTACCTCTATCTGGTTACCGCCGAGGAAAACGTAGCGGGTCTCTTCCAGACCGTTGTCGTTGGAGAAATAGACGTCGTCAAAATCTCGGGAAACAGGTGTACCCTCACTGTTAAATTCGAGGTTGGCGGATTGTATGGCGTTATGTTTCACGTAAGTTACTCGCGCGGCAAGGAGTCTGCCGATCTTAACGATGCGTGCCCGCAGGCGCAAATTTCTGCATAAAATTGCTGATCGGACTTGTTCGGCGTACAAGTGTACGCTATCTTGCGACTCGAAACTTTAAAATAGTGATGACTTACAGAGGTATTGAATGAAACGTGCAGTGATTACTGGCCTGGGTATCGTTTCCAGCATCGGTAGCAACCAGCAGGAAGTCCTGGCATCCCTGCGTGAAGGACGCTCGGGGATCACTTTCTCTCAAGAGTTCAAAGATTCTGGTATGCGTAGCCACGTATGGGGTAACGTCAAACTGGACACCACGGGTCTTATCGATCGCAAAGTGGTCCGTTTCATGAACGATGCCTCTATCTACGCTTATCTCTCTATGCAGCAGGCGGTTGAAGACTCCGGCCTGAAGGCAGAAGATTACCAGAACAACCCGCGTGTGGGCCTGATTGCCGGTTCCGGCGGCTCTTCGAAAGCGCAGGTATTCGGTGCAGACGCCATGCGTAGCCCGCGTGGCCTGAAAGCGGTTGGCCCGTATGTGGTAACCAAAGCGATGGGCTCTGCGGTTTCCGCGTGCCTGGCAACGCCGTTCAAAATTCACGGTGTGAACTACTCCATCAGCTCCGCGTGTGCAACCTCCGCACACTGCATCGGCAACGCGGTTGAACAGATTCAGCTGGGCAAACAGGACATCGTTTTTGCTGGCGGCGGCGAAGAGCTGGGCTGGGAAATGGCCTGTGAGTTCGACGCGATGGGCGCACTGTCCACCAAATACAACGACACGCCAGAAAAAGCATCCCGTACCTATGACGCACACCGTGATGGTTTCATCATCGCTGGCGGCGGCGGTATGGTTGTGGTTGAAGAACTGGAACACGCGCTGGCGCGCGGTGCGCATATCTATGCAGAAATCGTTGGCTACGGTGCAACCTCCGATGGTGCAGATATGGTTGCTCCATCCGGTGAAGGTGCAGTGCGCTGCATGAAGATGGCAATGCACGGCGTTGATACCCCAATCGACTACCTGAACTCCCACGGCACTTCTACCCCGGTAGGTGACGTGAAAGAACTGGGCGCTATTCAGGAAGTGTTTGGCGACAACAGCCCGGCAATTTCTGCAACCAAAGCCATGACCGGCCACTCTCTGGGCGCCGCTGGCGTACAGGAAGCTATCTACTCTCTGCTGATGCTGGAACACGGCTTTATCGCGCCAAGCATTAACATCGATGAGATGGACGAGCAGGCCGCTGGTCTGAACATCGTGACCGAACCGACCGAGCGTGAACTGACTACCGTCATGTCCAACAGCTTTGGCTTCGGCGGCACCAACGCCACCCTGGTGATGCGTAAGCTGTAATTTTTACAGTTGGTGAGAAAAAGGAGCCCGTGGGCTCCTTTTTTTATGCGTTGACAATCGCCTGAAATAACAGGCAAACTCCTGGCTCAACATTATCATCACGATAATGCGTAAGCGTTCAACGTCAACCAACGCACCTTAATCCTGATGATCAGGTAGAGGGGGCGTGGCTACAGCACCTCGCCTTACTCGTTTTCTGGAGTAAAGCATGACAGCAGTAACTCAAACTGAATCAACATCTTCCTCGAACGGGTCGTTATTTCGCATCGCGTTTGCGGTGTTTCTGACCTATTTAACCGTCGGTATCCCGCTGCCGGTCATTCCGCTATTTGTGCATCAGGAATTGGGCTACGGCAACACGATGGTGGGCATTGCCGTGGGCATTCAGTTCTTCGCGACCGTGCTGACGCGCGGCTACGCCGGACGATTGGCTGACCAGTATGGCGGTAAACGCTCGGCGCTGCAGGGGATGGCCGCCTGCGCGTTTGCCGGCGCTGCCTGGCTTGGTGCGGCGCTGTTACCGGTTGATACGATGGTCAAATTTGGCCTGCTGATCGTCGGGCGCTTGATCCTGGGTTTTGGTGAAAGCCAGCTGTTAACCGGTACCCTGACATGGGGGATGGGGCTGGTGGGGCCAAAGCAGTCCGGTAAGGTGATGTCCTGGAACGGAATGGCGATATTTGGCGCGCTGGCCGCAGGGGCACCGCTTGGGCTGTATATCAACAACCGCTACGGTTTTGCGGTGTTGGCTGGGGTGACGATGATGCTGCCGCTGTTGGCCTGGGCGTTTAACGGCTCGGTGCGCAAGGTCGCGGCGCTGGCGGGCGAACGTCCGTCGCTGTTCAGCGTTATTGGACTTATCTGGAAGGCCGGTATGGGGCTGGCGCTGCAGGGCGTGGGCTTCGCGGTGATTGGTACCTTCGTGTCGCTCTACTTTATGAGCAAAGGCTGGTCGATGGCAGGTTTCACGCTGACGGCATTCGGCGGCACGTTCGTGCTGGTGCGTATTCTGTTTGGCTGGATGCCCGATCGCCTGGGCGGCGTAAAGGTCGCCGTTGGCTCGCTGCTGGTGGAGGCCGTGGGACTGCTACTGCTGTGGCAGGCGCCCGATGCGTGGTTTGCGCTGGCCGGCGCGGCGCTGACCGGTGCGGGCTGTTCGCTTATTTTCCCGGCGCTGGGCGTGGAAGTGGTCAAGCGCGTGCCGCAGCAGGTGCGTGGAACGGCGCTCGGCGGCTATGCGGCTTTCCAGGATATTGCGCTCGGCGTTTCCGGGCCGCTGGCGGGGATGCTGGCCACCTCGTTCGGCTATCCGTCGGTGTTCCTCGGCGGGGCTATTTCCGCCGTGCTGGGGATTGTCGTGACGCTTTGGTCGTTCCGTAAATAGCGGTTATTGATCGGCCCGCATTTCCCGTGGGCCGGTCGCCGCTTTACGCGGCAGAAAATACTTCACCTGAAATTCGAACATATTAGTGTAGAGAATCGAGTAATCAATAGGGTGTTGCTGCTCGTCTACTGCCTGGGTTTGCATGCGAATAATCGGGTCTAGTGTGCTGATGTGCAACAGCTTTGCCACCTCGGCTGATGGTAGTATCGGCTGGATAGATTCATAGCAGCCGAGGATCTTCACGCCGCATTCATTCTCGAGGTACGAGAATTTCGAGTTTTTCATATGGGCAATCGTCAGGTCCGGGAAACGGCTGGCGGACAGCCAGGTCTCTTCCATCTGCATGGCAATATTGTCGATAAAACGTAGCCGCCTGGCATAATACACCGGCTCACCGTGGCCGACCCGCAGGTGGGTCGCGATGTCGTCAGAGGCGCGCTGGAGCTCGAATTTGAGAATCTGGCTGGTCGGGGTTTTGCCTTCGTTGCGGGCGATTTCGGTAAAGCTGTCGAGATGGGTTACTGAGGCCTGAAAGTGCTTGTTACGTAAATAGGTGCCCGAGCCGTGTCGTCGCTCAATCATCCCTTCCTCTTCCAGCGCTTTGAGCGCCTTGCGTAAGGTATTACGCGATACACCATATAATTCTGCCAGCTCTTTTTCCGACGGCAGAAGATCGCCAATATTGTAGCTCGCGCTATTTAATCTGTTTTTTAGCAGGTTGATGACGTTCTGGTATACCACTTTTGAACCTCCTTAAATCCTTTTTAAACAAATAGTTATCAATCTATTTCCATGATTTTTGCTAAACACGTTCATGTATCTCACGATTATTGAACATCTTGGGCGTGGGTAACTGTGATCGGAATACAGGTTACGGAAATTAACAATTATTAAAGTGATCGTCAATTAAGGCTCGGTTTTTAAAAAGGACGTTGGATGAAAAATATATTATTGGTATGCGCAGCAGGGATGTCGACCAGTATGCTGGTAAAAAAAATGCGTGAACATGCGGAGGCGGAAAATATTACCGCGACGATTTATGCGCTGGCGATTTCCGAAGCCAAAGAGCAGATAAAAAAGCAGGAAGTTGACGTGGTTTTATTAGGCCCGCAGGTCCGTTTTCAACAGCGGGAAATCGAAGCGATTGCTCAGGGGAAAATGCCGGTTGCGGTTATTGATATGAAAAGCTACGGCCAGATGGACGGTAAGGCCGTTTTAGAACAGGCGCTACGGTTATTCCATTAATAATTCAAATTAACTTTTCCAAAAAATTAAGGGACCATTATGGGGTTTATGAATTCATTTGAACGAGGGATGGAAAAAATCCTCGTTCCCGTAGCGATTAAATTGAATTCTCAGATACACGTTTCGGCCATTCGCGATGCATTTATTTTATCATTCCCGATTGTGATGGCCAGTTCGCTGATTATTCTTATCAACTTTGCCATCCTGTCGCCGGACGGTTTTATTGCCAGTATATTACACCTTGGCACGCTGTTTCCTAATCTTGCCGATGCCCAGCAAATATTTACGCCAGTGATGAATGGTTCGGTCAATATTATGGCTGTGCTGATTACCTTCCTTGTGGCACGCAATATGGCGATCAGCTATCAGCAGGACGACCTGCTGTGCGGCCTGACGGCGATTGGCGCATTCTTTGTGGTGTATACCCCCTATGTGATTATCGATGGCCAGGCCTACCTGACCACCAAATATCTGGGGCCGCAGGGGCTGTTTGTGGCGGTGATCGTGGCGCTGCTGTCGAGCGAAATTTTCTGTCGACTGGCGCGCAATCCGAAGGTGACGATCAACATGCCAGCGGCGGTGCCGCCGGCGGTTGCGCGCTCTTTCAAGGTGCTGCTGCCGATCTTCTTCGTGATGATCTTCTTTTCGGTGCTGAACTTCCTGCTGTCCAAAATCTCGCCGAACGGGCTGAACGATCTGATCTACACCCTGATCCAGGCACCGCTGAAGGATATGGGAACTAACATCTTCACCGTGCTGATTCTGGGGCTGGTGGCCAACTTCCTGTGGATTCTGGGTATTCACGGGCCAAATACCGTAGCCGCGATTCGCGAAACGATTTTCTCGGAAGCGAATCTGGAAAATCTGTCATACGCCGCCTCTCACGGCTCGACCTGGGGTGCGCCGTATCCGATCACCTGGACCGGCATCAACGATGCTTTCGCTAACTGCGGTGGTTCGGGGATGACGCTGGGCCTGCTGCTGGCCATTTTTATAGCTTCTCGCCGTAAAGATTACCGTGACCTGGCGAAAATGGCCTTTGTGCCGGGGCTGTTCAATATCAACGAGCCGGTCATGTTTGGTCTGCCGATCGTGCTGAACCCGATTCTGGTCATTCCGTTTATCCTGGTGCCGTTTGTGAACGCGCTGATTGGCTACTTCTTTATCACGCTGGAGATTATCCCGCCGATTGCCTACGCGGTACCGTGGACGACGCCGGGCCCGCTGATAGCCTTCTTCGGCACCGGCGGTAACTGGATGGCGCTGTTTGTTGGCGTGCTGTGTCTGGCGGTTGCGACGCTTATCTACCTGCCGTTCGTGATTGCCGCGAACAAAGTGAATATGTCTGCGGCTGCGGAAGAAGGCGCGTAACGCCTTTGCCCACGCCGTTCTGCTTGTCCCCGGCCCGCGTTCGGCGAACGCGGGCTATCCTCTTCAAGGAGAATGCATGATTAAGCTGATTATTACCGATCTCGACGGGACCTTCTTAAACCGCAGCGGCGATTACAACCGCCAACGTTTTACGCAGATTAAATCACTGATGCAGCAGCAGGGCGTGGCCTTTGCGCTGTGCACCGGTAAGCAGTGTGAGCGGGTGGAGGAGCTGTTTGGCGAACAGGTGAGGGATTTCTGGATCCTTGGCGATAGCGCCACGCGCATTAAGCACGGCGGTGAGTATGTCTATCAATCACCGATCAAAAACGCGCTGGGTCGGGAGATGATTGCCACGCTTGAAGCGGTGAACAGCGAAGCCGTCATCATCGCCTGCACGTCCAACGGCGCCTATGTTAAAGCATCGATTGCGCCGGAAATGCTGGCAAAAGTCAAAATGTCTTATGCGCACGTGGTGCTGATAGACGACTTTAACGCGGTGGAGCATGATTTTGTTAAAATCTCGCTGTTTGATATCAAAGGTCGCTGCCCGCAGATCAAACCGCACCTGACTGAGTTCTTTGATAAAGCCTATATCGTGGTTTCGGAAGACGCGTGGATTGATATTGCCGACGCCGGCGTTCACAAGGGGCACACGGTGGAGATGTTGCAGCGCATGCTGGGAGTAAGCAAAGACGAGACGATGGTGTTCGGCGATGGCCTGAATGATATCGAGCTGATGACGCGCGCCGCCTGGAGTTTCGCCATGCGTAACGCCTTTGACGAAACCAAACAGGCCGCGCGATATATCACCGGCAGCAATGAAGAAGACGCGGTGATGACAACCATTGCGCAGATACTCAATCTACAGCAGCAGCCACAGTAGCAGGGCGACAACCACCAGCACGACGGCTGCCAGACCCGGGCGTGCCGACAGCGATTTGAGCGTAGTCATGACCGGGGCAAACGGCGCGTAAATAGGCTGAAGGTCGCGCGCTTCCAGCGTGTACGCATGGGCTACGCGCTCGCGCTCGATGCGTTTGAGGAACAATAGGTTCAGCAGTTCCTGCACCTGTACCGGCGTTAGCACCGTTTGCGGCGTTGCGTTCCAGTTTTGCTGGGCGACATCGCGCAGCAGCTGCCCTTCCTGTGGCTCCAGCGGCTGCTTGAGCGCAGCCTGCAGGACGTTAAGCGTGGGCGCGGGATGCGTACTCAGCGTCAGCCTCGCCTGCAGCAGAGTGACCAGCGCGTTGAAATGTTTCGCCGGCAGCGGGTCACCGGATTTCACGCCGGAAAGTTCCAGTAGTGATTGCCAGATGAGCTTGTTGGAATCCCCTGTGGCGGCGGAGAGCTTGGTGACCAGCTGGTTCAGCGTGTTGTGCTCGGCCGGCAGGAGCGGTCTGTCAGTGGCCGGCCGCTGCTGCGGCTGCGGAATCGACAGCTGATTTTGCTGTAACAGCTGCAGCACGTTTTTTAACTGCTGCGGGGTCAGTTGGCTAAGGGCGGTTTGCCCATACTGCTGGCGGATGTAGTCGCTGACGGCCTGACGATTATTCCCCTGGCCTAGCAGCTCGGTCAGCTGAGATAGCGTCTGGCGCGTGCTCAGCTTTTGTTCGGCAGCGCCGATTCGCTGATTAAGATTCTGCTCGGCGGCGGGAAAGTGGCGCGCCTGCAGCGGGGTATCGTTTTTCAGCCCCAGATCGTGCTTCACGCCCGCCCAAACCTCGGCATTCTGCTGTGAGGTCATCGCGATTAAGCGCGTGATCAGTCGTTCCAGCACCGTACGCTGTTGGGTACTCAGCGGCTGTTCTCCCGCAGGGGAGAGGGGCGTTGTGCCGGCCCCCGGAGGGCGCGCAGGCATACCTGAAATGGGTTGCGTCATGATTCATCCTTTCCAATTGCAGTACTGATGCCCGGCGTAAGTATGCCTGGCGGCGAGATTATGGCACACTTCCCCGGTTTACTCTCGTTCTCAGACAGGTACTGAACCGTGAAAATCCTTGTTGATGAAAATATGCCCTACGCCCGCGAACTTTTTAGCCGTCTGGGCGACGTTACCGCCGTTCCCGGTCGACCGATCCCGACCGAGGCGTTAACCGATGCCGATGCCCTGATGGTGCGTTCCGTGACGAAGGTGAACGAAGCGCTGCTGGGCGACAAAGCGATCAAATTTGTCGGCACCGCGACGGCGGGCACCGACCATGTCGATCAGACATGGTTGAAACAGGCAGGGATCGGTTTCTCCGCCGCGCCGGGCTGTAATGCCATCGCGGTCGTAGAATATGTCTTCTCGGCGCTACTGATGCTGGCCGAGCGCGATGGGTTTGCGCTGACTGACCGTACCGTGGGCATTGTCGGCGTGGGGAATGTCGGCGGCCGTCTGCAAAAACGTCTTGCGGCGCTGGGTATCAAAACGCTGCTCTGCGATCCGCCGCGCGCCGATAACGGCGACGCGGGCGATTTCCTCCCGCTGGAGGAACTGGTGGCGCAGGCTGACGTACTGACCTTCCACACGCCGCTCTATAAAGACGGCCCGTATAAATCGTTGCATCTGGCCGACGAGGCGCTGATTCGTCGCCTGAAGCCGGGCGCGATTTTGATCAACGCCTGCCGTGGCCCGGTGGTGGATAACGCCGCGCTGCTGAAATGTCTTGAAGAGGGGCAGAAGCTGAGCGTAGTGCTCGACGTTTGGGAGCCCGAGCCGGACCTCAACCTGGCGCTGCTGGACAAAGTCGATCTGGGGACATCGCACATTGCGGGCTACACGCTCGAGGGCAAAGCGCGCGGTACGACCCAGGTGTTCGAAGCCTACAGCCAGTTTATCGGCCAACCGCAGGAAGTGGCGCTCTCATCGCTGCTGCCGGCGCCGGAATTTGGCCACATCAGCCTGCACGGTCCGCTCGATCAGCCTACGCTGAAAAGACTGGTGCATTTGGTGTATGATGTGCGCCGCGATGACGCGCCGCTGCGAAAAGTCGCGGGGATCCCGGGTGAGTTTGACAAGCTGCGCAAAAATTACCTTGAGCGTCGCGAATGGTCATCATTAACCGTGGAGTGTGATGATGCCGAGGCGGCCGAGCTGCTGCAAAAACTCGGGTTTAACGCCGTACATTGTTAATGTCTTCTTAATACCTCTGCCGGATACTCCGGCAGGGTCGCTTTTTTTCTGGAGTAAATCACCATGTCTGAAGGCTGGAATATTGCCATCCTGGGCGCAACCGGCGCCGTAGGCGAAGCCCTGCTTGAAACCCTTGCTGAACGTCAGTTCCCGGTGGGTGATATCTATGCGCTGGCGCGCGCCGACAGCGCGGGCGAACATCTGCGTTTCAACGGTAAATCGGTCAGAGTGCAGGATGCGGCGGAATTTGACTGGACGCAGGCGCAGCTGGCGTTCTTTGTCGCCGGTATGGAGGCGAGTGCCACCTATATAGAAGAAGCGACTAATTCCGGTTGTCTGGTTATCGACCTTAGCGGTCTGTTTGCCCTGGAACCGGACGTGCCGCTGGTGGTACCGGAAGTGAACCCGTTTGTGCTGGCTGACTATCGTAACCGTAACGTCATCGCCGTGGCTGACAGCCAGACCAGCCAACTGCTGGCGGCGCTGAAGCCGCTGATTGATGACGGTGGCCTGTCGCGCATCAACGTGACCAGCCTGATTTCCGCCTCTGCGCACGGTAAAAAAGCCGTCGACGCGCTGGCCGGGCAGAGCGCTAAGCTGCTGAACGGCATTCCTATCGACGAAGATGATTTCTTCGGTCGTCAGCTGGCCTTCAACATGCTGCCGATGCTGCCGGACCGCGAGGGCAACGTGCGTGATGAACGCCGTATTGTCGATCAGGTGCGTAAGATTATGCAGGATGAAGGGCTGATGATTTCCGCCAGTTGCATTCAGTCGCCGGTGTTCTACGGCCACGCGCAGATGGTGACATTTGAAGCCATGCGTCCGCTGTCGGCGGAAGAGGCGCGAGACGCCTTTGCGCGCGGCGAAGATATTGTGCTGTCGGAAGCGGGGGAATTCCCGACGCAGGTTGGCGACGCGACCGGCAGCGCGCATCTGTCGGTAGGCTGTGTGCGCAACGATTACGGTATGCCTGAGCAGGTACAGTTCTGGTCGGTGGCCGATAACGTCCGCTTTGGCGGCGCGTTGATGGCGGTGAAAACGGCCGAGAAGCTGGTGCTGGAGTATCTGTACTGATGTCTGAAATGGAGCAACTGCCGGTCTATCGAATTGCGCTGGGCATTGAGTACGACGGCAGCAAATATTACGGCTGGCAGCGGCAAAACGAAGTGCGCAGCGTGCAGGAAAAACTTGAAAAAGCCCTCTCGCAGGTGGCCAATGAGCCGATAAACGTCTTCTGCGCCGGGCGTACCGACGCGGGCGTTCACGGTACCGGGCAGGTGGTGCACTTTGAAACTCACGCCGTGCGTAAAGACGCGGCGTGGACGCTGGGCGTAAATGCGAATTTACCTGGTGACATTGCGGTGCGTTGGGTGAAAGCTGTGCCCGACGATTTTCATGCGCGTTTCAGCGCGACGGCGCGCCGCTACCGCTATGTGATTTATAACCACCGTCTGCGTCCGGCGGTGCTGGGTCAGGGGGTGACGCATTATCACCAACCCCTGGATGCTGAGCGGATGCACCGCGCGGCGCAAAGCCTGCTGGGCGAGAATGACTTCACCTCATTTCGGGCGGTGCAGTGCCAGTCGCGCACGCCGTGGCGTAACGTCATGCATATCAACGTGACCCGCTACGGCGCTTATATTGTTGTGGACATCAAAGCGAACGCCTTTGTGCACCACATGGTAAGGAATATTGTTGGCAGCCTGATGGAAGTTGGCGCAGGAAACCAGCCGGAGAGCTGGATTGCAGAACTGCTGGCGGCAAAAGACAGGACGCTTGCCGCAGCAACGGCGAAAGCGGAAGGGCTGTATCTGGTGGCGGTGGATTACCCCGCACACTTTGCGCTCCCTTCCGTGCCGATGGGCCCGCTATTCCTGGCGGACTAACGTAGTCATTTGGGGCTAAACAATATGGATCTCATCCGTTTTTTGATTGATTTTATCCTGCACATTGATGTGCACCTGGCGGAGCTGGTCGCGCAGTACGGCGTCTGGGTTTACGCTATTCTGTTCCTGATTCTGTTCTGCGAAACGGGGCTGGTAGTGACGCCTTTCCTGCCCGGCGATTCGCTGCTGTTCGTTGCTGGGGCGCTCTCCGCGCTGCCGACCAACGACATCAACGTACACGTCATGGTGGTACTGATGGTGATCGCTGCGATTGTCGGCGATGCGGTAAACTACACCATTGGACGCTTGTTCGGTGAGAAGCTCTTCAGCAACCCGAACTCGAAGATCTTTCGCCGTAGCTACCTGGATAAGACCCATGCCTTCTACGATAAACATGGTGGGAAAACCATTATTCTGGCGCGATTTGTGCCGATCGTCAGAACATTTGCGCCTTTTGTGGCGGGAATGGGCCACATGTCCTATCGTCATTTTGCGCTCTATAACGTGGCGGGCGCGCTGCTGTGGGTGCTGCTGTTTACCTACGCGGGCTATCTGTTCGGCGACCTGCCGGTAGTTCAGGAAAACCTGAAGCTGCTGATTGTCGCTATCATCGTGCTGTCCGTATTACCGGGCGTTATTGAAGTGATTCGCCACCGCCGCGCAGCGGCAAAACGGGCAAAATAACGCGCGCAAGCGGGGCACGATTCAGCCGTGCCCTGTTACGACATGTTTCGCGGTTCGACCACTTTTTTATGCCAAGTTTCGGGCTGTTATGTTTTAATGTGCAACATTCATGGTCTATGAAGGGGAAAAGTGGCATTATGCGCGCCCCCTTAATGGCAAAACTGGCATCGACCAGGTTCAGGCAGAAAGGTTATCAATGAGCTGGATTGAACGAATTAAAAGCAACATCACACCTACCCGCAAGGCGAGCATCCCGGAAGGGGTATGGACCAAGTGCGATAGCTGTGGTCAGGTTTTGTATCGCGCCGAGCTGGAGCGTAACCTCGAGGTTTGCCCGAAGTGCGATCACCACATGCGTATGTCAGCGCGTAATCGCCTGCATAGCTTGTTGGATGAAGGGTCCCTGGTAGAACTGGGCAGTGAACTTGAGCCGAAAGACGTGCTGAAGTTCCGTGACTCTAAAAAGTATAAAGACCGTCTGGCATCCGCGCAGAAAGAGACGGGTGAGAAAGACGCGCTGGTGGTCATGAAGGGTACCCTGCATGATATGCCGGTTGTCGCCGCGGCCTTTGAATTTTCCTTTATGGGCGGTTCAATGGGTTCTGTCGTGGGCGCGCGCTTTGTGCGTGCCGTTGAGCAGGCGCTGGAAGACAACTGTCCGCTGATCTGCTTCTCTGCCTCCGGCGGTGCGCGCATGCAGGAAGCGCTGATGTCCCTGATGCAGATGGCGAAAACCTCCGCTGCGCTGGCGAAAATGCAGGAACGCGGCTTGCCGTATATTTCCGTGCTGACCGACCCGACCATGGGCGGCGTTTCCGCAAGTTTTGCGATGCTGGGCGATCTGAACATTGCTGAACCGAAAGCACTGATCGGTTTTGCCGGTCCGCGTGTTATCGAACAGACCGTGCGTGAAAAACTGCCGCCGGGTTTCCAGCGCAGTGAGTTTCTCATCGAGAAGGGCGCGATCGACATGATCGTGCGTCGCCCGGAAATGCGACTGAAGCTGGCCAGCATTCTGGCGAAGCTGATGAATCTCCCGGCGCCGAACCCGGACGCGCCGCGCGAAAGCGTGGTGGTGCCGCCGGTACCGGATCAGGCGCCAGAGGCCTGATGATGTAAAGGGCAGGGCCGGGTGGCGCTGCCCTTTTTGCTATTATTCACCGTTGAAAGTTGCGGGCATCATGGAAAAACATTCTATTCCTCAGGCCACGTCGCCCCTGGCTACGTGGCTTTCTTATCTGGAAAACCTCCATTCAAAAACCATCGACCTCGGACTGGCGCGCGTCAGCAAGGTCGCAGGGTCGCTCGACGTGCTGCAACCGGCGCCGTTCGTCTTTACCGTCGCGGGCACCAACGGCAAAGGCACCACCTGCCGGACGCTGGAAACCATCCTGATGGCCGCCGGCTATAAAGTGGGCGTGTACAGTTCGCCGCACCTGGTACGCTATACCGAGCGCGTGCGCGTGCAGGGGGAAGAGCTGGCGGAAAGCGCGCATACGGCATCATTCGCCGCGATTGAAGCGGCGCGCGGCGAAACATCGCTCACCTATTTTGAATACGGCACGCTGTCTGCGCTGTGGCTGTTCAAGCAGCAACAGGTTGATGTGGCCATTCTGGAAGTCGGCCTGGGCGGGCGACTGGATGCGACTAACATCGTCGATGCTAACGTTGCCGTAGTGACCAGCATTGCGCTGGACCACACCGACTGGCTGGGACCGGACCGTGAAAGCATCGGCCGTGAGAAAGCGGGGGTGTTCCGCGGTGGGCGGCCGGCGGTCGTCGGCGAGCCGGAGATGCCGCAGACGATTGCTGACGTGGCGCGCGAAAAGGGCGCATTGCTGCTGCAGCGTGACGTGGACTGGCGCTATAGCGTAGAGGCGGAAAGCTGGACCTTTAGCGACGCACAGGGCGAACTGCGCAATCTGCCGCTGCCTAACGTGCCGCAGCCGAATGCCGCCACCGCGCTGGCTGCGCTGCGCGCCAGCGGGCTTGCGGTGAGCGAGCAGGCGATTCGTGAAGGCATCGCCAGCGCGATCCTGCCGGGGCGTTTTCAGACTATCCAGTACGCGCCGCGGGTGATTCTCGACGTTGCGCATAACCCGCATGCCGCAGGCTACCTTGCCGGGCGTCTCAAATCCCTGCCGAAAACCGGGCGAGTGCTGGCGGTTATTGGTATGCTGCATGATAAGGACATTGCCGGCACGCTGGCGTGTCTGGAAAGCGTGGTCGACAGCTGGTACTGTGCGCCGCTGGAAGGGCCGCGCGGCGCGACGGCGGAACAGCTGCGCGCGCATTTGCGCGCGGGTGCCGTGTATGGCAGCGTGGCGCAGGCGTGGCATGCGGCGATGGCCGATGCCATGCCGGAAGATACGGTGCTGGTGTGTGGTTCGTTCCACACGGTAGCGCACGTGATGGAAGTATTGGACGCGGGGAGAGCCGGTGGCAAGTAAGTTTCAAAACCGTCTTGTCGGGACGATAGTGTTGGTCGCGCTGGGGGTCATTGTGCTGCCAGGGCTGCTTGACGGGCAAAAAAAGCATTATCAGGATGAATTTGCGGCCATTCCGCTGGTGCCTAAGCCCGGCGATCGCGATGAGCCGGATATGCTGCCGACGGCAACGCAGGCGCTGCCTGCTCAGCCGCCGGAAGGCGCCGCGGAAGAGGTACGCGCGGGCGATGCGGCGGCACCGTCGCTTGATTCCAGCCGTCTGGCGGTGAACGGTAACGGCGATCTCGAGCAGATCCCGCCGGCCGCCGAACTGCCGAAACCGAAGCCGGTCGAAAAACCGAAGCCGAAACCGCAGCCGGTAACGGAACAGGTGGCTGTTACCGCGCCGCCGAAAGCGGCACCTGAAGAGAAGGCTGCGCCGGTGGGTAAGGCTTACGTGGTGCAGCTTGGCGCGTTGAAGAACGCCGATAAGGTGAACGAAATTGTGGCCAGCCTGCGCGGCGCAGGTTATCACGCCTATACGTCGCCTTCGACGCCAGTTCAGGGTAAAATTACCCGCATTCTGGTTGGCCCGGACGCCTCGAAAGATAAGCTGAAAGGTTCGCTCGGTGAGCTGAAGCAGCTGTCGGGGCTGAGTGGGGTGGTGATGGGGTATACGCCGAACTAAGACGTGGGGCTTTTTCCCTCACTCTCTCTCCTTTGGGAGAAGGGACCTTAGGGCATCGTTGGTAGGTTTCGCACCCATTTTCTCTCTCGCCCCTTTGGGGAGAGGGCCGGGGTGAGGGGCCGGACAACGCCGAAAACGACCAGAAAAACGATGGCGTTGAATGTTTTTTCAGCGCCATTTTTTATTTATGCCTGGGAAGGAAATCCCTACGCAAACGTTTTCTTTTTCTGTTAGAATGCGCCCGAACTGGATGACAGGGCGTAGAATCGTGGGACATATATGGTCTGGATTGATTACGCCATTATCGCGGTACTGGGCTTTTCTTGCCTGGTGAGTCTTATCCGTGGCTTCGTTCGCGAAGCGCTATCGTTGGTGACGTGGGGCTGTGCATTTTACGTAGCCAGCCATTACTACAACGATCTGTCTATCTGGTTTACGGGCTTTGAAGACGAACGGGTTCGAAATGGGATTGCTATTGCGGCGCTGTTTATCGCGACGCTCATCGTCGGCGCTATCGTCAACTACGTGATAGGCCAACTGGTGGAGAAGACCGGTTTATCGGGTACCGACAGGGTATTGGGGATCTGCTTCGGCGCGCTGCGCGGGGTGCTGATTATTGCCGCTATCCTGTTCTTCCTCGACACCTTTACCGGCATGGCAAAGAGCGAAGACTGGCAGCAGTCGCAGTTTATTCCCTATTTTTCACCGGTTATCAGATGGTTTTTTGAATACCTTCAAAGCTCGTCAAGTTTCTTGCCCAAAGTATAAGCTTTGGGTCGTTGCTGAACGAGGAAAAGACGTATGTGCGGTATTGTCGGTATCGCCGGTGTTATGCCGGTAAACCAGTCGATTTATGATGCGCTAACGGTGCTGCAGCACCGTGGACAGGATGCCGCTGGCATCATCACCATTGATGCCAACAACTGCTTCCGCCTGCGTAAGGCGAACGGTCTGGTGAGCGATGTCTTTGAAGCCCGCCACATGCAGCGTATGCAGGGCAATATGGGTATTGGCCACGTGCGTTACCCAACGGCGGGCAGCTCCAGCGCCTCTGAGGCTCAGCCTTTCTACGTGAACTCGCCGTACGGCATTACGCTGGCGCACAACGGTAATCTGACCAATGCGCACGAGTTACGTCAGAAGCTGTTTGAAGAAAAACGCCGTCACATCAATACCACCTCCGATTCTGAAATCCTGCTCAATATCTTTGCCAGCGAGCTGGATAACTTCCGCCATTATCCGCTGGAAGCTGATAACATTTTCGCCGCTATCGCCGCGACGAACCGCCAGATCCGCGGCGCTTACGCCTGCGTGGCGATGATTATCGGCCACGGCATGGTTGCCTTCCGCGACCCGAACGGCATCCGTCCGCTGGTGCTGGGCAAACGCGATGTGGGCGATGGCCGTACCGAGTATATGGTGGCCTCCGAAAGCGTGGCGCTGGATACCCTCGGCTTTGAATTCCTGCGCGACGTTGCGCCAGGGGAAGCGATTTACATCACCGAGAAGGGGCAGCTGTTTACCCGCCAGTGCGCCGACAACCCGGTCAGCAACCCGTGCCTGTTCGAATACGTTTACTTCGCGCGTCCGGATTCCTTCATCGACAAAATCTCTGTCTACAGCGCCCGCGTGAATATGGGCACCAAGCTTGGCGAGAAGATTGCGCGCGAGTGGGAAGATCTGGATATTGACGTCGTGATCCCTATTCCGGAAACGTCCTGCGACATCGCGCTGGAAATTGCTCGTATCCTGGGCAAACCGTACCGTCAGGGCTTCGTGAAGAATCGCTACGTTGGCCGTACCTTTATTATGCCGGGGCAGCAGCTGCGTCGTAAGTCCGTGCGCCGCAAGCTGAACGCCAACCGCGCTGAGTTCCGTGATAAGAACGTGCTGCTGGTTGATGACTCTATCGTGCGTGGCACCACGTCCGAGCAGATTATCGAGATGGCGCGTGAAGCCGGTGCGAAGAAGGTCTATCTGGCCTCTGCGGCGCCGGAAATTCGTTTCCCGAACGTCTACGGTATTGATATGCCGACGGCCAATGAGCTGATCGCCCACGGGCGTGAAGTGGATGAAATTCGCCAGATCATTGGCGCGGACGGGCTTATCTTCCAGGATCTGAACGATCTTATCGACGCGGTACGCGCAGAGAACCCGGATATCCAGCAGTTCGAATGCTCGGTGTTCAACGGTGTCTATGTGACCAAAGACGTTGACCAGACCTATCTCGACTTCCTCGATTCACTGCGCAACGACGATGCGAAAGCCGTCCAGCTGCAGAATGAAGTTGAGAATTTAGAGATGCATAACGAAGGGTAAATCAGGACATGCCGGATGGCGACGCATCGCGTCTTATCCGGCCTACAGTCCACCATCGTTGTAGGCCGGATAAGGCATAGCCGCCATCCGGCTTTTTTTATGGTTATGCCTCGTCGACCCAAATCCGCATTTCGCCCTCGCCACGGTTGGCCCAGCTAAACCACGGAATAAAGGTTAGCATCTGCTTCTCAACCGCCGTCTGACGATTATCAAAGCTGTACAGCGGCTTATTCTCCTGAGCCGTCAACACGCGTAGCCCTTCCGCCTGTAGCAGCACTTTGCCTTTCAGCACGCCGACGCCCTGAATCTCGCGAAAGGTCGCCGTTTTCGGCAGCGACAGGTTGTGCAACTCCGCGCCGTTATCCGCTTCTTCCAGGCAGTAAACCAACGGCCCGCGCTGAATCGCCACTTTACCGGCAGCGTGACGCACCCGCGAGTTAGCATAGACGCGGCGGATGGTCATCGGCAGATGCAGCGTTACCACGTCGCCTTCCTGCCATTGACGACGCAGATGCAGATAGCCTTTGATGATGTCACCCTGCGCGGCGTTTCCGTTCACCCGCACCTGCGGCGCTTCACACCATTCCGGCAGGCGTAGCGCGAGCGTATGCTCGACCGCCTGCGGTTGGCTGAAGCGAATCGTGACCTGCTCATCCCACGGGTAGTTGCCCTCTATTTTCAGCGCCAGCGTCCGGCCATTAACCGTAAACTGTGCTTCGCTCCCGGCATAGAAGTTGATAAACAGCGCGTCCTGGCGCGGGGTAAAGAGGTAGTGGCCGATAGCGACGAGCGTGCGGGCGATATTCGGCGGGCAGCAGGCGCAGCCGAACCAGCGCTGGCGTACCGGCTTAATGTGGTCGTAAATATGGTTGTGTGGAATGCTCTTCGGGTGAGTCTCTAACGGGTTCACGTAGAAAAAGTGTTTGCCGTCCAGCGCCATGCCGCCAAGCACCGTATTGTATAACGCGCGCTCCATGACCTCGGCGTAGTGGGCGTCTCCCTCCATCTCCAGCATGCGTCGGGCGAACATCATCAGACCGATGGAGGCGCAGCTCTCGCCGTAGGCGGTGTCGTTTGGCAGATCGTAGTCGCTGGTGAAGGCTTCGCCGATGCCCTGTGAACCGATACCGCCGGTGATGTACATCCGACGTTGTACCATATTGTTCCAGATGCGCAGACAGGTCTGGCGCTTTTCTTCATCATGAGTCAGGCGGGCGAGGTGCGCCAGGCCGGTCATCAGGTATACCGAGCGTACCGCGTGGCCGACCGCTTCGTTCTGCTCTGCGAGCGGTTTGTGCGCGTGGGTGTAGGCTTTATCCTTCACCATCCATGCCTCGCCCCAGTTGTCCCAGTGCCAGGTGCCGCCACGCTTTTCAAACTCAATATCGTAGTAGTACGGCTGCTGGCCGCGTTCTTCGAGGAAAAAGCGCGCCAGCGCCTGGTAACGAGGCTCCCGGGTGACTTCATACAAACGCATCAACGCCAGCTCGATTTCAGGATGCCCGGGATAGCCGCGCAGCTGGCCATCGTTCGGGCCAAAAACGGTATCAATATGATCGGCAAAACGGCAGGCTATCTCCAGCAGGCGGCGCTTACCGGTGGCGTTGAAGAACGCCACCGCCGCTTCGAACAGGTGCCCTGCACAGTACATTTCGTGGCATTCGGCCACGTTGGTCCAGCGTAGCCCCGGTTCTTTCACGGTATACCAGGTGTTGAGATAGCCGTCTTCGCACTGCGCCTGTGCCAGCAGTTCAATCACGGCATCGGCGGTTTGTTCAAGTTCGCTATCCGGCTTCTGGCTCAGCGACCAGGCGACGGCCTCCAGCCATTTGGTGACGTCACTATCCTGGAACACCATCCCGTAAAATTCGCCGGGCTCCAGCCCGGCGGCAATGCGATAGTTAGCCAGCGCGTGGCTGGGTTCGGCTTCGGGAATGTTATCGTTCAGCGCTTCCCACTGGTAAGGGATCACCACGTCGCGAATCAACCGCTGGTATTCGCCCAGAAACGGGTCGGTGATGGTAATACGGTTCAGATCGGCTTCAATCACATCAGACTGCATCATGTTTACCTCAGGAAATGTGTGAATGTCTTTGGTGAAGGTCGGTAGAAATACGTTGCATCATTGGGCCGTTAAGTCGGCACTTCAGCAGGCACAGCGCCAGCGCGAGGTGGAACAGCGCCGGTACGATGCTTTGCAGCAGGGTGATACCCTGAATGGACGCTGCGGTCTGGTTTTCCAGCCCCGGCTGGTAGGCCACCATGATCAGGATCAGACTGATGATGCCGCCGGAAGAGGCCCAGGAGAGCTTGATGAAAAAGAGGTTAAAGGCGAAGTTCATCCCTGATGAACGCACGCCGGTTTTCCATTCGCCGTAGTCGTCGGCGAAGGCCATAATCGAGAAGTGCAGCGGCAGGGTGAAGCCTTGAATGACGCTATTTACGGCTATGCAAACCAGCCATAGCGTCTGATAGTGCGGCCCCGTAGGGAGGAAGTACATGCCCACGCCAAAAGCGACCAGAACAAGGTTCGTCCAGTAGTAGAGGCGCACCATATCCATGCGACGGGAGAGCGGGTTGACGATCACCGCGCCGGCAATCCCGGAAAGCGTCAGAATGCCGAAGAAGAGCGACATGTAGCCGGCGCCACCCTGGAGCACATAGGAAATAAAGTACATATAGCCGCCGCCGCGGATGCACAGAATGTTCACCAGCAGGAACGACATCACCAGCATCATCAGTAACTGATCGTTTTTGCGCAGCCCTTTCAGGTGTTCGCGCAGGGTGAAATTGCCTGCTAGCGACAGCGGCACCCGCTCTTTTACCCAGAAGAAGCACAGCAGGAACATGATCATGCCTATCGTGCACAGCACGGTGACGCCGTACTGGTAGCCCTTGGCCAGGTTACCGTTACCGAAAAACTCAACCATCCACGGCAGGCCAACAGAGACGAGAAAACCGGCTACGCCGCTGAGCACAAAGCGCCAGGACTGGCAGGACATCACCTGATCGTGGCGATTGGTGATCGCGTTAATCAGCGCACAGTAAGGGACGTTGTTCGCGGTATAGCCAATCGATATCAGAAAGTAGGTACCGAAAGCCCAGGCTATTTTCGCGTTAGGCCCCATATCCGGTACGGTAAATGTCAGGATACCAATGACGGCGAGCGGAACCGCCGTCCACAGCTGCCAGGGGCGAAAACGCCCCCAGCGGCTGCGCGTGCGGTCGGCGATCACGCCCATTACCGGGTCGGAAACGGCGTCGAAAATACGCAGGACAAAAAACATCGCGCCAACGATGGCCGGACTGAGGCCAAAGACATCGGTGTAGAAAAAAAGGAGAAATCCGCTGATTAAATCCGAGATGCAATGCCCGCCGGCATCGCCTAATCCATAGCCTATCTTTTCGCGGGTAGACAGCGTCTCTCCCGCATCAACGTTCTGTACATCGGTATTCAGGTTATCAGCAACGGTCATAACCAATCCTCGATCAGGGTGATGATTCAAAAAGTCATTACGGCGTATCTCTGACGAATTTTTAGTAAATAACTAACGGCGATGAGGATAGGGCTTGAGCGCGTTTTTCGTATACAACGTGATTTTTAAAGAGTGAAATTGATCTTATTTTTACTATAAATTAATTATAAATGGTGATTTTGATCTCGTTTATTGGCTGTAATGCAGGAGGTATTGGAGAATGTAGCATTCGTTCTCAGTGTTCTTTTTAATATGTTTAGTAAAAATAAAACTTAGGATTGTCAGCTCGTTGGTGGTAGGGGATACTCTTTGTTCGGTCTGGCGGTGAAGAAGGTAAGCAAAAGCATGACGAAGAAGACCCGAATTAAAGACATTGCCAGCGCCTGCGGCGTCTCGATTGCGGCGGTTTCTCGGGCGCTGAAAGGGCAGCCAGGGCTGAGCGATGAGACACGCCAGCGTATCCTGACGATGGCGCAGGAAGCAGGGTATGACTTCAGCCGTCTACGCAACGGGCGTATTAAGCGGCTGCTTTTTTTGCTGCACCGCGAGCACAACATTGCCAGCGCGCTGCCGTTTTATTCCACGGTTATGCTCGGCGTGGCAGACGCCTGCCGTGAGAATGAGGTCGCCATGAGCTTCCAGCCGATTGGCCCGCAGGACAGGGTGGCGGATCTTATTCATCTGCATCAGCCAGATGCGCTAATCTGTGCCGGGTATCTCGAACCTGAAGTGCTGGCCGAGCTGCGGCAGGCCGCGCTGCCGGTGGCGCTGGTCGACCTGTGGGCGGCCGATTTTCCCTGCGTGAATCCGGATAACTTCCACGGGGGCTTTGTCGCGACGCGCCATCTTCTGGCGCAAGGGAGAACGCGTATCGCCTTTCTGGGGACTTCGCAACGCCATTACAGTATTCGCCAGCGCGTTGAGGGCTACCAGCAGGCGTTATTTGACGCCGGTCTGGCGCTGCCATCGGCGTACCGTATCGAGGTGCCGCCGGTAAAAGATATCGAACAGGCGCTGGTGGAAGGGATGTCGCAGCTGTTGGGGCTAGCGCAGCCGCCGGATGCCATTTTCGCCTATAACGACGTGGCGGCGCTGGTGGCGATGCGTGAGTGCGCGCGCCGGGGTATCCGCGTACCGCAAGACGTGGCGATTGTGGGTTTTGACGATATTGACGCTGCCGCCTGGGCGCATCCGCCGCTTTCGACGGTGGCGGTCGATAAACGCGAACTGGGGCGCGATGCTTTCCAGCTTCTGCTCAGCGATGAGAGCGAACGAAACCTGTTGCTGCCGGTTCGGCTAATAGAGCGCGAAAGTTCGGTAACTCACGCCAGTGCGTCACAGTTGCGTCTGGCTCCATAATCCGGCAAAGTTGGCGCCAGTAGAGAAAAAGGGCGGTCAACGTGAAGCGACTCATCATTGGAATCTCCGGCGCCAGCGGCGCCATTTACGGCGTACGCCTGCTTGAGGTGCTACGCGCCCTGCCGGACGTCGAAACGCATCTGGTGATGAGCCAGGCAGCCCGCCAGACGCTGGCGCTGGAAACATCGCTTTCCCTGCGCGACGTTCAAACATTGGCCGATGTCGTACACGATTCCCGCGATATTGCCGCCAGTATTTCTTCTGGCTCCTTCAAAACGGCAGGGATGGCGATTTTGCCATGCTCTATTAAAAGCCTTTCCGGGATTGTGAACAGCTACACCGATGGTCTGCTGACGCGCGCTGCCGATGTGGTGCTCAAAGAGCGTAGGCCGCTGGTGCTGTGCGTGCGCGAAACGCCGCTGCATCTCGGCCATCTGCGGCTGATGACGCAGGCAGCGGAAATGGGGGCGATAATTATGCCGCCGGTGCCCGCGTTCTATCATCGCCCGCAAACGCTGGATGACGTCATCAATCAGACCGTGAACCGGGTGCTCGATCAGTTTGATATCACCCTACCGGACGATCTGTTTACCCGCTGGTCGGGCGCCTGATGCGCTCATGATGTCTCTTTTGCCCTGTTTCAGGGCAATTCTGCAACGCCGATCAAATCCTCGCGATTAAATCATCCCGATTGCATTTTTGTGCTCGATTTATACGCAGCGGCTGATATCTTCGTCTGTGTTTACCTTTTCTTATCCTTTTGTTAACAAATTTAACGCCATTTAGCTCTTCGGCGAAAGGTTTGGCACAAAAGATGCAGAGTCAGGTTTGCAGACACAACACAACATAACGATATCGCAGTTAACAACATCACGATTTAATAGGGGAACGTATGAAGAAGACGGTTCTTGCTCTCTCTCTGCTGCTGGGTCTCAGCAGCGCTGCCAGCGTCTTTGCCGCACTGCCGCAGAGCATTCGCATCGGTACCGACACCACCTACGCACCGTTCTCATCGAAAGATGCCAAAGGCGATTTTATCGGCTTTGATATCGATCTGGGCAACGAAATGTGCAAACGTGCAAGCATCAAGTGTACGTGGGTGGGAAGCGATTTCGATGCGCTGATCCCTTCGCTGAAAGCGAAGAAAATCGATGCCATCATTTCTTCATTATCCATCACGGAAAAACGTCAGCAGGAGATAGCCTTCTCTAACAAGCTGTATGCCGCTGACTCACGCCTGATTGCCGCCAAAGGTTCGGCAATTAAACCCACGCTGGACGCGCTGAAGGGTAAACACATCGGCGTTCTTCAGGGTTCTACCCAGGAAGCCTACGCCAATGAAAACTGGCGCAGTAAAGGCGTCGACGTGGTGGCCTACCAGAACCAGGATCTGATTTACTCCGATCTGGCCGCCGGGCGTCTTGACGCCGCGTTCCAGGATGAGGTGGCCGCCAGTGAAGGTTTCCTCAAGCAGCCAGCGGGCAAAACGTTTGACTTTGCGGGCCCATCGGTGAAGGACAAGAAATTCTTTGGCGACGGGACGGGCGTTGGCCTGCGTAAAGATGACGTAGAGCTGAAGGCAGCGCTGGATAAGGCGTTGGCCGAACTGCGCGCCGATGGCACCTACGACAAAATGGCGAAGAAGTACTTCAACTTTAACGTCTACGGCGATTAATCCGCCGGGTGTGTCATCGTGGTGCAGATAAATCACCATGCACCACGGTGGTGCATTTTTTGCTCGAAAGTTGCGCGCAGTTGCATAATTAAGCATTTTTAATGAGAAAAATGCCAGCCGAAAGGGCAGAATGCTTTGCCTTGATGGGCCGAAAGATGGCACGATAACCGCTCAGATAATTTCTAAAAAACCCACAAGAATTACTGTCTGTTGAGGATGATTATGAAAAAACTGGCGTTATCTCTTTCTCTGGTTCTGGCGCTTGCTTCTGCATCGAGCGCATTTGCAGCAATTCCGCAAAAAGTGCGCATTGGTACTGACCCAACGTACGCACCGTTCGAGTCAAAAAATGCCCAGGGCGAATTAGTGGGTTTTGACATTGATCTGGCCAAAGAGCTGTGTAAGCGCATCCAGGCACAATGTACCTTCGTTGAGAACCCGCTGGATGCCCTGATCCCCTCGCTGAAAGCGAAGAAAATCGATGCCATCATGTCATCGCTGTCGATCACTGAAAAACGTCAGCAGGAAATCGCCTTTACCGACAAACTTTATGCGGCCGATTCGCGCCTGGTGGTGAAAAAAGGTTCTCCGATTACGCCGGATATCGCCACGCTGAAAGGTAAGCGCGTCGGCGTATTGCAGGGAACGACCCAGGAAACCTACGGTAACGAGCACTGGGCGCCAAAAGGCATCGAAATTGTCTCCTACCAGGGCCAGGACAACATCTACTCTGACCTGACCGCTGGCCGTATCGATGCCGCGTTCCAGGACGAAGTGGCGGCGAGCGAAGGCTTCCTGAAGCAGCCTATCGGTAAAGACTACCAGTTCGGCGGCCCGTCGATTAAAGACGAGAAGCTGTTCGGCGTCGGTACCGGTATGGGCCTGCGTAAAGGCGACACTGAACTGCTGAACGCGCTGAACAAGGCGTTTGCTGAAATGCGTGCCGACGGCACCTACGACAAGCTGGCGAAGAAATACTTCGATTTTAACGTTTACGGCGAGTAATCATCACGAGTAACCCGTCGCTTTGCACGCACAGAGCGACGGGCGTCAAGACAGGACTGGCAGCATGCTGTACGGGTTTTCACAGGTAATTTTTCAGGGCGCTCTTGTCACCCTTGAGCTGGCCGTCAGCTCGGTGGTTCTGGCCGTGCTTATTGGGTTGGTTGGCGCGGGAGCTAAGCTCTCCCGAAATCGCGTGCTGGCGTTAATTTTTGAGGGTTACACCACGCTGATTCGTGGGGTGCCCGATTTAGTGCTGATGCTGCTGATTTTCTACGGGCTGCAGATGGTTCTGAACGTGATCACCGATTCACTCGGCGTCGATCAGTTTGATATCGACCCGATGATCGCCGGTATCATTACGCTCGGTTTTATCTACGGCGCTTATTTCACCGAAACTTTTCGCGGTGCCTTTATGGCGGTGCCGAAAGGGCACATCGAAGCTGCGACCGCCTTTGGATTTACCAGCGGGCAAACTTTTCGGCGTATTTTATTTCCGGCCATGATGCGTTACGCGCTGCCGGGGATTGGCAATAACTGGCAGGTGATCCTCAAGGCGACCGCGCTGGTGTCGCTGCTGGGGCTGGAAGATGTGGTCAAGGCGACCCAGCTTGCCGGTAAAAGCACCTGGGAGCCGTTCTACTTCGCCATTGTTTGCGGGGTGATATATCTGTTGTTTACCACCGTTTCCAATGGCGTACTGCTGCTGCTCGAACGCCGCTACTCCGTAGGCGTGAAGAGGGCCGATCTGTGATTGAGATTATTCAGGAGTACTGGAAAGCGCTGCTGTGGAGCGACGGCTATCGTTTCACCGGCGTGGCTATCACTCTATGGCTGCTGGTGCTGTCGGTCGTGATGGGCGGCATTATGGCGCTGTTCCTCGCGATTGCCCGGGTTTCCAGCAATAAATATATTAAGTTTCCGGTGTGGTTGTTTACCTATATTTTCCGCGGGACGCCGCTGTATGTGCAGCTGCTGGTGTTCTATTCCGGGATGTATACGCTGGAAATCGTGAAAGGTACTGAGCTGCTAAACGCCTTTTTCCGCAGCGGCCTGAACTGTACGGTGCTGGCGCTCACGCTCAATACCTGTGCCTATACCACCGAGATTTTCGCCGGGGC
This sequence comes from Klebsiella sp. WP4-W18-ESBL-05, assembly GCF_014169075.1. NCBI lineage: Bacteria > Pseudomonadati > Pseudomonadota > Gammaproteobacteria > Enterobacterales > Enterobacteriaceae > Klebsiella > Klebsiella sp. WP4-W18-ESBL-05. The sequence goes on along the minus strand of NZ_AP022057.1, from coordinate 3,327,276 downwards.
GATTCGTTCTGTGCCCGCGGGGGAGGTTGAGGCGGCGCGAGCCTATGGTTTCTCGTCGTTTAAGCTTTACCGCTGCATTATTCTGCCATCGGCGCTGCGTATTGCGCTACCGGCTTACAGCAACGAAGTGATCCTGATGCTGCACTCGACGGCGCTGGCGTTTACCGCCACCGTTCCTGACTTGCTGAAGATCGCCCGCGATATCAACTCGGCAACCTATCAGCCGTTTACCGCTTTTGGCATTGCCGCCGTGCTCTATTTGATTATCTCGTATGTGCTGATTCGCCTGTTCCGTAAAGCGGAAAAGCGCTGGCTAAAACATATGAAACCGACTTCTACGCACTGAGAACATGATGGCTGATAAAAAACTAAACGTAATCGATCTGCATAAACGCTACGGCGAGCATGAGGTGCTGAAAGGCGTTTCGCTGAAAGCTAACGCTGGCGACGTCATTAGCATTATCGGTTCGTCGGGCTCGGGCAAAAGTACGTTCCTGCGCTGCATTAACTTTCTCGAAAAGCCGAGCGAAGGCACGATTATCGTTAACGGGCAGAATATTGGCCTGGTCCGCGATAGTGACGGTCAGCTCAAGGTCGCGGATAAAAACCAGCTGCGCCTCCTGCGTACTCGCCTGACTATGGTATTCCAGCATTTCAATCTGTGGAGCCACATGACGGTGCTGGAGAACGTCATGGAAGCGCCGATCCAGGTGCTGGGCCTCAGCAAGCAGGAAGCGCGCGATCGCGCGGTGAAATACCTGGCGAAGGTGGGCATCGACGAACGTCAGCAGGAGAAATACCCGGTACACCTGTCCGGCGGCCAACAGCAGCGCGTGTCCATTGCTCGCGCCCTGGCGATGGAGCCGGAAGTGCTGCTGTTTGATGAACCGACTTCAGCGCTTGACCCGGAGCTGGTGGGTGAGGTGCTGCGCATTATGCAGCAGCTGGCTGAAGAAGGGAAAACGATGGTGGTGGTGACGCACGAAATGGGCTTTGCCCGCCACGTTTCATCGCACGTGATTTTCCTGCATCAGGGCAAAATTGAGGAAGAGGGCAATCCGGAAGCCGTATTCGGTAACCCGCAGAGTCCGCGTTTGCAGCAGTTTCTCAGCGGCGCGCTGAAATAAAAATAAAGCCGGTTAACCCCGGCTTTATTTTTAATTGTACTTATTTAATTTAATCATATTTAATATGGATTTTGTGTGATCGCCAAGAGGCGATTCTTTTTGTGTATGCCGTACTTAAATTATTAATGGCAATAAGATAAAGGTTTTAATAGTTGCGAGGATTAGTATTTCCCGAAACACGCACAGTAAAGGGAAATAACGATGACACGTTACGAAAGTTTGTTACTGAATAATGGAAGTGTTTCGCCAGAAGATTATGTAACTTGTTCCGGTATTAATGAAAATCATGAAGCTTATTTTGGCGCGGTAGCACCGCCAATCATCCAGACCAGCCTATTTGTGCAGGCTAACTATCAGCAGTATTGCGATGATATGCAGCAAGAAACCCGGCGTTACATTTATAGCCGTGGTCTGAATCCCACCGTGCAGATGGCAGAGGAAAGGCTGGCTCGGCTGGAAGGTGGAGAAAGCGCACGCTGTTTTGCATCTGGAATGGGGGCCATTAGCGCGGTGATTATCGGCCATTTAAATCATGGCGATCACATTTTACTGGTCAATCAAGTCTATGGGCCTGCCGTGGAGCTGGTGAAAGCGCTAGCGCATAAATACGGTATTCAATTTGATGTTGTACCGGATGGTGACGTGGCGCTTATTGCGCAAAAAATTAAGCCCAACACGCGCATGATTTACACGGAGTCGCCGGGCACCATGACCATGAAGGTGGTAGATTTACGTGCGATAGCCAGCCTGGCGTCTCACCATGGCATTATCACGGCTATTGATAACACCTGGCCGACGCCGCTGTACCAGAAGCCGTTGAGCCTTGGCTTTGATATTGTGATTCATTCCTGTACCAAATACCTTGCCGGGCACAGCGATATTCTGGCCGGGGCGGTGATTACTTGCGCTGAGTTGATGGAACCAATCCGCGATTTTTCCCATCAGCTATTAGGCGGCGTGTTGGCGCCATTCAGCGCGTGGCTGTTATTGCGGGGATTACGAACTTTACCGATCCGCATGCAGGCGCATCAGCAAAATGCCATTGCCGTGCTCGAGTGGCTGAACCGTCGTGATGATGTGGAAAATATTCGCCATCCATGGCTGGCATCGCCGCAGGAAAAAGAGATTATTCGGCGTCAGATGAGCGGATTTTCCGGGCTCTTTAGCTTCGAGTTAAAACACGCGGATTTTCATGATGTGAAGCGCTTTATTGATGCCTGCAGGGTATTTAAAGTGGGGTGTAGCTGGGGTGGCTATGAAAGTCTGATTATTTCGCCCAATCGTGGATATAACCAGGCTGCGCTGGATGAGTCGGGTATCTCTCGTGGGCTTATTCGTCTTTCCATCGGTCAGGAGCCGGTGTCGATATTAATTAACGATCTCGATAATGCTTTTAAGGCATTAAGGATGCCAATATGACTATTCGGCAGCCTTCGTTTCCTTCGGCATTAATTATTTTATTCATCATTTTTATATTTTTTCTCGCCGGCGTTGGTATTTTGGGTTATCCGGTTGAGTTTGTATTAATAATGGTGACGCTTACGACCGCTGGCTACGCGTATTTTTATGGTGCGCGTTGGAAGGATATTGTTTCACTGTTTATGGAGAAAATTAAAGATGCCGTTCCAGCTATGCTGATTCTGTTGTCAATTGGTATGCTGATTGGCTGCTGGATTGTATCAGGCACCATTCCGCTGATGGTGCTGTACGGGCTGGACATGGTGAGTCCCCATTATCTCTATTTGACGGCTTTTCTGGTAACGGTATGCATTTCCCTGTTTACCGGCACCTCCTGGGGAACGGCGGGGACGATCGGTGTGGCGCTGATTGCGGTTTCGTCTGCGATGAACGTTTCCCTGGCGGTAACCGCGGGGGCCATTATCTCCGGTTCCTATTTTGGCGATAAGCTCTCGCCGTTATCGGATACCACCAATATGGCCGCAATGGCGGCAGGCGTAGAACTGTGGCAAAGCATTCGCAATATGATGTATACGTCGCTGCCAGCGTTTATTTTTGCCTGCGCAGGCTTCTGGTGGGTGGGGCAGGATTTAGTGCCGTTGAACGAACAGATCGACAATATCAGCGTGATGCGGGAGGCATTGCAGCAACTGTTCTGGCTTAATCCCCTCTGCTTGCTGCCGGCTTTGTTGGTTTTCGTGGGGGCATTGCGGAAGTGGGACACCACGGTGGTTCTGGTCGCTTCTTCATTTTTTGCACTTCTCCTGGGGGGCATTTTCCAGCCAGTGAGTTGGCCTGATATGGTGCAAGCGGCCATTAATGGATTTAAAAACAGCATGCTTACGCCATTTTCCACGATTGCCCGCGATCCCGACGTTGCAACAAATCTTACTGTTTTACTCAACCGTGGCGGCATTTATTCCATGGTCAGCCCCATTGTGGTCATGTTATGCGCATTTTTGTTCGCCTCCGCGCTGGAGGCATCAGGAGGGCTTAATGTGGTACTACAGCGACTTGTGAAGAAGTTGAGTTCCGTTACGCGCGTCATCCTGGCAACGCTCTTCTCAAGCACACTGCTAGTGGCTTGTACGGGCAACGCGGTGATTAGCTTTTTTCTGGTCAAAAGTATGTATGACCCCTGCTATGATCGGCACAAGCTGCATCGGGTCAACATGTCACGGGCTATGGAGTCGGGGGCGACCTTGCTGGAAGGTCTTTTCCCGTGGACGATTTCCGGCATGTTTATGGCAAAAACGTTGGGCGTGGCGACGCTGGACTATCTTCCGTGGACATTTTTTAATTTGAGCTGTTTTGCGCTGGCGCTGATGTATGCGTTTTTGGCAAGATGGAGTCGTTTTGGGACACGCTACGTTGAGTAACCCATGTTTTCGGGCCTGGACAGTATCATCCAGGTCTGTTCCTCCAGCCGATAGACCCAATCATCGTAATCTTTGCCGTTCAGCCGATAGGCTTTTGTCAGCACCTGCGTGCGGATAAAACCGTGCTTTTCCAGTAGCCTTGCTGAAGCTTGATTATCGCCAAGTACCCAGGCATTAATGGCCCATAGGCCAAGCTGTTGAAAGCCATAATCGCATATTTCACCGAGTGCCTCGCTGGCAAATCCTTTGCCCTGCGCCTCTGGCAGTAGCGCGTAGCCAACATCCGCCTCATGGGGGTTTTTACTGCTGATTTGCAGCCCTATATCGCCAAGCGGCGTACCGTTTTCATCGCGGATAACAAAGATCGCGGGGGAATTGCAGCGTCGGGAAAAAATTGCACCTATCGCCGCTTCGTCCAGTACTTCCCCCATAAACTGCATGACCTTATGGTTTTGTCGCAGCTGAAGAAAGAAGGGCCAGTCGCTTTTATTAAACGGAGAAAGTCGTAGTCGCCGGGTGGTGAGGATTGCCATTTTCCTATGCCATTAAGCCAAATCCGAGGCTGTACTCTAGCACCGGAAGAGAGGGATTGGCACGGAATTAGCCACTGAAGGCGGTCTTGTGTTCCAGATGCTGGAAATAGTGCAGTACCGTTTTGCTCTCCTGAGAGGCGCGAAGCTGTAGTGCCAGGTTGAGGCTATCCAGCGTGCGGGCATGGGCAACCATCGGCGAAGTCTCAGCGATGCGGCCCTCAGTTACCAGCCATTGCACGACTGTCTGCCAGCGCCAGAGTGGGGAGTTACCCTTTACGCGCTGAATGGGCGCAGGAAACTGACCACCACCGCGAGCCCCGTCTTTAAGCAGTGAAATTGCCTGCCGGGAAACGCCGGTGAGTTCGGCAATGTCGCTAAGCCCAACCAGGGTTGAATCAACCGATTCGACCCGCGCATTGAGCAAGGGGGCGGATTCAATATCTCGAATAGCAGAAAGAATAGCCTGCTCTAATGTGTCACTTTCCCGGTCGAAATCAAGATAGACCGCCGTCCCGTAAAAGCAGATCAGGGCATCATCGCAATGCGTATGATAAAGCGCATCTTCAAGATTTGGCGTGCTGCGGCTGACGCCTGAAAGCGTCAGCGTGAAGTTAAATAATGGCATTTTGTTTCTCCCTTGTTCTACGAATTTCTGGGCTGACAGCTCTCGACCATGCGCATGATTTGCCGCGCGTGATGTAGCGGAACGGCAGGTGTCGACCATATGCTCATCATATGATCGCGGTGCTCGGCCGTACCGCACTGCAAACGGCCAAAACAGTGGGCACTTTTACCGCCAGCGATAAACAACCAGCCGTGCTTTAGCGCGTAATCAATGGCCGCCCTGATATGTTTATCTGGATGTTCCTTCATCAGTGGTTCCCGCAGAGTATTGATATTTTGTTGACGAATGTCAACGGTAAGCTGATGCAAAAATGCGCATTGGCATGTTATGACAAAGCCAGAGGTAACGCGTTGGAATCGGCTTCACGTTTGTATCAGAGGGAGATGCGTTCGATGGCCGAAATGCGTGGCGAATTCCAGAAGTGGGGGAAGGGCGGTGATAGCCGGGCGCCATCACCGTCGTATGAAAACTTAATGGGCGAGAATATCGCCCAGCGCTTCGTCCAAATCGTACCAGCGAAACGCGAACCCGGCGGCCTCCAGCCGTTTGGGGAGCGCGCGCTGACCGCCCAGCACCAGCACCGAGGATTCGCCCATCAGCAGGCGTATAACGGTAGCGGGAACGCGAAGAATTGCCGGGCGATTCAGTGCCTGACCAAGGGCATGAGAAAATTGCTCGTTGCGCACCGGGTAAGGTGAAACCATGTTGAAAGGCCCGCGTAAATCGTTATCCAGCAGCCAGAGAATACCGTTGACCATATCGTCGATATGGATCCACGCCAGATATTGCCTGCCGCTACCTATCGGGCCGCCGAGGCCGAGCTTAAATGGCGGCACCATTTTGCCAAGAATACCGCCTTTTGGGGCCAGAACAACGCCGGTGCGCAGCAGGCATACGCGGGTACGCTCGCTCTGCGCGCTGCTGGCAATTTGTTCCCAGCGGGCGCACAGCTTGTGGGTGAATTCGTTGTGCGGCGGCTCTTCTTCGGTGACCACTACTTCGCCAAGATCGCCGTAGTAGCCGGTTGCTGAACCGGAAATCAGCACCGAGGGTGGCGTCTGGCTCGCCTGAATGAGATCGCTGATGCGCTGGGTGATGGCCCAACGGCTATCGCATAATTTCTGCTTTTGTGCCGCGGTCCAGCGTTTGTCGGCAATGGGCTCACCGGCGAGGTTAATCACCGCGTCAATGCCGTCGAGGCTGGACGGCTTCTCAAGCCCTGGCCAGATCTCAACGCGAGCATCAAGCATTTGCCGGGCTTTATCCGCAGAGCGGGTCACCACGCAAACCGCGTGGCCGAGCGCCAGTAAACGCGGAATTAAATGGCGGCCGATCAGCCCGGTGCCGCCGGTTAGCAGAATTTTCATGCCACCTCCCACAGGGAGCGCTTAGCGTTGCCAGCTCAGGGTGATGGATACTGAATCGGCATAGCGCAGCGCGTGAAGTTTATCGATCTCCACTTCAGCATAAGTGACCCAGTGATGTTCGCGTGCGATATCGAGCACATCCTGCGTTAATTTTTCCAGTAAAGAGAAACGGTTATTTTCAACGTGGCGAATGATGTTTTTGGTAATGGTGCGGTAGTTCAGCGCATCGTTGATATCTTCGCTGCTGCGCGACTTGTCCGCCGGGTAGCGAATTTCCACGTTGATAACGATGTCCTGGCGGTTGGCGATCTCTTCTTCCTTAATGCCGATGAAGGTACGCAGGCGCAGGTTTTTGATGCGAATGACAGCGTCGGATTGAGACATTGCAGGTGTTCTCCTTAATTTTTGTTTTCCAGTGCATCATACACTAAAGCATCTTTATCGCGGCAGGGTCTGGCGCGCGTTCAGTTCGTGCGCCAGTTCAACAAACGCGCGTAGCGCCGGTAGCACATGTCGGTGTCCCGGATAATAAAGGCGCAGGCCGCCAAAGGTTGGGCACCACTCATCCAAAACGCTGATAAGTTTGCCGCTGTGGAGTTCGTCCTGAATAAACCATTCTGAAATAAACGCCAGCCCCAGTCCAGCCAGCGCGGCACGGTGAATGGCCTGCATTTCGCTGACGGTAATCCGCGCTGGAATATTGACGGTAAATTTCTGCTGATGGCGCTCCAGTTCCCAGTGGTAAACGCCGCCGTGGGACATGCGCATACCGATGCTCTGATGCTGCTGGAGATCGTCTGGCGAGACGGGCGTACCGTGGCGTTTGAAGTAGTCCGGTGAGCCGACAATCAGCATTCGCGCATCCGGCGTCAGTGCGACGGCAATCATATCCTGCGGGACGGACTCGGCAAGGCGGATACCCGCGTCAAATCCCTCTGACACGATGTCGATAAGCCGTGACTCGGTGGTGATATCCAGGCGCATCTGCGGGTAGCGTTGCAGATAAGTATCAAACAGTTGGAACAGCAGTGAAACGCATTCGCGCGGCGCGTTGATGCGCAGCGTCCCCGTCGGGTTTCCCGGTTCGGCGGCAATCTCCTCGGCGGCGCGTTGTATTTCCGCCAGGGCCGGAGCGATGCGCGCCACGTAGCGCTGGCCCTGTTCCGTGAGCGCCACGCTGCGGGTGGTGCGGTTAAAAAGCCGGACGTTAAGCCGCGATTCCAGCCCGGCAACGGCATTGCTGACGGCGGTCGCCGACATCCCTAACTCGCGCGCCGCGGCGCGAAAGCTCTGCTGGCGGGTGACGGCAAGGACGATTTCAAGTTCGGTAAGGCCGCTGCGGTGCATGATTGTTCCGATTTTCGTGACAGGTCGTCCATATTATACCCTCTTATCGTTACGATGCGCGGCTCCTATACTCCACGGCATCCCACGATGAGAGGACCGAATCATGCTGCACATCAACCAGATTTACATCAACGGCGAGTTTGTTACCCCACACGGTAGTGAGCTTTTTGAGCTGTTTAACCCTGCAACCGAAACCGTGATTGGCGAGGTGCGACTGGCGGATGAAGAGGACACCCTGCGCGCTATTGCCGCTGCGAAAGCCGCGTTCCCGGCCTGGTCGCAGACGACCCGTGAAGAGCGTATTGTGGTGCTGGAGAGAATGTACCTGGCCGTACAGGCGCGAGAAGCCGATCTGCTGGAAGCGCTGGTCACCGAGTACGGTGCGCCATCGGTACGTGCACACTGGATGGCGTCCTGGCCGGCTCAGACGATTCGCTGCGCCATCGATGCGCTTAAGCAATTTAGCTTCGAAGAACAGGTTGGCCGCGCCAAAGTAGTGATGACGCCGGTCGGTGTCGCCGGGCTGATTACGCCGTGGAACAGCGATGCCGGTTTTATCTGCAATAAGCTGGCGACCGCGATGGCTTCCGGCTGTACCGCGGTTATCAAACCGAGCGAAATGAGCGCCTGGCAGACGCAGATTGTGACTGAGGCTCTGCACGCCGCGCATATTCCAGCGGGCGTGTTTAACATTGTCACCGGGCGGGGAGACGTGGTGGGGGAAACGATCAATCACCATCCGGACATCGCCAAAATCTCCTTTACCGGCTCGACGGCGGTGGGCAAACACATTGTGGAAAGCGGTGCCCGCACGCTTAAGCGCGTCACGCTGGAACTGGGCGGCAAATCGCCGACCGTGATCCTCGATGATGTGGATGTGAAGGTGGCGGTACATCGGGCGCTGGAAGCTGGGTTTATGAATAGCGGGCAGGCGTGCATCGCCGGGACGCGTATTTTGGTTCCCGCCTCCCGTCAGGCTGAGTTTGAGCAGGCATTTATCGAGGCGATGACCGGGTTCACCACCGGCGACCCGCGTGATAGTAAGACCGTGATTGGCCCGATGGTCAGCCAGAAACAGTGGCTGCGGGTGCAGGGCTATATTCAGTTAGGTCAGCAGGAGGGCGCGCGGATTCTGGTTGGTGGCGAAGGGCGCGTCGCGGGACAGCAAAAAGGCTGGTACGTGAAGCCGACCATTTTCACCGATGTGAACAACCAGATGCGTATTGCCCGCGAAGAGATCTTTGGGCCGGTGCTGGTACTGATCCCTTATCGCGACGAGGCACAAGCGCTGACGATTGCCAACGATACCGAGTATGGCCTGAACGCGATGGTATTAAGCGGCTCACGGGAACGAGGCGAGGCGCTGGCGCTGCGGATTGAATCCGGCCGCGTGATGGTCAATACCCTTGAGAATGAACCGCTGGCGCCGTTTGGCGGCATGAAGCAGTCAGGGCTGGGCCGCGAGATGGGAAAATGGGGCATGCAGGCCTATCTTGAGCCGAAAACGCTGGTGGTCGGCTGATTGCAAAATCCTCATGTTGCGGACAAGTGACATCACCTGCCAGACAGGCTATGTTGACAGCTATGTTGGATGGACGCGTTCTGCGTCCATCGTTCGTGCATCTCCTGCCCGTGATTGAGGACGCTATGAGCCAGCCTGTGATAACGCTTTGGTCTGATTCCGATTTTTTCTCACCCTACGTGATGTCCGTCTACGTTGCCCTGCAGGAGAAGGGGCTGGCGTTTACGCTAAGGACCGTTAACCTTGACCTCGGCGAGCACCTCCAGCCGGGCTGGCGCGGCTATTCGGCGACCCGCCGCGTGCCGCTGCTTGAGCTTGAAGGGTTTGAGCTCAGCGAATCCTCCGCCATTACCGAATTCCTTGATGAACGCTTCGCGCCGCCGCAGTGGGAGCGTTTGTACCCTCACGATCTGCAAAAACGCGCCCGTGCACGACAGATCCAGGCGTGGTTACGCAGCGACCTGATGCCGATACGCGAAGAACGTCCGACGTCGGTTATCTTTGCCGGTGAGAAAAAAGCGCCGCTGACGGACGCAGGACGCAAAAGCGCAGCTAAACTGTTTGACACCGCCAGTGCGCTGCTTGCCCACGGGCGTCCTAATCTGTTTGGCGAGTGGTGTCTGGCCGATACTGACCTGGCGCTGATGCTCAACCGTCTGGTGTTCAACGGCGACGATGTGCCGGAGGCGCTGGCGGATTACGCTGCCTTCCAGTGGCAGAGGGCGTCGGTACAGCGCTATGTTGCGCTCTCGGCCAAACGCGCAGGCTGAAAAAAACGAGAGAATCCATTATGATAACAGGGTTATCATCGTGGGAGATTTGATTAATGAAGCTGATGTTTGCATCGGATATTCACGGCTCGCTACCGGCCGCTGAGAAAGTGCTGGCCCGCTTTCACGAGAGCGGTGCACGCTGGTTGGTTATTTTGGGCGATGTACTCAATCACGGGCCGCGCAACGCCTTACCCGATGGCTATGCGCCCGCGCAGGTTGCCGAGCGGCTCAATAGCGTTGCGGAGCGGATTATTGCCGTGCGCGGTAACTGCGATAGCGAAGTTGATCAGATGCTGCTGCAGTTTCCCCTTAGCGCGCCGTGGCAGCAGGTCCTTACCGAACATCAGCGTCTGTTTTTGACCCACGGGCATCTTTATCACCCCGGTAACCTGCCGCCGCTGGCAGCCGGTGATGTGTTTGTTTTTGGACATACGCATCTGCCGGTGGCAGAAAAGCATGAACAGATATTCTTATTTAACCCCGGTTCGGTTAGCATTCCCAAGGGCGGTTTCGCTGCCAGCTATGGGCTGCTTGAAGGTCATAAATTGCACGTTTTGACACTCAATGATCAACAGGTTATTGCAGAGGTTGCTATTAACCCGTAAGTTACCCATCAATCATAAAACGCGCCATAAAGAGCGCTTTCAAGGTAAGGTTTTCGGATGGTCGAGCAGAATCATTTGGCAAGCACGGAATGGGTCGATATTGTCAACGAGGACAATGAGGTCATCGCGCAGGCGAGCCGTGAACAGATGCGCGCGCAGTGCCTGCGTCACCGGGCAACCTATATCGTCGTGCATGATGGTATGGGCAAAATTCTGGTGCAACGCCGCACCGAAACAAAAGACTACCAGCCGGGTATGCTGGACGCCACCGCTGGGGGTGTTGTTCAGGCTGATGAAACGCTGCTGGACTCAGCCCGCCGCGAGGCAGAAGAAGAATTAGGCATTGCTGGCGTACCGTTCGCCGATCACGGGCAGTTCTACTTTGAAGATAAAAACTGTCGCGTCTGGGGAAGCCTGTTTAGCTGCGTCTCCCACGGGCCGTTTGCCCTGCAGGAAGAAGAAGTCAGCGGCGTACGCTGGATGACGCCGGAAGAGATCACCGCGCGTTGCGATGAGTTTACCGATGACTCGCTGAAGGCGCTGGCGCTGTGGATGACCCGCAACGCAAACAACGAAACCCATGCAGAGGAAGACGCAGACGACGAATAATGTCGCTCTGCTACAGATATAAAAAATCCGGAACGGTTTCCCGCTTCCGGATTTTTTTTGCCCTAAACCGCCCGCGAACGGGCGGCAGAAGGATTAGCCCTGCTGTGAAGACTGAATCGCGGTCAGAGCGATGGTGTAGACGATATCGTCTACCAGCGCGCCACGGGACAGGTCGTTCACCGGCTTGCGCATACCCTGCAGCATCGGCCCGATGGAGATCAGGTCGGCAGAACGCTGTACCGCTTTGTAGGTGGTGTTACCGGTGTTCAGATCCGGGAAGATGAACACGGTAGCGCGACCGGCAACCGGAGAGTTCGGCGCTTTGGATTTCGCAACGTCAGCCATAACGGCAGCATCGTACTGCAGCGGGCCGTCGATCATCAGGTCAGGACGTTTTTCCTGTGCCAGACGAGTCGCTTCACGTACTTTCTCTACGTCGCTACCTGCACCAGAGGTACCGGTGGAGTAGGACAGCATCGCCACGCGCGGTTCGATACCGAAAGCAATCGCGGATTCAGCGGACTGAATAGCGATTTCTGCCAGTTGCTCTGCAGTTGGATCCGGGTTGATCGCGCAGTCACCGTAAACGTAAACCTGTTCCGGCAGCAGCATGAAGAACACGGAGGACACCAGAGAGCTGCCCGGCGCGGTTTTGATCAGCTGCAGCGGCGGACGAATGGTGTTCGCCGTAGTGTGAACGGCACCGGAAACCAGACCGTCAACGTCGTCCTGTTCCAGCATCAGGGTACCGAGAACCACGTTGTCTTCCAGCTGTTCGCGGGCAACGGTTTCGGTCATGCCTTTGTTCTTACGCAGTTCGACCAGGCGAGCCACGTAGCTTTCGCGAACCACTTCCGGGTCAACGATTTCAACGCCAGCGCCCAGTTCAACGCCCTGAGACGCCGCAACGCGGTTGATTTCATCCGGGTTACCCAGCAGTACGCAGGTGGCGATACCGCGTTCGGCACAGATGGCAGCGGCTTTAACGGTACGCGGTTCGTCGCCTTCCGGCAGAACAACGCGTTTGCCTGCTTTACGCGCCAGCTCGGTCAGCTGGTAGCGGAATGCCGGCGGAGACAGACGACGGCTGTGTTCAGAGGTCGCGGTCAGGGAATCAATCCATTCTGGGTTGATAAAGTTAGCCACGTATTCCTGAACTTTCTCGATGCGCTCGCGGTCATCAACCGGCACTTCCAGGTTGAAGCTCTGCAGGCTCAGAGAGGTCTGCCAGGTGTTGGTGTTCACCATGAATACCGGCAGGCCGGTAGCGAATGCACGTTCGCACAGCTTGCTGATGCGCGGATCCATGTCGTAGCCGCCGGTCAGCAGCAGGGCACCGATTTCTACGCCGTTCATGGCGGCCAGGCAGGCGGCAACCAGCACGTCCGGACGGTCTGCGGAGGTCACCAGCAGGGAACCTGCACGGAAGTGTTCCAGCATGTGCGGAATGCTACGTGCACAGAAGGTGACGGATTTCACGCGGCGGGTGTTGATGTCGCCTTCGTTAATCACGGTCGCGTTCAGGTGGCGTGCCATGTCGATAGCGCGGGTGGCGATCAGATCGAAGCTCCACGGTACCGCGCCCAGGATTGGCATTGCGCTGGTGCTTTTCAGCTGTTCAGCGTCGATTTTAACGACCTGCGCTTTGGAAGAGTCGTCAAAAATTTCAGACAGATCCGGACGAGTACGGCCCTGTTCATCAACCGGTGCGTTCAGTTTGTTAACGATGACGCCGGTGATGTTGGTGTTTTTCGCGCCGCCGAAGCTGTTGCGAGTCAGTTCAATGCGCTCGTTCAGTTGCTCTGGGGTGTCGGTACCCTGAGACATCACGAAGACGATTTCTGCATTCAGCGTTTTGGCAATTTCGTAGTTCAGAGACTGCGCGAACTGGTGCTTACGGGTCGGGACCAGGCCTTCAACCAGAACCACTTCTGCATCTTTGGTGTTCGCGTGGTAGTTAGCGATGATCTCTTCCATCAGCACATCTTTCTGATTGCTGGAGAGCAGGGCTTCTACGTGGCTCATCTTCAGCGGTTCAGCTGCCGTGGTGGTAGATGAGTTAGCGCGAACGATAGTGGTCGTCTGGTCAGGTGCATCGCCACCGGTGCGCGGCTGAGCGATTGGCTTAAAGACGCTCAGACGAACGCCTTTGCGTTCCATAGCACGGATAACGCCAAGGCTGACGCTGGTCAGGCCGACGCTGGTTCCGGTAGGGATCAGCATAATAATACGGGACACGGTTTATCCTCTTTCGTTTACCGCCGGTTTTGGGCGGGATACAAAACAGCACCGCCAGCTAGGCTGGCGGTGTGATATCAGGCAGTCAGACGGTTGGCGTCTTGTGCAATGACCAGCTCTTCGTTGGTCGGGATAACGATGGCAGGACGGGTGCCTTCTTTGTTGATGAAGCCAGACTTGCCGAAACGCGCAGCCAGGTTACGTTCGTGATCAACTTCGAAGCCCAGAACGCCCAGTTTACCCAGGGACAGTTCGCGTACCATTGCAGCGTTTTCACCGATGCCGCCGGTGAAGATAACGGCGTCCAGACGACCTTCCATCAGCGCAGTGTAAGAGCCGATGTATTTCGCCAGACGGTGGCAGTAAACGTCCATTGCACGTTTAGCGTCCGCTTTTTCTTTGTAGTTATCTTCTACATAACGGCAGTCGCTGGTGACTTCGGTCAGACCCAGCAGACCGGACTCTTTGGTCAGCATCTTGTTGATCTGGTCGATGCTCATACCCAGCGTGTCGTGCAGGTGGAAGATGATAGCCGGGTCGATGTCACCAGAGCGGGTACCCATCACCAGACCTTCCAGCGGGGTCAGACCCATAGAGGTGTCGACGCATACGCCATTGCGGATAGCAGAAACAGAACCACCGTTGCCCAGGTGGCAGGTGATGATGTTCAGTTCTTCAACCGGCTTGTTCAGAACCTTAGCGGCTTCCTGAGTCACATAGAAGTGGCTGGTGCCGTGCGCGCCATAGCGACGGATGCCGTGTTCTTTGTACAGGCTGTACGGCAGAGCGTACAGGTAGGATTCTTCCGGCATGGTCTGGTGGAACGCGGTATCGAATACGGCAACGTTCTTGTCTTTCAGCTGCGGGAAGGATTTCAGCGCTTCGGCGATACCGATCAGGTGAGCCGGGTTGTGCAGCGGCGCGAAAGAGGCAGAGTCTTTGATGCCCTGGATAACGGATTCGTCGATCACAACGGAGCTGGTGTACTTCTCGCCGCCGTGTACGATACGGTGGCCGATCGCGGTCAGCTGAGCAGACAGTTCTGGTTTTTGTGCCAGAATTGTATTAACGATGAAGTTCAGCGCTTCACTGTGAGCGGCGCCTGCACCTAAAGCCGCTTCTTGTTTACCGCCGTCCATTTTCCACTTGATACGTGCTTCTGGAAGATGGAAACATTCGGCTAAACCAGAGAGGTACTCTTCACCGTTGACTGCATCGATGATGGCAAATTTCAGTGAGGAGCTACCGCAGTTCAGAACCAGTACTAACTTACTCGACATGGAAGTACCTATTTATGATACGTGGCTAAAAAAACGTCAATGAGTCATAAAGCGTAGCGCAGGATGACACCGACATTTATGATTAACATCATGCCCGGAACAGTTTTCAGGCATGATCTAAGAAATACATATTGATTCTAAGCCATTTTGCATAATTTTCAGCCAATGGCAGAATATGCGATAATTTGATATGCCGGAGGGGATAGAATCTGGCTATCTCAGGCTGGCACAGGATACCCGATCGTCGGGTGGATGCCAAAATTTTTTGAACGATGTCATACGCAGTTGTTGTTTTAAAAAATATTTTAAATTTTATACGTGAAGTTGAGGTAAGCCATGTCGACTCCCGAGCAACGCCCGGTCAGTTTTTTCAGTTTGTTTAGCCGGGGGCAGCACTATGCAAAGACGTGGCCGCTGGAAAAACGTCTTGCGCCGGTGTTTGTTGAGAACCGTGTGATTCGCGCGACGCGCCATGCGATCCGTTTCATGCCGCCGCTGGCCATATTTACGCTCTGCTGGCAAATCGCGCTCGGCGGTCAGCTCGGCCCGGCGGTAGCGACCGCGCTGTTCGCCCTCAGCCTGCCGATGCAGGGTTTGTGGTGGTTAGGCAAGCGTTCCGTGACGCCGCTGCCGCCGTCAACGCTGCAGTGGTTCTACGAAGTGCGCGGCAAATTACAGGAAGCCGGGCAGGCGCTGTCGCCGGTCGAAGGTAAGCCTGATTACCAGGCGCTGGCTGACACGCTTAAGCGCGCCTTCAAACAACTGGATAAAACTTTCCTCGATGATTTGTAATTGATAGCGAAAAACGCATATAAAAGAAGACACAAACTTTGTGTCTTTTTTTTTTTGCCGCAACGCGCAACAGGAGTCGAAAAATGGAAATGACCCATGCTCAACGTCTGATTTTGTCTAATCAGTACAAAATGATGACTATGCTTGATCCCGACAACGCTGAGCGCTACCGCCGCCTGCAAACCATTATTGAACGTGGTTATGGATTGCAGATGCGTGAACTGGACAGGGAATTCGGGGAGCTCAAAGAAGAGACCTGCCGCATCGTTATCGACATTATGGAAATGTACCACGCGCTGCACGTTTCCTGGACCAACTTGAAAGATGCCGACACCATTGATGAACGCCGCGTGACCTTCCTGGGCTTTGACGCCGCGACCGAAGCGCGTTTCCTTGGCTACGTGCGCTTTATGGTGAACGTGGAAGGCCGCTATACCCACTTTGATGCCGGCACCCACGGTTTCAACGCCCAGACGCCGATGTGGGACAAATACCAGCGTATGCTGAACGTCTGGCACGGTTGCCCGCGCCAGTATCACCTGAGCAGCAACGAAATTAATCAGATCATCAATGCCTGATGGAGGCCGCCGTGCAGTGTAAGGGGTTCCTGTTTGATTTAGACGGTACGCTGGTAGATTCACTGGCGGTGGTGGAACGTTCCTGGCGTTTCTGGGCCGAAAGCTACGGCGTCAGTCCTGACGCGGTGCTGGATTTTATCCATGGCAAGCAGGCCATCACCACGCTACGTCACTTTATGCCGGGTAAATCGGAAGCGGAAATTCAGGCGGAATTCCTGCGTCTTGAGCAGATAGAAGCCACCGATCTTGACGGTATCAGCGCGCTGCCCGGCGCGCTGGCGCTGCTGAACCAGCTCGATGCGCAGCATATTCCATGGGCGATTGTCACTTCCGGATCGATTCCGGTGGCACATGCTCGCCATCGTGCGGCCGGTCTGCCGATGCCGGCGGTGTTTGTCACCGCCGAGCAGGTGAAGCGGGGTAAGCCGCAGCCCGATGCCTACCTACTGGGTGCCGAGCGACTGGGGCTGGCGCCGCAGAGCTGTCTGGTGGTTGAAGATGCGCCTGCGGGGGTACAGTCTGGCCTGGCAGCAGGCTGTCGCGTGGCGGCGGTGAACGTACCCGCCGGAACGCCGGAACTGCGGCAGGTTGACTTTGTGCTATCGACGCTGGCGTCGCTTCGTGTGGAAAAACTGCCGAGCGGGTTGGTCAACGTCTCGCAGAATGCATGATCTTATGATTTAGCCCCACATTGCTGGGGCTTTTTTCTGTCACTATGGTTAACGGCTTTTTACTTGAACAACTTACCGCTTATTTGATGACAAGGATGTGCTGTGAACGGTGAACTGATTTGGGTGCTCTGTCTGCTGGCGATTGCGGTGGTGCTTTTTGCTACCGGCAAGGTGCGCATGGATGCGATCGCGCTGGGCATTATCGTGGCTTTCGTGCTCAGCGGCACGCTTAGCCTTAGCGAAGCCTTTTCTGGTTTTAGCGACCCTAACGTTATTTTGATTGCCGCGCTGTTTATTATCGGCGACGGCCTGGTCCGCACCGGGGTTGCAACCAAGATGGGCTCCTGGCTGGTGCAGGTGGCGGGCAACAGCGAAACCAAAATGCTGGTATTTCTGATGCTGACCGTCGCCGGACTCGGGGCATTTATGAGTTCGACCGGCGTTGTCGCTATCTTTATTCCGGTGGTGCTAAGCGTTTCGGCGCGCATGAATATCTCGCCATCGCGGCTGATGATGCCGCTGAGTTTTGCCGGTCTTATCAGCGGCATGATGACGCTGGTGGCCACGCCGCCAAACCTGGTTATCAACAGTGAGCTTATTCGCGAAGGGCTGGAGGGCTTTGGCTTCTTCAGCGTCACGCCGATAGGCCTGGTGGTGCTGGTGTTCGGTATCCTCTATATGCTGGTGATGCGCTTTATGCTCAAGGGCGACGACAGCAGCCAGCCGCGCGATGGGCGCAAGCGCAGCACCTTCCGTGATTTAATCAAAGAATACCGGTTAACCGGTCGCGCCCGTCGGCTGGCCATTCGCCCCGGTTCGCCGATGATCGGCCAGCGTCTGGACGATATGAAGCTGCGCGAGCGCTACGGTGCTAACATTATCGGGGTCGAGCGCTGGCGGCGTTTCCGCCGGGTGATCGTCAATGTTAACGGGGTATCGGAATTCCGCGCCCGCGACGTGCTGTTGATTGACATGTCCGCCGCCGAAATCGACCTGCGTCAGTTCTGTTCCGAGCAAATGCTGGAGCCGATGGTGCTGCGCGGCGAGTATTTCTCCGATCAGGCGCTGGACGTGGGGATGGCAGAAGTCTCGCTTATCCCGGAGTCTGAGCTGATTGGCAAAACCATTCGTGAGATGGGCTTCCGTACCCGCTACGGCCTCAACGTGGTAGGCATGAAGCGCGACGGCGAGGCGCTGGACGGCTCGGTGGTCGATGAATCCCTGCAGCTGGGCGATATCGTTCTGGTGGTGGGAAACTGGAAGCAGATAAGCCATCTGGCGCAAAACGGTCGTGACTTCGTCGTGCTTAACCTGCCGGTTGAAGTCAGCGATGCTTCACCCGCCCACAGCCAGGCCCCGCACGCGATTTTCTGCCTGGTGTTGATGGTGGCGCTGATGCTGACCGACGAAATACCTAACCCGATTGCGGCGATTATTGCCTGCCTGTTGATGGGCAAATTCCGCTGCATTGATGCTCAAAGCGCCTATAAATCGATTCACTGGCCGAGCATCATTTTGATCGTCGGCATGATGCCGTTTGCGCTGGCGCTGCAAAAAACCGGCGGCGTTGATCTGGTGGTGAAAGGGCTGATGGATATCGGCGGCGGGCAGGGGCCTTACCTGATGCTGGGCTGTCTGTTTGTGATGTGCGCCGCGATTGGCCTGTTTATCTCTAACACCGCGACCGCGGTCCTGATGGCGCCGATTGCGCTGGCAACGGCGAAATCGATGGGCGTCTCGCCGTATCCGTTTGCGATGATCGTCGCCATGGCCGCTTCGGCGGCCTTTATGACGCCGGTTTCATCGCCGGTGAATACGCTGGTTCTGGGACCGGGGAAATACAGCTTCAGCGACTTCGTCAAAATTGGCGTGCCGTTTACCGTGCTGGTGATGATTATCTGCGTCGTGCTGGTGCCGATTCTGTTCCCGTTCTGACGATTTTCGCAGGGGCAGGCGCGCAATGCCGGATGGCGGCGTAAACGCCTTATCCGGCCTACGGTTCACTTCCTGTAGGCCGGATAAGCGCAGCGCCATCCGGAGGCGTTACAGCGGTGAGTCCTGACTTATTTCATCCAGCGAAAGATGGAAGCTTGGCACGAACACCGCCATAAAGTAGTCCATCTCTTCGCTGCGCCGTGAAGCCAGCGTTTTCTCCAGACGACCTTTGGCCAGCAGAAATTCATTGTTGCCGGCCGACAGCTCTTCCAGACACTTCAGATAAGCGCACAGCGCATCGGCCTGCTTGACGATTGCTTTCTCTTCGTCGCTGCTTTGATGCTCATCGATCAGCGGCGCAAAAATATCGCGCAGCTCCTCCGGCACCATTTCAATCAGCTTCTGCTGGGCAATTTTTTCTATCGCCTTGTACTCCTGGGCAATCTGCGAATTGAAGTACTTCACCGGCGTAGGAAGATCGCCGGTCAACACTTCAGAAGCGTCGTGGTACATCGCCAGCAGGGCAATACGTTCTGCGTTGACCTGGCCGTTAAATTTGCGATTTTTAATGGCGGCAAGCGCATGGGCGACCATTGCGACCTGGAGGCTGTGTTCAGAGACGTTTTCGGTGCGCACGTTGCGCATCAGCGGCCAGCGATTAATTAACTTCAGGCGGGAAAGGTGGGCAAAAAAATGACTCTGATTCATAGCGACCCTTACGCAGTAACTGTGGTAAAGGCATTGTGCGCAGAGATGGCCGTCGGATGCAAATGCCGACGGCCTGGACACGATTACAGCTGGTGATAACCCGACAGGAAGCGGCCAAAGCGGGTGATGGCCATTTCCAGATCGTCTTCACGCGGCAGGGTAACGATACGCACGTGATCCGGCCACGGCCAGTTGAAGGCGGTGCCCTGAACCAGCAGCACTTTCTCCTGGAGCAGGAAGTCCAGCACCATGCGCTGATCGTCGTGGATATTAAAACGTTTCGCGTCTATTTTCGGGAACATATACAGCGCGCCCTGCGGTTTCACGCAGGAAACGCCCGGGATCTCGTTGATCAGCTCCCATGCGCGGTTGCGCTGTTCGTACAGACGCCCGCCGGGCGTAATAAACTCGCTGATGCTTTGATAGCCACCGAGCGCGGTCTGGATAGCGTGCTGCGCCGGAACGTTGGCGCACAGGCGCATTGAAGCCAGCATTTCCAGCCCTTCAATATAGCCTTTGGCGTGTTTCTTCGGCCCGTTCAGCACCATCCAGCCCTGACGGAAGCCAGCGACGCGGTAGGTTTTGGACAGGCCGTTAAAGGTCACGGTCAGCAGATCCGGCGCCAGCGCGGCGATCGAATGGTGCTGCGCGGCGTCATACAGGATCTTGTCGTAGATCTCGTCGGCAAAGATGATCAGGTTGTGCTCGCGGGCAATTTCCACGATCTCCATCAGCAGCTCTTTCGAGTACACCGCGCCAGTCGGGTTGTTCGGGTTGATGATCACGATACCGCGGGTGCGCGGCGTGATTTTGGCCCGGATATCGTCGAGATCCGGGAACCAGTCGGCGGACTCGTCGCACAGATAGTGCACCGCTTTACCGCTGGATAACGACACCGCCGCTGTCCACAGCGGGTAGTCGGGAGCCGGCACCAGCATTTCGTCACCGCTGTTGAGCAGCGCCTGCATGGCCTGCACGATAAGCTCGGAAACGCCGTTGCCAATGTAAATATCTTCTACCGTCACGTCGCGCATGCCGCGCGCCTGGTAGTGCTGCATGATCGCTTTACGCGCGGAGTAAAGGCCTTTGGAGTCGCAGTAGCCCTGCGCCGTCGGCAGGTTGCGGATCACGTCGACCAGAATTTCATCCGGCGCGTCAAACCCGAAAGGAGCCGGGTTGCCGATATTCAGTTTAAGAACCTTGTTGCCTTCTTCTTCAAGGCGTTTGGCCTCTTTAAGAACCGGGCCACGAATGTCGTAACAAACGTTGTCTAACTTGCTGGATTTTTCGATGGGGGACATGAATCTTTGACCTTTTTAGCTGTTATCGCCACTCCCTGCCGTGGAAGTCAGCACCGAACAATGTACTCCCCATCCCCGTCGTTTTGAAGGGTTAGCAGTAGAAGATTTTGTTCATTCCTTGATGCCGGGACAATGTTTTTTACTAAGGAATGACGTGTCTCTTTGTGCGATCTTTTGTTAATTTATTGCTTTGCAGTTCAATCTACCGCTATTGGGTCTAGGTGTGGTGTTTACGTCTGATAAAAAAGAAATGATTTAGCTTAAGATTCATTTGCCTGGATATACTTTAATCATCCTTCAACGATTTTAATTTTAAATAAAATCTCAGCAAATAAGGATTAGGCATGATACCCATTTTTGTGAAGCTGATGTTAATGGTGACTCATCGCAAAGATTAATATTTTTTTATATTTTGAAAAGTAATGAATGTGATTTGTTAGATTTCTTAAATTGTTTTGATTCTAAACCTTTTTCAGTTTGAGATACGGCTTATTAAGGCTTATAAATCTTATGGATTTCGGTTAATATGTTGAGGTCAGTAAGAGCCCTATGAGTTAGGGAAGGTGCGAACAAGTTCCTGATATGAGATCATCATATTCATCCGGAGCGCATCCCAGAGGGACATCATGAGCCATCAACTCACCTTCGCCGATAGTGAATTCAGCACTAAGCGCCGTCAGACCCGAAAAGAGATTTTCCTCTCCCGCATGGAGCAGATTCTGCCATGGCAGAATATGACCGCTGTCATCGAGCCGTTTTATCCCAAGGCGGGCAATGGCCGACGGCCCTATCCGCTGGAGACCATGCTGCGTATTCACTGCATGCAGCATTGGTACAACCTGAGCGACGGTGCCATGGAAGATGCCCTGTACGAAATCGCCTCCATGCGCCTGTTTGCCCGATTATCCCTGGATAGCGCCCTGCCGGATCGCACCACCATCATGAATTTCCGCCACCTGCTCGAGCAGCATCAACTGGCCCGTCAATTGTTCAAGACCATCAATCGCTGGCTGGCCGAAGCAGGCGTCATGATGACCCAAGGCACTTTGGTGGATGCCACCATCATTGAGGCACCCAGCTCTACCAAGAACAAAGAGCAGCAACGCGATCCGGAGATGCATCAGACCAAGAAAGGCAATCAGTGGCACTTTGGCATGAAGGCCCACATTGGTGTCGATGCCAAGAGTGGCCTGACCCACAGCCTAGTCACCACCGCGGCCAACGAGCATGACCTCAATCAGCTGGGTAATCTGCTTCATGGAGAGGAGCAATTTGTCTCAGCCGATGCCGGCTACCAAGGAGCGCCACAGCGCGAGGAGCTGGCCGAGGTGGATGTGGACTGGCTGATCGCCGAGCGTCCCGGCAAGGTAAAAACCTTGAAGCAGCATCCGCGCAAGAACAAAACGGCCATCAACATCGAATACATGAAAGCCAGCATCCGTGCCAGGGTGGAGCACCCGTTTCGCATCATCAAGCGGCAGTTCGGCTTCGTGAAAGCCAGATACAAGGGGCTGCTGAAAAACGATAACCAACTGGCGATGTTATTCACCCTGGCCAACCTGTTTCGGGTGGACCAAATGATACGTCAGTGGGAGAGATCTCAGTAAAAACCGGAAATAACGCCAGAAATGGTGGAAAAAATAGCCTAAATAGGCTGATTCGATGTGTTTGCGGGAAAAAAATCGGCCCAGATCCGCGAAATTTTAATCAGCGAGTCAGCTTGGGAAGAAATGACCTGCTTATTCGCACCTTCCTTAGTTTCACTGATGATTATCATTATAGGTTTTATAACTCAATGTTATTCATCATATTTATTAGCTTCTTTTAAAACGTACAGCAATCCCTCTGAAGCATAATCGCGAAGTCGCTTCCTACAACTTCTTACGCGAGGCCTCACCCAGGGAGAACCCGATAAATAGCGACATGTTTACGGACATATTGTAAAAAGGAACTGCGCGCATTGCCGTCGCAGACAATTTTAATACTGACACTCGTCGGGCAGTCATTCGTCAGAGATTGGTGAAAGATGTTTAAAGGATTAGCCTGAAATTTTTGAGTGCAGCATCAATAAGGCAGGTCGGTTTCCGCACCTGTAAGTGGATTAATATGATAAATGCTAATCGTCCGATACTGAATCTCGACCTCGATCTGCTGAGAACCTTTGTTGCTGTTGCCGATCTGAGCACCTTTGCCGCCGCTGCTGCCGCGGTGTGCCGTACCCAATCCGCCGTAAGCCAGCAGATGCAGCGCCTGGAGCAGCTGGTAGGAAAGGAGCTTTTTGCCCGTCATGGGCGAAATAAGCTGTTAACGGAGCACGGTATTCAACTGCTGGGCTATGCGCGAAAAATTCTGCGATTTAACGATGAAGCATGCACGTCGCTAATGTTTAACCCGCTACAGGGTCAACTGACGCTGGGGTCATCCGACGAATCTGCGGACACCATTCTGCCGTTTTTATTAAACCGCATTAGCTCGGCGTATCCTAAGCTGGCGCTTGACGTGCGGGTAAAACGTCACTGCGTGATGGCCGATATGCTCAAGAATCAAGAAGTGGACCTGGCGTTAACGTCGCACCCGCTGGAAGGTTTTGCCTCGACGGTACTGCGGACCTCGCCTACGCTTTGGTACTGTGCTGCGGAGTTTACGCTGCGCCCCGAAGAGCCGATGCCTCTGGTGCTGCTCGACGATCCAAGCCCGTTCCGCGACACCATCCTCAAGACGCTTGATGCCGCCGGAATGCCGTGGCGTTTAGCCTACGTTGCGTCGTCGCTCTCGGCCGTTCGCGCGGCGGTGAAGGCTGGGCTTGGCGTGACGGCGCGCCCGGTAGAAATGATGAGCCCCGATCTGCGCGCGTTGGGGAAAGGGGAAGGGATGCCGGATCTGCCGGAAACCGAATACATGCTGAGCTATAACGCGGAAAGCGGCAACGAGCTAGCGCAGATGATTTTTGAGTCGCAAGAACCGCGGCACGACGCCTGGCCACAGACGGGTGTGTATACGCCGGAAGAGGGAGATAATCCCCTTATATTTGAAAGGGACATTGATTAACATTCCGGTTGAAAAGTAGTAACAAAATGTAAGTGCAAAAAAGAATCGTAGACGATAAAAAACCAGTTTGCGGTTCTTTTTTTGCGTTTTTTCGCCAGGACCGAAAAAATAAATTTATTAATGTGATAATAATCATGTAATTAGAATTATTTTTCTATTCATACCTACCCATGGCAAACGCAATGCCATATCTCCTGCTAATGTTAAAAAAACGGATAGATTGTTGCCGTTTTACAGGGCGAATTAACAAAAGCGTGTCTTAGATCAAGAAAATACCCCTCATGGGGGGGAGGAATCGTTAGTAATTCCTGTCAAAATAGAGGGGTAATTCCTGTCATTGCTACAAAACGGACACGATTCACCAACCGATAAACCTTAAGGTCTACTGAGGTGAATAGAATCAAAGGGCACGTAATGTTAATGAAATGACTTTGATGTAAATTAATGTGAGGAAACTTTTGTTAAAGTTGACAAAAGGTTATAGAAAGGAGTAAAAAACCTCAACATTTTGCGGTCTGGCGTTCCAATTGGGCTGTTTGTAGGTTTTTTAATCCTCCCCATGAATCGATGTAGCGTCCATCTGCCGGTAAGAGCAGAGCAGGGTAAGCTACTAATTTGGTAAGCTTTGCGTATGTCAACATCCACTGAAATCATCGCTCATCACTGGGCATTCGCTATCTTTCTGATCATTGCCATTGGCCTTTGCTGCCTGATGCTCATCGGCGGCTGGTACCTTGGCGGTCGCGCGCGCGCGCGTAGCAAAAACACCCCGTTTGAATCGGGCATCGACTCCGTTGGCTCCGCACGACTGCGCCTGTCGGCCAAGTTCTATCTGGTCGCCATGTTCTTCGTCATCTTCGACGTCGAAGCGCTTTACCTGTACGCCTGGTCAACGTCCATTCGCGAGAGCGGTTGGGTTGGCTTTATCGAAGCCGCCATTTTCATATTTGTGCTGCTGGCCGGTCTGGTTTACCTCGTTCGCATTGGCGCGCTCGATTGGACGCCTGCGCGTTCTCGCCGCACGCTGGTAAACCCGGAAAACGACAGCGTCACTAACCGTAATACGCAGTAAAAGCGAGGCAATAAGATGGATTATACGCTCACCCGCATAGATCCTAACGGTGAGAACGACCGTTACCCTCTGCAAAAGCAGGAGATCGTGACCGACCCCCTGGAGCAAGAGGTGAACAAAAGCGTGTACATGGGGAAACTCGAACACGCGCTGCACGACATGGTCAACTGGGGTCGTAAGAACTCAATCTGGCCCTACAACTTCGGCCTTTCTTGCTGCTACGTAGAAATGGTGACGTCATTCACTGCGGTGCATGACGTTGCGCGTTTTGGTGCGGAAGTACTGCGCGCTTCCCCGCGTCAGGCTGACCTGATGGTGGTGGCCGGTACCTGCTTTACCAAAATGGCCCCGGTCATTCAGCGCCTGTATGACCAGATGCTGGAACCGAAGTGGGTTATCTCGATGGGTGCCTGCGCCAACTCCGGCGGCATGTACGATATCTATTCCGTGGTGCAAGGCGTCGATAAGTTTATCCCGGTTGACGTGTATATTCCGGGCTGCCCGCCGCGTCCAGAAGCCTATATGCAGGCGCTGATGCTGTTGCAGGAGTCCATCGGTAAAGAACGTCGCCCGCTGTCATGGGTCGTTGGCGATCAGGGCGTGTACCGCGCCAATATGCAGTCGGAACGCGAGCGTAAACGCGGCGAACGCATTGCAGTGACGAATCTGCGCACGCCAGACGAGATTTAATTTGCGCCTGCGGGCGGTGGCATCTTTTGACTTCGCAAATCAACATACAACAGCGCGAAGGCCACCTCCGGCAGTCACCACGGACCTTTTGCAATGGTGAACAATATGACCGATTTAACCGCGCAAGAAGCGGCCGCATGGCAAACCCGCGATCACCTTGATGATCCGGTCATCGGCGAACTGCGCAACCGTTTTGGGCCGGATGCATTTACCGTTCAGGCCACCCGCACCGGGGTTCCTGTCGTTTGGGTTAAGCGCGAGCAGCTGCTGGAGATCGTCGACTTCCTCAAGAAGTTGCCGAAGCCTTATGTGATGCTGTTTGACCTGCACGGCATGGATGAACGCTTACGTACCCACCGCGACGGTTTACCGGCCGCGGACTTTTCCGTTTTCTACCACCTGATCTCAATAGACCGCAATCGCGATATCATGCTCAAGGTGGCTTTGTCTGAAAACGACCTGAACGTGCCAACGCTGACCAAACTTTTCCCGAACGCCAACTGGTACGAGCGTGAAACCTGGGAAATGTTCGGCATTACCTTCAACGGCCACCCTAACCTGCGCCGCATCATGATGCCGTCGACCTGGGAAGGCCACCCGCTGCGTAAAGACTACCCGGCCCGCGCCACCGAATTCGACCCGTTTGAGCTGACCAAAGCCAAGCAGGATCTGGAAATGGAAGCGCTGACCTTCAAACCGGAAGAGTGGGGCATGAAGCGCGGGACCGAAAACGAGGACTTCATGTTCCTCAACCTCGGCCCGAACCACCCGTCTGCGCACGGTGCATTTCGTATTATTCTGCAGCTTGATGGCGAAGAGATTGTCGACTGCGTACCGGACATCGGCTATCACCACCGTGGTGCCGAGAAGATGGGCGAGCGTCAGTCCTGGCACAGCTACATTCCGTACACCGACCGTATCGAGTACCTCGGCGGCTGCGTGAACGAAATGCCGTACGTGCTGGCGGTAGAAAAACTGGCCGGGATCACCGTGCCGGACCGCGTAAACGTTATTCGCGTGATGCTCTCCGAACTGTTCCGCATCAACAGCCACCTGCTGTACATTTCGACGTTTATTCAGGACGTCGGCGCGATGACGCCGGTCTTCTTCGCCTTTACCGACCGTCAGAAAATCTATGATCTGGTCGAAGCGATTACCGGTTTCCGTATGCACCCGGCCTGGTTCCGTATCGGCGGCGTGGCGCACGACCTGCCGCGCGGCTGGGATCGTCTGCTGCGTGAATTCCTCGAGTGGATGCCGAAGCGTCTGGACTCCTACGAGAAAGCCGCGCTGCGTAACACCATTCTGAAAGGCCGCTCCGTCGGCGTTGCGGCTTATACCGCAAAAGAAGCGCTGGAGTGGGGCACCACCGGTGCTGGCCTGCGCGCCACCGGTATCGGCTTCGACGTGCGTAAATGGCGTCCGTATTCTGGCTATGAAAACTTCGACTTTGAAATCCCGACCGGCGGTGGCGTTTCTGACTGCTACACCCGCGTGATGCTGAAAGTGGAAGAGCTGCGCCAGAGTCTGCGCATTCTTCAGCAGTGCCTCGACAACATGCCGGAAGGCCCGTTCAAAGCGGATCACCCGCTGACCACGCCGCCGCCGAAAGAGCGCACGCTGCAGCACATTGAAACCCTGATCACCCACTTCCTGCAGGTTTCCTGGGGCCCGGTTATGCCGGCGCAGGAGTCCTTCCAGATGGTGGAAGCGACCAAGGGTATTAACAGTTACTACCTGACCAGCGACGGCAGCACCATGAGCTACCGCACCCGTATCCGTACGCCGAGCTATGCGCACTTGCAGCAGATTCCGTCGGCGATCCGTGGCAGCCTGGTATCAGACCTTATCGTCTACCTGGGTAGTATTGATTTTGTTATGTCAGACGTGGACCGCTAATTATGCACGAGAATCAACAACCACAAACCGAGGCTTTTGAGCTGAGTGCGGCAGAGCGTGAAGCCATTGAGCACGAGAAGCACCACTACGAAGACCCGCGTGCGGCGTCCATTGAAGCGCTGAAAATCGTTCAGAAACAGCGCGGCTGGGTACCGGACGGCGCCATTTACGCTATTGCCGACGTGCTGGGTATTCCGGCGAGCGACGTCGAAGGCGTGGCGACGTTCTACAGCCAGATTTTCCGCCAGCCGGTCGGTCGTCACGTGATTCGCTACTGCGACAGCGTGGTGTGCCACATTACCGGTTACCAGGGTATTCAGGCGGCAATCGAGAAGAAGCTGAACATCAAACCGGGTCAAACCACCTTTGATGGTCGCTTCACGCTGCTGCCGACCTGCTGCCTGGGCAACTGCGACAAGGGGCCGACCATGATGATTGATGAGGACACTCACAGCCATCTGACGCCGGAAGCCATTCCTGACCTGCTGGAGCAGTATAAATAATGAAGAATATTATTCTGACTCCCGAAACCCATCCGCTGACCTGGCGTCTTCGTGACGACAAGCAGCCGGTGTGGCTGGAAGAGTATCAGGCGAAAAACGGCTATGCCGGGGCGCGAAAAGCGCTCACCGGGATGGCGCCGGACGAGATCGTCAACCAGGTAAAAGACGCTGGCCTGAAAGGGCGCGGCGGCGCGGGCTTTTCCACCGGTCTGAAGTGGAGCCTGATGCCGAAAGACGAATCCATGAACATCCGTTACCTGCTGTGTAACGCCGATGAAATGGAGCCGGGTACCTACAAAGACCGCCTGCTGATGGAACAGCTGCCGCACCTTCTGGTGGAAGGCATGCTGATCTCCGCGTTTGCCCTGAAGGCGTACCGCGGTTACATCTTCCTGCGTGGGGAATATATTGAAGCGGCGCAGCACCTGCGCCGTGCCATTGCGGAAGCCACCGAAGCGGGCCTGCTCGGGAAGAACATTCTCGGCACTGGCTTTGACTTCGAGCTGTTCGTGCACACCGGCGCCGGGCGTTATATCTGCGGTGAAGAAACCGCACTGATTAACTCCCTCGAAGGCCGCCGCGCCAACCCGCGCTCCAAGCCGCCGTTCCCGGCAAGCTCCGGCGTATGGGGCAAACCGACCTGCGTCAACAACGTCGAAACGCTGTGTAACGTTCCGGCGATTCTGGCTAACGGCGTCGAGTGGTACCAGAACATCTCGAAAAGCAAAGATGCCGGTACCAAGCTGATGGGCTTCTCCGGCCGCGTGAAAAACCCGGGGCTGTGGGAGCTGCCGTTCGGCACGACGGCGCGTGAAATTCTCGAAGACTACGCGGGCGGCATGCGCGATGGCCTGAAGTTCAAAGCCTGGCAGCCAGGCGGCGCGGGGACCGACTTCCTGACCGAAGCGCACCTTGACCTGCCGATGGAATTCGAAAGCATCGGTAAAGCGGGCAGCCGTCTGGGGACGGCGCTGGCGATGGCCGTCGACCACGAGATTGGCATGGTGTCGCTGGTGCGTAACCTGGAAGAGTTCTTCGCCCGTGAGTCCTGCGGTTGGTGTACGCCGTGCCGCGACGGCCTGCCGTGGAGCGTGAAAATTCTGCGCGCCCTTGAAAAGGGTGAAGGCCAGCCTGGCGATATCGAGACGCTTGAGCAACTGTGTCGATTCTTAGGGCCGGGTAAAACCTTCTGCGCGCATGCGCCTGGTGCGGTTGAGCCGCTGCAGAGCGCCATTAAGTATTTCCGCGACGAATTCGAGGCAGGCATTAAGCAGCAGTTCAGCAATACCCATGCAATCAACGGGATTCAGCCGAACCTGCTTAAGACGCGCTGATAATCTAAAGATTTATTTATTTTGGAAGCACGCTAATGGCTACGATTCATGTAGACGGCAAAGAATACGAGGTTAACGGAGCGGACAACCTGTTACAGGCATGTCTCTCTCTGGGCCTTGATATTCCATACTTTTGCTGGCACCCGGCGCTGGGCAGCGTCGGTGCTTGCCGCCAGTGTGCGGTGAAGCAATATCAAAACGCGGAAGACACGCGTGGTCGCCTGGTGATGTCCTGCATGACGCCGGCATCTGACGGCACCTTTATTTCTATCGACGACGCAGAAGCGAAGCAGTTCCGCGAGAGCGTGGTGGAGTGGCTGATGACCAACCACCCGCACGACTGTCCGGTCTGTGAAGAGGGCGGCAACTGCCACCTCCAGGATATGACCGTGATGACCGGCCATAGCTTCCGTCGCTATCGCTTTACGAAACGTACCCACCGTAACCAGGACCTGGGGCCGTTCATCTCTCACGAAATGAACCGCTGCATCGCCTGTTACCGCTGCGTGCGTTACTACAAAGACTACGCTGACGGCACCGATCTGGGCGTCTACGGCGCGCACGACAACGTCTACTTCGGGCGTCCGGAAGACGGCACCCTGGAGAGCGAATTCTCCGGTAACCTGGTCGAAATTTGCCCGACCGGCGTATTTACCGATAAAACCCACTCCGAGCGCTACAACCGTAAGTGGGACATGCAGTTTGCGCCAAGCATCTGCCAGCAGTGCTCGTTGGGCTGTAACACCAGCCCGGGCGAACGCTACGGCGAACTGCGTCGTATCGAAAACCGCTACAACGGCACCGTGAACCACTACTTCCTGTGCGATCGCGGTCGTTTCGGCTATGGCTATGTGAACCTGAAAGACCGTCCGCGTCAGCCGGTTCAGCGCCGTGGCGATGACCTGATTACGCTCAACGCCGAACAGGCGATGCAGGGTGCGGCGGATATTCTGCGCCAGTCGAAAAAGGTTATCGGTATCGGCTCCCCACGCGCCAGCATCGAAAGCAACTTCGCGCTGCGCGAGCTGGTTGGAGCGGAAAACTTCTATACCGGTATTGCCCAGAGCGAGCAGGAACGTCTGCAGCTGGTACTGAAAGTGCTGCGCGAAGGCGGTATTCATACCCCGGCGCTGCGCGAAATTGAAACGTATGATGCGGTGCTGGTGTTGGGTGAAGATTTAACCCAGACCGGCGCGCGCGCAGCGCTGGCGGTTCGCCAGGCGGTCAAAGGTAAAGCGCGTGAAATGGCGGCAGCGCAAAAAGTGGCTGACTGGCAGATTGCGGCCATCCTCAACATTGGCCAGCGCGCAAAACATCCGCTGTTTGTGACCAACGTTGACGATACTCGTCTGGATGACATTGCGGCGTGGACCTATCGCGCACCGGTGGAAGACCAGGCGCGACTGGGCTTTGCTATCGCGCACGCGCTGGATAACAGCGCCCCGGCCGTTGAAGGTCTGGATCGCGATCTGCAGGGCAAGATCGACGTGATCGTGCAGGCGCTGGCGGGAGCGAAGAAACCGCTGATTATTTCCGGTACCAACGCCGGAAGCGCGGAAATTATTCAGGCCGCAGCCAACGTGGCTAAAGCGCTGAAAGGCCGCGGCGCCGACGTGGGGGTTACCATGATTGCCCGCGCGGTGAACAGCATCGGTCTGGGCATGATTGGCGGCGGTTCTCTGGAAGCGGCGTTGAGCGAGCTGGAGTCCGGCGCAGCCGATGCGGTAGTGGTGCTGGAGAACGATCTGCACCGCCATGCTTCCGCTGCGCGCGTTGACGCTGCGCTTTCTAAAGCGCCGCTGGTGATGGTCATTGACCATCAGCGCACCGCGATTATGGATAAAGCGCACCTGGTGCTCTCCGCAGCAAGCTTCGCGGAAAGCGACGGTACGGTCATCAACAACGAAGGCCGCGCGCAGCGCTTCTTCCAGGTGTATGACCCGGCGTACTACGACAGCAAAACCGTGATGCTGGAAAGCTGGCGCTGGCTGCACTCGCTGCACAGCACCGTGCAGAGCCGCGAAGTGGACTGGACGCAGCTCGACCACGTGATCGATGCGGTGGTGGAAAAGCTGCCTCAGCTGGCGGGTATTAAAGACGCCGCGCCGGACGCAAGCTTCCGTATTCGCGGTCAGAAGCTGGCGCGTGAACCGCACCGCTACAGCGGTCGTACGGCAATGCGCGCAAACATCAGCGTGCACGAACCGCGTCAGCCGCAGGATAAAGACACCATGTTCGCCTTCTCGATGGAAGGGAACAACCAGCCGGGCGCGCCGCGCTCGCAGATCCCATTCGCATGGGCACCGGGCTGGAACTCCCCGCAGGCATGGAACAAGTTCCAGGCTGAAGTGGGCGGTAAACTGCGCCACGGCGACCCGGGCGTACGTCTGATTGAAGCTTCCGAAAGCGGTCTGGCGTTCTTCAGCGCCGTGCCGGAAAGTTTCCAGGCGCAGGAAGGCAGCTGGCGTATTGCACCTTACTACCATCTGTTCGGTAGTGACGAAATGTCCCAGCGTTCTCCGGTCTTCCAGAGCCGTATGCCGCAGCCGTACATCAAGCTTAACCCGGCGGACGCCGCGAAGCTTGGCGTCAACGCGGGCGCACGCATTGCCTTTAGCTATGACGGACAGACAATCAGCCTGCCGCTGATTATTTCTGAAGGTCTGGCGGCGGGGCAGGTCGGTCTGCCGATGGGCATGCCGGGCATTGCGCCGGTGATGGCGGGCGGGCGCCTTGATAATCTGCAGGAGGCAAAAGCATGAGTTGGTTAACGCCGGATCTGATTGAGATCCTCCTCAGCATCGTTAAAGCCGTGGTGATTCTGCTGGTGGTTGTCACCTGCGGGGCGTTCATGAGCTTTGGCGAACGTCGCCTTCTGGGCCTGTTCCAGAACCGCTACGGGCCAAACCGCGTAGGCTGGGGCGGTTCGCTCCAGCTCGTTGCCGATATGATCAAAATGTTCTTTAAAGAGGACTGGGTCCCGAAATTTACGGACCGTATGATCTTTACGCTGGCACCGGTTATCGCCTTCACCTCGCTGCTGCTGGCCTTCGCCATTGTGCCGGTCAGCCCAAGCTGGGTGGTCGCCGACCTGAACATCGGGATTCTGTTCTTCCTGATGATGGCGGGTCTGGCGGTCTACGCGGTGCTGTTCGCCGGTTGGTCGAGCAACAACAAATACTCCCTGCTGGGTGCGATGCGTGCGTCTGCGCAGACCCTGAGCTACGAAGTGTTCCTGGGCCTGTCTCTGATGGGCGTAGTGGCGCAGGCCGGTTCATTCAACATGACCGACATCGTCAATAACCAGGCGCACCTGTGGAACGTCATTCCTCAGTTCTTCGGCTTCATTACCTTTGCGATTGCGGGCGTGGCGGTGTGTCACCGTCACCCGTTTGACCAACCGGAAGCCGAGCAGGAGCTGGCCGATGGCTATCACATTGAATATTCCGGTATGAAATTCGGTCTGTTCTTCGTAGGCGAATACATCGGTATCGTCACCGTGTCAGCGCTGATCGTGACGCTGTTCTTCGGTGGCTGGCAAGGCCCGTTCTTACCGCCATTCATCTGGTTCGCGCTGAAAACCGCGTTCTTTATGATGATGTTCATTTTGATTCGTGCGTCGTTACCGCGTCCTCGTTATGACCAGGTAATGTCCTTCGGCTGGAAAGTGTGCCTGCCGCTGACGCTCATCAACTTGCTGGTAACGGCGGCTGTCATTCTCTGGCAGCAGCCATAAGGGGCTATAGACCATGACCTTAAAAGAATTAATCGTAGGCTTCGGCACCCAGGTACGCAGTATCTGGATGATCGGCCTGCATGCGTTCGCCAAACGCGAAACGCAAATGTACCCGGAAGAGCCGGTCTACCTGCCGCCGCGCTACCGTGGCCGTATCGTGCTGACGCGCGATCCGGACGGCGAAGAGCGCTGCGTTGCCTGTAACCTGTGTGCGGTAGCCTGCCCGGTAGGCTGTATCTCTCTGCAAAAAGCGGAGACCAAAGACGGTCGCTGGTATCCGGAGTTTTTCCGCATCAACTTCTCACGCTGCATTTTCTGCGGCCTGTGCGAAGAAGCGTGCCCGACCACGGCGATTCAGTTGACCCCGGATTTTGAACTGGGCGAATACAAGCGTCAGGATCTGGTGTACGAAAAAGAGGATCTGCTGATTTCCGGTCCGGGCAAATACCCGGAATATAACTTCTACCGGATGGCGGGTATGGCAATCGACGGCAAAGATAAAGGCGAAGCAGAGAACGAAGCCAAGCCTATCGACGTCAAGAGCCTGTTACCGTAAGGAGAGGGGCAATGGAATTCGCTTTTTATATCTGTGGCC
This sequence comes from Klebsiella sp. WP4-W18-ESBL-05, assembly GCF_014169075.1. Classification (NCBI taxonomy): domain Bacteria; kingdom Pseudomonadati; phylum Pseudomonadota; class Gammaproteobacteria; order Enterobacterales; family Enterobacteriaceae; genus Klebsiella; species Klebsiella sp. WP4-W18-ESBL-05. Next base: position 3,293,551 of record NZ_AP022057.1, on the reverse strand, counting down.
TTGTTGCTGTCCTCGCGACGCTGCGAGTGATTACGCACACTAACCCGGTACACGCGCTGCTGTATCTGATTATCTCGCTGCTGGCGATTGCCGGGGTGTTCTTCTCGCTGGGGGCGTATTTCGCCGGTGCGCTGGAGATCATCGTTTACGCGGGCGCCATCATGGTGCTGTTCGTCTTCGTGGTGATGATGCTGAACCTGGGCGGTGCGGAAATCGCTCAGGAACGTCAGTGGCTGAAGCCGCAAATCTGGATTGGCCCGGCGATTCTTTCCGCCGTGCTGCTGGCTGTGATGGTGTACGCCATCCTCGGCCTGAATGACCAGGGCATTGATGGCAACGCCATCAGCGCGAAAGACGTCGGTATTGCGCTGTTCGGGCCGTACGTACTGGCGGTGGAACTGGCGTCGATGCTGCTGCTGGCGGGCCTGGTTGTGGCCTTCCATATCGGTCGTGAAGATCGCGCAGGCGAAGTGCTGAGCAATCGTTCGAACGATAGCGCGAAAAGGAAAACGGAGGAACACGCATGATTCCTTTACAACATGGGCTGATCCTCGCGGCGATTTTATTCGTGCTGGGTTTAACCGGTCTGGTTATCCGTCGCAACCTGCTGTTTATGCTGATTGGGCTGGAAATCATGATTAACGCCGCCGCGCTGGCCTTCGTGGTCGCCGGCAGCTACTGGGGCCAGACCGACGGTCAGGTGATGTATATCCTCGCCATTACCCTCGCGGCTGCGGAAGCGAGTATTGGCCTGGCGCTGCTGCTGCAGCTCCATCGTCGCCGCCAGAACCTGAACATCGATTCAGTAAGTGAGTTGCGCGGATGAACATGCTTGCCTTAACCATTATTTTGCCATTGATTGGCTTTGTGCTGCTGGCTTTCTCCCGCGGGCGCTGGTCGGAAAACCTCTCCGCCACCGTTGGCGTCGGGTCGATTGGCCTGGCCGCGCTGGTGACCGCCTTTGTCGGGGTAGACTTCTTTGCCAACGGCAAGCAGGCGTTCAGCCTGCCGCTGTGGACGTGGATGTCCGTCGGCGACTTTAACATTGGCTTCAGCCTGGTGCTGGACGGCCTGTCGCTGACCATGCTTTCCGTGGTTACCGGCGTGGGCTTCCTGATCCACATGTTCGCCTCCTGGTATATGCGCGGTGAAGAGGGCTACTCCCGCTTCTTCGCCTACACTAACCTGTTTATCGCCAGCATGGTTGTCCTGGTGCTGTCCGATAACCTGCTGCTGATGTACTTAGGCTGGGAAGGCGTGGGCCTGTGCTCCTATCTGCTGATCGGTTTCTACTACACCGATCCGAAGAACGGCGCTGCGGCGATGAAAGCCTTCGTTGTCACCCGCGTCGGTGACGTCTTCCTGGCGTTCGCGCTGTTCATTCTCTACAACGAGCTGGGCACGCTGAACTTCCGCGAAATGGTTGAACTGGCGCCGGCGCACTTTGCCGCAGGCAACGACATGCTGATGTGGGCAACCCTGATGCTGCTGGGCGGTGCGGTCGGTAAATCCGCGCAGCTGCCGCTGCAGACCTGGCTTGCGGATGCGATGGCGGGCCCAACGCCGGTTTCTGCGCTGATCCACGCAGCGACCATGGTGACCGCGGGCGTGTACCTGATTGCCCGTACTCACGGTCTGTTCCTGCTGACGCCGGAAGTGCTGCATCTGGTCGGGATTGTCGGGGCGATTACCCTGGTGCTGGCGGGCTTTGCCGCGCTGGTGCAGACCGATATCAAACGCGTGCTGGCCTACTCCACCATGAGCCAGATTGGCTACATGTTCCTGGCGCTTGGCGTACAGGCGTGGGATGCGGCGATTTTCCATCTGATGACTCACGCGTTCTTCAAAGCGCTACTGTTCCTGGCGTCCGGCTCGGTGATTCTGGCCTGCCATCACGAACAGAACATCTTCAAGATGGGTGGCCTGCGTAAGTCGATTCCGCTGGTGTATGCCTGCTTCCTGGTCGGTGGTGCCGCGCTCTCCGCGCTGCCGCTGATTACCGCGGGCTTCTTCAGTAAAGACGAAATCCTCGCCGGTGCGATGGCCAACGGTCATATCAATCTGATGGTTGCGGGCCTGGTCGGTGCATTCATGACCTCGCTCTATACCTTCCGTATGATCTTCATCGTCTTCCACGGTAAAGAGCAGATCCACGCGCACGCAGGGAAGGGGATTACCCATCATCTGCCGCTGATTGTGCTGATGATCCTGTCGACCTTTATTGGCGCACTGATTGTGCCGCCGCTGCACGGCGTATTGCCGGCCACGACCGAGCTGGAACATGGCCGCGTGCTGACGCTGGAAATCACCTCCGGCGTGGTGGCGATTGCCGGTATCCTGATTGCCGCATGGCTGTGGCTGGGCCAACGTAGCCTGGTCACCGCGATTGCCAACAGCGCGCCGGGCCGTCTGTTGGGCACCTGGTGGTACAACGCCTGGGGCTTTGACTGGTTGTACGACAAAGTGTTTGTGAAACCGTTCCTGGGCATCGCCTGGCTGCTGAAGAGTGACCCGCTGAATGCGCTGATGAACATTCCGGCCATCCTTTCTCGCCTGGCGGGTAAAGGTCTGGTGCTGAGTGCGAACGGCTATCTGCGCTGGTATGTCGCGTCAATGAGCATTGGTGCCGTCGTGGTGCTGGCGCTGTTGATGGTGTTGCGTTAATTCGTTGGGGAGGATTTTCCTCCCCATGAAAATGTCGTGCTGTTTTCCTGTTCCGGCGGGCGATGCGCTACCGGATAGATGAATAAGGAAATGAACTGCCATGTTATTACCCTGGCTAATACTGATTCCCTTTATCGGCGGTTTTCTCTGCTGGCAGACCGAACGCTTCGGCGTGAAGATGCCGCGCTGGATTGCGCTGGTCACCATGGGACTGACGCTCGCGCTTGGCCTGCAGCTGTGGCTGCAGGGCGGCTACTCACTCACGCAATCCGCCGGTCTGCCGCAGTGGCAGTCTGAGTTTATTCTGCCGTGGATCCCGCGCTTTGGCATTACTATCCATCTGGCTATCGACGGTCTGTCGCTGCTGATGGTGGTGCTGACCGGCCTGCTCGGCGTGCTGGCGGTGCTCTGTTCCTGGCGCGAAATCGAAAAATACCAGGGCTTCTTCCACCTCAACCTGATGTGGATCCTGGGCGGCGTAATCGGCGTGTTCCTCGCCATCGACATGTTCCTGTTCTTCTTCTTCTGGGAGATGATGCTGGTGCCAATGTACTTCCTGATCGCGCTGTGGGGGCATAAAGCCTCTGACGGTAAAACGCGTATCACGGCGGCCACCAAGTTCTTCATCTATACCCAGGCGAGCGGTCTGGTGATGCTGATTGCCATCCTGGCGCTGGTGTTCGTGCACCATAACGCGACCGGCGTGTGGACCTTCAACTATCAGGACCTGCTGAAAACCCCAATGTCGCACGGCGTGGAATACCTGCTGATGCTCGGCTTCTTCATCGCCTTCGCGGTGAAAATGCCGGTTGTGCCGCTGCACGGCTGGCTGCCGGACGCGCACTCTCAGGCACCGACCGCGGGTTCCGTTGACCTGGCGGGGATTCTGCTGAAAACCGCGGCCTACGGTCTGCTGCGCTTTGCGCTGCCGCTGTTCCCGAACGCCTCCGCCGAGTTCGCGCCTATCGCGATGTGGCTGGGTGTGATCGGTATCTTCTACGGCGCGTGGATGGCGTTTACCCAGTACGACATTAAACGCCTGATTGCCTACACCTCCGTTTCCCACATGGGCTTCGTACTGATTGCTATCTATACCGGTAGCCAGCTGGCGTACCAGGGGGCGGTGATTCAGATGATCGCGCACGGGCTGTCTGCGGCCGGTCTGTTCATTCTGTGCGGCCAGCTGTACGAACGTCTGCATACCCGCGACATGCGCCAGATGGGCGGCCTGTGGGGCAAAATTAAGTGGCTGCCGGCGCTGTCGATGTTCTTCGCGGTGGCGACGCTGGGCATGCCGGGTACCGGTAACTTCGTCGGCGAATTTATGATCCTGTTCGGCAGCTACCATGTCGTGCCGGTGATTACGGTGATTTCTACCTTCGGTCTGGTGTTTGCCTCCGTGTACTCGCTGGCGATGCTGCACCGGGCATACTTCGGCAAAGCGAAGAGCGAAATCGCGGCAAAAGAGCTGCCAGGGATGTCGCTGCGCGAGCTGTTTATCGTTCTGTTACTGGTCGTGCTTCTGGTTCTGCTGGGCTTCTACCCGCAGCCTATTCTGGACACGTCACATTCTGCGATGAGCAACATCCAGCAGTGGTTTGTTAATTCTGTTTCAACTACAAGGCCGTAATTCGCCATGACAATAACTCCACAACAACTGATCGCGCTGTTACCGCTGCTGATCGTCGGCTTGACGGTGGTGGTTGTGATGCTCTCCATTGCGTGGCGACGCAATCACTTCCTCAATGCCACGCTGTCGGTCATTGGGCTTAACGCCGCGCTGGTTTCGCTCTGGTTTGTTGGCCAGGCGGGCGCCATGGACGTCACGCCGCTGATGCGCGTTGACGGTTACGCAATGCTCTACACCGGGCTGGTGCTGCTGGCGAGCCTTGCCACCTGTACGTTCGCTTATCCGTGGCTTGAGGGCTATACCGATAACAAGGAAGAGTTCTACCTGCTGGTGCTGATTGCCGCGCTCGGCGGCATTCTGCTGGCGAACGCCAACCACCTGGCGGCGCTGTTCCTCGGTATTGAGCTGATTTCACTGCCGCTGTTCGGCCTGATTGGCTATGCCTTCCGACAGAAGCGTTCTCTGGAAGCGAGCATCAAGTACACCATTCTGTCAGCGGCGGCTTCGTCCTTCCTGCTGTTCGGTATGGCGCTGCTGTACGCGCAGTCTGGCGATCTCTCCTTCCTGGCGCTCGGCAAGAGCCTCAGTGATAACATGCTGCACGAACCGCTGCTGCTGGCGGGGCTGGGCATGATGATCGTGGGCCTGGGCTTCAAGCTCTCGCTGGTGCCGTTCCACCTGTGGACGCCGGACGTCTATCAGGGTGCCCCTGCGCCGGTGTCAACCTTCCTGGCAACCGCCAGCAAGATTGCCATTTTTGGCGTGGTGATGCGTCTGTTCCTGTACGCCCCGGTCGGCGACAGCGAAGCGGTACGCGTGGTGCTGGGCCTGATTGCCTTCGCTTCCATCATCTTCGGTAACCTGATGGCGCTCAGCCAGACCAACATCAAGCGTCTGCTCGGCTACTCGTCTATCTCTCACCTCGGCTACCTGCTGGTGGCGCTGATTGCGCTGCACAGCGGCGAGATGTCGATGGAAACTGTAGGCGTGTATCTGGCCGGTTATCTGTTCAGCAGCCTCGGCGCTTTCGGCGTGGTGAGCCTGATGTCCAGCCCGTACCGTGGCCCGGATGCTGACTCGCTGTACTCCTACCGTGGCCTGTTCTGGAATCGCCCGATTCTGGCGGCGGTGATGACGGTGATGATGCTGTCGCTGGCCGGTATTCCGATGACCCTTGGCTTTATCGGTAAGTTCTACGTACTGGCCGTCGGCGTGCAGGCACACCTGTGGTGGCTGGTCGGCGCGGTAGTCGTTGGTTCCGCGATTGGCCTTTACTACTACCTGCGCGTGGCCGTCAGCCTGTATCTCAGCGCGCCGCAGCAGCCGGGCCGCGATGCGCCGTCTAACTGGCAGTACAGCGCGGGCGGTATCGTGGTGCTGATCTCCGCACTGCTGGTGCTGGTGCTGGGTATTTATCCGCAGCCGCTGATTAGCATTGTGCAGATGGCGATGCCGCTGATGTAATATTCCTGCTGATGATGTGAAGAACCGCCGATTTATCGGCGGTTTTTTTATGCCTGAAAGCGTGTAGGGTATACGGCGTATGAATCTGAACGGAGCAGCGAATGAGAACGCAAAAAAGGTGCCTGGGGCACATCGCCATTGTGGTTGACGACTACGACCGCGCGATTGAGTACTACACGGACAAACTGGGGTTCACGCTGATTGAAGATACGCCGCAGCCGGGAAAACGCTGGGTGGTGGTATCACCCAACCCGGAAAGCGACTGTAACCTTTTGCTGGCGCGCGCGTCTAACGAACGGCAGCAGGGTTTTATCGGTAACCAATGCGGCGGGAGAGTATTTCTGTTTCTGCAGACCGATGATTTCTGGCGCGATTACCATGCGATGAAGGCCAAAGGCGTGCATTTTTGCGAAGCGCCGCGGGAGGAGGAGTATGGTACGGTGGTGGTGTTTGAAGATCTGTATGGCAACCGCTGGGATCTGTATCAGAACGTGTAGCCTGCGTAACTGACAGGCGATCCTGGCGATCGCCTGTGTCTTGTGACGTTATTTCGCCGTCAGTTCCCGGCGAATGATCTCCGCCCCCGCGCTGAGCGCATTCAGCTTGCCCTGGGCCACGTGGCGCGGCAGCGGTGCCATGCCGCAGTTGGTTGATGGGTAGAGTTTATCGGCATCAACAAACTGCAGGGCTTTGCGTAGGGTATCGGCGACTTCCTCCGGCGTCTCGACGGCGTGGTTGGCGACATCAATTGCGCCGACCATCACCTTCTTGCCGCGAATCAGCGCCAGCAGATCCATCGGTACGCGGGAGTTATGGCACTCCAGCGAGATGATATCGATATTCGATGCCTGCAGCTTCGGAAACGCTTCTTCGTATTGACGCCACTCGCTGCCCAGCGTCTTTTTCCAGTCGGTGTTGGCTTTAATGCCGTAGCCGTAGCAGATGTGCACGGCCGTTTCGCATTTCAGCCCTTCAATCGCCCGCTCTAAGGCTGCGATGCCCCAGTCGTTGACCTCATCGAAGAAAACGTTAAACGCTGGCTCGTCAAACTGGATAATATCGACGCCGGCGGCTTCCAGCTCGCGGGCTTCCTGGTTGAGGATTTTGGCAAATTCCCACGCCAGCTTTTCGCGGCTTTTGTAGTGGGCGTCGTAAAGGGTATCGATCATGGTCATCGGCCCCGGCAGCGCCCATTTTATCGGCTGCTTGGTGAGCTGACGTAAATAGCGCGCGTCATCCACGAACACCGGTTTTTTACGCTCGACGGCGCCAACCACCGTGGGCACGCTGGCGTCATAGCGATTACGAATTTTCACCACTTCGCGTTTTTCAAAATCCACGCCGCTGAGGTGCTCAATAAACGTGGTAACAAAGTGCTGACGGGTTTGCTCGCCGTCGCTGACAATATCAATGCCCGCGCGCAGCTGGTCGTCCAGCGATAAACGCAGCGCATCCTGTTTGCCGAGAATCAGCTCTTCGTTCTGTAATTTCCACGGCGACCACAGCGTTTCCGGCTGCGCAAGCCAGGACGGTTTCGGTAAGCTGCCAGCCGTTGAAGTCGGGAGCAATGTTTTCATAAGTAGATAACCTTTATTTTGATTAAATTAACGTGCGTAGTTAGCAGACCATTGCTCAAGAATTTTCTTGTACGGTTTAATGAAATGCTCTTCGGTAAACTTGCCCTGTTCAATCGCCAGACGGCTGCGCTCTTCCCGGTCGTAAACAATTTTGGTTAACGAATGATCCTCGTGGCTCAGGTTCGGCTGATAGTGCAGGCCTGCCGCCGAGTTGGCGTTATAAATCTCCGGGCGATAAATCTTCTGGAAGGTTTCCATGGTGGCGATGGTGCCAATCAGCTCAAGATCGCTGTAATCGCCCAGCAAATCGCCGGTAAAGAAGAAGGCCAGCGGGGCGGCGCTGTTTTTGGGCATAAAGTAGCGCACCTGCAGGCCCATCTTGCTGAAGTACGTTTCGGTTAATGACGTTCCGTGCTGCTGGTATTCGATGCCGAGCACCGGGTGCTGGTTGCCGGTACGCTGATAGGCGTTTTTGTTCGATACGCTCAGGCAGATTACCGGCGGCTTTTTAAACTGCGCGCGGTATTCTGCAGACTGCACGAAATGCTTGAAGATATTGCCGTGCAGATCGCCAAAATGTGCTGGCAGGCTAAACTGCTCGCGGTCTTTATTGTGGCCTAACAATAAGACGCTAAAGTCATAGTCGCGCACATAAGACGAGAAGTTGTTGCCGGCGAGGCCCGCAATGCGTTCGTTGGTCTTTTTATCAATAATATTGGTTTGCAGGATCTCGATTGCCGGGAAAGCGCTGCCCGCAATCTTCATTTCTACGGAAATGATATCCAGCTCGACGGCATAACGATCGCCTTGCGGATTATCCCAATGCGCTAACGTATTAAAGCGATTGTCGATCATGATTAGCGTATTGCGTAAATTCTGCTGACGGTTCTCACCCCGCGCCAGATTGGCAAAGTTGGTGGTAATGCGCGTGTTTTCTGACGGATTATAGTTTTCATCAAAACGGCTGCGCGTAATGGCAAAGGTGAAATCTGTATTCATAGCGACGTTGCATCCTGAGTTCTGACGTGAAAACTGAGCCTGTGAACCGTTTTCATGTTGTCAATAAGTTAACATGGTGTAATTTATGCCAGAGCCGTACGGGGAGAGAAAGCGAGTTAATTTCATTGAACATGAGCTATTTTCATGTTGCGTCGGTGATGCGCTAACCTGGTAAATCGGGGCAAACGCACCTATAGTCGACAAAGATTTCCCGCAACAGGACGCACCAATGCGATTTAACGGCTTGACCAAAGGCTTTTTCATTTTCATTCTGGCCCTCGTTACCTGGGCATTTTTCGATATCCTTTCACCTTATTTCTCCGCCATTTTGTGGGCGGCTATCCTTACCGTGGTGTTTAACCCGGTGAAAAATAAGCTGCGCAGCATGATGGGCGATCGCAATGGCCTGGCGTCGCTGGTGACCATTGTGATCATCTGCCTGATTGTCTTTATCCCGCTGATGGCCATTCTGTCGTCGCTGGCGCTGGAGCTGAACGTGGTGTACACCAAGCTTCAGCAAAACAACGCGCGGTTCCCGGAGACGATCGCCAGTATTTTCTCGCATCTGCCGCGCTGGGCGAGGGGCTTCCTGATCGAACACAACCTGGATAATGTGGCGCAGATCCAGAAAAAATTGTCCGAATTGGCCCTGCAGGGCGGGCAGTATCTTGCCGGCAGCGCGTTTCTGATTGGTAAGGGGACGTTCGGTTTCGCCATCAGCTTCGGTATCATGCTCTATCTGCTGTTCTTCCTGCTCAAAGATGGCCCGTATCTGGTTACCCGCATTCTGGATTCACTGCCGCTGACCGATTTCGTGAAGCAGCACCTGTTTGCCAAATTTGTTGGCGTGACGCGGGCCACGGTCAAGGGCACGGCGGTAGTTGCGGTGGTGCAGGGGACGCTCGGCGGTATCGCCTTTGCCATTGTTGATATCGACGGCAGCGTTCTGTGGGGCGCGCTGATGGCGTTTCTCTCGCTGGTGCCTGCCGTCGGATCGGCCATTATCTGGGTGCCCGCGGCTATCTTCCTGTTCTCCACGGGACAGCTTTGGCAGGGGCTGTTTATCGTTGGCTTCTTCGTGATTATTGTCGGGCTGGTGGACAATATTCTTCGCCCGCTGCTGGTGGGCAAAGATACCAAAATGCCGGATTACCTGATTCTTATCACCACCATCGGCGGTATGGAAATCTACGGTATTAACGGTTTTGTGATTGGGCCGCTGATTGCCGCGCTGTTCCTCGCCTGCTGGAACCTGTTTTCCGGGCGCGACCACGCGGGCAACGTTGAAGGTCTGGACGAAGAGTTTATTGCGGAAGGCAAAAATCCCCCGGAAGCATAATGGGATGACGATAACAAAAGCGGCTATGGCCGCTTTTTTATTGCCACGTGAAAATGGGCGTTTCCTATAATTTCAATGATGCTAATTCATTATTCGTCGCAGAAGGAACCCTCCGGTGAGAATTGCCACAATAACAAACTGGGCTTACGGCGCGACGGTGTGCCTGACAATCGCCTCCGGCATTGTCATGCTGATGGCCTCTAACGCGGATAATCACGAACGCCAGGCGGTGGCGCAGCGCCAGGTGTTTGACCAACTGACCGACGAAGTGGACAACGATGCCTGGGCGCAGTCCGACCTTGCGCGGCTGTATGTGGTCAGCAAAGACCCGGACCTGCTGAAGGAATATCGCCAGAGGGAAACGCGGCTGAAAAATGTTGAACAGCGGCTGTCTAAACTCAAGGATGCTGGTGCGACGGAGGAGGAGCTGGCCCTGCTGCACGAAGGCGTGCTGATTGTGGATGCGCTCCAGGACGAGCAGCAGACGGCGCTCAACAGCATGGCGCAGGGCGACACCTCACATGCGATGGCGCTGCTGTACAGCAAGATTTATGAACAGGAGCTGGATCGCGCGCAGGAGCGTATCGACCATTTTCGCCAGCTGCTCGACAATCGCGCGCGCAACGCTATTGATGATGCGACCCAGGCTTCCCGCACGCTGCGTACGCTGTCTGAGGTGATGGTCGGGCTGACGGCGCTGCTGTTCCTGTTTGTGCTGGGCTTTATTCTGAAGCGCCGGGTGCTCCGGCCCGTCGAGCGTCTGAGCGATGTCATCCACCGGCTGGCGTCGCAGGATTACGCCGTCGAACCGCCCAACTTTAATCAGATTGATGAAATTGGCGATATGGCGCAGGCCATCCGCATTTTTCGCGAGAACGGGCTGATACGCCAGCGGCTGGAGAAGGAGCGCGACGCCAGCTGGGCGATACGCGAACTGCTGGCGCGTATGACCCAACGGCTCCAGGGCTGCGAGAATTTTGACGATGTGGTTAAGGTGGCGGAGCTGTTCGCGCCAAACATCGCGCCGGGCGTGCCCGGGCGGCTGTTCATCCTTGACCGGGAGCCCTGGCAAATGCGCTGCGTGGCGGAATGGCTTTCTCCGCAGGGGGCGCCAACGCCTTTCCATCCGGATGAATGCTGGGCCGTGCGGCGCGGGCAGAGCCATCCGCCGGTGCACGGTGAACCGGATATTGGTTGTTACCATCTGCCGGGATCCTGTCTTAACCATACGCTATGCGTGCCGCTGATTGCGCAGGGTGAGGCGATTGGCCTGCTGTCTTTCCAGAATGTCAGCGAGGAAACCGTCCCGTGGCGCGCCTATCTGGAGCTGATGGCGGAGGCGCTCGGCCTGGCGTTCGCCAACCAGCGGCTGCGCGATGCGCTGCTGGAAAAAGCGCTCTATGACCCGCTCACCGGGCTGCGTAACCGCCACCATCTCGACGACACGCTGGGGACGCTGTTGGGCCACGCGATGCGCAGCCAGGAGCCGCTAAGCTGCCTGATGATTGATATCGACCACTTTAAGCTCATCAACGACCGCTTTGGCCACGAAGCGGGCGATGCCGTGATTAAAAGCGTTGCGGCGATTATTCAGCGCGTGGTGCGCGACAGTGGGACAGCCTTCCGCTATGGAGGTGAAGAGTTTCTGGTACTGCTCAGCAACATGGATGAAGAAGACGCAAGCCGGGTGGCGACCGATATTTATAACGGCGTACGCGAAATGGCGCTGCGCTTCGCTGGTACCGATATCGGCCATGTGGATGTCTCGATTGGCGTTGCCAGCTATCCCGAACATGTGCAGAGCGACAATTTGCTGCGTGCCGCCGACGTTGCGCTGTATCGCGCAAAAGAGCTGGGCCGGGCGCGGATTGTGAGTTTTGGCATGCTGGAAGCAGGGTGAGGGCGGGCATCCTGCTGATATCGTTATTGGTCCTCACCCTGCCGAAGCTATCCTGCGTTCACCCACGATAAAACGGCCCGTATCAGGCGCGGCTGATATTTCTTTCTTGCCCTCTAATGAATTCCTTTTCCCTTCCGATAACCCGGATAGCTGAAATGGAATAAGGCCCGCCTTATCTTTTTCGCCGTCCGAATGAGCTCATGAAAAGAGAAGCGACGCCACGTCGACGATTGCCCTGCGCTCTTCACTCTTTGAGACATTCACAATGGGAAAATGCTATGCCCGAATCAATACCTGTCACTGATGTTACGGCCTCATTTTCCGCGCCCGCTGAAGCGGCCTCTTATCCGTTTGTTCTTCCGCCTGAAAGGCCAGCTATTGCCGGGCCGTGCGGCATTTTTTACGACTTCAACGACGGCGCGCGCTTACTGTTGCCCGAAGGGCGATGGCGGGTTGTGCTGCTCGATGACGATTCCGGCAACATTCTGTTTCGCTGCGAAACCGGCGCGGGCTGGGTCACTTCGGCAAAGAAATACTTTGTTCGTTTTCGCCTTCAGGTCTGGCGCGCGGAAGATAACGCGTTGCTGCTGGATGAAGCGCTTAATCTCGAAGGTCGCGACGTGCTGATCTCCTTTCCCACCGGCACGCTGGGCGACCTGCTGGGCTGGTTCCACTACGCGGAGCGCTTCCGCCTGCTGCATGGCTGCCGACTTGAGTGTTCTATGGCGCCTAACATCATTGCGCTGCTGGAAGCCCAGTATCCGGATATTCACTTTTCGCCGCCGGATGCCGTCCGGCAGAGGGCGCCTTATGCGACCTACCGCTTGGGGCTGTTTTTTGGCGGTAATGATACGCATCAGCCCATCGATTTTCGTCAGGTCGGCTTTCACCGCATCGCGGGGTACATCCTTGGGGTTGACCCCACGGAAGCACCGCCTCGTCTTAATCTCAGCGCGCCGCGCACCATTGAGCAGCCCTACGTTTGCATCGCCGTGCAGTCGACCTGCCAGGCCAAGTTCTGGAACAACGGCCACGGCTGGACGGAGGTGGTGGCCCACCTGAAATCGCTTGGCTATCGGGTGCTGTGTATTGACCGTGAGCCCACCACCGGGCACGGCTTCGTCTGGAACCACATCCCCTACGGCGCAGAAGACTTCACCGGGGCCCTGCCGCTGCAGGCGCGGGTTGATCTGCTTCGCCACGCCAGCTTCTTTATCGGCCTGGCCAGCGGGCTGTCGTGGCTTGCCTGGGCGGCAAAAATACCGGTGGTGCTGATTAGCGGCTTCAGCCTGCCGAACGCCGAGTTTTACACCCCCTGGCGCGTGTTCAGCAGCCACGGCTGCAACGGCTGCTGGGACAGCCTGCATGAGACCTTTGATCATAAAGACTTTTTCTGGTGCCCGCGCCATAAAGGCACGGAACGTCAGTACGAGTGCACCCGTCTGATCACCGGAAAACAGGTCAGCGGCGTGGCTGACCGGCTCCACGCGCAGCTGCGCGGTGAGTAAATAGCGCCACACAGCAGAAGTGACATCCGGAGCAGCACCTGCACCGGAAAACAATAAAAAAAACGAAGAGGCAGGGTATGAACAGAGCGTACAGGATCGTCTGGAGTGCAGCACGCCAGGCGTGGATAGTGACATCAGAGAAGGCGGGAAGCGGCGGGCGTCCGCCGCTGGCGGTGAAAAACGTCGCCGGGGCGCTGATACTATTGGGCTTAGCCGGCACCGCCGCAGCGGAGACGTACAGTGGTTCAGAGGTGACCTATTACACCCCTCTGACGCTTAACGTCGGGGATACGGCGACCAGCGCCTCCGTGTCAAGCGGGGGAACGCTCAATGTCAACAGCGGCGGCCTGGCGAGCAGTAGCAACGTCGGCGGCGAGTTATTTTACGGTTATTATCCGCCGGTGATTAACGTCAATAACGGCGGCGCGGCCGCGAACACCGTCGTGAATTCTGGCGGCCATCTGAACGTCAACAATGGCGGCACGGCAACCAGCACCACGTTGAATTCCGGCGGTTTTCTTAACGTTGCCGCTGGCGGGAATGCGTCCGGTATCAGCCAGGCTTCGGGCGGCGCCCTGCAGACTTATGCCAATGCCACCCTCAGTGGCACCAATGCGCTCGGTGGATTTACCGTCAGCAATGGGGTAGCCAGTCATTTGCTGTTGGAAAATGGCGGGATTCTGTATGTGGCGAACGCACAATCAGCCGTTAACACCACATTGCGGTCAGGCGGGGCGCTGCGGGTCGATGATGGCGGGACGGCAACACAGGTTGTGCAGTCCGCCGGCGGCGCACTGCAGACTTATACCGGTGCAACGGTAAGCGGCACAAACACCCTGGGCGGATTTTCCGTCAGCGGGGGGACGGCAAGCAACGTCCTGCTGGAAAACGGTGGTTTCCTGTATGTGGAAAATACCCACTCGGCGGTCAGTACCACACTCCGGGCTGGCGGCACGCTGACCGTGACTAATGGCGGCACGGCAAGCAGCGTGAGCCAGTCTTCAGGCGGCGCGCTGCAGGTCTATACCGGGGCGACCGTCAGTGGAACCCATGCGCTCGGTGCTTTTTCGGTCAGTAACGGGCTGGCTGAAAATCTGCTGCTTGAAAACGGCGGCTTCGTACAGGTTATGTCCGGGAATCAGGCATCCGACACGATCGTTAACTGGGGCGGTACCGCTTATGTTAACAGCGGTGGATCCGCCGTCAGCACTACCGTCAATTCCGGTGGCGCACTCAGAGTTTATAATGGCGGCTTTGCAGACAGTATTTCGCAGCTGTCAGGCGGTGCGCTGCAAATTAATACCGGCGCCACCGTGAGCGGGACTAACGTGCTGGGCGCGTTTTCTGTTAGCAGCGGCCATGCTCACAACGTGCTGCTGGAAAATGGCGGCGCGATGTTTGTCGAAACCGGCCACAGCGCCTCCGATACCGTCATCAGACAAGGCGGCGCGCAGTACGTCAGCAACGGCGGTTCGGCGATGGGCACCGCCATTGAAGCGGGCGGTATGCTGGTGGTCTATGACAATGGTTCCGCGTCGACGGTCGCGCAATCCTCCGGTGGCGCGCTGCAAACCTATACGGGCGCAACCGTAAGCGGAACGAACGCCCTCGGGGGATTCTCCGTCAGCGGCGGGCATGCAAGCAATGTGCTGCTGGAAAATGGCGGCCGGTTGTTTGTGGAAGCCGGTGGGGATGCCACGGGTAGCGTACTTGGCTATGGCGGTATACAAGACGTCCTTAACGGCGGGTCTGCGGTCAGCACCACGGTTCAGGCCGGCGGCTATGAACAGGTGTATTCGGGGGGCTCAACCAGCGCCACGCTCGTTTCGGGCGGCACGCAGTACATCATGGGCGGCGGCATCGCTTCCGGGACCACCGTTAACGGCTATGGAACCCTGAACAACTACGGTTCGGCGATCTCGTCGGTGATTAACAGCGGTACGTTATATGTCCAGAATGGGGGGCGCACAACATCTTCAGTCGTGAAGGCTGGCGGATCGGAATACGTCAATTATGGCGGCGTCACGTCATCGACCACGGTCAGCGCGGGGGCTTCACAGTATGTTGCCGTGGGCGGGTCTGCGTCATCGACTACGTTGTCCGGAGGCATTCAGACCGTCTATGGCAATGCCACTTCAACGGTCGTGACCTCGGGCGGTGGGCAGTACATTTACAGCGGCGGGACCGCCTCTGACACCACGGTTAACCTCGGTGTAGTGAACGTTGCCAGCGGCGGTACGGCACTGCGTACTGCCGTCAATTCCGGCGGCGCCATGTACGTCCTTTCTGGCAGCACCGTGACCTCCACCGTGGTTTCCGGCGGGGTGCAATATATTAACAATGGCGCGGTGGCCACGGCGACAAGCGTGAGTGACAACGGATGGGCGGTGGTCAGCAGCGGCGGGGCACTCAATAGCGCGAGCGTGAATTCGGGCGGTACGCTCAGCGTCTTTTCCGGCGGCGTAGCAACCGGGCCGACGGTCAACGCTGGCGGCGTGATTGCTGTTGCTGATGGTGGCAACGCTTCGGGCGTGTTCCAGGCCGCAGGCGCGGCTTTACAGGCCAGTACCCGTGCTGCGATCGCCGGTACCAATGCGCTCGGTGCATTTTCTGTCAGCGGCGGTCAGGCGAATAATGTGCTGCTGGAGAACGGCGGCGCGCTGACCGTAAAATCAGGCGATATCTCTCACGGCACGGTAGTGAATGCCGGCGGTAGCGAAAACGTCTACGGCGTCGCGCAGGGTACCATCGTGAATGCGAACGGGGCATTATCCGTATTCAGCGGCGGCACGGCGTTGCAGGCGACAATCAACAGCGGTGGTTCGCTGTCGGTCAGCCGTGGCGGGGTGGCATCGGATACCACCGTGGCGGCGGGGGGGCTGCTGAATATCGCCGAAGGCGCTATCCTGACGCTGGCCAATAACAGCTTTGTGAACGAAGGCATCACCACCTACGACACCAGCACCAGCGCCTCATTGAACACCAACCTCACCGGCAGCGGTCAGTTGACCAAAAACGGCACCGGTACGCTGACGCTGGGCGGCTCGCTGAGCCAGTCGCAGGTCAACCTCAATGCCGGTTCGCTGGTGATGGACGGGCTGTTGGCCACTACGGATATTATTGCTCTGGCCGGTACCTCACTCTCGCTGATTAACAGCGCCACCCTGACGGGGATTATTGACCCGACGGACGTGACGATTGACAGCAGCAGTACCTGGAACATCACCGGCGACTCGCTGGTGGACAACCTGACCAACGCCGGTAACATTGTGTTTGTGCCGTCCCAGGGCACCTTCACGCCGCACACGCTTACCGCAACCAACCTTATTGGTAACGGCGGCACCATCACGCTCAATACCGTGGCGGGCGACAGCAGTTCACCGATAGATAAAGTGGTGATCGACGGCGGCAGTGCCACCGGCAGCACCGGTTTGCGCGTGCTTAACCGCGGCGGGCTGGGCGCACAGACCACCGGCAACGGCATTGCCGTCGTTCAGGCCATCAACGGTGCCACCACTGGCGCGGGGGCATTCAGCCTTAAACAGCCGCTGGTGGCGGGCGCTTACGCTTACAGTCTGTATCGAAATGGCGACCAGAGCTGGTACCTGACTTCGCAGCAGGTTCAGCCGGGGCAAGCCTCCGCGTCAACGGGGCCGGTAAACTACCGCGCGGCGATGTGGAGCTACGCGGCGATGCCGGTGCTGTCAATGGACTATGACCGCCTGGTGGCGGGCTCGTCAGATACCCGCTTCCGCTATGCGCCGGACAGTCGCATTTGGGGACGCGTGGCGGCCGGTAAGCTGAGCCACCCTGACAGCGGTAGCCTCACGGGCGCAAGCGTGCCGGAAAGCAGCGGCACCTACAGTTTCCTCCAGTTAGGCGGCGATCTGTGGCAACTTGACGGCGCGAACGCCGACTGGCGCGCGGGTGTTTACGGTGCCACCGGTCTGCTGCGCAGTGACGTATGGCGCGATATCGGTAGCGCCCATGCGGGTACGGATCGGGATACGGTGTACACGGGCGGTGCGTACCTCTCGGGCCGTAGCCATGACGGTCTGCACGTGGAAGGCGTATTGCAGGCCAGCCGTCATAGCCTGAGCGCGTCCTCTAATGACAACACTCGTCTCTCTACTCACGGTACGGGCTGGCTGGCCTCTGCGGAAATAGGGCAGTCGTTCTCCGTCAGCCCGGCTCTGGCGCTGGAACCGCAGCTCCAGTATACGGTGCAGGGGGTCAACCTGAACGACGGTCAGGACGAGGTCGCCGCGCTTAGCTGGCGCGACAGCCGTCAGCAGTCGGTGCGGGCGGGTCTGAAGGTGGGCACACAGCAGGACGCGAAGGCAAAACTGGCATGGTGGGTGACACCATCGGTGACGCAGTCGTTTGGCGGGCACAGCGGATTCACGGCGTCGGCGCCAGGCGTGTCAGCGTCTGACGCATCGTTCCGCAGTAACCTGTCTGGCACCAGCGTAGGGCTGAACGGTGGCGTGAATGCGCGCATTCGTCAGAACGTGACGCTGGGCGTGCAGGGCGGTTGGTCTGAATCACTGCACGGTAGCGAAGCGGGTGGCTACTACGGTCTGGTGAATCTGGGCGTGTCGTTCCGTTAATTAAGGAGCAAGACGTCGGGCGAACGGTCCCGACGTCATGCTTTAATGATTATCGCTGTTCCCCGCCTGCAGCAAATTATCGCGCACCTTAACGATCGCTTTTTGCAGCACCTGAACTTCTTCCAGCGTCAGCCCCAGTGAATAAAAAACATCCATGCAGCGGCGGCTGGCTTTATGCAGCGCCCGGCCTTCCTCGGTCAGCAAAATATGCACCTTGCGTTCGTCTTCTTTTGAGCGCTGACGAATCACGATGCCCTTTTTTTCGAGATTTTTTAGCAGCGGCGTGAGGGTGCTGGACGCTAAAAAGAGCTTCTCACCGAGCTGATTCACCGTCTGACCGTCTTCTTCCGCCAGTGCCAGCAGCGTAATCCACTGCGAGTAGGTTAACCCCAGTTCGGCCAGATAAGGCTGATAAGCCTTACCGAAGGCGAGATTGGTCGTGTAGGTAGCAAAACAGAGAAAATCCTCCAGTTTTGGAAAATCGCCGTGCTCAAACGGGTGGACCGCGTTGTTGTCGTTCATAAGTGACCCCTGAAAATTCCCTGAAATTATATCGCATGCGATTTTTTTTGCCAGATGGATTGACACGGAACCGTTTCACGATATCCTTATCATCAGATTAAATCGCATTCGATATAACTCATTGGAAAAGGGCTACTGCTATGAAAATCTTTTATAAAACCCGTGCAACTTCAGTCGGCGGTCGTGATGGTCATGTGGCGCTGGACGACGGCTCCTTCGCGCTGGATTTGGTAAGCTTCACCAATGAGAGTGGAAAAGAGGGCGCTAACCCTGAGCAGCTGTTTGCGATGGGCTATGCGGCCTGCTTCGATAACGCACTGATCCACATTGCCCAGCAACAGAAGCTGACCGGCGTCGCGACCCGAACGTCCTGTGCCGTGGGGATTGGGCAAAATGCGCAGGGCGGCTTTGCCCTGGATATTGATTTGGACGTGGAAGTCCGCGGCCTGGACAAAAATGCGGCCATTGAGCTGGTCAAGAAGGGCCACGAGGTCTGTCCTTATTCCAATGCGACGCGCGGCAATATTGCTGTTCGCCTCCATGTCAGCGTCGTGGAGACGTTTGATATTTGATGCACCGCGGATATCCCTATGAATGACGATAGGGGTATCTGTTTTTTCGCCCGGCGCGATTCGTAGTATATTGAGAGTATCGTTGGCGATCGGGTGTTCGGTATGTCTTACTCCATTGGTGAATTTGCGCGGCTTTGCGGGATTAACGCGACAACGCTTCGCGCCTGGCAGCGTCGTTACGGCCTTCTCAAGCCTGAACGCACCGACGGCGGGCATCGTCTGTACAGCGACGACGACATCCAGCAGGCGCTGAAAATTCTCGACTGGGTCAAAAAGGGCGTCCCCGTCAGCCAGGTCAAACCGCTGCTGGCGCGCCCCGGCGCGCGGCGGACCAATAACTGGCTTACCCTACAGGAAAGTATGCTGCAGCGCCTGAAAGACGGCAAAATTGAGTCGCTACGTCAGCAGATTTACGACGCTGGCCGCGAGTATCCTCGCCCGGAACTGGTGACTGAAGTATTGCGCCCGCTGCGCAGCAAGGTCTCGGCTAACGTACCGACGATGATGACGCTGCGTGAAATTCTTGATGGGATCATCCTCTCTTACACCTCGTTTTGCCTGGAAGGGGATAAACGCGCGCCGGGCGATAACTACCTGATTACCGGCTGGCATCTTACCGACCCCTGCGAGATCTGGCTTGAGGCGCTGCGCCGCACCGGCCAGGGGCATCGTATCGATGTTCTTCCCCAGCCTCCGACTACGCTGGCACCGGAAATCTTCCCGGAACGCAAATGGCTGCTGGTTACCAGCGGCAAGCTCACCGCTGCCCGCCAGAAACAAATAGACCTCTGGCAGCAGCAGGTTAATTCTCTCGAGGTTATCTCGCTCTAACGCCCTTGTTGCACGCTTCCTTTGAAAACCACCCTCGCGGTGGTTTTTTTTCATATTCACGCCAAATTAATGCATCGGCGTGGTTTTTGTAATTTATTGATTATATTTGGTTATTAAAAATATTTAATCCAAAACTTGGACAAATAAAAGTATTTGTGTAAGTTTTAAGTATGCGACAACGCGACGTGCTGACGACTCGGGGTAGAATTCATGAGCACAATACCATCCGTCATTGACCGGTTTGTTGACTACTACGCCCGTCTGGACACCCAGCCGCCTTCGGCGCTAAGCGCGCTGTACGACGCGAATGCCACGCTTGTCGATCCGTTTGGCGAGCATAAGGGGATGCTCGCCATCCACCGCTACTTCACCCATCTGCTGGCTAACGTTGGATCCTGTCGCTTTTCCATTGATGCCCCGTTGCATCACGGCCTGCGCTTTGCAGTGTCGTGGACCATGCACTGGTCGCACCCGCGTATCGCCGGCGGTGAGACGCTCATACTGCCGGGGTGCTCGATTGTTGATATTCACGGGGAAAAGGTGCTTCGCCAGCGTGACTACTATGACGCCGGTGAAATGCTTTATGAACATCTGCCGCTGTTAGGCTGGGCGGTTCGTGGCGTGAAAAGGAGGGTGCGAGCATGATGACTGTCCTCATCACCGGTGCCAGCTCCGGTATTGGTGCCGGGCTCGCCAAATCCTGGGCCGATGACGGTTATTACGTTATCGCCTGCGGCCGCGACGCGGGGCGGCTGGACATGCTGCGTCAGTACAGCGCCAATATCAGCGTACGTGCGTTTGACATGACAGACAGGGACGCCTGTCGCCAGGCGCTCGCGGAGTGCTACCCCGATATGGCGATCCTGTGTGCCGGGACCTGCGAATATCTCGACCACGGTCAGGTCGACGCCGAACGGGTTGAACGGGTCATGACCACCAACTTTCAGGGGCCGGTAAACTGCCTTGACGTGCTACAGCCGCAGCTGATTTCCGGCAGCCGCGTGGTGCTGGTGAGTTCGATGGCGCACTGGCTGCCGTTCCCGCGCGCGGAGGCGTATGGCGCATCCAAAGCGGCCCTGACGTGGTTTGCCAACAGCCTGCGTTTGGATTGGGCGCCAAAAGGTATTGCCGTCACGCTGGTCTCTCCGGGGTTTGTGGACACCCCCTTAACCCGCAAAAATGATTTCCCGATGCCGGGGCAGGTCAGCGTTGAACAGGCGGTCAAAGCCATTCGCCGCGGCCTGACTAAAGGCAAAAATCACATTGTCTTCCCGGCGGGGTTTGGCGCAGCCCTGCGCGTGCTGGCTGCCATGCCTTCTTGTTTACAGCGCAGCCTGCTGCGCAGGATGGTGCGCTCATGAAGATCGCGATTATCGGCAGCGGCATTGCCGGGCTGACCTGCGCCTGGCGTCTGGCCGGGCATCATCAGGTGACGTTGTTTGAGTCGGCGGCGACCGTCGGTGGGCATACCGCCACGGTAGATGTCGCCACGCCGCAGGGGCAATACGCCATTGATACCGGCTTTATCGTTTACAACGACCGAACCTACCCACGGTTTATGGGGCTGCTGAGCGAGCTGGGTATCCAGGGGCAAAAAACGCCGATGAGTTTCTCGGTGCATAACCCGCACAGCGGCATGGAGTACAACGGCCATACGCTCACTTCGCTGTTTGCCCAGCGTCGTAACCTGGTGAACCCGGTATTCTGGGGGCTGCTAAAAGAAATAGTCCGCTTTAATCGCCTGGCGAAGCAGGCATTGCACAACGTTGATGCACAGGCCACGCTGCAAACGTTTCTCGATCGGCATGGCTTCAGCGCCTTTTTTGCTCGCCATTATATTCTGCCGATGGGCGCGGCGATCTGGTCGTCATCCTTACAGGAAATGCGCCGTTTTCCGCTGCCGCTGTTCTTACGTTTCTTTGAGCACCATGGCCTGCTGGATATCACCCACCGCCCGCAGTGGTACGTGGTCCCCGGCGGCTCGCGGGAGTATATCCGCGCGATGCTGGCTCAGCTTGGCGAGCGTCTGACGCTGCGCCTGAATACGCCGGTACAGCGCGTGATGCGCGACGAAAACCGCGTGACGGTTTACGCCGCCGACGCGGCGCAGGATTTTGACCAGGCGATCTTCGCCTGTCATTCCGGGCAGGCGTTGGCGATGCTGGGCGATGCCACCCCCGCCGAGCATGACGTGCTGGGCGCTATTGGCTGGCAGCGCAACGAGGTGGTGCTGCACAGCGACCGTCGCTGGCTACCGGTACGCGAACGCGCCTGGGCAAGCTGGAACTATCGCCTGAGTGGGCAAGAGCAGGCCAGCGCCTGCGTAACCTATAACATGAATATTTTGCAGGGGCTGCCTGAAGGCAGTCCGCTGTTCTGCGTTACGCTCAACCCGGATGCCCCGATTGACGCGCGCTACGTCTGGCAGCGCTTCGTGTATGAACACCCGTTGTTTAACCCGCAGAGCTGGCAGGCGCAGGCCCGACGTGATGAGATAAACGGCCAGCATCGCAGCTGGTTCTGCGGCGCCTACTGGTACAACGGGTTCCATGAAGATGGGGTACGCAGCGCGCTGGATGTGGTGCACGGCATCGCCGCGCAGGAGGGCACCTGATGAACAGCTGCCTGTATCAGGGCGTGTTACGCCATCGCCGGCTTCAGCCGACGGCGCACCAGTTTAGCTATCAGGTGTTTATGGCCTGGCTCGACCTGGATGAGCTGACGCGGATTGCCGATGCCGGCGTGCGCCGCAATCGCTTCGCCGCTGCGGCTTTCTATGATGTCGATTACCCGCTGGGCACGCCGCTCAAAGCGGCGGCGCTGGATAGGCTCGCCTGCCTGACCGGCGAGCGCCCCGATGGCCGGGTGATGCTGCTGACCCAACTGCGCTATTTCGGCTTTCATTTTAACCCGGTCAACTTCTACTACTGCTACGACCGTGCCGGGACTCTGCGCTGGGTGCTGGCGGAGGTACGCAACACCCCGTGGAATGAGCGTCACTACTATGCCGTTAATGCCGTAACGCCGCAGCCGTTGGCAAAAACCTTCCACGTGTCGCCGTTTAACCCGATGGATATGGTGTACCACTGGCGATTCAACCCGCCGGGCAGCACGCTGCATATGCATATTGAAAATCATCAGGCCGCGAAGATCTTTGATGCCACGCTGATGCTCAAACGCGAACCGCTGACGCCACCCAATCTGCGCACGCTGCAGTGGCGCATCCCGTTGATGACGCTGAAAACCGTACTCGCTATTTACTGGCAGGCGCTGAAGCTTTGGCTAAAGCGTGTGCCGCTTCACGCCCATCCCGCCAGCAGGAGTAAACGATCATGACCGAACCCGTCTTTGCGCTTGAACCCGACATTCCGCGCAACGTGCGAGCTGCGCGATGGCTGCTGTTTCGCCTGTTGAGCGGCCTCAGCGGCGGCTCGCTGACGGTGCGGGAAGGGGCACAGACTTTTCATTTTGGCGAGGCGGCTGCGGCATTACGCGCCGAGGTGGAGATCCTCTCGCCGAAGGTTTACTGGCGTGCGTTGACCGGCGGTAGCCTGGCCGTGGCTGAAAGCTGGATGGACGGTGAGTGGGAAACCCATAACCTCACCGTATTGCTCGAGCTCTTTGCCGCCAATAGCCAGCTGCTTGAGCGGCTGGAGCGTGGTTTTCGTCTGCTGGGGCGGCCCGTTGAACGCCTGCGCCACTGGACCCGGCGCAACCATCGCCAGCAGGCGCGGGACAATATTGCCGCGCATTACGACCTGGGCAATACCTTTTACGCGCATTTCCTTGATGAGGATTTACTCTATTCCAGCGCGCTGTTTAGCGCCGACGATCAGGATTTGAGCGTCGCGCAGCAGGCTAAAATGGCGCGGCTGTGTGAACAGCTGGCGCTAACGCCGGGCGATCATTTGCTGGAGATTGGCACCGGTTGGGGGGCGCTGGCGGAGTACGCCGCGCGTCACTACGGCTGCCGCGTCACCACCACCACGCTGTCGCAAGAACAGTTTGCGTGGGCCCGCACGCGTATTCACCGCGCGGGGCTACAGGGGCAGGTTGAGGTTCTGCTGTGTGATTACCGTGATCTCACCGGTCAGTACGACAAACTGGTGTCGGTAGAGATGATTGAAGCGGTGGGGCAACGCTACCTGCCTGCCTTCTTTCGCACCTGCCAGGCGCGTTTACGCCCCGGCGGCAAAATGGTGATTCAGGCCATCACTATTCAGGATCAGCGCTATCGCGACTACAGCAAAAGCGTTGACTTTATTCAGCGCTATATCTTCCCCGGCGGATTTTTACCCAGCATTACGGCAATGAGCGAACTGATGACGCGCCACACCGATTTCGTGGTACGCAACCTGTTTGATATGGGACCCGATTACGCCCGGACGCTGGCCCACTGGCGGCAGCGGTTTATCCACGCCTGGCAGGAGATTGAAAAACTGGGGTTTGACGAGCGCTTCCGCCGGATGTGGCTTTACTACTTTGGCTACTGTGAGGCCGGATTTAAGGCCCGCACCATCAGCGTGGTGCAGCTAACGGCAGAGCGGGTATGAAACGTCATTTTTCGCTCTTTTTGCTGGCCATTGGCTTCGACCTTTACTGGCTGCTGGTGGTGATGTTTCGCGAGCGCGGCCAGCTATTATGGCTGGCGCTGGCCATCCTGGCCTGCATTCTGCTGCCGTCGGCCTACCGTTTGTATGCCCTGCTGCTGGCCGTGGCGGGCGGCGGGTTAGATGTATTGTGGGGGCTGTCGGGGCTGATTCACTTTCAGGGTGCCGCGCCGTTGCCGCTGTGGCTGATGGCGCTGTGGCTGATGTTCGCTGCCGTCTGGACGCGTTTGACCTATTCCACCACCCTGCCGGGATGGGTGCTGGCGCTGATAGCAACCTGCGGTGGCCCGGTCGCCTACCTGGCGGGCGCGCAGCTGGGTGCGATGACCTTTGTACAGCCTGTGCCGGTTGTTATGGGCGCAATGGCGGCCGGGTGGCTGGCGCTCATGCTGGCGTTTCACATCCTGATGGGGAAACGGCAATGAAATCTGTCGTGCTGTTACTGCTGTGGCTACTCGTTGCAACGCCTGCCGTTGCCGCTGACTGGTTAAGCTGGCGCAAAGCAGGGGAGGCGACGCTGACGTGGGGACCGTTTACGGTCTACACCTCCCAGTTGCTCACGCCCGACGGGCACTACCGCGGGCAATGGCAAAATCAGGCGCTGATTATCACGTATCAACGCAATATCGACCGGGAGGCGCTTGTCGACGCCACGCGTGAGCAGTGGCAGGCGCAGGGGATTCTTACACGCGAAGCGCAGAGCGGGGCCTGGCTACGCATGCTTGCGGATTTATGGCCGGACGTCGCGCCAGGGGCGCAGTTGGCCTTTGTATTGACCGCAAAGCAGGGGCAGTTCTGGTATCGTGCATCCGCGAGCGCGCCGCGCTTTATACCGCTCGGGAAACCGCAGTCGGCTGATTTTAGCGAAAATTTCCTCGCCATCTGGCTGGGACCCCGCACGCAATATCCCGAGCTGCGTCAGCAGCTCACCGGAGGTAAAAAATGAAACGTTTATTGACCCTATGCCTGCCGCTGATGATGCAACTCACCGGCTGTAGCAGCGACGTTGCCGATTACCGCCAGCAGCAGCCGATGCTGGATATTTTTCATTACTTCCAGGGGGAAACGGAGGCCTGGGGGATGGTGCAGGATCGCAGCGGTAAGCAGCTACGCCGCTTCCACGTTGAAATCAACGGCGATGTGGTTGGCGAGACCCTGACCCTCAACGAACGGTTTGTGTATGACGATGGCGAAAAGCAGCAGCGGGTGTGGCATATCCGTCGTCTTAGCGCTGACCGCTATGAGGGCACTGCGGGTGATATTGACGGCGTGGCAACGGGTAAATCGGCAGGCAATGCCTTCAACTGGCATCACAGCATGAATGTGAAAGCCAGCGGCAGAACCTGGCTATTGCATTTTGACGACTGGATGTACCTCCAGGACGGCAAACATTTATTCAATAAAACTGAGATGAAGAAATTTGGCCTCACCGTGGGGACGGTGACGCTGTTCTTCTCCCGTAAAGCGCAGTAGCGAGGAGGCGCCCATGAACACGCAACCTGTTATAGGCATCAGCGGCTGCTTAACCGGCGCGGCCGTCCGCTTCGACGGCGGGCATAAACGGACGGACTTTGTGATGGACAAGCTGGCGCACTGGGTGGCCTTCCGGCCCATTTGCCCGGAGATGGCCATCGGCCTGCCGGTCCCGCGACCGGCGCTGCGGCTGGTACAAACGACGGCAGGCGATATCCGTATGCGCTTCAGCCACGCGCCTGATGATGATGTCAGCGAAAAAATGCACGCTTTTTGCGACGAGTACCTGTCCGGGCTGGGCGAACTGTCGGGATTTATCGTCTGCGCCAAATCCCCCAGCTGCGGTATGGAGCGGGTGCGGTTGTATGACGAAAAGGGAAACCGGGGACGTAAAGAAGGCGTTGGTCTGTTTACCGCCGCGCTGCTGGCGAAATATCCCTGGCTGCCGGTGGAAGAAGACGGACGACTGCACGATCCGCTGCTGCGCGAAAATTTCGTCGAACGGGTGTTTGCGCTGCATGAACTCAATACGCTGCGTAAAAACGGCCTGACCCGCCGGGGTCTGCTGGATTTTCATAGCCGCTATAAACTGCAGCTGCTGGCGCATCATCAGGCGGGCTATCGCGAAATTGGCCCGTTTGTCGCGACGCTGCACCAGTGGGAGGATCTGGAGGCCTTCTTTGTGACCTATCGTGACAAGCTGATGGCGATCCTTAAGAAGCCTGCTTCGCGTAAAAACCACACCAATGTCTTGATGCATATTCAGGGATATTTTCGCCATCAGCTAACGATGCGTCAGCGGGGAGAGCTGCGTGAGGTTATTCTGAACTATCGGGCGGGGCTGCTGCCGATTCTCGCCCCGATGACCCTGCTGAAGCACTATCTTGCGGAATACCCGGACGGCTACCTGCTGACGCAGAATTACTTCGACCCCTATCCGCAGGATCTGGCGCTACGGCTGACGGTAAATTAAGGGCCATTCCCTACCGCTGGCCGCGGGCAGAAAAAAACGCGCCGCCTTAAAAAGGTGGCGCGTTTCGGCTATGCCGTTGAACGGCCTATTGTTCGTCAGCCCATTCGCCCATTTCAATAATAATAAAGTGCGCGTGTTTGTCTTTCGCCTTGAAGGTCAGGGTCATTGGCCCGACGACTTCCAGTGAATCACGTTCATCCAGGGTCACAATACCGCCGACATTGACGCTGTCTTCAATGCTGTTGATGTAGGCCTGGCGACCGGCTTTAAGCTCATAGGTGACTTCTGCACCGCTCTCGGTCAGTTCGCTGACAAACATATTCACATCCTGATTCAGATGCAGCGGGGCATCGTCTTCATTTTGCAGGCTGCCGACGATATGCAGCAGCTTGTTCTCGCGATCCTGAACGGTGAATTTATGATTTTCATAACGCACTTCCAGACCTTGTTTGGGCGGCAGAATCCAGATTTGCAGGAAGCGACACCAGTCATCATGGTTGTTCAGCTCCGAGTGCCACACGCCGTTGCCTGCGGTGACCGTTTGCACATGCCCACGGCTTAGCACGTCTTCGACCTGCGTTGCGCTGTCCCAGTGGGTCAGGTTGCCTTTCACCAGATAGCTGACGATTTCCATATCCTTATGCGGATGGCGATCGAAGCCGCTGTGTGGTTTAACATCATCATCGTTTACCACCCGCAGCACGCCGTAATGCATGTTTTCAGGGTCGTAATAGTTCGCGAATGAAAAATGAAAATAGGTGTTCGCTGGATGATATTCACTGGCTGGCAGATAATGCAGCAGTTCCGCGCCTTTTTTACGATAATGACTAGCCATAACAGATGATCCTCAATGTTGTTCTGATGCACGTATCATAGGCAGGGGATGGATGCAGATAAATCAGGGCTCAGGTAAGACACCATTACGCAAAATGAAAGAATACGACCTCATCTCACTTCGCAGCTTTGTCGCCGTGGTTGAAAGCGGCAGCTTTAATAATGCTGCCATCCAGCTTGATACCAGCAGCGCGGCCATCAGCCGCCGGGTTTCCGCTCTGGAAGCGGCGTTAAGCGTGAAGCTTATCAATCGCACCACTCGCCAGCTTGATTTAACGCCCAGCGGGCAACAATTCTATCAGGACGTTTTAGGGATTTTAGGCGCGCTCGAGCAGGCAGAAGAGCGGCTTAACTGTGCGCAGGAAACCTACAGCGGCATTATTCGGCTCGGTGCGCCGGTAAGTTTTGGCACCCAGAAGCTCGCCCCGCTGCTGCCGGCGTTTCTGAAAACATACCCGCAGATTACGGTGACATTACAGCTCGAAGACCGCGTCAGCGATCTGCTCAATGAAGGTATCGATCTGTCTTTACGCATCGGTGAATTACAGGATTCGTCGTTGGTCAGTTTGCCCATCGCCATGATGCCGCGCCTGTATTGCGCTTCGCCAGAGTACCTGAAAACCCACGGCAGGCCGGCGTCACCGGCGGAATTAAAGCACCACCAGTGTTTGCATTATTCCTTGCTCTCCACCCGCAACGAGTGGGCGCTGTCCAGCGGCGAACAAGAGCTGGATGCCCGGGTGCCTTTGGCCGCGAATAATGGCGATGTGCTGCGCGAAGCCGCCATTCAGGGCATGGGGATTGCGATGTTACCGTGGTATATCGTCGAAGACGCGCTGCGCGGCGGCGCGCTCGTCCCGGTGCTTGAACGCTACGCGCCGCCGCCGCTGCCGCTGTCAATCGTGCGGCCTTCGCGTCAGTTTACCCCCGTGCGGGTGACCGTGTTGATGCAGTATTTGCGCGACGCGTTGGCGGGGGCTGGAGCTGGAGAGAGTGGGGGCCGGGCGGAGGGGTGAAACCTTGAATGGGCTTACCGCGATCGGCGATTAGGATAAATTAAGACACGAGACCATCAATATGGAGATGACGACAGATTCGCCTCTCCATATACGCTCCATCATTTGTGCAATATAAATCAATAATCCTCTGTAAGAATAACGATTCTGAGCTGGAGGATTGATGAATAAAATAAATTATCACATTAAGTATATTGAGTATTTTTTCAGGAAGTGCAGGGGGTATTTATCTACAGACGTTTCTTTTCATACATCCAGACTTAATAAAATATCAGGCGGTGACGCCGATCTCTATAACCCATTAACACTTAATGAGAAGATTTGTCATCGAATGGTATTCGAACACAACCCATTCTATACCATGCTTGCGGACAAGTTTGCCGTCAGGGAATACGTAGAAAGATGCACGAACCTAGTTAATGTCATCCCATTAATTGGTGTTTACCCGCGCGTAGAAGATATAAATTTTGATAAACTCCCTGCTAAATTTGTCTTAAAATGCAATCATGATAGCGGCAGTGTAATTATATGTAAGGATAAGGCAAGCTTTGACTTCGATAGAGCAAGGAATAGGTTGAAGCTAGCGCTTAAAAAGAATATGTACTACACAACCAGAGAGTGGCAATATAAAAATATTACCCCCGTCATTCTCTGCGAGAGATACCTTGATTTATTCACTAATCAGGACAGGAATGTCACCCCGGAAATGTTAAGGAAGGTGCGAATAAGCAGGTCATTTCTTCCCAAGCTGACTCGCTGATTAAAATTTCGCGGATCTGGGCCGATTTTTTTCCCGCAAACACATCGAATCAGCCTATTTAGGCTATTTTTTCCACCATTTCTGGCGTTATTTCCGGTTTTTACTGAGATCTCTCCCACTGACGTATCATTTGGTCCACCCGAAACAGGTTGGCCAGGGTGAATAACATCGCCAGTTGGTTATCGTTTTTCAGCAGCCCCTTGTATCTGGCTTTCACGAAGCCGAACTGCCGCTTGATGATGCGAAACGGGTGCTCCACCCTGGCACGGATGCTGGCTTTCATGTATTCGATGTTGATGGCCGTTTTGTTCTTGCGCGGATGCTGCTTCAAGGTTTTTACCTTGCCGGGACGCTCGGCGATCAGCCAGTCCACATCCACCTCGGCCAGCTCCTCGCGCTGTGGCGCTCCTTGGTAGCCGGCATCGGCTGAGACAAATTGCTCCTCTCCATGAAGCAGATTACCCAGCTGATTGAGGTCATGCTCGTTGGCCGCGGTGGTGACTAGGCTGTGGGTCAGGCCACTCTTGGCATCGACACCAATGTGGGCCTTCATGCCAAAGTGCCACTGATTGCCTTTCTTGGTCTGATGCATCTCCGGATCGCGTTGCTGCTCTTTGTTCTTGGTAGAGCTGGGTGCCTCAATGATGGTGGCATCCACCAAAGTGCCTTGGGTCATCATGACGCCTGCTTCGGCCAGCCAGCGATTGATGGTCTTGAACAATTGACGGGCCAGTTGATGCTGCTCGAGCAGGTGGCGGAAATTCATGATGGTGGTGCGATCCGGCAGGGCGCTATCCAGGGATAATCGGGCAAACAGGCGCATGGAGGCGATTTCGTACAGGGCATCTTCCATGGCACCGTCGCTCAGGTTGTACCAATGCTGCATGCAGTGAATACGCAGCATGGTCTCCAGCGGATAGGGCCGTCGGCCATTGCCCGCCTTGGGATAAAACGGCTCGATGACAGCGGTCATATTCTGCCATGGCAGAATCTGCTCCATGCGGGAGAGGAAAATCTCTTTTCGGGTCTGACGGCGCTTAGTGCTGAATTCACTATCGGCGAAGGTGAGTTGATGGCTCATGATGTCCCTCTGGGATGCGCTCCGGATGAATATGATGATCTCATATCAGGAACTTGTTCGCACCTTCCCTATGTCTTGCGAGACTTTGAATCAGGAGGCTGGATGATGATAAAGGTAAAAATTTATAAAGCAGAAAAAGATATAACTAAAAGTGAGTTATTACACAAAGTAAATGACAACCTCTATGATGAAGATAAAGGATATGGTTTTCAAATCATTAATAACTCTGAAGTGCTTGAACTAAGATTTACCATGAGAAGCATTAGTAAGCAAAGCTTAGAATATGCTAATGGCGAGCATTCAGAGGTTGAAATAGCAACTTACTTAAATGTGGACTTTGGCGTCAGACAAGGGAAAAAAATTATACTATATGCCACTAACCCTCCATTAAGTATGAAAATGCCTTATACTATGGTGCAAAAACTATTTGGTGAAGATAGTGGATTGAGACCAGTAGAATTTGATCTGAGGAAAGTTGTAAATGGTCTTTCTGAGGGCTTTGACCTCAAGATAAAATCCATGTCTCTATCTAATATCTCTGTTGATCCTTTTACTTTAGCAAAGACAAAAATAGTAAGCTCAAAGAATCTCCAAGAAATTTATCAGAATAAATATATGAATAGCTCGGCCGTTTTTGATTCCGTACATTTCTTCGTTAACGGAATTGAAACGGAATTATCTAGGACGGGTAGATTCCGTGTGAGAGAGAGTCAACTTCCAACACTTTTATCCATCTTAGAAACTCTCTGAATTTTGTGAAATATATAAGGAACTCAGGCCTACTTCGTCAGTAGGCCTCTTTTCAGGTTTGTGCTTATCTAAATAGCTGCGCCTAATACCGCTACACTTTTGCCTGACCATGTTTTCCTCCGGGGAATGGGCTGGCGGTTTCCATAAAATGGCGGACCTTTTTCAGTAACTGCCACATTGAGCGGCACTGATGATTACGGGTTATCGTGTCATGAAGTGCCTGCCATAGCCGTTCCACATGATTCACCCACGGCGAGTAAACCGGCTGGTAAATTACCCTGAACTTGGGATTTGCTTTCAACCAGCGCTGTGTTTCGCGGCTTTTATGGATAATGTAGTTATCAACGATCAGCGTGATTGTTTTCGCCCGCCGGTAAGTGGCTTTCAGGTGCTTCAGCAGAGCGATAAACAGCGCTGAACTTTTGCTGTTGCCGCCCACGTAGCTGACTTTACCCGTGCCACTGTGCAGTGCGCCGGCCAGATAGTATTTTTCGTTCTGCCCCGGCGTCACTACCCGTTTCTGCTGTCCGCGCAACTGCCAGTCCGCACCGATTTTAGGATTAAGGTGGATATCCACTTCATCTTCATAAAATACCGGATGCTCTGCGCTGCATTCATCCAGCGCTTTGTGGATTACCGCCATCTTTTCATCTTTATGTGGGTCACGGATACGCAGAGTTGGCGCGGCCCTGCGCCATACAAGCCCCGCAGATGGCAACCAGCGGCGAACGGTTCCTGCATGTAACTGGCAACCGGTTATCTCATTGATTTTTATTGCCAGTAATTCGGTGCTCCAGCGTGAACGTTGATAACCAAAATCGCCGGGAGAATGCTTTATCAGCTCACGTAACAGGGTGCAGATATGTTCAAAAGGCCAGCGTCGGGAGCGCCCTGCGGGTAAGGATTTCAGGCCTTCAATACCTGAGTGCGTAAACCAGTTAATCCAGCGACCAACGGATGAACGGGCACAACAGAGAGTTCTGGCAACATCGCTGACCCGTTCACCCCGATGAAGCATCAGCATGGCCGTGAGTCTGCGGGCATGATTTTTATCACGCGTTTTATGAATAGCTTTCTGCATCAGGCGTCGTTCGCCACGGGGTATTGGTACTATGATCGGCATCGCTCAGTCCGGTTGGTGATTTTGGTTGGTTTGGCGATTGATCAGATCGCACAATCCGGGCTGAGTTCCCTTTCAGTGATCTACTATTCCGCGCAGCTATTTAGTCATTGATTTGATCGTAATGATTCACATAGGATGCTGTTAGCAATGTCCGCTCTTCGCTCATAAGGGACAACCATACTCAAATCTCCCACATTGCAGGAGATTTGAGTATGAACACGTCACCGTGGAACAAAGACCGTATCATAGGCCAAAAAAGGCCACTTCAGATATCTCATATCTGGGGTATCCGAATCCGACTTGAACTGGAAGGTAAAACGCGCGATTTAGCTCTGTTCAATATGGCACTGGACAGTAAGCTTCGAGGCTGTGATCTGGTCAAACTCAAAGTATCTGATGTTGCATATGGTAGCTCTGTTTCGAGCAGAGCAACGGTATTGCAACAGAAAACCGGTAGCCCTGTGCAATTTGAGATAACCAAAGGGACAAGAGAAGCTGTTGCTGCATTGATAAAGCTTGGCAATTTGCACAGTAAAGACTTCTTGTTTCGGTCTCGGATCGGAACTAACCAGCATATTTCAACCCGGCAATACAACCGAATCTTTCATGGGTGGGTAGAAAAGCTTGGTCTCGAAGAGACGCTTTACAGCACACATTCCATGAGAAGAACAAAACCTTACCTGATCTACAAGAAAACCAAGAATCTCCGGGTGATCCAACTTCTGTTGGGTCATAAGAAACTGGAAAGCACAGTCCGTTATCTGGGCATTGAAGTCGATGATGCGTTAGAGATTTCTGAATCGATTGAAGTCTAAGGTTATCAGGGCTGCAACAGCAGCCCTGTGCCAGAAGCGGACTTTTTAAAAATATTGCGTGCCCAACAATTGGGCGCAGGTCACATCAAGTACCCTCAGAATTATAGAGAATACCTGAAATTTTTGTAGAGCGAGGTTTGTTACCCTGCCCGACCAGCGACATGTGGTTAGTTTAGTGATCAGAAATGTCGAGCGTTTGGTCGTTCATTGACGCGGGATCTTCCAACGGTTCCACATGAGTGGTGATATGGATAAAAGGCAGTGCGGTGCGGATATCATTCTCTATACGCTCGGCCCAGTCGTGCCCATATTGAACAGTCCATCGCCCAGGAACTAGGATGTGCATTGTCATAAACGCCCGCCCGCCAGCCTGGCGTGTACGTAGTGCATGGAAATCAAGCCCCTGTTCACGATATCCTGCCAGCAGTGACTCGATTTTTTTGAGTTCTTCCGTGGGTAGCGATACGTCCATCAGACCTGCAGCTGAACGACTCATAAGCTGATAACCAGTCCAAACGATGTTGGCTGCGACCAGCAATGCAACGATCGGATCGACCCAAAACCAGCCGGTCAGATAAACCAGTCCGACACCAAAAATGACACCGACCGACGTCCAGACATCGGTCAGCAGGTGATGAGCATCTGCCTCAAGAGTGATAGAGTTGTGCTGCCTGCCAGCCCTTAACAAAATGCGAGCCGTCACAAAATTAAGGATTGATGCGACTGTTGAAACCAGTAATCCGAGACCAATCTCCTCAAGCGGCTGTGGAGTTAACATCCGCTCAACTGCGGTATAGGCGATACTGGCTGCCGCCAATAGGATCAGAAATCCTTCGAAAGCACTCGAGAAATATTCGGCTTTGCCGTGCCCATATGCATGGTTCTCATCGGCCGGAAGCGCAGCCAAGGTCAGCATCCAGAGCGCCATTAGGGCTCCTGCGAGGTTAACTACGGATTCGATGGCATCAGATAGCAGACCGACCGAACCGGTCATTTTCCACGCCACACCTTTGAGTCCGATAGTGGCAATAGCCGTGGCAATGGAAAGCCAAGCGTAGTGCGTCAGCGGACGAGGTAACCCTTTTGTTTTAGTCATTATTAACTTCCTAAAATAGGACGACTAACTCACATTTCTATCCATGATAGATAATTAAACAATCATTTCGCCATGAATATTTTTTCGTTTTTATTAAATTTAATTAAAAAGTCTCTGCAAGTGCTGTTTCATCTTCTAGTAAACTAAATTTTATTTTTAGGGTTTTCTTCAACTTGAAGTAATATTATCTCACAACAGATTAGTCACTTAGGTTAACTGAGCGGCTTTTATATTTTTCAATTAAAATATGCAAAACTCCCATTGCACCATGTGCATAAAAATAGACCTCAATGAAAGTAGTAAAGAACTTATGCCAGTGGATTACTGTTTCAGCCAGATTTGACTGCATGGTATTCAACAAGAACCATAGGCCACCTGAAAGTGCTACAATTAGCAATGCTAGAACTCCAAATCCTTGGATTGTACTGGCAATACCTCCCGAATGTGCATCGGGCAGTCGGAAACTAGTCAACGTTTTTATATCTTGCTTAATACCACTAAAGTCAAGCCCTACCCATGAAAAATAATAAGTAAAACCTCTTTGAGTAAGCATCCAACTTAACATAATAAAACCACAAATAATCAGTCCTAACCCTGAAATAATGTGCATCCAGGTTATAACTCCTTCAAGACTATGTTCACCAATTGCTTCGGTCTCTGTCAGATTAGAGTTAATAATTTGTGATAATATTAGAAATGCCACAATGATGTGAAGAATACGAAAAAAAGGAGCGTAATCATGGGGTAATAGATTCCAGAGTCGCAATTTCATTAATGAGTCCTTAGTAAATTTATCGATGATCTTAATCATACAAAAGAATTATTAGGATAACCTTAATTCTTAAAATTGCAGCAGGCATTAGTTCACCTCTGATATGGCCACTTGCGAAATGGGAATGGTAACTGTTATTACTATGTGTTTACTTGCTGTTCTTGTTACGCAGCCCCTTAAACACATTACTTTCAAATATGATTTCCTGCTGGGTTTAAATATGTGTCTTTCTATAGTGCGGCAACCTATTTTTACACCAACTCATGAATTAAATAAGAATCATAAATTAAATGAGAGGTTTAATTCTCTTGCTTAACGCGATGATATTAAATGGAAATTTTAATTTTTGTAATTTATTAAACAGTTAGAATGAGACATGGTAAATACGATCTTCCTTTAGATAATTCTGATAGCACTTTTTCTACTGGGCAGTCTGCAATGTCCGCTTCTCGCTCACAGCGGACCTTCAGCTCACTTAGCGTGCCTTAACTAAACTTATTGCCCGGCCCTCAGTATTCGACACAACGCCCAGTGAGCCATGTCGATTTGTTGACCCTGACCCCCGTGTGATGCCTCATCTTCCTTAGCTGAAATTACGCATTGATTTACCATAAATTAGCTAAGGATGATTCGTTATAAGCCATGCATTTTCATTGTTAGACAGGGCGAGGTGCGGCTCTTATCGTTCGTCATGATTTGTAAATTTCACGCAATCATTTGATGAGGTAGCGATTTTGTCCAGCGTACTGACCCGCCTAAAAACAAAACCCACACGCTTTACCCTTGCCCTCAAAATTGCCCTTCTTAGCAGCATGGTGGCTTTCTCTTCTGCCTCGTTTGCCGAGGCAGTCTTAAAAGAAGGGATTACGCCAGCGACAGACGCCAGCCAGATCCCGGCGGCGGCAAAGCTGCGTAAAGACACGGTAGTGGCGGGTATCTCTGAACCGCAGGGGATTTTTAACCCCTATTTCTTCGTGAACGGTTGGGATGAAAACGTCACCAACGTGATTTTCTCACGCCTGATCGACTGGGACAGCCACGGCAATCTGGTGCCCGGCCTGGCGGAAAGCTGGAAGGTCAGCCCGGACAACAAGGTCTATACCATTAAGCTACGCCCGAATCTGACCTTCAGCGACGGCTCGCCGCTGACCGCCGAAGACGTGGTGTTTACCCTGACCGTGCTGTATGACCCGAAATATGATGGTGATACCGACATCACCCTCGCCAACATTGTGGGCGGCGCGGAATATAAAGCCGGGACAGCCGACAGCGTCAGCGGCCTGAAAGCGATCGACCCGCTGACCGTGCAGGTCACCACCACGCAGCCTGGCGCGACAACCCTGGCGAAAATCGGCGGCCCGATACTGTCGAAAGCGTATTACGGGAAAGAGTATCAGCGCGGCAACCTCGATTATCTGCGCACATTGCACGGCAAACCGCTGGGTAACGGGCCGTATGTCTATGAAAAATACATTCCTGGCCAGGAGATTCGTTTCCACGCCAACACTCATTTCTACCGGGGTACGCCGCCGACGCCGCGCTTTATCTACCGCGTAACCAACCCATCCACCAACTTCCAGTTGTTCCAGACCGGCGAAACCGATTATGACGCGTTTACTTCGCGCCCGGATGATATTGAACAACTGAAACTGCTGGGCTTTGCCAATATCAACCTGTACGGCTCCAGCGACTACAGCAAAGTAGAATTCAACGTGCATCGCCCGGCGTTGCAGGACGTGAAAGTCCGCCAGGCGCTGATTTATGGCCTTGACCGCCAGAAGCTGATTGATGTGGTTTATCAGGGTTACGGCAAAGTGGCGATTGAACCGATTGCCCCGATTTCATGGGCGTATAACACCGACGGCGTGAATCCATACAAATTCGACCCGGCGCAGGCGAAGAAACTGCTTGATGAGGCAGGCTGGAAACCGGGGCCGGATGGCATCCGGGTGAAGGAGGGTAAACGTCTGGAGCTGACGCTGCTGGTGAGCAAGAAAGTGCTGAACGATGCGCTGATCCCTATCGCCAAAGAGAACTGGCAGCAGATTGGCGTGCTGCTGAAACCGCAGGTGGTGGATTTCAACGCCCTGATGGCTCAGCGTAAAGCAGGCAACTATGATCTGGCCTCTTTCAGCACCAGCACGCTCAACGATCCGCATGATGGCGTATGGGACTACTACAGCACGGAAGCGAAAGAGTCCGGCTATAACAATCCGCAGGTTGATAAGCTGATCAACGAAGGCAATGCGGTGCTGGATGTGGAAAAACGCAAACCGATTTATCACCAGCTGTATAAAGTGCTGGCGGACGATCCACCGGCGATTCTGCTGGGTAACCGAGCGATTTTGTCGGCCAGCAGCGCGCGCGTCACCGGCTTTAAGCCAGATATCTACAACGGCCTGACCGGTAGTCTGCCGGATGTGAAAGTCGTCAAGTAACACCCACAACTGCCGGGAAGCCACGGCAGTTGTCATGAGAAAGCTATGCGAAATTTTATCCTCAGGCGACTGCTGCAAACTCTGCCAATGCTGCTGCTCGCATCACTGATTATTTTTATGCTGTTCGCGAAAACGCCGGGCGATTTTATTGACGGTAACATTACCCTCACCGTCGCCCGCGCCGCCGAACTGAAAGCTATCTATGGACTCGATCAACCGCTCTTCACCCGCTATCTGCACTGGCTCGGCCAGCTGCTGCGCGGCGATTTGGGGTTCTCGCTGCAATACCAAATCCCGGTGAGCCAGCTACTTAACCAGTACATCTGGAACTCGTTCCTGCTGGCAAGCGTTGCGCTGGTGTTTTACTGGGGCATTGGTCTGGCGGTGGGCATTGCTTCGGCGCTGAAACCCAATTCGCTGTTCGATCATCTGGTGAGCGTGGCGGTGTTCGCCGCCATGTCTTTCCCGACTTTCTTCCTCTGCCTGTTGCTGATTAAGTGGTTCGCGGTCGATCTGCACTGGTTGCCAGTAGGCGGCATGACCAACACCGGCAGCGATGATAGCGGCTGGGCGTGGGTTATGCAGGTTGCGGCGCACCTGGTGTTGCCGGTCATGGCGCTGGTGATGTTGCAGGCGGGTAGCCTGACTCGCTACATCCGCGCCAGTATGCTGGACGTGGTGAAGATGGATTTTATCCGCACCGCGCGCGCTAAAGGGCTGCGCGAACGCACCGTGATCTTCAAACACGCGCTGCGTAATGCGCTGCTGCCGATCATCACCTTGCTCGGTTTTGAGCTGCCTGGGCTATTTTCCGGCGCGCTCATCACTGAAAAGGTGTTTAACTGGCCGGGCGCGGGGCATATTCATATTGATTCGCTGGCCGCCCGAGATTATCCGGTGCTGATGGGGTTTACCCTGTTTCTGGCGGTATTAACCATTATTGGCAACCTGATTGCCGATGTGCTGTACGCGTGGGCCGACCCGCGCATTCGCGTGAGGTCGTGATGTTAGGCTCCCTTTTCTCAACGAATCGCCGTCTGCGCAAGGCGGAAATCCCGGCGCTGGCGCAGGCCACGCCGTCTCCTTGGCGCCAGGCGTGGAAAGCGCTGCGCCACAATCATCTGACGATGCTGTGCCTGGTTCTGCTGGGGGTCATGACCCTCTGGTGCGTACTCGGGCCGCTGTGGTCGCCGTGGAAAGATGATGTCACGGATGCACTGATGATCAACAAACCGCCGGGCGCAGCGCACTGGCTGGGTACCGATTTTCTTGGCCGCGATATTTATACCCGCTTGCTGCTGGCCGGGCGTATCTCGCTGATTATTGGTCTTCTGACCATGCTGCTTTCGGTGGCGCTGGGCTACCTGTTGGGCGCGGTATCCGGTTATGTCGGCGGCTGGACGGACAAACTGATTATGCGCCTCGCGGATCTGGTGATGACGATTCCCAGCCTGCCGCTGCTGATTGTCGCCGGAGCGATGTTGTCAGAGCTCGATTTCTCGTCCGATTCACGCATCTACATGGTGGTGGTCATGCTCAGTCTGCTGGAGTGGCCGAAGTTGGCGCGGCTGGTGCGCGGGCAAATTCTCTCGCTGCGCGAACGCGATTTTATGCTGGCGACGCAGGTGTTGGGCCTCTCTTCGCGCCGACGCCTGTTCGGTCATCTGTTGCCGAACACCATTCCCATTCTGGTGGTGATGGCGACGATGGCGGTGGCCAACGCCATTCTGATGGAGTCTGCGCTCAGCTACCTCGGCCTTGGCGTCGTACCGCCAACGCCCTCATGGGGCAACATGATGGACGCGGCCAATAGCCTGATTGACTTTCAGCGTCGTCCGTAGCTATGGATGCCGCCGGGTATCGCCATTTTTCTGACCGTCATCGCCATTAACGTGCTAGGTGATGGCCTGCGCGATGCGTTGGATCCAAAGATGAAACGGAGTCTGAAATGAGCGAACCGCTAATGACCTTTAACAACGTATCCATCTCCTTCGCCAGCGAGCAGGGGCGTGTGCGCGCGGTACAGGATGTCTCCTTTGCCATTCAGGCTGGGCAAACCATCGGCGTGGTGGGGGAATCTGGCTGCGGCAAAAGCGTTACCGCCATGTCGCTGATGGGGCTGTTACCGCCGCAGGTTGCGCGGATCGACGGCGGAGAAATCCGCTTTCAGGGCACCGATCTGCTGCGCCTGAAGCCGTCGAAAATGGCCGATCTGCGCGGTAACCAGTTAGCGATGATCTTTCAGGAGCCGATGACCGCGCTCAATCCGGTGCTGACCATCGGCGAGCAGCTTTGCGAACCGCTGATTCGCCATCGTGGCGAAACCCCCAAAGCGGCCTGGGAGCACGCGACGCAAAGGATTGCCGATGTCGGGCTGGCGCGAGCGGAGAGCCTGATGAACTGCTATCCGCATCAGCTTTCCGGCGGCATGTTGCAGCGCATCATGATTGCCATGGCGCTAAGCTGCCAGCCGAAACTGCTGATTGCCGACGAGCCCACTACGGCGCTGGATGTGACCGTGCAGGCGCAAATCCTGCGCTTACTGCGCGACCAGGCACGGGCGCAGCAGATGGCGCTGATGCTGATCACCCACGATTTGGGCGTTATCGCGCAGATGGCGGAACACATTGTCGTGATGTACGCCGGGCGCATCGTTGAGCAAGGCCCTACTGCTGATGTGCTGCGTAACCCGCTGCACCCTTACACCAAAGGGCTGATCGCGTCGCGTCCTGTTCCCGGCGAGCGCCGACGACGCCTCTATTCGATTCCCGGCCAGGTGCCGGATCTGGCCGAACTGCCGCCGTACTGTGCGTTCTACGATCGCTGTGAACGTGCCACGTCGCAGTGCCGCGCAGGCATTCCGTCGTTGATCGGTCAAACGCGGCAAGCCGCATGTATTCACAGTGAGTTAGCGGAGTCGGTCGCATGAGCCAACAATATGTGATTGAAGTGGATGGTCTGAAAAAGTATTTCCCGCTGCGCGACGGGCTGTTTGGTCAGGAAACCGGTCAACTGCGCGCCGTGGACGGTATCAGTTTTAATATTCGACCCGGCACTATTTTTGGCCTGGTAGGCGAATCCGGCAGCGGTAAAACCACCGTCGGACGCACGCTGCTGGGGCTGTATGACAAAACGGCGGGTAGCGTGAAGTATCGCGGTCAAGTGTTGCAGGATCTGACGCCGAAACAAATGCGCGCGCTGCGCCCGAAAATCCAACTGGTGTTTCAGGATCCGTACAGCTCGCTGAACCCGCGTATTCGCATTGGCGATGCGATTGGCGAAGCGATGCTGGAACACAAGCTGTGCAGCAAAGCGGAACTACGCGATAACGTGCTGAAGGTAATGAAAATCTGTGGCCTGGCGCCGCAACATTACCATCGTTTTCCCCATGAGTTCTCCGGTGGCCAGCGCCAGCGCATCGGCATTGCCCGCGCCCTGATCCTCAACCCGGATTTTATTATCGCCGACGAACCGATCTCGGCGCTGGATGTCTCCATTCAGGCGCAAATCATTAATCTGTTCTCCGACTTGCGCGATGACTATGGCGTCACCTTCCTGTTTATCTCCCACGATCTCGGTGTCGTGGAGCATTTGTGTGATGACGTAGCGGTGATGTACCTGGGGAAACTGGTGGAAACTGCCAGTCGCGATGCGCTGTTCAGTCAGCCGCTGCACCCCTATACCCAGGCGCTGCTCGCGGCGGTGCCAACGCTCGATCCTGAAAGCGAACCCGTGGCGGTGGTGCAGGGGGAAATTCCCGATCCGTCACGCCCGCCCTCCGGTTGCCGTTTCTCTTCCCGCTGCCCGCAGGCAACGGAACGCTGCCGCACTGAAATTCCGGCACTGCGTGAAGTGCACCCTGGCCATCAGGTGGCGTGCCACTGGGTGGCGTCGATGCAATAAAACAGGTAAGCGTAAACCCGGCGCCGTATGTAGCCGTCAGCTCAGTGCTGGTAACGTAGACGTCCATCTGTACAGGTGGACAGTTAAGTATAGGATTCCAATCCTGGTGTAAAGAATCACCTAAAAGAATCACTGAACAAAGGCTACTGCGGTCCTTGCTCCAGACCTCGCCAGGCGTCTTATGCTTTGATGTTGGTGATGGAGTGGTATACGAATAAGATTGCCGATAAAGGCGACTCGGAAAACTAAATGACATTTGTGAATCTAAGCATTAAGGATTTCTGTCACTTCTTTGCGCTTCTCTGTCGCCCACTCAGGTTTGATGGAAAGCATTAAATTATCTTGCTTTCGGAAATAGACATCCTCAGTCCTCCGGGCTCCTGCCTTGTAAAAAGCTGATTCGACGATGAGCAAACGGTCGCTGACCACCTCAAGCAGGCGACATTCCTTCCTGCCCTCAGTTTTAGTCA
This sequence comes from Klebsiella sp. WP4-W18-ESBL-05, assembly GCF_014169075.1. NCBI lineage: Bacteria > Pseudomonadati > Pseudomonadota > Gammaproteobacteria > Enterobacterales > Enterobacteriaceae > Klebsiella > Klebsiella sp. WP4-W18-ESBL-05. Next base: position 3,251,821 of record NZ_AP022057.1, on the reverse strand, counting down.
GGCGATGGGCCGCGTTCCAGAAACGTGGAGAGGGCGATATAGCTGCGGACGGAACGCACGCCTTCTACGCTCTGAACTTCAATCAGGAAAGTCTCCAGCGATTCGGTATCTGCTGCGCGTATTTTCATCAGCACGCATCCGTCACCTGCGACAGTGTGCAACTCCTCAACTTCATGCCGATGGGTGAACTGCAAAAGTGCGCGCGTGGCTTCATAGCTGCTGGTATCAATCACCAGAAACGTTAATAGCGTGCGGCCCAGCTTGCAGCCATCCAGTACCGCCACCGTGCCTTTTATCACGCCATCACGTTTTAACTTCTTCACGCGATCGTGTACCGCAGGGGCGGAAAGGTTCACGATTTCGCTGAGCTCGGTGTAGCTACGCCCGGCATCTTCTGCCAGCGCACCTAATATTTTTCGGTCAATATTATCTAGATCGGCCGGTTTATGCCGTGTCTGCCTGATACCATTTTTTTCTTTATCTGGTTCGTTCATTTGGTTAACTCTCAGAATAAAACTATGAATATACTTTCCTTCACCTAATTTTATTAATCAATGATCAGTAATGGAGTTGCAATGCCTATCGCACTTTTTGCCCTCGCCGTGGGGGCCTTCGGGATTGGTCTGACGGAATTCGTGATTGCCGGCATTCTCCCTCAGATTGCCCGCGGCTTCGACGTCAGCATCCCTTCGGCTGGATTAATGGCAACGTCTTATGCACTCGGCGTTTTTATCGGGGCACCGCTTATGACAGTGGTGGGGTCTCGCGTACCGCGTAAGACCATGCTGATAGCGCTGGCGGTCATTTTCACTCTTGGTAACATCATCACCGCTATGGCACCTACGCTGTCGGTGGCCGTCGTCGGGCGCGTCATTACCTCCTTCAACCACGGCGCCTTTTTTGGCATTGGGTCGATTATCGCGGCCTCGCTGGTTGCGCCCGGGCGCCAGGCCAGCGCAATTGCCTTGATGTTTTCCGGGTTAACCCTCGCGAATCTGCTTGGCGTGCCCGCTGGCACCTGGCTTGCTCAGGCCTTTAGCTGGCGAATGGTATTCTGGGGAATTGCGGGAATTGGTCTGTTAACGATAGCCAGCATCGCGCTGTTTGTGCCCGACATAAAAAAAGGGCCGGGTATTGCGCTGAAGGCTGAACTGCGAGCGTTTGTTGATCCCCAGGTTCTGCTGGTCATGGGGATTACCGTTTTCGGGCCCGCGGCCTTCTTTACCTCTATTACCTATATCGCTCCGATGATGATCGAAGTCGCTGGGCTATCAGCCGCTGGCGTCGCGGGGCTGATGGTGATCTTTGGGCTTGGCCTGGCCGTGGGAAACTGGCTGGGAGGGCGCTTTGCCGATCGCTCGCTGTTTGGCACGCTTTTTATCACGCTAGCCGCACAAGGGGGCGTTCTGCTGGTCTTCTGGGCTGGCGTTGAGAACCCGCTGGTTGCCGGTGTTTGCGTGTTCCTGATGGCGGCATTTGGTTTTGCTACCGTTTCTCCGATTCAGAAACTGGTCATGGACCGTGCCAGCCACGCTGGGGCGCCAACGATGGCGGCCTCTGTCAATATCGGCATGTTTAATCTGGGCAATGCGTTGGGCGCGTGGGCCGGTGGTGCGACCATTGCCGCCGGATTTGGCCTCGTCTCACCGAACTGGGCGGGGGCGATACTGTCCTTTATTGCGCTGGGTCTGGCGCTGCTGGCCTGGCAGTGCGCGCGTAAACCCTATTCGCTGAAGGCGGAATCATGTTAACCACATGGAAGCGTCGTCGCTCAGTACACTGAGGAGGATGCGCACCACAAATCACCGCCGCGCATCCGTCGCGGCGGCGAGAGGGAAGGTCGTGGCTTACCTTACCACTTCATTTCGTGCGTATTGACCTTCGCGCTCAGCTCAAGCGAGCTCTCATCGGCAAGGTTCGGATACGCCGCCTTCATGGCCGCAATCACCTCGGCCGATCCTTTGTGGTCTTTCAGCGCCTGCTCAAAGGTTTGCAGGTAGCGTTGGGTAAAGGTAATGGCTCCATCGTTTGCCGGGCGCTCGCCCAGATAATGCCCCGGAATCACCTGTTGCGGCTTTAGCGCCTGCATTTCGCTCAGTACCTGCATCCAGCCCTGGCGAATCGCCTTCGTTTGGGTATCCGCCGTCCACACATGAATGCCGGAGGCAATACCGGTACCGCCCAGAATGGCTTTGTTCGCCGGGATCCAGACGTACGCGGCATACTCGCCCGCGTGTTTCAGCTCCAGCGGCTCACCGTCTACGGTGAAGCGCGTGGCGTGGGTGGCCTGCGGCACGATAATGTTGTCCGGCTTGCCGTCTTTCATCTGCGGCCCCCAGAACGCCAGCTTAGCGTCCTTCGTCGCTTTGATATGTTCCACCACCGCCGGTGATGCCACCACTTTGGCCTGCGGGAACGCCTTCACCAGCGGCTCAAGGCCAAAATAAAAATCCGGATCGCCGGAGGTAATCACGATCTCTTTGAGCGTTTTGCCGCTGTCTTTGATCATTTTCACCAGTTTTTCACCGTCTTTGACGCTGAACTGAGCATCAAACAGCACCGCTTCTTTTGGACCGGAAACCAGCGTGGACGACACCGGGAAAATGCCTTTTTCCTGCGGGTTATAGACATCAAGGTGCAGCGGGGCGGCAAAGGCCGGCGCGGCGGCCAGCGAGATAATGAGTGAGAGAGGCTTGATATTCATGGTGATCCTTAGTGTCTTATCCGAAGGTTACGGGCTGGCTGAACCGGAATCATTCAGTCAAGCCTGGCACGAAATGCTGTGCTTCATTCTACGGATTTGTACTTCACTAAGAATTCCTGAAACAATACATGCTGAGTTTCATAAAACGATCAAATGGAGATGCAATGGACAGGATCATGGCAGCAATCACCTACAATCGTATTTGCGAGCTTGGTAGCCTGAGCGCGGCCGCGCGTTCGTTGGGCATCTCCCGCCCGATGGTCAGCCGCTATCTTGACGAGATGGAAAAGTGGGCCGGTGCGCGGCTGATTCACCGCTCAACCCGGCGGCTGTCCATTACCCCGGCAGGGGAGAAAACGCTGGAGAAAACGCGCCAGCTGGTGCAGCTGTCTCAGGGGATTGAAGGTGACGCGACGCGCGTCACGCCGTCGGGCACGCTGCGCATCGCCTGCGCCCACTTTACGGCGACGCATTTGCTGGGGCCGGTGATTCCGCCTTTTCTGCGTCAGTATCCCGCGCTGCGTATCGAGGTGGATATCAATAACCATCCCGTCAGCCTGGTGGGCGAGCGCATCGATCTGGCTATTCGGATAACCAATCAGCCTGAACCCGGTGCGATTGCGCGCTATCTGGGGGCCTGCCGGTCCGTCTTGTGTGCCTCACCGGCATACCTGGCTAACAACGGTATCCCCGCCACGCCAGGCGATCTTGCCCAGCATAATTGCCTGCACTACAGCCGTTTTTCCGGGCAGTCCTGGTCCTTTCGCGATCGGCAAAACGGCGTGATGTCGGTGGCGGTGGGGGGCAACTTCAGCGCCGGTATCTCATCACTGCTGTGTGATATGGCAGCTGCGGACGTAGGGCTGGCGATGGTGCCTGAAATTGAAGCGCGAGCGGGGCTGCAAAGTGGAAGGCTGGTGCAGGTGCTGGCGCAGTTTGAACCGCAGCCGCTGGGGATTTATGGGCTCTATCAGTCCCGCGATCATCAGCACGCTGCGCTTGGGCTGTTTCTGGACGCCGTGAAGCAAAGCCTGGGGCTGCCACCCCAATAGACGCGCGGTTACCGCATCTATTGGGGCGACACGCGCCGTTGGCTACAGGACCACCACAATTTTGCTGGGTTCCCGCGCGTTGTCCAGCCATTGGTGCGCCTGCGGAACGTCATCAAATGAACAGACTCGGGTCGCCAGTTTATGCATCTTACCTTTGGCAATATCGCCTGCAATCCGCGCCAGAGGGGAGGCGGTAAGGGGCAGGGCTGGCGTACCAAAGAGCTGGCTCGGGAAGAAGTTTACGCTGACCGCCGGTGGCAAATCGCTCATCAAATTAAACTGGTTGAGTATCGGCGCGCCACCCAGCAGGTCGATGGTGGTCAGATGCCCGAAGGGGCGCAGCGCGCTGGCGGTGTCAGGTAACGTCGACGCGCCAACAATTTCCAGCGCGGCGTCAATCCCCTGGCCGTAGCGTGATTTCAGCTGAGCGCCGATGTTGCCGTCATCAATCACCACTTCGCTCGCCCCGGCCTGCCGTAAAGCGGCGGTATGTTCTGTGCGACGCGTCGTCGCAATCACCGTCAGCCCCGCGTGCTGCGCATAGCTGGTTGCGGCCAGGCCCACCGTGGAGGTTGCACCACGAATAAGCAGCGTCTGCCCAGCCTGGATGTGAAGGCTGTGATCCAGCGCGCCCCATGCGGTTAAAAACGCCTGCGGTAAGGCTGCCAGCTCCGCCCAGCTTAGCGGCGCATCGTCGAGGTCAATAACGTTGCTGCGCAGTACCGTCACTTCTTCGGCATAGCTGCCGTGACGATCGAACTGCATTCCGCCCATCAGCGTGGCGACGCGCTGGCCCGGATGGAAAACGCCGGCCGGGTCTTCAATTACCTCACCAACGGCTTCGATGCCGGGTACGCGAGGGGCATCAATCGGCCCCATTTTCCCGGTGCGCAGGTAGGCTTCCGCTTTGTTGAGGCCAAAAGCGCGTACCCGGATGCGAACCTCATTGGCCTGCGGTTTTACGCTGTCAATGTCGCGTAGCGTTAATACTTCTGGCCCGCCGGTACGTTCAATAACATATGCTTTCATGATGTGCTCCAGTTCGGTGAGTCGGTGAGTCGGAACGGTTATTAACCGTCTGCACAAACAATAGCCTTTCATTAACGATTGCAATATGGCGTTATATGAGAACAAATCTTCCATTAATGAGAGGTTGCGAATATGGATTTGAACGCCGTGGAGATGTTTGTGTACGTGGTGCGCGCAGGCAGCCTGAGTAAAGCGGCACAGCAGTCGGGGATCCCGCTGCCCACCTTAAGCCGGCGGGTACGCGCGCTGGAGGATTCACTTAATCTCCAGCTTATCGAGCGCTCCGTACGCGGCGTTAAGCTCACGGTGGCGGGGATGCATTTTTATCAGCAGGCCAGCGCCGGGGTCGATATCCTCAAGGGCGCACAGCTGGCAAGCCAGCATGATGAGCGGCAGATTAGCGGCTATTTACGCTTATCAATCCCCCCGGCAATGACAGTCTGGTGGGAGCTGCTGGCGCAGTTCCAGCAGCGCTATCCGGGGATTCGGCTATTTGTGCAAACCACCGAACGCCGTGTCGATCTCGTTGCCGACGGCATTGATGTGGCGCTAAGGGTCGGGGCGATTGAACACGAAACGATGGTCGCCAAACGGGTTATTTCCTGGCGGCATCAGTTGGTCGCGGCACCTTCGTTAGTTGAGCGATACGGGCGGCCGCAGTCACCCGCTGATTTGAGCCGCTATCCCTGCGCGGTGTGGAATGCCAGCGCCTGGCGGCCAAGCGTCTGGTCCCTCGGTGGTGAAACCGTTCATCCTGCGGCGATACTGATGACCAATGACTACGCGCATCTCTACCAGCGCGTGTTGAGCGGGGATGTTATCAGCGAACTGCCGCCGTTTATGGTGAATGAGGATATCGCGCAGGGGCGGTTGGTCGGCCTTCTTGAGGACTATCCCTTACCCGAGCAGCACATTCATCTGGTTTATCCCCCCCAGCATTATCCGGCTCCGGCCATACGCGCCTATCTCGATTTTTGCAGCCGCTTTACGGCGAATCTGAGCTAACTCGCGCGCTCGTCTGGCGGGCGTTTCGTCCGCCACCATATCTCATTGACACGTTATATCGGTCATTGTATAAAACTCGGCCTCAGTAATGAGTTTCATTTACATTAAGAAATCGCCTGCAATATTTCCCACAATAATTTTAATGAAGGATAGCGTTAATGAAAAAGACCCTCTGCGCGTTAGGCATGGTGCTGGCGTCAATCAGTTCTGCTCTGGCAACGACCTATCCTTTGACCATCGAAAACTGCGGGTATAAAGAGACGTTTACCCAGGCGCCACAGCGCGTGGTGGCGCTGGGGCAAAATACCGTGGAAATTCTGCTGCTGCTGGGGCTGCAAAAAAATGTCGTCGCCAGCGCATTCTGGCCAACCCGGGTACTGCCATCGCTGGCGGAGCAAAATGAAAAAATCAAGCTGCTGACGGTGGAAATTCCGACGCTGGAATCCGTCCTGGCGCAAAATCCGGACTTTGTTGCCGCGCAGCTGCCGCTGTTATTGGGCCCGGAAAGCAAGGTCGCTAAACGCGAAGATTTTGCGACCGTGGGCGTAAACAGCTATTTGTCCCCCGGAATGTGTGCGACTAAAAAGGCCGCCGGCGACATGTACGGTAGCCGTCAGAAACTGTGGGATATGACCTATCTCTATAAAGAGATTGAAGATTTTGCCACGATATTTAATGTCCAGGAGAAGGGTGCTGCGGTTGTTGCCGATTTCAAAAAACGTGAAAACGACCTGCGCGCAGAGTTCGGCAAGCATAAAAAAGATCTCTCCTTCGTCTTCTGGTTCTCTAGCGCATCGCCTTCTGCCGATGCCTACGTCGGTGGTAAAAATAGCGCCTCCGGCTTTATTGCTAACGTGCTGGGCGGGCATAACGCCATTACCTCTGAAACCGAATGGCCGACGGTGAGCTGGGAAAGCATTATCGCGGCAAATCCGGATGTGATCGTGGTTTCCAGCCTTGACCGCAACCGCTGGGCGCTGGATAACGCGGAGGAGAAAATTAAATTCCTCAAAAGTGACCCGGCCGTCAGCCAGCTGGACGCGGTGAAAAAAGGCCATATCGTGGTGATGGACGGCCAGGCGATGAACCCGACCATCAGAACCCTCTACGGCGCTGAACAGGTGGGTGAACAGCTGAGAAAGCTGGGGCTGAATTAATGACCGCAACCGTGCTGCAATCGCGCCAGGGGTTGTTTTTGACCTCCTCGTGCCTGCTTTCTTTGTGCCTGCTTTTGCTGGTCATTGCCGTTGGCGTTAGCGTCGGCGAGCTGTCGATCCCGCTGGAAAGCGTTTTTTACGCGATTGGCAATAAGCTCGGGCTGACCGATGTCCCGCTCAACCGCATCTATGAAAGCGTGATTTGGGACTTCCGTCTCAGCCGTGCGCTGGTGGCGGCCTGCTGTGGCGCTGGGCTGGCGATTTGCGGCGCGGTGCTGCAAAGCTTGCTGAAGAATGCGCTGGCGGAGCCTTACGTACTGGGCGTTTCCGCCGGCGCGTCAACGGGGGCGGTGTCGGTCGTGGTACTGGGCGTCGGGACCGGTGCGGTTTCCCTGTCGGCTGGTGCCTTTGCCGGTGCGTTTGCCGCCTTTGCCTTCGTGGCCTTTTTAACCAACGGTGCGCGCGGCGGTAACGAACGGACTATTCTGGCCGGCGTGGCGGCCTCTCAGCTGTTTAATGCCATCACCGCCTACACCATCAGCACGTCGGCCAGCGCGCAGCAGGCCCGCGATGTCATGTTCTGGCTGCTGGGCAGTTTTAGCGGCGTGCGCTGGCCGGAGTTTCAACTGGTGCTGGTCGTGGTGCTGGTCGGGCTGGCCGTCTGCCTTTACTACTCCCGCGCGCTGGATGCTTTTACCTTTGGTGATGATGCCGCCGCCTCGCTGGGGATTGCCGTGCCCTGGGTGCGGCTGATCCTGTTTACCACCACCGCGCTGATTACCGCGACGATTGTCAGTATGGCCGGTTCGATAGGCTTTGTCGGGCTGGTGGTGCCACACGTGATGCGCTTCTTTTTTGGCCCGCTGCACCGCACGCTGCTGATTGCCTGCGCGCTGGCCGGGGCGATTCTGATGGTGCTGGCGGATATCGCCTCGCGCCTGCTGATTGCGCCACAAAGCCTGCCGGTGGGCGTAGTCACGGCGCTGGTCGGCGTGCCTTTCTTTGCCGTGATTATCTACCGTTCAAGGACTAAGTGATGAGCATCTCTGCGGACAATATCACCTGGAAAGTGGGTAAAAAGGTTATCGTGAATGGGGTGTCGTTAAGCGCCGTTCGCGGCGAAACCGTTGGCCTGCTTGGCCCTAACGGCTGCGGTAAATCCTCGTTGCTGCGCATCCTTGCGGGCCTGCGTCGCCCGGATGCGGGTAGCGTGACGCTGGACGGGAAAGATATGGCGCGGATCGGCAAAAAGCAGCTTGCCCGCCGGGTAGCCTTTGTTGAACAACACGGCATGACCGATGCCAATATGCGCGTGCGCGACGTGGTCAAGCTGGGGCGAATTCCGCACCATTCTCCGTTTTCGAACTGGAGTACCCACGACGACGAAACCGTCACCGCAGCGCTGCAGCGGGTTGATATGCTGGAAAAAAGCGATCAGGGGTGGCTGAGCCTGTCCGGGGGGGAGCGCCAGCGGGTGCATATTGCCCGCGCGCTGGCGCAGACGCCGACGGAAATCCTGCTGGATGAACCGACTAACCACCTCGATATTCATCACCAGATGCAGCTAATGCAGCTGATTAGCGAGCTGCCGGTCACCAGCATTGTCGCCATCCACGATCTCAATCACGCCGCCATGTTCTGTGACTCACTGATCGTGATGCAGAAAGGGCAAATTGTGGCGACCGGTTCGCCGCAGGATATTCTCACTGAAACGCTGCTGTGGGACGTTTTCCGGGTGAAAACGAAAATTGAGATCTCCCGGTTCCATGGCAAAAAACACATTTACTTTATCGTTTAACGCCGGGCGATTGTGATGCGGTCATTTTCCCTGCGCCCTGCGGTTAAGCTCTGGCCGCCCGTGTTACTGGGCAGCCAGTTCATTTTCAATATTGGCTTTTACGCGGTCGTCCCGTTTCTGGCGATATTCCTTCGCGACGATATGCTGCTCTCCGGCGGCCTTATCGGGCTGATTCTGGGGCTGCGTACGTTCTCGCAGCAGGGCATGTTTATTGTCGGCGGTGCGCTCTCCGATCGCTTCGGCGCGCGCGCGGTCATCCTCTGCGGCTGTGTGATTCGCGTGGTGGGCTATCTGCTGTTGGCCTTTGGCGAATCGCTGTGGCCCATTATTGTGGGGGCATGTCTCACCGGCGTCGGCGGCGCGCTGTTCTCACCGTCGATTGAAGCGCTGCTGGCCAGGGCGGGGACCCAGAGCGAGGCGAGCGGCAAACGCAGCCGCGCCGAGTGGTTCGCGCTGTTCGCCGTATGCGGTGAACTGGGTGCGGTGCTGGGGCCCGCAGCGGGCGCGCTGCTGACGGGGCTGGGATTCCGCCAGGTGGCGCTGATGGGGGCCGGGGTCTTTGTCGTCGCGCTGGTGGTGCTCTTTTTTTGTCTGCCGTTGGCGCAGCAGGAAAGGCGGCCGCTCAACGTGCTGCCGTGGTGGACCACGTTTCGTCAGCCGCGTTTTGTCGCCTTTATTATTGCCTACAGTTCGTGGCTGCTGAGCTATAACCAGCTCTACCTGGCGCTGCCGGTAGAGATTCAACGCGCGGGCGGCAGTGAGAAAGATCTCGGGCCGCTGTTTATGCTCGCCTCGGTGCTGATTATTGCCTTTCAGCTGCCGCTGGCGCGTTTCGCGCGCAGGGTTGGGGCGGTTCGCATTCTGCCGGTGGGTTTTTTACTGTTGTCTGCAGCCTTTGCCAGCGTGGCGATGTTTGCCGCCAGCGTGCCGCCGGAAGGGTGGCTGCGTTTTGTGCCCGCCATCTGTCTGGTCACGCTGCTGACGTTGGGGCAAATGCTGCTGGTGCCGGCGGCCAAGGATTTGATCCCGTGTTTTGCCGACGATTCGACGCTGGGCGCACACTATGGCGCGCTCGCGACGGCCGGTGGCGTGGCGGTGCTGGCGGGGAATTTAGCCTTTGGTCACCTGCTGGATACGGCGCTGGTCCCGTCGGTGCAGGCGATTTATCCGTGGCTGCTGCTGGCGCTGTTTCCGCTCTGCAGCGCGCTGGCCATGGTGCTGATTTGCCGCCCGCTGCCCAATCGCTGAAGGCCCGGCGTTAAGGACGGGCCTGCAGTCAAAATGGCGACGAGAAAGGGGCTTAGATTTGCGCTAATCCGCCGTCGACGTAAATTTCCGCCGCGTTAATAAAGCTCGCGTCATCCGAAGCGAGGAAGACGACGGTTTTGGCGACTTCCTCCGGCTCGCCCAGACGGCCAAGCGGCACCTCGGCGGCCAGCGCATCGAACAGCCCCTGGCGATGTTCATCGGGCACCAGCCCGCCGAGCCCTGGGGTGCGAATGGGCCCTGGGCTGACCACATTGATACGCACGCCGCGATCCTTCAGATCCATTGCCCAGGAGCGCACCAGGCTGCGCACTGCGGCTTTACTGGCGCTGTAGACGCTGAAATTGGCGGTACCTTTTACCGCTGCCGTCGAACCGGTCAGAATCACCGATGCGCCGTTGCTTAACAGCGGCAAGGCTTTCTGCACGGTAAACAGCACGCCGCGCACGTTAGTGCCAAAAATACGATCAAAATGCTCTTCGGTGATGGCGCCCAGCGGCATCATGTCGCCGCCGCCGGCGTTGGCGAACAGAATGTCCAGACGACCTGATGTGCTGGCAATGGTGGAAAAGACGGTATCCAGGTCGCTCAGCGCCGATGCATCGGCGCGAATGCCGGTTGCTGCGGTGCCAATTTCAGCGACCGCCGCGTCCAGCTCTTCCCGACGGCGGCCGGTGATATAAACGCGTGCGCCCTGTTCCGCCAGCGCTTTCGCCGCTGCCAGACCAATCCCGGTGCTGCCGCCGGTGACTAACGCTATCTTTCCAGAAAGTTTTTTACTCATGACGCATTTCCTTAACTAAAGTATAAATATGCCAATTGAGTCATCGACTTACAGCGATAACCAGGCTGCTCACTACGGGGGCTACTCTACCGCCATCGCCGGGGGAGAAAAATGTGCGAAAGTGAAAAACACTGTTTACGTGAGTGAATAATCGCGGGTGATAAAGGGGCATAATGGATCGATTTTTAGCGCTTAAAGTGTTTACCCGGGTCGTTGAAGCCAACAGTTTTACGCGTGCCGCGGATTCGCTGAACATGCCCAATGCCACCATCAGCAAAACGATCCAGCAGCTGGAATCGCATCTTGGCGCGCGCCTGCTACAACGCACCACGCGGCGCATAACCGTTACGCCGGAAGGGCAGGAATACTACGAGAAAGCGTTGAGCGTGCTGCGGGATCTGGATGAGATTGACGCGTCGTTTAAGACCGCGCCGGCAACCATCAAGGGCCATCTGCGCATCGCGATTGGCGGCTCGACCGCGCGCGATGTTCTCGTTCCGTTGCTGGCCGATTTTATGTCGCGCTACCCGGATATTCGTCTCGATCTGGCGGTGGCTGACCGTCCGGCGGACCTGATCGGCGGTAATCTTGATTGCGCTATCCGCGGCGGGCCGATGGACGACTCGACGCTTATCGCCCGAAAAATCGGCGCGTCGCCGTTAATCACCTGCGCCACGCCGGGCTATCTCAAGCGCTACGGTGTACCGGCCTCTCCCGATGAGCTCAAGAACGGGCATCGTCTCGTCAGCTATCTGTCGCCCGCCAGCGGCAGAGCGTTTCCATTCCGCTTTCTACGTAACGGTGTTGTCACCGAGATTAAAACGGAGCATCACCTCGGGATTAACGAGAGCAATGCGCATATTGCCGCCGCCGAAGCCGGGTTAGGTATTGTGCAGACCTTTACCTACTCTTTGCGACACGCGCTGGCCAGCGGAACGCTGGTGGAGATACTCAGCCCATGGCGTCCGGCGCCGTATCCGTTCCACGTCGTCTATGCGCATAACCGGCATCTGCCTTCGCGCCTGAGGGTGTTTATTGAATGGCTTAGCGATGTTTTTCCTGCGGCGTTGAAGGGATAGCAAAGGTATAATAATTAAATATAATGGTTATCAGCAAAGATAATGAGCAAATGAATATTAAGATATTATAATGAGGACAGTTTAAAACAGGCGAAATGAGCAGAGGTAAATATGAAACTTTGTCGTTATGGTGAAGTGGGTAAAGAAAAGCCGGGGTTGATAGATAACAACGGAAATATCCGCGATCTGTCTTTTTTGATGGGTGATATTGACCACCAAACGCTTGATCGAAAATGTCTTGATGCTATTCGCCAACTGGATCCGGAAAATCTGGAATTAATCGATAAATCAGTACGAATTGGCGCGCCAATTGCCACACCTTCGAAATTTATCGCTATAGGATTAAATTACCGGGATCATGCTCAAGAAGCCGGCATGCCCATTCCGCAGGAGCCGGTAGTATTCTTTAAATCACCAGGTTCAATCTGTGGGCCACATGACGATATATTCATTCCTCCCCATTCCAGTCAACTCGACTGGGAGGCTGAATTGGGTATTATTATTGGTAAACAAGCAAAATTTATCCCTCAGGAGCAAGCGTTTGATTATATAGCGGGTTACTGTGTGGTAAATGATATTTCCGAGCGTACTTTCCAGTTTCAGTCTTCACAGTGGGATAAGGGTAAGAGCTTTGATACCTTCGGCCCATTAGGCCCTTACCTGGTCACCGCGGATGAAATCACCGACCCGCAAAATCTGCGTATCTGGCTTGAGGTCAACGGTCAGGTCCGCCAGGACAGTCATACTCGGCAGATGATTTTCCCTGTTGCAGAAATTGTCGCGTATTTAAGCCGTTATATGACGCTGAATCCCGGAGATATTATTGCGACGGGGACACCTCCAGGGGTTGCGATGGGGATGAAACCGGCGCCAGTGTGGCTAAAAGAGGGAGACGTGCTGTCTACTCACATAGAAGGCATTGGCGAGCTGAAGCAGCGCTTAGTCAAATACCCTGGATAATGTTGCCGGCGGTTCAGACGGTGTGGGGAGGAAAAGGCTAGCCGTTGGAGCGCAGACTGCTGACGGCCGTTTTTACCTTCTCCGCATCGGTTTTATGACTGAGGAAGAAAGTTGTGTGTCGGTTTACCCGCACCAGATATTTTCGTCATCTACAACCTATTGTTATCAATACGCTCAATATTAAAGCCAGCGCTTACGCCTTGTTTAAATTGCTGTTTTTACAGTGGCAAATTTAAATGAAAATCAATCTAAAGTATTATTGAAAGCGACTTTCAGCATGCCATAGTTTTATCATGACAAAATCGTTACATTCACTAACATATTTAAATAATCATTAAGATTTTCTAACGATTGTCATCGCCCCGTTTTATTTTTTAGCATCCCCCTATGCATTCTCGGCGTAGCGGTATTCGGCTGTCATTTTATTATTTCCTCCAGCATCGTGATTAACCTTTATCGCCAGCGCGGCCCCGCGTCTGTCATTCGGGGACGTGCGTGTCATCAACAACGTTGCCCGGAGGATATCTATGCAACCGCCATTCGATAGTTAATTCAGCAAGATGGAATGTAATTGCCCGAACGTTCGTTAATAAAAAACGAATGTTAATTGCGATTCAATTTTGAGGTAATGACGTATGGCCGCACAATATGATTTTACGGTTACGCTACATGACCTGGCGTTTATTCTCAAGCAGATCAAACTCTCCGAATCGGCTAACAATGCGGATGGCAGTATCGACGGCGATAAGCTCACCGCGCTTGTCGGCGATCCGCTGCTCCCGTATGGAATACGCACCGTTGATGGGTCATGGAATAATCTGTTACCCGGTCAGGAGCTGTTTGGCTCTGCCGACCAGACGATGCCAAGACTCGTTCCGCTGGATCTGGAGGCTATCCGCAACGATCCCACCTTAGCGCAATACCTGCTGGCATCGGGCCCGAACGCCGTGGTGAACGATGCTGACCCGCGTATGATTAGCAATATTATCTCCGATCAGAGTACGAACAACCCTGCTGCGGTCGAAGCGGCCGCGGGTCTTGCGGATGCTCCCGGCGGCGGCGGGAGCGTGAACGGCAGTTTGTCGATTCCGAATCTCTCGCCGGACATTGGTTTATCTCCGGCCTTTAACGGCTGGATGACCTTCTTTGGGCAGTTCTTTGACCATGGTCTGGATCTGATTCCGAAAGCCGGAAATGGGATCGTGTTTATCCCGTTGATGCCCGATGACCCGCTCTATAGCACGGCCCCGGGCGCGGCAAATTTCATGATCCTCACCCGGGCGAAAGTCGACGCAACGCTGAATACGGTCAATACCACCACGCCGTGGATTGACCAAAACCAGACCTATACCTCTCATCCATCGCATCAGATATTCCTGCGGGAATACACTTTTATTGACGGTAAGCCGGAGCCTACGGGCCAACTGCTGGACGGTGCTCATGGGATTGCGACCTGGGGCGAAGTGAAGGCGCATGCGCTGCAGTACCTCGGTATCCAGCTGACGGATGCGGATATTTCCAACGTGCCGCTGCTGGCAACCGACCGTTACGGAAACCTGATATTGAGCGATGGCGGAAAAGTCCAGATTGTTACCCTGCATGGTCTGGTTGAAGCCAACGGAGGACTGTTGCCTGCGGACACGTTGCGCACCGGCCATGCCTTCCTTGACGATATTGCGCACACTGCGGTGCCTAAATTTGTCACGGTTGATGGCGTTAAGATACTGGCGCCGGATGCGGATAATGTCATTAATGGCACGACGGAAGCGGGAACCTACGATAATGAACTGCTCGATCGTCACTTCATTACCGGCGATGGGCGTGGCAATGAAAACATTGGCTTAACTGCGGTGCACTCGGTTTTCCATGATGAACATAACCGCCTGGTTGAGCAGTACAAAACCACGCTGCTGGCGTCAGGTGATGTAGGGCTGGTTAACCAATGGCTGATGCCAGGACATGAAATCACCGCCATTCCGGCGGATACCAGCACGCTGGTCTGGAACGGGGAATATTTGTTCCAGGCGGGACGATTCACCACCGAGATGCAGTATCAGCACCTCGTCTTTGAAGAGTTTGCGCGTGCCGTACAGCCTGCGGTTGACCCCTTCGTCTTCTCGAACACGGCCGATATTAACCCGGCTATTTTTGCTGAGTTTGCCCACGTCGTTTACCGCTTTGGTCACTCGATGCTGACGGAGACCGTCGACAGAACGGGCATCGATATGCAAAGTGACAATCTGGGGCTTATTCAGGCGTTTCTTAATCCACTGGCGTTCGATAACAATGGTTCCATGGATAATAATGCGGCCATCGGGGCCATTGTCCGTGGTATGACCCGCCAGGTGGGGAACGAAATTGATGAGTTTCTCACCGGCGCGCTGCGTAATAATCTGGTTGGTTTGCCGCTCGATCTCGGCGCACTCAATATTGCTCGCGGCCGCGACACTTTTATGCCGACGCTCAACCAGGCCCGCGATCAGTTTTATACGCTCACCGGTAATAGCGAACTAAAACCGTATACCAGCTGGGCAGATTTTGCGGCGCATTTAAAAAATACGGCCTCGATCCTCAACTTTATGGCCGCCTATGGTCAGCATGAGTTGATTCTTAACGCCACCACCATCGAGGCAAAACGCGTGGCCGTTGAGTTTCTGCTGTTCGGCCCTGATGCCGACGCTAGCCGTGCTGACGCCTTTGACTTCTTTAACAGTACCGGCGTATGGGCCAACAAAGAGAGCGGGCTGAACAAGGTCGATTTCTGGATCGGCGGCCTGGCGGAACGCAAAATGGAATTCGGCGGCATGTTGGGCTCTACGTTCAACTTTGTCTTTGAAACCCAAATGGAAATGCTACAGGACGGCGACCGTTTCTATTACCTGAGTCGAACTCAGGGGCTAAACATGCTTAACCAACTGGAGGCCAACTCGTTCGCCGCCCTGGTCATGCGTAACAGCGATCTGGGTGATGAAGGTTCCTCTCACGTCCATGCAAAACTGTTTATGACCCCCGATCACACGCTGGAAGTGAACAAGGCGGTGCAGGTCGGCGCGGACCCTCTCTGGGGAGATCGCTTAAAAGACCTTCTGACGCCATTAGTCGTCCGTAAAGCGGCCGGTGCGGATGTTGACGGTGACGGCAAAGCGGATGGTGCCTACCTCAAATACTCCGGCGATGGCCATGTGGTGCTGGGCGGATCTGCGGGCAACGACACCCTGATAGGCGGTAAAGGTATCGACAGCCTGTGGGGAGACGCAGGGAATGACCGGCTGGATGGCGGCGATGAGGCGGATACCGTCCACGGCGGCGATGGGGATGACATTATTACCGACACCGGTACCCCGGTTGGCGGCGCGGACTTCCTTCACGGCGATGCGGGCAACGACGTTATCTTCAGCGGTAACGGCAACGACCTGAGCTTCGGCGGCAGCGGTAAGGATTTTATCGTGGTGGGCGAAGATGCGCAGGAGGTGTTCGGCGGCCTGGATGATGACTTTATCCTCGGTGGCTCCGGCGGCGATATGCTGATGGGCAACGAAGGCGATGACTGGATCGAAGGCGGGGATGGCTTCGATACCCTGGCCGGTGAAAATTCCGAGCTGTTCTTTAACAGCACCATCGTGGGCCATGATGTGCTGAATGGCCAGGGGAATGATACCGACTACGACGGCGAGGCCGGCGACGATATCATGGTCCAGGGCGCAGGGATCCAGCGTAACAACGGGATGGCGGGCTTCGACTGGGCGATTCATAAAGGTGACCCGAACGCGGCGAATTCCGACCTGGGTATTCCGATCTTCGTCAATCAGCAGGAGTTTATTCTGCGCGATCGCTTCGACCTGGTCGAAGGGTTATCAGGCTGGAAATTTAACGATCTGTTAATTGGTACCGATGCGCCCATCGGCACGGCGCCGGTACAGGGGACGCCGCTGTCCAACAACCTTACCCTCGACGGCGTTGCGCGGATAAACGGTCTGGACAAAGTGGTCGGCAGCAATCTCATCAACAATGCGGTCAATGGCGTGGTGCTTAACCCGGATAATGGCGCCGATATTCTGCTCGGCGGCGGCGGCAGTGACCGCATTATGGGGAAAGCGGGGGATGACATTATCGATGGTGATGCCTGGTTGAATGTGCGCATTGAGGTCAGAGATAAACTGGGGGCGGTGATTAAAAGCGTCGACAGTATGAATGACATCAAGGCTGAACTGCTTAACGGCACGTTGAACCCCGGTCAGCTCCATACTGTGCGTGAAATCCTCAACGACGGTAATAAAGGGGAAATTGACCTTGCGCTCTACCGCGACGTTAACGGCAACTACCTGTTTACCCGTAATCCGGATGGCAGCCTGACGGTCAATCATGCCACGGTATCGGCTAATTTACCTGACGGTGACGGCGTCGACCGCCTGCTTAATATCGAGAAGCTGGAGTTCGGTGATGGCACACAGCTGTGGGTGACGGCGCAAAAAGCCACGGGCAACGTCGATATTAACAACAAGGCACCTGCGGCAGGCGATCTGCTGCGCGTGAGTGCTTCCGATGTGCAGGATGGTAACGGTCTGGTGAGTAATTTACCGATCGTTTATACCTGGCAGGCGCTGATCGGCGGGCAGTGGCGAGACCAGGCGACGGGGACCGAATTCCGGGTGGGCAATAATTTGTCAGGCGCCCAGCTGCGGGTGGTTGCCAGCTTTACCGACCGGATGGGCGATGCCGAAACGCTGATCTCGGCGGCCACCAGCGCCGTTGGGCCACGCGATCTTCCGACCCGTGGTCTGCCGGTGATAAGCGATCTGACTCCAACCAGGAACATGACGCTGACGGCCGATGTTTCGGGGATCACCGATGGCGATGGCCTGACCAACGGCAACAACTTCCGCTACCAATGGCAAATGAGCACGCTGTTCGGCTTTATCAATATTGTGGGGGCTACGGCCGCCACCTATACCCCAACGTTACTGACGGTGGACCGTAATCTGCGGGTTGTGGTGACCGTGACCGATGACGAAGGAAACCCTTCCGTTGTACTGACCTCTGCGTCGACCCAGACTGTCGGCAATATGCTGGTGGGCGGTAACGGCGCAACGACGCTCGTCGGTACCAACGGCAGTGATTATCTCGACGGAGGCAACGGTAACGATACCCTGTCCGGCCTGGCTGGTGATGATATTTTGCTCGGCGGAGCCGGCAATGACACCCTCAACGGCGGCGCGGGTGCCGACCAGATGACCGGCGGTACCGGTAACGATAGCTACACCGTTGATAACCTGGGGGATGTGGTGGTTGAGGGCGTGAATGGCGGAACGGACACCGTCTCGGTTTCTCTCAACAGCTACGTGATGGCAGATAACGTTGAAAACCTGATCTTTACCGGCTCGGGGAACTTTAACGGCGTCGGGAACGCGTTGGCAAACACCATGACCGGCGGCAGCGGCAACGACACGCTGAACGGGATGGACGGTGACGATACCCTGTCGGGTCTGGCGGGTAACGATACGCTGCTGGGCGGCAATGGCAACGATAGTCTGAACGGTGGCGTGGGTGCTGATACCCTGACGGGTGGGGCCGGTAATGATATTTATATTGTTGATAATGTAGGGGATAGGGTGATAGAGGCGGTGAATGGCGGCAATGATACCGTCAGAACCAGCCTGAATACCTACACGCTGAGCGACAATGTTGAAGTGCTGGCATTCACCGGGACCGGCGGCTTTACCGGTACGGGTAACGCACTGAACAACATCATTACGGGCGGCAACGGCGTTGACCGTCTGAACGGCGGCAGCGGCAATGATACCCTCTCCGGGGGCGGGGGGAATGACTTCTTTATTTTCGGCCTTAACTTTGGCCAGGACATCATTACCGACTTCGACAGCAACCCGAACCAGGGGCAGGATCTGATCAGCCTGCAGGGTCGGGGGCTGACGGCGGCGAACTTTGCCAGCAACGTCAGTATTGCGGCGAGCGGAACGTCAACGGTCCTGAGCTTCACTAACGGAGACAAAATCACGTTGTTGAATACTGCGGTTAATTCGATCCAGCTGAATGATTTCCAGCTGGGTTAATTCATCAACGCCGTAATAACAGCACAACCTTATTGGTTTAATAAGGAGTAAACTATGCCGCGCCAGTATAAGTCCACAGAATTGAAAAATGCTCTGAAAGGAACCCGACCTGCATTTATTGTGCTGCTGTTTTTTGGCAGTGTCATCAATATGCTTATGCTGGCGCCGGCAATTTATATGCTACAAGTGTACGATCGTGTTCTGGCCAGCCAGAACACCACAACATTATTCATGCTAACGTTGTTAATCATTGGGTTATACTGCGTCATTGGGATGATCGAATTCGCGCGTTCCAGCGTCATGACCCGGCTCGGTAACCGCCTGGATGTAAAGCTGAATCAGTTGGTCTTTAACGCCACGTTTAAGCGTAAAATTGCGACCGGTGATAACAATCCGGCGCAGGCGCTAAACGATCTGGCTCAAATTCGCCAGGTGCTGGCAGGCAATAGCTTATTTGCCTTACTGGATATCCCCTGGACACCTTTTTATTTACTGGTCGCTTTTCTGGTTCACCCCATATTAGGTTATCTGTCGCTTGCGGGGATTATTATTTTATTTTTCCTGACGTTATTAACCGAATTGTCGACGAAAAATCCGATTCAACAGGCGAATATGCTCAGCGTGAATAACAGCAGCAGGCTTAATAAGCAGTTACAAAATGCCGATGCTATTGAAGCCATGGGAATGCTGGCTTCCCTGAAGCAGCATTGGCTGGAAGGCCACAGTAAGGTGATGATTTTACAAACCTACATTGCCGATAGATCGGCGGTATACAGCAGCCTGAGCCGTTTTGTCCGCGTACTTTTGCAATCTATATCGTTGGGCGTTGGCGCGTTGTTGGTGATCGCCGGGGAGATCACCCCGGGGCTGATGATTGCCGCATCGATCATCCTGGGGCGCGTGCTGAGTCCGGTGGAACAGGTTATCAGCAGTTGGAAGCAGTTTGTGCAGTTCCGCAGCGCCTGGAAGCAGTTAACCGCATTATTGCGCGATTATCCGGCCCCGCCAGAGAAAATGAACCTTCCCACCCCGAAAGGCACGATTAGCGTTGAAGGGGTCTTCGCCGCGCCTCCCGGGCAAAAAATCGCCACGCTGCGCAACATTTCTTTCCAACTCGAACAAGGTGAGGTGCTGGGGATTATCGGGCCTTCCGCTTCCGGAAAGAGTTCGCTGGCTAAGCTCATGGTTGGCGTATGGCAGCCGCTGAGTGGAAAAGTACGGATTGACGGGGCGGACATTTGCCAGTGGGACAAAATATTGCTTGGCCCCTCTATCGGCTACCTGCCGCAGGATGTTGAATTGTTCGAAGGGACGATTGCCGAAAATATCGCCCGCTTTAGCCATACCGACAGCCCGCCGATCGTTGCCGCAGCCATGCTCGCTGGCGTCCATGACATGATTTTACGCCTGCCTCAGGGCTACGACACCCCTCTGGGCGCTAATGGTTACCAGCTGTCCGGCGGTCAGCGCCAGCGTATCGGTCTGGCGCGAGCGGTGTTTAATAATCCGGCTTTTATTGTTCTTGATGAACCCAATGCCAACCTTGATGATGCCGGTGAGATGGCGTTAATCAAGGCGATTATCGCGCTGCGCGAGCACGGGCAAACGGTCGCGCTGATCTCTCATCGCCCAACTCTGCTCGGCGTTGTGAACAAAGTGCTGCTAATTAACGAGGGGACGATGCAGGCATTCGGTCCGCGTGAGCAGGTATTCGCCAATTTACGTCAGGCCAATATTCTGAAATCCGTCTCCGCTACCGAAGCCGCGACGGCAGACAATCCCGTTGTGCAGACCCTCAATGACGCCCCTCGCGAGGCCTTATCATGAAAAGTAAACCGAAAGCGTCTGCCATGCCGGAAACCGACACTATCGATACCAATATCTGGCCGCCGCTCATTAAAGGTCTGGTCGTTATCGTGATTGCGGTAGGCGGCTTTTTATTATGGGCCGTCAAAGCGCCTTTAGATGCCGGGGTGGTGGCTGATGGTACCGTCACGGTGTCGAATAATCGCAAAACTATCCAGCATCTCAGCGGAGGGCGGGTAACGGATATCTACATGAAAGAAGGCGATGTGGTGAAAAAAAATCAGGTCCTGATGCGCCTGGATACGTTGCAGCTGGACATGCGCTACAGCGCCTTAAGCGCGCAGTATATTTCGGCGAAAACCAGCGAGGATCGTTTACTGGCGGAAAGGACGGGGGCGGATCACATCACGTTCAGTCCGTCGCTGCTCAAGCATTTTGCTGGCAATAAACGCCTGCTGGAAAGTCAGCAGCTGCAGGCGAAGCTCTTTTTAACTCGCCGGAAAAATGTGCAGGATGAGATATCAATGATTGAGGAGACGCTGGATGGCCTGGCCGGGCAGACGGAGAACCTCAATAAAATCAAAGGCTATCGCGAACGTCAGTTCACGCTAATCAATAAAGAATTGGGCGCCGTTCGGGCGCTCAGTGAGAAAAATTACTACCCCAAAGCACAGCTCATGGTACTGGAACGTGAGGCCGCAGAAATATCCAGTACCGTATCAGAGGATATTCTCAATATCGCCAAGTTAAAGTCGCAGCAAAATGAGATGAGAATCAAGGCCTATCAGGTGCAACATCAGTATTTGCGGGAAGTGGAGTCCGAATTAATGCTTAAGCAAAAAGAGGTTGCGATGCTGGAAGATGAGCTGCAGTCAACCCGGCATGAACGGGATAACACGGTGATTCGTTCTCCTATTGACGGTATTGTGCTGGATGTGAAGGTCAGCACCGTTGGCGGGGTGATTCAGCCGGGGGAACGTTTAATGGACATTGTCGCCGCCGGTCAGCCGTTGCAAATTGATGCCAAAATCCCGGTGCATGCGATTGATAAACTGGCGCCGGGGCTCACTGTCGATGTGCTATTCCCCGCGCTAAACCATGCGTTGCTGCCTTCTGTACCGGCTCGGGTATTGACAGTTTCCGCCGATCGCCTGACCGACAAAGTAACGCAACAACCTTATTACCTGGCTGAAGTTCAGGTGTTACCTGAGGGGGTGCGTTTGCTGCGTGACCATAAAATTAAGGCCGGGATGCCGGCCAGCGTCACCATCAAAACGGGCGAAAGGACATTCCTGAGCTATCTGTTTAAACCGCTAATGGCCCGGCTTGAGATGGCGTTTAAAGAGATCTGAGCGCGGTTGCTGTCTGGCATTCCTCAGAAGGTTGGCGAATTTTTCAGGCCGACCTTCTTGGTTTGTAATACCCTATTACCCACTGACTCAAGCTGGCCTCTGTTGGCCAGCCAGAATACTCGATACCCTAAGGAGCTGCGTCAACGTCATGCTGGTGAAATGGACTAAGCGCATGGTTTTATTTGTTGTTTTTGTGCTGCTCGGCGTGCTGGGGACGCGGATTTACGACATTCAAAGCAAACCGCCTCTCCAGCTGTGGCATACCTTTGTGCCGCACGACATGCAGGCTCCGGCCATCGATAATACAACCTGGGACGGCTACATCCGCGCGGAAAATCGGCTTTTCTCTGACGTTCGCGCCAACGTAACCGACAAATTGCCCGCCAGCCAGCAGGCGTCGTTTAACCGCTATTTTGCGCAAAGCCCGCTTTATCCCGGTCATTTTTCCATGGACTGGAACCGTTCTGTCGTTCTGAAGCCGCAGGGGCAGCCAAAAGGTGCGGTGGTCTTGCTGCATGGGCTAACCGATACGCCCTACAGCATGCGACATATTGCGATGCACTATCAGCAACTGGGCTACGTGGCCGTGGCCATTCGTCTGCCCGCGCACGGCACGGTACCCGGGGCGTTAACGGATGTAGCGTGGCAGGACTGGCTGGCCGCTACGCGGCTGGCGGTAAGAGAAGCGAAGGCGCTGAGCGGTAAGGATCGCCCGCTGCATCTGGTGGGTTACTCCAACGGCGGGGCGCTGGCGATGAAATATGCACTGGATGCGTTGGATGACCCGACGCTGGACAGGCCGCAGCAGGTGGTCCTGATTTCGCCGATGATCGGCATTACGTCGTTCGCCCGTTTTGCCGGCGTTGCCGGTTGGCCGGCGGTCTTCCCGGCGTTTGCAAAAGCGGCGTGGCTCGGCATTGTCCCGGAGTATAACCCGTTCAAATATAATTCGTTCCCGGTCAACGCCGCACGTCAGTCGTATGCGCTCACTCAGGCGTTGCAAAAGCAAATAGCGGCAGGGGCGCGACAGCATAAGCTGAGCGCGCTGCCGCCGATTTTGACCTTCCAGTCGGTGATGGATTCGACGGTCAGCAGTGACGCGGTGCTGACCGGCTTATACGAGCGGCTTACTGCCAACGGCAGCGAGCTGGTGCTGTTTGACCTTAACCAGGCCGCCACCGTGACGCCGCTGCTGCGCGCGTCATCCAGTGCGGCGCTTTCACGGCTGCTGCCCGCGCCGCCGCGTCAATACGGCGTGACCGTTGTGGCGAACGTTGAGCCTACCACCACCCAAACCGAGGCCCGCACCACCGAGGCCGGGCAGATGAATGCGCGCGTGGCGCCGCTGGGCATTGATTATCCGCGCGATGTTTACTCGCTTTCGCATATTGCGCTGCCGTTCCCGGTGACGGATTCCCTGTACGGTCGCGAGCCTCAGCCGCGCAATCAGTACGGTATTAGCCTGGGGACCGTGGCCGCGCGCGGCGAACGCGGGGCGATGGTGGTTGAACTGGATGCCCTGATGCGCATGTCGTCCAACCCCTTCTTCCCGTACATGATAAGCCGTATCGATCGGACCATTGCCCGTTAAGCGGCCTGCGGCACGGGGGATTACACCGCGTGCAGCGCGCCGTCGGTTTTACCGCCCGGTGCCTTTAGCACCTGCTCAATCACCGAGGCCAGCTCGTTAATCTCAAATTTTGCCACGTAGCCGTCGGCGTTCACCTTGCGGATGTGGTCCTCATTGGCATTCCCCGACAGCGACGAGTGGATCACCACCGGAATATTGCGCAGACGCGGGTCGGTTTTAATCTTGCGGGTCAGGGTAAAACCGTCCATTTCCGGCATTTCAAGGTCGGTCAGCACGAGGGCGATTTTGTCGCTTACCGGCACACCTTCTTGCGCCGCCTGCTGGGCGATATGCTCAATTTTCTCCCACGCTTCTTTACCGGTGACGTGCAGCTGCGCCGGGATATCCATGGCCTTCAGCCCTTTTTCGAGCATCGCGCGCGCCACTTTGGAATCTTCAGCCACAATGGCGGTTGCGCCCGGCTTAATATTGAATTTGCGCGGATTGAGCTCTTTCGCGTGCAGATCGTGATTTGACGGGGTGATGTCGTAAAGAATCTGCTCCACGTCGATAACCATCGCGAGGTTGTTGCTCTCCTGGTGATCGTCCAGGCAGGCGATGCTGGTAATGTACTTGCCGTTTACCGCTTTTTCGGCGGTGTGAATCTGCGTCCAGTCGAGGCGGGTGATATTCTCTACCGACTCGACGGCGAAGGCCTGCACGCTGCGGGCATATTCGGTGATCAGCAAGATATTCAGCCCGTTGCTGGGGGTGCAGCCGGCGACGGCGGCGAGATCGATAACCGGGATAATCTGATCGCGAATGTTCACCATCCCCATCAGCGGCGGCTTGATGCCTGCGGGGCGGGTGAAGCTCGGCATCGGGACGATTTCGCGCAGCTTAAACACGTTGATACCGTACAGCTCCGAGGCGTCGCTCTGTGAGGCTTTGCCCAGGCGGAACAGCAGCAGCTCAAAACGGTTGGACAGGGTCAAATTAGCCCTGTCGTCGATCTCTTTCTGGAAATTATCCATGGTGCCCTCAGCGTATAAAGCGTGAACTCAATAACGCAGTTATCGGCACCGTGAGACAAAACGTTATGCCAGCGTGAAGGTGGCGAAATCGTCGGCCAGCTCGCAGTCCGGGAAAATATGTCGGCACTCGGCCAGCAGGCGGCGGCAGCCTTCGGCATCGTATCGCGAGCTGACGTGAGTGACGATCAGCCGTTTGGCGTTAGCCGCTCGCGCCAGCTGTGCGGTTTGTTCACTCGACGAATGGCCGCGACTATTGGCTTTTTCCGCCATCGCGGCCTCCAGCGTGGCTTCATGAACCATCAGATCGACGTCACGGGCCAGCGCCAGCGCCGCATCGCAGGGGGCGGTATCGCCAAAAATAGCGATTTTCTTGCCGGGTGTTGCCGGCGCAAGATAATGGGCGCCGTCGATAATCCGGCCGTCTGCCAGCGTGACGCGTTCGCCCGCTTTAAGCTTCTGGAACAGCGGGCCGGAGGGCACGCCGTCGGCAATCAGCCGCCTGGCGTCCAGCGCGCCGGGCTTGTCGTGCTCTTCCACGCGAAAGCCGTAGCACTCGACCGGATGATTGAGCGGGTAGGCGGTCACTTTGCGCAGACCATCGTCCAGAATCTCACCGGCGCTGATTTCCACCACGTCCAACGGGAAATCGGTCCATGAGCCGCTTAGCCGCAGCGTAGCGTCGACAAACTCAGCGAGCCCTTTCGGGCCATATAGCGTCAGCGGCTGGGCGCTACCGGCCATCGAGCGGCTGCAAATCAGCCCTGGCAGGCCGAAAAGATGATCGCCGTGCAGGTGGCTGATAAAAATCCGCTCAATTTTTCCCGGGTTGAACGCCGTATGCAGCAACTGGTGCTGGGTTCCTTCGCCGCAGTCGAAAAGCCACAGTCCCGGCTGCGTGGGGTGTTGCAGATTCAGCAGCATTGCTGTTACGTTGCGAGTACGCGTTGGCACACCCGCGGAAGTGCCTAAAAAAGTCAATTGCATAGCGCCGCGCCCCTGGCGGTAAAAAAAGGTCTAAGGAGCCTACCATGATTTGCTGGCAAGATTTGCACCATTCTGAATTAACCGTCCCGGCGCTGTATGCGCTGCTAAAGCTGCGTTGTGAAGTGTTTGTGGTGGAGCAAACCTGCCCGTATCTTGATGTCGACGGCGACGATCTGGTCGGCGAGAACCGCCATCTGCTGGGCTGGAAGGACGACAGGCTGGTGGCCTACGCGCGCATTCTGGTGAGTGAAGAAACGCTCGAACCGGTGACTGTCGGCCGGGTGATCGTCAGTGCTGACGTTCGCGGCGAGCGGCTGGGGCATCAACTGATGGCCCGCGCCGTCGACACTTGCCTGCAACGCTGGCCGCAGCGCGCGCTGTATCTCGGTGCCCAGGCACACCTGCGTGACTTTTACGCTCAGTTTGGTTTTGTCGCCGTCACCGATGTGTATGACGAAGACGGCATTCCGCACGTCGGTATGGCGCGTGAGGTGACCCGCGCATAGCCGCCAATTCCCGCTATAGTAAAAGGCAAAGTCCGTTGCTTTTCAGTGCGATATTGCCTTGATACCCGCCCGCTCCCTAATCGTGGGTACTGCAATTTATGGGTAGTACCCCTTATACTATGTGGTTTTTATGATAGGGAGGTTTGCGTGCTGTCAATCTTAGCGGCGCTACAAAGCCTGTCAGCGCGTCTGGCAGACGATTTTCCCGCGTTGCCCGGCACGCGAATCCTTGAAGTCGCTTTCCCCCTGAACGATGCCTTCGATCCGCTCGCCTGGCTCAATGGTCAGGCGGTCTGGCCGCAGTTTTACTGGCAGCAGCGCAGCGGCAAAGAAGAGATCGCCGCGCTGGGCGCGGTACGCGTCTTCTCCTCGCTGACTCAGGCCAATGATTTTCTGGCGATGCAGGCGCGTGACGATGTGCGCGTTTGCGGCATTAACGCCTTCACGCCGACCGAGGGCTCGCTGTTTTTACCCCGCCTGGAGTGGCGGCGCGAAGCGGGACGGGCGGTGCTGCGACTGAATGTGTGCAGCGACGTCTCGCTGGCGCAGGATGCGGCGCTGGCGCGGGCGTGCCTGGCATTGCTCACGGACCACCACGCGAGCGCGGCCTTAACCCTGCGTCAGGAGAGCGAAACCCATCGCCCGGGTAAAGAGGGCTGGTGCCGGCTGATTTCGCAGGCGACCGAGGCGATTCGTCACGGCGAGTTTACCAAAGTGGTACTGGCCCGGGCCACGGATCTCACCTTCACCCATGCGCCGGACGCGGGGGCGCTGATGGCGGCAAGTCGCCGGGTCAATTTCTCTTGCTATCATTTCTTTATGGCGTTTGATGCGCGGCGGGCGTTTCTCGGCTCGTCGCCGGAGCGCCTGTTCCGTCGGCGCGGCGTTGATCTGCTGACCGAGGCGCTGGCCGGTACCGTGGCGGCGCACGACGACCCGACGGTGGCGCAGCGGCTCGGCGACTGGCTGATGCGCGACGATAAAAATCAGCGCGAAAACGGCCTGGTCGTTGACGATATCTGCCAGCGTTTGCAGGACGTAACGCAAGCGCTGGACGTGTTGCCTGCCGAAATTGTACGCCTGCGCAAGGTGCAGCATTTACGTCGCCGCATCCAGGCGACGCTCACGCGGCCGGACGACGCGCTGTGTTTGCTGCAGCTCCAGCCAACGGCGGCGGTTGCCGGGCTGCCGCGCGCGGCAGCGCTGGCGTTTATTGAGCGCTTTGAGCCGTTTACCCGTGAAGCGTACGCGGGCTCCGCGGGCTAT
The DNA here is from genome assembly GCF_014169075.1 of Klebsiella sp. WP4-W18-ESBL-05. NCBI lineage: Bacteria > Pseudomonadati > Pseudomonadota > Gammaproteobacteria > Enterobacterales > Enterobacteriaceae > Klebsiella > Klebsiella sp. WP4-W18-ESBL-05. The sequence continues at coordinate 3,224,401 of NZ_AP022057.1, read as the reverse complement.
CTTTCTCGTCAGCAGAGCGAATTTTGCGTCACGCTGCGATCGGCGAAAGTTGAAGACCGAACGGTACGCCTGTACGCAGGTGCCGGGATTGTCGACGGTTCCGACCCGGAGCAGGAGTGGCAGGAAATCGAAAATAAAGCGGCAGGGCTGCGCTCATTGTTGTTCTCTGAATAGAACATTACCGACTCATATCAAAATCCTACGTTGTCGTAGTATTTATACTGAGCCGCAATCTTTGATACCGGACAATTTCATGTCAGTAAGCGCATTTAACCGACGCTGGGCGGCGGTGATTCTGGAAGCATTAACCCGTCACGGCGTGCGGCACGTTTGCATCGCGCCCGGGTCACGTTCAACACCGCTCACCCTGGCGGCGGCGGAAAACCGCGCCTTTATCCATCATACCCATTTCGATGAACGCGGCCTTGGGCACCTGGCGCTGGGGCTGGCGAAGGTGAGCCGAGCGCCGGTCGCGGTGATCGTCACCTCGGGGACTGCCGTGGCGAACCTCTATCCGGCGCTGATTGAAGCGGGCCTGACCGGTGAAAAAATTATTCTGCTGACCGCCGACCGCCCGCCGGAGCTGATTGACTGCGGCGCAAATCAGGCTATTCGCCAGCCGGGGATGTTTGCCTCGCACCCGTCGCATACCGTTTCGCTGCCGCGCCCGAGTCAGGACATCCCGGCTCGCTGGCTGGTATCGGTGGTTGACGATGCGCTGGGAGCGCTACACGCCGGCGGCGTGCATATTAACTGCCCGTTTGCCGAGCCGCTGTACGGCGACATGGATGAAACCGGCCTTGCCTGGCAGCAGGCGCTGGGAAACTGGTGGCAGGGGGAAAAACCCTGGCTGCGCGAGGCGCTGCATCAGGAAAGCGCGGCCCAGCGCGACTGGTTCTTCTGGCGACAGAAGCGCGGTGTGGTGGTGGCCGGGCGCATGAGCGCCGAAGAAGGCAAGCAGGTGGCCGAGTGGGCGAAAACCCTGGGCTGGCCGCTGATTGGCGACGTGCTGTCGCAAACCGGGCAGCCGCTGCCCTGCGCCGATCTCTGGCTGGGCAACCCGGCGGCGGTGAACGAGCTGCGTCAGGCGCAGATCGTGGTGCAAATCGGCAGCAGCCTGACCGGTAAACGCGTACTGCAATGGCAGCTTGCCTGCGAGCCTGACGAGTACTGGCTGGTGGACTCGCTTACGGGCCGTCTGGATCCGGCGCACCATCGCGGGCGTCGTCTGGTATGCAACATTGAGCGCTGGCTGGAACAGCATCCGGCGGAAAAACGCGCGCCGTGGGCCACCGTGATTCCTGCTATCTCCGCGCAGGCCTGGCAGACGGTTGCCGCGCACGGCGACCGCTTCGGCGAGGCGCAGCTGGCGCACCGTATTCATCGTTATCTTCCGCAACAGGGGCAGCTGTTTGTCGGCAACAGTCTCGTGGTGCGCCTGATTGACGCTTTAGGCCAGCTGCCCGCGGGATACCCGGTCTACAGCAATCGCGGCGCCAGCGGTATCGATGGGCTGATTTCCACGGCTGCGGGCGTGCAGCGAGCCAGCGCGCGGCCAACGCTGGCGATCGTCGGCGATCTTTCCGCGTTGTACGATCTTAACGGTCTGGCGCTGCTGCGCCAGGTCTCGGCGCCGATGGTACTGATTGTGGTGAACAACAACGGCGGGCAGATTTTCTCCCTGCTCCCCACGCCGGTGGAAGAGCGCGAGCGCTTTTACGCTATGCCGCAGAACGTTCATTTTGAACACGCGGCGAAAATGTTTGGTCTGAACTACCATCAGCCGCAGAGCTGGAGTGAGCTGGAGTCGGCGCTCGGCGCGGCCTGGCGCGCACCGGCGACGACGGTGATTGAACTGGTGGTGAACGACACCGACGGGGCACAAACGCTACAGCAGCTACTGGCGCAGGTGAGCCAACTATGATCCTCCATGCCGTCGCCGAGCGTGGCGACCCCGCGCAGCCGTGGCTGGTCTTTTTGCACGGTTTTTCTGGCGATCGCCACGAATGGCGTTCTGTGGGTGAGCGCTTCAGCGCGCTAAACCGCCTGTATATTGACCTTCCCGGACACGGCGGCTCGGACAATGTGCAGATAGGCGGTTTCGCTGACATGGACAAATGGCTCACGGCAACGCTGCTGAGTTACAACATACTCAACTACTGGCTGGTAGGGTACTCGCTGGGCGGCCGGGTGGCGATGCACTATGCCTGCTGTTCGCAGCCGACAGGCCTGGCAGGCGTCATCGTCGAAGGCGGTCATCCCGGGCTCGCCGATGATGCCGAGCGCGCCGAACGCTGGAAAAACGACCAGCGGTGGGCGAAACGCTTTGCCCAGCAGCCGCTGGCGACGGTGTTTAACGCCTGGTATCAGCAGCCGGTGTTTGCCAGCCTGACCGCCGTACAGCGCGACGCTCTGGTGGCGCTGCGACAAGAAAACAACGGCGTGGCGCTGGCGGCAATGCTGCTGGCCACCTCGCTGGCGGTGCAGGACGATTTGCGGCCTGCGCTGCAAACCTGCGCTTTCCCATTCCACTTTCTTTGTGGCGAACGCGATCGTAAGTTTCGTGCTATTGCCGAATCGCTTGCGCGGCCTTGCCATATTATTCGTGATGCCGGACACAACGCACACCGGGAAAATCCCGCGGACGTGGCGGCGTGTCTGGCGCAGATTTTGCCTGCTAACTTATAGGACTCGCTATGATTTATCCTGATGAAGCTATGCTGTACGCCCCGGCCGAATGGCACGACTGTTCCGAAGGTTTTACCGACATTCGCTATCAAAAATCCGCTGACGGCATTGCCAAAATCACCATTAACCGCCCGCAGGTACGCAACGCGTTTCGCCCGCTGACGGTGAAAGAGATGATCCAGGCGCTGGCCGATGCGCGCTATGACGACAATATTGGCGTGATTATCTTAACCGGCGAAGGCGATAAAGCTTTCTGTGCCGGCGGTGACCAGAAGGTGCGCGGCGACTACGGCGGCTACCAGGACGACAGCGGCGTACATCACCTGAACGTGCTCGACTTCCAGCGCCAGATCCGCACCTGCCCGAAACCGGTTGTGGCGATGGTGGCGGGTTACTCCATCGGCGGCGGCCATGTGCTGCACATGATGTGCGACCTGACCATTGCGGCCGATAACGCCATCTTCGGCCAGACCGGCCCGAAAGTCGGTTCCTTTGACGGCGGCTGGGGCGCTTCTTACATGGCGCGCATCGTGGGTCAGAAAAAAGCGCGTGAAATCTGGTTCCTGTGCCGCCAGTACGACGCCAAAGCGGCGCTGGATATGGGCCTGGTGAACACCGTGGTACCGCTGGCGGATCTGGAAAAAGAAACCGTTCGCTGGTGTCGCGAAATGCTGCAAAACAGCCCGATGGCGCTGCGCTGCCTGAAAGCCGCGTTGAATGCCGACTGTGACGGTCAGGCGGGTCTGCAGGAGCTGGCGGGCAACGCCACTATGCTGTTCTATATGACCGAAGAAGGTCAGGAAGGTCGTAACGCCTTCAACCAGAAACGCCAGCCTGACTTCAGCAAATTTAAACGGAACCCGTAATGCGTCGCGCCCAGGTTTACCGCTGGCAGATCCCGATGGACGCGGGCGTGGTTCTGCGCGAGCGGCGGCTGAAAACCCGCGACGGGCTGTTCGTCTACCTGCGTGACGGCGAGCGTGACGGCTGGGGCGAAGTGTCCCCGCTGCCGGGGTTCAGCCACGAAACGCTGGACGACGCACAGTCGGCGCTGCTGGCCTGGACAAACGCGTGGCGTCAGGATGACGCCGCGCCGCTGCCTGAGATGCCCTCCGTGGCGTTTGGTATCAGTTGCGCACTGGCCGAAATCAACGATGAACTGCCGCAGGAAGCGGATTTTCGCGCCGCGCCGCTGTGTACCGGCGACCCTGATGAACTGGTGCTCAAGCTTGCTGAGATGCCTGGTGAGAAAGTCGCCAAAGTGAAAGTGGGTCTGTACGAAGCGGTTCGCGATGGCATGGTGGTGAATCTGCTGCTGGAAGCCATTCCGGAGCTGACGCTGCGTCTTGACGCCAATCGCGCCTGGACGCCGCTGAAGGCGCAGCAGTTCGCTAAATACGTTGACCCGGCGCATCGCGCGCGCATCGCTTTTCTTGAAGAGCCGTGTAAAACCCGCGAGGATTCGCGCGCCTTTGCGCAGGAAACCGGCATCGCCATTGCCTGGGATGAAAGCCTGCGCGAGGCGGATTTTCGCTTTGAAGCCGAGCCGGGGCTGCGGGCGGTGGTGATTAAACCGACGCTGACCGGCAGCCTGGCGCGGGTGAAAGCGCAGGTGGCGGCCGCCCATGCGCTGGGCCTGACGGCGGTTATCAGCTCTTCGCTGGAGTCCAGCCTTGGCCTCACGCAGCTGGCGCGTATCGCGGCCTGGCTGACGCCGCAGACCGTACCGGGTCTCGATACGCTGGATTTGATGCAGACCCAGCTGATTCGCTGCTGGCCGCACAGCGCGCTGCCGTGCGGTGCGATTGAGGATATGGAGCCGCTGCTGTGACCTTCACAAACTGGCCGTGGCGTCACTGGTGCGCGCAGCGCGGCGCGGCGGCGGCGCTGCGTTTTGATGACGAGACGCTGAGCTGGTCCACGCTGTGCCAGCGCGTTGACTCGCTGGCCGCCGGTTTGCAGGCACAGGGCGTCAGGGCAGGGGACGGCGTGGCGCTGTGCGCCCGCAACCATCCTCAGGCGGTGCTGGCCTGGCTGGCGCTGCTCCAGTGCGGCGCCCGCATTTTACCGCTCAACCCGCGTCTGCCCGCGTCTCTGGTCAGTGAACTGCTGCCGGGGCTGACCCTCAGCCATGTGCTTAATCTCGACGGCGAGGCGCACTACGATTTGCCTGTGCTGCGGCTGCGTAGCGCGCGCCAGTACCACGATGTTGGCTGGCAGGCTGAACGGCTGGCCTCCATGACGCTGACCTCCGGCTCGACCGGGCTGCCAAAAGCGGCGGTTCACCGCTGCGCCGCGCATCTGGCGAGTGCGGAAGGCGTGCTGAGCCTGATGCCGTTTAGCGAAGGCGATTGCTGGCTGCTGTCGCTGCCGTTGTTCCACGTGTCCGGGCAGGGGATCTTCTGGCGCTGGCTGTTTGCCGGTGCGCAGATGGCGGTGAGTGAACGCCCGCTGGCCGATGCGCTGTCAGGCTGCACGCATGCTTCTCTGGTGCCTACGCAGCTGTGGCGGCTGTTTAACGACCGGCAGCCGCTCTCGCTCAAGGCGGTGTTATTAGGCGGCGCGGCGATTCCTGCGGCGTTGACGGAACAGGCAGCCGCTCGGGGGATCCGCACCTTCTGCGGCTACGGCCTGACCGAGTTTGCGTCGACCGTTTGTGCCCGCGAGGCCAACGGCGGCGATGACGTGGGTACGCCGCTGCCCGGCCGCGAGATGCGGCTGGTTGAGGGCGAAATCTGGCTCCGTGCGACCAGCATGGCGGCGGGCTACTGGCGTGACGGTGCGCTCGTGCCGCTGGTTAATGCCGAGGGGTGGTTCGCGACTCGCGACCGCGGTGAGCTGCATGATGGCCGCCTGCGGGTAATAGGACGGCTGGATAACCTGTTTTTCAGCGGCGGTGAAGGTGTTCAGCCGGAAGCGGTTGAGCGCGTTATTGCCCAGCACCCAGCGGTCAATCAGGTGTTTATCGTGCCGGTGGACGACGCCGAGTTTGGCCAGCGTCCGGTGGCGGTAGTGGACGGTGAAGCCGCGCTGGACTTGCCTGCGCTGGCCGCATGGGCCAAAGATAAACTGGCCGGTTTTCAGCAGCCCTGCCGCTGGCTACGGCTGCCCGAAACGATGAAAGGGAGCGGGATAAAAGTTTCTCGTCATCAGCTCAGTCTCTGGGTTGCCGCGCAGTTTGCCGCATAAATCATATCCTGTGTTTATTTTGTTAATTTAATTCATTATTTTTGCGGATGTATGAGTCGTAATTCGTTACAATCGCGGCGATTATTGCCTATTTCGTAGATTGAAACCGCGGTTTAACGCAGTACAATTCAGCGGTTTGTGGGATTTATTTTTGCTTTGCGTGAAAGGATGAAGATGAAAAAGAGCGTGTTATTGAGTCTGGCGGGGCTGATGTTTGTCTCTGCGTCAGCGAGTGCTATCAGTATTAGCGGCCAGGCGGGTAAAGAATATACCAACCTGGGTTTTGGCATGGGCACCGAAACGTCGGGCCTGGCGTTAACCGGTAACTGGACGCACAACGATGACGACGGTGATGTCGCCGGTTTGGGCCTGGGGCTGAATATCCCGCTGGGTCCGTTCCTGGCAACCGTGGGCGGTAAAGGTATTTACACCGATCCGAAAGCGGGCGATTCCGGCTATGCGGCAGCGGTGGGCGGCGGCCTGCAGTGGAAAATCGGCGACAGCCTGCGTCTGTTCGGCGAGTACTATTATTCTCCGGACTCGCTGTCCAGCGGTATCGACAGCTATACCGAAGCGAACGCCGGCGCGCGATACACCCTGATGCGCCCGATCAGCATCGAAGCAGGCTATCGCTACCTGAACCTTGCCGGCAAAGACGGCAACCGCGACAACGCCGTGGCCGATGGCCCGTACGTCGGCGTAAGCGCAGCGTTCTGATCCTCCCCGGCGCAGCGGCTACCGCTGCGCCCCTTTTTTCCCTCTTAAATCCTCCGTTTGCGTGATTCACTTCTCCCCCTTCAGGTCAAAACGCAGGCGCGTTTTGTGATGTAACTCGAATGATTTTGTGTATAGTTAATCGTCCTCTTTTTAATGGAGAAAGTGATGATAACGGTTGAGATGCTGTCCACCGGTGACGAAGTCTTATCGGGACAGATCGTCGATACGAATGCGGCCTGGCTGGCTGATTTTTGTTTCCAGCAGGGTATTCCGCTGTCCCGCCGCAATACCGTAGGCGATAACCTGGATGATCTGGTGGCGATTCTGCGCGAACGCAGCACGCAGGCTGATATTCTCATCGTGAACGGTGGTCTGGGGCCGACCAGCGACGATCTCAGCGCGCTGGCGGCGGCGACCGCCAAAGGGGAATCGCTGGTTATGCATGAAGAGTGGCTGGCGTTTATGGAGCGATTTTTCAGCGAGCGCGGCCGCGTGATGGCACCCAGCAACCGCAAGCAGGCGGAAATCCCGGCCAGCGCGGAGCTGATTGATAACCCGGTGGGCACCGCCTGCGGCTTCGCCGTGAAGCTCAACCGCTGTCTTATGTTCTTCACGCCGGGCGTGCCGTCGGAATTTAAAGTCATGGTGGAACGTGAAATTCTGCCGCGCATCCGCCAGCGTTACCCGGTTGGTGAGCCGCCGGTGTGTCTACGACTCACCACCTTTGGCCGCTCGGAAAGCGACCTCGCCCAAAGTTTGCAGCATCTTGATTTGCCGCCGGGCGTGACGATGGGCTACCGCTCTTCCATGCCGATTATTGAACTGAAGCTGACCGGCCCGTCGGAGCATCGCGAGGCGATGCTGGCACTGTGGCCAGAGGTACAGAAAGTGGCCGGGGAAAGCCTGATTTTTGAAGGTACCGAGGGGCTGCCCGCGCAGTTGGCCCGCGTGCTGAAAGAAAAACAGCTGAGCCTGACGCTGAGCGAGCAGTTCACCAGCGGGCTGATTGCGCTACAGCTCTCCCGCGCCGATGCGCCGCTGCTGGCCAGTGAAGTGGTGCCGCCGCAGGATGAAACCCTGGCGCAGACCGCGCGCTGGGCCGCCGAGCGCCGCGTTAATCACTTTGCCGGGCTGGCTCTGGCGGTCAGCGGACTGGAGAGCGAGCACATTAATTTTGCGCTCTCGACGGCGGAAGGCACCCACGCGCTGCAGGTGAAGTTCAGCAATACGCGACACGGTTTAGCGATACGCCAGGAAGTGTGCGCCATGATGGCGCTGAACATGCTGCGCCGCTGGCTGCACGGCAAACCGGTTGCCAGCGAGCACGGCTGGATTAACGTCGTCGATTCGCTGGTACTCTAGACGTCGGATGCGGAATGCAGGCCGGGTAAGCGCAGCGCCACCCGGCACATCGCGGGCACCAGGCTCAATCACGCGAAATCGCCTGCGCCAGCAGGGTGATGGGATGTTCACAGCGCTTGCTGGTGGACATCTCAATCTGCCATTTGCAGGTTTCGCAATCCGTCACCACCAGATCGGCGCCGCTGGCTTCAATTTGTGCGAACAGCGGCGCGCCTATCGCCTGTGAGGTAGGGTAGTTCTCACTTTTGAAGCCGTAGGTTCCGGCGATGCCGCAGCATTGCGATTCGAGAACCTGCAGCTCCAGACCCGGGATACGGCGCAGCAGTTCCAGCGTATACAGCGACCAGCCCATTTTCTCCATGTGGCACGGCGTGTGATACACCACCTTAAGCGGCAGCGGCTTTAATGCCAGCGCGGCGCCCTCGTCCAATTTTCGCCATAGCCAGCGCGTTGCGAGCTCAATGCTCTCACGGAGCCCGTGGTTATCGACATTTAACAGATGCGGATACTCATCGCGCAGCGTAAAGGTGCAGGTCGACGAGGTCGCTAACACCGGCAGTTGCTTGTCTTCAATGGCTTCGCGTAGCGACGCCACGTTGCTTTGCGCCTGTTGCCGCGCTTTGTCGAAGAAGCCGTTAGCAATCAGCGGCACCCCGCAGCATTTCTCTTTGCTTAATAGCTGCACGCCTACGCCCATGGCGTTGAGAACGGTAATCAGATCGAGCCCCAGCTGCGGGTGGTTGTAGTTAACGTAGCAGCCGTGAAAAAATGCCACCTGCTCGGCGAACTGCGTCTGCCGTTCGGCAATGTGCCGGTAGCGACGGCGAAAGGTGCCGAAGGCGTATTTAGGCAGGCTGCGGCGGTGGTCGATTTTCAGCGCGGTGTCCAGCAGCTGACGTACCGGTTTGAGGCCGGTGGCGGCGTTAACCAGCGGCGCAAACGGCGTCGACAGGCTGCCCATCAGATCGGTATGGCTGAGGATTGCGTCACGCACTCCCGGCTTTTGCTGACCGTAGTCGGCGCGGGCGCGCTGAATAATATCGCCGATTTTCACGTCGGAAGGGCAGGCCACTTCACAGCGCTTGCAGTTAATACAGTATTTCAGCGCGTCGTCGTAGAGGCGGCTGTCTTTGCGCCGCAGCCGTTCGCCGTCCGGCCCGGCCTGTTTTGGCCCGGGGTAGCGTGGGTTGACGCGGCTCACCGGGCAGACGGTGGTGCAGACGGTACATTTGATGCAGTTTTCAAAGCTGTTCTGGCTCATGGTTGGCCTCCCACCGCCGCGATAATCCGCTCCGCAGCGTGCAGGGCGGTGGCCGCGCAGACGCCGCCGCCGCACCCTTGGGCAATAGGATCATAGCCGCCCAGAACGGAACCGATGGCAAACAGATTAGTAAAGGTGACGCCACGTTGCGCCGGGCGCAGGGCGTCATCCACGATGACGCCGGACTGTTGCCACGGCTGCGGCGCGAAGAAATTATCGTGATACCACGCCGCGCGCGGCGTGGGTTGCTGGATATCCAGCCCCAAAATCGATTCGCGGATACCCTCGCGCCCGGCGATCAGCCCGTTGCTGAAAAAGCTGCCGCTGGCCAGTACGGCGTAGCGTGGGCGCAGCGGAATATCGCCGTGGTTACGCGTCCAGACGGCGTCAACGTTACCGTCAGCGTGGCTGACGCGCACGACTTCATCCCCCGCCATCCAGATACCGCCAAGGCTGACGAACTGCCGCTGTAGTGCGGCGTGCAAACGCATACCGGGCACCGAAGGCGGCAGCGTAGGCAGTAAAAATAGCGGGCAGGGCAGGCTGGCGTTAAGCCAGTCGAATAGCGCGGTATCGCGCAGGCCAAAAACGGCGGGAAGCAGCAAGGCATCGTGCCCCTCGCACAGCGGCAGCAGCGCCTGATACAGCGTCTGCCAGTGTGCTTTTTCGTCCAGCACCCTGGCGATATTGGCGGCGCGAAACTCGGTTGGGTTATCGCGCAGCACGTCCAGCTCGGGGAGATCGATTTCGGCGGTATCAGCCGTCAGCCCCTGTTGCTGCAAAGAGGCCGCCGCGAGGTGCGGCTGGAAATCGAGAAAACCGCTGATGCCGACCACGCGAATGGCGCCGGTAGGCAGCGGTGTGACGGGAATATCCGGCGGGCTGAGCCAGGCATCACGCAGGGTGCCAAGCGGCGTTACGCGCTGGTGCGTTTGCGTGCTGGAGCCCTGCATGTTCAGACCACAGGAAGCCAGCAGCGTTTGCGCATGTTGCGCATAGCGCAGCACGTTATCGGCACCGAGAAGCGCATAAGGGTGTTGCGGTGATGCCTCGGCGAGCGCGATAAGGCCGCTGACGGGATCGTCTACGCGCTGGCCATCGGGCAGGGCGCCGAGCAGATCCAGCGACCCGGAGGAGAAATGCAGCGCGCTCTGGCCGCGGCTGACAATGACACAGCGTAGCCCTGCTTGCTGTAGCCGTAGCCCGCACAGCAGTCCGGCGAGCCCGCCGCCGATGATAACGCTATCAAATCTCATGGTTGCCCTCCTTGTCCAGGCCACACAGACCCTGGTACACCCAGCGCGTGAGTTCACTTTCGCGCAGCGCATCGCCCCAGGCAATCGGCTGGACGCCTTTCCAGCGCTCGTTAAGAAAGTCAGAAAGCTGCGCCAGCGACTGGGCGGCGGTGGTCACCTGATAACGGTGCAGCAGGCCGCTCGCCCGACAGGCGCACAGTTCTCCCTGGCAGGTCCCCATGCCGACGCGCGTACGGCGACGCAGATCCAGCAGATTATTGACCGCCAGATTTTCCACCGCGTACTGCACTTCACCGGCGGTGACGGCTTCGCATTCGCACACCACGCTGCGGTGCAGGCGGCTGTTGCCGAGCCACTCCGGGGTACGGTCGCCGTGCCGATAGACCGCAGAACCGCGGAGCGGCGCGGGCAGGGAGATCATGCGCTGCAGCGTTTTCTCGGCGGTCTCCTGAGAACCGGGCAGCGGCGTGTCGGCGGTTGAGCAGGGGCGGCTGTGGCGCAATTTTCGGCAGACGGCGTCGGTGGCCCATTCCGCCATCAGGCGATAGGTCATCAGCTTGCCGCCGGTAATGGTGATAAAGCCTTCCAGCCCATCGCGCTCAGCGTGGTCCAGCAGGACAATGCCGCGGCTGACGTTGCGCCCGCTGGGATCGTTGTCGCTCGCCACCAGCGGCCGTACGCCGCAGTAGGCGCGGAGAATGCGCGTATGTGCCATACGGGGCGCCAGCTTCTCGCCTTCTCGCAGCAGAATGTCAACCTCATCAGGTGTGACCCGGCAGCGGTCGATATCACGATAGTCAATGTGTGTGGAGGTCGTGCCAATCAGCGAGATGGTATCGCCGGGTACCAGAATATCGGCGTCGGCAGGAGGGCGGCAGCGGTTGATAACGTGCTGGTTGAGGCGGTTTTCGAAAATCAGCAGCGAGCCTTTGGCCGGAAACATGCGGATGCGTAAATCGGCATATTCGGCGATGTGCTGGCCCCAGATCCCGGCGGCGTTGACCACCACGGGCGCGCGCAGCTCACGTTGCTCGGCGGTGGTGCGATCGACCAGCTTGACGCCCTCTACCCGGTCGCCGCGGCGGAGAAGCCCCGTGACTTCGTGAGCGGTCAGGATGGTTGCGCCGTGTTCACGCGCATCAAGCATGTTGGCGGCGGTGAGGCGGAACGGATCGACGGTGCCGTCCGGCACGCGCACCGCCCCGGTCAGCGCCGGGTTAACCGAGGGTTCCATGCGCCTGGCGAGCTGCGGGTCGATGGCTTCAGCCTGAATACCGGCGGCCAGACAGGCCTCGATAAAGGGACGTTGATAGTGCAGATCGTCTTCCGGCAGCGTGATGAACAGGCCGCTGGTGGGCTCAATGCAGTGGCGGGCAATCCGGCGCAGGATCTGGTTTTCGCTGATGCATTCGCGCGCCGACTCGCCGTCGGTCACCGCGTAGCGTGCGCCGCTGTGCAGCAGACCGTGATTGCGTCCAGTGGCGCCGGTGGCGATATCAAAACGCTCTACCAGCGCCGCCTTCAGCCCGCGCAGGGCACAGTCGCGGGCGATCCCGGCGCCGGTGGCGCCGCCGCCGATGATAATAACGTCGAATTCAGATACAGAGGCGCTGTCCATAGTGTGTCCTCAATGTTCGTTTTCATTACATTAAGTCACATCATTATGGAGAATTGTTTGATATCGAACATATTCGCGCGTTAATCGAAAGCAGAATCGCGCATTTTGGGGTCTGAGTCGACTTCTGCCGGCTGGGCGCGCGGCGGCGTGTTGGCGCAGAAAAGAAAAAGCGCCGTTTATCGGCGCCATTAGCGAAGAGGTATGTCGTGCACTAACCGTTACATCTCGATTTCAATATCGCCTTTTGCCCGGCAGCAGCAGGGCAAAATTTCATCCGGCTGGATAAAGGCCAGCGGCTCGGTCAGCCAGTCAACCTGGCCCGATACCAGCCGCGTGCGGCAGGAGCCGCAGTAGCCTTCACGGCACTGATATTCCACCTCAACGTTGTGGGACTCCAGCGCCGCCAGTAGGGACGGATGTTCATCCTGGCACAGCAGACGCGTGCCGGTGATGCGCAGAAAAACCCGGCTCATCTTACAGCTGGAAGTTGCTGAGATCGTCGGTATCAACTTCCGAGTCAATCTGACCGACCAGGTATGAGCTGACTTCCACTTCCTGCGGTGCTACCTGTACGTTATCAGAGACCAGCCAGGTGTTGATCCACGGGATCGGGTTGGAGCGGGTCTGGAACGGTAGATCCAGGCCGACCGCCTGCATACGGATGTTGGTAATGTATTCAACATACTGGCACAGAATGTCTTTGTTCAGGCCAATCATCGAGCCGTCGCGGAACAGGTAGTCTGCCCACTCTTTTTCCTGCTGAGCGGCCTGAACGAACAGGTCGTAGCATTCTTGCTTGCACTCTTCAGCAATCTCCGCCATCTCCGGGTCATCGGTGCCGCTGCGCAGCAGGTTCAGCATGTGCTGGGTACCGGTCAGGTGCAGGGCTTCATCGCGCGCGATCAGGCGGATGATTTTGGCGTTGCCTTCCATCAGTTCGCGCTCGGCGAAAGCGAAAGAGCAGGCGAAGCTGACGTAGAAGCGGATGGCTTCAAGCGCGTTCACGCTCATCAGGCAGATGTAGAGTTTCTTTTTCAGCTCGCGCAGGTTCACGGTCACGGTTTTGCCGTTGACGCTGTGGGTGCCTTCGCCCAGCAGATGCCAGTAGCTGGTCATTTCGATCAGCTCGTCATAGTAGCTGGAAATGCCTTCTGCGCGTTTCTGAATCTGTTCGTTGGTGACGATGTCATCAAACACAATCGCCGGATCGTTGACGATGTTGCGGATAATGTGGGTGTAAGATCGCGAGTGGATGGTTTCAGAAAACGCCCACGTTTCCACCCAGGTTTCCAGCTCAGGAATGGAAATCAGCGGCAGCAGCGCCACGTTCGGGCTACGGCCCTGAATGGAGTCCAGCAGGGTCTGATACTTCAGGTTGCTGATGAAAATGTGCTTTTCGTGTTCCGGCAGCGCCTGGTAGTCGATGCGATCGCGGGACACGTCCACTTCTTCCGGACGCCAGAAGAAGGAGAGCTGTTTTTCAATCAGCTTTTCGAAGATGTCATATTTCTGCTGGTCGTAGCGTGCCACGTTGACCGGCTGGCCAAAGAACATCGGCTCTTTGAGCTGATCGTTTTTCGTCTGTGAAAAAGTGGTGTATGCCATTGATGTCAATCCTGTCTGGAGAGTAATGCCGGATGGCGGTTACTTACCTGCTTACAATATCATCGCAAAAAAATCCGTACACCGAATAAGGTTTTCGTCGGTACGGAAATCAAAGGCCGGGTCAGCGTATCGCTGCCCGGCAATCGTTATTAGATCTTACAGGCGCCGCTTTCGCAGCCGTCATCCTGAATGGACGGCACCAGGTCATCCTGAGCATCTTCCGCACCGTCGCGGGTGTTTTGATAGTACAGGGTTTTCACGCCAAACTTATAGGCCGTCAGCAGGTCTTTAAGCAGCTGCTGCATCGGTACTTTGCCTGACGGGAAGCGCGTCGGGTCATAGTTGGTGTTGGCGGAAATGGCCTGGTCGATAAACTTCTGCATAATCCCCACCAGCTGCAGATAGCCGTCGTTGTTCGGCATTTCCCACAGCAGCTCGTAGGCGTTACCCAGATGCTCGTAGTCCGGCACGACCTGGCGCAGAATACCGTCTTTCGACGCTTTGATGCTCACGTAGCCGCGCGGCGGTTCGATGCCGTTGGTGGCGTTGGAGATCTGCGAAGAGGTCTCGGACGGCATCAGTGCAGAGAGCGTAGAGTTACGCAGGCCGTGGGTCGTAATGGACTGACGCAGCGCTTCCCAGTCGAGGTGCAGCGGTTCGTTGGTAATCGCATCCAGGTCTTTCTTATAGGTATCGATCGGCAGAATACCCTGCGCATAGGTGGTTTCGTTGAACCACGGGCAGGCGCCTTGTTCTTTCGCCAGCTCGTTAGAGGCCTTCAGCAGGTAGTACTGAATGGCTTCGAAAGTCTGGTGCGTCAGGTTGTTAGCGCTGCCATCGGAGTAACGTTTACCGTTTTTCGCCAGCCAGTAGGCGTAGTTGATAACGCCAATGCCAAGCGTACGACGACCCATCGCACCGCGCTCTGCGGCTTTGATCGGGTAGTCCTGGTAGTCGAGCAGGGCGTCCAGCGCGCGCACTGCCAGTATTGCCAGCTCTTCCAGCTCGTCGAGGCTGTTGATGGCCCCCAGGTTGAACGCGGACAGCGTACACAGCGCGATTTCGCCGTTTTCGTCGTTCACGTCGTCCAGCGGTTTGGTCGGCAGCGCGATTTCCAGGCACAGGTTAGACTGGCGCACCGGCGCAATAGCCGGATCGAACGGGCTGTGGGTGTTGCAATGGTCAACGTTCTGGATGTAGATACGGCCGGTAGAGGCGCGTTCCTGCATCATCAGCGAGAAAAGCTCGACCGCTTTAACGCGCTGTTTGCGGATGCTGTCGTCGTTTTCATATTGTACGTACAGGCGCTCAAACTCGTCCTGGTCGGCAAAGAATGCATCATACAGCCCCGGGACGTCGGATGGGCTGAACAGCGTGATGTCGCCACCTTTCAACAGTCTGGTGTACATCAGTTTGTTGATCTGTACGCCGTAGTCCATGTGACGCACGCGGTTACCTTCGACGCCGCGGTTGTTTTTCAGGACCAGCAGGCTTTCGACTTCCAGGTGCCACATTGGGTAGAACAGGGTGGCCGCACCACCGCGTACGCCGCCCTGAGAGCAGGATTTTACCGCCGTCTGGAAGTGCTTATAGAACGGAATACAGCCGGTGTGGAACGCTTCACCGCCGCGAATCGGGCTACCCAGTGCACGAATGCGACCGGCGTTGATACCGATACCGGCGCGCTGGGAAACGTATTTCACAATCGCGCTGGAGGTGGCGTTAATGGAATCCAGGCTGTCGCCGCACTCGATCAGGACGCAGGAGCTGAACTGACGGGTCGGGGTACGTACGCCGGACATAATCGGCGTAGGCAGAGAAATCTTGAACGTGGAAACCGCATCGTAGAAGCGCTTCACGTAGCTCAGGCGGGTTTCACGCGGGTAGTTGGAGAACAGGCAGGCCGCGACCAGAATATACAGGAACTGCGCGCTCTCGTAGATTTCGCCGGTCACACGGTTCTGTACCAGGTATTTACCTTCAAGCTGCTTAACTGCCGCGTAGGAGAAGGTCATGTCACGGTCGTGAACGATAAACGAGTCCATCTGCTTGAACTCTTCTTCCGTATAGTCTTCCAGCAGATGATTGTCGTATTTACCCAGATTGACCATGTGTTTGACGTGGTCGAACAGCGCCGGCGGCTCGAACTGGCCGTAGGCTTTTTTACGCAGGTGGAATACCGCCAGGCGTGCGGCCAGGTACTGGTAGTCTGGTGCTTCGCGGGAGATCAGATCTGCGGCTGCTTTGATAATCGTTTCATGAATATCAGATGTTTTAATTCCGTCGTAGAACTGGATGTGTGAACGCAGCTCGACCTGAGAAATCGAGACGTTATGCAGCCCTTCCGCTGCCCAATCCAGCACGCGATGAATTTTGTCGAGGTTAATGCGCTCTGTGCGGCCGTCACGCTTCGTCACCAGCAGACTCTGATTCATGTGATTGTTACCTGTCCGTGAAAAGGAAAATATCCCCTGATTTATCCACAATGCCGGTTGTAGTAAAACCTGTGGATAAATACTACATGTAGGGGTTCGTTGATTAATTAAACGCTATATGGTGAGTATTCTAGTCTGGATTCTTTTGAGTACAAGGGTTGATTTTGACGTTAAATTGAGGTTGATAAAGGGTGAAAAACGCGAAGTCCACGGCGCATAAGGGCTGGCGGGGATGTCAATAATGCGCAAAAAAAAATGAAAATTTGATCGAGTGCTGATTTCTTCGGCGAAGGGGAAAATTGCGCTATATGATGCAGCGCAATTTTGCCGCAGTGGCAATACCAATGATTGGTAGGGCCGATAGGTTTGCAGGCCTGATAAGCGAAACGCCATCAGGCGTTGAACGTCGGCGCAGCGCCGGATGGCGGCGCTGCGCCTTATCCGGCCTGCGGGCCAGCGTCATCAGCGGCTTACTCGCTTTTGGCGGTAGTGTGCAGCATATAGTTAACATCAACGCCCGGTGCCAGCTTGAAGCTATTGGTTATCGGGTTGTAGTGCAGGCCAATCATATGGCGCTCTTTGAGCACGGTCCGATCAACCCAACTGAGCAGTTCGGCAGGCTTGATGAATTTTTTCACGTCGTGCGTACCTTTGGGCACCATGCGCAGAATGTATTCCGCGCCGACCACCGCCATCAGCCAGGATTTACCGTTGCGGTTGAGCGTGGAGAAGAAGACCTGGCCGCCGGGTTTGACCAACCGGGCGCAGGCTTTTACCACCGACTGTGGGTCCGGGACGTGTTCCAGCATTTCCATGCAGGTGACGACGTCATATTGCCCGGCGTGCTTCGCCGCGTGTTCTTCTACTGTCTCCTGTACGTATTCGACCTGAATACCGGTTTCCAGCGCGTGGAGTTTCGCCACCTGTAACGGCTCAAAGCCCATATCCAGGCCGGTCACCGTGGCACCTTCGCGGGCCATGCTTTCTGCCAGGATGCCGCCGCCGCAGCCAACGTCCAGCACTTTCTTACCGAACAGGCCGCCGGAACGTTCGGCGATGTAGCCTAAGCGCAGCGGGTTAATGCGGTGCAGGGGCTTAAATTCCCCTTCCAGATCCCACCAGCGTGATGCGACGGCCTCGAATTTGGCGATTTCTTCGTGGTCAACGTTATGCGCTACCGCAGCTTTTTCGGCATTCATGGGTGTTCCTGCTCCTTATTTCATTATTGCCTGCGAGTATATCAGTACCGACGCGCGAATAAAGCGTCCGGCAGGTGCTAATGGGTTTACCTGTCTTTACGCTAATGTGTTATAATTTGCGACCTTTGAATCCGGGAATACAGTAGAGGGATAGCGGTTAGATGAGCGACCTTGCGAGAGAAATTACACCGGTCAACATTGAGGAAGAGCTTAAAAACTCTTATCTGGATTACGCGATGTCGGTCATTGTTGGCCGTGCGCTGCCGGATGTCCGAGATGGCCTGAAGCCGGTACACCGTCGCGTACTTTACGCCATGAACGTATTGGGCAATGACTGGAACAAAGCCTATAAAAAATCAGCCCGTGTCGTGGGTGACGTGATCGGTAAATACCACCCGCACGGCGACTCTGCGGTATATGACACCATTGTTCGTATGGCCCAGCCGTTCTCGCTGCGCTACATGCTGGTGGACGGCCAGGGGAACTTCGGTTCCATCGACGGCGACTCCGCGGCGGCAATGCGTTACACGGAAATCCGTCTGGCGAAAATCGCTCATGAGCTGATGGCCGATCTCGAAAAAGAGACGGTAGACTTTGTGGACAACTATGACGGTACGGAAAAAATTCCAGACGTCATGCCGACCAAAATTCCTAACCTGCTGGTCAACGGTTCTTCCGGTATTGCCGTAGGTATGGCAACCAACATTCCGCCGCATAACCTGACGGAAGTGATCAACGGCTGTCTGGCGTATGTCGACAACGAAGACATCACCATCGAAGGCCTGATGGAACACATTCCTGGCCCGGATTTCCCGACTGCCGCCATCATCAACGGCCGCCGCGGGATTGAAGAAGCCTATCGCACCGGCCGCGGTAAAGTGTATATCCGCGCGCGCGCGGAAGTGGAAGCCGACGCCAAAACCGGTCGTGAAACCATCATCGTGCACGAAATTCCGTATCAGGTGAACAAAGCGCGCCTGATCGAGAAAATCGCCGAGCTGGTCAAAGACAAACGCGTTGAAGGCATCAGCGCGCTGCGCGACGAGTCTGATAAAGACGGGATGCGCATCGTGATTGAAGTGAAACGCGACGCGGTGGGCGAAGTGGTTCTCAACAACCTCTACTCCCAGACTCAGCTGCAGGTTTCCTTCGGTATCAACATGGTTGCGCTGCACCATGGTCAGCCGAAGATCATGAACCTGAAAGATATTATTGCCGCGTTCGTGCGTCACCGTCGTGAAGTGGTGACTCGCCGTACCATTTTCGAACTGCGTAAAGCGCGCGATCGTGCGCACATTCTGGAAGCGCTGGCGGTTGCGCTGGCGAATATCGACCCGATCATTGAACTGATCCGTCGTGCTCCGACCCCGGCTGAAGCGAAAGCGGGCCTGGTGGCGCAGCCGTGGGAACTGGGCAACGTCGCGGCGATGCTGGAACGTGCGGGCGACGACGCCGCGCGTCCGGAATGGCTGGAACCTGAGTTTGGCGTTCGCGACGGTAAATACTACCTGACTGAACAGCAGGCGCAGGCGATTCTGGATCTGCGTTTGCAGAAACTGACCGGCCTTGAGCATGAAAAACTGCTCGACGAATACAAAGAGCTGCTGGAACAGATTGCTGAACTGCTGCACATTCTGGGCAGCGCCGAGCGTCTGATGGAAGTGATCCGCGAAGAGCTGGAGCTGATTCGCGAACAGTTCGGCGACGCCCGCCGTACCGAAATCACCGCCAACAGTGCCGACATTAATATCGAAGACCTGATTAGCCAGGAAGATGTTGTTGTGACCTTGTCTCACCAGGGTTACGTCAAATATCAGCCGTTAACCGATTACGAAGCTCAGCGTCGTGGCGGTAAAGGCAAGTCAGCAGCGCGTATTAAAGAAGAAGACTTTATTGACCGTCTGCTGGTGGCCAACACCCATGACACCATCCTGTGCTTCTCCAGCCGGGGCCGTCTGTACTGGATGAAGGTTTATCAGTTGCCGGAAGCCAGCCGCGGCGCGCGTGGCCGTCCGATCGTCAACCTGCTGCCGCTGGAAGCGAACGAACGTATCACCGCGATTCTGCCGGTGCGCGAGTACGAAGAGGGCGTGAACGTCTTTATGGCAACCGCCAGCGGTACCGTGAAGAAAACGGCGCTGACCGAGTTCAGCCGTCCGCGTTCCGCCGGTATTATCGCGGTGAATCTGAACGAAGGCGACGAACTGATTGGCGTTGACCTGACCGCAGGTAAAGATGAAGTCATGCTGTTCTCCGCCGCCGGTAAAGTGGTGCGCTTTAAAGAAGATGCCGTTCGCGCCATGGGCCGTACTGCGACCGGCGTACGCGGTATCAAGCTGGCGGAAAACGACAGCGTGGTATCGCTGATTATTCCGCGCGGCGAAGGTGCAATCCTGACCGTCACTCAGAACGGCTACGGTAAACGTACCGCTGCTGAAGAGTATCCGACCAAGTCGCGTGCGACGCAGGGCGTTATCTCTATCAAAGTCACCGAGCGTAACGGCTCCGTGGTGGGCGCGGTACAGGTCGACGACTGTGACCAGATCATGATGATCACCGACGCGGGTACGCTGGTGCGTACCCGCGTGTCGGAAGTCAGCGTGGTCGGGCGTAACACCCAGGGCGTTATCCTCATCCGTACTGCGGAAGATGAAAACGTGGTGGGCCTGCAGCGCGTGGCCGAGCCGGTTGACGACGAAGAGCTGGACGCTATCGACGGTAGCGTGGCGGAAGGTGATGATGAAATCGCGCCGGAAACCGACAGCGAAGATGATGTAGCGGACGACGCTGACGAGTAATCGTCAAATATCGTAGTGAAAGGGCCGGTGAATACCGGCCCTTTTTTCATTAACATTGCGGCAAAGGCCTTTTCCCGCTACCTTAACCACATCCTGTTAGCCATTGACGGCGGAGTTTCGCCAACTTGAAATATCTTGTCTCCTTCCGCACAACGCTGAAAGTCTCACGCTACCTGTTTCGGGCTCTGGCGCTGCTGCTTTGGCTGCTTATCGCGCTGATTTCCGTGTTCTACATCGTGAATGCTCTGCATCAGAAAGAGTCGGAAATTCGTCAGGAATTTAACCTTAATTCCGATCAGGCGCAGCGCTACTTTCAGCGAACCTCCGATGTTATTAAGGAGCTGAAGTACATTGCGGAAAACCGCTTAACCGCCGCCAACGGCGTCATGCCGGCCGGCGCATTAAAAGACACTTCTGACGTACCGGACTTTGAACCGCTGTTCTCCGATTCTGACTGCGGCGCGCTCGACACCACCTGGCGCGGGCCGCTGGAGTCGCTGGCCTGGTTCCTGCGCTACTGGCGCGAAAATTTCTCGGCCGCCTATGATCTTAACCGCGTGTTCCTGGTGGGCAGCGATAATCTTTGCATGGCCAATTTTGGCCTGCGCGAAATGCCGGTTGAGCGCACCGAAGCGCTGAAAGAGCTGCACCAGCGGATTGTTGATTACCGTAATGCGCCGCAGGACGATCGCGGCGGCAACTTGTTTTGGGTGGGACAGGGGCCGCGCCAGAGCGTGGGCTATTTCTATGCGCTGACCCCGGTCTATCTGGCTAATCGTCTGCAGGCGCTGCTGGGCGTGGAACAAACGATTCGCGCGGAAAACTTCTTTACCCCAGGCAGTATGCCGATGGGGGTGTCTATTCTGGATGAAAACGGTAATACGCTGATCTCACTGGCCGGGCCGGACAGCCGTCTGCGCATCAGCGCGCGGGGGATGCAGGAGCGTCTGTGGTTTGGTTACACCGCAGGCTACCGTGAACTGGTGCTGAAAAAGACGCTGGCGCCGTCGTCGCTGAGCATCGTTTATTCGGTGCCGCTGGACGCCGTGCTGGAGCGTATTCGTATTCTGGTGCTCAACGCGCTGTTGCTGAACGTACTCACCGGCATTGCGCTGTTTACCATGGCGCGGATGTACGAGCGGCGTATCTTCTTACCCGCGGAGTCCGACGCGCTGCGCCTGGAAGAGCACGAACAGTTTAACCGCAAGATTGTCGCCTCGGCGCCGGTGGGAATTTGTATTCTTCGCACCCAGGACGGTACGAATATCCTCAGTAATGAGCTGGCGCATAACTATCTGAACATGCTGACCCACGAAGACCGTCAGCGGCTCACGCAGATCATCTGCGGTCAACAGGTCAACTTCGTTGATGTGCTGACCAGCAACAATACCAACCTGCAAATCAGCTTTGTGCATTCGCGCTATCGTAATGAAAACGTGGCGATCTGCGTGCTGGTGGACGTGAGTTCCCGCGTCAAAATGGAAGAGTCGCTGCAGGAGATGGCGCAGGCGGCCGAGCAGGCCAGCCAATCAAAATCGATGTTCCTGGCGACGGTCAGCCATGAGCTGCGCACGCCGCTGTACGGGATTATCGGTAACCTCGATCTGCTGCAAACCAAAGAGCTGCCGAAGGGGGTCGACCGTCTGGTGACGGCGATGAACAACTCCTCCGGCCTGCTGCTGAAGATCATCAGCGACATTCTCGACTTCTCGAAGATTGAATCCGAACAGCTGAAAATTGAGCCGCGCGAGTTCTCGCCTAAAGAGGTGATGAACCATATTACCGCCAACTACCTACCGCTGGTGGTCAGAAAGCAGCTCGGGATGTACTGCTTTATCGAACCAGACGTGCCGATGAAGCTAATGGGCGATCCGATGCGCCTTCAGCAGGTTATTTCTAACCTGCTCAGCAACGCGATTAAGTTCACCGACATCGGCTGCATCGTATTGCACCTGAAGCGGGAAGGGTACTACCTGAGCATCAGCATTCGTGATACCGGCGTGGGCATTCCGGGTAAAGAGGTGGTGCGCCTGTTTGACCCGTTCTTCCAGGTCGGTACCGGCGTGCAGCGTAATTTCCAGGGCACGGGGCTGGGGCTGGCGATTTGTGAAAAGCTGGTCAATATGATGGATGGCGACATCGCCGTTGATACCGAGCCGGGCATGGGTAGCCAGTTTACGCTGCGCATTCCGCTGTACGGTGAACAGCCGCAGATGCCGCTAGAGATTGACGGGCTGGCGAAGATCCGCTGCTGGCTGGCGGTGCGCAACGCCTCGCTTGCCGACTTTATTCATACGCTGCTCTCTTTCCACGGTATCGACGTGCGCAATTATGGCGGCGAGACGCCGGGGCCGGACGATCTGCTGATCGCCGATGATACCCTGTCGCAGCCTTGGGCTGGCCGGGCGGCGGTCGTCTTCTGCCGCCGGCATATCGGTATTCCGCAGGAATTCGAGCCCGGGCAGTGGGTGCACAGTATTGTGTCGCCGCATGAGTTGATGACCCTGCTGGGCCGTATTTATCGCGTGAAGGTAGAAACCGGCGACGCGGCTGAGCTGCAGGCGGCGCATGAAGCGCCGGCGGACAGCAACGACGATATGATGATCCTGGTCGTCGACGATCATCCGATCAACCGCCGTCTGTTGGCCGATCAGCTGGGATCGTTGGGCTATCAATGCAAAACCGCTAATGATGGCGTCGACGCGCTGAACGTGCTGAGCAAGAACCACATTGATATCGTGCTGAGCGATGTGAACATGCCGAATATGGACGGCTACCGTCTGACGCAGCGCATCCGCCAGCTGGGGCTGACCCTGCCGGTGGTGGGCGTGACGGCGAATGCGCTGGCCGAAGAGAAGCAGCGCTGCCTGGAGTCGGGCATGGACAGCTGTCTGTCGAAGCCGGTTACGCTGGATGTGCTCAAACAGACATTAACGGTTTATGCCGCAAGGGTGCGTAAAGCGCGGGAATAGGCCGGATAAGGCAACGCCGCCATCCGGCGCTGGGTGCAGGTTTGCCCGATGGCGCTGCGCTTATCGGGCCTACGGAATGCAGGCCCGATGTGCAGCAATGCTTAGTCTTTGTCTGACGGCGACAGCGTCACGGAGGAGAGGTAGTTCAGCAGCGCGATGTCGTTTTCCACGCCCAGTTTCATCATCGCCGATTTTTTCTGGCTGCTGATGGTTTTGATGCTGCGGTTCAGCTTCTTGGCAATCTCGGTCACCAGGAAACCTTCAGCGAACAGGCGCAGTACTTCGCTCTCTTTTGGCGACAGACGTTTGTCACCGTAGCCGCCGGCGCTGATTTTCTCCAGCAGGCGAGAGACGCTTTCCGGGGTGAATTTTTTGCCTTTCTGCAGCGCAGCCAGCGCCTTAGGCAGATCGGTCGGCGCGCCCTGTTTCAGCACGATCCCTTCGATATCGAGATCCAGCACGGCGCTGAGAATCGCCGGGTTGTTATTCATGGTCAGTACGATAATCGCCAGCCCTGGGAAATGGCGCTTAATATACTTAATTAACGTAATACCATCGCCGTACTTGTCTCCAGGCATGGAGAGATCGGTAATCAGTACGTGGGCATCAAGTTTGGGTAAATTGTTAATTAGCGCGGTGGAGTCTTCAAATTCACCGACAACATTTACCCATTCAATCTGTTCCAGAGATTTACGAATCCCGAACAGCACAATCGGATGGTCATCGGCAATAATTACGTTCATATTGTTCATGTAAAGGCTACCTTGCTACAGCAAGCTCTTGACGTAGGCGTCAATGTCGCTGATGTATTTTTCTATGCTGGATGCATCTTTCTCTCGAATAAGATGTTCAAGCGTTTCACATAACTGCTTGCCAGGTACCAGATTTAGCATGGCAAACACACCCTTAAGGCGGTGAGCTGTCTGTGCCAGTGCAGCAAAGTCCTTTGCCGCAGATTCAGTATACAGCCTGCTAACATCTTCCGGTACCGTATCAACAAACAGCGCATAATAACCGCTGGCGTGAAGCTCAGCGTTTTCATCGCCCCCCAACGGCGACTCCGTGACTTCTTCCTGCGCCAGCTGTTCTTCAATCAGCTGGAGCACGGCATCCTGCATGGCGTTACTCATATTAAAGTTAACGCGCAGCTGGCCGGGGCCAATTTTACGAACTCCGGCTTCATCATCGCTTAAAAGCAAGCCGGAAGCAGTAAGATTAGACGGATTATCCGTTAAAAACAGATCAAATTCTTGACTTGTTGCACGCTCGTCGGGGCTGATGCAGGTTGCCCCCCAGCTTTCCAGCTGGCGAGTCACGATGTTGCGGATTTCATTGGAGGTGATATCAATCATCGCCACAACGTCGTCGAGCAGCTGCTCTTCTGACTCGGCATCTTCTTCGCGTACCGCCATTTTCACGTGCAGCGTGTAGCGGGTGCCCAGCGATTCCCGCGCTTTAATGTTTAAGTGCCCGCCCAGCTTGCGTGCCAGCTGATCGCACAGCCAGAAGGTGAGGGCGTTAGCCTTCCCGTAGCGGTCCGACTGCGTGTCGTTGAGATACGGGAAATGCAGGTTGTCTATTTCGCCGTGCGACACGCCGTTACCGGTGTCGAGGATGCGGAAGGTTAAACGCTCTTCCGCCGACTCATCGGCGCTCACTTCAAGGGTAATTTTGCCGATTTGCGTAGTGGTGACGGCATACTGAATCAGCAGCAGAAGGATGCGGCGCAGCGCGTCGCGGTCGCCGTGGCGCTGTTCTTTGGCCGGGACCTGGTTGTTGATAAGCAGCTGTAGCCCTTTGCGTTTGATCGAGGGCAGCACTTCCGGCACCACTTCATCAATCAGCTCTTGCAGTGAGAACTGCGAGGAGGTGCCTTTCCAGCTGTCGTTTTCCAGCATGTTCGCCAGCTGGATTTCATCCACCAGGCGCACCAGAAGATCGGCATGGTTGGCCAGCTTCTGGCTGTCCGGCGTGTCGATGCGGCTGGCTTCATTGGCCAGCGCCTTAATCGGCTGCTTCAGCGTATCGCTGATGTTCTGCATAAATGCCGCGCGGCCCTGCTGGTTTTTCTCGTACAGGCGCTGCGCCTGCTTGAGTTTTTTATTCACCAGAATTTCACGATCCTGGTCGCGAATGATGAATATCTGCGTGCGCGGCGAAACCTGGCTGCGGAACTGGCGAATTTCATACAGTTCGTTGTTGATGGTGGCCTGAATGACGCCTTGATGCTGGTCCGCCATGCTGGTGATGTTCTGCAAGTTGAGGTGCGGCAGCAGGTGGTCGGCAATTTTATTGCTGATTATTGTACGGTTAGACTCCTGGTCGTGCACCAGCAGCCCCAGCGGTAATAGTGAAACAATCTCTTCATTAATGGCCCTGAGCACCCGTAATTCGTTGTTGGTGCCGCTGGAGGGCATGCTGCTGGCGCTGCCGCGCGTCGGCAGGTTACGGAAGGTGGAGTAGCCAAACAACGCCAGCGCCAGCAGGCCGATATTCAGCAGCAGCGGCAGCATGATGTTCTGGAAGGTGTCCAGCAGCAGCGTGCCGAACGGCACCTGCCACACCAGGCGCATGCCGGTGGAGTTCAGCGCTGAGGTGATCTCAATGCGCGAGCTATTAAAGTTGATGGCCACGCTGTCGCTGGGATCTTTATCCTGGCTGCGCTGGGCGTTCTGTGCCGGGTCCGGCTCCAGGCGGAAGCTGTCCAGCGACATGGTTGGCGGCACCAGGTCGTTAATCGGCAGGTCGAAGGCGACGACGGTCGCCAGATGCCCCGGCTGGTTAAAGGTGGTGCGCAGGGTGAAGTAGCGGCCGTTCTGCCATGCCAGTCGGCGCAGGGTTGAGAAAGTCTCTCGTTCGTCCAGCGTGTTGGCCTGCTGGAGCATCTCGGCGCGTCGTGAATCGACGATACTGCCGACGGTCGACTCCTTAAAACCGGAGGAGAGATCTTTGAGTGGCAGCGTTGAAATCAGGATCAGGCTGTTGTCCTGGCCGTTAAGGTAGTACATGGACCACGGTACGTTTTCCGCGCCCCATAGGGTATCCAGATAGGTTGACATGCGCTGGGTGATATCGAGCGTTGCGCTGTCATGAGAGCCGAAAATCAGCGCCTCGGTTTTACGTCTTGGCTTCTCAAGGTAATAGACGTCCTGCTTGAGGCGGGTCTCCTGTAAACCTTCGGCCGGCGTGGCGCTGGTGCTGGCGGCGGCGATATTGTCGTAGATTTGCCAGGTCGTGTAGCGCCAGGTCTCAATTCGTTTATGGACCGCATGCGTCATATCAACAATCTGATAGCTCTTATCTTTTAGCCACGCGTTGACCGCGCTTTGAATCATCACGCCCATCGTCACCAGCAGGACAATGATCATAAGAAGGAAGAAACGGGTGATGCTCCCTGGGAGCAGGGAAAATTTCGTCGGGCTCATCTTGTCGGACTGACTCATTGGCGTGTGTAACCCATCATAACGGCATCTGAATGAGGATATGCTCAAGCTTATAGCGCATTGAGGCGTGTAAACCCTGCTTTGTTCTGCTGGCAGTATATACAAAAAATCTGCCTGGATGCATCAACGCGGCAAAATCGTCGTGGGGAGAGGGGCCTGGCGCTGAGCCAGAAAAATATCAACGGTATTATTCCGCCGATGGGAAAATTCAATATTGTGCGGAATGTGTACAAACAGGCCGTTGTTGTACAATTATTTACCAAACATTAAGAAAAATAGCACTAATTAACAAGATATTAATTTTCATCGGTAGGCGATATTGTTTTTTTTGATGCGAATCGATTAGTTAATAGTCGTTACAATTTAGGCGAGGTAGCACAGTTTGATTCAGTTTATGTAAAGAAGGGTAAAAAAAACCGGATGCGAAGCATCCGGTTGAAATAGGGGTAAACAGACATTCAGAACTGAATGACGGTAATAAATAAAGTTAATGATGATAGCGCTGACTATTCTAGTTGTGGGTGAAGGTTTTGTTTTACCATTCAGTGCTATAACTTTGATGATTTTCAACTCATTGATTTAATGTATATTTCTGTTTGCTTTTTGATTTTTAGTGCTATTTTTCCTGGCTTTTTGTGCTTGTAAAAGTTCCGTAAGTTTTACATTTTGAAACATCTATATGGATAAATGAAACATTTCAAGGGTTTTCGTATCATATTCTTATTGGATTATTCCTGTTTTTACAGCACAATGGGTCTGCCGACTGATTAATGAGGGTTAATCAGTAAGCAGTGGCATATATAAAGGCATATATATATAACAGAGGGTTAATAACATGAAAGTTAAAGTACTGTCCCTCCTGGTACCGGCTCTGCTGGTAGCGGGCGCAGCAAATGCGGCTGAAATTTATAACAAAGATGGCAACAAATTAGATCTGTACGGTAAAGTCGATGGCCTGCACTACTTCTCCAGCGACAACGGTTCTGACGGCGACCAATCCTACGTTCGTCTGGGCTTCAAAGGCGAAACTCAGGTTAACGACCAGCTGACCGGTTACGGCCAGTGGGAATACAACGTTCAGGCGAACAACACTGAAGGTTCTTCTGACCAGGCCTGGACCCGTGTAGGCTTCGCGGGTATCCGTGTTGCTGACGCTGGTTCTTTCGACTACGGTCGTAACTACGGCGTTGTTTACGACGTGACCTCCTGGACCGACGTTCTGCCGGAATTCGGCGGCGACACCTACGGTTCTGACAACTTCATGCAATCCCGTGCGAACGGCGTTGCAACCTACCGTAACACCGACTTCTTCGGTCTGGTTGACGGTCTGAACTTTGCTCTGCAGTATCAGGGTAAAAACGGCAGCGTATCAGGTGAAGGCGCAACGGCTAACGGTCGTCAGGCTCTGAAACAGAACGGCGACGGTTTCGGCGGTTCTATCACTTATGATATCGGTGCAGGCTTCAGCGTTGGTGGTGCAATCTCCTCCTCCAAACGTACTACTGAGCAGAACACCAGCACCTTCAACACCACCGATGCTGCTGGTAACGTGACTAGCACCAGCAAAATCTACGGTAGCGGCGATCGCGCTGAAACCTACTCTGCTGGCCTGAAATATGACGCGAACAACGTCTATCTGGCAACGCAGTACACCCAGACCTACAACGCAACTCGTTTCGGTGGTTCCCCGAACGCTGGCGTTTACGGTTTTGCTGACAAAGCACAGAACTTTGAAGTGGTTGCACAGTACCAGTTCGACTTCGGTCTGCGTCCGTCCATTGCTTACCTGCAGTCTAAAGGTAAAAACATCAATAACGGCGTAGTGAACTACGGTGACCAGGATCTGCTGAAATACATCGACCTGGGCGCGACTTACTACTTCAACAAAAACATGTCCACCTACGTTGACTACAAAATCAACCTGCTGGACAAAAACGACTTCACTCAGTCAGCCGGTATCTCTACCGACAACGTTGTTGCACTGGGTATGGTTTACCAGTTCTAATACTGATAACACCGTTGCATAAGGGGCCTTTGGCCCCTTTTTTTATGCCTGAACACCACAAATTAGTGTACTCTTGCGCCGATTGCAGGAGGGTAATAACGGATGGAAATGACTTTTTTACGCATGGCGCTATTGAGCGTCGCAATAGTACTGACGGGCTGCGATAACGCCAGCGAGCCGGCTGCGCCAAAAGCGACGGCGACCGTACTGGAAGGGAAAACCATGGGCACCTTCTGGCGGGTGAGCGTGGTGGGGATTGATAAAGACCGGGCCGAAGCGCTGCGCAACAAGGTGCAGACGCAGCTGGACGGCGATGACCGTCTGTTGTCGACCTGGAAGAACGACTCGGCGCTGATGCGCTTCAACCACTCGCAGAGCACGACGCCGTGGCCGGTGAGCGAAGCCATGGCCGATATCGTGACGGAATCACTGCGTATCGGGCGTAAAACCGCTGGCGCAATGGATATCACCGTTGGGCCGCTGGTCAACCTCTGGGGCTTTGGTCCGGATAAACAGCCGGTGAGTACGCCGACCCAGGCGCAGATTGACGCCGCTAAAGCGCGCACCGGGCTGGACAAACTGACGGTGATCAACCGCGCGGATCGGCAGTATTTACAAAAATCGATCCCGGATCTGTACGTCGATCTCTCTACCGTAGGCGAGGGTTACGCCGCCGATCATCTGGCGCGCCTGATGGCGGAAGAAGGCATCTCGCGTTATCTGGTCTCCGTTGGTGGGGCGCTGGTGAGCCGTGGGATGAACGGCGACGGTCAGCCGTGGCGCGTGGCTATTCAGAAACCGACCGACCGTGAGAACGCGGTCCAGGCGATCGTCGATATTAACGGCCACGGTATCAGCACCTCCGGAAGCTACCGCAACTATTACGAGCTTGACGGCCAGCGGATCTCACACGTAATCGACCCGCAAACCGGGCGGCCGATTACTCACAAGCTGGTGTCCGTCACCGTGATCGCGCCGACCGCGCTGGAAGCCGATGGCTGGGATACTGGCCTGATGGTGCTGGGTACCGAAAAGGCCCAGCAGGTGGTGCGCGAGCAGGGGCTGGCTGTGTATATGATTATGAAAGAAGGCGACGGTTTCACCACCTGGATGTCACCACAGTTCCGCGCTTTCCTGGTCAGCGGCAAAAATTAAAAAGCAAGATTGCGGGTTTTTTAATGCCTCCTTTCTGGCACGGTGACGATTACACTAAGAGGAGGAGCCCGCAATGACTATTCATTCTCTCTATACCGACGAGGCGCGCTGGCAGGCGGTTCTCGATCGCGATGTTCAGGCCGACGGTCAGTTCGTGTTTGCCGTACTGACCACCGGCATCTTTTGCCGTCCGTCCTGCCGCGCGCGCCATGCGCTGCGCCAGAACGTACGTTTCTATCGCGACGCCAGCGCCGCGCTGGCGGGCGGTTTCCGCCCCTGCAAACGCTGCCAGCCCGACCGCCTTTCTCCTGAACAGCAAAATATAGCCAAAGTGGCCCGCGCCTGTCGGCTGCTGGAGCAGGACAGCCCGGTCACGCTTGAGGCACTGGCACAGGCTGTGGCGGTTAGCCCATACCACTTTCATCGCTTATTTAAGTCCATAACCGGCCTGACGCCAAAAGCCTGGCAGCAGGCCTGGCGGGCGAACCGGCTGCGCGAGGCCCTGCGTGAGGGGGAGCCGGTCACGCAGGCGGTGCTGGCCGCAGGGTTTCCGTCAAGCAGCAGTTACTATCGCCATGCCGATGCACTGCTGGGAATGACGGCGCGCGCGCGACGTCAGGGTGGCAAAGCGGCGCAGATTCACTATACCGTCGGTGAGTGTTCACTGGGGCGCTGCCTGGTCGCGCTGAGCGAGCGCGGCGTGTGCGCCGTACTGCTTGGCGATGATGATGCCGGGCTGCTGGCCGAACTACAGCACAGTTTTCCTGCCGCCGAGCTGCTGGAGGGCGATGCGCTGGTCAGCGAGCAAACCCGTGCCGTGATTGCCAGCCTTGAGCCTCATGCTGCGGCGCTCAACCTGCCGCTGGATATTCGCGGCACCGCGTTTCAGCAGCAGGTCTGGCAGGCGCTGCGCGCGATTCCTGCCGGTGAAACCCGAAGCTACCAGCAGGTAGCGGCCGCTATCGGCAGGCCCAAAGCGGTGCGTGCGGTTGCCAGCGCCTGTGCGGCCAATCGGCTGGCCATTCTGGTGCCCTGTCACCGGGTCGTTCGCGGCGACGGCAGTCTGTCAGGCTACCGCTGGGGGGCGACGCGCAAAGCCCGGCTGTTGCAGCGGGAAAAAGCTGAGGAGGGGGAATGTTAGATTTATTTGCCGAAGAGACGCCATGGTCAGAGCCGCTGGCACCCGGCGCGATGATTGTGCGTCGGCTGGCGCGCGAGCACAGCACGGTATTGTTAGCTGCGATTGAACAGGTGGCCGCCGTCTCGCCGTTTCGCCATATGGTGACGCCGGGCGGTTACACCATGTCGGTGGCGATGACTAACTGCGGGCCGCTAGGCTGGAGCACCGATCGCCATGGCTACTGTTATGCGTCGGTCGATCCGCTCAGCGGCCGATCCTGGCCGGCGATGCCCGCGTGCTTTCGCCAGCTTGCACAGGCGGCGGCGGAACGCGCCGGTTACCGAGGCTTTGACCCGGACGCTTGCCTGATTAACCGCTATCAGCCGGGGGCCAAATTGTCGCTGCACCAGGATAAAGACGAAGCGCGCCTGGATGCACCGATCGTCTCGGTCTCGCTTGGGCTGCCCGTCGTGTTTCAGTTTGGCGGCTTACGGCGCAGCGATCCGCTGCGACGGGTGCTGCTCGAGCACGGTGACGTGGTGGTGTGGGGCGGTGAATCACGGCTGTTCTATCACGCGATTCTGCCGCTGAAAGAAGGTTGTCATCCGCAGGTTGGACCGTGGCGCTATAACCTGACCTTCCGCCGCGCCGCATGATAACGAATAAAAATAAGAATTATTCTTGATGTGGTAGCTCAGCAGTTTACACTGCTGGCTGTTTTGATTGCTCTGGTTGCTGTTATGGAACTTCTGTTACTTGTCTGGCGTCAGTATCGCTGGCCCTTTATCGGCGTTATCGCCCTGAGCCTGCTGAGCGCCGCACTCGGTATCGGGCTTATCGCCTTCATCAACGTACGTCTGATTGAGACGGTCGACACGACGCTCGCCGTACTGCCAGAATTTCTCGGCCTGCTGTTGCTGCTGATGGCGGTCACCCTGGGCTCGCAGCTCGCGCTGACGACCCTGGGCCACCATTTTGTCTATCGCCTGCGCCGCGAGTTTATCAAACGGATCCTCGACACGCAGGTCGAGCGCGTAGAGAAGCTCGGCAGCGCCTCGCTGCTGGCAGGCCTGACCAGCGATATCCGTGCCATCACCATTGCCTTTGTGCGCCTGCCGGAGCTGGTGCAGGGCATTATCCTGACCGTTGGCTCGGCGGCCTACCTGGCCATGCTGTCGACGAAAATGCTGCTGATCACCGCGCTGTGGATGGCGCTGACCATCTGGGGCGGCTTCATGCTGGTGGCGCGGGTGTATCGCCATATGGCGACGCTGCGCGAAACCGAAGACCGGCTGTATAACGATTATCAGACGGTGCTGGAAGGGCGCAAAGAGCTGACCCTCAATCGTGAACGCGCGGAGTACGTGTTTGAGAAAAAATTCACGCCGAATGCTCAGGACTATCGTCATCATATTGTGCGCGCCGACACGTTCCACCTGAGCGCTGTTAACTGGTCGAACATTATGATGCTGGGCGCCATTGGCCTGGTGTTCTGGATGGCGAACAGTCTCGGCTGGGCCGATACCAACGTCGCTGCCACTTATTCACTGACGCTGCTGTTCCTGCGCACGCCGCTGTTGTCGGCGGTGGGGGCGTTGCCTACGCTGCTGAGCGCACAGGTGGCCTTTAACAAGCTGAATAAGTTCGCGCTGGCGCCGTTCAGGGAGTCCTTCCCGCAGCCCACGGCCCACCCGAACTGGCAGACGCTAGAACTGCGTGACGTCACTTTCCACTATGAAGACAACACGTTTGCGGTGGGTCCGCTGAATCTGACGCTCAAGCGCGGTGAGCTGGTGTTCTTGATTGGTGGTAACGGCAGCGGCAAGTCGACGCTGGCGATGCTGTTGACCGGACTTTATCAGCCGGTGTCCGGGCAGATCCTGCTGGACGGCCAGCCGCTGGCGGCCGATAAACCGGAAGACTACCGGAAGCTGTTCTCGGCGGTATTCACCGACGTCTGGCTGTTTGATCAACTGCTGGGGCCGGAAGGCCAGGTTGCCGATCCGGCGCTGGTCGATAAATGGCTGGCTCAGCTGCAGATGACACATAAAGTGGCGCTGGAAGGCGGGCGCATTCTTGACCTGAAGCTGTCCAAAGGACAGAAGAAACGCGTGGCGCTGCTGCTGGCGCTGGCGGAAGAGCGCGACATCATTATGCTTGATGAATGGGCCGCCGATCAGGATCCGCATTTCCGCCGCGAGTTCTATCAGGTATTGCTGCCGTTAATGCAGCAGATGGGGAAAACGATTTTCGCCATCAGCCACGACGACCATTACTTTATTCACGCCGATCGGTTGCTGGAAATGCGCAACGGTCAGCTCAGTGAGCTGGTCGGCGAGGAGCGCGAGCGGGCTTCCCGCGACGCGGTGGCTCGTACCGCCTGATTTTTTTAACCGTTCTGCCGCTTTTTTCAGCGTCCGAACGGCCCGTTTAAACTTTTTTACATCTCTGCGCGCTATGCTTAATTCGCCCGGCGATCCGTCCGGGCGATGTCCCACGAATAAGGATTATTCATGCCACTGTTGAAAAAGAACAGCGCCCGTTTGCGTGATGAAGAGCGTCAGCGCCTGATTTGGCTGTTAACCACCGATAAAGCCGTCACTTCCGCGCTGCTGGGCAAGCTGACGCTTGCAGAGCAGTACGATGAAGGCACGCTGGCTGACGACCTGGCGGAAGTCGGCGCGCTGGTGGCGCATCTGCCGCCGCCGGATCTTGCCGATACGCTGGAAGCGCTGCCGTCCGAAGAACGCCATGCGCTGTGGAATATGGTCGAAGATGACCGCCGCGGGAAAGTGCTGCTGGAAGCATCGGAGAACGTCTGGGACGACCTCATTGAGGATATGAGCGACCGGGCGTTGCTCGATGCACTGCAAACGCTGGATATTGACGAACAAATCTACCTGGTGCAGCACCTGCCGCGTGACCTGACCGGACGTCTGCTGGCGTCGATGTCGCCAGCGGAACGCGCGCGTGTGCATCAGGTAATGAACTATGCCCACGACCAGGTGGGGTCAATTATGGAGTTCGAGGTGATCACTATTCGCCCGGACGTCACGTTGGCCTCGGTACAGCGCTTCCTGCGTCGGTTGGGCAAAATGCCGGAAAACACCGATAAACTGTTCGTCGTGCAGCGCGATCAGACCCTGATTGGCGAGCTGGAGCTGAAAACAATTTTGCTCAACTCGGCCGATAAACACGTTCACGAGGTGATGGAGCCCGATCCGGTGGCTTTTCACCCGGAAGAAAAATCGGAAATTGTTGCCCGTACCTTCGAACGTGACAACCTGATCAGCGCCGCGGTCATTGATACCCATGGCAAGCTGATGGGGCGTCTGACCATCGATGAGATCGTTGACGTCGTGTATGAGGAAACCGACAGCGACCTGCGTCGAATGGGCGGTCTGAGCAGCGAGGAAGATGTCTTTGCGCCAGTGACCAAAGCGGTAAAAACCCGCTGGGCGTGGCTGGCGATTAACCTGTGTACGGCGTTTATTGCCTCGCGGGTGATTGACGGTTTTGAACACACCATTTCTCAGCTGGTGGCGCTGGCGTCGTTGATGCCGATTGTTGCCGGGATAGGCGGTAATACCGGTAACCAGACCATCACAATGATCGTTCGTGCGCTGGCCCTTCAGCATATTCAGCCGGGGAACTTTTCGTTTCTGATCCTGCGTGAAATGGGAGTCGCGCTGATTAACGGTATCGTCTGGGGCGGCATTATGGGCACTGTCACCTGGCTGTTGTACGACGATCTGGCGCTCGGCGGCGTGATGACGCTGGCGATGATCCTTAACCTGCTGGTGGCCTCAATCATGGGGGTGTTGATCCCGATGATCATGGCGAAGCTCGGGCGCGACCCGGCGGTCGGCTCGAGCGTGATGATTACCGCCATCACCGATACCGGCGGGTTCTTTATTTTTCTGGGGTTGGCGACGGTGTTTCTGCTTTAAGCTTCGCCCGCTGTTTCAGGCGTGCAGGCACCAGCACCATCATTATAATACCGGCCAGCACGCCAATGGCCAGGTTTCCGGTACTGACCGTCGCCGCGACGGTCACCAGCATCACCAGCGTTTCCGGCCACGGCGTCCGCTTCAGCGACGCCGGCTGGAGGCTTGGCCAGTTGAACGTCTTAAATGCCACAATCACCATAATGCCAGCCAGCACCGACATCGGTATTTTTGCCATCACTTCGCTGAGCGCGGTGACCAGCAGCAACAGCACCAGCGCCGCCGCAACGGTGGAAATTCGGCTGCGGGCTCTCCCCATTTCAACGTTAACGATGGTCTGACCGATCATGGCGCAGCCGGCAATACCGCCGTAGCAGCCGGCCAGGATATTAGCGATGCCCAGACCGGCGCTTTCCCGCGTTTTGTTTGACGGTGTCGCGCTGAGATCGTCCACCAGTTTAGCGGTCAGCAGCGATTCCATCAGCCCGACGAAGGCGATGCTCAGGGCGCAGGGCCAGATAATTTTCAGGGTGTTGAGGTCCAACGGTACCTGCCACTGAGTCAGACCCGGCAGGCCGCCGCTCATTGAGCCTTCATCACCGACGGTTGGCAGAATTTGCCCGCTGGTGACGGTAAACAGAGTCAGCAGCGCGATGGCGACCAGTGGGGAAGGGATGCTTTTCATCACGCGCGGTAGCCACAGGACGATAAGCATCGTGGCGACAAACAGCGCAACGATAAGCGGATTCCGACTCCAGAAGTGCGGAACCTGAGCAAAAAAGATCAGAATGCCCAGCGCATTCACGAAGCCGGTCATCACCGCATGCGGGATAAAACGCATCAGCTTCGCCATACCGCAAAGGGCAAATAAAATTTGAATGATGCCAGCCAGCAGCACCGCCGGTAGAATGTACGCCACGCCGTGCGCATGCACCATCGGGCCGATCACCAGCGCCACTGAGCCCGCGGCAGCAGTGACCATCGCCGGGCGGCCGCCGAGAAACGACATACTCAGGCACAGGACGACCGAGGCGATCAGGCTGACCTTGGGGTCAACGCCGGCAATGACCGAAAACGAGATCACTTCAGGAATTAATGCCAGCGCGGTGATGACGCCAGCGAGCACTTCGCGCGTAAACAGCGACGGTGAGCGCAGAACGCTCAGGGATGAGGTGTTTGACATAGGGTGTTCGCAGGTTATCGATGGCCGGTTTTCTATAAGCCACAGCTTGCGTGCGTACCATCACAAAGGGGAGAATAATACCGCTTCCCGTCACATTCTACTAGTACCAAATCTCATTTTCTGTACACATTTATTAAACATTTTAATAACAGATCTCAAAACTCAACTTAAATTTTAAACAATATTTAAATTTACCCGCCCTGGTGGTAACGTAACCGTACGGATGTTTTTACCTGCGTGTAACAACTCGAAAGTCAAGTAAGGCCCCCTACGATGAAAAAAAACATAGCTGTACCCAACTCACAGAAATCGGGTACCGAGAAGACTTCTGTGGCGAATAAGGCGAAGACTCGTGCGGTGCATGAGACAGATGTATTGCTGATCGGTGGCGGAATTATGAGCGCTACGCTGGGTACATGGCTGGAGGAACTGGAGCCAGACTGGTCGATTACCATGGTTGAGCAGATGGAGAGCGTGGCGGAAGAGAGCTCAAACGGCTGGAACAACGCCGGAACCGGGCATTCGGCGCTGATGGAACTCAACTATACCCCACAAAAAGCGGACGGCTCCGTCAGCATCGAAAAAGCCATTGATATCAACGAAGCCTTCCAGATCTCGCGTCAATTCTGGGCCCACCAGGTGACGCGAGGCGTGCTGACGCAGCCGAAAAGTTTTATTAATACCGTGCCGCACATGAGCTTTGTGTGGGGCGATGACAACGTTAATTTCCTGCGCGCCCGCTATCGCGCGCTGCAGAAGAGCCCGCTGTTTAACGGCATGCGCTATTCCGAAGACCACGAGCAGATCAAGGCGTGGGCTCCGCTGGTGATGGAAGGACGCGATCCGCAGCAGAAAATTGCGGCGACTCGTACCGAAGCCGGCACTGACGTCAACTATGGCGAAATTACCCGCCAGCTGATCAACGCACTGAAAAAGCGCGATCGCTTTTCCCTACAGCTGAACACCGTGGTGCGTCGTTTCCGTCGTAACGCCGATAACAGCTGGAGCGTGACGGTATCTGATGCCAACAATAGCCATGAGAAACGCACCATTAAGGCGAAGTTTATCTTTATTGGTGCGGGCGGTGCTGCGTTGAAACTGCTGCAGCAGACCAAAATTCCACAGGCCAAAGAGTACGCGGGTTTCCCGGTTGGCGGCCAGTTCCTGGTGTGCGAAAACCCGGACGTGGTGAACCATCACCTGGCGAAAGTTTATGGTCAGGCTGATGTTGGTGCGCCGCCAATGTCGGTGCCGCACATTGATACCCGTATTATTGATGGTAAGCGCGTGGTGTTGTTTGGGCCATTCGCGACCTTCTCAACGCGTTTTCTGAAAAATGGATCGCTGTGGGACCTGCTGGCCTCGACCAATAAATCCAACATTCTGCCGATGCTTAACGTCGGGCTGGATAACTTCGATCTGGTTAAATATCTGGTCAGCCAGGTGCTACAGAAAGATAAGGACCGCCATGCGGCGCTGCGTGCCTACTATCCGATGGCGAAAAAACAGGACTGGCGCCTGTGGCAGGCGGGCCAGCGTGTGCAGATAATCAAACGTGACGCGCGGATTGGCGGCGTGCTGCGTCTGGGGACTGAAGTTGTCAGCGACGATGAAGGGACCGTTGCCGCACTGCTCGGCGCATCGCCGGGGGCGTCGACCGCTGCGCCGATAATGCTTGAGCTGATGGAAAAAGTGTTTAAGGATAAAATGCAGACCGCAGAGTGGCAGACGAAGATTCGCCAGGTTGTGCCAACCTATGGCTCAACGTTAACTGAGAATCCGCATCTGATTGATAAAACGCTGGCCTATACCAGTGAAGTGCTGGGCCTGCGTCATGAAGGCGTTCGCGAGGCGGATCCTGTCCCGGCCGTTCAGACCGCGCCGAAGGCGGTACCGGTGAAAGAGATTGCGGATATTGCGCTGTAAGGTATGAACATGACCCGCGGCGTAATTTCTGGTCACGAGAGATAAAAAAACCGGCGAATGCCGGTTTTTTTATTGTCACCTCAAGCCCGTCAGGGGGAGATTAACGCACTTCGGCGTTATGCACCGTTTCCTGAGCCTGCCAGATGCGATATTTGACTTCGACATTCTCTGGCGCGTAGACCACGATCGGCAGCTTGCTGTTGTAGCGCAGCATAGCGTCATCGCCTAGCGAAGCGGTGATGAATTTCTTGGTTTTTTCCTGGTTCGGGCAGGCCATCATGGTTGACGCCGGGCCGCTGATTTTTTCAACTACGTAATAGTCGTAGCCCCAGCCTTCCAGCGTTTTGCTTTCCAGTTCGCCGCCCAGGCGATGTTGGTTGCAGTCGACTTCCAGCGTTTTACCAATCAACAGTTCTACCTTATAGGCAGACTCATCTTTCTGCGCCGGTAGCTGAATCACCTGGCGCTTCATGCCTTTCTCAGCCTGCGGGTAAGGGGCAATTTTTTCCAGCGGCTGTTCAGCAGCCCACGCGCTGCTGGAGACGCAGGCGATGGCGAGTAATGATGCGGCAAGCTTATGTGCGTTTTTCACTGTTCATCCTTTTTATCAGTTTGCAACCGGGAGATAATATCATTCCTGGGATGAATGATAATCGTCTTTTACCAAATTTTGCATTAGGAATAGTTCTATATATCGATTTCTGCCTTATGCTTGGTTTTTTATCTCATTGGCGGGCAAGGGGCCTTACCTGTTGCGCACGTCGATGCCGCTGACGGTGAGCTGAGAAAATATCCATAAAATAAATTCCTCTGCATAAATCATCATAGTCGATGATATCCCCGATCAAAAAAAGAGATAGTTGCACCGTGAAAAAGTTTCATTGGTGTATCACAGCACATATTGCTACATTGCCGCGCCTACGTCATTTGCATTACCGAACATGAGCGCGATATTTATCTGCGCGGAATCGCCATGCTCGTTTTACGTATTAATGCGTTTGATGTTGATGTATGTGGGTTGTTAACGAGTTGGCCATATTTATTGTTTTTACATTGATATCTGACCAACGTTGTTAGTAAAAGGTAAGCTGGTTTTAATCAGTAACCGATAAATATTAATAATTTTAAAAAAGCATTATCGCTATCCGAAAGGGTAGGCGTTTTATTTGATATGGTTTGTTGTCATAGTTAAAGGTTAAATGGTGAAAAAGTTAATTGTTGTTCTCTCTTTTATTTCTGCGTCTGTTTCTGCGACGGTAGATTTTAGTCATAGTGAGGTCGTCAATGAGGCTCAGGATGGTTCTTATTCTGTAAAAATGTCGGATGGTAGCGTGTGGCGCGGCGTCACTGAAAGTGAATTGACCGCACAACAAATAAAAGGCTACCAAATGCAGCAGGCGCTGCTCCATGCTCAACAAGTTAATCACTATGGCGTGAAAGGTCATTTAAATCTGACGCCGCAGATAAACCCTGGGACTATCAACGTTGCCGTCTCCAGCCTGCATTCTGAGGCTTTAATTCAGACCCCAAACGGCATTGTGAAGGCGGGTTCGCTCCCCCCTGACGCTCAGGTTGCGGTACCCTTCAATGGCGCATTCAATCAGCCGTTAAGAAGAGGGGGCGACCATGGCGGG
Source organism: Klebsiella sp. WP4-W18-ESBL-05 (assembly GCF_014169075.1). Classification (NCBI taxonomy): domain Bacteria; kingdom Pseudomonadati; phylum Pseudomonadota; class Gammaproteobacteria; order Enterobacterales; family Enterobacteriaceae; genus Klebsiella; species Klebsiella sp. WP4-W18-ESBL-05. The sequence continues at coordinate 3,184,888 of NZ_AP022057.1, read as the reverse complement.
ATGAATTCCGGCGTTGAACACGGTACGGGCAACGGTGGAAATAATGCGGCTAATTCTACTAGTGCGCATGGTTTAGGTGGTGATAATCATATCGGCGGCGGCGCTGCTCAATCAGGTTCCCGAGGTCATTGGTAATGAAAAAAATAATTTTAGCTGGTCTTATTCTCTCCGTCACATTCACCGCGCAGGCCATCAGCGAGGGATATCGCAAACAGCTGGATAAATCTGGCTGTACGCAAATGAATGATGGGCACGGCTGTGATATTCACAAAACCAAAGCGCAGAATCAGGCGGCTGCTGCAAAAGCTAAGCCAGTTGCCATTGGTGAAGTCCGGGGGGATGCCGAAACAATATTAGGAATGCGTGCTAACGTTGCTCTGGATTATTTATTAAACCATAAGTATCAGCCTTATGGCGAAAGCGATTATGTTAAAGGGAAATGGATGATTAGAGTCGTCATTGATAAAAATAAAGATTACCAGGTGGTGAATGCGCAGATTCTCCCTTTTAGTCAATAAAACAATGTTCAGAAAAATACTCTATATTTTAGCGCTGCTGTGTCTGGTATTGATATTTGCAATTGGCTGTATTGCGATTGCATGGTTAATGACGCATACACGTTAAGCCTGAAGATCAGGCATAAAAAAACCAGCCATGATGGCTGGTTTTTTTTGACTTTTTGGTCGGCACGAGAGGATTTGAACCTCCGACCCCCGACACCCCATGACACCGCTACTAAAACGCTATAAACCGCACCACTGCTGGCTTGGAAAGGTGTTTGTATGTATAAACAAGGGTCTTCCCCGATCATGGTGGGAAGGCTCAGAACGCCATATTCAGCTTTCCGTAGTGGAACATCACCCCCAGTTTAAAGCGCTCCCGGTTTCGGTATCCCCTGGCTTTTATCCTCAGCAGCCTGATCTTGCTGTTAAGTGCCTCCGCATTTCCGTTTGAGACACTGTGTCGCATCGCATTCAGGATCCCGTACAGCCTTTTTCCTATCGTTTTCGCGGCATTTTTCATCATGGGAACGTCACTGTTAGCCGCCAGCGCCAACCATCTCTGCCAGTCACTCCGTCTTTCCTCGCTCCATGGCCTGTTCCAGATATCCTTTGCCAGCTCTTTCAGCGCCCAGCACTGGCTCGTCAGCTTCATCTGTGCACGCAGCCACATCAGCTTTTCCTGCCGGGATTCGGTCATCCACTTATCGCTGTACTGCCACAGGAAGCGGGTTCCTTTTGCCTGGTGTCGGCTTTCAACAGGGAGGTGCGGATGTTCATTCTGACGGGTTTTATCAACTACCTCGCCCAGTTGCTTCGCCACATGGAAGCGGTCAAAGGCGATTTTCTCAACCGCACTGGGTAAGTGGATACGCGCTGCTCTTATATAGCCCGCGTTCATGTCCATTGAGAGCGTTTTGATAGCCAGCAACTGCCCATCAGTGAGCGTGCGAAGATAGCCGGCAAGACTCTCTGTGCCGCGATCATCCGTTAAGGCCAGCGCCCGACCATCGCGATCGGAGATCACCGTTATGTAACGATGTCCTTTTTTAAAGGCGACCTCATCCACATTCATATGACGGGCGGATAATGGCTTTTTTATCCGGGCAAGACCTCGCTTAACTGCCCGGGTCATAATGCCGTCAACCGCATTCCAACTGAGCTTAAGTTGCTTCCTGACAGCATCAACGGTGCTGATTTTCAGCCATGAGAGAACGAACGATTCGAATAGCAACGTATACCGGCTTCCGGGGCCAGCCCACGGAACAGGCAACGTCAGGCAGCCATGCTCCGGACACATAATTCGTGGAACATCGGCTTCAACAATAGTGGTGAACTGGCAGGTATCAAGATGGCGCCATTTACGATGACGGTGATCGTGAACAGAACAGGATTTACCGCAGGTCGGACAGGCTAGCCGGGTGTTTTCAGCGATCTCAATAGTGACAGTAACAGAACCGGCATTTTCATCGAGAGAAAGGGACTTTACCTGCCACGGATCGGACAGGTTGAGAATATGAGCGTAGAGGGACTTTTCGTCCATGGCGGTGACCTCTGGCGATTAAATACACCATTATCATGCCTTCAGCCACCACAACAAGGGAAGACCCATGTATAAACAGTGTCAATATGAGTGAGTTCATTATGAAGTTTTATTCACCAGTAGAACTGCGTGAGATTGTCACGCTGCCGCTGTTCAGTGATCGGGTTCCTTGCGGTTTTCCTTCGCCCGCAGCTGATTACGTGGAACAACGTATTGATTTGAATGAGCTGCTTATCCAGCACCCCAGCGCTACCTATTTTGTGAAAGCGTCCGGCGATTCAATGATAGAAGCTGGGATAAGTGATGGTGATTTGCTGGTTGTGGACAGTTCGAAAACGGCTGAGCACGGCGATATCGTTATCGCCGCGGTGGAGGGGGAGTTCACTGTGAAGCGCCTGCAGCTTCGTCCGACTGTTCAGTTAAACCCGATGAACAGCGCTTACTCTCCGATCATCGTTGGCAGTGAAGAGACGCTGGACGTGTTCGGCGTTGTGACTTTCATCGTGAAAGCTGCCAGTTGATATGTTTGCGCTCTGTGATGTGAATTCGTTCTACGCCTCCTGCGAGACTGTATTCAGGCCGGATTTGAAAGGTCGGCCGGTGGTCGTTCTTTCGAATAACGACGGCTGCGTGATCGCGAGGTCAGCAGAGGCGAAGGCCGCAGGCATCACAATGGGGGAGCCGTATTTCAAGCAAAGGGATCTGTTCCGGCGCGCTGGTGTGGTCTGCTTCAGTAGCAACTATGAATTGTATGCTGACATGTCTCATCGGGTGATGACGACGCTTGAGGAGATGAGTCCCCGCGTCGAAATTTACAGTATCGACGAGGCATTCTGCGATATTACCGGCGTGCGTAACTGCCGTGATCTGACGGCATTTGGCAAAGAGATCCGCGCGACCGTATTGCAACGCACGCACCTGACCGTGGGGGTCGGAATAGCGCAGACAAAAACGCTGGCCAAGCTGGCGAATCACGCCGCCAAAAAGTGGCAGAGACAGACTGGCGGTGTCGTTGACTTGTCGAACGTCGAGCGGCAGCGCCGTTTGCTTGCGTTGGTGCCCGTTGAAGATGTCTGGGGCGTCGGTAGGCGCATCAGTAAAAAGCTCAATGCAATGGGTATCAAAAACGCCCTGGAGCTTTCAGAGCAAAGCACCTGGACAATCCGCAAACATTTCAACGTGGTATTGGAGAGAACGGTACGCGAGTTGCGCGGTGAGCCTTGCCTCGAACTTGAGGAATTTGCCCCAGCAAAACAGGAGATCGTCTGCTCCCGCTCGTTTGGCGACCGCGTCACAGAGTACGAACAGATGCGGCAGGCAATCTGTAGCTACGCAGCACGCGCAGCGGAGAAATTACGTAGCGAGCATCAGTACTGCAGGTTTATTTCCGCTTTCGTCAAAACGTCGCCATTTGCACTTAACGAGCCATACTACGGCAACAGCTCTTCGGTTAAATTATTGACGCCGACACAGGACAGCAGGGACATCATCAATGCGGCCACACGCTGTTTAGATAAAATCTGGCGCGACGGTCACCGCTTTCAGAAAGCCGGGGTGATGCTTGGCGACTTCTTCAGCCAGGGGGTGGCGCAGCTGAACCTGTTTGATGAGATCGCCCCGCGCGCGGGTAGTGAAAAGTTAATGGAGGTTCTGGATCACATCAATGCAAAAGATGGGCGAGGGACGCTGTATTTTGCGGGGCAGGGTATTCAACAGAATTGGCAAATGAAGAGAGAAATGTTGTCGCCACGGTACACGACAAGGTACAGCGATTTGTTGCGAGTGAAGTGAAATACGGGCGTTAAATTGACGGCATTACTCCCCACTTTCACCCCAGTTTCACCCCGCACATAAAGCAGCCATAAAAAAACCAGCCTCAAGAGGCTGGTTTATATGGTCTTTTTGGTCGGCACGAGAGGATTTGAACCTCCGACCCCCGACACCCCATGACGGTGCGCTACCAGGCTGCGCTACGTGCCGACGCATGAAGGCCATACTACCGCTTTTATCGCTGATTGCAAGTCGTCGGCTTGCCGATTGATTCATAATTAATCAATCAGTTAGCGATAAAGCGTTTTTCCTCTGTTAACACCTGTAACAGCAGGCTGAGCTGCGCTTTCTGGTCACGCACGCGCTCGCCTTCGGCGGTCCAGGTTTTATAGTGACCGTTACGATCGAGCACCACGCTCATCGTCGGGGTCGTAATGGCCAGCGAGTCGTTATCCGCTGAGGTGACCCAGTTATGACGGCGAGCTGCGCTGAACAGGTCCTGCCCCTGCGAGTATTCGTTGGCCGACGTACTGACGTGCAGCAGGCGCTGCATCAGCGTCGTCATAATATCTTTATGGTTGGTCAGCAAACCAATGCGCTGCGCCGGTGTGCCCGGCCAGTGGATGACCAGCGGAACCTGAAGCTGCGCGCGTGACCACTCGAAGCTATTATTCTGCCCGTTCAGCGCGACGCCGTGGCCAGCGGTAATAATGACGACCGTATCCTTCAGCTTGCCTGAGTCACGCAGGGCGTCCAGCACGCGGCTAATTTGTTCATCAACCTGGGCGGCCGCGCGGCCGTACTGCTGATCGGTTGCCTGCGCGTTACTGACGCTGGTGCCGTTAAACGATACCCACGAGAACCAGCGGTTCTCATCCTGGGCATTGTTCTTCAGCCAGTTAATCCACTGGTTCGCCGTTTGCGTATCGTTCTGCGCTTTGCCCGGCGGCAGCGAGAAGTCGGACAGCAGCGCCTGACGATAAATCGGGCTTTCAAAACCGTCGGAAGAGAACAGCCCCAGCTGGTAGCCCTGCTGGTTCAGCGCGCTGATCAGCGCCGCGGGAATACGCGCGGCCAGGACGCCATCCATGTAGGTTGGTGAAATACCGTAGAACAGTCCGAAGAGACCGTTATCGGCGGTATTCCCGGCGCTCATATGTTGGGTAAAGTTGACGTTATCGTGGGCAAAATGCGCCAGCGATGGCATCTGTTTTTCGAACCGTGAGTAGTTCAGGCCATCGACGGTAATCAGCAGTACGTTCTGCCCGGCACCCATATCGCGGAAGCGCAGATCGCTAAGCGGATATTGTACGGTGACGGCTTCAGGATCGCCCTGTTCAACCAGACGGCGCTGGTAGTCCTGGGCGTCGAGCAGACCGTGTTTTTCCAGGAAGCGGCGGGCCGTCATCGGATAGGAAAGCGGCAGGTTAGCGCGCTGCATGGTAATCGGGCGATAGAAGTTCGCATCCGCCCAGATATACATCACGTGCGAGGCAATAAAGGACGCAAAGAAGAACCATGCCACCGGGCGCGCATAGTGGCGGCGGCGCGTCAGGCTGCGTAGCTTCTGCCAGCTCCAGGTTGCAAAGAGCATTTCTACGAGCAGGATAACCGGCACGCTGATAAACATGAGCTGCCAGTCGCGGGCCGTCTCGTTTTGATCGGGGTTGATCACCAGCTCCCATACCACCGGATTAAGGTGCAGGTGGAAGCGGGTAAAGACCTCGCTATCGATAAGCAGCAGCGTCATGCCCGCCGTCGCCAGAATGGCGGACAAGAAGCGCATCAGGCGCTGGGACATGACGACAAAGGTCAGGGGGAACAGTATCAGCAGGTAGGCAGAGAACACCAGAAAGCTGAAGTGCCCGACAAGGCTGATGTAGGAGAAAACGCGTCCGGCCAGCGTTGTCGGCCAGTCGGCAACAAACAGATAGCGGCTACCGAGCACCATGGCCAACAGCATGTTGAACAGGGCGAACCAGTGCCCCCAGCTAACCATCTGGGAGACTTTTTCTCGATAGGGCTGACGATGTGTCACCATAAACTGTTGCTTGTACCCTTAGTGCGCAGGATCGCTATCAATGGAAGATTGCAGCGCCTGGGCAAAAGAACGTGCGATAGCCTGGCGTTGAGCCGGAGCTACGCTGCTGTTAATCAGGTTGGTCACCATATTACCCAGAACCATCAGCGAAAGGTCGGTCGGGGCTTTATGTTGTTCCAGCACGTTAGCCAGCTCGCTCAGCAGCTGTTCTACGTGTTCATCACTATAGCGGGATTGTTGTGGCATAAATCGAAATCTGTCTGTTCATTAAAGGGCAGTATATTACCGTAGCAGCAGCATTTTTTCCGCTTTTTTTCGGCGTAACGCGTTATCCTTTGCGCATTATACTGCCGCGACCTCGGTAAAGTGCGTGTTGCACAGTGACATCGGGGGTGGTTGAATACACCCGATCATTAAGGAGAGTTTAACATGAGTCTGGATATCGACCAGATTGCTTTGCATCAGCTCGTCAAACGCGACGAGCAAAACCTTGACGTGGTGCTGCGCGACACGCTGCTGGAGCCAACCGCGCCGGTTGAAGAAATGATGGCAGAGTTGCATCGGGTGTACAGCGCAAAGAACAAGGCCTACGGCCTGTTTACTGAAGAAAGCGAGCTGGCGCAGGCGCTGAAACTGCAGCGTCAGGGCGAGGAAGACTTCCTGGCGTTCAGCCGTGCGGCCACCGGCCGTCTGCGTGACGAACTGGCGAAGTATCCGTTTGCCGACGGCGGCATCGTGCTGTTTTGCCACTATCGTTATCTGGCGGTGGAATACCTGCTGGTGGCGGTGCTCAATAACCTGAGCAGTATGCGCGTTAACGAACAGCTGGATATCAGCGCGACCCACTACCTGGACATTAACCACGCGGATATCGTGGCGCGTATTGATTTAACCGAGTGGGAAACTAATCCGGAGTCAACCCGCTATCTGACCTTCCTCAAAGGCCGCGTCGGCCGCAAAGTTGCCGACTTCTTTATGGACTTCCTCGGCGCCAGCGAGGGCCTTAACGCCAAGGTGCAGAACCGTGGCCTGCTGCAGGCGCTGGACGATTTTGCCGCTGAAGCGGAGCTGGATAAAAACGAACGTCAGAACGTGCGTCAGCAGGTTTACGCCTACTGCAACGAACAACTGCAGGCTGGGGAAGAAATCGAGCTGGAATCGCTGTCTAAAGAGCTGTCTGGCGTGAGTGAAGTGAGCTTCAGCGAGTTTACCGCCGAAAAAGGCTACGAGCTGGAAGAGAGCTTCCCGGCGGATCGCAGCACGCTGCGTCAGCTGACTAAATTTGCCGGCAGCGGCGGCGGCCTGACGATTAACTTCGACGCCATGCTGCTGGGTGAGCGTATTTTCTGGGACCCTGCGACCGACACGCTGACCATTAAAGGCACGCCTCCAAACCTGCGCGACCAGCTACAGCGCCGGACCTCAGGCAAGAGTTAACCCCTCAGAGCCCGCACGCACTGCTGCGGGCTCTGTCTATCCTCGTATTCGCGTATCTTGAGTGACCCCACTCGCAATTCTGCTATCACACCGCGCCTTAACGGGTTGAATTTTGACCTTACTCTCAGTTATTTCTTAACAAAATAAATAAAAATGCGTTTCATTTTATATGCAAAGTTATTTTGATTTGATAAAAGGAGGGCCGTTTTAGCAAAGAACGGCCTATGGCCGCGGTATTTTTTGCCTGATGCCGCGGGTAACTGAGAGGATAATTAAACATGCACAATACCTTCAGACACTCCCGGATCGCGTTAGCCTTGGCGATCGTCTTCGCTGGTGCGCTCAGCGGCTGTGATAATAGCGCTGCGGCACAGCGCGAGGGATCTGCGGCCCCACAGAATGTCCAGTCGCCGGTACTCTCCGCCGATGATACGCACGCGGTGTTGGTATGGGAAAAGCCGCTCGCCGAGGCAGAAAAGGTGGTCGATTACCATATCTACCGCGACGGGACGTTTGTGGGCAGCGTGCGGGATAACCAGGACGTTTACTCGCCGGCTAAACCCTACATTGATAATTTTTACCAAACGCTGGATGACGGCTGGCAGCAAAAGGTGGATCTGCGCAGTTTCACCGCCGATGGCCTGAAGGCCGATACGCAGTATCGCTTCACGGTTCGCGCCGTCTATGCCGATGGAAAAGAGTCTGCTGACAGCCAGCCAATAACGCTGCGTACGACCAAAACACCGCACGTGATTGATGTGAAAAGCGTGGGGGCGATAGGCGATGGCAAAACGCTGAACACGACGGCGTTACAAAAGGCGATCGACAGCTGCACGCTTGCTGCTTATCCCCAGGGGTGTAAGGTGACGATTCGCGATGGCGTCTTTAAAACCGGCGCCCTGTTCCTGCACAGCGACATGACGCTGGAAATCGCCGAAGGGGCAACCCTGCTGGGCTCGGATAATCCGGCAGACTACCCGATGAGCAAAGGTTATTTCCTCTATCCCTACACCGATAATCCGTTGCCGAAGCGCCCACCGTCGCTGATTAACGCACTGGAAGCGAACGATCGCGGTAGCTCGCATGCGGGAACCTTCCAGAATATTCGTCTGGTCGGTAAGGGTACCGTTGATGGCAACGGCTGGACGCGCGGCGTGAAGGCGGGCGGGGCGGAATCGATAGTGGATGAACTGGGCAATACCCTGCCGCAGTATCGCGCCAGCAATGCGAAGAAAGTCGGGGAAGATGGCGTACTGGCAAAAAATCAGACCGAGCAGGCGGTAGCGGAAGGCATGGACCGCGATAGCGCGTATAAAAACCGTCGTTCTAGCCTGATGACGCTGCGCGGCGTGCGCAATCTTTATCTGGAAGGTCTTACCATCCTGAATCCGGCCTTCCACGGCATTATGGTGCTGGAGTCGGAGAATCTCGCCTTCAATGCGCTGAGCCATAAAACTTTCGACGGTAATAACGCCGACGGCATTGAGCTGGGCAACAGTCAGCATGGCCTGGTGTTTAACAACTTCTTTGATACCGGCGATGACGGCATGAATTTCGCCGCGGGCTACGGGAAAGGCGTGGAAACTTTTGCTCAGAAGGCGCAAAGCGGCGCGTGGATCTTTAACAACTATTTCCGCAAAGCGCACGGCGCAGTGGTAACCGGTAGTCATACCGGCGCGTGGATAGAAAAAATTATCGCCGAAGATAACGTGATGTACCTGACCGATATCGGCCTGCGCATGAAAAGTCGCCCTTATTACGGTGGCGGCGCACGTGAAGTGGTATTCCGTAATAACGCCATGAAAGACCTGGCGAAAGAACCCTTTATTTTCACTATTAAATACAGCGCGGATGTTAACGACACCACGCCAGCGGCCGAGCCTGCGCAGTTCCGCAACGTGACCGTGGAAAACGTCTCCGTGGACGGTACGGCAGCGAAGAAAAGTATTCTGGTTGACGGCATGACCGCGCAGGAAATGACGCAAGCGTACGGCATTACCTATGCGCGCGATGCTTATCATCAGGATATTGCGTTCCACAACGTGAAGTTTCGCCATACCCAGGCGAGCAATATTAGCTTCCTGCGAGACAGTCAGTTTACGCAGGTCACTTTCGATCCTGCCGGGAAAGCGTGGAACTTTGCGCAGGTGAGCGGAATTACGCTGAAAGACGGCGTGAATGATGCCGTGATATCGGCGACAGGTACGGAGAAGATTGTGCGGGATGCCGCATCGAAGTAAAAAAAACGGCTCCCATAAGGAGCCGTTCTTTCATCACGTAGATTCGTTAGCGATTAAGCGCGTACGAAGTCGATGTGAGACAGTTTCGGCTTGAACGGGTGACGCTGCACCGCCTGAGCTTTAACTTTTTCTTCTTTACCATCAACAACGATGGTCAGAACTTCGCTGTAAAATTCAGCGTTGTTCTGCAGGTTCCACAGCTTGTCGTGGTCCAGTTCGATAGCAACCGGAGCTGCTTCGCCACCATAAATGATAGCCGGGAACTTGTTAGCTGCGCGCAGGCGGCGGCTCGCACCCTTACCCTGCTCTTTACGTGCTTGTGCTTCGATAGTAAACATTGAATAGCTCTCTTGATTAATCCTGCTACAGGCGACCCAGCAGCAGGCAAATGATCTGCTTCACGGATGTGAAAGCGGGCGGCATTATAGCTTCGATTCCCCGGGCGGGCAATGAAAACCTCACCGGGAAGAGGGCGTTACGCCAGGGCTCGCTCCCTTGTCTGAATTTGACCACGCGGCTTTTCTATCCTCTACACTTAAGGCGAGCCATTTTTGACAGGAGGAGACATGAGAATATGGCCCATCGTGACGGGGGTGGCTATTTCTTTGGCGCTGGTGGCCTGCCGCTCGCCGACGCCGCCGAAAGGCGTCACGCCCATTAATGATTTTGACGCGAGCCGTTATCTGGGCAAGTGGTATGAGATTGCTCGCCTGGAGAACCGCTTTGAACGGGGATTGGAGCAGGTTAATGCAACCTATGGCAAACGGGCCGACGGCGGGATTTCTGTCGCCAACCGCGGCTTCGACCCGCAGAAAGGCGAGTGGAAGCTGAGTGAAGGGAAGGCGTATTTTACCGGTGAGCCCACGACGGCAGCGCTGAAGGTTTCCTTCTTTGGTCCGTTCTACGGTGGCTACAACGTGATTGCGTTGGATGATGAATACCAATATGCGCTGGTCAGCGGGCCCAACCGCGACTATCTGTGGATTCTGTCGCGCACGCCGACGCTGCCGCCGCAGGTACGTCAGAATTACCTGAACATTGCCCGCGGCCTCGGTTTTGCTGTCGATCGCTTGGTGTGGGTGAAGCAAACGCACAGCTAGCGTAGTTCGTTGGCCCGGCGGTAGCGCCCTTCATAGTCGAAGATCTTTTCCCGCACCTGCCAGTAGGGGCCTTTTTTGCGGGCGACGACAAAATCCGGTGCCCGCAGCAGAGCCTGCTGGCTGAGGATATCGGCGGGCGTTATCCAGCGCAGCGGTACGCCGGGCGTACGGGTATGCGGGCGAATAAACAGCTGCTCAAACGCCGTTTTCTGTGCGGGTGTGTGCAGACGGAAGCGTTCGCTGACGTCGGCACCATCTTCGTCGTAATAGGTGATTTTCAGCCAGCCACCTTTTTCGTCCATCCCGTCCTGTAACACCATGCCGCTACAGCGCAGCACCAGCGCGTCTTTTAGCTTCAGCGCCGCCTTCAGCATATCGTCCGGGTCCACCAGTACGGTGTCGCACTCGCGACAGCGGCGGGCGGCAATATCGTTCTCGGCGTTACACTGCGGGCAGTTTTTAAAGCGGAAGCGGTAGTCGCACTGCTCGCGGTGGCCTTCATCATCCTCAAGCCAGCCCTGGCAGCGGCGGCCAAAATGCTCAATGAGCGTGCCGTCGGCGGTCATTTTGCCCCAGAAGGTATTGGCAAAGCCGCAGCCAGGGCAGAATACCTGTACCGGCACGTTATCGCTTTTACCTTTGGGTGCCCCCACTTCCGGGGCGTACAGGTCGTGTGGGTTGCCGGCGTAATCCAGAATCAGACAGTCCGTTTTCCCCGGCGCCAACCGCAGGCCGCGGCCGACAATCTGTTGATACAGACTGATCGATTCCGTTGGGCGCAGGATAGCAATCAGATCGACGTGCGGCGCATCAAAGCCGGTCGTCAGGACCGCGACGTTCACCAGGTAGCGGAACCGCTGGTTTTTAAACGCCTCAATCAGGCTGTCGCGCTGCGGCCCCGGCGTTTCGCCGGTGATCAGCGCGGCATCATCGGCGGGCAGCAGGCCGGTGATTTCCCGGGCGTGTTCAACGGTGGCGGCGAAAATCATCACCCCTTTGCGCGTCTGTGCGAACTCTTCTATCTGGCTAATAATGTGCGGCGTGATGCGCTGCTGCTGTTTGAGCTCACGGTTGAGATCCGCCTCGCTGAACAGGCCATTGCTGTTGGCCTGCAGGCGGCTGAAATCGTACTGCACGACCGGCATGTCCAGCCGTTCCGGCGGCGTCAGGTAGCCGTGCTTTATCATGTAGCGCAGCGGCAGCTCGTAGATACAGTCGCGGAACAGGGCATTTTTATCGCCGCGCACCATACCATGATAGTGGAACTGATAAATCCAGCCTTTGCCGAGGCGGAAGGGCGTTGCCGTGAGTCCGAGCAGGCGGATCTGCGGATTGACCTTTTGCAGGTGGCCGAGGATTTGCTGGTACTGACTATCGTCGTCGTCGCTGATGCGGTGGCATTCGTCGACGATCAGCAGCGAAAACTCCCCCTGAAAATGGTCAAGATTTCGCGCTACGGACTGTACGCTGCCAAAAACCACCTTACCGTGACTCTCTTTGCGTTTCAGCCCGGCGGCATAAATATCGGCTTCCAGCCCGAGCGCGCAGTATTTGGCATGGTTCTGTGCGACCAGCTCTTTCACGTGAGCCAGCACCAGAACGCGGCCGCGCGCCAGCCGCGCCAGCTCGGCGATGACCAGACTTTTGCCTGCGCCGGTGGGGAGCACGATAACCGCAGGTTCGGTATGGCGGCGAAAGTAGGCCAGGGTGGCGTCAACCGCTTCCTGTTGATAGGGACGTAGTGTAAAAGTCATTGCCGTGATGTTAGTCCTTAATAGCCAAATAGTATGCCATGAATCTTTTCGCTTGAGTGGGATAACAAGCCCGTTATACTTAACGATTGTTACTACTCCTTTTGCGGACGTTTCGTCCGGCACCCGGCACTATTACAGGCTAAAAATACTTCATGCGACTTGATAAGTTTATCGCTCAGCAACTCGGCGTCAGCCGTGCTATTGCCGGGCGTTTGATCCGCGGGCACCACGTGACCGTTGATGACGAAGTGGTACGCGATACCGCCTTCAAACTGCAACCCGAACATAGCGTGGCCTATGAAGGCAATTCGCTGACGCAGCAGAGCGGTCCGCGCTATTTTATGCTCAACAAGCCTCAGGGCTATGTCTGCTCAACCGAAGATCCGGATCACCCGACGGTGCTGTATTTCCTTGATGAACCGGTAGCGCACAAGCTGCATGCTGCGGGGCGTCTGGATATCGACACGACCGGGCTGGTGCTGATGACCGACGACGGTCAATGGTCTCATCGCATCACCTCGCCGCGTCACCACTGCGAAAAAACCTATCTGGTGACGCTGGAAAACCCGGTAAGCGATGATACCGCCGCGCAGTTTGCCAAAGGTGTGCAGCTGCACAATGAAAAAGATCTCACCAAACCCGCCGTGCTGGAAGTGGTGACGCCTACTGAAGTGCGTCTGACCATCAGCGAAGGCCGTTACCACCAGGTAAAACGGATGTTTGCCGCCGTGGGCAACCACGTCGTAGGGCTGCATCGTGAACGCATCGGCGAGATAGCCCTCGACCCCACGCTGGAGCCAGGGGAATACCGCCCATTAACCGCAGAAGAAATCGCCAGCGTTGGCGCCCCAATGCGCTAACCCACTCATTAGAGGTAGATTGTGACGTCCAGGCCGCGCTCGTCGTTAAAGATTGTTTTTATTCTTGGCCTTCTGGCCATGTTAATGCCGCTGTCGATCGACATGTACCTTCCGGCGCTGCCGGTCATTTCCGCGCAGTTTGGCGTTCCGGCCGGCAGCGCGCAGATGACCCTCAGCACCTATATTCTCGGCTTTGCGCTTGGCCAGTTGCTGTATGGCCCGATGGCCGATAGCCTGGGACGCAAGCCGGTGATCCTCGGCGGCACGCTGATCTTTGCCGCGGCGGCGGTGGCCTGTGCGCTAGCACCGACAATCGACTACCTCATCACCACGCGTTTCTTCCACGGTCTGGCGGCGGCAGCGGCAAGCGTGGTGATAAACGCCCTGATGCGCGATATTTATCCGAAAGAAGAGTTCTCGCGCATGATGTCGTTTGTCATGCTGGTGACCACCATCGCGCCGCTGGTGGCGCCGATGGTCGGCGGTGCGGTACTGGTGTGGTTTAGCTGGCATGCAATCTTCTGGATTCTGGCGTTAGCGGCGCTGCTGGCGTCGGCGATGATCTACTTCTTTATCGATGAAACGCTGCCGGTTGAGCGGCGTCAGCCGTTTCGCCTAAGCACCACGCTCGGCAACTTTGCTTCGCTGTTCCGCCACAAGCGGGTGCTGGCCTACATGCTGGCTAGCGGCTTTAGCTTTGCGGCAATGTTCTCGTTCCTGAGCGCCGGGCCGTTTGTTTACATCGAGTTGAACCACGTTTCGCCGCAGCACTTTGGCTATTATTTCGCGCTGAACATCGTTTTCCTCTTTATTACTACCACGATCAACAGTCGCTTCGTCCGCCGGGTGGGGGCGCTGTGGATGTTCCGCGCCGGGCTGCTGATTCAGTTTGCGATGGCTATCTGGATGGTGGTCACCGCGCTGCTGGACGTCGGCTTCTGGTCGCTGGTGCTGGGGATTGCGGCGTTTATCGGCTGCGTGTCGATGGTTTCTTCTAACGCCATGGCGGTCATTCTTGATGAGTTTCCGCATATGGCCGGTACGGCCTCTTCGCTGGCTGGCACCTTCCGCTTCGGTATCGGCGCCATTGTGGGTGCGCTGCTGTCGATGGCCACCTTTACCACCGCCTGGCCGATGCTCATTTCCATTGCGCTCTGCGCCTCCTGTTCCATCCTCTTCTATCTCTACGCCAGTCGACCGCGCAAAGCGTCGCACTAGTCAGCTTTTTGCAGGGGCGAAATACGCCCCTTTGTTGATACATATCAACAGAAATTGCATTGCCGCTGGGGTGTAATGTTTCTTTTATGTAAAATCCATTAATGTAAAAAGTCACATTGTTGTAGATAAAAAGATTGCGTTAGATCACAGATACGGGTACATATAGCGCGCAAATGCATCAGTACACCGAATGATGTCGTAAGAAGAATGTTGAATGCAGGCGTTTTTTTGCTGGATGCAGGACGATTTGTCAACAATGTGTTAATATGGATGTGAAATAATTGTGAAGCACTGTTGCTTCCGGGGAAAGAACGTAATGACATTACAGCTATCAATCGTACATCGACTGCCGCAGGACTATCGCTGGTCTGCGGGTTTTGCAGGTTCCAAAGTTGAACCGATTCCGCAAAATGGCACGGCGGGCGAAAACGCGCTGGTGGCGCTCAAGCTTTTAAGTCCGGACGGCGACAGCGCCTGGCCGGTGATGCACTCGCTTAGCCAGGCGCTCACGGATATCTCCGTCGACTGCTCCGTGCTGGAGTGCGAAGGCGAGCCGTGCCTGTTTGTGAAGCGCCAGGACGAATTTGCCGCGACCTGCCGTCTGAAAAACTTTGGCGTCGCCATTGCTGAGCCGTTTTCCGGTAACAATCCGTTTTAACCGTCAGCTCAGCGCGATGAGCTGACGCGTATACGCCTGCCTGGGTTCGGTAAAAACGCGCCGACATTCACCCTGCTCGACAACCTCTCCCTGCCGCAACACGATGACCTGGTGGCACAGCGATCGGACAACCTGCAAATCGTGGCTGATAAAGATATAGGCCAGACCATGCTTTTCCTGTAACGCCTTGAGCAGCGCCAGGATCTGTGACTGAACGGTGCGATCGAGCGATGAGGTGGGTTCGTCCAGCACGATCAGCTGCGGTTTGAGGATTAGCGCCCGCGCGATGGCGATGCGCTGCCGTTGCCCGCCGGAAAAAGCCGCCGGGTAGCGCTGGCGGGTGTCGGGATCTAACCCCACTTCCTGCATGACGTGGATAACCTGCTGTTCGCGTTCGGCCGACGACAGCGACGGCTGGTGCACCCGCAGACCTTCCTCAATAATCTGTAGCGCGGTCAGCCGCGGGTTGAGCGACGAATTGGGGTCCTGAAATACCACCTGAATACGATGGCGTAGCGGTAGCATCTGCTGGCGATTGCGCCCCTGAAGGGCTTCACCGGCGAAGCGAATCTCACCCTGAGAAGCAATCAGCCGCAGCAGCGCCAGCCCGGTCGTACTTTTACCTGAACCCGATTCCCCTACCAGACCCAGCGTTTCACCGGCTCGCAGAGTAAAGCTCAGGTTTTTCACCACCTGATTCTGGTCAACGATCCGCCGTAGAATGCCTTTACGCACAGGAAATGCCACGCTGAGCTGATTCACTTCGAGTAGCGGCACGGCGTCCGGGGGAAGGGCGCAGGGCTCGCCGGTGGGCTCGCTGTCGAGCAGCCTGCGGGTGTACGGATGCTGGGGGGCTGCGAACAGCGCCGTTGATGCGTTTTGTTCAACGCAGCGTCCGTGCTGCATTACCGCCACCCGGTCGGCCAATTTGCGCACGATGCTCAGGTTATGCGTAATGAACAATAGCCCCATATTGAGCTCCGCGCGCAGCTCGCGCAGCAGCTGAAGAATTTGCGCCTGTACCGAAACGTCCAGCGCGGTGGTGGGTTCATCGGCAATCAGCAGCTCCGGGCGGGTGAGAAGGGCCATGGCAATCATTACCCGCTGACGTTCGCCGCCGGAAAGCTGGTGCGGGTAGTCCGCCAGCCGTTTTAAAGCATGACGGATGCCAACGCGCTCCAGGCAGTCGAGAATTTCGCCGCGCGCTGCCTCTTTACGCATCCCTCGGTGCAGCGACAGCACCTCGCCGAGCTGTTTTTCCAGCGTGTGCAGCGGATTTAACGACACCATCGGTTCCTGGAAGATCATGGCGATGCGGTTTCCGCGCACCCCGCGCAGGGTTTGCGGGCTGGCATGGAGCAGCGACTCGCCGGCAAAGCGGATATCACCGGTCGGATAGCTGACCGGTGGCTCCGGTAGCAGGCGCAGAATGGACAGCGCCGAGACGCTTTTCCCTGAACCCGATTCACCGACCAGCGCCAGCGTTTCACCGGCGTTCAGCGACAGCGAGAGCTGCTCGACGACGGTGGTGGTCACACCCTGCTGGCGAAAGGCGATAGAAAGGTTGTCGATTTCCAGAAGTGGCTGCTGCATCTTATACCGCCTTAGAAGGATCGAAGGCATCGCGCACCGCTTCACCGATAAAAATCAGCAGCGACAGCAGGACGGCGACGCAAAGAAAACCGGCGATCCCAAGCCAGGGGGCCTGTAGATTATTTTTGCCCTGTAACAGCAGTTCACCCAATGAAGGCGAGCCGAGCGGCAGCCCAAAGCCGAGAAAATCCAGCGAGGTGAGGGTGGTAATGGAGCTACAGAGAATAAACGGAATAAAGGTCAGGGTGGCGACCATCGCATTGGGCAGCATATGGCGCAGGATAATACTGCGGTCGCCCACGCCCAGCGCCTGGGCCGCGCGGATATAGTCGAAGTTACGGGTACGCAAAAACTCCGCCCGCACTACCCCAACCAGCGACATCCAGCCGAACAGCACGGTGATGGCCAACAGCCACCAGAAGTTGGGCTGTACGACGCTTGATAGCAGGATTATCAGAAACAGCGTCGGCATTCCCGACCATACCTCAATAAAACGCTGGCCCCAGAGGTCGACGCGCCCGCCATAGTAGCCCTGAATCGCGCCGACGAGCACGCCCATGACGCTGGAGCAGACGGTCAGAATCAGACCAAACAGCAGCGAGATACGGGTTCCGTAAAGAATGCGCGCCAGCACGTCGCGACCATTGGCGTCGGTGCCCAGCCAGTTCTGCCGCGACGGCGGCGACGGGAAGGGGGTCGTGGTGGCGTAGTTAATGCTGCTGGCGCCAAAACGCACCGGGGCCCACAGCACCCAGCCGTTTTGCGCCAGTCGCTGCTGGAGCCACGGATCCTGGTAGTCGGCGGCAGTGGCAAACGCGCCGCCGAAGGTTTTTTCACTGTAGGTTTTCAATACCGGTGTATACAGGCTGCCCTGATAGCTCACCAGCAGCGGCCGATCGTTGGCGATCAGCTCTGCACACAGGCTGCAGATAAAGAGTGCCAGAAAAATCCACAGCGACCAGTAGCCACGGCGGTTGTGGCAAAAGCGCGCCCAGCGTGCCTGATTAACGGAGCTTAGGGTCATGACTAGCGGCCCTCAAAATCAATACGGGGATCGACCAGCGTATAGCTGATGTCACTGACGATATTCAGCAGCAGGCCTATCAGAGTAAAGATATACAGCGTGCCGAACATGACCGGATAATCGCGTGAGACGGTCGCCTCATAGCCCAGCAGACCCAGGCCGTTCAGCGAGAACATCACCTCAATCAGCAACGAACCGGTGAAGAACATGCTGATAAAGGTCGCGGGGAAGCCAGCGATCACCAGCAGCATGGCGTTGCGAAAGATGTGCTTCCACAGAATTTGCCGCTCGCTGACGCCTTTCGCCCGTGCCGTGACCACGTACTGCTTGCGGATTTCATCAAGAAAAGCGTTCTTGGTCAGCATGGTCAGCGCGGCAAAGCCGCCGATGACCGTTGCCAGCACCGGTAGCGTAATGTGCCAAAGATAGTCGGTGATTTTCTGATACCACGGCAGAGTAGCGAAATTCGCCGACACCAGCCCACGCAGCGGGAAAATATCGTAGTAGCTGCCGCCAGCGAACAGCACGATCAGGACGATGGCGAACAGAAACGCCGGAATGGCGTAGCCGATAATAATCCCGGTACTGCTCCAGATATCGAAGCGGCTACCGTTATACACCGCTTTGCGGATGCCGAGCGGTATCGAGACCAGGTAGATGATCAAGGTGCTCCAGAGCCCCAGCGTCACCGATACCGGCAGGCTCTCTTTCATCAGTTGCATCACTGAGGCATTGCGGAACAGGCTGTTGCCAAAATCGAAGCGCAGATAGTCACCGAGCATCTTGAAGTAACGCTCGTGCAGCGGTTTATCAAAGCCGTAGCGCTGGGTGATTTCAGCAATCACTTCAGGGTCGAGGCCGCGGCCGCCACGATACTGGCTTTCGGCAATATTGCTGACCCCCGCGCGCGACTGGCCGCCGCCCATACCGCCTCCGCCGCCGGGCAGGCTGCCCTGCTGACCAAACTCTACTGCGGCAATGGCCTGATCGGCCGGGCCGCCGGGGGCGATTTGCACAATAAAGAAGTTCAGCGTGATGATGGCCCACAGGGTTGGGATAATCAGCAGCAGTCGACGTACCAAATAGGCGGCCATGTTCTCTCCTTAGCGTCGGGAGGCGGGCAGACGCGCCGCTTTATTGACGTCATACCACCAGGTGTCGAAGCCGGGGGCATCGATGCCGGCGTTATACAGCGGATGTACGGCCGGGTAGGCGAACTTATCCCAGTAGGCGGTGCGGCTGCCCGACATATACCACATCGGCAGCATGTAATAGTTCCAGGTTAACACTCGGTCAAGCGCGCGGCCAAGCGGCACCAGCTTTTGCTTGTTACCCTGCCAGCGGATGATCTGGTCAATCAGGCTGTCGATCGCCGGGCTGGCGACGCCGGGGGCGTTGTAGGACGAGTTGATATAGGCTGATGACCACGAAATCTGTAAATCCCCACTGGGCCACGGCATCGCTCGCCATAGCCGTGGCATCATGTCGTAGTCGCGGCTACGCATGCGGTTAGTGACCTGCGAGATATCGGTCTGGCGGACATCCATCGTAATGCCCAGGCGCTGTAAATTATGCTGGAATGGCATCACCCACTGGTCGTTACCGCCGGACGGCAGCAGCAGCTCAAAACGCAGGGGCTGGCCGGTTTTTTCGTTGACCCGCTGTTGGCCTTTCAGCACCCAGCCCGCCTCGTTCAACAACTGTCCTGCTTGCAGCAGGTTTTGGCGATCGAAACCGTCGCCGCGTGAGGTGGGTGGCTGATAAATAGCGCTGAATACCTCCGGCGGCAGCGCGTCTTTAAGCGGCCCCAGCAGGATTAACTCGTCGGCGGTCGGGTAGCCGCGGGCGGCGTATTCGGTGTTCTGAAAATAGCTATTGGGGCGGCTGTAGGCGTTGTAGAACAACGCTTTGTTCATCCACTCAAAATCAAACGCCATGCTTACCGCCTGACGCACTCGCCGGTCGGCGAATACGGGACGCTGGATATTAAACGCCAGCCAGCGGGTATCCTGTGCAGCATCGTTTTTCTGTTCATTCTTGACGATATAGCCGCTGGCGAAGTTTTTGCCGATATAGCGGGTTGCCCAGTTTTTGGCGCTGCTTTCGGTGCGTACATCGTAGGCACCTGCCTTAAAGGCTTCGAACGCGACGTTATCGTCGAGATAATAATCGTAGCGCAGCGAGTCAAAATTCCAGCGCCCGCGGTTTACCGCTAAATCGGCACCCCAATAGTCTTTCACGCGGGAGTAAATAATATACTGCCCCATTTTCCAACCGCTGATGCGGTAGGGACCGCTGGCCAGCGGCGGTGTGCTTAAGGGATCGCTCAGTTTATGATCTTTCCAGAACGCTTCCGGTAGGATGGGCAGGGTAAACAGCCCCAGCATGTCCTCTTTGCCGGGTTTGGCCAGCACAATGCGTACGGTGAGCGGGGCAATCGCTTTAACGGTGGTGCCTTTATAGATCAGCCGAAACTGCGGTACGCCTTCCGTCATGAATTTCTGGAAGGTGAACGCGACATCGCGGGCGGTTATCGGGCTGCCGTCATGAAAACGTGCGCGCGGGTTAAGCGTCAGCTCCACCCACGAAAAATCATCGGCATAGCGTGCATGCTCGGCAACCAGCGGGTAGTAGCTACCCGGCTCGTCGTCAGAGGTGGTGTATAGCGCATCGTACAGCGATTCGGTACGGACGGCGGCATTGCCGCGCAGAGCGTAACGGTTAAAGTTATCGAAGGTGCCGATGGCCGCCAGCGTGACGTTTCCCCCCTTCGGTGCCGCGGGATTGACGTAATCGAAATGATGGAAGTCGATAGGGTATTTCGGCTCGCCGATCACCGCAAACGCGAAGCTTTCTTTTATCGTCTGCGCCTGCGTCGAGAAAGCGCACAGCAGCAGGGCAAAACAGATACGCGCTACGATCACAATAGGGGCACCCCGCGATGAAACAGCTTGATTGAACACACCTTTTATCACGAAATCTTAATAGACCGTCAATCTTGTGTGAAATACTTTGCGGGCTTACGGTATTCCGCCATCAGGTCGTTGAGCGCCAGCGGGCGGCTTATCAGATAGCCCTGGAGGTAATCGACGCCGTGGTCCCGCAGCCACGCGGCCTGTTCTTCGGTTTCAACCCCTTCGGCCACGGTGACAATATTCAGCCTCCGGGTTAGCGTCAGCACGGCATCGAGTACCGGGGACGTAATGGTCTCGCGACCAATTGCGCTCACAAAACCGCGGTCGATTTTCAGGTAATCGAGGGTAAAGCGCTCAAGGTAGATGAGGGCGCTGTGGCCGGTGCCGAAATCATCAATTGCCACTTCAATGCCTTCACTGCGCAGCCAGGAAAACAGGCTCATCGCCTTTTCCTGGTGCAGCATGTCGCGTTCGGTAATCTCCAGTACCAGCTGGAAGTAGTTATCCGGCAGGCTGGCCGCCAGCTTGCGTATATCCTGCTGGAAGCTCTCGGCGTGCAGATGCCCCGGCGCGATGTTGATACCAAGTTTGGCTCCTGGCGGCAGAATGTCTTTTAGCGTCTGCGCATCGGCGGCAATCAGCTCGAACAGATGCTGTGTCAGGGGCACAATCAGGTTCTGCGCTTCGGCAAAGCTGATAAAAGCATCCGGCGGAATATTGCCCGCCGTTGGGTGTGACCAGCGCATCAGCGCCTCGACGCCGCCAATCTGCTGATTTTTAGCATTCACGACCGGCTGATAAACCACGTAAAACTGGCGATGCTTAATGGCGGAAAGAATCTCTTTTCCCGGCCGCGAGCGGATGGTCAGGATATAGAAGCACAGCATGCCGCCAATCAGCCCACAGGCCAGACCTAATAGCAGGGCATACAGCGAGTTATCGGTGCTGGAGGCGTTGCTGTACAGATACACTTCCAGCGGGACGCCCTTGATTTTCACGTGCCGAACCGGGGTATCGGTAATTTCGCTCAACGCGATAGGTTTGCTGCTAAACGTGGAAATGGCCGTCTTACCGTTCACCACCAGCGCCACGCCGTTGTAGGGCGTTTGTTTCGATGAGTAGAGCACCCACGGCATTAAGTTGGCGTTAATCGAGGCGAAGACGCCGCGATTTTCCAGCAGCGGGCTTTTGACCCACAGCACAAAGGCCGGAGTGGTCGGCATCATCGGCGTGCCGGAGAGGATCCCCATCACGTGGTTTTTGCTCAGGTCGAGATCCGGAACCAGATCCTTAAGCGGCATCGACATCGGCCCGGTCGCAGAGGAACAGTAGGCGACGTGGTTTTTTACCAGCAGAAAGGCGCGCACGTTCATACTAAAAGCGGCCCGGGCGGTCAGTTCTGAAGAGACCTCTTCACAGGCGTTCACCGTGAGCGGCTGGAGTGAATCGATGGTGACGAGGATTTGGCTGAAATAGCTGTTCAGGTAGTTTTGCAGGCTTGAGATGGTAGTATCAAACTGCTCGGAACGGCGATGATGAAAAATAGAAAACTGCGCCACCCCGGCAACCAGGGCAATCAGTAGCCCAGCAATAATGCTGGTGAATACAATTCGGCGGTTAATTGATGAGTAACGGGTAAACATGCAACTTCTCTATGCTACGGAACTCTAAAGAAAAGAATACTGATGAAGCATAAAAAAAGCACTGCCAGAGCAGTGCTTTTTTTATGCTTACCGCCAGCCAAGGGAAACCGGCGGTAAGGGCCATTACGAACGGCTCAACACGCGGCGAGCTTCGTTGTAACGCTTGTTCCAGTATGGCTCATTCATGCTGGAAATGGTCACACCGCTGCTGGTGGATGCATGAACGAACTGGTTGTTACCAATATAAATACCAACGTGACGGCCGGTTGAGCCTGCGCGGAACAGTACTAAGTCACCGGTACGAAGCTGACTGCGCGAAACGGATTTGCCCGTTTCCTGCTGCTCCCAGGTGGAGCGCGGCAGCTCTAAACCAAACTGTTCGCGGAAGGTGCGCTGGACGAAGCTGGAGCAGTCGATGCCGCGTTTGGTGTCGCCACCCAGACGGTAACGGACGCCTTTCCAGCCTGCGTATTGCTCCATCAGACGTGATTTCACGTCGAGGTTACGCACCATACTTTCAAATTCATCCTGAGAGGCTTGCAGTGAAGAGGTATCACCGCTACCCACACCAAGCGTCTCAGAATGCATATTCTTTGCGGTATTACCGGTTGAACTACAGGCAGAAAGCAGAACCGCAACTGCTACTGCTGGAATCGCTCGCAAGATATATCTCAAAATCGGCTGAGATTTGACCATTTTCGTTGTTTTCCCTTGAAGTCCTTAACGACCGTAGCCGTTATAAAAAATGCCAAACGCGTCTGAGACTAAATACACGCAATCAATGAGACAATTCTTTGAATTCAGTTTTGTGGCGCAGCGCACAAACTTTAATTTAAGAACGCAATAATTGCCCTTCGAAGCGACAAACGCGAATGAGATTACCTTAACGAAAGCGGCATTGCGAGCGCTTTTGCCCTATTTTTTATAAGAAATAGTGATACACAAAGTTAAAATTTGTGAATGGGTAAAAAAAAGCCTGCAGTGGACAGAAAATGGGCAACTCATTCATTATTCTGGTGAATATTGTGACCGGAAGATTACATTGATAAAAAATATATAAGAAATGAAAAAGAGGGCCGTGGCCCTCTCTTTGCTGTGTCAGACACAATGGTTATTTAGTGACCTAATTTCAGTTTGGCGAAATTGGGTAAATTTCGCTCAAATAGCGAAATGAGGGTATCGCTTAATGGCGTCATTAACACCCACGGTACGCCAATCAGTACGGCGGTGAGCGAGCCGACGGCGATATCGGTAAACCAGTGGGCGCCGATCATTACGCGCGGGAAAGCGAAAACCACAAAAATAACCAGTGAAATAGCGAACGCTTTACGACCAAAATAGCGCCACATGAAGGTGGCAAATATCAGCAGCATCATTCCGTGGTCGCCGGGGAAACTGTCGCGTGAACCGTCTTTGGTGGAGAAGGCAATAAAATCGCTGACGCGGTGTACGCCGGGGACGGAAACCGATGGGCTGCTACGGGTGACCGGCATCAGATGCTGGGCCAGCTGATTAATGATGACCGCCGCCAGCAGCATGACCAGGCCAATAATGACGATACGTCGACGGCCTTCGCCGTTTTCTTTAACCCAGAAGCTCAGCATCAGGCAGCCCATTGCCAGCAGCGAACAGCCATCGAACGCGCGGTTGTTAATAATGGCTAAAAACCACGCATAGCCGAGGTTATCCGGCGTTAACCCTTGATTAAATAATTGAAAAATAGCCAGGTCCGCGGTCGACCACAACCCGTGATTGGCAGGCAGATACCAGGACATAAATAACGCCACGCCGGCGGCGTTCAGTAACAAAATCAAGGGAAAACGTGTTCGCATTATCAAATTCACCGCAGTTAATCTCGCAGGAAACCTTAGCGGCATTACCCTAAACGAAGTTTCAACAGCGCGGATTGTAGTGCATTCCAGTCGCACTGCGCGTCGTGAATGAGCTCGATTCGGCTGTCGGGCGGAGCGACATTCTGCGTTTCAATATGCAGATCGGCCCCCTGGCGGTTAATACGCACCAGGCCCTCAGGAATACGCATCACCGCTTTCAGCCTGGCGACCGGAGCCAGCCGCGCCCATTCGAGCAGGCCGATGGTATCAAAAGTGGTGTCGGCATCAAAAATCCAGCCGCAGGCATAGTAGCCCTGGCCCTCATTGACGCTGCGACGCCAGCGCTGGTGCGCCGGCAGGCTTAAGGCGGCCAGACCTTTGTTCGAGGGATGTGAATGCGCATGGGCGGCGCTGGCGCGCAGCTCGGTCAGGTTGTGGCGCGGGGTATCAAGCAGAGCAACATCAATATTGCCCTGCGTCGCTTCCACGTGCAGGCGCGTGCTGCCGTTATGCTGCCACCAGTCGGCCATTGCCCGCTGGCTTTCTGCCGTTGCGCGGTCGGCTTTGTTGCTGACGATGATGTCAGCCGCCGCCAGCTGATCGCGGAAGTTTTCGTTATGCAGGACTTTTTCATCCAGAAGCTGGCGCGGGTCTACCACACACAGCGTGGCGCGCAGGTCGATCCATGGCTCGTACACCGGGGCGGTCAGCAGATCGAGGATCTGCTTCGGGTGACCCAGACCCGTGGGCTCAATCAGCAGACGATCCGGTTTGCCCTGGCGCAGCAGCGTGTTTAATCCTACCTGCATCGGCAGGCCGTTGACGCAGCACATGCAGCCACCGGGGATCTCTTTTAGCAATGCGCCGCTGTCGGCCAGCAGTGCGCCGTCGATACCGACTTCGCCAAATTCATTGACCAGCACGGCCCATTTTTCATCGGCGGGTTTATGTGCCAGCAGATGCAGAATCGAGGTGGTTTTACCGCTGCCGAGAAAGCCGGTGATCAGATTGGTTTTCGTCACGAGAGCTCCGGGATAAGAAAAAGTGTTAACGAGATCACTCTATCCTGACGAAAACGGGATGAAAAGAGAAGGGGAGAAGCGGGCCACGTGAAAATCGGCCCGCGTTATGGCAGGAAATGTTAACGGTTCAGCGCCGTCAGCACTGCCTGGCGTGCGCCTTCGTGGACCAGGCTTTGCCATGCTTGTTCAACGGCTTGCACAAACACTGGATTGGCCGGCAGGTCGCTGCCGAAAACTTCCTGGAGCGTCAGCAGTGCGGCAACCCGGCTTTCGTCATCGCTGTTGGCAACGATGCCGCGAATTTTTTCCGCCAGCGGATCGCGCACATCTATTGGCTCGCCCGCATCGTCAATACCGCTGACGTAGCGCATCCAGCCAGCAACGCCCAGCGCCAGCAGCGGCCAACGGCTGCCGTTTTTCAGGTGAATACGAATACCGTCAAGCAGACGCTGCGGCAGTTTTTGGCTACCGTCCATGGCTATCTGCCAGGTGCGATGCTGCAACGCCGGGTTACTGAAGCGGTCGATCAGGCTATCGGCGTAGGCACCGAGATCGACGCCGGAAATGCTCAGCGTGGGGGCCTGTTCGGCCATCATCAGGTGGCGTGCGGCGCGGCGATAGGACGCGTCCTGCATACAGTCGCTGATGTGCGCGTAACCCGCCAGATAGCCCAGATAGGCAAGGAAGGAGTGGCTGCCGTTGAGCATACGCAGCTTCATCTCTTCCCACGGCAGCACGTTGTCGACCATTTGCGCGCCGACGCTACCCCAGTCGGGGCGACCGGCGACGAAGTTGTCTTCAATTACCCACTGAATAAACGGTTCGCAGCTGATAGCGCAGGGATCTTCAACGCCAAGTTCGCGGGTGATTTCAGCCAGTGAGGCGTCGGTGGCCGCCGGGACGATACGATCGACCATGGTGCCGGGGAAGCTGACGTGTTCAGCAATCCAGCTCGCCAGCTGCGGATCGCGGCGGGTCGCCATATCCAGCACGGCGTTTTTGACGACGTGGCCGTTATCCGGAATGTTGTCGCAGGAAAGCACGGTAAACGCCGGCAGGCCGCGCGCGCGGCGACGGTGCAGCGCTTCAACGAGGATCCCCGGCGCGGAATGCGGTTCGTCCGGCGATTGCAGATCGTGCACGATGCGCGGCTGGGTGAAATCGAGATGGCCGGTGGCCGGATCGAGGCAATACCCTTTTTCGGTAATGGTCAGCGAGACGATGGCCACCTGGGGTTCGCAGAATTTTTCGATAATGGCGGCGAGTGAATCCAGCTTTGCGTTCAGGCACTCATGGACCGCGCCGATAATAATCGGCTGGTTACCCGCCGCGCTTTTTTCCATCACGGTAAACAAATGATCCTGCTGACGCAGCTGACTCATCAGGACATCGCCGCTAAACAGGCTGATTTCGCAGATGCCCCAATCGCCGCCGTGCTGGTTGAGCACCCGGTCGGTTAACAGCGCCTGGTGCGCGCGGTGAAAGGCGCCAAAACCAAAGTGCACAATCCGCGAACGCAACCTTTGTCTATCATATTGTGGGCGCTGCACGCTGTCAGGGAGGGGGCACGAGGCGATAGTCTTCATTGTTTACACATCCAATTAACGATTAATTAACCTGCGCAGTGTAAAGTTATATGACAACAAATTGAATTGGTGTGCCGTATTTATCCCGTTACTGTGAGCTGGATCAATCAATCCAGGCGGATTATTTGACGGTTTAGAATAAACATGTATGGTAGTCGTCATTAACGGTGATTTTATTGGTATAACAACTTTAGAGGTAGAGGCAATGGAACAAACCTGGCGTTGGTACGGCCCGAACGATCCGGTATCTCTTGATGATGTGCGTCAGGCTGGCGCAACCGGTGTAGTGACCGCATTGCACCACATTCCGAACGGTCAGGTATGGCCGGTTGAAGAAATTAAACAGCGTCAGGCGATGCTGGCTGAAAAAGGGCTGACCTGGTCCGTTGTTGAAAGTATCCCGGTTCACGAAGACATCAAAACCGGTTCTGGTCAGTACCAGACCTGGATTGCTAACTATCAGCAGAGCATCCGTAACCTGGCGGAATGCGGTATTGATACCGTGTGCTACAACTTTATGCCCATTCTCGACTGGACGCGTACCGACCTTGAGTACACGCTGGAAGACGGTTCGAAAGCGCTGCGTTTCGACCAGATTGCCTTCGCGGCCTTTGAACTGCACATCCTCAAGCGCGAAGGCGCTGAAGCGGACTACTCTGCGGAAGAGCAGCGTCAGGCGCTGGAATACTTCAACGCCATGAGCGAAGCGGACGTCACCAAGCTGACCCGCAACATCATCGCCGGTCTGCCGGGAGCGGAAGAGGGCTATACCCTTGACCAGTTCCGCGCGCGTCTGGCGGAGTATGACCACATCAGCAAAGATCAGCTGCGTGAAAATATGGCTGTCTTCCTGCGGGCGATCGTGCCGGTTGCGGAAGAAGTGGGCGTGCGCCTGGCGGTTCACCCTGACGATCCGCCGCGTCCGATCCTCGGCCTGCCGCGCATTGTGTCTACCATTGAAGATATGCAGTGGCTGAAAGAAACCGTTAACAGCATCAACAACGGTTTCACCATGTGCACCGGTTCTTACGGCGTGCGCGCGGATAACGACCTGGTGAAAATGATCGAAACCTTCGGCGACCGTATTCACTTCACGCACCTGCGCTCCACCTGCCGTGAAGATAACCCGAAAACCTTCCACGAAGCGGCCCACCTGCAGGGCGACGTGAACATGGTGGCGGTGGTTGACGCGATCCTCACCGAAGAGCAGCGTCGTAAGAAAGCCGGCGATCTGCGTCCGATTCCGATGCGTCCTGACCACGGTCACCAGATGCTGGACGATCTGAAGAAGAAAACCAACCCGGGCTACTCGGCGATTGGTCGCCTGAAAGGTCTGGCGGAAGTGCGCGGCGTTGAGCTGGCGCTGAAAATGACCAAGTTCCGCGACCTGCTGTAAACGCGATTTCCCTGTCCTGATTCTCTCCCTCTGAGGGGAGTGAATCGCCGCTGTGTCCTTGGGCCTCGAGGCGCGCAGCGTGCGATTTTCTTCCTCGCCCATCGGGGGAGGATCGGGGTGAGGGGAAATACGACACGCATAAAAAAGGACAGCCTGCCAGGCTGTCCTTTTTCTTTATTGTGCAAGAATCAGCGGTTAGTCCGCGCGGCCCATATAGCGTTTTTCTTCGATATGGATGCGGATTTTCTCACCGGAAGTCAGGTATTCAGGTACCTGGACAACCAGACCGGTGGTCAGGGTAGCCGGTTTTGTACGGGAACTGGCGGAAGCGCCTTTAATGCCCGGTGCGGTCTCGACAATTTCCAGGTCTACGGTCTGCGGCAGCTCAAGCGCCAGCACCTGGCCATCCCACAGCAGCACCTGCATGTCCGGCATTCCGCCTTCCGGGATAAACTGCAGTTCTTCCGCAATCTGGTCGTGGGAGAAAATGTACGGGGTATAGTCTTCTTTATCCATGAACACGTATTCGTTACCGTCGATATAAGAGAAATCGACGAAACGACGGTTCAGGGTGACGGTATCGACCATATCATCGCCTTTAAAGCGCTCTTCTACTTTCAGGCCGGTGCTGACATCGGAAAAACGCATTTTGTACAGCGTTGCGGCGCCGCGGGCGCTCGGTGACTGAATATCAATATTTTTTACAATCAGCAGCTTGCCGTTGTAATTCAGCACCATTCCTTTCTTAATTTCGTTCGCTCTTGGCATTGCAATTATCCTGTGAATAAGGGGTCTAAAATATCGCGTAAAAGTACTCGTGCCGGGCGTTTCAGGCAAGCGGAATTAAAGGCTTTTGCTATCTCTGACTAAAAGGTGGTACTGTGCGCCGCATCCACCTCTACACCAGAACAGAGAGCCTTGATGGAGTGTCGTCCGGACTGCGGGGCTTGCTGCACTGCTCCTTCTATTACCAGCCCTATTCCCGGCATGCCCAACGGCAAACCGGCCAATACGCCCTGCGTGCAGTTGGACGAACGCCAGCGCTGCAAAATCTTTGGCTCGCCTCTGCGCCCGAAGGTCTGTGCCGGGCTGCAGCCCGCGCGCGATATGTGCGGCGCAAACCGTGAAGAGGCGATGACCTGGTTACTGCATCTTGAGGCGCTGACCGCGCCTTAGACGTCTTTAATCCGCATCAGACAGACGATTGTTGCGGCACACAGGACCAGCGCAATCCAGAACACGGTGTGATAGTTCCAGATTTCGGCCACGATACCTGCGAGTGAACCGGCAATAATCCAGCCGACGCGCGAGGTGTTGGCGTACAGCGTGGTAGCAGAGCCCGCCTGGCCTGGCATCAGATCCTGGAAATAGAGCATACCAATCCCGCCGAGAATACCGATATACACCGCGTTTAATAGCTGCATAGCGAGCAGCAGCGTCGGGCTGTTGAAGGTCAACATACCGACATAGAAGAAAAGGCCCGCCACGGCGGCAACGCGCATCAGAAAGCGCTTGCCCAATCGCTTAGCAAAGTAGCCAGCAATCAACATCGTCGGAATTTCCAGCCCTGCGGCGGTGCCCATCATGATTCCTGCTAACTTCTCCGGCAGGTGCAGTTCGTTGATGATGTACAGCGGCATATTAATAATATAGAGGCTGTTAGTCCCCCACATCAGGGTACAAATGACAAACAGCAGCAGCGCGTCTTTACGATTGGTGCGCGGAGCCTGAATAGCGCCGCCGATGGCGGTTGTTTCTTTGCGCATGGTGGGGAGAAACAGCCAGACCATGGCGCCGCAAACCACAAACGCTGCCGCCGCCGACAGATACATCATCGTGAAGCCGAACCCCATCGCCAGCGCATAGGCCAGCGGGGGCCCGATCACCCACGCCAGCGACACCTGCGCACGCATAATGGAGCTGAACATGACCGCTTCGCGACCGGTTTTATCGGCGTGCTCACGCGCCAGTGCAAACATCTGTGGGTTAGCGGTAGAACCGAAGCTGCTCAGGAACACGCCGACAAACAGCAGAATAAAGTAGTTGCGGTTCCAGGCGAACAGCGCGCAGGCCAGCACCCCAAGCAGGCAGCAGAACACAATCAAATTTTTGCGATCGCCGCGCTTGTCGGACCATGAGGCGAGAAACTGGCTGACAAAAATACCAATAACCGCGCTGCCGGTAAAAAAGAAGCCGACCATCGCCGGACGAACGTGGACTTCGTTGCTGAGAAACAGGCTCAGCGTGGGCGTTTGCAGCGCACCGGCGATACCGGTCAAAAATGCGACAATCAGGAAGGATGAGGACGTGAAATCAAACGATCGCCGTGGGGCGTCGGCGGTACTGTTTTGCATGTTGTTTTATCGGTCACTGTAGGAGAGGCGGCGAGTTTACGCCGCGGCTCAGAAGATGAACAGTCACCTGAATCAAATTTGGCACGAAAAATTAAAAAAGCATTTCAAAAAACCAGCTTACATCATGCTGAAGTGGTTGATGGGAGCATCATCTCGCTTCAGCAAATGTGGCGTGAATGCTAATGAAATGTGCTGTAGATCTAATTTATGCAATCAAAATGTCAGCAGAACTTGCAGGCTGATTAAGAAAGGCACAAAATTATTGAAACGTTTCAGCGTCGTCTTCAGCATCTGTCCCGCGGAGTACGGCGATTTTGTCTCACAAAAGCTGAATCGATTCAATTCAGCGAGCGAGGGGAACCATGTTCCAGTTAACTGTTCAGGATATTCATCCCGGCCAGCAGGCCGCGAATAAAGAAGAGGCTATTCGGCAGGTTGCCGCTGCGCTGGTCAGCGCGGGCAACGTCGCTGACGGTTACGTCGCCGGCATGCTGGCGCGTGAGCAACAAACCTCCACGTTCTTGGGTAACGGCATCGCCATTCCGCACGGCACGACCGATACTCGCGATCAGGTGTTGAAAACCGGCGTTCAGGTTTATCAGTTCCCGCAGGGCGTTACCTGGGGGGAAGGGCAGACCGCCTATGTCGCCATTGGTATTGCCGCCAGCTCCGACGAGCATCTTGGCCTGCTGCGTCAGCTGACGCATGTGCTGAGCGATGACGCGGTGGCTGAACAGCTGAAAACCGCGACGACCGCCGAAGAGTTGCGTGCCCTGCTGATGGGGGAAAAACAGAGCGAAGCGCTGAAGCTGGACAACGACATGCTGTCGCTGGACGTCGCGGCAAGCGATCTGGTCACGCTGCAGGCGCTGAACGCAGCACGTTTAAAAGAAGCCGGCGCCGTCGATGCGAATTTTGTCGCGAAGGTGATCAACGATCGCCCGCTGAACCTGGGTCAGGGCATCTGGCTGAGCGACAGCGCTGAAGGCAACCTGCGCAGCGCTATCGCGGTCAGCCGTGCGGCCGAGCCGTTTACCGTTGGTGAAGCAGCGGCATCTGTGCTGATTACCGTCGCCATGACCGATGCGCAGCCAACGGCCGTGCTGAACCGTCTGGTCAACCTGCTGCTGGACAACAAAGCTGAACGTCTGCTGAAGGCTGACGCGGCCACGCTGTTAGCGTTGCTGACCAGCGATGATGCGGCGGCTGACGACGTGCTGAGCGAAGAATTTGTTATTCGTAACGAACACGGCCTGCACGCCCGCCCGGGCACCATGCTGGTCAATACCATTAAACAATTTAGCAGCGACATCACCGTCACCAACCTGGACGGCAGCGGTAAACCGGCTAACGGCCGCAGCCTGATGAAAGTGGTGGCGCTGGGTGTTAAGAAAGGTCATCGCCTGCGGTTTACCGCGCAGGGTGATGATGCTCGTCAGGCGCTGGACGCCATCGGCGAAGCCATCGCTTCAGGCCTCGGGGAGGGCGCATAAATGAGCAGAAGAGTAGCCACAATTACCTTAAACCCGGCCTATGATTTGGTAGGGTTCACGCCAGAAATCGAGCGTGGCGAAGTGAACCTGGTTCGCACCACCGGGCTGCACGCGGCGGGTAAAGGCATCAACGTGGCCAAAGTGCTGAAAGATTTGGGCATCGACGTGACCGTTGGCGGCTTCCTGGGTAAAGATAACCAGGACGGTTTTCAGCAGCTGTTCAGCGAACTGGGCATTGCCAACCGCTTCCAGGTGGTGCAGGGCCGTACGCGTATTAACGTGAAGCTGACCGAGAAAGACGGTGAGGTGACCGACTTTAACTTCTCTGGCTTTGAAGTGACGCCGGCGGACTGGGAGCGTTTCGTTAACGATTCCCTGAGCTGGCTGGGTCAGTTCGATATGGTCTGCGTCAGCGGCAGCCTGCCGGCGGGCGTTAGCCCGGAAGCGTTCACCGATTGGATGACGCGTCTGCGCAGTCAGTGCCCGTGCATCATTTTCGACAGCAGCCGTGAAGCGCTGGTGGCGGGCCTGAAAGCCGCGCCGTGGCTGGTGAAGCCAAACCGTCGCGAGCTGGAAATCTGGGCTGGCCGCAAGCTGCCTGAAATGAAAGACGTGATTGAAGCTGCCCACGCGCTGCGTGAGCAGGGCATCGCCCACGTGGTGATTTCGCTCGGCGCGGAAGGTGCGCTGTGGGTGAACGCTTCCGGCGAGTGGATTGCTAAGCCGCCTTCAATGGAAGTGGTCAGCACCGTAGGGGCGGGGGATTCGATGGTTGGCGGTCTGATTTACGGTCTGCTGATGCGCGAGTCCAGCGAGCATACCCTGCGCCTGGCGACGGCGGTTGCCGCGCTGGCGGTAAGCCAGAGCAACGTCGGGATTACCGATCGTACCCAGTTGGCCGCGATGATGGCGCGCGTCGACCTGAAACCCTTTAACTAACAGCAGGAGAGGCGTATGAAAACGCTGCTGATTATCGATGCCAAACTCGGACAGGCTCGTGCTTATATGGCGAAGACCCTGCTGGGCGCGGCGGCGCAAAAAGCGCGCCTGGAGTTAATTGATAACCCGAACGATGCTGAACTGGCGATCGTGCTGGGCTCCGCTCTGCCGGCCGACACGGCGCTGGCGGGCAAACAGGTTTATCTTGGCGACATCAACCGCGCGGTCTCTCATCCGGAGCTGTTCCTGAGCGAAGCCAAAGCCCACGCGCTGCCGTACGAAGCGCCGATGCAGGCTGAGCCGACGGCGACCGGGGCGGTCAAACGCATCGTGGCGGTAACGGCATGTCCAACCGGCGTTGCGCACACCTTTATGGCAGCAGAAGCCATTGAAACCGAAGCTAAAAAACGCGGTCTGTGGGTGAAAGTAGAAACCCGTGGCTCCGTGGGCGCGGGCAATGCTATCACGCCGGAAGAAGTTGAGCAGGCTGACTTGGTTATCGTGGCGGCGGATATCGAAGTGGATCTGGCGAAGTTTGCCGGTAAACCGATGTACCGTACAACAACCGGCCTGGCGCTGAAGAAAACGGCGCAGGAGCTGGATAAAGCGATAGTCGAGGCCAAGCCGTACCAGCCTTCAGGCCAGAGCAAAACGCCGGCCGATTCGGCGAAAAAAGAGAGCGGCGGCGGCGCTTATCGCCACCTGCTGACCGGCGTATCCTACATGCTGCCGATGGTGGTTGCGGGCGGCCTGTGTATTGCGCTGTCCTTCGCATTCGGGATCAAAGCATTTGAAGTGAAAGGGACGCTGGCCGCTGCGCTGATGCAGATTGGCGGCGGTTCAGCCTTTGCGCTGATGGTGCCGGTGCTGGCGGGCTTTATTGCCTTCTCCATTGCTGACCGTCCGGGTCTGACCCCAGGTCTCATCGGCGGTATGCTGGCGGTAAGCGGCGGCTCCGGTTTTATCGGCGGTATCATTGCCGGTTTCCTGGCCGGTTACGTGGCGAAGCTGATTAGCACCAAGCTGAAGCTGCCGCCGAGCATGGAAGCGCTGAAGCCGATCCTGATCATTCCGCTGGTTTCCAGCCTGATCGTGGGTCTGGCGATGATCTACCTGATCGGCACACCGGTCGCCGCGCTGCTGAACTGGCTGACCCACTGGTTGCAGACCATGGGCACCGCGAACGCGGTCCTGCTGGGCGCAATCCTGGGGGCGATGATGTGTACCGATATGGGTGGTCCGGTTAACAAAGCGGCATACGCTTTCGGCGTTGGCCTGCTGTCTACGCAAACCTATGCGCCGATGGCAGCCATCATGGCGGCCGGTATGGTTCCGCCGCTGGCAATGGGGATTGCAACGCTGGTTGCGCGTAACAAATTCGATAAAGGTCAACGTGAAGGGGGCAAAGCGGCGCTGGTTCTGGGTCTGTGCTTTATCTCTGAAGGGGCGATTCCGTTCGCCGCTCGTGACCCGATGCGCGTTCTGCCTTGCTGCATCGTTGGCGGCGCGGTAACCGGCGCTATCTCGATGCTGGTTGGCGCGAAACTGATGGCACCGCACGGTGGTCTGTTTGTGCTGCTGATTCCTGGCGCGATCACGCCGGTGCTGGGCTATCTGGTGGCGATTGTCGTCGGTACGCTGGTGGCGGGCCTATCTTACGCGGTGCTGAAGCGCCCGGAAGGTGAGGTCGCG
Organism: Klebsiella sp. WP4-W18-ESBL-05; assembly: GCF_014169075.1. NCBI lineage: Bacteria > Pseudomonadati > Pseudomonadota > Gammaproteobacteria > Enterobacterales > Enterobacteriaceae > Klebsiella > Klebsiella sp. WP4-W18-ESBL-05. The sequence continues at coordinate 3,150,278 of NZ_AP022057.1, read as the reverse complement.
GCGAAAGCGTAAGCGTTCGAAAAACGTGAAAAAGGGCCGAGGATTCGGCCCTTTTTTTATACCTGATGGCGGCTGCGACTACCCGTAGGCCCGGTAAATGTGACGCCACCGGGCAATCAGGCGGCGGCAGACTCGGTCTGCTGTGCCTTCAGCCAGGCAATCTCTTCTGCCCAGATATCCGGGTTGATGGTTTCCAGAATCAGCGGGATACCGTCAAAACGGTTGTCCTGCATGATAAAGCGGAACGCATCGTGGCCGATGTTACCTTCACCCAGGCTATGGTGGCGGTCAACGCGGCTACCAAATTCACTTTTGGCATCATTCAGGTGCATACCGCGCAGATAGTTAAAACCGACAGTGCGCTCGAACTCAGCGAATGATTCCGCGCAGGCCTCGGGGGTGCGCAGGTCGTAACCGGCGGCAAATGCGTGGCAGGTGTCGATGCAGACGCCAACGCGGGATTTATCCTCTACGCCATCGATGATGGCGGCCAGATGTTCAAACTTAAAGCCGAGGTTGCTGCCCTGACCGGCGGTGTTCTCAATGACTGCCGTCACGCCTTCGGTCTGCGCCAGCGCGATATTGATAGATTCGGCAATGCGCGCCAGACATTTATCTTCATCAATTTGCAGCAGATGGCTGCCGGGATGGAAGTTCAGCAACGTCAGCCCCAGCTGCTGACAGCGCGTCAGCTCATCAATGAAGGCCTCGCGTGATTTCTCCAGCGCCTCTTCAACCGGGTGGCCAAGGTTAATCAGATAGCTGTCGTGTGGCAAAATTTGCGCCGGGGCGTAGTGGTATTTTTCACAGGCGGCTTTGAAGTCGTCGATAACCTCGGGGGTCAGCGGCGCGGCGCGCCACTGGCGCTGATTTTTGGTGAACAGGGCGAAGGCGGTGGCTTCGATTTCAGCGGCCCGAATTGCGGCGTTTGCCAGGCCGCCAGCGGCGCTGACGTGCGCTCCGATGTATTTCATCATGGGTTCCCTAAAGAGTTCGAGTTGCAGGAAGGTGGCAAGAGACAACGACGCGTCTGCAACTTGAAATATGACGAGAAAAACCCGCCATACTCAAAAGGGGTGAGTATAGCGGGTTAAGCGGGGAGCGTCGTGTTCGATTATGCCATCACGCTATGGATAGCGAGGTTAATCGCGCCGCCGCCAACAATCAGCCAGATAAACAGCACCAGCGCCATCAGCAGCGGTTTTGCACCGGCTTTTTTCAGCGCGCTGACGTGGGTGGTGACACCCAGAGCTGCCATCGCCATCGCCAGCATGACGGTGTCGAGCGTAATCAGCATTTGCACCAGGCTTTCCGGCAGCAGGTGGAACGAGTTGAAAATCGCCACCACGATAAACAGAATGGCAAACCACGGAATGGTGATTTTACTTTTCTGCTCGGCGTTCGCCGGGGCCAGCTGTTTAACGCGTGCGGCCATAAACAGCAGGAACGGAGCCAGCATCATGACGCGCAGCATTTTGGCGATAACTGCCGCATTTTCAGCGTCCGGGTTGATAGCATGACCGGCCGCGACCACCTGAGCAACTTCGTGCATGGTGGAGCCAATATAAATGCCGTAGGTTTCCGGGCTAAACCAGTGCGCCAGCAGCGGATACATCGCCGGGTAGAGGAAAATCGCCAGCGTACCAAAAATGACTACCGTCGCGACGGCGACCGTGACTTTGCTGGCCTCGGCTTTGACGACCGGCTCGGTCGCCAGCACCGCGGCGGCACCACAGATACTGCTGCCTGCGCCGATAAGCCAGCTGGTCTGTTTATCCAGGCCAAAGACCTTCTGCCCTAACCAACAGGCGATAAAGAAAGTGCTGGAAAGCGTCAGTACGTCAATGATGATGCCGCTGACGCCGACGTCAGCAATCTGCGAGAACGTCAGGCGAAAGCCGTACAAAATAATCCCCAGACGCAGCAGGTGCTGCTTGGCAAAGAGCACGCCCCCGTCGCAGGACTGCCAGATTTTTGGGTAGACGGTGTTACCTATGACCATCCCAAACAGAATAGCCAGCGTCAGGGCGCTCATCCCCGCACCGGCGATAGCCGGCACGCTGCCTGCCCAGATTGCCGCGCCGGTGATGACGGCGCTGAGCGCAAGCCCAGGGATAAAGTGTGTGATACTACGATGATGGTGTGTCTGTAAGGTGACTTGTGTCATAACCCTCTCCTTTGTCTGGTAAAAAGGTTACGCCCGAGTGGTTTAAAAATAAAATTGATTATATATTTATAATTAATCGTAATAACTGGTAAGGCGGCTCTGACGGGCCGGGAAACTATGCATATCACGCTACGACAGCTCGAAGTTTTTGCAGAAGTGCTGAAAAGCGGGTCCACCACCCAGGCTTCGCAGATGCTGGCGCTGTCACAATCGGCAGTCAGCGCGGCCTTGACTGACCTGGAAGGTCAGCTCGGGGTTCAGCTTTTCGATCGGGTTGGTAAACGACTGGTGGTGAATGAGCACGGGCGTCTGCTGTATCCGCGTGCGCTGGCGCTGCTGGAGCAAGCGGGCGAAATTGAACAGCTGTTTCGCGAAGATAACGGGGCGATTCGCGTCTATGCCAGCAGTACGATCGGCAATTACATCCTGCCGGGGGTGATTGCCCGCTACCGCAAAGATTTTCCCACGCTGCCGCTGGAGCTGAGCGTCGGTAATAGTCAGGACGTGATCAACGCGGTGGCCGATTTCCGCGTCGATATCGGTTTGATTGAAGGGCCTTGCCATTCGGCGGATATCATCGCCGAGCCGTGGCTGGAAGATGAACTGGTAGTATTTTCAGCGCCGCACAGCGCCTGGCTGCTGGGCGAAATCACGCTCGATAAGCTGGCGATGGCGCCGTGGATCCTGCGTGAGAAGGGTTCCGGTACGCGCGAAATTGTCGACTACCTGCTGCTTTCGCATCTGCCGCAGTTCCAGATGGGGATGGAGCTGGGGAATTCTGAAGCTATCAAGCACGCGGTGCGTCACGACCTGGGCATTAGCTGCCTTTCACGCCGGGTGATTGCTGAGCAACTGGCGGCAGGTACGCTGGTCGAGGTGCCCGTTCCACTGCCGACGTTGAGCCGCACGCTGTGGCGTATTCATCATCGGCAGAAGCATCTTTCTAACGCGCTGAAACGTTTTTTGCACTACTGTGAATGTTAAGAAACTGCACGGGGGCCAGTCCGTGCTGTTCGCAGATTCCGGCGGTTCTGGCGTAATACCACGTCCCGACAGGAAACGGCTCCCAGCAGCGAATGTAACGATCCGGGCTGAAATAGCTGATGTGAAGGAGCAGGATGAGCGCATTTGCTGTCAGCAATAACGTAAGCGTAAGCCATGCGATGGGCGTCAAGATTCGTTGGACGAGAGGAATGGGCAGGGTAATCGAAAACAAAAGCTTAAGATTACCCAGTATGGTGAACAGGAGTAGGGCGGGTCCGCAGCAGGCGATGCTAGCTTCGAGCATGCTTTGCGACCAGAAGTCCGGCATAGGAAAGAGCCAAAGTTGCGAAATATAGCCGTACGCCAGGTACAGCGAGTAACCCGTCAGCATCGGCAAGAAAACGACGACCCCGAGATAGACTTGCCAGTTCGGCGTGCCCTCCATCACCGTCGACGCGGTCGGTTTGCGCATCAGTCACTCCGTACCACGGTCGGCGAAGGCGTCAAAACGGTACGGCCAAAATGCTGACACCAATCACTGTTTTTGACGTACATGTAAGTTCGATGGCCGCGGCTACGGCTGTAACAAACACCGAATTGAGGCGTTTTATATTGGGCGATTGTCTGGTAGCGCAGAACACAAACACCGATTGACCACAGCGGCGCCATGCCCAGGCAAAAGAGAACCGCCCATTTAGCGAAGCGTTCACCGGCGCACTCGTCAGGTATGTAGCTGCTGGCGACGAAGATGATAATGATCAATCCAATAAATAACGAACCGGCAAAGACGGATCCCGTATCATCGGTAATATAGTCTGGCCTGAAATACCAATCATCGATCGCCCAGAGGGTCTGGAAAAGCCCGACGCCGACGAAAAACAAGCCTAACATGAGGGTGAAAAGAACATTGAGCGTCGATGCGTGCTTATCTTTACGCAGGCCTTTGCGTTTCATTATCCAATCCTTCTTGTTCGCCACCGCGATTTTGCGTAATACCTCCGCTCTTTGTACGCCAATTTGTGCGAATCGCATTTTTGTCCTTTACTAATAATCCAGAGGAAATCATGAAGGTCTCTTATAACAGCGCATTTCTACCGTGATCTGCCGGCTTCGTCTGCTACAATCGCGCCTCATTTTTTGGATGGATAGCATTTTCACATGGGTTCCGAAACGAAAACCACACAAGCGCCCGCGCTACGCCGCGAACTCAAGGCGCGTCACCTGACGATGATCGCCATTGGCGGATCTATCGGTACAGGCCTGTTTGTTGCGTCCGGCGCAACCATTTCTCAGGCGGGCCCGGGCGGCGCGCTGTTTTCCTATATTCTGATTGGCCTGATGGTGTACTTCCTGATGACCAGTCTGGGCGAGCTGGCGGCGTATATGCCGGTATCCGGCTCCTTCGCGACCTACGGTCAGAACTATGTGGAAGAGGGCTTCGGCTTCGCGCTGGGCTGGAACTACTGGTACAACTGGGCGGTGACCATTGCCGTCGACCTTGTGGCCGCACAGTTGGTCATGAGCTGGTGGTTCCCGGACACGCCGGGCTGGATCTGGAGCGCGATGTTCCTGTGCGTCATCTTCCTGCTGAACTACATCTCGGTGAAAGGCTTCGGTGAAGCGGAATACTGGTTCTCGCTGATTAAAGTCGCCACCGTTATCATCTTCATCATCGTCGGTATCATGATGATCCTCGGCATCTTCAAGGGCGCGCAGCCGGTCGGCTGGAGCAACTGGACAACCGGCGATGCGCCGTTTGCCGGTGGTTTGTCGGCAATGATTGGCGTGGCGATGATCGTCGGTTTCTCCTTCCAGGGAACCGAGCTGATTGGTATCGCGGCGGGTGAATCTGAAGATCCGGAGAAGAACATTCCGCGCGCGGTGCGTCAGGTGTTCTGGCGTATCCTGCTGTTCTACGTGTTTGCGATTCTGATTATCAGCCTGATTATTCCGTACACCGATCCCAGCCTGCTGCGTAACGACGTGAAAGATATTTCCGTCAGCCCGTTCACCCTGGTGTTCGAGCACGCGGGCCTGCTGTCTGCGGCGGCTATTATGAACGCGGTTATTCTGACGGCGGTGCTCTCGGCGGGTAACTCCGGGATGTATGCCTCTACCCGTATGCTGTACACCCTGGCCTGCGATGGCAAAGCGCCGCGTATCTTCGCTAAGCTGTCCCGTGGCGGTGTGCCGCGCAACGCGCTGTATGCCACTACCGTGATTGCCGGGCTTTGCTTCCTGACCTCAATGTTTGGCAACCAGACCGTGTACCTGTGGCTGCTGAATACCTCCGGGATGACCGGCTTTATTGCCTGGCTGGGGATTGCGATTAGCCATTATCGCTTCCGTCGCGGTTACGTGATGCAGGGGCACGATATTAATAACCTGCCGTACCGTTCCGGGTTCTTCCCGCTGGGGCCGATCTTTGCCTTCGTGCTGTGCCTGATCATTACCCTGGGTCAGAACTATGAAGCGTTCCTCGCCGACACCATCGACTGGGGCGGCGTGGCGGCAACCTATATTGGTATCCCGCTGTTCCTGGTCATCTGGTTTGGTTATAAGCTGAGCCGCGGGACGCACTTTGTCCGCTACAGCGAAATGCACTTCCCGGAACGCTTTAAGCAGTAACGCGAGTGAGCGACCGGATTGCCAATAAAGCCTCTCTTCGGAGAGGCTTTTTTATGCCTGAATGTTTATTAATTGTTACTTCTTGACATAACTTTAAATAACCTTAATTGATAATCGTTATCATTACCTTTATCATCACAACCCATACAAAAAGATGAAGCCACTTCCTTTTCTCGGTGAGATAAATGCCGAAGGACCAGCCACATCTGCATAAAAAAACAGGCCGCCGGTCAGCGGCATTAAGCAGCATTTGTGAGCAAGACCCTTTGTTTTAATTGAGTATTCACCTCATGGAGAATGGAAATGTTTAGGTTAAACCCCATCGTTCGGGGCGGGCTGTGCGCGTCCGTCATGTCCCTGGCGCTGCCGGTGTGCGCGGCAGAGGATAATGAAATCATGGTCGTGACGGCGGCCGCCACCGAGCAAAGCGTAAAGGATGCCCCCGCCAGTATCAGCGTTATTACCCAGCAGGATTTGCAGCGTAAACCGGTGCAGAACCTGAAAGATGTGCTGAAAGAAGTGCCGGGCGTTCAGCTTACCAATGAGGGGGATAACCGTAAGGGCGTCAGCATTCGTGGGCTGAGCAGCAGCTATACCCTGATCCTGATTGACGGCAAGCGCGTGAATTCACGTAACGCCGTCTTCCGCCATAACGACTTTGACCTGAACTGGATCCCGGTTGACGCCATTGAACGCATTGAAGTGGTGCGCGGGCCGATGTCCTCGCTGTACGGCTCCGACGCCCTGGGCGGGGTGGTCAATATCATCACGAAAAAGATCGGTACGAAGTGGACGGGAACGCTCACTGCCGATACGACAATTCAGGAACATCGCGACCGCGGCGATACCTGGAATGGTCAGTTCTTTACCTCCGGCCCGCTGGTGGACGGCGTACTGGGCGTGAAGGCGTTCGGCAGCCTGTCAAAACGTGAGAAGGACGATCAGCAGGCTTCTCGCTCCAGCACCACCGGCGAAACGCCGCGTATTGAGGGCTACACCAGCCGCGACGGCAACGTCGAATTCGCCTGGACGCCGAATGAAAACAACGATATTACCGCCGGGTATGGTTTTGATCGCCAGGATCGTGAGTCTGACTCGCTCGACCGTAACCGTCTGGAACGTCAGAACTACTCGTTGAGCCACAACGGCCGCTGGGATATCGGCAACAGCGAGCTGAAGTACTACGGCGAGAAAGTCGTTAATAAGAACCCGGGCAACACCAGTGAAATTACCTCAGAAAGCAATGCCATCGACGGCAAATACGTGCTGCCGCTGGGCGTGATTAACCAACTGGTCACCTTCGGCGGCGAATGGCGCTACGATAAGCTGACCGATCCGGTCAATCTGACGGGAAGCACCAGTACGAAAACTTCTGCTAGCCAGTACGCGCTGTTCCTTGAGGATGAATGGCGGATTTTTGAACCGCTGGCGCTGACGACCGGGATCCGTATGGATGACCATGAAACCTATGGCGATCACTGGAGCCCGCGCGCGTATCTGGTGTATAACGCCACCGATACGCTGACGGTAAAAGGGGGCTGGGCGACCGCGTTTAAAGCGCCATCGTTGCTTCAGCTAAGCCCGGACTGGACCTCTAATTCCTGCCGCGGCAGCTGCCGTATTGTCGGCAGCCCGGACCTGAAGCCGGAAACCAGCGAAAGCTTTGAAATCGGTCTTTACTACCAGGGGGATGAAGGCTGGCTGGACGGCGTGCAGGGAAGTGTGACCACTTTCCAGAATGATATCGACGATATGATAAGCGTTAACCGTACAAGTGATAAAAACGCTGCGCCGGGTTATCCGAACTTTGTCGGTTTTAAAAATGGCGTACCGGTGTTTGCGTACTACAACGTGAATAAAGCGCGTATTCGTGGGGTGGAAACCGAGCTGAAAGTGCCGTTTGGCGAGCAGTGGAAAATGACGCTGAACTACACCTACAACGACGGTCGCGATCTGAGCAACGGTGACGATAAACCGCTACAGGAGCTGCCGTTCCATACGGGTAACGGGCGCGTTGACTGGACGCCGCTACAGGACTGGTCGTTCTATCTGGCGGCGAGCTACACCGGCAAGCAGCGTGCGGTAAGCAGTACGTCGAAAACGCCGGGCGGCTACACCACCTGGGATCTCGGCGGAGCATGGCAGGCGACGAAAAACGTGAAGCTGCGTGCGGGCGTGCTTAACCTTGGGGATAAGGATCTGTCGCGTGACGACTACAGCTATAACGAGGACGGACGCCGGTACTTTATGGCGGTAGATTACCGCTTCTAAAGCGTCATCATAGTGGTGCCGGGTGGCGCAAGCGCTTACCCGGCCGACAATGTTACGCGAACGCGTAGGCCCGATGTGCGTAGCGCCATCGGGCTGTTTGATTACCAGTAGCTGCGCCAGTTCTGTACCGCGCGCGTTATCGCTTCCATCAGGGAGTAATCCCCCCAACTACAGCACTCGTTCACCCCAATGCCGCCTTTGAAATAGTACACCGAATGCTTCAGCAAACCCTGACCTGGGGTATGTTCGCGGTTAACGTATTCATCGATCATGCGATTAATCATGCGCAGCGCCAGGGTTTCGTAGCTCTCTTTATCCGGATGCGTGGCCGGCAGATGTTTCACCAGCTCAAGCAGCGCGCAGGCGACAATCGCTGCCGCCGAGCTATCGCGTTCGCTGGCGGGATCGGTGAGCGCCAGATCCCAGTAGCAGATCAGATCCTCCGGCAGGCGATTCAGGTAGTAATTTGCCAGCGTCTGGCTGAGCGCCAGCAGGCGATCGTCGCCGGTGTGCAGATAGTTCAGCAGAAAACCGTACACGCCCCACGCCTGGCCGCGTGCCCAGCATGAATCGTCGGAGAAGCCCTGATGCGTATTGCCAAAGCGCGGCTCGCCGGTTTCGACATCCATATACCAGGTATGGAAGGTAGAACCATCTTCACGCACGATGTAGCGGCGCGCGCGATCGATATGCTGTTTGGCTGCGTTGGCATAGCGCGGATCGCCGCTGGCGCGCGTGGCTTCATACAGCAACGGTAGGTTCATATTGCAGTCGATGATCATGCGCCCCTGTTGTTCAGGATTGTTCAGCTCGCCCCATGCCTGAATGATCCCGGCCTTTTCGTTATAGCGCTCCATCAGCGCATCGGCGGCCAGCAGCGCGATATAACCCGCTTCGCGGTTGCCGGTCACCCGTTGCCCCGCCACGCATGAAAGGCTGTAGAGAAAGCCCAGATCGTGGTGGTTAGTATGATCGCGGTTGATGATCCGCTGGCCGAACGAGTGAATATGCTGTTCTGCCAGCGAGCGGTAGCGCGGCTGCCCGGTCCACTCGTAGGCCAGCCACAGCTGCCCGGTCCAGAAGCTGGTGGTCCACTCAATATTGTCGATGATGGGGTAGACCCCTTTTTCACAGGCCGCATCGGGGAAGCGCTGGCCAAAATAGTGCGCGTTGCTGTCAATTGCCGCCAGCAGTGTGGGCATTATCCCGCGAATTTTTTGGCTTAGCGCGTCGCGTTCACCAGGCTGAAGCCGACAGCGGGTAAGCGGTTCTTTATTGATCATTTCAGACGTCATGCGGTCATTTTCCCGTATTAATTAAGTGCTTGATGTTTGATTTCCTGACCTACAGCGCTCTTTTTGTGGCTGTAGCAGGCTGAAAGGGTGAGGGCCGAAACGCCGGTAAAGACCAGGGCGATAATGCCCATAATCAGATAGGTATGCTCAAAGCCGATGGTCTGGTAGGCGTAGCCCGCCGGTGGCGCAACGACGATGGAACCGACGTAAATCATCGCCTGGTAGCCCAGCAGGTACATGGTGGCGTTCACGCGTTTATCGAAATGCTCGGCGATATACTTAAAGACCGACACCAGAATCAGCGCGATTTCAATACCGTACAGCGGTTTCACCAGGCAGATAATCAGCGGATCGTTGGTCAGGCCGGAGATAATAAGACGCACGCTGATGACCAGCCCGGTGAGCAGCATTCCCTGTTTAGCGCCAATGCGGTTAATTATCGCCGGCACCAGCATCATGCCGAAGAATTCGGCGGCGGACTGGGCGGTACTCATGTAGCCGAACATCGCGTTGCCTTCTTCTTTGGTGGCAAAGAAGGTGACGAAGTAGCGCGAGAACTGCTGCTCGGCGATGAACATCATCCACGCCACGCCCGCGATATAGAGCGCAAACATCCAGAACTTACGGTTCGCCAGCAGGTGCAGTACATCCGTAATCACAATCTTATCTTTTGACAGGACGCTGTTCTCTTCCTGGCCGAAGTGGTCCACCTTCAGCGTCAGCAGCACGGCAAACATACACAGCGCCGATACGCTGCTGATGGCGAAGTTGATTTTCGGCGAAATGTTATACAGGAAGCCGGAAAATGACGACGCGGTGGCCCAGCCGAGCGCCGCCCACATGCGGATGCGGCCGAACTCCATATTGTAGAGGCGGCTGAAGCGGTCAACGTAGGACTCTTCTGCCGCGACCCCCGCGTACCAGCCGAGGCTGAAGAACAGTGCGCCGACGATCATCCCGCTAATAAAATGACTTTGCAGCAGCGGCAGGTAGATCCAGATGTAAAAGGGCGCCATCAGCGCAGAGACGATGCAGACAAAATAGAGCAGGTGCTTCTTCATGCCGATTTTGTCCATGATGAAGCCGTATACCGGCTTGATGACCACCGCGAAGACGCCGTTCACCGCGAAAACGGTGCCAATGTCTACGGCGTCCAGCCCGGCCTTGTCGCCGAGCCATATAGCGTACAGGCCGAAGCTGGCCGCCCAGGTAAAGGTAAAAAGAAAAACAAACAGACTTAGCTTGATGTATGCCGAACGAGTCGACTGGATGGGTGTAGTCATAACGGTCTCCGCCGCGAATCAGAGGTCAGGGTTATTTCAACGTGAGCGTTTTGCCGTTCACGGTTAACTGCGAGGTAGCAAGGTCAAAAGTCAGATCATCGGGCATGGGGCGTACCGCGCCTGGGTCGGCGCTGACGTAGCAGGCCAGCCAGCCGGTGCCCGCTTCCAGCTGTGTGGTCAAGCAGGGAATATCGGCCGGTGCCGCAAACAGCAGGTTGCTGTTGGGTGGGGTCGTCACGGTACTTGCACGGCGATTGCCGCACAGATTGACCAGCCGGCTGTAGTCATGGCGCGTTTCCAGCGTTACCGCATCGCCGTAGCAAAGACGGCTGCGCAGGTGGTGGTGATTGACGGCGAATCCCCCCTCAACGCATTGCAGATTTCGAGGTGTCGTGATGCGGTGAACGCGAATGTGACCGTTTTCCTGCGCCATCAGCCAACTGGTGACGATAACGTCAGGCCATGGTCGCCATTCGCTGCGCACCCAGTCCCCGGTGACTTCCGCGCTGTCGCATGCGCGGCGGCCGCGATAGTAGTCGTCTCCTGCGCTGAACAGCAGCATCGAATCCACCGCGGCGTGGTTGAGCCCGTAGCGGCCGCGCTCCAGAGTGAAGCCGAAGTGGCTGGAATAGGCGAATTTGCTGTACTTCTGCTCGAAGTTCACAAAGTTATTTTTGTCGAACTGACCGGACATGAGCATCCACGCGTGGCGGCCGCCGTCGCTGTGCACCACAATTTGCCCGGCCTCCGGGATAGGGTGGTGCACGTCAAGTGCGGGCATCGGCTCACATTCCGCGCGCCAGAATCGACTCTCCTCCGGCAGCGCCAGAATCAGCATGGCTTTCAGCGCCCAGTAGGGGGAACCGGGGCTGTTATAATCTTCGGCCATAATCAGATTCGGGTAGGCGTAGCCAATCGAAAACAGCCCGTCGGCGCCGATAAACGGCTGCGTCTGCCAGTAATTCAGGTGACGTAGAATGAATCCCTTGACCACGCCGGGCGTAAAAACATCCAGTTCGGTAAAGGCGACGGCGCTCCAGAAGGCGACCTGGACAAACCGATAGGTCAAGCTGCGACCGAAGGGAATGGCCGCACCGTCGGTGGTGAAGTAGTAACGGTAGTCCTGCGCAAAGCGCTGGGCGCGCTGACGATAGCGCAGGCAGCGCTCCGGGTCGACATCCTGCATAAAGTGGCTGTAGATGAGGCCGTAGAAGTGAAACGCGCTGGAAATGTAGTAGTCGCGCGGCTTACCGTGGCCGTCGCAGTACCAGCCGTTGCCGAGCCAGAAGGGTTCGATGGCGTCGAGATGACGGTTGATCACCGCCATATCATAGCCGCGCCCGACGCATTTGAGTCCCAGTTGAATCAATACCGGGAAAAAGTGCCAGTTGTTATCCGGCACGGCGACCTCGGCGCTTTGGCTCAGCCAGCGAACCAGATTGTCCTGTTCTGTGGCAGACAGCGCCTGCCATAGCCCGCTGTCCGGCAGCGCCAGCCCGAGACCGAATGCCGCCATCTCGACGCAGCGCTGGTCGTTGTCACCAACATCGCCCCAGTATCCGGGGTGCTGCGGATCGCAGCCGTGACGGACGCCGGTCACTAATTGCGCATACCATGGCGGCGTCGTACCGCCGCTAACCAGCGGAAATGCTCCCCACAGCAGACGAATAACTCCCTCCATACCGGCCACCGTGTCCGGATACTGGGCGGCGGTGTCGCCGGCATGAAGGCGCGTGCAGTCGGCCGACAGATGGGGAACTGCCGCCGCAATCCAACCCTGTAGTAACGCACTGTATTCTTGTTTCGTCCGCATAGTGAAATCCCGTTTCAGTCTGTTGATGGCGGACGAATAATAGGAATTTGCGACGGGCAACAAATGTGATAGTGCTCGTACTTTTGCGTACGTCAGGTAATTTAAAATAATTTTTGGCGTATTTTGCCGTGGAAGTTTTATTCCGATGATGAAAGTTTAAGTTTATTAACATGCGAGGCGGACGCGGTGGCACATTCCCGGCAAACGGAAGACACAACCTGGCTTGAACAGATACATCTCAACGATAAGTCTATTTATTTCAATCGTATGCAGAATATGCCCGCCAACTACTACCATTGGCACCAGTGTGCGGAAATCCTCTGCGTATCGCGCGGGGTGGGGATCGCGCTATTGGAACATCAGCAGTACACGGTGAAACCGGGGCGTTTATTTATTTTCCCGCCCGGTAAGCTACATAAGGTGTACGTCGAGCAGGACGAGCGCAACGTCTACCATCGGACGACCCTTCACTTTAACCCGCTGCTGCTGGAGCCGTGGTTGCGCGATTTTCCCCGCCAGCAGATGCTGTTGCGCCAGCTGTGCGGGCGAGGTGAGAAGGCGCGGGTGTTCGATGTCGGCGACCTGCACCCGGTGATTGAAACGCTGCTACAGCGCTTTGAAACGTTGACTCAGGATGCCAGCTGGAGCACCAGCGACAGTGCCTTTCTGATCATGCAGCTGATTAGCCTGTTGCCACAGCAGGAGCAAGCGGCCGGGCATAATACCTTCTCGTCGACAATCATCCGCTGGTTGGAAAACCACTACCACGAGCGCTGTTCGCTGGAGGACATCGCAGCGGTGATGGGGTGCTCACGCGGGCACACTTCCCGGCGTTTTCACGATGAAACCGGCGGAACTATCCAAGCGTATTTAATGATGCGGCGTATTCGCCAGGCCTGCGAGTTATTGCTGCATTCACAGCATTCGGTGCGGGATATTGCCGAACGGGTCGGTTTCACCGAGTACGCGTGGTTTATTACCTGCTTTCGCAAGAATATGGGCAAAACGCCGTTGCAGTACCGCAAGGCGTATCCGTTTACGTTGCCGGAAATGGAAGCGATGTGATTGGGGGATGATCTGTAGGCCTGATAAGCGCAGCGCCATCAGGCAGGCATTGCCGGATGGCGGCGCGAGCACCTTATCCGGCCTACTTGAAGAGGTGTTCGGCGTGGAAGCGCAGGTGATCTTCAATAAACGAAGCAATAAAGTAATAGCTGTGGTCGTAACCCGGCTGAATGCGTAGGGTCAGCGGCCAGTCTTTCTGCCGCGCGGCTTCGGCAAAGACCGCAGGCTGCAGTTGATCGGCGAGGAATTGATCGTTATCGCCCTGATCAATCAACATCGGGATGGCATGTTCTGCCTGGCTTGCCAGCAGCAGCTCGGTGCTGTCCCATTCTTTCCAGCGAGTAACGTCATCCCCCAGATAGGCATTAAACGCTTTCTGCCCCCACGGTACCCGGCACGGGTTGACGATCGGCGCAAAGGCTGACGCGCTACAGTATTGACCTGGGTTCTTCAGCGCCAGCATGAGCGCACCGTGGCCGCCCATGGAATGGCCGCTGATGGCGCAGCGATCGCTGACGTTAAACTGCGCCTGAATCAGCGCCGGCAGCTCGTCGCGCAGGTAATCGTACATGCGGAAGTGGGCCGCCCAGGGGGCTTCGCTGGCGTTGAGATAAAAACCGGCGCCCTGGCCCAGATCGTAGCCCGGATCGTTGGCTACGCCTTCGCCGCGTGGGCTGGTATCCGGCATCACCAGAACAATACCCAGCTCGGCGGCGATGCGCTGCGCGCCCGCTTTGGTGGTGAAGTTCTCATCGTTGCAGGTCAGGCCGGACAGCCAGTACAGCACCGGCGGCGGCGTCTTTTTTCCTTCTGGCGGCAAAAACAGACTCAACGTCATCGGGCAGTTCAGCGTGGTGGAATGGTGCTGCCAGCGCTGCTGCCAGCCGCCATAACAGCGGTGCTCTTCAAGCATTTCCATGCGGGCTCCTCGCGGTTTTGGTCAGAATTAATAATGTCATCATACAGATAATTCATCGTCGGTGAGTAACTTTCACTTCCGCACATGCTTCACATGTTGCATCATAAAGATAACTTTAATTTTACATTTGAGGCGTTCATGCCGGTACGAATTGCGCTCAGCGGCTTTCTGGTGCTGGTGACGACGGTGGGGATAGGGCGTTTTGCCTTTACGCCTCAGGTGCCGCTGATGATTGCCGAAGGCCAGCTGACGCTGACCAGCGCCGGGCTGGTGGCGGCGTTGAACTATCTGGGCTATCTGGTCGGGGCCTGGGATGCGATGCGCGCCGGTCGCGGCGTTGAAGCGCGGCTGTATCTGGGCATTATTGGCGCTGTCGCGCTGACCTTTTTCTCCGCGCTGGCGGATAACGCCTGGTTACACGGTGCGCTGCGCTTTGTCATCGGCTGCATGAGCGGCTGGGGGATGGTGCTAACGGCAGCGTGGGTCAATGAACGGCTGGCACATTATGCCCGGCCGGGGCTCAGCGCGGCGGTGTTTGCCGGGCCGGGGGCCGGGATCGCCATCAGCGGGCTGCTCGGCGTCTTTATTCACGCCCAGTCGCTGAGCGCCGCTGCGGGCTGGCAGCTCTATGGCGTGCTGGCGCTGCTGCTGGTGGTCATGGTCGCGCGCTGGCTTCCGCGTCCCGGTGAGCTGCATCGCAGCGGCGAGCAGCCGCCACCCCTGACGCTCACGACGCCTTTACGGCGGCTGGTCTGGAGCTACAGCCTGGCCGGTTTCGGCTATATTTTACCTGCAACGTTCTTGTCACAACTGGCCAGCCAGCGTTTTCCAGACAGTCTGTTTGCCCAGTTTATCTGGCCGGTTTTTGGGCTGGCCGGGGCGACGGGAATTGCGCTGAGCATTGCGATGCGCCGCTTTGGCCACAGCCATCAGCGGTTGGCCATCGTCTTGTGGCTACAGGGGGCGGGTGTGCTCGCTGCCTGGCTGCTGCCGGGAATGAGCGGCCTGGTCGTCGGCGCGCTGCTGGTTGGCGGCGGCTTCCTGGCGGCGGTTCAGCTGTCGCTGCTGTTCGGGCGGGAGCTGGCTCCGCATCATACGCGTTATATGGCCGGGCTCTTAACCACCGGCTACGCCATTGGTCAACTGGTGGGGCCGATGACGTCGGCGCTCTCAACCTGGCTGACGCAGCGGCTGGAACCGGCGCTGGGCATCGCCGCCGTGGCCCTGCTGATTGGCGGGATGCTGGTCTGGCGTCCGCAGCCCGAAAGATAAGAACGATTGCAATAATTATCGCGCCGAAGACTGGATTCTGTGCGTCGCCTCACGCACAATGAGTGCAAACTTTGCACCAATAAAAGCAAAGCGCCACACCTGCAGGAGAAACACTATGTCATCACTAAGTAAAGAAGCGGTCCTGGTCCACGAAGCGCTGGTCGCCCGTGGTCTGGAAACCCCGCTGCGCCCACCGGTGCGCGAAATGGATAATGAAACCCGTAAGCGCCTGATTGCTGGACATATGACTGAGATCATGCAGCTGCTGAATCTCGATCTGAGTGATGACAGCCTGATGGAAACGCCGCATCGCATAGCAAAAATGTATGTAAACGAAATTTTCTCGGGCCTCGATTACGCGAATTTCCCGAAAATTACCGTCATTGAGAACAAAATGAAGGTCGATGAAATGGTGACGGTGCGCGATATCACCCTGACCAGTACCTGCGAACACCATTTTGTCACCATTGACGGTAAAGCGACCGTGGCCTATATCCCGAAAGATTCGGTGATCGGTTTGTCGAAAATCAACCGCATTGTGCAGTTCTTTGCCCAGCGCCCTCAGGTGCAGGAGCGTTTGACGCAGCAAATTCTGACCGCGCTGCAAACGCTGCTTGGCACCAACAACGTGGCGGTGTCCATCGATGCGGTGCACTACTGCGTGAAGGCGCGCGGTATTCGTGATGCGACCAGTGCCACCACCACGACATCACTCGGCGGCCTGTTCAAGTCCAGCCAGAATACCCGCCAGGAGTTCTTGCGCGCGGTGCGTCACCACAACTAATCGGTAAACGGAGTCGGTAGATGGAGCGTAACGTCACGCTGGATTTTATTCGTGGCGTTGCCATACTCGGAATTCTGCTGCTCAATATCAGCGCCTTCGGTTTACCGAAGGCGGCTTACCTTAACCCGGCCTGGTACGGTGAGGTCACCTCGCGCGATGCCTGGACGTGGGCTGTTCTTGACCTTTTCGCGCAGGTTAAATTCCTCACGCTGTTTGCGCTGCTATTTGGCGCAGGACTACAGCTTCTGCTGCCGCGCGGTTCGCGTTGGATCCAAAGTCGTTTAACGCTGCTGGCTCTACTTGGGTTTATACACGCGCTGCTATTCTGGGACGGCGACATTCTGCTGGCCTATGCGCTGGTGGGGCTGATTTGCTGGCGTCTGGTGCGCGATGCCGGTGAAGTGAAGGCGCTGTTTAATACCGGCGTGATGCTGTACGCCGTGGGCGTTGCGGTGCTTATCCTGCTGGGGCTGATTGCCGATAACGGGCAAAGCCGCTCGTGGCTGCCGGATGCGTCAAGCCTGCTTTACGAACACTACTGGAAGCTGAACGGCGGCGTTGAAGCCTTCCGAAACCGCGCCGATATGCTATCGGCAAACCTGCTGGCGCTGGGTGCACAGTACGGTTGGCAGCTGGCGGGGATGATGCTGATGGGCGCCGCGCTGATGCGCTGCGGCTGGCTGAAAGGGCAGTTCAGCCCGCGCCACTATCGCCGCTGCGCGGCGGTGTGCATTACGCTCGGCGTGCTGATTAATCTGCCGTCCATTGCGTTACAGTGGCATCTTGGCTGGGACTACCGCTGGTGCGCTTTCCTGCTGCAGGCCCCGCGTGAAATCAGCGCGCCGCTTCAGACGCTCGGCTACGCGGCGTTAGCCTACGGTTATTGGCCACAAATCAGCCGATTTAAGCTGACTGCCGCAGTGACCTGCGTAGGGCGTATGGCGCTCACTAACTATCTGCTACAAACCCTTATCTGCACCACGTTGTTCTACCATTTCGGCCTGTTTATGGACTTTGACCGCCTGATGCTGCTGGCGTTTGTGGTTCCGGTCTGGCTGGTCAACCTTACCTTTTCGCTGCTGTGGCTGCGCCGTTTCCGTCAGGGGCCGGTGGAGTGGCTGTGGCGACAGCTGACGGCAAAAGCCGCAGGCGTTTCCTTCCGCAACACATTTAGATAACGATCAAGATCACAACCATTAACAAAATGGATGTAACCGTTTCCAGACGTGTGAACTCCCTCACGTAGTTGCCGCAAACTCGCTGCCAGAATAGCGCTTCTTGATGGACCCAGGAGGTGTCACGTGTACAGCAGCAAGAGTCTACCGGGCGGTGAGTATGGTCACCATTCGTGATGTCGCCCGCCAGGCGGGGGTATCCGTCGCCACCGTTTCGCGGGTGCTGAACAATAGCGCGCTGGTGAGTCAGGACACCCGGGATACGGTGATGAAAGCGGTTGCCGCGCTGGGCTATCGGCCTAATGCCAACGCCCAGGCGCTGGCGACCCAGGTGAGCGACACCATCGGTGTGGTGGTTATGGATGTCTCCGACGCCTTCTTCGGTGCGCTGGTCAAAGCCGTTGATACGGTGGCCCAGCAGCATCACAAAAATGTGCTGATTGGTAACAGCTACCATGAGGCAGATAAAGAGCGTAATGCCATTGAGGTGCTCATCCGCCAGCGCTGTAGCGCGCTGATCGTGCATTCGAAAGCGCTGAGCGACCGTGAAATCAGTGAATTCATGGCGCAGATGCCCGGCATGGTGCTTATCAACCGTCTTGTTCCCGGCTACGCGCATCGCTGCGTGTGCCTGGATAACGTGAGTGGCGCGCTGATGGGCACGCGGATGTTGCTCAATCATGGCCATCAACGTATCGGGTACCTGGCGTCCAGCCACCATATCGAAGATGACGACCTGCGGCGGGAAGGCTGGTCGCGGGCGCTGCTGGAGCAGGGCATTGTTGGGCCCGAGAGCTGGGTGGGTACCGGCACGCCGGATATGCAGGGCGGTGAAGCGGCAATGGTTGAACTGCTGGGACGCAACGCCGGGTTAACGGCGGTGTTTGCTTACAACGATAGCATGGCTGCCGGTGCGCTAAGCGCGCTTAAAGACAACGGCATTGCGGTGCCGCAGCAGGTTTCAGTGATTGGTTTTGACGACATTCCCATCGCGCGTTACACCGATCCACAGTTAACTACCGTGCGCTATCCCATTGTTTCAATGGCGAAACAGGCCACAGAACTGGCATTGCTGGGGGCGGCGGGCAAGCTCGATGCCGATGCGACGCACTGCTTTATGCCGACCCTGGTACGCCGTCATTCGGTCGCTCAGCGGCAATTTGTGCATCCCATCACGAACTAAAGTGTTAAACCGATGTAACCGTTTTCAATCTGTGAGTAAATTCACAGATTGTTAACATCGCCGTGGCTATAGTGGCAGCGTTTACCAGACTGAAACATGATGTAACGGTGATTAATCACTTTTAATCGCGTTGAACGGCTGCAAAAACAGTTTTAATCGTAACCTGGATTGTTACTCAACACGGAAGAACAAATTTTTATCAGTGAATTTCGTCGGGTGGTAACATTCCATTAACCATGCCCGCCGACTATTTTCACCCGTACTACCCTGCATAATAAAACCGGAGATACCATGAATAAGAAGGTGTTAACCCTGTCTGCTCTGATGGCCAGCATGTTTTTCGGTGCCGCAGCGCACGCTGCCGATACGCGTATCGGTGTGACGATTTATAAATACGACGACAACTTCATGTCCGTTGTGCGCAAGGCGATTGAGAAAGACGGCAAGTCCGCCCCGGACGTTCAGCTGCTGATGAACGACTCCCAGAACGACCAGTCCAAACAGAACGATCAGATTGACGTTCTGCTGGCAAAAGGCGTGAAAGCGCTGGCGATTAACCTGGTTGACCCGGCGGCTGCGGGTACGGTCATTGAAAAAGCGCGCGGCCAGAACGTGCCGATCGTTTTCTTCAACAAAGAACCTTCTCGTAAAGCGCTGGATAGCTATGACAAAGCGTTTTATGTGGGCACCGACTCCAAAGAATCCGGCATTATCCAAGGCGACCTGATTGCTAAACACTGGGCGGCAAACCCGAACTGGGACCTGAACAAAGACGGTCAGATTCAGTTCGTGCTGCTGAAAGGCGAACCGGGCCATCCGGATGCTGAAGCGCGTACCACCTATGTTATCAAAGAGCTGAATGACAAAGGTCTGAAAACCCAACAGCTGCAGCTGGATACCGCCATGTGGGATACCGCTCAGGCTAAAGACAAAATGGACGCCTGGCTGTCCGGCCCGAACGCCAACAAAATTGAAGTGGTTATCGCCAACAACGATGCGATGGCAATGGGTGCAGTAGAAGCGCTGAAGGCGCACAACAAATCTTCCATCCCGGTATTCGGCGTGGATGCCCTGCCAGAAGCGCTGGCGCTGGTGAAATCCGGTGCGATGGCCGGTACCGTGCTGAACGATGCTAACAACCAGGCGAAAGCCACCTTCGATCTGGCGAAAAACCTGGCTGAAGGCAAAGGTGCCGCTGACGGTACTAACTGGAAAATCGAAAACAAAATCGTCCGCGTACCTTACGTTGGCGTAGATAAAGACAACCTTAGCCAATTCACCGGTAAGTAATCTTTAAATATATGGGGCGTACGTCCGTGCGCCCCAAAAATACTGACGCAGAATTATCGCAGCCAGGTATATATGGACAACAATAATAGAGAGCCGTCTGGCGAATTCTTGTTGGAAATGAGCCAGATCAACAAGTCATTTCCGGGCGTAAAAGCACTCGATAATGTTAACCTGAAAGTTCGCCCGCACTCTATCCATGCATTAATGGGTGAGAACGGTGCGGGCAAATCAACGTTATTAAAATGCCTATTTGGGATCTACCAAAAAGATTCCGGCAGTATTCTCTTCCAGGGTAAAGAAATTGATTTCCATTCTGCCAAAGAGGCGCTGGAAAACGGCATTTCGATGGTGCACCAGGAGCTTAACCTGGTATTACAGCGTTCCGTGATGGATAACATGTGGCTGGGGCGTTACCCCACCAAAGGCGTGTTTGTCGATCAGGACAAAATGTACCGTGATACCAAAGCCATCTTTGATGAGCTGGATATTGATATTGACCCGCGCGCCCGCGTGGGCACGTTATCCGTCTCACAGATGCAGATGATTGAAATCGCCAAGGCCTTCTCCTATAACGCGAAAATCGTGATTATGGATGAGCCAACCTCGTCGCTGACGGAGAAAGAGGTGAACCATCTGTTCACCATTATCCGTAAGCTGAAAGATCGCGGTTGTGGCATTGTCTATATCTCCCACAAGATGGAAGAAATCTTCCAGCTGTGTGATGAAATTACCGTTCTGCGCGACGGGCAGTGGATCGCCACCCAGCCGCTGGAAGGGCTGGATATGGACAAGATTATCGCCATGATGGTGGGCCGTTCGCTGAACCAGCGCTTCCCCGATCGCCAGAATAAGCCGGGTGAGGTGATTCTCGATGTTCAGCACCTGACCTCGCTGCGTCAGCCGTCGATTCGCGACGTCTCGTTCCAGCTGCGCAAAGGCGAGATTCTCGGGATTGCCGGGCTGGTGGGCGCCAAGCGTACCGATATCGTGGAAACGCTGTTTGGCGTCCGTGAGAAATCTTCCGGCACCATTACGCTGCACGGGAAGAAAATCAACAACCATAACGCCAATGAAGCCATTAATAACGGTTTCGCCCTGGTGACCGAAGAACGTCGTTCAACCGGGATTTACGCTTATCTTGATATCGGTTTTAACTCATTAATTTCAAATATTAAGAGCTATAAAAACAAAATTGGCCTGCTGGATAATTCGCGCATGAAGAGCGACACCCAGTGGGTTATTGACTCTATGCGTGTGAAAACGCCGGGGCACCATACTCAGATTGGTTCACTATCGGGCGGTAACCAGCAGAAGGTTATTATTGGCCGCTGGTTATTGACTCAACCAGAAATTCTGATGCTCGATGAACCCACCCGCGGTATTGACGTTGGCGCGAAATTTGAAATTTATCAACTGATCGCTGAGCTGGCGAAGAAAGATAAAGGGATCATTATTATTTCTTCAGAAATGCCTGAGCTACTGGGTATTACTGACCGCATCCTTGTCATGAGTAATGGCCTGGTTGCCGGTATTGTAGAAACAAAAACAACAACGCAAAACGAAATTCTCCGTCTTGCGTCATTGCACCTTTAATCGCAGGGGCTCGACATGAGTGCGTTAAATAAAAAAAGCTTTCTGACCTATCTCAAAGATGGCGGTATTTACGTCGTTCTTTTGGTTCTGTTGGCCATTATTATTATCCAGGACCCAACGTTCCTGAGTTTGCTGAACCTCAGTAACATTCTGACCCAGTCTTCGGTACGTATTATCATTGCGCTGGGCGTGGCGGGGCTGATTGTGACCCAGGGTACCGACCTGTCGGCGGGTCGCCAGGTGGGTCTGGCGGCGGTTATTGCGGCGACGCTGTTACAGTCGATGGAGAATGCCAATAAGGTATTCCCGGAGATGGCGACCATGCCTATCTTCGTGGTTATCCTGATCGTTTGCGCCATTGGCGCGGTGATTGGTCTGATTAACGGTATTATCATTGCTTATCTGAACGTGACGCCGTTTATCACCACGTTGGGTACCATGATCATCGTGTACGGTATTAACTCCCTGTACTATGACTTCGTGGGCGCATCGCCAATTTCCGGCTTTGACAGCGGCTTCTCCACCTTCACGCAGGGCTTTATTGCGTTGGGGAGCTTCCGCTTATCCTACATCACCTTCTACGCGCTGATCGCCGTTGGTTTTGTGTGGATCCTGTGGAACAAAACCCGCTTTGGTAAAAATATTTTCGCCATCGGCGGCAACCCGGAAGCAGCGAAAGTTTCCGGCGTTAACGTGGCGCTGAACCTGCTGGTGATTTATGCGCTGTCCGGCGTGTTCTATGCCTTCGGCGGGATGCTGGAAGCGGGCCGTATCGGCTCGGCGACCAACAACCTTGGCTTTATGTATGAACTGGATGCGATTGCGGCCTGCGTGGTCGGCGGGGTATCGTTCAGCGGCGGCGTAGGTACCGTGCTGGGCGTAGTGACCGGTGTCATTATCTTCACCGTTATCAACTACGGCCTCACCTATATCGGCGTGAACCCTTACTGGCAGTACATCATCAAGGGCGGGATCATTATCTTCGCCGTGGCGCTGGACTCCCTGAAATACGCACGTAAGAAATAAGCGTAGCAAGAGAAACATAAGAAAAGCCCGGCGAAAAAAGCCGGGCTTTTGATTTTGCAGACCAGGTCGAAGGGATTAAAGCGCGACGGCGTGCGCTTTTTCACCCGGTTTAAAGGATATCTCCCCAAGGCTAATGCAGGCCACCGGGCAGACGTGTCCACAGAGCAGGCAGCCGACGCATTTTTCGGTATTGCAATGTGGCGTGCGGGTCTCCTCATTCCACTCCATCGCCTGATGCCCACCGTCGTAGCAGGAGATATAGCAGCGGCCGCAGCCGACGCATTTTTCCTGATGAATATGCGGGTAGACGATATAGCTGCGGTCAAGGTCTTCGGCCGGTACGATGTTGTGGTTGGCAAGGCCAATCATCTCATCAAGCGAATGGAAGCCCTGATCGTGAAGGTAGTGGGAGAGGCCGCTTATCATATCTTCGACGATACGATAGCCGTACTGCATGATGCCGGTCGTGACCTGCAGCGTCGCTGCGCCCAACAGTAAAAACTCGGCGGCGTCTTCCCAGGTTTCAATCCCGCCGATCCCGCTGATAGGGAAGTCCTTCAGTTCGGGGTGAGTGCGTAGCTGCTGAATGAAGCGCAGCGCAATCGGCTTCACGGCCTTGCCGGAATACCCGGAGATGCTGGATTTGCCGTTGACCACCGGCATACCGATTTTTCGATTGAGGTCGATATTGGTAATCGATTTAACGGTGTTGATGGTCGCAATACCGTCGGCACCGCCGCGTTTGGCCGCCAGCGCCACTTCGCACATATCGCCGATGTTTGGCGTCATTTTGGCCAGCATGGGCAGAGAAGAGCCGCGCTTCACCGCCCGGCAGTATTTCTCTACCAGCTCCGGGCTTTGCCCGACGTCGCTGCCCATCGCGTGGGAGGTCATCTGCGGGCATGAGAAGTTACATTCGATCATGTCGGCACCGGCTTCTTCGACGAGTTTCGCCAGATCCTGCCACTGCTGTTCATTTTCGCCCATGATCGAGGCGATCAGCACTTTATCGGGATAGTCCTGCTTGAGCTGGCGGATCGCCGCCAGGTTTTCCGCCAGCGGGTGTTCGGCAATCTGCTCCATGTTTTTAAAGCCGATAAACCCGGTGTCTTCTTTGGTTAAATGATCGAAGCGTGGGGAGACTTCATTGGCAATAAAGAAGCCGATAGTTTTAAACACGATACCGCCCCAGCCGCTGTCATAGGCCTTGGCGCACATGTCGTAGCAGTTGCCTACCGGTGAAGACGAGAGACAGAACGGGTTAGGGAATTTGACGCCACAGAAGGTGACCGACAGATCTTTAGTTAACATGTTCATGCCTCCTCTAAATAGTGATGAATGGCCTGAGCGGCTTCTTTCCCGGTCTTCACGGCGTAGACGACGGTTTTATCTCCCTTGACGATATCGCCCGCGGCAAACAGCTGAGGATCGCGGGTCTGGTAGTTGCGCGTTTCCACGATATTGCGCTGCGCCTGAATCCCCGCAAAGGCCTCTAATTCGGCGCGTTGGCCCACGGCGAGATAAATACGCTCTGCCGTCAGCGTCAGCTCGCCGGGCAGGCGAACGTGCTGGAAAGTGACGTTGTTGCCCGTCACGGCGACAGGCGTAAAGCCATCAATAATTGACACGCCTAGTGCCTGGGTGGTAGTGAACTCTTTATCACTTGCC
Source organism: Klebsiella sp. WP4-W18-ESBL-05 (assembly GCF_014169075.1). NCBI lineage: Bacteria > Pseudomonadati > Pseudomonadota > Gammaproteobacteria > Enterobacterales > Enterobacteriaceae > Klebsiella > Klebsiella sp. WP4-W18-ESBL-05. The sequence goes on along the minus strand of NZ_AP022057.1, from coordinate 3,125,862 downwards.
GGGAATTCGGCCATCTCTTCGCGCGCTACGCAGGTGACGGACGGGCAGCCGAGTATTTTCAACGTGCTGGCCACGTCCATCGCCACGTCGCCGCCGCCGACAATCAGCGCGCTTTGCGGTACGCTGATGTTGCCGCCAGAGGTACGAGCATGCTGGAGAAAGTCGACGGCAATTTCGACCTGGCTGGCGTCGTTAAACAGCGGCAGCGTCGAGCCTTTGGACATCCCAACGGTCAGCAGTACGGCGCGGTAGTCGGTTTTTAGCTCGGCGAGCGTCAGGTTTTTGCCAACCTCGCAGCCACAGCGAATCGTCACGCCCATTTCGCTGATGCGCGCAATTTCAGTATCCAGGACCTTTTGCGGCAGGCGAAATTCCGGAATGCCGTGCCGTAGCCAGCCGCCGGGCTGGGCCTCTTTTTCGAACAGGGTAACGTCATAACCCAGGTTGGTGAGCGTGACGCTGGCCTGTAATCCGGCAGGGCCCGCGCCAATAATGGCGACTTTGCCTTTATCCTTACGGCCCGGCTGGTAAATCTGCATTGCCGTTTGCTGCTCAAAATCGGTGACAAAACGCTGCAGGCGGCCGATATCAATCGGTGTATCGATTCCCGAGCGCGAGCAGCCCTGCTGGCACAGCTTTTCCGTTGGGCAGACTCGTGCACACACGGCCCCTAACGCATTATTTTCCCGAATGGTTTCGGCTGCGCCCTTAATGTTGCGGAAATAGACTGAACGAATGAACTTGCCCGGGTCAGTTTCCGCCGGACAAGACTGACTGCACGGCGCGTCGTGGCACAGCAGGCAGCGGGAAGCTTCTTTGATCGCCAATAGCGGCGTAAAGGCGGGAATCAGCTCAGCCTGATATTCGTGTTGTGACATGATGGCTCCCTTAATGATTAGTTTAATTAAGGCAAATAAAGTGAAACAACTACTGGCAGGCTAAGCGGATGAAGGGGAGGGGTCTGTGAAAGCATTCACAAATAGCCCTATTTATACTGTGTTTTTTCGGAGATAGCAGGAATACATAAGATGCAAATAGGAACTGTTTGCGCAATGAGAATCCATTAGAGCAATTTATCTGAAGCGGAGGTTTACTCTGTTTTATTTTGCGCATTCATAGCTGTCCCACCGTGCCAGTTTGTCTGTCATCAATTTAAAGCCAATCGACGGCATCATCAGAATGGCCTCCGGCAGCAAACACGATAAAGACAAGCTAAGTACCTGAGATCGCGCGTTATTCGCATTTTACGTGATGTGTGACAGCGATATCACTCATCAACCTTAGCGGCGGATTTCTTCTTCTGTAGCTCCAGCATTTGATCCGGCGTCACCGCCGGGTAGCCCTGCGCATCTTCGGGGACTTCCTGCTGGGCCGGAATGGGAATCAGCGGGCCTAAGAAGCGCGGTTCGCGTTTGAAAAGATACAGATCGGCCAGCGCGCCGAAGCGGGCGCCAAATTCGCGCAGACGTACGCTCCACATATCCTTCGGCGACGGCACGGCGTAGCACTGCGCCTGAATCCCCATATGCAGTGCAATAAACAGCGCGCGCTCGCAGTGGAAACGTTGGGTGATGATAATGAAATCGTTGGTATCGAACACCTTACGCGTGCGCACAATGGAATCGAGCGTGCGGAAACCGGCGTAATCCAGCACGATATCTTCCGGCGCAACGCCGGCTTTAATCAGGTCGCGGCGCATGGTCATCGGCTCGTTGTAGCTTTGCAGCGCGTTGTCACCGCTCAGCAGCAGATAGTTAACCTTGCCGCTGTTATAGGCGTTGAGCGCGCCCTGAATGCGGTAGCGGTAGTACTGATTGATAACGCCGGTGCGATAATACTTCGCGGTGCCGAGCACCACGCCCACCTGGCGGTAGGGAAGATCCTGAAGCTCGTCGTAAATATAGGGTGCGGTTTTCCAGCTCATCCAACGGTCAAGACCCAGCACGGTCAACAGCAGCAGGCCGCACAGGACTAACAGGCTGTATAACACACGCTTTAACATTCACTTGGCTCAATAGTCGACGAGGGAGACATCAGGCTACTGTACCCGTCGGGCAAGAGCAAGAAACCATCGTTTAATTGCGGGGAAATTAGACAACGGAGACGGATTGCCGTTTGTAGGCCGGATAAGGCAAAGCCGCCATCCGGCAATCTGCTCCAGTTCGCCTGATAGCGCTACGCTTATCAGGCCTACATCGTTAACCTAACAGCACGCGATCGATATTGTGGCAGCCCAGCGCTTTCAGCGTCGCGGCGGTGGCATCCCACTGAATCAGCGGCGCATCGGCGCGTTCGGCCAGAACGGCACGCTGGATATCCGGGTAGTCGTAGCCGTTCAGGCTCAGCAGGTTTAGTGCGCCCTGCAGCGGCGGCAGCGTTGGGTTAAACGCCGCGTTTTCTGCATAGCTGCCGCTGAAAATCGTACCATCACGCAGCGCCAGCGCTACGCCGGAAGGCGCTTGACTGTACGGGGTGTGGCTGTGGTTAGCGGCCTGAATAGCAGCCTGTGCCAGCGCATCGCCTTCAAGCGGATAGCCGTGATCCTGCTCATCCATCAGCAGCGTTTTGATATCGAGATCTTTTGGCCCGAACGCATCCGGCAGGTAGTCTTTCAGCGTATGCGGCTGACGGCCTGGCAGGTTAATACGCAACGACAGCCCGCTGTTCAGCTCGTTCATAAACTGACGGCAGTGGCCGCACGGCGTGTAGTTAACGGTAATGGCCTGCAGCGCTTTTTCGCCGCGCAGCCAGGCGTGGCTGATGGCGCTTTGTTCAGCGTGAACCGTTTGTTGCATGGTGGCACCGAGAAACTCCATGTTGCCGCCGAAGTACCAGGTGCCGCTGACGCCGCGGGCAATCGCGCCGACGTTAAAATGGGAGAGGTCCGCGCGGGCGCAGGCTGCAGACAGCGGCAGGAGCGCGAAAGCGAGCGCGTCTTCGTCCAGCCCCGTCGCCTTTTGCAGCGAAGAGACCTGCTCGGCGGTCAGCAGAGCAGGAAAGTGCGGATCGGCTAACAGCGGGGCGATAGCGGTCTGCAGATCTGCCGCCAGTTGCGTAAAAGCAGATTGAAAACGTGGGTGCATGGCGTTGTGCCTCGTAACGTTGTAATGGAATGGTAGTGTACGGGGCACGAACGCTTCAATTAGTGATCAATATCTCATTGTTAATGCAACGTATGTAATTGCATTTGAAAATGTGTGATTTGTCTCGTTTTATCCCACCACCGACAGAATGATCGGGAACAGGAACGGGGCAATCAGCGAGGTGATAATCCCGCAGATAACCAGCGCCAGCGAACTGAATGCGCCTTCCTGATAGTCCATCTCTGCACAGCGTGCGGTCCCCAGCGCGTGCGATGCGGTACCCATTGACAGTCCGCGCGAGGCTTTCGTGGTGATACGCATCAGGTTGAGCAGGGTATGGCCAAATACTGCGCCGAGGATCCCGACGTAAATCACGCACACGGCGCTGATGGCGGGGATCCCGCCGATGCTGCCGCTGACCGCCATTGCAATCGGCGTGGTGACGGATTTTGGCAGAATAGACGCCGCGATTTGCGGTGATGCGCCCATCATCAGCGCGACCGAAGTCCCGGTAATCATGGCCACCGCGCTACCGATAAAGCAGATGGTGATGATAGATTTCCAGCGGGCGCGAATCTGGTGCAGCTGTTCATAGAGCGGATAGGCGAGGGCCACCACCGCCGGTTGCAGCAGGTCGTTCAGCACTTCGCTGCCTTTAAAGTAGCGATCGTACGGAATGCCGGTCAGCATCAGGAACGGAATGATCACCACCATCGACACCAGCAGCGGGTTGAGCAGCGGCATTTTAAAGCGTGCGCCCAGCCGGCGAGCGGCAAAGAACACGACCAGGGTTAGCGGCAGGGACCACCAGATATAATGCAACATTATTTATCCGCCTCTTCTTGCCCAACGACTTTACGTTCACCGTGCACCAGATGTGAGCTCCAGCTCACCACCACCAGCACCACCAGCGTACTGATGGTGCAGGAGATTACGACCGGGCCAAACTGAGCTTTTAGCAGGGTAAAGTACTGCATGACGCCTACGCCAATCGGGACAAACAGCAGCGCCATGTAGCGAATTAACACATAGCAGCCGGGGTTAACCCATTTGGCGGGCAGAACCTGGAGCGCCAGCAGGACGAAAAGAATAAGCATGCCGATTATGCTGCCGGGAATGGTAATCGGCAGCAGCGATGAAACGAAAATTCCGGCATAAAGACAGGCGTAAATCAGCACGAATGCACGCAGGTATTGCCAGATAAGATTCAGTGATTTGAGCATGGGATTCACCTTTGGTGGAATGCATTCATCATACAATTAAACCCTAAAATGTGCTACCGATCACATCATGAAATCTGAGCATACCTGATATAGACACGCGGAACATCAGGCCCAGTGCAAGGGGCTAGCTCTCGCTTTGTACCGGGTGCGATAAATAGTGGAGAAAACGGCTCAGCGCCAGCGACGGTAGATCCTTCTTACGCCAGAATACGCCAACGCTGCCTTTCTGCTCAATGCGCGGCAGCGCCAGAATCGACAGCTGCCCCTGACTTTGGTAGCGCTCGGCGAGACGCAAAGACAGAATAGAGATCATATCGCTGCTTTGCAGCAGGTTGACGCTCACGTTCATCGATGCCGATTCAATCGTATTTTCCGGCAGCATGACGCCGTTTTCTACCAGCGCGTTGTCAATACTTTGGCGGATAGGCGTTCCGTTCGGCCAGACAATCCAGCGCCACGGAGCCAGGTCGTTCCAACCCAGACGAGGAAGGCGCGCCAGCGGATGGTCGGGACGTGAGACAAAACATACCGGCTCGGTGTACAGCACTTCGTAGTTTAACGGCAGCTCCAGCGCCCGGCCGCCGATGCGCCCGACCACCACGTCCACCACGCCCGACTGCAAATCGTGCAGCAGCGGGGTCATGACTTTCTCTTCGATATTGAGATGCAGCGTCGGCATTTCGGCCAGCAGCGGGAAAATGGCGTGGGAGACGCAGTCGGTTGCCACCGGCGAGCAGCCAATTTTCAGGCTGCCGACCAGCCCTCCTTGCTTAAATCGCTCCATCTCAAACTGTGAACGCTCGATATCGTTGATCAACCGCTGGGCGTGCTGAAGCAGCAGTTTACCGCCTTCCGATGGACGCAGCCCTTTGCTGTGCCGTTCGAACAGCGTCAGACCCAGCTCCTCTTCAAATTGGGTGAGCCATTTCGACAGCGCAGGCTGGGTGATGTGCATCATCTTCGCCACCTGGGTCAGATTTCCCTGCTCGCCGAGCGCCACCAGAATATGCAAATGATGTAGCTTCAGTTTCTGCGTCCAGTCTGCCATCAGATATAACCTCCAGGTTATGGTTAGGCATGAAATGCCATTGTACAACTCATTTCTTTTATCACAAAATAGCAACATAAAAGCAAAAAAAGAAACATCTTACCCTGTGCCGTTCGGGCCAGACGCGCGAACGGCGAATAAATGGATAACCTGCATTTTCGAGGCCTTCCCTATGACGCAACGACGTGAACTTCAGGCGCTAATCGACGCCGCCCCTATCGGCGCGATGCAGTGGCGCGTCATCATTTGCTGTTTTCTGGTGGTGATGATGGACGGTTTTGACACCGCCGCCATCGGCTTTATCGCTCCAGCAATACGCGACCACTGGCAGTTGACTGCCGCTGACCTGGCACCGCTCTTTGGCGCAGGTCTGCTGGGCTTAACCGCTGGCGCGCTGCTGTGCGGGCCGATGTCCGACCGCTTCGGGCGCAAACGCGTTATCGAATGCTGCGTGGCGCTGTTTGGCCTCTTTAGCCTGCTGTCAGCCTTCTCGCCGAATCTGGAAGCGTTGATTGTCCTGCGCTTCTTAACCGGTCTCGGCCTTGGCGGTGCGATGCCGAATACCATCACCATGACCTCTGAATACCTGCCTACACGCCGTCGCGGCGCGTTGGTTACCCTGATGTTCTGCGGTTTTACTCTCGGCTCGGCGTTGGGCGGTATCGTCAGCGCGCAACTGGTGGCGGTGATTGGCTGGCACGGCATTCTGGTGCTGGGCGGCGTGCTGCCGCTGGTCTTGTTCTTCGGGCTGTTGGCCGCATTGCCGGAATCGCCGCGCTGGCTGGTTCGCCGCCAGCGTCCACAGGCGCAGATTACCCGCACCGTGAGCGCAATGACCGGCGAGCGTTATGAAGAGACTGAATTCTGGCTCGACGAACCGGCAGCTACCCAGAAAGGCAGCATCAGCCAGCTGTTTGCCGGGCGTCAGCTCACCATTACGCTGATGCTGTGGGTGGTGTTCTTTATGAGTCTGCTGATCATCTATCTGCTTTCAAGCTGGATGCCGACGCTGCTGAACCATCGCGGCATCGATTTGCAGCATGCCTCCTGGGTTACCGCAGCCTTCCAGGTTGGCGGTACGCTAGGGGCGCTGATGCTGGGCGTGCTGATGGATAAATTCAATCCCTTCTGGGTGCTGGCCGTCAGCTATGCGCTGGGCGCGGTGTGTATCGTCATGATTGGCCTGAGTGAAAACGGCCTGTGGATGATGGCGCTGGCGATATTTGGCACCGGTATCGGTATCAGCGGATCGCAGGTCGGGCTTAATGCGCTGACCGCCACGCTGTACCCCACACAAAGTCGCGCCACCGGCGTGAGCTGGTCTAACGCCGTCGGCCGCTGCGGCGCCATCGTCGGCTCCGTCTCCGGCGGCATGATGATGGCGATGAACTTCTCATTCGACACCCTGTTTTTTGTTATCGCCGTACCGGCCGCCGTTAGCGCCGTCATGCTTACGCTGCTGACGCTGGTCGTACGCCGACCTTCCCGAGTACCCGAATCGCAGCCTGTGATGGGCGCGGTGAAAAGTTAAGGAGAATAATAATGACCTCGGACGTAAAACACGATCGCCAGCAGTTCTATCAGCACATTTCAGGGCAAAACCTGACGCCGCTGTGGGAGTCGCTGCATCACCTGGTGCCTAAAACGCCAAATGCTAACTGCGCGCCGGCCTACTGGAACTATCAGGAAATTCGCCCGCTGCTGCTGGAAAGCGGCAACCTGATTGGCGCAAAAGAGGCGGTGCGCCGCGTGCTGGTGCTGGAAAACCCCGGCCTGCGCGGCCAGTCATCCATTACCTCGTCGCTGTACGCGGGTTTACAGCTGATCATGCCGGGTGAAGTCGCCCCGAGTCACCGCCATAACCAGTCGGCGCTGCGCTTTGTGGTTGAAGGCCACGGCGCGTTTACCGCCGTCGACGGCGAACGCACTCAGATGAGCCCGGGCGACTTTATCCTGACCCCGCAGTGGCGCTGGCACGATCACGGCAACCCGGGTTCAGAACCGGTTATCTGGCTGGATGGCCTGGATCTGCCGCTGGTGAACTACCTTGGCTGCGGCTTCGCCGAAGACTACCCGGAGGATCAGCAGCCGGTCACGCGTAAAGAAGGCGACTATCTGCCGCGCTACGCGGCCAACATGCTGCCGCTGCGCCACCAGGTTGGCAACTCATCGCCTATTTTCAACTATCGCTATGACCGCAGCCGCGATGCCCTGCATGACCTGACCCGTATGGGCGAGGCCGATGAATGGGACGGTTATAAGATGCGCTACGTCAACCCGGTCACCGGCGGCTATCCGATGCCGTCGATGGGGGCCTTCCTGCAGCTGCTGCCGAAAGGCTTCCAGTCGCGTCAGGCGCGCACCACCGACAGCACCATTTACCACGTGGTGGAGGGCAGCGGTGAGGTGACCATTGGCGAGCAGACCTTCAGCTTTAAAGCGAAAGATATTTTTGTCGTGCCGACCTGGCACAGCGTGTCGTTCAACACGCCAGAAGAGACCGTGTTATTCAGTTTCTCGGATAGACCTGTCCAGGAAGCCCTGGGACTGTTCCGCGAAGCGCGTTATTAATTCAGGAGAAGAAAGATGAGCAAATACGTATTTGAACCTCAGGCGCCGGTGGCGATTCCGGTTGTGGGCAGCGATGAGCAGTTCCCGGTACGCCGCGTTTACTGCGTTGGCCGTAACTATGCTGCGCACGCCCGTGAAATGGGCTTTGATCCGGATCGCGAGCCGCCGTTCTTCTTCTGTAAACCGGCAGATGCCGTGGTGCCGGTTGCGGCGGGTGAAACGCTGAACCTGGCCTACCCGGCGCAGACCGACAACTATCACTATGAAATTGAACTGGTCGTCGCGATTGGTAAAAAAGGCAGCGATATCCCGCTGGAGAAAGCGGAAGAGTACATCTGGGGCTACGCCACCGGTCTGGATATGACCCGCCGCGATCGCCAGATGGAAATGCGCCAGATGGGCCGCCCGTGGGAAATCGGCAAAGCCTTTGACCTCTCTGCCCCGATTGCACCGCTGCACAAAGTAGCCGATGCGCCGTCTCTGGAAAAAGCGCCAATCTGGCTGCAGGTTGATGGCGAAGACCGTCAGCGCAGCGATATTGAGCATCTGATCTGGGACGTCAAAGAAACCATCAGCTACCTGTCTGGCTTCTTCGAACTGCAGCCGGGCGATCTGATCTTCACCGGTACGCCGGAAGGCGTTGGCGCCGTGGTGAAGGGCGAAACCATCACCGGTAACGTGGAAGGTTTAACGCCAATCACGGTGAAAATTGTTTGAGGTGAGCGATGAAGCTGTACAGTTTTTTTAATAGTTCGGCCTCTTACCGCGTGCGCATTGCGCTGGCGCTGAAGGGCATTGACCATCAGACGGTGGGCGTCAACATTCGTATTGGCCAGCAGAACGCGCTGGAGTACCGACGCCTCAACCCGGTGGGGCTGGTACCGGCGCTTGTCACCGACGACGGTGAATCGCTGGGGCAATCGCTGGCGATTATTGACTGGCTGGACAGACATTTCCCGCAGACGCCGCTGCTACCGGCGAACGATCCACAGCGCATGCGCGTGTTGGAAGTGGTGTACGCCATTTGCTGCGACATCCACCCCATCAACAACATGCGCGTATTGCGCTACCTCAGCGATGAGCTGAAGGTCAGTGAAGAAGAGAAAAAACGCTGGTATGCACACTGGATCCAGCAGGGGCTAAGCGCAGTGGAACAGCTGCTGCGCCGTAGCCATTCAGGGGCGTTTTGCGTGGGCGATTCGCCGACGCTAGCCGACTGCTGCCTGGTGCCGCAGTGGGCTAACGCTGAGCGTATGGGCTGCGATCTGAGCGGGTTCCCGCGCTGTAAAGCGGTCTATGATGCCTGTACCGCGCTGCCGGCGTTTATCGCCGCGGCCCCTGAAAACCAGCAGGACAAAATCCCGGCGTAGTCTGAGAAGGAGAATTATGATGGCTAAAGTAACGCGTGCAATTATTGTCGGCGGCGGTATCGGCGGTGCGGCTACCGCGCTGTCGCTGGCGCGCCAGGGCATTCAGGTGATGCTGCTGGAGCAGGCGCATGAAATCGGCGAAATCGGTGCCGGGATCCAGTTAGGGCCAAATGCGTTTTCGGCGCTCGACAGCCTGGGAGTCGGTGAGGTCGCCCGTCAACGTGCGGTCTTTACCGATCACATCACCATGATGGATGCGGTCAACGGTGAAGAAGTGATTAGTATCGAAACGGGTCAGGCATTCCGTGACCATTTCGGCGGCCCGTATGCGGTTATTCACCGCGTGGATATTCATGCCACCGTTTGGGAAGCGGCGCTACAGCACCCTGGCGTGAAATATCGCACCTCGACCCATGTGACGGATATCCGCCAGACGGCGGACGATGTCACCGTGTTTGATGATAAAGGCAACAGCTGGACGGCTGATATTCTGATCGGCTGCGACGGCGTGAAGTCGGTGGTGCGTCAGAGTCTGCTCAGCGACACGCCGCGCGTGACCGGGCACGTGGTCTATCGCGCGGTGGTTGAGCGTGAGGATATGCCGGAAGATCTGCGCATCAACGCACCGGTGCTGTGGGCTGGCCCGCACTGCCATCTGGTTCATTACCCGCTGCGCGGTGGTAAGCAGTACAACCTCGTCGTGACCTTCCACAGCCGTGAAACGGAAGAGTGGGGCGTACGCGACGGAAGCAAAGAAGAGGTGTTGTCGTACTTTAAAGGCATTCACCCGCGTCCTCGTCAGATGCTGGATAAACCGACCACCTGGCGCCGTTGGTCTACCGCCGATCGTGAGCCGGTAGAGAAATGGGGCAACGATCGCATCACGCTGGTGGGCGACTCCGCGCATCCGGTAGCGCAGTATATGGCGCAGGGTGCCTGTATGGCGCTGGAAGATGCGGTGACCTTAGGCAAAGCGCTGACCGAATGCGACGGCGATGCCGCCCGCGCGTTTGCGCTGTATGAGTCGGTACGTATTCCGCGTACGGCGCGCATCGTGTGGTCTACGCGTGAAATGGGGCGTCTGTACCACGCGGCAGGGGTTGAACGCCAGGTGCGTAACCTGCTGTGGAAAGGTAAAACCCAGGACGAGTTCTATCGCGGCATCGAGTGGCTGTACGGCTGGAAAGAGGATAACTGCCTGCAACCGCGTTAATTTAGCGTAGTGAAGACAGATCCTGTTGGCCTGATAAGCTGCGCACATTGCCGGATGACGGCGTAGCCTTATCCGGCCTGCATGGCCGCGTGCGGCCGGATATTCCGTAGGCCAGATAAGCGCAGCGCCATCCGGCACCACTCGCGCAGATTGCCGGATGACGGCATTGCCTTATCCGGCCTGCATCACCAGCGCTTTATCTTTGGCCAGCATAAAGGGTCGTAAATATCCCACCGCATTCGACAACGGCAGGACGTCGTCGCTTAATGCAATATTCAGCGTCTCGCGGATATAGCCCCGCCGCGCCTCGATGCGTGCCCACAGTGCTGGATACTCCTGTGTTATCTGCTGGCGTAGCGTTGCGTCGGCCAGCGCCACGCTCTCTTCCGCGCTGGTTCCGGTATACCCCGGCACCGAGGGAATAATATCAATCTGCATCACCATGCCGCTTTTCAGCGTCTCGCTCGAGCCAGGGTAGATTGGCGATGACATCCACTCCTCATCCGCGCTCAGGTGCCCAGGATTCAGGTGCCAGCCGTATTGAGCTTTTGGCAGCGCGCGCTCGACTAAATCGTACAGCTCGCCGCCCGGCATCCCCACGCTGATATTTTCGAGCCACGTCGCCACGGCGCCAAAATAGGGCTTCACCACGCGCGCCAGATAATCACGCTGGTTTTCCGGCAGTTCGTTCTCATCGGCAATCACGAACCCGGTACGGCTGGAGAGCCCGCCCTTAAACCCGGTAGTCATCGACAACGGCTGTCCTCGTTCGACCTTTTTCCACGAAGGATAAAGGTTGGCTTTCTCGAAACGCTGACCGGCTGCGGCGATGGTGACCACCGATGGCGCTTGCCCTTCGGCGGCGAGCAGGGCGCCCAGTTCGACCTCACGCACGCCCGGTTCAACGGCATCCAGCGCCGCCAGCATGCAGCGGGAGGCGAGGTTAGCGCCGTACTCATAATGGGCGATTTCGTTGGCGTTATTGACCGTTCTCGCCCCTTTATCACCGCGAATAAACAGATGCGCTGCGTTGACCAGATCCGCGTGCGTGCTTTGTTTTATCGCCTCGACGATAAACCACGGCAGATCGAAGAGCTTAGCGTTATCGCTGCCGGTGGCGGTAAACATCTTCCAGCCCGCCAGCCCCACTTTTGACATCGCGCTCAGCCCCGTTTCGCTGAACAGCTGCGCCAGCGGTTTTTCGTTGTCCATTGGTTGATTGGGCAGCGAGAACAGCGGGCAGTGCTTCAACGTGACCGGAATGCGCGAATGGGCCGCCATCTTCAGGTTTTCATTGCCGAGGATAGCGGTGGCGTGCCCGGACTTATGCAGCACCAGCAGCCCTTCCTCAAAGCGCGGAATAAACCCGGTCAGGTACTCAAAGTTACCGCCGTGCTCTTTATCAGCGTAAATCACCAGCGCATCGAAGCGTTCTTCCTGCATCCGTTCGAGCAGCTTATTTTTGCGCTCAAGCAGGGTGGCATCGGTCAGCGTAACCGGCGGTACATCGCTGAATCCGCGCGGCGGCTGGATGGTCTTTAGCTGGATATCCCTGGACTTCATGATTCACCTCCTGATGTGTCAATAATTGGCGCATTCCTGGCAGTGGAAAGCTGGATGCAGAGACGTTACCATAGCGCCTCTTTTTTTTCCGGATAACAATATGCGTGTTTTACTGGCGCCGATGGAAGGCGTGCTCGACTCATTAGTGCGCGAGCTGCTGACTGAAGTGAATGATTACGATCTATGCATCACCGAATTCCTGCGCGTGGTGGATCAGCTATTGCCGGTAAAATCGTTTTATAAGCTGTGCCCCGAGCTGCATAACGCCAGCCGGACTCCTTCCGGCACCCGCGTACGCATTCAGCTTTTGGGGCAATACCCTGAGTGGCTGGCGGAGAACGCCGCGCGCGCCGTGGAGCTGGGATCGTGGGGCGTGGATCTCAACTGCGGCTGCCCGTCGAAAACGGTTAACGGCAGCGGCGGCGGGGCGACGTTGCTCAAAGACCCGGAGCTTATCTACCAGGGGGCGAAGGCGATGCGCGCGGCGGTGCCTGCACACCTGCCGGTGACGGTGAAAGTGCGCCTCGGCTGGGACAGCGGCGCCCGGCAGTTTGAAATTGCCGATGCGGTACAGCAGGCGGGGGCCACTGAACTGGCGGTGCACGGGCGCACCAAAGAAGACGGCTATAAGGCCGAGCGCATTAACTGGCAGGCGATCGCAGACATCCGTCAGCGTCTGTCGATTCCGGTGATTGCTAACGGCGAAATCTGGGATTATGACAGCGCGCAGGCGTGCATGGCCGTGACCGGCTGCGACGCGGTGATGATTGGCCGCGGTGCGCTAAACGTGCCGAATTTAAGCCGGGTCATCAAATATAACGCGCCGCGTCTACCGTGGCCGCAGGTGGTTGAACTGCTGCAAAAGTACACCCGCCTGGAAAAACAGGGCGACACCGGGCTGTATCACGTGGCGCGCATCAAACAGTGGTTGGGCTACCTGCGCAAAGAGTACGCCGAGGCCTCCGAGCTGTTTACCGCCGTGCGCGCGCTGCAGGAATCACGGCTGATTGCTCGGGTTATCAACGATTGGCGCGGATAAACTATCCGATCCGCATCACAATTTTCTCTCTGCGCTATTGAGTCAATCCACTTTTAAATGAAATACTCGTAGCCGATTGTTACTGCTACGGCAGGCAAAACCTGATTCTCTGACCTTTGTCAGAAGTCAGGTTTTTTTGTTTCTGGGGTTCGTAAATGCAGATCGCCAAAGTACTTAATAATAATGTGGTGGTGGTTCTGGATGAACACCGGCGTGAGCAGGTGGTGATGGGGCGAGGGCTGGCCTTTCAGAAACACGTCGGCGATTCACTGGATGAGTCGAAAATCGAGAAAATTTTTGCCCTCCAGAGCGATGAGCTGGTGGGGCGTTTAAGTGAACTACTCAGTCAGATACCGCTTGAGGTGATGACCACCTGCGACCGGATTATCGAACGGGCGCGCGAACGGCTCGGCAAGCTGCAGGAAAGCGTGTATATCACGCTGACTGACCATTGCCACTTCGCCATTGAGCGGCAGAAAAAGGGCGTAGCCTTGCGTAACGTGCTGCTGTGGGAGATCCGACGGCTATACCCGAAAGAGTTTACGCTCGGCCAGGAAGCGCGTGCGCTGATTGCGCAGCGCCTGGGCGTGGCGCTGGCGGAGGATGAAGCCGGTTTTATTGCCCTGCATCTGGTGACCGCGCAGCTTAATAGCGAAATGCCTGAGGTGATGCACGTCACCCGAGTGATGCAGGAGATTCTCCAGCTGGTGAAGTATCAGCTGCATCTTGAGTACAACGAAGAGTCGTTAAGCTACCAGCGCTTCGTGACTCATCTTAAGTTTTTCGCCCAGCGAATGCTGACGCGCACGGTAGTAGAGGATGACGACGCGGAGCTGCATAGCGCGGTGAAAGACAATTATCCCAAGGCGTGGAAGTGCGCGGAAACGGTGGCGCTGCATTTGCAAAACGGCTATCAGCGTGCGCTGACGACGGAAGAGATTATGTTTCTCGCCATTCATATTGAACGGGTGAGAAAAGAGGGGCGTTAACCCCTTTAAAACTGGATTGTTACTGCATTACGCAGGCAAAACCTGAGCGCGACGCTACCCGGCGGCGTGCTCGGGTTTTTTTGTTTTTTATACCCGGTCAAGGAATACAGCATGAAATACAAAGCACTCGCGCAGGATATTCTCCGCCACGTCGGCGGCAAAGAGAATATTGTGAGTCTGGTTCACTGTGCCACACGGCTGCGTTTTAAATTGAAAGAGAGCGGCAGAGCCGATGCCGAGGCCCTGAAGGCGCACCCTGGGGTGATCATGGTGGTCGAGAGCGGCGGCCAGTTTCAGGTGGTGATTGGTAATCACGTTCATGATGTCTGGCAGGCGGTGCGCCATGAGGTTGGAATCACCGATGACAGCGAACCGGTTGCGGAAAAGGGGGAGAAAACGTCGCTGCTGGGCCAGCTTATCGACATCGTCTCCGGTATTTTTGCACCGTTTATTGGTGTGATGGCGGCCACCGGTCTGCTGAAAGGGCTGCTGGCGCTGGCGCTGGCGTGCGGCTGGCTAAGCCCGGAGCAGGCGACGTATAAAATCTGGTTTGCCGCCAGCGACGCGCTGTTCTTCTTCTTCCCGCTGTTTCTCGGTTATACCGCGGGGAAAAAATTTGGTGGCAACCCGTTTATTACCATGGTTATTGGCGGCGCGCTAACGCATCCGCTGATGATACAGGCCTTTGAAGCGGCCCAGGCCCCGGGGGCGACGGCGGAGTATTTCCTCGGTATACCGGTGACGTTTATCAACTACAGCTCGTCGGTGATTCCTATCATTCTTGCCGCCTGGGTCAGCTGTTGGATTGAGCGACGTAGCAACGATCTGTTGCCCTCGGCGATGAAAAATTTCTTTACCCCGGCCATTTGCCTGGCCATTGTCGTCCCGCTGACTTTCCTGATCATTGGCCCGGTGGCGACCTGGCTTAGCCATATGCTGGCGAACGGTTACCAGATTATCTATGTGGTCGCGCCGTGGCTGGCTGGGGCGGTGCTGGGAGGGTTATGGCAGGTCTGCGTGATCTTTGGTCTGCACTGGGGGCTGGTGCCGCTGATGATCAACAACATGACCGTGCTCGGCCATGACTCGATGCTGCCGATCGTTCTGCCGGCGGTGCTGGCACAGGTGGGTGCCGTGTTGGGGATCTTTCTGGCAACCCGCGACGTGCGCCAGAAAGTGCTGGCAGGGTCGGCGTTTTCTGCCGGGCTGTTTGGTATTACCGAACCGGCGATCTACGGACTGACGCTGCCGCTGCGCCGCCCGTTTATCTTCGGCTGCGTAGCCGGTGCGCTCGGCGGGGCCATTACCGCGTTCAGTAATAGCTATGCCTTCTCGTTCGGTCTGCCCAATATCTTTTTCCCGGCGCAGATGATTCCACCGGGCGGCATTGATGCCAGCGTCTGGGGCGGGCTCATCGGCACCGCGGTAGCCTTTATTGTCGCCTGTGCGCTGACCTTTTTTGCCGGGCTGCCGCGCAACGCCGCCGCGCCGGTCGCGGTCGCGATGGCCACGGAAAAGGATGTGCTGGCCCCTATGAGCGGCACCGTACTGGCGTTGGAGCAGGTACCCGACACCACGTTTGCCAGCGGTCTGCTGGGTAAAGGTGTGGCCATCATTCCCAGCGAGGGCAAGGTGATGGCTCCGTTTAGCGGTGAAGTGGCCTCGATTTTCCAGACCAGGCACGCCATTGGGCTGCAAAGCGACAGCGGTATTGAACTGCTTATCCACGTCGGTATTGATACCGTCAAACTCGACGGCGCGCCGTTTACCGCGCACGTCCAGGAAGGGGACAAAATTCAGGAGGGCGATCTGCTTTTAACCTTCGACCGCCAGCAAATTCTCGACGCCGGTTACGATCTGGTGACGCCCATTCTTATCAGCAACAGCGACGACTATCCGGAGCTGGAAATCGTTGCCGGCAGCGCCGTTCAGGCCGGCCAGCCGCTGCTGACCCTTACGCATTAATCACAGGAGAGAGAGAGATGAAAACATTCCCGCAGACGTTTCTTTGGGGCGGCGCCACCGCTGCAAACCAGATTGAGGGCGCATATCTGGAGGAGGGGAAAGGACTGTCCACCTCCGATGTGCAGCCGCACGGCGTGTTTGGCGAGGTGGTTGAACGGGTGGAGGGTGACAGCGCGCTGAAAGATGTGGCTATCGATTTCTACCATCGCTATCCGGAAGATATCGCGCTGTTCGCTGAAATGGGCTTTAACTGCCTGCGCGTGTCCATTGCCTGGACGCGTATCTATCCGAACGGCGACGACGCGCAGCCGAATGAGGCCGGGCTGGCCTTCTACGACAAACTGTTTGATGAAATGGCAAAATACAACATCACGCCGCTGGTGACGCTGTCGCACTATGAAATGCCGTGGGCGCTGGTAAAAAACTACGGCGGCTGGGGCAACCGTCAGGTGATTGGCTTCTTTGAGCGCTATGCACGTACCGTGTTTGAGCGCTATAAAGGCAAAGTGAAGCTGTGGCTGACCTTTAACGAAATCAACATGTCGCTGCATGCGCCAATGACCGGGGTCGGCCTGCCGACGGGCAGTAGCAAAGGGGAGGTGTACCAGGCCATCCATCATCAGCTGGTGGCTAGCGCGCTCGCGGTCAAAGCCTGCCATGAGATCGTGCCGGAAGGTAAAATCGGCAACATGTTGCTGGGCGGACTGGTGTATCCGCTGAGCTGTAAACCGGAAGACGTCTTTAAGACATTGCAGGAAAATCGTAGCTGGATGTTCTTTGGTGACGTCCAATGCCGCGGCGCTTATCCGGGCTATATGCTGCGGGAATTGCGCGATAGCGGCATTACGCTGGCGATTACCGACGCCGACCGTGAAGCGCTGCGCTCCACCGTTGATTTCATCTCTTTCAGCTACTATATGACCGGCTGCGTCACCGCCGATGAAGCGTTGAATCAGAAGGCGCGCGGCAATATCCTCAACATGGTGCCAAACCCTCATCTGGCCAGCTCGGAGTGGGGCTGGCAGATCGACCCGCTAGGCCTGCGCACGCTGCTGAACGTGCTGTGGGATCGTTATCAAAAACCGCTGTTCATCGTGGAAAATGGCCTGGGGGCGAAGGATAGCGTGGACGCCGACGGCAGTATTCATGATGACTACCGCATTAGCTACCTGAACGATCATCTGGTGCAGGCGCGCGAAGCGATTGAAGACGGCGTTGAGCTGATGGGCTTTACCAGTTGGGGGCCTATCGATCTGGTTAGCGCGTCAAAAGCGGAAATATCTAAACGCTATGGCTTTATTTACGTCGACCGCCACGATGATGGAACGGGCACGCTGGCGCGCAGTAAGAAAAAAAGCTTTGGCTGGTATAAAGAGGTGATTGCGACCAACGGCGCGAGCTTGAAAGCGTAAGCCTCGGTGAATTGCCGGATGGCGCTTGCTTATCCGGCCTAAAAGCATCCCCACCTCTGGTAGGCCGGATAAGGCGTAGCCACCATCCGGCAATCCTCCCAATTCACGCTGGCTTACGCGCGCGCAGAATAAAAATCATCGGCCGCTCTTTCTCTTCACCCAGCGCTGGGTTAACGGCAATCTGCGCTGCCGTTGGTCCCCATTCATTCAGGTATTCAATCACAAATCCGGCGGCCACCAGCGCGTTGATCCAACTGCCAAGCGTCCGGTGCTGCTTCTTCACGCCGTCGGCAAACCAATTGCTGATACGCTCGCCTTCCTGCTGATAATGGCTAACCGGCCAGCTTTTCTGCCCCTGTTCATCTTCCTGCCAACCTTGCTTGAGCGGGGCGGTATAGATAGGGTGTTCTGCGGAAAATAGCAGTGTACCACCCGGCGTCAGAGCCTGATAAACGCAGGTGAGCAGCGGGGTAATATGAGGCAAATAGTGCAGCGCCAGCGAGCTGTACACCATATCGCAGCTGTTAGCGGCAAGCGTGAGGGTCTGCAAATCTTCACAACGGTATTCAATGTCTGCGCCGTCGGTCATCTCCCGCGCCCGCTCCAGCATGAGGCTGGAGAGATCGTATCCGGTAACCTTAGCGGCGCCCTGATCGCGCGCCCAGCGGCAAAACCAGCCGTAGCCGCAGCCGAGATCGACAACCCGTAAACCGGCGAGCGACGGCAGCATATCCTGTATCGCGGGCCATTCCGGCGCGCCGTCCAGCCCCTTGACCGAACGGTCGAGCGTGGCATAACCGGCAAAAAACTGCGGGTCGTCGTAAATATTCTGACTCATGTTCACACCCTGAAGGCGAAATGTTTGTGGCTGTCGTTAAGTGTGTCCGTCTGTGTTCCCACACGCGTTACTAAAAGGAAGGCGATCATTTAATTTATGATAGCCGCCTCTGTGTTTAACCGACGTATCTCATGAACCTGACTCTGAAAACACGCGCGCTGTCTGGCTTGACCCTGCTCCTCGCGCTGGCGGGCTGCGCCCCTTCGCATGATATTGGCAACCCGATGACGCTGCAGATGCCGGCTTCACAGGTGACAACGACCTTACCCGCGGCGCTGAAGAACGGCTGGCCGCAGAGTCAGTGGTGGCAAGACTATCATGATGCCCAGCTCAATAACTTGATTCGTCGCGCGTTGGCGAATGCTCCGGATATGCAGATTGCTGAACAGCGCATCAAGCTTGCGGAAGCGCAGGCGCGGATGTCGAAATCGGCGCTGGGGCCGGAAGTCGATTTCGGTGCCGATCTTGAACGACAGAAAATGTCGGCTGAAGGTCTGATGGGGCCGTTTGCTACCGATACCGACGGCAATACCGGCCCGTGGTACACCAACGGCACCTTTGGCCTGACCGCCGGTTGGGATCTTGACCTGTGGGGAAAAAACCGCGCCGAAGTGCAAGCACGCATTGGGGAAGTGAAGGCGCAGGTGGCCGAGCTGGCGCAGACCCGCGAGCTGCTGGCCAGCAGCGTGGCTCGTCTGTACTGGCAGTGGCAGACCGAAGCGGCCATTCACGGCGTGCTGGAGCAGGTAAAAAGCGAACAGAATACGATTGTCAGCGTTGACACCTCGTTGTATGAGCATGGCATCACCGACTCCGCTGAAGGGGCGGAAAACGACATTAATGTGGGTAAAACCGATCAGCAGCTGGCCGACGTTGAAGGCAATATGAAAGAGATTGAGGCCCGGCTTATGGCCTTAACCAACGCCCAGAGCCAGCCGCTGAACCTGCGTCCGGCTACGCTGCCCGCCGTGGCCAGCAAAATGCCGTCCCGGCTGGGCTATGAGCTGTTAGCCCGCCGTCCGGATCTGCAGGCCGCACACTGGTATATCGAGGCTTCGCTGAGCGAAATCGACGCGGCAAAAGCGGCGTTCTATCCCGATATCAATCTGATGGCGTTCCTGCAACAGGATGCGCTGCACTTAAGCGATCTGTTCCGCCACTCGGCGAATCAGATGGGCGTGACGGCCGGGCTGACGCTACCGATTTTTGACAGCGGCCGGTTAAACGCCAATCTGGATATCGCCAGCGCGCAGAATGGTCTGTCGGTGGCGAAATACAACAAAGCGGTGGTTGATGCGGTAAACCAGGTGGCAAAAACCGCCAGCCAGGTGGAAACGCTGATGGCAAAAAGCCAGCGGCAGGCGCAGGTGGAGAAAGACGCCATGCGGGTGGTTAACCTGGCGCAGGCGCGGATGAACGCCGGGATTATTCCGGGTTCGAAGGTCAGCCTGGCGAAGCTGCCGGTGCTACAGGAGCGTATTAATGCGTTACGCCTGCATGGCCAGTGGCTTGATGCCAGCATTCAGCTAACCTCGGCGCTGGGTGGCGGTTATCACGTCAACGAAAAGTAAGGCTCCCGGCGTTCGCTTCCCCCTGCATTTCGTTTGCAGGGGGAAAATGAAAAACAAATATTCAGATTAAATAGTATTAACCGCTAATATATTTTCTCAAAATCTAATTTTTATTTTAATTAAAAATAACGATAGCGCTTGAATTAAAATATGCCTGCGATCACGTATTTATCTTTAAATGCATGACACCTGTCTACACGCCCCCTAATATCGCTCCCCAGAAAAATAATATCCTTTTAGTTTTAATGTATATTTATTGATAATGACATTTGCTTTTTAAATATTACAGCCAGTTCCTCACTGATTTTTATTAACAAAAAGCAGAGGACGATTGCGTGAAAAAATTAATAACCTTTGGAATGCTGGCGCTGGTCAGCGCATCGGCAAGTGCGGTTACCATTGACCTGCGCCATGAATATACCGACACCTCGCAGGGCCAGAAAGACAGGGTGCTGATCTCTCATCGTTTTGGTAACGGCTTTGGCTTCTCGGTGGAGGCCAAAACCAAGTCGGGCGGCGAGCATTCGGATAAAGCCTTTAATGATGTTGTTGATAATGGCGATGAATATGTCGTTAGCTATCAGTTTAACGCCATGCCGAATATTGCGATTCAACCCGGCTTTGCGTTGGAAACATCGTCATCGAAGGCGATCTATAAACCCTATATTCGAGGGCAGTATAATTTCGAAGGCGGTTTTTATATTGCGGCCCGCTATCGCTATGAATATGCCCGTGACACCTCGGCGGATAAAGACGATGAGCATATTAATCGTGGCGATCTGTGGCTAGGCTATAAAACCGGGCCGTGGGCGTTTGAGGGCAATTATCTGTATAAAAAGAGCCAGGATTATAATCGCTATGACAACGGCAAAGACGATTACGAACTGGATTTCAAAGTGGCCTACAGCATCGATAAAAACTGGAAGCCCTATGCGCAAATTGGCAACGTCTCCGTCAGCAGCACCGAGGAAGACCGCCAGACGCGTTACCGCGTAGGGGTTCAATACACCTTCTGATGCTGATGCCCCCGGACGAGGCGCGTACCGCCAACTCCGGACAGTGCCCGGCGGCGTGAACGCCGGGCCGGGTATCCTTATTCCTGCGGTTTTTTCGCCTCACGCCGTTTAAACCACCAGCGTGCGGCGACCACCAGCACAATCGCCAGCGCCAGCCAGATGAGATGCTTCAGGTGTTTATCAAGATGGTGAAGCCACGGGCCTATTGCCCCGCCGCCCAGATAACCAAGGGTCGTAAACAGCAGCGCCCACACCACTGCGCCAAAGATATTCAGCGGCAGAAAAATTTTCGGAGGCAGGCCGCTGGCGCCAATCAGCAGCGGGCCGATGACGCGAAAGCCGTACATAAAGCGGGTACCGATCACGAACAGATAGGGGTGGTTCTTAATCAGCCTCTGCGCCTTACGAATTCGTGCCCGGTGGCGCGAGAAGCGCCTCAGCAGTCGCCCGCCGAACTTTCTGCCTAAAAGATACAGCACCTGATCGCCAATCATGCCGCCCAGCGCCACGGAGATCACCACCAGCGGAAATTTCAGCAGCCCCTGATGGGCAGCCACGCCGCCTAGCAGCGTAATCGTTTCGCCTTCCGCCATGCTGCCGATAATTAACGCGGCGTAGCCATAATGGGAAATCAGGTTATTGATATCCATACAAACACTCACTCCTTACAACATCATACTATTCATCATACACCCTCACGGCGAGATTGCAGGGCCCGCTATTTTTTGCGTTGTACATAAAATAATCATTGCTGTGAATTATACTTACAGCAACGTGGTACGAAGCCGTGCAGAGGAGGCGTTATGAACCATGTATGGGGACTGTTCTCCCACCCTGATAAAGAAATGCATGTTATCCGTAGCGAGAACGAAACCGTTTCTCACCACTACGTGCATCATGTGCTGGTCATGGCGGCCATTCCGGTGGTCTGTGCGTTTATTGGCACCACTCAGCTGGGCTGGAATTTTGGCGACGGGAATGTGGTCCGGCTGTCGCTGATGACCGGCCTGGGCATGGCGGTACTGTTCTATGCGCTGATGCTGGTTGGCGTCGCGGTGATGGGGCGCGTTATCTGGTGGATGGCGCGCAACTATCCGCAACGTCCGTCGCTCAAGCGCTGTATGGTGTTTGCTGGCTACGTGGCGACGCCCATCTTCCTGAGCGGCATCGTGGCGCTCTACCCGCTGGTGTGGCTGTGTGCGCTGGTCGGTACGGTGGCGCTGTTCTACACCGGATATCTGCTGTACGTCGGTATTCCCACCTTCCTGAATATCGATAGGGAAGAGGGGCTCAGTTTTGCCAGTTCAACCCTCGCCATCGGCGTGCTGGTGCTGGAGGTGCTGCTGGCGCTGACCGTGGTGCTGTGGGGCTACGGCTACCGGCTGTTCTGAGTGCCTATATGTATTGCTGATGTGAATTTAATCACGTCAGCAATGCAGCATTTGTTCACCATTATTTTCTGGTAGATGCCGCGTTCTCCGCGCTATGATGGGCTGTTCCGCTTCGCAATCGTTTAGGGCGAAGCGGCTGTCTATCATAATGTGCATAAATAACCACCAGAATACTCACCATGCAGAAATTTCGCGTTTCCCTGCTCAGCCTCGCTTTCGTGCTGGCTGTGCCCTTTGCGCCTCAGGCGAGTGCTAAAACCGCCGTCTCCGCCGTGGCTTCGCAGCCGGAAATTGCCTCCGGTAGCGCGATGATTGTCGATCTTGAAACGAATAAAGTCATTTATGCCAACCAGCCCGATCTGGTGCGACCGATGGCGTCAATCACCAAGCTGATGACGGCGATGGTGGTGCTGGACGCACACCTGCCGCTGGATGAAATGCTGACTGTCGATATCAGCCACACGCCGGAGATGAAAGGGATCTACTCCCGCGTGCGCCTCAACAGCCAGATTAGCCGTAAAAATATGCTGCTGCTGGCGCTGATGTCCTCTGAGAACCGCGCCGCCGCGAGCCTCGCGCACCATTATCCGGGCGGCTATGATGCGTTTATCCGCGCCATGAATGCCAAAGCGAAGGCGCTGGGTATGACCCGCACCCGCTACGTTGAGCCGACGGGGTTGTCGATTCATAACGTCTCCACCGCGCGCGATCTGACGAAGCTGCTGATTGCCACCAAACAGTATCCGCTGATTGGTCAACTGAGCACGACGAAAGAAGACACCGCCACCTTTGCTCGTCCTGCCTATACGCTGCCGTTCCGCAACACCAACCATCTGGTGTATCGCGATAACTGGAGCATCCAGCTGACGAAAACCGGCTTTACTAATGCGGCAGGCCACTGCCTGGTGATGCGCACCGTCATGAACAAGCGCCCGGTGGCGATGGTGGTGATGGATGCGTTCGGCAAATATACCCACTTTGCCGACGCCAGCCGTCTGCGTACCTGGGTTGAAACCGGGAAGGTGATGCCGGTACCGGCCGCGGCCCTGAGCTATAAAAAGCAGAAAGAGGCCCAGGTGGAAGGCGACATCGCGAAAGCCCAGCGTAGCGGGCAGACCACCCAGGACGATTAAGTTCTCTTTATTCCGGCAACGTCCAGTCACCATCGTTGAGTGGGCGTTGCATAATAACCGTATCCCGCCAGTCCCCCATCTTGTAGCCGACGCTTCGCAGCTGACCGACCACTTCAAAACCGTGTTTTTTATGCAGGCGCAGCGAGCCGGTATTGTTATTGCCGTCGCCGATCACCGCCAGCATTTGCCGCCACGGGCCCTGTTCGCATACTGCAATCAGCGCCGCGAGTAGGCGGCTACCGATACCGTGGGCGGTCATGCTGGTATCAATGTAGATAGACTCTTCCAGCGTGTAGCGATAGGCCGGGCGAGGGCGGTAGGGGCTGGCATAGCAGTAGCCGACAATTTCACCGCGATAGAGCGCCACCAGCCAGGGAAGCCCCTGCTCCTGGATATGCAGCATCCGCTGCTGCATTTCATCGATGGACGGCGGGACTTCTTCAAATGAGGCGCGCCCATTGAGGACGTGCCAGGCATACAGCGCGGCAATAGCCTGAACATCGTCGGCCTGCGCGTTGCGGATTTCAATATCGGCGTTGCAGGTGACATCAAGCGTAGACATCATTGAATTCCTTATGGTTAACCGTGTTGCCCGGACCGCAGGCCGGATAAGCGCTGCGCTTATCCGGCCTACAGGTTTCGAGCTACCTCACATCATGCGTTGGTTTTTTCGCCCCAGTTTTTCAACTTGCTGGTTTTACCGATCCCCGGGTTCATACTATTGGTCGGATCGTTTTCGCGATAGTGGCGTTTGAGATTGTCATCGGCTTCGTACAGATGGCCAACGTTATGCTCCGCCGGATACTGTGCGCCGCGCTCGCGCAGCAGTGCCAGCATTTGTTCTTTTAGCGCGTGGGCATCGACGCCTTTTTTGACAATATAATCCTGATGGAAAACGTGGCACATAAAGTGGCCGTAGTAGAGCTTATGCACCAGTTGGCTATCGATCTCCGGCGGTAAATGCTCAAACCACTCGGTGTCGTTACGACGCAGCGCGATATCCAGCGCCAGGATATCCTCAACGTCGTCGGCGTGCACCGCCTGGTAGCGAATAGCCGCGCCTGCCGCGGCGAAGCGGTGCAGGAACGCTTTACTGCCTTCTTCCGGCGTACAAACGAAGAAATCACCTTCGGCCTGTTTAAAGTATTCCACCAGCCATGCCTTGGCTTCATCAATGCCGTCGCCCGACATTTTCAGCAGCAGATGATGTTCGTACTTATCGCGCCAGGTTTTCATGCGCTCCGGCAGGTGCGCCGGGAACGCGTGGCCCAGCTTCTGCATAAAGCGGTCGGTAAAGTGCGGTTTGAACAGCGACACTTTTTCCAGCATGGCATCGGTACGGCCTTTCAGGGTGAAGAAGAACGGCATTTTGTCGGTGCCGAGCTTATCAATCATCAGGAAGGTGTCTTTGCCGTACTGCTCAGCAATATCGTAGATATCGCGGTGCATATACTCGCCCGCCACCGGCAGGTTGTTAAACTCGGCGAGAATATGACGGCGGATTTCGGTCAGCACATCCGGCTGGTTGGTGCCAATGTAGAATACCTGCTGGCGTTTTTCTGCCGGGAAGGTATCAAGACGCGCGGCGAAAACCGCCAGCTTGCCCGCACACCCGGAAGACTCAAACAGACGGTCCGGATCGGCATTATAGCGTGCCGGTGTATCGGCGTTGACGTCGCGTACGCGGTTGACGTAGTCGTGATCGTGAGCGTGGCGTCCGTCGTGCTGTACATCGCTGTCCTTCACGCGATCGTCATCAAGCTTACTGAGGATCTGCTCTGGCGTTGTGCCCAGATCGATACCCAGATGGTTAACCAGCGTCAGCTTGCCGTTTTCGTCAATGCGGGCAAACAGCGACATCTCGGTATAGGCCGGGCCGCGTTGGACCAGAGAACCGCCAGAGTTGTTGCAGATCCCGCCGATGACCGACGCCCCGATGCAGGAAGAACCAATGACCGAGTGCGGCTCGCGGCCCAACGGTTTGAGCGCTTTTTCCAGCGAATAGAGCGTGGTGCCCGGCCATGCCAGCACCTGCTCGCCTTTGTCCAGCAGGTGCAGCTTATCGAGACGCAGGGTGCTGATAATCACGATATCGCGATCGTAGTCGTTGCCGCTAGGCGTTGAACCTTCGGTCAGACCGGTGTTAGCAGCCTGCATCAGAATAATTTTATCCGCATTGACGCAGGCGTTCAGCACCCGCCACAGTTCCAGCAGCGAACCGGGGAAGACCACGGCCAGCGCTTCGCCGTTGCCGGAGCGGAAGCCCTTGCGATAGCGGGCGGTTTTCGCCGGGTCGGTCAGCAGGTGAGCGTGACCAACCAGACGGGAGAGTTCGTTAATCAGGGCATTATTATCGGTTGTGGTTTGAGCAGCCATTTTCCACTCCTTGTGGTGGGGCAAATTTGTCGTCTCTAAGAATAGCGCTTTGTATGATCATTGGGGGAGTGAATGTTTCTAAAAATCAGAGAATAACCTTGGCTTTCTTTACCCCGCTCCTTTAACTTTATGGCAAACTGCGGTTTTTCATCGACTCTCAGCCGCTCTACCCGGCATGGATAAAAGAGACTACAAAAATATGAAATGGTTATTTTCTGTTGGCGTCGCCGTGAGCCTGGCGCTACAACCCGCTCTGGCGGAGGATCTGTTCGGCAACCATCCGTTGACGCCGCAGGCGCGGGACGCGTTTGTGACCGAGCTGCTGAAAAAAATGACGGTCGATGAAAA
This sequence comes from Klebsiella sp. WP4-W18-ESBL-05, assembly GCF_014169075.1. Classification (NCBI taxonomy): domain Bacteria; kingdom Pseudomonadati; phylum Pseudomonadota; class Gammaproteobacteria; order Enterobacterales; family Enterobacteriaceae; genus Klebsiella; species Klebsiella sp. WP4-W18-ESBL-05. Next base: position 3,099,713 of record NZ_AP022057.1, on the reverse strand, counting down.
AATCGGTCAGCTGCGCCTGATTAGCGTCGGGCCGGATAACCCGAAAGAGGCTATCCGCGACATGATTAAAGACGGCCAGGTAGGGGCGATTTTCAATACCGTCACCCGTCAGGATATCCGTGCGATGCAGGATCAGGTGATGTCGCTCAGCCGCCTGAAGATCCCGCTGTTCTTTGCCTACGATGTGGTGCACGGCCAGCGCACCGTCTTCCCGATTAGCCTCGGCCTGGCCTCAACGTTTAACCTTGATGCGGTGAAAACCGTCGGTCGCGTGTCGGCCTATGAAGCCGCCGACGATGGCCTGAACATGACCTGGGCGCCGATGGTTGATGTCTCGCGCGATCCGCGCTGGGGCCGCGCCTCAGAAGGATTCGGTGAAGATACCTATTTAACCTCCATCATGGGTGAAACCATGGTGGAAGCGATGCAGGGGAAAAGTCCCGCAGATCGCTATTCGGTGATGACCAGCGTTAAACACTTCGCCGCCTATGGCGCGGTGGAAGGCGGTAAGGAGTACAACACCGTCGATATGAGCCCGCAGCGTCTGTTCAACGACTATATGCCGCCGTATAAAGCGGGGCTGGATGCGGGCAGCGGCGCGGTGATGATCGGCTTAAACTCGCTGAACGGCACCCCGGCCACCTCCGATGCCTGGCTGCTGAAAGACGTGCTGCGCGACCAGTGGGGCTTTAAAGGCATCACGGTCTCCGATCACGGGGCGATTAAAGAGCTGATTAAACATGGCGTTGCCGCCGACCCGGAAGATGCCGTACGCGTGGCGCTGAAGGCCGGCATTGATATGAGCATGAGCGACGAGTACTACAGCAAGTACCTGCCGGGGCTGGTGAAGGCGGGCAAAGTGACGATGGCCGAGCTCGACGACGCCACGCGGCATGTGCTGAACGTGAAATATGATATGGGGCTGTTTAACGACCCCTACAGCCACTTAGGGCCAAAAGACTCAGACCCGCAGGATACCAACGCCGAAAGCCGTTTGCATCGCGCCGAGGCCCGTGAGGTGGCGCGCCAGAGCCTGGTGCTGCTGAAAAACCGTCTGGACACTCTGCCGCTGAAGAAAAACGCTACCGTCGCGGTGGTTGGCCCGTTGGCCGACAGCCAGCGTGACGTGATGGGGAGCTGGTCTGCCGCCGGCGTCGCCGGTCAGTCGGTGACCGTGCTGAGCGGCATTAAAAATGTGATGGGCGGCGAAGGCAAAGTGCTGTACGCCAAAGGCGCAAACGTCACCGCCGACAAAGGCATCATCGACTTCCTGAATCTGTATGAAGAAGCGGTGAAGGTCGACCCACGTTCGCCGCAGGCGATGATTGACGAAGCGGTCAACGCCGCCAAACAATCTGATGTGGTGGTTGCGGTGGTGGGGGAAGCGCAGGGCATGGCCCATGAAGCGTCCAGCCGCACTGAAATCTCGATTCCGAAAAGCCAGCAGGATCTGATAGCCGCGCTGAAAGCTACCGGCAAGCCGCTGGTGCTGGTGCTGATGAACGGTCGCCCGCTGACGCTGGTGAATGAGGACCGCCAGGCTGACGCCATTCTGGAAACCTGGTTCGCCGGTACCGAAGGCGGTAATGCCATTGCCGACGTGCTGTTTGGCGACTACAACCCCTCCGGTAAACTGCCGATGTCGTTCCCGCGCTCCGTGGGGCAGATTCCGCAGTACTACAGCCACCTCAACACCGGGCGTCCGTACAATGCCGACAAGCCGAACAAGTACACCTCGCGTTACTTTGACGAAGCCAACGGCCCGCTGTATCCGTTTGGTTACGGTCTGAGCTACACCACCTTCTCGGTTTCTGACGTGAAAATGTCCGCGCCGAGCATGAAGCCGGACGGCCGGGTCACCGCCAGCGTGCAGGTGACCAACACCGGCAAGCGCGAAGGGGCGACGGTGATTCAGCTGTATCTGCAGGATGTGACGGCGTCAATGAGCCGCCCGGTGAAACAGCTGAAGGGCTTTGAGAAGGTGACCCTCAAGCCGGGTGAGACCCAGACCGTGAGCTTCCCGATTGACGTAGAGGCGCTGAAGTTCTGGAACCAGCAGATGAAGTACGCCGCTGAGCCGGGCAAGTTCAATGTCTTTATTGGCGTGGATTCTGCGCGCGTTAAGCAGGGTGAGTTCGAGCTGTTGTAAGCGTGATCTTGATGTCGTGAACTTCTCCGCGGAGGCGGAGAAGTTCAGCGACCGCTCATCGGGGGGGCGACCGATGAGCGTCATCTGGCGTGCTTAGAAAGCGTATTTGATACCTAACATACCTTGTGTATCGCTGTAGCCTTTATCCCCGATCTGCTGGGCAACGTTGCCCCAGATATGCAAATTATTCCCCAGTTGCCCTTCGACCCCAGCCTTCAGTTCGCCAATGTTGCGCGTCCCGGCCTGGTAGTTATAGACGCCATTCATTGCGACGCCATACGACTGGCTGTTATAAATCCAGTTGGCTTCAACAAAGGGCTGAAACTCGCGGTTCTTGCCGTCGTCAATGGCGTTATGCCCTTTAATAAAGGCTTTTACGCCGAGACGCGTTTGCAGATTACCGTCGTTTTTACCTTTCACCCGCGTGCCGTTGGCTTCGGTGTGGGTATCGGCCTGCACGTCCATCCATGTTAACTGTGCTTTAGGCTGGATCCAGTAGGTCGAGCGGCCGTCGCTACGTTCGCCCATCAGGTAGCTGTAGCCGCCTTCGATGGACGCGGTGATCCCATCAGAGTCGTACTTCTCCGTGGCGAGCTGTTGCCCATAGACTTTGTTATTAAACCAGTTATAGAGGAACCAGGTATCCACGTAGGTTCCGGTTTTGTCGGCTTCATTCGCGTACCAGGTTCCATAAAGCCCGACGCTATAGCCGGTCACCTGCCCACGGGAGTGATAACGGGTGACGTTAGAGCGGGTATTGCTCTGACTGTTGCCGTAGCCTGCCATCAACCCCAGATGCCAGCGATCCAGCCCGTTGGTGCTCCACTGCGCAATATCCCCGCCAAGCTGCAGGACATAGCGGTTACTTTGGGTACTCGACTGGCCGCTGGAATCTTTAAAGCGGGTGTGACCGCCAATGTTTCGCAGCCACATGCTGGTGACTTTCTCTTCACCGGTCAACCGGTCGATGTACTGGGTATCGCCCAAACGATCGTGCAGGCGGGTGTTAAACATCGAGTTAGCGGCTGCGAGGTTGGCAATATAGGCTCCGCTTTCCGGACGCATGGTGGGCTGTTCCGGGTTGACGATGGGAACTTCCGCAGCGGGGTCGGGGGTCGGCTCTGGCTCAACGATCGGGGCCGCGGCATTAAGCAGATACCAGTTAGCGGACTGCGTTCCCTCTCCACGCTGCAGGGCGTAGTCATAACTCCCGGCAACAATACGCCCGGACTGCACAAACTCGCCGTCAGAGAGGCCATCGACGTGAATCACTTCAATCCCTGTAATGGTTTTATCACCGCTACCGCCGGCGTTATTGATGGCCACCCGAGTCGTCCCGGAGGTATCTCCCTGTACGATCAGCTTATCGGTTAAGGAATTATCATCCCCCAGCACCGTGTTGAGCACCAGCAGCCCGCCGTTACCTACATAGTTACCGTACACGGTGAGCGTTTTCGGTGTTAAGGGATCGCCGCTGCCCGGCGCCTGGAATAGCAGCGTGGCGCTATCCAGCGTCAGGTTGGTTAACGTTGAATCCTTCGTCATTGTCCACAGACTGTCGCTACCCATGATGTTGAGATTAACCGTTGATGCCGCATCGACGCTGGAAGAGCCTAAAAAACGGGAGGTATCAGACATATTCAGCGCAACCGTGCCGCCGCTGGTGGCGTCAATATTGCCTTCAATATCAAAAACCCCTTCGGTGTCAGACAGGGCGGTTCTGTCGATATTGAGCCTATCCAATCTGTTGTAATCATCAGCGATGACCGGCACCGCAAGGGATTGGCTGGAAATAATGGAACCCACCCCTTTGGCCTGGATAACATTGGCGCTGTTGGCGGCTCTCAGTTTTGCACCGCCCTCCAGGTAGACGCTACCTGGGCGTACGTTATCGGTATAAGTACCCTGCTGTTCGGTGGAAGCATAAATGGCGTAAGCGTTGGCACCGGTAGTCGAAATATCGACACCATCGCCTAACTGGATCAGCCCACCTTTGTTGGCATAGACGGCATGGCCCGCGCTAGTCGCCGTGGATATTTCAGAGTTCTTGCCGATGAAGACGTAGGAGTTTCCTAAGGTGTTATTATTTTTTCCCTTAAGAATATCCATAATACCGATGCCGTTAGTATCCGTATTTCGGTTACCGGCATAGACGGCATAACCTTTGCTGTCGCTAGTGTTAGATGCGCTGCCGGTGCCTGTCACCTTAATGACATTACTGCCCGCCAGGATAATAATGCTGTTTGCCCCGGCGTTCTGGAAGTTATTGGCTCTGACGGCGACGCCATCTTTCACCGAAATGTTGGCCGACTCTGTCACATAAACCAGAGAGTCATAATTATTGTTAAAATCAGACGCGACGTTTATCCCGTCGGCGGATGAACCCGTGGTGGTAATGGTGAGGTTTTTGGCCCTGAAGTATATGGCTTCACTGTTGCCCCTGATCGCATCGGCGGCTGACCCAGTGGTGCTAATCGTAACGTTGTTTAGCAAGTAGGTATTTGCGCCATTAGTCTGCAGATAAGCGCCAAATCCCGCTAGTGGTGAGGTGCCTCCAGACGCTGTGGTGGTAATATTCACGGTATCATAAGCGCCCAACGCTGTTGAGCCACCGTAATAGTAAAGGACGTTATCGTAATCCAGTACTGAGTCAGAATAAGCAACAGGAATGTGGCTTCCTACTGAGATGAGAGCAACAGCAATGCTCAACGTGGTCCTTTTAAAAAAAGTTTTTTTATCGATGTATCTCTTTGTGTTGTTCATCTGCGCACCTCTTCCTTAAAGACGCTGACTGTTGGTTGATAGATAATTAATTGCCGATGAATTAATGAGAACCAAAGCCAGCCCCACAGCTATTTAATGGATAAATATCTGTTGGTATTACAACAATGAGTAATGAGTTCCTTTGAAGCAATGTATACAGCCAATGTCAGGGGGTGTCAACGAGTGACGGCGGCGAGTAAATTGATGCATTTTTAAGTCTATTTATATTATTTGTATTTTTCTCAATAATATATTTTTATCAATTCTGGTGTGTTTTTGTTTTTATTAAAAATGCTTATAAAACAATGTAATAAAAGTAAAAATGCGTTTTACTAAAAGCGTTGTTAGGATTTTTACGACAACCATTGAGAATAATGTTTTTCTGTGGGTTTTATTGCATAATTCATTCGGAGGAGCGCTCTGCGACTGCGAGTGTCATATGGCTTTATGATTATTGAAAATACTTCTCATGTATCGGTAAGGGTATTCCTGCTATCCGGGGGGCTCGTATTTTCAGCGTTGCTTTATGGCGTATAACCGGCAAGGCTTTTTGAAAATAATATACTGCGATTTCATTTGCGATAGCCTGGCCGGTGTTATTCATATTCTCGTTAGGTTCTTTTTGCTGGTGGGGTTATCGTTGGAACGATCGCTGTTTGCCCTGAGCATTCTGCGGGCGCGCCTCGGAGCGTGTGCGAACACACCGCACACCCTGGTCCCCGAGAGAGGCTCAGGGTGAGGGGCAATCCCCCAACGCCCGATTTCGCGCCATTTTGTGCTCCCTGTCACCATTTTCTTTCTGCTGTGGCGAAGTCTGCGCGAAACGGCCCGTTTATCGCCCCTGATGTCGCGTGTTCTGTGACGAACTTCACTTATCGCTAAACCCGGGCCACCACGTTTTGTGCGCGGGTTCAAAACCCGTCCGAAGCCGCCATATCCGCCGTGACACCATTCACTAATACGTAAAAAAGCCCGCTTCTGCTCCACGAGAGAGGCGTGGAATCCGCGTTAAATGCAGCTATCTCAACATTCGCAGGTAGCCACATGAAGATTTCACTGCATAACACCTCACTCGATCGCAGCGGTAAAACGCCGCTCACCGCCCAACTGCAGCAGCTGATTGATGAAATCGACCGCGCGGGCGGCGGCACGCTGGTGGTATCGCCGGGCGATTGGCTGACCGGCACGCTTGTTTTGCCGTCCAACTTTACTCTGCACCTTGAAGCCGGCGCGCGGCTGCTGGCGAGCCCGAACGACGCAGACTATCCGGCGGCGTTAACCCAGACGGTGGCCGAACTGTCGCGCATGGCGCTGATTTATGCGCGCGATCGCCACCATATAACCCTCAGCGGTGAAGGTTGCCTGGACGGCGGGGCTGACGCCTGGTTCGCTACCCGTGCCGATGCCCAGGGCTATCGCCAGCCGAAAACCCAGCGCCCGCGCATGCTGGTCCTGGAAGGCTGCCAGCAGGTGCGTATTCGCGATATCACCCTCAGCGATTCGCCGATGTGGACAGCGCACCTGGTGAGCTGCAATCAGGTATTCATTCAGAACCTGACGATTGATAACGATCTGGCGCTGTCGAACACCGACGCGCTGGATATCGACAGCTGCCAGCACGTGCATATCAGCGACAGCTATTTCAGCGCCGCCGACGACGGTATCTGCATTAAAACCACCCGCAAACCGGCGGCGCTACAGCAGCCGACTCGCCACGTGGTGGTCAGCAACTGCCTGATCCGCTCAAAAAGCTGCGCCATCAAAATTGGCACTGAAACCTTTGCCGATATCAGCCATATCGCCGTGCATAACTGCTCCATCTTTGAGTCCAATCGCGGCATTGGCCTCGTTTCCCGCGACGGCGGCCGTTTCAGCCAGATGATCTTCAGCAACATCCTTTTTGACTGTCGCCACGGCCACCCGTGCCACTGGGGAAAAGCCGATCCGGTGTTTATCTCTGTGCGCCATCGTGACCCGCAGGTTCCTCCGGGCAGCATCGAAGACATCACCTTCAACCAGCTTTCCGGCGCGAGCGAAGGCGCTATCAACCTGCACAGCGAAACGGCAGGGGAGATTCGCCGCGTCACCTTTAACGGACTGGCCTTGCACCAGCTGTCCGGGCCGTCTGACGAACAGGGGTGCTACGACATTCGCCCGCCGTGCAACCCGGCAAGCCCAACCGGCATGGGGCTGGATAACGCCTATCGCGTCAATCCGCAAACCGGGCGCGCCTGGGGCGTTGAGCGCTATCCGGGAGGGCTACCGGCGGTGTACGCCCGCGGCGTAGACGAACTGACGCTGATCGATCTGCGCATTCGTCGACCTGAGCCGCTGCCCGCTGGCTGGAACACGCACGCCATCGTGCAGGACAACGCCGACGCCTGAGTCTATTTGATGACGGCGTGGCCCTGGCCTCGCCGTTTTGTACTGTTCAAGGGGATGGAAAATGATAAAAAAAGTGCGGGAGATAAAACTCCACAACTACATCTGCTATGGCCTTGCGGATGTTATCGGCTCGGGCGCGTTTACGCTGGTGAGCGCCTGGCTGCTGTTCTTCCTGACCACCTTCTGCGGCCTGACGCCGATTGAAGCTGGCTCACTGTTTGCGGTGGCGCGTATTGTTGATGTCATCATGTGCCCATGCATGGGGTATATTTCCGATAACTTCCATAAAACGCGCCTCGGTCGCCGCTTTGGCCGTCGCCGCTTCTTTCTGCTGTTGAGTATTCCGCTGGTCGCGGTTTATAGCCTGCTGTGGGTGCAGGGATTCAACTACTGGATGTACCTGCTGGTCTATATTCTGTTCGAAATTGTCTACTCGATGATTTTAATCCCTTACGACACGCTGTCGGCGGAGATGACCAACGATTTCACCAAACGTTCGAAGCTGACCAGCGCGCGCATGTATATCGCCCAGTTCGCCGGCTTTACCGCTGCGTTCCTGCCGGGGCGTCTGCTGGCGTACTTCGGCTCTGACTCCGCTATCTCGTTCTTCTACGCCGGGGCGATTTTCACCGTTGCCTTTATGGTGGTGCTGTTCTTCGTGTACTTCGGCACCTGGGAGCGTTCTCTTGAGGAAATCGAGCAGAGCGAACGCAGCGTCGCCAGCGAAGAGAAGCAGCCGCTGGGTAAACGCCTGTTCGATATCTATTACGACTTTGTTTCTACGCTGAAGATTAAAACCTTCCGTTCGCATCTGGGGATGTACCTGGGCGGCTCGGTCGCGCAGGATATTTTCAACTCGGTCTTTACCTACTTCGTGGTCTTTGCTCTGGCAACCTCGTCGGTGGTGGCCAGTAACCTGCTGAGCGTCATCAACGGCCTGCAATTCTTTGGCGTGGGCGTCGCCACCTGGCTGACGCTGCGCTATTCGCCGTCCCGCGCGTTCGCCACCCAGGCGCTGATGGCGCTGGTGGCCTTTGTACTGTTCGCCGTGACCTACCTCTACGGCTCCACCAGTATGGCGCTGCTGTATCTGGCGGCGGGCGTAGCCGGTCTGGCGCGCGGCGGTATCTACTCCATTCCATGGAACAACTACACCTTCGTTGCCGACGTGGATGAAATTCTGACCTGTAACCGTCGTGAAGGTATCTTCGCGGGCTTTATGAGCCTGCTGCGTAAAGCGTCACAGGCGCTGTCCATTTTCCTGGTGGGCGTGGCGCTGCAAATGTCCGGCTTTATTACCGGCCACAGCAGTCAGCCGCAGTCGGCAATCAACATGATCCTCGGCATCATGATTATTCTGCCGGTCGCGCTGACGCTGTGGGGCATCTGGTCCGCCTTCCAGTTTAAGGTCAACAGCCGCACCCATGCGGTGTTGAACGAGGAAGTGGCGCGCCTGAAACAGGGCGGCAGCAAAGCGACCGTCACCGCAGAGACCAAAGCGGTCATCGAAAGCCTGACCGGGATGCCGTATGACCACTGCTGGGGTGATAACACCGTGGGCCACGTTAACCGCAGCCTGCTGCGGGAGAAACAGCAGCAATCCGCGCAGTTGAAAAACGCATAACCGCGCCCCGGCGGTGCGGCACCGCTGGGGAAAATAAGAGGACTTGCCCGGCTTCGGCCGGGACGTTTTTTGAGTAACGGACATGACCGATCAAAGTTTATATATTCAACAGGGAGTCTGGGCGCGCCTGGGTCTGCCGCGCGAGCTGGTATGGGGGTTCGTCGGCGTTTTCCTGTTTATCACCGGAGCCACTATCGAACAGAGCTGGCTGGCATCGTTGCTACAGCAGCGTGGTCTTGATGCGGTGCACATCAGCCTGCTGTCTTCCGTTTTTGGCCTGTGCGTGGCGGCCGTCTCCTGGTTTTCCGGCATTGGCGCAGGCGTGCTGGGCGTACGCCGTCTGATGTGGCTGGCAACGCTGCTTTATTTCGTGGGCTCGCTGCCGTTTATTTTCGTCGCACTGCCCGACGGCAACTACCCGCTGATGATGGTGAGCTACGCGGTGCGCGGTATGGCCTATCCGCTGTTTGCTTATTCGTTTCTGGTGTGGATTAACCAGCGCTGTGAAAGCCGTATTCTCGGGCGCGCCGTTTCCTGGTTCTGGATAGCCTTTGGCGTTGGTATGACCATCGTCGGGCCGTGGTTCTCCGGCTTTATGATCCCCCGATTAGGCGAGACTACCACGCTGCTGTCAGGCTTTGTGTTCGTGCTGGCAGGCTGCGGCTGCGCGCTGATCCTCAACCGTGACAAGCCCCAGTGGCAGCAAGGACAGGCGGTGGGACAGGCGCTGGTGGAAGGTATCGTGGTGCTGGTGCGCGAACCGAAAATGCGCCTCGCGGTGGTCGTAAAAACCATCAACGATATTGGCAAATTTTCGCTGGTGATCCTGATGCCGGTGTATCTGCCGCGCTTTGGCTTTAGCATTGAAGAGTGGCTGACCATCTGGGGCCTGGTCAACGTGGTCAACATCTTCGCCAACTACTTCTTCGGCTGGCTGGGCGATACCATCGGCTGGCGTAACACGGTGGTGTGGTTTGCCGGTACGCTATGCGGGCTGGCGGCGTTGGCGGTGTGCTACGCGCCGGTGCTGTTTGGCCACAGCAGCACGGCGTTGATCGCCGCGCTGGCGATTTACGCTATCGGTCTGGGCGCATTTGGCCCCCTCAGCGCACTGATTCCGTCACTGTTGCCGGAAAATAAGGGCGCGGCTATTTCCTGCCTGAATCTTGGATCCGGCCTCAGCAATTTTGTCGGCCCGCTTATTGTTACGCTGTGCGTTAACCCGCTCGGTGTGGAAGGAACGCTATGGGTGATTGCGCTGCTGTATTTTGCCGCCAGCTTACTCACCCTGCCGTTAAAAATGCCGGAACAGGGCTGAATGTTCTATTTTCGTCTACGCTTTTTGCTTAAGCGCCTGTTAATTGAGCGCAAATAAGAGGAACGCGTATGACGATTGCAAGGGGATGGACGCTGGCGCTGCTGGCGGCGGTAAGTCTGCCGTCACTGGCCGCCGAGCCGGTGAAGGTCGGATCAAAAATTGATACCGAAGGCGCGCTGCTGGGCAACTTAATTTTGCAGGTCCTGGAAAGCCACGGCGTCAAAACCGTGAATAAAATTCAGCTCGGCACCACGCCGGTCGTGCGGGGAGCGGTAACCTCCGGCGAGCTGGATATCTACCCGGAATACACCGGCAACGGCGCTTTCTTCTTCAAAGATGAAAACGACCCGGCATGGAAAAATGCCCAGGCCGGGTACGAGAAGGTGAAAACGCTCGACGCCGAGAAAAACCATCTTATCTGGCTGACGCCGGCCCCCGCGAATAACACCTGGACCCTGGCCGTTCGCCAGGACGTGGCGGACAAAAATAAGCTCACCTCACTGGCCGACCTGAGCCGCTACCTGAAGGCGGGAGGCAGCTTCAAGCTGGCAGCCTCGGCGGAGTTTATCGAGCGTCCGGACGCGCTGCCCGCGTTTGAAAAAGCCTATGATTTTAAGCTGAATCAGAATCAGCTGCTGTCGCTGGCGGGCGGCGATACGGCGGTAACCCTCAAAGCGGCTGCTCAGCAAACCTCCGGCGTTAACGCGGCGATGGCCTACGGTACCGACGGCCCGGTGGCGGCGCTGGGGCTACAAACGCTCAGCGATCCGAAAGGCGTGCAGCCGATCTACGCGCCTACGCCGGTGGTACGTGAGGCGGTACTCAACGCCAACCCGGATATGGCGAAATGGCTTCAGCCGGTGTTTGCCAGCCTGGATGAGAAAACCCTGCAAACGCTGAATGCGAAAATTGCGGTAGAAGGGCTGGATGCCAAAAGCGTTGCGGCAGGCTATCTGAAGGAAAAAGGCTGGGTGAAGTAACCGGTTATTCTCATGTCTCGTTGTTCTCATCGCGTGGTGGCGCTGCTGACGCTGATGCTGCTGGCCGCCGCCGCGCTGCCGTTTGCCAATTTTGCCCCGAACCGGCTGGTGTCGGGCAACGGCCTGTGGCTGTGGCAAATCTGGTCATTCTCGCCGCTGTTCCTGCTGGCGGTACCGCTGGCTTTCTGGGTCCTCTGCTGGCTTCCCGGACGTCTTTCCAGCCTGTTGATTCTTTTGCTGGGGCAGACCTGCTTTACGCTGCTGCTGTGGACGGCGGGGGCAGCGGCCGAGCGTCTGGCGCAAAATGGCGGCGCGCTGGCGCGGACTTCGCCGGGCAGCGGGCTGTGGCTAGGGCTATTGCTGATATTGCTCATCTGCAGCGAAGCTATTCGTCGCCTGACGCCCCGCGTGCCGTGGCGCTGGCTGCTGAATGTACAGCTGTGGCTGCTGCCGTGCTGGCTGTTGTGGAGCGGGGCGCTGGACGGGCTGTCGCTGCTGAAAGAATACGCCAACCGCCGGGAAACCTTTAACGATGCGCTATACCAGCACCTCACGCTGCTGTGGGGCACGCTGTTGCCCGCGCTGCTGATTGGCGTGCCGTTGGGCCTGATGTGCTGGCGGAACCCGCGTCGGCAGTCTGGCGTCTTCACGCTACTCAATATCATTCAAACCATTCCCTCCGTGGCGCTGTTTGGCGTGCTGATCGCGCCGCTGGCCGGATTGGTGCAGCGTTTCCCGTGGCTGGCGACGCTGGGTATCGCGGGCACCGGGCTCACGCCTGCGCTGATTGCGTTGGTGCTGTATGCGCTGCTGCCGCTGGTGCGTGGCGTGGTGGCTGGGATGCAGCAGGTCTCGCCGCAGGTGCTGGAAAGCGCCGCCGCGATGGGGATGAGCCGCGGGCAAACCTTCCTGCGTGTGCAGTTGCCGCTGGCGCTGCCGGTGCTACTGCGCAGCCTGCGGGTGGTCGTGGTACAAACGGTGGGGATGGCGGTAGTGGCGGCGCTGATCGGTGCGGGCGGTTTCGGTGCGCTGGTGTTCCAGGGGCTGCTCAGTAGCGCGCTGGATCTGGTGCTGCTGGGCGTCATCCCGGTCGTCGCTCTGGCCGTGGTCATCGACGCGTTGCTGAACCTGGCGGCGACCCTACTACAAGGAGAAGCCGGTGATTGAATTTTCGCAGGTAAATAAAACGTTCGGCGAGCATCCGGCCGTGAAGGATCTGACCCTGCGGCTGGAGGAAGGCGCGTTCTCTGTGCTGATTGGTACCTCGGGTTCGGGGAAATCGACGCTGCTGAAGATGATTAACCGGCTGGTCGAACCGGACAGCGGGACGATCCGTTTCGCCGGTCAGGACATCCGTCAGCAGCCGCTGCTGGCGCTGCGCCGCCGCATGGGGTACGCCATTCAGTCGATTGGCCTGTTCCCGCACTGGACGGTGGCGCAGAACATCGCTACCGTTCCGCAGCTGTTGAAATGGCCGCAGGCAAGGATAAACGCGCGTATCGACGAACTGATGGCGCTGCTCGGGCTCGACGTCGCGCTGCGAGCCCGCTATCCGCATCAGCTGTCCGGCGGCCAACAACAGCGCGTCGGCGTCGCGCGGGCGCTGGCCGGCGATCCGGACGTGCTGCTGATGGATGAACCATTCGGCGCGCTCGATCCGGTCACCCGCAGCGCCCTACAGCAAGAGATGCGCCGTATTCACCAACTGTTTGGGCGCACCATTGTGCTGGTCACGCACGATATTGATGAAGCGCTGCGCCTGGCGGATAACCTGATCCTGCTGGATGGTGGCGAGGTGGTGCAGCAGGGGACGCCGCTGCAGATGCTCGGCGCGCCGGGCAATGCGTTTGTACGCACCTTTTTTGGCCGCAGCGAACTGGGCGTCCGCCTGCTGTCATTACGCCAGGTGGCAGACTATGTGCGCCACGGTGAACGCGCTCAGGGAGAGGCGATTGCCGATTCGCTCTCGCTGCGCGATGCGCTGTCGGGCTTTATGGTCCAGCGGCGTACGGTGTTGCCGGTCAGTAATGCGGCGGGGGAGTCTTACGGCGCGCTGCATTTTGCCGATCTTTTGCGCGAGGAGTCGGCCGATGCGCGCGTTTCGTGATCCCCTGCTGTGGCTGATGGCGCTGTTTATCGGTTTGTTGCTCGGTCTGCCGTACAGCGAGCCGCTGCTGCATTCGCTGTTTCCCGAGCAGCCGCGTCCGCTCTATCAGCAGGCCAGTTTTCTGGCGCTGACGCTGGCGCATGGCGAACTGGTTCTGCTCTCCAGTCTGATGGCGATTGGGGTAGGCGTCAGCGCTGGCATACTGGTGACCCGACCGGCCGGTCGTGAGTTTCGCCCGCTGGTGGAAACGCTGGCGGCGATGGGGCAAACCTTTCCCCCCGTGGCCGTGCTGGCGCTGGCGGTACCGGTGATGGGATTTGGCGAGAAGCCGGCAATCGTGGCGCTAACGCTCTATGGTATTTTACCGGTTCTGCAAGGCACGCTGGCCGGGCTGGCGGCCGTGCCAGCTGGCGCACAGCGCGTCGCAGAAGGCATCGGGATGACGGGCGGTCAGCGTCTGCGTCAGGTAGAACTGCCGTTGGCGGCACCGGTGATCGTCGCGGGAATACGAACTTCGGTTATCGTCAATATCGGTACCGCAACCATTGCATCAACGGTAGGGGCCAATACGTTAGGCACACCGATAATCATCGGCCTGAGTGGGTTTAACACGGCCTATGTGATTCAGGGGGCAATGCTGGTGGCGCTGGCGGCGATTATCGTCGACCGCGTCTTTGAGCGGATAAGTCTGCGTCTCAGCCGACACCGCCGCGCACAATAAACGAATAGCCGGCGAGCATCACGCCACCGATACCGCTGATAGCCATCAGGGCGAAAAGAACGATCGCGGCAAATTTAGCTGACTTCATTGTGTACTCCTTTTGTTAACCAAAAGATTATACCGCGAAGCGCAGCTGTTAACGAACGATTAATTGGCAGGAAGTGCGAAGGCCACGCCGTCTTCCTGCCAGCGCGCCAACTGCTGCTGCTGATGGGCGCTGGGGGCTGCGCCGCACCAGATTAACAGCGTCTGTCCAGGGAACAGTTCAGGCTGGATCTGCGCCAGCGGATGCGCCAGCACGTCAACGCGCCAGCCTTGTTCACAGGCAACCCAGCCTTCCAGCCACAGTCGGGTAACGTCGGTGATATTCCAGCCCACCACCAGCGCCTGCGGCCCGGATTTTCGCCGCGCGGAAGCAAGGCTCAGCGCAATATCATTGATCAGCACACCGTCGAGCAGGCCAAGTAGGGTGGGGAGCGTTAATTGCGCGCTTTGCAGGCGCTGGCGCAGCGGGGTAAAGAGGTTATCGACCAGCGTGCGGGCACCGTGGCTTCGACGCAGATCCTTAACCCACTGACGCAGGTGCTGGAGATTGCCATTACGCAGGTCGCGCAGCGCCGTCTCCTGCTGCTCTCGCCAGCCGTCGGCCGGTTCGCTGAGCAGACTTTTCACCTTGCTTACCTGAACGCCGGTTTCAATCCAGCGCTGGATCTCGCGAATGCGGTCGATATCGTCGTCGTTAAACAGGCGATGGCCGCCGTCCGTGCGCTGCGGCTTTAAGAGCGCGTAGCGTCGCTGCCAGGCGCGCAGCGTAACCGGGTTGATATCACAAAGCTGAGCCACTTCGCCAATTGTGTAAAGCGCCATCTTGTCCTCCGGCATGCGGTCCCCCATTTAACTTTAGACGGGGTTTGCCGTCGTGACCTGCAGCGGTCGTTTTTTATTCACTTTTCGGCGATGGAAAGTGGATAAAATGTGATCGGTCGCTTTTTTTGCACTTTTTTTGCCAGGTTTCAAAGAAAGTTATGCCGAGTATGTGTATGTTACGCAGTTTTATTTCAGCTGTGGTGTTTGGGTATGTACGAGTTTAATCTGGTGTTGCTGCTGCTTCAGCAGATGTGCGTTTTCCTGGTCATCGCCTGGCTGATGAGCAAAACGCGGCTATTTATTCCCCTGATGCAGGTCACCGTCCGCCTGCCGCACAAGCTGCTGTGTTACGTCACGTTCTCGATTTTTTGTATTCTCGGTACCTATTTCGGCCTCCATATCGAAGACTCTATCGCCAACACGCGTGCCATTGGCGCGGTCATGGGCGGCCTGCTCGGCGGCCCGGTGGTCGGTGGGCTGGTCGGGCTGACCGGCGGTCTGCATCGCTATTCGATGGGCGGGATGACGGCGCTCAGCTGTATGATTTCGACGATGGTCGAGGGGCTGCTGGGTGGGCTGGTGCACAGTTTTCTCATTCGTCGCGGCCGCCCGGATAAGGTTTTCAGCCCGTTAACGGCGGGGGCGATTACCCTGGTGGCCGAGCTGGTGCAGATGCTTATCATCCTGCTGATTGCGCGCCCGTTTGAGGATGCGCTACACCTGGTGCAAAGTATCGCCGCCCCGATGATGGTGACGAATACCGTGGGCGCGGCGCTGTTTATGCGCATCCTGTTGGATAAACGGGCGATGTTTGAAAAATATACGTCGGCGTTTTCCGCAACCGCCCTGAAGCTGGCGGCCTCTACCGAGGGTATTTTGCGTAAAGGGTTTAACGAAGAAAACAGCATGAAGGTGGCGCAGGTGCTGATCCAGGAGCTGGATATCGGTGCGGTGGCGATCACCGATCGTGAAAAGCTGCTCGCCTTTACCGGCATTGGTGAAGATCACCATCTGCCCGGCAAGCCGATTTCCTCGCGCTATACGCAGAAAACGATTGAAACCGGCGAGGTGGTGTACGCCGACGGTAACGAAGTGCCGTACCGCTGCTCGATTCACCCCAACTGTAAGCTTGGCTCGACGCTGGTGATCCCGCTGCGCGGCGAGAATCAGCGGGTCATCGGCACCATTAAGCTGTATGAAGCCAAAAATCGGCTGTTCAGCTCCATCAACCGAACCCTTGGCGAAGGCATTGCCCAACTGCTGTCGGCGCAGATTCTGGCCGGGCAGTACGAGCGGCAGAAAGCACTGCTGACACAATCGGAAATTAAACTGCTGCACGCGCAGGTCAATCCGCATTTTCTGTTTAACGCCCTGAATACGCTGAAGGCGGTGATTCGCCGTGACAGCGAACAGGCCAGCCAACTGGTGCAGTATCTGTCGACCTTTTTTCGCAAGAACCTCAAACGGCCGTCGGAAATTGTCACCCTGGCCGACGAGATTGAGCATGTGAACGCCTACCTGCAAATTGAAAAAGCGCGTTTTCAGTCGCGGCTGCAGGTGCACCTGGCGATTCCTGATGCGCTGGCCCACCACCAGCTTCCGGCCTTCACCCTGCAACCGATCGTCGAGAACGCCATTAAGCACGGGACTTCGCAACTGATGGACGTGGGGGAAATTACCCTGCGCGCGAGCCAGCAGGGGCAGCATCTGGTGCTGGAGATTGAAGATAATGCCGGGCTGTATCTGCCCAACGCACAGTCCAGCGGGCTGGGCATGAGTCTGGTTGATAAGCGGCTGAAAATGCGCTTTGGCGACGAGTGCGGCATTTCGGTGGCCTGCGAGCCGGACCGTTTTACCCGTGTTACCCTGCGGTTACCTCTGGAGGAGAGTGCATGATTAAAGTGCTGATTGTCGATGATGAACCGCTGGCGCGGGAGAACCTGCGCGTGCTGCTGCAAACCCAGCAGGATCTGGAGATTGTCGGCGAATGTGCCAACGCGGTTGAGGCCATCGGCGCGGTACACCGGCTGCACCCGGATGTGCTGTTCCTGGATATCCAGATGCCGCGCATCAGCGGGCTGGAGATGGTTGGGATGCTCGACCCGGAACACCGGCCTTATATCGTGTTTCTGACCGCTTTTGACGAATATGCGGTAAAAGCCTTTGAAGAACATGCCTTTGACTATTTGCTCAAGCCCATCGAAGAAAAACGACTCGAGAAAACGCTCGCTCGCCTGCGCCAGGAGCGCGCGGCGCAGGATGTGTCGCTGCTCGGCGAGAGCCAGCAGGCGTTGAAGTTTATTCCCTGCACCGGGCATAGCCGCATTTATCTGCTGCAAATGGATGATGTGGCCTTTGTCAGCAGTCGGATGAGCGGGGTGTACGTCACCAGCGGCGAAGGAAAAGAAGGGTTTACCGAGCTGACGCTACGCACGCTGGAGAGCCGAACGCCGCTCATCCGCTGCCATCGCCAGCATCTGGTGAACATGGCGCATCTGAAGGAAATTCGTCTGGAAGACAACGGCCAGGCCGAACTGCTGCTGCGCAACGGGCAGACGGTGCCGGTGAGCCGGCGCTATTTAAAGACCCTGAAAGAGGCGCTGGGGCTGTAATTCGTGTAGAATCAGCCATCAAATTTTTTCATCACCACCGTCGAAGGCACTATGGTCAGTAACGATATTTTACGCAGCGTCCGCTACATCCTGAAAATGAACAACAACGATCTGGTGCGCATTTTCGCGCTGGGCGAAGCCGAAGTCACCGCTGAACAGCTGACGCCGTGGCTGCGCAAAGAGGATGAAGAAGGCTTCGTACGGTGCCCTGATATTATGCTGTCGTGCTTCCTGAACGGCCTGATTTACGAAAAGCGCGGTCGCGACGAGTCTGCGCCGGCGCTGGCGGTAGAACGCCGTATTAACAACAACATCATGCTGAAGAAACTGCGTATCGCGTTTGCGCTGAAAACCGACGATATTCTGGCTATCCTGACTCAGCAGCAGTTCCGCGTCTCTATGCCGGAAATCACCGCCATGATGCGCGCCCCTGACCACAAAAACTTCCGCGAATGCGGCGACCAGTTCCTGCGCTATTTCCTGCGCGGTCTGGCGATTCGCGAGCACGCGGTAAAATCATAACGCCGCCTTCGTAGGCCTGAGAAGCGAAGCGCCATCAGGCATTCCGGCGCACGTTGCTGCCGGATGGCGGTGGTGCCTTATCCGGCCTGCGATTTTACAAATGCGGGTGCTGCGGTCGTTGTCATAAAGACCCGATCGCGCTCCTATTTTACTTCTGTGAATCCGGATGCTTCAAATTGCTCCTGCGTCTTTTTCATGCTTAATCCCCTGGTGCCCGTTGTGCTGATGCCCGTTACTTTCTTCAGCATATCAAAATCGAGCTCATCGATATTCATCGTGACGGTCTCTTCAGCATAAGTATCGAAATACACGATTGCGTCCTCTAATCCTTTTATTTTTCGATATTCCTGCTGCATTGGGCTCATGTCTTTTTCGAATGCTTCTTTCGTCTTACCCGGGGTATCGGAATAATACATTCTATTTTTTGATATCTGCTTGAGTACTTTATCTCCCTTATAAATAAATGTGGTGGTTATTTCTACATTATTGATCTTGTTTATAAAAACCTTCTTTTTTTCGGTGTTGTCGCACCCGCACAGACAGGTCAGTATCATCATGATGGCTGTTACCATCGGTATTATATTTTTAGTGCGCATTTTGTGTTCGGTAATAGAGGAATTGAGAGATATCAGATACTACATTGCGGTAATTTGGGGCGGAACAAAAAAGGCATAAAGGTGGATTTTTTCAGAATTCATAAATAAAAAACGCTGCCGAAGCAGCGTTTTTTTATGCAGTTTATTTCACCTGCTGGCCTGGTTGCGCACCGTCATCCGGGCTTAACAGGAAGATATCTTTGCCGCCAGGGCCTGCGGCCATCACCATCCCTTCCGAGATGCCGAAGCGCATTTTACGCGGTGCCAGGTTGGCCACCATCACGGTCAGGCGGCCAATCAACGGCTGCGGGTCCGGGTAAGCAGAGCGGATGCCGGAGAAGACGTTACGCTTCTCGCCGCCGAGATCCAGCGTCAGGCGCAGCAGCTTGTCGGAACCTTCCACGAACTCGGCGTTTTCAATCAGAGCCACGCGCAGGTCAACTTTGGCGAAATCATCAAAGGTGATGGTTTCCTGGATTGGATCATCCGCCAGCGGGCCGGTAGCCGGGGCTGCTTTCACTTCTTCTTTCGACGCTTCCACCAGCGCTTCCACCTGTTTCATTTCAATACGGTTATACAGCGCTTTGAAGGTGTTGATCTTATGACCCACCAGCGGCGCGTTGATCGCATCCCAGCTCAGCTCGGTGTTGAGGAACGCTTCGGTACGCGCGGCCAGCTCCGGCAGCACCGGCTTCAGCCAGGTCATCAGCACGCGGAACATATTCAGGCCCATGGTACAGATAGCCTGCAGGTCGGCATCGCGGCCTTCCTGTTTAGCGACAACCCACGGTGCCTGCTCGTCAACGTAGCGGTTAGCGACGTCGGCCAGCGCCATGATTTCACGAATCGCTTTACCGAATTCACGGCTGTCCCACGCTTCGCCAATGCTGGTTGCCGCGTCGGTGAAGGTTTTGTACAGCTCTGGGTCAGCCAGTTCAGCGGACAGCACACCGTCGAAACGCTTAGCGATAAAGCCAGCGTTACGGGAAGCCAGGTTCACCACTTTGTTCACGATATCGGCGTTGACGCGCTGGATGAAATCTTCCAGGTTCAGGTCGATGTCGTCGATGCGGGAAGAGAGCTTCGCGGTGTAGTAGTAGCGCAGGCTGTCGGCATCGAAGTGTTTGAGCCAGGTGCTGGCTTTAATAAAGGTGCCGCGAGACTTGGACATCTTCGCGCCGTTCACCGTCACGTAGCCGTGCACAAACAGGTTGGTCGGCTTACGGAAGTTGCTGCCTTCCAGCATGGCAGGCCAGAACAGGCTGTGGAAGTAGACGATATCTTTGCCGATAAAGTGATACAGCTCGGCGGTAGAGTCTTTCTTCCAGTATTCATCGAAGCTGGTGGTGTCGCCGCGTTTGTCGCACAGGTTCTTGAAGGAGCCCATGTAGCCAATCGGCGCGTCCAGCCAGACGTAGAAATATTTGCCCGGCGCGTTCGGGATTTCAAAACCGAAGTACGGCGCATCGCGGGAGATATCCCACTGCTGCAGGCCGGATTCAAACCATTCCTGCATTTTGTTCGCCACCTGCTCCTGCAGCGCGCCGCTGCGGGTCCATGCCTGCAGCATTTCGCTGAAGGACGGCAGGTCAAAGAAGAAGTGCTCAGACTCGCGCATCACCGGGGTCGCGCCAGAGACGACTGATTTCGGCTCGATAAGCTCGGTCGGGCTGTAGGTCGCGCCGCATACTTCGCAGTTATCGCCGTATTGATCCGGTGATTTACATTTCGGGCAGGTGCCTTTGACGAAACGGTCCGGCAGGAACATGCCTTTTTCCGGATCGTACAGCTGAGAGATGGTGCGGTTTTTAATAAAACCGTTCTCTTTCAGGCGGCCGTAAATCAGCTCGGACAGCTCGCGGTTCTCGTCGCTGTGCGTCGAGTGGTAGTTGTCGTAGCTGATGTTAAAGCCCGCAAAATCAGTCTGATGCTCCTGACTCATATCGGCAATCATCTGCTCTGGGGTAATACCCAACTGCTGTGCTTTCAGCATGATTGGCGTGCCGTGGGCGTCGTCCGCGCAGATGAAGTTAACCTCGTGGCCGCGCATTCGCTGGTAACGGACCCAGACATCAGCCTGGATGTGCTCCAGCATATGGCCGAGGTGGATTGAGCCGTTGGCGTACGGCAGCGCGCACGTTACCAGAATTTTCTTCGCGACTTGAGTCATAGTGGATTTTACTTCTTCAGTTGTAAAAAGGGGTTTTGATATTACCAAAAGGGTAGGGGAGGCGCCATACATGCTTGACCGTACCTGTGGTAGACTTAGGCGTACTGAAAGCATGTTAAAACAACAAAGGAGTCGGGATGAACTCAGAATCCCAGGCCAAATCACCTGAACGTCTACGTGCCATGGTGGCCGGCACGCTGGCAAACTTCCAGCACCCCACCCTGAAGCACAACTTAACGACGCTGAAAGCGCTGCACCACGTCGCCTGGCTTGACGACACCGTGCACATTGAACTGCAGATGCCGTTTGTCTGGCACAGCGCTTTTGAAGAATTAAAAGAGCAGACCAGCGCTGAACTGCTGCGGGTGACCGGGGCGAAAGCCATCGACTGGAAGCTGTCGCACAGCATCGCCACGCTGAAGCGCGTGAAAAATCAGCCGGGCGTTAACGGCGTGAAAAATATTATTGCCGTCAGCTCGGGCAAAGGCGGGGTGGGAAAATCGTCCACTGCCGTGAACCTGGCGCTGGCGCTGGCCGCGGAAGGGGCGAAAGTGGGCATCCTCGATGCCGACATCTACGGCCCATCTATCCCGAACATGCTGGGCGCGGAAAACCAGCGTCCGACTTCGCCGGACGGCACCCACATGGCGCCGATTATGGCCCATGGCCTGGCCACCAACTCCATTGGTTATCTGGTCACTGACGACAACGCCATGGTGTGGCGCGGCCCGATGGCCAGCAAGGCGCTGATGCAGATGCTGCAAGAGACCATGTGGCCGGATCTCGACTATCTTGTGCTCGATATGC
Organism: Klebsiella sp. WP4-W18-ESBL-05; assembly: GCF_014169075.1. Taxonomy (NCBI): domain Bacteria; kingdom Pseudomonadati; phylum Pseudomonadota; class Gammaproteobacteria; order Enterobacterales; family Enterobacteriaceae; genus Klebsiella; species Klebsiella sp. WP4-W18-ESBL-05. The sequence continues at coordinate 3,078,092 of NZ_AP022057.1, read as the reverse complement.
CGCCGGGCACCGGCGACATCCAACTGACGCTGGCGCAGAACATTCCGGTGACCGGGGCCGTTGTGGTCACCACGCCGCAGGACATCGCGCTGATCGATGCTAAAAAAGGCATCGTCATGTTTGAGAAGGTGGAAGTGCCGGTGCTGGGCATCGTGGAAAACATGAGCATGCATATTTGCAGCAACTGTGGTCACCACGAGCCTATCTTTGGTACCGGCGGCGCCGAGAAGCTGGCAGAGAAATACCATACTCAGCTGCTTGGCCAGATGCCGCTGCACATCAACCTGCGTGAAGACCTCGATAACGGCACGCCAACGGTCGTCGCGCGTCCGGACAGCGAGTTCACCGAAATCTATCGTCAGCTGGCGGGGCGCGTTGCGGCGCAGCTTTACTGGCAGGGTGAAGTGATCCCGAGCGAAATTGCCTTCCGCGCAGTGTAAGCACTGATATTCCCGTGCGGCGGTCCGCTGCCGCACGATATTATGAAGCCTCTTTTCAGCACAGCCTTATTTATTATCCCCCTTCATTTAATTCACTTTTTATATGTTATTTTTCCCGTGGATTCAGCTCGTTGCGTTATCTTGATGTTAATCAAGTAAACAATTTAATAACATTGTTTTTTCGCATGAGCTATGGGAGGTTATCTTTTATTACCCAACGAGAGGTATAAATAAATAGAGCTGGCGACTATTCGTGATAATTATTGATTCAATAATGGAGAGCGATATGGATAATAATATGCTGATGATAACGCTTCGTGAGCTGCTGGTGTTGCTGATGCAAAACCGCACGCTGCCTGAAAAATCTGCCGATGCGCTCCGCTACTGCCGCGAACACATTGCCGATGGCGCGCTGCCTATCAATATTTACGCTGAATACCGTGACATGGTCGATCACCTGGAAGAGCTTGCCAGTGAAAACCGTTCTATTGCGCCGGACGATCTGTTACGCAGCGGCGGCGATTTAATGCTGGGAATATTGCTGTTATATGAAAAGCTGGCAGTGGAAAACACGATGAATAATATGGCACCGCACGGCGTACATTATTGCTAGCGTAAGGGAAGGGCCAGCGGTGAAATACCCGCTGGCTTTTGCTTAGCGGTGATAGAAAATCTCGCCGTCGAAAATTTTGCTGATTTTGCCGTCCGTTTCGCCGATCTGAACATAGTTGCCGCCCATGTACGTCCAGCGCGTGCCGGCATCCGGCGCGGGCAGATTACGCAACTGCCACTGCTTGATGTTGTACTCTGGCGTGAGATACATCGCAGGGGCGTTGTCGCCAATTTTAAATTGCGTGAAATCTGCGGTGAACTCTTTTAATTCATACTGTTTGATGCCGGTGGCCGGTGCCGCCCATGCCGCGCTCGCCGTTGCCAGCAGCACGCCCAGAAGCATCATTTTTGTTTTACGCATACTATCCCCACATTATCCTGGATATAAAATTGCAGCTCCGTATGATTCCTGATGCGTGGGCCGAATGGCAAGCGCTGCTTTCTTAAAAAATGTAAGCAAACCGCGGTGATGTTCGTTTTGAGGTTTATCCTGGCCGCCCAATTTTTGAGGAACCGCCATGTTCAGGCTGGAAGATTTATCATTATTCGTTCGCGCGGCGGCGCTGAGCAGCTTTAGCGACGCCGCGCGCGAAGCCGGTATCCCACCGGCGCAGGTGAGTTCGGCGATTAAGCGTCTGGAAACGGCGCTCAACACGCGCCTGTTTGCCCGCTCCACCCGTAGCCTGCGCCTGACGGTGGAAGGCGAAACCTGGCTGCCGTACGCGCTGCAAATGCTCGATGCGCTGCAAAACGGGCTTCAGCAGCTCACGACGCCAAACGATGAAGTCAGCGGCACGCTGCAAATTGCCGTGCCGTCCGATCTTGGACGTAATCTGCTGCTGGAGGTCTTTCGCCAGTTCCGCACCCGTCATCCGGCGCTGCGGCTGCGCATTCTGTTTTCCGATCACCTGACCGACGTTTTTAAAGACCCGGTGGATATTGCGTTCCGCTACGGCGACAACGATGATGCGTCGTTTGTTTCACTGCCGGTTGCGCCCGATAACCGTCGCGTGCTGGTGGCCTCTCCCGCGTGGATTGCCCGTCACGGCGAGCCAAAAACGCTGGCCGATCTCGAAAAATGCAATGCGTTAACCTACGTGCTGCGCGGGCGACCGTTCGACCGATGGCCGCTCTACCGCGACGGCGTAGAGCACAGCGTGCAGGTGTGCGGCAATATTACCAGCGATGACGCCGAAGTGATCCGCCGTCTGGCGGTGGCCGGCGAGGGCGTTGCGTTTAAATCGGCGCTGGACGTAAAAGACGATCTGCAGGCCGGGCGTTTGCAGGTGCTGCTGCCGGAATATCTGGGCGATCGGGTACCGCTGAATATGATCTGCCCGCATCGCAAACAGCTCTCAGCTGCGGTGAGGTTGCTTTATGAAGAGGTGAAAGCGCGCTGCGTTGATACGCTGAACGCGGTGTAAGGGCGGCGGGGTTACCCGCCGTTGCGCTACGGTAATCATCGTCCGATGAGCCCGCGCCGCCAGCCGCGACGGTGCGGGTCGTTGAGATCAACGATACGGTGCCAGGATACTCGCTATCATTGCGCCGTTGGTTTCAGCAATCCGCCCGTTGATTTATTCTTTTCTAAATATTGATGCTGGAAAATACACATACGTATCGTGTTGCGGTACTCACCGTTAACGAAAAATTCATGTATTAACTCGCCTTCCTGGATAAAACCAAGCTTACGATAAATATGAATGGCTTTAGCATTCTCTTTATCCACAATCAGGTAGAGCTTATAGAGGTTCAGGACGGTAAAGCCGTAGTCCATTGCCAGCTTAGCGGCGCGGGTTGCCAGGCCTTTGCCCTGATATTCCGGTGAAATAATAATTTGAAACTCGGCGCGTCGATGAATATGGTTTATTTCAACCAGCTCTACCAGGCCCGCATTATTACCATTAAACGAAATAACAAAACGACGCTCGCTCTGATCGTGGATGTGTTTATCGTAAAGATCGCTTAGCTCAACAAAGGCTTCATAGGGTTCTTCGAACCAGTAGCGCATTACGCTGGCGTTATTATCAAGTTGGTGGACAAAGCGCAAATCTTCGCGTTCAAGGGGTCTTAGTTTAATGTCTGATTGTTCTGGCATAATATTTTCAGCCTCTTTGTAAACTGAAAATATATTATCTGCTTGCGGTGGGCGTCATCAAGATTTGAAAAAAATTACAATCAATTCAGTGACCCAAATCAGCGGAGGCGTGGCCTTATTTTCGTGATATCTGTGCTCCCCATCAGGCGTGCGTGTCACGCTCGCCTGATGGGGGCAATAGACTAGTGCTTCACCAGCGTCGCAAAGTAGTACACCAGCGGTATTGCCAGAATCCACAGGCCCACCGGGATTTCACGCCATTTACCGGCAATCGCTTTAATCACGATATAGAACAGCAGCCCACCGGCGATGCCGGTACCAAAGCTGTTGGCAATCAGCGTGATCATCACCATCATCAGCACCGGCAGTCCGTCGGTGAAGTTCGCCAGATCAACCTTACGCAGGCCGCTGAACATGTTCAGGCCAATCAGAATCAACGCTGGCGCGGTGGCTTCTTTCGGGATCATCAACGCCACCGGAGTGAACAGCAGCATCAGCAGGAACATCACTGCAGCCGACAGCGCCGTCAGCCCGGTTTTTCCGCCCGCTTCGGCGGCAGCGGAGGATTCAATCAGCGCGGTAGCCGCCGGAATGCCAAGCCACGGGCCGATGGCGGCCGCAATAGAGTCAACCATAAACGGGCGGTTAATATGCGGCATATTGCCTTCTTCATCCAGCAGCCCGGCTTCGCCGCCTACCGCAAGGGTGGTGCCCATGGTGGAGAAGAATTCCGAGGCGAAGAAAACGAACAGGAACGGCAGGAACGCAATATTCAGCGCGCCCAGCATATCGACGTGACCGAGCACCGGTGCCAGCGAGTGCGGCATGTCGATAAAGTGGGTCGGCAGGCGCGTGACGCCTACCGGGATACCCACCAGGGTGGCGAACAGAATTGCCCATAAAATTGCGCCAGGAATGCGTCGCGCCTGGAGTGCAATAGCCAGAAACAGGCCGCACAGCGCCACCAGGGCACCCGGTGCCATAAAATCGCCCAGCATCAGCGAGTTAGTTTTGGCATTTGCCAGCACCAGCCCGGCGTTACGGAAGCCGAGCACCGCCACAAACAGACCGATAGACGCGGTGAGCCCCAGTTTTATTGACTGCGGCACCGAACGGGTGACCACTTCACGCAGGCCGAATTTGGTGAGCAGAAAGAATAGAATACCCGACCAGCAGGCAATGCCGAGGCCAATCTGCCAGCCAATGCCTTCGCTGCCTGCCAGCGTGACGCCGACCAGCACCGATCCCCCGATGCCCGGCCCAACGATAAACGGCAGGTTGGCGTAAAATGCCATCAGCAGCGTACCGCCAACGAAGACCAGAATGGTGCCGGTAGTCGCGGCGCCTTTATCCATACCGCCCACGGCCAGCAGGCCAGGAATCACGACCAGAAGATAGGCGTCGGCGAGAAAACCGGTGATGCCCGCCAGGCACTCAGTACGCAGCGAACTGCCGCGGGAATGCAACGCAAAGCGTCGCTCCAGCCAACTGCTTGCGGTTGGCGATTGAAGGGTATTATCGGCCATTGTGTGGCGCTCCCATGTCTATTGTTGTGTTGTGTGTTGTGACGAAATAACCGGATCGACAATCTGTCGTGTGGTGCCGTCGGTCAGCCCTAAATCGGTCAAATGCGGTCCGGCGTTGCAGGCCAGACAGGTGCCCTCAATCGCTTTAAACACGCGATACGGCGGCTCCCAGTCGGCGACCTGCGCGCTGAGGTCGCGCAGTTGGCGAAACTCAGCGGCCAGCACGTCGGCGGGTTTGTCTGACAGCATCCCGGCTATCGGCATCGCCACGTGGGCCAGAATGCCGCCGTTTTGCGCCAGCGCCATGCCGCCGCCGGAGGCAATCAGCTGATTGGCCGCCAGCGCCATATCGTCAGGATGACGCCCCAGCACCACCAGGTTATGTGAGTCGTGTGAATAGCTGGTGGCAATCGCGCCGCGCAGTTCACCCCAGCCTTCGAGCAACGCAATCTGCGGCGTCGCCTCATGACGGCCATGGCGGTGTTTTACCCAAATCAGACTAAACCCACTCGGCAGCTGTACCTGGCCGTCACGGATTTCAACGTCCACTTCACCCCATTGGGTAAAACGCGCGCCGCGAATATGGCGCAGCCGGGCAACGCCGTGGCGAATATTGCCGACCCGTAGCGCAAAATCATCGGCGCTGAGTGGGGTAAGGCGCAGGGTATCACGCGGCGGCGTGACGCCCGGCGCGGCGTCGATCGGCGCCAGCAGCTTGCCGTCGCGGGCGATCTGTTTCCCGGCGACATAAACGGCGCGCGCACAGAGCGTATCCAGCGAATCAAAGACCACCAGGTCCGCACGGCGACCGGCGGCAATCAGCCCCAGATCGTTGCGCTGGAGGCGAATGGCGGCGTTCAGCGTAGCAAAACGCAGGGCGTCGGTTGCCGGAAGACCGTGTTCAATCAGCAGATTCAGCAGGGCGATGATACCGCCTTTTTCCAGCAGCATGTCCGGCGGCACGTCGTCGGTGCACACGGTGATCTGCGAGGAAAGATGCGGCAGCGTTTTCAGCGCATTAACGATATCGGGCAGCAGGTACGGGTGCGAGCCGCGAATTTCCAGCGTCAGACCGGCACGCAGCTTTTCCAGCGCGTCATCGGCGGAAGTCAATTCATGGTCTGAGGTGACGCCAGCGGCCAGATAGGCCTGCAGATCGGCGCCGCTCAGCCCGCGGGCGTGGCCTTCAATCAGCTTGCCGCTGTTTAGCCCCGCTTGCACAATTTCCTGCATACGACAGCTGCCGTGCAGGACGCCGTGCATATCCATCACCTCCGCCACGCCGCGCACTTCCGGCCAACCGAGCATGGTGTCCATCTCGGCCCCGGCAAACTCGGCACCCGACATTTCCAGCCCCGGCGTCGACGGCACGCTGGACGGCGCGGCCACCATCACCTGCAGCGGCAGATGGCGGCTAGCCTCTACGGCATAGCGCACGCCCGCCACGCCCAGCACGTTGGCCAGTTCATGCGGGTCCCAGAAGACGGCAGTGGTGCCCTGCGCCAATACGATTTCGGCATAGCGTTCCGGCGGCAGGTGGGAGCTTTCCAGGTGGACATGCGTGTCCATCAGACCGGGTGAGAGAAATACGCCGGGCAGAGCGTGGCGTTCGAGCGCGTCGCGACGGCTGCCGCGCGGGTGGACGCTGGCAATCATCTCGCCGACGATACCCACGTCGGCTTCGCGAATCTCGCCGGTCGCCATATCGACGACGCTGGCGTCGGTCAGCAGCAGATCGAAGGGGACTTCCCCGCGCGCGGCCTGGACGGCGCGGCGGCGGTTTTCAGCATTGCTGGACATAACAACTCCGGCACAGGGATAATGGGCGCTACTTTAGGGGCAGTGCAAACGTTTGCCCAGATGATTAAATTTATCACCTGATAACTTTGGCTTATTCTGCGTGATCGTCACCGGTGAGCACAACAACATGACCGAACCCTGGCAGCGGCTACCCGCGCTTTCGCTCAAACAACTCCAGTATTTTGTGACGCTGGCGCAGCTGCGCCATTTTACCGATACCGCCAACCGCCTGGCGATAAGCCAGCCCGCGCTCAGCAGCGCGCTGCGGCAGACGGAAGCGGTGCTGGGCGGCAAGCTGGTAAACCGCACCGCGTCGTCGGTGACGCTGACCGAGCTGGGCGCGGCCATATTACCCCACGCCCAGCGGGTGTTGAGCGTTGCGCAGGCCGCGTTTCAGGATATGCAGCAAATTGTTGCGGCTGGCGGTGATGGCACGGTGCGTATTGGCCTGGTGCCCTCGGTGAGCTCGCTGCTGTTTCCGATGCTGCCCAGCCTCCTGGCGCAGGCCTTCCCGCGCCTGCGCGTTGAGTTTCACGACCGCACCAACGATGCCATGGTCAGCGATTTGCTCAGCGGCCAGATTGACTTTGGCGTCGGGGCCATCGATAGCTCGTTGCCGAAAGATTTACAGGTGTTCCCGCTGCGCGAAGACCCGCTGGTGGCGGTCGTCCATGCCGACGATCCGCTGGCCGGTCAGCCACACCTGCCGTGGAAGCTGCTGGCTGGAAACGATATCGCGGTGTTCTCAAAAGGAAACGTGCAGCGGCTGGTCGGCGCGCTGGTGGAAAGCCAGCGCCTGACGCTGAATACGCGCTATCAGGTGGACTATATTGAAACGCTGTATGGCCTGGTGCGCTCGCGGCTGGCGGTGGCGATTCTGCCACAGCTTTACACCACCCATTTGCAGGATCCTGTGCTCAAAGTTGCGCAGCTTCAGCAGCCGGCCTTAACCCGTACGGTGGCGCTGATGCGCGGGTCGCAGGCGCTGCCGCCGCTGATTGAGTCCTGCTTTGCCCTGTTGCTGAAACAGCTTCGCGAAAGCAGCGGGGAATTACCCGGGGCGGCGGGAAAGCAAATTATCTCTTGAATAACACGGCCGTTAATTCGCCGTATCATCATCAGAAACGAGGGGAGAGCGGGCGGTGAAATAAAGAGAATAATGACGGAAGATTATTCCTGGGCCGCCCGGCAGCAGGGGGTTAGTTCGCCGCTGATTCTTTTTTAGCGATCGGCAATCTCCTTGTTATTGCGAATGCCGATATGCCCCTTCTTTTAACACGCGCCACACGCCTCTTTTTGATTGTAAATCAGCCTGAAGTTGTACTATCTTTAACCTTTAGTGTAGTGCTAATGGGCGACGGAACTCGAATGTAGTCGCACTCACTCTTATATTCAGGCCTGACTTTCTCTATGGAATCGAATCCTCACGCGCCGTTGAGCAGTTTTATCGATCTCATGCTGGATGCTGTTTTTGCAGTAGATGCCCACGCTAACATTGTTTATGCAAGCGCGTCATGTGAACGTATTTTTGGCTATACACCGCAAGAACTCATCGGCAAAAACATGTTCGATATGATGCTACCGGAAGATCGAGAATTAACACGAAATTCAGTAGTAGAAATCATGGCTGGCCGCCCGCAGTTCCATTTTGAAAACCGCTATGTGCATAAAAATGGCCAGATCGTCAATATTATGTGGTCGGCACGCTGGTCCCCGGCTAATCAATTACGCATTGGCGTTGCGCGGGATATTACCGAACGCAAACGCTCTGAATCATTACAATCCGCACTGTACGCTATTTCTGAAGCTGCACACACGGCTGAAGATTTACTCAAGCTATTTCAGCGTATCCATGAGATCGTCGGTACGCTGCTTCCCGTCGATAATTTTTCGGTCACGCTTTACGACCCGCAAACGGGCCAACTGACCTTCCCGTATCACGTGGATGCGTTTCAGGAAATACCCGCGCCGTTTACGCTTATTCCCGGGACATTTTACGCGGAGGTGATTCAAACGGGTCAACCGCTACTGCTGACGCCCGAGAGAATGGCGGGCCGCCATGAAGAACTGCGCATTTCGTTTGGCCTGAATCCATCCTGCTGGCTTGGGGTTCCGCTTAAGTCACAGAAAGGCACCATCGGTGTTCTGGTCGTCAAAAGCTACCCGGACGGCGTACGCTATAACGAACAGGATCAGGAGTTATTGCAGTTTGTGTCGACGCAGATTGCGACGGTTATTGAGCGTCAGCAGATGCAGGCCCGGTTACAGCATATGGCACAGTACGATCAGCTGACCGACCTGCCAAACCGTAGCCTTTTGTTCGATCGCCTTAGGGCTGCGCTTGCTACCGCGCGCCGTGAAGGGGGGCATTTGTCGCTGCTGTATATCGATCTCGATAAATTTAAGCAGGTTAACGACACCCTGGGCCACGGGATAGGGGATTTACTGCTGCAAGCCGCCGCGGACCGCCTGACGCGCTGCGTCGTGAAATCCGATACCGTTGCGCGTATTGGCGGCGATGAGTTTGTGATTTTGATTGAGAACAGCGCGTTGCCGGACGACGCTTTCGCGGTGGCAGAAAAAATTGTTGAGGCTTTCGCTTCTCCTTTTGTGCTGGGAGAGCACCGTTTGGCGATTGCCCCGAGTATTGGCATTGCGCACTATCCTGAACAGGGTGCCAACGAACGTCAGCTGCTCGATTATGCCGATAAAGCGATGTATCTGGCGAAAAAAGCAAAGCGTCCTGATGGAAAATGATTTTTACTTTATCAATAAATCAATGGGTTGTATTGGTTTGGCGCGGCGAGCATCACTCGTCGCGATGCGCTTTGTCTGACTGCCAGCGGGTTATCGGGCTTGTTTGTCGGGCTGCCTGCTGGCATTATTCTGCACGGCGATTAACAGTCTGTTAATCGTAATCAATTGATTTGAATGACTCGGGGTGCCCTTCCTTGCGAAGGCTGAGAAATACCCGTACCACCTGATCTGGATAATGCCAGCGTAGGGAAGTCAGAGGCCGACCGGCCATTGCTTCTTCGCGTTATGGCAGGAGCAAACCATGCACGTTGACCTGCTTAATTCCGCGCAATCTGCGCACACCGCTTCTCTTCTTCACCAGCATGCCCCCCTTGTTCACTGTATGACGAATGACGTCGTGCAAACCTTCACGGCGAATGTCCTCCTGGCCGTGGGGGCATCTCCCGCGATGGTTATTGATGCCGGAGAGGCCGCGCAGTTTGCCGCGCTTGCCGGCGCGCTGTTGGTTAACGTGGGCACCTTAACCCACTCGCGTGCGCTGGCGATGCGCGCAGCGGTTGACAGTGCCAATCGCGCAGAAACGCCGTGGACGCTGGATCCGGTGGCGGTGGGGGCGCTGACGTTACGCAGCGATTTCTGCCGCGAACTGCTGCGCCTGACGCCGTCGGCTATTCGTGGGAACGCCTCCGAAATCCGGGCGCTGGCCGGCGAGAGCCTGGGCGGGCGCGGGGTCGATACCACCGATACCGCTGCCGCCGCGCTGCCTGCGGCACAGAAGCTGGCGCGAGAAAGCGGGGCGATTGTGGCGGTGACCGACGAGGTGGATTACATCACCGACGGCGAGCGCACGCTGGCGGCGAACGGCGGGGCGGCGCTGATGACGCGTATCGTCGGCACCGGCTGCGCACTGTCGGCGGTTGTTGCGGCCAGCTGCGCGCTGCCGGGCGATCGCCTGCTCAACGTGGCGGGCGCCTGCCTGCTGATGAAACACGCCGGGCAACGCGCGGCAGAGGGCCGCGGTCCGGGGAGTTTTACCCCGGCTTTCCTTGACGCGCTGTACGCGATGCACGGGGAGGTGGCGGCATGAAACGTATCAACGCATTGACGATTGCGGGCACGGACCCAAGCGGCGGCGCGGGCGTTCAGGCCGATCTGAAAACCTTCTCGGCGCTGGGGGCCTACGGCTGCTCGGTGATGACCGCGCTGGTGGCGCAAAATACCCGCGGCGTGCAGTCAGTCTACCGGATAGAACCTGACTTTGTCGCCGCGCAGCTGGATTCCGTATTCAGCGATGTGCGTATCGACACCACCAAAATCGGCATGCTGGCCGAGACCGACATCGTTGAAGCGGTGGCCGAGCGTTTACAGCGCTATCGTATCCAGAACGTGGTGCTGGACACGGTGATGCTGGCGAAAAGCGGCGATCCGCTGCTGTCGGCGTCGGCGGTCGCGACTCTGCGCCAGCGCCTGCTGCCGCAGGTTGCGCTGATTACGCCAAACCTGCCGGAGGCGGCGGCGCTGCTCGGCGCGCCGCACGCGCGCAATGAACTGGAGATGCTGGAACAGGGGCGCGCGCTGCGGGCGCTGGGCTGTGAAGCGGTGCTGATGAAAGGCGGCCACCTGGACGATGCCGAAAGCCCGGACTGGTTGTTCACCGCTGACGGCGAAATGCGCTTTACCGCGCCGCGCGTGGACACCAAAAATACCCACGGCACCGGCTGTACGCTATCGGCGGCGCTGGCAGCGTTAAGACCGCGTTACGCCAGCTGGCAGGAGACGGTGCCGGTGGCGAAGGGCTGGCTGTCGAAAGCGCTGGCGCAGGCCGATACGCTGGAGGTCGGCGAGGGGATTGGTCCGGTTCACCACTTCCACGAATGGTGGTAGCTGTCCCGTCCGCGTGCCAGCCGCGCGCGTGCTAAAACCGACAAAAGTTGGACATTCTACGCCCCCGGTACCAGGCTTATCCTGCTCAAAAAAGTTGAGCAGGACATCCAGCCGACATGATGTCGGCGCTTACGGGAGCATAGCTATGACTGATATTGCGCAGTTGCTTGGCAAAGATGCCGACAGCCTTTTACAGCATCGTTGTATGACCATTCCAGCCGACCAGCTCTATCTGCCCGGCCACGACTACGTTGATCGGGTGATGATAGACAATAACCGCCCGCCAGCCGTATTGCGAAACATGCAGACGCTCTACAACACCGGCCGTTTAGCCGGAACGGGCTATCTGTCGATTCTGCCGGTAGATCAGGGCGTCGAACACTCGGCCGGGGCCTCATTTGCCGCCAACCCGCTCTATTTTGACCCGAAAAATATCGTTGAGCTGGCGATTGAAGCCGGCTGTAACTGCGTGGCCTCCACCTACGGCGTGCTGGCGTCGGTGTCTCGCCGCTACGCACACCGTATTCCGTTCCTGGTCAAACTTAACCACAACGAAACCCTGAGCTACCCGAACACCTTCGATCAAACGCTGTACGCCAGCGTTGAGCAGGCGTTCAATATGGGGGCGGTGGCCGTTGGGGCAACCATCTATTTTGGCTCGGAAGAGTCGCGCCGCCAGATTGAAGAGATTTCTGCCGCCTTTGAGCGTGCGCACGAGCTGGGACTGGTGACGGTGCTGTGGGCCTATCTGCGTAATCCGGCGTTTAAGAAAGATGGCGTCGACTATCACGTCTCTGCCGACCTGACCGGTCAGGCCAACCATCTGGCGGCCACGATTGGCGCGGATATCGTGAAGCAGAAGATGGCCGAGAATAACGGCGGCTATAAAGCGGTGAACTTCGGTTATACCGACGATCGCGTGTACAGCAAGCTGACCAGCGAGAACCCGATTGACCTGGTGCGCTACCAACTGGCGAACTGCTATATGGGGCGCGCGGGGCTGATTAACTCTGGCGGCGCTGCTGGTGGCGAAACCGATCTGTCTGACGCGGTGCGTACGGCGGTGATCAATAAACGCGCAGGCGGCATGGGCTTAATCCTGGGCCGTAAAGCGTTTAAAAAGTCGATGGCCGACGGCGTACAGCTGATTAACGCCGTGCAGGATGTTTACCTCGATAGCAAAATTACCTTCGCGTAATATTTGTCCTCCGTTCCCGTCCGGGAACGGAGGACGATCCCCTTCACACTTCTCTCTCCTTTTGTGAAAAACGTCACGCCTCATTGTGCGCATGCCCAAAAAACAGCCCGGTGTTAGCGGAATTTGTCCGTGGAAGGGCTGATATTTTGTGCTTAGATTAGTCATGAAACGCCTTTTCAATTCCCTGAAACCGATTTATCGGATAAGTGTTGGACACAGGATTGTGGTGCAAAAAGCGCCATTTCGAATGTTGTACTAAGGACACATAATGAAAATTGAATCTGTAAATGTCACCGTTTTCCAGCATCCTACCCGCCGCGTCTCCGACAGCGCCGGGCACTCCCATCCGGGGCCGGAAAGCATGGCAAAAATGGCGATGCTGACCATTACCGCCGATGATGGCAGCCAAGGCTACTCGTTCGCGCCGCCGGAAATTGTGCGCCCGTTTGTGGTGAATACCTTCTTCCGTAAAGTGCTGGTTGGGCAGGATCCGTTTAACCGCGAACGTATCTGGCAGGACCTGGTGCACTGGCAGCGCGGCAGCGCCCATCAGTTGACCGAACGCGCGCTGTCGTTTGTTGAACAGGCGCTGTGGGACCTGATTGGGCGCAAGCTCAACGTGCCGGTGTATAAACTGCTCGGCGGCTATCGCGATAAGGTGCCGGCCTACGGCAGCACCATGTGCGGCGATGACTTAGAAGGCGGTCTCTCTACCCCGGAAGAGTATGCGGCATTTGCTGAAACCCTGGTCGCTCGCGGCTATAAGGCCATTAAGCTGCACACCTGGATGCCGCCGGTCTCCTTTGCGCCGAACCCGAAAATGGATATCAAAGCCTGTGCGGCAGTGCGTGAAGCGGTTGGCCCGGATATTGACCTGATGATCGACGGTTATCACTGGTACAGCCGTACCGAGGCGCTATGGATCGGTAAAGAGCTGGAGAAACTCAACTTCGCGTGGTTTGAAGAGCCGATGGAAGAAGACAGCATGTCGTCCTATGCGTGGCTGGCGGAAAACCTGTCGATTCCGATTATCGGCCCGGAAAGCTTCGGCGGTAAACATCACAGCCGCGCCGACTGGGTGAAAGCGGGCGCGTGCGACATTCTGCGTGCGGGCGCCAATGGCGTGGGTGGCATCACGCCAACCATGAAGGTGGCGGCGCTGGCAGAGTCGTTTGGCATGGACTGCGAAGTCCACGGCAACGGCGCGGCAAGCCTGGCGGCGGTGGGGGCGATTCGGAACTGCCGCTGGTACGAGCGCGGCCTGCTGCACCCGTTCCTCGACTACGACCAGCCCGCTGCTTACCTGAACAGCATCATCGACCCGATGGATGCCGATGGATTTGTGCATTTGTCACAACGCCCCGGACTGGGCGAAGACATCAATTTTGACTATATCGAAGCCAATACCGTCAGCCACGACTGAATAAAACAATAAATGCCCGATGGCGCTGCGCTTATCGGGCCTACGGCCCGGTAGGCCGGATAAGGCGTAAACGCCGCCATCCGGCAACATGTACCCTACAGTACAGGCAAATAGAGATATGAAAAAATCCTCCTTACTGGGAGCGTGTTTGCTCGCGCTCTCCATGACGATGGGGAGCGGGGCGGCGTTGGCTAAAACGCCTCCGGACCAGCTCATCATTGGCATGAACATGAATAACCTGCTGACCCTCGACCCGGCCGCGATGACCGGTAACGAGGTGGTCGGTATTGTGGTGAATCTCTATGACTCGCTGGTGGAACTGGATCCTCAGCAGTTGACCAACGTTAAACCGGCACTCGCCAAATCCTGGGATATCAGTCCGGACGGCAAAACGCTGACTTTTCATCTGCATAACAACGTCAAGTTCCACTCCGGAAACCCGCTGACCGCCGCCGACGTGGTGTGGTCGATGCGGCGTATTTTGCACCTCAACCTCGCGCAGGCATCGGTGTGGAAATCCTACGGCTTTAGCAAAAAGAACGTCGACAAGCAGGTGACCGCGCCGGACGACTATACGGTGCAGATTGTCCTGCCGAAGGATAACGATCCGCAGCTGGTGATTTACTCGCTGGGCGCGCTCGGCAACCTGGGCGTGCTCGACAGTAAAACCGTACAGAGTCACGAACAGGATAACGACTGGGGCAACAAATGGCTGACCACGCACGAAGCCGGATCGGGGCCGTTTACGCTGGAAACCTGGCAGGCGAAAGACGTGCTGCGCATGAAGCGTAACCCGGACTACTGGCGCGGCGAGCCGAAGATGAGCCGCGTGGTGCTGCGCCACTTCCAGGAGTCGCAGACCCTGCGTCTGATGATTGAAAAAGGCGATCTCGACATCGCTAACAATATGGCGGTGTCGGATATCAACGCTCTGCGTAAAGACCCACAGCTCACCGTCGATGCGGTACAACGCGGCACCATGTATTACGTGTCGATGAGCATGAAAGAGGCGCACTTCGCCAATCCCAAAGTACGTGAAGCCGTGCGCTACCTGATTGATTATCAGGGTATTAACAAAGCGCTGATGCCGGGCTACGGCGTATTGCACCAGCGGCCGATTAAAGCCGGGATGCCGTCAACGCTGCCGGATCCTGGCTACACCTTCGATCTGGCAAAAGCCAAAAAGCTGCTGGCGGAGGCAGGATACCCGGACGGTTTTGATACCACCCTGCGGGTGCTGGCCGATCAGCCGTTCCTCAACATTGCCATTGCCGTGCAGTCGACGCTGATGCAGGCGGGTATTAAGGCCAAAATCATCACCGGCACCGGTAACCAGATTTACGGTGCGATGCGTGAACGCAAGTTCGACATGCTGGTGGGGCGCGGCGGCAGCGGCATGGAGCCGCACCCGCACTCCAGCCTGCGCGCGCTGGTGTACAACCCGGACAACAGCGATGCGGCGAAGCTCACCAACTTCCAGGGCTGGCGCACCGGTTTCTACGACAAACCGCTCAACGAGATGATCGACGGCGCGCTGCTGGAGCGTGACCCACAAAAACAGATTGCCGATTATCAGGCGATTCAAACCCGTTTTGATTCGCTGATCCCGGCGATGATCCCGGTGTCGCAGATGGTGGATTCGGTGGTGGTGCGCAACGAAGTGAAAGACTACCAGCCGCACCCGTCGGCCACCACGTTCCTGCGAGATGTCTACAAAGTTAGCGAAGGAGATAAAGGATGAGTACGGCTATTCTTGCGCCCGGCTCCCGGACCCGGCGCTTCTCAAAACGGTTGATGCAGGTGGCGGTGACGCTGTTTGGCCTGCTGCTGCTGACGTTCTTTATTGGCCGCGTGATGCCGATTGACCCGGTGCTGGCGATTGTCGGCCCGGACGCTGACCAAAGTACTTACCAGCAGGTCTATCACCAGCTGGGATTCGACCAGTCGCTCATGACCCAGTTTGGCATTTACTTTGTCAACCTGCTGCACGGCGATCTGGGCAATGCGCTGCTGACCGGTAAACCGGTTATCGACGATATTATTCGCGTCTTCCCCGCGACCATGGAGCTGGCAACGATGGCGATTATCGTCGGCGCGGGTCTTGGTATTCCGCTGGGCGTACTGGCGGCGGCGCGTCGCAACAGCCTTTCCGACTACGTGGTGCGTATTATCAGCCTCGCCGGCTACTCTACCCCCATCTTCTGGGTGGGGATGATGGGGCTGCTGGTGTTCTACGCCTGGCTGGGCTGGGTCGGCGGCGCCGGGCGCGTGGATCTGGGGCTGGACGGCATTGTGCCGCGTCGTACCGGACTCATGACCGTCGATGCGCTGCTGGCGGGTAACAGCGAGGTGTTCTGGAACGCGATTAACCACCTGGTTCTGCCTGCCGCGCTGCTCGGCTTCCATTCGCTGGCCTACATCAGCCGTATGACCCGCAGCTTTATGCTGGCGCAGCTGTCGCAGGAGTTCATCATCACCGCACGAGTGAAGGGTTTAACCGAGCGGCAGGTGATCTGGAATCATGCGTTTCGCAACATTCTCGTGCAACTGCTGACGGTGGTGGCGCTGGCCTACGGCTCGCTGCTGGAAGGGGCGGTATTGATTGAAACCGTCTTCTCCTGGCCCGGATTTGGCTCCTATCTCACCGGCAGCCTGCTGCTGGGTGATATGAACGCGGTGATGGGCTGCGTACTGCTGGTAGGGGTGATCTTCGTGATGCTCAACCTGCTCTCCGACATGCTGTATCAATTCTTCGATCCGAGGACAAAATCATGACGGTTTCTCTGGATACTTCTCTTTCAGGCGCGTCCGGTGAAGGCCGCCAGCGGCTGCTGCGTGCGCTGGCGCGGGCCGGCGGGTTTATCGGCAAGATGGCGCGCAATCCGCTGACGGCGATTGGTGGCGGGATTATTTTCCTGCTGCTGGTGGTGGCGATTTTCGCGCCGCTGATCGCCCCCTATAACCCGCTGGTGCAGGACTTAAACAATGCGCTCACCGCGCCAAACGCCCAGCACTGGTTTGGTACCGATGAGTTTGGCCGCGATATTTTCAGCCGCCTGGTCTACGGCTCGCGCATCACGCTGTACATCGTGCTGCTGGTGTCGGTCACCGTCGGCCCGCTGGGGCTGCTGCTCGGCGTCTGCGCGGGCTACTTCGGCGGTAAGGTCGATATGGTGCTGATGCGCGTCACCGACATTTTCATCTCTTTCCCAAGCCTGGTGCTGGCGCTGGCGTTTGTCGCCGCCTTAGGCCCAGGGCTGGAGCACGTGGTGATTGCCATTACGCTCACCGCCTGGCCGCCGATTGCGCGACTGGCGCGTGCCGAAACGCTGTCGCTGCGTCAGGCGGATTTTATCTCCGCCGTGCGTTTACAGGGCGCGTCTCCGGCGCGGGTGCTGTGGCGTCACATTGTGCCGCTGTGCCTGCCATCGGTGATTATCCGTATCACCATGAACATGGCGGGGATCATCCTGACCGCCGCCGGTCTCGGCTTCCTTGGCCTGGGCGCGCAGCCGCCGGAGCCTGAATGGGGGGCGATGATCTCCAGCGGCCGCACCTACATGATGGAGTGCTGGTGGGTGGTGACGATTCCGGGGCTGGCGATTCTGATCAACAGTCTTGCGTTCAACTTCTTAGGAGATGGCCTACGTGACATCCTCGATCCTCGCAGCGAATAACGCTGCACCGCTGCTCGACGTGCGCGATTTAAACGTCAAATTCGTTAACGGCAGCGCGGTTACCCATGCGGTACGCGGCGTCTCCTTCCAGTTGGGACGAGAGAAGCTGGCGATTGTCGGCGAATCCGGCTCCGGCAAATCCACCGTCGGGCGCGCGCTGCTGCACCTGCACCCGAAAAAGGCGCGCATTGACGCTAGCCAGATGCAGTTTGGCGATATTGACCTGCTCAACGCCAGCGAAGCGCAGATGCGCACCATCCGCGGTAAGCGTATTTCGATGATTATGCAGGACCCGAAATATTCGCTGAACCCGGTAGTGCGGGTAGGCGACCAGATAGCGGAAGCCTGGCTGACGCACCACCCGGGGCATAAAACGGAGGCGAAGGCCAAAGCGCTGGAGATGCTGGACGTGGTGCGCATTCGCGATCCCGAGCGCGTTTACGGGCTCTATCCGCACGAGATTTCTGGCGGTCAGGGGCAGCGCATTATGATTGCCATGATGCTGATTACCGACCCTGAGCTGGTGATCGCCGATGAACCGACCTCCGCGCTGGACGTCTCGGTGCGTTTGCAGGTGCTGGGCCTGCTGGATGATCTGGTTAAATCGCGCGGGCTGGGGCTGATTTTTATCAGCCACGATATCAACCTGGTACGCAGCTTTTGCGACCGCGTGCTGGTGATGTACGCCGGACGGGTGGTGGAGTCCATCGCCGCCTGCGATCTCGACCGCGCGCAGCACCCATACACGCAGGGCCTGATCAGCGCGCTGCCGGATATGCACAGTCGTCGCCCGGTCTTACCGGTTTTGCAGCGTCAGGCCTGCTGGCTGACGGACTAAGGAGCGCATCATGATTGAAGTGAAGAATCTGAACCTGGCGTTTGGCGAAGGCGAGAAGCGCAACCAGGTGCTGTACGACGTCAATTTTCACGTCAGGCCCGGTGAGATTTACGGGCTGGTGGGGGAGTCAGGCTCCGGGAAAACCACGGTGCTGAAGTGCCTGGCCGGGCTGTTTAACCACTGGCAGGGTGAACTGACCATTCATGGTCAGCCGTTGGAACACGCCATCAGCCGCCAACGCTGCCGTAAGGTCCAGATGGTGTTTCAGGACCCGTACGGTTCGCTGCATCCGCGTCATACCATCGGCGATATTCTCGAAGAGCCGCTACAGATTCACGGCATCGGCGAGCGCGATCGGCGGATTAACACGTTGCTGGATAGAGTCGGGCTGAACCGGGCGTTTCGCGACCGCTATCCGCACCAGCTCTCGGGCGGCCAGCGACAGCGCGTGGCGATTGCCCGCGCGTTGATCCTTGAGCCGCAGGTGCTGCTGTTGGATGAACCCACGTCGGCGCTGGATGTGTCGGTGCAGGCGGAAATCCTCAATCTGCTGGCGGAGCTGCAAAAAGAGTCGAATCTGACCTACCTGATGGTTACTCACGATCTGGGCGTGATCGCCCATTTGTGCCAGAAGGTTGCGGTGATGCAGTACGGCAAAATTCTCGAAACGCTGACCGTTGACGCGTTGGTGAACGGCGAGGCGAAAACGCCATACACGCAGATGCTGGTGAACGCCAGCCGCCAGTACACGCGCGAAATGGCGCGCGAAGTCGCGGCGTATTAACCGGATGTTGTAGGCCCGATAAGCGTAGCGCCATCGGGCAGCCCGATGCAGGTGCCGGATGGCGGCGTGGACGCCTTATCCGGTCTACCCGATCAATTTGCCTCTGGGAAATCAATAATATGCATAATAATTCTTTCCGTATTGCTCTACCGCTCGTGCTTTGTGCCTGTACCGCTTCCGCAGTAGCAGCGGAAACCGTCGACCTGCGCATGTCGTGGTGGGGCGGTAACAGCCGCCATCAGGTGACCTTAAAAGCGCTGGAAGCTTTTCATCAGCAGCATCCGGATATTAACGTGAAAGCGGAATACACCGGCTGGGACGGCCACACCTCGCGCCTGACCACGCAGCTGGCGGGCGGCACCGAGCCGGACGTCATGCAGACCAACTGGAACTGGCTGACGCTGTTCTCGAAAGACGGTAACGGCTTTTACGATCTCAACAAGGTAAAAGCGGAAATTGGTCTCGACCAGTTCACCGCCAAAGACCTTCAGCCGGTGACGGTGAAGGGCAAACTGAACGGGATTCCCGTCGCCATGACCGCTCGTATTTTCTATTACAACGACCAGACCTGGAAAAAAGCCGGTTTAGGCTATCCGCAAAACTGGGATGAGCTGATGCACGCCGGGAAAACCTTTGCGAGCAAGCTGGGCAAACAGTACTACCCGGTTGCCCCGGAGAGCCTCGGCGTGCTGGCGCTGCTCAATTCGTATATGGTGCAGAAGTACAACATCCCGGCCATCGATGAACAGAGCAAAAAGTTTACCTACAGCGACGCGCAGTGGGTGGAGTTTTTCCAGCTGTATAAAACGCTTATCGATAATCATGTTATTCCGGACATGAAGTATTACGCCTCATTTGGCAAGGGCAACATGTACGAGATGAAGCCGTGGATCGAGGGCGAATGGGGCGGGGTGTATATGTGGAACACCGCCGTGACCAAATATTCTGATAACCTGAAACCGCCCGCGAAGCTCGAGCTGGGGAGCTATCCCATGCTGCCAGGGGCCACCGACGCGGGGCTGTTTATGAAACCGTCGATGATGCTGTCGATTGGCAAAACCACGCAACACCCGCAGGCGGCGGCGAAGCTGATTAACTTCCTGCTCAACAGCAAAGAGGGCGTGACGCTGCTGGGGCTGGAGCGCGGCGTGCCGCTGAGCAAAAGCGGCGCGGAGACCCTGGCCGCATCTGGCGTGATCAACGACAAAGACCCTTCGGTTGCTGGCATCAAGCTCGCGCTGTCGCTACCGGCGAAGGTCGGCGTATCGCCGTATCTGGAAGATCCGCAGCTGGTGCAGGAATTTGATAGCGCGCTGCAATCTATTGACTACGGCAAGAAATCCGTCGCCGAAGCGGCGGCGGATTTCAAGCGTCAGTCTGAGCGAATCTTAAAACGCGCAATGCGTTAACGCAGCAGCGGGCAGTCCGGCGGCAGGCGGCAGCGCAGCGCCGCCGGCAAAATTTCCATCCGGAAGGCGGTCCCGCTCAGCGGCTCGCCGTCGAGGTTAAAGGTCATTTCATGCGGTGCGGTGACTTCGAACCACGGCGAGACGCTGTCCACCAGATTCTCTTTGCCATCGCTGCTGGCCAGCGTGTTAAACAGCGCCGGCAGCAGCTCTTCACCGGTAAAAATACGCAGATGCAGCAGCCCATCGTCGATTAATGCCTCCGGGCACAGCTGCTGGCCGCCTCCCGCCTGGCGTCCGTTACCGATGCCAATAACCAGCGCATCACCTTGCCAGCTAAAGTTCTCGCCGCGAATTTCACAGCGGTCCGGCTTCAGGGTATCCATGCGCATCAGTCCGTGAATCAGATACGATACGCCGCCCAGCGCTGCCTTCAGTTTCTCCGGGGTTTCCGTGGTGATACGCGTACCGAAGCCGCCGGTCGCCATATTGATAAAGCAGGTTTTATGGTTGACCTGGGCAATATCCACCGGGACGTCGCGCCCGGCAATTGCCAGCTTGAGGGCGTTGGCTAAATCATCAGGAATATTCACGCTGGTGGCAAAATCATTGGCGGTGCCAAGCGGTAATATCCCCAGCGCGGGAGCCGCGTTGCTCTTGCAGTGGATCAACGCCGTTGCGACTTCATTGATGGTGCCATCGCCGCCGCCGGCAATCACCGTAGCCACCTCAAGCGCCACCGCTTCGTCGACATAGCGTACGGCGTCGCCTTTCTCCCAGGTGACGCGCACGTGAATCACAATGCCCTCGTCGCGCAGCAGAGTCACCGCTTTGCGCAGCTCGGGGTTATCGGCACTTTTACCGTTAAGTATCAGTAAACTTGCTGGAAAATCTGACATCCTTGGTACCTCTTTAGGGGGTATGCAAAGAGTGTAACAAAGGAAACGGCAGTGTGCTTTAGGAGGGAAGGGCAAAAAATAAGCCCGTGTAAGGGAGATTACACAGGCTAAGGAGGTGGTTCCTAGGTACAGCTAGCATTTATGGGTTATGTTTTTCAGCGAGAGAATAGTATCGATAATCGATAATTCCGTCTGTGATCCATTTCTAAGAATCCTTGCTATTGAAAAACAATATAAATGTACTAGCTGCTATGCGGATTACGAGTGGATTGTCCTGAGAAATTACGCATCAGCAGGCCATACTCCAGCGCCATATCTTCCGGCACGGGTAACCATACGGTGTGACCATCGCCCGGCGCGACCGGCATCGTCTCACCTTTGGCGTTTTCCATATGCTCAAGCGTGAAGTTGACGTTGCCCTGTGGGGTCATCAGCTCCAGACTGTCACCGATCAGGAATTTGTTTTTCACCGCCACGGCGGCCAGGTTGCCTTTACGCTCGCCGGTAAATTCGCCGACGAACTGCTGACGCTCGGAAACGGAGTAGCCGTACTCATAGTTCTGATAGTCGTCATGGGTGTGGCGACGCAGGAACCCTTCGGTGTAACCACGGTGGGCAAGGCCTTCCAGCGTTTCCAGCAGGCTGGTGTCGAACGGTTTGCCAGCGGCCGCGTCGTCGATGGCTTTGCGGTACACCTGGGCGGTGCGCGCGCAGTAGTAGAAGGATTTGGTGCGGCCTTCGATTTTCAGCGAATGGACGCCCATCTGGGTCAAACGCTCAACGTGGGCGATGGCGCGCAGATCTTTGGAGTTCATGATGTAGGTGCCGTGTTCGTCTTCGAAAGCGGTCATGTACTCGCCGGGACGTTTAGCTTCCTCAATCATAAAGACCTGATCGGTTGGCGCGCCGAGGCCGAGGGTCGGTTCGACGTTTTGCACCGGAATCGGTTCGTATTTGTGGACGATGTTGCCCACGTCGTCTTCTTTGCCTTCCTGCACGTTGTATTCCCAGCGGCAGGCGTTGGTGCAGGTGCCCTGGTTAGGATCGCGTTTGTTGATGTAACCAGACAGCAGGCAGCGGCCGGAATAGGCCATGCACAGCGCGCCGTGAACGAAGATTTCAATCTCCATGTCCGGAACCTGGCTGCGAATTTCTTCAATTTCTTCCAGCGACAGTTCGCGCGAGAGGATCACGCGGGTTAACCCCATTTGTTTCCAGAACTTCACCGTGGCCCAGTTGACGGCGTTCGCCTGTACCGACAGGTGAATGTCCATCTTCGGGAAGTGCTCACGCACCAGCATGATAAGCCCCGGATCGGACATAATCAGCGCATCCGGCCCCATATCCACTACCGGCTTCAGGTCACGAATAAAGGTTTTCAGCTTGGCGTTGTGCGGCGCGATGTTCACCACGACGTAGAATTTTTTACCCAGCGCGTGGGCTTCGTTGATGCCGAGCTGTAAATTTTCGTGATTGAATTCGTTGTTACGTACGCGCAGCGAGTAGCGCGGTTGACCCGCGTAGACTGCATCGGCGCCGTAAGCGAAAGCGTAACGCATATTTTTCAGCGTTCCCGCCGGGGAAAGGAGTTCCGGTTTAAACATGATTTTCTCGTTCTGATGACAGGTCAGATTCGCCGCACCTGATGCGACGAGCTGGGGAGTGTCCCCACTTTAAGGGCGGGCATTGTAGCGCTGTGGCGGGGCGAGGTAAAGCGCCGGGTGGCCCTCGCAGACCGCCCGGCGGTGGTGGAGCCGTCAGGTATTATCTTTCACGGTTTCGCTGGCACCGTTGGTTTTTACCGACGCGATGCCCTTATCGCGCGACTGCTCGGTGGCATACAGCTGGCTGGTGCCAATGACCTGGTGGTTGCCCGCCTTGAGGTTGAAGTGAAATTTACCGTTAGTGGCCGTTTTCTTCTCGTAATGTGCGTCCAGCGGGCTATTCACGCGCACGGAGGCGATGCCTTTTTCCGCCGCGGCTCGGGTGGTATAGAGCTCGCTAGTCAGGATAATCTCCCCGTTTCCCGCTTTCAGAACAAATCGGAACTGATCGTTGCTGCTTTTGCTTAATTCAAACCAACCAGCCATGGTGACTCCTTGATTAGATTGCATTCGTTAAACGTATCGACTGACAGTATGAGTATGGGAGATATTGGCGAAGATGCGAGCGGGGAAAAACGAGAGCGGCGCAGACGTGCCGCTCTTAGCTGTTAGGCCATACGGCAGGCGTCGGCTTCCCAGCGGTAGCCTACGCCATAGACAGCGCGAATAAACGACTGTTCGGCGTCCAGCGACTCCAGCTTGCGCCTGAGGTTTTTGATATGGCTGTCGATGGTTCGGTCGGTCACGACGCGGTAGTCATCGTACAGGTGATTGAGCAGCTGTTCGCGCGAGAACACTTTGCCCGGCTCCTGCGACAGCGTTTTCAGCAGACGGAATTCGGCGGGAGTAAGATCCAGCAGTCGCTCGCGCCATGAGGCCTGGAAGCGTGTTTCGTCCACCACCAGCGGGCTCTGTTCGTCCAGCGCCTGCAGCTCCTGACGCGGCCGGCAGCGGCGCAGAATGGTCTTCACGCGTGCCACCACTTCGCGCGGGCTGTACGGTTTGCAGATGTAATCGTCGGCGCCGATTTCTAAACCCAGCAGGCGGTCGATCTCTTCAATTTTGGCGGTCACCATGACAATCGGGACCTCGGAGAAGCGACGGATCTCGCGGCACAGCGTCAGGCCGTCGGTGCCTGGCAGCATTAAATCCAGCAGGATCAGGTCCGGCGGCGTCTGGCGCACGTACGGCAGCACTTTATCACCGTGGTTAATCAGCGTTGGCGCATAATTGGCTGCCAGTAAATAGTCGATGAGCAACTGCCCCAGCTTGGGTTCATCTTCAACGATCAGAATGCGTGGGGCGTTTTCATCAATCGGTAACTCGGTCATATTTCTCTCGGTATTACGCGTTCCAGCGGTAATTCTACTTTAATGCTAACCCCGCCAAAAGGCGAATGTCCGACGTGGAGCTGGCCGCCGTGGGCGGCAACAATATTCGCGCAGATAGCCAGCCCCAGGCCGGATCCGCCGCTGGCGCGGTTGCGCGAGCCTTCGGTGCGGTAAAAGCGTTCACAAAGTCGGCTTAGCTGTTCATCGCTGACGCCGGGGCTGCTGTCGGCAAACTCCAGCACGATGCTTTGCGCCAGCAGCTCGCTGCGAATCTGTACCTGCCCACCGCTGTCGGTGTAGCGCAGACTGTTTTCCAGCAGGTTATTAAACAGCTGCATCAGGCGATCCGGATCGCCAAAGACGGTGGCGTTTTCTGCCAGCGCCAGATTGAGCGTGAGCCCACGACTGGCCAGCCGCTCGCGGAAGGCGTCAGCGGCAATTTCAACCAGCGCAATGATATCGACAGGCGCTTTCTGGTAGGCCAGCGCACCTTCGTCGGACATCGAAAGCTGGTGGAGATCGTCCACCAGCTTGGTCAGCGTCGCGACTTCAGCCTGTAGCGAGGTGACCGATTCCGGGGTGAATTTGCGCACGCCGTCCTGAATTGCCTCCAGTTCGCCGCGCAGTACCGCCAGCGGCGTGCGCAGCTCGTGGGATATGTCGGCCATCAGGTCCCGACGCATCTGCTGGTTTTTTTCCAGCGTGCTGGCGAGGCGGTTAAAATCCTGCGCCAGCTTGCCCAGTTCATCACCGCTGCTGACCGGAACGCGGGTAGAAAAATCGCCCGCAGCCAGCCTGTGGGTGCCTTCAACCAGCCGCCGCACCGGCGCGAGCAGACCGCGCGCCAGCGGGAAGGTGGCCAGCGCCGCCAGCAGCGTGGCCAGGCCGACGATAAGCCAGCTGGTACGCCGCTGCTGGCGATCGAAGTTAATATCCGTGTTGCGGGTCAGGCGTTCTACCGGCGAAGCGATCACCGCACCGACTTCAGCGCCGTTGACAATAATACCGCGCCGGGTGCCGTCAATCGGCACCGCTTCACGCGGGCCGACCAGTACGCGGGCTTTTTGATCGACAACCCAAAACTGTGTTCGCCAGCCGTGGGGCGGCATACCCCCGCGATCCGGGCCGCCGCGATCGGGCGCACGGTCAGGCCCGCCGTCGGGGCCGGGAGGGCCTGGCGGCATACGATCTTCACCGTTATCGTGCTCGAAGGAGCGCAGGATCTGGAACACGAAGCGGTCGTTATTGCGTAAAAAACGCCAGTTTCCGTGCAGCGCGTACTGTTCCGCCAGCGCGTCGCTCAGCAGCTGCAGCCGCTGCTCGTTGCCGCGCTTAATGTAGTCAATAAAGCCGCGCTCGAAGCTAACACGCACGGCCCAGTGCATGCTGATAAGCAGCACGATACAGGTGGTTAAAATGACGAGAAACAGTTTGCCGGAGATACCCGGGCGCCATAATTTCACGGTCTACTCCTTCAGTTTGCGTCGGGCAATAACCACGTTTTTGCTGGTGTCGTCCGGCACGCGCGCAAAGACGAGAGCGGGAAGCGCAATAATGATGGCCATACAAAGATAGGTGTACATAAAGACGTGATGCGTCGCCGCGCTGCCGATGGCGATGTGCTGCTGGCCAAACATTCCCAGCAGGAGCCCGGCGAGGGTTACGCCGATACTCATCGACAGTTGCATTATCATCGACAGCAGGCTGTTGCCGCTGCTGGCATGGTCGTCCGGCAGGTCTTTCAGCGTCAGGGTGTTCATTGACGAGAAACGGCTGGAGTTCACCATTCCCTGAATAAACAGCACGACCGGTAGGGCGTAGTACCAGCCTGCCAGAGCGGTAAACATAAACAGCAGGCTGATTAGCGACAGCCCGAGGGTGGCAACAACCAGCACGTGGCGATAGCCGAAGCGGTTAACCACCTGCACGACGATACGTTTCATCCCCATGCTGCCTAGCACCATTGGGATCATCATCAAGCCGGCGTGGAACGGGGTGAAACCGAGGCCAATTTGCAGAAATACCGGCGTCATAAACGGCAGCATGCCGCTGCCGATACGGCCGACGAAGCTGCCCGCCAGCCCTAAAGAGAAGGTGGGGGTATGAAACAGCTTGAGGCTAAACAGCGCGCTGTCGTTGCCCCGTGCGTGCCACAGATAGATCAGGATGGATGCCAGACCAACGCCGACCAGCGCGGCCATCATCCACGGTGAAATGCCCAACCCCTTTTGGCCGTCGAGCGCGAGGGTTAAGGTGGCCATGCCCAGCGCCAGCACGATAAAACCGGACAGATCGAAGCGCCGCGTCTGCACGGTGTAGTTGGGCATCAGCATCAGGGTTGCGATACAGCCGACGATGCCGACCGGGATGTTGATCAGGAAAATCCAGTGCCATGAGGCATACTCGACCAGTATCCCGCCCAGCGCTGGCCCCAGCAGCGGGCCAATCTGCCCGGGAAGGGTGACGAAGGTCATCGCCGCCATGTACTGCTCGCGCGGGACGATTTTCATCACCGTCAGCCTGCCGACGGGGACCATCATTGCCCCGCCGATCCCCTGCAGCACGCGAGCCATCACCAGCTCGTTGAGCGTCCCGGCGAGCGAGCAGAACAGTGACCCCAGGGTAAAGAGGATGATGGCGGTGAAGAAAATATTGCGCACGCCAACCCGGTCAGCCAACCAGCCGCTGGCTGGCAGCATAACGGCGACGGTCAGCACGTAGGCAACCACCACCATGTGCATGTGCAGCGGGCTCTCCCCCAGGCTCAGGGCCATTGAGGGGAGGGCGGTGTTCACGATGGTGGTGTCCAGCGATTGCATAAAAAAGCCAAACGCCACGATCCACAGTTGCCAGCGTACGTTAGCCGGGAGCTCAGTCATGGTTATTCCGTTGCCGATTGTCGGGGTTGACGTGAAAAACGCAGACGCAGACGATCGAAGAACAGATATACCACCGGCGTGGTATAGAGCGTTAACAGCTGGCTCATCGCCAGCCCACCGACGATCGTAATCCCCAGCGGCTGGCGCAGTTCTGAACCATCGCCCCCCGAGAGCACCAGCGGCAGTGCGCCAAACAGCGCCGCCAGCGTGGTCATCATAATCGGGCGGAAACGCAGCAGGCAGGCCTGGAATATCGCCTGCTCCGGCGGCAGATTGCCGTTTCGCTGCGCCTCAAGGGCGAAGTCGACCATCATGATGGCGTTTTTCTTCACAATGCCAATTAATAGCATGATCCCGATTAAGGCAATTAGGCTGAACGGGGCATTGAACAGCTCCAGCGCCAGCAGCGCCCCGACGCCAGCCGAGGGCAGGGTAGAGAGAATGGTCAGCGGGTGGACGTAGCTTTCGTACAGAATACCCAGCACGATATAGACCGTGGCAATGGCGGCGATAATCAGGATCACCTGCGAGTTCATCGTATCCTGGAACACCTGCGCCGTCCCGGCAAACGAACCGCGAACCGTTGAGGGGACGCCAAGCTGCGTCATGGTACGGTTAATCGCATCGCTGGCTTCTGACAGCGATTTCCCGGTCGGCAGGTTGAAGGAAACGGTTGAGGCTGCTGACAGCCCCTGGTGGTTAACCGACAGCGGGGCGTTTGCCGGCTGCCATTTAGCAAAGTAGGACAGCGGGATCGCTTTGCCTTCGCCGTTGATGACAAACATTTTATCCAGCGCGCTGACGTCCTGGGTATAGACCGGGTCGACCTCCATCACCACTTTGTACTGGTTCAACGGCTGATAGATAGTGGATATCTGTCGCTGACCGAAGGCGTTGTTCAGCAGGCTGTTGGCGGCTTCCACGCTGATGCCCAGCCGCGACATCGTTTCCCGATCGTAGACCAGGTCCATTTCCGCGCCGTTGTCCTGCTGATCCGAGTTGACGTCCGCCAGTTCCGGCAGCGCGGCCAGCGCTTTGCGGATCTTAGGCTCCCATTCGCGCAGGGCGCTAAGATCGTCCGACAGCAGCGTGTACTGGTAGCTGGCGTTGGCCTGACGGCCGCCGACGCGGATATCCTGTACCGCCATTAAGAACAGGTTCGCGCCCGGCTCTTTGGCGAGCTTTTTACGCAGCCGATCGATAATCTGCTGCGCCGATGCCTGACGTACGTCGCGCGGTTTGAGGGTGATAAACATCATGCCGCTGTTCACGCGCGAGCCGCCGGTAAAGCCGGTGACGTTATCTACCGCCGGATCCTCACGGATAATTTTCATAAAATCCTGAAGCTTACCGCGCATCGCCTGGAAAGAGATGCTCTGGTCGGCCTGAATGCCGCCCATCAGTACGCCGGTATCCTGCTCCGGTAAAAAGGTTTTGGGGATTGAGATGTACAGCCATATGTTCAGCGCGATGGTGGCAAGGAACACGACGCCCACCAGCCGGGCGTGCGCCAGCACCCAGTGCAGCGATTTGGCATAGCCGCGCTGCATGGCAATCAGCAGGCGGCCGATGCCTTTGTTACGGTTAGGGGTATGCGCTCGGCTGGATTTCAGCATCCAGCCGCACATCATCGGCGTGAGGGTCAGCGAGACGGCGAGCGAAATCCCGATCGCGACCGACAGCGTCACGGCAAACTCACGCAGCAGCCTGCCGGGCAGGCCGCCCATCAGCAGCAGCGGCAGGAACACCGCCACCAGCGACACGCTCATCGACAGCACGGTAAAGCCGACTTCACGGCTACCCTGCAGCGCTGCCTGTAGCGGTTTCATGCCCGCTTCCAGGTGGCGGGAAATGTTCTCCAGCACCACGATGGCATCATCCACCACAAAGCCGGTGGCGATGGTCAGCGCCATCAGGGACAGGTTGTTGAGGCTAAAGCCGCAAAGGTACATGGCGGCGAAGGTGCCGATAAGCGACACCGGTACCGCGACCGCCGGAATCAGCGTCGCGCGGCCGGATCGCAGGAACAGGAACACCACCAGAATCACCAGCGCCACCGAAATCACCAGCGTCTGTTCCACTTCTTCGAGCGAGGCGCGGATCGTGGGTGAACGGTCCTGAGCGATTTGCAGGTCAATGGCCGCCGGAATGGTCTGCTGGAGTTCCGGCAGCTCGGCGCGGATCCGGTCAACGGTGTCGATAATATTGGCTTCCGGCAGCTTGCGGATCATCAGCAGAATGGCCGGTTTGGCGTTGGTCATCCCGGCGTTGCGCACGTCCTGTACCGAGTCGCTGACCGTTGCCACGTCGCCCAGACGCACCGCTGCGCCGTTGTTATAGTGCACAATCAGCGGCTGATATTCGGCCGCTTTTTTCAGCTCATCGTTGGTTTGCACCTGCCAACGCTGGGTACTGTCGTCAATGGCCCCCTGCGGCTTGCGCACGTTAGCGTTGCTGATGGCGGTGCGTACCGCATCCAGCGACACGCCCTGGTTAAACAGCGCCTGCGGATTGAGGTCGACGCGAACGGCGGGCAGCGAGCTACCGCCAACGTCTACATCGCCGACGCCGTCAATCTGCGCGATGCTTTGCGCCAATTGGGTGGAAGCGAAATCGTACAGTTCGCCCTGCGAGTAGGTGTCCGAGGTCAGCGTCAGGATCATAATCGGCGAATCTGACGGATTGGCCTTGCGGTAGGTCGGACGGCTCGGCATGCCGCTCGGCAGCAGGTTTTGCGCGGCGTTGATCGCCGCCTGCACGTCACGCGCAGCGCCGTTGATGTCGCGGTCGAAATTAAATTCCAGAATGATTCGCGTGCTGCCCAGCGAACTGCTGGAGGTCATTTCGTTCACGCCCGCAATACGCCCCAACGACCGCTCCAGCGGCGTGGCGACGGACGAGGCCATGGTTTCCGGCGAGGCCCCCGGCAGCGAGGCGCTGACCATAATCACCGGGAAATCGACCTGCGGCAGCGGCGCGACCGGCAGTAGACGAAAGCCCAGCACGCCGCACAGCGTGATGGCGACGGAAATCAAAATCGTCGCTACCGGGCGGTAAATGAAGAGCGCAAAAAATTTCACTTACGCTTCCTCTTCACGGTGCGGGAATCGGCTTTTCAGGTACAGCGACAGACGATCGAACAGCAGGTAGATAACCGGCGTGGTGAACAGCGTCAGCACCTGGCTAACCAGCAGCCCGCCGACCATACCGATCCCCAACGGGCGACGCAGTTCGGCGCCGACGCCGGTACTCAGCATGAGCGGCAGTGCGCCGAGCAGGGCGGCCAGCGTGGTCATCAGAATCGGGCGAAAACGCAGCAGGCAGGCCTGATAGATAGCTTCTCGCGGCGCCATCCCTTGTTCGCGTTCGGCGGCGAGCGCAAAGTCGATCATCATGATCGCGTTTTTCTTCACGATGCCGATCAACAGAATTATCCCGATGATGGCGATCACGTCCAGCTCGTTGCCCGCAATCATCAGCGCCAGCAGGGCGCCGACGCCTGCCGTCGGCAGGGTCGAGAGAATGGTGATCGGGTGAATAAAGCTTTCATACAGTACGCCCAGCACAATGTACATCGCGACGACCGCCGCAACCACCAGCCAGACGGTGCTGCTGAGCGCCGACTGGAAGGCGAGGGTGCTGCCCTGGAACTCGGTGCGGATATCGGCCGGGAAATTCAGCGTTTTCTCCGAGTCCATGATTGCCTGCACCGCGTCACCCAGCGAATAGTTATCCGGCACGTTGAACGAGATGGTGGTCACCGGGAACTGATCGAGATGATTGATCGACAGCGGCGCAAAGCGCTGCTCAACCTTAGCAATGGCGGTCAGCGGTACGATGCCGCCGTCGCTGCTGGTCAGGCGAACGTTATCCAGCGCCGCCAGCCCCGGCGTTGCGCGGGTGTCATGCTCCAGCACCACGCGGTACTGGTTGGCCTGGGTGTAAATGGTTGAAATCAGCCGCTGGCCAAAGGCGTTGTACAACGCGTTGTCGACGTCGGCCATTGAAATGCCGAGACGGCTGGCGCTGTCGCGGTCAACGTTAACGTAGGCGACCAGCCCTTTGTCCTGCCAGTCGCTGCTGACGTCGGAAAGCTGCGGCAGCGTCTGCAGTTCGGCCATCAGCTGCGGAACCCACTCGCTCAGCGCGTCCAGCGAATTGGCCTGCAGCGTAAACTGGTACTGGGTGCGGCTGACGGTGGTGTCGATGGTTAAATCCTGCGTCGGCTGTAAATACAGCTCAACCCCGGGAATGCGGTCAACCGATTGCTGCAGGCGGCCGATGACCGTCTGAACGCGGTCATCGCGTTCGCTGAGCGGTTTGAGGTTAATTTGCAGACGTGCGCTGTTTAGCGCCGGGTTGGTGCCGTCGACGCCCACAAAGGAGGTCAGACTTTCTACCGCCGGGTCTTTCAAAATGGCGTCAGCCACCGTTTGCTGACGTTGCGCCATGCTGGCGAATGAAACCGACTGCGGCGCTTGTAGGGTCCCCTGGATAATGCCGTTATCCTGAATCGGGAAAAAGCCTTTGGGAATCGTTATCCACAGGATAACCGACAGCGCCAGCGTGCCCAGCGCTACGCTCAGCGTCAGCCATGGATGGTTGAGTACGCGCGCCAGCAGATGGCCGTAGACGGCAATCACCCGGTCAAAGAATCGCTCGCTGGCGCGTGAGAACCGATTCTGTTTGCGCAGTGATTCGTGGCTCAGCATCCTTGCGCACATCATCGGCGTCAGGGTTAACGACACCACTGCGGATATCAGTATCGCCACCGCGAGAGTGACGGCAAATTCACGGAACAGACGACCGACAATATCGCCCATAAACAGCAGCGGGATCAGCACTGCGATCAGGGAGAAGGTCAGTGAGATGATGGTAAAGCCAATCTCGCCCGCGCCTTTCAGCGCCGCGGCCATCGGTTTCTCGCCCTTTTCGATATAGCGTGAGATGTTCTCGATAACCACAATCGCATCATCGACCACGAAGCCGGTGGCGATAGTCAGCGCCATTAACGTCAGGTTGTTGATAGAGAAGTCGAGAAACACCATGACCGCAAACGTGCCGACCAGCGACAGCGGTACGGCGACCCCGGGAATGATCGTCGCCGGGACGTTACGCAGGAACAGATAAATAATCATGACCACCAGCGCAATCGCCAGCATCAGTTCGAACTGCGTGTCGGACACTGAAGCGCGAATGTTGGTGGTGCGGTCAGAGAGCACCTCAACGTTGACTGATTTCGGTAAACTTTCGGTCAGCTGCGGCAGCATCTGACGAATGCTGTCCGCGGTCGAGATGATATTCGCGCCCGGCTGACGTTGCACGTTCATCACGATGGCCTGTTTTTTATTGGCCCACGCGCCAAGCCAGGTATTCTCTGCACCTTGCTCAATGGTCGCTACGTCGCCAAGGCGAATTGGCGCGCCGTTTTTATAGGCGACGATCAGCTGACGGTATTCCTGCGCGGACTGCATCTGATCGTTTGCCGAAAGCGTTACCGCGCGCGCCGGGCCGTCGAGGCTGCCTTTTGCGGAGTTGACGTTGGCGCTGGTGATGGCGGTGCGAATATCTTCGCTGGTCAGCCCCAGCGCGGCAATAGCCTGAGCGTTGAGCTTCACGCGCACCGCCGGACGTTGGCCGCCCGCCAGCGTGACCAGCCCGACGCCGGAGACCTGGGAGATTTTCTGCGCTACGCGGGTTTCCACCATATCTTCCACTTCCGTCATCGGCGTGGCGGACGAGGTGACGGCGAGAGTCATTATCGGCGGATCCGCCGGGTTGACCTTGCTGTAAACCGGTGGATTAGGCAGATCGCTCGGCAACAGGTTGGTGGCGGCGTTAATCGCCGCCTGCACTTCCTGCTCGGCGACGTCCAGCGGGAGCGTCAGCTGGAACTGAAGGGTGACGACCGATGCGCCGCCGGAGCTCTGCGACGACATCTGCTTGAGGCCGGACATCTGGCCAAACTGACGCTCAAGCGGCGCGGTAATCGCCGACGTCACCACATCCGGGCTGGCGCCCGGATACAGGGTGACGACCTGAATGGTCGGATAGTCCACTTCCGGCAGCGCGGAAACGGGCAGGAAACGGTAGCCGATGATCCCGGCCAGCAGGATCGCCACCATCAGCAGGGTGGTGGCGACCGGGCGCATAATAAACAGGCGGGATGGGCCGCCAGTATTGCTCGGCGGTAATACTTGCATCAGCCACGCGCTCCTTTATGGCCCGCAGAGCGGCCCTCGGCGGCGGCCGGTTTCTCCGCATTGGCGGTAGCGGCATCGTGGGCGGTAACGACTTCCACTTTCGCACCTTCGGTTAAGCGGTCAATACCGTCGGTCACCACGCGATCGCCCGCGGAGAGCCCGGCGTCGATGACCACTTTCTGGCTATCCTGAATCCCCGGCGTCACGGTGTGTTTGCTGACCTTGTTGTCGCTGTTCAGCACCCAGACAAAGTGGCCATCGTTGCCCATTTGCAGCGCAGCGGCAGGGATCACCACCGCATTTTGCTGGGTATCGACCAGCATACGGGCGTTAACAAACTGGTTCGGGAACAGGGCATCGTCCTGGTTGTTAAAACGCGCTTTCAGCTTGATGGTGCCGGTGGTGGCGTCAATCTGGTTGTCGAGGCTCAGCAGCGTGCCGTCGCTGAGTTTGCGTTTGTTGGTGCGATCCCACGCTTCCACCGCCAGCGTTTGCCCGGCTTTTTGTGCCGCCACGACGGTTGCGATATCATTTTCCGGCAGGGTGAAGACCAGATCGATAGGGTGCGTTTGCGTCAGCACCACGATGCCGGTGGTGTCGCCGCTGGAGATCTGGTTGCCGATATCGACCTGTTTCAGACCTACGCGGCCGTCGATCGGTGCGGTGATACGGCTCCAGTCAAGCTGCAGCTGCGCGCTGGCGACGGCGGCTTCGTCGGCCTTAATCGTACCTTCGGTTTCGCTGACCAGCGACTGCTGGGTATCCAGCTCCTGGCGCGAAACCAGGTTGGTTTTTGCCAGCTGCTGATAGCGGGCCAGATCGCGGCGCGCGTTGGCCAGCGTTGCTTTGTCTTTAGCCAACTGACCCTGCGCCTGAGCGAGCGCGACTTTAAACTGACTAGGATCGATTTCTGCCAGCAGATCGCCGGCTTTGACCTGCTGGCCTTCCTGGAAGTGAATGGCTTTGAGCTGCCCGTCGACGCGGCTACGCACGGTCACGGTGTTGGCGGCCGTAATGGTACCCAGCCCGCTGAGGTAGCGCGGAACGGCTTCGCTGGTGGCGGTTGCGGCCTGTACCGGCGCGAGTGCGCCGCCAAAACGCCCGCCGTGACGTCCGCCGCCGGCCGGGGCGGCCCCTGCCGGTTTCGCTGCGCCTGAAGTGTCGGAATTGCTGCTGAAATGCCAGATGCCTATCGCCCCAGCGGCCACTACCAGCACGGCCAGCGCTACTCGCCAGCGAATCTTATGACTGCCTTTCATTGTTATACGTGTCTCGTCCTGAATCATTCCACGAAATGATACTAGTTTAGTAACGGAACGCTCAGAAAAAATGGAGGAAATATGAAAGACGGAAGGAATCGTCTGAATCGCGTCAGCTTTACGAGCCGCCTCGCAATCCCCAACGATGAAAAACCGCGCCGCCGCCGCACGTGCTACCGTCGGCGGCGTTTAGCAGGGCGCTAAAACAGGAAAGCCCCTCCTGAAGAAGGGGCCTTTTATAAGGAAAGGGTTATGATGAAACACCTCATCATACTGGTGATACTCTTAGTGATTAGCTTGCCAGCATACTAAGACACCAGGGGGAGGAGAAATCCTCCCTTACCCTCATTCCTTTACCATAGGTCGAAAAAACAGCGAAGTCAACGGCGAACCATCAGGCGAATACCACCTGCGCCCAGCGCGCCAGACCGGCGGTTACCGAGCCAAAATCGTCGCCGCCGGCAATCGGAATGCCGGGCAGCTGTTGGGCCAGCGCTTTCTTAATCAGCGGCGAGCGGGCGCTGCCGCCGGTTAAGTAGATGACGTCCGGTTTTTCGCTGCTGTTTTCCAGCGCCAGCTGTACCTGCTCAAGAATGCGGGTCAGCGGCTGGTTCAGCGCCGTTTCAAGACCGTCCTGGCTGATGGCGGTCGCCAGTTCATCGCTGATAAACGGCAGTGAGGTTGCGATGTGTTCGCTTTCGGACAATGCAATTTTGCTCTCTTCCGCGCTACGCACCAGACGGTAGCTTAACCGCTGCTGCCACACTTTATAGAGCAGCGCGACTTTATCGGCGTCGCGGGCGTCACGCGCCAGATCGCGCAGCAGGCGGCCGTTGGCGGCGCTGTAGAAGTCGGTTTGCGCCGGCACGTCGTTAATCGCGACCGCGTTCCACCACGGCAGGATCGGCAGGGCTATGCCTTTTTCCGTTTCGCCGCCCATGCCGAGCAGCGGCATCAGGCTTTTGAACGCCAGCGCGATATCCAGATCGTTACCGCCAACGCGGCAGCCGCTGTGGCCGAGCAGGCTCTGCTCGCGGTCGTGACGGGCGCGCCACTGCGGCCCCATCAGCAGCACCGAGCAGTCGGTTGTCCCGCCGCCGATATCCACCACCAGCACCCGTTTTTCCTCGCTGAGGCTGGCTTCAAAATCCAGCCCGGCAGCTACTGGCTCATACTGGAAAACCACGTCGCGGAAACCGGCGCGTTTCGCCGCACGCTGCAGAATACCTACCGCCTGCGCGTTGGCTTCATCGCCGCCCAGCCCCTGGAAGTTAATCGGGCGGCCAATCACCGCCTGCTCGATGGTATCCTGCAGCTGCGACTGCGCCTGCTGGCGAATATGCAGCATCATCGAACACACTAAATCTTCGAAAACGGCAACCTGCTGCGGCTTCAGGCCGCTGGCGCCGAGGAAGGATTTCGGTGACTTCACGAAGTACACCTCTTCCGGGTCATCGATATACTGTTTGAGCGATGCCAGGCCAAACTGCACGCTGTTGCTCAGGACGTCGATATCTTCATCGCGGTTGTAGTTCATCGCGCGGCGCAGCAGGGCCTGGGTTTCATCGCCCGTGGCCGGTACCTGATGATGGCGATACAGCCATTCGCTGACCGCTTCGCGGGTCGGCGCTGACAGCATCGACGGCAGCAGGGTGCTGCCGTTCTCCATCATCAGCATGCGCGGCGCGCCGTCCTGCATCACGGCGATAGAGCAGTTCGCCGTCCCGTAGTCAAAACCAATAAACACGTCAATCATCCCCATGCCAGTGAAGAAAGGGGGGCGACTTTAGCGGAATGTGGGGATGGCGGCAACTGGAATATGAAAGCAAGGTTTTCGCGTTGATTAGCGGCTATGCTGTCACGCTACGCCCGTTGTCTTAAGATAAGGAGACTCGATGTTTGAACTGCCCTGGCGAGCGCCGTACGACTGGCGCTGGATGTTTGGTTTTTTACAGGCGCGTGCCGTTGCGGGAATCGAGCATTTTCATGCGCACAGCTATACCCGTAGCTGGCGCTGCGGGCCACATTGTGGGCTTATCACCATGACGCCGGACGACGTGCAGCAACGGCTTCGGGTGACGCTGTCCGCCGGGCTGCTGCCGGTGGCGGACGAGGCCTTAGCAGGCGTCACGAGGCTGCTGGATTTGCACTGCGATCCGCAGCAGGTGCAGCGCGCGCTGGGGGCGCTGGCGGCAGGGAGGCCGGGGCTGCGCTTGCCCGGCGCATTTGATGCCTTCGAGCAGGGCGTGAGGGCGATTCTTGGCCAACTGGTGAGCGTGAAAATGGCCGCGCGGCTGGCGGCAAAAGTGGTGGCGCTGTACGGCGAACCGCTGGCGCAGACGGACGGCTTTGCTTTATTTCCTACACCGGAGCGGCTGGCGGCGGGTGACCCACTGGCGCTGAAGGCGCTGGGAATGCCGCTCAAGCGCGCTGAAGCGCTAATCCATTTTGCCCGCGCGGCGGCCAGCGGCGAACTGCCGCTGACCCTGCCGGATGATGTCGAGCAGGCGCTTCGTGCGCTCCAGCAGTACCCGGGAATCGGCCGCTGGACTGCAAACTACTTTGCGCTGCGCGGTTGGCAGGCGCAGGATATTTTCCTGCCGGACGATTATCTGATTAAACAACGCTTTCCCGGTATGACGCCCGCGCAGATTCGCCGCTACGCCGAGCGCTGGCAGCCGTGGCGCTCCTACGCGTTATTGCATATCTGGTATGCAGACGGCTGGTCGCCGACCTGACGCGGCGGGCTGTACACCGTCACGATGCCGCGGCCGTTATGCTTCGAGGCATAGCAGGCGGAATCGGCCTGCACAAGCACGTCGGCCAACTGAGCGTTGTGCTCATGGATCAACGTCAGTCCGGCACTGGCGCCGATGCGGTGCCGACGGCCGGCCCAGGTAAACTCGTAATGTTTGATGGCTTCAACAATGCGCTCGGTTGCATTCAGCGCCTGCTCGGTAGAGCAGTGGCGCAAAATAAAGCCGAACTCATCGCCGCCGAGGCGTGCCAGAATATCGCTCGGCCGCAGCTGTGAGCGCATCAGCCCGGCGATTTCATGCAGCAGGGCATCACCGGCGGCGTGGCCAGCGCTGTCGTTGACCGCCTTGAAGAAGTCGAGATCCAGCATGATCAACGCGTGCGATTGGTGGCCGCCCGGTAGCGCCGTCAGCAGCGCTTTAAGCTGGCTTTCGAAGCTTGAACGGTTGGGCAGGCCGGTCAGCGCATCGTGACTGGCGTTATAGCTCAGCTGACGCAGCAGGCGGCGTGACTCGGTTACGTCCTGGATAACCAGCACAAAACCAATATGCTCGCCTTCCTGGGTGCTGAGCGGCGTCATGCTGTGGTGAATATCGAAGCTGCCTCCGTAGCGGTTATGCAGCACTTTATTCAGTTCGATATCGCTATCGAGGTTTTCGTCGCTGTACAGATTTTCCAGCGACGGCCCCTTATCGCCAAAGGTAATATTCAGCACCTCGCGCAGCGATTTTCCCTGGGCTTCCGCCTGCGACCAGCCGCTGATTTTCTCGGCGACCGGGTTCATAAAGGTGATGTTCTGCTGGCTGTCGGTACTGATCACTGCTTCACGAATGGAATCCAGCGTAATGTGCAGTCGCTCTTTTTCCTGGAACAGCGCTTCGTTGGTGTGGGTAATCTCTGCCATCAGGCGCTTGTTGGCCTCGCGGCTTTTTTTCAAGTCGTTGATGTCTTCAATCTGCTGGATAAAGTACAGCGGCGTACCGTCGTTGTTGCGTACCAGCGAGACCGCCAGCAGCGCCCAGACCGCTTCACCCTGACGCGTGCGGTAGCGTTTTTCCAGCGAATAGCTCTCAATTTCACCGCGCACCAGACGGTCTAACTGTACCAGGTCCTGCGGTAAATCTTCCGGCCAGGTGACCTGCTGGAAGGTCATGTGATGCAGCTCATCCGGGGTGTAACCCAGAAAGACGCCCAGCGCTTTATTCACCTGTAGCCACTGACCATAGGCGTCGACCACCGCCATACCGACCGCCGAGTATTCCATCGCGTTGCGAAAACGGGTTTCGCTTTCCGTAATACGGCGTCGCTCGCTGTACACCGCGTACATGGCGATACTCATCACGCCGGTAGGCAGCAGCACCATCAGGAACGGCAGCCCCAGCATATTGCTTAACCGGTAGCTGTTAAGGGTGTTTACGATGATCTCCTGCACCAGCGGGTGCTGCGCAGAGAGCGTCAATACCGTCATAATGGTCAGCAGAAAAATCAGGAAGGCTTCAATGCGCGGTAGCCGCACTGCGCTCCACATCATCAGCACCATAATGAAGGTGAACGGCCAGGGCATGTACAGCATGGCAATCACGCTTAGTGCCAGCGTGAGGATGGCGGTCAGTAGGGTTGATGCCAGCAGCGTGCGGTTGCGATAGCGCTGGAAATAATCCGGGCGGATCAGTAGCCCCAGCGGCACCAGCGCCAGCGCACCGGCGGCGTCCGACAGCATCCACACTACCAGGGTCTGGAAAGCGTTGTCGCCGGGCGTCCAACTGGCGACCAGGATGCCGCCCAGGAACGGGGGAATCAGCGCCGCGGCAATCGCCATTTGCGTCCAGTCGGCTAAATTTTTCAGCGGATTATCATCCACCAGCCAGCGGCGCAGCAGTAGCGCACCCACCAGCGCCTCCATCAGATTTGCCAGCGGATAAAACAGCCCGACCTGTGCAGGGCCATCAACGGCGGTAGCGGCGATGATCCCCAGTACGCCAGCGATGCCAATACAGGGCCACAGCGTGCTGTTAAAACGGTAGAACGCCGCCGTCATGATGGCCGTCGGGAACCAGACCGGCGAGAGCTCGTTGGGTACGCGCATTAACGACAGTGAAAACAGGGTGAATAAAAACGTCACGACAGTCAGACCAAACAGTATCTGCAACGTGCGTTGCCGCGAGGCGGGGAGGAGAGGGATAAAGCTGGTTTCTTTCTTCATTACCACTGTTTTCCGGAGGCAACCGCTCTCCGGCCATGCCGAGATGAGTGCCGATTATGCAACAACTTTAGCGCTATTTATCAGATCTGTGACACTAATTGACAATAATCGTCAATTAGTTACATCCGTAATATTAATTTCATCAATGTCTTGCGCAGCAGAAACCGACGCGCGGACGTTTCATCTTTTGTCATCACCGATCGATGCATTCGACTGGTATCGTTGCGACGAAATCCCTATAATTGCCGCGTTTGGCGCTGATACACGTGTCTATTCAGATCGTTTCCTCTTGAATAATATTGTCTATTCGTGCCGTCCTTCCTATCATCCAGGTTAATCGGGTCGCAAAATTTATGACTGATAAGTCTCATCAGTGCGTCATTGTAGGCATTGCCGGCGCATCGGCTTCAGGTAAAAGTCTTATTGCTAGTACGCTGTATCGCGAACTGCGCGAGCAGGTGGGCGATGAGCACATTGGTGTCATTCCTGAAGACAGCTATTACAAAGACCAAAGTCATCTGTCCATGGAAGAGCGGGTTAAAACCAACTACGACCACCCGAACGCGATGGACCACAGCCTGCTGTTTCAGCATCTGCAAACGTTGAAACGCGGCAACCCTATTGAACTGCCGGTTTACAGCTACGTTGACCACACCCGCACGCAGGAAACGATCCACATCGAACCGAAAAAAGTGATCATCCTTGAGGGGATCCTGCTGCTGACCGACGCGCGTCTGCGCGAAGAGATGAACTTCTCCATTTTCGTTGATACGCCGCTGGATATCTGCCTGATGCGCCGCATCAAGCGCGATGTTAACGAGCGTGGTCGCTCGATGGACTCGGTGATGGCGCAATATCAGAAAACGGTACGCCCGATGTTCCTGCAGTTTATCGAACCGTCGAAGCAGTATGCCGATATCATCGTTCCGCGCGGCGGCAAAAACCGTATTGCTATCGACATTCTGAAAGCGAAAATTAGCCAGTTTTTTGAATAACTCACACGAATTGTGTAACGTGCAATAAGGGCCCTTAACCGTGATGGAAGAGGGCAGTCGTACAAAAGGAGAGTGATATGCGTCTGTGTGACCGAGATATAGAAGCCTGGCTGGATGAAGGCCGACTGGCGATTAACCCGCGTCCGCCGATTGAGCGTATCAATGGTGCCACCGTTGACGTGCGGTTAGGCAACAAGTTTCGCACCTTCAGCGGCCATACCGCCGCCTATATTGATTTAAGCGGGCCGAAGGCGGAAGTTAGCGCGGCGCTGGATCGCGTAATGAGCGAAGAGATTGTGCTGGCCGAAGGCGATGCCTTCTACCTGCATCCGGGTGAACTGGCGCTGGCGGTCACGCTGGAGTCGGTGACGCTGCCGGCGGATCTGGTGGGCTGGCTTGACGGCCGTTCCTCGCTGGCGCGTCTGGGGCTGATGGTGCACGTCACCGCGCACCGCATCGATCCCGGCTGGTCGGGCTGCATCGTGCTTGAATTCTACAACTCCGGCAAGCTGCCGCTGGCGCTGCGTCCGGGAATGCTGATTGGCGCGCTGAGCTTCGAACCGCTGTCGGGTCCGGCGGATCGCCCGTATAACCGTCGTGAAGACGCTAAATATCGCGATCAGCAGGGTGCGGTTGCCAGTCGTATTGATAAAGACTGAACCAGCGCAACGCGGGTGAGGGTGCCATGAGAAGAATATTAACGACGCTGATGATTCTGCTGGTGGTACTGGTTGCCGGCCTGTCATCGCTGGTGCTGCTGGTCAATCCTAACGACTTCCGCAGCTATATGGTGAAGCAGGTGGCCGAGCGCAGCGGATACCAGCTGCAGCTTGAGGGCGGCCTGCGCTGGCACGTCTGGCCGCGGCTGAGCATTCTGGCCGGCCGGATGGCCCTTACCGCGCCCGGCGCCAGCGCGCCGCTGGTGCGCGCTGATAACATGCGTCTTGACGTGGCGCTGCTGCCGTTGCTTTCACATCAGCTGCAGGTGAAGCAGGTGATGTTGAAAGGTGCGGTGGTGCAGCTAACGCCGCAAACCGAAGCTATTCGCGACCAAAACGCACCGGTGGCACCGCAAGGCACCACGCTGCCGCAGGAGCCGGGCGAGCGCGGCTGGTCGTTTGATGTTGCCGGGCTGCAGGTTGTTGATAGCGTGCTGGTGTTCCAGCATGAGGATGACGAGCAGATCACCGTGCGCGATATCCGCCTGCAAATGGAGCAAGATGCCCATCACCAGGCGAGCGTCGATTTCTCCGGTCGCATTAATCGCGACCAGCGTGATTTATCCCTTAATTTCTCCGCTCAGGTTCAGGCCGGCAACTATCCGCAAAGTCTTGAGGCCCAACTGTCGCAAATCAGCTGGCAGCTGCAGGGCGCCGATCTCCCGTCGCAGGGTATCAGCGGCAGCGGCAGCGTTAATGCCAGCTGGCAGGAAGCCAGCAAGATGCTGAGCTTCAGCGCGCTGAATATGACGGCCAACGACAGCTCGCTGGCAGGCGAGGGCAGCGTGGTGCTCGGCGACGCGCCGGTTTGGTCGCTGAAACTGCAGTCTGACAAGCTTAATCTCGATAATCTGCTGGTGCGGGCCGATATCTTCAGCGGCGGTGGCGGCGGCGCGCAGCAGGCGCAGTCGGCGCCGAAGCTGCCGCGTCCGGTGATTGCCAACGGCGTCAATGTACCGCCTTACAGCGGTTTAACCGGGTTCAGCGGTACGCTGTCCATGGTGGCCAAACAGGTTATCTGGCGCGGTCTGCCGTTCAGCGATGTGGCTATCCAGGCGGATAACCAGCGCGGTCTGCTGCGTGTTTCCCAGCTTGAAGGTTCGCTGGCCGGCGGGCAGATTTCGCTGCCGGGCACGCTGGACGCCCGCGACGGTACGCCGCAGGCGACGTTCCAGCCGAAGCTCGATAATATTGAAATCGGCAGCCTGTTAAAGGCCTTTAATTACGCCATTAACATGACCGGTAAAATGTCGCTGGCAGGGGACTTCTCCGGTTCGGTGATTGATGCCAACCACTTCCGCCGCGACTGGCAGGGGCAGGCGAACCTTGAGATGAAAAATACCCGCACCGAGGGGCTGAACTTCCAGCAGCTGGTGCAGCAGGCCGTTGAGCGCAGCACCGACGTGCGCGCGCAGGAGAACGATGACAACGCTACGCGTCTGGATGAAATGAGCACCGACATCGATCTCGATAACGGCGTGCTGACGCTCAATAACCTGCAGGGCAAATCGTCGCTGATTCAGTTAACCGGTAAAGGGACGCTCAACCTGGTGAAAGAAGAAGGTGACATGCAGTTCGGTATTCAGGTTGTTGACGGCTGGCAGGGTCAGGGCCGACTCATCGATATTCTGAAATCGACGGCCATCCCACTGCGCGTTTACGGTAAGTGGGAGGCGCTAAATTACAGCCTGCAGGTTGATCAAATTCTGCGTCGCCAGCTGCAAAACGAAGCGAAACGCCGCTTAAATGATTGGGCGGAGCGTAATAAAAATACGCAGTCCGGTAAGGACGTCAAACAGCTGTTAAATCAGCCTTAACCCGCTGCCGTTAACCCGGCGTCGCAGCGTTCAACCGCGCGACGCCGGAAACGCACTTTACACTTCGTAATCCCACTCTTCCTGCGGCTGCGGGATAATCTGGACTTTTTGCACCCTGTGGCTCTCAACCTGTAAGGTTTTCAGCGTCCACCGGCCAATCTGTACCTCTTCGCCGGCTTTAGGAATGCGCTGCAGATGCTCCATGAGCAGCCCGGCAATGGTGTGATACTCGCGCTTTTCATCCAGCGGCAACGGCACATACTGCACCAGGTCTTCCAGCGGCATGTGGCCGTTGGCCGTCCAGCTGCCGTCGGCATTTTTCTGAATATCGTGGCGGGCGTCAATCTCCTCCGCCTCGTTAGGC
Organism: Klebsiella sp. WP4-W18-ESBL-05; assembly: GCF_014169075.1. Lineage (NCBI taxonomy): Bacteria > Pseudomonadati > Pseudomonadota > Gammaproteobacteria > Enterobacterales > Enterobacteriaceae > Klebsiella > Klebsiella sp. WP4-W18-ESBL-05. The sequence goes on along the minus strand of NZ_AP022057.1, from coordinate 3,034,619 downwards.
AGATTGCCAGCAATGGTTTCCGTCACGTCGCTTAAGGTGACCACCCCTTCAACGGAACCGAACTCATCCACCACAAAGGCGAAGTGGGTCCGCGCGTTGCGGAACTGCTCCAGCGCCGACAGCAGCGGCAGCGCTTCCGGGAAGACCAGCGGCTGGCGGATTAATACGCGCAGATCCAGCGGTTCGCCGCGCAGCGACTGCTGCAGCAGATCGATAACGTGCACCACGCCGAGCAGGTCTTCTTCATCTTCGCCGCCGGTGACCACCAGACGCGTATGCTGGTTTTTTTCCAGCAGGGCGCGAATGTCGCTTTCCGGGGCGCTAAGGTCGATATGCTCAATATCATGGCGCGAGGTCATAATACTGCTGACGGTGCGCTGATTGAGATTGAGCACGCGCTCAATCATCCGTCGTTCCTGCGGGTCAAAGACCTGCTGGTCATCCTGATCGACCAGCAGCGATGCGGTGCCAGCATCCAGTTCAGCATCCTCTTTTTTGCCGCTTAATAAACGCAGCACCGCATCGGTGGTGCGGCTACGCAGCGACTGATTGGCGCTCAGGAAGCGGCGTCGGTTGAAGATTGCCAACTGGTTGAGAAACTCGATCATCACCGAGAAACCAATCGCAGCGTACAGGTAGCCTTTCGGAATGATGACGCCGAAGCCTTCCGCGACCAGGCTAAAGCCGATCATCAGGAGGAAGCTCAGGCACAAAATAACGATAGTGGGGTGGCTGTTCACAAAGCGGGTCAGCGCCTTGCTGGCCAGCAGCATCAGGCTGATGGCGATAATGACCGCAGCCATCATGACCGCCAGATGGTCAACCATCCCGACGGCGGTGATCACCGAATCGAGCGAGAAGACCGCATCCAGCACCACAATTTGCAAAACGACCGGCCAGAAACGTGCTCCGCGCCGCTGCGTTGGACTATCGCTGTCTTTGCCTTCCAGACGCTCGTTGAGCTCCACCGTAGCCTTAAACAGCAGGAAGAAGCCGCCGACCAGCATAATCAGATCGCGAGCGCTGAAGGTGAAGTCGCGGAGGCTAAACAGCGGCTTGGTGAGGGTGACCAGCCACGAAATAGAGGCCAGAAGCAGAAGGCGCATGACCATCGCCAGCATCAGCCCGGTGACGCGCGCCCGGTCGCGCTGGGCAGGCGGCAGTTTTTCCGCCAGGATGGCGATAAACACCAGATTATCAATTCCGAGAACCAGCTCAATGACGACCAGCGTCACGAGTCCCGCCCAAATAGAGGGATCGGCAATCCATTCCATACGTTGGCTAAAACCTTATGTTACAAGACGATTTGATCATGGATAAAGCCGCGGCAAAATGCAACGTCTGCCGGTGATTTATCACGATAAACCTTATGGATATGACGAAAATAATCGGCTGAATTGAATTAAAATAAATAACGAAAAAGATAAATAGCCTATATTGTCAATATAAAGAAAATCCTAAAACTTCAACGTTATTAGGTCTTAATATTATTCTTAAAAATATTTTTTAAGCAGCGGTAACCTTGCCTGCTATTCACTTAGCTGCAACAATTCTTTCGACGCTGAATGGAATAACCATTTACGTACGGTATAAAATAGTCATGCGGATGAGATAATTCCTGTAATTATATATCCAGGAATATTTCCTGTTCATTTCGCAATGACCGTGCTTTCTATAACAATATGAATTTTATGTGAATTGGTAGCTGGAAGCCAAGGGCGGTAGCGTGCCTGAAGGCGTGACGCAAAGCCTGAATTATTCTGTCAATAGCCTGCGGATGAATCCCTGTCTTTTTAGGATATATGCCAATTATATTTCATGGGGAATATCGGCGTCGTGGATTTAAAGGTAATCAAAGAGTACGGATTAATTTAATTCGCACAGGATAATTTTCTGCCAAAGTGATAAATAATCAATGATGAAATCCAAACTAAAATTGATGCCATTATTGGTGTCGGTAACCTTGATGAGTGGCTGCACCATCCTTCCCGGCAGCAATATGTCTACCTACGGAAAAGATGTGATTAAGCAGCAGGATGCTGATTATGACATTGGCCGGATGGTGAATGTTTATCCGCTGACCCCGCGCCTGATTGAACAATTACGCCCGCGTCCCAACGTCGCGCAGCCGAACATGTCGCTGGATCAGGAGTTAAGCAATTACCAGTACCGCGTAGGCTCCGGCGACGTGCTGAACGTCACCGTCTGGGATCACCCCGAGCTGACGACGCCGGCGGGGCAGTATCGTAGTTCCAGCGACACCGGCAACTGGGTACAGCCGGATGGCACTATTTTCTATCCCTACATTGGCAAGGTGCAGGTTAAAGGCCGCACGCTAGCGGAAATTCGTCAGACCATCACCCAACGTCTCGCCGCCTACATTACCGATCCTCAGGTGGATGTGAACGTTGCCGCCTTCCGCTCGCAAAAGGTGTATGTCTCCGGGCAGGTGAACAAGTCCGGACAGCAGGCGATCACCAACGTACCGCTGACCGTACTGGATGCGCTTAACGCCGCGGGCGGACTGAGCGAGCTGGCGGACTGGCGCAACGTGGTGTTGACGCATGACGGCAAAGAGCAGCGCATCTCGGTACAGGCGCTGATGCAAAACGGCGATCTGAGCCAGAACCGGCTGCTTTACCCGGGCGATATTCTGTTCGTCCCGCGCAACGATGATCTGAAAGTCTTCGTGATGGGCGAAGTGAAAAAACAGAGCACGCTCAAAATGGACTTCAGCGGCATGACGCTGACCGAAGCGCTTGGCCAGGCCGAGGGGATCGACCTGACCACCTCCGACGCCAGCGGCATCTTCGTGATTCGTCCAACCAAAGCGGGTAACGGCGGCAAAATGGCCAATATTTATCAGCTTGATATGTCCGATGCGACCTCGCTGGTGATGGCGACTAACTTTGTGCTGCAGCCTTACGACGTGGTTTACGTCACGACCGCACCGGTTGCCCGCTGGAACCGTCTGATCAACCAACTGTTGCCGACCATCAGTGGCGTTCGCTACATGACCGACACGGCGAAAGACATTCATACCTGGTAACCATCATGTTTAACAAAATTCTTGTGGTGTGCGTGGGGAACATCTGCCGTTCCCCGACGGCGGAACGCTTGTTGCGCCGTCATCTGCCGACGATGACCATCGAGTCGGCGGGGCTGGGGGCGCTGGTGGGCAAAGCGGCGGATGAGCGTGCCGCCAGCGTTGCGGCCGGACATGCGGTTTCACTTGAGGGGCACCGTGCGCGGCAGCTCTCCGGGCGCATGTGTCGGGATTACGATCTGATTCTGGCGATGGAGAAACGTCACGTTGCCACCCTGCATGAAATGGCGCCCGAGATGCGCGGCAAAGTGATGCTGTTTGGGCATTGGGATAACGAACGCGAAATTCCCGATCCGTATCGCAAAAGCCTGGAGGCGTTTGAAGCGGTGTACCAGTTACTCGACAGGTCTGCCAGCCAGTGGGCGCAGGCACTGAAAGCTCAGCAGGGATAACCATGACAGATAAAGTAAAACAGATAAGTCCGCCGGCTTCGGGCGGTGATGAAATTGATATTGGCCGCCTGGTGGGCACCGTTGTTGAGGGAAAGTGGTGGGTTATTGGCGTTACCGCGGCGTTTGCCGTGGCGGCGATTATCTACACCCTGTTCGCGACGCCGATTTACAGCGCCGATGCGCTGGTGCGTATTGAACAAAATCAGGGCAGCGCGCTGGTGCAGGATATCAGCAACGCGCTGACCAGCAAACCCCCGGCCTCTGAGGCGGAAATCCAGATGATTACCTCCCGCCTGGTGCTGGGCAAAACCGTTGACGATCTGGATCTGGACATCGCGGTCAGCAAGAACACCTTGCCTGTCATCGGGGCCGGGTGGGAGCGGTTGATGGGACGCCAGAATGAGACGGTGAAAGTCACGACCTTCAATCGTCCGGTCGCGATGGCCGACAGCACGTTTACGCTGGAAGTCCTGAGCCCCACCGCCTACCGCTTGAGCAATGATGACGGCTTTAGCGCAGAGGGCAAAGTGGGGGAAGCGTTAAATAAAGATGGTGTATCGCTGGTAGTCGCCGGGATTACCGCCCGTGAGGGCGCGCGTTTTACCGTCACTAAGTACTCCACGCTGGGGATGATTAACACGCTGCAAAACAGCCTGAGCGTGACGGAAGATGGCAAAGATTCCGGCGTGTTGACGCTGACGATGGTGGGGGAGGATAAGGATCGGATCCGCGACATCCTCAACACCATCGCCCATAACTATGTCGCGCAAAACGTGGCACGTAAATCGGAAGAAGCGGCCAAAAGTCTCGAGTTCCTTGAAGTCCAGCTGCCGCAGGTGCGCAGTCAGCTGGATGTCGCGGAGAACAAGCTCAACGCCTACCGTCAGCAGAAAGACTCCGTTGACCTGCCGCTGGAGGCGAAGTCGGTGCTGGACTCGATGGTTAACATCGATGCCCAACTGAACGAACTGACCTTCCGCGAAGCGGAAATCTCCAAGCTTTATACCCGTATTCACCCGGCCTACCGTACTTTGCTGGAAAAGCGCCGTGCGCTGGAAGAAGAAAAGGCGAAGCTGAGCAAACGGGTGACGGCAATGCCGAAAACCCAGCAGGAAATCGTACGCCTGACCCGCGACGTCGAGTCTGGTCAACAGGTTTATATGCAGCTGCTGAATAAACAGCAGGAGTTGAAAATTACCCGCGCCAGCACCGTCGGCGATGTGCGCATCGTCGATCCGGCGATCGCTCAGCCGGGGGTTGTGAAGCCGAAGAAAGCGCTGATCGTTCTGGGCAGTATTATTCTCGGCCTGATGCTGTCGATTGTCGGCGTACTGCTGCGCTCGTTGTTTAACCGAGGGATTGAAAGCCCGCAGGCGCTGGAAGAGCGCGGTATCAACGTCTATGCGAGCATCCCGCTGTCGGAATGGCAGAAATCGCGCGATAGCGTCAAAAGCGTGAACGGCGTGAAGCGCTACAAACAAAGCCAACTGCTGGCGGTGGGCAACCCGACCGATCTGGCGATTGAGGCCATCCGCAGCCTGCGTACCAGTCTGCATTTCGCCATGATGCAGGCGTCTAACAACGTGCTGATGATGACCGGGGTCAGCCCGTCTATCGGTAAAACCTTCGTCTGCGCCAACCTGGCGGCGGTCATTAGCCAGACCCATAAACGGGTACTGATGATCGACTGCGATATGCGTAAAGGGTACGCCCACGAGCTGCTTGGCACCGCTAATGATAACGGCCTTTCAGAGGTGCTGGTGGGCAAAACGGCGATTGAGCACTGCGTGAAGAAAACCGCGGTCACAAATCTTGACCTCGTGCCGCGTGGACAGATCCCGCCGAATCCGTCTGAACTGCTGATGGCCGAGCGTTTTAGCGAACTGCTGAAATGGGCGAGTGCGAACTACGATCTGGTGCTGATTGATACCCCACCGATTCTTGCCGTAACCGATGCCGCTATCGTGGGCCGCCATGCGGGCACCACGCTGATGGTGACGCGCTACGCGGTAAACACGCTGAAAGAGGTGGAGACCAGCCTGAGCCGCTTTGAGCAAAACGGCATTGTCGTAAAAGGGGTGATTCTTAACTCGATCTTCCGCCGTGCCACCGGTTATCAGGATTACGGCTACTACGAGTATGAGTATCAGTCGGATTCGAAATAGTCTTTTCCCTCTCATCCCGACCCTTACCCCTGTGGAGGGAGGGCCAGGGTGAGGGGAATAACCGCTCAACTGCCTATTCAGGGATATACCATGACAATAGACAACCCGTTGATCTCTATCTATATGCCGACCTGGAACCGACAGCAGCTGGCGATTCGCGCCATCAAATCGGTTCTCCGCCAGGACTACCCCCATTGGGAAATGATTATCGTCGATGATTGTTCCAGCCAGTATGAGCAGCTCCAGCAATACGTTGACGGGCTAAACGATAGCCGCGTGCAGTATACGCGTAACGCCATTAACAGCGGCGCCTGCGCGGTGCGCAATCAGGCAATTCTGCAGGCCAAAGGGCAGTTTATTACCGGCATCGACGACGATGATGAATGGACGCCGAACCGACTGTCGCTGTTCCTTGAGCATAAGCATCAGCTGATGAATCACGCGTTTTTATATGCCAATGACTACGTCTGCGAAGGCGAAGTTTACTCGCAGCCGGCCAGCCTGCCGCTGTACCCCAAGTCGCCGTTCTCCCGTCAGCTGTTCTATAAGCGCAACATCGTAGGTAATCAGGTGTTTAGCTGGGCCTGGCGTTTTAAAGAGAGCCTTTTTGATACTGAACTCAAGGCGGCGCAGGACTATGACATCTTTCTGCGCATGGTCATGGCCTACGGCGAGCCGTGGAAAATTGAAGCGGCAACGCAGATTTTGCACATTAATCACGGCGAAATGCAGATTACCTCTTCGCCGAAGAAGTTCTCGGGCTACTTCCGTTTCTACCGCAAACACAAAGCCAGGTTTGACCGCGCCAGCAAGAAATATCAGCTGTTTACGCTGTATCAGATTCGTAATAAACGCATGACATGGAAAACGTTTTTGACGCTGCTGTCGGTACGTAACGGAAAGCGCTGGGTTGACGGACTGCGGAGTAAATAATGCTACTGGAAGATTTACGCGCAAACGGCTGGAGCCTGCGCCCGTGCGGCATGGTTATCGCCTATCGCATCGCCCACTTTTGCTCGGTGTGGCGCAAAAAAAACATCCTCAACAACCTGTGGGCCGCGCCGGTGCTGGTGCTGTATCGGCTGATAACCGAATGTGTGTTTGGTTACGAAATTCAGGCGGCAGCGACCATCGGCCGACGTTTCACCATCCACCATGGCTACGCGGTGGTTATCAATAAAAACGTCGTGGCCGGCGACGATTTCACCATCCGCCATGGCGTCACCCTCGGCAATCGAGGTCCGGGAAGCCTGGCCTGTCCGACGCTCGGCAACGGCGTCGAGCTGGGGGCCAACGTGGTCATCATTGGTGGCATCACCGTTGGCAATCACGTCACTATTGGCGCGGGGAGCGTCGTGCTGGACGACATTCCCGACCACGCGCTGGTTACCGGCGAAAAAGCGCGAGTCAAGGTCATCAAATGAAAATTATGCAATTTAACGTCCGCCTGGCCGAAGGCGGTGCGGCGGGCGTAGCGCTGGATTTGCATCAGCGCGCGCTGCGCCAGGGGCTGGCGTCGAAATTTATCTACGGTTACGGCAAGGGCGGCAAAAAGAGCGTGAGCCACGATTGTTATCCGCAGGTGGTCAAGCAGACCGGGCGACTAACGTCGATGGCGAACCTGGCGCTGTTCCGTTTGTTTAACCGCGATCTGTTCGGCAACCTGAACAATCTGTATCGCCAGGTGAGCGAAATCGAAGGGCCGGTGGTGCTGCATTTTCACGTGATGCACAGCTACTGGCTGAATCTGGCGGAGGTGGTGAACTTCTGCACCCGGTTGAGGGCGCATAAACGCGATGTCACGCTTATCTGGACGTTGCACGATCACTGGAGCGTTACGGGGCGCTGCGCGTTTACCGATGGTTGTGATGGCTGGAAAACCGGCTGTCAGAAGTGCCCGACGCTCGGCAACTATCCGCCGGTGAAGGTCGACCGTGCGCATCAGCAGGTAGAGGAAAAACGCCGGCTATTCCGCCAGATGCTGGCGCTCGGCTGCCGCTTTATTTCACCCAGCCAGCACGTTGCCGATGCATTTAACGGCCTCTACGGTATCGGGCGCTGCCAGATTATTAATAACGGTATCGATGTTGCCACTGAGGCCATTCTGGCCGAGCTGACGCCGGTAAAACGCCATTCATCGCGTCCTAAAATCGCCGTGGTGGCCCACGATCTGCGTTATGACGGTAAAACGAACCAGCAGCTGGTGCGTGACATCATCGCCCTTGGCGACAAGGTCGAGGTGCATACCTTCGGCAAATTCTCGCCGTTTTCCGGCAGTAACGTGGTGAACCACGGCTTTCTGACCGATAAGCGTCAGCTAATGAGTGAACTGAATCCACTGGACGCACTGCTGTTCAGTTCGCGGGTGGATAACTACCCGCTGATTCTGTGCGAAGCACTGTCCATCGGCGTGCCGGTGATTGCCACCCACAGCGAGGCGGCAAAAGAGGTGCTGGCGAAATCCGGTGGCCGAACGGTGGATGAGACCGACGTACTGACGCTGGTGCAGCAGCCGAAAGCGGAGATCGCCGAATCCATCTTTGGCACGTCACTGGAAAACTTTAGCGCGCGCAGCCGCAAGGCCTATAGCGGACAACAGATGCTGGAGGAATATGTCTCGTTCTATCAGAGTCTGTAGCTATCTGCTGCTGCCGCTTATTTACTTGCTGGTCAACGTCAAGCTGGCGCAGCTCGGGGAAAGTTTCCCGATTACCATCGTGACCTTTCTGCCGGCGCTGCTGCTGCTGTTTGTTGAGCGCATCAATCTCAAAAAGCTGATGATTGCCCTTGGTATCGGCGTCGCGCTCACGCTGTTCAACTACGCCTTTGGCCAATCGCTGGATCCCGGTAAGTACGTCACGTCGACGATGCTGTTTGTCTATATCGTGATTATCATCGGTATGGTCTGGAGCATTCGCTTTAAAACCATTTCACCGCATAACCACCGCAAAATTCTGCGCTTCTTTTACGTGGTGATTACCCTGGTGGTGATGCTGGCGGCGCTGGAGATGGCGCAGATTATTTTAACCGGCGGCAGCAGCCTGATTGCGACAATTTCCAAATATCTTATTTACAGCAATAGCTATGTTCTGAATTTTATCAAATTCGGCGGAAAGCGAACCACTGCGCTATATTTTGAACCCGCATTCTTCGCTCTGGCATTAATCTCAATTTGGCTCTGCATCAAACAGTTTGGTATCAAAACGCCAAAGTCTGATGCTATGATTCTGGCAGGGATAATTCTTTCCGGGTCCTTTTCAGGGGTAATGACATTTATTCTGTTTTACCTGCTTGAGTGGGCTTTTCAGTATCTGAACAAAGAGGCGATTAAGAAAAAGTTACCGCTGGCGATTATCTCATTAGGGGCGTTTTTTATCGGCCTGGTATTTGCGTTCCCGTATATTGCGGAACGTATTGGCGATTTGGGTACGGAAGGCTCATCGTCATATTATCGTATTATAGGTCCGCTGGTGATGGTCGGCTATTCATTAACCAGCGTTGATGGGGTTGTGCGTTTTGGTTCACTTTACGAATATGTGGCATCATTCGGAATATTTAACGGTGCGGATGTCGGTAAAACCATAGACAATGGTTTGTATCTGTTAATGATTTATTTTTCCTGGTTTGCTGTGGTATTAACTGCCGGTTATCTATATTACGTCTTTAAAATGTTCATTAACGCATTTGGGAATAATCGTAATTTTTCTGTGCAGCTGTATCTTTTTACGCCGATATCGTTGTTTTTTACCGGTTCGATATTTAGCCCGGAATATGCATTTTTAATTGTTTGTCCTTTTATTCTGCGTAAAGCGCTGAATATTGCCGACAGTCGATGAGGTGAAACATGTTGTTGAGCGTGGTAACCGTGGCGTTTCGTAACGTAGACGGAGTGGTCAAAACCTGGCGTTCGCTGGCGCATCTGGCGAACGATCCGAGCCTCACCTTTGAGTGGATTGTCGTCGACGGCGGCTCACAGGACGGGACGGCGGAATTTCTTGAGAAACGCAATGGCCAGTACCGATTACGCTACGTCAGCGAGCCGGATAAAGGGCTGTACGATGCGATGAATAAAGGCATCCGCATGGCGCAGGGCAAGTTTGTTCTGTTCCTGAACTCCGGCGACAGTTTCCATCCTGACGTTTCGCAGTTTGTCCGCCAGCTGCGCGCTAAAAACGATGATGCGATGTACCTCGGCGACGCGATGCTGGACTTCGGCGACGGTCATCGTATCCGGCGCAGCGCAAAGCGCGGCTGGTACATTTATCACAGCCTACCGGCGAGCCATCAGGCGATTTTCTTCCCGCTGCGTGGCTTACAACATTATCCGTACGATGTGCAGTACCGCGTTTCTTCTGACTATGCGCTGGCTGCCCGGATGTATAAATCAGGCTATACCTTTAAGCGTATTAAAGGGCTGGTGTCCGAATTTTCCATGGGCGGTGTTTCCACCACGAATAATATGCAACTGTGCCAGGATGCCAAAAAGGTACAGCGCGATATATTGCGAATGCCGACGCTGTTGACGGAATTATCATATTTATTACGCCTGCGCACGACCGGTAAAACCAAAGCCTTATATCACAAAGCATAAGGGGTCAGGATGCAGGAATTATCAGGATTTTCAGTACCGAAAGGTTTTCGCGGTGCCGGGGGCATTAAAGTTCAAATCTGGTGGGCGGTACAGGCAACATTATTTGCGTGGTCGCCACAGATTCTGTATCGCTGGCGTGCATTTTTATTACGCCTGTTTGGCGCGAAAATAGGAAAAAACGTAGTGATTCGCCCGTCGGTGAAAATTACCTATCCGTGGAAATTAACCATTGGTGATTACGCCTGGGTGGGGGATGACGCGGTGTTATATACCCTTGGGAACATTACCCTTGGGGCGAATTCGGTCGTATCGCAAAAATGTTATTTATGCACCGGCAGTCATGATTATCAAAGCGCGCATTTTGATATTAACGCTGCGCCAATTGTGGTCGGTGAAAAATGCTGGCTGGCAACGGATGTTTTTGTCGCACCCGGTATAACGATTGGCCATGGCACGATCGTCGGTGCCCGCAGCAGTGTATTTAAATCGCTACCGGCAAATACGATTTGCCGTGGCAATCCCGCAGTGGTTACGCGTGAGCGCGTAGAGAAAGTGAATCCCTAAACGGGACAAATTGAGGAAAATAGCATGTCAAAAGTTGCACTTATTACCGGCGTAACGGGGCAAGACGGTTCTTATCTGGCGGAACTGCTGCTGGAGAAAGGCTATGAAGTTCACGGGATCAAGCGCCGTGCTTCCTCCTTTAATACCGAACGTGTCGATCACATCTATCAGGATCCGCACAGCAGCAATCCGAAGTTCCATCTGCACTACGGCGATTTAACCGACAGCTCCAACCTGACGCGTATTTTGCAAGAAGTCCAGCCGGATGAAGTCTATAACCTTGGGGCGATGAGCCACGTCGCCGTGTCGTTCGAGTCTCCGGAATATACTGCCGATGTGGATGCCATGGGAACGCTGCGCCTGCTGGAGGCGATTCGCTTCCTGGGGCTGGAGAAGAAAACCCGTTTCTATCAGGCATCAACCTCTGAGCTGTATGGCCTGGTGCAGGAAATTCCGCAGAAAGAGACCACGCCGTTTTATCCGCGCTCGCCGTATGCGGTGGCCAAACTGTATGCCTACTGGATCACCGTCAACTACCGTGAATCCTACGGCATGTACGCCTGTAACGGCATTCTGTTTAACCATGAATCTTCGCGCCGCGGCGAAACCTTCGTCACCCGCAAAATCACCCGCGCGATTGCCAACATTGCTCAGGGGCTGGAGAAGTGCCTGTACCTCGGCAACATGGATTCCCTGCGTGACTGGGGCCACGCGAAAGACTACGTCAAAATGCAGTGGATGATGCTGCAGCAGGACCATCCGGAAGATTTCGTGATTGCCACCGGCGTGCAGTATTCGGTACGTCAGTTTGTCGAAATGGCGGCGGCTCAGCTGGGCATCAAACTGCGCTTCGAAGGGAAGGGCGTTGAAGAGAAAGGCATCGTGGTTTCCGTGACTGGCCATGATGCGCCGGGCGTGAAGACGGGTGATGTGATGGTGGCGGTCGATCCACGCTACTTCCGTCCGGCGGAAGTGGAAACCCTGCTCGGCGACCCAACCAAAGCGCATGAGAAGCTGGGCTGGAAGCCGGAAACGACCGTGCAGGAAATGGTGTCTGAAATGGTGGCTAAGGATCTTGAGGCGGCGAAGAAATACTCACTCTTAAAGTCACATGGTTATGACGTTGCGATTGCGGTAGGGAGCTGATTATGAATAAGAAACGTGTTTATATCGCTGGTCATCGCGGCATGGTGGGATCTGCTATTTATCGACAACTTTCTGAACGTGAAGATATAGAGCTTGTTGTACGCAGTCGTGAGCAACTTAATCTATTGGACACCCGCGCTGTGAATGAGTTTTTCGCGAGCGAACAGTTGGATGAAATATACCTTGCAGCGGCAAAGGTGGGTGGGATTATGGCTAATAATACTTATCCGTCAGATTTCATCTATGAAAATATGATGATGGAAAATAATATTATCCATGCGGCGCATAGTTTTAATGTTCAGAAACTTCTTTTTCTTGGTTCTTCATGTATTTATCCTAAATTTGCGGAGCAGCCGATCAAGGAGAGCGAACTTCTACAAGGAACGTTAGAACCCACAAATGAGCCTTATGCAATTGCTAAAATTGCCGGGATAAAATTATGTGAATCATACAATCGCCAATATGGTCGAGATTATCGCTCGGTGATGCCAACAAATCTGTATGGGCAAAATGATAACTTCCACTTACATAATTCTCATGTGATTCCTGCACTATTACGTCGTTTTCATGACGCGGTGTACCGTAACGATAAGACCGTGGTGGTTTGGGGAAGTGGAAAACCAATGCGTGAATTTTTGCATGTTGACGATATGGCGGCAGCAAGTATTCACGTTATGGAACTTGATGATGAAGTTTGGCAGGAACAAACAAATCCGATGTTGTCACATGTAAATGTTGGCACTGGCGAAGATTGTACGATCCGCGAACTCGCGGACACCATTGCGAAAGTAGTAGGATTTCAAGGTGAAATTAAATTTGATCCTTCTAAGCCTGATGGCACGCCACGTAAACTACTTGATGTTAGCCGTCTTAGAAAATTGGGTTGGCATCATGAGATTGCTCTTGAACAGGGGCTCATCTTAACCTACCGATGGTTCCTTGATAATCAGCATCAATTCAGGGGGGAGTAATGTTTCTTAATCCAGAAGAGTTTTCACAGGTTGTCAGAAAAACCCCTCTTATTTCAATTGATTTTATTCTTGAAAATGAACAAGGAGAATTTCTTGTTGGCCGAAGAAAAAATAGACCTGCTCAAGGGTATTGGTTTGTTCCTGGCGGTAGAGTGTTAAAAGATGAAGATCTAAGTTTTGCCTTCACTCGTCTTGCCGAAGAGGAATTAAATCAAAGATTTTCTATTTTAGATGGAAATTTTTTTGGGGTATGGCAGCATTTTTATAATGATAATTTTTCTTCTTCTGAGTTTACTACTCATTATATTGTGCTTGGCTTTCGTCTTAAAATTAATACCGGACAGAGGTACTTTCCGTCGGGTCAGCATGATTCATGGCGGTGGATGACTGCCGCAGAGTTGCTTACCGATGAGAACGTTCATGAGAATACGCGGGCCTATTTTGATAAAAATCTTCAGCATCAGGTATTTGGACTATGAAGATTCTTGTGTATGGCATCAATTATTCACCGGAACTTACTGGGATCGGCAAGTATACCGGGGAGATGGTCGAATGGATGGTAAATAAAGGGCATGATGTACGTGTTATTACAGCCCCGCCTTATTATCCAGAGTGGCGTGTACATCAGGCGTATTCTTCATGGCAGTATCGTCGCGAGGAAGGCGATTCTATTGTCTGGAGATGCCCGATTTATGTCCCGAAAAAGCTAACAATGCTGAAGCGGATGTTACATCTCAGCAGTTTTGCAGTAAGCAGCATCTTCCCATTACTGGCACAACGAGGCTGGAAACCTGACTTGATTATCGGCGTCATACCAACGTTGTTTTGTACTCCGGGGATGCGTCTTCTGGCTAAGCTAACGGGCGCGAAAACCTTATTACATATTCAGGATTATGAGGTTGACGCGATGATCGGACTGCGATTTTCAGGAAAGAGAAAGACAGGAAATATGGCACGTCTTGCCAGCGCGTTTGAACGTACTGGTTTACTTGGCGTCGATTATATTTCAACTATCTCTCATGCCATGATGAGAAAGGCACAAGATAAAGGTGTGCCGCAAGACAAAATCATTTTCTTTCCTAATTGGACTGAGGTTTCGCGCTTCCGTCAGGTTTGTTCAACCGATATTGAATCAATGAGGCAACAGCTTAATCTTCCAAAAAATAAAAAGATAATTCTTTATTCTGGAAATATCGGCGAAAAACAGGGTATGGAAATTATCGTTGAGGCTGCTGCGCGTAAGCTGGATACACCGTGGGTATTTGTTATTGTTGGTGAAGGAGGCGGTAAAAATAAAATTGAAAAAATGGTTGCTGATCGTGAATTGACAAATGTTAAATTCTATCCGCTACAACCTTATGAATTTTTACCCGCATTACTTAAAATGGCGGATTGCCATTTGATTATTCAGCGGCGAGGTGCTGCTGATGCTGTGTTGCCTTCGAAATTGACTAATATTTTAGCTGTTGGCGGTAATTCTGTGATTACTGCAGAATCAGACACTGAACTTGGACTCCTTTGTCAAAAACATCCCGGTATTGCGGTGTGCGTAGAACCAGAATCCGTTGACGCGTTGATCCACGGTATCGAATTGGCATTGAAATACCCTGTAAATAATACTGTCGCTCAAGCCTATGCAGAGAATGCCTTCGATAAGGAAAGCATTCTTAATAAATTTATTTCGGATATGCAGGAATGATTATGAATCAGAATAAACTTTATCCAATTATCATTGCTGGTGGTTCCGGGAGTCGATTATGGCCATTATCCAGAACGCTATATCCCAAGCAATTTTTAAGCATTAATGGCGAGGGGTCTATGCTTCAATCGACGATCGGTCGACTGCATGGATTAGACTGCGTACCACCGTTTGTTATTTGTAATGAAAAACACCGTTTTATTGCTGCGGAGCAATTACAGAATGTAGGCCAATTAACCGGAAATGTGATTCTTGAGCCAGCAGCTCGTAATACTGCTCCAGCTATTGCTTTAGCCGCATTGATAGCGTGTAAAAACGAACCTGACCATAACCCATTGCTGCTTGTTCTTGCAGCAGACCATGTTGTGGAGGAACGAAAAGCATTTCAGGACGCAGTGAACTCTGCAATTCCATTGGCTGAAAATGGTAAATTAGTTACCTTTGGCATAGTTCCCGATGCCCCAGAAACAGGATATGGATATATTCTTCGTGGCGATGTTAATAGTACAGAAATAAACGTGGATTCTGTAGCGTTTGATGTTGCGGCTTTTGTTGAAAAACCCGATCAGAAAACGGCAGAAAGATACCTATCAAGTGGGAATTACTATTGGAATAGCGGTATGTTTTTATTCCAGGCCAGGCGTTATCTGGAGGAGTTGGAAAAATATCGACCGGATATTTTACAGGCATGCCAGGAGGCCGTGGCTAACGCCGAAATTGATAATGACTTTATCCGCGTGGATAAAATGGCTTTTGAGATGTGCCCTGATGAATCAATCGATTATGCCGTTATGGAAAAAACGAGTGATGCTGTGGTGTTGCCTATGAACGTGGGATGGAGCGATGTCGGCTCATGGTCGTCCCTTTGGGCAATTAGCCATCATGACTCTGAGGGCAATGTCCAGCACGGCGATGTGATCAGCCATAACACCGAAAATAGCTATGTATATGCTGAGTCTGGTTTGGTAACGACCGTAGGGGTGAAAGATCTCATTGTTGTACAAACGAAAGATGCCGTATTGATTGCCAACAAAAGCGAAGTTCAGGATGTAAAAAAGATCGTTGAAAGAATCAAAGCTGAAGGCAGAAATGAGCATCATATTCACCGTGAGGTTTACCGCCCTTGGGGCAAATATGACTCGATAGATGATGGAAATCGCTACCAGGTTAAACGAATCACAGTTAAACCTGGAAGTGGCTTTGAAATGCGGATGCATCATCATCGTGCAGAGCATTGGATTATTGTGGCGGGTACAGCAGAGGTAACTATTAATAGTAGTACCCATTTATTATGTGAGAACCAATCTATTTATATCCCACAGGGAACGGCTCATTGTCTTCTTAATCCGGGTAAAGTACCCCTTGAAATGATTGAAGTTCGTTCAGGAACATATCTTGAAGAAGATGATATTGTAAGATTTTCCACGAGTGATTATCTGTAATTAAATTTGATTAAATAGTTTTTCATCTTCTCCAGAATAGTTAATTAAGTTTATGTCCATTCATACGGTTGGACAGGTGCTCTATTACCTACAAAAGGTACAACATGAAAAAATTAACCTGTTTTAAAGCCTACGACATTCGCGGCAAGCTTGGCGAAGAGCTGAATGAAGACATCGCCTGGCGTATTGGCCGCGCCTGCGGTGAATACCTGAAACCGCAAACGATCGTGCTGGGCGGTGACGTGCGCCTGACCAGCGAAGCGCTGAAGCTGGCGCTGGCTAACGGCCTGCGTGATGCGGGCGTCGACGTGCTGGATATTGGCCTGTCCGGCACCGAAGAGATTTACTTTGCCACCTTCCACCTTGGCATTGACGGCGGCATTGAAGTCACCGCCAGCCATAACCCTATGGATTACAACGGGATGAAGCTGGTGCGCGAGGGCGCGCGCCCGATCAGCGGAGATACCGGCCTGCGCGACGTGCAGCGCCTGGCGGAGGCCAACGACTTTCCGCCAGTGAACCCTGCCGCGCGTGGCAGCTATCGCAAAATCGATCTGCGGGATGCCTACATTGATCACCTGCTGGGCTATATCGACGTTAAGAATCTCACCCCGCTCAAGCTGGTGGTGAATTCCGGCAACGGTGCGGCGGGCCCGGTGATTGATGCGCTGGAGGCGCGCTTCGCTGCACTCAACGTGCCGGTAAGCCTGATAAAAGTACACAACGCGCCGGATGGCACCTTCCCGCACGGCATTCCTAATCCACTGCTGCCGGAATGCCGCGCCGATACCCGCGAGGCGGTGATTAAGTACGGCGCCGATATGGGCATCGCTTTTGACGGTGATTTCGACCGCTGCTTCCTGTTTGACGAAAAAGGGCAGTTTATTGAGGGCTATTACATTGTTGGCCTGCTGGCGGAAGCGTTTCTGGAGAAGCACCCCGGCGCACGGATTATTCACGACCCGCGACTGTCGTGGAACACCGTGGATGTGGTCACGGCGGCGGGCGGTACGCCGGTCATGTCGAAGACCGGCCACGCCTTTATTAAAGAACGCATGCGACAGGACGACGCAGTGTACGGCGGCGAGATGAGCGCCCATCACTACTTCCGCGACTTTGCCTACTGCGACAGCGGCATGATCCCATGGCTGCTGGTGAGCGAGCTGCTGTGCCTGAAGGGCAAAACCCTCGGCGAGCTGGTACGCGATCGCATGGCGGCGTTTCCGGCCAGCGGTGAAATCAACAGCCAACTGGTGGCACCGTCGGAAGCCATCGCCCGCGTCGAAGCGCATTTTGCCGGCAGCGCGCTGGAAATTGACCGCACCGACGGTATCAGCCTGGCGTTTGCCGACTGGCGCTTCAACCTGCGCTCCTCCAACACCGAGCCGGTGGTGCGCCTGAACGTGGAGTCCCGCGGGAATACGCCGCTGATGCAGGCGCGAACGCAGGACATTCTGGCGCTGCTTAATCAGTAATTATTGCCCCTCACGCCGGCCCTCTCCCCAAAGGGGCGAAGGAGAAAGCCGACTATTCCTTCTCCCTTTTGGGGAGAGGAGCAGGGTGAGGGGAAAATGACGAATAGGACCAACGATGACGACTCTAAAAAAGCGCGAACGAGCTAAAACGAATGCATCGTTAATCTCCATGGTGCAGCGTTTTTCTGACATCACCATCATGCTGGGTGGCCTGTGGCTGGTGTGCAAAGCCGTCGCGCTGCCGTTTTTGTACCTGCATCTGCTGATGGCGCTGGTGACGCTGGTCGTTTTCCAGGTGATTGGCGGCATTACCGATTTCTACCGTTCGTGGCGCGGCGTGCGCATGACGACCGAACTGCTGCTGCTGCTGCAAAACTGGACGCTGAGTCTGGTGTTTGCCGCCGGGCTGCTGGCCTTTAACGATGATTTTAATACCAACTTCGGCATGTGGCTGGCGTGGTACCTGCTGAGCACCATCGGCATGCTGGCCAGCCGGGTGTTTATTCGCTACGGCGCGGGGGTGCTGCGCCACCGTGGCTATAACACCCGCTATGTCGCGGTGGCGGGCGATCTGCCGGAAGGGCAGGCGCTGCTGGAGAGCTTCCGCAATCAGCCGTGGCTGGGCTACGAGGTGATTGGCAGCTATTACGATGCGAAGCCGGGCGGCGTGAATGCCGACTGGATGGGCAACCTGGCGCAGCTGCGCGACGACGCGCGTAGCGGCAAAATCCACAACGTTTATATCTCGATGGCGATGCAGGAAGAGTGCCAGATTAAGCATCTGGTGCGCGATCTGGCCGATACCACCTGCTCAGTGCTGCTGATCCCCGACGTCTTCACCTTCAACATTCTGCATTCACGGGTTGAGGTGGTGAACGGTATTCCGCTGGTACCGCTGTACGACACGCCGCTGTCCGGCGTGAACCGCCTCATCAAGCGGCTGGAGGATATTGTCCTGGCGCTGTGCATTCTGCTGCTGATTTCGCCCGCGCTGGCCTGCATTGCGCTGGCGGTGAAGCTGAGCTCGCCGGGGCCGATTATCTTCCGCCAGACTCGCTACGGCATGGACGGTAAGCCCATCAAAGTGTGGAAGTTTCGCTCCATGCGGGTGATGGAGAACGACAAGGTGGTTAAGCAGGCGACGCAAAACGACCCGCGCGTGACCCGCGTAGGCAACTTCCTGCGCCGTACTTCGCTGGATGAACTGCCGCAGTTTATCAACGTACTCACCGGCGGTATGTCCATCGTTGGCCCACGCCCACACGCGGTGGCGCATAACGAGCAGTACCGTCAGCTGATTGAAGGCTACATGCTGCGCCACAAAGTGAAGCCCGGCATTACCGGTTGGGCGCAGATCAACGGCTGGCGCGGGGAAACCGATACCCTGGAAAAAATGGAAAAACGGGTGGAGTTCGACCTTGAATACATCCGCGAGTGGAGCCTGTGGCTCGATATCAGGATTGTTTTCCTGACGGTGTTTAAAGGCTTTGTCAACAAAGCTGCCTATTGAGGACGTGACATGAGCCTGAGACAGAAAACCCTCAACGGCGCGAAGTGGTCGGCGATGGCGACGGTGGTGATTATTGGCCTGGGGCTGGCGCAGATGACCGTGCTGGCACGCTTGTTCGATGGCCACCAGTTTGGCCTGCTGACCGTGTCGCTGGTGATTATCGCGCTGGCGGACACGCTGTCGGATTTTGGCATTGCCAACTCGATTATTCAGCGCAAGGAAATCAGTCAGCTTGAGTTGACGACGCTCTACTGGCTGAACGTGGGGCTGGGGATTGTTGTGTTTGTGGCGGTATTTCTGTTAAGCGATACCATCGCCCGCCTGCTGCATAACCCGGACCTGGCACCGTTGATTAAGGCGCTGTCGCTGGCGTTTGTGGTGATCCCCCACGGGCAGCAGTTCCGCGCGTTGATGCAAAAAGAGCTGGAGTTCAACAAAATTGGCTCCATTGAGACGGCGGCGGTGCTGTCTGGCTTTACCTTTACGGTCGTTAGCGCCTGTTTCTGGCCGCTGGCGATGACGGCGATCCTGGGTTACCTGGTGAACAGCGCCGTACGTACACTGCTGTTTGGCTATTTTGGCCGCAAAATCTACCGCCCGGGCCTGCATTTTTCGCTGGCCTCGGTGATGCCGAACCTGCGTTTTGGCGCGTGGCTGACGGCTGACAGCATCATCAACTACGTCAACACTAACCTTTCGACGTTGACCCTGGCGCGTATTCTCGGCGCCAGCGTCGCGGGGGGCTATAACCTGGCGTACAACGTGGCGGTGGTGCCGCCGATGAAGCTCAATCCGATCATCACCCGCGTGCTGTTCCCGGCATTTGCCAAGATTCAGGACGATACCGATAAGCTGCGGGTGAACTTCTACAAGCTGCTGTCGGTGGTGGGGATTATCAACTTCCCGGCGCTGCTGGGGCTGATGGTGGTCAGCAACAACTTTGTGCCGCTGGTGTTTGGTGAGAAATGGGCGCACATCGTGCCCATCCTTCAGTTGCTGTGCATAGTGGGGCTGCTGCGCTCGGTGGGGAATCCTATTGGTTCGCTGTTGATGGCAAAAGCGCGGGTAGACATCAGCTTTAAGTTCAACATCTTCAAAACCTTCCTGTTTATTCCCGCGGTGATTATCGGCGGCCAGCTCGGCGGCGCCATGGGGGTGACGCTCGGCTTCCTGCTGGTACAAATCATCAACACCATCCTCAGCTACTTCGTGATGATTAAACCGGTGCTGGGGCCGGGATACCGGGATTACCTGCTGAGCCTGTGGCTACCGTTCCGCCTCTCTTTGCCAACGCTGATAACCAGCTATGCGGTGGGCCGGGGGCTTGAGGGCAGCGTTTCGCTTTCGGCGCTGCTGGCCTTACAGGTGCTGGCGGGCGTGGCGAGCTTCGTGCTGGTCATCATGCTGTCGCGTGACAGCCTGTTGCTTGAACTTAAAAGACCGCTCTGTCGGAGCGGAAAACTGAAAACGTTATTACGCGTTCCTGATTGATTTGCTTGAACCCCTTTTGATGAGGCCATGATGAAATTACTTATTTTGGGAAACCACACCTGCGGCAACCGTGGCGATAGCGCCATTATGCGTGGCCTGCTTGACGCCATACTTCGCCAGCAACCGGACGTGGAGATGGACGTGATGAGCCGTTTCCCGATCAGTTCCTCCTGGCTGCAAGGGCGTGAGATTATCGCTGATCCGCTGTATCAGCTGAGCCAGAAGCAGCAGGCGGTGGGGGGCATGAGCGGACGGGTGAAGAAGGTGCTGCGCCGTCGTTTCCAGCACAAGATCCTGCTGGCGAAGGTGACAGGTGAAGGTAAGCTGCGCAATTTTGAGATTGCCCCGGAGTTCCATGAGTTTGTGCGTTTCCTCGACAACTATGACGCCATTATCCAGGTGGGCGGGTCGAACTATGTCGACCTCTACGGGCTGACCCACTTTGAGTACCCGCTGTGCGCGTTTATGGCAAACAAACCCATCTATATGATTGGCCACAGCGTCGGCCCTTTCCAGAATCCGGACTTTAACCAACTGGCGAACTATGTCTTTGGCCGCACCAATGCGCTGATCCTGCGTGAGACGGTAAGCCGGGAGCTGATGGCTAAAGCACAGATTGATACCCGCAAAGTGGAGCAGGGCGTAGACACCGCCTGGCTGGTGGAACATCGCAATGACAGCTTTACGCCAGACTATGCGGTGCAGCACTGGCTGAACCTGACCGCTCAGCGTAAAACCGTGGCGATTACCCTGCGCGAACTTGAGCCATTTGATAAGCGTCTGGGCACCACCCAGCAGGCCTATGAGAAAGCGTTCGCCGAGGTGGTAAACCGGATAATCGCCGATGGCTATCAGGTGCTGGCGCTCTCGACCTGTACCAGTATCGACCGCTACAACCGCGATGATCGCATGGTTGCATTGCGTATGGCGCAGTACGTGAACAACCGTGAGCACTTCCATATTGCGATGGATGAACTGAACGATGTGGAAATCGGCAAGATCCTGGCTTCCTGCGAACTGACCATCGGTACCCGTCTGCATTCGGCGATTATTTCGATGAACTTTGGCACGCCGGCGATTGCGATTAACTACGAGCACAAATCCGCCGGGATTATGCAGCAGCTAGGCATGCCGGAGATGGCTATTGATATTCGTCATCTGCTGGATGGATCCATGCAGGGCGTGGTGGCTGACATGCTGAACCAGCTTCCGGCGCTGGGCGAGAAAGTTACTGCGGCGGTGGAAGGCGAGCGGCAGAAAGGCTTTGCGATGATTGAGTCCGTGCTCAACCGTATTCGGGAGGGCCGATGAAAGTCAGCTTCTTCCTGCTGAAATTCCCCCTCTCGTCAGAGACGTTTGTCTTAAACCAGATCGTGGCTTTTATTGAGATGGGCTATGAGGTGGAGATCGTCGCCTTGCAAAAAGGCGACCTGAATAATACGCATGCTGCCTACACCCAGTATCGGCTGGCGGACAAAGTCCGCTGGCTACAGGATGAGCCGCCGACGGCGCGCGAGAAACTGTGTTACCGGGCGTGCAGCACTCTGCGAGGGCTGCATCGCCCTGCCGTATGGCGGGCGTTAAATGTGCGTCGGTATGGGCAGGAAGCGCGCAATCTGATTCTTTCTTCTATATGTAGCCGCACGCCGCAGCCGTATATCGCCGATGTGTTTATCGCACATTTTGGTCCTGCGGGCGTCACGGCGGCGAAGCTGCGTGAACTGGGCGTCATTCGCGGCAAGATCGCTACCGTGTTTCACGGCATTGATATTTCGAGCCGTGAGGTTTTAAACCATTACGCCGGCGAGTATCAGCAGCTGTTTCGCCGCGGCGACATGATGCTGCCCATCAGCCAGCTGTGGGCGGAGCGCCTGCGGGCGATGGGCTGCCCGGAGGAGAAAATCAGCGTTTCGCGGATGGGCGTCAATATGGATCGCTTTTCGCTAAGGCCGCTGAAAGCACCGGATGAGCGCCTGCAGATTATCTCTGTCGCCCGCTTAACCGAGAAAAAGGGGCTGCACGTGGCGATTGAAGCCTGCCGCCAGCTTAAAGCGCGCGGCGTGAATTTTCGCTACTGCATTCTGGGCATCGGGCCGTGGGAGCGGCGTCTGCGCACTTTAATCGAGCAGTACCAGCTGGAAGACCGGGTTGAGATGCCCGGGTTCAAGCCAAGCCATGAGGTTAAAGCGATGCTGGATGCCGCGGATGTCTTTCTGCTGCCTTCGGTGACCGGTGCTGACGGCGACATGGAGGGTATTCCGGTGGCGCTGATGGAGGCAATGGCGGTGGGCATCCCGGTGTTGTCGACTGAACACAGCGGTATCCCGGAGCTGATTGATTCCGGCAATTCCGGCTGGCTGGTGGCGGAGAATGATGCGCAGGCGCTGGCCGATAAACTGCAGGCGTTAGGGCATATGGATACCCATAGCCTTCAGCCGGTGCTGACGCGCGCGCGGGCTAAAGTGGAAACTGAATTTAACCAGCAGGTTATCAACCGGCAGCTTGCCAGCCTGCTGCATACGCTTTGTTGAGGAGGGGCGATGCATACCTTAACCCGACGTTATTTTTTGACCGCAGGCGCAACGCTTGCCGCAGCGCTGCCGGTGCTCTCGGGGAAGAGCGCCCGGGCGGCTGAGAAGCGCACTACGGCGGATATTCGCGACTTTGTGCATGACGGTGACTGGATCCGCGCGTTTAACGCGGCTTTCAGCGCCGCCGATATCGTCAGCGTTCCTTCAGAGGTTGTCTGCGATAACATTAATACGGCGATAACTTTGCCGCCGGGGAAGACGCTGGCCATTGCCGGCGCGCTGAAGGGCAATGGGCGAGGGCGCTTTATCCTGCAAAAAGGCTGCCAGGTGATCGGCAGCGGCGAGGCGAGTCTTTATAACATCACGCTGGATATCCGCGGCGGCGATTGCACCGTTGCCGGGCTTACGATGAGCGGCTATGGGCCGGTAGCGCAGATTTTTATTGGCGGCAAAGAGAAAAACACGCTGCGCAACCTGACGCTCACCCGCCTGACCATCACGCGGGCTAATTACGGCATCCTGCGCCAGGGCTACCATAACCAGTGGCTGGATGTGAACATCACCCATTGCCGCTTTAGCTACTTACAGGGCGATGCCATTGAGTGGAATGTGGCGATCAACGACCGCAATATCCTCATTTCCGATCACGTGATTGACCATATCGACTGTACCAACGGCAAGGTGAACTGGGGTATTGGCATTGGTCTTGCTGGCAGCACCTACGACAACGGCTATCCGGAAGAGCAGGCGGTGAAGAACTTTGTCGTCGCCAACATCACCGGCAGCCACTGTCGCCAGCTGATACACGTCGAAAACGGTAAGCATTTTATTATTCGCAACGTGAAGGCCAGCAATATTACGCCAGACTTCAGTAAGCAGGCGGGAATAGATAACGCCACGGTGGCGATCTATGGATGTGATAATTTCGTTATTGATGGTGTTGATATGGTTAATAGCGCGGGAATGCTAATTGGCTATGGTGTTATCAAAGGTAACTATTTGTCGATACCACAAAACTTCCGCTTGAATAATATACAGCTGGACAACAGTCTGCTGGCTAACAACCTGCGGGGCATACAAATCTCTTCAGGCAATAACCCCTCGTTCGTCTCTCTCACCAATCTGACCATGAAACGCGCGTCGCTGGAGATTCACAACAAACCTCAGCATATTTTCCTGCGTAATATCAATGTGATGCAGGACTCAAAGCGCGGGCCGGCGCTGAGGCTCAACTTTGACTTACGTCAGGATGTGCGAGGGAAATTTATGGCGAAGCAGGATACGCTGCTGTCACTGGCCCACATCAATGCCGTTAACGAGAAGGGGCAGCCGTCGGCGGATATAGACCTTATCGACCAGCATGTTGTCAACACCGAGCGGCTGAATTTCGCACTGCCGCGCCGTTGAACGCCTTAATCCACTGAATTCTCAGATTACATCCAGGGATCTTCCCTACCCAAATCAGTACTATGACAAAACAGAGTGGATTAAACATGTTTAATCGCTATAATTCATCAACCGAATATAGGTGGACAAGATAATGGTTAATTTGAAAGCAGTCATTCCGGTAGCGGGATTGGGTATGAATATGCTACCCGCCACGAAGGCCATCCCTAAAGAGATGCTGCCGATTGTCGATAAACCGATGATACAGTACATCGTCGACGAAGTGGTTGCTGCAGGGATCAAAGAAATCGTTCTGGTCACACATGCATCGAAAAACTCGGTGGAAAACCACTTCGACACCTCGTATGAACTGGAAGCCCTGCTCGAGCAGCGCGTTAAGCGCCAGCTGCTGGCTGAAGTTCAGTCTATCTGTCCTCCTGGCGTGACTATTATGAACGTTCGTCAGGCGCAGCCGCTGGGCCTGGGCCACTCTATCCTTTGTGCGCACCCGATTGTCGGGGACAATCCGTTTGTGGTTGTGCTGCCGGATATCGTGCTGGATAGCGCGAGCGCGGATCCGCTTCGCTATAACCTCGCCGCGATGGTCGCGCGTTTTAACGAGACCGGGCGTAGCCAGGTGCTGGCAAAACGCATGCCGGGCGATCTCTCTGAGTATTCTGTGATTAAAACGAAAGATCCGCTGGAGTCAGAGGGTAAAGTTAGCCGTATCGTTGATTTTATTGAAAAACCCGATCAGCCTCAGGAGCTGGACTCCGATCTGATGGCCGTGGGCCGCTATGTGCTGTCTGCCGATATCTGGCCGGAGCTGGCGAAGACCGTTCCGGGGGCGTGGGGCCGTATTCAACTGACGGACGCTATCGCCGAGCTGGCGAAGAAACAGTCTGTTGATGCCATGCTGATGACGGGCGAGAGCTACGACTGCGGCAAGAAGATGGGGTATATGCAGGCGTTTGTGCAGTATGGGCTGCGGAATTTGAAGGAAGGGGCGAAGTTCAGGAAGTCGATTGAGGCTTTACTCGTGAAATAAGATGCCTCGAAGGTAAAATTAGCTGCGAATAAAAATAACGGTGGTGGACATTCTTAGCCAGATTCTAATTAGCAAGGGATGTAACTGCCGTTTTTAATTAGTAACAAGCAAATCATGTTAGTTTGTCATTTAATGACGTAAGTTGACGACATTTCATACAAAATCAGATGACAATCAACGACGTATTTTAGCTTAGTGATAAAATCGTCAGAGTTACAATACATTTCAAAAATTCTAGTGTTCTGGTAGCTGTTGAGCCAGGGGCGGTAGCGTGCCCATTTCTCGTGAGCTGCAGTTCAGATAGCTGTGAAATATTAAGGAATTAAAATGTTACTTCCAGTGATTATGGCCGGTGGTACCGGTAGTCGTTTGTGGCCGATGTCACGAGAGCTGTACCCGAAGCAGTTTCTGCGCTTGTACGGAAAACAATCAATGCTTCAGGAAACGGTACTCCGCCTGGACGATGTTGATGCCCTGGAACCTGTGGTTATCTGTAACGAAGAACACCGTTTTCTGGTGGCAGAGCAGTTACGACAACTCAATAAGTTATCGCAGAATATCATCTTAGAACCTGTGGGTAGAAATACAGCACCGGCAATCGCATTAGCCGCGTTGAATGCAATTACGACAAATGAGGATCCAATACTCCTGGTTTTAGCTGCCGATCACATCATTAATAATAAAGCAGCGTTTCATCAGGCGGTTGAATCAGCATTAACATTCGCTAATCGTGGACAACTAGTGACGTTTGGCATTGTACCGACTGGCGCTGAAACCGGTTATGGATACATCCAGCGTGGCCAGCAAGAAGTCATTAATAATGATGTAGCGTACCAGGTTAGTCGTTTTGTTGAAAAACCCAATAAAGAAACCGCTGAAGAATACGTTGCCTCAGGGGAATATTATTGGAACAGTGGTATGTTTATGTTCCGCGCCAAACGCTATCTCGAAGAACTAGAGAAGTTCCGCCCTGACATTCTTAATGCTTGCAAAGCGGCAATTAAGAAAGGAAAGGATGGCGATGAGTTTATCAAAATTGATAAAGAGCTTTTTATTGCGTGCCCTGATGATTCGATCGATTACGCCGTAATGGAAAAAACGACCGATGCAGTTGTTGTCGGTTTGGATGCTGAATGGAGTGATGTTGGTTCCTGGTCCGCACTTTGGGAAGTGAGTCCTAAGGATAGTAAGGGAAATGTACTTACAGGTGACACATATCTTCATAATGCGAATAACTGCTACATCAATACTGATGAAAAACTCGTTGCAGCTGTAGGTGTAGATAATCTGGTTATCATAAATACAAAAGATGCAGTGTTAGTTGTAGATAAAAATCAGGTTCAGGATGTTAAAAAAGTTGTTGAGTATTTAAAAGCGAATTGCCGTAGTGAATATAAACGCCACCGTGAAATTTATCGCCCATGGGGACGGTGCGATGTCGTTGTTCAGACCGAGCGTTTTAATGTAAACCGAATTACGGTCAAACCCGGTGCGGCTTTTTCGATGCAAATGCACCACCATCGTACCGAACACTGGGTCGTATTATCCGGGACCGGTGAAGTTACAATTAAAGACCAAAAATTCTTGTTAACTGAAAACCAGTCCACCTTTATTCCTATTGGGGCACACCATCGTCTCGAGAATCCAGGCAAAATACCATTAGAATTACTCGAAATTCAGTCTGGTTCTTATTTGGGCGATGATGACATTATTCGTATTAAAGACCAATATGGTCGTTGCTAATATTTGCAAAGGTGAATGTGACATATGTCCAAACTGACATGCTTTAAAGCCTATGATATTCGTGGGAAGTTAGGCGAAGAATTAAACGAAGATATAGCATACCGTATTGGTCGTGCATATGGTGAAATGCTAAAACCAAAAACTATTGTAGTTGGTGGTGATGTTAGATTAACAAGTGAAAGCCTCAAACTCGCGTTAGCAAATGGTCTGATGGATGCGGGTACAAATGTTTATGATATTGGCTTAAGCGGAACCGAAGAAATATACTTTGCAACATTCCATCTCAAAGTTGATGGTGGGATTGAGGTTACAGCAAGTCATAATCCTATGGATTACAATGGCATGAAGTTGGTTCGCGAGGATGCAAAACCAATAAGTGGTGACACGGGTTTAAGAGACATCCAGCTTCTCGCTGAGGCGAATGAATTTCCCCCTGTTGAACCATTGAATCGAGGCAATTATAAAAAAATTGATATACTTGAAGATTATATCAATCATTTAATGGGATATATCGATTTTGCTAATTTCAAACGCCCAATGAAATTGGTTGTCAACTCCGGTAATGGCGCTGCTGGGCATGTAATTGATGCTATTGAAAAGCGTTTCAATGAGTCAAATGTTCCTGTTACTTTTATAAAAGTTCACCATCAACCTGATGGTACATTCCCAAATGGCATTCCTAATCCATTACTACCGGAATGTCGACAAGATACCTCTGATGCTGTAATAAAACACAATGCTGATTTAGGTATTGCGTTTGATGGCGATTTTGATCGCTGTTTCTTATTTGATGGTGACGGTCAGTTCATCGAAGGATATTACATAGTAGGTCTTCTTGGTGAGGCATTCCTCAAAAAAGAAACGGGTGCCAAAATAATTCATGATCCACGACTGACATGGAATACTATTGATATTATAACCAAGTCTGGTGGTGTTCCGATTATGTCGAAAACTGGCCATGCATTTATTAAAGAACGTATGCGCCAGGAAGATGCGGTTTATGGTGGTGAAATGAGTGCTCATCACTATTTTCGCGATTTTGCTTACTGTGATAGCGGAATGATCCCGTGGTTATTAGTTATTGAAATGCTCTCTATTTCAAATGCTAGCCTGGCATCATTGGTTAATGACAGAATTGCAGCCTATCCTTGTAGTGGTGAATTGAATTTTAAAGTTAAAAATTCAAATGAAATCATCAAAAAAATTAAAGATACATATTCTTCTATTATTAAGAACGAAAATCGTATCGATGGCTTAACGCTTGAATTTGATGGTTGGAGACTTAACGTTCGAACATCAAACACTGAACCGGTTCTGCGCATTAATGTTGAAAGTTGTGGTGATCATGGCTTGATGAAAGACAAGACCGCTGAGGTAGTAAGCATTATTAGAGGGTTTGACTAATGTTGAACTCCGTACTTGCGGCACTGAAGTATAAAGATTTTATATTTAACAGCATCAAAAGGGATTTTAAAAGCCGGTATCAAACGAGTATGCTGGGTGCTGTGTGGCTAGTTTTACAGCCACTTTCCATGATTATTGTTTATACAGTGATTTTTTCAGAAGTCATGAAAGCCAGGATGCCTAATAGTTCTGGCTCATTTGCATATAGCATATATCTATGTGCAGGCCTTCTGACTTGGGGATTTTTCTCAGAGCTATTAAGTCGTCTTATAAATGTATTTGTAGATAATGGGAATTATTTAAAAAAGATTAACTTTCCAAGAATATGTTTGCCAATAATAAGCATTGGTGTCGCGTTCTTGAATTTTTTAATAATCTTTTCACTGTATATCATCTTTTTGATTGTTACCGGAAACTTTCCTGGAATTGCATTCCTGTATATCATCCCACTTCTCGTGATACAAATTGTATTTGCACTAGGATTGGGAATGACATTAGGCGTATTGAATGTATTTTTCCGTGATGTTGGTCAATTAATGGGGATACTGCTGCAGTTCTGGTTCTGGTTCACTCCTGTAATTTATCTTATTACGATTATACCTGAGTGGGCTCGTAAATGGTTATATTTAAATCCAATGACAGGGTTGATTACAGGTTACCAGAATATTTTCGTTTATCATAAGGCACCAGATTGGTCTAATTTAATACTGGTATCTATATTAGCTATTATCTTTAGTGTAATTGGCTATTATCTTTATCATAAGCATTCGGGTGAAATAGTCGATGAACTCTAATACTATTATTACAGTTGAAAAAGTTAGCAAAACATATAAAAGTTACAGCAATAAAAAGCATCGACTAATTGAATGGCTTACATTAGGTAAAAAAAAATATCATAAAGATATTAATATCCTGTCAAACATATCGTTTAAAGTTTGTGCTGGCGAGTCAGTTGGTATTTTAGGCATGAATGGTGCTGGGAAAAGCACACTACTTAAAATCATTACCGGTACGACCAATGCTACGACTGGCGTTGTTAATGTAAATGGTCGTGTTGCCGCGTTGCTGGAACTTGGGATGGGATTTCATCCTGATTTTACCGGTAGGGATAATGTTTTCATGTCAGGCCAGCTAATGGGACTTAATACTTCCCAGCTTGCTGAAATAATGCCACAGATAGAAGAGTTTGCGGAGATCGGTGATTATATTGACCAACCTGTGCGAACTTATTCATCTGGTATGCAGATTAGACTTGCTTTTGCAGTTGCAACAGCCGTACGTCCTGAACTTTTAATTGTGGATGAAGCGTTATCAGTTGGTGATGCTTATTTCCAGTCGAAATGTTTTAATAGAATCCGTAAGTTTAAAGAGAAAGGGACTACGTTATTAATTGTATCCCATGACCAGGCTGCTATTGCTAATATTTGTTCCAGAGCAATTTTGTTAGATAAAGGCACGATTGTTGCTGACGGCGCTCCAACCGATATAATGAATTTGTATAATGCAAAATTATCGAAGACCGCTGATGATAACAATATAAGACTTGAGAAAGGAAAATCAGAGTCAGGTAATAAAAAAGCTATTATTGACGGCTTTTATCTTGAAAAAGAGAATGGGACTAAAACAGATATTGTCGAAGTAGCGGATCTGTGTTCCTTATGTTTTACTGTCACAAATTATGAAGTATCTTCAGGTTTGACATTAGGTTTTCACATTAGGGACCGTTTAGGCAATATAGTCTTTGGTACAAATACGTTAGCACATGGTATAGATCTGGCTGGCATAGGGACTAAAGTTATTAAATTCAAGCTGAACATGAATATTGGCATTGGTGAATATAGCATTTCAGCAGCTCTTCATAAGGAGAGAGATCATTATGAAGAATCGTATCACTGGCTAGATGGTATTGGTAGTTTTAATGTAATAGCCCCTGGCAAAGTGTTTGTTGGAAGTGCTTGGCTAAATAACGAATGTTCGGTTTATACTAAGTGAGAGTAAAATGTTTAATATTGTTCAGAAAGCAAAAAATAGATTAAATGATTTCACTAATAAATTAAATCATATCACTGATTCGATTATTCGACTTGACGAGAAAGTCGCTAATTTAAAGACCGGACTGGATGCTCAAGACTTAAAAACAGATGGTCTTGTCAATCGAATTGAATTTGTGCGTGAAGAGCTCTTATTCGAAATGAGAGTTAAAAATGACACGTTCAAAGACAAAAATGTGCGTAAAATTGAAACTAAGATCATTTCTGATGAAAAGTACAAAGAACATGGGTTGCGTAAGATAAATATTGGCTGTGGTCATATTCAACCTGAAGGTTACATCAATGTGGATGCAAGGGCCTTGCCTGGTGTCGATGTAACATGCGAAGCGAGCGAGTTGCCTTTTGATGATAATTGTCTGGAGGAAATATTCTCGTCTCATTTAGTTGAACATTTTACAGAGTTTGAATTACTGCGAAAAATTTTACCCCACTGGAAGTCTAAATTGCAGGAGGGTGGCATTATTCGTGTCGTACTACCTGACGCGGTAAGTATGATCAAAGATTTTAATAATGGTGAAATGTCATTTGATGATTTGAGAAAAGTTACTTTTGGTGCACAAGATTATGAAGGTGATTTCCACTACAACATGTATTCTTTTGCATCATTAACTGAGCTCCTCATCAAGGCTGGTTTCCACGATGTCACTCTTATTGTCGACAATAGGAAAAATGGCCTTTGTCGGGAAATGGAAGTCACCGCTAAGAAGTAGGGACATTATATGAACGAAGATAAACTGAGTGAAATAAATAATAAGGTCATTGCATCGATTTATAATGCAAGAAAAGCAAGGTTATTATTCGAGAGAAATATAATAAGTAAATTACCACAGGAACACCGGTTTTTATTTAAGTATAATTCCTTTGATATAAATCAGTTGATTAGTTTATGTGTGCACAATGAAACTAACTACAAGCAGATTTTATCTATTTTGATCTTTAAAAATGCGCCTGACTCTATTAAGGGAATTGCATTAATAGGTAAATACATAAAAAAACCAGCTGTTTATACCTTGCTATTAGCGTTCCATCCAGCATCTAAAGTTAAAGTGAAAGGTATTCCAAAATATATGGTATTTAGATTGCTACGGAACAATAAGTTTCTGCTCGATCTTGCTCGAAAAATTTATAACCGAATGAGAGGCTGAGGTGTATAGTCATTTTAAAGGTCGATTTATTCAAGTTATCGATGCATTAGATATGTATGATGCATGTTCTAACCACGTCATACATATCGATGAATATGTCAGGAATGTGTATGGTATCAAGACAGAGATATACGCTAAACATGTTCATCCTGAGCGTATGCATTTGGTTAAAGATATTGAGCATCTTGATGCCAAAGACGAAGATATTTTATTTTTCCATTTCTCGTCTTTCTCTGAGCATTGTGCTAAAAAAATCATCGTTAGTAATGGCTTTAAAATATTACACTATCATAATATCACGCCACATACTTTCTTTGATAAAGATTCTATTCTATACGATTTATGTAAAAAAGGGCGAGATCAGCTTGGCCGCATAGTTCATGAATTTAATTATGTAACTGCTGATAGTAATTATAATTTAGATGAAATAATAGCATTAGGTTTTTCTGCAGATAAGACTCAGAAACTACCCATCATAATAAATGGTTTATCTTCAGAAGTAACAGATGTAACAGAAAAAAATAAAACTAATGATATTATCTTTGTTGGTCGTATTTGTGAGAATAAATGTCAGCATAAATTAATTGAATTCTATCATAATTATTCGCAAAATAATGACATTGGCAAGCTGTATTTAATTGGTAAATACGATACGTCGTCTTCTTATTATAAAAAAATAAACAAATTAATTAAGAAGCTGAATGTTTCCGACAATGTTATCCTAACAGGCTCAGTATCAGATGATGAACTGAAACAATACTACAGCCAATCTAAGTGTTTTATTTCATTCAGTGAACACGAAGGTTTTGGCGTTCCTTTATTAGAGGCTGCACAACATCATATTCCTGTATTGGCACTTAATGCCGCAGCAGTATCCGAAACTTTAGATGACTCTCCCGGCGTCTTCGACAATGAAGTTGACGCTTATAATAAGTTACATAAAGTCCTTACTGACTCCATTTTTTCTCAGGAATTAATAAATTATCAAAAAGAAGTTCTTGATAAAAATAGCCTTAGTTCATGGGCGAAATACGCGGATCGCCTATTTGGTAAGCTAATCCCTAAATCCAACTCTTTTAATACAGTTTCGATTGTTATTTGTACATTTAATCGTGGGGATTATCTTGAGAGATGCCTCGATTATCTTACAAAAAACTACAGTAATGCATTTGAAGTCATTGTGGTAAATGGACCATCCACAGATAATACTGATGCTGTATTAAATAAATGGAAAGAAAAAATAATAGTAAGAACAAATGCTGAACGTAATCTATCTCGCTCCAGAAATATTGGGATAGAAGCTGCTTCTGGGGACTTAATCGCATTTATTGATGATGATGCTATCCCATTCCTTGATTGGGTGGACCGTATTCTGGAGTATTATAACGGCTCGCACAATTTTGTTGCAGGTGTTGGTGGTCCGACATATTATTCTGGTACATTGAAATTTCAAGCTATTGATATTTTTGTCGATCAATATGGTACTGGCGTTGTTAATCCTAGCGATGAAATAAAGAAAAATGCAATGTACAAGAGGAGTTTGTTGGGAACAAACTCTGTATTTAGACGGGACTATTTGGTTTCCTGTGGCGGTTTTGATGAGGAGTATGATTATTTCCTCGATGAAACGGATGTTTGCTTTAGATTAATTAATAACGGTTATCTAATAAACCACTGCCCAGATGCTTATTTACGACATGAATTTGCACAAAGCGAAAATAGAGTTAATAAGTATAATTATAACTGGCGCTCTATTGTTAAAAATACTGTTTATTTTACGCTTACCTATAATACAGGTGATAAACAGGAAATCTTAGCGAAACTCAAACCTATTATTGAGAAAGATCGAGTAGGTTACGTCGCTGAAGGTTTAGCGAAAAACGAAATAACGCAATCAGAGTATGAACAACTCGTTGGTAGTATTTGGGAAGGTTTTGATGCAGGTGTGAAAGCCATAGAGCGTCATCCACAACTCCTTAACACCGAGTCGGCATTGCCTGGATCATTTAAACAATTCAATTCAGAACAAAAACATCACCAAAAGAAACATATTGTGGTGGTGAGTAAAGAGTTTCCGCCTTTCACCAAATCAGGTGGTATTGGTACACTATATTATAACTTGGTCAGTGAGTTCATTCTGGCGGGACATTTTGTCTCCGTTATAATCCAGGGTGATGAAGATACCGTATTTGATGCAGGACGATTTAAGCTAATCTCTTTATGCAAAAGTGTTAACGCTGAGAATTATGTTGCTGATTCCGCTGCGGCTAATGCTATTTTGACCTGGTCAAGCAGAGTCGCTATTGAGATTGATGCTCTTAATGAATTACATCCTGTATCTGTTGTTGATTCATGTCTTTGGGATTCGGAAGCTTATGCTTTCAGTTTAATCAGTAAAGAGCTAAATATACCTCTTGTTATTCGATTGGTTACACCTCTCCTTGTAGCTAATGATATGAATAAATGGGAAATGAACCCTGTTGACCTTGAGTATCTTTCATCTTTCGAACGTGAAGTAGTTGAAAGAGCTGATGCCGTAGTACCTATCAGCGATTCTATAAAGAGAACTTTCATTAAATATTATTCACCATCTGAAAATGTTAAATATTCAAAAATTAATGCAGGTGTGGCATATTGGCCAACTTTCGATGTTTCAAGTGGTTATAAAGATTTTGGCACGAAATTAGCCAAAGCAAGCGAAATACTTAAGGATAAAAAAATCTTCCTCTTTATGGGGCGCATTGAACTGCGTAAAGGTATTGATGTTTTATTAGATGCCATTGAGAAGCTCAAAAATACTCATGCATTTAATGACTGCTGTTTTGTTATCGCGGGTAGTGCTATCATAGACATAAATAAAATCCTCGCTGAACGATTCGCTGGGATAGACAATGTCTTGTATATTGGTGCAGTAAATGACACTGAACGTGAGAAGCTTTATGCAGTTAGTGATGTGGTTGTGTTCCCTTCTCGGTACGAATCGTTTGGTCTCGTTCCTTTAGAAGCCTTCGTACACGGCAAACCTGTAATTGCAAGTGACGCAGGCGCGATTCCTGAGGTTGTTATAGACAATAAATCCGGTTTAATATTTAAAGACGGATCCGCAGATGATTTGGCGCTGAAAATTGAAAAATTATGTGATAATGAAGAATTATATAAAATTTTAAGTACTGGGGCATTTGAGCGAGTTCGCGAACTATCATCGTATAATTCTGCTGAGCAATCTATCAAGCTTTATGATTCACTTATGTAAATGAAGGTGTATTGACTTATGAAATCTGCAATTATTACTGGTATTACTGGGCAAGATGGTGCTTATTTAGCAGAGTTGTTGCTAGGTAAAGGTTACAAAGTTTTTGGTACATATCGTCGTACTAGTTCGGTAAACTTCTGGCGTATTGAAGAACTGGGTATTAAAAATAATCCTAACTTACATCTGGTCGAGTACGATCTGACTGATTTATCTGCTAGTATTCGATTACTACAAACTACGGGTGCTGAAGAAGTTTATAACCTTGCTGCGCAAAGTTTTGTAGGGGTCTCATTCGATCAGCCGGTAACGACCGCTGAAATTACGGGTATTGGGCCTGTAAATCTGCTGGAAGCTATCCGTATCGTAAATCCAAAAGTACGTTACTACCAGGCATCTACTTCTGAAATGTTTGGTCTGGTGCAAGCAGTACCTCAGAAAGAAGATACGCCATTTTATCCACGTAGCCCGTATGGTGTCGCGAAGCTTTACGCACACTGGATGACCGTTAACTATCGTGAAAGTTATGGTATCTTCGCCTCGAGTGGTATTCTTTTCAATCATGAATCGCCACTGCGCGGGCAAGAGTTTGTTACACGCAAAATTACTGATTCTGTTGCGAAAATTAAACTTGGCAAACAAGATGTTATTGAACTCGGTAATTTAGATGCAAAACGTGACTGGGGTTATGCAAAAGAGTACGTAGAAGGTATGTGGCGTATCCTGCAAGCCGATAAACCTGATACATTTGTGCTTGCTACAAACCGCACTGAAACCGTACGTGATTTCGTGACAATGGCTTTTAAAGCTGCTGGCTATACTCTTCGTTTCGAAGGGAAAGATGAGCAGGAAATCGGTATTGATGTTGATTCTGGTAAAACATTAGTTCGTGTTAATCCAAAATTCTATCGCCCAGCTGAAGTTGATTTATTAATTGGTAATCCTGCACGTGCGAAGGAAGTTCTGGGATGGGAACCGAAAACTTCCCTGGAACAGCTCTGCCAAATGATGGTGGAAGCCGATCTTCGTCGTAACCAACAGGGATCATCTTTCTAATGTCTGATGCCGGCAAACGTGCTCTAGTAACAGGGATCAACGGGTTTACCGGCCGTTATGTGGCAGCGGAATTATCCGCTGCCGGATATCGGGTTTTTGGGCTTGGAACAGCATCTGATAGTCAACCTGACTGTTATCAGGTCGATCTTATGGATGCATCCAATCTAAAAAAAATTGTAAATCAAATTCAACCCAATGTTGTCGTTCATCTGGCTGCAATTGCATATGTTGGGCATGGTGACGCTGATGCTTTTTACAATGTAAATCTGTTGGGCACTCGAAATCTTCTGCAAGCCCTCAGCGAATGCACCTCAACTATTGACTCTATTCTATTAGCGAGTAGCGCAAATGTTTACGGTAATAGCACGACTGGGCAATTACCTGAAACTACTGTTGCCAATCCAGCAAACGATTATGCAGTAAGTAAACTCGCTATGGAATATATGGCGAAGTTATGGATTGATAAACTTCCAATTTTCATTACTCGACCTTTTAATTATACAGGGGTTGGGCAGGCTGAGAATTTTTTGCTACCAAAAATAGTCAAGCATTTCAAAGAAAAAGCGGCAACAATAGAACTTGGTAATATAGATGTTTGGCGTGACTTCACTGATGTACGAGCATTAAGTAGTGCATATGTGAAATTGTTGGAAATTAAACCTCACGCTGAAGTAATAAATATTTGCTCGGGACGGACTTATTCTTTACGGAAAACAATTGAACTGTGTGAGAAAATCACTGGGCATCATATTAATGTTCAAGTCAATCCGAATTTTGTTCGTGCAAATGAAGTTAAAACACTAAGTGGCGATACGACAAAGCTTAAATCATTTATTCCTGACTGGAATGTGCCGCCGCTTGAAGAGACTTTGCGCTGGATGTTGGAAAACTAGCTATGAAAGTTATATTTGGAACTGATGCTATTAAATATCCATTAACTGGCATCGGACGCTATGCTTTTGAACTTGCAAATTGCTTGTCTAACAGCAGCGAGATATCAAAGTTACTTTTCTTACGTGGTGGCTCTATTTCTGAAGGGATCCCGGTTGCTAAGGAAAGTAGTCCTTCAACAGAAGGGCTGAAACAGTATATTAAAAAAAGTCATTTTTTTTCCGAGGCATATCGGCTTACTGCTCCATGGTTAAAAACTAATGCATTAAGGAAACATAAAGATTTTATCTATCATGGGCCGAATTTCTATCTGCCCCCGAAAGTTGCACGATGTGCTGTGACATTTCACGACCTTTCTGTCTTTACGCTGCCTCAGTGTCATCCGCCTGAGCGCGTCAGATTTATGCGAAAAGAGCTGTTGCAAACAGTCAAGCGTGCGTCTGTTTTTATTACCGATTCTGATTATACCAGGCGAGAACTGATCGATTATTTCAACCTTTCAGAACAGAGCGTCGTTACCGCTAAATTAGCTTGTGGTGATGAGTTCAGACCTTATTCTGCAGCTGAGATATCTTCCGTACTGTTAAAGCATCGTCTGTCATATAAGGGCTATACATTATTTACTGGCTCTATAGAGCCGAGAAAAAACATTAGAACATTACTTGATGCGTATGAGCGTTTGCCATTGCCTGTTCGCCAGAAAGTCCCTCTCG
The DNA here is from genome assembly GCF_014169075.1 of Klebsiella sp. WP4-W18-ESBL-05. Lineage (NCBI taxonomy): Bacteria > Pseudomonadati > Pseudomonadota > Gammaproteobacteria > Enterobacterales > Enterobacteriaceae > Klebsiella > Klebsiella sp. WP4-W18-ESBL-05. The sequence goes on along the minus strand of NZ_AP022057.1, from coordinate 2,996,849 downwards.
TAATTAGCGGATTTAAAGGGTGGAATAGTGAGGACCTGCATCAGCGATTTGACAGGGGGGAGCGGGAAGGGTGGTTACGATATTTAGGATTTACTCCATCGTCTGAATTACCTGCGCTTTTTTCTGGCGCTATTAGTTTCCTTTTCCCATCATTGTATGAAGGGTTTGGTCTTCCTGTGCTTGAAGCTATGGCATCCGGAACCCCGGTGGTATGTTCTAACAGTTCCTCGCTTCCTGAAGTTGCTGGCGAAAATGCATTAATGTGTGATGCTATGGATGTTGAGACCTTAACTCGCTTAATACACAAGAGCCTTGAAGATACAATATGGCAGCAACAGGCATCCAGTAACGGTTTAGTTCATGCAAAAAAATTCTCTTGGGAACGTTGCGCTGCTGACACAATAACGGCATATAAACAGGTAAAATAAGGCTCATGCTCAAAGTATTGCATTTTTATAAAACATATTATCCTGATACATTTGGTGGCATTGAACAAGTTATTTATCAATTAAGTGAGTCTGCATCAGCCCATGGCGTTGAATCGACGGTGTTGACTTTAAGTCGGCGTGGGAATATAGAAGATGAACGCATCGATTCTCAACATGTCTTTTACTCTAAAACTAATTTTGAAATAGCATCCACCCCGTTCTCGATTTCTTGTTTGAGCAAGTTTAAACAATTGGTGGAGCAGGCTGATGTTATCCATTATCATTTTCCCTATCCTTTCATGGATCTTTTGCATTTCCTGTGTAATGTAAAAAAACCAACCGTAATTAGTTATCACTCCGATATTGTTAAGCAAAAAACTTTTTTACGACTTTACACACCTTTAATGAATCGTTTTTTATCTTCTGTCGATTGTATTGTGGCTGCATCTCCTAATTATGCACAAACCAGCCCAGTACTTCAAAAATACAGAGAAAAGGTAAAAGTCATTCCCTATGGTTTGGATGAAAAATCCTATCCCAAAGCGAGTGAAGAGAAGCTGAATTATTGGCGCAATAAAGTCGGTGATAAATTTTTCCTGTTTGTTGGTGCTTTTCGGTACTACAAAGGGCTACACACTCTGCTCGATGCGGCTGCCGTGACTTCATTACCTGTTGTCATTGTCGGTGGTGGAGGTATCGAATCTGAGTTGCTTGTGAAGTCTAAGGAACTTAATCTGGCAAATGTCCATTTTGTCGGGTCTCTTCCTGATGAAGACAAAAGTGCATTGCTGCAGCTATGTTACTCCGTGGTTTTCCCATCGAATGTTCGCTCTGAAGCCTTCGGCATTACCTTGCTTGAAGGGGCTATGTATGGGAAACCTCTTTTGTCATGTGAGATCGGAACCGGCACTAGCTATATCAACATCAATAACCATACGGGATTAGTCGTTGAACCGGCTAATGTTGCTGATTTAAGTCGAGCAATGCAGGTGATATGGGATGATGAGCAACTGGCTTCCCTCTACGGGAGTAATGCCAGAAAACGATTTGATGAAGTATTTACATCTGAGAAGATGTCTGCACAATACCTCGATCTTTATAAGTCATTGATTTAGCTGTTTTTGCGTTTGACGACTTGCGATCATAAAGATAGCGTATCTTATGATGATAATTCTTCCCTGTACCCGAAGACATACTTCCCCAATTGATACGCGCAGATCTCTAAAAAAAAAGTATAAACATCTGATAACTGACGTGACATTACCGCGAGCGCTAAAATCCTTAGCGTGTGTTTTTTTGCTCGGAAACCGCAATATTTCGCATCTTCCGACATCCACTTCGTCGCAATTTGAGTTAACATCTAGACCACACTTAAACCGCGTACAGTTCGCGGTGACCATCCCCTGACAGGAGTATGTAATGTCCAAGCAACAGATCGGCGTTGTCGGTATGGCAGTGATGGGGCGCAACCTGGCGCTCAACATCGAGAGCCGTGGTTATACCGTCTCCATTTTCAACCGTTCCCGTGAAAAAACCGAAGAAGTCGTTGCCGAGAACCCGGGCAAGAAACTGGTTCCTTACTACACGGTCAAAGAGTTCGTAGAATCTCTTGAAACCCCGCGTCGTATCCTGTTGATGGTGAAAGCGGGCGCTGGCACTGATGCGGCCATCGATTCCCTGAAGCCGTATCTGGATAAAGGCGACATCATTATTGATGGCGGTAACACCTTCTTCCAGGACACCATTCGCCGTAACCGTGAGCTGTCTGCTGAAGGCTTTAACTTCATCGGTACCGGCGTGTCCGGCGGTGAAGAGGGCGCGCTGAAGGGCCCGTCTATCATGCCTGGCGGTCAGAAAGAAGCGTACGAACTGGTTGCGCCGATTCTGACCAAAATCGCTGCGGTAGCGGAAGATGGCGAACCGTGCGTGACTTACATCGGCGCTGACGGCGCGGGTCATTACGTGAAAATGGTTCACAACGGTATTGAGTATGGCGATATGCAGCTGATTGCTGAAGCCTATTCTCTGCTGAAAGGCGGTCTGAACCTGTCTAACGAAGAGCTGGCAACCACCTTCACCGAATGGAACGAAGGTGAGCTGAGCAGCTACCTGATCGACATCACCAAAGACATCTTCACCAAAAAAGATGAAGAGGGTAAATACCTTGTCGATGTGATCCTGGACGAAGCCGCAAACAAAGGTACCGGTAAATGGACCAGCCAGAGCTCTCTGGACCTGGGCGAACCGCTGTCCCTGATCACCGAATCCGTCTTCGCGCGCTATATCTCCTCCCTGAAAGACCAGCGCGTTGCAGCATCTAAAGTGCTGTCCGGCCCGCAGGCAAAACTGGCTGGCGATAAAGCTGAGTTCGTTGAGAAAGTGCGTCGCGCGCTGTACCTTGGCAAAATCGTCTCCTATGCGCAGGGCTTCTCACAGCTGCGCGCAGCGTCTGACGAATACAACTGGGATCTGAACTACGGCGAAATCGCGAAGATCTTCCGCGCGGGCTGCATTATTCGTGCACAGTTCCTGCAGAAAATCACCGACGCCTATGCAGAAAACAAAGGCATCGCTAACCTGCTGCTGGCGCCTTACTTCAAGAATATCGCCGACGAATACCAGCAGGCGCTGCGTGATGTCGTGGCTTACGCGGTTCAGAACGGTATTCCGGTACCAACGTTCTCTGCGGCCGTGGCCTACTATGACAGCTACCGCTCTGCGGTACTGCCAGCCAACCTGATTCAGGCTCAGCGTGATTACTTCGGTGCGCATACCTATAAACGTACTGATAAAGAAGGTGTGTTCCACACCGAATGGCTGGATTAATCTGAAATAGCCAACCGCTAAACTCAGGCCCGGAGCGCACCTCCGGGCTTTTTTATTGTCTGAAAACAGCATTCAGTCAGGTCTGATAGGCGTTGTTGCAGTAATTCACGATATACTGAGCTCACGCCGATCCGAAACGAAAACGTTGGGTCTTACGGTGGTGATGCGTTCACCTTCAAATGTTTAACCGGAAGAAGTTACAGAAAGAATGAAGATAACTATCTCAGGAACAGGTTACGTAGGCCTGTCGAACGGCATTCTGATCGCCCAGCACCATGAAGTGGTAGCCCTGGATATCGTTCAGGAAAAGGTCGACATGCTGAATCAAAAGAAATCGCCGATTGTCGATAAAGAGATCGAAGAATATCTGGCGACCCGACCGCTGAATTTCCGCGCAACGACTGATAAGCATGACGCCTACCGCGATGCCGACTTTGTTATCATCGCCACGCCTACCGATTACGATCCGAAGACCAACTATTTCAACACCTCAAGCGTTGAGTCTGTTATCCGCGACGTGGTTGCAATCAACCCGAATGCGGTGATGGTCATTAAATCCACCATTCCGGTGGGATTTACAAATACGATTAAAGAACAGCTGGGGATCGACAATATCTTCTTTTCGCCGGAGTTCCTGCGAGAAGGCCGCGCGCTGTACGACAACCTGCATCCGTCGCGCATCGTAATTGGCGAGCGTTCCGAACGCGCGGAGCGGTTTGCTGCACTGCTGCAGGAAGGGGCGGTGAAGAAAGATATCCCAACGCTGTTTACTGACTCTACCGAAGCGGAAGCCATCAAGCTGTTCGCCAATACTTACCTGGCACTGCGCGTCGCTTACTTTAACGAACTCGACAGCTATGCCGAAAGCCTGGGGCTTAACTCACGGCAGATAATTGAAGGGGTATGCCTGGATCCACGCATCGGCAACCACTACAACAACCCGTCATTTGGCTACGGCGGCTATTGCTTGCCGAAGGATACCAAGCAGCTGCTGGCTAACTATGAATCGGTGCCGAATAACATCATTGGTGCCATCGTTGATGCCAACCGCACGCGTAAAGACTTTATCGCCGATTCCATCCTCGCGCGTAAGCCGAAGGTGGTGGGCGTGTATCGTCTGATCATGAAGTCCGGTTCAGACAACTTCCGCGCGTCCTCGATTCAGGGGATCATGAAGCGTATTAAGGCGAAAGGGATCCCGGTAATCATTTATGAACCGGTGATGAAAGAAGACGAGTTCTTTAACTCCCGTGTGGTGCGCGACCTTGATGCCTTTAAGCAGGAAGCCGATGTGATTATTTCCAACCGTATGGCGCAAGAGCTGGCGGACGTGGAAGAGAAGGTGTATACCCGCGATTTGTTTGGTAACGATTAAACGTGAGTTACCGTGCGGTTCCCGGTGGCGCTTTACCTGCCGGGCGATAAGAGAAAAAGCCCTCATTGTGAGGGCTTTTCTTTATACGTTATAAAATTGACGATACCAATCCACGAATTGCTTCACGCCGTCTTTCACCGACGTCTGCGGGCGGAAGCCCACCAGATCGTACAGCGGCTGCGTCTCTGCACTGGTTTCCAGCACGTCTCCCGCCTGCATCGGCATCATGTTTTTCTGTGCTTCAATTCCCAGCGCGTCTTCCAGTGCCGTGATGTAGTCCATCAGTTCCACCGGCGAGCTGTTGCCAATGTTATAGATGCGATACGGCGCTGAGCTGGTCGCCGGAGAGCCGGTTTCCACACTCCATTGATCGTTAGCTTCTGGGATCACATCCTGCAGACGGATAATCGCTTCGGCGATGTCGTCAATGTAGGTAAAGTCACGCTTCATCTTGCCGTAGTTGTAGACGTCGATGCTTTTCCCTTCGAGCATCGCTTTGGTAAATTTGAATAGCGCCATATCCGGGCGCCCCCACGGGCCATACACGGTGAAGAAACGCAGCCCGGTGGTCGGCAAACCGTAGAGATGGGAGTATGTGTGCGCCATCAGCTCGTTGGCCTTTTTGGTGGCGGCATACAGGGAAACCGGGTGATCGACGCTGTCATCGGTAGAGAACGGCATTTTGCGGTTCAGCCCATACACCGAGCTGGAGGAGGCGTACAGCAGATGCTGCACCTTGTTGTGCCGACAACCTTCCAGTACGTTGAGGTGGCCTATGAGGTTAGCCTGTGCATAGGCGTGTGGGTTTTCCAGCGAATAGCGAACGCCCGCCTGAGCGGCCAGATGAATCACACGATCGAATCGGGCATCGGCAAACAGCGCGGCCATGCCGGCGTTATCATCGAGATCCAGCTTCACAAAACGAAAACCTGCGGATTGCAGCAGATCCAGACGCGCCTGCTTCAGGCTAACGTCGTAGTAATCGTTCAGGTTATCAATACCAACAACCTGATGGCCCGCGGCAAGCAGGCGTCTGGAGACGTGAAAACCGATGAACCCAGCGGCACCGGTGACCAAATATTTCATAGCATTCCTTAAAACTCATTCAGTGCGAACGTCTTTTTCTGGCGCGATCATACCGTCTGCGCGCTGAAAAATATAATCGTTATCTGTCATTAAGGTTATCGGAAGGAAGACTAAAGATAAAACCCGGCGCGATAGCCGGGTTCGGGGGAGGGGTTACTGATGACGCTCGCGCAAATTCTCAATCACCGTCGTCAAATCCAGTTCCTGATCCTGCAGCAGCACCAGCAGGTGATACATTAAATCCGACGCTTCATTTTTCAGCTCAAACTTATCGTGTACCGTCGCAGCGAGCGCGGTCTCGACGCCTTCTTCACCGACTTTCTGCGCGATACGTTTTGTTCCGCTGGCATACAGTTTTGCCGTATAGGAACTTGCCGGGTCAGCGGTTTTCCGCTCGGCCAGCAGCTGTTCCAGCTGGTACAGGAACAGCCATTGGTGGCTGGTGTCGCCGAAGCAGCTGGACGTGCCTTTATGGCAGGTCGGGCCAATTGGGTTGACCAGAATCAACAGGGTATCGTTGTCACAGTCTGGCGCCATGCTGACCACGTTCAGGAAGTGGCCGGACGTTTCACCTTTGGTCCACAGGCGCTGCTTGGTGCGCGAGAAAAAGGTGACTTTGCCCGTTTCCTGCGTTTTAGCCAGCGCTTCTTGATTCATATAGCCCAGCATCAGCACTTCGCCGGATACCGCGTGTTGGATAATGGCGGGCATCAGTCCGTCGGTTTTTTGCCAGTCTAATTGCTCAGTTAACATACCCGAATCTCCACGCCCTGAGCTGCCAGGTACGCTTTTAGTTCACCAATATTAATAATCTGTTTGTGGAATACCGAAGCCGCCAACGCACCATCAACATCGGCATCACGGAAGGCTTCCAGGAAGTGCTCCATGGTGCCCGCGCCGCCGGAGGCGATAAGCGGCACGCGACAAACCTCGCGCACTTTTTTCAACTGTTCCAGATCGTAGCCGTTGCGCACGCCGTCCTGGTTCATCATATTGAGGACGATTTCACCTGCGCCGCGTTTCTGCACTTCCTGTACCCAGTCCAGCGTTTCCCACTGGGTGACGCGCGTGCGGCTCTCATCGCCGGTGTACTGATTGACGTGATATTTTCCGCTGTCGGCGTCATACCAGGTATCAATACCCACCACGATGCACTGCACGCCAAAGCGGTCTGCCAGGCGCGTGATCAACTCCGGGTCGGCCAGCGCCGGGGAGTTGATGGAAATTTTATCCGCACCAAAGGAGAGAATGCGCGCCGCATCGTCGATGGACTTAATGCCGCCAGCGACGCAGAACGGAATATCAATGACTTCGGCGACGCGAGAAACCCAGCTTTTATCCACCACGCGGCCGTCGCTGGAAGCGGTAATATCGTAAAACACCAGCTCATCCGCGCCTTCATCGGCGTAGCGTTTGGCCAGCGGCACGATATCGCCAATGATTTCGTGATTGCGGAACTGCACGCCTTTAACCACCTGGCCATCACGTACGTCGAGACAAGGAATTATCCGTTTTGCCAGCATTGGATGGCCTCCGTTACGTTGAATTTACCTTCCAACAGCGCGCGACCGACGATCACGCCGCGCACGCCGGTACCGCGCAGGGCGGCGATATCGTTGAGATCGCCAATGCCGCCGGAGGACTGAAACGCTACCTGCGGGTAGCGAGCGCAGACTTCTTCATACAGCGAGACGTTAGAGCCCGCCAGCGTACCGTCGCGCGAAATATCGGTGCACAGCACGTGCTGTAAACCTACCGGCAGATAGGTTTCCACCAGCTCCTCCAGCGTCACACCGGAATTTTCCTGCCAGCCGCTTACCGCCACCTGTTTTGCGCCGTTTTCATCAATTCGCACGTCCAGCGCCAGCACCAGATGTTCCGCGCCAAAGCGCTTAAACCAGCCCTTCACGATCTCCGGCGATTTCACCGCCGTCGAACCTACCACCACGCGCTCGACGCCGGCATCAAGCAGCGCGGCGACGTCTTCTTCTGTACGTACGCCGCCGCCTACCTGCACCGGCACGTTCACGCCAGCAACCAGCGTTTTCAGCAGCGGAATCTGCCGCTGCGCCGGGTCTTTGGCGCCGGTTAAATCGACCAGATGCAGCACTTCTGCGCCCTGGGCCGCATAGTCCTGAAGACGCGGCAGCGGATCGGTACCGTAGTCGCGCTGCTGACCGTAATCGCCCTGGTGCAGGCGTACTACGGTGCCGTTAATCAAATCTAAAGCCGGAATGATCATCACATCTCCAGGAAATTTTTCAGCAGCTGTGCGCCTGCGGCGCCTGAACGTTCCGGGTGGAACTGGACGCCGTAAAAGTTATCTTTTTGTACCGCCGCGGTGAACGGTTCACCGTAATGGCACTGGGCGATGGTATTTTCATTGACCGGCATCGCGTAGCTGTGCACGAAGTAGAAATACGCGCCGTCCTCAATGCCGCGGAACAGGCGATCGCCCGCCTTCGGATAAACGCGGTTCCAGCCCATGTGCGGCAGCGGCAGGCCGAAATCGGTCATTTTCGGCACGTCCTGGTCAATAATCCCCAGCATGTCGACGCCGTGGGTTTCTTCGCTGCGGCGGCCCAGTAGCTGCATTCCAAGGCAAATGCCGAGCACCGGCTGAGTGCAGGCTTTGATCAAATCCGCCAGGTCGCGTTCACGAATCTGATCCATGGCGGCCTGCGCGGTGCCAACGCCCGGCAGGAACAGTTTGTCCGCGCGCAGGACGACGTCCGGATCGCGGCTTACCACCGGCTCGTAGCCGTGGCGGGCAATTGCCGCCTTCACCGAGTGAAGGTTGGCACAGCCGGTATCAAGCACAACCACGTTCATCACAGCACTCCTTTCGAGGAGGGAAGGGTATTGCCGTCCACGCGAATGGCCTGGCGCAGCGTGCGGCCAAAGACTTTAAACAGGCTTTCCACGCGGTGGTGATCGTTTTTGCCTTTGGTTTTCAGGTGCAGGGTGATGCCCATCGCATAGGAGAGCGAGCGGAAGAAGTGCTCGATCATTTCGGTGCTCAGATCGCCTACGCGCTGATAGGTAAATTCGGCTTTATATTCAAGGTGTGGCCGACCGGAGATATCCAGCGCGCAGCGCGCCAGGCATTCGTCCATCGGCAGCACAAAACCGAAACGGTTGATGCCTCGCTTGTCGCCCAGCGCCGCCTTCAGCGCTTCGCCCAGCGCCAGGCCGGTATCTTCAACCGTGTGGTGATCGTCGATATACAGATCGCCTTTCACGGTAATGTTCATGCGGAAGCCGCCGTGGGTGGCAATCTGATCGAGCATATGATCGAAGAAACCAACGCCGGTGTTGATCTTGCTGCCGCCTTCGCGGTCCAGCCAGACTTCCACGTCAATCTGGGTCTCGCGGGTATTACGTTCGATGCGCGCGTAGCGATCGCGGCGGGTCAACTGCTCGCCAATGGCCGTCCAGTTCAGGGTGTCACGGTGGTAGCGCAGGCCGGTGATACCCATGTTATTGGCCAGCTCGACGTCGGTGGCGCGGTCGCCGATAACATAGCTGTTGGCGGTGTCCATCACGCCATCGGCCAGCCAGGCGGTGACCAACTGCGTTTTCGGCTTACGGCACGCGCAGTTATCGGCCGGCAGATGCGGGCAGATCAGGACATCGTCGAACGCGACGCCCTGTGACGTAAATATCTGCATCATCAGGTTATGCGGGCCGTCAAAATCGTCCTGCGGGAAACTGGCGGTGCCCAGCCCGTCCTGATTGGTAATCATCACCAGCTTGTAGCCCGCCTTTTGCAGCTTCAACAGCTCGGGAATCACGTCCGGCTCGAAGGCCAGTTTATCAAAACGGTCTACCTGATAGTCGCTCGGCGGCTCGGAAATCAGGGTGCCATCGCGATCGATAAAGAGAAACTTCTGGGTCATACGGTCTCCGCTTTCAAAGCGTCAATCACGCGCAGGCTCTCTGCTCGAGTGCCGATAGTGATGCGCAAACAGCCGCTTAAAGAAGGTTGTTTATTCTGGTCACGTAAGATAATGCCTTGATCCCATAAAGATTTAAATACGCTGGTTGAGGCTTTCATCCGTACCAGTACGTAATTGGTCTCGGAATCGAATACCTGCTCGACGCAATCAATGGTGCGCAGGGCGGTGACCAGATATTCGCGCTCCTCAAGGATCTGCGCCACTCGCTGGCGCATCGCGGCGATGCCCTGCGAGCTAAGCGCCTGGGCCGCGATATCGGCAACCGGGGTAGAAAGCGGGTAGGGGGCAATCACTTTCAGCAGCAGCGCAATGACGTCTTCATTCGCCAACGTGAAGCCGCAGCGCAGCCCTGCCAGCGCAAAGGCTTTCGACAGCGTGCGCAGAATAACCAGATTTGGATACTCCGCCAGCCAGCCGGAGAGCGTCGCCTGCGGGCAAAACTCAATATAGGCCTCGTCGGCAACGACCAGCGCTTTATCGCGGGTCATCTCCAGCAGCGTACGAAAGTCCTGCGGGTTGATAATCTGCCCGGTTGGGTTGTTCGGGCTGCACACATAGACCACTTTGACGTTGTTCAGGCTGTCGGCAATGGCCGGAAGATCCAACTGCCAATCGGCTTTCGCCGGTACGGTGCGGCACTCAACGCCGATGGTTTCCGCGCTGACGCTGTACATGCCGTAGGTGGGGGGGCAAAACAGCACCGCGTCGCGGCCCGGTTCGCAAAAAGCGCGCACCAGCAGCTCGATGCCTTCATCGGCACCGCGGCTAACCAGCACCTGCTGCGGCTTCACGCCTGCGTAGGCGGCGTAGTTCTCAATCACCGCTTTGGGCTGGCATTCCGGGTAGCGGTTCAGCGTCTGCTGGCTGAGCTCAAACGGTACTGCTGTCGGGAATTCGTTGGCATTCAGCCACACGTCGCCTTTACCGCCCAGACGGCGGGCCGACTGATAGGGGGTCAGGGCGCGAACGTTGTCGCGGGCTAACTGTTCGATGCTCATGCTTGCTCCTTCAGGGCGTTGACGCGTAGGGTGACGGCGTTTTTGTGGGCGGTCAGCCGTTCGGCGGCGGCCAACGTTTCAATGGTGGAGGCGAGGGCGCTAAAACCTTCGCGCGACAGTTCCTGCACGGTCATCCGTTTCTGGAAATCGGCCAGCCCCAGGCTGGAGCAGGTTGCGGTGTAGCCATAGGTCGGCAGAACGTGGTTGGTCCCCGAGGCGTAGTCACCGGCGGATTCTGGCGACCAGTCGCCGAGGAACACCGAACCGGCGCTGGTGATTTCATCAACCAGGTCGCGGGCGTTGCGGGTCTGAATAATCAGGTGCTCCGGGCCGTAGGCATTCGAAATTTCCACACACTGCGCCAGATCGCGGGCGACGATCAAACGGCTGGCGGAGAGCGCCTGGCGCGCGGTATCGGCGCGGGACAGCTCGGCGAGCTGGCGTTCTACCGCGTCGGCCACGTCGGCGGCAAGTTTTGCATCCGGGGTTAACAGAATAACCTGTGAATCCGGGCCGTGTTCGGCCTGTGAAAGCAGGTCCGAGGCGACAAAGTCCGGGGTCGCGCCGCTGTCGGCGATAACCAGCACTTCCGACGGGCCCGCGGGCATATCAATCGCCGCGCCGTCGAGACGCTGACTCACCTGGCGTTTTGCTTCGGTGACGTAGGCGTTGCCTGGACCGAAGATTTTGTCCACTTTAGCGATGGACTCGGTGCCCAGCGCCAGCGCGGCAATCGCCTGTGCGCCGCCGACGTTGAACACCTCTTTAACGCCGCACAGCTGCGCCGCATAGAGAATTTCATCGGCAATTGGCGGCGGTGAGCAGAGCACCACCTTTTTACAGCCGGCAATACGTGCCGGGGTAGCCAGCATTAACACCGTTGAAAACAGCGGGGCTGAACCGCCAGGAATATAGAGACCCACGGACGCGATTGGGCGGGTAACCTGCTGGCAGCGCACGCCCGGCTGGGTTTCGATATCCACCGGCGGCAGAATCTGCGCGTTGTGGAAGGTATCAATATTGCGCACCGCCGCCTGCATGGCTTGCTTCAGCTCGTCGCTCAGACGCGCGCCTGCCTGCTGAATTTCATCCTCGGAGACGCGCAGTGCGGCGACTTCCGTTTTGTCAAATTTTGCGCTGTATTCACGCAGGGCCTTGTCGCCGTTGCTTTTGACGTTCTCAAGGATCTCGGCCACCGTACGCGTGATGCTGTCAGAGGCGGAGATGGCCGGGCGCATTAGCAGCGTCTGCTGTTCTTCGGGGCTATAGCTATTCCAGTCAATCAGGGTATTGAAGCTCAAAGTCGTTACTCCATCATGGGGCCATGCCGGATGGCGGCGGTGCCTTATCCGGCCTACAGGGGCCGTAGTATTAATGCGTGTGACAATACTTGTAGGCCTGATAAGCGCAGCGCCATCAGGCAGCCGATCACTCCATCATTTTCTCAATCGGCAGCACCAGAATTGAGCTGGCCCCCAGGGATTTGAGTTTTTCCATGGTTTCCCAGAACAGGGTTTCGCTGCTCACCATGTGCATGGCGACGCGCTGCTGATCGCCCGCCAGCGGCAGAATCGTTGGGCGTTCAGCGCCCGGCAGCAGTGCAATCACTTCGTCCAGACGTTCGGTCGGTGCATGCATCATGATGTATTTTGATTCACGGGCCTGAATGACGCCCTGAATACGGGTCAGCAGGCGGTCAATCAGCTGCTGTTTCGCCTCGCTCATTTCGCCGTCGCGCTGAATCAGGCAGGCCTTGGAGCGGAACATCACTTCCACTTCACGCAGGCCGTTGGCTTCCAGCGTCGCACCGGTTGAGACCAGGTCACAAATGGCGTCGGCCAGGCCCGCGCGCGGAGCCACTTCGACAGAACCATTCAGCAGACAGGATTTAAAACTAATGCCTTTCTGATCGAGGTAACGCTTGAGCAGGTGTGGGTAAGAGGTGGCGATACGTTTGCCGTCGAGCGCTGCCGGGCCGTCCCATGCTTCATCTGCTGGGGTAGCCAGCGACAGACGGCAGCCGCCGAAGTCAAGACGACGCAGGGTAAAGTAGCGCGGGTCTTCGCCCTGCGCGCGGCGGCTCAGCAGTTCTTCTTCCAGCACGTTTTCGCCGATGATGCCGAGGTCGACCACGCCATCCATAATCAGACCCGGGATATCGTCGTCACGGACGCGCAGAATATCGATAGGCATATTTTCCGCCATCGCAATCAGGCGCTGGGTGTGGAGATTAATTTTAATGCCACAACGGGCCAGTAATTCGCGTGAATCGTCGCTAAGACGGCCTGATTTCTGAATAGCTATGCGTAAACGGCTGTTATCTAACATTCTGTATTCCTCATTACCCTGCTGAATTTGGTTCAAAAAAAAGCCCCCGGAAGATGATCTTCCGGGGGCTCTCTTGCGTTCATGCACCACTGGAAGATCTGAATGTCTCCCAGCACACATCGCCTGAAAGACTAGTCAGGGTGATGGTGATGATGGTGGTGTTTAAATTGAACGCGGCTCATAAATTTCTCGTTGAATGACTATTCACTTGATGTCTTTTAACCTAAACCACTTTTGTCGTTGAGTGCAAGCGCTTTTTTCATTCATTAAATCAATTCATGTTGCCACTATAAATTGTCAGTTTTCGCCCGGTGGCGTAGCCTTAATAGAGGAGTGCAGTAGGAATCAGGAGATAGCGCAATGAAGAAGGTGGCAATTGTCGGTTTAGGGTGGCTGGGTATGCCGCTGGCGCTGTCGTTGATGGCGCGCGGCTGGCAGGTAACCGGTAGCAAAACAACCGCCGATGGCGTTGAGGCGGCCCGTATGTGCGGCATTGATAGCTATCCGCTGCGGCTTGATCCGCAGCTGGTGTGCGAGGCGGACGATCTCGACGCGTTAATGAACGTGGATGCGCTGGTGATTACGCTACCGGCGCGCCGTAGCGGGCCGGGTGAAGATTTCTATCATCAGGCGGTGCAGGAGATTGTGGATTCCGCGCTGGCGTATCATATTCCGCGTATCATCTTTACCAGTTCGACGTCCGTGTACGGTAAAGAAGAAGGCATGGTGAAAGAGAGCACGCCGCGTGAACCGGTCACCGCCAGCGGCAGCGTGCTGAAAGAGCTGGAAGACTGGCTGCCTCAACTTCCAGGGACGTCCGTTGATATTCTGCGTCTGGCTGGGCTGGTGGGACCGGGTCGACATCCGGGACGGTTCTTTGCCGGGAAGTCGGCGCCGGACGGCCTACAGGGCGTCAATCTGGTGCATCTGGAAGATGTGATCTCTGCTATTACGCTTTTATTACAGGCGCCGAAGGGGGGACACATTTATAACATTTGTGCTCCTTTACATCCGGCGCGCGGTATTTTCTATCCGCAAATGGCGCGTGAACTGGGGCTGGCGGTACCGGTCTTTAGCGATAGCGGCAAAGGAAAAGGCAAAATTATCGACGGTAATCTTATCTGCCGTGAGCTGGGGTTTGAGTATCAGTATCCGGACCCGCTGCGTATGCCGATGGAATAATCGCCGTTGTTTTAGCAAATAGTGCTATAGATGAGATTTATAATTCAGCAGTTGCTGAATTATCAGACGTTTAGATGAGTTAGCGCTGCGATCTTGCTTTCAGCGGCTTGTATTTTTGCTACCGATTGGGGCAAAATATGCCGAATGTAAAAAATTGAGATTAACCGACGTGCTTGCCGCGTCGGTTATTTTTTTTACATCAAAACAACCATCAAATAAAAGAGGCCGGGCTTCGTACCGGATAGATACTTACTTAAAAAACGACAGTCGTTGTCGCTGAGGAAACAGAAAAAAAATGGGGCAATTTTTCAATTTTGCACCGGCTATCGCCGTCAAGGGGACTAACCGTGTCGCATAACATTACTCCAAACACCTCTCGCGTGGAATTACGTAAAACGCTTACGCTTATTCCGGTTGTTATGATGGGCCTTGCCTATATGCAGCCGATGACGCTGTTTGATACGTTCGGTATCGTATCTGGCATGACCGATGGTCATGTGCCAACAGCTTATGCTTTCGCTCTGGTGGCGATTCTGTTCACTGCCCTGAGCTATGGTAAGCTGGTACGCCGCTATCCGTCGGCGGGCTCTGCCTACACTTATGCCCAGAAATCCATTAGCCCGACCGTTGGCTTTATGGTGGGTTGGTCTTCTCTGCTCGACTATCTGTTCGCGCCGATGATCAACATCCTGCTGGCAAAAATCTATTTTGAAGCACTGGTGCCGTCGATTCCGTCATGGGTATTCGTCATTGCACTGGTGGCCTTTATGACCGCGTTTAACCTGCGCAGCATTAAATCTGTCGCCAACTTCAACACCGTTATCGTGTTGTTCCAGGTGGTGCTGATTGCCGTCATTCTGGGCATGGTTATCTATGGCGTGGCGCACGGCGAAGGTGCCGGTACGCTGGCAAGCAACCGTCCATTCTGGTCGGGTGACGCACACGTGATCCCGATGATTACCGGGGCAACGATTCTGTGCTTCTCGTTTACCGGCTTTGACGGTATCAGCAACCTGTCTGAAGAAACCAAAGACGCTGAGCGTGTGATTCCGCGTGCTATCTTCCTGACGGCGCTGATTGGTGGCATGATCTTCATCTTCTCCACCTATTTCCTGCAGCTGTACTTCCCGGATATCTCTCGTTTTAAAGATCCGGACGCCTCACAGCCAGAAATCATGCTGTACGTGGCGGGTAAAGCCTTCCAGGTTGGCGCGCTGATCTTCTCGACCATCACCGTGCTGGCTTCCGGTATGGCGGCGCACGCTGGCGTGGCGCGCCTGATGTACGTGATGGGCCGTGACGGCGTGTTCCCGAAAAGCTTCTTCGGTTACGTGCATCCGACCTGGCGTACGCCGGCGATGAACATCATCCTGGTGGGGGCGATTGCGCTGCTGGCGATTAACTTCGACCTGGTGATGGCAACCGCGCTGATTAACTTCGGTGCGCTGGTGGCGTTCACCTTCGTCAACCTGTCCGTGATTTCTCAGTTCTGGATCCGTGAGAAGCGTAACAAGACGCTGAAAGATCACTTCCAGTACCTGTTCCTGCCGATCTGCGGCGCGCTGACCGTTGGCGCACTGTGGGTGAACCTGGAAGAGAGCTCAATGGTTCTGGGCCTGATCTGGGCCGGTATCGGCCTGATTTACCTGGCCTGTGTGACCAAAAGCTTCCGTAACCCGGTTCCGCAGTACGAAGATGTTGCATAACTGAATTAAAACGATGGTTGCAAAACCGGAGGCCTGGGCCTCCGGTTTTTTTTGCTTTCATGTCATGAGCGACTAAAAAAAACTTCATTAATAACCACCGGTAATAATATAGAGCTTTTGGTTATTGGTGCGGTCAGGCTCGGTCAGGAATAATTTCAGACCTGATTATATTGAGTTAATTGATTCTTATGTTGCACATGATAATAAGCGGAATAATTTGCGGGGCCTTACTGGGATTCGTTATGCAGCGCGGTCGTTTCTGTCTGACGGGCGGCTTTCGCGACATGTATATCGCCAAAAATAACCGTATGTTTTATGCGCTGCTGATTGCTATCTGTATCCAGAGTATCGGCGTTTTCTCGCTCATTCAGCTTGGGCTGGTGCAGTACGATGCCGGAGCATTCCCGTGGCTGGGCACGGTAGTTGGCGGCTTTGTTTTCGGTATGGGTATCGTCTATGCGGGCGGCTGCGCTACCGGCACCTGGTATCGCGCCGGGGAAGGGCTGATCGGCAGTTGGATTGCTCTGGTGACCTATATGGTTATGAGTGCGGTCATGCGTTCTCCACATGCGGCGGGGCTGAACGCCTTTCTTGGCCAGCACACGACGGCCCACAACGGTATTGCCGAAACCCTCAATATTTCCGTGTGGCCGATGATTGCGCTGCTGGTGGTGGTGACGCTGTGGCTGGTACGTAAAGAACTGCGTAAGCCGAAGCTAAAGGTGGCCTCGCTGCCGCCGCGCCGCCGCGGGCTGGCGCATATTCTGTTTGAAAAACGCTGGCATCCGTTCGTAACGGCCGTGCTGATTGGCCTGATTGCGCTGCTGGCCTGGCCGTTGAGCGAAGCTACCGGCCGTATGTTTGGCCTGGGGATAACCTCACCGACGGCCAATATTCTGCAGTTTCTGGTCGGCGGCAATGCGAAGTTCCTCAACTGGGGCGTCTTCCTGGTGCTGGGTATCTTTATCGGTTCGTTTATTGCCGCAAAAGCCAGCCGTGAGTTTCGCGTTCGCGCCGCGGACGCCAGCACCACGCTGCGTAGCGCCGGTGGCGGTGTCCTGATGGGCTTTGGCGCAAGCATTGCTGGCGGTTGTTCCATCGGTAATGGTCTGGTGATGACCGCGATGATGACCTGGCAGGGCTGGATTGGCCTGGTATTTATGATCCTCGGCGTGTGGTCTGCGTCGTGGATGTTGTATGTTCGCCCGCAGCGGAAAGCTAAGCTGAAAACCGCAGCGGCTTAAGGAGTAGAAAATGGTTATTAAGAAACTGGATGTTGTCACGCAGGTTTGCCCGTTCCCGTTAATTGAAGCGAAAGCGGCGATGGCGAAGCTGTCCCGCGGCGACCAACTGGTCATTGAATTTGACTGTACTCAGGCGACGGAGGCCATCCCACAGTGGGCGGCAGAAGAGGGGTTTACGGTGACCGACTATCAGCAGTCCGGCGATGCGGCGTGGACGATTACCGTACAGAAATAATGCTATCAGCATAACGTGATGCCGCTTGTCGAATATGCCAACGCTCTTATCCGGCAAGCGGCGCTGTAGCGCCTGATGGCGCTACGCCTACCAGTCAGTGCTTACACTATCTCCTGCGCGTATTGATACAGCGCCTTCAACAAAGTCAGCTTCTCGTTATTTCCTTCATACTGACCGTACAGCGTCTCCAGCTCCTGAGCATAGGCGTGTAAAAATGCCGGCGTAAAAATCTGTCGGCGGTGCTCCAACCAACGCTGCTGCTCGGTCTCATCAAGCGTGCCGGGGAAGTTGCGCGCCCGGAAGTTAAAGAGCAGTTTTTCAATTCGTTTGTCGGCGAAAGTGATATCCAGCGCCGGCAGGTTACGCGGCTCGGTTTCCAGTACAATTTTCATCGCTGCGCGGTCGGCATCGCTAAAGAAACCGTTGTAGAGCTGCGCATCGACGTTGTCCGACGGAACAAATGGCTCTGCCTCGGCAAAAATGGCGACCACTTTCTCACGTACCAGCGGGTTGTCGCGCAGCAGCTTGAGGTTATCCAGGCAGTGCTGGCGGTTGATGCCCAGGCGATCGGCGTCTTCCGGTCGCAGAGTATTCGCCTGCGCCAGTATCGGACATTTGTTCAGGTGCACCAGTTTAATCGGCACCGGCACATTGTCGCCGAGATCGGCTTTGGCGGTATATAACCGTTCGCGTAGCGCATCGGCGTCCAGCGTCAGCAGCGGGCTTATGTCGCCTGCCAGATCGACCATAATCACCGCATTACGGTTATCCGGATGCCAGGCCAGCGGCGCGACCCAACTGGTATTGCCACGCCATGCGCCGAACATGCCAGAAACATGAACCAGCGGCTTCATTTGCGGCACGTCAATCAGCGTGATCAGCTTGTTCTTGCCGCGGTAGGCATACAGGTAGTCGAACAGCTTCGGCTGCTGCGTTTTTACCAGCTTTGCCATGGCGATAGTGGCATAAACATCCGCCATCGCATCGTGGGCGTTACTGTGCTCAATACCGTTGGCTTTGGTCAGGTGCTCCAGACGAAAACTCGGGAGGCCGTCCTCGTTTTCCGGCCAGTTGATGCCGTCCGGGCGGAGGGCGTAGCAGGCGCGCATCACATCAAGAAGGTCCCAGCGCGAGTTGCGATTCTGCCAGCTCCAGGCATAGGGGTCGTAAAAGTTACGATAGAAGATATTGCGCGTCACTTCATCATCGAAGCGGACGTTGTTGTAGCCCACCACGCAGGTATCCGGCACGGTGAAAATGTCGTGGATGCGTTTGGCAAATGCGGCCTCATTTTCCCCTTTCGCACGCGCCTCCTGCGGCGTAATGCCGGTAATCAGCACCGCTTCTGGCTGCGGCAGATAATCGTCCGCAGGTTTACAGTAAAAGACCTCTGGCTCACCGATGATAGTAAAGTCTTTATCGGTACGGATAGCGGCGAACTGCGCGGGTCTGTCGAGGGAAGGGCTGGTTCCAAAGGTTTCGTAGTCGTGAAACAGGAATCCCGGCGCGCTGGAGGTCTCTTGCATAGCGTTTACTGTGTCCGTGTGTGGCATTGAATGCTCATGGTAAACGATTTCGCCGAGCATCAGAAGGGCGGCGGCGAATTCTGGAACCGGCCGCGCAGCGTATTTTTTAATGCGTAAATAGCGTTATGTCATATTTTCTTGCAATTTATACCAGCCAGGAAGCGCGAAGTTCCGTAAAAAGGACGACGAATTTGTATAAGTTGAGGATGTACCGTTGAAAGCCCGTTTTCTTGTTGCCGTATCTTTGCTCGCTTCGAGCGTTTCTTGTGCGTTTGCCGACAATGTCGCAATGCCTTCCGTCACCCCACCAGCCATTAAAGCCGGCGCTTGGGTTCTTATGGATTACACAACCGGGCAAATTTTAACCGCAGGTAATGAGCATCAGCAGCGCAATCCCGCCAGCCTGACCAAGCTGATGACCGGCTACGTGGTCGATCGCGCGATCGATAGCCATCGTATTACGCCTGATGATATCGTCACCGTCGGTCGCGATGCGTGGGCGGCCGGAAACCCGGTGTTTGATGGCTCCTCGCTGATGTTTCTGAAAGCCGGCGATCGCGTGTCGGTGCGCGATCTGAGCCGCGGCCTGATCGTCGATTCCGGCAACGACGCCTGCGTGGCGCTGGCGGACTACGTGGCCGGAGGCCAGCCGCAGTTTGTCAAAATGATGAATGATTATGTGCAAAAGCTAAACCTGCGCGACACTCATTTTGAAACTGTTCACGGCCTGGATGCGCCGGGCCAGCACAGTTCGGCTTACGATCTGGCCGTTCTCTCACGCGCCATCATTCACGGCGAGCCCGAGTTCTACCACATGTACAGCGAAAAGAGCCTGACGTGGAACGGCATTACCCAGCAGAACCGTAACGGCCTGCTGTGGGAAAAAACCATGCATATCGACGGCCTGAAAACCGGCCACACCTCCGGCGCCGGGTTCAATCTGATCGCTTCTGCGGTCGATGGCCAACGTCGCCTGATTGCCGTAGTGATGGGCGCCGATAGCCCAAAAGGCCGCGAAGACCAGGCGCGCACGCTGTTGCGCTGGGGACAACAGAATTTTGACACCGTGCAGATTCTGCACAGCGGTAAAAAAGTCGGTACCGAGCGTATCTGGTACGGCGACAAAGAGAAGATCGATTTGGGTACGGATCAGGACTTCTGGCTCGCGCTGCCTAAGGCCGAAGTACCCAATATCAAAGCCAAATACGTGCTGGATAAAAAAGAGCTCGAAGCGCCTATTGCTGCGCATCAGCGGGTGGGGGAAATTCAACTGCTCGACCGCGATAAAGTGGTCGCGCAGTGGCCGCTGGTGACGCTGGAAAGCGTCGATAAAGGCGGAATCTTCTCCCGTCTGAGTGACTATCTGCACCATAAAGTGTAATGACGCTCGCCCCACAAAGTGGGGCGTTTTTATCTCGCTGTAGTCGCCTTAGGGCAGAATCGTTACAATTCAGCCTTTCATTTTGTTGGAGAATGGGTGTGCGCCCGGATAAGTCACTCAGCCCTTTTGAAATTCGTCTCTATCGCCACTATCGTACCGTGCACGGCGCGCGCATTGCGCTGGCATTCGCGCTGGCGTTTATCATCGTCCGCCTGGCGGGGATCCCCGAAGGCTCCTGGCCGCTGATTACCCTGGTCGTCGTGATGGGGCCTATCTCCTTCTGGGGCAACGTGGTACCGCGCGCGTTTCAGCGTATTGGCGGCACCATTCTTGGCTCGGCGCTGGGGCTGGTGGCGCTCAAGCTGGAGCTTATCTCGCTGCCGCTGATGATTATCTGGTGTGCGGCCGCGATGTTCCTGTGCGGCTGGCTGGCGCTAGGCAAAAAGCCCTATCAGGCTCTGCTGATTGGTATCACCCTGGGCGTGGTGGTTGGGGCTCCGCCTGGCGACATTACTACCGCGCTTTGGCGAAGCGGCGACGTCATTTTCGGCTGTCTGCTGGCTATGCTGTTTACCGGTATTTATCCGCAGCGGGCGTTTATTCACTGGCGCATCCAGATGGCGACGTTTGTGACGCAGTTTAATCGGATCTACCAGGCGGGTTTGTCGCCGAACCTGATAGAGCGGCCGCGGCTGGAAAAACATCTGCAAACGGTGCTTAACGATGTGGTGAAAATGCGCGGGCTGATTACGCCTGCCAGCAAAGAAACGCATATTCATAAAGGTATCTTCGAAGCCATCCAGACCGTCAGCCGTAACCTTGTCTGCATGCTGGAGCTGCAAATCAACGCCCACTGGGCGACCCGCCCAAGCCATTTGCTGATGCTGAACGCTCATACGCTGCGGGAAACGCAGATGATGACCCAGCAAACGCTGCTGGCGATTGCCCATGCGCTGTATGAGGGTAACCCGCGGCCAATCAAAGCCAATAGCGAAAAGCTGAACGACATTGTGGCGGAGCTGCGCCAGCTGGTGAAGGAGCACCCGGGCGAGAATCTGGCGGAAACGCCGATTCACGGCTACGTCTGGCTGAGCATGGAGCTTGCCCGCCAGCTGGAGCTGCTGTCGAGTCTGATGTGCCGCGCTTTGCGTAAATAAAAGACAGATGCGCGCGGTTTTGCGTCTGGTTGTTTCGATTCAGCACGCTTTAGGGTTATGATGAAGCCAAAGCAAAAAAGAATGTTTGCGACAACGGCGGCGCATAAATCTTACCGGTTGAAGGGCATATCAGTAATGTGTACCTTATCGTGTAGCCGTTGTTTTAACGAATCCGACTCTCAACTATCAGGGGTATAAAAATGGAAACCACGAAACCTTCGTTTCAGGACGTACTGGAGTTTGTGCGTTTGTTCCGTCGTAAGAACAAGCTGCAGCGCGAAATCCAGGACGTAGAGAAAAAGATCCGTGACAACCAGAAGCGCGTCCTGCTGCTGGACAACCTCAGCGACTACATCAAACCGGGCATGAGCGTTGAAGCTATTCAGGGCATCATTGCCAGCATGAAGGGCGACTACGAAGATCGCGTTGATGACTACATCATCAAAAATGCCGAGCTGTCCAAAGAACGCCGCGACATCTCTAAAAAACTGAAAGTGATGGGCGAGCAGAAAAGCGAGTAACCGTCGTTCTCAGGTGGCGGCGCTGCCGTCACCTGGCCCCCTGAATACCGTCCTTCCTCTTCCCGCCGATACAACCTCAGTGACATTGCGAGCAATGCGGAGTATAAAGCTCTCTGTTTGATATATAAGCCACAGTTATGTGGGAACGTATTGATATCAAAGGAACTCGCGAACAATGCAGCAACATCAGGAAGCGCAATCATGATGCTGGTGACCGGCGGCGCGCGCAGCGGCAAGAGCCGTCACGCTGAATCGTTACTCAGCCAGTATCCTCAGGTTTGTTATATCGCCACCTCGCAAATTTTTGACGCCGAGATGGCCGAGCGTATTCAGCACCACCGGGACAGTCGCCCCGCGCACTGGCGTACGGAAGAACGCTGGCAGCACCTTGCCGACATCATTACCCCGCACAACGATCCCAACGAAGCCATTTTGCTGGAATGCATCACGACGCTTATCACCAATATTTTATTTGCCTCTGGTGATGCACAAGCTATCGAACGTTGGGATTTTGCCGCCCTTGAGGCTGAGGTCAGCGCTGAAATTGACGCGCTGATTGCTGCCTGCGAACGCTGTCCGTCGCCGGTGGTGCTGGTCACTAATGAAGTGGGGATGGGCATTGTGCCCGAGAATCGTCTTGCCCGGCATTTTCGCGATATTGCTGGGCGCGTGAATCAAAAGCTGGCACAGGCGGCGGACGACGTCTGGCTGGTGGTATCAGGGATTGGAGTCAAAATAAAATGAGCCGACTGTTTTTCGCCACACTCTCTTTTATGAGCCGTCTGCCGGTGCCACAGCGCTGGTCGCAGGGGCTGGATCTGGATCGCTATGTCAGTGGCGTGCTGACCTTTCCCGTTATCGGGTTGCTGCTCGGCGCGCTGAGCGGCCTGGTCTTTGTGATTGTACAGGCCTGGTGCGGGATTCCGCTGGCGGCTTTCTTTGCCGTGTTGACGCTGGCCCTGCTGACCGGAGGCTTTCATCTCGATGGTCTGGCCGATACCTGTGACGGTGTTTTCTCCGCCCGTCGCCGCGAAAAGATGTTAGAAATCATGCGCGACAGCCGCCTGGGCACCCACGGTGGCCTGGCGCTGATTTTTGTGCTGCTGGCGAAAGTGCTGGCGGTGAGCGAACTGGCCCTGCGCGACACGCCGATGCTGGCGGCGATGGCCGGTGCCTGTATTGCCGGCCGTTCTGCTTCGGTGTTGATGATGTACCGTCATCGCTACGCGCGTGAAGAGGGGCTGGGTAACCTGTTCATCGGTAAAATCACCTTCCGTCAGACCTGGGTTACCCTGGTTATCGGCGCTGCGCTGGTAGCTGCCCTGTTAGGCATGCACGGTCTGCTTGCGTTGCTGGTGGCGTTTATCGGCGTCTTTATCCTGGGGCTGCTGCTCAAGCGCACGCTGGGAGGGCAGACCGGAGACACCCTGGGCGCGGCAATTGAACTGGGCGAAGTGATTTTCTTGCTGGCGCTCCTGTAAGCCAGCGATTAACCGGAAAGAGATAATGCAAACACTGACTTCACGACTGGCGGCTATTCCTGACGTCGACAGCGCCGCCATGGCGCATGCGCAGCAGCATATTGATGGGCTCTTAAAACCAACGGGCAGTCTGGGGCGGCTGGAAGCGCTGGCGGTACAGCTGGCGGGGATGCCGGGTCTGCGCGGCACGCCACATGTCGCCAGGAAAGCCATGCTTGTTATGTGTGCCGATCACGGCGTCTGGCATGAGGGGGTTGCCGTTTCGCCTCAGGTGGTTACGGCGATTCAGGCGGTTAATATGACCCGACACAATACCGGCGTCTGCGTGCTGGCCGCTCAGGCGGGGGCTGAGGTGCACGTGATTGACGTGGGCATTGATGCTGACCCTATCCCAGGCCTGGTGGAGATGAAGGTGGCGCGCAGCAGCGGCAATATTGCCCGCGGGCCAGCCATGAGCGCAGAACAGGCACAGACCGTCCTGATGGCTGCGATTGACTATACCCGCACTCTGGCGGAGCAGGGCGTTACTTTGTTCGGCGTGGGTGAACTGGGGATGGCAAATACAACGCCAGCGGCGGCCGTGGTCAGCGTACTGACCGGCAGTGAACCAGAGGCGGTGGTTGGCGTCGGCGCGAACCTGCCGCAGGCGCAGTTGGCGAATAAAGTTGACGTGGTGCGCCGCGCTATCGCTGTAAACCAACCGGATGCCGATGACGGTCTCGACGTGCTGGCGAAAGTGGGCGGCTACGATCTGCTGGGTATGACCGGCGTGATGCTCGGCGCGGCCTCCTGTGGCCTACCGGTCGTGCTGGACGGTTTCCTTTCTTACGCATCGGCGCTGGCAGCCTGCCGGATTGCGCCGGGCGTGAAGCCGTATTTGATTCCTTCGCACTTCTCCGCCGAGAAAGGGGCGCGCATTGCGCTGACGCATCTGGCGCTGGAGCCGTATTTACATATGGATATGCGCTTGGGGGAAGGCAGCGGCGCGGCGATGGCGATGCATATTGTTGAGTCAGCCTGCACGATGTATAACCGCATGGGCACGCTGGCGGGCAGTAATATCGTCCTGCCGGTTTAAGAACGTCATTGCGCCGACGCCTGTCGGCGCAGCTATTCTGGCCGTTGCTCATTTTCGGGCGTCTGAACCACAAAAACAAAAATCCCGCTTAAGTTTCCTTAAGCGGGATCTTCAGATTTGGCTCCTCTGACTGGACTCGAACCAGTGACATACGGATTAACAGTCCGCCGTTCTACCGACTGAACTACAGAGGAATCGTTGTGGAGTCGTATCTTAGCGGCGAAAAAACTTTTGTCAAACCCCAATTCACGCTTTGTGGTGCAGTTGCCTATTCCATCAACAATTTGTCGCCATTGCAGACAAAAATTAAGGAAAAATGTTTTGCAGGAACGCGGTTTCTCCCTCATCATTTGAAATGGAGTTTCAACTTTCAGAACTAAGGCCCATTTTGAACGTCACCGCCGTGCTTCGCCAGGCCGTCTCACGCACGCCCTGGTATAAAAAACGCAAAAGTTATCGAGTTCTCTTCTGGCGTGAAATCACCCCCCTTGCTGTGCCCATCTTTCTGGAAAATACCTGCGTTTTACTGATGGGTGTACTGAGTACATTCCTCGTCAGTTGGTTAGGCAAAGAAGCGATGGCCGGCGTGGGCCTGGCCGACAGCTTCAATATGGTGATCATGGCGTTCTTCGCCGCGATTGACCTTGGGACCACGGTGGTGGTGGCCTTCAGCCTGGGCCGACGCGACCGGCGCAAGGCGCGGGCGGCGGCGCGTCAGTCGCTGGTCATCATGACCTTGTTCGCCATCGTGCTGGCGGCGGTGATTCACTATTTCGGCGCGGAAATTATCAATATTGTGGCCGGAGACGCCACGCCGGAAGTGAAAGCGCTGGCGTTAACCTACCTTGAACTGACCGTGTTGAGCTACCCGGCGGCGGCGATTGCCTTGATTGGCAGCGGTGCGCTGCGTGGTGCGGGAAACACCAAGATCCCGCTGATGATAAACGGCGGCATGAATATCCTGAACATTATGATCAGCAGCGTGCTGATTTACGGGGCCTTTGGCTGGGATGGCCTGGGGTTCGCCGGAGCCGGGCTGGGGCTGACGATTTCGCGCTATATCGGCGCGGTGGTGACTATCTACGTGCTGATGGTCGGCTTTAATCCGGCGTTGCGCATTCCGCTTAAAAGCTACTTCAAACCCCTGAACTTCGCCATCATCTGGGAGGTCATGGGCATTGGCATTCCGGCGAGCGTAGAGTCGGTGCTGTTTAACAGCGGCAAGCTGCTGACGCAAATGTTCGTCGCCGGGATGGGGACTGACGTTATCGCCGGTAACTTTATCGCTTTCTCGGTGGCGGCATTGATTAACCTGCCGGGTAACGCGCTGGGCTCAGCGTCGACCATTATTACCGGTAAACGTCTTGGTACCGGCCAACTGGCGCAAGCGGAGCGGCAGCTGCGCCATGTATTCTGGATGTCGACGATTGTGCTCACGGTGATTGCATGGGGAACCGCACCGTTTGCCGGACTGTTTGCCTCGTTCTATACCCATGAGCAGGATGTTAAAGACGTGGTGAAAATCCTGCTGTGGATGAACGCTGCTTTTATGCCTATCTGGGCTGCTTCGTGGGTGCTGCCAGCCGGTTTTAAAGGTGCTCGGGACGTACGCTTTGCGATGTGGGTGTCTATGCTGAGCATGTGGGGCTGTCGCGTGGTGGTGGGCTACGTGTTGGGTATCGTGCTGGGATGGGGTGTCGTCGGCGTCTGGATGGGGATGTTCCTCGACTGGGCCACCCGCGCCGCGCTGTTCTATCGCCGTCTGATTACCGGGCGCTGGGCGTGGAAATATGCGCCAGCGAAGAAAGAGGATGCCGCATAACCGCCTGATTGCGGTGAAAATCGGCAAAAAAAGTCAGTTTTCAACCTGATTGCAGATTAAATCAGCAAACGCGTAATTTTCTGCAAATCAGGCTTTGACAACCACGGGGCACCCCGATAATATGCGCCTCGTTCACACGATTCCTCTGTAGTTCAGTCGGTAGAACGGCGGACTGTTAATCCGTATGTCACTGGTTCGAGTCCAGTCAGAGGAGCCAAATTTAAAAAGCCTGCTTTCGAGCAGGCTTTTTGCTTTTCTGCGTTCAGGAAAATCCCCGGCGTCGCGTGGCCGGGGGCAGTATTTAGCGGAAAGGCGGTTCGTTAAAGGTCCGCAGCTTACGTGAATGCAGGCGGTCGCCCTCTGCGCGCAGCAGATCAATGGCGCGAATGCCAATTTGCAGGTGTTCGGAAATTGCACCCTCATAGAAACGGTTGGCCTGACCGGGCAGCTTGATCTCGCCGTGCAGCGGCTTATCTGACACGCACAGCAGCGTGCCGTAGGGTACGCGGAAGCGATAACCCTGTGCGGCAATGGTTGCACTCTCCATATCAATAGCCACCGCGCGGCTGAGGTTGAAGCGCAGCGCGGAAGCCGAGTAGCGCAGCTCCCAGTTGCGGTCGTCGGTCGTCACGACCGTACCGGTACGCAGACGCTGTTTGACTTCTTCTCCCGGCATCCCGCTGACCTGCTTGGTGGCGTCGTACAGCGCGCGCTGTACTTCTGCAATGCTGGGGATCGGGATATCCGGCGGCAGCACGGCATTAAGGACATGGTCATCACGCAGATAGGCGTGCGCCAGCACATAATCGCCGATAGACTGGCTTTCACGCAGACCGCCACAGTGACCAATCATCAGCCAGACATCCGGGCGCAGCACTGCCAGGTGATCGCAGATGTTTTTGGCATTAGAAGGGCCTACGCCAATATTGATAAGCGTAATCCCCTGACCCTCTTTGGTCATCAGGTGCCAGGCCGGCATCTGATGTTTCTTCCACGCCAGGTCGGAGATCGCCTCTTCTGGCGCTTCGGTATCGGCGGTGATCCAGATCCCCCCAGCGCAGGAAAGGGAGACATATGGGCTGTCCGGGTCGAGGATCTGGCTACAGCCCCAGCGCACAAATTCATCGACGTAGCGGGTATAGTTGGTAAACAGCACAAACGGCTGGAAGTGCTCGACCGGCGTCCCGGTGTAGTGGCGCAGACGCGCCAGCGAGAAGTCTACGCGGCGGGCATCGAAGTGCGACAGCGGGTAAAACTCGGTGGCGTGGGTTAAGCCGTCCGCCGTTTCATCGCCAATCTGCGAGAGTTCAGTCGTCGGGAAAACGCGGGTCAGATCGGCGCTCATGGAGCGATCGAGATTCAGGCCGTCAATAACGTAAGGGTAGGGGATCTCATGCTGCGACAGGCCTACTTCGATGTGCGCGTCGTAGTCTTCATACAGTAATGATAATTGCTCCAGCAGATAGCCGCGGAACAGCGCTGGATGAGTGATGGTTGTGGTGTAGCAGCCTGAGTGGGTAAATCGGCCGAAGGCGCGCGTTTTCTGCGCCTTGTGCGCGCAGCCGCTCCAGGAGACGGAAAGCTGAGGATAGACAAAGAGTCCGTTGGCCCGCGCCTCGGCGCTGGGCAGCGAGCGATGGTCAATAA
Organism: Klebsiella sp. WP4-W18-ESBL-05; assembly: GCF_014169075.1. Taxonomy (NCBI): domain Bacteria; kingdom Pseudomonadati; phylum Pseudomonadota; class Gammaproteobacteria; order Enterobacterales; family Enterobacteriaceae; genus Klebsiella; species Klebsiella sp. WP4-W18-ESBL-05. Next base: position 2,968,869 of record NZ_AP022057.1, on the reverse strand, counting down.
ACAGACGAATCGCGTCACGTAATGCACTTACCGATTGATCGTACAGCGACTGGAGTTTTTCCAGCGCCTGCTCTGGGGTCAGACTTACGCCCGTGTTACTCATCGTTCGCTCCTTGTGTCAGGTCTGCGGCTTTTCCCGATAGTATGTCAGCGGCTGATGAAACAAAAGCGCCAGGCCGCTCACTTATAACAACTGATTAACCTTTAACCATATTCCTGCCGTGAGAAGGCTTTTGCGGCGCGGCGGGGGAAAAAAGCTATAATTAACCGATATCTGCCGTGAATGAGGAAAGGGACATGGGACCTCGTAGAAAACGTTTATGCGCGCTGATGCTGCTGATGGCTAGCCAAAGCGTACTGGCTGTGACTTATCCATTGCCTCCGGAAGGGAGTCGCTTAGTGGGCAGCACGCTGCACATCACGGTACCGGCGGATAACCGCCTGCCGCTGGAGTCCTTTGCCGCGCAGTATGGGCAGGGTCTGAGTAATATGCTGGAGGCCAATCCCGGCGTGGACGTATTCCTGCCGAAATCAGGCTCGACGCTGACGATCCCACAGCAGCTCATTTTGCCTGATACCGTGCGCCAGGGGATCGTGGTTAACGTTGCTGAAATGCGTCTCTATTACTACCCGCCGGGTAGTCATACCGTGGAGGTGCTACCGATTGGGATTGGCCAGGCCGGGCGAGAGACGCCGCGTAACTGGGTAACCGCCGTTGAGCGTAAGCAGGAAGCCCCAAGCTGGACTCCGACCGCCAACACCCGCCGTGAATATGCTAAACGCGGTGAAAGTCTGCCCGCGTTCGTTCCCGCCGGGCCCGATAACCCGATGGGGCTGTACGCGATTTATATTGGGCGGCTTTATGCCATTCATGGCACTAACGCGAATTTCGGGATCGGACTGCGCGTCAGCCAGGGCTGTATTCGCCTGCGCAACGACGATATTAAATACCTGTTTGACAATGTGCCGGTGGGGACGCGGGTGCAAATTATCGATCAGCCGGTGAAATATACCACCGAGCCGGACGGTAGCCGCTGGGTGGAGGCGCACGAGCCATTGTCGCGCAACCGCACAGAATTTGAATCCGATAACAAAGTTCCGTTGCCGATGACGCCTGCATTGCGTAGTTTTACCCAACAGGCAGGCGTGGACGTGAGCCGGGCACAGGCGGTTCTGGATCGACGCTCCGGGATGCCGGTGAATATCAGCGCTTCGCACGCCACGCTGTAACCCGTTTTGATGAAACGAAAAAGCCCGCCTGTTGCTCGCCAAAGCCCTTCACTGACCCGCATTGCTGCACTGCGGGTTTTTTTATTATGAGGAACGCCATGAAATACGTCATCGTTGGTAGCGGAAATATCAGCAATACCTACCTGCGTGCCGTGGAGCATATTGAGGGCTCCACCATTGTCGGCTGTATCTCTCGCCGCGGCAGAACGCCGCAGGCCGCGGGCGATCTACCGTGTTGGCCCGATCTGTCCGCCGTTGATCGTGACTATGACGCGGTCATCGTGGCGACGCCTAATGGCCTGCATCATCAGAGCGCAATCCAGGCGGCTGAGGCGGGAAAACACGTGCTGGTGGAGAAGCCTCTCGAGATAACCTTGTCCGCCGCCGATCGTATGATTGCCAGCGCCGAAGCAGCGGGCGTGGTGCTGGCCGTTGCGTATCAACGGCGGACGCGGCCCGATAACATGGCCCTCAAGGCGCTACTGGAAAGCGGGGCGTTGGGAAAACGTTATTCGGTGGATGTCTCGTGCCGCTTCTGGCGCGATCAGGCCTATTACGACAGCGCTGACTATCGCGGGGGATACGCGATCGATGGCGGGGGCGTGTTTATTCAGCAGGGCGCACACCATATCGATAACTATCTCTGGCTCTTCGGCATGCCTGTAAGCGTCACCAGCGAACTGGCGACCTTCGCGCATCAGATGGAAGCCGAGGATCACGGCGCGGCGATATTTCGCCACGCCGATGGCATGATCGGGACATTCGTCGCCTCCACCTGTGCACGTCCCGGCTTTTCTGCGCGCCTGGAGTTTTCCTGTGAAAAGGGTTCCTTCACCGTTACAGATGACCGCATCACCCAATGGTATATTGACGGCATTGATAACCCGAGTGAGGGCTTGCCGGAAACCCGTAGCGAAGGGGCGCACAGCGCCGTGGTCACCGATACCTTCGGTCACCAAGCTATCCTGCGCGATTTCGCCAACGCGGTGGTCAGCGGCGCGGCTCCGCTGTGCAGCGGCCGCGACGCGCGTCGGGCAACCGAGCTGGTGTTGCAGATTTATAAAAGGAGAGTGGAATGAGTGACGTGGTGAACTGGGGGGTACTGGGCTACGCCCGTATTGCCAAAAATTCGATTATTCCGGCGATTACCCGCGCGGAGAACGCGCGGCTGTATGGCGTCGCCTCGCGTAACCAGGCGGAACTTCCGACCGGTGAGTGGGCGCAGAACTACGGCGACTATGCCGCGCTGTTGGCGGACCCGGCCATTCAGGCCGTCTATATTCCTCTGCCCAATTCGCTGCATAAGGAGTGGGTTATTCGCGCGCTGGCGGCGGGTAAGCACGTGCTGTGCGAAAAACCGATTGGGCTGAATGCGGCGGAAGCGCAGGAGATGCAGCAGGCGGCGATACAGCATAATCGTTTGCTGATGGAAGCCTTTATGTATCAGTACACCGACCGCGTGCGGGTGATCAAACAGGTGCTGGAGAGCGGGGTACTGGGCGAGCTTCGCCATATTAACGTGTCGTTCCGTTTCCTGCTCGATCGCCCTAACACCATTAAGATGCAGCCAACGCTCGGCGGCGGCGCGCTGTACGATGTGGGCTGCTACCCGGTGAACTTTGTCGGCATGGTGACCGGGCGCTTGCCGACGCAGGTGCGAGCGCTGTGCGAAACCGAGCAGGGGGTGGACACCAATCTTTCGGCGCTTTTGCAGTATGATGACGGCCTGATTGCCAATATTCATTGCGGATTCAACGCTTTTGGTCGCAATTATGCGGAAATCATCGGCAGTAAAGGGATGCTGATCATCGATAAACCGTTCCTTGATGACGCCGGCGCGCTGCATCTGCATACCGCCGAAGGCGTACGCGAGCTGCCGGTTAGCGAGTCCGATCGCTATCAGGCAGAGATTCGCCATTTCTCCAGCGCAGTGCTCAATCAGCCATCGCGGTTGATTCCGCTGACGGAAACGGTGCGCAATATGCAGGTGCTGGATCAGATTCGCGCCGCGCTGTAGCCGAGGGTTGCCCGGTATGGTTTTATCGGGCAAACCGCCGTGAACACACAACGCACAAAATGACGCCGAGGGTGACCCAAAACATTTGCGGATTGACCGTCTCATGAATCAGCCCGGCGGAAAGCGCGAGGCCAAAAAAGGGTTGCAGTAGCTGTAGCTGCCCCACGGCGGCGATGCCCCCGGCCGCCAGCCCCTTGTACCATAAAATAAAACCTATCAACATGCTGAATAGCGACACGTAGCCCAGCGCCAGCCAGGTGGGCAGGGTGTAGGCTGCAAAGGTGGTGGGCCAGTAAATAAAGGTAGCAACCAGCATGAACGGCAGCGATAGCGTCAGCGACCAGCTGATCGCCTGCCAGCCACCCAGTTCGCGGGTTAAGGTTGCCCCTTCCGCGTAGCCAAGCCCACAGACCGCAACAGCGGCAAGCATCAACATATCTCCTGTGAATGACAGCGAAGCACTTTGTGACAGGGCAAAACCGGCGACCAACAGGCTGCCGAACAGCGAAAATATCCAGAACGCCGCGCGAGGTCGCTCGCCGCCGCGCAGTACGCCAAAAATTGCCGTAGCCAGCGGCAGCAGCCCGATGAAGACAATCGAGTGGGCGGCGGTGATGTAGCGTAGCGCGAGCGCGGTAAGCAGCGGAAATCCGATGATCACCCCAAATGATACCGTCAGCAGGGGCATAATGTGCCCGGCGTTCGGGCGCGGCTGACGAAAGCTCTGAAGCAGCGTCACGGCCAGTAGTCCGGCGATAGAGGCGCGTAAAAAGGTGAGAAAGAACGGATCCATTTCCAGCACAGCCACCCGCGTTGCCGGCAGTGAGCCGCTAAAAATCATGACCCCGAGTAGGCCGTTGAACCACCCGGTGGTGATAGGTGTATTTCGCTTTTCAGTCTCCATCTCACGCCCCTTAGCGTTGTGTCATTGTGGCGGCGATGGTAGTTTTTCTTATCTGATACAATCAAATTATTGTCATGGATACATTGCATGAAGGCGCGCTATAAAACCCTTGTTGACGATTACGCGCGAGCGATCCGCAGGGGTCAACTGACGGCGGGAACCCGACTCCCCACGCATCGGCGGCTGGCCGCTGAACACCGTATTTCGCTGGCGACGGCAACCCGGGTTTATGCCGAGCTGGAGGGGATGGGGCTGGTCAGCGGTGAGACCGGGCGCGGTACCTTTGTGCGTGAGATTGCGTTGGCGGCTGGGCACGGCATCGATCAGCAGGCGATCGCGGCCGACGTGCTCGATCTTAACTTTAACTATCCATCGCTCCCCGGCCAGGGCGAGCAGCTGCGTGAAGGGCTACGGCAGCTTGCCGCCGAGGGGGATATCGAATCACATCTGCGCTACCAGCCGCATGCGGGTAGAGCGGCAGAGCGGGAGATTATCGCCCGGCATTTACGCGTCAGCGGTCTGGCAACGCAGCCGGAAAATGTGCTGATCGTCAACGGCGCTCAGCATGGGCTGGCCGTGGCGGTGATGGGGCTGTTGCGCCCTGGCGACGTGGTGGCGGTAGACGCGTTGACCTATCCCGGCTTCAAGGCGTTGGCCGCGCTGTACCAGCTTGAGCTGCTCGCTATCCCGACGCGGGACGAGGGGCCTGATTTTGACGCACTGGCCAGCCTGTGCCAGCGTCGTCATATTCGCGCTATTTATGCGATGCCGACGTTGCACAATCCGTTAGGGTGGGTGCTGAGCGCTCGCCAGCGGCAGCGTCTGGCGTCTATTGCCCGCGCGCACGATTTGCTGATCATTGAAGATGCTGCCTACGCCTATCTGGTGTCCCAACCGCCGCGACCGCTGGCCTGTTATGCGCCGGAACGCACGGTCTACGTCAGCGGCTTTTCAAAAGATGTTGCGACCGGGCTGCGGGTTGGGGTAGTGGTATGCCCCGCCGGCTATCGGCAGGGGCTGGAACGCGCCATTCGTGCCACCGTATGGAACACGCCTTCGCTCATAACGGCGCTGATCTGTCGGTGGATCGAGAACGGTACCGTTGCGCGCCTGGCAACGCAGAAGCGGCGGGATGCGCGACTGCGCCAGCGTATTGCTCGCGAGTGCCTGGGGGCGTTACCGTCGGTGAGTCACCCGAATTCCTGGTATATCTGGATCCCACTGGCAGAAGAGGGGCGGGCGGACCGGGTGGCCAGGATGCTGATGGACAAGCAAATTTCAGTTTCAACCGCCGAACCGTTTTGCGTTTCAACGGCTATCCCGCAGGCAATTCGCGTGGCGTTAGGCTCGGTATCGATAGCGCAGCTGCGTGCCGCGATGATCGCGGTGCGTGAAACCATTGAATATGAACAGAGTCGGTGAAGGGAAAGTCGAAAAGCAAAAAGCCTGCTCGAAAGCAGGCTTTTTAAATTTGGCTCCTCTGACTGGACTCGAACCAGTGACATACGGATTAACAGTCCGCCGTTCTACCGACTGAACTACAGAGGAATCGTGTGAACGGGGCGCATATTATCGATGTCCTACCGGCTTGTCAAAGGGGGAAAAGCGTAAATCTGTTCGTTTGCTGACAATTTCAGCAATTGTGCGCCAATTGATTATTTTCGCCGCGCTTTGCACCGTGAAAGTGCAGATTTACCCCTTATGGGGCATACGGCAATCTTCTGACTGGGCGAAAAAAGGGCTTCAGCAATAGGTTTCACTGGGTTTAACACGTTTTTAAAAACTGGCAAGCATCTTGCAACTCCTCCGATTACTTAACGCCAGCGTGGCAGTGGATCTCGTACCGGAGGCAAAAATGAACTTAAGACGACTGAAATACTTCGTGAAAATCGTCGATATCGGCAGCCTGACTCAGGCGGCTGAAGTGTTGCATATCGCGCAGCCTGCGCTGAGCCAGCAGGTCGCGACCCTGGAGGGTGAACTCGATCAGCAGCTGTTGATTCGTACCAAGCGCGGCGTAACGCCGACGGAGGCCGGGAAGGTGCTGTATACCCATGCCCGTACCATTCTGCGCCAGTGTGAGCAGGCGCAGCTGGCGGTGAATAATGTCGGGCAGACTCTGAGCGGCACCGTGTCTATCGGCCTTGCGCCGGGCACGGCGGCTTCGTCAATCACCATGCCGTTGCTGCAGGCGGTGCGTAACGAACTGCCGGAGGTGCTGGTGTATCTGCATGAAAATAGCGGCACCGTGCTAAACGACAAGCTGCTCAATAGCCAGCTCGATATGGCGGTGCTGTACGATCGGGCACCGCTGGCCGGGATCGTGAGCCAGCCGCTGCTCAAAGAGGATCTTTATCTGGTCGGTACGCGCGACTGTCCGGGGCAGAGCGTAGACCTGACCGCCGTTGCGGAAATGAATCTGTTTTTACCCCGCGACTATAGCGCCGTGCGCGCTCGCGTCGATGAAGCATTTTCCCTGCGCCGACTGACGGCGAAAATCATTGGTGAGATTGAGTCGATTTCAACGCTGACTGCGGCGATTGCCAGCGGTATGGGCGTTACCGTGCTGCCGGAGTCAGCGGCGCGTTCACTGTGCAGCGCGGCAAATGGCTGGATGGCGCGGATCACCACGCCGTCGATGAGCCTGCCTCTGTCGCTGAACGTATCGGCTCGTGGGCAGCTGTCTCCGCAGGCGCAGGCGGTGAAGGAAATTCTGATGTCGCTGGTGAGTCGTCCGATGCTGGATAACCGTGAATTGCAGCTCGTTAGCTAAGCTTATATTCCATTCAGGTATATGTTGCTGGTTTTTATTATTTGTTTGTCGGTTCAACAGACTTTAACAATAGCGTCATATCTGACTGAATCGGGGTGACGCGTGAACTTCCAGCAACTTAAAATTATTCGCGAAGCGGCACGGCAGGATTACAACCTGACCGAAGTTGCCAATATGCTTTATACATCGCAGTCTGGCGTAAGCCGTCATATTCGCGAGCTTGAAGAAGAGTTAGGCATTGAAATCTTCATTCGTCGCGGCAAGCGTTTATTAGGCATGACCGAACCAGGCAAAGCCCTGCTGGTGATTGCTGAACGTATTCTGAATGAGGCCAGCAACGTGCGCCGTCTGGCCGATCTCTTTACCAATGATGCTTCCGGCGTGTTGACCATCGCCACCACCCATACCCAGGCACGTTATAGTCTGCCGCCGGTCATTAAAGCCTTCCGCGAAATTTTCCCCGACGTGCGCCTGGAGCTTATTCAGGGCACGCCGCAGGAGATCGATGCGCTGCTGCACAGCGGCGGTGCCGATATCGGCATCGCCAGCGAGCGGCTCAGCAACGACGCCACGCTGGTGGCCTTCCCGTGGTTCCGCTGGCATCACAGCCTGCTGGTTCCGACCGATCATCCGCTGACGCAGACCACGCCGCTGACGCTTGAGGCCATCGCCCGCTGGCCGCTGATTACCTACCGGCAGGGTATCACCGGGCGTTCGCGTATTGATGAGGCGTTTAATCGTAAAGGTCTGGCTCCCGATATCGTGCTGAGCGCGCAGGACTCTGACGTCATTAAAACATACGTCGAGCTGGGGCTGGGGATCGGTCTTGTGGCCGAGCAATCGGGCGATAGGCAGGAATCGGCCAACCTCGTGAGGCTGGATACGCACCATCTCTTCGATGCCAATACGGTCTGGCTGGGGCTCAAACGCGGGCAGCTGCAGCGCAATTATGTCTGGCGGTTTATTGAGCTGTGCAACGCCGGGCTATCGCTGGAAGAGATTAAGCGCCAGGCCATGGAGCTGGAAGAAACGGTGCTGGATTACCAGATTTAGCGCCACGGCGACGCGTTATTTCTGCTTGAGCGTCGTGCTGATAAAGTCGACTATTTCTGCCATCAGGCGCTTTGCAGAGTCCAGCGTGCCGTCCGGCGTGCCAAATGAGATAAGCAGTTCTTTACCGTTGAGCTTGATCTCCCGGTCCGCTTTATTTGCCGAGGGGAGAAAAGCGGGCTGAAGGGCATTGTCGATCAGCCATTGATGTACGCAAGGCAAATCGGCGTGGTCACGCACGTTGATTCTGCCATTGAGATAGTAGCGAATACGGCCCGTACGTTTATCAGGGTAATAGACCAGCGAAAGATAGGTTGAGCCCCAGCATTCAGGGTAGAGGTGAATCGCTTTATAGTCATAGCGCCAATTGTTAATGCTGTGCGCGATGTGCGTGTCTGGCAGCAGCGTCAACAGCGTATTCTTTGCCTCTTCTACCATCGCCGACTCGAAGTCATTGAGCAGGTTTTTGGCTCTCAGAAGTTGGACGAAATGCTCGTCTACGAAGGTCTGATTTTCATGGTTCATCGTCATGGTGCTATCGGCCCCGCTGAGGGTATGAAGGTGGTTGAGAAACTCAGTGTAGAAAATGTGCCATTTACTCAAGGGAAGCCCGGCAAGTTCATGACCGAGCCGGTTTCTGGCGGACGACAGCAGTTGCGAATAGCGCAGCAGAGGCCAGCGCTCAACGGGCTTACAGGGAAGGGCGTCTGGGGCAAGGATACAGCGATAGATTGTCTGGCTATTGTCTGCCAGATTCTGCAGATGACGCTCGTAGCTACAGAAGGGGTTATTAATCGCGGAGATAGTTTTGTGCTCGATACCGATAATAAAATCCTGATGATAGACCACGATATCAAGAAAATTACCTTCGGTTGTGCGCGCTTCACGGCTTACCGTCAGTGAGGTGACGTCCAGTTGCTCAATATCCGCCTCCACCTTCAGGCAGACCATCAGCGCCTTGAGAAGCCAGGGCGGAATATCTTCATGCATTCCCATAAACAGTGCCAGCAGGCTGGAAGTGGGGTTCTCGAAATAACCCGCGCCGCCGATGCTGAAAAAATTGTGCTCTTTGGCCTCTTCGGGCTTGAGCGCATCGAGCTGTTGAAAGAAAGCATCGGTTAAAATATCCATGCAATAACATCCTGATTGGACAGATTTTCTGGTAAGCCAGAATGTGATGTTACGCGTGTGGGGAAAGTGCGGAAAGATAAAAATTGATGCAGAAAGATGAAAAGCAAAAAGCCTGCTCGAAAGCAGGCTTTTTTAAATTTGGCTCCTCTGACTGGACTCGAACCAGTGACATACGGATTAACAGTCCGCCGTTCTACCGACTGAACTACAGAGGAATCGTGTGAACGAGGCGCATAGTACTGGGCACGGATAATTGTGTCAACACTAAATTTAACTCGCTGATTCAATTGGCTGAATTTAGCGCAGACTGTCGTTTTAGTGTACTACGGGCTGATTTTCATCCTGCTGGCCGTTATCGCGCAACCGCTGCAGGGGGTCCTGACGGTAGAACGTGCAGAAACGCTGCCATAGCGCCGGAAAGCGTGGGGCGAAAAGTTCAGGGGCGCTGAAAAAGTATTCAGACAGCACCGCGAAGCATTCCGCCGGGTCGGTGGCGGCGTAGGCATCGATGCTGGCCGCGTTTTCCCCGACCAGATCGATCTCATCCTGGATGTTGTTCATCGCGGCGTGCAGGTCGTGCTCCCAGCCGGCCACTTCGCGCAGTGGTATAAACGGCACGCCGCTGGCGCGATCGCCGTTGCGGGTATCGAGCTTATGCGCCACTTCGTGAACGATCAGGTTAAAGCCGGAAGCGTCAAATGAGTCCTGAATATCAAGCCAGTTGAGCACAATTGGCCCCTGCTGCCAGCTCTGGCCAGATTGCACCACCCTTTGACTATGGACCAGGCCAATATCGTCTTCCCATTCGTCGTCAACCACGAATGGGGCAGGGTAGATAAGAATTTCATGGAAGCCGTCGAGCCACTCAAGCCCAAGCTCCATAACGGGCAGACAGAACAGCAGCGCGATGCGCGCTTCGGTAACGGGCTCTACGCTGAGGCCCTGTAAAAAGACCATCCGCTTTTGCTGTAAAAAGCGATCGGCAAGCTGAACCAGCTTCACCTGTTCGTCGGCGGACAGATTGGCTAACAGAGGAATCGCCAGGGCCTGCGCCCACGGCATGTCTGCTTTTTCGGCTGTGTCACTCGCTTTCCAGGGCCATTTAATCATCGTTTTGCTCGTAAACTCGTCACTTGAACGCAATTGAAGAGACTGGGTCTGTTAAAATGCCAAAATACCTGGCATGATGGCAACCACAAAACGGAGAGATGCCGGAGCGGCTGAACGGACTAGTCTCGAAAACTAGAGTAGGGGCAACTCTACCGGGGGTTCAAATCCCCCTCTCTCCGCCACTATTCAAGCACTTACGAAATCTTCTTTCAACGACCAGTATCACACTTGGAATGACCGGGATAGCAATTTGGATTTTTCCAGAATTGTTGTGCTGGGCATCAGTGTCATTCTAACCTTTCTCTCGTAAAACAGGGCTTATTGTTCTGCCTCGAGCCCAGAGAAAAGTCGCTTGCCCCTACTCGAATCTCGTTAAACCCGCAGCGCACGCTTTCATATCCAGTGATGTCAGGAGGATTGTGGTATTGACCACAAAAAGACTTACAGGTGTTATTACCTGAAGGAACCAGGCATTTACGGTAACCCTCTGAACCACTGCGGGTTTGTTTTACATTATACCGCAGAAAAAAAACGGGAAAGAAAAGAGAATATGAATATCAGGGGGGCGATGCGCGCTAAATGATATAACCCTGGTTAATACATCAGAAGTGCTCAGAAAATCCCCCTGTACACAAAACGTGTACAGGGGGAATTCGGCAGTTACTCAGGTAGGATTGAATATCCTTTGATTGCCAGGTCTGGATTCCCTTTGGTGTGAACCCTTAACTCGACACTATTAAAATCTTCAGGTAAATTTATTTTTGTCGAGAATTCACCGTTTTTATCAAATGATAGTTCAGCCATGTAAATGACGGTTGATTTTGAATTGTCTACAATATCGATGACATCTCCATTTTTGGAACCGTGACCCTTAATCGTCAATTTATATGTTCCTTTATTTAAAGGAATATATGGGCCAAATAATACGAATCCTTCTTGATCCGTTCCTCGAACTTCACCATCTTTATATTCGCCACTTATAGTTGGTAGCGTTCCTTTATTAATCCTGCTAATGGAATAGCCGTTAGGAGGGAAGATGATCGTGTCCCATACTAAGATTTTTGTTCTTTCGAAGTCTATAACTTTAGCCGGTGTACCAAATTGATTTAACGCGGCATTATATTCTTCTGCATTTCTTGTTAAAACAAAATTGCCCTTATTCGAGAACCATTCTTTCTTTGAGAGCCACATCATTGGTTTTACCCCGTCAAAAATTTCTACGGGATAAACGTGAACGTTACTGATTGCGCTTGTTATTGATGCAGACCAAAACCATGCATATCCATATTTTAGGTTGTTATGTTCTAAAAAAGCACCAAGCCTGGCGTAGTATTTTTCATCAGTTTCTTTTTTGCCAGTAAATGAGGCCAGATTCGCTAATGAAAGCGCAATGATGACAGGGATTGCGATAAGTGTTTCTTTTTTAAGTACAATAGTCCTAGCGATAAGTATAGATGATGAATAAAAAGAGAAAAATACAAATCGAGTAGAGTTTTCATCAATAGCAACAGTACTAAATATGAATGCACAAACGGGCATTAGAGAAGACAAAACAAGTATGGTATCAATGAATGATGACTTCCATCTGCTAATGGCAGAGTAGGAAAACACCATGGCGAAAGACACCAGACATAGAATTCTAAAAATATTTACAGGTACGTTATCATTTTCGGGATCGGCACCAAAATATCGGAAGCAACCATCCAACAATAACTTCGTGTTTGTGAACATGGCGTCGACAGAAGCGAAGCCTTGACTTCCAATTCCTGGTGTAGTGTATGCAAATATATGTGGATTCAATAAGCCAAATAGCTTGTAAAAAATAGCGCTTAAAAGTGCAAATGCCAGGAATTTTAAATATTGTTGCCGTTTGAATAATATCAAATGCAATACGGAAGCAATCATTACGGGTAGAATGAAAATAACTAGCAGAAGTTTATCTGATTCTGCAAATAGCCCTGCAATAATTGACAGCCCAATGATGGTGGGTAAGTTGATTTTTTCTCTTTTTGAGTTAAAAATAAGTAATGACAATGCCGATAGGGCATAAATGCCAATGTGAATATTTAATTGATCGGAATTCGCAACAGTGAAGTGCGTGGGTATTAATATGGTCGGTAGTATTAAAAGTGCCGATTTAATACCATTTAATGAAGCTAATCTTATAGCCGCAAAAGATATAAAACAATAAAGTATGCCTGGAATTGCATGCACAATGATTGGATGATATCCAATCATCTTAATAACTAAGGCAGTCCATATGATATCTGAAAAAAGATATGACTGTGTAGACATTGACCAGCCATCTAATCTTAGATTACCCTCAGCGATATCCTTTGCAATAAGAAGCGATGACATATTGTCACTATTTGCCGAAACGACAAATGAAAGATAAACATAAAATATAGTCGACGCTGCGATAGCCGGTAATATACAATATTTAATATATTTATTCATTGCTATTTCCAGTTTGCTCCTCAATGAAATATTTCGGTCTTTCCTTGGTTTCTATATAAATTTTACCAATATACTCGCCAATGATGCCTATAGAAAACATTTGCACGCCACCCAGGAAGAATATGGCGATCATAACAGATGTCCATCCCTCTACAGTATTTCCGGCTATTTTTTCAGCGATGGCATAAATTGCCGCAATTGTTGAAATAAAACTGATGAAAAGGCCAGTTAAAGAAATAATCCGTAAAGGGGTTACGCTCAGTGAGGTTATTCCCTCTATGGCTAATGCAACCATTTTTCGTAAGGGATACTTGGATTCCCCAGCCACTCTCTCTGAACGCGCATAGAAAACTTCTTTTGTTTTGAATCCTAATAAAGGAACCAATCCGCGAATGTAAATATTTTGCTCTTTATATCGCAGTAAAGCGTCAAGCGCTCTTCTGCTCAATAGCCTATAGTCAGCATGGTTTGGGACTTGTTTTACCCCCATTAATTTCATCAACCCGTAGAAACCTTCTGCAGTCTTCCTTTTGAAAAAAGAGTCGGAGAGTCTGTCATTTCGTACACCATAGACAACGTCATATCCACTCCAGTAATCTTTTACCATCGTTTTGATTACAGAGGTATCATCCTGCAAATCTGCATCAATACTGATGACGATATCTGCATCTGAATGGGTTAATCCCGCGATCAGTGCTATCTGGTGGCCACGATTACAGGATAATTTTAAGCCTTTAACTACAGGAGATGTTTGTGATGCATCTTTGATCAAGCGCCACGTTGAGTCAGCGCTACCGTCATCGACAAATACAATAGCGCTAGGGAAGGTGCGAACAAGTTCCTGATATGAGATCATCATATTCATCCGGAGCGCATCCCAGAGGGACATCATGAGCCATCAACTCACCTTCGCCGATAGTGAATTCAGCACTAAGCGCCGTCAGACCCGAAAAGAGATTTTCCTCTCCCGCATGGAGCAGATTCTGCCATGGCAGAATATGACCGCTGTCATCGAGCCGTTTTATCCCAAGGCGGGCAATGGCCGACGGCCCTATCCGCTGGAGACCATGCTGCGTATTCACTGCATGCAGCATTGGTACAACCTGAGCGACGGTGCCATGGAAGATGCCCTGTACGAAATCGCCTCCATGCGCCTGTTTGCCCGATTATCCCTGGATAGCGCCCTGCCGGATCGCACCACCATCATGAATTTCCGCCACCTGCTCGAGCAGCATCAACTGGCCCGTCAATTGTTCAAGACCATCAATCGCTGGCTGGCCGAAGCAGGCGTCATGATGACCCAAGGCACTTTGGTGGATGCCACCATCATTGAGGCACCCAGCTCTACCAAGAACAAAGAGCAGCAACGCGATCCGGAGATGCATCAGACCAAGAAAGGCAATCAGTGGCACTTTGGCATGAAGGCCCACATTGGTGTCGATGCCAAGAGTGGCCTGACCCACAGCCTAGTCACCACCGCGGCCAACGAGCATGACCTCAATCAGCTGGGTAATCTGCTTCATGGAGAGGAGCAATTTGTCTCAGCCGATGCCGGCTACCAAGGAGCGCCACAGCGCGAGGAGCTGGCCGAGGTGGATGTGGACTGGCTGATCGCCGAGCGTCCCGGCAAGGTAAAAACCTTGAAGCAGCATCCGCGCAAGAACAAAACGGCCATCAACATCGAATACATGAAAGCCAGCATCCGTGCCAGGGTGGAGCACCCGTTTCGCATCATCAAGCGGCAGTTCGGCTTCGTGAAAGCCAGATACAAGGGGCTGCTGAAAAACGATAACCAACTGGCGATGTTATTCACCCTGGCCAACCTGTTTCGGGTGGACCAAATGATACGTCAGTGGGAGAGATCTCAGTAAAAACCGGAAATAACGCCAGAAATGGTGGAAAAAATAGCCTAAATAGGCTGATTCGATGTGTTTGCGGGAAAAAAATCGGCCCAGATCCGCGAAATTTTAATCAGCGAGTCAGCTTGGGAAGAAATGACCTGCTTATTCGCACCTTCCCTAGTGTTAGCAACGAGATTCTCGCTAATCAAATTGTTTAAAATAGTTTCTAATTCAATTAAACAATGAGAGAAGGCAAGCTCTTCATTATAACATGGTACAATTATTTCTAGCTTTGGAGGATTCATTATTTCATTACCCATAACTTGTTAATTAAAAAACCAGCGCAGGTGTAGACAATCATGCCAATAAGCTGCGAAATGTATATTTCTTCGGGAAAGTTCATAAGAAATAATTTTATTGCTGCCACATTCAGAAGCCAGCAAGCAAGACAGGCCAGCAAAAACTTTATGAACCTTTCCGCTGATAGTTGCGAGGAAAAAGTAAATTTAGAATTAACAACGAAACTAAATATTATTCCCGCTATGTAACCTATAATATTGCATGTATAGAGGCCAATATTCATTTTCATTAGTGAAAAAATGACAATGGCTGTGACAGCCGTGTTTGCCAGTCCCACCAGAGCGTAGCGAATAGCTTGTTTTGTAAACGTTAATGAATACATTCCGTCAACCATCTCAAAATTTTGAGAATATTATCACTAATAAATCACTAAGAAAATAGCTTCATCAATCGGGGAACGCATCATTTTTCCTCCTTATAGAGGTAAAAATGGACATAGATACAACATTTGAGTATTAGCTTATGTCATGAGTGGCATGACAAAGAAATTTGCATGAATGCACAGAATGTAAGCCGATTATGCTGGCATCGCGTGCAGCGCGGTATTTCTTTGCTAAGATTTTTTAGCCGCTGCTTTCCGTGATACAGAGGCCATCATACGAAATGTGTAAAAAACAACCAATGGTCGGGTGAGACAACATGAAGTACGTCATTCTGCTGATAATTATAGTTTCTGTACTGTACGTGCATCTCAGAGGGAAGGTTCGTTTTCGTTTCTGGCGTCAGCTTTCCGATCACTCCACGTTCACCGCGCCGTTGAACGGTTTTATGTATCTTTTTTCCCGTGTGCCTAACCAGCCGTATCTGCGCCCCGATGCCTTTCCCGAGCTCGCGGTGCTGAAACAGCACTGGCAGGTCATTCGTGATGAAGGGCTGCACCTGCAAAATCTTGAGCAGATTAAAGCGGCGGAAAAATACAATGACGCGGGCTTTAATTCGTTTTTTAAAACCGGCTGGAAGCGTTTTTACCTGAAGTGGTATGAAGAGGCGCATCCCTCGGCCAGCGCCCTGTGCCCGAAAACGACCGAACTGCTGCGCGGTATTCCTTCCGTGAAGGCGGCGATGTTCGCCACGCTACCAGATGGCAGCCGGCTGCCGCGCCACCGTGACCCGTATGCCGGATCGTTGCGTTTCCATCTTGGGCTGTTAACGCCTAACGATGATCGCTGCTTTATTGAGGTTGATGGGGAACGTTACAGCTGGCGAGATGGAGAGGGTGTGCTGTTTGATGAAACCTATATTCACTATGCGGAAAATACCAGTGGTGAGAATCGCCTGATCCTGTTTTGCGATATCGAGCGGCCGATGCGCTACGGGTGGGCGCAGAAGGTGAACCATTGGCTGGGGCGCAACCTGATGAGCGCGGCCGCCGCGCCGAATGACACCGGCGACCGTATTGGCGGTATTAACCGCAGTTTTCGCTATATTTATCAGATCCGAATTGTTGGTAAACGGCTGAAAAAATGGAATAAAACGGTCTACTATATTGTTAAATGGCTGCTGTTCGGCGGCATTGCGTTGCTTATCTGGCGCGCGCTTTAAGCATTTCGCGCGCCTGAACTGGCGCGTATCACCAGCGACACCGGCAGCAGCACGCTTGCCTCCTTGCGCTCGGCCAGCAGCACGTTAAGCGCTTCGCGGCCGAGCTGCTGCTTGTCGACGGCCACCGTGGTGAGCGGCGGCTGCGACCAGGCGGCAGGTTCAATATCATCAAACCCCACCAGCGCGACGTCTTCCGGCACCCGCAGACCGCGTTCGGCGCAAACCCGAAGGACCAGCAGCGCAGTGGCATCGTTGTAGGCGAAAATGGCGTCCGGCGGCTCGGCAAGATCGAACAGTCCGTTTATGGCGCATACCAGTGCCTGCTCGGTATCAAGCTGCGGAAGGGCGATGGCTTCGTACTCCGGCGGCATGAGACGACGGGCTTCGTACAGCGCCTGGCGATAGCCTTGCTCGCGCTGGCGAATGCTGTAGTGGGCGAGCGTGCTGGCAAGGAATGCAATGCGCTGACGCCCTTGTGCCAACAGATGACGAGTAGCGAGATAGCCGCCCTGTACATTGTCCGGATTGATGCAGGGGAGGCCTGGAGACCACAGATCGACCAATACCAGCGGCAGTTTCAGCTGTTCCAGCATCGCCAGCAGCTCAGGCTCAAAAAAACCGGCGCAGATCATCGCGTCGGGCTGATGGCGCAGAACCTGCTCGGCCAGCGGGTCGCCGGGGCCGGTGGCGAGGAAGCTGAGGGCAATGTCCTGTTCGCGGCATTGCGCTTCAAGGCTCAGAAACAGCGGCGAGTAGAACGGCAGAGCGCGGCTGATGTTGTGCTGACGGTGCAGTAAAAACAGCACACGTTTGATTTTGTCGCTGCGTAAACGCGAGAAATCATACCCGTGCTGCTCGGCAGCGGCGATGATCCGCTGCCGGGTCTCTTCCCGCAGGCCTGGCTGACCTTTCAACGCCCGGGACACCGCCCCGGGGGAAACGCCGCACGCGGCGGCGATATCGCGAATTCTGACTGCTTTAGCCATCTGTCTCCCAACGTTATTTAGTGCGGCTGCGCTCCGAGCCAGGCTGCACCGCGTACGCCGCTGCTGTCGCCGTGGCGCGCCTGAACGACAGGGGTACAGCACTGTTTGCCAAATACGTATTGCGCAATGCGTTCCTGCAAGCCCGTATACAGTTGCGGAATATTGGACACTCCACCGCCAAGGACAATGGCATCCGGGTCAAGCGTGTTCACGATCCCCGCCAGCGAGCGCGCCACCTGATCCTGATAGCGATCCCACAGCTGACCAATCACCGTATTTCCAGCATTCATCTGAGAAATAATATCCGGCACTTTATCATGTTTACTAAATTTCTGAAAATACTGTCGCTGCAGGCCGCTACCGGAAATGAAACTCTCGATACAGTTGGTTTGCCCGCAGTAGCAAACGTCGCTGGCACCGTCTTTTTGCGGCTGGTAGTGTGGCAGGACGTTGTGCCCCCATTCGCCCGCGCAGGCGTTTGGCCCGCTAATAAGGCGGCCGTCAACGCACAGCCCGCCGCCGCAGCCGGTGCCTAAGATCACGCCGAAGACCACGCCATAGCCTTTGCCCGCGCCGTCGATTGCTTCAGAGAGGGTAAAGCAGTTGGCGTCATTGGTGACGGCGACCGGCATCTCAAGACGCTGCGTCAGGTGCTGCACAAACGGCTGCTGGTTGAGCACCAGAATATTTGAGTTTTTGATAAGCCCATCGCGGCCTGCTGCGCCAGGTATTCCCAGCCCGACGGTAAGCGGTTGCCGTGCGTTGGCCTGCGCATCGTGAACGGCGGTTATTACCGCCTGTAAGAATTCCTCGTAATGCTGCTTTGGCGTCGCGTAACGCTGGCGGTATATGGCTTCGCCGTGCTCGTCCAGTATCACCGCCTCAATTTTTGTACCGCCAATATCCAGCCCTAGTCTCATGTTGATTCCCCGTCATCGGTTGAAATGAATATGGGGCACAGTGTAGATATTTTGTTTACTATACAAAAGTGATGAGATCGCATTTTTCACCCTGAGGGGGAAATATTCCCGAACGGAGGCATTATCGAGGCTAGAGGAGGGTAATGCGTGCTGAGTGGCTTATGGCTAGCTTTGTATTCGAAACAGCCCGCCGACGTACATGATGTGTCGTCGGCGGGCTGTGATTGTTGAGCAGAACACGACAGCCCCTTAATCGAGGCTGTGTTGCTTATCGCTGAGCGCAACCTGCGCACTGTTTATTCTGAATCTGCTGGAAGAAGTCGTTGCCTTTATCATCCACCAGGATAAAGGCCGGGAAGTTTTCGACTTCAATTTTCCAGATAGCTTCCATGCCCAGCTCAGGATAGGCCACGCATTCCAGACTCTTAATGCTGGTTTGCGCCAGTACCGCTGCCGGGCCGCCGATGCTGCCCAGGTAGAAACCGCCGTGTTTGTGGCAGGCGTCGGTCACCTGCTGGCTGCGGTTGCCTTTGGCCAGCATCACCATGCTTGCGCCGTGAGACTGAAGCAGATCGACATACGAGTCCATACGGCCCGCGGTGGTTGGGCCCAGGGAGCCGGAGGCATAGCCTTCCGGTGTTTTCGCCGGACCCGCATAGTAGATCGGATGGTCTTTCACGTACTGCGGCAGGTCTTCGCCGTTATCGAGCAGTTCTTTAAGCTTCGCGTGTGCGATATCGCGGGCAACAATGATGGTGCCGTTAAGCGACAGGCGGGTAGACACAGGATGTGCAGAAAGCTGGGCTAAAATGTCGCTCATCGGCTGGTTGAGGTTAATGCTGACCGCATTGCCTTCACCTTGCTGGCGCAGCGCTTCCGGGATGTACTGCCCCGGATTGTGCTCCATTTTTTCAATCCAGATGCCGTCGCGGTTGATTTTCGCTTTGATATTACGGTCGGCAGAGCAGGAGACGCCCATGCCGATTGGGCAGGACGCACCGTGACGCGGCAGACGAATCACGCGAATGTCGTGGGCAAAGTATTTGCCGCCAAACTGCGCGCCGAGGCCGAGGTTACGGGCTTCTTCCATCAGTTCTTGTTCCAGCTTCACGTCGCGAAACGCCTGACCGTACTCGTTACCTTCGGTTGGTAAACCGTCGTAGTAGCGGGTGGAGGCCAGCTTGACGGTTTTCAGCGTGGATTCTGCGGACGTGCCGCCGATGACAAACGCAATGTGGTAGGGCGGGCAGGCTGCCGTGCCGAGGGTGCGCATTTTCTCGACGAGGTAGTTTTTCAGCTTCGCCGGGGTGATCAGCGCTTTGGTTTCCTGATACAGATAGGTTTTGTTGGCTGAGCCGCCGCCTTTGGCGATGCACAGGAATTTGTACTCGTCGCCGTCAACGCTGTAGAGGTCGATCTGCGCCGGCAGGTTGGTGCCGGTGTTGACTTCTTTATACATATCCAGCGCGGCATTCTGTGAATAGCGCAGGTTGTCTGAGATATAGGTGTTGTACACGCCCTGGGACAGCGCAGCTTCGTCGCCGCCGCCGGTCCAGACGCGCTGGCCTTTTTTGCCCATGATGATCGCGGTGCCGGTGTCCTGACAGGTTGGCAGAATACCTTTTGCGGCGATTTCGGAGTTGCGCAGGAACTGCAGCGCGACGTATTTATCGTTCTCGCTGGCTTCCGGGTCGTTAAGAATGGCGGCGACCTGTTTCTGGTGCGACGGGCGCAGCATAAACGCCGCGTCGTGGAACGCCTGTTGAGCCAGCAGGGTCAGCGCTTCGGGGGCAACTTTCAGCACTTCCTGGCCGTCAAATTCGGCCACGGAAACGTGTTCATGGCTCAGCAGGTAGTATTCGGTATCGTCGTGCGACAGCGGGAAGGGGTCCTGGTAGACAAAAGGTTTGTTTGACATAGCTCTTCACTCCATAAAAATAAAACCGCCGGAGGTTGCCCACCGACGGTTATGAATCAGAACATCATAGACATCCACGGGTAGCCGATAAGCAGCAGGGCCGCCAGGAAGATACCGCCAAAGATGGTGCCGAGGCGCCAGTAATCTTTGGTTGGCAGGTAGCCGCTGCCGTAATAAATCGGGCTGGGGCCGGTACCGTACGGGGTGATGATCCCCATGATACCCAGCGAGGTCACCATCAGCAGCACGAAGACTTCCATATTCATGCCAGGGATCGTGGAGGCGATGGTCAGCATCGCAGGCAGCAGCGCGGTGGTGTGCGCGGTGGTGCTGGCAAACAGGTAATGCAGCAGGTAGAACGCCAGCAGCAGGACGATGGTCGCGACGCCCGGCGAGATGCCGCTCATCAGCATGCCGCCTTCTTTACCCAGCCAGCCGATAAAGCCGGTAGAGGAGAGACCGTCGGCCAGCGCGACGAGGGTGGCAAACCAGACAAAGGTGTTCCAGGCGGCTTTGTTGCCGGTAATGTCGTTCCACTCCAGTACGCCTGTCCACAGCATCAGGCCGATAATCAGCAGAGCGGCCATGGCCGGCTCAATCCACGCGGCGGCGAAGATCCACATCATCAGCGCACAGCATACGAAGACCAGCAGCAGAATTTCATTGCGTGACAGTTTGCCCAGTTTTTCCAGTTCACGAGAGGCCCACAGCGGCACTTCATCGTTAACCTTCACTTCCGGTGGGTAGAACCAGTAGGCCAGCAGCGGCATGGTGAGGATCAGCAGCACGCCCAGCGGCAGGAAGGCGATGAACCAGGTGCCCCAGGAAATGTTAATGCCGACGATACTTTTCACCAGCGCCAGCGCCAGCAGGTTAGGTGCCAGAGCGGACAAGAACATTGAGCTGGTGATACAGGCTGCGGTAATCGCCACCCACATCAGATAAGAACCAATTTTACGAGCGCTGGGATCGTTGGGTTTTGAACCGTACAGCGGCGGCAGGTTGGCGATAATCGGATAGATGGTCCCGCCGCTACGCGCGGTGTTGGACGGCGTGAACGGTGCCAGCAGCAGGTCTGCCAGGGTGATGGCGTAACCAAGCGTCAGGCTGCGACGGCCAAGATATTTGACCAGAATCAGCGCCAGGCGGCGGCCGAAGCGGGTTTTATCATAGCCTGCGGCGAACATGAAGGCGCCGAAAATCAGCCATACGGTGGAGTTCCCGAAACCGCTGACCGCCCATTTAAAGGAGGCACCAGCAAGCTTGAATTTCGGATCGGCCAACTGGTCCGGGCTGAAAAGCACCCACTGGCTGCACAGTGCGATGGCGACCACGCCGGTCAAACCAATCACGGCACCCGGCAGCGGTTCGAAGATCAGGCCGACGATGACGCCGACGAAGATAGCGAAATAGTGCCAGGCGTACGGTGGCAGACCATCAGGCACGGGGACAAAGAGCAACAGCACGGCCACGATAATTGGCAGTGCCATCATCACGAGACGGTTTTTCTTCCCGTCTTTCGGTTTACTCACCGGTGTTGGCGAGGGCGATGTCGCAGATTTCTCGTTCATATTACGCTTCTATAAGTAGTTAATAATTCGATTCGCAAAAACTGCCGCTCTGCTTTTTTTAGTTTTTTTACTTTATTTAGATTTCAAAAGTACTGCAGGCAATTTTGAGTATAGGTCGTTAGCGCTATTTTATTTAGCGCCAACGTGAAAAATTCTTATATTCATATAATGCGCTTTTGAAGGCCATTACAATTGATCGCGATCAAAAAAAGACAATCATGGTGTTATTTTTATGCGAATCAAAATAACCCTGTTGAATTATAGGTTATTTAACGGATAAAACATATTTAATGGTTTATTTTTGAGGTTGGTTAACGATGTTTTTGTAATTTAACTTATTGATTTTATGTGTTTTTATTCTTTCTCATTACTGGTTTGTCCACTGGTTTTTAAGTTATGTGTTCATTGATATTTATTAAAAAATTGTGAATAAAATATAATTTAATTAGTAACACTATGGGGGTATTGGTGTTATTGGTGGGATTAAATAGTTTTATAACTAACGTAATAGCTTTAGTAACTAAAATTATCGCTATATTAATAGCATGATATCGGCATAACAAATAACTCAAATACAGCCCGATCCCGAATTCTGAGATTTTAATTTTAAAGTTTGGAGTTTACTCGTATGAACAACGATCATCGCGTACTTAGCGCTTTTACCTTGCCGAACGGCACCGAGCTGAAAAACCGCCTGTTTATGGCACCCATGACGACCTGCTCGGGTTATTACGACGGTTCTGTCAGCAGCGAACTGATTGAGTACTACCGCGCCCGCGCCGGACGTATCGGTACCATCATCGTCGAGTGCTGCTTTGTGGACGATTTGGGGCTGGCGTTCCCGGGTGCGCTCGGCATCGACAGCGACGACAAAATTGCCGGGCTGGCAAAGATTGCTGAAGCGATCAAATCCAAAGGTTCGAAAGCGCTGCTGCAAATCTACCACGGCGGTCGCATGGTCGATCCGAAACTGATCGGCGGTCGTACGCCGGTGGGCCCTAGCGCCGTGGCCGCGCCGCGTGAGGGGGCCGCCACGCCGGTCGCGCTGACGGCGCAAGAAGTGGAAAGCATGATCGGTAAATTTGGCGACGCCGTTCGCCGCGCCATTCAGGCCGGTTTCGACGGCGTAGAATTGCACGGTGCCAATACCTATTTGATCCAACAGTTTTACTCGCCGAACTCCAACCAGCGCGATGATGAATGGGGCGGTAGCCGCGACAATCGCGCGAAGTTCCCGCTGGCGGTGCTCGACATCACCCACAAAATGGTCCGTCAGTACGCCGACGATGCCTTTATCATTGGCTATCGTTTCTCGCCGGAAGAAATGGAAGTGCCGGGGATCCGCTTTGAAGATACGCTGTATCTGCTGGAAAAACTGGCCGCCCGTGGTCTGGACTACCTGCACTTCTCCGTCGGCGCCACCCTGCGCCCGTCGATTGTTGAAACCAACGACCCCACCCCGCTGATTGAAAAATATGTTGCGATGCGTTCAGAAACGCTGGCGCAGGTGCCGGTGATGGGCGTAGGCGGCGTGGTGAATGCGAGTGACGTTGATAGCGCCATGGACCACGGTTACGACCTCGTTGCCGTCGGCCGCGCCTGCATTGCCTATCCAGACTGGGCCGACCGTATTGCCGATGACCAGACGCTGGATCTGTTTATTGATAGCACCCAGCGCGAAGCGCTGAATATCCCGGAACCGCTGTGGCGCTTCTCGCTGGTTGAAGCGATGATCCGTGATATGAGTATGACGGTTTCCAAATTTAAACCGGGCGTATTCGTGGAAAAAGTACAGGATGAAGCCGGCGAACTGGTGATTAACGTTAGCCTGGAAACCGACCGTATTGCCGATATCGAACTGACCGGGGGTGTCGATCAGGACGTTGAATTCGTGACCAGCTTTGAAGAGATCCGTTCGCGTATTCTTGATGCCAATACCCCGCACGTCGACGCTATTTCGGGCGCGACCAGCCAGAGCGAAGCGGTGAAAAAAGCCGTCTCGAAAGCGATGGTGAAATCCAGCAAAGCGCTGATGGCGGAAGAGAGGGGCGACAACGCAACGCCGAAAGCCTATGACGTTGTGGTGGTTGGCAGCGGCGGCGCGGGCCTCGCGGCGGCAATTCAGGCGCATGACGACGGCGCAAGCGTGTTGATTGTCGAAAAAATGCCGACTATTGGCGGGAATACCATCAAAGCGTCTGCCGGGATGAACGCGGCGGAAACCCGCTTCCAGCGCGTGAAAGGCATTCAGGACAGCAAGGCGCTGTTCTACGCAGAAACGCTGAAAGGTGGCAAAAACAAAAACAACCCAGCGCTGCTGCACCGCTTTGTCGAAAACGCGCCGCAGGCGATCGAGTGG
This sequence comes from Klebsiella sp. WP4-W18-ESBL-05, assembly GCF_014169075.1. NCBI lineage: Bacteria > Pseudomonadati > Pseudomonadota > Gammaproteobacteria > Enterobacterales > Enterobacteriaceae > Klebsiella > Klebsiella sp. WP4-W18-ESBL-05. The sequence goes on along the minus strand of NZ_AP022057.1, from coordinate 2,944,700 downwards.
CTGGCCGACCGTGGCATCATGCTGAACGATATTACCACCACCGGCGGTATGAGCATTGACCGTACTCACCGTCCGAAAGACGGTTCAGCCGTTGGCGGCTATCTCATCAGCGGTCTTGTGCGTAACGTCACAAAACGCCAGATTGACGTCATGCTCGACACTTCGGTGGTCGATATTGTGATGGACGGCGGTGAAGTTTCAGCGGTGCGTCTGCTGACCGATGAACAGGAAAACATCACCATTGCAACGCGCAGCATTATCGTGGCGACCGGCGGCTTCAGCGCCAATAGCGAGATGGTAGTGAAATACCGTCCGGATCTAGCGGGCTTCGTGACCACCAACCACAAAGGCGCGACCGGCGGTGGTATTGCGCTGCTGGAACGCATCGGCGCGGGTACGGTGGATATGGGTGAAATCCAGATTCACCCGACGGTAGAGCAAAAAACGTCTTACCTGGTGTCTGAATCCATCCGCGGCGGCGGCGCTATCCTGGTCAATCAGAAAGGGAGCCGTTTCTTTAATGAGATGGAAACACGCGATAAAGTCTCGGCGGCCATTATCGCGCTGCCGGAGCACTACGCGTATATCGTCTTTGATGAACACGTCCGCACCAAAAACAAAGCGGCAGACGAATACATCGCCAAAGGCCTGGTCACCAGCGCCAGTACCGCCGCCGAGCTGGCCGCGAAGCTGGGATTAGACGAGGCGACGTTCCTCGACACGCTGACCCGCTATAACGCAGCGGTAGAAAAACAGGATGACGAAGAGTTTGGCCGTAAAACTGCGCTGCGTGCGCCAATCAATGAAGGGCCGTTCCACGCCATTCAGATTGCGCCGGGCGTTCACCACACGATGGGCGGCGTCACCATCAACACTGAAACCAGCGTATTGAACGTGAACAAACAGGTGATTCCTGGCGCGTTCGCGGCGGGTGAAGTGGTTGGCGGTATTCACGGTGGTAACCGCATTGGCGGAAACGCCGTCGCTGATATTATTATTTTTGGCACACTCGCCGGTCATCAGGCCGCGATGCGCGCGCAGCAGCAGCCTTGGGCGATGCTTGAATCCGCATAATTAACGGATGGCAGAGTCCCGTAGCCCGGCCGAGCGCAGCGACGCCGGGCTATTTCAACTTACATGAAGGGGGATTGGGATGTCAGACAGTACCCGGGTTTACAGCTATTCCGCCGTTCTGATGGGCTCGCCCATTCTGCTAAAACTCTTCGCCCACGACGAGGCGCTGGCCTCCCGCGTTTTTCGCCTGATCAAACAATACGAAGATTTACTTACCGTAAACCGCGCCCAGTCGCAGGTGATGGACATTAACCACGCCGCCGGCCAACATGCGGTGGCCGTCAGCAGCCCGGTCTACGCCCTGATCAAATGCGCCAAAGCCGCCAGTCTGCTGCCGCAGAGCGCGTTTAATCTGGCCATTGGGCCGCTGGTCAAACGCTGGCGTATCGGGTTTCGTGGGGATAGCGTGCCACCGGCGGACGAAATCGCGCGTTTGCTGACGTTAACCGACCCCAGGCAAGTTGTCCTTAACGATGCGGATGAGAGCGTCTATCTGACGCAGCCGGGCATGGAGATTGACCTTGGCGCAATCGCTAAAGGCTACATCGCCGACCGCGTGCGCGACTATCTGCATAAAGAAGGCATCGCGCAGGGGTTAATCAACCTTGGCGGCAACGTACAGACGCTGGGTTCACCGGAAGGCGGTTGGTCCATCGGCCTAAAAAAACCGTTCTCCACTGCTGGCGCGATGATTGGTGCACTCGAGGTGGCGAATAAATCAGTGGTGACATCCGGCGTGTATGAACGTTTTTTTGAGCATAATGGCCATCTCTATCATCATATCCTCGACCCGCGCACCGGCTATCCGCTGGATAACGAACTCGACAGCGTGACCATCATCAGCAGCGATTCTATCGACGGCGATATCTGGACCACGCTGATGTACGGTATGGGGGTGGAGAAAGGCTGCGCGGCCCTGCGGGCAAGGCCGGATATTGAAGCCATTTTCGTTACCAGGACGAAAGAGGTGGTGCTGTCGTCAGCCCACCACTATCGTTTTACGCTGCTGGACAGCGAGTATCGCCTTACTGGCAGTACCGTTTAAGCAGCGCCGACTGTTCCGGCTGCAACCGATAGCGGTAGACCGGGCGGCCGGTGGCGCCATAGTGAATGCTGGTGAAGAGAATATTGATTTGTGCAAGCCAAATCAGATATTTACGACACGATACGCGTGAGATATTCACCGCTTGCGCCAGATCGTCGGTGGAAAACTCGGTCTCAGGGTGGGCGTCAATCCACTGGCACAGGGTACGCAGCGTTTGCGGCGTTAACCCTTTCGGCAGCCGCTTGCTGTCCGCCAACTCCGGCGATCCGCCGTGTAGCAGACGGTCGACATCGGCCTGCTCATAGTACGCGTGGCTCCCCATCAACTGCTTTTTCTCACGCCAGCTCAGCAGCGCTTCTTCAAAGCGCGGAAACTGGAAAGGCTTAATCAGATAATCGACGACGCCATAGCGCAGCGACGTCTGAACGGTGGCGGCGTCGGAGGCGGAGGAGATCATGATAACGTCAATCGCTCGCCCGGCGTTGCGCACTTCCGGCAGCAGATCCAGCCCGTTGTCCTGCTGCATGTAGACGTCCAGCAGAATCAGGTCGATGGCGAGCGTGGCGTCCATGATCTTCTCGCGCGCCTGCTGGAGCGTAGAGGCGATACCGCAGCAGGCAAAGCCGTCAACCCTCTCGATATAGCAACGGTTCAGATCGGCCACCATGGCATCATCATCGACTATTAACACATTAATCACGCGCTGTTCCTCTCGCTGTCCCACGGAATATGTACAAAAAATTGCGTAAACACGCCAGGCTCCGATTCGACGGAAAGCGTTCCGCCGAGGTTTTCCGTCTGCTGGCGGGCCAGAAATAGCCCGACGCCGCGGTTCTCGCCCTTGGTTGAAAATCCTTTATTGAATATCGCATCGATCTGCGCGGGTTCTATGCCCGGGCCATCATCGCTCACTTCGCCGCTAAGCCAGCCGTTCTGGTAGTGTAGCAGCAGGCTGATTTCGCCTTCGCCCAGGCCTGCCATCGCGTCAAGAGCGTTCTCTATCAGATTGCCGAGTACCGTCACCAGCACCGCGACCTGCTCTTCGTTCGGGTTATCCGGTACCAGGCTTTCATCGGCGAGCGTCAGGGTGATGCCTGCATCGCCCGCGCGATTCATTTTCCCCAGCAGGAAACCGGCAATAATTGGTGATTTGATCTTATGCTGCAGCGTGCCGATATCCGCCTGGTAGTTCTGCGCGGTTTGCAGAACATACCCTTCAAGCTTGTCGTAGCGCTTCATATGCAGCAGCCCAAGGATCACGTGGAGTTTATTCATAAACTCGTGAGAATGGGTGCGCAGCGCGTCAATGTAGTTGACCAGCCCGTCCATGCGCTGCATCAGCTGGCTGATTTCGGTTTTGTCGCGGAAGGTACTGATGGCGCCAATCACCCGCTTGTTATTGCGCACTGGCACGGTATTGCACAGCAGCAGTCGGCCATTGCAGCCAATCTCACGGTCGGCGATGGCCGTACCGCTAGCGAGAACGTCTTTAAGATGAGCCAGCAGCGGGGCATGCTGAGCAGCGCCCAGCGCGACGGCCTGCGGTGAAAAAAGAATGTGCCGCGCGGCCTGGTTAATCATTGTTACCCGGCCCTTTGCATCCACGGCGATAACCCCTTCGCGCAGCGATTGCAGCATCGCCTGGCGCTGTTCGAAGAGGCTCGAAATCTCGTGAGGTTCCAGACCAAACAGGATGTTTTTGAGCACCCGCACCAGTCCCCAGATGCCCAGCGTGCCGACCACGGCGCTGAAGAGCACAAACCAGATGGCGTTCCAGCGTGCCGCGCCGATCTGTTCATCCACTTTTTTAAGCGAGATACCGACGATGGCGACGCCAATTTGCTGCTGGCGATCGTTATAAATGGGCGTAAAGACGCGCATGGCTTCCGCCAGAACACCGTGGTTAATCGACAGGTTTTCTTTGCCTTTTAACGCGGGCTGCAGATCGGCACCGATAAAGTGCTGACCAATGAGCTGCGGGTTAGGATGCGAGTAGCGCACGGCGTCCATATTGGTGATCACCGCGTAAAGCAGCCCGTTGCGCTGCTGCACGGCGGTAGCGATGGGCTGAATAATATTCTGTCCCGGCGGCGCGTTAAGCCCGCGCTTGATATCCGGCGAGTCGGCAAGCGTACGGGCAATTGCAAAGGCGGTATCTTCCACACCGGTGCGCGTTGCTTTAGTGATTTGCACGAAATAGAAGGCGTATACCACCAGCAGGACGCAAACAATAACGCTGCATACCATTAGCGTCACCAGCGTGCTGAGCTTTATGGGGCGCTTTTCCTGAGGCGGCGGTTGCGGCATATCGTGCATGAAAACCTTCAATTATCAACGGCAAAAACCTATTATCGCCGATGTATACCATTTCATAAAGCCGTCGCGTCCTGACAATTCCAAACCTTTCTTTGTGACCGCTCTCGCAGCGTTTTCCATACGAAACACTTTAGTATTGCTGAAGAACCCATAATAAGGAGCCCATTTATGAGCATGAAGCTTGCCGGTTCACTCATCGAAAGACGCAGTTCAACAACGGCTGAGATTGACCGACTGTCTACCCGCGATATGTTAAATCTTATCAATCAAGAAGATAAGCTGGTTACTGAGGCCGTCACCCCTTGCCTTGACGATATTACTCGTCTGGTCGACCGGGCGGTGGTGACCCTGGGCCAGGGCGGCCGGGTGGTGCTGATAGGCGCCGGCGCTTCCGGGCGCAATGCGGTGCTGGCCGCTGGCGAATATGCGCCGGATGAGCAACACCCGCTGGTGGGGCTGATTGCCGGCGGCGCGCTGGCAATGCTTCACGATATGCGCGATGCCGCACAGGACTATAACCGTGGCGTGCTGGATCTCCAGGCGATCGGCTTTACGCAAAAGGATATGCTGATTGCGCTGACCGTTGGCGGCAAAACGCCATGGTTGTGGGGGGCGATGCGCCACGCCTGGTCGCTGGGGGCGACAAGGGCGGCAATCACCCGTAATCCGCAGAGTGAGGCCACGGAGCTGGCGGATATCGTGATTGCGCCGCAAACCGGGTCCGAGGTGGTGGCCGGTTACGGCAATCCGAAAGCCATTTTGGCGCAGAAAATGGTGCTCAATATGCTGACCACCGGACTGGCCGTGCGTACCGGGCGGGTGTATAGCAATATGCGTGTGGATATTCGCAATAACACAACCCAAATGGCGGAACGACAGATAGCGATTGTGATGGCGGCGGGCGGCTGTACGCGCACGGTGGCAAAAGCGGCGCTGGAAAGCTGCGACCACAACTGCAAGACGGCGGTGCTGATGGTGCTGACGGGAATGGATGCCTGGAAGGCGCATGCGCTGCTGGCGCAAAATAACGGTTTTGTGCGCGTGGCGCTGCAGGAAGCGCCGTAAACCATAAAGCAGAAAAGCCCGCGTAATGCGGGCTTTATTTTGGTATTCAATTAGAACTGGTAGGTCATGCCTACGCCGACGATGTCGTCGGTAGAGATGCCGTTCGCGCTATAGAACTGAGCATCCGCATCCAGCAGGTTGATTTTGTAATCAACGTAGGTGGAGAAGTTCTTGTTGAAGGAGTAGGTTGCGCCCAGATCGATGTAGTTCACCAGATCCTGATCGGTCAGGTAAGAACCATTGCTATTAGTGTGCACGCCAACGTCAACGCCTTTGGAATAGACCCATGCCAGAGACGGGCGCAGACCGAAGTCGAACTGGTACTGTGCGGTCACTTCGAAGTTCTGCGTTTTGTTGGCAATACCGTCGTCACCAAACGGCGTCATGTTGCGGGTTTCTGCGTACATCATCGCCAGGTAAACGTTGTTGGCATCGTATTTCGCACCGATGGTCCAGACGTCAGCTTTATCGCCGCCTGCGGTTACGCTGCCGTTTTGGCCATTTCCATAGCGATTGTAAACGCCGCGGTAGGCAACCTGATCGTTACTACGGTCAGAGACGCCGTAGGCTGCGCCAACGCTTAAGCCTTCCAGCGCCGGGACGGCGTTGCTGAAATCAAAGGTGGTAGACATGCTGTAGCCGTCGCCGTTCTGGAAACGAACGTCATTATGGCCATTTTTGGTGCCTTCCTGATGATTGGAGCCCGATTCGTTCGCACCCTGGTATTGCAGCGCGAAGTTCCAGCCGTCAACCAGACCGAAGAAGTCGCTGTTGCGATAGGTGGCAACACCGTTGGTACGGCCAACCATAAAGTTATCGGTCCAGGTGTAGGAATCGCCGCCGAATACCGGCAGCATGTCGGTCCAGCCTTCAATATCGTATACGGAGCCGTAGTTACGGCCGTAATCAAAAGAGCCAAAGTTAGCAAACTTCAGGCCGGCAAACGCCAGGCGGTTGAAGGATTTATCGCCGGCACCTTCGGTGTCGTTGGCGTAGGTTTTGTATTCCCACTGGCCGTAGCCAATCAGATCGTTGGTGATCTGGGATTCACCTTTGAAACCGATCTGTGCGTAGGTTTCATCGCCGTCATCGCCAGCATTGTCAGAGAAAGTATGGCGCGCATCCACTTTGCCATACAGGTCAACTTTGTTGCCGTCTTTATTATACATTTCTGCTGCATTTACGGCGCCCGCCATTAATAAAGCAGGAACCAGCAGTGCCAGTGCTTTCATTTTCATTATATTTTCCTTTGCATGATAACGCATGTGAATATAGTAACGTCATCCGGCGTTACGAGTTTGAATACTATATGCGGAGTTCAATTTATCTCACGATATAAATGCAATAAAGTTATATTAAATATTTCAAAATATTTCTTTTATTAACCTGATTATATTAATCCGCATTTGATATTTAAAATATCCATGTTATTCAGTTGGTTATTTGTGTTTTATATGCTTTGTGGGGGTGTGTATTGATGAGGTTTATAATTATTTTTAGGGCAAAAAAATCCCGACTGCACTGGCATACAGTCGGGAAGGTCATAAATATAAAACTTGATGCATAAACAAAAGGCTAATAACGGGAAGAATAATGACATGCCAAAAATAAAAAAGAAAGAACCCTGGTGATATTTTTAATATTACTATAATGAATTAAATAAATTTAATTAAATATTATTTTGTATAAATAAAGACGGTGATGCGTGCGCTGAAATTTTCTACAAAATAGCCCTTCTCACGAAGGGCACGAATAATGCGGCCTGCGAGAATACGCTCGCCGATAGGGCGAAAGGTCATGAGTAAACTTAACGGAGATCAAAACAGCGCCACTTCGTCACCAGGACGACGCACGGGAGACTATCTCACGGCACTTAAATTGCTATAATGTGATTTATGTCACACCATTGGCGTGGCGGTTGTTTGAACGATTGGCGTGATGAGAGTGTTTTTATGGAAGATCGGATTGACCGCGGTCCAGGAGGCAAACTGGCGCTGTGGGTCTTTTACGCGTTTTGCGGCTATTTTGTCTGGGCCATGGGCCACTACATTTGGGTGATCAGTGATGTACAGAGCATCCCAGGGGCAACCATTGACGGTGAAATTGGCTCAACCAGCGGTAAATGGCTTGGCGCACTGCTGGGATTCTTGGTTCTGAGTATCGTCGGCGGCCTGCTGGGAGGGATTGCGTGGTACACGCGTCCGCGCCAGGTTGGGCAGGAAGATGGCCTGTAAACTTGCTATGCTGAGGGGCACGTGTTCACTCAGGCAAATTGAAAATGGATTTAACCGCATGGCAGCAGGACGTTGAGTTCTGGTTTGAAACCCACGAGTTTAGCGGCGATGCCGCGCATGATATTGCCCATGTTCGCCGCGTCTGGCACACCGCGCAGCAGATAGCGCGGGGGCAACCGGCGGATCTGCTCGTCATTCTGCTGGCCAGTTATTTTCACGATCTGGTCAGCCTGCCCAAAAACCATCCGGATCGCGCCCGCGCCTCACAGCTGGCGGCGCAGCAAACGATCGCTATCCTTCAGCGCGATTTCCCGCATTTCCCTCCTGAACGCTACGCCGCCGTTGCCCACGCGATTGCGGCGCACAGCTTCAGCGCTAACGTGCCGCCACAAACCCTTGAAGCACGTATTGTGCAGGATGCCGATCGGCTTGAGGCGTTGGGGGCCATTGGGCTAGCGCGGGTGTTTGCGGTTGCCGGTGCGATGAATACTGCGCTGTTTGACGCCGCAGACCCGTTTGCCGACCGCCGCGCGCTGGATGATAAAGCCTTCGCTCTGGATCATTTTCAGACCAAGCTGCTGCGTCTGCCGGCCACGATGCAGACAGAGAAAGGGCGCGAAATGGCGCAGCAAAACGCCGATTTTCTGGTGCATTTTATGGCGAAATTAAGCGCCGAGCTGGCGGGGGAACCGCAGCGTCTGGATACAGAGATACTGCGGCGATTCGCGCCACAAGAATCTGCCAAACTGTGATAATCTCGATTTTATTGGCGATTTCCTTTTTCTTTTTCTGTATCTGGTCAAATTTATGCAACAACGAGTCTTATCACACGAAGCCGCGCCGCTCGATGAGCCGGATGCTCAGGCGCTGCTGCAGCATATTCTGGAGATTTACGATCTTAAGACCGTTGTCGCCGAGCTTGCCGCGGTTGGCGAGCAGCACTGGAGCCCGGCTATTGTTAAGCGCGTCGTCACGCTCGGGCGGGCCAATACCCGGTTGAGTGAAAATGAGCGTGCGCACCTGGCTTCTCTGCTACCGAAGCCGCCGGCGCATCATCCGCACTACGCTTTCCGCTTCGTCGACCTGTTTGCCGGTATTGGCGGGATCCGCAGCGGCTTTGAAGCCATCGGCGGTCAGTGCGTCTTCACCAGCGAGTGGAATAAGCACGCGGTGCGCACCTATAAAGCCAACTGGTATTGCGATCCGCAGGCACACCGTTTTAACGCTGACATTCGTGACGTCACCCTCAGCGGGCGTGCCGAGGTGAGCGACGCCGAAGCGCAGGCGCATATCCGCGACTGTATCCCGCAGCATGACGTACTGCTGGCGGGCTTTCCCTGCCAGCCGTTTTCACTCGCTGGCGTGTCGAAAAAGAACGCCATGGGGCGCGCGCACGGGTTCGCCTGCGATACGCAGGGAACGCTGTTTTTCGACGTGGTGCGGATCATTGACGCCCGCCGGCCGCCTATTTTTGTGCTGGAAAACGTCAAGAACCTGAAAAGCCACGACAACGGCAAAACCTTCCGTATTATTATGCAGACCCTTGATGAACTGGGCTATGAAGTGGCCGATGCGGCGGACATGGGAGCTGACGATCCGAAAATTATCGACGGTCAGCATTTTCTGCCGCAGCACCGCGAACGCATTGTGCTGGTGGGTTTCCGTCGGGATTCCGCGCTGCATCACGGATTTACCCTGCGCGATATTCCGGCGCTCTACCCGCAGCGACGCCCCACCTTTGGTGAACTGCTGGAGCCGAACGTCGACGCCAAGTTTATTTTGACCCCGGTACTGTGGAAATACCTCTATCGCTATGCCCGCAAACATCAGGAAAAGGGCAACGGTTTTGGCTACGGGATGGTGGACCCGACGCGGGCGACGAGCGTTGCGCGAACGCTGTCGGCGCGCTATTACAAGGACGGTGCCGAGATCCTTATCGATCGTGGCTGGGACCGCGAGCTGGGCGAGAAACACTTTGACGATCCGCACAACCAACAGCATCGCCCGCGACGCCTGACGCCGCGTGAATGCGCTCGGTTGATGGGCTTTGAATCGCCGCAGGGTTACCGTTTCCGTATTCCGGTGTCGGACACTCAGGCCTACCGTCAGTTTGGCAATTCGGTCATTGTTCCCGTTTTTGCCGCCGTCGCCAGGCTGCTGGAGTCGCGTATTTTACAGGCCGTAGAGCAGCGTAAGGCGGAAACAGCCGATGGCGGACGTTCACGATAAGGCCACCCGCAGTAAAAATATGCGCGCCATCCGCGCGCAGAATACGGCTATTGAAAAACGGCTGGCAGGCCTGCTGGAGGGACTGGGCCTGTCCTATCAACCCCAGGATACGAGCCTGCCGGGTCGGCCTGATTTTTCACTGGCTGCGTATCGCTGCGTCATCTTTACCCACGGCTGCTTCTGGCACCATCACGATTGTTATCTATTTACGCTGCCGGCGACCCGAACTGATTTCTGGCGACAGAAAATCGACGCCAACGCGACTCGAGACCTGCGCGATAGAGCAAGGCTGGTGGCGCTGGGGTGGCGGGTGATGGTGGTGTGGGAGTGTGCGCTGCGTGGCCGACACAAGCTTACCGACGACGCGCTCTCTGAAAGGCTGGAGGAATGGATCTGCGGCGGCGAAGGCTGCGCGCAGATCGGTATTCAGGGAATGACGAGCGTCGACGTTACTTTTCTGCCGGGCAGGGCGTAACCGTCGCTTTTGCCGGGAACAGATATTTACCCAGCGTAACCAGCACGACCGCGGCAATAATAATCGCCAGCGCCAGCCATTCGGTGCCGGAGAGATGTTCACCGTTGAAGCCGGTACCAAGCAGTACGGCGACCACCGGGTTGACGTAGGCATAGCTGGTGGCCACCGCAGGCGTTACGTTGCGAATCAGGTACATATAGGCATTAATCGCAATGATGGAGCCGAAAATGGACAGATAGCCCACCGCGAGGAAACCGTGCAGGCTCGGCAGCGTGGTCAAGCGTTCACCGCTGAGCACCGAGGCGAGCATCAGCACAATGCCGGCCGCCAGCATCTCCACGGCACCGGCCATCATGCCGGTCGGCAGCGTAATGCGTGAGCCGTAAACCGAACCGAATGCCCAACTCAGAGAACCAATCAGAATCAGCAGCGCGCCCCACGGGTTGCCGCTCAGGTTGCCGCCGCTGTTCAGCAGGACGATGCCCGCCAGACCGATAGCAATTCCCAGCCACTCCAGTTTACGGGTGGCGATACCAAAAAAACGGCTGAAGCACAGGGTAAACAGCGGCACCGTTGCCACCATCACGGCGGCAATGCCGGAGGGAACGTGCTGGTGTTCGGCGACCGTTACCATACCGTTACCCACGGCCAGCAGCAGCACGCCTATCAGCGCCGCGTTCAGCAGCGGTCCGCGCGCCGGTAAACGGTGCCCGGTGGCCAGCAGGTACGCCATCAGCAGCACGCCCGCCGCCAGAAAACGCACGCCTGCCATCATTAGCGGAGGCCAACTGGCCACCCCAATGCTGATGGCAAAGTAGGTTGACCCCCAAATGATATACAGCGCAAACAGCGCGCCGACCAGCGGTAACAGGTGATTAAAACGCATACTTCCTCACGGCAAAATAGCAAGCAGGCTGATAGTAAACGCCAAAACGACCGTGCTGGCGAGTGCTTTAATTAAGGGCTTGATGTTATATTTGTGTTGCAAATATGTATCTCTTACCTCCGTCGTCATTTTGCTTCATACTTTGTTATCCCTAACAAAAACGGAAGGATGCCGCGAGTGGCAGGAAGTAGCTTATTAACTCTCTTAGATGACATCGCCACGTTGCTGGACGATATCTCGATGATGGGCAAACTGGCGGCGAAGAAAACCGCAGGCGTGCTCGGCGATGATTTATCGCTGAATGCACAGCAGGTCTCCGGCGTGCGGGCGAATCGCGAGCTGCCGGTGGTGTGGAGCGTTGCCAAGGGTTCGCTGCTAAATAAAGTGATTCTGGTACCGCTGGCGCTGTTGATTAGCGCGTTTATTCCCTGGGCGGTGACGCCGCTGCTGATGATTGGCGGGGCCTACCTGTGCTTTGAGGGCGTGGAAAAAGTGCTCCATTCCCTGCATGCGCGTAAACATAAGGACGATGACGCCGCGCGTCAGCAGCGTCTGGAGGCGCTGGCGCAGCAGGACCCCGGCAGCTATGAGCGTGACAAAGTCAAAGGGGCGATTCGCACCGATTTTATTCTGTCGGCGGAAATTGTCGCCATCACGCTCGGCATTGTGGCGCAGGCACCGCTGCTGAATCAGGTACTGATTTTATCCGGCATCGCGGTGCTGGTGACGGTTGGCGTGTACGGCATCGTTGGCGTAATCGTCAAGCTCGATGATATGGGCTACTGGCTGGCTGAGAAGCGCAGCATGCTGGCGCAGGGGCTCGGCAAAGGTCTGCTGGTGGTCGCGCCGTGGCTGATGAAAACGCTCTCGGTCGTCGGGACGCTGGCTATGTTCCTGGTCGGCGGCGGTATCGTGGTTCACGGCGTGGCGCCGCTGCACCATGCTATTGAAGATTTTGCGGCACAGCAGGGCGCGTGGCTAACCATGGTGCTGCCGACGCTGGCGAATCTGGTGCTGGGCTTTATCCTCGGTGCGCTGGTGCTGGCAGGGGTAAATCTGATCGCCAGACTGCGGAAATAATCCGAGTCTGCTACGCAAACCGGGTGCGAATAAGCTAATGTGAAACTGTTTCACCCTGATACCGGAGGCGGTAATGGTCTTTTTGGTCAGTGATGAAGTTCGGCCCAAAAACGGCGGGCCGCGGATGGTGGTAACGGGCTATGCCGGCGGGATGGTTGAATGCCGCTGGTATGATGGTTTTGGCGTCAAACGCGAAGCATTTCGTGAAGATGAGCTGGAGCCCGGCAACATCCGCAAACCACAGCAGACGTAACTTTCGTGTTTACGCCCGGCGTTTTGCCGGGCGTTTTGATGCGCAATGGAGCACCATGAATTATCAGCAGCACAGCGGTCGGGCAGAGGGCAGTGGAATGCGCATCAGGAGGTGGACGTGCGTCCCGTAACCGTCAGTCCGGTGGCGTCCTCAGGATGGTGGGCGCGGCTTTCCCGGCGGATTCGGCCGGAGCGTGTGGTCACTATTTGTTTTGTGGTGGTGCTACTGACCTCCACGCTGCTGACCTGGCGCGAAACCATCGTGCTGGAAGAAGCCTACATTTCCAGTCAGCGCAACAACCTGAAAAATGTGGCCAACGATATGGACGCGCAGCTGCAGTTTAATACCGACAGGCTACTTTTTTTCCGTAACGGTATGGCATCGGCGCTGCAAATTCCGCTGGCCTTCGAGGTGCTACGCACCGCAGAGCTGGAGTTTGAGCATAAGCGCGGGCTTCCCGACTGGCATATTTCGCTCAATAACAACCGTACGCTGCCGCTGTACGGCGTTTCCGATGACTTCGTCGAACATACGAATTTGCTCTCGCGCGACAATGCGCTGCTGGGCAATGAGTTTATGGCCACCATCGAACTTGGCTATCTGCTACGTCTTTCCGCCCTTACGCACCAGCATCTTTCCCGCTTTGAAACCGAAATGCTGTACGTTTCCCGCGCGGGTTTTTACCTGACGACCGAGCAAGGGCATGAAAAGAGCATTACTGAACACTATTACAGCCTGGCAACCAGCCCGTGGTTTATTCAGCAGTCGCAGCGGGATAATCCCAATCGCGGGGTAAAGTGGCGCACCAGCTTCAGCCACGACAAGGTGCCGGTGGCACAGAAAGTCACCGCCGCAGTGCCGCTCGATTACGATAACTACTGGTTTGGCGTACTGGCGATTCAACTTTCGGTGAACGAGATGACCCAGTTTCTGATGCAGTCGGTGGAGGGGGAAGATGAAGGCGAGTACCAGCTCTATGACCGTCGTATGAATCTGATCGCCTCCTCGGAGCAGGATCCGGCTAAACGTACCGTGCTCTCGCAGGAGATTCAGGCGCAGCTGGCGCACGCTTATGAGCACAATAACGAGGGCAGTTTACGCCAGCTTTCGCGCTATATCAGCTGGGAAAAGCTGCGCAATTTTGACGGCGTGCTGCTGCGTATCCACAGTCTCGAAGAGGGGATTCGCGGCGATTTCGGTAGCATCAGTATTGCGCTGACGCTGCTGTGGCTGCTGTTTACCACGATGCTGCTCATTTCGTGGGCGGTGATCCGCCGTATGGTCCGCAATATGTCAACGCTCCAGGACTCCTTAGAATGGCGCGCCTGGCACGATATGCTCACCCGGCTGTACAACCGCGCTGCGCTGTTTGAACGCGCAGGTAAAGCGTTGGCGGCCTGCCAGCAGGCAGGCGAACCGATGTCGGTGATCCAGCTCGATCTGGATCACTTCAAGAGCATCAACGATCGCTATGGTCATCAGGCTGGGGATCGGGTGCTGAGCCATATCGGGCGGATCATTCTTAACAAGGTCCGTAAAACGGATATCGCCGGACGCGTAGGGGGCGAAGAGTTCTGTATTGTGCTGCCAGAAACGTCGCTTGAGCAGGCGAGCGTTATCGCCGAGCGCATTCGGGAGAGCATTTATCGACGGGAGATTTTAATCAGCCGTAACCAGACGCTGCGTGTCAGCGCCTCGTTGGGCGTGTGCAGCAGCGAGGAGCTGCAGCGCTATGACTTTGAACATCTCCAGTCGATTGCCGACAGCCGTCTCTACCTGGCGAAGCAGAACGGGCGTAATCAGGTATGTACGGAAGATTAAGCGATACGTACAATAGTACTAAAATTCATAAATTTAACTTATGGATAAGAAATATAATAAGAAAAGTCTCAAAAAACAAAGCGTGATCGCGATCGCCTCGAATCGCCATCTGATTGATTTATCTCTGTGTTGGGAAGCGCAGCGAGTAAGCATGACTACGAAGTCATACATATTTCTTAGGTGAATAATTCTTGTCATCCGAAATAAACACAGATAATGTTTCATCACGTCAGGTTTCCTGATGTAACGAATATTTCAATGCTTCTTGCTTCGGCAAGGTTGATCCCGACGCAGACGTGTCGGGATTTTTTTTACCGCTAACGCGTCACTTCAGTCACGCTGAAGTCATGAATGTCCAGTTCGAATGCTTCCGCCAGATCGCGCCAGGTGTGGTATTCACGACCGTCCACGCTGACGTGGTGAGGGTCGTTCGACGAACGGTGGATTTCGCTTTCGCTGATTTCATTGATCGCCGCCAGCAGCGCATCTACGTTTACCCCGCGAGGGTCGATTGCTGATTTCATCACAGGTACCCTTTGTTCCTCTCCCTGTATAAGTATGGGTCTTCCCCGATCATGGTGGGAAGGCTCAGAACGCCATATTCAGCTTTCCGTAGTGGAACATCACCCCCAGTTTAAAGCGCTCCCGGTTTCGGTATCCCCTGGCTTTTATCCTCAGCAGCCTGATCTTGCTGTTAAGTGCCTCCGCATTTCCGTTTGAGACACTGTGTCGCATCGCATTCAGGATCCCGTACAGCCTTTTTCCTATCGTTTTCGCGGCATTTTTCATCATGGGAACGTCACTGTTAGCCGCCAGCGCCAACCATCTCTGCCAGTCACTCCGTCTTTCCTCGCTCCATGGCCTGTTCCAGATATCCTTTGCCAGCTCTTTCAGCGCCCAGCACTGGCTCGTCAGCTTCATCTGTGCACGCAGCCACATCAGCTTTTCCTGCCGGGATTCGGTCATCCACTTATCGCTGTACTGCCACAGGAAGCGGGTTCCTTTTGCCTGGTGTCGGCTTTCAACAGGGAGGTGCGGATGTTCATTCTGACGGGTTTTATCAACTACCTCGCCCAGTTGCTTCGCCACATGGAAGCGGTCAAAGGCGATTTTCTCAACCGCACTGGGTAAGTGGATACGCGCTGCTCTTATATAGCCCGCGTTCATGTCCATTGAGAGCGTTTTGATAGCCAGCAACTGCCCATCAGTGAGCGTGCGAAGATAGCCGGCAAGACTCTCTGTGCCGCGATCATCCGTTAAGGCCAGCGCCCGACCATCGCGATCGGAGATCACCGTTATGTAACGATGTCCTTTTTTAAAGGCGACCTCATCCACATTCATATGACGGGCGGATAATGGCTTTTTTATCCGGGCAAGACCTCGCTTAACTGCCCGGGTCATAATGCCGTCAACCGCATTCCAACTGAGCTTAAGTTGCTTCCTGACAGCATCAACGGTGCTGATTTTCAGCCATGAGAGAACGAACGATTCGAATAGCAACGTATACCGGCTTCCGGGGCCAGCCCACGGAACAGGCAACGTCAGGCAGCCATGCTCCGGACACATAATTCGTGGAACATCGGCTTCAACAATAGTGGTGAACTGGCAGGTATCAAGATGGCGCCATTTACGATGACGGTGATCGTGAACAGAACAGGATTTACCGCAGGTCGGACAGGCTAGCCGGGTGTTTTCAGCGATCTCAATAGTGACAGTAACAGAACCGGCATTTTCATCGAGAGAAAGGGACTTTACCTGCCACGGATCGGACAGGTTGAGAATATGAGCGTAGAGGGACTTTTCGTCCATGGCGGTGACCTCTGGCGATTAAATACACCATTATCATGCCTTCAGCCACCACAACAAGGGAAGACCCATAAGTATACATCGGTGGCTGCGGATTGCTCATTTTTTGCGCTATTTTGGGATTGATGGATAATTCACCGGTTGGCAAGCTGGGCCGCTGTCAGCAGGGTGATTTTGTTCTACACTGGGCTAAACCAATCAGGAGAGGCGTTTATGCAAGTTAACGATCGTGTGACGGTCAAGACCGATGGGGGCCCGCGTCGCTCCGGTGTGGTGCTGGCCATTGAAGCGTTCAATGAAGGGACGATGTATCTGGTGGCGCTGGAAGATTATCCGCTGGGTATCTGGTTCTTTAACGAATCGGGCCACCCTGACGGTATCTTCGTTGAGAAAAGCGAATAGCGGCGAATCGTCTGGCGGTAGTCCTACCGCCAGTTTCATCGCTGCAGGCGCTAGCGCATGTTAACAAAAATGCCGGAAGTGACGTTTTCTGCCAGCCGCACAACATGATAGATAACCTGCTTGTTATGCGTTTTTATTTTTTTCTTAATATTACCCTTATGTGATGATACCGTTTTTGCCTTAATATTCATCTGATCGGAAATCTGAATCGTTCCTTGTCCCGACATCCACATTTTCAGCATACTTGACTCTGTCCGGCTTAATGACAAAGTAGACATATTAGTTTGCTTTACGTCCGTTTTTTCTTTTTTCAGATAATTCCCCAGAATACTGTCCAGCGTTTCCGGTTTTATCGATTTGGAACTTATTAACAGATTACTCCGCACCATCAGATATTCGTCGAAATGAATATTGGCAATCGCCATAAAAACAATGAACAACGTCTTGGGGTGTTGATTAATGATCTGCTTGATATGCAGACTACTCTGCACGTCATGAATGAAACAGTCCTCATTAATAAACACTACAGACGGCTGGCGGCTTGCACAGACCTCAGTAAGCCCTTCTACGCTCTCAACATTGTCTATATCTCGTTTTTTTACCCCACGACTGGCCAGGTATCCGGTTAACCCTAGCCGCGTATAACTGCATAGATCCATAATAATCGTTGACATGGCATACCCTCACTCAATGCGTAACGATAATTAACCCATTCCCCTCGCACTTCATCGTCGCAATGAACCTGTTGAATATAAAAATAGAGAATGAAGACGTTCAGGCGGCATCAACTATCCCGTAAAGTTACGTATAATTTGCCAGGAATCATCCCAAAGTAAAGTAAATGTTAGGTTATGTGAATAACGTAAAAACAAATAATCCGCGCCAGCGATATGCTGGTGAATGTTTTTCCGCTTTTACTTTAGGATTTTCCTCATAATAACCAGGTTGGTACTATGGAGAATTTATACGTGGCAACTCACTGATAATATCAGCTAATAGATCGAATATTTCGCTAAATAGATGTTCGCAAAACGGCGCAACCAGCGGCATTAATGCGGCCATCAGCAAAATGCCAACGGTGAGGGTGATGGGGAAGCCGATGACGAACACCGACAGCTGCGGCGTCATGCGGTTGAGCATGCCTAGCGCCAGGTTAACCGTCAGCAGCAGGGTGATAATGGGCAGCGCCAGCATCATACCGTTAAGGAAGATCATTCCTCCGGCGCGGGTCAGCGCCAGAAAAGCGTTGCTGTTAATCGGTTCGCCGCCGATGGGCAGGGTGTGGAAGGTGTCCACCAGCAGTGAAATGAGCCACAGATGACCGTTAAAGACCAGAAACAGCAGCATGGCCAGCATATCGAGAATGCGCGCCAGTACCGGCATGTTGAGATTGCTGCCCGGGTCAACGAAGGTGGCGAAAGAGAGCCCCATTTGCAGGCCGATGATTTCACCGCAGGTGCGCACCGCGGCGAAAGCAAACTGCATGGTAAAGCCCAGCGCGATACCAATGAGAATCTGCTGGAGCGCCAGCCACAGCGCGCCAGCGGAGAAAACAGGGACATCTACCGGCGGCAGTGAAGGGGCGATCACCACGGTGATAACCACCCCCAGACCGACCTTGACCCGCTTGGGTACGGCGCGCTCGCTGAGAATAGGCGCGGTCGTAATCAGCGCCAGCACGCGCAGCAGCGGCCAGAAGTAAAGGCCGAGCCAGGAAACCCACTGGTCGCTGGTCACATGCAGCATGGTGCTTATCCGATGATATAGGGCAGGTTGTTGAACAACGTACGCACGTAGTCGAGCAGCAGATTGAGCATCCACGGCCCGGCGACGATAATGGCGATAAACACGGCGATGATTTTCGGAATAAACGACAGGGTCATTTCGTTAATCTGCGTTGCCGCTTGCAGGATGCTGATTATCAGGCCGGTGACCAGCGAGACCAGCAGCAGCGGGGCCGCCAGCGCCAGCGCCACTTTCATCGCTTCGGTGCCCATCATCATGACGGATTCAGGGGTCATGGTTACTCCTTAACTGTAAAAACTTTGCGCCAGCGAGCCCACCAGCAGCTGCCAGCCGTCCACCAGCACAAACAGCATCAGCTTGAACGGCAGGGCGATGGTGGCCGGGGGCACCATCATCATCCCCAGCGCCATCAGCACGCTGGCGATCACTAGGTCGATAATCAGGAACGGAATAAAAATGGTAAAGCCAATCTGGAAGGCCGTTTTTAGCTCGCTGGTCACGTAGGCGGGCAGCAGAATACGCATGGGTACTGCCTCCGGCCCCTGGATGGGCGCGCTGTTAGCCAGACGAGCGAACAACGCCAGATCGGCCTCGCGGGTCTGGCGCAGCATAAACTCACGCAGCGGCTGCGCACCTTTATCCAGCGCTTCCTGCATGGTGATTTTGTCTTCGCTGAAAGGCTGATAGGCATCGGTGTAAATCTTATCGATAACCGGCGACATAATGAAAAAGGTGAGGAACAGCGCCAGCCCCAGCAGGACCTGGTTTGGCGGCGCGGACGGCGTGCCGAGGGCGTTGCGCAGCAGGCCGAAAACGATGATGATGCGCGTAAAGCTGGTCATCATCAGCAAAATCGCCGGAATAAAGGTCAGCGAGGTGATAAAAACCAGCGTCTGAACCGGCAGCGACCAGCTCTGGCCGCCGTTAGCCAGCGGCTGGCTGATCAAGCCCGGAAGCTGGGCAAAGGCAGAGGGGGAGAGCAATAACAGCCCGCTCAGCGCAAGGGAATAACAACGGCGCATCAGGATCTCCCGGGACGCTTAAGCATGTTTTTCATCAGTACCGCAAACTCGGGCGAGGCGGCCGGCGGCGGTGAACTTTCCGGCGGCGCGGGCGGCAGCGTGTGCAGCAGCGTGACCTGCTGCGCGGTGACGCCCAGAACGAGCCGCGCGTCTTCAACATTCACAATCACGACCCGTTCGCGTGCGCCCAGCGATGCGCTGGCGCTGACTTTCAGATTGCTGCCTGACCGGCCCTGGACGGTGCCGGGCAGGACGCGCTTAACGACCCATGCCGCCGCCAGAATCAGCACAATAATGCCCAGCAGCGCGCCGCTGACCTGAATCAGCGGCGAGGTCATCGGTTCGTTGGCGTGCGCCACCGTGACCGGTGTCGCGCTATGGCTGGCCGGCGCGGCGTGCGAAGGCGTCACGACGGAGGCGGAATGGGGGGCGCTCATCTTAGCGGCTCAGACGGCGCATACGTTCTGACGGCGTAATGATGTCGGTAATGCGTACGCCGTACTTGTCGGCGACGACCACGACTTCACCCTGAGCAATCAGATAGCCGTTAATCAGAATATCCAGCGGTTCGCCCGCCAGACCGTCCAGCGCCACCACCGAACCCTGCGTCAGACGCAGCAGTTCTTTGATGGTCATGCGCGTGCGCCCCAGCTCCACGGTCAGCTTAACCGGGATATCCATAATCAGATCGATATCCTGCAGCGTGCCGCTGACGTCGCCGCCGCCCAGCTGCTGGAATACCGCATCGGCGGCGCTTTTGCCGCCCACGGTGGTTTTTTGCTCGTTCAGCGCTTCAGCCCACAGATCGTCCACGGATCCGCTGTTGTCATCGGGTGGAGTATTCATATCACTCATTTGGGCTGTTCCTCGTTCAGCGAATTCAAAATCGGGTTGATCAAATGTTCTACGCGCAGCGCATACTGCCCGTTAATCGTGCCGTACTGGCTGGTGAGAACCGGTACGCCGTCTACGTGGGCAATAATGCGATCGGGCTTCTCAATCGGCAGAACGTCGCCGGGCTTGAGTTTGAGTATTTGTGATAGCCGCAGTGAGATATCGGCGAAATTCGCCACCAGCTCCAGCTCAGAGTGCTGTACCTGACGCACCAGGTTCTCGCGCCAGTTCTGATCTTCGTGGCGGGAGTTTTCCAGCGGCGGATTCACCAGCAGCTCACGCAGCGGTTCAATCATGCTGAACGGCAGGCAGATATTGAACTCGCCGGTCAGGTTGCCGATCTCCACATGGAAAGGGGTGTTGACCACGATATCGTTCGGCGAGGTGGTGATGTTGGTGAACTTCACCTGCATCTCCGAGCGAACGTACTCGACCTCTAGCGGGTTAATCGCTTTCCACGCATCGCTGTAGCCTTCCAGCGCCAGCTTCAGCATCCGGTTGATGACCCGCTGCTCGGTATGGGTGAACTCGCGTCCCTCCACCTTAGTGGGGAAGCGGCCGTCGCCGCCGAACAGGTTGTCTACTGCGATGAACACCAGGCTCGGCGAAAAGACCACCAGCCCGGTACCGCGCAGCGGCTTAAGGTGGATCAGGTTAAGGTTGGTTGGCACCGGCAGGTTGCGGGCAAATTCGTGATAGGGCTGAATGCGAATCGCCCCCACGGTAATGTCCGGGCTGCGGCGCAGCAGGTTGAACAGCCCCATACGGAAATGACGGGCAAAACGCTCGTTGATAATCTCCAGCGCCTGTAGCCGCTCGCGAACCACGCGGCGCTGGGTATTGGGATCGTAGGGGCGAATATCGTCTTCGCCCGACTTGCCTGCCAGCGGTTCTGTGGGATTGTCGCTGTCGCCGTTCAGCAGCGCATCGATTTCGGCCTGAGAAAGAATACTGTCGCCCATGGCTCTACCGCAGAATAAAAGCTGTGTACAGAACATCGGTGATGTCCTGTTTCGGCTGGCTGGCAATCAACGGTGCGCTGAGCGTCTCTTTGATGTCATTCGCCAGCTGTTTTTTACCGTCATCGGTCGCCAGCTTTGTGGCATCCTGGCGCGATAAAAGCAGCAGCATACGGCTGCGCACTTCCGGCAGATAGTCATTCAGACGCGCGCGGTCGGCTTCCGTTTTCATGCGGAGCGTCACGCCCACGTAAAGCACGCGGTCCGCATCGCCCAGGTTCACGGTGAAGGTGTCCAGCGGGAAAAAGACCGGAGCAGGCGGCGGCGGGGCTTCTTTCGGCGCAGCGGCGGTGGCGCTCTGATGCTCAATGCGCCAGTAGCTGTAGCCTGCGGTTGCGCAGGCGGCGAGCGTTACCAGCACCAAAAGTGGGATCCAGAGAGAGCGTTTGCTCTTTTTATTGATAGCGGTGTCAGTCATCTGATGCGGTCTTCCTTTTTACTACTGCTTATCCTCTGATTATCCCGTCTCCCGCGCGGGTCAAAGCGTGGAAAAGACGGGAATAATCATGTTACCTCTGGCGTTTAAGCGAAGATGTCTACGGCGTTATCGCCGCGAGATGCGGCGTGAAGCGCCGCAGGCACAGCCAGAAGCGCGTCGTCTTCCTGTGTATCGTTGCCGTTGGCATCAGCGCGGGAGGCGAACGACTGCTGTGAAGAGGGCTGCTGTTGCTGCCCGGCAAAGCCGTCGCTGCTGATGTTGCTCTGCCCCAGTTGAATGCCGTTATCCGCCAGCTGGGTGCGCAGCACCGGCAGCGCGGCTTCCAGCGCGGCGCGCACGTGGCCGTGCGGTGAGGCCATCTGAATCTGCGCGAGGTTATCCTCGACCTTCAGCGTAATATGCACCTGGCCGAGCGATTCCGGGTGAAGACGCAGCTCAGCGGTCTGCTGGCCCTGACGGGTAAACAGGGTGATATGCTGGCTGACATTTTGCTGCCAGTCCGGCGTACCTAACTGAGCATGGATGTTGGCGCTGACGGACGCTGGTGCGGCAAGCGTTGTGCTGCTTGGTGCGGCAACTGGTGACAGCGCGGTCGTTGGCGCGGCTGGGCTTGGCGTACTTTCTGCCTCTGCCTTTTGCGCCGGAAGGACAAAGGCCGAATCGGCGGGCAGGGCGCGCACGTCGGTTTGCAGCTGTGCGGCGGCAGCGCTCTTCATCTCCACAGGGCCGTCGGTTTTCGCACCGCCGTGTTTCAGTGATGTCGTGAGGTTGGCAAGCGTATCGCCAGCGGGCGCAGCAGCGGAACGTTCGACGGTTTGCGGTGCGGGCAACATGGCCATCAGCGCGTTCAGGCTGCTTAGCTGCTCCTCGCTCAGCGCGGTGTCATCATCATCGCTGGTTTTGGCGGTGTCATTCTCTTTATCCTTGCCGACCGACAGTTCGCCGTTAAGATGGGCTGCCAGTGAACTCAGCAGGCTTTGCGCATCGCTCTGCTGCGTTATCTCTGCGGTGGCGGCGTCGGCGGCGACGCCGGTACGCGTGGCTTCCTGCTGTACCAGCCACTCGGTCAGCGATTGGCCTTTCGCATTGAGCTCGCGCGGTGTGGATGTTTCATCGCTGGTGAGCAGCGCCGTTTTTTCGCCGCTCACGGCGTTAGCCGTTGGGTTTAATGCGCCGGCGAGCAGAGCCAGAAAATCCTCGGCACCGCCTGACGTTTTTGCCGCGGTATCGGCACCCGCGAGGTTTGTATCGCTGACGGCAAGATTAGGCAGTGTGATCATTCGGGTTTCCTCAAGGTCGCGCGTTGGGCAAATTCATCCATCTTTTTCTGATCCAAGCGGTTTTCCGCCAGCAGCGCTGCGGAAGCCTGCCGGTCCTGAAGCGTTTGCCATGCCTGCAAACGCTGTTTTTTCTCGCGCCAGAAGTTCAGCGCCTGCTCCACTTTGTTGTTCCACTGAACAAGCTGCTGACGGTGCTGATCGATGGCTTTCTCCAGCGTTTGAATAAACTGCTGGTAATTCTGCCAGCGCAGGCTGGCAATGCCCTGCGTCATGTCGTTGTTCAGGCTGTTCTGGTATTCAAGCTGGTAGTCCATCAACATTTTGAGCTGTTCTTCCGCCTGCTGGCAGCCGCGGCGCATCTCGCCCAGTACCAGGGCGGCGTTGTCGACGTCGGTTTCTGCCAGTTCTTTAAGCGTTGCTAATGCACCATGCTGCGCCATATTCGTGATCCTCTTGCTTCACTATGACGTGGGGAAAATCAATTCCAGCGCCTGGATTGACGATTCCCAGTCTGCTTTTTCAAGAATGCCTTGCTGTAAAAATGCTTCCAGATGCGGCCAGAGCGTAATGGCTTTGTCCAGCATCGGGTCGCTGCCTTTGGCGTACGCGCCGACGCTAATCAGGTCGCGGTTACGCTGGAAACTGGAGAGCAGCTGTTTGAAATTGCGCACCCGCGCGTAGTGCTGCTCGCTGATCAATGCGGTCATGGCGCGGCTGATGGATGCCTCGATGTCGATGGCGGGATAGTGCCCGGCTTCGGCCAGACGCCGCGACAGTACGATGTGGCCATCGAGAATGGCGCGCGCGGAGTCGGCGATCGGGTCCTGCTGATCGTCGCCTTCGGTTAGCACGGTATAAAAGGCGGTGATTGACCCCCCGCCGGTAATCCCGTTTCCGGCCCGCTCAACCAGCGCGGGCAGCTTGGCGAACACTGACGGCGGATAGCCTTTGGTGGCCGGGGGTTCACCGATCGCCAGTGCGATTTCACGCTGCGCCATCGCGTAACGAGTGAGTGAATCCATAATCAGCAGCACGTGCTGGCCGCGATCGCGGAAGTCCTCCGCCACGCGGGTGGCGTAGGCGGCGCCCTGCATACGCAGCAGCGGCGACACGTCTGCCGGTGCGGCAATCACCACCGAGCGCGCGCGGCCTTCGGTACCGAGAATATTCTCGATAAAATCTTTCACTTCACGACCACGTTCACCGATAAGCCCCACGACGATCACGTCGGCGCGGGTATAGCGCGCCATCATGCCGAGCAGCACGCTTTTACCGACGCCGGAACCGGCAAACAGCCCCATACGCTGGCCGCGACCCACGGTCAGCAGGGCGTTAATCGGCCGTACGCCGGTGTCCAGTACGTGTTCAATCGGCGTGCGCTGGAGCGGGTTAAAGGGCGGGGTGATCAGCGCGCCGGTTTCGGTGGTGTCCGGTGCGGGCAGACCGTCAAGCGGTTTGCCGCTGCCGTCGAGCACGCGGCCGAGCAGCGCCGGGCCCAGCGGCAGCTGTTTGCCGCTTTGCAGGCCGTCGCCAACGGTGTTGCGGGCGTAAACGCGCGCGCCGGGCAGAATGCCTTCCACTTCTTCCAGCGGCATTAAAAACAGGCGCTGGCCGTTGAAGCCGACGACTTCGGCCTCGACCTCCTGCATCTCAGCGCCCTGCTGGCGTTCGATAATGCAAGTGGCGCCGAGCGGCAACTGTAGACCGGTCGCTTCCAGTACCAGTCCGGTGGCGCGGGTCAGGCGGCCGTAGCGACGCACGGCCGGAAGCTGGGCAATGCGCGCCTCAAAATTGTCGAGCGTGTTCAGCCAGCGGGTCAGACGCACGGTCATCAGCAGGCTCCCGGCGCCGCCAGGCGGCACAGTTCCTGCCAGCGGGTGGCCACGCTGGCATCAAGATCGCCTTCATCAGCGGAGACTTTACAGCCGCCGGGATGCAGCGTGGGATCGCCGCGCAGCCGCCAGCCGTGCAGGTTCAGGGTCGCGCCCAGCATCTCTTCCACGCGCGGGAGATCTTCCGGGCTCACCCGCAGCTGTGGTTTACCGCTGAACAGCGGCTCCTGCTGCAGCAGCGATTGAATTTGTTTAATCAGCGCGGTGTTATCGACCACTGGCACCTGGCCAACGATTTGCCGCGCGGCTTCCAGCGCCATCTGCATCAGGCGCGAGGCAATCACGCTGTCGAGCGTGTCCAGCGTGTGCTGAAATTCGCTTGCCAGCTGCTGCATACGGGCATGAATAGGGGCCTGCTCTTTTCTGGCCTGCACCAGCCCTTGTTCCAGTCCCTGCGCCAGCCCTTCCTGATAACCCTGCTGCTGGCCGGCGGCGTGACCTTCCCGCAGCCCGGCCTGATAGCCCTGCTCGTGGGCCTGGATTTGCAACTGGGCCAGTTGCTGCTGTTGCAGCTGCTCGGCGGAAATTTCTGCCTGCTCCACGTCGGGCTCGTCGAGGGAGAGCGGGGCGAACTCCATTTCCACCGGCGGCGCAAGATCGTCAGGCTGCCAGATTTTCCACGGTGTGGTATCAGACATAGGTGTCGTCTCCGCTGCCAATCACCATCTCGCCGGTTTCGGCCAGGCGGCGAACGATAAGCAGAATGGCCTTCTGCTCGTTTTCCACCTGAGACAGACGAACCGGGCCGCGGTTGGCCAGGTCGTCGCGCAGAATGTCGGCCGCACGCTGGGACATATTGCGCAGGAACTTCTCGCGCAGCGGCGGCTCGGAGCCTTTGAGTGCGATAAGCAGCGATTCGGAATCCACTTCCTGCAGCAGGCGCTGGATGCTGCGATCGTCGACCTCGACCAGGTTTTCGAACAGGAACATCTCGTCGATAATTTTCTGCGCCAGCTCGCCGTCGAATTCGCGTACGGCGGTAATGACCGCCTCTTCCTGCTGCGTTTTCATCAGGTTGATAATTTCGGCCGCCGTTCTCACGCCGCCCATTTTGCTGCGCTTGAGGTTCTGGCCGTCGAGCAGTCCGTTCAGCACTTCGGTCAGCTCCGCCAGCGCCGCCGGCTGCACGCCGCCGAAGGTGGCAATACGCAGCATCACATCGTGACGCAGACGCTCGTCGAACAGCGCCAGAATATCCGCCGCCTGGCCACGTTTGAGGTGCACCAGAATGGTGGCGATAATCTGCGGGTGTTCGTCGCGGATAATATCGGCGGCACTCTGCGGCTCCATAAAGTTGAGCGTTTCGATGCCGCTGGTGGTTTCGCGGGTTTCGAGAATGTCTTCCAGCAGGCTGGAGGCGCGCTCTTCGCCCAGCGCTTTCACCAGCACCGAACGCAGGTATTCGTTGGCGTTGACGCTCAGCGCCGCGAACTGTTCGGCCTCTTGCTCAAATTCAGCCAGCACGTCGGTTAACTGCTTGTTCGAGATTTGCTTGACCGCCGCCATGGCGGTACTGAGCTGCTGAACTTCGCGGGTGCTGAGGTGTTTAAACACCTCAGCCGCGCGATCTTCGCCAATGGTCATCAGCAAAATGACGCTTTTGTCGATTCCAGAAAGATTACTCATGGTCGTTATTCATCCATTGGCGAATGACCAGCGCCACCACGCGCGGATCGTTATCAGACATTTCGCGAATACGCTGGCTCATGACTTCGGCGCTCAGGCGCTGGTTGGCGCGGCGTTGCTGCGTCTGCTCATCTTTGCTGAGGCGAACCTCAACTGCTTCCTGAATTTCCTGCTGCGCTTTGGCTTTTTCCTCGGCGGCCTGAGCAACCTGTTCGCGGCGCGCCAGCTGAGGTTTAATCCCCTTACGCCACAGCAGCCAGGCAACGATCAGTACCAGCAGCCAGCGTCCGGCGGACATCAGCTGATCGATAAACGATTGCTGCTTCCAGAACGGCAGTTCGCCGCCGCTTTCATCGGTGCTGTTAAACGGCGAGTTGACCACGTTCAGCGTGTCGCCGCGCTGCCCGGAGAAGCCCATGGCTTCGCGGGTTAAATCTTCAATCTGCTTCATCTGATCGCTGGTCAGCGGCAGCGGCTTGCCATCAGGCAGATTGCGATAGTTGACTACCACCGCCACCGACAGACGCTGGACGTCGCCAACGTTCTTTTTGGTGTGCGAAATGGTGCGGTCGAGTTCAAAGTTGCTGGTCTCGCTACGCTGGGTATTGCGCGGGCCGCTTGTCGTCGCGGTCGTGCGGGTATTGGTGTTCTGGCCGTTAGCCTGGTTAGCCTGGTTAGCCTGGTTGCCCTGGTTGCCCTGGTTCGCCGGCGGAGTGGAAATCGGTGCTGACGGCGCTGGCGCTGGCGTATTTGACAGTGCGCCCGGTACGCCGCCCGGATACGGGCTGCCAATCTGATCGCTTTCGCTGACCTGGCGCGAACGTATCGCGGTCTGGTTAGGATCGCCGTTCGGACGATACTGCTCGTCGGTCTGCTCTTTGTTGTCGAAGTTAACCTGTGCGGTGACCTGCGCGTGGACGTTGCCGTTGCCCACGATCGGGCCGAGAATCGCTTCAATACGGCGCTGGACGCGGCCTTCTACGTCGGCGGTGTACTTCAGTTGGGCATCGTTGAGGTCGCGGGCGCTGGTATTGGATTGCGTCAGCAGATGACCGCCCTGATCGACCACCGTCACGTTACCCGGCGGTAGCCCGGCGACCGCGCTGGAGACCAGATGGACAACGGCCGAAATTTGCCCTTCATCGAGCGCGCGGCCCGGTTCCAGGTTGACGGTAATGGAGGCAGAAGGGGATTTTTGTTCGCGCACGAACAGCGACGGCTTCGGCATCGCTAAATGCACGCGGGCGCTTTTCACCGGCCCCAGAGTTTCGATGGTGCGCGACAGTTCACCTTCCAGCGCGCGCTGGTAGTTCACCTGCTCGCTGAACTGGCTGATGCCGAATTTTTCCTGGTCGAGCAGCTCAAAACCGACCGCGCCGCCCTTTGGCAGGCCCAGCTGTGCCAGGCGCAGGCGCAGTTCATGCACTTTATCGGCCGGCACTTCCAGCGCGCCGCCGTTATCGGCAAAACGGTAGGGGATGTTCATCTGGGTCAACTGGGTGACGATGGCCCCCCCGTCCTGGTCGGACAGGTTGCTGAACAGCGTGCGGTAGTCCGGGGATTTGGCCCACAGTACCATCGCCACGAGAATAGCCACCGCGGCGGCACTGGCCACCATCAGCGGGATTTTAGGATTAGCGCGCAGGCGATTGACCCATTCTATCGTTTTATTTTGTGGCGTAGCCGTAGCACTCGCGCTCATTGCGCACCTCGTCGATCCTGATCAATGGCGTTAAACGTAAACGAAAACAAAGCAGACTCCCTGGCGCAAAACGTATAAAGACAGCCATGACATTATTTGATGCTTCAGAAATTTTGATGGGCCAAATAACCCGTTTTTATAGCGCTATTTAACGCCTTTATCTTATTGACAAACTGATAAGCTCGTTCACAGGTAAAAACAATCTGGAGTCAATATGGCGATTCAGGGTATTGAGGGCGTGCTGTCGCAGATGCAGGCCACGGCGGCAATGGCGCGCAATCAAAGCGTTGATGTGCAGCCTGACATTAGCTTTGCCGGTCAGCTGACCGCGGCGCTGGACCGCGTGAGCAACGCGCAAAACAGCGCCAAAGCGCAGGCAGAGAAGTTCACCTTAGGGGAACCGGGTATTGCGTTGAACGATGTGATGACCGATCTGCAAAAAGCGTCCGTGTCGCTGCAAATGGGGATTCAGGTGCGTAATAAGCTGGTAAGCGCCTATCAGGACGTGATGGGCATGCAAGTGTAGCGACTGTATGGGTGGCGAAACGTTCGCCACCACCATTCCTCTCACCTCTTTTTTGTTGGCTCGCCGCGGCTGCCGTTGAGCCTGACGCTGGCGTTGTGCCTGCCTGGCGTTAATCCATAAAGTCGTTTTCTCTGCTTCAGGGCTATCGCTCTGCATCGTCATTTCCCGTGAAACGCCAGCGTGTTTAACGCTATAATGTTTCTGTTTTTTTCTCCCCGAACAGGATGAATAATGAAAAAATTAGCCATTGTGGCGGCGCTGATGACGTTGGCGGGCTGTGCGCAGATTGACAACTACTCAACGGTGGTGAAAGCGCCTGCACCGGAAGGGCTGGCCGGCTACTGGCAGACCATGGGGCCACAGAGCGCGCTGGTGAGCCCGCAGGCGATGGCGAGCCTGATCATCACTCGCGACGGCGACACTCTCGACTGCCGCCAGTGGCAGCGCGTGATTGCTCTGCCGGGTAAACTGACCCTGCGCGACAAAGACGTCTATAACGTCACGCATAAGCTGGATGTTTACGCGATCGAGCGGGAAGGGAATTCGCTGAGCTATGACGGTATGACGCTGCAGCGGGTGGCGCGTCCGACGGTAGAGTGCGAGAAGGCGCTGGCGAAAACGCCGCTGAAGTCGACGCTGCCGTAAGCCATTGACGCTCCGACATGCACCATGCCGGAGCGCTTTTCGTCAATGGTTGAGGTCGACGTTGTCCTGCGGCACCAGCACGTGGCCGCCCTGATTGCCGTAGGTAGTCATGACCGTCTTTTGCATCGACGATTGACCCACCAGTTTTGCCAGCTCATCCATCCGCCCCTGCAGCAGGCGCTTGACGGTGTTTTCGTTATCCAGCACTTTGCGTAGCAAAGGACGCAGCTGTTCCTGAAGCGGATCGGTCGGATCGCTATCTCGCGTCAATTGAGCAATCTTTTGCACCGCATTTACGTACTCTATTTCACTGACAATCAGTTCGTCCCACAGACCCTCCGTGGCAAGCCGCAGCATCATATTGCTTTTTTCAACCAGCTGTTGGTATGAGAGGTAAAGGTGCGATGCATAGCTCATTAGACGGCATCCTGAATCGTATTGGGCGTAAGTAAAGATTCCTTCCAGGCTTCGGCGATATTGCGCATTAATGCCTCAACTTCCTCAACGGCGCTAACATCATTGTGCAGGTTGGCCTGCAGAAGGCGTCTGACCATATAAGCGTAGAGCGACAGCAGGTTCTGCGTCAGCTCATCGCGGCTGTCTTCATCAAGGCCAATCTTCAGCCCATTGTCGATAATGTTGATGGCTTTCGACAGAGAAAGACCTTTTCCCTGCTGGTTACCGTCCTGCATAAACAGGCGGGCGCGGATCAGCGCGCTCAGCGCGCCGTCGAACAGCATCGTGACGAGCTGATCCTGACTGGCGCTCATGACGGCGCTTTCCACTCCAATCTGTGCGTAGGCCTGCGTACCTTTTGCCCCGTACATGCGCTTTCTCCCGGTTAACGATGATTACTTGGAACTGCTGGTCGACTCAAACTGCTGGGTTAAGTAGCTGCTGGTGCTGTTCAGCGAGGTCATTAACACATCCAGTTGGGTAAACTGCTCTTTATAACGTGCGACCTGGGCATCGATACGATCGCTGGCCGCGTTGTAGTCTTTGGTTAATTTGTTCAGCGTTTTGCTGACGCCATCGGTAGCGGCCTTGATGATGCCGGTGGTGGACAGCCAGCTGGTCAGGTTGGTGCCAATGGTGGTGGTGATGCCGGTTTTTTTACCGTCGCCGACCAGCAGATCGCCCACGCCGGAAGAATCTTTTTTCAGCGCCGCGGTCAGTTTATCGTTGTCCAGCTCCAGTTTGCCGTCGCTCGGGTCGGTGGTAATACCGATCTGCGCCAGCGTTTTGTAAGAAGAGGAGCTCAGCGAATTGCTTAACATACTTTTCAGCTGGGTCTGAATGGTACGCAGCGTGGTGTCGCCCAGCAGTGCGCCGTTGTTGGCATCCTGGCTGTCTGCGCCCGCGTCTACAGCGGTGTATTTTGTCAGGCTGCTGAAGGTATCGAGCAGGGTGTTATAGGCGGTCACCCAGGCGCTGATGGCGCTCTGCGCTTTGCTGGTGTCCTGAGTGATAGTCAGCGTCTGGTTGCCGGAGGTGACATCGTTGAGGTTCAGCGTAATGTCTTCCAGCGCGTCGCTGATGGTGTTGCTGCTGTTTTCAATCGGAACGTTGTTGACGGTCAGCTTCGCGTTTTGTGCGTTAACGCTCTGTTCCATACCGTTGCTGGCATCGGTGCTGGTGCCGTTATAGCCCATAAAGCTTTGCAGCGCGCTGTCGCCGCTGACGCTTAAGGTCATGGCGTTATCTGAACCGGTATCGTTCGAGGTGATCGACAGACGATAGGCGCCGTTGCCGACGTTAATAATACTGGCGCTGACGCCCGCTTTCGCATTGTTGATGGCATCGCGAATACCGGTTAACGACGAGTTAGCGGCGCTGATATCGATGGTCACCGGCTTTTTATCGCCGCCCTGCTGGATAGTTAAAGTGCTGTCGCCGGTGGCAATGGCGGTCTTGCTATCGCTCTGGGTGGTTTTGGTGGTCAGCGTTTGCGCCTGCGCCAGCTGCGTGACGCTGATGGTGTATTTTCCCGCAATGGCGCTGCCGGTCGTGGTGGCGCTAAACGCGGTGGTCGAACTGGCGGTAGTGGTCGCGGTGAACAGATCGGCTTTCGACAGCGCGGTGTTGGCGGTCTGGAATGCTTCGAGCCCGCTTTTCAGGCTGCCGTAGGCGCTCAGCTTTGCGGTATAGGAAGACTGTTGTTTAGAAATCGGCGTCAGCGTCTGTTTTTGTGCGGCGGTAAGGCTATCCAGAATGTCGCTCAGATTCAGGCCCGATCCAACTCCTAGTGAAGAAATGCTTGCCATTGTTATTCCTTGATTTGTCGACACGTAGAATGAATGTCTGGGTTATCGGCCTGAATGCGTCAAAGTTTACGCTTAATTGTTTTTTTTTAATGGCAGGAATAAGGGCAAGAGAAAAGAGCAATTCGGCGGCTAAAAAAATGCGTGATTGCGAAAAAAAATTCTAAAGGTTGGTTTACGGCAGACGATAACAAGTTTGACGGCGATTGAGCCGAAGGGTGGAAACCCAATACGTAATCAACGACTTGCAATATAGGATAACGAATCATGGCACAAGTCATTAATACCAACAGCCTCTCGCTGATCACTCAGAACAACATCAACAAGAACCAGTCTGCTCTGTCGACTTCTATTGAGCGTCTGTCGTCAGGTCTGCGTATTAACAGCGCGAAGGATGATGCTGCGGGTCAGGCGATTGCTAACCGTTTCACTTCCAACATTAAAGGCCTGACTCAGGCTGCGCGTAACGCCAACGACGGTATCTCCCTGGCACAGACCACGGAAGGCGCACTGTCTGAAATCAACAACAACTTACAGCGTGTGCGTGAACTGACCGTTCAGGCAACCACCGGCACTAACTCCGATTCCGACCTGTCTTCTATCCAGGACGAAATCAAATCCCGCCTGTCTGAAATTGACCGTGTATCCGGCCAGACCCAGTTCAACGGCGTGAACGTACTGTCTAAAGACGGTTCCCTGAAAATTCAGGTTGGCGCGAACGATGGCCAGACTATCTCCATCGACCTGAAAAAAATTGACTCTGATACCCTGGGCCTGAACGGTTTTAACGTGAATGGCAAAGGTACTATTGCCAACAAAGCGGCGACCATCAGCGATCTGGCTGCCACGGGTGCTAACGTATCAAACGCCAGCAATATCAGCGTTGCGACGAACTTTAATGCCCTGGATGCGGCAACGGCGTTTAGTAAGCTGAGCAATGGCGACCAGGTAACCATCACAAGTGGTGCCGACGCGGGTACCTATACTTACGACGCAACGGCTAAAAACTTTACCACCACGAAAACCGTTACCTCGGGTGCGAATACTGATAGCCTGGGTGCTTCACTGAAAGCGGCTGCAGGCCAGACTGCTTCTGGTACCTATACCACCCTTTCTGGCAAAGTTAACTTTGATGCTGATGCGAGTGGCAATATCACCATCGGTGGACAGCAGGCTTACCTGGTTGGCGGCGTCCTGACCACCAACAACCCGACTGGTGCTACTCCTGCAACCATGGGCGCTCTGTTTACCGCCGCTGATGGTAAGACTGCGGCTGCTGGTGCATCTACCGTTGATTTTGGCGGTAAGACTTACAACTTCGCTGGTGGCGATGGTACTACCGGTGGCGGCGTTACTTACAAAGATACCGTGTCGTCTGATGCTCTGCTGGCTGCAGTTAATGCTGATACCACTGCTAATGACGTTAGCATGACTTTCAACAACGGTCCGCTGACCTTCAGCACAACCTTCACTTCTGGTTCTTCTACTGGCGCTGCAGGCGTGAAAGCTTATGTTGATAGCGATGGTGAACTGACGACCACGGGTTCCTTCAACACCACTTACTCTGTTGATAAAGATACCGGTAGCGTCACTGTGACCGGCGGTACAGGCTCTGGTAAATACGCAGCTAACGTTGGTGCTCAGGCTTATGTCAGCGCTGACGGTAAACTGACTACCGAAACCACAAGCGCAGGCACCGCAACCAAAGATCCTCTGGCTGCCCTGGATGCCGCAATCAGCTCCATCGACAAATTCCGTTCTTCTCTGGGTGCGATTCAGAACCGTCTGGATTCTGCGGTAACCAACCTGAACAACACCACCACCAACCTGTCTGAAGCGCAGTCCCGTATTCAGGACGCCGACTATGCGACCGAAGTGTCCAACATGTCTAAAGCGCAGATTATTCAGCAGGCCGGTAACTCCGTGCTGGCAAAAGCTAACCAGGTACCGCAGCAGGTTCTGTCTCTGCTGCAGGGCTAATCGCTCTCAACCTGACTCAACCCCGCTTCGGCGGGGTTTTTTGTTGCTGAAATTTTACTTACTCTGCAAATAACCCCACATTTTCCCCACTGTTCCATCGATTAAAACGGCTATAGAAACGGATAATCGTGCCGATAACTCATATTAATGCAGGGCTGTTTATCGTGAATTCAATGTATACCGCTGAAGGTGTAATGGATAAACACTCGCTATGGCAACGCTATGTGCCGTTGGTACGACACGAAGCGCTGCGCCTCCAGGTGCGTTTGCCGGCGAGTGTGGAACTGGACGATCTGCTCCAGGCGGGCGGTATCGGCTTATTGAACGCTGTTGAACGCTATGACGCTCTGCAAGGTACGGCATTTACCACTTACGCAGTGCAGCGCATCCGTGGGGCGATGCTGGACGAACTACGCAGCCGTGACTGGGTTCCGCGTAGCGTCCGGCGAAACGCGCGTGAAGTTGCGCAAGCGCTGGGTCAACTGGAGCAAGAGCTGGGACGAAACGCGACGGAAACCGAAGTCGCGCAGCGATTGGGGATTGCGGTTGAGGAATACCGTCAGGTGCTGCTGGATACCAATAACAGCCAGCTTTTTTCCTACGATGAGTGGCGGGAAGAGTACGGCGACAGCATCGAACTGGTGACGGAAGAGAATCAGCACGAAAACCCACTGCATCAACTGCTGGAAGGCGATCTGCGCCATCGCGTGATGGAGGCCATTGAGGCCCTGCCGGAACGCGAGAAGTTGGTGTTAACCCTCTATTACCAGGAAGAGCTCAATCTTAAAGAGATTGGCGCGGTGCTGGAAGTCGGGGAGTCGCGCGTCAGCCAGCTGCACAGCCAGGCGATCAAGCGTTTACGCATCAAGCTGGGTAAGTTGTAGGTTGGAATAACGTAAAGTTTGACCAAAAAATGCCGCATTAATCAATGAAAACCCGGAGTTATCATGATGATGCAGGTAAAAAGACGGCCGCTAAGCCGCTATTTGAAAGACTTCAAACACAGCCAAACGCACTGCGCACATTGTCATAAACTGCTCGATCGCATCACGCTGGTTCGCCACGGGGAGATAGTGAACAAAATCGCGATTTCCCGTCTCGATACCCTGATGGATGACGCCGCGTGGCAGCAGGAGCGTAGCGCGTGGTCCGCACTGTGCCGCTTCTGTGGCGATCTGCACTGCAAAGAGCGGAGCGCTTTCTTCAATATCATCGGCTTTAAACAATACCTTCTCGAACAAACCGACATGAGCGCTGGCACCGTGCGCGAATACGTGGTGCGCCTGCGTCGTTTGGGCAATCATTTCACCGAACAGCAGGTGCCGCATGCATTGCTGCAAGAGCGCCACGCGGATGAAAAGCTGGAAGCCTGGCTGCCGGACACCAGCACCAACAATTATCGCATTGCGCTGCGTAAATACCTGCGTTTTCAGCGCCACGCTCCCCGGAGCGGCGAACAAGATTTCGCAGATTGTGAAACCTCTGATATATATTAATTTGGAATAACATGTATCGCATAGGTGTTTGTCATTGATGATGAACGGTTTACACTACTGAAAAAATGATGTTTTTCGGGGGAATGATGAAGCTGAAGTTTCTGGGTCGTCAGGCGCTGATGGGCGTAATGGCCGCTGCGCTGGTCGCAGGCGCAAGTGTTCACGCTTTTGCGGCTGAAAATTTATTAAACCAGGTCAAAGAACGCGGCACGCTGCGCGTTGGGCTGGAAGGCACCTATCCTCCGTTTAGTTTCCAGGGCGATGATGGCAAGCTGACCGGTTTTGAAGTCGAGTTCGCTAACGAGCTGGCGAAGCATCTGGGTGTGAAAGCCGATCTGAAGCCGACCAAATGGGACGGTATGCTGGCGTCGCTGGACTCCAAACGTATTGACGTGGTGATTAACCAGGTCACCATTTCGCCGGAACGTCAGAAGAAATATGACTTCTCCACCCCGTACACCATCTCCGGTATTCAGGCGCTGGTGAAAAAGGGGAATGAAGGCACCATCAAAACCGCCGCCGATCTGAAAGGCAAAAAAGTCGGCGTCGGCCTGGGAACCAACTACGAAGAGTGGCTGCGTCAGAACGTGCAGGGCGTAGACATTCGTACCTATGATGATGACCCGACAAAGTATCAGGACCTGCGCGTAGGCCGCATCAATGCTATCCTGGTTGACCGTCTGGCCGCGCTGGACCTGGTGAAGAAAACCAACGACACGCTGGCCGTTGCCGGTGATGCGTTCTCCCGCCAGGAATCGGGCGTGGCGCTGCGTAAAGGCAACGAAGACCTGCTGAAGGCGGTTGATAGTGCGATTGATGCCATGCATAAAGACGGTAGCCTGAAGGCGCTGTCCGAAAAATGGTTCGGCGCAGACGTGACGCAGTAATCGCTCCGATCGAAAAAAGGCGCTGAAAGGGCGCCTTTTTTTATTTTGGGCGCATAATAAAAACGAGACCAAGGAGATGTTATGTCACTGCAAAATTTAACCCGCTTTCCGCGCCTGGAATTTATTGGCGCGCCGACGCCGCTGGAATACCTGCCGCGCTTTTCTGACTACATCGGGCGCGATATCTTTATTAAGCGCGACGATGTCACGCCGCTGGCAATGGGCGGCAACAAGCTGCGCAAGCTTGAGTTTCTCGCCGCCGATGCGCTGCGCGAGGGGGCCGATACGCTGGTGACCGCCGGCGCGATTCAGTCTAACCACGTGCGCCAGACGGCGGCCGTGGCGGCCAAACTGGGCCTGCACTGTGTGGCGCTGCTGGAAAACCCGATGGGCACCACGGCGGAAAACTACCTCAGCAACGGCAACCGCCTGCTGCTGGATTTATTCAATACTCAGGTCGAAATGTGCGATGCGCTGAACGATCCGAACGCCCAGCTTGCCGAGCTGGCGACGCGCCTTGAGGCGCAGGGCTTTCGTCCGTACGTGATCCCGGTAGGCGGATCAAACGCGCTGGGCGCGCTGGGTTACGTGGAGAGCGCGCTGGAAATCGCCCAGCAGTGCGAAGGCGCGGTGTCGATTTCATCCGTCGTGGTCGCCTCCGGCAGCGCGGGTACCCATGCGGGCCTCGCCGTTGGTCTGGAGCAGGTCATGCCGGAAGCCGAACTGATAGGCGTAACCGTCTCGCGCAAGGTTGCCGATCAGTTGCCGAAAGTGGTGACGCTTCAGCAGGAGATTGCCCGTAACCTTGAGTTGACGGCGAAGGCCAACATTACGCTGTGGGACGATTACTTCGCGCCGGGTTACGGCATCCCTAACGATGACGGCATGGAGGCGGTTAAGCTGCTGGCGCGTCTGGAAGGTATTCTGCTCGACCCGGTGTACACCGGCAAGGCGATGGCCGGACTTATTGATGGCATCAGCCAGAAACGCTTTAAGGATGAAGGCCCCATTTTGTTTGTTCACACCGGCGGCGCGCCTGCGCTGTTCGCCTATCATCCTCACATCTAAATAGAACGCGCTCATGCAAGAAAGTATTCAATTAGTGATTGATTCCGCACCGTATTTGCTCAAAGGTGCGGTCTTTACCCTCCAGCTTAGTATTGGCGGGATGTTCTTCGGGCTGGTGCTGGGCTTTATTCTCGCGCTGATGCGCCTGTCGCCGATTGCGCCGGTGCGCTGGCTGGCGCGCTGCTACATCTCTATCTTTCGCGGCACGCCGCTGATTGCCCAGCTGTTTATGATTTACTACGGCCTGCCGCAGTTTGGCATCGAGCTGGACCCCATTCCGTCGGCGATGATTGGCCTGTCGCTTAACACCGCGGCCTATGCCGCCGAAACGCTGCGAGCGGCGATTTCATCGATCGACAAAGGGCAGTGGGAAGCGGCCGCCAGTATTGGCATGACCCCGTGGCAGACCTTGCGTCGGGCGATTCTGCCGCAGGCGGCGCGGGTCGCGCTGCCACCGCTGTCGAACAGCTTTATCAGCCTGGTGAAGGATACCTCGCTGGCCGCCACCATTCAGGTGCCGGAACTGTTCCGCCAGGCGCAGCTGATTACTTCGCGCACGCTGGAAGTGTTCACCATGTACCTGGCCGCATCGCTGATTTACTGGGTGATGGCGACGGTGCTGTCGATGCTGCAAAACTATTTTGAAAACCAGCTTAACCGCCAGGAGCGAGATCCGAAATGAGCGCGATAGAAGTCAAAAACCTGGTGAAAAAATTCCACGGACAGACGGTGCTGCACGGCATTGACCTTGAAGTGAAAGAGGGCGAAGTGGTGGCGATTATCGGGCCGAGCGGCTCTGGTAAAACCACGCTGCTGCGCAGTATTAACCTGTTGGAGCAGCCGGAGAGTGGCACCATTCGCGTGGGGGAGATAACCATTGATACCGCGCGGCCAATGAGCCAGCAGAAGGGGCTGATTCGCCGCCTGCGACAGCACGTTGGTTTTGTGTTTCAGAGCTTTAACCTGTTTCCACACCGCACCGTGCTGGAAAACATTATTGAAGGGCCGGTGATTGTGAAAGGCGAGGATAAACCCGGTGCGATCGCCCGCGCTCGCGAGCTGTTAGCGAAGGTCGGGCTGACAGGCAAGGAAGCGAGCTATCCGCGACGTCTTTCCGGCGGCCAGCAGCAGCGCGTAGCCATAGCCCGCGCGCTGGCGATGCGTCCGGACGTCATTCTCTTCGATGAGCCCACCTCCGCGCTGGACCCGGAACTGGTCGGCGAGGTATTGAATACCATTCGCGCGCTGGCGCAGGAAAAGCGGACGATGGTTATCGTTACCCATGAGATGAGCTTCGCGCGTGATGTGGCCGATCGGGCTATTTTTATGGATCAGGGGAGAATCGTCGAGCAAGCGGAGGCAAAAGCCCTGTTTGCCAATCCGCAGCAGGCGCGTACGCGTCAGTTCCTCGAAAAATTCCTCATGCAATAGCGCTAATGCGCGCCGGGTAGCCCAACCGGCGCGCGGCGGCGGCTACTTAATTTATATCGCAAAGGATGACCACGTGCGGGCATCCTCTTTTCAATGAAAAATTTTACTTAAGTTCGCCTTATTAATAGGTGGACATTATTTCATTACGGGCGCGCGTAAAGGGCCTGATTGCAGCTATATCGCGTGTTACGTTGCAAAAATGCGGCAATTTAAGATTATTTTGCGATAGCGTGATATTTTATACATATAAATAAGATTTATGTGTTAGGTTTCAGTATTCATAAAAATGATTGTTGATCAGGGGGTTTCTCGTTTGTTATGAGAGACGATGATTTTTTCAGTTGGCGGCGGGAAGTGCTGCATCTTTTCCAGGCGGCGACAGCAAGCGCGCAGATATACACGTTACTTCAGCAGCAAACCGAATATCTGGAATATGATTTCTTCGCCCTGTGCGTTCGTCACCCGGTGCCGTTTACCCGGCCCCGCATTTCGGTGTATACCACCTATCCAGATGCCTGGATGTCGCACTATAAGTCGGCAAACTATATGGCTATCGATCCGGTGCTGAAACCGGATAATTTCTCACTGGGCCATTTGCGCTGGGATGATGAACTCTTTAGCGACGCCCAGGAGCTGTGGCACGCTGCGCGCGAGCATGGTTTGCAAACGGGGGCCACGCAGTGCCTGATGTTGCCGAATCATGCGCACGGTTTCTTATCGGTGTCGCGTTCACGCGTGCTGCGCGTTGCTCAGGATGAGGATGAAATGGCGCTGCGCTTACAGATTCTGCTGGAAATGAGCCTGCTGGCATTATTACGCGTCGAAGACGAAATGGTGATGCCGCGCGAGATGAAATTCAGTAAGCGGGAATTAGAAATTCTGAAATGGACTGCGGAAGGAAAAACATCGGCGGAAATTTCGATGATTCTGTCTATTTCAGAGAATACGGTGAATTTCCATCAAAAGAATATGCAGAAGAAATTCAATGCGCCTAATAAAACGCAGATTGCCTGCTATGCGGCGGCGATTGGTTTGATCTGACTTGTATTCACACGTTCTGCGTGCCAGACGGCAAACCGACCGTCAGCAGCGATGCCGACGGCCGGTTTTTAATTACTGGCGATAAGCTTGTTTAATTTGCTTAACGGTACTGGAAAATACGGCAGCCTGAGCTTCATCTTCTAACTGCGCAATTTGCTTTTCCATCTTAATAATCACACGACCGGCGTCAGCCTGCCCCATCGCTTGCAGCATCAGGGTCAGCATGGCCTTCAGGCAGGAGAGTTCCTGGGCCAGATTTTGATTATTTTCAGCGGTGGAAAAATCAGGTGTGCTCATTTATTGCCTCGTACAATTTCTGCGCATTATGCGCGATGCGGATGATGAAAGCGGCGCAGTATACCACAAGCGGAGAGAAAAAAAGGAGTGCCTGTTTTTTGCGCGCTGCTCAGAGCTGATATTAATTATTATTTTCGACTGCATGGGCAGTGGCTTAGCCGCAAATTGTTTAAATACGGTTCCTGCATCGTTAATAGTTGTTACATATTATAGGGGCTATTTAGCAAATATACGATAAAGCGCCTGTTTACGCCGATAATCACCGCCTGCATACTGATAACGGCCTTTGGCATCTTACTGTTTTTAAGAGCTTTCCAGCATCTGTACATGAATATTTCCAAAAACGAGATCGAAATCGAAGCTCTGGCATTTTTAGACTTTCACAGATGATATAAAACCCGGTAGTATGGGGGAATTAAGCAGTAGTAGCGTTATCCCTATTCTGGAGATTATTCCTTTGATCAACGTCCTTCTTGTTGATGACCACGAACTGGTGCGCGCAGGGATACGACGCATTCTGGAAGATATAAAAGGTATTAGAGTGACCGGCGAGGCAAACTGCGGGGAAGATGCGGTGAAGTGGTGCCGTGCTAACCCTGTCGACGTTGTGCTGATGGACATGAACATGCCCGGCATCGGCGGCCTCGAGGCTACGCGCAAAATTGCGCGGTCTGCGGTCGATACCAAAGTCATTATGCTGACCGTACACACGGAAAATCCGCTACCGGCGAAAGTGATGCAGGCTGGGGCTGCAGGCTATCTCAGCAAAGGCGCCGCGCCGCAGGAAGTGGTTAATGCTATCCGCTCCGTGTTCTCCGGCCAGCGTTATATTGCGTCCGATATCGCTCAGCAGATGGCCTTAAGCCAGATCGAGCCAGAAAAAACGGAATCGCCGTTCTCCAGTTTGTCTGAACGTGAATTGCAGATTATGCTGATGATCACAAAAGGTCAGAAGGTGAATGAGATTTCAGAACAGTTGAATCTGAGTCCCAAGACGGTCAACAGCTACCGTTATCGTATGTTTAGCAAGCTGAACATACACGGTGACGTTGAGTTGACGCACCTGGCAATTCGCCATGGCCTGTGCAATGCGGAGTCGTTAGCAAGTCAGTGAGTGATGTTTTTGATTCAAAAGCCTTTCTGAAAACCGTAACCAGCCAACCCGGCGTTTATCGTATGTATGATGCCGGCGGCACGGTTATTTATGTTGGCAAAGCCAAGGATCTCAAAAAACGCCTTTCCAGCTATTTTCGTGCTCAGGTTGCTTCGCGCAAAACGGAAGCGCTGGTCGCGCAAATTGCGCAAATTGACGTCACCGTGACCCACACGGAAACGGAAGCGCTGCTGCTCGAACACAACTACATCAAGCTCTATCAGCCGCGCTATAACGTACTGCTGCGTGATGATAAATCGTATCCTTTTATTTTTCTCAGCGGCGATACCCACCCGCGCCTGGCGACCCATCGCGGCGCTAAGCATGCGAAAGGCGAATACTTCGGGCCATTCCCGAACGGCTATGCGGTGCGGGAGACCCTGGCGCTGCTGCAAAAGATTTTCCCCATCCGCCAGTGTGAAAACAGCGTGTACCGCAACCGCTCGCGCCCCTGCCTGCAATACCAAATCGGCCGCTGCCTCGGGCCGTGCGTGAAGGGGTTGGTGAGCGAAGAAGAGTATGCGCAGCAGGTGGAATACGTGCGGCTATTCCTTGCCGGTAAAGATGATCAGGTGCTGACGCAGCTGATTGCGCGTATGGAAAAAGCCAGCCAGGCGTTGGCCTTTGAAGAAGCGGCGCGTATTCGCGACCAGATTCAGGCGGTGCGCCGGGTTACCGAGAAACAGTTTGTCTCCAACAACGGTGACGATCTGGACGTGATCGGCGTGGCCTTTGAAGCCGGTATGGCCTGCGTGCACGTGCTGTTTATTCGCCAGGGCAAAGTGCTCGGCAGCCGCAGCTACTTCCCGAAGGTGCCGAACGATACTGAACTGGGCGAGGTGGTGGAAACCTTCGTCGGTCAATTTTATTTCCAGGGCAGCCAGGTGCGCACGCTGCCGGGTGAGATCCTGCTCGACTTTACGCTGCAGGACAAAACGCTACTCGCCGATTCTTTATCAGAGCTGGCCGGGCGACGCATTCAGGTGCAGACAAAACCGCGCGGCGATCGCGCGCGCTATTTAAAGCTGGCGCGTACCAATGCGGTGACCGCGCTGTCGACTAAACTTTCCCAACAGTCCACCGTCCATCAGCGCCTGCAGGCGCTGGCCGCCGAGCTGAAGCTGCCGGCGATTAAGCGGATGGAGTGTTTTGATATCAGCCATACGATGGGCGAGCAGACGGTGGCGTCCTGCGTGGTGTTCGATGCCAACGGCCCGCTGCGCGCCGAGTATCGCCGCTATAATATTACCGGCATTACCCCGGGCGATGACTATGCGGCCATGAACCAGGTGCTGCGTCGCCGCTATGGTAAAGCGATTGATGAGAGTAAAATTCCTGACGTTATCCTGATTGACGGTGGGAAAGGGCAGTTGGGGCAGGCGAAAGCCGTGTTTGCCGAACTTGATGTGCCGTGGGATAAACATCATCCGCTGCTGCTGGGGGTGGCAAAAGGCAGCGACCGCAAAGCGGGGCTCGAGACGCTGTTCTTTGAACCGGAGGGCGAGGGGTTTAGTCTGCCTCCGGACTCGCCGGCGCTGCACGTTATTCAGCATATTCGTGATGAGTCGCACGATCACGCCATTTCAGGCCACCGTAAAAAGCGCGCGAAGGTCAAGAGCACCAGTTCGCTGGAGACCATCGAAGGCGTAGGGCCGAAGCGGCGCCAGATGCTGCTCAAATACATGGGCGGCCTGCAGGGTTTACAGCAGGCCAGCGTCGAAGAAATTGCCAAAGTGCCCGGAATCTCGCTTGGCTTAGCAGAAAAGATCTTCTACTCGTTGAAACATTAGGGGCTCTGTAGCAACATAGGGCTAATATTTACTAACAACAGATAGTTACCGCGCCATGCAATATAATATCCCTACATTGCTTACGTTGTTCCGCGTCATCCTGATTCCATTTTTCGTGCTGGCGTTCTACCTTCCTTTTGTCTGGGCGCCGTTCGCGTGCGCGCTGATCTTCTTTGTCGCCGCCGTGACCGACTGGTTTGATGGCTACCTTGCCCGTCGCTGGAACCAGAGCACCCGCTTTGGCGCTTTCCTCGATCCGGTCGCCGATAAAGTCATGGTCGCCATCGCCATGGTGCTGGTAGCCGAGCACTACCACACCTGGTGGGTTACGTTACCGGCGGCAACGATGATCGCCCGTGAAATTATTATTTCCGCGCTGCGCGAGTGGATGGCTGAGCTGGGTAAACGCAGCAGCGTTGCCGTCTCCTGGATTGGTAAAGTGAAGACCACCGCGCAGATGACCGCGCTGGTGTGGATGCTGTGGCGTCCGAATATCTGGGTTGAGTGGGCGGGTATTGCATTATTCCTGGTGGCGGCCGTGCTGACGCTGTGGTCTATGCTGCAATATTTGAACGCGGCGCGCGGTGATTTGCTTCAAGAGTGATCGTTTCGACGCAATTTTCAGCAAACGATACAAAGTTGCGAAAAATACCGTTGACTCACCGCGTCAGATAAGTAGAATGCAACGCATCGAACGGCAGCACTGATTGCCAGACGATAGCAAAATCAAGTGGTTAACGAATCAACTTGATAATGCGGGAATAGCTCAGTTGGTAGAGCACGACCTTGCCAAGGTCGGGGTCGCGAGTTCGAGTCTCGTTTCCCGCTCCAAATTAAAAGCATCGGCAATAGCGGGTGTTTAAGATTTAAAGGCGCGTTAGCAAAGCGGTTATGTAGCGGATTGCAAATCCGTCTAGTCCGGTTCGACTCCGGAACGCGCCTCCACTTTCTTCCCGAGCCCGGATGGTGGAATCGGTAGACACAAGGGATTTAAAATCCCTCGGCGT
This sequence comes from Klebsiella sp. WP4-W18-ESBL-05, assembly GCF_014169075.1. Lineage (NCBI taxonomy): Bacteria > Pseudomonadati > Pseudomonadota > Gammaproteobacteria > Enterobacterales > Enterobacteriaceae > Klebsiella > Klebsiella sp. WP4-W18-ESBL-05. Next base: position 2,900,812 of record NZ_AP022057.1, on the reverse strand, counting down.
TCGCGCTGTGTGGGTTCAAGTCCCACTCCGGGTACCATGGGAAAGTAAAGAATAATCAAAGCAATAAGCAGTGTCGTGAAACCACCTACGGGTGGTTTTTTTGTGCCTGAAATTCACGCTCTGTACATATCCTGTACTCACTGAGTGCAATGAATTGTTTTCCCACGCACGTTAATGCGATCTCACTTCATTCCCCTCAAACACAGAGAACAGGGCGTACAGTTCTGGTCTGATTTCGAGTCATGTTGTTTAGATGCGTTTGAAGATTCTGAATCTGAATAAAAGTTGTTACCCCCTTTCGAAATGCTAAAGGCAAGTATTGACGAAGAGTGAATTATGGGCATTAGTATTATAAGAATGGCACTATGACGTGACTTAGAGCATTACTTCCCATCGATTCATTAACCAGTCTAAAAGCGCATCAGCATCTTTCACAAAATATTGGTCTGTCCCTTTCTCTCCTCCGCGTGGGCCAAATGTTGCTGTCGAAATCTTGAAGCCTTCCCCGGTGTATTTGCACCAGATGTGATAGGTATCCCCTGGTGACCAGTAATAGTGAATTTCCCCATAAGGGGTGTTTTCCTTTGGTTCCCGGTAATCGAAATAGCCTCGAGCTGAATCTTGTAGCTCTGTAAGTAGTGCGTCGAAAATCTCACGCGTTTTAAGCGTCATGGGATGTTTAGATAAATCGACAACCTTTGCCTTCTTGGCATTCAGGCGATCACGGATCATTGATGCTGAATCACTCTGCGTGCTGGTGGCTGCGGGTGTCGTTGTATCGGCACTCAGAGCGAGGACTATAGTTTGCAGCCGGGCGATCTCTTTTTGCGCCTCCGACAGCTCAATCTGACATTGGCTGAGTTCAGAAAGTGCATTTTGGTATGACTCATTCAGGACTATCTTCTCATCCTGCAATGAGGTTGCACGTTCGCGGATACGGCGGGCTTCGACCAGAAGAGCATTGTACTTGTCAACTAACTCGCGTTCTCGATCTGCCCTAATAGGCGCGGTTTCTTCCCGGATAACATGCAGAGAACTCAGGCGTACACCTTCACGCTCTGCATAGCTGAATGCCTGACGAAATGCGTTAGTAGCTTCTTCTTTGTTTGAATTGCCCAGCGCCAGCGCTAGGGATTTAACTGCTTTGCTCATCATTTACTCTCATGCTCGGAAAACGCCAGGGCTTGTATTTCTTCGCGTTTCGCAGAAACGTCAATTAACAGGACAGTTAGGGTAATCCCCCCAATTTTAATGGAGGTGATAAGTAGAATAGGGACATTCGCTGAATATGCTGCATCGTGTTTAGCCATTCAGTGCCATATTTAGGTGTTTGGGATTATAAAACGATTGCCACTGGGCCGCATAGTTTTACATTGCATCCAGTGAGTGAGCTTCCTGTACTCCATTTGCATCTTCCGAAGTCTGAAAAACGATGGGTGCCCGTGACAGGTTCTATAAGCTTTAGCGAAGCTGATCATACGATCACTGACTATATCGTCGTATATTACCGCCCGCAAAGGCCGGATGACTATAACGGTGGGTTATCCCCAAACGAATCGGAAAACCGATACAGCAAAAACTTTAAATCGGTGGCGAGTTTTAGTTGATCACTACACACTCCGGGTACCATGGGAAAGTAAAGAATAATCAAAGCAATAAGCAGTGTCGTGAAACCACCTACGGGTGGTTTTTTTGTTTTTGTCCCTTGTGTTCACTGCGCCTCAGCCATCGCTTTCCCCACTCAGATCGATAACGGCTGCACTGCCTGACATCAGCGGTTTACACAAAATCTTATAGCCATCGTGATCGAAACCGGCCTGCTGGCGCGATAGGGTTGCAGCTTCGGCAAGCGAACCAACCGAGCCCAGCCACATCCAGTTGCGGATAATATGATACTGAATGAGATCATCGCTCTCCTCTGGCAATGCGATCGCCCCACGCCACGGCCAGCAGATGAGCTGAAGCTGCTCAAGTGCACAAAGCAACCTGTGGTGGTGTGCGTCGAGGGTCTCTTTACCGCAGCAGGCACCGGCGCAGCGGTGAAGCGCCGAGCGAAAACAGCCGCGCCCTTTATTCAGCGGTTCGAGGCCGAGCAATCCGTAACAGAGCCGGTGCGCGTCGGCAATAGACCGCAACGCTTCCAGCGCAGTGCGACGATTGGCGAACAGCCCGTATAAGCCAGCGTGATGAGAAAAGTCGATTTCTTTTGCGTACACTACCTCAGGCTTTCTGTTCTGCATATGCAACGCGCACAGCTGGTGGCTGCGGCGCAGGCGCTTATTGAACAGCGGCTGCTGTGCTTTAATCATTTTAGCTTCCAGCAGCAGTGCGCCGATTTCCCCCGCGGTGCGCGTCCAGCTTATTCTTTTCGCCTGATAGAGCATGGCGGCTTCATCGGGCGTACGCAGGTGTGACAGCACCCGGCTGCGCAGGTTGATGCTTTTCCCAATATAGAGCGGCAACGTTTCACTTTCGCCATGAAAGACATACACGCCGGGCAAGGGTGGGATCGCCGAAATAAACGGGCGCAGGTGCTCGGGGTACGCGTATATTGCGGCGGGGGAAAATTGTGGGCGGTACGTTGGGCGTGAGGGCAAGTGGCCTCCGGTATCTGTTTATTTAAGGGTCTTCCCCGATCATGGTGGGAAGGCTCAGAACGCCATATTCAGCTTTCCGTAGTGGAACATCACCCCCAGTTTAAAGCGCTCCCGGTTTCGGTATCCCCTGGCTTTTATCCTCAGCAGCCTGATCTTGCTGTTAAGTGCCTCCGCATTTCCGTTTGAGACACTGTGTCGCATCGCATTCAGGATCCCGTACAGCCTTTTTCCTATCGTTTTCGCGGCATTTTTCATCATGGGAACGTCACTGTTAGCCGCCAGCGCCAACCATCTCTGCCAGTCACTCCGTCTTTCCTCGCTCCATGGCCTGTTCCAGATATCCTTTGCCAGCTCTTTCAGCGCCCAGCACTGGCTCGTCAGCTTCATCTGTGCACGCAGCCACATCAGCTTTTCCTGCCGGGATTCGGTCATCCACTTATCGCTGTACTGCCACAGGAAGCGGGTTCCTTTTGCCTGGTGTCGGCTTTCAACAGGGAGGTGCGGATGTTCATTCTGACGGGTTTTATCAACTACCTCGCCCAGTTGCTTCGCCACATGGAAGCGGTCAAAGGCGATTTTCTCAACCGCACTGGGTAAGTGGATACGCGCTGCTCTTATATAGCCCGCGTTCATGTCCATTGAGAGCGTTTTGATAGCCAGCAACTGCCCATCAGTGAGCGTGCGAAGATAGCCGGCAAGACTCTCTGTGCCGCGATCATCCGTTAAGGCCAGCGCCCGACCATCGCGATCGGAGATCACCGTTATGTAACGATGTCCTTTTTTAAAGGCGACCTCATCCACATTCATATGACGGGCGGATAATGGCTTTTTTATCCGGGCAAGACCTCGCTTAACTGCCCGGGTCATAATGCCGTCAACCGCATTCCAACTGAGCTTAAGTTGCTTCCTGACAGCATCAACGGTGCTGATTTTCAGCCATGAGAGAACGAACGATTCGAATAGCAACGTATACCGGCTTCCGGGGCCAGCCCACGGAACAGGCAACGTCAGGCAGCCATGCTCCGGACACATAATTCGTGGAACATCGGCTTCAACAATAGTGGTGAACTGGCAGGTATCAAGATGGCGCCATTTACGATGACGGTGATCGTGAACAGAACAGGATTTACCGCAGGTCGGACAGGCTAGCCGGGTGTTTTCAGCGATCTCAATAGTGACAGTAACAGAACCGGCATTTTCATCGAGAGAAAGGGACTTTACCTGCCACGGATCGGACAGGTTGAGAATATGAGCGTAGAGGGACTTTTCGTCCATGGCGGTGACCTCTGGCGATTAAATACACCATTATCATGCCTTCAGCCACCACAACAAGGGAAGACCCTTATTTAAACAGTATAACGACAAAATCCAGAGGGCTCCAGAATGGCCAGGGGAACACGTCAATCGTTGGGGCGGGGAGTGTCAGGCCGGATACAGAATATCGCGCCGGGTATTCATGATGTTATGGACGATATTATTCTTATTGCGCACAGTGAAATTTACAAATGTGTAACATTCGTGGTCTTTCTGCTATAACCCTTAGTTTACCGTTTTGACAGGAAATGTTTATGCCGGAAATCAATGAGTTTGGCCAGTGGGTAAACGATCGTATCCCCGACTGGCAGGGGGCCGGGGCGCTGGCGCGTGCGCCGCTGTACGGCCGCTTTTGTTGGCTGGAACCCCTCAATGCAGCGCGTCACGCCGCCGATCTGTACGAGGCCTACGCGCAGGGCGAAGAGAGCGACTGGACGTGGCTTGCCAGTTCGCGCCCCGACTCTCTTGTCGCCACCGAACGGTGGGTGCAGGTCAAAGTTGATGACGCTGCGCTGGTGCCTTATGCGGTGATCGACCGACGCACCGAGCGGGCAGTCGGACTGGTCAGTTTTATGGCCATCGATCGCCAGATGGGGTCGGTAGAAATTGGCCACGTGACGTGGTCGCGGTTGATGAAACAAACGCCGCTGGGAACCGAAGCCGTGTGGCTGCTGCTGAAAAATGCGTTTGAACAGGGCTACAGACGGCTGGAGTGGAAATGTGATTCGATGAATCTCGAATCCCGCCGCGCCGCCGAGCGCCTGGGGTTTAGCTGGGAAGGGCGCCTGCGTCAGCGGATGATCCGTAAAGGTCGCATCCGCGATAGCGACTATCTGTCTATCATCGACGGTGAATGGGCGCGCTGCGAAGCGGTCATCTGTGCCTGGCTGGCTGAAACTAACTTTGATGCGCATGGGCGGCAAATTCAGCGTCTGGAAACGTTCAGGGACAACGCGTGATCTGACGTTACGTTAGCGTCAGACCCTCAGCGGCAGGCCGTTGCACCATTAGTTAACATAAGTTGCACAATTTGCAACAAAAATGCGCAAACCGTGACTATTGCAATATTTATGTACTTTATTGTTAAGCAGATGTGATCCCTCCCGTAATTTCACTTCGCCGGTGCAGAGGCCCTGCAACGGCGCTCTATATTCAGAATTGTCAAAATCCGAGCGCGGGTTGTGCAAAGTTGGCAACCATTTTGCTTAATGATTTGGCCTGAGAAGCGTAAGGAAACCTCGCCGTTATCAGCAGGATATTGTCAGGATGTCGTTTGTCCGGCGCAATGCGCCGGTGGTTCGGCTTCACACCGTAATGCATAAACCTCTTTTGCTAAGGTAGATAATAATGTCGCTGAAATTAATAAAAAGTCCGCTTTCGATTGTGTTGGCAGGGTGTCTGGTGACGGCGTTTTCCGCCCAGGCCGATATCGTTATTGGCGTTGCCGGGCCTTTTACCGGGCCTAACGCGACCTATGGCGATCAATATTGGCACGGTGCGACTCAAGCGGCGGAAGATATTAACGCCGCCGGTGGGATTAACGGCGAAAAGATTAAGCTGGTGCAGGGCGATGACGCTTGTGAACCTAAACAGGCCGTAGCGGTAGCGAACCGTCTGGTCGATCAGGATAAAGTTCAGGCCGTTGTCGGCCACTTCTGTTCATCTTCTACTATGCCGGCTTCCGAGGTCTATAACGATGCCGGGGTGCTGGCGATTACCCCGGGGTCAACCAACCCGCTTATTACCGAACGCGGTATGAATGACATGTTCCGTATGTGCGGCCGCGATGACCAGCAGGGTGACGTTGCCAGCAACTTCATCATTGATAAGCTGAAGGCGAAACGGGTGGTTATCATTCACGATAAAGATACCTACGGTCAGGGCCTGGCGGATGCCACCCGCGCAGCGCTGGCCAAACGCGGCGTGAAAGAGGTGATGTATGAAGGCCTGTCGCGCGGCGAGAAAGACTTCAACGCGCTGGTGACCAAAATTGGTGCGCAGAAGCCGGACGTGGTGTTCTTCGGCGGCTGTCATCCGGAAGCCGGACCGCTGGTACGCCAGATGCGTGAGCAGGGCGTGCAGGCGAAATTCTTCTCCGGTGACTGCATTGTGAACGAAGAGATGGTGACCGCTGCCGGCGGACCACAGTACACCAATGGCATCTACATGACCTTCGGCAAAGATCCGCGCCTGATCCCGGACGGTAAAGCGGTGATTGAGAAATTCCGTGCCAATAAGTTCGAGCCGGAAGGCTATACCCTCTATTCCTATGCTTCTATTCAGGCTATCGCAGCGGCGTTTAAAGCCGCAGGACCCGACTCGGCGAAAGCCAGCGCCTGGCTGAAGGCCAATCCGGTGGAAACCGTGATGGGTAAAAAAGCCTGGGACAGCAAAGGCGATCTGAAAGTCTCCGACTATGTCGTTTATCAATGGGATGACAAAGGCAAGTATAAGGAAGTTGAGTAACCGGATGGAGTCACGCTCAGCGCCGGTATGGCAGCATACCGGCGCTTTATAACATGGCCAATAACACGAGCGCGCGAAGATGGAGACATTCTTTTTACAACAGTTAGTCAATGGCTTGACGCTAGGATCGGTCTACGGGCTTATCGCCATTGGTTACACCATGGTTTACGGTATTATCGGCATGATTAACTTCGCCCACGGCGAAGTGTATATGATCTCCGCCTATCTCTGCGCCATTGGACTGGCGCTGCTGTCCTTCTTTGGCCTGCACTCTTTTCCTCTGCTGATCCTCGGCACGCTGGTGTTTACCATCGTGGTGACGGGGGTATACGGCTGGACGATTGAGCGTATCGCCTATAAGCCCCTGCGTAACTCCACACGCCTGGCGCCGCTAATTTCGGCGATCGGCATGTCGCTCATTTTGCAGAACTACGCGCAAATCAGCCAGGGGCCGCGTCAGCAGGGCGTGCCGACGATGCTGGACGGCGTACTGCGCCTGCATCTGGGTGAAGGATTTGTGCAGATAACCTACACCAAAATCTTTATCCTGCTGGCCTCGTTTGCCGGGATGCTGCTGCTGACCTGGATAATCGGCCACACCCGTCTTGGGCGAATGTGCCGTGCGGTACAGCAGGATCGTAAAATGGCCTCCATTCTGGGGATCAATACCGATCGCATCATCTCGCTGGTGTTCGTTATTGGCGCGGCGATGGCAGGGCTTGCCGGGGTATTAATTACCATGAACTACGGTACGTTTGATTTCTATGCCGGGTTTATTATCGGCATCAAAGCCTTCACCGCGGCGGTGCTGGGCGGTATTGGTTCATTGCCAGGCGCGATGCTCGGCGGGCTGTTGCTGGGCGTGGCTGAAGCGCAGTTCTCGGGGATGGTCAACTCAGACTATAAAGACGTGTTCTCGTTCGGGCTGCTGGTGGTTATCCTGATTTTCCGTCCGCAGGGGCTGCTTGGCCGCCCGATTGTGGCCAAGGTGTAGGAGCGGACGATGACCCATTCAACGGCTTCACACGATGCGTTTTCACTCAAGCGCTGCATTCTGGATGCGATATTTTCAGGGCTGGTGGCGCTGATTATTTTTGGTCCCATCGTCGGCGTTGTGCTCGATGGCTACAGCTTTAACTTTGAAGGCCAGCGGTTGGTCTGGATTGTTGCTGCCGTAATGGTCGGCCGCTTTGCGCTGAGCGCATTGGCGACCACCCGCGTCGGCAGACGGTTTGCCTCGCGGTTTGAAGGCGATAGCGCGGGCGTCTATGTCCGCGCTCCGGGCTATAAAAGCCAGCTGCGGTGGGTGATTCCGCTGGTGCTGGCGCTGGCGGTCTGCTTCCCGTTTGTGGCCACCAAATATGTGCTGACGGTGGCGATCCTCGGCCTAATCTATGTGCTGCTGGGATTGGGGCTGAATATCGTGGTGGGCCTTGCCGGGCTGCTGGACCTGGGCTACGTGGCGTTTTACGCCATCGGTGCGTACGGCCTGGCGCTAGGGTATCAGTATCTGGGCCTCGGTTTCTGGTCGATGCTGCCGCTGGCGGCGTTGATGGCTGCGGCCGCCGGGGCGCTGCTCGGCTTTCCGGTGCTGCGAATGCATGGCGACTACCTGGCGATCGTCACGTTGGGCTTCGGTGAAATTATTCGTCTGATCCTCAATAACTGGCTGAGCTTTACCGGCGGGCCCAACGGTATTTCCGCGCCGCCGCCCACCTTCTTCGGTCTTGAATTTGGTCGACGGGCGAAAGAAGGAGGCATACCGTTCCACGAGTTCTTCCATTTAACCTACAACCCAAATCTGAAGTTTATTTTCATCTACGCGGTGCTGGTGCTGGTGGTTCTGCTGGTGCTCTACATTAAGCATCGACTGACGCGGATGCCGATAGGCCGCGCATGGGAAGCGCTGCGTGAGGACGAAATCGCCTGCCGCTCAATGGGGCTCAACCACGTCCTGGTGAAGCTGTCAGCCTTTACGCTCGGCGCATCCACCGCCGGGATTGCCGGGGTGTTTTTTGCAACCTATCAGGGGTTTGTGAACCCGACCTCCTTCACCTTCTTTGAGTCGGCGCTGATACTCGCCATCGTGGTGCTGGGCGGGATGGGCTCAACCATCGGCGTGGTGCTGGCGGCCTTTGTCTTGACCGTCACGCCGGAACTGCTGCGCAGCTTCGCCGAGTACCGCGTGCTGCTGTTTGGCGTGCTGATGGTGGTGATGATGATCTGGCGGCCGCGCGGCCTGATTCGTATCAACCGCAGCGGTTTTGCGGTGCGCAAAGGGGTGGCGCCATGAGCCAGGATATGATTTTAAGCGTTGAGCATCTGATGATGCATTTTGGCGGCATTAAGGCCCTTAATGATGTCAATCTGGAGGTACAGCGGGGGTCGATAACCGCGCTAATCGGCCCCAACGGTGCGGGAAAGACCACGGTATTCAACTGCCTGACCGGTTTCTACAAGGCCTCTGGTGGCAATATTCTGTTCAATACGCGCGACAAAACGACCAATGTGATTCAGATTCTCGGGCAGAAATTCCAGCCGGGTGATTGGGTGAATCCGGCGCAGTTTGGTCAGCGGCTGTTCTATAAAATGTTTGGCGGCACCCACCTGGTTAACCGGGCAGGGCTGGCGCGAACCTTCCAGAACATCCGCTTGTTCCGCGAAATGTCGGTGGTGGAGAACCTGCTGGTGGCGCAGCATATGCAGGTTAACCGTAATCTGTTGAGCGGCATTCTGAATACGCCAGCCTACCGCCGGGCGGAAAGTGACGCGCTGGACCGCGCCTTTTACTGGCTGGAGGTGGTGGATTTGGTAGAGTGCGCCAACCGCCTGGCGGGGGAGATGTCCTACGGCCAACAGCGGCGTCTGGAAATTGCTCGCGCTATGTGCACCGGCCCGGAGATGATCTGCCTGGATGAACCCGCCGCCGGGCTGAATCCGGTAGAAACGCGGGCGCTGAGTAAAATTATCCGCTTCCTGCGCGAGCACCATGCAATCACCGTGCTATTGATTGAACACGATATGGGGATGGTGATGGAGATTTCCGACAATATTATCGTACTGGACCACGGAGACGTCATTGCTCAGGGCAAGCCGGAGCAAATTCAGCATGATGAAAAAGTCATTGCCGCTTATCTTGGTGCCAGCGAAGACGAGGTGAGCCTATGAGCGAGCCAATGCTGGAATTTCGTGATGTTGATGTGTTCTACGGCGTTATCCAGGCGTTAAAGCAGGTTTCGCTCCAGGTGAATAAAGGCGAAACCGTATCGCTGATCGGCGCCAATGGCGCGGGGAAATCGACGCTGCTGATGTCGATATTCGGCCAGCCACGCGTGCGCAGCGGGCAGATTCTGTTTTGCGGCGATGATATCAGCCATCGCACCACCCATTATGTGGCGTCGGCGGGCATTGCCCAAGCACCGGAGGGCAGGCGTATTTTCCCGGATATGAGCGTTGAGGAAAACCTGCTGATGGGCACCATCCCGATCGGCAATCAGTATGCGGCGCAGGATCTGCAAAGCATGTTCGATCTGTTTCCACGTCTTAAAGAGCGGCGCAAACAGCGGGCGATGACCATGTCCGGCGGCGAACAGCAGATGCTGGCGATTGCCCGCGCGCTGATGAGCCGCCCCAAGCTGCTGCTGCTCGATGAGCCGAGCCTGGGACTGGCACCGATCGTGGTGAAGCAGATTTTCCAGACGCTGCGTGAACTGGCGCGCAATGGCATGACGATTTTCCTGGTGGAGCAGAATGCCCATCATGCGCTGAAGCTGTCCGATCGCGGCTATGTGATGGTGAACGGGCAGATCCGCCTGAGCGGCAGCGGTGAGGAACTGCTGGGAAATCAGGAGGTGCGCAAGGCCTATCTGGGCGGCGTGTAGCAACGCCGGGCTGGAGTTCAACGCTAAACTGCTGCATCATTGCGCCTGAACTGAGCTTCCTCATTAACCACGATAGAGATTGAGTATGAAAACGGGACCTTTAACCGAAAGCGAACTGGAATGGCTGGACGAGACCATTGCGAAGTATGCCTCCGACGCGTCAATTATCGACGTGTCTGAACTGGACGGTATGCTGACCGCCATCCTCTCCTCACCGCTGGAGATTGAACCCGCCGAGTGGATGTTCGCCGTCTGGGGCGGGGCCGATCATGTACCGCACTGGGCAACCGACCGCGAGCGCGACCGTTTCGTCAATCTTACGTTGCAGCACATGAGCGATATTGCCGATCGCTTAAACGACTATCCCGATCAGTTTGAACCGCTGTTCGGCACGCGTGACGAAGAAGGCCAGGAGCTGACCATCGTTGAAGAGTGGTGCTATGGCTACCTGCGTGGCGTGCGTCTGAGCGACTGGAGCGGATTACCGCAGGAACAGCAGGCGGCGCTGGACTGCATCGCGCTGCACGGCGACGAAGAAAAAAGCACCGCGCTGGAGGGCTTTAGCGCTGACCAGTATCTGGAAAGCGTCGATAAAATCCGCCCGGCGGCGCTGGCGCTGTTCGATTACTGGATGGACAACCCAAAGGAAGCGCCGGTAAAGCAGCCGATCAAAAATGAAAACAAGGTGGGTCGCAACGACCCGTGCCCGTGCGGCAGCGGTAAGAAATACAAGCAGTGCTGTTTAGCAAAATAAGGAAAGGGGCCAATTGGCCCCTTTTTCTGGCATGAAGACCGGCTTGTCGGGAGTTAACCCACCGACGGCAGCAGGCCGGTGGCAATCCCCGCCTGAATCAATATCACCGCAATTCCGCAGGCAAATACCAGCCACAGCATCGGCTTGCCGCCCGCTACGCGGTAGCCGCCCTGCGGGTGCTGCTGGCGGCTTTTCAGCGTCAGCAGCGAGGGGATAATCAGCGCCAGTACCGCCAGCGCGACGCCCGCATAGCCCAGTGCCATCACGAAACCGCGCGGGTAGAACAGCGCAAAGGCCAGCGGCGGCAGGAAGGTAATGCCGCCGGTTTGCAGGCGTCCACGGACGGTATTTTTACGCTGGAACAGATCCGCCAGATAATCAAACAGACCCAGCGCGACGCCGAGGAATGAGGTTGCCAGCGCCAGGTCGGCAAACAGATGTACCGCCAGCTCAACGTGCGGTGAAGCCACCACTTCACGAATGGCCAGCAGCAACCCGTTCAACCCGCTATGCTGCGACATCAGTGCGCTGAATACCGGTGAGTCGATGCTGCCAAGCGTGGCAAGCTGCCAGAACACATAGGCCACCAGCGGGATCGCGCTGCCGACGATAAAGATGCCGCGCAGTTTACGTACATCACCGTTCATGTAGCTGACAATACTGGGTACGCTGCCGTGGAAGCCAAACGAGGTAAAGATAACCGGGATCGCCGACAGCGCCAGCCCTTGAGCCAGCGGCAGCGTCATCAGGTTAATCTGGTGAATATGCGGTAGCAGCAGCGCCAGCATGACGATCAGGAAGATAATTTTGGCGCTGAACAGGAAGCGGTTAAACAGATCGACCAATGAAGTGCCGACGCAGATAACCATGCCACCAATGGCGGTGAACAGTAGCACGCCGATGGCCGGCGGTATCTCAACGTTGAACCACTGACTGAGGCTGGAGGCCAGCAGTTCGCCCGCGCCGCTGATATACGCTGCCGTCAGCGCGTACATCAGGAACATCATGCTAAAGCCGGTTATCCATTGCCCGTATCGCCCCAGGTAGCGCAGTGCCAGCGTACCCAGCCCGGTGTCGGCCGGGACATGCTGATACACTTCCAGCAGCAGCAGGGCGGTATAGCACATCAACGCCCACAGCCCCAGCAGCAGCACCATCGTGACGCCAAAACCGACGCCCGCCGATGCCAGCGGCATGGCTAGCATGCCCGCGCCGATCGTGGTGCCGGCTACGATTAAAATACTCCCCAGGGTACGGTTCTTCACGCTTTCCTCTGCTTTACAACGTATTCATAACCAAAGATGCCGCGCAGAGTATGTTAAACCCGCAGTTTCGTCAAATATCAAATACAACCACTGTACATTTAAGTTTACGAAAAATGAAGGCGCGGGAAAGCTGCGCTAGCGCAAAACATGCAATACAAATGCAGTTTATCCTGGTGTTTTTATTGGGAGGAAAAATGAATTCTATTCACGGTCACGAAGTCCTGAATATGATGATGGCATCAGGCGAACAATACAGTCTGGAAAGTCTGGAAGCGGCTATTCATGAGCGCTTTGGTACTCAGGCACGATTTCATACCTGCTCGGCGGAAAATATGAGCGCGGGGGAACTGGTGGCTTTTCTGCATAAGAAGGGCAAGTTTATTCCACTGGAATCTGGTTTTACTACCGCAGAAAGTAAAATTTGCCGCCATTAATGGGCAGCGGCGTTTATACGCCGCTGCGCGGTAATTAATTCTGGGTATCGAGCGTTGCCAGCTCTTTATCGATAAAGTACAGCCCTTCACCGCTTTTACCCGCCAGCGTCAGCTTATCAATAACGGATTTGAACAGCTTCTCTTCTTCGTGCTGCTCAGCCACATACCACTGCAGGAAATTAAAGGTCGGATAATCCTGGTTGGTCATTGCGGCATGTGCCAGTTCGTTGATTTTGCTGGTGATAAGCTGCTCGTGCTCGTAGGTGACGCGGAACAGTTCGTCCAGTGAGGCATATTCAGCAAACGGCGAGGAGACGGTGTTGATGCGTGGCAGGCTGCCGGTATCGGTCAGGTAGTCGAACAGGCGCTGCATGTGCGTCATCTCTTCCTGGGCGTGGCGGCGCAAAAAGGCGGCGGCACCTTCAAAGCTGTTAAAACTGCACCAGGCGCTCATCTGCTGATACAGCAGCGAAGAATAAAGTTCGAGATTCATCTGTTCATTTAATTTCTCGATCATTGGTGCTTTCAGCATCGTGTCGCTCCCCCAAATTCGTTAATAGTTAATTACAGCGGAACTATAAGTTGTTATTAAGTTATTTGCAAAAAGTAAATATAAAAATATTTATTTAATAATACGAATGGGAATAAAACTCATTGGCATAAATATAATGGGTGTTCACCGGGGAATATAATGACGCCGGCAGGACCGGCGCTGGGCAATTAATAATAGGCCGTTGCGGCGGGGATATTGGCAATCCCCCGGCACTGGTACTGCAAGGTGATATGCTCGTTAAGGCACAGCGAGCCGCTGATGGTTGAACAGGTGGTAATCGGCTGGCCGTAGGAAAAGGCGGTTGCATAGCCCATTTGTTGACAGGCTTTGTTCGCCTCGGACTGTGCCAGATAGCCGTCGGTACGGGCATTTTGCAGTACTGCCTGCCCGTAGGTCAGACGAACGATACCGCTGGTGGCATCAACTTCGCTGACGCTTGCCGCGCGGGGAACCGTGCACGCGGAAAGTGTCAGCAGGGCGGGGATAAGAATGAGGCTTTTCATCATTTCGCTCTGCGCAATCTGTCGTAGCCTGATTGTAGCCGTCGAGACGGCAGCCAATCCTTTGAATAGTCGCCAGATCCAGGTGTTAATCCGTTTGTGACTCATAAATAGCCTGGAACTGCAGATGCAGCTGGCAAAACAGCTTGACCAGCGAAGGGTCAAAATGACTTCCGGCGCTGCTGACGATAATTTCGTAGGCCCGCTCGTGGGAAAAGCTCGGCTTATAAACCCGCTTTTGCCGCAGCGCATCGTAAACGTCAGCAATGGCCAGAATTCGGGCTTCAATCGGAATGGCCTCACCGGCCAGCCCGTCCGGATAACCGCTGCCGTCCCACTTTTCGTGATGGTGGCGGATCAGATTTTCCGCCACCGAGCCCAGCGCCAGGCCCTGAACGATGCGCCAGCCCTTAACCGAATGCTGCTGGATTTCTCTGAACTCGTCCTCCGTCAGTTTACCCTGCTTATGCAAAATATGTTCGGGAACGGCGATTTTGCCGATATCGTGCAGCGACGCGAAATTTTCGATATCGCGAACCCGTTTATACGGGAGCTTAAGCCCACGAGCCAGCAGGCTGCAGTAAGCGGCAACGCGGCGAATATGGCAGCCGGTTTCATCATCATGAACGTGGTTAATTTTCTCCATTGCTTCGACAATGCTGCGGTTGACGGCGCGATGTTTGTTCATATGACGCCACATCATCAGCATCAGGCTGAGAATAAACACCACCAGCACCAGCAGGCCAGCGCTCACGATTTGTAATGCATTTTTGCTTAGCGCACCCGGGGTGGCCGGGGGTGTGGACGATGGCGTCAGTTGATGGCGATAGCTGGAAATCAGGTGTACCTGCGACAGCAGCGCGTTCAGCGGATGTTCGATGTTGACCCAGGTCCCGATCTGATAGCCGGAGTGGGTGAGTCCGGCCACCTTCAGCGCACCGCGGAACAGATCGCTGCCGCGTAGCGCCTGCTCCAGCGAACTCAAGTCGCCGAGGATAAAATCGATTTGATGATTATCAATGGTATCCAGCAGCTCGTCGATGCTAGCGCGGGCGACAAGCGTCACGTCGGTACCAAAACGCTGGCGCAGGTAATAAGCGGCGAAGGAACCACGGATAACACCAACCCGCTGATGGCGTACCTGCTCCTCATCGAGGATAAACGGCATCCCGACCTTGTTGTAGTACGCGTTGTACCAGTTGACCAACGGACCAATCAGCCCCTCCATCTGACTGCCGTTGCGAATATCAAAAATATCGGCAAGGTGAATTGGCCAGTCTTCATTCTGCATGCGAACCATATAGTTATCGAGAAACTGCACGTCGACGTCAATGTTTAACAGGTCGCGTAGATCATTCACCATGTTAATGGCACTGCCGTGATAGCCCCGCTCGTCTTTCCAGATAATTGGCGCAAAATTTTCATTTTTCGGCAGCGGAATCGTCAGCCGGTTCTCTCTAAGCCAGCTTTGCTCGGCAGGCGTCAGCGTAAGGTGCTGTCGCAAAAACATCAGTTGGCTTTGCTCTTCCAATGCCTGTAGCCTGCCGTTTTGTCGCCATTCATTGAGCAACTGATTCACGTTGCCGCGCATGTAGCTTTGTTCCGGACTGATGCCGAAAGCGGCGCTGAAGCGCAGTGCAGGGAAGGGGCGGGAAAGGGTGAAGTAGTAGTGCGGGCCGCCCATTTCCCGGTCTTCGTTGATATAGAAGTCGGCGCCGCCGCTGCGCAGGATCTGCAGCGCCTCTTTGCTGGTATCAACCTCTATGATTTGCTGTAGTTCAAGCGTGGGGTAGGCTTTTTTCACCAGCGCCTGGGTGCGATCGTGGCGGCGGAAGATAACGCGTGTGTTATTGAGATCGTTAGGGTTCTTAGCCTGACGGGTGATGCTCACCGCGACGACTTCAGTATCAAACAGCGGCACGGAGAGCGTCTTATTTTCAGCGTTCGGTTTGGTTTGCAGCACGCTGGCATAGAGGCCATAGTCATGGTGTGCAAAACGCTTTTCGAACGTTTGGCCATCGACAGGGCGCAGGGTGAGATTGTAGCCATAGCGCGCATTGATGGCATGCAGCAGTTCGGGGTAAAAACCGCGGTACTGCCCGTGTCTATCGCGCCAGAATTCAAAGCTGTCGGCATCCAGCACCCACACGGGAACGGGCGCCGCGGGTTTGACCTTCTGCGGCGGGACGGCAAACGCCCGCAGTGTGCAAACGAGTAACAGGGTCAGTAGAACAAGGAGACCCAGCCCGTGTCGAAAAATTCGGCAGTTCTGTGTCACAAGTCAGTTCCTTTGCAGTGACTATTCTATCCATTTAATAGCTGATCTAGCACCGGGGTTCTCATAACCCCACCACCAGTTTAGTCGACCAAATGGCCTGATGACAGTAAATAAAATCGGGGTTATGTAATGATTTTTATCCGCCTGAACGCGCAAAAGTGTGACCGTCTCAATAAAAAATAAAACCATTTTTCATAAAATTTGAAAGTGTGTTTGTCTAGTAGTAAGGTTACCCCAACGTAATCGAACGACTGCGGGCGCTCCCGCGTAGCTTTCAGGAGAGGAAAGAATGAAAATTGCACTGATGATGGAAAACAGCCAGGCCAGCAAAAACGCGACCATTCATCATGAGTTAAAAGCCGTTGCCGATGAAAAAGGCTTCCCGGTATACAACGTGGGCATGTGTGATGAAAACGATCACCACCTGACCTACATTCACCTGGGTATCATGGCCAGCATCCTGCTGAACTCGAAAGCGGTAGATTTCGTAGTAACCGGTTGTGGCACCGGCCAGGGCGCGCTGATGTCCCTGAACATTCACCCGGGCGTTGTCTGCGGCTACTGCCTGGATCCGGCAGATGCCTTCCTGTTTGCCCAGATCAACAACGGTAACGCGCTGTCTCTGGCCTTCGCGAAAGGCTTTGGCTGGGGCGCAGAGCTGAACGTACGCTACATGTTTGAAAAAGCGTTCACCGGCCGTAACGGCGAAGGCTACCCGCCGGAGCGTAAAGAGCCGCAGGTTCGTAACGCAGGCATCCTGAACCAGGTGAAAGCAGCGGTCGTTAAAGAAAACTACCTCGACACCCTGCGCGCTATCGACCCGGCGCTGGTGAAAACCGCCGTTTCCGGTCAGCGTTTCCAGGAATGCTTCTTCGAAAACTGCCAGAACAAAGAAATCGAAGCCTTTGTTCGTGAGATCCTGGCGTAAGCCTGAATCTTTCTGTTTGACCAAAAACCCACGCCAAGGCGTGGGTTTTTTCGCTTAAGAGGGCTTCCTTTTCTGCGATACCGCGCTGCCGGCGTCCCGCGTCAGGTGCAATGTATCGAACATGCCAACCAGGCAAATCAGCGCAATAAAGACAAAGGCGAGGCGGAAGCTGATGCCCGGTACCTCGCTCAGCGCCAGCGTCGCGCTTAACTTCTCGCCGATGCGGATGCCAATCGCCCCGAGCGTAATACCAAGGCCAATGGCTAACTGACTGGCGGTGCTGAACAACGTATTGGCGTAGCTCATCTGGGAGGACGGGACGTCGGCAAATGCCAGCGTGCTGACGCCGGTAAACTGGATCGAGCGGAACACGCCGCCGAGATAGAGCACCAGCATAATGACCCAGACCGGCGTCTGCGGCGTCAGGAAAGCACAGGCAAGCAGCGCCAGCACGTTCAGCGAACCGTTGAGCAGCAGCAGGCGGCGAAAGCCCAGCCAGCGTATCAGCGGCGTAGTGGCGGGTTTGATCGTCAGGTTGCCCACAAACACCGCCAGCACCAGCAGGCCGGAGTGGAACGGGTCCATACCGAACCCAACCTGGAAGAGTAGCGGCAGCAGAAACGGTACGGCGCTAATGGATGCGCGGAACAGCGAACCGCCGTACATCGTGACGCGAAAGGTGGGGACCTGCAGCGCATCCATGCGGATCATCGGCGCCGGGCTACGGCGAAAATGGCGCAGCGCATAGCAGAAGGTGGCCCCACCGACGATAAGCAGCGCGATGACCGTCCAGCCCTGCATTTTTTCGGCGCCAAGCATCTCCATCGCATACACCAGGCTCACCATCGATACCGAGGTGGCCAGGAAGCCCGGCAGATCGAATGGTCGACGCTCATCGTCGCGAACGTTGGGAATAATGCGCAGCGCCAGAATAATCGCAATAATGCCGAGCGGAACGTTAATAAAGAAGATCCAGCGCCAGTCGGCGACCTGGGTAATAAATCCGCCCAGCGGCGGCCCGATAATGGGCGCAATCAGCGCGGGCCAGGTGAGCGTGGCAATCGCCGAGATCAGCAGATGCTTTGGCGTGGTGCGCAGTACCGCCAGTCGGCCAACGGGGACCATTAACGCGCCGCCAACGCCTTGTAGAATACGCATTGCCACGAAACTGTGGGCGCTGGTGGCGAGGCCGCAAAATACCGAGGAGACGGTGAAAATAGCCAGCGCCAGGCTGAAGATAGTACGGGCCCCGAAGCGGTCGGCTATCCAGCCGCTGGCGGGAATCAGTACCGCAAGGGTGATCAGATAGGCGCTGATACCGATATTCAAATCGACGGCTTCAACGCCAAAGGTTTTCGCCATATCCGGCAGGGCAGTGGCAATCACCGTCCCATCAAGAAACTCCATAAAGAACGCACCGGCTACCAGCAGCGCGGCAGGGGATACCCCGCGTGTTGCCTGGGCCTGGAGAGGCTCATTCATTGTTGTGTTACCCTATCAAAAAAATGCGTAAAATTTACAAATTTTGTAGACGTTGTAAGTAACAGATTTTAATAACAAAATTTATATAAATTTAACGCGATGCACCAATCTTATGTGATATAAATCGCAAAATGGTTGATTTTTGTGACGGCGGTCATATTATGTACGTAAAGACAATAACATCTGCATAACAAAAACCGGAGCATTCACATGAAACAGCGTATGCGTAAAATCCTCAAAAGCATGTTTGAAAACTATTGCAAGACTTTCAAAGACGTACCGCCAGGCGCTATGTTCTGATAAAAAAACCTGCTGCGGCAGGTTTTTTTATCTTTCGCAAAAGTAGGGTACTATTACGCTCCGCAAAAAAGGAGCAAAAAATGTCTCAGAACCTGACCCCTAACGATGAGCTGGTTTCCGACGTCGTCGCCTGCCAGCTGGTCATCAAACAGATCCTCGACGTGATTGATGTGATTGCCCCGGTAGAAGTGCGCGAGAAAATGGCGACTCAGCTGAAGGCCATTGATTTCACGACGCATCCGGCAGGGGCTGACCCCGTGACGCTACGGGCGATTCAAAAAGCGATCGCGCTGATTGAGCTGAAGTTTACACCGCAGGATGCGACGCATTAATGCCTGTCTGATGGGTTCAGGCACGCGTCCTGAAAACAGAAACAACAAGGGCGGCCATAGCCGCCCTTGTTGCATTATGATGGCTGCCGTTTATTCACGATGTTCAGCAGGTGGCGGTCGGTTTGCTGGATGCACAGGCCCGCTTCACGCGCGCTGCGCACCTCATCCAGAATGGTCTTCAGCAAGATACCATCCTGTTGCTGTTCTTCTTCCAGCGTATTGAGGAAGCTCAGGGTGTTATCGTCTTGAAGCACTTTTGCCTGTTCAGTAAGTTCCGACAGCGTTGAGCTACGCTGATCGTGGTCTTCAATTGTTGTCAGGAAAAGATCTTCGAGGGTTGCACATTTAGCCTGGCGAATTTCGAAGGCTTTCACCACCGGGTAAGCGCCGGCTTTCTTGATAAAATCAAACACGCGCATCATTTGCGTGACGCTGGACTGCGCGCGCGAACGTAAGAACGTCGCAGTGCCATTTAGTCGATGTTCTGAACACCACTCGCTCAAACGCAAATAATGATTAGATGCATGGAATTCGAGATTCATCTGAGCATTAAGCTTTTTAACCATTCCTGGAGCTGCCATATAAATATCCTTATTACTGGTAGGAACGATACGCGTGACATCGCATAGTTCTAAATAGCCGCTAACCATGCGCTATTTACGCGTTTGAATGTGACGACATATTACCTGTCGTCTTCAATCATGAACGCAAGATATAAACCTTCTTTAGTTCACAAAAATAATACTCTGAGTTTGCGTATAAGAAAACTCTTATGACTCGCTTTTTACGTTTCGTTACAACCTATATTAAAGTGGAGGATAATTATCAAGAAATTCCGTCGTAACACCATGAATAATATGAAGTATAAGGCTTCTCTCTTGAGTCGTTAAGACGGGGTTGAACGCGAAGATGTTTGTTGCATTGATAATGAATAAAAGTGTGATGAATATCTCATTTATCCGCCCGTGCCGAACGTACACATAGGCGCGATACGCAATATTTGTTATGAATGGTGTATGGCAAGTAATATTCCCCATTTATATATCATGATATGTACCTGGACCTCAGATATTAGAATGTGGGTAAATTTGTTTTAGATCATTTTTGATAATGACCGACGAGGGGATTATGTTCGCCGGCATGACATATGTGCATAATCCCTCTTTATTTCTCGTTCGGGGGGATGCGTTAATTTAAATTCACAGGAGTTATAATGAAACAGGTTGCCGTACTGCTGGCCCCAGGGTTTGAGGAAGGGGAAGCGATTGTCACTATCGATATTCTGCGTCGCTTACATATTGGCGTTGAGCTGGTGTCGTGCGCAGAGTCGCGGGCTGTGGTGAGCTATCACGATATTCCGATGGTGGCTGACGCCACGCTGGCAGAGCGTCTTGATACGCTGTACGACGCGGTTGTGCTACCGGGGGGGCCGCAGGGAAGCGTGAATCTGGCAGCAAGCAAAGACGTTGTCCGGTTTGTGGCGAACCACGATGCCGCAGGCAAATTCATTTGCCCGATCTGCTCAGCCGCCGCGCGCGTGCTCGCCGGAAACGATTTGCTGAAAGGCCGCCGCTACGTGTGCTCTGGCGACCTGTGGCAGGACGTCAAAAACGGTGAATACGTTGATGCACCGGTTGTTGAAGATGGCAACCTAATCAGCGGTAAAGGCTTTGGCCATGTGTTTGATTTCGCCTTTACCGTAGCGGCACGCCTGCTGGGCGATGAAGCGCCGGTACGCGATCACGCCGATCACATCTATTATCGCTGGTAATTCATCCTGCCCTGTGGCGGAAGGGATTTTCACGCTATCAATATAGATAAAATAGCTATTTCCCTGCGCGAATTGTCAGACAATTCGCGCAGCAGATATGTATTTATCTGCTGAATCTATGCATCACATCACTGTAATTCAGCGGTGTGATGGCGCTCTCTTATGGAAGATTAATTCCTGGCTATTAATGTTTCAACAACGTTAATGCTGTTAATGACACAGCTAATACTTTGTTTTATGTCCGATTTAAATCGTTGGTCTGATTTTTCCCTACATAAAAGAACATTAAGGCTGGAGTTAACCATGCACAAATTTACCCACGCGCTGGCGGCCATCGGGCTGGCAGCCGTTATGTCACAATCAGCTATGGCCGAGAATCTTAAGCTCGGCTTTCTCGTCAAACAGCCGGAAGAACCGTGGTTCCAGACGGAATGGAAATTTGCCGATAAAGCGGGCAAAGACCTCGGCTTTGACGTCATTAAAATTGCCGTACCTGACGGTGAGAAAACCCTTAATGCGATTGACAGCCTGGCGGCCAGCGGCGCGAAAGGCTTTGTTATATGTACACCAGACCCGAAGCTGGGGCCCGCTATTGTTGCCAAAGCGCGCGGCTATGATATGAAAGTGATCACCGTCGACGATCAGTTCGTCAACGCCAAAGGCAAGCCGATGGAAGAGGTCCCGCTGGTCATGATGGCGGCGAGTGAAATCGGTGCTCGTCAGGGCCAGGAGCTGTATAAAGAGATGCAAAAGCGCGGTTGGGATATCAAAACCACCGGCGTGATGGCCATTACGGCCAACGAACTGGATACCGCACGTCGCCGCACGACGGGCTCAATGGATGCGCTGAAGGCCGCCGGTTTCCCGGAAAAACAGATCTATCAGGTCCCGACCAAATCTAACGATATCCCCGGTGCGTTCGACGCCGGTAACTCGCTGCTGGTGCAGCACCCGGAAGTGAAACAGTGGCTGGTTATCGGCATGAACGATAACACCGTGCTGGGCGGCGTTCGCGCCACGGAAGGTCAGGGCTTTAAAGCGGCTAACGTTATCGGTATCGGGATTAACGGCGTAGATGCCGTCAACGAACTGTCGAAAGCGCAGGCTACCGGTTTCTTCGGCTCCCTGCTGCCAAGCCCGGATATCCACGGCTATAAAACCAGTGAGCTGCTGTATAACTGGGTACAGAAAGGTGCTGAGCCGCCGAAATTCACGGCGGTGACCGACGTGGTGCTGATTACTCGCGATAACTTCAAAGAAGAGCTGGCGAAAAAAGGCCTCTAAGTCCTGATGGTTCTCCTCCCGCGTGCGCGGGGGGAGAGGGATCGTGTCAATGTGGAGGTTGCGATGCAACAGTCTACCCCTTATCTCTCCTTTCGCGGTATCAGCAAAACGTTCCCCGGCGTTAAGGCCCTGTCCGATATCAGTTTCGACTGCTATAGCGGGCAGGTGCACGCGCTGATGGGGGAGAACGGCGCCGGAAAGTCGACGCTGTTGAAAATACTCAGCGGTAACTATGCCCCGACGGCGGGCACGCTGGCGCTGCGCGGCGAAGAGATTTCATTTGTCGATACTACCGCGGCGTTGAACGCGGGTATCGCGATTATTTACCAGGAACTGCATCTCGTCCCGGAAATGACCGTGGCGGAAAATATTTATCTGGGTCAGCTGCCGAGCCGCGGCGGGATGGTTAACCGCAAGCTGCTGAACTATGAAGCGCGTCTCCAGCTCGAACATCTGGGGCTGGATATTGACCCGGACACCCCGCTTAAGTATCTGTCTATCGGCCAGTGGCAGATGGTGGAAATTGCTAAGGCGCTGGCGCGTAACGCCAAGGTGATTGCCTTTGACGAACCGACCAGTTCGCTTTCCGCCCGCGAAATAGACAACCTGTTTCGGGTGATCCGCGAACTGCGTAAAGAGGGGCGAGTCATCATCTATGTCTCGCACCGCATGGAAGAGATCTTTGCGCTGAGCGACGCTATTACGGTGTTTAAGGACGGCCGCTATGTCTGCACGTTTGACGACATGATGGCGGTCAGCCATGACCGGCTGGTACAAGCGATGGTCGGGCGCAATATTGGCGACATCTACGGTTGGCAGCCTCGCCCGCACGGGGCAGAGCGGCTGCGTCTTGAACAGGTGAAAGCGCCGGGCGTGCGTACGCCGATTTCGCTTACGGTCCGCAGCGGCGAGATCGTTGGCCTGTTTGGGCTGGTGGGGGCCGGGCGCAGCGAGTTGATGAAGGGGATATTCGGCGGTTCCAGGATCACCGGCGGCGAGATTTACATCGACGGCCAGCGGATAACCATTGATAAACCGGCGCAGGCGATTCGTGCGGGTATGATGCTGTGCCCGGAAGACCGCAAAGCGGAAGGGATCATCCCGGTGCATTCGGTGCGCGACAATATCAACATCAGCGCCCGCCGCAAGCACATCCACGCTGGGTGCCTTATCAACAATGACTGGGAGGCCACCAACGCCGACCACCACATCCAGTCGCTCAATATCAAAACGCCTGGGGCCGAGCAGCTGATTATGAACCTTTCCGGGGGCAATCAGCAGAAGGCTATCCTCGGGCGCTGGCTGTCGGAGGAGATGAAAGTGATCCTGCTCGACGAGCCGACGCGCGGCATTGATGTTGGTGCGAAACACGAAATCTACAACGTGATTTACGCGCTGGCGGCTTCTGGCGTGGCGGTGCTGTTTGCTTCCAGCGATCTGCCGGAAGTGCTGGGCGTTGCCGATCGGATCGTGGTGATGCGCGAAGGGGAGATCGCCGGCGAACTGTTGCATGAGAGCGCCAATGAACAACAGGCGTTAAGCCTGGCTATGCCTAAAGTCAGTCAGGCGGTCGCCTGAGTAAGGAGATTATGATGTCATCTGTTACAACGCCGGGCGCCCAACGCGCGTCGCTAAGCTTTAGCCGCATCTGGGATCAGTACGGCATGCTGGTGGTCTTTGCGGCACTTTTCGTCTGCTGTGCGATTTTTGTGCCGAATTTTGCCACCTTTATCAACATGAAGGGCCTGGGGCTGGCGATTTCCATGTCCGGGATGGTGGCCTGCGGCATGCTGTTCTGCCTTGCTTCGGGGGATTTTGATCTGTCGGTCGCGTCGGTGATTGCCTGCGCCGGGGTGACGACAGCGGTGGTCATTAACATGACCGAAAGCCTGTGGATCGGCGTCTTTGCCGGGCTGCTGCTGGGGGCCGTGAGTGGATTGGTGAACGGTTTCGTGATTGCGAAGCTGAAAATTAACGCGCTGATCACCACGCTCGCGACGATGCAAATTGTGCGTGGGCTGGCCTATATTATTTCCGACGGCAAAGCGGTGGGGATTGAAGACGAACGTTTCTTCACGCTCGGCTACGCCAACTGGCTCGGGCTACCGGCACCTATCTGGCTGACGGTGGGCTGTCTGGTGATTTTTGGTCTGCTGCTTAATAAAACCACCTTTGGTCGCAACACGCTGGCCATCGGCGGTAACGAAGAAGCGGCGCGGCTGGCCGGGGTTCCGGTGGTACGCACCAAGATTATTATCTTTGTGCTCTCCGGGCTGGTGTCGGCGGCGGCGGGGATTATTCTGGCCTCACGCATGACCAGCGGCCAGCCGATGACCTCAATAGGCTATGAGCTGATCGTCATTTCCGCCTGCGTGCTGGGCGGCGTATCGCTGAAAGGGGGGATTGGTAAAATCTCTTACGTGGTGGCCGGGATTTTAATTCTGGGCACCGTGGAGAATGCGATGAACCTGCTGAACATTTCGCCGTTCTCACAGTACGTGGTGCGTGGTCTGATTCTGCTGGCAGCGGTGATTTTCGACCGTTACAAGCAGAAGGCTAAGCGGACCGTATAGCGTTCACTCCCGTCACGATGGGGTATGACAGATGCCGGTGATGTCCCTGCATGCGGCGCTGTTGTACCCCGTCGGCGGCGAGAAGTTTGATTTGTTACAGTGTCACCAATAAGACATCTACGCCGCTGTTACCCACGATGCTTTTTGCCGCGCAGGTGGCGCGTGAAAAGAAACTTTGGTTATGGTTCCCGCAGATAACCAGGTCAACCTGGTGCTTTTTGCTGAATGCGCTAATGTGCTCACCAAGCTCACCCGATGCAATTTGCGCTTTCCAGATAGGGTAATCAACGGCCTCGGCAAGACTGCGCAAAAAATGCTGGGTCTCTTCCTGCATCAGCTCGCGCAGGCTTTCCAGCATCGGCGCAGCTAGCTGATTATACATTTCCGGGTCGGTGGCCAGGGTTATCAGACTCACGCGGGCCTGGGTCGGCCGGGCGATATCCACCGCTTTGCGAAGCAGGGCGTGGCTTTCCGGGGTTGGCGCCACGGCAACCAAAAGATGTGAGTAAGCCATCAGACCTCCTTGCTCGAATAATACGCACTCTCTTCTTAATCTCTTACTCTTTTTGCCTGACCCTCGCAAGTGATATAGCGAATACTTATGACGATATATTAACCAAATACATTAGCATTCTTTATGCTAATTATTGATTAAAAGCTACGCAGTTTCTATCCGCGTCACGTGATGTTTTATGTAATCAATATGGTTATTTAATATTTTATTTTTGCTGAAACAATGTTAACTAAAGGTAAATTACATGCAAATGAATATGCTGCAAATGATTCATTGTTTCAATTTATTGAATTTACGATGAATTTTGTATATCGAATGAAACTATGATCTGTGATAATTCTTTCGTCATTGGCTCGCGTAAAGTTGCCCGTCCCCTGCGGTTGTTTAATAGTTGGGGTGAATGAATATCCATCAATCAGGAATAAAACAGCGTTTTGATTGGTTAATTATTGTTCAAGATACAACAATGACTGATGGATAGAGAATAAAAATAGGCTTTGATTTTGTGATGCAGATCACATAAATTTCACATTAACAGTGAAGTAACATTGTATGTGTCACATCTGGCGAGTAAAGTTGCGTCAAATTAGGAAAAATCTTAGTAAATTGTAAGAAATGTTTAGATGTGTCGGGCCATGCGGTCAGAACGTTACCCGGCAACGAGACAGAAGATTCACCTAATCGGCTATGCATTTCGACCGATTTTTTTTTATCGGGCCTTGCCCGACGACATCACGGGGTATGCGGATTGTCCGCATAAAGTACTAATTGGTTATTCGGGATGGGGAAAATGCATACATCCGAGTTGCTAAAGCACATCTATGACATCAACTTGTCTTATTTGCTCCTTGCACAGCGTTTGATCGGTCAGGATAAGGCTTCAGCCATGTTCCGCCTCGGTATTAACGAATGGAAGGGACTTCCCCTAGATATGCGCCTGATTAACTTTCGTGCAATCATAGGATAAACATTGACCCAGAGGGATTCGTTATGACCATCACCACTGTCGGTATCGATCTTGCTAAAAATGTGTTTGCTGTTCACTGCATTGACCAAAATGGTAAAGCTGTTCTGGTTAAACCCAAGGTGTCGCGTGCAGCACTTTCTGAACTCATCGCAGGTTTACCTCCCTGTGTCATTGGAATGGAAGCCTGCTCGGGTGCCCACTATTGGGCAAGATTATTCAGGCAGTATGGCCATGATGTCCGGTTGATGGCTCCGAAATTTGTCTCACCCTATCGCATGGCGGGTAAGACCGGGAAAAATGATGCAGCTGATGCAATAGCTATTTGTGAGGCAGTGCAGCGGCCGCATATGCGCTTTGTACCAGTCAAAGACGAAAGCCAGCAGGCAATGCAATGCTTACATCGGACAAGACAGGGATTTATCCAGGAAAGAACAGCAACGTATAACCGTCTTCGGGGCCTGATATCTGAATTCGGGGTTATTGCCCCACAAAGCACTGATGCTCTGCGTCATGTTGTTTCTGACCAGAAGGAAACTCTGCCAGTACAGGTCAGGCTGTGCATTGATGATCTATTGACACATGTCACTAATATTGAAGAGAAAATCGCCGAATATGACAGGGTATTATCTCGTGTGGCCAAAACAGATCATCGCAGCCAGCAGTTAATGGAACTGAAAGGTGTTGGGCCCACCACAGCGAGTGCGCTGGTCGCCAGTATTGGCAATGCCCATGATTTTAAGAACGGGCGCCAACTGGCAGCCTGGTTGGGGCTAACGCCATCACAATACAGTAGTGGCGGAAAATCAAAGCTTGGCAGGATAACAAAAGCGGGTGATGCCTATCTGCGAACCCTACTGGTCCAGGGAGCCCGTTCTGTAATGGTAGGGGCAGAGAATAGAACGGACCCGTTTAGCCGTTGGGTCTGCTCGTTGATTGGTAGGCGGGGATACTGGCGTGCTGTCGTTGCAATCGCCGCCAAGAATGCGAGGTTGTGCTGGGCATCATTACATTACGGCGATGACTTCAGACTGTATTCAACAACATGAAAAATTTAACTGAGTAGTAACTGAACTGTAAATTGTTGATGGTAAAGGGTTAGACCCCCGTGAGAAGTATCTGCATATCCTACTGGATATCACTATCCGATTAACGAAGGAGGATCTCACGAGCGTCTTTCATCAGGGTCCGAATCACTAGCGATTCAGCATGACCGTTTATAGTAGCGCAGTCTTATCCCTTGCCTTTCATTGATGAACAGACAGAAATTAAAAACCGGCGTTGACTGTTCGGGGAAGCCCTTATAGTATGCGGATTGTCCGCATAAAGTACTAATTGGTTATTCGGGATGGGGAAAATGCATACATCCGAGTTGCTAAAGCACATCTATGACATCAACTTGTCTTATTTGCTCCTTGCACAGCGTTTGATCGGTCAGGATAAGGCTTCAGCCATGTTCCGCCTCGGTATTAACGAGGATATGGCGAAAGTCCTCGGGGAACTGACGCTCCCCCAGATGGTGAAGCTGGCCGAAACAAATCAATTGGTCTGCCAGTTCCGTTTTGATGATTCCCAGACCATCACCCGCCTGACGCAAGAATCACGCGTTGACGATTTACAGCAAATCCATACCGGTATTCTGCTGTCCACCCGACTGCTGAATCAGGCCAGTAACTCAGGCGAACCTGCCCGTAAGAAAAGGGCCTGACGATGAGCGAAAAAAGCATTGTTCAGGAAGCCCGCGATATTCAGCTTGCGATGGAGCTGATTACTCTGGGCGCTCGTTTGCAGATGCTGGAAAGCGAAACTCAGCTCAGCCGTGGTCGGCTGATTAAGCTCTATAAAGAACTTCGCGGCAGCCCGCCACCGAAGGGAATGCTACCGTTTTCCACGGACTGGTTTATGACATGGGAGCAAAATATCCACTCTTCCATGTTCTGCAATGCCTGGCAGTTCTTACTCAAAAGTGGGCAATGTTCTGGCGTTGACGCCGTGATCAAAGCCTACCGTCTGTATCTTGAGCAGTGCCCGCAACAGGATGCCGGGCCGCTGCTGGCCCTGACGCGCGCGTGGACGTTAGTTCGCTTCGTGGAAAGCGGCATGCTCGAACTCTCCAGCTGCCATTCCTGCGGCGGTAACTTCATTACCCACGCTCATCAGCCCGTTGGCAGCTTTGTATGCAGCTTGTGCCAGCCGCCATCTCGTGCCGTAAAAAGACGTAAACTTTCCGAGGATCTTGCCGATAGTAATCCACAACTGCTGGATGAACAGATAGGGCAAGCTGTTTAACCTCACACGGTGTGGACAAAACACTCCAGCAGCGGCCTTAGGGCCGCTGCTTTTTTTTACCCGTGCGTGGGTGACATTGCTCATCTGTCTCCTCTCTTAGTCAACAGTGGAAGGATGATAGCGTGCTTATCTTAATAGGTTACCTGGTTGTTTTGGGGACAGTTTTCGGCGGCTACATGATGACCGGCGGACACCTTGGAGCACTGTATCAACCGGCCGAGCTGGTTATTATCGGCGGGGCGGGGGTTGGCGCTTTTATCGTGGGCAACAACGGCAAGGCTATCAAAGGCACGTTGAAAGCGCTGCCTTTGCTGTTCCGTCGCTCGAAATACACCAAAACGATGTATATGGATTTGCTGGCGCTGCTGTATCGCCTGATGGCGAAGTCGCGTCAGCAGGGGATGTTCTCGCTCGAGCGTGATATTGAAAACCCGAAAGAGAGCGAAATTTTTGCCAGCTATCCGCGCATTCTCGCCGACACGGTGATGCTGGAGTTTATCGTCGATTATCTGCGCCTGATCATCAGCGGCAACATGAACACCTTCGAAATTGAAGCGCTGATGGATGAAGAGATTGAAACCCACGAAAGCGAAAGCGAAGTGCCGGCCAACAGCCTGGCGCTGGTGGGCGACTCACTGCCGGCATTCGGCATCGTGGCGGCGGTTATGGGGGTAGTGCACGCATTAGGTTCTGCCGACCGTCCGGCGGCGGAGCTGGGGGCGCTGATTGCCCACGCGATGGTCGGTACCTTCCTCGGGATCCTGTTGGCCTACGGTTTTGTCTCGCCGCTGGCCAGCGTGCTGCGCCAGAAGAGCGCGGAAACCACCAAAATGATGCAGTGCGTGAAAATTACGCTGCTGTCGAATCTGAACGGCTATGCACCGCCGATCGCCGTTGAGTTCGGTCGTAAAACGCTCTACACCAGCGAACGTCCGTCGTTTATTGAGCTTGAAGAACACGTCCGCGCGGTGCGCAACCCGGCGGGGCAACAGCAAACGACCACCGAGGACGCATGAAGAACCAATCGCATCCGATTGTCGTCGTCAAACGGCGCAAACATAAATCTCACGGCAGCGCCCACGGCTCGTGGAAAATTGCCTATGCCGATTTTATGACGGCGATGATGGCGTTTTTTCTGGTGATGTGGCTGATTTCCATCTCCAGCCCGAAAGAGCTGATTCAGATAGCCGAATACTTCCGTACGCCGCTGGCAACCGCCATCACCGGCGGTCAGCGGATGGCCAGCAGCGACAGCCCGATTCCCGGCGGCGGTGATGATGTCACCCAGCAGCAGGGCGAGGTGCACAAGCAGCCAACGATTGATGATCTGAAAAAACGCATGGAAACCAACCGGCTGAAGCGCATACGCGGCGAGCTGGACCAGCTTATTGAAGCCGATCCGAAGCTGCGCGCGCTGCGCCCGCATCTGAAGATCGATCTCGTGCAGGAGGGGCTGCGAATTCAGATTATCGACAGCCAGAACCGGCCGATGTTTAAAACCGGCAGCGCAGAGGTAGAACCGTATATGCGCGATATCCTGCGGGCGATTGCGCCAGTACTGAATGAAATTCCCAATAAAGTCAGCCTCTCCGGGCATACGGATGATTATCCGTATGCCACCGGCGAACGGGGCTACAGCAACTGGGAGCTGTCGGCGGATCGCGCCAACGCGTCGCGTCGCGAGCTGGTTGCCGGCGGGCTGGATGACGGCAAAGTCTTACGCGTCATCGGGATGTCTAACTCGATGCGCCTATCAGAGCACGGCGGCAACGATGCGATTAACCGTCGCATCAGCCTGCTGGTGCTTAATAACCAGGCTGAGCAGGCCATTCTCCATGAGAATGCCGAGAGCCAGAATGAACCCTTAAGCGTTTTACAGCCGCCGACAAACTCGTCACCGGCGGCCGGTACGACGACGCCACAACCCGACTCGAGGTGATAGCGTGAGCATGGATATCAGCGATTTTTATCAAACATTTTTTGATGAGGCCGACGAGCTGTTGGCCGACATGGAACAGCATCTGCTGGATCTGGTGGTGGATGACCCTGACGCTGAACAGCTGAATGCCATTTTCCGCGCAGCGCACTCCATCAAGGGTGGCGCGGGGACCTTTGGCTTTTCCGTTCTTCAGGAAACCACTCACCTGATGGAGAACCTGCTGGATGACGCCCGTCGCGGGGAAATGAAGCTCAGCACCGATATTATCAACCTGTTTTTGGAAACCAAAGATATTATGCAGGAACAGCTCGACGCCTATAAAAGCTCCACCGATCCGGATGCAGCCAGCTTCGAATACATCTGCAATGCGCTGCGTCAGCTGGCGCTTGAGGCAAAAGGCGAAAGCGTTCCGCCGGTGGCCGGCAGCGCCCATTTGAGCGTGGTCGACAATCACGTGCAGGAAGAAGAGGCCGTGATTGAGGCCGCCGATGCCGCGGGGAAAACGCAGATTACGCTTTCCCGTCTGAAGGCCGGTGAGCCGGATATGCTGGAAGAGGAGTTGGGGAACCTGGCGACCCTAAGCCAGGTGCAAAAAACGGCCGACTCTCTGACCGCGGTGCTCGACAGCAGCGTAGATCCGGACGATATCGTCGCGGTGCTGTGCTTCGTCATTGAAGCCGATCAAATAGCCTTCAGCACCGTCTCGACGCCCGAAGCGGTCGTGCCCGCGACGCCGCCGGCGGTAGACGCGGTGGCGCCTGCGCGAGTGGCCGCTGCGCCCGTGGCGCTGGTTTCCGCCGCCGCACCGCGCGTTGAGCGTGAAAAACCGGCTGCGCGCAGCAGCGAGTCAACCAGCATTCGCGTGGCGGTTGAAAAGGTCGATCAGCTGATTAACCTGGTGGGTGAGCTGGTCATTACCCAGTCGATGCTGGCCCAGCGTTCCAACGCGCTCGATCCGGTTTCACACGGTGATCTGATCACCAGCATGGGGCAGCTTCAGCGCAACGCGCGCGATCTGCAAGAGTCGGTGATGTCTATCCGCATGATGCCGATGGAGTATGTGTTCAGCCGCTTCCCGCGGCTGGTGCGCGATCTGGCCGGCAAACTCGGCAAGCAGGTAGAGCTGACGCTGATGGGCAGCTCTACCGAACTCGATAAGAGTCTGATTGAACGCATTATCGATCCGTTAACCCACCTGGTTCGTAACAGCCTCGACCACGGTATTGAACTGCCGGAAACGCGGCTGGCGGCGGGAAAATCCGCCGTGGGCAACCTGATTCTTTCCGCCGAACATCAGGGCGGTAATATTTGCATCGAAGTCACCGACGACGGCGCGGGGCTGAACCGCGAACGTATTCTGGCCAAGGCGCTGTCGCAGGGGATGGCGGTCAGCGAGAGCATGACCGATGAAGAAGTCGGCATGCTGATTTTCGCGCCGGGCTTCTCAACCGCTGAGCAGGTAACCGACGTCTCCGGGCGCGGCGTTGGCATGGACGTGGTGAAGCGAAATATCCAGGAGATGGGCGGCCACGTTGAAATTAAGTCTAAACAGGGCGCAGGCACCACCATCCGCATTTTGCTGCCGCTGACGCTGGCGATCCTCGATGGCATGTCGGTGAAGGTCAACGAAGAGGTGTTTATCCTGCCGCTCAATGCGGTGATGGAGTCGCTGCAGCCGCGCGAAGAGGATCTGCACCCGCTGGCGGGCGGTGAGCGCGTGCTGGAAGTGCGCGGTGAATACCTGCCGCTGGTTGAACTGTGGAAAGCCTTCGATGTGCAGGGAGCGAAAACCGAAGCCACGCAGGGGATTGTGGTCATCCTGCAAAGCGCGGGCCGCCGCTATGCGCTGCTGGTCGATCAGCTGATTGGTCAGCACCAGGTGGTGGTGAAAAACCTGGAAAGCAACTATCGCAAAGTGCCGGGCATCTCGGCGGCGACCATTCTTGGCGACGGTAGCGTCGCGCTGATTGTTGACGTCTCGGCACTGCAGGGACTGAATCGTGATAAACGTCTGGCGAACACAGCCGCCTGAAACGCAGAGAAAAGGTAGAAAACATGACCGGTATGACGAATGTAACAAAGCTGGCGGGTGAACCGACAGGGCAGGAATTCCTGGTATTTACGCTGGGTAACGAAGAGTACGGCATCGATATTCTGAAGGTGCAGGAGATTCGCGGTTACGATCAGGTCACGCGCATTGCTAACACGCCCGCGTTTATAAAAGGGGTCACCAACCTGCGCGGCGTGATTGTGCCGATTGTTGACCTGCGGGTGAAGTTCAGCCAGGAAGACGTGGAATATAACGATAACACGGTCGTGATCGTGCTGAATCTCGGCCAGCGCGTGGTGGGTATTGTGGTCGACGGCGTTTCTGACGTGCTGTCGCTGGCGGCGGAGCAGATTCGTCCGGCGCCGGAGTTTGCCGTGACCCTCTCTACCGAATATCTAACCGGGCTGGGCGCGCTGGGCGATCGCATGCTGATTCTGGTCAATATTGAGAAACTGCTCAACAGTGAAGAGATGGCGCTGCTGGACAGCGCAACGATTCACGCCGCCTGATGAGAGACGGGCCCGTCGTATTGTGACGACAGGCCCGTTGCTTGCTACACGGCGATTGTCCAGCCAGACCCAGAGGTCTGGCTTTTATTTACCCGTTCTGCTGTACCACTTGCGGCTCTTCCTGCGCCAGCAGGCCTTCATTCTGCGACAGCATGGCCGTCGCGACGCCGTTGCCAAGCACGTTAATCGCCGAACGTCCCATATCGAGGAAATGGTCAATCCCCATCAGCAGCAGGATGCCCGCGACCGGAATATTGAAGCTTGGGATGGTGGCTGCCAGCACGACCAGCGCCGAGCGCGGTACCCCGGCAATTCCTTTCGATGCCAGCATCAGCGTCAACATCAGTACCGCAATCTCAGAGAAGCTGAGGTGGATGTTATACGCCTGAGCAATAAACATTGAGGCGAAGGAACAGTAGACCATCGAGCCCACCAGGTTAAAGGAATAGCCGATCGGCAGCACGAAGGACACGATATTGCGTGAGCAGCCAAATTTGGTCAGCTGTTCGAGCGTTTTCGGGTAGGCGGCTTCTGAGCTGCTGGTGGTAAAGGCCACCAGTACCGGATCTTTGAGCATGCTGAGCAGGCGGAAGACTTCTTTTTTCAACACCATATAGCCGATAGCCACCAGTACGCAGCAGGTCAGCACGATAGCCACATAGTAGCCGCCGATAAACGAGGCATAGTTAAGCAAAATGCCCAGCCCTTCGGTTGCAATGACCGACGAGATGGCGGCAAAAATGGCCAGCGGCGCAACGTACATCACGTAACCGGTCACCTTCAGCATAATGTGGGAGACCACGTCCAGCGCGGCAACCAACGGTGCGTTGAACTTCTGACCGAGCGACGCGCCGCCGATGCCGAAGAACATCGAGAACACCACGATCTGCAAAATCTCGTTATCGGCCATCGCGCCGACGATGCTGGTCGGGATGGTATGCGACAAGAAGCCTTTCAGGCTCATACCGCTGACGGCCAGACCGGTGTCGACCGTATCTTTCGGTATCGCCAGATTCAGGCCCGCGCCCGGATGCTGTAGGGTGACGATAAACAGCCCCACCAGAATCGACAGCACCGATGAGCTGATAAACCAGACCATGGCCTTACCGCCGACGCGGCCAATGGTAGACGTTTCGCCAAGCTTCATGATGCCGACCGTCAGGGTGCTGAACACCAGCGGTGCAATCACCATTTTAATGAGTCGGAGGAAAATGTCAGTCAGGAGAGTGATGTTGCTGGACCAGACTTCGATAGTCTGAGTTGATGCATAAGAATGGATCATTGCGCCGGTGAGAATCCCCGCCAGCATAAAAATCACGATAAAAACCGTGAGTTTGTTTGCGTTTGCCACAAAAAATACCCCGTCAGATTACGAATATGCCCTGCGATGAAAAATGATTTTTTAGTTATGTAATGTCATCAATTCATTCACTACATAAATTGTATGAAAGCGGGGGGATTTACAACTTTTTTTTATATTTTATAAAAAGCGTTGTGATTCAGTGACTCGCCGGCGCTGCGCTTTCGTGCCCGTGAGGGCGGACGATTTTTACCCCGCGCGCGCATAAAGTTTCTATTTGGGATGCCGATAACACCGAATAACAAGTCATAGAGAAGGTGTTGTATGTTAAACCGTATCCGCGTTGTCACGCTGCTGATGTTGGTGCTGGTCGTCTTCGCACTTTTGCAGTTGGTCTCCGGAGGATTTCTGTTCTCCTCGCTCCAGCAAAACCAACAAAGCTTTGCGCAATCTAACACTCTTCGTACGCAACAGGCTGAACTCACCAAAGCGTGGGATCTGCTGCTGCAAACCCGCATCAACCTGAGCCGGTCCTC
This sequence comes from Klebsiella sp. WP4-W18-ESBL-05, assembly GCF_014169075.1. NCBI lineage: Bacteria > Pseudomonadati > Pseudomonadota > Gammaproteobacteria > Enterobacterales > Enterobacteriaceae > Klebsiella > Klebsiella sp. WP4-W18-ESBL-05. Next base: position 2,865,999 of record NZ_AP022057.1, on the reverse strand, counting down.
GGCGCGGATGATGATGGACGCCACTAATCAGCAGAGCAGCGCCAAAACTGAACTGCTGAAGAATGCGCGCACCACGCTTGCGCAGGCGGACAGCCATTTTGCCCGCTTCAGCGCGCTGCCGGCGCAGGCAGAAATGCACGATGCCAGCGCCCAGGTGAGCGCCGCATATCAACGTTATTTTGCTGCGTTACAGGAGCTGGTGGGCTTCCTGGAGGCCGGCAATATGGACGCCTATTTTGCCCAGCCGACGCAGGGGATGCAGAACGCGATGGGCGAAGCGATGAACCAGTACGCTTCGCAAAGCGAAGCGCTCTACCAGCGCGCCTTTACCACCAGCAGCAGCGACTACCAGATAGCTCGCTGGCAGCTGGCGATTCTGGCCGTGGTGCTGGTGATTGTGGTGGTCGGCGCCTGGTTTGGTATTCGCGCCATTTTACTTAAGCCGCTGGCTGCGGTAATGGGGCACATCCGGCAGATTGCCGCCGGGGATCTGACGCCGCGTCTGAGCCTGCGCGGGCGCAACGAAATTACCGAACTGGCTGACACCGTGACGCATATGCAGAGCTCGCTGATTGATACGGTGACCCATGTGCGTGAAGGGGCGGTGGCTATCTATCACGGCACCAGCGAAATTGCGGCGGGCAATAACGACCTGTCTTCTCGCACCGAGCAACAGTCGGCTGCGCTGGAAGAAACGGCGGCCAGCATGGAACAGCTGACGGCTACGGTGAAACAGAACGCCGAAAATGCCCGTCAGGCATCCCATCTGGCACAGAGCGCTTCCGAGACCGCTCTGCACGGCGGCAGCGTCGTCAACGGCGTGGTCAACACCATGCACGAGATTGCCGCCAGCTCGCAAAAAATTTCCGACATTACCGGCGTCATTGACGGCATTGCTTTCCAGACCAACATTCTGGCGCTGAACGCTGCCGTCGAAGCGGCGCGTGCGGGCGAACAGGGACGCGGTTTTGCGGTGGTGGCCGGTGAGGTACGTAACCTCGCCAGCCGCAGCGCACAGGCGGCAAAAGAGATCAAAGCGCTGATTGAAGACTCGGTCTCCCGCGTCGAAACCGGCTCCGCGCAGGTGGAAACCGCTGGGGAAACGATGACTGATATCGTTAATGCGGTGACGCGCGTGACCGACATCATGGGCGAAATCGCCTCGGCCTCTGACGAGCAGAGCCGCGGTATCGACCAGGTGGCGATCGCGGTTGCCGAGATGGACAGCGTCACGCAGCAAAACGCCTCGTTGGTGGAAGAGTCCGCCTCGGCCGCCGCGGCGCTGGAAGAGCAGGCTGAGCGCCTGAATCAGGCCGTCGCCGCCTTTCGTTTAAACGCTGCCGCGCACAGCAGCGCGCCAGCGTCGGCACCGGCGGCGCGCGCGTTGGTCGCTAACAAACGCCAGGCGTCGGTCGCCGAAAGCAACTGGGAAACCTTTTAATTTTATCCGCGGTCCAGGCCGCCTTTAGGAGTGTGGTGATGCTTTATCGTATTCGAATCTCTACCACGTTGTTTCTGATTTTAATTATCTGCGGCATTTTGCAGATTGGCAGTAACGGACTCTCTTTCTGGGCCTTTCGCGACGGACAAAACAACATTTATCAGGTTGAACAAAGCAGCCAGCAGCTGAACACACTGACGGAATCGCGCGCTGCGATGCTGCAGGCCAGCACCATGCTGAACAAAGCGGGCACCCTGACGGCGCTGAGCTATCCGCCTGGTGAAGTGCGCAGCATGATCGACGACGTCAAACAGAATCTCTCGCAGGGCGATGCGCTGTTTAAGGGGTTTATGGCGCTGCCGTTGATGAGTGAGCACGACAAAACGCTGCAGGCGGCAACCGCAACGGCGTTTACCAACTGGCACGAGATGCTGGCGCATCAGGTCGCCTGGCTTGAGAACAACCAGCTGGCGGAGTTTGTCGCCGCACCGGTGCAAAAAACCCAGGATCAGTTTGACGGTGAGTACCAGAACTGGCGTAAGAACATTGACGGCTACGTTGCTGCCGCCGAACGTGAAAGTCAGAGCGATTACACGCGCTCGACGATGATGTTTATGGCGATGGTCGTCATTTCCGTACTCATTACCGTGGGTGCGCTGTGGTGGGTTCGCCATATGGTGGTGCGACCGCTGGCGATTATCAGCCACCACTTTGAAAGCATTGCGAAAGGCAACCTGGCGCGTCCGATTGCGGTCTACGGCAAGAACGAAATCAGCGCCATCTTTGCCGGGCTGAAGGCCATGCAGCACTCGCTGCGTGACACCGTCAGGGAAGTGCGTCAGGGCAGCTACGCCATGCACACCGGGATCTCGGAAATTGCCGCAGGCAACAACGATCTGTCTGCGCGGACTGAACAGCAGGCGGCCTCGCTGGCGGAAACGGCGGCCAGCATGGAACAGCTGACCGCAACGGTAAGCCAGAACGCCGACAACGCCCGCCAGGCGTCTCACCTCGCGCACGGCGCGGCAGATACCGCCAAGCGCGGCGGAGAACAGGCAAATCATGTGGCGCAGACGATGCATAACATTGCCACCAGCTCGAAGAAAATCAGCGACATTATTAGCGTTATTGACGGTATTGCCTTCCAGACCAATATTCTGGCGCTGAACGCCGCCGTGGAGGCTGCGCGTGCCGGTGAGCAGGGTCGCGGTTTTGCCGTGGTAGCCGGGGAGGTGCGCAACCTCGCCAGCCGCAGCGCCCAGGCGGCGAAAGAAATTAAAGTGCTGATCGAAGAGTCGGTTGCCCGCGTACAGGAAGGTTCCACGCTGGTGGAAACCTCGGCCAGTACGATGAGTGAGATCGTGCAGTCGGTGACCCGAGTGAACGACATCATGGGCGAAATTGCTTCCGCCTCGGATGAACAACGCCGCGGCATTGAACAGGTGGCGCAGGCGGTCAGCCAGATGGATCAGGTGACGCAGCAAAACGCCGCGCTGGTGGAAGAGGGGGCCGCGGCCACCGAACAGCTGGCCGGGCAGGCCGATCGCTTAACGACCGTGGTTTCCGTATTTGAACTTGAAGAAGTGAAGGCGGCGGTGGCGCGTGAAAACGTTACGCCGGCCGCGATACCCGCTGTTTCCTGAATGATGTGATGTAAGAAGGCGCTATGACTGTATCTCTGCCAAATGGGCAATCGCAATTACTGAGCCAGCTGACGCAGCGCCTGACGCTCACCGACGCGCAGTTTCGTCGGATATGTCAACTGATCTACCAGCGCGCCGGGATCGTGCTGGCCGATCACAAGCGTGACATGGTTTACAACCGTCTGGTGCGGCGTCTGCGGACGCTGAACCTGGATGATTTTGGTCATTACCTGGGGCAACTGGAGGCCAACGGCGACAGCGCGGAATGGCAGGCGTTTATTAACTCGCTGACCACCAACCTGACGGCGTTCTTCCGCGAGGCGCACCACTTCCCGACGCTCGCCGAACATGCCGCGCGTCGGCAGGGGGAGTACCGGGTGTGGAGCGCTGCGGCGTCGACCGGGGAAGAGCCGTACTCCATCGCCATTACCCTGGCCGATACCCTGGGTACCGCGCCGGGCCGCTGGAAAGTGTATGCCAGCGATATCGATACCGAAGTGCTGGAAAAAGCGCAGAGCGGCATTTATCGCATGGACGAGCTGAAAACGCTCTCTCAGCAGCAGCTGCAGCGTTATTTCATGCGCGGGACCGGGCCGCACTCCGGACTGGTCCGGGTGCGTAACGAGCTGGCGAACTACGTGGATTTCAGCACGCTGAACTTGCTCAATACCCACTATAACGTTCCCGGTCCGTTCGATGCGATCTTCTGCCGTAATGTGATGATCTATTTTGATAAAACTACGCAGCAGGAGATCCTCAAGCGTTTTGTGTCACTGCTGAAACCGGACGGATTATTGTTTGCCGGTCATTCAGAGAACTTTAGCCATCTCTCCCGTGAGTTCAGCCTGCGTGGACAGACGGTCTATGCGCTAAGTAAGGGAAGAGCATGAGTAAAATCAGGGTGTTATCCGTTGATGACTCGGCGCTGATGCGCCAGATCATGACGGAAATCATTAACAGCCACGACGATATGGAAATGGTCGCTACCGCGCCGGATCCGCTGGTGGCGCGCGATCTGATTAAAAAATTCAATCCGGATGTGCTGACGCTGGACGTCGAAATGCCGCGCATGGACGGCCTGGACTTTCTCGAGAAGCTGATGCGCCTGCGGCCGATGCCGGTGGTCATGGTGTCTTCGTTGACCGGTAAAGGCTCGGAGGTAACGCTGCGCGCGCTTGAGCTGGGGGCGGTGGACTTTGTCACCAAACCGCAGCTGGGCATTCGTGAGGGGATGCTGGCCTACAGCGAAACCATTGCTGAGAAGGTGCGCGCCGCCTCGCGTGCGCGCATTAGCGCCCACAAACCGCTGGCCGCGCCGGTGGCGATCAAGTCTGGCCCGCTGCTGAGCTCCGAAAAGCTGATTGCGATCGGTGCGTCAACCGGCGGTACTGAAGCTATTCGTCATGTACTCCAGCCGCTGCCGCTCTCCAGCCCGGCGCTGCTGATCACGCAGCATATGCCGCCGGGCTTTACCCGTTCATTTGCCGAGCGCCTCAATAAGCTGTGCCAAATCACGGTTAAAGAGGCGGAAGACGGCGAGCGCGTCCTGCCGGGTCATGCCTATATTGCGCCGGGCGATAAGCATATGGAGCTGGCGCGCAGCGGGGCGAACTATCAAATCAAAATTCACGACGGGCCGCCGGTTAATCGCCATCGCCCGTCGGTTGATGTGCTGTTTCATTCGGTCGCGAAGCACGCGGGGCGCAACGCCGTAGGGGTGATCCTCACCGGCATGGGCAACGACGGTGCGGCCGGGATGCATGCGATGTACCAGGCCGGAGCCTGGACCATCGCGCAGAATGAAGCCAGTTGTGTGGTGTTCGGCATGCCGCGCGAGGCCATCAATACCGGTGGCGTCAGCGAAGTGGTCGATCTTAGCCAGGTAAGCCAGCAGATGCTGGCGAAAATCAGTGCCGGACAGGCAATACGTATTTGAATCAGGAGTATTATTTTATGGCGGATAAAGAGCTTAAGTTTTTGGTTGTGGATGACTTTTCCACCATGCGTCGTATCGTGCGCAACCTGTTAAAGGAACTGGGATTTAACAACGTTGAAGAGGCAGAAGACGGCGTGGATGCGCTGAATAAACTGCAGGCGGGCGGCTTTGGTTTTGTCATCTCTGACTGGAACATGCCGAACATGGATGGCCTGGAGCTGCTGAAAACGATCCGCGCCGACGGTGGGATGGCGGCAATGCCGGTGCTGATGGTCACGGCAGAAGCGAAGAAAGAGAACATCATTGCCGCCGCGCAGGCCGGGGCCAGCGGATACGTGGTGAAGCCGTTCACTGCGGCGACGCTGGAAGAGAAGCTGAACAAGATCTTCGAGAAACTGGGCATGTGAGGTGACGAACATGATGCATTCTTCCATCAAGCCCGGCGATGACCACTCCGCCGCGGATATTATCAGCCGCATCGGCAATCTGACCCGCATGCTGCGCGATAGCCTGCGCGAGCTGGGGTTGGATCAGGCGATTGCGGAAGCGGCCGAAGCGATACCCGACGCGCGTGACCGTCTGGACTATGTTGTGCAGATGACCGCGCAGGCTGCGGAGCGCGCGCTGAACAGCGTCGAAGCCTCGCAGCCGCATCAGGATGAAATGGAAAAAGGCGCCAAAGCCTTGACCAAGCGCTGGGACGCGTGGTTTGAAAATCCGATTGAATTGTCCGACGCGCGTGAACTGGTGAGTGATACCCGCCAGTATCTTGGCGAGGTGCCGGAGCATACCAGCTTTACGAACGCCCAGCTGCTCGAAATCATGATGGCGCAGGATTTCCAGGATCTGACCGGTCAGGTTATCAAGCGCATGATGGACGTTATCCAGGAAATTGAGCGCCAGCTGTTGATGGTGCTGCTGGAGAACATTCCGGAGCAGGGCGCGCGGCCAAAACGCGAAAACGACAGTCTGCTCAACGGGCCGCAGGTTGACACCTCAAAAGCCGGCGTCGTTGCCAGCCAGGATCAGGTGGACGATCTGCTCGATAGCCTGGGCTTCTAATCGCGCTGTCCGGGCCTACCGATAAGCATATCGCCGTAGGCCCGGCAGACGCCGCTCCTGTTATACCCCCGCACATTTCTGAAAATGAAACCGCCATCACGGCGGCTTACGCCTGAGTGCCACCCTGATATATAGACTTGTCATAATTATTGCGCTTAAATAGTTTGCAATGCAGCCTAAGACAATATTTATTTACTTGCCTCATTATTAAGGCTCGGGCGCTATTGTCTTAATAAACCGGAGGCCATGTGAGAATATTACGAGATAGCGAATTTTTTCATTCTGAGCACCATGCCTTTTGTCTTTTTACGATGAATAACCAGCTTATGGAAGGCGTGCACGGGCATGATTTTGACGAACTGGTTATTGTCCGTAATGGCAGCGGTTTTCATATTATTAATGACGAAGTGAAATTTATTTGCCAGGGTGACTTTTTTCTTGTTACCACTAACGACACCCACAGTTATGTTTCCACTAACCATCTTGCTGTTATTAATATCCTGATTCGCCGTGACGGCCATTTTCATTATCTACAGCATATCGATACGCTGCTCGCGAGGATCAAAACGCAGCTACAGCAGCCGCGCGAGATGGCGCTATCCCCTGCGGCCCTGGGGGACGTTGAGCGCTGGAGTCAGGAGATTGTCGCGCGCAATGAAAGCGACTACGACCCCCTCTATTTTGCGCTATGCGAGGCCGCGTTTCTCAACATCATTAATACGTTATGCCTGTGCCATCAGCAGCAAGAGGCGCAAAGCGCCGAAGAGCGAGGCCGCGCTAACCTGATTAAAGCGCTCAAAACCAGCGGTCTGCGTCAGCTTGACTGGTATGCATTGAGCGACGATAACGGCGTGGCGCGGCGGACGATGTTCCGTTTTATTAAACGAATTACCGGCTACACCCCGGTAAAATTCCAGACGCTGTACCGGGTGCTAAAAGCGCAGGAACTGCTGCGGACCACCGATAAAACCATTAGCGAAATAGCTGCACGCTGCGGTTTTATGAATGCCATAAGATTAACCGAAGCCTACAAACATTATTTTAATTACTCGCCAACGCACGAGCGAGAGCTGCACTCACGGGTGCTGACGACGATCTGATTTTTCTGGCTAATAACGAAAATGAACCACAGGGATTTTATCGCAGCACGCGCCGCGAGGGTTTATTTCTCCCTTCATTATCGATGAATTAAAGGAAACGTTATGTCAAAAAATAAAATGCCCAACCCCTGGTATATTGGGGTGGTGTCAGGGATGGCATCATATATTGATTCGGCGGCAATTGTCTCGAACGGTACCGCGCTGGTTATTTATCAAAAGACGCTGGGGATTACCGCGCTGGAAATTGGAATGCTCTCCGGCCTGTTAACCCTCAGCATTGCCGCCGGCGCTTTCGGCGGCGGCCGCCTGGGCGATCGTATCGGGCGGCGCAACGTCTTTATCATCACAATGGCGATGATTTTGCTGGGCACGCTGGCGCTGGCCTTCGGCGCTAGCTTTGCCGTTCTGGCCGTCGGCACGCTGCTGGTGGGGCTGGCGACCGGCGCCGATTTGCCCGTCTCGCTGGCCACCATCTCCGAGGCGGCCAGCGACGAGAACCGCGGCAAAATTATTGGCCTGTCGAATCTGCTGTGGCTGGTGGGCATCGGCGCCACGATGGGGATCTCTGCCATCGTCGGCGATTGGGGCCGTGTCGGCGCACAGATCATGTATCTCCACGTGGGCCTGGTGGCACTGGTGCTGCTGGTGCTGCGCTGGTCTATTCCGGAATCGCCGCTGTGGCTGGCGGCGCGCGATGAGCTGCGACGGGGAGTGGCGACCGTACGGGCGCAGAAAAACGGCTGGCGGGACCTGCTGGAGGCAAAGTACCTGTGGCCGTTCATCTCGCTGTGCGCGTTTTACACCTTTACCAACCTGGCCGCCAACACCGGCGGGCAGTTTGGCACCTTTGTTGCGGTGAACGTGGTGGGTATTTCGGTCAGCACGAATTCGCTGTGGGGGCTGCTGATCCTGCCGGTCAGCGTCGCTTCCGGTCTGCTGTTTATGCGTATCGTCGATACCGACAAACGCATTCCGTTCTTTATCTTCGGCGCGGTAATGATGTCCGGCGGCTATTTTGTGCCGGTATTGCTCAATTTCTCACCCCTGTCGTGGTTCTGCTGCCTGCTGTTTACCAATATCGGCACCGGTTTTGCCTTCGAAGGCATTATGAAAGTGTGGGCCCAGGAGTCGTTCCCGACCATGCTGCGCGCTACCGCTCAGGGGGTGATCGTCGGCGTCGCCCGATTGACCTGTGGGCTGCTGGCTTTCGTCACGCCGGTGCTGCTCAGCGCCGGGCCAACCGTCCTTTATTGCCTGTTGACGGCCATTGTGGTGGTGGGGATGGTCATTGGCTGGCTCTGCTTCCACGGCAAGCAGCGCAATGAATTTAACGCCGAAACGGCAATGGTGGCGACGCCGGATGCGCGCCACGACGTCAACGATACGCAACGGGCCAAGGCCTGATCATTCAGCTATTGAGGGAATCATTATGTTAGCAGTAGAAAAAATCACGCTTAACTACGAAAAGACGCTGTCAGGCTGTGAAACGTCGCCGGTTTTCGGCTGGGTTATTGCCAGCGATCGTCGTGATGTGGCGCAGCATAGCTGGCGGCTCCAGCTGGCGGAGGACGAGGATTTTAGCGCGCTGCTGTATGACAGCGGGGTGATGCAGGACGCGCGTTCAAACAATATTACGCTGCCGGCGCGCGAATGGGCCGACTCAACCCGCTATTTTGCCCGCGTGCGTATCAGCGATAACCACGGTGAAGAAAGCGGCTGGAGCCCGCTGGCATCGTGGGTGAGCGGGCTGCCGGCCGCACGCTGGCAGGGCGAATTTATCTCTGCCGAAACGCCGCAGGACAAAGACAATTCCAGGGGGACGCTGCTGCGCCATGTTTTCGCGCTGCCGCCGAGTGAGGAGATTGTCTCGGCGGTGGTTCACGCCAGCGCGCTAGGGCTTTATCAGCTGTGGATTAACGGCGAAAAAGTGGGGTGCGACGAGCTGGCCCCCGGCTGGACGAGCTATCACCATCACCTGCTGTATCAGACCTGGGACGTCAGCGACCGGCTGTGCGGTGGTGAGAACGTTATTGGCGCGATGGTCGGCGCAGGCTGGTACAAAGGCGACATGAGCTTTAACCGCTACCGCAACTACTACGGCGAACAAACCGGGTTTATTTGCCAACTGGTGGTCACGCTGCGCGACGGCAGCCAGCGGGTGATTGTCAGCAACGCATGCTGGCAGGCAAGCGACTCGGCGATTTTGTTCTCTGAAATCTACGATGGTGAAACGTACGACGCCCGCCTGGCGCAGCAGGGCTGGAGCGAGCCGGGTTTTGCCGCGTCGGGCTGGCGAGCGGTAACGTTACTGAGCGTGTCAAAAGACGTTCTTCAGCCGCAAACCGCCTGTCCGGTGCAGGAAATTGCACGACTGGCGCCGCGCGCGTTATTCACCACGCCAAAGGGAGAGACGGTCATTGATTTTGGCCAGAACCTCAGCGGCTGGGTAGCGTTTCGCGTTCGCGGCGCAGCAGGGGACAGCGTTAAGCTGCGCCACTTTGAAGTGCTGGACGCGGAGGGCAATGTCTACCTGGCGAATCTGCGCACCGCAAAACAGCGCATCGACTATACGCTGCGCGGCGATGAAGAAGAGCGCTACCATCCGCACTTTACCTTCCAGGGCTTCCGCTATGTGCAGATTGAATGCTGGCCTGGCACGCCGACGCTGGCAGATTTTTCCGCCGTAGTGCTGCATTCAGCGATGACGCCAACCGGCAGCATGGAAACCTCAAATGCCGATCTTAACCAGCTGCACCACAATATTCTCTGGGGGCTGAAGGGAAACTTTGTGGATATCCCGACCGACTGCCCGCAGCGCGACGAACGCCTGGGCTGGACCGGTGATGCGCAGATCTTTTGTCGTACCGCCAGCTACCTGATGCAAACGGATACCTTCTTCGCCAAATGGCTAACCGATTTGCAGCACGATCAAACCCCGGAAGGCGGCGTGCCGCACGTGATCCCGGATATTCTGACCGGCAAGTGCGATAACGACCGTTTCCTGTCGCACGGCCGTACCCATTCGGCGGCGGCATGGGCCGATGCGGCGGTCATCAATCCGTGGACGCTGTACCTGATGTACGGCGATACGCAGACCCTGGCGCGCCAGTACGGCAGTATGAAAGCGTGGGTAGAGTTTATGCGCGCCAACGCGGTTGACAATATCTGGTCGTGGAAGCTGCAGTTTGGCGACTGGGTGGCCCTGGATGCCAAAGAGGGCAGCTACTTTGGCGCCACGCCGAATGAGCTGACCTGCATGGCCTACTATGCGCTGTCTACGCAGCTGCTGTCGAAATCGGCGAAGGTACTGGGCTTTGAGGATGATGCCGTCGAGTACCTCGCGCTTCATGCGGCGATTGTTGACTGCTTCCATCGCGAGTTCTTCACGGCCAACGGCAGACTCGCCGCGCGCACGCAAACTGCGCATATTCTGGCGCTCTATTTCCAGCTGGTGCCGCAGGCGCATCGCGAGCGGACGGTGCAGACGCTGCTGGAGCTGCTGGCCGAGCAGGATGGCCACCTGGTGACGGGGTTTGTCGGCACGCCGTATTTTTGTCACGCGCTGAGTGAGAACGGTCAGGCTGATGCCGCATGGCAGCTGCTGCTGAAGGAGGATTTCCCGTCCTGGTTGTATCAGGTGAAGGCCGGCGCGACCACGATTTGGGAACACTGGGACGGCGTGAAGCCGGACGGCACGATGTGGAGTCCGGATATGAACTCGTTTAACCACTACGCCTACGGAGCCATCGGTGAGTGGCTGTACCGGGCGGCGGCGGGAATAAATACCGAAGAGCACGCGCCGGGCTTTAAGCACTCGGTTCTGCGGCCTATCCCCGGCGGCGGTCTGGCGTGGCTGAAAGCGCGCTATGCATCGGTATACGGTGAGATTGGCGTGCGCTGGCAGCAGTCCGGGCAGACGATCGCGCTTGAGGTGGACATCCCGCCCAATACCCGCTCGACGCTGATTCTCGATCGCGCAAGGACGCTGCTGGAAACCGACGACATCGACTTTACGCCGATGGACGGCGGCTACGCGGCGGAGGTGGGTTCCGGTCATTATCGGGTCGTTTTCCAGCGCTAATCAAGTTCTGGTCATGTGCGCGGCCTGTGAACGGCAGACGCCACAAAACACACATATCTGTAGGCCGGATAAGGCGTTTACGCCGCTATCCGGCAATATACGCGGATACCCATCAATAAACGCCCGAATTCCTTCACTTTCATTCCGCTATTCGTCCTATTGGCAATGCGCCGCATCGAGATAATACTCGCGACCGTATTTTCGAGAGTGATGCCGTGGCAGAAGAAAGCGACGACGACGACAAAACAGAAGACCCCACACCCCAACGGCTTGAAAAGGCGCGTGAGGAGGGGCAGATCCCGCGTTCCCGCGAGCTGACGTCGCTGCTGATGCTGCTGGTGGGCGTTTGTGTGCTCTGGCTGGGCGGCGAGTCGCTGGCTCGACGGCTGGCGAACCTGCTTTCGGGCGGGCTGCGCTTTGATCACAGCATCGTCAATGACCCCAACCTGATCCTCGGCCAGATTATCCTGCTGCTCAAAGAAGCCATGCTGGCGCTGCTTCCGCTGATTGTCGGGGTGGTAACGGTGGCGCTGGTTGCGCCAATGATGCTCGGCGGCCTGGTGTTCAGCACCAAATCGCTGGCCTTCAAGCTCGATAAGCTCAACCCGCTGCCCGGCATTAAGCGCATGTTTTCGGCGCAGACGGCGGCGGAGCTGAGTAAGGCGATTATGAAAGCGGTGCTGATGGGGACCGTGGCGGGCTTTTTCCTGTGGATGCACTGGCCGCAGATGATGCGTCTGGTCAGCGAATCACCGCTGTCGGCAATAGGTAACGCCCTGAATATGGTAGGCCTGTGCGCGCTACTGGTGGCGATGGGCATCATCCCGATGGTCGGCTTCGACGTTTTCTGGCAGATCCACAGCCATCTGAAAAAGCTGCGTATGTCGCGGCAGGATATTCGCGATGAATTTAAGCAGAGTGAAGGCGACCCGCACGTTAAAGGGCGTATTCGCCAGATGCAGCGTGCGGCGGCACGCCGTCGGATGATGGCCGACGTACCGAAGGCTGACGTGATCGTCAATAACCCGACACACTATTCCGTCGCCCTGCAGTACGACGAAAACAAAATGAGCGCGCCGAAAGTCGTGGCGAAAGGCGCGGGGCTTGTGGCGCTGCGCATTCGTGAAATTGGCGAGGAGAACCGCATTCCGATGCTGGAAGCGCCGCCGCTGGCGCGCGCGCTGTATCGCCATGCCGATATCGGTCAGCAGATCCCCGGCCAGCTGTACGCCGCGGTGGCAGAGGTGCTGGCGTGGGTCTGGCAGCTTAAGCGCTGGCGACTGGCGGGCGGCGCCGCGCCGAAAAAACCGGATAACATAGCGGTGCCTGAGGCACTGGATTTTTTGAACGAGAAGGACTCTGATGGCTAATCTTGTCGCAATGCTGCGCCTCCCCAGCAACCTGAAATCCACCCAGTGGCAGGTGCTTGCCGGGCCGGTGCTGATCCTGCTGATTTTGTCGATGATGGTACTGCCGCTGCCGGCGTTCGTCCTCGACCTGCTGTTTACCTTTAACATTGCGCTGTCCATTATGGTGCTGCTGGTGGCCATGTTCACCCAGCGCACGCTGGAGTTTGCCGCCTTCCCGACCATTCTGCTGTTTACCACGCTGCTGCGTCTGGCGCTGAACGTGGCCTCGACGCGTATTATTTTGATGGACGGACACACCGGCGCGGCGGCGGCGGGGAAGGTGGTTGAAGCGTTTGGCCACTTCCTCGTCGGCGGTAACTTCGCTATCGGCATCGTGGTGTTTATCATCCTCGTTATCATCAACTTTATGGTTATCACCAAAGGTGCCGGGCGTATTGCCGAAGTGGGTGCGCGCTTTGTGCTGGACGGGATGCCGGGTAAGCAGATGGCGATCGACGCCGATCTCAACGCCGGGATCATCGGCGAAGAGGAAGCGAAAAAGCGCCGTTCAGAGGTGACCCAGGAAGCGGACTTCTACGGTTCGATGGACGGTGCCAGTAAGTTTGTGCGCGGCGATGCCATCGCCGGGATTCTGATTATGGTGATCAACGTCATCGGCGGACTGCTGGTAGGGGTGTTACAGCACGGTCTGGATCTGGGCAAAGCGGCGGAATCTTACACCCTGCTGACCATTGGTGACGGCCTGGTGGCGCAGATTCCGGCGCTGGTGATCTCGACCGCGGCGGGCGTCATTGTGACCCGCGTAAGTACCGAGCAGGACGTTGGCGAACAGATGGTCGGCCAGCTGTTTAGCAACCCGCGCGTCATGCTGTTGAGCGCCGGGGTGCTCGGCCTGCTGGGCCTGGTCCCGGGTATGCCGAACCTGGTGTTCCTGCTGTTTACCGCCGCGCTGCTGGGGCTGGCGTGGTGGATCCGTGGGCGTGAGATAAAGGCTCCGGATCAGCCGCAGCCGGTGAAAGCGCCGGAAAATACGTCGCAGGCGGTAGAGGCCACCTGGAGCGATGTGCAGCTGGAAGATACGCTGGGCATGGAAGTGGGCTACCGGCTGATTCCGATGGTTGATTTCCAGCAGGATGGTGAACTGCTCGGGCGCATCCGCAGTATTCGGAAGAAATTTGCGCAAGAAATGGGCTTCCTGCCGCCAGTGGTGCATATTCGCGACAATATGGACCTGTCGCCGGCGCTGTACCGTATTTTACTCAAAGGGGTCGAGATTGGCAGCGGCGAGGCCTACCCTGGCCGTTGGCTGGCGATCAACCCCGGTACCGCAGCGGGTTCACTGCCCGGCGAAGTCACCACCGATCCGGCGTTTGGCCTGGCGGCTATCTGGATTGAAAGCGCGCTGAAAGAGCAGGCGCAGATTCAGGGCTTCACGGTGGTGGAAGCCAGTACCGTGGTGGCGACGCACCTGAATCATCTGATTAGCCTGCACGCTTCGGAACTGTTTGGTCGTCAGGAAGCGCAGCAACTGCTGGAGCGCGTAACCCAGGAGATGCCGAAGCTGACTGAAGATCTGGTGCCGGGGGTGGTGACGCTGACCACCTTGCATAAAGTGCTGCAAAATCTGCTGGATGAAAAAGTACCGATTCGCGATATGCGTACCATTCTGGAAACGCTGGCTGAACATGCGCCGATCCAGACCGATGCGGGCGAGCTGACGTCGGTGGTGCGCGTGGCCCTCGGCCGGGCGATCACCCAACGCTGGTTCCCGGGTAACGACGAGGTGCAGGTTATCGGGCTGGATACGCCGCTGGAGCGACTGCTGCTGCAAGCCCTACAGGGCGGCGGAGGCCTGGAACCGGGCCTGGCTGACCGTCTGCTGGCGCAGGCGCAGGAGGCTCTGGCGCGTCAGGAAATGCTCGGCGCGCCGCCGGTGCTGCTGGTGAACCACGCGCTGCGTCCTCTGCTGTCGCGCTTCCTGCGTCGCAGTCTGCCACAGCTGGTGGTGCTGTCAAACATGGAGCTGTCCGATAACCGCAACATTCGCATGACGGCGACCATTGGAGGTAAATAATGCGTCGGTGGTTTGCGTTGCTGTTCGTTCTGCCTGGCCTGGCGCAGGCGGCGGGCGAGGGGGCCTGGCAGGACAGCAATATTGGCATCACCCTGAATCACCGCGGAGTTGCCGTATCGTCGCGGCCGCTGACCGCCTCACTGCCGGTGCAGGGCATGACCACGCGGGTGGTCTGGCGCTATGCGCTGAACGGCCCCGTACCGGCCGGGCTGCGGGTCCGGCTGTGCTCGCTTTCGCGCTGTACGGAGCTGGATGGGCAGAGCGGCAGCACGCTGGCTTTTAGCCAGGTTTCGGCGGCAGAGCCGTTTCGGTTTATCTGGGAAGTGCCGGGCGGTGGGAGATTAATTCCGGCCTTACGGGTACAAAGCATACAAATTATCGTTAACTACCGCTGAAAGCCCTACATTCCTCTTTTCGCCACCGGATTCTGGTGGCGACCTCGCATTTCTGACCCTCATTTTTGATTGTAAAGAAACGTTGTTTTATAAATCAGTGATGCATATGCCACGACTCTTTGCATTTTTGCCAATCCGGCGTTCGCGCTGGCAGAAATAGGAAGGTATCCCTTAACGCATACTTTTACTGTAGCCGTGTCAGTACTCCTTTGTTATCAGCTCTGGCAGGCTGAAGGAGTTCCATAATAAAAGGCACAGGATAACGTCAATGAACAGAACACGAAAAATAGGACTCGTTAACTATTTTGCCTACGGATCGGGAGATTTTCTCGGCGCCGGTACCACCGCGCTGACCGCCGCCTGGCTGCTGTATTTCTACACCACGTTTTGCGGCTTAACCCCCATTGAAGCCACTTTTATCTTCGCTACCGCTCGCGTACTGGATGCGGTGGTCAGCCCGCTGATGGGCTTCCTGACCGATAACTTCGGCTCCACCTGGTTTGGTAAACGCTTTGGTCGGCGCAAATTCTTTATTCTGCTCGGCATTCCCTGCGTGTTCAGCTATTCCTTCATGTGGATAGGGGAGATGAGCTTCTGGTATTACCTCGTCACCTATCTGATCTTTGACGTGGTCTACACCATGATTCTGGTGCCGTATGAAACGCTGGTCCCGGAAATGACCGACGACTTCAAACAGAAAACCAAATTCTCCGGCGCGCGTATCGGTATGGCGCAGATGTCGGCGATTCTGGCTTCCTTCCTGCCGGGCATTCTGCTGACCCACTTCGGTAAAGACAACGCCATTTCCTTCTTCTATGCCAGCCTGGTGTTCTCGGTGCTGTGCGCCATCATGCTGACCTTTGTCTGGTTCTTTACCTGGGAGCGCCCGCGTGAAGAGTGGACTGTGGCGGCGCTGAAGGCGGAAGAGGAGAAAAAACACCTGACGTTTGCGCAGAGCATGAATCGCCTGTTTGTCGAACTCAGCTCAACGCTGCGCATCAAGATTTTCCGCCAGCACCTGGGAATGTACCTCGGCGGCTATATCGCGCAGGATGTGTTTAACGCCGTCTTTACCTACTACGTGGTGTTCGTACTGATGCAGGAAGCGTCCGTCGCCTCCAACCTGCTCGGCACCATGGCTATCTTCCAGTTTATTGCCGTCATCGCCATGATTCCGCTGTGCATCCGCTTCGGGCCGGCACCGTCCTATCGCATGGTGGTGGTGCTGTTTGGTCTGGGGTCGTTCTCGTATGCTGCGCTGTACTATGCGGGTATGAGTGATATCTATGCATTACTGTTGCTGATTTCCGCGATTGCCGGTCTGGGACGCGGCGGCATCAACTATGTGCCGTGGAACACCTACACCTATATCTCTGACGTTGATGAAGTGATCACCGGCCAGCGCCGCGAGGGTATCTTCGCCGGCATCATGACCCTGACGCGTAAAGCCTCTCAGGCGGGGGCGGTCATGCTGGTGGGCATCATCATGCAGATGTCCGGCTTCGTCTCCGGGCAGAAAACCCAGCCGCCGGAAGTGAGCCATACCATCCTGATGATCCTCAGTATGGGCACCATCGTGGTACTGGCATTGGGCTTCCTGGTCTCACTGCGCTTTAAGCTGAACCTGAAAACCCACAGCGTGCTGCGTGAAGAAACCGCAAAAATGCGCCAGTCCGGCCACGTGGTACCGGAAACCGTCACGCCACAGGCGCGCGCCACCGTCGAAATGCTGGCGGGAATGCCGTACGAATCCCTGTGGGGCAACAACAACATTGGTTACCTGAATCGTAATAAACCTGCGGCACTTTCGCTGAAGCAGGCTGCAACATTGAATTCGACTTACAACAGAGGTTAAGAATATGAAAGTTTGGCCCGTCAAACATAGCCCATTATTACGTCAACCGGAGCATTTTATCTCCCGGGAAGAGCTGAAAGCCTTGATTCAGACGGTGACGAACAATCTGGTGAATATCAAGGATGAGACTGGTCAATTTCTGCTGCGTCTTGACGATGGTCGCGTGATCGATACCAAAGGATGGGCAGGCTGGGAATGGACGCACGGCGTAGGGCTGTACGGTATCTATCAGTACTACCAGCAGACCGGTGATGTCGCGATGCGCGACATCATCGATAGCTGGTTCGCCGATCGCTTTGCGGAAGGCGCGACCACCAAGAACGTGAATACCATGGCGCCGTTCCTGACGCTGGCCTATCGCTACGAAGAGACCGGTAACCCGGCCTATTTACCCTGGCTGGACAGCTGGGCTGAGTGGGCAATGCACGAGATGCCGCGCACCGACTACGGCGGCATGCAGCACATCACGCTGGCGGAAGAAAACCATCAGCAGATGTGGGACGATACGTTGATGATGACCGTGCTGCCGTTGGCGAAAATCGGCAAGCTGCTGAATCGCCCTGAGTACGTCGAAGAAGCGGTGTATCAGTTCCTGCTGCACGTGCAGAATCTGATGGATCGCGAGACCGGTCTGTGGTTCCACGGCTGGAACTATGACGGCCACCATAATTTTGCTCACGCCCGCTGGGCCCGCGGCAACAGCTGGCTGACCATCGTGATCCCTGACTTCCTGGAGCTGGTGGATCTGCCGGAGAACAATGCGACGCGGCGTTATCTGGTGCAGGTGCTGAACGCGCAGATTGCCGCGCTGGCGAAATGCCAGCACGAAAGCGGTCTGTGGCACACGTTGCTCGACGATCCTCATTCCTACCTGGAAGCGTCGGCCACCGCAGGCTTTGCCTACGGCATTCTGAAGGCGGTGCGTAAGCGCTACGTGGGCCAGGAGTATGCCGAAGTCGCGGAAAAAGCGATGAAAGGCATCGTGAAGCACGTTTCCCCGGAAGGTGAGCTGCTGCAAACTTCCTTTGGTACCGGCATGGGGTCAAACCTAGATTTCTACCGTGAAATTCCGTTGACCTCCATGCCGTACGGGCAGGCGATGGCGATACTGTGCCTGACGGAATATCTGCGTAAGTTCTTCTAAGTTCTCACACTTCCCGCCAACCCGGCAGCAACCGCTGTCGGGTTTTTTATTATCTTAACCATCAATTTTTTTTGAAATTTTCAGTTTTGGTTATAAAAAAACTTTAAGTGGATCGCATTCCTGCATGATGCGTATTAGCCGTAATGACAATAGTGATTTTGCTCACATTTCAAACCTCATGATAAGAATATAAAAACAGTGTTTCAAAATTATAAAACATGAGGTTTATTTTTATGGCAAGAAATGCGGCTTCAGCCCCCCACGGGCTGCAGGGAAGACCTGTCAATCTGCGCCATCAACTGGCATACGGAGGCGGAAACCTCTTGGGCAGCGGCGCGCTGGCAATCAGCGGTGCGTGGCTTCTTTACTTCTACACCACCTTCTGCGGCCTGACGTTAATCGAGGCTGCGTTTATTTTTTCCGTTGCCAGCGTCATTGACGCGATCAGTAACCCATTGATGGGTTACCTCACCGATAACTTCGGTAAAACCCGCCTTGGCAAACGCTTCGGCCGCCGCCGCTTCTTCCTGCTGATCGGCATTCCACTGATGATGTTCTACCCGCTGCTGTGGGTGGAAGGGCTGGGCTTCTGGTACTACCTGGGTACCTACGTGATGTTCGAGATCATTTATACCTCAGTCATGGTGCCTTACGAAACATTGGCGACCGAAATGACCGACGATTTCGCGCTGCGCTCCAGGCTCACCGGTTACAAAGCGATTTTTGGTAAACTGGCAAACTTCCTGGCGGCGTTTATTCCTGGGCAGTTTATCCTGCTGTACGGCAAAGAGTCGGCGACGCCGTTCTTTCTGACCGGCCTGACCTACGGTGCTATTCTGATCGCCGCTGTAGCCTGCCTGTGGTACAACAGCTGGGAGCGCCCGCGTGAAGAAGAGCCGCAGGAACAGGTGAAAACCGGATTGCTCAACACGCTGCTGTCGCTGGCCAAAGATATGCGTTCGACGTTCTATCTGCGCGTATTCCGTAAGCACCTGGGGATGTACCTGTGTGGCTTTGGCGCCGAGTGGCTGTTCGCCTCTATCTTTACCTACTTCGTCATTTTTGTTCTCCAGCACGATCCGGCAATGGTCGCGGGGCTGAATAGCCTGAACTCCATCCTGCAGCTGATTTCCACGGCGCTGTTTATCGGCCTGTGCGTGAAAAAAGGCTTCAGTAAGCCGTACATTATGGCGCTGAGTATCGTTATTTTCGCGGTGCTGCTGTACACCTCCCTGTGGTTCTTCCATCTGCCTGCGCACCTGGCGACGATTCTGATGTTCGGCATCACAATCATCTTTGGGCTGGGGACCGGCGGCGTGTATTACATTCCGTGGACGGTTTACACCTTCCTCGCGGACGTTGATGAAATCTACACCGGTCGTCGCCGTGAAGGGATCTATGCGGGGGCGATGACCTTCTCCGGTAAAATCTTACGCTCCGTTATTGTCTTTGTGATGGGCGCTGTTCTTAGCTACTACGGCTTCCAGTCGAAAGCGCATGTACAGCCGGAAAGCGCAGTGAACGCCATTGCGGTGGTCTTCTGCGGTGGCGTTGCGCTGCTGGCGCTGGCGGCGGTGGTCTTCAGTAAGCAGATGAAGCTGGATCGCAAAACCCATCTCATCGTGCTGCAGGAAGTGGCGCGAATCAAGGCCGGCGGCAAGCTGGAAGACATTGCGCCGGACGTGCGAGCGGTGGTGGAAGATCTGGTTGGTCACCGCTATGAAGAGTGCTGGGGCAACAGTCCACTGTTCAAAAAAGACGACGCGCCGGTTGTGGTTGAAGCGGTCTCCGCCGGGCGCTAAGACACCCGACGATTTTCCCTCTTACCCCTGGGACGGCGGCTGCTGCTGACTGTCCTGGGGGGCAAACAGATGGTCGAGTATCTGACGCATGACCGGTGCCGCGACCACGCCATCGCTCCCCCCATTCTCCAGCACCAGCGCAACGGCAACCTGCGGATTTTTATACGGCGCAAAGGCGGTATAAAAAATATGATCGCGCAGGCGGGTCGGGATCATCTTCGCATTGTAGGTCTGATTTTCTTTGAGGCTGAACACCTGCGAGGTGCCGCTTTTTGCCGCAATGCCGTACGGTGCGGTATGGAAGAACTTGTAGCCGGTCCCGTTGGGCGCATTGGCCATGCCGAACATAGCCTGACGCACCAGGCTCCAGTACGGAGAGGCGGCGCTGGCAATCTGCGTTTCATTTTTCGGCTGCTGGTAGGGAATCAGCGTTTTGCCAGACGCCTCATCCTTTAACAGGTGCGGAGGGATCACGCGGCCGTTGTTCAGCAGCGCCACCATCGCCTTCACCATCTGAATCGGTGTCGCAATCCAGTAACCCTGGCCGATACCCACTGAGATGGTATCACCCTGATACCAGGTTTTTTTGTGCACCCGCTCTTTCCAGTCGCGGCTGGGCAGCAGACCGGTGTACTCTTCATCAAGGTCAATGCCGGTTGGTTTACCGTAGCCGAACTGGCTCAGCATGCTATGAATCCGGTCAATGCCCATCATATAGGCGACCTGGTAGAAGAAGGTGTCGGCGGACTCTTCGATGGCTTTGGTGACGTCGAGCATGCCGTGACCGGTTTTTTTCCAGTCGCGGTAGTGGCGCTGCGTGCCGGGCAGCGTCCATGTCGGCGCGCCGAAGAAGTGGGTTTGCGGCGTAATGACGCCATCGAGCAGCGCCGACATCGCCATATAGGGTTTCACGGTGGAGGCTGGCGGATACAGCCCCTGAGTGACGCGGTTAATCAGCGGCAGGTTTTTATCCTGTAACAGCGCATTGTAATCCTGGTAGCTAATACCTTTGACGAATGGATTCGGGTCGTAGCTCGGGTTGGACACCATCGCCAGCACCGAGCCGTCGTGCGGATCTTCCACCAGTACCGCCGCGCGCTGGCCGACCAGCAGGCTCTCAATGTACTCCTGCAGGTGCAGATCCAGCGTCAGATGAATATCTTTTCCGGCCACTGGCGGCACGTCTTTTAGCAGACGAACGATACGCCCGTGGTTATCAACTTCCACTTCCTGATAGCCGGTCCTACCGTGCAGTTCGCTTTCGTAGTAGCGTTCAATCCCCTGTTTACCGATGTTGTGGTCGGCGGCATAGTTTTCTGCGATACCCTGTTTATCGAGCGCTTTGAGATCGCTGTCGTTAATTTTTGATACGTAGCCAAGCACGTGGGCCAGCGCGGCACCGTAGGGATATTGTCGGTCCTCATAGCTGTTGACGGTGACGCCGCTGAAGCGAAACTGGTTAACGGAGAAGCGTGCGATTTCGATATCGGTCAGCGCATTTTTCAGCACCACCGGGCGGTAGCGGCTGCTTGATTTGAGGGCTTTACGGAACTGGTCGATATCGTCGGCAGTAAGGTCGACGATGGGCGTTAGCTGGCGCAACAGCGCGTCCATATCGCTGATTTTATAAGGCGTGACGGAAATATCGTACCAGGTCACGTTTTTGACCAGCGGAATACCGTTGCGATCGTAGATGATGCCGCGCGTGGGGGCGACAGGCAGCATTTTTATATCGTTGGCGTCGGATCGCGTGGTGTAGTAATCGTGCTCATCAACCTGCAAATGATAAAGGTTGAAGATAAGAATGCAAAAGCAGACGATCACCAGGCCAAAGGCCACCAGCGCGCGACGCAGGAAGAGCTTTCGCTCCGCTTCATAGTCTCTAAATGTCATGACAGTACCCGGTGTTTAAGCCGCCTAATCATACGGAGCGGCCTGCGTCATGACAGACAAAAAGTGTTCCATCCCTCCGGGAAAATGTGTCATTTCTTGTGTTTTGTAACAAACGCGGCGGGGAGGGGAAAATAAAAAAGCCCGCGACACGGCGCGGGCTTTTTGGGGGAACGGAAATTACATACGTTCGACGGTTTCGATCCCCAGGGTATCGAGGCCCAGCTTCAGGGTTTTCGCCGTCAGCAGCGCTAACTTCAGGCGGCTGTTGCGCACTGCCTCGCTCTCTGCGGAGAGGATCGGGCAATGTTCGTAGAAGCCAGAGAACAGACCCGCCAGATCGTACAGGTATGCGCACATGACGTGCGGCGTACCGTCGCGAGCAACCACATTCAGCGTTTCTTCGAACTGCAGCAGGCGCGCGGCCAGCTGCGCTTCACGTTCTTCGGTAATGTTCACGGCGGCGTTAACGATGGCGCTTTCTTCCAGCTCGGCCTTACGGAACACAGACAGTACGCGGGTATAGGCATACTGCATATACGGCGCGGTGTTGCCTTCAAAGGCCAGCATGTTGTCCCAGTCGAACACGTAGTCGGTGGTGCGGTTTTTGGACAGATCGGCGTATTTTACCGCACCGATGCCGACGGCATTGGCCAGTTTTTCCAGCTCGTCTGCCGGCATATCCGGATTCTTCTCCGCCACCAGGCGACGCGCGCGCTCCAGCGCTTCGTCCAGCAGATCCGCCAGCTTCACGGTACCGCCGGCGCGGGTTTTGAACGGCTTGCCATCTTTACCCAGCATCATGCCGAACATGTGGTGTTCCAGCGGAACGCTGTCTGGCACGTAGCCTGCTTTACGCACGATGGTCCATGCCTGCATCAGGTGCTGGTGCTGACGGGAGTCGATGTAGTACAGCACGCGATCGGCGTGCAGCGTTTCATAACGGTATTTCGCACAGGCAATATCGGTGGTGGTGTACAGGTAGCCGCCATCCTTTTTCTGGATGATGACGCCCATAGGCTCGCCTTCTTTGTTCTTAAATTCGTCGAGGAACACCACGGTTGCGCCTTCGCTCTCGACCGCCATCCCTTTGGCCTTCAGATCGGCAACAATACCCGGCAGCATGGGGTTATACAGGCTTTCACCCATGACGTCATCGCGGGTCAGGGTCACGTTCAGACGGTTGTAGGTCAGCTGGTTCTGGGACATGGTAATGTCGACCAGCTGGCGCCACATTTTACGGAAGTATTCATCGCCGCCCTGCAGTTTAACCACGTAGCTGCGAGCGCGCTCGGCAAAGGCTTCGTCTTCATCGTAGTGCTTTTTGGCTTCACGATAGAAACCTTCGAGGTCAGCCAGCGCCATTTCACCGGCGTTTTCCTGCTGCTGTTTTTCCAGGTAGGCAATCAGCATCCCGAACTGGGTGCCCCAGTCGCCGACGTGGTTGGCGCGGATAACCTTGTGACCCATCAGCTCCAGGGTACGGACCGACGCGTCGCCGATAATGGTTGAACGCAGATGGCCCACGTGCATTTCTTTCGCCACGTTTGGCGCGGAGTAGTCAACGACAATCGTCTGCGGCTCCGGCTGCGCGATACCCAGACGTTCGCTTTTCAGCGCCTGCGTAACGTGCTCGGCGAGGAACGCCGGATCGAGGAAAATGTTGATAAAGCCCGGCCCGGCGATTTCCACTTTATTGGCGATGCCATCAAGCTGGAGATGAGACAGTACCTGCTCTGCCAGTTGTCGCGGCGCCATGCCCAGTTTCTTCGCAACCGCCATCACGCCGTTGGCCTGATAGTCGCCGAACTGTACTTTTGCTGACTGACGAACCTGCGGTTCGCAATCGGCAGGCGCGCCTGCCGCAATCATGGCCTGACTGACTTTTTCTGAGAGAAGAGCCTGAATATTCACCGGAATACCTTACGTTTTAGACGCTGCTGCCCGCGGGGTGCAGCGCCGGGTGTGGATAAATTAAGGCGGGAGTATACTGCATTTGCCCGATGCCGTCAGCATTGGCCCAACGCCGCCTGAGCAGGGATTGACCGCTTGTCCGCCTCGTCGGTTGGTTCAGCGCCCACAACAGGGTAGATTAGCCTTTTCATCAGATAAGAGTAGGGCTGAAATGGCAAACTGGCAGACTATCGCGCAGCTACAGGATATTTCCGCGGACCTTCCGCGCTTTACCGAGGCGTTCACTGCGCTTTCGCAACGGTTGGGGCTCGATATCGCGCCGCTCAATGCCGACCACATTTCCCTGCGTTGTCATCAAAACGCCACCGCCGAGCGCTGGCGTGCCGGTTTCGAGCAGTGCGGTACGTTACTGTCGGAAAACCTCATCAACGGGCGTCCTATCTGCTTGTTTAAACTCGATGAGCCGGTTTGCGTTGCGCACTGGCGCTTTACGGTGGTTGAGCTGCCGTGGCCGGGTGAAAAGCGCTACCCGCACGAAGGCTGGGAGCATATTGAGATTGTTCTGCCGGGCGAGCCTGAGCAGCTCAACGCGCGGGCGCTGGCGCTGCTGTCCGACGAGGGTTTGAGTCAGCCGGGAATATCGGTCAAAACCAGCTCGCCGAAAGGCGAACGCGAACGCCTGCCAAACCCCACTATGGCGATCACCGATGGCCACGTAACGGTGAAATTTCATCCATGGACCCTCGAAGAAATCGTTGCCAGCGAACAAGCAGTGTAACAATGTGAGCTAACGCGGGGTCTGGCGCGCGTAACGATGGCATCATCGGACGCTGGAGAAAAACGGAGAGAAACATGGCATTGCTGGAGATCTGCTGTTACAGCACGGAATGCGCGGTGATCGCGCAGCAGAACGGGGCCGATCGCATTGAACTGTGCGCCGCGCCGCTGGAGGGCGGGCTGACGCCGTCGTACGGTGTCCTGAGAGCGACGCGCCAGCGGGTGACGATTCCCGTGCATCCCATTATCCGCCCGCGCGGCGGCGATTTTTGCTACACCGACGGTGAGTTTGCCGCCATGCTGGAAGACGTTCGTCAGATTCGCTCGCTGGGCTACCCCGGTTTTGTGATTGGCGTGCTCAACCCCGAAGGGCAGGTTGACGTGCCGCGTATGCGGCAAATTATGGTAGCGGCAGGGCCGCTGGCGGTGACGTTCCACCGCGCGTTTGATATGTGTGCCAATCCTTTGCAAGCCGCTGATGTATTGGCAGATTTAGGCGTTTCCCGGGTGTTGACTTCTGGTCAGCAGCCGTCGGCCGAAAAAGGTATTTCATTAATTCGGGAACTTATTGCGCGAGAGGGTACTCCAACCGTTATGGCGGGTGCAGGTGTGAGGGCGAGCAACCTTTCGCTCTTCCTGGAAGCAGGCGTCAAAGAAGTGCACAGTTCAGCCGGGCAATGGTTGCCCTCCGAAATGCGTTATCGCAATCCCGGACTGTCAATGTCAACGGATCCTGACGCTGATGAGTATTCACGTTATGCCGTCGACGGTGCGGCCGTAGCCGCAATGAGTGCGATCGTCGCGCGTCATGAGTAGTTAACTGTTTTTTACCGCGCGTCATATCGCCCAATATGATGCTTGCTTGTACCAGGCCCCTGCCCATTAAACAGGGGCCTTTTTTTCGCCATCGTATTTTATTGGCAGGGTCAGCGTCGCGCTGATTGCCGGATGGCGGCTTTGCCTTATCCGGCCTACGATTTGTAGTCAGGCAAAACGATTACGGTTTACGCGCAATCAACACCGCGCGCAGCGGCGCAGGATAGCCTTCGATGGTTTTGGTCGGATCGTTCGGGTCGAGGAAATCGGCCAGCGATTCGGTGACCATCCATTCGGTACGACGCTGTTCTTCGGTTGAGGTAACGTTCATATCGACGATACGCACATCGACAAACCCACATTTTTCCAGCCAGTTTTTCAGCGCAGGGGCAGAGGGAATAAAGTAAACGTTACGCATCTGCGCGTAGCGGTCGCCCGGCACCAGCACCGTGTTTTCATCACCGTCAACCACCAGCGTTTCCAGCACCAGTTCACCGTCGTTTACCAGCTGATCTTTAAGCTGCCAGAGATGCTCCAGCGGCGAGCGGCGATGGTAGAGCACGCCCATGGAGAAGACGGTGTCAAACGCTTTCAGCGCCGGAAGCTGCTCAATGCCGAGCGGCAGCAGATGCGCACGCTGATCGTTGCCGAGCAGTTTACGCACGGCTTCAAACTGGCACAGGAACAGCTGGGTGGGATCGATGCCAACCGCCAGATGGGCACCCGCGCCGATCATCCGCCACATGTGGTAACCGCTGCCACAGCCCACGTCAAGAATGGTTCGACCGCTCAGATCAGACAGGTGCGGCAGGACGCGATCCCATTTCCAGTCGGAGCGCCATTCGGTATCGATATTGACGCCGTACAGCGAAAACGGCCCTTTGCGCCACGGCATCAGGTTGCGCATCAAGGTGTCAATCCGTTTGATCTGACCTTCGCTGAGCGGCGTTTCGCTCTCGGCTGTGACGCTGTGCAGCAGATCCAGCTTCCACGGCTGGATTTCCGGCAGGAACTCGACCGCGTTGGACCACTGTTTAAACAGCCCGTGCTGATCGCGCTGCCAGGCGCCAATCTGTGCGGGCAGCGTTTCCAGCCAGTGAGAAAGGGGGCTTTTGGCGATTTGCTGATAGAAATTACCGAACTCGATCATGCCGGGCTACCCGCCTTAAGCGCTACGAGAGAGCCGAAATTAAAACACTGGAACCACAGCTCGCTGTGTTCGAAACCGGCCTGGCGCAGACGCGCTTTATGCACTTCAACGGAGTCAGTTAACATGACGTTTTCCAGCATGCTGCGCTTCTGGCTGATTTCCAGCTCGCTGTAGCCGTTAGCCCGTTTAAAGTCATGATGCATGTTGAACAGCAGTTCGCCGACGGTAGCGTCTTCGAAGCTGAATTTTTCCGACAGCACCAGCGCGCCGCCCGGATTCAGCCCCTGATAAATTTTATTGAGCAACGTCTGACGTTCTGCGGGCTCGAGGAACTGAACGGTGAAGTTCAGCACCACCATGGAGGCATTTTGAATGTCGATATCGCGAATATCGCCTTCGATGACGTCGACCGGCGTCGGCGCTTTGTAGGCATCGATATGGCGGCGGCAGCGTTCGATCATCGCCGGGGAGTTATCAACGGCAACGATGCGGCAGTCGCCGTGGGCGATGTTGCGACGAATAGAAAGCGTGGCCGCGCCCAGCGAGCATCCCAGGTCATAGACCTGCGAACCCGGCTGTACGAAGCGCTCGGCCAGCATGCCAATCATGGAGATAATATTTGAGTAGCCCGGTACGGAACGTTGGATCATATCCGGGAAGACTTCGGCTACCCGTTCGTCGAAAGTCCAGTCGCCAAGGTGGGCGATCGGGGCAGAAAATAGCGTGTCGCGGTCAGACATAAGGTGACATCCGGAAAAATAAAAACGGCGTATTGTGCGCTAACGAAGGGAGAAAACCAACTCCCACGGCATATACCAAAGGTTCGCCAGCACCATTAGCAACAGTGAAATGTAGGTTGCACTCATTCCCGAACGGCGCCAGCGGAACAGCCGATGATGGAAACCGTAGTAGTGCATCAGGCGCCCGGCGAGCAGCAGCAGGCCGCAAATATGTACCATCCAGGTTTCGGCACCGTTCATTTCCATAAACAGCAGCAGAACAACGCCAATCGGAATATATTCCACCGCATTGCCGTGAATGCGGATTGCGCTCTGAAGCTCGCTAAACCCTCCGTCGCCGTAGGCAACGCGGTAAAGCATACGCAGACGAACGACATCAAAGGAAAACTTTATCAGCAACAATGCCGCCAGGACGGCATACAGCGCGCTAACCATACAAACTCCCTTTCTGTTGGCAGATGGCACCCATTATCATAGGTAGGAACGTCAGAAAAGAGAAGATTGTTGTGGAATTGCCGGCGCATCGCCGAGGTCGGGGAGGGCGGCGCGAAGCGTATTCCACAGGGTATCGACCAGCTCCGGCGCCTGAGCAATATCCGGCGTGTGCAGGAACAGGTAGGGCGTGGTGGTCTGCTGCCACTGCGGCAACTTTTCCAGCCATGGCGTAAACATCGCCAGATTTTGCGCCATGTTATCGCTGCCGATAAAGCGCACCATCGGCTGGCTGGCGGTGACGACGGCGTGTACCGGCACTTTGGGCTTTTTGCGCTGAGCTTCTATCACGGCTGCGTTATGTGCCACTGCGGCATGCACCGGGCGGCTATCGAGAATTACACCTGTCTTATGATACACTTCCAATATTCCTGATGATGCAGACTTAGCCAGATGAAGAAAGCTATCTCGTACATAAGATTTTCTACTAAGAATCAATCCGTTGGCGACTCAACCAAGCGGCAAACCAAGTATATCAACGATTGGTTGAGCCGTAACCCCGATTACTATCTGGACGATTCACTAAAATTCCAAGATTTAGGTATCAGTGGGTTCTCTGGGGCAAATGCTAAGTCGGGAGACTTTGCTGAATTTCTTGCTGCTGTAGAAAAGGGCTATATCGAACCGGGTTCTGTTCTGCTAGTGGAATCACTGGACAGGGTAAGCCGTCAAGATATTGACGCAGCAGGGGAGCAACTAAGGAAGATACTCAGGGCTGGCGTAGATGTGGTGACCCTCGTAGATAGCTCTTGGTATACGAAAGAGAGCCTGAAAGACCCACTGAGTATGATAAAGGCAATTCTGGTGATGCAACGTGCTCATGAAGAATCAGCCATGAAATCAACGCGTCTACGCTCTGTGTGGGCTGCTAAACGTGACCATGCCGTACAGACTGGTCAAATCATGTCAAAACGCTGTGTAGCGTGGCTGAGAGCGTCTGATGACCTGTCACATTTTGAACATATCCCAGAGAATGTTAAAGCTGTACAGCGTGTCTTCCAGCTACGTCTTGAAGGTATGGCACACGCCAAGATTGCAGCAAAGATGAACGAAGAGGGATTCTTCACGCTCAACCAGTACAAACCCGTACAGGGTGGTTGGTCTCAAACATCAATCACTGAACTACTGAGCAACCGGGCTGTGATTGGCTACAAAGTACCGTCAAAATCTATGGTTGTGAAAGGTGTCGCAGAGATACCGAACTACTATCCCGCCATAATCACAGATGAGCAATTCTACGCTGTACAACAACTCAAGCAGGGTTCAGGACGTAAGCCATCATCTGATAAGCCTCTGCTTACAAACCTCTTCAAAGGCGTTATGCGCTGCTCGAAATGCGGTTTTATCATGATAGTTTCTGGTGTCACGGATAAACGTAGCGGTAACTACAGATGCTCGATGAAAGCCGAAGGTCGATGTGATGCAAAAGGGTTTAGTCGTCTACAGACTGACCGGGCACTGGTGCAGGGGCTTCTGTACAACACGAACAGGCTTTCTCTAACCACTGGCAAAGATTCGGCTGTAGGTGCGTTACAGGCTGAACTGGATGAGCTAACCACACGCAGAGACAACCTTCTGAGGCTGGCAGAACTTTCTGGTGATATTGAGTCCTCAGCCAAGCGTTTACGAGAACTGAACGAACAAATCAAAGAAGCAGAGCGCTCTATATCTGATGTCCACCAGCGGGAAGCATCCAGCCAGTTAGCGACGATTAATCACCTTGACCTGACAACGAAGAAAGACCGTACAGAAGCTCAAATCATCATCAAACGTGTCATCAAAGAGATACGGATGAACACGGAAAATAAAACCTGTGACATTACTCTGCACAATGGCGTGAAGCTGAACAACTACCCGCTGACATACGTTGTCGATGGTTCCCGCCTTGCTGATATTGCCAGCTTGCTCGATTCGCAGGAGCATTCATTCACAGATGCAGATGCCGCTACGACACCTGCTCATATTTGGCCTGAGTGGGTGCAGGATGAGATGGCTGAAGAGTGGAGAAGACCACCAGCGGAAACAGACGATTAGCCCGTATGAATAGGCGAGAATGTAACGGGGCTACTTCAGCCCCAATCACTAAAGCTGTGCCTTTTCTGTGCTTCTTCCACCGATAGACCCGTATACTTCGCTAACTTTGCAAAATCAGGTGCTGGAGTCGGTTCAAGGCATTTCAAGAACAATGGTTTATCGTTCTTGTATCGTGGTAGCGTCCCCCAATCCCTGATTCTGCTCAATTCAATGTTGCTTTCAGCTATGTCAGGGAAGTTCATTAGGAAAGAATACAACTCTTTGATTACATGGTCAGTTAGCGCAATAGTGAGTTCTGTGATGCTTACATATTTGGCTGTCATTGGAGCACCGATAATCTCAGGCAACTCAAGGAAGCTCTGTTTATTGCCAAAGTCCATACGTGACAGAGGTTCTTTTACCCACTCGCCGATTTCATTTCTGGCCCGGAGATACATCATCACCTGATTGTAGTTTCCGAACATTGAGCTAATCCTGACTGTATTTCGCCACGTCATAGCAATAGCATCAGGGTTAGGTGCTTTGGGCTTCATGCGCAATAAGCGATACTTTACCCATCTCGATGTTTTTTCGAACAATGATTTGTTAGCTGTTGGTTCAGCCCTGATGAAATAAAATCCTGTAGCGGTGAAAGCAACCTCTTCCAGCTTGGCTAACACTGTCGGGTAAGCGATAGCCCTGTACAGAGGTTCACCCCATGTTATGTTGCCAGCGTAGTTTGACTTGATAGCGATGAGATTATTCAGGCACTCATGCGCGAGAATGAACGTTTGGTTTGCTGTGGCAAAGTTATCCTTTGCGGTACGCTGGAGTTCTTGTCCTCTGTTGATGCGGATAGCAACTAACCCACCGAGAAGAGCAGAGCAGAACATAGTGAATATTGGTAACCAATAGTCCTTCAGGTAGTCGGGTGCTGGCTTCAATGCTGCAATAGCATTGGCGATAATTTCAGCATCATGACTCATTTCTGACCCTTCTGTTCGTGATACTGCTTCAGCGCCTCTTCCCATTTCTGTTTACAGGCAGGGTAAAGCCACGCTTCCATATCCGGTTGACGGTCGCCACACATAGCAGTAGAAATCCCGCCAATATTTACCCCACAGCCACCGGGCTGTAATCGTAATTCTGCTTTGCTGTACGAACTCATGTGACCCATCTCATATGCTCCATATCAGATAAACGAAAAACCCCGCACCAGCTTACACCGATACGGGGTCTTCTCAGAATTCTTAAAATGCAACTTAACAGTGCAAACTGATTCCCCGCGATGAGAGCGGGAAGAAAAGGTTAAAACACCTTTTAAAAATAATCTGTTAAGTGTTTGGTCACACTTAAAACCGATGTCTTCACTTCGTGTTATGACATCTAATCGCATGGTGACCAGAACTGTTAACCAACTATCTAAACAGAGGTAAACCGAACTTCTCAGTAACCTTTACAGATAGGTCTTTATCTTAGCACATTTTTAATTTTGTATCGAGCGTTAATATAATGCAATGGCACGATTTGCCTTTTCAGGGTAACTGATGTGTGGTATGGACTTCGTTTAATTTGTTAATAAACGGTTGCAAATATGTTAAAATAATGCTACCATTACTACATGGGATTAGCCTCCCTGCTGAAGTAAATGCAACTCTATCCGAGTATTTCATAGGTCTTGGTTGCAATCCCTTGACCTATCCTCTAAATCCAGTCTGTTACGCAAAGTCTATCAAATCCTGCTCTCCACAGGTGCAAAACCCCATACGCCCGTTCTTGTTCGTTCATGCGTATTTGGTGGTCTTTGCATAACAGACGTAATCTGAGTTTTCACAATGATTGAACAAATTCCCTTCTATGCAACACTACTTTTCACCTTGGCGGTTCTTGCCCTGATGTCTAAGGATTCCAAATAATGTACCAAGATAAAATTAAGCTGGGCGATGCATCCAAAGGCATTTACACGGTGTACACGCGAGCACCTCTATTGGATTTCATCATCTCCGAACCATCATCACCTAATCGTGTGTCTCGTGTTGAGGTTCCTATTGACTCATCACAGTTTATCGGTGCTTTCTCCGATACCAGCGGTAAGGCGGTAACCTTAAAAGTGGTTGATGATGCTGCAAAGATTGCTGGCGTGATGCTGTCTGCTGCTTCCTCTATTGCTGCTGGTCAGTTAACGACAAACTTTCTTGACCTGAAGTCTGCAATGTTGGTTGAAGTGCCTAATATGGTGTCACATCTGCGCCAATCCATTCTTGAGACCAATGGTTTTGAGGGTGTCGAATTTGATGGTGGTAAGTTCACCTGCACTGGCCTGACTGGTGCTACCGATGATGCTCAGGATGTTCTGGATGCTGTTGTTAAGCAACTTGATTCCCTTGGTCTGATTCTTGTCTCTTGTGGGAAATAGATAATGTTTACCAAATTTGACCCTAAGAAGAATGGTTTCACCGTTGATTTTAACGAAGCATCCTTTTCTGCCGTGATGAATGGTATCTACGGTAACCCAGAAATTCTTATCACCAGTCTGCAAGAAACTTTCGTTGCTGGTGGGTTATCTGAAGAACTGGCACGTGGTCAGGCTCTGGAGTGGTACGGAACAATCCGCTCTAACCTTGACGGTATGATTGCCAAGGCTCAGGCCACTCCATCACCTGCAACATTCCATTCTGCGCCAGCAACCTTACAATAACGAGAACAAATAATGGCTTCTATCAACCCTGCATTTGATGCAATTAAAAACGATACCACCAGTGCCTTTATGGATGCTGGTAGTTACAAGCCTGTAGTCACCTCAGGTATCAAACTTGTACCCGGTGATGGTAAATGGCGTACTGGTGCAAACGGTCTGCCTGAGTTTATCCCTAATGAGGTGGATTCCTCTGAACCTGATTACGACCCACTGGATAACATCAAGCATAAACAGGCTCGTGAAATGGCAGAGTTTGAAGCCCGTCAGGCACTCCCTGACGACGTAGTTACCATTGATAGCTTCCGACACCTTGCGCCTACAGCCCGTCAGATTGCCGTAGAAGACTTTGCTTACCCTCGACTGCTGGAGCTACAGGATGCCGTTGCACGTGCATGTGATGAGGTGGAGTATCTGGAGCAATCCAAAGACACCATCAAGCTCCAGCTTCAGGCTGAATACGCCAACAGTACGCCACTCATCAAGCGCTTCTACTGTGAGAACTTGTATTACTACACGGAAGCACTGAAAAGCGGTGTGTTCAACATTGACGGCTACACGGTGAAAGATGTTGTAGCGCCATCTGAAGTAACATCACGCCTTTGTGTGATTATGTGGCCTAATGGCTTCAATGCTATTACCGATTTTGCGAAGACATCTGATGCTATCGCATACGCTGAGGCTAAATATGAAAAATCCATGTCTCAGGCTGTCGCTAAGCGTAAGGCTGCTCAGGTTAAACAGGCTCAATTCACCAAAACAGTTAAAGCAGAATTAGATTTGATTGCTGAGGCTCGTAAATTATTCAAATAAGGTATACCAATGACCAATTCTGGACAATTCAAAAAAGGTAATACTGTGTCCGTTGGTCATGGTCGCCCTCGTATTAACCCAATCTTAAAAGAACTCCGACAGCTTAGTGATGAGGTGAAGCAACTGCCATCATCGCTACTGTCTGCCATCGCTGAGGTCGAATCTGTCACCCTGAAAGAAGCAAGAATCCCAATCAATCAAATTAATGACCAATTACGACTGCTGGCGGCTGGGGTTCTGTATCTGAGAGAAAGGGGGAAGCATGAATGACATTATCACCGCTCCTTTTATGGCGTTTATCCTTCCCCCTCAATCAAGAAATGCTGAAGTATATCCACCAGCTACCAATCCGCTATCCCAATCACTTCACACCTGATGACCTTGCAAAGCTAAACCTTGCTGTCGTTGGTGATAAGGTTACCAATGTCAGAAAGTAAATATGTAGTAGACGAGTTTGTCGTCGAGCTAGGGTTCCGAGAAACTGTTATGCGCGGCTTAGTCAAACTTGAAAAAGCTGTAGGTCAACACGCTCAGAAGATTGAAACCACGCTTAACAGAACCTTCAATCGTGACCGCTCAGCGGGTCTAAATCGCTCTCTAAAGCGTTTTGAACAGAATGCTATTGCTACCTCTCGTCGTGTCAATAAATCGCTTACACAGGCGTTTAACGTGCGAGGTGTGGATTGGCCCCTATATTTCCAGACACTTTTTATCGCTTAACCCATTACTGGTTCGCCGCCGCAGATATTCCCGTGGAGAACGATATCCCAGTGCACTGTGCGGATGCCATTCGTTGTAATGTTCGAAGGCCTCCGCAAGGTTCTTTGCCGCTGTTAACCCGTCAGGTTTTGGCATGATGCTGATGTAGTCGCGCTTCATCGTTTTCACGAAGCTCTCCGCCATTCCGTTGCTTTCTGGACTACGTACCGCCGTATGTTTTGGCTCCAGTCCTACCATTCTGGCGAACTGACGCGTCTGATGAGAACGGTAGGCTGAACCGTTGTCTGTCAGCCACTCAACGGGGGATGTCGGCAGCCTGTTACCGAAGCGACGCTCTACTGCACCCAGCATGACGTCCTGCACGGTTTCACTGTCATATCCACCGGTACTTGCCGCCCAGTGAAGTGCCTCGCGATCGCAACAGTCCAGCGCGAACGTGACCCGCAGTTTTTCACCGTTATCACAGCTGAACTCGAAGCCGTCGGAGCACCACCGCTGGTTACTTTCTCCAACGGCCACTTTCCCTCTATGCGCCCGCTTCGAGGGCGGTATTGCCGGTTTACGCTCAAGCAGCAGCGCATTCTGACGCATGATGCGGTATACGCGTTTGGCATTGATCACCGCCATGTCGTCAGTTTCTGATTGTCTGCGCAGCAGTGCCCATACACGACGATAACCATAGGTGGGCAGATCGTCGATAACGGTATGGATACGAGCCAGCGCTTCAGTATCATCAGGCTTGCGCTTGCACCGACGATCCTGCCAGCCCTTCGACCGACGGGCCATGGCATGCAGTTGCGCACGTGAGACCCGGAGGCAACGACTGACAAGGCTTATTCGCCATCCTCCGGCAACAAGGGCACGTGCGCTATCCACTTTTTTTGTCGGCCATATTCAACGGCTTCTTTCAGCAGCTCGTTTTCCATGGTTTTTTTGCCCAGCAGGCGCTGTAACTCTTTAATTTGCTTCATTGCAGATGCCAGCTCCGACGCGGGTACAACCTGTTCACCTGCGGCAACCGCAGTGAGACTGCCTTCCTGATATTGCTTACGCCACAGGAACAGCTGACTGGCAGCAACGCCATGCTGACGGGCGACCAGCGACACGGTCATGCCGGGCTCAAAGCTCTGCTGAACAATGGCGATTTTTTCCTGAACGCTGCGCCGTCTGCGCTTCTCTGGACCTAGAACATCAATCATTCGGACTCCAACGACTAGTCTAAAACTAGTATTAAGACTATCACTAATTTAAGTGATACCAACTGTCTGGAGATTCATGGGGCCAGTCTAAGGTGGTGGGGCTGGTCTCTTCCGTCAATATGAACAAGAAGGTACTAATGCAGCCCGTAGAGTAGGGCGTGAGATTGCCCGTAACATGCGTATCAGGTTGCCCGTTGAACCACCAGTTTATAACCCTCGTACACGTCAATCTGCTGGTGACCTTCTGGCTAACCGTCAGGCTCGTATTAATGATGCTGTTCACCGTAATACCACATCAGGTTTCTACGGGAATATGGCGCTACGCACACCAGAGAGAGCGCAAGAGTATACATCACGCCTCAACGCACTACGTGACCAGCATGTAGCATCTGGCGACCTTCAGTCGTTCCGTACAGGCTTGCGCTCTCTTAACTATGAGTTTGCTCAGGGTGTACGTGCAGCGTCACAGGCACGAGCACAGGAGCGTTTAACAGCTATGAATGCTGGTGGTAGGTTTGAAGGTCTGCTGTCTCCTATCTCTGGTGTGATTGCTGGATTCTTTGCCCTACAGAAAGCGATGCAGTTCTTTCAGGACTCTCTTCAGGAGGGTATGAAACGTGCTCAGGCTAAGGTCATGCTCCAGTCTGCTTATGGCAAAAATACAGACAGTATCACCGAGCAAGTTAATGACTATGCTAACAGGTTTGGTATGGACAAAGCTGAGGCACAGCAACAAGCCGCTATCCTTAGGCAGACGTTACCCGCCTCTATCTTCAAAGATGCTGATATTCCAAAGTTACTCGAAACAGAATCAGTATTCGGTCACCAGACCGGGATGGATAATCAGGCTATCGGTAGATTGAACTACGTCTTACCGCAGATTGCAGCATCAGACCATCTGAAGGGTCAGGACTGGATGCAGGTTGTGAACTCAGCCCCAGCCATCGTTAAGCCTCTTCAGGAACTCACCAAGACAAAGAATGTTGGTGATATGCTGAAGGCTCTCAAATCAATGTCTGGCGCTAAGTCGGCTAAGATGATGGTTCAGGCGATGGAACTCCTGAATAAACAGACTGGTGCTGCTGACAAGGCCATGAAAAGCATGATTGCAACCTTGGGGCGATATACTTCCGCTCAGAAAGATGCTCAGGATGTCATGTATCAATCGTACAGTGACGGTTTCAAAGGGCTCCTTGAGTCACTGACCAATAACCTCAAAGCCAACTCTGGTACATTCCGTACAGCAGGTCATGCTATCGGCTGGTTCATGGACAGATTGACCGAACTCAGCAACATGTTCGGTTCAGTGGCAATGAACATTGACGGATACAGTCAGCTCATCCATGAGAAGTGGCAAGCCCTTTACCAGTGGATGCCAGAACCGCTGAAGGAAACCCTGAAGACAGTCGGTAAAATCTTCAATGACTTTGCTGATCTTGACCCTCCATCTCCGAACAGCTTTTGTATCTTAAGTTAACGATGTCCGCTGCCGCCGGTATTCCCTCGGGGAGTGATATCCCAGCGCGCTGTGCGGGTGGTTTTCATTGTAATGCGTGAACGCTACTGCAAGGTTTCGCAGTGCTGTTCTCACATCCGGTTTTGGCATGAACGCGATATAGTCTTCTTTCATCGTTTTCACGAACCGTTCGGCCATGCCATTACTCTGCGGGCTGCTCACCGCTGTTGTGCAGGGCTCCAGATTCAGCTCTCTCGCGAACCTCCGCGTTTCATACGCGGTATACGCTGAACCGTTATCCGTCAGCCACTGCACCGCTGTGTCGGGCAACCTGTCGCCGAAGCGCTTTTCCACCGACCTCAGCATCACATCCTGCACGGTCGAACTGTCATAGCCTCCCGTGCTTGCTGCCCAGTCTATGGCCTCACGGTCGCAGCAGTCCAGCGCGAACGTTACCCGCAGTTTTTCGCCGTTGTCGCAGCCGAACTCGAAGCCATCTGAACACCAGCGCATATCGCTTTCTGCCACCGCTATCTTGCCCTTATGTTCACGCTTCGGTCGCTCTGGTTTGTGATGCAACAACAACAGGTTATGCTCGCTCATTATCCTGTAAAGCCGTTTGGCATTCACAGGTGGCTGTCCCTCTGTGCGACGTTGCTTGCGCAGGATGCCCCACACGCGTCGATAACCATAACTCGGCATATCGCTGATAATGTTGAGGATAGCCGACAGTATTTCTGCGTCTGCTTCTTCATTACGCCGGTTACAGCGCCTGTCCTGCCAGTCGGCAGAACGGTTAATCCGCAGTGACAGTTGCGCACGCGACACGCCCATGGTCCGGCTGACCATGGCTATTCCCCGTCCTTTGGCAACAAGGGCGCGTGCGCTATCCATTTTCGCGACTGACCGTACTCCACGGCTTCTTTCAGGATCTCAACTTCCATCGTTTTCTTGCCCAGAAGGCGCTGAAGCTCCCGGACCTGCTTCAGAGCAGCAGTAAGCTCAGAAGCAGGAACGACTTCCTCTCCAGCCGCAACGGCGGTGAGGCTGCCTTCCTGATATTGCTTCTTCCACTTAAACAGCAGGCTGGGCTGGATACCATGCAGGCGGGCGACATGGGAGACATTCATACCCGGCTCCATCGTCTGCTGGATAATGGCGATCTTCTCCTGAGGAGTTTTACGTTTACGGACTTCTTGCCCTAACAGGATCCCGGTCATCTCAAAATTGGCGTTAGTGTTAGACATATATTCAAGCCTATCTCTTATCTGGAGATACAGCTACTGTCCGGTGTTTCAGGGGGCTACATCATCTTCAATGACTTTGCTGATTTGCTTATCGTGAGTTTGACCGCACGTCTTGGTGTTGGTGCTATCACCAAAATCTTAGGCTCTGGCGCTGGTGTGGTAGGTGCTGCTGGTGTCGGTGGTCGTATTGCTGGCGCTATCGGTAAAGCCTCTATTGTTGCTACCAGTGCTGTGATTGCTGTTGAGGTTGGTAACCTTGTCTTTGATAAGCTGATTCCATCCTTTGCAAAATACATGGGGTGGGGTGGTAAAGATGGGACAGAAACCACTCACGGTGGCAATACCATCAAGGGTTCGTGGGCTGATAAACTGTTTACTGAAGTTGAAAATCTGTATGACGAAGCTAAGGGTAACTGGAATCAGGCTATGAATGCACCAATGTTTCCGGGTGCTTACAATGGTTCTACTGGTACAGCAGTTCAGCAGGCGGTTGATGTTCGTGTAACCGTTGACCCTATCACTCTTGCATCAGCTAGTGTTGATGTGACCATGCCTGATGGCGTTATCAAAAAGGTTAGTCTGGAAGCTACGCAAGACTACTTCGATACTAAGATGATGCAGACCCAAGCCACAGGTGGCGGCTGGCAGTCTCAGTCACACAATGCTGGCTGGTCTCCATCCTTGCTGAGTAAGTAATCAATTACCCCTTCTCAGGGGTTTTTGTGTGTCCGTTAACATTTAGATTGACTTTTAATTAACATTATGTTAACATTTCTTATGGTCACAGAAGAACTCCAGACCTGGCAATTTGTCACCTCCAGACCATCCCATCTATAGGTAGTTTATAAAAGCATCATTCCAGTGTGTCAGTTAAGTTGTGTGGGAACGTAATATACCACTATGCAGCCTAATACCTCACTGACCTTGGTTTCTTAATTGATAGTAAGCGTGCAGCGAGAACCGTATTGACGGGGATGCGTTATTCAATTGACAGTGCTACGCGCCAGGGGAGTAGTTCGCTGACCCGGTTTATCGGCCAGTCCGCTATGACGTTAAGGACGTGACGGAGGTAGCTTTCTGGCTCCACTCCGTTCAGTTTGCATGTCCCGATCAGGCTGTACAGCAGCGCTCCCCGCTCTCCTCCATGATCCGAACCGAAGAACAGGTAGTTTTTGCGGCCCAGGCTGACCATCCGTAGCGCATTCTCAGCTATGTTGTTATCTGCCTCGGCCCAGCCGTCGTCAGTATAGTAAGCCAGCGCCGGCCACTGGTTCAGTACGTACGTGAACGCTTTCGCCAGTTCTGAGTGTCGCGACAGCGTTTTCACCTTTTCACGCAGCCAGCTTTCCAGGGATTTCAGCCGCGGTTTAGCTTTTTGCTGACGTTCTGCAAGGCGTCGCTTCGCCGGCATTCCCCTTATCTCCGCTTCAACGGCATACAGCTCGCCGATACGCTTCAGGGCTTCATCCGTCAGCGCCGACGGTGTGCGGACGTGCACATCGTGGATTTTACGGCGGGCGTGAGCCCAGCAGGCGGCTTCCGTTATCTGGCCATCGCGGTACAGCTCGTTGAACCCGGCGTACGCATCGGCCTGCAGCACACCACTGAACCCTGCAAGATGGGTCTGAGGGTGGATGCCTTTTCTGTCCGGGCTGTAAGCGAACCACACCGCCGGCGCGACTGCTGATCCAGCGTTGCGGTCATCACGAACATACGTCCACAACCGCCCGGTCTTCGTCTTCTTATTGCCCGGCAGCAGCACCTGGACCGGGGTGTCATCGGCATGGAGTTTACCGTCGGTCAGGACATAGCCCTGAAGCGCCTCTTCCAGCGGTGACAGCAGCCGGCAGCATGCATCCACCCAGCCCGACAGCAGTGAGCGGCTCAGCTCCACACCCTGGCGGCTGTATATTTCTGACTGCCGGTACAGCGGGGTATGTTCTGCATACTTTGAACTCAGCACGCGGGCCAGCAGCCCCGGTCCGGCGATACCCCGCTCGATGGGACGTGAAGGCGCGGGGGCCTGCACGATGGCATCGCACTGAGTACAGGCATGCTTTTCACGTACTGTCCGGATAACCCGGAAGGCGCTGCGCATCAGCTCCAGCTGTTCGGCGGCATCTTCACCCAGGTAACTCAGCGCACCACCACATTCCGGGCAGCATGACGCTGCCGGCAGCAGCCGTTTTTCGTCACGGGGAAGTGATTCAGGGAACGGTTTGCGGGTACGGGTCTGCCGCAGCGGGCGCTGCACGGCCGGGTCATCCACCCGGCCGGTAAGGGTATCGCTTTCTTTCTGCAACTGCTTAAGGTCGGCTTCCATCTGCGCGATACGGCGGGAGACTTTTTCGGAGCGGCTGCCGAAGTTCATCCGGCGCAGCTTATCCAGTTGCGCCTGCAGGTGATCTATTTCGCGTTCACGCTCGTTCAGCTTTTCCAGAAGGGCACGGTTCAGCGCCTCCTGTTCGGCAAGGAGACGTTTCAGTTCATCGATATCGTCAGGAAGTAAGCTGTTCATACCGGGTATATTACCAGGCTCATTCAGCGTCGACCAGGATAAAGAGGCCTACAACATAGTCAGTGACGTAAGCAGTCTTTTAGGCTGCCGCCAGTCGATACCTTCAAGGAGCATCGCCAGCTGTGCCGGTGTGAGGAACACTTTGCCATCCCGGGCTGACGGCCAGGCGAAGCGGCCGCGCTCCAGCCGTTTGGTCAGCAGACACAGTCCATCGCCGGTAGACCAGAGGAGCTTTACCTGACTGCCATTACGCCCACGGAAGATAAAAACGTGACCTGACATCGGATCGTCTTTCAGCGTCGTCTGCACCTTTGCCGCCAGGCCGTTGAAGCCGTTTCTCATATCGGTGATGCCAGCGACCAGCCAGATCTTTGTCCCTGATGGTAATGGGATCAACGTTTGAGCTCCCGTATCAGCAGGTTCAGGATATTTTCGCTGATGGCACCATTCAGACGGAGTGATCCGTGCCGGAACGTCACTTCACAGCTGATATTGAGTGATTCAGGTGCCGCAGCAGCTACAGGTTGTGACCGGGGGGAGGTTGCAGGGACAACATCTTCGGTATCAACTGTTATCGGGAGCAGCTCAGGCACGTTGTTTTCTGTTGTTGAAGGAGGACGTAGTTTTCCTTCGCGCCAGTACTGGCGCCACTTG
Organism: Klebsiella sp. WP4-W18-ESBL-05; assembly: GCF_014169075.1. Taxonomy (NCBI): domain Bacteria; kingdom Pseudomonadati; phylum Pseudomonadota; class Gammaproteobacteria; order Enterobacterales; family Enterobacteriaceae; genus Klebsiella; species Klebsiella sp. WP4-W18-ESBL-05. The sequence goes on along the minus strand of NZ_AP022057.1, from coordinate 2,825,002 downwards.
AACAGCAAATTATCGTTGATCCCATGCTCACGAGCGAGTTGCGCTACGGAGATCTCTGGTCGATGCGAGAGTTCAACCATTTTGATTTTGAACTCAACGGGATAATTAGGGCTTTTTTTACGCACTGCGGTTAATGATTTCATGGATAGCGTCCACCATATTTGGTGTCCACTATCCTCTCAGGAATATCAGGATCTGCCAGACGGTGCTGAGACGACGCTTACAATTGATACTCTGGGTATGGTGTTTCTATAACTTTCTTTTGAGCTTCTACGGAAGCGAAACACACTACTGGTGTAATCCCAATCACCAGCTTAATAACATTTGAGGTATTAATGTATGCAAACACTTTTGTAAAAGCCTATCACGAAGTATTGAAGTCTCCTGACCTGAACCCAACGGATAAACTGGTCTATCTGACACTGTTGAGTTATCAGGAAGCAGGTCTTCAGGTATTCCCATCTAATGAACATGTGGCTGAATCACTTAGCATTTCTCAGGACTCAGTTATCAGGTCAACCAAGAAGCTGGTTAATCTTGGTGCTATTGAGAAGGTTCGTAGGTTCAACAAATCCAACCTCGTCACCGTTAATAAGTTGCCTTCTAAGCCAGACGTCGCAAATTGCGACCTCCAGACCTTGCAAAGTGCGACCTCCAGAGGTAGCAAAGTGCGACTCTATAATAATAGAGATAAGAATAAAGATAATAATAGCTTTAAAGAAAAAGAGATTGAATCACGAGGTAATGACTTAATTGAAGGAGACAAGGCTATTGTGATTAAGAGCGCTAGCGGTCTAGACAACTTTGAACAGAACTCTTTAGATAAAGAAGAACTACGTGAAGAGAAACACGCCAGTGTTCCGTTCGACATTGAACCAACCTCTTACACGTTACCAGATGAAGAAGACAATGAACCATTAGACCAAGACGATGATGATGAATGGTTCTATGACGAAGACAGGCACCCACCGCAACAAGCCCCAGCATTTAAACCCCTTGTAAGGTATTTCTAGCAATGAACGTTTACGAAGACTCAATCCATCAGCTTTACATCCTTGAGGCTGAGTACCACAGAAATAAGCTGACAGCCACAGAAATTCACCGCTATGGTCGCTGGCATAAAACAGAGTTACCCGAGTACTTCTACCAACAGTACGGACACCAAATTCCCTTTTAATGAGGCTTACACAATGATTACCCTAACACCAGAACAGCGCATGATGCGTGACTCCCTCTCCCATTCAACACGTGCAGATGCTCGTGTGACAGAGTTCCTACGTTTAAAACTGCTCGGGTACAAACACCGGGAGATTGCTGAGCAGATGAACATGACTCTTGCTGCTGTAAATATCCTGTCTAGTCGGATTAAAAGAGTGTAACTAATTGATTTTAAATAGATAAATAATCATTCCTCTGCTCATCCAGCCCTGCACCATCTCCCCTTAGCATTACCCACATATACATCCCCTTTAGAAAATAAGGTTATTTACAATGACTACATCAGCCCAAGCAGCAGCCCCTGCACTCGTGGCTTCAGAACTCGCCCTACAGTTCTACCAAGCTGTCCTGACTCGTGATTACACCACTTTACGTGACGTGTTCCACTGGTCTAAATCTGAACTGGACAGTATGACCCCTGACCAGCAATTCACAGCAGCAGGTAAACTCATCTCTGCTGGTAACATCGCAATCCGTAAAGTACCGATGACAAAATCAGCTATTGAAGCGAATGCACCAGCACCAGCCAATGTGACCAAAGAAACAGCCACATTCACACGTAAGCCATTTCTGAAATCTGCTTAAGAAGTTCTGTTCACAATGGGTATACCCAGACTGAAAACATCTTTCGTGAAAAAAGATGTTCACATAGGGTTCTTTTCACTAGCTCTATATAGTGTTTTCACGTATAGTTAGTTCATCAAAACCCTATGTGAACACAACATGAAAAACGTCCGTATCTACTGTCGTGCAAGTACCCAAGAACAAGACGCTACACGCGCATTGTCCCAGCTTGAACAATTCGCTTCAGATAAAGGTTTAAACATCGTTGCTCGCTACGTTGAAAACGAGTCAGGGACAAAGCTGAACCGTACCGAACTCACCAACATGTTAAACGATGCACAGCCCGGTGATGTTCTCCTTGTGGAGTCTACAGACCGTCTGTCACGTCTTGAGGCTCAGGATTGGGATAAGCTGAAATCACGTATCAATGATGCTGGAATCTCCCTCGTGATAATGGACTTGCCAACTACTCAGCAGTTCCTGACCACCAGCAATGATGATGCTGTTACAGTTGGTGTCCTCAAAGCGGTTAACAACATGCTGATTGACATCATGGCGACAATGGCACGTGAAGACTATACGAAGCGTCGTAAACGTCAGGCTGAAGGGATTGCAAAAGCCAAGGATGCAGGGAAGTATCAGGGGAGACCAGCTAACACAGCGTTACGTGACAAGGTTTCTTCTTACTTAGAGAAAGGCTCATATACCTATGCAGAGATAGCAAAGTTATGTGATTGTTCTCTTGGCATGGTGGCTAAAGTCAAAGCGTTACAGACACAATAATGAGCTTGTCGTTAGCAAGCGAACTCCAAAGAACTCATATCAGGCTACCGTAACAGGTGGCCTTTTTGCGTTTCTGATAGCCCATTCGCCATACTTTAAAATTTAGGTAAGCCAGCCTCTTTACAGGGTAATCATCCCATTTTTAATGGACGTTAGAAGTAGAAGGTTGCGTTATTAAAGCCTGCTTGTATTTCGGTGGTATGCCACCAATTGCTTTGTTTGGTCGTTCATTGTTGTAAAACCAAAGCCATTCTGTCGCATGCTCTTGTACCTCGGCAATACTGCTGAATAAATATTGGTTGAGCCAGTCGTAGCGAACTGTACGGTTATACCGCTCCACATAGGCATTCTGCTGCGGGTTGCCAGGCTGGATAAACTTCAGCTCAACATCATGTTTTGCTGCCCACTCCGCCAGTAAAGCACTGATGTATTCAGGACCATTGTCACTGCGAATTTGTCTGGGCTTGCCGCGCCATTCAATCACTTGATTGAGAGTGCGGACAACACGCTCAGCTGGCAGCGAGAAGTCGACCTCAATCGCCAATCCTTCGCGGTTAAAATCATCAATGATATTAAGCAGTCTGAAGCTGCGGCCATCCTCGAGCTGGTCGTGCATAAAGTCCATAGACCAGCACTGATTTATCGACTCCGGCACCACTAATGCATCAGGCACATCACGTTTTAAGCGCCTCTTCGGCTTGATCCGCAGATTAAGTTCCAGCTCACGGTAAATCCTAAGCACCCGTTTATGGTTCCAACCAAAGCGTTTCACATTGCGTAAAAAGTAAAAGCACATTCCAAAACCCCAGCTGCGGTGAGCCTCAGTTAACCGAAGCAGCCAGTCGGCGATTTGAGCATTCTCATCACTGAGTTTGGCCTGATAGCGGTAACAGGTTTCGCTCAGCCCAAATAGACCACATGCAAACTTGATGGTAATGGAATGGTTTTGCACCGCCTTTTGCGCCAACTCCCGTCGGCGCGACGGCTTTACCACTTTTTTTCGATAGCCTCTTTGAGGATTTCGGCTTTGAGCCGCTCTTCGGCATACATCTTTTTCAGTCGGGCATTTTCGGCTTCCAGCTCTTTCAGGCGCGCCATCATTGACGCATCCATCCCGCCAAACTTAGCTCGCCATTTGTAAAAGGTGGCTGAACTCATGCCATGCTCACGACACAGCTCAGGAACAGGTGCTCCAGCTTCGGCTTGTTTTAAAATCGCCAGAATTTGGCTGTCACTAAATTTTGATGTTTTCATATGCAGAATCTCCTGCGTTTATCGTACGAGAAAATTCTACTTTTAGCGTCTGTTAATTTACGGGATGATTACCACAGAGCCAGCCCCTCTAAGCACATGACCATATGTTTTGGAAAAAATAAAAAAGGGAAATCTTTGGGGAGACTCCAGAGACTTCCCTTCAGAGTCAGAAACTATACGTGGCGAATCCCAATTCTTTCAATACGAACACTATGAGCCAGAACGATGTGAGCAGCACACCCACCAACTTCACTGCATACCCGATAGCTGGGTACTGTGATTTGTGTTCTACCGCATACCCAACGATGCAAATCATGATGAACCATACCAGCAGACTGGTAACAAACAGCGGGTCTAACCTAAACATCCTTGAACATCCCTATGAAATAACTACTTACCCAGAACAAGCTCACAGTTGCCCTGATTGAACAGATTACGAGCCTCCGTTGCCCATTGTGGCCCACCTAGCGACAACCCTTTATTGAGCAATGCAGTTTCAATATTCGAATATGCGTAACTGATGCCCATTGACTGATAAAACTCAGCAAATCCGGTAGCGAGGTCATCCCCGGTAGGTACTCCGAGGTTACTAAATAGCTGCGCGGAATAGTAGATCACTGAAAGGGAACTCAGCCCGGATTGTGCGATCTGATCAATCGCCAAACCAACCAAAATCACCAACCGGACTGAGCGATGCCGATCATAGTACCAATACCCCGTGGCGAACGACGCCTGATGCAGAAAGCTATTCATAAAACGCGTGATAAAAATCATGCCCGCAGACTCACGGCCATGCTGATGCTTCATCGGGGTGAACGGGTCAGCGATGTTGCCAGAACTCTCTGTTGTGCCCGTTCATCCGTTGGTCGCTGGATTAACTGGTTTACGCACTCAGGTATTGAAGGCCTGAAATCCTTACCCGCAGGGCGCTCCCGACGCTGGCCTTTTGAACATATCTGCACCCTGTTACGTGAGCTGATAAAGCATTCTCCCGGCGATTTTGGTTATCAACGTTCACGCTGGAGCACCGAATTACTGGCAATAAAAATCAATGAGATAACCGGTTGCCAGTTACATGCAGGAACCGTTCGCCGCTGGTTGCCATCTGCGGGGCTTGTATGGCGCAGGGCCGCGCCAACTCTGCGTATCCGTGACCCACATAAAGATGAAAAGATGGCGGTAATCCACAAAGCGCTGGATGAATGCAGCGCAGAGCATCCGGTATTTTATGAAGATGAAGTGGATATCCACCTTAATCCTAAAATCGGTGCGGACTGGCAGTTGCGCGGACAGCAGAAACGGGTAGTGACGCCGGGGCAGAACGAAAAATACTATCTGGCCGGCGCACTGCACAGTGGCACGGGTAAAGTCAGCTACGTGGGCGGCAACAGCAAAAGTTCAGCGCTGTTTATCGCTCTGCTGAAGCACCTGAAAGCCACTTACCGGCGGGCGAAAACAATCACGCTGATCGTTGATAACTACATTATCCATAAAAGCCGCGAAACACAGCGCTGGTTGAAAGCAAATCCCAAGTTCAGGGTAATTTACCAGCCGGTTTACTCGCCGTGGGTGAATCATGTGGAACGGCTATGGCAGGCACTTCATGACACGATAACCCGTAATCATCAGTGCCGCTCAATGTGGCAGTTACTGAAAAAGGTCCGCCATTTTATGGAAACCGCCAGCCCATTCCCCGGAGGAAAACATGGTCAGGCAAAAGTGTAGCGGTATTAGGCGCAGCTATTTAGAAGCATAAGTCTGTTTATACAGCGCAAGTGACTTGTTCAGCCCCTTCTGCAAGATATCTCCTTTTATGTTCGCTTCTTGAGCATAAACAGTGCATTGGAGTACACCCATAACCTCGGTTACCTGCACGGCCTGAGCGGAACCAGCCACCAGCATTAATCCACCTAGAAGAAACATGCTTTTTGACATGATTATCCTTTCCTCGCTTCAGCTTTCTCTGCTGCAACTTCATTAATTCTCTGTAGTTTTTGCTGCTTTTTATGGCGGGCTATATACCAATCATCAAAAAGCATTTCTATCAACTCAATCAGAAGGTCTGCTTCTTCTGGGCTGACATCAATGATTAGGTTGATGTCTTGCTCCATATGAGCACCGATATTGCCAATGCTCTTAAGGTTTAAAATTGCTTGCCAAATCAGAGGGTCAACATCATTTTCAATGGCCTGTATTTCTTGATGCAGATTCTTTTTTCCGTTGACCTTCCAAAAATCACGAATCATGCCCTGCAAGCAACGTCGTGCAAGAGTGGCTGAAGCTTTGGGTGATAGGTCAACTATGGCACAGGCTTCTTGGTAGTCTGCAAGGATTGCTGACGGAATGTAAGAAGGGTAATCCTTTGCTCTTTGATTAATGTTTTGAGGGTAAACAGGAAAGACAGTTTTATTGCCTTTTGGGAGTATTGTCCCGTGCATATCGATGTAAGCGGTTTTTTCAATAGTAATAACCGGTTTCCCACAATCAGGGTGAGGGCACACAATTCCTACTGTGATGCAATGCCAGATATCAACGCCAAGATTTAGGTCAATTTCCGTTGTTTTCTTATCATCGCCTCTGATAACAGCGGAATGGTTGCAGTGAGGGCATACCCAAGACATCGAAACTCTCCGTAGCTGGTTTTATCCCGCTATATGACACCTTATCCAGATGTTTTTCAATGGCTTTGGTCATGTTCAAAGTTGAGATTTTGAAGGCTTTAAGGGGGTGTGTATCAATGGAGGGGTGACATTAGGATAACGCGGTTAACGCCACGTTCGTGCAGGCCGCGGTTCAGCAACCGTTCTTCCTCGCCTTTACTGAAAAAGCCGGGATGGCGCACTTCCACACCGTAATGAAAATCTTTCGGCAGACCATCGAGAAAAGCCCATAGCGCGGGAAGATCGCGCGGGCCGAAGGTTGCGGGAAGCTGCAACCAGTACTGGCCGATACGCCCGGCGAGCGGCGACAGGCGTTGGAAAAATTCCTGCGTGAGATCGTCACACTGGCGAAGCGCGGCCTGGTGTGAAATGGTTGCCGGAAATTTAAAGCAGAAGCGAAAATGATCGTCCGTTTGCGCCTGCCAGCGGGCGACGATCTCGGCTTTAGGCAGGGCGTAGAGGGTCGTATTGCCCTCCACACAGTTAAAATGACGGGCATACTGTTCAAGGCTGGTGATACCCAGGCGAACCCATTTCGGATGCGACCATTGGGGAAGCCCGACATAAATCATAGCGCGGCCAGGATCGCTTCGGTGCTGCGAACGCGCGCAATGCGCGGGAAAATATAGGACAGGCTGCTCTGATGCTGATCGTTGTTAAACGCGCTGCACGCGTCTTCGGCTATGACCAGGTTAAAGCCCAGCTCCCAGGCGTTACGCGCGGTCGACTCCACGCCGATATTGGTTGAGATCCCGCACAGGATGATGTTCTCAATACCGCGACGACGCAGCTGCATTTCAAGGTCGGTACCGTAAAATGCGCCCCACTGGCGTTTAGTCACTTCGATATCGCTGTCCTGTTTACCCAGCGCAGCCGGGTAGGTCCACCAGTTATCCGGCAGCGCTTTTGCCGGGGCCGGGGCGTCAACCGGCTGCTTTAACGCTTCGCCAAAATCGGCGGACCAGCCCACGCGAACTAACACCACCGGCGCGGCGACGGCGCGGCATTTCTCGGCCAGACGCGCCGCGCGTGCGACCACGTCGTCAGCGGTATGCGGGCCGCCGGCAAAGGGCAGAATGCCTTCCTGAAGGTCAATCACCACAAGGGCGGTTTTTTTTGCGTCTAGATTCAGCATGGAGTTCCTCGGTATACGGGCTATGGGGAGCATACCTTACAATCGTCGCCAGGTTATTGAACGGATAAATATTGTTAATTTTTGTGAGCGGGGGCAATAAGCGTTCAGCAAACAGGCGTATAAACAGCTGCGGACTTATCGTGGGCGAGAATTTCCAGTATAATAGCCCCCTTTTTTCATCCAGTAGTGACATTCAGCTAAAGCTGCGACAGTAACGCCTGCAGGGCAGGCGACAATCCGCCGACGGCTAAGTTAAGGGATATCTCATGCGTACAGAATATTGCGGACAGCTTCGACAGTCCCACGTTGGGCAGCAGGTGACTCTGTGTGGTTGGGTCAACCGCCGTCGTGATCTCGGTAGCCTCATTTTTATCGATATGCGCGACCGTGAAGGCATCGTTCAGGTGTTCTTCGATCCGGATCGTGCGGATGCGTTGAAGTTAGCCTCTGAACTGCGTAATGAGTTCTGCATTCAGGTTACCGGCACCGTTCGCGCGCGTGATGAAAAGAACATCAACGCGGACATGGCGACCGGCGCTATCGAAGTGCTTGCTTCTGACCTGACAATCATTAACCGTTCAGAATCGCTGCCGCTGGACTCAAACCACGTCAACACCGAAGAAGCGCGTCTGAAGTACCGCTACCTCGACCTGCGTCGTCCGGAAATGGCCCAGCGCCTGAAAACCCGCGCGAAAATCACCAGCTTCGTGCGCCGTTTCATGGACGATCACGGTTTCCTCGATATCGAAACCCCGATGCTGACCAAAGCGACCCCGGAAGGTGCGCGCGACTACCTGGTACCGTCCCGCGTACATAAAGGTAAATTCTACGCGCTGCCGCAGTCTCCTCAGCTGTTTAAACAGCTGCTGATGATGTCCGGCTTCGACCGCTACTATCAGATCGTAAAATGCTTCCGTGACGAAGACCTGCGCGCCGACCGTCAGCCGGAATTCACCCAGATCGATGTGGAAACCTCCTTCATGACCGCACCGCAGGTGCGTGAAGTGATGGAAGCGCTGGTGCGTCAGCTGTGGCTGGAAATCAAAGGTGTCGATCTGGGCGATTTCCCGATCATGACCTTTGCTGAAGCCGAGCGTCGCTATGGCTCCGATAAACCGGACCTGCGTAACCCGATGGAACTGGTTGACGTTGCCGATCTGGTGAAAGACGTTGAGTTTGCGGTCTTCTCCGGCCCGGCGAACGATCCGAAAGGCCGCGTTGCCGCACTGCGCGTACCGGGCGGGGCGTCTCTGACCCGTAAGCTGATTGACGAATACGGCAACTTTGTGAAGATCTATGGCGCGAAAGGCCTGGCCTACATCAAAGTGACCGAACGTGCTAAAGGCATGGAAGGCATCAACAGCCCAGTGGCCAAATTCCTGACTGCGGACATCGTGGAAGCGATTCTTGAACGTACCGGCGCGCAGGATGGCGACATGGTGTTCTTCGGCGCCGACAATAAAAAAGTGGTGGCCGATGCGATGGGCGCGCTGCGCCTCAAGCTGGGCAAAGATCTTAACCTGACCGACGAGTCCATGTGGGCGCCGCTGTGGGTTATCGACTTCCCGATGTTTGAAGACGACGGTGAAGGCGGCCTGACCGCGATGCACCACCCGTTCACCTCGCCGAAAGACATGACCGCCGATGAGCTGAAAGCCGCGCCGGAAGATGCCGTGGCGAATGCTTACGACATGGTCATCAACGGCTATGAAGTGGGCGGCGGTTCCGTGCGTATCCACCGTGGCGATATGCAGCAGACCGTGTTCGGTATTCTGGGCATTAACGAACAGGAACAGCGTGAGAAATTCGGCTTCCTGCTCGACGCCCTGAAATACGGCACGCCGCCGCACGCGGGCCTGGCGTTTGGTCTGGACCGTCTGACCATGCTGCTGACCGGCACCGACAACATCCGCGACGTTATCGCTTTCCCGAAAACGACCGCGGCTGCCTGTCTGATGACCGAAGCACCAAGCTTCGCGAACCCGGCTTCGCTGGGTGAACTGGGTATTCAGGTTATTGCGAAAGAGCCGAAAGAGTCGGCGGAGAATAAGTAACATGTCATTCAAGCGACCCGTTTCTATTCTGGTGGTCATTTACGCCCAGGACAGTAAACGGGTGCTGATGTTGCAGCGACGCGATGACCCTGACTTCTGGCAGTCGGTCACCGGCAGTATAGAGGAAGGGGAAACCGCGTCACAGGCCGCCATGCGTGAAGTAAAGGAAGAGGTCACCATTGATGTTGTGTCTGAGCAACTGACCTTGATGGACTGTCAACGCACGGTGGAGTTTGAAATTTTTCAACATTTACGTCATCGCTATGCCCCTGGCGTCGAACGCAATACGGAATCGTGGTTCTGTCTTGCGCTTCCTCACGAACGGGAAGTGGTGTTCACCGAACACCTGGCTTACCAATGGCTCGATGCGCCCGCTGCGGCGGCGCTCACCAAGTCGTGGAGCAACCGGCAGGCGATTGAAGAATTTGTCATTAACGCTGCCTGAAAGGGCATAGTTTTTTGGAGATATTTTTATGGCAGGTCATAGTAAATGGGCCAACACCAGACATCGTAAAGCCGCGCAGGATGCGAAGCGCGGCAAAATCTTCACCAAGATCATTCGTGAGCTGGTGACGGCGGCCAAACTGGGCGGCGGCGATCCGGATGCGAACCCACGTCTGCGTGCAGCGGTAGATAAAGCCCTGGCCAACAACATGACGCGCGATACCCTGAACCGCGCTATCGCGCGCGGTGTGGGCGGTGATGAAGATTCCAACATGGAAACCATCATCTATGAAGGCTACGGTCCTGGCGGCACCGCGGTGATGATTGAGTGCCTGTCTGACAACCGTAACCGTACCGTTGCGGAAGTGCGTCATGCGTTCAGCAAAACCGGCGGCAACCTGGGTACCGACGGTTCCGTCGCGTATCTGTTCAGCAAAAAAGGCGTGATCTCCTTTGAACAGGGCGACGAAGACGTCATCATGGAAGCGGCGCTGGAAGCCGGTGCTGAAGATGTGGTGACCTTCGACGACGGCGCGATTGACGTCTATACCGCGTGGGAAGAGATGGGTAAAGTGCGTGATGCGCTGGAAGCGGCTGGTCTGAAAGCCGACGCGGCGGAAGTGTCCATGATTCCATCGACCAAAGCCGATATGGATGCGGAAACGGCGCCGAAGCTGATGCGTCTGATCGACATGCTGGAAGACTGTGACGACGTTCAGGAAGTCTACCATAACGGCGAAATCTCTGACGAGGTTGCTGCTACCTTAGAATGAGGTGGTTTAACGCTGACATAACAGGAGAGGCGTGATGTCTATTATTCTCGGCATTGACCCGGGGTCACGCATCACCGGTTATGGTGTCATTCGCCAGGTGGGTCGCCAGTTGACCTATCTCGGCAGCGGATGCATCCGCACTAAAGTTGACGATCTGCCGTCGCGTCTGAAGCTGATTTACGCAGGCGTGACGGAGATCATCACGCAGTTCCAGCCGGACTATTTCGCTATCGAGCAGGTCTTTATGGCGAAAAACGCCGATTCGGCACTCAAACTAGGGCAGGCGCGCGGCGTGGCGATTGTAGCCGCCACCAACCAGGAACTGCCGGTTTTTGAGTATGCGGCTCGCCAGGTCAAACAGACGGTGGTGGGTATCGGTAGCGCGGAAAAAAGCCAGGTACAGCATATGGTGCGAACGCTGCTCAAGCTGCCCGCCAACCCGCAGGCGGATGCCGCGGATGCGCTGGCGATTGCCATTACCCATTGCCATGTCAGCCAGAATGCCATGCAGGTGAGCGATGCAAGGCTGAATTTAGCGCGTGGACGGCTGCGATAACTTAAACCGCCTCAGTCGCCGTTGATTGGGGGGGTATCTACATTTTGTGAATCCACCAGAATAAGATTCGGATGCTGCCACAGGCTGGCTGGCGTCACCGTTTTGCGCTCCCAGGGAATAGACCCTAAAAACCAGAGCTTCCAGAAGGTGAGCTTCGCACCGGGGTTGCTGTGCAGCAATTCTTCAAACGTCTCGACGTCGCCTATCGGAATACACAATGCTTCTTTGTAGATATCAAACACAAATTTCGAACAGAACTGGCGTGATGACTCGTATTTAAATCCCGTGTGATAAAATTTATTTAGCCGGGCAGGAACCTGCTCCATGATCGCGAGTTTTTGTTCGACCGTCAGGCCGCCGCGCAGGCGACGAACGGCATAACGCTGTTCAGCGGAACGCTGAATAAACAGCGATAGCGTGGTGACGGTTGAGAGAGGGACGCGGCTTTCAGCCACCAGATAGTCTTCGCCGTTGTGGCCGATAATTATGCCAACATGGTTACTCCAGCACTGTGATGCGGTTGATATCTGGCCGAAAAGCGCAGCACCTATACAGGTAAAGACAATATCTCCGGTTTCATATTGCGTTGAGTAATGTTTTTTCATGCTCTCGTTCCATGGTGATTTTCTGAAATGACGCCCTTTATTTTACGCTGTAAGATAATTAACACTATATTAGTGCCATGACAAGAAATGGGTTATTGATAAATCATCTTGATGAATGCTGTTATCTATTGTTATTTGGGCTATTAATGTGTTTTTTACGGCATTAAAAAAAGAGCGCTTAATTTTATCAGAAGGAAGGGGAATGGAAGGTAAACAGTCGCAGGGAAGACGAAAGCTATTCTATCCGCCTTATGTATGTATTTGTATCAGCATGCATTTTTTTCTGAGCTTATGTTATTGTCTGGTTGTTGATATAACAGAGGCTAATGCAATCGTTTTTTTATTGAAGCCAGGCACTATTTCGCTGTTCTTTTTATTTATTCCTATCAAGGCGCGAAGTGTCAGAATGCTGGTGGTGTTTGTCTCGATTGTTATCACTTTTATCTTTAATCAATGGCCTCTGGCTACAGGAAATAAAACCTTAGTTTTGTGTGTGCAGGTCGCATGGTTTATCGCATGCTGGTCCACAACGGCGGTAAATAAATCAGGCTGGCTGATGATGAGCGTAGCGTTATTTTTGCTCTGTATTTGGGGTGTAATCCGGCAGGAGCGGATAAAACAACAGTTTAACACTGCTGATATTTATATTGTTAATGATGGAGTAAGTTGTGGCGCAAATGGTCACTGTTTCCAGTATATTGCGGCACAAGGTTATGGCTTGACGGCGAAACGACAGACGATTTTTAGTAGTGAAAATTATGTGAATATTTATTACAGCTACCCAGAAGGTGTTCCTGCTGTAAATTTTGATGGAATGAACGGCGAGTTTTCACAATATTTGCTATGTCATGGTCGTTTAACGCATGTTGAGCATAATAACATGGCGGTATGCAATTGAATTCAGGGTAATGACTCCAACTTAATGATAGTGTTTTATGTTCAGATAATGCCCGATGACCTTGTCATGCAGCTCCACCGATTTTGAGAACGACAGTGACTTCCGTCCCAGCCTTGCCAGATGTTGTCTCAGATTCAGGTTATGTCGCTCAATGCGCTGAGTGTAACGCTTGCTGATAACGTGCAGCTTTCCCTTCAGGCGGGATTCATACAGCGGCCAGCCATCCGTCATCCATACCACGACCTCAAAGGCCGACAGCAGGCTCAGAAGACGCTCCAGTGTGGCCAGAGTGCGTTCACCGAATACGTGCGCCACAACCGTCTTCCGGAGCCTGTCATACGCGTAAAACAGCCAGCGCTGGCGCGATTTAGCCCCGACGTATCCCCACTGTTCGTCCATTTCCGCGCAGACGATGACGTCACTGCCCGGCTGTATGCGCGAGGTTACCGACTGCGGCCTGAGTTTTTTAAATGGCGGAAAATCGTGTTGAGGCCAACGCCCATAATGCGGGCGGTTGCCCGGCATCCAACGCCATTCATGGCCATATCAATGATTTTCTGGTGCGTACCGGGTTGAGAAGCGGTGTAAGTGAACTGCAGTTGCCATGTTTTACGGCAGTGAGAGCAGAGATAGCGCTGATGTCCGGCGGTGCTTTTGCCGTTACGCACCACCCCGTCAGTAGCTGAACAGGAGGGACAGCTGATAGAAACAGAAGCCACTGGAGCACCTCAAAAACACCATCATACACTAAATCAGTAAGTTGGCAGCATCACCGAATTCAGCAAGCTTAAACCGAGTTGTCCGTAACGTTTTTATTCAATATGTCAGGTTATACCGGTATTGTTGTAATAATATTTGCTTCTGATTAATCAGCATAAATGGTTAGGGTATTGCTGGTGAATATGCGTAAACTAATGGCCATGAAACATAGATTGTGGATAGTACCGATCATTTTCAGTGGCTATGTGTTGTACACGGAATATGGCTATTATCATAACAGCGTTCGTGATAGCGGACTCGTTTCCGCCGTTCATTACGTTAGCACCACTGAGCGCAAGATGAGCGGTGATTGTCATTTAGCGCGAGATACGTGTGCGGGCCTCTATTCGTACGACACGACCTGGCGGCAAGGAGAGCAATCTTACGTTTTTCATACCGACAGAGAACTAAACCCGCCAGCAAGGGCGATGTGCGTACAATTTGTCCAGAACGATCCAAGCGTAGCCAAACTCTGCCATCATCTCTTTTTCAATGCCAGCTTTGTACCTTATTTAATCGCTATCTGGTCAATCGCCGCTTTTATGAGTCTGACGCGCTTTGTCCACCATAAACTGCATCCCCGCCTGCCGGTGCTGAAGACCTGGCGTATTATTGATCGCCGTCATCACTTGTTACTGGAAACGCAGGATCGGGAAGAGGCGCTGCGGTTTATCGGTAAAGGCTATCGAATTTGCCATACGACGCGCGGGCAGGAGGTTATCCGGGTGGGGCGAAAGAAAGTCGATAATCATTATACGGTATATTTTGTTCGTGCCAGCAACGGTACCCGTAGGCGATAAAGCGCCTGGCAAATCGCTAAAGACGTTTTTCATCTGGATATCTATCCAGTCTTTTTTTATGATAGTGCATTACCTTTTCAGCCCTTAACGCAGGAGCGTCATGTGATAGGCAGACTCAGAGGCATCATTCTCGAAAAACAACCCCCGTTGGTCCTTCTGGAGACCGGCGGCGTCGGCTATGAAGTGCATATGCCGATGACCTGTTTTTACGAGCTGCCGGAGGCTGGGCAGGAGGCGATCGTCTTCACCCACTTTGTGGTGCGCGAAGATGCCCAGCTGCTGTACGGTTTTAACAATAAACAGGAACGGACCCTGTTTAAAGAGTTGATTAAAACCAACGGCGTCGGCCCGAAGCTGGCGCTGGCCATCCTGTCGGGCATGTCGGCACAGCAGTTCGTGAATGCGGTTGAGCGTGAAGAGCTTGGCGCGCTGGTCAAACTGCCGGGGATTGGCAAGAAAACCGCCGAGCGCCTGATTGTCGAAATGAAAGACCGCTTCAAAGGGCTGCATGGCGATCTGTTTACCCCTGCCGCCGATCTGGTGCTGACGTCTCCTGCGGGGCCGGAGAGCGACGACGCCGAGCAGGAAGCGGTTGCCGCGCTGGTGGCGCTGGGCTATAAACCTCAGGAAGCCAGTCGGATGGTGAGCAAAATCGCCCGTCCGGACGCCAGCAGTGAAACATTGATCCGCGAAGCGCTCCGCGCGGCGCTATGAGGTAAAGGATGATTGAAGCAGACCGTCTGATTTCCGCTGAAAGCACGTTGCCAGAAGATGTGGCAGACCGTGCGATTCGGCCAAAATTACTGGAAGAGTATATCGGCCAGCCGCAGGTGCGTTCGCAGATGGAAATCTTCATCCAGGCGGCGAAGCTGCGCGGCGACGCGCTGGATCATCTGCTGATCTTCGGCCCGCCGGGCCTTGGGAAAACGACGCTGGCAAACATTGTTGCCAATGAAATGGGCGTTAACCTGCGCACCACCTCTGGCCCGGTGCTGGAGAAAGCGGGCGACCTGGCGGCAATGCTCACCAACCTTGAACCGCACGATGTGCTGTTTATCGACGAGATTCACCGCCTGTCGCCGGTTGTGGAAGAAGTGCTCTATCCGGCAATGGAAGACTACCAGCTGGATATCATGATTGGCGAGGGCCCGGCTGCGCGCTCAATTAAAATCGATCTGCCACCGTTCACCTTGATTGGTGCTACCACCCGCGCGGGTTCGCTGACCTCACCGCTGCGCGATCGCTTCGGTATCGTCCAGCGTCTGGAGTTCTACCAGGTGCCTGATTTGCAGCACATCGTCGGGCGTAGCGCCCGCCATATGGGGCTGGAAATGAGCGACGAAGGTGCTCTGGAGGTTGCCCGTCGCGCGCGCGGTACGCCGCGTATCGCTAACCGCCTGCTCCGGCGCGTGCGCGACTACGCTGAAGTCAAGCATGACGGCACTATCTCGGCCGACATCGCCGCGCAGGCGCTGGATATGCTGAACGTCGACGCCGAAGGCTTTGACTATATGGACCGCAAGCTGCTGCTGGCGGTGATTGATAAGTTCTTTGGTGGGCCGGTTGGGTTGGACAACCTGGCGGCGGCAATCGGTGAAGAGCGCGAAACCATTGAGGACGTGCTGGAGCCGTATCTGATTCAGCAGGGTTTTTTGCAGCGTACCCCGCGTGGGCGCATCGCAACGACGCGCGCGTGGAGCCACTTTGGCATCACGCCGCCGGAAATGCCTTAGCAATGCAACGCCTGATGGCGCTTCGCTTATCAGGCCTACCATTCTGTAGGCCCGGTCGGCGAAGCGCCACAGAGCAAATCAGGCGGCCGCTTTGCGGGTCATGCTCAGGATAAACAGCAGCGCCGCGCACAGCACGACGGAAGGCCCGGCCGGCGTATCGTAAAACGCCGAGAAGGTCAGCCCACCCGTTACCGCAATCATCCCTACCACGACGGCAATACCCGCCATTTGTTCCGGCGTACGCGCAAAACGTCGCGCCGTCGCCGCGGGGATAATCAGCAGTGACGTAATAATCAACGCGCCGACAAACTTCATCGCCACGCCGATGGTCAGCGCCGTCACCAGCATCAGCAGTAGTTTAACCCGCTGGAGCTTCACGCCGTCGACAAACGCTAAATCCGGGCTGATGGTCATCGACAGCAGGCTGCGCCACTGCCAGAACAAAATACCCAGCACCACGATGACGCCGAGCGCAATCGAGATCAGATCCTGCGGCGTAACCGCTAGCAGATCGCCGAACAGGTAGGCCATCAGGTCGACGCGGATATTCGACATCAGGCTGACGACCACCAGGCCGAGCGACAGCGCGCTGTGCGCCATAATGCCGAGAAGCGTATCCACCGCGAGGTGAGGGCGCTTCTCTAGCCACACCAGACCACCGGCCAGCAGCAGCGTGACGGCGATGACCGCATAGAAAGGGTTAACGTCCAGCAGCAGGCCGAACGCCACTCCCAGCAGCGAGGCATGGGCGAGGGTATCGCCAAAGTAGGACATCCGGCGCCAGACGACAAACGAGCCCAGAGGGCCCGCCGCGCATGCCAGCATCATTCCGGCCAGCCAGCCGGGAAGTAAAATTTCAATCATGACTGCCCATTTCCCCGACGAAGAACGATACGGCCCTGTAAATCATGGCGGTGGTTATGCTGATGACGGTAAATCCCCAGCTGTTCGGCGCCGCGCGGGCCAAACATGGAGATAAATTCCGGATGCATGGAGACCACGTCCGGCGTGCCGGAGCAGCAAATATGATGATTGAGACACAGCACATCGTCGGTTTTCGCCATCACCAGATGCAGATCGTGCGACACCATCAGCACCGCGCAGTTAAGCTCCTGGCGAAGCTGATTAATCAGATCGTATAGCGCCACCTGGCCGTTGACGTCAACGCCCTGGGTGGGTTCATCCAGCACCAGCAGCTGAGGCTTGTTTAACAGCGCACGCGCCAGCAGAACGCGCTGGGTTTCACCACCGGAGAGCTTCTGCATCGGTGCATCCTGCAGGTGCCCGGCCTGTACGCGCATCAGCGCGGGCAGAATATCTTCTTTGCGCGTTGCCGGGTGCAAGCGTAAAAAACGCTTGACGGTAAGCGGTAATGTCGCGTCAAGGTGGACCTTTTGCGGTACGTAGCCTACGCGCAGCTGTTTTTCACGCACGACCACGCCTTCGCTGGGCGGCACGAGGCCCAACACCACGCGCACCAGCGTCGACTTACCCGCGCCGTTCGGGCCAAGCAGCGTCAGAATGCGCCCTGGCTTGAGATTCAGTGAGATGTCGGAGAGCACCCGGCGCTGGCCGAAGCTGACGGAGACATTTTGCAGCGATACAAGATTCGTCATAGCAATTAGGGGTTGCACAAGATAGTGAATGTTATAATATCACACATCACTTATTCATTTCGATTATCAGACGCATTATGTTACAGAAAAATACGCTTCTTTGCGCAGCCTTATCAGCCGCGCTTTTGGGTACCGCCGTACCGCGTGCGGATGCTGCCGTTGTCGCCTCACTTAAACCATTAGGATTTATCGCTTCCGCGATTGCCGATGGCGTTACCGAGACCCAGGTTTTACTGCCTGACGGTGCGTCTGAACATGATTATTCATTGCGCCCATCTGATGCAAAACGCTTACAGAACGCGGACTTAGTGGTGTGGATTGGTCCAGAGATGGAAGCGTTCATGGACAAGTCAACGCAAAGCATTGCCGACGGCAAAAAAGTCACCATTGCCCAGCTTGATGGTGTGAAACCGTTGCTCATGAAAGGGAGTGATGATGACGATCATGATGCTGCTGAAGCGGGTGACGGTGAACACGCCCACGGCGAAAAAGGTGACGCACATCACCATCATGGTGAATACAACATGCACCTGTGGTTATCCCCAGAGATAGCGCGGCTTTCGGCGGTTGCAATCCATGACAAATTAGTGGACCTTATGCCCCAGAGTCGAGCCCGGCTTGACGCCAACCTGAAGAATTTTGAGGCTAATCTGGCCACGGTCGATAAGCAGGTGGCAAATGAGCTGACGCCGGTAAAAGGAAAGGGCTATTTCGTTTTTCATGATGCCTATGGCTACTTCGAAAAACACTACGGTTTGACGCCGCTTGGGCACTTCACCGTTAACCCTGAAATTCAACCTGGTGCGCAGCGTTTACATCAAATAAGAACACAGTTGGTTGAGCAAAAAGCAACCTGCGTTTTTGCTGAGCCACAATTCAGGCCCGCTGTCGTTGAATCTGTCGCGCGGGGAACCAACGTTCGCATGGGAACGTTAGATCCTCTAGGCACGAACATTCAGTTGAGCAAAGAGAGCTATCCAGCATTTCTGACTCAGCTGGCGACCCAGTATGCGAGCTGCCTGAAAGGAGATAAGTAAGGAAGTGAATACGTGCAGCAGATAGCCCGCTCTGTCGCCCTGGCATTTAACAATTTGCCGCGACCCCACCGCGTTATGCTGGGGTCACTCACCGTTCTCACACTGGCCGTCGCCGTTTGGCGGCCGTATGTTTACCACCCCAATTCTTCACCGGTTGTTCGCACCATCGAGCTGGAGAAAAAAGAGATTCGCTCTCTGCTACCGGAGGCCAGCGAACCGATTGACCAATCCGCGCAGGAAGACGAAGCGATTCCTCAGGATGAACTGGACGACAAAGCCGATAACGAAACGGGCGTGCATGAATATGTGGTATCCACGGGCGATACCCTAAGCAGCATCCTGAACCAGTACGGCATTGATATGGGCAACATCAGCCAGCTTGCTGCGGCTGATAAAGACCTGAAAAATATGAAGGTGGGCCAGCAGCTCTCCTGGACCTTGAACGATGATGGCGATCTCCAGCGTTTAACCTGGGAAATGTCGCGTCGTGAAACCCGCACCTACGATCGCGTTGCAAACGGTTTCAAAATGAGCAGCGAGATGCAGCAGGGCGACTGGGTTAATAGCTTGATCAACGGCACCGTCGGCGGCAGCTTTGTCTCCAGCGCGACCAGCGCCGGGTTAACCAGCGCGGAAGTGAGCGCGGTGATCAAAGCCATGCAGTGGCAGATGGACTTCCGTAAGCTGAAAAAAGGCGATCAGTTCTCGGTGCTGATGTCGCGCGAAATGCTCGACGGCAAGCGTGAACAGAGCCAGCTTCTTGGCGTGCGTCTGCGTTCCGACGGTAAAGACTATTACGCTATTCGCGCTGAGGACGGTAAATTCTACGATCGTAGCGGCACCGGGTTGGCGAAAGGCTTCCTGCGCTTCCCGACCGCGCGTCAGTTCCGCGTGTCGTCTAACTTTAACCCGCGCCGCCTGAACCCGGTGACCGGCCGCGTTGCGCCACACCGTGGCGTTGACTTTGCGATGCCGCAGGGGACGCCAGTGCTGGCCGTCGGTGACGGAGAAGTGGTGGTGGCGAAGCGTAGCGGTGCAGCCGGCTACTATGTGGCGCTGCGTCACGGTCGTACCTACACCACGCGCTATATGCACCTGCGTAAGCTGCTGGTGAAACCGGGGCAGAAAGTCAAACGCGGCGATCGTATTGCGCTTTCCGGTAATACCGGTCGTTCAACCGGCCCGCACCTGCATTATGAAGTGTGGATTAACCAACAGGCGGTTAACCCGCTGACGGCGAAATTACCGCGTACCGAAGGGCTGACCGGCTCAGACCGTACCGACTATCTGGCGCAGGTGAAACAGGTTCTGCCGCAGCTGCGTTTTGACTAGTTTCGACTAAGAAGTATGCGTTCAGAGCCGACGTCACTATGGCGTCGGCTTTTTCTTTTGTGCGAAGCATTCTGCCTCGCTACACTATTTGATTATTCGCACCGACCCGATAATTCGAACCTGGAACAGGCATGGAAACGAAAAAAAATACCAGTGAATATATTCCCGAGTTTGAGAAATCTTTCCGCCATCCTCAATACTGGGGTGCCTGGTTAGGCGTGCTGGCATTTGCGGGGATCGCTTACGTACCGGCAAAAATTCGTGACCCTATTCTGGGTAAGCTCGGTCGCCTGGCGGGTAAATTTGGCCGCAGCGCTCGCCGTCGTGCTCAGATCAATCTGCTGTATTGCTTCCCGGATAAAAGCGAAGCCGAGCGCGAAGCCATTATTGATGAGATGTTTGCCACCGCGCCGCAGGCAATGGTCATGATGGCCGAACTGGCGTTGAAAGGGCCTGAAAAAATTCTGCCGCGCCTCGACTGGCAGGGGCAGGAGATTATCGATGAACTCCGCGCCAATGGCGAAAACGTCATTTTCCTGGTACCGCACGGCTGGGGTGTGGATATCCCGGCAATGGTGATGGCCTCGCAGGGGCAAAAAATGGCGGCGATGTTCCATAATCAGGGCAACAAAGTCTTCGACTACGTCTGGAACACCGTTCGTCGTCGTTTTGGCGGTCGTCTGCACGCCCGTAACGACGGCATCAAGCCGTTTATTCAGTCCGTCCGTCAGGGCTACTGGGGCTACTATCTGCCGGACCAGGATCACGGCCCGGAGCACAGCGAGTTCGTGGATTTCTTTGCTACCTATAAAGCCACGCTGCCGGCGATTGGCCGTCTGATGAAGGTGTGCCGCGCGCGCGTGGTGCCGCTGTTCCCGGTTTATGATGGCAAAACGCATCGTCTGACCATTCTGGTTCGACCACCGATGGATGACCTGCTGGAAGCGGATGACAACACCATTGCGCGTCGAATGAACGAAGAGGTGGAGATTTTCGTTGGGCCACATACTGAGCAGTACACGTGGATCCTGAAGCTGCTGAAAACGCGCAAGCCGGGTGAAACCGAGCCGTATCAGCGTAAAGAACTCTATCCAAAGAAAAAGAAATAGCCCCGTAGCCCGTCCGAGCAATGCGACGACGGGGCGGCACCGAGCCTTTCCGGCGGCGCTACGCTTGGCCGGGCTACGCAGATAAAAAAACCGGACATCGTCCGGTTTTTTTATCGCGAGAATAACTTACTCAACGGTCAGAATACGCGTGGTGTTGGTTGAACCCACGGTGCTCATCACGTCGCCCTGGGTTACGATAACCAGGTCGCCAGACATCAGATAGCCTTTATCACGCAGCAGATTTACCGCGTCGTGTGCCGCCGCAACGCCGTCACATTCGCTGTCGAAGAAGACTGGCGTCACGCCGCGGTACAGCGCTGTCAGGTTCAACGTACGCTCATGGCGGGACATCGCGAAGATAGGCAGCCCGGAGGTGATACGTGAGGTCATCAGCGCGGTACGGCCGGACTCGGTCATGGTGATGATGGCGGTCACGCCTTTCAGGTGGTTAGCCGCATACATTGCTGACATGGCAATCGCTTCTTCCACGTTGTCGAACTGCACGTCCAGACGGTGTTTAGAAACGTTGATGCTGGGGATCTTCTCTGCGCCCAGGCAAACGCGCGCCATGGCCGCTACGGTTTCAGATGGGTACTGGCCTGCTGCAGTTTCTGCTGACAGCATGACCGCATCGGTACCGTCCAGCACGGCGTTGGCCACGTCCATAACTTCCGCACGGGTAGGCATTGGGTTGGTGATCATTGACTCCATCATCTGGGTCGCGGTAATCACGGAACGGTTCAATTGACGAGCGCGACGAATCAATGCTTTCTGGATGCCTACCAGCTCCGGGTCGCCGATTTCAACGCCGAGGTCACCACGGGCAACCATCACCACGTCGGACGCCAGGATGATGTCGTCCATCGCGTCCTGGCTGCAGACGGCTTCCGCACGTTCCACTTTGGCAACGATTTTCGCATCGCAACCCGCTTCACGGGCCAGGCGGCGAGCGTAGTTCAGGTCTTCGCCGCAGCGCGGGAAGGAGACGGCCAGGTAATCAACGCCAATTTTGGCGGCCGTGTGGATGTCCGCTTTATCTTTGTCGGTCAGAGCTTCTGCCGAGAGGCCACCGCCTAACTTGTTGATGCCTTTGTTGTTGGAAAGCGGGCCGCCCACGGTCACTTCGGTGAACACCTTCATGCCCTGGATTTCCAGTACTTTCAGCTGTACGCGGCCATCATCGAGCAGCAGGATATCGCCCGGTACCACGTCGGCAGGCAGACCTTTGTAGTCGATGCCCACTTTCTCTTTATCGCCTTCACCTTTGCTTAGGTTGGCGTCGAGCAGGAATTTATCGCCGATGTTGAGGAAAACTTTGCCTTCTTTGAAGGTTGATACGCGAATTTTTGGTCCTTGCAGATCGCCAAGGATGGCTACATGGCGCCCCAGTTTTGCTGCAATTTCGCGGACTTTGTCGGCACGTAGCTGATGATCTTCAGGCGTACCGTGAGAGAAGTTCATACGGACGACGTTAGCGCCGGCGGAAATGACTTTCTCAAGGTTGTTGTCGCGATCGGTTGCTGGGCCTAACGTGGTGACGATCTTGGTTCTGCGAAGCCTTCTGGACATGTAATACTCCGTTGACTAGTACAACTCAGGTGTTGCGTGAACAGGAATTCGGCAATATGCCAATAATGCGTTACCGAATGCTTAAATAAATGACGCTTTTTTATCGCTTTTAGTGATTATCGCTGTGTGTCGATAGTTCTTTATCAAACCGCGATTCCTTTAACGCTTCTTTGACTCGCTTCAAGTTATCCCTGAATTTTGCTCCACGGCGCAGGGTAAAGCCGGTTGCCAGCACATCAATGACGGTGAGCTGGGCCAGCCTCGACACCATGGGCATATAAATATCGGTATCTTCAGGAACGTCCAGCGTGATAGCGAGGGTGGCCTCTCTGGCCAGCGGCGTCCCTGAGGAGGTGATGGCAATGACCATAGCATCGTTTTCACGCGCCACCTGCGCAACCTCCACCAGGCTCTTGGTCCTGCCGGTATGGGAAATCAGCACCACAACGTCGTCATCGCTGCAATTCATACAGCTCATTCGTTGCAAAACAATGTCATCGGAATAGATAACCGGCACGTTAAAGCGGAAAAACTTGTTCATGGCGTCATGCGCCACGGCGGCGGAGGAACCCAACCCGAAAAAGGCGATTTTCTTTGCCTGAGTCAGCAGGTCGACGGCGCGATTCACCGCCGACATGTCGAGCGACTGACGCACGTGGGCGAGGCTGGCCATCGCTGACTCAAAAATTTTTGCCGTATACGCCTCGACGCTGTCATCCTCATCTACATTACGATTAACATACGGTGTACCGTTGGCCAGACTTTGGGCAAGATGCAGTTTAAAATCAGGAAAGCCTTTGGTTTCCAGGCTGCGGCAGAAGCGGTTAACGGTCGGTTCGCTTACCTCAGCTTCCAGAGCGAGGGCGGCAATGCTTGAGTGGATTGCCTGTTCGGGGGCCGCCAGAATAACTTCCGCGACTTTTCGCTCGGATTTGCTAAGGTTTTCCAGTTGGGACTGGATTCTTTCCAGCATGTTCATCGTGACAAGGTGCTCATAGATTGAAACGATTCCATTAATGGGTGAAATCTGCAGGCGTTTTAGCAAGAATATACGCTTGAAGCGGAATGAAAAGTGAAGAGTAACAGCAAAAGATGTTGTTTTTTTTCATTACATGATCGGTGTCGTATTTTAACCGACGCCCTTCAGGCGAAAGAACGAACAAAACTGGCGCATTGCCTAAGCGTCGTTGCCCTGCTGGTTCCGAATTGTGCGATCGGCGGCGCTGAAAGGCGTTAAAGGGTTTCGGCAATTTCGTAAACACAGTACAGTGCACCGTAAGAAAATTACAACGATATCCGTGATTTTCCGGGGAAACCCGGGCGATAACGGGGAGATAGCCTGGCATAGAACCGGGAATATAAACTGAGGAGAATGACATGGCGGTAACGCAAACGGCCCAGGCATGCGATCTGGTCATTTTCGGCGCGAAGGGCGATCTTGCCCGCCGGAAACTGCTGCCTTCCCTGTACCAGCTTGAAAAAGCCGGCCAGATTAATCCGCAGACGCGGATTATCGGCGTAGGCCGCGCCGACTGGGATAAAGCGGCATACACCAAAGTTGTCCGTGAAGCGCTCGAAACCTTTATGAAAGAAAAAATCGATGAAGGTTTGTGGGACACCCTCAGCGCACGTCTTGATTTCTGCAACCTCGATGTCAATGATGCCCCGGCATTTGCGCGTCTTGGCGAGATGCTCGATCAAAAAAATCGCACCACCATCAACTATTTCGCGATGCCGCCAAGCACGTTTGGCGCCATCTGCCGCGGCCTGGGCGAAGCGAAGCTGAACGCCAAACCGGCGCGCGTGGTCATGGAAAAACCGCTGGGTACCTCACTGGAAACTTCACGTGAGATCAACGACCAGGTCGGTGAATACTTTGAAGAGTGCCAGGTTTACCGTATTGACCACTATCTGGGTAAAGAAACGGTACTGAACCTGCTGGCGCTGCGCTTTGCTAACTCCCTGTTTGTGAATAACTGGGATAACCGCACCATCGATCACGTGGAAATCACCGTCGCCGAGGAAGTTGGCATTGAAGGCCGCTGGGGTTACTTCGACCAGGCCGGTCAAATGCGCGACATGATCCAGAACCACCTGCTGCAAATTCTGTGCATGATTGCGATGGCGCCGCCGTCCGATCTGACCGCCGACAGCATTCGTGATGAGAAGGTGAAAGTCCTGAAGTCGCTCCGCCGTATCGACCGCAGCAACGTGCGTGATAAAACCGTTCGCGGTCAGTACACCGCCGGATTTGCCCAGGGCCAGAAAGTGCCGGGCTACCTCGAAGAAGAGGGCGCGAACAAGTCCAGCAGCACGGAAACCTTCGTCTCTATCCGCGTAGATATCGACAACTGGCGCTGGGCGGGCGTGCCGTTCTACCTGCGTACCGGTAAACGTCTGCCGACCAAATGCTCTGAAGTCGTCGTTTACTTCAAAAACCCTGAACTGAATCTGTTCAAAGAGACCTGGCCTGAACTGCCGCAGAACAAGCTGACCATTCGTCTGCAGCCGGACGAAGGCGTGGATATTCAGATCCTTAACAAGGTGCCGGGGCTTGAGCACAAGCATAACCTGCAGGTGACTAAGCTGGATCTGAGCTACTCGGAAACCTTTAACCAAACGCACCTTGCCGATGCTTACGAACGCCTGCTGCTGGAGACGATGCGCGGTATCCAGGCGCTGTTCGTACGCCGCGACGAAGTGGAAGAAGCCTGGAAGTGGGTTGACTCCATTACTGAAGCGTGGGCAAGCGACAACGACGCGCCGAAACCTTACCAGGCAGGGACCTGGGGGCCGGTTGCCTCTGTGGCGATGATCACCCGCGACGGCCGTTCCTGGAACGAGTTTGAGTAAGGCGTCGCTGTAATCCGGAAGAGTTATTTTACCGGTAACATGATCTAACACAGCAAGTCGTGCTTTTTTTACGCATTTAAGCCCCGGGAGGATTCACCCCCGGGGCTTTTTTTATTACACTGCGGGCAGACCTTTGCCTCTGAGCTGCGCTATTCGGGCATTTATCTCTTAATCAGATCAATAAATAAACCGCAGTAGGTCGTAGCCTGGACAGAAAAATTTTAAGGAGCCTTTATGAACTCTGTAATGTTACGGGTAACAAATCGCATTATCGAACGCTCTCGCGACACGCGCGCGGCTTATCTCGCACGTATCGAGCAGGCAAAAACTGAAACGGTTCACCGCTCCCAGCTTGCCTGTGGCAACCTGGCACACGGTTTTGCTGCCTGTCAGGCAGACGATAAAGCGTCGCTGAAAAGCATGTTGCGTAACAATATCGCGATCATTACCTCCTATAACGACATGCTGTCGGCCCACCAGCCGTACGAGCATTACCCGGATATCATCCGTAAAGCGCTGCACAGCGTGAACGCGGTCGGGCAGGTTGCTGGCGGCGTTCCGGCAATGTGCGACGGCGTCACTCAGGGTCAGGACGGGATGGAACTTTCGCTGCTTAGCCGTGAAGTGATCGCCATGTCCGCCGCCGTTGGCCTGTCTCACAATATGTTTGACGGCGCGCTATACCTCGGCGTGTGCGATAAAATCGTCCCGGGGCTGGCGATGGCTGCGCTCTCCTTTGGCCACCTGCCGTCTATCTTCATCCCATCAGGCCCGATGGCCAGCGGTCTGCCAAACAAAGAAAAAGTCCGTATCCGCCAGCTTTATGCGGAAGGCAAGGTGGATCGCAATGCGCTGCTTGAATCAGAAGCCGCGTCCTACCACGCACCGGGTACCTGTACTTTCTATGGTACCGCCAACACCAACCAGATGGTGATTGAGTTCATGGGCATGCAGCTGCCGGGTTCTTCGTTTGTCCACCCGGACGCCCCGCTGCGCGCCGAATTGACCGCTGCGGCGGCACGCCAGGTCACGCGTATGACCGGCAACGGCAACGAATGGATGCCGCTGGGTAAAATGATTGACGAAAAAGTGGTGGTCAACGGTATCGTTGCTCTGCTGGCGACCGGCGGCTCAACGAACCACACCATGCATCTGGTGGCGATGGCACGCGCGGCGGGCATTATCATCAACTGGGACGACTTCTCTGAACTGTCTGACGTTGTACCACTGATGGCGCGTCTGTATCCGAACGGCCCGGCAGATATCAACCACTTCCAGGCGGCTGGCGGCGTACCGGTGATGGTACGTGAACTGTTGAAAGGCGGCCTGCTGCACGAAGACGTGAATACCGTCGCCGGTTTTGGTCTGTCCCACTACACCATGGAACCGTGGCTCAATAACGGCAAACTGGACTGGCGTGAAGGCGCAAACGCCTCGCTGGACGACAGCATCATCGCCAGCTTCGACAAGCCGTTCTCTAAACACGGCGGCACCAAAGTGCTGAGCGGTAACCTTGGCCGCGCGGTGATGAAAACCTCCGCAGTGCCGGTGGAAAACCAGATTATTGAGGCACCGGCCGTGGTCTTTGAAAGTCAGCACGATGTTCTGCCGGCCTTTGAGGCGGGTCTGCTGGATAAAGATTGCGTGGTGGTTGTGCGTCATCAAGGACCAAAAGCGAACGGCATGCCAGAATTACATAAACTTATGCCGCCACTTGGTGTATTATTGGACCGCTGTTTCAAAATTGCGTTGGTCACCGATGGACGACTGTCCGGTGCATCCGGTAAAGTGCCGTCAGCGATTCACGTCACCCCTGAAGCCTATGATGGTGGCCTGCTGGCGAAAGTCCGCGACGGTGACATGATTCGCGTGAACGGTCAGACCGGTGAGCTGACGCTGCTGGTTGATGACGCTGAGCTGGCCGCGCGTCAGCCGCATATTCCCGATCTGAGCGCCTCGCGCGTGGGGACAGGCCGTGAACTGTTTGGCGCATTACGGGAAAAACTGTCCGGCGCAGAGCAGGGCGCAACCTGTATTACCTTTTAAGTTGACACGTTTTGTAGATCTGGCGAGAGAATAATTCTGATGAAAAACTGGAAAACAACTGCAGAAGCAATCCTGACCACTGGCCCGGTAGTGCCGGTCATCGTGGTGAAAAAGCTTGAGCACGCCGTACCGATGGCGAAAGCACTGGTTGCTGGCGGCGTACGCGTACTGGAAGTGACGCTGCGTACAGAGTGCGCAATGGACGCTATCCGCGCGATTGCGAAAGAAGTGCCGGATGCTATCGTGGGCGCGGGTACCGTGACCAACGCACAGCAGCTGAAAGAAGTGACCGATGCGGGCGCGCAGTTTGCTATCAGCCCGGGCCTGACCGATGAGCTGCTGAAAGCGGCAACCGCGGGTACTATTCCGCTGATCCCGGGTATTAGCTCCGTTTCTGAACTGATGCTGGGTATGCAGCACGGCCTGAAAGAATTCAAATTCTTCCCGGCTGAAGCGAACGGCGGTGTGAAAGCGCTGCAGGCTATCGCAGGTCCGTTCTCTCATATCCGTTTCTGCCCGACTGGCGGCATCTCTCCGGCGAACTACCGTGACTATCTGGCGCTGAAAAGCGTACTGTGCATCGGCGGTTCCTGGCTGGTTCCGGCCGACGCGCTGGAAGCTGGCGACTACGATCGCATCACCAAACTGGCTCGCGAAGCGGTTGAAGGCGCGAAACTGTAAGGTGTTTGCCTTACCCGGTTAACTGACCGGGTAAGGCAAAAAAAGAGCGGGCACGCGTTAGCGGCCCGCTTTTTTTATCCCTGGATAATCACGGCGGCGGCGGCGATTTTTGCCCGTTCCACCGCCTGTTCTACGCTGTCGCCGGTAGCCAGTGCGACGCCCATCCGCCGCGAACCGTCAATATCCGGTTTGCCAAACAGACGTAGCTGTATCCCCGCGCCAAGCGCATGATGGACCTTATCAAAGGTCACGTTACGGCTGGTCAGTTTGGGCAGCAGCACGGCAGAGGCAGAAGGGCCGTACTGACGAATGGCGCCGATAGGCAGGCCCAGAAATGCGCGGACGTGCAGCGCGAACTCAGACACATCCTGTGAAATGAGCGTAACCATACCGGTATCGTGCGGGCGAGGAGAAACTTCACTGAACACCACGTCGTCGCCGCAGACAAACAGCTCAACGCCAAACAGACCATAACCGCCCAGTGCCAGTACCACGTCGCGAGCGATTGCCTGCGCGCGTTCCAGCGCCAGCTCGCTCATCTGCTGCGGTTGCCAGGATTCGCGATAATCGCCGTCTTCCTGACGATGGCCTACCGGTGCGCAGAAGTGCACGCCGTCGACGGCATTCACCGTCAGCAGCGTAATTTCAAAGTCAAAATTCACGACGCCTTCGACGATCACCCGGCCAGCCCCTGCGCGGCCACCTTCCTGCGCATACTGCCATGCCTGCGTCAGCTGATCTTCACGGCGAATAAACGTCTGCCCCTTGCCGGAGGAGCTCATCACTGGCTTGATGATACACGGCAGGCCGATGGTGGCTACCGCCTGGCGAAACTGTGCTTCGCTATCGGCAAAATAGTAGGCTGAGGTCGGCAGCTTAAGCTGTTCGGCCGCCAGACGACGAATGCCTTCGCGATTCATGGTCAACTGAGTGGCGCGTGCGCAGGGCACAACGCGCTGCCCGTCCTGTTCCAGCGCAATCAGCATGTCGGTCGCGATCGCTTCGATTTCCGGTACGATAAAATCCGGTTTCTCTTGCTCGACCAGCGCCTTCAGCGCCGCTCCGTCAAGCATATTGATAACGTATGAGCGGTGCGCTACGTGCATCGCTGGCGCATCGGCGTAGCGATCGACGGCGATGGTTTCAATCCCTAATCGCTGGCATTCAATGGCGACTTCTTTACCTAACTCACCGGAACCCAAAAGCATTACGCGCGTCGCCGCCGGACGCAGAGCTGTGCCTAATAACGTCATTTACCTATTCCACCGTCTGACAAAAATTTGTCGCATTATAAACGAAAACGTTTGCGTCTGTCTTGTTGTCGACGCGGCAGCGCGGCTATCGCGTTAAATTTGCACATCTTTATCTGTACCAGACATATTCTGACGTCTGCTCGCATAGGCTAAGCTTCTCATGAATTTATACTGGGGGTCATATGTCTGGCTGGCTTAATCAACTGCAATCACTGTTGGGCAAATCATCGGGTAATGGGAAAGGCGCGCTTGGCGAAATGCTGGTGCCGGGAGCGTTAGGTGGTCTGGCAGGGCTGCTCCTTGCCAGTAAATCATCGCGGAAAATGCTGGCGAAGTATGGTACTGGCGCGCTGCTGGTGGGCGGCGGTGCGGTCGCCGGGAGCGTGCTGTGGAACAAATACAAAGATCAGCTACGCGGTTCGACGCCGGCAGAAGCGAAGTATGGCCAACCGGCCGCGCCGCTGGATGTGCGTACCGAGCGTTTGATTCTGGCGCTGGTGTTTGCCGCAAAAAGCGATGGCCATATTGATGCTAAAGAGCAGGCTTCGATTGAACAACAGCTGCGCGATGCCGGCGTGGAAGCGCAGGGCCGTGCGCTGATTGCGCAGGCAATTGAACAACCGCTCGATCCGCAGCGGCTGGCGCGCGACGTGCATAACGAAGAAGAGGCGCTTGAGCTGTACTATGTGAGCTGCGCGGCAATCGACATCGATCACTTTATGGAACGTCGCTATCTGGATGAGCTGGGCGAGGCGCTGAAGCTGCCGTCAGAAGTGCGCGAAAGCATCGAGCGCGATTTACAACAGCAAAAACAGCAGCTTTAAGTGCAATCTTGCAGGTTTTGCTTGCATCAACGTTGAATTTGTCCACCCTTAGAGGGTGTGACTAAAACAGAAGAATAACGAGATGCCGCCAAAAGCAAAACGGATATCCCACGCCATGACCTTACATGGCGATACGCGCGTTGATCATTACTACTGGCTGCGTGACGACACGCGCACGAAGCCCGCCGTGATGGAGTATTTACAGCAGGAGAACGCCTACGGTCGCGAGGTGATGTCGAGCCAGCGCAGTTTGCAGGATCGCGTGCTTAAGGAGATTGTCGATCGCATTCCGCCGCGGGAAGTGTCGGCCCCGTATTGTAAAAACGGCTACCGCTACCGGCAGATTTTTGAGCCAGGCCAGGAGTACGCTATCTATCAGCGACAGGCGCCAGGCGAAGAAAACTGGTCGCTGCTGATTGATGAAAATAAGCGCGCTGCGCGCAGTGAGTTCTATACCCTCGGCGGGCTGAACGTCGCGCCTGATAACAACCTGCTGGCGGTCACGGAAGACTTTCTCTCCCGCCGCCAGTACAGCCTGCGCCTTCGCCATCTGGCTAACGAAACCTGGCTGCCTGAGGTGATTGAAGACGTCTCACCGGGTGTGGTGTGGGCCAACGACTCGCGCTCACTCTATTACGTTCGCCAGCATCCGACAACGCTGCTGCCGTGGCAGGTCTGGCGTCATCAGGTTGGTACGGCGCCTGAGCAGGATTGCCTGATCTATGAAGAACAGGACGACACCTTTTACGTCAGCCTGCATAAAACGTCATCACGCCAGTTTGTGGTGATTGCGCTCTCCAGCGCCACCACCAGCGAAATGCAGCTGCTCGACGCCGATAATCCCGACGCTCGTCCGCAAACGTTCCTGGCCCGCCGCAAAGATCATGAATACAGTCTCGACCATTACCAGGGGCATTTCTACATGCGTTCTAACCGCGACGGTAAGAACTTTGGCCTTTATCGTGGCGTCAGTGGGGAAGAGGCCAACTGGCAGATGCTGATTGCCGCGCGTGATGCCGTCATGCTGGAAGATTTCACCCTGTTTCGTGACTGGCTGGTGGTTGAAGAGCGCCAGCGTGGCCTGACAAGCCTGCGGCAGATCCATCGGCAGACTCACAAAGAAACGGCCATCGCCTTTGACGATCCGACCTATGTGACCTGGATTGCCTATAACCCGGAGCCAGAAACGGCCTGCCTGCGCTATGGCTACTCGTCGATGACCACGCCGGATACCCTGTTTGAGCTGGATATGGACAGCGGTGAACGCCGCGTGCTGAAACAGCAGGAGGTTAAAGGCTTCGACGCCAGCCGCTACCGCAGTGAACGCCTGTGGATCACCGCGCGCGACGGGGTGGAAGTCCCGGTTTCGCTGGTGTATCGGCATGAGCATTTCCGTTCCGGCAAGAATCCGTTGCTGGTCTATGGCTACGGCTCTTACGGTGCGAGCATGGATGCTGATTTCAGCAGCAGCCGTCTTAGCCTGCTCGACCGTGGTTTTGTCTTCGCCATTGCCCATGTTCGCGGCGGCGGCGAGCTGGGGCAGCAGTGGTATGAAGACGGCAAATTCCTGAAGAAGAAAAATACCTTTAATGACTATCTCGACGTCTGCGATGCCCTGCTGGCGAAGGGATTCGGTGCTCCGTCGCTGTGTTATGGCATGGGCGGCAGCGCGGGCGGGATGCTGATGGGAACGGCGATCAACGAACGCCCCGAGCTGTTCCACGGCGTAGTGGCGCAGGTGCCGTTTGTCGATGTGGTGACAACCATGCTGGATGAGTCTATCCCGCTGACCACCGGCGAGTTTGAGGAGTGGGGCAATCCGCAGGATGAAACCTACTATCGCTATATGAAATCGTATAGCCCGTATGACAACGTGCGGGCGCAGGCTTACCCGCATCTGCTGGTCACCAGCGGGCTGCACGACTCGCAGGTTCAGTACTGGGAGCCGACAAAGTGGGTGGCGAAGCTACGCGAGCTGAAGGTTGATGACAATCTGCTGCTGTTGTGTACCGAAATGGATGCCGGCCACGGCGGTAAGTCGGGGCGCTATAAAAGCTATGAGGGTGTGGCGCTGGAGTTCGCGTTCCTGATTGCCCTGGCGCAGGGGACGCTGCCAGGGCGTGCGGAGCGCTAGCTAGCCCTCGAGATAGTGTTTTAGCGTCAAACGCAGTTCCGGGCTCATGCGGTCGAGGTTGTTAAACAGCCAGCGCAGGTAGCCCGGATCGTTTTTAGCCACTTCGGCGACTTCCTGCCCGCGATATTTACCGAAGGTAAACGTACGCAGCAGCGCCGGACGCCCGGTGACGTCGACCATTTGTTCCGGCGTCCACCCGGAGGCTTGAATAATATCAATCAGCAGTGCGGCGGTAATGTAGCAGTCGTAAAGCGCGCGGTGGTGATGCAGCCCCGGCGGGGTTGCGACGCTCAGCTTACGGGATTTATACAGCGCCATGTTGCTGTACTTGATACCTGGCCACAGGCGGCGCGCCATTTTCATGGTGCAGATCCACTCGCCGTTCATCTCAGGCAGCACGCGGCGGTCAAAGCTGGCGTTGTGAGCAACATACCAGGGACTGCCCTGATAAAACGGCACTACCTCTTCAATCCATGGCTTATCGGCTACCATCTCTTCGCTGATATGGTGAATCGCCATGGCCTGTGCGCTGATGGGGCGGTCGGGGCGAACCAGATGACTCATGGGGTTGACGATTTTTCCGTCAATAACATCGACGGAGGCAATCTCAACGACGCCTCCTTGCAGGTCGCAGGTTTCGGTATCGATAACGCGCAGCATGGCGAACTCCCGGCCAAAACGTCTAGCGTAAAGGAATGATCTCGCCTTGCCAACCCTGGGCGCTTTTTCTGCCGGTTACCAGCAGTTCGCCGGCGTCGGCGCGGACGATCAGCTGGCCGTTTTCATCCCACAGCGCGCTGCCGCCGGAGAACGTGCCGCAGCCGTAGTTGGATTTTAATACCGCGATGGCATATTTGTGGGCAAAGCGCTGTAAACGCTGGGTCGTACGCTGCTGCTGAAGTTCGGCCATACAGCTGACGGTTGCCAGCAACGAGGCCTGGTGAGACAGCTCACAGCCTTCGGTGTTAAGTTCAAAAACGCTTATCTGGTCAGAACCCGGTGCCAGACAGGTGCCATGGCCCTGCTGATGTTTGGACGGCGCCGCGTCATCGGGGGTAAAAATAACGATCCCCTTAATCCGTTGCCCTTCCTTTTCCATCGGCAGCCCGGCGATGATCGTCATCCGGTGGCGCTGTGCAGCATCGCGAAGCGGGCGAAGCTGGCTGTCGGGCGGCGGGGCGGGCAGGGCGTGCTCGTCAGCTGAGCCCGTAAGGGAGAGTTCCGGGAAAATAAGCACCTTACAGGCCTGCTCGGCGGCGGCATCAATAAAACGCAGATGGCGGGTAATGTTTTCAGCAACATCTCCCGTTCTGGGCGTATATTGCGCTGCAGCAATAGTCCATGTCAGCATAGTTGCATCCTTCAACACGTCGTCTGTGGGCTTTTATTCTAACAAGGTATCAAATCTGACGTAAGGAACTGTCACTAACAGTAAGCATTATTTGGTTTTCGGTTCATACGGCAGGCGTGAGAGATTTACGGAAGCCAGACGGTGTGCAATGAGACGCTCGCGGAACCAGTCGCGCAGGTGCGCAGGCTGCTCGCG
Source organism: Klebsiella sp. WP4-W18-ESBL-05 (assembly GCF_014169075.1). Classification (NCBI taxonomy): domain Bacteria; kingdom Pseudomonadati; phylum Pseudomonadota; class Gammaproteobacteria; order Enterobacterales; family Enterobacteriaceae; genus Klebsiella; species Klebsiella sp. WP4-W18-ESBL-05. Next base: position 2,790,766 of record NZ_AP022057.1, on the reverse strand, counting down.
TTCGACGACTTCGGCAACGACCGGCATGTTATAGCGCTCTTTGAACGCAACGCCCGCTGCGGCCAGGTCAACGTTAACTTTGTCCATCTCCTGCTGAGGCAGGGCTGCCAGGTTGGTTTGCATGCTTTTCTCCTTGGAATATCGCGCAAAAGTTACTAAGAGTCTCGCAAAATGGCAAGTCCGCAGGGCACCCATCTCGACGTGAACATTATACAGCGTTATTCTTTGACTTATATTGATAACAAAAGGGAATGATGGAAATGAACTTCACCGCACCCCGCGCGCTCTGCACCATGCTTTTTACTCTTGGCCTTTTGAGCGCCTCATCCGTCTGGGCGCACGCCCATCTGCAACAGCAAACGCCCGCAGCAAACACTGAGGTAAGCCCTGCACCGCAGGCGCTGACGCTGAATTTCTCCGAAGGCATTGAGCCCCATTTTAGCGGCGTGACGCTAACCGGACCGGATCATCAGACGGTCGCTACTGGCAAACCGGTTCGCAGCGAGAGCAATAAAATGCAGCTGGTTGTGCCGCTGACCCAGACGCTCATGCCTGGTCTCTATACCGTCGCGTGGCATGTGGTGTCAGTCGACGGGCATAAGACCAAAGGCCAATATCAGTTTAGCGTGAAGTAACGATGCTAACGGCACTGTATATTGCGCTGCGTTTTGTTCACTTTGCGGCCTTGATGGTCGCTTTTGGCTGCACGCTTTACGCGGGCTGGTGGGCACCCTCCGCGCTGCGTCGCCTGTTGATTCAGCGCTTTGCCCAGCTACTGCGTAGCGCATTGGCCGTTAGCGCGCTTTCGGCGATGCTGATGCTGGTGGTGCAGGGCGGGTTGATGGGGGATGGCTGGTCTGACACCTGGCGTCCCGACGTCTGGCAAGCGGTGCTGCATACGCAGTTTGGCGGCGTCTGGCTGTGGGAAATCGTGCTGTCCTGGGTTGCATTGGGCATCGCCTGGGTGCGGCCGCGGCAGATGATGCGACGGCTTTTGCTTCTCTGTGTCGCGCAGTTTATCCTGCTGGCTGGCGTGGGCCATGCGGCCATGTATGACGGCGCGGCGGGCGCGCTGCAGCGTGTTAATCATGCGCTGCATTTGCTGTGTGCGGCGGCGTGGGTTGGCGGGCTGGTGCCGTTTCTCTACTGCCTGCGACTGGCGAAAGGACGCTGGCGTAAGGCGGCTATCGGTACGATGATGCGCTATTCCCGCTACGGCCATCTGGCCGTTGCCGGAGCGCTGGTGACGGGGTTGATCAATAGTTGGCTCATTCAAGGGGGGCTGACCGTCGCCACGCCGTACGGTATCGCACTTTGGGTGAAGATGGGGCTCGTTGCGTTGATGGTCGCGCTGGCGCTACTAAACCGCTATCTGTTAGTGCCACGCATGGCATCGACGCCGCAGGGGCTGGCACAGCGTCTGTTCCTCCGCACCACGCAGGCGGAAATTGTATTGGGGGCACTGGTGCTGGCGTGCGTCAGTCTCTTCGCGACCTGGGAACCTTTTTAATCAAACTGGCGAACTATGAAAAAAATTATTCTGTCTTTGTTGTTATTAACCGCTTCCGGCAGCGCGCTGGCCGCTCAGGTCATCACCGTGAGTCGATTTGAGGTGGGGAAGGAGAAGTGGGCTTTCAACCGTGAGGAGGTGATGCTGACCTGCCGCCCTGGGCACGCGCTATACGTGATTAACCCCAGTACGCTGGTGCAGTATCCGCTCAATGATGTGGCCGAGCAGCAGGTTAAGGCGGGTAAAACCCAGGCACAGCCGCTGAGCATTATCCAGATTGACGATCCTGCCCAACCGGGAGTGAAGATGAGCCTGGCACCATTTATTGAACGTGCCGAGAAGCTCTGCTGATCGTCTATCTGTTTAATAATCAATAAAAAACCGCAATCATTCTCGAGAAATGGCTGCGGTTTTTTTTCATTATGCCGTTTCATTGACGAAAATTTTCCGCTCGCAAGGGCTGCGGACTGGAAAACCTGTCACGGTCATCTATTCTTATAAAGCATGGCGACTTAGCCTGCATTAATGCCAACTTTTAGCGCACGGCTCTCTCCCAAGAGCCATTTCCCTGGACCGAATACAGGAATCGTATTCGGTCTCTTTTTCTCTGCCGTATGCACTCAGCAGGACAAGCTCCGCGGGAATCCGTTAGCTTGTTAACCCAATGTAAACAGATTCTCGCTCCCATCCAAGCACTTTTGTACAATTTAGCGACTTTTTTTTCTTTTTATAAAGTGACAATAGTCGCAGACGAAATACAAAATGCTAAGAACTCATATTTTTCCGAAAAATAGATATGTCGCTAATAATATTATTTGTCGCGTTAAAAAGTTTATTTTCTATTGTGAATTAAAATCTCTATTTTTTTTGCTAAAAAAGGCGCATGCTTTGCGGCGAGTTGAGCCACAGCCTGCCACACCGCGCCATACCTCTGTTGACCACCGTTTTGTAAATAAACGTCTGGGCAGTGAATTTGTCGAACGTAGCACTGTCCAACGATTATACGTACCGCATAAAGACAAATGAACGGACTCGTTTTTTTCCTTACGCGTTACCCTTGCATTACGTTGCTGGAAACAATGATGTCCAAAAAATTTGATACCGCTTTACTTCATCCCCGTAACGGGTTGAAGTGGTTCGCTCTGGCCTCTTTATGGCTGGTGGTGCAGTTGCCGTACCCACTCTTACACCTGCTTGGCACTTCTCTTGGTAAAGCGTCACGACGTTTTTTAAAGCGCCGTGAGCAAATTGCCGCGCGCAATATTGAGCTTTGCTTCCCGAATATGGATGCCGCGCAGCGGGAAAAGCTGATTGAACAAAACTTTATGTCACTGGGCATGGGGCTTATCGAAACCGGTATGGCCTGGTTCTGGAGCGATGCCCGCGTTAAGAAATGGTTTGACGTTGAAGGTTATGCCAACCTGATGGACGCGCTGAAAGAGCAGCGCGGCGTTATGGTGGTGGGCGTGCACTTTATGTCACTGGAGCTCGGCGGTCGTGCGATGGGGCTGTGCCGTCCAATGATGGCAACTTACCGTCCGCATAATGACCCGCTGATGGAATGGGTGCAAACCACCGGTCGCCTGCGTTCGAACAAAGCGATGATCGATCGCCGTAACCTGCGTGGTCTGGTGCAGGCGCTGAAGGCCGGTGAGGCCGTCTGGTTTGCGCCGGATCAGGACTACGGTCCGAAAGGCAGCGTCTTTGCGCCGTTTTTCTCGGTAAACGAAGCGGCGACGACCAACGGTACCAACGTGCTGTCGCGCCTTTCCGGCGCGGCGATGCTGACCGTGACCATGGTGCGCAAGCCGTGTCAGCGTGGCTACACGCTGCATATTAGCGAAGCCATGACGGATTATCCGTGCGGTGATGAGATCTCCGCTGCGTGCTATATGAACAAAATTATTGAACGCGAAATCCTACGTGCGCCGGAGCAGTATCTGTGGGTGCATCGCCGGTTCAAAACCCGGCCGCGCGGAGAGGCGTCACTGTATAAAGCCGTACCGCACGCGAAATAAATAACCCGCCTTTGGGCGGGTTCCTTTTGGGTTAGACAAGCCGCATAACCCAGGCGTCGGACGGTCGATCGTAGCGTTGACGATAGAGAACGGAATGTTCGCCATCAAGAAGGGCCGGGATGCTGATATCAGCGTCCCAGGCATCTAACTGCATGCATAAATCAGGATCGGACTTGCAAGGAATGCTTAACGTTCGCTCGCCGTGCTGATCGGCGTGCATCACGGCATCATCAATTTCGAATGCGCCGATGCGTACGCTGGTTTTACTCATAATGCTCTCCGTTAATCTGCTGGCCGTTGTGGTACGACCAGTTAGGCCGTACCTTTTCAGCGTAGTCAACGCGGAGAATTCTGCCAGTCAAAAGGTGCGCTTTTTTTTGTGCGCTACTCCGACCTGTTGGCAAAAAGCTTGCCGTCACGAACTAATTCACGGGGATAACTGTTTTTCAGCCGTGAGCCGATGCGTTTGGCCAGACCCAGCGGGAATCCCTGGAAAGTGACAATCACATCGTCCGTGGCGGGCGACTGCTGCGGGTATACATCGCGGCCACGATACCATTCTTCCGCTTCTTCCAGCGTCAGCTCATGCCCTAACTTTCGGGTGTTTGCCAGCGCGATAACCGCTTCATGCTGCCAGCGGAAACCTTTATTGTGCGTTTCGGCAAGCTTAAGCCCGATACGGGAAAAACGAACTTTTCCCAGCAGAGGCGCAATCTCGCCCGGGAATAGCCATATCTCTTTGTCGCGCTGCCACAGCGTAAGCGTATCGTCCCATTCAATACCGACCTTACGCGCAGCGTCGGCAACCGCCGCGGACTCGCGGCTTTTCATGGGCGCAAACGGGAATTTACCCACTTTATAGCCCGGGGCCGGTAGGGGAACGATGGCGGCGGTTTTACGCAAACGGGCGACGAAGAAGCCTTCACAGTCATAAATTTGCGGGAAGACGTGCAGAAAACCTTCTGGCGTCAGCGCCTGTTCCGCGTCAGGGAATAGCGTGCCCAGTGGCGCTATCTCTACCGCCTGTGGATAGCGCGCCAGCAGCCAGGCCACCACCGATTCGTTCTCGTCGCGGTTTAGCGTACAGGTTGAATAGACCAGCGTGCCGCCGGGGCGTAGTGCATGGAAGGCACTGTCGATCAGTTCACGCTGCGTATCGGCTATCGCCTGATTGCTCGCCAGCGACCAGTTTTTCAGTGCGTCCGCATCTTTACGTACTACGCCTTCGCCGGAACAGGGGGCATCCAACAGAATGGCGTCGAAGCATTCCGGCAGCGCGGCGCCAAATACGCGGCCGTCGAAGTGGGTCAGGGCGGTATTACTGATGCCGCAGCGGCTGATGTTGGCATGCAGCACTTTCACGCGGCTGGCGGAAAACTCATTGGCCAGCAGCATACCGCGATTGCCCATCCGCGCGGCAATTTGCGTGGTTTTAGAGCCTGGGGCCGCGGCAACGTCCATTACCCGCTCGGGGCGCTCGCCTTCGGCAAACAGCGCGGCCACCGGCAGCATTGAGCTGGCTTCCTGAATGTAAAACAGCCCGCTTAAGTGTTCGGCGGTGCTACCCAACGGCAGGGCGTCTTCCTCTTCGCGTTCAATCCAGAAACCTTCCGCACACCAGGGCACCGGCGTCAGCTGCCACCCATAGGGGGCGACCAGCGCCAGAAAATCATCCACCGTGATTTTCAGCGTGTTGATGCGAATGCTACGGCGCAGCGGGCGCTGGCAGGCAGCAAGAAAATCCTCAAAAGAGAGATGTGCGGGCATGGCCTCGCGCATCTGCGCAAGGAATTCATCAGGAAAATAGACAGAGTTTTGAGCCACTGGCGGATACCACAAGGAGATAACGAGCGCGCAGTCTAGCATAAAACGCGCCGGTGACGGGACACCGGCGCGTGAGGCTGGATGTTAACGCGGCAGGGCGGTGCCCCAATCGCGCCACTCTTTGGGTTCAGATTCCAGCAGCAGGAAGTGTTTACCTTCCTGCGCTTTCGGCGCCAGCGGCGTCCCCGGCGGCGTGGCGAAGGCGATACCGCCGCGAATGAACTGGTTGAAGGTGCCGGTTTTCACCACGCCGCCAATCAGGCCAAAGTCAAGGCTGTAGCCTGATGCCAGCCAGAACACCGAGTTGTTGCGCACCAGATGCTGGTAGCGCTGGCCGATGCGCAGCTCGACCATGACCCGGTCAGACAGGCTGCCGAGGTGCAGGCCGGTAATCGTGCCCACTTCGATACCGCGGAACAACACCGGCGTGCCGATGCTCAGCGAGCCGGCTTCCGGCGCCTCCACCACGACGTTCAGCCCGTTCAGGTAGCGGGAGTCGGCGATGGTGGCTTCCTGCAGCTCGAAGTCACGACGCAGCTCGCCGTGCCCCGGTTCAACGTTGACGTACGGCTGTAGCAGCGTGTCCAGGTGCTCGACGCCTGCCGCGGAGATCTGGGGGGTGATCACCGAGAAGCGCGTGCCGCGGCGAGCAAAGGTGTTGACGTACTCTGGGTACAGCACGGCGCTGGCCTGCACCTCGTTGCGAGAGGCGTTAAGCGCCAGGCTCTGCACCTGGCCGATATCGATACCGAGGTAGCGGATTGGCATACCGGCGGACAGTTTGTCCGCGTCGAAAGCGTGCAGCGTAATTTGACCACCGACGGCGCGGGCGGCCGTTTCTGACGGGAACAGCACACGTTTATCACCTTTGCGGGTGCCATTATTGGCTTCGCTGATGTTGTCAAAGCTCACAGCCCCCTTCAGCGCACGCGATAGCGGCGATGCTTGTACCGTTAGCCCGCTGCCGTTGAGCTGTACCTTCGCGCCGCCTTCTGCCCAGAAGACGCTACTTGGGGTCAACAAGGAACGGTATTCCGGTTTGATGTGCACGGCGATATCAAAGGCGTTGGCACGCGGCTGTACCGAGGTGACTTCACCGACCTCAAACTTACGGTACAGCACCACCGATCCGGTCTGAATATCCGGCAGCGTCTCGGCGGTAAGCATCAGGGTCGTGGTCGGGTAGTCGCTCAGGTTATTCTCCTGCGCTTTCTCCAGATTGGCGTACAGCGGATAGCTGTCCTTCATCGGCCCTTTTTCTCCGGGCAGAATACGAATGCCGCCGCTTAACCATTCATTAGCGCTGGCACCAAGGAACTCAACGCCATCAATCCCAACCTTGACGTCCATCTTGCTGTTGACGACGAATTTGCTGTCGCCGTGCAGCAGGTCGCGGTACTGCGGGTCAATAGCGATGGCGAAGGCGATCCCTTTTGCGCTTAGCGTGCGCTCCATCACCTGACCTATACGCACGCCGTGCAGCATAATCGGCTGCCCGGCTTCAATACCGTAGCTCTCCGGTGCCGTGAGGGTTAGCGTCATTACCCCGGGCTGCTGCAACAGGGTTTTATCCGCCGCCAGCACGGTAAAGCTGTTTTTTGGCGCGCCTTCGCCCGGTACCAGCTCAAAGGTACTGCCGGTCAGCAGTTGGCTGAGGTTGGTGTTTTCCAGCGACAGCTTCGGCTGGTGCAGTTCGATGCGCGTTCTTTCGCGCAGCAGCGACACCACGCTTGGATCGACGGTCATTTCACCGGTCACCGAGCTGTCAGGATTTAAGGTCATTTTGGTGAGCTGGCCGACCTCCAGTCCTTGATACAGCATCGGGGTCGAACCGGCTTTCAGCCCATCGCCGTTTGGCAGTTGGAGCTGAATCAGCACCCCGCGCTGGCTATGGGCGAGGTCTTCATACAGACCAAATTCGTCGTTTTGCGCAGCGGCCTGGGAGTCTGCCGGCGAGTCGAAGGCAATGGCGCCGTTAACCAGCGCCGCCAGGCTTTCCAGCTGCACTTTCGCGCCGCTGAGGCCTACGTCGGCCTTCACGCCGGAGACGTTCCAGAAGCGGCTGCCTTTTTTCACAAGGTTAGTGAAGCGACGCTCAATGAGCACGTCGATCGTCACGCCCTGGTTATTTGGGTTAATGGTGTAGTCGTACACGCGGCCAACCGGAATCTTGCGGAAATACACCAGCGACCCGCTGCTCAGCGAACCGAGATCCGGCGCATGCAGGTGAATCATCAGCTCGCCGTTATTCAGACGGTATTTCGGCTGCGTATCTAGTGCGGTAAAGCGATCGCTGGGCTCACCTTTACCGGGCATCATTCCGATATAGTTACCGCCAACCAGAGCATCAAGGCCGGAAACGCCGGCCAGAGAGGCTTTTGGTGTGACCAGCCAGAACTGCGTATCCGTGCGCAGCGCGTCTTCCATGTCGCTTTTGATGCTGGCGCGCACTTCAATTTTGCTGCGGTCTTTTGCCAGGCGGATGTCCTGTACCGTCCCCACTTCTACGCCCTGGAAGCGCACAGGCGTGCGCCCGGGGACGATACCATCCGCCGACATAAAGTCGATGGTAATGGTCGTCCCGCGATCCTCGTAGCTATTCCAGATAAGCCAGCCGGCAATTATCAGCGCGATAACCGGCAGTAACCAGAACGGTGAAATGCGACGTTTTGTTTTAATTCGCGCTTCAGTCTGTGAAGCGGGCGTTTCCTGACTCATGTGCGTCCCAAAGTAAGCGGCTGTCCAGCCATTCAACAGCAAGGATAGTTAATATTACCGCAGCGCCAAAATAAAACGCAGCGGGGCCCATCGTGAAGGCGAGAAGCTGATCGCGATTGATGAGCGACATGGTTAATGAAATGACAAACAGATCGAGCATTGACCAGCGGCCAATCCAGGTCACAAAGCGCAGCAGCAGGATACGCGTGCGCAGCCCCTGTTCGCATTTAAACCGGATACTGAGCAGTAGCGTCAGCATCACGATAACTTTGGTGAACGGCACCAGGATACTGGCAAAAAAGACCACTGCGGCCACGGCAACGTTGCTGTTAGCCAGCGACATAATCCCGGAGAGAATGGTGTCTTCCTGGCGGCCGCCGTTGACATAAATAATCGATATCGGCAGCAGGTTCGCCGGAATCAGGAACACGATTGACGCGACCAGCGCCGCCCAGCTTTTTTGTAAACTCTGCTTACCGCGATGATAAAGCGGGGTGTGGCAGCGGCTACAACGCCCGCGCGCGTCGCGATAGCCCGTGTAGTGGCAGTTCAGACATACCTGAAGCGACGTGTCCGGCCGGGTGGCGGGGCGCTGCGGGTAGAAGCGTTCCCACAGCTGTTCGACGTTAAGGTGAATGAGCGTCAGGATGCTGAGTATGACCAGCGAAATATAGGCCAGCAGGCCAACACCCGGTTGTAAAAAAGCGTAGTCCTGAACTTTAATTGAGGCGACGGCGATGCCGACCAGGTAGATGTCGAGCATCACCCACTCTTTGAGTTTATCCAGCATCAACAGGACAGGACGCAGATTCATCCCTAGAATATTACCCAGCCAGAGATAGGCGATAGCGACAACCAGCACCGCCGGGGCGGCGACGGTACAGAAAAAGACCATTGCCGCCGTGACCGGGTCGCCGCTGTCGGTCATCTGCCAGATGCCGTGTAGCAGGTTGGCGTCAATGCGCACCCCGAGCAGGTGCAGACGCAGCAGGGGTTCGCTCCAGGCGAAGGGCATCAGCAGCAGCATGGTAATCGCCATGGCGCCCAGGCGCGTTAACGACCAATCGCGGCCGTCGCGCACTTTGGCGTTACAGCGTGGGCAGTAGGCACATTGCGATGATTTTACGACCGGTAACCGAAAAAGCATATCGCACTGCGGGCAACGTTGGTAATGTGCCCACGGTAGTGGTTCGCTCACCGCGTGAATGCGTATTTTCTTTGTCGGCGTTATAGATGATATTTTCAGTGCCATTTATTACATTGATAAATGAATGTATAACTCTATCTTAACCTAAGTATGGATTCATCTTGAGCCCGAACGCACTTAATGCGTATTTTATCAGGCCAGAGAATGGGTAACGAACCAGTAACATCGTAAACAACAGTGATTGAATAATGAGCAAAACAGAATTTTACGCGGACCTTAACCGTGATTTTCAGGCATTAATGGCAGGTGAAACAAGTTTCTTAGCGGTAATCTCTAACACCAGCGCGCTGCTGTATGAGCGTCTGTCCGACGTAAACTGGGCCGGTTTCTATCTGCTGGAAGGCGATACGCTGGTTCTCGGGCCGTTCCAGGGCAAAATTGCCTGCGTGCGAATCCCGGTTGGGCGCGGCGTTTGCGGCACCGCGGTGGCGGAAAATCGCGTTCAGCGTATTGCAGATGTTCATGCTTTTGATGGGCACATTGCCTGTGATGCGGCCAGCAACGCCGAAATCGTGTTACCGCTGCAGGTAAACAATCAGGTGATTGGCGTGCTGGATATTGATAGCACCGCGTTCTCGCGCTTTAGCGAAGAGGATGAACAGGGCTTATGTGAACTGGTCGGCCACCTGCAAAAAGTGCTTGAAGCCACCGATTATCAAAAATTCTTTGCACCCGTCGCAGGATAATCAACGGATAACGTAGCATTTACGGATGGCGTCATTATAATGTCGCCTGTTCATGCCTGCGGCTTGTTGGCTACGTCCGTTGTAATCAGGAAATTTCATGGAAAATCAACCTAAGTTGAATAGCAGTAAAGAAGTTATCGCATTTTTAGCCGAACGTTTTCCGCAGTGCTTTAGCGCGGAAGGTGAAGCTCGTCCTCTGAAAGTCGGTATTTTTCAGGATCTCGTCGAGCGTGTTGAAGGGGAAATGAACCTCAGCAAAACCCAACTGCGTTCCGCATTACGTCTTTATACTTCAAGCTGGCGCTACCTTTACGGTATCAAAGCCGGTGCCGTTCGCGTCGATCTCGACGGCAACCCATGCGGTGAGCTGGACGAGCAGCACGTTGCACACGCACGTCAACAGCTTGAAGAAGCCAAAGCTCGCGTTCAGGCGCAGCGCGCTGAACAGCAGGCGAAAAAACGCGAAGCGGCCGCTGCGGCGGGCGAGCAGGGTGATGCGCCACGTCGTGAGCGTAAACCGCGTCCTCCGGTACGCCGTAAAGAAGGGGCCGAGCGCAAGCCGCGCGCTGCTGCTGCAAAACCGGCTGCTAAACCGGCTCGCGAAGTGCGTGAAGAAAAACTGACGCCGGTATCCGATCTGTCTGCGCTGACGGTCGGTCAATCCCTGAAAGTTAAAGCGGGCAATAACGCTATGGATGCAACGATCCTGGAAATTACCAAGGATGGCGTTCGCGTTCAGCTTACTTCTGGTATGTCAATGATTGTACGCGCAGAACACCTGGTGTTCTGAAACGGAGGCCGGGCCAGGCATGAACAAATTTTTTAGGCTCTCCGCGCTTGCTGGCCTGTTATTAATAACAGGCCAGGCCGTAGCGGTAGAAGATATTACCCGTGTTGATCAGCTTCCTATTCTTAAGGAAGAGACTCAGCACGCCACGGTAAGCGAGCGCGTGACATCGCGCTTTACCCGTTCCCACTACCGCCAGTTCGATCTCGACCAGGCCTTTTCGGCTAAAATTTTTGACCGCTATCTGAACCTGCTGGACTACAGCCACAACGTGCTGCTGGCCAGCGACGTGGCGCAGTTTGCGGCGAAAAAGGGTCAGATTGGCGACGAGCTTCGTTCAGGCAAACTTGACGTCTTCTACGATCTTTACAATCTGGCGCAAAAACGCCGCTTTGAGCGCTATGAATATGCGCTGAAGGTGCTCGATCGTCCGATGGACTTCACCGGTAATGACACCTTCAACCTCGATCGCAGCAAAGCGCCGTGGCCGAAGGATCAGGCTGAGCTGAACGCCCTGTGGGACAGTAAAGTGAAGTACGACCAGCTGAGCCTCAAGCTCGCCGGTAAAGACGACAAAGAAATTCACGACACCCTGGCGCGACGCTATAAGTTCGCGATCCGTCGCCTGGCGCAAACCAACAGCGAAGACGTGTTCTCATTGGCGATGACGTCGTTCGCCCGCGAGATCGACCCGCACACCAACTACCTTTCACCGCGCAACACCGAACAGTTCAATACCGAGATGAGCCTGTCTCTTGAAGGGATTGGCGCGGTGCTGCAAATGGACGACGATTACACCGTGATTAACTCCATGGTGGCTGGCGGCCCGGCGGCGAAAAGCAAGGCCATTAGCGTAGGCGATCGCATCGTCGGCGTGGGCCAGTCGGGTAAAGGGATGATAGATGTCATCGGCTGGCGTCTTGATGATGTGGTCGCGCTGATTAAAGGGCCGAAGGGCAGCAAGGTGCGCCTGGAGATCCTGCCGGCCGGTAAAGGCTCTAAAACGCGTATTGTGACGCTGACCCGCGAGCGCATCCGTCTGGAAGACCGCGCGGTGAAAATGACGATCAAAGGTACCGGCAACGAGAAAGTGGGGGTTCTGGATATTCCTGGCTTCTACGTTGGCCTGACCGAAGACGTCAAGGTACAGCTGCAGAAGCTGGAAAAACAGAACGTCAGCAGCATTATTATCGATCTGCGTAGCAACGGCGGCGGTGCGCTGACCGAAGCGGTTTCGCTTTCCGGTCTGTTTATTCCGTCCGGCCCGGTGGTGCAGGTGCGCGATAATAACGGTAAGGTGCGCGAAGATAGCGACAACGACGGCGTCGTTTACTACAAAGGCCCGCTAGTGGTGCTGGTTGACCGCTTCAGCGCCTCGGCGTCGGAAATCTTCGCTGCGGCGATGCAGGACTACGGCCGCGCGCTGATCGTCGGCGAACCGACCTTCGGTAAAGGCACCGTGCAGCAGTATCGTTCGCTGAATCGTATCTACGATCAGATGCTGCGCCCTGAATGGCCGGCATTGGGCTCCGTCCAGTACACCATTCAGAAGTTCTACCGCATTAACGGCGGCAGTACGCAGCGTAAAGGCGTCACCCCGGACATCATGATGCCGACCGGTACCGAAGAGACCGAAACCGGCGAGAAGTTCGAGGATAACGCGCTGCCGTGGGACAGCATCAACGCAGCCACCTACGTGAAGTCGGGCGATATGGCACCGTTCGAGCCGCAGCTGCTGAAGCTGCATGCCGATCGTATTGCCAAAGATCCTGAGTTCCAGTACATCGCGAAAGATATCGCACATTTCAATGCGCTGAAGGACAAGCGCAGCATCGTTTCTCTCAACTACGCCCAGCGTAACAAAGAGAACGAGGAAGATGATGCGACGCGACTGGCGCGCGTAAACGATCGCTACAAGCGTGAAGGTAAACCGTCAATCAAGAAACTTGACGATCTGCCGAAGGATTATAAAGAGCCGGATCCGTATCTGGATGAGACGGTCAATATCGCTATTGACCTGTCGAAGCTGGAGAAGGCGACCTCCGCTGAACAGCCGGCGGCAAGCAAGTAACCCCCCAACAGGCACAAGCAATTGTGCCTGTTTTTTTATCTCCCGCAGCTTCTCGTAAACAACGATGCTACAAAATGTAAAGTTGTGTCTTTCTCGTGACTTAGCCTCACGTAATCGTTGAAAATTCCCGGATTACCCATACGATATGGGTAATCGCATAGTGCGTTTTGTTAAAAAGAGGTTAAAAGTAAATTATGATGCGAATCGCGCTCTTCCTGATGACCAACCTGGCGGTGATGGTCGTATTTGGGCTGGTGCTAAGCCTGACGGGAATTCAGTCGAGCAGCATGACCGGTCTGCTGATTATGGCGCTGCTATTTGGTTTTGGCGGTTCCATTGTGTCGTTGATGATGTCTAAGTGGATGGCGCTGAAGTCGGTGGGCGGCGAGGTCATTGAACAGCCGCGTAATGAGCAGGAACGCTGGCTGATGGAAACCGTTGCCCGCCAGGCGCAGCAGGTGGGTATCGCTATGCCGCAGGTTGCGCTTTACCATGCGCCGGATATTAACGCCTTTGCCACCGGCGCGCGCCGTGATGCATCGCTGGTCGCCGTGAGCACCGGCCTGTTGCAGAACATGAGCCGTGACGAAGCTGAGGCGGTTATCGCGCATGAAATCAGCCACATCGCTAATGGTGATATGGTTACCATGACGTTGATTCAGGGTATCGTGAACACCTTTGTTATCTTTATCTCCCGCGTGATTGCGCAGATTGCAGCCGGTTTCCTCGGCGGTAACCGCGACGACGGCGAAGAGAGCAGTAACGGCAACCCGCTGATTTACTTCGCGGTGGCAACGGTGCTGGAGCTGGTGTTCGGTATTCTGGCAAGCATTATCACCATGTGGTTCTCGCGCTATCGTGAATTCCACGCAGATGCCGGTTCGGCGAAGCTGGTTGGCCGTGAGAAAATGATCGCGGCGCTGCAGCGCCTGAAAACAAGCTATGAGCCGCAGGAGGCCAGCAGCATGATGGCATTCTGCATCAACGGTAAGTCGAAGTCGCTGAGCGAAATGTTCATGACTCACCCGCCGTTGGATAAACGTATTGAAGCGCTGCGCAGCGGCGAATACATGAAGTAATCGGCGTTGCCGAAAATGAAGCCAGCCCGTCAGTCACGGGCTGGCTTTTTTTTAGCCGCGGTTTTGCGGCGGCTCTGCCTTTAAATCAATAATCCGGCCGATGTTATCGTGATAGACCGTAAGCAGGTTGTACTGGCTCAGCTCCGAAATCATCTGCGGCGCAATATTAAAGCTCCTGGCAAGTTCGTCATTTTCCAGCGACGCCAGGCGAGCATGACGTCGGGCATGCGTTCGTCGGCGGTTGTACTGATACCAGATAATCAATAGCCAGCCGTTGGCGACGGCAATCAGCAGGTACACCAGCAGCGTATTGAATGCTTCGATGGCGGTATCCCAGCGCTGACCGCTGCTTTCCGTCAGCTTCATCACCAGATTGACATAAAGGAAAAACAGAAAGCCACACCAGGCGATCAACGTTAATACTGCATCAAAGCAGCGGGGCAGCAGGCGGTGTTCGGTTAAGATAACGCAATGCTCGCTCATGACATTCTTCCTTTTCCACGATCGGGACTCACCCAGCGTGCACGGGCGCGCTGGCGTTTCAGCATGACTTTGGGGAACGCGACGACAGTGGTGAGCATGCCTATCATCCAGTACACCATCGGAAACCAGATAACCCAGAACAGGGAGGTTGCAACCTGTTTTTCATAGCGACGTTCGATAAACAGGCTGACGGCGAACTGCAGCAGACACATCACCCCCAGCAGCAGTCCGGTGAACTCCGGTGGAAACAGGCTTTTGACGGCCAGATTTTCCGGAAGCGGCGCGAGGTAGCTGAGCACAAACAGCAGCACCGTCACCGCGTAGGCGAAAGCCCACAGCGTAGAGAGCGTGTATTCTGCAAATAGCGGCCACATGCGGTGGTGTTCCCAACAAAATAACTTGCGCAGGTTGACCCAGAAAACCTCTGCGCCGCCCTGCGCCCAGCGTAGCCGCTGCTTCCAAAGTCCTTTTAGCGTTTCGGGCATCAGGATCCAGCACAACGCGCGTGGTTCAAAAAAAATGTCCCAATGGCGTAGCTGTAGTTTCCAACTGATATCGATGTCCTCGGTGATCATATCGGGGCTCCAGTAGCCGACGTCGGCCAGCGCCTGTCGGCGGAAAGCCGCAATGACGCCGGATACGGTAAATACCCGGCCATATATGCGCTGCGTTCGCTTGATAAGACCGATAATGGAGGAAAACTCGCCAACCTGAATGCGGCCAATCAGCGTAGATCGCGTGCGAATTCGCGGATTGCCGGTGACCGCGCCAACGTGCGGATACTGAATCAGCGGGGCGACCAGATAGGCCGCCGTATCGCGGTCGAGCAGCGCATCGCCGTCGATACACACCAGCAGATCGCCTCTGGCCGCCGCTGCACCGGCTTTTAGCGCCACGGCCTTACCCTGATTTTCTGCCAGATGAATGACCCGCAGGTGCGGCTGCTCGTGCGCAAGCTGCTCAAGCACCTCGGCGGTGTTATCCGATGAACCGTCGTTGATGGCGATCACCTCAAGGTGCCGATACCGCTGCGCCAGCGCGGCGGCGATGGTTTCTCGCGCATTTTTCCCTTCGTTAAAACAGGGAATCAGAATAGATATCAGCGGCTCGCCGCTGAGTTCGGGCGGCGGCATTTCATCACGCCACGGCCAGTGACGTTCGAGCTGGAACCAGAAGTAAAGGCCGCCGGTCACCCACAGTACGGACATAAACAGCGGCCAGAAGAAGACGAAATCGAGAATCAGTTCACCGGTAAAAATGGCCGCGACGCCCAGCGGCAGACCCAATACCAGTCCTAAAATACAAAAAGCAATAAGGCGATCAGTCATTGTTTGGGTACCAGTACGAAGAGAACGCGGGCCGAATATGAGAAATATCGGGCTGGTTATTAATGAAATCGTCGGGGTAATAGCCATAGTTTTTCACGCCGTTGAGCTGAAGCACCTGCATCCACTTCACCAGTAGGGCGTCAGGAACGGCGTTTTGCTGTCGTTGGTTCCAGTCTTTGGCCTGCAGTTCGAAAATGGTTTTGTTCAGCGCGCCAGGGCGTGCTGCCACCGTGCGTACCAACTGCGACAGCCAGGCATGGCTTTGTGCGGGCGAAATCGACTCCATCAGCGGCATGGCCATGGGTACCGTCCAGTCATAGGCGGCAAGAAAATCGTCAAGATTCTGGGCAAACCAGGTTTCGCTTTTCGGTTCAAGCAACGGTAGGGCAAAAATATTACGCGCGGTCTGTATCTGTGGACCGCGAATGCGCTGCGTGGCCTGGCTTAACTGAAGCGTGAAGGCGGTGAGCGCCTGACTTTTGAAACGGGTCCACGCTTCTTGTGCGGCGGGGCTGTGCGCCATCTCCGCGATAGCGGTGGTTGAACCGGTTTGTCGCCATGCGCTGAGGGCTTCCGGTCCGGCATCCTCAAAATCACTTAACACCGCATCATCGTGGAACAGAATGCCGTTGAACGGAGCGTAGCGGGCCAGGTCTTCGTAGAGATCCGTTATCTGGCGGCGCGCCTGCGTGTTCCACGGTGACAGCCTGATATAAGGCTCAGTGGCCGTCAGCGTGCGACCGCTCTGCGGATCCCAGCGCTGTACGCGGGGAAGGGGGGGCGCGAGGTTGAAGGCCAGCACCGGCATCCAGGCGAACACCTTAACCCTGCCACGAGTCTGAAGCTGCCAGGAGACGAAGTTAAACAGATCGGCCCGCACGGGGAGCCAGCGATTCGGGAAATAGGGCGCTTTCACGTTGCCATCGCCCTGCGGATCGGAAAACGCCTGTAAAAAAACGTGGCTGATTTTCATGTCGTAGACCCGCTGCACCAGCCTGTCGATATTCCGGGTTTGCTGGGCAATATCCGGGTCGTAGAGATAGTCGAGGTCGACGTGCATCACTCGCACCACCTCCGGTTCCTGCGCCTGCGTAACCATGCTGGCAAAGGCTTTCAGCGAGGGGTTTCCTGAAATCAGCATGCGCGGAATGTTGTCGATATTGCGTGCATCGCCAAGGCCGTCGGCCAGCGTAAAGGCCAGTTGATACCCCTGTTTTTTAGCTATTGCCAGCGTGACGCCGTTGGCTTCGCCGTAAGGCCAAACCCAGGCACGCGGCGCTTTTCCCGTCACCGAGCTGATTTTCTCGGTCACTTTGCGCACGTCCTCGCTAATGCGCTGGGTAAATTGTTGGTCGGTTTCATAGCGGCCGCTTTTCCGATCGTAAAACCGATTGGCAATCGCCGGTTCCAGGCTTCCCTGCGGGTTAGCCGGAAGACCGTAATGTGAGGCCCAGGTATGCGCCCCCACTTCAACCAATGATGAACGGCTCACTTCTTGCACCATCTGCCAGGTGGCGAAGCGATCGCGCGGCGTCATCAACCCGCCGAAATTGACCTTCTGCCCGGCGGGCGTATCCACCCAGCTACCGACAGGTGCCCATAGTGCGGGGACGTTCCATGCCTTCAGCAGAGGCCAGACGCGGGTGTAAAAGCTGCTGTATCCATCATCGAAGCTCAGTAAGAAAGCCTTCGGCGGCAATGTCTTGCGCGATGCGTGCGCATCGATAATATCCTGCACGCTGACGGCGTGATAACCGTTGTGCAGCAGCCAGCTTATCTGTTCATTGAGCGCGCTGGTGCGAACGGCCAGATAACGCTGATCGGCAACATCATCTTCAACGTCGTGATAACCCAGCACCAGAAAATGATTTTTCGGCCACGGCTGGCTGGCAGCCAGCGGGGAGCGATCCCGTGGGGCGATAAACGGTACCGCTTGAGCGCAGACGGCTGCGCTCAGGCATAGCCAGCCGAGGGCTACCAGGCTGATACGGAGACGTATATTCAGCATATTCATCCTTAAAACCGTAAAGTTGCATCAAAGGTGACGGCGAGATTGCTTTCCCGTTTGCCGTCGTAAGGGCGTTTATCCCAATTGAGCATCAGCCCGGTATCGAGAACGTTATTCCACTGGATACGCTGCCCGTAGCCGAGGAGAGTGATAGCGCCAGGGGATTGTTGCTTCTGCCAGTAAACGCCGCCGCCAGCGAGGATTTGTTGGCTCCAGAGCGTGTCGTAATGTCGATACATCTCGTGGTCAAGGGTCAGCGAAGCCGCCGTAGCGAGATCCCTGGAAGGGTTGTAATACAGCGTGTCTGCACGGCTGTTGGTGCTGCAGGATATTTCTGGCCCGAGGGTGAGCGTCATTGAAGGCCGCTGCCATATCCGCTCTTCGCCGGTTATGTTGTATTCCTGTCGACGGTTACCGTCAGAGAAATCACTGTAAGCGGCGCTGAGGCGATAGTTACGCTGCTCGTTCTGATACCAGTGTACCGAAGCGGCAGCCCGATTAGCGCTGATGCCATTGCGCAGCGCCCGCAGCGGCGTGGAGCGCGAGATACGCTCCAGTTCGCCGCCAAACTGCCAGCTATCGACCGGGCGATACTCGCCGATAATACGTCCGCCGGGCTTGCTGCCTCCGTGAAAGTGGTTGCTGGAGAGCTCGATTTCTCCCCTAAAATCGCGTGGCCGCCACTCCAGGCCGCCAAACAGGTGATGGGCGGAACCGTTACCTTCATCAAAATGGCCTTGCGCAAAGCGGGTGCCCGCAAAAGGCCGCCAGCTGTCCGCCATGGGCGGGCCGTAGAGCGTGGCATCCCAGGACAGATCGCGGGAGCCGCTGATCGGGTTGTCGGAATACAGCCCTTTAGTGGCGTTAACGCGTAGCTCGGAAAAATGCTGAATATCGCGCATCCTCGCCAGCTTTTGTGCACTGCGATCTTTTGGCGTACGGGCGATAACATCATCCGTCAGTAAATCCATCTGTCGCCACTCATGCAGATCCATGGCGATGTAGGCCTGCTGGCTTTCCAGCGCAATATTGGTCGGCTCCAGCGCTTCAGCCATTTTGAGCCTGCGTTCGGCGCTTCTGGGTTGGCCGCGGGCCTGCAATACGGTGGCGTAATCAATCTGCAAACCCTGATTCCCCGGTGCGGAATCGGCCAACTGCCGGGCAAGGGTTTGTGCCTGCGCCAGCGCGTTGCTTGCCGTCAGATACTGGACGTTGAGCGATTGGCCGATAAGCCAGAGGTCATTAGGCTGCGCGCTGGGATCGCCGGGGTTATAGCGAGCCCAAGGGGCATGTTGCATGACGCGGTCCACGTATTGCCGCGCAGCAGGGTATTGACCAGTATCCAGTAAAGAGAAGAACAGTTCGTTTTGCTCATCCTCCGCATCCGGGACATAACCGGGGTACCGGGCGAGAAGCGTCTGGGCGGCGGCGACATCTTGTTGTTCCAGATAGGCCGAAATGACCCAGCCGATGGCCCAGTCGGGGATGGCCTGATGTGCGGCGGCCAGCGCAAGATATTCATGGGTAACTCCCGGGTAATCGGCATTGGCGTAGAGTGCGCCAAGCCGGTCGATACGGGCACGTAGAATGTCCATCTGCGCGTCAGGATTATTTTTCCAGCGTGTTAGCAGCGCCTCGTAGCGGCTGAGCGCCTGCTGTGCCAGATGGTAGCGCTCGCGCTCAGTACGCGTAGGGAGCACGGCAAGACGCACGATTTCAGCCACCGCGTTGAGATCCAATTGCCGTTGTTGGGCAGGCGAAAGCTTCGCTTCAGAAGCATGTCTTTGCGCGGGCGTATCAACGCGGTTGCGGCTTAATGCCGTTACCCACTCGCTAAGCAACGCGCTATCACGGGAGTTCTGGGTGAGCGCGAGGGTATCGTTTAACAGCCGATCCCACTCTTTTCCCTGCTGTTGATACACATAGGCGAGCGTTTGCCGATGCGCTGGGGTAGGGCTTTCGGCGAGCAAACCGCGCGCGGCTTCCAGCGCCAGGGTATCCTGACGGGCGTCGGCCAGCGTTTTGATGTAACCAATACGGTAGTCATCCTTATTGGGTGCCAGCGTCAGCGCCTGCTGCCATAGCAATAGTGCCGTTTGCCACTGCTGAAGGTTTCGGGCGGCCTGCGCCGCGGCCGCAAGCCCGCGCGCTGGCAGCGGCATATACACCTGATAGCGCTGCCAGAGGTGAATGACGTCCCGGTCGTCTCCGGCCCATAATGCAACCTGTAACCAGTCGGCCACCTGCTCGGCATTTAAGGCGCGATGCTGCTGATAGCGCTGAACGTAAATAAGAAATGGCCGATAATTACCGTTACCTGCCTGCTGAATCTTTTGTTCATATATGGATTCAGCGCCGTGAACCAGATTCGGAATGAGTAATATCAGGCTAACTGAAAGCGATAATGCCGAGTTGAGATAACCGTGCGCTTTATTGTGTTGAAACGAACTATCCATATCTATTTACCATAGCTGTATCCAGAGTCCATGACAAAACGTGGCTGCCTTTCAATCCTGATTCAGGGAAAGGTAATAATGGTGATGACGCGATTGTTCTTTTGCAGTGTCTAACTTACCTTTAGGTAATAATGAATTTTCCTCGTGATCGGGCCGTGTGAACGCTAATATACACCTGATATGTTTGGCGATAAATATACGACAAATGGCTGCTATATTTTAGGATTTATCTGTAGATGGCTGCAATCTTATGATTTATCTCAGCATGTTTTTTATTTTTAAACTATTGATAATGATCTATTTTGTTGGTTTTCAAGTATTAATTCTTGTCGTTGTGTCATGCGCGTCTCGTCGAAGAAAAAGACATTTTATCCGCTAATATTTAGGATGTTTTATGACAAAAAATCTTAATCTTATAATCGGCATCTTTTCTGTGGTTGTTTTTTAATTATAATTACGACTCGTCATTACTGTGCTGCAGGTGGTGTGTGCTTGATATGACGGAGAGAGGGAATCAAATTAATCGCGTTTGTCACCATTATAATAAGCCATGCAATGGAGGTTGTCTTTTCTCCTGAAAGGATGTTCCTGCTTTAATGTATAAGGGATGATTTGTGGCAACATCTATACTGCTCGTCACGCAAGACAGCTACCTCGTCAGAGGCATTGAACTGTTGTTTCCTGATATTATCCAGTTAGATTCGATCGACCGTAAGGTATTTGATGGTGGTGCCGATGAGTATTCAGTATTGATTGATCATGTACAGAACCTTAAGCGGCAAGCGAATTAATAATACCGTCTAACGTGTTGTTTTGCTTGGATTTTCTCTGCCTACTCTTTTTGCCGTTTTTGGATAAATACACCATTGCCCACTCCAACTTCTCTGTTATTTCCTGCCACGCACCATGGATGATGCTCGCCAATATCGGCATTAACCAAAGCGCGCTGTTTTTGGCAATCTTCAGCATCGATAACTCCGCGCTGCCAATCAGCGTCAGCGCCAGCCGACGTTTGACCAGCAAGGCCAGCAAACTAGCCCAGATCAAGCCTTCCGCTATCGCTTTTTGTCGTGTCGCGAACGCCTTCAACCGGTTATGTGATTTCAGCTCTTTGAACAACAGTTCGATCTGCCAACGGCAACGATACAATGCCATCACCTTCTCGGCTGGCCATCGCTCACGCGGAAGATTGGTCATCCATATACAGAACCGTTTTTCCTCTGCAAACCAACGTCTTATGAGTCGATATTTATACTTTCCCGAACTCACATCCAGATCCAGAACCTCGGCTCTGCAGCTTCTCCGATCGATATCCTTGAGCTTTTTTCCGAGTAACTTGGGCATTTCCCTGCCGTCCTGTCGGTAAGCTGCCTGTACTTTGGGATTGAGATTTTGACTCCCTCTGACCAGATAGCTTCCTTTGGCTTTGGTCACATCAGCAAAGTACTCGCGGCTGATGTAACCGGCATCCGCCAATAACAGTTTGTTATTTAACGAATTTGCGGCCGGAAGATGCTTGCGCTCCGATTCGGTATCCGCCGTGATACTCATCGATATCGGCGACTGGTCCAGCAAGGACATGGTCATATGACACTCTACCGCAGCGGGGCTGTGCTTATTGAATCGGCCCGGGAAATGTTCTGCCAATTGCGGATGTAACGCGAATGACGACCCGTCCTGCAGCAGTACCTGCTCAAAGCCTGCCAGTCCGTGGGCGTCCGGTAGACACTCCTTGAGGCGTAAGGCGATGGCTCGTTCAACCAGTGCGCGCATGAACAAGGGAAAACCCTGCTTGCGTAACTGGTTGTGAAAGGGTTTATACGCTATTTGGTCAGTATCATGGAGCTGCAACGCATTGAAATGGCGATGCAAACCAGCAATACCATCCACCTTGTCGCAACCAAGCCCTGAGAGCAGAGCCGGGAGTAGTCTCGCAGGCTGGATATCCCGGAGTCGCTGACAAAAACCGGTAAATTTACCGATCCGGTTGAGTTCAGAAGAGCTAAGAAGTTGCTTGAGGTACTGGGTTGCATTGATTATAGTCATGGCTTCGGGCGTGTCGGTTTTTTTTTGCGATTAAATCAGATCACAAACGAAGCCTTTTTTCTATCTATTTCAATTGGTTGTAGCTAAAGATCCTGTACATGATTGATTGATAGCCGGTCGCCGCTCCACTGCTATGACTATCTGATCCTTGATGCCATGCGCTCGAAAAAACCGATCTCCTGTATCATGCTGGATATGCGCTATCGTGAAGCCGAGATGCTAAATATGAAGGTATTTTTACACAGCCTACTCGCGCCGACGGATACGGCCGCGCTGTTTACGCTGCTGTTAAATATGAAAAGCCGTCGTTTGACGCCGGTCTGGTTAGAGAACCTGGCGCTCAGCGCTTGCGAAAAGCGCATGCTGCGTCTTTTAATGGCCGGGAGAACCATGGAGGAGGTGGCCGATGCGTTAAATACGTCGGCACGGGGACTTTATCGTCAGCGAACAGAACTGTCTGAGCGTCTTGGCGTGGAGAACTTTAATGAGGCCTGCCTGTTTATCTTCAAAAATAATCTGCTGGAGGCGGTGGACGATACCGGCCTGTTAGGTCGGCGGCGGGTATCGTCTGGATAATGCGGGTTAGCTTTGGGCGCGCGGCTGCGTTACGCGCAGGCCGCTGAACAGCGTAGCAATGACCGCGAGCGCGCCTGCCAGCAGCAAAGAGACGTGGGTGCCGCCGTTGCCAAAGAGGTTAAACATCAGTGCAACCAGCGCGGCGCCGGTGCTCTGACCAAGCAGCCGAGCAGTGCCCAGCATGCCGCTGGCGCCGCCGCTGCGGTTGCGCGGCGCGGAAGCGATAATCGTGTGGTTGTTGGGCGACTGGAACAGACCAAAGCCTGCGCCACACAGCAGCATACGCCAGATGATATCGAGGTCGCTCGGCGATGCGGGCAGCAGCGCCAGCGCAAACAGCCCACAGGCCATCACCCCCATCCCTAACGCCCCAAGCAGCCCCGCGTGAACCCGCTCAATCAGATAGCCCGCCAGCGGGGCCATTACCATGGTAGCCAGCGGCCATGGCGTTAACAGCAGACCGGTTTCCACTTCGCTACGCCCGACAACGGTCTGTAAAAAGAACGGCAGGGAGACCAGCGCCAGCATTTGCGCACAGAACGAACATATCGATGTGCAGATTGACAGCGAAAACAGCGGAATACGCAGCAGATCAACCGGCAGCAGCGGCACCGGGAGGCGCAGCTGGCGGCGAACGAAGAAGAAGCCAATGACCAGCAGCGCGACCACTTCGGCCAGCACCAGTGTGGTCGACTGCCCCTGGGCAAAGCTACTGAGTGCGGTAATCAACAGGCCGAAGGTCAGTGCATTCATGACTGCGCTCGGCAGATCGAAACGCGGTTTATCGCTGTGGCTGGCATTTGATGGCAGGAAGCGTACGGCTAACAGCCAGGCAATAATGCCGAGCGGTACGTTAATCAGAAACAGCCACTGCCAGGAGGCCAGCGATAGAATTGCGGCGGCAATCGTCGGGCCTGCCGCCGAGGATACCGCCACGACAAATGAGTTGATCCCCATCCCGCGCCCAAGCTGGCGCTGCGGGTAAATCAGACGAATTAATGCCGTGTTGACGCTCATCAGCGCTGCGCCGCCAAAGCCCTGGGCGATACGCGCGAGGGTCAGCATTTCCAGCGAATGCGAGAACGCGCACAGCAGCGAGGTGAGGGTGAAAACGACCAGCCCTGCTTTATAGATACGGTGATAGCCAATCATATCGCCAAGAAAAGAAAGAGACAGCAGGGAGATGACGATAGCAATTTGATAGGCATTCACGATCCAGATGGACGCTGCGGGCGACGCGTTCAGGTCGCTGGCGATGGTCGGCAGCGCAACGTTGGCGATGGCTCCGTCGAGAACGGCCATCGTAATGCCGATGACAATCGTCAAAATGGCACCGTAGCGCTGAGGCAACGGCAGGCCATCAATCATGTTTTTAGTCATGTGGGAATTTGTTTATGATGAAATTATTAACCGGAGAATGATTCTAGCATTGATTAATCAATTGAATGTCGAAGATTTGTAACCAGGTCACAGAAGTTTCATTGCTACGGCGGCCTTGCGAAATTATAATAAAAACCGGTTCTAATATTTATAAAACAGTTGCGATGAGGTGATAAATGTCAGCAGCAGATTTGGACAAACAGCCAGATTCTGTCTCTTCGGTACTAAAGGTATTTGGTATCCTGCAGGCACTTGGCGAAGAACGCGAGATTGGCATTACTGAACTTTCGCAGCGCGTCATGATGTCGAAAAGCACCGTTTATCGCTTTTTGCAAACCATGAAATCGTTGGGCTACGTTGCCCAGGAAGGGGAGTCCGAGAAGTATTCGCTGACCCTGAAGCTGTTTGAGCTTGGCGCACGTGCGCTGCAAAACGTCGACCTGATCCGCAGTGCCGACATCCAGATGCGTGAACTCTCTCGTCTGACGAAAGAGACCATCCACCTGGGCGCGCTGGATGAAGACAGCATTGTCTACATTCACAAAATCGACTCCATGTATAACCTGCGTATGTATTCCCGCGTCGGTCGTCGTAACCCGCTGTACAGTACGGCAATCGGGAAAGTGCTGCTGGCCTGGCGCGATACGGCTGAAGTGCGTCAGATTCTTGAAGGCGTGGAGTATAAGTGCAGTACCGAGCGTACGATTGCGAATACCGACGAGCTGATTACCGTGCTCGAGCAGGTGCGCAAGCAGGGCTACGGTGAAGATAACGAAGAGCAGGAAGAAGGGCTGCGCTGTATCGGTGTGCCGGTATTCGACCGTTTTGGCGTGGTCATCGCCGGGCTGAGTATCTCGTTCCCGACGCTACGTTTCTCTGAAGAACGTCTGCATGAGTATGTCGAGATGTTGCATACTGCGGCGCGTAAAATTTCCGAACAAATGGGTTATAACGATTACCCATTCTGATGGTGAAATGAAAAAAAACCGGCAAATAGCCTAATGCTGGTCAGTTAAGGCGTTGAATTCAGAAGCTGGAACGGTCGGCCGGATAAGGCGTTTACGCTGCCATCCGGCAATCAGCGCAGTGTGCCGGAGGGTGCTTTGCTTATCCGACCTACGAATTTAGCTTAACTGACAGGTATCAGGCAAATAGCCGGTTTTTTTACGTCTGGCGTTAGCCTTGATCGACGACGCTAACGCTTTTGCGCAGCAGCGGGCAGCTCGGACGGCCGACAACGCCGTTGTCACCGTGCAGATAAAATGCGGTGCTAAATCCCTCTGCGGTCAGATATTTACACTGTAGTCCTAACCCACCGGCGGTCTTCTGGCTTCCCGCCAGCACGCCGTAGCCGCTCAAAAGAACCCCAATCGCGATAATGACCAGGCAAACGATGGTTCTGATTAACAAGCGCATAAACATTCCTCTTCTATTATATCTATCATCAATACTACCGTAACGTGATAACGCATTGATACAAGTCTATGATTCCTAAAAGCACGAGATGCCATTACAGTTAGCCGCGGTTTAAGGTTAGCATGCTAATTTGGTTGCATCTGAATAAGAATTCATGCGGAGAGTGGAGTGAAAAAGTTTCGGTGGGTATTACTGATACTCGTGATTGCCGCCTGCCTGCTGCTCTGGACACAGATGATCAACGTGATGTGCGATCAGGACGTTCAGTTTTTCAGCGGAATTTGCAGCATTAACCGGTTTATACCCTGGTAAAACATTTTTGCCGGCAGCATTTCCTTCCGTAATGTGAGTGGTAGAATAGATCGTTCCTTTTGAGGTGGTAAAATGAGTGATCTTGTAAGTTCTGGGGCATTAAATCTGGCATCTCTGGCGTTATCCTTCCTGCTGCTGTTAGTCGGCCTGGTTCTGTGGTTCTTTGTGAACCGCGCCAGCTCCCGCGCTAACGAGCAAATCGAACTCCTTGAATCGCTGCTCGATCAGCAAAAGCGCCAGAATGCGCTGCTGCGTCGTCTGTGCGAAGCAAACGAGCCCGAGAAGAAAGAAGAAGACGCGCCAAAAGCTGAAGAAGTAGAAGAAGACGACAAAGATGATTTTATTCGCCTGGTTGCCGAGCGATAAACACTTTGCGTGATGACACCGCGCAGCCTGCAATGGGCTGCCGGACCGCAACGCGCTGCACCAAAGCGGTGCGTACTCCATCCCCCCATCACTGTTCGTCACCTTTGCGCGCCGTTGGCATGATTTTGCGCAAACGTGGTTGAGCGCGCTTCACCGATATTCCTCCTGCTGAAGATCTAACCTTATGTTGTTGTTATTTATCATTCATTGATGTTTTCTATTTAACTCAACATTATTATCGATGGTATTAATGTTGTAGCGTCGCTTAATAACCAGGCAATCCCGGCTTGCATAATGCAAATCATAATAGCGAAACGTTTTTATTGCCTAATCATGAAGCAATGTCACGAAACGATCATTATTTTGGTGCAATATAGTTAGCGCAATTAAGCAGTACGTCCTGAGAAGGGGCGGCAACAGAAGAACGCCTTATAACTAGCCGGTAAACCGGCGGGCATGAAAGTTATAGCGAAAATAATCTAACGATATAAATTTTTTATGAAGCGGTAGGCAAAATCTGGACGCAGGATAAAAGTTGGTCTATGTTAAAAAAGTCTTACGTTACCGTAGGCTAGGTCACGTATCAGGCTGTCTGGCAAAGACCTGCAGCGCATTCTTGTCGGTGGAAAAGCGCCGGTGAGCAAATGATTTGTTGGGATTTGTGCGGCCGATCGACTCGCGTTTAAAAATGGCTTGCCATTATTTACGTTGTATGTGATAACACGTTTTGGGTTAAACGAGGTACAGTTCTGTTTATGTATGGCATTATCAGTAAAGAAGTTCTGAGTAAACACGTTGACGTTGATACCGCTTCTCTGCCGAACCTTATATTAGTGCCTCATGCAGTCATGTCTCAGTTTTATCTATGAAAACGCCTGCGGGCGCAGAAAACACTCTAAGGAATTTTGCAAATGGCAAAGATTAAAGGTCAAGTTAAGTGGTTCAACGAGTCTAAAGGTTTTGGTTTCATTACTCCGGCTGACGGCAGCAAAGATGTATTCGTACACTTCTCTGCAATCCAGGGTAACGGCTTCAAAACTCTGGCTGAAGGTCAGAACGTTGAGTTCGAAATTCAGGACGGCCAGAAAGGCCCAGCGGCTGTTAACGTAACCGCTATCTGATTCGACGACCACTGATCTTGCGGCGCGCAAGCGCAACATTATCAGACATAAAGCCTCGCAATTGCGGGGCTTTATCATTTATACCCCCTGCGATTTCCCCCTCGCTTTACCTTCCGCCGCTGCCAGAATAGCGGTACACTTCGCCCTTTGTTATCAAGCCGGAGTTGCTATGTCCTACAGTTGTCCGCTCTGCCACGCGCCGCTCACGCGCAGCGGCAATAGTTACCTTTGCCCGCAGCACCACCAGTTTGACCGGGCGAAAGAGGGCTACGTCAACCTCCTGCCGGTCCAGCATAAGCGCTCCCGCGATCCGGGCGACAGCGCTGAGATGATGCAGGCGCGACGCGCGTTTCTCGATGCCGGGCACTATCAGCCGCTGCGCGATGCCGTTTGCGATAAGCTACGCATGATTGCGCCGCGGCAGGTACTGGATATCGGCTGTGGTGAAGGCTACTACACCCACGCGTTCGCCGCTGAAGCGCAGGAAACGTGGGGGCTCGATGTGTCGAAAACGGCGGTTCGCTACGGCGCGAAGCGTTATCCGCAGGTGAATTTCTGCGTCGCCTCCAGCCAGCGTCTGCCGTTTGCCGACGGCTGCATGGACGCGGTGATCCGCATTTATGCCCCGTGTAATCCGCTGGAACTGAAGCGCGTGGTGAAGCCTGGAGGGTGGGTCATTACCGTGACGCCCGGCCCACGTCATCTGGTCGAACTGAAGGGATTAATCTACAGCGAAGTGCAGCTGCATGCGCCGCATTCGGAAGTGATTGAGGGTTTTACGCTGCACAGCCATGAAGCGCTGGCCTATCCGATGGCGTTGACCGGCAGTGAAGCGGTTACGCTATTACAGATGACGCCGTTTGCGTGGCGGGCGAAGCCGGACGTGTGGGATGCACTTAAGCAGCGCAGCCAGTTTGACTGCCAGACGGATTTTGCCATCCACGCCTGGCAGCGAGAGGCTGATTAACCCATAAAGTGGGCGTAGAGGATCTGCGCGCCAATCGCGATCAGCACAATCCCGCCAAGAATTTCGGCTCGTTTACCCAGC
The DNA here is from genome assembly GCF_014169075.1 of Klebsiella sp. WP4-W18-ESBL-05. Lineage (NCBI taxonomy): Bacteria > Pseudomonadati > Pseudomonadota > Gammaproteobacteria > Enterobacterales > Enterobacteriaceae > Klebsiella > Klebsiella sp. WP4-W18-ESBL-05. Next base: position 2,762,326 of record NZ_AP022057.1, on the reverse strand, counting down.
AGCGGGCCGATGAAACGGCCTACCATCATACCCAGCGTCGACATCAGGAAGGTGGCGCAGCCGATAGCGAAAGCGGTCGCCAGGATGTTGACCTGAAGGAATGCCAGGCCTACGCCGACGGCCATTGCATCGAGGCTGGTGGCGATGGCCGTGGTGACCAGTAGCCAGAAGCCGTGACGGCGCGGCGCTTCTTTTTCTTCTTCGTCGTCATCGCCACGGACGCCCTCGACGATCATACGTCCACCGAGGAATACCAACAGCACAAACGCGACCCAGTGGCTCCATTCCATGACGAAGCGGCTGGCCAGCATGCCCAGCCCCCAGCCAATAAGCGGCGTCAGCATTTCAATCACACCAAAAATAAGACCGGTGCGCAGGGCTTCAGAGAATTTAGGTTTATGCAGGGTTGCGCCTTTACCAATTGATGCTGCGAATGCATCCATTGACATGCCTAAGGCAAGGAGGATAGTGGCGGTTAAATTCATGAGCGTGTCCAGACCGGGAAGTTTCCATACGACACATTCCTGCCCCCAGTAATCAGCAGTAAATGCGTCTATGGTCTCGCTTGACTACTGACGTAATCCGTACGCACCACGTTTTGCAACGAGTATGTTGACACGTACATTCCCAGCAAGTGGAAATCAGCTACTCCCCAACGACGGGCGCAACCTTAACATATTTTTAGAATATAAAACAACTCTTGCTATTGCATATTTTATCGTTTAATGATAACGATTTTCATTTAGATTTATTGCGTAATCAAGAAGTTAAAAAATAGGAAGTCATTTGGCGGAATAAACATAGCCAACGCTATATTACGACTGTTTGAATATAACACAGTTATAGCGATGGCTATATTTTAACTCATTGATTGTTAATGAGAAGATTGTAGATCTTTTCCAGGTCATCAATATTTTTGACCCGCACAAGAAGACGGCGCTGCTCTAATTGCATCACCAGTACGCCATCCTCGGATAAATTCATTTTCTGGATGCGGCTGTATTTAATCCACGCATTGGCGAAGAAAAAGCCTTCCGTTTTGAAAATAATTTTGGGGCTGCGGATCCAGAACAGATAAAACCCCATCAGCGCCAGCGCGCATAATAACCAGGTGGTCATTATTGCGCCGTGGTGGGTGACGTTGTTATAAACCAGAATGACAATCAGCACGACGAATATCACGCTGTCTACGCGGCCTGGGCGCAGTAGCGGGACGGAGAGTAGGGTAGCGCCATGACGGCGAGGCATGATGAACTGGTCGTAAATGGCGAATGCCAGCAGCGCAAGAATGAAAAGTACCAGTATCAGGTCCGTTACGGTCATTAAGCCTCCAGATAAAAAAACCGGGGGCACAGGGCCCCCGGCGAACAGCAGATATTACAGACCCAGCAGGCCGATAGCGTAGCCCACGATACCGATGACGAAGAAGCCAACGATGATCCACAGGGCATTGACTTTCTTACGCAGCAGCCACATACAGGCGAAGGTCAGCAGCAGCGGTACCAGACCCGGCATCAGCTGGTCCAGGATAGTCTGCACGGTAGTCACACGGGTTTGACCATCCTGACCGGTGATGGTTGAAACCACCAGCGGAATGTTCACGTGCGTCCATTTGTTAACCAATGCCCCCATGACAAACAGGCCGAGGATAGACGCCCCCTCTGTCAGTTTCTGCAGGAAGCCACCGCCCATATCGCTAACGATATCGATACCTTTACGGTAACCGTAAGCCACGCCGTAATAACGGGTTGCCAGACGGACCAGGTTGAACAGGATGAAGAACAGCAGTGGCCCAAGCAGGCTACCGCTCATCGCGATACCGGCACCCAGCGCCGCGAAGACCGGACGAACGGTACCCCAGAAGATCGGGTCACCGACACCCGCCAGCGGCCCCATCAGACCAACTTTGATGCCGTTGATGGCCGCATCGTCAATCTCTGCGCCGTTCGCACGCTGCTCTTCCATTGCCAGGGTTACGCCCAGCACTGGCGCCGCGACATACGGATGGGTGTTGAAGAATTCCAGGTGACGTTTGATGGCTTGTTTGCGCGCATCGTTGTTCTCTGGGTACAGGCGTTTAATCGCCGGAACCATGGAGAAGCAGAAACCCAGCGCCTGCATACGTTCGAAGTTCCATGAACCCTGAAACAGGTTAGAACGAATGAACACGCCACGAATGTCACTCGGTGTGAGTTTTTTCTCAGTGGTAGTTTTAGTCATATCAACCATGTCGCTCACCTGTTAGTCCAGTTCGTTATCAAGATCGTTGTTGCCTGCAGCCTGAGCTGGCGCACCGGCGACGCGGTTATATTTCGGGCTAAGCTGGATGTAGAGAACGGCCATAACGGCGCCAATCACACCCAAAGCAACCAGGTTGAAGTCAGTGAACGCCGCAGTGACGAAGCCGAGGTAGAAGAACGGCATCAGGTAGCCTGCGCGCATCATGTTGATGACCATCGCATAACCGACGACCACGATCATGCCACCGGCGATGTTCAGACCGCTGGTCACAACTTCCGGAATGGCGTTCAGCATGCTCTGAACTTCGCTGGTACCGACGGAAATAGCAACGATAACGGCCGGGATAGCAATACGCATCGCCTGCAGGAACAGGGAAGAGACGTGGATCCATGACAGCGCCGTAAGGTTACCGTTTTCAGCGGCTTTATCTGCTGCGTGCTGGAATGCCACGGTGATGGTACGGACGATGATGGTCAGTACCTGGCCCGCTGCCGCCAGCGGAATCGCCAGTGCGATACCTGCACCAATACTTTGATGCCCGGCGATAACCAGAATGGTGGAAATAATAGATGCCAGAGCGGCATCTGGTGCAACCGCCGCACCGATGTTCATCCAACCTAGTGCGATCATTTCCAGGGTACCACCGATGATAATACCGGTTTTCATATCCCCGAGAACGATACCGATCAGCGTACAGGCGACCAGCGGACGGTGGAACTGAAATTCATCGAGTATCGATTCCATACCCGCAATACATGCGACGATGAACACCAGCACAATCTGAAGAGTGGTAATCTCCATTGTACTTCTCCTATTGCTAATTCAAACTTAAGTGTGAAAGCTAAAAAGTTGCCAGAGTGCTTATTTCGGCACTTTAGCAATCAGATCCATCATTTTCAGTCGCTGATCGGTTGAAACCTTACGGACTTCCAGCTCGATACCGCGTGCGTTCAGTTTGTTAAACGCCTCGATATCTTTCTCGTCAACGGATACCGCGTTATTCACCTGGGTTTTGCCCTGGCGGAACGCCATACCACCGACGTTTACGGAGGTCACCTTCACGCCGCCTTCCACAATACGTTCTACGTCAGTCGGGTTAGTGAACAGCAGCATCACACGTTCACCCGCGTATTTCGGGTTGTTGTAAACGCGGATCATTTTGGCGACATCGACAACGTGTGCCGTTACGCCAGGAGGAGCAACTTGAGTCAGCAGCGTTTTGCGCACGGTATCGGCAGCGACTTCATCGCTGACGACAATAATGCGGCTCACGTTAGTCTCTTTGGTCCAGCGGGTGGCGACCTGACCGTGAATCAGACGGTCATCAATACGAGCCAGACCGATAATCATGTAATCGTTCGGGCCCATCGGTTTCGCTGGAGCAGCGGCTTTCGGTGCAGCAGGTGCGGCAACGGGCGCGGCTTTTTCTACCGGTTTCGCTTTCAGCGCTTTCACGCCTTCGCTACCGGTTTCAACAGCCAGCGCAACCAGCTCATCAAAACTTGGGTTATCGTCACGCGCCATAAAGGTTTCAACCAGCATCGGAACGTTGACGCCGGCGATCACTTCATAGTTTTCTTTGTCGACAACAATGCGGCTAGCCGCGTTGAATGGGCTACCGCCCCAGGTATCAACAAGGAACAACACGCCTTTGCTGGTATCAAGCTTTGCCAGCTGCGCGTTGTATTTTTCGATTAACGTTTCTGCATTCTCGCCAGGCACGAAATCGATCCAGCCAACATTCTCCTGCTCACCCAACAGCATCTCTGCCGTTTTCAGCAGTTGTTCTGCTGCCCAACCATGTGTGCCTATAACAATAGCAATCGTCACTTGCTACCTCCTTTATTATCGTGTGTATCAGTAGGGCTGATACATTTTGAACCGATGCCATAACCGAATCGATTCAGACAATGGTTAGAGAGAAAATCCAATAACTACCGAGAATTATTTTAGACAGTGAAAGAATAATTAATGTGATGAAGATCCGTAATTTAGTTAAAGGACAGCAATTATTTTGTGGTGCAAAAAATTGTCTTACATTTTGCAAAGACGCGTAAATCTTTGCCAAAATGCTCATTGTTTTTGCTATGTTGTATTTCCGTTTAATTACACAGGAGTATAGGGCATCAGCCCGTAGTATGGATCGTCACCGACGTCTTTTCGCCATTGACCGCCGTTGCGGCACACCTCCCGGCCTTCTGCGCCACCTTTTTTTATCGCCCGGTATCGTCTCGCTTAAACATGACATAGCGATGACTCGTCACGTCTCTCGTTGGAGTGGTTTATGGAACTGTTGATGGACCCGTCAATTTGGGCCGGATTGTTGACGCTTGTCGTTCTGGAAATTGTTCTCGGTATTGATAACCTGGTGTTTATCGCCATCCTGGCCGATAAACTGCCGCCAAAGCAGCGTGATAAAGCCCGCCTTATTGGTCTGTCGCTGGCGTTGGTGATGCGTCTGGGGCTGCTTTCCGTTATTTCCTGGCTGGTCACGCTGACCGCGCCGCTGTTTAGCGTATGGGGGCAGAGTTTCTCCGGACGCGACCTGATTATGCTGGTCGGCGGCCTGTTCCTGCTGTTTAAAGCGACCACCGAGCTGCATGAGCGGCTGGAAAACCGCCAGCACGACTCAGGCCACGGTAAGGGCTACTCCAGCTTCTGGGTGGTGGTGCTGCAGATTGTGGTGCTGGATGCCGTGTTCTCGCTGGATGCGGTGATTACCGCCGTCGGCATGGTGAACGATCTTCCGGTCATGATGGCCGCCGTGGTGATTGCCATGGGCGTGATGCTGCTGGCGTCTAAACCGCTGACGCGATTCGTGAACGAACATCCTACGGTCGTGGTGCTCTGTCTGAGCTTCCTGCTGATGATCGGTTTGAGCCTGGTGGCTGAAGGCTTTGGCTTCCATATTCCGAAAGGCTACCTGTACGCGGCAATTGGCTTCTCGATCATCATTGAACTGTTTAACCAGATTGCGCGCCGTAACTTTATCCGTCATCAGTCAACGCTGCCGCTGCGTGCGCGCACGGCAGACGCCATCCTGCGCCTGATGGGCAACCGCAAACCGGTCAGCGCCGCGCAGGAAGAAGGCCACACGACGACCGTGCCGGTGCCGGAAGGGGCCTTCGTGGAAGAAGAACGCTACATGATTAACGGCGTGCTGACGCTGGCCTCGCGTTCGTTGCGCAGCATCATGACGCCGCGTGGCGAAATCAGCTGGGTCGATGCCGATCTGAACGCTGATGAAATCCGTCAGCAGCTGCTGTCGTCGCCGCACAGCTTGTTCCCGGTGTGCCGGGGCGAACTGGATGAAATTGTCGGTATTGTGCGCGCCAAAGAGCTGCTGGTGGCGCTGGAAGCCGGTGAAGATGTGTTAGCGCTGGCTGCCGCCAACCCGGCGATTATCGTCCCGGACACGCTGGACCCGATTAACCTGCTGGGCGTGCTGCGCCGGGCGCGCGGTAGCTTTGTGATGGTGACCAACGAGTTTGGCGTCGTGCAGGGGCTGGTCACGCCGCTGGACGTGCTGGAAGCGATTGCCGGTGAATTCCCGGATGCCGATGAAACGCCGGAAATCGTGGCCGATGGCGAAGGCTGGCGGGTGAAAGGTACTACCGATTTGCACGCGCTACAGCAGACGCTAGGCCTGGATAACCTCGTGGACGAAGATCACGACTACGCCACCGTGGCGGGGCTGGTGATTGCCGTCAACGGGCAGATTCCGGCAGTGGGCGAAACGGTTGAACTGCCGCCGCTGCAAATCACCGTGACCGAGGCCAACGGCTACCGTATCGATCAGGTGCGGGTGCTGAAGCTGTCTTCACCGCACGACGAAGACGCGTAATCCGTGTTCACCCGGCCGAGGCGTATCAGCGCTGACGCCGGGGTTTTGCCTGCTCCTGCGGCTAGACTTTTTCTGCTTCATTCTCAGCCAGCCAGCGGGGGAAATCCGCCAGCGGCATTGGCGGTGAGAACAAATATCCCTGCAGTAAATGCACGCCGTGGCGCTGCAGGTAAAGCGCCTGCTCCTGCGTCTCAACCCCTTCTGCAATCAGCTCAATATTCAGGCGCTGCCCCAGCGCGATGATAATGTCCGTCACCGCGGAGTTCACCGCATCGGTGCCAATTGCTGCGGTGAATGCTTTATCAATCTTCAGCACGTCAGGATGCAGCATCTCCAGCCAGGAGAGGGAGCTATTGCCGGTTCCGAAATCGTCAATTGCCAGCTTAACCTGATGATTTCCCAGTTCACTGCGTAGCGGATAGCTCACATCATGCGGAGCATCGCGTTCCGTTAACTCGATGGTCAACTGCTGTACCGGCTGATAGCTAAACCAGTGCTGCTGTAAATCCTTCAGCAGCCGACCATGTTTAAAGTGCGCAGCCGCGACGTTAATACCTATCTGAAACGCGCGATCGTTGGGAAACAAATGCAGTTTTTTCGCCGTTTCGCTGATGACATAGCGGGTAAGGGGAATAATCAGGTTTTGCGTTTCCGCAATCGGGATAAACACGTCCGGCTCTACCCAGCCCACTCGGGGATTGTGCCAGCGGAGCAGGATCTCAACGCCGATGCAGCGCTGCATACGGGCGTCCATCTGCGGTTGACAGTAGAGGCTGAACTCTTTACCGGCGATGCCCATGTTGATCTCGCGTGAGAAGCTCAGCCGCCCAGCGGTTGCCAGCCAGGCGATCCATGTAAACAGCACGCTCATAATAATTGCCAGCGGCAGATCGGTGATCAGATTGCGTAGCGCAAGCCGCGCGGGGCCCGGACTCAAGGCACTGATGCTAAAGGGGAAGGCGGTGGATGTACGGGTATAGATTTTGTCGTCACCCGGCGACAGCGCGTTATTAATGCCGGGACCGTGCTGATAATTCAGATCGCCCACGTTCAGGCTGATACGGTTAATTAACGGCGGCGAGGGTTCAAGAATGATATTGCTGATCAAATCAATATTAATCGAGACCATGACGCCGTCCTGACCGTCGTCGGAGGCCGGGTACCACTGAATCAGAATTGGTGTTCCCACGATCAGGGAGTGATCGAGCGTCAGCGCCAGCAGCGGCAGACGGCTGGGCAACTGTGGCTGGAGGCTGTGTAGCGCAACGTCACGTGCGCCCAGCGCGCTGGAACAGTACAGCTTACCGGCTTTTACCAGCGCAATAGAGCGCACGGTTTGCAGCGCAACGGCCAGCTTGCGCAACGGCAAATGGATGGCCTGACAGGGCTGGCCCACCAGCGCAAGCATGTCGCTGCGCCGAGATTGCAGCGGCTGTAATATTTTATTCAATCGCTAAACGGAATGCGCGGTGAGCTGGTCTAGCTGTTTCTGATTTTCGCCACGCTGCGAAATAAATCGTGTCCCCAGGGTGAGCGCGAAGGCGCAGACCGCGATCACCATACATACCGCGATTCGCTTACGGAGGTACTGCCTGATAATCCATTGTGCTGTCTGCATTTCCGATGCTCAGTGCGGATGTATTGATAATGAAAATACCAGTGCCGACACAGCAAGTGTAGTGGGAAGCGAAAATTGTGAGGAAAATAAGGAGATAAATCACCCACCCGTATTAGGGGGTGGGTGAAAAGGCTGATTAGTCACACTGTACTTTGATGGCCAGACCGCCGCGCGACGTTTCGCGGTATTTGGCATTCATGTCTTTGCCGGTCTCGTACATGGTTTCAATGACTTTATCGAGCGACACGCGCGGCTCGCTGGTACGACGCATCGCCATCCGCGCGGCGTTGATCGCTTTCACCGAGGCGATCGCATTACGTTCAATGCACGGCACCTGCACCTGACCGGCCACCGGGTCACAGGTCAGCCCCAGGTTGTGCTCCATGCCGATTTCCGCCGCGATACATACCTGCTCCGGGCTCGCGCCCAGCAGTTCCGCGAGGCCGGCCGCCGCCATTGAGCAGGCCACGCCCACTTCCCCCTGGCAGCCTACTTCGGCACCGGAAATAGACGCGTTCATCTTGTACAGCGCCCCAATAGCGCCCGCCGCAAGGAAATAGCGGATGTAGATATCCGGACTTACCGACTCGATAAAGTGATCGTAGTAGGCCAGTACCGCCGGTACGATCCCGCAGGCCCCGTTTGTCGGTGCGGTAACCACGCGGCCACCGGCGGCGTTCTCTTCGTTGACCGCCAGCGCAAACATATTCACCCAGTCAACCACGTTCATCGGGTCGTGGGAGAGCTTATCGCTGGACACCAGCATGCGGCGCAGCGCAGAGGCACGGCGCGGGACGCGCAGCGGCCCAGGCAGGATGCCTTCGGTGTTCATGCCACGGTCGATACAGGCGCGCATGGTCTGCCAGACGTTGGCAAAATAGTCTTCAATCTCTTTTTTGCTGTGCAGTGCCAGCTCGTTTTGCATCACCATACCGGAGAGCGACAGCCCGGTTTCTTTGCAGTAGCCGAGCATTTCCGTGGCGGAAGCAAACGGGTAGGGTACGCTGACCGCGTCGCTGGCTTCTTTGCCGAAATGTTCTTCATCGACGATAAAGCCACCGCCGATAGAGTAGTAGGTTTTGCTGTAAACCAGAGTTTCTCCGGCCCAGGCGTGAATACGCATGGCGTTTTCATGCAGCGAGAGGTTTTCGCTGCGAAAACTCATGCCGTCATCGGCCGGGAAATCAACTTCCACGCGCCCGTTGGCCAGCAGCAGGCGGCCGCGGGTTTCTACGTCACGAATAAACGCCGGGATCGCATCGATATCGACGGTGTCCGGCTGGTTACCCGCCAGGCCCATAATAATCGCGATATCGGTATGGTGGCCCTTACCGGTGAGGGACAGTGAACCGTAGACGTCGACGGCAACGCGCGTCACGTCATCAATCAGTCCCTTTTCGACCAGGTCATCGACGAACTGTTTGCCAGCCTTCATCGGCCCTACAGTATGGGAAGATGAGGGACCAATCCCCACCTTAAACATGTCGAATATACTAATCACTTTAACACTCCTGACAGGGTTGCCGCGTTGTTGCGGCAACGATGTAATAACTGCGCATAGTGTATGAGGGAACCCGGCGTTCAGCTTAACTATTCACATGAATTTAACTAATGAATCTCTGTGATTTTACTAATACTGAAAACCGGCGGTTATGATAAGTATAGTCAGGGCTTCAGGCCCACTTGTAGCGCCAGCTCACGAATGATGCCGGCGGTCATGCCCCAGACAAAATAGTGCTGATACCAGGAGAGCCAGACGCGGTGCGAATTGCCGCGACGGTGGATGTCGAGCGGATGGTAACGGCCCAGACGCAGCGCTTCGGCCAGCGGCATTTCGAACACGGAGGCCACTTCATCTTCGCTGGCGTGATAGTGCAAATTCGGCGGGATCACGCCAAGCACCGGCGTCACCTGAAAACCGGTGACGCTGTCGACCGGCGGCAGCATGCCGATAATTTCCACGCTTTCTGGCGGAATGGCGACTTCTTCCTGTGCTTCACGCAGGGCAGCGGCAATCAGCGAGGCGTCGCTGCTGTCTACCGCGCCGCCGGGGAACGCTACCTGTCCGGGGTGTTTGCGCAAACGCGCTGAGCGCTGCGTGAGCAGCAGACCCGGCTCGGGACGGCGCACAATGGGCACGAGCACCGCCGCCTGGCGGGCGTTTAAGGCCGCGCGGCTGGGCTGCGGGCGAAGCAGCTGAAAGCGGGAGAGAAAGTCGTCCAGATTCAGCGAACGCTCTTCCATGTTCAGGACTCCAATTGATGTAAGATACGATTCACTTTATCAAATGTTTCCTGATATTCCGCATCTTCATTACTGTCGGCGACCAGACCGCCGCCAGCGGAGCAGTAAAGCGTGCCGCCGGTAGCGGTGACGGTACGGATAGTAATGCTGGTGTCCATATTGCCGCAGGCGCTGAGATAGCCGATGCTGCCGCACCAGGCGTTACGACGATGCGGCTCCAGCTCGTCAATAATCTCCATTGCCCGCACCTTCGGCGCACCGGTAATGGAGCCGCCGGGGAAAGCGGCGCGCAGCAGATCGCTGGCGTGCAGCGCGGCGGGCAGTTCGGCGGTGATGGTGCTCACCAGGTGGTGTACCGCCGGGAAGGGTTCGACGACAAACAGTTCCGGCACGCGTACGCTACCGGGCGTGGCCACGCGGCCAATGTCGTTGCGCATCAGGTCGACAATCATCAGATTTTCTGCCCGATCCTTCGGCGATGCGGCCAGCTTCTGCGCCTGCGCGGCGTCGGCCTGCGGATCGTCGAGGCGCGGCAGGGTGCCTTTAATCGGGCGGGTCTGGATCTGCTCTTGTTCCAGCTGGATAAAACGCTCCGGCGACAGGCTTAAAATAGCGCTGTCGGCAAAACGTAAAAATGCGCTGAACGGCGCGCGGTTGGCGTGATTCAGGCGGACAAATGCTGCCCACTCGTCGCCGCGATAGCGGGCCTGAAAGCGCTGCGCCAGGTTGACCTGGTAGCAGTCGCCGCTGTGCAGATAGGCCTGCACCTGGCGGAACTTCTCGCCATACTGCTGGCGGCTCATGTTTGAGTGCCAGGCCGACGTCAGAGCAAAGGGCTCGGTCTCAGGCATTGCCTGCTGTTGGAGCCATGCCAGACGCGCATCGATATCGCCGTAGCTGAGCAGGGTGACGACCTCGCGCTGGTGGTCGACAATCAGCGCCCAGTCGTAGAGGCCAACCGCCATATCTGCCAGCGTGATATCGCGTTCGGCGTGCTGCGGCAGCGTTTCGAACCGTCGCCCCAAATCATAGCCGAAAAGCCCAACGGCACCGCCGGTAAAGGGTAAATCGCTTAACGGCTCGCGAGCAAAACCGCGCGCGTCCAGCGTCTGCTGCAACAGATGTAGCGGGTCAGCCGTTGAGGTATGGCTGCTGCCATCGTGGTTTACCACGGTTATTTCGCCGTGGGTTACCAGCGTGGCACAGGGTTCGGCGACCACGATGTCATAGCGGCTGTGCGGGTGATCGGCGTAGCCGGAGTGCAGCATCATCGCCCACGGAGAGGCGCTGAGCGGGGCAAAATAGAATTCCGCGGCGTCCTGTCGCCACGGCAGCGTCATCGTAGAAGGGTGTAACATGGTTATTCTGTCCAGCCAGGTCTGCGCTGCCTCTGGCGAAGAATCGGGCAGCATGAAATAATAAGCGCCCACAATGTAGCAGGAGTCAATAATGTTTGCAGGATTACCTTCACTGAGCCATGAGCAGCAGCAGAAAGCCGTCGAGCGTATTCAGGAACTGATGGCGCAAGGTATGGCGAGCGGCCAGGCTATTGCGCTGGTAGCCGATGAACTGCGTGCGAACCACACCGGTGAGCGCATCGTCGCCCGCTTTGAGGACGAAGACGAGTAAGCGATGGCATCCCGTTTAACGCTGCTGCTGGCGATAGCGCCGCTGACAGCAGCGGCCGCAGAATCTTGCTCGCTAACCGATCCTCAACTGACGCTGCAAAGCTATACCGTTGATGCTGCTCGCGAGCGTATTGCGATGTACTGGCTTAAGCCCGACGGTAAGGCCTACGGTTCGCTGCGTGGGTTGCTTAATGTGATTAACGACGACGGTCGGGTGCACATGGCGATGAACGGCGGAATCTACGATAAAGCCTATGCGCCGCTGGGGTTGTACATTGAAAACGGCGAGCGCAAAGCGGCCCTCAACCGGGCTTCCGGCGGCGGCAACTTTTTCATTAAGCCCGGGGGCGTATTCTATCTGCGTGGTCAGCAGGCGGGGATTGTCAGCCTCGATAAGCTAAAGTCGACGAAGGGCATGGACTACGCGGTTCAGTCCGGCCCGATGCTGATTGAAAATGGCATCATCAACTGGCGACTCAAGCCGTCGGCCAGTTCGCGCAAGTTGCGCAACGGCGTCGGCATCACCGCTCAGGGAAAGGTGGTATTTATGCTGAGCGAACGCGAAACCAATTTCTACGATTTTGCCTGCTATGCAAAATCTCGTCTCAACGTCCGGCAGATGCTCTATCTGGACGGCACCATTTCTAAAATGTACCAGCAGGGGGGCTCGATCCCCTGGCAGTATCATCCTTTCGTCACCCTGATTACCGTTGAGAAGCGGTAGATACGCCTTCCGTTGCCGGAAGGCGGCGGGTTAAAGCTGGATATCCGGCAACAGCTGAGGGTCGTCGTGCAGCGTGACGTGCGCCGCTCGCTCGCCTCGCCAGAAGGTGAGCTGCGTAGCGCCTCGTGCGGTGTGTACGCTGACTTCAGTGAGCGGTGAGCGGGTAGCCAAATCCCACAGACAGACAAACTGTGCCTGCGGCAGATGGTTACGCATAACCAGATAGCTCAGGTCGCTCACCGCCGGGTTATCCGGCGCCAGCCCTTGCCACAGCTCTCCGTCACCGGCCAGCCACAGGGCGAAGGTATCGCCTTCGCGAGCAAAGTGGCGCGGCTGGCAGCCATACAGCGGCGTGACGGTCGACGACGACATGTTTCGCAGCGGACCGCCTAGTGAGAACGGCTGCGGTGTGCCGCTTTGGTCAAGCGCCTGCGCCGCCAGATGCAGCGTCCAGTCAAGCTGCTGGCGATGCGGATTATCGACCGTCGAAAGGTCGATCAGCACATCGTCCAGCCACAGCAGACGACGGCGGAAGCGTACCTCGCGCCAGGCTTCGGCGTCCCACTCGACGCGGGTGTGGCTGTTAAGCGTCGGCGGCGGTTGCCCCCAGTCCACCTCGCAATCCAGCCACAAATAGTCGTCACCCTGATGCTGGCCCAGTACCGTTGGGTTGGCAGGCGGCTGATTGGTCTGGTTAACCGTTAGCGTATTGTGAGTAGCGCTGTTTTTGTAGTAGTCATAGTGCATTCGGGCCCCGTAGCCGGTGGTGCCCAGATCCGGTAGTAGCCAGCCGTCCCGGTGCCACAGCAGCAGGCTCAGGCGATCGTAGTGGTCATGTTCGCCGCCCCACGGGCTGTGTTTTATCAGCACCGCCTGCCGTTGCTGCGGCCGACGCCAGAGGGTTAAACCGGCACCAGGGGCAAACAGGGAATGCTCGGGGATGGGGGAGGCCGCGACCTCTGGCAGCGGTTGGGCGCGCCAGAGCAGCGTTTCCATTTCATCCGTCTGCACATCGGTAAACTGCAGCACCGCCGCGTACTGCGGATCGCGCCAGATAAACCACGCGAATTCGTACAGATCCCGGTGGTGCAGCTTCTCCTGACCGGCAATGCAGTCGTTCAGGCGTGGGAAGGTACCGTCGGGGAGCAGCAGCGACAGCGGGAAGCTGAGCATCTGCCGGTACCACGGGCCGTCAATCAGGCTCCAGCGGCTGCCGCGCGCCAGTTTTTCAAAGGCAAAAAAGCCCTGTAGCGCGTAGTAGTGGTAGTGTACCGAACCTTCAAACCACAGACCTTCCGCCAGCAGGCCGTGCTCGAGCTGCCAGCGAAGGCCGTAGGGAGCGTTAACGGCAAACTCCAGCAGGCTGTCATCTTCCAGCACAAAACCCAGTACACCGAGGGCGGCGTTGATTTTCACCTCATGATTATGGATTTGCGGACTGCGATGCGCCTGTAAAAAGGTCGCCGCACAGCGCAGGAGGTGGCGGCTGATATGCTCGCGTTCGGCCACGCTAAGGCTCTGGCAAATAAAGTCATAGCCCAGCGCCATATCGAGAATACAGTTGGCTTCGCACAGAGTTTGCGCGTTCATTTTCCCCGGGCCGTTGTGCGGAATATCGCCATGCACTTCATAGGCCGGATAAACGTCAGCGTAGCCCATCAGAAGGGTGCGTACTTTGTCGCGGTAGGCGGTTTCGCCAGTCAATTGCCACAGTAGCCCCAACTGCTGACAGGCGCTGGCGTTGCGCCCGTTCATTTCTCGCCACCATGCGCCGTCCCACGGCTCGCCGCTGAAGACTTCGCCGTCCACCGGGCAGCGATGATGGTGCGGTGAGTCCGCCTGCCAGGTCAGCCGCACCCCGTGGTGCGGACAAAAATAGTAGAGATTCCAGGTGGCGATCCCGCTTTGCGGAATACAGACCGCAGCGTGGAGCGCCGGTTGTGCATCCTTAATGAGCCGTTCAATCAGGCCGCTATTGCCGGCTGCACGTCTGGCAATCTCGGGCCATAGCCCAGAAAATTGTTTCATTATTGGTTTTCCCTGGCCTCTGTCGACGCTGGCAGCGGGGCAATCAGCGTGGTGATATCGTCAGGATATTTTGCCCGCAGCCACCGGGCTTTTTCACGGAACTGTGCGTCATCCGGCCAGGCGTGAGCGGCGCTTGCAAGGTTACGCAGCGCTTTTTTGTCATCCATTTTATCGAGATCTTTCCACGGCCAGGCGGCGTCGCTGTTGATAAAGCCGGCGATGTATTGGTAGCCCTTGCGCAGGCTGTGATCGTCGAGGGTAAAGTTCCAGATATCGACGCCCGCTTTTTCGCCCAGGCGACCAAGACGGTTATACGCGTCAAGGTTAAAGTTGCTGTAGTGCCAGGGACGCGTGCGCTCCAGCTCGGCCATCTGGCGGCCTTCTATGTCAAACTGCCCGGCGATGCGGCGTAGCTGGGTGATGTACAGCCGTTTTTTGGCTTCGTCGGCGTTGCCGCTGAACAGCGCAAATGTCGCGGCCTGCATATCGAAATAGGTCCCGTGGTTGTTGTGCCAGTTTTCTTCTTCAAAACCGTTCTGGCTGGTGGTCATCCAGTGATAAAAATCACCGAACCACGTCTTCAGCTCGCCGATCTCTTTGTCGCTGAGCACACCGGACGGCTGCAGAATGGCGATGGCGTCAACCACCTCAACCAGCGCCCGGCTGTCGATGATCCCAATGCCACGCCCGGTATTAATACCGGGAATGGCCTGGGCATGCTGGAGATTGGGCGTCATGTAGGTTTTAGGATCGAGGAACCAGGATTTTATCTGCGCGGCCGCTTTTTGTGCGTAGCGGTCGTCATGTGAGAAATACCAGGCCAGTGCCAGGGTCGAGACATCGTTGCTCATCTTCACCAGCCGGTTTTTGTCGGTGGCGTCGCTGTTGGCATCGGGGTTGGTTTGCCCATCTTTGCGAATGTACGGCAAGCCGTCTTGGGTGTCGGGGTTCGGCCACCAGTAAGGCGGGAAGCTGTAGTAATCGTGCTTGTTGCCGCTGGCGGCGACCAGCGACTTATCCATAACTGAAAACAGCGGGTGCTTTAGCGCCAGATCCGCCTTTTTCAACAGCGCGCCTTCGGCCTGCACGAACAGCGGGTCTTTGGCGGCGATCTGCTGACGGCTGAAGGCCAGATCTTTAGCATCCAGCGTGTACGGTTCGGCGGCGTACAGCGACGCGCTCAGCCCGGAACAGAGTAAGGCAATGCCTAATAGTCCTTGACGTGGTATTGAACTCATAGTGATAACCCTTCTGCAAATATGAGAAAAGATAACAAGAGAATTACCCCATTGCGTATTTAATAAAACGCAAAAGGCAGGCTTTTTAATTAACAAAATAATTTCTGAAATAGGATTGCGTGCAGTGTAAAAGACAAAGTGATTTTTTTTGTGACTTTCATCATATTTAGCGGTGTGAATAAAAAATGGCGCATTTAATGTAGTGCGGATCACATATTTTGGCCATTTTCTACATTTTTTGATTCCTTCAATGAAATGCGTAAAATTATATCTTTATGATTTTTAATGATTTAATAATTAAGTCACTTTTATTATCACTTTTTCATGTGATCTGATTCAACTTTTGCGTTTTTGAAATGGGATTTCTTTTTGGCGTGGTTGTATTGGAAAATACATTTCTATTTAATATTCGAAAATAACGTTTACGTCCGTTGTATTAATGTCGGCTGCTTATCAGGAAATGATAAACAGCCGGTGCGAATTTATTTACCGTTGTGCCCTACAATAAAGGATATGCCACCATGTCTGCGAATAAATTACGTTCATTATTACTGCTTTCCGCCCTGGGTCTTGGTGTGAGCCAAAGCTACGCCGCCACGACGCTTAACGTCTGGATCCGCGCCAGCAACGATTCGAAGAATATCTATAAGCAGGAGGCCGAGACGTTCGAGAAGAAGACCGGGATAAAAATTGAATACTTCAATGCCACGACCGACTTCGAGCAGCGCCTGGCGCGTGCGGCGGCGGGCAACGCCCTACCTGATTTGATCTTCAACGATGCGGCTTCTTTGGGCCAGTTTATACAGCTCGGTATTGCTGATGAGATCGACCCGAAAACCATCAGCGGCGGCGACCAGCTTTATCCTACCGCCTGGAACAGCACCCGTTATATCGATGGCAAGTACTACGGTGTACCGACCTCGGCGCAAACCTTCGCGCTGTTTGTGCGCAAGGACTGGCGTGAAAAGCTGGGTCTGCCGCAGCCGAAAAGCTGGGAGGATATTCAGACGCTGGCCAAAGCGTTTACCACCCAGGATCCGGACGGCAACGGTAAAAACGATACCTACGGCTTTATCATGCCGGGCTCCACCACGCGCGGCTACGCCAGCTGGTTTATGAGCAGCTTTATCTGGCAGGCGGGCGGTGATTTCGTCAAAGAACATAACGGGACGTTCAGCGCCTCGCTGGCTACGCCGGAGGTCGCGCAGGCGATGACCTTTATGCGCACCATGATGTGCGAGAAGGTGACTCAGCCGGGGGCGATTAACGCGACGACTGCCGACGTGATCCCGTCGTTCCGTTCCGGGCAGAGCGGGATGTTCTTCAGCGGCCCGTACCATATTGCGCTGTTTGATAAAGACCCAGGTAAGGAGAAATTCGAAGTGGTGCCGGTTGTCGGGCCGAAAGGCGAAGCGACCCTCGCCGAAGGAACCACCGTCTTTATGATGAAAAGCAGCCAGCAGAAAGAGGCGGCGCGCAAATTTATTGAATTCATGATCTCGCCGGAAGGGCAGGAGATCGGGATGGGCAAGGGCAGCCAGCATATTCCGGTGGTGCGCCTGCCGGTGAACCAGAATGTCAACGTGAAGGACGTCTATCAGGACGACCGCTGGGAGACTTTTGCCCGCCTGTATAACGAGCAGGGCCGTTACGTACCGCAAATCCCTAACTGGACGCCGGTGCGTCAGGTCGCTGCCGACGGTTTCAACCGTATCTTTGCTGACTGTAACAGCGATATTACCGCAGAGCTGAAAAAGACGGACGAGAAGGTCAATGCCGAGCTGGCGAAACAAAATGTGCTGGCTAAATAAAGGAGTAAGTGATGACGCTGCATGAGACGAAGTCCTCGCCGCTAAAGCAAGCCGCTTCGCCTGACGCGACCGGCTGGCTGACGGCAAAGCGCAAACGGGCGCTGATACCCTGGCTGTTTCTCGCCCCGGCGCTGGTGATCTTCAGCTGGTTTAAGTTTATCCCGATGATCCAGGGTCTGGTGATGAGCTTTTATAAGGTCAACTTTAACCAGCCGGACGAATGGGTGGGGTTCGCGAACTTTACCCGTGCCTTTGCCGACGTGGAGCTGCACGCGGCGGTCGTCAACACGTTGCTGTACGTATTAGTGACGATGTTTGCGGCCGCAATTCTCGCGTTCTTCCTCGCGATGCTGCTGGAAGGCCCGGCGCGCCATTTGCGTTTCATCCGTACCGCCATCTTCCTGCCTGCGGTAACCAGTGCGGCGATTGTCGCCGAAATGTGGCGTATTTTGTTCAACCCAACGCCGAATGGGGTGGTAAACCATATTCTCAGCTGGTTTGGCGTGGCCGACCAGGGGTTTCTGGCCAGCTCCGATCAGGCGCTTGGGGTGATTATGTTGCTGCATATCTGGAAAGCGGTGCCCTACAACATGGTGATTTTCATCGCCGGGCTGGCAGGCATTAGCCGCGATCTGTACGACGCCGCCAACGTCGACGGCGCAAACTGGTGGAACCGCCTGCGCTACGTCACGCTGCCCGGCATGATCCCCGCGCTGTCGGTAGTGCTGATGCTTTCGTTCATTCGTGGCTTCCGTGTGTTTGCCGAAGTGTATGCCACCACCGGCGGCGGGCCGTCTAACGCCACGGAGATGATCATGACCCATATCTACAAACTGGGCTTTGAACAGTTCGACTACGGCTACGCCTCGGCGGTGTCATTCCTGCTGTTCGCCTTCACGGTGGTGTTAACCATCTGCCATCTGACGCTGAAAAAACGTATCGCACGTTACTAAGGAGCCGCGATGTTAAGTAAACGTTGGGATACCGCAGGTCGCTGGTGCATCTATGCGCTGCTGTTGATTGTTTTTGTTGGACCATTCTGGGGCATCGTCGCGACCGCGTTCAGCGGCGCGCCGGTGAAGCCGGGGGAGCTGCTGGCGTGGCCGAACCAGTTCTCGCTGGAAAACTTTATCTTTGCCTGGCAGGACATTGGCGTCTGGCAGTATCTGCTGAACTCCATCCTGGTGGTGTTCTTCGGCACCATCCTGCAGGTGTCGGTGAGCGCGCTGGCCGCCTATGCGCTGGCGCGTAAAAAGTTTCGCGGCGTGGCGCTGGTGAGCCTGGTCATTCTCTCGACCATGATGCTGCCGGAAGAGGTCATCGCCATTCCGCTGTACATGATCATTAACTGGCGGCTGCCGTTTATTGACGCCTCGCTGTACAACAGCTACCTCGGGATGATCTTGCCGGTGGTCGGCTGGGCGTTCTCCATCTTCGTGCTGACCGAATTTATGTCGGCGATTCCGAAAGAGCTGGAAGAGGCGGCGCGGATTGACGGTGCCAACGAGTGGCAGATTTTCTTCCACGTCATCCTGCCGCTGGTGAAGCCGGCGCTGGGCACGGTGGTCACCTTCGGCTTCATCATGATTTGGGACCAGTATTTATTGCCGCTCATTGTGGTGAACCAGGACAGCCTGAACACCATTCCGGTGATCCTCGGCACGCTGCGTACCGATGAGAGCATCACGCCAAACATTTTTATCGCCATTACGCTGTTAGCGATGCTGCCGAGCATCATCGTCTACCTGGGCCTGCAAAAACATTTCAACCGCGGGATTATGTCCGGCGCGGTCAAAGGATAAGGAGCTACCGATGGGATCCGTTGTACTGAATAACGTGCGTAAATCATACGGCGAGGCACACGTCATTAAAGATGTGTCGTTGACTATTCCTGACGGCGAGTTTTGCGTTCTGGTGGGCCCGAGCGGCTGCGGCAAGTCAACGCTGCTGCGGATGATTGCCGGTCTGGAAGAGATTTCCGGCGGCGAAGTGCATATTAACGAGCGGAACGTCACTGACGTGGAGCCAAAACTGCGCGATATTGCGATGGTATTTCAGAGCTACGCGCTCTATCCGCAGATGACGGTGCGTGAAAACATGGGCTTTGCCCTGAAAATGGCGCGTTTGCCGAAAGGCGAAATTAACGACAAAGTGAACGAAGCTGCGTCGCTGCTGGGGCTGGGACCGCTGTTGGAGCGTCTGCCAAAGGACCTTTCCGGCGGCCAGCGTCAGCGCGTGGCGATGGGGCGCGCTATCGTGCGTAAACCGCAGGTGTTCCTGTTTGATGAACCGCTCTCTAACCTGGATGCCAAGCTGCGTACCCAGGTGCGCGGCGAGATTCGCGACCTGCACCGACGCCTGAAAACCACCTCGGTATACGTGACCCACGATCAGATTGAAGCCATGACTATGGGCCAGATGATTGTGGTGCTGCGCGATGGTCGTATCGAACAGGCCGGGACGCCGCTGGAGCTGTATGACCAGCCGGCCAATCTGTTCGTTGCTGGTTTTATCGGATCGCCTGAAATCAACCAACTGCCGGGCGAAGTGGTGCTCAATGGCAGCGTCACCAGCCTGCGTCTGAAGGATGGTTCGCTGCTGGCGCTGCCGACGGGCATGCAGGTCAAACATGGCCAGCAGGTGGTGTATGCGATTCGCCCGGAACAGGTCAACGTGGTGCACGAGGCGCGCGATGATGCGCTGGCGGCAAAGGTCACGGCGGTGGAAAACACCGGCTCAGACATGCAGCTGTTCTGCGACACCGGCGGCGGCGCTTTTACTTCGGTCTTTAAGCAGCGCCTGGCGGTGAAAGAGGGCGATAATATCTGGCTGCAGCCGAAGCTCTCCGGCGTGCATTTGTTCGACGCACAAAGCGGCCAGCGCATAGCATGCCTGGAGGAACAATAAGGTGGCGATGAAGCTGTACACCCTTGATGAAAATTGCCTTGAAAACGCCCGCGCGGGGCTGAAACAGCCGTTTTCGCCGCTGCAGCTGGCGCTGAGCAAGCTGGTGGCCGAGGCGGACCAGCTTCGGCGCGAGCCGCCGGAAAGCGTGGTGCATAAGAAGCTGCGCCCGGCGAGCGGCGATGCGCATGATTATTACAGTCTGGGCACCTACTGGTGGCCCAATCCCCGGCGGCCCAACGGGCTGCCGTATATTCGCCGCGACGGGCACATTAACCCGCAGTGTGAAAATAACGATACCGACACGTCGCGAATTATCCGCATGTGTGAACGCTGCCTGACTTTAGGTTTAGCGTGGTATTTCACCGGTCAGCGTCAGTACGCGCAGGCTGCGGCGCAGCAGATACGCTGCTGGTTCCTTGACGCGGATACGCGTATGAACCCGCATCTGAACTATGGCCAGGCCATTCCGGGGATTGTTTCCGGGCGCGGCACCGGGCTTATCGATACCCGCCTGCTGTGGATGGTGGTGGACACCATCGGGCTGATTAACGGCGCCAGCGTACTGGATACCGACGATATTATCGGTTTACATCAGTGGTTCCGCGACTTTAACCACTGGATGTACTACAGCGAAATCGGCCATTCTGAATATGTCTGGCACAACAACCACGGCACCTGGTACGACGCCCAGCGCGCGGTGAATGCGTTGTTCTACGGTGACAAAGGGCTGGTGGCGAGGATTATTGAGCAGGGGATCACCCAGCGTATGGCGGCGCAGATTGACCAGGACGGCAAGCAGACGATGGAACTGGAGCGCACTATTCCGTTCCACTACTCGCTGTTTAACCTGGAGGCGCACCTGCTGCTCAACCGCTATGCCGAGCACGTTGAGTTCGATCGCTGGAACCACATTCGTGACGGGCGCGGGGTGAAGCAGGGAATTGACTACCTGGTACCGTTTATCCGCGAACCGGATCTCTGGCCATACAGCGATTTGCAGGGGATTGTCTGGGACAGCGCGCTGCGTGTCCTGTTGCAGACGGTGCGCGGGTATCCAAAGCAGTCGGCGAGCTATCGTGACGTGCTGAAGTGCTTGCCGCAGGAGACGCTACAGTTGAAAGAGCAGCTGATGTGGTGTCCGGGATTGTAGGCCCGATAAGCGTAGCGCCATCAGGCATTTGGCGCACGTTGCCGGATGGCGGCGTGCAGATACCGTGCCTCACCGATCCGGGGAGGCACGGCATACTGATTTACACCGCGGCGATAATCTTAATCTCAACCTTATATTTCGGGTTCATCAGCTTCGTCTGCACGGTGCAACGCACCGGCGCGTGACCGGCAACCACCCACGCATCCCACGCTTTATTCATGGCGGCAAAATCATCGCCGTCCGCCAGGAAGAGGGTGGCGTCGAGAATGCGCGACTTATTGCTGCCCTGTTTTTCCAGCATCGCGTCAATCTGCGCCAGCGTATTTGCCGTCTGCTCAAACGCATCGGCGTCCAGGTTTGTCGGTACGCCGGTGTAGTAGAGGGTCTGGTTGTGGATCACAACATCAGACCAGCGCGCTTCGGCATCGATACGTACAATTGTCATTTCCATTTCCTTATTCACATCACGTCATCGCGCTAAGACTGCCACATTGTCGCCGCCGCGTCACGACTTCGGCTGGCGTAAGCCCGATTGGCCTGACATAATCACTGGAAATTTTTCCAGGGGGTAACGTGACGGACGATTTTGCAGCAGACGGCCAGCTTGCGCAGGCGATAACCGGGTTTAAACCGCGTGAACCGCAGCGTCAGATGGCGCACGCCGTCGCTCAGGCGATTGACGAAGGTCAGCCGCTGGTAGTGGAAGCCGGTACGGGTACCGGTAAAACCTATGCCTACCTGGCACCCGCGCTACGTGCGGGTAAAAAAGTCATTATTTCTACTGGCTCCAAGGCGTTACAGGATCAGCTCTACAGTCGGGATCTGCCCACCGTGGCGAAGGCGCTGACGTTCACCGGTAAGCTGGCGCTGCTGAAAGGGCGCTCAAACTATCTGTGTCTCGAACGTCTGGAGCAGCAGGCGCTGGCGGGCGGCGACCTGCCTGTTAACACCTTGAGCGATGTGATCCTGCTGCGTAGCTGGGCTAACCAGACGCTTGATGGCGATATCAGCACCTGCGTGAGCGTCCCTGAAGACTCCCAGGCCTGGCCGTTGGTCACCAGTACTAATGACAACTGCCTGGGCAGCGATTGCCCGCAGTATCAGGACTGTTTTGTCGTGAAGGCGCGTAAAAAAGCCATGGACGCTGACGTGGTGGTGGTTAACCATCACCTGTTTCTTGCCGACATGGTGGTCAAAGAGAGCGGCTTTGGTGAGCTGATCCCCGAGGCCGATGTGATGATCTTCGATGAAGCCCACCAGTTGCCGGATATCGCCAGCCAGTATTTCGGCCAGTCGCTTTCCAGCCGCCAGCTGCTGGATCTCGCGAAAGACGTGGTTATTGCCTACCGCACTGAACTCAAAGATACCCAGCAGCTACAGAAATGTGCCGACCGCCTGGCGCAGGCGACGCAGGATTTCCGCCTGCAGGTGGGCGACCCGGGCTATCGCGGAAACCTGCGCGATCTGCTGGCGGACAGCGCCGTGCAGCGCGCGCTGCTGCTGCTCGACGATGCGCTTGAGCTGTGTTACGACGTCGCAAAGCTGTCGCTCGGCCGCTCCGCGCTGCTCGACGCCGCCTTTGAACGGGCCACGCTCTACCGTGCGCGGCTTAAGCGGTTAAAAGAGATCAACACACCCGGCTATAGCTACTGGTATGAATGTAATTCCCGCCACTTCACCCTTGCGCTGACGCCGCTGACCGTCGCGGATAAATTCAAAGAAGTGATGGCGGCCAAGCCGGGCAGCTGGATTTTCACCTCTGCCACCCTGTCGGTGAACGACGATCTGCACCATTTTACCGAACGACTGGGCATTGAAGCGGCGCACTCGCTGCTGTTGCCAAGCCCGTTCGACTACGCCAGCCAGGCGCTGCTCTGCGTGCCGCGCAATCTGCCGCTGCCCAATCAGCCCGGCGCCGCGCGCCATCTGGCCGCGATGCTTAAGCCGCTGATTGAGGCCAACGACGGGCGCTGCTTTATGCTGTGCACCTCGCACGCCATGATGCGCGATCTCGCCGAGCAGTTCCGCGCCACCATGACCCTGCCGGTGTTGTTACAAGGTGAAACCAGTAAAGGCCAACTGCTGCAACAATTTGTCAGCGCCGGGAACGCCCTGCTGGTTGCCACCAGCAGCTTCTGGGAAGGGGTTGATGTGCGCGGCGATACGCTTTCTCTGGTGATTATCGACAAGCTGCCGTTTACCTCGCCGGACGATCCGCTGCTGAAGGCGCGAATGGAAGACTGTCGCCTGCGTGGCGGCGATCCGTTTGAGGAGGTGCAGCTCCCTGATGCGGTCATTACCCTCAAGCAGGGCGTGGGCCGCTTGATCCGCGACGTTGACGATCGCGGCGTGCTGGTGATTTGCGATAACCGTCTGGTGATGCGCCCTTATGGGGCAACGTTCCTCGCCAGCCTGCCGCCAGCCCCGCGCACCCGCGATATTCGCCGGGCGGTGCGATTCCTGGCGCTGTCATCGACGCGGTAATGCGTGGCAAAGTGTGATAAGATGCGCGTCATTTTGTTGATCCGTAACTGCGAGAGCGCGACTAACCATGCGAATTCTGGCTATCGATACTGCCACGGAAGCCTGTTCGGCTGCCCTGTGGGATGATGGTAAAACCTGTGCTCACTTCGAGCTTTGTCCTCGTGAACACACTCAACGTATTCTGCCGATCGTGCAGGATATTCTCACTGAAGGCGGCGTGAGCCTTACCGACCTCGACGCGCTGGCGTTCGGCCGCGGGCCGGGTAGCTTTACCGGCGTGCGTATTGGCATTGGTATTGCGCAGGGGCTGGCGCTAGGCGCCGATCTGCCGATGATCGGCGTATCCACGCTGGCGACAATGGCGCAGGGGGCGTGGCGCAAACAGGGCGCAACCCGCGTACTGGCCGCTATCGATGCGCGCATGGGCGAAGTGTACTGGGCGGAGTACCAGCGTGATGAGCAGGGCGTATGGCACGGCGAAGCAAGCGAAGCGGTGCTTAAGCCGGAAGCGGTACAGCAGCGCCTGAGCGCCCTGAGCGGCGAATGGGCCACCGTTGGCACCGGCTGGGCCGCATGGCCTGAGATGGCGCAGGGAACAAGCGTGACGCTGCGCGACGGTGGAGTTAACCTGCCTGAGGCCGAAGATATGCTGCCGATTGCCTGTCAGCTACTGGCTCAGGGCAAAACGGTCGCCGTAGACAAAGCGGAACCCGTTTATTTGCGTAATGAAGTTGCGTGGAAGAAACTTCCTGGCCGCGAATGAATCTTAGTAAGTGAATATTGAGATCGGGAGCAGCATCATGGCAGGTAAAAAATTCATCGTTCGTGGCGCCATTGCCGGGCTTATCGCCGTAGCGTTAAGCGGTTGCGTCAGCGTGCCGGATGCCATACAGGGCAGCAGCCCTACGCCGCAGCAGGATCTGGTTCGGGTGATGGCGGCACCACAGCTGTACGTCGGGCAGGAGTCCCGCTTTGGCGGTACGGTGGTGGGGATTGAAAATCAGCAGGGCCATACCCGCCTGGAAATCGCCACGGTACCGCTGGATAGCGGCGCGCGGCCTATTCTGGGCGAAGCCTCGCGTGGGCGTATTTACGCCGACGTTAACGGTTTCCTCGACCCGGTGGATTTCCGCAGCCAGCTGGTGACGGTCGTCGGGCCGATTGTCGGCACCGTTGAGGGCAAAGTGGGCACCACAAAGTACAATTTCCTTCACGTTCAGGTCACCGGCTATAAACGCTGGCGCGTGACCCAGCAGGTGGTGATGCCGCCGCAGCCTATCGACCCGTGGGTCTTTGGCCCGCACCCCTGGAACTACGGCTACGGCGGTTGGGGCTGGTATAACCCCGGCCCGGCTGAAGTACGTAACGTCGTAACGGAATAATTTTTGCGGTCAAACCGTCAAAAAAGAAACAGCGGCTAGTCCGCTGTTTCTTCGTTGTAATGGATATAAAAAAAATAAAGAGTGACGCGCTTCGCAACCTTAATTCCGATTAATTCTTAAACTGGTACGCTGAGTTAATATTATGTTAACGAAAGTTTACCGTTTGGGGTTGCGATGACGACGAATACGTATTTTAGAGGTGATGCTTTGAAAAAGGTTTGGCTCAACCGTTATCCTGCCGATGTCCCGGCAGAGATCAATCCTGACCGTTATCAATCCCTGGTGGAACTGTTTGAACATTCGGCGACGCGCTTCGCCGACCAGCCTGGCTTCGTGAATATGGGCGAAGTCATGACCTTCCGTAAGCTCGAAGAGCGCAGCCGCGCCTTTGCCGCTTACCTCCAGCAGGGGCTGGGCCTCAAACAGGGCGATCGCGTCGCGCTGATGATGCCGAACCTGCTGCAATATCCGGTGGCGCTGTTTGGCATTCTGCGCGCCGGGATGATTGTCGTAAACGTTAACCCGCTGTATACCCCGCGCGAGCTGGAGCATCAGCTGAACGACAGCGGCGCACAGGCCATCGTGATTGTCTCCAACTTTGCCCATACGCTGGAAAAAGTGGTTGAGAATACCCAGGTGAAGCATGTGATCCTGACCCGAATGGGCGATCAGCTGTCGACCGCTAAGGGCACGCTGGTGAACTTCGTGGTCAAGTACATTAAGCGCCTGGTGCCGAAGTACCATCTGCCGGACGCGATTTCGTTTCGCCGCGCGCTGCACGCGGGCTACCGGCTGCAGTATGTTAAGCCCGAAGTGACGGCCGATGATATTGCTTTCCTGCAATATACCGGCGGCACCACCGGCGTGGCGAAGGGCGCGATGCTGACGCACCGTAACATGCTGGCTAACCTCGAGCAGGTAAAGGCCACTTACGGGCCGCTGCTGCATGAAGGCAAAGAGGTGGTGATCACCGCGCTGCCGCTGTATCACATCTTCGCGCTGACCATGAACTGCCTGCTGTTTATCGAGCTGGGTGGCAAGAATATCCTCATCACCAACCCGCGCGACATTCCCGGGCTGGTGAAAGAGCTGGCGAAATATCCGTTTACCGCGATGACCGGGGTTAACACCCTGTTCAATGCGCTGCTGAATAACAAAGAGTTCCAGCAGCTTGACTTCTCCTCGCTGCATCTGTCCGCCGGCGGCGGAATGCCGGTAAACCACGCGGTCGCCGAGCGTTGGGTGAAGCTGACCGGCCAGTATCTGCTGGAAGGCTACGGCCTGACCGAATGCGCGCCGCTGGTGAGCGTCAACCCGCACGATATCGATTACCACAGCGGCAGCATCGGTCTGCCGGTGCCGTCTACCGACGTGAAGCTGGTGGATGATGACGATAACGAAGTGCCCGCCGGCCAGCCGGGGGAACTGTGCGTGAAGGGGCCGCAGGTGATGGAAGGCTACTGGCAGCGTCCTGATGCAACCGCTGAAATCATCAAAGACGGCTGGCTGCATACCGGTGATATTGCGGTGATGGATGACGAAGGCTTCCTGCGTATCGTTGACCGTAAAAAAGATATGATTCTGGTGTCGGGATTTAACGTCTACCCGAATGAAATTGAGGACGTGGTGATGCAGCACTCCGGCGTTCTGGAGGTGGCTGCGGTCGGCGTGCCGTCAGGCAACAGTGGGGAAGCGGTGAAAATTTTCGTGGTGAAAAAGGACCCGAGTCTGACCGAAGAAGCGCTGATCACCTTCTGCCGCCGCCAGCTGACCGGCTACAAAGTACCGAAGCTGGTGGAATTCCGCGAGGAATTGCCAAAATCGAACGTCGGAAAAATTTTGCGACGAGAATTACGTGACGAAGCGCGTGCCAAAGTAGACAATAAGGCATAAGTTACGCGTTACGATGCCAGACGCCAGCTCCGCTGGCGTTTTTTTTGGCGCAATCTAAGAGAGTAAGATTTGAACTATCAGATGATCACCACCAACGACGCGCTCCGCACTCTGTGCGATGCGGTGCGTCAGACCTCCTCCGTCGCGCTGGATACCGAGTTTGTCCGCACCCGCACCTATTATCCGCAGCTGGGCCTGATTCAGCTTTTCGACGGTGAGCGCACGGCGCTGATTGATCCTCTGAATATCACCGACTGGTCGCCGCTGCAGGCGATTATGCAGGATCGCAACATTACTAAGTTCCTGCATGCCGGTAGTGAAGATTTAGAAGTCTTTATGAATGTCTTCGGTGCGATGCCGCAGCCGCTGATTGATACCCAGGTGCTTGCCGCGTTCTGCGGTCGCCCGATGTCCTGGGGCTTTGCGGCAATGGTGGCGGAGTACTCCGGCGTTGAGCTCGATAAAAGCGAATCGCGCACCGACTGGCTGGCACGTCCGCTGACGTCGCGTCAGTGTGACTACGCGGCGGCGGACGTCTGGTATTTGCTGCCTATCGCCCATAAGCTGATGGCGGAAACCGAACAGGCGGGGCGTCTGGCTTGGGCGCTTGATGAGTGCCAACTGATGCAGCAGCGCCGCCAGGAAGTGACCGACCCGTGCGACGCATGGCGTGATATCACCAACGCCTGGCAGCTGCGTACCCGCCAGCTTGCCTGCCTGCAGCTGCTGGCCGAATGGCGTTTGCGCAAAGCTCGCGATCGTGACATGGCGGTGAACTTTGTGGTTCGTGAAGAGCATTTGTGGAGCGTGGCGCGCTATATGCCGGGCAGCCTCGGCGAGCTCGACAGCCTTGGGCTATCGGGGAGCGAAATTCGCTTCCACGGTAAGGCGCTGATTAGCATGGTTGCTAAGGCACAGGCGCTGCCTGATGATGCGCTGCCGGAGCCGTTGCTCAACCTGATGGATATGCCGGGCTACCGTAAAGCGTTTAAAGAGATCAAAGCGCTGGTGCAGGAAGTCGGGCAGGCGAACGACGTCAGCGCGGAGATGCTGGCCTCACGTCGGCAGATTAACCAGTTGCTTAACTGGCATTGGCAGCTGAAGCCGCGCACTACCGCCCCGGAAATGATTTCCGGCTGGCGAGGTGAGCTGCTTTCTGGCGCGTTAGATAAACTGCTGGCGGAATACCCGCGCTAACGACCGCCATCCGGCAACCTGCTCGGGGCATGCCTGATGGCGCTGCGCTTATCAGGTCTCCACGACGCCTTATCCTCAAATGGCAGACACAAAAAAAGCGCTATCACTAGCGCCTTTTTTTACACCGCCGAAAGTCAGGATTTTGACTCTTCTGCTTCCGGTAGCGTGACGTTGAGTTCCAGAATCGAAATATCCCCGTCTTTTTGCTCTAACTGCACCGTGACCATTTCTGGGTCAATCTGCACGTACCTGCAAATCACTTCCAGAATATCCTTCCTTAACTGCGGCAGATAGTGCGGTTCTGCATCGCTGCGGCGGCGTTCCGCGACAATGATTTGCAGACGTTCTTTAGCAATGTTGGCGGTATTCTTTTTCCGTGAGAGAAAAAAGTCGAGTAATGCCATGAGTTATCCTCCGAACAGGCGTTTGAGGAAACCTTTCTTCTCTTCTTCAATGAAGCGGAAAGGACGTTCTTCTCCCAACAGACGATCCACGGTGTCGGCGTAGGCTTTGCCTGCATCAGACACGGTATCCAGGATAACCGGTTCGCCCTGGTTTGATGCACGCAGTACGGACTGATCTTCCGGAATGACGCCAACCAGTTTGATGCGCAGAATTTCCAGCACATCTTCCATGCTCAGCATATCGCCTTTGCTTACGCGGCCTGGATTGTAGCGCGTCAGCAGCAGGTGTTCTTTAATCGGTTCTTCACCATTTTCGGCGCGGCGGGATTTCGACGCCAGAATGCCCAGAATGCGGTCGGAGTCACGTACCGAGGACACTTCCGGGTTGGTGGTAATGATAGCTTCGTCAGCGAAGTACAGCGCCATCAGCGCGCCGGTTTCGATACCGGCAGGGGAGTCGCAGACCACGAAGTCGAACTCCATCTTTTTCAGCTCGTCGAGCACTTTCTCGACGCCTTCGCGGGTCAACGCATCTTTATCGCGCGTCTGGGACGCCGGCAGGATATAAAGATTATCGGTACGTTTATCTTTGATTAATGCCTGATTCAGCGTGGCATCACCCTGAATAACGTTAACGAAATCATAAACTACGCGACGTTCGCAGCCCATAATCAGGTCAAGGTTACGCAGACCGATATCAAAATCGATAACGACCGTTTTCTTTCCCTTCTGCGCCAAACCAGTCGCGATGGCCGCGCTGGAGGTGGTCTTACCCACGCCCCCTTTACCTGAAGTCACAACAATAATGCGTGCCATAGAAATTCCTTGTTAAAAAGGGATTAATTTAACGGTTGAATAGTCAAAGCGCCGTCGCCTAAGCGCATGCGCGCCGCTTTGCCATAAAATTCGGCTGGGATCTGATCGCTCAGCCAATATTCCCCGGCAATGGAGACCAGCTCCGCTGCCAGGTGGGTACAAAATACTTGTGCTTCCCGGTCTCCGCCGGCGCCTGCCAGAACGCGTCCACGCATCATGCCATATACGTGAATGTTCCCGTCGGCGATAAGCTCTGCGCCCGCGCTGACGTGGCTTGTCACAATCAAATCACAGTTTGGTGCATAAATGCGCTGACCGGAACGTACCGGGGTATCAATCATTCGCGTTTTTGTGATCGGACTAACAATTGGCTCGGGTTCTGCCGGTTTAGGCTGCTCCACGGGCATCGCGCGGGCGATTTTTTCTTTACCTTCAGTCAATAAAGGGAGACCCGATTGGTCAATGGCCGCTTTAAACTGCGGGTTCTTGCAGCCGCTGACGCCCACGATGCGCAGGCCAACGGACATGATTGCCTGTTGGATTGCGCGCCATTGGGTAAACTCTTCAAGGTTGCTGACGTTGACCACGACCGGGGCGTGACGGAAAAAAGCCGGAGCCTGGGCGACTTTGTCTTCTAACGCCTGACGAATAACCTCGGGTCTTGCATCATGCAAATGGACCACAGATAAGGTGAAGCTACTGCCTTTAAGTTCGATGGGCGTGTTTGACATCCTGGCCTTACTCAATTTGCTATTTACCGCCGCGTCATGCGCAGCGATATTCCGAAGACTATCAGTCATGTTATAGTCACTAATATATTCAAGCAAGTAACCACAGTCCTAATTCCGAGTATAAAGTATGTTTTGTGTGATTTATCGTAGTTCTAAACGTGATCAAACCTATTTGTATGTCGAAAAAAAAGACGATTTCTCTCGCGTGCCTGAAGAACTGATGCAGGGCTTCGGCCAGCCGCAGCTGGCAATGCTGCTGCCGCTGGATGGGCGTAAGAAACTGATCAATGCCGATCTGGAAAAGGTAAAACAGGCGTTAAAAGAGCAGGGGTATTATTTACAGATCCCGCCGCCGCCTGAAAATCTGTTAAAGCAGCATCTGGCTGAGTCACAAAATAAGGGCGAATAATCTGCGCCTGCGGCCGATGTGTGTCCTTGGTTGACGAACAAGTAAGGGAAAAGCATGTATCAGCATCATAACTGGCAGGGTGCTCTGCTGGATTACCCGGTGAGCAAAGTTGTTTGCGTGGGCAGTAACTACGCCAAACACATTCAGGAAATGGGCAGCGCGACGCCGGAAGAGCCGGTTCTCTTTATTAAACCGGAAACATCGCTGTGCGATTTGCGCCAGCCGCTGATTTTGCCGCAGGGCCTTGGGTCGGTACACCATGAGGTTGAGCTCGCGGTGCTGATTGGCGCAACCTTACGCCAGGCTACGCCGGAGCACGTCCAGCAGGCCATTGCGGGCTACGGCGTCGCGCTGGACCTTACGCTGCGTGATCTTCAGGGTAAAATGAAAAAAGCGGGGCAGCCGTGGGAAAAGGCCAAAGGGTTTGATAACGCGTGCCCGATCTCGGGTTTCATTCCTGTCGCTGACTTCGCCGGCGATCCGCAGAATTCATCGCTGGGCCTGAAGATTAACGGCGAAGTGCGTCAGCAGGGCAGCACGGCCGATATGATTCACAAAATCGTGCCGCTGATTGCCTATATGAGCCGTTTCTTTACCCTGAAACCGGGCGATGTGGTGCTCACCGGTACGCCGGAAGGCGTTGGCCCGCTGCACGCGGGCGATGAGCTCGAGGTGCTGTTTAACGGCCTGTCGCTGGCCACCCGCGTATTGTAACGGCTGCTTGCCGCCTGTTTTAGGCGGCAAAACTTGCATCCCTGTGCCAGACTGGTTATAAGGTGCAACCTGATTTTTGATGTGGACATCCCGATGAGCGAATTACCTTTCTGGCAGAGCAAAACCCTTGATGAAATGACCGACGCCGAATGGGAGTCGCTGTGCGATGGCTGCGGGCAGTGCTGCCTGCACAAGCTGATGGATGAAGACACCGATGAAATCTATTTCACCAACGTCGCCTGCAAACAGCTGAATATCAAAACCTGCCAGTGCCGTAACTACGAACGTCGTTTCGAGTATGAGCCTGACTGTATTAAGCTCACGCGTGACAATCTGCCCACCTTTGAATGGCTCCCGATGACCTGTGCCTATCGTTTGCTGGCGGAAGGAAAGGGGCTGCCAGCGTGGCACCCGCTGCTGACCGGTTCAAAAGCCGCGATGCACGGTGAGCGTATTTCGGTGCGCCATATTGCGGTCAAAGAATCGGAAGTACGCGACTGGCAGGATCATATTTTAAATAAGCCGGAATGGGCTGACTAAAGCCGGATTTATTCGCGAATCCTCTGTTTTATTATTCTGCTAATAAAAACGCTACGTCATTCCTTCTCCGTGCCGATAGATAACTTATCGGTATTGGTAGAGGGATAATCATGCGTAATTCCATAAAACTTTTAATGCTGGCAGTGATGATTAATCTCTGTGGTTGGGGGCTACTTTTAGCGGCTGGCTACGGGATTGGATCACTGACGGGGATGTGGTAAACACGCTGCCAACCGCAAAGGCGATGCTGCTGGCAGCGTTCAGGATTAACGGCCGAAAAGATCGCGTCTTTTGGGTTTAAACGGCTGGGCAATCAGCACCAGCAGCGCCACGATCAGGTAAGCGGCGAAAATACCGACCAGCCACTGAGGCATCTCCAGCGATAAGAACTCCCACTGGCGCACGGCGCAGTCGCCGGATGCCACAAACACCTGCGGTAGCCATTTATCCAGCGGCAGCCAGCTTGGGAAGCGGGCCATAAAATCGCAGGTCATAAACGGCGACGGGTGCAGCTGAATCATGGTGTGTTCCCAGGCCAACTGCAGACCGCGGAAGGCACTATACAGCCAAATCAGCAGCGCGACGTAGCGCAGCGGGCTTTTCGGCGCAATCGCCCCTACCAGACCGGCGCCCATGACGCCGAACAGCGCACAGCGCTCATAAATGCACAGTACGCATGGTTTTAATAGCATCACATGCTGAAACCATAATGCCACCAACTCAAGCGCAAAAGCGGTTAACGCCAGCAATAACCAGGCACTGCGGCCACGTGAGCTCTGGTTTAAATATCGCAACATAATCATTTCCCTGGAACGTGCTTTGAAAAAGCAGTGTAAACGAAAACGTTAGCCCTGCCATCTGGCTATACGCAATTATTCGTAAATGGCAGTTCAATGCCCACGGAAAACCGTGGGCATTGAGAAGCGCAGCTATATTAGTGGGTTATTGCGGGAAGCACCAACATTCCTTTATTCATCATCCAGTCGATAACGGGCTGGAGAGTAAACTCGACGCACAGCAGGCCCACGAGCGTCAGGACCAGCGTATAAGGCAGCGCCATCCACACCATTCGACCATAGGACAAGCGAATGAGCGGCGCCAGCGCTGACGTCAACAGGAACAGGAACGCGGCCTGGCCGTTTGGCGTCGCCACCGATGGCAGGTTTGTCCCGGTATTAATTGCCACAGCCAGCAGCTCAAACTGGCGCAGGTCGATTGCGCCGTTATCCAGTGCCGTTTTGGCTTCATTAATATAAACGGTGCCCACGAATACGTTATCCGAAATCGACGATAGCAGGCCGTTAAACAGATAGAACAGCGACCGCTGAGCGTGAGGTGAGGCTTGCAGCACAAAGTCGATAATAGGTGCAAACAAATGCTGGTCAATGATGACCGCCACGACCGCGAAAAATACTGTCAACAGCGCGGTGAACGGCAGCGCTTCGGTGAAGGCTTTGCCGATGGCGTGCTCGTCGGTAATGCCGGTAAACGAGGTGGCAAAGATAATCACCGACAGACCAATCAGGCCGACTTCCGCCAGGTGCAGCGCCAGCGCCAGCACCAGCCAGACGCCGATAATCCCCTGCACGACCAGGCGCAGGGTTTCCTGACGGCTGCGCTGCTGGCTGCTGCGCACGTCAAAATCATGGAGGATTTTCCGTACCGGCTCTGGCAGCTCCGCGCCGTAGCCAAAGGCTTTAAATTTCTCCAGCAGCAGGCAGGTGATTAGCCCGCAGAAAAACACCGGAACGGTGACCGGTGACATACGCAGGAAGAATTCGCCAAAGTGCCAGCCGGCCACCTTAGCGATAATCAGGTTTTGCGGCTCGCCGACCATGGTCATGACGCCGCCGAGTGCAGTACCCACGCCCGCATGCATCATCAGGCTGCGCAGGAAAGCGCGGAACTGCTCCAGCACTTCGCGGTTGTGTTTATCGATATGGCTGTCGTCGAGCAGATCGTCATCGTCCGGGCGAGAAGAGGCGACCCGATGGTAGATACTGTAAAAACCGACCGCCACGCTGATGATCACCGCCACAACGGTCAACGCATCGAGGAAAGCCGACAGAAATGCAGCCGCCATGCAGAACGCGAGCGACAGCAGCCGCTTGCTGCGGATGCTCAGCAGCAGGCGGGTAAAGATAAACAGCAGCAGCTGCTTCATAAAGTAGATGCCGGCAACCATAAAGATCAGCAGCAGCAGTACTTCCAGGTTGGCTGCGACTTCATTTCGCACATGCTCGGCCGAGGTCATGCCGACAAACACCGCTTCAATGGCCAGCAGGCCGCCGGGTATTAACGGATAGCACTTCAGCGCCATCGCCAGCGTGAAAATAAACTCACCAACCAGCAGCCATCCGGCGACAAACGGATTGATTAAAAAGACCAGCGGGTTAATGACCAGGAAAATCAGCAGTAATAGCTTGTACCAGTCAGGCGACTGGCCTAAAAAGTTGCGCCACAAGGCGCGACCGTAAGAGATGTCCATGACAATCGTCTTCCTCCTGAAAAGATGACATTTTTTACCACTAAATGCGCGCAACTGCCAGAATTCCCCCTGGAAGGGCCGTTTCCGTCCTTAAAAAGAAATGTGAAAAATGAAACGGCGATCCCTTTTTAATTAGGTTGTCCCGCTATCTGCGCTATGTTGGCTCTGGTATGATGAGTGTAATTGCAACGCTGTGTAATGGAATTTTTACTATGGTCATTAAGGCGCAAAGCCCGGCGGGTTTCGCTGAAGAATACATCGTCGAAAGTATCTGGAATAACCGTTTTCCTCCAGGATCAATTCTTCCGGCTGAACGCGAACTCTCTGAATTAATTGGGGTAACCCGCACCACCTTACGTGAAGTGTTGCAACGCCTGGCGCGAGACGGCTGGTTAACAATTCAGCACGGTAAGCCCACGAAGGTGAATAACTTCTGGGAAACGTCCGGGCTCAATATTCTGGAGACGCTGGCGCGCCTCGATCATGACAGCGTGCCGCAGCTGATTGATAATCTGCTGTCCGTTCGCACCAATATTGCAACCATCTACATTCGTACTGCTTTCCGTCAGCATCCTGATAAGGCGCTGGAAGTGCTGGCAAAAACGCGTGAAGTGGAAGATTATGCCGACGCCTTTGCCGAGCTCGACTATAGCGTGTTCCGCGGCCTGGCTTTTGCCTCCGGCAACCCTATTTATGGGCTTATCCTTAACGGGATGAAAGGGCTGTATACCCGTCTGGGTCGCCACTATTTCTCCAGCCCGGAAGCGCGCGCGCTGGGGCTGGGCTTCTACCATAAGCTGATTGAGCTGTGCGAGAAGGGCGAGCATGAGAAGGTGTACGAAACGGTGCGCCGCTATGGGCACGAGAGCGGCGAGATCTGGCACCGCATGCAGAAAACGCTGCCGGGTGATTTAGCTATCCATAGTCGCTAGTCAGTGCGCTGATTTTGTTCCCTGTAGGCCGGATGGCGCTTTGCTTATCCGGCTTACAACAGAAAGGGAAAGCCTTCCCGGAGTCAGCGCTTCGCGCCTCGTCCGGGCTACGATAGAGGCTACAATGCGTTTGGCCGCGGCGGGCAACGCTCCAGCAGCTCCACGCTACCATCCGCGTTCTGCTGCTCCAGATGCACATCAAACCCCCACAGACGATGCACGTGCTTCAGCACCTCTTTACGGCCTTTATCGAGCGGCGCACGGTTGTGCGGCACGTAGCGCAGCGTCAGCGAACGGTCACCGCGCAGGTCGACGTTCCATACCTGAATGTTGGGCTCCAGGTTGCTGAGGTTGTACTGGGAGGACAGCTGGTTGCGAATTTCCCGATACCCTTCCTCATTGTGAATGGCCGAAATTTCCAGATAGTTATTACGATCGTCATCCAGCACGGTAAACAGGCGGAAGTCGCGCATGATTTTCGGTGACAGGAATTGGCTGATAAAGCTCTCATCCTTGAAATCTCGCATCGCAAAGTGCAGGGTCGTCAGCCAGTCGGAACCGGCGATATCCGGGAACCAGTATTTATCCTCTTCGGTCGGGTTCTGGCAAATGCGCTTGATGTCCTGGAACATCGCAAAGCCGAGCGCGTAGGGGTTAATGCCGCTGTACCACGGGCTATTGTAAGGCGGCTGGAAGACTACGTTGGTATGGCTGTGCAGGAACTCCAGCATAAAGCGCTCGGTCACCTTACCTTCATCGTACAGGTGGTTAAGGATGGTGTAGTGCCAGAACGTCGCCCAGCCTTCGTTCATCACCTGCGTTTGTTTCTGCGGGTAAAAATACTGGCTGACCTTGCGCACAATGCGCAGGATCTCGCGCTGCCACGGCTCCAGCAGCGGGGCATTTTTCTCCATAAAGTACAGCAGGTTTTCCTGCGGTTCCGAGGGGTAGCGGCGCGCGGACTCAACGGCTTTTTCCTCATCGCGTTTTGGCAGCGTACGCCACAGGGTGTTCACCTGGCTTTGCAGATACTCTTCGCGACTTTTCTGCCGTGCTTTTTCTTCCTGCAACGAAATTTTTGACGGTCGTTTGTAGCGGTCAACGCCGTAGTTCATCAGCGCGTGGCACGAGTCGAGCAGCCGCTCAACCTCGTCCACCCCGTAGCGCTCTTCGCACTCGGTGATGTATTTGCGCGCAAACAGCAGGTAGTCAACTATCGAACTGGCGTCGGTCCAGCTGCGGAACAGATAGTTGTTTTTGAAGAAGGAGTTGTGGCCATAGCAGGCATGCGCCATAACCAACGCCTGCATGGTGATGGTGTTCTCTTCCATCAGATAGGCGATACACGGGTTAGAGTTAATGACGATTTCGTAGGCCAGCCCCTGCTGTCCGTGCTTATACTGGCGCTCGGTTTCAATAAATTTTTTGCCAAACGACCAGTGCGGGTAGTTAATCGGCATGCCGACGCTCGAGTAGGCGTCCATCATCTGCTCAGAGGTAATGACTTCAATCTGATGCGGATAGGTGTCCAGCCGGTATAGTTTGGCCACCCGGTCAATTTCCGCCAGGTAGGTTTCCAGCAGCGAAAACGTCCAGTCGGGTCCATCGCTCAGACGAGTGGTATCCTTATTCATCGAGTCAATTGTAGCCATTAGCGCGCCCTCATTGTTGGCGACTCTCTCTGTGCGGAGAGCCTCACTTCAAGAATAGAACACCGCAGAAATTCTGTAACAACCGTCCTTTCTAAACTTAATGATTTATTCATTTTACTGGCGATAATTTTGCCTCTTTGCAGGATTTTATGCTGACAAAAAATAACGGGCAGCATGAGATGTCAATTTCTCCGCTGGCCCGCTGTATGGGCGCTCTGTGAGGTAAGTCACCATAAAAAAAGCATATGTTGAATAATATTTTCATCTGGGTTATCAATTTGTAATTAGAAGATTGTTCTTTTACTCATTCTGGACTGGAGTGGCTATGCACATTGTCATACTGGGAAGTGGCGTGGTGGGCGTGACCAGCGCCTGGTATTTAAGTCAGGCGGGGCATCAGGTGACGGTGATTGACCGCGAAGCGGGTCCAGCGCTGGAAACCAGCGCGGCAAACGCCGGGCAGATCTCGCCGGGCTATGCGGCACCGTGGGCTGCGCCGGGCGTACCGCTAAAGGCGATTAAATGGATGTTCCAGCGCCATGCGCCGCTGGCCATTCGCCTCGACGGCACCGGTTTTCAGTTAAAGTGGATGTGGCAAATGCTGCGTAACTGCGACACGCGCCACTACATGGAAAACAAAGGTCGCATGGTGCGGCTGGCGGAATACAGCCGCGACTGCCTGAAGACCCTGCGTGAAACCACCGGTATTGCCTATGAAGGTCGCCAGGGCGGCACCCTGCAGCTGTTCCGCACCGCCCAACAGTATGAGAACGCCACCCGCGATATCGCCGTGCTGGAAGAGGCTGGCGTCCCGTATCAGCTGCTGGAAGCATCTCGTCTGGCTGAGGTCGAACCGGCGCTGGCCGACGTGGCGCATAAACTCACCGGCGGCCTGCGTCTGCCAAACGATGAAACCGGCGACTGCCAGCTGTTTACCCAACGGCTGGCAAAAATGGCTGAACAGGCGGGCGTGACCTTCCGCTTTAATACCCCGGTTGATAGCCTGATTAAAGACGGTGAGCGTATCGTCGGCGTGAAGTGCGGCGATGAACTGGTCAAAGCCGATGCCTACGTGATGGCCTTTGGTTCTTATTCAACCGCCATGCTGAAAGGGCTGGTGGATATTCCGGTTTACCCGCTCAAAGGCTACTCGTTGACTATTCCCATCGTCGAAGAGCGCGGGGCGCCGGTGTCAACCATCCTCGATGAAACCTACAAAATTGCCATTACCCGTTTTGATAACCGCATCCGCGTGGGCGGCATGGCGGAGATCGTTGGTTTTAACACCGAACTCCTGGCACCACGTCGCGAGACGCTGGAGATGGTGGTCGGCGATCTGTTCCCGCGCGGCGGACGCGTGGAAGACGCCATCTTCTGGACCGGGCTGCGCCCGATGACCCCGGACGGTACGCCGATTGTGGGCAAAACGGCGTTTAAAAACCTGTGGCTGAATACCGGACACGGCACGCTGGGCTGGACCATGTCCTGTGGCTCGGGGCAGCTGCTGAGCGATTTGATGTCTGGCAGAATGCCAGCGATACCCTATGATGATCTCAGCGTTGCGCGCTACTCGCCGGGCTTTACACCCGCTCGCCCACAGCACTTGCATGGTGCGCACCACTAAGGAGAACGCATGTCACGTCCCGTGCTCGCCAGCATCGATCTGCAGGCGCTGAAAGAGAACTTAGCCATTGCCCGTCGTGCCGCTGCCGGCGCTCGCGTCTGGTCGGTGGTCAAGGCCAACGCCTACGGCCACGGTCTGGACCGGGTGTGGAACGCCCTACGGGAAACCGACGGCTTTGCCATGCTCAACCTTGAAGAAGCCATTTTGCTGCGCGAGCGCGGCTGGAAAGGGCCGATTCTGTTGCTGGAAGGATTTTTCCACGCCGACGAACTGCCGTTGTTTGATAAATACCGGCTGACCACCAGCGTGCACAGCAACTGGCAAATTAAAGCGTTGCAAAACGCGCGCCTGCACGCGCCGATTGATGTTTATCTGAAAATCAACAGTGGGATGAATCGCCTTGGTTTCGCGCCTGAGCGGGTGAACAGCCTCTGGCAGCAGCTGCGTGGCATGAGCAACGTCGGGGCGATAACGCTGATGTCGCACTTTGCGCAAGCGGAGAATACCGACGGCGTCGCCGCACCGATGCGTCTCATTGAACAGGCGGCAGAAGGGCTGGACTGCCCGCGCTCGCTTGCCAACTCTGCGGCGACAATGTGGCACCCGGAAACCCATTTCGACTGGGTGCGGCCGGGCATTGTACTGTACGGAGCATCACCTTCCGGCCAGTGGCAGGATATTGCCAACACCGGCCTGAAGCCAGTGATGACGTTGAGCAGCCAGATTATCGGCGTGCAGAACCTGAGGGCGGGCGATGCGGTGGGCTACGGCAGCCGCTATCGGGCGAGCCGCGAGCAGCGTATCGGGATTGTTGCCTGCGGCTATGCCGACGGCTACCCGCGTATCGCGGCGAACGGCACACCGGTGCTGGTGGACGGTATTCGCACGGGAACAGTTGGCGCGATTTCAATGGATATGCTGGCGGTGGATTTAACCCCGTGCCCGCAGGCGGGAATTGGTACTGCGGTAGAACTGTGGGGGCAGGAGATTAAGATTGATGACGTGGCCGCCAGCGCGGGCACCGTTGGTTACGAGCTCATGTGCGCGCTGGCACCGCGTGTACCTGTTGTGACAGTGTAACCATTTGCCACGTAGCCCGGTGGCGCTTTGCTCACCGGGTCTACAGATTTACGACAGGCCGGATAAGCGCAGCGCCCTCCGGCACAACACACTACTCGGATTCTTCCTCGGCTACCCGCACGCCCACCTTCAGCACCTGATTTTCTTCCTTCTCTGCCACGGTCCACACCATTCCGGCAAACTCAACCTGGTCACCGACGACCGGTGCAGCCCCGAGCAGATGCTCGACAATTTCGCCCAGCGACTGCTGGTTGTCGCGAAATGCTTCGCCGCCGTCGAGGCCATAAATCAGCGCCACGTCGGCAAATTTCGCCTGAGCTTCGAGAATAAAGTCGCCAAAGAAGCTTTGATCGAGCGCGACCGGCGGCGACTGGCTGAACATTTTACCCAGCGACGGCAGATCGCGTTCGCGGCCAATCACGCAGAGAATGTCATTTTCCCGCAGCCGGGTGCTGCCGGTCGGATGCAACAGGACGTTATCGCGAAACAGGGCGGCAATGCGCGTTTCTGGCGGCATATGCAGGTCGCGCAACGCCGCGCCGACGCACCATTTTTCGGCGCTGAGCTGATACACAAACTGTTCCCACGGATTTTCCGGATGAATATCCAGCCCAACGCGTGAAATAGGCCAGCCGACCGGCGGGACCACCACTTTGGCTTTTTTCGCCGCCCACGACAGCGATGTGCCCTGCAGCAGCAGCGAGACCAGCACCACGAAGAAGGCAACGTTAAAGAACAGCCGCGCGTTTTCCAGCCCGGCCATCATCGGAAACACGGCGAGAATAATCGGTACCGCGCCGCGCAGGCCAACCCAACTGATGAACGTGCGTTCGCGCAGGTTAAAACCGCGGAACGGTAGCAGCCCGGCGAACACCGACAGCGGGCGGGCAACAAAAATCATCCAGATAGACAACAGCAGCGCCGGAACGGCAATGGGCAGCAGGTCCGACGGCGTCACCAGCAGCCCCAGAACCAGGAACATGCCGATTTGCGCCAACCATGCCAGACCATCAAAGTTTTGCAGAATGCCGAAGCGGTTACGAATCGGCCGGTTGCCCAGCAGGAAGCCGCACAGGTACACCGCCAGAATACCGCTGCCGTCGAGTGAGGTGGTGACGGCAAAAATCATGATCCCGCCGCTGAGTGCGAGCAGCGGATACAGCCCGGCGGGCAGGGCAATACGGTTGATCATTTGCAGCAGCAGGTAGCCGCCGCCCAGACCAATCACAATTCCCAGGCCGAACTGCTGGATAATATGCACAAGGAACATCCAGCTCAGGCCGCTTTCATGCTGTTGGATCATGGCAATCAGGGTGATGGTCAGGAATACCGCCATCGGGTCATTGCTGCCGGACTCAATTTCCAGCGTCGAGCCCACGCGCTCGTTCAATCCTTTGCCGCCGAGTAGCGAGAACACAGCCGCTGCATCGGTTGAACCGACGATGGCGCCAATCAGCAGCCCTTCCATCAAATCCAGATTAAACAGCCAGGCCGCCATCATGCCGGTCAGGCCTGAAGTGATCAGCACCCCTACGGTCGCCAGCGACAGGGCCGGACCCAGCGCCACGCGAAACGAGCTGGCCTGGGTGCGCATCCCGCCGTCCAGCAGGATCACCGCCAGCGCCAGGTTGCTGACCATATACGCGAAAGGGTAGTTATCGAACGGGATACCGCCAATACCGTCAACGCCGGCAAGCATGCCGATGGCTAAAAAGATAACCAGAATCGGGATGCCGAGGCGGGAAGAAAATGAGCTTAAGAGAATACTGCAGGTTACTAAGACAGAACCCAAAATAAAGAGACTAATAACTGCCGTGGCGTCCAATGTTCACGTACTCCCCTAAACGTGCTTGCTGGTCACAAAACGTTACCATATTTAGGGCGCAAACATTGGATTAATAAGCGGTGATTATTGTTTTTTATTCAGTTAATACCGGGTGTCCGCTGACGGTGAGCGTGGAACGCCCGAGTGAATGCGTCAACTGCGCATGGGCACCCAGCGCCAGCGTCACCGTGCGCGGTTCGTGGCCAAAATCGAGGCCGGTAATGACCGGGATCGACAGCCTGGAACGCAGATAGTCGTACATCGCGTTAAGATCGTAGCCGGCATCGTAATCATTCGGCGTCGCGCCGCTAAAACTGCCCAACACCAGCGCTCGCTGGCGCGGCAGGATCCCGGCATAGAGTAGCTGTAACAGCATGCGCTCGACGCGGAACGGATGTTCGTTAATATCTTCCAGCACCAGAATACCGTCACGGATGTCCGGCAGCCACGGGGTGCCGATAAGTGAGGTCATCATTGCCAGATTGCCGCCCCACAGGGTGCCCTGAGTATCGCAGTTCGGGCCATCGCCCGCCCACTCGATGCAATACTCCGGGCGGGTTAACGCCTGCCAGAAGTGCGTCTCGGTGAAGGGTTCTGGCGATTCTGCGCCGAAATTGCCTGCCAGCATCGGCCCGCTGAAGGTGATCACATTGCCGTGGGCCAGCAGCCCCATCTGGATGGCCGTAAAATCGCTGTGCCCGCAGATCAGCAGCGGATCGTGTTTCTGGCGGTTGGCTAAGCCCTGCCAGTCGATGTTGTCCAGCAGACGGCTGGCGCCGTAGCCGCCGCGTACCGGCATCACAATGCGGTTTTTACCCGCCAGCGTAACGAGGCTGTTGATATCGGCCAGCCGCGCATTTTCATCACCGGCGAAGCGACGATCGCGCCGCGCGATGACCTGCTGATGAACCACCTGATGTCCAGCGTCTTCTAATCGCGATACCCCGCGCTGCGCGGCGGATTGGTTAATACAGTAGCCGGAAGGGGCGATAAGATGAAACTGAGACATGGCATTTCCTTGCAGAGTATGAAACGAGTATCATGCCGCCTGAGCCCATGGTTGTCATTAACGGCAGCAAAGTTCAGCTAAAAGGATAGATGCGTGAAATTGAGATGGTTTGCTTTTTTAATTGTATTACTCGCCGGATGTAGCTCTAAATCGGATTACCGTA
The DNA here is from genome assembly GCF_014169075.1 of Klebsiella sp. WP4-W18-ESBL-05. Taxonomy (NCBI): domain Bacteria; kingdom Pseudomonadati; phylum Pseudomonadota; class Gammaproteobacteria; order Enterobacterales; family Enterobacteriaceae; genus Klebsiella; species Klebsiella sp. WP4-W18-ESBL-05. The sequence goes on along the minus strand of NZ_AP022057.1, from coordinate 2,719,550 downwards.
ATCCACCCTGGAACCCTGAGGTGCCGGTGAAGCGAGCGATGCAGTGGATGCCAATTAGCGAGAAAGCCGGTGCGGCATGGGGCGTCAGCCCGCGTCTGATCACCGCGATTATCGCCGTGGAATCCGGCGGCAACCCAACGTTGGTCAGTAAATCCAATGCGGTAGGGCTGATGCAGCTTAAAGCGTCCACCTCCGGGCTGGATGTTTATCGTCATATGGGCTGGAGCGGCCAACCGTCGACCAGCGAGCTGAAAAATCCGGAGCGCAATATTTCCATGGGCGCGGCCTACTTGAGCATACTGGAACACGGTTCGCTGGCGGGAATTAACGACCCGGAAGTGATGCAATATGCGCTGGTGGTGTCTTACGCCAACGGCGCAGGTGCGCTGCTGCGCACCTTCTCATCGGACAGGAAAAAGGCGATTGCCGAAATTAACGAACTGGACAAGGATGAATTCTTTGACCACGTCGTGAAAAACCACCCGGCACCGCAGGCACCGCGTTATATCTGGAAGGTACAGAAAGCGATGGACGCCATGTAGTTAACGGACGTTGTTGGCCCGTTCGCGGGCCTCTCGCTCCAGTGAGAAAATAATCCGCTGGAGCGAGCGTTCGAGCACCGGGTTCATATGCAGAAAACGGAAGCTCAGACGCGGCGTCACGATGGTTTCATTTTTACTGTCCACCAGCTTGCGTTCACTGATCGCCAGCAGCTGCGCATCGCAGCGAAAACGTCCCCAGGGTCCCATATCCAGCTCGACTTCTTTCAGCGTCATACCGGGCATCAGGCTTTCCGGCGGCGGTGCATCCAGCAGCGCGCCCATGCCACCAAGCGATAAATCGAACAAACGAAAACGCAGCGGACTTTTGTCCGGCAGCTTTGCGACGCCGTAGTAGGCGGGATACAGCGGCGCAGGGATGCGGAAAAACTCGCGCCGCTGAATAAACCACAGCGCGGGCGGTGTCGGCATGCTGAAGGCCGGCAGCCCCTGATAGTTTTCCACCTGCATTTGCGCGACGGTGAATTCTATTTTCGCACCGTTGGTTTCGGCCACCATGCTGAGATTTCTTGCCGTTCTGGCGGCATCGTTGTCTTCTTCACTGCTGCCAAAATCAATCACCAGCCGGTTCTGGCTGGCATCAAGAATACGGCTGATAAACTGGCGCGAAGACCAGCTCACGCGCAGCGCGGCATTAGCTTGCTGAAGATCGCGCAGAATATTTAATACGGCTAATGGATTTTGTTTAAGAAACTGTGCGTTATGCTCACTCACCTGAAATGGCTCCTGAAGGGCAGGCTCTTAAAGGGGTATCGGCGGCGGTAAACAGAACTTCAGCCTCTAAATGAAAATATTTAACATCTCAACAGATTTGCGCGGTACCGCGGGCCGAAGACAGTGCCTACGTCAATTTTCGTATCCATACGCATAAAATATCATCGCCCGGCCAGGTTTTTTAAGAACAATTACCTATACTTGAAACATTAGCGGCGCAGAATGTCGGCGCTTTTATGGCTGTTAATGGAAACAGGAGAGGTGGGAAAATGGGTATTATTACCTGGATTATTTTTGGTCTGATTGCCGGTGTTATTGCCAAACTGATTATGCCGGGGCGTGATGGGGGTGGCTTTATCCTCACCTGTATCCTTGGGATCGTTGGTGCGGTTGTGGGCGGCTGGTTGGCTACCACATTCGGTATTGGTGGTAGCGTGACTGGCTTTAACCTGCACAGCTTCCTGGTTGCCGTGGTTGGCGCCATCGTTGTGCTGGCGGTATTCCGCCTGATTCGCCGCGAATAATGTCCCCGACGGCCCCGCAAGGGGCCGTTTCTTGCTGGCGTAAAAATCCAATCCAAATCACATTTCTAAATCCCTTCATATTTTAGTGTTGAATATCAAATGCGGATGATAATAATTATCGTTCTTTGTTTTGTTTGGACATAACGATAATGAATCACGCCGTTTTTCGTCTCTGCGCGCTTTCTGGAATGATCGCGCTCGCCCTTGCGCCGCAGGCCTATGCTGATAAAAATGAAACCACGATGGTGGTCACCGCTTCCGGCGAGGGGAGCGACCTGCCTGGCTGGACCAACAGCGCCACCAAATCGGCGGTTGCGGAAAGTAAAACGCCGCAGGTGATCAACACCCTCAGCCAGCATGAAATAAGCCTGCGCCACGCCACTTCGCTGAATGAGATTTTGCGTTATGCTCCCGGCGTCGCGACCGAGTCACGCGGCAGCACGACCTATATGAGCGAATACAAGATTCGCGGCTTCAACGTCGATAACGAATTCTATAACGGACTCCAGTTGCCCTATAACGTCACGGGGAATACCAAAGCACGGATTGACCCGCTGCTGGTTGACAGCGTCGACATCCTTAAAGGGCCATCCTCTGTGCTTTACGGCAGCGGTTCGCCAGGCGGGCTGGTGAACATACAGGGGAAAAAGCCGCAGACCACGCCGCGCACGGAAGTGGGTTTCAATACCGGTACTCGCAACCTTAAAGAGGGTTATCTGGACTCGACCGGCCGTCTTGCTGACAGCGACTGGAGCTATCGCCTGCTGGGGAAAGCGACCGAGGGTGACGACCAGGCGCACACCACTCGCTATGAAGATTATCTGCTGGCCCCCAGCGTGACCTGGCAACCGAGCGATAAAACCCGCCTGACGCTGGATGCGCTGGTGCAAAATACGCCGAGCCTGACGCCATCTAACCCGATGCCGCTGTCCTATTTACGCTCCAGCTACGCCAATAAACGCGATTTTGCCGGTGACGATTGGAACGGCTTCAAACAGCGCCAGTGGATGGTGGGCTACAGCTTTGCACACCAGTTTGATAGCGGCTGGGGAATCGCGCAGAAGGCGCGTTACTTTGATATCGACAGTCATCAGCAGAGCGTCTATTCCACCGGGAATACCGGGAATCCGGTTTATGAGCTGAACCGCTTTGCCTATACCACGGACGAAGATCTGCACAGCTTCAATATCGATAACCAGGTGACGCGGACGCTGACGCTTGGCGACTGGCAGCACCACCTGCTGGCCGGATTTGATTATCAGAAGCTGAATTCGCATTATCACTATCGCTATGCATCGACCACTCCGGGTATCGATATGCGTACCCCGGATTTTGGTCAGGTGAATGAATCGGCGCTGGGGCTTTATACCGTGCAGAAAAATCGCCTTTCGTACAACCAAAAGGGCTACTACCTGCAGGATCAGATGGCCTGGGGCGGTCTGAATATTCTCGCCAGCCTGCGCTATGACGACTACCAGTCTGCGACTACCGACTATCTGAATAACGATGGGAAAGCGTGGATCTCCCAGGATCGGGTCACCAAGCGTCTGGGGATGCTGTATGCGTTTGACAACGGGCTGTCGCCCTTTATCAACTACTCAGAGGGCTTCAAACCGGTATCACCGGCCAACGGTCTGACGGCTGAACAGGTGAAACCGACCACCAGCAAGCAGGTGGAGGGCGGCGTGAAATACCTGCTGGCAGACTATGCCACAACCTTTACCGCGTCGGTGTTTAACATCCGGCAGAAAAATGTACTGAGCGCAGACCCGAGCTGGGTGTACCGCCAGACCGGAGAAATTGAATCCAAAGGGGCCGAGCTGTCGGTTATCAGTCGGCCATCCGACAATATTAACCTGATCGCCAACTACGCTTACACCCACGCCATCAACACCGAGGATGAGACCTACCCAGGCAAACGTCCGACGCAGGTGCCGGAAAATGCCTTCAACCTGTGGGGGGACTATACCTTCGACCAGAGCCTGGTTCGTGGGCTGACGATCGGCGCAGGGGCGCGTTATACCGGGCCGATGGAAATCTCTCCGGATAACAAGGCCGGTAAATTGGGCGGAACAACGCAGTACGATATGTCGCTGTCTTACGATATGTCTGCGGTGGACAGCAGCCTGGCAGGCCTGATGCTGAAAGCCAGCGCGCAGAACCTCACCAACAAAGAAACGCTGACCTGCTATGACAGCACTAACTGCTGGATTGGCCGCGATCGTACGGTGCAGGTGGGCGCAAGCTACGCCTTCTGATCGTGAATGTTGTAGGCCGGATAAGCGCAGCGCCATCCGGCAGCCTGCGAGCTTTTGCTGGATGGCGGCGTAAACGCCTTATCCGGCCTACTTTTTATGCTGCGGTTACGCCGACGCCCGCCGTCTGGCGTGGGGCCGCCTTCATCGGGATAAAGGCGACAATGACGGCGCCCAGTACCAGGAAGGCGGCAACCATGTAGATTCCGGCATTAAAGCTGCCGGTCACGTCTTTCATTATGCCCATCAGCAGCGGCCCCAGCGCAGCGCCGGTCATGCCGGTGCCGTTAATCACTGCGATGCCGAGTGCCCTGGCGCGCAGCGACAGCGCGCGGTCCGGCGTCGTCCAGAAGATAACCATTGCCGCAAAGGCTCCCATCGAGGCCATGACGATCCCGGTAAACTGCCAGTACGGATGGACGCTGGTGGCGGTAAGCACCCAGCCGGCCGCAGCAAACAGATACGGCAGCAGCGTATGCAGCTTCCGTTCGTTGCGGCGATCGGAACGTTTGCTCCACCAGATCATGCCGACAATGGTGCAGACCTGAGGAATGGCGCTCAGCAGGCCGATGGTGACGTTGCTGCTCTCGGCGTTAAAGCTGCGCAGAATCAGCGGCGTCCAGACGCTGAGGGCGCTGAGCGTATTGGTCAGGCAAAAGTAGGCCAGCGTGTAGAGAATAATGGTTGGCGTTAGCAGCTCGCGCAGCACACTTTTTTGCCCGACAGAGGCCGCCTGGATGGCGCTTTGGGTTTGCAGCGCGTTAAGCCGGTCGGCTTCAAGCATCTCGTGCAGGCAGGCCTTATCGTCGTCGGTCAGCCATTTCGCCTTCGCCGGGCTGTCGTCAAGCCAGAACCAGACCACCAGACCAAGCAGAACGGACGGGAAGCCCTCCAGCAGGAACAACCACTGCCAGCCTTTCAGATTGAGCAGGCCGTCCATATTGAGAATGTACCCGGACGCCAGCGAACCGAGTGCCATGGTGACCGGCATGGCAATCATAAACAGCGCATTGGCGCGGGCACGATAATGGGCAGGGAACCAATAGGTCAGGTAATACAGCAGGCCGGGCAAAAACCCGGCTTCGGCGATCCCCACCAGCATTCGTAGCGCGTACAGGCTGTTAGGCCCGGTCGCGAACAGCGTGGCGGTGGAGGCAATCCCCCAGATAATCATCAGGATGGCTATCCAGCGGCGCGCGCCGACGATCGTCAGCATGACGTTACTCGGGATCCCGCATACCACGTACATCACATAAAACAGCGTGGTGGCCAGCCCGAACATTGTGCTGGTTAACCCCAGGTCTTTGCCCATGGTCAGCCCGGCAAAACCGATGTTAATACGGTCGAGATAGGAAAAGACAAACAGCACGAACAAAAACACGATCAGGCGGCGGAACAACTTATTGATAACCGCCTGCTGCCGCGCGTTGAACGGCGATGACGCAGAAGACGGTGTCGGTTCCAGAGAAGGGCTATCGTTCATGAAAAGCTCCACATTGTGATTATGATTATGGGTCGTACAGGCTGGCTAACGTATAGAGAACGCGCGCCGGAAGTGTCAATTTTGCGTGTAATAAATGATACGTAATTGTTATGCGTGTGGCATTTGTGAATCATAATGCGATCTCTGTCGCGTCAATATTCATCAAGGGGAGGCCCACGGCGCAACCGCGCTGGGACGGGCGGAAAGACACAGGGTATAATCGAAAAATCTGCGACATGTTGGGGTAAGGAAACGCATGAGTAATCTAAAAAAAACAGCGGGCGAGGGCGCGACGGGCGCCGCGTTTCATCGTGAAGAGTTTCCGTTCTACTGGATTGTTAACGTGTACGCCCGTTACACCCAAACCGTGGAACTGGCCCTGAAGAAGGTTGCGCTGGACGTCTCGCGCTTTCGTGTGCTGATGATCACGCACCAGTACGGCCAGGCGAGCATCTCGCAAATCGCCGAATACGCGCTGGCTAAAATGCCCACGGTGACCAAAATTGTCGGCCGCCTGCGCGATGACGGCCTGGTGGTTACCGCCAGCAGCCCCAGCGATGCGCGGGTAACGATGGTGATGCTAACCGAAGCCGGTCAGCAGAAAGTGGCGGAAGCTATGCCGCTGGTGGGTAAAATATTCGATAAAGGTTTTAAGGGCATGAGCCCTGGACAGGTGGAGAAAATGAACCAGTCACTGGCGAAAGTGCTGGATAATCTTAACGAACTCTGACCCTTCCTCCTCGCGATCGCAAAACTGTGACTTGCGTAGAAAATATCTATAACCAACTGTAAATAAACAATATTTACACACTGCCGTCGCGATCGCTTCGTGACGGCAGCGCCCGCCCTAATGCCCAATATTGCTTTATATTTCATCAAACTGCATAAGTAACCCTTATTATCAAAAGGTTAATGCATTGTTATTTCATAGTAAAAATAACGTGAAATATTACTTGAATATTCATCTAAATGTTCCATAGTGAAAACACGCTTATCAGGATAAAAAAGCCGCAATGACGGCGTGCCTGAATATGATTCATTTTTTCTGGTCAAGGTGTCAATGATGCAGCCAGTTTGTGAGAGCAAGGGTTTTGTCGAACGTTTTACCCTCGGTAAAGGCGATCTGCGCTTTGCCGTGAAAGATACGCTGGACGTTGCGGGGCACCGCACCCAGGCCGGTTGCCCGGCGTTGGCCCACGCGCCTGTCGCCCGGCAGCACGCCAGAGTGGTGGACATGCTGTTGCGCAGCGGCTGCGTGTTAGATGGAAAAACCGCGCTACACGAGCTGGCGTTCGGCGTGACCGGCATTAACCCCTGGGGCGGTACGCCGCTGAATCCCCATTTCCCCGCGCTGATTCCCGGCGGTTCGTCCAGCGGCTCGGCGGCGGTTGTCGCCGCCGGTGAGGTGGATTTTGCCCTTGGTACCGACACCGGCGGATCGGTACGGATGCCCGCCGCCTGCTGCGGGGTGCTCGGGCTGAAGCCCGGTTACGGCGTGTTGAGCCGTCAGGGGGTGATGCCCGCCGAGAGCTCGCTGGACTGCGTGGGCCTTTTTGCCCGTGAAGCGGACGTGCTGCGCCAGGCGCTGAATCGTCTTAACGTCACCGTTGGCGCGCCGCTGACCGCGTTACCCGACATCGCCTTTATCGCCGCCGCGCAGCCGGACATTGACGGCGAACTGCTTGCCGGTCTTTGCCGGCTGGCGGTCCACCCGCGCAGCGCCGAACTGACGCTGCTCGACGATGCTCATCGCGCCGGGCTGACCCTGATTAACTACGAGAACTGGCGCGCGCTCGGCCCGCTGCTGGCAAGCGGTCAGGTTTCTGCCGATGTTGCCAGCCGGATCCGCGCGGGGGAATCGGTCAGCGCACAGGCGTTGCAGGATGCGGAAACTGTCCGCCAGCGCTTTCGCGCGGAAGTGGATGCGCGGTTGGCCGAAACGCCGCTGCTGGCGCTGGCGACGCTGCCAGAACTGCCGCCCACGCTTGCCGAAGCCCACGATCCGCTGAGCGTGGTGAATCTTACCCGCTTAGTTCGTCCGTTTAATCTCAGCGGTCACCCGGCGTTGACGCTGCCTATGGGCGCGTTGCGCGACCGTCCAATCGCCCTACAGCTGGTCGCTCGTAAAGGCGACGAGGGGCTGCTGGTACAGGCCGCCGAGTGGCTGATGGCCCGACGACGTCACTAATCACTACCCTGTTTTGCTATCCCTGATGACTCAGTGAGTTCGACTCATTGCGGCTGCGTTCGTCCTGCGAACGGCCGCGACTACTATCCGGAGAACGCTATGTCTGCCGTCCACGTCCATGAAACGCTGGCCCCGCTGCTGAGCGAAGTTGCTTCCCGCAGCGCCGATTTTGAGCATCAACGTCATATTTCTGACGACATCATTGCCCGCTTCAAACAGGTGGGCGTTTACCGGGCGCTGGTGCCGAAAATCTACGGCGGCGACGAATGCACGCCCGCGCAGTTTTGTGAATTGATTGAACAGATAGCCACCGCCGACGGCTCGGCGGGCTGGGTAGCCAGTTTCGGTATGAGCCCGTTCTACCTTGGCGCACTGCCGGTGGAAACGTTGCAGGAACTCTATCGCGATGGCCCGGACGTGGTCTTCGCGGGCGGCATTTTTCCGACGCAGAAAGCGCGTCAGGCCGACGGCGGTTACCGGGTCAGCGGACGCTGGAGTTTTGCCAGCGGCAGTATGGGGGCGTCGGTGCTGGGAGTGGGGATTCTGCCGGACGGCGAACAGCCTCTGCCGCGCATGGCGGTGCTGCCGCGCGCCAGCGTCCAGATAGACCCGGTGTGGGATACCGTCGGCCTCGCCGGAACCGGCAGTCACGACCTGCTGGTTGACGACGCGTTTGTTCCGGACGCGTGGACCTTTATTCGCGGCGGCACGCTGAATCTGGAAGGGCCGCTGTACCGCTACCCGGTGCTGTCGCTGGCGACGCAGGTGCTCTCCGTTGTGTCGCTCGGCGTGGCCCGCGCCGCGCTTAATGAAATTTATGCCATCGCCCATCGCCAGCAGTCGGTGACCGGTGCGCCGCGTCTGGCCGACCGCCCGCAGGCGCAGATGCAGATTGCCCGCTGTGAAGCCGATCTGCGCGCTGCTCGCGCCTGGTTTTATGACGCCATTGATGATGTCTGGCAACGCCTGCTCGCCGGGGACGATCCCAGCTGCGAACAGGTCAACGCGCTACGGCTTTCTTCCACCCACGTGACGCGCGTTGCGGCTGACGTGGCGCGCCAGGCGCTGGCACTCAACGGAATGGGCGGGGTCGCCATGACCAGCCCGCTACAGCGCTACGTCCGCGACACGATGGTGATTACCCAACATGCCTTTATGGGCGACCTCTCGTATCTCAATGCGGGCACGGTCTTTTTCGGCGGTAAACCGCTGCCGGGTTACCTGTGATTGTTAATTAAGGAGCAACAAATGAGCCAATCCAACAAATTACGCGTGCTGTTTTGTATCGGCGTAAACCAGAACTTCTTTGACGCCAGCGCGGCAGAAGCCAAGCAGGTATGGGCCGCCTTCGGCGTGATGATGAAAGGGATGGAAGAGACGCCGGGAATTTCGGTTATCGGCAATATGGATGACGACCAACTGATGGTTGGCCCGTCAACGACCGCCCCGTGGACAACCTATGTGCTGGCCGATGCGCAGGCGCTGGAGAACGTCGCTGCGGTCTGCAATTTGTTCCGCACGACGCCGGTGGGCGACAGCGGCAGCAAGCTGTGGAAGTACTGCAAAATTGAAGCCCGCGTCGGGCGCGAACTGATCATTCAGGGTTAACGGAGCGCGTGATGACTTCTCAGGATGCGCTGCGCCTACAGCAGCTCGAAGATCAGCAGGCCGCGCGGGTGTGCATTAGCCAGTATATGCATCTTTGCGATCGGCTGGATGATGCCGACACCGTTCACGCTATTGGCGCACTGTTCAGCGTTGACGCCTGCTGGGAAGGCGTTGGCGAACCTTACGCCGCCCGCCTGGGGCGTCATCAGGGGCGCGAAGCCATCGTCGGCATGATGGCGGGCTATGTCCGTCAGCCAGCACATTTCGCCATGAATGCACATTTCCTGTGCTCCGAGGCGCTCAGCATCACGGCCAGCGGCGATTTGCACGGCCGCTGGCTGATGCTGCAGACCTCAGCCTTTAACGCCGGCGGGGCGCACCTTAACGCCGCCGAGCTGAACGTCACCTTTCGGCGCGAGGCGGGGGAGATGGTGATGCGTCATTTTACCACCCGCAACCTGTTTAGCCGCCCCGTAACGCACTGGCACGCCGAAGATTTACTCCCCGTGCCGGATCAACATCAGACCGTCGCAGACGTGCAGGAGAATGGACATGCAGTGTGACCACCTCATTAAGGTAAAAAATATCGATGCCGCCGCACCCGCCGCGCCGAGCCGTGAACAGATTGCCGCGCTGGTCCAGCATGACCGCGTGCATACCTCGCTGTATAACTCGGAAACGCTGTTTGGCCTGGAGCTGGACCGCATTTTCAGCAAAACCTGGGTCTGGGTCGCGCATGCCAGCGAAATCCCGGAGACGGGCAGCTTTAAGACCACTGAGATCGGCACGCAGCCGGTGATCGTGGTTCGCGACCGCAAAGGCAACGTGCACACGTTGCTTAACCGCTGCCGCCATCGTGCGGCCACCGTCTGCGAGCATCGCAGCGGTAAAACGAACAGCTTCGTTTGCCCCTACCACGGTTGGGGCTACGCGCTCGATGGCAGCCTGCGCGGCGTACCGCATCCGGAAAGCTATGCCGACCAGCTAGAAAAAGGCGAGCTAGGGCTGGTTTCGCTGCGCACCGAACAGTATGCCGGCATGATTTTCGCCACTTTTAACGAGCATATCGAACCGCTGGACGATTTCCTCGGCGCGGCGAAAAAGTGGATGGACCTGTTTATGAAGCAGGGCGCGGGCTTCCCGATCAAAACCGGCCCCGCGCACCGTTTCCGCTTTCCCGGTAACTGGAAAATTCAGCTGGAAAATACCACCGACGGCTATCACTTCCCGGTGGTTCATCGCTCATTTTTAAGCTCGGTCGATAAGCAGACCGAAGAGATGCTCAACTTTGTTGATGGCAGCGGCTACGTCGAGGATCTCGGTAACGGCCACAGCGTGATGGTGATGATCCCGGAGCTGGTGGATCTGGAGGCCAATCTGGATGCGCCGATTCCGGAGCGCTTTGTTGAGTTAGCCGATGCGCTGCGAGCTGAATATGACGAGACGCAGGTCAGGCGCATCGTACGCGCGGTCGGTGGCTCCGGTTTCAACCTCAATATTTTCCCTAACATTGCCTGTTCAATGGCCTTTTTCCGCGTCCTGCAGCCGGTATCGGTGAACGAAACCGAAATTCACCACGCGGTGATCACCATGGACGGTGGACCGGAAATGGCCAACCAGGCGCGGCTGCGCCTGCACGAGCACTTCCAGGGGCCGATGGGCTTCGGCACACCGGATGACTCTGAGGCCTGGGAGCGCGTGCAGCGCGGGGCCACCGCCGGTGACGATCTGTGGATCATGCTGAACCGTGGCCTGGCCGGTGAGTACCGCACTGACGACGGCCTGCGTAGCGACGTCAGCGCCGAAACCGGCATGCGTGCGGCCTATCAGCAGTGGAAAAAATTAATGACGGAGAACGCGTAGATGACAACCGAGGAGTCCGTACTGTTTAACGCCATCGCACTGATCAATCTGGAAGGCGATCTTCTCGATCAGGGGGAATTCGACGGCTGGCTGGATCTCTGGCTACCGGAAGGCCTTTACGTGGTGCCGATCGATCCGCAGGAGACTGATTTTAAAAACACGCTCAATTACGCCTGCGATGACCATGATATGCGCGCCCGGCGAGTGAAGCGCTTGTACAGCGGCGAGTCGATTTCAACGACCCCACGTGCGCGCACGCTGCGCACGCTATCGCGTTTCCGTCTGCTGGAGGCGGGAGAACATCAGGTGGTGGTACGCGGCGCGCAGTCGCTGTGGGAGCACCGTAAAGGGCACAGCCGCCACTATGCGGCCGATATCACCTGGCATCTGGTGCCGCAGGCGCAGGGATGGCGCATTCAGCAGAAGGTGATTCGCCTGGTCAACAGCGACGATGTGCTGCACAGCATCGGCTACATCCTGTGAGGAACCGTCCATGATGCAAACCGTATTAGTCACAGGCGCAGCCGCCGGTCTGGGCAATGTGATTGCTGGCCACCTGCTGGAGCAGGGGTTCCAGGTGGTATTGACTGACGTCGACGCGGCCCGTGCGCAGGCGGCGGCAGAAACGCTCGACAGCGACCGTGTGCTGGCGATGGGGTTGGATATTTGTCGACCGGATGATTTTACTCGTGCGCTGAGCGCTACCGAGGCGCGGTTCGGCAGCCTTCAGGTGCTGGTGAACAATGCTGCACTGACGCTGGCAACCCCGGTCATGGACATCACGGTAGACGAATTTGACCGGGTGATGACCACCAACCTGCGCGGGACTTTCGTCGGCTGTCAGACGATGGGGCGCTACTTTGCCCGTCGTGGCTATGGCCGGATTATCAACCTGGCGTCGCTGGCCGGGCAGAACGGCGGCACCGCTTCCGGGGCGCACTACGCGGCGTCGAAAGGCGGCATCCTGACGCTGACCAAAATTTTCGCCCGTGAGCTGGCCAAATCTGGCGTCACCGTTAACGCCATCGCGCCAGGGCCGATTGATTCACCGGCAGTTCACGCGCTGGTACCGGAAGAAAAGCTGGCAGGGCTGCTGCAAATGATCCCGGTTGGTGCACTCGGCGAGGCGGAATTTGTTGCCCGCGCGGTTGCGCTATTGGCAGACCAACAGGCGTCGTTTGTCACCGGGGCAACCTGGGACATTAACGGCGGGCTGTTTATGCGTTAAGGGGGAACGTCATGCTGACATTACAGATTGTTCACCGTGAGCTGCACGGCGAGGTTGTGCTCTTGACGCTGGCTCACCCGGATGGCCGGACGTTACCGGCGTTCAGTGCCGGGGCGCATATCGATGTGCATTTGAGTGACGAACTGGTGCGCCCCTATTCGCTGTGCGGCGATCCGCAGCAGCGCAATTGCTACCAGCTTGGCATATTGAAAGACCGCCAATCGCAGGGCGGGTCGCTGGCGGCGCACGCCTTGCGCGAAGGGGATGACATCCGGGTGAGCGAGCCGCGTAATCTGTTCGCCCTGGATGCGCAGGCCACACATAGCCTGTTGATTGGTGGCGGTATCGGTATTACGCCGATGCTGGCAATGGCGGAGGAGTTACGTGCCGCCGGGCGCTCATTCAGCCTGCACTACTGCGCCAAATCGCGCGCAGAGGCGGCGTTTGCCGCACATCTGGAGGCAGCGGCCTATGCGCCGCAGGTTCACATGCATTTCAGCGACGAGCAGCGAATTCACCTCAATGCGGTTTTGTGCGACGTGCCTGAGGGGACGCACGTTTACGTCTGCGGCCCTGCGCGGCTGATGGATGCCGTGAGCGAACGGGCGGCGGCGCTGGGCTATGCACCGGATCGGGTTCATCAGGAGTGCTTCAGCGCTGAGGTCAACAGCGGCGGCCAGCCGTTTGAGGTCGTGGCCGCCGCCAGCGGTATGACCGTGCAGGTGGCGAGCCATCAAACCATCGTCGAAGCGCTGGCGTTGGCGGGGCTGAAGGTGTGCGTTTCCTGTAAGCAGGGGATTTGCGGCAGCTGCCTGACGGACGTGCTGGAAGGCGAACCGGACCACCGTGACCACTATCTGACCGACGACGAAAAGGCCGACGGCGACCAGATTTTACTGTGCTGTTCCCGCGCTAAAAGCGCCCGTCTGATTATCGATCTTTGAGGATCTCGCTATGTCTCTGCAAATCGAATTTCGTAACGCCATGGCGCAGCTCGGCAGCGCGGTATCGGTGATTACCACCGATGGCCCGGCGGGCAAGTTTGGATTTACCGCCTCTGCCGTGTGCAGCGTCACCGACCAGCCGCCGACTTTGCTGGTCTGTATGAATCGTCACTCGTTTGCTCACGCGCACTTTAAGCGCAACGGCGCGCTGTGCGTCAACGTGCTCTCCAGCGAACACCAGACGCTGTCCGGCATTTTTGCCAACGCCAGCCTGCGTTCCGAGGAGCGTTTCTGCCATGACAGCTGGCAGGTGTTAGCCAGCGGCGCACCGGTGCTCCGTTCGGCGGTCGCCAGCTTCGACTGCCTGATTGATGACTGCCATGAAGTCGGCAGCCATTCGGTCTTTTACTGTCGGGTCCAGGCGATTCGCTGCAGCGAGCAGCCGCGCGGGCTGGTCTATTTTAACCGTCGCTATCACGCGGTCGGACACGAGGCATAACGTCAAGAGGGGGAACGCCGGATGAGTAATGTCGTTTCTGAAACTGCGCTCACGACCGCTGATGTGCGGCGCGATGCCCAGCAAATGCGCAAACTGGTGATGGCATCCGTATTGGGCAACGCGCTGGAATGGTATGACTTCTTTCTCTATGGAACCGCGGCGGCGCTGGTGTTCGGCCCGCTCTTTTTCCCGGTCGGCGGCGATCCGCTACAGGGCACGCTGCTGGCGTTTTCCGGGTTTGCGGTAGGCTTTCTGGCGCGTCCGCTGGGCGGCATCGTCTTTGGTCACATTGGCGATCGCTATAGTCGCAAAATGACCCTGATTATGACCCTGACGCTGATGGGGGCTACCACCTTTGTGATTGGCCTGCTGCCGACCTACGCGCAGGTGGGGATCTGGGCGCCGCTGGCGCTGATTATTCTGCGTTTCTTACAGGGCGTGGCCTCCGGCGGCGAATGGGGCGGCGGAGTGCTGATGCTGAGCGAGAACGCGCCCGCCTCGCGCCGTGGCTTTTACACCGCGTGGAGCCAGATGGGCGTCTCTGGCGGCTTCGTGCTGTCGGCCTTTGCCTTCTATCTGGTGCAGCAGCTTCCGGAGAGTGATTTTATGCGCTGGGGCTGGCGCGTGCCGTTTGTACTCAGCATCGTCATCTTCCTGGTGGGGATCTATATCCGCAAGAACATCCGTGAGAGCCGGGCTTTTGTGCAGGCAAAACCGGAAGATGGGCATGAAAAAATCCCGCTGCTGGTTATCGTGCGCGAGCACCCTAAAGCGCTGCTGCAGGCCATTGCGCTGCGGCTGCCGGAAAACGGCGCCTCCTATATTTTCTTTACCTTTTCAGTGGTGTACGCCAAACACATCGGCATCGGCACCGGTGAGATCATCAGCGCCGTGACGCTGGCGATGCTGGTAGAGTTCTTCTCGATTTTATTCTGGGGCGCGCTGTCGGATCGCATTGGCCTGAAGCCGGTTTATTACATCGGTGTTATCGGTCTGCTGGTGATGGCGTTCCCCTTCTTCTGGCTGCTTTCCACCGGCAGCTACCCGGCAATTATGCTGGCCATGTTCCTCGGTCTGCCGGTCTGTCACGGCGCGATGATTGGCACCCAGCCGTGCATCATGAGCGATCTTTTTCCGGTGCGCGTGCGCTATTCCGGACTGGCGCTGGGCCATGAGGTGGGGTCGATCTTTTCAGGCGGGCTGGGCCCGATGCTGGCGGTCGCGCTGCTGATGGCCTTCGATGCGTCGTGGCCGGTCTCTCTGCTGCTGGTGGGCTATGCGCTGCTGGCGTGGGCGGCGCTGATCGGCCTGCCTGCGGCGAAATCACAACCTGTTCATGCTGGAGTCACGGATGTTAACGATTGAATCACTGACCTGCTGGCTGGTGGACATTCCCACCGTTCGCCCGCACAAGCTGTCGATGGCGACGATGGGCTGCCAGACGCTAACCCTGGTGCGGATGCAGTGCGCTGAGGGCGTAGTCGGCTGGGGCGAAGCCACCACCATTGGCGGCCTGAGCTACGGTGCGGAAAGCCCGGAGGCCATTCGCTCGGCGATGGAAACTTACCTGGCGCCGCTGCTCTGCGGGCAGCGGTTTAGCGGCGTGGCGTCGCTGGCCGAGAAGATGAACGCCAGCGTAAAGGGCAATACGTTCGCCAAATCGGCACTGGAAACGGCGTTTCTTGATGCGCAAGGGAAGCTACTGGGTCTGCCGGTGAGCGCGCTGCTCGGCGGCGCGCTGTGCGAACGTCTTCCGGTGCTGTGGACGCTGGCCAGCGGCGATACCGGTAAAGATATCGAAGAGGGCAAACGCCTGCTGGCGGAAGGGCGGCACGATACCTTCAAACTGAAAATTGGTGCCCGATCGCTGAAAACCGATATCGCCCATGCGCTGGCGATTAAGGCGGCGTTGGGCGATGCGGTAAGCGTTCGCGTGGACGTCAATCAGGCGTGGGATTTTACTACCGCCGTTAACGGAATGCGTCAGCTTCAGGACGGCGGTATCGATCTGGTCGAGCAGCCGATTCCGCTATGGGACCGCGCCGGACTGATTGCCCTGAGCCAGCGCTTTACGCTGCCTGTCCTTGCCGATGAGGCGGTCGCGACCGGTCACGATGGCTATGCGTTGGCCAGCGGCGGCTTCACCGGTGCCTACGCCTTAAAAATCGCCAAAGCCGGCGGCCCGGCGCAGGCGCTTAAGCTTGCGCACATCGCGCAGGCCGCCGGTGTGGCGCTGTACGGCGGCACCATGCTGGAAGGCACGCTCGGCACGGTTGCGTCGCTACACGCCTGGTCGACCGTCAACCTGCAGTGGGGGACCGAGATGTTTGGCCCGCTGCTGCTGAAAGACGACGTCGTGACGCAGCCGCTGTCGTTCAGCGACGGGCAGGTCACCCTGCCGCAAGGGCCTGGCCTGGGCGTCGAGATTGATGAAGAAAAACTGCGTTATTACGCCCGACATTAAAGGATATTCGCATGCTGTTTAAAGTTGAAATGACCGTCAATATTCCGCCGTCGCTACCCGCTGAGCAGGTCGATGAGATCAAAGCGCAAGAAAAGGCTTACTCCCAGCGCCTGCAGCGCGAGGGGAAGTGGCTGCATATCTGGCGGGTCGCCGGGCTGTACGCCAACGTCAGCATTTTTGACGTGGCGGATAACCAGGAACTGCACGATCTGTTAACGGCGCTACCGCTGTATCCGTTTATGACGATCGTCGTGCAGCCGCTGTGCCGTCATCCCTCGTCAATTCACTAACAACACACCTTACCCTACAAAAAAAGAGGAACACGCAATGTCCGTTAATCCTGCAAAACAGAGCGAACTGGAGTCTTTGCTGGCGATCAGCAGCGGCCTGAATGCCGAACTCGGCAACGACCGTTTTAAAGCCATTATGCATCAGGTACTGAGCGACCTGTGCCAGACCATTAAGAAATTTGATATCAGTGATGAAGAGTTCTGGCTGGCGGTGAACTATCTCAACGCGCTGGGCGAGCGTAAAGAGGCCGCGCTGCTGGCCGCCGGGTTGGGACTGGAGCATTACCTCGATATGCGCGCGGACGAAAAAGAGGCGGCCGAGGGTCTTGATGTGGGCACGCCGCGCACGATTGAAGGGCCGCTGTACGTGGCCGGCGCGCCGCTCAGCAAAGGATTTGCGCGAATGGACGACGGCAGCGAGGCGGGGGAGCCGATGTGGCTGCACGGGCGGGTGACCCGTCACGACGGCCAGCCGGTGGCGGGGGCGATCGTGGACATCTGGCACGCCAATACGCTCGGCGGCTATTCGTTCTTCGATCAATCACAAAGCGAATATCACCTGCGTCGGCGGGTTGAAACCGACGCCGAGGGGCGCTATGCCGTTCGCAGCATCGTACCGTGCGGCTACGGCTGCCCGCCGGATGGCCCAACGCAGAAGCTGCTCAACCAGTTGGGCCGTCATGGGAATCGCCCGGCGCACGTGCACTTCTTTGTTTCCGCGCCGGGATACAAGCACCTGACCACGCAGATTAACCTCAACGGCGACGCCTACCTGTGGGATGATTTTGCCTTTGCCACGCGCGAAGAGCTGATCGCCGATCCGCTGAAAATCACCGACGGCCAGCTGGCGCAGGCGCGCGATATTCCTGTGCCGCACACCGAGGTCAGCTTCGACTTCGTGCTGGTGGCCGCCACGCAGCGCGATGAAGAACAGCGCGGTAAACGCGCGCGCGTGATGGAGTAAACGAGGACGGCGCGCGGGCTGCGCGCGCCGGGACGTTGCTTTGCTCGCTACTGCGCGGCGAGAGCCTGCGCGATCCAGCCGTCGTAGGTGGCCTGATGGGCGTGAATCCAGCCGTCGACGTGGCGCTGAATATCGGCCGCGCTAGATTCGCCCTGGTGCATCCGCTGATTTTGCGCGTTGACGTCGGCCAGCGGCAGCTTCGCGACGGCGAACAGTTTTGCCGCCGCCGGGTTTTTGGCCGCCCACGCTTTGTTGGCAACGATGTATTCATTGTTAACCGCGAAGCCATAATTCTTGCCGTTGGCTAATGCGGTATTTTGTTCTTTGAATTGCCCCGGGTTGGCGGAGCGCGGAACGGTTAACCACACTACGTCGGTCCCGGGCTTCAGCTCATCGCTTACCCAATAGGGCGTCCAGGTATAATACAGTACGGGTTTACCGGCTTTATAGCGCGTAAGGGTATCGGCAATAATCGCGGAGTAGTTTCCCTGATTCTGGGTCACCGTATTGCTCAGACCATAGGCCTTTATTTGCGTATCAATCACGGAACCGCACACCCATCCTGGATTACAGCCGGCTAAATCAGCTTTACCGTCACCGTCCGCATCAAATAATTTCGCCAGCTGCGGGTCCTTGAGCTGGGAAATATCGCTAATGTGGTATTTATCGGCAGTTTTTTTGTCAATTAAATATCCCTGGGCAGCATTGCTGATATACGTGCCTTGACGGTAGAACGTGGCATCACCGCCGCGGGCGTCATACATATTCTGCTGCATCGGCAGCCAGCTAACGGCCATATAAGTGGCATCTCCGGCGGCAACTGCCGTATAGGCGACGTTATATTCCACTTCTTCCGTCGGGGCAATGTCATAGCCAAGCTGCTTCAGCGCGCGGTTGATAAGCGCAGTCTGAAACGTTTCTTCCGGTAGGGTGCTTTGCACGGGGTGAACGGTGATGCCGGTACCCGGAAGGCTGGCGGCAAAAAGCGTCGGTGAGGTGAACAGCGCGGCCAGCGTCAGCGCGCGCAACGTGGGTGTTTGCATCATAGTGACCTTGTTATTTTGGTGTGTTAAGCCAGAGGCGGCAGATTATTTCCGCGAGCACGACAACGGAAATAAAGAGAGGTCTGACGAATACGTCCTCCTGATATTTATAACAATTATTTAACACTAACATAATGCGTTGGGTAGGCAAGCCGTAATAGTGCGGATACGCTTATTCTGGAGCTAAGGATAATCTGAAAATAAAGGCTGAAAGCGTGCGCTATAGAGCGGTGAATACGAGGAATGACGGATATCGGACGCTATTTATCAGCGATATAGTCGAGAACATCATTCCCCTGAACGCCGCGGACGGTGAGGGGAAGGGGTGACGGCGGTATCGACGTGAGTGACCGCGCGATATCGAAGATTTCTCACAGGATGTGGGGTTAGAAGATGAAAACAGCACGTATGCTTTGCCTGGCGCTGGCAGGCCTGACGTTTGCGGGGATCGCGCAGGCGGAAAAGGGCGCATCGTCGGGAAGAATTCACTTTGTCGGCCAGATTGTTGAAGGCGGCTGCGGCGTGACGGCCGCACGCGAGGGGCTGGAGATCGCTTGTTATCGCAGCGGCGAACATCGGGTGCAGCAGGTGGCGCTGACCGCCTCGGTAGATACACCGTTGATGCGCAGCGTCGGTACCGTTAGCCATCGCACGCTGCCGGGTGACCCGCAGTTACAAGAAGTGGTTATTCAGTATCTGTAAGCGCTCTTTATAATGGCTATTGCGGCGGCGCGTGCTCAGCTTCGCGCAGCGCGCCCGGCGAATGGCCGACCACTCGTTTAAATGCCCGGCTGAACGCGGCCACCGAGCCGTAGCCGAGCTTCAGGGCGACGGTTTCGATCGCCTGCTGTTCCTGGCCAATATACTGAACGGCCAGTCGCATTCGCAGTTCGCCAAGGTACTTTGCCGGCGTCGTGCCGGTGGCGGACAGAAAGCGCTCGGCGAATACCGAACGCGAAGTGCCTGCCTCTTTCGCCAGATCGGCTACGCTCCAGTTGAGGCCGGGCTGTTGATGCATGGCATAGATAGCCCGGCTCAGGCGCGGATCGCGCAGCACCTGCACCCAGCCGCTGGCTTTACCGCACCCGGCTTCGACCCACCCACGCACAATCAATGCGGCCACGACGTCGGCTAGCCGGGCGAGTATCCCGGCAAACCCAACCTGGCGACTCAACGATTCCCGCTCCATCGCGGACAACAGCGCCTGTATTTCCGGCCGGGAAGACATCAGGCTGCTGACCATCATCACTTCCGGCATGGCTTTCACCAGCGGCTGCATGCCGCCGAGTTCGAAATTCATACACCCGGTAAAAATGACGACATTCTCACCCTCAGGGCAATGCGGACAGTGGATATCGTGGACCTGGCTGCAGATCGGCTCACTGGGGTAATCGGTGATGGGCGTAACGGTGGCAGCATCGTCAGAAAGCAGGGCATGGCCTTCGCCGTTGGGAATAAACACCGCATCGCCGCTGTTTAAGGTAAAGCGTGAACCGCTCTGCATTTGCAGAATCGCGGGCCCCCGACTGACAAAATGGAACTGGGCTTTGCCGGCAACGTCGCCGAAAGAGACGCCAAACGGCGCGCTGGCCTCAAAACGACGATAGTTGACGCCGGAGAGACGCATACCGCGCAGCAGTTCGCTAATCATATCAGGGGTATTCAGTGACATTGTCGCAACTCCGGACGAATTATCAAAAAATGAAGATTATCCATCATAGATCGTCCCGGCGGAACTTTCTATGCTTTGCGACAGCCATCACATTTTTATAACGGGAGATTAACCGATGAATTCGTGCGTCGCAGAAAGCGGGACCCTGGCCCCCGCAAAACCCGCCTGGCGTGCCGTGTGGTCACTCGCCCTGGGGGTGTTTGGTTTGATTACCGCGGAGTTTTTACCGGCGAGCCTGCTCACGCCAATGGCGGCGAGCCTCGGCGTAAGTGAAGGCATTGCCGGGCAAACGGTGACCGCTACCGCGCTGGTCGCACTGGTGACCGGGCTGCTGATTACCAGTGCCACAAAAAGTATCGATCGCCGCTGGGTGCTGATGTTCTTCACGCTGCTACAGATTATCTCCAGTCTGCTGGTGGCGTTTGCCCCTTCGCTGCACGTGCTGCTGGCCGGACGGCTGCTGCTGGGGGTAGCGATAGGCGGCTTCTGGGCGATGTCGACCGCCACAACCCTGCGTCTGGTCCCGTCCAGCGACGTGCCGAAAGCGCTGTCGATTATCTTCGCCGGCGTGTCGATTGCCACCGTCGTCGCGGCTCCGCTCGGCAGCTACCTCGGCAGTCTGATTGGCTGGCGTAATGTCTTTATCCTCAGCGTAGTGCCCGGCGTGCTGGCGCTGCTGTGGCAGCTGTGGGTGTTGCCGTCCATGCGCCCGGAAAGCGGCGGTAGTCTCGGCACGCTGCTTACCGTGCTGCGCCGACCGGGGATGATCGGGGGGCTGCTGGCGACCATCTTTATTTTCAGCGGCCATTTTGCTTTCTTCACCTATCTGCGCCCGTTCCTCGAAACGGTTGGCCGGGTGAGCGTAGAAACCATTTCGCTGATCTTGCTCGGTTTTGGCGTGGCGAACGTGATTGGCACCTCGATTGCCGGGCACCTGCTGGCGCGTAACTTGCGCCTGACGCTTGCGCTGGTGCCGTTTGCAATGGGGGTGCTGGCGCTGCTGATGGTGGCCTTCGGGCATCTGGCGCTGCTGGATGGCCTGCTGGTGACGCTGTGGGGGTTTGCGTTTGGCCTGGTCCCGGTGGGCTGGTCGACCTGGCTTGCCACCACCGTTCCGGATGAAGCGGAAAGCGCTGGGGGCCTGCTGGTCGCCTCCATCCAGTTGGCCATCAGCGCCGGTGCGGCAGGCGGCGGGCTGGTGTTCGATCTGAACGGCGCGAGCGGCGTTTTCACCGCCAGCGGCGTACTGCTGGTGGCGGCGATGATGGTCGTGTTGGCTGGCGTGCGGGGGAAAGGCGCGGTGGCCGAGTAAACCGGCCACCGTTTGGGGGCTATCAGGCGAGCAGATAGCTCAGCCCGGTAAAGGCCACCATGCCCGCAATGACCGTGGCGAACAGGCTACGGCTGAGGATACCGACCAGCGTTGCTGCCGCTGCGGCCAGCAGTGAGATGCTGATACCGCCAGCGGTCAACGCGGGTTTACCCACCAGCTCGGCGGCAATAATCGCCGACATAATGGCGGCGGGGATAAAGCTGAGCCACTGCTGTAGCGCGGGCGGCATGCGGAATCGCGAGAGCAGCAGAATGGGGACGGTGCGCATGAGTGCGGTAACCACGGCGGAGGCGATAATGGCAAACAGAATTGAACGCTGCATCTTAGTGCTCCCCTTTGCTGAACAGGCGTAGCCCCAGCGTTGCGAGGGTTGCGGAAACCGAGGCCGCGACGATCACCACCACGCTGGTATCGACGTGGCCTGACAGCATCAGCGTAATCAGCACTGAAATCGCAATGGCGGCAGTTTCCAGCCCCCGACGGCGGCTGGCGAACCAGAGCATGAGCACCAGCCCGATAAACATCGACACGAGACTGAAGCTCAGCCCTTCCATCAGCGCAGGCGGCAGCGCCGAGGCAAGCCCGGCACCGACGATGCAGGCGAGGATCCAGTTCAGCCAGGCGGCCACGTTAATCCCCAGCATCCATGCAAACGGCACTTTGCCGTGCGTGCCGCCGTACTGAACGGCGACGCCGAAGGTTTCATCGGTCAACAGCAGGCCGCTGGCCACTTTTTGCAGCGTGCTGTGTTCGCGAAAGAAGACGCTCATGGCCGAGCTCATCAGCAAATAGCGTAAGTTGACCAGCAGGACGCTGACCACCACCGAGGCGACCTCCGCGCCAGCGGCCCACAGGGAATAGAACAGAAACTGCGCCGAACCTGCGTACAACAGACTGGCCAGCAGCGCCGTTTGCAGGGTGGTAAAGCCCGCCAGCGTGCCGATGGCGCCAGCGGCAAAGCCAATACTCCAGTAGCCGGGAATGGTAGGGAAGCAGGCCACTACCCCGGCGCGAAACTGTACTCTGGCCTCGTGATTGGACGACGCCGCTGTTTTCATCAGCATTAATGATTCCCGTGATATAAAGCGCGATAATTATATGTGTTCGTACACATACGATTATCATATGACGGAAGCGGGCGCACGCGGAAAATCGACGTTGGCGAGGGGAAATGCGGCGGCACAACGGGCCGCCGCGGTGTGGTTTAGCGCCGGGCCCAGCGCAGGCTGTACTGATAGTGCGGCCGCTGGAGCAAATACTCCTCCGACACGCTTGGACTCCAGGAGTCATCGCCGCCGACGCCCATATGGAAACCGTCGATGTTCAGCCAGCTTCCGGCCTCTTCGACCAGCAGGTGGCGATGCGAGGTCTCCCGCAGCTGCGCCTGGCCGTAACGGCTGAGGTTAAACTGGAAATCGCCGCGCCAACTGTTCGCACCGTACGTCAGACGCGTGGTGCCGCAGCGCAGGCCGTTTTCGCTGGGGAAAACGTACGGGGTATACATCGCCGCCAGCGGAAGCTGCCAGAGATCGTAGCGCGCGCTGGCGCAGCGGTCAGGGTAGTTCTCGTGCGGGCCCAGCCCCTGCCAGCTCACTTCTGCTGCGATCTCCGCGAGCTGGCAGGTCAGGCCAATCCGCGCGGGCGGAGGCGTGCTGCGAGACACGTCAACCTCGACGTTTATCTGGAGCTCACCCTGGTCATCGATGAGATAGCTTTTGCGGCTGATAAACAGCAGCCTGCCGTGGGCCAGCCAGTGATGCTCTGACTGCAGTAATACGCCTCGCGCCAGCGTATCGGCGTGGAGCCGGGCCAGGCGGCAGGTCATGTCGTAGTGACCGGCTGCTTTCCAGCGCTCGACCCAGGCGTTGGGATCGATACGCGTGACTTCGCTGACGCCAATATCGTTGTCCAGCGGCGCGCGGGTGAACTGATCCTGTAAGGGCGATAACAGCACATTTTCACCGTCGCAGACCCACTGGCTCAGCAAACCGCTGGTGCGATCGAAGCGCCAACGCTGAGCGCCATGCGTGATGGTGTAGTGGCTGTCGCTTTGCGCCAGCACCGGCACGCTACCGCGTTCAGCGGCTGGCGTGTATTCCAATTGGCCCGGCAGCTGCCACTGCGCATGGGCACAAACGTGGCCCGCGTCGCTCCATGGCGTTGCGGCAGTCTGGCGCACCTCGACGTTCAGCCAGAGCGGGCCGCTGCGGCTGATTTCCGGCAGCGCCAGCGTGATTGTCTGCTGGCCACGCGGTGCAATATTCAGCGCGACGCTGCCGCTAGCCAGGGTTTCGCCCTCCTGTTTTAGCGCCCAGAACAGCCGTTCGTTATCGGTCGCGCGGAACAGATACTCGCTGGCGATCGTCAGTTGGTTATCAGCAAGCCACTGGAACTGGAAGAACTGCTGCGCATGACGCGCCTCGTACAGCGCCGGATGTGGCGTACGATCGGCAAACACGAGGCCGTTCATGCAAAACTGGCGGTCGTTTGGCGTATCGCCAAAATCCCCGCCGTAGGCTGAGAAGCACTGGCCATTGGCATCGCGCTTGTTGAGCGACTGATCGACCCAATCCCAGATAAACCCGCCCTGCAGGCGTGGATACTGGCGGAAAGCTTGCCAGTATTTATGGAAACCGCCGAGGCTGTTGCCCATCGCATGAGCGTATTCGCAAAGGATGAGCGGCCGGGTTTCATCCGGCATACCGATCCATTTTTTAATCGACCATTTCGGCACCTGCGGGAAGGGCTGATCCTGGTCAACGCGAGCGTACATCGGGCAGATAATATCGGTCGCCGCGCTGTTGGCGCCGCCGCCTTCGTACTGCACCGGGCGGCTAGGGTCGTTGGATTTTATCCAGCGATAGAGCGCGTCGTGGTTGGCGCCGTGCCCGGATTCGTTGCCCAGCGACCAGATGATAATCGAGGGGTGATTGCGATCGCGCTGCACCATCCGCGTGACGCGTTCGCTCATGGCCGGCAACCAGCGCGGATCGTCGGTCAGCCGGTTCATTGGCACCATACCGTGCGTTTCAATGTTGGCCTCATCCACCACGTACAGCCCGTAGATATCGCACAAACGATACCACTGTGGGTGGTTAGGGTAGTGGGAGCAGCGCACGGCGTTAAAGTTATTTTGCTTCATCAGCAGGATATCGCGGCGCATGGTTTCCATATCCATAACCTGGCCGTTATCCGGATGATGTTCGTGACGGTTAACGCCGCGAATCAGCAGCGGCTGGCCGTTAACCTTGAGCAGACCGTTGCTGATTTCAACCTTTCTGAAGCCGGTATCATAGGCCTCTGCTTCCACCAGCGTTGTGCCGCGCTTGAGCAGGACCACGGTCCGGTACAGCGTCGGCACTTCCGCACTCCACAACGCCGGGTTGTCTACCGTCAGGCGCAGCGTGGTGCGATCGTTGTAGCACCCGCGCTCGTCAATAATCTCGCTCCCCAGCGCCTGTTCGCATTCGGCCACCAGGCGGCCTTCCTGCCAGAGCTGAACGGCAATGCGCGTATCGTCGGTGATATCGCCTTCGACGACGACCTGCGCCTCCAGCGTGGCGCGGTTGAAATCGGCGTTAAGATGGGGAAGCAGCTGGACGTCGCACAGGCGCATATCCGGCTTATGCAGCAGCGTGACGTCACGGAAAATGCCGCTCATGCGCCACATATCCTGGTCTTCCAGATAGCTGCCATCGCTCCAGCGCAGCACCATCACCGCCAGGCGGTTTTCACCGGCAACCAGCAGGCGGCTCAAGTCAAACTCAGACGGCAGTCGGCTGTCCTGCGCATAGCCCACCCACTGGCCGTTACACCACAGATGGAAGGCGGAATTGACGCCATCAAAAATGACCCGCGTTTGACCGCTGTTCAGCCAGTCAGGATTGACGTGAAATGTGAGCGAGTAACATCCGGTGGGATTATCCTGTGGCACGAAGGGCGGATTGACCGGGATCGGGTAGGTCACGTTGGTGTAAATCGGCGCATCGTAGCCTGCCATTTGCCAGTTGGAGGGAACCACAATCTCATCGGATTCAGGCAGTTCGCACTCAGTCCAACTCTCGGGTACCGACTCTGGCCGCGTAAAATAGCTGAATTGCCAGCGCCCGTTCAGACTTTGCTGTGACGTCGAGGCGGTATCGTGCAGCGCCGCATCGGCGCGGCGCCAGCTGGCAAACGGTGGATGGGCGGCCAGCGCGTTAAGCTGGGTGACGGCGGGGTTTTCCCAGTCGCGGCGGGCGAGGATGGCGGCTAACGAGAGAGGTTGCTGGCGCATTTTGCAGTATCCTTGAGTATTTTTGTGATTCGCTCACAATCAGGATTACTATGCGAGGCGCGCCAGCACTTGTACAGCCCGAGCGCGAGAGAGGGTGATAAAACTCACAAATATTCGCCACGGCGCTCCGCCATGGCGCAGCGGGCTATTTCAGTCGTGCGACCTGGCGGGCGAGGCGGGATAACGCGTCAGCAAGCTGCTGCGCTGAGGGGGACTCAGTCTGCGGCGCCGCGGTGGTTTTCCGTTCGATAAGGCTAACCGGCAGCAGTTCAGAGACGGCGTCCTGGCCTTCGATCAACGCCAGCAAACGCTCAACGGCGATATTGCCCAACGTTTTAAAATCCTGCTTGATGGTGGTGAGCGGCGGCGTAAAGCAGGCGCTATCCTCCGTATCGTCATAGCCCACCACCGAGACGGCGCCCGGTACCGGCAGACCGAACTCATGCAGCGCCCGCAGCGCGCCTAGCGCCATCTGATCGTTACCGACCAGTATGGCGCTGGGGACAATTCCGTCGTGAAGCAATCGGGTCACGTGCTGATAACCCGACAGCGAGCTCCAGTCACCGTGCACGATCGCCGCTGGGGCAAGCTGGTGTGCGGCAAGACACGCCTGCCAGCCCTCAAAACGAAGACGTGCTGATACCGAGCTGAGTGGGCCGGTGAGCAGGGCAATATGCTGATGCCCTAATGCGACCAGGTGCTCAACGCCAAGACGCGCCCCCATCTGCGGGTCGAAAACGATGTGATGCATGTCGGTGGACGGCGAGATATCCAGAAACAGCACCGGTATTGCGCCGCACAGACGCACGATCTCCTGTGCCCGATCGTCTTCCATGGGAATATTGATCAGGATGCCATCAACGCGCTGTGACAGCAGTTGACTGACAGCGGCCTTGCTGGCTTCCGCTCCTGACTGTTCGGTCATGGAAATCACGACGTTAAACTGCCGTTCCCCGGCGCGCGATTTAGCGGCGGCGACAATCTGCGACGGCGCATGCAGCGCGAGGTTGCTGGTGGCAAAGCCCAGCGTATGGCTCAGCTTGCCCGCCAGCTGCTGCGCCATACGGTTCGGAATATAGTTCAGCGCATCCATCGCCGCTTCCACCTTGAGCCGCGTTCTCTCTGAGACATGAGCGGCCTGATTGATGACCCGTGAGACCGTCTGATAAGAGACGTTGGCGCGCTCGGCGACATCATAAAGCGTGACAGACTTCGGTTTCATGCCGGGATTCCTTGTCGTTTTGCATGTTGAACATGGCGGTCGGGCTGCGAAAAACGTTGGGATATCATAGCATTTGTTGTTAAAAGGCGCACGGTGGCGCGGCGGCGACTCTGCGCTGAACCCCGCCGTGCCCGGATCAATTACCGTGAATGACGCAGCGTTTCGCCACACCGATCGCAGTCAATCTCATGCTGACAGCGGACAGGGGTAACGCAATCCGCCAGCCAATGCGCAACATTTAATACGGCTTCGGGATGTGAATGCGTGGAATGCACCATCTCCGCGTCGCTGGCGGGCGCCAGTTTTTCTATTACGTGCGATCCCGTCGGTGTTTCCGAGGAAGAGACAAACATTTCCGGGCAAAATATCAATCGCCAATCCCCGTAGGCCAACGCTTTGGCCGCCGCGAGCCAGAATGAAAAAATGTTGATGGGCAGTGCGGCCGTTATAAGG
Source organism: Klebsiella sp. WP4-W18-ESBL-05 (assembly GCF_014169075.1). NCBI lineage: Bacteria > Pseudomonadati > Pseudomonadota > Gammaproteobacteria > Enterobacterales > Enterobacteriaceae > Klebsiella > Klebsiella sp. WP4-W18-ESBL-05. Next base: position 2,691,967 of record NZ_AP022057.1, on the reverse strand, counting down.
ATGTTAGCCATCTCCTGCTTTTTCTTGATGACCGTATAGAGGTGCGTGAGCCCCACGCTGATTGCGCCAATGAGAAAGACGGCAAGCCAGTCAAACTGGCCAACCGCAGCATTATAGAGGCTGAGTAAAATGAAAATCAGGTAGCTGAGAATAAAAGGCGTATGGCGATTTTTATGCGCCTCCCTGGAGGCGGCGTTTAATTGGGCTAGCACGCCAAAGCAGGATTCGTGTGCAAAACTGGCAAATCTTAATGCAGAATCGGCCTCATCGCCGATGGCGTGAAATATAGCGACCCGGCGATAATTCACGGAGTCATTTTCCGCTTCACTTTCCGCCTCATTTGCATATGACTTTCTGCAACGAGTGGTCAGCCCTATTTCAAGTAGTGCAGCCAACGGCACCGCTAACGCAAGAAAAATATAATCGGTAATGCCTATTATTTCTGCGATGACGGCGATTGGCAGCATGACGGCAAAGGTGAAGCCAAAGACGTTGGTACTCAGTAGTTTCCCTGCCGAGCGCGATAATGTTTTTCTGTACAGGAACGGGGTGGAAAGTAAACACGCGCCGCGGACTTTACCCGCGATATTCGGGTAAGTATGCGACATTTCGCGAACGATATTGCCGCCGTGGCTGTGAGCAATAATATAATGATGCTGGCTGGGAGAACGTTCAATTTTCGCCGCGAGCTCCTTCGCGGCCAGGGTTCTGGCCTTCGGCGTATTCGCGCCGCTCCAGCAAAAGCGCATGAATTTGGCCGTCGGAAGTTTGTCTGCGATAGCCTGTCTCATGGCGGATCCCGGCTTTGTCCATGATGCTTCCGTTTCGAAGGTGCCGTGTACAAGATGGATGATAATCGTGCTGGCGCCGATGTCCTCATCGCTGATTGTGCCGTCAGGGATTTTATCAGCGCGCGCTGGCGTTACGCGGCGATAAAGCCGTTTGGCCCATTGTTTAGCGTTGAAGTAGATAGTCAGGAATAAGTAACCGACGGCAAGCATTAAAATGAGCAGGGCGACCGGTAGGGTCAATAGACCTATTGCGAGGGTTTTCAGAATATAGAGCGCGCTGCCCTTGTAGTGTCGGCAAAGGAAATAGAGACAGGAGGTCGCAAAAAGCATGATCGGCGCGAGTAGAATACCGGTGATAATAATAGTCACGAGAACAGAGAAAGGGGCACCTGCCAGCATATTATGTCCTTTAAGCTTTCTAAGAAACGCTATTTGACGCATCGTATTCGAATAACGTCAGGTGAGTGTCTGATGTATTGCGCGGATTGTACGTGATGAGGAACAGCGATAGGGCAAGCCCTGGAAAAATGTGAGATCCTTCTGCTCAGGCGCTAATTGAATTGAAAATATTATGTTTTAACCCAGATTTACGCTGTTTTTAACAGGCGTTCGCTTATCGGGAAAACCGTGTGGCGCCTAACCGCTAGTAGGTAGTTGACAGATAACCACAATAGATTGGTGGTTATCTTGCCGGGATAGGCCGATAATGAGCCCCCTTTTCTAGTCTTAAGTTTAAGCTGGAGGTTATATGGAGCTTAATCGGAGGCAATTCTTCCGAATGTGTGCGGGCGGTCTGGCAGGGACAACTGTCGCCTCTCTTGGTTTTCTATCCTCATTTTCCGTTCAGGCGGAAACCCGTCAATACAAACTCTTAAAAGCAAAAGAGACGCGTAACAACTGTACCTACTGCTCCGTTGGCTGCGGCATGCTTATGTATAGCCTCGGCGATAACGCTAAAAATGTGAGCGAAAGTATCTACCACGTTGAAGGCGATGCGGATCATCCGGTCAGCCGCGGTTCGCTGTGCCCCAAAGGCGCAGGCGTGGTCGATTTTATCAACAGCGACAACCGGCTGCTCTATCCGGAGTACCGTGCACCGGGCAGCGATAAATGGCAGCGGATAAGCTGGGACGACGCGTTTACGCGCATCGCGCGTTTACTCAAAGACGATCGTGACGCCAACTTTGTCGTCAAAAACGCGGCGGGCGTGACGGTAAACCGCTGGGCGACAACCAGTATGCTGTGTTCCTCAGCGGCCAGTAACGAAACCGGGATTATCGACAATAAATTTGCGCGCGGCCTGGGCATGGTGGCGGTTGAGAACCAGGCGCGTCTGTGCCATGGCCCGACCGTCTCCGCGTTGGCGCCGAGCTTTGGTCGCGGTGCGATGACCAACAACTGGATTGATATTCGCAACGCCGATGTGATTCTGATTATGGGCGGCAACGCCGCAGAAGCGCACCCGGTGGGGTTCAAGTGGGTCATTGAGGCGAAGAAAAGCCGCGGCGCGAAGCTGATGGTGGTTGACCCGCGCTTTAACCGCTCGGCGGCCGTCGCCGACCTGTATGCGCCGCTGCGCCCAGGCAGCGACGTGGCTTTCCTGTCCGGCATCGTCAATTATCTGTTAAGCCACGATAAAATTCAGCATCAGTACGTGCGTGAATTCACCAACGCCAGCCTGATTGTCCGCGAGGACTACCGTTTTGATGATGGTTTGTTCAGCGGTTATGACGAAGCGACCCGCCAGTACGATCGCAGCAGTTGGGCCTATGCGCTCGACGCCGACGGTCAGGTACAGCGTGATGATACGCTAAGCCATCCGCGCTGCGTGTTTAATTTGCTCAAAGCGCACGTCAGTCGCTACACCCCGGAAATGGTGGAAACCGTCTGCGGCACGCCGCGCGAAGAATTTCTGCGCGTGGCGCAGACGCTGGCCGAAACCGCAGCCGTCAATAAAACGGCGTCAATTCTTTACGCGCTGGGCTGGACGCATCACACCAACGGCGCGCAGATCATCCGCACCGCGGCGATTGTGCAACTGCTGTTGGGCAATATCGGCATGATGGGCGGCGGGATTAACGCGCTGCGCGGCCACTCAAACGTTCAGGGCTACACCGATCTTGGCCTGCTGGATGGCTCGCTGCCGGGCTACCTGCCGCTGCCGAGTGAAAAACAGACCACCCTTGATGCGTTGCTGGCGCAGGCTACGCCGAAAACGACGCTGCCTGGCCAGGTTAACTTCTGGCAGAACACCCCGGCATTTATGGTCAGCCTGCTGAAGGGCTTTTACGGTGATGCCGCCACGGCGGAAAACCAGTGGGGCTACGACTACCTGCCGAAGTGGGATAAAAAGTACGACGTGCTCAGCCAGGTCGACATGATGGTCGGCGGCCAGTTTAACGGGCTGCTGGTACAGGGTTTCAACGCGCTGGCATCTTTCCCGAATAAAAACAAAGCCGTCGAGGCATTCTCGAAGTTGAAATTTATGGTGGTCATGGACCCGCTTGCCACCGAGACCGCCAGCTTCTGGCAGAACCACGACGAAATGAACGACGTGGATAGCAGTAAAATCCAGACCGAAGTGTTCCGTCTGCCGACCGCCTGCTTTGCCGAAGAAAATGGCTCGGTGGCTAACTCATCACGCTGGCTTCAATGGCACTACACGGCCGCCAATCCGCCGGGCGAAGCGCTGCACGATAGCAAAATTCTCGCGCATCTGTTCCTGCGCCTGCGCGAGCTGTATCGCGAAGAGGGCGGCGTGGCGCCGGAGCCGCTGATGGCCATTGACTGGCGTTATGCTAATCCGCACGATCCGCTGCCGGAAGAGATCGCCCGCGAAAGCAACGGTCGCGCGCTGAAAGATATCTACGATAAAGAGGGCAACCTGCTGGCGAAAGCCGGGCAGCAGTTGAGTACCTTTGCCCATCTGCGTGATGACGGCTCGACCAGCAGCCTGTGCTGGATCTACGCCGGGAGCTGGACGGAGCAGGGCAACCAGATGGCGAACCGCGATAACGCCGATCCATCGGGGCTCGGTGCGGTGAACAACTGGTCATGGGCCTGGCCGCTCAATCGTCGCATTCTCTATAACCGTGCCTCCGCCGACGCGCAGGGTAAACCGTGGGATGCAAAACGTCCGCTGATGCAGTGGAACGGTAAAAAATGGCAGGGGCTGGACGTCCCGGACTTCCCGCCGACGTCGGCGCCGGAAGAAAAGGTCGGGCCATTCATTATGCTGCCGGATGGCATGGGGCACCTGTTTGCACTCAACAAGCTGGCAGACGGACCGTTCCCGGAGCACTACGAGCCGATGGAAACGCCGATTGGTACCAATCCGCTGCATCCGAATGTGGTGCATAGCCCGGTGGTGCGTCTGTTTGAAAGCGATAAAAAAACGCTCGGTAACGCGCAGGCGTTTCCGTACGTTGGCACCACGTATTCCATCACCGAATTGTTCCGTCACTGGACCAAACACGCGCGTTTGAACGCCATCGCGCAGCCGCAGCAGTTCGTTGAGATTGGCGAACAGCTGGCGCAGGAAAAGGGCATCAAGGCCGGTGATTGGGTCAAAGTCTCTTCGCAGCGCGGCTTTATCAAAGCCAAAGCGGTGGTGACCGCGCGCCTGCAAACCCTGACCGTTGCCGGGAAAGCGGTACCGACCATCGGTATTCCCTGCCACTGGGGCTTTGAGGGGACGACCCGCAAAGGGTTCCTGGCCAATACGCTGACGCCGTCGGTCGGCGACGCCAACTCACAGACGCCGGAATTTAAGGCGTTTTTAGTTAACGTTGAGAAGGCGTAAGGAGGCGAATTATGTCTATGGAATCACAGGATATTATCAAACGTTCGGCGACCAACGGTATGACGCCGCCGCCGCAGGCGCGCAACTATAAACAGGAGGTGGCGAAGCTCATTGACGTCACCACCTGCATCGGTTGCAAAGGGTGCCAGGTGGCCTGCGCCGAGTGGAACGACATTCGCGATAGCGTGGGAGAATGCGTCGGGGTGTACGATAACCCTACCGATCTGAGCGCCAAGTCATGGACGGTGATGCGTTTTAGCGAAACCGCCGTTAACGGACGGCTGGAGTGGCTGATTCGTAAAGACGGCTGTATGCACTGCGCGGATCCCGGCTGTCTGAAGGCCTGCCCATCGGCGGGCGCGATTATTCAGTACGCCAACGGGATCGTCGATTTTCAGTCAGAACACTGTATCGGCTGCGGCTACTGTATTGCCGGCTGCCCGTTCAATATTCCGCGCCTTAACCCGGAAGATAATCGCGTCTATAAATGCACGCTGTGCGTCGATCGCATCAGCGTCGGCCAGGAGCCGGCCTGCGTGAAAACCTGCCCGACCGGTGCGATTCACTTTGGCACCAAGGCGGAAATGTTGACGCTGGCCGACGCGCGCATTGAAGAGCTGAAATCGCGCGGTTATGCCAACGCCGGGCTGTACAACCCTCAGGGCGTTGGTGGAACGCACGTGATGTACGTGCTGCATCACGCCGACCAGCCTGGGCTGTACCACAACCTGCCCACGGAGCCGAAAATTGATACCTCGGTCAATCTGTGGAAAGGCATTCTGAAGCCGCTTTCCGCCGCCGGGTTTATCGCCACCTTTGCCGGGCTTATCTACCACTACGTGGGCATAGGGCCGAACAAAGAGAGCGATGACGACGAAGAGGAGGACTCTCATGAATAAGAGCAAAATGATCCTGCGTACGAAATTTATCGATCGTGCCTGTCACTGGACCGTGGTGATCTGCTTTTTCCTGGTGTCGCTTTCAGGCATTGCGTTGTTTTTCCCGACCCTGCAATGGTTGACGGAAACCTTCGGGACACCGCAGATGGGGCGTATTCTGCACCCCTTCTTCGGCGTGGCGATCTTTGTGGCGCTGATGTTTATGTTTGTGCGCTTCGTCCATCACAACATCCTGGATAAGCAGGACATTCCGTGGGTCAAAGGGATTGTTGAAGTCCTCAAAGGTAACGAACACAAGGTTGCCTACGTCGGCAAGTACAACGCCGGGCAGAAAATGATGTTCTGGACCATTATGAGCATGATTTTTGTGCTGCTGACGACCGGTCTGATTATCTGGCGGCCGTATCTTGCCGCGTACTTCCCGATTCCGGTTGTGCGCTATAGTCTGCTGATCCACGCGACGGCGGCGATTATTCTGATCCATGCGATCCTCATCCATATGTATATGGCGTTCTGGGTGAAAGGATCGATTAAAGGGATGATCGAAGGGAAGGTGAGCCGCCGCTGGGCGCGCAAACACCATCCGCGCTGGTATCGCCAGATTGAAGACGCGGAAAACGCCGCACAGCAGGATGCTGAATCCCGTTAAGCCTGTCTGAACCGTCGCGCCTGCTTTCCGGGGCGCGACGCGTGTCTTCGCGCCGCCTGGCGATTGAAATGATTGATCATTCCCCCCGAACGGGCTTCCGATGATCGTGCCGCGCTGGTAAAGTGAGCAACGTTGAATCACATAACCAGAAGGGTATCGACGGTGAGCGGGCGCATTGACTACCAGATTGAGAAATACCGCTTTACGGAAGCCAGAGAGAGTGCGCGCCTGACGCAGCAGTGGGCCGATGTGATGGAGGAATGCCGTACCACCGGCGCGGGGGCCGAAGAGCGCCTGCGTATTGCGCTGCTTAACGTCGATTATGTCACCAGCTTCGAGCTGCCTTTCCGCCTGTTACTGATTCGCGCCCCCCAACTGATTGCCAGCGTACGCGAGGCGTTGCCGCTGAGCCAGAAAAGCGCGGTGTTTAACGGCAAGCGTTTCGGCTGCGTATACAGCCTGAAAAGCGCGCTGAACGACGTGCCGGATACGTTTCAGTATCATCTCTCTACCCGCATTCGCCGCAGCGATGCCCAGGGGCACGGTGAGCTGCCGTATCGCGAAATCGCCCAGCAAATAAAACAGCCGCGCGAGCGTCTGCGCCTGGCGCTGGAGCAGGGGCTGACCGTGACCGCGCTGGACGGCCTGTTCTGGTTCGGGATCCAGCGTATGGCTGCCGATATTCAGCGGTTGCGCAAAACCGGCATGCGCATTACCACCGGCGAAACGGACGTGTTCGACACGCTGACCACCACCACCCGGCGGGTGCCGTTTTATCAGCTCAGCGTGGCTGCACCCGCACGGCGTTCTCAAGCCGCCTGATAGCCGGTACCAGGCTGGCGGCTGCGGTGGCGACAACCACCGCAACGGCGGCGACCATCAGCACCCGGCTGCTGCCATACTGCATGGCCAGCGGCCCGGCAACCAGTTCACCAAACGGAATGGCCACGAAGGAGCCGACGGCGTCGTAGGCATAAACTCGGGCGAGTTTTTCCGCCGGGATATGCGTTTGCAGCGAATGCGCCCAGGATACGCCGAACAGGCCGAAGGCCACGCCGGTGATGAAGAAGGCGCCGGTCAGCCACGATGCGGAGGCCTGCTGGCTGAGCAGCATAATGGGTACGGCACAAAGCCCGACCAGTATCATGCCAATAAACAGATCGCGACGCGGGCGCCAGCGCAGGGCGAGGCTGGTCCCCGCTATCAGGCCGACGCTCTGGGCGGCAATGATAATCCCCCAGCGGGTGCGCCCAAACGAGGCGTCAGCGATGGCCGGGCCCAGCACCATCACCACCCCGCTGAATGCCGCATTGATTATCGTAAACTGAACCACGATAGCCCACACCCACGGGCGGCTGGCGAACTCTTTCCAGCCCTCTTTTAAGTCCTGCAGAATATGGCTTTGCGCCTCGCTCGTTTTAATCGCGCTGGCGCGAATCAAAAAATAGAGCGGCGCAGAAGCGGCAAAGCCCAGCGCATCAACGGCCAGCCCCCATCCAGGGCCAATCGCGCTGGCCAGAATCCCGCCCAGCGAGGCTCCGATCACCGTACCGCCGTAGATACCCAACTGAATTAAACCGTTTGCCTCGCGTAAGTTTTGTGCCGGTACCGTCTGGGGGATCAGCGCGGATGAAGCGGGCAATGCGATACCCGCCGCCGCGCCGTTCAGCGCGCCGAGCAGCGCCAGGCTTAGCACCGAAGCCGAGCCGTCCAGCACTGACCACGCCACGATGGCCTGCGACACGGCGGCGGTCAGCGAGGAGTAAACCAGCACGCGACTGCGCGAATAGCGGTCAGCCAGCACGCCGCCCAGCAGCAGAAAGACAACGTTAAAGATAGACCTCGAGGCCACCACAATCCCCAGTTCCGAGACGGTACCGCCCATATCGAGGACGGCAAACGCCAGCGCGATGGGCGCAATGCTGTTGCCCAGAACGGTGAGCAAACGGGCAGTGAAAAGGCGGCGGAAGGCGGGAAAGCGGTAAGCATGAACTTTTTTATTATACGTATTCATTGTGGCACTAGGCTGTGGGTTGGCGAACGAACTGATTCGCTTGGTCGGTTATGCGAAAAAGCGGTCGCTAGAATATCACGTAAATTCAATACGTGAGGTAGGGTTGTGAGACTTTTGGCCGCGGATGTCGTGAGGGAGCCGTCATCAATGCCTGGCCAGGCGCTTTCTCGCGGGTGATGGAATAATTGACACAAGCGGTAAAGTTTTCATCGTTCGGGGCGCTATTGATTGTCGATGCACCGCGTCGAAATAGTACGCTACGGCCGGATGACGCAGTGCAGACTGCTGAAGCCTTCGTCCACCTCTGGCGACGTTGAAAAACGCGATCCCGGTGAATTTATCAACGAGACTCACGTCACGTAAAAGGCAAAAAGTTACCCATATTCATAGTGTTGCTGTTTAAAGATTTCTATTCCGCTTGTAAAGTAATCAAAATTGCAAATAAATATTACTAAACATATTTGTTTCGATAATAACAACGATATACAGGATAAGGGATGAAAGCGTTATATCAGGCAGGGATCATACTGGCAGTTAGTCAACCCATTTGGGCAGCCCCGCTGTCACCTGCCGATCGTAACAGCATCGAACAGCAGCAACAGCAGTTGCTCCTTCAGAACCAGCAGCAGCGCGAATCACTGGAGCGCGCAGTGCCACTTCGCTCCTCTCAGCCTGAACAACCTGTATCGTCATCCGGGCCGTGTTTTACCGTCAATCGCATCGTCCTTGATGGCGCCACTTTGATGGATGCCCGCAGGCAGCAGAAATTACTCTCCCCCTGGCTGAATCAGTGCCTGGATATCGCCCGCATCAATCAACTCACCAATCAGGTTTCTGACTGGTATATCAGCCAGGGATATATCACCAGCCGCGCTTTTCTGACCGAGCAGGATTTACGCTCGGGTGAGCTGCATCTGGCGATTCTGGAAGGCCGGCTGGAGAAAATCCGCATGGACGGTGCGTCCGGGCGCGAGCTGAACATGACGTTTCCAGGGCTCGAAGGCAAGATCCTTAACCTGCGTGATATTGAACAAGGTATGGAGCAAATTAATCGCGCCCGTACCACGCCGGTTCAGATTGAAATACTGCCGGGCGATAAGCAGGGATGGTCGATAGTGCATTTGACGGCGGCCCCTGAATTCCCGCTGTCGGGCTCCGTCAGCGTTGACAACAGCGGCCAGAAAAGTACGGGCGTCGGGCAAATTAACGCCGGGCTGAATGGCAATAACCTGTTGGGCCTTGCCGATAGATGGTTTATTTACGGCGGCCGTAGCAGCGCGTTTTCGAACGCAAAAGATGCACAAAATTTTGCGGCGGGCGTCAGCGTGCCTTATGGCTACAGCCTGCTGGATTACAGCTACAGCTGGAACAACTATCTCAGTACCATCGAGCATAACGGCTACTTATGGCGTTCGAGTGGCGATACCGAAACACACCGCGTGAATTTGTCGCGGGTACTGTTCCGCAACGGGGATATCAAAACGGGCGTCTCCCTCGGATTAAGCCATCGTATCAACCATAACTACCTCGACGATATCCTGCTGCAAAGCAGCAGTCGTAAACTCACCAGCCTGCTGTTCGGCCTGAATCACACTCAGAAAATGTGGGGGGGCGTCGGGACGTTTAACCCGACCTTCAGTCGCGGCATGCCGTGGCTGGATGCCGAACGCGACGGCAGTAAAAACGGTGACTTACCGAAAGCGCAGTTCCGCAAATGGAGCCTGAACGCCAGCTTTCAGCGCCCGGTGGCCGACAACCTGTGGTGGCTGGCAAGCGTCTATGGGCAGTGGTCGCCGGATCGCCTGTATGGCAGCGAGCGCATGACCCTCGGCGGCGAAAGTTCGGTGCGCGGGTTCAAAGAGCAAAGCATTTCCGGTGACAATGGCGCGTACTGGCGAAACGAACTCAGCTACACGCTGTTCACGCTGCCGGTCATCGGCCAGGTCAGCGCATTAGCCGCCGTCGACGGTGGCTGGCTGCATTCCAACAGGCTTGATGCCTATGCCGCAGGCACGCTCTGGGGCACTGCCGCAGGGCTGAGTACCACTAACCGCTGGGTATCGACCTCGTTCACCGTTGGGCTGCCACTTGATTATCCGCACTGGCTTGAGCCGGATCACGTCAGTATTTACTACCGCGTTGCCGTCGCGTTTTAAGGGATTACCGTCATGAATCAGCCTCCCGTTCGCTTCACCTACCGTCTGCTCAGCTACCTGGTGAGCGGCCTGCTCGCCACGCAGCCGTTGCTGCCCGCCGTTGCCGCCACGCTGACGCCAACGGGCAATACCGCCACGGATAATGCAGCGAACGGTGTGCCGATAGTCAATATTGCCACGCCGAACGAGGCCGGGATTTCACACAACCAGTTTACGGATTACAACGTGGGCAAAGAGGGGCTGATCCTCAATAACGCCGCGGACAAACTTGCTCAAACACAGCTCGGCGGATTGATTAACGGCAACGCCAACCTGAAAGCGGGCAAGGAAGCGAAAGGCATCATTAACGAAGTGATCGGCGGCAACCGTTCACAGCTGCAGGGCTATACGGAAGTGGCGGGCAAGGCGGCAAACGTGATGGTCGCCAACCCGTACGGCATTACCTGTAACGGTTGCGGGTTTATCAACACGCCACAGGCTACCCTGACGACCGGGAAACCTGTTTTTGACGCCAGCGGCAATTTACAGGCGCTGGACGTGAAAAAAGGCAGTATCACCATTGAGGGCCAGGGGATTGACGCCAGCGGCAGCGATGCGTTGTCGATCATTTCCCGTGCAACCGAAGTGAACGCCGCCATTCATGCTAAGGATTTAAAGGTCATTGCCGGGGCCAACCGCGTTGGCAGTGATGGCAGCGTGCAGGCGCAGCAGGGTGAAGGCCCTGCGCCTACGGTGGCGGTGGATACCGGCGCGCTGGGCGGAATGTACGCCAATCGCATTCACCTGGTGTCCAGCGAGAAAGGGGTTGGGGTGAACCTCGGCGATCTGAATGCCCGCCAGGGCGACATCACCCTGGACGCCAACGGCAAACTCACCGTTCACAACAGCCTTGCCAGCGGGACGTTATCGGCAAAAGGTGAAGAACTTGCGCTGACGGGCGCTCACAAGGCCAACGGTAATCTTTCACTGAGCAGCCAGAGCGACATTGCCCTGAGCAACGGCACCCTGACCAGCGATGGCGAGCTGGTACTGAATGCCAGCGGCACGATTTCGCATGTGAACGAAAAGCTGACCGTCGGAGGGGGAGCGACGCTGACGGCGAAAAACATCAGCCAGGATGCCGCCAGCGAGATTAACGCTGCCCGTGATATTGCGGTAAATGCTCACGATACGCTGAAAACGCAGGGGCAAATGACCGCCGGGCAAAACCTGACGGTAAGCAGCAACACGCTGACGCAGGACGGCAGTCTGCTGGCGCATAACCGGGCGCAGCTGAGCGCCGACACGCTGAATAACAACGGCTCCGTACAGGGCGCTTCACTGACGGTGGACAGCTCAGCCCTCCGTAACGCTGGCTCCCTGCTGAGCGGCGGCGGTCTGACGGTCAATGCTCAGGATTTTACTCAAAGCGGCAGTATCGGCGCGAAGGGCTACGCGGATATCACCACCCTCGGCACGCTGACCAATACAGGCTCAGTGGTCAGCGATGATGCGCTGGTGCTGAACGCGCAGGCTGTGACGCAAAACGGTGTGCTGTCCGGTGGCAACGGGCTGACGGTGAATGCGCAGACCCTGAGCTCCGGTGAAAACTCACTCACTCACAGCCATGCGGCCATGACGCTCAGCGCCACGACGACGACGCTGGACGGGGAGATCAGCGCAGACGGCGATCTCCAGCTTCAGAGCGACCGGCTCACTACGGCGGCGGGCGCACAGCTGCAGAGCGGCAATAATCTCAGTCTCAGCGCCCGGGAAGTGACGCTGGCGGGTACGCAGGCCGCACAAAACGCCATGACGGCCAACGCCCGCGAACAGCTGACCCACACCGGCAAAAGCAGCGCGGCAGCGCTGAGCCTTAGCGCACCGGCGCTGAGCAATAGCGGTGTGCTCGTGGCTTCCAGCCTGAACACCCAGTCGCAGCGGCTGACCAACAGCGGTCTGATGCAGGGAGATAACGCCCTCCTGATTGACGCGCAGACGCTGGACAACCAGCAGAACGGTACCCTCTACAGCGCGGCCAATCTGACGCTGGTTATTCCGGACATTCGCAACGGTGGGCTGATTACCAGCGACAGCGCTCTGACGTTACGCTCTGGTTCACTCCGTTATCCCGGCAAAATCATCGCTGAGACGCTGGACGTCAACGCGACGACGCTGAGCGGAGATGGCCTGTTGCAGGGGACCGGAGCGCTGACGCTGACCGGGGACACGCTCTCACAGGGCGGCAGCGGGCGCTGGCTGACGGCGGGCGATCTCGCCCTCAACGGTAACACACTGGATACCGCAGGGACTGTGCAGGGGCAAAACCTGAATGTTAAGGCGGAGAGCTGGGTGAACCGCGGCTCGGCGCTGGCAACCGGTCGTCTCAACGCCACGCTGGGTGAGTCACTGATTAACGACGGCGATCTGATGAGCCAGGGCCATTTCGGTCTGACTGCGCCTGCGCTGACTAACCACGGCAGCATTCTGGCGGCAGGTGACATGTCGCTTGCCGGAGACGTATTCTCCAGCGACGGCACGCTTCAGAGCGACACGCTTTCACTTGGTCATAACCGCATCGACAACAGCGGAACGATGACGGGCCTGCATGGACTGACGCTGAACAGCTCGGGCGCACTGAATAACCGCGGAGACCTGCTCAGCCAGAAATCACTGACGCTGAGCGCGGGAGAGGTCAACAACAGCGGCCGGCTTCAGGGACAAACTATAGCCTTAGACGGCAGCGGCCTGACCAACAGCGGGGCGATTCAGAGCGCGCTGGATTTAGCCCTGACCCTGAGCGGCGACCTGAACGCCGCTACCGGCAGCAAAATCACCGCGCTGGGCGAGGCACGCCTGGCGGGTAAAGCGCTGAGCAACCAGGGGCTGATCAGCGCCAGTACCCTCGCGGTGAACGGTGACTCGCTCAGCAACGACGGCGAAATCAGCGGCGTGAACGGCCTGAACGTGACGCTCAGCGGCACTCTGCAGCAGCAGGGCAAAATGCTGGCCGGTGGTGCGCTTACCGTCAATGCGAAAGATGTCAGCAACAGCGGGCAGGTTCAGGGCGCGGAAAGCCAAATCAGCGCCAGTTCGCTGACCAACAGCGGACGCGTGCAGGGCGACAGCGGCCTGACGCTCACGCTGCTGAATGCCCTAACCAACCAGGCGGGCGGCGTGCTGCTCAGCCAGAATGCATTAAACCTCACTGCGCCTGAACTGACCAACGACGGCACGATTCAGGGCAACGGTCAGACCACGCTCAGCGCGGTAACGCAGGCCCGCAACGGCGGCAACATTCTCTCCGGCGGTGACCTGACGTTCACCACGCCGGACTACAGCGGCAGCGGCTGGCTACAGGCCACTAACCTTATGCTGAACGTGGCGAAGCTTGCTAGTAACGGCACCGTGATGGCGGCAAACCAGGCAACGCTGACCGGTAACAGCCTGAGCAACGGCGGCACCTTCCAGGCCGCACAGTTGAACGTGAGCATGCAGACCGTCACCAACAGCGGTACGCTGCTGGGCAACCAGGGGCTGACGCTTAAGGGGAACAGCCTTAATAACGCGGGCGGGAAGGTGTTCAGCGGCGGGGATATGCTCGCTGAAATGGTGTCGCTCAGCGGCGCTGGCCAGCTGGTGGCGCTTGGCAACCTGACGCTGAAGCTCACAAACAGCTTCACCGCGCAGGGCGTTATCGCTGCGAATAAACAGCTTGCAGTCAGTAGCCAGGGCGATATGACCAATGCCGGCACCTTGCAGGGCGACGGTATCACGCTGAACGCCGTGGGCAGGCTGACCAACAGCGGACAGCTGACGGCAGGTACGGGCACCACGGTATTGAGCGGCAGTCAGATTGCGATGAATAGCAGCGGCAGCCTGCAGGCGGGTGGCGACGTTAACCTGACCAGCCGCGGCAATATTACGCTCGATGGGTTCACCGGTACGGCGGGCAATATGGTGCTGGCGGCAACGGGTTCCCTTATCAATACCGCGCTGCTGTACGCGGGTAACAATCTGTCGTTGTTTGCCAACAGCATTCAGAACCTGCGGGGGGATATGCTGGCGGGCAATAACCTGGTGATGCAGAGAGATGCCAGCGGTACGGCGAATGCCGAGGTGGTGAATAGCTCCGGGAATATTGAGACAGTCAACGGGGATATCACCATCAATACCGGGCATCTGTTGAATACGCGGGATGGGCTAACCATGTCCAGCACTACAACTAATAATCCGTCATCTATCTCAGGCCTGGGGAATGGGACTCTTGATATTCTCATCTCTCAATTAGAAAAAGACAGCTACGGAAAATACATTGCAACGCATTCCCATGAGAATTGTACTGGGGCAACAAATGAGCACTGCTTCCTGGTGAAAGGAAGCACGAAATATGGAATGCGCACCGGACACACTGAGCAAAAATTTTCTATCAGTCAGACGCTGACCACCGTCTCAGCCAGCGCTGGAGTTGCAGGCATCCGTTCTGGCAGCGATATTTCCATTATGGCAGAGCAACTGGATAATCAAGCCAGCGTCATGCTCGCCTCTGGCAATATGATCCTTCGCGGAGATACGCTGTCTAACCAGTCGTGGCAAAATTCGACGTTGTCAGAATACTGGACATATATCTACCAAGGGCCCGTCGGCGATATCGATCTGAATAGTAAGTTGACTGAGACCGTTGATGGTTATGGTTCGGTGACATTGTCGGGCCCCTCTTCAGATAAAATAGCATTTGTTCTGGACGGGAAGACCACCGAATCTGCACTCGGTGACATTTATCGCTCGGTCATTCAGGCGGGTGGTGGCGTTGATATCAAATTCTCCAGCGACATAAGCAATACGAATGCCACCGCGAACGCAGGTAAAATCAGCAATACCATCGTGGTGTCGAACCTGAATCTACCTTCGGCGCAGAGTATGGTTGGTGGTGAGAGCCAGCACCTGCTGGCTGGTGCTGAAACTCAGGCTATCACAGCCCCAGCCTGGAAAGACAACACCAACAGCCAGACTATCGGCAACGGTACGGGGCTGTCACCCGGTGGCATAGATGGCAACTATCCCCTGCCATCTGGTAACAATGGCTATTTTGTGCCGTCAACCGACCCGAATAGCCCGTACCTGATTACCGTAAACCCAAAACTGAATGGTCTGGGACAGCTCGACCCGTCGCTGTTTGGCGATTTGTGGAAACTGTTCGGTATCAATCCAGGTCCTGCGCCCCGCGAAACAAACAGCCAGTACACCGATATCAGCCAGTTCCTGGGTTCACCGTACATGCTGGAAAGGCTGCATCTTAATCTTGATAATGACTACCGTTTTCTCGGCGACGCGGCATTTGATACCCGCTACGTGTCAAATTATGTGCTGAACCAGACCGGGCAGCGCTACATCAACGGGCTGGGTTCTGACCTCGATCAGATGCGCTATCTGATGGACGGCGGGGCTGATGCACAGACCTCCCTCGGCCTGACGTTTGGCGTGGCGCTCAGCGCCGACCAGATAGCTGCACTCGACCACAGTATTCTCTGGTATGAAACTGCCACGATTAACGGCCAGACGGTGATGATACCGAAAGTGTATTTGTCACCAAAAGACACCGAGGTCCATAACGGCAGTGTGATTGTCGGGAATAACGTGCAGATTGCCGGCGGCAGCGTGAGCAACAGCGGGAGCGCACTGATTGCTCAAAATGGTCTGACTATTGACAGCAGCAATAGTATCAGCAACGTCAACGCCGGGCTTATTAAAGCAGGTGGAGCGCTTGACCTGAGCGCACTTGGCGATATCAACAACATCGGCTCGACGATATCAGGCAAAACCGTGCAGTTGGAAAGTATCGGTGGCAGCATCAACAACATCACCCAAACGCAGCAGTGGAGTGTGGGGGGGGATGGTCGCCGCGGCAGTGTGCATGTCAACGGTACTGACGTCGGGCAAACTGCCTCCATCGACGCCAGCGATAGCCTTTATATGGCGGCGGCAAACGACATCAACATGATCGGGGCGACCGTCAATGCAGCGGATAATCTGGTTATGGATGCGGGCCACGACATCAATATCGCCGCTAACCAGATTAACGATAGCCGCAGTCGCTCTGGTTTCTGGTGGCAGAAAGATACTCGTTTGTCTTCTACTTCGAACCTGGGCAGCAGCATCATCGCGGGCGGTAACGCGGTGATGCAGGCAGGCAATGATATGAATGTCACAGCGAGCGCCATTGACGCAGGCCAAACCGCGCAACTGGTGGCAGGCAATGACCTGAATCTGAACGCGGCGGGCAACGGGCAGACCAGCCGCACGGGCAGCAGCGAAAACCATCAGAGCAGCGCAGACAGAACCACGATTTCAGCGGGCGACAACGTGACGCTGGTCGCCGGGCGGGACGTGACCAGCCAGGCGGCAGGCATCGCGGCGGAAGGGAATGTCGGTATTCAGGCCGGGCGTGACGTGAATCTGCTGGCGGAAGCCACCGTTAATGGCAGCAGTACGCGTGAGAGAAAGAAAACCGTCATTGACGAGTCCGTTCGCCAGCAGGGCACGGAGATTGCCAGCGGTGGCAACACCACGATTATCGCCGGGCGTGACGTAAACAGCGAAGCCGCGCAGGTGACCGCGCAGGGTGATATTGGCGTTGCCGCCGGTCGTGATGTTAACCTGACCACGGCAACGGAAAGCGATTATCACTACTTCGAGCAGACCAAAACCAAAAAAGGTTTCCTCAGCAAGAAGACGACTCATACTATTGAAGAAGACCGTGCGACCCGTGAGGCGGGCACGCTGCTTTCTGGTGATAACGTTACGGTTCAGGCGGGTAACAATCTGCTGGTGAAAGGCTCTTCTGTGGTGGGCGATAACGCCGTGGCGCTGGGGGCAGGTAACAACGTCGATATCGTTGCGGCCACCAACACAGACACCTCCTGGCGGTTTAAAGAGACGAAGAAAAGCGGTCTGATGGGCACCGGTGGTATCGGCCTGACCATCGGCAGCAGCAAATCAACCCATGACTTGCGTGAAAAAGGAACCACCCAGAGTCAGAGCTTCAGTACCGTAGGCTCGACGGGCGGTAGCGTGGCGATTTCCGCCGGAAACCAGCTTCACGTCGGTGGTGCTGACCTTATCGCCGGGCAGGATTTAAGCCTTAGCGGCAACAGCGTCATCATCGAACCGGGGCACGACAAACGCACCCGCGATGAAACCTTTGAGCAGAAGAAAAGCGGGCTGACCCTGGCGCTCTCCGGTACGGTGGGCAGCGCCATTAATAACGCGGTCTCCAATGCGCAGGAAACGAAAGAGACCAGCGATAGTCGTCTGAAAGCCCTGCAGGCCACCAAAACGGCACTTTCTGGCGTACAGGCAGGGCAGGCCGCTGCCGTCGCTTCCGCCACCGGCGACCCGAACGCGATGGGCGTAAGTCTGTCGCTGACGACCCAGAAATCAAAATCGCAGCAGCATACCGAAAGCGATGACGTTTCCGGCAGCACGCTGAATGCCGGGAATAACCTGTCGGTGATTGCCACGGGTAAAAACAAGGGTGACAACAGCGGCAATATCGTGATTGCCGGCAGCCAGCTTAAAGCCGGTGGCGACACGCTCCTGAGCGCACAAAACGACATCCTGTTGAGCGGTGCGGCCAATACCCAGCAGTCCAGCGGGAAAAACAGCAGCAGTGGCGGCGGCGTTGGGGTCAGTATTGGTGCAGGTAAAGGGGCTGGTATCAGCGTATTTGCCAACGTCAATGCCGCCAGCGGCAAAGACAAAGGCAACGGTACCGACTGGACCGAGACCACTATCGACAGCGGGAAAACCGTTACGCTTACCAGTGGACGCGACACGGTACTCAATGGAGCCCAGGTCAGCGGTAATACCCTCATCGCCGATATCGGCCGCGACCTGCTGCTGAGCAGCCAGCAGAACAGCAACCAGTACGACAGTAAGCAAAGCAGCGTTGCCGCAGGCGGGAGCTTCACTTTCGGTACGATGACCGGCTCAGGCTATATCAGCGCCAGTCAGGACAAAATGAAGAGCCGATTCGACTCCGTCGCCGAGCAGACAGGTCTGTATGCCGGCCAGGGCGGTTTTGATATCACCGTCGGCAACCATACCCAACTGGACGGCGCGGTTATCGCCTCAACGGCCAGCGCAGATAAAAACAGCCTCGATACCGGAACGCTTGGTTTCAGCGATATCTATAATGAAGCGGATTTCAAAACGCAGCACTCGGGTATCAGCCTGAGCGGTGCCGGCGACTTTGGTGGCGACCAGTTCAAAGGCAATATGCCAGGTGGGATGATTTCTGCTGCGGGAAGCAGCGAACATGCTGAAGGTACGACTCAGGCTGCGGTGGCTAACGGTACCATCACCATCCGCAATACGGAAAATCAGCAGCAGGATGTGGCGAACCTGAGCCGTGATACGGAGCATGCCAATGACAGCATCAGCCCGATTTTCGACAAGGAGAAAGAGCAGAACCGCCTGAAGGCAATCGGACTTATTAGCGACATTGGCAATCAGGCCGCGGATATTGCCAGGACTCAGGGTGAGCTGAATGCGATTAAAGCCGCGAAGGATCGCATGAGCAGGGCTGAACCTGAAGAGCTGGATGCAGCGAAAGCGCAATGGCAGAAAGAGAATCCGGATAAAACGCCAAAGCCAGAAGATATCAGTAATCAGCTTTACCAGAACTACTACAATGAAGCGTTTGCTGCGACGGGGATGGGAACCGGTGGCGCGGTGCAACGTGGTATCCAGGCGGCAACGGCGGCGCTAACCGCGCTTGCCGGTGGTGGCAACCTGGCGGGCGTTCTGGCCAGTGCATCAGCACCGGAACTGGCTCGTCTGGTGAAGCAAACTACGGAAGATAATACCGCTGTTAACACGGTGGCCCATGCCATTTTGGGCGGTGCGGTTGCGGCATTGCAGGGTAACAGTGCAGTATCAGGCGCTGCGGGCGCGGCAACAGGTGAGCTGGTTGCACGCGCTATTGCGGATATTTATTACCCTGGCGTGAAGATGTCAGACCTGACGGAGTCGCAAAAGCAGACCATCAGCTCACTGGCGAGTGTATCAGCGGGCATTGCCGGCGGGCTGGCGGGAGATAGCGCATCGGCGGCAGCCGCGGGGGCGAGCGCCGGGAAGAATGCGGTTGAGAATAATGCGCTCAGTTTTGATACTGGCACGGCAAGCATTGGTGCAGCGAATGCATCGTGGAACCAGTACGCGGTGGACAATAATCTGACCCCGGAAGAAACACAGGCTGGACTGAATAAGATCGTAAAAGGTGATATGCCAGACAGCACCAATATCACGAAAGTTATTGTTGAAGGCTACCAGGATGGAGTGATGATCGCCGGAGCCTGGTATCTTGGGCCTGCGGCATCAGTCGGCAAGGTGATTGCTGGCGGAGTTATTGCTGAAATAGCCAACGGAAGCTACCAGTGGTTTGACCTGAGCCAGCCGGGTAATGAGAACAAAAGCTGGGACTGGAAAAGTAGTGCTAGCTCAGGCATTGCAGGTATGCTTGCACCAGGAAGGACTATCGGGCAAAACGTCGGAATTTCTATGGGGAGTGCATTTTTTACCGATGGTCCAAATACTGGTTCTATCGGTGGTGCAGCTATTGGCGCATGGTTTGGTGGAAAATTTGGTGAGTTTGCTCCTTTCCCTGGGGAGGTTAATGACCTGATCGGCGGTATCGGTGGGGAAGTTATAGGTAACAAGATTAAAGATAAGGTTAGTGAAAGTGAAAAATAAAACCACGTTATCTGTTTTTTTTCTGAGTACCATTTACTATGGACTTTGTTTTTTTGTTTTTATTTTCTTAGTAAATAATGTGATTATTGAATTTTTGTCATCCGGGCATGTTGATTTTTCCAAGAAATCATTAAGTTATTTATCTGTTGTGAGTTTGATTATTGGATTGGCTTCTGGTGCAAGAATATGGATCTTCGCAAAACTTGACGAGCGAAAATCGCGTAAATTGCCTCCGTCAGATCCTAAGTGAGATTTGCAACAATCTCAACTCATACTATTGAGATTGCTGTGGAGAATAATAAGTTTGGTTTTGATACTGGCACGGCAAGCATTGGTGCAGCTAATGCATCGTGGAACCAGTACGCGGTGGACAACAATCTGACCCCTGAAGAAACGCAGGCCGAGCTGGATAAAATTGCAAAAGGTGATATGCCGGACAGCACCAATAGGAAAAAGCTGGAAAGCATCCGCTGCAATCAATATGGGGGGCGCTGCGATTGGCAGTGCGATTAAAGGGGAGGATCCGACTAACTCTGTGATAAGTAATGGTTTTGGTAGTGTGGTTGGTAGTTTAGGAGGTAAAGTTGTTGATTCATTGTCTCCGGTAACCGATCAAGTGACAAAGGATGTTATTGGTGCAGTTACAGGTGCTACTGCTTCTGAACTTACAGGAAACGCTGTAAAAGATGAGTTAGACAAGCGGGAGAAGAAGCAATGAATCTTTTCAGCAGGGTTGGTATTCCATGGCTTATCTTCTTGGTTGTGTATTGTACTGTATTAATTTCCGTTGTTCTTTTCATATGCCAACTAGGAGTATCGACAATTTTCTATTTCAATGATGGGAAATTCCATTTTTTATGGGAAGAGGCATTATATATCGCATTAAAAAAAGGAAGCATAGCCGGAGTAGTATTGGGTGCCGGAGTATGGTTGAAAAATAAGTTGCATGAGCGTCATGGGAAAAGATAGTTGTTGAGAATAACTATCTGAGTACCAATCAGTCGCTGACCTTTGATAAAGAACTGTCGGAGCGCCGTAAATCGGGTGGCGACTGCTAAATAGCTGCGCGGAATAGTAGATCACTGAAAGGGAACTCAGCCCGGATTGTGCGATCTGATCAATCGCCAAACCAACCAAAATCACCAACCGGACTGAGCGATGCCGATCATAGTACCAATACCCCGTGGCGAACGACGCCTGATGCAGAAAGCTATTCATAAAACGCGTGATAAAAATCATGCCCGCAGACTCACGGCCATGCTGATGCTTCATCGGGGTGAACGGGTCAGCGATGTTGCCAGAACTCTCTGTTGTGCCCGTTCATCCGTTGGTCGCTGGATTAACTGGTTTACGCACTCAGGTATTGAAGGCCTGAAATCCTTACCCGCAGGGCGCTCCCGACGCTGGCCTTTTGAACATATCTGCACCCTGTTACGTGAGCTGATAAAGCATTCTCCCGGCGATTTTGGTTATCAACGTTCACGCTGGAGCACCGAATTACTGGCAATAAAAATCAATGAGATAACCGGTTGCCAGTTACATGCAGGAACCGTTCGCCGCTGGTTGCCATCTGCGGGGCTTGTATGGCGCAGGGCCGCGCCAACTCTGCGTATCCGTGACCCACATAAAGATGAAAAGATGGCGGTAATCCACAAAGCGCTGGATGAATGCAGCGCAGAGCATCCGGTATTTTATGAAGATGAAGTGGATATCCACCTTAATCCTAAAATCGGTGCGGACTGGCAGTTGCGCGGACAGCAGAAACGGGTAGTGACGCCGGGGCAGAACGAAAAATACTATCTGGCCGGCGCACTGCACAGTGGCACGGGTAAAGTCAGCTACGTGGGCGGCAACAGCAAAAGTTCAGCGCTGTTTATCGCTCTGCTGAAGCACCTGAAAGCCACTTACCGGCGGGCGAAAACAATCACGCTGATCGTTGATAACTACATTATCCATAAAAGCCGCGAAACACAGCGCTGGTTGAAAGCAAATCCCAAGTTCAGGGTAATTTACCAGCCGGTTTACTCGCCGTGGGTGAATCATGTGGAACGGCTATGGCAGGCACTTCATGACACGATAACCCGTAATCATCAGTGCCGCTCAATGTGGCAGTTACTGAAAAAGGTCCGCCATTTTATGGAAACCGCCAGCCCATTCCCCGGAGGAAAACATGGTCAGGCAAAAGTGTAGCGGTATTAGGCGCAGCTATTTAGCATCGGGCCGGTGCAGGCCCCCAGCGCCTGAAATACCCGCCAGAAAACGATATGCGTGATATCAGTAGAAAGCGCGCATCCTGCTGAACCGATAATAAATAACACCATGCCAATTATCAGGGGAGGGCGACGACCGAAGCGATCGCTGATCGGCCCCCAGATAAGCTGCGCCAGACAAAAGCCAATCAAAAAGCCGGTGATAGTTAATTCTGCATCACCCTGCAATTCCTTCGCCATAATGGGCATTGCGGGAAGATAAATATCGGTAGACAAGGACGTAAACGCCATCAGGGCGCTGAGGATCATAATAAAAAGTAGTCCGGTTGTCTTAACGGAGGGAGAACGGTTCATACATGCCTGCTTAAGGAAGGATACTGCGTTCAATAATAGCGACCCGGCGGCAATTAATAATCATCGTAGGCTGGATAAGCGTTATGAGTCGCGCTCATGAATATAACCTTTTATCACCTGTCGCTCATCAAAGTGGTTTTGATTATTCCATCATTGAGAATTCTGAATGCGATATAAATCCACATACAAACACAATCACACCCTCTAAATAGCTGCGCCTAATACCGCTACACTTTTGCCTGACCATGTTTTCCTCCGGGGAATGGGCTGGCGGTTTCCATAAAATGGCGGACCTTTTTCAGTAACTGCCACATTGAGCGGCACTGATGATTACGGGTTATCGTGTCATGAAGTGCCTGCCATAGCCGTTCCACATGATTCACCCACGGCGAGTAAACCGGCTGGTAAATTACCCTGAACTTGGGATTTGCTTTCAACCAGCGCTGTGTTTCGCGGCTTTTATGGATAATGTAGTTATCAACGATCAGCGTGATTGTTTTCGCCCGCCGGTAAGTGGCTTTCAGGTGCTTCAGCAGAGCGATAAACAGCGCTGAACTTTTGCTGTTGCCGCCCACGTAGCTGACTTTACCCGTGCCACTGTGCAGTGCGCCGGCCAGATAGTATTTTTCGTTCTGCCCCGGCGTCACTACCCGTTTCTGCTGTCCGCGCAACTGCCAGTCCGCACCGATTTTAGGATTAAGGTGGATATCCACTTCATCTTCATAAAATACCGGATGCTCTGCGCTGCATTCATCCAGCGCTTTGTGGATTACCGCCATCTTTTCATCTTTATGTGGGTCACGGATACGCAGAGTTGGCGCGGCCCTGCGCCATACAAGCCCCGCAGATGGCAACCAGCGGCGAACGGTTCCTGCATGTAACTGGCAACCGGTTATCTCATTGATTTTTATTGCCAGTAATTCGGTGCTCCAGCGTGAACGTTGATAACCAAAATCGCCGGGAGAATGCTTTATCAGCTCACGTAACAGGGTGCAGATATGTTCAAAAGGCCAGCGTCGGGAGCGCCCTGCGGGTAAGGATTTCAGGCCTTCAATACCTGAGTGCGTAAACCAGTTAATCCAGCGACCAACGGATGAACGGGCACAACAGAGAGTTCTGGCAACATCGCTGACCCGTTCACCCCGATGAAGCATCAGCATGGCCGTGAGTCTGCGGGCATGATTTTTATCACGCGTTTTATGAATAGCTTTCTGCATCAGGCGTCGTTCGCCACGGGGTATTGGTACTATGATCGGCATCGCTCAGTCCGGTTGGTGATTTTGGTTGGTTTGGCGATTGATCAGATCGCACAATCCGGGCTGAGTTCCCTTTCAGTGATCTACTATTCCGCGCAGCTATTTAGTATTGCCCTCAGTGATTTGAAATGAGGAAGGGAAGAATGACAAACGTATTGATTCTGGGTGCTGCGGGCTCTCTTGCCCGAGTGGTTACCCGCTACTTACTGGATAACAGCCAGGCTCAGTTAACGCTGTATTTACGTAACAGCGCACGCCTGCAAAACCCGGATACCGCCAGGGTGACCCTGATTGAAGGGGATGTTCTCAATGATGAACAACTCAGGCTCGCCATGCGCGGTAAAGATATTGTGTACGCCAATTTATCCGGAAATATGAAGGAGCAGGCAGCGACGATTATTCGTGCAATGAAATCAACGGGCGTGCGTCGTTTGATCTTCATTAGCTCAATGGGAATATATGATGAAGTGCCGGGAGAGAAATACGGCAGTATTTTGGCGCCTTATCGGGAATCAGCAAAAATTATAGAAAATGCAGGGCTCGATCATACCATCATCCGGCCTGCGTGGTTTACCAATGGGCATGAAGTTGAATATGGACTAACGCACAGAAATGAACCCTTTCGGGGCAGCAGCGTTTCCCGGTTAAGTATTGCCGATCTAATTAACCGTATGGTGATTGAGCCATCACTTTATGTACATGACAGCCTGGGCATCGCCCGCGTTTAATGAGTAAGGAAATTAATATGAAATATCGTCAGTTAGGTCGTAGCGGATTAACCGTATCAGCATTAGGCATGGGGGCAATGAATTTAAGCTTTGGAACCGGTAGCGCCGTTGATGATCGGACCGGGATTAACGTTCTTCATGCTGCGCTCGACAGGGGGATTAACTTTTTTGACACTGCTCAGGCCTATGGCCCCTATACGAATGAAAAACTTGTGGGTAAGGCGTTATCTGCACATCGTGAAAAAGCGCTTATTGCGACCAAATTTGGTTTCAAACTGGAAAATGGTGTGACAACGGGCGTTGATAGTCGTCCTGAAAATATCCGCGCTGTTGCTGAAGCATCCCTGAAAAGCCTGAAAACAGATTATATCGATCTCTTTTATCAGCACCGTGTGGATCCGAATGTCCCTATTGAAGATGTTGCAGGTACGCTGGGAGATTTAATAAAGGAAGGTAAGATCCGTCACTATGGTTTATCCGAAGTTGGTGCTGCAACCATTCGTCGGGCACATGCAGTCATGCCAGTCGCAGCCGTGCAAAACCAGTACTCTTTGTGGACCCGTGAGCCTGAAGCAGAGGTATTGCCCGTTTGTGAGGAATTGGGAATCGGGTTTGTGCCCTGGGGACCTCTGGGGACCGGATTCCTGACGGGAACGATTGATTCCTCAACAAAATTCGATAGCGCGACTGATTTACGTGCAAACTTTCCGCGCTTCACCCCAGAGGCAATAAAAGCGAATATGCCGTTAGTCAGCATGCTCCGGGAGGTCGCAGCCAGTAAAGGAGCGACACCTGTACAGGTAGCTCTGGCATGGTTATTGGCACAAAAACCATGGATCGTACCGATTCCCGGGATGGATAAAGTTTCCTATATAGACGACAACATTAAAGCGATTGATCTTGAATTGAGCGAAGAGGATTTGGCTAATATGGATGCTTTGTTAGCAGGCATAAAAATCCAGGGGAATCGACTGGATGATGGTTTGCTTTCGATGTCGGAATGATGGCAGCGCTGATTTGTGTGAGTGTGCAACCAGCCAGGAAACTGGCTGGTTGCGTTATAGTCACAAATACTGACGTACGGCATGTGCTTCAATGCTGATTGAGCAGCAGAAATACATTTCACTCTTCCGCTTTATGAGCCCAGGCGGGCATTGCCGTCAGATAACGTTTTGCCCGTTTCCGGGCTTCTTCCGGGCCGACTTTTTGCCAGGAATCAAGGAAGCTGGCTAAGCCTGATACCGCGTCTTCCCAGGGTTTTAGATTGCCGTTGCTGTCGATGCAGTATGCGCAATATCGATCGCTGGCACTGTGTGCATCAGGTGCAGACATCGGCATCCCGCAAGCCTGACAGAACTGTTCATGTTGTGACATATGATGCTCCTTATGGTGACATCCTGATTAATAAAAATACAGAATATGTATTGTGCAGGTGATGCATCAGATCAAAACAAAGGCTAAGCCCCGGCATCTCCAGTCAGAAATACCGGGGCTTGTTGTTACCTGGCAATGAGCGCGAACACGCCCCAGCCAAAGTATTCCCGCGCGTACGTTACGTGGCGTTTCGGCGAGAGTGTTAGCTCGGCCCTGACTTCCGCTGCGAAGTCGTCATCAGGATTGGCCTCCAGCCAGCGGCGCATGGTCAGCCATTTCGCGGCCTCATAGCGGTCCCAGCCTTCCTGATCTGCCAGTACTATTTCCACCACGTCATAGCCGAGGTCGTCGAACGCGCTGACAAGCCCTGGTAGCGTCATAAAATCGGTCGTCGAGCTGACGCCACAGGTCTGGGCAATCTCGTCCGTCGCAGGTTGCTGACGCCAGTAGGGTTCACCGATAAGCATGATCCCACCCGGTTTCAGGCTTTGAGCTAGCAGCCCGACGGTCCCGGCAAACCCACCGGCTATCCATGTCGCACCGACACAGGCCGCCACATCGCATTTCTCTTCTGTAACGTATCCGGCGGCGTCGTTATGGATGAACTGAACCCGGTCGCTGACGCCGAGCTCTTCGGCGCGGCGTCTGGCTTGCTCGCTGAACAACTGGCTCATATCGATACCGACACCGGTAATGGCGTGGTCCCGGGCCCAGGTACAAAGCATCTCGCCCGAGCCGCTGCCGAGGTCAAGAATGCGGGTCTCCGGTTTCATGCGCAGCACACGGCCCAGCGTGGCGTACTTCTCTTCGGTGAACGGGTTGTGGATGCGGTGTTCGCTTTCACTGATGGTAAAAATACGTGGGATATCCAATCTGGAATTCCTTTTATTGCGTTGAGCATTAAGAGAGTGTTTCTCTGAGATATTTGCTTTTTCAGCCAGCAGAACAAACAGCTTCCCTTCAAATGTCTCGCTGACTGGCCAGTCGTAGCTTTCAGGAGGAGGAAGCAGGGTAAACCCGGCATTGTCGAGCAGGCTGATGTATTCGTCATCGCGCCAGGCCGTCATCTGGCTGCCGAAACGGGTGGTTCGACCGTTTTCCTCTATGGCCCAGAACAGCGTTGAGCTGGTCTGCGCTGCTTCATCCCAGCCATGTTCCGTCAGAAGCAGATGAGGGACGCCCAGAAACAGCCCGTCCTGACAGCGTTGCCAGTTCGCTTCAGCCATTCCCTGACGCTTAACTTCGTCGAAAGCATGGACTTCAGTGAGCAGCCTGCCACCCGTCTCCAGCCACAGCGCGCAGCGGCTGACGAGTGAGCGCGCATCCGCCGTGCTAAACACATTCAGTTCCCCGAATGTCATCATGATGAAATCGAACGATTTATCCGGCCAGTATGCGCGGACATCCTGCTGAACATAGTCGATATGCAATCCGGCGTTCTGCGCCTGCTGACGGGCCCAGCTCACGGATGCCGGCGAGAAATCCACGCCGGTGCAGTGAAATCCGCGCTCCGCTAAGCGGTGGGTATAAAAGCCGGGACCGCAGCCGAGATCGAGGATATGTGCGCCAGGGGGTAACTGGCTGGCGATCCACTCGACCTGCTGCTTAATGACCTCCTGCCTGCGGCTGGCCCAGTCGTGGTCCTGCGACAAATGGTTCGCCAGCATGCGCTGGCTGAAGGCCGGTTCGTCCCAGGGGATTTTACTTTCCTCCGCTGACAGCTGGATGTGTCGGGATGAGGAAATAAGGGTGCTGATATCCATCATGCTCTCCTTAGCGGTTATCAAGCTGTGCGCGAACGTTATTCAGCCCGCTGGTGTTGATGCGGTAGGGCTGACCGTTGACGGACTTGATCAGTTTTTTGGTTTTGAGTTTTTTGAAGGTGGCAAGGGTGCAGTCGGTCAGCAACAGCCCTTCGCGGGTGTAGCATTCAACGGCGGTGACGCGGCCAGATGCATCGCGGACGTGCGCAATGCGACCACCTTTGGCGAGAACGTGTAAGGTACGTTGTTCCTGACGGGATAAATTCATACTGGAAAACCTGTTTAATCATCATGTGCAAAACGTGCAAACACACAGCGGTGCCCGCATTCGATTTCGGCGCATTGATAATCAGTTCGGCCTGAAAAGGTCGAGTAACTGATTATCGGATGATTACATTCTCCAGCATCAAAGCCTCGGGTTGAGTTGAAAGGTATTTACAGGGTGGATAATAACACCTGTTTTTTATAAGTGAATATCCTGAGCTGAAAAGTGTGATCCTGACAGGGGCTGGTGAGGGCTCCCTTATTAAATCGACGGAGATTCTTCGCTGTAAAGGGTCTGTGTAGTGGTCAACTAAAATGGTCACCGCTTTAGCGTTTTTCTTTCGGCTTGGCAGCGCGGCATTGCGTATCAGTGCGCATAACGGGATCTTGTATATTTATTATACCGTTATTGCACTCAGTTAAAATGAAGATGGAAGAATGTTGTCCCCATCCATGTACGCATTTTTGACCGCGTTGGTACGGGATGAGTTGAGACGCTATGAAATAAAAAAATCCACGCAACTGCGTGGATTTTGTGGTTATTTGCGATTCTATGAGATTCAGCGAAACCTCATAAGACAACACATTTTATTAGACGTTGAACAGGAAGTTCATCACGTCGCCATCTTTGACGATGTAATCTTTCCCTTCAGCACGCATCTTGCCGGCTTCTTTCGCGCCTTGTTCACCTTTGTAGGTGATAAAGTCTTCAAACGCGATGGTCTGCGCGCGGATAAAGCCTTTTTCGAAGTCGGTGTGGATTTTACCGGCTGCCTGCGGCGCGGTAGCGCCGACCGGGATGGTCCATGCGCGCACTTCTTTTACGCCAGCGGTGAAGTAGGTTTGCAGGTTAAGCAGTTCGTAACCGGCGCGGATCACGCGGTTCAGGCCCGGCTCTTCCAGGCCCATTTCGGCCATGAATTCTTCACGGTCACCATCGTCGAGTTCTGCGATGTCGGCTTCAACGGCGGCGCATACGGCAACCACAACGGAACCTTCGGCAGCGGCGATTTCACGCACTTTGTCGAGGTACGGGTTGTTCTCGAAACCATCTTCGTTGACGTTAGCGATATACATGGTTGGCTTCAGGGTCAGGAAGCTCAGGTATTTGATGGCCGCTTTATCTTCGTCCGTCAGGGTTTTCAGCGCGCGCAGCATACCGGCGTTTTCCAGCTGCGGCAGGCATTTTTCCAGCGCGGCCTGTTCGGCTTTTGCGTCTTTATCGCCGCCTTTGGCTTTCTTCTGAACGCGGTGCAGGGCGCGCTCGCAGGTATCAAGGTCAGACAGCGCCAGCTCGGTGTTGATAACGTCGATATCGTCAGCCGGGTCCACTTTGTTATTAACGTGGATGATGTTGTCGTTTTCGAAGCAGCGTACAACGTGGCCGATCGCTTCGGTTTCGCGGATGTTGGTCAGGAACTGGTTACCCAGGCCTTCACCTTTGGACGCGCCTTTTACCAGGCCCGCGATATCAACGAATTCCATGGTGGTCGGCAGGATACGCTGCGGTTTAACGATTTCCGCCAGCTGGTCCAGACGCGGATCGGGCATCGGTACGACGCCTGTGTTCGGCTCGATAGTACAGAACGGGAAGTTCGCCGCTTCAATACCGGCTTTCGTGAGCGCGTTGAACAGGGTGGATTTGCCTACGTTTGGCAAACCGACGATACCGCATTTGAATCCCATGTTTAAATCACCTTAATCTTTTGATATTCAACCTGTTAGCTTGAACAGATTGTAGAAAAGTAAATAACTTTGCGCATTATACACGTCATACGGAAAAAATACCGCAGTCGTCGGTCTATTGCGCCTTAAAAGCGTGTAATCGGTTCGTGGCTTTAGTCAGCCCGTCTTTCAGCCAGATTTCGGTGCAGCGCGCCGCTTCGTCTACCGCATCGTCGATCAGCTTCTGTTCTGCTGCCTGCGGTTTGCCGAGGACAAAACCGACAACTTTACTTTTATCGCCCGGATGGCCGATCCCGATACGTAAGCGATGAAAATTAGGGTTATTGCCTAATTTGCTGATGATATCTTTTAACCCATTATGACCGCCGTGGCCGCCGCCCAGCTTAAACTTCGCGACGCCAGGCGGGAGATCCAGTTCGTCGTGGGCCACCAGAATTTCATCTGGATTAATGCGATAGAAGGTTGCCAGCGCCGCCACGGCTTTGCCGCTAAGGTTCATAAAAGTGGTGGGCACCAGCAGGCGGACATCTTCCCCCGCCAGGTTAATGCGCGAGGTGTAGCCAAAAAATTTACTCTCTTCGCGCAGCGGGGCACGAAAGCGTTCAGCCAGTAAATCGACGTACCAGGCGCCAGCGTTATGGCGCGTCCCCGCGTACTCTGCGCCGGGGTTTGCGAGGCCGACAATCAGTTTAATCGTCACGTTATTGTTCCTGAGTGGGCAATCTTTCCGGCGGCTAGTTTACGTCGTGACGGGCTGCTTGACAAAAATAAGCGCTGAAAGCGTAAAAAACGGAATAGTTTTCCAGAGTGATAATGCGCATTGAAAAGCATATCAGTAACTTAAATGTAAAGTTATGTTGATGATATGTGCCTATTTGTGATCGGTAGCGCACTTATCCACAGCGGTGTTGTCTATACTTTACACACATGGAATAGGGATATATCCCGAAACCCAAAGCCAATCTACGGAGGTGACACTATGAAACGCAAAAACGCTTCGTTACTCGGTAATGTGCTCATGGGGTTAGGCCTGCTCGTGATGGTCGTCGGTGTCGGTTATTCTATTTTAAACCAGCTGCCGCAGCTTGACCTCCCGCAGTTCTTTGCGCACGGGGCCGTACTCAGCATCTTCGTCGGCGCGATTCTTTGGCTGGCCGGGGCGCGTGTCGGCGGGCACGAGCAGGTGAGCGATCGGTACTGGTGGGTTCGTCACTACGACAAGCGCTGCCGTCGCGGCGGTGGGTCATCACACCGTCCTGGCTAAATAAGGGCTCCGTGAAGGAGCCACTGAGACAGTTAACAAAGTCCTGGCCGTTAAGACCGGGACTTTTTGTTTTTATCACCTTATGACTCAAACAGCCGCAAATGCAGGGCCTTAACGGCGCTATCGGCTTCATCCGCGGGCAGCAGAATGCAAAGATTATTGCTGGAGGCACCGTGGCAGACCATGCGAACCGCATGCGTCTCAAGCCAGGCAAAAACATCCTTAAACACGCCAGAGACCTGCGTAAGCTGATTGCCGACCAGCGTCACCAGTGCCAGGCCGGTTTCCACTTCTACGCGACAGTGGGAAGACAGCTCGGTAAATAACGATGTGGTCAGCGTGTGATCTTCACCCGAGGTGGCGTGAGTGGAGTCCAGCGCGAGCGCAATGCTGTTTTCGGAGGTTGTCACCAGATCGGCGGCCACCGAATGACGCGCTAACAGCGCAAACATCTGCGCTAAGAAATGGCAGGACGGTTGTGCATCCAGGCTGTGCAAGCGCAGCAGCGTTTGCTTGCGGCGCACCGCCACCGCACGGTAGCGCGGCGGGTTGTCCGTCGTGCAGCAAACCAGCGTACCGCCAGCGGCGATATTTTTGCTGGAGCCAACGAACACCGGAATGTTTTTGCGCATCGCCGGCATCAGCGTGGCGGGGTGTAGCACTTTCGCGCCGTAGGCTGCCATATCGCTCGCTTCGGCAAACGAGATGCGGTCGATCCGTTTGGCATTAGGCGCAATACGCGGGTCGGTTGTATAAATACCGGCCACGTCGGTCCAGATATCCACCCGTGCCGCGTGGAGGGCTTCGCCGAGCAGCGACGCGGTATAGTCGCTCCCACCGCGGCCGAGCGTCGTGGTGTGCCCGCTGGCATCGCGGCCAATAAACCCCTGGGTAATCATGATGGCCTGCTCAAGGCGTGGGCGCAGGTGCATTTCGGCCAGTTCAGCCAGCGCGGCGACGTCCGGCTCAGCGCAACCGTAGTTGGCGTTAGTGCGAATCACGCTGCGCGCATCAAACCAGCTGGCTTCGACCTCGCGCTCGCGCATGACCTCGGTAAAGAGCAGCGAAGACATCAGCTCGCCGTGGCTCACGAGTTCATCGCTCAGCGCGGTGGAAGGCGACGCCGCGGCGGTTTGCGCCAGGCGGCCGATATTGTCGAGGAGATTATCGATTTCCTTGCTGATAACCGAAGGCTGCTTCAGGCGGGAAATAATGTTGTACTGGATAGTACGTAACGTCTCGAGCTTGTCTAATTGCCGATGGCTTTCCAGACCTTCAGAAAGTTCGACCAGCAGGTTGGTCACGCCTGCCGAAGCAGAAAGAACGACTAAACGAACGTTGGGATCAGCAAGAACAATGCTGGCACTGCGGTTCATCGCGTCAAAATCAGCGACGCTGGTGCCGCCAAATTTGGCAACGATGAATTGTGGATAAATGCGTGTCATAACAATCTCATATCAGGGCGCCATGAAAGCATGGCTAGAAAATTTTCATTCTCGGCATAAGGGAAGCGTCTTCGCCTTACGAAATGTCCGCCCGCGAACATTTCTGATGACAACCCAGGAAAGGCTCCTGTTGTCGATAACGTGTTTCGCCTGTACGCGTTACCGGGTGATGCGCATTAGTTCTTTATTTACAGAGCCTGCAAATAAGCGCGCCATAGTAAGTGATTTATCCAGAGGGATCGACTTTTTTATTTTATTTCAGCATAAACAAGTGAAAAATCATGCATTCGGCGGTTAGTGCTTACATTATTAATGGTAAATTCGTGTAAGTGAA
Source organism: Klebsiella sp. WP4-W18-ESBL-05 (assembly GCF_014169075.1). Lineage (NCBI taxonomy): Bacteria > Pseudomonadati > Pseudomonadota > Gammaproteobacteria > Enterobacterales > Enterobacteriaceae > Klebsiella > Klebsiella sp. WP4-W18-ESBL-05. Next base: position 2,659,246 of record NZ_AP022057.1, on the reverse strand, counting down.
TAATAAAACCATGAAAATAAGATGGCTTTTAATACATCATGCGGGTGGCTTCTGCGGAGAGGTCTTTAAGACAAATGGTAACAAAATTTAATAAATTTGAGGGCGCTGCGTCGGTGTTACTCATTGATTTTAAATGAAAATTAAACGATGTTTCAGACCTTAAAATAAATGATTGAGTCCAACGCTAAAACAACATATATTAGCCGCGCTTTTTTACAGGTAATCCTTATAACCATTTATTCAATCAGGCGTTAATCTACACCTGGTTGTAGGAGTGATATGATGACGGATAAAGTCCGTATTGATACTTTAAGTGCTAATTCATTACCACAGAGCAATGATACCTTTTTAGCAAGACAGGCTGAGTTTGAATCTAATGTCCGCAGCTATCCCCGTAAACTGCCATTAGCCATCGCTAAAGCGCAGGGCGTCTGGATTACTGACGTAGAAAATAATCAATATCTTGATTGCCTGGCAGGTGCCGGAACCCTGGCGCTTGGTCATAATCATCCTGAAGTGCTGCAGAGCATTCAAAGTGTCATCACAAGCGGCTTACCGTTACATACGCTTGATCTTACTACCCCATTAAAAGATGAATTTTCATCTTATTTACTGTCCTTATTACCGGGGCAGGGCAAAGAATATTGCCTGCAATTCACCGGTCCGTCCGGCGCAGATGCCGTTGAAGCGGCCCTGAAGCTGGCGAAAAAAGTGACCGGCCGTTCCAGCGTGATCAGCTTCTCCGGCGGTTACCACGGGATGACCCACGGCGCGCTGTCCGTGACCGGCAACCTGTCACCGAAAGAAGCCGTCAGCAACATGATGGCGGAAGTGCAGTTCATGCCGTATCCGCATGAGTACCGCTGCCCGCTGGGTATCGGCGGCGAGGCTGGCGTCAAAGCATTAACCTATTACTTCGAAAACCTGATTAACGACGTTGAAAGCGGCGTGCGTAAACCTGCGGCCGTGATCCTTGAAGCCGTGCAGGGCGAAGGCGGCGTGAACCCGGCGCCGGTTGAGTGGCTGCAACGTATTCGTAAAGTGACCCAGGAACACGGCATTCTGCTGATCATCGATGAAGTTCAGGCTGGTTTCGCACGTACCGGTAAGCTGTTCGCCTTCGAACACGCTGGCATTGAGCCAGATATCATTGTGATGTCCAAAGCGGTTGGCGGCGGTCTGCCGCTGGCGGTTCTGGGCATTAAAAAGCAGTTCGACGCATGGGCCCCGGGCCACCACACCGGCACCTTCCGTGGCAACCAGCTGGCGATGGCGACCGGCCTGACGACGCTGAAGATCCTCAAAGACGACAACATTGCCGATAAAGTGGCTGCCCAGGGCGAGTGGCTGAAAGGCAAGCTGGCTGACCTGCAGAAACGCTACCCGGTGATTGGTCATGTACGTGGTCTGGGTCTGATGATTGGTATTGAGATCGTGAAGCCGAACGAAGCGCAGGATCATATGGGCTGCTACCCGGCCGATGGCGAATTGTCCGCGCTGCTGCAGAAAAAATGCTTCGAAAATGGGCTGATTCTGGAGCGTGGGGGCCGCAACGGTTGCGTACTGCGTCTGCTGCCGTCTCTGCTGATCACCAACGCTGAGCTGGAAGTGTTCCTCGATAAATTCGAAAACGCCCTGCTGGGCGCTGGCGTGAAGCCGGTTTAAACGGAGTTGGATCGAATGTCAGACGTAAACCCGATTCTGTCCGGCTCGGCGCAAAGCATTGCCGCCTATCAGGATGCTATCGAGCAGAGTACGCGAGCGGTCGTTGAATGGTTGAAGCAGCCTGAGATGTATCAGGGCAAAACCGTTGAGCAACTGCGCGAACGCATCAACCTGAACTTTACGTCTCAGGGCCTGGGCAACCAGGCCGCTATTGAGCGTGCGGTTGAATACTTTCTGAAAGACAGCCTGTTAGTCCACCATGCCCAGTGCGTGGCGCACCTGCACTGCCCGAGCCTGGTGATTAGCCAGGCGGCGGAAGTGCTGATCAACGCCACCAACCAGAGCATGGACTCCTGGGACCAGAGCCCGTCCGCCACCATCATTGAGATCAAGCTGATCGAATGGCTGCGCGAGCAGGTGGGCTATACGGCGGGCGACGCCGGCGTGTTTACCAGCGGCGGTACCCAGAGCAACCTGATGGGCCTGATGCTGGCGCGCGATGCCTTCTTCGCCCGCCAGGGGCATTCCATTCAGCAGAATGGTCTGACCGGTGACCTGAGCAAAATCAAAGTGTTCTGCTCTGAAAGCGCGCACTTCTCCGTGCAGAAAAACATGGCGCTGATGGGGCTGGGCTACCGTTCCGTCACTCAGGTGAAGACCGATGCATTCTCGCGTATGGATCTGGCTGACCTGAAAGCCAAGCTGGCTCAGGCGAAAGCCAACGGCGAGCAGGTGATGGCGATTGTCGCCACCGCCGGGACCACCGATGCTGGCGCCATCGATCCGTTAGCGGATATCGCGGCGCTGGCGGCGGAGCATCAGATCTGGATGCACGTGGATGCAGCGTGGGGCGGGGCGTTACTGCTGTCTGAGAAGTATCGCGACTTCCTGAACGGTCTTGAGCTGGCGGACTCCGTGACGCTGGACTTCCACAAGCAGTTCTTCCAGACCATCAGCTGCGGCGCGTTCCTGCTTAAAGATGCGCGTCACTACGAGCTGATGCGCTATCAGGCGGCATACCTGAACTCAGAATTCGATGAAGAGGCTGGCGTGCCGAATCTGGTGTCGAAGTCGCTGCAGACCACGCGCCGTTTCGATGCGCTGAAGCTGTGGATGGGTCTTGAAGCGCTGGGCAAAAAGCAGTACGCCGAAATCATTGATAACGGCGTCACGCTGGCGCGTGATGTGGCTGCGTTTGTCAAAACTCAGCCGCATCTGGAGCTGGTGATGGAGCCGCAGCTGGCAAGCGTGCTGTTCCGCTTCCGTCCTGAAAGCGATGACATGGCGTTCGTTGCGCTGCTGAACCAGCGTATTGGTGACGTTCTGCTGGCTTCGGGGAGCGCCAACGTCGGCGTGACTGAATCGGATGGCATCACCTGCCTGAAGCTGACGCTGCTGAACCCGACGGTGTGCCTGGAGGACGTTAAAGTTCTGCTGGGGAGCGTGAAAGACACCGCTGAGCAGTTGCTGAAAGCGTAAGCAATCACGTTGCGATAAAAATGGCTCCCGAGGGAGCCATTTTTTTTTGCCTGTGATGTCACGCGACGCCGGGGAGGCTACGGTGCGGGGGTACGGTCAGAGGATGTCTGCCAGGGCGGCATCTTTGTTTGGGAAGAATGCCAGACGGCCAGGAATCGGCTGAATACCCGCGCGCGCCATGGTGCGCAGCGGCTGGAATTCCAGGTTAGATACCCGCAGCTCGCAGCCTTCAGGCAGTTTTTTCACAAACCGCTGGAAGGCATCCAGGCCACCGGCATCCAGTACCGGGACCGCGTCCCATTTCAGCACCACAATGCGTTTACCGGCAATGCGCGTTTCCAGATCGCTGAATAAACCTTCTGCAGCGGCAAAAAACAGCGGGCCAATGACGCGCAGTACCAGCACATCATCCGGCACCGACACGTTAACCGCCGACAGACGCGTCATACGCGCAATCCGGCGCATAAACAACAGCGAAGCCAGCACGATGCCGACGCTGATAGCGATGACCATATCAAACAGCACGGTCAGCGACATGCAAATCAGCATCACAATAATGTCGTCTTTTGGCGCTTTGCGCAGCAGATACACGACCTTATGCGCCTCGCTCATATTCCATGCCACCATCAGCAGCAGGGCGGCCATCGCCGACAGCGGCAGCCAGGACAGCACCGGCGCGAGGATCAGCAGCGCCAGAATCACCAGAATAGCGTGAATAACCGCGGAAACCGGTGAGGTGGCACCTGCGCGAACGTTAGCCGCGGAACGCGCTATCGCGGCAGTGGCGGTAATACCACCGAAGAACGGGGCGACAATGTTGCCCAGACCCTGACCAACCAGTTCGCTGTTAGCCTTGTGTTTGGTGCCGGTCATGCCGTCAAGCACCACCGCGCACAGCAGCGATTCGATGGCCCCGAGCATGGCCATCGAAAATGCGGCGGGCAGCAGCGCATGCAGCGATGCCCAGCTCAGCGTGAAGCTGGAGCCCGGGAGATCCCACGGCAGCACAAACTGCGGCAGCAGCTGCGGAATGCCGTTGCCCTGAGAGCCGTCGGCCAGCACGTAGTGGAACTGGGAACCAATGGTCGCAACGTGTCCGCCGAGCAGGTTGACCAACAGCATGACCACGCAGCCGGCGATAAGCGCAGGCAGGTGACCCGGCAGGCGCAGGCCGAGGCGTGGCCAGAGGATCAGCGTGCCGAGGGTGACGATGCCAATGGCCGCATCGCCAACGTTGATGGTCGGCAGCGCCATTACCAGCGCGCCCACCTTCTGTAAGTAGTGTTCCGGAACGTGCGTCATTTGCAGACCGAGGAAGTCTTTAATCTGCATGGTCCCGATGGTAATACCAATCCCCGAGGTGAAGCCAAGCGTCACCGACAGCGGAATATATTCGATCAGGCGGCCAAAGCGGGCCAGGCCAAAGAGGATCAGGAATATTCCGGACATCAGGGTCGCCACCAGCAGGCCTGCCAGACCAAACTGCTGCGAAACGGGATAGAGGATCACCACGAAGGCCGCGGTGGGGCCGGATACGCTAAAGCGGGAGCCACCGCTCAGGGCGATAACGATCCCCGCGACGGCCGAGGTATACAGGCCGTACTGTGGCGCAACCCCGCTGCCAATAGCCAACGCCATCGCCAGCGGAATGGCAATGATACCGACGGTGATCCCGGCAATCAGGTCGCGCATAAAGCGCGCCGAGCTGAACTTCTCTTTCCAGCAGGCGTCGATCAGCGCGCGGAAAGGCATGATATCGGAGGAGAATAATTTATTCACAATACTGTTTCATCCATGAGCGCATCATCTGTCACGTGAATGGCAGTGAAGTTGGCATAAATCATACAAATAAATACTATAGACAAAAAAACCCGCCGCAGCGGGTTTTTTAACCAGATTCGATTAATGTTCGAACATGGCAGAGATGGATTCTTCGTTGCTGATACGACGAATCGCTTCGGCCAGCATCCCGGACAGGGTCAGGGTGCGAACGTTCGGCAGCGCTTTGATCTCATCGCTTAACGGGATGGTATCGCAGACAACCACTTCGTCGATGACGGAGTTACGCAGGTTGTTTACCGCGTTGCCGGAGAAGATCGGGTGAGTTGCGTAGGCGAATACGCGTTTAGCACCACGCTCTTTCAGCGCTTCAGCCGCTTTGCACAGCGTACCGCCGGTATCGATCATGTCATCAACCAGCACGCAGTCACGACCGGCAACGTCGCCGATGATATGCATAACCTGAGACACGTTCGCACGCGGGCGACGTTTGTCGATGATAGCCATGTCGGTATCGTTCAGCAGCTTAGCGATAGCGCGAGCGCGAACCACGCCGCCGATGTCCGGAGAAACCACGATTGGGTTATCCAGGTTCAGCTGCAGCATATCTTCGAGCAGGATTGGGCTACCGAATACGTTATCCACCGGGACATCGAAGAAGCCCTGGATCTGTTCAGCGTGCAGGTCTACGGTCAGTACGCGGTCAACGCCTACGCTGGACAGGAAGTCAGCAACAACTTTAGCGGTGATAGGTACACGAGCAGAGCGAACGCGACGGTCCTGGCGAGCATAACCGAAGTAAGGGATAACGGCGGTGATACGGCCTGCGGAAGCACGGCGCAGGGCATCAACCATAACGACTAATTCCATCAGGTTGTCGTTAGTTGGGGCACAAGTGGACTGGATGATGAAAATATCACCACCGCGTACGTTTTCATTGATTTGTACGCTGACTTCGCCGTCGCTAAAGCGACCTACAGCGGCGTCGCCGAGAGAAGTGTACAGGCGGTTGGCAATACGTTGTGCTAGTTCCGGGGTGGCGTTACCAGCAAAAAGCTTCATATCAGGCACGAGAAGAACCTCAGGCATGCGTCCAGTGGTGGATGAAACGGGCCAAAAACTGTGCGGGCCAGGCGCGATTTCATCCAGGCGGTGTATTAAAGAGCGCGATGCAACGTCTGGAACAGGGTGACGTTGTCACCGGAGCTCAGTTTGCCCGGCTTGGTACTCATCACCATTCTTCTTTCGTCAGCAATACTGACGGAAACCGAATGATTCAGAGCAGGGCTTGCTTCAATGGCGAGAGGTTAACACCTTTTGCCACAAAGCCTTGCAACCATTCCGGGGCTTGCTCAAGCACCTGGCGGGCAGCGAGTTCCGTGTCGAATTCAGCAAAGACACAGGCTCCTGTTCCAGTCAGGCGCGACGGCGCGTATTCTAACAGCCAGGAAAGCACATCATCAACCTCGCGAAAACGTTTTCTTGCGATAACCTCGCAATCATTGCCGAATTCACATTTTAATAACGTTTCTATTGACCTGACCGGGGTATTTCGTGGCAGCTCCGGATCGCGAAAAATGACCGGGGTCGGGATACTGACCCCGGGATGGGCAACCAGGTACCATTTTTCCGCCACCTCAACCGGGGTGAGCACTTCGCCAACCCCTTCGGCAAATGCCGCATGGCCGCGAACAAACACCGGCACGTCGGCACCGAGCGTCAGCCCGATGGCCGCCAGCTCGTCTTCCGACAGCCCGCATCGCCACAGGTGGTTAAGCGCCACCAGCACGGTCGCTGCGTTGGATGAACCACCGCCGAGACCGCCGCCCATCGGCAAACGTTTTTCAATGCTGATATCGGCACCGCTACCGGCTGGCAGGCGCTGCGATGCCGCCGCCGTTTTCATCAACAGCCGCGCGGCGCGAATAATCAGGTTTTCTTCATTCGGCACGCCCTTGACCGGCGTGAGCAGCCGTAGCTGCCCGTCCGAGCGCGGCACAATCGTCAGCGTGTCGCCGTAGTCGAGGAACTGGAACAGCGTCTGCAACGTATGATAGCCGTCAGGTCGCTGCCCGGTGATGTATAAAAACAGGTTGAGCTTGGCAGGTGAGGGCCAGGTGGTCATCATCTTACAATCCAGTTATCCATGCGCAGCTTGATGCGCTGACTACCTTCGGTCAGCTCCATGTTAGACGGCAGCGCGGGCTGGGTTTTGCTGTCGTAGCCGCTGTAGACCACTTTCCAGGTCTTACCGTTTTCGGTGTAGTGCAACTCGCTCAGGCGGTACTGGTCGTCGAGCGTATAGTCGGTAGCGTTGCCCGGCAGGCCGAGGATCCACTGGCGCAGGCTGTTCAGCGGAATCGGCATACCGGTCAGTTTGCCCACCATTTCTTCGCCGTCGGTATCGGTATAGCGCTGGCCTTTATTGTCGGTTAGCTGCGCGGAGCCCGGTCGGCCAATCAGTTCCATTTCGGTGCTGCCCAGCGGGTTGGTCAGCAGCAGACGATAGTTATCCTGGCCGGTTTGCTGCCAAAAGAAACGGGCATACACTTTTTGCTGGTCGGACAAATAGGCGAAAGCGCCGCGCGTCTGATATTGACTCAGTTGGCGCACTTCCTGCTGGTGCTGCTGCCACTGCGGCGAGGTGGGGCTTTTACCAGGGCCTTTCGGTGGATTAACGGTACAGGCGGTAAGAACCAGTGCTGCGAGAGGCAGCAAACGAATCAGGCGAGGCAGGGCCATGATGAAAATCCTTGATGTGCGTTACGATTATAACGCTTAATGCTAGCGTCGCCCGTGGGCAGCGTCTACGCTCAAGTTGTCTTAAATCATAAAATTAACCCAGCTTGCCTATTACTCCAAAAGGGGAGCCTCCCTTTTATTGATCTCGCGCATCCTGTATGATGCGCTCAGACTAACCTTATCAACGCTGGTACTACTCCCGCACAATGACCCTTTTAGCTCTTGGCATCAATCATAAAACAGCCCCGGTAGCGCTGCGAGAACGCGTCACGTTTTCGCCAGATACGCTTGACCAGGCGCTGGAGAGCCTGCTGGCTCAGCCAATGGTACAGGGGGGCGTGGTCCTGTCGACCTGTAACCGCACCGAGCTCTATCTCAGCGTAGAAGAGCAGGATAATCAGCATGAAGCGATTATCCGCTGGCTGTGCGATTACCACGGCCTGAATGAAGAAGAACTGCGCCAGAGCCTTTATTGGCACCAGGACAACGACGCCGTCAGCCATCTGATGCGCGTTGCCAGCGGGCTGGACTCGCTGGTGTTGGGCGAGCCGCAAATCTTAGGGCAGGTAAAAAAAGCGTTTGCTGATTCCAGCCGCGGGCATCTGCACGTCAGCGAGCTGGAACGCATGTTCCAGAAATCCTTCTCTGTTGCCAAGCGCGTGCGCACGGAAACGGATATCGGCGCCAGCGCGGTGTCGGTGGCGTTTGCAGCCTGTACCCTGGCGCGACAGATTTTCGAATCGCTCTCGTCGGTCACCGTACTGTTGGTGGGTGCGGGTGAAACCATCGAGCTGGTGGCGCGCCATCTGCGCGAACATCACGTGAAAAAAATGGTGATTGCCAACCGTACCCGCGAACGCGCACAGGTGCTGGCCGATGAGGTCGGCGCTGAGGTGATCGCGCTGAGCGACGTCGATGAACGCCTGAAAGAGGCCGACATCATTATCAGTTCTACCGCCAGCCCGCTGCCAATTATCGGTAAAGGGATGGTGGAGCGCGCGCTGAAAGCGCGTCGCAACCAGCCGATGCTGCTGGTGGATATTGCCGTGCCACGCGATGTAGAGCCGGAGGTGGGGAAACTCGCTAACGCCTATCTCTACAGCGTGGACGACCTGCAAAACATTATTCAGAATAACCTCGCGCAGCGTAAAGCCGCCGCGGTACAGGCTGAAACCATCGTCGAGCAGGAAACCAGTGAGTTTATGGCCTGGCTACGCGCGCAAAGCGCCAGCGACATCATTCGTGATTATCGCTCCCAGGCTGAAACGGCGCGTGAGGAACTCACCGCTAAAGCGATCGCCGCGCTCGAACAGGGTGGCGATCCGCAGGTCATCATGCAGGATCTGGCGCGCAAGTTAACCAACCGCCTGATCCACGCGCCAACCAAATCTCTTCAGCAGGCCGCCCGTGACGGGGATGACGAACGCCTGCATATTCTGCGCAACAGCCTCGGGCTGGAGTAGCACAACTCTATTTATAACAAGGTGCATTTACGCCAATGAAGCCTTCTATTGTTGCTAAACTGGAAGCTCTCTACGAGCGCCATGAAGAAGTTCAGGCGCTGCTCGGAGACGCAGCAACTATTGCCGATCAGGACCGTTTCCGCGCACTGTCCCGCGAATACGCACAGCTGGGCGACGTGGCTCGCTGTTATACCGACTGGCGCCAGGTTCAGGACGATATTGAAACTGCCCAGATGATGCTCGACGACCCGGAAATGCGCGAAATGGCGCAGGAAGAGTTGCAGGAAGCCAAAGCCAAAGAAGAAGAACTGGAGCAACAGCTTCAGGTGCTCCTGCTGCCTCGCGATCCGGACGACGAACGCAATGCTTTCCTTGAAGTACGCGCCGGTACCGGCGGTGATGAAGCAGCGCTGTTTGCCGGCGACCTGTTCCGCATGTACAGCCGCTACGCTGAATCGCGCCGCTGGCGTGTTGAGATCATGAGCGCCAACGAAGGTGAGCACGGTGGTTACAAAGAAGTGATCGCCAAAATCAGCGGTGAAGGCGTTTACGGTCGTCTGAAGTTTGAGTCCGGTGGTCATCGCGTACAGCGCGTTCCGGCCACCGAATCTCAGGGGCGTATTCATACCTCCGCCTGTACCGTGGCCGTGTTGCCAGAGGTGCCGGAAGCGGAATTGCCGGATATCAACCCGGCGGACCTGCGTATCGATACCTTCCGTTCTTCGGGCGCGGGCGGTCAGCACGTTAACACCACCGACTCGGCTATCCGTATTACCCACCTGCCGACCGGCATTGTGGTGGAGTGCCAGGACGAACGTTCGCAGCACAAAAACAAAGCTAAAGCGATGTCGGTGCTGGGCTCGCGTATTCGCGCGGCAGAGATTGCCCGCCGTCAGCAGGCGGAAGCCTCTGAACGCCGCAACCTGCTGGGCAGCGGCGATCGTAGCGATCGTAACCGTACCTACAACTTCCCGCAGGGGCGCGTGACCGATCACCGCATCAACCTGACGCTCTACCGCCTGGACGAAACGATGGAAGGCAAGCTGGATATGCTGATTGAGCCTATCGTGCAGGAATACCAGGCTGACCAGCTGGCGGCGCTGTCCGAGCAGGAATGATGACCTGGAGAGAGTGGCTACAGCAGGCTATCGCGACGCTGCAGGGTGGGGAAAGCCCGCGTCGCGATGCGGAGATCCTGTTAGGGCATGTGACCGGTAAATCGCGCACGCAAATTCTCGCGTTTGATGAAACGACGCTGAGCGCGGCACAGGCGGAAACGCTAACGCAGCTGCTGGCACGGCGACAAAACGGCGAGCCCATTGCCCACCTGGTGGGTAGCCGTGAGTTCTGGTCGCTGCCGCTGTTTGTCTCTCCAGCGACCCTGATCCCTCGCCCGGATACCGAGTGCCTGGTTGAACAGGCGCTGGCGCGTCTGCCGCAGAGGCCGTGCCGGATCCTCGATCTCGGTACCGGCACCGGCGCGGTGGCCCTGGCTCTGGCCAGCGAACGGCCGGACTGCCAGCTGACAGCCGTCGATTATATTGCCGATGCGGCGGCCCTGGCGCAGCGTAACGCGGACCATCTTGGGATAACGAACGTGACGATAATGCAAAGCGATTGGTTCAGCGCGTTGAGCCCACAGCGTTTTGCCATGATTGTCAGCAACCCGCCGTACATTGATGAACAGGACGAACATCTTAGCCAGGGCGACGTGCGCTTTGAACCGAAAACCGCGCTGGTGGCCGGGGATAGCGGTCTGGCCGATTTAGCCCATATCGTTAACCAGGGGCGTGACTGGCTGGAGCCCGGCGGCTATATGCTGCTGGAACATGGCTGGCGGCAGGGGGCGGCGGTTCGCGCGCTCTTTACCTCAGCCGGCTATGCGCAGGTGCAAACCTGCCGTGACTATGGTGACAACGATCGTCTGACGCTGGCGCAGTGGCCTGGCGCTCCGGAGGCACAGGCATGAGTTTTTTCCAGTTTGTGCTCTATTTGCACATCGCGTCGGCGGTGGTTTCCGTCTCCTTTTTCGCACTGCGCTATTGGTGGATGCACCACCGCAGCGCCCTGTTTGAGGCGCGCTGGGTGCGCATTTTACCGCACGCGGTTGACAGCGTGCTGCTGCTCAGCGGCGTCGCGCTGATGGTGATGACGCGCTATTTTCCCTTTACCGAAGAGGGGGGATGGCTGACGGAGAAACTGTTTGGCGTTATCATTTACATCTTTTTGGGGTTTGTCGCGCTTGGACGTCGTCGTCCGCGCAGCCAGCAGAGCAAGTTTATTGCGTTTTTGCTGGCGCTGATGGTGTTGTGCATCATCGTTAAACTCGCCATCACTAAAGTTCCGCTGTTGGGGTAGGGTATGAAGTCACTGGCTGATTTTGAATTTAATAAAGCGCCGCTGTGCGACGGCATGATCCTTATTTCCGAATTAATTCGTGATGATTTCCCGTCGCAGAAGGTGCGCGAGCAGCTCGAGTGCCTGGTGGCGCTGGCGCGGGAAGAGATCAGCCCTTCCTGGACGCTGACGCGCCAGATGGAACGCCTGATTGAGTTGTTCTACCACGAGTGGAACTTTGGCGACTCCTCCGGCGTCTACCGCCTGTCGGATGCGCTGTGGCTGGATCAGGTGCTGAAAAATCGTCAGGGCAGCGCCGTGGCGCTCGGTGCGATTGTGCTGTGGATCGCCGGGCATCTGGATATTCCGGTGGTGCCGGTGATTTTCCCGACCCAGCTGCTGCTGCGCGCCGACGTCGACAACGAAGAGCTGTGGCTGATCAACCCGTTTAACGGCGACACGCTTGACGAGCATACGCTCGACGTGTGGCTGAAGGGCAACATCAGCCCGATGGCGGAGCTGTTCAATGAGGATCTCGATGAAGCGGATAACGCCGAAGTGGTGCGTAAACTGCTCGACACGCTGAAATCGGCGCTCATGGAAGAGCGGCAGATGGAGCTGGCGCTGCGTACCAGCGAGGCGTTGCTGCAGTTTAACCCAGAAGATCCCTACGAAATTCGCGACCGCGGGCTGATTTATGCCCAGCTGGAATGTGAGCACATCGCACTGAACGATTTAAACTATTTCGTTGAGCAATGTCCGGAAGACCCGATCAGCGAAATGATTCGCGCGCAGATTAACACCATCGCGCATAAACAAATTACTCTTCACTAAACGGGAAAAATCCCGGTTATAATCGCGGAAATACCCTAACAAGGCGATCTTATGAAAGAAAAAGTGGTTAGCATTGGTGATATCAAGGTAGCAAACGATCTGCCGTTTGTTCTGTTTGGCGGCATGAACGTGCTGGAGTCACGCGACCTGGCGATGCGTATTTGCGAACACTACGTGACCGTGACCCAGAAGCTGGGCATCCCTTACGTGTTTAAAGCTTCATTTGATAAAGCCAACCGTTCCTCTATCCACTCTTACCGCGGCCCAGGCCTGGAAGAGGGGATGAAAATTTTCCAGGAGCTGAAGCAAACCTTCGGCGTGAAAATCATCACTGACGTGCACGAAGCCAGCCAGGCGCAGCCGGTTGCCGACGTGGTGGACGTGATTCAGCTGCCAGCGTTCCTCGCTCGTCAGACTGACCTGGTGGAAGCCATGGCCAAAACCGGCGCGGTCATTAACGTGAAGAAGCCGCAGTTTGTTAGCCCGGGCCAGATGGGTAACATCGTGGACAAATTCATCGAAGGCGGCAACGACAAAGTGATTCTTTGCGACCGTGGTTCTAACTTCGGTTATGACAACCTGGTCGTTGATATGCTGGGCTTTGGCGTAATGAAAAAAGCGTCCAACAACTCGCCGGTTATCTTCGACGTCACCCACTCGCTGCAGTGCCGCGATCCGTTTGGCGCCGCAAGCGGCGGCCGTCGTGCGCAGGTCACCGAACTGGCGCGCGCCGGTATGGCGGTGGGAATTGCCGGTCTGTTCATTGAAGCGCATCCGGATCCGGACCATGCGCGCTGCGACGGCCCGTCCGCGCTGCCGCTGGCGAAGCTGGAACCGTTCCTGAAGCAGATGAAAGCAATTGACGATCTGGTGAAAGGTTTCGACGAACTGGATACCAGCAAATAATCATTGCTGAGGTCTGAAAAAACCGCTCCGCGTTCAACGGGGCGGTTTTTTTTTCGCGTCATTGATAACAAAAAAGGCCGCTGGCTATGACCCCAGCGGCCCGTTTCGGGCGCACGTTGCCGTGCGGCAGCCTGATGGTATGAGCTACTGCAACAGCGCGTCCGGGGCAATATTCATATTTTTCAGCACGGGCCCCATAATGTTGCCAAATATCGGTGCTGCTACCGACCCCCCGAAGTGGGTACCGGCCGTCGGGTTATTCACCACGACGACCAGCGCCACTTCCGGATGGCTGACCGGCGCGACGCCAGCGGTGTAGTTCACGTAGCCGCCGTCATATTTGCCGCTGTCGCCCAGCTTTTCCGCGGTCCCCGTTTTGGTTGCCAGACGGTATCCCGGCACCGCTGCGCGTACGCCGCTGCCGCCGGGCAGCACGTCGCTCTCCATCATGTGCACCACCGTTTTGACAATTGACGGATCGGCAATCTGCTGGCCGATAACCGGCGGAGTCACTTTGGTAATGGATAGCGGGCGATAGATACCAAATGACCCGAGGGTGGCATATTCACGTGCAATTTGCAGCGGCGTCACGCGGAGCCCATAGCCAAAGGAGAAGGTGGCGCGTTCGATATCGGCCCACTGCTGGCGATGCAGCGGGAAGTAGCCAACGCTTTCGCCGGTCAATCCCAGACCGGTTGGCTTACCCAGCCCAAAAGCGTGGTAGGTATCAACCAGCGCCTGGGCCGGCATGGCCAGCGCAATATGCGACACGCCAATATCGCTCGATTTTTGCAGAATACCGGTCGGCGTGAGCTGCGGCCAGTGACCCACGTCGCGGATCAGGTGCCCGTTGACGCGGTAGGGCGTGGTATCAAGCAGGGTATTGGGCTGAATAATATGCCTTTCCAGGCCTTCGATGATCACTAATGGCTTCACCGTTGAACCGGGCTCAAAGCTGTCGTTAATCGCCACGTCACGCATTTGCAATGGGGTGGCGTTATCAAAGTTATTGGGGTTGTAAGAGGGATACGAAGCCATCGCCAGGATTTCGCCGGTGTCGATTTTCACCAGCACCGCCGCGCCGGAGTCGGCCTTGTTCAGCAGAACGCCTTCACGAAGTTTGCTGTACAGCGTGTACTGATCGAATTTATCGATACTGAGCTGAACGGTAGGTGGCTGTTTCGGTGCATCGTAATCCAGAACGCTGATAATATCGCCGTTGGCATCCTTACGATAAATTTCTTTGCCCGGCTCACCCTGTAAAATAGTATCGTAGCCTTTTTCAACACCGTTGAGCCCCGTATTATCGGCGCCCACAATACCTATTAGTGGGGCTGCCGCTTCGCCCATTGGGTAGAAGCGGCTGTCGTCATAAATTTCGCTGATGCCCTTTATATGCAGATCGGCGATATCCTTAGCAATCCCGAGCTCAACTTTCCGCTCAAGGAAAAGAAAATGACGCCGGGAATTCTGGTAAATTTTGTTCGCAATTTGATCGGTGGTGGTATTCAGCGCTGCGGCGAGATATTGCCATTTTGCATCGCGAAAATTGGGGCTGGCCTCAACGATTTTCACCGGATCGACCACCACGTCACGCGACGGGACGCTCATGGCCAATGCTTCGCCATCGCGATCGACCAGCGTACCGCGGTTGGTGGGCAGTACCACGGTGCGCAGCGAGCGCTGATCCGCCTCTTTTGCCAGCATCGGGTGGTTCAGAAACTGCAGATCGGCGACCCTTACCAGTAAAACGCCGAGGCAGCCAAGAATACCAAGACAGATTATTGTGTAACGAGACGTAATAAATGAGTCTTTATTTTGCTTTTCTGTTGATTTTCTTTTCATTTGTAACATAAAACCACATGAATTTTTATTTTTTATAATCAATTGCCGCCAGTCGTGATTTATCAACGGCTGCCACGATGCAATTTAAAACCCATTATCAGGCGAACTCGTGAAACAGTTTACAGGTAACGTCATTGATAACAAGCCATTAAGTTAACATATTATTTCAGCGCTAATGGCGTATTGCCGGTGAGCTGATTAACAATAATTGATGAGAAATTACGCAAGCGTGTGCCAATAAATTTACCTGGGGTTGAATTTCGGTGAGCGTGCTTTTCCGTTATTTACTTCATGCTGGCTGAATATTATCGGAGCCATCCGCAGGTTTGCTCATCTTTTTCGAGTTGTTATAACATTACGCAGGCGGGGCGTGATTTTAACCGATGATGCCGTTTGCATCCTCATATCCATTGTCGTGCTGAATACATGGCCGCATAATAGCGCCCAGCCTCCGCAGGTGCGGGGTGAAGCGCCAGCTTTTTCTGGTGATGAAGGATACACAATGCAAAGGCGTAACTTCCTGAAAGGCGCTGCGGCCCTGTCCACGCTGGGTCTGGTCAGTCCGGTTTTTGCCAAAACTGAAGCGAAAGCGCAGCCTGCCGTCTCTTCTTCCGGCAAATACCGCCGTTTTGTGATGACGCAAACCTATAGCCTGAAGGCCCCGCAAGGTTCTTCTGGCAAGGTGAATTTGTGGATCCCTATCCCAGAAGATACCGCCTTCCAGCAGCTGCTGAACCTCTCTTTCAGCGGTAATTACCAGAGCGCGACGTTAAATGCTAATAATCGCTATGGTGCGAAAGTGCTGTTTGTGACCTGGCCATCATCTGACGGGGCGCTGGATATCAAAGTCGAAATGGACATTGAAACGCGCGACTGGGAGGTGCTGAAAGACAATCGCCTGGCCGATTGGCAGCTGCCGGTCGCCGGCGCCGTGATCCCCGATGAGATCAAGCCTTTCCTGCTGGCCACGCCGCACATTCCGGTTGATGGCCTGGTGAAAGAGACTGCGCTGAAAATTATTGCCGATGAAAAAGCGCCGCTCAAGCAGGCGCGTCTGATTCACAACTGGGTAAGCACCCATATGCATCGTGATGATGCGGTGATTGGCTGCGGCACCGGCGACGTCGGCGAAATTCTCAAAACCAACAAGCTGGGCGGCAAATGTACCGATATCAACTCGGTGTTTGTGGCGCTGTGCCGCGCGGTCGGCATTCCGGCGCGTGAAATGTTCGGCATCCGCTTAGGTGCCAGCCGTAAGCTGAACGGCTACTCGACGAAAGCCTTCGGCAGCGCCGACGATAAAGGTGTGGCCAAAATCAGCGGTGGTCAACACTGCCGCGCCATGTTCTGGCTGGCTGGTTTTGGCTGGATGCCCGCAGATCCGGCGGATGTGACCAAAATGCGTTTGACGGAGAAAAAAGAGAACGGCGATCCGGCGGTGACGGCAGTGAACGATTACCTGTTTGGTAACTGGGAAATGAACTGGGTCGGCTTTAACCACGCGCGGGATTTCGCGCTGTCACCTGCCGCAGAGCAGGGCGACGTGAACAATCTGGGCTACCCTTACGCCGAAGTGGATGGCGATCCGCTGAACTTCTACGATCCGGCCGCCTTTAGCTACGATTATGTCAGCGTCGAACAGCATTAAGGGCGGGCTGCTGACGCTGCTGGCGGCGGTGATCGCCGCCGGCGCATCAACGCTGTGCTGCATCGGGCCGCTGTTGTATCTGCTGTTTGGCATATCGGCGGCGGGGCTGGTGGGTATTCCCGGTGCCTCGTGGCTACAGATTCCGATGGTGATCGTCGCTCTGGGGCTGATGGCGCGCGGGTTCTGGCGCTTGCATCTGTCGGCTAAGCCGGTATGCGTGAACGTGGTAAGCCGTCGGGTGCTGGTGTGGCTGTACTGGCTGGCGGTGCCGCTGGTGCTGGCGTTAATCACTTATCCTTACGTTTTGCCCTGGGTCTGGGAGTGGATGGAATGAAAAAAGCGATTTGTCTGGCGCTGCTGATGTTTACGCCGTTTGGCTGGGCGGCCGATAAGCTGGTCACCATTGATGTTGGCGAAATGAACTGCCCGCTGTGTGTGATTTCCATTAACCAGGCTTTACGCAGTACCGAGGGCGTTATTAAGGCTAAGGCTTCGCTGAAAACGCGTCAGGCGCAGGTGGTGGTGCCCGAAAACTTTGATAATCAGCGGCTATTAGCGGCCATTGCTAAAACCGGATTCAAAGGGGAAATCCACGGCGAAAGCGTGGTGCAGTAAATAAAGAAAACCCGCCGGCAATGACCGTCATGCTTGCGCAGGCCGGATTAGCATCCGGCACAGTGCGCGCTGATTGCCGGATGGCGGCGTAAAACGCCTTATCCGGCCTACCGTTCCTGACCGATCGGCATTAGCGGCGGGTTCTTATATCGTCTTAGAACTGGTAAACCAGGCCCATCGCGACAACGTTATCGGTGTTGATACCGTTTTCCTGATAGAAGGTATCGTTGCCGTCAAGCAGGTTGATTTTATAATCCACGTAGGTGGACATATTCTTATTAAAGTAATAAGTTGCGCCCAGATCCAGGTATTTCACCAGGTCTTTGTCGCCGACTGCGTTTGCTTTTACATTGTTGTTGCCGGTGTATAAATCCTTACCTTTAGATTGCAGATAAGAGATTGCCGGGCGCAGACCAAAATCGAACTGGTATTGTGCGGTAACTTCAACGTTCTGCGTTTTGTTGGCCACGCCGTTATCATCACCGTATGGCGTCATATTACGCGTTTCTGAATACATGGATGCAAGGTAAAGGTTATTGGCGTCGTATTTCAGACCGACGGTCCATGCGTCTGCTTTATCGCCATCGGCAGTGGTATCTGTTTTCTGCGCGTTAGTACGATCGGAAGTCGCGTACGCGGCTGAAGCGCTCACGCCCATCCCCAGATTGTAAGAGGTGGACAGACCGAAGCCGTCACCGTTGTCTTTACGGACATTGCCGTCAGAACGGTTGTTTGTGCCATAGCTATTGTCGCCTTCGCCACCCTGGTTTTCATTTTTACCCTGATACTGCAGAGCAAAGTTCAGACCGTCGACCAGACCGAAGAAGTCGTTGTTGCGATAGGTCGCTACGCCGTTGGCGCGGCCAGTCATAAAGTTATCCGCGTTGGTGTAAGTGTCGCCGCCGAACTCTGGCAGCATGTCGGTCCAGCCTTCAACGTCGTACAATACGCCATAGTTACGACCGTAGTCGAATGAGCCGTAATTACCGAAGCGCAGGCCCGCGAAGCCCAGACGGGTCCACGCGTTGCCCGTATCGCTTTCTTCGGTATTGGCCTGAACGTTGTATTCCCACTGGCCGTAACCGGTCAGCATCTCGTTAATTTGTGTTTCGCCCTTGAAACCGAAACGAACATAGCTCTGATCGCCATCAGAGCCGGAATTATTAGAAAAATAATGCAGACCATCTACCTTGCCGTAGATGTCTAATTTATTGCCGTCTTTATTATAAACTTCTGCGGCATGGGCTGCGCCTGCGGTGAGCAGGGCAGGAATGATGAGGGCCAGTACTTTTCTGTTCATTGAGTATATTCCTTTAGTATTTTTATTTGTGCGCTTCCCGATACAGGAAGTATGGCCATGCTAATAGAGAAAAATTCGAGAGGGTAAATAATATTTGTAACGCGATAAGGGAAGGTGCGAACAAGTTCCTGATATGAGATCATCATATTCATCCGGAGCGCATCCCAGAGGGACATCATGAGCCATCAACTCACCTTCGCCGATAGTGAATTCAGCACTAAGCGCCGTCAGACCCGAAAAGAGATTTTCCTCTCCCGCATGGAGCAGATTCTGCCATGGCAGAATATGACCGCTGTCATCGAGCCGTTTTATCCCAAGGCGGGCAATGGCCGACGGCCCTATCCGCTGGAGACCATGCTGCGTATTCACTGCATGCAGCATTGGTACAACCTGAGCGACGGTGCCATGGAAGATGCCCTGTACGAAATCGCCTCCATGCGCCTGTTTGCCCGATTATCCCTGGATAGCGCCCTGCCGGATCGCACCACCATCATGAATTTCCGCCACCTGCTCGAGCAGCATCAACTGGCCCGTCAATTGTTCAAGACCATCAATCGCTGGCTGGCCGAAGCAGGCGTCATGATGACCCAAGGCACTTTGGTGGATGCCACCATCATTGAGGCACCCAGCTCTACCAAGAACAAAGAGCAGCAACGCGATCCGGAGATGCATCAGACCAAGAAAGGCAATCAGTGGCACTTTGGCATGAAGGCCCACATTGGTGTCGATGCCAAGAGTGGCCTGACCCACAGCCTAGTCACCACCGCGGCCAACGAGCATGACCTCAATCAGCTGGGTAATCTGCTTCATGGAGAGGAGCAATTTGTCTCAGCCGATGCCGGCTACCAAGGAGCGCCACAGCGCGAGGAGCTGGCCGAGGTGGATGTGGACTGGCTGATCGCCGAGCGTCCCGGCAAGGTAAAAACCTTGAAGCAGCATCCGCGCAAGAACAAAACGGCCATCAACATCGAATACATGAAAGCCAGCATCCGTGCCAGGGTGGAGCACCCGTTTCGCATCATCAAGCGGCAGTTCGGCTTCGTGAAAGCCAGATACAAGGGGCTGCTGAAAAACGATAACCAACTGGCGATGTTATTCACCCTGGCCAACCTGTTTCGGGTGGACCAAATGATACGTCAGTGGGAGAGATCTCAGTAAAAACCGGAAATAACGCCAGAAATGGTGGAAAAAATAGCCTAAATAGGCTGATTCGATGTGTTTGCGGGAAAAAAATCGGCCCAGATCCGCGAAATTTTAATCAGCGAGTCAGCTTGGGAAGAAATGACCTGCTTATTCGCACCTTCCTAAGTAAAATCTAAAGGAGGTGAGTCAATTGAAATGGTAATAATTTTGGTGAATGATTTATCAAAATATATACAAATTTAAAATTATACAAGTAACGATATATAACGTAAGCTGCGGCCGTTATATGCCTTTATTCTTCCGTGATTTATTTATGTTGCCGTGTGTCATTATTCTTATTCGTTATCTTAAATGACAAGCCCGAATAACTATTCGGGCTTTTTTTATGGTTTCAGAATGACCTTAGAACGGTTATTCCTGTGACGCTGGTTTTTCCGCTTTTCCGGCCATCATGGCAAGGAAGTCGTAGCGTTTTTGCAGATCCTCTGCCGCGTCTTTCCACAGCTGCTCTGCCACCTCTGGCTGCTGGCTGTTCAGGCGACGGAAACGCTGCTCGTTCATCAGCGTTTCGGCCAGCGCGTCTGACGGCGGACGTGAGTCCAGCGCCAGCGGAATCTTGCCTTCATCGGCGCGACGCGGGTCAAAGCGGAACAGCGGCCAGAATCCGGTCGCGGTGAGCTGACGCATCTGATCGTGGCTGAGCGCCAGATCGTAACCGTGCTCCTCGCATGGGCTATAGGCGATGATAATCGATGGCCCCGGGTAGGACTCCGCTTCCTGGATAGCTTTCACCGTCTGGTTAAGCTGTGCGCCGAGCGAAATTTGCGCCACGTACACATGACCGTACATCATCATGCTGACGCCCAAATCCTTACGCGCCTTGCGCTTGCCGTGCTCACCAAATTTGGTGACCGCGCCGAGCGGGGTCGCTTTTGAGGCTTGCCCGCCGGTGTTGGAATAACACTGGGTATCAAGCACCAGAATATTGACGTTTTCGGTCAGACTCATGACATGGTCCAGACCGCCGAAACCGATGTCGTAGGCCCAGCCGTCGCCGCCAATAAGCCAGATGGATTTCTCAACCAATGCGTCCGCATCGGTCAGCAGCTCTTCGGCGCCTTCTACGCCGCTAAGCGCGCTGCGTAAGGCGGCAACCTGCTCACGACGCACTTCTGGCGTTGCATCCGCGTGCAGCGCGTCGTTGAGTTCTGCCGGAATATGCTCGGCAAAACCGTCCAGCAGGCGCATCACGCGCTGACGATGTTGATCGACCGTTAAGCGGAAGCCCAGGCCAAACTCGGCGTTGTCTTCAAACAGGGAGTTAGCCCACGCCGGCCCGCGGCCGTTAGCATCGGTGGTGTACGGCGTCGAAGGCAGGTTACCACCGTAAATGGAAGAACAGCCGGTGGCGTTGGCAATCAGCATACGGTCGCCGTATAGCTGAGTCAGCAGTTTGATATACGGCGTTTCGCCGCAGCCGGAACAGGCGCCGGAGTATTCAAACAGCGGAGTGATAAGCTGGGAGGTACGAATATCAATGCGCTCCAGCTTGCTGCGGTCGATTTCCGGCAGTTCGAGGAAGAAGTCATAGTTCACTTTCTCTTCTTCTACGTGTTCCAGACGCGACATCATGTTGATGGCTTTGATATCCGGATTCTGTCGGTCTTTTGCCGGGCAGACTTCAACGCACAGATTACAGCCGGTGCAGTCCTCTGGCGCCACCTGCAAGACGTATTTCTGACCGCGCATGTCGCGCGACTTCACGTCGAGAGAGTGTAGGGAGGCCGGGGCGTTATCCATGGCTTCCGGCGACACCACCTTCGCGCGGATGGCCGAGTGCGGGCAGGCGGCAACGCAGTGGTTACACTGGGTGCAAAGATCTTCTTTCCAGATAGGAATCTCTTCGGCAATGTTGCGTTTTTCCCAGCGGGTGGTGCCGACAGGCCAGGTACCATCCGGCGGCAGGGCAGATACCGGCAGCGCGTCGCCAAGACCGGCCAGCATCGCCGCGGTGACCGTTTTGACAAAGTCCGGAGCGGCGTCGGAGACCACCGGCGGGCGATGAGGGCTGCTGGCGTTAACCTGCTGTAGCGGAACCTCAAACAGCGATTCACGGGCCAGCGCCAGCGCCTGCCAGTTACGCTCAACCAGATCCTGACCTTTGCTGCTGTAGCTTTTGGCAATGGCGTTTTGCAACTCCATTAGCGCGCTATCGCCCGGCAGAATCTGCGTGAGGTGGAAGAAGGCCATCTGCATAACGGTATTAATTCGCGCCGCCAGGCCGCATTCACGGGCGATTTTCGCCGCATTGATCACGTAGAAGCGCGCCTGTTTCTGGTTCAGTACGGCCTGCACTTCCTGCGGCAAGCGCGCCCAGACTTCATCGGCGCTGTAGGGCGTATTGAGCAGGAAAATACCGCCGGGCTTCAGGCGCTCGGCCATCTGGTATTTATCGATAAACTGCAGCTGATGGCAGCCGACAAAATCGGCCTGTGCCACCAGATAGGCAGAACGGATCGGCTCGTCGCTGACGCGCAGGTGAGAGACCGTCAGGCCGCCCGCCTTTTTGGAGTCATAGACGAAGTACCCTTGCGCAAACCATGGCGTGGAGTTACCGATAATCTTGATGTTGTTTTTGGTCGCAGAGACGCTGCCGTCGCTGCCCAGTCCGTAGAACAGCGCTTCCAGACGTGCGCGCGACGGTAAAGTGTTTTCTACCTGCGGCAAGGAGAGATGGGTTACGTCATCGTAGATACCGACGGTGAAACGTGGCTTCGGCTTGGCCGCCGTCAATTCGTTGAAAATAGACAGCACGCAGTCCGGGCCGAACTCTTTTGAAGAGAGCCCGTAGCGGCCGCCAATCACGCGCGGCAGCGTTTCGCGCTCGCCCTGGTTAAAGGCTTCCGCTAGCGCGGTCATGACGTCGAGATACAGCGGTTCGGCCTGAGCCCCCGGCTCTTTAGTGCGATCGAGGACCGCCACGCTGCGCACGCTTTCCGGTAGCGCCTGCAGAAGGTGCGCTGCGGAGAACGGGCGATACAGGCGAACTTTCAGTACGCCGACCTTCTCACCGCGGGTCAGCAGTTCATCTACCACTTCCTCGCAGGTACCAATCGCTGACCCCATAATCACAATGACGCGTTCAGCCTGCGGATGACCGTAGTATTCGAACGGTTTGTAACGCCGGCCGGTGGCATCGGCAAAATCATCCATCGCCTGCTCAACGTGGTCGTAAACCGCGTTGTACCACGGGTTAGTGGCTTCACGAGACTGGAAATAAGTGTCCGGGTTTGCCGAGGTACCGCGGATAACCGGGTGTTCAGGATTGAGGGCGCGGGCGCGGTGAGCGGTGATGTCTTCCTGCGGTAACAGGCTGCGAATCGTATCGTCGGCCAACGGCACGATCTTGTTGATCTCGTGTGAGGTGCGGAAACCATCAAAGAAGTGAATAAACGGTACGCGGCTTTTCAGCGTAGCGATATGGGCAATCAGCGCAAAGTCCTGCGCTTCCTGCACGCTGCTGGCGCACAGCATCGCGCAGCCGGTCTGGCGTACGGCCATGACATCAGAATGGTCGCCAAAAATCGACAGCGCGTGGGTGGCGACGGTACGTGCTGCAACGTGCAACACAAAAGGCGTCAGCTGTCCGGCGAGCTTATACAGCGTGGGGATCATCAGCAGGAGGCCCTGCGATGAGGTAAAGGACGTTGACAGGGCACCCGTTTGTAGCGCCCCGTGTACGGCGGCAATCGCGCCTGCCTCCGACTGCATCTCGACCACGCGCGGCACGTCGCCCCAGACGTTCTTAAGCCCGTTGCCCGCCCAGGCGTCAGCCTGTTCAGCCATGGTTGAGCTCGGCGTGATCGGATAAATGGCGATGACTTCGCTGGTACGGAACGCCACCGAGGCGACCGCGCCATTACCATCAATTGTGATCATGGATTATGACACCTTACATTGCGCAAAAAAGTGGTCCGCGGGAGCGCCGCCAACCGGGAAATTGTTCGTCATTGACACATCGCTCTTGAGGATGATGTTAAGGGAAGTCTAGCAAACCTCGGGCTGAATCATTTTTGCTTTTGTGTCCTAAGGGGGCGTCGATATCAATGAGGCGAATGATTTTCGCCACAAAATTGCCAGAAAATGTTTCTACAGCGCATAAATGCGCACTTCGTCTCTCGACGGAGCGGCTCGCGCTGCCTATGATGCTTAGGTTTGTTCTTATTTTTGCAATACGGAGAGAAGAGATGCGAGCTGCGTTTTTAGTGGGGTGTGCGGCGCTATTATTATCTGCGTGCAGCAGTGAGCCCGTTCAGCAGGCGACTGCCGCACACGTTACGCCGGGAATGAGAGCGGCGATGTCCAGCACTGGTGAAGCCAACTGCGCGATGATTGGCGGATCACTTTCTGCCGCGCGCCAGCTGGACGGCTCCAGTATCGGTATGTGCGCGCTGCCAAACGGCAAACGCTGCAGCGAACAGTCGCTTGCCGTTGGCACCTGCGGTAATTACTAAGCGTTAATGCACTAAATCGGCCAGGCGATAAATCAGCGTCTGGTCTGCCGTGGCGAGGGTCAGCTGCTGCTCGGTTAAATCAACCTGCGCGCCCTGGCGCAACATGGTGCTCAGCGTTCCGTCCAGCGAATTAAGCTGTGGGTCGCTGCACAGTTTTCGGGTCATCGCCAGATCGGTGGCCTTCAGCTCGCCTTTATGTAACGTCGCGGTGCCGGAAAAACCGTTGCACATACTGCCTGAAATATAAATCCGCTCCAGAATCGGCTGTCTTTCGCCAAAGCTCAGCTCGAGTGGAGCGCTATGGCTGCTGACCGCCTTACCGTTCACGCTTTCTAACACAAAGCGATGATGCGCAAGGCTCTCGCCGTTGGTCGACATTTTGCTGTTGTAAACGCAGCCTGAGAGAAGGGCGGCCGCCGCCAGCAGGAAAAACAGGTTCTTCATGGCACAGTACTTCTTCTGAATTATTGGTTTGGTGAATATATTGAAGTCTAACTTTAACGCGGGGCGTGTCTGTGGGGCTTATCCGAAAATGCTCCCCGGCCGTTGTTGCCGGGGAGCGGTGGACATCAGGCGATAGCGTTAGGGCAATCAGCGCCGGTGTCGATTTGCTGCAGGTTTTGCAGCGTGGTTTCTGAGATGCTGGTCAAGGCTTCCGCAGTCAGGAACGCCTGGTGGCCGGTAAACAGCACGTTGTGACAGGCGGAAAGACGACGGAATACGTCATCCTGAATCACGTCATTCGACTTATCTTCAAAGAACAGATCGCGTTCATTTTCATAGACGTCCATCCCCAGCGCGCCGATTTTCTGCGTTTTCAGGGCCTCAATCGCCGCCTGGGAGTCAATCAGGGCGCCACGACTGGTGTTAACAATCATCACGCCGTTCTTCATTTTTTCAAATGCGCTGGCGTTCAGCAGGTGGTAGTTCTCCGGCGTCAGCGGGCAGTGCAGTGAAATAATGTCCGACTCGGCAAACAGCGTCGGCAGGTCGACATACTCCACGCCCAGTTCAAGCGCGGCAGCGCTTGGATACGGGTCAAAGGCCAGCAGGCGCATGCCGAAACCTTTGAGAATACGCAGGGCGGCAACGCCGATCTTCCCGGTGCCGATCACGCCAGCGGTTTTACCGAACATGGTGAAACCGGTCAGCCCTTCCAGTGAGAAGTTGGCATCGCGGGTGCGCTGATAGGCGCGGTGAATGCGGCGGTTCAGGGTCATCATCAGGCCGATAGCGTGTTCGGCAACGGCTTCCGGGTCATAGGCCGGCACGCGCACCACGCGCAGCCCCAGCTCTTTCGCCGCGTCGAGATCGACGTTGTTGAAGCCCGCGCAGCGCAGCGCAATGTACTTCACGCCGTTGGCTTTTAACTCTTCCAGCACCGGACGGCTACCGTCATCGTTAACGAAAATACACACCGCTTCACAGCCATGGGCCGTTTTGGCGGTTTTCTCCGTTAACAGGAAATCAAAAAACTCAAGCTCAAATCCATATGCCTGATTAACATTTTGCAGATACTTTTTATCGTACTGCTTTGTACTGTAAACGGCGATTTTCATGAGACTTTTCTCCAATGATTTTAGAGTCAAGTTAGCATAATTCAAAAAATCTTACAAAATATAAAAATGTTTTGAATGCTAAGGATACGTAAAGATATACGCATGAGTATAGGTCGTTTAAATGGGGGCGCGTAGAGGTAATCTCAATCAGAATCAACTGAAATTCCTCACATTTTATTATGCAGCAGCTACGCTTAATCCATCACAGCGGTTTCACTATCTGGTCTGACATGACACAATATGCGCCTTTGGACCGCCCGCTGTGCGGCCAGGCATGACTGCTTTTTCAATCTGGATATGACTGCACCCATGAAGGGTAAATATAAAGCCATCATTGCGCTACTCCTGCTTTTAGTACTGCTGCCGCTCACGCTGGTGATGACGTTGGGGTACTGGGTTCCTACGCTGGTGGGCATCTGGCTTCCGGCCGGAACGCGCATTGCCTTTAACGAAAGCCCGCGGCTGACCCGCTCGGCGCTACGCATTCCCGATCTTCGCTATCTGGTAGGCGACTGCGAACTGGCGACGCTCAAAGAAGTGACCCTGTCACATCCAAGCCGCTGGCGACTGCACGCCGCGGCGGTCAACCTCAACTCACTCTGCTTTACTAAACTGCCGCAAAACGATGCCGTGCCTGGTGCGCCGCGCACGCTGGCGGAGTGGCAGTCAATGCTGCCCAATACCTGGCTGACGATTGATTCGCTCAGCATTTCGCCGTGGCAAAAATGGCAGGGCAAGCTAACGTCTTCGCTCACCCCGCAGCGCCAGGACATCGCGTACGAGGGCGAGCAGGTCGCACTGCGTGCCCGCCTGCACGGGCAGGCGCTGACGGTCAGCGAGTTTCGCGCTAGCCTGCTTGACGGGGAACCGCCGGTAAAGCTGCTGGGGGAGTTTACGCTGCCGCTGGTGCCGGATGGCTTACCGATCAAAGGGCATCTCGAGTCGACGTTTCAGGTGCCTCAGGTGCCGTCTCCGGTTGACGCCGAGCTCAACTGGGACGGTAATCAAGGTCAACTGGTGATGATGGCCCGCGGTGAAGACGATCCGCTGGTCGATTTGCCGTGGACCTTAACCGAACAACGGCTCACCATCAGCGATGGCCGCTGGAACTGGCCTTATCAGGCCGGTATTCCGCTGAGCGGGCGCGTAGGCGTGAAGCTGGAAAACTGGCAGCAGGGGGTAGATAAGACGCAGGTAAGCGGTCGTCTTAGCGTGCTCACCTCCGGCGATGCCGGCAAAGGCGTGGCGGTGTTGAACATGGGGCCCGGCGTGCTCAGTGTGGACAACAGCGACATGCCGCTTCAGCTGGTGGGGGAAGCCAAGCAGGGCGATCTGATTTTCTACGCCAAACTGCCCGCACATCTCAGCGGCCCGCTGATGACGCCGGTGCTGGCGTTCCAGCCCGGGGCACTGCTGCGTTCACGCGGGCGAGTGATTGATGCGCTCAATATTGACGACGTGCGCTGGCCGCTGGCCGGGGTGAAAATCTCCACTCAGGGGATTGATGGCCGCCTGCAGGCGATCCTTCGCGCCCACGAGCAGCAGACCGGGGATTTTGTGCTGCACCTTGATGGGCAGGCCGACAACTTTATGCCGGATAAAGGCACCTGGCAGTGGCGCTACTGGGGCGACGGTCATTTCACTCCGATGCAGGCGCGCTGGGATGTGACCGGCACCGGAGAGTGGCGCGACAGCGCGATTGTCCTCAATACGTTATCGACCGGTTTTGATAAGCTCCAGTACGGCACCATGACTATTGATAAGCCGCGCCTGAAGCTGGAGCAGCCGATTCACTGGATCCGCAATGAACAGCATCCGTCCTTTACCGGCGCATTGGCGCTGGACGCCAGCGAAACCCGTTTTACCGGCGGCAGCGTACTGCCTGCCTCGGCGTTAACCTTCAGCGTGGAAGGGCGCGATCCCACATTCTTTCAGTTTAAAGGTGACCTCAAGGCGCAGGCTATCGGCCCGGTGCGCGTAACCGGGCGCTGGGACGGTGAGCGTCTGCGCGGCCAGGCGTGGTGGCCCAAGCAGTCGCTGACGGTATTCCAGCCACTGGTGCCACCGGACTGGAAAATGAAGCTACGCGAGGGGTCGCTGTACGCACAGGTCGCCTTTTCCGCCGCCGCTGGCCAAGGCTTTGAAGCAGGCGGCCACGGCGTGCTGCGCAGCGGCAGCGCGTGGATGCCGGATAACGAAATTAATGGCGTTGATTTTGTGCTGCCGTTCCGTCTGAAGTCGGGCGTCTGGCAGTTGGGGACGCGACGTCCGGTTTCGCTGCGTATCGCCGAAATTGTTAACCAGGTGACCGCACGTAACGTGACCGCCGACCTTCAGGGCACCTGGCCGTGGAGCGAAGCATCGCCATTGCAGCTGAGCGACGTCAGCGTTGATGTGCTTGGCGGCAAGGTGACGATGCAGCAGCTGCGGTTGCCGCAGCATGATGCGGCGCTGCTGCGTTTACAGCATATTTCGACCAGTGAACTGGTGAGCGCGGTTAACCCGAAACAGTTTGCAATGTCCGGAGCGGTCGATGGCGCGCTGCCGCTGTGGCTGAACGACAGTCAGTGGATTATTAAAGACGGCTGGCTGCATAACCCGGGCCCGATGACCCTCCGGCTTGATAAAGACACTGCCGATGCGGTTGCTGCGGACAACATCGCCGCTGGCGCCGCCATCAACTGGCTGCGCTACCTGGAAATCTCACGCTCGTGGACGCGCATTAACCTCGATAGTCTGGGACAGTTATCGCTTCAGGCCACGGTTACCGGTACCGGGGTGATGGATGAAAAACGCAGTACGGTGCAGCTCAACTATACGCACCAGGAGAATGTTTTTGATTTGTGGCGAAGCCTGCGCTTTGGCGACAAACTTCAGTCATGGCTTGAGCAACACGCGACCCTTCCCGGGGTGCCGTGTCGTAGCGGCAAGGAATGTAAGGAGCAACAATGAAATTATCCATCGCCATGCTGGCCGTCGCGGCAACGGCATTGCTATCGGGCTGTGTACCGCGTATAGAGGTGGCGGCGCCGAAAGAGCCGATTACCATCAATATGAACGTCAAGATTGAGCATGAAATCCGCATCAAGGCCGATAAGGACGTTGAGGATCTGCTCAAATCGCGTAGCGATCTATTCTGAGGCCGGTGATGATAAGACAAATGCGTATAATCGCGGTTTTGCTGGGGGGCCTGATCGGCGCGCAGGCGATGGCATTAACGCTGTCGGACGCCCGCACACAGGGGCGGGTAGGCGAAACACAGGGCGGCTATCTGGCGCCGATCGCGCAGGACAGTGAAACGCTGGCGCTGGTGAAAAAGATTAATCAGGCCCGTAGTGAGAGCTATCAGCAGCTTGCGCAAAGTCATAACCTGCCGCCGCAGGACGTGGCGCGGCTCGCTGGAAAAAAACTGATTGAAAAAGCGCAGCCTGGGGAATATGTGCAGGGGATTAACGGTCAGTGGGTGCGCAAGTAACATACTGGCAGGGATAAGAAAAAGTCTATTCCGGTTGAAAGAAGGGCTGTAACTCGCTCATAATCCTGGCATCTAACCTGTTTGTCGGCCACGCTTTTACCGACGGCATAGGACAATAATAAAGGAATTCGTTATGGCAGAAGAAACCATTTTCAGCAAAATTATTCGTCGGGAAATCCCGTCGGACATGGTGTATCAGGATGAACTGGTGACCGCTTTTCGTGATATCTCTCCGCAGGCCCCAACCCACATTCTGATTGTGCCAAATACGCTGATTGCCACCACTAATGACGTTAGCGCGGAGCATGAGCAAACGCTGGGGCGGATGGTCACGGTGGCGGCCAAAATTGCGCAGGATGAAGGGATTGCCGAAGATGGCTACCGCCTGATCATGAACTGCAACCGTCACGGCGGCCAGGAAGTTTACCACATTCATATGCACCTGCTGGGCGGGCGCCCGCTGGGGCCGATGCTGGCACATAAAGGCTAACTTATGAAATCGGCATGTCTGGTTCTTTTGCTGGCTACGGCGCTGCTATCCGGGTGTCATTCACGCCCGGAAATCGCCGTCGGTGAACAGCAGACGCTGGTGATGGAGTCCAACGTTCTGGCCGCCGGGATCAGCGCAGAACAGCCTGAACTGACGCTGTCGGACATTCAGGCCACCGCCAGTGCAAAGCTGTTCAATGAAAGGCGAGAGCCGGTCACCGTTCACTATCGTTTTTATTGGTATGA
Organism: Klebsiella sp. WP4-W18-ESBL-05; assembly: GCF_014169075.1. NCBI lineage: Bacteria > Pseudomonadati > Pseudomonadota > Gammaproteobacteria > Enterobacterales > Enterobacteriaceae > Klebsiella > Klebsiella sp. WP4-W18-ESBL-05. The sequence continues at coordinate 2,629,207 of NZ_AP022057.1, read as the reverse complement.
CGCCAGAGGGCTGGAAATGCACCCGCTGGAGGCGCCGCGCAGCGTGACGATACCCGCGATGGGCTCGGTCACCCTGTACGGGACGGCTAACGGTTTGGGGGCGCATAAAGCCCGACTGCATCTTTATCTCTGAGGGGTAAACAGGAATGAGTAAATTGGGTCGCTATGCGTTGATTGCTTCGCTGGCAATCGTGCTTGCCGGGTGTACGGTACGTCAACAGCCTGCACCGGTAGAGACGGCGAATCCGCAGCAGCCACAGCAGCCTGTTGAGCCGCAGCAGCCGGTGCCAACGGTACCGACGGTGCCGACGATTCCGCAGCAGCCGGGGCCGATTGAGCACGGCGGAGAAACGCCAGCGCAGCCTACGCCGCGTGTGCGTCATTACGACTGGAACGGCGCAACGCAGCCGCTGGTCGCAAAAATGCTGCAAACCGGCGGCGTTAACGCGGGCAGCATTCTGCTGGTCGATAGCGTCAACAACCGCACCAACGGTTCGCTGAACGCGGGCGAAGCCACCACCGCGCTGCGTAATGCGCTGGCGGGGAACGGCAAGTTCACGCTGGTCTCTGCGCAGCAGCTGGCGGTAGCGAAACAACAGCTGGGCCTGTCGCCGCAGGATAGCCTGGGTTCGCGCAGTAAAGCGATGGGGATTGCCCGCAACGTCGGCGCCCAGTATGTGCTGTATACCAACGCCACCGGCAACGTCAATGCGCCGACGCTGCAAATGCAGCTGATGCTGGTGCAAAGCGGTGAAATCGTCTGGTCAGGTAAGGGTGCGGTTGCGCAACAGTAAGCTCTCGCGTGACGCGCTGTTGTCACGCGAATTTCCGCATTATCACGTCGTCGCCAGCCCTGAAACTTCAGGGCTGAGCGGCAGCAGCTGTATTCTGCAATGCGGCGAAAGGCGGCTGGTGCTACGCCAGCATCACGCGCCCGATGCGCCGGAAAGCGAATTCCTTCGCCAGTATCATGCGCTGCGTCAGCTACCGTCGACGCTGGCGCCAAAGCCTATCTTTTATACGCCCGGCTGGATGGCGGTCGATTTTTTAGCCGGAGAGATCAAAAGCGTGCTCCCGGCGCCTCGACCGCTGGCCACTCTCCTGTATGATTTACACCAGCAGCGCCGATTCGGCTGGCGGCTCGCTTTGTTGCCGCTGCTTGAGCAGTACTGGCAGCAGTGTAGCCCGTCGCGACGAACCCCGCGCTGGCTTCGCTGTTTGCAGCGCCTGCGTCAGCAGGGGGAGCCGCGCCCGTTACGGCTGGCGCCGCTGCATATGGATGTCCACGCGGGCAATATTGTGCACACGGTAGACGGTTTACGTCTGATCGACTGGGAATATGCCGGTGACGGTGATGTTGCCCTGGAGCTGGCGGCCGTGTGGACGAAGGACAATCAACAGCGTCATCAGCTGGTGCAGGCCTACGCCATGCTGGCGAGAATACCGCCGGAACGGCTTTGGCGTCAGACAATGCGCTGGCGACCATGGGTACTGATGCTGATGGCGGGCTGGTACGAGTGTCGCTGGCAGCGGACCGGTGACGAACAATTTATCACGCTGGCCAATGAAACCTGGCAGCAGCTTAAGAATGATAAGGAGGCCGTGTGGGGCCAGTAATGTTGGATGTGGAAGGCTACGAGCTGGATGCCGAAGAACGTGAGATTCTGGCGCACCCGCTGGTGGGTGGCTTAATTCTGTTTACCCGTAACTATCACGATCCGGCGCAGCTACGTGAGCTGGTACGCCAGATTCGCAGCGCGTCGCGTAACCATCTGGTGGTGGCCGTGGATCAGGAAGGCGGCCGCGTGCAGCGCTTCCGTGAAGGTTTCACCCGCCTGCCGGCCGCGCAGTCTTTTGCCGCCGTTCTGGGCGAAGAGCAAGGGGGGCGCATGGCGGCCGAGGCGGGCTGGTTGATGGCCAGCGAAATGATCGCCATGGATATTGATATCAGCTTCGCGCCGGTGCTCGACGTTGGGCACATTTGCACCGCCATCGGCGAGCGCTCCTATCATGAAGACCCGCAAAAGGCGCTGGCGATGGCACGCCATTTTATTGACGGTATGCACAGTGCCGGTATGAAAACGACCGGTAAACATTTCCCGGGCCACGGCGCGGTCACCGCCGACTCGCACAAAGAGACGCCGCACGATCCTCGTCCGGAAGCGGACATCCGTGCAAAAGATATGGCGGTGTTCAGGACGTTAATTACCGAGAATGCGCTGGACGCGATTATGCCGGCGCACGTTATTTATGATGCGGTCGATCCGCGTCCAGCCAGCGGTTCCGCCCATTGGCTGCAAACCGTACTGCGCGGCGAGCTGGGGTTCAACGGCGTTATTTTCTCTGACGATCTGTCGATGGAAGGCGCGGCAATTATGGGGAGCTACGCCGAGCGCGGCCAGGCGTCGCTCGATGCCGGTTGCGATATGATCCTCGTCTGCAATAATCGTAAAGGTGCGGTGAGCGTGCTGGATAACCTGTCACCGATCAACGCAGAGCGTGTTACGAAGTTGTATCATAAAGGTTCATTTAGCCGTCAGGAACTGATGGACTCCGCCCGCTGGAAAACGGTTAGCGCTCAGTTGGAACAACTCCATGAACGCTGGCAGGATGTGAAGGCTGGTCATTAACCCTCCCGGTGTGGGAGTAATGGTGTGGTGAGGACGCGATGATTATCTATTTACACGGTTTTGACTCGAATAGCCCTGGTAACCATGAAAAAGTGCTGCAGCTGCAGTTTATCGACCCGGATGTACGGTTGATTAGCTACAGCACGCGGCATCCGAAGCATGACATGCAGCATCTGCTTAAAGAAGTGGACAAAATGCTGCAGCTGAACGCCGATGAGCGTCCGCTGATTTGCGGCGTGGGGCTGGGTGGCTATTGGGCCGAACGTATCGGTTTCCTGTGTGATATTCGCCAGGTGATGTTTAACCCGAATCTGTTCCCCAACGAGAACATGGACGGCAAGATAGATCGCCCGGAAGAGTACGTGGATATTGCCACTAAGTGCGTCAATAACTTCCGTGAGAAAAACCGCGATCGTTGCCTGGCCATTCTCTCTCGTCATGATGACGCGCTGGATAGCCAGCGTTCAGCTGACATGCTGCATCATTACTACGAGATCATCTGGGACGAACAGCAGGGCCATAAGTTCAAGAATATCTCGCCGCACCTGCAGCGAATCAAAGCGTTTAAAACGTTAGGTTAAACGCGGATCGGAAAAGCCCCGGCGTCGTCGAGTCGCCGGGGCTTTTTTTTGTTAATTTTTAACCTGGCACGGGCGTTTTTTACGGGCTTAGCCGCCGTTCGTTCAACTTCTGTGCGATAAAACTTGATACACATCAATTTTGGTATGACCAATGCACCATTCATGTTATTCTCATTGCAGCTGAATGGTTTCTTGTTAGTAACTTGTTGTTAATTAAAGGCTATATTTATAACTTTTAATTAACAATTGGTTAATAAATTTTAAGGGGGTCTCGTGACTACGCCAATGAAGAAAATTGTAATTGTAGGTGGCGGCGCTGGCGGCCTGGAACTGGCGACTCAGCTGGGGCACAAACTTGGCCGCGGTAAAAAAGCGAAAATTACGCTGGTAGACCGTAACCATAGCCACCTGTGGAAGCCGCTGCTGCACGAAGTGGCGACCGGTTCGCTCGACGAAGGCGTAGATGCGCTGAGCTATCTGGCGCATGCGCGTAATCATCATTTCCAGTTCCAGCTGGGTTCGGTGATGGACATCAACCGCGAAGCAAAAACCATTACGCTGGCCGAGCTGCGCGATGAAAAGGGCGAGCTGCTGGTGCCGGAGCGTAAGCTGGCGTATGACACACTGGTGATGGCGCTGGGCAGCACCTCGAACGATTTCAACACCCCGGGCGTGAAAGAGCACTGTATCTTCCTCGATAACCCGCATCAGGCGCGTCGTTTCCACCAGGAAATGCTGAACCTGTTCCTGAAATATTCGGCTAACCTTGGCGCGAATGGCAAGGTCAACATTGCGATTGTCGGCGGCGGGGCGACCGGCGTTGAGCTGTCGGCTGAGCTGCACAACGCGGTGAAACAGCTGCACAGCTACGGCTATAAAGGCCTGAGCAATGAAGCGCTGAACGTCACGCTGGTGGAAGCCGGCGAACGCATTCTGCCCGCGCTGCCGCCGCGCATTTCCGGCGCAGCGCACAGCGAACTGACTAAAATGGGCGTGCGCGTACTGACCCAAACGATGGTGACCAGCGCAGACCAGGGCGGTTTGCACACCAAAGACGGCGAATATATTCAGGCCGATCTGATGGTGTGGGCGGCAGGCATCAAAGCGCCGGACTTTATGAAAGAGATCGGCGGGCTGGAAACCAACCGCATTAATCAGCTGGTGGTGGAGCCGACGCTGCAAACCACCCGCGACCCGGATATCTATGCGATCGGCGACTGCGCATCCTGCGCGCGTCCTGAAGGGGGCTTTGTGCCGCCGCGCGCCCAGGCTGCACACCAGATGGCAACCTGTGCGCTGAATAACATTCTGGCACAGATGAAAGGCAAAGAGCTGAAGCCGTACACCTATAAGGATCACGGCTCTCTGGTGTCACTGTCCAACTACTCGACCGTTGGCAGCCTGATGGGCAACCTGATGCGCGGCTCAATGATGGTAGAAGGGCGTATTGCCCGTATGGTGTATATCTCGCTGTATCGTATGCACCAGATTGCGCTGCACGGTTACTGCAAAACCGGTCTGATGATGCTGGTGGGAAGTATCAACCGCGTCATTCGCCCGCGTCTGAAGCTGCACTAATCTCCGCACCCGGCCTGCATGTTCTGATGCGTGCAGGCCGGATTGGCACAGCGCTATTCGGCAATACATGCCAACGTAGCCTGATGGTGCCACGCTTTCCAGGTTTCAAATCGTTACCCGTGTTTATCCTCTCGTTGGCCTTCAGAATTCTCTCAAACACCTCTTTCGCCAGAGAAAATCCTGCTTTTGGGCTTTTGTCTGATAGCGCTCATTTACCTTAAGTTGCACAATTGTTACCAATAGCAACAAAGGAGGATGTCCCGTGAATAAATCAATGTTGGCGGGTATGGGTATTGGCGTCGCCGCCGCGCTTGGGGTGGCTGCCGTGGCGAGTATGAATGTCTTCGATCGCGGCCCGCAGTATGCGCAGGTGATCTCCGCTACGCCCATCAAGGAAACCGTAAAAAACCCGCGTAAAGAGTGCCGCAACGTGACGGTCACCCACCGTCGTGCGGTCCAGGATGAAAATCGTATCGCTGGCTCAGTGCTGGGCGCGGTGGCAGGCGGTGTCATTGGTCATCAGTTCGGCGGCGGGCGAGGTAAAGACGTTGCCACCGTCGTCGGTGCGCTGGGCGGCGGCTATGCCGGTAATCAGGTGCAGGGTGCGATGCAGAACAACGATACCTACACCACCACCGAGCAGCGTTGTAAGACGGTGTATGACAAGTCTGAGAAGACGCTCGGCTATGATGTGACTTATAAAATCGGCGACCAGCAGGGAAAAATCCGCATGGATAAACAGCCTGGTAGCCAGATCCCGCTGGACAGCAACGGCCAGCTGGTACTGAATAAAGCCTAAAAAAGCATGAGTGTGCGATTCGCCCCGTCGTCTCCCCGACTGCGGGGCGTTTTTTTATGCGGCAATCATCTGCGGCCACAGACGCAGGGTGGTTTCCGTAATTTGCATCAGCGTTTCAAAGCTTGCCCCTTCGCGAGCGCTGATTGACATGCCCTGTAAAATACAGCCCAGGAACAGCGCCAGTTCGGCGACGTTTTTCTCTGCCGGGATTTCCCCGCGCGCTTGCCGCAGCTGCAGGAACTGGCTCAGCGTCTGCTCCTGTACCGCGTGGCGTGACTTGATAGTCTTCGCGATCTCTTTAGAAGACGCCGCCAGGGCCGCCGAGGTGTTAATCATAAAGCAGCCCGCCGGCGTGTCCTTGCTGGTAAAGCAGGTTGCGACAGCGGTGAAATAGTTGCGTAACGCTTCAATGAGCGTCTGTTCTTCGCAAAACAGACAGGCTTCATTCTTCGATGCAAAGCGGCTGATATAGTGATCGAGAACGGCGCGGAACAGCCCCTCTTTATTCACAAATTCAGCGTACAGCGTCGGTGCCTTTGCCCCCGTAGCCTCGACAAGGTCGGAGAGGGATGTTGCTTCGTAACCATACTGCCAGAATAGCGTCATCGCTTTATCAAGCGCCGCTTCCCGGTCGAATACTTTAGGTCGCCCACGGCCTTTTTTCGCGCAACCTTGCGTGTCAGTTGTCATCGTGCCGCCTACCTCAGTCGGTGATTAGTGAACGGTCATTATAAAAATAATCTGCGACGGGGGCTAGCGCTTCCGCCGAGAAATACGAATTCATCATATTTGTATGAAAAATATATGAATTTATAATAAATAAACGGTCGTTATAAAAATACGTTGACGTGTGACCTGGATCTCATTATTATTATCTTATCGATCGTTAAGTTAATAACGTCTGACCTACAAAATTCATCTGCAAGGTAACAATCATGAAAAACGTAAAAACCCTGGCCATCGCCGCTGTACTGAGCTCTCTGTCATTTGCAAGTTTTGCCGCTGTTGAAGTGCAATCCACTCCGGCAGACCAGCATAAAGTCGGCAACATTGCCGCATCCGCAGGCCCGAACCTGGCATCCCTGGAACAAGAATTAGCGCAGAAAGCTGACGAAATGGGTGCGAAATCTTTCCGCATCACCTCTGTTAGCGGTCCGAACTCCCTCCACGGCACTGCGGTAATCTATAAATAAGCGTTAAAACCCTCATAATGCTTATGTCACTGCAATAAAAAAGGCCCTGAGCGTATCCCGCTCAGGGCCTTTTACTTTTCAGCGTTTTTTCTACATATTTTGCTGCGTGACGCCGTGATGGCGGGTCACATCGACCGGCATACCGGAACGCACGGTCATGACTTTATTCATCACTTCCGCATCGGTACCCGCGCTTTGGCTAAACGCCTGCATGCTGGCATTCAGCACAATCGGCAGCGTTTTCGGATCGTCATCAATATGCTCAGACAACGGCTGGTGGACCTCGACCAGATGCACGCCGTTTGGCTCAATAGACGCTTTGATCGGCGTATTAATAATGTTCACTTTAGTGCCCGGGGACACCTTATCGTACAACGCTTTAATGTCGTTATCGCGCAGGCGAATACAGCCGGAGCTCACGCGCATACCGATGCCGAAATCGGCATTGGTGCCGTGCAGCAGGTACACACCGCCGTAGGCCGCCAGACGAATGGCGTGATGGCCCATCGGGTTGTCCGGCCCGGCCGGCATGACAGCAGGCAGCTCGATGCCCTGCGCGCGGTAGCGTGCGCGGATGTTGGCCGTCGGCGTCCAGGTCGGATTGGCGCGTTTATCGGAGACGGTGGTGACCATGGTCGGTGTCACCGTGGTGCCGCCAAGCTGACCGATGCCAATAGGGTAAACGGTGACGGTATTGCTGCCCGGCGGATAGTAATACAGCCGTAGCTCGGCGAGGTTAAGCACAATGCCTTCACGCGGTACATCCGGCAGCAGCGTCTGCAGCGGGATGGTCAGCACGCTGCCGGGACGCGGTACGTAAGGGTCAACGCCTGGATTGGCCTGCAGCAGCGCCAGGAAACCGACGTTATATTTTTTCGCAATGGCTTCCAGTGAACCGCCGTTGTTTTCGACGACGTGGAAGCGGTTTTCACCCACCAGGCGGCTACCCGGCGGCGGCAGCGGCCAGGTGTTGGCGCTGACCGGCAGCGCAACGCTGACGGCAAGCACAATCCCGGCCAGCCAGCGTGAAAGTTGCAGTGTGTGTCGCATCGCGCTAATCCCTCAAAGTCACAAATGTTGTCCAAAAGTTAAAGTGGCTATTATGCGTAAGGATACTGTAGGGAAGTGACGATGGATTGAAAGAGTATGTAAAGCCCGAAGCCTGCACGTACGCTGGCCCCGGGCGGCAGGATCAGAAGGACATTTTCACCGTAAACTGCACTTCACGCGGGTCGCCAATCTGGTTACCCAGGTTATTGCTGGCAATTGACGAGGTATAGTAGGTCTTGTTAAACAGGTTCTTAACGTTAACCTGCAAGGTGACCGGATATTGCAGCTTCATTTTGTACGCGGCGAAAACGTCCGCGACGGCATAACCCGGTAAGTAGTAGTCCGCGCCGTTGGTGCCGGAACGGCGGCTCAGAGCGTGACCACCGCCGCCTACGGTTAAGGTATTGCTGTCGTAGACGTTGTGAATGTCATAGGTCAGGAATAGCGAACCGGTATGGCGCGGCACGTTCGGCAGCGGCTTACCCGCATAGTCCGGATCTTCCAGAACCTTCGCGTCGGTGTAGCCATAGCTGCCGATAATATTCAGGTTGTCGGTCAATGAACCGGCAACGTCAACTTCAATCCCCCGTGAGCGGACTTTCCCGGCGGTTTTCGCGTAGGTTTCATCGCCGATGGTTTCGGTATACAGCACGTTGCGTTTGTGGATATCAAAGAACGTCACGTTCGACGTTACACCGTCGAAGAGGTCGAACTTGGCGCCGACTTCGTAGGAGGTTGCTTCTTCCGGCGGCAGATCGCCAATGTAGCTGGCAATAGAGGACTGCGGCATAAACGACTGCGCGACGTTACCGAATAGCGAGACCTGCGGCGACAGTTTGTACACCAGGCCGAATTTCGGCGTCAGTTTTTCATCCTGGCTGTCGGTATTTGCCTGGAACGGACGGCCTTTGCCCGCATACTGGGTGTAGTACTGGTAGCGCACGCCCGCGACCGCAATCCATTTATCCGTCAGATATAACGCGTCCTGTAAATAGGTGGCGTAGGTTTCCTGCTGAATACGCTGATCGCTGTCGGCAGCCGACACGGTGGTGCATTTATCCAGCGTACCGTACACCGGATTGTAGATATTAAGGCTCTTTTTAACATTCTTACAGCGGATCATATCCGTGCGCAGCAGGTCATAATTCTCATAGGCGATGCCGGTGAGCAGCTCATTATAGAAGCCACCGATCACCACGTTTCCTTGTAAATCTGCCCGCGTGGCATGCATGCGCTGGGTTGAACCCTGCGTGGCGTCGACGCGGCGGGTCAGGTCGCCGGTTTTGGCGTCATAGGCCATCACGCGCGCCTGGTTGTCGCTGTACATATCCTGGCTGAAGCTGTAGTCGAAACGCGCGGTCCATTGGCTATTGAGACGGTACTCCGCGTTCAACTGCGTGAGGTCAGAATTGCCGTCGGTAATGTTAAACGGTTCGTCGAAGCGTTCTTTACTCGGTACGTTAACCGCCTGACCGGTATTCAGGTCAAAAATTGTGCCACGATCGAAAGGCGTATTGTAGTTCCGGTGGGACCACGACAGGTTAACCGTGGCGTCATCGCCAAACCAGGTCAGGGAAGGGGCAATAAAGCTGCTACGCGACTGACCAAAGCTGCGCCAGTAATCTTCATTCTGGTATTCACCAACCAGGCGATAGGCCAGACGGGTACCGTCGATAGGCCCGGTGACGTCAATCTGTCCGGTACCGCCGCCGAAGCTGCTGGAGGTGGCGGAAATATCACCCGAAAAGGTACGTTCCGGGCGTTTGGTGACAACATTAATCAGCCCGCCGGGATCGAGTATGCCATACAGCGTCGAGGCGGGTCCTTTCAACACTTCAACACGCGACGTCGCGGCATTAAAACTGCGCGGCAATACGGTACGTAGACCGTTGGTCATAATCGAACCGTCGCGGTTTGCACCAAAGCCGCGACGGGTGAAGGCATCCTGGGTGCCGCCGAGGGTATTGGTTTGCACAACGTTGGCGACGTTATACAGCGCTTCATCGAGTGAAGTTGCATGCTGATCGGCCAGTACTCGATCGCTGACGGTATTCACCACCTGCGGAATATCGAGCATAGGCATTGAGGTCAACGTGGCCGTCGAGCTGCTGAGCGGCTGGTAGCCGTCCGTCACGTCCCGATCTGCCTGCGCGGTCGCGCCGACCACCGTCATGGATTCTTCTTTTTTTGCCGCGTCACCCTGCGGCTGTGCTTCCGCCGCCATCAGCGAAGGGGACGCGACCGCCCCCAGAAAAAGCAGTGAAAAAAGCGCGCGCCCGGTAGTTCCCGTGAACGTCGGGGATAACTGTGTCATCTCTCTGTTTCCCATAAAAAATCTGCCGATGGACGGCAGACAAATTGTATAAAAATCATTGCCCTGAATCGCAAAATCTATCCGTTCACAAGCGTTATAAACGTTCCGGATATGTAATGAGAATCATTCAAACATGACGAAATGTAGTAGTAAATGCATGGAGGAATAAATTTATAAGGCACAGGTAACGCAGGCTTTCAGGGGCGAGAGTAACGAGGTGGTGTGTTTTAACTATTTGAATATTTATATTTTTATTGTTCATGATGTGTCTGGCGGAACGCGGCGGCGCTCGAAAACCTTATGAAGCAAAGTGGTAATGTAGCGAGCTTGACTACTACATTACGTCATTGCATGATCAAAAGAGAATGAGATTTATTTAAAGTGCGAAACGATATCACGTCGTTGCGGCCGGAGAGAACGAAATATGCCTCAGCGGCAAGATACCCCGCAGGAAAGCGGGATTGTGCTGGAATCCCTGTGCGCAGGATACGGTAATCAGCGAATTGTCGATAACATCAGCCTGACGCTGCCCGTCGGTAAAATGACGGTGCTGGCAGGGGCTAACGGGTCGGGTAAGTCCACCTTACTGAATACGATTGCGCGCATGCTCAAGCCGCTGGGCGGCTGTGTACGTCTTGATGGTCGCGATATTCATCAGCAACCGACAAAGCAGGTCGCACGCCAGTTGGGGCTGCTGCCGCAGTCGCCGCTGACCCCGGAAGGTTTGACGGTATTTGAACTGGTGTCGCGTGGCCGCTATCCCTGGCAGGGGCTGATTCGTCAGTGGTCAGAGCAGGACGAGCTGGCGGTGGAAGAGGCGCTTCGGCTGACCGGGACGCTGGAATATGCGCATCTGGCGGTAGACAGTCTTTCCGGCGGCCAGCGTCAGCGCTGCTGGATTGCTATGGCCCTGGCGCAGCAAACCCCTACCATTTTACTGGATGAGCCAACCACCTGGCTCGATCTGCGCTACCAGGTGGAGATCCTTGAACTCCTTCAGCAACTGACCCGCGAACATGGGCGCACGGTCATTACCGTACTGCACGATCTCAATTTTGCCGTTAACTACGCCGATACGCTGGTGTTTATGAAGCAGGGGCGTATTGCGGGCGTGATTGATGAGCAGCAAACGTGCACGCCGACGCTGATCAAACAGGTGTTCGACGTTGACGTGCAGATGTTGCATAACCCGCAGACCGGCAAACCGTTGTTTATGCCGTTTTGCGCGCGTTCGGCGTTGTCCTGATGTCGGAGCAAAGCATGCTGGCGCGACCGCGTTCTTTCCGTCCGTTCTCGGCATTGATGCTGCTTGGTGCGCTGTTGTGCGCGGCGGCGATTATCCATCTTGGCCTTGGCGCGCGGATGATTGCGCCGCGCGTCGTGGTGGAGGCCTTATTCCACTACGATCCGCGTAATTTTGACCATCGTATTATTGTCAGCCTGCGATTAACCCGACTGCTGGCGGCGCTGCTCACCGGCGCGTCGCTTGGCGCGGCGGGTCTGTTGCTACAAACCGTTATTCGCAATCCTTTAGGTGAGCCGCATATCCTCGGCCTGAACGCCGGTGCCACGCTGGCGGTGGTGGCCTGCTCGGCGGCAGGGGTGTCGTTTAGCGACTGGGGTATCAGCCGCCCGCTGGCAGCAGCGGGCGGGGCGGCGGCCCTGTTTGGTCTGGTCATGTTGCTGGCCTGCGCCGGACGCGCGGGGGCGACGGCCATGAAAATAACCCTCTGCGGCGTGGCGCTATCGGCGTTTGCTTCAGCGATAACGGCCTCTATTTTGATCCTGGATGAGCAGACGCTCCAGGCGATGCGCACCTGGCTCGCCGGTGATTTAGCCGGTATGAATTTTCCCTCGCTACAGCTGGCCTGCCTCCCGGCACTATTGGGTGTGCTGATGGCGGCGTGCCTGACGCCGCGGCTGAATATTCTGGCGTTGGGCGACCGCGTTGCCAGCGGGCTGGGCGTGTCGGTGGCGCGGACCCGGCTACTGGGCGTCGTGGCGATTGCGCTGCTGTGCGGCGCATCGGTGTCAATCGCCGGGCCGATCGGATTTATTGGGCTGGTTGTGCCACATGTGATTCGTCGCTGGGCCGGGCAGGATGTGCGCGTTGGGCTGTTGCTGGCGCTACCGACCGGCGCGCTGCTGCTGCTGCTGGCCGATATTCTTGCCCGCTGGCTGCTGGCCCCGCAGGAGCTCGCCACGGGGGTGATGACCGCATTGATCGGGGCTCCGGTGTTTATCGCTATTGCCGTGAGGTATTTCAAATGACGCGCGCGGTGACCAAAGCGGGCTTCCGCCCGTTGATGCTAGGCCCCTGGCGGGTTTTGTTACGCCCAAGGCTATTAAAAATTAGCGCACTGCTGGCGGTGATGATTGCGCTGTTGTTGCTCTATGGGGTAACGCGCGGTTCGTTACCGATCCCTACCAGCGACATAGGGCGCGCGTTGTTTTATCCCCAGTCGCTTAACGCTCAGCAGCTTTATATCGTGCGGGATATCCGCCTGCCGCGCCTGCTGATGGCGATTTTCTGCGGCGGTATGCTGGGGCTGGCCGGCGCTGCGATGCAGTCGATGACCCGTAACGGTCTGGCCGACCCTGGGCTTATCGGCGTAAAAGAAGGCACCAGCGTTGTGGTGCTGACGCTGATCCTCGTTTTCCCGTCGCTAAGCCTGGCCTGGCGGCCGTTGGTGGGGATGGTCGGTGGTGTCCTGGTGGCGCTGCTGGTGATTGTGCTGGCGCGGGATCTTTCACGGCCGCGCTTTATTTTGATTGGTATTGGCGTGTCATGGGCGCTGTCGGCGGCGATGGGGCTGTTTGTCACCACCGCAGATATACGTGATGTCCAGACGGCGATGACCTGGCTTGCCGGCAGCCTGCACGCCGCGACCTGGCCGCTGCTTGCTGTGGCCGTCGCGTGGGCGTTGCCTGCGGTCGTGATTCTGTATCTGACTGCGCGGGCTGCAGATGTGGCGATGCTGGGCAATTCGGTTGCCAGCAGTCTGGGCGTGCGCCTTTCGCGCCTGACCCTGCTGCGCTTTTTCGCGCCGGTGCTGCTGACGGCGGCGAGCGTATCCTGCGTCGGTAGCCTGGGATTTGTCGGACTGATGGCGCCGCATATGGCGCGCTTCTTACTGCGCGGGGGGCAGGTTGCGCTGCTTTCCGGCAGTGCGCTGATTGGCGCACTGCTGGTGTTGCTCACCGATACCCTTGGGCGCCTGGCGTTTGCGCCGCTGCAAATTCCGGCGGGGATCATTATTTCCCTGATCGGCTGTCCGTTCTTTATTTTACTGCTGTGGCGTCGCCGCGACGCTTTGTGAGGATCCATGACCATTCGAGGGTTATTGCCCGTTTTGTGGCTGATAAGCGCCGTTGCTGGCGCGCAAACGCAGGCATTTACTGACGATCTGGGGCGGGTGGTGCAGGTGCCTGAGCACCCGAAACGCATTGTATCGATGCACGATCTCGATATTACCATTCCGCTGATTGAACTCGGCGTGCCGCCGGTTGCCAGCCACGGGCGTACGCGGCCGGACGGTAGCCATTATCTGCGCGCCAGCGCCGAACTCACCGGCGTGGATTTTGAGAATAGCGACATCGCGTTCATTGGCACCGCTGATATCGATCTTGAGGCCGTGGCGGCGGCAAAGCCTGACCTGATTATCACCGAGCCTAACCGCAATGTGCCGATAGAGCAGTTGGCAAAAATTGCCCCCACGGTCAGTATTGACCATTTATTGGGCAGTGCGCCGCGAATTTACAGCAAACTGGCGCAGCTTACCGGCACTCAGGCGCGGCTGGCGGTGCTTGACCACCGCTATCAGACGCAGATTGCGCAGCTCAAGCAGACCGTGGATACGCAAAATATCAGCGTATCGGTCATTCAAGCCAATAATGGCAAAGTGACCGTACATCATTCATACCACTCACTGGGCCGCGTCCTGCGCGATGCCGGCTTTCATTTCCCGCCGTTGATCGAACGCATTCCCGACGGACAGCGAATCGACGTTAGCGCTGAACAAATGCCGGATCTGGACGCGGATTTTGTCTTTGCCACCTGGCGCTCCGACACCGGCGGTAAACCGCAGGATGAGCTCAATGAGATGGAAAAAGTGATGCCGGGCTGGTGCGATTTTATGCGCGCCTGCCGTACCGGGCACTATGTCCTGCTGCCGCGCGATGAAGTTATCTCCAACTCGTATGCGGCGTTGAGCCTGCTGGTGGCGCAGGTGCAGTCCCAGATTGCCGGAAGACCGCTTGCCTCGGAGGGCAAATGAGCCAGAGCGTGCAGCGTAAGGAAAAAAAACGGGTAGATTTGTTCGGCGAGCGCCTGCGCAACCGGGCGGCACAGCTGTCGCCACGGCTATTAGCCGTGGCGCACTGGATTGACGATAACCGCGAAGCGGTGCTTGACCACACGGCAATGGAGATTGCAGCGGCGACGCAAACCTCAGATGCGACGGTGGTGCGCGCCATTCAGGCGCTAGGCTTCGCCGGGCTACGTGACCTTAAGCAAACGATGCAGCACTGGTTTGGCCCGACCATCACGTCATCAGAAAAAATGGCCTCTACCGTGGCGACGCTAACCAGCGACGTCAGCGCCAGCATTGATTTTGTCCTGGAAGGACACCTGCGCGCCTGTGAAGTACTGGCCACACCGGATAACCGTGCGGCTATCGCTCGCGCCGTCGCGCTGCTGAGCGACGCCCGTCAGGTTGCGCTGTTTGGCATTGGGGCATCGGGTATTCTCACCGACTATACCGCGCGAATGTTCAACCGTATCGGCCTGCCGTCGTATGTCCTTAATCGCACCGGATTTAGCCTGGCTGAACAGTTAATTTCACTCCAGCGTGGCGATGTGCTGATTATGATGGGGCAAAAGTCTCCGCACCGTGAAGGGCTGACGACCCTGCGCGAGGCCGCACGTTTGGGTATTCCGACGATTTTGTTGACCCAGGCAACCGACTCGCGGTTTAGCGAAATGTCTCAGGTGGTCATCCATGTTCCACGTGGTGAAAACGGCCGTGTGCCGTTGCACGGGACGGTGATGGTGTGCCTGGAGATGCTGGTGCTGTCGGTCGCGTCGACGGCTTCGCAGCGCACGCTACGCTCCATGAAACGCATTAACGATCTTCACAAAGCCATCGGCAAATCCGGTGGGCGAAAAAGCGAATAGCGCAACCCTCGCTAATGCCAGACCTCAACGGCGGACACTATGATGGACTAACCGGTTGCATTATGACCGGAAAATCATCAGGCTACAAAAAACGACCGAGCATGTGAGGAGAGAGAAATGAAGGCACTGCCCGCGGTAGCGGTTCTGGGATTGGGCGCAATGGGGCACGCATTTGCGGCCAATCTGCTAAAAAAAGGCTTCACGGTATACGGCTGGAACCGCACGCCAGGCCGTGGCGAGGACCTCGAGCACGCGGGGTTACAGCTGTGTAATAACCCTGCGCTGGCGGTCGCCGATGCGCAGGTGGTTATCGCCATGCTGACCGACGGCGATGCGACGCAGTCGCTGATCCGCGCCGTAGCCCCGTCCTGCCAGCAGGGGGCGACTTTCTGCCAGATGGGGACTATCGGGATTCAGGAAACCGCGAATGCGGTCGCGCAGCTTCACGCGCTGCGCCCGGATATGCTCTACCTCGATGCACCGGTATCCGGTACTAAAGCCCCGGCTGAAAATGCGCAGATCCTGGTGATGGCCAGCGGCGATCGCACCCGCGCCGAGGCGGCGCAGCAGGTGTTTGACGCGATTTCTCGCGGGACACAGTGGTACGGTGAGGTGGGTAACAGCCAGAAAATGAAGCTGGTGATCAACGCCTGGCTGATTGCCATGATGCAGGGCGTGGCGGAAAGCATGCAGCTGGCAAAACAGTTTGGCTTCACGGCGGACAAGCTTTGGGAAACGCTGGAAGGCGGCCCGCTGGCAGCACCGTACGTGAAAGGGAAGCTGGCGATGATCCGCGAGAACGACTATACCCCGCAGATGCAGCTACAGCATGCGCTGAAGGATGCGCGTCTGGCGCTGGCAAACGCGCCGCAAGGCACGATGCCGATGATGAGCGATATTGCCACACTGTGGGAGAACGCAGCGCAGGGCGGGCTGGCCGAGCAGGATCTGGCGGCGGTGTACGCGTGGCTTGATAACGCGCGTCAAATCTAACGTGCGGGGAGGGGGCAATGGAGTGGCTACGTCAGCGTATTGAGCAGCAGGTACTGGGCCTGACGGGGATGGCGTTGAAAGAAATAGACTTCGAGCATCCTATCGGCGATCCGGGACTGTTTGGCCCGCAGTCGGCCATCTGGCCGGTGCACGGCGATTTTACCTCCATGCTGTGCGGTGGCATCAGCGCGTTGCTGCTGCAAATGCTGCACCCCTTGGCGCTGGCAGGCGTTTGGGATCATTCGTCATTTCGTGACGATATTTTCGGTCGCCTGCGGCGTACCAGCCAGTTCATTTCCGCAACAACGTTTGCGACCGAGCCAGACGCCGAGCGATTGATTGCCAAAGTCAACGCGATTCACGCGCGAATTAACGGCGTAGATAACGATGGTACGCCGTATGCGGCTAACGACCCGGACTTACTGACCTGGGTGCACGTTGCGGAATGCCGTTCGTTTATGGCCTCGCACCTGCGCTATCGGCGTACGGTGGTGAGTCCTGCGCGACAGGCCCAGTATTTTATCGAATCGGCCAGCATCGCCGAGCGGCTGGGCGCGCGAAACGTGCCGAAGACGCCGGACGCGGTGGCGGACTATCTGGCGCGAATGCGCCCACAGCTGCGCTGCGACGAACGGACGCGTGAGGTGGCGAGGGTGCTCATGACGACGCGACTGCCCGGCCGGTTGGCGCAGCCCGCCGGGGTGATTTTCATCAAGGCAGGAATCGATCTGCTGCCCGGCTGGGCGCAAGACATGCTGGATTTACGGCTGAGCCCGATCGAACGGCGTGCGGTACGCGGCGGTGTGCGTTTGATTGCCGCCATCCTGCGGCGTTCGGTTCGCAATGGTGCCTACCACTGCGCGATGCGACGAATGCAGCGAGAGGGATAATAAAAAACCGGCACGGGGTGCCGGTTTTTTATCAGATTTTGCAGGCGTCGCCGCAGTCGTCATCGGCGATAATCGCCTGCGCTTTCTTATCCGCATCGTCCAGACGCTCCGCATTACGTTCCTGCGCTTCGTCTAATCCATCAAAAACCAGATTGTCGAGATCAATTTCCATTCGTCATGTACTCACTCTGTTCTACACTTGTCACAGTATATTGCAAAAATGTTGATTGATGTACCCACTCAGACAGCCGCCGACCGTCTATTCAGCACGAACCGTCTCTTTTGCCGAACTCTTGGTCAAAATGTGACGTAGCGCGACTGGAATGCGCACGCATTGTTCAAAGTGATATCGATAACAGGCGAATACTGGAAACAGGAAAGCATATAACCTTAAAAAATGAACCAGTTCGGAGGGATATGCAATGCAGAAACAGGACCCACAGGCATTAACCAATTTTGATTTTTTGGCCCGCAGCTTTGCTCATATGCACGCGTTGGGCCATCCCATCGACATCAGCGCCGTAACGGGCAACATGAACGCGCAGCAGAAAGCCTGGTTTTGTGCAAGGTATGAACATTACCGAAAGCAGGCTGAGAGGGCCCGTACGCGGGCGCTGGAAGTGTGTTAATCATTAGCGGGCCGAATGGCCCGTTTTTATTGGTATCTGAGGGCCTGGGCTTGATGTTATGCGCTGTTCGTTTTTCACCCTCCTGCCGTCCCGCATGATTGATGAAATTTATTCATAGGCCAGTTCTGATTTACCCCGCTAATCGCCATCGTCGTTGCTCGCTATAATTCTCGCATCCACACATTCAGACGGGGCGACGGCTCCGTTTCGGAGACCATAATATGCACACCTTACTGAACGCTCGCCAGCAGGCGCTAATCCCGATTGCAGCATTTACCGCCTGCGGCGCGATGGACAAACTCGATCAGGCGCTAAATGCAGGGCTTGATGCAGGCTTAACGATTAATGAAATTAAAGACGTGCTGGTTCAGCTCTACGCCTATTGCGGTTTTCCACGCAGCCTGAATGCATTGGGCTGTTTTATGTCGGTTGTGGACGCGCGCAAACGACAGGGGAAGGTGGACGACGAGGGCAAAAGCGCCACGCTGCCGCCGGAGGACTGGAACAGCCTTGTTGCGGGAACGGATAATCAGACCCGGCTGGTCGGGCAGCCGGTTAGCGGGCCGCTGTTCGACTTTGCACCCGCAATAGACGTTTATCTGAAGGCGCATCTGTTTGGCGATATCTTCCAGCGCGATGTGCTGGACTGGCCTACTCGCGAACTGGCGACTATCGCGGCGCTGGCGGCCATTCAAGGGGCGGAAAGTCAGCTGAAAAGTCACTACGCCATCAGCCGTCATAATGGCATTACGGTGGAGCAACTGCGGACGTTTATCGCGGTACTGGCAGAAAAATGTTTGCCCGCCATGGCTGAAAACGCGCGTGCGGTGCTTGAACAATTTCTTAATCAACAGGAGCAGTGATGAACACACCGTTTGATGGTAATAGCGCCTTCCCGCGCGGTGAAAAAAATGAAGCCTACGCGCAATATTTCACCGGAACCAGCTACCTGACCATGCTGTCCCGTGAGGGAGTGACGATTGGCAACGTAGCGTTTGAACCCGGCTGTCGTAACTTCTGGCACATTCATCATCAGGGCGGGCAGATTTTGCTGGTGACCGGTGGGCGGGGCTGGTATCAGGCGTGGGGTGAAGCGGCACGTGAGCTGAAGGCGGGCGATGTGGTGAATATTCCTGCCGGTACCAAACACTGGCACGGTGCGGCGCACGATAGTTGGTTTGCCCATATCGCGGTTGAAGTCCCGGCGCCGGGAGCCTCAAATGAGTGGCTTGAAGCGGTGAGTGACGACGAATACGCAAAGCTGCCCTAGGCTTGCATGGAGCTGAATGGTCATGATACATGACTCAGGTCACCTTTTTACCGCGAATGATGGCTATCCCCTATAAATCAGAGGGCTATAATCTGACGTGACGTTTAATTTGAGGAAATATCATGTCTAAACAGCTTCGACTGCTTAAAAATATCCTGCTTGCCGGTACCGTTATGCTGGCCTCTACCGCGACCTGGGCCGCTGAGCATTGGATTGATGTACGCACGCCAGAACAGTATCAGGAAACGCATGTTCAGGGCGCGGTGAATATTCCGCTTAAGCAGCTGGCGGCGCGAATTGGCGAAGTGACGCAGGACAAAAACGATACGCTGTACCTGTACTGCAATACCGGCAACCAGTCGGGTAAAGCAGAAACGCTGCTGCAAAAAATGGGCTACAAGAACGCCATCAATGAGGGTGGCCTGAAAGACGTTGAGAAAAAACAAACGCTGGTGAAGTAATCGCCGTTCGCTGGCCGAGGGTTGGCGAAAATGAGACTCCGTTGCTAGCCTGAATAATTCAGGTCCCCGGGTGGTTTCCGCGTGAAGCCGCTCGGGGTAGTCATTAATGCACGAAGGATCTCACATGAGCGAAGTCAAGATTGTTGCCACTCTCACCCCCCGTCCGGAATATATCGACACCATCAGACAAGCCGCGCAGGCCATGGTACCGCTGACGCACCAGGAGGCGGGGTGCCTGCAGTACGATCTTCATGAAAGTAAGGCCATTCCCGACGTGCGTGAGCTGGCGAACGAGGGCAGGGTATCGTTCGTGTTTATCGAGCGCTGGAAATCAGAGGATGATCTGAAAAAGCACGTCGCAATGCCGTACCATGATGATTTTCTGGCAACGCTGGATGGAAAGCTGGACGGCATCAGCGTACAGCGCTTAACCAAGCTGCCGTGATACATAAGAGAAGAGAGAGGCGCCATATCGAGAGGATATGGTGCGTTCGATTGGACTCGAACCAACGACCCCCACCATGTCAAGGTGGTGCTCTAACCAACTGAGCTACGAACGCGTTATGGTGCGTTTAATTGGACTCGAACCAACGACCCCCACCATGTCAAGGTGGTGCTCTAACCAACTGAGCTATAAACGCATAATGGTGCGTTCGATTGGACTCGAACCAACGACCCCCACCATGTCAAGGTGGTGCTCTAACCAACTGAGCTACGAACGCATTGTTGCTTGCGGCAACGGGGACGAATATTAGCGGCAGCGGCGGGCTGTGGCAAGTGGAAAATGTGTGATTTCACGCGACTGGAGAACTTTTGCCCATCTCTGACGCATTTTTCTTCGCTTTACAAAATACGTTGATCTCGCTGGCTTTTATTCCCCCCACTTTTGACGCTTTTTATCACTCCTGACGCTGCCGGCCATTTTTGTCATCGATGGTTGAAAATGGAAATGTAATGTTATAACGTTTTGCATCCTGTCAATATCACAGAAGGAAGAGGCGAGTGAAGCATCTGGGAAAAATGGCGCTAGCGATGGGCGCGCTGCTGATGAGCGGGCAAACATGGGCCCATGGACATCACGATCACGGCAAGCCGTTGTCGGAAAAAGAGCAGAAGGCAGCAGAAGGCATTTTTGACGTCAGCGACGTGAAGGATCGCCCGCTTGAGGACTGGGACGGCGTGTGGGAGTCGGTGAATGCGCTGCTGCTGTCCGGCGAGCTCGATCCGGTTTTCCGCCAGAAAGCGCAAAAAGACCACAGCAAAACGTTCGCGCAGATTAAAGAGTATTACCGTAAAGGTTACGCGACGGACGTGAACATGATTGGCATTGAAAACGGCGTCATGGAGTTTCACGTAGGTGACAAGGTCAGCGCCTGCCAGTACCGCTATGCCGGGCACAAGGTGTTAACCTACGCGTCAGGCAAAAAAGGGGTGCGCTATTTGTTTGAGTGTCAGGATGCCAAAAGCGCTGCGCCGAAATACGTGCAGTTCAGCGATCACACGATCGCGCCGCGTAAATCCGCACATTTCCATATCTTTATGGGCAACCAGTCGCAGGAAGCGCTGCTGGCTGAGATGGATAACTGGCCGACGTACTATCCGTACCAGCTCACCAGCAAGCAGGTTGTAGAAGAGATGCTGCACCACTAAGGTACGGCCCGCGCCGCGTGGGTTCACGGCGGCGCGGGCGGGGCAATTAGCGTGCCGCGCGTTGTAAAATAACCGCCGCAGGCTGACGCTGAAGGAAACGCATTCTGAGCATCATCATGATTGCGGCCGAGGTCAGACCAATAATGAAGCCCCACCAGAAACCCGCCGGACCCATGCGCTCAACCACCAGATCGGTCAGCGCGAGCACATAGCCGCACGGCAGGCCCAGCACCCAGTAGGCAATAAAGGTGATAAAGAAGATGGAGCGAGTATCTTTATAACCGCGCAAAATTCCGCTGCCAATCACCTGAATGGAGTCGGAGATTTGATACAGCGCTGCCAGCAGCATCAGCTGTGCCGCCAGCGTCACCACTTCCGGGTTATCGTTATAGAGCAGGGCGATATGGGTCCGCATCAGCGTCGTGAATACTGCCGTACAGACGGCCATGCATACGCCGACGCCCAGGCCGGTGCGGGCAGAAACCTGTGCGTCGGGCGTTGAACCCTGGCCCAGACGGAAGCCTACGCGAATCGTCACCGCTGCCGCCAGCGACATCGGCAGAACGAACATCAGCGAGCTGAAGTTGAGCGCAATCTGATGGCCAGCGACATCCACGATCCCCAGCGGAGAGACCAGCAGTGCGACAACCGCGAACAGCGTCACTTCGAAGAACAGCGCCAGCGCAATCGGCAGCCCCAGCGTGGTCAGCCGCTTCAGAATGGTGAGGTCCGGGCCGCTAAAACGCGCGTGGTGACGAATATCTCGCATCGAGCCTGCGTGGCGGACGTAGTACAGCATGCTGAAGAACATCACCCAATAAACCGAGGCGGTTGCCACACCGCAGCCAACGCCGCCGAGTTCCGGCATCCCAAAATGCCCGTAAATAAAGATATAGTTCACCGGAATGTTCACCAGCAGGCCGATAAAGCCCATGACCATGCCGGGCTTGGTTTTCGCCAGCCCTTCACACTGGTTACGTGCTACCTGGAAGCAGAGATAGCCCGGCGCGCCCCACAGCAGCGCACGCAGATAGCCAACGGCTTTGTCGGCCAGCGCCGGGTCAATGTTATGCATGGCGCGGATAATATGGCCCGCATTCCACAGGACAACCATGATCAGCAGCGAGACAAAACCGGCCAGCCAGAACCCCTGGCGAACCTGAAGCGCGACGCGGTCGCGTCGGCCGGAGCCGTTAAGCTGGGCGATAACCGGCGTCAGCGCCAGCAGGAGGCCGTGGCCGAAAAGAATGGCGGGTAGCCAGATAGACGTGCCGATCGCCACGGCGGCCATATCGGTGGCGCTGTAACCGCCGGCCATCACCGTATCAACGAACCCCATGGCCGTTTGTGCTACCTGCGCAAGGATAACCGGGATAGCCAGAGCTAATAACTGACGCGCTTCGCTAAAGTACTTCTGCACGTGAACACCTGTATTGTTGTTATTTATTCTCGCCGTACGCCGTGTACGGGAGACAGATAAGCCGCCTTAACCGGCAGCAAGAAGAATAAATAGAGGAATTGCTCCGATATTGTAGCGGGGATTTGCTATTAATCTAGTCAAAAAAAGGGGGGAGCGGCGCGGAAGGTGGCAACCTGTTTTATCAACTGCTATTGTGCGTAGCAGATGAACCGGTAGCGATGCCGGCACGATGATTAATAGGAGTTGACGATATGTTCACGGGTATTGTGCAGGGCACGGCAAAAATCGTGTCTATTGATGAGAAACCGAACTTCCGCACCCACGTAGTAGCGCTGCCAGAATCTATGCTGGCCGGGTTGGAAACCGGGGCTTCGGTTGCACACAACGGCTGTTGCTTAACGGTCACGGAAATCAACGGCGACCAGATTAGCTTCGATCTGATGAAAGAGACGCTGCGTATTACCAACCTTGGCGATGTGAAGGTTGGTGACGTCGTTAACGTTGAGCGCGCGGCGAAGTTCAGCGACGAAATTGGCGGCCATTTGATGTCGGGTCATATTATGACCACTGCGGAAGTGGCTAAAATTCTGACGTCTGAAAACAACAAACAGATTTGGTTTAAAATCCAGGACCCGTCGCTGATGAAATATATCCTCTACAAAGGATTTATCGGCATCGACGGTATTAGCCTGACGGTAGGTGAAGTCACGGCGACGCGTTTTTGCGTGCACCTGATTCCAGAGACGCTGGAGCGCACGACGCTGGGTAAAAAACGTCTGGGTGACCGCGTGAATATCGAGATCGATCCGCAAACGCAGGCGGTAGTGGATACCGTTGAACGCGTGATGGCCGCGAAAGAGGCTGCCGCGCAGGCGGTAGCAGAATAACGGAAAACGCCTGCGCCGGGTGGCGCAGGCGTCAATGCCGGATTACCGCGCGACGCGCAGACCTTGTTCAACCCCACGGGAGAACATAACCTGCCACAGCTGAATATCACGCGCACGGAAGGCTCCCGCACAGGCGTTAAGATAGTAGCTGAACATGCGTTTGAATCGTTCAGAATAGTTGTCGGCGATTTCCGGCCAGCTGGCGAGGAAACGGCTATGCCAGGCCATGAGCGTGGTATCGTAGTCGGCACCAAAGTTGTGCCAGTCTTCCATCACGAAGTGTGGTTCGCTGGCGACGGCAATCTGGCGCACGGACGGTAAACAGCCATTCGGAAAGATGTATTTGTTGATCCACGGATCGACATTGTTGTCGGTTCTTTTCGAACCAATGGTGTGCAGTAAAAACAACCCATCGGGCTTGAGATTGCGGTCAACGACGGAGAAATAGGTGTCGTAGTTTTTTGGCCCAACGTGCTCAAACATGCCGACGGACACGATGCGGTCGAACTGATCGTTTAAGTCGCGGTAGTCCTGGAGCAAAATCTCAACGTCCAGCCCTTCACAACGCGCCTGCGCCATCTTCTGCTGTTCAGCGGAAATGGTGACGCCCTTGACGGTCACGCCGTAGTTTTTCGCCATATAGGCTGCCAGGCCACCCCATCCGCAGCCGATATCCAGCACGCGCATTCCCGGCGCCAGCTGCAGCTTCTGGCAGATAAGCTCAAGCTTGGCCTGTTGGGCTTGCTCGAGGTTTTCAGCCTCTTTCCAGTAGCCGCAGGAGTATTGCATGAAAGGGTCGAGCATGCGGCTAAAGAGATCGTTGCCGAGGTCGTAGTGCTCTTTGCCTACCTGCCAGGCGCGTCTGCGGCTCTGGAGGTTAAACAAACGCGCACCGGCCACGCGCAGCGTATCTTTTAAATGATGGGGGAGTTGGTTTTCAAGTCCGGCGCGCAGTACCTTGTCGAAGAAGATATCCAGACGATCGCATTCCCACCAACCGTCCATATAGCTTTCGCCAAGACCCAGCGAACCTTCCTGTAAAACTCGTTTAAAAAGACGCGGATTTTTAACCTGAATATCGCAGGAGGCATTGCCGTTAATTTCAATGCCTGCTCGGTTTAGCAGCTCGCTAACGATACGATACCAGTCGTCATCCGGTACGCTTACTTCTTCTATACACGATGAGCTCATAGCTTCTCCATCCCGACCTGATGATCAGAACCTTAAAACAGCGTAGACGCTTTTTTCTGGTTTGTGAGAAATGTCACGAAAAATTCGTGAGCCTGCTATCCGACGTAGCACAGAGGAAGGGAAGAACCCCTTGCCGAAAGCCAATCCGTGGTTTAAGGGGAAGCCGTCCTGCTTCCGCATAATAAGTTCAATGTATACTAATTATGTGATGCCGATCCAGTATAGGACGCTAAGTGCCTTGATTCAACAAAAAAACTTAGCGCCCTAATCATTTATGGAAGTATTGATGCGAGGAATATTCAGACGTGGGACGCAGCGGCGTCAGCCTGGCGTTCGGCGCGACGGGCGGCGCGCTGCATGCCGTAACCGATACCGGCCAGCACTACGGTTACCAGCATCACGCTGGTAGTGGTAAGCAGCGGAGTCGCAATCAGTGTCGATACCGCCAGGCTGGCCAGGAAGCACAGACCGAGCTGAAGCGTATTTTGCAACGCCGCCGCGCGACCGGTGGCCTGTGGGAACGGCTTCAGCGCCTGTGCCACGACGATCGGATAGATAGCGCCGTTAGCGGTGGCCATCACGCAGAACGGAATCAGCAGTGCGGTCAGCGACACATCCTGGGCCAGGCCGACGGCCCAGGTTCCCACGACGCTCAGTGCGAACCCGACCAGCAGCCATGGCAGCAGCTGTGAACCCTGCCATTTTTGCAGTGCGGCGCGACAACCGTAGCCACCAATCAGGAACGCGATTGTCTGCGGCACATAGCTCAGGCCAATGACGGTCGGGCTATAGCCCATTTCGTGCAGGATAAACGGCGAGCCGGTCAACCAGGCAAAGAAGCTGGCGGAGCAGGCGGCGTAGATAAGTACGTTACCGCGATAGTCTTTACTGCGCAGCAGGCGCATAAACGTCAGCTTTTCTCCGTTGACGGCGTGCTTTTTGTGCGCGGGCTTGAGACGAAAAGCCGGCAGCATCAGCACCAGCGTGATAATAAACAGCGTCGCAAAGATGGCCTGCCAGTCAAAGTGGACCAGGAGCCAGCTGCCAAGCAGCGGTGCCAGCGCGGGTGACAGCCCGACGAGCGGCATGATGGTTGCGAAAATGCGGTTAGTACGCTGGGCCGGATAGTAGTCGGTGACCATTGCCTGCCAGGTAACGGCTGCGGCGCATACACCGACCGCCTGCACAAAGCGCAGCACCAGCAGGGTAGTGCCGTCACGGACCCACAGCATCCCCAGACAGCCCACGGCGAAAATGGTTAAGCCCGCCAGCAGAATGGGTTTGCGGCCATAGCGGTCAGACAGCGGCCCCCACAGCAGCTGCGCGACGGCGAAGCCGGCCAGGAACAAACTCAGGCTGGCGCTGACCGCCGAGGCCGGCGTTTGCAGGTCTTGCTGAATGGCAGCAAAAGCAGGCAGGTACATGTCGGTGGCCAGAAAACCCAGCACGCTCAGCCCCGCGAGCCAGACTAAAAATCCTTTCCCAGGTTGCATAAATTGCCCTTTATTATCTGATATTAACCTTGCCGCCGAGTGTAGAGAGTGCATTCAGGGTTGTGAAACGCTAATATTTGAGTCATGGATTCAAATTTTTTGCAGGCAGAAAATGTGGTCTGAATATTCTCTTGAAGTCGTTGATGCGGTAGCGCGTAACGGTAGCTTTAGCGCCGCCGCGCAGGAACTGCATCGTGTGCCTTCTGCGGTAAGCTATACGGTACGACAGCTGGAAGAGTGGCTGGCTGTACCGCTGTTTGAACGCCGTCATCGCGACGTGGAATTAACGCCTGCCGGGGCATGGTTCCTGAAAGAAGGGCGGTCTGTTATCAAAAAAATGCAGATCACCCGCCAGCAGTGCCAGCAGATTGCCAACGGCTGGCGTGGCCAGTTGGCGATTGCCGTTGATAATATTGTTAAGCCACAGCGTACGCGCCAGCTGATTGTCGATTTTTACCGTCACTTTAGCGACGTTGAGCTGATTGTTTACCAGGAAGTCTTTAACGGCGTATGGGATGCGCTGGCGGACGGCCGCGTCGAGCTGGCGATTGGCGCCACGCAGGCGATTCCGGTCGGGGGGCGCTTTGCTTTTCGGGATATGGGAATGCTCAACTGGCACTGCGTGGTGTCCAGCGCACATCCGCTGGCGCGTCTGGATGGGCCGCTCAGCGATGATGTGCTGCGCAACTGGCCGTCACTGGTGCGCGAGGATACTTCGCGTTCGCTGCCTAAGCGTACGACCTGGCTGCTGGATAACCAAAAACGCGTGGTGGTGCCGGATTGGGCGTCGTCAGAAACCTGTATTTCCGCCGGCTTATGTGCGGCGATGGTGCCGGGGCATCTGGCTCAGCCATGGCTGGAGAGCGGAGAGTGGGTCGCACTGACGCTGGAGAACCCGTTCCCGGATGCCGCCTGTTGCCTCACGTGGCAGCAAAGTGAAGCGTCACCGGCATTAAGCTGGCTGCTGGAGTACCTGGGGGATAGTGAGACGCTGAACGAGGAGTGGCTGCGAACGCCCGTATAGGGCGCTCGCAGAACGCGATTAACGGCGGTAGTCGCGATACGGACCGTCGGCCACAGAACGACGCTCAATCAGGCGCGGGTGCACCTCAATTGACTGTGACTCTTCGCGCTTGCTGACAATGCGATCCATCAGCATGTTAAAGGCCGTTTCGCCAAGCGAGTCCTTCGGCTGATGGATAGTGGTCAGCGCGGGGGTGAAGAAACGTGAGTTACGCACGTTATCATACCCGATCAGCGAAATATCCTGCGGCACGCGCAGCCCCATTTCATCGGCGGCACACAGTGCGCCCATGGCCATAATATCGCCGCCGCAGAAGATGGCGGTTGGGCGCGGGTGCTGGGACAGAATCTGCTGCATCGCCCGGTAGCCGGATTCTGGTTCAAAGTCGCCCTGAACAATCCAGTTTGCCGGTACGTTAATCTGCGCTTCTTCCATCGCTTTCATAAAGCCTGCCAGACGGCCTGCGCCGGTATTGCGCTCCAGCGGGCCCGGGATCACGCCGATATCGCGATGGCCGCGTTCGATCAGATAGCGGCCCGCCATATAACCGCCTTCGAAGGCGTTATCGATAACCGAGTCGGTAAAATCGGCTTTGGCTTCGCCCCAGTCCATCACCACCATTGGAATGTGACGATACTCTTCCAGCATGGAGAGCAGTGACTCCGGGTATTCTGAGCACATGACCAGCAGACCGTCGACGCGCTTTTGCGCCATCATTGACAGGTACGCGCGCTGCTTCTCAAGATTGTTCCACGCGTTGCCGAGGATCAGGGTATACCCTTTCTGGAAGCAGTTTTTCTCTACGGCCTCAATAATTTCGGCAAAATAGGCTGCTTCACTGCTGGTGGCCAGCAAACCAATGGATTTGGTGTGGTTGACCTTCAGGCTGCGGGCAACGGCGCTCGGCGAGTAGTGCAGTTCTTTAATCGCCGCCCAGACCGCTTCACGCGTCTCTTCGGCGACAAAACGCGTTTTGTTAATTACATGTGATACGGTTGTAGTGGAAACGTTTGCGCGCTTCGCTACATCTTTAATTGTTGCCATTCCATCTCACTCCAGACCCTGGCCTGCCCCTGAAAAAATCGAAAGGAAAACGTTTGCCTTCACACACCCTGACGCAATTTTGTGAATTGCGATTCGCCGGGAAAACGATACAGGACGACAGGAGGGGGTCAATGGCCGGTACGCTTATAAATAAGCGTCGAATTTTGACGTATCCCGACGCAAAGTGGAAGAGCAAAAAACAACATCCTGCTAAATCTGTGAAGATTTTTACGATTATCTGTGCAAAAATGAGTAAGCTCAGTTTCACTGTGGCAATAAAAAGGAGAAAAATTGATGAGTACCGAACTTAAGCTGTCGCTCACCACTACCATTATTACGCTTGCGCTCATTGTTGCCGCTGCACTGACCGCCGTATTGCATTAATTCCTCCGGTGAGGGAGTTCGCTCCCTCCCGTCAATTGTTATCAAATTAGCAATAATCTTTTGCTGTTTTGTACACTTCTGATTTTCTGTGATTGATGTCATGCTTTTGTCCTATGTTGTCATGCCGCCAGCTGTGCGCGGCCAACCGGAGTTTTTGCATGAAAGTCAATTATCCCCTGCTTGCCCTGGCGATTGGCGCCTTTGGCATAGGGACCACCGAATTCTCGCCCATGGGGCTGCTGCCGGTCATTGCGAAGGGCGTTGACGTCTCTATTCCCGCCGCTGGAATGTTGATCAGCGCCTACGCCGTGGGCGTGATGGTCGGGGCCCCGCTGATGACGCTGCTGTTGTCTCATCGCGCGCGGCGCAATGCGCTGATTTTCCTGATGGCGATTTTTACCCTTGGTAACGTGCTGTCGGCTATCTCGCCTGACTACACCACGCTGATGCTGTCGCGCATTATTACCAGCCTCAACCACGGCGCGTTCTTTGGTCTGGGGTCGGTGGTTGCCGCGAGCGTTGTGCCAAAGCATAAGCAGGCGAGCGCGGTAGCGACCATGTTTATGGGCCTGACGATTGCCAATATCGGCGGCGTTCCGGCGGCGACCTGGCTGGGTGAAACCATTGGCTGGCGCATGTCGTTCCTGGCGACGGCTGGCCTTGGGATTGTCGCCATGGCGGGTCTGTGGCTGTCGCTGCCGAAGGGTGGGGCAGGGGAAAAACCGGACGTTAAGCGTGAGCTGGCGGTACTGGTGCGCCCACAGGTACTTTCTGCCTTACTGACCACCGTGCTCGGCGCTGGTGCGATGTTTACGCTTTATACCTACATTTCGCCGGTATTGCGGACCCTGACGCACG
The DNA here is from genome assembly GCF_014169075.1 of Klebsiella sp. WP4-W18-ESBL-05. NCBI lineage: Bacteria > Pseudomonadati > Pseudomonadota > Gammaproteobacteria > Enterobacterales > Enterobacteriaceae > Klebsiella > Klebsiella sp. WP4-W18-ESBL-05. Next base: position 2,599,692 of record NZ_AP022057.1, on the reverse strand, counting down.
CCACGCCGGGATTTATTACGTTGATGCTGGTATTGATTGGCGTTGGCTTCTCTATTGGCAACTTCCTTGGCGGCAAATTTGCTGACCGCTCGGTTAGCGGTACGCTCAAAGGTTTCTTGCTGCTGCTGATGGCCATTATGCTGGCCATTCCCTGGCTGGCGCAGAGCCAGGTGGGGGCGGCGTTTAGCATGGTGGTGTGGGGCGCGGCAACGTTTGCCGTGGTGCCGCCGCTACAGATGCGCGTGATGCGGGTAGCACACGAAGCGCCGGGGCTTTCGTCGTCGGTGAATATTGGCGCGTTTAACCTCGGTAATGCGCTGGGGGCCGTGGCCGGCGGTGCGGTTATATCGGGCGGGCTGGGCTACAGCTTTGTACCGGTGATGGGGGCGATCGTTGCTGCGCTGGCGCTGGCGGTCGTGTTCTTCAGCGGCCGTCGCCGTGGTGCGCAGGCGCTGGTCAGCGAGTAAAAAAAACGCAGAAGGCAAGCCTTCTGCGCGATGGCATATCACCCGGCGAAGCATGGCAACGCCGGGTTTTTTGTGCTTACGCAGCCAGATTTTCAGCCACGAACGCCCAGTTCACCAGAGCCCAGAAGTGCTCCAGGTAGTTAGGGCGGGCGTTGCGGTAGTCAATATAGTAAGCATGTTCCCACACGTCGACGGTCAACAGCGGCTTCGCGTCGGTGGTCAGCGGGGTGCCGGCGTTAGACGTGGATACGATGGCCAGAGAACCGTCTGCTTTCTTCACAAGCCAGGTCCAGCCTGCGCCGAAGTTTTTCACTGCGGCATCGGTAAACTGGGCTTTGAAGTCGGCGAAGCTGCCGAAGGATTTGTTAATCGCTTCTGCAACGGCACCGGTCGGTTCGCCGCCGGCGTTCGGCGCCAGGCAGTTCCAGTAGAAGGTGTGGTTCCAGACCTGAGCCGCGTTATTGAACACGCCGCCTTCAGAGGTGCGTACGATCTCTTCGAGCGTTTTATCCTCAAAGGCGGTGCCTTTGATCAGGTTGTTCAGGTTGGTGACGTAAGTCTGGTGGTGTTTACCATAATGATACTCAAGCGTTTCCACAGAAATATGCGGAACCAGGGCGTCTTTGGCATACGGTAATGCAGGTAATTCGAACGACATTGCTACTCTCCTTTTATTATTTTTACTCTCAATAACCTTGTATTGAGTGGGGATAGAGTAGCAAATTAAAAGGTGAGATAAAAGATAAGCTTACCCCGTTTATTAACAAACGGGGTAAGTAATTAACGAATCGTCTTCGGGGTTACCACGCGACGGGCGCCGACATAGTGGCGTACCCAGTAGTCTTCGCTCAGCGAGGTAATGCGGATGTCCTGACCGGTGCGAGGCGACTGGATAAATTTACCGTTACCAACATACACGCCGACGTGATCGGCAGTACCGCGACCCTGGGTCCGGAAGAAGACTAAATCACCGCTTTCCAGCTCGCTGCGGTCAACCGGGCGGGCATCGCGCAGGTGGTACATTTCGTTAGCGGTACGCGGAATACGGATATTCACCAGATCTTTATAAGCATAGTAAACCAGACCGCTGCAATCGAAACCGGTACGCGGCGAGTTGCCGCCCCAGCGGTAGGGTTTACCCAACTGGCCCATCAGTTTGTTCATGGCGGTTTTTTGCGCTTTCTGCACGCGAACTTTATGCGCCTGGGCGATGGTGGTGGGCTGACTTTCTACTTTGCTGGTGGTACAGGTTTTTTTATGCCCTTTGCGGGTCGTCTTGCAGGTTGTCACGACGCTAGCGGTTTTTACCGCGCTGGCTTTGCGGGTTTTGCTGGCGACCGTTTTACGTGAAGGGGTAGCGGCCTTTTTCGCTTTGCTGACCGCGGGTGCGGTTTTGTTCTTCGCGACGGTGCTGGTTTTTTTCTTGCTGGTTGATTTGCTGACCGTATTCTTTTTCTTGCGTTCACTGCCCTTAACGGGAAGTGATTTTTGCGCCGTCGGTGTTTTGGCATGCCCTGTTGCATGCGCCAACGGCGTGAACGATAACGATGTAAACAACAATGCACAGAGCGTGATCGACCATTTTTTTATCTGCGCCACTGAACAACCCTCTGAGTATGCAGGCTAAATATCCTTGCCTGGGTATGGTTTACAAAACCCATCGATTCTAATCCATAAAAACACGAAATGTTAATAGTGTTTTTCATCCCAAAACGCTGTTTCGTTAGCAAGTGCAAAAAAAAACATCATTTGATACAGCTTGAGCTAAAAAATGAGCAGGTTTTTCATCCAGCTGCCGATAAACACATATTTATAAGGCAACTTCAATGCGCAGAGGATAAAATAATAAGGCGTGAATAAAATGTTATTTTCTGTTCAGGCCGCAAAACGTTACAATGGTGGACTACTGCCGTAAAAAGAAGTTTGAGGAAGCAAGACAATGAGCGAAACAATTGAAAAAATTCAGCGCCAGATCGCTGAGAACCCGATCCTGCTGTACATGAAAGGCTCCCCGAAGCTGCCAAGCTGCGGTTTCTCTGCGCAGGCCGTTCAGGCGCTGTCTGCCTGCGGCGAACGCTTTGCTTATGTTGATATCCTGCAGAATCCGGACATCCGTGCCGAACTGCCAAAATATGCAAACTGGCCGACCTTCCCGCAGCTGTGGGTTGACGGCGAGCTGGTTGGCGGCTGCGATATCATCATTGAAATGTATCAGCGTGGCGAACTGCAGCCGCTGATCAAAGAAACCGCGGCGAAGTATAAAGCGGAAGAGCCAAAAGCGGAATAAATCTTCAATCCCGATGGCGCGTTGCGCGGCATCGGGGAGTGCTATGCAGAAATAAAAAAGCGACCGTCAGGTCGCTTTTTTTTGCGTTATTCCGCAACGACGGGCAGCGGCCAGCCGCCCAGACGTTTCCAGCGGTTGACGATCTCGCAGAACAGAATGGCGGTCTGCTCGGTATCGTACAGGGCAGAGTGGGCCTGGCTGCTGTCGAAATTCATACCTGCCGCAGCGCAGGCTTTCGATAAAACCGTCTGTCCCAACGCCAGCCCGCTCAGCGCGGCGGTGTCGAAGGTCACGAATGGATGGAAAGGGTTGCGTTTCAGCGATGCACGCTCGGCGGCAGCCATCATAAAGCTATGATCGAACGTCGCGTTGTGGGCCACCATAATCGCGCGGTTACAGTCGCTATCTTTAATACCCTTGCGTACCATTTTGAAGATGGCGTGCAACGCATCGTATTCGCTGACCGCGCCACGCAGCGGGTTATTCGGATCGATCCCGTTAAACGCCAGCGCCTCCGGCTCGAGGTTCGCTCCCTCAAACGGTTCAACGTGGAAATGTAACGTGTTGTCCGGCATCAGCCAGCCTTGCTCATCCATTTTCAACGTAATTGCCGCTATTTCGAGCAGGGCATCCGTTTTGGCATTGAATCCGGCGGTTTCAACATCAATCACCACTGGATAAAACCCACGAAAACGGTCGCATAGACCATTAAGTTGCGCATTGTCGGACATCAGAATCTCTTAACTCAGAAAAAGTAGCGCGCATTATGGCAAATTTTGCCGCGGCTTGGAAAGGCAGGGGGAAAAAACGGGTGCTAAAAGCACCCGCAGAAAATCAGTTGCCGAGACCTTTGCCGGCATCTTTTTCTTCGATCAGTTCGATTTTGTAACCGTCCGGATCTTCAACAAACGCAATCACCGTGGTGCCGCCTTTTACCGGGCCGGCTTCACGAGTGACGTTGCCGCCGTTCTGACGAATACGGTCGCAGGCTTCGGCAGCGTTATCAACGCTCAGCGCGATATGACCGTATGCGTTGCCCAGGTCGTATTTGTCTACGCCCCAGTTATAGGTCAGCTCGATCACCGCTTCATCACGTTCGTCACCGTAGCCCACAAAGGCCAGCGAGTATTTGTACTCGGTGTTTTCGCTGGTGCGCAGCAGCTTCATGCCCAGCACCTTGGTGTAAAAATCAATGGAGCGTTGCAGGTCGCCGACGCGCAGCATGGTATGCAGTAAACGCATGATATCCCTCGTCCTTACTTATGAATAATCTGACTAGTATAGCGGCGGAAGGCCGCCGCTATCAATGCAGGATCACAGGGTTGGGTAATCGGTGTAGCCTTCCGCGTCGCCGCCGTAGAAGCTTTCCGGGCGTTGTGGGTTCAGCTCGGCTTTGTGCTGCAGGCGAGCGACCAGATCCGGGTTGGCAATATAAGCGCGGCCAAAAGCAACGGCGTCAATCAGCCCTTTTTCAATCAGCTCCTCGGCTTTTTCTGGCGTATAGGCACCCGCACCAATGATGGGGCCATGGAAACGTGCGCGTACTTTCTCACGGAAGGCATCGCTATACGGCTCGCCACCCGCCCAGTCAGGTTCGGACATATGCAGATAGGCAATACCGCGTTTACCCAGTTCTTCTATCAGATACAGCGCATCGGCTTCTTCGTTCGGACCGTTGTCGACGTTCTGGAAGCTACCAATCGGCGACACGCGAATACCGATGCGGTCGGCACCCCATTCTTTAATCCCGGCATCCACCACTTCCAGCACCAGACGCGCGCGGTTTTCAACGCTGCCGCCATACTGATCGGTACGGTGGTTAGAAGACGGAGAAAGGAACTGGTGCAGCAGGTAGCCATGAGCAGAATGCAGCTCAACCAGGTCGAATCCGGCTTCACGAGCGTTGGCAATCGCCTGGCGGAAATCGTTCACGATCCCCGGAATTTCAGCGGTTTCCAGCGCGCGTGGCATAGAGGTATCGACGCGAATCGCGTGACCATTTTCATCACGCAGCGAAGTGCGGGTACCGGCGCTCAGCGCGGAAGGGGCAACAGGCGCTTCACCGTTTGGCTGCAGGCTGTTGTGTGAAATACGCCCGGTGTGCCACAGCTGTACGGCGATACGGCCGTTTTCAGCGTGCACGCCGGCGGTAATTTTCTGCCACGCGGCAATCTGCTCTGGGCTGTGCAGACCCGGCGCGCCCTGGTAGCCTTTGGCCTGGGCGGAAACCTGAGTGGCTTCAGAGATAATCAAGCCTGCGCTGGCGCGCTGGCGATAGTACTCGGCCATCAGCGGAGTGGGAATGTCGCCTGGCACGATGCTACGCAGGCGCGTCAGCGGGGCCATAAACACGCGGTTTGGGACGGTAACCGCACCCACTTTCAGTGGGGTAAACAGTTTTTCTTGTGACATGGTGACTCCTAAGTAGACCGGTCGTCTAGCAATTTACGAAATAAAAACGCCGGGATTATTCCGGCGCAGCAATCAGATTTCTGACGTGCGTCAGCGCGCTTTCCAGCGGTGCAGAACTGCGCGAAATTTTTGCCTGCAGGTTCGCCCCCAGCCACAGTGAATAGAGCACCTGGGCTGTCATGGCGGCTTCACCGCTGAACGTCAGGCAGCCTTCACGGCGGCCGTTTTCCAGCGCTTGCGCGAGCAGAACCATAATCTGGCTAGCACCTTTATTCATGGCGGTACGCATATCTTCAGAAAGATCGCACACCTCAGCAGACAGCTTGACGGTCAGACAACCGCTAATCAAACCCTGCTGGCAAAACTGTTCAAGCGTGTGCTGGTAGTAGTTCAGCAAGCGGTCACGGTAGTTACCGGCCCCTTGCGTGAAATGCTGCGTCAGGCGCTGGTGATAATCAGCAAAATGCCGCTCCAGCATGGCCACGCCAAAGGCTTCTTTTGAACGAAAATAGTGATAGAACGATCCCTTCGGCACTTCCGCCGTCTTCAGGAGTTCGCTCAGGCCCATCCCGGTGAAACCGCGGTGCATGCAAAGACGCTCGCCGGTTGCCAGGATATGTTCACGGGTATCATGTTCAATGGATTTGCTCATAGCAGGCACTGTAATAGACCGATTGGTCTAATGCAAATTTTTTTTGCCCCATCTCGCCAGATGAGCACGAAAGGGGATAAAAGTTGCGTACTGGGAAGTAAACGTCTTCAATGAAGGAATGACGAGGTAATGGGGAGGCTAACGTGGCAGAGCAACTGGAGTTTTTCCCGGTTCAAAGTCCGTGCCGGGGAATTTGTCAGTCGGACGAACGCGGCTTTTGTCGCGGCTGTTTTCGTAGTCGCGACGAGCGTTTTAACTGGCAGACGATGAGCGATGCGCAAAAACAGGAAGTGCTGCGGCTATGTCGCCAGCGGCTACTGCGCAAATTGCGCGCAGCGAAAGCGAATCCAACGGAAGATCCTCAGCAGCCCTCACTGTTTTAAGCGCAAAAGTGCGTATACTCAATCCAACTTTTTTGTTGAGGAAGTGGTTATGGTTCAACGTATTACTTTGGCGCCGCAGGGGCCGGAATTTTCACGCTTCGTCATGGGCTACTGGCGTCTGATGGACTGGAATATGTCCGCGCGTGAGCTTGCCAGCTTTATGGAAGCGCATCTGGATCTTGGCGTGACGACCGTTGACCACGCCGATATCTACGGCGGCTACCAGTGTGAAGCGGCGTTCGGTGAAGCCCTGAAGCTAGCACCGCACCTGCGTGAACGGATGGAAATTGTCACCAAATGCGGTATTGCCACCACGGCAAAACCGGAACATGCAATCGGGCATTACATTACCGATCGCCAGCACATTGTGCACAGCGCTGAACAGTCACTGCGTCATCTGGCGACCGATGTTATTGACCTGTTGCTTATCCACCGTCCGGACCCGCTGATGGATGCGGACGAAGTGGCCGAGGCGTTTACGGCGCTGCATCAGAGCGGCAAAGTGCGTCATTTTGGGGTGTCAAACTTTACGCCAGCGCAGTTTGCGCTGCTGCAGTCGCGTTTGCCGTTCACGCTGGCGACGAACCAGGTTGAAATTTCGCCTGTTCATCAGCCGACGCTGCTGGATGGCACGCTGGATCAGCTTCAGCAACTGCGTATTCGTCCGATGGCCTGGTCATGCCTGGGCGGTGGTCGCCTGTTTAACGACGACGCGTTCCAGCCGCTGCGCGATGAGCTGGCAAAGGTGGCGAATGAGCTGAATGCCGGGAGCATTGAACAGGTGGTCTACGCGTGGGTCATGCGCCTGCCGTCGCAGCCGCTGCCGATTATCGGTTCCGGGAAAATTGAGCGCGTGCGTTCGGCAATTGTCGCGCAGTCTCTCGATATGTCTCGTCAGCAGTGGTTCCGCATTCGTAAAGCTGCATTGGGCTACGACGTGCCGTAATGTCTAAACAGCAGGCGCTGCCGCCTGCTGTCGTTTTTACGCCGTTTGCTCGGTCAGCGTATCGGGTGCCGGTGCCGCCTCAAGCTGCGATAGCGAGCAGTACAGCCGCCAGACGATGGACGCCAGTTCACGAGCAGCAGGCTGGTGATGATGGGCCAGGGCGGCGCAAATTCGCTGCAGTTCTTCAAGGGTTGCGGCTAACGGTCGTTGCTGCACCCCGCGTTCGCTCATTACATCCCGCAGCAGGCTAATACACATATCGCGCACCTGCGACAGCGGGTCCGAGCGCGCCTCCCAGCTTCGCAGTTGCCACACCACGTGCGAACAGTTCAGCAGCACCACGCCCCAGCGCAGCAGCCAGCGGCGCGCGGCGTCATCCTGGCTCGCGCTGAGCTGGCTAACATGATGATAAACCAGAGATTCAAACTCATGTTCGCGGTTTGACGGGTGACGGCTGAGCTGATCGACAAAGTGACGGCGTAACGCGCGAATATGGCGACGACTTTTGCGCGCGTCCGAGCCGGGCGTCAGTACCGCAAATGCCAGCCACGCCAGCCCGACGCCGATAATCTTGGCCAGATTATCGTTGAGAAAATCGGCGAAGTTATACACCGGTGGGTTAGTCACGGCGATAAACGAACCCATAAAGACGATCAGCGATCCCCACAGCCGTGCCTGTTTCGGCATTTGTAGCTTTAACAGCTGCATGGTCAGTAGCAGTGGAAATAAGAACAGCATGAACTGCCACAGATCGTTAATTTGCACCATCAGGCCAAACTTAACGCCGAAGCTAAAGAATGACAGCAGAATCAGCGTGCGCATCAGCAGCGTGAGAGAGCTGAACGGCGAGGGGACATTGGAATAAAGCACGCAGCAAATGGCTGCCAGCGTCAGCGCTGCCGCGCCGGACTCCCACTGGGTGCTGATGCTTAATGCTCCCACGCTGACCAGGGCGAAAAAGGTCCGGATACCGCTCCAGGCCGCCTCGGCGTGATCGGTATGGCGCATCAGCGCGGGCGCAGCCGGGACGGAAAACTCTGTGACCGCCGTTGCGTTCTCCAGCCGCTGAAGCCAGCGACTGGTTTTAAGGTACAGACGACAAAAATAGCGCAGGCGATCCCAGAAGGCATGGTGGCGATAATCCTGCGGATCGACGGGGGCCAGAGGGGCGATAATACGCGCGACGGTGTAGGCGTCACAGCCCGGAGACGCCAGCGCCTGGAGCAAGGTTTCCAGCACAGGGCGAACATGATTTGGCAGATTGGGCCAGTTGAGCATTAGCCGCCGCAGGCTGGAGATAACGCTGGTGAGGCGCAGCTGCTGGTGCAGCAGATAGTTGAGCAGCGCATTTTGCCGACGCAGACGATAGTGGCTCCAGAAGGCCTGAATGCGCAGCAGATTCATGGTCAGGATCTGACTGATGACGCTCTGGTGGGCGCTGCGGATGGCGTCGGTGGTCACCGGCTGCCACAGCATACTGGCATGCTCAAGCAGACGCGCGTGCATATTTTTCAGCGCGGTAAGCAGCGCGCTGCCGTCGGAGGTGCTGGGCAAAATCATCATCATCAGCCCGCCGCACAGAATACCGACGATCACTTCACAAACGCGTGCCTGGGCTATCTCCCACAGTTTAGTCGCGTCGACCACGTTAATGATCGGGAAAGCAATGATGGCGCAGGTGTAGCCCGCCAGTTGGAAGGCGTAGGCGACATTATTGCTGTACATCGCGCAGGCCCAGGTGCAAAAACCCAGCCAGCCAGACATCGCGAACAAAAAGAGCCACGGGTCGGTCAGCGTGTGCCCGGCGATAAGCAGCGCGGCGCTGGCGCCCAGCAGGCTGCCCGCGATGCGGCCCAGGCTTTTGCTGATGACGCCGCCGACGGTGGGGAAGCTGACCACCGCAGCGGAGGTCATGGCCCAATACGGTTCGTCAAGATTCAGCCAGTAGGCGAAAGTCAGCGCCAGACACATGGCGATCGCGTTGCGCAGTGCGTAGCGCCACTGAGGAACGGTGGCTTTAAACCAGGGCAATGCGCTCCACGTCAGCGTGGGCAGGGTCATTGCTGACGGCCTGTAATTGACACCGTGCACGTGGTGCCCGCGATCAGGATGGTATCCGCAGGCTGTGGATCAAGCGCAATGCGAACCGGGACGCGCTGGGCCAGGCGCACCCAGGGGATGGTTGGCTTGATGTCTGCAACCAGCGTTCCATCCGTGGCCAGGCTCTGATCGTGGATAGCGCGACCGATGCTGGAAACGTGACCCTGTAACTTTTTATTATCGCTATAGAGTACGATATCTGCGCGGTCGCCTTCGCGGATATGCCGCAGCTTGGTCTCTTCAAAATAGCCGACAACATAAAATGAGTGGCTGTCGATAAGGGCGAAAACCGGCTGGCCGACCGCGGCATAGTTGCCTGCTCGGGTCGTAAGGTTGGTGACCCAGCCGTCGACCGGCGCTTTGACTTCGGTTTGCGCCAGCTGCCAGCGGGCATGGTCCAGTTCGGCTTTAGCGGCGTCTGCATTGGCCCGCGCGACTTTCAGCGCGATGTTGACGGTATCAAGGTCTTCAGCGGAGATAACATTTTGCGACAGCCCCCGTCGACGTTCCACTTCATGGCTTGCGCGCAGTAGGTCGGACTGCGCCTTGGCCCATTTTGCTTCGGCGTTCATGACGGTGATTTTCCACGGCGTTGGGTCTATTTCGAACAGAACGTCACCGGCCTTCACAAACTGATTATCCTTCACGTTGAGGTGCAGAATGCTACCGGATACCTGCGGGGTGATGTCGACCTGTTCGGCGCGAATTTTACCGTCACGCGTCCACGGTGACTGCATGTAATAGTTCCAGACCAGCCAGACGGCGACGATAGCAACGGCGGCGATCAGCAGCGTTGAGAAGTATTTTAATTTTTTCATTGAATGACATCACCACCAGACAAGGAGCAGCAGCGCGAGGCATACCGAAAGCGCAAAGAAAGAGAGATCCATTAATAGCGGGTGCCAGATATCACCAGCGTACATCCAGTCACGCAGCAGACGGTGGAGAACCAGCCAGAACAGGAAGCCGAGCAGAACTGCCTTAAATACGGGAGGAAAATAGATCGAAGCACCGACGACAAGGTCTTGTAGAGGCAGTCCCGGGATGTGGAGAATCGACTTCACAAGCAGAAATCCTTTGCAATTGAAGAGTTATAACTCGATAGTGTGTCGTGTTTTGACATAAAATCACATGATTTGAAACAGTGTAAAGCATGGATCTGGTTTACGTGCACGTGGCAATTCATTTGTTTTGCTAATTTAAATACTGCACACTATTCTAAAATCAGTATAATAACTTAGCAAGCTAATTATAAGGAGATGAAATTGGAATCGCCATTAGGTTCTGATCTGGCACGGTTGGTGCGCATTTGGCGTGCTCTGATTGACCATCGCCTCAAACCTCTGGAACTTACGCAGACACATTGGGTCACGCTGCATAACATTCATCAGCTTCCGCCCGAACAGTCGCAAATCCAACTGGCTAAAGCGATCGGCATTGAGCAGCCGTCATTGGTACGAACACTGGATCAGCTGGAAGAGAAGGGACTGATTTCCCGCCAGACCTGTGCCAGCGACCGTCGTGCTAAACGTATTAAGTTAACTGAGAAGGCTGAACCGCTGATTCAGGAAATGGAAGCGGTCATCAGCCATACGCGCGGTGATATTCTGGCAGGTATCTCAGCCGATGAGCTGGAGATCCTGACGACGCTTATTCGTAAGCTTGAGCAGAACATCATCGAGCTGCAATCACGCGATTGACACTAAAAACCCGCGAATATCGCGGGTTTTTTATTATCCCCCTCGCACACGCCTGGTGAAGGGGGATACTCTCATTCCCACACCACAACGCGGTTTCGTCCCGTTCCCTTCTCGCGGTACATCGCCTCATCAGCGCGACGCACGCACTCTTCAACCGGTACCGACAAATCGGTCACGGTAAAGACGCCGATACTGATGGTAATTGGCTCAGGCAACTTGTCCTGGCTGCTATTGGAATCATGCTGGCCGATGGCCAGACGAATACGTTCCGCGATAGCGTGGGCTTCTTCTGCATCGGTGTTGGCTAACAGCAGCGCAAACTCTTCACCGCCGATGCGCGCGGCGATATCATTCTGGCGTACCGAGTCCTGCAGCACTTTCGCGACGAACTGAATCACCTTATCGCCCTGCAGGTGACCATATTTGTCGTTAATGCGCTTGAAGTGGTCCAGATCGCTCACAATAACCGATACCGGGTTTCCGCTGGCGATAGAAGCCTGTAGCGCGGTAAAAGAGTCGTAGAAATAGCTGCGATTGTACAGCCGCGTTAATGGATCGCGGATGGAGTTTTGGTACGAGTTCAGGTATTTCGTGTTTGACTGGCGGTACAGCGTGAACACATCGCAAAACAGAACGAAGATCAGGAACATTGTTGAAATAGTTTCAAACAGTCGTGCCTGATACCAGCTGTAGCTGGCGGTGTCCTGACCGGACATCAGCACCAGTAGGGTGAAGATATAGCAGGCGCAGAAGAAAGCACCGCTATACCAGAATATATTGTTCAGGCGAGTGACAAATATCAGCGTAAATAGCGTGACCAACCATATTATGACCAATGCCCAGTTCATAATATCGCTCCACGTTTCGCTGTATTGATATGTGGCATTATCGACCAGATGTACGCTTAACGCTGGATTATGGCTGGAATACAGCCACGATAATATCAGCATAATAATGGCGAAACCGAAGATGCCGCATAATATAAAAATATGATTTCTGGTACTGTGCATATCGCGTGATTTGATGGCGTATAGGCCCACCGAAGCAATAAACAATACGGTCATAATAATATTACGGAAAAAATAAAATATGAGCGTATCGTTATAGTTCACCTCGCTTGCGGCACCGCACAAGAACCACATCGGGTAGCTGTTCAGCGTCCCCATCATCAATATGGCTGAGCTGGCAAAGGCACAGGCAATCGCCATCAAATAAAGACGCTGCCTGTCGCACAGGTACTTCATCACCATGAATACCGCGATCATCGTGTGGAAGACCATCAGAAACATCGTCAGCGTGGGAAAAAGAATAGGCGCAATCGAGGGAACGTGGCGAATAAAAATAGTAGAAAAATGATTGAGTAACAGAATACCAATCAGGCATATCGTGATATAAATCAAGAAGCGTTGCAGTGGGAATTTTAAAAGCATAGATGAGTCCTGTATACGCTAAGCGCTGCAAACCTTCGGGCGTCCTGCCCGGATTGGACTCAATTTTAATGGATTGGCTGTAAAGAAATATTGTCCGTGCGCAAATAATAGATTGCCTGAATAGATTTTATATATTTGTAGTATGAATTAATAGAAGGGAAGTAAGCGGTAAGTGTTATGAAAGCAGGTGCGCGCGATAGGCACGCACCCGAAGAACATTAACGCGGAGAAACGGTTACCTGGCGGCCGTTGCTGGCCATCACGACGCGCTGACCGGCTGAGAAACGGGTGTCGCCCTGTTTCTGCACCACCATGATGGTGTTGCCGTCATCTTTACGAATTTCCAGCTCGACGCCCTGGGTTTTGTTCATCGCGCCCTGGACGCTCTGGCCCGCTACGCCGCCGGCAACGGCACCCGCTGCGGTAGCCAGCGAACGACCGGTACCGCCGCCGACGGTGTTGCCCAGGAAACCACCCAGTACTGCACCGCCGATAGCGCCGATGACGTTGCTATCATCGCCACCCTGAATCTGAACCGGACGCACGTGTACAATGGTACCGTAGGTCACGTTCTGAACCTGTTTTGCTTCGGATGCTGAGTAAACATCGCCTGACAAACCGCTGTTGTTGGCACATCCGGCCAGGGATAAACCAATCATTGAAACAGCCAATACGCGTAACATCATTTATGAATCTCCAGTTCACTAAGAATTGCTCTCTTGAGCATCCGTACTAAACAATTATATGGCATTTGATCGGAGCGGTCATATCTTCCGCATTCATTATTCACGATAATAAGCCATCCTGACTTAACCAACGCTAAACGCAAGAAAAACTGTGGCGCAGCGCTAAAAACAGCGGTGGGACGGGCGTATATTGTTAAAAAATATTATTGGTTAATAGCATTACGTACGGCTTTATGCTGGAGTGTTAACTTTACAGAGCTGACTAAGGACGGCGTATGAAATCCGGGCGATATATTGGCGTGATGTCAGGAACCAGCCTTGATGGCGTGGATGTGGTGCTGGCGGTTATTGATCAACATAGCGTGGCGCAGCTGGCGAGCCTTTCCTGGCCCATCCCCATCGCACTGAAAGAAGCAGTACTGGCCGTTTGCCAGGGGCAGCCGCTCACGCTCTCTCAACTGGGCCAGTTGGATAACCGACTGGGGCATCTGTTTGCAGACGCCATTATGGCGCTGATGGCTCAGGAAAAACTGGCCGCCCAGGATATTGTGGCCATCGGCTGCCACGGGCAAACCGTCTGGCATGAACCGACCGGCGATGCGCCCCATACCCTACAGATTGGCGACAACAATATTATTGCCGCCCGCACCGGCGTGAGCGTGGTGGGGGATTTCCGCCGTCGCGATATGGCGCTTGGCGGGCAGGGCGCGCCGCTGGTTCCGGCCTTTCACCAGGCGCTGCTGGCAGACCCCAGCGAGCGCCGCATGATCCTGAATATTGGCGGCATTGCTAATCTTTCGCTGCTGATACCCGGCCAACCGGTACGTGGCTATGATACCGGTCCAGGCAATATGCTGATGGATGCCTGGATCTGGCGCAGCCTGGGCAAACCGTATGATAAAGACGCCGAATGGGCGAATGAAGGTCGGGTTATTCTGCCGTTGTTGCAGGATATGCTGAGCGATCCTTATTTCGCCGCACCCGCGCCGAAAAGCACCGGCCGTGAGTACTTCAACTACGGCTGGCTGGCACAGTTCCTCGCACGCTATCCGGGGCTGCGCGCCCAGGACGTCCAGGCGACCCTGACCGAGCTGACGGCGGTGACCATCAGCGAGCAGGTGCTGCTGAGCGGTGGATGCGAGCGTCTGCTGGTGTGCGGCGGGGGCAGCCGCAACCCGCTGGTTATGGCGCGCCTTGCCGGGCTGCTTGCCGGAACCGAGGTGGCGACCACCGACGAATACGGCATCAGCGGTGATGATATGGAAGCGTTGGCCTTTGCATGGCTGGCGTGGCGTACCGTTGCCGGGTTACCGGGCAACCTGCCGTCGGTGACCGGCGCGTCACAGGCAAGCGTGCTGGGGGCCATTTTCCCCGCGAACCCACAGAATAATAAGAGTTAACTGACATCATCTTTTACACTGGGCCGGTAGACTTAAGCAAAACGGGAGTGTGAAAATCACTCCTTGACCAGGAATGTCGAAAGGCCCGGAAAAATGAAAAAACTTCTTATCGTTGCTCTCCCTTTTATGCTCGCAGGCTGTAGCGCCTATAACCAGTTTATGGAGCGGATGCAAACCGACACGCTGGAGTATCAGTGTGATGAAAAACCGCTGACGGTGCATCTCAACAACTCGCGCCAGCAGGTGAGCTTTATCTATGATAATCAACAGCAGACCCTTGCGCAGGGCGTTTCCGCTTCCGGAGCGCGTTATACCGACGGTATCTACGTTTTCTGGTCGAAAGGCAATGAGGCGACCGTCTACAAACGTGACCGTATCGTGTTGAATAACTGTCAGTTACAAAATCCTAAGCGTTGAGATTTTCAGGCGGGCGGCGCACAATAACGCCACCGAATGATTACGGGTTTCAACGCCATGTCTGACAACGACGATCTGCAGCAAATTGCGCATCTGCGCAGAGAGTACACCCGTGGCGGCCTGCGTCGCCACGACCTTCCCGCTGAACCGCTCCCGCTTTTTGAACGCTGGCTTTCTCAGGCCTGTGAAGCAAAACTGGCCGATCCGACGGCGATGGTAGTGGCAACGGTCGATGAAAACGGCCAGCCGTACCAGCGTATTGTTCTACTGAAGCATTATGACGAGAAAGGGCTGGTCTTTTACACCAACCTGGGCAGCCGCAAAGCGCATCAACTCGAGCAAAATCCGCGCATAAGCCTGCTATTCCCGTGGCATATGCTGGATCGTCAGGTGATGGTTATTGGCAAGGCCGAGCGTTTATCGACGCTGGAAGTGGTCAAATATTTCCATAGCCGACCGCGCGATAGCCAGATAGGTGCCTGGGTGTCAAAACAGTCCAGCCGCATCTCCGCGCGCGGTATTCTCGAAAGCAAATTTATGGAGCTGAAGCAGAAATTCCAGCAGGGTGAAGTACCGCTGCCGAGTTTCTGGGGTGGTTTCCGCGTCTCTGTTGAACAGATGGAGTTCTGGCAGGGCGGTGAACATCGTCTGCACGATCGTTTTTTATACCAGCGCGAAGACGGTGCCTGGAAAATCGACCGGCTGGCGCCGTAATCCCCGAAATTTGTTGTTTTAAGCGCTAGCGCTGAGGGCGTCAGCGCTTTATTCTATAGAGCTTTCGCGTCTGGCGAAAAGTCGTGTACCGGCAAAGGTGCAGTCGTAAAGAGATGGAGAATTTGATGGCAAGCAGTAACTTGATTAAACAACTGCAAGAGCGGGGGCTAGTTGCCCAGGTAACGGACGAGGTAGCGTTAGCAGAGCGACTGGCGCAAGGCCCGATCGCGCTCTATTGCGGCTTCGATCCTACCGCTGACAGCTTGCATTTGGGGCATCTTGTTCCATTGTTATGCCTGAAACGCTTCCAGCAGGCAGGCCATAAACCTGTGGCGTTGGTTGGCGGCGCGACCGGTCTGATTGGCGACCCGAGCTTTAAAGCCGCTGAACGTAAGCTGAACACCGAAGATACCGTTCAGGATTGGGTGGCCAAAATCCGTAAGCAGGTTGCGCCGTTCCTCGACTTTGACTGCGGCGATAACTCCGCCATTGCAGCGAACAACTACGACTGGTTCGGCAGCATGAACGTGCTGACCTTCCTGCGCGATATCGGCAAACACTTCTCTGTTAACCAGATGATTAACAAAGAAGCGGTGAAACAGCGTCTGAACCGTGACGATCAGGGGATTTCCTTTACCGAGTTCTCCTACAACCTGCTGCAGGGCTATGACTTTGCCTGCCTGAACAAACTGCACGGCGTTGCGCTGCAGATCGGCGGCTCTGACCAGTGGGGTAACATCACCTCCGGTATCGACCTGACTCGTCGCCTGCACCAGAACCAGGTGTTCGGTCTGACCGTTCCGCTGATTACCAAAGCGGACGGCACCAAATTTGGTAAAACTGAAGGTGGCGCGGTATGGCTGGATCCGAAGAAAACCAGCCCGTACAAATTCTACCAGTTCTGGATTAACACCGCGGATGCCGACGTATACCGCTTCCTGAAGTTCTTCACCTTCATGGACATTGAAGAGATCAATGCGCTGGAAGAAGAAGACAAAAACAGCGGCAAAGCACCGCGCGCGCAGTACGTACTGGCCGAACAGGTCACCCGTCTGGTGCACGGCGAAGAAGGGCTGGTGGCGGCGAAGCGCATCACCGACAGCCTGTTCAGCGGCTCCCTGAGCGCGCTGAGCGAAGCTGACTTTGAGCAGTTGGCTCAGGACGGCGTGCCGATGGTTGAGATGGATAAAGGCGCAGACCTGATGCAGGCGCTGGTCGATTCCGAACTGCAGCCGTCTCGTGGGCAGGCGCGCAAAACCATCGCGTCAAACGCGGTCACCATCAACGGTGAAAAACAGGCTGACCCGGAATACTTCTTCAAAGACAGCGATATTCTGTTCGGGCGCTACACGTTGTTACGCCGCGGTAAGAAAAATTACTGTTTGATCTGCTGGAAGTAATCTTTAGAAACAGGGGGGCGTGGGAAACTACGCCCCCTTCTTTTTTGTCGTCTGAGTAGAACTAATGAACAACATTCTCGCCATTCAATCCCACGTTGTTTTCGGGCATGCGGGCAACAGCGCCGCCGAATTTCCTATGCGCCGTCTTGGCGCGAACGTCTGGCCGCTAAATACGGTGCAGTTCTCCAACCATACGCAGTATGGCCAATGGACGGGCTGCGTGATGCCGCCTGCGCACCTTACGGAGATAGTGCAGGGTATTGCGGCTATCGATCAGTTGAAACGCTGTGACGCCGTGCTGAGCGGCTATCTCGGGTCCGCAGAGCAGGGTGAGCATATTCTTGGCATCGTACGTCAGGTGAAAGAGGCCAATCCGCAGGCAAAATACTTTTGCGATCCGGTGATGGGGCATCCGGAAAAAGGGTGTATCGTTGCGCCGGGCGTGGCGGAATTCCACAAGCGTTATGCGCTGCCGGCAAGCGACATCATCGCCCCGAACCTGATTGAGCTGGAGATCCTTTGCGGTCATGATGTGCAGGACGTTAACGGCGCCGTGCAGGCGGCGCGCGAGCTTATCTCCCTGGGGCCGCAAATTGTGCTGGTGAAACATCTGGCGCGTGCGGGCTACAGCGCGGACCGTTTCGAAATGCTGCTGGTCACCGCTGATGAAGCCTGGCACATCAGCCGTCCGCTGATTGATTTTGGCGCACGCCACCCGGTGGGTGTTGGTGATGTGACCAGCGGGCTGCTGCTGGTCAAACTGCTACAGGGGGCTTCGCTGCAGGATGCGCTGGAGCATGTCACCGCAGCGGTGTACGAAATCATGGTTACAACGAAAGAGATGGGCGAGTACGAACTGCAGGTTGTTGCCGCGCAGGATGGTATTGCTAAACCAACCTGCCACTTTAGCGCCACTCAGCTGTAGTCGGCAGCGCCGGATTGCGGCGTAAAAGCGCCGGCTCTCTTATCGAGCCGGCGTGGGATATTACTTCAGACCTTCTGCGGCCAGTGCCGCCGCGACTGCCGGACGCGCTGCAACGCGCGCCATATAGTCGGCAATATTTTCGTATCCCGCCATATCCATCTTCACAGCAAACGCCCAGCGCAGCACGGTAAACAGGTAGGCATCGGCAATCGTGAAGCGAGCGCCGCTGATCCACTGTGCGCCAGCCAGCGACTCATCGATGTAGGCCAGTTTTTTATCCAGCAGCGCACGTACCGTTGGTTTGTAGTCTTCCGGAGTGTCTGGACGGAACAGCGGAGTAAAGCCTTTGTGCAGCTCGGTAGCGATGAAGTTCATCCACTCCAGCGTTTTGTAGCGGTTGATGGTGCCAACCGGTGCCAGCAGCTGGCGGTCGGCTACGCTATCGGCGAGGTACTGCATGATCGCCACGCCTTCGGTCAGCAGAGTGTTATCGTCCAGCAGCAGCGCCGGAACCTGGCCTTTCGGGTTGACCGCCAGGAAATCGTCACCGTTTTCCATACGTTTGTGCATCAGATCGACGCCAATCAGCGTAAAGTCCTTTCCGCTCTCCCGAAGCGTGATATGCGATGCGAGGGAACAGGCGCCGGGTTTATAGAACAATTTCATGGGTAACTCCTTCAGACTATGATTATTTTTGTTCTCTACTGGCAGAAGGGCACCAATAGATATGAAGGTATGTTAGTGCTTGCGGTAAGAAAAAAAAAGCCGCTAACAGCAGTTAGCGGCCCAAAATTATTCGTTTCCCGATGACGTTAGGCGGAAGCGACTTTACCTTCAGCAGTTGCTTTTGAGTCGTCCTGAGTCATGCGGTTCAGCTTAGGTGCGGTCAGCAGCATCAGTACGGCAATCACGGCAGTCGCGACGCCAATCTGCAGGAACACGCGGCCGTATACTTCCAGCGACATCAGCGGATCGGTCACATTTTCCGGTACTGCCATCATGCCAGCGACATAGCCGCCAATGATGTTTGCGCCGGCAGTGGTCAGGAACCAGCTACCCATGATGAAGCCCATCAGACGTTGCGGTACCAGCTGTGCCACCATCGCGAGGCCCAGACCGGAGATCATCAGTTCACCGATGCTCTGCAGGCCGTAGCTGATGATCAGCCAGTTCACGGAGACGATACCAGCGTCAGAGGCGAATTTTGCTCCCAGCGGCAGAATCAGGAACGCACCGGAACACAACACCATACCTATGGCAAACTTGGTTGGCATCGGCAGGGTATCACCCATTTTGTTATAGATAGCGGCCAGAATCGGGCTACCGATAATAATCCAGAACGGGTTCAGCGCCTGATACTGTTCCGGCTCGAACGCGATGCCCAGAATGGTGTGCTCAACGTTACGAATCGCGAAGAAGTTCAGCGACGTCGGCATCTGGCTGTACAGCACGAAGAAGATGATGGCTTCGAGCATCAGGATAAAGGCCACAATCATTTTACGACGCGGCGCACCGGACATCGCGAAAGTTTCTTTACCAAAGATAATCACGATGCCCAGCGCGATCACGCCCAGAACCATACGTGCGATGCCCTGGTTGTGCAGCAGCCAGGTGGCAACGGCAACCAGAATAACCACGCCTACGATGGTCAGCAGCAGGTTACGGAAGTTAACCGGCTCGAAGTCAGGTTTAGAACCGTACTGTTTCACCCAGCGCTGGCAGAAGGCGAAGTTCACTACGGTGATCAGCATACCCACAACGCTCAGTGCGAATGCGGTGCTCCAGCCGTATTTGGCCGCCAGCCACGGGGTTGCCAGCATAGAGAAGAACGAGCCGATGTTGACGGACATGTAGTACATGGTGAATGCACCGTCCAGACGCGGGTCGTCTTTGGCATAGCAGGTAGACAGCAGAGAGGACGGGTTGGCTTTGAACAGGCCGTTACCCACAGCGATAGCCGCCATACCCATATAGACGATACCGGCGTCGTGCCCTGACCACGCCACTAAAGCGTAGCCGATAGCGAGGACCACGGCCCCCAGCATAATAACGCGCTTGGTGCCCAGTACTTTGTCGCCCAGCCAGCCGCCGATGGCAACCAGACCGTAGACCAGAGCACTGAAGGAGGAGAACAGCGTAATGGAGTCTGCTTCAGACATACCCAGCTGTTTCACCAGATAAACGGCCATAATGCCTTGCAGGCCGTAGAAGCCGAAACGCTCCCATAACTCGATGGAGAAAATGAGATAGAACGCTTTAGGCTGTTTGAAGGCGTTTAAGCTAACGCTTTCCGTTGGTTTATTGTTTGCAGTAGACACATATACCTCTTATTTACATCCCATCTTAATGGGGGGTGTACTGGGCGGAGATGCTCTTTTTGGCACCCGCCTTATAGTTATTCTGGAGGGAAACGGGAAGTAATGTTCACTATCCTGCGCCTGCAAACAAGGGTTTTGCAATACTCTGTTACAAATAAAAAGACTGGCACAAACGACCATCTTTGCAAATGTTATTTAGCGTTAAATTTCACGGTTTAAAAATAGATGGTTTTTTCTTCTGGGATTGGGCGGAAAACTGTGGGATATAACGATATCTTCTGCTGATCGCGCTTAGAAGTAGTGATATAGGCTGGATTCTGAAAAAAAGCTGGATGATCGTTTTGTTGGCTGCAAATGTTGCATTGTGATGATGACGGCAGATTGTACGTAAAGAAACATAAATGCAACATTATGTTGCATGGCTGTTCATGTCAGCGTTTGTATAGAAATTTTCGCTAGTGATGATGTATTTAATCTGCAAAATCGTTATATAAGCGATATAAATGCCAAATACTGAATAAATATATGGTGTTAATTGCGGTTGGCGCGAGAGGGCGGCGGCGTGCCATCGACTTGCCACGCCGCAAAAATGCGCTACGGGTCGGTTTTCTCTTTGTATTCACAGAGATCTTCGATGATGCAGGAGCCGCAGCGTGGCTTGCGGGCGATACAGGTATAGCGGCCATGCAGAATCAGCCAGTGGTGACAGTCAACCTTGAACTCGGCAGGGACAACCTTTAACAGCTTCTCTTCAACCTGTTCGACGTTTTTACCTGGTGCGAAGTTTGTCCGATTGCAGACGCGGAAAATATGCGTGTCGACGGCTATTGTCGGCCAGCCAAACGCGGTGTTGAGGACCACGTTGGCCGTTTTTCGGCCCACGCCCGGCAGCGCTTCCAGCGCAGCGCGATCTTCCGGTACCTGACCGTCGTGCAGCGCCAGCAGCATACGACAGGTCTTGATGACGTTTTCTGCCTTGCTGTTAAACAGACCGATGGTTTTGATGTATTGCTTCACGCCGTCAACGCCGAGATCCAGCATTGCCTGCGGTGTGTTGGCCACCGGGTAGAGCTTGGCCGTGGCTTTGTTGACGCTGACGTCAGTCGCCTGTGCCGACAGCAGAACCGCAATCAGCAGTTCAAACGGTGAGGTAAAATTCAGTTCAGTGGTCGGATGCGGGTTGTTGTCCCGCAGGCGGCTCAAAATCTCCAGGCGTTTGGCTTTGTTCATCAGGCTTTCTCTGCCGTTTCAACGATCGCGCCGTCCGCCGTAGTGGCCTGCGCGCGTCGTTGTTTCGTCCGTTCATCAATCAGGTATTTGATTGCCAGCAGCATGCCCAGGCCGATAAACGCGCCCGGCGGCAGCATAGCCAGCAGGAAAGGGGTGTCGGTATGGAAAACTTCAATGCGCAGCGCTTTTGCCCAGCCGCCGAGCAGACCATCGGCCCCGTCGAACAAGGTACCGTTGCCGAGCAGCTCGCGCAGAGAACCCAGCACAAACATGGTGCAGGTAGCTCCCATGCCGATTGCGAAACCATCGAGCGCCGACAGCGCCGGGCCCTTCTTCGCCGCAAAGGCTTCGGCGCGGCCAACGACAATGCAGTTGGTCACAATCAGTGGAATAAAGATCCCCAGAGACTGATAAAGGCCAAACGCATAGGCGTTAATCAGCATCTGTACGGCGCTGACCACTGAGGCAATGATCATGACGTAAATAGGAATACGAATCTCCGCCGGCGTCCAGCGACGCAGGCTGGAGATAGCCAGGTTGGTCAGGGTGAGCACCAGCGTGGTCGCCAGACCCAGACCCAGCGCATTTGTGGCGGTTGAGGTGACCGCCAGCAGCGGACACATGCCTAAAAGCTGAACCAATGCGGAGTTGTTCTTCCAGAGCCCCTGGACGATAACTTCTTTAACCTCGCTCATGATTTACTCTCCGCAGGCTTGCAGTTGTGAAAGTTGATTCGGTAGGGTTTCAGCATACAGCCCTGCGCGTTTAACTGCGTTGACCACCGCGCGTGGGGTAATCGTCGCGCCGGTAAACTGGTCGAACTGGCCGCCGTCCTTTTTCACCGCCCACTGACCGTCATCTGCACCCACGATTTTTTTGCCAGCAAAGAAGGTTATCCAGTTGGAGAGGCGTAGCTCGATTTTATCACCGAGGCCGGGTGTTTCATGGTGCTCGGTTACCCGGGTCCCAAGAACGGTACCGTTAAAATCGGCACCAACCAACAGCTGGATTGCCCCGGAGTAACCGTCCGGCGCGGTGGCTTCCAGCACGGCGGCAACCGGTTTATCGTCCAGGCGAGCGATGTAAACTTTGTGCGTACCTTTACCCAGCTCGGGAGCGTTCACCACAAAGCAGCTTTTCAGCAGTGAATTATTATAGCTGTCGGCGGGAATCACCTGCTGGAACAGCGCGTTTTGCTGCTTTTCAGCCTGATCGTCAATGGTGTGCTTCGTCAACTGGTTGATGGCCGCCGTAAGCCCGGTTGAGCCCGCCGCGAACAGCGCCAGCGTCACACCGTGTTTGCGCATGGTTTTTAACATCTCAATCCTCAGCGGTGTCCGTAAACGCGCGGGCGCGTGTAGTAGTCGATCAGCGGCACGGTGATATTGGCCAGCAGCACGGCAAAGGCCACGCCGTCAGGGTAGCCGCCGAAGCTGCGAATCAGCCATACCAGCAGGCCCGCCAGCGCACCAAAGATCAGGCGCCCGCGGTTGGTGGTGGATGCCGTTACCGGATCAGTCAGAATAAAGAAGGCGCCGAGCATGGTTGCCCCTGACAGCAGATGCATCTGCGGCGAGGCGACGCTTTCCGGATGCAGCAGCCACCCGAGCGTTGAACAGAAGGCCAGACTGACCAGGAAACTGACCGGAATATGCCAGCGAATCGCTTTCTGCCAGAGCAGGAACAGGCCGCCGACCAGATAAGCGACATTCACCCATTGCCAGCCAATACCGGCCAGTGCACCGTGATAAATGGCGGCGTTGAGAACGGTTTCGACCGGCTGACCAGCATGAAGTGAGGTTTTGAAGGTGTCGAGCGGCGTGGCCTGACTGATACCGTCAATGCCCAGCTTCAGCGCGTTCATATCCTGACCCGCCGTCGTATGGCCAGTGAAAATCACCTGCAGCGCATCCATAAACCCCGGCGTCACGGCGGCAATCCCGTGCGGTGGCAGCCAGGATGTCATCTGTACGGGGAAAGAGATCAGCAACACCACGTAGCCAATCATTGCCGGGTTAAACGGATTCTGACCCAGCCCGCCGTACAGCTGCTTGGCGATGATCACTGCAAAGACGGTCCCCAGCACCACCATCCACCACGGGGCGAAGGGGGGAATACTGATGGCCAGCAGCAGGCCGGTTAGCAACGCCGAGTTATCGGCTAGCGTCCGGGCGATATTCTGCCTACGCAGACGCAGTACCAGCGCTTCGGCGAGGCAGGCAGCAACGATAGCGAGGGTGAGCTGTATAAAGGTTCCCCAACCAAAAAACCAGCTCTGCACCAGAATGCCGGGCAGGGCGGCGACGATCACCAGCATCATGATACGAGAGGTCTGGCGATGGTTATGGGTATAAGGGGAACTCGCGATCTTGAAAACCATTTAATCCTCGTTAACGGCCTGAGCGGCTTTCCGGGCTTGAACACGGGCAATAGCAGCGGCAACGGCGGCTTTGCGTGGGTCGTCATTGGCGGCAGCTTCGCTGGCGTCCTGTTGTGCGGCTTTGCGCGCTTTGGCTCGGGCAATCGCCGCTTCAACCGCGGCTTTACGCGGGTCGACGGTGTCGCTGACGGTTTCGGCAGGCGCTGCTTCCGGCTGCTGGGCGGCTTTGCGCGCTTTGGCTCGGGCAATCGCGGCTTCAACCGCGGCTTTACGCGGGTCGACGGCGTCGCTGGCGGTTTTAACAGGCGCTGCTTCCGGCTGCTGGGCGGCTTTGCGCGCTTTGGCCCGGGCAATCGCGGCTTCAACCGCGGCTTTGCGCGGGTCGACGGCGTCGTTGACGCTTTCGGCCGATGCTGCTTCCGGCAGCGGGTCCTGCGCTTTACGTGCTTTCGCGCGTGCAATAGCAGCCTCAACGGCGGCCTTGCGTGGATCTGACGCTTCACTCGCATTCAGGCGTTTTTCCGCCTGGGCAGCGCGCGCCTGTGCTTTACGCGCTTCACGCGCGGCGGCTACGGCGCTGTTGTCCGGTAGCGCACCGGACTGAATGATAATCGGCTGCGTTGCCTGCTGTTGTTTTTCCCGCACGCGCGCCAGGGCTGCGTGGATAGCATCCTGATCTTTAGCGGCAGGCTGAACGGCGGCTTTCTTATGACGCTCTTCACGGGCAATTTTCTCTCGTTCGAGACGCTGCTGGCGGGCTTCGAAACGGGCTTTCGCTTCCGCAGCGCGCTGCTCTTCCTGGCGAATCGCGTGAATTTCTGCTTTTTCCTGACGGAAATACTGCACCAGTGGAATGCTGCTTGGGCACACCCAGGCGCAGGCGCCGCACTCGATACAATCCGACAGATTGTGCGCCGTTGCTTTATCGTGCTGTTGACCTTTACTGAACCAGTAAAGCTGTTGTGGCAGCAGGTCGGCCGGGCAGGCGTCGGCACAGGCGCTACAGCGAATGCAGCCCTTTTCTTCTTCCGGTTCACCCATTTCAGACGGGGATGGCGCTAGCAGGCAGTTGGTGATTTTGACCACCGGCACATCGAGCCAGGGTAGGGTAAAGCCCATCAGCGGGCCGCCCATAATCACCATTTGATCGCTGACGGGGCAGAAACCCGCGTGGCTAAGCAAATGTTTCACCGGCGTGCCGAGACGCGCCCACACGTTGCCTGGCATGCTGATCGATTCACCGGTCAGGGTGACGACGCGTTCGGTCAACGGCTCGCCGTCAATAACGGCACGCTTGACCGCGTAGGCCGTACCCACGTTCTGCATCAGTACGCCAATATCCGACGAGCGGCCACCGTGGGGCACCTGTTTACCGGTCAGAATCTGCGTCAGCTGCTTCGCACCGCCGGACGGATATTTCGTCGGGATGACGCGCAGGCTGATACCGTGGCAGCCTGCCAGCACCGCACGCATCATCGAAATGGCCTGCGGTTTATTGTCCTCAATGCCAATCAGCACCTGCTGCGGCTGCAGGATGTGCGCCAGGATCTGAATACCTTCAACAATCTGCGCCGCGCAGTCCTGCATCAGGCGATCGTCTGCGGTGATATACGGTTCGCATTCTGCGGCGTTAATGATCAGTGTATCAATTTTGTCACCGCCGCCGCGCAGCTTGTTACCCGTCGGGAAACCCGCGCCGCCTAAGCCGGCGACGCCAAACTGATGAATACGCTCAATCAACGCTTCGCGGCTGCGGTTTTTGTAGTCGTTCCAGCCATCGCGGGCGATCCAGCGGTCCTCACCATCGGCATCAATGATGACGCTCATTTCCGGCAGGGCGGACGGATGGGCGGTGGCGTGCGGCTCAATGGCCACCACCGTCCCGGAGGTCGGCGCGTGTACGGGGAGCATACGGCCCCAGCCGCGGGTAAGCGACTGGCCGCGCAGCACGCGATCGCCGGGCTGCACGCACAGTTCACCTTCGGCGCCAATGTGCTGCTTCAGAGGAATCACAAAACGCTGGGCGAGCGGAATCTGACGCAGCGGCGTACCGTTAGACTGCGTTTTCATTTCGGGCGGGTGAATGCCACCGTCGAAATCCCAGATTTTGTCTTTTCTGAAGGCGGAGAATAGCTTAAGCATGGTGTTCCACAGGAATAATTCGTACCGGGATCGTTTGCAGGTCCCATTTCCAGCTTTCGGTGGTCGTCTCTACCGGGCGCAGCGTAATACACTGCGTCGGGCACGGTGCCACGCACAGATTACAGCCGGTACACAGATCGCTCACAACCGTATGCATGGCGCGGGTGGCGCCAATAATGGCGTCAACCGGGCAGGCCTGGATGCATTTGGTGCAGCCGATGCAGTTATCTTCATCAATCACTGCCAGCATGCGGGCCGGCTCGGGGGCCGCATCGTCGCCGTCAATCGGCTGTGGGTCTACGTTCAGCAGGGTAGCGATTTTCAGCATGACGGCTTCGCCTCCCGGGGCGCAGCAGTTGATTTTTTCACCGTTACTGACCGCTTCGGCGTACGGGCGGCAGCCGGGATAACCGCATTGCCCACATTGGCTTTGCGGCAGCAGTTCATCAATTTTTTCTACGACCGGGTCGTCTTCAACGGCAAAACGGCGCGAGGCGTACCCGAGAATGACGCCAAAAATCAGCCCGAGCAGGCTGATCGCAGCGACAGCAATCCAGAAGGTTATCATTACAACTTCACCAACCCACTAAAGCCCATAAAGGCCAACGACATTAAACCTGCGGTAATCAGTGCAATGGCGTTGCCGCGGAACGGGGCCGGCACGTCGGACACCACCAGACGTTCGCGAATCGATGCGAACAGCACCATCACCAGCGAAAAACCGACGGCGGCGGAGAAACCGTACAGCGCGGATTGCAGGAAGTTGTGGCCAAGGTTGATATTCAACAGCGCCACGCCCAACACGGCGCAGTTGGTCGTGATAAGCGGCAGGAAAATCCCCAGCAGGCGATACAGCGCGGGGCTGGTTTTCCGCACGACCATCTCGGTGAACTGGACAACCACGGCGATGACCAGAATAAAGGCCAGCGTGCGCAGGTAGACTAAATCCAGCGGAATAAGAATCCAGGTATCGATAAGCCAGGCGCAGATCGAGGCGAGCGTCATGACGAAGGTTGTCGCCAGCCCCATTCCCATTGCGGTTTCCAGTTTTTTGGAAACGCCCATAAACGGGCACAGCCCAAGGAACTTCACCAGGACGAAGTTATTTACCAGAACTGTACCGATAAAGAGCAATAAATAGTCAGTCATCATTCGACCTGTAACAAAAAAAGCCACCTATTATCTGACAAAGCGCGTCGGGCGACAACAGGGTAACAGTGGGGTTATTACGCACGCGTAAACGTACGCTTTACCCGCTGGGAACGTTTGAAGTAGGGCACGATTAGCGCCGCCGCTAACAGCGGAAGCAGAAGCTGGCGCACGGCCAGGTCGTCAGAGATCGGCGAAAACGCGAACGCTTTAACTGCCAGCAGTACGCCAACCATCAGCCAGATAATGTAGTGTTTAGGAACGTTGCGGCGGCGTTTGAAGAAGGCAATGGTCAGCCACAGCGTGTAATACCACATGGCAATAAACGACAGGAACGACGCGGCTAAAAGCAGCATGTTACTGCCGCCCATTTCTTTTACCAATGCCAGAGTGTGCGGCGTCAGCAGGACGTAACCAAATTTAGCCAGGGTGATGGTGATGCTCAACAACTGCACGAGCAGCCAGGCCAGCGGGCCAAGTAACCATCCGCCAATACGTTCTGCAGAATTATCCGACATTGTGTCTCCCGAAAATCAGCGCCAGTGTTGCATGGAAAAATACAGGTCGAGGAGTATAAGCAACTGGCGCTGAGGAAAAAACTATTATTGCACGAATCGCCAAACGTTCTTTGGCACTTGGCCCACATCGTACAAACGACCACCGGAAACCAGCTCCGCGCGACGATGATCGGCGGCGCGATACATATTGATCAATTCTTCGTTACTGGTGAGGGAATAGTTAAGGTGGTCATAAAGTTTTTCAAGATTGTCCAGCGAACTGACTTTGCGGAACTTTAATAAATAATCCAGAACGGTCATTTGAGGGCATCCATTATAATGTTAAGGCACACCGCACGTCATTTCCGCCGGAGACGGGCAGAATACGCGACGGTTAATGCGGCATTGATAGCCAATGTTGTTAATCGACATCCATTTTTGGCGAGGGTTTCGCGCATCCGGCTCACCCTCTATAGGATATTCTTAATTATTTGGCTAATAGGAATGAATTACAATAACAGAAAATGTGCTTATTGATTTCGCGCCAGAATTAATGCGTTTTTATGCAATCAGGGCGCCGATTGACGCCCTGTAGAGAGAAGGTTGAGGTTACCGCTGTTCGCCGCGGCTGGCGATCACATCTTTGTACCAGAAGAAGCTTTTCTTACGCTTACGCGCCAGGTTCTGCTGGTGGTCGACATAGACAAAGCCATACTGCTTTTTATAACCGTTCAGCCAGCTCAGCAAATCGATAAACGACCATGGATAATACCCGCGCACGTCGGCGCCTTGTTCAATGGCGGTTTCCAGCGCATCAATATGTACGCGCAGGAAGTCGATGCGAGGATCGTCGACCACTTCTCCGTCGATAATCGGGTCAACCGCGCCCAGGCCGTTTTCGGTGATATACATCGGAATATCGCCGTAGCGCGCCTTGATCATCATAATGCCGTCGGTCAGCCCCTGTGGCCAGATTTCCCAGCCCCATTCGGTATAGACGCTCTGTGGATTGCGCACGAAATAGAAAAGCCCCTCGACGCCCTGTTCACCGCTGACTTTTTCTGCTGGTGGCTGTGAAGAGACGGTTTCGCGGCGGTAATAGTTCAGGCCGATAAAATCGCAGCGGTTATTGCGCAGCAGGTCATCATCGCCCGGCGCGAAGCGCGGTACTCCCCAAAGGGCCTGGGACTGTGCCAGCAGTTCGGCAGGATAGCAGCCCTTTAATACCGGGTCGTAGAACCAGTGGGTGTGAATCGCGTCGGCTAACTCGCTGGCAGCCATGTCTTCTGCGCTTTGAGTCAGCGGAGAGTGGGGCTGCAGCACGTTAACGAAGCCGATTTCGCCGTTAATCTGCATGCCGCGGAACGCTTTCACGGCCATGGCATGGGCAATAAATACGTGATGACAGGCCTGAATAGCGCGCGCCGGATTGCGCACGGACGGCGGATGGCTGCCGG
Source organism: Klebsiella sp. WP4-W18-ESBL-05 (assembly GCF_014169075.1). Taxonomy (NCBI): domain Bacteria; kingdom Pseudomonadati; phylum Pseudomonadota; class Gammaproteobacteria; order Enterobacterales; family Enterobacteriaceae; genus Klebsiella; species Klebsiella sp. WP4-W18-ESBL-05. Next base: position 2,570,600 of record NZ_AP022057.1, on the reverse strand, counting down.
TAATATAACCATGCCCGATAAAAACGATGGTTTCATTAAAGGTGGCCCATTTTTGCACCCGCGAACCAAAGCGGGAATAGCACAGCCGCGCGTACTCTTCGAACGCCTCAGCGGTGGAGCGTGCTTCCCAGCCGCCTTCGTCCTGCAACGCCTGCGGCAGATCCCAGTGGTAGAGCGTAATCATTGGCTCAATGCCGTGGGCCAGCAGGTCGTCTATCAGATCGCTGTAGAACTTCACTCCGGCTTCGTTGATGGTGCCGCGCCCTTCAGGCAGCAGGCGAGGCCATGAAATGGAAAAACGGTAGCTCTGAAGCCCCATTTCGGCCATGAGCTTTACGTCTTCTTTAACGCGGTGGTAGTGATCGACGGCGATATCGCCGTTGGTACCCTGATACGTCGTTCCCGGCTGGTGGGAAAACACATCCCAGATCGACGGACCTTTGCCGTCTTCATTATACGCACCTTCCACCTGGTACGCCGCCGTAGCAGCACCCCAGAGAAAATGTTGGGGAAAAGCGGACATACAACACTCCTTATCTGTGTGATAAGGCGAGTGTAAAGTGAGTGAATATCATCTGCAACCGGTTTCAGAAACCGGTTGCATCTATGCGATCCGAATCACTTTTTTCCCACGATGGGCTTATTTTTTCTGCAGTGAGACGGTGGCGGTAGCGGCGGGCTCCGGTGACTTGTAATCGTCGATATGGTGCGCAATAAACAACAGCAGAACGGAAAAACCGAGAACAACCCAACCAATTAATTCAACAATACGAGACAATACAGAATTCATGAAATTTATTTAACAATCCATTGAGAAGTAACGCCAGACCAGGATATTAGCGCGCTCATGCCACAACGCAAGTTTTCAGCGGGATCGATTCCACGGGCGTTGTTTTTTTAATCGATTCTCGGGGAGGCAAGCCATAATGTTATTAAAGTGTTGTGCATTATCGCCAGATGAGGTCAAATAAGAAATCGATTACAAAATAAAAATACCCCCTTAAACTTCACCAGTGAGGCTGCAAATATGAGTGACTCAATCCGCGTTGGACTCGTGGGCTATGGCTATGCCAGTAAAACGTTTCATGCGCCGCTCATCTGCGGCACGCCGGGAATGACGCTGGCGGCTGTCTCAAGCAGCGATGCCGGTAAGGTTCACGCAGATTGGCCTACGGTCAGCGTGGTCTCCGATCCTCAGGCGCTGTTCCACGACCCCAGCATTGATCTGGTCGTGATTCCTACGCCTAACGATACGCACTATCCGTTGGCGAAAGCGGCGCTGGAGGCAGGGAAAAACGTCGTGGTCGACAAACCCTTCACAGTGACACTGTCACAGGCTCGCGAGCTGGATGCGCTGGCAAAGCAGCAGGGCAAGCTGCTGTCGGTATTTCATAACCGCCGCTGGGACAGCGATTTTCTGACGGTGAAAGCGCTGATCAATGAAGGTAAGCTCGGTGACGTCACTTACTTTGAGTCGCACTTTGACCGCTATCGTCCGCAGGTGCGCGCGCGCTGGCGCGAGCAGGCCGGGCTCGGTAGCGGTATCTGGTACGATTTGGGCCCTCATCTGCTGGATCAGGCGGTCAATCTGTTTGGCCTGCCGCACAGCCTGTATGTCGATCTCGGTCAGCTGCGCCCGGGTGCGCAGGCCACCGACTACTTTCATGCCGTATTGACCTGGCCGCAGCGTCGCGTGGTGCTGCACGGCACGCTGCTGGCGGCGGCGGAAACGGCGCGCTACATCGTACATGGCTCGCAGGCCAGTTATATGAAGTTTGGCCTCGATCCGCAGGAAGATAGGCTGAAAAGCGGCGAACGTCTGCCGCAGGCCGACTGGGGCTATGATATGCGAGACGGTATCCTGACGACGGTTGACGGGGAAACGCGGGTAGAAGAGAACTGGCTGACGCTGCCGGGTAACTATCCGGCATACTACGCGGGCATTCGTGATGCGCTTAACGGAATCGGCGAAAACCCGGTACCGGCGGGCCAGGCGATTCAGATTATGGAGCTGATTGAGCTGGGTATCGAATCGGCGAAACATCGCGCGGCGCTGGCGCTGGTCTAACGAAACGGTAATAAAGACCCCGGCAGCGGCGGCTGCCGGGGAGCAGGTTATCCGCGCTGGACGCGGGCGATCAGCGCCTGCTTTTCTGCCGCAGAGAGGAACGCCATCTCCAGCCCGTTAATCTGCGCCTGACGGATTTGTGCAGCCGTGAGGCCTGCCGCCGGTGCCGCCACGCGGTATTCGTGCTGGATATCAATGCCCTGTACCGCCGGGTCGTCCGTATTCAGACTGGCCAGCACGCCATGCTCGAGGAACGTTTTCAGCGGATGCTGCGCCAACGACGGTACGGTGCTGGTCTGGATATTGGAGGTCAGACAGGATTCGATGCCGATACCTTTTCCCGCAAGGAAATCCATCAGCGCCGGATCCTGAACCGCTTTTACGCCATGACCGATACGCTCGGCGCCTAAATCGCGAATCGCCTGCCAGATGCTTTCCGGGCCGGCAGCTTCGCCCGCGTGCACGGTAATGTGCCAGCCTGCATCGCGTGCGCGGCTGAAGTGTTCCAGGAACAGATGCCCCGGGAAACCGAGCTCATCGCCGGCCAGATCGAGGGCGGTAATACCGTCGCGGTGCGCCAGCAGGGCGTTCAGCTCTTCTTCACAGGCGGCTTCGCCAAAGGTGCGACTCATAATGCCAATCAGGCGCGCATCAACGTTAAACGCGCGACTGCCTTCTTTCACCCCGGCAATCACCGCTTCAACCACACCGTCAACCGGCAAACCGTGGTTCATTGCCATATAACGCGGGGAAAAACGTAGCTCAACGTAGTGCAGGCCATTACGCGCGGCGTCTTCTACGTTCTCGTACGCGACGCGGCGGCAGGCGTCTAATGATGCCAGAACCTTCACGCCCCAATCGAGCTTGCTGAGGAAACTCACCAGATCGGGTTCATTGCTGGTGACCTGAACGTGCGGCAGCAGCGCGTCGAGCGTAGACGCAGGCAGCGTCAGATTGTACTGGCGGCCGAGATCAAGAATGGTTTGGGCGCGAATGTTTCCGTCGAGATGGCGGTGAACGTCAGTTAGGGGCAGGTTGGTATCAATCATGATAGCACTCGAGTTTTAGTTAAAGTGCAAATTATTATACCATAGGAAGATAACTGATTAAAAGTATTGAAAAAATTGCGAGGATACAGGGATTTGGCTGTACGACGATGAATTTTTAGCAGTGTGTATTTTGCGGCTTTCAGGTCAACGGGCCGCAGATTCCAGCCCGTTGACCGTCGTGTCTAACCCGGTTTGTCGTTATTTTTTGTGGCTTGATATGGGCAGCATTCTCAGCAGCGTATTATCACGCATGATGTAATGGTGGAATAATGCCGCCAGCGCGTGCAGACCAATTAAAAAATAACCCGCGTTGGCAATTAATTCATGCCACTCTTTTAAATTGTGCTGAATATCTTGATTCGGGACTGCGGCAACCGGTAGGGCGATACCAAAAAAGGACCATGCCACCTGGCCGAAATACAACGAGGCTATTCCCAGGAACGGCAAGGCGAGAAACATTAAATAGAGCAACCCGTGCACGGACTTTGAGGCCGCAATCTGCCAGCGCGGCGGCGTGGGGGTAATTTCAGGGTCGCGGTGGGTGATTTTTAACACCACTCTGACCAGCATCAACAACAAAACGCTCAGCCCCGCCGTGTAGTGGATTAACGCTATTGTTGCGCGGGCTGGGCTGCCTTTAGGGGCAAAGCCTTTCAGCTCCATGGCGGCATAGGCGATGATAATCAGGATCAGGACGAGCCAGTGCATCAGGATCTGGCTTTTGGCGAAGGTTCTTTTCACGGTGATGTCCTTTTAATATGTGATAATTGATTATCAATAAACAACCTTAAGCACACCTTAACTTTGATAAAGAAAGTCTGGCCGCAAAAACGGGGTTCTTAAAATATAAACAAGTATAAGCCGCCATACGACCGTCTGCGTCATGTGGGGGGGTAACCGTTATCTCGTCAGATATTTTTCGCCTTCCGTCCCCTGAAAACAATGACGGCAATCCATCTACCGTTTTCCGACCGGCATTTTAATCTCTGCATCTCACTATGCAGATTTTTTACGTATCAATCATCGCGCGCTGGCGAACATCCCACGGTATCAGGCGACGATCTCGATAAGATTACCGTCCGGATCTTTAATCACCGCTTCATAATATCCGTCGCCGGTGGTACGTGGGGGGGAGACCAGAATATGCTGCTCCGCTCCGCGCGCCGCCAGCGCATCAACGGCCTCCTTGCTGCCGACCGAAATCGCCAGATGTACCCATCCGGTGGTGTTGTTATCGGGCTGCGCAATCTGTAGCCCGGGTTTGCTCATCAACTCGATGGCAATGGATTCATTGACGGTCACAAAGTATGACTCGAACCCCGGGTTCGTTTTGCTGCGGTACTTCTCGTTGATTTTCCCGTCAAAAAACGTCACCCAAAAACGCGCCTGTGCTTCCAGCGCCTGCGTCCAAAGCGCAACGTGTGCAATTTTCATGTCCGATCTCCAGAAGGTTTTAACGTACGCAACGGCGAAAGTGAGGGCGGGTTGACAGCCACTGTTGCAATGCACGATTATGCTTATTATTGCTCGATTTAATGATTAAAGGTAATTTCATGCTCGATTATGCAGCTTTTCCTGATCAACGACAAGCCTTGATTCGCCAGGCGCTCGGGCAGCAAGGCCGGGTTGTTTGTGCTGAACTGGCCGTGCAGTTGGGGGTGTCTGAACACACTATTCGCCGTGATTTACATGAACTGAGTAAGGAAGGCGTGTGTAAGAAGGTTTACGGCGGCGCTGTCGCGACGCTGCCTGATACCGGTAGCTTTATTGAACGAAAAACACAAAAGGCGGATGTAAAGAGCATCATCGCGCATAAATGTGCACAACTTATCAAACCCAATAGCTGCGTGTTTATTGATTCCGGTACCACCAATCTGGCGCTGGCTGAGGCGATTGACGACACGTTGGTTCTGACGGCAGTGACCAATTCGCCGGAAATCGCCTGCGCGCTGCTTAAAAAGCCGCGCTGTGAGGTGATCATGTTAGGCGGCGGGATCCAGCGCAGCAGCGGTGGCAGCGTAGGGGCCGCGGCGCTGGCGCAGGTCAACGACATTCTTTTCGAGCAGGGGTTTATTGGCGGCTGTGCCATGGCTCCGGAGTCGGGGCTGACCGGATTCGACTATGCAGACTGCGCATTCAAGAAAGCGGTTATCCCGCAATGTAGCGAAATTATTGTTGGATTGACGGCCGATAAAATTCCCGCCGTCGCGCGCTACGTGGTCGCTGGCTGTCGGCAAATAGACGTGCTGGTGGTCGAGGAAAGCGTACGTCAGCAATATGCCGAGGCTTTTGCGCCCTACGAGATTTTGCTGCACGGTGTGTAGCGCGAGAAAATACGCAACGCCGGGCGACGTTGCGCGATGGGATTAGTGCAGAGTGCGGATAGCGGCAATCAGGCGTTCCACGCCTTGCTCAAGCTTCACGCGCGGGCACCCCGCGTTGAGGCGAATGAAGCCGTTGCCTTCATTACCGTAGGTGTAGCCGGGCATTATCGCCACTTTTTGCTGTTTGATCAGCACATCCTGCAGCGTACGATCGTCAATATTGAGCGGGCGTAAATCAATCCATGCCAGATAAGTTGCCTGCGGAGCTTGCCACTGTAGCGCCGGAAACGCTGCGTTAAGCGTTTGCTGGATATAGCGCATATTGCCCTGCAAATAATCACGCAACGCGTCCAGCCACGGTTCGCCGTGCCGATAGGCGGCAATATGCGCGACCAGTGCGGGAACGGACGGCGAGGAGAGGCCGTCACGGCTTTTTAATGCGTTGAGATAATCATTGCGTGCGCCTTCGTCGTCGATCAGCCCGTATGCGCCGGTAAAAGCCGGAATATTGAAGCTTTTGGAGCCGGAGGTGAACAGCGCCCACGGCCCTTGTGCGACGTCGCACCACGGGATATGGCGATGACCGTCCCACGTCATGTCCATGTGAATTTCATCGCTGATCACCCGAACGTTGTGTTTTGCGCACAGCGCCGCCATCGTTTGCAGTTCTTCACGGGTCCAGACTTTACCGGTTGGGTTTTGCGGGCTGCACAACAGCAGGATGCGGTTTTGCGGCTGCGATAGCGCGGCCTCCAGCACGTTCATATCGCAGAACCACTGGCCGTCGCGTTGATGAAGCGGAACGCCTACCACTTCGCGCTGATTGCTTTCAATCGTTTTAAAGAAGGCATCGTAGGCCGGCGTGTGAACCACAATGCCGTCGCCGGGGGCTGACCACTGACGAATCATCTCGGCGACCATGTAAATCACCGATGGCCCGTAGACGATGCTGTTGGTGTCGATGGTGCTGTGAAAGCGGTGGGCATACCAGTGGGCAATAGCCGGTAAAAACTCGTCGTTCTTCCAGCGGCTGTAGCCAAATACGCCGTGAGATAAACGCTTGCTGAGCGCGTCGAGAATGCAGGGGGCGGTGGCAAAATCCATATCCGAGATGGTGAACGGCAGCAGGTCAGCGTCGCCGAAGCGGTCGGCAACATAGTCCCACTGGGTGCACCAGGTGCCATGTCGGTCAATCACCGTTGAGAAGTCAAACATGTGAGGGTCCTCACGAAGAAAAGAGGTGAGCTATTGTGCCCCCGCGGCGGGCGGGGGCAAAGTGGTTTACGCCTGTACGGAATGCATCAATACCGACATTTCATCTTTCACCGACTGAACCTGCGGGCCGATGACAACCTGGAGATTGTGCTGGTTGAGCTTAACCACCCCAATCGCCCGGTTGGCCTTGAGCGCATCGACGTTGACTTTGTCCATATCGCTGACCGACAGACGCAGACGGGTGATGCAGTTATCGAGCGAAACAATGTTCTCTGCGCCGCCCAGTGCGGACAGGATTGCCGGAACGTTGTAGCCGGATTTGCCGGTTGCGCCGCTGGTAACGTGCTCTGCGGCCGGTGCGTTGTCGATATCACGGCCCGGCGTTTTAATGTTAAAGCGCACGATAGCGAAGCGGAAAATGGCGTAGTACACGGCGAACCAGACCGCTGCCACTACCGGTACCAGATACCACTTGGTAGACAGACCGTGCAGAATACCGAACACCACGAAGTCAATAATGTTGCCGTCGGTGTTACCGATGGTGACGCCAAGAATCGCCATCATGGTGAAGCCCAGGCCGGTCAACAGCGCGTGAATGACGTACAGTACCGGTGCCACGAACAGGAACAGGAATTCCAGCGGTTCCGTGGTGCCGCCGACGACACAGGCAATGACGCCAGAAATCAGCAGGCCTTTAATTTTATGACGGTTTTCCGGGCGAGCGCAGTGGTACATCGCCAGCGCAGCGCCGGGCAGGCCGCCGAGGAAGGCCGGCATTTTACCCTGCGACAGGAAGCGGGTAGCGCTTTCGGAGAAGCCGTGGGTTGTTGGGCAGCTCAACTGGGCCTGGAAAATCGTCAGCGCGCCGCTGACGCTGTGACCGCAGACGTCCATGGTTCCGCCGGCTTCGGTAAAGCGGATCAGCGCCACCAGAATATGGTGCAGGCCGAACGGCAGCAGCAGACGTTCACCGGTACCAAAAATCATCGGACCAAAATCGCCCGCGCTGTTGATCACGTGACCCAGCGCGTTAATGCCCATGGCGAAAATCGGCCACACCAGCGGGATCACCAGACCGACCAGGCCCAGGACCACGGTAGTAATAATCGGCACGAAGCGGGTACCGCCGAAAAACGCCAGCGCATCCGGCAGGCGGATGGTGTGGAAACGTTCGTGCAGCATCCAGACGATGATCCCGCAGATCACCGCGCCGAGAATACCGGTGTCGATGGACTGAATACCGATAATGTTCTGGATGTTATTGGCTTTCAGAATGGCGGCGTCGGTGGTTGGCAGAATGCCTTTGGCCGTCAACCAGAAGTTTACCGCCAGGTTCATGACCGCGTAGCCGACGAAACCGGCAAAGGCCGCAACGCCTTTATTGTCACGCGCCAGACCCAGCGGGATGGCAATACAGAACATCACCGGCAGGAAGCTGAACGCGAATGAGCCAACTTTGCTCATCCAGATAAAGACAGCTTGCAGGAACGGGGTATCGAGCCATGGCAGTAGCGTGATGACGTCATGGCTGCTTAATGAGCTGCCGATACCGAGCATAATCCCACAGAAGGAGAGCAGCGCGACCGGCAGCATAAAGGTTTTGCCAAGCTGCTGGAAGAACTCCCAGAGGGTGACTTTTGGTGCGGTTTTCGCCGTCATGAAACGACTCCTTAATCCTGAAAAAAGGTTTCTGGTAATTTCGGTAAAGGAAGATAAAACGTTTTATCAATTTTTAGTGAGAAACAAATCACAAAAGCAATGGATAATACAGTTTATAAAGTACACCTAGAGATAAAACGTTTTATCGGATAAGCAAAAGGAGTCGCGCAGGCGCTATGGCGATTGCAAAGAAAGTCACCATTAACGATGTTGCGCTGGCGGCAGGCGTTTCCGTCAGCACCGTTTCGCTGGTCCTGAGCGGCAAGGGGCGTATCTCGTCGGCCACGGGGGAACGGGTTTATCAGGCGATTGACCAGTTGGGCTTCGTGCGTAACCGCCAGGCGGTGTCGCTGCGCGGCGGGCAAACCGGCGTGATTGGTCTGATTGTCGGCGATCTGTCATCACCGTTTTATGCGGAACTGACGGCGGGGTTAACCGCCGCCCTCGAGTCGCAGGGGAAAATGGTCTTTTTGACCCAGGGGGGCAACTGCGGCGAGCAAATGCTCCAGCGTTTTGAAGCGCTGGTATCGCAGGGCGTCGACGGCGTGGTGATTGCCGGTTCGGTCGACCGGGCCGCAGAACTGCGGGCCAAAGCCGCTGAAACCGAGACGCCGCTGGTGTTTGCCTCCCGCGCCAGCTATCTCGACGAGGTCGACATTATTCGCCCGGATAACATGCAGGCGGCCCAACTGGTGACCGAGCATCTGATTCGGCGCGGCCATCAGCGTATTGCCTGGCTGGGCGGGCAAAGTTCATCGCTGACCCGCGCGGAGCGGGTGGGCGGCTACTGCGCAACGCTCATCAAGTACGGCCTGCCGTTCCATAGCGATTGGGTGCTGGAGTGCGAGTCCAGCCAGAAACAGGCGGCGGAAGCGATTACCGGCCTGCTGCGCCACAACCCGACCATCACCGCGGTGCTGTGTTACAACAGCGTGATTGCGGTAGGCGCGTGGTTCGGCCTGATGCGCGCCGGTAAGCAGAGCGGCGAAGACAGCGTTGAAAGTTATTATGAGCAGCGGGTCACGCTGGCGGCGTTTGCTGAGGTGCCGGAGCAGGCGCTTGACGATGTGCCCTTAACCTGGGTAACGACGCCTGCCCGTGACATGGGCAAAAGCGTGGCGGAGCGCATTTTGCAGCGCATTGAAACCGGCCAGGGCGAGGCGCGAAATCTGATTATGCCGCCACGGCTGGTGGTGAGAAAATAAAAAAGCCCCAATTCGGGGCTTTTCGCGGGGGCCGTAGGCTTATCTGCGGCTTACTGTGCCGGCGTCTCTGCCGGCGCGTCCGCCGGTTCTTCCGGGTCGGCCAGCGTCGGGATCCCGAACATACCGACAAAATCATCCAACGGCATTTTCTGCCCGTTCAGGGTGACCTGGCCTGAGGCATACTGCAGGCTGCTGCTGATGGCGTCATCCTGGGTGGTGGTCAGACGGAACATTTGCCCCATCGCGGCCAGCCCCTGAATTTGCTGTTTGGCCAGCTTAGCGGCTTCTTCCTGCTGATAGCCTTCCAGCTGCGCCACCTGGGTCATCAGTTCGACAGCCATGTCCGTTGGGATATTCAGCTTCGCGTCCAGCGATTTCACGCCGCGATCGACCTGTTGTGACAGCGTCTGCGCTTCGCCGGTAGCCTGCGCCGGGTCTTTCAGCGCCAGCGACAGGTTCAGCGAACTTTCCCCTTTGGCATTTTTCCAGCTCAGCGGTGACAGTGTCACTACTGGGTCACCTTTCAGCAGGATTGGCAGCGAGCTGAACAGTGCATCTACCGCTTTTTGCTGATACAGCTCCGGGTTTTTTGCCAGGTCCGGCTGCGCCATTAGCGCCTGGGTCTGCGCCTGATACTGCTGGCTGAACTGATGCATGGCGACACCGTCAATGCCGTCGACCTTCAGGGTGAGCTGTCCGCTGCCGAAGTCTTTGTTTTGCAGCTTCAGGCTGTTAAGCGAGTAGTCGAGCTGGCTGTTGATTTTTTTGCCGTCGGCGGTCAGTTCAGACTTACCGGCAATGCGCATACCGTTGAGCTCGGCGAGATCTTTACCTTCCACGCTCATCGCCAGACGTTCGACGCTCAGCGTCTGATCGCCGATGCGTTCATCAAACGAGGTCAGTTTGCTCGAACCGTCGGTTTTCAGGTTGTTAAAGGTAAACTGCACCTTCTGATCGTATTCGTTGACCGCGTTAACCTGGCCGCTCTTCGCTTCGCCGGTCAGCGACACCAGGCTACCCTGGCTGTCGGCGGAGAGAACGAATTCGCCGCCGCTGAAGGTCACTTTATCGGTGTCTTTCTCGTAATCCAGTGGCTTGAGGGTAATAGCCGACTCGGTATCACCGCCGTAGCTAATACGGGTATTGATATCGAACGGCGATTGCCCTTTGGCGATATCGAATAGCGGTTTGGTGACATCGTTGTTGACCAGTACGGTGTTAACCGACGCCATGGCTGGCGCCAGATTGAAGGATTTTAACGATGCCAGCGGGAAGGGGCCGTGGCTGACGGTTTCATCGAGCAGTACGCTCTGGCCCGGTTTCAGCCATGAATTTTCGGCCCCCGTCAGCGGCTTGACCACCATTTTCAGCTGACTGCTGAACACGCCGCGCTGATAGTCCTGGTAGCTCAGTTCAAGGCCCGCTTCCGGCGCGGTCAGCTTCAACTGGGCGTTCGCCTGTGAGACCATTTCGGCGATGCGTGATTCCAGCTGTTTACCCGTGTACCAGGCTCCGCCCGTCCAGATAACCCCCAAAGCAACAATGATGCCTACAGCAACCCGCGTTTTTTTCATCGTATTTGTCCGTAAAAATGAAACCAGGCGAATAGGCCGCCTGGTTAAGTCATAAGGCTATGCGAAAGAGTAGCAAGCCTGTCCAGAAACTTCAGTATTTACTTTAACTTATTATAGACGCGCGCTAAGCGGCCGCTGCCGCTGACCTGAATCGGTGACTCATTGGCGGCGACAAACGCCGACTCGCCCGGTTTTAGCACCAACTGCTGGCCATTTTTATGCAGTACAGACTCGCCCTCTAAGCAGAAGACGATCGCCGCACCGTCCTGCGCCAGGTGGGTTTCGCTGGCGCTGAGGTCATGTAAAGAGAAAGCAAAATCATCGACCGGAATCGGGAAGTCCAGCTCGCTGCCGCGCTTCTCGGGCTGCGTTAACAGCGTGTTCGCCGGTTTGGCGACAAACTTAACGTTCGCCACCAGTTCCGGAATATCGATGTATTTCGGCGTCAGACCGGCGCGCAGTACGTTGTCGGAGTTCGCCATCACTTCCAGACCGGTACCGCGCAGGTAGGCGTGCGGCGTTTCGGCGTACAGGAACATGGCATCGCCCGGATTCAGTTTGACGATGTTCAGCAACAGCGGTGAGAACAGGCCGCTATCGTCAGGGTAGAACTCGGCAATCAGGCGGATGGCATCCCAGGCGTCGCCACGTTCGGCTTCCAGCGCACGACGCAGCACCTGCAGGGCGTGGGCTTTTTCTGCGCCCTGCATATTAAGCAGACCGGCGAACAGCGCGCTCAGGCTGTCGCCGTCGGGCTGTGCAATAAACTGACCGATCAGCGGGTTCGCGTCGGCGACCGGCGCCAGCAGCGCGGCGATCTGGCCGAATTCGCGGAAGGCATTCATCGCCAGGAAGGGGGTAAGGGCAAAGACCAGCTCAGGTTTGTGATTGGGATCTTTGTAGTTACGTTCGGCCGCGTCCAGAGCGATACCGGCGGCGTTTTCTTTGGCAAAACCGGTTTCCGCAGCCGTTTTGCTCGGATGCACCTGAATGGAAAGCGGCTGTGCGGCGCACAGGACTTTAAACAGGTAGGGTAATTCGCCAAAACGCGCGGCGACTTTCTCGCCCAGCAGCGCGGTTTTGTCGCCGTCAATCACCTCACGCAGTGAATGAACATTTCCCTGAGCATCGGCAATTTTTGAGCTGCTCTTCGGGTGCGCGCCCATCCACAGTTCCGCCATCGGCAGATCGTCAGGATTGGCCATTCCGTAGAGTTCCGTTAACGCAGTTTTGCTACCCCAGGCATAGTTTTGCACTGAGTTAATGAGTTTTTGCATTATCAAGCCCTGTTTCAATGTGGATTCTTTGCGACGTATTAAAGCAAAAAAAAGCGCGCGCGTATTCTCAAGAAATAAAAAGTCGTACTAGTCTCAGTTTTTGTTAAAAAATTGTGTACGATAGGGTAACTCGCTTTTAACCGGGCAAATGGAAAGACTGCCTTTAACAACATCATCAAAGCAGTAAGTGAGAGCACAATGTCGAATAAACCTTTTTATTATCAGGATCCTTTTCCGTTAAAAAAGGATGAGACCGAATACTATCTGTTGAGCAACGACTACGTTTCCGTCGCAGAATTTGAAGGGCAGGAAGTCCTCAAAGTTGCCCCGCAAGCGCTGACGCTCCTCGCCAAACACGCCTTCCACGATGCTTCCTTTATGCTCCGCCCCGCGCATCAGCAGCAGGTGGCCGATATCCTTAACGATCCGCAGGCCAGCGAAAACGACAAGTACGTAGCGCTGCAGTTCCTGCGTAACTCGGATATCGCCGCGAAGGGTATTCTGCCGACCTGCCAGGATACCGGCACGGCGATCATCATGGGTAAAAAAGGCCAGCGCGTCTGGACCGGCGGCGGCGATGAAGCGGCGCTGGTGCGCGGCGTGTATGACACCTTTATTGAAGATAACCTGCGCTACTCGCAGAACGCGCCTCTCGATATGTATAAAGAGGTCAACACCGGTACCAACCTGCCGGCGCAGATTGACCTCTACAGCGTCGATGGCGACGAATATAAGTTCCTGTGCATTGCTAAAGGCGGCGGCTCGGCGAACAAAACCTACCTGTATCAGGAAACCAAGGCGCTGATCACCCCGGCGAAGCTGAAAAGCTATCTGGTTGAGAAAATGCGTACCCTGGGAACCGCGGCCTGCCCGCCGTACCATATCGCATTCGTCATCGGCGGGACCTCCGCGGAAGCCACGCTGAAGACGGTGAAGCTAGCGTCCACGAAATACTACGATGGCCTACCGACCGAGGGGAACGAGCACGGTCAGGCCTTCCGCGACGTACAGCTGGAAAAAGAACTGCTGGAAGAGGCGCAGAACCTGGGGCTGGGTGCGCAGTTCGGCGGCAAGTACTTTGCCCACGATGTTCGGGTGATTCGTCTGCCGCGCCACGGCGCATCCTGCCCGGTGGGGATGGGCGTCTCGTGTTCCGCCGATCGTAACATCAAAGCGAAGATTAACCGTCACGGCATCTGGATTGAGAAACTGGAGAACAACCCGGGTAAATACATACCGGAATCGCTGCGTAAGGCGGGTGAAGGCGAAGCGGTGAAGGTTGACCTCAACCGCCCGATGAGCGAGATCCTCAAGCAGCTGTCTCAGTATCCGGTTTCCACTCGCCTGTCGCTAAGCGGCACCATTATCGTGGGGCGCGATATTGCCCACGCCAAGCTGAAAGAACGCATGGATAAAGGCGAAGGTCTGCCGCAGTACATCAAAGATCATCCAATTTACTATGCCGGCCCGGCAAAAACGCCAGAGGGCTACGCGTCTGGCTCTTTGGGCCCAACCACCGCAGGCCGTATGGACTCCTACGTCGATCAGCTGCAGTCGGAAGGCGGCAGTATGATCATGCTGGCGAAAGGCAACCGTAGCCAGCAGGTCACCGATGCCTGCCACAAACACGGCGGGTTCTACCTCGGTAGCATCGGCGGCCCGGCGGCGGTACTGGCGCAGAGCAGTATTAAGAGTCTTGAATGCGTGGAGTACCCGGAGCTGGGAATGGAAGCCATCTGGAAAATTGAAGTAGAAGACTTCCCGGCGTTTATCCTCGTGGATGACAAAGGTAACGACTTCTTCCAGCAGATTCAGGCGTCGCAGTGCGCCCGCTGCGTGAAGTAATCCTTTCACCGCCCCTCGGGGCGGTTTTTTATTTGTACCATACTGATCTTAGCCTGCTTGAGCACTGTCACTTCACAATCACTTTGAATTCAAGGAGAAAGTAATGACAACGTCACGCCGCGAAAGCGATTCAATGGGCCCTATCGAGGTGCCCGCCGACAAACTGTGGGGCGCACAAACCCAACGCTCCCTGGAGCATTTTCGTATTTCCACGGAGAAAATGCCGCTTTCGCTGATTCACGCCCTGGCGCTGACCAAGCGCGCGGCGGCTAAGGTCAACCAGGATTTAGGCCTGCTCACCGCGGATAAAGCCGGTGCCATTATGGCGGCGGCCGATGAAGTGCTGCAAAACCGCCATCAGGATGAGTTCCCGCTGGCCATCTGGCAGACCGGTTCCGGCACGCAAAGCAACATGAACATGAATGAGGTGCTGGCCAACCGCGCCAGCGAACTGCTGGGCGGCGAGCGCGGGATGGCTCGTCAGGTCCACCCGAACGATGACGTCAACAAAAGTCAGAGCTCTAACGACGTGTTCCCGACGGCGATGCACGTGGCGGCGGTCATCGCGCTGCGCGAACATCTTCTGGTGCAGCTTGCGATATTACAGGAAACGTTACGCCAGAAAGCCGAACGCTTCCGCGATATCGTCAAAATCGGCCGCACCCACCTTCAGGATGCCACGCTGCTGACCCTCGGCCAGGAGTTTTCCGGCTGGGTGGCTATGCTGGAGCACAATCGTCGTCATCTGGAGCAGAGCCTGCCGCACCTGAGCGAGCTGGCGCTGGGCGGGACGGCGGTGGGAACCGGGCTGAATACCCATCCTGAATATGCGGTTCGCGTGGCGAAAGAGCTGGCAGCGCTGACCGGGCAGCCGTTTGTGACGGCGCCGAACAAGTTTGAAGCGTTGGCCACCTGCGATGCGCTGGTGCATACCCACGGTGCGTTGAAAGGGCTGGCGGCATCGCTGATGAAAATTGCCAACGACGTGCGCTGGCTGGCATCGGGGCCGCGCTGCGGTATCGGTGAACTGTCGATACCGGAAAACGAACCGGGGTCGTCAATTATGCCAGGAAAGGTCAACCCAACCCAGTGTGAAGCTATGACCATGCTGTGCTGCCAGGTCATGGGCAACGATGTGGCGGTGAATATGGGCGGGGCATCCGGTAACTTTGAACTGAACGTCTACCGGCCGATGATTATTCATAACGTGCTGCAATCGCTGCGACTGCTGGCTGATGGCATGGAGAGCTTCAACGCGCACTGTGCGGTGGGCATTGAGCCAAACCGCGAGCGAATTGAGCAACTGCTTAATGAGTCGCTGATGCTGGTGACCGCGCTGAATACGCATATCGGCTACGATAAAGCGGCAGAAATCGCCAAGAAGGCGCACAAAGAGGGGCTGACGTTGAAAAATGCGGCGCTGGCTTTAGGCTATCTCAGCGCCGAAGAGTTCGATCTTTGGGTTCGTCCGCAGGAGATGGTAGGGAGCCTGCCGGGCCTGCGTTAATCGGTCGCGAGCCACAGATGAAGCCGCGGAATAAGCAGCTGTAGAGGCTGTGCCTGCGGCTTATGCCGGTGCTGTACATTATCGGCGTCGTAGTCCAGCAGCTCGCCCAGATCCGGTACGCTGACGCCGTTGCGCCCGCTGCTGACGGCAATCAGCGGGCCGGGGCAGGCGTACTGTATCTGCTTTTGTTCTCCGGCGTACCATACGCGCGCAATGGGCTGCACCTTCACCGGGCGTTTAATCTTCAGTCTGGCCTTTTGCGGCAGGGCGGCAATGTCCTGATATTCGCGCTCCAGCCGCGCCTGCCACTGTTCCCGCGTCCAGGGGGGCACGGCGCGGGGCGATTTCAGACTCTTCTCCAGCTGTGCCAACACCTCATCACGGGTCAGGTTTTTGATAATGTGCTTATTGGCCCAGCCAAAACGAATCGTGCTCGGGTCGTGCAGCAGGGTGAGCGAGCGGTAGGCGTTGAGGGTAATTAGCCCCGGTATATAGCGATGAACCCATTCGAAACGGGCCACCGACGGCAGGCCGGAATCAACGGTGATAATCTGTTCCAGCTCGGCTTTCAGACGGTTAATCAGCTGGACCCGGCGGCTGAGCGCATCGTGCTGTTCGCTGCCTGCCTGCAGGCAGATTGCGCCGGGCAAACGTACCGCGGCCTTACTGCTGCGGTTTTCCGACTGCTGCTGAATAAACAGGTGGCTGAAGTGCTGAAGCGCCATGGCAAACGCCGGCTGGCCGAGATGCTGGACAACCGGAATGCGCGACAGCGGGGCGTGCTCGGCGGTTTTCGGTACTTCCGGCAGCGCGAAGATGCGGGCAGTCAGCAGACGGCACGCAGACAGCTCGTTGCGCAGCTCGGCAAGGTTGCGTTCAAGCTGGCGGAAGGTGTCGGTTAAGCGCTCAACGAGATCGTAACTGGCCATGGTCGCGTTCCTCTGTTGTTAATTAGTTACAACATACTTTTGATGTTGTCACTATAATCCACGATTCGGCACCGTGCAAACCGCGGTCAGCTAGCCGCGGGCAGGGAAATAGAGTGGTAAATAGGCCATTGCAGACTGAAGCGCGCGCCGCCGAGCGGGCTGCTTTCGCAGCTAGCGTGTCCGCCCATGGCCGTGGCGATGGAGTGGACGATAGCCAGACCCAGGCCGCAGCCGCCGGTCGCGCGGTCGCGGCTGGGATCCAGGCGAACAAACGGTTCAAATACGCGCTCGCGTTCATCGGCGGCAATACCCGGGCCGTCGTCGTCCACCAGCAGGCAGGCCTGGCTCCCGCTGAGGGTCAGGCTGACCTGAATCTGGGACTGACTGTAACGCATGGCGTTATTGATCAGGTTATCGAGAACGCGTTCCATCAGGCGCATATCCAGCGCGCCGTAGTCGCCCTGGGTCAACTGCTTAAGCGTGATGTCTCGCTGCGGGTTCACCGCTTGCACATCTTCAACGTGCGCGGCTATCCAGCGCGGGAGGTCGGGAGTGGTCAGAGAAAGCTCGGTCTGCGGGCGATCAAGACGTGCGTAGGTCAGCAGTTCTTCAATCAGCGCTTCCAGCTGGCTAATATCGCGATTCAGCGCCTGAGACTCGGCTTCAGTCAGGTTCTCGCTCATCTCCAGACGGTAGCGCAGACGAACCAGCGGCGTACGCAGCTCGTGTGCAATGCCGTCAATCAGCTGCTTTTTGCTGGCGATAAGCGCATTGATATTGTCGGCCATCTGGTTAAAAGCAACGCCCAGCCGCTCGAAGCTGGATAAACTGTCGAAATGAATACGCTCCCCCAGATGCCCGTCGCCAAAGCGCTGCGCGGCGTTTTCCAGACGTAGCATATCCTGCCAGTGCGGGCGCATCCAGATGAATACCGGGAAGGCCAGCGAAATGGCGATAAACGCCATGAGGGCAATATCGAGTAGCCGCATCTCATGCATAAAGTACAAATACGGGACCGGGCCGACCGCCAGCACATAGTGGCTGCGCGGAATGCGCTGAATAAAGGTGTACTGATCGTCGAGCGCAACGATATCACCGGCGCGAAGGTGCTGCATGGCGCTATCGGCCAGCTGGAACTTGCTCAGTGGTTCAATGCGCAGATCGAAAGACAGGTTCAGATCCAGTTCGTTAAGCGTTTTGCTCCAGTTACGCGGCGGAATCTCACGCAGCTCGCTGCGCATCAGGTACAGCGAGCTTTTCATCAGGTCATCCAACGACTGACGCCCCGCACGCTCGGCGGTAAATTTGTAGACCAGCCCGACCAGCATCGTCATGACCAGAAAGCAGACAAACAGTAGCAGGTAAAACTGCACAAACAGCTTTTTCATCGAAAACCACCGAACGTTCAATAGGGTGTGGCGAGGGGGCGCATGACTCTGGCGTACAAACAGGCCAGAACGCTACCCAGCCGCCGGTTAGCAGCGTACCCGGGAGAGTACACTGTATTCATACTTTCTGCATGCAGCGCACGGGGTCACCGAGATAAATCGCCGCGGCTGTGGCCGGGGAAGCGGTGATTTCATTTGCCGATAAATCCCCCTAATACCACGCCGTTAGCCGCTGACGGTCATGCCGTCGACATATTGGGAGTGAATATAAACATAAGCACGGCAGGAAATAACGCGATCGATAAAGCCAATGCACGCTGATGGTGGCTTGTTAAACAATCATAGTCACGATCGGAATAATGACGAGATGATAGGAATATTCTTCTCGTCGTCTATTTGTGCATTATGTGCTGTTATATAAAATACAGTGCGGGCTCAGATCAAAAGGTGTGGGCAATAAAGCATTAAATGTTTTTTGCCAAAGATGCGAATATTAAGAAAACCTTAAGAAGATAGCATTCAATGCTAATGTATTGTCTCCTCTCAATTTTATTATCGTAAGTCGGTTCTTAAGGTAAATTACGATGATGAAATTTGACACACACTTCTCATTCTCTGCGATGGTCCTGCTGGTGCTTTCCGCATTGTTTCCTTTCGCGGCGGAGTGGCGTATTTCGTTGGACGACGGTGCGCTGGTGACACATATCGAGAATGGACAGGCGCTGTGGTTGCTGTTTGGCGCCGTGTTTACCGTGTGCTACAGCAAGCCGTGGGAAAAACCGGCGGGCGAGAAACAGTTCTGGATGTGGGCTACGCTGTGGTGGCTGGTGCTGCTTGGGCGCAGCACCAGCTGGGGGCGCGTTTATTTTCCTGATGCGCCGCGTATTGTGTTTCACGCGATAGCCACGGTACTGGTTGCAGGGGTGCTTCTTTCTCTGCTGTCGTCGCCGCTGCGTAAAGAGATTGTTCGACGCATTAGGTCACGTATTCAATGTGTAGATCGGCTCATTGCAAGTAGTGCTCACGCTCAATGAATGTACCGATAATTTTGTCATGCATTTCTACTGATTTCGAGTATCCGAGGGTCTTACGATTAAGCCGCTTTAGCCGGTTGCGAAGGTTCAGGTTTTCACGCTCTATCCGTTGTGTATAAAGCTTGCCTGTGATGTGCTTTTCATTCGGTAACATGTCGTAAACGCTGAAGTTATCTGTGCACCAGAAGACAACATTAAAGCCCACTAACAGCTTCAATAACTTACGCAAAGTCTTTTTGCTTCGACGGCCAAAAGCATGGGCAATAATACGTTTGAGGCGAGGCTCCCATGCATACCACAACCAACGCTGCTGCTTCTTGTTGCCCACAAATGACCACATTTCATCAATTTCACAAATCAGCTGGATTTGCAGGTTGTCCAGTGGAAGCGTAGTTACCCGTCGCGGCGAGAGTTTTTTAAGGTGCGCACAACAGCATTAATGCTGATATGTAGCGCTCTTGCAGTATCGCGGATCCCCGAGTTGTTCATCGCAAGGTCAACAATTTGCTCTTTCATGCCGTGCTGGCAGGCACGATAAGCGTAATCAAGCTGGAAAGTTCGGCTACATGACTGACAACGATAGCGCTGGTGCCCGGCAGTGCCCAGACCATGCTTTTTAACCGCATCAATGCGTCCACAGAAGGGACATTTCACGTCAACCTGAGCCATAAATTCTCACCCGTAAATCAGTCATTCTACAGGGTGATCAACGGATTGAATACATGACCGACGCATTAAAGATAGCCCTAAGCCGCTGTGGTTAATGGCCGTCACGGTGATGACATTTTTGATTGCGGACACGATCGAACATCACCGTCTGCTGGCACCCTTGTTTGTGCGTGAACCGAATTATGCGGATCTGATGGAAGAGTTGTACGAAATACCGTTTATGGTGGGGCTGTTTCTGACCAGCTTTTATTTTATGAAACATGATAATGCGGTGTCGCATTCTGTCGGCGTACGATACCAACACAACCTATAAACCTCTGGCTATATCCAGGTTAAAAAGATCGTGGCGATGCGATCGTTTTCATGACGTTCTGGCCCTAGGCTAACACCCTAAAATCAGCAGCTTGCTATCCTCGCGTGACGGACGTAGTTTGGTGGTTTTCCGTTCGCGCGAGGGTGCTATGCAAGCGTTACTGATCATCGATATGCAGGGGTTTGTTCCGGAAAGAATCGCCGGGGGCATGGCTTATTTTCCCACCAACAGTATCGACAATATGCGCACCGCCATTGCGGCATTCAGGGCGGCAGGCAAGCCGGTGCTGCACGTGCGCCACGAAACGCTGGAGCCTGGCTCACCGATGCACCGGGACTCACCCCAGTTTCAACCCGTTGCCGGCTTTGAAGAGCGTGCCGGTGAAGCGGTATTTATCAAGACCACATCGTCGGCCTTTAGCTCCACCGATCTTTATGACGGGTTAAAGCGTGCGCAGATAAACGATCTTGCCGTCATCGGTGCCGTAGCTGGTTACTGCGTGAATTCTACCGTACGTATGGCGGCCGACCTGGGGCTGTCAATAACGGTGATTCGCGATGCGGTGCTCAGCTTTCCGCTTGAGAACGCAGGCATTAGCGCTGAGGACGTGTGCAACGTGACCCTTGGGCTACTGGAAAATGGCTTTGCCCGCGGCGTGAACACCGCTGCGCTGAATCTGGCTGCGGAGTAATTGCAGAAAATGCTGCCATGTGGCGAAGATTTGCGCCGTTGGCAGCATAAACACTCTGTTTTTAAGGTGGGTGGTGCGCTGTCTCTCGAGGGTTATAGTTTTAGCGCCAGCATAAAATGCTGATGGCTATTCCCAGGCATGTGGCGCAAAAAGATAACCTTTATTGCGTACGGTTTTAATACGATAAGGCTCCGTCGCGCTGTCCTGGAGCTTTTTGCGCAGGCGTGAAATAGCCACATCGACGCTGCGATCCATCCCGTCATAGCTTACGCCGCGCAGATTTTTCAGCAGCGCGTCGCGGTCCATAATTTGCCCGGCATGGGTAGCCAGCTCCCACAGCAGATCGAAGTCGGCGGTGGAAAGGGCAATGGAGTCTCCGCTCAGCAGCACCTGGCGGTTGACCGGATCGATCGCCAGCGTGCCAAAACGAATGGCTTTATGCGGCGTCAGCGCCGGCTGGGCGGGCGCTGCTGCGCTGCTGCCGGTAGGGCGCTGGCGCAAATGCAAGCGCAGGCGCGCGAGTAGCACGGCCGGTGGGGTGGTTTTCAGGATATAGTCGTTCGCGCCCATTTCCAGCGACAGGATATGGTTCATATCGCTGTCCAGTGAGGTTAACAGCACGATCGGGCCCGGCCATTGGCCGCGCAGATCGCGACACAGCGTCATGCCGTCCTTGCCCGGCAGCATGATATCCAGCAGCACCAGGTCCGGTTGTTCGCGGGCAATGGTTGCTTCGGCGTTATCGCCGCGTGGCTCGACCACCACATCCATATCATGCTTACCCAGATAAGCGGCGATCAACGCGCCAACATCCGGATCATCCTCAACATAAACGATCTTATTCATGACTCTACGCACTGGCTTAAAAAAAGCTACGATACACTGCGCGCGATTTTGCTGCCACAAAAAGCCGCCCCTGCGGCCGTGTTAAAATGGGGGCTGGCAATACCGTTGAATTTCCATTCATTAATGGCACCGCTTCCGCTATGCTGGAGCAACATGTTGTATATTGGTGAATAATAAGATGGGGTTGTTAATTAAGGCGCTGCTTGGCGCGCTGGTGGTGGTACTGATCGGCATTCTGGCAAAAACGAAAAACTACGCCATCGCCGGACTGATTCCGCTGTTTCCTACCTTTGCGCTGATTGCGCACTATATCGTTGCCAGCGAGCGTGGCACCGAGGCGCTGCGGGCCACTATCGTTTTTGGGATGTGGTCGATTATTCCGTACTTTCTGTATCTGCTATCGCTGTGGTATTTCACCGGCATGATGCGTCTGCCGCTGGCATTAGCAGGCGCCGTCGCCTGTTGGGGCGTCAGCGCCTGGCTGTTGATTTTCCTATGGGGCCGCCTGCATTAACCTTTAAACCAGCGGTCGCCCGCCGTCGACGGCGTAGGAGCGGCCGGTGACGTAATCGCTGGTGAGAATATACTCAACCAGGTTGATAATTTCTTTCTCGCCGCCGGCGATTTTCATCAGCGATTTATTCAGCGCCTTCTGACGATAGTCCGCATCGTCGCCTTCATTAAACAGCACCAGTGCAGGCGCAATGGCGTTAACCTTGACTTCCGGCGCCAGTTTACGGGCAAACGAACGGGTCATATTATCCAGCGCGGCTTTACTGGCGGCATAGGCAATATGCTTATCGCTGCCGCGTTCAACCACGTAGTCGGTGAAGTGAATAATATCGCTCCCGGCGTGCCCATGACCGCGCAGCAGGTCTTCCAGCTCATGGTTAAGCAGGTAGGGGGCGTGTACGTGAATTTGCATCATGGCGTTGAGCACATGGCTCAGCGGGGTTGTTGGGCTTTCCGCCTGCCAGCCGCTGGCGTTGTGCAGCACGGCGCGTAGGCCGCTGCAGCGTGATTTTACCGCCTCGGCAAAGGTATAGATTCCATCATCGTGGGAAAAATCGGCCTGAATGCAGACCGCCCCGGCCTGTTCCAGCCTATCGATGGCCGGGTAGCGGGTACGGTAGCTGACGATCACCGGCTGCTGCTGGGCGAGAAAATGGTGGGCAAGGGCGAGGCCGATGCGGCGACCTCCACCGGTAATCAGAACGGGGCGTGATAGCGTATTTCCCATCGTTATCTCCATATGTTGTCGACGATGGGGCGACACGCGTTACCCCATCAACATCCACGTTGCCGGCACGGCAGCAAGCAGAAGCAGGCCAATTAAGGCTAATTCGCGGCGCTTGAGCAGGATATTATCCTGATGCGTGCGGCGTGCATAGATAAACACTAACAGACCCGGCGCGTAAAGCACCACCGACAGCAGCAGATGCATCGGGCCGGACGCATACAATAACCATAAGCCATAAATACAGGCGCCGATACCAATCACCTTATGCAGCGGGCGACGGGCGACCTTCAGCAGAAATGCGCCCACCAGAAAATAAGGTACAAGGATCATTTCGGACGCGATGGTCAGCAGCGTATTGTAATCTGAGCCGGTTAGCCAGATCAGCACCAGGCTTGCCTGGACGCAGAGGTTCGTTAACCACAGCGAGGCCGAGGGCGCATTGTTAGCATTCTGGCGGGCAAAGACACGCGGAAACGCTTTGTGCGTAGCGGCCAGCAGCGGGACCTCCGCCGCCATAATCGTCCAACTGAGGTAGGCACCGCAGACGGAAACAATCAGCCCGGCGGCAATGACAATCTCACCCCAGGACCCCATCATTCGCACCATCAACCCGGCCATTGACGGGTTACGCATTTCCGCCAGCTCAGGGCGAGCGACAACGCCCATCGACAGCAGCGTCACCAGCAAATACACCCCCAGCGCGGAAATGACCGCCAGGAGGGTCGCGCGGCCCACGTCTTTTTTATTGCGCGCACGCGCCGAGACAACAACCGCGCCCTCCACGCCGATAAATACCCACAGGGTAATCAGCATGGTGTTTTTCACCTGTTCCCACACCGGCACGCCGAGATCGATGCCGTGGAAATCCAGGGTAAAGATATCACTGTTAAACGCGATGGCGGCCAGCACAATGAACAGGCCTAGCGGCACAAGCTTCGCCAGCGTGGCAACCAGGTTAATGCTGGCGGCGGTCTGTACCCCGCGCAGGACCAGGAAGTGGACGACCCACAGCAGCACCGACGCGCCGACGATCGACTGCCAGGTATTGCCGTCACCGAACAGACGCAGTTCGGGCGTATCGGTAAAGAAACTGAGGGCGGAAAAGACAATCACCAGATACGACACGTTGGCAATAACCGCACAGAGCCAGTAGCCCCACGCCGAACAAAAGCCAATCAGCTCGCCAAAGCCTTCTCGGGCGTAGGTGAAAATGCCGCCGTCAAGATCGGGGCGAATGCGCGTCAGCACCAGCATAGCGACGGCTAAAAACAGGATACCGACGCCGGTAATGGCCCAGCCAATCAGCAGCGCTGCCGGGCTGGCTACCTCCGCCATGTTCTGCGGCAGACTAAAAACGCCGGCGCCGAGCATCGAGCTCAGAACCAGAGCGGTCAGGGCGCTAAGCCCTAATTTCTTTTCCATGTGAATCCTGTTGTGGAAAGAGAAGAACCAGAATATTTATTTGGCGAAATCGCATAAAAATGGAGGATTGCGCTGAAGGCGGCGATTTTACGGAGAGCGCTGCAGACATGCAACACAGGATGGCAGGAAAAGAATAAAAAAGGCGGCCGGGGCCGCCTTTTGCTGTGGCTTACTTGTACAGGTCGGCGCTGATGGTGACGTTGCCGCCGCGCTCCTGCCATTCACGGGTAATATGGTAGTACTTAGCGCCTTTCTTAGCGGCACGTTTGGCCACCTGGTAAGACACTTCGGTCATGTTGCCGTAGTTACCGGTGAATTTGATGCTGTCGAACGGAATCATCTGCGCAGCGGTGATTTTATTCAGTTCTTCAACCTTGGTGCCATCCGGCAGCGTGACACTGTAACGCCCGCCTTTCGATGTTTGCGTTTCGAAGAAGCGGCCTACGCCGGTGCCGGAACCCACTGCGGCCGTGGTGGCGACGCCTGGGATCTCAACCTGTTTCGCGGCTTCGCCACCTTCTGCCAGCATCTTACGACCCGCATCGGAGTCAGCCGGAATGGCGTCCGGGCTCTGCAGCACACGTTTTTTCGCATCAGCTTTATAGATATAGGCAGTAATACGCTGGTTACCGCCGTCGTTGGCATCCACCTGGCGCACGATAAAGAAAGAGTCTGCGCCTTTTGCTTTAGCGGCTTTAGTAATGGCGTCGTTGACTTCCGGCTGGCTGCGGTAGAAGCCCTGCACGGTAACGGTGTCGTACGGCTCCAGCTCAACGGCCTGATCTTTCGGCAGTTCCATTACGCCGTTGATGATGCGGTTTTTCGGGGTGTCGGCCTTCGGTGCATCTTGTTTATAGAGGTCAGCCGTCACGCGCCAGTTGCCGCTGTTGCCGTAGTCAGACGTATCGACAACATAGAAAGAGGCTGCGCCTTCTTTGTCCGCTTTACGTGACATCGCATTGACGGCGTCGCCAATGGCGGTAAAGCGACCGGTGATCACTACGCGGTCATAGGGCTTTAATGCGGACGCTTGCTCCGGGGTCAGCTCGGTGGCTGCTTGGGCGGACATTGCCGCGGCAGACAGCATGACGGACACGAGGAGGGTGTTCTTAAGCTTCATAAAAATAATCCTTCGCCTTGCGCAAACCAAATTCGGGTCATGTTGTTAATGGGAAAACGTCTGATTATGGCATTGAAATGACGCCATTGTCTGCGTCATTTTTAACTTCAGATGCGAACCCGGTGACGGTTTTGGATAACTTTTCCTGATATGTTGAAAAAACGGGCGCTTGACCAGAAAAAGCGGTCAACCATATGACTTTTTTAAGTTAATGGAATGTTAAACGCGCTGCTGCGCCCGCGAAAAATCATGTTTTCCCACGGAGATGAAGCGAATTATGAGGTTCGCGACTCAAATGGGGGTAAATATCGCTGTTTGCAGCGGCCGGAACTCCTTATTTGGCATTTAATGCAAAAATACTGTTTTTCGGCGCTAGATCACAATCGGTATTTTCAGTAGGTTATAGACAGTTTGTTACTGTTTTATTTATTCAGGTTGTTCGCCTGTTGGTCACTGACGGGGTATCCGCAACAAACTGACAAAACGGCAAACCATCAAATAAGAACCGCTATAAGGGAATCGTTATGCGTATTGGTGTACCGAAAGAGAGGTGGGCCCAGGAAACGCGAGTTGCAGCAACGCCGAAAACGGTAGAGCAGCTGCTGAAACTCGGTTTTAGCGTGGCAGTGGAGAGTGGTGCAGGAAAATTAGCCAGCTTTGATGATGGCGCCTTTGTCCAGGCTGGGGCGGAAATCGTCTCAGGTGACGATGTCTGGCAATCCGACGTTATTCTCAAAGTTAACGCGCCGCTGGATGAAGAAATTGCGTTGCTGAATCCGGGCACCACGCTGATTAGCTTTATCTGGCCGGCACAAAATGCCGAGCTGATGGCGAAACTCGCCGCGCGCAATATTAACGTGATGGCGATGGATTCTGTGCCGCGTATTTCCCGCGCGCAGTCGCTGGATGCGCTGAGCTCGATGGCAAATATCGCGGGCTACCGCGCCATTGTTGAAGCCGCCCACGAGTTTGGCCGCTTCTTTACCGGGCAGATTACCGCTGCGGGTAAAGTGCCGCCGGCCAAGGTGATGGTGATCGGCGCGGGCGTTGCCGGGCTTGCTGCCATTGGCGCGGCAAATAGCCTTGGCGCGATCGTCCGTGCCTTTGATACTCGCCCGGAAGTGAAAGAGCAGGTGCAGAGCATGGGCGCCGAATTCCTCGAGCTGGACTTCAAAGAAGAAGCCGGCAGCGGAGACGGCTATGCCAAAGTCATGTCCGAGGCGTTTATCGCTGCGGAAATGGCCCTGTTTGCCGCCCAGGCAAAAGAGGTCGACATTATCGTGACCACCGCGCTGATTCCGGGCAAACCGGCACCGAAGCTGATCACCCGCGAAATGGTCGACTCCATGACGCCGGGCAGCGTCATTGTCGATCTGGCCGCACAGAACGGCGGCAACTGCGAGTACACCGTGGCGAATGAAATCGTCACCACCGCAAACGGCGTGAAGGTGATTGGTTATACCGATCTGGCTGGCCGCCTGCCGACGCAGTCCTCCCAGCTGTATGGCACTAACCTGGTGAACCTGCTGAAGCTGCTGTGCAAAGAGAAAGACGGCAATATCGCCATCGACTTTGACGATGTCGTGGTTCGCGGCGTAACCGTGATCCGCGAAGGGGAAGTCACCTGGCCGGCGCCGCCGATTCAGGTTTCTGCCCAGCCGCAGGCTGCGCCGAAAGCAGCTCCGGCAGCAAAAGAACCCGAAAAACCGGCGTCGCCGTGGCGGAAATACGCGCTGATTGCGCTGGTCATTATCCTGTTTGGCTGGTTGGCGAACGTGGCGCCGAAAGAGTTCCTCGGCCACTTTACCGTCTTCGCGCTGTCCTGCGTCGTTGGTTACTACGTGGTGTGGAACGTCTCTCATGCGCTGCACACGCCGCTGATGTCGGTGACTAACGCCATTTCGGGCATTATCGTGGTTGGAGCATTACTGCAGATAGGCCACGGAGGCTGGGTGAGCTTCCTGAGCTTTATCGCGGTGCTGATCGCCAGCATTAATATTTTTGGTGGTTTCACCGTCACTCAGCGCATGCTGAAAATGTTCCGCAAAGGATAAGGGGTAACACATGTCTGGAGGATTAGTCACAGCTGCATACATTGTTGCCGCCGTCCTGTTTATTTTCAGCCTGGCCGGTTTGTCTAAACACGAAACGTCACAGCAGGGCAACTACTACGGTATTGCCGGTATGGCCATTGCGCTGATTGCCACCATCTTCGGGCCGGATACCAGCAACGTCGCATGGATCTTGCTGGCGATGATTATCGGCGGCGCGATCGGTATTCGCCTGGCGAAGAAAGTGGAAATGACCGAAATGCCGGAGCTGGTGGCGGTGCTGCACAGCTTCGTGGGTCTGGCGGCGGTGCTGGTGGGCTTCAACAGCTACCTGCAGCACGAAACCGGCATGGACCAGATTCTGGTCAATATTCACCTGACCGAAGTGTTCCTCGGTATCTTCATCGGTGCGGTGACCTTCACCGGTTCTATCGTGGCGTTCGGCAAACTGTGCGGCAAGATGTCCTCGAAGCCGCTGATGCTGCCAAACCGCCACAAGCTGAATCTGGCGGCGCTGGTGGTTTCCTTCCTGCTGATGGTCGCTTTTGTGCGTACCGACAGCGTTGGCACCCAGGTTCTGTGCCTGCTGGTAATGACGGTTATCGCGCTGGCCTTTGGCTGGCACCTGGTGGCGTCAATTGGCGGGGCAGACATGCCGGTAGTCGTCTCCATGCTGAACTCCTACTCCGGTTGGGCGGCGGCGGCGGCGGGCTTTATGCTCAGCAACGACCTGCTGATCGTCACCGGCGCGCTGGTCGGTTCTTCCGGTGCCATTCTGTCGTACATTATGTGTAAAGCGATGAACCGTTCGTTCTTCAGCGTTATCGCTGGCGGCTTTGGTACCGACGGCTCCTCAAGCGGCAGCGAAGAAGAAGTGGGTGAGCACCGCGAAATTACCGCGGAAGAAACCGCCGAGATGCTGAAAAACTCGCACTCGGTCATCATCACCCCGGGCTACGGCATGGCGGTCGCGCAGGCGCAGTATCCGGTGGCGGAAATCACCGAGAAGCTGCGCGCGCGCGGCATCAAGGTGCGCTTCGGTATTCACCCGGTTGCCGGGCGTCTGCCGGGGCATATGAATGTGCTGCTGGCAGAGGCGAAGGTGCCTTACGACATCGTGCTCGAAATGGACGAAATTAACGACGACTTCGCCGACACCGATACCGTTCTGGTTATCGGCGCGAACGACACCGTTAACCCAGCCGCGCAGGACGATCCGAAGAGTCCTATTGCCGGGATGCCGGTGCTGGAAGTGTGGAAGGCGCAGAACGTTATCGTCTTCAAACGCTCGATGAACACCGGCTATGCCGGCGTGCAGAACCCGCTGTTCTTTAAAGAGAACACCCAGATGCTGTTCGGCGATGCGAAAGCGAGCGTGGACGCGATTCTGAAAGCGCTTTAATCACGCGCATAAAGCAGAAAAGCCGCCTGTTGTTTGGGCGGCTTTTATTT
The DNA here is from genome assembly GCF_014169075.1 of Klebsiella sp. WP4-W18-ESBL-05. Lineage (NCBI taxonomy): Bacteria > Pseudomonadati > Pseudomonadota > Gammaproteobacteria > Enterobacterales > Enterobacteriaceae > Klebsiella > Klebsiella sp. WP4-W18-ESBL-05. The sequence continues at coordinate 2,541,722 of NZ_AP022057.1, read as the reverse complement.
GTCTGCTGATTGTTTTTGGTCAAAAAACGCGCAGCGAAAGGTGCTATACTGCATAACGTCGTCTAAACCTATAGAGGAAGTTATGGATACCTTGTTAACGCCTGCACAACTGGCAATCGAATTTCTCCGCCGTGAAACCACGCCTTTAACCCCCGCACAGTACCTGAAACGCGTTAAGCAGCTCGAGCTGGAGTTTGCCGATCTGATGTCACTCTCTGCTATTGAGCTCAAAGAAGAGATCGATTTTGCCTGGCGACTAGGCCTCCATTGATAGACTCCACCGTTCAGCCGGGGTAGTAAAGTCGGCTGGCAGCGATAAGAGATAAAAAAACCGGCCAGCAGCCGGTTTTTAGCCTTAAAAGACGAGCTTAATCGTCTTCTTCGTCGTCCATCTCAACCGGCGTCTGGTAGTCGTTCGGCTTGATGGCGAGCAGGTCACAGCGCAGGTGATCGATCACCTGTTCAGCGGTGTTGCCGAGGAAAGCGGCAGAAATGCCGGTACGCCCGACGGTGCCCAGCACCACGATACCCGCATCCAGATGTGCGGCCAGATCCGGGATCACTTCTTCAGGCAGCCCCTTCTCTACATGGGTAAACTTCTCATCAATGCCGAACTTCTGGCGCAGCGACTTCATGGCTAACAGATGCTGGCCACGGATCGCATCGTTATAAACGCTGGGATCGAAGTCAGGCAGTTCGATGGCGATATTGATAGGCGTCACCGGGTAGGCACCGACCAGGTGCACTTCGGTATGGTTGACCTGTTCGGCCAGTTCGATGGTCTCTTTGACCAGCTTTTCGTTCAGCGCGTTGTGGTACGCCTCTTCGCTGGCAAGATTGACCGCAACCAGCGCTTTCCCGCCCTCCGGCCACGGCTGGTCTTTTACCATCCACACCGGGCACGGGCATTTACGCAGCAGGTGCCAGTCGGTTGGGGTAAAGATCACGGACTCCAGCTTGTCGTGCTGGTGCGCCATTTTCAGCAGCAAATCATGACCGCCGCTGACCACTTCCTGAATAATCGCCTCGAACGGACGATTGTGCCATACCACTTTAATCTCCAGCGGAACGCCGGCTTCCAGGTAGAATTTCGCCTGCTCGCGGATCCATGCGGTTCGCTGGCTAATGACGCCCTGGCGCATTGCGGTGCGTTCATCAGGAGACAGAAGGGTCGTCATCTCGTAGGAAAAATCATAGATTGGCAAAAACGCTTTAATGCGACCGCCAATCAGCTTGTGAAGATAAACAGCGCGCCGCAGCGCGGGCTGATCGTCCTGGTTGGGGTCAATCGCCACGAGCATATTTTGATATCTGGCCATACAGGGTCTCCTTACAGCTGTAACCACAGTTTGTCAGTAAAAGATAACTCATATAATGGGATTGAAACAGGGGAGAACCTTCGTAAGATCAATAAACAGGATAAATTAACCCGACGGCGCCAGGCGGGAAGAATTCAGCAGCGCAGCGCCATGAGCCGGCCACGCGGGTTAAAAAATCAGATTTATTGCGTAGGTTATTTTGTTCTGAATCTTTTACATTACTAATAGGTTCCGGCACAGAAGGAAATGATGATGTCCAGACGTTCTTCAGTCTCAACGGCGGCGGTGGCGATCGTGACGTTGGTCCTTTGCACCACTCCCGCGTTGGCTAATCCCGGCAACGGGCACGGTAATGGAAACGGTAATCATGGTAATGGCAATAATGGCAACAAGGGAAGCAGCCAGCAGTGGAGCGGCGGGCATGATAACGGGCATACGAGCGCAGGGCGAAAAGATTACGGTAAACCCGATCGTGTCGATCGCGATATTAGCTATGCAGCGGCCAGGCAGCTAGCGGTCAACTTTGGCTTAACCGGCTATAAATCGTTACCGCCGGGGATCGCTAAAAACCTGGCCCGTGGAAAACCGTTGCCGCCGGGTATTGCCAAAAAAACGGTGCCCGGTTCGATGATGAATCAACTGCCGTACTACCCGGGTTACGAATGGCAGATCGTTGGCGACAATCTGGTGCTGATTGCGCTGAGCACGGCCATCGTCACGACGATTATCAACGGCGTGTTTGATTAAACGAAGGCAATAAAAAACCCCGGCAGGCCGGGGTTTTTTATTTGTAGAGCAAAACGGGCATCAGGCAACGTTGCGGGTATGTCCCGCCAGTACCGCCAGCGCATCGCTGTTTTCGATGGTAATGTATTTACCTTTAACCGCCAGCATGCCGCTTTTCTGGAAACGACCCAGCAGACGGCTGATCGTTTCGACCGTCAGGCCGAGGTAGTTACCGATGTCGCCACGAGTCATCGTCAGACGGAATTCGCGCGGAGAGAAGCCTCGCTGGGCGAAACGACGTGACAGATTGTAGATAAATGCCGCCAGACGCTCCTCGGCATTTTTCTTCGACAGCAGCAGGATCATGTCCTGATCGCCTTTGATCTCGCCGCTCATTAAACGCATCATCTGCTGGCGCAGGTTCGGCATTTTACCCGAGAGATCGTCAAGCGTTTCGAACGGAATTTCGCAAACCATTGAGGTTTCCAGCGCCTGTGCAAAGCTCGGATGGTGCCCGGTGCCGATGGCATCGAAACCAACCAGATCGCCCGCCAGATGGAAGCCGGTAATCTGCTCGTCGCCTTGCTCAGTAATGGTGTAGCTCTTGATGGTACCGGAACGGATCGCATACAGAGACTTCAGTTCATCGCCGGCTTTGAATAAAGTTTGCCCTTTCTGAATGGGCTTTTTGCGCTCGATAATATTATCCAGCTGATCAAGCTCATGCTCATTAAGAGTGAACGGGATGCAAAGCTGGCTGATGCTGCAATCCTGACAATGGATCGCGCAACCGCCAGACTGAATGCGTCGTATAATTCTCTTTTCCGGGATCATAGGTTTGCTCAAGCCGTAATTGATATTGGTCAATTTTAACATCTTTTTGGTGAGCAGGTAAGTCTCGACGCGCGTATTCACCCAAGATTAAAAAGGGATAGCCTGGATTGATATATATCTAATTGATATAGTTTATAAAATTTCAGGCATCTTTACGCTTAAACGCGCCGTTGCACGTCGAAAAGGGCACAGAAAATCAAAGTAGCAGGTAACCTTCATGGCGCAGAAGCCACTCTTTGCGCTGCACGCCGCCGGCATAGCCGGTCATGGTTCCGTTGCGGCCGATGACTCGATGGCAGGGGACCACAATGCTCACCGGGTTCGCGCCGTTTGCTGCACCCACCGCGCGCGCAGCGCCGGGACGACCAAGCTGTTCGGCGAGCTGGCCATAATGCATGACCTGACCGCAGGGAATGGTGCGCAGAGCTTGCCACACTTCACGCTGAAACGGCGTCCCGGCGGTGGCGGTGGGAAGCGATTCAATAATTGCCAGGTCGCCGTCAAAGTAGTTCGCCAGCTGCTGACTGAGCCCACCGGGGTTAGCCGACGTTACGCGGGTATAGCCTTCGGCGCGGTAGTGGATATCCAGCAACTGCTCCATGCGGTCGCTGTGTTCTTCCCATTCAACGGCGCGCAGATGAAATTGCTCATCGCACAGAATCCACAGCGGCCCAAGCGGGGTGGTTATTTTATCTTCAAGCAAAGTCAGCATGCGCACTCTCTGTATTTGTTTACGCAAATTATTCTCGCGTCACCATAGCATGTGGGCGGGGACGACTCTATACCTCAGATGTATAACCTTATAAACAATGTGGTGTATTTATAATCAAAGGTAAACTTCGCTAAAACTGATCAATAAATAAGATAAAGCCGAGGCGAGAATATAAAGCGAGGGCCGTAAGGTAAAGATATATCCTTGAATGGGCGGGTAAAGTCACTGCCGGCGGGCGTAGAATAAAAATCGGGGTCTGTCGACATCGCCAGACCCCGCAGCAACCACACAATTGTATCCGTACCGTTCCCCACATTTTGCTCCGCACAGCGGATATTACTATTTATAACGGGTCTGCGTTTATTTTCCAGATAATTCTTGGTGATTTATTTCACGTATTCAAAATAGCCCCCAACAATTAATGGCTGATTTACTGTATTTAAGGTTGAGTTAAATAATGCATATTTTGAATTTGTTACACATTTATATACTTCGCAGAGTGATTATTTAACAGTAAAGGGAAAAGCATTGAGCACGCCAATCCTCACGGCTATAGTATGCGCCAGTTGCAACACTGGGGAGTTCTCATGAATCTTGACGACAAATCGCTGTTTCTTGGCGCCATGGAGGATGTCCAGCCGCTGAAGCAGCACAGTGATGTTCACTGGCAGCCCGTACGAAACTCCCGGACCCGCCAGCAGATCGATACGCTCCAGCTGGACAATTTTCTGACGACCGGCTTTCTTGACATCATCCCGCTGGGGACGCCGCTGGAGTTTAAGCGCGAAGGGCTACAGACCGGCGTGCTGGATAAACTGCGTCAGGGAAAATACGGTCAGCAGGCGAGCCTTGAGCTGCGCCAGCAAACGGTAGAAAGCTGCCGCCAGAATGTGTATGCCTTTATTGTTCAGGCACAGCGTGACAATTTGCGTAATGTATTGATTATTCACGGTAAAGGCAAAGAGGACGGTTCGCACGCTAATATCATCCGCAGCTATCTGGCCCGCTGGTTAACCGAATTTGACGACGTTCAGGCTTTTTGCAGCGCGCTGCCGCATCATGGCGGCAGCGGTGCATGTTACGTGGCGCTGCGTAAGTCGGCGGTCGCTAAGCAAGAAAACTGGGAACGTCACGCCAAACGCAGCCGTTAGCGCAGCAGCAGCGACAGCTCTGCGGCGGCTTTTTGCAGCTCGGGCAGCACGCGCTCGAGCAGCTCGTTGGCCGACACCTGACCGGCGTGCACGCCAACGTTTAGCGCGGCTTCAACCTGGCCCTGGGCGTTGAACAGCGGCACCGCCAGTGAACGCAGCCCCATTTCCAGTTCCTGATCGTTTAACGCATACCCCTGCTGGCGTACGGCCTTCAACTCGCTGCGCAGCTTGCTGACCGAGGCGATGGTCTGCGGGGTGTAACGAATCATGGTGATGCGTGCCAGCATATCGTTTAGCTTCTCTTCCGGCTGATGGCTCAGCAGCACGCGACCCATTGACGTTGACCAGGCGGGCAGACGGCTGCCGATATCCAGATCGATGGTCATAATGCGCGAGCTTGAGGCGCGGGCGATATACAGAATATCGTCGCCGTCGAGCGTGGCGATGGAGCACGACTCATTCAGCATCTCGCTCAAGTGTTTCAGCACCGGCTGCGCCGAACGGGCCAGCGGGGTAGAGGCCAGCCACGCGTGACCCAACGATAAAATACGCGGACGCAGCTGAAAATGCTTACCGTCCTCGGCGTAAACAAAACCCAGTTTGCCCAGCGTATACAGGCAGCGGCGCACCGCCGCGCGCGGGATCCCCGTCTTCTGGCTGATTTGCGAAATCGACAGCAGCCGACGCTGTGGGGTGAACGCCTGAATCACCTCCAGCCCGCGTGCCAGCGAAGCCATAAAGTTGGGGTCGCCCTTAAACGGGTCGCTATCGCCCGTCAAAATATCGTCCGGATGTTTGTCCACTTTTTCTCTCCGATTATGCCGTCGATCACATTCTGAACCTAAACATACATGATGTTCGATTATCGCACCATATTTCGATTATCGCCCTTGACCGACATCGTTAAGCGGGTCACATTTTGTGCGAACAACGAATATTAGTGCGATAACCGCACAACAAGGAGCAACCTGATGATTGATAAAAGTGTGCCGTCGCTGGCCGATGCCGTCGCGGGTATCCACGATGGCGCGACGATTATGATTGGCGGCTTCGGGCCTGCCGGGCAGCCGACGCTGCTGATCGATGCCCTGATTGAACAGGGCGCGCGCGACCTGACCATTATCAACAACAACGCCGGTAACGGTGAAATCGGCCTCGCGGCGCTGCTCAAAGCCGGACGCGTGCGCAAGATGATTTGCTCGTTCCCGCGTCAGGTCGATTCACATATTTTTGATGATCTTTATCGTCGCGGCAGCGTCGAGCTGGAGCTGGTACCGCAGGGCAACCTGGCGGCCCGCATTCAGGCCGCGGGCGCCGGGCTGGGGGCGATTTTCACACCTACGGGCTACGGCACGCCGCTGGCGGAAGGCAAAGAAACCCGTGAAATCGATGGCCGCCACTATGTGCTGGAGTACCCGATAAGCGCTGATTTTGCATTGATTAAAGCTCACCAGGCCGACCGTTGGGGCAATCTGGTTTACCGTAAAGCTGCGCGTAACTTCGGGCCGATTATGGCTACGGCGGCGAAAACCACCATTGTGGAAGTGGCCAGCATGGTCGCGCTGGGTGACCTCGATCCTGAAAACGTCGTCACGCCCGGCATCTTCGTTCAGCGCGTGTATGCGCAGGAATCTCACATCGCTCAGGCACAGCGCGCTTAAGGAGCCGAAAAATGCAGAAACTCTCTCGCGACGATATGGCCAAACGCGTGGCACAGGATATCCCTGAAGGGGCCTACGTTAACCTGGGCATTGGGCTGCCAACCCGCATCGCCAACTATTTGCCGTCGGATAAAGAAGTTTTTTTACACAGTGAAAACGGCCTGCTGGGCATGGGGCCAAAGCCCGCACCTGGTGAGGAGGACCCGGAGCTGATTAACGCCGGGAAAGAGTACGTGACGCTGCTGCAGGGCGGCTGCTATTTCCATCACGGTGATTCGTTCGCCATGATGCGCGGCGGCCATCTCGATATTTGCGTACTGGGGGCCTATCAGGTTTCGGCTCGCGGCGATCTGGCCAACTGGAGCACCGGCGCGCCGGATGCCATTCCTGCCGTGGGGGGCGCGATGGATCTGGCCGTCGGCGCACGTCAGGTGTTTGTCATGATGGACCATCTGACCCGTGACGGCGAATGTAAGCTGGTGGAGCACTGCACCTATCCGCTGACCGGCGTAGGCTGCGTCAGCCGTATTTATACCGACCTGGCGGTTATCGATATCACCGCCCACGGCCCGGTGGTGCGTGAGATTTTCAACGGCCTCTCCTTTGATGAGCTTCAGCGCATCACGCCGGTTACCCTGACTTATGACGCGGTCGCGGAAACCGCTTAAGGAATGATGATGAATCAAGCATTTATCTGCGACGCGGTACGCACACCGTTTGGTCGTTTTGGTGGTACTCTGGCTGGCGTTCGCGCTGACGACCTTGCGGCACTGCCGCTGAAGGCGCTGCTGGAGCGCAATCGCGGGTTAGACCCATCGCGTATTGATGATGTGATCTACGGCTGCGCCAACCAGGCGGGGGAAGATAACCGCAACGTCGCGCGCATGGCGCTGCTGTTGGCCGGTCTGCCGGAAACGGTGCCGGGCAGTACGATTAACCGGCTTTGCGGCTCCAGCCTCGATGCCATCGGCGTGGCGGCGCGCGCGATTAAAAGCGGCGAAACGCAACTGATGATTGCCGGCGGCGTGGAAAGTATGTCGCGTGCGCCGTTTGTGATGGGCAAAGCGGAAAGCGCCTTTAGCCGTACGATGAAAATGGAAGATACCACCATCGGCTGGCGCTTTATCAACGGGCAAATGAAAGCACTATACGGCGTAGACTCGATGCCGGAGACGGCGGAGAACGTGGCGATGGATTTCGCCATCTCGCGTGTCGATCAGGATGCCTTTGCGCTGCGCAGCCAGCAGCGTACCGCGCAGGCGCAGGCTAACGGCGCCTTTAACGATGAGCTGATTCCGGTATGGGTGCCGCAGCGTAAGGGCGAAGCGCTGAATTTCTCACAGGATGAACACCCGCGCAGCACATCCATCGAGGCGCTGGCGAAACTGAAAGGGGTGGTGCGCCCCGATGCGACCGTCACCGCCGGGAATGCCTCCGGGGTCAACGACGGTGCCTGCGCCTTGTTGCTGGCAAGCGAACGGGCGATGACGCAGAATGATTTACAGCCGCTGGCCCGCGTAGTTGGCGTGGCGACCGCTGGCGTTGCGCCACGAATCATGGGGTTCGGGCCGGCCCCGGCGGTACGAAAAGTCCTTGCGCAGACGGGGTTAACGCTGGCGCAGATGGACGTTATCGAATTGAATGAAGCGTTTGCCGCGCAGGCGCTGGCGGTGCTGCGCGATCTGGGCCTGCCTGACGACGCCCACCATGTGAATCCGAACGGCGGGGCGATTGCATTGGGCCATCCGCTTGGTGCCTCCGGCGGCCGACTGGCGATGACCGCTGCTTACCAGCTGCGTCGTACCGGCGGCCGGTATGCGCTGTGTACCATGTGTATCGGCGTCGGACAGGGGATCGCGCTGATTATTGAACGCGTATAAGGAGCTGGAATGAGTGTGTTGACCCCGCTATTGCGTACCCGTGCGCTGACTGATTTTTTCAGCGACGAGCAGACCGTGCAGGGGATGCTGGACTTTGAAGCGGCGCTGGCCACCGCGCAGGCGCAGTGCGGCGTGATTCCCGAATCGGCGGTGGCCCCCATCGCGGCGATGTGCCGGGCGCAGCTGCTTGATCTGCCGGAGCTGGCAAGCGCGGCGGCGAACGCGGGCAATCTGGCGATTCCACTGGTGAAGCAACTCACCCTGCGCGTGAAGGCGCAAGACCCTGAGGCTGCGCGCTATGTGCACTGGGGGGCGACCAGCCAGGACGCCATTGACACCGGCCTGGTGCTTCAACTGCGCGGCGCGCTTCAGGAAGCGGAAATCCGGCTGTGCCGTTTGATTCAGGTGCTGGCAGAACAGACGGCGCGCTACCAGCACACGCTGATGCCGGGGCGAACGTGGATGCAACATGCCTTACCCATCACGTTTGGCCTGAAGCTCGCTGGCACGCTCGATGCGCTGCTACGCTGGCAGGAACGGCTCGTACAGCTGCGCCCACGCGTCCTGTCGCTGCAGTTTGGCGGCGCAGCGGGGACGCTGGCCTCCCTGAAAGCGCAGGGGCCGGAGGTGGCGCAGCGGCTGTCTGCGACGCTCGGGCTGGCGCTGCCGTCTACGCCCTGGCACAGCCAACGCGATCGTATCCTTGAGGTCGCCGGTTGGTTTGCCGGGCTGAGCGTGACGCTTGGCAAGTTTGCCAATGACTTCTCGTTGCTGATGCAGACCGAAGTGGCAGAGGTGAGCGAACCGATTGCCGAAGGCAGGGGGGGCTCCTCGGCCATGCCGCATAAGCGTAATCCGGTCAGCTGCGCGGCCATTCTGGCCGCCGTACAGCGGATGCCGGGGCTAATGGCTACGCTGTATGCCGCGCAAATTCAGCAACATGAACGCGCGCTGGGCGGCTGGCAGGCCGAATGGGAGACGCTGCCGGAGCTGGTGATGCTCTCCGGCGGCGTGCTGGAAAACAGTGAATATCTGTTGCGTGGTATGCAGGTCAATACGGCGAAAATGCGCGCCAATCTGGATATCACTCATGGTTTGATTATGGCCGAATCTGTCACTCAGGCGCTGGCGGCCTTTATTGGTAAAGCTGACGCCCATCATCAGATAGAAAAACTCTGTCAGCGGGCCATCGCGCTGGATTGCCCGCTACAACCGCTGTTGGAGAAGGACCCGCTGGTCAGCCAGCACCTTTCCCCGGCGCAACTTTCGCAGCTGCTGGACCCAGCGGCCGCCATCGGCAGTACCGATCATTTCGTGCGCCAGGTACTGGCGCGCTATCAGGAGCAGGGACATGAATATCCATTATCGTCTTGAAGGACCAGAAACGGCACCGGTACTGGTGCTCTCTAATTCACTGGGAACCACCCAGTCCATGTGGGATGCGCAGATGCCCGCGCTAACCGAGCACTTTCGCGTACTCCGCTACGATACCCACGGTCACGGGCAAACGGGTAAATGCGGAAAAGTGACGTTGTCACAGTTGGGTGAAGATGTGATCACGCTGCTTGACCATTTACATATTCAGCGCGCCTTCTTTTGCGGGATATCAATGGGCGGCCTGACCGGGCTTTGGCTGGCCCGCTTTGCGCCAGAACGCTTTATGGCGGTGGCGGTGGCCAACACGGCGGCAAAAATTGGCGAGCAGGCAAACTGGCTGTCGCGTGCGCGCACCGTTCGAAGCGAAGGCATGGGCGTGGTGGCAGCGGGCTCGGCGGATCGCTGGTTTTCTGCCGATTTTCGCCAGCACCAGCCTGCGATTGTTGAGTCGTTGTGCCATCAGCTGGCGCATGCCGACGCCGAAGGCTACGCCGAGTGCTGTGAAGCGCTGGCGGCGGCCGATCTGCGCGGCGAAGTGGCGGCCATCCGACTGCCGATGCTGATCATCGCTGGCGAACACGATCCGGTCACCACGGTTGCCGATGCCAACTACCTGCACCAACAGATTGACGGCGCTTTCCTGGTGAATTTACCGGCTTCCCATCTCTCTAACGTGGAAGCCAGCGAGGAATTTACCTCGGCGCTGATTGCCTTTTTACGGAGGGAAAATGGACGATAAGCAACGTTATGAACAGGGGATGGCGGTACGCCGCAAGGTGCTGGGCGATGCGCACGTTGACCGGACGCTGAAAAACCTGTCGCCGCTGAACGAAGAATTTCAGGATTTCATTACCCGCTACGCGTGGGGAGAAACCTGGACCCGGCCGGGGCTGGATCATCATACCCGCAGCATGATAACCATTGCGATGCTGATCGCGCTTAACCGTGAAGCGGAGCTGAAAATGCACCTGCGTGCGGCGTTTAACAACGGGGTGACCCGCGATGAGCTAAAAGAGTTGATCATGCACTCAGCGCTGTACTGCGGCCTGCCGGCTGCCAACGCGACGCTGCATCTGGCGCAGCAGGTGTTTAGCGAGATGGACGCTGAATCCGCCGCCTGAAAATCAACATTTGTTGAAAATTACAATTTTGTTGAAATTGTCAGCGGGCGATGCTATCGTCAATTCTCCGTTACCTCAGGAGTTTTACGATGGCACTCGTCCGTTATCCCACGACCAAACCCTTTCCCTTTTCCGACGCCGTAGCGGCGAACGGTTTTCTTTTCCTTTCTGGTCAGGTGGCGATGAGCCCGGAGGGGCAGCCGCAGTACGGCACCGTAACTGAGCAGGTTAATGCCATTATGCGCTCGGTCAGTGAAACGCTGGCGCGCGGGGGCGCACAGCTGAGTAACGTGGTGCGTGCGCAGGTCTGGCTGAGCGATATGGCGCATTTTGCTGAATTTAATCACGCCTGGCGTCTATGGTTTCCTGAGGGTTTCCCCAGCCGCAGCGTGACGACCAGCGCGCTGGCGTTCTCACTCGATGTTGAAATCGAGATTCAGGCGGTGCAGCCATGAATTCGATACGCGACACCACGATCTCCACGCTGAACGCTGCGCTGGAGGCACTGAAAGCCACGCTCCCGGCCAATACGGAAGTGGTGCTGCACGATCTAACCCAGCCGCAGTCCTCGGTAGTGGGCATTGTCAACGGGCACGTCAGCGGGCGGCAACTGGGTGATGGGCTGCTCAGCGGGCCGGAAGACGATGAAGGGTTTCTGGGGCTGCTTGACGCATCGCAGCCGCCGTCTTCTTCCCGCCTGTTCAGCGGCTATACCTCATTGACGCACGGCGGCAAACCGCTGAGCAGCGCCTCGACGCTCTATTACGATGCCAGCGGCAAAGCGGTCGTCGCGTTTTGTGTCAACGTCGATATGGAGCCGGTGATGCGTTTTCGTCGTGAGCTGGATTATCTGGTTTCCGCTGTCCCCGCAGCCCAGCCCGTTGACCATCCGGTCAGTTCGCTGCCTGAAAGCTCGCTGACGGCGCTGTTAGGCCGCTTTCAGCCGGGGCCAACGGAAAACCCGAAAGCATTTCGTCTGCGAGTGGTAAGCGAACTGCACGCCATGGGGGTTTTCAAGATTAAAGGCAGCGTCAATGAAGTGGCGAAAGCGCTTGGCGTGACGCGTTACACCATTTACAACTATCTGGACAAACTCAATGAACACTAACACCCCGTTAACGCTGCCGTTTTATCAGGTTGATGCCTTCACTGCGCAGCCTTTTGGCGGTAACCCTGCCGCCGTTATGCCATTGCGCGAATGGCCGGATGACAGCGTCTTAAAAGCGATTGCTGCAGAAAACAACCTTTCTGAAACCGCATTTTTCGTCCCGCTCGACGACGGCTTTCATCTGCGCTGGTTCACGCCGGCGGTGGAGGTCGATCTTTGTGGCCACGCCACGCTCGCCGCATCATGGATATTGTTCAACGTGCTGAACTATCCGGGCGAGACGCTGCGATTTTCCACCCGTAGCGGCCTGCTGACCGTCCGGCGCGAAGGCGACGAGCTGTGCATGGATTTCCCGACCAAAATGCTGCGGCCGATTGATGAACCGCCGGGACTGCTGGCTGCGCTTGGCCTGAGTGAAGGCGTTGAAGGTTTCTGGCAGTCTGATGACATCGTGGTGCTGGTGAATGATAAAGCGATCGTCGATGCGCTGACGCCGGACTTTAACCTGCTGGCTGCCTTTAATACCCGAGGGGTGATCGTGACGGCACCAGACGATGAATTTGACTTTGTATCCCGCTGGTTTGGCCCTCAGGTGGGCGTTAATGAAGATCCTGTCACCGGATCAGCACACGCCTGGTTGGCACCGTTCTGGGCGAAGCGCTGTGGCAAAAATTCACTGCGCGCCCAGCAGGGCGGCGCGCGGAAGGGAACCCTGCGTTGTGTGATGCGAGAGGAAGGGCGCGTGGCGCTGTACGGCCAGGCGCGATTGATGATCGAGGGGGCGTTCCGTCTGTCGCATAATGGCTGAGAAATCAAAACGTGAGTGCCGGGTTGTTCAGCTTACGCTGGTGTGTACGTTAGTGCTGTACGGCCTGCTGATAGCGTTGTCGTAATAGGGCAAAGCGTGATCGCGAAGGATTAAAACAAAATAGCGTTCCATTATTATCGGTTCTTAGTTTCTGTTTAACGTTGCACATGGAGAACCGATGACAAGACGACCTTATCTGGGCATGTCGACGCTGCTTTGTATGCCGCTGGTCCTACAGGGCTGCGCGGCAGCGTCGTCAACAGGAACGGCAACCCGGCCCCTGCTGACGGCGCAGGAGGCCGCGCCTTACACCGTTGAAAACTATTTCGCGCAAGGCGGTCTGTCAGACCGCCCGCAGGGCCCCTGGCGGCCTGCGGCAATCACGCTGGAAAACATCAATACGCCGTGGCGCGTTGCGCCATCCGGCGCACCTTTCACCCGCATTCAGCCGGCGATTGATGCTGCCATTGCTCAGCACCAGGGGACCGAGCGTCTGTACATTCGCATTGAGCCGGGTGTGTATGTCGGCACGGTGTATATCCCGGACGATGCGCCACCTATCACGATTTTTGGGGCGGGCAATGGGCCGGAGGCGGTGCGTATTGAATTCGCGATCGACTCGCAGTTCAGTCCGGCAACTTACCGGCAGACGGTCAACGCTGAAGACTATCCTCCGGGGTCGCCCGCGTACTACCAGTATGCGCTGTGCGCGGGGAAAACCACCGCGCAGATAGGGACCAACTGTGCGGCGGTGTTCTGGTCGCAAAGCCACGATTTTCAACTGGTGAACCTGACGATTGCTAACAGCCTTCTCGATACCGTCGACGGCGGCACCCATCAGGGCGTCGCGCTGCGTACCGACGGTGACCGCGTACAGCTGAAAAATATGCGTCTGTTGGGGCGGCAGGATACGCTTTATCTCAACGTCAGTAACCGGCGTAACGATGCGCTGACCGATCGTATTCATCGCGTTTACGTGCAGGACAGCTACATTGAAGGCGATGTGGACTACGTGTTCGGCCGCGCCAATGCGGTGTTTGATCGCGTGCATTTCCATACCGTTTCCAGCCGAAAATCGCCGGAGGCCTACGTGCTTGCACCCAATACGCTGCCGGACAATCCCTACGGTTTTCTGGTGAAAAACAGTCGCTTTACTACCGATGAAGGTTACAAAGGCACCTTTAAGGCCAGGCTGGGGCGGGCGTGGGATCAGGGGGCAGGGAAAACCGGCTACCTGCCGGGCAAAACGGCCAACGGTCAGGTGCTCATTGTCGATAGCGTGATTGATGGCGGCTATGACCGACTGTCGCCGTGGGGCGCGGCGGCCACCACGGCGCGGCCGTTTAACGGCAACGCTCAGCCGTCACGGCAGCTGAATGATGTGAACCATAATCGCCTGTGGGAGTGGAACACGCGCTGGCAGCGCTAGCCAGGCGAGGCGCCTGGCCGAACCTGTAGCCCGGCCAGGCGTTGGCGTCAGAACGGTAGCTTGCGCGGCTGCGTTTGCATTGTCACCCAGCGCAGTTCGGTAAACTCGTGGACGCCCGCGCGCCCGCCAAAGCGGCCGTATCCGGAATCTTTGGTGCCGCCAAACGGCATTTGCGCTTCGTCATGCACCGTTGGGCCATTGATGTGGCAAATGCCGGTTTGCAGATCCTGCGCGACATTCCACGCGCGGGCGGTATCCCGACTGTAGACCGCAGACGATAAACCGTAGGCGCTGTCGTTAGCGATGCGTACCGCATCCTGCTCATCACGGGCGCGGATCACCGCTTTGACCGGGCCAAAGGATTCTTCGTTCCACAGGCGCATGTCGGGCGTGACGCCATCCAGTAGCGTGGCCGTCATTAGCGTGGAGTCGGCCTTGCCACCGGTCAACAGCGTGGCGCCTTTCGCCAGCGCATCGTCAATTAACGCATTGCAGCGCTCGATGGTTTTGCTATCTACCACCGATCCCAGCAGCCCGGCGGGGAGGCCTTCGACGCGTTTTACCAGTGCGGCAATAAACGGTTCGGCAATGGTCCGATCAACGATGATCCGTTCAGTCGACATACAGATCTGCCCGGCATTGGCAAACGCACCGAAGGTTGCGCCAGCGGCGGCCTGGTCGATATCGGCATCGTCCAGCACCAGCAGCGGCGCTTTGCCGCCGAGCTCCAGTACGACCGGTTTCAGGTGCTGCGCGCAGGTCTGCGCGATGATTCGGCCCACCGGCGTGGAGCCGGTAAAATTAACCCGTCGGATGCCGGGGTGCGCAATCAGCGTTTCGACTATCGCTGGGGCATCCTGCGGTGCGCAGGTGAGATAGTTCACGACGCCCGCCGGGAACCCGGCGGCCGCCAGTGCCTCAACAATTAACCCCTGCGTAGCCGGAGAAAGCTCAGAGCCTTTGAGGATCACCGTATTACCACAGGCCAACGGCGTGGCGATGGCGCGAACGGCCAGAATAATCGGCGCGTTCCACGGCGCCATGCCTAGCACGACGCCCGCCCCCTGGCGGATAGCCATCGCCAGGTTACCCGGAATATTAGACGGGATCACCAGACCTTCGATTTGCGTCGTCAGCGCCGCCGCTTCGCGCAAAATATCCGCGCCGAGATGAACGTTAAACCCCGCCCAGTGCGGCGTAGCGCCGGTTTCGGCGTGCATCGCTGCCGTGAAGCGTTCGCTGCGTTGTTCAAGCTGCTCGGCCGCCGCGAGCAGCAGGCGGCGACGTTCACCGGGCGACGTATCGCGCCAGGCGGGGAAGGCCGCCGCGGCGGCCTCGGCAACGTGCACCGCGTCGGCGAGGGTGGCCGCCGCGGCAATACTGGCAACGGAATGATCGATGGGATTATGGCGTGTAAACGTCGCATTGCCTTGCGCGGCGCATGTTTCGCCGTTAACCAGCAGGGTACAGGTGATGGTCATGGAAACCTCTTCTCATCTCGGGTAACGCATCGAGTGTAGAGAGGCGCAAGCGTGCTGAATATCCATGATGCGGATTTCGCACGCTTTTTTTCAGCTTTTGAAAGCGGTTCACATCCCTGTGCCGCCGAGGGTTACCCGAGAAACGCCAGCAGTTCGCGCTGGGCGTTATCGCTGAGCTGGAGCAGATTCACCGCCTCGCCGGGCTCGGTGCTGCGCGCATACAGCGCCACCAGCCAGTCGTACACATAGCGCGTGGCGGCGTGAACCGGCTGCTCGCCGAGCTGAGTCAGGCGCGCGCTGGCCGTCGTGCTGCCGGTGGCGAAAATGGCGCTGCCTTTGGCAATACGGCTGGCAGGACGTTGCTCAGCCGGCTGCTCGGCATAGCCTAGCCAGTTAATGAAGTTGCCGATCAGCGCGCGCAGCTGCGCGGCACCGGCCTGCTGCTCCGCGCTGGCGCGACGAAGCTGTGACGCTAAGCCCTGGCGCTGGCTGGCGGCAATCAGCGCCAGAACCAGCTGCTGCTGGGCCGAGGGCGTCAGCAACGGGTGAGGCTGACGGCTCCACTGACGCAGGTGCTTAGACCACAGCGCATAGGCCAGGGAACCGTGATCCTGGAAGGATGGTGCATGCTGCGCCACCGTATCTGGCGCGGCAAACAGATCCACCGCATCGTTAAACAAACCGCTGGCTTTCTCTTCGCGCTGCTGCTGTACCTGACACAGGCTGTCGAACTCGCTCAGCGGCGGCAGCAGCGCTTCCAGCAGCTCACCGTGGCGCGCGGCGTGGGTTTGCAGTTCGCGAATCAGGCTTTCTGCCTGTGCGGCCGATGGGCATGAGGAGGCCAGCAGCGGCTGACACAGAACGCGTAGCTGCTGGTGACGCGCCTGGCACATGGCGGTAAAACGGCGCTGGCGTAGCTCAGGCAGCGTGGCCTGCGACAGCCATTCAATCAGCCGCTGAAGGCTGCTGTGATCCAGCGCCTGCAGCGTTCCCCAGTGCTGGCCGGGTTTGCCGACCAGCTGTTGAATCGCTTCATCAAAGTGGCGTTTATGGACAAATCGATCGTCTTGCGGCGTAATCGCCCAGACCAGGCCCGGCAGCTTATTTTCCTGCGTTGGCTGGGTTTCATGCACCCAGCGCAGCAGCGCTTTCGCCGTGGAGGGAATGGCGGCGCGCTGGGCGGTGGCGTTGCAGGCTAACAGAATATCCGGCTGGCGCTGCTGGCGGTAATGATCGAGCAACCAACGGCATTTGCTGGCCCACAGCGGCGTATCGTTGGCGAGCGCCGGGACGGGAATATCAATAATATCAACGTTATCCAGCACGCCTTGTTCTACATTCAGCACCAGTTCAACGGTCAGCAGAGCCAGCGTCGCCACCGGTATGCTGACTGCGTTCTGATAGCCCTCGGCGGTCAGCGGGTGCACCAGCACCGCGTCATCGCTGTCGCCGCCCGGCGTCAGGAAGGCATCCATGGGCAGCGTGAAGCTATCGACCAACAGGCTCAGCGGCGCCATGACTTCGCGACGGTTTCCCGCCTGATGCAGCGCGTGTGCCAGGGTCAGCCATTGCTGGGTCAGCGCCTGCTGTTCCCCCCAGAGCAGTGACCACGCGCGGGCGCGGGCGGTGAGATCCAGCGACGGCAGCAGATGGGCAAACTGGTACCACAGCGTGTCGTCGATTTGCTGATAAGCGCTCGGCAGCGTATCGCGCCAGAAGCGAGCGATGGCCGCAATCTCTGCGGCGGTTATCCCTGCCACCGGCTGCGGCTGGCGCAGGCTCTGCCAGCTGCGCAGGCGGGAGGCGAGTAGCGCATTATCCGGCGGTCTAACCTCTCCGCGCTGCCAGGCGTGGGCGATAAACAGCTGAACCAGATCGGCTTCGCTCATTAATGCCAGGCGCAGCGGGAAGGCGTCATCGGGCGTGGGTTGCTCGCGGCTAAAACGCACCGCCATTTGGGTCAGACTATGCCCGGGATTGATATGGCTGAAGTAATCAAGGGTTTTACTGCCCGTTTGTACCGTCAGCCGCCCGTCGCCGCTGCCGCACAGCGTCCGTAGCAGGTGGGCCTTAGAGGCCTGCGAATGGCCAAACAGGGCAATGCTGGCGCGACGGGCGCTGGCGTGCAGATGTGCCTTGTGCTGAGCGTCGAGCGCCAGCAGGCGAATCATCAGCGCATCGGCATCGTCGTCCAGCGCCGGGTGCGTTTGTCGGGCGGCGGCGAGCCAGTCGATAACTGCAGGTAAAGTGGTCATTTCAGGAATACGCTCCCGCTGTCAATCCAGTAGTGGCTGCCGCTGTGGCGGCGGTCGGCCAGAGTATTGAGCTTCAGTGTCAGGGCATCCGGCGAAACCGGGGTGCCGTCCTGTAGCCAGGCGTCGCTCAGCACAAAGGACAGCGGCGCTTCGTGTCGGCTGCCGCCCTCAAGCTTCAGACGTACCTGAAGAACACCGTCGCCCGCGATCGCTTTTGCAAGCTCCGGCGAGTTGATGCTCAACGTATACAGCGGCGTGGCGGGCCAGCGGGTATTCGCTAACTGGCGGAAGCCCAGCGTCACGTTGCCACGCAGCGGGAAATGCAGCCGTGCGTCAAGCTTTGCGCCGGGTTTGTCGAGATCGAGATCGTGATACCAGATGTTTTCATCACGCAGCGTATTGACGGTTTTATCCAGAACGCCGAGATAGCGCACCGTGGAGTAGGCGCCAATGTCGGCCGCTTTGAAATTAAAGTGCGGCAGGCGAAGGTCCAGCGCCAGGCTGCACAGCATTGCGCCCACGGCCGCGGTGGATTTCGGGTTGCCGATGCGCCCCTGTTGACTGAACGGATACCATTCATGAACGTGATATTTATCCAGCCAGACCATGCGGTTAACCGGCACCGGCTGCAGGTAGCGAATCAGCGCCTGTACCCCCGGCAGACAGCCAGGACGTCCGGTCACCAGCAGAACATCGCAGGCGTAGTGAGAAATAGCTTCACACAGCGCGTGCAGCGGGCCAGAGAGGGTAAATTCCCCGGCAAGCATCGCGTCTTGCAGGTTGCTGAAGGTGACTTCTAACGGTACTGCCAGCAGGTCGAACGGCGCGCTGCCTGCGGGGAGCGCATGTTCAATGGCCTGGCCGACATAGTTCATCACGTTGCGGGTTGGCGTTTGGCTCAACAGCTCGCCAAAGGTAGCGTGCAGCCCGGCCAGCGGGTCCTGGACGTCGCTTTGCTCCCACGCCGCCAGAATGGCATGGCCGATCGGCATAAACAGCTGCAGGGCGGTTTGCTGGCGCAGCACCGCCTGGGTATCAAGCCTGCCTGAGTCGCCAAACAGCGTAGCCATTAGCGCCTGGGCGTCGGCAACGCCGGATTTTTGCAGTTGGGTTTGCAGGGCGGGCAGCACGCAGCGCTGGATAATATCCAGCAGCACATCGTCACCGGCGATTTTAAACCCTTCGCGGAACAGGAGCTGCGGGGTAATTTTGACGTTGCCGCCGATGCCGTCATCCAGTTGGTATTGCGCAATGGCCATGTCGGTGGTTCCACCGCCGAGATCCAGCGAGGCGATGCGTAGCGCTCGTCCGGGGGCAGCCCCCGGCTCGGGCTGGCGATCCGGGCGTGCCATCGCGGCGAACAGCGCTTCGGTCTGCCCGGAAAAATGCGAGATCGCTTCGTTGTACAGCCAGACCAGCTGGCCGCAGCTGGCTTCATCCCATTCCATGTGAATTTTCGGTACCGGAACCACGCTTTTTTCCTGCAGACGCACGTTGGCAAAGTCTTCATCCTGCGGATGCCAGCCCATGGCTTTCCACACCAGCGCAATCGCTTCAAACATCCGGCGGCGGAAGATTTCCCGCTCCTGTTTCGGCATCGCCGACGGCAGGGTGAGGATCAGCGTACGCAGCTGGCGCGGCGAGGCAGGGAAGCCCAGCCGCAGGCGGGTAGCGACGCTGTTGATCTGCCCCAGCGCCTGCGCCAGAATTTCACACAGCATGTGGGTCATCAGGGTGCTACGGCTATACTGCGGCGAGAAGACCGGCATCCGCTCGTCCGGCGGCAGCGTAAACAGCGGCTGGCCTTCATCGTTCATCAGGTTCATCAGCGGGAAGGCGGTGGCCAGGGGTTCGCGCTGGGTTTTACCGTTCATCTGGCTAAAGCGCCAGTCCTGTATGGTCGGGGTTTCGTCCCACAAATAGCGGCGCGGGCTGGAAATACCGCTATAGCCTTCGGTGCCGGCACGCTGCATCGCCAGCTTACGGGCTTCATCGCCCACGCGCACCAGCGACGGCCAGATAAAGGCGTCTTCGCGGCCGCTTTCCACCGAGAAGTGCTGCTTGCCGAAACGTGACTCTGAAAACTCGACGCGGCTGGTGAACAGCGGTTCATTCAGATACTGCGGCTCGCTTAACGAGCGGACCTGTAGCTCGGCGGTCTGGCGCAGGCCGTCATTCGCGTCGCCGTGGTCTTCGATAATAACGCCACAGGTATGGGTGTTGCCGACATCGAGGATTAAATCAACCGGAATCGCCGGGGTGCTCAGCGTGGCGGTCACCATTTTAATTTCCGGTACCGTGAGCTGCTCGCCGAGCAGGGCCAGAATATTGAGCCAGTGGCCCTGATACTCAAAGCTGCGCAGCGCCTGCGCCACGTCGCGCTCGCTGCGGGTTTCATGCGTCGTTACGCTCTGCTGGAAGGCTTCGCGCAGCCAGCCGTCAATCCACGTCTGGTCGAGAAAATCGCTGATTTCGTCATCGCGCCAGGCCAGCGCGAAGCGGGTGCCGTTCAGCAGGTCGCTGGCGACCGGCGAGAGTGCGTTAAGGTCATCGTGGCCAATCTGGCTATCAAATGCCAGGGTTACGCGGTGGCTATTGCCCGCGCTGTCCGGCTCATTGAGGCGGCGAATTTGCACGCGCGCCCAGTTATCCGGGCCTTCCACGAAGGTGCGCGGCGGGTTAAAGCGCAGGAACGGCAGGGGCAGCCACACGCCGTCCAATAGCGTCAACGAATGGTGCAGCGCGAGCGTAGATTCCGGCTTGACCACTTCAGGCGGGCGTCCCGCTTCACCCGGCAGGGTGTAGCGCTGGTTCACCACGTCATAGTCGAGACGCAGCAGCGGGCCGTTGGCGGTTTTTCGCACGAAGCGGCCGTTTTGCAGCGATTCCTGCGGGCTGAGGCCAAAATCAAGGAACTGCACGCCGCTGTTGGCAATCAGCGTCACGCTCTGTTTGTAATCGCAAAGTGTCACCAGCATGGCTTACGCTCCCGTCTTCTTAAAGGTCAGCGCCACCACCGTTTTGGCATCGAAACGCGCGGAGCATACGGCAACGTTGCTGTTGCCCGGTTTGCAGCTGATTTCCGGCAGCGGATAGCGCGCGCCGTCGCTGCACTGCGCGTTGCCGCGGCTTTTGATCATCAGCTCGCCGTTCTGGTGCAGCCCGGAGAACACCGCCGCTTTGCAGACAATATTGCCTTCGCGCAGCAGGCGTGCGGTGCCTTTATTGTTCTGAATCTGGTAGCGCAGATTGGGCGCTTTACCGGTATGGGCGTCGCTGATGTCCATCTGCGCACGCCAGCTGCCGTTGAGAAAGCGGGTCGTTCCCGCGCGCATTTGATCGGCATCCATCACCAGCGCATCTTTTGGGATAGCGGCAATCACCAGCGGTTTTTCCTTTTCGTCTTCTTTCACGTCCGGCGTCGTTTTGACGCTCGCCTGATGCAGCGGCAGCCCGTCCGTCAGGGTGGGCATGGCGGGTGCCGTCGCCCGCAGCGGCGGTGCAATATCTTTTGCTACCGGCTCAGGCTCCGCTTCCGCCTGCGTTGAGGGGATCATCAACGGCAGCGCAATGGCAACGGCGGCGATAGCGGCCGCCAGCGGCAGCGCCCAGAGCCAGCGCGGACGACGCGGGGGCGTCATGACCATCGCCACCGGCTCCGCGGGTTCTGCCGGGCGGGTTTGTTCTTCCGGCTCGTCCTCCGGCAGAGTGTAAGCATCCAGACGCGGTTCATTTGGCGAAATCAACGGGGCGTCGGCCTCGCTGAATGTGGCGATAACCGGTTCGGGTTCTTCTATTATTTCGGGCAGCTCGACAATCAGCGGCGCTTCGGGCGGCTCGGGCTCCACATAACGCAGGCAGTCAAAAACGTCTTCGCGCGCGCCTTCGTTAAGGTTTACAAAGCCCCAGAAGCTGATGACGGGCTTGCCGTCGACGAGAAAGAGGTGGTTTTCACCGGGAAACTGCAGCGTTTTTTCCAGCAGCGCGCCGAACAGCTGCTGTGCCGTTTTTTCAGATTGCAGGCATTTCTTGCTGAGCGTCCGCGCGCTATCCTGCAATCCTTCTAAGTAGTGCAGCGCTCGCGTGCGCTGAGATTCATTCGCCGCTTTCCAGCCAATTGGCGTACCGTCAACCGGCGAATACCAGTCTACCCGGTCACCTTCATCGTTCAGCTGCGGTATCGCCAGGCAGTCGACCAGCGCGTTTTGCTTGCGTAGGCGCAGCGTTTCGCGCACCTGGAGCGCAGAGTGAAATACCGTTTGCCCGCCGCCGCCTACGGCCTGAAAGTCATCAAGACTTCCGCTGCGTAAAAGAGTTTTTGCCACGTTCCTGTCCCATAGACTTCTTCACGGCATTACTTTACGCAAAGCAAGATGCAACAAACGGTGAAAGAGAGGGGTAAATAGGGTAATTCTCCTGGCATTGAATATCTGGACTTAAGTAAAACCTGATGGGTAAGCGATGAAGAAACCAGCAAAAAACGGATATTCAGTATAACCTGAGACAAATTGGTTATTTGCCAGTTACCTGGCGCTGTGCTGTTATTAAGCCGTTCATATAATAAAATCGAAAGGCTTATAACCATGATGACAGGGAAAACGCTCCTCGCGCTGGCACTCAGCGCGCTGTTGCCGGCAGGTGCCATTGCGGCCAATCATGACACGCTGGTTTATTGCTCCGAAGCTTCGCCGGAGTCCTTTAACCCGCAAATTGCCAGCTCTGGCCCGACGTTTGTCGCCAGCTCGCAAACGCTGTACAACCGCCTGATCAACTTTGACCCGGTAAAAAATACGCCCATCCCGTCGCTGGCGACCGACTGGACTATCTCGGAAGACGGCCTGACCTATACGTTTACGCTGCGTCAGGGAGTGAAGTTCAACAGCAACAAGTTCTTTACCCCAACCCGTGACTTCAACGCTGATGACGTGATCTTCTCCGTGTTGCGCCAGAAGGACAACGATCATCCGTATCATAAGGTTTCGCAGGGTAACTACGAATATTTCAACGACGTGGGTCTCGATAAGCTGATTAAGTCGGTGAAAAAAGTCGATGATTACCACGTGCAGTTTGTCCTGAACGAACCCAATGCCGCGTTTCTTGCCGATTGGGGGATGGATTTCGCTTCTATTCTTTCCGCCGAATATGCAGACGCGATGATGAAAAAAGGCACGCCGGAGAACGTCGATACCTGGCCTATCGGTACCGGCCCGTACGTGCTGCAACAGTACAAAGTCGATTCGCAGATTCGCTATCTTGCCAACCCGAACTATTGGGATGGCCCGGTGCCAACGAAACACCTGATTTTCGCCATCACGCCGAACGTTGAAACGCGGCTGGCAAAACTCCAAACCAACGAATGCCAGATTATTCCGGCACCGTCGCCGGTCCAGTTTGAGGCGATCAAAAGCAATCACGATCTGACGCTGCATGCGGTTGAAGCGCTGAACGTTGGCTATCTGGCGTTTAACACGGAGAAAAAACCGTTTGATAACGTTCTGGTGCGTCAGGCGCTGAACTACGCGACCGATAAACAAGCGATCGTTAACGCGGTGTTTATGGGGTCAGGTACGGTTGCAAAATCACCGATCCCGCCAAACATGATGGGCTATAAGAAGGATCTTAAGGATTACAGCTACGATCCCGAGAAGGCTAAAGCGCTGCTGAAGCAGGCGGGACTGGAGAAGGGCGTTGATGCGACCCTGTGGTCAATGCCGGTGCAGCGCCCGTATAACCCGAATTCACGCCGCATTGCGGAAATGATTCAGAACGATTGGGCGAAAGTCGGCGTGAAGGCTAAAATCGTCACCTATGAGTGGGGCGAGTACCTTTCCGGGATCCGTAAAGGGGAACACGACAGCGCGCTGTACGGCTGGATGTCGGACAACGGCGATCCGGATAACTTTGCCAACACGCTGCTGGGCTGCGACAGCATTAAGACCGGCTCGAATGCCGCACGCTGGTGCAATAAAGAGTATGATGGTCTGGTGAAAAAAGCGCTGGTGGTGAGCGACCCGGCTAAACGCGCCGCGCTGTACGGCCAGGCGCAGGAGATCTACGCTCAGCAGGTACCGTGGATTGCCCTTGCCAATGGCAAAACGTTCTACGCCACGCGCAGCAACGTGAGCGGCTACAGCGTCAGCCTGATGGGCAGCGATTTCTCGAAAGTGAAAATCAATTAAGGAGCAGATATGTCACATTTGGATGAGGTCATCGCCCGCGTTGATGCGGCGATTGCAGAAAGCGTGATTCCGCATATGAACGAGCTGCTGGTCGCGCTGAGCGATGATACGCAACTGAGCCGTGAAGAGCGTTTCACCCAGCAGCAGCGCCTGCGCGTGACCATTTCCCATCACGGCCAGCATCAGCGTGAACAGGAAGAGGCACGCAGGGAGCATCTCACTGAAGGTGGCAAGATTTTGTAAGCCCTCTTGTAGGCCGGATGGCGCTGCGCTTATCCGGCCTACGCAAGCGATTAAAACTGGCGTTTTGCAATCAGCCACGCGCCGACAATCAACATCACTGCACCACAAACCGGTCCTACCAGCGCTCGCCAGGGTACGCCGTGGCTTCTCACCACATCCATCACCAGCCCGCCAATCAGCTGACTGGCGACCAGTACCGCAATCGTCGTTGCCGCCCCCACGTACTGATAGCCGCTAATGCTGGCAAAGACGAAGAATGATCCCAACAAGCCGGGGATCAGCGTCCACCATTTAATGGTTGAAACCAGTTCGCTCACGCCCGCCAGACCGTGCTTAATCAGCAGAATGCTGACAAACAGCACGATGCCGACTAATGAGTTCAGCAGCATCGCTACCAGAATCGTCGAAGCGGACTGTGTGATCCGCACCATGAGCGTGTTCTGGATAACCAGGCCAATCCCTGCGGCGATCAGAAACGTCAGCGTGAGGGATTGATTCATGCGTTACCGTCCGGGTCGCAGCGGTTATCCAGTTGCAGCTGCATAAAGGTTAAATCCAGCCAGCGGCCGAACTTGGTGCCAACCTGCGGCATTTGCCCGGTGGTGACGAAGCCGTGTTTGGCGTGCAGATGCAGGGACGCGTGATTTTGCGACTCAATCCCTGCCACCATGACGTGTTTGCCGCGACGTTTGGCTTCTTCAATCAGCCGGGTAAGCAGAATATGGCCCAGACCTTTGCCTTGATGCTCCGGGTGGACGTAGACGGAGTGTTCGACGGTATGGCGGAAACCATCAAACGCCCGCCAGTCGCCGTAGGAGGCATAGCCCGTCACCACGCCGTCTTCTTCGCTGACCAGCACCGGAAAATGGCCGAGCTGCCGCGCCTCAAACCAGGCAATACGGTTATCGGTATCGACGGTTTTATCGTTCCAGATGGCGGCCGTATGCAGTACGGCGTGGTTATAAATGGCCGCGATCGCGGCGCAGTCTTCTTTTGTCGCAAAACGAATAGACATAGTTGCACCCTGTATGTTGTTCACTATATTATTACGCCATGAATACTATTGAAGACAACCTAAATCAACGCATCGGCGCACGAATTCGCATTGAGCGTGAGTCTCGCGGCTGGTCGTTGAGCGAGCTGGCCGAGCGCGCGGGCGTGTCGCGGGCGATGATCCACAAAATTGAGCGCGGCGAAAGCAGCCCCACGGCAGCGCTGCTGGCGAGGCTGTCCGGCGCATTTGGCATCAGCATGTCAACGCTGATTGCCCGTGCGGAAATTCAGGAAGGCAAACTGCTGCGTTTTGCCGATCAGCCGGTGTGGCACGATCCACAGAGCCATTATCTCCGTCGTCACGTTTCACCGCGCGGCGAGCTGCCGGTCGATTTGGTGCAGATTGAACTGCCGTCGGGCAGCGATATTCCCATGCCCGCATCGGCCTACGCGATGGCGCGCCAGCTTATCTGGGTGCAGCAGGGCGAGCTGCTGTTTATGGAGGGCGAAACCGCGCATCGCATGCGGGGCGGCGACTGCCTGGAACTGGGGCCGCCAAACGACTGTCGCTTTATTAACGATAGCGGTCACATTTGTATTTATTTAGTGGTGCGTTTGAATATTCCTCTGACGTGATTTTATATCTTCTGAGGTTTTAACTGTGATAAACGGTGAAGCGCTCTCAGGGGCATAAATTTCACTAAAGGTTCGTTTCTGAAATATATGTTGTATTTTTCGCGCAAAATAACCAACTCCAGCTATTAATTATATTAGGGCTCTGAGCCGATTCTATGTGGAGTTATAATAAAAATGCTGGATTTTGCTAAAGCACAACGTATCAGTTTGACACAGCAGGTAGAGAATAATATCAAAAGCGCGCTGATCATTGGCGCACTGAAGCCGGGTGCACGATTAGTGACTCGGGAAATTGCCGTCAATCAGGGCATTAGTATTACGCCAGTACGAGAAGCGCTGCTGCGGCTGGTTTCTTCTGGCGCCTTGCAGGCCGCGCCTGCACAGGCATTTATGGTCCCGGTATTAAACCATTCTGGCTATCAGGAAATAAACCATATTCGTAAAAATCTTGAAGGAATGGCGACCGCAGCGGCGTCTAAACATATAACCATGGAAAGATTAAGGGAACTTCATCATCTCTCAGGATTATTTCATGAGGCAAAAGCTGTGGGCGATATCACACGGATGCTGCAGTGTAATTACCGGTTTCGTTTTCGAATATATGAATACGCGGAAATGCCCACGTTAATGACCATTATCGAACAATTATGGGTACGCGTGGGACCCAGTTGTCATTATTTATATTTAAATTCTATGGAACCGTTTCAGCAAATAAACGTATACCAGCCGTTGCTGTCGGCGCTGGAGAAAAAAGAATCTAACGCCAGCTATAGTGCTATATGTCAGGTTATTGATGAGTCCGCAAGTTTCCTGCAAAAACAATACAGCCATTGATGATTTCGTGAGTAAACCGTTTCCGGGGCTCCCCGGAAACGTTCAGGTTATTTATTCAAAACGCCACGCGACGTTGACCCCGACGCCATAGTTACGGCCGGGTGCCGGTTCGTAATAGCGGCCGTTGGATTCGTTAACGATCACCGAGCCAACGTACTGGCGGTCGAACAGATTGTCGACGCGGCCAAAGACGTCCAGATTCCAGTTACCGATATCGAATTTATAGCCGGTGTTCAGTCCGACAACGGTCCACGACGGCGCGCGAGCGGTGTTTTCGTCGTTCGCCATGATGTCGCTCAGATAGCGCACGTCCGCGCCCGCGTACCAGCCGCTTTCCGGCTCATAGCCCAGCGAGGCGAAGCCCATATTGCGCGCGATGCCCGGTATACGATTGCCGTTACAGTTTGCGTCATCGCACACGTTGCTGCGGTAGGTGGCGTCGAGCCATGTCCAGGCCGCTTTGGCACGCCAGTTTTCAGCAAACTGCTGATCCAGCGATAGCTCCGCGCCCTGGCGGCGGGTTTTTCCCGCGTTTTTGTAGCTGGTACGTCCGCCGCTGCTGGCGTCGGTGACAATCTCGTTATCAGTATCGGTCTGGAACAGTGCGGCGGTCAGCAGGCCATTGCCAATACGCGTTTTACTGCCTATCTCCACGGTCTCATTGGTTGAGGGTTGCAGGGCGAAGTTCAGCCCGCTGCGGTTGTCCGAGCGGTACGACAGTTCGTTGATGGTCGGGGTTTCAAAACCGCGACCGGCGGAGAGATACAGGTTCCACGCATCGGTCAGCGCGTACTTTAACGATCCTGCCGGCAGCCATTTGTGGTAGCTGGCGTCGCCGCTGTCGTCGCCATTTTTGGTGGTAATGTAATGGTCATTGGAGTCAAACCAGACGGAGCTGTAGCGTACGCCCGCGTCGAGGCTCAGCTTATCGGTCAACTGCCACTGAGTTTGCAGATAGGGGTCGAGGTTCCACATCAGGTTGCGCTCGTTGCGGCGCAGATTGCCTTTCTCGCCGTAGACCGGCGTACTGCCGTCCATGACGAAGTTTTCATAGCCGCGGCGCTTCTCGCTCATATTCTCGTAGTTAAGCCCCGTGGTGAGGGTCACCGGGACGAGCAGTTCGCCGCGGTGCGTCCAGCGGGTATCGATGCCCTGATAGTGGCGATCGAGATCGATCACGCCGCCGGCATGAGTCGGGTTAAGCTGCGGTCCGCGCGGAATCGACTGGTACTGTGTCGTCTGTCGTTCACCGGCGTACATCATCACGCTCAAATCATCCTGCTCGCTCAGTTGGCGCTCGTAGCGCAGGCCTGCCTGCGTCTGCTTCACGCTTTTACGCGTATTGTACTGATCGCCACGCGGCGACTGTTCGCGGTTCTGCTGCAGCTCGTTCTCATCCAGCCCGCCGGGATCGTTGGCTTTAATATCGACGCTGTTAAACAGCAGCGTCAGCTTGCTGGCATCATTGATGCGCACGCCGAGCTTGGCATTGGCCAGATTCTTGCGCGCGGCGCTGTGATCGCGATAACCGCGAGTGATGAATCGATTCGTCGATACGGTGTAATCAACATCGCCCGCGTGGCTGCCATCGCCAACCGCGCCGCTGGCCTTCATCCCGTAGTGCCAGGTGCCATAGCTGCCGTAGTAGCTGCTGGCTTCAAGCGTGGTGGGCTGTTTGCCGCTTTCTGTGGTTACGTTCACCACGCCGCCGGAAGCGTTACCGTACAGCGCAGAGAAGGGGCCGCGCAGCACATCGATATGATCGATGCTGCCGATATCAATATTTGAGGTTTGCCCCTGGCCGTCCGGCATGGTGGAGGGGATACCATCAACGTACATCCGAATGCCGCGTACCCCGAAGGTGGAGCGCGAACCAAAACCACGAATCGAGAGCTGCAAATCCTGCGCATAGTTCTGACGGTTCTGAATTTGCAGGCCCGGCACCGCGCCCAACGATTCTGATAGATTTACGCGCGGCGTCGCATGGCGCATGTCCTCACCGTCGACCACGCTGACCGCTGCCGGGGTATCCAGTTCGGACACGGTCTGAGGGGCGGCGGTCACAATCAACGTTTGTTCGTCACTGGCCCAGGAAAACGGAGCAAAAACAAGTGGTAACAGCAGCGCAGGCAGCGCTGCTGAGCGTACGGTGATTATTTTCATGAAAAACTCGCAAAATGTACCAAATGGAACAGACTCGACTAGAGTAATGTTTTGTAAACACATTGAAAACTTTAGCAGCATAAATAGTTAATTTCAGGTAATTAAATAGAGGCATTTCGGTTGCGGATGCAAAGAAAAGCTCCACATTCCATGAATTAATGATTACTATTCGCATCTACAAAACGCAGCGCCATGACGCTGCGAAGGCTGAAGCCATGTGAAGCAGTAATCATTCAGTTCATCAAAGGGAGTCGTCATGTCATTACGTCAATTATCCGCACCGCGCCTGCGCCGTTCTCTGTTGTTGAGTGCTTTACTGCTGGCCGGGAGCTTTAGCGCACACGCCGCAGATGAAATGCTGCGTAAAGCGGTCGGTAAAGGGGCATATGAAATGGCCTACAGCCAGCAGGAGAACGCGCTGTGGCTGGCCACCTCACAGAGCCGTAAAACCGATAAGGGCGGGGTGGTGTATCGCCTGGACCCGGTCACGCTGGAAGTGACCCAGACAATTCATAACGACCTTAAACCGTTTGGCGCCACGCTGAACGCGCAAACCCAGACCCTGTGGTTCGGCAACACGATCAACGGCGCGGTAACGGCGATTGACGCTAAAACCGGCGATGTGAAAGGGCGACTGGTTCTGGATGGACGTCAGCGTAGCGAAACCGTGAAACCGTTGCAGCCGCGCCAACTGGCGGTAAATGAGAAAACCAATACCGTGTACATCACCGGCATTGGTAAAGAAGGCAGCTCGGTATGGGTGGTAGATGGCGATAAAATTGCGCTGAAAACCACCATTGAAGGTACCGGTAGCTTCGGCACCGGGCTGGCGGTTGATGCGGATAAAGAACGCCTGTACGTGACCAACGCCGACGGTGAGCTGGTGACCATTGATACCGCCAGCAACAAAATCGTCAAGCGCCAGAAGCTGCAGGATGACGGCAAAGAGCATTTCTACATCAACATCAGCCTGGACAGAGCCGGACAGCGTGCGTTCATCACCGATTCCAAACAGCCTGAGCTGCTGGTGGTTAACCTGAAAGATGGCAAGGTGCTGTCGAAAGTCGATACCCAGGAAGGGCTGGCGGTGCTGTTTAACCCGACGCGCAACGAAGTGTATGTGACCCAGCGTAAAGCCGGTACCGTGACGGTGATCGACGCCAAAGATTATAAAGTGACAAAAACCATCAAGACGCCAACCTTCCCGAACAGCCTGGCGCTGTCCGCCGACGGTAACACGCTGTTTGTGAGCGTGAAGCAGGAGTCTACCCGCCAGAAAGAGGCCACTGCGCCTGACGATGTCATCCGCATCGCGCTGTAATCACCCCGACGGGGGGCGCGTTACGCCTCCCGCTCGCTCCCGATATAACTTCTGTTACATCCGTCTGGTTTCATTTTTTGCGCTCGGGCCTACAATACAGACACTTAAACCCACTGTGGGTAGGGTTAAATAAGGGAGATACCATGAATAAGCCGTTATCTATTCTGTGCGCGAGCGTCATGCTACTGGCGCTGGCAGGCTGTAGCAGCAATTACGTGATGACCACCAAAAGCGGGCAGACGATTGTGACGCAGGGAAAACCGAAGCTTGATAAAGACACCGGTATGACCAGCTATACCGATCAGGACGGCAACGCACGTCAAATCAACAGTAACGACGTGGCCCAACTGGTCGAAGATAACTGATTCTCGCTATTTAGCGGCCGCGCTTGCGATATTCTCCCGGCGACATGCCGAATCGCTGCTTAAAGGCGGTGGAGAAGTGACTGTGGTCGCTGAACCCCCAGCGGTAGCCGATTCCGGCGAGTTTTTCATCGCCGTGCGCGCACAACAGTGCCTGTGCGCATAAATCGAGTCGGCGGTTTTTAATATACTGCGCCACCACCAGACCTTTATCGGCAAACAGCCGGTAGAGGCTGCGTACTGACATTCCCGTTTCGCTGGCCAGCCATTCCGGGCGCAGGTGCTCTTCCTGAATCGCATCATCAATTAAGGCCATGATTTTCTGATACTGCTTCTCACGCCGTGACGGTCGGACGTCTTGCTGATGTAACATCGGGCGCAGCAGGCAGACCATGGCATCAAGCGCGGCTTCGCTTTCACTGGCTGATAGCTGCGGGCTGCTCATGCTCTCGTGCAGCAGGCGCTGGCTGAGCTGTACCATCGGTAGCGATTTATCCAGCCGGGTCGCCACGCTAATTCCACTCCCGCGCAGCTGGTTTTCCAGCAACTGTCGCGGCAGCAATAGCGAGACCTGACGCGACGTTTGCTGCCAGAGGATGGAGCAGGGCCGCGAGGCGTCGATCAGCGTCATATCGCCGGTTTCCAGCTGCACCTGACGATCATCCTGCTCAATGCTCGCCTGGCCGGAGAGCTGAAACACGGTATAGAACCAGGCATCGTTGCCGCTGCGGATCTCCTGACGAGTGCGGAACAGATTGACGTTGCGGGTGGTGACCGTGCTGAGCTTGAGGCTGCCCGCATAGCTGGTGTCTATCTCACCATGAAAGTCGCCATCCAACGGACGCGCGGCGAAATGCCCGCACACCTGATTGATTTTTGCCAGCCACGACTGATAGGTCTCACCGCTATTTACCGCTGCCATACGCCATCTCTGCAATGAAAATGTTTTGGCATTGTTGCATTTATGTTGCCTTTAACAAGGGCTCAGCGGGGAATATATGAAAGAACTATTACCTGTTGCACATTTCTGCCAGAGCAATCTGTTTAATTGCGGTCTCTGTCACAGCCGCACAAGCGAATGTCACACAGATAAAAGCGCCTTCGCCAGACCCGCCGTAGACTGAAATGACTAACCGCGAAGAATAAGGAGACGATATGTCCGCAGCACAGGTAGCGCTGCTCGCCAGCGTGCAGCAGTTTTTAGACCGTCAGCATGGCCTGTTTATTGATGGCGCACAGCAGGCGGCGCAGAGCGAAAAACGTCTCACCGTCTGGGATCCGGCCACGGGTCAGGCGATTGCCACAACCGCCGATGCCAACGCGGCGGACGTTGACCGCGCGGTGATGTCGGCCTGGCGTGCGTTTGTCTCCCGCAGCTGGGCTGGCCGCACGCCTGCCGAGCGTGAACGCATTCTGCTGCGCTTTGCCGATCTGGTGGAGCAGCATGGTGAAGAGCTGGCCCAGTTAGAAACCCTGGAGCAGGGTAAATCGATCAACATTTCTCGCGCCTTCGAAGTGGGCTGTACGCTGAACTGGATGCGCTACACCGCCGGGCTGGCCACCAAGATCAGCGGCCGCACCCTGGACGTATCGATTCCTTTCCCGCAAGGCGCGCGCTACCAGGCATGGACCAAAAAAGAGCCGGTAGGCGTTGTGGCGGGTATCGTTCCGTGGAACTTCCCGCTGATGATTGGCATGTGGAAAGTGATGCCCGCGCTGGCGACGGGCTGCTCGATCGTCATCAAACCGTCTGAAACCACGCCGCTGACGCTGCTGCGCGTGGCTGAACTGGCCATCGAAGCGGGGGTGCCGGAAGGCGTGTTCAACGTGGTCACCGGCAGCGGCGCCGAGTGCGGAGCGGCGTTAACATCGCACCCGCACGTAGCAAAAGTCAGCTTTACCGGCTCCACCGCCACGGGTAAACAGATTGCGCGCGTTGCCGCCGACCGACTGACCCGCGTCACG
The DNA here is from genome assembly GCF_014169075.1 of Klebsiella sp. WP4-W18-ESBL-05. Classification (NCBI taxonomy): domain Bacteria; kingdom Pseudomonadati; phylum Pseudomonadota; class Gammaproteobacteria; order Enterobacterales; family Enterobacteriaceae; genus Klebsiella; species Klebsiella sp. WP4-W18-ESBL-05. The sequence goes on along the minus strand of NZ_AP022057.1, from coordinate 2,509,164 downwards.
CTGGAACTGGGGGGAAAAAACCCGGCGATCGTGCTGAAAGACGCCGATCCGGCGTGGGTGATTGAGGGCCTGATGACCGGCAGCTTCCTTAACCAGGGGCAGGTGTGCGCCGCCAGTTCGCGTATCTATATTGAAGCGCCGCTGTTCGATACGCTGGTCAGCGGCTTTGAGCAGGCGGTGAAATCGCTGCAGGTGGGGCCAGGTATGCTGGAGACCACGCAGATTAACCCGGTGGTTTCTCAGGCGCACTGCGCGAAAGTGGCGGCCTATCTGGACGACGCCCGCAAGCACAACGCGGAGTTGATTACCGGCAACGTCGGCCCGGATGCGCAGGGTTTCTACATTCCGCCAACGCTGGTCATTAACCCGGATGCCAACCTGCGCCTGACCCGCGAAGAGGTATTTGGCCCGGTGGTGAACCTGGTGCGGGTGGCCGACGGTGAAGAAGCGCTGCGCCTTGCCAACGACAGCGACTTTGGCCTGACCGCCAGCGTCTGGACTCGCGATCTGACCCAGGCGCTGAACTACACTGACCGTCTGCAGGCCGGCACGGTATGGGTCAACAGCCATACGCTGATTGACGCCAACCTGCCGTTTGGCGGCATGAAGCAGTCGGGGACGGGGCGTGATTTTGGTCCGGACTGGCTGAATGACTGGTGTGAAACGAAATCGGTGTGCGTGCGGTACTAATTTTTACCATCAGCACTCTCTCCCTTTCCGGGAGAGAGTGGGTCTAACGATGGAGCGGCAAACTCTGTTCGAATTCTCGCATTCAGACTTCTGCATGTCCTCAAAGTGATTCTTCTTCGAGAAGCGTTTCGAAAATCAATTGAATTCCAAAAAATCGTGGCAGAAGATAGAAGGCATCAAAAACCGAATTGATGCTGAGGATGACTATGTTTATTCAGTTCGAACCGTCAAATATAAAAATTATCACATCAAGTGATGCTGGGGTTTTCATCACAATGACAATTGCGCTTGAGCGTGACGAGCGAATTTATTTTTCTGCTGGGGATGGGCTCCAATTTGTGTCAGAAACCGGGCGCTGTCTCTGACACAATAAACGATTTGCCAGTGCGGTTAAGGCGTAGCTTGTCCCACGCCGACTTTAACGAACGGGCTACCGTGGCTGCGTGCTTTTCTGATTAACTTCCCAACATACAACTCTCTGATTTCTTTAGCGGCAATTCGGCCAACAAACTCCCTTCGTTGAGTGTCAGGGGCAATATTCAATTCACGCGTAAAGTATTCTTGCGAACCCGCTTTTACCCAGCACTGTATTTCGTAGACTTCCATAACCAGCCCACCATAAGTCGCATAAGCAAATTTTAAAGAGTCATCTTTTGGCACGTTTTTCCAGATTCCGCGCGTGGCCTCATAGAGTTCCAATGCACTCATACCGGATTTGTAGGTACTGTTAAGCAGAAATGCGAGGCCAGCGTGCTCCGGTGCAATCTCGGTTTCTTCTTGCAGCAGTAAATGTTGAAGAGAATCAAGGGTGATGCGCCCCATCAGCGAGCTGCTTCCACGCACTTTGTTCGTCAATTCACCCACGCCAAGGAGGTCGATACACGTGGCTTCAACCAGTTTGGCCGTGGGCTCGTCCATGCCATGTCGAAGAATATCGATGCCCAGGCTCTTCTTTGCCAGCAGCGCTTTAATACGCGCAGATTTTGGCGAGTCGTCGGGGTTTCTTATATGGTCAAAACAGCGCCCTGATTTACCTTTACCGATGTAAAAAGGCTTTTTGAAGGGATCCTCTCGATCATAAAAGGCATAAACATAGTACTTTGCTAAATCCAAAGATTTTGTATATTTCGCAATATCCTTCATTAAAAATGCTACCTTAGTCTGGTATTTTCATTGTTAATGATAATCGGCATAATCAGACAGAACTTAAATCGTCAGGTAAGCATTTTCTAAAAGTGCGAGGCTTTGATGGTTAAACCTGGTTAACTTTTGAGCGCATCAAGAATAGCCGCTTCCATTTTCTCCGGGGTGGTAAATGGCGCAAAACGTTTGAATGGTTTACCGTCACGGCCGATCAGAAACTTGGTGAAGTTCCACTTTATTCGCCCACCCAGCACACCGGGCAGTTCGCGCTTCAGGTAACGAAACAGCGGGTGCGCGCCGGCACCATTAACCTCGACTTTCTCGAACATCGGGAAACTCACCCCATAGTTGATGTGGCAGGTACGGGAAATGTCGTCGCTGCCGCCGGGCTCCTGTTTACCGAACTGGTTACAGGGGAAACCCAGTATCACCAGCCCCCGACCGGCATATTTCTGGTAGAGCGCTTCAAGACCCGCGTATTGCGGCGTGAAGCCACAATGGCTGGCGGTATTGACCACCAGAACCAGCTTGCCCGCGAAATCAGCCATGGCGACGGGCTGGCCATTCAGCGCGGTGGCGGAAAGTTGATAAAAGGTGGGCATAGTGAAATCCTCAGCGGTGAGATGGGGTTAAGCTGACGCCTGTTTTTCCATATGGCTTAGCAGAAAATCAATCAACGCCTTCACTCTTTTCGTTTTCCCGGCGCTTTTCGGGTAATAAAGATAGACCGACGGATAGGTTCGCCAGTAGCGCTCCATGACGGGGATAAATTTCTCCCGGTCGGGCTGTAACTGATAAACCGGTTCAAACAGACGACCAATCCCCAGATTATGCCGAATACCGTCGGCCATCACCTCAATATCGTTGCTGATGAGCTGGCTGGGCATCTCAACGGTCAGCGGTTCGCCGTTGTCGTTCAGAATAAGCGGCAGGATACGATTGTTGGTGATAAAGCGGTAGCCAATTAACCGGTGACGGTTGAGATCGTCCGGCACTTCAGGCACGCCATATTCGGCGAGATAGGCCGCAGAAGCATACAACCCTTCACGGAACGATTTCATTAGCGGACGGGCAACGACGCCGCCGTCGAGAATATCGCCGAAACGAATGCCGAGGTCAAAACGGTCGTCGATAATATTCACGGTACCGTCATAGACCGATATCTCCAGCTGGATACCCGGGTATTGCTGGCAGAAGCCGGCCATTGCGGGTTTCAGAATCAACAGATAGGCGAAGCGTGAAAGCGTAATTCGCACCAGGCCAGAAGGTTCCCGGTTCTGGTCGCGCAGGCTTTCCAGCGATTTCTCCAGCGAGTCCACCGCTGCGGTAGTTTGCTCAAGCAGCTGTTGGCCTGCTTCCGTCAGCTCAATACGCCGAGTGGTACGGACAAAAAGAGGGTGGCCGAGATGCTGTTCCAGCAGCTTGAGGGCATGGCTGACCGAGGGCGGCGTAATTTCCAGCTTTCGCGCGGCCGCGGAAATACTGCCTTCGCGAGCAATGCTCTGAAATATGCGTATCTGGTTATAAATCGCATTATTCATGCTGTCATCCTGAGTAAATCCCCGACTTATTCTTAACTATAGGCTAAATATGCTTAAGCCCATCGGCACCTAATCTTCCTGAATACAAGCAATTATACTTCAGCCACTTCCCACTGGTAACTGTGTTCAGGAGACCGTTATGAGAATTTTATGTTTGGATGTTCCCGCCGCCGGCGCCACGCTTGAGCAGTATGCGCCGCATCTGACCGCTGAAACGCTGCACGCCTGGGGGCTTTATAAAGCCGGGTTTATCCGCGATATCTATTTCCGCCAGGACCGGCCCGGCGTTGCCATTTTTCTGGAATGCGACTCGGTAGATGAGGCGATGGAAACGATGGCTGAGTTCCCGCTGGCAAAGGCAAATCTGCTGTCGTTCGAATGCATCCCGCTGGATTCATTTGTGAACTGGGAAAACTTGTTTAGTGCGGAATTTAAAGATCAAAAGTAGGCGGGCACGATGGCTCCAGGCGCGACGGGCGGTCTGTTGGTCAGCACCAACGTGCCCCCGCACCTTTGCCAGACCGGGCGGTGATTATTCGTTTTTAGCTAAAAGAGATTAAGTTATTACTCGTCTAAAAATAATAATAGGCCAGGTCTATACTGACTTTACGATACACATACAGCTAACTAACGCATTGAATATGAAAAATATTACCATTATTTCCGGGCATCCTGACCTGAATCATTCCATCGCGAATGCCACTATTCTGGGCGAAATCGCCGCGGCGCTGCCTGATGCTGAAATTCGTCGCCTGGACAGCCTGTATCCTGACGGGAAAATCAATATTCTCGCTGAGCAGGAAAGCCTGTTGAAGGCAGATATTATCGTCTGGCAGTTTCCATTTTCCTGGTACGGCCTGCCGGGGCTGATGAAGCGCTGGCTGGATGAGGTTTTTGTACATGGCTTTGCCCATGGTTCAAGGGCAAAACTGGGCGGTAAAAAGCTGCTACTTTCGTTTACCACGGGCGCGCCAGCGTCGCTGTATGACGCGCAGGGGCTCTTCGGCCACGCGGTTGAGGACTATTTAATCCCCTTTGAGACCACGGCAAGGCTGTGTAATCTTGAATTATTAGACCCGGTTTACACCTGCGGAATCAGCTATGCCGACAGGGATGCAGATAAAATTGCGCAGCAAAAAACGCAGGCCAGAGAACATGCCGCCAGGCTGGTGGCTGTTTTGCAGGGGCTCTCGGCGAAGGGGCAGACATCCCGCAGCCAACCGGCAGCGTAGGGCGATCGGGCATTTTTTGCCAGCCGCTGACGGCCGACTTTACCGTGTGACGTTGACAAAGGGGTCAATATGCAGAATATCGCGATCAATCTTTATGAACTTATCGTTAAAGCCAATCAGAGCGCTCGCTATGATGAGATCGCGGAGCAAACCATTTCAGCCTCTATCAGTAGCGAAGTTGGCACGCTGGCAATGTATGCCCTGAAACACAAGGGTGATCTGCGACGGGCTTATATGGTCGAACTCTATAATGACGATGACGCTTATTACCAGCATCTGAATGGCGCAGCTTATAAGACATTCGCCGCCAATGCCGCGGAGATTATCGAGCAGAAACAGAAAATCACGCTGGTACCTCAATTTGTCGGTGATAAGCACGTTATTCAGGATGAACGAACCATCAATAATCTGGTGATTGTGGAGGTGAAGCCGGAATTCCAGATCGCATTCAAAAATAGCGTGTTGCCGGAAATGGCGACTTCGATCGACGTGGAGCACGGCGTGCTTGCCATATATGCCGCAACGGACGTCACGAATGCCTGCCGCTGGTATTTTTATGAAGTTTATGCGAGCGAGGAAGACTATCAGCAGCACCGGCAAACGCCGCACTTCCGCGATTATATTACGCAGACCGCGGCAATAACGACCCGCAAACAGGCCATTCCGGTTAACCCTGTATTTCTGCGTAATAAAGGCGGAATGAAATCAACAATGGCATGCCGCCCAGGCTAACGATGCACGATGACCTGTTCGGTCCATCCATCAATAGCAGGGCAGCAGCGCTTTTACGATGACAGGGGGAATTTTCGATATTTAACCACGTCATCGATATAGGGCTGAGGTTTACTGAACAGATAACCCTGGGCGAAATCACAGCCCTGCGCCTGCAGGCTTTCCAGCTGTTCCAGCGTTTCCACCCCTTCTGCAACCGCCTTCATATTGAGCGATTTTGCCATGCCGGTGATGAGCTTGATAATATTCAGGGCGTCTTCCTGGGTGGATATCGAGTGCACAAAAGATTTGTCTATTTTGATTTTGTCGAAGGACAGCCTGCTCAGTCGTGACAAAGAAGAGTAGCCGGTGCCAAAGTCATCGATGGCGATGGTTACGCCCAGGGATCTGAGCTTGTTGAGCGTATTCATCGGCGTATTGCTCTCGGTAAACAGCGCGGTTTCCGTGACCTCTAGCTCAAGGCGGTCCGCCGGTAGCCCGGTTTCTTTCAAAATAGACAGCACGATGCCGGCAAAGCCTTTGCTGCTGAGCTGCACCGGAGAGACGTTGACGGATATTTTGGCCGGAATCGCCCAAGAAGCTGCCTCCCGGCAGGCCATTTCCAGCACCGATCTTCCCATTTCGTTGATCATGCCGGTTTTTTCCGCAACGGGAATAAAACTGTCCGGTGACATCAGCCCTTTTGACGGATGCACCCAGCGAATCAGGGCTTCATAGCTGTAAATCTCGCGGCTGAATGAATCCACAATGGGTTGATAATAAACCACAAATTCTTTATTCACGAGCGCAAGCGCCATATCATGCTCAAGGGTCCGGCGTTCCTGCAGCTTGTCCAACATGCGCTGACGGAAGACTTTAATCTTGCCTGCGCCTTCATTTTTGGCTTCATAAAGGGCCAAATCGGCGAACTTGTACAGATAGTCCGGGCGACGTTCCGTTTCTGAGATAACAATCCCGACGCAGGTGGTAATATTGATAATCGAGTTATAGATGGTGTAGGGCTGGTTGACGGATTCACTGATTTTTTGTGCCAGCAACACGGCACGATTTTCGGTCAGACCGCTCGAGAGAAACGCAAATTCGTCGCCACCTAAGCGGTACAGCGCGTCGGAGGTAAAGTTTATCGAGCTCAGCCGATGGGAGATCTGGCGTAATAAGATGTCACCGACATCATGACCATAGGTGTCATTAACTTCCTTGAAGCAGTCCAGATCGAACAACATCACGGTGACCGAGGTGTTGTTTTCTTTGGCGATGTCGATAGTCCTGTTCAAATTTCCCCAGAAGAAATGACGGTTATTCATCTGAGTCAGAGAGTCATGGAATACGTCATATTCCAGTTTCGCATTCTGGATTTGCAGCTTTTCTTTCGATTTTTGCAACTCTTCAGCCAGGCTTTTCACCTGAAGGTGCGCCTTCAGGATGTTCCTGTTCTGATAAAATATCAGAACGCCCAGTATCGCACTCAGTATTATCAGCAGGACCGATGTCGCTGAGTAAATATAATACAGCGTTTGAATTTTGAGGTTGGCGTTATTAATTGAGTTAACATCTTTATTCAAGGCACCGGGCGACAGGCGGCCCAGGGGGGTATCAAGCGCATGCATTTTTTTCAGGTATGCCTGGAGCTCCGGGCGGTCCATCTTCTCAAGATTCGCGTCCAGATAGTCAAGAATCTCCTCCAGCTTCACCGCCAGTAAATGATGCGGTTTATTGCTATCAATGTAGTGCCCCAGGTCGCCTTCTTTCAGTAAAGCACTCTGGCTGAGCATAATATCGAGGCGTAGACGCACCGCATCGAGGGGCATGGTGTCATCGATGGTGTACAGGCCTAACGACGATTCGAAGCGGTAATATTCTGACACCAGCTGTGCAGCAGACCATGAATCGGTGTAGTGGGTCAGCTTTTGTAACTCTTGTTGCCTTTCATGCACAAGGAAAGAAATATATCCCGTAGAAATAAAAAGGGAAAAAATGATGGCCGCCAGTATTCTGTTCATAATGCGCTTCTGAACCCTTACTCAATATTCATTCTGCTGACTTGCCATGCGGATCTGGAATAATAAATCTGATTATTCAGTTCCGGAAGACTGTCATAGGGATACACAATGAATAACGGCCCCTTGTCACGGATGCGCATATACTCGCCGTTGATTTTTAAAGCGAGGATCACGTTGTACTTCTTGAAATCGCTGAGCGGGATAACGGTGGTGTAGTCATTAAGCGCGGTGACCTTAACAACGGAACCTTTCGCGCCGACATAATCCATTAATTTCTGTACGGGAATACCCGTAAAGGTCGTGCGCCCATTATACCAGGGAGAGGTTGTCTGGAAACTGACCATGCCCAGTTTCTCCAGACCCGCGATATCCAGAGCCGCTTTACCGCTACCATTTGTATTTTCGATATTGCCGGACAGTGTTAGCAGGACTTTCCCTGTAGGTTTGGGAAGTTCGCCCGCCCAGACCTGCGCGCAGACCACAATGCTTAACAACATGACAATGAATCGCATACTAACCTTACCTATCTATCAGATGTGAAAGAATTATAATTTAGTTAGCATTCTATTTACATATGCTGTCTGGCTATTATGAGTTTAATATTTCTGTTTTATTTTTAACCTCATTTAAATCAGTGAGTTAGTTGTATCCCTCTGGGCCTGTGCGTTGAAAACGATCGCGTCCATTATTTGAGTTGAGCTAAATTTTATTGTAGCTGAACAAAAAAAAGTCGCCCATTTGTGGATGAAAAAAACGCATATAAATAAAGGGGATTATTTGATTGCGCAGCACGGTATTGCCGCTATCCTGCGGCAGGCTTTACTGAATAAATCGTACTTTGGCTTAATGGCAGGATAAGATTTTACATCAACCTGATAACACAGGCATTCTCATGGTATCGCAATGTGCTGAATCACCAACGCGCAGTGGCAGCGTTGAAGCGGAGGCGCAAAATTGACGCACTCCGCAGGATGGCGGTTTTTTATTCTGGGATTAACGGCTTAAAACCAGCCGGAGACCCAGCTGCCAACGCTTGAGAAGAACGTGTTGATGCTTTTCCATGCGGTGTTTAGCCACGCTACGACGGATTTCACGATGCCCGCCACAAAGTCGACAATTTTACTCACCAGCTCATGGAATAACTGGCTAACCGTGTCCATGAGACCGGCAATTAAACTCTGCAACTTCGGATGCTCTTTGCCGATACTGATCGCTTCGTCATAAATCTTATCAATCGTTTTACTGGCGTTCTGTTTAGCATCTTCCCTTTGCTTGTTCATTTTACTGATAAAATCATCGACAGCAGACGATGTCGCTCCGTGGTCCTTGAGGATGCCGGTGGCGTCAGTAATGCCATTTTGGATTGCGGTAGCGGTTGCCGTGGCGCCTGCCTTGGCGGTGATTTTAAGCTGTGCCAGTACTTCTTCGCCAGATACGGCAACGTCATCCGTTACTGCGGCAAACAAAATATCGTCGTGCACTTCCTCTACCGGTCGGAACCGGGTGACGCTTTTCTTGCCTAAATTCTTCTTATAGTGATCGCGCATATCATTCAGGACCAGAGCAAAATCAGGTGATGCTGCCAACTTACTGATTTAGTGTATGATGGTGTTTTTGAGGTGCTCCAGTGGCTTCTGTTTCTATCAGCTGTCCCTCCTGTTCAGCTACTGACGGGGTGGTGCGTAACGGCAAAAGCACTGCCGGACATCAGCGCTATCTCTGCTCTCACTGCCGTAAAACATGGCAACTGCAGTTCACTTACACCGCTTCTCAACCCGGTACGCACCAGAAAATCATTGATATGGCCATGAATGGCGTTGGATGCCGGGCAACCGCCCGCATTATGGGCGTTGGCCTCAACACGATTTTCCGCCATTTAAAAAACTCAGGCCGCAGTCGGTAACCTCGCGCATACAGCCGGGCAGTGACGTCATCGTCTGCGCGGAAATGGACGAACAGTGGGGATACGTCGGGGCTAAATCGCGCCAGCGCTGGCTGTTTTACGCGTATGACAGGCTCCGGAAGACGGTTGTGGCGCACGTATTCGGTGAACGCACTATGGCGACGCTGGGGCGTCTTATGAGCCTGCTGTCACCCTTTGACGTGGTGATATGGATGACGGATGGCTGGCCGCTGTATGAATCCCGCCTGAAGGGAAAGCTGCACGTAATCAGCAAGCGATATACGCAGCGAATTGAGCGGCATAACCTGAATCTGAGGCAGCACCTGGCACGGCTGGGACGGAAGTCGCTGTCGTTCTCAAAATCGGTGGAGCTGCATGACAAAGTCATCGGGCATTATCTGAACATAAAACACTATCAATAAGTTGGAGTTATTACCATGATAATAGTGTCTCGTTGTGTCTGGATAAGCGGATATAACGGCGTTCACCGGTATTTCTTTAATTAAAAAAATGATGTGTATGACTGATTTGTCTTGTGATAAATATCCTTAACAGACGGCGAGCTCGTCCGCCCATTTTGTTGCGGCCTGCATGGTTTCTATAACAGTGAACTCGCTGATATTGAGGGTATTACATATTTTCGCGGTTTCCTCCCAGTTAAGTTTCTCATAACATAACGACAGGGTCAGTATGTCAAAAAGTTCACCTTTATGTTCACAAAGCGCGGCAGTTACGTTTTGCGGGATTGAAATCTGTTTAATTAAATCGTCCATGGGGAGTTCAAGAATGACATCCAGCAATGAAAACAGACCGCATATAAATGCGTTATAGGATAATGAAACATTATTTATTTTTTCGGCAATTAATTCGCAGAATTTTCCGCGAACCATGCTCAGATGATAAAGTTCACTGATGCCGGAACGCCCCATATTTGAAAGGGCGGCCACCGCAACAAACCGCCGGAGTTCTTTGCCCCCCATATACATCAGCATTTCTTTCAGGGTAAGATTGTCCGCCTGAATTATGCCATGTGATTTAAACAGCATGTTTCTGACGTAGCGCATGATTTTATATGACAGCGTCAGATCGGTTTTAAGCAGACGTTCGACCGCGGCAAAGTCCGGGTTTTCCCTGTTCACCTCCATCATCAGCCTGGAGAGTGGCAGGGGGTTCTGGGAAAGGCATTTATTTCTGAGGATTTCCGGGCGACTGAAGAAAAATCCCTGGAAAAGCGCGAAACCCGCCCGGCTGTAAAGCTCAAACTCGTCCCTTGTTTCCACTTTTTCAGCAAGGAATTTTATGCCCTGCAGAAGCTGACTTTTTCTGTGGATATATTGCCGGATATCTTCATAGTCATTGTCTCTGACATCAAATTTGATGACAGAAATATACTGCATAAAGCGGTCCCATTCATCATCCATCGTGAAATCATCGAGCGCAAGCTGGTAACCCCTGTCGTGCATATCCTTTACGGCACAGAAAAGCGCATCATCCGGGACTGCATTTTCCAGAATTTCGATGACCACTTTTTCATTCGGCAGCGTATCGCCCAGTCCGTTAATGATCATCTGGTGCGGCACATTAATAAAAGAACTGTGATTGTTGGCTATACGGGGAACAGGGATGCATAAAAACTGGTCAGAAATCATTCTGGACGTGGCGTATTCTGGTGAAACATCGGGAAAGGCATTGTTCATTCCGTCTCTGAAAAGCAGCTCATAAGCGACGGTCTGCATTTTTGTGTCAAAAATAGGCTGGCGTGCGATAAATGAATACATATTCCCGGTCCCCAGGTCAGCGTTATAATTTTTAGAAATGTAACCTTTCTATGGCACTGTTGCAAAGTTAGCGATGAGGCAGCCTTTTGTCTTATTCAAAGGCCTTACATTTCAAAAACTCTGCTTACCAGGCGCATTTCGCCCAGGGGATCACCATAATAAAATGCTGAGGCCTGGCCTTTGCGTAGTGCACGCATCACCTCAATACCTTTGATGGTGGCGTAAACCGTCTTCATGGATTTAAATCCCAGCGTGGCGCCGATTATCCGTTTCAGTTTGCCATGATCGCATTCAATCACGTTGTTCCGGTACTTAATCTGTCGGTGTTCAACGTCAGACGGGCACCGGCCTTCGCGTTTGAGCAGAGCAAGCGCGCGACCATAGGCGGGCGCTTTATCCGTGTTGATGAATCGCGGGATCTGCCACTTCTTCACGTTGTTGAGGATTTTACCCAGAAACCGGTATGCAGCTTTGCTGTTACGACGGGAGGAGAGATAAAAATCGACAGTGCGGCCCCGGCTGTCGACGGCCCGGTACAGATACGCCCAGCGGCCATTGACCTTCACGTAGGTTTCATCCATGTGCCACGGGCAAAGATCGGAAGGGTTACGCCAGTACCAGCGCAGCCGTTTTTCCATTTCAGGCGCATAACGCTGAACCCAGCGGTAAATCGTGGAGTGATCGACATTCACTCCGCGTTCAGCCAGCATCTCCTGCAGCTCACGGTAACTGATGCCGTATTTGCAGTACCAGCGTACGGCCCACAGAATGATGTCACGCTGAAAATGCCGGCCTTTGAATGGGTTCATGTGCAGCTCCATCAGCAAAAGGGGATGATAAGTTTATCACCACCGACTATTTGCAACAGTGCCGGATTGAGCGGCGTGGCATGGTCAGTCTTCCCGCAGGTACTGGTACAAAGTTTCGCGGCTGATGCCGAAGTCACGGGCCACCAAGGTTTTCTGGTCGCCTGCCGCAACTCGCCGTTTCAACTCGGCAATTTGTTCGCTGTTCAGCGATTTCTTTCGTCCCCGGTAGGCCCCGCGCTGCTTAGCCAGCACGATTCCCTCGCGCTGACGTTCGCGGATCAGAGCGCGCTCGAACTCAGCAAAGGCTCCCATGACCGACAGCATCAGATTGGCCATCGGTGAGTCCTCGCCGGTGAACGTTAGCCCTTCTTTGACGAACTCCATGCGCACGCCCCGTTGTGTCAGCCCTTGGACGATGCGGCGCAGGTCATCAAGGTTGCGTGCCAACCTGTCCATGCTATGCACCACCACGGTGTCGCCCTCGCGGACGAAGGCCAGCAGCCTTTCAAGTTCGGGACGTTGTGTGTCCTTGCCTGAAGCCTTATCGGTGAATACCTTGCCGACTTCTATTTGTTCCAGTTGTCGATCAGGATTCTGGTCGAAGCTGCTGACGCGAACGTAGCCGATACGTTGACCTTGCAAGATGCCTCCAAAGGTAAAAATGTCAGGATGAAATCTATTACCCTTGGCTGAATGTGTCAATAAATATAAATTAATACCCTACTCTGACGTTGTTTGTGCTCAACATCTGACATCAGGTTAGGGTATGCCTCAATCTGACGGCTGCGAACCGCCAGGGACAGGCGCAATGTCAGATTCTGTCGCGGCCTTGGCGCGTGCCTGGAAGCGTTCATAGCAATCCAGCCCGCAGAAATGTTCGACGTATTCCGCGCCTTCCGGGGTGAAGGCGGCATCGAGCGGAATTTCTTTGCAGCATACGCAGCAGGTGGTGCAACTGGCAGTGTTCGGGGCGTTTGCGTTCATGGTGGTACTCCTCCAGATTGGTAGCGAAGCTCAAAGCTGCCCACTCTCGGCTGGCTGGGAAGCGGTCATGATCTTCCCTTGAAGGCCCGCAGCAGCCGCGTCACAGACAGGACAAACAAGCCGGTCAGCGTGAGGGCTGCAATACCCCAGTGCTCCCCGATGAACGCGCCGGCCGTCGTGCCGGCTAGCACAATGGCGAGAATCGGCAAATGGCAGGGACAGGTGAGCACGGCCAGCGCGCCCCACAAGTAGCCGGTGATCGGTTTGTGCGTCTCAGACGGCAAGTGCTCTGGGCTGTTCATGGCAGACTCTCCGCGTGCTGTGCCGGTTCGGTTGGCATGGCGGCCAGTTGCATTTCGAGGCTGGCCAGGGCCTCGCGCCGACGCTCGACGAGTTGCCGCAACACGGCAAGCTGCGCAGACGCACCGTCACCGTCCGCAGCATCCAGCGCCCGGCACAGCCGCGCCAGTGCGTCCAGGCCGATACCCGCTTCGAAGGCAGCCCGTACAAAGCGCAGCCGTTGCAACGCGGTGTCATCGAACAAGCCGTAGCCGCCCGTGGTGCACGCGACCGGCCGTAGCAATCCGCGCAGCAGGTAGTCGCGCACGATATGCACGCTCACCCCGGCATCAAGGGCCAGCCGGGACACTGTGTAGGCGCTCATTGAACACCTCCTTTTCCTCATCCGGCGCAGCACGAAAGCTGCTTCACGTCCTTGCTGAAGGTCTGCGCCGCGAGCTTCAGCCCTTCGACCATGGTCAGGTAGGGGAACAATTGGTCGGCCAGTTCCTGCACGGTCATACGGTTGCGAATGGCGAGCACCGCCGTCTGGATCAGTTCACCCGCTTCCGGGGCCACCGCTTGCACGCCGATGAGCCGTCCGCTACCTTCCTCGATGACCAGCTTGATGAAGCCGCGTGTGTCGAAGTTGGCAAGCGCACGCGGCACGTTGTCCAAGGTCAAGGTGCGACTGTCGGTCTCGATCCCGTCGTGATGTGCTTCCGCCTCGCTGTAGCCCACGGTGGCGACCTGCGGGTCGGTGAACACCACGGCCGGCATTGCGGTCAGGTCCAGGGCCGCATCGCCGCCAGTCATGTTGATCGCAGCACGGGTGCCGGCCGCTGCCGCCACATAGACGAACTGAGGCTGGTCGGTGCAGTCGCCAGCCGCATAAATGTGTGGCGTACTGGTGCGCATGCCCTTGTCGATGACGATGGCCCCCTGCGCATTGGCAGCGACTCCCGCCGCTTCCAATGCCAGGCTGCGCGTGTTCGGTGCCCTGCCAGTGGCGACCAGCAGCTGGTCGGCGCGTATTTCACCGTACCCGGTGGTCAGCACGAATTCGCCGTCCACATGCGCGACCTGGCTGGCTTGCGTGTATTCCAATACCTTGATCCCTTCGGCACGGAACGCGGCTGTAACGGCCTCGCCGATGGCCGGGTCTTCGCGGAAGAACAGCGTGCTGCGTGCCAGGATCGTCACTTTGCTGCCCAGCCGGGCAAAGGCTTGCGCCAGTTCCAGCGCCACCACAGACGAGCCGATCACGGCCAGGCGCTCGGGAATGGTGTCGCTGACCAGGGCCTCGGTGGAAGTCCAGTAGGGTGACTCTTTCAGGCCCGGAATCGGCGGCACGGCCGGGCTGGCACCCGTGGCGACCAGGCAGCGGTCGAACGCCACCACACGCTCGCCGCCATCGTTTAAACGGACGGCAAGGCTCTGGTCGTCCTTGAAACGCGCTTCACCATGCAGCACGGTGATGGCCGGGTTGCTGTCCAGGATGCCTTCGTACTTGGCGTGGCGCAGCTCATCGACGCGCGCCTGCTGCTGGGCCAGTAGTTTGCTGCGATCAATCGCAGGCACAGTCGCCGCGATGCCACTGTCGAATGGGCTTTCACGGCGCAAATGGGCGATATGGGCAGCGCGGATCATGATCTTGGACGGCACGCAGCCGACATTGACGCAAGTACCGCCGATGGTGCCGCGCTCGATCAGCGTGACGTTCGCACCTTGCTCGACGGCCTTCAGCGCCGCCGCCATCGCGGCTCCGCCGCTGCCAATAACGGCGACGTGCAGTCCGTCCCCATCACCACCAGCCTTGTCGCCACCGCCCAGCCATCCCAGCGCCTTGCCAAGCAGTCTGCCCCGCGCTGAAGTGGATGGGGCATCGGCGGGTGTGGCCTTGTAGCCGAGGCCGGCCACAGCGGCGGTCAGCGCCTCTGGCGAGGTGCCGGGATCGGTGGCGAGTTGCGCGGAGCCTTTCGGGTAGGACACGAGCGCCGACAGCACGCCCGGCACTTTCTCCAGGGCGTCCTTGACATGTGTCGCGCACGAGTCGCAGGTCATTCCGGTGATATTCAAATACATTGCATCGTTCCTTTTCGTTTCGGCAACTGCCAATGCAGTTAGCCGTGTTTGGGTGGTAGTTCGCAGCGGCGGTTGGCCGGTGAGAGCAGATCCCAGATCGACACCCCGATCATCAAGGCCAGACCGACATAGAGGAGGTTCGCCGTCCACCAATTGCCAAAAAACAAGAGCATGGCCGCCAGCACGATGGCTGGGCCGACCATCCCGAGCAGGCTGCGGTACCATTGCCGATGACTCAGCCAGCCCAGTGCATTCGCCAGCAAAGCCACGACTGCGAACAGCGGCAGCAGCTTGGAGATAAACAACCCTTCGTATTCCTGTAGAAAGCCAAGGCCGATGGCCGCGCCCAGGCTGGCGATAGCCGGGAAACAGGCAGCGCATCCCATCGCGGAAACAACGCTGCCAAGCGCGCCAGCCTTGTCGGCAATGCGTGTAATCAGTCCCATGATCGCCCCAGGTTCGGGTTCAGTGGCTCACTGCTTGACGCTGGACGGATAGCCCGCGTCTCCGGTTGCCTTGGTCAGCTTCTGCACGCTGGTCTTGGCATCATCGAACGTGACAACCGCTTCGCGTGTCTCGAAGGTCACGTCAATTTTGCTGACGCCTTCGACCTTGGAAATCGCCTTCTTGACGGTGATCGGGCAGGTGGAGCAGGTCATGCCCGGTACGGACAGCGTGACGGTCTGGGTGGCGGCCCACACGGGGGCAACAACGGCAGCGAGGGCGAGGGCGGCAAACAGTTTTTTCATGATGAACTCCTGTGATTAATAGAAAAATGGCATGACGTAGGGAAATCCGAGCGCGACCAGGACCAGCGCGGCCACGATCCAGAAAATGAGCTTGTAAGTAGCTCGCACTTGGGGAATCGCGCAGACCTCACCCGGTTTGCAGGCTTGCGCCGGGCGGTAGATGCGCCGCCAGGCGAAAAACAGCGCGACCAGCGCTGCGCCGATGAAGATCGGGCGATAGGGTTCCAGCACCGTCAGGTTGCCGATCCATGCCCCGCTGAACCCCAAGGCGATCAAAACCAGCGGCCCCAGGCAGCAGGCCGACGCAAGAATGGCGGCCAGCCCACCGGCGAAGAGCGCGCCGCGCCCGTTTTGTGGTTCAGACATACGCTTGTCCTTTCAAATTTGGTTTGGATAGCTTAAGCTTACTTCCGTAGTTATGTACGGAGTCAAGCGATATGCAAATTAATTTTGAGAATCTGACCATTGGCGTTTTTGCCAAGGCGGCCGGGGTCAATGTGGAGACCATCCGGTTCTACCAGCGCAAGGGCCTGCTGCCGGAGCCAGACAAGCCCTATGGCAGCATTCGCCGCTATGGCGAGGCGGATGTAACACGAGTGCGGTTCGTGAAATCGGCCCAGCGGCTGGGCTTTAGCCTGGACGAAATCGCCGAGCTACTGCGGCTGGAGGATGGCACCCATTGCGAGGAAGCCAGCGGCCTGGCCGAGCACAAGCTCAAGGATGTGCGCGAGAAGATGGCCGACTTGGCACGCATGGAGGCCGTGCTGTCTGAACTGGTGTGCGCCTGCCACGCGCGGAAAGGGAACGTTTCCTGCCCGCTGATTGCGTCACTGCAAGACGGAACGAAGCTCGCTGCATCGGCGCGGGGGAGTCACGGGGTGACTACGCCTTAGCGTGCTTTATTTTCCGAATTCTGAGACGACCCCAGGTAGCAGAGCTGCACCGCGAAGCCCAGCCGATTGGCCGGGCCGCGCCGCTGCCGGATGATGGAGAGGTCGCTTTCGCTGAACGTGTAGTGACGGATCAACTCATCCTTGGTGTCCGGCAACGCCAGCAGGCTTTCGCGCTCGGCGGCGGAGAGGATCGAACGGCGGGGCATGCGGTTTCCTTCTTCTTGAAAACGTAGGTTTGTGACAAGCCCGCCAAGGCAACCGGCGCGGCACGGGAATCAAGGCATTGCGATTCTCGAAAATAGTTCTTGAAATTCTATTCTTGATTGCATATCATCTCAACGAGTTTCGATAAGAAAGGATGCGCATGCGACCGTCTGTTGTGCTTGACATGAAGCGAAGCGCAGTGCGTGAAGCGGTAGGCCGCTTTCGCGCCGCGAACCCGCGCGTCTTCGGCTCGGTGCTGCATGGCACCGACCGGGATGGCAGCGACCTCGACCTGTTGGTCGATGCGCTGCCCGGTGCCACGTTGTTGGACTTGGGCGATTTGGAAGAAGAACTGAAATCGCTGCTCGGCGTTGACGTCGATCTGCTGACTCCCGGCGACCTGCCGCCGAAGTTCCGGGCCAAGGTGCTCGCGGAGGCGCAACCGATATGAGCGAGAACCGCCTGCCCGATTACCTCGACCACATTCAGCAGGCCGCAACCGATGCGCGCAGCTTCGTGGAAGGGATGGCCAAGGACGACTTCTTGGCCGACAAGCGCACCCAGCAGGCCGTCATCATGAGCCTGATCGTCATCGGCGAGGCGGCCACAAAGGTGATGGATGGCTACGTCGAGTTCACCCAGGCGCATGCCGACGTGCCGTGGCGCAGCATGCGCAATATGCGTAATCGCATGGCTCACGGCTATTTCGACATCAACCTCGATGTGGTGTGGGAGACGGTACAGGAATGGCTGCCGGCGTTGCTCCAGCAATTGCCCGCCGTGCGTCAGGATGCCGACGATGAAGACCGTAACGACAACTGTGAAAGAGGGATCTCCGATGACTGTTGAATCGAGAATATTTTCTGTAGCCGAGTATGTTCAGCCGTCCGAAGGCGAGCCTATTCGTTCCGTTGTGCTTGAAACCCGAGACTCAATTATCGTGGTTTGGCATGTCCATCCCGGGCAGGAAATTGCGGCTCACATTCATCCTCACGGCCAAGACACGTGGACTGTTTTGTCGGGAATGGCTGATTACTTTCAGGGCAATGGGATTGTTCGTGCCCTCAGGGAAGGTGAGATAGCCGTGGCAAGACCGGGCCAAGTGCACGGGGCGCGAAATACAGGTACCGAGCCATTTGTGTTAGTCTCGGTTGTGGCATCAGCCAATGCCGGTTTCGTATTGGCTGAGCGATAGAGCCCAATCTCTGGAGTTGGTCCAATGAACGGTCGGGGAGATAGGTAACAGACATGCAGCGGACACGGCTGCTAAACCAGGTCGCAAACCTCCTTGCGTCGCAGCGTGCCGCAAGCGACGCGATCAATCGAATGGGGTCGGCATGAGACTGAACACCATCCAGTTCCCGACCGCGTAGCCGCCTGTCCTGCCGATCAGGTCTTGACCATCGACGCCTGGGATCAGTCCTGAATGTTCTTGGAGACCACTACGTTATGAGCCGCAGCCGCCGCAAAACACCCATCGTCGGGCACACGACCTGCGGCAGCGAGCGCGAGGACAAGAAGCTCTGGCATCAGCGCTGGCGCACCCGTGAGCGCACGGCGCTGACCAGCGCGTCGCCCGAAGCCCTGAGCGCCCATCTGCCCCTGCTGGAAAACCAGGCCAGCAGCGTCTGGTCGATGGGCAAGGATGGCCGCTCCTACTGGCCCGTCAAGCGCCAGGCCGCCACGGCGGATCGCATCGCCAATCACAAGGGACGCAACCCGCAAGAACGCGCCTCCCTGAAAAAGCGCCTGCTTACACTGTGATTCCTTCAAAATATCTCAACGAAATTTCCCGACACCTGTTTAAGCTATCTTGCTGATATTTCTGTTTTTCGATTTTTGCCGGCGCGATGCCGGCGACGTTGGCCAGCTGCCCCGGGCGCGATACTGAGATCAGTTTCTTTGAACAAAAAAACCGCCTTTTGGCGGTCAGTATTCAGTAGCTGGAACGGTAGTCTCTCCCCCGATTCCAGCGGTCTTGCCAGTGTTCGAGGAATGATTCAGCGAGCTTAGGCATGTTCCAGATCACCACCGCATTCTCCGAGTTTTTCGTTTCGGTCGCTTTGGTGAAATTAAAGCTGCCAGTTTCAACGGTCACATTATCCACGATGATCACCTTGTCATGCTGGATAGGGAAATCACTGTCAGTACGCAAAGGGATGCCGCTGTTCGCTATGTAGTTCATGGCCGCAATGCTGGCGCGCCCCGTATTGCCCCTTTCATCAATTACGATTTTCACATCAACTCCCCGTTTTTTGGCTGCTACCAGTGCTTTCATAATATCCGGGGCGGTAAAAGAATAAGCCATCATCCGTATCGAGGTTTTTGCGGAGTCAATGGCGCTCAGGACGAGAACGCGGGCGCTTCCTTCAGGCGAGTAGCCAACCTGAACGGATGGTTCCACCGCAAAGGCGGGCAGGGCGGCTGTCGTAAATGCTGCGGCCAGAAGCCAGGTTGCTAAGTTTTTCATTACAGGCTCCCGTTCACACACTGCATTTTATATTCAGGGTCAAAATAAATTTCTTTGATTTTCCGCTTTTCCATATGCACCACAACGTCAATGGTGGAGTAGAGCATTCGCATAATATCGCTCATATCGAGCATACGGCCGATAGGGGTCGCCTTGATAAGCAGCCCAATACGGTTAAAGGCATCGCGCGCAGAGTTAGCGTGCGTTGACATAACACCGCCTGGATGGCCGGTATTAAGTGCTTTAAGATAATCCCACGCAGCATCATCCCTAAGCTCAGTCATGATGATACGGCCCGGTGTCAGACGCATACAGGCTCGCAGGGCATCAGTGGCGCTGACGCGGCCGATCTTTCCTGCATCGCCGTACATCATATAAACGGCTTCTACAACGTGATCGACCGTGACTTCGTGAACGTCCTCTAAAATAATTACACGCTCGTCTTTATGTAGCGATTTTAACAGCGCGCGCGTGAGTACCGTTTTCCCCGACCCGGTTTCACCGCAGATCACGATAGTGCGTTTCTTCTCAACGGCGGTTTGCAGGAATGCGGGCCATTTTTCGCTGCTGTGCAGCTCTTTAAGGAAAAAATCATCATCCGTTAGGCTTTGCTTGCTGCCGGTAATCTTCCGGCAGTCACGGGGTTTGAAGGCCAATGGAACGAAAACGTACGTTAAGAATGTAATTTATTGATATTCATAAAAATAAAAAAAGGATCGCTGATTGATCCTTTTGTTTTGCTATTTGAATTTCGATAAACATTAACCACGAGAATGCAGTAGCTCGGCTATCTCATGAGCAATTTCATCGATTGTATGAGTTGCAGTACTACGAGCAACTTTGTCTGCTAATGATGGACTAAAATCGACAACTTCTTGTTTTGTAATATTATGCCATATGGGAAGCAATATTTGCTCACCAGAAATAGCACGAGTGACGATTCCATCAAGTTCATAATTTGTCCAACCTTTGCTTATAAACGCCGGAGACAAAACTACTAACCCAACACGACTGTTTGCTAAACCTTTGTCTATTTTTTGTCTCAGGCTGTCACCAATTCTTAACGTCATTTCGTCATACCATACATTAAGGCCGTGACTGATTAATGAGTTTGCCAGAGAGCGAACAAAATCATCTTTATCCTCTGAGGCATGCGAAATAAATACGTCATGTATCTCGTTGCTCTGTGCTGTTGACGGTGGTCTGTTATCTCTTACCAGACTAGGAACTTCGCTTAACGGCCTATCCTGAATTTCAGGAAGAACCCCTGGAAGAACGCGAACAGAAGCCCTGGTACTCCCCCTTAATCCCTGCATATCTACAGCAATATGCCAATGGCCTGATGAAGGGATCTGTAACCTTATGGGGGAGCGCTTTGCTAACCCACCAATGTAGGAATGTCGTCGGCCATTCTTATAACTACTGAAGTTAGAACTATCCATTAGTCTAACATTTGCACCACTGGTAAGGGTGATTTCAACAATCTCCCCTCTTTTTCTTTGACCAAGATCATTATGGATGAATTGCATGGGCACTGTTGCAAAGTTAGCGATGAGGCAGCCTTTTGTCTTATTCAAAGGCCTTACATTTCAAAAACTCTGCTTACCAGGCGCATTTCGCCCAGGGGATCACCATAATAAAATGCTGAGGCCTGGCCTTTGCGTAGTGCACGCATCACCTCAATACCTTTGATGGTGGCGTAAGCCGTCTTCATGGATTTAAATCCCAGCGTGGCGCCGATTATCCGTTTCAGTTTGCCATGATCGCATTCAATCACGTTGTTCCGGTACTTAATCTGTCGGTGTTCAACGTCAGACGGGCACCGGCCTTCGCGTTTGAGCAGAGCAAGCGCGCGACCATAGGCGGGCGCTTTATCCGTGTTGATGAATCGCGGGATCTGCCACTTCTTCACGTTGTTGAGGATTTTACCCAGAAACCGGTATGCAGCTTTGCTGTTACGACGGGAGGAGAGATAAAAATCGACAGTGCGGCCCCGGCTGTCGACGGCCCGGTACAGATACGCCCAGCGGCCATTGACCTTCACGTAGGTTTCATCCATGTGCCACGGGCAAAGATCGGAAGGGTTACGCCAGTACCAGCGCAGCCGTTTTTCCATTTCAGGCGCATAACGCTGAACCCAGCGGTAAATCGTGGAGTGATCGACATTCACTCCGCGTTCAGCCAGCATCTCCTGCAGCTCACGGTAACTGATGCCGTATTTGCAGTACCAGCGTACGGCCCACAGAATGATGTCACGCTGAAAATGCCGGCCTTTGAATGGGTTCATGTGCAGCTCCATCAGCAAAAGGGGATGATAAGTTTATCACCACCGACTATTTGCAACAGTGCCTGAAGACGGCTTACGCCACCATCAAAGGTATTGAGGTGATGCGTGCACTACGCAAAGGCCAGGCCTCAGCATTTTATTATGGTGATCCCCTGGGCGAAATGCGCCTGGTAAGCAGAGTTTTTGAAATGTAAGGCCTTTGAATAAGACAAAACGCTGCCTCATCGCTAACTTTGCAACAGTGCCCCTAATCGTGTTCAGCAGAATAGCCGGAGGAAGTTTCCTACTGTCGATAAGAAAGGATTGGCACAGGGAGTGTGAATATCGAAACACCATCACAGAATAATGCCAGATAGAAATGCGATAGTAGGGGTGGATATTTAAATAAGGAGCATCCCGACTTAAAATGAATATGACTGCGTAACCAGGCGCAATAAAAAAAGCGAAAGAATCGCTTTTATTCTGGTTGTTTTTTCGAAGAGTGACCGTTTTCTGAGATGACAAGAAATAAGGAAGTCCTATGATCGCTAAATAGCTGCGCCTAATACCGCTACACTTTTGCCTGACCATGTTTTCCTCCGGGGAATGGGCTGGCGGTTTCCATAAAATGGCGGACCTTTTTCAGTAACTGCCACATTGAGCGGCACTGATGATTACGGGTTATCGTGTCATGAAGTGCCTGCCATAGCCGTTCCACATGATTCACCCACGGCGAGTAAACCGGCTGGTAAATTACCCTGAACTTGGGATTTGCTTTCAACCAGCGCTGTGTTTCGCGGCTTTTATGGATAATGTAGTTATCAACGATCAGCGTGATTGTTTTCGCCCGCCGGTAAGTGGCTTTCAGGTGCTTCAGCAGAGCGATAAACAGCGCTGAACTTTTGCTGTTGCCGCCCACGTAGCTGACTTTACCCGTGCCACTGTGCAGTGCGCCGGCCAGATAGTATTTTTCGTTCTGCCCCGGCGTCACTACCCGTTTCTGCTGTCCGCGCAACTGCCAGTCCGCACCGATTTTAGGATTAAGGTGGATATCCACTTCATCTTCATAAAATACCGGATGCTCTGCGCTGCATTCATCCAGCGCTTTGTGGATTACCGCCATCTTTTCATCTTTATGTGGGTCACGGATACGCAGAGTTGGCGCGGCCCTGCGCCATACAAGCCCCGCAGATGGCAACCAGCGGCGAACGGTTCCTGCATGTAACTGGCAACCGGTTATCTCATTGATTTTTATTGCCAGTAATTCGGTGCTCCAGCGTGAACGTTGATAACCAAAATCGCCGGGAGAATGCTTTATCAGCTCACGTAACAGGGTGCAGATATGTTCAAAAGGCCAGCGTCGGGAGCGCCCTGCGGGTAAGGATTTCAGGCCTTCAATACCTGAGTGCGTAAACCAGTTAATCCAGCGACCAACGGATGAACGGGCACAACAGAGAGTTCTGGCAACATCGCTGACCCGTTCACCCCGATGAAGCATCAGCATGGCCGTGAGTCTGCGGGCATGATTTTTATCACGCGTTTTATGAATAGCTTTCTGCATCAGGCGTCGTTCGCCACGGGGTATTGGTACTATGATCGGCATCGCTCAGTCCGGTTGGTGATTTTGGTTGGTTTGGCGATTGATCAGATCGCACAATCCGGGCTGAGTTCCCTTTCAGTGATCTACTATTCCGCGCAGCTATTTAGCGGAATAGTTCAAAAACTGAATGCGCAAATGAATCAGGAGTTTTATACCTCAAATTTGTATCTTCAGCTCAGCCAGAGGTGCAGCGAGAATAGCCTTAATGGCACCGCACTATTTTTGCGTCATCAGGCGCAAAATACGGTGACGCAAATGATGCGCATGTACGAATACATCAAACAGAGCGGCGCCACGCCGGTGTTACAGGAGCAACACGCCCGGTGCGGTGAATTTTCCACGCTGGAAGATCTGTTTGAGCAGACGGTAAGCGATTACCAGAAGCGCATTAATGCGCTGACCTCTTTGACGGAAGACGCCCAGGCAGCAAACGATAAGTCAGCGATTAACTTCCTGAAGCGATACAGAAAAGAGGAAATCGTGGACGGGACGCTGTTGCAAATCATTCTGGATGAAGTCCGCAGCGCTAAAAAAGCGGGCATCAACATGCAGCAAACCGACCACTATCTGGTTGGCGTGATCGATCGCTATCACTAAATCAATTTCGCAGTACGAGGAGGTTTTACGCCTCCTCAGAAAATCTGTTTTACATCAGAAACAGAGGTTTATGCCAGTGAACATTTGATACCCAACACGTCATAGTGATTTTTTAACTTAGCGTTTTTATATCGTGCCAAAAATGTCTCTGCTTGTGTCTTTATATTAAGGAAGGTGCGAATAAGCAGGTCATTTCTTCCCAAGCTGACTCGCTGATTAAAATTTCGCGGATCTGGGCCGATTTTTTTCCCGCAAACACATCGAATCAGCCTATTTAGGCTATTTTTTCCACCATTTCTGGCGTTATTTCCGGTTTTTACTGAGATCTCTCCCACTGACGTATCATTTGGTCCACCCGAAACAGGTTGGCCAGGGTGAATAACATCGCCAGTTGGTTATCGTTTTTCAGCAGCCCCTTGTATCTGGCTTTCACGAAGCCGAACTGCCGCTTGATGATGCGAAACGGGTGCTCCACCCTGGCACGGATGCTGGCTTTCATGTATTCGATGTTGATGGCCGTTTTGTTCTTGCGCGGATGCTGCTTCAAGGTTTTTACCTTGCCGGGACGCTCGGCGATCAGCCAGTCCACATCCACCTCGGCCAGCTCCTCGCGCTGTGGCGCTCCTTGGTAGCCGGCATCGGCTGAGACAAATTGCTCCTCTCCATGAAGCAGATTACCCAGCTGATTGAGGTCATGCTCGTTGGCCGCGGTGGTGACCAGGCTGTGGGTCAGGCCACTCTTGGCATCGACACCAATGTGGGCCTTCATGCCAAAGTGCCACTGATTGCCTTTCTTGGTCTGATGCATCTCCGGATCGCGTTGCTGCTCTTTGTTCTTGGTCGAGCTGGGTGCCTCAATGATGGTGGCATCCACCAAAGTGCCTTGGGTCATCATGACGCCTGCTTCGGCCAGCCAGCGATTGATGGTCTTGAACAATTGACGGGCCAGTTGATGCTGCTCGAGCAGGTGGCGGAAATTCATGATGGTGGTGCGATCCGGCAGGGCGCTATCCAGGGATAATCGGGCAAACAGGCGCATGGAGGCGATTTCGTACAGGGCATCTTCCATGGCACCGTCGCTCAGGTTGTACCAATGCTGCATGCAGTGAATACGCAGCATGGTCTCCAGCGGATAGGGCCGTCGGCCATTGCCCGCCTTGGGATAAAACGGCTCGATGACAGCGGTCATATTCTGCCATGGCAGAATCTGCTCCATGCGGGAGAGGAAAATCTCTTTTCGGGTCTGACGGCGCTTAGTGCTGAATTCACTATCGGCGAAGGTGAGTTGATGGCTCATGATGTCCCTCTGGGATGCGCTCCGGATGAATATGATGATCTCATATCAGGAACTTGTTCGCACCTTCCCTAAGTCACCGGCGGCTTGCCTGCCACACATTGAACATTACAGACCAATTAGCACTTTGTCACCGGGGAAAGATGTAAAGATTATGTATAAATAGATTGGCTTAGAAGTGACATTTCAACTTTGGAGAAACAGGTGACATTTTAAACTTGCTTTAACAAAATTTTGGGACTGACCGAAACAAAAAGGCCAGCCCCGGAGGGCTGGCTATTCAGTACAGGGCAATGACAGGTTTCTTGATGCCGCAGGCGTGAGCGTAGCGGGTCAGTGTGTCGATGCTGGCTTTGGTGATGTTGTTTTCCAGGCGAGAAATAACCGGAGGTGTAACCCCCATGCGTTCAGCAACCTGCGCTTTTGTCAGGTTGTCATGCTTGCGCCATTCAGCAAGCAGCTCCCTGAGCTTTTCCTTACGTTCTTCTTCCTGCCATGCAGCGCGATATTCATCGTCCTGCATCCACTCGTTATGCAGTTCTTTATGGCTTACCAGTTTCATTAAGTACCTCCGCTAACCGCTTTTTGGCGAGATCGATTTCTTTCGCTGGCGTTTTCTGTGACTTCTTGATGAAAACACGGAGCATGATGATGGTATTGCCTTTGTGGTATACCCAGATTCCCCTGGCTATGTCCGTCCCCATCGTGCGGATCTCAAAAAGTCCATCGCCCAGGGGCTTCGTGTCCGGCTCCCGCAGTAATCGGGCGTCATACTCCAGTTTGCCGATGAGACGGTCAAACTTCACCCTGATTTTTACGGGTAATGCTGTGGCTTCTTCCCTGGCTTCCGGGTGATAAACAACGCTAAACATGTGACCTCCCATTTCTATTAATATTAACCTATAGGCTAATTTCAGACAAGGTAGAATTAACCTATAAGCTAATTTTGTTGGCAGTTATCGTGGCTACCCGGTCACTACCCTGTTAGCGTGAGTTTTCGTTCCACTGAGGAACGGGGATTTATGCGCGTTAGCGCATGTAAGGCGGCAGGATGAAATGACAGGTAGCACCGAGGGTTAGCCGCCGATACCAGTGAGGGATCGAAAGGGATCGCCTATCCATCCCTTCACCCTGCAAAGCCATATTCCGCTAAAAGCGGCTCAGAGGCTTTTGTGCGCGGTCGGAGTGGTCACAACAAGGCGAAGCCGCAGTTGGGGCGTATCTCCGCGTTAGCGGGTCGTAAGAGCCGCTTACGAGCGTGTAGGGGTCAGTTTGGATATAGAGAATTATTGTACGGTAAGCCTGTTTTTTGAACAGACTTACCTATAGCAATAGGGTGTACTCCCGCGCTATACAGCGTTTTCAGGGGATTTTGTCTTAATCGGATAACCTAAATGCGATACAGCAAGAGCGACAACCTAAAAGCGATAGCCACTGACGATAAATCAATCACTTACGCATCCGAATTGGTTGAATAATGTGCTTAACGTACAAAAATTTCCGATCTCCAAACTGACCCCTTCTATGCCATGGGGCGAGAAGGCGTACTACCACGCAAAGTGTTCTTCCATCTGCATCGCAAATTCCACACACCGTGGCGGGCCATTTTGTTCGTTGCCACCATCTCGCTGCTGGCCCTGTTCCTTGACCTGAACTTAGTGGTATCGATGATAAGCTTTGGTGCCCTCGGTGCTTTCACCTGGTAATGACTCCAACTTAATGATAGTGTTTTATGTTCAGATAATGCCCGATGACCTTGTCATGCAGCTCCACCGATTTTGAGAACGACAGTGACTTCCGTCCCAGCCTTGCCAGATGTTGTCTCAGATTCAGGTTATGTCGCTCAATGCGCTGAGTGTAACGCTTGCTGATAACGTGCAGCTTTCCCTTCAGGCGGGATTCATACAGCGGCCAGCCATCCGTCATCCATACCACGACCTCAAAGGCCGACAGCAGGCTCAGAAGACGCTCCAGTGTGGCCAGAGTGCGTTCACCGAATACGTGCGCCACAACCGTCTTCCGGAGCCTGTCATACGCGTAAAACAGCCAGCGCTGGCGCGATTTAGCCCCGACGTATCCCCACTGTTCGTCCATTTCCGCGCAGACGATGACGTCACTGCCCGGCTGTATGCGCGAGGTTACCGACTGCGGCCTGAGTTTTTTAAATGGCGGAAAATCGTGTTGAGGCCAACGCCCATAATGCGGGCGGTTGCCCGGCATCCAACGCCATTCATGGCCATATCAATGATTTTCTGGTGCGTACCGGGTTGAGAAGCGGTGTAAGTGAACTGCAGTTGCCATGTTTTACGGCAGTGAGAGCAGAGATAGCGCTGATGTCCGGCGGTGCTTTTGCCGTTACGCACCACCCCGTCAGTAGCTGAACAGGAGGGACAGCTGATAGAAACAGAAGCCACTGGAGCACCTCAAAAACACCATCATACACTAAATCAGTAAGTTGGCAGCATCACCTGAGCGCGACTACCAGCGCATGGCCGGTCGCAGCGACGACTATCGCGAAGGCGTCAGCGCCTTCCTCGCCAAACGTCAGCCACAGTTCAGCGGGAAATAAGCCATGAGCCAGACTCTTCACACCGTCGCCGTGATTGGCGGCGGCACCATGGGGGCCGGGATCGTCGAAGTGGCGGCCGGTGCCGGACACGCGGTCCGGCTGTATGACATTTCGCCTGAGGCAATTACCCGCGCTATCGACGGTATTGCCGAGCGCCTCAACGCCCGCGTCAGCCGGGGGAAAATCAGCGCCGAGCTGGCGCAGTCCCTGCTCGCGCGGATTACACCGGCGACGGAATTACACCAGCTTGCCGACGCGCAGCTGGTGATTGAAGCCGCTTCGGAACGCCTGGAGATTAAACAGGCGCTGTTCAGCCAACTGGCGGAGATTTGTTCACCGTCGACGCTGCTGACCAGCAACACCTCGTCGATTTCCATTACCGCCATTGCGGCGGGCATCAAACATCCCGAACGCGTGGCGGGGCTGCATTTCTTTAACCCGGCGCCGGTGATGAAGCTGGTCGAGGTCGTCAGCGGCCTTGCCACCTCCACGGAAGTGGTGGAGCAGCTTTGCCAGTGCGTTAGCGCCTGGGGTAAGCAGCCGGTGCGCTGCCGCTCCACGCCGGGCTTTATTGTCAACCGCGTGGCGCGCCCGTATTACGCCGAAGCCTGGCGGGCGCTGGAGGAACAGGTCGCCGCGCCGGAAGTGATTGACGCGGCGCTGCGCGACGGCGGCGGTTTCCCGATGGGGCCGCTGGCGCTGACCGATCTGATTGGTCAGGACGTCAACTTTGCCGTCACCTGTTCGGTATTTAACGCCTTCTGGCAGGACCGCCGTTTTCTGCCGGCGCTGCTTCAGCAGGAGCTGGCGCTGGCCGGGCGTCTGGGCAAGAAGAGCGGCCACGGCGTCTATCGCTGGCCTGTTGAAGTATCGCCTGATCTGGCTGTTGCAGCGGTAGTGCCTGAAAATGCAGCAAAAAACATTAAGTGTGACGTTGTCACTGAACTGGATGATGTGCTGCTCCTTGAAACCACCGGTGAAACCGCGCTGGCCTTAAGCGTCCAGCATCAGCGTCCGGTGGTGGTTTATGACCATGCGGCGGGCGACACGGTCGTACTGGCGAGCGCGCAAACCAACCCACAGTCGGCAACCGACAAAGCGGTGTACTACTTCCAGCAGCAGGGCAAAAAGGTTCTGCACATTGCTGATTATCCCGGCCTGCTGGTATGGCGTACGGTAGCGATGCTGGCGAACGAAGCGCTGGATGCGGTGCAAAAAGGCGTCGCCAGCGCGGATGATATCGATACCGCTATGCGTCTGGGGGTGAACTACCCACGCGGTCCGATTGCCTGGGGTGAATCGCTTGGCTGGGGGCGCGTGCTGCGCCTGCTGGAAAACCTACAACAGCACTACGGCGAAGAACGCTACCGCCCAAGTGCGCGACTGCGCCAGATGGCGCTGCTGGAGATGCGTCATGAGTAACCAGGCCTGGCGCAACGCCCGCGCCATGTACGAGAAAGATACCTGCGCCCGCGCGCTGGGCATCGAGATTATCGAAATGGATGAAGGCTATGCGCAGATGACGATGGCGGTGCTGCCATCGATGCTCAACGGCCACCAGACCTGTCACGGCGGGCAGCTGTTTTCGCTCGCGGACACCGCCTTTGCCTACGCCTGTAACAGCCAGGGGCTGGCGGCGGTGGCGTCGGCGGCGAGCATCGATTTCCTGCGCCCGGCCTTCACAGGCGATCTGCTTACCGCCACCGCGCGGGTGAAACAGCAGGGCAAGCTGACCGGCGTTTACGACATTGAGATTGTTAATCAACAGCAAAAAACCGTTGCCCTGTTTCGCGGAAAATCGCACCGCATCGGCGGCACAATCACAGGAGAAGCCTAATGCGTGACGCCTTTATTTGTGACGGAATTCGTACCCCGATTGGCCGCTACGGCGGCGCGCTGGCGGGGGTTCGCGCTGACGATCTGGCGGCGATCCCGCTGCGTGAATTGCTCCGTCGCAACCCGCGCCTGGATGCCAGCGCCATCGACGATGTGATTTTCGGCTGCGCCAACCAGGCCGGTGAAGACAACCGTAACGTGGCGCATATGGCAACGTTGCTGGCGGGTTATCCGCACAGCGTGGCGGGCACCACCATCAACCGTCTGTGCGGTTCCGGGCTGGACGCCATCGGCTTTGCCGCACGAGCCATTAAGGCGGGCGATGCGGATCTGTTGATTGCCGGCGGCGTCGAGTCGATGTCCCGCGCGCCGTTCGTCATGGGCAAGGCCACCGCGCCGTTCCAGCGTCAGGCGGAAATGTTCGATACCACCATCGGCTGGCGTTTTGTGAACCCGCTCATGCAGCAACAATTTGGTACTGACAGCATGCCGGAAACGGCGGAGAATGTAGCCGAATTGTTAAATATAAGCCGTGAAGATCAGGACGCCTTCGCCTACCGCAGCCAGCAGCGCACGTCAAAAGCGCAGCGTGACGGCATTCTGGCGCAGGAAATCGTACCGGTACAGATTATCGGTAAGAAGGGCGCGGTCAGCGCGGTGCGCGACGATGAGCACCCGCGTGCGGAAACCACAATGGAACAGCTTGCTCAGTTGAAAACCCCGTTCCGCAAGGGCGGCGTGGTGACGGCAGGCAACGCCTCGGGCGTGAACGACGGCGCGGCGGCGATGATTATCGCCAGTGAACAGCAGGTAAAAGAACAGGGACTGACGCCGCGGGCGCGCATCGTGGCGATGGCGACGGCGGGCGTTGAGCCGAAGTACATGGGGCTGGGGCCGGTTCCGGCGGTGCGTAAAGTGCTGGAGCGTGCCGGGCTGAATATTAACGATATGGACGTGATTGAGCTGAACGAAGCCTTTGCCGCCCAGGCGCTGGGCGTGATGCGGCAGCTGGGGCTGGCGGATGATGCGCCGCACGTGAATCCAAACGGTGGCGCCATCGCTTTAGGCCACCCGCTGGGGATGAGCGGCGTGCGTCTGGCGCTGGCGGCAACGCTGGAGCTGGAACGACGCAATGGACGTTATGCGCTGTGTACGATGTGTATTGGCGTGGGCCAGGGCATTGCCCTGATCCTCGAGCGTGTGTGAGCGAATTGACCTGCGAGTACCCTACAAAATGACAACGATAACAACATTAGATCCGATTGAAACCGCATCGCGTGACGAATTAGTCGCTCTGCAGACCGAGCGCCTGAAGTGGACGCTCAAACACGCCTATGAAAACGTGCCGATGTACCGCCGCAAATTTGATGCGGCGGGGGTTCACCCGGATGATTTCCGTGAGCTGAGCGACCTGAGCAAATTCCCGTGCACCACCAAGCAGGACCTGCGCGATAACTATCCGTTCGATACCTTCGCGGTACCGATGGAACAGATTGTGCGTATTCATGCGTCATCCGGTACGACGGGTAAACCGACCGTCGTTGGCTACACGCAGAACGATATCGATACCTGGGCGAACATCGTCGCCCGTTCGCTGCGCGCCGCTGGTGGCTCGGCAAAGGATAAAATTCATGTGGCCTACGGCTACGGCCTGTTCAC
This sequence comes from Klebsiella sp. WP4-W18-ESBL-05, assembly GCF_014169075.1. Lineage (NCBI taxonomy): Bacteria > Pseudomonadati > Pseudomonadota > Gammaproteobacteria > Enterobacterales > Enterobacteriaceae > Klebsiella > Klebsiella sp. WP4-W18-ESBL-05. The sequence goes on along the minus strand of NZ_AP022057.1, from coordinate 2,477,851 downwards.
CGGCGGCCTGGGCGCGCACTACGGTGCCGAGCGTTTAGGGGCGACGGTGATCCCGATGTCCGGCGGCCAGACCGAGAAACAGGCGCAGCTGATCCGCGATTTCAAACCTGACATGATCATGGTGACGCCATCTTACTGCCTGAACCTGATTGAAGAGCTGGAACGCCAGATGGGCGGCGACGCGCGCGGCTGTTCGCTGCGTACCGGCGTCTTCGGCGCCGAGCCGTGGACCAGCGGCATGAAGGCGGAAATTGAACGCCGTCTGGGCATTACCGCGCTGGATATCTATGGCCTGTCTGAGGTGATGGGGCCGGGCGTGGCGATGGAGTGTATTGAAACCGCCGACGGCCCAACCATCTGGGAAGACCATTTCTTCCCGGAAGTGGTCAACCCGGACGACGGTACGCCGCTGGCTGACGGCGAGCACGGCGAACTGCTGTTCACCACGCTCACCAAAGAAGCGCTGCCGGTCATTCGTTACCGCACCCGCGACCTGACGCGCCTGCTGCCGGGCACCGCCCGCACTATGCGCCGGATGGATCGCATCAGCGGGCGCAGCGACGACATGCTGATTATTCGCGGCGTGAACGTTTTCCCATCGCAGGTGGAAGAAGAGATCCTCAAGATTGAACATCTGGCGCCGCACTACCAGCTGGAAGTCGATCGCCGTGGGCATCTTGATTCACTTTCGATTCGCGTTGAGCTGAAAGAGAGTAGCCTCGTACTGAGCCACGAGCAGCGCTGCCAGATTTGCCACCACCTGCGTCATCGCATTAAGTCGATGGTCGGCATTTCAACGGACGTGAGCATCGTTAACTGCGGCAGCATTCCACGCTCCGAAGGCAAGGCCTGCCGCGTATTTGACCTGCGTAAAGCCGCTGCCAACGGCTAACTCTCGTAGGCCTGATAAGCGTAGCGCCATCAGGCACAATGGCGCAACGCTGCCGGATGGCGGCGTTGCCTTATCCGGCCTACAAACTCCTGGCGTTTCGCTGCTTTATTCCTGTGCTATGATTCAAAAAGGACAAAAATAACAACAGTATGAATCATATGGAAAAACTCGATAGCTTTATTCAACAGGCGGTGACCGCGATGCCCATCAGCGGCACCTCGCTGATTGCGTCGCTATACGGAGACTGCCTATCCCAGCGCGGCGGGGAAGTCTGGCTGGGCAGCGTCGCTGCGCTGCTGGAAGGGCTGGGATTCGGTGAACGCTTCGTGCGTACCGCGCTGTTTCGCCTCAACAAAGAAGAGTGGCTGGACGTGGTGCGTATCGGCCGCCGCAGCTTCTACCGCCTCAGCGACAAAGGATTGCGCTTAACCCGCCGTGCCGAGAGCAAAATTTACCGCGCCAGCGCGCCGGAATGGGACGGCACCTGGCTGCTCCTGCTTTCCGAAGGGCTGGAAAAACAGACCCTCGCCGAAGTGAAAAAACAGCTTATCTGGCAGGGGTTTGGCGTCCTTGCGCCCAGCCTGCTGGCCTCACCGTCGCAAAAACTCGCCGACGTGCAGTCGCTGCTGCATGAAGCCGGCGTGGCGGAAAACGTGATCTTCTTTGAGGCGCACTCACCGCTGGCGCTTTCCCGCGCTGCGCTGCGTGAGCGCGTGGAAGAGTGCTGGCATCTGACTGAACAGAACGCCATGTATGAGGCTTTTATCACGCTGTTTCGCCCGCTGCTGGCGCTACTGCGCGACGCCGAACCGGCGGAGCTGACACCGGAACGCTGCTTCCAGATCCGCCTGCTGCTGATTCACTTCTATCGTCGGGTGGTGCTGAAAGATCCGCTGCTGCCGGAAGAGCTGCTGCCTGCGCACTGGCTGGGGCAGACGGCGCGTCAGCTGTGCATCAACATTTATCAACGCGTTGCCCCAGGCGCGCAGGCTTTTGTCAGTGAAAAAGGCGAAAGTTCGGTGGGTGAACTGCCCGCGCCGGGGCCGCTTTATTATCAGCGCTTTGGCGGTTTGTCCGAGGCGTAACAGGAGCCCAGATGCCGATTTACCAGATAGACGGAATGATCCCCGTCGTGCCCGCAGAAAGCTATGTTCACCCCACCGCCGTGCTGATTGGTGACGTGATCCTTGGCAAAGGGGTTTACGTGGGGCCGAACGCCAGCCTGCGCGGCGATTTTGGGCGTATCGTCGTCAAAGATGGTGCGAACATTCAGGATAACTGCGTCATGCACGGTTTCCCCGGGCAGGACACGGTGGTGGAAGAAGACGGGCACATCGGCCATGGCGCCATTCTGCACGGCTGCGTGATTGGCCGTAACGCGCTGGTTGGCATGAGTGCGGTGATTATTGACGGCGCGACCATCGGTGAAAACAGTATCGTTGGCGCGTGTGCTTTCGTGAAGGCGCGGGCGGAAATGCCAGCTAACCACCTGATTATCGGCAGCCCGGCGAAGGCGATTCGCGCCTTAACCGAGCAGGAGCGCGAGTGGAAAAAGCAGGGCACCCGCGAGTATCAGGTGCTGGTCGACCGCTGTCAGAAGACGCTGGTTGCCGTCGAACCGTTAACCGAAGAAGAGCCGGACCGTAAGCGTCTGGCGTTTGACGAAAACCTGCAGCCTAAATCTGCTGTTTAGCGCAAGAGGAATGTAGGCCTGATAAGGCTTCGCCTTATCAGGCCTACAAAATCGTCGCTACGGGTAGCGTAGCGCATCGACCAGCAGTGCAAAGGCGGCGGTGTGCTGACGGCGGCTGGGGTAGTAGAGATAGTAGCCGGCAAACGGCGCACACCAGTCTTCAAGCACCGACTGCAAACGTCCGGCGGCCACGGCATCGGCGATGGTGTCTTCCGGCACATAGGCTAACCCCAGGCCCGCTTCAGCGGCTTCCAGACGCTGCGGCAGACAGTTAAGAATCAGCTGGCCCTCAACCCGGACGCGCAGCGGTTCGCCATCCTTTTCGAATTCCCATGCGTACAACCCGCCGCGGGTAGGCAGGCGCATATTAATACAGCGGTGATGCTGTAAATCATGCGGCGTTTGCGGCACGCCGCAGCGTGCCAGATAGTCCGGTGAGCCAACGACGGCCATGCGCATATCCGGGCCGATTCGCACGGCTATCATATCGCGCGCCACCTGTTCACCCAGCCGGATACCGGCGTCGTAGCGCGCATCAACAATATCGGTCAGACCGTTGTCGACGGTCACTTCAATATTGATTTCCGGGTATTGCTGCATAAATGGCTTGATTCGCGGCCAGATCAGCGTATTCATCGAATGTTCGCCCACCGTCAGGCGAATATTTCCCGCCGGACGATCGCGGGTGTCACGCAGCGCGGAAATCTCCTGCTCAATTTCCAGCAGATGTGGGCTAAGACGCTGATACAGTTTTTCGCCCGCCTCGGTTGGTGCCACGTTGCGGGTGGTGCGGGTCAGCAGACGTACGTCGAGACGGCTTTCCAGATTGCGCATCGCGTGGCTCAGCGCCGACTGCGACACGCCAAGCTGCGCCGCCGCACGGGTAAAGCTGCGCTCGCGCGCCACGACCATAAACGAAATGAGGTCGTTGATGTTGTCTTTAAGCATGGGATGTGGCCATTAATGAATCTGGTTCATAGCTCCAGAGGGATTTTTTTAGTTTAATGTTCGTCGCGCGATATGCAACCCGGGAACGTGAGTGAGAGGCCAATGAAAATCAATGTGGTAGGCACCAGCGGCGTGGGGAAATCGACGCTGGCAAAGCGTCTGGCGACGCTGTTTTCCGTGCCCTATATCGAAATGGATACGCTTTACTGGCGACCAGACTGGCAGGGCGTAACCGATGAGGAACTCTTTGCCGCGCTGACGCAGGCAACCGCTGCACCGGCCTGGGTGCTGGACGGTAATTACAATCGCAGTCGCCCGGTAAAATGGCGCGACGTGGATCTGGTGGTGTGGGTCGATTACAGCTTCTGGCGCACCTTCCGCCAGGCTGTCGGGCGTGCCGCAAGCCGGGCGTGGCGACAACAGGAATTGTGGCCGGGCACCGGTAACCGGGAGAGCTTCCGGCGTTCCTTCTTCAGCCGTGACTCCATCATCCTCTGGACGCTGAAAACCTGGCGGCCAAACCGCGCGCGCTATCTGCGGGATATGGCCGACCCCGCGTGGCAGCATATCCGCTTTGTGCGGCTGCGTAATCAGCGTGAAACCGAAGCGTTTATCAGGCAATTGATGGCCGAAAAAGCGCGGCAATCTGTCGCTTAAGCGCACGAAAAGGCAGTGGTTTACGCCAGGCTATGGTAGCTTTATGGCTCTAACCATAAGGAGCCCTGCAGATGCCACACGTTGATATCAAATGTTTTCCCCGCGACCTGAACGACGAGCAAAAAACCGCGCTGGCAGCGGACATCACCGAAGTATTAATTCGCCATCTGAATAGCAAAGAGGGCGCCGTTAGCGTTGCCCTGAATCAGGTGCAGCAGAGCGACTGGCAGCAGGTGTGGGATACCGAGATTGCCCCACATATGGATGAGCTGATTAAAAAACCCGGCTACAGCATGTAAGACTCCGCAGCCTGGCCAAGCAAAGCGCCGCCGGGAATGGCACCGAACCCTCCCCGGCGGCGCTTGCTGAGTTACTCTGACGGTGTATTGGCGCGGACTTGTTTTCCGCTTGCTACGAACGTTCCTGCGCCAAGATGATGCAGCGTATTGCGCTTATCGTCGTCGAAATGCCAGCGTCCGGCGACAAACGCCTGTTCATCCGCCGCGGCGGAAACCACTTCGCCAAACAGCGTATCGTACTGCCCGGCGGCGGCCGTGGCGGGCAGCAGTCGGCACTCCATCCACGCCAGACATTTCTCTTCAATTACCGGCAGCCCCAGCACCGGGCCTTTTACCACCGGAATACCGTAGGCGTTGAATTTATCCTCTTCGCGTCCGCTGACGCTGCCAACGGCATACGTCCAACTGGCGGCGGCGACGCCTGGCACCACGATGCCGAACGTGCCGTTGCGCTCAATAATTTCCCGCGACCAGGCACTCTTATCGACCACAATAGCGATGCGCGGCGGCTCGAACTCCACCGGCATTGACCAGGCCGCGGCCATCACGTTGCGTCGTTTGGACTCGACGTCAAAGCTGGTAATGAGGATGGTCGGGCCGTGATTGAGCAGGCGGCTGGCGTGGTGAAGTTCAACGGGGCGAAAACGACCCATAAGGATTTCCTGAATAATGGGATGCGGTTAACCACACACTAAATCGCAATAAAAGCGTAATCAATACGTCATATCACCTGCCTATAGTCGCCAGCACTAAGTCCCAAAGAGGATAACAATATGTTGGCTCCCCTGATCTTCATGCAGGTGAGCGCGGCCCGTCGGATTTCGACCACGGGTGAAGCATCGCTTTCCCATCGGGGAGGGCGAAAATGCGCGCGCTAACTGGCATTCGGCTCGATGGCGTTTCTTTCGCTTTCGGTGCCACCACCGTTCTTAATCACATCAACCTGCAGATCGATGCGGGCAGCATCGTGGCATTGCTTGGGCCTTCCGGCTGCGGCAAAAGCACGTTACTGCGCCTGCTGGCAGGGCTCACCGTTCCCGCTGAAGGTGAAATTCATTTTGGCGACCGTCTGATTGCCAGACCCGGCTGGGGGCTGCCGCCCGAACAGCGCGATATTGGCATGGTTTTCCAGGACTATGCGCTGTGGCCGCATATGACTGCCGCTGAAAACGTCGCTTTTTCACTGCGAATGCGCGGCGTGGCCCGCGATGAGCGGACGCGCCGTGTTAATGACGCGCTGGCGATGGTCGGGCTTTCCGGTTTTGGCGAACGTAAGCCTTCCGGGCTCTCCGGCGGGCAGCAGCAGCGCGTGGCGCTGGCAAGGGCGATCGTCGCCGAACCACGGGTACTGCTGTTTGATGAACCGCTTTCCAACCTCGATAGCGAACTGCGTGAATCGTTATGTCTGGAGATGAGCCGACTGCTGCGCCAGCTCGGCATCACCGCCGTGTACGTCACCCACGACCGCCGCGAGGCCGAACTGCTGGCCGACCGAATTGTGCACCTTTCTGCGGGCAGCATTGCTGCTGTTCGCACTGTTGCTTCTACCTCAGGGGAATTGGTATGAAATCCGTTAAAAAAGGCGTTGCGCTCGCGATGATGTTATCTGCTTCGATGATTTCCAGCGCCCATGCGCTGACCGTATACACCGCAGGCCCAGGCTCGCTGGCAAAAAATCTGGCCAGCGGCTATGAAAAGAAAACCGGTGTGAAGGTGAATATTTTCCAGGCCACCACCGGCAAGGTGATGGCCCGTCTGGAAGCCGAGCAGGCTAACCCGCAGGCGGATGTGCTGATTTCCGCCTCGTGGGACACCGCTGAAGACTTGCACGGCCGCGGCTGGTTGCTGCCATATCAGAGCGGGAATGCCGATAAGGTTCCGGCAGCGTTGAAATCTACCGACTATGTGGCGCAGGGTATTTCGGCGCTGGGGATTGTCTGGAACACCAAAAGCGGTACTCCGGAGCCGAAAGAGTGGCGCGATCTGACCGAAGCGGCGTTTAAAGACAACGTCACCACGCCGGACCCGGCGCTCTCCGGTGCCTCGCTCGATTTGCTGATCGGGTTACAAAACGGTATGGGCGAGAAAGCCTGGGCGCTGTTTGATGAACTGAAAAAGAACGGCATGGTGGTGAGCGGGCCGAACGCGCAGGCGGTGACGCCGGTGATGCAGGGGGCGAAAGCGGCGGTATTTGGCGCGGTGGACTATGTCTCCTACGGTAATATCGCCCAGGGCGAATCGCTGAAGGTGATTTTCCCGGCAAGCGGTACGGTGATTGCGCCGCGCCCGATGATGATCCTCAAATCCACACAACATGCGGATGAGGCGAAAGCCTTTGTCGACTACGTGCTGTCGCCGGAAGGTCAGGCAATGGTGGCCGAAGCGTGGCTGATGCCGGCTCGCAGCGATGTGTCGGCGAAACGCCCGTTGCTGAACGACCTGAAAGTACTGCCAGCCGCCAGCGATGGTAGCAGCGAGCGCAGCGCCGTTCTGGCTCGGTTTAATACGTTGTTCGGGCAGTAAATTTCCATCGCCCGGCCAAGCGAAGCGACGCCGGGATTTAGCATTGTCTACAGCCCCGGCGGCGCTTCGCTTGGCCGGGCTACAATCTGGAACCTCGGGTGAAACAAAAATCCCTCTCTCTCGTCACCCTCATCGCTTTGGTGGTGCTGGTGGCATTGCCGCTCTTTTTTATCCTGTTACAGGCTATTTTCCCGCAGTTCAGCGCCGGTTCGCCGCATCAGCCGTTTAGTGGGATTACGGCTTTACTGAGCGACCGGCAGTTGATGCCGATGCTCGGCGGAACCTTATGGATTGCCTGCGGCGTGGCGTTGATGAGCGTGATTGTCGGCCTGCCGCTCGGCGTGCTGCGCGGGCTGTTTAACCTGCCGCTGCCGAAACTGTGGGATCTGCTGTTCTTAATTCCGTTCCTCACGCCACCGTATATCGCTGCGCTGTCATGGATGCTGGTGCTCCAGCATAACGGTTACCTGCAGCAGTTGACCGGTTGGGATCTGAACGATCTGCTGTTTAGCCGCACCGGGATCGTGCTGGTGATGACCCTGAATATCTTCCCGGTGGTCTATTTTGCCGTCTCCCGCAGCCTGCTGGCGAGCGGGCAGCGGCTGGCAATTGTTGCACGGGTTCACGGGGCGAGCGCCTGGCGGGCATTCTGGCACGTCACGCTGCCGATGCTTTCCCCGGCGCTGGCGGCGGGGATGCTGCTGGCCTTTACTCTGGCGATTGAAGAGTACGGTGTGCCCGCGGCGCTTGGCTCGCGGGCGGGCGTGGTGATGCTCACCGTGGGCATTGAGAAAAAGCTCGCGGACTGGCCTATCGATCTCACCGGTGCGTCGCTGCTGTCGGTGCTGCTGATTACCGTGGCGCTGCTCGCCTGGTGGTTACAAAAACGGCTGACGGGAACGACGGAGGTCACCAGCGTCACCGGAAAACCCGGGGAGAACAGCGGGGCGTCGCTCGGTGTGATGACGCTACCTGCGTTGCTGGTGATGGGCGGCGTTGGTGGCCTGGCGGTACTGCTTCCCGGCGCGTCGATGGTCGCAACCAGCCTGATGGGGACGCTTTCCGGCGGGTTGAACATGGGCAACTTTACGTTGAAGCACTTTAGCGCGCTGTTCGCGCAGCAGGGCGATGCGCTGTCGGCGCTGGGCACTAGTTTATCGCTGGCGCTGGCGTCGGCGCTGATTGTCGGCCTGCTCGGGCTGGTGGCGGCCTGGCTGGTGCTGGTACAAAAAATCAAAGGCAGCGCACTGATTGATGCGCTGTCGCTGATGCCAGCGGCGTTGCCGGGAGTGGTGGTGGGCGTTGGGCTGATTCTACTGTGGAATCAGCCGTTCTGGCCGGTCTCACCTTACAATACGTGGTTTATGCTGCTGCTCTCTTATTGCTGTCTGTTACTGCCGTGGCCTGTACGATATGTCGGCAGCGCGCTGCGTCAGTTGGGGAATAATCTGGAGCCCGCGGCGCGGGTGCACGGCGCATCGCCGTGGCTGGCGCTACGGTTGATTGTCCTGCCGCTGGTGTTCCCGGCGCTGCTGGCGGCGATGCTGATGGTGTTTGCCGTTGCTTCCCGTGAACTGGTGACTTCGCTGCTGCTGGCACCGGCGGGGACGCAGACCGTAGCGGTGTTTATCTGGCGGCAGTTCGAGCAGGGTTCGGTCGGCCAGGGGATGGCGATGGCGAGCCTGACGCTGTTCGTCGGGCTGGGGTTAATGCTGACCGCGCTGGGGTTAATGCAGCGAAGTACACGGTAGGTTAACCGATCGCACAAATCGGTCAGTGGAGCGGGCAAAATAGGTTATAAAGAACGGACACCAACGCTGGAGGCATTGATGACCCCTTTCTTAAGCGCCTATTTTGCTCGTCTCGGTTGGACGGGAACCCCTGACGTATCCATTGAGACGCTGCGCAGTCTGCATATCCACCATAACAGCGCCATTCCCTTCGAGAACCTTGACGTGCTGCTGCCGCGCGAGATGCACCTCGACGATCAATCGCTGGAAGATAAGCTGGTTCACGCACGCCGTGGCGGCTACTGTTTTGAACAAAACGGTCTGTTCGAGCGCGCGCTGCGCGAACTGGGTTTCCACGTGCGCAGCCTGCTGGGCCGCGTGGTGCTATCGCATCCGCCGCAGATGCCGCCGAGAACCCACCGCCTGCTGCTGGTGGACGTTGACGGCGAGCGCTGGATTGCTGACGTCGGCTTTGGCGGACAGACGCTGACCGCGCCAATCAAGCTGCTGGCGGATATCACCCAGACAACGCCGCACGGCGACTATCGTCTGCTGTATGAAAATCAGGAATGGATTTTACAGTTCAGCCACCACGATCACTGGCAGTCGATGTATCACTTCGATTTAGGTCGTCAGTACGCGTCAGATTACGTGATGGGCAACTTCTGGTCGGCGCACTGGCCGCAGTCGCATTTCCGCCACCATCTGCTGATGTGTCGCCATCTGCCGGACGGTGGCAAAATGACGCTAACCAACTTCCACTTTACCCACTGGGATAACAATCACGTGGTCGAGAAGATGGATTTCCCGGACGTGCCCGCGCTGTACGAGGCGCTGCAAACCCGCTTCGGGCTTGGTGTGACCGATCCGAAATATGGCTTTAGCGTTAGCGAGCTGGAAGCCATAATGGCGGCATTCGACACCCACCCCGAAGCCGGGAAATAACCCGTAGCCCGGCCGAGGCGTAGCCGACGCCGGGGTTTGGCACCGAGACGCCCCGGCGGCGCTTCGCTTTGCCGGGCTACGAAATGTTCAGGGATGAGATGATGGCATTAACTATCCATGTATTGCTTGAAAACCACCTGGCTCGTGGTGCCGATAGCGGACTCCGAGCCAAAGCGGGACTAAGCCTGCTGCTTGAGGATGAAACCACCTCGATTCTTTTCGACACCGGCCCCGATGACAGCTTCCAGTACAATGCCGAACGCATGGGGATTTCGCTGGATAACCTCACGGCGACGGTGCTTTCACACGGTCATTACGACCATTGCGGCGGCGTGCCCTGGCTGCCGGATAACAGCCGCATTATTTGCCACCCGACCATTGGCAACGAGCGCTATGCCGCGCTGAACGTGGCGGGGCGCAGCCATAAAATCAAAAAGCTGTCGCTGGAGATTGATTACGCTCGCCATCGTATGGAGTACACCCGCGCGCCGCTGCACATTAGCGACCGTTTTATCTGGTCAGGCGAAATAGCCGTTGATAGCCCCAAAGCCTACGGGGTGACCGGCGATCAAACGGATTACGTGATTGATGAGGGGGTGTTGATTTATCTGTCCGAACGCGGGCTGGTCATTATTACCGGCTGCGGGCATCGCGGGATTATCAACATCGTGCGGCACTGCCAGCAGATTACCGGCATCGACAAGGTTCACGCGATTATCGGCGGTTTTCATCTGCGCAGTGCTTCACCGCGCACGCTCTGGCAGGTCAGGCAATTTTTACAGCAGCTTAAGCCCGATAAAGTCATGGGCTGCCACTGCACCGGCGCGTGGGGAAAACTGTGGCTGCCGGAGGTTATCTCCCCGGCAACCGGCGACACCTTCACCCTGTAGCCCGGCCAAGCGAAGCGCCGGCGGGAATGAGTACCGAGCCAAACCCCGGCGGCGCTTTGCTTGGCTGGGCTACGGAATGAGAGACTTCGCGCTAGTTTAACCCTAAGAAATGCTGGGCGATTTTGAAGTAGATAATCAGCCCGGTGCCGTCAATCAGCGTGGCGATAAACGGCGCGGAAACCACCGCCGGGTCGATGCCGACGCGTTTAATGACCAGCGGGATCACCGAGGAGACGATCGCACTCCAGATGGTAACGCACACCAGCGTCAGGCTGACGATAAAGGTGATTTCCGGGCCAATGCCCATGATCCATGCTCGCAGGCAGCCTGCCGCGCCGAGCGTGATGGCGACCAGCATCGCCGTCGACATCTCTTTACGCAGAATTCGCCCCAGATCCCTTAAGCCCACTTCGCCTAGCGCCATGGCGCGCACCAGCGTCGAGGTGATTTGCGTACCGCTGTTGCCCCCGGTGCCAATCAGCAACGGGATAAAGAAGGCTAGCGCAATGGCGGACTCCAGCGCCTCTTCAAAGTGCTGAATCACGGTGCTGGTGTACGCTTCCGCGATAAACAGCAGCAGCAGCCAGACGGCGCGTTTTTTCCACAGCGTAACCGGGCTAATCTCCAGATACGGTTTTTCCAGCGGCAACGTCGCCCCCTGAAGCTGCGCATCTTCGGTGATTTCATCGGCTAACAGCTTATCAATTTCTTTTTCATTGAGGCAGCCGATAAGCTTGCCGTTTTCAATCACCGGTAGCAGCGTCAGGCGGTGCTTTTCGATAAGCTCCGCGGCCACGTCGCGGGTATCGTCCGGGCCGACGTGGAATAGGGTGGTGGTCATCAGCTGCGCGACCGGCTGATGATCGTCGGACGCTTGTAACAGCGCGCGAGTCGATAATATTCCACGCAGGTTGTCGCCGGAAACCACGAATACGGCGCAGGGGAAATGATCGTCATTTAATTGTCGCAGGAACATCTCGCGCGCTTCTTTTACGCTGAGTGGTTCCGGCAACGAAATAAACGTTTTCGACATGTAGCTTGAGATAATATCGCCCGTAGCCGGGGCAGTTGGGTAGTGCGGCGCAGTGGCATGAATATAAGACATCAAAATGTTCCCTATAGAAATTCTATATAGGGCGAACAAAACTGGAAATGCTGAGAAAAATCCCTACGTCCCGGTTTTAGCACTGAACAACGTATCTGTACGGCCTTGAGCCGTCAGAAGTTATCTTGGCAACACCTTGATTCGATGGATGCCTGTATTTCCCTGTGATGGTCTCTCTCGATACCACCAGGGCGATAACTTATGTTTATTCAGGAGCCTCGCCATAACAAGATTATTAATTACGATGCTGAGTGAATTTATATTCCCCGCGTGCTTTCAGGCACGCTGGTAAATTCAACGAGCGTAATATAGCGCGTTATTATTCATTGCGGTGGTGAAAGATAAAGTGGTTGAGATTAGGTTTAGTATTTTGTTTGTGGCGTAAAAAACCCGGCGTCGCGATGCTCGGCCGGGCTACAGGGATTAAAACGGCTACCGGCGTGAGCGCACGACCTGATAACGGCGGGTCAGGTATTCCACCGGCGCGCTCCAGACGTGCACCAGGCGGGTGAACGGGAACAGCAGGAAGATGGTCATGCCGAGCACCAGATGCACGCGGTAAACCCAGGCTACGCCGTCCAGGTGTGCCGATGCACCGCCGTGGAAAGTGACTACCGCCTGCGCCCAGTCCACCAGCTTCAGCATCTCGCTGCCGTCAGGGTGCTGCGCGGAGAACGGAATGGTGGTCAGGCCGAGGCAGCACTGGATCAGCAAAATACTGAGGATCAGAATATCCGCCGTCGATGAGGTTGCGCGAATGCGCGGGTTGAACAGACGACGAATCAGCAGACCAGCGCCGCCGACCAGCGTCATTACCCCACAGGCACCGCCGAGAATCATCGCCATCAGCTGTTTCTGCGACAGCGGCAGCCAGGATTCATAGACCCAGTGCGGCGTGAGCATGCCGAAGAAGTGGCCGAAGAAGATCCCCAGAATACCGACGTGGAACAGGTTGGACCAAATCACCATTCCGCGCTTGTCGAGCATCTGGCTGGAGGAGGCGCGCCACGTGTACTGACCGTAGTCGTAGCGCAGCCAGCTGCCCAGCAGGAACACCGTGCCGCAGAGGTAAGGGTAGATATCGTAAAAAAAGACGTTGAGGTACTGTATCATTTCGGGCCTCCCGCACGGACGTCGACATACTGTGGCGCCACGTCCTGGCTAAAGCGTCGTTGATAACTTTGCAGCGGGGAACTGTCACAGGCGGTGGCGTTATCTTCGATAAACTTCACCTGTTCTTCTTCCCAGACTGCGTCCAGCGCCTGACGGGTATCATCTCGCGCTTCACCCGCCACCTGTTTTGTGACACTGTCACTTGATAATGATGTTTTCGCCAATGACAGCAGGGTGTCGAACAGCTGATACCACGGTGCCTGACGCTGTTTCAGCCGCCCGCCAATCAGCGCCAGAATCGGCGCCACGTTTTGCAGGCCTTCCTGCGCCTGAGCCTGTGGCAGAATGCTGAGATACTCAAGATAGAGCGGCAGATGGTCAGGCAGTTCGCGGCAGTCGAGCTGCAAACCGGCCTGTTCATACTGCGACATGAGCTCAACCATCGCCTGACCACGGTCGCGGGATTCCGCATGCACGTGCTCAAACAGCATGAGTGACGTCGCGCGCCCGCGCTCGAAAATCTCGCACCATTCAGCCTGCTTATCAAGCAGCGAGGCCGCCAGATGTTGTTCAAGGAAGGGACGCAGCGCCGGGGCGTCGCTGTCAATCAGCGCAAACAGCTCCGCCTTGTTGTCCCAGCTTAGCTCATCGGGGTACTCCAGCAGCAGCCCGATGATTTTCAGGACTCGCATTAGTCTTTCTCCCCGATGTTGATGGCATCAATACGGTGGCTGTTAAACAGGTTGAACTTGGTGTCCGACCCGTGACAACCGTCGCCGAAGGTGAAGCCGCAGCCCTTGCTTTCCGGGAAGGCATCTTCCGCCATTTCACGATGGCTGGTGGGGATCACGAAACGATCTTCGTAGTTGGCAATCGCCAGGTAGCGGTACATTTCTTCAACCTGTTCGACGCTTAAGCCCACTTCTTCCAGCGCGCGCGTGTCGGTGACCCCTTCAACGGTCTGCGAGCGTTTGTAGTGACGCATGGCCATCATGCGTTTCAGCGCGCGCAGCACCGGGCCGGTGTCGCCCGCACTTAGCATATTTGCCAGGTACTGTACCGGAATACGCAGGCTTTCGACCGCTGGCAGAATGCTGTCGGTTTTCGGCAGGCCGCCTGCGTCCGCAACGGACTGAATCGGCGACAGCGGCGGCACGTACCAGACCATTGGCAGGGTACGGTATTCTGGATGCAGCGGCAGCGCCAGCTTCCAGTCCATCGCCATTTTGTATACCGGCGAACGCTGGGCGGCGTCGAGGGTGTTCTGGGTGATGCCTTGTTTTAGCGCTTCTTCAATCACCGCCGGGTCGTGTGGGTCGAGGAACACATCGCACTGGCGTTCATAAAGATCGGTTTCTTTCTCGGTGCTGGCGGCCTCTTCAATGCGGTCAGCATCGTACAGCAGCACGCCCAGGTAGCGGATGCGGCCAACGCAGGTTTCCGAGCACACGGTCGGCTGGCCGGACTCGATGCGCGGGTAGCAGAAGATGCATTTTTCCGACTTGCCGCTCTTCCAGTTGAAGTAGATTTTTTTGTACGGACAGCCGCTGATGCACATACGCCAGCCGCGGCATTTGTCCTGATCGATCAGCACAATGCCGTCTTCTTCACGCTTGTAGATAGCACCGCTTGGACAGGTGGCAACGCAGCTTGGGTTCAGGCAGTGTTCGCACAGACGCGGCAGGTACATCATGAAGGTGTTTTCAAACTGACCGTACATTTCCTTTTGCATTTCCTGGAAGTTATGGTCGTGGGCGCGCTTTTCAAATTCGCCGCCGAGCAGTTCTTCCCAGTTCGGGCCCCATTCAATTTTGTTCATCCGCTGCCCGCTGATCAGCGAGCGCGGGCGGGCGGTTGGCAGATGTTTGCCTTCCGGCGCGTTGTGCAGATGCTGGTAATCGTAGGTGAACGGCTCGTAATAGTCGTCAATCCCCGGGATCAGCGGGTTGGCGAATATTTTCGACAGCACGCCAATGCGCCCGCCGAGGCGCGGCGTCAGCTTACCGGATATACCGCGTACCCAACCACCTTGCCACTTTTCCTGGTTTTCCCAATCCTTCGGGAAACCGATGCCCGGTTTGGTTTCCACGTTGTTGAACCACGCATATTCCATGCCTTCGCGGCTGCTCCAGACGTTTTTACAGGTCACGGAGCAGGTATGGCAGCCAATGCATTTATCAAGATTTAACACCATCCCAACCTGCGAGCGAATCTTCATTTTGCCGCCTCCTGTACCTGGTCATGGCCTTCATCGTCCAGCCAATTAATATTTTTCATTTTGCGGATCATAATGAACTCATCGCGGTTCGAACCGACCGTGCCGTAGTAGTTAAAGCTGTAGGCAAGCTGCGCATAGCCGCCAATCATATGGGTAGGTTTCGGGCAAATACGCGTGACCGAGTTGTGGATACCGCCGCGTCGACCGGTGACCTCCGAGCCTGGAATATTCATCAGACGCTCCTGGGCGTGATACATCATGGTCATGCCCGGCGGCACGCGCTGGCTGACCACCGCGCGGGCGGTCAGCGCACCGTTAGCGTTGAAGGCTTCAATCCAGTCGTTATCGGCAATGCCCAGTTCTTTGGCGTCGGTTTCACTCAGCCAGACGATCGGCCCGCCGCGCGACAGCGTCAGCATCAGCAGGTTCTCGCTGTAGGTGGAGTGAATACCCCATTTCTGGTGCGGCGTCAGGAAGTTGAGCGCTTTTTCCGGGAACCCGTTTGGCGGTATTGCGTTCATCTGACTGACGCTGCGGGTATCGATAGGCGGACGGTAGGCCACCAGGCTTTCGCCGAAGTCGCGCATCCACGGGTGATCCTGGTACAGCGACTGACGGCCGGAAACGGTACGCCATGGGATCAGCTCGTGTACGTTGGTGTAGCCCGCGTTGTACGAGACATGTTCATCTTCCAGACCCGACCAGGTGGGGCTGGAGATAATTTTACGCGGCTGCGCCTGAATGTCGCGGAAGCGGATCTTTTCATCTTCCTTGTTGAGCGCCAGGTGCGCGTGTTCGCGGCCGGTAAATTCCGCCAGCGCTTCCCAGGCCTTCACGGCTACCTGACCGTTGGTTTCCGGGGCGAGGGCGAGGATCACTTCTGCGGCATCTATCGCGGTCTCAATACACGGGCGGCCTTTGGCCGGGCCGTCGAGCTTGACGTAGTTGAGCTTGCCGAGGAAATCGACTTCGGTCTGGGTTTTCCAGCCAATGCCTTTACCGCCGTTGCCGAGTTTATCCATCAGCGGCCCCAGCGAGGTAAAGCGCTCGTAGGTGGCCGGATAGTCGCGCTCGACGGCGATGATATTCGGTGCGGTTTTGCCCGGGATCAGGTCACATTCGCCTTTGCGCCAGTCCTGGATCGCAAACGGCTGGGCCAGTTCTGCCGGCGAGTCGTGCTGTAACGGTTGCAGCACGACGTCGGTTTCGGTCCCCAGATGGCCCTGGCAGATGCTCGAAAATGCTTTGGCGATGCCTTTGTAGATCTCCCAGTCACTTTTCGATTCCCACGCCGGGTCGACGGCGGCGGAAAGCGGGTGGATAAACGGGTGCATGTCTGACGTGTTCATGTCGTCTTTTTCGTACCAGGTGGCGGTCGGCAGGACGATATCGGAGAACAGGCAGGTGCTGGACATGCGGAAATCGAGCGTCACCAGCAGATCCAGCTTGCCTTCAAGGGCTGCAGTCTGCCACTCGACCTCTTCCGGTTTAACGTCATCGGTCGAACCCAATTCTTCCCCCTGAATACCGCTGTCCGCACCCAGCAGGTACTTCAGCATGTATTCATGTCCTTTGCCGGAAGATCCCAGCAGGTTAGAGCGCCAGATGAACATGTTGCGCGGATGGTTCTGCCCGCTATCCGGCTGTTCACTGGCAAAACGGATGTCGCCGGACTTCAGCGCCTGCACGGTGTACGCCTGCGGCGTCATGCCGGCGGCTTCGGCTTTGGCTTTCAGACTCAGCGGGTTGAGGTTGAGCTGCGGTGCAGATGGCAGCCAGCCCATACGTTCGGCGCGAACGTTAAAGTCGATCAGATGGCCGGTATATTTCGCCGGATCGGCCAGCGGGGAAAGCAGTTCCTGCGCGGTCAGCTTCTCGTAGCGCCACTGACTGGCGTGATTGTAGAAGTAGGAGGTACTGTTCATCTGACGCGGCGGGCGGTTCCAGTCCAGCGCAAATGCCAGCGGCAGCCAGCCGGTTTGCGGGCGCAGCTTTTCCTGGCCCACGTAGTGTGCCCAGCCGCCGCCGCTCTTACCAATACAGCCGCAGAACACCAGCATGTTGATCATGCCACGGTAGTTCATGTCCATGTGGTACCAGTGGTTAACCCCGGCACCGAGGATGATCATCGAACGACCATGGGTTTTGTGCGCAGTGTCGGCAAATTCGAGGGCGATTTTCTCGATGTTTTTCCGCGAGACGCCGGTGATATGCTCGGCCCAGGCCGGAGTATAGGCTTTGACGTCGTCGAAACTGGTGGCCGCCAGCGCATCGTCCAGCCCGCGATCGAGGCCGTAATTCGCCAGGGTCAGGTCATAAATACTGACGACCAGGCGTTGGCTGCCGTCGGCCAGCGTCAGCGCCTTTGCCGGAAGCTTGCGTACCAGAATCGGGTCCTGCTTCACGCTACGGAAGTGCGGATTTTCATTGCCGCCAAAGTAGGGGAACGCCACTCCGGCCACGGTATCGCGGCTGTCGAGCAGGGAGAGCGTCAGTTCAACCTCCTGACCGGCGGCCTGTGATTCGAGGTTCCATTTCCCTTTTTCACCCCAACGGAAGCCGATAGAGCCGTTAGGGGCGACCAGCTCACCGTCGCTGCTGTAGGCCACGGTTTTCCATTCCGGGTTGTTACTTTCGCCCAGACCATCGACCAGATCGGCGGCGCGCAGCATACGGCCTGCGGTATAGGTACCGTCTTCACGGCTATCGAGCATCACCAGCATCGGCATGTCGGTATAGCGGCGGCAGTAGTTGATAAAGTAATCGCTGGGGTTGTCGAGATGGAACGCTTTGAGAATCACGTGCCCCATCGCCATGGCCAGCGCGCTGTCGGTACCCTGTTTCGGTGCCAGCCACTGGTCGCTCAGCTTGGCGACTTCGGAGAAGTCCGGTGTAATGGCAATGGTTTTGGTGCCTTTATAGCGCACTTCCGTGAAGAAGTGGGCGTCCGGAGTACGCGTTTGCGGCACGTTCGAGCCCCAGGCGATGATATAGCTGGAGTTATACCAGTCGGCGGACTCGGGCACGTCGGTCTGCTCGCCCCAGGTCATCGGCGAAGCCGGCGGCAGGTCACAGTACCAGTCGTAGAAGCTCAGACAGGTGCCGCCAATCAACGACAGATAGCGCGTGCCGGCGGCGTAAGAGACCATCGACATTGCCGGGATCGGCGAGAAGCCAGCGACGCGGTCCGGGCCGTAGGTTTTGATGGTCCAGACGTTAGCGGCGGCAATCAGCTGGTTGAGCTCTTTCCATGATGAACGGACAAAACCGCCTTTCCCACGCGCTTCTTTGTAGCGACGGGTCTTCTCAGCGCTTTGCATAATGCTGTCCCAGGCGATGACCGGGTCCGGATTTTGTGCCAGCGCTTCGCGCCACAGCTCAATGAGCTTTTTACGCGCCAGTGGATATTTCAGCCGGTTGGCGCTGTAGAGATACCAGGAATAACTTGCGCCGCGCGGGCAGCCGCGGGGTTCGTGGTTAGGCAGGTCAGGGCGGGTGCGCGGGTAGTCGGTTTGCTGTGTCTCCCAGGTCACCAGTCCGTTCTTCACGTAAATCTTCCAACTGCATGAGCCGGTACAGTTCACCCCGTGCGTCGAGCGTACGATTTTGTCGAACTGCCAGCGCTGACGGTAGCTATCTTCCCAGTCACGGTTATTGTCATAGACCTGCCCGTGACCATTGGCAAAGGTTTCGCCTTTCTGCTTAAAGTAGCGAAAGCGATCCAGTAGTTTACTCATGACATTCCTCCTGCTCCGATAATGTCCGGCATCGTGCCGTTCCGGATGGCGACGCTCGCGCGCCTTATCCGGCCTACAAGCCCGCTCGACCCCGTAGACCGGATAAGGCGTGAGCCGCTATCCGGCAAATTTCTCGTTATTGTTTTGCCGGTGCGCGGCGGCCATAGACCAGCCATGTCACCAGCACGCAGACGACGTAAAAAACAAAGAACACTTTCATGGCGCCGACCGGTGAACCGGTCATGGCTAAAGAGGTACCGAACGCTTTCGGGATAAAGAAGCCGCCGATAGCGCCGATGGCGGAGATAAATCCAAGCGCGGCAGCCGTATCGGTCACCGCTTCGTGCTGCGCCTGCTCATCGGTGCCACCGCGTTTTTTTACGCTCTCAATGGTTATCTGGCGGAAGATCACGGCAATCATCTGGAAGGTGGAGCCGCTGCCGAGGCCGGCGGTGAGGAACAGCCCCATAAACACCACGTAGAAAGCGAGGAAGCTGCCGGAGCCGCTGCCGGGCAAGGTCAGGAACAGCAGACCGGTAAAGACCGCCATCAGGACGAAGTTCACCAGCGTCACCTTCACGCCGCCCAGACGATCGGAAATGACGCCGCCAAACGAACGCGCCAGCGCGCCGATAAAGGGCCCGAAGAAGGCCAGCTTGAGGATGTTAACGTCAGGGAACTGGGTTTTCGCCAGCATGGCAAAACCGGCCGAGAAACCGATAAATGAGCCAAAGGTAGCGAGGTACAGCAGACTGAGCAGCCACATATGAGGGCGTTTCAGCACCGGGAGCTGATCGCGTACCGAGGCTTTTGAGCTGGCGATGTCGTTCATGCCAAACCATGCGGCGATCGTGGCAATGACCAGCAGCGGTACCCAGATGATGGCGGCGTTGCTCAGTGCCAGCGTCGAGCCATCTTCCTGAGTGACGCCATGGACGCCGATAAAGGTGAACATCGGCAGAAAGATCACCACAGGCGCCACCATCTGCATCACGCTCACGCCCAGGTTACCTAAGCCGCCGTTCACGCCAAGCGCGCTGCCCTGTTTGGCTTTTGGGAAGAAGAAGCTGATGTTACCCATGCTGGAGGCAAAGTTAGCACCGGCGAAACCGCACAGTAACGCGATGGTGATAAATACCCAGAATGGAGTAGCGGTGTTTTGGATGGCAATGCCTAACCAGATGCAGGGGATAACCAGGATCACCGTGCTTAATACGGTCCAGTAACGCCCGCCAAATATAGGTACCATAAAGGAGTAGGGCACGCGCAAAATAGCGCCGGAGAGAGAAGGTAGTGCGGTTAATAAAAATAGCTGGTCGGTAGTGAAATTAAATCCTACTTTGTTGAGATTTACCGCAACGGCGCTAAATAACATCCAGACGCAGAAGGCGAGTAATAAGCAGGCTACGGAAATCCACAGATTTCTCCTGGCAATTGATTTGCCTTTATTTTCCCAGAAGGCGGGATTTTCAGGTCTCCAGTCTTTTAAAAGATAATGATTCTCTTTCTCATTTTTTGTCGCCATATTACCCTCGGAAGCCACGTCATAAAAAAGAAACAAAGGAAAAACAGCGAAGTAGGTAGGGAGGAGTTATTATCGCCAGGCCGTTTTATCTCTTTATCGTTGAAGAATAGATAAAAAAAACGCGTTGTAAGAAAACGCGTCGTGAATAAAACGTTGTGAATTGTTACTAAATGTAAATTAAGCGGGGTTAAGCTCTATCGAAATATAATGCTTTATATAGCGAGTGAAAATTTCATCGCTTATTTCTGCCATGCCCAGGGCATAAATACCATCCAGCCCGCAAACCAGCGCAATCAGGCGCCAGGCAATATCGTCTGCGTTATCAATTGGCCGAAATTCATTTGCTTGCGTGCCCAGTAAAATGAGATTGACGGTTTCCTGATGCCACATGTCCATCGTCAGCAGATACGCCCCTTTGATGTCGCTGTCGCTGTCTGCCAGCAGCTGAGCTTCCCGCCATAGGCGGATATACGGCTCCAGCCGTCGATCGTCGCTGCCCACCATGGAAAACAGGCGTTCGTACCAGCTGGCGTCATCGCTGACCAGCGGCATATCCAGCATTTCGCGTATCAGCCTGACAAAAGCCAGCGC
Source organism: Klebsiella sp. WP4-W18-ESBL-05 (assembly GCF_014169075.1). NCBI lineage: Bacteria > Pseudomonadati > Pseudomonadota > Gammaproteobacteria > Enterobacterales > Enterobacteriaceae > Klebsiella > Klebsiella sp. WP4-W18-ESBL-05. Next base: position 2,456,985 of record NZ_AP022057.1, on the reverse strand, counting down.
CTTGAGTTCGCCTATGGAGGCGAAGTGGTGATGGACCTGGCCGCTGGCGACGCCGGCCACGGTGGCGATATGGCGTACGGTCATCGCACTGAGCCCACCGTTCAGCGCAACCTGCATCGCCGCTTTGAGGATCACTTCCCGTCGTTCTTCACGCGTTAAATAGTTCATTTTTAATTGTTTAAGGAGTGTTTAGCTGAGAATAACAAAAAATTGGACATGCGTTCAACAATCCGGCAGGATCCTTTTCCTGGACACATGTCCAATTTCAAAATAACGAGAGGAACAAACGATGTCTCGCCAGTGGTTAACGCTGATGGCTATTTTGCTGGTCTATATCCCGGTGGCAATTGATGCCACGGTGCTGCATGTGGCAGCGCCGACGCTAAGCGGAGCGCTGGGCACCAGCGGCAATGAGCTGCTATGGATCATTGATATCTACTCATTAGTGATGGCCGGGATGGTGCTGCCGATGGGCGCGCTCGGCGATAAAATTGGCTTTAAGCGCCTGCTACTGCTCGGTAGCGGGCTGTTCGGGCTGGCGTCGCTGGCGGCGGCATTTTCATCGACCGCGCTGGCGTTGATTGCCGCGCGTGCGATGCTGGCGGTTGGCGCTGCGATGATCGTACCCGCAACGCTTGCCGGTATTCGCAGTACCTTTGCTGAAGCTAAACACCGGAATATGGCGCTCGGGCTGTGGGCGGCGGTGGGTTCCGGCGGTGCGGCCTTTGGCCCGCTGGTCGGGGGGCTGCTGCTGGAGCACTTTTACTGGGGATCGGTCTTCCTGATTAACGTTCCCATCGTGCTGGTGGTGATGATTATCGGCGCGCGCATGGTGCCGCGTCAGCCTGCGCGTCGCGAGCAGCCGCTGAACCTGACCCAGGCGCTGATGCTCATTGCCGCCATTCTGATGCTGGTCTTCAGCGCCAAATCGGCGCTCAAAGGGCAGCAGGCCGTGTGGCTGACCACGCTGGTGGCCGCGGTGGGGGCCGCCATGCTGTATACCTTTGTCCGTCAGCAGCTGGCGGCCACCCGGCCGATGATTGATATGCGGCTGTTTACCCACCGCATCATCTTAAGCGGCGTGGTGATGGCCATGACCGCGCTGGTCACGCTGGTGGGCTTCGAATTGCTGATGGCGCAGGAGCTGCAGTTTGTGCACCAGAAAACGCCGTTTGAAGCGGGGATGTTTATGCTGCCGGTCATGGTGGCCAGCGGATTCAGCGGGCCAATAGCCGGCGTACTTGTGTCGCGTCTGGGTTTACGCCAGGTCGCCACCGGTGGTATGACGCTGAGCGCGCTGAGCTTCCTTGGGCTGTCCGTCACCAATTTCAGCACTCAGCCCTGGCAGGCATGGGGGCTAATGGCGCTGCTGGGCTTTAGCGCCGCCAGCGCGCTGCTGGCGTCTACCTCCGCCATCATGGCCGCTGCGCCTAAAGAAAAAGCGGCAGCGGCCGGGGCGATAGAAACCATGGCCTATGAGCTGGGTGCAGGGCTGGGTATTGCGCTGTTTGGCCTGATTCTGACCCGCAGTTACGGCGCCGCGATTGTGTTGCCTGCGGGGCTGGAAAGTGAAAACGCCGTGCGGGCCGCGTCGTCGATTGGCGAAGCGATGCAGCTGGCGCAGTCGCTACCCGCCATACCGGCTCAGGCGTTGGTTGACGCTGCGCAAACTGCCTTTATCAGCGCTCATAGCGTTGCGCTGGCAACGGCGGGTGTGCTCCTGTTGCTACTGGCGGCAGGGATCTGGCGCGGGCTCGCCAACGCCCCGGAGGCGGCCCGATCGTGAGGCGATGGTGCAGCCGTCGCCTTTTTACAGTGTACATATTTGAACGTTTACACTACAATTGACATTAAATGTACAGCCTGTTTTTACGGCGATGTACGGTAATTATGTCCGGGAGGAACGATGGCCACAGCACAAGAAAGCCATGTAAACGGTCATGTTGATACCAGTAAGGCGCTGCCTGTCGTGTTCCGTATTCTGGAAAAATGGCACTGCAGCACAGATGAACAGCTACGGCTTCTGGGTATCAGCTCGCGTTCAACATTGAACAAATATAAAGAGTCCAAAGGCGGCATTCGCTTAAGCGCCGACATTCAGGAGCGGATGAGCTATATCCTCAACATCCATAAATGCCTGCGGATCCTGTTTTCTGCCGAGGACAGCATCTATGGCTGGGTGCGTAAACCGAATGCGCATCCTTTCTTTGCCGGGCGCTCGGCGATGGATGTAATGAACGGTGGTCGGGTGGCCGATCTGTATGAAGTCGCTTCGCGGCTTCAGGCCTGGAGAGGGGGAATGGCTTGAGCACTGATACACCTCCGCTGGTTGCGTTTAAGGGCGCAACCGCATACCGCATCATTCCCAGCCGCTATCCGACTATCGATCTGTTTGAGGATGTTGCCAGCAGCGATGAGCTGGAGGCGGTGTGGGCCGTTGAAGTGCTGACCAACGAACGCTTGATGGAGTCCGCCGGCGAACTGATGCGGGTGCCGAAAGAAGACTGGCTGGTCGGGCTTAACGGCAGCAGCTACGTCATGGCGGCGTTTACGCATATTAACCCGGAGGGCGCGCGTTTTAGCACCGGCGATTTTGGCGGTTACTACTGTGCGCCACTGCTCGATACCGCCGTCAAGGAGACGGTATATCATCAGGAGCGTATTTTTGGTTACACCCGAGAGCCAGCGCAGAAAGTGCAGATGCGGGTGTTGTATACCGAGTTTGATGCGACGTTAGTGGATATCACTCAGGAACCGTTTCTCTCTTCGCCGCTCTATCATGCCACCGACTACAGCCAGTCAAAGGCGTTCGCGCAAACGCAGAAAAAGCACAACAGAGACGGCATTCACTACTGTTCCGTCCGCCATACCGGGCATACCTGTTATGTGCTGTATCGGCCTTGCCTGGTCACGCAGGTGTTACAGGCCGAGCATCTGGAATACCACTGGAACGGCAGCGCGATCGCTAACGTACTGAGTATTAAACTCTACGGCGACTAGCGGCTATGGCCGGCGCGTGGCCTGCCAGCAGAGCAGGGAACCGGCGCAGACCATTCCTGCGCCTTGCCAGAAAGACCACGAGAGCGTTGCGCTGAGCAACACCGCCGCCAACGCGGAAGAGAGCACCGGCGTAAAATAGGATGCGGCGGCCAGAAAGCTAACGTTACCGTGCAGGATCCCGACGTTCCACGCCGCATAGGCTAATCCTAACGACAGCGCACACATCAGCAGCTTAATGATCACCGGCCAGCTAAATACCATCGGTGGTTGTTCGCTCAGCAGAAACTTCACCCACAGGCTAAGCGCGGTCAGCAAAACGAACAGCGTGATGCCGTTTTTTCCCCTGGCATATTTGGCGGTGACCGTGCAGTAGGCCGCCCAGATAAACGCGCCGACAAACGCCAGAATATAACTCAACGGGCTGGAAATAACGTTGCGCGTTATTTCTGCGATATCGAGACCACGCTCGCCGCCTAATACCCAGGTGACGCCAAACAGCGCGAGGAGTAAACCGGGGATCGTCAGCCAGCTGCTTTTCTGGCCGTTAAACAGAATAGCGAACAAAATCGTCAGGCTTGGCCACAGATAATTCACCATGCCCACCTCAATGGCCTGCTGGCGACTGGCGGCGTAGCCTAACGACAGTGCGAGACACATTTCATAGCTAACGAACAGCACGCTGCCGGCCAGTAAGTAGCGGCCAGGTATCTGACGCAGCTGAGGAAAACCAACGGTGAAAACCAGTAAGATGCCGCTCAGGCTATAGATCATCGCCGCGCCGCCGACCGGACCGAGGCCTTCACTGACGCCGCGAATTAACCCCACCATGGTGCTCCATAACACAATCGCGGTGAGTCCGATGAGCGTCGCTCTTTTTTTGTCCATATTTAACCTGATGCTTTTAAAACCGAAGTCTGCGGTTATAGCACCTTTTGGCCGCCCGCTGGGATATTTTTGTGAGTGCCATAACCCTAAAGAGTTAATAAAACCTGCGACCCCTGACTATTAAGGGGGGCTCCGTTTTCGACATTGATTTGACGCAAAAAAATCAGGGCTTTTGCTGTTAGTTTTTCCGGCGAAATGTAGATCCATATCATGAGGAATACAATGGACGTCAGTCGCAGAAAGTTTTTTAAAATCTGCGCGGGCGGTATGGCCGGGACGACGGCAGCGGCATTAGGGTTTGCTCCTAAAATGGCGCTGGCACAGGCGCGTAATTTCAAATTACTGCGCGCCAAAGAAGTTCGTAATACCTGCACATACTGCTCCGTGGGTTGTGGGCTGTTAATGTACAGCCTGGGCGATGGGGCCAAAAATGCCCGAGAGTCGATTTATCACATCGAAGGTGACCCGGATCATCCGGTTAGCCGCGGCGCGCTATGCCCGAAAGGCGCCGGGCTGCTCGACTACGTACACAGTGAAAACCGCCTGCGTTATCCGGAATACCGCGCGCCGGGTTCGGATAAATGGCAGCGTATTTCGTGGAATGAAGCCTTCGATCGTATCGCAAAGCTGATGAAGACCGACCGCGACGCCAACTTCATTGAGAAGAATGAACAGGGCGTAACGGTAAACCGCTGGCTTTCTACCGGGATGCTGTGTGCATCTGCGGCAAGTAATGAAACCGGCATGCTGACGCAAAAATTTGTGCGCTCCCTCGGCATGCTGGCGGTAGACAACCAGGCGCGCGTCTGACACGGACCAACGGTAGCAAGTCTTGCTCCAACATTTGGTCGCGGTGCGATGACCAACCACTGGGTTGATATCAAAAACGCTAACGTCGTGATGGTGATGGGCGGTAACGCCGCAGAAGCCCACCCGGTCGGTTTCCGCTGGGCGATGGAAGCGAAGAACAACAACGATGCGACGCTGATCGTCGTCGACCCGCGCTTTACGCGTACGGCGTCGGTGGCTGATATCTACGCGCCGATCCGTTCCGGCACCGACATTACCTTCCTGTCGGGCGTACTGCTGTACCTGATCGAAAACAATAAGATCAACGCCGAATACGTGAAGCACTATACCAATGCCAGCCTGCTGGTACGGGACGATTTCACGTTCGAAGACGGTTTGTTCAGCGGCTACGACGCCGAAAAACGCCAGTACGATAAATCGTCCTGGAACTATCAGTTCGACGAAAACGGCTATGCCAAACGTGATGAAACGCTCAGCCACCCGCGCTGCGTGTGGAACCTGCTCAAACAGCACGTTTCCCGCTATACGCCGGATGTGGTGGAAAACATCTGCGGTACGCCAAAAGCCGACTTCCTGAAAGTGTGTGATGTGCTGGCCTCTACCAGCGCGGCCGATCGTACGACCACCTTCCTGTATGCGCTGGGCTGGACTCAGCATACCGTGGGTGCGCAGAACATCCGTACTATGGCGATGATTCAGCTGCTGTTAGGCAACATGGGGATGGCCGGCGGCGGCGTCAATGCGCTACGCGGTCACTCAAATATTCAGGGGTTAACCGACTTAGGCCTGCTGTCGACCAGCCTGCCAGGCTATCTGACGCTGCCGTCGGATAAACACACCTCGTTGCAAACCTATCTGGAGGCGAATACGCCGAAGGCGACGCTGCCGGACCAGGTCAACTACTGGGGCAATTATCCGAAGTTTTACGTCAGCCTGATGAAAGCGTTTTACGGCGATGCGGCGACGAAAGAGAACGACTGGGGCTTTAACTGGCTGCCGAAATGGGACCAGGCCTATGACGTTATCAAGTACTTCAACATGATGGATAACGGCAAAGTCACCGGCTACATCTGCCAGGGCTTTAACCCGGTGGCCTCGTTCCCGGATAAAAACAAAGTCGTGCGCAGCTTAAGCAAGCTGAAGTACATGGTGGTTATCGATCCGCTGGTGACTGAGACGTCGACGTTCTGGCAAAACCACGGTGAGTCTAACGATGTCGATCCGTCGACGATTCAGACTGAAGTGTTCCGCCTGCCGTCCACCTGCTTTGCGGAAGAGGACGGCTCTATCGCCAACTCTGGACGCTGGCTGCAGTGGCACTGGAAAGGTCAGGAAGCACCGGGTGAAGCACGTAATGACGGCGAAATTCTGGCCGGTATTTACCATCGTCTGCGCGAGATGTATCGCAACGAAGGCGGTAAAGGCGTTGAGCCGCTGCTGAAGATGGGCTGGAACTATAAACAGCCGGATCGTCCGGAGTCTGAAGAAGTCGCTAAAGAGAACAACGGCTATGCGCTGGCTGACCTGTATGACGCCAACGGCGTACTGGTGGCGAAGAAAGGCCAACTGCTCAATAGCTTTGCGCTGCTGCGCGATGACGGTACCACGGCATCGTCTTGTTGGATCTATAGCGGGAGCTGGACCGAACAGGGTAACCAGATGGCCAACCGCGATAACGCTGACCCGTCAGGGCTGGGCAATACGCTGGGTTGGGCATGGGCCTGGCCGCTGAACCGTCGCGTGCTGTATAACCGCGCCTCGGCGGACGTTAACGGGAAACCGTGGGATCCCAAACGGATGCTGATTCAGTGGAACGGAACGAAATGGACGGGTAACGATATCCCGGACTTTAATACCGCGCCGCCGGGAAGCAAGACCAATCCGTTCATCATGCAACCGGAAGGGCTGGGTCGCCTGTTCGCCATCGATAAGCTGGCGGAAGGACCGTTCCCGGAACACTACGAGCCGATGGAAACGCCGCTGGGGACCAACCCGCTGCACCCGAACGTGATTTCCAGTCCGGTCGTGCGTCTGTACGAAGAGGATGCGGTTCGCCTCGGGAAGAAAGACAAGTTCCCGTACGTCGGCACGACCTATCGTCTGACCGAACATTTCCATACCTGGACCAAGCATGCGCGCCTCAATGCCATCGCGCAGCCGGAACAGTTTGTGGAAATCAGTGAAGGGCTGGCGAAAGCCAAGGGAATTGCCAATGGCGATCGCGTGACCGTCAGCAGCCAGCGTGGTTTTATTCGCGCCGTGGCGGTGGTGACGCGTCGTCTGCAAACGCTCAACGTTAACGGTCAGCAGGTGGAAACCGTCGGTATTCCGCTGCACTGGGGCTATGAAGGCGTGGCGCGGAAAGGCTATATCGCCAACACCCTGACGCCAAACGTAGGCGATTCCAACTCGCAGACGCCGGAATACAAGGCGTTCCTGGTTAACATCGAGAAAGCGTAAGGAGCGTTTAGATGGCAATGGAAACACAAGACATTATCAAACGCTCGGCAACCAATCCGATTACCCCCGCGCCACGTGCGCGGGATTATAAGGAAGAAGTGGCCAAGCTGATTGATGTCTCCTCCTGCGTGGGCTGTAAAGCCTGCCAGGTGGCCTGCTCAGAATGGAACGATATTCGTGACGAAGTGGGGCACTGTGTCGGCGTTTACGACAACCCGGCGGACCTGAGCGCCAAGTCCTGGACGGTAATGCGTTTTAGCGAAACCGAACAGAACGGCAAGCTCGAGTGGCTGATTCGTAAAGACGGCTGTATGCACTGTGAGGACCCGGGCTGCCTGAAGGCGTGTCCGTCTGCCGGTGCCATTATTCAGTACGCTAACGGTATCGTCGACTTCCAGCAGGATAATTGTATCGGCTGCGGCTACTGCATCGCCGGGTGTCCATTTAATATTCCGCGCCTCAATAAAGAGGATAACCGCGTGTATAAATGCACCCTCTGCGTAGACCGCGTCAGCGTTGGGCAAGAACCGGCCTGTGTCAAAACCTGCCCGACGGGTGCGATTCATTTCGGCACCAAGAAAGAGATGCTGGACGTGGCGCAGGAGCGGGTCGATAAGCTTAAAAAACGCGGCTATCCTCATGCCGGTATTTACAATCCGGACGGTGTGGGGGGGACGCACGTGATGTATGTGCTGCATCACGCGGATCAGCCTGAGCTGTATCATAAGCTGCCGAAGGATCCGGCGATTGATACCAGCATCAACCTCTGGAAGGGCGCGCTGAAGCCGCTGTCGGCCGCCGGCTTTATCGCGACGTTTGCCGGGCTGATTTATCACTACATCGGTATTGGCCCGAACAAAGAAGTTGACGATGACGAAGAGGAGGATGGCCATGAGTAAGTCGAAAATGATTGTGCGCACGAAGTTTATCGATCGCGCCTGTCACTGGACGGTGGTTATCTGTTTCTTCCTGGTGGCCGTTTCGGGAATTTCGTTCTTCTTCCCGACGCTGCAGTGGCTGACCGAAACATTCGGGACGCCGCAAATGGGGCGTATTCTGCACCCGTTTTTTGGCGTGCTGATTTTCGTGGTGCTGATGTTTATGTTCGCGCGTTTCGTACACCATAACATTCCGGATAAGCAGGATATTCCGTGGGTGCTGGGGATTGTAGAAGTACTGAAGGGCAACGAGCATAAAGTCGCGCGCGTCGGTAAATATAACGCCGGGCAAAAGATGATGTTCTGGACCATCATGAGCATGATTTTCGTGCTGCTGGTGACCGGGGTGATTATCTGGCGACCGTACTTTGCGCCTTATTTCCCGATTCAGGTTATCCGTTATGCGCTGTTGATTCATGCGACCTCGGCCATTATTCTGATCCACGCGATCCTTATCCATATGTATATGGCATTCTGGGTCAAAGGATCGATTAAAGGCATGATTGAAGGTAAAGTCAGCCGTCGCTGGGCGCAGAAGCACCATCCGCGCTGGTATCGTGACGTCGAGCGGGAAGAGGCGAAGAAAGAGAGTATGGAAGGGATGAAGTAGCTTCTCTTCGTCAGGTGAAGAGCGGTTTAGTGTTTCCTCAATAGGAAATATTAAGCCGCTTTTTTTATAGGCGGCATTCGGTATTGATGATTAATGCGTCAAACGCTGCGATGACATTCGTGCGAGAGGCAAGTTGCAAATGAAGTGCCGAGTATTCAGCTTATTTATCCCCTGAGCGGGTTAAAAGGCCATGCCTTTAAAAGAACGCTTCCAGAAAGCGTATGGCGTTACATTTATCGACTTTTTAGCGATCGTCGTACCATTCACGCTGTATTTATGGATAAATCCATCGTTATGCCTTTTTATCTGGTTTGCGTCTGTCCTATGCTTGATAATGCCATCCAGCAAACTCAACATAAACAAGTGATTAGAGGGATGAAAAAGACAATTTTCGCGCTGGCGCTTGGCACTTTTGGCCTGGGTATGGCTGAATTTGGCATTATGGGCGTGCTGCCCGAGCTGGCGCACGATGTCGGGATCTCGATCCCGGCAGCGGGGAATATGATCTCGTGGTATGCCTTTGGCGTGGTGATCGGTGCGCCGATTATTGCGCTGTTCTCAACGCGGTTTTCCCTGAAATCCATCATGCTGCTGCTGGCGGCGCTGTGTATTCTCGGTAACATCATTTTTACCGTCTCCTCTAGCTACGTTATGCTGGCGTTCGGGCGGCTGGTGTCGGGATTTCCGCACGGCGCGTTCTTTGGCGTCGGGGCGATTATTCTGTCGAAAATTGCCCCCCGGGGGCGGGTAACGGCCGCGGTGGCGGGCATGATTGCCGGGATGACGGTGGCGAACCTGGTGGGGGTGCCCGCGGGGACGTGGTTGGGGCATCAGTTTAGCTGGCGCTATACTTTTCTGGCCATTGCCTTGTTTGACGTTGCGGTACTGCTGGCGATAATGGCCTGGGTGCCGACCTTATTTGATAAATCGGATGCCCGCCTGCGCGAACAATTCCATTTCCTCAAAAGCCCTGCGCCGTGGCTTATTTTTGCCGCGACGATGTTCGGCAATGCCGGGGTCTTTGCGTGGTTTAGCTATATCAAGCCATTTATGATGAACGTTTCGGGTTTTACCGAAGGGGCGATGATGTTCATTATGATGCTGGTGGGGCTCGGGATGGTGCTGGGGAATATCCTCAGCGGTAAGCTGTCTGGTCGCTTCAGCCCGCTACGCATTGCGGCAACGACGGATTTTGTTATCGTGGTTGCGCTGCTGTTGATCTTCGCACTAGGTGGTTTCCCGGTCGCATCGCTGATACTGGCGTTTGTCTGCTGTGCGGGGCTGTTTGCGCTGTCTGCGCCGCTGCAAATTCTGCTGCTACAAAATGCGAAAGGCGGGGAGATGTTGGGGGCGGCAGGGGGACAGATTGCGTTTAATCTCGGCAGCGCGATTGGCGCGTTCTTCGGCGGGCTGATGATTACGCTTAATTTCGGCTGGAACAGCGTGGCGTTGCCGGCGGCGGCGCTATCGTTCCTGGCCATGTCTTCTTTACTGATTTACGCCCGCTATCAACAGCGTCAGGCGTTAGCGGCTGGTGGCTAAGCAATAAGCCTCTCCCCGGCGGGGAGAGGCACTAAGCATTAATGGCGTAAATCGATGACCATACGGCCGCGAATCTGGCCTTGCTCCATTTCTTTGAAAATAGCGTTGATGTCGTTTAACGGACGCAGCGCCACTTTCGGTACCACTTTACCTTCGGCGGCAAACTGGAAGGCTTCGGTCAGATCCTGACGTGTGCCGACCAGGGAACCTACCACTTCAATACCGTCCAGCACCGGCGCGGAATATCCAGGCTCATGGCTTCCGGCGGCAGGCCAACGGCGACTACGCGGCCACCGGCGCGAACGGCATCAACCGCGGAGTTAAACGCCGCTTTGGCGACTGCGGTAACCACGGCTGCGTGCGCACCGCCGGTTTTTTCCTGCACAATTTTCGCGGCGTCTTCGCTGCGTGAGTTGATGGTCAGGTCAGCGCCCATTTCTGCCGCCAGCTTCAGCTGTTCGTCGTTAACGTCCAGTGCGATCACTTTGGCATTAAAGACGTTTTTCGCGTACTGCAGCGCCAGGTTACCCAGGCCGCCCAGGCCGTAGATAGCAATCCACTGGCCCGGTTTGATGTGCGAAACTTTGACCGCTTTATAGGTGGTGACACCCGCGCAGGTGATGCTGCTGGCCTCGGCAGAGCCCAGGCCGTCCGGTACTTTTACCGAATAGTCTGCGGTGACGATGCACTCTTCAGCCATACCGCCATCGACGGTGTAGCCAGCGTTTTTCACCGAGCGACACAGCGTCTCATTACCGGAATTACAGTATTCACAATGGCCGCAGCCTTCAAAGAACCAGGCAACGCTGGCACGATCGCCCACTTTCAGCGAGGTCACGCCCGGGCCGATTTCTTTCACAATACCAATTCCTTCGTGGCCGAGGATCACCCCGGTCTTATCGCCGAAATCGCCGTTTTTTACGTGCAGATCGGTATGACAGACCCCACAGCATTCCATGGATAACAGCGCTTCACCGTGCTGCAGCGGACGCAGTTTCTTATCGGTGACGTTTACCTGATGGTCATGAGTGACGACAGCAGCCTTCATATCCTACTCCTGGTTAATTTGTAATCGACAATAATACTCATTAATGATTAGCCATCCATGGGCAAAACGCAAGGCGCGAACAGGGAAAAATCTGGTGGGTTTTCATATTGATACAGTCGGACATTGCTGCTTTATTCAGCGAGTGGTTACCCGGTAGACAGTGGTAAACACTTTTGTCTGGCTTATAAATGGCGTGCCCTGCACGGGATGAATGATGCCCGACGCCGAAACAAGCTGGCGTCGGGCATGGGGTTACGCTAATTGCGCGTGTATTTTTGCGATCTCCTCACGCCACTGTTCCTGATGCTGCGGCTTCTGATGTTTGGGTTTACGGGCAACATCGTCGGCCAACAGTTGCTCAAGGGTGATTAAGCGTTCCAGCAGCGCATCGTCACTGAGAGCTTCATAGGTAGCGGGAGGACGCGTTGGCAGAGGAGAACGGCGGCTCGCTGTGTCTCTTATCTGCGCGTACACCGCGTCGGCATCCAGCCATTCGCTCAGCCCGCGTTCGTCAATCAGCCAGAAGCGGTTGCAGCTTTGGCTAATCAGCTGGCGGTCGTGGCTGACCAGCAGCAGGCCGCCGGGATAGTCGCGAATGGTTTGCGCCAGCGCGTCTTTCCCTTCGATATCCAGATGGTTGGTCGGTTCATCGAGCAACAGCAGGCTGTAGCGGGCAAGCGACAGGCCAATAAACAGCAGGCGAGAACGCTCACCGCCGCTGAGTGTACTGACTTTTTGCCCGTGCCGCGCCCAGCCAAAACCCGCTGAAATTAACGCGCGCTTGCGGATTTCCGCTGACGGTTCGAACGATTCCAGCGCGTCGAGCAGCGTGGCATCATCGGCCAACTGCTGAAGCGTTTGATCGTAATAACCGGGATGCAGTCGGGGATGCAGCTTTAGCCCGGCGTCGGGCGTTTGCTGCTGCATTTGCCGCCACAGCAGGCGCAACAACGAGGATTTACCGCCGCCGTTACGCCCCATGATGGCGACCCGATCGCCGCTTTGCAGTCGGGTTGTCGACGTGGTAAACAGCGGCGGCAGCCCTGCGGCTGGCGCAACGGGGAGGCTATCCATTTCCAGCAGCCGATCCGCACGTACGGCATCGCCATGCAGCGCGAGCCGCCAGGGTGTACCGGTAGTCAGCTCGGTTTGTGACGATTTAAGCCGCGTGACCTGTTTCTCCATCTGTTTGGCTTTGCGCGAGAGATCTTCGTTGTCGTATACCCGACCCCAAATCGCCAGCCGTTTGGCACTGGCGGCAACCCGGTCGATCTCCTTTTGCTCGGCCTTGTGGCGCAGCGCATCGCTTTCATCCTGTTCTGCCAGCGCCTGGCGGGCGGCGGAACAGGGCAGAGAGAAGGCGTGCAGGGTGTTATCGCGCAGTATCCAACTGGTGTTGGTTACCGCATCCAGCAGCGGGTTATCGTGGGAAACCAGGATAAAACTCCCGCTCCAGCCGTTCAGGAACGTTTCCAGCCACAGCAGCGTGGGGAGATCGAGATGGTTACCCGGTTCATCCAGCAGCAGTAAATCCGGCTGGCGAATCAGTGCGCGCGCCAGCAAAAGACGCGTGTGCTGTCCGCCGCTTAGGGTTGCCGCAGGATGGTCAATTTCGGTGACGGTGAATCCCATCTCAACCAGCAAACGCTCCGCCTGCCAGCGCTCGCTTTCGCGCATGGCGACAGGTAATTGCGCCAGCACGGCCTGAATCAACGACTGCGAGAGCAGCGCGTCGGGAAGATGCTGTTCCACGCGCGCCATCAGGCAGCTGGCGGCGAGTGATACGCTACCGGAAGTGGGCGATACTGAGCCGTCAAGCACCTGTAATAAGGTACTTTTTCCGCAGCCGTTATAGCCAATCAGACCGATGCGGTCGCCTTTCTTCAGGGTGAAGGTGAGTGCGTCGAAAAGCGGGCCGAATGCCGTCTCAACGTGAAGAGATTGTGCAGTTAGTAAAGTGCTCATTTGCTTACTCAAGTGTTACAGGCATGAAAATGCCTCGTCAAACATCGCTGACGATAACCTGGTAAGCCCGAGGGAAGGGATTAAGAGTTGATGTCTTCGCTCAAGCAGAAGTTATCGCAGCACGATACCGATAACGCTTGAGCAGGTACGATCACCAAATGTATGTGAAACATTGAAAATTTCACAGTACAGCATAATTAACCTCCTTTTGATGTTGTTAGATTGAACGGTAAAAGCAGTCTAGCCGCAGCATGCGTTTTATGCCACTTAAAAAACATTAGTTACAACATACATATTATTACTTCTCAATAAATGACACATCAGCATCGTGCATATTGAACACGTCAAACAGCAAAAAGGGGAAATCCCGGCGTCACTATGCTCAGCCGGGATGAGAGAGGAGATTAAATTGAGGTGCGACGATAGCTGCGATACTCCGGCAGCCAGAAGTTCTCATCGATCGCTTCCTGCAGCGCATCGGCGGACGTGTTGGTCGCCACGCCCTGTTGCTGAGCCATTTTACCGACCGCAAATGCAATTGCGCGAGACACCTTATGAATGTCCTTCAGCTCTGGCAGCACCAGTCCTTCGCCCTGGGTGGCAAGCGGCGAGTGCTTGGCCAGCGTTTCGCTTGCCGACATCAGCATCTCGTCGGTAATGCGTGAGGCGCCAGAGGCGATCACGCCTAAACCTATGCCCGGGAAAATATAGGAGTTATTGCACTGCGCAATAGGGTATACGGTATCTTTCCAGGTTACCGGCGCAAACGGGCTACCGGTGGCAACCAGCGCCTGACCATCGGTCCAGCTGATGATATCCTGCGGCGTGGCTTCAACGCGTGAGGTTGGGTTAGACAGCGGCATCACGATCGGGCGCGGGCAGTGTTTGTGCATTTCACGGATAATTTCTTCCGTAAACAGCCCGGTCTGGCCAGACACGCCGATCAGAATATTCGGCTTCACGTTGCGCACGACGTCAAGCAACGAGATCTGTTCATTGTCGTGCTGCCAGTCCTGAATTTTTTCCTGTTTTTGTACCAGCTTACTCTGGAACGCCAGCAGGTTTGGCATCTGGTCCGTCAACAGACCAAAACGGTCAACCATAAAGACGCGGCTACGCGCCTGTTCTTCGCTCAACCCTTCGCGCTGCATCTGCGAAATAATCTGCTCTGCAATGCCGCAACCGGCGGAACCGGCACCGAGGAAGACAATTTTTTGTTCGTTAAGCTGGCTACCGGCGGCGCGGCTTGCAGCAATCAGCGTACCGACGGTGACTGCCGCAGTGCCCTGAATATCATCATTAAAGCAGCAGATCTCATCGCGATAGCGGTTGAGTAGCGGCATCGCATTTTTTTGCGCAAAATCTTCAAACTGCAGCAGCACGTTTGGCCAGCGTTGTTTAACGGCCTGAATAAAGTCGTCAACGAACTGATAGTATTCATCGTCGCTGATGCGCGGGTTACGGCAGCCCATATACAGCGGGTCATTCAGCAACTGCTGGTTGTTGGTCCCCACATCCAGCACGACAGGCAGGGTGTATGCCGGGCTGATACCGCCGCAGGCGGTGTACAGGGACAGTTTGCCGATTGGAATCCCCATGCCGCCAATCCCCTGGTCACCCAGGCCAAGGATGCGTTCACCGTCGGTCACCACGATCACTTTAATGTTGTGGTTGGGGACGTTTTGCAGAATATCGTCCATGTTGTGACGGTTCTGGTAGGAGATGAACACGCCGCGGGAGCGACGATAGATCTCAGAGAAACGTTCACAGGCCGCGCCTACGGTAGGGGTGTAGATGACGGGCATCATCTCGTCGAGATGATTTTCGACCAGACGATAAAAGAGCGTTTCGTTGGTGTCCTGAATGTTGCGCAGGTAGATATGCTTGTCGATTTCAGTTTTGAAACCCTGATATTGGATCCAGGCACGCTCGGCCTGCTCCTCAATACTTTCAACCACTTCAGGCAGTAGCCCTAACAGGTTAAAATTGCTGCGTTCTTCCATACTGAACGCGCTGCCTTTATTGAGCAGCGGAAATTCCAACAGAACCGGACCTGCATAGGGGATATACAGGGAACGATTTTTCTTACCTGGTAACATCTGACTTCACTCCGTAATTTTCACTCCACACCAGCGGCGGGCCAGATTATAGAGCAAGCTTTAACATGATGGTGACAAATTGAGGGAAAGGGCACAAAAAAGCGGGGGGATGGTGATAACTTCAGCAATCAGACTACGTATAGGCGCTCAAAGAATCCAAAATTCAATATATGTAAACCACTGTAACTATATTGTTTTATGATTGTTTCGCAGTGAAATCAAATGTATTTTCAATTCATAATTTCCACATTAAAACAAAGGAATAGTATGAAGAAGATAACTTATGCCCTTGGTTCACTGCTTCTTATATCTGGGTCCGCATTGGCTTCAACCGCGCCCGCATCTGATTGTGTGAAAGTCGACAAAGCACAGATTGAAGGATTATTTGACCGCTGGAATGACTCCCTGAAAACCGGGGATGCTAAAAAGGTGGCCGAAGGCTATCTTAGCGATGCCGTTTTATTACCTACCGTATCGAATCAGGTTCGCCTGACGGATGCCGAGCGAGTGGATTACTTTGAGCATTTCCTGGCAAAGAAACCCGTCGGCAAGATTGATACCCGTACTATTCGCCTGGGCTGCAATAAAGCCATTGATACGGGAACATATACCTTTACTTTTGCCGACAAAACGCAGGTTTCAGCCCGTTACACGTTTACCTACGCATGGGATGGTAGTGACTGGAAAATCTCCAGCCACCATTCATCAGCAATGCCGGAAGGCTAGGTTATTCACGGGCCTGCAGGGCCCGTTGTTTTTATGTGACACTGTCACAATATTCCATCATCAATGAGAACGCTAGCAAACTCTCTTATCGCGCCTCAAACATAATGGTATCGGTAGTGAAGCTGCCGTCATCCTCAATGGCAAAATGCGCGTGCACCTCCTGAGAAACCCGGCTTTGCAGATAGCGTATTGCTTCCACAATATTGTCGGGCGTTTTCATTCGCGCCACCCAGGACGAAAACTCCAGGCGCAGCGTATCGCCCACCAGTTTTTCGACCATCAGGCCCCGACTATTGACCATGGCCAGCCATTCTCCCTGCGAATAGTTACGAATGTGCGAAGGATCGCGCAGCATTTCAATCGTCTGCAGCCAGATGTCAAGAATCGCTTTTCCCGGTGATGCGATATCCATCATGATAAAACGGCCGCCAGGCTTCAGAACGCGGCGAATTTCCATCAATGCCGCCTGCATATCGTGCCAGTGGTGGGCGGAATAGCGGCTGATGACGATATCAAAATGCCGATCGGCAAACGGCAGGGCTTCAGCAGGCCCTTGGGCACAGACGATATTGTGCAAGCCGCGCGTTTCCGCTTCCTCGGCGACGACTGCCAGCATGCCGTCAGACAGATCGTAGGCGGTCACCTGCGCAACCAAAGGGGCGGCGGTGAAGCTCGCGTGCCCGGCGCCACAGCCTACATCCAGCAGATTGGCGTCGCCGGCATTGGCTAACCATTCTGCCAGGCGGCGTAAATCCGCGCCCTGCGCATGGACGTTGCTTTGCAAATAGGCAGCAGCCTGACCGCCAAACTGTGCTTTAACTAATGCTTCATGATGATTGCTCATACCCGACTTCCTCATTGTTATGTTGTTGTTAAAATGGACTATACGCCCGGATTAATACGGGTACAATATTGCTACTTATACTGGTATATCGAATCACTACCATGGACAAAAGCGGGCTGACAGGGCCACAAGCATTGGGCGCTTTCTTGCGCGTTAAGCGCGAGAATACGTCCCCGGAACGATTAGGTATTCCCATCCTTTCTCGTCGAAGGACCCAAGGGTTACGTCGTGAAGAGGTGGCGCAAATGAGCGGCATCAGCACCACCTGGTATACCTGGCTAGAGCAAGGGCGCGACGTGACCGTTTCGGCACAGACGCTTTCAGGCATTGCGAACGCCCTTCAGCTCAATTCCGCAGAGCGTGAATATCTTTTCCTGCTCGCGCACAAAAGCGATCCGCTAAGTGAACAGGTACCGGCGGTAGAGCAAACCATCTTATCAACCGTTCATCAGGTTGCTGCGCCGTGTTACTTATTAGATCTCACCTGGCAGGTATTGTCCTGGAATAGCGGGGCGCAGGCGCTGTTTAGCGGCTGGCTGGATACCGATCCCGCGCCTAATATGATGATGTTTATGTTTCATAACCTGCTGGCGCGTACCCTGGTGGATAACTGGGAGGCACGCGCACGGCGAATCGTCGCCGAACTGCGCGCCGACGCTATTCATTATCCTAACGACAGCGCCCTGAACGCGTTTGTACAACAGATGACCGACAACAGCCGCGATTTTCGCGAATTCTGGGCGCAACAGCAGGTTATTGTGCGAGAAGGGGGAGAACGGATATTTCACCACGCCGGACAGGGCGATGTGACTTATCGCCAACTGAGCTGGCAGTTGTCCAGTAATCGGGCGCTAAAAATGATCATGTTGGTTCCTGAATGCCTCAATAAGTGACATTGTCACCTAGTCGCGACTATTCTGTAAACAGGCGCATAAAGCAGCGGCGCAGCCAAATGTTAGCGGCATCCTGGTGTACGTGGCTGTGCCAGAACAGGTTAATCTGGATGCCGGGGAGCGCGTAAGGCAGCGGGCGAATGGCCAGCCCGAAGCGCTGCGCCGTTTGCAGCGCCAGCTTCTCGGTCACCGTAACAATAAAGTCGGTTTCGCTCAGGATGTAGGGGATCGCCATAAAATGCGGTACGCACAGCAGGCTTTGATCGCTGATTCCCGCTTTGGCAAACAGTTCGAAGATCCGCTTATGCCCTGAATCCTGGGCCATCACTTTAATGTGCTGGGCTGCTCGAAACGCCGCCTCATCGAACGGGACGGCGCTTAGCGGATGATCTTTACGCATCAGGCAGACATAGCGTTGGTCGAACAACCGGCGCTGATAAAACCCCGCTTCCAGCTGCGGCAATAGGCCGATCGCCAGATCAACGCCGCCGTTTTCCATCTCTATTTTCAGCGGCACCGCGGTGTCGCGCACGGTGGTAATACGGACTCCCGGCGCCTCTTTACTCAGCAGATTCATTAACCTGGGCAGCAGGTAAATTTCACCCAGGTCGGTCATCGCCACGCGAAACTCGCGCTGGCTCTCCCACGGCGTGAAGGTATTGCGATAGCTCAGCGTCTTTTCCAGCGCGCTCAGAACATCATCCACATCACCGGCAATGGCCTCGGCATAGGGCGTAGGGCGCATACCGCGCGACGCTTTTTCAAATAATTCATCGTCCAGCATGACGCGTAAACGTTTTAGCGCATGGCTAACGGATGGCTGAGTCAGCCCCATAATCTCCGCCACGCGCCCGGTATGACGTTCAGTGTACATATGGCGAAAGAGCACCAGCAGGTTGAGATCCACTTCGTGTAAACGTGACATAGATATCGTTATCAATCCGATTAATAACCGCGATAAACCACACGGCATATCTCACTGAGATGTTTTTTTATACGCTTCATTAACAAAATAACAACATTTAAGGGAAGGAACTGTGATGCATGTGGACTTCACTACGGTCAACCGGCAGGTCACCGTGGCGCCGGGCAGTAACCTGCTGGATGTGTTACGTGAACATCAAATTGCTATTTCCTACAGCTGTATGGCCGGGCGCTGCCAGACCTGCCGTTGTACCGTACTGCGCGGCAACGTTGAGCAAACGCTGCCGGAGGACGCTCCGGAAATGGCTGCTGGCGAAGTATTGGCCTGCTGTACGACGTTACATTCAGATTGTGCTATTGCGCTGCCGCCGGCCGATGAAATTGTGGTGCACCCGGCACGGACGTTAAAAACAACGGTGAGCGAATTTTCGCCCCTGTGCCATGACGTATGGCGGCTGCGTCTGAAACCGGCCAAAGCCTTTAGCTGGTCTGCCGGGCAGTTCGTCAGGCTGACCTTTCCCGGGGGCGGCCAGCGCAGCTACTCCATGGCCGGCTGCCCGCAGGACGATGAGCTGGAGTTTCATATTCGCATTGTTGCAGATGGCCGGGTGACGCCAGGGCTGAGTCAAACGCTAATGCCGGGCACCATGATTAAGCTGAACGGCCCTTTGGGCGCCAGCTGGCTGCGACAAAAACATCCCGGGCCAATCCTTTGCGTTGCCGGTGGTACCGGTCTGGCACCACAGTTGTCGATTATTCGCTCGGCGTTGGCCGCCGGGATGAAGAATCCCATTCACCTCTATTACGGTTGCCGCTGGGCTGCCGATTTGTACGGTACCGAACAGCTGGAGGCGCTGGCCAATGCATACCCTCATTTCCGCTATCAGATAGTGCTAAGCCAGGAGACACCAACCGAAACCATACGCACCGGGCGTCTGCCCGCCGCGGTTGCGCAGGATCTGCCGACGCTGAAGGGCTGGAAGGTTTACCCGGCAGGGCCACCGGCGATGGTTGAAGCCATGACTCTGCAGGCTCGTGCGCTAGGTGCCCGCGCTGAAGATATTCACGCCGATGCGTTTTATTACCAACCGTAATGTCGTTACCCGGATAGATAACTAAAAGGAGTCACTATGAACTTCACCTCTGAACCCAATAGCAATTTACTCTGGCCAGACGATGGGACCAGCCGTATTCCTTACTGGGCCTATACCCGCGACGATATTTACCAGCGCGAGCTCGACAAGATTTTCTACGGAAAACACTGGTGCTATGTGGCGCTGGAAGCCGAGATCCCAGAGCCTGGTGATTTTGTGCGCAGCGTCATCGGCGAACGTTCGGTGATCGCGGTACGTAATCAACAGGGGGAAATTAATGTGGTTGAAAACGTCTGCGCGCACCGTGGAATGCGCTTCTGCCGTGAAAAATCGGGCAACCGCAGCGATTTTGTCTGCCCGTATCATCAGTGGAATTACGACCTCGACGGTAACCTTCAGGGCGTGCCTTTCCGTCGCGGCGTGAAGCAGGACGGCAAAGTCAACGGTGGAATGCCCAAGGACTTTAACCCTGCGGAACACGGGCTGAAAAAGCTGAACGTCGCTTGCCACAATGGCGTCGTGTTTGCCTCTTTCTCGCCCGACGTCGAGCCGCTTGAGCAGTATCTGGGCCCGGATATCCTGGCATATTTTGAGCGCGTATTTAGCGGTCGTCAGCTCAAGCTGTTGGGCTATAACCGCCAACGCATTCCAGGTAACTGGAAGCTGATGCAGGAAAACATTAAAGATCCGTACCACGCGGGCCTGCTGCACACCTGGTTTGTGACGTTTGGCCTGTGGCGTGCCGATAATCGTTCACAGCTGATTATGGACGATAAATACCGCCATGCGGCGATGATTAGCCGGAAAGGAAATGGCGGTAAAAGCGCGGTGACACAAGGGGTTAGCAGCTTTAAAGAGCAAATGCAGCTGAACGATGCCAGCTTCCTTGATGTGGTGGAGGAACCCTGGTGGAACGGCCCGACGGTGGTCATGATGACGCTATTTCCGAGCCTGGTTATTCAGCAAAACGTCAATTCGATGTCGGTACGCCATATTCAGCCGCGCGGGCCAAACGCCTTTGATTTTGTCTGGACTCACTTTGGTTTTGCCGACGATGACGAGGAGATGACCCAACGTCGTCTGAAACAGGCCAATCTGTTCGGCCCGGCCGGTTTCGTGTCGGCTGACGACGGCGAAGTCGTGGAGTTTTCCCAGCAGGGGTTCCATCACAATGACCATCGACGCACCCTTGCCGAGATGAACGGCACCGGCTATGAAAATAGCGATCATATGGTCTCGGAGAGCCTGATTCGCGGGATGTACCATTACTGGCGCGGCATACTGGAGATTTAACATGATGATTAACAATGAAATCTGGCAACAGCTTGTGGCGCTGCAAACCGAGTACAGCGACGCCGTTGATCGCGCTGAGTGGGCAAAGTGGACGACGCTATTTACCGAAGACTGCTGCTATAAGGTGATCCCGCGGGAGAACTACGACCGCCAGCTGCCGCTTTGCACCATCAATCTTGAAAGCAAAGGTATGCTGAAAGACCGTATTTACGGCGTTGCCGAAACGCTTTTTCACGACCCTTACTACCAGCGCCACGTGGTGGGGTTACCGCATGTGATCTCGGTCGATGAACAAGGGATCGTAGCGCGGACCCACTATGCCGTCTTCCGTACCAAGCCGGATGGCCACAGCGAGGTCTTCAACGTGGGCTACTACCTCGATACGGTGGTTCAAACGGCGGAAGGGCTGCGCTTTGCCAGCCGCCTGTGCATTTTCGATAGCGAACTGGTACCTAACTCGCTGATCTATCCTATTTGAGGTGATGATATGTCTGATAACTGGATTTTTGCCGCCGAGCTGGCCGATCTGCCGGAAGACGATGTAATTGGCATCGCGATTAACGGTCGTGATATCGCGCTTTACCGTACCGATGAGGGCGTTTTTGCCAGCGATAATCAGTGTTCTCACGGCAATGCGCGCTTGAGCGACGGTTTTCTTGAAGACGGTGAAATTGAGTGCCCGCTGCATCAGGGCCGATTCTGCATTAAAACCGGTAAGGCAATGTGCAGCCCGTTAACTAAAGGTGTGGCCATTTACCCGGTACAGATCGACGGCGAGCAGGTTTATCTCCGCTTTGCCTGATGAAAAGGGCAGCCGAAGGCTGCCCTTTTAGTCACCCCTCTCTGGAAGGGCTAAACCGAGAGTTGTTCAACAACGTCGGCAACGCTGACAATCCGCTTAATGCCGCCAATCCCCGTACCTAATGAGATATAGCCTTCGTCAGTGTTGCCTTCCAGCATCCCGAGACGCAGTCCGCGCAAACCGCCCATTGCGCTGCCGATGTCTTCCTTCGTGGCACCGGCTTTATCCATGGCCACCAGTTTCTCGGTCAGTTTCCCCGGCAGCGAACGGTAGTAGTCGGGCAGGGTGCGGAACAGGCTAAGGTCCAGACCGTTGGCGGCGACGATTTTTTCTTTCACCGACAGCGGTACGCGGTTTTCTAGCGTGCTGATAAACACCGACCCGGCGAACACGCCTTCCGCGCCGAGCGCATGGGCAGCTTTGGCCGTGCGTTTATCCACAATCCCTCCCGCGGCGAGGACCGGCACGTGCTTCACGGCGTCGACAATCATCGGAACGACGGAGAATGTGCCCAGCGCAGTGCCCGGCAGAGTACCGCCTTCATCAAAGCCTGTGGCCACAATGATATCCGCTCCCGCACGTTCTGCCTCACGGCTATTCGCCGGCGTTGGGTTGATATCACGGTAGATAATGGCAATACCTGCGGCTTTTAATTCCTCAAACAACGCAGGAATAATGGCGCCTTCACCGTAGCCGGTATAAACCACGGCTTTTACCGCCTCTTCCTTCATCACTCGCAGAATACCGGGGGTCCAGATGTCGTTTTCTGCTGATGGAATCAGGTTAACGGCAAACGGTTTTTCCGTTAACGCCTTGGTTTTACGAATTTCTTCGCGCATTTTTTCTGCCGTTTCTTCAGGCGTCGACACCGCCGTTTCTGCCGTCAGGCCAGCGTTTGGGCCTAACACGCCCAGGCCGCCGGCGTTGCTAACGGCGGCAACGAAACGGGCATCGGTCAGCCAGGAAAGCGGGCCCTGGACAACGGGTTTTTCGATGCCGAGGATCTGAGTGATACGATTCGTTTTCATGGTGCTATTTCCTCATTACAGCGCGAATTTGCTGGGATGCGGGCAGTGTAGAGAGGTTCATTGTTTAGAAAAATAGTGAAAAAAGTTCTTCACTGTTATTAAATAAATAACAATAATTCTTCGATTGCCGGGAAACGTGCATCATGCAGATGAATCTTTTTGAAAATATTAAGATTTTTATCGAAATTGTCGATTCAGGCAGCTTCACCCAGGCGGCGGAAAACCTGCAAATACACCGCCCGGCGGTGACCAAAGCGGTGCAGCAGCTCGAGCAGGGCAGCGGCGTACGGCTGCTACAGCGCACCACGCGACGTATTTATCTGACGCCGGAAGGTGAAGAATTTTATCGTCGCAGTAAACCGCTGCTGTCTCAGGCAGACGATCTGCTGGAGTCCTTTTCCCCGGATCGCCCGCTGCACGGCCAGCTGCGCGTAGATATGCCAATCGCATTTGCCCGCCTGGTGGTGGTGCCGCATCTGCGGGCGTTCTATGACGCGCATCCGGATCTGGAGATCGTACTCAGCAGTAGCGACATGCGTCGCGATATGCTGCGCGACGGCCTCGACTGCGTATTGCGCATGGGCGAGCTTGACGACGGCGACTACGTGGCCCGGCCGCTTGGCAACATCAACATGACCACCTGCGCCAGCCCGGGTTATCTTGCGCGGTACGGCACGCCGACGTCGCTTGAGTCGTTGCGCCACCATCAGGGCGTTAACTGGTTTGTCAACAACAGCCGAGAAGTGGTGCCGTGGCGCTTCCAGACGGAGAAGGGCGTGGAGGAAATATATCTACCGGGCAAGCTGATCCTCGATAATTCCGAGGTCTATATTTCGGCAGGGCTTGCCGGGCTTGGCCTGCTTCAGGGAATGAACTTCTTCTTACAGCCGTACATAGACAGCGGTCAGTTAGTGGAAGTGCTGTCCGATAATCCATGCCCGGCGCGCAGGCTTTCGCTACTTTATCCGCATCGGCATTTATCACACAAAGTCAGGGTGTTTGCGCAGTGGCTGGAAGGGCTGCTGGCGCAAATCCAGCAGCCGCGCGCTTAAAGCAGACCTTTTACCGCAAGGTGGTACAGCAGCATAATCGTTTTGCCATCGATAATATCACCGTTATCGATAGCGGCCAGCGCATCGTCAAAACGCATCTCTAGCACTTCAATATCTTCGCCTTCTGCTTCAATGCCGCCTCCGGCGCTGACCTTATTCTGGTCGGCATATTCAGCAACAAAGAAATGCAGTTTTTCCGTGACGGAGCCGGGGCTCATAAAGGCCTCAAAGACCTTTTGCACGTTGGTAAGACGGAACCCGGTTTCTTCTTCGGCTTCGGCTTTGATACGGCTTTCGGCATCCATATTATCCAGTAGCCCAGCGGCGCTCTCGATCAGATAGCCCGGATAGCCATTGACGAAGGTCGGAAAACGGAACTGCCGAGTAAGAATAACGGTGCGGCGCTCACGGTTATAGAGCAGGATCGTCGCACCGTTACCGCGATCGTAAACTTCACGGTTTTGCTGTTGCCATTCACCGTTTTGTCGCTGTAGGGCAAACGTATATTTCTTGAGTACATACCAATTGTCAGAGAGCGTATCGGTCTTGATAATGCGTATTTTTGCGGTTTTTTGCTGCACGATGATTTCTCCAGGTTAGAAAATGCATCATATACGGCACTTTCGTGCATATTCAAGACAATTCGTGCATTCCTGGCTTTAGGCATATTTCGTTATCTATCGAAGCATAAGGGCCGAACCCGACGCTACAGTGAGCACCTCACAACGCAAGGGGGTTGCTATGATTGCCGTACTGTTTGAAGCGCAGGCCGCTGCTGACCATCAGGCCCGCTACCTGGTGCTCGCCGCGGAATTGAATGCCGCACTGGCGCATATTCCGGGATTTATCGCCATTGAACGATTTAAAAGTCTCAGTAGTGAAGGGACTATCTTGTCACTTTCCTGGTGGGAAAGTGAGGCTTCGGTGCTCGAATGGAAGCGAAATGCTCTGCATCAGATGGCCCAGGAGGAGGGGAAACGGACGATCTTTTCCCACTACCGTATCCGGGTCGCACAGGTGATTCGTGAATATTCGTCTGATGAACACGGGGGCTCGCATCATGTATGATATCCATGTCATTCTTCAATCTCGTCCGGGAGAGCTGGCGCGGTTAGGTACGACGCTCGGCCTGCACGGCGTAGGGCTGGAAGGCGGTGGCGTGTTTACCGCAGGAGAAATTGCACATGCCCATTTTCTGGTCGCCGAAGGTGAACGGGCCAGACAAGTGCTCGTTGATGCTGGCATGACGGTTATCTGCGTAACCCGGCCATTAATTCGTCGCCTGAAGCAGGAGCGGCCCGGTGAGCTAGGTGAGATAGCGCGCGTGCTGGCCGACGCGGGCATCACGATCCTGGTGCAGTACAGCGATCATGATAACAGGCTGATTTTGCTGACCGATGATGATCCTCTGGCCGCCAGGCTGACCGATAAATGGAGCGTTAGATTACCGTGAAATCGCTTAACTCTTGCCCTGAATTTGACGACGGCGCGCAGCTGGAAAAAACCATGGCCAACATTGCGGCAGCCATGGCGGATCCTTCACGCGTGAGCATGCTCTGTGCGTTAATGGATGGGCGAGCGTGGACGGCGACCGAGCTGAGTACCGTTGCCGGGGTTGCGCCATCCACGGCCAGCGCGCATCTGAATAAGCTGCTGAACGGTCAGCTTATTCTCTGCCTGGCTCAGGGGCGACATCGCTATTATCGGCTGGCCGGACGCGAAATCGCGTCTCTGCTGGAAACCCTGATGGGAGTATCGATGAAGACTGTCCCACGCACGAAGCCCACAACGCCGGTGCATTTGCGTAAAGCACGGACCTGTTACGATCATCTGGCCGGTGAAGTTGCCGTTAGTCTGTATGATTTTATGGTTGAAGAGGGCTGGTTTACGTCGGATAACGCATCATTGTCTGTCATCGGCTCTGCCAGACTCGCCGGGTTAGGCGCCGTCATCAGCGCGCGCTCATCGCGTAAACCGGTCTGTGCCTGTCTGGACTGGAGCGAACGACGGCCGCATCTTGGTGGTGAAGCCGGCGCGGCATTGCTAAAGGCGTTTACCCAACATGGGTGGATTGAACGAGTACCGGGTTACCGGGAAGTTCGTTTTACCGACGCCGGGAAAAGGGCGCTGAGAAAGCATTTCCGGGTTGACGCCTAAGCAGACAGAAAACGAACCTGATGTCTTCAGGTTCAGTTCACGACATCAGCGATTTTCGCGCAGCCACGGCGTAATGGTCACACCGGCTAATAAGCCTTCGGGACTGAGCAGACGCGTCACGGTTTGACCCCAGGGCTCGGTACGTTTTGCGACGAGCAGATGATATCCCTGAGCGCAAAGTGCATTGGTAGCAATATCAATATCCGCCACTTCAAATTCAATCCATGCCTGAGGAACGGGAATATCATCAGGCCAGAACGCCGTGCCAAAACAAGATTTCGCCGCCTGGGACAGTGGCCAAAGCGCAAAATGCTTAACACCATGCAGTGCATCTACATCCGTCAGCAGATAATCATCATTGCCATCCATGGACTTTAGCGGCAGGCCCAACGCGTTGATATAAAATGCTTTGCTGTCCTGAGTATCACGGGTAACAGGCCCAAAGCCGGCAACGAACATAACGTTAAGATTGGTGAGTTCTGGAACCATACTTCCTCCTGAAGATACAGTGAAGTATTTGAATGTATAGGGTTGCGACGGCCGACGCAAAGGCGAGCTATGAAATGATCAGCGTAGGTGGAGCCTGCACAGGAGTAAGCGCTTTTAGAGCGCTCTCAGCGACCAGGACAATCATGACCACAAAACGTCGGATTCCATCTGACTCTACATTAGTGCGCATAATGTATATTATGTTAAATAGAGCCTGATAACGAGTAAACCGCTTGTTGCCTGCTTTTCAATCAGGAAAGACTGATTGACCATGCGTTTAAGCCTATCCGTAGTTTGAACAAAAAGCAACTACAAACAAGCGGCATACATCACAACACTGCCCTTTTCATCTCCCTATTCCCTGCATCATATGCAAATGGTCATTAATTGATCCGTTTCGATCACTCAACAGATCGCGTCACTGCGTTGTATGTCCTTTCGCAGACTGTCCCGGCGCTTGCTGCTGCGTCAGCGTATTCAGCGAGTTCGCCCGCGCGGCGGTCAGATTCTTCGTACATGTCGGCAAGCATATTTGCGGCTTCTGCGGCTGTCTGCCTGCGGGCGGCATTTGCGGAAAGCTCGCTGGTTTTACTGTCTGCGAGTTGACGCCGGATGTTTGTGAGTTCAGCCCGCAGCCTGTCAGCAGTACGATTAGCAGTAACGGCATCAGCCGCTGCTTTCTGTTTTTCCAGCTCTGCATCATTCACGATTTCCTCAGTTTTTGATTGTCGGCGGCGTTCTTCATTTCTTTGCTGTTGTTCAGCAGCAAGATTTGCCGTTTCGTCATCTTTATCGCGCTGTTTCCATTTTATTTGCCACGCCTTTTCTTTACTCAGTTCTCCTGCCTTATAACTGGTATGGTGAATGCCATAACCAACGCCAGCCAACGCAAGACAAATCAGAACGGCTAATTTTGCGGTCATTTATCCATACCCCAGCAAGTCAATTCAGATTCCTGGTCTCTGCGAATAACCTGACCAAAACAGTTATTTTCCCTTACCCGGCAATCTTTGCCCGCATCCCAAACCCAGCGCTTAATTTGTGCGCATGCGCCTTTAAAGTTTCCTGCGTTCAGGTCACGATAAAACCCGGACGGGAAGCATTTACCAGGGCCAATATTCCACGGGCAAAATGAAGCAATACCCACTTTTTGAGGTGCGGTTAAAGGTACATGAACATTTCTATCAACCCACGCTAACGCTTTAGCCTGTTCAGCTTTATCAATCCGGTCGCATTGTGCCTGCGTTAATTTCATCCCTTTGATAACCGGTTTTCCATCAACGTAAGTCACTCCGCCGCAAATTGTCCAAATACCACGGCTTTTATCCTGATACGCGACCAGGCTTACACCTTCCTTTTCATGCTGAAATTGAGCCATCATCACCGGGGCGCTCGCCCCGGCAGCAATTAAGGCTAACATTACAGCACTTAATTTGCTTTTATTCATCGGCATCACCCCCAGCAAGTGCAATAAGATACTTTTTCCGCTCGTAATACCAGTTAACCAAGCAAGTAATAACGGTACACAAAATACCGATAATCACAGCCCATTTATCAAGGGACAACATCGCCATAGCCGCCGTAATTATCCCTACGCGGTATTTAAACCACTCCCAAAATCTCATTGAACCCAAAACAAAACTAATTAACACAGCCAGCCCTAGCGCCATAATCAGCCGCTTTTGGCTAAGTAGCTCATTAAATTTATTGCGCAATCTACCCACTTAATCACTCTCCACTTCATCATAAAGAAACAGGCCAAATGACCCGCTAAAGGCGTCCACGCTCCCAAATAGATCGTTAGGACGTAGACGCGCTACCCCCACAGCTCCAGCACCTGCATAGCCAGGATATCGACCGTTTAGAGGATGCCAGACACCAGGCCTTATACAAATATGTGACAACGTAACAGACCTGTCAGCGCTGGATATTGCCAGCCACCAGAGTTTTGTTGTGTCTGAAAAATACAGCCTCATGTTCAAAATCAGGCCGTTTAGAGAGGTGGTAAATTCCTGGTCAGGGATAGAAGAGATTACGTTGATTTCATAGTAAGCAGGCGTCATCAAAGGCCACCTCCGAGGCGGCGGAGTTTTTCTAACGCATAAACTTTTTGCGGCTCTTTCGTAGCTGACACGGGCGTAGCGCTCTTTTTACCAGCCGAGACTTTCCCCTGCCCTGCCGTGCTAGAAGATTTTGATTTGATGGTTCTTGACCGTTGGAACGTGACCAGGTCGACTTTTTGCGCCGTCAGTTTGATGGTCAAATCCTTACGCTTTGGCTCTGCAATGATACTTAATGAAGTCATCACAGATTGAGGCATCGCATTGAAGGATGTATAAACCGACACAAACTCTTTCAGGTTATAGGCGGCTTCTATCTGCTGCGCGATGTTCATCGCAAACAGCATGTTTTGGTTGGTGCTGAGTAAGCCAAATGTATATGGCCCCTCCGCACCTGTAATGATGCCCTCGATAGCTATATTCTTTGGATCGTCTACAGTGCCATCAGCGATTTTATAGCCGGTTTCCAACTTCCCAAGGGCAACCGTTCTTTTTGCGCTCAGTTCTTCTCGTGTTTTGAGCCTTAGTGACACTGTCACGCCGGATTCAAACACCATCACAGCCCTTTCGTCGCGTGGCGCACTGATTGCCGCGTCATTCGATTCAGCCATACAAACCCCATAAAAAAATCCCCTACGTGAGGGGATTCTTTCATCTTCGCGAGTGGGGTTACATATCGTTACCGCTGGGACTGATTTTCGTTCTTAGCCTCAGCCGCTTCGCAAATTCTACGTAGATACTCATTGTTTTTAAAGCTAACCATCACTAGCTCAAATCCAATGCGAACCAAAATAAGAGAAACTGCCATAACTGCAACACTGCTAACTGTCCAAACCCATGTTCCCGCGACAATAATAAGTACAGTCGCCAGCCAATACGACGCAGTAATTAATTGTGGTGTAATAAGGGACGTAAATGTTGCAAATTTTTTAAACTCACCGCCTGTCATATTTTATACCTATCAAGTTATAACGCTCCCGTGGATTCGGCAATGTTACCAGATAAGTCATCACTAATCCCCCCTGGCTTATCCAAATTATTAACGGTATCAGCAGCTTCTTTTGCGCTGTTGACATGGATTTGCACATCCCGATTGCCACTGTTTGTATTGTTAACAACAACGCCTCCTTTTGATGGTGCGGTTAAACTGGCGGCGCTACTGCTATCACCATTAAACATATTGAGAAAGTTCTCAATACCATTTAGCGGATTGAAGTCATTACCACGACCTTTCAAGAACCCCCACGCATTAGAGAATAGATTTTGAGGCTTCCATAATCCGCCAGCGTCATTGTCATCACTCTGGCGAGTCCAGACCCCTCCATCGTTATTAACGTTTTTGGATGCATTGTCAGCCCCGCCACTAATAGCTCGGAGCATCTTCATTATCGCCGGATATCGTTTTTCGAATTCGTCAAAACTGCCAAAAAGGCCATCAAAAATTGTTCCCCCTTCGCCATTCATCCAGGCTTTCCATTCGACAAACGCTTCATAAACAATCCATACCGCAGCGCCAATAGCCAGGAAAGGCCAGAGAGCCGCCAGCACCGGGATAGCCAGTGCAGTAAAGGCCGCGCCGACTGCCCCCAATATACCAATTAGGATCGCAGATTTACTATCATCCGCCAGTGTCGCCCAGAATTCGGCTATTTCTTTCTCAGCGCTTCGTGCAATGGGAATTAACGTATTAGCCGCCCAATCGGTAAATTTTTGCCACTCGCCGCCGATGGTCGCCTGGGCGAGGAATGCCTGCCAATCATTTTTCATGACGGTGGTAACCTGGCCCCAAGTCCAGCCCTGTTTTTTGAGCAACTCGGCGTTGCCAGCCGCCATTTTTTCAAAGGCTTTAAACATCGTTTCGGCTGTTAGCTTCCCGGACTCTGACATAGCCCTGAGCCCTTTAACGTCCGTCCCAAACGCTTTAGCGACTTCTGGCGCCATTGTCCCGATCGCTTCCATGAATGACCTGAATTCATCGCCGCCGAAACGGTCTGATGAGAATGCCTGGCCCATCTGATACAGCGCCGCATTAACGGCCTCAGCGCTGCCACCACCGAGCTGTAACGCCCCTACCAGCCCCTGTGTTGCCTTTATCGTTTCCTCTTGCGAATGCCCTAATTTTTGCGTCGCGGTCGCCATGTTGGTATAGGTGGAAATAAACGCGCCGCTATCACTTCTTACATCGCTTGCGGCCTGATTGAGCGCAAAGAACGCATCTGTCGCTGAACCGGTAGTCTGCGCCAGCCTCGCAATCTGTGCCTGTTGTCGCTGGATGGTGTCCAGGCTGTCCGCCATGGCATTGTAGCCAGCAACAACACCCGCAGTCATTCCCGCTCCAGCTAACATGTTGTCGATGCCAAATTTAAACCCACTGCCGCCTGTTGCAGTTTTAACAGCTTCCGCTGTAGGTGTCAGGGGGGTACGGGAAAAGCTACCAGCGGATGTATCGTATTTTGTGAGTGGATTTCCTGCACTCGGATCCCACAGCCCACCAGCACGCCCGGTAGACCATCTGCCACCGCCAGCCGCTGGAGGCAACATTAACCAACCACCGCCACCAGCCAGCAGGCGCGACGGCGGCGGTAGTAGTCCCGAAATACCACTAGTTGTACCCTCTACGGCTGCGCGGGCGACCTTCTGCGCCTCTTTCTTCACAGTGTCTGCCAATGGAGTACGACTAACCAGATTCGCGCCTGACGCCGTTATAGCTGCGACGGCGGCGGCGGTTGCTGCTGTTGGGGCGGCTGATGTACTGCGCGGAGCATACGGGCTTGCAGGCTTGAGATTATTAACTCGCTTGATGGCTGCATCAAGCTGATTAACTTTCGCTGTGGCTCTGTCGATCGCCATTTCGAAGCTATCGAGCCCGGCGAGGTCGGGGATAACATCAATTTTGGTTACGAGGTCTTGTGATTGGTCGCTCATTTTTTTACCTTGCTAATGGCGTGCTGAACCGCGTTATCAAACTGGATAACGGCGGAGGCTCTCATGATGGAATCAAAGGAGGCGCGGCCTGATACTACATCTGTGTAGCTAATCAGGCCGCTTTCAATCACTCGCCAGATGACGAGTTCGGCGCGGATGGATGGCTCAAGGTTTTCAGCAAGGCGCTGAACAGTTGCCGCATGGCTCCCTGCATTGTTGTCGCTGTGTCCAGACCAATATTTTTTTTTAAACCGGCTGTCACTGGAAGCACTGAAAGTTTCAGGCATTCCAGGGCAATCAGATAAACATCAGCGATGTTTTCCGGGGTGAAGTGCAGGTTAACTTCATCCCAGCAGGTAAGGAAATTACCGCTTTCGACGTCCTGCGCCCGCGATTTTTCAAGCAACGTGAAAAGCAGTTCGTCATGGTCTTCGCGATTCAGCACGCCAAAGATTTTAGCTGACATCGTCAGGATGCTTTCTACCTGGCTGATACCGTGTTTAGACAGAATTTCGGCGACACGCAAATTAAAATGAATCGCATCAAATGCGCTCATGCGAATAAGGCAATATTTTTTGCCGTTTACTTCGACATGTTTAATTGGACTATCCATTTGTCAGATTAACTCCCTGAATAGTTGAATCCATCTCGCCAGTTATTAACTTCCATTCCAGCGACTGAGCGCCAGCGCCGTTATTTGCGCCGTCAGTTGGCTGTCGTGCAAACATTGCGTAGCCCAGGCGGTGTACTGATAAATTACGGGTATTTGTGACCGATACCGGAATCACACCCCCTGTTCTCTGCAACAGCGCCAGCGCCGTTATAGATGGTGAGTTACGTTGAGTCGTGAAGGTTACAGCGCCCTCTTCGCTCGGATCCTCAACAAATGACCAATCCCCGCCGATGCCGGATGTAACACTGATTTTGTCGTTAGGCACTTCAACGACAATATTACTGTCTTTAGCCAGACCGACCACCGGAATGACGCCGACAGTAATTAGCCAATCTTTAGATGACATGATGCCCAGATACATAATTAAATCCCGTAAGTCATGGCTGTGCCGACAGCATCAACATGCTTGATGGCATAGCGAAGATAGAAAGAAAACGGAATAGTGATATCGCCATTGATACGCTGTTGAGCGCTGACCTGTGACATTGTCGGACGCGTTACCGTGAAGCCTCGTACCAGGTCGCCGTTGTCGTCGGTGAAGTCCTTCATAATGCCGCCAGCGTCTTTACCCGCTTGCAGGGAGCTTTCCATCTTGAGGGCTACCACTTCATAACCCGGTAGGTCATGACCAATTTTGTTGCGATTTACAAACAGAGTTGCGAGGTCTTTTTGCATCTTGTCTGCCTGCCAATAGGCAAAGCGAACAACCTCAATAGATTCGCCGTCGCCGCACGTTCCCGGATAGGTTACCGTAATGCCGGAGCCGTAATCCTCGAAGGTGTTGCCGTTAAATGCCTTGATTTTCTGATAATCAGTTTCTTCAAAATCATCAGCCTGAACCGCGCTCAGCGTCTTAATCGCCCAGGTTTCTGAACCGGGTTGCATGACCAGACAACGGCCTGCCAGCGCCGCATCAAGGAAGTTTTGAGCGCGTTTGGTGGTAATAGCGAAAGAGCCCGAATAGTTTTTATCTTGCAGATATTTGGAAATGTTATCAGTTGCCCAATCCGTCGCGGTGTAATCGTCGATAAACACGGCCATTTTATCGATTTGCGTTTCTACCCAATCCGAGATTGCTTTCTGAACAGACAAAATGCGCAATGGTGTCATGCACATAAAGAACTTGTTGTACTGATTTTTAATCGCTGCAATCGCGGCCTGAGTTCCCGCCGCAACCGCCGTCGATTTAGCATGCACGACGTTTGCCCCTTCCAGATAGACAATGCGCCCAGGTACTGTAAATAGCCCCTCTACATCAGGATTAGCCGCAATATCCGTGCCTGCGCTATCACTCCCCGTCCACGTATTGCCGTCGAAGCTGGCGAACCGGTATTCTTTATCGACCAGATAGCCGATTGCCGCTTTTGTTGCCGCTGGCGCATCCACCACGGGTACGCCGTTTAATGCGATAGCTGTCGAGGTGTAGACCGCTGACATATCCCCGACCACCAGCGTATTAGGGGCTGGTTTCTGAGAGAAATATGCTTGAACTGCCAGCAAATTATCGCCAGAAATGCCATCAGCAGCGGCGTCATCTGCTGCCGTCTCGCCCGAATAAACCCGATACAGGTCATAAAAGTTATCGTATTCAGCTTTTTCGTAATCCGAATATTTCAAACCAAAGAATGCAGCGCCCGGCGCGAGAACAATCCCAACGCCAAACACGCCATATTGCGCGGCTGTAGTCTGCCGCGAAATTTTTACGCTAAAGAGTCTGCTTAAACTAGCCATTTATGCACCTTTGATAACGATCGTTACCTTATTGCCCTTTTCCACTGTTGCGCTGTCAATCCAGCGCTCGCGCTTGTAGTGCTGATAAACAAATTGCAGGGTTAATGTCACCTGCGCCATTTGCTGGTATACGAGGTTATCAATTAGGGGGGTGGTATTCTCGAAATCGCCTGAGCGGTCAATCTCGCAATTATTTTCAAACCGCCAGATATCACCATCAGTGCTATCCACTTCATACATGAAGTTTTCAAGGAACCCATGAGCATCATCAGATGAGCGGATTAAGAGTACGCTGGCGGTGCAGTTATAGTGATAAACCCTATAATCGCCATCCCATGTTTTAGCAAAGGGGAATGTTTCCCGGCCTGAGCTAAGCAGATGCAGCGCGGTAAACGGCTCCTTTGGTTCTGGGAGTTTTTGTGTTGCGTAAAGCGGGCTGTCGCCTACCAGTTGCATCAGAGCCTGGCGCAGGCGCACAAGTGCGACGTAAGGCGCACCCGTTAGCATTACCGGGCTAGCCTTGCTGTCAGTGGGCTTTAGTGTTCCAGCCGGAAATTTGACAACACAGCCAACCGATAGAGCTAAATCTGCTGGAATTGAAATCACAGCAGCACTGTCGTCAGACAGTTCGATCGCAGTTATAAAAGCGGTGTCGCTGCCATTATACGGAGTGAATAGAATATCTTTAGTGTTGCCGTTCGCATTGAATGTCGCCTTTTCGGCCCGGTAATCAGGGTATAAAACCTCCCCGTCAACGGTCATTAATTTTACCGTATAAACAACCATTATCCCACCAGCGCCAGCGCGTCCCGTTCTTTCATCATGAACAGCAGATATTCAAAATGGTTAATGACGCCGTTCTGCCATTCCTGGCGCTGCACCACTTCGTAATATTTGCCCCCACAAAGCACCAGAGCCCCGTTATGTGCCCCCTCCTCAGTCACAGCGAGGTCGGTTTCACCTATTGCCTCTATGTACTCATGCGGTTTCCGGGCCGCGAGGTATTGACGAAACGACCCATTACCATCAACCGGCTGCATGCTGAGAAATGCGCTATGTTGCTCTGAATATTCCTGGCGGGTAATGCCTCCCACATTCTCAGCTGGTAGAGGTTGCCAGTACTGAACTAATCGTCTCATTGGTTATGAACCTTAAATGTTGCGCCATACCTGAACAGAGAGCCCGAACTTTCAAGAACACGCCGTCCGGTGCCTTTTCTGGCGATTGTTACAGGGGAATTGGGTTTATAGAGACTGGATGTGTGCATGATCTGATTAGTCATTCTGGATGCAGTTAACCCTATAATTGCGGCTGTTTGCTGCGGCGTGCGCTTGCCTGACATTACCGAATAGATAATTTGCTGATATTCATTCCCTTTCATCCATCCAGCTATTTTGTTTGCTGAGTACTGCATAAATGGTCTGGCTGGGATTAACTCCCACCCCATAGCATTTTTAGTACCAAAGTTGTTCCATGCCGCATAAGTGGCAACATCAATACCGTCATTGGTTTTTCCTCGATGAATACCAACTGTGATAGAAATCCCTGCCAGCGCCTTTATTCGCTGACGAATAACGCGGTCAGCGCCGCGAGTTTCAAACCTGGCTCCACCTCGCATAGATCGCCCCTCAATCGCATTTGCTAGCTTTTGGAATATTTCACTGTAAAATCTTTGTTTTTCTTCTTTTTAACCGTGGGCGCCATAGCTGGCCATTCGCACTTTTCAGAATAAAATTCCGTTAGCTGGCATGACCGACAACAATACAGCCGCCTGACAAGCTGCCTATTGCGTCGAGAAACTCCTGCCCCCACTGCGTACCTTTCCAGCCTGCTTTCTGCGCTGCTTCGGTGTAAGTCATTGAAACCTTCCCCTCGCGGCGGCTCGATATACCGCGCACGCTGGCGCTAATTCCTTCAACTGCTATCGGGGCGAGATTAGCGGCAACGTACAGGGCTTTTAGCCGCTCGATGTCGTAACCGTCCTCTCCTGCTGCTCTGAGGTCATAACGCCTCATACACTCAGAAGAAAGGGCGCTAATAGCGCCCTGATTCAGTGATACCCCCGGTAACAGAATGGCTAACCAATCATTTACCGTCATGAGAGCGCCTTATTCGTCGTCGTCGTTGATAATACCGTCGTGCTCTTTGGTCAGCTTTTTTGCTTCTGCCGCAGAGATAACTTTTAGCTTTTTCTCGTCAATGAACTGCTTAACACCGCCGATATTCAGCGTGGATTTATCAACCTCCACCGCTTCCAGCGGGGCAACGGTGATGGTGATTACTGTGCCTTCGTCGTTTTTAGCCCCGATGTGGATCGGTGCTTCGGTAGTGTTAGTCAGGAATGCAGTTTCTTTATCAGCCATGATTTAGATAACCTTCGATGATTTAGCCGCAGCCAGCGGAGCGCGAACAATCACGCCAGCGGTTTTTGACAGGCAAGGGATAGACAGGTCGAGCCCGGAACGCTGAACCGGTAGCTGACGGAACAGGATAGGCGTAGCCTGGGCGAAATGACGACGGGTGTTATCCAGCGCAATACAGATGCCGTCATCATCCAGATCGGAGTTTTTGCGGAAGGTGATTTCCGGGTATGACTGACGAAGGAACGCCAGAACAGTACCAAACGTACCAGATAAACGAAGACCCTGAACGCGAGACCAAGCCTTAGATGGCATATGGAACTCATTCACCTGGTAGATTTTGGTGGAGTTAACCGCAGAGATTATCGCCGAGGCATCATCACAGATTTTGTCGCCATCCGCAGACGCCCAGCCACCAGCTACAGCCACATTTGGAATGTTTGGATGCTCTATAAAGCCGACAATCTGATATTCACTGTTACCGCGCCACAGCAGATTGCTTACGGTACGCTCATGCGCTTCACGGGTATTCAGCGCCAGGATGTTATCAAGCGGTGTACCGGACATAGCTGCCGCCAATACGTCCGAATAGGTGTAACCATAGCCCAGGCCAATGTCGT
This sequence comes from Klebsiella sp. WP4-W18-ESBL-05, assembly GCF_014169075.1. Taxonomy (NCBI): domain Bacteria; kingdom Pseudomonadati; phylum Pseudomonadota; class Gammaproteobacteria; order Enterobacterales; family Enterobacteriaceae; genus Klebsiella; species Klebsiella sp. WP4-W18-ESBL-05. The sequence goes on along the minus strand of NZ_AP022057.1, from coordinate 2,419,957 downwards.
ACATCAGCGCAAAGTATTCTTTACCTTTCGCGCTCATCATCGGCATATCAGTGCCGTATGCCGCCATGATTTTTGCCATGCCCGCAGCGCTATACATGCGATAACCCGCCCATTTTGCGCCCTCATTGATGCCCGGCTCTTGCGCAAACATCGTCAGTGCGACGGGCGCGGGCATTTCTTCCATGTAAACATCGTTCGACATGGAAATCAGGTCACGGGCAAAGATAAGCCCCTGTTCATCGGTATTGAGGTTTGGAATAGAGCCGCCCGCTTGCGCCTCCGCCAGTAATTGCGCCATTAACTGAGCAATATATTTCTCGTTCATTAATTTAATCCCTGTTAGCTGACGGTAATTACAGCGGTGTCAGTAAAGCCACCGTCTTCTGTTTTGGCGGTGATAGTCGCGGTGTCTGCTGATGCCGCGCCAGCCGCGACAGTCACCAAGCCGTTTGCATCGACGGTTGCGACGTTCGCGTTACTGGACTGATAAGTAACATCTTTGTTACTGGCGTCATCCGGCGTGATAGTCGGCGTTAACTGTTGAGTGTCACCCGCGGCGACAGATGCCGTTTTAGGGGCAACGGTTACACCAGTTACCGGAACATCACGCGGATAGCCCGCCGCCAGAACGTCACCATCGGTCACAATAACAACCGCTGTACCGCCACGCTGTACAGGCGTATCAAAGCGAAAACGTGTTTTTTCATCTGCTCCGGCAACACCCCACTCCATATAGCCGGTGGTGGTATTACGGCCCTTCGGAATAGCCAGGTCGCCGACCTTCGGGAGATCGCCCGATTTCACGGCAACGCGGATTGGCCCATGCTCTACAATGCCGATCGGACAATTAATCGTCACGACGCCAATTTTGACATTACTGCCGAATCCAGGCGTCGCGGGCATGTTTGAATGAGCGCCAACAGCAACACCAATTGCATCAGTAGCTGCGTCAGCGTCAGCCAGCGCAACAACGGTCGAGTCGTTACCAGAAGTCAGTTTTACGGCGTCTCCCGGAGCAACCTCGCCGCCTGCACGACGCGAGCTAACGCGAGCAGAAGAACGGAAAGACGGAAGTACAACCAGGTCGCCCGGCAAGCCAGCGTCAAAATCATCTTTAATAGTGGTTTGCATTATTTCGCCGCCTGTTTTTTGTGACCTAAGGTGCGGGCCTGATATTCCTGATGCGCGGTTTTATCGTTATTTCCCTGCTCATCGGTATTGAGGCCGCGAGGATTACGCGGGGTTTGGTCGAATTTCTTACCGCAGGCCACCAGCGCCATCGACAGAGCAACATCAATTTGTTCATCGCTCCAGCTATCCATATTAATTTCGGGATTCGCTTTCCTGATGATGGCCTGCTTAACCAGAGTAATATCACCCAGGCTGTCAGTATTGATATTCAGGCGCTTAGCAGCTTCTTTAAGCTGGTGCTCCTGGCGACCATCAGTAACGCCGCGCTCATACGCTTCTGTACTTGCTGAGTCCATGTTGATAAGGCGATTATTTGCCTTCAGTAAATCACCGCGTACAGTGCTAAGCTCACTCGTTAGCGTCTGATTTGTCGATTTAAGTGCTTCGATTTCGGCTAACGCCTCATCTAGTTCCATCGGTTCACCGTCCAGATTGAATGTTGCTGTTTTAACTCGTGGGTTACGCACGATGCTTACATGGTCATATTCAAGACCTTCATTCACCGTGTCGAACTGAACGCCATCAGGGGAAACCCCGTCGCGCTTAATTTTATTTCTGACTGCATAACCAGCAGACGCACCTCGCAGACGTTTATCCTGCTTTATGAGGCGAATCGACTGTTCATCCCGGACTTGCACCGTCGCCATCAGGTCATCGCCTTGCCGATATGCCGCCGTAACAATCCCAGCATTTACCGCACGGTAATTTTTTGAATTAACCGCCCCAGGGGGATGACGTGATACCGTCACAGTCTTGCCAATTAAGGTATTCATTGAGTCCTGGTTAAACAATTCATCGGCTGAGCGGTACTCTTTAGCCGTGAATGCGTCACCGCGCTTGCGGTCATAAACCAGCACGCCCGGACGGGCGATCGGAATATCAATCTGGAGATAACCCTCTGGGGTTATCGTCCATTGCTTGATAGCGTCAAGATTGACGGGGGTTTCTTGCTGCAATTTCTTTCTCCGCGTTTGCAACGTCTGACGCAGAGAACAACCACTCTGGATAACATCGGCAACCGTGGGGTTGTCCGGGGTTTCCGTCGCGTGGCGGTCTGGTCAGCGTATAGGCCTCTCCCTCCCGCACAACATGCAATTTTCGCTCGCGTTCGTCTAACATCCCCCGCCAGCGGTAATATTCCATCCCCCCGGCGCGGGCGTTAGCCTCTTCCAGATTCCAGGCCTGATTACCAATCTCGTTACGGGCAACGTTACGAGCCCGGCGATAGGGAATATCCATTTCGATCGCAAGTTTGTCAGCTATGTAGTCAACACCGCGCCCCTCGCGTAGCCCCTGCTGCATGGTCTTGATGCCGCGATGCAGGGCATCTTCGCTAACGCCTTGCATCCGGCCCATTGTTGATTCAAGCCAATCGCTGGTTTGCTGTAGCAGTTTTTTATCACCGTCATAGATATCGACAGAAATAAGGTCCGCCATGCTCTCATGGGGTAATGTGACGCCCGGCGCAAGCTCAACGCCTGCCGCCGCGCGGATAATTAACCGGAAATCATCGACAGCAGAGTTAACAAGCTGAGTACTGGCGGAATCGACCGCCGCCAGTGATGGCGCTATGCTGGCTTCCCGTATTGTTTCTGTTAGAGATAGCAGCGGTTTTGATATCACCCCCGCCGCGTCAGCCGTAGCCGGTGCTCCTGTTCGCATGTCAACCAGCGCAGCACCGTTGACCCGGAAACGCTGATAATAGCTATCGTAATAAGCGTCAGTGAGGCCAAACCTTCCGTTGACGATAGCGGCCTGCACATCATCAGCAGTTTTATTAATGGCCCGTATAAAAGCATCTGGAGAGGTGTTATTAGCCTTCGCAACGGCTTTCGCAAGGCTAATAGCTGATTGACGCCGAACTTCACTGAATGCATACGCGGGTACGGCTCCAAATTCACCATCTTTGAGCAATGCGGGAACAGCACGGAGAAAGAGCGCCGAATCCGGCGCAATTTCCATAGCCACAGCACGAATGATGGTTTCCTGCCTGCTGCGCGGTAGCTTCGAGTAGTTCGCCCCCATCTGCTGGCGAATATAAATGCGCACTTTTTTAACCGTTGCGGCGGCTACTAACTCCCCCAGCAGGTCATCAACAGAAACATCTTTCCCATCGGCGGCATCAGTATTGATGACCGCGCCAGCCCTGCCAATTGCCCGGTAAGTTTTTAAACAGGCATCGCGAACCCACTTACCAAACTGTTGAGCGTTATCCCCCAGGCGCTGAGCGTATACAGCCTCGACAGCCAGCGGGTAACCCGCGTCATATCGTGGCTCACTCTTTGCCATTATTGGCCTCGTTATTATCGTCTTTGGCGTTATTCTGGTTTAGTTTTCCCTGATTCTGGTCTGAACTATGGTCATTCTGACCATCAATGGTTCCAGTGGCTGGCGCAGTGGTAGACAGCAAAACGACGGCGTCCGTTTCTTTTGCCGTGGCGCGGGCCTCTTCGCTGGTTATAGCCCGCATGCCGTAGTAAATCTGCACGGTTTCAGCAACTTTCTTGTCCCGGTCAACTTCCCGGTCTATCTGCCCTTGCGACTTATTCGGAATGAAATTTGCCCGTATGCCAAGATAGCGCAGCGCCAGCTTTTTGAGAGCAGGGATAATGTCATTTGTTGTGATGTGAGATACAAGGTTTTGCCATTGCGCATCAGCGCTGGTATCACTGTTTGATAGCCCGCCCTTGCGCTCTGCCAGCATTGCGATCGGAAATCCTGTTTCAGCGCACACCAGCTTGATAGCCATATCAACAAGGTCGGCTGTACCTGTCATTGATGTTTGAAGACGTGATATTTTTTCATTTAAATCAATGGCTATCATGTCATTTAGATGACGAGTCGCGGCAATTCCGCCAATGCGACGCGCAACACTGGCCTCACCTTTCGCAGTTTTTAAATCTTCGGTAAGTTCTTCTTTTTGATAAATATCCTGAACAGACAAAGACAAAATACTAATGATTAACTCATGAGACAGACCAAGCCGCTGCAATGCTGCATATGGCTTACTAAGCAACGGCGCGCCAAATTCAATACCAACGCTGGCGTAAATCGGCTGGTATTCTGGATCCCCAAACAAGATAGAATCCTCTTGCTCAATGAAGACCTCACCGCCTATCGGGCTTTTTAGCTGAATGCGCCACCCCTCCGGCAGACCGAACTGCGGGGAGTTGTAATCGGTAAACCAATCATTGGACGGTGTCACCCAGTTCGCGCCGTGGCTTCGTACCCATTCATCACCCATCACGAGCACTGACCATCCCATGTGACGTTTGAGCACTACAGCTTTTTCAACACACTGCCACACGCGCATGTCGCTAAATAGCGACTCAATTTTCAGTGCGTCATCCGGGTTATCTGTCACCACAGCAAACTGATTAAGCATCGCAGCGGCAACCGGTTCGCTGATAATGCGCCAGCCTATGCCGGACATTTCCCCAGCCATCGCAGCCACTAGCGGAATCATGCCCTCAGTTGCACGCGCTTTCATGCGGTTAGCGGTAGGTGACCCCATTCCCGCCGCGCCTTTTGAAAGGCCACCCGCCGCCGCCGTCATCATGCTTACGTAGCCGTCGTGGTTATATTGTGCGGGCTGTACGCCCTCTTTAGTCAGGATCCCCTCAACGGGAATCAGGCTTGCTTTGCTCGTCATTGGATAATTCCTGATTTCATACGGACCAGATGCGGGAATATGGCGTCGGCGTAGTCAGTGGACACACCGAGCCGTTTTTTAACTTTTTTCTTCTCTTCGATAATGATTTTGTCCTCCGGCGTGGTTTCCCACATAACGCCTGTCGAATCGGACATGATGCGATCGAGATAGCGGCGCGGAATGTCGCTGGATATCGCAAACAGACCATCTGGCGGCATAATGCCGGTTTCAAGCCAACGGACCGTATCATTGACCGCGTCGCGGTATGCCCACCACGCTTGCGCCCGCAGGTTATGGAATGTTTCTTCATTCATCCGCCCGCCGCGATAGCGCGTTGTTTTCCGCTGCACCTTGCCCTGAGCAACAAATTTGCGGAATTCAATGTCTGAATCCTCATATTTGTTAAGCTCGCCCTTCACGCCGGAACCGACCCCAACAGAGTCATAAATCAGGACGCTACATCCTTCTGCCTCTGCCAATTTAAGAGCCTGTACGGCTAGCTGCACGGTATCGCGGGCCTGTAAACGTTCCACACGGTACAAAAAACGCCCGTTAAAGAACGACAACACCGAATCATCATCGCCATCATCAGCAACATCGAGTACAGCCGTTTTAACGCCAGTGCGGCAGGCTTTCGCCAGCTTAGAATCAGGGCTGACAACCAGCCGCTCAAGATTCCCGCGATGAACAACCGCGCCCGGCAAATCATTGACGGGAACACCGTTCCAGATGTTGTCATAGCGGTCGGGGTAATATTTCAGTGTGTAAAGGCGCTCTTTGTTTAGCGTCGTGTTAAAGAATGGGTTGTGATACCAGTTCACCTCCTCTACAAACCAATCGTCCTCAGCGTTAAGCACAAAACGCACGTATGTTTCATCCCAGGCAAAAGCCGGGTTAAAAGTAATCCACAACTCAGCGCCTTCACGGCGTAGCGTCGGTGCGAGGGTTTCCCATGCTTCGGCGGTAATAGCGTGGGCCTCTTCCACCCAGCAGATATCAATACCCTCGATTGATTTAATACTGTCGAGGTTTGACTGAAAGCCCAGGAACCGGAATTCAGCGCCTGATTTCGCTTTTATGCTGTTGTTTGTGATGGTGAATTCAGATTCATAGCCCAGGCGGCGAATGGTATCGCTTAGCAGCTTATGTGATGACGCATCGATTGATTTCTGCACTCGACGCAAACACAAAATGCGCAAGTCATACCGGACAGTCATTTCAATCAGCGCTTCAGCGATACGCCATGATTTACTTGAACCTCGCCCACCACGCAGACATTTAACGCGATGAGGCTGGGTTGTCAGCACGCGCATGGTGCGACGCCACTCTGCCATCTTCTTTTTGTCAGATAGCCAGTAACTGCGGCGTTCTAAGTCGTCATCTGTCGCTAATTCAATCGCCGTCATTGCCGCCCATATCCCTGTAGAGGTCCGTTAGCGTTTCGCGCGCGATTCGTTTGCCCTCGTCCGTTATCGGCTTGCTGATATCGACGCCCGCCAGCGTGAGGATCCGCGCGGCGAGATTGGACTTATCCAGCCCTTCAACCTGCCATCCGTGCTTTGTGCGCTTGATGTTTTTCACGGCTCTGGTGTCGATCGCCGCCAGGCGGCTTCGGAATACTTCAGGATCAAGACGCATTTTTTCCAGCGCCTGCAATTCCAGCATGACCGCCGTTGCATCCGGCGCGCGAAAACGCGCAGACAGGTCAATCAATGCCTCCTGCCTGCCAACGATATCTTTTGCAATGATGTGCTTTCGGTAAACGCTGACTGCCTGCTGTATTTCGTTGTCTTTGAGCAACTTTTCAGCCTGAAAATCATCGTTAAACCCTTTGTAATCTCTACTACGCGACCTGGCATAGCTAAAGCCTGGAGCCTCCCTCTCCTCAGCTACCAGCTTTGCAAATGCATCATCGCGCTTACTTATTTTTATGGTCACAATGCCCCCTTTGTGAGGCTTGCAGCGTAGCGAGGAAACTGGAGGATCGAAAACGGCGTTACCGCTGGCGTGTAGTACAAATAAAAAAAAGCCACTCCGGGGGCGGAATGGCTCAACATCACAAAGGGTAAAGCAATGGCAATCTCACTAAAAGGTGAGGCAATTATTGTGTTTGCAAAGCTGGTAATCAAAAAACTGTGCGAGAGGGATAGGTGGCATTTGAAGTGCGGCCCTTTCAAACGAAAAAGCCGCCCCCGAAGGAGCGGCATTCAAAAGGTGCTTAGGCCATGCGTCGCAGTATGAAAGGCGGGGATTTCTCCCCGCCCTGATTTAGCGACTCTCCTTAGCTTCGTAGGCAAACTTTGCCGCTACTTGCACCCCTCCCTGACCTATTGACGCTTCACAAAGCGTCCGATTAAGGGCGGTGTACGCCAGTAACGCCGCGATAAAAATCGCGATGAACAAAAATACTCCTTTGTAAAACAAAGTTGCCTCCTTCGCTTTTGGGAGGCTATAATCGTGTTGTCACGCAAGATTAGAGGCCTCGTTGGTTAATGAAAATTGACCTTCGGGGCTTTTATCTATCTGTCGCACGGTAACATGAGACAGATAGCCTCAAGCACCGAGCGGGATTATACCCACAACTATCACCTCACATCAAAAATATTACCCTCGCCTATTTTTACTTATTTGTAGTTTATATAAGCTCTTACGTGTATCAGCAGCGCCTGGATAGCCAAGCAAACCAAAGACAGGAAAGCACGCTCCCTATCGATATTCCTAAGGCCAGTGTTGCTACAAATTCCGCATAAGACATAAAGATCCCCTAACGAGTTACAGTGATATTGTGGCAACAATAACGTTTTTTGTGTCTATTCTCGGAACTTTCGCCAGCGGGTATATCAGTTATCCGCGTTTTAATTTTGAAACATGCTCATCCCATTTATAGAACATTTCACTCATCATTTGATTTTGTTGCGCCCTGTCATAACCAGTTTCGGAGCAGAAGTCGCTAACGAATTTTTCCGCTCTATCTGTCATTCTCAGTACGTTCTGGACTGTCACCTGAAAAACCGCTCTTTCCTGTTCCGTTTTCCATTGAAACTCGCGTGAGAACTTCTCGGCGAACAAAATAACGTTAAGCCCGAAAGTATGCGCATCTAATCCGTAGGTATTCATATCCATTCTCAGTGCATGGTTAATTGTCGCTTGATTCTAATTTGTAGTTGAAATAAGATCTATATCAGGTGCTCAAAACACCTTACAAGAAGCGGTAAATCACCCCGTCAGCGTGATTTTTTTGTGCCCAGAATTTATGCTCTGGTAGTTTCGGCTACGTGAGTGCTGAATTATGGGGTGGAGTGCGACGAATAGCAGGCCTCTCCGTCTGTGAATAAGTCCGCCGACTTCTTGCGGTTTTGAGCTCCACCCCGCCCCATCTCAAAAGTGGGGATTCAGTCTCACAAGAAGGAGCATACCATGTCTACATTACTGTCTATCCCTGACACTGCCGAACTGCTGGCGCATACCATTACTGCCCTTAAAGCCGCAGGCTATGCCAGCGCAGCAATGATACCCGTTCATAAAAACCACTCAAATCAGGGCGAAAAAACAGAAGTACAGCAGCCCGCCGCCGCAGCACAAGAGGTCTACGTCGCTCCCGGTAAGCAGTATGCTAACGTCCTTGAAGCGCTGGCGCACATGACCCACATGGTTAAAAACCCGCAGCGTGACAGCTACAACGAAGCCCTCGACTTTACCCACGCCAGCCTGGCCCAGATGCTGGACGCGCTCCGCGACCCGATTTATCAGCATGGCCTGATGCTGAAACAGGAATTTGCAAAAGGCGACGAATTGCCGCTCGAAATGGTGACGACCTTCCTGCACATCCCGACCAACACAGAGGTTTCTTTCCGTCTCCCGGCGTACATGAAAGAAGATAAACGCCTGGACGAATGCCAGAAAGTTGGCGCAACCTTCACCTACTTCCGCCGCTACGGGCTTCGCCAGGCTCTGGATATCACTGATGGTGATGATGACGCAGACCAGGCCGATCGCAAACGCGACCGCCGCAAAGCTCGCGCCCTTAACAGCAGCCGCGAATGGAAGCCGACCACCAGCGCTCGTACAAAACCAGAAGCTATTCTCAATATGTTGGTTGCCGCAGGCGAATTCACCGGCTCTGCTATTGTCGCCCAGGCGAAAGCCCGCAATCCGTTTCTACGCACCCCCGCAGAAGTCGCAGATGACACTATCAGCAATGTTAACGGCCTGCTGGATGATGAAGCACAGGCGCGCGATACCGTGCTGCGCTATGGGCTGACAGATGTTCACTGGCAGAGTTTTTATCAACAGGCGGGACTGTTTAAAGCCGATGGTGACGAACTTATCGATACGCGCACAGGTAAGCATGTTGATGCAGAAACGGCTATGAATATTGCCGAATCACTCACAGGAATTGCGCTTTCCACTGCTGATAACAGCAACGTTCGCGATTCCAGCGACAGAGTAGTTCCCGCAGGTACTTTTATTCCCGACTGCACGCCGCTGAGTGCTGAGGAAGAGGCTTTTATCCTCGCTATCGAGAACGGCCATGATGATGAAATTATGGAAATCGCCATGCGTCAGATGGAAGCTCATGTAGCTAGCGGCCTCAATATGCGTGAGGTACACGCAGACACAAGCTATCACCGCCGCAACTGGTATAATGCCTGCCGCGACTTCTACACCCTATCCCTGATGGCTGGCGACGTTAAGGCCAAACCCGATATGACCGCCGCCCGAAATCTGGCTGACACTATCGCCGCTGATACTGACACGATGAGTCAGAAAGCCGCGATTGCGATCGAGGTTACGCGTGGTAACGCCAGCACTCCCGACAAACTGCAACAGCTACGCGAAATCGCGAAACGTTGCGACGACCATACATCCGGCTTCATCGACACGCTTATTTTGCATGTTGAGAGTAACGGGTTAACCAGCGAAACCCCTGTATACATTCCTGAATCTGACCTGCCTTACTGATATGTGGGGTAACGGTCATGAAAACCGCACAAGAAAAGTTACAGTGTCACCACGACAAGCAGCGTGAATATCAGGCGCGGGCCATTGCCCGCCAGCGCGAAAAGCTCGCGGACCCAAACTGGAGAGCCGAACAGTATGAAAAGCAACGAAAACGACAGGAAAACAGCGCGGAACGAGCAAAAAGAAAGCCGATTAAATGCCGTGGGTTGAAGGGGCGAACGCCAACCGCAGCAGAACGCAGGATAATGAATAAAATCGGCTCCCTGCCTTGTATCGCCTGTTATGTGCATGGTGTCGTTAACGAGAATACGACCATTCATCACATTAGCGGCAGAACGGCTGACGGCGCACATGCTTTTATCCTGCCCTTGTGCGATGGTCATCATCAGCACGCTGCACCGGCATCAGTCCGCGCCGCCTATCCCTGGCTTGTTCCTGTTCATGCCGATGGAACATGCGGAGGAAAGAGCGCATTTAAAGCGCTCAACGGCTCGCAGGAGCATCTTTATCAGCTTTGTCTCGAAATGATAGCCTGAAACCATCCGCAAGCCGCCAGCGCCGTCTGGCGGCATTACCGCTCGCCGCTTTGCTGTATGCTGCCCCTAACCTCGCTTTTAATGACACCCAACCAAATCAGAAGAGGTGTCTATGTCAGAAAATAACTACGGTTCGCTGATGATGAAATTGACCGTCGGTGTCAGTGATGATATCAACGCCATTTTATCACCAGGCATCTATCCAATCCCACCAGCGAATGCATCATCACCCGATAGCCTGGGCGGCGTATTAATACTTCCCTCAGGCTCACCAGCTCGGCGATTTTTTATATCTGATTCAATTATCTTTTTAACTTCAACTAGAAACGGCGATAAATGGACTTCGTGGCGTGGTCCCTTATCCCGAATCAATCCTTTTGCTGACATTAAAGCTGACGGTACTGCTGCTATTGCAGAAGCCCTATCAAATCTTCAATTGAGAGAATCATTCTCCGGGGTCGTTGGGACGTCACTAAACGCTCGCATGAGCATCAGCGCCGCAGCAGCAACAGCGACATTCACAGCAGACGAGCTAATCGTTGAGGCAGCAACAGGCCAGCAGTACAGGCTAAGCGCATTCAATAAGACAGTGAATCTCGGTGCGGTAGGTGCAGGCGGGATGGATGCTGGGACGGTTCCAGCGTCTGGTTTTGTTGCGCTGTATGCGATTTTCAACCCAACGACAAACACGTCAGCATTGCTCGCGGTCGATGCAACAAGCATTAATGCGCCAGAACTTTACGGCGGCGCTAATATGCCAGCTGGCTACACTGCAAGCGCATTGGTCAGCGTTTGGCGGGTTTCAGGCTCACAGTTCGTCGCGGGGTATCAAACAGGGCGGTCTGTATCATTCCCGCGCCAGATAGCGTTAACATCGACGTCGCAAATCACGTCGCTAACAGCGTTGTCTATTGCAGGGATCGTCCCAAAAAACGCAACTGATATCAGCGGCTACGGCTCGCTATATTCAACGGCGGCGACCGGCGGCCTGATTATTGATGTTGCCTCTGGAGCGTCGGGCGCAGGAATTATTTCTATCGGGGGCTACGTAGGAAACACGGGGCTCGGCGTGTATGGGCAGTTCTCAAGCTTGGCCCTGGTTACTCCGCAGACTATGTATTACGACATAAACCCAAACGGCTCGGTTGTTCAATCATGGTCGGCATCAATTGTCATATCGAGGTACTCAATTTGATTTCTGTTGAATTAACAAAAGATGGTAAATCCGTTGTTTCGGTGTTCTCGTGCCCGCAAGCGCACTCAACTGAAATTGAGCAATCTGATGCGCGTTACATTGAGTTCTATAACGCGCAACCAGATGCAATTCGGCAAGTACTGCCCGGCTCGCTGGCCCCGCAGCCTGAATAACTCCAAAGGCCGCATTTATGCGGCCTGTTCTTTTTGGGCGCTCTTATGATGAACCTCCCATAGAGAAACACCCATTGAATCGCAGAAATCACCCAGGTAGCTTAGCCCCGACCATTCTCTGATACCGCCTCTGGCGGCTTCAACAAACATAGCCGCCCCTACTGACCGATGAACCCCGAACAAGCTCCAGCGCCCACGGTCATTCTTTACGGCGACCACTCGCGTGAACACACCATTGTGATAAAGGTCTTTCCATTGCGGTTTTTTGCGCGTTGTCATTTTCATAAAAAACAAACCCCCGAATTGTTATTAACAAACCGGGGGAATGTTGCCACAAAACTTATTAATGCCTTTTTTATTTCTCAGCGGTCACGATGCCTGCGCTATATCTCGTGCTGACGGTAATGGGTTGCTATACACCATGCCGCTGATAATTGGCGCAATATCGGTCTGTGATTCGTCTTTACGCTTGAGCGTCACTGAAAGTGCCCGGCTGACTTCCTCGTCACTTAATTTCTGTGTTGATAACAGTATTATTGTCAGTGGAATTACCACCAACCCCGATTGCTCAAGGAATCGACGCTTTCCGCCGAGTTTATAGACAGGTGTGACGCCGGAAACCGACAGCCCGAAATAGTCATCTGGCGCGGTATCAGTGGCTGTTTTTGCCGGGCAAAAGATTACCGCTTTATCAAAGCCGGTAACCGATAATTCAAGCGCAGACAAATCAGGCGGCATCGACACAGGAGCATTCTCCCCGTGGAATATCTCCAGTTCGCACACAACGCGCTGTAGCGGGTTTTGAAACGCAAGAGCCCAGCTACCAGCCAATAAGCCGCCAAACACGTCTATGGTGTGTTGAGGGTACGGAATATTGTTAATTGGCGCGTCACTTCCGCGAACCTCGGCAGGCAGAACCCAATCAGGCACTAGTGATACGTCATTAATGGTTGCTGATTCAAGGTCAGATATAGCGACTAGCTCATCCGGTGTTAAAGACATTATTTCCCCTTAGCCGTTAAAATCTGGTCAATATTATCGGCCTGTGCGTATAGGTCATGAAAGATAAAATTAAGCTCGGAAACATCAAGTGGATCGCCAAGCACCACCCTACCTGTAGCATCGGTGTATGTCGGCGCAAACCCAACAGACTGTTTAGTTGCTGACGGCTGCGTTTTACTCCCCACCGCACCGCCATTCATCCGGTATTCCCGATCTAAACGTGCAAAACTTTTCATGCGTTTGCTCTCGCCAACAGCGCTTTATACTTTGCGTACAGGTCATGAAGAATGAAGTTCATCGCCTGTGCCGTCATTCCGTCCCCAAGCACCAGATTACCTTGCTCGTCAATGTAGGTCGGCGCAAACCCCGTAGCTTGCAGTTCTTGTGATGGTTCCTCTCTGTTCGGGATTTCAGCGTTATCCAATCCAGGATATGTCTTATCGGTATCTGCCCAGCTATCCATTTTTCACCACCATTTTCTTTACTGTTACAAGAGTGTTGAACGGCTCTGTTAACCCAGCGCCTCGTTTTAAATGCGTCCACGCAACACGGGTTAATAGCGATTTCGTCGCGGTGACCCTCAACCCTTTTGCATCCGCTGCTCTGATTGTTTTTTGCGTGTATTCGTACTGAGAACCTCCCCAGACACACGGGAAGACGTTACCCGGAAACATTGGCGCATGATTTGTCATTTTGACGTTGGCTGGCGTCGCCGCGCTGTAAACATCGGCGGCTAATGTGGCTGATGCGAGCGTTTCAGGAATTTCTATATCCGGAGCCATCCCCCCAAATTGGACAAACACCATTCGCAGAGGAACACGATTAAATGCAGCACCCACCGCGCCAGTGGTTAGGCCAACCTTATCAAGACGTAGCCAGGTAAGTTTATAAACCTGCTGCACAAACGCCCCCAGGGATGGGCGAGATTGGGCGGCTACAGTGAGACTCCCTTGCTCCTGCTGTAGTGCCTCGCGGTATGTGTCATCATCCCTCCCATCTCGCCCTAAAGCGTATTGCTCACCCCAGGCGTCAAGGAGAACACCTGTTGAATCAGTAAGGGAGAACCCTTTTTTAAGATACTCTATGGCCTGATTGATATTAGCGTGACTTGATTTAAGGCCCGCCACCATATCAATATTACGTTGTTTTCTGTTTTTGCTGGTGTACCTGGATTTCGCTAGCACATCCGGCGATTTAATAATTGGCTCCATCAGACCACCGCCACAGAATTTAGGTCAGTAACAGCAACAATCCCGCTGTCTATCGGAACATGTTTACCTGTTGGATCCGCAGCGGTCCCTACCTTCACATCAACGTCGGTTAATGTGGGAAATGCAATCAGTAAATGAGCATAAATTTGACCAGCGAAAACATCTTTACCAACTCCCAACGTAGCAATAAACGCTGCAACTGTATTCTGCGCCACGCTGATATAGTCATCTGGTCGGCCTGTAGTTTCTTTGTCCCAGACATCGCCAGACACTGAAACGTAAATTAGCTGGAAACTTTGACGGCTAAAATAAACTGTCTCAGTTACTTCGCCATCAGTCGCCGTACCGGCTTGATCGCCATAAAATCCACATTCACCAGCCGCAGCCCCATATATAGCCTGTGCGATAGCATTTGCATCGCCACCTGCGACAAAGACCTGCACTGATTTACCGGGGATCCCCGCCGCGTTAGTTTCTATATCCCGGTTATTTACAACATCAGCAAATGTGACGCCATCTACTGCCAGCACCGCATTTTTGATACCCGGCCTGGCAGCGCTTACGCTGCTACGCCCCGCCGCCGCTGCAATCTGCATACGATCGCGATATGACTCATCATCTTCGATAAGAAACCCTTTAAGGCCATTCGCCAACACCAATATGTCATCAGTCGCGATATATCCAAATAGAGCCTGGGGAAACTCTGTATCGCTCTGATAATAGGCTGTTGCCGGAATACCCGTTCGTACAACGCTAAACACATCATCAGAAAACGAGAACTGAGCCAGCGAACGCCCATCAGAAGAGTAAAGCATTTCCCCGTACGCCGTTTTATATGTTGTCATCGATGCTTCGGCATCAGCGATAACAGCATACAAACGGGCAATAATTGAATCGGAAGTGTCACCAGATTGATATTGTGTTGAATAGGGCTTGCCCGCGACACTAATCGTAAATGTATTACCGGTTGTTATTGCATTATCTTTGACTGATAGCACATACCCAGCGGCGGTTTTATCATTCTCTTTTACATCACTGAGGGGCATCCAATCGCCACTTGCTCCCGAAATAGTAAAAGCGGTCCCAGCAGCAACCGTTTTTCCAGGCTCCAGCAAATAGATAACATATGCCATCGAACGAGTAAGCCCGGCGCGGCGAAGATTAAAACGCTCTCCCAAACCATCGAGCTGAGCCCCTTCACCCATTGAAATGAAAAAACCAGCAAATACCCACCCGATCGCCTCAATGATATTCAAATCATCTTCCGCAACAATGGCGATTGTTTGTCCAACAAGAGAATCGCCGTCAGGATTTATATCACCCAACGCACCCTTTAATTTTTCGTATTTGTCGCCTCTTATTTCTGGCAATCTTGCGCCTATCCAGCCGCTGTCGTTAACTAATTCCACTGGTTACCTCTGTACTTACTGGCCCCATATAAACCGCAAAACGGATAAAATAATTACCTTTTGCATCACTAACAGCCGTGGTTTTTGCATCTGTAACGGCTGGTGTCCGGCGTGCTTCTGCATTAATCATGTTTGATACAATCGATGCTGGTAGCTTCGATGCGAGAATGCCGGGCGTCCAGGGTAGACCCTGAGTTTCATCAAGCCACCATTCACCCTTGTTCGTCGAAACTCTGATTTCAGCCTGCTGAGCAACGCCATCAATACCGCCATCCAGCACAAAATCACCATTGCGGAGGATTACGCCGTCGTCATCTTGCATTATGTCTAACATCAGTAATTCATCCCCTCTACAAACGCCAGCCCTGATACCCACACAAGGCAGCGCTGAGCCCCTACCGACTCAACACGCTGAACCTTACCAACGGGGATAACTCGTTTCCCCCGGCAAGTCGGCATAATCAAAACTAACGGCTCTCCATCCTCTGGCCTAATATTTGAGAGAAAGCATCCCTTTGATGCTTGTCGGTATTGGCTGGTATTTATGTTCATTCTGAGTGCCTCCACGTTTCAACGCGGACAATCGTTACCGCAGCATCAAGAGACTCAATATCGAGCAGGTCATCGAGGTCAAATCCTTCGCCAGCGTCATTCAGCATCTGAGCCATAGCCGCCTGATGTGGCAGTTCAAAAGGCAGATCGCTATAAAATGGCATGTACTGGTCTTTAGCTTCACGGCACGCCGCCATAACCATTAACAGCGGTGCATTGATGAGAGGAACACATTCCACGGACTCAGCAACAAGGCCAATGCGTTCCGTAACATTGATAATTTCACCTTTGCTGATGCTGGTGGCGTAATCACCCGCCATCAAAAAACCGCCGTTTGAAAGCGCTAATTGCGCTGCTGCTTCGCTCAATTTCATGTCGTATCCTTATGTTGGCTCGTTGGTTTGGTTGCCCTGGCCGTTTTCTAAATGGGTGTGGGCTTTGCCTGACTTACCGTCGCTGATATGGTCCGATGCGTTGCTGACGCCTTTAACATCCACATCACCGCCAAACGTAGCTTTTGCACCGCCGTCAGCGCCCTGGCTCAACCCTTGCTCCATAACTACGTCGTCATGGAATGTCGTCTTGCCTGTGAAGTCGTTACCGCCCGGCGCGACAAAACTGATTTTGTCGCCTGAAAGAGTGATTTCAGCGCCGCCGCCTGATGCTGCTTTAACGGTGTTGTCATCCAATTCAACAAAGGCGCTTCCACTGAATACACGTATGCCAGCGCCATCAGGCATCTGGTGGCTGGCAAAATCGGAAAAGCCGCAAAAAGCGACAGCAGAAGAAAGGGTTTTGTGGTCGGGCTCGTCACCATCACCATGCGACAGGGCAATCAGCAGGCATTCATCACCCGGCTTAACACGACCGGAAACGCCGGACGCGCCGCCATCCCAAACAAGAGAAACCAGGCGGACGTTTTCAACCTCTGAGTAGGAAACAGGATCCGCATTGTCACCAAATGTGCGTTTTGCTGTTGGGATGACCGTTGCCCGACCTCCACTAACGGATACAATTTTTGCCTCAAGCGCGAAAAGCGCAGAGTTAAGCGCCTGGTCAACAATGGCGGTAATTTGGCTCGCGGCTCTCATGCAATAATCCCCTCCCATGATGAGCTACGCGGCTGTCTGTCTCTGGTGCTGAAACGATGAGCAATTTTCTTTACAACAACGTTCCAGTTTTCCCCCATTGATGGCGATGACAGAATCACCGTCTCGCCGATCTCCACACCGCCACGTAACAGCGATTCCCATGTAATGGCCTCAATAACCCCCATCTGACGACGAGCACCTTTGGTGTAATCGACCTGCGAGTTTTTGGGGGGCCATACATATGTTTTGATGCTTTTTTCGTGCGCCGTCTGAATACGCTCTTTCTCTGACTGCTGTTTCTTTTTGCGCTTCGGGGAGTGAATTTTTAGTAATGGAGTACCAAGCAGACCGCTTGCCGGGGAAAAGACAGCAGCACCATCAACAATGGAATCACCGGCTGTCACGACAATAGACTGATACTGGAGTGACCAGGTCACATTTAATGGGCGGCAAAGGCTTGTCAGCACGTCGCGAGAAAGTGCCGCCGCGCTGATATTTTTTGTGAGAGTAAGAGCCGCTGCTGCTTTTGATAGCTGGTAACCCAGCCCCATATCGGACGCCACCTGCGATACAGCCTCTTTGAGGCTTTGCCCTTTTCTGAATTTGCGTGATGTGACGCTGGCACGAAATGGAATTAATGCCTCGTACAGCTTCATTTTCAGGCCATAGACTTCACCGGGTTTCACATTCACGGCGCTGATTAGTTCGCCCTGAAACAGGGTAAAAATACCTTCATCTATATAGCCACCTGAAAATGTCACCATTGAACCAGCTTGAGCGATGGCGTTATGCGTTTCAGGGGTTAGCCCCCACACCGTCAAATCAGCTTCGTTTGGTTCTTTTTCATCATCACGGACGCAAGAAAAATCCACATCAACATCAGTAATGTGGATTGTTTCTCCATCTGTGCAAAAAACGGTGACCTGGTACTGCGGACCGTAAGCCATATACCCCTCCTTTATAGGAGTGATTTTTAGGCATTCACACGTCTAATTACAGAAACGCCGCCAGCGGTCATTGGCGTCATTATTT
This sequence comes from Klebsiella sp. WP4-W18-ESBL-05, assembly GCF_014169075.1. Lineage (NCBI taxonomy): Bacteria > Pseudomonadati > Pseudomonadota > Gammaproteobacteria > Enterobacterales > Enterobacteriaceae > Klebsiella > Klebsiella sp. WP4-W18-ESBL-05. The sequence goes on along the minus strand of NZ_AP022057.1, from coordinate 2,401,951 downwards.
TGAACAAGGCTAAATCAGTGGATAAATAGAAGAAAAAACCCACCTGCATGTTTTTTGTTAGTGGTCAATATCGCGTCAAAGCCGCGCCATTGCTGAAGTTTATTGTGGAAAACATTAATCGTGCCAATGTTGTCATTGTTTTTACGCCGCTGTTGTCAGTGCGATTTTTAGACGGAAAAATATGTAACAGCGCAAACATGTATAAACGAGTAATAACTTGCTCATTCCATGCCCCGCCTATAAAGTGATTAATTGACTACAACCAATGCCAGAAACAAGCCTGACGCGGGTTCTACATTTTTTTGGCCTGCGCCTTACATCACCTCTCCATTTTTCGCCCGCACTCAATATTACACTGTCAATACACCAACAAAGCTGGTAAGACCAGGGCATAGAAACATTTATGAGCAATACGCCACTAACACACAGCTAGCAAATTGTTATCACCATGAATTTAATGAGATTTCCCCGCAAGCACCCTTTCCGGCTTTGTGTCTGCATGAAACATTTATTAATAAAATGACTGAAATGGTGTGTTTATTCATCGTTTTCGCGCATAACGCCGAAGTGTCAAACCTTATATATCCGTTTGCCTCACGCCTCTATCATATTGAGCAGAAATGATATTTTTACCGTGATATTTTTTTAATTTCCGACGACGGCGAAATTCAATTTATTGACAATAAAAAATGGTCACTTTTAGCCCAAAAAACAACCAAAATTGATAACTTGTTGTTTTTGCTACACTTAATAAATTATGCGTTATTTTTTGCATTATTTGATGTTTATCACTTTTTGTTTTCGCTTTTCCTGGTTCGTTAAATTTTATCCACACAACACATTTTTCACATTATCTGTTACATCTCTAACATTTAAATGTTAACTTTACTCCGCATTAATTTTTACGTTTCCATTACATCCTCTGAGCGTTCCCCCTCTGAGTTTCAGGCACAAAAAAACCCGGCTTAAGCCGGGCTAGTGCGATGGGGTTACCTGTCAGGCCATGTTAGAGAATGCGGCCTCTATCTCTCCTGCGCTAAGTGTCGCGATATCGTTGTAAAGCGCCATTGCATCGGCAAGGCACTGACGACCACCCATTAAAACCTTGTCGCCGCTCTTATTAATTAATTCAACCCGATAAATAGATGGCGCTGCTTTTAAATTAGTGCGTAACTGTAACGATTTAAACGCGCATCCGCGCGGGTAATTTGTTTTATACATAACATCATTATCTTTAATGCTCTGAACTGTCATTTCTCCACCGTCACACTAAGGTATTCATCAATTGAAGTCTTTAATATTTTGCGCATCGCTGAATATGGCGGCGACTGCAAATAAGCGGCAGGCACATCCTTAACTGCATGATTCAGGATTAATTCGGTCGCAAGATAATCCCCGCCGTGTACTGCGGCAGATGTGCGGAATATTTTACGTAAATCATGGCTACGCCATTTAAACCCAGCGCGAGAAATCACAGTGTTAAGCGTATTGTACTTAATTTCATAGTCTTCAATTATGCTCAACCATTCAGAAACCAAAGGAACATACTCAAGTGGCACAGGTAAAAGAAGGTCTGAATGGGTCTTTGTGCAACGGTCAGGAATAAACAAGCGCCCACCAGCCAGCATCGAATTGCGAGACAATGATAGTGTCTCTGTTGCCCTAGTGCCAAAGCACAGCATCACCCTTAGAGCGCATCTATAAGGCTCTCTAACGGCCTCAATATCGCGGACAACATCAGCATATTCATTCACACTTACGCGACCTGGTTTGCTCAAAGCTCTATGTCGTTTGATACGTCGCCCGATTGACCGCGCGGCGGTACGCATTGCGTCAAGCATTCGCCCCAGAGAACCCGGCGCAGCAGGTTTAAACTTGATATCGGCGTGAATAACCCACGCCACAACAGCAGCAACGCAGTCAATACGCTGGCGGATCGTTGACGCGGCAAGACCACCATCAATGCAACGGTCGGCATAGCGAATCCATGTATCCGGCACACTGGCGGCGCGAACCCCCAACGAGAGAACAGGCTCAAGCATACGCACCGCATGCCGTTCGTTAATGATGGTCTTTTCTCGCAAGCTGACCGCCCTTGCGCGGCGGTCAACCATTACCAATAAATCACTGAGCATGTTTATTCCCGTTAATCATGGCGGCGCGACTTGCTGTCCATGCTTTCCACATGTGGCGAGTGTAACTATCAGCGTAATTATCACCGTGAAGGAATTTACCCATTACGAAGTCATATTCCTGGCGTTCACGCCCCCATTTTTTGAGCATCCACGCTTCAAATTGCTCACGACCATCAGGCGCTGGCGGTACGGTGATGATTTGAAACTCTGCGTTATGCGGCTGGGCTTTCAACACAAAATCAACATGGTCGCGGCGGATTGTTTGCCACTCTGTCACCTGCCCGTTATAGCCGTTGCGGATGCGGTATTGATAGATAGGCTCGATATCAGGCGCAGTTAGTACAGTCAGGGCGATTTCTGCCACTCGCAACCGTACAGCGGCATACTGCCTTTGCGCTGGATGAGCCGAGAAATGTTCTGCGGCGTCGCGCCATGTATCAGCGTCTTCCCGCGCCTGCGCGATTAACTGCTCTTTAGTGAATTGTTCCATTCTGTGTACTCCCTCAAGCGTCCCAGTTGCTCACGTCTTCCGCCACGGCTTCGTCTGCTGCATCCTGGCTATCAATTACCTCGTGCCATGACTCAGCTGCTGCGGCGGTGACAGAAGCCCAATTTCTGGCGCAGTCTTTACGGTGTTTGCGGCTACCCATGTCCCACGCCGGATTTTTAAGCTCTTTGTTCCAGGCGCGAACCAGATATTTCATTGCTGATTTAGCCATTTTTCTGCTCTCCTTCGATAACCTGGATGCCAGCAATAGCACGCGCCAGCTGTTCCGCGGCTTTTAACTTCGCTCGGCGCATGCATTCACTGAACACATCACTGCTCACCCGGCTTTTCAATTGCTCCAGCAGCGCGTCGTTTTCGTACTGCCAGAGTAGACGGTTAACTTCCTTTTCCTGGCGGCGCAAAACAGCCAATTGTTCGCGGATTCTTGAACGGCACCAGAACCATGATTTATGCGCTGTGGTTGCCCGGATATACCATTCAGACTCTTTATCTGAATGCTTCCTTAGTTGCTCTTTGATGCTGTCTAACGTGCGGTTTGCCAGAGCTAACCCACGCAGGCAATCCTCGATTGTTTCCAGTGAGTCCATATTGATACGCCCATTTTCCAGCGTGATGCTCATCCTGTAATCTCCCCTCGCACAGCTAGCGCAGTGCGGATCGCTTTAGCAATTTGCGCGTATAAACTGGCGCTCTCGTAACCCTGCTCACCTGCCCACTCAAATATAACGGCGGTGAATTTCATATTACTGACGACTGTTGAGGTTGAGTCAGTACGGGAATAAAGCGCCGCCCACGCCCCCGGATTTGTTACGCGGCTTTTAATTCCACCTAGTGCAGGTGTAACACCTCGAATTGCAGCAGCATGACGCGCGGCAGTGGCCTTACTGACGCCCTCTTTTTCAGCACGTTCAGCGACCAGTTTTAAGCCATCCTCAATTAGCCCTTTTGAAAGGCGGCGTTCATTTCTTTTGGTCTTAATTTTTTCCATTTGCATCACCTTTAACAATCATCCAGGCTGTGGCATTCGGAGATAAGCGCACCTCTTCAACCAAACCACGCGCCGCCATATTTTTCAGTTTATGTCTTACATCGTACTGAAGGATTTGTTTTTCTGGATGCATACGGCATACACCCTCACGAATAAAACTGGTATGCATTATTTGGTTTTTTAAATCAGGGCTAGACCAACGGCTAAACACCTGAAAAATGTCAACGTCAGTTATGATATATCGGCGCATCATTTAGCCCTTCGGGGGACAATCTCAATTTTCCCGCACTCTGGAAAATCAATGCCAAACCGTAAAGCAGCAGCGGTATTTAACACCATGCGCATGCTGGGCGTAATTTCAAAACCTTCGACTCGACGAACCGTCGCGCGCACAACACCAACCAAAGAAGAAAAATCCTCTTTACTCATGCATAATTCGCGGCGAAGATTCCCGCTTATTAATAGGTCACTTAACTGACCAATGGTCATACGACGTTTTTCTGCCATTACTAACTTAATATTTTCACTAACCATATACCCCCCTTATGAAATGCTTAAAACAAATTGACCATCACTCACTTTTAGTGCGTGAATTGCTGTTCTTGATGTGCTCCAACCATCCCCGCTGCGTAGATGTAGTGGGATTGTTTGCCCTCTGTTAATTAATCGTTCAATAGCGCCAGCAGCCTGAATATCATTATTGGTACAAAAATAAATAGCCCGCTGCTTTCCCTTGCATATGTCGTTCTTCTCAGATCTAGATAAATATTTAGTAAGCGTTACTTCTCTTACTGCGACGGGATTAAGAACGAGATTTTCAATGTTATGCTTTCCATTGACTCTATTAGGATTTTTGTAAATGACCTCACCAGAAAGGCTACCATTTAGCATTAACCAGATAATGTCTTTCAGCGGATAGCAATTGCCCTGAATTAAAATATTCTCTTCGCCACCTCTGATGCGTACATATGCCTGGGTTCCTTGCTCACCCATTCCTTTACGCGATTTACGAAGTAATTTCCCTTCACGATATTCAAAAAGCTCATGGCACTTATGGTACAACCATGCTGAATTAGCCTCATCGCCACCGCGTTCAGCTTCACCGATGATATCGGCGAAAGGACTCACATCGCCGTCAGCTACGGCCTTAAGGGCTGCGCGCATCACATCCGGGAACTGAATAGCGTCATTGGCTAGTCGCTCCTGAGCACGGTTATATGTGTCTTCATCCGCGCGAAACTGGACTATTTTTTGTTGTTTTTTCATTTCAGTTCTCTATTAATTGCGGTGCTACATACACGCCAGTTCGTAACGCAGTATGAAATGCATTAGCAAGTCTACAGGCGTTAATTTCTTCTTTAGTCATCGCAGGGCGAGGCTTAACCGCCTTTTTCTTTTCCGGCCTTGCTGATTTGAGGGCGCGAGTAATCGCACCACTTACAAAGAAATTTTTCTGTGCTTTTTTTAGGTGGTAAATATATTTCCCTGATTCATTGCATTTTTTCTTTTCAATCTCCACGTATGGAGATCGAAACATATTCCAGATACGACGGGCGATATTCTTTGCCGTCTGTTTTTTGAATCTGGCGTTAACCTCTTCACGTATTTGCCCCATTGATAGCTTACGACCAAGCATAATTTTCACTAGGTCCTTAGCTGTCGCATTGCGTTTGAAACTTTCGTAAGCCAGCCGCAAAGATTCTTGAAAATAGTCTCGGGCGTTGCCGCCGTAGGTTGCCGCGCCCTTCCGGGCCAACTCCCATGCATGACGAAACACCAGTGCAAAATCGTGCATGATTGCCCTCATGTGTTCTTTTTCAGGGTTTTGTTGTCTCTGGCAATGAATATGCCGGGGATTCCGCTATGCGTGGCAATGTGGAAGAAAAGCCCGCGACGGCAAATTTCAGACAGGATTTTTGCAGTGCGTTCCGGCAGCGCCTGAACATATTGTGATGGGGAAATACTGGAGGCTTCATCGCCGAAAAGGTGAGCTACGTTATCACCCTCACCTAAACGACAACAAATGAGGAGCAAAGCACTAACAACGTGCTCCTCTCTACTTGTTTTGCTTAACCTTACGCCATGAATAGCCATAAAATACCCACACTCATAATGTGGTTACTCGATAATGGCCTTATTTTTTGTATATTATGTTAAATTGAATTTGAACCAACACCATAACCCAGTCCTTTACCGACTCCACCACATCCCCCTTAACCTTCTGGGATGTTTTGTCCTCATTTAATTCTATTTCATTGCGGCGCCTGCGTTTAGCGTCTACTTTCTTTACATCCTTTATTGCTCTCGGAAGCCTGATGCCAACGCCGCGCCATCAAACCGTTTTGCTGTGCTTTGCTACCTTTCTCCTCGCCGGCTGTTCATTAACGCGCGTCTCTGATAGCGCACATGCTGAGGAAGTCGATCGTCTTAATATCGTTGGTCTGCGTCTGGATGCCGCGAAAGAAAAAATCAGCGCTGCAGGCTTTGTTTGCGATCGCGATGCCAGGCTCAGCCACGTTGATACAGAATCGGGTGTTCAGGTTTTAAAACAGCTGTAATGTGCGAAAACCAGTCAGGAACTGTTTTGCCCGCAGATTCGCAACGTCGTGCTCAATGTTGATCCGAACACGGAAACCGTGGTTTGGGTCGGAAAATACATAACACAGCACGGTTGCTTCTGAAAAACAAATGTAACGTACTGATTTATTGATAAATTATCGATTATGCTAGCGCTACGCGAATTCTGTGATTTTCGCTGTGTCATAGTGGGTCAGATTTTACGTAGCTGCGCGGTTTTATTGGGTGAAAAAACATACAGTAAACGCTGGCATTGCCGCTGACTCCGCTTTCTTGTACCCTTCCCTCGCCGAACTATCAGACACAACGGAATTCCATCACTGTGCATACATCTAAAGATCCTTTACACGGCGTTACCCTGGAAATGCAGGTAAACGCGCTGGTCGCGCGTTACGGCTGGGAGCAGTTAAGCAAGCTGATTAACATCAACTGTTTCAAGAATGAGCCAAGCGTAAAATCGAGCCTGAAGTTTCTGCGTCGGACTCCGTGGGCACGCGCGGAAGTTGAAGCGCTGTATCTGGATTCATTGAATGGTGATGTGGAAATCACGCCGGCAGAACCGGCGTTCGATCCGTGGGCGAATCACCGCGCTAAGGGTTAATCCGCACCAGCGGTTTGCCGCTAAACTGGCGATGGCGCAGTTTATCAAGGAGCTGCGGCAGTTCATCAAAATCGACGGCGACGGTCTCTTCGGCAACCAAACGGTTATTCACCAGATCGTCGAATATCTGCACTCCCGCAGTGGTGAGATCGTTCCAGGCCTCATCATCCCCGTACCAGTGCAGCGCACCGAGTGCCACCTCGTGCATGGACAACGTTCTGCCAAAAGGTGCACACGGCCACTGCGTCAGCCGTCCTTGAATACAAATAATATGTCCGTTCGCCTTAAGCGCCGGCGTCAGGCGCGCAGCGTGATCTTCATTGACGCTATCAATAACGGCGAAGAACGTGCCGTTTTTATCTTCCGGCCAGACCTGTTCCGGCGCCAGTGGCCCGGCAATACAGTGCGCTGCCCCCATGGCCTGCAGACGTGGCCAGTGTCGCGGATTGCACATCGCGGTAATCGCAAAGCCGCGGGCTGCGGCGAACTGCACCAGATAATGGCCCACCGCACCACCGGCGCCGCTAATCAACAGCGGTGCATTCTGAATAGCGGGTAGCTTTTCAATGGCCAGCCAGGCGGTCAGCGCCGGGCAAGGAATGCTGGCGGCAACGTCAAAACTTAGCGCATCAGGAATCGCAATAAGTGCCCGCGCGGCCACCGGGGTATGTTCAGCATAGCTGCCGGGCCTGGCCAGACTTTGATGATAGGCAACTCGTTTGCCTAGCCAGCGTTTATCAACGCCCTCGCCCAGTGCTACCACGGTTCCGGCCCCGTCAACGCCCGGAACGTGTCCTGTCTGCCAATCGACCAGCCCCGGGGTCAGCACCTTCCAGTCAACCGGATTCAGGCCAATGACCTGGTTGCGCACCAGCACGTCACCGGCAGCCGGCTGCGGGATCGCAATACGTTCCAGCTGCAGGTCATGGGGTTCGGCACTATTTTGCCAGGTCCAGGCCAGATGCGTCTGCGCGTGTGGGATATTATTCGACATAAGTCTTCTTTACCTATTTTCCAGGAGCATGACTTCCAAAGATAAGAAATGTACTGAAATAAGGCAAATTACCTTCTTTTATAGTAGTCATCATCAGGACTGATATCAGCTCATCGTATTGAGTAACGGTACATTCATTGCTCTGGGTTAGTAAAGACCCTATTTGCTACTGGCTAACCAATTGACTTCGCCGTAAATAGTACGAAAATGTTCTCCACTCGTGACAATCCGAAAAACGGCACCTATGACTCCCAGCTCTTACCGCTTCTTCCGTCTCTCCACTTTGAAAAAGGCCAGCGCGCTGATTGTTGCCGCCCTGTTATTGGTCAGCTGTGATTCGAAGCAGCCAACCACGCCGCCGTCCACCGTGAATCCGGGCAAATCACAGCAGAGCAATCAACCGATGCGTGGCGTTTGGCTGACGACCGTTTCACGCCTGGACTGGCCGCCAATAAGCTCCATCAATGCCGGCAGCGCCACTCAGCGTATTGACCAGCAGCAGGCGGCGCTGCGGGCTAAGCTCGACAGGCTCAAAAATCTCGGTATCAATACCGTGTTTTTCCAGGTTAAACCTGACGGCACCGCGCTGTGGAAGTCTGATATTCTACCGTGGTCCGACGTCATGACCGGCAATATTGGCGAATATCCTGGCTACGATCCGCTGCAGTTTATGCTGGATGAAGCCCATAAGCGTGGAATGAAAGTCCATGCGTGGTTCAACCCGTACCGGGTTTCCACTAATACTAAACCGTCGACCGTTTCGGCGCTCAATAGCACCCTCTCGATGACGCCACCGAGCGTGTTTGTGCTGCATCGTGACTGGATTCGTACGGCGAGCGATCGCTTTGTGCTCGACCCTGGAATTCCGGATGCCCGTGACTGGATCACCAGTATTGTGGCGGAAGTCGTATCGCGCTATCCCGTCGACGGCGTTCAGTTCGATGATTACTTCTACACCGAAACCGCTAACTCTTCGCTGAATGACAGCGCCACATTCCGCCGCTATGGCCAGGGTTATGCCTCCAAAGCCGATTGGCGTCGGAGTAACACTCAGCAGTTGATCGCCCAGGTATCCCGCACGATTAAACAGTTGAACCCGAACGTCGAGTTTGGCGTCAGTCCGGCTGGGGTCTGGCGTAACCGTTCGCATGACCCGGCCGGGTCAGATACCCGTGGCGCGGCGGCTTACGATGAATCCTATGCTGATACGCGTCAATGGGTACAACAAGGTTTGCTGGATTATATCGCCCCACAGATCTACTGGCCCTTTGCCCGTGATGCGGCCCGCTACGATGTGTTAGCCAAATGGTGGGCGGATGTAGTGAAGCCGACTAACACGCGTCTGTACATTGGCATCGCGCTGTATAAAGTGGGTGAACCGTCAAAGAACGAGCCGGACTGGACCATCGAAGGCGGCGTTCCGGAGCTGAAAAAGCAAATTGACCTCAATGAATCTGCATCAAACATCAACGGAACCATCCTGTTCCGCGAAGGTTATCTGGAGCAACCGCAAACCCAGCAGGCGGTTGATTATTTAAAAGACCGCTGGGGTAATTAACGTCTACCCTGAACCGGCCGTTATGCGGCCGGCTCTTTTTTAATAAAAAGCGATATAAGTTACATAGCTGTGAATTATTATCATTAATATATCTAAACTAACGATCGTTAATAAAAATAGCTTGCGACGCCTGCCGAAGTACCAGTAGTATCTTGAAAAGGGCCAGTTTACGGCCTGAAATAAAAATAAAATAACCCCCTCTACCTTCTCATTCCCGTTTGGATACCAACCACTCGCTCGTTAACGCTTGCGTTAATTCTAATATTTATGAGTACTATGAATAAAGAAACCGAAGTATCTCGTCCTCAATGGACGAAAAAGGACACCATCTGGATGATGGGTGTGTATGGCGCTACCGTCGGAGCAGGCACGCTATTCCTGCCGGTAGAAATTGGTACGCGCGGTCCGCTGGTCTTTATTCTACTACTGCTACTCGGTTTTCCGCTGTCGTTAGTTCCCCACGTGCTGATATGCCGTGTCTTTATGCGCGACAACCCGGCGGACGAGCAGAACGATCGCACGCTGCCGCTGTTTGGTTCGTTCTTCGGCGCCAAGGGACGTCAGTTGATGAAGCTGTTTTTCTGCGTTGCACACTATCCGGTGACGCTGGTGTACGCCGTTTCGTTGATTAACGCCCTCAGCCATTTCCTGACCGAACGCCTGCACTTCACCGGCTTTAACCGCGCGACTCTGACGCTGGTTGTGCTGGCAATTTTGCATCTGGTGCTAAGCAAAGGTCGTGATAAAGTCGTCAGCACCATGAGCGCCCTTGCGCTGCCGTTCGCCATTGCTATTATTGTGGTGGCGGCGTCACAGATTCCGGCCTGGGATTTCAGCAATATCGCCCATGCGTGGCAATCAACCCATTCAACGTCGGCCAGCAGTTCTCTGAAGGATTTGTGGTTAACCCTACCGCTGATTGCTTTCTCGCTGTGCTCCGCGCCGCTGATTCCCGCACTGGCTTCCTGGTATCGCGAACCTGGCAACGGTGGCGAGACGCAGTCCGTTCGTGTTATTCGGCACGCCTATGGTTTGATTTTCTTCAGTATTCTCTTTTTCGTACTGAGCTGTATTTTGAGCACCCCGCGCGAAACGTTTGAATTGGCTAAGGCGCAAAACCTTAATGTGCTGTCGGTTATCGGCGGCAACGACGGTATGAGCGTGATGATCTATCTGGCGCCGTTGATTGCGATTCTGGGGATGACTAAATCATTTTTGGGGATCTCGATGCCGGTTGCCGAAACGTTCAATGTCCTGGCGGCAGATCTTTTTGGCATTAAACGCACCAGCCATATTAAACAGGCCAAATTAATCATTTCCGTGCTGATGTTTATTATCACATCGGGTAATGACTCCAACTTAATGATAGTGTTTTATGTTCAGATAATGCCCGATGACCTTGTCATGCAGCTCCACCGATTTTGAGAACGACAGTGACTTCCGTCCCAGCCTTGCCAGATGTTGTCTCAGATTCAGGTTATGTCGCTCAATGCGCTGAGTGTAACGCTTGCTGATAACGTGCAGCTTTCCCTTCAGGCGGGATTCATACAGCGGCCAGCCATCCGTCATCCATACCACGACCTCAAAGGCCGACAGCAGGCTCAGAAGACGCTCCAGTGTGGCCAGAGTGCGTTCACCGAATACGTGCGCCACAACCGTCTTCCGGAGCCTGTCATACGCGTAAAACAGCCAGCGCTGGCGCGATTTAGCCCCGACGTATCCCCACTGTTCGTCCATTTCCGCGCAGACGATGACGTCACTGCCCGGCTGTATGCGCGAGGTTACCGACTGCGGCCTGAGTTTTTTAAATGGCGGAAAATCGTGTTGAGGCCAACGCCCATAATGCGGGCGGTTGCCCGGCATCCAACGCCATTCATGGCCATATCAATGATTTTCTGGTGCGTACCGGGTTGAGAAGCGGTGTAAGTGAACTGCAGTTGCCATGTTTTACGGCAGTGAGAGCAGAGATAGCGCTGATGTCCGGCGGTGCTTTTGCCGTTACGCACCACCCCGTCAGTAGCTGAACAGGAGGGACAGCTGATAGAAACAGAAGCCACTGGAGCACCTCAAAAACACCATCATACACTAAATCAGTAAGTTGGCAGCATCACCATCACATCGGCGGTGGTTTATCTTAACCCAGACGTCATTAATATGATTGAAACCCTGTGCGGGCCATTAATTGCGATCTTCCTGTTTATTATTCCAACCTGGCTGATTTTCACCCGCGAAGCGCTGAAACCACTGCGAGGTATGCTCTCCGCGATGGTCATGGCCAGCGGCGTACTGACCGTTTCCGCCCTGCTGTACGGGATGTTCTGATCTCAGTTATTAATATGACGATGGGCTGGCACCGACTATCGGTCCAGCCCGTTTTAACAGTTTACCGATAAACGTACATCCCGCCTTCGGTTCCCCGGCTGAACAATACCTGCCAGAGTTCAATATCACGTGCGCGAAATGCACCGGCGCAGGCGCAAAGGTAATAGTTGAACATTCGACGAAAACGCGGAGTATAGTGCGTGGCTATGTCGGGCCATGCCGCATTAAAGCGCTGGTGCCAGGCCATTAGCGTTTTATCATAATCACTACCGAAGTTGTGCCAGTCTTCCATAATCAGCCTGGATTCACTGACGTTGGCGATCTGACGAATTGACGGCAGGCAGCCGTTCGGGAAAATGTATTTGTTAATCCATGGGTCGACGTTAACCCCGGTCTCGTTACTGCCGATAGTGTGGAGTAAAAACAGCCCGTCGGCCTTCAGGCAGCGGTCAACGACCTTGAAATAGGTGTCGTAATTTTTGGGACCAACGTGCTCAAACATCCCAACGGAAACAATACGATCGTATTTTCTGTTCAGATCGCGATAGTCCTGCAGCAGAATGCTCACATCAAGCCCTTCACAGCGCTGCTGTGCCATTTTTTGCTGCTCTTGCGAAATGGTCACGCCGTCAACGCTGACGCCATAGTGGCGAGCGGCGTACTCGGCCAAACCGCCCCACCCGCAGCCGATATCCAGCAAACGCATGCCGGGCTGGAGCTGCAATTTTTCGCAAATCATTTTCAGCTTGGCATCTTGCGCCTCTTCCAGAGAACTTGCCGTACGCCAATAAGCACAGGAGTACTGCATGTGAGGGTCTAACATCCTGGAAAATAAATCGTTACCGATATCGTAATGCTCTTTACCGACAATCCAGGCGCGTCGGCGCGACTGTAGGTTAAACAATCTCGCGCTGGCAATTTGCAGAATATCCTTCAGATTTCCCGGCATCTGTTTATCCAGTTTGGCCTGAAGAATTTTACAGAACAGAATGTCCAGCCGGTCACAATCCCACCAACCGTCCATATAACTTTCACCAAAGCCTAACGAACCTTGTTGAAATACGCGTTTAAAAAAATCAGCGTGATGCACCTGAATATCCCACGGGCGCGAGCCGTTGATTTTAATATCCGCCTGCTGGAGCAGTTCGTTGCCCATTCGCGACCAATTATCATTCAATTCTTCAACATTTATTACGTCTGAGCAAACCGTCGCCATAATTCTATTCCATAAATTAGAAGTCAGTATTTTCTGCGTAAGATTATTATTGATATCACGATGGTATGTATTATGATGTGAGGACAATATTTATCGAGTAGACGCCATAACGATGGACGAGCGCCCTTCTTTCTCAACCATACAGGCAAAACGGTGGTTTTCATCGCAGGATAATTCGATGAAAGAGCTGCCGCAGTCGGTGTACTTTCGTTCGTATGTGCTTGAAGCCAATAATCATGTTGCCAATCATAGCCACTCCTTCGCGCAGTTCCATTTTGCTCATACGGGCAGCATGCGAATTGATGTCGCGGGGAAATGCTGGGTAATACCTGCCCACTATGGGATCTGGATACCGCATAATACCGAACATGCGGTGTGGGCACTGGATGAAGTGCACCTGGAGAGTCTGGATATCGAGCCCGCGTTTTTACCGGTGCCGATCGATGACTGTAAAATGGTGGCCATCAGCGATTTTGTACGCGAGTTTATCCATTACGCTACCACAAATATACCAGAACGTTATGATATTAAAGGTAAAGATGGTCAGTTGGTCAGCGTCCTGCTGGACGTTATTTTGAAACTACCGGAAGTGGAGTTGATGCTACCGTGGCCACATAATGCGGCGCTGATAGAGGTCTGTCGGACTATACAGGAATCGCCTGCATTAGAGCATTCGATGGAATATTGGGCCGATCATTTAGGTATGTCGGCCCGTACCTTCTCACGTCATTTTAAAAAAGAAACTGGCTTACCGTTTGGCGCCTGGAAACAAAAAATGCGCATTCTCGAGTCGGTAATGTTGCTGAAAAAAAATAAAAACGTGACCGCCGTTGCCCTTGATGTCGGCTATTCCAGCACGGCCGCATTTAGCTTTGCCTTTCGCCAGGCATTCGGTGTACCCCCATCGAGTTACTAATGGATTGGTTTACTACGGGGATTATATTTGTAGATAAACGCGCTCGACCTTCCGGTCATATGCTGCACTTCTTTAATGCTGTATCCCTGCTTCAGAAGCTGCTGAATTTTTAATTTATCGCGTTCAACATGCTGTTTTTTGTCGTTCCCTGCTGGCGCATCATGGGGTGATTTGATACGCAGATGTAAACTGCAGTTATCTATTTTCTCCGAAGCCAGTCGGCACTGAGCCTTGTCGGCATCAAAATGCGTTGAAATTTCTCGCCAAAGACGCAGAGCTCGACGGTAAAAGCCTTTCGTTTCGTTCAGTTGGGCAAGCACAATGAGTGCATTAATTTCGGCGGACATAATCAAAAACCCACGGATAAATGAATAATACGCGTATGCGCTGTGGCTCACTTCATTTGTATGATAAATACAAAATATCCCCACTGTCTATGCCTGTTTGGCTCTATTTCTATACTGAATATTCATACTTGCTATGCCTGAACGGCATCGTTGCGCACAACAGCGGCCATCAATTGGCCCAATATCATCGAAGATTGTCATTACGCCAGCGGCGCAACGCTGAGAATCCGACATACTGTGTTCATCTCCTCACACAACAGGACTCTCACTATGAACATTACCCAAATCCGCAACGCCACCCAGTTGATTCACTACGCGGGTAAACGCTTTCTGATTGACCCGATGCTGGCGGCCAAAGACACCTACCCGGGCTTTCCCGGCACGGCCCGCGCCGATATTCGTATCCCGATGGTGGAACTGCCTCTGCCGATCGGCGAGATTATCGACGTGGATGCGGTGATTGTGACGCATACTCATCTCGATCATTGGGATGACGCGGCCGCCGCTGCTCTTCCAGGGTCGATACCGATTTATGTGCAGAATGCCCATGATGAAGCACTCCTGCGCGCTAAGGGCTTTAGCGAAGTGCGCCTCCTTTCAGCTGACAGTCATTTTGGCCACATCCGTTTGCTCAAAACCGACGGGCAGCATGGATCAGACGCCGCCTACGCGATACCTGAACTGGCAGAACGACTTGGCGAAGCCTGCGGCGTAGTATTTCAGCATCCGGAAGAAAAAACGCTCTATCTGGTTGGCGACACAATCTGGATCGACGCCATTGCTGAAAATATGCGCCACTATCAGCCGGAAGTGCTGGTGATGAATACCGGATGGGCACACGTGCTGGGATTTGGCCCGATTATTTTTGGCAATGAAGATCTGCTAAAAGCACATGCACTATTGCCGCAGGCGCAGATCGTTGCCACCCATATGGGGGCGATTAACCATTGTCTGGTGACGCGAGAAGCGCTGCTGGAATATGCTCGAGATAACCAGATAGAGGATTTCGTCTGTGCCCCAGCAGATGGTGACACTGTCACGTATTAAAGAGTGAGAACATAATGACCCCCACCTCCGTTGCGATTGTGGCCAGTGAAGGGTTCAGCACCTTTCATTTTTCGGTACCGCTAATTTTGTTTGGCGACAGCGCCAGCAGCGAAACGCATTTTCGCCGTATCATATGCGCTGAAACGCCTGGGATGGTCTGGTCTAAGGAAGGTACAGCGGTATTGGCCACGGCAGATTTTACCGCGCTGACACAAAGCGATATTGTCATCGTGCCCTTCTGGCGAGACGTGAACGAGAAACCGTCAACCGCATTGTTGGCCGCGTTGAAAACCGCACGTGCTAACGGTGCGACAGTGGTCGGTCTGTGCCTGGGAACATTTGTTCTGGCCTATGCCGGGTTACTCGACCACCGTCGAGCCGCGACGCATTGGGAATATGAGCCTGACTTTTCACGGCTTTTCCCTCAGGTAACGCTCGATGTCAACGTTCTGTATACCGACGACGATGGTCTGATTACCTCGGCTGGCACCGCCGCCGCGCTGGACTGCTGCCTGTATGTGATTCGTCAGCGTCTTGGTGCGAGCGTCGCAAACCAGATAGCCCGGCGTATGGTCACGCCGCCACACCGTGAAGGCGGCCAGGCCCAGTTTATTGAACCTACGGTACCACTGCGAACTGACGATACGCGGATTAACCAGCTTCTTCTTTTCCTGCAAAATAACCTCGGTCAGACACTTAACATCGACTCACTGGCCGAGCGAGCGGCGATGAGCCGCCGTACGCTAACCCGCCATTTTCAGAAAGCTACCGGTATGTCGATTGGTGAATGGATCACCGCTGAGCGGTTAAGACGGAGTCAGAGCCTGCTGGAGAGCAGCCAGCTTTCCATTGAGCAGGTCGCGGAGCGCGCAGGCTTTCAGTCATCTATTACGTTTCGCCAGACCTTTCGTGAAAGAATGGGCGTCAGCCCGGGGGAATGGCGTAAAACCTTTCGCGGATAACTTCGCTGAGGTTATCCACAGAAACGGTGCACAACCTTGTGGGTAATTAGCCTAAAAGCCGTTGATTAATGAGGCGTTCATGAAATGTACAGGGGCGCAGCGTGTCCTGCGCCCGTTTCAGCCGAGCGTACCGCTTACCAGCCAAGCGCGCGTACCAGCGACAGATCCCAGGCGGTAGCGAACAGTGAAATGAACAGAATGATGTTAACGGCAGTCTCGATTCGTTTTTCCATTTTGATTCTCCTTATGTCGGTGCAACCATTAAACAGGGAAAACCTTAATGATTTATTCTGCATCCTGGCTTTACAGCCTAACACAATAACGTACGTAATCATCTGCGGAGATGAATTCATCATAAAGCTTACGGGCAGGATTATGAATACGCGTATGCCAGTAGAAACGCGACCATTTCTGTTCTTTGGCTTCATTTAGCACGAAATGCATGAGTTGCCGGGCAATGCCCAGGCCACGAAATGACGGGTCCACGAACAGGTCTTCCAGATAACAGATGGGTTGGGTCACCCACGTGCCTTCGTGTAATACGCACAGGGCAAAACCGGTCACGCGCCCTTCTACCACCGCCACTCGGCCAAAAACAGGCGATTGCGGATTGAGCATTCGCTGCCACGTGTTTTCCGTGACATCGTCGGCCAGTGTCGCGCCATAAAAAGTGTTGTAACCCTGCCATAGCGCCAACCACTGCGCTTTATCTTCAGCCTGTATGGCACGAATGATTACGGTCACGCGTTTTTCCTCTTAGCTGAGCTGGTAATGCTTATCGACGGTAAGGCGCTCAGGTATCTGGGGTTCATCGTTCATTTGCAGCAGATCGATTTCGATAGCGTTGCAGATAGCATCCAACGGTAAATCATTATTTTCCATACCGAAGGGTTCTTCAAGCTCTTCCGCCAGCGTATCCAGAGAGATAAAGGTGTACGAAATCAGCACCGAGACAAATGGCGTCATATAGTGTAAGTCAACAACCAGCGCGAACGGCAGCATGATGCAGAACAGGTACACGGTGCGATGTAAAATCAGGGAATAGGCAAAAGGCACCGGCGTATTGGCAATACGTTCACAGCCGGCCAGCACGATGGACATATCGTTGAGGCGAATGTTCAGACTATGGTACAGAATATCCGACAGTTGCCCTGCCCGACGCCTCTGAGCCAGCCACTCCCCCATAATCAGCAAAATACGATTTGCCGGCGACTGGGCGGTCATCACCTCATGAAGATGCGATTCGGAAAGATACTTCGCCAGCACCGCACGCGTAGGCTGGCGGCGTAGCGTCAGACGCAGACAGTGGGCAAACGCAATTTGCAGACCCACAAATTCATTCAGATGCGGATCGTCGTGCAGCGTGTTTTTTACCTCACGCAGCAAAGAGCGTGAGGCAATCATCAGTTGTCCCCAAAGCTGACGGGCTTCAACGTAGCGGGAATAACAGGCGTTATTGCGAAAACCCAGGAATATGGCAATGGCCACGCCGAGAATACTGAACGGGGCGACCGTCAGCTTCACCCCCAGCGAAGAATACCAGGGCAAAATCAGGATCACGACTATCGATAGCAGGAAGTTAAGCAGCAACCGCGAAAAGATTTTCGGCAGCACGGAACCGTGCCAGACAAAGATACGGGCCAGCCAGTGCTGGTGAGGACGAACGATCATTTTGATATCAATCAGGTTAATGAATTGTATATTAAACGTGATCTACGTCATGTATTCAAGCGGTACTGACGGTGAAATGGTATGCTAGCGAAGCCCTTTATGGGCTGTTACGCGGTTTATGCTCGGTGTTTCAGTGGGATAGTGATAAAAGAAAATATGTATGTTGTAACTAAGTTGCCTTGTTACGGCCATAGAAAACCCGGCCGGAGCCGGGCTTGATAAGCGTTGAACCGCCGTTAGCAGAGCGGTTGCACGGCTTTACGCATTCCCTGAGTCAGAATCGCGTCAAGATCGGTTGCCACCTGTTCGACCAATCCGGAAACCTGTGTAAGATCTTGTTCCCAATGTTCGCTCACGGAAAGTACCGCGCTGACCAGATCGCGGGTAGTAATCTGGTGGTCACGATGCTGCGCCCATAGCTGCTGATAACTCTCGATCCAGTGCGCGTCGTCTTGTACCGGATACGCTTCCCCGTTACGTTCCGCGCGATAGAAAGCGATCAGCGCAGCCAGCGCAAAGGTCAAGCGTGCAGGCAGCTTACCGCTGGCCTTCTGCCCTGCTAGCAGCTGCGGCAAAATGCGGGTACGGAATTTTGTCATACCGTTCAGGGCAATAGACAACAGCTGATGCTTGATGTACGGGTTACGAAAACGACCGGTAACCGCGCTGGCAAAGGATTCCAGCTCGTCTTTCGGCAGATCCAGCACCGGAATAATTTCCTGATAAATCGCTTTTTCAACAAATGCACAGATTTCCGCATCATTCATGGCTTCACCCACGGTATCGATACCGGCCTGATAGGCCACCGGCACTAGGGCGGTATGTGCACCGTTCAGAATCGCGACTTTACGCTCTTTATACGGTTTAATATCGTCAACAATCAGTACGTTAAGTGCAAGCTTGTCGAGACGCAGTTCGCTGGCGAGGGATTTTGGCCCCTGAATCACAAACAGATAGAAGTGCTCAGCGGTATCGAGGAAGCCGTCTTTGTAACCCAGCTCCGCTTCCAGTTTTGCCGCTTCATCACGCGGGTATCCTGTGACGATACGGTCCACCAGCGTAGAGCAGAAAGCGTTTGATTCATTCAGCCAAGTCATGAATTCGGCCGGCAGCGCCCACTCCTGCGCATAGCGAACCACCAGCTCGTGCAGCGCCTCACCGTTATAATCAATCAGTTCGCAAGGAATGATCACCCAGCCTTTATCGGCTGCGCCGTTGAAATGGTTGAAGCGTTCGAACAGCAGGCGTGTCAGTTTCGCCGGATAACTTACCGCCGGGGCGTCATCAAACTTGTCGCCCGCGTGATAGCTGATACCCGCTTCGGTGGTATTGGAAAACACAAAACGCATGTCCGGGTTGTGAGCCAGCT
Source organism: Klebsiella sp. WP4-W18-ESBL-05 (assembly GCF_014169075.1). Lineage (NCBI taxonomy): Bacteria > Pseudomonadati > Pseudomonadota > Gammaproteobacteria > Enterobacterales > Enterobacteriaceae > Klebsiella > Klebsiella sp. WP4-W18-ESBL-05. Next base: position 2,382,740 of record NZ_AP022057.1, on the reverse strand, counting down.
TAAGGAATTCTGCGTAATCGTTATAAGCGCTGATTTCACGGTTCACCGAACGGATCAGGCGAGCATCGCTGACCGCCTCACCCTTTTCATTCAGACCACGAATAATTGTGGTGTACAGGCCGTCCTGAGTACTCAGAGAAGGCGGGAAGTCGCTGGCAATCGGGCGAACGATAACCACGCCTGAATTCAGGTCAGTGTGTTCGTTCAGCAGGTCAATCTGCCAGTCGACAAACGCGCGCAGGAAGTTTCCTTCGCCAAACTGGATAATACGTTCAGGGTATTGGGCACCGGGGAAATCATGGCGGTTCAGTGTTTTCACAATGGGTTCCTTTCTGGATTAGTCATACAACCTGCTCAATTGGTCTAATAACTTATCAGATTTTCCGCTTATGAAACCCTGTTTTGATCAAAAGTGAGAGAATAAATAGCGAGTCTATAAAAATTTGTAAAAAATCGACGTCGCCGTCAACTCACCGTCCGGCATACAGGCATAGCGCGGAATTTCCCCCACCTTTTGCCAGCCGCAGCGCTGATAGAAACTTTCCGCCCCGCTACCGGTCGCCGTATCCAGCACCAGCACGCTTTTATGCCTGTCAACGGCGACCGCTTCCAGGCGCTGCATTAGCGCACGGGCAATCCCCCCGCGACGAGCACGTTCATGCACTAACAGTTTCGCGACATCGGCGCGGTGCGGCTGGTTTTCCGGCTGGTCAACAATCAGCTGTACGGTCCCGACGATATGCTGGTCGACATCTTTAGCGACCAGCACGACACGCTCATCTCGCGCCACGCTACCGGCAGTCCGCTGCCAGAACTGCTGTGCGGTTTCCGGGCTGAACGGCAGCATAAAGCTGACGGATGCGCCGCCGTTAACGCAGTTTGTCAGCACGCCGGACAACGCATCAAGATGTGAAAGGATATCGGATTCAGAAAAGATATGAAGCGAGTACATTGAATTCATGGCGATCTCCGAAAAAGGGGTACCACCGATTTTACGTTAACAAGTTGACAACACAACAGAAGCCGCCATCGCATTTTCTTATCGGTATTAATGGGCAAAAATCTGGTTCTTACCGCGCCGTTTGGCCTCATACAGCGCATTGTCCGCCGCCTGCAACCAGTCCGAAACTTCAAGCATCTCCGGCAGCGCTTCGGCAATACCGATACTGAGCGTCAACGTTTGAGAGTGGTCCGGACGTTCGGTGACCGGCGATGTAGCATCCATAATCCGCTGAGCTATCGACCGCCCTTCTTCCAGCGACGTATCGGGCAGCAGGATAACAAACTCGTCGCCGCCTAAACGCGCGGGCGTATCGGTAGCACGCGTCGCCATCTGCAAAATTTGTGAGACGGTTTTAAGCATGACGTCGCCCACTTTATGCCCATAGCGATCGTTGATCTCTTTAAAGTTATCCAGATCGATAAACATCAGCAGCGAGTGGCCACAGTGCTGTTGCAGGCGCACCAGTTCCCACGCAATACGCTGTTCCAGCAGGCGGCGGTTGGCGATATCCAGCAGCGGATCGAGCATCGCAATACGCTCCAGTTCCTGACTCTTCAGCCGCAGCCTGACGGCAATACCATCAGTCAGCAGGCTTAAGGCAAGTACATATAAGGAAATCAGCGGCAGCGTCGCCAGCATAGTGCGTTGAGAAACATAGCCAATAAAAGGCATGCCGGTCAGAACCCAGCTAAGGGCGAAGCAGGAAACCAGCATGAATGCCGCTTTACGCATCAGCGTCACCCCACCGGCGGAAAGCCTGTCGGTGAGCAGAATGGTCGCTATCGTTACCGAGGGTAGCGGGTTCAGTGACATCATGGCTATCCAGAAGCCACCGACGCCAGCATCCAGCAGCAAATTTTGCTGCTCCACCAAACGCGGTATCGGCGCACGTATCGCGCGCAGATAGGCAACCGTCGGCCAGATAAAGGCATTAATGGCAAGCAAGACCTGAAGATAAACCGGCCGGTGATGCTCAGACAGGACGGAAAGAATCGGTAGAAAACACAGGAAAGTGCCGAGCATCCGCATCAGATACATCCGTCTGACAAACCGGGCTCCCGCCACCTCACTATTCGTAATAAGTTTGTCAAAACTATTCATAACGCAATTTATTCCGATACGGCGCCCGGCTCATCTTATTAAGAGCCGGAACGCCGATCAAGCTATCAAAATCGATAGCTATTCAGAATAATCTTAGACGTGCTACCGATCCTGACGATTCATCTGAATCACCAGCCAATGGTGAATAACACTGACAATATAGCGCTGCGCCTCATCGCTGAGGACCTGACCTTGCGGAATATGGTGCCACTTTGCCAGACAGCCGCGGCAGCAGGTCGCCGTGGCATGCTGGGCGATAAACACCGGATGACCGCGCATTGGCGTCTGCTTACCGTCGTTGATCGGCTGTGCAGGTGCTAAGCGGTTGGCGATAAAATCTGCCGCGTGGCTATCAATCACCTCCGGCCCTTTATCAATACAATACTGCCGTTCTTTCACCCCAAGGCGAAAACGGCTGCGAAACGTTGAGCGCTGCAGCCGGGCAAATAAGCTATCAAGCGTGTCCATCAGTAAACTGAACGTCCTATCTGCTGAGTGAGTTTTTCCAGGGCAGCAACGCCCGCCAGCGAGTTGCCCGCTTCATCCAGCTCCGGGCTCCAGACGGCAATCGCCATTTCGTGCGGCACGATGGCGACCACCCCGCCGCCGACGCCGGATTTTGCCGGCAATCCCACCCGCCAGGCAAATTCGCCGGCATTCTGATACATGCCGCTGGTCGCCATCAGCGCATTAACCTGACGCGTCTGCATCGGCGTGATCACCGGCGCGTCGAGGTGCAGCGCCTGCCCCTGATTCGCCAGAAACAAAAACGTCTTCGCCAGCTCCACGCAGTTCATTTCCAGGGCGCAGTAGTGGAAATAGTTCTGCAATACCGTCGTGACATCCTGGTGGAAGTTACCGAACGATTTCATCAGCCAGGCAATGGCCGCATTGCGCGCAGAATGTTCAAACTCAGAGCGCGCCACCTGTGCGTTATAACCAATACTGGATACGCCGCTCAGCTTACGCACAATTTCCAGCATCCGCTGACGCGGCGCGCTAAGACGCCCTTGTAACATGTCGCAGACCACCAGCGCCCCGGCGTTAATAAACGGGTTGCGCGGGATCCCCTGTTCTATTTCCAGCTGTAATAGGGAATTAAACGGCTGCCCGGACGGATCTTTACCAACGCGGGACCAGATCTCCTCAGCCTGATAGTGGTTCATCGCCACCACCAGACTCAGGACTTTAGAAATTGACTGGATAGAGAATCGCTCGTTCGCATCACCGGCGCTAAAGTGCTGCCCGTCAACGGTGCTGATCGCGATCCCCAGTTTTTTGCCGCTGACGCAGGCCAGCGCCGGAATGTAGTCCGCCACCTTCCCCTGTCCAATCAGCGGCCTGACGTCGTCGAGGACAGACGCCAGCATGGCATTATTGATAACCGTAGCCACTCACACTCCTTGCCCACAGGCTATTTTCGGCCTGGAAGTATAACAGAGCGAAATGGCTACGTCGTTTCGCTTATCGGCGATCTTTCCATACCGTCTGAACGTTACAGAATTCACGCAGGCCAAAATGCGACAGCTCGCGGCCAAAGCCGCTCTTTTTCACGCCGCCGAACGCCACTCGGGCATCGCTCGCGCTATAGCCATTAATAAATACGCCACCGCACTCCAGCTCATCAGCAAAACGCTGCGCCTGCGCCGTATCGGCAGTAAAGACGGTAGCAGAGAGCCCAAACTCACTGTCGTTGGCTAACGCCAGCGCATGATCGGCGTCGCGAGCAACGGTGATCGCAGCGACCGGGCCAAACATTTCCTGTCGGAAGGCGGTCATCGTCGGCGTTACGTTGGCAAGCACGGTTGCCGGGTAGAAGTTACCTTCCCCGCCGCACTTCTCCCCCCCAACAGCAGGCTAGCCCCTTCTTTGACGGTGGCCATCACCTGACTGTGAAGCTCATCGCGCAAATCAAAACGGGCCATCGGTCCAAGATAGTTGTCTTCCTCACGCGGATCGCCCATTTTCAACTGCGCGGCGGCATCGACAAACTTCCGGGTGAAGGTATCGGCAATACCCGCTTCGACAATAAATCGTTTCGCCGCGGCGCACACCTGCCCGGTATTCTGATAGCGCCCCGTTACCGCCGCCTGTACCGCCAGGTCGATATCGGCATCATTCAACACGATAAACGGATCGGAGCCGCCAAGCTCCAGCACGCATTTCTTCAGCGCCGCACCGGCCTGAGCGCCTATTGCTTTACCCGCACGAACGCTACCGGTGACCGTGACCGCCGCAATGCGCGGATCGTTTATGATCTGCGTGACGCCATCGTTAGTGGCATTCACCCAATTAAAAACGCCAGCGGGTACGCCTGCCTGGGTGATAATCTCACCAATCAGCGCCGCGCAGCCCATCACGTTCGGCGCATGTTTTAATAAATAGCTATTCCCCGCCAGCATAATCGGCACCGCACCGCGCAGCACCTGCCACAGCGGAAAGTTCCACGGCATCACCGCCACCACCGGTCCCAGCGGACGGTACTCAATCACCGCCTGATGATTTTCAACCAGGGTCGCTTCGGTGGCGAGCATGGCCGGGCCGTGTTCAGCATACCAGTCGCACAGGTGGGCTGATTTCGCCACTTCGCCACGCGCCTGTTTAATAGGTTTTCCCATCTCGCGGGTAATACATTGCGCCATCTCTTCGGCACGCTCGCGCAGCACGCGGCCAATCGAACGCAGCGCATCGGCACGCTGCGCAACGGAGGTCTTACGCCATTGACGGAAAGCCGTCTCCGCCAGCGTCACCGCCCGATCCACGTCAGCAGAGGACGCCCACGGCAGCGCGGAAATCGTTTCGCCATTCATCGGGTTCACGGAGACGGCATGAGTTGCAGGTGAAGTCATCTTTTTCTCTCTGATTGATTGCGTTGTGGTCACATACTCACCTATTCTTCCGTTTATGAAAACTGAATAATATTAACCACCCAATTCACGATACGAGAATACGCATGGATTTAACTCAGTTGGAAATGTTTAACGCTGTCGCCCAAAGCGGCAGTATCACGCAGGCCGCAAAGAAAGTTCACCGCGTACCGTCCAACCTGACGACCCGTATTCGCCAGCTGGAGGCCGATCTTGGCGTTGAGCTGTTTATTCGGGAAAATCAGCGCCTGCGTCTGTCGCCCGCGGGACACAGTTTCCTTCGTTACAGTCAGCAAATTCTCGCCCTGGTCGATGAAGCACGCATGGTGGTCGCCGGTGACGAACCGCAGGGGTTATTTGCACTCGGCGCGCTGGAAAGTACCGCAGCGGTGCGCATCCCACAGACGCTGGCCCGCTATAATCAACGCTATCCGCGAATCCAGTTCGATCTCGCTACCGGCCCATCCGGTACGATGACCGATGGCGTACTGGAAGGCACCCTGAGCGCGGCCTTTATTGATGGACCGGTGATGCACCCCGGCCTTGATGGCATGCCGGTCTATCAGGAAGAGATGATGATTGTCGCCGCCCACGGTCATCCTCCCATTACCCGCGCCAGCGACGTCAACGGCGCCAGCATTTATGCGTTTCGCGCCAACTGTTCTTATCGTCGGCATTTTGAAAGCTGGTTTCACGCCGATCGAGCCACGCCCGGGCGTATTCATGAGATGGAGTCCTATCACGGTATGCTGGCCTGCGTTATCGCTGGCGCCGGGCTGGCGCTGATGCCGCGCAGTATGCTGGAAAGTATGCCCGGTCATCATCAGGTCAGCGCCTGGCCGCTGGCGGAGAAATGGCGCTGGTTAACCACCTGGCTGGTGTGGCGACGCGGCGCGATGAGCCGCCAGCTGGAAGCGTTTATTGCGTTGCTGGATGAGCCTCAGACGCCAGCGGTTTCATCATAAATACGCTGAGCGGGTCCGGTGAGTACGGTGCAAAGGCTTCGCAGCTGCGATAGCCGCATCGCGTGTACAGGCGAATTGCCGCATGCTGATGAATTCCGGTTTCCAGGCGCAACAGAGTGCAGCCACGCTGCACCGCCACCGTTTCAAGCTCCACCAGCAGCCGCTCGCCCAGTTGCTTACCCCGGTGCGTCGGCTCGATAAACACCCGCTTCATTTCACCATGGCCGTCTTCCCCCATCACCACGGCACCGCAGCCGATTGCCTTCTCGCCATGACGAATGAGCAGAATGATCACCTGTTCGGCAGGTAGCATCGACAAGTCCAGAAGATGATTACTTTCTGCTGGATAAAGCATGGACTGATATTGGTCTAGCGCAGCAATCAGGCGCACTACGGCGGGTTCAGCGGGAGATGTAAGCATGAAAGCGTACATAGCAGGCTCCTGTTTGTGATTATCTTGCCACTCTACCATTCCCTCTCGCCGCCGCTCATAGCATTAACTTATATTGTCCGCAGACACTTGCGCTAACCGCTTGTTAACGAGTAGCTTTATTCCCGTCGTTTGGCCATACAATGGAAGATTCATGAATACGAAAGCCCGTAAAGTGATGATCATCGGCGCCGGCAACGTTGGCGCATCCGCAGCCTATGCGCTGCTGAATCAGAATATTTGCGAAGAACTGATCCTGGTCGATCTCAATAAAACCCGCGCCGAGGCCCACGCGCAGGATCTCAGCGACGCGGCCGCTTATATGCCCGGCATGATGACGATTTCCTGCCGCGACGCCAGCGACTGCGCCGATGTGGATATCGCCGTCATTACCGTTTCCGGCGGTGCGCTGAAACCCGGCCAGACGCGGCTGGATGAATTAAAAAGCACGGCCAAAATCGTCCACAGTATTGTGCCGCAGATGATGGCCGGCGGATTTAACGGTATTTTTTTGATTGCTACGAACCCGTGCGACATCATTACGTGGCAGGTATGGCAGCTTTCCGGTCTGCCACGCAGCCAGGTGATCGGCACCGGCGTCTGGCTCGATACTACCCGCCTGCGCCGCAAGCTGGCGCAGGATCTGGATATTGGCGCACAGAGTATTGATGCCTTTATTCTCGGCGAGCATGGCGATAGCCAGTTCCCGGTATGGTCGCACTCCTCGGTGTACGGCTCTCCGATTGGCCAGGTTTATCAACGTCGTACCGGCCGCGAGCTCGATCGTCAGGCAATGGCCGATAGCGTGCGCAAGCTGGGGTTCGAAATCTATGCGGGTAAAGGCTGCACCGAATACGGCATCGCTGGCACCATTGCCGAAATCTGCCGCAACGTCTTTACCGGCAGCCACCGCGCACTGGCTATTTCCTGCATTCTTGACGGTGAATATGGCGTGAACGGCGTGGCCATTGGCGTGCCGGCGGTTCTGGCGCAAAGCGGCGTTCAGCAGGTCATTGAGCTACAGCTGGCGGCGGACGAACGAGAGAAATTCGCCCGCTCGGTCGAGGTGATTAAGACAAATATCGCCTTGCTGCCGTAGACCTGTCCCCCGGCTAACCGGCGATGGTTAACCGGGGCGATATCGGTTGCAGTTGACGACGTACGTCGTCACTCAAATGCGCATCCGTTATAATGTCAGTCAGCGAATTCAGGTGCGCAATGTTGAACAGTGACCAGGCGCCGTATTTTGAACTATCCGCCAGCAGCACCCGCCGCTGGGCGTTGGCGATTAAGTCGCGTTTTAACGCCGCCTTTTCTTCCGTCGGCGCGGTAATGCCTTTCTCGAGGTCCCAGCCGTTACAGCTCACAAACGCCAGATCCGGCCAGACGTTCTGCAACAGTTGCCGCCCGTGTTCACCAATACACGACTGGCTACTGTCGTCGATACGGCCACCGATAATCGTAACCTCAATCTGCTTAAATTCGGCGAGGAACAAGGCGATATGCAGATCGCTGGTGATGACGCGCAGCGGCAAATGGGTGATCTGCCGCGCCAGTTCAATCATCGTGGTGCCCGCATCAAGAACGAGGGAGTCGCCGGGTTTGACCAGCGCTGCGGCCGCGCTGGCAATAGCCTGCTTCTCCTGCGGGCTTCGCTGCGATTTTTCAAGCGTCGTAGGCTGGGAAGGAATAAACCGGTTCAGGGTCACGCCGCCGTGGGTGCGGCTGATTACCCCTTCCTGATCGAGTTTAATCAGATCGCGGCGAACGGTGGCTGGCGACGCTTCGGTCGCCGCAACGAGCTGCTCTACTGTGACCAGATTATGGCTTTTAAGAAAGTCCATAATCTTCTCTAACCGGTTATATCCCTTCATGTTATTCCTGTGCTATCTGCATGGCGAGCGCAATGGAGGTTGCCATGCTCGCAGACTTAGCTTTACCTGTCCAGGCAATATCAAATGCCGTTCCGTGATCGGCGGAAGTCCGGATAAACGGTAGCCCGGCGGTGATGTTAACTCCATCATAAAAACCGAGCAGTTTCAGCGGGATATGCCCCTGATCGTGGTACATCGCCACCACCATATCATACTGCCCTTCGTGGCATTGCATAAAGACCGTATCCGGCGGACACGGCCCGGTGACCCTCAAACCCTGCGCCTTCATCGCGTCTACCGCTGGCGCGACAATACGGATCTCCTCATCACCAAACAGCCCGTTCTCTCCCGCGTGCGGATTGACGCCCGCGACCGCGATACGCGGTTGCTGAATACCAACGCGTTTAAGAAAACGATCGGCCACCTGAATGACCGTCTCCACGCGCGGTTGATTCAGCGTATCGAGGAACTGACGCATTGAAATATGGGTCGAGATATGAATCACCTTGAGACGGTCGGTATACAGCACCATGGCATAATCTTTTGTCTCCGTAAGACGGGCAAGCATTTCGGTATGCCCGGGATAGTGGTGCCCGCCAAGATGTAATGCTTCTTTATTAAGCGGCGCGGTTGCAATGGCTTTTACCTTGCCCGCCAGCGCCAGCGCCGTCGCTTTTTTGATACAGCGATAGGCCAAATCCCCCGCTGCCGCCTGTACCACGCCGGGTACCAGTCCATCAGGATCGGCCAGCGGTTCGTCAATAATATGAATACGGCCCTGTGCAAAATGGGCCTCCGCAGGGTGTTTAATCACCCGCAGTTCAGCCGGTGGCGTAATGTTCAGCGCCAGGATACGGCGTAATGTTTTCACGCAGCCAATCACAACCACCGGCGCGCCATTCAGGTCCCCTTCAATCAACGATTTAATAATAATCTCCGGGCCAATGCCCGCCGGGTCGCCCATCGTTACCGCAATGATGTTAGTCACTCAATTTCTCCTCAATAAAATCCACAACTTCGCGCAATGTTGTTTCACTGCCGAAGCCTCCTGCTTTCGTCATGACCAGGCGCTGCCAACTGCCGCCCAGAAAATGACCGTACGGTACGCACTGAGCGACCCGGCCGGTAATATGAAACCCTGAAGCGTTTAGGGCGGTGGCAACGGCAATCGCCGCGTCGCCCCCCGACAGGTACAGTGCGCCGGGACTGCACGTCGCCAGCACCTGCTTAACGACATCGGCGAGATAACGGCAGATTTGTTCGCCAAACTGCGCGCGTGTCAGCCCCAGCGAACGGCACCGTTGCTCGATGTTTTCTCGCGCCGCGCCGTCTGGCGCGGTGGTCATCACGCAGTGGTGTCCCTGAACAATCACGCGAGCAATGCGCTGCGCGTCAGCCGCGGCGCTAGCAGAAAACGCATTCATCACATCGATATCAACGCGCTGGACCCGCGGATGCCCCGCCAGTTCGGCAACCTGACGTTGAGCGATTTCGCTCATCGAACCGACAAGCGCCAGCAGCGGCTCCCGACTCGCCCCTGAAAGGTTTCTCGCCAGCGCTTCGCACAGCCCGGCTGATCCCACCAACAGCGCGCCAGGCGCATACTGCGCCGCGAGTAAGACAATATCGTCCAGCTCGCTGTCCGTCGTCGCATCGACAATCAATACCCTTGGGCCCGCACCAGGTTTCTGTATCGCCGCCGCCAATGTAGCCACCGTCATCTCCTCGCACGGCAGGGAGGTTTGTTGTCCCACCAGCGTGTCGATTCGGGCATCAATGACCGGTGTCTTCGGGTCGCTGGCAAACTCGGTGGCGCTCAACGGCTGGCCGTTGACGTAACAACAGCCGCCCTGCGTCACCCTTCCCGCACGCGGATAGGCGGGTGCCAGTATCGCCAGCTCGCAGCCCAGTACCCGCGTCATGGCCGCTATTTCAGCGCCAATATTGCCGCGTAGCGTGGAATCTATTTTTTTCATCACCCGGCGCGGATGAAACCGGGACAGCGCCCCCGTTAACAACGTCTCTACCCGTTCCACGGCCAGCTCTGCCGTGAACGCACGGCTATCGCTGTTAAGAATCAGCGCATCGGCATCCCCCTGATAATCGGCGCGGAAAGCGACATCAACCCGCATTCCCACCTCAGCCAGTGAAACGCCTGCGTCATTGGCCCCTGTAAAGTCATCTGCCAGCACCAGAACCGTGTTGTTGCAACTGCGCATCGTTATCCCTTTTCCTATGTCCAACCCGACATTGATTATATTCAATCACAATTGATTAAGTGTGAGCAACATCAAGTTATTAATCCTCGAGATAAATTATAAATTCACGCCATGATGTGAGAGACAAGAACAGAAGATGATTAATTTCAATCATCAATAAGGAGAATAATGTGGCAACGATTAACAGCACGTTGATCGGCGGAGCAGGTGCCTTTACGGCGCTGGTTCCGCTGCTGGCGGGTAAACAGAAACTACTGTGGGTAACCGATACCAACGTCGGGCATCTGGAAGCCGCACAGCGGATCCGAACGATCCTCGAAGCGGAAGGTGGTGAACTGCGCGCCGTCGACAACGTTCCCGCAGAACCCAGCCAACATGATGTATCGCGCATATGTCAGGGCGTAGGCGACTGGCAGCCCGATCTGGTTGTCGGTATCGGCGGTGGGAGCGTGCTGGACGTGGCTAAATTGCTTTCCGTGCTGCTGCATCCACAATCGCCGGGGCTTGATGCGCTGCTGGCAGGCATTAAGCCAGAGGCAAGAATGCCTTCGCTGCTGATACCGGCCACGGCGGGGACCGGTTCTGAAGCCACTCCGAACGCCATTCTGGGAATAGAGGAACACAATACTAAGGTAGGGATTATCTCGCCGGTTCTGCTGCCGGACTACGTGGCGCTGCTGCCGGAACTGACCACCAGTATGCCTGCCGCTATCGCGGCCTCCACGGGCATCGATGCGCTGTGCCATTTGCTGGAATGCTATACCGCTACGGTCGCTAACCCGGTAAGCGATAACGCTGCGCTTATCGGATTGCGCAAACTATTGAGCAATATTGAAATTTCGGTTTTCCAACCGCAGAACTTGATGGCAAAGCTCGAAATGCTCTGGGCATCGTACTACGGCGGCGTGGCCATCAATCATGCGGGCACGCATCTGGTCCACGCCCTTTCCTATCCGCTCGGCGGTACTTATCACCTGCCGCACGGCGTCGCCAACGCCATTCTTCTGGCGCCGTGTATGGCGGCGATTCGCCCCGCCGTGGTCGATAAATTTGCCCAGGTCTGGGACCTGATCCCCGACGCCGACACCACGCTCAGCCCGCAGGACAAATCGCTCGCGCTGGTGGAATGGCTGGCAGCATTAGTCAAACAGCTGCCTCTGCCGGACAACCTTGCCACCCTTGGTGTCCCAAAGGAAAGCATTACTGCGCTGAGCGACGCGGCGTTGAACGTTAAGCGCCTGATGAATAACGCGCCGTGTCAGCTCAGCAAGCCCGACATTGAGGCCATCTATCAGACGTTATTCCCCCTTCGCTAATTCAACAAGGAGAGCACCATGAATCATGCTATCCGCGGCGTATTAACCGCGATTGTAACCCCCTTCGACCCGGACGGTGCGCTGAATCTTATCGAGCTCAAACGTCAGGTTGACCGTCAGATTGCCGCAGGCAACGGCATTTTTTGCGGCGGCACCAACGGTGAGTTTTTTGTGCTGAACGAGGATGAAAAAGTGTCCATCGCCGCCGCCTGCGTGGCGCAAGCCAACGGACGCGTCCCCGTTGTCGCCCACATTGGCGAGATTTCAACCCGCGAAACCATTCGCCTCGGACAGCGAATTGCCGCGCTGGGCGTCGATGCGGTGTCGGTGATTACGCCCTGGTTCGTCCCTTTAAAACAGGATGAGCTGAAAGCCCACTACATCGCCGTTGCCGATGCCCTCAACGTGCCGGTTTTTCTGTACAACATCCCGGCGCGAACCGGCAACACTATCGAACCACAAACCGTCCGCGAGTTAGCGCAGCATCCGAACATTATCGGTATTAAAGACAGCGCTGGCAGCTACGAGAGCCTGAAAGGCTTTCTTGATGTGGTACGCGATCTGCCCGATTTTGATGTGCTCAACGGCCCCGACTCGCTGATTCACCAGGGCTTTGTTGACGGCTGCTCCGCCTGTATTTCCGGGCTGGCAAACGTCGCCGCCGCAGAAATTAACGCAATCTGGTCGTGTTTTGAACAGGGCGATATTGCGGGCTCTCATCAGGCACAAGAAAATGTCACCGGTCTACGTAGCCAGCTTTATCAAATTGCCTTTTCACCGGCGGTCGTCAAAAAAGCGTTGCAGATAATGGGGCATGAGGTCGGTAATAGCCGCTACGCCGTTCAATTCTCTTCACAACACATAGAGCAAATAAAACAAATTACGCATAATTATCGTTAAACTGCCCACTCGAACATTGCTGAGTATTTATTTTTAATACACGCCATGGCTATTAACAGCCTTTATTCGCCTGTATGACAGGCGAATAAAGGGTAACAGCATTCGTATTGTTTAACGAACAATATTCTCGAGATATAACGTACTCACCTGTTATTTAATTGATTAAAGGTTTTTATCCATGCTGATATGGCTGTTAGATCCGGATATTTGGCTCACGCTGCTGACGCTGACGTTTCTGGAAATTATTCTTGGGGTTGATAATATTATTTTTCTTTCACTGGTGGTGGCCAGACTCCCCCCAGCACAGCAAAATAGCGCACGCAAGCTGGGGCTGAGCGGCGCGATGGTCATGCGTATTCTGCTGCTGGTGTCCATTGCCTGGCTGGCGCACATCACCGCGCCTCTGTTCTCAGTTTACCATTTAACGGTATCTTTCCGGACATTAATCCTGTTCGCTGGCGGCCTGTTTCTGATCTACAAATCATTACAGGAGATCGCCGCCGAGCTACGACAGCACGAAGAAAATCATGGCGAACGCCAGCGCCAGCTCTCTTTTACCGGCGCCATTATTCAGATTATGTTATTGGATATTGTGTTCAGCCTCGACTCTGTTATTACCGCCGTAGGGCTTTCACAACACATTTTTATCATGATTGCCGCCGTTATGATTGCGGTGGGCGTGATGATGTTTGCCGCCAGAACCATCGGCGACTTCGTTAATGATAATCCATCAATAAAAATACTGGCATTAACATTCTTATTATTTGTCGGCGTATTACTGATTGCCGACAGCCTGGAAATACATATCGCCAAAGGCTATCTCTACTTCGCGATTTTCTTTTCGTTAACCGTTGAAGTCATCAACATTATGCGAAATAAAAAAACGCCTCATGCATCAAGCGAACAAAAAGCATTAGCACCACTGGAAGTTAATAAATAAAACCCTCATTAAAACAATGGAGTCTGATTATGTCTGTAACCCTACTTTGTGACGGGCAAATTCGCCCGGACAGCAAGGACGCAACGATTGAAACAGCCATGCTGCCGGCAGCCTGCCCGCAGAACCATGCGGCGAACCTGCTGCCGCTGCCAGACGGCTCGCTGATGTGCGTCTGGTTTGGCGGCACTCAGGAAGGTATTGCCGATATCTCGGTATGGGGCTCGCGACTGCAGGCGGGAAGTCAGCAGTGGAGCCCGGCGGAAAAACTGTCCCACGACGAGAGCCGCTCAGAACAAAACCCGGTGCTGTTTCTCGCGCCGGATAACACGCTCTGGCTTCTGTGGACGGCGCAAATTTCCGGTAATCAGGATACGGCCATCGTCCGCTATCGCCAGTCCCGCGACCTCGGTCAGTCCTGGGGAGATATCGACACGCTGCTCGATAAGCCGGGCACATTTATCCGCCAGCCCATTACCGTGCTCGACAACGGCCGCTGGCTGCTGCCGGTGTTCTACTGCCGTACGCAACCGGGAGTGAAATGGGTGGGCAATGATGATATCAGCGCGGTGAAAGTTTCAGATGACGACGGTAAAAGCTGGCGCGATGTGGCGGTGCCGGACAGCCTCGGCTGCGTGCATATGAACATTACCGCCCTGCTTGACGGTACGCTGATTGCGCTATTCCGCAGCCGCTGGGCCGACAACATCTATTGCAGCCGTTCAACGGACGGCGGTGAAAGCTGGTCCGCGCCTGAAGCCACGGTGCTGCCTAACAATAACTCCTCGATTCAGGTTACCACCCTCCAAAACGGCGAACTGGCGTTGATCTTCAACATGATGAGCGCCGAGGGGGCGCTGGAACGTCGCGCGTCACTTTACGATGAAATTGACGACGGCGACAGCTCCCGCCAGGAGCCAGAGATCACGCACGGAAAAACCGCCTTCTGGGGCGCGCCGCGCGCGCCAATGACGGTGGCAATTTCAGCGGATGGCGGGAAGAGCTGGCCCTGGCAGCGCAACCTCGATGAAGGTGACGGCTACTGCATGACCAACAACTCTCTCGACAAGCGCAACCGCGAGTTCTCGTATCCCACCATCAAGCAAGGCGCGGACGGCAAGCTGCATATTGCCTACACCTATTTCCGCCAGGCAATCAAATACGTCCGCATTACGCCGGACTGGGTAAAAGGATCCGCGCAATGATCATCGGAAATCTTGATGCCCTGCCGCTGGCGGGGCTACCCACGGCGATTCGCCAACTGCTCTCCCGTCCGGACTGTTCACTCTCCGCACTGCGCGAGCGGGGCGACGGCCGCTGGCAGCCGGATGGCTGTCGCTGGTTCTGTACCGTCGGCGTTTCGCCTACCCAGCCCGATAGCGAGCGGCACACCGAGTATCACCGGCTATGGGCCGATATTCAGGTCGTGCTGGACGGTCACGAGCGTATTTATGCCGGTAGTTTACCCGTCTCTCTGCCCGATGATGAGGAGCGTAAACCTGATTTGTATATCACGGTGCAGCCGCGGAACACGGTTGCCATCACGCTGCACGGCGGCGATTTCGCCCTGTTTATGCCCGGAGAACCCCATCAGGCGCTGTGCGCGGTAGCCGCGCCTGCGGAAGTCCGTAAAGCGGTTTTTAAGGTGCCCCGCGACATGCTGGAAGCATAAAGGAGCCAAAAAATGACAATGGATATGGTTTTGGCACTGGGTATTCTAATTCTGATGATCGTACTCATCATGTCAGATAAGCTTGCCTTTGGTGCTCCTCCCTTGCTGGCCTGTTTACTGTTGGTCGTATCTGGCCTCTCGACAGTTCAGCAAGCATTTGCGGGTTTTGTGAATTCCAGCGTAATTATGATTGCTGGATTTATGGTGGTGATGGCTGCCCTACAAAAAACCCGACTGATCGGTAATGTAAAGTCATCAATGATCTCGCTGGTCACCAAAGGCAGCTATAAAAGTTATGCTCTATTGCTTGTCATCGTCATGATTGGTGCCAGTCTTGCCGGTACCGGTTCTACAGGTTATTACGTGTTAATTTTATCCCTGGTTTCCACCATTCCGTACAGCAAGAAATTACCTACGTCAAAGCTGATGATGCCACTGGGATTTGCGACCAACCATCCGCTATTGCCCATTAACGTTGCCCTATTATTTGGTGTTACAGCAACGGTATTGCAGGCAGCAGGAATCAGCCAAGAAATTTCAATGATGAAATTCGCGCTGGTGAATTTAGTCATGTCGCTGGCATTTCTCGCCTGGAGTCTGATCGCCTATCGTTTTTTACCTGACCATCCCATTGCAGATGCATCTGAGGATGCGGTCGCGACGATAGATGCTGAAACTGAAATCATGCCTCAATGGAAAGAGTATTGCACCATTGGCGCTTTCATGGTCAGCGTGATTGGCATGATGATGATGAATCAGCTTGGTAATATCGCTTATGTCGTTCCTGGTCTGGCCGCTGCGTTCATTTTGATGCTTGGCGTTTTGGACTTTAAAGAAGTTCGCGACCACATGGGTGCTCCGGTCATTCTGATGATGGCTGGCGTAATTGGTGTCGCTGATGCCCTTGCCGGAACGGGATTTACGGCAATGGTTGGCGATGTCGTAGCAGGAATACTCGGCTCTAGCGTATCGCCTGTTTTGATCGTTATTGCCTTTGCATTGCTAACCAGTACATGTGCAACCTTTACCGGATCTAACATGGGGTCAGTGTATATTTTCGCCCCCATCGCGATCGCGGCATGTTCCAGTCTGGGATTAAATCCTACAGCGGCAGCCATCGCCGTTGTTATTTCAGGCTGGAACGGTGGTTACATGCCAATTGACGGTATGCCTGCAATGATTCTTGGAATGGGTAAATATAAACTGCCAGAATTTTGGATCTTTTCGGTACCCATGTATCTGATACGCATTCTTGCACTATGCCTGGGCGCAATCTTCATCTTCCCGATGTAACCCTAAGCTCCCGGCGTCACCCCCTCACGCCGGGTCTATTATCTCACCCGGCCGAGCGGCTGTGACGCCGGGTTAATCCAGCAGCACCTTACCCTGCAAATAGGTTCGCGCTTTTCCCCCCATCAGCACGCGGTCGCCTGCCCACTCACAGCGAATATCGCCGCCCCGCGTCGACACCTGCCGCGCCAGCATCTGCGTTTTACCGAGCTTCTCCCCCCAATACGGGATCAGCATGGTATGCGCCGAGCCGGTGACCGGGTCTTCCCATACCGCCTCGCCGGGTGAAAAGAAGCGGCTGACAAAATCATATTCGCCCTCACCGACGGCCGTTACCGACACCTTATGTTCGCCGGGGGTCATCGCGCCGATATCAGGCTGAAGCGCCTCTACCTGCTCGCGGTTATCCAGTTCAATCACCCACGCGCGCCCGCGACGCGCATGACGATAGGTACTGATGCCCAACGCACGCAGCATCGCGGGGGGCGGTGCCGCCGCTTTGGTGTCGCCGGCCGGAAAATCCAGCGTCAGCCAGTCACCGCTGCGCGTCACGGTTAAGCGCCCCGATAGCGTCTCGAAATGGATGCGATCATCCGGGTAGTTGAGATGGTTAAACACCACATGCGCGCTGGCGAGCGTACCGTGACCACACAGGTTGACTTCATTGCGGGTGGTGAACCAGCGTAGCGCAAAACCTCCCGGTTGATTGACGATAAAGGCCGTCTCGGACTGATTATGCTGCTGGGCCATACTGAGCAGTAGCGCATCCTCTGGCCACTCGCGAAGCAGACACACTGCCGCCGCATTGCCGCCGAACGCCTTGTTGCTAAAGGCATCAACCATAAAAAAATCAATCTCGTGCATCTGCTTCTCCGTGTTGTCATGGCGTTAAGGCAAACTGACACAGAACGTTAACAGCAACAAGTCTCTTTTGCCCGCCTAAACGTGACACTGTCACCATAATGTAAAAGTGAGATGTAAATCACATAATGATTGTATTCGCGGCGGTAATAGCTTTAAGATCGTGCGTCTCTTCATTCCTCTCATACTCCCGGTGCATTTACCTATGACAACGAACACGGTCTCTCGTCGGATCGCGTGGCTTCGGGTAGTCACGCTGGCTATCGCCGCCTTTATTTTCAACACCACGGAATTCGTTCCGGTGGGCCTGCTTTCCGATATTGCGCAAAGTTTTGGTATGCAAACCGCCGAAGTGGGCATCATGCTGACCATCTATGCCTGGGTGGTGGCGCTGATGTCATTGCCGTTTATGCTGCTCACCAGCCAGATGGAGCGACGTAAGCTGCTTATTGGTCTGTTTATTTTATTTATCGCCAGCCACGTCCTTTCCTTCCTTGCATGGAATTTCACCGTGCTGGTGGCCAGCCGTATCGGTATTGCGTTCGCACATGCGGTGTTCTGGTCAATTACCGCCTCGCTGGCTATTCGCATGGCACCAGCAGGTAAACGCGCGCAGGCGCTGAGTCTGATAGCCACCGGCACCGCCCTGGCGATGGTCTTCGGTATCCCGATTGGACGGATCGTCGGCCAGTACTTCGGCTGGCGTACCACCTTTTTCGCCATTGGCGTTGGCGCGCTGCTGACCCTGCTGGCGCTGATCAAACTGCTGCCGCGTCTGCCAAGTGAACACTCTGGCTCGCTGAAAAGCCTGCCGGTACTGTTCCGCCGACCGGCGCTGGTCAGCATCTATCTGCTGACCGTGGTGGTGGTGACCGCGCACTACACGGCCTACAGCTACATTGAACCGTTCGTGCAGACCGTGGCAGGCCTGAGCGGCAATTTCGCCACGATCCTGCTGCTGATTCTGGGCGGCGCGGGCATTATTGGTAGCATTGTCTTCGGCAAACTGGGTAATCAACACGCCTCCGGGCTCATCAGCAGTGCGATTGGCATGCTGCTGATTTGCCTGCTGCTGCTGCTGCCTGCCGCGCGCGACGCGAGTCACCTCGCGGTGCTGAGCATCTTCTGGGGTATTGCCATTATGGTGATTGGCCTGGGAATGCAGGTCAAAGTGCTGGCGCTGGCGCCGGATGCAACCGACGTCGCCATGTCGCTGTTTTCCGGGATATTTAATATCGGTATTGGTGCCGGTGCGCTGCTCGGTAGCCAGATCAGCACCCACTGGTCGATGTCATCTATCGGCTACGTGGGCGCGCTGCCGGCACTGGCGGCGTTTATCTGGTCAGTGGTGATTTTCCGCCGCTGGCCAGCGGCGTCGTTGGAAGAACAAGCACATCAGCATTAATGACCCGCGACCGCAGCGCTGTTCCGTGCTGCGGTCGCGGACTGTATCAGGCGGGATAGGTCTTAATAATTTCGAGTACGCCGTTAATAATAAACTGTACCCCCATACATACCAGCAGGAAGCCCATCAGGCGCGAGATCGCCTCGATGCCACCTTTGCCAACCAGCCGCATGATCGCCCCAGAGCTGCGCAGGCATCCCCACAGAATCACCCCGACCAGTGCGAAGATTATCGGCGGTGCCACCAGCACCACCCACTCCGGGAAGTTAACCCCGTGTTTCACCGTAGATGCCGAGCTGATAATCATGGCAATGGTCCCCGGACCTGCCGTGCTGGGCATCGCGAGCGGCACAAACGCGATATTGGCAGTAGGCTCATCCTGAAGCTCTTCCGATTTACTGCGCGCCTCCGGGGAGTCATGCGCTTTTTGCTGCGGGAACAGCATCCGGAAACCGATAAAAGCCACGATAAGCCCACCGGCAATACGCAGCCCTGGTATTGATATGCCGAATGTATTCATCACGACCTGGCCCGCATAATAGGCCACCATCATGATAGCGAAGACGTAAACTGACGCCATCAGCGACTGGCGGTTACGCTCCGCGCTGTTCATATTCCCCGAAAGCCCAAGGAACAGCGCAACGGTCGTTAGCGGATTAGCCAGCGGCAGCAAAACCACCAGCCCCAGTCCAATAGCCTGAAAGAGTTCCTTCATAAGCGTTCAAAAATCCTGTCTGTGTTACGGAAAATGGCCTTTACGCCGCGCTGTCGCTTTTTACACAGCATGTATGACTTCAAAGCGACACTTTAGAGGATATCCTATTTGGGTCGATTTGGAGCGTTTTAGCAATTCGTGGCATCGCCCAATCCATTCAGTTGACTTATGGTTGCGTGAGAAATAATATCCACCGCAACTAAAGTACTTGCCAGGGCAACCATCGTGAACAGCACAAGCAATCTCTTCAATGAAATGATTCCACTTGGGCATTTGATTCACCTGGTTAACCAAAAAAAAGATCGCTTACTCAACGAGCATTTATCGCCGGAAGACATTACCGCCTCACAGTTCAGAGTGCTTTGCTCTATTCGTTGTCAAGGCAGTATCACCCCCGTGGGATTGAAAAAAACCTTGTCGGTGGATCTGGGCGCGCTCACCCGCATGCTCGATCGCTTGCTGTGCCGGGGCTGGATTGCCCGGTTACCCAATCCAAGCGATAAACGCGGTGTGTTGATTCAGCTGACGCCTGAAGGCGCAGCCATTTGTGAACAATGCCATCTGCTCGTTGGGCAAAACCTGCACCAGGAATTAACAAAAAACTTAACGGCAAATGAAGTTGCAACGCTCGAACTTCTCCTTAAAAAAATATTGCCGTAAACAGAAGAAGAGGTAAGACGATGTCCAGACGCAACACTGACGCTATTACTATTCATAGCATTTTGGACTGGATCGAAGATAACCTGGAATCACCGCTGTCGCTTGAGAAAGTGTCAGAACGTTCCGGTTACTCTAAATGGCACCTGCAGCGGATGTTTAAAAAAGAAACCGGCCATTCATTAGGTCAGTACATTCGCACCCGCAAGCTGACGGAAATCGCCCAGAAACTCAAAGAAGGCAACGAGCCGATTCTCTATCTGGCCGAACGTTACGGGTTTGAGTCGCAGCAGACGCTGACGCGGACATTTAAAAACTATTTTGACGTGCCGCCGCACAAGTATCGCGTCACCAATATGCACGGAGAGTCTCGCTATCTCCACCCTATTAATCACTGTGTTTGTTAATCGCCTGCAAAAGACGTATTGAGGAAATCATGAAACTGTTCGCTTCCGTTGCCTTCGCCCTACTGGCGATGGCCTCCATGCAGAGCTACGCGGAGCAACTTCCAGCCCACAAGAACGCGCACGACACCATGCTGATGCCGTCCGCCAGCAGCCAGTCACCGTTTGACTTTAATCATATGGGTTCCGGCAGCGATAAATCCGATGAGCTGGGCGTACCGTATTACAATGAAAACAATCGCTAAACGCTAATTGCCCCGCCTTTGCGGGGCTTTTTTTAGCCCTTCACCGCTCGCCTCAGTCCCGGCAAACGCAGCCCGAAGACATTAATAAACAGCCCGGCCATAATCAGCAGCGCACCGATGAGCTGCATTACCGATAGCGTTTCATCTAACAGCAGCGCTGCGCTGGCCAGCCCCACCACCGGCACCAACAGCGACAGCGGCGCCACGCGCCAGGTTTCATAACGCCCCAGCAACGATCCCCAGATGCCATAGCCGACAATACTGGCGACAAAGGACAGATAGGCCAGCGACAGCGCGGTAGTCAGATCAATATGAATCAGGCTCTGCGCCATTTGCTGCGATCCTTCAAAAATCCACGAGCTGAGCATGAAAGGTAAAATAGGAATCAGCGCGCTCCATACCACCAGCGACATCACGCCCGGCTTCGAATCATGGTGCATGATCTTTTTATTGAAGATATTGCCGCAGGCCCAGCACAGTGCCGCCGCCAGCGTCAGCATAAAACCTAGCAGCTTGACATGCTGGCCGGTCATGCTGGTTTCTATCAGCACCAGCACACCAAACACCGCCAGCGAAATGCCCACCAGCTGCTTGCGCTGCAGTCGTTCACCGAACGCGAAGGCACCGAGCACAATAGTAAAGAAAGCCTGTGCCTGGAGGACCAGCGAAGCCAGACCGGCCGGCATACCGAAATTAATGGCGCAAAACAGGAAGGCAAACTGGCCAAAGCTAATGGTCAGCGCATAGCCCAGCAGCAGCGAGAGCGGCACCCGCGGACGCGGCACGAAGAACAGCGCCGGGAAGGCAACAAATAAAAAACGCAGACCTGCCAGCAGCAGCGGCGGCATACCGTGCAGCCCCACTTTGATAACGACAAAGTTCAGCCCCCATACCACGACAACCAGCAACGCCAGCAGTCCATCTTTACGCGTCATACCCGCCCCGTCATTTATTAAATTTATGTAAACACAATCAAAGTAACGAAAAATTCACCCCAGGAATAGATCATTATTTCTGGCAGGCTGAAATCGCACTTCCCGACAAGACCCTGGCTATACAAGCCGCTTATGGCGTGATATTTCTGAAAGCGATAACAAAAAATAAGCCAACCACACTTCTCGGGCAGGAAAATGAAACCAACGACAAGGCGATCCACGATTGCGCTGCTGGCATCGTCGTTACTGTTAACCATCGGGCGCGGTGCCACACTTCCCTTTATGACCATTTACCTCACGCGCCAGTACGCGATGACGGTAGATACCATCGGCTACGCGATGTCTATCGCGCTGGTGATTGGTGTGGTGTTCAGCCTCGGCTTCGGCATTCTGGCCGACAAGTTTGATAAAAAACGCTATATGCTGATCGCCATCGCGTTCTTCATCTGCGGTTTTGTGGCTATCCCGCTGGTGCACAGCGTCACGCTGGTGGTGTTTTTCTTTTCGCTGATCAACTGTTCGTACTCGGTGTTCTCCACCGTGCTGAAAGCCTATTTTTCCGATACGCTTGCGCCTACCACCAAAGCGCGCGTGTTCTCGCTGAACTATACGTTCCTGAACATCGGCTGGACCATCGGGCCGCCTATCGGCACGCTGCTGGTCATGAGCAGCATCAACCTGCCGTTCTGGCTGGCAGCCATTTGCGCGGCGTTCCCGCTGCTGTTTATCCAGCGCTACGTTGAGCGTGTCTCAGCGGCCGAAATGGCCGAATCGCCGGTCGCCTGGTCACCGTCGGTTCTGCTACGCGATCGGGCGCTGCTGTGGTTTACGCTTTCCGGCCTGCTGGCGTCGTTTGTCGGTGGTTCATTCGCTTCCTGCCTGTCACAGTATGTGCTGGCCATCGGCGACAGCACCTTTGCTGAAAAAGTCGTGGCGGTGATCCTGCCGGTCAATGCCGCCGTGGTGGTGACCTTGCAGTATGCGATTGGCCGCCGGCTTACCTCGACCAACCTGCGTCCGTTGATGACCTTTGGCACCGTCTGCTACGTGCTGGGCCTGGCGGGTTTTATGATGTCGGGCAGCAATCTGCTGTTCTGGGGGCTGGCGGCCGCCGTCTTCACGTTGGGCGAGGTTATCTACGCCCCGGGAGAATATATGCTCATCGACAACATCGCCCCGCCGGGAATGAAAGCCAGCTATTTTTCCGCTCAGGCGTTGGGGTGGTTAGGGGCGGCGCTGAATCCGCTGTTGACCGGGCAGATCCTGACGCATTTCGCGCCCCTTGCGCTCTTCCCCATCATGATGGTGGTGATTGTGCTGGCCTGGCTGTTGATCTTCCGCGGCATTAAAGCCAGCGGCTGGCACCCTGAGCTTAACGCCGTGTGATAGCGCAATCGGCCGGATAAGCGTGCTGCCTAATCCGGCCTTTGCCTAAGCGAATCACCAGACCTGTGCGGCAATCCCCGTCACCAGACGTACCTTATCCCACTGTTGCTGTTCACTCAGACTATTGCCCTCTTCAGTGGAGGCAAAGCCGCACTGCGGGCTCAGGCAGATTTGATCCCGCGCCACGTAGTTTGCCGCCTCTTCCAGGCGCGCCTTCACCCCTTGCGGATTTTCCAGCTCACCGTTTTTGGTTGTAATCAGACCCAGCACCGCTTTTTGATGCCCAGGACGGATGAAGCGCAGCGGTGCAAAGTCGCCAGAACGATCGTTGTCATACTCCAGGAAGAACGCATCAACGTTCACACGGCCAAACAGGATCTCGGCTACCGGTTCATAGCCGCCTTCCGAAATCCACGTCGAGCGGAAGTTACCGCGACAGACGTGCAGGCCGATAATCAGGTCGTCCGGTTTACCTTCCAGCGCGCGGTTCAGCACATCGGCATAAATTGCCGCCAGTCGATCCGGATCGTCACCGCGCTCACGCACCTGCCGACGCTGGTCTTCGGAACACAGATAGGCCCAGACCGTGTCATCCAACTGAAGGTAGCGGCAGCCCGCATCATAGAAGGCACGGATGGCATCACGCCAGGTATCGGCCAGATCGTTAAAATAATCCGCCAGATCCGGATATACGGTGGCATCAATATCTTTGCGCCCGCCGCGGAAGTGCAGCACGCTGGGGCTTGGAATCGTCATTTTCGGCGTGGCATCGCCGCTGATGCTTTTCAGGAAACGAAAATCGTCCAGCATAGGATGGTCACCAAAGCCCAGCTTGCCAGTCACGCGAATGCCATGGGCCCGCGTCTGCACGCCGTTAAATTGAATGCCCTGCTCCGCATCATAGCGTTCAACGCCCTGTAGGCCGTCAAAGAAATCAAAGTGCCACCAGGCACGACGGAATTCACCGTCGGTCACTACGTGCAGGCCGCAGTCGCACTGGTGCTGCACAACGCGACGAATTTCCTCGTCCTCTACCGCACGCAGCTGCTGTGCGGTGATGTCTCCGTTAAGCCACTGCTGACGCGCCTGCTTTATTGCCAGCGGACGTAAAAAGCTGCCGACGATATCGGCGCGATAAGGAGCGTGTTGATGTGCCATGCGTTTCTCCTGACTTCCCGGGAGAATGTGTTTCCCCTGGGTGATTATTGGTTATTTAAACTATTTAGACTTCTGGATGGCTAGATATCCAAATAATGTCATCCGTAACCCACGCAGGCAAACGAGAATAATTCATGGATGATGAAGAAAATTCACGATCCCACGTTAAAAGCGAAACCTTCATCCTGCCAACCGGTGATACCGCCAATCATTATTTTCACCGGACGCCCAAGCATCGCCAGCTTAAGCGCTGCGCGATCTGCGCCGTTACAGTGTGGCCCCGCGCAGTAGACCACAAACAGCGTTTCCGGCGGCCATGTCTGCATACGCTCAGCGTTGATCTCTGCGTGACGAAGGTGAATCGCACCGGGGATATGGCGGAACGCAAAGGTCTCGGCGTTGCCCACCACGTGCAGTAATACAAAATCTAACGGCGGCTGCTGGAGCGCGGCATGAACATCAGCACAATCCGTTTCAACGCTCAGACGCTGGCGGAAATGGGCGGCGGCTTCGGCGGCGCTGGCGGCCGGAAATTCAGTTACGTAACTCATCGTTGACTCTCTCATTATGTGTTACCACTATGGTAACGATGAGATGAGTATAAACAGGCACCTGCCGAGAGGACCGCCCCCAGAGATGACAGAAAACGGCCAGAATATGACAATCCGCGCCCATCGCGTGGTGGTGCTCGCCTATGACGGGCTATGTACCTTCGAATTTGGCGTGGCGGTCGAGGTCTTTGGCCTGCATCGCCCGGAAATGGGCGACGACTGGTACCGTTTCGCCGTTGCCGCCGTCGATGACGGTGAACTTCGCGCCACCGGCGGCATTCGGATTATGGCCGATGGCGGCCTGACGTTACTCGACGACGCCGACACCATCATCGTTCCCGGCTGGCGTGGAATAGACAGCCCGGTGCCCGATGCGCTGTGCCAGGCGCTACGCCGCGCGCACCAGCGTGGTTGTCGGGTGATGTCGATTTGTTCCGGCGTCTTCGTCCTGGCGGCAGCCGGGCTGCTTGATGGCCAGCGGGCAACCACCCACTGGCGTTATACCGCCCCACTGCAGCAGCGCTACCCGCAAATCAAGGTGGCGGAGGACGTGCTATACATCGAGGAAGGGCACGTATTGACCTCCGCGGGCAGCGCTGCGGGGATCGATCTTTGTTTACACGTGGTGCGCCTGGATTATGGTCTGGAAGCGGCCAATCGCGTTGCCAGGCGGCTGGTCATCCAGCCGCACCGCGACGGGGCCCAGAAACAGCAGGTAAGTCGGCCGGTTGCCCGCTCCCGTGAGAGCCAGCGTCTGGGCGTGCTGTTTGATTTTCTTCATCAGCATCTGGCCGATAGCCATAGCGTCCGTTCGCTCGCAGGACGGGTGGGCATGAGTGAACGGACATTTCTGCGACGTTTCCAGGAGGCCACCGGCAAAACGCCTGCCCGTTGGCTGCTTGATGCCCGCCTGCAGCAGGCACAGCACCACCTGGCGTCCAGCAGAGACAGCGTAGAGCGAGTGGCGGAGATAACCGGTTTTGGTAACGCCAAAAATTTGCGTCTGCGTTTTCAGCAGCATTTGGCCACCAGTCCGCTGGCCTACCGTAAGAAATTTACCGCAACAAATAATTAATTCACAAATGACCGCGTTAGTCTAAGTTTAAAACAGTACGCTAAAGGATGTCCGGAGTGGAATCGTTAAAAGAGGAGGTCATCATGCTGGATAATATGCACGTGTTTCTGGTTGCAATGGGGCTTATTCTGTTTTCCGGTTTTCTGACTGCCTATTTTAGCGGGAAATGGAACGATTAACGACAACCGAAATAAGCCTGTAGCATATCGCGCATAAAAAAACCGCCAGGAAACTGGCGGTATAAATGCTTGCATGGATAGATTTTTACTTCTCCAGTTCCCCATCCGTCCTGAATGAAGAAACCGTTGCTGTAAAGGGATCTTATCACTGCTTTATTCAACTAATGCTAAACGGCCAACGCATTATTTAAGGCGGTGTGTTTCCACGCCTTCTTGCTCTGGCAGCCGGCCCGCCGGCCCGCCCACAATCTGCCGGAACGCGACTCCTGTAAGTCCTGATGCTCAGGACGGGTAGACCAGATGGATTCGCGACGAGCGTTACGCTGGGATTTTTTCATTATTGCCTCCGGGCAGATTGTCGATATTAAATCCATTAACTCAACGATTTACGCAGACATGTTAGCAAGCTGAATGGCGAGTTATTTCAACAACTGCACGTATTTGTAAAGAGCCTGTGAGCCAGCGCACCTCTCTGCGCCAAGAGGTGATACCCTACCGAAAATTTCAGGTTGCGTAATTGTTATCACCACGTAAAATCACAGCAGTTGCCTTCGCTCCAGGAATGGCAGCAACAATGCTCTATTTATTGTGGTACTTAACCCGCCAGCCCTGTGTGCGGGTTTTTTTTCGTTTTTTACGCTCGTCCGGAATATCTAAACAGCCGGACGAGCGGTGCGAGTATTAATCCGTTTCGCTTAAACCACGATTTTTCAGCATCGGCGCAATGCGCGGATCGTGTCCCCGCCAGCAACGATACAGTTTTTCTAAATCGCTGCTGTTACCGCGCGATAAAATAGCATCGCGAAAACGTTGACCGTTCTCGCGATTTAAACCGCCGCGCTCGACGAACCATTGATAACCATCATCGGCCAGCATTTGCGTCCACAGATAGGCATAATAACCCGCCGCGTAGCCGCCGCCGAAAATATGCGAAAAATAGCTGCTGCGGTAACGCGGAGGAACGGCAGCAAGATCGATACGCTCGCGCTGTAGCGCCTGGGCTTCGAACTCGTCTACGCTCTCAGGCAATGAATTTGCCGACAGGCTGTGCCAGTTCATGTCCAGCAGCGCCGCGCTGAGCAGTTCGCTCATATCGTAGCCTTTATTGAAGTTCGCTGCGCGGAACAGGCTATCTCGCAACGTTTCCGGCATCGGCTCACCGGTTTCGTAATGACGCGCATAGTGGGCAAACACCTCCGGATGGCTCGCCCAGTGCTCGTTTATTTGCGATGGAAACTCAACAAAATCGCGTGGCGTATTGGTGCCGGATAACGTCGCATAACGCTGATTCGCAAACAGGCCGTGCAGCGCGTGGCCGAACTCATGGAATAGCGTAATGGTATCATCCCACGAGATCAGCGCGCTTTTTCCGGCAGCCGGTTTCGGGTAATTGCACACGTTGTAGATAACCGGACGCGTGCCCAGCAGCGTTGACTGCGGGACGAAGTTGTCCATCCACGCCCCGCCGCTTTTGCTGTCTCGGGCAAAGAAGTCGCCATAGAACAGCGCCATTCCCTCGCCATCGGCATCAAAAATCTCCCACACGCGCACGTCGGGATGGTAAACCGGCAGATCGAAGCGCTCGATAAAACGAATGCCAAACAGCTGGCTGGCAGCCCAGAACACGCCATCAATCAGCACACGCTCCAGCGCCAGGAAAGGCTTAATTTGTGCTTCATCTATCGCGTATTTTTCGCGCCTGACCTGTTCGGAATAATACAGCCAGTCCCAGGCCTGTGCGCTGAAGGGCGCATCACCGTTATCAATCAGCGCCTGAATATCGGCCAGTTCACTTTCAGCGCGAGCGCGGGCCGCCGGGGTAATTTCGCGCATGAACTCAAACGCCGCCTGCGGCGTTTTTGCCATCTGGTCAGCCATGCTCCAGCTGGCATAATCGGCATAGCCAAGCAGCTCGGCCTGACGCGCGCGGATGGCGACCAGTTTGAGAATGCGTTCACGCGTATCGTTATCGTCGCCGCGCTGATTGCGCTGCCAGGCCGCATTAAAGAGTTTTTCACGGGTTTCCCGAACACGCAGACTCGCCAGCACGGGCTGCTGAGTGGTGTTCACCAGCGGAATCAACCAGCGTCCCGCCAACCCGCGTTCCGCGGCCGCAGCGGCGGCCGTGGCAATCTCATCTGCACTTAAGCCGGCTAACGCCGCTTCGCTGTCCACCACCAGTCCACCGTTTTTAGCGGCACCGAGAAGGCACTGGTGAAACTGGCTGCTCAGCGTGGCGGCTTCGGTATTCAGCGTTTTCAGCTCTGCCTTTTGCGTTTCACCCAGCATCGCACCGGCCTGGATAAAACGGGCGTAAATCACCTCAACCAGACGGTGAGACTCGCTATCCAACCCCAGCGATTCACGCTGCGCCCAGACGGACTGGATACGCTTAAATAGCGCATCGTTAAGATAAATATCGTTCGCCAGTCCGGCCAACTCGGCAGAAAACGCTTCATCCAGCCGCTGAATGGTCTCATTGCTGTTTGCGGCGGCCATGGCAAAGAACACGGCGGTGACGCGCGCCAGCATCTCGCCGCTTTTTTCCAGCGCCACGAAGGTATTGTCGAACGTTGCCGGCTCAGGGTTATGTGCGATGTCGGCAACCTCCTGACGTTTGCGCTTCAGCGCTTCATCAAAAGCCGGACGATAGTGCTCATCGTTAATCATATCGAACGGCGGCGCCTGATACGGTAAGGTGCTGCTGGCAAAAAAGGGATTCATGGCCGACATGGTGTACTCCTTAACAAAACGGTTAACCGTAGCAGAATAAACAAAACGGCGCGGGGCTGCCCGCTTATCTCAACATTCCCGCATTTTTCTTCCTCGCGGGTTATCGCCTTTCTTTCAGTAAAGCGCAGGGCCGTGATAGTTATGCCCCAGGCGTTCTGCTATCGTAATGTGACAGTTAAACGTTGAAGGAACAGAGAAATGATCGTACTGGTAACCGGAGCAACGGCAGGATTTGGCGAAAGCATAACCCGCCGTTTTATTGCCAACGGGCATAAAGTCATCGCCACAGGCCGTCGTAACGAACGTTTAAAAGCACTCAAAGATGAGCTGGGCGACAGCATCCTGACCGTGCAGCTTGACGTGCGCAACCGCGCGGCGATTGAAGAAACCATTGCTAACCTGCCGGCAGCGTGGCGCGAGATTGATATTCTGGTCAATAACGCCGGGCTGGCGCTGGGTCTGGAGCCCGCACACCGTGCCAGCGTTGACGATTGGGAAGATATGATCGACACCAACAACAAAGGCCTGGTGTATATGACCCGCGCGGTACTGCCGGGCATGGTAGAACGCAATCGCGGCCATATTATTAACATTGGTTCCACCGCCGGTAGCTGGCCTTATGCCGGTGGCAACGTCTACGGCGCCACCAAAGCCTTTGTGCGCCAGTTCAGCCTTAATCTGCGTACCGATCTGCATGGTACCGCCGTTCGCGTCACGGATATTGAGCCAGGGCTGGTCGGCGGAACCGAGTTTTCCAACGTTCGCTTCAAGGGTGACGATGCGAAGGCCGGAAAAACCTACGAAAATGCCAATGCCCTGACGCCAGAAGACGTTACCGAGGCGGTCTGGTGGGTCGCGACGCTGCCAAAACACGTCAATATTAATACCGTAGAAATGATGCCGGTCAGCCAGACCTACGCGGGTCTGAGCGTTCATCGCGAAAGTTAGCATTTAATCCCAGCCCGCCCCCCGGTCGGGCTGGGCTCGGCGGCAAAAAGAGCGTAAAATAGCTGCTTAATCAGCTGATAAGAACGACTCAATGGCCGCCGAAACCCAACTGAACCCAACACAGCCCGTCAACCAACAGATTTATCGCATTCTGCGTCGCGATATTGTGCACTGCCTCATTCCGCCAGGCACCCCGTTGTCGGAGAAAGAGGTATCTCTGCGCTTTGACGTTTCGCGTCAGCCGGTGCGCGAGGCCTTTATTAAGCTGGCTGAAAACGGACTTATCCAGATTCGTCCGCAACGCGGCAGTTACGTGAATAAAATTTCGCTTTCTCAGGTTCGTAACGGCTGCTTCGTGCGCCAGGCGATTGAGTGTGCGGTCGCGCGCCGTGCAGCAACCATGATTAACGATGCGCAAACCTATCAGCTCGAGCAAAATCTGCATCAGCAGCGAATGGCGATTGAGCGCCAGCAGCTCAATGATTTCTTCCTGCTCGACGATGAATTCCACCAGCTGCTGTCGAATATTGCCGATTGCCAGCTCGCCTGGGACACGATTGAAAATATCAAAGCGGCGATTGACCGGGTCCGTTATATGAGCCTCGATCATATTTCATCACCCGAAATGCTGCTGCGCCAGCATCACGAAATTTTCAGCGCGCTGGAACAGCGGGATGCCGATGCGGTTGAGAAAGCCATGACTCTGCATCTTCAGGAAATTAGCGAGTCGGTGCTGTTAATTCGTCAGGAAAATCGCGACTGGTTTAGCGAAGAGTAATAAAAAAGGCCTTCATTGCTGAAGGCCTTTTTTTTATCGAATAACCATCGTCGGTATATTTGCGTAACGCAAAATTGATTCTGCGTTAGACCCCAGCAGATGGGTGGTCATGCCGCGCTGGCGCGAGCCAATGACAATCGCGTCGTACTCGCCGGTTTTGCTTAACGCGATCACTTCATCGCGAATATTACCAAAGCGAACTTCGGTGTGCAGTCGCGACTCTGGAATATCAAACAGCCGCTGCAGGCTCTTCATCTTCTTTGCCGATTCCATCTGCATGAAATCTTCAAATTTTTTAATATCTGACGCGAATCCGCGTAATATTGAACGGTTACTGTTCGGCAATACGTTTAATAACGTAATTTCACCAAACTCCCCCGCCAGATACGCGGCATGTCGAATTGCTTTGTCGCTCAAATCCATTTCGAAAATATCTACAGGCATGAGAATTTTTTTGTACATAGCCCGAGCTCCTTATTTCAGAGAATCCATTTTTGTTTCGCTATAACCATGACACAAGCAGGACTTTCTACATAGCATTAATTCACCAAAATGATAGTTTCAGCATGAAAATAATCGTCCATTATTTCAAGCGAGATGAATTAACTTAAAGAAGTGTAATGCGGAGGAAAAACAGGCAAGAAAATGCCGCCAGGGCTGGCGGCATTATAGGGTGTCATTAACGCGCAGCAAACTCGGCGACGGTCGCCTTCGCGCCTTTGCTCACCAGCGACAGGTAGGCCTGGGTCACCAGATCCACGAATTTGCCTTCCTGCGGCAGATCGTGACCGAAGATGGCTTCGATAGCCAGCAGTGCTTTCACGCGGGATTCGCCCTCTTCGCTCTGCTGGACCGCCGCCTGAATGACCGGCAGCAGCGGATCGCAGACTTCAATGGCGTTACCCTGTTCATCTACTCCACCCACATAACGCATCCAGCCAGCCACGCCCAGCGCCAGCAGCGCAAAGCTGCTGTTATCCGCCAGGTGCCAGCGTACGGAGTCCAGCATACGCTGAGGCAGCTTCTGGCTACCGTCCATGGCAATCTGCCAGGTGCGATGACGCAGCGCAGGGTTGGTGTAACGAGCGATAAGCAGGTCGGCATAGCGCGCCAGGTCAACGTTCTGCACTTTCAGGGTCGGAGCCTGCTCTTTCAGCATCAGATCGTGCGCAGCGCGGCGATAATTTTCATCGCCCATGCAGTCGTTAATGTGCTGATAGCCCGCCAGGTAGCCCAGATAAGCCAGGAACGAGTGGCTGCCGTTAAGCATACGCAGCTTCATCTCTTCAAACGGGATCACGTCGCTGACCAGCTCAGCGCCCGCTTTTTCCCAAGCCGGGCGGCCCGCGACAAAGTTATCTTCGATAACCCACTGACGGAACGGCTCACAGGCCACACCCGCCGGATCGCGTACGCCAGTCAGCTGTTCAATTTTATCCAACGTTTCCGGCGTCACGGCCGGTACGATACGGTCAACCATTGTGGACGGGAACGTCACATGGGACTCGATCCAATCGGCCAGACCCGCATCCACGGCGCGCGCATACGCGCACACGACGTTGCGCATCACGTGACCGTTTTCCGGCATATTGTCGCAAGACATAACGCTGAACGCCGGCAGACCCGCCGCTTTACGACGTGCCAGCGCTTCAACCACCACGCCCGGCGCTGATTTAGGCTGATGCGGGTTTTGCAGGTCAGCCGCGATAAGCGGATGATCGAGCATCAGTTGGCCGGTGGCCGGAGAGTGGCAGTAGCCTTTCTCAGTGATCGTCAGGGAGACAATCGCCACCTGCGGTTCACACATTTTTGCCAGCACGGTTTCCAGACCATCAACCTGGGCGTGCAGCGCTTCTTTGACCACGCCCACCACGCGGGCAGTCCATGCATCCGCGGACATTTCCGCCACGGTGTATAAATTGTCCTGATGATTCAGGTCGGCAATCTGCTGCTCACCGCCGATCAGGTTAACTTCGGTATACCCCCAATCGCTGCCGTGCTCAGCGGCAAGGATATCGGCATAAACAGCCTGATGTGCGCGGTGGAATGCGCCGAAGCCCAGGTGCACAATACGTGGCACCAGTTTGCTGCGATCGTAGGTCGGGAGAGTCGCCTTCGCGGTTAATAGCATATTCTGCATCTTTTTTACTCACTGTAGAGAATGTTGATTGCCATACTAGATTAACGAGTTCATCAAGCGAGATTTTGATTTGCATTAATTTATTGGCGATTGGTATGACATGATTTTCAAGCTGTGTGACAGCATCAGCAAAAGTCAGCGGCCGTTGCTGATGCTGTCACGGCGGGCGGTTAGTTTACGCGCGCTGGGCGGCGGTATGTGCTGTCGGTTTTCTGCGGCACATTCCAAAGGTCGTCATAGGAATAGCCGGTCAGGTCTTCCACAATATGCCGCGTTTCCGGCGTCACATCTTGTTTTGCCCCATTCGCCTTCAGACGTTCAACTTCATCAACGAAAATCTTATGCGTGCGTTTATTCAGGCGGAACGTCACCGCCTGCCACAATGCGATGACCAGCAAACCGGCGGTACCGATAAACAGCAGCATGGCAATGGTATTGACCGCACTCTCCGGCTGCACCTGGCTGCCCTTGACGAAGCCCCCTTCCTGCAGCATCACGCCGACGATGAACGTCGCAATCGCAACGGTCGTTTTACGCGAGAACGTCATGACCGCAGCGAACAGCCCTTCACGGCGCTGACGGGTGATCATTTCATCAATATCCGGGATAAACGGGAACACGTTCCACGGCGTAAATTCCAGCACGCAGCGGCCAACCTGATACAGCGCGGCCAGTACGACCAGAATCGTCACCTTATTGTCAGTCGGGAACTGGTAAACCATAAACAGCCCGGCCAGGCATAGCATCATCAGGGTATAGGCAAAAACGTACAGTCGTGACGGCCCGAACTTAATGATTGCCACCCCCGCCAGCAGCGTGACCGGCAGGCCGACGATACTCATCGACAGCAGCGTGCCGGACAGCGATGGCGACACGTTCAGGCAATATACACAGAAGAAAACAAAGACCGTGTTATAGACATCTTTTGCCGTAAAGGAGAACAAATAGATAGCCAGATGTTTACGGAAAGCGCGAACTTTCAGCGTCGAGTAATACTCTTTGAACAGTTTGCCCGTGGCGGCTACTTTCGCTGCAAAGGTGGTCGGCTGATAATCTTTTTCCAGCTCGGCCAGCATTTCCGGCGTGAGTTCACGCTCCCAGGTGACTTTCCAGGAGATGAAGACGCAGAACATAAACAGCACTGCAAATACAACGCCATTAATAAAATAAGCGTTTGGATCGTGCTCGCCAAAGTGGCTAATCAGCAGGCCAGGAATAAAGGTCGCCAGGAAAGTACCGGAAGCCGACAGGAACATCCGGCAGGTCGAGAGCTTAGTACGCGAGTTAAAATCTTTGGTCATCTCCGACGGCAGCGTCTCCCACGGGATCAGCACCATTGCCGCAATAATTTCAAAGGCAAGATACACGGCGAGGTAGAACCAGAAGCTCATCCCGGTAATCCACAGCAGAATGTACACCAGCATCAGCGGTGCGCCGATCAGTAAGAAGAAACGGCGGCGGCCAAAGCGTTTGCCTAAGCGGTTTTTATAGAAATGGTCGGTGAAACTGCCCATAAACAGGCTGACGATAGCATCAACGATACGAGCAATCGCTACAATTGAAGCGGCTTCAACCGGCGACAAACCGACAAAGGTGGTATAAAAGAATAAAAGCCAGGCGCCAATAACGGTAAACGCACCGCCCCCCATAATATCTGTTAAGCCATAACCAATGCTGACTGGAATTGTTATTTTTCTATTAGTACGAGACATGTTCTACCCTCATGTAAGGAAGGACGTTAGAATCTAAAATAGTTCACTGCATTATCGTGACAAATATTCTTAACCATCCGCGTTAATATCCTCTCATCATCAGGAATTTCACCACGGTCAACCCAACTACCTATTAAATTACAAAGAATACGCCGGAAATAATCGTGACGAGGATAAGACACCAGGCTACGTGAATCCGTCAACATGCCAACGA
Source organism: Klebsiella sp. WP4-W18-ESBL-05 (assembly GCF_014169075.1). Taxonomy (NCBI): domain Bacteria; kingdom Pseudomonadati; phylum Pseudomonadota; class Gammaproteobacteria; order Enterobacterales; family Enterobacteriaceae; genus Klebsiella; species Klebsiella sp. WP4-W18-ESBL-05. Next base: position 2,348,070 of record NZ_AP022057.1, on the reverse strand, counting down.
AGTGCATTAATAAACCCTGATCGGCCAGGCTATTCAGCTGGTTTTCCATTCCCCGGCGTGTATCGTTAAACCACCAGCCGGAACCAAACTGCATCGGAGATTTGACACCGTCATCCGCCGACTGGAAATTAGCGATAGTTGTCGCAACAATATCGTTATAACTGGCGTTCAGATTATAAATTATGGTCTTCGGCAGACCGCTATTCTGCGCCATCGCATCCAGCAGGCGATTGAGACCCGAGGCCAGATGATGCTGGTCGGCAATGGAATCAAACCCGGTGTTAATGCCAAGCTGCGCATGCATTTTGCCGTTATTGTTGCGAATAGCGCCAAAATGCAGCTGCATCGCCCAGCCGCGCTGTTTATACTCTTTCGCCAGCATCACCAGCATAGCGCTATTGAGTTGTACGGTTTCCCGCTCGCTTAGCAGCATACCGCGGCATTTCTGGCTAAAAAGCGTATTAATCGTTTCCGCATCGGCAGCAAGATACGCAATGCTGACCGGCCCGTGGTCGGAGATGCGACAGCCCACTTCGTGAAACACCTCAATACGCTGCGCCATCGCAATGGCAAAATCGTTAAAGGAGCGAATCGACTGTCCGGTAGCCAGCGCGAGCTTGTCAATAAAGCGGCAAAATGCCTGGGAATCTTCGGTAAAAATATCATCCGGGCGGAACGTAGGCAGTACCCTGGTCGTGAAACTCGGGTCCTGCTGTAGCCGTCGATGATATTCCAGCGTATCCAGCGGCGCATCGGTGGTGCAAATAACTTCAACGTTGGAGCGAGAAATTAAATTACGTGGTTTAAAATCATCGCCGGAAATTAAACTATTACAATGCTGCATAATTTCCTGCCAGTTATCACTAGACAGCATTTCATTACAGGAAAAATACTGACTTAACTCTAAATGCGTCCAGTGATATAACGGATTACCAAAAGCGGCTTCGACGGTTTCCGCATAGGCCTTAATTTTTTCCTCCGGCGTGGCATCACCGGTTATATACTTCTCGGCAATTCCATTTGCGCGCATCGCTCGCCATTTATAGTGGTCACCAGCCAACCACAGCTGGGTGATATTTTCGAAATTTTTATTTTCGTAGATTTCTTTTGCATCAAGGTGACAGTGATAGTCGATGATCGGTAATTTTGCAGCAACGTCTTTATATAACCGAACACCGACTTCACTATCGATCATGAAACGATCGTTAATGAAGTCCATGTTTATTCTCTTGTTAAGATAAAGCTTACTTTACTGATTACGGGGGATTACCAGTTCCAAAGCGTGCCGTCTTCAAGACGAGCTACCGGTAAATATGCAGGGTCATACGGATATTTTGCCGCCAGTTTTTCATCAAACTCGATGCCTAAACCGGGTTTATCACCTGGGTGCATATAGCCGTTATCGAAGGTCCAACTGTGCGGGAAGACTTCCAGCATCTGCTCGGAGTAGCCCATATATTCCTGCACGCCAAAGTTGGGTACCCACAGATCGAAGTGCAGCGCCGCGGCCATACACACCGGAGAAAGATCGGACGGGCCGTGTGAGCCGGTACGCACCTGGTAAAGCGAGGCAAAATCGGCGATGCGGCGCATACCGGTGATGCCTCCCGCGTGGGTAATCGTGGTGCGGATGTAGTCGATAAGCTGCTCTTCGATCAGCTGCTTGCAATCCCAGATGCTATTAAAGACTTCACCTACCGCAATCGGCGTCACGGTGTGCTGGCGAATCAGACGGAAGCACTCCTGGTTCTCCGCTGGCGTTGGGTCTTCCATCCAGAACAGACGGTAATCTTCAACGCTCTTACCAAAGCGTGCGGCCTCAATTGGCGTCAGGCGGTGGTGCATGTCATGCAGCAGATGTTCGTTAAAGCCAAACTGGTTACGAACGGCATCAAACAGCTTCGGCGTAAAGTCGAGGTATTTTTCCGTTGACCACAGCTGTTCCTCCGGCCACAGACCCTTGGTCGCCGGTTCGTATGCCTGCCCTTTTCCTTTTGCCATCCCGTAGGTGGTTTTCATGCCCGGTACGCCGCACTGAACGCGTATGGCCTTGAAGCCCATCTCTTTATGACGTGCATAATCTTCCAGCACTTCATCAATCGTGTGGCCGGTGGTGTGACAGTAAACCATGACCCCTTCGCGTGACGCCCCGCCCAGCAGTTGATACAGCGGCATACCGGCCGCTTTGGCTTTAATATCCCACAGCGCCATATCCACGGCGGAGATAGCCGACATGGTCACCGGGCCACGACGCCAGTACGCGCCTTTATAAAAGAACTGCCAGATATCTTCGATGCGGTGCGCGTCGCGCCCCACCAGCTGCGGGCAAAGGTGATCTTTTAAATAAGATGCCACGGACAGCTCGCGGCCATTCAGCGTCGCATCGCCGTAGCCAATTAATCCGCTGTCGGTAGTAATTTTCAGCGTGACAAAGTTACGACCCGGACAGGTTACAAAAACCTCAGCACCCACAATTTTCATCTTCAATCCTTACATCTCATCGGTTAGTGCGAAAAATTTACGCCCTGAACTACTACCATACAAGTATAGAGATCAAAAATTACCGAGAAGGATCACAAAAAAAAGGGGAATGCGTGCTGAAGAAGGCATGACAAGTCACACCCGTTATGTCGAAAACTGATGGTCACGCGCGACGATAGCACTACGCTCTGCCCCAGCCGGCAACGATGATCAGCATGCCGCACAGCGCAACCGCCGCGCCAAGCCAATCGTACAGGGTCAGTTTTTCCCCTTCCACGACCCGCAGCCACAAGAGTGCGGTGAAGATATACACCCCACCGTAGGCGGCGTAGACGCGCCCACTGGCCGCCGGATGCAGCGTCAACAGCCAGACGAACAGCGCAAGCGACAGCGCGGCAGGCAGCAGCAGTAACGGCGTAGCGCCACGCTTAAGCCAAAGCCATGGCAGGTAGCAGCCGATAATTTCACACAGCGCGGTAGCAAAAAAAAGCAGCGAAGTTTTGAGCATCATGACGGATCGATAAACTAAGAATGGCGCCATCATACGGATAAATCATGACGAATCGACCACATGATTTTCGCGGGTATGCCAGCCAGAAGAGATGTAGTAGACTGCTCAACAGGAGCCATCGTTTTTATCACGTTAAAGGAACCCAAAATGAAAATTACACTTAGCAAACGCCTGTGCCTGACGGCAATGCTGACGCTGGGTGCCGTCGTGTACACCGCTTGCGCATCGGCTGAAACCAGCAAACTGATTATTGAATCCGGCGATAGCGCACAGAGCCGTCAGAATGCAGCGATGGACAAGGAGCAGTGGAACGATACGCGCCAGCTGCGCCAGAAAGTGAACAAACGCGCGGAAAAAGAGTGGGACAAAGCCGACGTGGCGTTTGACGCTCGCGATAAATGCCTGCAAAGCCCGAACGTCAATGCCTACTGGGAACCCAACACCCTACGCTGCCTTGATCGCTCAACGGGCCGCACCCTGCATCCATAAAAAAGCGCCGTGGCAGTAATGCTTGCCAGTTAAGGCGTTGACTTCAGAAGTCAGGAGCAGGGGCAGGAACGGTAGGCCGGATAAGGCGTTTGCGCTGCCATCCGGCAATCAGCGTGCAGTATGCCGGATGGCGCTTTGCTTATCCGGCCTACGTATTCAGCATTACGCCGTGGGCGTCTTTTTCCTTTCACGGCGGCTAGTAGTATTCAATCGTATTTTTGATCGTATAGCGCTGGGTCGTCGCAGGTTTGACGCTCTCATCAACGATCGTTAAATCACAGCTCACCGGGTTGTCATGGCCATCGTAATCGCAACGCTGGATCACGTTGCCGACCGGCTGTTTGTCCAGCAGGCTGACCGAGGTATAGTCAAGCTTCTTACGACTGTCCTGTGACGGGGTGGCCACAATCGACAGCGTTTTATTCTTCGTCGTTGACGTTTTCCCCAGCGGGTAGCCTTCCGCATCATAGCGATAGTCGACCTCACTCTCTTTGCCCTGTGCTTTCACCACAAAACCGTTATCGTCCGTTTCCCACGAAACGCCCGCCGACGGAAACTCGGCCAGCTGACATTTGCCCTGCAAACGCACGCGTTTTTCGCGCGTGACGCCGTCGAGATAATAGTTCGCGTCCAGCACCAGCAGCGCGCCGGTGTCATCCTCAATATTGTGAAACTCCAGCATATCGAAGCACCCCTCACGCGAAAGCTGTGCGCTAACGCGTTTCGACACTTCGCCCTTCTCGTTGAGCAGCGTCTGGCTGAAATCCTTCACCGGCCCGCGCAGCGGATCAAAATCAAATTCGTTAGAAAAACTGGCCATTTCCGGCGTGAATGCCGCGGGAGCGCCGGGTTTATCGCAACCGCTGAGCAGGGTCAGCGCTGACGCCAGTAATAATAATTTCTTCACACCGCCATCCTGTTTCGGGAGTTTTCTCAATCATATTAGGAAATACAATTGTTTACACTAGCACTGCTATACTTTTTGCGAGTCTAAAGATAAAGGAGCCGACCATGAGATCTTCACGCTGGTTACTGGCACTTCTGTTAGCAGGCGCGATGCCCGCGCTCGCGGCAGTACCGGAGTCCTGCGAGCGCGTTCGTAGTGACATTCAGCAGAAAATTGAGCAAAACGGCGTAGCACAAGACGCGTTCAGTCTCGATATCGTCCCCAATGACCAGGCCGACCAGCCGGGGGCACAGGTGGTAGGCCACTGCGCCAACGACACCTTCAAAATTCTCTACACCCGCACCGATAACGCTCAGTAACCCCCTGCCGCCTTCGCCCGGAGGCGGCTCGCTTTATCCGCCCTGCTCAACGGTAAACTCAAGCGCTACGCCAATCAGCACGGCATCACGCAGTGAATGATCGTCAGACAGCGCGTCGAGATCTCCCTGAAAACGCAGCTTCTGCGTAGTCGTATTGATAGTCAGGCGCGAATGCAAACAGGGCAGCGACTGCGAGGTGATGGGATACACCACCCGACCGGAAACCAGCACCGGGATCTTGCGCAACGCCGTCGTTTGCAGCACGCCAACCGTCGAATAAAGCACCGCCAGCGGCGTCACCGCGATCACCGGTTTATCGGTGACGCTAATGAAATCGAGCAAAATTTCGGGGCGCAAAAAATTCAGCCCCTTATGCGGAACGGTGACCGTCTCAATCGCGGGCATCGGGATAACGTGGGTAGCAATATCGTGCATAGGGGAGGTTCCATCAGCATCAGAGTTTCGCATTGCCGGAGGGCCCGAAATGCGCTTTTTTTGTTGTGAAACAATTATGCATAGCCCCTCGAATACTGGCAAATATCGTTACGCAATTCCTTTACGCCGTTCCGTTGAGTTTTGACCACGGTTAATACTTGTATACCACTTAGCGGGTAGGATGACGCTCCATTAGCGTGTTTCTAATTGCACGATGTAATCATTAAATAATAATGGAGTGAGCAATGTCCGATCAGGAAAAGCCCGGGGGGCTAAGTCGACGCACCCTCATTAAATCGTCAGCGATTGGTTCGCTGGCCCTCGCCGCCGGTGGTCTATCGCTGCCTTTCTCCCAGCGAGCAACGGCAGCGGCCGTGCAGCAGGCGCGCGGTAAAGACGATAAAGTGGTCTGGGGCGCTTGCTCCGTTAACTGCGGCAGCCGCTGTGCGCTGCGGCTGCACGTGAAAGATAACGAAGTCTACTGGGTTGAAACCGACAACACCGGCGAAGATCGCTATGGCGATCACCAGGTGCGCGCCTGTCTGCGCGGTCGCTCCATTCGTCGGCGAATCAACCATCCCGATCGCCTCAACTACCCGATGAAACGTGTCGGCAAGCGCGGCGAAGGTAAATTTGCGCGTATCAGCTGGCAGGAAGCGCTGGACACCATTGCCGACAACCTGAAGCGCGTGGTGAAAGATTACGGCAATGAAGCGGTTTACATTAACTACTCTTCCGGCATCGTCGGCGGCAACATTACCCGCTCTTCACCGTCCGGTTCGGCCGTCATGCGTCTGATGAATTGCTACGGCGGCTCGCTCAACCAGTACGGAACCTACAGTACCGCGCAAATCGCCTGCGCCATGCCGTATACCTACGGCAGCAATGACGGCAACAGCACCTCTGATATCGAAAACAGCAAGCTGGTGGTGATGTTCGGCAACAATCCGGCGGAAACGCGCATGAGCGGCGGCGGCATTACGTATTATCTTGAACAGGCGCGGGAACGCTCAAATGCGCGCATGATCGTTATCGATCCACGCTATACCGACACGGCCGCCGGGCGCGAAGATGAATGGATCCCTATCCGCCCCGGCACCGATGCCGCATTGGTTGCCGGTATTGCATGGGTATTGATTGACGAAAACCTCGTCGATCAGCCGTTCCTCGACAAATACTGCGTCGGTTACGACGAAAAAACGCTGCCGGAAGGCGCACCGGCCAACGGACACTACAAAGCCTATATTCTCGGCCAGGGCGACGACGGTATCGCGAAAACGCCACAGTGGGCATCGGGCATCACCGGGATTCCGGCCGACCGTATTATTAAACTGGCGCGTGAAATAGGCAGCGCGAAACCGGCGTACATTTGTCAGGGCTGGGGCCCGCAGCGTCAGGCCAACGGCGAACTTGCCGCCCGTGCGATTGCTATGCTGCCCATTCTGACCGGTAACGTCGGAATTAACGGCGGCAACAGCGGCGCGCGTGAATCGACCTACACCATTACCATCGAGCGCTTCCCTGTGCTGGAAAACCCGGTGAAAACCGCGATTTCCTGTTTTACATGGACCGATGCCATCGACCGCGGAGCAGAAATGACCGCCACCCGCGACGGCGTACGCGGTAAAGAGAAGCTGGATGTTCCCATCAAGTTCTTCTGGAACTATGCGGGCAACACCATCATTAACCAGCATTCGGACATCAACAAAACCCACGAAATTCTGCAGGACGAAAGTAAATGCGAAATGATCGTGGTGATTGAGAACTTTATGACCGCGTCGGCAAAATACGCCGACATTTTGCTGCCGGATCTGATGACCGTCGAGCAAGAAGACATCATTCCAAACGACTACGCGGGCAACATGGGCTACCTGATTTTCATCCAGCCCGCCACCGCGCCGAAGTTCGAACGTAAGCCAATTTACTGGATCCTTAGCGAAGTGGCTAAACGCTTGGGCGACGAGGTGCACCAGAAGTTTACCGAAGGTCGCACTCAGGAACAGTGGCTGCAATATCTGTATGCCAAAATGCGCGCAAAAGACGCGGCGCTACCGGGTTACGATGAGCTGAAAAAAATGGGCATCTATAAACGCAAAGATCCCAACGGCCACTTCGTGGCCTATCGCGATTTCCGTCAAGACCCGCAGGCGAATCCCCTGAAAACTCCATCGGGAAAAATTGAAATTTACTCCAGCCGTCTGGCCGATATTGCCGCGAAATGGCAGTTGGAAAAAGATGAAACTATCAGCCCGCTGCCGGTGTACGCCTCCACCTTTGAAGGCTGGGACGATCCGCTGCGCGACAAATTCCCGTTGCAGCTGTTTGGTTTCCACTTTAAGGCCCGCACCCACTCCAGCTACGGCAACGTGGATGTCTTAAAGCCGCCTGTCGCCAGGAAATTTGGCTCAACCCGATAGACGCGCAAAAACGCGGGATTCAGAACGGCGATATGGTTCGCGTATTCAACGAACGTGGTGAAGTGCGCATTGCAGCAAAAGTGACGCCGCGCATCATGCCCGGCGTGTCGGCCATGGGCCAGGGCGCATGGCACGACGCGAAGATGGATGGCGATCGCATTGACCACGGTTCCTGTATCAACACGCTGACCACCCACCGCCCTTCGCCGCTGGCGAAAGGCAACCCGCAGCATACCAACCTGGTTGAGATCGAGAAGGTATAAGGATTAGTCAATGAGCACGCAATACGGATTTTTCATCGACTCCGCCCGCTGTACCGGTTGTAAAACCTGCGAGCTGGCGTGTAAAGATTACAAAGACTTAACCCCGGACGTCAGCTTCCGCCGTATTTATGAATACGCCGGCGGCGACTGGCAGGAAGATAACGGCGTCTGGCATCAGAACGTTTTTGCCTACTACCTGTCCATCGCCTGTAACCACTGTGAAGATCCGGCCTGTACTAAAGTATGCCCGAGCGGCGCGATGCATAAACGAGAAGATGGCTTTGTGGTCGTCGACGAAGACGTCTGCATCGGCTGTCGCTACTGCCATATGGCCTGCCCGTACGGTGCCCCACAGTACAATGCGGCAAAAGGCCACATGACCAAGTGCGACGGCTGCCACGAACGCGTGGCGGAAGGCAAAAAACCGATCTGCGTCGAGTCCTGCCCGCTGCGCGCGCTGGACTTCGGGCCGATTGAAGCGCTTCGCCAGAAGCACGGGCAGTTGGCAGCCGTTGCGCCGCTGCCGTCGGCGCACTTTACCAAGCCGAGCATTGTGATTAAACCTAACGCCAATGCACGTCCGTGCGGCGATACCACTGGCTACCTGGCCAACCCGAAGGAGGTGTAAGATGGGCAACGGATGGCATGAATGGCCACTGGTGCTGTTTACGGTACTGGGGCAATGCGTGGCGGGCGCCATCATCGTGAGCGGGATGGGCTGGCTAGCGGCACACAGTGAAACCGACGATCGGCGACGCATCGTACGCAATATGTTCTTCCTGTGGGTGATAATGGGCATTGCCTTTTTTGCCTCGGTTTTGCACCTTGGTTCGCCGCTGCGGGCGTTCAATTCGCTCAACCGCATCGGCGCCTCCGCGCTCAGCAATGAAATCGCCAGCGGCTCGCTTTTCTTCGCCGTCGGCGGCTTCTGGTGGCTGTTTTCCGTACTGGGCAAAATACCGGAAACCCTGGGCCGTATCTGGCTGGTGATCGCCATGGCGCTGGGGCTGATATTTGTCTGGGCAATGACGCGCGTTTATCAGATAGATACGGTGCCAACCTGGTATAATGGCTATACGACGGCCACGTTCTTCTTAACCGTCATGCTAACCGGCCCGCTGTTTGCTGCCCTGCTGCTTAAGCTCTCGAAGGTGCCTTTTAACGGCAAGTTCTTTGCCGGTTTAAGCACGCTGGCCTTTCTGGCGAGCCTGGCCATTGTGGTAATGCAGACCAACGATCTGGGGTTTATTCACAGTTCAGTACAGCAGGCCAATGCGTTGCTCCCCGACTGGGGACTCTGGCAGGTCGTGCGCTTCGTGCTGCTGGCGGCGGGTCTGGGCTGCTGGTTATGCCCGCTGCTGCGCCGTGTACCGCCTCGGGCCGTCGGCCTGGCGCTCGGGCTGCTGCTGCTGATCGTGGGTGAACTGATCGGCCGTGGGCTGTTCTACGGCCTGCATATGACCGTCGGCATGGCGATTGCCGGATAAACTCTCGGCGCGGGACCTCTCCCGCGCCCTTTTAAGGAATTTGCAGTAATGAATGACGTTCAGCACAACGACGATTTAGCTTTCTCTGCTCGCGTACTGGGAGCACTGTTCTATTTCGCGCCGGATAGCGCACTCGCTGAGCCGCTGGTCGCCGCCTTACGCGACGGCGAGTGGGCCGGGCAATGGCCGTATCCGCTCGAAAACGCCGATGCGCTGTCCACCGCATTTGCCGCCCACAGCGATGAATCGCTGGCCGAGGCCTGGCAGCGGCTGTTTATCGGCCCATCGGCGTTACCGTCGCCGCCGTGGGGCTCCGTCTGGCTAGACCGGGAAAACGTGCTGTTTGGCGATTCCACGCTGGCGCTACGCCAGTGGATGCGTGAAAACGCGATCGCGTTCGACGTTGAACAAAACGAGCCGGAAGATCACTTTGGTACCCTGCTGATGCTGGCGGCATGGCTGGTTGAAAATGACCGACCAGAAGCCTGCGAGCAGCTGCTTGCCTGGCATCTGCTGCCGTGGGCTCCGCGCTTCCTCAAGGAGTTTGTCGAGAAAGCCAATCACCCCTTCTTCACCGCGCTGGGGCATCTCGCGCAGCATACTCTTACGCAGTGGCAGTCGCAGCTGCTGATCCCCGTCGCTGATAAAAAGCTCTATCGTTAAGCGTTTCAGCCTCATGCAGCGTCTTCATCATTATCCCGACATCAATGCGATGTTTCGCCGCCTTCTGCTCGCTTGCATCATTGGCGTTCTGGCGGCCCTGGCGGTCTCGGCGTTTCGCCATGCCATGCTGCTGTTGGAATGGCTGTTTTTAAGTAACGACAGCGGCAGCCTGGTGAACGCCGCCGAAGGGCTAAGCGGCTGGCGACGCCTGATTACCCCGGCGCTGGGCGGTCTGGCCGCCGGTACGCTGCTGTGGGGCTGGCAGCGCTATACGCGTCAGCGGCCCCATGCGCCCACCGACTATATGGAAGCACTGGAGAGCGATGAGGGCCGATTTGACGCCAGCTCCAGCCTGATCAAATCCACTGCCTCGCTATTGGTGGTTGCTAGCGGTAGCGCAATCGGCCGCGAAGGGGCAATGATACTGCTGGCCGCGCTGGCGGCATCGTTTTTTGCCCAGCGCTTTACGCCAAAAGCCGAATGGAAACTATGGATTGCCTGTGGTGCGGCCGCCGGGATGGCCAGTGCCTACCATGCGCCGTTGGCCGGGAGTCTGTTTATTGCCGAGATTCTGTTCGGCACGCTGATGCTCGCCTCTCTGGGGCCGGTCGTGATTGCGGCCGTGGTTGCCCTGCTCGCCAGTCAGCTACTCAATGGCGACGCCAGGCCGCTTTATCAGGTCGACGCGCTGCCTGCTCTCACTGCCGTTGACTATGGACTGATGCTTGCCGCCGGGTTGATCTGCGGCCTTGCCGGGCCGCTATTAATGTGGCTAATGGATACCACTCACCGCGGTTTTGTGGCGCTGAAGCTGTCGCCACCGTGGCAACTGGCGCTCGGTGGGCTTATCGTCGGTCTGCTGTCGCTACTGACCCCCGCCGTCTGGGGCAATGGCTACAGCGTGGTACAGGGTTTTCTGCTCACGCCACCGACCCTGGCCATCATGACGGGGATCTTCGTGTGTAAACTGCTCGCCATTCTCGCCAGCAGCGGCTCCGGCGCGCCCGGCGGGGTATTTACGCCCACGCTCTTTGTCGGACTGGCTATCGGGATTTTGTTTGCTCAGGCATGCAGCGCCGGATCCCCGGGAAACGAGAGCCTGCCGATACTGCTGGCGATGACCGGGATGGCCGCGCTGCTGGCGGCGACCACGCATGCGCCGATTATGTCAGCGCTGATGATTTGTGAAATGACCGGGCAGTATACGCTGCTGCCCGGTTTGCTGATGGCCTGCGAGCTGGCGTCGGTGCTGTCGCGTACCTTACGCCAGAATTCTATCTACCGTCAGCACGTTCCGGAGCATCGCTAAATCAACGTACTGGCTGAGTTCACGCTGTTCCGGGCGCGGCAGATACGGCAATTCGCCAATGAGCGGCGCCGGCAGTTTCTTGCTCAACACATCGATAATTTCCGCGTAGTGCGCCAGCCCAGGGTTGATACGGTTGGCAACCCATCCGATCAGCGGCAGGCCGTCATTAGCGATGGCCTGCGCCGTCAGCAGCGCATGATTGATGCACCCTTCCTGGATCCCCACCACCATCAGCACCGGCAGTTGCTCCTGCACGACCCATTCAGACAGCGGACGCAGATCGTTCATCAGGCTACGCCAGCCGCCCGTACCTTCAACCACCACGTTGTCCACCATGCCGCTGAGATTGGCCAGGCCGTCGGACAGCAGCGTGTAGTTGATTGGGCAACTGTGCGCCACGCTGCTTTCTTCTTCGCTCAGTGCGATAGGATTAATCGCTTCATAGGGCAGCGCCAACGACGAAACGCTTTGCAACACCAGCGCATCTTTGTTACGCAGCCCCTCGGCGGTTTCTTTGCTGCCTTTGGCTACCGGCTTATAACCTGCCACACGTTTCCCGCTGGCGGCGAGCGCCTGTAATAGCGCACGAGAAACCACCGTCTTACCGACAGAAGTATCAGTTCCAGTAATAAAGAAACGATTTAGCATCACTCACGAACCCCACAGGTATGCCGATAAAATATCAAGACAATGAATAATTCAACGGGGTGAAAGTTTACGTGATGCGCCAGGGGGTCGGATTGAGGTAGCGCAATTTTTTGCAAAACCGCGAAAAAATGTTAACCCTGTAACAGTCTGATCAGCAGCGTTCCGTTATACAGCGCATCTTTGACCAGCGCGGCACCGGCCATGGTGCCTCGGTTGGAGAACTGCGTTTGCTCCACGGAAATATGCTGGCTGTAGGCTGGCAACGACTGCTGGCGGATGCAGTCGCCAATGGCGGGGAAGAGAATGTCGGCCGCCTGGTTGAACGGCGAACCGATAAGAATTTTTTGCGGATTAAACAGATTCACCATGATTGCCAGTATGCGCCCGACGTTGGTACCAATACTGCTGATGATATCTTTGGCGAGCAAATCGCCCTGCTTTGCCGCCTGGCACAGCCAGTCGACGGTCAGCGGCTGTTGATGCAGCATCGAGCTCATCGACTGCTGCATTCGCACCTGGGTCAGCTCCAGCACGCTTTCCACGCTGGCAATGGTTTCCAGACAGCCGTGGTTGCCGCAGTAGCAACGCTTACCATACGGATCAACCTGGGTATGGCCGATTTCCACCAGGCTGCTGCTGCCTGCATGCAGCAAACGCCCATCGGTAATGACACCGGCACCTACGTTGTGATCGATGACCACCTGAATGACATCGCGCGCGCCGCGCGAAGCGCCGAACAGCGCTTCAGCCATGGTCCAGGCGCTGATGTCGTGCTGAATGTACACCGGCACGCCGGTGTGCGCTTCCAGCGTTTCACCCAACGGTATATCCTTCACATCGTAAAATGGCATGCGGTGAATAATGCCGTTTTCGGTATCGATAATACCCGGCAGCGTAATCGCAATCGCGGTTAACCGTTCAAGCAGCTTCTGATGGCGGATAAAAAATTGATCGATATGGCTCAGTACGCGGTTAAGGAAAGGCGTTTCGTCCTCCAGCGCCAGCTCGAGCAACTCTTCCACCACCAGTTTACTGCTCAAGTCGCGCAGCGCCAGATGGATATCACCACGGCTAATGCGCACGGACAGATAGTGCCAGGCTTCAGTTTCTACCATCAGCCCAACCGCCGGGCGGCCGCGGCTACCCGCTTCCTGAATTTCGGTTTCCTGTACCAGGTGAGCTTCCAGCAGTTCGCGTACAATCTTGGTAATACTGGCGGGGGCCAGTTGCGCAAGTCGGGAAAGGTCAATGCGTGACACCGGGCCGAGCTGATCAATGAGGCGATAGACCGCCCCCGCGTTGGTCTGCTTGATTTGATCGATATGGCCTGGCTGACTATCCGCTACCACCGTTAACTCCCTTATTTTCGCGCTTCGAAATAAACTTTGGGCTATGGTGAATGACTTCAATGGCTGTCGTCAAATATTTACTTAGCCTTGTGATTTACCGCACAATTTTTCACGCTTTTTATCGCTCAACGCTCAGCTTTGCTGCATTTATCAGCTGCTGTTTAAAACGTTCCGCCGCCTGGCTAAGCTCATGATGTTTTGACCACACCAGCCACATTTCCGATACCGCATCCACCTCAGTAATGGGTACCCAGCGCATTTCATTCAGCTGCACGCGGCTAAACGAGGCCGGCAGGATGGAAACGCCAAGTCCTGACGCCACGAGGCCGATAATGGTCATCGCTTCCCCAACCTCCTGAGCGATCGCCGGCGTCACGCCGTAGCGACGCATCAAGCCGAGAATATCGTCATACAGACCGGTCCCAACGTGAGGGTCAAAAAAAACGAACGGTTCTTTGCCCAGCTCAACCAGGCTGACCGAGGGTCGCTGAGCCAGCGGGTGGTCACGGTGGATCATCGCCAGCAGCGGCTCGCGCAGGATAATCTGCCAGTCGAGCGTGTCCGGCAGCTGCGTATTACGCATCAGACCCAGCTCAAGCGTCCCTTCAGTTAACGGCGCAATCTGTTCGCGCGTATTGGTTTCGCGAGTCTGAATGTGCACGTCCGGGTAGCGCTGTCGAAAGGCCGACAGCGTATCGGAAACGGCCTTGATAAATGGCGCAGAGGAGGTAAAGCCGATGTGCAGCTCGCCGGTTTCACCATGGTGCAGGCGGCTTGCGCGCGCGGCGGCTTCGTTGACCTGTAATAGGATCTGGCGGCTGTCGGCCAGAAACTGACGCCCGGCTTCCGTCAGGCTAACGCTGCGGTTAGTGCGGGCAAATAAACGGGCGCCCACCTGCTGTTCCAGGATCTGGATCTGCTGGCTCAGCGGGGGCTGCGAGATGTTCAGGCGGGCGGCGGCGCGGCCAAAATGCAGCTCTTCTGCGACAGCGATAAAATAACGTAAATGACGCAGCTCGATATTCATATTTAATACATATCAATTGAGATTATTAATATATTAGACAGAATATTTACATTTTCCTACTCTGATTATGTGACCTATGTCGCCATTACTCGTTGTTTTTAGCCAAGGATCTTCCCGTGAGCCGCACAACTACCGCAGACCATACGCCCGTTATTGATGTCCGCGATGCTAGCCCAACCTCCACCCATGTTTTTATCCGCCGCGGTACGCCGCCGTTTATCCGCGTCACGCTCGCCCTGTTTTCCGCGGGTCTTGCGACGTTCGCCCTGCTGTACTGCGTGCAGCCCATTCTGCCGGTGCTGTCGCATGAATTCGGCATCAGCCCCGCCGGAACCAGTATTTCACTCTCTATTTCAACGGCGATGCTGGCCGTTGGTCTGCTGTTTACCGGCCCGCTTTCCGATGCCATCGGGCGCAAGAAGGTCATGGTGACCGCCCTGCTGCTGGCCTCCTGCTGCTCGCTGCTGTCGACCGTCATGACCAGCTGGCACGGTATTCTGATCATGCGTGCGCTGATCGGCCTGTCGCTGAGCGGCGTGGCTGCCGTTGGCATGACCTACCTGAGCGAAGAGATCCACCCCAGCTTCGTGGCCTTTTCCATGGGGCTGTATATCAGCGGCAATTCCATTGGCGGGATGAGCGGCCGTCTGCTTACCGGCGTACTGACCGATTTCTTCGGCTGGCGCCTCGCGCTGGCGGTGATCAGCGCCTTTGCGCTGGCCGCCGCCATTATGTTCTGGCGTATTTTGCCGGAGTCACGCCACTTCCGCCCCAGCTCACTGAAGCCAAAGTCGCTGCTGATTAACCTTCACCTGCACTGGCGCGATCGCGGCTTACCGCTGCTGTTTGTCGAAGGGTTCCTGCTGATGGGGTCGTTTGTCACCCTGTTCAACTATATTGGCTACCGTCTGATGCTGTCGCCGTGGTCGCTGAATCAGGCGGTGGTAGGTCTGCTTTCCGTCGCCTATCTGACCGGCACCTGGAGCTCGCCGAAAGCCGGCGTCATGACCAGCCGCTACGGGCGTGGCCCGGTGATGATCTTCTTTACCGGCGTGATGCTGCTCGGCCTGCTGCTGACGCTGTTCTCGCCGCTGTGGGTGATTTTTCCGGGTATGCTGCTGTTCTCCGCAGGCTTTTTCGCCGCGCACTCTGTGGCCAGCAGTTGGATTGGCCCGCGCGCGCGCCGCGCCAGAGGCCAGGCCTCATCGCTGTATCTGTTCAGCTACTATCTGGGGTCCAGCATTGCCGGTACGCTAGGTGGTGTGTTCTGGCACCAATACGGTTGGAACGGCGTCGGTGCCTTCATCGCCATACTGCTGGTGGGTGCTCTGGCCATTGGCTACACCCTGCATAAACGCTTGCGTTGATCATAAGCGGCGGCGCACGCGTCGCCGCCCATTATTTTTAATGCTTATGTTATTGACATAAAATGCCTTGTTGTCTCGCCATACTAGATGGCACTTTCTATAATAAGCCCACCTTTGTCTTACCCGCTTCGTGTGATGACTACCTACGCTAACAATACCCAGCTCAATCTGCGCATTATCTCGATCGTTGTTTTTACCTGCATCTGCTACCTCTCCATTGGTCTGCCGCTGGCGGTGCTGCCTGGATTTATCCATTACCATCTTGGTTACAGCACGCTGGTCGCGGGTGCAGTGATTAGCCTGCAGTATATTTCCACGCTCGTTAGCCGCCCTCACGCCGGGCGTTACACCGATATCTGGGGGCCGAAAAAGGTCGTCAGCCTCGGGATCATCTGCTGTATGTTGAGTGGTCTGTTCACTCTGGCCGCCGCCGCCGCACACGGCAGCCCGCTTCTGGCGGTGACGATGCTGCTGGTTGGCCGCGTATTCCTTGGCGTCGGCGAAAGCTTTACCTCCACCGGGTCCACGCTTTGGGGCATAAAAACGGTCGGAGCCGTTCATACCTCGCGGGTTATTTCCTGGAACGGCGTCGCCACCTACGTTGCGATGGCCGCAGGCGCGCCGCTGGGCGTGATGCTGAATGACGCATTTGGTATCAGCGGATTTGCCGCGCTGATTGTGATTATCTCGGTCGTCGGTTTACTGTTTGCCCGCACCCGCGCCGACGTGAGCGTCAGCGCAGGCGTCAGAGCCCCCTT
Organism: Klebsiella sp. WP4-W18-ESBL-05; assembly: GCF_014169075.1. Taxonomy (NCBI): domain Bacteria; kingdom Pseudomonadati; phylum Pseudomonadota; class Gammaproteobacteria; order Enterobacterales; family Enterobacteriaceae; genus Klebsiella; species Klebsiella sp. WP4-W18-ESBL-05. The sequence goes on along the minus strand of NZ_AP022057.1, from coordinate 2,331,600 downwards.
CCACGTCGTGGCACGTAAAATCTGGCCATACGGCCTGGGGCTTGGGCTGGGTACGGTGGGATTCGGGGTCATCGCGACGTTTATCACGCTCTACTTCACCGCCCACGGCTGGCAGGGTGCAGCATTCACGCTGTCATTATTCAGCGTCGGCTTTATCTGTATTCGTCTGGTACTCGGCAACACCATCATTCGCTTTGGCGGTATTCGCGTGTCGCTGGTCTGCTATCTGTTCGAATGCCTTGGGCTGCTGATTATCTGGTTTGCGCCGAATGCGTGGGTTGCCGGGTTCGGCGCTTTCCTGACGGGCTCCGGCTTCTCGCTGGTCTTCCCGGCCCTCGGCGTCGAGGCGGTCAGGCAGGTTGAAGAGCAAAACCAGGGCACCGCGCTGGGCACCTATTCTGCCTTCCTCGACCTGGCGCTGGGTATTACCGGGCCGGTCGCCGGATGGATCGCCGGCTATCACGGGCTGGACAGTATCTACCTGCTTGCCGCTATCGTGGTGGCAATGGCCTTTGTGCTTATTTTCCGCGTCTACCTGTCGCAGCGATCTGACCGGGCAACCTGCGCTGACTAACCTATTGAGGGCGATGAAAAATCGCCCTTGTACGTTTGTACAACAAGTCTTGTACATTCCGTTACACGCCGATACCAATCACTCACGGAAAGACTTATAGCCTGCGGGTATAGTTCTTTCAACGGCCCCGCAGTGGGGTTGAATGAAAAAACCAATTCGAGGGTATGAGAATGAAAAAAGTATTAGCTCTGGTTGTTGCCGCTGCTATGGGTCTGTCTTCTGCTGCTTTCGCTGCTGACGCGACTGCCACTCCGGCACCGGCTGCTGCTGCGACGGCGACTCACGCTGCTCCGGCAAAAGCGACTCACCATAAAAAACACCACAAAGCAGCTGCACCTGCACAGAAAGCTCAGGCTGCCAAAAAACACAAAAAAGCCGCTGCTAAACCAGCAGTAGAACAGAAAGCTCAGGCTGCTAAAAAACACAAAAAAGCAGCAACTAAACCGGCCGTAGAGCAAAAAGCTCAGGCTGCTAAAAAACACAAAAAAGCAGCAACCAAACCGGCTGTAGAGCAAAAAGCTCAGGCTGCTAAAAAACACAAAAAAGCAGTGAAACATCACGCCGCTGCTAAACCGGCTGCGCAGCCAGCTGCTTAATCATTATTGATAGACATCGGCGCGGTGAACGCGCCGGTTCAGACCGCCGCGTTATCCCGTCACGTCATTCTCTGGCGTCGGATTCGCCAACGGTCTGAACGATCAACTATTCGCATCGGCGCTATTACAGCGCCGATTTTTTCCCGGAGAGCCAATCATGTTGCGGCGCTATCGTTTCGAGCTCATCCTGGCATTACTGATCGTCTGCGCGCTTATTGCGACCCAGTTCTTCTTTTACTGAGTGTAGTTCGCTGATTTTGCTCCCACTTTTCATTGCTCCCGTCTATAGTAGTCTCACTGGGTTTCGTTTTTATAATCATAATTGCCCCATCAGAGAGTGATATGCGTACAGCCTTTGTGTGTTGTTTACTGGGATCGTTATCCGTTCTGCCCTTCATGACTCATGCTGATGACAGTGATAGCGGCATCAGCGCAAAAGATATTAAAACCCTGTTCTTTGGTCAGGACGATCGCACCCTGGTCAGTCATCCATCGCAAGAGCCGTGGGATGCCATCGGTCAACTGGAAACCGCCAGCGGCAACCTGTGTACCGCCACGCTCATTTCACCGCACCTGGCATTAACCGCCGGACACTGTCTGCTGGAGCCGCCTCGCGGCAAGCTGGATAAAGCCGTTGCGCTGCGCTTCGTATCGCAAAAAGGCAGCTGGCGCTATGAAATTCACGGTATTGAGGGGCGCGTCGATCCTTCGCTGGGTAAACGGCTGAAGGCCGACGGTGACGGCTGGATTGTGCCATCTTCCGCCGCACCGTGGGACTTTGGGCTGATTGTGCTGCGCTATCCCCCCTCCGGCATCACGCCGCTGCCGCTGTTTACCGGCAACAAAGCCGAGTTGACCGCCGCGCTGAAAGCCGCCGGGCGCAAAGTCACGCAGTCCGGTTACCCGGTCGATCATCTGGATTCACTCTATAGCCATGAAGACTGTACCGTCACCGGCTGGGCGCAGGACACCGTCCTTTCCCACCAATGCGATACGTTGCCTGGCGACAGCGGTTCTCCGCTGCTGCTGAAAACCGACGCCGGATGGCAGCTGATTGCCGTACAAAGTTCGGCACCGGCGGCGAAAGATCGCTGGCGCGCCGATAATCGGGCCATTTCTGTTACCGGTTTTCGCGATAAGCTGGAAGCGCTGGCCGCCGGTAACTAACTCTGCCGCTGCTGGCGACGCAAAGCCAGCAGCGACGATAACGGCATCGGTTCGCTAAAATAGAAACCCTGCAGCTGATCGCAACCCGCCAAGCGCAGTAGCTTCATCTGCTTCTCTGTCTCAACCCCTTCTGCAATCACCGTCATTCCCAGCGCACTGGCAATACGAATCGTACCACCGACCAGCGCCGCCGCCTGTTCATCATCGTCCACCAGTCCGGCCAGTGATTTATCAATTTTGATGGTGTCAAAATTAAACCGGCGAAGATAACCGATGCTCGAATAGCCGGTACCGAAATCATCCAGCGCAACGGCGGTACCCAGGGCCTTAAGGTTGGCAATCGCCGCGCGGGCGCGTTCAGGTTTCTCCAGCACGTAGGTTTCCGTCACCTCAAGCTGTAGACGTGAAGGCGGGAAACCGGACGACCTGAGTACGCTCGACACTTTATTTTCGAACTCAGGATCGCGGAACTGCGCGGGTGAAATGTTCACCGAGAGCTTTAGATCCGGATGCGCCAGCAGATCGCGGCAGGCCCGCGCCAGCACAAACTGCCCGAGAGAATAAATCAGACCGCTGGTTTCGGCGATGGCAATAAACGCTTCGGGCATCAGTTCACCCTTTGGCCGCCGGGGCCAACGCACCAGCGCTTCCACACCAATCATTACCTGAGTGCGCGCGCAGACAATCGGTTGATACCATACCTCGAACTCATCATGTTCCAGGCCGTGGCGGATATCGTTTTCAATAGAAAGCTGGTACTCGCGGGCGCCGTTCAGCTCGGCGTCATAATGGGTAATGCGCCCCTTTCCGGTGACTTTAGAGTGGTACATGGCGATGTCGGCCTGGCGAAACAGCTCGGAGCTTGAAATGGTTTGCAGGCGACCGCTGGCAATACCGATGCTGGCGCTGATGTGCAGCGTTCGTTCGCCGATACGTATCGGCGTGTTAAGATAATCCAGCACGCGACCCGCAAACGCCGAGGCGCGCGCTTCCGACTGTTCACCGCCAACGGTCATTGCAAATTCGTCGCCTCCCATTCGCGCCAGCATGCCCCCGGTTGGCAGCAACGTTTGCAGCATATCGGCAATGCGAATAATCAGAATATCACCGATATCGTGACCATAAATGTCGTTAACATCCTTAAAACCATCGAGATCGATAAATACCACCGTGGTGATATTGTCATCGCCGCGACGGCTAACGCGCTCAAGCTGCTCGATCAGCGCCCGCCGGTTTGGCAAATGGCTCAGCCAATCGGTCAGCGCGATTTCACGCGCCTGGCGTTCCCCGCGCGCCAGTTTCCAGAGCCCTAAGCTACTGAGCAATATAAAGAGCAAAATGAGCCCGGCGGCCAGCAGCGCAATGATACGGATCTGCGGCGATGCCGCGCTGGCCGCTTCAGCGCCCGGTTGACGAAGCTGCCAGTCTAGCCAGCCAACGACCTTATCGCCTGAGGTACGTAGCGGAATGTTGTACATATTCCTGGGCGCATCGACCAGGGTCAGGTTCTCAATCTGAAACGTATTACCAAGGTTTTTCAATAAAACAGGATTGATATGGCGGGTGATAACCAGATAGCGGCGCGTGGCGTCACGCACCTGTAAACGACCGACCATGGGGCGAATCAGGCCGACCCCCACAAAGGCAATCCCTTTACGGGTGCGGGTAATACCGGCGAAAATATTGCTACCGCGACGCAGCGCGTCTTCATTTTTGGCAATCAGCGCGGACAATCCTTCGCCAAAAAAATCGAGATTGGTTTCCGTAAACGGCGCGCTGCGAAACGATCCCCACAGTACTTTATCGTGTTCATCAAGCACGAACGTACCGTCATAGAGATTGTTAATTTTAAAGCCTGCGCCCCAGGTATTGTACAGCCAGGTCGTGTTCAGCTTCGGAGCATACACCTCGCGCACCGCGTCATCCCAGATGGCGTTATCGATAACCAGCGACAAAACGCGGTTAATGGAGGTCTGTATCGCGCCATCAACGGAGAGTGCCGAACGGCGAGCATCAATATCGTTTGTTTTGCTGCTTATCAGATTCTGTGAAAGGTACAGTAAAGCGATAATGGAAAAAATCAGGCCGATGCCTGCTAAAAAGATCATCACGAACAGCGTTTTGGCCGTGGCAATATTACGCCAGCGTGACGGATTGAACATGTATCACCCTCGCAGAAACAAAGCGAACCCTTTGTTACAAGCGTAATACAGACAGCGAATTTCGCTGCCCGATTTCTCAGGCAGCGATCACATCAGGCCAGTTTAATCATCACCATACCGACCAGCAGCAGGGCTAGCCCCATCCAACCCTTATGGTTCAGACGTTGGCCGAAAAGAATCCAGCCCGCCGCCAGCGTTGCCGCGACGCCAAAACCACCCCAAATGGCATAGGCAACCGACAGGTCAATCCCCTTTACCGCCTGAGACAGCGCGCTAAAAGCGGCTAACACCGCCGCCAGCGACAGGAAGCCGTAAAGCTTGTGACGGAAGCCGTCCGAAAACTTGAGGAAAATATTAGCGACTATCTCCAGTACAATGGAGCCCGCCAGCCACAAGCCGTGAATCAATTCAAACTTAGGCATGATTCACCTCTTTTTTCATCATAACGCTTTTCTTCGGCGCTTTTCGCGTACCCGATTTGATCAACACGATGCCGACAACCAGGGTCGCCAGGCCGGTTGCTTTCATCACCGTCAGGCTTTCGTCAAACAATAAAACGCTGAACAGGGTAATCAACAAAATGCCGACCCCTTCCCAGAGCGCGTAGGCGACACCGAGAGCTATTTTCTTAACTGCGAACGAAAGAAAAATATAAGACAGTGCGATCATAACAAGCATTAAAATAAAACCAGCGTTGCCATCACTGACGCTCGCCCATTTCATAGACAGCGTACCCGTAATTTCAGCAACGATAGCCAGGGCTAATAAAATCCAGTAAAACATGGTCCTTCTCCTGCATGAGAATATAATCTGCTACGGCTCGCGACGTGCGCAAACCGAAATAAAATGATTAGTATTTAGCTCAAACGAAGAGACGGACTATAGCGCGCTGCGCCAGTGATGCTCACCACAGAAGGCAGAAAAGGAAGGAAAAACAGAAGTTTTGGCAGAAACAAACGTCCTGAACATATTGTCCATAAAATTACAATCATCCGCGGTATTGCTTCTCATCGTTGCGGATTAAAATTGTCCTCAGTAGTTAAACACAGTTAATTTCTAACACAGCCAATGAAGTATTTCAAAATGTTTTCAAATCTTTACTAAGGTTGTTTGATGTAAATGCATTTATTATTAGATGATTCGCAATTATCATAATCAGCAGAATTTATAGCAGGAGCAACCATGGCCAGGCCGATCATCACGCTTAATGGATTAAAAATCGTCATCATGCTCGGCATGCTGGTTATCATTCTTACCGGTATTCGCTTTGCGGCGGAAATTATCGTGCCCTTCGTACTGGCGCTGTTTATCGCCGTGGTGCTTAACCCGGTGGTTCAACTGCTGGTGCGCTGCCGCGTCCCGCGCGTGCTCGGCATTTCGCTGCTCATCGCCGTGATTATCCTGGTTGCCGTGCTGCTGTTAGCATCGCTGGGCACCTCGCTTAACGAGCTGACGCGTACGCTACCGCAATATCGTTCGTCGTTGGCGGTACCGCTTTATAACCTTCAGCCATGGATGCAGCGCTTCGGCATTTCCGTCTCTCCCGATGAACTGATTAAGTATATCGATCCCAACGCCGCCATGACGCTGGTTTCACGTTTGTTAAGCCAGCTGTCAAACGCCATGTCGTCAATCTTCCTGCTGCTGCTCACGGTCGTGTTTATGCTGCTGGAGGTGCCGCAGCTCCCGGCAAAATTCCAGCAAATTATGTCGCGACCGGTGGAAGGGATGGCGGCCATTCAACGGGCGCTGGACAGCGTGTCGCACTATCTGGTGCTGAAAACCGCCATTAGCCTCGTTACCGGCCTGATTGTGTGGGGAATGCTGGAACTGCTGGGCGTGCGGTTTGCGTTTATCTGGGGTCTACTGGCATTCGCGCTCAACTATATCCCCAACATCGGGTCGGTGCTGGCGGCCATTCCCCCTATTCTGCAGGTGCTGGTGTTCAGCGGCTTTTACGACGCGCTTATCGTACTTGCGGGGTATCTGATTATAAATCTCGTTTTCGGCAATATTCTTGAGCCTCGCATCATGGGACGCGGCCTTGGGCTCTCCACGCTGGTGGTCTTTTTGTCGTTAATTTTCTGGGGCTGGCTGCTGGGCCCGGTCGGGATGCTGCTATCGGTACCGCTGACGATTATCGTCAAAATCGCACTCGAACAGACTGAAGGCGGTAAAAGCATCGCCATTCTGCTCAGCGATCTTAGCCAGTAACGTCAGAACAGCGACAGCAGTAGCGCAACGGGGAAGCTGAATGGCCACGTTGCGCCAATCAATACCGTCGCTATCAGACGAATAGAGGTACTTTCTTTAGTGAGAAACCAGGTGATAAAGGCACAGATCACGGCCATCACGGCGTAGAAAACAAGCATGTGTTGATACAGCGTCACCAATTTAGTCCTTACAATTGATCGTTAAAGCGGCGCAATATGCTACGTTTTTTGATGCACATCAAGTTTTTGCCGCTTTTCGCGTAGGGATCGCTAATCCACACACATTCATCTCCAGATGAATTCACTGCATGGATGAATTAAAACCAAAGCAACGGTACGCCTCTTTAGTTTTTAATTCCGTGATATGGGTTACGATTAGCGTTTTGGTTGGGAAGCGGTAAAAACCGTATCAGCGACCGGGTCGCTCACCGCATAATTGGGATTGAACTGCGCGATAGGGTTCACTTTCTCCGTATCCCAGGCCTGCGCCAGGCAGGCGGCATCAAGCCGATGTTCGCCGTGACAGGCGGCAATATGATTCGCGGAATAGATAATACCCACGCCGATTAAGGCCGCGATAACGGCAGCGCTACACACAATACTCTTTTTCATGATGCTGACTTTGCCCGGTTTTACAACGGCGCGCATCCTCGCACGTTGCTCCGGGCATGTCAAAAATGGCGCAGTGGGCGGCAGGTTTTTCGCCTACCGCGAAGGGGGTAATCAGTGCTTAATCATCACATGGCGCACGACGGTGTAGTCCTCCAGTCCGTACATCGACATATCCTTGCCGTACCCCGATAGCTTCTGCCCGCCGTGGGGCATTTCGCTGACCAGCATAAAGTGGGTGTTGATCCACGTACAACCGTACTGCAAACGCGCGCTCAAACGGTGCGCGCGCCCTACGTCGCGGGTCCATACCGACGAGGCCAGGCCATACTGTGAATCGTTGGCCCACGCCAGCACCTGCTCTTCACTGTCAAACACCGTCACGCTGACGACCGGGCCAAACACTTCACGCTGAACGATATCATCTTCCTGCAGCGCGCCCGCCAGCAGAGTCGGCTGGAAGTAATAACCGCTTCCCTCAGCCTTCTCACCGCCGGTCACCACCTTAATGTGCGGCAGCGCCCTGGCCCGCGCCACGGCATCGCTGACGCGCGTCAGATGTGCCAGTGAACTCAGCGGCCCCAGTTCGGTGCTCACATCCTCCGGGTCGCCGAATTTAAGGGTTGCCACCGCCGCGCCAAGGCGAGCCACCAGCCGGTCATAAACGCCCCGCTGCGCATAGATTCGACAGGCGGCGGTACAATCCTGTCCGGCGTTGTAAAAACCAAACGTCCGTACCCCCTCAACCACGGCATCGATATCCGCGTCGTCAAACACAATCACCGGCGCTTTCCCTCCTAGCTCCATGTGCGTGCGCTTAACGGAAGATGCCGTATGCGCCAGAATATGCTCGCCGGTGGCGATTGAGCCGGTCAGCGACACCATGCGTACCTTCGCGTGGCCGGTCAGCGGATCGCCAACGGTATGACCGCGACCAAACAGAACGTTCAGCACGCCGGCAGGGAAAATATCTTTCGCCAGCTCGGCCAGCGTGAGCGCCGTAAGCGGCGTAATTTCAGACGGTTTCAGTACCACACAGTTGCCCGCCGCCAGCGCCGGTGCCAGCTTCCACGCGGCCATCATCAACGGATAATTCCACGGTGCAATCGAGGCCACCACGCCAACCGGATCGCGGCGAATCATGGAAGTGTGGCCTTCAAGATATTCCCCGGCCGCCAGACCATTCAGGCAGCGCGCCGCGCCGGCAAAGAAGCGGAATACATCCACCACCGCCGGAATTTCATCACCGGCCACGCAGTGCAGCGGCTTGCCGCAGTTAAGGGATTCCAGCCGGGCGAACGTCTGAGCATGCGCTTCAATCACGTCGGCCAGTTTTAACAAACACTCTGCGCGGTGCTTTGGCGTGGTTTGTCCCCATTGTATGAATGCACGGTCGGCGGCATGCACCGCCGCATCTACCTGCGCGGCGCTGGCCTCCGCGATGTTCAGCAGGATCTCACCCGTAGCGGGGTTATAGACCGGCTGCGCTTCGCCTTCACCCGCGACCAGCTCACCGTTAATCAGTAACTTATGTTGCATAGCATGATCCTGTTTTATTTAAATGTCGTACCACCGCCGGTGGCCGCGTCGTCTTCGCGCGTCAGCCACCATGCCCCTAAAATCGGTATCATTGTCAGTATCATCACCAACAGCGCGACCACGTTGGTCACCGGCACATCGCGCGGGCGCCCAAGTTGGTTAAGCAGCCACAGCGGCAACGTGCGCTCATGGCCTGCCGTGAAGGTGGTGACGATAATTTCATCAAACGACAGCGCAAATGCCAGCATTCCCCCTGCCAGCAGCGCCGAGCCCAGATTTGGCAACACAACGTAACGGAAGGTTTGCCAGCCGTTAGCCCCTAAATCCATCGACGCTTCGACCAGGCTCCATGAGGTCCGCCGGAATCGGGCAATGACGTTGTTAAACACCACCACCACGCAGAACGTGGCGTGACCGATCACAATCGTGAACAGCCCCGGCTCCAGATTCACTACCTTAAACGCGGTCAGCAGCGCCAGTCCGGTAACAATGCCCGGCAGCGCAATCGGCAGCAGGAGCAGCAGCGATATCGCGCTTTTGCCAAAAAAATCCCGCCGCCACAGCGCTGCTGCAGCAAACGTGCCAAGTACCAGCGCAATGGCCGTCGACAGCGCGGCAATTTTCAGTGACAGTGTCACAGCCTCGTAGATATCACTGCGCCCAGCCGCCTCGCTAAACCAGCGCAGCGTCAGGCCTTGCGGCGGGAAACTGAAGGCGGCGTCTTCGGTGTTGAAGGCGTAAAGCGCGATAATCACCAGCGGGAAGTGCAGGAAAATAACGCCCCCCCAGGCGGCAATTTTGAGGAACAGCGGTGCGCGCTCAGAGTGCATCGAATGCTCCCAGGCGCTTCACAAACGCCAGATAGAGCGCAATCAGGACGATTGGCACAAGGGTAAACGCCGCCGCCATCGGCATATTGCCAATAGCCCCCTGCTGAGAATAAACCATATTGCCGATGAAGTAGCCCGGCGGCCCCACCAGCTGCGGGACGATAAAGTCCCCAAGAGTCAGCGAGAAGGTGAAGATAGACCCCGCCGCAATCCCCGGTATCGCCAGCGGCAGCACGACATGGCGGAAAGTCTGACGCGGCAATGCGCCGAGGTCAGCGGATGCCTGCAACAACGAGCCGGGGATCCGCTCCAGCGCAGCCTGTACCGGCAGGATCATAAACGGCAGCCAGATGTATACAAACACCAGAAAGCGCCCCAGACCGGAGGTCGACAGCGTATTTCCGCCAACGCCCGGCACGCTCAGTATCGCCGCCAGCAGCGGCTGTAGACCCAGGTGATTTAAAAACCACTGGGCTACACCGTCTTTGGCCAGCAGCAGCGTCCAGGCGTAGGCTTTGACAATATAACTGGCCCACATCGGCAGCATGACCGCCACGTAGAAGAAGGCCTTTTTCTTGCCGTGGGTATAGCGCGCCATATACCACGCCATCGGAAACGCCAGCAGCGCGCTGGCGACCGTCACTGCCAGCGCCATCACCAGCGTACGGACAATAATGTCGTAGTTAGCCGGGTTAAACAGGGCGTACAGGTTTGCCAGCGTCAGCGTCGGGGTAACCGACATGGTGAAATCATCAAAGGTGTAAAACCCCTGCCACAGCAGCGTCAGCAGCGAACCGAAATAGACAATGCCGAACCACATCAGCGGCCCGAGCAGCAGCAGAAAAAGCCCCAGCGTCGGCTTACGCCAGAACAGGCTGGCTATCTTTCCGCCGCCGCGGGAGGAAGGTACCGGCGTCATGCTCATCTCCATTTACCTCCCTCCATCCAGCGCGATCATGGCATCGCGCGGCCAGGAGGCCAGAACATCCCGGCCCACCGCAGGTCCTTCCGCATCCAGCCCGACGGCAAAGTTCGCCTGGCTCACCAGTAGCTTATCGCCGCTTTCAAGCAGCAGCTCATAGCGCGTCGCCGCGCCCTGATACTGCACCGCCTGTATCCGCCCTTTCACCTGCACTTCGCCACCTTCATTCAGGCGGATGTGTTCAGGTCGCAGCGCCCAGTTCCCCGTCATGCCGCATAGCGTCTCCGACATCGCCGGGTCGAACACGTTAGAGGTCCCGACAAAGCTGGCGACGAACGGCGTTCGCGGGCGCAGATAAAGCGCACGCGGCGAGTCCACCTGCTCAATGCGACCGTCGTTAAAGACCGCGACACGGTCCGACATCGATAGCGCCTCGCCCTGATCGTGGGTGACGAAAATAAAAGTGATCCCCAGCGACTGTTGCAGCTTTTTTAATTCGAACTGCATTTGTTCGCGCAACTTCAAATCCAGCGCACCTAGCGGTTCGTCGAGCAGCAGCACCCGGGGTTCATTAACCAGCGCGCGGGCAATCGCCACGCGCTGACGCTGGCCGCCGGAAAGCTGCGACGGCTTGCGCCCGCCGACGAAACCCAGCGCCACTTTCTCCAGCGCCTGCGCCGCCCTGGCCTGACGCTCTTTCTTGCCAACGCCCTTGACCATCAGCCCGTAGGCGACGTTATCAAGCACTGACATGTGCGGAAACAGCGCGTAATCCTGGAAGACGGTGTTAACGTCACGCTCCCACGGCGGCAGTTCGCTGGCGTGACGGCCAAAAATAGAGATAGCGCCGCCGCTCAGTTGTTCAAATCCGGCGATCAGCCGCAGACAGGTGGTTTTGCCGGAGCCAGACGGCCCCAGCATCGAAAAGAACTCGCCGTCATGGATGGCGATACTCACGCCATCCACCGCCCGAACGTCACCATAAAGTCGCGAGACGTCATGAAACTCTACTGCATACGTCATAATGGACTCCTGGGTAATCAACGGCCGCCCATAATGGCGATATAGTCCTGCGTCCAGCGGCTGTAAGGCACATACTTGCCGCCCTCGGCAATCGGCGTTTTCCAGAAGGCAATTTTGTCAAAGAAGCTGTAGCCGTTGGTTTCACAACCTTTGTCGCCCAACAGCGCGCTGGCTTTACACCCTTCAGCCACCACCGGCAGTGAGCCAAACCACGCCGCCACATCACCCTGCACCTTCGGCGTCAGCGACCAGTTCATCCACTTGTAGGCGCAAACCGGATGCTTCGCTTCGGCGTGCAGCATGGTGGTATCCGCCCAACCGGTAACGCCCTCTTTCGGGAAGACGGTCGCAATCGGCTGACCTTCACCTTTCAGGCCGTTGGCCTGGTATGGCCAGGCGCTGGACGCCACCACGCCTTCATTTTTGAAGTCGCTCATTTGTACGGTCGTGTCATGCCAGTAGCGATGAATCAGGCTATGCTGATCGCGCAAGACCTTCAGTACCGCCTGGTACTGTTCTTCGGTCAGCTGGTACGGGTCGCTAATGCCGAGCTGCGGCTGTGTCGCTTTCACAAACAGCGCCGCGTCCGCGATGTAGATTGGGCCATCGTAGGCCTGCACGCGGCCCTGATTGGTTTTGCCGTCCGGCAGATCCTGTTTCACAAAGACCACGTTCCAGGAATCCGGCGGCACAGGGAAGGTTTTAGTGTTGTACATCAGAAGGTTAGGTCCCCACTGATACGGGGTGCCATACACTTTGCCGTCGACGTTAAACCATGCACCTTTCTCAAGTCGCGGGTCGAGGGTTTTCCAGTTTTCGATAAGTGCGGTATTAATCGGCTGCACGCGCTTACCCATGATCAAACGCAGCGAGGCATCGCCGGAAGCCGTCACCAGATCGTAGCCGCCTTTCGCCATCAGGCTAACCATTTCGTCAGACGTCGCCGCCGTTTTGACGTTCACCTGGCAGCCGCTCTCTTTCTCAAACTGCGTGACCCAGTCGTACTGCTTGTCGGTCTGACCGCGTTCGATATAACCCGGCCAGGCAATAATATCCAGTCGTCCTTCGCCTTTTCCCAATGACGTTGGCGGCTCGGCGGCATTGGCGGTGGCAACCGTCATCACCAGCGCGCACAGGCTGCTGCGGGCAAATGTTTTGCTCATAAAGTTTTACTCCTGTCACAATGAATTTGAGCGGCAGCCGTGCCGTTAAAAATATCTCCCTGTTTAAAAATAGACGGCGCCATGACAACCACCGTTGCGGCAGATAAAAATTTGCACAGGTTGTGACAAAGTGCGCATTCCGCAAAAAAGCAATAATCAATGCAGATAATATGGATTATAGACAAGGAGTTACTGGCCGCAGGTGCTATGCGAATTTCCTATGACCAGCCAAAATGAAAAGCCCCCGAATAACCGGGGGGAATAATTAAATACAGAAGCTGAAAATAAGCGTTGGTGATTAACTCAGCATTTGTCGAATAAGTTGCCCCAGGGTTTCGACCGCTTTATCTTCTCTTTCCCCCCAGCCCCACGCGGTATTAAAGCGGAAAAATGACGACCAGCTGTCGGTCGTCGAAAACATTTTGCCTGGAGCAATACTAATGTGGTGTTCCAGCGCTTTCGCACTCAACGTGCCCGCATCCATCCCGGCCGGCAGCTCCAGCCAGAGAAAATAGCCGCTATCGTTATGGTGTATGCGCACCTCAGGCGGCAGCGAACGCAGCAGCGACTGCCACGCCAATTGCTTACGTTCGGCCAGCTGGCGGCGCAAGCGGCGCAGGTGAGCGTCGTAGCGCTTCGTTGCCAGATAGTCGACCAAAGCGAGCTGCATCGGCGAACTGGTCGACAGCGTGCTCATCAGCTGCAAATGCTGAATGCGACGCGCATGTTTACCGGCCGCCACCCAGCCAATACGGAACCCAGGAACCAGGCATTTGGAAAACGAACTGCAGTGCAGCGTCATATCCTGCTTATCCCACGCCTTCGCGGGCAGCGGCTTCTCTCGGCCAAAATAGAGCTCGCTGTAAACATCGTCTTCAATCAGGGTCACATTGTGGGCGGTAAGGATCTGAATAAGCTTCGCTTTCTTTTCCGGCGTCAGCGTAAAACCCAGCGGGTTCTGGCTGTTAGTCATCAGCCAGCAGGCTTTCACCGGATAGTTCTGTAGCGCCTGCACCAATGCGTCGAGATCAATCCCATCCTTCACGTCGGTGGCAACCGATAGCGCTCTCAGCTTCAGGCGTTCCAGCGCCTGAAGCGCCCCGTAAAAACAGGGGTTCTCCACGATCACCCAATCGCCCGGCTCCGTTACCGCCTGAAGGCTCAGGTTCAGCGCTTCCAGCGCACCGGCGGTAATCACAATCTCATCAGGGGATATCGTCATACCCTGTAACGCATAGCGGCGGGCAATAGCATGACGCAGCTCATCGTTACCCGGCGGCAGGTTTTCAATCACGCTCATGGCCGTGGCGGTTTTACTCACCTGTGCCAGCGAACGGTTCAGCTGCGGCAGCGGGAACAGTTTAGGGTCGGGAAACGCCGAGGCAAACGGCAGCACCGCCGCGTTGCGGCTGGCCTGCAGTACCTCAAAGATGTAGGTATTGATATCGACGGCGTTATCCGGCATTACCTGTGCGGGGGCCGCCGCGCGCGGTGCTACCGGATGCGGCGCCACGTAATAACCGGACTGCGGGCGTGCAACAATCCGCCCCTGGCTTTCCAGCAGCTGATACGCATGGCTGACGGTCATAAAGCTCATACCGCTATTGGCCACCTGCTCGCGCAGCGACGGCAGCTTATCACCCGGCTGCCACACCCCGTGGGCGATCTGTTCCGTCATCTGCTCGGCAAGCCGCTGGTACTTTTTCATGGTCGATCCCAATCGCGCAAACTGTGCGAATATATTATATCAGCGTTACAATTTTTGCATTTTTATGTAACTGATATATTCACTCTATCGCCATGATTGAATTAGCTTTGTCGGAAAAACGGGCAAATAAAAAAGCAAAACTGTTATCATTTAAAAGGCGGCGACTGTTTCTGCAACCCATTCACGCCGCTGCGTAAAATCACCGGGAGTTATTCTATTTTCCGGAGTCTGCATGTTCGGTCTTGATGCGTTTCACCTCGCACGAATTCAGTTTGCCTTTACCGTGTCGTTTCACATTATCTTCCCTGCTATCACTATTGGGCTGGCAAGTTACCTGGCGGTGCTGGAAGGTCTATGGCTAAAAACCCATAACCCGCTCTGGCGTTCGCTGTATCAGTTCTGGTCGAAGATTTTCGCCGCCAATTTTGGCATGGGCGTCGTCTCCGGCCTGGTGATGGCCTACCAGTTTGGCACCAACTGGAGCGGTTTCTCGCAGTTTGCCGGCAGCATTACCGGCCCGCTGCTGACCTACGAAGTGCTGACCGCCTTCTTCCTCGAAGCCGGTTTTCTCGGGGTGATGCTGTTTGGCTGGAACCGCGTTGGGCCAGGGTTGCACTTTTTCGCCACCTGCATGGTGGCCCTCGGCACGCTGATCTCAACGTTCTGGATCCTCGCTTCCAACAGCTGGATGCAAACGCCGCAGGGCTACGAAATCGTCAATGGTCAAGTGGTGCCGGTAGACTGGTTTGCGGTGGTATTTAACCCATCATTCCCTTACCGCCTGCTGCATATGTGCATCGCTGCGTTTCTGAGCAGCGCGCTGTTTGTCGGCGCTTCGGCAGCCTGGCATTTACTGCGTGGCAACCCCTCACCGGCAGTACGCGTGATGTTCTCCATGTCGCTGTGGATGACCCTGATTGTCGCCCCTATTCAGGCGATGGTAGGCGATATGCACGGGCTGAATACGCTGAAGCATCAGCCTGCAAAGATTGCAGCGATTGAAGGCCACTGGGAAAATCCGCCGGGAGAACCGACGCCGCTGCTGCTGTTTGGCTGGCCGGACATGAACCAGGAGCGTACCCGCTACGGGTTGGAAATCCCGGCGCTGGGCAGCCTGATCCTCACCCACAGTCTGGATAAACAGGTGCCTGCACTCAAAGACTTTGCCAAAGAAGACCGGCCAAACTCGACGATCGTTTTCTGGTCGTTCCGCATTATGGCCGGATTAGGCATGCTGATGCTGTTGCTAGGCGTCGTCGCGCTGTGGCTACGCAAAAAACAGACGCTTTATACTTCACGCCCGTTCCTGTGGTTCGCGCTGCTGATGGGGCCATCGGGGCTCATCGCCATTCTCGCGGGATGGGTGACCACCGAAGTCGGTCGTCAGCCGTGGGTGGTCTACGGCTTGCAGCGTACGGCGGAAGCCGTCTCGGCCCACGGCGATCTGCATATGAGCATCAGCCTGCTGGCCTTCTTTGTGGTGTACAGCGCGGTCTTCGGCGTCGGCTACAGCTACATGGTACGACTGATTCGCAAAGGGCCTCAGCCGTTTAATCCACCGCCGCACGGTACGCCGTCGCGTCCACTTTCCGCCGCGATCACCGCACAGTCGTCCCAGGAGAAGCGAGCATGAATGTCGATCTGTCTATTGTCTGGTTTGTGATTATTGTCTTTGCCACCCTGATGTATATCGTCATGGACGGCTTTGATTTAGGTATTGGCATCCTGTTTCCCTTTACCCGCAGCGCACAGGAGCGTGACGTAATGGTCAACAGCGTCGCTCCGGTATGGGACGGCAATGAAACCTGGCTGGTACTCGGCGGTGCAGCACTCTTTGGCGCGTTCCCGCTGGCCTACGCGGTCATTATTGATGCGTTGACGATTCCGCTTTCGCTGATGCTTATCGGGCTGATTTTCCGCGGCGTCGCCTTCGAGTTTCGCTTCAATGCCACGCCTTCACATCGCCCGTTCTGGGATAACGCCTTTATGGGCGGCTCGATGCTGGCCACCTTCTGCCAGGGCGTAGTTGTCGGAGCCGTCATTAACGGTTTTCCCGTCAGCCAGCGCGCCTTCAGTGGTGGCCCATTCGACTGGCTGACGCCATTCTCGCTCTTCTGCGGCGTAGGGCTGGTCATCGCCTATGCGCTGCTGGGCGCAACCTGGCTGGTCATGAAAAGCGAAGCCGCTCTGCAAAGCCGTATGCGCCGCGCTGCGCGTGGACTGCTGCTCGCGCTGCTGGCGGTGATGGCGATTATCAGCGCGTGGACGCCGCTTCAGCATGCCGCAATCGCAGCGCGCTGGTTTAGCCTGCCCAATCTCTACTCTCTGCTGCCGGTCCCGCTGCTGGTGCTGGCCGCAAGCGGCGCGCTATGGCATCAACTGGCGCTGCATGAAAGCCATGTGCCGCCGTTTATTCTGACGCTCGCGCTGGTATTCCTGGGCTTTAGCGGGTTGGGTATCAGCATCTGGCCCGCGATTATTCCACCGTCTATCACGCTGTGGCAGGCCGCCGCGCCGCAACAAAGCCAGGAGTTTATGCTGATTGGCGCCATCTTTATTATTCCCGTCATTCTGGCGTACACCTTCTGGAGCTATTACGTGTTTCGCGGCAAAGTGCCGCAAAATGAGGGATATCACTGATGAAAAGCCGCTGGATATCACGCCTGTTCTGGTTAATTGCGCTGTGGGGCGGCAGCGTGCTGGCGCTGGCAACGGTGGGCGGCTTATTTCGCATGCTGATGACCGCTGCCGGTTTTAAAGCCTGAAAGAACAGCTGCCTGGGTATTGAATCGTACTGGCCAAGAGAAATCCTAATTGCTCTGGCCTTCACATTTCCTCCACGTTTTGTTGGTCAACTAACGCCATTGCACCAAAGCAATGTCTGGAGTACATGATGAAAAAACGTATTGCACTGTCTGCGATTCTGGCGCTGGGCCTGTGTTCAACCGCCTTTGCCGCCGATCGTCAGGATCCGCCGAAAAAGCCGCCTGTAGAACAACAGCATCAGGGTCAGCACGATAACAAAGGCCCGCAGCACGATGGCAAAGGCCAGCCGCCGCGTGATGAAAAAGGTCAGCAACACGATGGCAAAGGCCAACCGCCGCGCGACAACAAAGGTCAGCAGCATGATGGCAAAGGCCAACCGCCGCGCGATAACAAGGGTCAGCAGCACGATGGTAAAGGTCAGCCGCCAAAACATGACGGCGACAACAAACTGCCACCGCCGAACGACCAGCGTAATTAATTAAAAAAGGCCGGAGAGCACACTCGCTTTCCGGCCTTTTACTTTATATGCCCCCGCGCTGGCGAGTGGCATTAGCGTCAAGCTTTCCGCTTAGGCAGCGTTTTCAGCAATTCGTCCGGGCTTACCGAGGCCACCACGCTCCCCGGTAGCGGCATCTTCAGTATGTGATTTTTAATCTTGCCAATCACGTGCATTTCGCACGGACGACAGTCAAACTTCAGCGTCAGGACTTCATCACCGTTGATGAGCTGCATCGGCGTCGCTTTCCAGCTTTTAATCGACCCTTTCGCCTGCTTCGGGCACAGATTGAAGGCAAAGCGCAGGCAGTGCTTGGTGATCATCACCGGCACGTCGCCCTTCTCTTCGTGCGCTTCATAGGCTGCATCAATCAGCTGAACGCCATAACGGTGGTAAAATTCACGCGCTTTATGGTTATAAACGTTAGCCAGGAAACTCAGATGGCTTTCGGGGTACACCGGCGCCGGTTCGGCAACCGCTTTACGACTGCCGCGAACATAGGCATCCAGCCGCGCCTGGTCGAGCAACGCCACGGTTTCACGACGCAGCTGGTTAAGCAGACTGTTCGGAACAAACAGCGCTTCCGGCAGCAGCACTTCAACGTTGCGTGCGTAGTACAGCGTTTGCCCCAGTTTAGCGATCCCGTCTTGCAGCTGGCTCAGCGCTTTCTGTGCGTTATTCGCCGCTGCAAATTCCCCGTCTAAAGTGTGGGTCACCGCCACGCCGTCTTCGCTGGTTAGCGTCAGCACCAGCTGTTCCTGCCAGCCAGACAGCTCGATATCCACGGCGATGCGGCGCTCGCTGGAGGTTTTCAACAGCGCCTGCTGCCAGTTGTGATCGAGGTTCCGGTTGAGCACCTGATGCGGACGCACCTTATGCAGGTCAGCCGGCATCTCGTTTGGCCAAACGCGGTAGCGATTTTCAGCAATCTTCTCCACCGTATTGGCACGAAAACCGACAACTTCGCGTTTGATGAGCACGTTGAGACCGTCGCCGTTGGCCAGCGGTTCGCTCACTTCAACATCCAGCGTCTCTTTGTTAACCTTCAGCACTTCCCCTACCGGCAGACCGACGAACTTCGGCGAGTCAAACGCACCAATGTTCATCTGACGCTGATTGACGAAATAATCCGTGCTGCCGCGATGGAAGGTTTTATCGGTCGACGGCACAAAGAAATGCTCAGTACGGCCAGCGGAAGCCCGGGCCAAATCGCCGCGTTCTTCAATAATGGCGTCCAGCATCTGGCGATAGTGTGCAGTGATATTTTTCACATAGCTCATATCTTTATAGCGCCCCTCAATTTTGAAGGAGCGCACGCCTGCATCAATCAACGCGCCAAGGTTGGCGGTTTGATCGTTGTCTTTCATCGACAGCAGGTGCTTTTCAAACGCGACCACGCGTCCCCGATCGTCTTTCAGCGTATACGGCAGGCGACAGGCCTGGGAGCAGTCACCGCGGTTGGCGCTGCGCCCGGTTTGCGCATGAGAGATATTACACTGGCCGGAATAGGCCACGCACAGCGCACCGTGAATAAAGAATTCAATGGTGGCGTCGGCAGCATCGTGAATCGCTTTGATCTGCTGCAAATTCAGCTCACGCGCCAGAACGATCTGGCTAAAACCAACGTCAGAGAGGAATTTAGCTTTCTCCACGCTGCGAATATCGCATTGGGTGCTGGCATGCAGCTCTATCGGTGGGATATCAAGCTGCAGGATGCCCATATCCTGCACGATCAGCGCATCCACGCCGGCATCATACAGTTGGGTGATCAGCTTCTGCGCCGGCGCCAGCTCATCGTCATGCAGGATGGTATTGAGCGTGATAAAAATCTTCGCGCCGTAGCGGTGAGCAAACGGCACCAGCGCGGCAATGTCCTGAAGACTGTTGCTGGCGTTATGGCGTGCGCCAAAACCCGGGCCGCCGATATAAACGGCATCGGCACCGTGAAGTATCGCTTCCCGGGCTATCGCCGTGTCGCGGGCCGGGCTGAGGAGTTCGAGAAGAGCGTTCTGCTGGCGCATACGGTCTGAGTTATCCAGTAGAGTCACAAAATGGCGGCTATTGTAGCCAGAAGCGGCGAGAGACGAAAACAGTTTCCACCGCTTCTGCGCCACCGTTAGCTTAATTTCGAAAACCGATTGCCAGAATTCTCAGTTCCGAAGCCGGGAGCAACGCGTTACAGTCGCTAGCGTGTTCGGGATTTCCTCGTAACGGCCACATCAGGATTGATTGTCGCGATTTGCCGCAGGGTTTCCTGCGGCTTTTTCTTTGGGATAGTGAATCAGCGAGTGAAAATGCACGGTCTGCTCTGCGCTGTTGCGATATGCATGCGCAAGATCGCCAGCGAACCGTAGCCCTTCCCCTGCCGACAGCGTGCGCCATTCGTCCATCACGTGCATATCCAAACGCCCTTCAATCACCACCACATGTTCAATCACCCCTTTTTCGTGCGGAGTCGATTCGCTCAGCGCGCCGGGTGCCAGCGTAATGGAAAAATGGTCAAAACACAGTTCCGGATCCCACGGAAACACCGGCGTGACCACCATCGCCTGCTGCTGAGGATCGAACGCCTGTTCAAGACCGGGCGACGGCGGCGTGATAAACACCGAGAACGGCACGTTCAGGCCCGTGGCAATTTTCCACAGCGTTGCCACCGTCGGGCTGGACTCATTACGTTCAATCTGCCCGAGCATAGCCTTGGAAACGCCCGTCTCTTCGGCGAGCTTAGACAGGCTCCATGCCCGCTGCTGACGCAGGTGTTTTAGCGTTGTCGCCAGGTGTTGCGCAATATTCATTCAGCCTCCATGTCGTTGCCTTTACGCAGTATACCCCAGCCAGCGCGTGTTTTCGCCCGTCGCACGCCACTTGTGCGCTATAGCGCACAATGATACATTCAATGTACGTTATAACGCACAAAGGTCTACAATGCGATCCTATCTTATTCCTTTCCCCTCGCTGCTGGCGGGGTTTGTAGCCGTTCTGGTCGGCTATGCCAGCTCGGCGGCAATTATCTGGCAGGCCGCCGCTGCTGCGGGTGCAAGCCCGCTGCAAATCTCCGGCTGGATGACGGCGTTAGGGTTGGCCATGGGCCTCAGCACGCTGGTTCTGACGCTGTGGCGTAAAGTCCCTATTCTGACCGCGTGGTCAACGCCCGGCGCGGCGCTGCTGGTTGGTGGCCTGCAGGGCGCGACGCTCAACGAAGCCGTAGGCATTTTTATTTTCGCTAACGCGCTGATTGTCATCTGCGGCCTGACCGGCTGGTTCGCCCGTCTGATGAGGCTGATCCCGCATTCACTGGCCGCGGCGATGCTGGCGGGGATTTTATTGCGTTTCGGCCTTCAGGCGTTTGCCACCCTACAGGGGCAACTGCTGCTATGCGGCAGTATGCTGATGGGCTGGCTGCTGTGTAAAGCGCTGGCGCCACGCTATGCGGTGGTGGCCGCCATGGCCGTGGGGATCGCGGTGGCATGGCTTAAAGGTGACGTTGTCACGAAATCACTTAACCTGGCTTTCGTTGTACCTCAGTTTGTCACGCCTCATTTTTCACTCACCGCGTTACTGAGCGTAGGCATTCCCTTTTTCCTCGTCACGATGGCCTCGCAAAATGCGCCCGGCCTTGCCACGCTACAGGCGTCGGGCTATCGGGTGCCGGTCTCGCCGCTGATGGTGATCAGCGGCGCCTTTGGCCTGCTGCTGGCGCCGTTTGGCGTTTATTCGGTGTGCATTGCCGCCATTACCGCCGCCATTTGCCAAAGCCCGGATGCCCACCCCGATCCGCAAAAACGCTGGTTGGCCGCAGCGGCGGCAGGCGTGTTTTATCTTCTGGCAGGCATCTTCGGTGGTTCGATCACCGCGCTGATGGCAGCGCTTCCCGTCGCGTGGATTCAAATGCTGGCGGGGCTGGCGCTGCTCGGTACGTTGGGCGGAAGTCTGTTTCAGGCTCTGAATGCGGAACGTGAACGCGACGCCGCGCTGGTCACTTTCCTGGTGACCGCCAGCGGCATAACCCTCGCGGGTATCGGCTCCGCATTCTGGGGCTTAGTGCTGGGTGGGGTGAGCTTCGCGCTGTTAGCCAGCAAGGCTCGCGCGTAGCTGCGATGGCGTCACGCCGATTGCCGTTTTGAAACGGTTGCTGAAGTGGCTCGCGGAGCTAAAACCGCAGCGTAGCGCAATGTCGGTTAATGGCAATGCGCTATAGCGCACCATCTGCTGAGCCGTATCCATCCGCCGCTGCATCACGTACTGATGCGGCGCCAGGCCCACGGACTGACGGAACATGCGCGCAAAGTGATACTCGCTCAACGATGCCTGCGCGGCGAGGTCGGCCAGCGTTAACGGCTCGCTGAGATGCGCGTCAATATAATCCAGCGTATTTCGTAACACCCCCGGTGCCAGCCCACCGGTGACCGTCGGCAGACGCCACTGGACGTTGGCATAATTTTGTAGCAAATGGGTCAGCAGCAGCGTGCTGGCGCTGCTTAACGTCAGCTGATTCGCCGGCTGCTGCCAGTCACAGCCGAGCAAAAACTGGCGGTAGAGCAGCGTAATTTTCGGGTCATCGCCAAAGATTTGTTCATCCAGCGTCACGCTAGCCGGACTACGATCCCACACCTGCTCCCCAACGTGGCGCAGGTGTTCATCGGTGCAGTAAAGATGCACGAACGACAGATCGCCACGAATATCCCACGTCGATTCACTGTCCTCCGGCATCAGGCAAAAACGGTTAGGCCCGCCGCCGTTTTTCCAGCCGTGTGGCGTTTTCTGGTAGCTTTCATAGCCGTCGGCGACGTACAGGCTTAGGGTATGATGATCGCTTTGCACCGTCAGCGTATCGAGTTTGTTGTACCACGCGGCAAGCTGAATGCCGGAATTGAGCGCGACGGTTTCCCGCAGAATAGCTTTCTGACTCCGTAGTCTTTCAAACGTCGCGTAGGTGTGGGTCATTACGATTTCTGTCACGATTAACGATAGCCCTAAATAGCTGCGCGGAATAGTAGATCACTGAAAGGGAACTCAGCCCGGATTGTGCGATCTGATCAATCGCCAAACCAACCAAAATCACCAACCGGACTGAGCGATGCCGATCATAGTACCAATACCCCGTGGCGAACGACGCCTGATGCAGAAAGCTATTCATAAAACGCGTGATAAAAATCATGCCCGCAGACTCACGGCCATGCTGATGCTTCATCGGGGTGAACGGGTCAGCGATGTTGCCAGAACTCTCTGTTGTGCCCGTTCATCCGTTGGTCGCTGGATTAACTGGTTTACGCACTCAGGTATTGAAGGCCTGAAATCCTTACCCGCAGGGCGCTCCCGACGCTGGCCTTTTGAACATATCTGCACCCTGTTACGTGAGCTGATAAAGCATTCTCCCGGCGATTTTGGTTATCAACGTTCACGCTGGAGCACCGAATTACTGGCAATAAAAATCAATGAGATAACCGGTTGCCAGTTACATGCAGGAACCGTTCGCCGCTGGTTGCCATCTGCGGGGCTTGTATGGCGCAGGGCCGCGCCAACTCTGCGTATCCGTGACCCACATAAAGATGAAAAGATGGCGGTAATCCACAAAGCGCTGGATGAATGCAGCGCAGAGCATCCGGTATTTTATGAAGATGAAGTGGATATCCACCTTAATCCTAAAATCGGTGCGGACTGGCAGTTGCGCGGACAGCAGAAACGGGTAGTGACGCCGGGGCAGAACGAAAAATACTATCTGGCCGGCGCACTGCACAGTGGCACGGGTAAAGTCAGCTACGTGGGCGGCAACAGCAAAAGTTCAGCGCTGTTTATCGCTCTGCTGAAGCACCTGAAAGCCACTTACCGGCGGGCGAAAACAATCACGCTGATCGTTGATAACTACATTATCCATAAAAGCCGCGAAACACAGCGCTGGTTGAAAGCAAATCCCAAGTTCAGGGTAATTTACCAGCCGGTTTACTCGCCGTGGGTGAATCATGTGGAACGGCTATGGCAGGCACTTCATGACACGATAACCCGTAATCATCAGTGCCGCTCAATGTGGCAGTTACTGAAAAAGGTCCGCCATTTTATGGAAACCGCCAGCCCATTCCCCGGAGGAAAACATGGTCAGGCAAAAGTGTAGCGGTATTAGGCGCAGCTATTTAGTCTAGGGGCTGTCGCGGGTGGATGCTACTTTTCTGCGCCGCTATACGGCAAAAAACCGCAAGAATATGCAAGTCATCCGCAACCTTCTGCAAGCGGCGACGACACGCGTGCGGCAGACTGGATCTCTGTCGCGATAACCGTTGTGAGGAAAAATGAACGCGCTGCTCTATGCTTTAGTTGTCGTTATTTGGGGTACCACCTGGATTGCCATCTTTTTACAGCAGGGTCCGGTGCCCGAAGCCGTCTCTATTTTCTGGCGCTTCGCCATCGCCAGCACCACCATGCTGACCATTCTGCTGTGCCTGCGCCGCCTGCGGCCGCTAGCGCTGCGTGACCACCTGTTCTGCATGGTACAAGGCTGCTGCGTATTTGGTTTTAACTTCCTCTGTTTTTACACCGCCGCGAAATGGATCAATACCGGTCTGGAATCGGTTATTTTCTCGATGGCGGTTCTGTTTAACGCGATTAATAGCTTTATTTTCTTCCGCCAGACGCCGCCCAAACGCTTTTACGCGGCGGCGCTGTTGGGGTTGGCCGGGATTGTGACGCTCTTCTGGGACGATCTGCAGGCCGTGGGGATGAGCAGTACGTTGCTGGCCGGTATTCTCCTCAGCGCGCTGGGCACCTACGGTTTCTCACTGGGCAATATGCTCAGTCTGCGTCACCAGCGCCGCGGGCTGGAGACGCTCACCACTAACGCCTGGGCGATGCTCTACGGCACGATAGTCATTGGCCTTGTCGCCCTGCTGCGCGGCGATGATTTCACACCGCAGTGGACCCTCAGCTATATGGGCGCGCTGTTCTATCTGGCGCTGTTCGGCTCGGTCATTGCCTTCGGCGTCTATTTCACCCTGGTTGGCCGCATCGGCGCCAGCAATGCCGCCTACAGTACCCTGCTGTTTCCGCTGGTTGCGCTGACGCTGTCAACGGTCTACGAAGGATACCAATGGCACGCAAACGCCGTCGTCGGGCTGGTGCTGATTCTGCTGGGCAATCTGGTGATGTTCGCCAAACCGCTGGCCTGGCGTCTGCCGTTTCTCAGCCGCGCCTAGTCCTTCACGCAATGTGCTGTGGAAAATAAATCAACCGTGCCGTTCGAGAGTAAAAGTAATGACGCGATCATGCTGACGGCACGATATTTTCTCTGACAGGGAAAATAAGCGGCCACAAAATCGGAATAATGTATTCATCAAAAATATAATACCATCATAAATAAAGGGGCTACCTTATCGGTGCCCCTTTATTCATGATGGGATATTTTTTATTTCTGCGACGGATCGAATTTCACCGCATCAATCGCCATATCATCAATCACCTGTTTCAGCGTATCCAGCGTCAGCTTCGCATCTGAGTTCGACAGGTCTTTGCCTTCCCCTTTACGCACCACTTTGATAACCGGTTTGTTGGTGGCCGCATCAATCAGTTCGCCTTCAAAATACAGGTTGGTGTTCATGGTGCGATGGCCGGTGGCCGCCTGCGTACCGGCAACGACCATCGCAATCGGGATCACCTCGTAGAACTGCAGCCCTTCTTTGCTGGAGTCAACAGCAGTAATCGCACCGCGGAAAATCAGGCTATGCGGACCGGCGGTGGTCGCCAGCGGCTTGCGCTCGCTGATGGCTTTTTTCAGCTCGGTATTGGTATAGGCCAGAATGTCGTTCAGCGCTTTTTCACCCACCTGCGTGGTCGGTTTCGGCACCGGATAATAGGTAACAGGGTTATAAACAACGTTCGCGTAGTTGGCCGGTTTGTAGTCCGGAGAGATCCAACGCAGCTCGGTTTTCCCGGACGCCGTTGTCGTTTGTTTGAGGCCAGAATAATCTTTCAAAAAGCCGGAATACTGCTCGGGCGTGGTGGTCTTAGATGCACAACCGGCAAGAGCCAGAACGCCGACAAGAACCGCCGCTTTAAAAAACGTTTGAGTACGCATGAGATAATCCCTGAGAAATGCACAGATGCCAGTAAGTTATAGCAAAGGAATCAGGAGATTGTCGCGACAAAAATAGAGGAGACACGCAATATTAATAAAAAGAATTCACCATATAACGGGCTCTTCGCCCGTTATATAAATACTAATTATGATTTCTTACGCGCCAGCAGGGTGGCAAAGCGCAATTTAATTCGATTACCCTGCTCGTCCGTACGGTGAAGCTCGCCAACGTCTTCGTTATATTTCAGCAGATCCCACCCCGCATAATATGCCTTCAACTCGCCGGCCTTAAACGCGAACGGGAAACCCACCGTGCACGGAAAATCATCGGTATCCATCGCCGCAACGATCAGGTTATAGCCCCCTGCAACGGTGCAGCGCTGCATGTTGGCAATCAGACGCGGGATCGTCCCCGGCTCAAGGAACATCATCACCACGGTAGACAAAATAAAGTCGTACGCGCCGTCAAAGCTCAGCGTATTAAGGTCCTTGACCGCCGCCTGCAAAGAGGTCAGCCCTTCAGCCTCGCGAATCGACAACAGATTCTGGATGCTCATCGGGTTTTTATCCCACGCCGTTACGTCATAACCGTTCGCCGCCAGATAAAGACTGTTACGCCCGTTACCGCAGCCCAGATCGAGTGCCTTACCCGGCTTAACGATCGTCGCCGCATGCACGACATCGGAATGGGTACGGGTCAGGCCGTATTTTTCGGTGAAGTAGTTTTCATCACGCATGGTCATTAGTCATCCTTCGGTTTCATCAGTGTCGACGCGGCAGCTCGCGTCAAAAATTTACCCTGAAGCAGCAACAGCAGCGTTTTAATCAGCAGCAGGCCGATCACGATATTCGTGAAGATAAACAGCGGCAGCGCCAGGTAGTGGAAAAAGCCGGAGCTGCTGGCATGCCCGAGATGCAGCCCAGTAGAGGCCAGCGCGGAGATACCGAACGAGAAGCTCCAGAATGAGGCGTTAAACGCCTGGCGCAGATACCACGGCATCAAACGCAGCATAAACAGCAGCTGAAGCAGCCCATAGCCAAACAGCATTTTGGCGAACACGTCCGCGTGGCCGCCGTTGACGCTCAGCCATGCGTTACAGGCCACCAGCGCGGGGGCCAGCTGAATGCCGAGCGAAGTACGCAGCGGAATCGATAGCGCGCCGCCGCTACGCAGGCGCTGTACAATCGCGGGCTCCAGCGTTATCCAGGAAATCACCCCGGCCCCCAGGAACACCAGCCCGGCGTCGTTAAAGCCCAGAGCACCGCAGGCCATGGCGCTGATAAAGTTATTCGCCACCGTCGGCAGATACAGCCCCGGCGTGGTGGCGTCTGCCGGATGTTCGCCGCGCCACAGCCCGGCGGTTTGCCAGGCAGCATAGCTCAGTTGAAGCACAACCCCGATGATAAACAGCGCCAACGCCAGCGGCCGCAGCCACGGCGTTACGCCAATCGCGACCAGCATGGTGGTCGCCGGGAACAGGCTCACAAAGCTGCTGGCGATAGGATGGCGCATTTCCAGCCAGACGCTATACGGAAAGCGGACTGCGCGCACAATAAACGCCAGCGCCAGCAGCGCCCACATCACGATTGCCAGTATCACCAGCCCGTCGCCGATGGCGTGGCTCAGCGGCCAGATAGTGCTGGCGTAGCGCCAGGCGAATCCCATCCCGATGGTGCCGAGAACCATGCCAAAATAGCCGGCGGGCAAATTCAGCACCTGGCGTTCGTCGTTTTTATTATGCATTTTGTTTATTTATTCAAATTTATTTAAGTTGCATTTTAAATGATTCTTTAGCGCGGCGCTAGCGTGAAAAAGAAGTATAGATAAGCTTCACGCCCAGCAGCCCCAAAATGGTCGCCGAGACCCTGTCTACCGCCCCTTTCATACGCAGATAAACACGACGCGGCTTCTCCGCCGACAGCAGCAGCGCCACCAGCGCGTACCAACCGGCGTCAATAACAAAGCTCATCAAGGGGATCAGGTAATAAAACACGGTAGGAATATGCGCGGGCAGCAGCGCAGTGAAAATTGAGGCAAAAACAATAGCCGTTTTCGGGTTGCTGAGCTGGGTGAACAGCCCATCGCGAAACGCCTTCCACAGTGAAATAGAGACCGTTTCTCCCCCCACGGCAATCGCCATCGGCTGACGTGCGCCGCGAAAAATTTTAATACCTATCCAGATAAGATAAGCACCGCCCGCCAGCTTCAGGCCGATAAACAGTTCCGGTACCGCATTCAGCACCTTTTGCAGCCCCAGCATCGCCATCAGCGCAAACGTCGCGGCTCCTGCCCCGGTGCCCAGCGCGGTCACCAGGCCGTGGGCGCGGGAGTGCACGACGGCCGTTCGCGCCACGTAGATAAAGCTGGGGCCGGGGCTCATTACCCCCATAATCAGCACGGCAGCAATGGCAAGCAGACTCGATAACAGCATATTTTCTCCTGAAGATGGACGTTAGCTAAGGTAAACGGTCTTTCCGTTATACGGCATTTTTCTGTCTTGCATAGAGATAAGCGGTAGCGCGCGAGATCCCAAGATGTTGGGCCACGGTGTCCATCGATTTACGTACTTCCAGCAGCCCTTCCTGACCCAGGGCCTGTATCAGCGCTTTGCGGTCGTCAACGCTCAGCGCTCGTGCGGTGGTCGCCCTTGTTGCCGCATAGCGGTCGATATAACGACGGATAGCCTCCAGGCCAGCAGGCTCAAGGTGCTCGACCAGGGGCGCGCTGGCCACTGCGGTAAACTGAGATAACGCGCTTTGCATACCGCGAAACAGCGTCATATCAACGTTAAGGCACAGTGCTGCGACGTATTCGCCATTGGCGTCTTTAATACCGATGGAGGTGCTTTTTACCGGGCGGCCATCGGCAAACTGATTGGCGTAATTCGCCACAATTTGCGGAAATTCCGCCGATGCAATGCGCGCCAGCCCCATTTCCGTGGCCGGCTGCCCTACCGTTCTGCCGGATAAATTGTTGTGTATCGCCAGAATGGCGTGATCCGGGTGCGTAAGGTCGTGAACCACCACCTCACAAAAGGGTGACAACGTTGCGCTCACCCCTTTCGCGATGTTATCGAGCTGCCGGAGCAGCGTATTATCATCCTGCATCAACTTTCCCTTTCACCGGCCAGAAAACGGGCATAGCGGTGGATATCCACATTACCGCCGCTGATAATCACACCGACCTTTTTGCCCCGCAGCGAGGATTTTCTTGCCCGCGCCGCGGCAAAGCCGAGGCATCCGGTCGGCTCGACGACCATTTTCATACGCTCGGCAAAAAACGTCATCGCCGCGATCAGCTCATCATCACTCACGGTCAGAATATCCTCCACCGTATGCTGGATAATGGGAAACGTGTAGTGGCCCAGATGCTGAGTCTGTGCACCGTCGGCGATGGTTTTCGGCGTCTCAATGTGGACAATTTGACCGCTGCGCAGCGACTGCTGCCCATCATTGCCCGCCTCGGGCTCAACGCCGTAGATAGCGCACCGCGGCGAAAGATGCCGCGCGGCCAGCGCCGAACCCGACAGCAAACCGCCGCCGCCCAGGCACACAAACAGCGCGTCCAGCGGCCCCACGTCCTCAATCAGCTCTTTCGCCGCCGTGCCCTGACCGGCGATCACCTGCGGATGATCGTAAGGCGGAATCAGCGTCAGCCCCTCTTTTTGCGCCAGCTCACGGCCAATCTGCTCCCGGTCTTCGGTATAGCGATCGTAGGTCACAACGCGGCCACCGTAACCTTTAGTGGCCGCCACCTTGGCCGCCGGGGCATCGAGCGGCATGATGATCGTTGCCGGAATCGACAGCAGCTTAGCCGCCAGCGCCACCGCCTGCGCATGGTTGCCAGAGGAAAAAGCCACGACGCCAGCGGCGCGCTGCTCGGGCGTAAACTGCAACAGCGCGTTCATCGCGCCGCGAAACTTAAACGCCCCCATACGCTGAAAATTCTCGCACTTGAAATACACTTCGGCACCAAAATCAGCGTTGGCGGTGCGCGAGGTCATCACCGGCGTACGGTGAGCATAGTGGGCAATACGTTCCGCCGCGGCGGCGACATCGCCATAGTCTGGTAATTTTCGTTCTGTCATTTTTTCACCACTAATACATTTAGTATTAATTAATATTTTTTGTATTATTCGTTATACGCCTCATCCCCGCTTATGCCCAGCGTAATTTGCTACATTTAAGGTATCCGCCAGGTCAGAGGCCACCATGAAAAAGTACCGTCTCAGTGAGAATTCCCGTCGCGTGCAAATTGGCGAGCCTGGTGCTCGGGAGAGCGTACAGGTGTGGCAAATCATTGCCCTGCGTGATTTTGCCGATGTCGCCGCCGGCAGCCTGGGGGGGTGGATTGCGGATGAGCAGGCGTTAAGTCACGAAGGCGATTGCTGGATTTACGATGAAAATAGCCTCGTTTATGCGGGCGCAACCGTCGCCGGCAACGCGCGGCTGACGCAGATCTGCGAAGTCAGCCATCAGGCAGCCATTGGCGGCAACGCACGGGTATGTGCCAGTCGTATCAGCCACGGCGCGCGGCTGAGCGAGAACGTCATCGTTAAAGGGGCCAGGGTTCACGGCCACTGCCATCTGTTTGGCAGTGCCTACATAGGCGAACAGTGCCAGATTGTCGGCGCGAAGGGCCTGACCGCTGACAGCGATCTGCCGCTGCAAATCTACGATCGCGCCCGTTTAACCGACTGCCGGGTTGTGCACCAGGCGCAAATCTACGGTGATGCGTCGCTGTGTCACGCCTTTATCGAACACCGGGCAGAGATCTATGACCGCGCACGGTTAGAGGGCAATGAGGCGAACAACATCTGGGTGTGCGACTGCGCCAGGGTTTACGGCAACGCGCGTATCATCGCCGGACACGGTGAGGATGCGATCCCCACTCTTCGCTACAGTGCGCAGGTGGCAGAAAACGCGGTCATCGAGGGCAACTGCGTGCTGAAGCATCATGTCAGGGTCGGCGGAAATGCCCGGCTCCGCGGCGGGCCGATTCTGCTGGACGATCACGTCGTGATTCAGGGCGACGCGCGTATCGAGGGCGATGTGCTGATCGAGTATCACATTGATATTGGCGACAGCGTGGTGGTAGAAGCGCTGCCGGGTGAGGCCATCCACCTGCGCGGGCGTAAAGCGATTAGCGGCGCGCAGCGTATCACCCGCACCCCGCTGTTCGGTGCGCTATAAATCAGACTGTTCGATAATTCGCGCGTAGAGGTTTTGATCGTAGAAGACATCGTTAAGAAACTCGGCCTGACGTAAACATCCTTCCAGCTGGAAACCGTTACGCTGTGCCACCTGATTGCTGCGCAGATTATCAACCCGGCATTTGATCACGAAGCGGCGGATTTCGCCGCGGTCCACGTAATAGCGAATAAACGCCTGTAACGACGCCGACAGAATCCCCTTACCCTGCGCGGCTTCATCGAGCCAGTAGCCGATATACCCGGTCTTATTCGACGGTTCAATCTGGTTAAATGACAGCACGCCCGCCATTTTGCCGTCGACAAAAATCAGAAACATTTTCGCGATGCCGCGCTGGTGCAGCATCATATTGCCCTGCACGTTCTGGCGGGTGTCCTGCTCGCTGTTCACAAACTGCGGCCAGTTCAGCGTCTGCTGCAGCCAGTCACGGTTGCGCAGCACCATCTGGTGAAGATCGGTAATATGGCCTTCATTAACGGCCTGAAGGGTGATGGCGTCCGATACCACGATCGTTTCAACGCGGGTCATGTTAGGTTCTCACTCGGGAAGAAAACCCGGCCAGGCAAAGCTCGGCCGGGCCAGGGGCGTTATTTCATAATGCGGTCGTCAACGTACTGACGCTTATCTGGCGCTGGCGGGAAGTACTGATACAGCCAGGTTTCGCTGATCGCTTCGCCGCGGCAGCGCAGGAACAGGCGCATATCCACCGGTTCGGTTGAATCGGAAGTCGGGTACCAGTCGAACAGAATCCGGTAACCGTCAAACGGTTCTACGTACAGGATTTCAACCTGTTTCGCCTCACCGCTGGACAGCGTGATCACCGGTTCAATCCCCTTCGGCGCGGCGGCTTTCAAATCACCGCCGACGAAATCAATGGCGAAACGACGGGACCATTTGTCCGGGTAGTGTTCCCCCGGCGCCCAACCTTCCGGGAAGCTGCCCATCCCGGTACGCGTGGCCAGCACGCGCGCCAGCGGCGAACGAACCGGCGGCATCGCGCTCCAGTACAGGCGATAGCTAAAGTTGAGCTGGTCGCCCGCCTTCATCGGCTTTTCCGGCTGCCAGAAGCAGACGATGTTATCCAGCGTTTCGCCGGTAGTCGGAATTTCCATCAGACTGACGGCCCCTTTTCCCCACTGATTGCGTGGCTCAACCCACAGACTCGGGCGTTTGTTGTACCAGCCCATGACATCCTGATAGTGGGTAAAGTCGCGATCCAGCTGCAGCAGACCAAAACCTTTCGGGTTTTTGTCCTGATAGGCGTTGAACTGCAGCTTCTGTGGGTTATTCAACGGACGGCAGATCCACTCGCCGTTGCCCAACCACATCGCCAGACGGTCAGAGTCATGAATCTGTGGGTGGATGGTGTCACAGACGCGGCGCTCGTTATTACCGCAGCTGAACATACTGGTCATCGGCGCGATACCTAACTGTTTGATATCTTTTCGCGCATAGAGGTGGTTTTCCACGTCCATGATCACCTGCGCCTTCTCGCAGTGCACGACGAATTTATACGCGCCGGTGATGCTGGCGCTGTCGAGCAGCGCATAGACGGTGAAGGTGGTATCGCCCGGTTTCGCGGTTTCAAACCAGAAGGAGGTAAAGTCAGGGAACTCTTCCAGCGAATCCGTGTAGGTGTCGATTGCCAGACCACGCGCGGAAAGACCGTACTGATAGGTGCTGTCTACGGCGCGGAAATAGCTTGCCCCCAGGAAAGCGACGATATCGCGGCGCGCCAGCTCCGGCGCTTTAAACACGCGGAACCCGGCAAAGCCGAGATCGGTTTGCCCTTCCAGCTGTTTCGTGTCGACACCGGCGTCGTGATACTGGAACAGCTCAGGGCGGAAATGAATTTCACGCGCCTGCTGGCTGGCCGGATCGAGTGAGAACATGCGCACGCGACGACGGAAACCCATTCCGACGTGGAAGAACTGGATATCCAGCTGGCGATCGTTGACGTTATTCCACAGAGAGTGCTGCGCATCGTACTGAATGCTGTTGTAAGCCTGCGGCGTCAGGTTGGCCAGGGTTTCCGGCAGCGCGCGCGGCGCGCCAACCCAGGGCTGACGGGAAAGATCGTGGGCCATCGATTGCAGCACGCCGAAATCAAAGCGACGCGTCTGGCCGTCGGCAATATCGGACTCCTGCGCCAGCGCGGCCTGAGAGAAAAGCGATGCAAAACCGGAAGTACCGCACACGGCGGCAACAGCCATTGAAGATTTGAGAAAGTGTCTGCGGTTCATGCCTGGCAAAGCGTCCTTTTTATCATCGGAATGCAGCAAAAAAATGCGCGTGTTAACTGCCGCCCACTCTAGACAAAATTCACTGATAATCCAATTGGTCAGGCAATAAAATCTGCTAATCCAGGTTCACATGGTGTTTCATTACGCGTTTGAACAGCGCCAGTCGCGCGCGCATAAAGCGGTTTTCAACGCGAAATCCGGCGCGCTTATGCAGCCCAATGCGCAACAGGCGATCCCGGCCGCGCACCGCTGCAGGCCAACGTACCGGCCCCGCCAGCACAACGTGCGCGGCGCTGGCTTCACGCGCGAAGCGTACCCAGTAGTCGGCAACCTGCGCGGCGAAGGCCAGATCGTCTTGCGTGGCATAGTCACAGGAGGGGGAAATGTGCCCTAACGTATCAAACACGTAAGGCACCTCGTTACCATGCCAGGCGCCGTGGGGATAAGTGGCGTGTTCAGCCTCGGCAACATAGTCAAACCAGTAGCGCCAGCACGGTTGATTAATCCGCTGCTGCGCCTGCATCACAACGTAACCCAGGGTGGTAAAGGCCATGTCGCGGCACACCTCACGGCCTAGCGCTTCATCCGCCTTCACGCCCGGATACAGTAGCCGAATCAATCCCAGCCCCAGGCGGCGCTCGCGGCGTAGTTTTTGGATTTCACCGGCAAGATCGACGCCGAACACCGCCATAACGCTGGCTTCATCGCTATTGGAGCCAACCAGCACCGGCATCGCGTGCTGTTTACCGGCGAAGAACACGTCAAGCATCGGCTGCGGCAGCACCGCATCGCCCGCAATGGGCGCGGGGCCGGTGGTATGCGGCGCGGCCAGCGGCCAGAACGCCTCGGCGGGAATTTCACGCAGTCTGTCGGCGGACGCATTGGCGAGATTAAAATGTTCCGCCAGCCTTTCACCGCGAGCCAATGCGGCTTCACGCGGCACATCCGGCAACGTGTAGCCGCTCTGAATGATGGCTTTATGGAAGAGCCCTTCAGCTTTGGGTGAGGTCATCAGCGATAGCACGCTGCGGGCGCCAGCGGATTCGCCGAATAACGTGACGTTGTCACCGTCACCGCCGAACGCGGCGATATTCTCCTGTACCCAGCGCAGCGCGGCGATTTGATCGAGCAGGCCAAAATTATACAGCCGCTCGCCGTCTTCGCCTTCCAGCGCCGGATGCGCAAAAAAGCCCAGATGCCCAAGCCGGTAATTCAGGGTCACCACCACCGCGCCGCGTCTGGACAGCGCTTTACCGTCGTATGGCGGCAGCCCGCCAGAACCGATGGTAAATCCGCCGCCGTGCAGCCAGACCATCACCGGCAGCGGGCCGGAACGTTCTACGGGTGCCCAAACGTTGAGATAGAGACAATCTTCCGAGAAACGCCCCGGATCGCCGCCCCCCAGCTCCTGGCAGTATTCCCCATTTTGCCAGCTGGCGGCAGAAAAAGTCTCGGCCGGGCGAACGCCCTGCCACGGCGCAACCGGCCGGGGCGCTCGCCAGCGAAGCGCCCCCACGGGCGGCGCGGCATAGGGAATACCGCACCACACATGAATATCGTCATCCACTCGTCCTGATAGCCATCCTTGACGGGTCTCTACGCGCGTTGCGGCATTCTGCATCGGTGTTCATCCTTTTTATATTATTCCTTTGCAGATTAACCGTTTCAGAGCAAACCGCAACGCCGTTTGCTGCGCATCTCCGCCTCTTCGTACAGGCTGAACTCGTTAAGTACCGGCCTTCCCAGCGCCGTTTCAAAGGCGCCGCGGCTGGCGTTGCCATGGCTGTGCGTCTGCGATTCACCGCCGAGATTGGACTGGAAAATACCGGCGGCGCTGACCGGCAGAAAATCTTCATAGGTGATGGGCTGTGCGATAACCCAGCCGCGTTCAATAAACGGCTGCGGATCGTCGCCGGGACGAATGGCCTGGCGATGCGCATCGCCGCTGGGGGTCAGACGATAGCGGAACCAGGCCAGCCCCTGCTGGCGCAGCAGAAATTCGCTGTCCGGGAACGCTTTGAATACGGCCTGTAGATGCTGCTGATGGCTAAGGTTGTCTTTTCCCACACCCGCCTCGCTCAACAGCCGGTCGTACAATGCCCGTCCCTTAGGTGTCAGCGCCACGCCGCGTTGCTCTATTTCCCCAAAGCGCGCCGTGTGCGTGCCGCTGGCGTCACCGGCGAAGGAAACGGGTTCTTCCAGGGCTTTAAAGCTGGTCTGGCGCAGCAGCAGCGGCACCGCGCGACGCGGCGGCCCTTCGATCACCGCTTTCGGTTCGATGCCGTATTTCGCCATCAGCGACTGTACCTGGTCAATATCCAGGGTACGCGGCGTCAGATGGTTAATATGACAGCCGGGAAAACACACCACATCGGCAATCAGCCGATGCTGTTGATGCAGCGCCTGATACGTTTCTTTATCGACCGTCGTGTGGTGATGCCAGCGAAAGGTTTCCAGCGCTTCACGGACAAATTCCTGCCCCTGTGCCGGGGTCAAGCCACCCTGCTCGTCGTGAAGGGCCATCAGCGCCCGACAGCGCGGCGTGAAGATATCGCGTCGGGCAAGAATACGCGCCGCTTTGTCACGCAGCGCCGGGTCGTCAATCAACTCCAAACGCAGCAGCGAGGTAAAAATACGAAAAGGATTACGCTGGAGCGCCGCGTCATCAACCGGACGAAAAGCGGTGGAGTGCACCGGCACGCCCGCCACGGAAAGATCGTAATACCCCACCGGGTACATCCCCATGATGGCAAACATGCGGCACAGCGTCGCCAGCTCTTGCGCCGTTCCCACCCTGATAGCCCCGTGACGCTCCACGTTCAGGCGCGCCAGTTCATCGGCGTTGGCCAGCTGTTCATGTAAGCGCGGATTATTTTCCAGCACCGCCAGATTTACGTCAGCAACAAGCGCTAACAAAGTGCCATATTGCGGGACTTCCTGCTGGTACATTGCCGACATTGCTTGCGAAAAATCTTCCCGAATATCATCTGCTGAAAGGGTATGCGCCATGTTATCTCGCCTCCTGTGACTCTATTTGCAGTGTAGGTAAGCGCATAACGCCGTGCGGTAAGAATTTACAAAGTGTGATCCCGGCGACTGCATAAATTCCACCGTTAACTCTGGCGTTGCCATAACCAGAGGTTATTTAAAACACACCTTAAATTCACTATTAATTAACAATGCATTTACACACACTGAGTGCGGCAATAATAAAATACCCTACACGGAGCCACCTATGAGCACAAAATGGTCACCGCAAGAAGTGATTCATCGTGATTACAACAATCACCCGCCGGCCTATGCGCCAGGCTATAAAACCAGCGTATTGCGTTCACCGCGTAACGCGCTTATTTCCCTGCAAAATTCGCTGTCAGAAATCACCGGCCCGGTCTTTTCTCAGCAGGATATAGGCCCGCTGGATAACGACCTGATCCTCAACTACGCCAAAGATGGCTTGCCGATCGGCGAGCGTATTATCGTGCACGGCTATGTCCGCGACGGCTTTGGTCGCCCGCTGAAAAATACGCTGGTTGA
This sequence comes from Klebsiella sp. WP4-W18-ESBL-05, assembly GCF_014169075.1. Lineage (NCBI taxonomy): Bacteria > Pseudomonadati > Pseudomonadota > Gammaproteobacteria > Enterobacterales > Enterobacteriaceae > Klebsiella > Klebsiella sp. WP4-W18-ESBL-05. Next base: position 2,294,782 of record NZ_AP022057.1, on the reverse strand, counting down.
AGTGTGGCAGGCCAACGCCGGCGGACGCTATCGGCATAAGAAAGATCAGTATCTGGCGCCGATTGATCCAAATTTTGGCGGCTGCGGGCGCGTGTTGACCGATGAAAATGGCTACTACTTCTTCCGCACCATCAAGCCGGGCCCGTACCCGTGGCGTAATCAGGTCAGCGACTGGCGTCCTTCACATATTCACTTTTCGATCTTCGGCGAGGCGTTCGCCCAGCGACTGATCACGCAGATGTACTTTGAAGGCGACCCGCTCATCAAGCAGTGCCCCATCGTCAAAACCATTAACAACGATGACGCCGTCCGCACGCTGATTGCTGAACTTGATACCCATGCCGCCGTGCCGCTCGACTGCCTGGCGTACCGTTTTGATCTGGTGCTACGCGGCCAGCGCGCCACGCTGTTTGAGAATCGTACCCAGGGGGCTGCACGATGAAAGACTATTTACCGGAAACCGCTTCACAAACCGCCGGGCCATACGTTCATATTGGCCTTGCGCCGGACGCTGCCGGCTTTCATATTTTCGAGAAAAACTTTGGTCCCACGCTGACCAACAGCCACACGCCGGGCGAACGCATTGCCATTGAAGGACGCGTCTTCGACGGCTCAGGCACCCCGGTGCGCGACGTGCTGATTGAGATCTGGCAGGCCAACGCCGACGGGCGTTATAACCATGTCGCCGACCATCAGGAAGGCAAAGCGCTGGACGCCGATTTTCGCGGCTGGGGCCGCGCCTGCTCCAATTTTGACAGCGGCGTCTGGCGTTTTGACACCATCAAGCCGGGTCAGGCGGTCGGTCGCGATGGGCGCATGATGGCACCGCACGTCAATCTGTGGATCGTGGCGCGCGGCATTAACATTGGCCTGAATACGCGCATGTACTTCTCTGACGAACAAGAAGCGAACGCCAGCGATCCGGTGCTCAACCTGATCGAATGGGAGGTTCGCCGTCAGACCTTGATTGGCCGAAAAGAGATCCGTGGCAACGAAACGGTCTATCACTTTGATATTTATCTGCAGGGTGAAAAAGAAACCGTCTTCTTTGACGTCTGATGGCGGCCCCTTCGCCGCGATTGCGCGCGGGTGAGCAATAGGCCGACACGATCGCACCCGGCGAGGATCGCCACGCCGGGTTTCCTTTCTTCCTGCAACAAAACGCTTGTCTGTTAAACCGCACAAATGTTAATAATAATTTGCTAGCAAGTTATCAAAATTAAACAACATTACTTGTCACCCATGCTGCTCTGTTTTAAACATCGCTTATGGAAAAAAATGCTCTCTTTAGTCAGCGCATTCGTCTGCGCCATCTGCACACTTTCGTGGCCGTCGCCCAGCAAGGAACATTGGGGCGAGCGGCTGAAACCCTTAATCTTAGCCAGCCTGCGCTTTCTAAGACCTTAAATGAACTCGAACAGCTTACCGGTACCCGCCTGTTTGAACGCGGCCGCCTCGGCGCGCAGCTGACCTTAGTGGGCGAACAATTTCTGACCCATGCGGTGAAAGTGCTCGACGCGCTGAACACCGCCGGACAGGCGCTGGTACGTAAAGAAGGTGTTAATAATGATGTGGTGCGCATTGGCGCGCTACCCACTGCGGCTCTGGGCGTGCTGCCTGCGGTAATCGGCCCATTTCACCAGCAGCAAAAAGACGTCACGCTGCAGGTGGCGACCATGAACAACACCATGCTGCTGGCGGCGCTGAAGTCCGGCGATATTGACCTCGGCATTGGCCGTATGTCCGATCCTGAACTGATGACCGGGCTGAACTACGAACTGCTGTTTCTTGAATCGCTGAAGCTGGTGGTTCGCCCGGATCATCCGATTTTGCATGAAAACATCACCCTGAGTCGGGTGCTGGAGTGGCCGGTCGTTGTGTCACCTAAAGGCACCGTGCCGCGCCAGAACGCCGAGACCCTGCTACAAAGCCAGGGCTGCAAAATGCCTGCTGGCTGTATTGAAACGCTGTCTGCATCGCTGTCCCGCCAGCTCACGGTTGACTACAACTACATCTGGTTTGTTCCTTCGGGTGCGGTAAAAGACGACCTGCGACGCGGTACGCTCACCGCCTTGCCGATTGCGACCCAGGGCCAGGGCGAGCCCATTGGCATTCTGACCCGCGTAGATACGCCGCTTTCCTCCGGCGCACAGACGCTGCTGAGCGCGGTGCGAAAGGCCGTTCCCTCCTGATCGGCCTCCGCTGGCCTGCTCCCGGCAGGCCACGCGCTCAGCGTCTCTTTATCACCGTTTCCCAGGATTGTCGGGGAAAAACCGTCACCGCGCTCTCCGTCGATAAATTCACTACATTAATATCATGTTTATCACAATAGGAATGTGCGGCAGTAAAAGCCCGGGTTATTTTATCAAAATCGCGCTGCAGGCGCGTTGATAATATATTATCAGCCTGCTCATAAAAACGAGGCGAATGAAAACTGTTCATATCCAGTCCGGCAAAATAAATATGCTTATAGCCTAAGGCGCAGGCTATTTGTAGCGCGGGATAAGCGACCGTACCATAATCAAATACCGCACGAGATAAATGAGCAGAGAATCCTGTTTCATTAAACCAGTGATATTCGCCATCGTTCGGTTCTACCGGGTAGGCTTTCCCCAGAAAGGTTTCACACATTGCATAGGTGATCGTTTCAATAATTTTAAACTGACAGCGAATGCGCGAAGGCGGAATCAACGAGCAGATAGCCTCCAGACATTTACACGGGCAGAACAACACCAGATCGGACACGCCAACAATTTCCCTAATAAAATCAAGTTTATTGATAATGAAACTGCGATCGATAATCACATACCAACGAAAGTTTATCGGCGTCAGGGCACAGGCGCCGTTAACGCCCATATAGTCGAAATAATCATCATAAAACTCACCCCGGATACGATTGACCGACGGCCCGGAGGCCATAATCAGCAGTGGTTTATTTCTGGCTCGCGCCTCAATATCAATGTGGTTCAATCGACTATTTTTAAAATAAACGTTTTGAATCATTCCGCAGGGCTTACGCTGGACTTTAAAATAGGGCCAAAGATTTTTATTGTGATCGTATTTTTCAGAATGCGTCAGTCGGTAAAATGTTTTATAGACCCATCTGGAAAAAATATTTATCCCGCTCATATCATTCACACCATGAATATTATTAAATTATTTTTTATCCGGCGGGATTAATAATATTTACACATTTTTATTTCTACGTTTTGAATGCGGCGATTGGGTTCATAGACGGACTTTTCTGCACAACGCTTTTCGCGGCCCGTGTCTGTGGGGTAGACAATATCCGCTTGGTCGTCTGCGGTCGTGCGCATCACCGAACCAAGACCAATACGCAAATAATGCGAAATCTTTTATTAACAATTGCGCAATGCATTTTAACAGATCTATCATAGTCACCAGTTAACCAAATGGTTCACAACTAGTTTCACATGAGAACTAAAACCCTCACTTAGAAACAGGTGCTCGCTTCATTCAAAATAAAAATACGGAACTTATACCCCATGTGGTTCAGCCGTGTGCAATATCTGCTGTCGTAAGGAGAACAGTATGTCTACTGGCAACGTGCCGCGAGGATTCCCGCGAATCCTGCAGTGGCTTCTTATTGGGCTGATGGCGATCGTCGGTCTGGCAATCGGCGCGCTGGGGGCGAAACTCGCCGCCGTGGGTGGCTCGGTCTTCTTTGCCCTGATGGGGCTGGTCATGCTCGTCAGCGCTGTGCTGATCGCGCGCCAGCGCCGCGCCGGGATTATGCTTTACGCACTGGCGTTTATCGTGGCAATTATCTGGTCAATTGGCGATGCGGGCTGGGATTTCTGGCCGCTGTTTTCCCGCCTCTTTACCTTTGGCGTACTGGCGCTGCTTTGCGCGCTGGTGTGGCCGTTTATGGCCACGACGGCACCTGCACGTAAAGGGCCCGCGTTTGGCCTGGCGGCCGTGCTCGCCGTTGCCCTGCTGGCAAGCGTAGGCGGTATGTTCAAACCGCAGACGCTGGTATCCGCCACCGAGGCGGTGCCGGTGAAACCGGTGGCAGCGGGTGAAGCGCAGAAAAACTGGGCACACTGGGGCAATACCACTCACGGCGATCGTTTTGCTGCGTTGGATCAGATTAACAAGCAAAACGTTAATCAACTGAAGGTAGCCTGGACGGCCCATACCGGCGATATTCCGCTAAGCAACGGTTCCGGCGCGGAAGATCAGAATACGCCGCTGCAAATCGGCGATACGCTATTCGTCTGCACGCCGTACAGCAAGGTACTGGCGCTGGACGTCGATAGCGGTAAAGAAAAGTGGCGCTATGATGCGAAAGCCACCGCGCCGAACTGGCAGCGCTGCCGTGGACTGGGTTACTTTGAAGACACGACCGCACTCACCTCACCTCAGTCTTCTGTGCAACCCGCCGCCTGTCCACGCCGCTTGTTCCTGCCGACCACCGATGCCAGGCTGATCGCCATCAACGCCGATAACGGCCAGCTGTGCGAAGACTTCGGCGACCACGGCACCGTGGACCTGAGCGTCGGGATGGGTGAAATCAAACCGGGCTACTACCAGCAAACCTCGACGCCGCTGGTGGCGGGAAATGTGGTGGTGGTTGGCGGCCGCGTTGCCGACAACTTCTCTACCGGTGAACCGCCGGGCGTCGTACGCGCTTATGATGTACGCACCGGCAAACTGGCGTGGGCGTGGGATCCGGGCAACCCGAATCTGACCGGCCTGCCGCCGGAAGGCCAAACCTACACGCGCGGGACGCCGAACGTTTGGTCCGCGATGTCCTATGACGCGAAGCTAAACCTGGTGTATCTGCCCACCGGTAATGCGACGCCGGACTTCTGGGCGGGTGAACGTACCGCGCTGGACGATAAGTACAGCTCGTCAATCGTTGCCGTTGATGCCACGACCGGTAAAGTTCGCTGGCACTACCAGACAACTCACCACGATCTGTGGGACTTCGACCTGCCGTCTCAGCCGCTGCTGTACGACCTGCCGAACGGCAAAGGTGGTACTACGCCGGTACTGGTGCAAACCAGCAAACAGGGCATGATCTTTATGCTCAACCGAGAAACCGGCGAACCGGTCGCGAAAGTCGAAGAGCGCCCGGTACCGGCAGGCAATGTGCAGGGAGAGCGTTACTCGCCCACCCAACCGTACTCTGTGGGTATGCCGATGATCGGTAATGACACGTTGAAAGAGTCCGATATGTGGGGCGCTACCCCGGTCGATCTGCTGCTGTGCCGCATCCAGTTTAAAGAAATGCGCCATCAGGGCATCTTCACCCCGCCGGGCGTTGACCGCTCGCTGCAGTATCCGGGATCCCTCGGCGGTATGAACTGGGGCAGCGTATCGGTTGATCCAAACAATAGTCTGATGTTCGTCAACGATATGCGCCTGGGTCTGGCAAACTATATGGTGCCGCGCGCCAACGTTGCTAAAGACGCCAGCGGGATTGAGATGGGGATTGTGCCTATGGATGGCACGCCATACGGTGCGATGCGCGAACGTTTCCTGTCACCGCTGGGGATCCCATGCCAGAAACCACCATTTGGCACCCTGTCCGCGGTGGACCTGAAGTCCGGTAAGATTGTCTGGCAGGTTCCAGTGGGTACCGTAGAGGACACCGGCCCGCTGGGTATTCGTATGCACATGCCAATCCCCATTGGCATGCCGACGCTGGGCGCCTCGCTGTCGACACAGTCTGGTCTGCTGTTCTTCGCCGGTACCCAGGATTTCTACCTGCGCGCGTTTGATACCGCAACCGGGAAAGAAATCTGGAAAGATCGTCTGCCGGTGGGGAGCCAGTCCGGCCCGATGACCTACGTGTCGCCGAAAACCGGTAAGCAGTACATCGTGATTAACGCCGGGGGCGCTCGTCAGTCGCCGGATCGCGGTGACTATATCATTGCTTACGCCCTGCCGGATTCACAGTAATCCACAGCCCCGTAGCCACAAGGCTACGGGGATTTTTCCTCGTCAGAACGTTTCCCAGTTATCGGCTCCGGCCGTCGCTACCGCTGGGCGCGTCGGCGTAAACGTTGCTTTTACACTCGCCTTCTCGTGCTCAACGCTTTCGCCGCGCCCAATGCGGAACGTGCCTACTGCCTGAGTTAAGCGCGCCGCCTGCTCTTCCAGCGAGGCCGCCGCCGCCGAGGCTTCTTCCACCAGCGAGGCGTTCTGCTGGGTGACGTTGTCCATTTCGGTCACCGCCTGGCTTACCTGCTGAATACCCCGGTTTTGCTCATCGGAGGCCGCCGCAATTTCCAGCATGATGTCCGTCACGCGTTTAACCGCATCCACAATATCAGTCATCGTCGACCCGGCGCGGACAACCTCATCCGAACCGCGTTCGATAAGCGTAACCGACTCGCTGATCAGCCCTTCTATCTCTTTTGCCGCCTGTGCGCTGCGGCTGGCCAGCGTCCGCACTTCGCTCGCAACCACCGCAAACCCGCGCCCCTGTTCGCCCGCTCGCGCCGCTTCGACCGCCGCGTTCAGCGCCAGAATGTTGGTCTGGAAGGCAATGCTGTTAATTACCGAGGTGATTTCGGAGATTTTCTTCGAACTGGTGGAGATGCTGCCCATGGTGGACACCACGCCGGACACCAGTTGCCCGCCGCGCGTCGCTTTGCCGGAGGCATCCTCTGCCAGCTTGCTGGCATGGTGCGCGTTGTCGGCGTTCTGTTTCACCGTTGCCGTCAGCTGTTCCATGCTGGCGGCGGTCTGTTCAATTGCCGCCGCCTGCTGCTCGGTACGCGAGGAAAGATCGGTGTTGCCCATAGAGATTTCACTGGTGCCGCGATAGATCTCTTCCGCCCCCTGGCGCACCGTACCCACGGTCTTCACCAGCGAGTGCTGCATTTTTTGCAGGTTGGCGTTAAGTTGGCCTATCTCACTACGCCCCGCGGGCTCATCAGCCATGGTCAGGTCGCCGCTGGCGATCTGCGCGATACGCGCTCCGGCACGCTGCAGCGGCAGAATGACCACCCGGCGCAGAGTCGTAAAGGTCAGCAGCGTCATCGCCACCGCCATGACAAAAGCGCCAATCATAAACATCACGCCCAATCGGGTGCGGTCGTGCGCCAGATCGGCCAGCTGGTTCGCGCGTGCGGTACGAATATCAATCACTTTCAAACGAACATCGTTGTAGGCATCATCCAACGCACGGGCCTGCTCGCTCTCATAGTTGATGATGGCCTCAAACATACCGTTCTGGGCATATTTCAGCATTGGCTTCATCCCCTCAAGATAGGCGGTATAACGCTGATTCATCTCGTTATCCAACGCCCGATCGGCCGGGGTTTTGACGCTGCGATCGGTATAAACCTTGAAACCGTCCTGTGAACGTTCAATCCAGTGGCTGGCCGCCGCGAGGTTCTTCTTCATGCTGTCCATTTCGGCGATACGGCTATCGGCACCGGCGTGGATCATCATTAAACGCGCTTCGCGCAGGTAGTTGGCGCTGTCTGACAGCCCCACACGAACCTGCAGTTCTCGGGTCACATCACGCTGATCGTTATCGGCTTTCCACATAAAGTAGCCCGCCAGTCCAGAGCTCAGGGCAAACAGCAGCAGAATACCGCCCAGAACGGAACTAAAAAACGGCACCAGCCGGATATGGTGTAAGAAACCGATCTTTTGCGCACGGCTCGGCGCAGCCTTGTTATCCATGAGTAAGCTCTCTTGTACTTGAGGTAAGTACTAGAGTCATCGGCCATAGCCGCTAATTTCTTATCAGCAAAGGCGTAAAACGTAAGGCGGGTCACACTTCAGAAAACCAGCGGGAAAACACCCGCTGGTTGATGGCGTTATTTATCGCCGAAATGAATAACGGTACGAATAGATTTACCTTCATGCATCAAGTCAAACGCTTCGTTGATGTGATCCAGCGGCAGGCGGTGTGTGATGAACGGATCGAGCTGAATCTTGCCCGCCATCGCCTCTTCAACCATGCCCGGCAGTTGGGTACGGCCCTTCACGCCGCCGAAGGCAGAACCGCGCCACACGCGGCCGGTAACCAGCTGGAACGGGCGGGTTTTAATTTCCTGCCCGGCACCGGCTACCCCGATGATAATGCTTTCACCCCAGCCTTTATGGCAGCACTCAAGCGCGGAGCGCATAACGTTCACGTTGCCGATACACTCAAAGCTGAAGTCCACGCCGCCGTCGGTCAGTTCCACAATCACGTCCTGAACCGGCTTGTCGTAGTCTTTCGGGTTGATAAAGTCGGTGGCCCCCATTTCCCCGGCCAGCTTGAACTTCTCCGGGTTGGTGTCAACGGCCAGGATGCGCCCGGCTTTCGCCTGCACCGCGCCTTGGATCACCGCCAGGCCAATACCGCCAAGGCCAAAGACCGCTACGGTGTCGCCCTCTTTGACCTTCGCCGTGTTGTGCACCGCACCGATACCGGTGGTCACGCCGCAGCCTAACAGGCACACTTTGTCCAGCGGAGCCTGTGGGTTCACCTTCGCCAGCGAAATTTCTGCTACCACGGTGTATTCGCTGAAGGTGCTGGTGCCCATATAGTGGTAAATAGGTTCGCCGTTGTAAGAAAATCGTGTCGTGCCGTCCGGCATCAGCCCTTTCCCCTGCGTCGCACGTACGGCCTGGCACAGGTTGGTTTTACCGGATTTACAGAATTTGCACTCGCCGCATTCGGCGGTATACAGCGGAATAACGTGGTCGCCCGGCTTCAGGCTCGTCACGCCTTCACCCACTTCCACCACCACGCCGCCGCCTTCATGGCCCAGCACCGCCGGGAAGACGCCTTCCGGATCGTCCCCGGAGAGCGTAAATGCATCGGTATGGCAAACGCCGGTATGGGTGATTTTGACCAGCACTTCCCCTTTTTTCGGCGGTGCGACGTCAATTTCAACAATTTTCAGCGGCTGACCGGGGCCAAACGCAACTGCAGCACGTGATTTCATAGCTGTCTCTTCCGTTGTGATGATTATTTTAAATAGGATCGTAGCAGATGACCGACCTCAGCCATGCGCACCGCACGCTGATCCGGGGTGGTTTCTCCGCTGACTAGTTCGTCTTTGAGATGCATCTCAACCATTTCGCCCATCAGGCCGTTGGCGGCCCCGCGAATAGAGGCGATCTGTTGCAGTATGGTCAGGCAGGAATCGCCGGACTCCAGCGCGCGCTCCAGCGCTTCAACCTGCCCTTTAATACGGCGAACCCGGGTAAGCGCGCGTTTTTTATCTTCGGGTGAATGTGGCATAGCCCCTCCGGTGATATAGGGGGGTATACTATCATTTTTTATGTGATTGTAAAAAAATGATTTCATTAACGTCAAAAAGATCGGGTTGAGGCGGTAAAACAGGCCCGAGGACAACGAATCTAACGCGGGATAAAGATCGGGTGCGTTGAGGATACCGGACAACAGGAAGAATGGCGGGGATTTCTCCCCGCCTGGCTCTTACCTGGTTTCGTAAGCCATGTGAACCACTATCTCCGTTTCGCCGCTTCGGAAGCGAACATCACAGAGGTTTTTATTGTTAAACAGCAAAGCGCACAAAAGCGTTATACCGATAACGATTAGCGCCAGAAGCGCTGATTTTCGTGGTTCCATAGCCCACTACTCCTTGACCCGAAGGTCTGTAAGAGGCTAGTCTCTATGTTGTAGGGCATAGATGTGGCCTCGGTAAATGTTAAGCGTCCTGCAAGACGCATAATGTTTCCGGGGCTTTCTTCTATCTGCCTTTCGGTCAATGCCTGAGACAAATAGCCTCAAGCACCCGCCAACATTCTACACCCGCCAATGACGTTCCCTACCGCGATTCAACCAGACGTACTTTTTTCGGAAAATGCCAGGGCTGCGGGCGTAGCAGGTCACGCGGGTGATTTTACGCGCGGCGAGAGTAATATCAGGAAGGAAGGCCGGGTGAGCGTCACGCAACCCGGCACAAGGGAATCAGGACTGGAGCGTAGCCAGGCGTGCGGCAAAACCAACAAACACCAGGCCAATCAGGCTGTTGCCAATTTTTGCTAGCTTTTTACGGGTTTTCACGTAGCGCGTCACCAGCGAGCCAGAAACAATCAGGAAGCTCAGGTAGGTAAAGCTGACCAGCTCAAGCGTCAGCGCCAGAATAAAGAACGCCAGCCCCGGAGTTGCCGCGTGCACATCAATAAACTGCACGAAAAACGAGACATAGAACAGGATAGCCTTTGGATTCGTCAGGCTCAGGGTCAGCGCGCGTTTAAAGATAGCGTGCCCCGGTTCCGCATGCGCGTCCTGCCCCGCCGCCTTTCGCTTCAGCGTGCTGTAAAGCATCTTGCCGCCAAGATACAGCAGATAAAATGCGCCAAGGTAGCGGACGATGTTAAACAGCAGCGGCGTGGTTTTGATAAGCGTCGCCACGCCAGCAAAGGAGAGGAACATCAGCACGGCATCGCCAATAAAGACCGCCAGCGCCGCCATGTAACCTTTGCGAATACCGTGCGCGACGCCGGTTTTCAACACAAAGAGGGTATTTGGCCCCGGCACCAGAATAATAAAAATGGCCCCGAGCAAATACGTCCAGTAATTCAGCACGCCAAAATCTGCGAACACCCTGTTCTCCCTGACTCATACGTTTAAAAGATGACGTATGGTAACGCGAAGCCCAGAGAGTTTAAAGCCTTGTTAACGCTTGCGCGGCATCATGCGCAGCAGCGTATTGTCCTTCCAGAAATAGTGATGCGCCAGCGCAGCCAGAGCGTGCAGCCCTATCAGCCAGTAGCCGAGATTAGCAAGCAGAACGTGATATTGCTTAAGCGTATCGGCCAGATCGAAATTCGCCTCAGCGGCATGCGGCATCACCATGCCAAACGCCAGCCACGGGTTCCCACGATTGTACATCATGACTAATCCGATAAGCGGCAAGGCAATAAACAGCAGATAGATAGCCAGATGCCCCAGGTGCGACAAACCGGTGATCATCGGCTTTGGTTTCGGCACAATCGGCGGCGCCGGTCGCTTGAGACGAATCAACAGGCGCGCCACCATCAGCAGCAGAATGCTGATGCCACAGGAAACGTGAATCATATTGATGATTGGGCGATCGCTACGCGGGAAAAAACCGCGCAACTCCATGGCGGCGTAGGCCACAACCACCAGCAGGAACACCAACCAGTGGATCGTAATTTGCAAGCGGGTGTATTTGTCGTTCATTGTTGATGACACGCTAAAAATTCACATAAAGACAAAAATAGCCGCCATTCGTTAAAAATTCATTAACTTTTTCATATCACTACAAATTATTTTATCACGCTTACATTGCCCTTCAGCCCTGGCTGAACTAAGCCTGGACAGGTGAAACATATCATCCACACTTATTTATCAGCGATTGTTAAGTACCGATATTGGGTAAAGGCCCATCACTGACAGGAGAGTAACATGAGTAAAATTGGCATTAACGGGTTTGGGCGCATCGGCCGTCTGGTGCTGCGCCGGTTACTGGAAGTATCCAGCAGTCATGAAGTGGTGGCGATTAACGACCTGACGTCGCCAAAAGTACTGGCTTATCTTTTAAAGCATGATTCGAACTACGGCCCCTTCCCATGGGGCGTCGATTTCACCGACAACGCGCTGATCGTCAACGGCAAAACCATCACCGTTTATGCCGAAAAAGATGCCAAAAATATCCCGTGGACGGCCCAGGGCGCCGAGCTTATCGTAGAGTGCACCGGCTTCTACACCTCAACCGAAAAATCACAGGCGCACCTTGATGCCGGGGCTAAAAAAGTGCTGGTCTCCGCGCCAGCCGGAGAGATGAAAACCCTGGTCTTTAACGTCAACGACGACACGCTGAACGCCAGTGATAAGATTATTTCCGTCGCCTCGTGCACCACCAACTGCCTGGCGCCGATGGCTAAAGCGCTCAACGATGCATTCGGCATTGAAGTGGGTACCATGACGACCATTCACGCCTACACCGGCACCCAGTCGCTGGTCGACGGGCCGCGCGGCAAAGACCTGCGCGCGTCGCGCGCGGCGGCGGAGAATATCATTCCGCATACCACCGGCGCGGCCAAAGCGATCGGTCTGGTTATCCCGGCGCTGAGCGGCAAGCTCAAAGGTCATGCTCAACGCGTGCCGACCAAAACCGGATCGGTAACGGAACTGGTGTCGATTCTCGGCAAAAAAGTGACCGCCGATGAAGTTAATCAGGTGATGAAAAAAGCGGCCGAAAACAATGAATCGTTCGGCTACACCGAAGAAGAAATTGTCTCTTCCGATATCATCGGCACCCATTTTGGTTCCGTGTTTGACGCCACGCAAACGGAGGTCACCGAAGCCGGCGGCCTGCAGCTGGTTAAAACCGTCTCCTGGTACGATAACGAATACGGTTTTGTGACGCAGCTGATTCGCGTGCTGGAGAAATTCGCCAAAATGTAACCCCTCCGGCGGGTGCTTAGCGCCCGCCTTTTCTCACAAAATGGTCGTCCAATTTTCGGTTGTGAGCAGGGTTGCCGTAGCGGCACACTCCGTCTGCGCACACAACCGGAGACACTCATGGATTTCACTGCCCAACATTATCAACAAAAACCCTTAGTTATCGCCAACGTCTGGGACGTGCCCAGCGCGCAGGCTGCGCAGCGAGCCGGTTATCAGGCGATAGGCACCTCGAGCGCTGCCGTTGCCGCCATGCTCGGGTATCCCGATGGCGAAGCCCTGCCATTTGACGCCCTGCTGTTGATCGTACGCCGCATCCGCGCCGTCTGTTCGCTGCCCCTCAGCGTAGACGTTGAAGCAGGCTACGCCACGACCGCCGAAGATATGACTCTCCATTTGCGCCAGCTGGCTGAGATGGGCGTTGTCGGCATCAATCTGGAGGACAGTCGGGTCATTGATGGCGTGCGTAAACTTGAAGATCCTGACCTCTTCAGCCAGCGCCTGCAGGCGGTTCGTACGGCGCTGGTCTTCCATCGCTGCTCGCTGTTTATCAATGTGCGCAGCGATGCTTTTTTACTCGGTCTTACCGACGCCCTTGATGTGACACTGTCACGAATAACGCGTTATGCTGCCTGCGGCGCGGACGGTCTCTTCATTCCCTGCGTCATCGAAGCACAGGATATTGCGGCGCTGGTTCAGCACACCCGACTGCCGTTGAACGTCATGGCCATTCCCGGGCTCAGCGACTTTACCACGCTGGCAAAACTTGGCGTACGCCGCATTTCGATGGGGAATGCGCTACATAGTGCAATACAACATCGGCTAAACGATCTACTGTTAACCGTTCAGCAGCAGCAGTCATTCGCAGGAGTCTTTAACGATGAAAATTACCGATAGCGCGCAGTGTGATCGCTGGTACCAGGCGCTGCTGGCGCGTGCGTCAGAATATACCGGGGTATTTTTCGTCGGCGTAAAAACGACCGGGGTGTTTTGCATTGCCGTGTGCCGGGCGCGGAAGCCCAAACGAGAAAACGTTGAATTTTACAGTGACTTCAAATCGGCGCTCGATGCCGGTTTTCGTCCCTGCAAAGTGTGCCGCCCCACGGAAAATGCCTGTACCGCACCGCCTTATATTGAGCAGGCGCTGGCGCTGGTGCGTCTGACGCCCAAAGCGCGGATTAGCGATAGTCAACTGCGCGAGCATCGCATCAGCCCCGAGCGCGTTCGCCGCTGGTTTTTGCAGCATCATGGCATCACCTTTCAGGCGTTCCAGCGGATGCAGCGAGTGAATGTCGCGCTGCAAGAGTTGAGAGGCGGCCGCAGTGCCACTGATGTCGCCTTCGACAATGGCTACGACTCGCTGAGCGGTTTTGGTTATACCTGTAAAAAACTCACCGGCCACTCACCGGCCGCTCGGCAGCAAACGATCGTTATCCACCGCTTTACCACCCCGCTCGGGCCAATGTTCGTTTGCGCTACCGAGCGCGGCGTCTGTCTGCTGGAGTTTGTCGACCGTCGTATGCTGGAAACCGAATTCAGCGATCTTCAGCGTCTGCTGCGCGCGCAGATTATCGCCGGTCAGAACGCGCATACCCGCCTGGCAGAGCGAGAAATCGGTGAATATTTTGCCGGCACGCGCTGCGCCAGTTGCCCAGCGGTGAAACCACCCATTACCAGGCGCTGGCGGAGAGTCTGAATCACCCCACCGCCGCACGCGCGGTCGCAGCCGCCAACGGCGCGAACCGTATTGCTATCGTTATTCCCTGCCACCGGGTTATCGGCAAAGACGGCAGTATGACCGGCTATGGCGGCGGCGTTGCGCGTAAAGCCTGGCTGCTGGCGCACGAAAAAACCTGCCGCTGAGGACGGTAACCGCCATAAACACCACACCAAGGAGGAGAAAATGCACGTTGTCACCCAGGAAGATTTGCTGGCGCGGATGGATAAAGCCGCCCGCGCGGCCACCACGTTTTCACTATGGCCCGAAGGCGATGCGCCCGGTGCACGCAATAGCCATGCGGTCCCCGCGCTGGAGGCCGATCACACCGGCCCCAGCGAATGGGATCGTGCGGTAACCGGCATCCGCGCGCCGCACATTACGGTGTTTGAACCCGAACGACCAAACGGCGTGGGTATTCTGGTCACGCCCGGCGGCTCCTACCGCCGCGTCGTGCTGGACAAAGAAGGCACAGCGCTGGCCCCGGAGTTTACCGCGCGAGGCTATACGCTTTTCGTGATGACCTACCGCCTGCCCGACGATGGGCACCTCGAGGGGGCGAATGCGCCGCTGGCCGACGTGCAGCGAGCCATGCGCACGATCCGCAGCCGGGCGGCTGACTGGGGCCTACAGCCCGATAAACTCGGGGTACTGGGATTTTCCTCTGGCGGTCACGTCGCCGCTAGCCTCGGCACCCGATACGAGGAAACCGTATACCCTTCACAAGACACCATTGACGACCTTTGCGCACGCCCTGATTTTATGGCGCTGGTTTACCCGGTTATCAGTATGGACGACGCGTTTGGCCACGCAGGCTCTCGCCAGGCACTGATCGGCCATATGCCGAGCGCTGCGCAACGCGCACATTACTCGCTGGAAAAAAGAGTGACGCCGGAAGCACCGCCCACCTTTATTTTGCATGCTGTGGATGACCCGGCGGTCAAAGTGGAGAACAGCATCGCGCTGTTTAACGCCCTGCATGCTCAGGGCGTACCGGTCGAAATGCACCTGTTTGAGCAGGGGCGGCACGGCTTTGGTATTCGCGATGCGCAGGGTCTGCCCGTCGCGGTATGGCCGCAGCTGATGATGAACTGGATAGCCACTAAAGCCTAGCGACATCTGCCATCCGGCGCAGCAGGTGCCGGATGGCACTCGATTTACGCCCCCTGCGATTGCAGGTAAACCACCTGGGTCTGCAAATATTCGTTCAGACCGTGACGGCCGTCGGCACCACCAATACCCGACTTACGCCAGCCCGCATGAAAACCCTGCATCGCTTCAAAGTTTTCGCGATTAATGTAAGTCTCACCAAACTTCAGCCCGCGGATCGCTTTCATCGCCAGGTTGAGGTCGCGGGTATACACCGACGACGTCAGGCCGTAGTCGCTGTCGTTAGCCATCTTTAGCGCCTCATCGAGCGTATCAAACATCACCACCGGCAGCACCGGGCCGAAGGTTTCTTCATGCATGATGCTCATATCCTGACGCACGTTCAGCAGCAGGGTTGGCGGGTAGAAATAGCCCGGGCCTTGCACCGCTTTGCCGCCGAGCACCACGTTTGCCCCTTCAGCAACGGCCTTCGCCACCTTTTGCTCAACGCGCGCCAATGCCGCAGCATTAATCAACGGCCCCATGGCGATATCATTACGCTCCGTCGGATCGCCGAATGAGACCGCCTTCATCGCTTCGCCCAGTTGACTCACGAAGCTATCGTAAATGCCTTTCTGCACGTACACGCGTTCCGCGCAGTTGCACACCTGCCCGCTATTGATCACGCGGGAATCAACAATTGCCTTCACCGCCAGCGCAATGTCGGCATCATCCAGCACAATGGCCGGGGCCTTGCCGCCCAGTTCAAGGCAAACTTTGGTGATATTTTTGGCCGCCGCCGTCATAATCTTCTCGCCCGCCGTTACGCTACCGGTCATGCTAACCATCGCGACCTTCTGATTGCCCGCCAGTTCCTGGCCCACGGTCTCACCGCGCCCCAGCACCAGGTTAAAGACCCCTTTAGGCAGCCCGATATCGTGAACAATTTCGGCAAAAGCAACGGCGTTATTTGGCGTAAACTCGCTCGGCTTAATCACAATGGTATTGCCGGTAATCAATGCAGGCGCCAGCTTACGGGCTATCAGGAAGAACGGAAAATTCCACGGCAGGATCCCGGTGGTTACGCCCAGCGCACGTTTAAAGACAAAAATATTTTCACCGGCACGGTCGCTTTGCAGGATCTCGCCGTCATAACGACGCGCCCATTCAGCCATATACTCAATGTAATCAGCGGTAAAATTCACTTCCACCTCAGCCAACTGCTGTATTTTTCCGCCTTCGGCGACGATCAGCTTGCTGATTTCCGATGAACGCGCGCGGATGCCGGCGGCAATTTTGCGCAACCACCCTGCGCGTTCAATCGCAGGCAACGCCTCCCATCCAGGCTGGGCGCGTTCGGCAGCATCAATCGCCCTTTTCGCCTGTTCAGCGTCGCCATCGGGGATGCGTGAAAGGCACACCTCCGTTGCCGGGTTAATCACATCAATCCAGCCTTCGCCCTGCCAGTTGACAAACTGGCCATCGATATACATCGGATGTTGTACGGGTGACGTCATAAGCTGCTCCTTTCTGCGTGAGTGTTTAACAGGTAAAAATATTGTTAAACACATATACAATTTGGCAACTTTCCCCAACCGGTTCACGCCGTTTATGTGAGGTCACGCGTAAAGATAACGCCGATACGGCACAAATAATAAACTACCGTTCCAGCTTGGTTGAACCTTTGTTTATTACGCAGAATGTATGATGAAGGATATTATTTTACTTTTGAGTTCTTTCTGAGTTTTATCATGCGTAAAATCGCCAACGCGCTGGTATTTATGTCAGCAATGACGCCAGCTGCGTCGAGCATCGCGAGTGAGTTAAATCTGTATTCCGTGAATACCGGGTCATTCGTTTATCATATGACCGGGAATCACGGGCAATATAATGAGAATTTCAACAACCAATTCTTCTCCGTCGAGCGTAAATTCTCCGCCGAGTCAAAATACAGCGTCCTCGTTGGAACCATGAAAAACAGCTTTGCCGATCGCTGCCTGACGCTGGGCGTGCGCCGCGACTGGTTAAACGGCACGAACAGCAATAAAGGCTGGACCTTTAAAGGCGTATACGCCTATACGGGAGAGTTCTTTTTTGATGCCTTTAAACACTGCGGCGATGAAGGGGCTTACCATACGGCGAAGAAAATCACCGGTGTAGGCTTTTCACCGTATATTTACCACGGGCTGCAGTATAATTTTACCGACAACTTCGGGATTGAAAGCGGCGTGATTTTACCGTCGATATTTGTCGTGAGCATGCAGTGGAGTTTCCGCTAAGCGGTATGCCCCTCCGGCGTCGCTGCGCCTGGCCGGAGAGACTCATTATGCCATACGGCGGCTCGCTAATATTTGCTGTAGCTGCGGGTCGGCGGTTAACCGCTGCCACGCGGCCTCAACGTCCTGCGGAATATCGACATGAGCGATAAATCCCTTTCCTTGTGGACCATAGCCGTCTGCATTGTCGCGCAAACGCGGCAATTCGCCCAAAATCAACGATAAATAGCGCGCTAGCGGCCAGACGCCATTGTCCGGCTGCCGCCAGAGAATGCCCTGCGGGGTATAATCCACCACGGGAAGGTAACCCGGGTAGCTTAGCCAGCGCGGCGCGTACTCAACGCCCTGCCAGACACGGGCAAAGGTCGCCATGGTACGGCGCTGCATCGTTGGGTCCTGCACCACCGTGGCACTGGCTACGCGGATGCCCTTTTCTTCCATCACCTGGCGGGTAAACTCCGCGTTCTCACCGCAGTTGGTCGACTGCGCCTCAACCACAATCCGCGATCGCGGGATTTGCCAGAAACGCTGGGCGATTTCCGCCAGCAGCACCGCCTCCGGTTCGCCCTGGGTGGCAATGCTGCAATAGCGCGGATGATGGACGATGGCGTCATAAAGAAACGACGTTGAGTGGCCAATGCCGCCGCTAATCAGCAGCGTTCCGCCATGTTCGCTGACCAGCCGACAGGCGGCGTCAATGGTTGGCATAACCGCGTTACCCGCCAATACGACCAGTTGACTCTCCGCAGCACAGGGGCGTGCGGAGAAATCATCCTGCGCCAGCCATCCGCCGAGAAGGTTGGCATCCTCAACCGAGGTTTCCGATAAATGTAACAGACTCATCGCGCGCACAGCTCCTTTTAATACAGGCTCACAGAGTGCGGAAAAGCGCCTCATCGCAGCCAATTTGTAACAATAATGAAATAACCAGAAACGTCTAAAAACAATGCGGTTGCACCTGAATAATCCGCTATTAAATCAGATTTTTTCAGTATTTAAACCCAACAAATCCGCAAGCCACAGTTCCAATTAATGAAAATGACTCTCATTTTTACTCACAAATTTCAATACCACGCTTGCCAAAAATAACGCACATATCTAATTTGCTTAACAAACACACAACCTTTTTCACAATCCAGGTTGCACCCACAACATCAAAAAGGTGACACCTGATTTTAACCCAATGTGGCGGGAGTTATTCTTCATGACAATACAAGAAAGCAGCACCACAATCCTGAAAAAGAATAAAAGGGTTTTGATTGCTAGCCTGACGGGCAGTTCCATTGAATGGTTTGATTATTTTCTTTACGGCACGGCTGCCGCATTGGTGTTCAACAAGATCTTTTTCCCGATGGTTGACCCGGTCATTGGCCTGATTCTCTCGTATCTCTCTTTCTCCCTGACGTTCTTTATTCGCCCGATCGGCGGCGTGATTTTTGCCCACATTGGCGACCGTATTGGCCGTAAAAAAACGCTGGTGTTAACCCTGTCGCTAATGGGCAGCGCAACCGTGATGATAGGCCTGCTGCCCACCTACGATCAGATTGGTATCTGGGCACCTATTCTGCTGATTCTGATGCGTATCATTCAGGGGATGGGCATTGGCGGCGAATGGGGCGGCGCGCTGCTGCTGGCCTACGAATACGCGCCGGAAAAACGTAAAGGTTTCTTCGGTAGTATTCCACAGGCGGGCGTCACCATCGGTATGCTGATGGCAACGTTTATCGTCTCGCTGATGACGCTGTTCAGCGAAGAACAGTTCCTCTCCTGGGGATGGCGTATCCCATTCCTGATGAGCGCGGTACTGGTGCTGATTGGCCTGTGGATCCGTAAAGATATCGATGAAACGCCGGAGTTCAAAAAAGTGAAAGCCTCCGGTAACGTCGCCAAAGCGCCGCTGCGCGAGACCTTAACTCATCACTGGCGTGAAGTGGTTATTGCCGCCGGGCTCAAGGTGGTAGAGACCGCGCCGTTCTATATTTTCTCAACCTTCGTTGTCAGCTATGCCACCACCACCTTGACCTACCAAAAATCACAGGTGCTGGAAGCGGTGACCCTCGGAGCCCTGGTCTCCACGGTCATGATTCCGCTGATGGGCCTGCTTTCCGATAAAATCGGCCGTCAGCGAATGTATGCTATCAGCGTCGTGCTGCTGGGCCTGTTTATCGTGCCATGGTTTATGCTGCTCAATACCGGCACCACCTGGGGGATTATCGTGGCAACGGTGATCACCTTTGGGGTGCTGTGGTCGCCGATCACCGCCGTACTGGGTACGCTGTGTTCGGAGATTTTCAGCGCTAACGTCCGCTATACGGGCATTACGCTCGGTTATCAAATTGGCGCTGCGCTGGCCGGCGGTACCGCGCCGTTAATCGCCACCGGTTTGCTGGCGAAATACAACGGCGATTGGGTGCCGGTTGCCTGGTATCTGGGTGCGACCGTGGCTATCTCGCTGACGGCGATTTTCTTCGCCAGCCGTCGTAAACGCCAATCCGAAACGGTTAACGCACAAACCAGTCAAATCTAATGCGGTCCCCGGGCGACGCCATTGCGTTCGCCCGGGCCACCCACAAATAGCAACGTTCTACTAACTTTTATTTTTCACATTCTCTTGAATTATGGGTTCCGGCGAATCTAAAATCATTAGAGCTCTAATGATTTTAACGATGATGCCATGGATAACCGCCAGCTGAATTTCTCCCATCTGCTCTATTTGACCGCTCACCACTGGCGGCTTGCCGTCGACCGTCGGCTGAAAGCGCTCGGCATGAGCCAGGCCAGTTGGGTTGCCGTTGCCAGCATTGCCCGTAATGAACGGCCGCTCTCGCAAACGGAACTAGCGCAAGAGCTCGGCGTGGAAACGGCTACCGTGGTGCCGCTTATTAACCGATTGGTCGCCCAGCGGCTGGTCGAACGCGTCCTCACCGAGCAGGACAAACGCAAACGCCTGCTGATTGCGACCGAGCAAGGGCTCGCGCTGTATCACCAGGTCAAAGCCGTCGCGGATGCGTTACGAGAAGAAATTCTGACCGTCCTCACGCCGCAAGAGCAGGCACAGACGTACGATGTGCTGCTCAAGCTGCTGCGTGAAGTGGAGAAGAAATAATGGCTCCTCCGCGCCGCGATCCCTACGCCCCTCGCGACTGGGCACCGCACGAAAAACCGGCCATTCTCGGTTCCCCCTCAACCCCAATTCACAGCACGCCCAGGCGTATTGCCTACGGCATCGTTGGCCTGCTGGTGTGCCTGACCGGTGCGTTGGGAAATGCGGTCGTCACCGCTAATTTGCAGAATTTACAGGGCTCGTTCTCCGCCTGGTCAAACGAAATCGCCTGGCTACCGGCGGTGTACGTGATGACCAACGTCTCCATTAATCTTCTGCTGGTGAAGTTCCGCCAGCAGTTTGGCCTGCGGGCGTTCACCGAAGGCTTTCTGGTGCTGTATGTACTGGTCACCTTTTTCCATTTATTCGTTAACGATCTCAGCTCCGCGCTGATGGTGCGAGCCGCACACGGCATGGTGGCTGCCGCGCTTAGCTCGTTAGGTATTTACTATCAGGTGCAGGCATGGCCGGCAAAGCATCGCCTGAAGGCGTTGACGATCGGCATTACCGGTTCGTCGCTGGCGATCCCCCTCGCCCGGCTGTTCTCAACCGAACTGCTACAAATTGATGAATGGCGCGGGCTGTATTTCTTTGAACTGGGTCTGGCGCTGGTCTCGCTGGCCTGCGTGATTGCCCTGAAGCTGCCGCCCAGCGATCGTAAAAAGGTCTTTGAGAAAAAAGACTTCATTACCTTTCTGCTGCTGGCCCCCGGAATGGCGCTGGTCTGCGCGGTGCTCTCACTTGGCCGCCTCGACTGGTGGTTTGAAGCGCCGTGGATCGGCTGGTCGCTGGCTGGCGCTATCGTCCTTATCGTCAGCGCTATTGCGTTCGAACACAACCGCAGTAATCCGCTGCTGAATACGCGCTGGCTCTCCAGCGGCAGTATTCTGCGTCTGGGGCTGATTATGGTGCTCATCCGTATTGTGCTGGCAGAGCAAAACACCGGCGTCATCGGCTGGCTCCAGTATGTTGGCTTGCAAAACGAACAGATGACCACGCTGGCCTGGTCGATTTTCGCCGGTATCATCTGCGGCATTGTCGCCAGTTGCCTGACGCTCAACCCGCGCCGCCTCTACTGGCCAACCGCCACCGCGCTGGCGCTTATCATGGCGGCTTCGCTGCTCGACAGCCAATCCAACAGCCTGACCCGGCCGGATCAACTGATGCTCAGTCAGTTCCTGCTCGGTTTCGGCAGCGCGTTTTTCCTTGCCCCGGCCATGCTGGCGGGCATCGGCGGCGTGGTGGCTGACCAGCGCAATCTGGTCAGTTTCTCGGTGCTGTTCGGCATGAGTCAAAACGTTGGCGGCCTGCTGGGCTCGGCTATTCTCGGCACATTCCAGACCTGGCGTGAAAAATTTCACTCCAGTCAGCTTGCCGATCAGTTAACCACGCTGAACCCGATTATTAACGAACGTTTGCAGCAGTATGCCCAGCAGTATCAAAGCCAGATAGGCGACAGCGCACTGCTTAACGTACAGGCCAGCTCACTGCTACAAACCGCCTCAACGCTGGAGGCCAATATCCTCGCCTACAATGACACCTATATGCTGACGGCCGCCATTTCCGCCGCCACATTATTGTGGGTGTTCTGGCGTTTGCTAAGACTGAAAATCACTGCCCATATCGCGCTCAAGCGCGCCACGGGCGGCAAGTTACCTTAAGAGAGATCGGAGTCGTCATGAGTCAGCAGGATGCCGCCAGGCAGCAGGCCAACACCCGCAACAACATCCGCGTGGTGTCCATTTTTACCGCTGCGGCCATTGGCCTTGTCGGCGTACTGGTCGTCCTGTACGCCTGGCAACTGCCGCCCTTCACCCGCCACAGCCAGTTTACCGATAACGCCTACGTACGCGGCCTGACGACCTTTATCAGCCCGCAGGTCAGCGGCTACGTGACCCAGGTCAACGTGCAGGATTTTAACCGCGTCAAACGGGGGCAAGTCCTCTTTCAGATTGACGATCGCATCTATAAGCAGCGAGTTCACCAGGCGCAGGCGCAGCTGGCGATGAAAGAGGCCGCGCTGAAAAATAACCTCCAGCAGCGAAAAAGCGCCGAAGCGGTGATTACCCGCAACGACGCGGCGCTGCAAAACGCCCGCGCGCAGAATCTCAAATCACAGGCCGACTTAGCGCGCGTGCAGGAGCTGACCGCCGACGGTTCGCTGTCGGTACGCGAGCGTGACGCCGCACGCGCCAGCGCCGCGCAGAGCGCGGCCGATATTGAGCAGGCGAAGGCCACGCTGGAAATGTCGCGCCAGGATTTACAGTCGACCATCGTCAATCGCGCATCGCTGGAGGCCGACGTGGCGAACGCTAAAGCGGCGCTGGAACTGGCGGAGATCGATCTAAAGAATACGCGTATCATCGCGCCTACCGACGGTCAGTTAGGACAAGTGGCCGTGCGCCTCGGCGCGTACGTCACGGCAGGTACCCACCTTGCCCCGCTGGTACCGCCGCAGCACTGGGTCATCGCCAACCTGAAAGAGACGCAGCTGGCAAGCGTGCGCGTCGGCCAGGCCGTAACCTTTAGCGTCGATGCGCTGAACAGCGAAAAATTCCACGGCACCGTACAAAGTATTTCGCCCGCCACCGGGGTTGAGTTTAGCGCCATCTCGCCCGACAACGCTACCGGTAACTTCGTCAAGATCGCCCAGCGTATTCCCGTGCGTATTGCCGTGAACACGGGGCAGAAAAATCTCGAGCGTCTGCGTCCGGGGATGTCGGTGCAAGTGACGATTGATACGCATGCGGAGGCGGATAAATGATCCGGCCAGCGGTCGTTGCATTAGCGCTCGCCTTAGTGGGCTGCCAGTCGGCAGACGTTCAGCAGGCGCAGCCAACGCTGGCAATCCCTACGGCCTGGCGCGCTGATATCGGCCCCGCCAGCGCCGTCGAAGGTGTCTGGTGGCGTCACTTCCATGACGACGCGCTGAACCGGTACGTTGACCTGGCGTTGCGCCATAACAGCGATGTGCTCATCGCCCGCGAACGAGTCAACGAATATCAGGCCCGCGCCTACGCTGCCGACAGCAGCCTGTTCCCGTCGCTTGATGCCAGCCTGGGCGGTACCCGCGCCCGCGCGCAGTCGGCTGCGACCGGGCTGCCGGTCCACAGCACGGTGTACAAAGGCGGGCTGACCGCCAGCTACGACGTCGATTTATGGGGCGTAAACCGTCGCGCCGCCGATGCCGCGCAGGCGAGCCTGGAGGCGCAAAAAGCCGCCGCTGCCGCGGCGGATCTGACAGTGGCCACCGCCGTCGCTTCCGGTTATCTCTCACTACTTTCGCTGGACGAGCAGCTACGGGTCACCGAACAAACGCTGAAATCACGTGAAGACGCCTGGACTCTGGCAAAGCGGCAGTTTGAAACCGGCTATACCTCGCGGCTCGAACTGATGCAGGCCGATTCAGAACTGCGCGCGACGCGCGCTCAGGTGCCAGTGTTACGTCATCAGATTGCTCAGCAGGAGAATGCCCTGAGCGTGCTGCTGGGTAAAAACCCCGGCGACGTTATGCGTCATGAGTTTGCCCAGTTGACGCCGCTGGTGTTACCTTCTCAGCTACCATCATCGCTGCTCAACCGGCGCCCGGATATCGTTCAGGCACAGCGCCAGCTGCTGGCCGCCGATGCCACGCTGGCGTCTTCAAAAGCACAGCTGCTGCCGTCCATCAACCTGACCGCTACCGGCAGCTTACAGGACCGCACCCTGCCCGATTTGCTGGATAACCCGCTGCGGCTGTGGAGCCTCGGCGGCAGTATTCTGGCTCCGCTGTTGAATCGGCAGGCGTTAAACGCCCAGGTCGATGTTTCGATGGCCCAGCGCAATCAGGCGCTGTACGGCTATGAGAAAACCGTGCGCAACGCCTTTAAAGAGGTGAATGATAGTCTTGATGCTATCGCCCGCTACGGCGAACAGCTCAGCGAACTCCAGGGGCAAGAGACGGTGGCACAGGAAACGCTGCGCATTGCGCAAAACCGCTATCGGAACGGCTACTCCTCCTACCTTGACGTACTGGACGCGCAGCGCACCCTGTTCTCGACGCAGCTTAGCGAAGTACAGGTGAAAAATAATCTGCTGCTGGCGCAGATCGATCTTTACCGGTCGCTGGGAGGCGGCTGGTCTTCATCGTCAGGCTGACAAAACCATGAGAGCATCGCAATGCAAAAACGGTGGACCGATGTTGATAACTATCTGATTGAAAAACTGATTGGCGAAGATGCCATCCTGTCTCAGGTGCTGGAAAATAACCTCCGCGCGGGGCTGCCCGCCCACGACGTCGCCGCCAATCAGGGGCAGTTGCTGGCGCTGTTTGTACGAATGTCAGGCGCGAAAAAAATACTGGAAATCGGCACGCTCGGTGCTTATAGCGCTATCTGGATGGCGCGTGAACTGCCCGCCAGTGGGCATCTGATAACGCTGGAAGCTGACCCGAACCACGCCCGAATCGCGCGGCAAAACATTGCGCTGGCAGGTCTTAACGATCGCGTGACGCTGCATGAAGGCCCGGCGCTGGATTCACTGGCCATGCTCGGCGATGCCGCGCCGTTCGATCTGATTTTCATCGACGCGGACAAACCCAATAATCCTTATTACCTGCAATGGGCGCTGAAATATTCACGCCCGGGTACGTTGATTATTGGCGACAACGTCGTGCGCGACGGTGAGGTGACGGATCCTGACAGCACCGACGAACGCGTGCAGGGCGTACGCCGGTTCATTGACATGATACATAACAACCCGCGCTTAACGTCAACGGCGTTGCAAACCGTAGGGATAAAGGGCTGGGACGGGTTTACGCTCACCTGGGTCAACGCATGATGCTGCGGGTTGGGCGGGACAACCCGCTTTTTCTCATCACGGGTGAAGGCCTGACATACAGCGTTTAATACCGCAAGCGTAGCCAGGAACGAGACGCCCACGCCTTCTGGTTTGTGCCATGACTGCGTCAATCTGATGGTGAACGGATATCGTCACCATAAAAGCATGCGCCGAACCGGGCCGCAGGGTAAACCTTACGCCCCGGTTCGTTGCCATCAGCAGCATGGGTCACGCTTACGCCACTATCTGCTCCATCGCCTGCAATATTCGCTTATCGGAAATCGGATACGGCGTCCCGAGCTGCTGCGCAAAGAAGCTGACACGCAGCTCCTCGATCATCCAGCGGATCTCTTTCACGTCGTCATCTTCCCGGCGCGCTGGCGGCAGCTTATTCAGCCACTGCTGCCACGCCTGCTGAACGCTCTCCACTTTGAGCATCTGCGCGCGATCGCGGTGCGGGTCGACGGCCATTTTCTCCAGCCGTTTTTCGATAGCCTGCAAATAACGCAGGGTGTCGCCCAGACGACGGAAGCCGTTGCCAGTGACGAAGCCGCGGTACACCAGACCGTTCATCTGCGCTTTGATGTCCGACAGCCCCAGAGCCATCGTCATGTCGACGCGCCCTTTCAGGCGTTTGTTAACGTTGAATACCGCCGTCAGGATTTGCTCAACCTGCTTAGCAATGTCAACCACCGTCTCATTGAGCTCCGCGCGCACTTTATCATGCAACGCGTTAAAGCCTGCTTCCGTCCACACCGGGCCACCCGCTTCATCAATCAGCTTATCCACGCCGCAGGAGATGCAGTCGTCAATCAGATCCAGTACTTTGCCGTACGGGTTAAAGTACAGGCCCAGCTTGGCTTTGTTCGGCAGCTTCTCGTGCAGATACTTGATCGGCGACGGGATATTCAGCAGCAGCAGACGACGCAGGCCGCGCCACATGGCCTGTTGCTGTTCCAGCTCGTTATCGAACAGCTTGATCGCCACGCTGTCGCGTTCATCCACCAGCGCCGGCCAGGCCTTCACCTTATAGTTGCCGCGCTTCTGCTCGTAGCGGTCCGGCAGGTCGCCAAAGCTCCAGATATGCAGCCCGGCTTGTTCGATGCCGTCGTCGGCCACCGACGAAAGCGTCTCCTGCACTTTGCCCTTCAGCGCGTCCTTCAATTCCTGCAGCGAGCGGCCTTCCTGAAGCTTCTTGTTTTTATCGTCAACGACGCGGAAGGTAATTTTCAGGTGATCGGGCACCTGATCCCACTGCCAGGACTCACGGTCAACGGTCACGCCGGTCATCCGGCGCAGCTCGCGCTCCATCGCATCGAGCAGCGGTTGTTCAAACGGCGTGACGCGGCCTAACAGCGCTTCCGCGTAGTTCGGCGCAGGCACAAAGTTGCGGCGCACCGGCTTCGGCAGTGATTTAATCAGCGCGATAATCAGCTCACGGCGCAGGCCCGGGATCTGCCATTCAAACCCGGCGTCATCCACCTGATTGAGCAGCGGCAGCGGAATATGCACCGTCACGCCATCGGCGTCAGCACCGGGTTCAAACTGATAAGAGAGGCGCAGCTTCAGGTTGCCCTGGTGCCAGAAGTTCGGGTAGTCCAGCTTGCTGACCTGCTCCGCCCCCTCTTTAATCAGCATGCTCTTCTCAAAATTGAGCAGATCCGGCGTTTCACGGCTGGCCTGTTTCCACCACTTATCAAAGTGGCGCGCGGAAATCACCTCATGGCTGATGCGCTGGTCGTAAAATTCAAACATCGTCTCGTCATCCACCAGGATGTCGCGACGGCGCGATTTATGCTCCAGCTCTTCAATTTCGGTACGCAGCTTCAGGTTATCGCGGAAGAAAGCGTGGCGTGTCTGCCAATCCCCCTCCACCAGCGCATGGCGAATAAACAGCTCACGACACAGCGCCGGATCGATCTGGCTGTAGTTGACCTTACGCGCAGCGACAATCGGCAGGCCGTAGACGGTCACCTTCTCCGTCGCCATCACCGCGCCCTGCGCGCGTTCCCAGTGCGGTTCACTGTAAGAGCGTTTGATCAAATGCTGCGCAACCGGCTCCACCCATTCCGGATCGATTCGCGCGGCAATACGCCCCCACAGGCGGCAGGTTTCCACCAGTTCGGCAACCATGGTCCATTTAGGCGGCTTCTTGAACAGCCCGGAGCCCGGGAAGATAGAGAAGCGCGCGTTGCGTGCGCCGGTGAATTCCTGCTTGTCGGCATCTTTCATACCGATGTGCGAAAGCAGACCGGTAAGCAGCGCGATATGTATCTCACGGTACTCCGCCGGTTCGCTGTTAACCGGAATGCCCAGCTCTTTCACCACCTGGCGCAGCTGGGTGTAGATATCCTGCCATTCCCGTACGCGCAGATAGTTAAGAAAATCCTGCTTACACTGGCGGCGGAACTGATTTGACGACAACGCTTTCTGCTGTTCACCAAGGTAATTCCACAGGTTGACGAACGCCAGGAAGTCGGACTCCTTATCATGGAAACGGCGATGTTTTTCATCGGACGCCTGCTGTTTGTCCATCGGCCGCTCGCGCGGATCCTGAATAGACAGCGCGGAGGTGATAATCATCGCCTCGCGCACGCAGCCGTGTTTCTGCGCTTCCAGCACCATACGCGCCAGACGTGGGTCAACCGGCAGTTGGCTAAGCTGACGCCCCAGCGGCGTCAGCTTGTAAGCGGTTTGCTGCTCGTCGGTGGTGATGGCGCTCAGCTCTTCCAGCAGACGTACACCATCCTGAATGTTGCGTTTATCGGGCGCTTCAACAAACGGAAACGCGGCGATATCACCCAGCCCCAGCGCGGTCATTTGCAGAATGACCGATGCCAGGTTGGTGCGCAGAATTTCCGGGTCGGTAAACTCCGGGCGCGACAGGAAGTCGTCTTCAGAATACAGACGAATACAGATCCCTTCCGACACACGGCCACAGCGGCCTTTACGCTGGTTGGCGGAGGCCTGTGAGACCGGCTCAATAGGCAGACGCTGAACCTTGGTGCGGTAGCTGTAGCGACTGATACGCGCCGTGCCCGGGTCAATAACGTACTTGATGCCCGGTACGGTGAGCGACGTTTCCGCCACGTTGGTCGCCAGCACAATGCGACGCCCGCTGTGCGGCTGGAACACGCGGTTCTGTTCGCTGTTCGACAACCGCGCGTACAGCGGCAAAATTTCGGTGTGGCGCAGGTCGCGTTTGTTGAGCGCATCGGCGGTATCCCGAATTTCACGTTCACCGCTCATAAAGATCAGGATGTCGCCAGGGCTTTCCTGACCCAGTTCATCAACCGCGTCAAAAATCGCCTGTAGCTGATCGCGCTCAGTATCGTCCGCCTCTTCCACGATGGGTCGATAACGCACTTCTACCGGATAAGTCCGGCCGGAGACTTCAATGATCGGCGCGTTATTAAAGTGACGGGAGAAGCGCTCCGGGTCGATCGTTGCGGAAGTGATAATGACTTTCAGATCGGGGCGACGCGGCAATAGCTCTTTCAGGTAGCCGAGCAGGAAGTCGATGTTCAGACTACGTTCGTGCGCTTCATCGATAATAATGGTGTCGTACTGCATCAGCAGACGGTCCTGCTGAATTTCCGCCAGCAGAATACCGTCGGTCATCAGCTTGACCATCGTGTTATCGCTGACGTGGTCGCTGAAACGCACTTTATAACCGATGCAGCCGCCCGGCTCGGTTTTTAACTCTTCTGCAATACGGTTAGCCACGGTGCGCGCCGCCAGACGACGCGGCTGGGTATGGCCAATCAGGCCTTTAATCCCGCGTCCCAGCTCCATACAGATTTTTGGCAGCTGGGTGGTTTTACCCGAACCTGTTTCACCGGCAACGATCACCACCTGGTGGTCGCGAACGGCGTTAAGGATATCCTGTTTCTTCTGGCTGACGGGCAGGTTTTCCGGGTATTCAATCGCCGGACGTGACGCTTCGCGTAGCACAACCTTACCTGCCGCCTGTTCAATTTCCTGCGCCATCTCCTGGTAAATGGCCTGTTGAGCATCAGGATTTTTAACCTTCTTCACGCCGTGCAGACGGCGGGCAAAACGCTGTTTATCCCGCAGCGTCAGCGCGTCAAGGCGCTGGCTGAGCGTGGCGAAGGTGATTTTTTGTTGTTCTGTCATAGTGTTATCGGGCAGCGGAGTGCCTGTAAAAAACGCTTATAAAGTATGGTCCTAGAGTACCACATTTGCGCATTTGTTGCCTTGTTCAAAAAAACTGAATATAGAATTCGATATATTGCGCTATCCCTGCGGCAGGAATGTGAATAGAGTGTCAGCAAGCAACAGGGCACAGCCCGTCAATCAAATATAAGGAATCACCCAATGAGCAAAGTATTAGTTCTGAAATCCAGCATCCTGGCAGGCTACTCTCAATCAGGTCAGCTGTCCGATTATTTCGTTGAACAGTGGCGCGAAAAGCACTCCGCTGACGAAATCACCGTGCGTGACCTGGCCGCCAACCCGATTCCGGTACTGGATGGTGAACTGGTAGGTGCGCTGCGTCCGAGCGATTCCCCGCTGACCCCGCGCCAGCAGGAAGCGCTGACGCTGTCTGATGAGCTGATTGCTGAACTGAAAGCGCACGACGTGATTGTTATTGCTGCGCCGATGTACAACTTCAACATCCCAACTCAGTTGAAAAACTATTTTGACCTGATTGCCCGTGCCGGCGTGACCTTCCGTTACACCGAGAAAGGTCCAGAAGGCCTGGTGACCGGTAAACGCGCTATCGTACTGACCAGCCGCGGCGGCATCCATAAAGATACCCCGACCGACCTGATCACCCCGTACCTGAACGTGTTCCTGGGCTTCATCGGCATCACCGACGTGAACGTGGTCTTCGCTGAAGGCATCGCTTACGGTCCGGAAATGGCGGCAAAAGCGTCTGCTGACGCGAAAGCGGCGATTGATAGCCTGGTGGCTTAATTGCCCTGAAATTGACAAGCCCTGCTCAAAGCAGGGCTTTTTTTTATTCCGACTTTATACCTTCGTAGCGTAAATACCCGACTACCCCGCCGCTGCCGCCATCTTTGGTGTGATTCGCACCATCAACGACCTCTACGCAGGCAAAATCAAACGGCGATACGCCTTCAATGCACGCAACGTTAACGCCATATTGCTGCGGATTAGAACGACGCTGGTGGAAGGTATAGATTCCGCATACCGAACAGAAAAAATGCACCGCTTCGCCGGTATTAAAGCGGTATTCAGTCAGCTTATCTCGCCCGCGCAGCACCTTAATCTCCGCCAACGGTGCAGACACGGCCACCGCGCCGCGCATCCGGCAATAGGAACAGTTACAGCGCCGTGCGGTGTTAAAACCCTCGCTCAGCGTAACGGTGAACGCGACCGCGCCGCAGTGGCACCGGGCCGAGAGCGTTTGCGTCATGTGACCTCCCGTTAGCCTTTAGCAGCAATTCCGTCAAGCGTCGCCTGCGCCTCGGACGGCAGCGGCAGCTGCGCCGCAGCCATGTTTTCCCTCAGGTGCGCCACTGACGACGTACCAGGGATCAGCAAAATATTTGGCGAGCGGTGCAACAGCCAGGCCAGAGCCACCTGCATTGGCGTCGCGCCCAGTTCGGCGGCAACGCGATTGAGCGTGGTGGATTGCAGCGGTGAGAAACCGCCAAGCGGGAAGAACGGCACGTAGGCAATACCGTCGTGCGCCAGTGCGTCAATCAGCGCATCGTCGGCGCGGTGAGCAATATTGTATTCGTTCTGAACGCAAACAATCGGCACAATTTGACGCGCCTGCGCGACCTGCGCCGGGGTGACGTTGCTCAGGCCAATATGCTTCACCAACCCCTGCTGCTGCAGTTCTGCCAGTACGCTAATGCTGGCCTCAATATCGCCTTCTCGCGGCCCATGTCCGTCGCCAATCATCACCCGCATATTGACCACATCAAGCACGTCGAGGCCCAGATTGCGTAGATTATCATGCACCGCCTGCTTGAGTTCTGCGGCGGAAAATGCCGGTAGCCAGGACGCGTCATCGCCGCGGCGGGCGCCGATTTTAGTGACAATGGTCAGATCGTCGGCGTACGGATGCAGCGCTTCACGGATAATCTGATTGGTGATATGCGGGCCGTAAAAGTCGCTGGTATCAATGTGATTGACGCCCAGTTCGAGAGCTTCGCGTAACACGGAAATCGCCGCATGGCGGTCTTTTGGCGGGCCAAAGACACCGGGACCGGCCAGCTGCATCGCCCCGTATCCGAGACGATTAACAAATTGAGAACCAAGGGAAAACGTACTGTACTGGGTCATAACGTCCTGCCTGTCGCATCGTGAAGTGTCATTCTATTCTTAACCATCGCGCAAAGGCGCTCAACAAGAATAGATGGCTTTTAACGCTTTGCGCGGCAAATAGCGTTTATTCCATCACGTCAGTTCCCTGCTCAGCAAGCAGCCTATTTTAGTGTTGAAAAAAACATTCTGGCACGATAACGTTAACCAAACCAAGAAACCACTGTGAATCATAGCATTACGAATAAAGTAATGCCTGAAATCACGTGTAGTATTGCGTTTATAAAAGGTCTTGAATAATTAAAAGCAACATCCTCCTTCGTCCTTAATAAAAATTATTATCACGGATAAAAATGTATAAAAATATTTTAGTCAGTGGCCTGGTCGCCGTACTTCTGAGTGGATGCACCGCCGGTTTCCGACCTGCGCTTGAAGATTACAAAGGTAATGATGCCGCGCGTATTCGCGCCAGCACCTCTGGCAATACCGCATTGCAGTTTTATGAAAAGCAGCCTGATGGCTGCTATAAGAAAGTACTGGAAAGGCGAATTACCTCCGGACTGGCGATCATTGGCATTCCGGTAACCGGAAACAAACGCCTCTCAGACATGCCGGCATCAAACGATGTTAAGGGCGCATTTATCAATGAATTTACCATCAAACCGGGGCAACTCATTGATATCGTGCATTACGCCAGCACCACATCCTATTCTGATTTCGTCCCGCAGCCGAACCACAATTACGATATTATCGTCACCGGATCGTTATATTCCGGTGATTCTGTATCGGTAAAAGATCTCGATGCCAACGCCAAAATGGTTCGCTGGAAAACGGACGGCGTTAAATTGTGCCCGAGCAGCGCTTTTGATTAATCATCACGCATAAAAAAGGGAGCCCATTAAGGCCCCCTGTGCCGGATGGCGTCGCCAGCGACGCCCCCATTATCATCCCGCGCTTTCCTCCGCCACGCTGCGCTGATGGCGATTCATCAGCCAGAACACCGCCACGCCCGCCAGCACAATCCCCGGCGCGGAGGCGGCCATCACCCCCACGGTGCCGGTGCCCAGCGCCAGCATTTTTCCGGCCAGCAGCGGGCCGCTCATCGCCCCCAGCCGCCCGACCGCTACCGCCGTGCCAACGCCAGTAGCGCGAATTTCGGTGCCGTAAAACAGCGGCGCCAGGGCATAAAGCACGCTCTGCCCACCGGTCGCAAACATCCCCGCGACAAAACCTGATACCAGCATCATGGCCAATGAGTTCGCCATACCCAGTGAAATCAGCGACGCCAGCATTCCGCAGTAAATCAACAGCGACATTTTGAGCGGGCTGAGTTTGTCCATCAACGCACCCAGCATCAGCGTACCCAGCGCCGCCCCCATTTGCAGTGCGAACATCACGCCGGCAGCCTGCGGGCGGCTAAAGCCCTGATCGACCAGCAGCATCTGCAGCCAGTTAATCAGCATATACACCACCAGCAGGGTGAAGAAGTAACACAGCCACAGCAGCAGCGTTGATGAGGCGGTACCGGATGCAAAAATGGCCCGCAGCGGCGCCGGGGCATCCTGCTGCTGACGGCTAAACGCCTGCGACTCCGGCAGGCGGAGCATCAGCAGCGGAACCAACAACAGCGGCACAATACCGCCAACCCAGAAAATCGTCTGCCAGGCCTGCGTCAGGCCGCTGAACCCCATGGCGGCAGCCAGCGCCGCGCCAATCGGCACCCCGCAGTACATCAGGCTCACTGCGGTACCGCGAAAACGTGGCCCCGCCGCTTCGGAAGTGAGCGCAATCAGATTCGGCAGTGCCGCACCCAGCCCCGCACCGGTCATAAAACGGGCAAATACCAGCGACGGGAAATCCCACGCCAGCGCGGTCACAATCGAAAACAGGCCAAACAGCACTACCGAGCCCAGCAGCACCTTCTTGCGGCCATGTCGGTCGGCCAGCATACCGCCAAACAGCGCCCCTGGCAGCAGACCCAGTATCCCGGCGCTGAAAATCCAGCCCATCTGCATTTTATCCAGCGAGAATGCCTGGGCAATGCCCACCGCAGCAATACCCGCGGCCTGTAAATCGAGCCCTTCCATCAGGGCGACCAAAAAGCAAAGCCCGACGGTCTGCATCAGGCGGGACGTTTTCGGCGGTGAGGAAACGTGAGTAATATTCGACATCGTGCTACCTTCTGTAGAGAACAGGTGAAAGGCGGCCGATACGTTGCCGGCCGCGTTATTTTTTCATTTTCGTTCGCCCGGTCAGTACATTGCCGACCGGATCGTTATCAAGCCTGCGCTTTGGCTTTCAGATCCAACGCCACGTCGACGATCATGTCTTCCTGGCCACCCACCATTCGGCGTTTGCCCAGTTCAACCAGGATATCAACCGCGCTGAGACCATAACGCGCCGCTGCCACTTCGCTGTGACGCAGGAAGCTGGAGTAGACGCCGGCATAGCCGAGCGCCAGCGTTTCACGATCGACGCGTACCGGACGATCCTGTAACGGACGCACCAGATCGTCCGCTGCCGCCATCAGCGCATACAGGTCAGTACCGTGCTGCCAGCCCTGCTTGTCAGCGGCGGCGATAAACACTTCCAGCGGCGCGTTACCGGCACCGGCACCCATTCCCGCAAGGCTGGCGTCAATACGGTCACAGCCCTCTTCTACCGCCACCAGCGAGTTGGCAACGCCAAGGCTCAGGTTATGGTGCGCGTGCATACCGGTTTGCGTTTCCGGTTTAAGCACCTCTTTCAGCGCGCGGAAGCGATCGCGAATATCGTTCATGTTCATTGCGCCGCCGGAGTCCACCACATAAATACAGGTTGCGCCGTAGCCTTCCATCAGTTTTGCCTGCTTCGCCAGATTTTCCGGCGTGGTCATATGGCTCATCATCAGAAAACCGACGGTGTCCATCCCGAGTTCGCGGGCGTAGGCAATATGCTGCGCGGAAACGTCTGCTTCGGTGCAATGCGTCGCCACACGCACCACGCGGGCCCCTGCCTGATAGGCATTTTGCAGGTCGTGCAGCGTGCCGATACCCGGGATCAGTAGCGTGGCGATTTTGGCATGTTGCACCACTTCCGCCGCCGCAGCGATCCACTCGATATCGCTGTGCGCGCCAAAGCCGTAGTTAAAGCTGGATCCCTGCAGGCCGTCGCCGTGCGCAACTTCAATCGAGTCGACGCGCGCATCGTCCAGCGCCCTGGCTATCTGCCGAACGTGGTCCAGCGAATACTGGTGGCGGATGGCGTGCATCCCGTCGCGTAACGTCACATCTGAGATATAGAGTTTTTTACCGTTCATGCGACTTCTCCTGCCACTTTAACCAGCGTTTGGGCCATTTTTTCAGCGGTAGACATTGCCGCCGAGGTCATAATGTCGAGGTTTCCGGCGTAGGCCGGCAGATAGTGAGCGGCACCTTCGACTTCCAGATACACGGCCGTTTTCAGCCCGGAGAACTGACCCACGCCGGGAATGTTCACCGGTTTATCCTGCGGGATAACCTCGAACTGCACTTTTTGCTTCAGACGGTAGCCCGGCACGTAGGCCTGTACCGCTGCCGCCATCGCTTCGATGGAAGCCTCAATTTCAGCCTGCGAGGCCGCTTCGCTCAGCACGTATACCGTGTCGCGCATCATCACCGGCGGTTCGGCCGGGTTGAGGATAATAATCGCTTTCCCCTTCGCCGCACCGCCAACCACTTCAATCGCTTGCGACGTTGTTTCCGTAAACTCGTCGATATTCGCGCGGGTGCCCGGGCCCGCGGATTTGCTGGAGATAGAGGCAATAATTTCCGCGTAGTGAACTTTTGCCACGCGGGAAACCGCCGCCACCATTGGGATGGTAGCCTGGCCGCCGCAGGTCACCATGTTGACGTTGCCCTGCGACAGATTTTTGTCGAGGTTAACGACCGGCACGCAGTACGGGCCAATCGCCGCTGGCGTCAGGTCAATCAGGCGGATACCCGGCTTTGCCTTACGCAGCGCGGCGTCATTTTTCACGTGCGCGCCCGCGCTGGTGGCATCGAATACGATATCAATGTCGGCAAATTCCGCCATCGCCATTAATCCGCTCACCCCTTCGTGAGTGGTGGCGACGCCCATACGCGCCGCACGCGCCAGGCCGTCAGAGTTCGGATCAATGCCAACCATCACCGACATCTCCAGATGCTTACCGTGACGCAGAATTTTGATCATCAGGTCAGTGCCGATATTGCCTGAACCGATAATGGCGACTTTACATTTGCTCATGACTGACTTCCTTCTTGCTCTGAAAAGGTCGCGGCAACCGAGCCAATGCCCTCGATAACCGCCTCAAAACGATCGCCCGGTTTGACCGCGACCATCGGCCCCAGTGCGCCGGTGAGTACGATATCCCCCGCACGTAGCGGCTCGCCGAGACTGGCCATTTTGCGCGCCAGCCAGACGGCGGCGTTCAGCGGGTGACCCAGACATTCGCTGCCGCGACCGCTGGACACCTCTTCGTGATTGCGGGTCATGGTCATCGCGCAGTTTTTCAGGTCCAGCGCGGCTGGACGCTGCGCCGGGCCGCCGACCACGTACACGCCGCAGGAGGCGTTGTCGGCGACGGTGTCAACAAACTTAATAGACCAGTCGCGCACGCGGCTGCCCACCACTTCAAGCGCCGGGACCACCCACTCAATGGCGTTATACAGTTCATCAAAGGTGGTGTCGGCATGCGGCAGATCGCGGTTCAGCACCAGGGCGATCTCGGCTTCAATCTTCGGCTGCAGCACGCGGTCGAAGGGAATGGTCTCGTTATCGCCGTAGCACATATCCGCAAACAGGGTGCCAAAATCCGGCTGGTCGACGCCCAGCTGTTGCTGGACTTTCGGGTGGGTCAAACCCACTTTGCGCCCCACGATGCGGCGGCCCTGCGCCACACCAAATTCGACGTTCAGGCGCTGAATGGCATACGCGGCTTCGGCGTTATCGAGACCAATCATCTCGCGCAGCGGCGCGATCGCCACCCCGGTGCGTTCTGCTTCGCGCAGCGCGGCGGCCAGTGTGGCCAAAGAATCGGTAGACATTGCGGCTCCTTATTGACGCGCCAGGAAATTCAGCACCAGCTGGTTAAACTCCTCTGCGTGCTCCCACTGTGCCCAGTGGCCGCAATCGCGGTAAATATGCAGTTCGGAACCGGCAATCCCGGAGAGCAGTCGCAGGCCCGCATCCATCGGGACAAAACGGTCGTTACGCCCCCAGACCACCAGGGTCGGCGCGCTAATTTCACCCAGCCGCGGGCCGAAATCCGGGAACTGTTTCGGGTTGGCTTCCAGGCTCTTAATAAAGTTTTCCAGGTGGTCACGGCGCGACAGCATGTTGTTCAGACGGGCTTCAAACAGCGCGTCGGTCAAATCGCGAGTGTCATAAACGAAAATGCTCATCATCTTTTTGAGATTTTCGATGGTCGGTTCGCGATACAGCGCGTTCAGCAGCTTGATGCCTTCCGTCGGCATCGGTGTGAACAGACTCATGCCGCCGGTGCCACCGCCCATCAGTACCAGTTTGCCGACGCGTTCAGGCCAGGTCAGCGTAAAGGCCACCGCGCTGTGCCCACCCATAGAGTTACCGAGCAGGTGTACTTTCTCGATATCCAACCGATCGACCACGCTTTTCAGAATACGGGCGTTCAAATCGGAGCGAGAGCCCGTGTTCACGATCGAGTCACTTTTGCCCCAGCCCGGGCAGTCCAGCAGCAGTACGCGATAGCCCGCCTCCACCAGCGGATCGATATTGCGGCTGAAGTTCGCCCAGCCGGTTGCCCCCGGTCCGGAACCGTGCAGCAGCACGACGGTTTCATCGCCCTGGCCGCAGTCGTTGTAGTGGATGCGCAGCGTTTGTCCGGCCTCTTCCACGTTAAGAAAACGGCTGGTTGCAGATTCGGTTTGTGGTTGATAGCTCATCATAATCTCCTGCTTAATCAATTCGTTGTCATGGCGCTCAGTGAGCCAAAGCCGGCGATCCATTCCGGGATCGGCCGATAGTAGCGGCCTTCGGCGCGGTAGCGCCCCATGGCGGCAAGCGTGGCAAACGCCGCAGCCCAGGTTTTCACTTCGTGGGTCGATTTGCCGGCGATCGCCGAAAGTTCTTCATTGCTGATAGCATCGAGCTCCGTCAGGCGGCCCTGTTCCAGCAACGTCATAAACTGGTTGTCCCAGATGGGGTTCAGCGGGTGCAGCGTTTTCTGGTCTTCAACAAAGCGTTCAGCCGCTTCAATGACCCGACGCTGGCGCAGCTCACGCTCGTCGGGCGGCAGCTGTTTACCGCTGCCGAGCAGGCGATCGCGCATATGGGCGTCCACCTTCGCCAGCTCCGGTACCGGCGGCTGGTGCGACAGGCCACCGGATCCTAAGATCAGCACCCGTTTATTCAGCGTCGACAGGAAGCGCCCCATGGCCTCGCCGAGCATGCGCGTACGCTGGAAACCCGGCAGCGGCGTGGCGACGCCATTGATAAACACCGGCAGTACCGGCAGTTTGTCCAGCCCGCCAAGCAGCAGCTCCAGCGGCTGGGCAAAACCGTGATCGACCTGCATACAGTAGGAAACCGCCAGATCGATACCGCTTTTCATCACCGAGTGAGCGCAGGCTTCCGCCAGCGCCGTCGGTACCGGCAATACCCCTGCCGCGCTGGAAAAGTCGCCGATGGAGGTGGCGCCGATGCCTAAGCAAAACGGCGGCATGACGTCATAGAAAAAGCCGTTGTAGTGGTCCGGTGCGAACAGCACCACCAGCTCCGGGTCAAATGCCGCAATGCGCGCGCGCGCTTCACTAATCACGCCGTTAACTTCGTCCAGCACCTCCTGTGCGGGGTCGACATAGCCCACCAGCGGCGTGTGGGAAAGACAGTGCAGGTATGCATTCATTTCAGGCCACCTTCTCTTCAGCCAGACCCGATGTCGCGGGGGTCAGCGCCATCGCCTGAGCAAGTTGGTCGAGGGTTGTATTCAGCGTCTGTGGAATGGCCAGCGCAGCAACAAAGCGGTCCGGGCGTACCACCACCAGGGAAGCGTTCTGCGCCGCAAACCATGTTTTCAGCCGATTCTGGCTATCGCCGAGACGTATCACGCCGGTGAAATTGTCCTGCGGCGTACGGATCTGCACATCCGGCACCACCTGAATAAAACAGGTTCCCAGCGCGCGCCATTGCGCG
This sequence comes from Klebsiella sp. WP4-W18-ESBL-05, assembly GCF_014169075.1. Taxonomy (NCBI): domain Bacteria; kingdom Pseudomonadati; phylum Pseudomonadota; class Gammaproteobacteria; order Enterobacterales; family Enterobacteriaceae; genus Klebsiella; species Klebsiella sp. WP4-W18-ESBL-05. The sequence continues at coordinate 2,255,972 of NZ_AP022057.1, read as the reverse complement.
ATTTGACTGTCGCTCATACCCCACAGCGGGTTGCAGCCCCAGGCAATCACGGCAAACTTCGGTCCAATAACCTCATCCAGCAGCACCACCTCACCGTTTTCGCGGGTCACTTTCGGTTGGATAAACATCTTGCCGACCGGTGAATTTTTAGCGTTAGCTTCCAGCAACAGCGCGCCTTCGCGGTACTGCGGCATCGGTTTAAAGCGCATTTCCAGGAAGTAGCGTTTTACCGGTGGAATGTAGTTCAGCAGCCAGGAGATGCCGTCACGCACCGTACCGTGCCAGCGTTTTGCCGGTGCCAGTACGTTGCCAGCGGTCACCGAGAGATCGATCATGGCTTTGGCATGGTCGCGGCGTTCCTGCTGATACGTGTCCAGCAGCGTCTCGCCCGCTTTGCCGTTGACCACCATCGCCAGCTTCCATGCCAGGTTGAAAGCATCGCGCATACCGCTGTTGTAGCCTTGCCCCTGCCAGACCGGCATGATGTGGGCCGCATCACCGGCCAACAGCACGCGATCGATACGGAAGCGTTCTGCGATACGGGCGTTATGGGTATATACACGCTGGCGAATCAGCTCGACGTTATCCGGATCCGGTAGCACCTGACTCAGCAGGCGACGCATATTCTCCGGCTCGCTCAACTGGGCTTCGGTTTCGCCCGGCATCACCATGAATTCAAAGCGGCGCACGCCGTGCGGCAGCGCTGCCGACACGTAAGGGCGCACCGGGTCACAGCACAAATAGATGTGCGGCGTAGCCAGCGGGTCATTAGCAATATCAATCACGATCCACTGGTTGGGCGCCGTTTTACCTTCAAACGGTACGTTCAGCGTACGGCGAATAAAGCTGGCGCCACCGTCGCAGGCCACCAGCCAGTTAGCCTGTACGGTTTCACGTTCGCCCTCAGGGCCTTTCAGATTAATGGTGACGGTGTCACCTTTTTGGGTGAACGCCTCCAGTTCACGGGAGAACAGGCAGCGCACGTTCGGGAAACGGCTCAGGCCTTGATACATCACCTCATCGACCTGCGGCTGGATAAACGCGTTGCGGCGCGACCAGCCAAATTCGTCGGTCATCGACTGGATATCAGCAAAGCAGCGGCCTTTCGGGGTCAGGAAACGCATGGCATGCCACGGCGTAGTGTGTGGCAGCACGTTATCGACCAGCCCGACAGACTGCATGGTGCGCAGCGCTTCATCATCAATGCCGATGGCGCGCGGATAGTCGATTAATTTATCCAGCTTCTCGACAACCAGCACCTCCACGCCCATCTGTCCCAGGTAGTTCGCCATCATCAGCCCTACCGGACCCGCGCCAGCGATAGCGACCTGAACATGGTGTTGTACTGCAGGTTGAATATCCGGATTTGATGTTGTCATCTTCAATACCTCACGAATCGGACCAGCCGGGTTGGTGCTGTTAACGCACATGCTCGACTGTTAATTTGTTGTAAACATATTTTTATAATGAGCGCAGTATATGTCCGGGAATTTAGGCTACAATCAAAACAGACCAGGATGTGCACCAGGTGCACAACGTTGTTTTAGATATAAAAATGTCAGGAAATATGAAGAATAACGAGGCGACCGATTACAAAACCGTGCGGGGATTAACGCGGGGTTTATTGTTACTTAATTTGTTAAATAAATTCGACGGAGGCGCGTCAACCGCGACGCTGGCGGAGTTTAGCGGCCTGCACCGCACCACCGTACGCAGGCTGCTGGAGACCCTTCAGGAGGAGGGGTATGTGCGGCGCAGTTTGTCAGACGACAGCTTCCGTTTGACGATGAAAGTGCGGCAGTTAAGTGAGGGATTTCGTGACGAACATTGGATTTCTGCACTTGCAACGCCGCTACTTGGAGAATTATTGCGCGAGGTCATTTGGCCCACCGATTTAACCACGCTCGACGTTGATGCCATGGTCGTACGGGAAACCACCCACCGTTTCAGTCGCCTCTCCTTCCACCGCGCCATGGTGGGCCGACGCCTGCCGCTGCTGTTGACCGCGTCTGGCCTGACGTGGCTGGCTTTTTCGCCTGAGCATGAGCGTCAGCCCATTATTGAAATGCTGGCCGCCCGCCCGGAAGAGGAATACCAACTGGCCCGCGAGCCGGAAAAACTGCACGCGATACTCGAACGTACGCGGAAAAACGGCTACGGCGAAAACTTTCAGGGCTGGCAGCTGGAGCAAAAAATCGCCTCCATCGCCGTACCGGTACGAAGCCAGGCGCGGGTTATCGGCTGCCTGAATCTGGTCTATATCGCGAAGGCGATGACCATTGAGCAAGCGGCGGAAAAGCATCTGGCGGCGCTACAGCGCGTGACCCGGCAGATTGAAGAACGCATGGAAGAGGAAGAAATTTTCTTCGAACATCGTTAGCCCACGGCGTGATTTTCGCGGTTTGCGTATAAGTCTTATCGCCGCGACGCCGTTTTTCTCTTCATCGCTTATTTTTATTATCCGGGTAAGACAAATCAGACCTGGAGCCATGATGAAAGCCTTTGCCATTACCAGAGCCGCCGCAGACGGCAGCAACATTCCGTTTATTCAAGAGATTTCCCTGCCCGTTCCACAAGCTGCGGGCCACGACCTGCTGGTGGAGATCAAAGCGATTTCCGTCAACCCCGTCGATGCTAAAGTGCGCGCCGGTTTTTCAGGCGAGACGCCGCGCGTGCTCGGCTGGGATGCCGTTGGCGTCGTCAAAGCCGTCGGCGAACGTGTGACCCTTTTCACACCCGGCGATGAAGTCTGGTATGCCGGCGCACTCGGTCGTCCTGGCAGCAACAGCGAATTTCAGCGGGTGGATGAACGTATCGTCGCACTGAAGCCGCGTACCCTGGATAACGCCGCAGCCGCCGCGCTGCCGCTGACCGCCATTACCGCCTGGGAACTGTTGTTCGACCGTCTGGGCGTTGCCCGCGGCGGCAATGAGGGCGATACGCTGCTCATTGTCGGCGCGGCGGGCGGTGTCGGCTCTATTCTGACTCAGCTTGCCCGTAAACTGACGAACATGACGGTCATCGGTACCGCGTCTCGCCCAGCCAGTCAGCAGTGGGTGCGTGAGGCTGGCGCCCACTATGTTATCGATCACAGTCAACCGCTGAGCGACGAGCTGGCACGCATTGGCGTCCCCGCCGTCACGCACGTTGCCAGCCTGAATAATACGGCAGAACACTATTTAGAGCTTATTAACGTGCTGGCCCCACAGGGAAAACTGGCGCTCATTGATGACCCGGAGCACCTCGACGTGGCGCCGCTGAAGCTAAAAAGTCTTTCGCTGCACTGGGAGTTTATGTTCACCCGTTCAATGTTTGAGACCAAAGACATGGATGCACAGCACCGTTTACTGTCTGAAGTGGCGACGCTGATAGATACTCAGGTTATTCGCACCACGCTGGGCGAGCATTACGGCGTGATTAACGCTGAAAACCTGCAACGGGCGCACGCTCAGCTCGAAACCGGCCGCGCGGTTGGAAAAATCGTGCTGGAGGGGTTTTAGGATGATCGCGATACTTGCCGTGCTGAAGGCCCAACCGGGAAAAACGCAGGCGCTGCGCGAGGCGCTAAGCGCTCTGCTGCGACCCACGCGTGAGGAGCCAGGCAACCTCGAGTACGCGCTGTTTCAACGGCGCGATGAACCAGAGACATTTTACATGCACGAGCGCTGGCGCGACCAGGCTGCGCTGGACCATCATGTATCGCAGGCGCACTTTCAGGCGTTTGTTGGGCAAATGGATACTCTGCTGGCCGAGCCGCTACGGCTGGAATATTTAACGCCGATCGAGGCGTAAGTGCGTTAAGACTGATGACCACGTCCGAAAGCCCGATGGCGCTACGCTTATCAGGCCTACGTGGATGGCGTCACTGATTGAAATCGACATCCGTTATAGGCCAGATAAGTCGCTTGCGACGCCATCCGGCACAGCGCGGGCTGGTTTGTGAGCCATCTGAACGCGCTCCCCACAGGGAAGCGCGTTTTTCCTGAGGGCTTATACGACTGCCGTCGTCAGCCGCGAGGAGCAGCAAAGCCGCCCTTCATCGTCGAAGATTTCAATCTGCCAGACCTGATGGCGCCGCCCGGCATGCAGCGCTTTGCACACTCCGCGTACCCGCCCGCTGCGCGCAGAGCGGATATGGTTGGCATTCACCTCCAGCCCCACCACCCGCTGATCGCCCTCCGTACACAGATATCCAGCCACCGACCCGAGGGTTTCAGCCAGCACCACCGACGCGCCGCCATGCAGCAGGCCAAACGGCTGATGAGTACGGTGGTCTACCGGCATGGTGGCTTCCAGCGAATCGTCGCCAATACTGTCGAACTGAATATCCAGCAGCCCGACCATATTGCCCTCGCCCATCGCGTTCAATGCCTCCAGCGTGGTTTGCCGTCTCCAGATCATCCGATAATCTCCAGTAAAGCCTGCAGGGGATGGCGTACGCCGTTACCTTCAACGCGCTTCACCTGGCTGCGGCAGGAATAGCCGGTTGCCAGACAGCGGTTGCGCGGCAGGCGCTGCATCGCCTGCTGCCACGATAGCGCATAAATGCCCAACGAATTGGCGTGATTCTTCACTTCATGGCCGTAGGTGCCCGCCATACCGCAGCAGCCGACGCTAACGTTCTCAAGCGTGGCGCCAAAGCGCGCAAAGATAGACGCCCACTGTTTCGGTGCCGTCGGCAGCGCGGTCACTTCCGTGCAGTGGCCGAACAGATACCAGGCCTCACCCGACGGCGGCGGGCTTTCACGTTGTGCCAGCGCCTGCGGCAGCCATTCGTGCACCAGCATCACGTTGAAGTCGCCGCGTTTGTCGCCCAGAACCTGGTTGTATTCGTCGCGATAGCACAGCACCAACGCTGGATCGACGCCTACCATCGGCATCCCCAGCGCCGCCACCCGGTTCAGGTAGTCGGCGGTTTTCTGCGCCGTTTTGGTGAAACGGGTAACAAAGCCTTTAATATGCTGTGCCTTACCGTTCGGTGAAAACGGCAGCAGCACCGGCTGGTAGCCAAGCTTGTCGATGAGCCGGACAAAATCGGCCACTACCTGAGCATCGTAATAGCTGGTGAAGGGATCCTGTACAACCAGCACAGTCTGCGCTTTTTGCGCCGGAGTGAGCGTTTCCAGCTGCTCCAGCGTCATATTGGCAGAACGGTGCGTCACCATCTGCTTTTGCAGCGACGGCGCGGAAAGCAGCGGCAGATCGACCATGCCGATGTGTTTTTCCGACAGCTTACGCACCAGCGGCTGGCTCATAAAGAAGTTAAAGGTTTTCGGCGCGCGGGCCATCAGCGGCGCGTAGCTTTCCACCGTCGCGACCAGATGATCGCGCACCGGGCGCAGATAGCGCGTGTGGTAGAGCTGCAGGAAGCGGGAGCGAAACTCCGGCACGTCGATTTTAATCGGGCACTGGGTTGAACAGGCTTTGCAGGCCAGACAGCCGGACATGGCCTCTTTAACCTCATGCGAAAAATCATACTCGCCCTTGCGCGCATGCCAGCTATTACGGGTGCGCTCGACCAGCGCACGCAGGCTGGCGCGTTTCTCCGGAAGCTCTTTTTCCAGCAGCAGCGGATCGACGCCGCGGTCGGCCAACAGGCGCAGCCATTCGCGCACCAGGGTCGCACGGCCTTTTGGCGAGTGCATCCGGTTGTTGGTGATCTTCATCGACGGGCACATTGGGCTTTTAGCGTCAAAGTTGAAGCACAGACCGTTGCCGTTACACTCCATCGCGCCACGCCACGCCGAACGCACGGTGACCGGAATTTGCCTGTCGAAAGTGCCGCGCTTCACCGCATCGACTTTCATCATTGGCGCATCAATCCCTTCCGGCGGGCAGATTTTGCCCGGGTTCAGGCGGTTGTCCGGGTCAAATGCTGCTTTCACCTTCCGCAGTTCGCCGTACAGCTGCTCGCCGAAGAAAGCGGGACTGTACTCGGCGCGGAACCCTTTACCGTGCTCGCCCCACAGCAGACCGCCGTATTTCGCGGTCAGCGCCACCACCTCATCGGAGATCGTCTTCATCAGAATCTCCTGCTGCGGGTCGCACATATCCAGCGCTGGACGCACATGCAGTACGCCCGCATCCACGTGGCCAAACATGCCGTAGCTCAGGCCGTGGCTATCGAGCAGCGCGCGGAACTCAACAATATAGTCCGCCAGATGCTCCGGCGGCACGCAGGTATCTTCGGCAAAGGGAATCGGCTTGGCCGCGCCTTTTGCATTACCAAGCAGGCCGACGGCCTTTTTACGCATAGCATAGATACGTTCGATACCGTCCAGTTCGTTACAGCGCTGCCAGCCAATCACGCCGCCTTCTTGCTGTCTGATGAGTTCATCCAGACGCTGGCACAGTGCGCTGACCTGGCCTTCGATCAGCGCATCGTCATCACCGGCGAACTCCACGATATTGAGCCCGAGCATGTCTTTGTCGGGAACGTCGGTAATCAGTTCATTCACCGAATGCCAGACGATGTCTTCCCGCGCGAGGTTCAACACCTTAGAGTCAACGGTTTCAACCGACAGCGCGCGCGCTTCTACCATAAACGGCGCGTTGCGCAGCGCCGAGTCGAAGGAGTCGTATTTAATGTTGACCAGCCGGCGCACCTTCGGCAACGGCGTAATGTCCAGACGCGCTTCGGTAATAAACGCCAGCGTCCCTTCCGAACCGGTAAGAATGCGGGTCAGGTCAAACTCGGTCATCTCATCGTTAAAGACGTGACGCAGGTCGTAGCCGGTCAGGAAGCGGTTGAGTTTGGGGAATTTGTCGAGGATCAGCTGGCGGTTTTCGCGACAGCGTTCAAACACGGTGCGATAGATTCGCCCTACCGCCGACTGCTGTTTGGCCAGCGTTTCGGCCAGCGCGATCGGCACCGGTTGAGTATCCAGAATATCGCCGCCCAGCAGCACGGCGCGCACGCCCAGCACGTGATCGGAGGTTTTACCGTACACCAGCGAACCCTGCCCGGAGGCGTCGGTATTGATCATCCCGCCCAGCGTTGCACGGTTACTGGTCGACAGTTCAGGCGAGAAAAAGTAGCCATAGGGCTTAAGATATTGATTAAGCTGATCCTTAATCACACCCGCTTCGACGCGCACCCAGCCCTCTTCAGGGTTGATTTCAATGATGCGATTCATATAGCGGGACATATCAATAATGATGCCCTGGTTCAACGACTGCCCGTTAGTGCCGGTGCCGCCGCCGCGCGGGGTGAAAACCAGGGATTGAAAACGTTCTTCCGCCGCCAGACGAGCCAGCAGCGCGACATCGGCGGTGGAGCGCGGGAATACCACCGCATCCGGGAGCAGTTGGTAGATACTGTTATCGGTCGCCATCGTTAGCCTGTCGGCGTAGCGGGTGGCGGTATCGCCGGTAAAACCTTGTTGCTCCAGTGCCTGCAAATAATTCAGCACCAGCTGTACTACGCCGGGTGCCTGGGAAATCTGTGGGATCATTACGCTTGACCCTTTCTGAATGTTGTGTTGTACGCACCGTATGTTGCCGATTTGCGCATTCGCAGCAAACGGCAAAAAGACGGTGTATAAATAATTAATCGTTTGCGTCGTGCCGTTATCGTTTTATCACATTTTTTTCTTATACGCCCGGGAGTTTTTGTCGCAGAATCAGCGCCGGGAATTTATTGATATTGCTATCAATGAACGGATTTACGCTGCGTCAGTCCGCTGACGAGCAACAGAAGGTAAAACGCATTTATGAACACCATCCCTCGGCCTCGTGATATTCCACAAATACTGCTATCGGTGCTGTTTTTAGCGCTGATGATCATCGCCTGTTTATGGATTGTTCAGCCGTTTATTCTGGGCTTCGCCTGGGCGGCGACCATCGTCATTGCCACCTGGCCGGTGCTGCTTTGGTTCCAGCGCGTACTTTTTGGCCGACGCGGCCTTGCCGTGCTGGTCATGACGTTACTGCTTTTTTTACTGTTCGTTATTCCGATTGCGCTGCTGGTCAACAGCCTGGTTGATGGCAGCACGCCGCTGATTCACGCCATCACCAGCGGCACCTTAACCCTGCCGGACCTCGCCTGGCTGAACAGCATTCCGTTTATCGGCGATCGCCTGTACAGCGGCTGGCACAGCCTGCTCGATATGGGCGGCACCGCGCTGATGGCAAAGGTTCGCCCTTATATCGGCACCACAACCACGTGGTTTGTCGGTCAAGCGGCCCACGTGGGTCGGTTCCTGCTGCACAGCGGGCTGATGCTGTTGTTTAGCGCCCTGCTGTACTGGCAGGGGGAAAAGGTCGCTTTCGGGATGCGTTATTTTGCGACCCGCCTCGCTGCCAAGCGCGGTGATGCGGCGGTGCTGCTGGCCGGCCAGGCGATTCGCGCGGTCGCGCTGGGCGTAGTGGTCACGGCGCTGGTACAGGCCGTGCTGGGCGGGATTGGCCTGGGTATCTCTGGCGTACCCTACGCAACGCTGCTGACCGTCGTGATGATTTTCTCCTGCCTGGTGCAGCTTGGGCCGCTGATCGTGTTAGTGCCATGTATTATCTGGCTCTACTGGACCGGGGACACCACCTGGGGCACGGTGCTGCTGGTGTGGAGCTGCGTGGTAGGTACCATGGATAACGTCATTCGCCCGATGCTGATTCGCATGGGTGCCGACCTGCCGATGATCCTGATTCTCTCCGGCGTGATCGGCGGCCTGGTCGCCTTTGGTATGATTGGCCTGTTTATCGGGCCGGTACTGCTGGCCGTTTCGTGGCGTCTGTTTGATGCCTGGCTGCACGAAGTTCCCCCGCCATCGACTGACCCGGATGACGTTCTGGAAGAGCTCAGCGAGCTGGAAAAGAATAACTATCCGAAACCATAAGCACGTCAAAGGCGGGGAAACCCGCCTTGTTAGTTAAGCGACGCTGATTTAATGCGCCCCCTCGCCCCGCTCTATCCCCTCTGAACTGCGACATATCCCGGATATTATTCACATTTATTTAACTATTGAGACGAATCCGATCGACGGTAAAAAAGGCAATGCTTACTATTAACGTCAAGACATTAAATCAACCCCTTGATTTATATATCCCCTGAGTGAAACTAAGAATTGCTGTGTGTAGTCTTTGCCCATCTCCCACGATGGGCCTTTTTTTTTTACCTGTGACACAGTAATGACCCGGATGCGTAACATCCGGGCAGCTGATTAATACCCCACTTCACAGCGGCTCATCATTTCCCAGTCTGACGACAGAACCCGGGTTTGACCGATGACCGACACCGTTACACGCCCCTGAATATCCGCTGATGAGCGCCCTACCTGCAGCTCAAATTCGCCCGGTTCGACGATACGCTGGCCTTCATAAGAGGTGAAGTTGAGCATATCGACCGGCAGCGTAAAGGTCAGCGTTGCCTGCTCACCCGGCGCTAAGGTGACGCGCTGGAAAGCCTTGAGCTCCTGCAGGGGACGCACCAGGCTGGCGACCTTGTCGCGCACATACAGCTGCACCACCTCGCTACCGCGGCGATCGGCGCGGTTGGTTACCGTCACCCGCAGGGCAATTTCGCCGTCGATCGCCACCTGTGATTCCGCTAGCTCCGGCGTTCCAAATTGGAAGTCACCCCAACCTTTTCCGTAGCCGAAGGGGTAACGCGCGCCAAAGTGAAACGCAAACGGCGTACCGCCGCTTTTGAGCTTGTGGTTATAGTAAAACGGCATCGCGCCCGCACTTTTAGGCACGCTCACCACCAGGCGCCCCTGCGGTTCGACGCGCCCGGTAAGCGCATCGGCAATGGCCCAGCCGCCTTCCTGTCCAGGCGCCCACGCCAGCATCAGCGCAGCGACCTTGCTTTCCAGCCCCTGGAGGCTGTATGGCCGTCCACCGGTCATCACCACCACGACCGGCTTGCCGGTATCGACCAACGCCTGTAGCAGCTGCTGCTGTACGCCAGGCAAATTCAGGCTGTCGGTATCTGAACCTTCCCCCACCGTGCCGCTCTGAAACAGACCGGCCAGATCGCCCACGCAGGCAACGACCACATCGCTTTCTTGCGCAGCGCGCACCGCGTCCGCAATCAGGCTCAGATCCTGCGAAACGGGAGAAGACTGCATCGGTTTGCCAGAACTGTCGCCCGGGAAGACCGGCGCGCCGGCCATCCGTTGCTCAATGATGTGGCAACCTTTCGCGTAACGTACGCGGTCTGCGCCAAGATAATCGCGCAGCGCCACCAGCGGCGTGGTCACCTGCGATGTTTTCTCAACCATATCGCTGATGATCAGATGCACCGGGAAGCTATAGCCGCTAAGCAGCGCCAGCGGATCGTCTGCCGTAGGACCAACGACCGCCACGGTCTGTTGGCCGGACAGCGGCAGCGCATCCCGGTTCTCAAGCAGCGTCATCGAGCGGGTCGCGACCTCACGCGCCACCTGACGCGTGGTCGCCGATTGCAGTGAGATGGCGTGTTCGTCGGTGTAAGGATGCTCAAACAGCCCCAGGCGGAATTTCTCCGTTAACGTCCTTGCGACAATCTCATCAATCTTTTCTGGCGTAATCAGCCCACGAGCCACCGCCTCGGCTAAATGACGCGCACAATCGTCCTTCGGCAGCTCAACGTCGAGACCGGCATTAAATGCCAGCGCCGCCGACTCAGCCGGATCGTGAGAGACACCATGGTGCTGGTGCAGCAGACTAACGCCGCCGTAATCGGCAACCACAATGCCGTCAAAGCCCCAGCGCTCGCGCAGAACCGTGGTCAGCAGGAAGCGGTCGCTGTGGCCCGGCTGATTGTCAATGTCGTGGTATGCGGGCATCACCGAACCGGCGTTGGCACGTTTCACCGCCATTTCAAACGGTAACAGGAAGGTATCGTTCAGCTCCCGGAAACCAAGATGAACCGGCGCATGGTTGCGCGCCCCTTCACTAAAGGAGTGACCGACATAATGTTTTAACGTTGCCAGCACGTCACGTTTTTCGCCCTGTAATCCCTCAACGTAGGCGCAGGCCATCACGCCCACCAGCCACGGGTCCTCGCCGAAGGTCTCTTCCGTCCGCCCCCATCGCACGTCGCGGGAGACATCCAGCACCGGCGCAAGCCCCTGCTTACAGCCGGTCGAGCGGGCTTCCTCGCCAATTTGCTGCGCGGCGCGTTTGACCAGTTCAGGGTCCCAGGTGGAGCCGTAGTTTAATGATGACGGGAACAGCGTGGCGTCTTTACACAACAGGCCGACCAGACACTCTTCGTGGAACAGCGCAGGGATCCCCAGCCGCGTCTCTTCCATCAGCATTTTTTGCAGGCGGTTCGCCGCGCGCACGCCGGTTCTGGCATCGACAATGTGGGTGCCTAACGGACGGGTGATCTGCCCAACGCCCAGCTTGAGCCGCTCGCTCAGCGCGGTTTGTTCGCTGACGCCCGCAAACTCATCGCTCATGTCGGTACGTTCGCGATGATTGCCGTCGGGTGACAGCACCAGCCACCAGGCATGCATCTGGGCGTACTTCTCTTCCGGAGTCATTCGCGCCAGTAAATCGGCGACGCGTTCCTTGATGGGACGTTGAGGGTCTTTGTAAATCGGGGTCATAGCCACGCTCCTGATTCGCTGATAAATACCCGAAAACATTCAGGTAAGCACAAGTTATAAGTCTCAGTATTCAGAAGTGACCGGTGGGGAACAATTGTTGAAATTACCTGCAGATTTACGATATTTGGTTTTTCTGGAGAAGTGTGATCGGCCGCAACTCCTGACCGATAAAAAAATCCCGGGTGCATTGACCCGGGATTTGCGCGTTACCGCAGCGTTATTTTTTCAGTTCAGCCAGGCTCAGCCAGGTTTGCACGACGGTGTCCGGGTTTAACGACAGGCTGTCGATCCCTTCTTCCATCAGCCAGGCGGCGAAGTCTTCGTGGTCAGACGGCCCCTGGCCGCAGATACCTACGTATTTGCCCTGTTTCTTCGCCGCACGGATCGCCATCGACAGCAGCGCTTTCACCGCGTCATTGCGTTCGTCGAACAGCGCAGACACAACGCCGGAGTCACGGTCCAGGCCCAGCGCCAGCTGCGTCATATCGTTTGAACCGATAGAGAAGCCATCGAAGTGCTCAAGGAACTGTTCGGCCAGCAGGGCGTTGGACGGAATCTCACACATCATAATGATCTTCAGCCCGTTTTCACCGCGCTTAAGCCCTTGACGCGCCAGTTCATCAACCACCGCTTTCGCCTGCTCTACGGTACGTACGAACGGCACCATGATTTCAACGTTGGTCAGGCCCATTTCGTTACGCACGCGTTTCACCGCATCGCACTCCAGTGCGAAACAGTCGCGGAAGCTTTCCGACACGTAGCGACCGGCACCGCGGAAGCCCAGCATCGGGTTTTCCTCTTCCGGTTCGTAGCGCTCGCCACCGACCAGGTTAGCGTATTCGTTCGACTTAAAGTCAGACAAACGCACGATAACGCGCTTCGGATAGAATGCCGCGCCCAGCGTCGCGATCCCTTCCGTCAGACGGCCGACGTAGAACTCTTTCGGCGAGTCGAAGCCTTTCATCAGCTCGCGGATTTCGTTTTGCAGCTTCGGCTCCTGGTCATCAAACTCCAGCAGCGCACGCGGGTGCACGCCAATCATGCGGTTAATGATGAACTCCAGACGCGCCAGCCCCACACCTTCGTTCGGCAGGCAGGCAAAGTCAAACGCGCGATCCGGGTTACCGACGTTCATCATCACCTTCAACGGCAGGTCCGGCATGGTGTCCACGCTGGAGCTTTTCACGCTGAAGTCCAACAGATCGGCGTAGACGTATCCGGTGTCGCCTTCGGCACAGGAAACGGTGACCTTTTCGTCATCCTTCATACGCTCGGTGGCATCGCCGCAGCCAACCACCGCCGGGATCCCCAGCTCACGGGCGATAATCGCCGCGTGGCAGGTACGCCCGCCGCGGTTGGTGACGATCGCCGCCGCTTTTTTCATGATCGGCTCCCAATCCGGGTCGGTCATGTCGGTCACCAGTACATCGCCCGGCTGAATGCGATTCATTTCACTGATGTCCTGAATGACTTTCACCGGGCCCGCTCCGATGCGGTGGCCGATAGCACGCCCTTCAGAAACGATGCGCCCCTGCGAGTGCAGCGTGTAACGCTCCATCACCTGCCCGCGAGAGCGAACGGTCTCAGGACGCGCCTGAACGATAAACAGCTTGCCGGTGTGGCCGTCTTTCGCCCACTCGATGTCCATTGGACGGCCGTAGTGTTTTTCGATCTGTACAGCCTGCTTCGCCAGCTCCTGCACTTCATCGTTGGTCAGCGAGAAAATATCGCTTTGCTGCTGCGGCACGTCTTCAATACGCACCTGCTTGCCATGCTCCTGCGTAGGTGCGTAGACCATACGGATCTTTTTCGACCCCATGGTACGACGTACAATCGCCGGGCGACCCGCGGCCAGCGTCGGCTTGTGCACGTAGAACTCATCCGGGTTCACCGCGCCCTGCACCACCATTTCACCCAGCCCCCACGCGGAGGTGATAAACACCACCTGGTCGAAGCCAGATTCGGTATCAATCGAGAACATCACGCCGGAAGACGCCAGATCGGAGCGGACCATCAGCTGCACGCCTGCAGAAAGCGCAACGCCCCGGTGGTCATAGCCCTGGTGAACGCGGTATGAGATCGCGCGGTCATTAAACAGTGACGCAAACACATGTTTCACCGCCACGAGTACGGCATCGTAGCCCTGCACGTTCAGGAAGGTTTCCTGCTGGCCAGCAAACGAGGCGTCCGGCATATCTTCCGCCGTGGCGGAGGAACGCACGGCGAAGGAGGCGTTGGCGTTATCGGCGGCCAGTTGGTTATAGGCTTCGTGAATAGCCTCTTCCAGTTCGCTCTGGAAAGGAGTGTCGATGATCCACTGGCGGATCTGCGCGCCGGCTTTCGCCAGAGCGGTAACGTCGTCAATATCGGTGTTATCCAGCAGTTGATAAATCTGCTGGTTCACGCCGCTCTGGTCGAGAAACTGATTAAACGCATCGGCAGTGGTGGCAAATCCGTTGGGCACGGATACGCCCATTCCGGACAAATTAGTAATCATTTCACCCAAGGAGGCATTTTTGCCTCCAACTCTGTCTACATCATTCATGCCGAGTTGGTTGTACCAAAGCACCAGCGGTGACGAGCCATTGTTGGACATCGAGACAATCCTTTTTTGATTTAAAGAAGCAGTGATAAGAAACGACTGACTACTCAAAATATCTTGGCATATTTAAACCGCTGAAAAAAACGGTGAATCGTGTAAGCAAATTATTTTTTTACTTTTTAGGATTGATTCCTGATTATTCATAACCTACTGATTAGCCTGAAAAGGCACAGTAACCAGCGGTCTATTGGCAGCTTTTGGAAATTGAAACGACCATTTCATTAAAAATAAAAATACCATTTCATTTTTATTTTTAAGACAAAGATGAGCGGCTTGTGTTTAAATTTAATTTACCCTTTCAGGCAATTAACGGGAGTCAAGCAATATGGATAACGCAGTCGACAGGCAGGTATTTTATATTTCCGACGGTACCGCGATCACCGCCGAAGTGCTCGGTCATGCGGTGATGTCACAGTTCCCGGTGGCGATCAACAGCATTACCCTGCCCTTTATCGAAAGCGAAAGCCGCGCACGGGCGGTGAAGGAACAGATAGACGCCATCTATCAGCAAACGGGCGTGCGCCCGTTAGTGTTCTATTCGATCGTTATTCCTGAAATTCGTGACATTATTCTGCAATGTGAAGGGTTTTGTCAGGATATCGTGCAGGCGCTGGTGGCCCCGCTTCAGGAGGAACTCCAGCTTGATCCTACGCCGATTGCCCATCGAACCCACGGCCTCACCCCCGGTAATCTGACCAAGTACGATGCGCGTATTGCCGCCATTGACTACACGCTGGCGCACGATGACGGCATCTCATTACGCAACCTCGATCAGGCGCAGGTCATTTTGCTTGGCGTCTCGCGCTGCGGCAAAACACCGACCAGCCTTTATCTGGCGATGCAGTTTGGTATTCGCGCCGCCAACTATCCGTTTATTGCCGATGACATGGACAACCTCGTCCTGCCCGCCTCGTTAAAGCCGCTACAGCATAAACTGTTTGGTCTGACCATTAACCCTGAACGGCTGGCGGCAATCCGTGAAGAGCGCCGTGAGAACAGTCGCTATGCGTCAATGCGCCAGTGCCGGATGGAGGTCGCTGAGGTTGAGGCACTGTATCGTCGTAATCAGATCCCCTGGATCAACAGCACCAATTACTCGGTCGAAGAAATTGCTACCAAAATCATGGACATCATGGGATTAAGCCGCAGAATGTACTAATACACTAGTACAATGCAGCAATTTTGTTTATCATGGCTTTGTGATTGAGCGCACATCACCTGCCACGCTTGAATTAAGCGCAGATTGGTTTATCGTGATGTGCATCACTTCTCGGCATTTTGGCCGACGAAGCAACAAATTTCTGAGACTTCCATGAATAAGACCGATGAATTGCGTACCGCTCGAATTGAGAGCCTGATTACGCCTGCTGAACTTGCTCAGCGACACCCCGTATCACCTGAAGTTGCGGCTCACGTCACCGCATCACGCCAGCGTATTGAAAAAATTCTCAACGGTGAAGATCGTCGTCTGTTGGCGATCGTCGGCCCCTGCTCAATTCACGATCTGGATGCGGCAATGGACTACGCCCGCCGTCTTCAGGTTCTGCGTGAAAAGCACCAGGGTGAGCTGGAAATTGTAATGCGCACGTATTTTGAAAAACCGCGCACCGTGGTGGGCTGGAAAGGGTTGATTTCCGACCCGGATCTCAACGGCAGTTACCGCGTAAACCACGGCATTGAGCTGGCACGTAAACTGCTGCTCCAGGTGAATACCCTCGGCGTGCCAACGGCAACCGAGTTTCTCGATATGGTTACCGGCCAGTTTATTGCTGACCTGATCAGCTGGGGTGCCATTGGCGCGCGCACCACCGAAAGCCAGATTCACCGGGAAATGGCCTCAGCGCTCTCCTGCCCGGTCGGTTTTAAAAACGGTACCGACGGTAACACCCGCATTGCCGTCGATGCCATCCGTGCCGCCCGCGCCAGCCATATGTTCCTGTCGCCGGATAAAAACGGCCAGATGACTATCTACCAGACCAGCGGGAATCCGTATGGTCATATCATTATGCGTGGGGGTAAAAAGCCAAACTACCATGCCGATGATATTGCCGTCGCCTGCGACACGCTGCATCAGTTCGATCTACCGGAGCATCTGGTGGTCGACTTTAGCCACGGTAACTGCCAGAAGCAGCATCGTCGCCAGCTGGAAGTGTGTGACGATATTTGTCAGCAGATCCGCAACGGTTCGTCGGCTATTGCCGGCATCATGGCGGAAAGCTTCCTGCGTGAAGGGACGCAAAAAATTGTTGCCGACCAGCCCCTCACCTACGGCCAGTCGATTACCGATCCGTGCCTGAGCTGGGAAGATACGGAACTGCTGCTGGAAAAACTGGCCGCAGCGGTCGCGACTCGCCTGTAATGCCCCCGCCCGCCGGACATCGGCGGGTGTTTTCCCTCCTGCCGTTCATTTGCGTAATAAATAAGACTTGCGGTTAACTTATTGAATATTGATAATAGTTATCATTGTTACATTAATTTTCATTATTAAATAACGCAAATGGATACGTGCGCAACGCAGGAACCGCAAAAGGATCATACTCCTCATCCCCTACCCAACGACCGCCGGGTCGACAGTAAAACGCTGCTGGGCCAGGAAGGCAGGTTAATCATTGAACACGGTGAGCAGCGCTATCTGCTGCGTCAAACTCAGGCAGGAAAACTGATACTGACGAAATAGCTGCGCCGCCGTTTGCTGGCGCAGCCAATAGCCCTTAGCTTGAACAGCTGACTTCCAGTCGTTTGCCCCAGTCCGGCGGACGACGGCTGTATTCGTCGTCACGATCGCACCACGGATCGCGAAGCGCATCGTGCAGGCGATGCAGTTCCTGATAGTCCCCCTTCTCCGCCTGCTCAATCGCCCGCTGGGCCAGCCAGTTTCGCAGCACAATGGCAGGATTGGCCTGCTTCATCGCCTGCTGACGCTGCGCATCATCAACCTGTTCTTGCTGTAAGCGCGCGCGATACTGCGTAAACCAGGCGTCAAACGCCGCACGATCGATAAACTCATCGCGCAGCGGCGAAGCGCCGTTATGCTGCTCAGTTTCGCTAAGCAGACGGAAGGTTCGGCTGTAGTCGCTGCCCTCGCGCTCCATCAGCGCATACAATCCATTCAGCAGATCGTTGTCGCCATTTTCTTCGCTAAACAGCCCCAGTTTACGGCGCATTCGCTGACCGTACTCGCGGAAGAGCACCGTCTGATAGTCGTCGAGCGCCGCATTAAGCGTATCGACCGCAATCAGCGGAGACAGCGCCTGCGCCAGGCACTGAAGGTTCCACAGCCCTACGGCGGGCTGGTTATCGAAGCGGTAGCGGCCCTGATGATCGGAATGGTTACAGATAAAGGCGGGCTGATAGTCATCGAGGAAACCGAACGGACCATAGTCCAGCGTCAGCCCCAGAATCGACATGTTGTCCGTATTCATCACCCCATGGGCAAAACCGACCGTTTGCCAACGGGCAATCATCCGCGCGGTGCGGGCGACAATATCCTGGAACCACAGTGCGTAGCCGTCGGCCTCATGCTGCAAGTGCGGCCAGTAATGGCGGATGGCGAAGTCTGCCAGCGTGCGCACATTGTCGATATCGTGGCGATAGTAGAAATGCTCGAAATGCCCGAAACGAATATGGCTTTCGGCAATGCGCATCAGCATCGCACCGGACTCGACCGTTTCACGGTACACCGGCGTATCGCTGGTGACTATCGTCAGCGCGCGAGTACCGGGAATACCCAAATAATGCAGCGCCTCAGAAGCCAGACTTTCGCGGATAGTTGAGCGTAACACCGCGCGGCCGTCGCCCATACGTGAATACGGCGTCAGCCCTGCACCCTTGAGGTGCCAGTCAACCGTGCGGCCATTCGACAGCTGCTGTTCACCAAGCAAAATACCCCGCCCGTCACCCAGTTGACCGGCCCATGCGCCAAACTGATGACCGCTGTAGACCTGGGCCAACGGCGACATGCCCGGCAGCAGCGCTTCACCGCCCCAGACGCCAGCGCCCTGTGCAGGGGTAAAGAATGATTCCGGTATCTCAAGCTCTTGCGCCAACGGTGCGTTGTGCCAGATAACGCGAGCGTTATGCAGCGGCGTGGGCCGTAGCGCTGTGTAAAAACCTGGCAGCTCGTCGCGCCAGCGGGTGTTAAATGACAGGTTCATGGTTCCTCCTGCCCGTAGTGTATTGGGTTACTGTACTATAAGGACTTCCCCGGCATGTCAAAGCCGGTATTTATGGTTTCTGTCTGCTCTTCAGTAAAAATAAAGGGGAGAGACTGCGGTACTATAAACGGCCATGATGAATCGTCATCGATTCGGGCCCTGATGAAAGACGCGCGTGAGGTTCTTGTTCGTTAAGCGGATACGTATATCCTGTACAATAGCCAGATAGGCCTCACGGGGTCTAACCCTTTATCATCAACGAATTGCAGGTCAGATGGTTATACAGCTTCGAGCTTTAGTTGACTGAGTACAGCCGGAAATCATCACCGTAATGTAGTGATGCCCAACACAGCCGCGCATTTTTAGCGGCGATGGCCACAACAGCCCGCCAGTACCCTCTGCGCTCAACCAACATACAAACCCAACGGCTGAATGAGTCAGTCCTTTTCCCGGCGCCAATAAGCACTGAACGAGCCCCCTGAACCAGAAGCGTTCGCAGATACGAATCACCGGCTTTTGTGATCCTGCCGAGTTTCGACTTTCCCCCGCTGCTGTATTGTGATGGCGTCAGCCCCAGCCAGGCTGCCAGTTGACGTCCATTTTTAAAATCATGTGCATTACCGATACTGGCGACCAGTGCACAGGCCGTTGTGGGACCAACGCCCTTTAGCTCCATCAGCCGCTGACTGCGATGATCTGTTTTGGCTATGTGGGACAAAATTCGGTCATATTCAGTGATGTTAGCTTCAATGCGATCAACGTGTTCCATCAAATCATCAACACATTGCTGAACCTGAAGCGGTAAAGAGCTCTTCTGCACAGAAACCATGTGGCGCAGGGCATCAGCACTTTGTGGCGCGATGACACCGAATTCAGATATCAATCCTCGCAGACGATTATACGTTGCTGTTTTCTCTTCGATAAAACCCTGACGGGTACGATGTAAACACTGCATGGCCTGCTGGCTTTCGTCTTTCACTGGTACGAACCGCATATGCGGACGACGAACAGCTTCACAGATAGCCTGAGCATCAGCTGCATCATTTTTTCCTGATTTTCCGGCCATACGATAAGGCGATACAAACTTAGCAGCCATCAGACGTGGCTCATGACCATACTGCCGAAACAATCTTGCCCAGTAGTGAGCCCCGGAGCATGCTTCCATCCCGATAACACAGGGAGGCAAACTTGCAATTAACTCAGGAAGTGCAGCACGCGATACTTTAGGCTTAACCAGAACAGTTCTACCATTTTGATCAACACCGTGAACAGCAAACACATTTTTAGCAAGATCGATACCGACAGTCGTGATAGTCATAACGAATTCCTCCGGGACGATGTGTACCCCATGATTGCACAAGAGTTAATCAGGCGCATAATCAGGGGAAGTCCCTTCCATTCGTTAAACACCCGGGTAAGAGCAGGGTTATTGTTGAACGAGGGTGATGAGGGAGGATTCGGCAACGACAGGCCACAGGCTGCCGAGCATACCGCTAAAGCCATAGGACGCGACGCGCTGACGCGTATTGTCGTCATCGACGCCGGAAATCATGATTCCCTGACAGTAAGGCTGGATCTGCGTCACGATAGCGCGCATAAACGGCTCAAATGACGCAGATCTCGCCTGCCGCTGTACAAAGTTGCGGTCGAGTACGACACGGCTGAACAGCCCGCTAAACACCGCCCGGGTAGAGGCATCACCGGACCCAAAGTCGCTTAAGACCAATGGAAAGTACAGGCTCAGCTGCGCCAGCGGATGCTGATCGTCTATTTGATTCAGCCCTGGGAAACTTTCACTGACGGCTAATTCGAGAAACGGAAAACGCTGAGCGCTGGCGGCCAGTTCAGCATCGGCCAGCAGCACGTCTACGAGGCCAGGGGGGATCGTTATCCAGGCTTTGAGATTGTGCTGAAGAAAGAACAGCTGGCAGTTGTTCAGCAGCGCCAGCTTTTCCTCGAAGAGAGTGATTTCTTGCTGCGGCGTCAGGCGCGGCAGCACCAGGCCGGTGGGAATGCGGATGTCGTTATCAATACCGCTAAACTGGCTGACAATTTTCAGACCGACAAGCTGCCCGTCGCTATTTCTCGCGGGTAGGAAAAACAATTGAGAACAATACGTATTATCCAGCGATACCATCATTGCGACTGCCCTTCACTAAAAGTCATGTCCGGGTTCCTGACGTCACAAAGCAAAAAACCTACGGTAGTGAATGTGGTGGTTATTCCTTTCATCGGTCCCTTTTTATTTTTATAGTCCGTCACTGGATCATAATGATTGTAATCAGAAGTAATGGATTAACACAATCAACCTGAAGTTCTATGATCTCGCCTAACAAAATCAGAATAATACGGGCGGATTAATTAAATTTATGCCGTCTATAAAAAGAAAAGGAGGCATTTCGCCTCCTTTTCTTTTCGATTAAATTCGCCTGGCCTGCCAGAAGTTTTTCTGCCAGTAGACGTTGTTAAGCGACGATCGCGTCACGCCCTGGCTGGTAGAGGCATGGATAAATTTGTTATCGGTGTCATAGATACCGACATGAAGCCCGCTCTCACCTGCTCCAGTCTTGAAGAACACCAGATCGCCGGGCAGCAGATCGTCTTTGTCTATTTCGGTGCCAATTTTCGCCTGCTGTCGCGTTTCGCGCGGTAACTGCATTTCGAATTTATCACGGAACGTCACCAGCACAAACGCAGAACAATCAACGCCGCGACGATTCATTCCGCCATAGCGATATGGCGTACCGTGCCAGTTTTGCAGCTGATCGTTTAAGCTGGCAATCACGGTGATCGAATCCGCAAGCCGGGGATTCGGCGGCGGTGCACGATGGCTACTGCACCCTGCTAAAATGAATGCGACGAGAAAAAGAGCCCAGAAACGCATATCCAGCGAATCCTCTATTTTTTTATTCAGCCAATAAATTATATCCATTGCGTATTGGCTGGCAAGCAATCCGCGCCCCGATAAGCGGAGTTGGATTAATTTTCGCCGACTTCATCGTAAATGAGCATTTGATGACCGGCAATGTCCAGCCGCTGAAAATGCATATTATACGCTGCAGCTAAATTCTTCGGCTGCATTACATTTTCAGTTTCACCACGGGCAATGCATCGCCCCTGGCATAATAGCCACACGCGATCGGCATGGCGTAGCGTGTAGTTCAGATCGTGGCTGCTCATTACGATAGCCACGCCTGCGGCACGGAGTTCATCCAACATTTTGTTCAGCGCCGCCTGCTGGGATACGTCGAGGCTGTTCATCGGCTCATCGAGCAACAGCAGCTGCCCGTCCGGATTCGCTGCGGGGTGAATTTGCAGCATCACCGCCGCCAGCCTGACGCGCTGCCATTCGCCGCCGGAAAGCTGATTAACGTTGCGTGCAAGCTTGTTTTTCAGCCCCAGCGCATCGGTAATATGGACGGCAAGCGGCGAGTGCTGCCCCCCCTGCTGATGCAGCATCAGAAATTGCCAGACGGGTATGGCAAAAGGCGGCGTCTGGTGCTGGGAGAGATAGGCTCGGTGGCGCGCAAGCTCGGGAGCAGGCCATGCCTCCAGCGGCTGCGCGTTCAACGTAATCTCGCCCTTACCGCGGTGCAGACCGGCCATTCTGGCCAGCAACGTGCTTTTCCCGGCGCCATTCGGCCCGACCAGATGCACGATTTCCCCGCGCGCCACGTCGGCGCTGAAGTCCTGAAGACGGACACCTTCGCCGACGTGTTGAAGCTGCATCAACGTGGTCATAGCTCGGCGATAGCCTGCTTAATCGCCGCCGTCAGAATCGGATCGTCCGGCGTCATATCCGGGGAGAAACGATCGATAACGCGTCCGTCACGGCCAATCAGGAACTTCTCAAAGTTCCACAGGATGTCACCAGGATGCGCGGGCGCACGTCCTTTGCTCGCCATTCGCTCATAAAAGCCGCTCCCCTGCGGCGCAATGGCAACCGGCGCCAGGCGCGTCAACAAACTGTACAGCGGATGACGCGTTGCACCGTTCACTTCAATTTTACTGAACAGCGGGAAAGTTACGCCGTAAGTCGTGCTGCAGAAGATTTTAATGTCTTCCTCGCTGCCCGGTTCCTGGCCCAGGAACTGATTACAGGGAAAGCCCAGCACGGTGAAGCCTTCATCCTGCAATGACGTTTGCAGCGCCTCCAGCTGTTCGTACTGCGGCGTCAGGCCGCACTTCGACGCCACGTTAACAATCAGCAGGACCTTGCCCTGATAGCGTTCCAGGGTCGTGTTCTCGCCGTCAATGGTGGTCACGGGGGTGTTCAGAATCGTGGTTTGCATAGCATCCTCATTTCAGCGTGTTAGGGGGTCTTATCGCCCGGTCTTTAATAATAGACAGATAGGCTAGCCCGACGGCAAGCCTTTTCATTCACGCGTAGCGTCCTGACCTGAGCAGCAGCCAGATAAACACCGGCGCGCCGAGCGTCGCCGTCACCACGCCAATTGGCAGTTCCGCCGCCGACAGCGCCAGTCGCGCGACAATGTCGGCAAACAGCAGCGTACAGGCTCCCGCCAGCGCGCTGGCAGGCAGCAGCACCCGGTGATCGGTCAGACCGCACAGGCGCAGCATGTGCGGCACCACCAGACCGATAAACCCAATCGCCCCAGCCAGCGCGACGCTCACGCCGACCAGCCAGCCGGTCGCCATCACCAGCAGCTTGCGCCAGAATGCGATAGGCACGCCCAACTGGCGGGCAGACGTTTCCCCCAGCGCCAGCAGATTCAGAGGCTGTGATTGCAGGCAGCCCCAGATAATCACCGGCAATAGTGCAATCATCAGCCACACCTGCTGCCAGTCCACGCCGCCAAAACCACCCATCATCCAATACATTAATTGACGCAGATCGAACGAGGTCGAGAAATAGACGGCCCACGTCATGATGGCGCTGCAGATAATCCCTAGCGCCACCCCCGCCAGCAACAGCCGGCTGGTCGACAGGTAACGACGCGCGAAGCGCATCAGAATCGCGGTAATCACCAGCGCACCGGCAATGGCCGCAAGCCCGGGAGCCCATCCCGGCAGGCTGCCCTGGCCGAGCATAATCGCCGCGATAAGTCCGACGCCCGCGCCGTTAGAGACGCCCAGCAGCCCCGGCTCGGCGAGCGGGTTTTCAAACAACGCCTGCATCACCGCGCCGGAAAGGGCCAACGCTGCACCCACCAACAGTACGGCGGCGGTTCGCGGCAGGCGAATCTGCCAGATAAACAGCTGGCCTTTTGCGGTCAGCCATTCGCCGGGCGGGATCCAGCGCTCACCCGCGCAAAGGCTGATCGCCAGCATACACAGTAGCGCCAGAGACAGCCCGACAAGCCAGCGGCGGTTGCGCCGCTGCTGTTGATGTACGTAAACCTGCATAGTTATCCGTCAGCCCGTAGAGAAGCGTTTGATTTTACGGTGACAATGCCGCACAGAAAAGAAAAAGGCCGCATCAGCGGCCTTTTTAGTTAGTGCAGAATTACTCTTCTTTGGGTGTTGCGTTTTCGACCCGGCTTTTTAACTTCTGTCCTGGTCTGAAGGTCACCACACGCCGGGCTGTAATGGGAATATCTTCACCCGTTTTTGGGTTACGTCCCGGGCGTTGATTTTTGTCACGCAGATCAAAGTTGCCAAAACCGGACAGCTTAACCTGTTCACCGTTTTCCAGAGCACGACGGATCTCTTCAAAAAACAGCTCCACCAGTTCTTTGGCATCCCGCTTGCTAAGCCCAAGCTTATCAAACAGATATTCTGACATTTCAGCTTTTGTAAGCGCCATAGGTTCAATCCCTCAATGATGCCTGGAATCGCTCTTTCAATGCCTCTACGCATTTGGCAACGGTAGTGGCAATCTCCTCTTCTTCGAGTGTACGGCTGGTATCTTGTAGAATCAGGCTGATAGCAAGGCTCTTATAGCCTTCCGCAACACCCTTACCGCGGTACACGTCAAATAAGTTTACGCCAACTACCTGATTTACGCCAACTTTCTTACATTCGTTTAAAATATCTGCCGCAGGCACATTTTCAGCCACAACGACGGCGATATCACGACGGTTTGCCGGGAAGCGAGAAACGTCACGCGCCTGAGGAACCACGCGGTCTGCGAGCTTGTCCCACTCCAGTTCAAACGCCAGCGTACGGCCGTTCAGGTCCAGTTTACGTTCCAGTTCCGGGTGGATAACACCAATGAAACCAATACGTTCACCGTGCAAATAAATGGCGGCGGACTGGCCTGGATGCAGGGCCGGGTTGGCTTCCGCTTTGAACTCAATTTCAGACAATTTACCGGTCAGGTCGAGAACGGATTCCAAATCGCCCTTCAGATCGTAGAAATCAACGGTCTCTTTCGCCAGATTCCAATGTTCGTCATAGCGGTTACCGCAAATCACGCCGCCCAGCAGCACGTCCTGGCGAATACCCAGCGGAGCCTGCGTATCCGGAACAAAGCGCAGGCCAGTCTCGAAAATACGCACGCGGTTCTGCTGACGGTTCTGGTTATAAACCACCGTCGACAACAGGCCGGTGAGCAGAGACAGACGCATCGCGGACATTTCGCTGGAAATCGGGCTTGGCAGAATCAGCGCTTCTTCACCAGGGTGCACCAGCTGCTGGACCTTCGGATCCACGAAGCTGTAGGTGATCACTTCCTGGTAGCCTTTGTCGTTAAGCATGGTTTTGACGCGTTTGAGCGACAGATTGGCTTCTTTATGGCTACCCATCACCAGACCGGCCTGTACCGGCTCGTTCGGGATGCTGTTGTAGCCGTAAACACGCGCCACTTCTTCAACCAGATCTTCTTCAATCTCCATATCGAAACGCCAGGTTGGCGCAACCGCCTGCCACTGGTCGTTACCGACGGTCACTTCACAGCCCAGACGGGTCAGGATATCCGTCACCTGGTCATCGGCAATGTGATGGCCAATCAGGCGATCCAGCTTGCTGCGACGCAGCGTGATAGTTGCACGCTTCGGCAGTGAGGCTTCGTGGGTAACGTCAACAATCGGACCCGCTTCGCCGCCGCATAGTTCAATCAGCAGCGCGGTAGCGCGTTCCATGGCTTTGTACTGCAGCGCCGGGTCAACACCACGTTCGTAGCGGTGAGACGCATCGGTATGCAGGCCATAACGACGTGCGCGTCCGGTGATGGACAGCGGGCTGAAGAACGCCGATTCCAGCAGCACGTTCTGGGTTTCATCATTCACCCCAGAATGCTCGCCACCAAAGATACCGGCCATCGCCAGCGCTTTGTTATGATCGGCAATCACCAGCGTGTCGGCGCTAAGTTTGGCTTCAGAGCCGTCCAGCAGCACCAGCGTTTCGCCCTCTTTCGCCATGCGCACTTTGATGCCGCCTTCAATGCGATCTTTATCGAACGCATGCATCGGCTGACCCAGTTCCAGCAGGACGTAGTTGGTGACATCAACTACGGCATCGATGGATCGAATACCGCAACGACGCAGTTTTTCTTTCATCCACAGCGGGGTTGGCGCTTTCACGTTGATACCTTTGACCACCCGGCCCAGATAGCGCGGGCAGGCATCGGCTGCTTCTACGTCAATCGGCATCACATCAGCGATGGTTGCCGCTACTGGCGCAATTTCCGGCGCGTTGAGCGGCAGCTTGTTCAGCACCGCAACGTCGCGGGCAACGCCAATGATGCCCAGGCAGTCGGCACGGTTCGGAGTCACGCTGATTTCGATAGTGTTATCGTTAAGCTTCAGGTATTCACGGATATCGGTACCCAGCGGCGCGTCGGCCGGCAGCTCGATAATACCGCTATGATCGTCGGAAATGCCCAGCTCGGAGAAGGAGCACAGCATCCCTTCTGACGGTTCACCGCGCAGTTTAGCGGCCTTAATTTTGAAGTCGCCCGGCAGTACGGCGCCAATAGTCGCGACCGCAACTTTCAAACCCTGGCGGCAGTTCGGCGCGCCACAGACGATATCCAGCAGACGTTCGCCGCCCACGTTAACTTTTGTAACGCGCAGTTTGTCCGCATTCGGGTGCTGGGCGCATTCAACCACTTCACCCACTACCACGCCATTGAAGGAGCCGGCCACGGCTTCAACGCCGTCGACTTCCAGACCCGCCATGGTGATTTGATCGGACAGCGCTTCGCTGTCGATAGCCGGGTTAACCCAATCGCGTAACCACAGTTCACTGAATTTCATTATGTTGCCCTGCCCTTATTTAAACTGTTTGAGGAAACGCAGATCGTTTTCGAAGAATGCACGTAAATCGGTGACGCCGTAACGCAGCATAGTCAGACGTTCCATGCCCATACCGAAGGCGAAGCCGGAGTAAACTTCCGGATCGATACCCACGTTGCGCAGGACGTTCGGGTGCACCATGCCGCAGCCCAGCACTTCCAGCCATTTACCGTTTTTGCCCATCACGTCAACTTCCGCTGACGGTTCGGTAAACGGGAAGTAGGACGGACGGAAACGAATCTGCAGGTCTTCCTCAAAGAAGTTGCGCAGGAAATCGTGCAGCGTCCCTTTCAGGTTGGTAAAGCTGATGTTTTTATCAACAATCAGGCCTTCCATCTGATGGAACATCGGGGTGTGGGTCTGATCGTAGTCGTTACGATAGACGCGGCCCGGCGCAATGATACGAATTGGCGGCTGCTGATCTTTCATGGTACGGATCTGTACGCCGGAAGTCTGGGTACGCAGCAGACGGGTGGCGTCAAACCAGAAAGTGTCGTGGTCAGCACGTGCCGGGTGGTGCGTTGGGATGTTCAGCGCATCGAAGTTATGGTAGTCATCTTCGATTTCCGGGCCCGTTGCAACGGTAAAGCCGAGCTCACCGAAGAAACTTTCAATACGGTCGATAGTACGCGTTACCGGGTGTAAACCACCGTTCTCAATACGACGACCCGGCAGGGAGATGTCAATGGTCTCTGCGGCCAGACGGGCGTTCAACGCGGCGTTTTCCAAATCGGCTTTACGCGCGTTCAGTGCCTGCTGCACCTGCTCTTTCGCTTCGTTAATGACCGCGCCTGCGGCCGGGCGCTCTTCTGGCGGCAGGTCACGCAGTGTGGTCATCTGAAGGGTCAGATGCCCTTTCTTGCCCAGATATTCGACGCGGACATTGTCTAACGCGGCAACATCTGAAGCCTGGTTAATGGCTGCCTTGGCACTGGCAACCAGCTCTGCGAGATGTGACATGGTTTTCCTCATTATGTCGGTGCAGACACCGGTTTGGTGGACTTAATCTCGAATTCAGATACAAAAAAAGCCTCCATCCGGAGGCTTATTGGCGCTGATTTTTCGTTTCTTCTTTCACGCGCAAGCCTCCTGGATTCAGGTGCTAAAGTAAAAGAAGAAGCGGAAAATAGCAGCATTCATGCTTGCGTTACCTTGTGTGGTAAGGGTCGTAACACCTTTATTGAAAGGGCTACTGGAATAAATGTCAACGTTTTGATGCGATTAAAATGAAAAGAGGGAGACTAGCTCCCTCTTCCAACTGGCTTATGCCAGTGCTGCTTTCGCTTTTTCGACCAGAGCGGTGAACGCTACTTTGTCGAATACTGCGATGTCAGCCAGGATCTTACGGTCGATTTCAACAGAGGCTTTTTTCAGGCCGTTGATGAATTTGCTGTAAGAAATGCCGTTCTGACGTGCTGCTGCGTTGATACGCGCAATCCACAGTTGACGGAACTGACGCTTTTTCTGACGACGGTCACGATAAGCGTACTGACCAGCTTTGATAACAGCCTGGAAGGCAACGCGGTATACGCGAGAACGCGCACCGTAGTAGCCTTTAGCTTGTTTCAAAATTTTCTTGTGACGTGCACGTGCAATTACACCACGTTTTACGCGAGCCATATGTGCTCTCCTGTATCTATATTCTTAGTAAAAAAATTAAACGTTAACGGCTTATGCGTACGGCAGGCACGCGATAACCAGACCCAGATCGCCTTTAGAAACAAGGCCTTTTGGACGCAGGTGACGTTTACGTTTAGTAGATTTTTTGGTCAGAATATGACGCAGGTTTGCGTGCTTACGCTTAAATCCACCACCACCGGTTTTTTTGAAGCGCTTAGCAGCACCGCGTACGGTCTTAATCTTTGGCATCTTAATAACTTCCACTTCGCATTGTTAATAAACGAAACATAGGCGAACAACGCCAGTGAAGCCCGAAAGCTCCACGGACATTGCTACTTGAAGGCCTTACTGTTTCTTCTTAGGAGCGAGCACCATGATCATCTGGCGGCCTTCGATCTTCGTAGGGAAGGATTCGACTACTGCCAGTTCACTCAGATCGTCACGGACGCGGTTAAGCACTTCCATACCGATCTGCTGGTGGGCCATCTCACGACCGCGGAAACGCAGCGTGATCTTAGCCTTATCGCCATCTTCGAGAAAGCGTACCAGGCTGCGGAGTTTTACCTGGTAATCGCCATCATCGGTCCCAGGACGGAATTTAATTTCCTTAACCTGGATAACTTTTTGCTTTTTCTTCTGTTCCTTAGAAGACTTACTCTTTTCATAAAGGAACTTGCCGTAGTCCATGATACGACAAACTGGCGGTTCGGCGTTAGGGCTGATTTCAACTAAATCTACTCCAGCCTCTTCAGCCTTTTCGATTGCTTCTCTCAGACTCACAATACCCAGCTGCTCACCTTCCAGACCAGTTAAGCGAACTTCCTGGGCGCGAATCTCGCCATTGATACGATTCGGACGTGCCGTTTGAACTCGTTTTCCGCCTTTAATACCTTATTCCTCCAGTTGTTGAAGACTGCGGCTGCGAATCTCTTGTTGCAGCTTCTCAATCACTTCGTTTACGTCCAGGCTGCCCAAGTCTTTGCCACGACGGGTGCGCACGGCGACTTTGCCGGCTTCAACCTCTTTGTCGCCACAGACCAACATGTAAGGGACACGACGTAAAGTGTGCTCGCGGATTTTAAAGCCAATCTTCTCATTTCTCAAGTCTGCTTTTACGCGAATGCCTGCATTTTGTAGTTTACGGGTCAATTCGTTAACGTATTCAGACTGAGAATCGGTAATATTCATCACCACAACCTGCACCGGCGCAAGCCATGTTGGGAAGAAACCGGCAAATTCTTCGGTCAGGATGCCAATGAAGCGCTCCAGTGAACCGAGAATGGCGCGGTGAATCATTACCGGAACCTGACGTTCGTTGTTTTCGCCCACATAAGAGGCGCTCAGACGAGCCGGCAGGGAGAAGTCCAGCTGTACAGTACCGCACTGCCAAGCACGATCGAGGCAGTCATACAGGGTAAACTCAATTTTCGGACCATAGAACGCGCCTTCACCCAGTTGATATTCAAACGGGATGTTGTTCTCTTCCAGCGCGACGGCCAGATCCGCTTCTGCACGGTCCCACATTTCATCGCTGCCGATACGTTTTTCCGGACGCGTTGAAAGTTTGACCACGATTTTTTCAAAACCGAAAGTGCTGTACATATCATAGACTAAACGAATGCACGCGTTCACTTCATCACGCACCTGCTCTTCCGTACAGAAGATATGGGCGTCATCCTGAGTAAAGCCGCGTACGCGCATCAGACCATGCAGCGCACCAGACGGTTCGTTACGGTGGCAGCTACCGAACTCCGCCATACGCAGCGGCAGGTCGCGGTAGGATTTCAGACCCTGGTTAAAGATCTGAACGTGCCCCGGGCAGTTCATCGGTTTGATGCAGTATTCGCGGTTCTCCGAAGAGGTGGTGAACATCGCATCTTTGTAGTTGTCCCAGTGGCCGGTTTTTTCCCACAGCACACGGTCCATCATGAACGGGCCCTTCACTTCCTGATACTGGTATTCTTTCAGCTTGGAGCGTACGAAAGTTTCCAGCTCACGGAAGATGGTCCAGCCGTCGTTATGCCAGAAGACCATGCCCGGCGCTTCTTCCTGCATATGATACAGGTCAAGCTGCTTACCGATTTTACGGTGGTCGCGTTTTGCCGCTTCTTCCAGACGCTGCAGATAGGCATTCAGGGCTTTTTTGTCCGTCCACGCCGTACCGTAGATACGTTGCAGCATTTTGTTGTTGCTGTCGCCACGCCAGTAGGCGCCTGCGGTTTTCATCAGCTTGAAGTAGTGGCAGAAACGCATATTCGGCACGTGCGGACCGCGGCACATGTCGATGTATTCTTCGTGATGATACAAACCAGGTTTGTCATCATGCGCGATATTTTCATCAAGAATGGAAACTTTATAGGTTTCGCCACGTTTTACGAAAGTATCGCGAGCTTCATGCCAGCTGACCTTCTTCTTGATGACGTCGTAGTTTTTCTCGGCAAGCTCGTGCATACGTTTTTCGAGCGCGTCGATGTCTTCCTGGGTCAGCGTATGGTCAAGATCGACGTCGTAATAGAAACCGTTGTCGATAACCGGGCCGATCGCCATTTTGGTGTTAGGCCACAGCTGTTTGATAGCGTGTCCAAGCAGGTGAGCACACGAGTGACGAATGATTTCCAGACCGTCTTCATCTTTTGCAGTAATGAGAGACAGCGTGGCATCATTTTCAATAATGTCGGATGCATCAACCAGTTCACCGTTCACGCGCCCAGCGATGGTGGCTTTTGCCAGACCAGGGCCGATGTCCAGAGCGACATCCATCGGGCTAACGGCGTGGTCGTAATGGCGTTGGCTGCCATCAGGAAGAGTAATTACAGGCATTTCATGTCCTTATTTGCAGTGGTGCCCCACACGAAAGAGCACATACAAAACAAAAGTATTTAGAAATATCAGTTTGTTAAATGCGTTTCTGAGCTTCACTCTGCTAAGTGTGTACATCCACAAGTATTCTGAATGTACCCGCATTAACGCCCTGATACCGAAGCACCAGTGTACACGCCGCTGACCTGGCAGAAAAGTGTGAATTGGCGACGACAGCCGATGACTGCCGCTATCGAAGATAAAAGCAGCGCATCGTCACCGCCAATGGCGATGATGATGACTGACTGGCGCTTACAGCCCCTCCTCCATCACCCACACGCTGACGCTACCGCCATTACAGGTAAAGGTCGCGCCCCCCGCGTCGTTGGTTTCAACACACTCCTCGCGGTTATTAAGAAAATCTTTCCAGCGCTTATTGGCATAATTTTCGCCGAGCGTCAGCGTCTTTTCACCGGCGTCGCCATTAGACAGCACCACCACGCAGCCCGGCATATCTTCTGTTCCACTGCGACTAAAGGCAATGCAGTTCGGATGATCGAACCACAGGGTCTGTACACCGTGGGCGAAGCGCTGGCGGGCATGAATCAGCTCGTGTAGCTGCTCAATCACCGGCATGTCGATAACGTAGTTTTCACCGTCCCCGCCGCTATCTTCATAGTGGGCGCCAAACAGATCGGGATAAAAGACCGACGGCACGCCGTTTTCACGCAGCAGGATTAGCGCATAAGCCAGCGGTTTAAACCAGGCTTCCACCGGCGCTTCCAACGCCTGAAGCGGCTGGGTATCATGGTTCGCCACCAGCGTAACCGCATGGAACGGGTCGGCCTCAACCAACGTACCGGTAAAGATCTGGCTCATGTCATAATCGCGTCCCATGCGCGACGCATCGTGGAAATGCATTTGCAATGGGGCATCAAACAGCAGAGTTTTCCCCTCAACCTGAGCAATGTACTGCTGTAATTTCTCGACATCATGGGACCAATATTCCGCAACAACAAACAGCGGCTTGGCGGCCACTTCCTGCACGTGCTCAATCCACGCCTTATAGAACCACGCGGGGATATGTTTAACGGCATCCAGGCGAAAACCATCGCAGCCGGTCTGCTCAAGCATCCACCGTGCCCAGTATTTCAATTCTTCCGCCACCGCCTGATTGCGAAAATCAACATTTTCGCCCATCAGATAGTCATAGTTCCCCATTTCGTCGTCGACCTGATCGCTCCAGCCTTCGCCGGTATAGTCGTTCACGATTTTGAAGATGCCATCTTCGTCAGGGTTCTCGATATGGTCAATGCCGCTAAAACATCTGAAATCCCAGATAAACTGCGAGTATTTTCCTGCGCGCGCGGGAAACGTGTAGCGGGTCCACGCTTCACACTCAATGACTTCGTCATCGATTTGCGTACGATCGTCTGCATTCACGCGCTGTACGCGGATACGCTCCTTCTCATCTGCTCCCATCTTATGGTTGACGACCACGTCCATCAGCACCGCAATATCATGTTGTTTCAGGGCGTCGATGGCCGCCAGCAGCTGAGATTTATCGCCATATTTGGTTGCCACCGTTCCTTTCTGATCGAACTCCCCCAAATCAAAAAGATCGTAGCTGTCATAGCCA
This sequence comes from Klebsiella sp. WP4-W18-ESBL-05, assembly GCF_014169075.1. NCBI lineage: Bacteria > Pseudomonadati > Pseudomonadota > Gammaproteobacteria > Enterobacterales > Enterobacteriaceae > Klebsiella > Klebsiella sp. WP4-W18-ESBL-05. The sequence continues at coordinate 2,223,429 of NZ_AP022057.1, read as the reverse complement.
ACGGAATACCCCCCAGACGCCCCTTTGCAGGCCGGCGGCAGCCAAATCATGTTGATACCAATTTCGTTCAAGCTGGGCGCCAACGCCGCCGCTTCCAGCCACAATTCACCACCGGCGGGATAATACCAATGAAAGCATTGTAATAAGGTGGGGTTGCGCATACCTGTTCTCCGCATAAGACGACACAAGAACTATAAGAGGGAAATACGCCAGGTGCGAGATTCTGGTACACTAAGTGCATTCAATGCCAAAAGGAATGGACCATGCCAACACATCGATTTGCAAAAAAACACTGGAAAATGGTGCTAGTGCTGATCGCTATCTGTGGTGCCATGCTGTTGCTGCGATGGGCAGCAATGATTTGGGGATAATAAAACGTAAAGAATGGGGATTGGGAAAAGTATGGTTAAAGATCATTTATATACAAAAAATGCGCTTAACCCGATTCAATTAACAATACGTGCCGTTAAAATATCCGAACTATCGTTTTAAATATCAACATACTTAATTAGCTAAATATCAACAGCAGCAAGAAAAACCGGTACATCTCTACCCGGTTTTCTCTGCCGGTATAAAATAATTAAATCAAATTATTACAGCACAGAATGATTAATACCACTCACCCGCAACAAGGGTATGGACATTGAATGCGTCGTCCATAGAGCGGCCGGTAGACTGTGAGCCGGGGGCGATGTTAGAACCCGCTTCAACGTCATAAGCGCTGGAGATCCCCACGTGTTGAACGGTGGTGGCGTTAGTGGTACGGGCTGGCTGCGTTGCAGGTTCGGCGGCAAATACGCCGAAAGAGAGTGCTGACAGCAGAATAGCTGCAGATGCGATTTTGATATTTTTCATAATGTTTATTCTCTAACTGGATTAAGACTCTAGACTGCCAGGCATCATTTCGCCCTTGAACATAGTCTAGATCCAGATCACACTTTTGACTAGTCAAAATATTTAGCTATTCGTGTCAAATTTACTGAATATATGTCTGAAACGGCAAATATGGAGATATTATGGAGGGAGTGTATTTTTAATTAAATAAAACAGCGGTTGAATTTAAGAATAACACAATACGCTAAACTGAAAATACAGGCCGGAAGAAAACCGGCCCATAAATATTACATGGTATAACCCAGCGTCAGAGAAGTGCGGCGATCGGTGTGATTCGGCGCAGTTTCCGGCGGCTCAGAGTTCCAGGTGACGTTGTAAGCAACCTTCAGACCGAAGTGTGCGTTGATTGCCACGTTCAGCGCGGTCTCTGAGTTCACGGTGGTATCATCAGCCCCCAGGACGGATACGCCCTGAGTAAATTTGGCGGTGTCGGTCATCTGCCACGCGTAGGCAGCAGAAGCGTAGCCGAGCGCCTGGGTTTCCGTGTTGCCATCGGTATATTCGTCATAGCGAACCCCTGGACCAAATTCAAAGCGGAAGCTGTGAATAGGGCCATTCAGGAACTGACGACCATAACCAGCCGTGAAGACATCACGTTCATGATAGCCGTTATAGCGGTCAGTCAACCAGCTGGCCTGACCGAATAGATAGTCTTGATTCGTCATGTTATAACGACTACGGCCGCCAACGGCGTACTTTTCAGAAGATCGTTCATCGTTAGCCGAAGTATTGCTGGCATTGCCCCACAGGGACCATGCTGTCGTATCGCCGTACCAGGTCAGCGTCGTATCAGCGGTGGCTGACGAGCTTTTAGTATTACCTGATTGCGCGAGGTAGCCCGCATTCACGTTACCTTCAAAAGGTTTCTTAGCGGCGGTTGGGTCATCCATGACAGTAAAAACGGTATCACTGGCGGTTGCATACGCAGACGCAAACACGCCCCCCAGCAGCACAACCGCTGCCGGTACTGTCTTCAAAAGCTTCATTTATTATGAGTCCGTACAACAAAAAAGGAGACGCTTACGTCCCGGAAACTTTCGCGAGGATCAACGACGGGGTGGTCCATAGAAAGGCAACAAATTATAAAAAGCCACGTATAACATAGCAATCCTAATCTGCTGTCATTTTTTGAATAAGAGCGTTCTTAAACCGCATTTTATTTCATAATAAAAGTAAGCATTTATTTACTCTTTTCTATAAAAATCATGCCGTTGTTGCTTTATTTATTGTTAACCAGGTGCCAGACTTACCTCTACATGTGTTTCGAGCCGCTCATTAGCTCATAAATGGAGTTTATAGCTATGGTTAAAATTTACACACTCACGTTCGCCCCTTCTCTCGACAGCGCGACCCAAACGCCGCAAATCTATCCTGAGGGGAAACTCCGCTGTAGCGCACCCATTTTTGAACCGGGCGGCGGTGGGATTAACGTTGCACGGGCGATAACCTTCCTTGGCGGCAACGCCACCGCCCTCTTCCCGGCGGGCGGCGCAACGGGCGAACATCTGGTTACGCTGCTGCAGACTGAACATGTTCCCGTCGTGACCATTGCCTCGCGTGAATGGACGCGTCAGAACCTGCACGTACACATTGATGCCAGCGGCGAGCAGTACCGTTTTGTGATGCCGGGCGCTGCGTTACATGATGACGAAATTCAGGCGCTTCAGACGCAGGTGTTACAGATTCCTCCGGGCTCGTTATTAGTCATCAGCGGCAGTTTACCGCCCGGCGTTTCACTGCTGCAATTTGTCGCCCTGATCCGTGCCGCTCAACAGCACGGATTACGCTGCATTATCGACAGTTCCGGCGAGGCGCTCACGGCCGCGCTGGAGATTGGCAATATCGAGCTGGTAAAACCGAATCAAAAAGAGCTAAGTGCGCTGGTACAGCGCGATTTAAGCCAGCCGGACGACGTCCGCAACGCCGCGCAGGAACTGGTCCGCAGTGGAAAAGCCCACCGTGTCGTGGTGTCGCTAGGTGCCCAAGGGGCGCTGGCCGTTGACGCGCATAGCTGCGTGCAGGTTGTCCCGCCCCCCATTAAAAGCCAAAGCACCGTTGGCGCGGGCGACAGCATGGTCGGCGCGATGACGTTGAAACTGGCGGAAAACGCCAGCCTGCAGGACATGGTTCGCTACGGTGTGGCAGCAGGCAGCGCCGCGACGCTTAATCAAGGCACCCGCCTGTGCTCGCGCGAGAATACGCAAAAGATCTACGACTACCTGCAATCGCACTAAATGTGCAGGAAAACGCCCCTGCGGGCTAACCCGCAGGTCGCTAAATTGTTGTAATCAACTATGCTAAGCAAACTCCATTGTTAACAATCGAGTGTCTCCGCTGGTTGAGTCACCATACGTCTGTAGCAGAAACGTTATTACGTCGCTTCTGCTTTCTACATTCTTTTTACCCGTTGTGCGGTATAGCTCGAATTTTTACCCGGCAGTAATGCGCTAACCTTATGATACGGCAGAAAACATGGGGAGAGACATCATGTGGCAAGCGATCAGTAGCCTGTTAGGCGAGCAACTCGGAAGTGGCGAAATCGATCTGCGTAATGAACTGCCCGGCGGAGAAATTCACGCCGCGTGGCATATGCGTTATGCCGGTCGTGATTTTTTCGTGAAGTGCGATGAACGTGAATTGTTGCCCATTTTTACCGCAGAGGCCGACCAGCTGGAGCTGCTCTCTCGCAGTAAAACGGTGTCTGTCCCAGAGGTCTTCGTCGTCGGCGCAGACCGCGACTACAGTTTCCTGGTGATGGAATATCTCCCGCCTCGTCCGCTGGACGCGCACAATGCCTTCCTGCTGGGTCAACAGCTGGCGCACTTACATCAGTGGAGCGATCAGCCGCAGTTCGGTCTCGATTTTGATAACGATCTCTCCACTACCCCGCAGCCCAACGCCTGGCAGCGTCGCTGGTCGACATTCTTTTCCGAGCAGCGCATCGGCTGGCAGCTCGAGCTGGCGGCGGAAAAAGGCATGGAGTTTGGCGATATCGACGCGATCGTCGATCACGTGCAGCAGCGCCTGAGCGCACATCAGCCGCAGCCTTCTCTGCTGCACGGCGATTTGTGGTCAAATAACTGCGCGCTTGGGCCGAACGGGCCCTACATTTTTGATCCTGCCTGCTACTGGGGAGACCGTGAGTGCGATCTGGCCATGCTGCCGCTGCATCCGGATCGCCCACCGCAGATCTACGATGGCTATCAGTCGGTGTCCCCGCTTCCGGCCGATTTTCTCGACCGTCAGCCCATTTACCAGCTCTATACGCTGATTAACCGCGCTATTCTTTTTGGCGGCCAGCACTTCGTCGCCGCGCAGAAGGCACTGGATAAAGTCCTCGCCGTATAACGACAAAGCCCCCTTTCGGGGGCTTTCGCTTAATTCATCTGCACGCCTTTCAGGCGGAATTCAATATTCATAATCAATCCCGTCCCCGGTTTCCCGGCTTCGTAACGCCATTTACGCATCGCCGTTTTCACGTCGCGTTCAAACATATTGGATGGCTGCGCCGAGAGTATTTCCACATTCTCCACACGGCCATCGGCGGTCACGTCGAATTTGACCCGCACTTTACCTTCAATACGCAGCGCCTGAGCGCGCGTCGGGTACCCCGGCTGAGGACGATTCAGCGCACGCGGACCGGTTGGTGCATTCACCGACGGCGCGCTGGCCCCGGGAAGATTGTTCGCTACTGAACTTGCCGGTGGCGCATCGCGGTTGACCGTTGACAGCGGACGAGATTCAACCGGCCGCACTTCTTGCTTCGGTTGCTCAATTTTTTTCACCGGTTTTGGCTTCGGTTTCGGTTTTGGCTTCGGTTTATGGATCACCACCGGCGCCTGCGGCACTTCAGGAATAGGCTCCGGTTCCGGCTCAGGTTCCGGTTCAACGACAGGCTGGGGCTGAACCACGGCCTGAGGCGGTTCTAAATCGGCAGGGGCCACCATCGTGACCGTAATCGGCTGCGCGGGCGCGGGCAGTTCAATAACCTGATGTACCGAGGTATACAGCAGACCGGCCACGACGGCGCCATGGATGCCAACTGAGAGCAACGTCGGCCAGGGAAACCGGCGAGGTAAATCATAGGTCATTGCAGTCATAGTCGTTACAGTTGAAAAATGAGAGCTCAATTTTAAATGCAAATAGCAATCATATTCAATAAGACATCTTATCTTCGGTCAATTTTCTCCCGCAGTTGCCCAAAAAGCGCGCACCGATTTCCCTCTTTTTACGGCAGTGCAACTTTGCGTTGCAGTCACCGACGCTTTCCCTTACCGTAATCCGCAAACTATTTTAAACAGGAGTTCTGCCCGTGCTTTACGTCATTTATGCCCAGGATGTCGCCGACTCTCTTGAAAAACGTCTTGCCGTTCGCCCTGCTCATCTGGCCCGTTTGCAACTGCTGCACGATGAAGGCCGTCTGCTGACCGCTGGCCCAATGCCTGCAGTCGACAGCAACGATCCGGGTGCCGCAGGTTTCAGCGGTTCCACGGTTATTGCAGAATTTGAATCTCTTGAAGCCGCCCAGTCCTGGGCCCAGGACGACCCGTACGTGGCGGCCGGAGTCTATCAGCAGGTTTGGGTAAAACCGTATAAAAAGGTATTTTGATAAAAAATAATCAATAAATACAATACATTAAAAAAGACGGTCACGTATTCAATGTGTAGATCGGCTCATTGCAAGTAGTGCTCACGCTCAATGAATGTACCGATAATTTTGTCATGCATTTCTACTGATTTCGAGTATCCGAGGGTCTTACGATTAAGCCGCTTTAGCCGGTTGCGAAGGTTCAGGTTTTCACGCTCTATCCGTTGTGTATAAAGCTTGCCTGTGATGTGCTTTTCATTCGGTAACATGTCGTAAACGCTGAAGTTATCTGTGCACCAGAAGACAACATTAAAGCCCACTAACAGCTTCAATAACTTACGCAAAGTCTTTTTGCTTCGACGGCCAAAAGCATGGGCAATAATACGTTTGAGGCGAGGCTCCCATGCATACCACAACCAACGCTGCTGCTTCTTGTTGCCCACAAATGACCACATTTCATCAATTTCACAAATCAGCTGGATTTGCAGGTTGTCCAGTGGAAGCGTAGTTACCCGTCGCGGCGAGAGTTTTTTAAGGTGCGCACAACAGCATTAATGCTGATATGTAGCGCTCTTGCAGTATCGCGGATCCCCGAGTTGTTCATCGCAAGGTCAACAATTTGCTCTTTCATGCCGTGCTGGCAGGCACGATAAGCGTAATCAAGCTGGAAAGTTCGGCTACATGACTGACAACGATAGCGCTGGTGCCCGGCAGTGCCCAGACCATGCTTTTTAACCGCATCAATGCGTCCACAGAAGGGACATTTCACGTCAACCTGAGCCATAAATTCTCACCCGTAAATCAGTCATTCTACAGGGTGATCAACGGATTGAATACATGACCAAAAAGACACTGCCTTGACTTTAATTCTTAAGGGCGCAAACAAGTACACAATGTTTGTGCCCTTAACTTTACCCTCGATTTGCCTTCCACCGGGTTCAACGTGTTGTTTGCTAATGACATACTTGAAGTATAAGTGCCTGGTCTGCCATTTTGAAAGATAAGGTTATTGTCTGAATGAGTACTTTAGATGCGCTAGCTGCTTTGGCTTTTTGTCTGTGCGGCCTCTTCTATATCTGTCATACAGGAAGAGCTATCCAAACTGGCGTTTTCATTGGCTGGTACAAGGGCTCGTATGAAAAATACTATATCTACCGCGCAAAAGAACCCTGGAATTTCTATTTTAACGTTATCGGGATGGCGGTAATAGGCGCGCTGCTTTTCGCAATAGGAGTTGTTATATTCGATGAAAATCTTCAGGTTTTTCTATATATGAGGTCGCTATCGGTGTAAGAATAAGATTGTTCACCCACGGATCCAGTGCGCCGTCTCGATGACCTCCCAGTCTGGTTTTACCATACTTTCCGTATTCTCCAAATCCCGTATCAACTCAGGGATTCTACCCGGTGATGCTCCTTGTAATATCATCAGAAATGCGTATCACCAGGCCACAGCATTCTGATTTTTTGAATGACTTTCATCGTTCCGGAAAAACATCCTGGCTGAGGCCCGGCGTGGGTTGTTCCGGTGAATATTATTAACGCTGCATTGCCATTGCACCTGGCCAAACCAACCAAATAACAGGAAGTTAACTTTCCGGTTATTTCCACCAAAAGAACCATCCCTCTTCCCTTCAGGCTGTAAAGCACGCTGAGCCTAATGCGATATACGTATTTGAATGACCGCTTGCTCACAAAAATTAACTATAGGCAAAAACGATCGATACATAAACATTGATCGTTAATGACAATCAATGATATAATTGCAATAAAAATAAAACGCAGTTTCAAAAAAATAATACGTTTTTATTAAGTGCTTTTATTTTGCATGGATGTAGATATTAACAAGCTCTGGAGTAATTTATGATTGGTAGTTTAAGTTTTAAGAGACCATTAAATTTTATATTTACGATACTTGCCGTATGCGTATTTCTCTCTAGTCTTGTGCTAGTGCTATTGCAGAAAAATCATATATTCAAACATTATCACTCTCTACATAATACGCATACGCAAAATATTGCGTCATTTATTCAGAAAGACATAAATGCTAACGAAGAGTCTCTGTTATATCTAAAATCAGAGCTTGTTGAAAAATACAAAGAAAAAAACAGCAAAATGAGTGACGGTGAATTATCGGCGTTTTTGACAAGTCATCTAAGGTTACTACCCGACATCCTGGCAATCATTACGTCTACTCCTGAAGACAGAGAGGTTCATGTTCCTTATGCATCAAGCACTGATTCAGTCGATCATAAAACGCGGCCATGGTATATCGCAGGTCAAATCAGCGCCGGTGATGTAGTATTTACTGAACCTTATACTGACCTTAATACATCAAGAAAAATATATTCAATGTCACTACCGGTCAGTGGCAGTGACGGTAAACATTTTGGTGTTGTTTCGTTCGACATTGATGTTATCAAAGGAGAGCGCTCATTAAAGAAACTGGCCTCACCGTTGCCGAACACTAAGTATCTCATAACCAGAGAGGGTTCTGTCGTACTCAGTTCAGATAGCAAAGATGAACTGACGCATATTCCTGATGTGATGTCCAATATCGGTGAGTACAATGGTACATTTTACCTTCCCGATACTAAGGCATATTATTACTATTATCATATTAGCCATCCGGATTGGTATCTGTTGATTAAAGTAGACCGTTCAGAATACAGCAATATCGCTTATAATAAAAACTTCCCAATTTTCATTATAACAACGATCTTACTACTTGTTCTCGCCACCTGCTGGTGGTCAATGAGGACAATACTTAACAATATATATATCCGTATTACGGGTTCCATACAGAATGGAATTATTGAGAAGAAAGCTGCTGACGAACTGCTCGTCGAGCAAATAAAAAACACCACCCTCCAGATGGATCACGTCAAATCAGAATCGTTAACTGACAGCCTTACTGGTTTAAAAAATCGCCGAGCGTTTGACGCTGATATTCAGAAAAAAAGCAGTAATAACAATGCCATTCTTGCCTTGATAGATATTGATAATTTCAAACTGATTAATGATAGCTTTGGTCATACAACCGGAGATATCGTACTCAAAACGGTTGCAAGCTTTGGAATGCGCTTGTGCGGGCTATCTGACATCACTTTGTATCGCTATGGTGGTGAGGAAATTGCTGTAATCTTTACCGATGTGAATTTGGATGATGCTATCGAGTGGCTGGAAAACTGGAAAAATGAAGTTAAGCATCGTCAATTCAGAGAGCCAAACCTGAAAGTGACGTTCAGTGGCGGGGTTTGCGTGCTGAGCGATAAAAAAGCTGAAGATGCCATCGCTATCGCTGACGGCTACCTGTACCAGGCGAAATCCATGGGTAAAGATAGAATATATGATGGAACAAAAATTTAATCAGCGTTTAGCCGTATAAATTTATACATTGTCAGTATAAAGCAATAATCCTCTTATGCTTAGGGGATTACTGCTCAAACTAATCTCTGTATTGAGTAATATCTTGCTTGATAATATCCGAAAAGATAACCAGCACAGTCCTCCGTTGTGCTAAACGCCATGCCGCACGCCAGGAATTTTATCACTGGCATTCATACACCCATTAAAGACCATATTGGTTTTACAAAAAATACACTTCGCACCAAATGGTTTTTTCTCTGAGACATCAAACGCTGACATTCGATATTGAGAGCCATGGCAACATGGGCATCTAAAATGAATATTTAAATTAATACTATATACCTCTTTTTGAAGGTTTAACTTACTTTTTGTTATGAATGTGACTTTTACGTGGCAATACCGATGTAAAGCTAAAACAAACAAGCATCCACATGCATAACCGTGTATGGTGACAGTCCATTCAATCAGGAGATGTCTATGTCCGGACGTAAGAATACACAATCAAACCGCAATTATCTGGTTAAGTGCCTATGCCCAAACTGCTCGAAGAACTCAGAGCATAGTTTTACTCGAGTTCAGAAGGGCTCACAGTTAGTCTGCCCGTATTGCAATAGTTTATTCAGATCCTCGCCGCACATCTAAAAATACGCTGTGGCCAAATGTTCTCATGGCGTTAACTAAAATCCTCATTTGGCAATCAAATTTGTATGCAATCATTCTTGAAAACATACCGACTTCTTTTACGGATGTTAATTTCGATGATTGCTATAAACACATAGTACTGTACGTTGAACTCAAAGGAAGGAGATATCAGCGATAGCGCCAGACAATGAAGGCTATACAGAAGAATGTTTTACGTTTTGCTTGCGTTTCAAGCTTACGCAGCCATTAATGCACTTCCTATGCGGATTAGCAAATTTTATTTTAGCCATCCAGGAGTCCTGATTAAAATTCTGGCATAACATTAGCTTTTAATTTTTTTTAAGCGTATAGTTTGCCCGTAATTTTTAACAAGGAATCTATTTGTCTCGTAAAATGACAGGCATTGTCAAAAGTTTTGATGCTATCAGTGGTAAAGGTTTTATCACCCCTTCCGACGGTCGAAAAGACGTTCTGCTACACATTTCAGCAGTCTATTGTAGTCAATCCGAAAACCTGATACCGGGAATCCGCGTTGAGTTTTGTCGTATCAATGGTCTCAACGGACCAGTGGCCGCAAACATCTACTTATCTTGATCTTATTTTCACCCGCAACGCAGCATGCCGTACTCACAGATACGCGTCGCGTCAGAGAGGACGGGGATTCATGGAATGGAACGTCTTTAATCGGAATACGCGAACGACAATATAAAAAGTGTTCTGATTGACGTTAACGCTGAGCCACCAGCAAAAACAGAGGGCACCCTGACGGTGCCCTTTTTTATCATCAGAGATCGTAGATGGCGAACAACAGGCAGTTACGCTGCCGACCGACCAGGCACTTTCTGATGGAGTGGATGCGCATGTTACGACGCGATTGAGCTTCCAGCCAACGCGCTTTACGGCGGCTTGCTTGTCTCAGCATCCGCCAGCGCCCCACTTCAGGTCTACTACGCTTCATTGCTCACGCTCTTGCTAAAAAAGACGCTCCATTATAGCCCCTTGCTAATCGCTGACCAGCGCTTTCTGGGTGCGTTTTTATTTGCCAGATGTCTCCTGATGCGTAAACTCTTAACATCTGGCATTCAAAAGGATTTTCGAACTATGACAACCGTGTACACCGTAGTAAGTTGGATGGCTATTCTGGGGTATTGGTTGTTAATCGCCGGGGTAACGCTGCGTATTCTGATGAAACGCCGCGCCGTGCCGTCGGCAATGGCCTGGCTGCTGATCATCTATATCCTGCCGCTGGTCGGTATTATTGCCTATCTCTCGCTGGGCGAACTGCATCTCGGCAAGCGACGCGCGGAACGTGCGCGCGCCATGTGGCCTTCCACCGCCAAATGGTTAAACGACCTGAAGGCCTGCAAACACATTTTCGCCGACGATAACAGCCAGGTCGCCTCTTCGCTGTTTAAGCTATGCGAACGCCGTCAAGGCATCGCCGGCCTGAAGGGCAATCAGCTACAGCTGCTTACCGACTCCGACGATGTCATGCAGGCGGTCATCCGCGACATCCAATTGGCGCGGCACAATATCGAAATGGTCTTTTACATCTGGCAGCCCGGCGGCATGGCCGATCAGGTAGCCGAATCGCTGATGGCCGCCGCACGTCGCGGCGTACACTGCCGCCTGATGCTCGATTCGGCTGGCAGCGTCGCCTTCTTCCGCAGCCCGTGGGCAGCGATGATGCGTAATGCAGGCATCGAGGTGGTCGAGGCGCTCAAGGTTAATCTGATGCGTGTATTTTTACGGCGCATGGATTTACGTCAGCATCGCAAAATGATCATGATCGACAACTATATTGCTTACACCGGCAGTATGAACATGGTCGACCCGCGTTTCTTTAAGCAGGACTCCGGCGTTGGCCAATGGATTGATCTGATGGCGCGAATGGAAGGGCCGATCGCCACGGGAATGGGTATTGTCTATTCCTGTGACTGGGAAATTGAAACCGGTAAGCGCATATTACCACCTGCGCCGGACCTTAACATTATGCCCTTTGAAGAGGCCAGCGGGCATACTATTCAGACTATCGCCTCCGGCCCAGGCTTCCCTGAAGATTTGATTCATCAGGCGCTGTTGACCGCAGCCTATTCTGCTCGCGAATACCTGATTATGACGACGCCGTACTTCGTCCCCAGCGACGATCTGCTGCACGCAATCTGCACCGCCGCACAGCGTGGGGTTGATGTCAGCATTATCCTGCCGCGTAAAAACGACTCGGTGCTGGTTGGCTGGGCTAGCCGCGCCTTCTTTACCGAACTCCTGGCGGCCGGCGTCAAAATCTATCAGTTTGAAGGCGGTCTGCTGCACACCAAAAGCGTGCTGGTCGATGGCGAGCTGAGCCTTGTCGGCACGGTTAATCTCGATATGCGCAGCCTGTGGCTTAACTTTGAGATTACCCTGGTCATCGATGACAGCGGATTCGGCAGCGATCTCGCGGCCGTGCAGGATGATTATATTTCCCGCTCGCGGTTACTGGACGCGCGTTTATGGGTAAAACGTCCATTCTGGCACCGTATTGCTGAGCGACTGTTTTACTTCTTTAGCCCATTACTGTAAAACGTGCCCATCAGCACTCAACAGGTAGCCATCATGGATATGGATTTAAATAATCGTCTGACCGAAGATGAAACGCTCGAGCAGGCTTATGACATTTTTCTCGAGCTGGCGGCAGACAATCTTGACCCGGCCGACATTATTCTGTTCAACCTGCAATTTGAAGAACGCGGCGGCGCTGAGCTGTTCGATCCTTCCGAAGATTGGCAGGAGCATGTCGACTACGATCTGAACCCGGATTTCTTTGCCGAAGTGGTGATTGGCCTTGCGGATACTGACGGCGGCGAACTGAACGATATTTTTGCCCGTGTGCTGCTGTGTCGCGAAAAAGATCACAAGCTTTGCCATATTCTCTGGCGAGAATAACAACATCAAGGGCAGCCTGGCTGCCCTTTTTTATGCCTGTAATACCGCCTTATTGCGACTGATGTTGAGGAAGCGCGGTACCGCAGCTATTGCAGTAGTGCGCGCTGGGTTCATGATGCCGCTGTTTGCAGTGCGGGCAAACGCGCTCCTGGCGACGCTTTTGAAACTCGCTGGTCATCTGCGCGGTAATAATGCCGGTCGGAATGGCAATGACGGAATAGCCGATCAATATCAGTACAGAAGCCACCATTCTGCCCGCGGCGGTGTGCGGCGTAATATCGCCATAGCCCACGGTGGTCACGGTCACAATAGCCCAGTAGACCGAAGTGCTGAGCGTGGTAAAACCGTGTACCGGCCCTTCAATGCCGTACATCAGCGCACCGGACACCACCATCACAATGCCGATAAAGGCATAGAATAGAATCAGCTGATGGCGGGAATTGACGATCGCCGTCCAGAAGCTATTCAATGCGGGCATCAAGCGCAGCAGCTTCAGAATACGTAACACCCGAATAACGCGCATCGCACGCCAGGCAAACAGATATTCCACGCCTATTTCCGGCCACAGCATAATCACGTAAAACGGTAAAATTGTCGCCAGGTCGATAAAACCCCAGAAGCTAAAAACATAGCGAGCGGGATTTGGCCAGCAGAATAGCCGCAGAAAATATTCCAGCGTGAACACCAGCGTAAAGGCTATTTCCAGCCAGACAAAAGCATGCCATTCGTCGTAGCTCAGGTGGTAGGTTGTACCAATGCCCGACTCAATAAAAATAGCGCAGACGCTTAATAAGGCGAAAAAACCGCACAACGCTTCAAACCGGCGTCCGGTTCGTGTGCGTTGATCAAAGAGCAAATGATAGAGACGATGGCGCAGAGCGCTAATACCGACCACGATGAACCCTCGTATAAAAAAAAGGGCTGGCAACCTGCCAGCCCAGATGATTATAACGGGTCAACCTTGAGACAGGAAACCGCGTGGCGGAAACTGCCTTCTAAGAGGGGGCGCGTTTGCGCACATTCTGGCCCGGCCAGCGGGCAGCGCGTACGGAATACGCAGCCTGAAGGCGGGTTAATCGGCGAAGGCAGCTCCCCTTCCAGCAATTGAATGGTTTTATTCTGCTCCAGATCCGGATCCGGAACCGGCACAGCGGACATCAGCGCCTTGGTGTACGGGTGCAGCGGATTGTTGTACACCTCGTCATAGGTGCCCAGCTCCACCGCATGCCCCAGATACATCACCAGTACGCGATCGGAAATGTGCTTCACGACGGCCAGATCGTGGGCAATAAAGATGAGCGACAGGCCCATTTCACGCTGTAGCTGCTGCAGCAGGTTCACTACCTGTGCCTGAATCGACACATCCAACGCGGATACTGGCTCATCACAAATGATCAGCTTCGGCTCAAGAATCAACGCCCGCGCAATGCCAATACGCTGGCACTGACCGCCGGAAAACTCATGCGGGTAACGATTGACGAGGTTTGGCAGCAGCCCCACCTTCATCATCATGGCTTTCACTTTGTCACGAACTTCCTGACGCGGCATTTTCGGGTAGTAGGTGCGTAGCGGCTCGGCGATAATCTCGCCGATGGTCATACGCGGGTTCAGCGACGCCAGCGGATCCTGGAAAATCATCTGGATATCGCTGCGCACGTTGCGCCATTCATCCGGTTTCATCCCCAGCAGATCTTTCCCCAGCCAGGCGACTTTACCATCGGTCGCTTTCACCAGGCCGATAATGGCACGCGCAAAGGTGGATTTACCGCAGCCGGACTCTCCCACCACGCCCAGCGTTTCGCCTTCGTATAAACGCAGCGTCACGCCATCAACCGCTTTCAGAGTTTTTGGCGGCTGCCAGAACCACTGTTTGCCATCTTTAATCTCGAAGTGGACCTTTAAATCGGCGATTTCGAGCAGTACTTTTCTTTCGTCAGTCACGGCGCTCATACCAGTTCCCCCACGTTCTTAAAGCAGGCGCGTAAGCGGCCTGGCGCAAACTCTTCCAGCGGCGGCGCGCTGCTACACACGTCCATCGCATGCGGACAGCGCGGCTGGAACGGGCAGCCTGATGGTAAACGCAGCAGGTTTGGTGGGTTACCCGGAATGGTCAACAGCGATTCTCCTTCGCCGTCGAGACGTGGAACCGCATTCAACAGACCAATAGAATAAGGATGCGCAGGCTGATAGAAGACATCGCGCGCTTTGCCGTATTCCATGGTCCGCCCGGCGTACATCACCAGCACCTTATCGCAGATCCCGGCGACCACGCCGAGATCGTGGGTGATCATGATTATCGCCGTATTGAACTCGCGCTTAAGCTCGTTCAGCAGGGTCATGATTTGCGCCTGAACGGTCACGTCCAGTGCGGTCGTTGGCTCATCGGCAATCAGAAGTTTAGGGCGACACAACAGTGCCATAGCGATCATCACACGCTGACGCATCCCGCCGGAAAACTCGTGCGGGTACATCCTCATGCGCTTACGCGCTTCCGGCATTTTCACCGCATCCAGCATTTTCACCGATTCTTCAAACGCTTCAGCTTTTCCCATGCCTTTGTGCAGCATCAGCACTTCCATCAGCTGCTCGCCTACCCGCATATACGGGTTCAGTGAGGTCATCGGGTCCTGGAAAATCATGGAAATCTGCTCGGCGCGCAGCTTGTTAAGCGTATGCTCCGGCAGGTTCAGGATTTCTTTACCGTTAAACAGCGCCGATCCCTCAATACGCCCGTTGCTTGCCAGTAACCCCATCAACGCAAACGCGGTTTGCGACTTTCCGGAGCCGGACTCGCCGACAATCCCCAGCGTTTCGCCTGCACGCAGGCTGAAGTTGAGGTCGTTAACGGCGGTGACATCGCCGTCGGGAGTTTTGAAGGTGACGCGCAGATCTTTCACATCCAGCAGACGCTGTGACGCTGTTGCCGTTTCAATTATGCTCATGGCAACGCTCCTTAACGGTCTTTCGGGTCGAGGGCATCACGCAGGCCATCGCCGATAAAGTTAAAACAGAACAGGGTCACCACCAGGAACGCCGCCGGGAACAGCAGCAGCCATGGCGAAACTTCCATCGAGTTAGCACCGTCGCTCAGCAGAGCGCCCCAGCTGCTCAGCGGCTCTTGTGTCCCCAGTCCGAGGAAGCTGAGGAATGATTCAAACAGAATCATGCTGGGCACCAGCAGAGAGGCATACACCACTACCACCCCCAGCACGTTCGGTACGATATGGCGCACCACAATGCTGACGGTCGATACGCCGCCTACCTGGGCTGCTTCAATAAACTCTTTACGCTTCAGGCTAAGCGTCTGCCCGCGAACGATACGCGCCATATCCAGCCAGGACACCATCCCGATAGCAACAAAGATCAGCAGGATGTTTTGCCCAAAGAAGGTCACCAGCAGGATCACGAAGAACATAAACGGGAAGGAGTTGAGGATTTCCAGCAAACGCATCATTACCGAATCGATTTTCCCGCCCAGATAGCCGGAGAGCGAGCCGTACAGCGTGCCGACAACCACTGCAACCAGCGCCGCAGCGATCCCAACCATCAGAGAGATTCGCCCGCCGATTGCCACACGGACCAGCAGGTCGCGGCCGGAAGAGTCGGTACCAAAATAGTGCCCGGATTCCATATCCGGCGCATTGGACATCATGCCCCAATCGGTGTCGAAATAGGAAAACTGCGACAACATCGGCGCCAGGGTGACGAACAGCGCAATCAATACCAGCACAACCAGGCTGGCTACCGCCGCGCGGTTATGCATAAAGCGACGACGCGCGTCCTGCCACAGGCTGCGGCCTTCAACCTCAAGCTTCTCACTGAAGTTTTCCAGCGCCTCGCTGCTTTTTTTACTTAACATCATGGCGAACTCCAGCCTTAATAGCGAATTTTCGGGTCAATCACGGCGTAAAGTACGTCGACAACCGCGTTAAACAGGATCGTTAGCGCGCCAACCAGAATGGTCAGGCTCAGTACCAGGGAGTAGTCGCGGTTAAGCGCCCCGTTAACGAACAGCTGTCCAATCCCCGGCAAGCCGTAGATTGTCTCAATGACCATCGAACCGGTAATGATACCGACGAAGGCAGGCCCCATATAAGAAAGCACCGGCAGCAGCGCGGGTTTTAAAGCGTGACGGAAAATAATCCGCCGCATAGGCAACCCTTTCGCCCTTGCGGTACGAATAAAGTTGGAGTGTAAAACCTCAATCATTGAGCCACGGGTAATACGCGCAATGCTGGCAATATAGGCCAGAGAAAGCGCCACCATCGGCAGAATCATGAACTTCAGCGCCCCGCCGTTCCAGCCGCCGCCGGGCAGCCAGTGCAGTGTAATCGCGAAAATCATGACCAGCAGCGGCGCCACCACGAAGCTGGGGATAACCACCCCGGTCATCGCGACCCCCATCACCGCGTAGTCCCACTTGGTATTCTGATTAAGCGCGGCAATCACCCCCGCTGAGACGCCAAGAATAACCGCCAGCAGGAATGCCGCCGCGCCTAATTTGGCCGACACTGGCAGACTGCTCGCCACCAGATCGTTGACCGTATAATCTTTATATTTGAACGATGGCCCAAAATCGCCGTGCGCGAGCTGTTTCAGATAGCTGAAATATTGGGTGGTAATGGGATCGTTAAGGTGATATTTCGCTTCAATATTGGCCATAACCTCTGGCGGCAGCGTGCGCTCCCCCGTAAATGGGCTACCAGGCGCAAGACGCATCATAAAGAACGAAATGGTAATAAGAATAAATAACGTCGGAATCGCTTCAAGACAGCGACGGAGAATAAATTTCAACATTGCCCATACCTTTTGGCTGTGCCTGTAATAATACAATAATGCGAGACACCGTGGGGCAAGCCGAGCCTGCCCCACGTATTGCCATTAGTGCTTAATAATATACATATTTCTTGTATAAGTATTATCCAGCGGGTCTTTGCCGGTATAGCCACCGACCCATGGTTTCACCAGTCGGGCGTTTACATAGTAATAAACCGGTACAATCGCGCTGTCTTTGTCGAGCTGCTGCTCTGCTTTGCTATACAGTGCGGTACGCTGCGCTTCATCGGTCGCTTTCAGCGTTTCAGCCATGATGCTATCAAATGCCGGGCTCTTATAATGCGCGGTATTCATTGAGCTGTTAGACAACATGGTGTTCAGGAAAGAGGTGGGTTCGTTATAGTCGGCACACCAGCCTGCGCGCGCAATATCAAACGTCCCCTGGTGACGGGAATCCAGGAAGGTTTTCCACTCCTGGTTAACCAGCTTCACATCCACGCCAATGTTCTTTTTCCACAGCGATGCTGCGGCAATCGCCAGCTTCTTGTGCAGATCGGATGTGTTATACAGCAGGTTAATGGTCAGCGGTTTATCCGCGGTATAACCCGCTTCGGCCAGCAATTTCTTCGCTTCTTCGTTACGTTTGGCCTGAGTCCAACCGAACCACTCTGGTGGCGTCAGTTTTGCACCATCGGTGTAAGGTGGCGTATAGCCATAAGCCGGCATATCACCCTGTGCTTTTACCTTATTAACAATAATATCGCGATCGATACCCAGCTTCAGCGCAGTACGCACGCGCGCATCGGTAAACGGCGCTTTCTGGTTGTTAATTTCGTAGTAGTAGGTGCAGAGGTATGGGTCAACGTGAACTTCGCTCGGGATCTCTTTTTTCAGCTTCTGGAACAGTTCAATCGGCATGTTGTTATAGGTCATGTCGATTTCGCCGCTACGGTAACGGTTTACGTCCGTCACTTCAGAAGAAATTGGCAGGAAGGTAACCTGATCAATAACGGTTTTCGCGTTATTCCAGTAAGTTGGGCTGCGCTCAAGAACGATACGCTCGTTCACTACCCAATCTTTTAATTTATAAGCACCGTTGGTGACGATATTCGCCGGCTGGGTCCATTTTTCGCCATATTTTTCGATTGCTGCTTTTGGTACTGGCGAAGTGGAAGGATGCACCAGCAGCTTGTAGAAATAAGGAACCGGTTCGCTTAAGGTCACTTCTAACGTATGGTCGTCAACCGCTTTTACGCCGAGATCGGTAATCGGTTTTTTACCTTCGAGGATTTCATCGATACCCGCGACATGACCATACTGCAGGTAGCTTGCATACGGTGAAGCGGTTTTCGGGTCAACTGAACGCTGCCAGCTGTAAACAAAATCTTGTGCGGTCACCGGCGAACCGTCGGACCATTTAGCGTCTTTACGCAGATGGAAGGTCCAGACTTTAAAGTCTTTATTATCCCAGGATTCTGCTACGCCCGGTGCTGGATGGCCGTCCAGATCGCTGACCAGTAACCCTTCGAACAGATCGCGGCTAATATTGGACTCTGGAACACCTTCGATCTTATGCGGGTCAAGAGACTGCACTTCGGAACCGTTATTACGAACCAGGGTTTGCTTTTCTGCCAGCTGCACACCCGCGGGTACTTCTGCAGCCATAGCCGCGTTCCCTGCGATCAGCGCGGTGAGAATACCTGCCGCAACCAAACTTCTTTTTGTGATGATGGACATTGTGTTGATACTCCGTTCATTATTATTACTGACTGAAGTCAGCCTGTTTTAGTCCCCTTGCGGGTTCCTGTACAGCGCAGGAGATTTTTGCGTCTGCCAGGTCATTTACTGCCTGCTATCACCGACTTTTTTATTACGGTCGCTCTTTGTGGCAACCTGACGTCGATTCATTAAAGCCTCCCCCTGTCGGGACGCTTTTCTTATTCTGTTCATCACTGTTTACAAATAGAAACAGTTATCGTTTACATTACGTTATCCGCAAATAACTTAGGCCGGAAAGTACCAAATGACGATTATCACCGCCAATATAATTTGCAAATTTGTTAACCAATTCTCTTTTGCGCAGCATCCCACCCGCAGCAGGACAGCCTATAGAGAAAGCACCTAATCATGAAATCCATAAATTTCAGATAGATATGCAAAAATCTTTCGTATGACTCAACGCGTCAGCGTCGGAGGCGATTTTTTGCACAAAAACTTAACAGTTGCTCAATTTTTAGCACATAACTCTGCTGTGAAACTGAAATTACTAATATCATTTCAATTATCTAACGGCAAGCCCCAGAGTATCGTGTGAGAGAAATAACATTTCTATGCGGGAAGCAAGAAGATGAGGAAATGCATATCGCATTGATATTAATGGTTATTTTAGAATCATTCGAATTAATTATTTCTGTATCGGCATGATAAATGAACGATATGATTTTGTGATATTAACGGCAACAATAGATGTTAACATCCATTGCCGCCGTAGAATATTTAACCGACCAACCCCGGAAAGATGGATTTGATACCGGTCACAATAAATTCGATGCCAAGCGCCATCAATAATAGGCCCATGATACGGGTGACGACGTTAATTCCGGTTTGCCCCAGCATACGTACCAGCCAGGGAGAAATACGGAAAATGCCCCAACAGCACCAGGCAAACAGCGCAATAGATAAAGAAAAGCCGAGCAGATAAGTGAGCGAATGGTAGCGGGTACCCCAAACGATTGTCGAACTTATGGCCCCCGGCCCCGCCATCAGCGGCAGCGCCAACGGCACAACCCCCAGGCTTTCACGTACGGCGGTTTCTGATTTTTCCTGCTTGTTCTGCTTATCTTCCCCCAGCTTGCCGCTGATCATCGACATGGCAATCGATACGACCAGGATCCCGCCGGCAATGCGGAACGAATCGATGGAAATGCCGAACAGTTGCAGGATGAAATCCCCAAGGAAAAGCGAGGTCAGCAGAATAATGGCCACCGACAGGCTTGCCGTCAGGTTGGTTTTATTACGCACCGCCGCCGTTTGATAACTCGTCAGGCTGATAAAAACGGGTATCAGCCCAACCGGGTTCACCAACGCAAACAGCCCAATAAAGAACTTAAAGAAGATAGGAAAATCAAACAGCGTTTGAATCACGTGAACCCCGGAGCATCATTAAAAGTTGTAGTTGACGAACTGCAAATCGCGAGTCGCGCAGACAATACCCTTTTTATTAGCCATGTTCATTAGAATTATCCATAAAAATGAGGCAAAAACAGAGTGTTATGCATTTGTATAAAGTATGCTAATGTTTACACCACCAATACCCACCAATGATTAACAGTTTATACAATTTGCTAAAATCGGCCTGCTGAAAGGTGTCAGCTTGCCTTAAATTTGATTTAGATCACGTAAATCGTACTCAGAAGTGGGTAATCTGCTTACACCGAAAGAGAAACGGCCTCATAAATAAGGCGTATTTTCCGGTAAGCTCCTTGGCTAAATCGAAGCTCTTTTAGTAAATCAGTGAATCAGTTTGTGGGTAACACCTTGTTTCCTTAACTCTTTCACCAGCTGCAGGTGATTTGTCTATACTGACTTGTCGAGCAGATGATTCACTAAAAAAGTTTAACATTATCAGGAGAGCATTATGGCTGTTACTAATATCGCTGAACTTAACGCACTCGTCGAGCGCGTAAAAAAAGCCCAGCGTGAATATGCCAGTTTCACTCAAGAGCAAGTTGATAAAATCTTCCGCGCCGCCGCCCTGGCTGCCGCAGATGCTCGAATTCCTCTCGCAAAAATGGCCGTTGCCGAATCCGGCATGGGTATTGTTGAAGATAAAGTGATCAAAAACCACTTCGCTTCTGAATATATCTATAACGCCTATAAAGATGAAAAAACCTGTGGCGTGCTGTCTGAAGACGACACCTTCGGTACCATCACCATCGCTGAACCCATCGGCATCATCTGCGGTATCGTACCGACCACTAACCCAACTTCTACCGCTATCTTCAAATCACTGATCAGCCTGAAGACGCGTAATGCCATCATCTTCTCTCCGCACCCGCGTGCGAAAGATGCGACCAACAAAGCAGCAGACATCGTTCTGCAGGCTGCAATCGCTGCTGGCGCGCCAAAAGATCTGATCGGCTGGATTGACCAACCGTCTGTAGAACTGTCTAACGCGCTGATGCATCACCCGGACATTAACCTGATCCTTGCGACCGGTGGTCCAGGCATGGTTAAAGCAGCATACAGCTCCGGTAAACCAGCAATCGGCGTTGGCGCAGGTAACACCCCTGTTGTTATCGACGAAACCGCTGATATCAAACGTGCTGTTGCATCTGTTCTGATGTCTAAAACCTTCGATAACGGCGTTATCTGTGCTTCTGAACAGTCCGTTGTTGTTGTTGACTCCGTTTACGATGCCGTTCGCGAACGTTTCGCCAGCCACGGCGGCTACATGCTGCAGGGCAAAGAGCTGAAAGCGGTTCAGGATATTATCCTGAAAAATGGCGCGCTGAACGCCGCTATCGTTGGTCAGCCGGCGCACAAAATTGCCGAACTGGCAGGCTTCACCGTACCAGAAACCACTAAGATTCTGATCGGCGAAGTGAAGGTTGTTGACGAAAGCGAACCGTTTGCTCACGAAAAACTGTCTCCAACCCTGGCGATGTATCGTGCAAAAGACTTCAACGATGCCGTTGAGAAAGCTGAAAAACTGGTTGCGATGGGCGGTATCGGTCATACCTCTTGCCTGTACACCGACCAGGACAACCAGCCAGAACGCGTTGCTCACTTCGGTCAGATGATGAAAACCGCGCGTATCCTGATCAACACCCCTGCTTCTCAGGGTGGTATCGGTGACCTCTACAACTTCAAACTCGCACCTTCCCTGACTCTGGGTTGTGGTTCATGGGGTGGTAACTCCATCTCTGAAAACGTTGGTCCTAAGCACCTGATCAACAAGAAAACCGTTGCTAAGCGAGCTGAAAACATGTTGTGGCACAAACTTCCGAAGTCTATCTACTTCCGTCGTGGCTCACTGCCAATCGCGTTAGATGAGCTGATTACTGATGGCCACAAACGTGCTCTGATCGTGACCGACCGCTTCCTGTTCAACAACGGCTATGCAGACCAGATCACTTCTGTACTGAAAGCGGCTGGCGTTGAAACTGACGTATTCTTCGAAGTTGAAGCTGACCCGACTCTGACCATCGTTCGTAAAGGTGCAGAGCTGGCGAACTCCTTCAAACCAGACGTGATTATCGCGCTGGGCGGCGGTTCCCCGATGGACGCAGCAAAAATTATGTGGGTCATGTACGAACACCCAGAAACGCACTTCGAAGAACTGGCGCTGCGCTTTATGGATATCCGTAAACGTATCTACAAGTTCCCGAAAATGGGCGTGAAAGCAAAAATGGTTGCGATCACCACCACTTCCGGTACCGGTTCTGAAGTGACTCCGTTTGCGGTTGTAACCGACGATGCAACTGGCCAGAAATACCCACTGGCTGACTACGCGCTGACGCCTGACATGGCGATTGTTGACGCCAACCTGGTCATGGATATGCCGAAGTCCCTGTGTGCTTTCGGTGGTCTGGATGCCGTCACTCACGCCCTGGAAGCTTACGTTTCCGTACTGGCTTCTGAGTTCTCCGACGGTCAGGCTCTGCAGGCGCTGAAACTGCTGAAAGAAAACCTGCCAGCGTCTTACCATGAAGGTTCTAAGAACCCGGTAGCACGTGAGCGCGTACACAGTGCAGCCACCATCGCCGGTATTGCGTTTGCGAACGCCTTCCTGGGCGTATGTCACTCAATGGCGCACAAGCTGGGCTCTCAGTTCCACATTCCTCACGGTCTGGCGAACGCCCTGCTGATCAGCAACGTTATTCGTTATAACGCGAACGACAACCCGACTAAACAGACTGCATTCAGCCAGTACGACCGTCCGCAGGCTCGTCGTCGCTACGCTGAAATCGCTGACCATCTGGGTCTGTCTGCTCCGGGCGACCGTACCGCAGCGAAAATCGAAAAACTGCTGGGCTGGCTGGAAGAAATCAAAGCTGAGCTGGGTATTCCTAAGTCTATCCGTGAAGCTGGCGTGCAGGAAGCTGACTTCCTGGCACACGTGGACAAACTGTCTGAAGATGCGTTTGATGACCAGTGTACTGGTGCTAACCCACGTTACCCGCTGATTTCTGAACTGAAACAGATTCTGCTGGATACCTACTACGGTCGTGACTTCGTTGAAGGCGCGCCGGCAGTAGAGAAAAAAGAAGCTGCACCGGCTAAAGCTGAGAAAAAAGCGAAAAAATAATTCGCTTTAACGCTCGCTGAAAGCACAAAGAACAAGCCCCATTCTCGTGATGGGGCTTTTTTTATTACCGTGAAATCAGCAATAAAAAACGCGCTTCTACTCCCCGGCGATGACAGGGGGTAGAAACGCGTCTGAAGGCGTTTAGCAGGAACGATGGGCTAGACGATGCTTATCCTGAATAACGGCCAGAGAGCCTGTTTCCAGCGCTTCTTTGTAATGTTTTCGACAAACGGAGACATAGCGCTCATTACCGCCAATCACCACCTGCTCACCTTCATTGTAAGGACGCCCTTCCTGATCGAGACGCAGCACCATACTGGCCTTCCGCCCGCAGAAGCAGATGGTTTTTAATTCCACCAGTTTGTCGGAGAGCGCCAGCAAATATTGGCTGCCGATAAACAGTTCGCCGCGAAAGTCCGTTCTCAGCCCGTAGCACAATACGGGGATATCGAGGTTATCTACCACGTCAGAAAGCGCATAGACCTGCTCTCGGGTCAGGAACTGGCATTCATCCACCAGCACGCAGTTAACCTGCTCACGGGCGTTCTCCGCACGAATTTCGTCAAACAGGTCGCTACTCTGGTTAAACAGCTTCGCTGGCGAAGAAAGGCCAATTCGCGAGCTGACTTTACCGGCACCAAAGCGGTCGTCTATTTCCGCGGTATAAACCACGGTGCGCATGCCGCGCTCCTGATAGTTGTACGACGACTGCAACAGGGCGGTCGACTTCCCGGCATTCATTGCTGAGTAGTAGAAATAAAGTTGTGCCATTGGCTGAGAAATCCTAATCGATGCGTTTTTTAAACGGAGCGCAGTGTAACATATTTTATCCCCAGGCTTCCTGCGTCATCCATACCATTTCCCCCTTACTTCGCACCAGCAACGCCAGAGAGGGATGAAAAAGGTCGGTAAAACCGAAATTAAACGGCTGCAGAGGTTTATTGCTGCCTATTTATAACCGACATAGAGGTAACTGCATCATAAATCTGAAATATTTAACCGCATCCCGTTCAGTCAGACGTCAATGTACCGCACACCGTGCGCCCACAAATTAGCTCGACAGGTTAATAGTTGAAAAGATTAATGAGTTTGCCTGAAAAAATGTGATCGCCGACAAATTGTGTAGCGCACTGCCGGGTATTGTTATCTGTAAATTAAACAGCATCGGCTTGAAATAACATCGCCATAACTATGGACTTAACCCTGAGAACCCCATTACGCCGGGCTTATTACCGTAGTTTCCTTGTTGGAATCGTTTTCTCTACCCAACAATTTACCCATACACGCGCTGAGGCAAATAGATGAATAGCGGTTAAGGATACCGCTGCCGAAAGCCGGCCTGGAGGCAGAATGGTTGAGCAGCGTAACCATTCATCATCGATAAAGTAATGCACAAAATGGATGCAACCACGCTAATACATAAGGTTGATATTTATCCATACGGGGTATATTTATGCACCCGTGTGCTTCAGCATGGCACTCGTTATCCCGCTGCGCTTTCCCGCAATAACGACCGTTCAACCGAAGAAGTCTGGCCGCAATTTAACTTATAAATATTAATGGCAGCATCAAATAACACGTTATTTTGAATTCCTTACATTCTTCCCTATTGCACATCTGATTTTATCGCTCTATTATTACTTCAACAAACCACCCCACAATATAAGTTTGAGATTACTACAATGAGCGAAGCACTTAAAATTTTGAACAACATCCGTACTCTTCGTGCGCAGGCAAGAGAATGCACCCTTGAAACGCTTGAAGAAATGCTGGAAAAATTAGAAGTTGTTGTTAACGAACGTCGCGAAGAAGAAAACGCAGCTGCTGCGGAAATCGAAGAGCGCACCCGTAAACTGCAACAATATCGCGAAATGCTGATTGCTGACGGTATTGATCCGAACGAACTGCTGAATAGCATGGCTGCTGCTAAAACCGGCACCAAAGCAAAACGCGCTGCACGTCCGGCTAAATATAGCTATGTTGACGAAAACGGCGAAACCAAAACCTGGACCGGCCAGGGTCGTACCCCGGCAGTTATCAAAAAAGCGATGGACGAACAGGGTAAATCTCTGGACGACTTCCTGATCAAGGATTAATCCTTACGCTTCGCAAAAATCCCGCTACGGCGGGATTTTTTATATCCACAATACCCCGTCTGCACGAACGCACCTACGCAAGCACGCTCATTTTTTATCCTTTTGTGTTATTCAGAAATAAAAAAACCGGGTTTCCCCGGCTTTTTAAAGCATCCGCTATATTACTTAGCAATGCCCAGCGTATCTTGCAGCCACGCTTTGAACTCTTCGCCCAGCGTATTGTGACGAATGCCGTATTCAACAAACGCCTGCATATAACCCAGCTTATTACCACAGTCATGGCTTTTGCCTTTCATATGGTATGCTTCGACGGTTTCTTTATCGATCAGCATATCAATCGCGTCAGTCAGCTGGATTTCATCGCCGGCTCCCGGAGGGGTCTTCGCCAGCAGCGGCCAGATATCCGCGCCAAGAACATAACGCCCAACGACCGCCAGATTAGACGGCGCAACGTCGGCTTTCGGCTTCTCAACGACGCCCACCATCGGTACGCTGTCGCCAGGCTTCAGCTCTGCGCCTTTGCAGTCAACCACGCCGTAGGCCGTCACGTCTGCAACCGGTTCGACCATGATTTGGCTCACGCCGGTTTCATCGAAACGGCTAATCATTTCGGCCAGGTTTTCACGGCTCAGATCGGATTCATATTCGTCGAGAATAACGTCCGGCAGAATGACCGCAACGGGCTCATCGCCGACCACCGGGTGCGCGCACAGTACCGCGTGGCCCAGGCCTTTCGCCAGACCCTGGCGAACCTGCATAATGGTGACGTGCGGCGGGCAAATAGCCTGCACTTCGTCGAGAAGCTGACGCTTAACGCGCTTCTCCAGCATCGCTTCAAGTTCGAAGCTGGTGTCGAAGTGGTTTTCAATAGAATTCTTAGAAGAATGAGTCACCAGCACAATTTCAGTGATACCAGCTGCAATACACTCGTTCACGACATACTGAATTAAAGGCTTATCCACCAGCGGCAGCATTTCCTTAGGAATTGCTTTGGTGGCAGGCAACATCCTTGTACCTAATCCGGCAACCGGGATAACAGCCTTTCTTACTTTCGAATTTAGGGCAGCCATTCAAATCTCCTGAACTGTTCAAACTTTGAACTTGCTCGTTTATTAATAACGCGCCGAGTATATCATCACAACCTACTGAGGCTACTCTGAAAAGGACGCGATGACCTCGAATTAAGATTTATACTCGAAAGTCGGGCTGAAGGAGGAGCGCCGCCCATAAGATCGGCGCTGGCATAAATCACCTAAGCCGAAGATAACGGGTTCGTTCAACGCACAGCACGCTGAAGTATGACGAGTATATCCACATCAATTTGCCTGATAGTATCACCACGGCAGTTAAGCTGTTAAAGCTATCCCTGAAAAAAAATGCGTTTGCTCATTCCGCAGACAACATTAAGCGTAAACGACCGCCTTTACCCCAAATCTGGCACTGCCATGAAGTGCAGCGCTGGCTTATTTGGTTAAGGTAGGCGTTTCCTAACGTACCCAGCGGTACGCCATTGCTTATTTGTATTTGATGGTCGCCGGTATTTAATGTGCCGTTCAAACCGGCCGATACCAGGATAAGATTTTTTAACCCGCTGTGATAATAACCCACCAGCAGCGGGAACTGGCCGGGTAGATTGGCCTGACGGAGCAGTTGATTAACCTGTTTTAACAAACTGCCTAATTCTGGCAGACGCTGGCCTTGATGCGCGAACTGCTCTTGCAGCAGACCATTAAACAGCACACGTAATAGCAATGCGGCAAGAACGCCATTATCACCCGCGCGGGTAACATCCAGACAATAAAATGCCAGATCGTGTTCAGAAAGCGGCGCAATATCCAAAACTAAGCCTGGCGCATCCACCGCCATCAGCTGGCGATAATTTATCCGGCAATGGGATATTTTTTGCTGCACCGGCGGCTGTAGCTCTTGTAACAGTTTTGCCGCCGCTGCCGGATTGCTCACTAACGCATCCCAATCTTCAAATAACCGCTCTTCCTCTTCCACTCGGGAATTAAACATATTGGGGGCTTTGTTGAATAAATCGAACTTTTGCTGAGTTGAAGGATCAGATCACGCATCTTCCCGACAACGCAGACCGTTCCGTGGCAAAGCAAAAGTTCAAAATCACCAACTGGCCCACCTACAATAAAGCCCTCATCAACCGTGGCTCCATAACTTTCTGGCTGGATGATGAAGCTATTCAGGCCTGGTATGAGTCAGCAACACCTTCTTCACGAGGCAGACCTCAGCGCTATTCTGACCTTGCCATCACGACTGTGCTGGTCATTAAACGCGTATTCAGGCTGACCCTGCGCGCTGCGCAGGGCTTTATTGATTCCATTTTTTCTCTGATGAACGTTCCGCTACGCTGCCCGGATTACAGCTGTGTCAGCAGGCGGGCAAAGTCGGTTAATGTCAGTTTCAAAACGCCCACCCGGGGTGAAATCGCACACCTGGTAATTGATTCCACCGGGCTGAAGGTCTTCGGTGAAGGCGAGTGGAAAGTCAAAAAGCATGGCCAGGAACGCCGCCGTATCTGGCGTAAGCTGCATCTCGCCGTTGACAGTAAAACACATGAAATCATCTGCGCTGACCTGTCGCTGAACAATGTGACGGACTCAGAGGCCTTCCCGGGTCTTATCCGGCAGACTCACAGAAAAATCAGGGCAGCATCGGCAGACGGCGCTTACGACACCCGGCTCTGTCACGATGAACTGCGCCGCAAAAAAATCAGCGCGCTTATCCCGCCCCGAAAAGGCGCGGGTTACTGGCCCGGTGAATATGCAGACCGTAACCGTGCTGTTGCGAATCAGCGGCTGACCGGGAGTAATGCGCGGTGGAAATGGACAACAGACTACAACCGTCGCTCGATAGCGGAAACGGCGATGTACCGGGTAAAACAGCTGTTCGGGGGTTCACTGACGCTGCGTGACTACGATGGTCAGGTTGCGGAGGCTATGGCCCTGGTACGAGCGCTGAACAAAATGACGAAAGCAGGTATGCCTGAAAGCGTGCGTATTGCCTGAAAACACAACCCGCTACGGGGGAGACTTACCCGAAATCTGATTTATTCAACAAAGCCCATATTGGGATACAGACAAGCCAGCACGGTTTCCCGCAGCCGGTTGAGGTCTTTCACCGGCTTTAATAACACATCCTGCACGCCAAGGCGCAGTGCCCTCGCGATATCGGCCATATTTTCAGTCGCGGAAATAATCAGAATCGGCAAGGTATCACCTGCATTACGCAAATGCTCCACCAACTGCAGGCCGTTCATCCTTGGCATGGCCAGGTCGCAAATCATCAGATCTGGCCTCTGACACTCTATCTGCGAGAGCGCATCAACGCCGTCCTGGGCCAGCAACGTGCGCGCGCCAAGCGACGAAAGCCATGAATCCATAAGTGAGCGGAA
This sequence comes from Klebsiella sp. WP4-W18-ESBL-05, assembly GCF_014169075.1. Taxonomy (NCBI): domain Bacteria; kingdom Pseudomonadati; phylum Pseudomonadota; class Gammaproteobacteria; order Enterobacterales; family Enterobacteriaceae; genus Klebsiella; species Klebsiella sp. WP4-W18-ESBL-05. The sequence continues at coordinate 2,194,418 of NZ_AP022057.1, read as the reverse complement.
AACGGGTTCGTCTTCGACAATTAAAATGTGTTTACCCGCCAACGGCTGCGTCATGATATCTCCCCTGCCCGACGATATTTAAATAGTGGCATGCTATTGCGATCATCGCCTTTCAGATTTTGCTGAAGTAGTCGAAAAAAGTGCCTTAAGTTGAACTCTGAACCAAAGGCAAAAGCTCATCTGTCTTTTTTTCAACCGCTTGTTGGCCCGCGGCGATTGCAGATGAGGCTCGATGAAAATCCAGAGTTGAGATCTGGGGACAAAACGGTTGCAGTAAAATATCCGGCGGGTCACCCGCCATGCGGTTACGCTTGAGACGGTTTTCCAGCACCTGTATCGATGTGGTCATGATTTCCATTGCCGTAGGCGCCACCACGGAACGACGTGAGGCAACGCGTCCTAGCCGAGCGCGCAGGCGTTCATGCCATGATAGCTCATCGGGAGACTCATCGATCTCCGCATCGGGTTGAATATTCACGGACAGCAGATCCTGCTGCATAAGATGTGCGTCATGTTGCAAATCGACAGCGATAACAATGTCCGCGCCCAGCGCACGCGTGAGCGAAACCGGTACCGGGTTAACCACCGCACCGTCAACTAACCAGTAGCCGTTATGCAACACCGGCGCCATCAGACCGGGAATACTGCATGACGCGCGCACGGCCATATGTAAATCACCTTCCGTAAACCACAACTCGCGACCGGTGCTTAAATTGGTGGCGACGGCCGCAAAGCGTCGCTCGCACTGCTCAATGGTGTCATTGGGCATAATCCGCCGATATTGATTAAATACGCGTTCACCGCGCAGCAACCCACCGCGCCGCCAGGAGAGATCCATCAGGCGCAGTACATCCCAGTAGCTAAACGAACACACCCACTGCTCGAGCGCGGGAAGCTGGTTGCTGGCGTAAGCTGCCCCTACCAGTGAACCAATAGAGCAACCGGCAACAATATCAACTTCAATGCCCATTTTCTGTAGCGCTTTAATCACGCCGATATGCGACCAGCCGCGCGCCGCTCCTGAACCCAACGCCAGGCCGATTTTAATTTTTCTCATTGTTACCGACGAACATCCTCTTATTTCTGGCGTGGCATCATCTCCATCGCTCGGTTACCATATCGCAATCAGGCGAAACCTCGCCGTTATTTTATCGAATCAGGGAGATCTCTTTGTCTGAACTTTGCCCTTGTGGGAGCGCTCTCGAGTATAGCTTATGTTGCCAGCCTTATCTGTCTGGCAATGCCGCGGCCCCCAGCCCATCGAGTCTTATGCGTTCGCGCTATTGCGCCTTCGTGAAGAAGGATGCAGATTATCTGGTGAAAACCTGGCACCCCACCTGTCAGGCCGACGCGTTTCGCGACGACATTCGCAACGGTTTCGCCCATACTGAATGGCTGGGGCTCACCGTTTTCGCCGAGGAAGACGGCCGCCACGCCGACGAAGGCTTCGTGAGCTTCGTTGCCCGTTTTCGTGAACATAACAAGAACGGCGCCATCATTGAGCGTTCACGATTCTTAAAAGAAAACGGGCAGTGGTATTATATCGATGGCACACGGCCAGTCATTGGCAGAAACGATCCCTGCCCCTGTGGTTCAGGGAAGAAATTTAAAAAATGCTGCGGGCAGTAGGCCCGGCAACAGCTTCGCAAACATCATCAACAGGATTTACCCGGCAATGCATTCCATCCAACGAAAAGTTTTACGCACAATCTGCCCTGACCAGAAAGGCCTGATCGCGCGCATTACCAATATCTGTTACAAACACGAACTGAACATCGTGCAGAACAATGAATTTGTCGATCACCGCACCGGGCGTTTCTTTATGCGTACCGAGCTGGAAGGGATCTTCAACGATGCAACCCTGCTGGCCGATCTGGACAGCGCCCTGCCGGAAGGTTCGGTACGCGAGCTGAATCCCGCCGGGCGTCGCCGTATCGTGATTCTGGTGACCAAAGAGGCGCACTGCCTGGGCGATTTGTTAATGAAGGCGAACTACGGCGGCCTGGACGTTGAGATTGCTGCCGTTATTGGCAACCATGATACGCTGCGTTCGCTGGTTGAACGCTTTGGCATTCCGTTCGAACTGGTCAGCCACGAGGGTCTTGCCCGCGAGGAGCACGACAAGCTGATGGCGGATGCCATTGAAGCCCACCAGCCGGATTATGTCGTGCTCGCGAAATATATGCGCGTGCTGACGCCGGAGTTTGTTGCCCGCTTCCCGAACAAAATCATCAATATTCACCACTCGTTCCTGCCGGCCTTTATCGGCGCGCGTCCGTATCACCAGGCCTATGAACGCGGCGTGAAGATCGTTGGTGCCACCGCCCACTACGTCAACGATAACCTGGACGAAGGTCCGATCATTATGCAGGATGTGATTCACGTCGATCATACCTATACAGCAGAAGATATGATGCGCGCCGGGCGCGATGTAGAAAAAAACGTGCTCAGCCGCGCGCTTTATCAGGTGCTGGCGCAGCGCGTCTTTGTGTACGGTAACCGGACGATTATTCTTTAATCGTTAGCGAAATGAATTGATTAGCTTTAACCCGTTACGGATAAAAAGCAGGCAAACAGTTCATTTTCGACAAACGAATGCTTTACAGCGGCGCGTCATTTGATATGATGCGCCCCGCTTCCCGAGAAGGAAGCAGGCCAGTAAAACCTAGCATTACCCCAGTGGTGGGGTTCCCGAGCGGCCAAAGGGAGCAGACTGTAAATCTGCCGTCATCGACTTCGAAGGTTCGAATCCTTCCCCCACCACCATCTTCAAGCTTTACCTACAATGTGAATTACCCCTGGTGGGGTTCCCGAGCGGCCAAAGGGAGCAGACTGTAAATCTGCCGTCATCGACTTCGAAGGTTCGAATCCTTCCCCCACCACCATCACTTCCTGATAGTATCTCATTTAATTAAAACGCTAAAATTGTGTATTCTGCCCATGCGGGGAAGGATGAGAAGCTTCGACTAAGGTTCGATTCGAGCGTAGCGAGAAAGCGTTGTCGCAGACAACGACCCGAAGGGCGAAGCGCGTAGCGCTGAGTAATCCTTCCCCCACCACCACCTTCTCTCGGTAGTATCTCCTCTGATTAAATATTCAAATCTTTCTCAGTTATTTCTTTTATTTCTCTAGCTCTATCTTGCGTCTTTGCCATATATATCCCGGCGGCGCTGCGCTTGGCCGGGCTACACGGATATCGAAGCATTTGTAGCCCGGCCAAGCGCAGCGCCGCCGGGGAACACAGGCCGCACAAACAAAAAACCCCGCCGAAGCGGGGTTTAGCACGTCACTACGCCGTATTAATGGCGCGCACGAACAATCTGATACTTGCGGGTCAAATACTCGACCGGCACGCTCCAGATGTGCACCAGACGCGAGAACGGGAACAGCAGGAACAGCGTCATCCCCAGCACCAGGTGCATACGATAGATAAACGCCACGCCGTCCAGGTGTGCAGACGCACCACCGTGGAAGGTCACCACGGACTGCGCCCAACCAACCAGTTTCATCATCTCGCTGCCGTCCATATGTTGCGCCGAGAACGGAATGGTCAGCAGGCCCAGCGCACACTGGATAACCAGCACGGAAAGCACCAGGATGTCAGCACCGGTCGTCGTCGCACGCACGCGTGGGCTGAACAAACGGCGTTTAAGTAACAGCACGCCGCCGACCAGACACATCAAGCCAGCCGCGCCACCGCCAAACATCGCCATCTTCTGTTTGACTTCCAGCGGCAGCCACGCTTCATACATCCAGTGCGGCGTCAGCATACCCAGGAAGTGACCGGCGAACACGCCCAGGATCCCAAGGTGGAACAGGTTAGATGCGAGATTCATCCCTTTACGATCCAGCATCTGGCTGGACGCGGCGCGCCAGGTGTACTGGCCGTAGTCGTAACGTAGCCAACTGCCAATCAGGAAGACAGAACCCGCAATGTACGGATAAATGTCGAAGAAGAACATATTCAGGAAGTGCATTATTGCTGTCCTCCGTTAGAGATATTCAGATATTGCGGGGCCACGGCACCGGCAAAACGACGCTGGTGGTGAGTAATTTCCGAGTCACCACAGCCCTGGTCGGCAAAGAATTTCACCTGCTCTTCTTCCCACACCGCATCCAGCGCCTGAGGCGTATCATCGCGCGCTTCGTCGGCAATTTTTTCCGCCACTTTCGCTTCATCAACCGCGCTGTTCGCAAGCTTCAGCAACTGCTCAAACAGCACCGCATAACGACTCTCACGCTGTTGCAGACGCGCGCAGAGCAGCGCCAGAATCGGCGCGATGTCCTGCAAGCCGCCAATCGCTTCGCTCTCTGGCAGCTGCGCCAGGTACTCCAGATACAGCGGCAGGTGGTCCGGCAGCTCGCGGCTGTCGAGAACCAGACCATGCTGCTCGTACTGATTCAGCAGATCGACCATCGCCTGCCCGCGGTCGCGGGATTCGCCATGCACGTGTTCGAACAGCAGCAGCGACGTCGCACGGCCGCGGTCAAACAGCTCACTGTAGGCAGCCTGAGCATCCAGCAGATCCTGCGCGGTTAAATCGCGCAGGAAAACGCCCAGAGCCTGGGCATCCGCTTTTTCCAGTTTTTCTGATTCAGACAGAACGTCAAAGAGTTCGCCTTGATGCTGCCATAAGGCAGCATCCGGGTACTCAAGGAGACGTGAAATCACCACGAGTTCAATCATGCGTGTGGCTCCGTTTTGCTGCTCACATCCACAGAATCAATACGACGGCTGTTGAACAGGTTGAACTTGCTGTCCGAACCGTGGCAGCCGTCGCCGAAGCTAAAGCCACAACCGTTTTTCTCCGGGAACGCTTCGCGCGCTTGTTCACGGTGACTGCTTGGCACCACGAAGCGGTCTTCGTAGTTAGCAATCGCCAGATAGCGGTACATTTCCTGCGCCTGGGCTTCGGTCAGACCCACCTCTTCCAGCGCACGGGTATCGATAACGCCATCGACGGTTTCCGTACGTTTGAAGTGGCGCATCGCCAGCATACGTTTCAACGCCAGCAGCACCGGCTGGGTGTCGCCTGCGGTCAGCAGGTTCGCCAGGTACTGAACCGGGATACGCAGGCTTTCAACGTCCGGCAGGATACCGTTGCTGCCCAGTTCACCCGCATCGGCGGCGGACTGAATCGGTGACAGCGGCGGCACGTACCAGACCATCGGCAGCGTGCGGTATTCAGGGTGCAGCGGCAGCGCCAGCTTCCAGTCCATCGCCATTTTATAAACCGGCGATTTCTGTGCTGCATCAATCACGCTCAGCGGGATACCGTCTTTCTGCGCCTGCTCGATCACTTTCGGATCGTTCGGATCGAGGAACACGTCCAACTGACGCTGATACAGGTCTTTCTCGTTCTCGGTGCTGGCTGCGGTTTCAATGGCATCCGCGTCGTACAGCAGCACGCCGAGGTAACGAATACGGCCCACGCAGGTTTCAGAACATACTGTCGGTTGACCGGCTTCGATACGTGGGTAACAGAAAACGCATTTTTCCGATTTACCGCTTTTCCAGTTGAAGTAGATTTTTTTGTACGGGCAGCCGGTGATGCACATACGCCAGCCGCGGCACTTATCCTGATCGATCAGTACGATGCCATCTTCTTCACGCTTGTAAATTGCACCGCTCGGGCAAGTAGCAACACACGCCGGATTCAGGCAGTGCTCGCACAGGCGCGGCAGGTACATCATGAAGGTGTTTTCGAACTGGCCGTACATTGCCTTCTGCATGTTCTCGAAGTTTTTGTCTTTCGACAGCTTCTCGAACTCACCGCCGAGGTCGTCTTCCCAGTTCGGACCCTTGGTGATTTTGTCCATGCGCTTGCCGGTAATCAGCGAGCGTGGACGTGCAATCGGCTGCGCCTTGCTATCAGCCGGCGCGTTATGCAGCGTCTGGTAGTCAAAATCAAACGGCTCGTAGTAATCATCCAGACCCGGAAGATGCGGGTTGGCGAAGATTTTACCCAGCAGCAGCGCTTTGTTACCCATGCGCGGTACCAGCTTGCCGTTGATTTTACGGATCCAACCGCCTTTGTACTTTTCCTGATCTTCCCAGTTGGTCGGGAAACCGGTGCCCGGCTTGGTTTCAACGTTGTTAAACCATGCGTACTCGGTCCCTTCACGGCTGGTCCAGACGTTTTTACAGGTGACTGAGCAGGTATGACAGCCGATGCATTTATCGAGATTCAGCACCATGCCGACTTGTGAACGAATTTTCATTTTACGCTCTCCTGTACCTGGTCATTGCCTTCGCCGTCCAGCCAGTTAATGTTCTTCATCTTACGTACCACCACGAACTCATCACGGTTTGAACCTACGGTGCCGTAGTAGTTAAAGCCGTAGGCCAGGTGCGCATAGCCACCGATCATATGGGTCGGTTTTGGCGTAATGCGGGTCACCGAGTTATGGATACCGCCGCGTTGACCGGTAATTTCTGAACCCGGCAGGTTCACGATACGTTCCTGCGCGTGGTACATCATGGTCATGCCGGCCGGTACACGCTGGCTGACTACCGCACGCGCGGTCAGTGCACCGTTGTTGTTAAAGACTTCAATCCAGTCGTTGTCTTCAATACCGATCTCTTTGGCATCTTCTTCACTCATCCACACCACCGGGCCGCCGCGACCTAAGGTCAGCATCAGCAGGTTGTCGCTGTAGGTAGAGTGAATGCCCCATTTCTGGTGCGGCGTCAGGAAGTTCAGCGCCTTCTCTGGGTAACCGTTGGATTTCTTACCCATCACCTCTTTCACCGAGCGGGTGTCGATAGGCGGACGGTAAACCAGCAGGCTTTCCCCGAAGTCGCGCATCCACTGGTGATCCTGATACAGCGACTGACGACCAGACAGCGTACGCCATGGAATCAGCTCGTGAACGTTGGTATAGCCAGCGTTGTAAGAGACGTGTTCGTCTTCCAGACCGGACCAGGTTGGGCTGGAGATAATCTTGCGCGGCTGCGCCTGAATATCGCGGAAGCGAATTTTTTCGTCTTCTTTGTTGAGCGCCAGGTGCGTGTGGTCACGACCGGTAAACTCGCTCAGCGCCGCCCAGGCTTTTACTGCCACCTGACCGTTGGTTTCCGGGGCGAGAGTCAGAATCATCTCTGCGGCGTCGATTGCTGTGTCCAGCTTAGGCTGGCCTTTCGCCGGGCCTTCCGCCTTGGTGTAGTTGAGCTTACGCAGCAGATCCATTTCACTCTGGGTGTTCCAGGCAATCCCTTTACCGCCGTTACCGATTTTTTCCATCAATGGGCCGATGGAGGTAAAGCGTTCATAGGTTGCCGGATAATCACGCTCAACCGGAATAATGTGCGGTGCGGTTTTGCCCGGAATCAGGTCGCATTCGCCTTTTTTCCAGTCCTTCACGTCTAACGGCTGTGCCAGTTCGGCAGCGGAGTCGTGCTGAATTGGCAGCGTGACAACGTCGGTTTCTTTACCAAGGTGCCCCACGCAGACTTCGGAGAATGTCTTCGCGATGCCTTTGTAGATTTCCCAGTCGCTTTTTGATTCCCAGGCTGGGTCAACGGCGGCAGACAGCGGATGAATAAACGGATGCATATCCGAAGTATTCATATCGTCTTTTTCATACCAGGTCGCGGTAGGCAGCACGATGTCGGAGTACAGACAGGTGCTCGACAGACGGAAGTCCAGCGTCACCACCAGATCCAGCTTGCCGTCGAGGCCGTTATCCTGCCATTCCACTTCTTCCGGCTTCACGCCGCCCTGCTTGCCGAGATCCAGCCCCTGAATGCCGTGCTCGGTACCCAGCAGGTACTTCAGCATGTATTCGTGACCTTTACCGGAAGAGCCCAGCAGGTTAGAACGCCAGATGAACAGGTTACGCGGGTGGTTTTTACCGTTTTCCGGCTGTTCAGCCGCAAAACGGATAGAACCTTCTTTCAGCGCTTTAACGGTGTAGTCCACCGGGGTCATACCCGCTTTCTTCGCTTCATCGGCAATGCGCAGTGGGTTAGTGCCTAACTGCGGAGCAGACGGCAGCCAGCCCATGCGTTCAGCACGCACGTTGAAGTCCAGCAGGTGACCGGTATAGCGAGATTTGTCCGCCAGCGGTGACAGCAGTTCCTGTGCAGTAACCGACTCATAGCGCCATTGGCTCGAGTGGTTATAGAAGTAGGACGTACTGTTCATATGACGAGCCGGACGCTGCCAGTCAAGGGCAAACGCCAGCGGCTGCCAGCCGGTCTGCGGACGCAGTTTTTCCTGGCCTACGTAGTGTGCCCAGCCGCCGCCGCTCTGACCGACGCAGCCGCAGAACACCAGCATGTTAATCAAACCACGATAGTTCATATCGAGGTGGTACCAGTGGTTCAGACCGGCACCGACGATGATCATCGAACGACCGTGCGTCTTATCGGCGTTATCGGCGAACTCACGCGCGATACGGACGATCTGCGCGCTGGATACACCGGTGATTTTCTCAGCCCACGCCGGGGTGTACGCTTTAATATCTTCGTAGCTGGTTGCGCAGTTTTCATCGTTCAGGCCGCGTTCCAGGCCGTAGTTGGCCATGGTCAGGTCATAAACGGTGGTCACCAGCGCGGTGCTGCCGTCTGCCAGCTGCAGGCGTTTCACCGGCAGTTTGTGCAGCAGAATATTTTCCAGTTCTACGCTGGCGAAGTGTTCGGTACCGTCGCCGCCAAAGTACGGGAAGCCAACCTGTGCAACATCGTCATGGCTGCCCAGCAGGCTGAGGCGCAGCTCAACCTCTTCGCCGGTTTTGCCGTCGCGCTGTTCGAGGTTCCACTTACCTTTATCGCCCCAGCGGTAACCGATAGAACCATTTGGCGCGATCATCTCACCTTTTTCATCAAAGGCGACGGTTTTCCATTCTGGATGCTCTTCCTGGCCCAGGCCATCAACCAGATCCGCTGCGCGCAGCATACGGCCCGCGGCGTAGAAGCCGTCACGCTCTTCCAGCATCACCAGCATTGGCATGTCGGTATAGCGGCGAACGTAATCGGTGAAGTACTGGCTCGGCTTGTCGAGGTGGAATTCACGCAGCATCACGTGGCCCATGGCCAGCGCCATGGCCGCATCGGTACCCTGCTTCGGAGCTAACCACAGGTCGCAAAGTTTAGCGATTTCAGCGTAGTCCGGCGTGATAGCAACGGTTTTGGTGCCTTTATAGCGAACTTCGGTGAAGAAGTGGGCATCCGGGGTACGCGTCTGCGGAACGTTGGAACCCCAGGCGAGGATGTAGCTTGAGTTATACCAGTCGGCTGATTCTGGAACGTCAGTCTGCTCACCCCAGGTCTGCGGAGAAGCCGGCGGCAGGTCGCAGTACCAATCGTAGAAGCTCAGGCAGGTACCGCCAATCAGGGAAAGGTAACGTGCGCCGGAGGCGTAGGAGACCATCGACATCGCCGGAATTGGCGAGAAGCCTGCCACACGGTCTGGGCCGTAGGTTTTTACGGTGTAGACGTTAGACGCCGCAATCAGCTCATTCACTTCCTGCCAGGAGGAACGAACGAAACCACCGCGACCACGCGCCTGCTTAAAGCTTTTCGCTTTATCCGCATCTTCAATAATGGAGGCCCAGGCATCAACCGGATCGCTGTGCAGTTTCTTCGCATCACGCCACATTTTCATCAGGCGTTTACGCATCAGCGGGTATTTCAGGCGGTTGGCGCTGTAGAGGTACCAGGAATAGCTCGCGCCGCGCGGGCAGCCACGAGGTTCGTGGTTCGGCAGGTCCGGGCGGGTGCGCGGATAGTCAGTCTGCTGGGTTTCCCAGGTGACCAGACCGTTTTTAACGTAGATTTTCCAGCTGCAGGAACCGGTGCAGTTCACGCCGTGCGTGGAACGAACCACCTTGTCATGCTGCCAGCGCTGGCGGTATCCATCTTCCCAATCCCGGTTGGTATTTAGAATCTGTCCGTGCCCATCGGCAAATGTTTCACCCTTTTGTTTAAAGTAGCGAAACCGGTCCAGGAATTTACTCATCGGGTCTCTCCTGTGTGGAGCCTGACGGCTCTCTGATAAGTCGACATTGCTGAATTTGCAGCGAAGGTAACGCGCTGAAAGATGAAGGGAATTGATAACGATCAAGATGCTCTTGCTTAACAACCACCACGCAAAACACACATACCACTAAGGTGGTATTAACACCTATTTTTTAACACTATGTATTTTAAGGATATTTTATTAATTTTATGCGTTTCGTATTGTTACAACTTAGCGCACTGGTATTAAGGGGTAGGTATTTCTCTCTCGCTGCAAGGCCCCCAACGGGCACGCGGCTACAAGCACAGATTCGGTTATTAGTATGTTGTAACTAAGAGGGAATAAAATAAAAGCGCGAACCCTCGCGCTTTTATTTCACAAATAACCGTCGCGGTTATTATTTTGCTTTACGACCGTATACTGCCCAGGTGACGATCACGCAGACAATATAGAACACGAGGAATACTTTCATCGCGCCAGCCGGTGAGCCGGTTAATTCCAGCGAGGTCCCGAAGGCTTTCGGAATAAAGAACCCGCCGATCGCACCAATGGCGGAAATAAAGCCCAACGCTGCCGCCGTATCGGTCGCCGCTTCACGCATCGCTTTCTCTTCAGAACCGCCTTCGGCTTTCACGCGATCCATCGTCAGCTTACGGAAAATAACCGAAATCATCTGGAAGGTAGAACCACTGCCCAGACCGGCCGTCAGGAACAGCGCCAGGAACACGCCGTAGAACGCGATAAAGTTACCGCCTTCACCGTTGCTCGGCAGCGTCATGAACAACAGCGCGCTGAATACCGCCATCATAATGAAGTTGATCAACGTCACGCGCGTGCCGCCCAGGCGGTCAGAGATCGCCCCGCCCGCTGAACGCGCCAGTGCGCCAATAAACGGGCCGAAGAAGGCGTAATGCAGGATCTGAATTTCCGGGAACTGGGTTTTTGACAGCATCGCAAAGCCCGCCGAGAACCCGATAAACGAACCGAAGGTCGCCAGATACAGCAGGCTCATGATCCACAGGTGGCCGCGTTTCAGCACCGGCAGCTGCTCTTTCAGCGATGCCTTAGACGTCGCCAGTTCGTTCATCCCGAACCAGGCCGCGACGGTGAAGATGGCCAGGAACGGCACCCAAAACCACGCGGCGTTTGCCAGGAACAGCTCGGAGCCGTCCGGCTGCTGTACGCCATGACTACCGAAAGCGGCAAAGATGGACAGCGAGATCGCCAGTGGAGCCACCAGCTGCATCACGCTCACGCCCATATTCCCCAAACCGCCGTTCAGGCCCAGCGCCCCGCCCTGCTTTTGTTTCGGGAAGAAGAAGCTGATGTTCGCCATGCTGGAAGCGAAGTTAGCGCCCGCAAAACCACACAGCAGTGAGATAATAATAAAGGTGCTAAATGGCGTAGACGTATCCTGAACCGCAAAGCCCAGCCATACGCAAGGAATGATCAAGATTCCGGTACTGAATGCCGTCCAGCGGCGGCCGCCGAACATCGGCACCATAAAGGAGTAAGGAACACGCAGCAGCGCCCCGGACACCGACGGCAGCGCCGTCAGCATGAACAACTGGTCAGTGGTAAACTGGAAGCCCACTTTCGGTAAATTCACCGCGACGGCGCTGAACAGCATCCAAACGCAGAACGCCAGCAGCAAGCACGGTACTGAAATCCACAGGTTCCGGCTTGCGACGCGATGGCCGCGCTCTTGCCAGAACGCCGGATCTTCCGGACGCCAGTCGGTAATGACAGCGCCGGTTGCCCTTTCGGGGGCAGTGGAGTGACTCATAGACACCTCTGATTATTAATATTAACCCCCGCCACATTAGGGTTTACACCGTGAGGTAAGTTGATATAAATCAAAGGAAAAGTTGGCTGTAGAATGCGCAAAAAAACAGCGTCATCCTTAGGGAGTAGGCTTTTATGCCCAAAAAAACCTGTTTTATCACGTGGCTGTTACGTCGCTACCCCTCCGCGTACCCGCGCTTTACTATTATGGAAATAAAGGGGTAACCCTTTAGGGGCATGGGTATACTCCAGGCGATAGCCGAAAATAACGCCACTCGCCGGAGAGTCTTCCGCCAGGAGCCGCATCGCACAATGTTTAAACGTTTTTTTACACCACTCACGCTGGTGAATCAACTGGCCCTCATCGTCCTGCTATCAACCCTTATCGGGGTGGCAAGCATGATGATTTCTGCCCGCCTGGTCAACGGTCTCCAGGGCAGCACACACGCCATTAACCAGGCCGGTTCGCTGCGTATGCAAAGCTATCGCCTGCTGGCGGCCATCCCGGTAAAACCGAGCGACCAGACGTTATTTGATGAAATGCAGCGCACCGTCTTCAGCCCCGAGCTGCAGCTGGCAGCCGAGCGCGACGGCCAGGTGCCGCAGCTGAAGTCGTTACAGCAATACTGGCTGGGCCATCTGGCGCCGGACATTCGTAACGCCCGCAGCCAGGATGAGGTGCTGAACGACGTGACCGGTTTCGTGAGTCGTATCAATCAGCTGGTGACCGTCTTTGACCACACCACGGAAGAACGTATTACCCACGTGGTATGGATGCACCGCCTGATGGCCTTCTTCATGGCGCTGCTGTTTATCTTTACCGTCTTCTGGCTGCGTACTCGGCTGCTGCATCCGTGGCGTCAGCTGCTGCGTATGGCTGAAGCCATCAGCCATCGTGATTTTACCTACCGCGCGCAAATCAGCGGGCGCAATGAGATGGCAACCCTCGGTATGGCGCTGAACAATATGTCCGCCGAGCTCGCCGAAAGCTACGCCTCGCTGGAGCGGCGCGTTCAGGAAAAAACCGCCGGGCTGGAGCAGAAAAACGCCATCCTCTCCTTCCTGTGGCAGGCCAACCGCCGCCTGCACGCCAGCGCGCCGCTATGTGAACGCATTTCGCCAGTGTTGAACGGCCTTCAGGCGCTCACCCCGCTGCGGGAAATTGAAGTGCGGGTTTACGACACCGAAGATGAGGAAAACCATCAGGAATTCAGCTGTCATTCCGGCCGTGAATGCGACGACCGGGGCTGTTATTTGTGCCCGCGCGATGAAGAAGCCTCCGCGCCGGACGGCGTCACGCTGAAATGGCGGCTCACCGACCCTCGCAACCAGTACGGGATCCTGCTCGCCACGCTGCCACACGGGCGTGAACTGAGCCACGATCAGCAGCAGTTAGTCGACACGCTGCTCGAACAGCTAACGTCGACGCTGGCATTGGATAAACAGCTCGAACGCCAGCAGCAGCTGATCGTGATGGAAGAGCGGGCGACCATTGCCCGTGAGCTGCATGACTCTATTGCCCAGTCGCTCTCTTGCATGAAAATGCAGATCAGCTGTCTGCAAATGATGCAAAACGAAAACGCCTCGGCAGAGAGCCGCGAGCTGCTCGGCCAGGTGCGTAACGAGCTGAACACCTCCTGGGCGCAGCTGCGCGAGCTGTTAACCACCTTCCGTCTGAAGCTGACCGAGTCAGGTCTGCGTCCGGCGCTGGAAGCCAGCTGTCAGGAATACAGTAATCACTTCGGCTTCCCGGTCCAGCTGGATTACCAGCTGCCGCCGCGCCACGTGCCGTCACACCAGGCGATCCACGTCCTGCAAATTGCCCGCGAGGCGCTCAGCAACGCGCTAAAACACGCGCAGGCCAGCGAAGTGAAGGTAACGGTCACCCAGCAGGCCAATCAGGTCAAACTGGTGGTGGCGGATAACGGCTGCGGCGTGCCGATGCACGCCGAGCGCAGCAACCACTACGGTCTTATTATTATGCGTGATCGCGCACAAAGCCTGCGCGGCGATTGCCAGGTTCGCCGTCGTGAAAGCGGCGGCACTGAAGTCGTGGTCACGTTTATCCCCGAAAAATCGCTTTCAACCCTCCAAGGAGAAATCCATGACTAATCAGGAACGGGCTACCATCCTGCTCATTGACGACCATCCCATGCTGCGTACCGGCGTTAAACAGCTGGTCAGTATGGCCTCGGATATCCAGGTCGTCGGGGAAGCCAGCAACGGCGAGCAAGGTATTGAACTGGCGGAAACGCTCGATCCGGATCTGATTTTGCTCGATCTCAATATGCCCGGCATGAACGGTCTGGAAACGCTCGACAAGCTGCGTGAAAAGTCGCTCTCCGGGCGCGTTGTCGTGTTCAGCGTATCGAATCATGAAGAAGACGTTGTCACCGCCCTCAAACGCGGCGCCGACGGCTACCTGCTGAAAGATATGGAACCCGAAGATCTGCTGAAGGCGCTGCAACAGGCTGCCGCCGGTGAAATGGTGCTGAGTGAAGCATTAACGCCGGTGCTGGCCGCCAGCCTGCGCGCTAACCGCGCAACGTCGGATCGCGACATCAACCAGTTGACCCCACGCGAACGCGATATCCTCAAGCTGATTGCCCAAGGCCTGCCGAACAAGATGATTGCCCGCCGTCTGGACATCACCGAAAGCACGGTGAAAGTGCACGTGAAGCATATGCTGAAAAAGATGAAGCTGAAATCCCGCGTGGAAGCTGCCGTTTGGGTGCATCAGGAACGTATTTTCTGAGCCACCGCCGCTTAATTGTCGTGGCAGCCGCTGTCACGCACAATTAAGGTGCAACGTTCGACCAACCGTTCTCGGTCGGCGAAACGCTGACCACCGGTTCGGTCAACGCCAGCGTGATCTCATTCGAGGTCACCCGCTGGCCTTTGTTATCCTCCACCACCACCGATAAATGCCAGGTGTTGCTGGCGCCTTCCGTATAATCCCACGCCGGCATGATGATGCTCCAGCCCTCGGTGCTGTTATTAGCCGCAGGTGGCGTCAGGCTGAGCGCCGTGGTATCCCCCTGCCAGGTCAGCGACTTCACGCCATACCGATCGCGCACCTGCAGCTTAAGCTCAACCGTTTCATCATCGGTGAGGTTCCACGGCGGCGTCGCCAGATACACCGTCAGGCTCTTACGCTGACGAAACTCCATGACCGGTAGATTATTGCGCTCCGGCGCATCGTAGCGGCTGCCGCGTAGCGTACGCCGCTGCGCAACCTCGTCGGCTGCCAGCTGTTTTTTTAACGGCACGCCGAAGCGGTAGTTCACCTTCATGCCAAGGTTGTTCTGATTAACCCCGCTTTCGCCCTGTTTGTGCTGGGCGCTGAAGGTAAGCAGCGGAACGGGCGTGTAATTGAGCCCCAGGGAAACGGCGACCGGATTGTGGTAGCCGGTACCGCTGCGAAACAGATCAACGTTATCACCAAAGTATTGTTCAACGCTGAGGCTGGTATTGATGTGGTTATAGGCCGGTATCCAGGCCTGTGCGGTCACATCGTAACCGCGCGCCATCCGCTGCTGCAACGTCGTACCGCCACGATACCAATCATGAAGAGGATGATAATAGTTGGCTGAGAAGCGCAGGTTCTCGCCCCACGCCTCCGCGCCGACGCCGCCGCGATCGAGGCTGGCGTCCAGCAGGCTGTCATAAAAGGTGTTATAGCCCAGCAGCCAGTGCCCCGCGACCCAACGCTGCCCCACGCCGAGATTGCCCACCAGCCCTTCATCCTGCTGGCTGAGTCCAAGCTGGCTCCAGGTGAGGTAGCGCGTATTGTCCTCAAGCGGAATAAACCAGCTGCCGTGGCTGCCGGTCAGTTTGCCCTTTTCATCCACCAGCATCTGGAAGTCGGTGTTCCCCCACGGCGACAGCCAACTGCCCAACTGTTCGTTCACTTCGCCGTTGACCTTTTCCTGGATCTGCGTGAGGGCAAAAAGCCGCGCCTGCTCGCCGGTATCAAGGCCGTTGTCGGTCATGCTGGCTTCGCCAAACGACTTTACCATTTCGGCAAACTGTTTTTCGCCATCGTGTGTTTCCGGCGCGATACCCAGATCCGGTAGATTATCGAAAGGGTGTTCGGCCTCTTCAATAAACGTTTGCCGTGCCCGCGCGCTGCCGCTGGTTAATATCAGCAGCACCAGAAATGACGAGTAAAAACGCAAAGACAAATCCACAACCTCATAGCCAGCGTAAATCAAAGGTCGGAAATCGCCGACCCTAACGCCTTAAGTCTATTCCCTTTACGCGCATTGTTCAGCTTCTGCGGCGCATTCCAGGAATAGACTGAAAGGCTATAAAATCGCCGCCCTGCGTTCGGCGCAGGCCAGCAGCGCCTTTAGCTCCGGCAGACACGAACCGCAGTTGGTCCCGCATTTCAACCGTTCCCCCAAAGCCTCCGTTGTGGCGCATCCCTGCCTTTCAATGGCATCGACGATGGTTTTTTCACCCACGCTGAAACAGCTGCACACAATTTTCCCTACCGCCGGCCGCGCCAGATCGCGCCCGCCGAGCAGCGCATGACGTTCGGCAAGCGCCTGCGGCGCTTCGTCGAAAGCGCGTAAAATCAGCGAGACGTCAACGTCCGGCAGCGTGCGGCTGCTCCAGAATCCCAGCATCAGCTGCCCGTCATGCCAGGCCAGCAGATGCCAGGTATCCCCCAGGCTTGCGACCTGAATCTGCCAACCTTGCCGTTGACACCAGGCGAGCAGTGCGCTCTGAATCAGGCGCTCGCCGCACAGCGTCAGATGATGCAACCCCGGTGCGGCTTTACGCCACCAGTGCAGATGGCGCGGTAGCATTACCGGCGCGCGGCTCAACAATTCCCCTTGCCACAGCGGCTGCCACGGCGCAATACGCACCGCCGTTTGCTTGCTTTCCGGCTGCCCGGAATGCGGATCGACCGTGGGGGCAACCAGATTGTTGACTTTACCCTGACGCGCGAAGCCGTCATTCCAGTGCATCGGCGTAAACAGCGAGCCCGGGCGCTGCGTATCGCTCACCGCGACGCGAGCCACCATCACGCCGCGCGGTGAGCTGATCCGCGCCAGGCCGCCGTGCTGTATCGTATAGTGGGCGGCATCCTGTGGCGAAATTTCCACCATCGGCTGCGCGATATGCTGCATCAGCAGCGGTACGCTGCCGGTTCGGGTCATGGTGTGCCACTGATCGCGTACGCGCCCGCTGTTGAGAATCAGCGGATACAGCGGCTCGCTGCGCGCCTGCATGGTTTGCGGCGTTACCGGCACCATTCGTAGACGACCATCCGTACGCCAGCCGCGATGAAGATCCCATTTGCCTTCACCACGGCTAACCGGCCAACGCACCGGCGCCAGCGCATCCCACTGCGCACGGGTAAGGCTCGCAAGCCCACTGATATCGAACGCCCGCTGGCCGTGGTTCTCAAACCCGGAAAGCGCCGCATGTTCACTGAACACCTCATGCGGATGCTGCCAGCCGAATGCCTCGGCAAAGCCGAGTTCGCCGGCCACCTGAGCAATTATCCACCAGTCGGCACGCGCCTCGCCCGGCGGCGGTAAAAACGGGCGCTGACGGGAAATGCGCCGTTCGGAGTTCGTCACGGTGCCATTTTTCTCCCCCCAGGCCAGCGCCGGGAAACGAATATCGGCATAGTGCGACGTGTCCGTTTCCGCAGCGACCTCAGAGACAATCACCAGCGGGCAGGCCGCCAGCGCCTGACTCACCGCGTGGCTGTCAGGCAAAGATACTGCCGGGTTGGTCCCCATGATCCATACCGCTTTGACATCACCGCGCCCAATAGCAGTGAACAGGTCAACCGCCATCAGTCCCGGCGTCTGCGCCAGCCGCTCAGTGCCCCAGAACCGTGCTACACGGGCCAGATCCGCCGGCTCAAAATTCATGTGCGCCGCCAGCATCGTCGCCAGACCGCCCACCTCGCGCCCCCCCATAGCATTAGGCTGCCCGGTCAGCGAAAATGGCCCACAGCCTTCGCGGCCGAATTGACCGCTCGCCAGATGGACATTAATGATGGCGTTGCATTTATCGCTGCCGCTGGAGGATTGGTTGATGCCCATGGTGTAGAGCGTAATGGCACGCGGCGCCGCGATAAATTGGGCATAGAACGCCTGCACCTCGCCCTCACTCAGGCCACAAAATGCGGCGACGCGAGCCACCGTCCACCCCTCTGCCGCAGTCAGCGCAGCGCTAGCGTCGGCGTAGTCCATTCGGGCCACGCCCGCTTGCGCCAGCGCCCGCAGCAGGCCGACAAACAGCCCACCGTCGGTGCCCGGTGAAATCGCCAGGTGGCAATCGGCAATATCGCAGGTAGCCGTGCGTCTGGGATCGATAACCACCACTTTCATCTGCGGACGCCGCTGTTTTGCCTGAACCAACCGCTGATACAGCACCGGATGGGCCCAGGCAGCGTTGGAGCCCACCAGAATAACCAGGTCGCTACGCTCCACGTCTTCATAGCTGCACGGCACCACATCCGCACCGAACGCGCGCTTATAGCCCGTCACCGCCGACGACATACACAGCCGTGAGTTGGTATCAATGTTGCCCGCACCGATGAACCCTTTCATCAGCTTGTTGGCCGCGTAATAATCCTCGGTCAGCAGCTGGCCTGACGCATAAAAAGCCACCGCCTGCGGGCCGTACGCATCGATGATCGCCCGCAGCCGTTCGCCGGCCGCGGTCAGGGCTTGCGGCCAGCTCACCGCCTGACCATCAAGCTGCGGGTACAGCAATCGCCCTTCCAGGCCGATAGTTTGCGCCAGCGATGCCCCCTTGACGCACAGACGCCCCGCGTTGGCCGGATGAGTCGCATCGCCCTCCACGCTGACGACGCTGCCCTCAACGCGCGCGACAACCCCGCAGCCAACGCCACAGTAGGGACAGGTGGTTTTCGTTTCCCTCATGACGCCTCCGCGCGCAGTACCAGCGCCTGGTTGCCAACCCATACCTGCCCCTGTTCAATCTTCACCGGCCAGGCCCGCACGACCTGCTCGCCGCTGTCGCACTGTCGCCCGTCGCGCAGACGAATGCGCTGCTTATACAGCGGTGAAATGACAATCGGTTCACCGCTGGCGTCGCCCAGCAGCCCGCGCGACAGCACGTTAGCCTGGCTGCCCGGCTCCAGATTATCCAGCGCATAGACCTTATCGTTAAGCCGGAACAGCGCTATCTGCAGCTCGCCCAGACGCGCGCCAATACCGGCCTGCGGCGGAATATCCTCCAGCGAGCAGATAGCCTGCCAGGGCTTACGGCTGACCTCCAGCGCGAGCGGTGCAGCGATGACAGCCCGTTGCGGCTGCCCGCGCACCGACTGTCGCTGCATCGCTTCGTCCGGCGTTTCGCTGTTGACGAAGGAACGGAACAGCGCCAGTCTCTGCGGATCGTTGAGGGTAGTTTGCCATTCGCACTGGTAGCTCTCAATCACCCGCGCCATTTCCTGCTCCAGCTCGTCGCCGATGCCCAGCGAGTCGTCCATGATCACGCTACGCAGATAGTCGATGCCGCCTTCCAGGTTATCCATCCAGGTGCTGGTGCGCTGAAGACGATCGGCGGTGCGAATATAGAACATCAGGAAACGATCGATGGTGCGTAGCAGCGTGGCATCATCCAGATCGCTGGCGAACAGATCCGCATGGCGCGGCTTCATACCGCCGTTGCCGCAAAGATAAAGATTCCAGCCCTTGTCCGTCGCAATCACGCCGACGTCCTTGCCCTGCGCCTCGGCGCACTCCCGCGTGCAGCCGGACACCGCCATCTTAATTTTGTGCGGCGCGCGTAACCCCTTGTACCGATGCTCAAGCGTCACCGCCAGCCCGGTGGAGTCCTGCACACCGTAGCGACACCAGGTCGAGCCGACGCAGGATTTCACCGTACGCAGCGATTTTCCATAGGCGTGTCCGGTCTCAAAGCCGGCCTCCAGCAGCGCACGCCAGATTTCCGGTAGCTGTTCTAATCGCGCGCCGAACAGATCGATACGCTGCCCGCCGGTAATTTTACTGTACAGCGCATAGCGCTTGGCGATCTGCCCAATGGCGATCAGCCCGTCCGGCGTGACTTCCCCGGCGGGCATTCGTGGGACAATCGAGTAGGAACCGTCTTTTTGAATGTTGGCAAAATAGCGGTCGTTAGTGTCCTGTAGCGGCAGATGTGCCGGTTTCAGCAGATATTCATTCCAGCAGGAGGCCAGCACCGAGCCAACCAGCGGTTTACAAATTTCGCAGCCATCGCCATGTCCATAGCGGGCAATCAGCTGATCAAAGGTATGAATACGGTTGACGCGCACCAGATGATAGATTTCCTGCCGCGAATACGGGAAATGTTCGCAGATGTCTTTCTTCACCTCCACCCCCTGCTGCGCCAGCTGATATTCCATCACCTGTTTTACCAGCGCGCTACAGCCACCGCAGCCGGTCGCCGCCTTGGTGCATTGCTTAATCGCCCCCACGCTGGTTGCGCCATCGCTGACCGCCTGACAAATATCCCCTTTGCTGACGTTATGGCATGAGCAGATCTGCGCCGAATCAGGCAGCGCCGCCACCCCCAGCGCTTTAGGCGCACTGCCCTCCAGCGCGGGTAGAATCAGCCATTCCGGCTGCGACGGCAGCGCCATGTCGTTAAGCATCATCTGTAATAACGTGGCGTAGTCGCTGGCGTCGCCCACCAGCACACCGCCGAGTAGTCGTTTACCGTCGGCGCTGACCACGATCTTTTTGTAGATCTGCTGCGGCCCGTGGATCCACTGATAGCTCTGACTACCGGGAGTGCGCCCTTGGGCATCACCAAACGAGGCCACGTCAACACCCAGCAGCTTCAGCTTGGTGCTCATGTCAGCACCGGTAAACGCGGCCGGTTCACCGGCCAGGGTCGCGGCCGTGACGCGTGCCATCTGGTAGCCCGGCGCCACCAGGCCATAGATTTTGCTGTCCCACAGCGCGCATTCACCGACAGCGTAGATATCCTCACAGGAGGTACGACACTGATTATCAATCACGATGCCGCCGCGTTCACCCAGGCACAGCCCGCTGGCACGCGCCAGGCTATCCTGTGGGCGGATCCCGGCCGAGAAGACCACCAGATCGCCGCTCAGGCTCTCGCCGTCGGCAAAACGCAGCGTCAGTCCCTGCTCCGTCTCTTCAATGCAGGTTGTCGCCTTACTGGTGTGTACATTCACGCCCAACGCCGTGATTTTTTCACGCAGCATCGCCGCGCCGCCGTTATCCAGCTGTACCGCCATCAGATTTGGCGCAAACTCCACCACGTGCGTCTCCAGCCCCAGCTGACGCAGCGCATTCGCCGCCTCCAGCCCCAGTAAGCCGCCGCCGATCACCACGCCACGGGTCGCCGTTTTTGCGCGCGCGGCAATGGCATCCAGATCGTCGAGTGTGCGGTAAACAAAACAGCCTGGCAGCGTGCTGCCGGGGATCGGCGGCACGAACGGGTAAGATCCGGTCGCCAGCACCAGCTTATCCCAGTGCAGCTCGTGACCGTCGGCATCGCGAATCAGCCGGGCATCGCCATCAATCGCCGCCACGCGCTGCGACAAGCGCAGCTCAATGCCGTGTTCGGCGAAAAAGTCGCCCTCAACCAACGACAGCGAGTCGGCGCTGCGTCCGGCGAAATATTCTGACAGATGGACGCGGTCATAGGCGGCATAACGCTCCTCGCCAAAGACCACGATCTGGTACTGCCGATGCAGGTTACGGCTGACGCACTGCTCAAGAAAATGGTGGCCGACCATGCCGTTTCCGACCACCGCTAAGGTTGATTTAGTCATTGTTTGCGTTCCTGCAGCCCGCGGCTGCGTCGTGAATTGGTCGAAGATCCAACCCGCTTGCGCAGGCTGCGTAGCGTGCAATAAATCGGTAAAGGTCGCCGCACGGGCGCAGTCGCCCAGCAGCAGAACGCCTATCAGGCGTTCATCGCGCACCAGCAGGCGACGATAATGGCCGGTCTGCGGGTCGAACGATGACCACTGTTCATCCTCATCGCGAGCCTCAACCTGCCCGGCGCTGAACAGATCGATACCGCTGACCTTGAGGCGCGTTCCCGCATCCTGCCAGTGAAAATCCTTGCCGGGCGCGCCGCACAGCCGCGCCGCCAGCACATCCGCTTGCTGCATACAGGGCGCGACCAGGCCAAAGGTCTGGCCGTCAATTTCGCAGCATTCGCCGATGGCGCTAACGCCGGGGACCGACGTCGCCAGCTGGCGATCAACCACGATGCCGCGCTGACACAGCAGTCCTGCGGTCTGCGCCAGCGCGATGTTTGGCCGTACGCCGGTCGCCATCACCACCCGCTGTGCAGGAATGTTGCGGCCGTCATCAAGCATGACTGCCTGAGGGGTGATGGCCGCAATTCCGGCATTCAGTTCGCAGCGGATGCCGCGCGCCGCCAGGCGCTGTACCAGCAGTTTGCTGGCCTGCTCATCGAGCTGCTGCTCCATCAATCGACCGCTGCGCTGCACCAACGTGACGTTGTCACCTGATTGCCGCAGCGCGGCCGCCGCTTCCACCCCCAGCACCCCGCCGCCGATCACCACCGTCGCCCCCGGACTTGCCAGGATGGCATCAACATCAGCCTGAGTGCGGAAGGCAAACACATGCGGCAACGTGATGCCCGGCAACGACGGCATAAAAGCGTGGGAGCCACAGGTGAAGACCAGCTCGTCCCAGATCAGCGTGCGCTGAGTGGTGGTGACCCGACGGGCCGCAATATCCACCGCCAGCGCCGTCTCCCCGATGCACAGCGTGATGCCGTGTCCGGCGTACCATCCCTCCGGCTGCAGCAGCGTCTGCGGAAACGTTTTCTCTCCGCCCAGCACCGGAGAAAGCAGAATACGGCTGTAGGCCGGGTGCGGCTCATCGCCGATAATCGTTATCGCAAACGCCCCCGGTGCAGCGGTCACCAGCTTCTCTGCCAGCCGGGTTGCCGCCATACCGTTACCGATCATCACCAGTTTCCGCATACGCCCGTCCCTTACGCCGCTTTGGGCTGTTTTTCGTAGAGGAAATGCAGAATCTGCTGACGCAGATGGTGATAGCGCCCGTCATCAGCCAGCTGTACCCGATTGCGCGGGCGCGGCAGATTAACCTCCAGTATTTCGCCCACGCTGGCCGCCGGGCCGTTGGTCATCATCAGCACGCGATCGGAGAGCAGTACCGCTTCATCCACGTCGTGGGTTATCAAGACGATGGTGGTATTCAGCGCCTGCTGGATCTGCATCACCGAATCCTGCAAATGCGCACGGGTCAGCGCGTCCAGCGCACCGAACGGTTCATCCATCAGCAGCACCTTAGGTTTCATCGCCAGCGCGCGGGCAATGCCTACGCGCTGTTTCATGCCGCCGGAGATTTCCGCAGGCCGTTTGTGCATCGCATGACCCATCTGTACACGATCGAGGTTGTGTTCAATCCACTCCCGGCGCTCGGCCTGGCTCATGCTGCGGCGGAAAACGTGGTCAACCGCCAGCGCGACGTTATCAAAGCAGGTCAGCCACGGCAGCAGCGAATGGTTCTGGAACACCACCGCCCGCTCCGGTCCCGGCCCCGCGATCTCCCGGTTATCGCAAATCAGCCCGCCTTCGCTTGGCAGAGTAATCCCGGCGATCAGGTTGAGCAGCGTGGATTTCCCACAGCCAGAATGGCCTATCAGACTCACCGTTTCCCCTTCGTGAATATCAAACGAGACGTTTTGTAAAGCCAGAAACTCGCCGCTGGCGGTATGGAAACGCTGGCTCACGGCCTGGACCTGAATTAATGGTTTCATGCGATTCTCCTTATTTCTCTTGCCAGCTAAAACGACGCGCAATCAGCATCAGCCCCTGCTCCAGCAGCAGCCCGACGACGCCAATGATGACGATCGCAATGAGGATGTTTTCCACGTTGAGGTTGTTCCACTCGTTCCAGATCCAAAAACCAATGCCCAGACCGCCGGTGAGCATTTCCGCCGCCACAATCACCAGCCAGGCGATACCGATCGACAGCCGAACGCCGGTCAGCACCGAGGGCAATACCGCCGGGAAGAGGATTTTGCGCATGACCGTCCATTCAGAAAGCTGTAGCACCCGCGCAACGTTGAGGTAGTCCTGCGGAATGCGTCTGACCCCTTCAGCGGTGTTGATCACCATCGGCCAGATAGAGCAGATAAAAATGGTCCAGCTCGAGGCAGGCTCCGCCTTCTGGAACAACAGCAGGCCAATTGGCAGCCACGCCAGCGGGCTGACCGGGCGCAGCAGTGCGATAAGCGGCGTAAACATACGGGAACAAAAGGTAAAGCGGCCAATCAGGAAGCCCAGCGGGATCCCGACCAGCGCCGCCAGACCGAACCCCACGGCCACACGCTGGAGCGACGCCAGCACATTCCAGCCAACGCCCACATCGTTAGGGCCATTGTTGTAGAACGGATCGGCGAACAGCGTCAGCGCGGAGTCGAGCGTGCTTAGCGGGGTCGGAAAACCTTTGCTGTTGACTGCCGCCAGCTGCCAGAGCAGCACCAGCATGCCTAATCCCATCAGCGCCGGGATCGCGCGCTCAGCCAGACCGCGAATCCGCCGACCCCATACGGGGGCCTGTCGACGTACCTGCACCGGCGGCAGCGTAATCACTTCTCCCGCTGGCGCGGGCATCTTCTCAACGGTTTTGTTTCTGCTCTTCATCTCATGCTCCCAAACGTTGAATGGCAAAACGGCGGGCGTATCCGGCGGGGTCATTCCCATTCCAGACGGTGCCGTCAATCAGGGTGCTGCTGCGTAAGGTTTGCGTTGGTGCGGCGATCCCTCCCACGGCCTGCGCGGCGTCTTTCCACACATCGATGCGGTTGATGCGCTGGGCAACGGCCAGATAATCCGGATCGCTTTTCAGCAGACCCCAGCGGCGGAACTGGGTCAGGAACCACATGCCGTCCGACAGCCACGGGAAGCTAACATCGCCCTGGTCAAAAAAACGAATCGGGTGCGCATCGTGCCAGCGACGCCCGATACCGTTGTCGTAGTCGCCGAGCATACGGCCGGTCAGGTACTGTTCTTTGGTGTTGAGCCACCCGCGCTGGGCCAGAATTCGGGCGGTTTCCCGCTTGTTATCCGCAGAGGCGTCAATCCAGCGGGCGGCGTCCATCAGCGCAGCCACCAGCGCACGACTGGTATTCGGGTACTGTTCAACCCACTCACGGCGCGTGCCCAGGACTTTTTCCGGGTGTTCCGGCCAGATTTCCTGGCTGGTGGCGGCGGTAAAGCCGATGCGATCGTTGATGGCGCGGGCGTTCCACGGCTCGCCGACGCAAAAACCCACCATGTTGCCAATACGCATGTTCATCACCATCTGCGGCGGCGGAACCACCACGGTACGAATATCGCTGAAGGGATTAATGCCGCCGCTGGCCAGCCAGTAGTAGAGCCACATCGCATGAGTGCCGGTCGGAAAGGTATGCGCAAAGGTGTAGGTGCCCGGCGCGCTGTTGCCAATAAGCGTCTTCAGCGCGCTGAGATCGCTCACGCCCTGCGCATGCAAATCCGTCGATAGGGTGATCCCCTGGCCGTTACGGTTCAGCGTCATCAGGTTAGCCATCGCCTGCGGTTTACCCGCCACGCCCAGCTCCAGCCCATACAGCAGGCCATAGAGTACGTGCGCCGCGTCCAGCTCGCCGTTAACCAGTTTGTCGCGCACTGCCGCCCAGCTGGCTTCTTTACTTGGCACGAGGGTGATGCCGTACTTCTTATCGAATCCCTTTAACGCCGCAATCGCCAACGGCGCGCAGTCGGTGAGCGGGATAAACCCCACCTTGACCGTTTGCCGTTCCGGTTTATCGGAACCGGCCGCCCAGGCTGCCTGCATGATGCCCGGCAGCAGCATCGCGCCGCCCAGCGCCGCGCCCGCCTGAATAAATCGCCGCCGTGATAGTGAAAACGTCTCGCCCATATTCGCTCCCGAATGCAAAAAAAAAGCGCCCGGCAATGCTTCGCATTGCAGGACGCCTTTATCCTCGTGGTCTCCGAACCGCCGTTGGCTCGTGACCGATGATTTATTAAGTTAATGCAATTCAGATGCCAGGTCGTAAACACACGGGGTTGCGGCAAATAATGTTGTCTGCGTCACCTTTTTTGCACCGCAGCAAAGCATTCATGCCCGTTCATTGTGCAACGGTGGGGGGGCCTCCTGCTGCCATAACGTCTTTACCGCCAGCAGCGCGCGCGCGATCTCTACCATGCGCTGATTCTTCTCCATCGCCATTTTGCGCAGGCAGTGCCAGGCCTGCTCTTCGTTCATCTGCCGGTAGGTCATCAGCACGCCTTTGGCTTTATCAATCAGCCGCCGCTCTTCCAGCGTATCCTTCAGCGACGCCAGTTGGCTGGAAAGCTGCTCCAGTTCGCGCGCCTGCTGGCGCACCAGCGGCAGCAGCTGCCTGTCCAGGTGCAGCAACATACCGTCGCTGACGGCGTCATCCTGCCGTGGATCGGGGGCGTTATCGTCCAGCAGCAGGCCATCAACGGCCGTCATCAGCTCGCCAATCAGCAGCTCTTCCAGCCCGCGCATCTGCTCCAGCCGCTGAGTTTGCAGCTGGAACCAGCGCAGCGCCGTTTCGCCATCATCCTCGCCGGGCTGGCGGGTACAGGCGATCCGCCGCAGTTGTTCAATCGCTATCCCCGCCTGACATTCGGTGTAAAACAGCATCTTCAGCGGGCTCGTCGCCAGCGACAGAAAGCTGTCAAAACAGGGCTGCTGGCCGTCAATACGATCGACCAGCCGTTGGCGAAGCTCCTGGCTAAAACAGCCCAGCGCAAACCCCTGCGCCCCCAGCGCACGCTCCTGACCCACCAGCTCTTTGCCCTGCATAAAGCTGTACAGCGCCACCAGCCGCGCGGCGAGCTGCGGATCGTCAATGCTGTCGTTCAGCTGTGGAATAATGTTGAGTAAATGGCGAATGGTGCGGCTGAACTGGCCGGTGGCCGTCTCGGCGGCAATTTGCAGGCTGGCAACATTTTCGCGCAGCGCGGGCAGCTGTTCCAACGACCAGACCGCTCGAGCGATGCGCTGGCAAAGGCCGCTGGTTGATGGCAGATGGCGCGGCGACAGGCACCGCAGCAGCGGGCGCAGCTGTTCATCCACCAGCGCGGCGCTGGCCCGGCGCTCGGCGCCGTACAGTCGCCCCTGTGAACATAACCAGATGTTGGAGGCCCCGCGTTCACACTGTAACATATGCACGACGTGGCTTATCTGGCTGACCAATTGCCCTTGCCGCGCCAGCTGCCGAAGCTGGTCTTTCTGCACCTGCCGCGCGTAGCGAAACCACTCGATAGCGTCGGGGGTATCATCTTCATGATTTATCATATGCGCTCCCGGTAGAGGATTTACCTATCTTTAGCAACAACCAGCAATAACCGTGCCTAAAAGGAGTTCAGATGCAACGTATCGTCATTATCGCCAACGGTGCCGCCTACGGCAGCGAATCTTTGTTCAACAGCCTGCGCCTTGCTATCGCCCTGCGCGAACAGCAGGAAGACCTGCATCTTCAGCTATTTTTGATGTCTGACGCCGTCACCGCAGGCCTGCGCGGGCAAAAACCCGCGGAAGGCTACAACATTCAGCAAATGCTCGAGATCCTCACTGCGCAAAACGTGCCGGTGAAGCTGTGTAAAACCTGCACCGACGGCCGTGGCATCACCGCCCTGCCGCTGATTGACGGCGTCGAGATTGGCACGCTGGTCGAGCTAGCGCAGTGGACGCTGGCCGCGGATAAAGTGCTGACCTTCTGATATCGTCGCCATTTACCCCGTTTTTAAAGGATTTTGTATTACGTCTGCTGCATTCTGCGCAGCAATGTGGCGAAGGCTGAATGCATTCAGGAACATTGTCATTTTTGTTGAAGCATTGCGGCATTTTTTGATCAAAATCAGCATCCGCAGGCACAGGGTTTGGTGTTATGCGATGAGTGAATTGTGAACAACATCACAAGCAGGATTTCATCGCAGGGAGCGCATTGACTCATGGCAGCGGGGTATTTGGTGATGGTAAAGGCAAGTTTGACGTTATTTGGCGGAGATACGGTGGTGGTGCGTTGCTCTGAGCGTTGCCACATTCATTTAATGAGCACCCAAAAGAGCGCCAGCAATCACGGCGCCGATATTCTGAGCGTACAGAACGAAGAAAAGGCATACCTGACCGTGCCTTACAGCGGTACCTGGAACGTACTGATTGACAGTCATAGCCAGTCTCTTGAGCACTCTATCAGCTACGTCGCTGCCTGAGCCCTGCCCCGGAAGCACGCTTCCGGGGTGGTCCTGCGACTAAGCCAGCCCCGGCGGATTGACGCCCCCCACCAGCAGCCGCACTTTATGAATCAGTTCATTTAATCCATCGTCCGGCATACCCAGCTTTTGCAGTTCCTGTTCCAGCGAGAAAAGATACTGCGCATTTGTGCCAAGCGGGCCGCTTGCGCGCGCAATCAGCGGGGCAATGACCTGCACGCTGGTGTCGGATTCATACAGCGGATGGCGCGGGTCCATAATAAACACCAGCGCATTTACCGTACGCCCATCGTCGAGCGCCAGTTTGCACCAGGTGGGCAGGTAGCAGCCGGTGATCATCTCGCGTTTCCACAGCAGCGACAGCTCGTTTTCAATTTCGTCATCCGGCAACCGATAGGCGACGCCCGTGGTGCGCCCGCCTTCTTTCAGCGCCAGCATACGGCCCGGCTGGCACGCGCTGCCGCGCCCCGCCGTCAGGCGCAGGCAGAAGGCCCGATGCCAGCCAACCAGCGTGCCGGTAACCGACTCGCTGTAGTTGAGCGCCGGGTTCCACATCAGCGAACCGTAGCCAAATATCCATACCGGGCCATCATCCGGCCGACAGGCCAGCGTTGCCGCCAGCGATGCCGCGCGCTGTTCAGCTGACCATAGCAGCGACGCCTCAATGGCGCCAAACGCCGTCGTACAATCCGCCTTCATTAAGAAATCACGCGTTAACACTTTAAACCTCCACCACCACAACTCGTCCTTGCAACACATACGCTCTCAAGGGAACGGATGGCGACTTCCGGCGCTGTCATTGACGAAATATTATCCAGCTTTACGCCCTCGGATGCAATTTGTCTGCCGGATCCCTATTGCGTTTCACCGTGAACACTCCGGACGAATAATAAAAATAACAACATGGCAATTGACTGTTATTTAATAGATATTTATCAGTTGTTTTATATTATAGACCTTTAACCATAAAATTCGCGCCATGGGTAAATTTTAGTAAAAGATTGCCTGACACATGGAAAAATTTGTTAATTTATGCCCCTGATTTTTTCTATAATTATAAATACCTGCATATATGGAGAAACACATGACCCACGCACATGAGGCGGTGAAAACTCGCCACAAGGAGACGTCGCTCATTTTCCCGGTCATCGCGCTGGCAATCCTGTTCTTCTGGGGAAGCAGTCAGTCATTGCCAGTGGTTATTGCGATTAATGCTCTCGCTCTGGTTGGTATTCTGAGCAGCGCCTTTAGCGTGGTTCGCCACGCCGACGTCTTAGCCCACCGTCTCGGCGAGCCCTACGGCTCCCTGATTTTAAGTCTCTCTGTCGTCATTCTGGAAGTCAGCCTGATTTCTGCGCTGATGGCCACCGGCGATGCCGCCCCCACCCTGATGCGCGATACGCTGTATTCGATCATTATGATCGTGACCGGCGGACTGGTGGGCTTTTCGCTGTTGCTTGGCGGGCGCAAATTTGCCACGCAATATATGAACCTGTTCGGCATCAAACAATATTTGATTGCCCTGTTTCCGCTGGCCATTATTGTGCTGGTGTTCCCGACGGCGCTGCCGGGGGCCAATTTTACCATCGGCCAGTCGCTGCTCGTGGCGCTGATTTCCGCCGCCATGTACGGCGTATTTCTGCTTATTCAAACCAAAACGCACCAGAGTCTGTTTGTCTACGAGCATGAGGACGACAGCGACGATGATGACCCGCACCACGGTAAACCGTCGGCGCACAGCAGCCTTTGGCACGCCCTGTGGCTGATTGTCCATCTGGTGGCGGTGATTGCAGTGACCAAAATGAACGCAAACCCGCTGGAGACGCTGCTGACCAGCATGAACGCGCCGGTCGCGTTTACCGGTTTCCTGGTCGCTCTGCTGATCCTCTCGCCGGAAGGCTTAGGCGCGCTGAAGGCGGTTCTTAATAACCAGGTGCAGCGTGCGATGAACCTGTTCTTTGGCTCGGTGCTGGCGACCATTTCCCTCACCGTGCCGGTGGTGACGCTGATCGCCTGGCTGACCGGTAACGAACTGATGTTCGGCCTGGGGATGCCGGAGATGATCGTGATGGTTGCCTCGCTGATACTGTGCCACATCTCGTTCTCGACCGGGCGTACCAACGTGCTGAACGGCGCGGCGCACCTGGCGCTGTTTGCCGCATACCTGATGACCATTTTTGCCTGAATGGCAGCATGCGCCCGAACCAGGCCGCCGCGAAAACGCTGCGGCCTTTTTTGTTTTCAGGAGAAATTTAGGGGTATTTCCGTCAGACGGTTTGCATTTCCCTTCGTTATATAATCAAATACACACCGATTACTTCCCCTCCTGAATGAGCGACTCATGTCTACATTACACCGTTTACTTGTTGGTCTGACGCTAGCCTGCGCCAGCCTGGCGGCAGTGACCCCTGCGCTTGCCGACCGTACCGTAACCGACCAGCTTGGCCGCCAGGTTACCCTTCCCGATACGGTCAACCGCGTGGTGGTGCTCCAACACCAGACCTTAAACCTGCTGGTACAGTTGGACGCCTCTGCGGATATCGTTGGCGTCCTGAGCAGTTGGAAAAAACAGCTCGGCCCGGGTTTTGCCCGCTTCATGCCTGGCATTGAAACGCTGCCGATGCCGGGCGACCTCACCCAGGTCAATATTGAAAGCCTGCTGGCGCTGCACCCACAGGTGGTGTTTGTCGCCAACTACGCACCGGCGGCCATGATTCAGCAAATTTCCCATGCGGGGATCCCCGTCGTTGCCATCTCTCTTCGTGAAGACGCCGCCGGTGAGCAAAATAAAATGAATCCCACCATGGCCGATGAAGAACGCGCGTATAACGAAGGCCTGAAACAGGGTATTCGCCTGATTGGTGACGTGGTTAACCGTCAGGCGCAGGCGGATGCGCTCATTGATTACACCTTTGCCGCGCGCGCCAAATTCAACGCGCCGGTCGCCGCCATTCCGTCCGCAGAGAAAGTTCGTGTGTACATGGCTAACCCGGATCTGAATACCTATGGTTCAGGGAAGTATACCGGCCTGATGATGCAACATGCGGGCGCTATCAACGTGGCCGCCGCAACCGTAAAAGGCGCACGCCAGGTGTCGATGGAACAAGTGTTGCAGTGGGATCCGCAGGTTATCTTCGTGCAGGACCGCTACCCCGAGGTGGTGAAACAGATAGTCAACGACCCGCAGTGGCAAGGCATTGATGCTGTGAAAAATCACCGCGTCTGGCTGATGCCGGAATACGCGAAAGCATGGGGCTATCCAATGCCGGAAGCGCTGGCTATTGGCGAACTGTGGCTGGCGAAAAAACTCTACCCGCAGCGCTACAAAGATATCGACGTCGATGCGCAGGCGCAGGATTACTACCATCGTTTCTACCGTACCGATTGGCAGGCTAATGCACATCCGTAGTCGCCCCAAAACGTTACAGGGTGGGCTGATGCTGCTCACGCTCACCGTTGCCGTGCTCTCTTTGTGTTTTGGTCAATACGGTTTATCTATCGGTGAAGTGCTGGCGCAGTTGATACACCCGCATAGCCGCGATATCGCCCACCAGATCGTCTGGTCCGTTCGCCTGCCGCGCATTCTGATGGCGCTGCTCGCCGGCGGCGCGCTGGGGCTATGCGGCGCGACGCTCCAGGGCGTGTTCCAGAATCCGCTGGTCGACCCGCATATTATCGGCG
Organism: Klebsiella sp. WP4-W18-ESBL-05; assembly: GCF_014169075.1. Taxonomy (NCBI): domain Bacteria; kingdom Pseudomonadati; phylum Pseudomonadota; class Gammaproteobacteria; order Enterobacterales; family Enterobacteriaceae; genus Klebsiella; species Klebsiella sp. WP4-W18-ESBL-05. The sequence goes on along the minus strand of NZ_AP022057.1, from coordinate 2,162,741 downwards.
TCACTTCGGGCTCTGCCTTTGGCGGCACGCTGGCTATTCTGCTCGGACTCAGTATGCCGCTGATGATGGGCACCACCTTCTTCTTTGGCCTGCTGGCGCTCACGCTGGTTTACCTTCTGGCGGCGCTTCAAGGCCGGGAAAGCACGCTGGTGCTGATACTTGCCGGGATTATTCTCAGCGGTTTCTTCGCCGCACTGGTCAGCCTGATGCAGTACATGGCCGACACGGAAGAGGTATTGCCGAATATTGTCTTTTGGCTGCTTGGTAGTTTTGCCACCGCCAACTGGCACAAAGTGCTGCTGCTCGTCATCCCGGTGGCGGCCGCCTCGCTGGTGCTTTACACGCTGCGCTGGCGCATCAACCTGCTGTCGTTGGATGATAAAGACGCCCGCGCGCTGGGCGTTAGCGTAACCGCGTTGCGCCGCGTCGTGCTGCTGTGCTGCGCGCTGCTGGTCGCGGCGCAGGTGGCCGTCAGCGGCAGTATTGCCTGGGTTGGTCTGGTGATCCCTCACCTCGCGCGAATGCTCAGCGGCGCCGATCACCGTCGCCTGCTCCCCTGCGCCTTCTGGATCGGTGCCAGCTTTATGGTATTGGTTGACGATCTCGCCCGTACGCTGACCGCGGCAGAAATCCCCATCGGGATTATTACTGCGCTGGTCGGTGCGCCGCTGTTTGCCATTATGCTGGTACGCGCCAGCCGAAAAGGAACGATCTGATGACCCCGACGCTCACATTCTCGCAGCTCGAATATGGTCACCACTTGCCGCTGTTTACCCCGCTGAATCTGCACTGCCAGCCCGGCGAAGTGTGGGCGATTCTGGGGGCCAATGGTCGGGGGAAAAGTACGTTACTGGACACCATTACCGGCGTACTGCCGTCGTTATCCGGCCGGGTGGTGGCCAGCGGTGGCGTAGGGATTGTTCCACAGTCTTTTCGCCCCGCTTTTGGCTGGCGGGTTCGAGAAATCGTACTGATGGGACGCGCGCGCCATATTGCCCTGTTTTCACAGCCGCAGGAAGAGGACGAACGTCAGGTCCAGGCGGCGTTGGTTCAGCTGAATATCGCCAATCTGGCTGACGCGCTGTTCAGCAATCTGTCCGGCGGTCAGCAGCAGCTGGTGATGATCGCCCGCGCGCTGGTCAGCGCCAGCCAGAATATCCTGTTGGATGAACCCTGCTCGGCGCTCGATTTGGGCAATCAGCAGACGGTATTACAGTTGATAAGCGATCTGTCGCGCGCCCAGTCGCGTACCGTGATGTTTACCACCCACGATCCTACCCACGCGCTTCAGGTGGCGAGCCATACGCTACTGCTGATGCCTGACCGTCAATGGCTGGCCGGACGAACAGCCGAGGTGGTACAGGAAGCCAATCTCCAGCGCGCTTACGGCGTACGGGTTCGTAAGCTTCAGCTTGAGGATTACCCTTCCCCGGTGGTGACTCCGCTTTTTACTATTCACCGCTCGCCGACATAAACCCGGCGTCGCGCAGGCAGCGCTGCCCCTCTTCACCCAGTATAAACTGGCGGAACACCCGCGCGTCGTCATGCTCATCAACATCGGTCAGGTAATATTCACAGTGAATATTCCACGGCTCGGGAATAACGACGCAGCGAACGTTGCTTTGATTCTCCAGCGCGGTGGCGTAGTGAGCATAGCCGATAAACAGATCGGCGACCCCCTCATCAATCAACCATTGGCTGGCCATCGCCCCGTTCGGCAGCGCGAGCGAATGCCGCCCGCCAACCAGCGGCATTGCGCGCTGCTTGAGCGCATTGCCCAGCGCCGGATAGCAGGACGCTATACGCTCAAAAAGCTGCCAGGTGTAGTCACCGGAAGGGTCGCACAGCGGCGTCGAAGTCGCTAACCGCAGCGTCTCATCCGCCAGCAGTTCCCGCCACGTTTTTCCCTTCGTCTGCGGGGTATTTCGCACGGTAAGCATCAGCGAATTGCGGGCAAAAAGATGGAGACCGCTTGCGCGGCCGGCGTCACAAAGCGCCTGAGGATGCTGGCGATTCGCCGATGCAAACAGCGAACACGGTTCACCGCTTTCAATACGCTCGCGCAGTAAACCTGCGGGGCCAAAAACCAGCTTCAGCGCAATGCCGGTTTGCCCGGAAAACTGCGCCTGTAACGGGATAAACGCGCGGCGCAGGCTGCCGGCCGCCAGAAGTGTTAACGTGGAATGCATAAGAAGAAACGAAGTAGCCCAGACATAAGCGTTATATTATCTGGGCTATTACGCTTCTGACCAGCACTTTAGTCGTGAATTTCCGCCAGCATCCGCAGCCGATCCGGCGTTGCCACCGGCAGATGGAAGAAGTCCAGATAGGCCGGGATCATTTCAAACAGCATATCCGTCCCTGGCTGTACCGGACACCCGCGCGCCATTGCCGCCTGCAAGAAAGGCGTAAACGTCTGCTTCATGACGACTTCGCCCACGAACGTGCCGGGCTCTATTCGCTGAACGTCCATCGGCAGCGGATCGGCAGGGAGCATGCCCAACGGTGACGCATTGACAACCAGGCCATGCCCCGCAGGATCGTTGTCCATCACCGTCAGTTCGAGCTGCGGGTAATGCCCCTGTAAACGGTCAGCCAGCGCGTGCGCCGTGCTTTCCCGCGCATCGTATAGCGTCAACGCACTGACGCCCGCTGCCGCTAGCGAAGCCGCAATCGCCGACCCCACGCCGCCGCTGCCCACCACCATCGCGCGTGCCCCGACGGTACCAAAGCCCTTGCGCTGAATGCCACGCACAAAGCCGTCACCGTCAAACATATCGCCGGTCAGCGAACCATCGGCTTCGCGGCGGATAGCGTTGCAGGCACCGGCAATTTGCGCGGTGGGACTCATCCGGTCGACCAGCCCGCAGGTCGCCACTTTATGTGGCATCGTCACCAGTGCGCCCGCAATATTGGTTAGCGAAAACAGCGCGGGGATCAACGACGCATAATCTTCCGGCTTGATGCCCATCGGCACCACTTTGACGTCGACGCTCTGGTTTTCAAACCAGGGGTTATAGATCATTGGTGCCTTGAAGCTTTCCGTCGGATATCCCAAATGCGCAATCAACCGCGTACGCCCACTAATGTGCATGCGTTTCCTCCTGTTCAGGCAGATCCAGTTCGATGCGCTTCACATCACCGAGAATAAACAGATACGCCACCACGCCAAGCAGCGCCGCGCCGCCGATATACACCAGGGCGTAGAAGAAGCTGCCAAACGCCGCCACGATAAAACCAATCACCAGCGGCGTGAGGATCCCCGCCAGGTTGGCGCAGAAGTTAAATAGCCCGCCGGTCAGCCCGCCCAGCCCCTTCGGTGCCATATCGGAAATTAACGTCCAGCCCAGCCCGACCATCCCCTGGCCAAAGAACGCGAACGACATCACCAGGATCACCGCCGTGTCGCTGGACAGCCAGTTAGCACTAATAATGCAGCTCGCCATCAGCAGCCCCGCGATAATGGGCAACTTACGGCCCAGGTTGGCGCTGCCGGTAGCTTTCAGCAGCTTATCCGACACCCAACCGCCGAACATCACGCCGCCCGCCGCCGCCAGAAACGGCAGAATGGCGAAGAACCCGACTTTCAGCCACGGCATATGCCGCTCGGTCGCCAGATAGGTGGGGAACCAGGTCAGGAAAAATACCAGCACGGTATTGCCCGCAAACTGGCCGATACTGGCGCCAATAATTTGCCGTTTGCGCAACAGCTGACGTACCAGCGGCCAGCTGAACGCCTTGCGCTGCTCAGCGCCAGAGCTGATGCCGCCGCCGGCGGCAATGTACTCGCGCTCCTGCTGGCTCAGACGGCTGTCCTCATGCGGTTCGCGATAGCATCGCCACCAGACCAGCGCAAATAACATGCCGACGACACCTACCGAGATAAACAGCGTGCGCCAGCCAAAACCGCCCATAATCCAGAACAGCAGCGGCGCAAAACAGGCCAGCCCGAGATATTCACCAACGGTATACACCGCGGTCGCTTTTGCTCGTTCATGCTGCGGAAACCAGGCGCTCACCACCCGGCTATTCACCGGGAAGCACGGTGCTTCGCTGACGCCAAGACCAAAACGGCACAGCAGCAGCGTTTTCAGACCTACGGCAAAACCATGCAGCAACGTAAACAGCGACCAGAAGCTCAGCGCCAGAAAATAGGTCAACTTGTTGCCGAAGCGATCGAGGAACATGCCGCCGGGGATCTGCGCCAGCGCGTAGGTCCAGGCAAAGGCGGAAAAGACAATCCCCATCACCGCGGCGCTAATGCCCAGCTCCTGGGTCAGCTGCGGCGCGGCAATCCCCAGCACCGTGCGGTCGAGATAGTTGATCATGGTCCCCACGGCCAGCAGCGCCAGAATACCAATGCGCCGCCGGGAGCGAGGGATCGCGTTCACCGCCGCAGCGGTGGCCACACGAGGTTGGCCGAGTGAATTCATAGTGTTTACCTGTCGTTGTCGAGTGCAGATGAATGTTTATTGTTATGGTCTAGCCTGTGGCCCCAGCGTACCGAATGGTACATTCCGGCGCTAACGGTACTGCATTGCCGCCAGTCGTACGGCAGCATTCACCGCGCCGTACTGCGCGTAGCCGTGACGACGTTCGGTAAATTCAAAGAAGAAGCGCCCTTCGCTGAACGGTAAGGTGTAACGGTGTAAAAATTCGCCGCCCGTACCGTCACGATCGTAGAGAATCTGCTGGCGGCGTAGGGTTTCCACCTGCGCGCTATCGCCAAATCGCGCCTGCAAATCATCGTAATAGTTTGCCGGAACCGGCAGCGACAGCGCGGCTGCCAGCGGTTGGTTGTCCAGCAGCGTGGGGAGATCGCGACCCGCGAACGCCGCGTGCTGTAGCCCGGCCCCCTGATAGCAGGCCACCGAGCGGGCAATCTGCGTTGCGCGGCTTTGAGAGATATTCAGCGCCAGGCGTACGGTGCCCTGCGGGCTTTGCACCGCCAGGCTGCGCACCAGGCCGTAAGGGTCTGGTAGCGTTTGTTCATGCTCCAGCGTAAAACCCAGCACCGCGCGAACAAACATCACCCAGTTGTCACGGCTGTCGGCCTCCATCCCTAGCGCCAGATGGTCGATCCCCAGCAGCGGCCCCACGTTCGCCGTTTCGGTGAGGGTAAAATCCTGCGCGTAAATATCCTGTTGGCTATCGACAAGATAAATCAGGCTGCCGTCCGGTGCGCATACCGCCGGGATGGTGCTTTCATTCGGCCCGGCTTCGCCCTGCCAGGTGGCGTAGCCATAGGCTTTGGCGCGAGCGATCGCTGGCACACTTTCGCTGACCCGTAGCGCAATCGCACACAGCGAGACGCCGTGACGTTGATAGAAGTGATCCGCCCAGCTGTGGGGCTGATAGTTGATAATTACCCGCGCGCCGCCGTTACGCCACAGCGCGACCTGCTTGGAACGGTGCATCCCCTCCAGCTGGAATCCCATACCGCCGAGCATGGTGCTCAGCTTTTTCGCTTCGCCAGGGCTCGCGGCGAACTCAATAAACTCAATGCCCTCAAAAGTTGGTAGATTGGCCGTGTGGAACAGATCCGCCCCGCTCTCACCGAGTGTGCGTTGAGTCTGCTCTTCCAGCCACAGCAACGAGCGATAGCCGTCTTTGGCCGTCGCGCCGTTGGGCGAGGCGCGGAAGCCGTCGTTAAAAATTTCCAGCGACCATGGGCCACGGTAACCAAGGCGCGTCAGTTCTTGAGTAAACGCCACCAGCGGCAGTTCACCCTGCCCCGGAAAGCAGCGGAAATGGCGGCTCCACTCGAGCACATCCATTTTCATCAACGGTGCATCGGCCAGCTGGAGGAAGGTGATCTTGTCCATCGGCACTTCGTGCAGACGACGCAGATCGTCGCCTAATGCCAGGATATGGAAGCTATCGAGCACGATCCCCAACGCCGGGCTATCTACCGCTTTCACCCGCTCCCAGGCCTGATACCAGCGATTTACGTGGGTACCCCACGCCAGCGCTTCATAGCCAATGCGGATATTTTCCCGCTCCGCCAGCGTCGCCAGCGCGCGCAAATCTTCAACCTGCAGGGAAAAGTCGGCAGAACAGTCGGCCTGAACGTTACTGCACAGCAGCAGCGTGTCGCAGCCCAGCTCGTGCATCAGCGCAAATTTGCGCTCGGCTCGCGCCAGGTTAGCCGCAAACCGCTCGCGCGGGCCGCCTTCAAAATCGCGAAAAGGCTGAAATAACGTGATTTTAAGCCCCAGATCGTCGGCCATATTACGGACATCCGTCGGCGTACCGGTATAATAGAGCAAATCGTTTTCAAAGATTTCAACGCCCTGATAACCGGCAGCGGCAATCGCGCTGAGCTTTTCAGGCAGGGTTCCAGAAAGGGATACGGTAGCAATTGAACGCAACATGGTTTCACCTGGCTTTGGCGGTAGCAGTTGCATCGAATATGAATCATTTGGTTCAAGCGCGCCAGATTTGGTTGCCAATTTGTGATCATTGTGTGTATTTTTTGTGCCCGGTAAAAATGAACAGGAGTGGTTATGTCAGCCATCGCTCACGATGAAGCGCAGTCGCTAAAAACACGGATTTTTACCGCCGCAATCGCGGTTTTTGCGGAACACGGCTTGGCCGGTGCGCGTATGGAACAGATAGCCGGCGAGGCGCAGACGACCAAGCGTATGGTGGTGTACTACTTTAAGACTAAAGAGCTGTTGTACCAGGCGGTACTGCAGTACGTCTATACGCGCATTCGCGAGACCGAGCAGCAATTGGGGCTGGAGAACCTGCCGCCGGTGGAAGCACTCGTCCAACTGGTGAAATGGAGCGTACGTTATCACGCCGAGCACGCTGATTTTATGCGGATTATCTGTATGGAGAATATGCAGCGCGGGAAATGGCTGCTGGCTTCGGGCGATCTGAAGCGGCTGAATAAAAGCGCCCTCTCCTTGCTGGAGCAGATTCTGCACCGCGGGCAAGAACAGGGCATATTCCAGCCCGCGTTAGACGCGCGCGACGTTCACCGTCTGATTAGCAGCTTCAGCTTTTATCAGGTGTCTAATTTTTACAGCTTTAACAGCCTCTATCTGGACGGTCCGCTTCCGGATATCAACGATGAGGGGCTGATTCATCACCACAGCGAGCTGGCGGTGAAATCGATTTTGCGCTTTGTGATCGCCTGATCCGCTGTCAGGCCTGCCCTGACAGCGCGGTCACCACCTTCTGCATCGCTTCACGCGTCAGCTCTGAACGCTGGACCTTGGTGTTTGCCAGCGCCGTGCGGACCACGCCAGCGATCACAATATGCTTCGGTTCCTGGCCCAAATCGCGCATTTCCAGCACAACTTTTCCCACTACGCGGCACATTTCCTGGTATAAAACGTCGTCTTTTGCCTGATTTCCCATCGTTTACGCTCGCTAATTTCCATTAAGAATCAAATTATTATTGTTTCGTTTCGCACAGAAAGCAAATCAGCAGGCTCCCGGCGTCTGCCGTTGCGCATCTATGCTGTTACATTTTCACCTATAATTCGTTTTTATTTTGTTAAACAGCCTTCATTCATTTTGAAACAGCGTTTTTATTTTCTTTTTTCGCCATAACATCGTATAATCCGCCGCGTTTCTTTCTTGAATGGTTTCAGCTCATTGGACTACATCAATAAACGATTAAAACATCGCCTTTTTGACTATGCTGAACCTCTAGCACACTTTCCTCTGCACGCTTTTTTTATGTCACCTATCCTTATGGCGTGGCATAGCAACTTTCGTAACACAGGTTTGACTCCGTGGCCGTGCGCGCATGGGGCGAGAATTCCAAATCCTTCTCAATCTCAACTTAAAGACTAAGACTGTCATGAAAAAGACCAAAATTGTTTGCACCATCGGGCCGAAAACCGAATCCGAAGAGATGTTAGGCAAAATGCTCGACGCGGGCATGAACGTTATGCGTCTGAACTTCTCCCACGGCGACTATGCTGAACACGGTCAGCGCATCAAGAACCTGCGCAACGTGATGAGCAAAACCGGTAAGAAAGCCGCTATCCTGCTGGATACCAAAGGTCCGGAAATCCGTACCATCAAACTGGAAGGCGGTAACGACGTCTCCCTGAAAGCGGGCCAGACCTTCACCTTCACCACCGACAAATCCGTTATCGGCAACAGCGAAATCGTTGCGGTCACCTACGAAGGCTTCACCTCTGACCTGAAAGTGGGCAACACCGTGCTGGTTGACGATGGCCTGATCGGTATGGAAGTGACCGCTATCGAAGGTAACAAAGTTATCTGTAAAGTGCTGAACAACGGCGACCTGGGTGAGAACAAAGGCGTTAACCTGCCGGGCGTTTCCATCGCGCTGCCAGCGCTGGCTGAAAAAGACAAACAGGACCTGATCTTCGGTTGCGAACAGGGCGTTGACTTCGTTGCCGCATCCTTCATTCGTAAACGTTCTGACGTTATTGAAATCCGCGAGCACCTGAAGGCGCACGGCGGCGAAAACATCCAGATCATCTCCAAAATTGAAAACCAGGAAGGCCTGAACAACTTCGACGAAATCCTCGAAGCCTCTGACGGCATCATGGTTGCTCGTGGTGACATGGGCGTTGAGATCCCGGTTGAAGAAGTTATCTTCGCCCAGAAAATGATCATCGAAAAATGTATCCGCGCGCGCAAAGTCGTTATCACTGCGACCCAGATGCTGGATTCCATGATCAAAAACCCGCGTCCGACCCGCGCTGAAGCCGGCGACGTAGCAAACGCCATCCTCGACGGCACCGATGCAGTCATGCTGTCCGGTGAATCCGCAAAAGGTAAGTACCCGCTGGAAGCCGTGACCATTATGGCCACCATCTGTGAACGTACTGACCGCGTGATGACCAGCCGTCTGGAGTTCAACAACGACAGCCGTAAGCTGCGCATCACCGAAGCCGTCTGCCGTGGCGCAGTAGAAACCGCTGAGAAACTGGACGCACCGCTGATCGTGGTAGCAACCCAGGGCGGTAAATCCGCACGCGCTATCCGTAAATACTTCCCGGATGCCACCATCCTGGCGCTGACCACCAACGAAACGACTGCGCGTCAGCTGGTGCTGAGCAAAGGCGTTGTCGCACAGGTTGTCAAAGAAATCAGCTCTACCGATGATTTCTACCGTCTGGGCAAAGAAGTCGCTGTAGAAAGCGGTCTGGCACAGAAAGGCGACGTCGTGGTGATGGTTTCCGGCGCGCTGGTACCGAGCGGCACCACCAACACCGCCTCCGTACACGTACTGTAATAATCCACATACTTATTATAGTTTGCCTAAAAAGCGCCCATTGGGCGCTTTTTTTATACACTCAGATAACCCTGCTCAATAAAAAATCAAATAGGCTCTCACTATTTAAACTTCGATTATCTAAGATGAATCCGATGGAAGTCCTCTGTTTTCACACGCATTTTCCCGGCAAAAGCGCAAAGTCGGTGCTTCTTTGAGCGAACGATCAAAAATAAGGGAAAACGCATAAAAAAATATTCTCAATATAAAAAAGTTTGTGTAATACTTGTAACGCTACATGGAGATTAACTCAATCTAGAGGGTATTTATAATGAATCGTACTAAACTGGTACTGGGCGCGGTAATCCTGGGTTCTACTCTGCTGGCAGGTTGCTCCAGCAATGCTAAAATCGATCAGCTGTCTTCTGACGTTCAGACTCTGAACGCTAAAGTTGACCAGCTGAGCAACGACGTGAACGCAGTGCGTTCCGACGTTCAGGCTGCTAAAGACGACGCAGCTCGTGCTAACCAGCGTCTGGACAACCAGGCTCACTCTTACCGTAAGTAAGAGTTCTGGTAATAAAAATGGCGCACATTGTGCGCCATTTTTTTTGCCTGTAAATCCCCCGCCCTACTGCGTAACCTTCCCTGATGTCATGTCCGCATTCTGTGCTGACACGACCGGCTCCGAAGCTGAAGCCGCCCCAGCGCCCTGAGACACCGCCACCGGATATCCGGCACGACGAGACAGCACGCGCTTCACCTGCGCTTCATCCACGCTACCGTGACCAGCAAACGCTTTAAAGCCGGATGACAGCGTCATCTTCATCGTTTGCGTGTCCTGCTCGGCGTTCTGCGACAGCGGGCGGTGCACTTCCAGATAGCGCGCGCCGTTCGGTTCCACTGAATATTTCACCGGCTCATTGATCACCCGCACCGGCGTCCCGCTGCGCACCTGGGCGAACAGCGCCTTAATGTCCGGCGCATTCATGCGAATACAGCCCGAGCTGACGCGCAGCCCGACGCTATCCGGCGCGTTGGTACCATGGATAAGGTATTCACCGTTACCGTACGCCAGACGCAGCGCATACAGCCCTAGCGGGTTATGCGGCCCGGCAGGCACGACAGCGGGCAACGTCACGCCGCGCTCCAGCGAACGCGCGCGGATACCCGGCGTTGGCGTCCAGGTCGGGTTCGGGATCTTCTGCCCGACCCGAGTCGTCATTTCCGGCGTTTCCAGCCCCTGCAGGCCGATGCCTATCGGATAGACCTGGACCTGCTGTTCACCCGGCGGGAAGTAATACAAGCGCAGCTCGGCGAGGTTGACGACAATCCCTTCACGCGGGACGTCCGGCAGCAGCATCTGCGACGGAATCGTCACCACGGTGCCGGGACGGGGAACCGGTGCGATGGTATTGTTGGCTTCAAGAATCAGCATCGCCGCCGTATCAAAGCGTCTGGCGATGGCCTGTAGGTTCTTATCCCCCTCCTGAACCGTGTAGGTTTGATTGTGGCCGATTAAACGACTGTTGGCAGGGGGTAATGGGTAGTCAACCGCCCAGGCGCTTGAGATCGCGCTGAGGGCGCCTAAAATGCCGAGTGTTAAGAGGGACGCGCGCTTCATATCTGGATTCCTTATTCATATTCACTGACAACATGCCAGAAAGCTGAACCACCAGCGTGGTGGGCTGCCCGCCCACCTTTCGTAACAGAATGAAAGCTGTCTATTTGATATTAGCTAAAACTTGCCGCCTGCGTGCGGATAGCGCGAATCATGGCCTCCAGCCCCTGAGATCGTGACGGCGTCAGATGCTGCGCCAGCGCCATCTGTTCAAACCAGGGCCGTACATCAAAAGCCTGTACGTCCGCAGCGGTCATCCCATCGTAGAGGATAAACACCACGGCAATCAAGCCTTTAACAATTGCCGCATCGCTGTCGCCCTGCAGCGTGATACGACCCCGATCGTCACGCCCCATCACAATCCACACCTGGCTCTGGCACCCCTGAATAATATTCTCCGGGCGGTGCTGCTCGGGGCTGAGCGGCGCCAGACGCTGGCCCAGCTCAATAATATAGAGATACTTCTCTTCCCAGTTGGCGCAGCGGTTAAAGTTGCGCAACAGTTTATCTTTGTCCGGTAAAGCCGCCATGGTTGCTCCCTGTTACCCCAGTAATCGGCGAATGCGCTGCAGGCCCGCCACCAGGCGGTCGACCTCTTCAACGGTGTTGTACATGGCCAACGACGCCCGGCACATCGCGGGCACCTGATAAAACGCCATCAGCGGCATCGCGCAGTGATGGCCGGTGCGTACGGCAATCCCATAGTTATCGAGAAAGCTGCCAACGTCGTAGGCATGATGCTTGCCGAGATTAAAAGCGATGACCCCCAGGCGTTCGGCGGGCCCGTACAAATGCAGATCCGGCACGTCTGCCAGCGCGTCCAGCGCGTAGCGCATCAGCGTCTGTTCATATTCAGCAACGTGCGTCAGCCCCAGGCCGTTGACATAATCCAGCGCGGCGCCCAGACCGATAATGCCGCCGGTATTCGGCGTACCGGCCTCGAAACGCCATGGCGCTTTCGCCCACGTGGTGCCTTCCGTCAGGCTAACGGTGGCAATCATTGACCCACCGCCTTCCCACGGCGGCATCGTCTGTAGGATGTCGGCGGTAACATACAGCGCGCCAATTCCCGTGGGGCCGTAGAGTTTATGGCCAGAGAAGGCGTAGAAGTCGCAGCCCAGCGCCCGTACGTCGACCGGGTGATGCATCACCGCCTGCGCGCCGTCCACCAGCACTTTCGCGTTATGGCGATGCGCGATGGCAATCAGCTCCGACAGCGGGTTCTCGGTCCCCAACACGTTAGACACCTGGGTCACCGCCAGCAGGCGGGTGCGCGCATCAAATAGCCCCTCGACCGCCGCCATCTGCAACGTGCCATCGGCGTTGAGCGGGATGACCCGCAGCTGTGCCCCCGCACGTGCACAGAGCATTTGCCACGGCACAATATTGGCGTGGTGCTCCATCGCCGTGATCACGATATTATCGCCCGCCTGAACGTTACGGTTGCCCCAGCTGTTGGCGACCAGATTAATCGCTTCTGTCGTACCGCGCACAAAGACGATCTCTTCGGCGCTGGCCGCATTAAGAAAACGCGCGACCTTCTGGCGCACCTCTTCCATTCGCTGGGTGGCTTCGGCGCTCAGCGTGTGAATGCCCCGGTGTACCGCCGCGTAGCCGTTGCGATAAAACGCCGCTTCCGCGTGGATCACCTGCTCGGGTTTCTGCGCGCTGGCCGCGGAGTCCAGATACGCCAGCGGCTGGCCGTTGACTTCGCGGGAGAGTACCGGAAAATCGGCGCGCACCTGTTGTACGGAAAAAGTCATTGTTTACCTCCTGCCAGACGCAGCCCGATCCGCGCCAGTACGTGCTGCTTCAGCGCCTCCAGGGTAATGGCATCAGTCAGCCCGGCGGCAAACGCATAAAGGATGATGTTCCTCGCTTCCTCCAGCGCCACGCCGCGTGAACGTAAATAAAAGAGCTGCTCGTCGTCGATTCGCCCGACGGTGGCACCGTGGCTGCATTTCACATCGTCAGCGTAAATCTCGAGCTGCGGTTTGCTGTCGACTTCTGCCAGCCGACCCAGCAGCAGATTGTTGTTGGTCATCTGGCCGTCGGTTTTAACGGCGTGCGGCGCCACGGTAATCACACCGTTGAATACCGCCCGCCCCTTATCATTGACGATGGTTTTATGCAGCTGCCGGCTGTTACAGTAGCCCTGATTATGTTCAAGCCAGGTGCGGGAATCGCACACTTCAGCGTTAACCGGCATCGCCAGGCTATTCAAACGCAACGTGCTGTTTTCGCCATTCAGCTGGCTGCTGGTGTGGTGTCTGGCAACCGCCGCGCCCAACAGGAAGCTGTGGCTGAAAGCGGCTGCGTCTCGCCCTAGCCGTAGATCGTTATGGGAAAGGTGGTAGCTCTGATCGTTTTCAAACCCCAGCTTCAGATGCTGTAGCTGGGCATTATCGGCCACGTCCATCGTCAACCTTGCGCCGGTAAAGTGGCGCAGCGCATTCAGGCTGACATAGTGCTCGATAACCGTCGCCTGGGCCCCTTCCTCTAGCTGTAAATGGTGGCGGTAATGCGCCGTATTCATCTCGCCCGTTTCCAGGCCGCGCGTCAGATGCAGCAGCAGCAGCGGTTTTTCGGGACGCTGATTACGCCGTACGCGGATACGCGTCACGCTGGTGGCCAGACTTTCCGTCAGATGCAGGAAGGCCTCGGGATGAACCGCATCCGGCAGCGACTGGCGCTGATTATCCACCGTCACCTCAAACCCGCTACCGCCAGGATCATCGCTGAGACGTGCATCAAACTGACCGTCAACGAACACCAGCCGATGCGCCGCCAGCGCTACCGCGTGAGCATCGCGCTGTTGAGCGGTCAATGCAGGCAGCGCGGGCGCGACAAAGGTGCTGGCGAGCAGCTTATCAAGCGCGGTGTACTTCCAGTCTTCATCCTTGCGTGTAGGCAGGCCAAGCTGATGGATCTGCTGCAGGTGCGCCAGCGCCTGCGGCGACGGCTGTCCGCCGCGCGCCTGCAATAGCGCATGCCACTGCTGCAGCGCGCTACTATTGTTCGCTAAGCCAGCCATAGCCCTGCTCCTCCAGCTGTTTCACAAGCCGAAAATCACCCGATTTCACGATCCGCCCCTGATACAGCACATGCACCACGTCAGGCTTGATATAGTCCAGGATACGCTGGTAGTGAGTGACGATAATAAAGCTGCGTTTGCCGTCCCGCAGCGCGTTAACGCCTTCCGAGACAATTTTCAGCGCATCGATATCCAGCCCGGAATCGGTTTCATCAAGAATGCATAATTCAGGCTCCAGCACAGCCATCTGCAAGATATCGTTGCGTTTTTTTTCACCGCCAGAAAACCCGACGTTCACCGACCGGGTCAGCAGGTCCGCCGGCATTTTCAGCAAGGCGATTTTCTCTTCCATCAAATCCTGAAAATCGAAGCGATCCAGCGGCTCTTGCCCACGATGGGCGCGCACCGCGTTGAGCGCGGTTTGCAGGAAAAACTGGTTGCTCACGCCGGGAATTTCAACCGGGTACTGGAAGGCCATAAAAATCCCTTCCCCGGCCCGCTCTTCCGGCGACAGCGCTAACAGGTCATGGCCTTTAAAGGTGACAGCCCCTCCGGTCACCGTATAGTCTTCACGGCCAGCCAGCGTCGCAGAGAGCGTACTTTTCCCCGACCCGTTCGGTCCCATAATGGCGTGGACTTCGCCCGGGCGGACGTTCAGGCTGACGCCGCGCAGAATCTCTTTATCCTCAACGGAGACCTGTAAATCTTTGATATTCAACATATCGTTTCCCTTAATGCTTAACCGACGCTGTGTTCAAGGCTGATAGCCAGCAGTTTTTGCGCTTCCACGGCGAACTCCAGCGGCAGCTCCGAGAAAACATCCTTACAAAATCCGTTAACAATCATTGAGATGGCATCATCTTCGCTGATGCCGCGTTGCAGACAATAGAACAGCTGGTCTTCACCAATACGCGAAGTGGTCGCCTCGTGCTCCAGCTGGGCGCTGTTATTGCGACACTCCACGTACGGAAACGTATGTGCACCGCAGTCAGGGCCGATGAGCATCGAGTCACACTGGGTGTAGTTGCGGGCGTTGGTCGCCGTCGGCATAATTTTCACCAGCCCGCGATAGCTGTTCTGGCTATGCCCGGCGGAAATCCCCTTCGAGATGATGGTCGATTTTGTGTTTTTACCGATGTGGATCATCTTGGTGCCGGTATCAGCCTGCTGGTGACCGCTGGTCAGCGCCACGGAGAAAAATTCCCCCACCGAGTTATCGCCGCGCAAAATACAGCTAGGGTATTTCCAGGTAATGGCCGAGCCCGTTTCCGACTGCGTCCACGACATTTTGCTATTTTCACCTTCGCACAGCGCGCGCTTGGTCACGAAGTTGAGGATCCCGCCGCTGTTGTTGTCACCGGGGAACCAGTTCTGCACGGTAGAGTATTTCACCTCGGCATCTTTATGAATGATCACCTCTACCACCGCCGCATGCAGCTGATAGCTATCGCGCACCGGCGCCGAGCAGCCCTCAATGTAGCTCACATAGCTGCCCTCGTCGGCTATCAAAATCGTGCGCTCAAACTGGCCGGTTTTTTCTGCGTTGATACGGAAATAGGTCGACAGCTCCATCGGGCAGCGGACGCCCTTAGGGATATAAATAAAGGTACCGTCTGAAGCCACCGCCGCGTTTAACGCAGCAAAAAAGTTGTCATTTTCCGGAACAACCGTACCGAGGTAACGCTGGACCAGCTCCGGATGGTCATGAATCGCTTCACCAAACGAGCAAAAAATAATCCCTTGTTCAGAGAGTTTTTCCCGGTAGGTTGTCGCCACCGACACCGAATCAAAAATGGCGTCTACCGCCACCTCTTTACCTTCACGTACCGGAACGCCAAGCTGGTTAAACGCGGCTTCAACCTCATCGGTCAAAAAGCTGCTGCTCCCGGTTTGCTGCTGTGCGCCAGGTTCAGAGGCGCAGCTATCGTCGCAGTTTCCGCAGGACGGCGCGGAATAATAGCTGTAGTCCTGATAGTTCAGCGCATCATAGTGCGCCTTCAGCCAGTGAGGCTCTTCCATTTCCAGCCAGGCACGATAGGCCTTGAGGCGAAATGCCAGCATCCATTCCGGCTCGTTGCGCCTGGCGGAGATCGCCCGAACCACGTCTTCGTTAATGCCCTTCGCCAGCTCGTCGGTTTGCAGCTGAGTGAAAAAGCCTTCTTTATAGTTCAGCGGGCCGCCGGCCCAGGTCTGGACATCGTCAGTTGCGTCAGTATTACGCGTCATTATGTACCGCCTATACCCCGAAGCTTTCGCCACAGCCGCATTCGTTCTGCGCCTTGGGGTTATGATATTTGAACAGCTGATTCAGCCCTTCGCGCACGTAATCCACCTCTGTACCGTCAATAAACGGCATTGCGCGTAAAGGCACCCACAGCTTCGCGCCCTCGTACTCAAACAACAGATCGTCACGATCCGGCTCGCTGACTGCGTCCAGCACGTAGCCGAAGCCCGCACAGCCGGTTTGCTTAACCCCCAAACGCACGCCCTGGAGCGTCGGCTGCTGTTTGACCAGTTCGCGAATATGCGCCGCTGCCGAAGGCGTCAGCGTGATACCGCGCCAGGTCACATCGTTGGGATCAAAGGTTCCAGAATGCACTTCCATAGGTCTACCTCATCAGTGGAGCCACAAAGGGAATAACGCCATGTTAGTGATAATGATTATCACTTCAACCCGCGCCGCGTGGGGGTATTGCGCCTGCGCCCCTTTGTGTATCGCTTTTTATAAGCATAGACCCTGCTACGGCAGGTGAATGGGATAGAGAAAATTTTGCAATACTTTGAAAAATAATAGATTTAATTGCATTGATAGGCTTAATGCGGCAGAGAATTAAAGATGCATAGCTAATGCCTATTTATTTAATCGGTTTTGGCGTGTTCTGTGAATCAAGGGGTTAGAGCACTATCAATGGGTTACGGAAACTACTGTATAGCTATATAGGGACATATACAGACTTTTTTATGCCCCCAAACATGCCCCCACAATACCTTTTGCCCCCATTCCCCCCAGATTCGTGCTATTGCATTTCGCTGTAACCTCTTAATGATCGTTTACATGCGCAGGGAATTTTAAATCGTAGAATCTCTGGTAGTGTGCTGCAATGGTAACTCCCCCTACCGGCTCCTAATAAATCATCATGTCACGGTATAGCTAACGTCCGCCTCTGGCACAAAGCGGAAAAGATCACAGAGCTAAAGGGCTGCTGTGAGCTAGAAGCAGCCCCGAAATCAGGGCCCGCCTGTTTTATCTGAGCATTAGCAGGGGCTGACGGCTATCAGATAGCATCTCTGTTGTGTTGCTGCCGATAAAGAATTTGCGCAGCCGTGAATGTCCGTACGCTCCCATAACCATAAGATCAATCCCGTGTTCCTCGGCGTAGCGGCACAGCGCATGAGCCACAGTATCGGCTTTTAGCAAACTTGCCTGACTGGTTATGCCTGCTCTTTGCAGCAGAGACTGAGCGACCTCCAGCGACTCTGACCTTCCATTCACCATCACCAGATGGCATGTCAGATTCAAAAACAATGGACTTACGGATAATTGGCGCAAATTTTCCAGACTCGCTTGGTAATCATCCCGTAAATTAACAGACGCTAAAAGTAGAATTTTCTCGTACGATAAACGCAGGAGATTCTGCATATGAAAACATCAAAATTTAGTGACAGCCAAATTCTGGCGATTTTAAAACAAGCCGAAGCTGGAGCACCTGTTCCTGAGCTGTGTCGTGAGCATGGCATGAGTTCAGCCACCTTTTACAAATGGCGAGCTAAGTTTGGCGGGATGGATGCGTCAATGATGGCGCGCCTGAAAGAGCTGGAAGCCGAAAATGCCCGACTGAAAAAGATGTATGCCGAAGAGCGGCTCAAAGCCGAAATCCTCAAAGAGGCTATCGAAAAAAAGTGGTAAAGCCGTCGCGCCGACGGGAGTTGGCGCAAAAGGCGGTGCAAAACCATTCCATTACCATCAAGTTTGCATGTGGTCTATTTGGGCTGAGCGAAACCTGTTACCGCTATCAGGCCAAACTCAGTGATGAGAATGCTCAAATCGCCGACTGGCTGCTTCGGTTAACTGAGGCTCACCGCAGCTGGGGTTTTGGAATGTGCTTTTACTTTTTACGCAATGTGAAACGCTTTGGTTGGAACCATAAACGGGTGCTTAGGATTTACCGTGAGCTGGAACTTAATCTGCGGATCAAGCCGAAGAGGCGCTTAAAACGTGATGTGCCTGATGCATTAGTGGTGCCGGAGTCGATAAATCAGTGCTGGTCTATGGACTTTATGCATGACCAGCTCGAGGATGGCCGCAGCTTCAGACTGCTTAATATCATTGATGATTTTAACCGCGAAGGATTGGCGATTGAGGTCGACTTCTCGCTGCCAGCTGAGCGTGTTGTCCGCACTCTCAATCAAGTGATTGAATGGCGCGGCAAGCCCAGACAAATTCGCAGTGACAATGGTCCTGAATACATCAGTGCTTTACTGGCGGAGTGGGCAGCAAAACATGATGTTGAGCTGAAGTTTATCCAGCCTGGCAACCCGCAGCAGAATGCCTATGTGGAGCGGTATAACCGTACAGTTCGCTACGACTGGCTCAACCAATATTTATTCAGCAGTATTGCCGAGGTACAAGAGCATGCGACAGAATGGCTTTGGTTTTACAACAATGAACGACCAAACAAAGCAATTGGTGGCATACCACCGAAATACAAGCAGGCTTTAATAACGCAACCTTCTACTTCTAACGTCCATTAAAAATGGGATGATTACCGCTTCACTTCCGTCATAGGCGAACATGACACGTGAAGGAACAGAGAAGGTTTCGGGTACAATTAAGACAGGATTTTTTTGCAGACGAATAACATTCTCAAGATGGCTTCCGACCGGATTTGATGCCCCTCGACGCCCCAGCACCATAAGACGCGCCTCCCCTAATTCAGCCAAAATCCCATCTAGCGTGCCATGTTTTTGCAATTGTTGTGGTGCTTGTAGCCCCGTCTCTGCCAGCAGCTCAGAACAATTTTTCAGAATGGCTTTACCCTGCGCCATCAATAATCGGTTACGTTCGCCCTCAAGGTGAACCAGCTCTTCTGTAAAATGTTCCCAACTGTCTAAGCCGATGGTTCCTGTCAGGTCCGAAGCCACAGGCTGGCTACTTTTTTCCAGTACATGAAGCAGGGCCAGAGAGACCTTCAGCGTGGAGGCCGCCCAAGCCGAATATTTACAGACGGCCTGTGTTGATGACGAACCATCCACACAGGCAACAACGGTGTTGTTCATTTCATGACTTCCGGACATTAATGACCTCCCATTAATTTATCAACTTCTTCGGGTTTATCATGCATACCAAACCGATCAACAAGGGTGCGGGTGGCATCATTCATCCCGCGAATCTCAACCTCAGTACCCTCTCTGCGGAACTTAATAACCACTTTGTCCAGGGCTGTAACCGAAGTGATGTCCCAGAAATGGGCATGTGAAACGTCTATCACCACATTCTCAATCGCTTCACGGAAATCAAAGTGGCTGGTAAAGCGATCTGCTGATGCAAAGAATACCTGGCCGGTAACGGTATACGTCCGGCTCATCCCTTCCAGAACTGAGGTTACACGCATGAACCGGGATACTTTAGTGGCAAAGTTAAGCGAAGCAATCAGTACACCGGTCAGTACACCGAAGGCCAGATTATGTGTTGCCACCACAACCAGGACGGTGGCAAGCATGACCACGCTGGTTGAAAGGGGGTGTGAACGCAGGTTTGTAATAGAGCGCCAGGAGAATGTTCCGATGGAAACCATAATCATCACTGCGACCAGCGCCGCCATCGGTATTTGAGATACCCAGTCGCGCAGGAACACAATCAGGCAAAGCAGAACCACGCCCGCCGTGAGGGTTGAAAGCCGTCCACGTCCACCAGATTTTACGTTGATAACGGATTGCCCAATCATCGCGCAGCCTGCCATTCCTCCGATAAAGGATGTGCAGATATTCGCGATACCCTGAGCTTTGCACTCCCGGTTTTTGTCACTTGGCGTGTCGGTCATGTCATCCACAATCGTGGCGGTCATCATCGACTCAAGCAGGCCAACCACCGCAAGCCCGGCAGAATAAGGCAGGATGATGAGCAGCGTCTGGAGATTTAAAGGTACGTCAGGAAGCAGGAATACCGGCAGGCTGTCGGGAAGTTTCCCCATGTCCCCGACGGTCCGAACATCAAGCTGCAGCAACACGGAAATGCCGGTCAGTACCACGATGCAGACAAGAGGTGAAGGAATGGTTTTGTTGAGATAGGGGAAGAGATAGATAAGCCCCAGGCCCGCTGCAGTCATGGCATAGACATGCCAGGTTACGTTGGTCAGTTCTGGCAACTGGGCCATGAATATCAGTATTGCCAGCGCATTAACGAATCCCGTCACCACTGAGCGTGAAACAAAGCGCATCAGCCCGCCGAGCTTCAGATAGCCGGCTATCAGTTGGAATACCCCTGTAAGAATGGACGCGGCCAGTAAATATTCCAGGCCTTGATCTTTCACCAGAGTCACCATCAGCAGCGCCATTGCCCCCGTGGAGGACGAAATCATTGCCGAACGCCCGCCAAAGAAGGCCGTAACGAGAGGGATACAGAACGCTGAGTAGAGGCCTACCTGGGGATCCACACCGGCAATAATGGAAAATGCGATCGCTTCTGGAATGAGCGCGAGCGCGACAACAATACCAGCAAGAACGTCACCACGGACGTTACCCAGCCAGTCCCTACGTGTCGAGGACAGCAGCATAATAATTTCTCAGTTTTTAGATACAGTCAGCCCTGGAGGGCAACGATTTTACGTACGATAAAGCACATCCGCAGACGGGATGTAATTGAGTGCGTGCTGAGACTCGCTCAGTACGACGGTGGTAGGAAAAACTCAGGGTGGCGTAATACGCATAACGGTTATCAGATTCTCCATTGCTGGTGTATATGTATTGTCCGCGTGTTGCCTGGGGGCAACTGACAGGCATAAGGCCGGAACCTGAATTCGTTCAAAGCCGAACAATACTATAAGCAAACCACAGACAGGGTCAAACTGTGAGTGGACTTCTGTACGCGCTATTTGACATTTATTTATCCATTCTGTTTTGGAAGTGTCCGCTTTTGGCACAACGCGGACCAGCTAAATAGCTGCGCGGAATAGTAGATCACTGAAAGGGAACTCAGCCCGGATTGTGCGATCTGATCAATCGCCAAACCAACCAAAATCACCAACCGGACTGAGCGATGCCGATCATAGTACCAATACCCCGTGGCGAACGACGCCTGATGCAGAAAGCTATTCATAAAACGCGTGATAAAAATCATGCCCGCAGACTCACGGCCATGCTGATGCTTCATCGGGGTGAACGGGTCAGCGATGTTGCCAGAACTCTCTGTTGTGCCCGTTCATCCGTTGGTCGCTGGATTAACTGGTTTACGCACTCAGGTATTGAAGGCCTGAAATCCTTACCCGCAGGGCGCTCCCGACGCTGGCCTTTTGAACATATCTGCACCCTGTTACGTGAGCTGATAAAGCATTCTCCCGGCGATTTTGGTTATCAACGTTCACGCTGGAGCACCGAATTACTGGCAATAAAAATCAATGAGATAACCGGTTGCCAGTTACATGCAGGAACCGTTCGCCGCTGGTTGCCATCTGCGGGGCTTGTATGGCGCAGGGCCGCGCCAACTCTGCGTATCCGTGACCCACATAAAGATGAAAAGATGGCGGTAATCCACAAAGCGCTGGATGAATGCAGCGCAGAGCATCCGGTATTTTATGAAGATGAAGTGGATATCCACCTTAATCCTAAAATCGGTGCGGACTGGCAGTTGCGCGGACAGCAGAAACGGGTAGTGACGCCGGGGCAGAACGAAAAATACTATCTGGCCGGCGCACTGCACAGTGGCACGGGTAAAGTCAGCTACGTGGGCGGCAACAGCAAAAGTTCAGCGCTGTTTATCGCTCTGCTGAAGCACCTGAAAGCCACTTACCGGCGGGCGAAAACAATCACGCTGATCGTTGATAACTACATTATCCATAAAAGCCGCGAAACACAGCGCTGGTTGAAAGCAAATCCCAAGTTCAGGGTAATTTACCAGCCGGTTTACTCGCCGTGGGTGAATCATGTGGAACGGCTATGGCAGGCACTTCATGACACGATAACCCGTAATCATCAGTGCCGCTCAATGTGGCAGTTACTGAAAAAGGTCCGCCATTTTATGGAAACCGCCAGCCCATTCCCCGGAGGAAAACATGGTCAGGCAAAAGTGTAGCGGTATTAGGCGCAGCTATTTAGCTGAACTGAAGTTCCGCAGTAAGCGAGTAACGGACATTAGGCTTACAGGATAACTGAACCGTTCTCCAGATAGTCTTTGAAAGTGAATGGTTCGGTTTGCCATGGATACTTATAGGGGCTGTTCCCTCACCTGAACAAGGAGAGATGTGTTCTGAGCATTCCTACCGACGTCAAGACTGCCAGTCTTTAAATACCTCAATACCCTGAAGCAAACAGCTTCATCATTTCTACAAGGTGTATTATCAACTTTGTGAACAAGGCGGCTATTCGACTCCCATAACTATCTGTATCATAAGCCAAAATCACAAATTTTGTTAATGATGAAAACTATCTATCTAATTAAGGTTGATATGATATGAAAATAGAGAAAATAATCATAATTGCAGCAATATCTCTTGGGGTTACTGGATGCGCAAGGGTACTGCCCCTTGATTATGATAATTATAATGGCAGTGATGCTGCAACATTGTATGTACTGAATCGTCAGGGAAACATAGGAACTATCTATCTCGGCTCTTACGTCCTGAATAGTAAAGATGATTGTTTCGAAATGGCTGATCGTTATGAGCTTGATTCTAATGTTTTCAAATCAAAAGGAAACGTAGTCGTCAGTAAAGTAAAACCGGGTGCTTTGTATTCTGTCTCACAATTAAAGAATCTCGGCTCATTTATTAGTAGCACTCATTCATCACTTATTCCAGAAGCAGGAAAGTACTATTACATATCATCCGGAAGCCACGCGGTTCAGGTCCCTGCGGACTTTGTTCCTGACGCGTCAGTCAGCTCAGAAGAGGTGGTAAAACAATACAGCAATAATCCAGTTAAATATTGGAATGTTAAAAAAATATGTTCTCGCCCGTTCTGGAAGGTTTTTTAATTTCGGCTTCGTAGCAAGAAATACGACATTCTGTCTGCCAGTAATTCAGGCCCACGCTCAGTGAGCCTATGTATCCATCATTGACTGTAACAAAATAGATGATCGCTACAGTGCGCAACTTACTGACTGCGCTAAGGGTGAACTGCCACAAGGGGAGATGGAGGTCAATGTTGACGATTAATTCAGCCATTACAAAGACGCACTAGCCCTTCCGTGCCGGAGCCCAACCGCACGCTCCACAATGCCTGCGCAGGAGGAACGTACGTTTGGCTTTCTTGTTCATTAAGCCACCTGTTTTATGTTGTGGTGAGAATATCACCTTTAATCAGGTGGCCAAATTTACTGCGCCACTAGAGCGATTTCTTCAAAGAACTTCTCCCGGCTATGGCTGATCATGGTCTTCTCGCCGCTGCGGCCGCGCTGAATGCTGACCTCGTCCAGCACAAGCAGGTCAACCGTGCATAGATTCTCCTGGTGAGAGGCTTCCGACTGGCCGCCGTCGTAGCACTCTCAAACCCGAAGCATCAGATCCGGAATGGTGACGACCAGGGCCGAATAACCAGCAGACAGTAGATGGTTACCAATCGCCGCGGCAAGATGGTTTTTCCCGGTACCCCGGCCGCAGCTAAACACGAAGCGAGCAAAGCCATTCCCGAAGTTCTGCGCGTAGCTTTTCGCTATGGTGTAGGCCTTGCGCTGTTGCTCGCTGGACCCTTCGTCGTTGGCGAACGTACAGCTGCGATGCAGGCGTTTAATGCCGGAACCACTGCAGATTTTATCTGTCCGCGCTTCTGGCTCAGTTTGTCCAGCGCCTCACACCGTTTGAGTCCGTCTTCCCATTGCCGCGCCAGCAGCTCTGCTGGGTTGGTGAATTTCGGCTAGATAGCACATCCCCCCCTATTATCGGAGGGATGAAATCAATCACCGCTTTAAAAATACATATTCATATCCTGTATACTTTGCGGCGAATGAATCCACTGAATGAGAATTACGATGAAGACTTATGGTGTTTTAGCCACAGGATTGGGTTGTTTAATAATAGGCGGCCTCGCCGGTTACCATTTTGCTGGCAACTCCCACGATAGCGCAGGGGAAATCCCACCATCAGTTCCGTACCAGCAGGAAGTAAAGCCACAACCGAAAATTGAGGTTTACACATACAGCATCGATAGCGTATCCGAGCAGCGGCTTAAAAACGAACTGAAGCTGAAAGACCAACTTAAACGAGGCTGGATCAGATTCTCAATGACTATCGACCGTATTCAATGTGAAACAGACGTTGATTGTTACGCAGTGAGTAAAGAAGGCGGCATGGGATTTTCTTTCCGCCCGCACAATACGAAATCTGAAGACATTCAGTGGCTGAAAGATCTGGATGTTGGCAATGCTGTAGACCTGGTTTGCAGCCGCTACATCGACAAAGGGCTGTATTACGACATGCGCGATTGCGTGCCATTCGACCGCCTGAAACCCGAGTTAATCAATACGCATAATATAGGTGAATAATTAATCACCAGAACGCCCCTTCTTTTCAGGTGTATGAAAAAAGCCGCAATCTGCGGCTTTCGTTGTTATTTTTTCTCGTCAGTGTAACGACGAGCATTATCAAAAAGATTAGTGCACATATTACCCCCATTAAAAATATGACAATAACATACCCCATAATGGGGTGATATCTGACCAGTTTTCTCCCATGGAAGCAGCGTAGATTAGACATAAACGCTGGCGATTTGGGTTCCATGCAAAACCACCGCGGTGCGAAAAACACCAGCATACGGCGGTTTCATTTCATCGTGGGCAATGGAGGGTGGATAATAAATCCCCTTCGTCCGACTGGATTTTTCCCCGCACCATCCGAATAATGCATAAAAAAAGCCAGCGTTCAGGCTGGCCTGGCGGTCGTTCGGGCAGAGAACGAAACTCAGCTTCCTTTATAGGTCGAATATCCATACTGACTCAGCAGAAGTGGAATATGCAGCTTTTCATTGGTCTTTGTCACCGTGAATAATACCGGGACTTCAGGGAAGAACGACGCGTACTTTTCACGCTTAAAATACTCCCCGGTTTTAAACGTGACCCGATAAACGCCTGGCTGCATGTCCCGATCGTCAGGATACAGCGATTTAATCCGGCCATCGCTGTCCGTTTTTCCTTTCGCCAGCATATCCCAGCCCGTCGCCTGCTGTTTTTCCAGCGTCACATCAACGTCTTTTGACGGTATCCCGGTTTGCTGGTTGAGAATGTGGACGCTGAGCGTTCCTATTGGTGCGCTGTACGCCACCGGCGCTAACAGAGAGGTCAGTAACAACGCCAGACTTATTTTTGCATTCATTGTTTGCTTCCTGTAATCAAAATCACAGGTCAATCTTAGTCATCTTATTGATAAATAAAATTCAACTTTTTGTTATCAATTGATGGGAAAATGTCCTCTGTTCACGGAGTGGTGTTCTGAAGAAGCACGCGCATATTTTACATGGTGAGCCGCATCTGATGCTGGCGAATAAGACAAGCGGTAAAGCGGCTTCCGGCGTTTTTGTCGATGCCGATGGCCAGTGTGTCAGCCCGAACAACATTCAGCTTGTCCATCGGGATAGGTATTAAGCGGGCAAGGGAACAGTTGTTTTGTCCATAAATCCCGACAAAAAAAGCCGCATTTTGACAGAGCGCAAAACATGACACCGTCTACCGCGCTATTAATTCATACCGCCAATCTAACCCGTCTTACAATGTGAAAGGAGGAGACGATGAAAACTTACGATCGTAACCGTAACGCTATCACCACTGGTAGCCGTGTGATGATCGCCAACAATGGCGCAACCGGTGTGATTACCACTATCCACGGAGAAGGCAAAACGGCGGAACAGCTACGCCGCGCAAGCTGCGTAGAGATTGATGGTCAGGACGGTACGTTTTGCCCGATTGATCTGATCCGCCTGGGGCTCAACTAATCAGTCCCCCGTTCTCACCGCGTTAAACGGTGAAAGCACGCCCATTAAGGCCGCTCAGCGTGGCCTTAATGGCAGCCCGCTATCTGGCAACCGGCAGATCCGTATAGCGCGTTGTGTAGCCAGGAGACAGCATCGCTCGCTTCATTGCCCATGCCTGTTCAATCCCTTTACCGGCAAAGCCAATGTGCCCCCGTCCCGAGTGATTAATACTATCGATAACCTGCATCAACGCGTGCCCGTTAGCCTGCGGCGGATGAGGGTCAAACAAGTTAAGCTGCGCTACGCCCTGGCTGAAAAAATCGCTTAGCATCACCCCCGCCTTCATATAACGAAAACCCTCGCGCCAGACGGTGTCCAGCGAACGGGTCGCTGCACGAATAATATCTCGGGTGTCACAGGTCGGAACGGCCAGCCTGCCGCTAGACTGCGGCGCGTAAAATACCTCATTTACCGCATGCGGGCTGGTGCGCATAAACAGACTAATCACACAACAGTACTGCCTTTCCGCACGCAGTTTCTCCGCTGCGCGTTCAGCATAAGCACAAACAACCTGATGCATTTCATCGTAGTCCGTGATGCGGTGGCTAAACGAACGGCTATAGATAATTTGCTGCTTAATAGGCGCAAACTCCTCAAGCGCCAGGCAAGACTCGCCGCGCAGCTCCCGCACCGTACGCTCCATCACCACGTTAAAATGCTGGCGAATCACCCATGTTGACGTGTCAGCAAGCTGCAATGCTGTCTCAATACCCATCAGTTCGAGTTTTTTACGCGTGCGACGCCCGACTCCCCAGACTTCATGTGCCGGGAGCAGCGCCAGCAGCTTGCGCTGGCGCTCTGTCGCTGAAAGATCCACCACGCCATGGGTTTTACGCCAGGTTTTAGCGGCCAGGTTCGCCAGTTTGGCGAGGGTTTGGTTGGCCCGATCCCCACGCCGACCGTCAGCCCGGTATGCTTCTGCACCGTTTCGCGTATCTGGTGGCCAAATGATTCCAGCGAACGGCAGCCCGACAGATCGATAAACGCTTCATCAATAGAATAAATCTCGACATTCGGCACGAACGCCAGCAGCGTCTGCATGACCCGATGGCTGAGATCGGCATACAGCGCGTAGTTTGAGCTAAAAACAGTTACTCCCTGACGGCGCAGCTCATCCTTAATTTTAAAATACGGCGCAGCCATCTTGATACCGAGCGCTTTTGCCTCTGCCGAGCGCGAAATAATGCACCCATCGTTATTGGACACCACGACCACTGGTTTACCCTGGAGATCGGGGCGAAAGACCGTCTCACAGGAAGCATAGAAATTGTTAACATCAACCAGCGCGAACATATTTATGGGCTTTTAAACTAAAGGTCACGACGCCGAAGATTTGCAGCTCCTCTTCCGCGTGAAAAACAATCGGCGCATAGCGAGCATTATGCGCAACCAGCTGAACCGATGGCCGGATTCGCAGCTCTTTAACCGTAAACTCCCCCGCCACCGCCGCCACCACGATGTCGCCATGGCAGGCTTTTAGTGAGCGATCCACGACCAGCAGGTCGCCATCACCGATCCCCGCGCCAATCATCGAATCCCCGCTCACCCGGATAAAATAGGTCGCACTGGGATGCTTGACCACCAGCGCAGTCAGATCCAGACTTTCTTCCACATAATCCTGCGCCGGGCTAGGAAAACCGCAGGGAACCCGCTCTAAGAACAGCGGCAGTTTGACAGGGGGTTCGGGTTTAGAGAGATAAAGCACCTTCATATTCAATTACTCAATAATACTGTTTATATATGGGTCTTCCCCGATCATGGTGGGAAGGCTCAGAACGCCATATTCAGCTTTCCGTAGTGGAACATCACCCCCAGTTTAAAGCGCTCCCGGTTTCGGTATCCCCTGGCTTTTATCCTCAGCAGCCTGATCTTGCTGTTAAGTGCCTCCGCATTTCCGTTTGAGACACTGTGTCGCATCGCATTCAGGATCCCGTACAGCCTTTTTCCTATCGTTTTCGCGGCATTTTTCATCATGGGAACGTCACTGTTAGCCGCCAGCGCCAACCATCTCTGCCAGTCACTCCGTCTTTCCTCGCTCCATGGCCTGTTCCAGATATCCTTTGCCAGCTCTTTCAGCGCCCAGCACTGGCTCGTCAGCTTCATCTGTGCACGCAGCCACATCAGCTTTTCCTGCCGGGATTCGGTCATCCACTTATCGCTGTACTGCCACAGGAAGCGGGTTCCTTTTGCCTGGTGTCGGCTTTCAACAGGGAGGTGCGGATGTTCATTCTGACGGGTTTTATCAACTACCTCGCCCAGTTGCTTCGCCACATGGAAGCGGTCAAAGGCGATTTTCTCAACCGCACTGGGTAAGTGGATACGCGCTGCTCTTATATAGCCCGCGTTCATGTCCATTGAGAGCGTTTTGATAGCCAGCAACTGCCCATCAGTGAGCGTGCGAAGATAGCCGGCAAGACTCTCTGTGCCGCGATCATCCGTTAAGGCCAGCGCCCGACCATCGCGATCGGAGATCACCGTTATGTAACGATGTCCTTTTTTAAAGGCGACCTCATCCACATTCATATGACGGGCGGATAATGGCTTTTTTATCCGGGCAAGACCTCGCTTAACTGCCCGGGTCATAATGCCGTCAACCGCATTCCAACTGAGCTTAAGTTGCTTCCTGACAGCATCAACGGTGCTGATTTTCAGCCATGAGAGAACGAACGATTCGAATAGCAACGTATACCGGCTTCCGGGGCCAGCCCACGGAACAGGCAACGTCAGGCAGCCATGCTCCGGACACATAATTCGTGGAACATCGGCTTCAACAATAGTGGTGAACTGGCAGGTATCAAGATGGCGCCATTTACGATGACGGTGATCGTGAACAGAACAGGATTTACCGCAGGTCGGACAGGCTAGCCGGGTGTTTTCAGCGATCTCAATAGTGACAGTAACAGAACCGGCATTTTCATCGAGAGAAAGGGACTTTACCTGCCACGGATCGGACAGGTTGAGAATATGAGCGTAGAGGGACTTTTCGTCCATGGCGGTGACCTCTGGCGATTAAATACACCATTATCATGCCTTCAGCCACCACAACAAGGGAAGACCCTTATATATACAGTATTATAGGACACATAAAAAGATCAAGTCATCCCGTGCCCCACGGCGCGAACCCATTGAAGACGAACAACATTTACCGCGTGGCAACGACCATCGGCGGGTCAGTCGGCGCTGTCGTGCAAAACATGCTGGCATTCGTCGCCGTAATCCGTACCATACACGCCACACATTCGCTGATTCGCCGTCAGCGCGGGACAGCGCTTTTATCGTAAATCAAATGGACTGGAAGACGCTGTAGTGGGCCTGAGTTTCCATTTAGATTTCTGAGTAACTATTAAATGCAACAAAATCAAGAAATTAGCAAAAAAGAACAATACAATCTGAACAAATTACAGAAGCGTCTGCGTCGTAACGTGGGCGAAGCCATCGCCGACTTCAACATGATTGAAGATGGCGACCGTATTATGGTCTGCCTGTCCGGCGGCAAAGACAGCTACACGATGCTGGAAATTCTGCGCAACCTGCAGCAGAGCGCGCCGATCAGCTTCAGCCTGGTGGCGGTCAACCTCGACCAGAAGCAGCCGGGCTTCCCGGAGCATATTCTGCCGGAATACCTTGAGAAGCTGGGCGTCGAGTACAAAATTGTCGAAGAGAACACCTACGGCATCGTGAAAGAGAAGATCCCGGAAGGCAAAACCACCTGCTCGCTGTGCTCTCGCCTGCGCCGCGGTATTCTCTATCGGACAGCCACCGAACTGGGTGCGACGAAAATTGCCCTCGGCCATCACCGCGATGACATTCTGCAAACCCTGTTCCTGAACATGTTCTACGGCGGGAAAATGAAAGGGATGCCGCCGAAGCTGATGAGCGATGACGGCAAACATATCGTTATCCGCCCGCTGGCCTACTGCCGTGAAAAAGACATCGAGCGCTTCTCCGAAGCGAAAGCGTTCCCGATCATTCCGTGTAACCTGTGTGGTTCGCAGCCGAACCTGCAGCGTCAGGTGATTGGCGATATGCTGCGTGACTGGGATAAACGCTATCCTGGCCGTATTGAGACCATGTTCAGCGCGATGCAGAACGTGGTACCGTCGCACCTGTGCGATACCAGCCTGTTTGACTTCAAAGGACTGACCCACGGTTCTGAAGTGGTTGACGGCGGTGACCTGGCGTTTGATCGGGAAGAGCTGCCGCTACAGCCGATGGGCTGGCAGCCGGAAGAAGAAGACGGCCAGCTGGACGAGCTGCGTCTGAACGTGGTCGAAGTGAAGTAAGCGATTTAGCGTCTCAGGCTGCGGCCTGAGACGCTGATTCAAGCGGTTATTTCAGCAGACGCGCACGGCACGCTTTGCCTTTGATTTTCCCTTTCTGCAGCAGTTTCCAGGCCTGATGGGCCACGCCTTCGCGCACCGCCACGTAGACATGCGCCGGGTGCACGTCAATTTTCCCGATATCCGCAGCCACCAGCCCCACGTCACCGGTTAATGCGCCCAGCACGTCTCCCGCGCGCATCTTGGCCTTTTTACCGCCGTCGATGCACAGGGTCATCATTTCCGGCGCCAGCGGCGTAACGCGCGTTTTGGCCGGTTCCGGCATCCAGTTCAGCTTTAATTGCAGCATTTCGGCCAGGATATTGGCGTGCTGCGCCTCTTCCGGCGCGCAGAAACTTACCGCCAGCCCGCTGTTACCCGCGCGGGCGGTACGGCCAATACGGTGAACATGCACTTCCGGATCCCACGCCAGCTCGTAGTTCACCACCATCGCCAGCGATTTGATGTCCAGCCCGCGAGCCGCGACGTCGGTTGCCACCAGAATACGCGCGCTGCCGTTGGCAAAGCGCACCAGCGTCTGATCGCGGTCGCGCTGTTCAAGGTCGCCGTGTAAGGCGATCGTGCTCTGCCCTGCGGCATTCAGCTCCTCAAACACGGCCTGGCAATCTTTTTTGGTATTACAAAACACGACGCAGGATGCTGGCTGATGCTGGCTCAGCAGCTGCTGTAAGAGTGCAATTTTACCGTGGCGCGGCACATCAAAGAACTGTTGCTCTACCGCCGGTAATGCATCAACGCTGTCGATTTCGATTGTCTCCGGCGAGCGCTGCACGCGGCCGCTGATGGCGGCAATGGCCTCCGGCCAGGTGGCGGAGAACAGCAGCGTCTGGCGAGATGCGGGCGCAAAGCGGATCACCTCATCCATCGCATCGCTAAAGCCCATATCGAGCATGCGGTCTGCTTCATCCATCACCAGCGTATGCAGGGCATCCAGCGAAACGGTGCCCTTTTGCAGGTGATCCAGCAGGCGGCCCGGCGTCGCCACAATAATATGCGGCGCGTGCTGTAAGGAATCCCGCTGTGCGCCGAACGGCTGACCGCCGCACAGCGTCAGCACCTTAATATTCGGCAGATAGCGGGCCAGTCGACGAATTTCACCAGCGACCTGATCGGCCAGCTCACGCGTGGGGCACAGCACCAGCGATTGGGTCTGGAACAGGCTGGCATCAACGTGTTGAAGCAGACCGAGACCAAACGCCGCCGTTTTACCGCTGCCGGTTTTTGCCTGCACGCGCACGTCCTTCCCGGCCAGAATTGCCGGCAGCGACGCGGCCTGAACCGGCGTCATAGAGAGATAGCCCAGATCGTTCAGATTATCGAGCTGGGCGGCAGGAAGGGCATTCAGGGTGGCAAAAGCGGTCACAATATTTTCTCGCGAATTAGGGGGCTAACGGTCAGCAGGCGCGTATCGTCGCAGATCTCGCCGCGGGATGCGACAAATTAATCGGCGGGTGCGGTCAGGCCGCGGAAAAAGGACAAAAAAAAGCCGACTATTCTAAGCCGGCGTCGTACGAATCAATTGTGCTATGCAGTAATTCAAAAAAAGGAAGTAAGACAATATGGAGCGCAACGCCCATCGCTTGACGTTGCATTCACCTGCGAGATCGATATTGCCTCGATTGGCATACCGTTTTATTGACTTCGCTCAAATTAAGTGGCGTTACCCTATCCTAAGGGGGTAAAAAAGGCGATTTTTTACAACCAGTTACTACGATGTAACCACCACGTAACACCGCCTATCAGCAGCACCAGCATAATGCAGAAGAGCGAAAAACCCAGATGCGATCCGCCGCCGGGGATGCCGCCAAGGTTGACGCCAAACAGCCCGGTCAGGAAGGTACTCGGCAGAAAAACCATCGCCATCAATGACATGGTATAGGTTCGTCGGGAGAGCGATTCCTGCATCATCTGGGCAATTTCATCGGTCATGACTGCCGTACGCGCAATACAGCCGTCAATCTCATCCAGCCCGCGTCCCAGACGATCGGCGATATCCTGCATCCGTCGGCGCTGGTCATCGGTCATCCACGACAGACGTTCGCTGGCGAGCCTGGCGTAAACATCACGCTGTGGAGCCATATACCGGCGCATGACGATAAGCTGCTTACGCAGCAGCGCCAGAAAACCGCGCGGCGGTACCTGCTGCTCCAGCAGGTTATCCTCAAGGTCGATAATTTTATCGTGCAGTTGTTCAATGAACTCGCTGGCGTGATCGGTCAACGCATCGCAAATATCCACCAGCCAGCTGCCACAGTCCGTCGGGCCGCTGCCCTCTTGCAAATCGCTGACCACGTCATCAAGCGCCAGCACTTTCCGCTGGCGGGTAGAGACAATCATACGTTCGTCAATATACAGACGCATCGCCACCAGCTGATCGGGTCGTTCATCGGTGCTGCCGTTAATGCAGCGCAGCGTAATCAGCGTCCCCTCACCCAAGCGGCTCACCCGCGGCCTCAGGCTCTCGCCAGCAAGCGCATCGCGCACCACGTTTGGCAGCAGCGGCGTGGTCGCCAGCCATTGGGCGCTGTCTGGATGGGTATAGTTCAGGTGCAGCCAGCACGGATTGTCCTGGCTGACACAGTCCGCATCGGTTAACGGCTTCACGCCGCCCTTGCCATCCAGCAGCCACGCAAATACCGCATCGGGTACGTTAAGGTCAGATCCTTTTATGGCTTCCACTTCGCCTCCGCTCACCGCTCTTTATCCTGATAGTCTAAATAGCTGCGCGGAATAGTAGATCACTGAAAGGGAACTCAGCCCGGATTGTGCGATCTGATCAATCGCCAAACCAACCAAAATCACCAACCGGACTGAGCGATGCCGATCATAGTACCAATACCCCGTGGCGAACGACGCCTGATGCAGAAAGCTATTCATAAAACGCGTGATAAAAATCATGCCCGCAGACTCACGGCCATGCTGATGCTTCATCGGGGTGAACGGGTCAGCGATGTTGCCAGAACTCTCTGTTGTGCCCGTTCATCCGTTGGTCGCTGGATTAACTGGTTTACGCACTCAGGTATTGAAGGCCTGAAATCCTTACCCGCAGGGCGCTCCCGACGCTGGCCTTTTGAACATATCTGCACCCTGTTACGTGAGCTGATAAAGCATTCTCCCGGCGATTTTGGTTATCAACGTTCACGCTGGAGCACCGAATTACTGGCAATAAAAATCAATGAGATAACCGGTTGCCAGTTACATGCAGGAACCGTTCGCCGCTGGTTGCCATCTGCGGGGCTTGTATGGCGCAGGGCCGCGCCAACTCTGCGTATCCGTGACCCACATAAAGATGAAAAGATGGCGGTAATCCACAAAGCGCTGGATGAATGCAGCGCAGAGCATCCGGTATTTTATGAAGATGAAGTGGATATCCACCTTAATCCTAAAATCGGTGCGGACTGGCAGTTGCGCGGACAGCAGAAACGGGTAGTGACGCCGGGGCAGAACGAAAAATACTATCTGGCCGGCGCACTGCACAGTGGCACGGGTAAAGTCAGCTACGTGGGCGGCAACAGCAAAAGTTCAGCGCTGTTTATCGCTCTGCTGAAGCACCTGAAAGCCACTTACCGGCGGGCGAAAACAATCACGCTGATCGTTGATAACTACATTATCCATAAAAGCCGCGAAACACAGCGCTGGTTGAAAGCAAATCCCAAGTTCAGGGTAATTTACCAGCCGGTTTACTCGCCGTGGGTGAATCATGTGGAACGGCTATGGCAGGCACTTCATGACACGATAACCCGTAATCATCAGTGCCGCTCAATGTGGCAGTTACTGAAAAAGGTCCGCCATTTTATGGAAACCGCCAGCCCATTCCCCGGAGGAAAACATGGTCAGGCAAAAGTGTAGCGGTATTAGGCGCAGCTATTTAGCCATCTCGCTTTGTTAAGCAACTTGTGACTGCGCCATGGCGCTGAAATCGTTCATAAAAGCGGCAGTGAGTGGGCGTAAGGCAAAAAAAACCCGGCATTTCTGCCGGGGTGAGGGAAGCAAAACGGGTTAAAACGATTGCCAGAAATTCTGCTCGCTGCTGCCCGCCACCGCAGGCTGTAGCGGTTGACCTACGATGGCCGGGCGTGGAGATGCAGCCTGCTGTTCGTCACCAACGCGGAAATTCTGCGTCCGCGACTGTAGCTCAATAACCTGACGTTTCAGAATATCCGACGATCTCGCCAGCTCTTCGACCACCGTAATATTGCTTTGCGTGACGGTCTCGAGCTCATTCAGCGCCAGGGTTATCTGGTCGATACCTTTTTCCTGCTCGGACGTCGACACCGCAATCTGCTCCATCAGACCGTTCAGCTCGCCAGAGCCGGTCACGATCTCCTGCATATTTTTCTCCGCTTCGGCGACAATACTTGCCCCCTGGGTGACGTTTTCGCTGGTGACATTGATCAAGGTCTTGATGCTCTTCGCCGCTTCCGCGCTGCGGTGCGCCAGATTACGCACTTCACCGGCCACCACCGAGAAGCCTTTTCCGTGGTCGCCCGCCCTCGCCGCCTCAACCGCCGCGTTCAGCGCCAGAATATTGGTCTGGAAGGCAATACCGTCGATCATGGCGATAATTTCCGTCATCTGCCGGGCGCAGTCGGTAATAGACTGCATATTGGTCGCCACTTCCCCCATCAGCGCGCCGCCTTTGCGGGCGCACTGGGTTGCGTCACCCGCGCGCTCGCTGGCCAGCCGCGTATGCTCGGCGTTATTTTTGGTACTGGCGGCAATTTGTTCCATGCTCGCGGCGGTTTCCATCAGCGTGGCCGACTGCTGTTCCGTTTTTACCGACAGTTCGCCGCTGCGGGTCGCCAGCTGTTCAGACAACGTCATCGCCGTGTCTGACGAACTGCGTATTTCGGCGACCAGCGTCGAGATATTATTCGATAAGTTATTGATCCCCGGAATTAAGCGGCCTGCACAGTTATTGCCAAAGACCGGAATACGTACCGACAGGTTGCCATCATTGACTTCATCTATACTGCGTTTCACCGCATTGATAGGCGTGACCAGATATTTGGTCATATACAGCCACAGCAAGGCGATCGCTGCCACCCATATAATATTAATAGCCAAAAGCAAGAATATATTTTTAGACAATATAAGGCAGATCACATCCGCAATAAAAAATACCGCCAAAATAAACACCAGGATAAACGTTCGGACGCTAATGTTTTTAAACATAAATTCCCCTCAACGCTCGTTGTGTCATTTTGTTATATCACCAGAAGATGTATTTTCCAGACTCTTTTAAATATTTTCATCACTTTAACCGTTAGGGAAGGTGCGAATAAGCAGGTCATTTCTTCCCAAGCTGACTCGCTGATTAAAATTTCGCGGATCTGGGCCGATTTTTTTCCCGCAAACACATCGAATCAGCCTATTTAGGCTATTTTTTCCACCATTTCTGGCGTTATTTCCGGTTTTTACTGAGATCTCTCCCACTGACGTATCATTTGGTCCACCCGAAACAGGTTGGCCAGGGTGAATAACATCGCCAGTTGGTTATCGTTTTTCAGCAGCCCCTTGTATCTGGCTTTCACGAAGCCGAACTGCCGCTTGATGATGCGAAACGGGTGCTCCACCCTGGCACGGATGCTGGCTTTCATGTATTCGATGTTGATGGCCGTTTTGTTCTTGCGCGGATGCTGCTTCAAGGTTTTTACCTTGCCGGGACGCTCGGCGATCAGCCAGTCCACATCCACCTCGGCCAGCTCCTCGCGCTGTGGCGCTCCTTGGTAGCCGGCATCGGCTGAGACAAATTGCTCCTCTCCATGAAGCAGATTACCCAGCTGATTGAGGTCATGCTCGTTGGCCGCGGTGGTGACTAGGCTGTGGGTCAGGCCACTCTTGGCATCGACACCAATGTGGGCCTTCATGCCAAAGTGCCACTGATTGCCTTTCTTGGTCTGATGCATCTCCGGATCGCGTTGCTGCTCTTTGTTCTTGGTAGAGCTGGGTGCCTCAATGATGGTGGCATCCACCAAAGTGCCTTGGGTCATCATGACGCCTGCTTCGGCCAGCCAGCGATTGATGGTCTTGAACAATTGACGGGCCAGTTGATGCTGCTCGAGCAGGTGGCGGAAATTCATGATGGTGGTGCGATCCGGCAGGGCGCTATCCAGGGATAATCGGGCAAACAGGCGCATGGAGGCGATTTCGTACAGGGCATCTTCCATGGCACCGTCGCTCAGGTTGTACCAATGCTGCATGCAGTGAATACGCAGCATGGTCTCCAGCGGATAGGGCCGTCGGCCATTGCCCGCCTTGGGATAAAACGGCTCGATGACAGCGGTCATATTCTGCCATGGCAGAATCTGCTCCATGCGGGAGAGGAAAATCTCTTTTCGGGTCTGACGGCGCTTAGTGCTGAATTCACTATCGGCGAAGGTGAGTTGATGGCTCATGATGTCCCTCTGGGATGCGCTCCGGATGAATATGATGATCTCATATCAGGAACTTGTTCGCACCTTCCTTAGCTGTGCGAGTTTCACTTTTTTCAGCGCATTATCTCAACCAAAGCAAAACTTATTATCACAGCCACCAGAAAATAGATTAACTCCATAGAAAGTAAGCACAATATAATGCCCGACGCTGTATTATTCACTGTCATTTCACCGTGTTTAAGCCCTGCTTAATTAATTTCTAAAGGTATCTAATCCGTGAAAAAAAACGGATTTTGATAGTTATTTTTCTGGATAAAATTCGGATTATGCT
Source organism: Klebsiella sp. WP4-W18-ESBL-05 (assembly GCF_014169075.1). Lineage (NCBI taxonomy): Bacteria > Pseudomonadati > Pseudomonadota > Gammaproteobacteria > Enterobacterales > Enterobacteriaceae > Klebsiella > Klebsiella sp. WP4-W18-ESBL-05. The sequence goes on along the minus strand of NZ_AP022057.1, from coordinate 2,125,656 downwards.
GATAGATTAAATAGAACCCACTTTATGAAAAGGTATGGATTGCATGATGCTGCACGCTTCGTGGGACCCGATACTGGTCGGTATTTCATTTTTGGTGGCATTCATCGCATCTTTCGTTGCGCTTGATAGTGCTGCAAAAATCGCTGCTTCAAATAAGAAAGCGGCTATCTTCTGGCGCATAACCGGTGGCACCACGCTCGGCATTGGTATCTGGTCAATGCATTTTATCGGCATGCTGGCGATGAAAATGTCGATGCCCATGAGCTATCACCTGGGGCTCACGGTTATTTCGCTGCTGGCCGCGATTATTGCGTCATCGCTGGCCATTAATATTGCCGTTGCCGGTAACACGCTATCGCTTAAGCGGTTGTGTATTGCCACCGCGCTGCTGAGCAGCGGCGTCGTGACCATGCACTATGTGGGCATGGCGGCACTGATGGCTCACGATGAAATAACCTGGAGCATTCCGCTGATTATCGTCTCGGTGGTGATAGCCATTGTCGCCTCCTGCGTCGCCCTGTGGCTGGCGTTCAGCCTGCGACTGAACAGCAAAGGCGTCCTGCTGACGCGCATTGGTGCAGCGCTGGCGATGGGGATAGCGATTGCCGCCATGCACTATACCGGCATGAGCGCCGCCACCTTTACCGGGCATGGCCACATCATGGTAAGCCATACGGCGATGGTCAGCGAAGAAGGCCTGTCTATTTGGGTCTCCGTCACCACGCTGCTGCTGCTGGGGCTGATGCTGATGATTTCCATGGTCGACTCTCAGGTCCGCACCACGCGGCTTACCGAAAACCTGCAGCGTTTGAACCAGCAGCTTGAACAGCAGGCCCGCTACGATGGTCTGACTGGCCTTGCCAACCGCAGCCAGATCGATATGCGTCTGCTGGCCTGCCTGCACCAGGCTCGGCTGGCGGGTAGCACTTTTGCTCTGGTGCTGATGGATCTTGATCGTTTTAAACTGGTCAACGACGCCTGGGGGCATCACGTTGGGGATAATCTACTGGTCTCCGTTGCCAACCGTATGAGCGCCTGCCTGACGCCTAAAATGACCCTTGCCCGTATCGGCGGCGATGAATTTATTCTGCTGGCCCCCGACAGCACCGAAGCCGAGATTGCCGATATCTGTACGCGCATGGTCGAAAGCATCCGGCGGCCGTTTTATCACTCCGGGCAGATTCTGCAAATATCGCTGAGCGTCGGCATCAGCCTGTACCCGGGTCACGGCGAAACGCCGCAGGATTTGAAGCTTTCTGCCGATACAGCGATGTATCACGTGAAGCACAATGGTCGCAACGGCTGGGTGTTTTATCATGAGTCGATGCTCGACAGCACATGGCAAGGCGCGCACTTCTTGCAGGACCTGACTCAAGCGCTGGAGCGCGGCCAGTTTGAGTTGTGGTATCAACCCAAATATCATGTCAATGAAAAGCGCATTTACGGTTTTGAAGCGCTGCTGCGCTGGCGCCACCCGAAAAAAGGCATCCTGCTGCCGGAAGTGTTCCTCTCGACGCTGCAAAACACCGGGCTCATTGTACCGGTGGGTAACTGGATCCTGGAACAAGCCAGCGCGCAGCTGCATAAATGGAGTCTTGCCGGGCACGATGACTGGACGCTGTCGATTAACATTTCCCCGGTGCAGTTTGAGCAGCAGAACTTCTATGAACTGGTTTGCGACACGCTGGTCCGCCATCGCGTCTCGCCAACGCGCTTAACGCTCGAACTCGCCGAAACCGCAGCGCTGCACGGATTTGATCGCAGCGTTCAGATCTTTCACGATTTCTGCCGTATCGGTATCACGATCTCAATTGATAACTTCGGCGTCGGTTATTCCAACATGCTGGCGCTGCAGGACCTCCCTGCCGGAGAGCTGAAAATTGATAGAAGCTTTATGAAAGACATGCGGGAAAACAGCAAACATATCAAAATCGTCTCCACGATTATCTCGATTGCGCATTCGATGAATATGGCCGTCGTGGCGGAGGGCGTAGAAACGCAGGAACAGCAGCGCATTCTCACCGGGCTGGGCTGCGATGCGCTACAGGGCTTCTGGTTCTCCGATCCGGTCCCAGCAGAAGATATTGAAGTGATGCTCAATAATCTCCCGCTCAGCGGCGAGCTGAATGCCCCCGCTGCGCTGCGCCGCGATATCTCCTCTTCCGCCGGGAAGAAAAAGCACGCCTGAACGCCGATGGCCGGCAGGTCTGGCCATCGGTTATGAATAAAATTCATTAAGCTTATCGAATTAGACCCTCTGATAAAATAAATCCACCCGCGCTATTCTCTGCTCACACAAGACAGCCCGCAGCACCCTCGACCGGCGGGCCGCCGTTTCACGTATTGAGGAGCTTGATATGCAACAACGCACTCTTGGCCGTTCCGGCCTCACCATTTCCGCGCTTGGCCTAGGTTGCATGGGGCTGAGCCACGGCTATGGCCCGGCAACGAACACGCATGAAGCTATCGCATTAATTCGCGCTGCCGTCGAACGCGGCGTGACGTTCTTCGATACCGCCGAAGTTTATGGCCCTTATGTCAACGAAGACGTGGTCGGTGAGGCGCTGAAACCGTTTCGTGAACGTGTGGTCATTGCTACCAAGTTCGGATTCACATTCGGCAATGATAACAAACAACAGATCTTAAACAGTCGTCCGGAGCATATCCGCCAAGCGGTAGAAGGCTCGCTGCGCCGCCTGAAAACAGAGACCATCGACCTGCTTTATCAGCATCGCGTCGATCCGAATGTGCCGATTGAAGAGGTGGCGGGCGCCGTCAAAGACCTGATTGCCGAAGGTAAGGTGAAACACTTCGGCCTGTCTGAGGCCGGTGCACAAACCATTCGCCGCGCGCATGCCGTACAGCCGGTCGCGGCGTTACAGAGCGAATACTCTATGTGGTGGCGCGAGCCTGAAGAGGAAATCATTCCGTTACTGGAAGAGCTCGGAATCGGATTTGTGCCGTTCAGCCCGCTGGGAAAAGGTTTCCTGACCGGGGCGATTAACGCCAGCACCGCTTTTGGCAGCGACGATTTTCGCAGCCAGGTGCCCCGTTTTCAGGCCGATGCGCTGGCCGCTAACGCGCAGCTGATAACCGTACTGGGCGCGCTGGCCGCCGAACGTCAGGCGACGCCCGCGCAGATTGCGCTTGCCTGGCTGCTGGCGCAAAAACCGTGGATTGTGCCGATTCCCGGCACCACAAAACGGTACAGGCTGGAGGAAAACCTCGGCGCGGTGGATATCCAACTGACCGCCGATGAACGCCAGCAAATCACCCGGGCGCTGGACGCCGTGAAGATAGTCGGTGACCGTTACCCGGCGGCGCTTCAGGCACGCGTAGGGCGATAACCACGGCAGCCCGGAGACGATACTCTCGTCATGCCGGGCTATCTCAGCGCGCCCCGCGTTCGAGGTATGCCAGAGTAAATGTCTGATAATCGCGCGCATCCACCCGCTCTTCCACACCGTGACACCGTAACCGATTGGTCGATTCACCTAGCGAATGTCGCTCATATTTCTCCACCACTGAACACTCTTCCAGCCAGCGTTTGCCCAGCGACACTTCATCCTCCCGGATCCCCGGCATCAATACCAACACCACCAGCAACGCAAACGCCGCGGCAGTAGAAAGCCAGGTGGTCAATAGCACGGAAATCGGGAAATTGAATTTTGCGAAAAGATAGCTTGCCAGCAACAGCAGCAAAAGAATGGCGAGCAACACTTTGCCAAAGATCATGATATCAGATGCATAGATCATCTCAGTTTGCCCGCAGCCAGAATGGGAAAATTGCTTGAGCAAGTATAGCAGCGGCGGCGGCAAATGGAGCGCTACGCAAGCAGCTATACTCCTTGCTGGCAGCGCGGTCTGCCGCACGTCATCATCATCGTCGCATCATCTGCATGAGGGTCGATTCTATGTCTGTCTTTCAGAATAAATCCGTACTGGTTTTAGGCGGCAGCCGCGGCATCGGCGCGGCCATCGTCAGGCGCTTTGCCGCCGAGGGCGCGGCGGTCACGTTCAGCTATGCTGGCTCACGAGAAGCCGCCGAACGGCTGGCGGCAGAAACGGGCAGCACTGCCGTAGTGGCGGATAGCGCTGACCGCGATGCGGTCATCAAACTGGTAGGCGATTGCGGTCCGCTGGATATTGTGGTGATTAACGCGGGTATCATTATTTTCGGTGATGCGTTAGAGCAAGACAGCGACGCCATCGACCGCCTGTTCCGGATTAACATCCATGCGCCCTATCATGCTGCGGTGGAAGCCGCCCGCCTCATGCCCGACGGCGGGCGGATTATTGTGATTGGTTCAGTCAATGGCGACCGAATGCCCCTTCCCGGCCTGGCCGCCTATGCGGTGAGTAAATCGGCGCTACAGGGGTTGGCTCGCGGGCTGGCGCGCGATTTTGGCCCGCGCGGTATCACGGTGAACGTGGTGCAGCCGGGGCCGATTGACACCGACGCCAATCCGGAATCCGGCCCGCTAAAAGAGCTGATGCACAGCTTTATGGCGCTGAAACGCCACGGACGCCCGGAAGAAGTCGCCGGGATGGTGGCCTGGCTCGCGGGGCCTGAAGCAGCATTTGTTACCGGCGCGATGCACACCATCGACGGCGCATTCGGTGCCTGACGCTGTCCTCGCCGTCTACCGCGCGGGCTCTCGTCATATCCGTGATGCAGCGCGCGGTTTGCGGTTCGCTATCCCTTCACCGCCAGGCTATATCTTAAACATCTTGATTTCTTGAGGGTAGATTATGGTTGGCAAGAAAATTCTCATGCTGGTTGGTGATTATGCGGAAGATTATGAAACCATGGTGCCATTTCAGGCGCTGCAGATGATTGGCCATCAGGTTGATGCGGTCTGTCCGGATAAGCCGAAAGGCGATTACATTATGACGGCGATCCACGATTTTGACGGTGCCCAAACCTACAGCGAAAAGCCCGGCCACCGCTTTGTGCTGAACGCCGATTTCGCCTCGGCAAACGCGCAGGATTATGACGCCCTGCTGATCCCCGGCGGACGTGCGCCCGAGTATCTGCGCCTCAATGAGCAGGTGATTAAGCTGGTGCAAGACTTCGATGCAGCTAACAAGCCGATTGCCGCCGTGTGCCACGGCCCACAGCTGCTGGCAGCCGCTGGCGTATTAAAGGGCCGTACCTGTAGCGCCTATCCCGCCTGCGCGCCGGAAGTCAGGCTTAGCGGCGGTCAGTATGCCGACATTGGTATCGATCAGGCGCACGTGGACGGTAATCTGGTGACGGCTCCTGCCTGGCCCGCGCACCCACAGTGGCTGGCCAGGTTCGCAGAGGTGTTGCAGCGGTAAGAGAAGAAAGACCGCTGGCGCGGTTCACTGCGCCAGCGAAGAGGTTAGTGCTTGATAATATACATCGTGCGCGTATAGGCCACGTCTTCCGGATTGGTGATCGGGTATCCTTTCACCCAAGGCTTAATTAAGCGCCCGTTGGTATACTGGTAAATCGGCGCAATCGGCGCTTTTTCCGCCAGAATTTTCTCGGCCATGTTGTAATCGGCGTTACGCGCCTCGGCGCTGCTCTCCAGGCTGGCCTGGCGAATCACCTTGTCATACGCCGCATCGTTAAAGCGTGCGATATTGCCGCTGTTGGTTGAGGTGAGCAACGACAAGAAAGTCGACGGCTCGTTGTAGTCTCCAACCCACGACGCGCGGATCACATCGAAGTTGCCGGTGTTGCGGCTGTCGATATAGGTTTTCCATTCCTGATTTTGCAGCTTCACGTCGACGCCCAGATTTTTCTTCCACATCGACGCCACGGCAATGGCAATCTTCTGGTGAACTTCCTGGGTGTTATACAGCAGCGTCAGCTTCAGCGGGCGATTCGGACCGTAGCCTGCGGCCTGTAGCAGCATTTTGGCCTGCGCGTTCAGCTCAGCCTGGCTACTCTCTTCCAGCGCTGACGGTTGCGGCTTAAAGCCTGCCGTGACATCCGGAGTAAAGCGCCACGCCGGTTTTTCACCGGTTCCCAGCACTTTATCGGCGATAATGCGCCGATCGATGCTCATGCTGAGCGCCAGACGCACGCGCGCATCGGCGGTCGGCCCCTTCTGGGTGTTAAAAGCGTAGTAGTAAGTTCCCAGCTGTGGGGGCGTAAAGACCTGGCCCGGCAGCTCTTTTTTCAGCTTCTGATACAGGTTTTTCGGGAAAGATTCAGTGATATCAATATCCCCGGCCTGATAGCGTTTAGTGGCGGCTGACTCCTGGTTAATCGGCATAAAGGTGACTTTCTGGATCACCGTTTTGCCGTTATCCCAGTAATGCTTATTCGGCACCAGCTCCAGCTTTTCGTTAACCACACGATCGGCCAGCACGTAGGCGCCGTTGCCCACCAGTTTGCCCGGACGCGTCCAGTTTTTATCGCTGTCAACGGCGGCTTTATTGACCGGATAGAGCGAGAAGTTAGCGGTCAGGTTGACGAACCACGGCAGCGGTTTGTCGAGCTGCACGCGCAGCGTATGGGTATCAACCGCCGTCACGCCCAGCGTTTCAGGCTTCGCTTTACCATCGATGATGTCCTGCGCGTTCATGATCCCCGCCAGTGCGGCAAACCAGGCAAACGGCGAGGTGGTTTTCGGATCGACCAGACGCTGCCAGCTGTAAACGAAGTCCTGCGCGGTGACCGGCGTTCCGTCCGACCATTTCGCATCACTGCGCAGGGTAAAGGTCCAGGTTTTCTGATCGTTCGTTTGCCAGCGGGCAGCCACGCCAGGAATGATATTGCCGTTAGCATCCTGGTTAACCAGGCCTTCAAACAGATCGCGAATAACCTGAATTTCCGGCAGCCCGACGGCTTTTGCCGGATCTAATGAAGCGGGTTCATCTTTAATATGGCGAACCAGCTCCTGCTGCTTCGCCAGCGTCGTCCCGGCAGGCACTTCCGCCGCCACGGCGACAGTACTCAGACCCACTAACAGCGCAGCACAGCAGGTCAAGGTGAAAGGATACTTCATGACATCCCCTTAAAAGTAGATAAACCCACACAACATAATGAAAATATTATTTGTTTCACTTGCCATAATTGCAAACGCCATGTCGCAGAAAGTTGATTTACACCGTCAATTCATATGCAGGAAACTATTTGATTCACGGCGAATTTTGCACAACACTGCACAATATCCCCTTTATGTATCAGGACTCACGCTATGTCTGCTACCCGCCCCCGCGCCCAGCGCGGCGCTTTCCCACCCGGGACACAACACTATGGCCGCTCGCTGCTGGGCGCGCCGCTGATCTGGTTCCCTGCGCCGCTGGCCGGACCGCAGAGTGGCTTAATCATCGCAGGCACCCACGGGGATGAAAATTCCTCGGTGGTCACGCTCTCCTGCGCTCTGCGCACCCTGTCGCCGGATCTGCGTCGGCATCACGTGGTGCTGGCAGTCAATCCGGACGGCTGCCAGCTCGGACTGCGCGCCAACGCCAACGGCGTGGATCTGAATCGCAATTTCCCAGCGGCAAACTGGAAGCAAGGGGAAACGGTATATCGCTGGAATAGCGCTGCGGAACAGCGCGACGTAGTATTGCTCACCGGCAGCCGCCCGGCCTCCGAGCCGGAAAGCCGCGCGCTGTGCCAGTTGATTCACCAGATTAGCCCCGCGTGGGTGGTATCGTTCCACGACCCGCTGGCCTGCATTGAAGACACCCGCAGCAGCGAGCTGGGGCATTGGCTGGCGGACGCCTTCACTCTGCCGCTGGTCAGCAGCGTCGGCTACGAGACGCCCGGTTCATTCGGCAGTTGGTGCAACGATATCGGGCTGCACTGTATTACCGCCGAGTTCCCGCCCATCTCCTCAGACGAGGCCAGCGAGCGTTATCTGGCGGCGATGACCAGGCTGCTGCACTGGCAGCCGAAACCTCACAAATGAAGCTCACCGCAGGTAAAGCGTAGCGCCGGCTGCGCGTCGGCGGCGAGCCACGTGGGGCCGTCGAGATCGGCAAAACGTACCTGTGGTGCCAGCGGTAGCGCGGCGGCAATGGCCCTCGACGTGCAAAGCATACAGCCAAGCATCAGCGCAAAATTCTGCGCTTTTGCCTCGGCCGCCAGCGCCAGCGCTTCGGTCAACCCGCCGGTTTTATCGAGTTTGATATTCACCATCTCATAGCGCCCGTGCAGCATCGACAGGTCTTCACGGGTATGGCAGCTTTCGTCAGCGCAGATCGGCAACGGGTGAATAAACGTCTCCAGCGCGTCATCTTCACCCACCGGCAGCGGCTGCTCCAGCATGGCGACGCGCAGGTCCGCCAGCAGCTGGCAGCGTGCGGCCAGCCCCTCTCCGCGCCAGGACTCATTGGCATCGACAATCAGCGTCGCCTCCGGTACGGCTTCGCGAATCGCCACCATTCGCTCACAGATAAAATGATTGTCCAGCTTCACCTTCAGCAGCCTGGCGCCGCTGGCATACAGTGCCTTTGCGCTGGCGGCCATTTGTTCGGGCGTGCCGATCACCACCGTTTGCGCCGTCGTCACCGTGCCGGGCAGCGTGACGCCCAGCTGCTTGACGACGGAGCGACCGGCCAGTGCGCTTTCCAGATCCCACAACGCGCAGTCGACCGCATTGCGGGCGGCCCCGGCCGGCAGCAGTTGAGCAAGCTGTTCGCGGGTTATCCCGCGCTCCAGTTGCTCCCCGATGGTCATAATCTGCGCCATCACCGAGGCGATGCTCTCGCCATAGCGCGGGTACGGCGTGCACTCACCGACGCCTTTTACACCATCCTGCTCCAGTTCAACCACCACCACTTTTGCTTCGCTGCGGCTGCCGCGGGCAATCACAAAAGGCGTATGCAGCGGCCAGGCCTCTTCAAACACGCGCAGGTTTCTCATTTTGGCTCCTTTTATTCAGGCGTAAATAGGGTTTGCCGTGTTAACGTCTGTTGTCATACACTAGGGTTGACGTTAACTATATGTAAACAGGAAGATAATCATGTCGCAAACCGTACATTTCCAGGGCAATCCCGTTGCTGTTCAAGGTTCTATCCCACAGGCGGGCGATAAAGCTCAACCGTTTACGCTGGTGGCAAAAGATCTGTCCGACGTCACCCTGGGCCAGTTCGCTGGCAAACGTAAAGTTCTGAACATTTTCCCGAGCATCGATACCGGCGTATGCGCGGCATCCGTGCGTAAATTCAACCAGCTGGCTGGCGAACTGGAGAACACCGTTGTTCTGTGCGTGTCCGCTGACCTGCCGTTCGCCCAGTCTCGCTTCTGCGGCGCAGAAGGCCTGAGCAACGTCGTGACGCTGTCTACTCTGCGTGCGCCGGAATTCCTGCAGACCTACGGCGTCGGCATTGCCGATGGCGCGCTGAAAGGCCTGGCCGCTCGCGCGGTTGTCGTGATTGATGAGAACGACAACGTGGTATACAGCGAACTGGTGAACGAAATCACCAACGAGCCGGACTACGACGCTGCGCTGGCAGCGCTGAAAGCGTAATATTCTTGTCCTGACCGCACTGCGGTCAGGACAATTTCTTATCCCTCAGCCTCTTAGACTATATGATTTGCGGTACTGGAGGGGGGTTTTTGCCATATATTTTCGAAAACTGGTGATAAACCAGGCATATTCCGTAAATCCCGAGCGCTTCCCCACTTCCCTGACCGACAGGGTTGTATGCACGAGCAGTTCACAGGCATGGCGGATCCGCCTCATGATCAAATATTCCTGCAACGTACCGCCCGTTTCGCGACGAAAGCGCCTCGATGCATGCCCCTCCGAACAGCCCGATGCGGCAGCCAGCGCCTCCAGCGAGCAGTGCTCCTGAAAGTGTTCTTCAATCCAGCGAATAATACTGGCGGAAAACGCATTCTGCTCTGAATGCAGCGCATTCTCCAGTTCCTGCCCCGGCAGAAAGCTAATCAGTTGCATCAGCAACAGCGCGCTATCATTGATTGTGACCAGGCCATCATGCCCCAGACCGTCGAAGCGCTCGAGCAGCATTTCAATCATTGGCTGAATAGCAGAAACATCGAAAATACGTATTTTCTCACCGTAACTGCTCAACTGGCGCAGCAGTATCTGCAGCCGGGGAAAGTCACGAAAGAAAGGTTCCAGCAGAGTGCTATTGAAATGTAGCGTTGTACGGTGATATTGATTGTTCGCCCCTTGTTCAACATAAATTTTATGCACTCGCCCAGGCGGAAAAATAAATAGCCGCCCGGGTTTCACCGTAAACTGCTGATGTTCGGCGACGGCAATGCCAATACCCCTCGTAATAAAAAGCATTTCAGGGCATTCATGAAAATGATAATAATCAGCTGATGTATTTTTCATTCGATTGAAATAGATGGCCGTTTCATCAATTTCAAGGGTTTCCAATAGGGTGGCATCTTTTCCATAGCCGCGCGATGTCGCCATAGAACCTCAGTTCAGAGAAAGTAAATTTATCCGGGCTTACGCCTGGCCGCCCGTTCGAGACGACAATAGAATTGTCTTCGTGCTGACCAGGTTAAACCCAGAGACCCATCACATTAAATCAATCAATTAATGTTCCAGCCTCCTGCGTCCGTCAATATGATGATCTTGCTCACCCGCATGGTCATATTCAAATAGCCGCAGAAGCCCTTAAGCGAGTGATATAAAATCATCGTAATATAAAAGGAGGTGATAAATAGATTGATGACGCGTCGTGTATTTTATCGCCCCGCCAGAGGCAATTTATTCATTGTATTGTACCTGCCAGCTAACGGTGAACTCCGTTCGTTCGGCGCACGCGAGGCTGCCAACGATTTCCTGCGCCAGCGGGCCGGTCGGGCTACGTAGCGTGGTCGCCCGACGCTGGATCTGCGTATACCCTTGCAACCGGACCGGCGTGCTTTCAGCATAAACCGCCGCGATCAGCTCAATGCGCAGCGATCTACCCGGCGGACAGGTAAAGGTATCCTCGCGCGTCACGCTCCCGGGCGCGATCAGAAAGCGCGTCCTGCAACCGAATTCGGCGTCGCGCAGCGGTTCTTGCACCACCTCACCAGCTTCGGCGACCACGTCCAGCCCGTCATATTCGATAATAACTTCCCATCCCCCGGCGGTCTTTTGCTGCCGAGTACCGCGAAACCAGACCAGCGGACGCAGCACGCGGCCGCGCTCATCATAAATACCGGGCACCCATAGCGGCGCATCGCCCTGCGCCACGCCGGTAAACAGCCCTTCACTGAACGGAATAGGGAAATAAGGCGACGTACCGTGGTAGGGGCGAGCACCGTTTATCAGCGGCAGCACAAAAGCACGCTGCCCGTCATACCACTGATACAGGCCGCGAGCATAGCGCGCTTCACGAAATGCGGTGAAGGTTAGCGCAAGCTGCGCCGGACGTGGCACTGACGCCGATGCGGCAGCTCGCGCGGACCAGACCTGCTGGACGTTCAGGTGCTGCACGCAAAGGCTAATATTCTCCCCGACCAGCCGATGCTCGGCACGATAGGCGTCGGTCTGACGGCCCTTAAACCACAAATTTACGCTCTGCTCATCCGGGTCATACCAGAAGCTCAGGAAGCGTTCGCTACAGGCCAGAGAAAACGCGCCTGCCGCCGCCAGTTCCTGCGCATTCAGCAACCCAAGACGCGCACTGACCGCCAGAATCTCATTAAAGGCACTGTCGCCATAGGCACCGATCGAACGTCCCCACTGGAAACCGCTACCATTATCGGTACACATCGACAGCACCAGCGTTGCCGCCTGGCGCAGCGACGCTTGTAACCAATCGGCGACCGGCAACCCGGTTTCGAGGTGGCGCTGGCAAATTTCCGCTACCAGCAGCACGCTGTAACGATCAAAGCGGCCATGCCCACGGGTTTCGTCACAACAGCCGTTCTCCGCGTGGGCGCGGTAATGCTCAAGGAGCCGCTGTAAGATTTCCTGCGATGCCCGTTCGCTTTCCCACCCCAGCAGGAACCTGAGCCGCGCCACGCTGAACGCAACGCCGTAGAAGTTAGTGGGAAAGCACGATTTCAGCTGCCACGTCGTCTCTTCGACCATCTCCTGCCAGTCTAGCTTACCACGCAGCACCGCGAGCTGCCCGGCGGTCAATACCTGTTCCAGCACCCTTTGTTGTTGCAGCCTCAGCAGCGCCTGGAGGAAATAATATTTGCCCCAGTTATCGCAAGGCGCACTCACCAGTTCAGGCCAAAGGCTTTCCCATTCCGCGCAACGCTCTGGAGACTGTTCAAGCAGCAGGCTCAACGCCAGCGAAAACTTCCCGCTAATATAGGGATCCCCCGCTAATGTTAATGTCTGAGCAAAGCTTTGTTGTTTATTCAGCGTTCGGGTTACGGTGCTATTTATTATCTGGTAAAGTCGACTGATAATTCGCGCTCTTGTCATTTTCGGCTCATGAGTGTTGGTGGTTCAAGGTTAATTGCACTGTTTTACGATTATTATTCAGCAGCACCGCTGATAAAACCGTAAACAGCAGTGCGGTACCGCCCATTAATAAATAGGTATCAGCAAAGCCGATTTTTTCGTATAAATAACCGCTCAACGGTGACAGCAAAACGGTGCCCACATAGTTCACGCTTTGATAGCCTAATAAATACATGGTGCCGTTAATTTTTTTATCAAAATTTATCTCGAGGTATTTAAATACCGACACCAGTAGAAAGGACATTTCAATGCCCCAGGAAAGTTTGATAATACCAATCGCTAGCGCACTGGTGACCATCCCGGAACCGATAAAACGCGCGGCGACGACAAAACCGGTGATCAGCATCCCCGCTTTTGGCCCCAGCCGGTTAACGATTCCCGGCGCAACCATCATGCACAGAAACTCGCAGCCAAGGCTCGCTGCGCCAAGATAGCCGTACATCTGATGTCCCGTCTCTTTACTGTCATAAAAGGTAATAAAGAAACGAGGATACTGCTGCTCCGCGACAAACAATACCCACACCACGCCGCAAACATAAAGGACAAACGTCCAGAAATTGCGCTGGCGGAACAGGGCCGTAATGTCTTTCAGCGTCGTTTTTTCTTTGGCGATAATCCGGCTTTTCACCTCATCGCTGACCTCAATCTTCATGGTCAGAACAATAATCAGAATGACCAGCGCACCGGCAGAGCTGATGCCAAAGTTAATCATGGGGTTAATATTAAAAATGTAGCCAGTGCTGGCCGCCGAGAAAACTGAGCCAATCGCTCCCCACATGCGAATTTGCCCAAACTCAAGGTCAAACAGGCGACCAAAGCGGTCAAGATATGACTCGGCCGCCGCGCAGCCCGCGTAATACCCCATACTTAAAAAGACCGCACCCGCCACGATCCCCAGATAAAGAACATTCTGTAATAGCGGTTTGTAAATATAAAAGAAGAATGGAAACACGGTAATAGAAATAAGTGATATGAAAAAAAGCAAATCCTTACGCAGCCCAAGCCGATCGATTAAAAATCCGTAAACCGGTTTAATCAATACCGCACAAAAACCGTTTACTGCGAAAACAATACCGATCGCCACGCCGTCCAGACCTATTTTTTCTGATAACCAGAAGGAATAGGTATCCAGGGTGGCTTTCCATGAAAAAAAGTACACTAATATAAATAAGCTCAACGTAATATAAATTTTACGCTTTGCTTTTACTGCTTCGTCGCACGTATTCATAGGCTCTCCTATTTTGGAGTGCCAACAGTATTCGGGCAACCTGTTCTAAAACGGCATTGAGATCACAAAAAAAATCATTCTGCTAAAAACGTGGAAGTAATTGTCGTCGGGGCGGGGAAAAAGTTTGGAATTATGATGCAAACTTTTCTATTTTGATATGTCCAGAATAACCCGGTGGCACGGCACCACCGGGTTATTACGCGGCAGGGATTACTCTTCGCCCTTCTTATTACTCAAGCCATATTCCCGCAATTTATTGGCAATCGCCGTATGCGATACGCCAAGACGCTTAGCCAGCTTGCGCGTACTCGGATAGCTGCGATAAAGCTGAGTCAGCACCGAGCGCTCGAAACGGCGGGTAATGTCATCCAGCGAACCTTCCATCGCCTCTTCACCGACCGCCGCGCTTGAGACATCGTGATCCGGCAGCAGCACGTCCTGCGGACGCAGTTCGTAGCCTTCCAGCTGCGTCAGCGCACGATAGACTGCATTTTTCAGCTGCCGCACGTTGCCCGGCCAGCCATAGCGGGTCAGCACCGTATTCAAATCAGCAGACAGCTTCGGCCGCGCGATCCCCTGCTCATCGGCAAAGCGTGCCACGAACAGCTCGGTCAGCGGCATGATGTCCTGCGGACGATCGCGCAGCGGCGGCAGGTTGAGCGTCAGCACGTTGAGGCGATAGTAGAGATCCTCACGGAATAATCCCTTTTGCACCAGCTCGACCAGGTTTTTCTGCGTGGCACAGATAACGCGCACGTCAACGTGCACTTCATGATCTTCACCCACCCGGCGGAAAGTGCCGTCATTGAGGAAGCGCAGCAGTTTCGTCTGCATACGCGGCGACATTTCGCCAATTTCATCCAGCAGCACCGAGCCGCCGTTAGCCTGCTCAAAGAACCCTTTTTTGCCATCGGCAGCATCGCCAAACAGCTCGCTCTCGACGGCATCTTCCGGGATAGAACCACAGTTCAGGGCCAGGTACGGCTTCGCCGCGCGCGGGCTCGCCAGATGGCAAGCGTGAGCCAGCAGATCTTTACCGGTGCCGGTTTCCCCCACAATCAGCAGCGGCGCGGTCAGCAGCGCCAGCTTACGAGCCTGATCGACCACCTGCCGCATACGCGGGCTGACGGCGACAATCTGGCTGAACGCGCTAACATCCTGCGTGGTCATGGTTTGCAGCTGACGGCCCATACGCAATGTCGAGCGCAGCATGACGACTGCCCCCGCCAGGATTCGGCTATCGCCCTCGCCGTTGATGTAGACCGGCGTGGCTTCCAGCAGGAAGTTTTGCCCGTGGATCACCACATGCTCAGCATGTGATTCCACCGCATCGCTCTCCAGCCAGCGCTGGAAGTTGAAGCCGCTAATCAGCTGCGCCACGTTGTGGTTACGCATGCGATCCTGACTCATGCCAAACAGCTGGCAGCTCGCTGGGTTGGCACGTTCGATTTTGCTACGAGTATCCAGCGACAGCACCGGCTCCGGCATGGCTTCCAGCAGCGCGCTCAGCGCCAGGTGTTCGCGCTCGGAGGGCATCCACGGTACGGTACGTACGTCAATGACGCCGGCGATACGGCGGATTTCCGCCATCAGGCTGCTGAAGCTGGAGAAATCCAGCTCCGCGAAATTAAGGTAGATTCGGCCAACAGGGTCGATATCGATACCGCGCAGATCAATACCGCGCAGGACCAATAAATCGAGCAGTTCACGAGTCAGACCAAGGCGGTCTTCACAAAAGACTTCAAGACGCATGGGAGTGTTCACCCTTAAGAGCCAAAGACGTATGAATAATAAGACAGTTATCGGTCGGCGGGAAGATGACTGTCAACAATTATTGACAGTATGGCGGAAAAATGGCCTTTGTGCCGTAAAGTTATACGATCAATCGGACAGAATCACTAAACCGCACCCGCGCCCTCTCCCTTTTAAGGGTGAGGGCGCGGACTGTGTCGGGCATTGAGGGGTTACCCCATACGGTGTTCGCCGCGCGTTAACGCTTCGCGATCGAAAAAGCGCTGAATGACGCCGCCGGCCATAAACGCCGCGCGATCCGACATATGCGCAATCACGTCCGCATCGTGGCTGACTAACAGATAGGTCATGCCGTGCGCCTGTTTGAGACGGTTAAGCAAATTAAGGATCTCCGCCTGCACCGACATATCCAGCGCCGATGTGGGTTCATCCAGCAGCAGGATTTTTGGACGCAACAACAGCGCGCGGGCAATGGCAACGCGCTGACGCTGGCCGCCGGAGAGCTGATGCGGATAGCGCCGCGCGGCATCGGCGGGCAGGCCCACCTGCTCCAGCGCGGTGCGCACGCGCATGTCGACCTCCGTCTCGCCGTGAATGCGCAGCGGTTCGCCCAACGTGCGCCACAGCGTATGATTCGGGTGCAGCGAGGCGTAAGGGTCCTGGAATACCATCTGCACATTGCGCCGCAGATCGCCGTGAAAGCGCGCCCCCGCGCCAATCTGGCGGCCGAACAGCGCCACCTTCCCGCGCCATTCCCGCTGAAGCCCGGCAATCACCCGCAGAATGGTCGACTTCCCGCAGCCGGACTCGCCGATCAGGCTGAACGTTTCGCCCTCCTCGACCTGAAAACTGGCAGCAGAGACTGCCGTTTTGTCACCAAAGGTCACCTGAAGCGACTCAAGATTAACGATCGCCATGCGCCGCCTCCTCAAAATTCTGCGTACGGTCCAGCGTCGGCAGCATCTGTCCATAGGTTTGCGCATTCGGGCGACAGGTCCACAGGGTGCGCGTATAGGGATGCGTAGCCTGCGGCAGGTCTGCAGCCGCCATCTCATCAACGCCGTTGCCCTGGTACATCACCAGCACGCGGTGGCAGTGCTGCGCCACCAGCGGCAGGTCGTGGCTGATCAGTAGCATGGCCATATGGCGTTGCTCGCACTGGGCGACCAATAGCTCAAGGATCTGGTTGCGCAGCCGGGCATCCAGCGCCGAGGTCGGTTCATCGGCGATCAGCACCTGCGGGTCGTTAATCAGCGCGATGGCGATCATCACCCGTTGCCCCATTCCACCGGACAGTTCGCCGGGATAGCGATCCAGCACGCGCACGTCCAGCCCCATGGCCAGCACGGCGGATTCTATTTTTTCCTGCCGCTCGCGTCGCCCCAGACGCTGATGCAGGGTCAGCGCTTCTTCCAGCTGTGCCCGTATGGTTTTCACCGGGTTCAGCGCATAGCGCGGGTCCTGTAATACCATGGCGATATCGTTACCGCGCAGCTCACGCCAGCCACGCGCGTTGAGCGTCAGCACATCGCGGCCTAGCACGCTCAGTCGTTCGGCGCTGACGATACCGGGCTTACGCACCAGCCCCATCAACGCCCGTGCGGTCATCGACTTACCGGAGCCCGATTCGCCCACCAGCGCCAGGCGTTCATTACCCAGGGTAAAATTCATATTATTGACCACCCGGGCAGCAGGATAGTCAATATTCAGCCCCTGTACGCAGAGACGTTGTTCAGTCATGTTGCGGCTCCAGTACGTCACGTAAACCATCGCCTAGCAGGTTAAATGCCAGGCTGGCCAGCAGAATGGCCGCGCCCGGCGCGGCGGCAATCCACCACTGGTCAAAGATAACCTGCATACCATCGGCAATCATCGCCCCCCACTCCGCCATCGGCGGGCGAGCGCCCAGCCCGAGGAAACCGAGTCCCGCCGCCGCAAGAATAATGCCCGCCAGATCCAATGCCAGACGCACAATGGCGGACGGTAGGCACAGCGGCAGAATGTGGCCCACCAGCAGCCGTAGACCACGAATGCCCATCATTTCGGCGGCGGCCAGATAGTCGCTGTGGCGCAGACGCTGAATCTCGCTGCGCGCCTGGCGCGCATAGGCAGGCCAGGTGGTTAAGGCCAGCGCCAGCGCACCGTTCACGAGGCCAGGGCCGAGCATCGCGACAAATGCGAAGGCCAGAATCAGCCTCGGCATCGACATCACGACATCGGTAAAGCGCATCAGAACGCGTTCCAGCCAGCCGCCGTAATAACCGGAGAGGATGCCAATCAGCAGCCCGACCGGCAGGGTAATCACCGTCACCAGCGCGACCAGCCCCAGCGCAGGCCGGGTACCGTAGATCAGCCGGGAAAGCAGATCGCGCCCGTAGCTGTCGGTCCCCAGCCAGTGCTGCGCGCTGGGCATTTGCAGACGCGCGGCGGCATCCTGCCAGTTCGGGTCCTGCGGCGCGAGCCACGGCGCAAACAGCGCCGTCAGGACCAGTAAAGCAATAACCGTCAGCCCACAGCACGCCGCAGGTGAACGCAGCAGACGACGTAAAAATAGCGAAGTGGGCATTAGCGAACCCTCGGATCAGTTAGCCGCACCAGCACGTCGGTGAGGTTATTTATCAGGACAAAACACACGCCAATCAGCAGCGTTCCGCCCATAATCGCCGACGTATCACCGGCAAACAGTGCCGTCGTCAGGTAACGCCCGATGCCCGGCCAGGAAAAAACCGTTTCGGTCAGCACCGCGCCTTCCAGCATGGCGGTATAGGCCAGCGCAATCACCGTCAGCAGCGTGCCGCGAATGTTCGGCAGTACGTGGCGCAGCAGAATGCTCATTTCTCCCGCCCCTTTGGCGCGCGCCAGCAGGATGTATTCTTTATTCATTTCGCTCAGACAGGCCGAACGCGTGAGGCGCGTAATGCTGGCCATCGAATAGTAGGCCAACAGCAGCACCGGCAGCACCAGGTGGCTGAAAGCGTTGCGGAAAGCCTCTTTATCGCCGGAAAGCCAGGTATCGATCAGCGCAAAGCCGGTTTTTGGCTCAATGGTGAACTGATAAATATCGTCAAGGCGACCGGGGCCGGGGCTCCACTGTAGCTTCGCGTAAAACAGCGCCAGCATCAGCAGCCCGAGCCAGAAAATCGGCACCGAGTTACCCAGCAGCGTCAACGTGCGCACGGCAAAATCCCACGGCGAGCCAGCATAGCGGGCGCACAAGACCCCGGCGATAACGCCGAAAATCGCACCGATAATCAGCGCCAGCGTCGCCAGTTCCAACGTGGCCGGAAATGCCGCCAGTAGATCGTGCAGTACCGGCTGTCCGGTGGCGCTCGCGGTACCCAGATCGCCGTGGGTCAGATTCACCAGATAGTGCCAGAACTGTACCGGCAGCGATCGATCCAGCCCCAACTGGTGGCGCACCTGGTCATAGGTAGATTGGCTGGCATGGTCGCCAACAATTTGCAGCACCCGATCGACGGGCGAAAGCGCAGAAAGCGCAAAGGTCACCAGCAGCAGCCCCAGAAGCGTCAGCGCCAGCGTCAGTAGCCCCTGAAGCAGCGCCGACAGCAGACGCCGGGTTCGCAGAGCGGTTAGATTCGGTAAAACGGCGGGCATGGGAATTCCGTATTTCTATCAACGACAAAACAAACGGCCGCGGCCCGTAGGCGGATACCTGCGGGCCGCGGCGGCGATAGCGGTTACTTGGTCACGCGATCGTACCAGACCATATCGGCGTTAAGCCCCTGCTGGTAGCCTTTCACATTATCGCGGATAACAATCTGCGTTTTCCCCTGATCGATAAAGATATACGGCGAGCTGCGCTGTAGCTCTTCCTGCATTTTCTTATACAGGTCAAGACGTTTAGCCGCATCCGGCTCAGCCACTGCCGCCAGCGTCGCTTTGTTCAGCTCAGGAATTTTCCAGCCGTTTAGCCCGGCGACGGTGCTTGATTTACCGTCATTAAAGGCAAAAGCGCTGGCGTTAGAGTGCGCATCGAAGTAGTCCGGGATCCATAGACGGATGGCCGCCTGGTGCTGCTTCGCACGCACGCGAGCGTACACCTGGCTGCCCGCGGCCGGCAGCAGTTCAACCTTCACGCCACCCTGGGCAAAGCTGGCCTGCATCGATTGCGCGATGGTGATAAACGGCGGCTTGTTTTCCACATCGAGGGTAAAGTGCGCATCTTTAATGCCCGCTTTCGCCAGAATCGCTTTCGCTTTTTCAGGGTCAAATTTAAACGGCGTGTTGTCCAGCGCGCCCGGGAAGCCGACCGGCAGGAAGCTCTGATGCACAAAATACTGCCCTTTCAGCAGATCTTTGGTAATCCCGTTATAGTCGACCAGCCAGCGCGCGGCCTCCCAGAACGCCGGGTTAGCCAGCAGCGGGTTGGCGGTATTGGCAGTGTTGAAGGCAACGTAGTTTTGCTCCGCAGAAGGAATGCTCAGCACCTGTAGGCCTGGCTTGCCCTGCAAGGCATCAATTTGGTCGGCGCCGAGATCGCGCGCCACGTCAGCGTCACCCTGCTGAATCAGCAGGCGGCGCGAGGCCGGATCGGGCACGTTTTTAATGATCACGCTTTTCAGCTTCGGCGCACCGGTTGGCGAGGTAGCGTTTGCTTCCAGTACGATGGCCTGGTGCGGCTGGTAAACGCGCATTTTAAACGCACCGCTGCCGGCCGAGTGCATTTTTAGCCACTCGTTGCCAAAGTCATTCCCCTTCACGTTGGCGCGACCAATTTTTCATCCACGATAGAGGCAATTGGCGTCGACAGAATATTCAGCGCCACCGCCGGACTGACGTCAGCGGTCCAGTGAATTTGCAGCGTGTGATCGTCAACTTTCTTCAGTTGGCTAGCAATGTTATCCGGCTGCCAGCCTAAAACGTTGAGGATGAATGCCGGCGACTTGTTGAGCGTCACGGCGCGGGTGTAAGAGAAAATCACGTCTTCTGGACGAAGGGCGTTGCCGGAGGCAAATTTGGCGTCACTCTTAAGCTTGACGGTCAGCGTTTTCGCCGCCGCATCGGCCTGCCAGCTTTCGGCGAGAATCGGCGTTATTTTTGCCGGATCGTTGCGGTCCGGCTGGACCAGCCGCTGGTACAGGCTCGGCACCGTCTGGATGCTGGAAAGCTCGTTCGCTTCCGCCGGGTCAAGGCTGACGATATCATCCAGGCCCTGTGCGACCACCAGCGTCGTGGGCGGCGTAGCGGCATAGGCAGAAGCTGACAGCGCGGTCAGCACCAAAAACGGCAGCAATTTTCTTGTCATCGGGACTTCCTGATAATGATCATGCGGTTGGCGATACCCGCTAAGGTAGCGCCGCTTGTCACTTTCAGTAAAGATAAGTATAGATATACCTTATGCTATTTTCGCATAAGGTTATTTTATCTCGTTCAATCGTCCCGCGACGGCGCGCTTTTGCCCTTCTGTACCGTCGCCTTCAACTGCCCGACCAGCTCGCGGCGGAAATCCCCCAGACGCGGTTTGTCGTTGTCGATCCACGGCAGCGGGCGGCACAGTTCCATGGCTTTAATGCCCAGTCGTGCCGTGAGCAGCCCGGCACCAATACCCTGCGCTGCGCGGGTCGAAAGACGCGCGGCCAGATCCTGCGACATCCAGTCCATGCCAATTTCACGCACCAGCTCGCTGGCACCGGCAAAAGCGATATTGATCAGCACCAGTCGGAACAGGCGCAAACGGCTGTAGTAACCGAGCTCAATGCCGTACAGGTTAGCAATACGGTTAATCAGCCGCAGGTTACGCCAGGCGATAAACCCCATGTCCACCAGCGCCAGCGGACTGACGGCGATCATCAAGGTCGATTCTGCCGCTGAGCGGCTGATTTCGCGCCGCGCCTGCGCATCGAGCACCGGCTGCACCAGGTGTGCATACAGGCTCACCACTTCACGGTCGCTTTGGGTCTCGTGTATTGCGGCATACCAGCGCTGTAGCGCCGGATGAGATTGATCCAGCCCAGCCTGACGCGCCAGGCTCTCACAGAAGGCACGCGCTTTGCCGACGCTGTGGCTGTGCATCAGCGTGCGGGCCTCATCACGCTCCTGCGCGCGCTGGCGTAAACGCCACAGCCTGCGCCACTCGGTCGCGACCGAGCCCACGCCCGCGCCAACGATCAGCGCGCCCGCAACGCAGCCGCCCAGCGCGGCCCAGTCCTGGGTTTGCCAGGCATTCACCGTCCACTGCACGCCCTGCGCAACCACGCTGGCGCCAAACAGCGTAAGCCCGGCGGCGACCATTTTACGCCACAGACTGCGTTTCGGGCGCAGCGCCGCTTCCACGGTAGCTTCGGCCTGCCCTTCCGGCTCGCCGATGTCATCCAGCGCCACGGGGGCGAATTTTTCCGCCGCTTCACCGTCAAACGCCTGCGCGCCTTTAAACTGTTCCGCCTTCGCTTCGTCAAGCGGCCCGTCAAAATCGATTCGCGGTTTAAAAGAATCGGTCATCGCAGCTTATCTCCAATCAAAAACTCCAGCGCCGCATCCAGGCGGATGTGCGGCAGCGGCTGGTCAACGTCCATCGTTAGCGGGCGAAAAGCCTCGAACTGGAAGCCCTGTTTGTCCCAGAAAGCCTGGCCCGGCAGCCGTGCCGGAACTTCGCCAGGATAAACCGTCAGCGGCTGGCCGTCGCTCAAACGATGGCCGCGCAGCGCGGGGATCTTCTCGCCGTTGACCTCAATCAACCCGCTTTGCGTCGCCTGCACCGAAGCCAGCCCCAGGCAGTCCATGGTGATACCTTCAAAGGCGGCATTCTGCCAGGCATCCTGAATCAGCTGTTGTAGCAGCGACACCATATTGCCGTGCTGATCGACGGTCACGTGATCCGCCTTGGTAGCGGCAAACAGCAGCTTATCAATCACCGGCGAAAACAGGCGGCGGAACAGCGTGCGCTGACCATAGTGGAAGCTGTGCATCAACTGAGTCAGGGCCAGACGCATATCGTTAAACGCCTGCGGCCCGCTGTTGAGCGGCTGTAAACAGTCAACCAGCACGATCTGGCGGTCGAAACGCAGGAAATGCTCTTTGTAGAACCCTTTCACCACTTTTTCGCAGTAATAATGGAAGCGTTCGCGCAGCATCCCCGCATTGCTGTGTTTGTCCGCCTGCGCCAGTTTTGCCTCACCCGCACCGTCGACGTCAGGCCACGGGAAGAACTGTAATGCCGGGGCGCCCGCCATATCACCGGGCAGCACAAAGCGCCCTGGCTGAATAAAGTGCAGCCCTTCCTGCTTACAGCGGTGCAGATAGTCGGTCCAGGCCTGGGCGATTTCCGCCAGACGGTTTTCATCGGCGGGAGCCAGCGGATCCAGCCCGGCGCACAGCTGGCGCCATTTTGCCGACCACTCGCCGCGCTGGCCGTTCAGCAGACCGGTCATCTGTCGCGACCAGGTCAGGTAGTCCTGATTCAGCATCGGCAGATCGAGCAGCCATTCGCCGGGATAGTCGACAATCTCCAGATACAGCGTGGAGGTCTCTTTGAAATGACGCAGCAGCGAATCGTTGGATTTGTAGCGTAGCGCAAGGCGAATTTCACTCACTCCGCGAGTGGGCGTCGGCCACGCCGGCGGCTGGCCGTAGAGCTGCGCCAGCCCTTCGTCATAGGTAAAGCGTGGAATGCCGAGATCGCGCTGGGGAATGCGCTTCACGCCCAGCAGGCGCTCCTCACGCACCGCGCTCAGCAGCGGCAGCCGCGCGCCGGTATGCACGTTCAGCAGTTGATTCACCAGGCCGGTGATAAATGCGGTCTTGCCGCTCCGGCTCAGGCCGGTAACGGCAAGACGAAGATGCCGGTCAACGCCACGGTTGACCAGCGCATTGAATTCATTTTTGAGTCGCTTCATTGCTTATCAGACACTCCCGTCCACGCCGATAGCGCTATTTTGCCATGGGGAAATAGCGTTTGGCGAGGCGCGACAGCAGCGGTTCCAGCGCCACCGCCAGGATCATTTTCAACGGACGGCGTGCCACGGACTTCACCGCCCATCCGGCGACGCCCGCCGGACCGTAACGCAGTGCGGTCAGCAGAGCGAGTTTGCCGACGATTTTCAAACCGGGCTTCACCTTCTGTCCCGCCCGCTGCCATTTATTGCTCATCGTTTACCTCTTTATCAGAGCTGACGGAAGCGGCTGCGCAACGTAAAGGTATCGGACGTCACGTAGCGTTCCATCTCGCGTAACCGCTGTTCGCCAGCGGCCAGTTCGGCATCGACCGCGTCCAGCAAGTCGCGGCTGGTGGGCTGATGCTCGCCGTTCATGGCCCCTTCCGGCATCGGATCGAGGGCAAAGGTCAGAATGACGTAGGCGACGAGGACGAAGAAAAACAGGCCGAACAGCATCGCCAGCACGGTAATAATACGAATCAGCTTCACCGGCACGTCGAGGTACTCGGCAATGCCGGCACAGACCCCTTTCACCATGCCCCGCTGCGGGATTCGCCACAGCTTTTTGTTAAAATCCAGCGCCATTATTTGTCTCTCCAGTTTGGATGCTCGGCATCGAGAATCGCCTCCAACGCCTGAATGCGTTCGCGCATTCGCTTCGCGTCATCGGTCAGCTGCAGCAGACGCTGCTGCTCGCCCTGCGAAAGCTCACCCGAACGGGAGCGGTTGCTGTAGTGAAGCCAGAGCCAAATTGGCAATACGAACAGCACAAACAGCGTCAGCGGTATGCCAAGAAAAAGCGCGCTCATAATAACTCCTTATCATGTATGAGCAGCGGCGCGGGGATGGCGCGCCGCTGGAATAATTATTCGTTATCTTGCTTCATTTTGGCTTTCAGCGCGGCCAACTGCTCGCTGATTTCATCGTCCGCCTTCAGCTCAGCAAACTGCTGGTCCAGCGACGGCTGTTTACCAAAGCGGTGGCTCTCAGCCTCGGCTTCCATATGATCGATACGACGTTCAAAGGACTCGAAGCGGGCCATCGCTTCATCCAGTTTACCGCTGTCCAACTGACGACGCACATCGCGGGACGAACTGGCCGCCTGATGACGCAGCGCCAGCGACTGCTGACGGGCGCGGGTTTCGCTCAGCTTGTTTTCCAGCTCGCCAATCTCTTTTTTCATTCGCGCCAGCGTTTCATCCACCAGCGTGACTTCATGCTCCAGCGTATCGATAACGTCGGTCAGCTTTTGTTTTTCAATCAGCGCCGCGCGCGCCAGATCTTCTTTATCTTTGCGCAGCGCCAGCTCGGCTTTCTCCTGCCACTCAACCTGTTGCGCCAGCGCACGTTCCACGCGGCGGGTCAGGTCTTTCTTTTCCGCCAGCGCGCGGGCGGAGGTGGAGCGCACTTCCACCAGCGTATCTTCCATTTCCTGGATCATCAGTCGCACCAGCTTCTGCGGATCTTCTGCTTTCTCGAGCAGCGAGTTGATGTTGGCGTTCACGATGTCGGCAAAACGAGAAAAAATACCCATTGTTCAATCCTCATAGTTCTGTGTTTCGGGCTTAGCCCTGCGTAATGCTTATTACAACTTCCGTGCCAACTTTTTATCTCATTGATTATAAAAGAGGTGATTGAATTTTGCGCCGCAAACGCCTACAGTGAAATGGCGAATTACACCAACAAGTGGCGAATTTCATCATGGCAGAATACAAAGATAACCTTCTCGGCGAGGACAACCGCTTTCTCGAAGTGCTGGAGCAGGTTTCCCGGCTGGCGCCGCTGAATAAACCGGTGCTGATTATCGGTGAGCGCGGGACGGGCAAGGAGCTTATCGCCAACCGTCTGCACTACCTCTCCTCCTGCTGGCAGGGGCCGTTTATTTCGCTCAACTGTGCGGCGCTGAATGAAAACCTGCTCGATTCCGAGCTGTTCGGCCATGAGGCCGGCGCCTTTACCGGCGCGCAAAAGCGTCATCCAGGCCGTTTCGAGCGCGCCGATGGCGGCACGTTGTTCCTTGATGAACTGGCCACCGCGCCAATGCTGGTACAGGAGAAACTGCTGCGCGTCATTGAATACGGCGAGCTCGAACGCGTCGGCGGCAGTCAGCCATTGCAGGTCAACGTCCGCCTGGTCTGCGCCACCAACGCCGATCTGCCCCAGCAGGTTGCGGAAGGCGCCTTCCGCGCCGACCTGCTTGACCGTCTAGCGTTTGACGTGGTGCTGCTACCGCCCTTACGCGAGCGCCAGAGCGATATCATGCTGATGGCCGAACATTTTGCGATTCAGATGTGCCGCGAGCTGAAGCTGCCGCTGTTCCCGGGCTTTACCGAACGCGCGCGCGACACGCTGCGGCACTACCGCTGGCCGGGTAATATTCGCGAACTGAAAAACGTGGTGGAGCGTTCAGTTTATCGCCATGGCTCCATTGATGAACCGCTGGACGACATTATTATCGACCCCTTCCACCGCCAGCCCGCCATCAGCAGCGCAACGCAAGAGGCTACCGCCCGCCCCGCGCTGCCGCTTAACCTGCGCCAGTTTCAGCTGGAGCAAGAAAAAAGCCTGCTACAGCAAAGCCTGCAACAGGCCCGGTTTAATCAGAAAAACGCCGCAGAACTGCTGGGGCTAACCTACCATCAACTGCGCGCGCTGTTGAAAAAGCATCAGATCTGACAACGGCACGACGCGCCGCACCAGCGGCGAATTTTGCGTGGCGATCAGAGAGCAACACGCGGGTGTGATACGCGTTAACCCCACTGATTTGATGACTTTTAAAGCAGTTACGCGCAGACATTTGTACCTGGCAGCCGTAAGTGCGATACACTTTGCAGATCAATCGAAAAAATACAGAAACTATGCGCCTGAATTTGTCACCTTTCCTGGCAGCGTTGGGGTTAATCTGCGGCCAGGCGATTGCCGCACCGCAGCCGCTTGCCCCACCCCATGCCGACATTCGCGACAGCGGCTTTGTCTACTGCGTTAGCGGGCAGGTTAACACCTTTAACCCGCAAAAAGCGGGCAGCGGGCTGATTGTCGATACCCTCGCCGCACAGCTTTACGACCGTCTGCTGGACGTCGACCCGTACACCTATCGTCTGGTACCGGAGCTGGCGGAAAGCTGGGAGGTGCTGGACAACGGCGCAACCTACCGTTTCCATCTGCGCCATAACGTGCAGTTTCAGACCACCCGCTGGTTTACGCCGTCGCGCGCGCTGAACGCCGACGACGTGGTGTTTACCTTCGAGCGCATTTTCGATCGTCAGCACCCGTGGCATAACGTCAACGGCAGCGCGTTCCCCTATTTCGATAGCCTGCAGTTTGCCGACAGCGTACAGAGCGTGCGCAAGCTCGATAGCCACACGGTTGAGTTTCGCCTCGCGCGGCCGGACGCGTCTTTCCTCTGGCATCTGGCCACCCACTACGCGTCGGTGATGTCAGCAGAATACGCCGCCAGGCTCACCCAAGAGGATCGTCAGGAGCAGTTGGATCGCCAGCCGGTAGGCACAGGGCCGTTCCAGCTTGATGAATATCGCGCCGGGCAATATATCCGCTTGCAGCGTCACCCGCAGTTCTGGCGCGGTACGCCGCTGATGCCGCAGGTGGTGGTTGACCTCGGTTCCGGCGGCACCGGGCGGCTGTCGAAGCTGCTGACCGGCGAGTGCGATGTTCTGGCCTGGCCTGCCGCCAGCCAGTTAACCATTTTACGTGACGATCCGCGCCTGCGCCTGACGCTGCGCCCGGGGATGAACATCGCCTATCTGGCCTTCAATACCGACAAACCGCCGCTCAATAATCCTGAGGTACGTCATGCGCTGTCGCTGGCTATCAATAATCAGCGTCTGATGCAGTCGATTTATTACGGTACCGCCGAAACGGCGGCGTCGATTTTGCCTCGTGCCTCCTGGGCCTACGATAACGAAGCTAAAATTACCGAATACAACCCGAAAGAAGCGCGGCGCCGTTTGCAGGCTCTGGGCCTCGATAAGCTGACGCTGCGCCTGTGGGTGCCTACCAGCTCTCAGGCGTGGAACCCCAGCCCGCTGAAAACCGCGGAGCTGATTCAGGCCGATATGGCGCAGATTGGCGTCAAAGTGATTATCGTCCCGGTGGAAGGCCGCTTCCAGGAGGCCAGGCTGATGGACATGAACCACGACCTGACCCTCTCCGGCTGGGCCACCGACAGTAACGACCCGGACAGCTTTTTCCGCCCGCTGTTGAGCTGTGCGGCGATTAACTCGCAAACCAACTTTGCCCATTGGTGCAACCGCGAATTCGACAACGTGCTGCGCAAAGCGCTGGACTCGCAGCAGCTGGCATCACGTATTGACGCCTACGACGAAGCCCAGCAGATTCTGGCTCGCGAGCTGCCGATACTGCCGCTGGCCTCCTCGCTGCGGCTGCAGGCCTACCGGTACGATATTAAAGGGCTGGTGCTGAGCCCGTTTGGTAACGCCTCGTTCGCCGGCGTCTCGCGGGAAAAAGAAGAGAAGGTGCAAAAACCATGATTATTTTCACCCTTCGTCGCCTGTTGCTGCTGCTGGTTACGCTCTTTTTCCTGACCTTCGTTGGCTTCAGCCTGAGCTACTTTACCCCGCACGCACCGCTTCAGGGCGCATCGCTGTGGAACGCATGGACGTTCTGGTTTGAAAGCGTCCTGCACTGGGATTTCGGCGTGTCGAGCATCAACGGCCAGCCGATCTCCGAGCAGCTGCGCGAGGTCTTCCCCGCCACGATGGAGCTGTGCATTCTGGCGTTCGGCTTTGCGCTGCTGATGGGCATTCCGGTCGGTATGCTGGCCGGGATCACCCGCAACAAATGGCAGGACAAAGTCATCAGCTTCTTCGCGCTGCTCGGCTTCTCCATTCCTGTTTTCTGGCTGGCGCTGCTGCTGACGCTGTTCTTCTCGCTGACGCTGGGCTGGCTGCCGGTTTCCGGCCGCTTTGATCTGCTGTATGAAGTGAAAAACGTCACCGGTTTTGCGCTGATTGACGCGTGGCTTTCCGACTCGCCGTGGCGCCATGAGATGATCGTCAGCGCCCTGCGTCATATGGTGCTGCCGGTACTGACGCTGGCCGTCGCCCCAACCACCGAAGTGGTGCGCCTGATGCGTATCAGCACCATCGCTGTCTACGACACCAACTACGTGAAGGCCGCCGCCACCCGCGGCGTATCGCGCCTGACCATTCTGCGCCGTCACGTGCTGCACAACGCGCTGCCGCCGGTTATTCCCCGCCTGGGGCTGCAGTTTTCCACCATGCTGACGCTGGCAATGATCACCGAAATGGTCTTTAGCTGGCCGGGGCTCGGACGCTGGCTGATTAACGCCATTCGCCAGCAGGACTACGCGGCCATTTCGGCCGGTGTGATGGTGATTGGCGCGCTGGTGATCATCGTTAACGTGATTTCCGATATTTTGGGTGCTATGGCTAACCCGCTGAAACATAAGGAATGGTATGCCTTACGATAGCGTCTACCTTGAGAAGCGCCCGCCGGGCGCCCTGCGCACCGTGTGGCGTAAGTTCTACGGTGACACCACCGCGATGATCGGCTTTTACGGCTGCATCGCCCTGGCGGTAATCTGCATTCTCGGCGGCTGGTTTGCGCCATACGGTATCGATCAACAGTTCCTCGGCTATCAGCTGCTGCCGCCGTCGTGGTCGCGCTACGGCGAGGTCTCCTTCTTCCTCGGCACCGACGACCTGGGCCGTGATGTCTTAAGCCGTCTGCTGAGCGGCGCGGCCCCCACCGTTGGCGGCGCGTTTGTGGTGACCCTCGCGGCTACCGCTTTTGGGCTGGTGCTGGGCGCGTTTGCCGGGTCAACCCACGGCCTGCGCTCGGCGGTGCTGAACCACATCCTTGATACGCTTTTATCCATCCCCTCTTTGCTGCTGGCGATTATCGTGGTGGCCTTTGCCGGGCCACACCTGACGCACGCGATGTTTGCCGTCTGGCTGGCGCTGCTGCCGCGCATGGTGCGCTCTATCTACAGCATGGTGCACGACGAGCTGGAGCGCGATTACGTCATCGCCGCGCGTCTGGACGGCGCGACGACGCTGAATATTTTATGGTTTGCCATTCTGCCGAACATCGCCGCCGGGCTGGTCACCGAAATTACCCGCGCCCTGTCGATGGCGATTCTGGACATTGCCGCGCTGGGCTTTCTTGATCTTGGCGCGCAGCTGCCTTCCCCCGAATGGGGCGCGATGCTGGGTGATGCGCTGGAACTTATCTATGTTGCGCCGTGGACGGTGATGCTGCCCGGCGCGGCCATTATGGTCAGCGTACTGCTGGTCAACCTGCTGGGCGACGGCATTCGCCGCGCGATTAATGCGGGGGTGGAATAATGCCGTTACTGGATATTCGCAACTTAACCATTGAGTTTAAAACCAACGAAGGCTGGGTGAAGGCCGTCGATCGCGTCAGCATGACGCTGGCAGAAGGTGAAATTCGCGGCCTGGTAGGGGAGTCTGGCTCGGGCAAAAGCCTGATTGCCAAAGCAATTTGCGGCGTCACCAAAGACAACTGGCGGGTCACCGCCGACCGTATGCGCTTTGATGATATTGACCTGCTGCGCCTGTCCAACCGCGAGCGCCGCAGGCTGGTCGGCCACAACGTATCGATGATTTTCCAGGAGCCGCAGTCCTGTCTCGATCCGTCTGAACGTGTGGGCATGCAGCTGATGCAAAATATCCCTGGCTGGACCTTTAAAGGCCGCTGGTGGCAGCGTCTGGGCTGGCGTAAGCGCCGCGCCATCGAGCTTTTACACCGCGTGGGGATTAAAGATCACAAAGACGCGATGCGTAGCTTCCCCTACGAGCTGACCGAAGGCGAATGTCAGAAAGTGATGATCGCGATTGCGCTCGCCAACCAGCCGCGTCTGCTGATTGCCGACGAGCCAACCAACGCCATGGAGCCCACCACTCAGGCGCAAATCTTCCGCCTGCTGACCGGCCTTAACCAGAATAACAACACCACCATTTTGTTGATTTCACACGACTTGCAAATGCTGACCCACTGGGCGGATAAGATTAACGTCATGTACTGCGGGCAGACGGTGGAGAGCGCGCCCAGCGAAGAGCTGGTGACGATTCCACATCACCCGTATACCCAGGCGCTGATTCGCGCTATTCCGGACTTCGGCCGTTCGATGCCGCATAAGAGCCGCCTGAACACCCTTTCCGGGGCCATTCCGCTGCTCGAACAGCTGCCGATGGGCTGCCGCCTGGGGCCGCGCTGCCCTTATGCACAGCGCAAATGCATTGAAACCCCGCGCCTGACGGGAGCGAAGAACCACCTGTTCGCCTGTCATTTCCCGCTGAACATGGAGAAAGAGTGACATGGTTGAAACGCTGCTTGAAGTTCGCAACCTGAGTAAAACCTTCCGCTACCGCACCGGCTGGTTCCACCGCCAGACGCTACAGGCGGTGAAGCCGTTGAGCTTTACGCTGCGCGAAAAACAGACGCTGGCGATCATCGGTGAGAACGGTTCCGGCAAATCGACGCTGGCCAAAATGCTGGCGGGGATGGTCGAGCCGACCACCGGCGAGCTGCTGATTGACGATCACCCGCTGGAATTCGGCGATTATTCGTTCCGTAGCCAGCGTATTCGCATGATTTTCCAGGACCCGAGCACCTCGCTGAACCCGCGTCAGCGTATTTCGCAGATCCTTGATTTCCCGCTGCGCCTGAACACCGATCTCGAGCCGGAGGCGCGGCAGAAGCAGATTATCGACACGCTGCGTCTGGTCGGCTTGCTGCCGGATCACGTCAGCTACTATCCGCATATGCTGGCGCCGGGCCAGAAACAGCGTCTGGGGCTGGCGCGCGCGCTGATCCTACGTCCCAAAGTAATCATCTGTGATGAAGCGCTGGCCTCGCTGGATATGTCGATGCGCTCGCAGCTGGTTAACCTGATGCTGGAATTGCAGGAAAAACAGGGGATCTCGTATATTTACGTGACCCAGCATTTAGGCATGATGAAACACATCAGCGATCAGGTGCTGGTGATGCACCAGGGTGAGGTTGTGGAACGCGGCAGCACTGCTGATGTGCTGGCCTCTCCGCTGCACGATTTAACCAAGCGACTGATTGCTGGCCACTTTGGCGAGGCGCTGACCGCCGACGCCTGGCGTAAAGATCGCTAACACTGAAGAGAAGGATGAAATACGATGGGTTTTCTTTCCGGTAAACGTATTCTGATTACGGGCGTCGCCAGTAAGCTCTCCATCGCCTACGGTATTGCCCAGGCGATGCAGCGCGAAGGCGCCGAGCTGGCATTCACCTATCAGAACGACAAACTGAAAGGCCGCGTAGTCGAGTTCGCCGCCTCTCTGGGCTCCAGCATCGTTCTGCCGTGTGACGTGGCGGAAGATGCAAGCATCGATTCCCTGTTCACCGAGCTGGCTAAAGTCTGGCCGACGTTTGACGGTTTTGTTCACTCTATTGGCTTTGCTCCGGCAGATCAGCTGGACGGTGATTACGTCAATGCCGTGACCCGTGAAGGTTTTAAAATCGCTCACGACATCAGCGCTTACAGCTTTGTGGCGATGGCGAAAGCCTGCCGCAGCATGCTGAATCCCGGCGCTGCGCTGTTGACCCTTTCCTATCTGGGTGCCGAGCGCGCTATCCCGAACTACAACGTGATGGGGCTGGCTAAAGCGTCGCTGGAGGCCAACGTGCGCTATATGGCGAACGCTATGGGGCCAGAGGGGGTGCGCGTAAACGCGATTTCGGCCGGCCCAATTCGCACGCTCGCCGCCTCCGGCATCAAGGATTTCCGCAAAATGCTGGCGCACTGCGAAGCCGTCACGCCGATTCGCCGCACCGTCACTATCGAAGACGTGGGGAACTCCGCTGCCTTCTTGTGCTCTGACCTTTCCGCTGGGATCACCGGAGAAGTGGTGCACGTGGACGGCGGTTTCAGCATTGCCGCGAT
Organism: Klebsiella sp. WP4-W18-ESBL-05; assembly: GCF_014169075.1. Classification (NCBI taxonomy): domain Bacteria; kingdom Pseudomonadati; phylum Pseudomonadota; class Gammaproteobacteria; order Enterobacterales; family Enterobacteriaceae; genus Klebsiella; species Klebsiella sp. WP4-W18-ESBL-05. The sequence continues at coordinate 2,093,466 of NZ_AP022057.1, read as the reverse complement.
GAACGAACTGGAACTGTAGGCCGGGTAAGGCAACGCCGCCATCCGGCAATGTGCTCCGCATTGCCGGATGGCGCTACGCTTATCAGGCCTGCATTCTCCGGCGTTACTGCGTTCTGCCGGGCGACAACGTTTCCCTTCTTCCCCCTCTGTTATTCCAGTCAGTTATTAATTATCGCCGAACAATATTTTCTCCCTCGTCACGCATGCGCCAGGATATTTACCCATAACGATCCGGCAACATCACCTTCGACGCTGCTGGTTCGCCACCTTCTGATCAAGGAACACCCATGGAGCCACGCCGCGTTTCCGGCAAAAACCACTGGTATCACGAAACCCAGTCGAGAACCCAACACAGCGACGTGATGCCGCTGGTTCCCGAAGCCGCGCACGTAGACGACCGTTTTTTACTGGATCTCGCCCTGCCCGATGCGTTGCTAAACGCCAATCTGCGCTGGTTGAGTGCCGCCACGCGGTTAGCCAATACCCTGTTCCCTGATACCGTCGCCGTCAGCCGTTTACAGACCTTCAGCGCGTACGACAGGCTGAGCACCGCGCTGACCGTCGCCCAGGTTTCCGGCGTTCAGCGGCTGTGTAACCACTATGCCGCACGCCTGGCGCCGTTGCCCGGCCCGGACTCCTCGCGTGAAAGCAACCGCCGTCTGGCGCAAATTACCGAATATGCCCGCCAGCTCGCCAGCTCGCCGTCAATCATCACGCCACGCGCGCGCCAGCAGTTGGACGACGTTGGCCTGACGCTCCACGATATGATTCTCATCAACCAGATCGTGGGGTTTGTCGGCTTCCAGGCGCGAGTGGTGGCGATATTCCAGGCTCAGCTCGGCTTTCCGGTGCGCTGGATCCCCGGCATGCCGGTGCAGGAAGATGCTGACGCCGAACGTTTTCGCCACGAGAACGCGCGCTGGCACAGCGATCTGCCGACCATTGAGGCCCAGCAGGCCAATACCCCGCAGAGTGATGTTCTCGCCCGCTGGCAACATCTGCCTGAGCTGAACGCACTGGCGCCGGTGCTGGCGCACGAGGCGGCGCTGCTTGATGGCTTTGGCGAGCTGATTAATGCGTTAACTTTCGCCCACCCGATGCTGCCGCTGGCGGCGCTGATCCCGGCGCGCGTCAATGGCAGCGTCAGCTGCTTTAACCATTACAGCACCCTCTGGCAAGGCGCCAGCGGCCTGCCCGACGCTGTGCGTAACGGCGAGCGCGCGATTCAGGCCTGGAGCCACCACTATCCCTGCGAGCGCGCGCTTGCGCTGGCAACACAGCTGTTGACCCGCGCGCCGGACCGATTTAGCGCCGCGCAGCTGAGCCCGCTCGCCGAGCGCGGCATATCAACACCTGACGCAATTGCGCTGCTGGTCTGGAGCGCGCTGAGCGGCTGGCTAAACCGGCTGCGCATCGCGTTTAGTAGCGCACAACAAGTTACGTAAAAGGGTGAAAGAGCGCTTGCTGCAACCCATCGATTCGCGTAAAAATGTCAGCCGCTCTTTTGGCCACGAAAATAGATCAATATGCTTCAGGACAACCCGCTGCTTGCGCAGCTAAAACAGCAACTCCATTCCCAAACGCCCCGTGCGGAAGGGGTCGTCAAAGCCACGGAAAAAGGTTTCGGTTTCCTCGAAGTCGACGCACAGAAAAGCTACTTTATTCCGCCGCCGCAGATGAAAAAAGTGATGCACGGCGACCGCATTATCGCGGTAATTCACTCTGAAAAAGAGAAAGAGAGCGCCGAGCCCGAAGAACTGGTTGAGCCGTTCCTGACTCGCTTTGTGGGCAAGGTTCACCGCAAAGACGATCGTCTGTCTATCGTGCCTGACCATCCGCTGTTGAAAGATGCGATTCCATGCCGCGCTGAACGCGGCGTAACTCATGATTTTAAAGAGGGTGACTGGGCCGTTGCTGAAATGCGCCGTCATCCGCTGAAAGGCGATCGTAGCTTCTACGCCGAACTCACCCAGTTTATCACCTACGGTGACGACCACTTTGTGCCGTGGTGGGTCACCCTCGCCCGTCACAATCTGGAAAAAGAAGCGCCGAACGGCGTCGCCACCGAAATGCAGGACGAAGGTCTTGAGCGCCGCGATCTGACCGCGCTGGACTTCGTCACTATCGACAGCGCCAGCACTGAAGATATGGATGATGCGCTGTACGTAGAAGAAGCGGCCGACGGCAAGCTGCTGCTCACCGTGGCCATCGCCGACCCAACGGCCTGGATAGTCGAAGGCAGCAAGCTGGATGAGGCGGCAAAAATCCGCGCATTCACCAACTATCTGCCGGGCTTCAATATTCCGATGCTGCCGCGTGAGCTGTCTGACGATTTGTGCTCCCTGCGCCCTAACGTCGTGCGTCCGGTGCTGGCCTGCCAAATGACGCTGGCCGCCGATGGCACCATCGAAGACAACATCGCGTTCTTCGCCGCCAACATCGAGTCGAAAGCCAAACTGGCCTATGACGACGTGTCCAACTGGCTGGAGAACACCGGTAGCTGGCAGCCGCAGAACGATGCCATTGCGCGCCAAATCACCCTGCTACAGCGCGTGTGCCAGCTGCGCAGCGAGTGGCGTAAAATCCACGCGCTGGTCTTTAAAGACCGCCCGGACTATCGCTTCGTCCTCGGTGAAAAAGGTGAAGTGCTGGATATCGTGGCCGAGCCGCGCCGCATTGCCAACCGCATCGTTGAAGAGTCGATGATCGCGGCGAACATCTGCGCTGCCCGTGTGCTGCGCGATAAGCTCGGGTTTGGTATTTACAACGTTCACACCGGCTTCACTCCGGACAACACGGAAGCGCTGGCCGCCCTGCTGAAAACCCATGACGTGCATGTTGATCCGGTTGAGGTTCTGACGCTACCGGGCTTCTGCAAGCTGCGCCGTGAGCTGGATGCACAGCCGTCAGGCTTCCTCGATAGCCGCATTCGCCGCTTCCAGTCGTTCGCTGAAATCAGCACGGAGCCGGGCCCGCACTTTGGGTTAGGGCTCGAAGCCTACGCCACCTGGACCTCACCGATTCGTAAGTACGGCGACATGATCAACCATCGTCTGCTGAAAGCAATCGTGAAAGGTGAAAGCGCAACGCGCCCTCAGGACGACGTTACCGTGCAGATGGCCGAACGCCGCCGTCTGAACCGCATGGCGGAACGCGACGTGGCCGACTGGCTCTACGCACGCTACCTCAATCCGCAGGCGGGTAAAGATACCCGCTTTGCCGCTGAGATTATCGACGTCAGCCGCGGCGGTATGCGCGTGCGTCTGGTTGATAACGGCGCGGTTGCCTTTATCCCGGCACCGTTCCTGCACGCCGTGCGCGACGAGCTGGTCTGCAGCCAGGAAAACGGCACCGTGCAAATCAAAGGCGAAGTGGTTTATAAAGTGACCGACGTTATTGATGTCACCATTGCGGAAGTCCGCATGGAGACACGCAGTGTGATTGCCCGACCAGCAGCATAATGCTGTAAAACGGCCCCTGACGGGGCCGTTTTTTTATCCGCGATACCCTTCTCTTTTTTTTCCAGCGAAATTACCCAAATGCGTTCACACTGAATACCAATGACGTGGAAATTGGTCTCATCAAACGCAGGTGTACGAGGGGAAGAAATGGAGAAATCTCTGACACAAAGTCTGCTCGACCCAAACTCCAGTGAAAGCAGCCTGTACTGGCGTATGTCGCACGGTGAGTCCGCGCTGCATATGGGGACGGACCCCGACAGAAACACCGACCTCGCCATTCCGCTAAGCGAAGAAAGCGTCAGCCGTATTCGCGCCATGACCGTTACGACCTCAAGCGTGGCTATCTCTATTCAGCTCAACGGCTATGACGTGCCTGTTCATCTGATTGGCCGCAAAATCAGCTGTACCGAATGGGCCGGTACCGCCTCCTCCTGGTTCGACACCTCTTCCGTCGCCCGCGATCTTTTACAGGGTCTGCTGTTTGCCGAACAGGTCGTTTCCGAGGCCAATACCGTCATCGTTATTCTCGACCGTGAAGGCAAAATTCAGCGCTTTAACCGCCTGTGCGAGGAATACAGCGGTGTCAAAGAGCAGGACGTGATTGGTAAAACAGCGTTTGAGCTGTTTATGTCCGCCCCGGAGGCCGCCGCCGCCCGGGAAAACGTTGCCCATTTTTTTACTAACGGCGGGCCCTATGAAGTTGAACGCTGGATTAAAACCCGCAAGGGGCTACGTCTGTTTCTGTTCCGCAACCGCTTCGTCCACAGCGGCAGCGGCAAAAATGAAATCTACTTAATCTGCTCCGGCATCGATATTACCGAAGAGCGTAAGGCTCAGGAGCGGCTGCGGGTGCTGGCGAATACCGATACCATCACCGGCTTACCCAACCGTCACGCCATCACTGAGATGATTGGCCACGCCATTGACGCCCGCCAGGGGGACGAGCAGATTGGCATCGTCTATTTTGACCTTGATAACTTTAAGAAAGTAAACGATGCCTATGGCCACGTTTTTGGCGATCAGCTGTTGCAATCGGTCGCGCTGTCGATTTTAAGCTGCCTGGAAGAGGGTCAGACGCTGGCCCGGCTCGGCGGCGACGAATTTATCGTACTGGCGGTCAATACGTCGCAGGGGGCGTTAGAGGCGATGGCATCCAGGGTTCTGAGCCGCCTGCGCGATCCGTTCCGCATTGGGTTGATTGAAGTTTACAGCGGCTGCTCGCTCGGCATTTCGCTCGCCCCGCAGCACGGTGAAGACCCGGAAAGCCTGATTCGCAATGCCGATACCGCCATGTACACCGCCAAGGAGCGCGGACGCGGTCGTTTTAGCATATTTTCCCCTGAGATGAATCTGCGGGTATTTGAATACCTGTGGCTGGACACCAACCTGCGCAAAGCACTGCAAAGCGATCAGCTCATCATTCACTATCAGCCCAAGGTGACGATGAACGGTGAAGTACAAAGCGTAGAGGCGCTGGTACGCTGGAATTCGCCGGAGCGCGGGCTGATCCCGCCGATGGACTTTATTGCCTACGCCGAGGAGTCCGGGCTGATTGTCCCGCTGGGGCGCTGGGTGATGCTGGAGGCTATCCGCCAGCTGGCGCAGTGGCGCGATCGCGGCATTCATCTGCGCGTCGCAGTGAACGTCTCAGCGCGCCAGCTGGTCGATCAATCCATCGTCAGCGACCTCAAACAGGCGCTAAAGGCGCAGCATTTTGCGGAATGCCCGATTGATATCGAGCTGACCGAAAGCTGTCTGATTGATAACGCGGAACTGGCGCTGGAGGTCATCAAGCAGTTTCGTTCGCTGGGCGCGCAAATCCATCTTGATGACTTTGGTACCGGCTATTCTTCTCTTTCGCAGCTGGCGCGTTTCCCTATTGATACCATCAAACTGGACCATCTTTTTGTGCATCACGTACACACGCATTCCGTATCGCAATCGCTCGTGCTGGCGATTATCGCGGTGGCCCGCGCGCTGAATTTACGCGTTATTGCCGAAGGCGTGGAGGATGCAAACGACGATGCATTTTTGACCCACAACGGCGTCGAGGAACGTCAGGGCTATTTTTTTGCCCGCCCCATGCCCGCATCCGAGCTGGAAAGCTGGCTAGCGGCGCGCCAGGGGGTTATAAGCTAAGCTTTTTTTTCACTTCTCTTTTGTCTGTAAATTTTGCATCATTGATTTCAATCGAATTTATTAACAGGATCCCACCATGTCCGAGCTCGATGCGCGCCAGGTTGCCCAACGTATTGATACCGTATTGGATATTCTGGTCGGCGGCGATACCCACTCCGCCATCAATAATCTGGAAATATTAAAAGCCGAGCTGCTGGCGTATGCCGCAGATGAACGCGATGCCAAAACAGGTCAGCCTAAATCCCCGTGGGAAATCTGACGCCATTTGCCCTGCCATCGCGTAACGGACGCCTTAGCATAGAGAAATTAATCGATTTATTATGAACGCCCGACAGCAAACTATTCTCCAACTGGTCATTGATAAAGGCCGTATGAGCGTCGCCGATCTGGCGAAAATGACCGGCGTATCGGAAGTGACGATTCGTCAGGACCTGAACCTGCTGGAAAAACAGAGCTACCTGCGCCGTACCCACGGCTATGCGGTGCCGCTGGACAGCGAAGACGTCGAAACGCGCATGATGAACAACTTCGCCCTCAAGCGTGAGCTGGCAGAGTTTGCCGCTTCGCTGGTTCGTCCGGGTGAAACCGTATTTATCGAAAACGGCAGCAGCAACGCCCTGCTCGCGCGCGCGCTGGCAACTCAGGCGGATATCACCATTATTACGGTCAGCAGCTATATTGCCCATCTGCTCAAAGAGACGCCGGGAGAAGTGATTCTGCTGGGCGGCATTTACCAGAAAAAAAGCGAGAGTATGGTCGGCCCACTGACGCGTCAGTATATTCAGCAGGTGCATTTCAGTAAGGCGTTTATCGGCATTGACGGCTGGCAGCCAGAGACTGGCTTTACCGGCCGCGATATGATGCGTGCCGATATCGTCAACGCCGTGCTGGAAAAAGGCAGCGAGGCGATTGTACTTAGCGACAGCTCGAAATTCGGTGCGATTCACCCTTACGCGCTCGGCCCGATGAGCGCATTCAACCGGGTGATCACCGACGATAATCTGACCACCGAAAAGCAGCTTCAGCTTGAGCAAACGGGTCTGACCGTGAACATCGTTAAACGCCCGTAACGCCTTGACCCGATGCGCACCGCGTCGGGTTGTTTCCCTTTCCCGCCCCCGCCTCGCTATGAGATTTTTCCGACCACGGAATTAAGAGTTTTTACCTGTCTACAACATCACAAAACCGTAAAATTAATGTTAGCGATATAACAGGAAGTAACTATCACTTGCGTGACTTTTAGCAGCAAAATTTACAACCTGCGCAACAAGCTTTACGGGAGAGGACCGCCTGCGATGTCTATAATGACGGTAGCGCTTCCGTGAATAGAAACATTCAGGAGAAACAAAATGACTTCAATGAGCAAAAAAATGGCTGCCGCGATGGTAGCAGTAACACTGGTCATGTCGCTGAGCGCATGTTCTAACTGGTCTAAACGTGACCGTAACACCGCGCTGGGTGCCGGTGCAGGTGCCATCGGTGGCGCAGTATTAACGGACGGCAGCGCCCTGGGTACGCTGGGTGGCGCGGCGGTTGGCGGGATTATCGGCCATCAGGTTGGCAAGTAAGTCGCACGCAGAATTGCAGGGCTCCGATGAAAATCGGGGCCCTTTTCATGGAGGCTACTCAGCCTCCCGCCAGCTTCACCTTCATGCCTTTCGCTTCCAGCAGTGATTTCAGCAGGTCACGTTTATCGCCCTGAATTTCAATCACGCCGTCCTTCACCGCACCGCCACAGCCGCATTTTTTCTTCAGTTCGGCGGCCAGCTTTGCCAGCGCATCGTCATCCAGATCGATGCCGGTAATCAGGCACACGCCCTTCCCTTTACGCCCGCTGGTTTGGCGCTGTATACGCACAATACCATCGCCTTTCGGACGCGCTGCGACAACTTTCGGTTCGTCAATACGCCCGGTTTCCGTTGAGTAAACCAGACGGCTGTTCGTCTCGCTCATTACGCCCCCAGATTTAACGATGCGTTAATATCACGCAGAGTTTGTGCCGGATTGTCGGACTGCGTCACCGGACGACCAATCACCATATAGTCCACGCCCGCCGCCAGCGCCTGTTCCGGCGTCATAATACGACGCTGATCGCCCGCCGCGCTGCCAGCCGGACGAATACCCGGCGTCACCAGCTTAAACGCTTGTCCCAGCTCCTGCTTAAAGCGTACCGCTTCCTGCGCCGAGCATACCACGCCGTCCAGCCCGCAGTTCTTGGTCAGCGTCGCCAGCTTAGCCGCGTAGTCGGCCGGGGTCAGCGCGATGCCCAGATCCTGTAAGTCGCTGGACTCCATGCTGGTGAGCACGGTGACCGCAATCAGCAGCGGCGCATCGTGGCCAAACGGCACCAGCGCTTCACGCGCGGCGGTCATCATGCGCGCGCCGCCTGAAGCGTGGACGTTCACCATCCACACGCCGAGATCGGCTGCTGCCGCCACCGCGTGGGCGGTGGTGTTTGGGATATCGTGAAACTTCAGGTCGAGGAAAATATCAAAACCGCGCTGCTGTAAATCACGCACCAGCTGTGGGCCAAACAGCGTGAACATCTCCTTGCCGACCTTCAGGCGGCAGTCGCGCGGATCGATACGGTCAACGAAGGCGAGCGCCTTATCGCGATTATCATAGTCGAGAGCAACAACAACGGGAGAGGATGTGACGATACGAGAAGAAGATGAAGCAACGGACATGACTGGACCTTCTTGTTGATGGGCACGCGCGGTGCAGAAAAGGTAAACGGGCAGCATTCTACCTGCGTGACCCAGCAGGCACAATGGCAGAGGCGGCAACGGTGGGGAAATTAAAGTATGTTGTAACTAAGGAGGGCGTTTTTTTACAATTACTGCCCATCAAGGCCACGAATTGGTTTTATGGTTGACCATGCCCGGCACGACGGGCAGTGCCAGTAAAGCGTATAAGCGGTGAAGCCGCACTTCTGGCAGCGGTAGCGCGGCTTGCTGCGCACCTGTTCGCCAACCATGTCGCGCAGTACCATCAGGCTCTCTTTCGCGCGCCCTTCTTCCGCCTCGTTGAGGTGGTAGTCCATCAGCTTATGGAACACGCGCATCGTCGGGTGACGCTGGAGCTGGCGCGTAACGTAGGTTTGCGCCGCGTCGCTGCCTTTGCTCTGCTCCACGACCTGCGCGAGCATCAGTTCGGCCGCTGCGCCGGTGTTTTCTTCCACGCAACGCTGCAGGAACGGTTCCCACTCTTTGTCTTTGCCCAACTGGTGATAGCAGGTTTGCAGCATCTCGAGGGTTTCGCTAACCAGTTCTTTATCCTGGTTAATCACCCGCAGCAGGCTGTCCATGGCTTTGGCGTAGTCGCCTTTCGCCATCCACGCGCGGCCCATCATAATGGAGACACGGGCGCTGGACGGATCGGCCGCCGCGCCGCGCTTGAGTAACGACAGGGCTTTATCCAGCTCGTCGTTGCCCATCTGCTGAAGCGCCAGTTCACACCAGAAGTGGGCAATTTCGCCGCGGTGTTTGTCTTTACCCAGTTTGACCAGCCGCTCCGCGGTATCAATCGCCTTCTGCCAGTCGCTGGTAGCCTGATAAATTTGCAACAGCTGCTGCAACGCGCTAATGCGAAAATCGGTTTCGTCGACCAGCTGGCTGAACATATCTTCGGCGCGGTCGTACAGCCCGGCGGCCATATAGTCGCGGCCAAGCTGCTGCACCGCCAGCAGACGCTGGTCGTAAGTTAAGGAGGCGCTTTCCATCAGCGTCTGGTGAATGCGGATAGCCCGGTCAACCTCGCCGCGTGAACGGAACAGGTTGCCCAGCGTCAGGTGCGCTTCCACGGTGCCGGTGTCCTCTTTCAGCATGTCGAGGAACAGGTCAACCGCTTTATCCTGCTGGTTGCTTAAAAGAAAGTTGACCCCTGCCACGTAGTCACGCGACAGGCGGTTCGCTTCGTCCTGTTTGGACTGTTGCGCACTTCTGCGGCCCATATACCAGCCATAGGCGGCGGCGACAGGCAAAAGCAGAAACAACAACTCCAGCATAGATAATTATTCCTTCGCCGCCGCTGCCGCCGGCGTTACCGCTGGGGCCGTCTCTGGGGCAAGTTGATGTTCCAGTCGTTTGATTTTACGTTCCGCACGCATCAGCGACACGCGCACACGCAGCCAGAACAGGCCACAAACCAGCCAACCAATGGCGAAGCCAACGGCAAACAGCACCGCAAGCAGCGTCGAAATTCTGAATTCACCCTGTGCCAGCAGATAGTTGAAGGTCACAAGCTGATCGTTTTGCGCACCCAGCGTCACTGAAATGACGAAAATCGCTAACACTAATAAGAATATGAGTAAGTATTTCACATGACTTCCCGTTATGCGGCTTCTGCAGTGTTAACACAGCATCCAGCCTTATAAAATAACATCTTCACCGCGGCGACGAAATGGAAAAGCGTTCTGTAAGACCAGGATCTATGGGTGACAACGAAGGAAATCAACCCTTTTCCCCTTTTCATCGCTTCGCGCCCTGTTTTTATGTCTCTTTTTCCAGCAGCCCACAGTACCTCACGGCGAGCCAGCCGGCGAGCGTCGCCAGCACCCACGACATGACGGTGGCCACCATCAAATCCAGCGGCCAGTGCATCCCTAACAGCAGACGGCTGCCCATCACGGCAATCGCCCAGGCCATCATCAGCGCTACCGCAATCGCGCGACGCCGCGCCCACAGCAGCCCGGCGGCCAGCAGAGCCCAGGTTGCGGCAAACATGGTGTGTCCTGACGGGAACGCAAAACCGGTCTCCTTTTGCCAGTGATGGCGTAAAAAACCGGGAATATCACGCTGTTGCGCCAGTTGCTCTTTGACCAACGCCGAGCGTTCGCTCCGTTTTAAAGTGTAGAACTGCTCAACCGGGATTTGCTGCGTTTTTTCCAACCAGACCACAAACGGCCGGGGTTCCTGCACCATGCCCTTCACCAGCGATTTTGCCCCCTGCCCCAGCACAACCGCTGCACTCAGAATCAACACCAGCACAATCGCGCCACGCGGACGCGGGCGCAGCGCCCAGACAAACAGGCCGCATAGCAGCAGATGGGTGATAATCCCCCAGGGCTGAGTGACCGTTTCCGTTACCGCGTACAGCGCCTTGAGCCCCCAGCCGCTCGGCCCCGGAAGCCACTGCCAGCCGGTTATCCACACCGCGAGCGGCATCAGTAAAAGTATGGCGGCTCCAATAAGGGTTCGCGTGGCAGTGGTCGGCATTTTTCTTCCTTTTTTCAGCAATGTCACAGTGTGGAAACCCAATAAAGTGTCAATTTTGTGCGCTTTAACGGCGGTCGCCCGCGCACGATTAGGTGAAGTAAAGCACGTTGTGGCAAAATAAGGAAAACAGAAGGCGTCGTTGGCGCTGACATAATCTGGAGAATCACATGCAGCTTAAACGTGTGGCAGAAGCCAAACTGCCAACCCCCTGGGGCGATTTCCTGATGGTGGGCTTTGAAGAACTGGCAACCGGGCACGACCACGTCGCGCTGGTTTTTGGTGATATTACCGGGCAAACGCCGGTGCTGTCGCGGGTACACTCTGAATGTTTGACCGGCGATGCGCTATTCAGCCTGCGCTGTGACTGTGGTTTCCAGCTTGAAGCCGCGCTGTCGCACATCGCGGAAGAAGGCCGTGGGATCCTGCTGTATCATCGCCAGGAGGGTCGCAACATTGGTCTACTGAATAAAATTCGTGCCTATGCGCTGCAGGATCAGGGCTACGATACCGTAGAAGCCAACCACCAGCTCGGCTTTGCCGCCGATGAGCGCGACTTCACCCTGTGCGCCGATATGTTCAAGCTGCTGGGCGTTGACGCGGTGCGTCTGCTGACCAACAACCCGAAGAAGGTCGAAATTCTGACCGAAGCGGGAATCAATATCGTGGAACGCGTGCCGCTGATCGTTGGCCGTAACCCGAAAAATGCCCACTATCTTGACACCAAAGCGGCCAAGATGGGGCATTTGCTGACTAAGTAATATTTGCGGTCGCCGTTACGTTCCTGAACGGCGACCGTCCCCCACCCTACAGCGAAATATTCAGCTCGCTCTGCGCATCAAAGATGTGACATTTCTCCATATCAAAGCAAAACCAAACCGGGCGGTGAAGACCGGCATCAAGGATCTCTTTCGCATCGTCTGACGGTATTCGCGCCGTCATTTCAAACTCCCCTACCTGCAGATAGAGGAAGAACTCATGGCCCATATTTTCCGCACGGATCAGCGTGCCCCTACCGCCGCCTTCCGCGAACGGACGGACTGATACCGCAACATATTCAGGGCGAATGCCGAAGAACACGTCTTTGTCGATGTGGCCGACGACTTTACGCTGCTGCTGGGCGCTCAGCGGCAGCGTATCGTGGCCAACGGTCACGTGCAGCCCGTCCGCTTTTTTCAGTATTTTCGCCGGTTTGATGTTCATCTCCGGCGCGCCGATAAACCCGGCAACAAACATATTATGTGGATAGTGATAGAGGTTGTCCGGGGTATCGACCTGCATAATATGACCCAGCTTCATCACGCAGATGCGGTCGCCCATGGTCATTGCTTCGGTTTGATCGTGGGTGACGTAAACGGTGGTCGCCGGCTTACCCGATTGTTTGAGCTGTTTATGCAGGTCAGAAATACGGATGCGCATCGACGCACGCAGCTTAGCGTCAAGGTTAGACAGCGGTTCATCAAACAGGAACACGTCCGGCTTTTTCACAATCGCGCGGCCCACGGCCACACGCTGCGCCTGCCCACCGGAGAGCTGTCGCGGCAGACGGTCCAGCAGCTCTTCCAGCTCGAGGATTTTGGCGGCTTCGTTCACCTGGGCCGCAATCTGCTCTTTCGGCATTTTGCTCAGCTTCAGGCCGAACGCCAGGTTTTCACGCACGGTCATGTGCGGGTACAACGCATAGTTCTGGAACACCATCGCGATGCCGCGCGCTTTCGGCGCGAGGTTATTCACCACCTTGTCACCAATGCGAATTTCGCCGCCGCTGATGGTTTCAAGCCCTGCCAGCATGCGCAGGGTCGTCGATTTAGCGCAGCCGGATGGCCCGACGATCACCATGAATTCGCCTTCGGCGATTTTCAGGTCGATACCATGCACCGCTTTGAAGCCGTTGGAGTACACCTTTTCCAGTTTGTTAAAAATCACTTCAGCCATGATATTTTCCTTTTAACCTTTAATTCCGCTACTGGAGACACCCTGGACGAAGTAACGCTGCGCCAGGAAGAAGACAATGATCGAAGGCAGAATGGAGATACTTGCCATAGCCAGAATTTCGTTCCACGGCGCGCCTTCGGTGACGTCGATAGACATTTTCAACGCCAGGGCGATCGGGTACTTATCCACGCTGTAGACGTAGATCAGCGGACCGATAAAGTCGTTCATCGACCACATAAACTGGAACAGGGCCACGGAGATGATCGCCGGCTTCAGAATCGGCACCAGCACATACCACAGCACCTGAATGGAGTTACAGCCATCAATCTGTGCGGCTTCTTCCATGTCACGCGGCACGCCGCGCAGGAACTGAATCAGCATAAAGACGAAGAACCCCTGAGTGGCGAATGCGGTGGGCAGATACAACGGCAGATAGCTGTTGAGCATGCCCATTTCGCGGAACATCAGGTACTGAGGAATCAACAGCACGGTGCTCGGCAGCAGCATGGTGGCAATCAGGGTTGCAAACCAGAATTTCTTCCCTGGGATGTCAAAACGGGCAAAACCGTAGGCCACGATGGTCGAGGAGATAATGGTCAGAATAACTTTCGGGATCACGTACTTGAAGGTGTTGAGCATGTAATGACCGAAGTGATATTCCGTACCGGTCTTCCAGCCGTTAATAAAGCCGTCCCAGGTGGCGTGTGAAGGCCACAGACTCAGCGTGGTGAAGATTTCATGGTTCGGTTTAAACGCGGCTGAGAACATCCACGCCAGCGGGTAAAGCATCAGCAGCCCCACCAGCAGCAGGATGGTATAACGGATGTTGCGGCTGATCTTTTCACGCCGCAGCGTACGTGCAACCTCGCGCGCGGCTGCCATTTCCGAAGGGGTCTGGTGGGTCAGTTCACTCATTTTTGCCTCCCTTATCGGCAGAATAAAACACCCAGTATTTCGACGATTTAAAGGCAAGTAAGGCGAAGGTAGCCACGACCAGGAACAGCACCCACGCTAAATAGCTGCGCCTAATACCGCTACACTTTTGCCTGACCATGTTTTCCTCCGGGGAATGGGCTGGCGGTTTCCATAAAATGGCGGACCTTTTTCAGTAACTGCCACATTGAGCGGCACTGATGATTACGGGTTATCGTGTCATGAAGTGCCTGCCATAGCCGTTCCACATGATTCACCCACGGCGAGTAAACCGGCTGGTAAATTACCCTGAACTTGGGATTTGCTTTCAACCAGCGCTGTGTTTCGCGGCTTTTATGGATAATGTAGTTATCAACGATCAGCGTGATTGTTTTCGCCCGCCGGTAAGTGGCTTTCAGGTGCTTCAGCAGAGCGATAAACAGCGCTGAACTTTTGCTGTTGCCGCCCACGTAGCTGACTTTACCCGTGCCACTGTGCAGTGCGCCGGCCAGATAGTATTTTTCGTTCTGCCCCGGCGTCACTACCCGTTTCTGCTGTCCGCGCAACTGCCAGTCCGCACCGATTTTAGGATTAAGGTGGATATCCACTTCATCTTCATAAAATACCGGATGCTCTGCGCTGCATTCATCCAGCGCTTTGTGGATTACCGCCATCTTTTCATCTTTATGTGGGTCACGGATACGCAGAGTTGGCGCGGCCCTGCGCCATACAAGCCCCGCAGATGGCAACCAGCGGCGAACGGTTCCTGCATGTAACTGGCAACCGGTTATCTCATTGATTTTTATTGCCAGTAATTCGGTGCTCCAGCGTGAACGTTGATAACCAAAATCGCCGGGAGAATGCTTTATCAGCTCACGTAACAGGGTGCAGATATGTTCAAAAGGCCAGCGTCGGGAGCGCCCTGCGGGTAAGGATTTCAGGCCTTCAATACCTGAGTGCGTAAACCAGTTAATCCAGCGACCAACGGATGAACGGGCACAACAGAGAGTTCTGGCAACATCGCTGACCCGTTCACCCCGATGAAGCATCAGCATGGCCGTGAGTCTGCGGGCATGATTTTTATCACGCGTTTTATGAATAGCTTTCTGCATCAGGCGTCGTTCGCCACGGGGTATTGGTACTATGATCGGCATCGCTCAGTCCGGTTGGTGATTTTGGTTGGTTTGGCGATTGATCAGATCGCACAATCCGGGCTGAGTTCCCTTTCAGTGATCTACTATTCCGCGCAGCTATTTAGCGCAGCGCCATAGCCCATATCGAAGTATTTAAAGGCGGTATCATAGATGTACAGCGAGAACAGGTAGGTGTAATACGTTGGGCCACCGCCGGTGATAACGTACGGCGCGGTAAATTCCTGAAAGGCACCGCTGGTTTGCATAATGAAGTTAAAGAAGATAACCGGGGTAATCAGCGGCACCGTGATTTTCAAAAACATCTGCCATTTTGTCGCACCGTCGATCATCGCCGCTTCATATTGCGACTGCGGGACGTTTTGCAATGCAGCGAGAAAGATCACCATCGACGAACCAAACTGCCATACGCTCAGCAGCGTGACCGAGAGCAGCGCTAAAGGCGGCTCCCCAAGCCAGTTAATCGGGTCAACGCCAAATACGCCAATAAAGCTGTTCAGCAGCCCATCAATGGCGAACAGCGCTCGCCACAGCACCGCAATCGCGACCGAACTGCCGAGGATCGAGGGAATGTAATAAGCCGTGCGAAAAAAACCGATGCCACGCAGCTTAAAGTTAAGCACGAAGGCAATGCACAGCGAAAACGCGAGCTTGAGGGGAATCGTGACAAAAACGTATGCAAAGGTCACGCCAAGGGACTTCCAGAACAGACCATCCTCCGTCAGCATATACCGGTAGTTTTCAATACCGGTAAACTGCGGCGGGCTCATCAGATCGTATTGAGTAAAACTCAATAGGAACGATGATACAAAGGGGAATGCGGTAAACACCAGTAACCCTATTATGTAGGGCGAGATCCATGCCAGACCTAATAGTTTATTTTCGTTCATAGATTCCTCTAATATATAAAAACATGCTGCGGTTGTCTCCTTACGGTCGAAAAAGCCGTCTTGCCACGGCATTAAATAGCAGCTAATAAAAATTAGCTGTGAAGCCACACAGATTAATGAAAGAACATTTCATTTTTCTTTATCAGGTTGTATTATTGAAAAACAATATATTTCTGGAGGTACCGGCTATGACACTACGTCGCCACGCGACCTATTTCCCAGATAACGCCTCATTGATGATTAAACATATTGCCGATCAGGATATCTGCCCGCTGCACGCTCACGATTTCTATGAAATGGTCTGCGTTTCCTCCGGCAGCGGCATGCACGTCATTGACGGGATTTCCTGGCCCATCAGCCGCGGTTCCGTGTTCGTGGTGGCCCCGCATGAAGAGCACTACTTTGAGAAAGTGGAAAAGCTGTCGCTGCTGAATATTCTGATTCGTCCGGCCTTTCTCACACCGCCGCTGCTCGCCCTCCTCGCCGAATTTGCGCCAGAAAAACAGTTTATGGCGACCCATCAAACTCTTGTTCACAGCGCCTTTTACACGAATCAATTAAATGAAGAGCTGATTAATGAACTCGCTCACCGCCCCCTGATGCTCGAAACGTTATTAATACAGCTGGCAATATTCTTGCAGCGCGGTCATATTTCTCTGATTATTAATAACCGTGTAAAAGAAGACTCAATCATTTATTTACTGAATTATTTACATCATAATTACGCCAACGATGAGTTGAGCATCGACTATCTGGCAAGAAAGTTTAATAAATCGGTTTTAGCGCTAGTGGTGTAGCGCATGGACGCATTAATGATGCTGTTCAACATGCCAGGTCCGTTTTTCCTTTTGCAATCGTCCGTTTTGGGGGCCGTCACCGGCCCCCTTTTTTTAATGCAGCATATTGCGAATCACATAATGCAAAATGCCGTCGTTCTGGTAGTAGGTCAGCTCGGTTGCCGTATCAATTCGGCAGCGGCACAGCACGGTTTGCTGCTGACCGTCCGCGCGGGTGAACAGCACCGGAATAGTTGCGCCGGGCTTCAGTTGCTGTAACCCGCCGATATCAATCCGCTCTTCGCCGGTCAACTGCAGCGTTTTGCGCGTTTCGCCCTGCGGGAACTCCAGCGGCAGAATGCCCATACCGATCAGATTCGAGCGGTGAATACGTTCAAACGATTCGGCAATAACGACCCGAACGCCCAGCAGACGCGGGCCCTTTGCCGCCCAGTCGCGGCTGGATCCTGAGCCGTACTCTTTACCGGCAATCACCGCCAGCGGCGTTCCCTGGGCCTGATACTGCATAGCCGCGTCATAGATAGACATCACGTCGTTGCCCGGTAGCAGTCGCGTCATTCCCCCTTCAACGCCAGGCACCATCTCATTGCGGATACGGATGTTGGCGAACGTCCCGCGCATCATGACCAGATGGTTACCGCGGCGTGAGCCGTAGGAGTTGAAGTCGCGGCTGGCGACGCCGTTCTCCTGCAAATAGCGCCCAGCGGGGCTATCGGCCTTGATACTGCCCGCAGGGGAGATATGGTCGGTCGTCACCGAATCGCCGAGCATGGCCAGCACGCGAGCACCGTGGATATCCTCAACCGGATCGGGCGTTACGCCCATCTCATCAAAGAACGGCGACAGCCGGATGTAGGTTGAATCCGCCTGCCAGCCATAGGTATCAGAGGCAGGCACGCTGATGGCCTTCCACTCCGGCGTCCCCGCGAACACTTCTGCATACTCCTTATGGAACATATCGGTCGACACCTGCTGCACCGCATGCGCAATCTCAGCGCTGCTCGGCCAGATATCCTTCAGATATACCGTGTTACCCAGGCTATCCTCCCCAAGCGGCTCCTGCGTCAGGTCAACCGTCATGGTGCCCGCCAGCGCATAGGCCACCACCAGCGGCGGAGAAGCCAGCCAGTTGGTTTTCACCAGCGGATGAATACGCCCTTCAAAGTTACGGTTACCGGAGAGCACCGCCCCAACGGTTAAGTCGCCCTGCCTGATCGCGTGCTCAATCGGTTCCGGTAGCGGGCCGGAGTTGCCGATACAGGTTGTACAGCCATAGCCGACAAGATTAAAGCCCAACTGGTCGAGATACGGCGTCAGCCCGGCGTAATCCAGATATTCGGACACCACCTTCGATCCCGGTGCCAACGAGGCCTTGACCCAGGGTTTGGGCTTCAGGCCGCGCGCGACGGCGTTTTTCGCCAACAGCCCGGCGGCCATCAGCACGCTGGGATTGGACGTGTTGGTACACGACGTGATGGCCGCAATCACCACCGCCCCTTCCGGCAGCGCATGCTGTTTACCATCGAGCGTGAAGCCAACGGCCGGTTTCGCACGCGGCGCGCCGTTAACCTCGAGCTCCGTCGCGGCGCTAAAGGCTTTCGGTACGCTGCCCAGCGCAACGCGGTCCTGCGGGCGCTTCGGCCCAGCCAGGCTGGCTTCGACAGTGCCCATATCCAACGCCAGCGTCTGACTGAATACCGGTTCGTCTCCGCTCTGTCGCCACATCCCCTGCGCTTTGGCGTAGGCTTCTACCAGCGCGACCTGCGCGTCGCTACGCCCGCTCAACCGCATATAGCCAAGGGTAACCTCATCAACCGGGAAAAAACCACAGGTTGCGCCGTACTCCGGCGCCATATTGGCAATCGTGGCACGGTCTGCCAGCGGCAAAGCGTCGAGCCCATCGCCGTAAAATTCGACAAATTTACCCACGACGCCAAGCTGACGCAGCATCTGAGTAACGGTCAGGACCAGGTCGGTGGCCGTAATGCCTTCACGCAGTTTACCGGTCAGCTTAAAGCCCACCACGTCAGGTATCAGCATGGAGACCGGCTGCCCCAGCATCGCCGCTTCGGCTTCAATACCCCCGACGCCCCAGCCCAGAACACCCAGACCATTAATCATCGTGGTATGCGAGTCGGTGCCGACCAGCGTGTCGGGATAGGCAACCCATTCATTGCCCTGCTGTTCGCTCCACACCGCCTGGCCAAGGTACTCAAGGTTGACCTGGTGGCAAATACCGGTGCCCGGGGGCACGACGCGGAAGCGGCTGAAGGCCTGCTGCCCCCAGCGCAAAAAGGTATAACGTTCGTGGTTACGCGCCATTTCGAGGCGGACGTTGTCATCAAACGCCTCATCATCGCCAAAGCGGTCCACCGTCACCGAGTGGTCAATCACCAGGTCGACCGGCGACAGCGGGTTAACCTTGTGGGTATCGCCGCCCAGCCGTTTTACCGCTTCACGCATGGCGGCCAGGTCCACCACCGCCGGTACGCCGGTGAAATCCTGCATCAGCACGCGCGCAGGGCGATAGGCAATTTCTCTGTCCGCATGGGCACCATGAAGCCAGCCGGCCAGCGCCTGAATATCCTGCGCGGTAACCGAGTCGCCATCCTGCCAGCGCAGCAGGTTTTCCAGTAAGACTTTGAGTGATTTGGGCAGGCGGGAGAGATCGCCCAAGGCTTCAGCGGCGCGCGCTAAACTGTAGTAGTGGTACGTTTTATTATCGACCTGTAGCGTTTCCTTGCAGGCCTCTCGTAGGGTTGACGACATAGCTCCTCCTTAAATGGCGGGAATTGCGGTACTCAGACACTCCTTAGGGTCCTTATTAAAGATAACACACAGGCCCGAACACGCCGGAAAAGGGCTCGGAATGACAAATGCGATCAACGCCTTATTCAGGGACAGCGATGGGACGTAATAAAGAGCTAAGGGGAATAGCAGGCTGGTAAACAGGAGGGATCGGACGGCGGCAAAACAGCTATATTGTTATTGTTTCTTATTCTCATCCTGATTGAAGAGTTCGATAAATTCCTTTTGCTCCGGCGTCAGTTTCCATTCTTCAGGGAGCTTAACCTTATTCTCATCATCGCGGGCCGGCTTCTCTACCAACGGGGCGCGAGGTTTCTTCGGCTTAATGCGTTCGGACGCCAGCATGTCAGCCCCAGAATTTCCAGATCAGCAGCGCAATGACAATCCAGAACAGCGCAGACCCGAGGAACACGCTCAGCCAG
Source organism: Klebsiella sp. WP4-W18-ESBL-05 (assembly GCF_014169075.1). Lineage (NCBI taxonomy): Bacteria > Pseudomonadati > Pseudomonadota > Gammaproteobacteria > Enterobacterales > Enterobacteriaceae > Klebsiella > Klebsiella sp. WP4-W18-ESBL-05. The sequence goes on along the minus strand of NZ_AP022057.1, from coordinate 2,073,738 downwards.
GCTTTACGTTTCACGCCTGATGCTTTATTTTCTGACGTCATTACCGCCCTCTCACAATCGATATTACTTATCACTTTCACACCAATTAATTGTTACAACTAATCATCATTGAGATAAATCCTAAGTAAATTTTAAGCAAAGATCCAGCGATTTTACGAACCCGCGGCGGAGATTTATTTAATCTTTTGACAGCCATGGGTTATTTACGCGAAGAAGTTTGCCTTACCTTAAATTTATTTCTACTTTTGTGGCTAAATGGCTAATAGAAACAATTCTTACTTCTTGAAATTGCAGGATGACAGCATAAAAAACAGGGGATTATTAGGGAGTATTATAAGCATTTCCGCCTTCAAGGGCTGAAGGCGGATAATCATTACGGATTACTTCTCAGGCAGCTTAATATCTTTAAACATGGCCTCGATATCTTCATTCGAGCGCAGCGCAACCGCTGTATCCACTACATCTCGGGTCAGATGTGGGGCGAAACGCTGAATAAAATCATACATATAACTACGCAGGAAGGTGCTGCGACGGAAACCTATCTTAGTGGTGCTGTGGCTGAAAATACCGTCCGCATCGAGCTTCACCAGATCGGGGTCGGAAATCGGATCGACCGCCATGCTGGCAATCACCCCCACCCCGAGCCCCAGACGCACGTAGGTTTTAATCACGTCCGCATCGGTAGCGGTGAAGACGATGCGCGGCGTCAGGCCCGCGCGGTTAAATGCCGTATCCAGCTCAGAGCGGCCGGTAAAGCCGAAGGTGTAAGTGACCAGCGGGTACTGCGCCAGCTCTTCAATGGTGACCGACGTTTTCGACGCCAGCGGATGCTCCGGCGTCACCACGATAGAACGGTTCCAGTGATAGCACGGCAGCATAACTAAATCGTCATAAAGATGCAGCGCTTCGGTAGCAATAGCAAAGTCAGCGTTCCCCTTAGAGACCGCCTCGGCAATCTGAGTCGGCGACCCCTGGTGCATGTGCAGGGACACGCGCGGATAGCGCTCAATGAAGCCTTTAATCACGCCCGGCAGCGCATAGCGCGCCTGCGTATGGGTTGTCGCCACGTACAGCGAGCCTTTATCCGGCCAGGTGTGCTCCCCGGCAACCGACTTGATGGCGTCAACCTTCGACAGCACCTCTCGCGCAATGCGGATAATTTCCTGTCCAGCGGGGGTAACCTGCGTCAGATGTTTACCGCTACGGGCGAAAATCTGAATACCCAGCTCGTCCTCCAGCATTCTGACCTGCTTACTGATACCCGGCTGTGAAGTGTATAACCCTTCTGCGGTAGAGGAGACGTTGAGGTTATGGTTTACCACCTCAACGATATAGCGGAGCTGCTGTAATTTCATGCGGTTGTATCCAGTCTGTACTCAGAAATCGATCATAAAGACGATTTAATCATAAGAAATGCATCGGCTATAACCACTATATCATTTATAGCAAGTGTGTATAGATGGAAACAAAAAATAATAACGAGGTTATAAAAAAGGGCCGCAATGCGGCCCTTTGTGATGTTTTGATGAAAAACGTTACTTTTTCGCTTCGACCCATTTACCGTCAACGAAGAACGCTGACCAGCCCGTCGCTTTGCCGTCTTTTTCAGAGGCAACGTACTGCTGTTTGGTTTTACGGCTGAAACGCACCATCGTTTTGTTGCCCGCGGGATCCTGCTGCGGCGCGTCGGCCAGGTAGCGCAGTTTCTCCGGCAGACGGTCGCGGAAGCGGAACAGTTCTTCCACCAGCGGCGCGCGAGTTTCACGTGATTTCGGGAAGGTGTTAGCGGCCAGGAATACCCCAGCGGCGCCATCACGCAGCACGAAATAGGCGTCAGACTTCTCGCACGGCAGCTCCGGCAGCGGCACCGGATCTTCCTTCGGCGGCGCCACTTCACCGTTACGCAGAATTTTACGCGTGTTCTTACATTCGTCATTGGTGCAGGCCATGTACTTACCGAAACGCCCCATTTTCAGGTGCATCTCAGAACCACATTTTTCACACTCGACGATCGGACCGTCATAGCCCTTGATGCGGAACTCGCCTTCTTCAATCTCGTAGCCGTCGCAGGTCGGGTTGTTACCACAAACGTGCAGCTTACGCTTCGGATCGATCAGGTAGCTGTCCATCGCCGTGCCGCATTTCTGGCAGCGACGTTTGGCGCGCAGCGCGTTGGTTTCGGCATCGTCGCCTTCCAGCACGTTGAGGACTTCGTTTTCCGGCACCAGGTTAATGGTGGTTTTGCAGCGTTCTTTCGGCGACAGCGCGTAGCCGGAGCAGCCGAGGAACACACCGGTGCTGGCGGTACGAATCCCCATCTTACGGCCACAGGTCGGGCAGTCGATGCTGGTCAGTACCATCTCGTTCGGCTGCATGCCGCCCTCTTCTGGCGGCTTCTCAGCTTTTTCGAGCTGCTTGGTGAAATCACCAAAGAACAGATCCAGCACCTGCTTCCACTCGGCTTCATGGTTCGCCACGCGGTCGAGGTGGTCTTCCATCTGCGCGGTAAAGTCGTAGTTCATCAGCTCGCGGAAGTTCTCTTCCAGACGATCGGTGACGATTTCGCCCATTTTTTCCGCGTAGAAACGACGGTTTTCGGCACGCACGTAGCCGCGGTCCTGAATGGTCGAAATGATCGACGCATAGGTAGACGGACGGCCAATTCCGCGTTTTTCCAGCTCTTTCACCAGCGATGCTTCGCTAAAGCGCGCAGGCGGTTTGGTGAAGTGCTGCGCCGGGGTCAGTTCAACCAGGCTCAGTTTATCGCCCTGGTTGACCATCGGCAGCGTGCGGTCTTCATCGCCTTTACGCAGCGCTGGCATCACTTTAGTCCAGCCGTCGAAGCGCAGCGTACGACCGCGCGCTTTGAGTTTGAAATCCCCGGCCTTCACGGTCAGCGTGGTGGAGTCATACTGTGCCGGCGTCATCTGACAGGCCACGAACTGGCGCCAGATCAGCTGATACAGCTTCTGCGCGTCCGCTTCCATGTCTTTCAGCGCTTCCGCCTGAACGGAAACGTCGGAAGGACGAATCGCTTCGTGCGCTTCCTGCGAGTTCTCTTTGCTGGCGTACTGGTTCGGGTTCTCCGGCAAATATTTTTTACCGAAGTTATCGCCGATATAGTCGCGAACCATGTTGACCGCATCCTGACTCAGGTTGGTTGAGTCGGTACGCATGTAGGTGATGTAGCCCGCTTCATACAGGCGCTGCGCCATCATCATGGTTTTCTTCACGCCAAAGCCCAGACGGGTGCTTGCCGCCTGCTGCAACGTGGAGGTAATAAACGGCGCACCCGGCTTGCTGCTGGTCGGCTTATCTTCACGTTCCAGCACGCTATAGCTGGCTTTTTCCAGCAGGCTGACCGCCGCCATGGTTTCGTCACGGTTTACCGGACGGAACGGCTTGTCACCCTGATGGGTTACCTCCAGCGCCAGCGCATCGCCGCTCGGCGTGGTAGTGCTGGCGTCAACTTCCCAGAACTCTTCCGGAACGAAGGCTTTAATTTCGCGCTCGCGCTCTACGACCAGGCGCACCGCAACGGACTGTACGCGACCGGCGGATAAACCACGGGCGATCTTTTTCCACAGCAGCGGCGAGACCATATAACCCACAACGCGGTCCATAAAGCGACGCGCCTGCTGGGCGTTAACACGGTCGATATTCAGTTCGCCCGGCTTTTCGAAAGCCTGACGAATCGCATTCTTGGTAATTTCGTTAAACACCACGCGGCTGTAGCGCGTTTCATCTCCACCGATCACTTCCCGCAGGTGCCATGCAATGGCCTCCCCTTCGCGGTCAAGGTCGGTTGCGAGATAGATGTGGTCGGCTTTTTCCGCCAGCTGTTTGAGTTCCGAAACTACCTTTTCTTTGCCTGGCAGCACTTCATAGTGTGCCGCCCAGTCATGCCATGGGTCGACGCCCATGCGGTTAACCAGCGCGCCTCGTTCATCCTTTTTAGGCTTTTTGGCCGTTTTGGTGGAGGTAGAGTCAGCGCTCTTTTTGGCGGCTGAGCCACTTGTCGGCAAATCGCGGATATGACCGACGCTGGACTTAACCACGTAGTCATTACCCAGATACTTATTGATCGTTTTGGCTTTTGCCGGGGACTCAACGATAACGAGAGCTTTACCCATATTCACCTTTACCTAATTTGATTCTTCCAGGAATACATCGCACATGTTCCACATCCCACTGGCGACAAACCTTGTATGTTGCGGCAACGCCAATGGATATCAACCCTTTACTGACCGGCTTTTGAGGCAAGCGGCCAGGCGGCTGAGTTTACAGACTTTTTTTCGTCAGGTGCTATAGCACGAAGAATATTTGGTCGAATGTCAAGCAAATCTGCTGCCAGATTGCCGAAAGCGTCACACTGTACCTGATAAAATTCGTTACGCAACTTTATTAGCATGCAAACACCATTCGTGCCAACTTTGCGATAAAATGATTGCCCCTGGTAAACGTCGGGAATATTTGCCCACAGCATCCTCCCGGCGTACACTAGCGCGAGAATGTTGAGGAGTTGAATATGTCAAAGAATAGCCAACCTATCGATCGTCAGACGCTGCTGATTGAAGCCAATCGCCTTATCCGCGAACACGAAGATACCCTGGCCGGAATTGAAGCAACGGGCGTTGAACAGCGTAACGGCGTGCTGGTTTTCAGCGGAGAGTACTTCCTGGATGAACAGGGCCTGCCGACGCCGAAAAGCACAGCCGTGTTTAATATGTTCAAGTATCTCGCCCACGAGCTATCTGAAAAGTATCACCTGGTTGACTGAGCGTAAGGCCTTGGCCTAAGCCCCAACAAAAACGCCCGGTAAACGATGTTTACCGGGCGTCGTCATTTCAGACGGAGGCCTCTTACAGCATCGGCTTCTGCCCACGCTGCCACCAGCGCATCATCAGACGATCGGCGCTTTCTGCAGCACTGCCGGTAAAGCGATCCATCATTTTTTTACGCTGAGTGTAGCGCACGTTCACCACTTCATGGTCGGCCATCAGCCCCAGCAGCAGCTCATCGCTGGTGCCCACTTCATCCACCAGCCCTTTTTCCTGCGCCAGCGAACCGTACCAGTGTTCACCGGTGGCAACCTGTTCGATGTCCAGCGACGGACGCATCGCTTTCACGAAGTCTTTAAATAAGTGGTGGGTTTCGTTGAGCTCTTCGCGGAACTTCTGTCGCCCTTCTTCGGTGTTCTCGCCCAGCAGAGTCAGCGTGCGCTTATACTGGCCGGCGGTATGCAGCTCTACGTCGATATCTTTATTTTTCAGAAAACGATTCAGGTTCGGGATCTGCGCCACCACGCCAATGGAACCGAGGATCGCAAACGGCGCCGCGACAATTTTGTTCGCCACGCAGGCCATCATGTAGCCGCCGCTGGCGGCGACTTTATCCACCGCCACCGTCAGTGGGATTTGCTTATCGCGGATACGCTGTAGCTGGGAAGCCGCCAGACCATAGCCGTGCACCACCCCTCCAGGACTTTCAAGACGCAGCACCACCTGATCTTGCGGAGTCGCAACCGTCAATACGGCGGTAATCTCTTCGCGCAGCGAGGCCACTTCGTGAGCGTCCATGCTGCCTTTAAAATCCAGAACCCAGGCGCGCGGCTTGCTGGATGTTGACGACTCACCCTGTTTAGCCTTCGCCTTCGCGGCTTTCGCCTCCTGCTTCAGCTTTTTCTTCTGCGCTTTCTGCCACAGCTTCTGCTGCGGGCCATCAAGCAGCGCCACGGCTAAGTCTTCCTGCATGTCCTTGTGCTGCTCGCTTAAGTTGGTGATCCGCAGCTCGCCGCGCTGCCGCTTACGCGACGTCAGATTAACAATCAGCACCGCCACCACGGCGATGGCAACGACAACGGTGACGATTTTCGCCAGAAACAGACCATACTGAAAAAGTAATTCCACACATCCACCTTGTACAAAAATCACATATTCTGTCGCTCAGTGTACAACACCGAGCCCGGCGCGTCTCGGCCCGAGTATCAGCCTTCGAGGCGGCTTCCAAATGACTTTTTTGCAAATGAAATCATTGCAAATTGTTAATCAGACGTTGTCTCTCCGGCTCGCTGATTGAAATAGCGAGCAGATTCAGGCATAAAGCCCAAAAGCCATGAAAAGTACATAAAATATGGTCAGCAAGGGCCATAGAGGAGCAACCGTGCACTATCAACCCCAGCTCGACTTGTTGCAAAACCGTATCATTCTGGTCACCGGTGCCAGCGACGGCATCGGTCGGGAAGCCGCAATCACCTACGCGCGCTACGGCGCCAGCGTCATTTTACTGGGCCGCAGCGAAGAAAAATTGCGTTCAGTTGCGCAGGAAATCAGCAAAATCAGCGAATTGCCTGCCCACATTTACACGCTGGATTTGTTAACCTGCACCCCGCAGGACTGCCAGCAGCTTGCGCAGCGAATCCGTTTGCACTCCCCGCGCCTTGACGGCGTGCTGCACAACGCCGGGCTATTGGGCGACGTGGTCCCGATGGCCGAGCAGGATCCGCAGGTCTGGCAGCAGGTGATGCAGGTGAACGTCAATGGCACCTTTATGCTCACCCAGGCACTGTTGCCGCTGCTGCTGGAATCTGAAGCCGGTTCACTGGTCTTCACTTCCTCCAGCGTCGGGCGCGAGGGCCGCGCTAACTGGGGGGCCTACGCGGTGTCTAAATTCGCCACCGAAGGTATGATGCAGGTGCTGGCCGAGGAGTACCAAAGCCGCCATCTGCGCGTAAACTGCATTAACCCGGGCGGCACGCGCACTAAAATGCGCGCCAGTGCGTTCCCGACGGAAGATGCAATGAAGTTAAAAACCCCTGCCGATATTATGCCGCTTTACCTGTGGCTGATGGGCGACGATAGCCGGCGGAAAACCGGCATGACTTTTGATGCCCAGCCAGGGCGTAAACCAGGAATTGCCCAATGAGTGATGAACGTTACCGTGAACGCCAGCAGCGCGTAAAAGAGCGCGTGGCCGCCCGCGTCGCCGCCGCCCAGGATAGCCGGGGGATCGTGATTGTCTTTACCGGCAACGGCAAAGGTAAAACCACCGCCGCCTTCGGCACCGCCACCCGAGCTGTGGGCCACGGCCATAACGTCGGCGTGATTCAGTTTATTAAAGGCACGTGGCCTAACGGCGAACGTAACCTGCTTGAGCCGCTAGGCGTTGAGTTTCAGGTGATGGCGACCGGCTTTACGTGGGATACGCAGAACCGCGAAAGCGATACGGCGGCCTGCCTTGAAGTCTGGCAGCATGCCAAACGAATGCTGGCCGACGATAGCCTGGATATGGTGGTGCTCGACGAGCTGACCTATATGGTGGCCTATGATTATCTGCCGCTGGAAGAGGTGTTAACCGCGCTGAAAAGCCGCCCGCATCACCAGACGGTCATCATCACCGGTCGCGGCTGTCACCGTGACATCCTCGACTATGCCGATACGGTCAGCGAACTGCGCCCGGTAAAACACGCGTTCGAAGCCGGTATTAAGGCGCAGATTGGCATCGATTACTAAGCAGCGTGAGCCTGTCGAGCAACGCGCGGTTGAGCGGCAGGCACAGGCAATCTTCCCCCTGTGCCAGGGTACTCTCCGCCAGATTCTGACGCGAAATAAAGCGCTTTCGGTATTCGGTCGGCGTTAGGCCACAGTATTTATTAAACGCGGCGATCAGCGATTTATGCTCCTGAAAACCGCAGCTGTGGCTGATTTCCGTAATCGGCGTTCGCGTATCACGCAGCAGCGTGCGGGCTTTGTTGAGCCGCACCAGCGTCAGATACTCTTTAAAATTGTGTCGACTGACCTTTTTAAACAGCCTGGAAAACCACGAGTAGCTCATGCCGCTATGGTGGGCGACATCGCTAAGCGTCAACGGCCGGTCGAAATGCTGGTTAATGTAGTCAATGCCTTCTTTTATCATCGCCTCTTCCCGCAGCGTACTTTCCGCCCGCTGGGTAGGTTTGCCGCCGGCAACTAATGCATCCAGCAACAGGTAAATTGCCGCGATGCGCTGAAACGGCGCACGTTCATCAATAATCTGCGCCAGCAGCGCGATGAGCCGCTGAAACACCTGCCGAGCTGCGTCAGTCGGCGCCTGGCGAGATGTCCGCCAGTCCAGTACCGGCGCCGGGTGCAGCTCATCAAAAAGTCCGGGGGAAAACTGGACGGTCACCAGTTGACTCCCGTCCTCTAGCGCACTCAGCGCGTGTACCTCTTCCGCATTGATGTACAGCATCTCCCCCTGCCCGAGTTCCACATTGCGCTGACCAACCGTCAATGAAAAACGGCCGCTGAGGACGGTGATAAGCTCCGGCGCAAGATGCCAGTGGGGTTCGCAGTAGCGAACCTCCGCGGCAAATACGTTCAGCTTCTCGGCGTCGAAGGCAATCAGCTCATAGCCGCTGTGGGCCGTCTGCCGCCCGGTTTGTACCACCGGGCCCGGGTGAGTGACTGAAAAAGGAAACACGCGCGCTCTCCTGTGTACTTACGGGTAAGGCCGCCCTGCCAGTACTGCATTCAGCTCATCGCGCTCAATATCCAGCGCAAGGAACTCCGTCAATGCAATCAGCAGGCCGCAAAACAGATCCGGGGCCAGGCGAATCAGCTTTTCCCGCACCCGATCCGCAGGCAGATGGCTTTTATCGCTAATCAGCTGCACCACGCGGGCAAACGCTTCCGGCTGCTGAATCAGCTGCTGCAGCGAGTTATCGTCGCGCAACGGAACATGGCGAGCCGGGCAGTCAACGGTAAATTCCGCCTGCAACGGCAGGTCACGGGAAGAGCCGCCAATCTGGACCTGCCATGTCCCCGGGGTTACCAGCCAATCTGCCAGCCCCGGATGATAGCAAGCCAGCTCCGCAACCGGCAGCCTCAGCGTTACCCGCCGCGTTTCCCCGGCCGCCAACGCAATTTTATCAAAACCTTTCAGGGCACGGACTTCACGAATCAGCTCGCCCTGCGGCGCGCTGACGTAAAGCTGAACGACTTCTTTACCGTCAATCTGGCCCACGTTGCTCAAATCAAATGATACCGCCAGCGTGTCCTCCGCCCCTAACCGAGTGGCCTCCAGAGTCAAATTCGCGTAGGTAAATTGCGTGTAGCTTAAGCCGAACCCGAACGGGAACAGCGGCGTCAGGCGGCGTTTATCATAGTAGCGGTAGCCAACAAACAGCCCTTCGCCGTAGTGATGGCGCAGGTTTTCCCCCGGGTAATGCAGCCAGGCGGGCGTCTCTTCCAGCGTATTTGGCACCGTCACCGTCAGCTTACCGCTGGGGTTACGCAAGCCGAAGAGGATCTCGGCCACCGCGCGCCCCATGCCCTGCCCGGCGAAGAACGTCTCCAGTAGCGCCTTACATTCCCCCAGCCACGGCATCACGACCGCATCGCTGTTAGCCAGCACCACCACGACATTAGGCTGTACCGAGGCGACTTCGCGGATCAACCGCTCATGCACGGCGAGAATATTCAGATCCTGGCGATCGCCGTTTTCACCGTCCTCACCGACGGCCGTGCTGACAAAAATCACCGCGACGTCAGCTTCCTGGGCCACCGCTTTCGCCTGCGCTAGCGCGGCTTCGTCACTGTGGACATCATCCGGTGCCCCTACCGCCCAGCTCACGCTGAAATCGTCCCCGGCGAGGTCAAAAATTTCGTCCAGCGGGCGGTCAAGCAGGTACGGTACCGTGGTTGCACAGCCTGAACCTTGAATAACCGGCTCCTGCGCGGGCTTGCCCAGAACGGCAATACGTCGCGTTTTTTCCGCACGCAGCGGCAGAAGATCGTGCTCATTTTTCAACAATACAATGGATTCAGCAGCCAATTGTTGAGACAGCGCGTGATGTGCAGGGAAGTCCGCCTGCACGTCAGGCCGCCGGTGACGATGTACTTTATCCAGTAGCGTCAGCATTCGCAGACAGGCTCGATCCACCACCGCCATCGGTACAGTCCCTTCCTCAATGGCCGCCAGCAGCGTCTGTTTATCGCGACGCGTTTCCGGCATGGCCAGATCGTTGCCCGCCAGCAGCGACGCCGGGCGATCTTTCACGCCGTACCAATCAGACATCACCAGACCGTCGTATCCCCACTCTTCACGCAGCACCTGCGTCAGCAGGAACGGGTCCTGAGAGGTTTGCACGCCGTTGAGGCGGTTATAGGAGGACATCACCGTCCACGGCTGCGACTTCGCAATCGCCCGCTGGAACCCCGCGAGATAGATTTCACGCAGCGCGCGTTCTTCAATAATCGAATCCATCTCGGTACGACGGTATTCCGAGTTGTTGGCAGCAAAGTGCTTGAGGCTTGCCCCCACCCCCTCATCCTGCAGGCCGTTAATCAGCGCGGCGGCAATATCGCCGCTTACAACCGGGTCTTCGGCATAATATTCATAACCGCGCCCGGCCAGCGGCGTACGGCGAATATTGATCCCCGGCCCAAGCAGAATGCCGACACCCATATGCTGGCACTCACGCCCAAGCGCCTGCCCCATTTGGTAGACCAGTTCACTGTCCCAGCTACAGGCCAGACTGGAGCCGTTCGGGAAGCAGGTTGCCGGCAGTGACGCGCTAAACAGAGCCTCACTGCCCCCTTTCGCGGCCGATTCTTCAGCGCTGGCCTGATTGGCGGTTTGCGTGATGACGGAGATGAAGTCATCCATGCTCCACTTCTCGCTACCGTCTATCTGCGCACTGCTGTAGCGCACGCCATAGGTGCCGTCGGTCATCACAATGTCGCGGATGCCATGCTGTGGCAGGTTCGCCGTGCGCCACAGGCCGCTTCCGGTAAGCAGCGCAACTTTCTCTTCGGCGCTCATTGCCGTAATGATGCTGGTAAAATCACGATTCATTTCTCTGACTCCCTGAGGTTAAAGCGCATTCTGCTTACGCAGGCTGATTTTTTGTACGATGTCGCGATAGGTTTTCTCATCCAGCGCGTAACTGGCCACAAAGATGGCACCGATCGCAAACATCGCGCCGGGGAACAGCGTCATCAGAATATTGATTCCCGCCAGCGCGCTGGCGCTCACGTTAGCCGCATCGTAGTGGTAGTAATCGAGCATCCATCCGGCACAGCCGCCGCCGATAGCCATGGCAATTTTGGTGATGAAATTGAAGAAACCGTATATGGCGCCTTCCGTACGCACGCCATGGTGCCATTCAGCATACTCAACGGTATCGGCAATCATTGACCACATGGCGACGAATCCCATGCCTAGCGTAATACTGAATAAACAGACGCCGGTCATAATCAGCCAGATATTATGACCGGCAACAAAATACTGCATGAGCATCCCCAGTACGCCTATCAGCAGCGCCACCAGGGTCATTTTCTTTTTGCCCATGACGGCGATGACTTTCTCAGAAATGACTGTCCCCAAAATATAGGCCGCCGACTGGATCATAAAGAACGAGGAGGTAAAACCTTCATTACCAATAATGTATTTAATAAAGTAGATAGCAATCGCCATCCAGACCGTATAGGCAATATAGAAAAAGACGGTAAACAGAGACAGGTTAATCAACGGCGCATTCCCCATTACCGCACGGAACATTTCACGCAGCGTTGGCGCGGGCGTATCTTCCTCTGCCCCCACGCGCTCTTTGGTCATGCCAAAGCAGGCCAGGAACAAAAACGTCGCCAGCAGCGCAAAACAGGAAACGGCAAAAACGTAGCCCATTTGCTTGTCATCAAACGGAGAAATCAGAATATCTGCAGTCGTTGATACAATCAGATAGCCGACAATCGCCAGCACGAAGCGATATACGGACAGCGATGAACGCGAGGCTTCATGCTGCGTTAAGCGGTTAGTCATGGCCGAATACGGCGTATTGACGGCGGTATACGCCAGGCAATAAAGGGTATACGAGCACAGCGCAAACCAGAATTTCACCTCACCGCCAAACGGCAGGAAGCAGAGTACGGTTAATAACCCAAGGGGGATTGAACCATATAATAACCAGGGGCGAAGCTTGCCGTAACGGCTGCGGGTTTTATCAATCGCAAAGCCAATCAGAATATTGAAAATGGCGTCAACCACCCGCGCAATCACAAATATCAGGCTCGCCTGAACGGCGCTAATGCCGTAGATATTGGTATAGAAAAATAATAAAAAGAGCGAAACAAAACCGAAGGATAAATTAGAGGCAAAATCGCCAAAGCCATAGCCAATTTTTTCTTTTACGCCGATAACCACATAGCTTGCCGAGAGTTTTTGGGTTGTTTCCATTTCGGGCTACCTGTTTAAGTAATCTGTAGCGACAGTATATGGCGGGGGTTATTTTATCACTTTGCGTTCTTTGTCTGGGGAATTCCTGTTTTTTGTCTTTATACAGAAGTGTGAATGCAATCACAGGAGAGAATGAAAACGAGAAGATGGTTCCGGCGGACGCCCGCCGGAACCTACGTCATTACCCTTTCGGGTTGTTACGCGTGCTGGAACGACGGTTGCCGCCGTTACCGCTATTGCCGGTGGTCGCATGGCGCTTCACGGCGCGACGAATCTGGTTGGCCTTCATACGGCGACGGTCTTTTTCCACCGCCACTTTTGAGGACGTTTCTGCCGGCAGTTCAACCAGCTCACGCAGATAGTTGGTCTGCGCCAAATCCAGCTCGGTCCAGCCGCCGCGCGGCAGGCCTTTCGGCAGCGGAATGTCGCCGTAGCGGACGCGAATCAGTCGGCTAACCTGTACGCCAACGGCTTCCCACAGGCGTCGTACTTCACGGTTACGGCCTTCAGTCAGGGTCACGTTGTACCACTGGTTGATACCTTCACCACCGCTGAATTTAATGGTTTTGAACGCCGCCGGGCCATCTTCCAACTGCACGCCGCGGGAAAGCTGACGCACCTTAGTGTCATCGACCTCACCGAACACACGTACCGCGTACTCACGTTCAACTTCACGGCTTGGGTGCATCAGGCGATTAGCCAGCTCACCGTCGGTAGTAAACAGCAGCAGACCACAGGTGTTGACGTCCAGACGCCCCACGGCAATCCAGCGTGCGCCACGCAGTTTAGGCAGGCGATCGAACACGGTCGGACGCCCTTCCGGATCATTACGCGTACACAGTTCACCTTCCGGCTTGTAATAAGCCAGAACGCGACAAATTTGTTCTACGGATTCTTTAACGGAGATCAGATGCCCGTCGATACGAATTTTGAGACCAGGGATGACTTCAACGCGATCGCCCAGCTTGGCGATTTTGCCGTCGACGCTCACGCGGCCCGCTTCAATAATCGTTTCAATTTCACGACGGGAGCCGTGGCCAGCGCGTGCCAGCACTTTTTGCAGTTTTTCGCTTTTATCGCTCATTGAGCTTCCTTCAGGTGTCGCCTTCACAGGCGTCTTAGAGACTTCATTAGCCGCGCGGGAAGTATACACCGGGCCGCATAAACAGGCCGGCAGCGGCGCTTTACAACAGCGCAGGCTACCCGCCCAGAATGGTGACCGCACATACTACACGAATTTTAGAAGAAATGGGCAGCTTGTTCCTGCCCTTTTCTACCGCGCGCGACATGATAGCGTCTGAATGAAGCAAAAGCGCCGCCGCCCGCTACAGGGTTTGCATCATCTCGAACCACTCTTCGCCACCGTGCGTCGAGTCGGAGCGCTTAAGGAATTGATAGCCAAAACGCTTATACATCTCCAGGTACTGGGCCTTACACATCAGATAAATGGCCGTTTTTCCCTGCTGACGCAGGTGGGCGATAAAGGCCTGCATCATTTGCGTCGACAGCCCCTGGCCCTGATAATCCGGATGCAGCACGACGGACATAATGACCGCATTGGGTGCCGCCGGATCGTGGCCGACCAGCTCTTTAAAAGCCTCATCCGACATCACCACCTCCCAGGCGCAGCCGGCATTAATAAAGCCGATCACTTCTCCGTGCAGCTCCATACACAAAAAGCCCTGTGGATAGCGGGCGATACGTATGGCGATTTTTTCCCGGGTTGCCGCCTCGTCGGCCGGATAGGCCGCCGATTCGATTTCATAACAGCGGTCAATATCCGCCGCGGTCGCCTGACGAAAAGTCACGTGTGACACAATGCCTCCTGATTAACGCACTCCGATAAGAAGTCGCTATTTTAGCGCTAACATGATATGAACACGCTGCATTCTTTTCACTACTAAACTGAATATCATGCATCATAATCTTCGCCTGCTCGATCTCAATCTGCTGCTGGTGTTCGACGCGCTTTACCGGCTTGGCAGCGTGACGGAAGCCGCCAGCGAGCTCGCCATCAGCCCATCGGCTTTTAGCCATGCGCTCGCGCGTTTGCGTGTTGCGTTAGAGGATCCGCTCTTCGTCCGCCAGGACAGCCAGATGCAGCCCACGCCAAGAGCCGACGCGCTTTTTCCCGCGATCTCCCGTGCGTTGGAAACGCTCAATGGGGAATTGGGGAAAGTCGACAGCTTCGATCCCGCCACCAGCACTCAGACCTTTACCTTTGCGGCTACCGATTATACCGCCGCCGTTTTCTTTCCCGAACTGATTGCCCGCCTGCAGGCCGCTGCACCGGGAATTCGTGTCCGTATCATCTATTCACGGGAATATGATGCGCTGGAAGACTTACTCGCAGGGCGCGTTAATTTCGCGGTGGGATTTGAAGAGGAAAAAGTTCAACCGCGCCACGGCCTGGCGTCGCTGGCGCTGTTTACCGATGATTATGTTGTTGCGGTGCGTAAAGGGCATCCGCTGGCGGGAGAGACGCTGACCCCAGAAACGTATCTCCAGCTCGGTCACGTGGTCGTTAGCCCATGGAACGAGCACCACCGTCCGATTGACAGCTACCTGCTATCACGCCACGTCAGCCGCAATACGGTGGTAGAGCTGCCAAGCGTTATGTCGGCGCCGTTCATCGTCAGTCGAACCGATCTGGCGATTACCCTACCGCGCCGTGGTGTGCATCAACTGTTTGATACCCGCCAGCTGGCGCTACACGCACCGCCATTCCCTATTCCACCGTATACGCTAAAAGTCTATTACCGCCCATCCAGCGGACAGGCAAAAGCACAGCAGTGGATGCTGGCGCAGATTGCAGCCTTGAAATAGCAATAACCCGGCGGGCGCCGGGTTATAAGAAGCATTACAGGAACGGTTTAACGTCCCCCACGCCTTCACGCACCACCACCGGTGCATCTTCGGTAAGGTCGATAACCGTAGTCGGCTGCTGTCCGAGATAGCCACCGTGAATGATCAGATCGACCACTTTCTCGAGGCGATCTTTAATCTCTTCCGGATCAGACTCGGTAAACTCACTGCCTGGCAGCATCAGCGAGGTAGAGAGCATCGGCTCGCCTAAGGTTTCGAGCAGCGCCTGCGCGATCGGGTTGGACGGCACGCGCATCCCGATGGTTTTACGCTTCTCCTGCAACAGCCGACGCGGTACCTCTTTCGTCCCTTTCAGGATAAACGTGTAGTTACCCGGCGTGTTGTTTTTCATCAGGCGAAACGCCACGTTGTCGACGTAGGAATAGGTCGACAGCTCGGACAGATCGCGACACATCAGCGTAAAGTTGTGGCCGTCCGGCAGTTGACGAATGCGGCAGATACGCTCCATCGCGCCTTTATCTTCAATTTTGCAGCCCAGCGCGTAGCCGGAGTCGGTTGGGTAGACGATAACGCCGCCCTTACGCACAATTTCGACCGCCTGGTTAATCAGACGCGCCTGCGGGTTATCCGGATGGATATAAAAAAACTGACTCATGCTTCCCTCTCAGTTGTATTCTGCGGCTGTTCCCAGCGCTGCCAGACGCCCTCGACGCCCGCCGGGAGCCACAGTTTGCGGCCCAGCTCAATCCACGGGCAGGGTTGATGGAAATCCGACCCCTGTGACGCCAGTAATCCGTATTCACGGGCATAGGTGGCAAGCTGAGCGCGCTCGTGAGGCGCCTGCTGGCACTGGGCCACTTCCATCGCGTCACCGCCGTGTTCACTGAAGTGTGCCAGCAGTCTTTTCAGCCACTTGGCGGACAAATTGTACCGCCCCGGATGGGCCAGTACGGCGACCCCACCCGAATGATGAATGACATCAATAGCTTCCCTTATTGTACACCACTGTGGCGGAACGTAACCGGTTTTCCCTCGCGCGAGATATTTTTTGAAGACATCGCCGATATTGCTGGCCTTGCCCTGCTCGACCAGAAAACGGGCAAAGTGGCCGCGGGTAACCGCTCCGCCGTCGGCCAGCGCCAGCGCCGCTTCCCACGCGCCGGGGATATGCGCCTTTTCCAGGCGCTCGGCAATCATCATGCCACGCTGCTGGCGGCGTTCGATCTGGGCGCGTAAAAACGCCGTCAACGCCGGGTCAGCAATATCAATATTCAGCCCGACGATATGAATTTCGTGATTTTCCCACAGCGTCGAAATTTCAACGCCGGTAATTAACGTTAACGGCAGCCCGGCGCGGGCAATTTCTGCCCGCGCGCGCGGAATGGCGTCAACGGTATCATGATCGGTGATGGCGAGCGTCCCCACGCGCATCTCCCCGGCGCGGTGCACCAGTTCTTCCGGCGTCAGGCGGCCATCCGAGGCGAGAGTATGGCTGTGCAGATCGTAAATCACTGCGTAATTGGTGTCGCTCAAAACGGCTTCCTTTGTGCTACTCAGAGTTATTCGCGACCTATCATAGCGGGAATACGGGAAATTCTAAAATCAGGGGTTGACTTTGCCTTCATGAACCAGTTAACTAGTACGCAAGTTCACTTAGTAAAGGTATCTGCAAATGGCTCGCAAAATGATTGCTCTGCACGGCGGTTGGTGGCGTACTTCCCTATAGGGCGAAGTCATCACGTCTGCGTTACGCATACAGATACCAGCCCGCCAATGAGCGGGCTTTTTATTAAGCAAAGATTATACAGAACAGGCGAGAACAACGATGCAAACACCAAAACCCATGCTCGAGCTTCTGACCAGTGACGCGATTTACCGTGAAAACCCAACCGCACTGTTTCACCAACTCTGCGCGAAGCGCCCGGCCACGCTGCTGCTTGAATCAGCCGACATTGACAGTAAAAACGATTTAAAAAGCCTGCTGCTGGTGGATAGCGCACTGCGCATCACCGCGCTGGGCGATACCGTCACCCTTCAGGCGCTCTCCGCCAACGGCGCGTCTCTGCTGCCATTGCTGGACGCGGTACTGCCCGCGGGCGTTGAGAATACGCATCAGCCTGACGGCCGCGTCCTGCGCTTCCCGGCGGTCAGTGCGCTGCTGGATGAAGATGCCCGCCTGTGCTCGCTGTCGGTCTTCGACGCCTTCCGTCTGTTACAAACGCTGGTCAACGTGCCGCAGAACGAACGCGAAGCCATGTTCTTTGGCGGCCTGTTCGCCTACGACCTGGTTGCCGGGTTTGAAGATTTACCGCATCTTGACAGCGACACCGCCTGCCCGGACTACTGCTTCTACCTGGCAGAAACGCTGCTGGTGATCGACCATCAGACCAAAAGCACCCGCATTCAGGCCAGCCTGTTTACGCCATCAGCAGCGGAAAAAGATCGCCTGCTTGAGCGTATTGCCCAGGTTCGCCAGCAGCTCAATGAGCCGCCGTCGGCGCTACCGGTAGAAGAAATCAGCACCATGCGCTGTGAAACTAACCAAAGCGATGAAGAGTACGGCGACGTCGTGCGCAAGATGCAAAAAGCGATTCGCGCCGGGGAAATTTTCCAGGTGGTGCCGTCTCGCCGCTTCTCACTGCCCTGCCCGTCACCGCTGGCGGCCTACGACGTGCTGAAGAAGAGCAACCCGAGCCCGTACATGTTCTTTATGCAGGACAACGACTTCACCCTGTTCGGCGCATCGCCGGAAAGTTCGCTGAAGTACGATGCTACCAGCCGCCAGATTGAAATTTATCCGATTGCCGGTACCCGTCCGCGCGGCCGTCGCGCCGACGGTTCGCTGGATCGCGACCTCGACAGCCGTATTGAGCTGGAGATGCGCACCGACCACAAAGAGCTGTCGGAGCACTTAATGCTGGTTGACCTCGCGCGTAACGATCTGGCGCGCATCTGCACCCCGGGCAGCCGCTACGTCGCGGACCTGACCAAAGTTGATCGCTACTCGTTCGTCATGCATCTCGTCTCCCGCGTGGTCGGCGAGCTGCGTAAAGATCTCGACGTGCTGCACGCGTATCGCGCCTGCATGAACATGGGCACCCTTAGCGGGGCACCGAAAGTGCGCGCGATGCAGCTGATTGCCGCCGCCGAAGGCAAGCGCCGCGGCAGCTACGGCGGTGCGGTGGGCTACTTCACCGCACACGGCGACCTGGACACTTGTATTGTTATTCGCTCTGCGTTTGTTGAAAACGGTATCGCCACCGTTCAGGCTGGCGCAGGCGTGGTTCTGGATTCCATCCCGCAGTCTGAAGCCGATGAAACCCGTAATAAAGCGCGCGCGGTGCTGCGTGCCATTGCCACCGCGCATCATGCACAGGAGATTTTCTGATGGCTGACATTCTGCTGCTCGATAACATCGACTCATTTACCTATAACCTGGCAGATCAGCTGCGCGCGAACGGGCATAACGTGGTCATTTACCGTAATCACGTTCCAGCTCAGACCTTAATCGACCGTCTCGGCACTATGGATAACCCGGTGCTGATGCTCTCCCCGGGGCCGGGGGCGCCGTCCGAAGCCGGCTGCATGCCGGAGCTGCTGACCCGTATGCGCGGCAAGCTGCCGATTATCGGCATCTGCCTCGGCCATCAGGCCATCGTGGAAGCCTACGGCGGCTACGTCGGCCAGGCCGGCGAAATTCTGCATGGCAAAGCGTCCAGCATTGAGCACGACGGCCAGGCCATGTTTGAAGGCTTAAGCAATCCGCTACCGGTAGCGCGCTACCACTCGCTGGTCGGCAGCAACATTCCGGCCGGCTTGACCATCAACGCCCACTTTAATGGCATGGTGATGGCGGTTCGTCACGATGCCGATCGCGTCTGCGGCTTTCAGTTCCATCCGGAGTCCATCCTGACTACCCAGGGTGCGCGTCTGCTGGAACAAACGCTGGCATGGGCGTTGCAGAAGCTGGAGCAGAGCAACACCATCCAGCCGATTCTGGAAAAACTGTATCAGGCACAAACGCTGAGCCAGCAGGAAAGCCACGTACTGTTTTCCGCCGTGGTGCGCGGCGAAGTGAAACCGGAGCAACTGGCCGCCGCGCTGGTCAGTATGAAAATTCGCGGCGAGAGCCCGAACGAAATCGCCGGCGCCGCCACCGCGCTGCTGGAGAACGCCGCACCGTTCCCACGCCCGGACTATCCGTTTGCCGATATTGTCGGCACCGGCGGTGATGGCAGCAACAGCATTAACATCTCTACCGCCAGCGCTTTTGTGGCCGCGGCCTGTGGTCTGAAGGTCGCCAAGCACGGTAACCGCAGCGTCTCCAGTAAATCAGGCTCGTCAGACCTGCTGGCGGCATTTGGTATCAATCTCGACATGAACGCCGACAAGTCTCGCGCGGCGTTGGACGAACTGGGCGTCTGTTTCCTGTTCGCACCGAAGTATCACACCGGTTTCCGCTACGCCATGCCGGTTCGCCAGCAGTTGAAAACCCGCACCTTGTTTAACGTGCTGGGGCCACTGATTAACCCGGCGCACCCGCCGATGGCGCTGATCGGCGTTTACAGCCCGGAGCTGGTGCTGCCGATTGCCGAGACTCTGCGTGTGCTGGGTTATGAGCGTGCGGCGGTGGTACACAGCGGCGGCATGGATGAAGTGTCGCTGCATGCACCGACCGTGGTTGCCGAGCTGAACCATGGCGAAATCAAAAGCTATCAGCTGACTGCCGACGACTTCGGCCTCAAGCCCTACCACCAGGCCGAGCTGGCGGGCGGTACGCCGGAAGAAAACCGTGACATTCTGACGCGCTTGCTACAAGGTAAAGGCGAGACCGCGCATGAGTCCGCCGTCGCGGTAAACGTCGCCATGTTGATGCGCCTGTACGGTCATGAAGACCTGAAGGCGAACGTCAAGAAAGTGCTGGACGTGCTACACAGCGGTGCAGCCTACGACCGCGTAACCGCATTAGCGGCAAGAGGATAATAAATGCAGACCGTATTAGCAAAAATCGTTGCCGATAAAGCGATTTGGGTAGAAGCCCGCAAACAACAACAACCGTTAGCCTCGTTCCAGAACGACGTGCAACCAAGCCAGCGTCATTTTTATGATGCGCTCAGCGGCACCCGCACCGCGTTTATTCTGGAGTGCAAAAAAGCCTCTCCGTCAAAAGGGGTCATTCGCGATGATTTCGATCCGGCACGTATTGCCAACGTTTACAAGCATTACGCCTCCGCCATTTCGGTACTGACCGATGAAAAGTACTTCCAGGGCAGCTTTGATTTTCTGCCGATCGTCAGCGGTATCGCACCGCAACCGATTCTGTGCAAAGACTTTATTATCGACGCCTATCAGATTTATCTGGCGCGTTTCTACCAGGCGGACGCCTGTCTGCTGATGCTCTCCGTGCTGGACGATGAACAGTATCGTCAGCTGTCCGCGGTGGCGCATAGCCTGAACATGGGCGTGCTGACCGAGGTGAGCAATGAAGAAGAGCTTGAGCGCGCCATTGCGCTGAAGGCAAAAGTCGTCGGCATCAACAACCGCGACCTGCGCGATCTCTCCATCGACCTCAACCGTACCCGCCAGTTGGCACCGCGTTTGGGTCACGAGGTCACCGTCATCAGCGAATCCGGTATCAACACGAATGCCCAGGTTCGTGAGCTGGCCCATTACGCCAACGGTTTCCTGATCGGTTCAGCGATGATGGCGCACGATGACCTCAACGCGGCGGTCCGCCGCGTACTGCTGGGGGAGAATAAAGTCTGCGGGCTGACCCGCGCGCAGGATGCCCAGGCGGCCTATGAAGCGGGCGCTATTTATGGCGGACTGATTTTTGTCCCCACTTCACCGCGCGCGGTAAGCGTTGAGCAGGCTCGCGAGGTTATCGCCGCCGCGCCGCTGAGCTACGTCGGCGTATTCCGCAATGCCCCGGTTGCGGAGGTTGTTGGTCGCGCGACTGCGCTTTCCCTGCGTGCGGTACAGCTGCACGGTGATGAAGAACAGGCCTACATCGATGACCTGCGCGCCGCGCTACCGGCCGATGTACAAATCTGGAAAGCGCTGAGCGTCACCAATGCACTGCCGCCGCGCAGCCTGAAGCACGTCGACAGATATCTGTTCGACAACGGCCAGGGCGGCACCGGCCAGCGGTTTGATTGGTCACTGTTACAAGGTCAGGATCTGAGCAATGTGATGCTGGCCGGTGGGTTAAGCGCAGACAACTGCGTAGATGCAGCCAAAAGCGGCTGCGTCGGGCTGGATTTCAATTCAGGTGTCGAGTCAAAACCGGGTATTAAAGATGCCAGCAAACTGGCCTCGGTGTTTCAGACGCTGCGCGCATATTAAGGAGCAAGAATGAGTACTTTACTGAACCCCTACTTCGGCGAATTTGGCGGCATGTACGTTCCGCAGATTCTGATGCCCGCCCTGCGCCAGCTGGAAGAAGCGTTTGTCAGCGCGCAGAAGGATCCCGAATTTCAGGCCGAATTTACCGACCTGCTGAAAAACTACGCCGGTCGTCCGACTGCGCTGACCAAGTGCCGCAACCTGACGGCAGGCACCAAAACCACGCTGTACCTCAAGCGTGAAGATCTGCTGCACGGCGGCGCGCACAAAACCAACCAGGTTCTGGGTCAGGCGCTGCTGGCAAAACGCATGGGTAAAACCGAAATTATCGCCGAAACCGGTGCTGGTCAGCACGGCGTAGCCTCCGCGCTCGCCTGTGCCCTGCTCGGTCTGAAGTGCCGCATCTATATGGGCGCGAAAGATATCGAACGTCAGTCGCCGAACGTTTTCCGTATGCGCCTGATGGGGGCAGAGGTTATTGCGGTACACAGCGGCTCCGCGACGCTGAAAGATGCCTGTAACGAAGCGCTGCGCGACTGGTCTGGCAGCTATGAAACCGCGCACTATATGCTCGGCACCGCAGCAGGCCCGCACCCGTTCCCAACCATCGTGCGTGAATTCCAGCGCATGATTGGTGAAGAGACCAAAGTGCAAATCCGTGAAAAAGAAGGTCGTCTGCCGGATGCGGTTATTGCCTGCGTCGGCGGCGGTTCTAACGCCATCGGTATGTTCGCCGACTTCATCGATGAAACCAGCGTTGGTCTGATTGGCGTTGAGCCAGCCGGTCACGGTATTGAAACCGGCGAACACGGCGCGCCGCTGAAACACGGCCGTGTCGGCATCTACTTTGGTATGAAATCGCCGATGATGCAGACTGATGAAGGCCAGATTGAAGAGTCTTACTCAATCTCTGCGGGTCTGGACTTCCCGTCCGTTGGGCCGCAGCACGCCTTCCTGAACAGCATTGGCCGTGCTGAATACGTCTCGATTACCGATAACGAAGCGCTGGATGCGTTCAAGGAACTCAGCCGCCATGAAGGGATTATCCCGGCGCTGGAGTCCTCCCACGCCCTGGCCCACGCGCTGAAAATGATGCGTGAAAACCCAGAAAAAGAGCAGCTGCTGGTCGTAAACCTGTCCGGGCGCGGCGACAAAGACATCTTTACCGTACACGATATTCTGAAAGCGCGAGGGGAAATCTGATGGAACGCTATGACAACCTGTTTGCTCAACTGAAGGCCCGCAAGGAAGGCGCGTTTGTTCCCTTCGTCACCTTAGGCGATCCGAATCCGGAACAATCACTGAAAATCATTGATGCGCTGATTGAAGGCGGCGCCGATGCGCTTGAGCTGGGTATTCCGTTCTCCGATCCGCTGGCCGATGGCCCAACCATCCAGAACGCGACCCTGCGTGCGTTTGCTTCTGGCGTCACGCCGACTCAGTGCTTTGAGATGCTGGCGGCTATTCGCCAGAAGCACCCGACGATTCCGATTGGCCTGCTGATGTACGCCAACCTGGTGTTCAACCGCGGCATTGACGAGTTCTACGCCGAATGCGCGCGCGTAGGCGTCGACTCCGTACTGGTCGCCGATGTGCCGGTGGAAGAGTCCGCGCCGTTCCGTCAGGCCGCCATGCGTCATAACGTGGCACCGATTTTCATCTGCCCGCCGAACGCCGACGACGAGCTGCTGCGTCAGATCGCCGAACACGGTCGTGGTTACACTTATCTGCTCTCCCGTGCGGGCGTGACGGGTACCGAAACCCGCGCCGCCCTGCCGCTGCACCACCTGGTGGCGAAACTGGCAGAGTACAACGCCGCGCCGCCGCTGCAGGGCTTTGGTATCTCTGCGCCGGATCAGGTATCCGCATCGATTGAAGCCGGTGCCGCCGGGGCTATCTCGGGCTCCGCCATTGTCAAAATCATTGAGCGTAACGTCGACAATCCGCAGGCAATGCTGGATGAGCTTTCACGCTTTGTGGCCCGTATGAAAGCGGCCACCAAATCGGCGTAACGCCTCAAGCCGCCTGACGCTCGTCGGGCGGCTTATTGCTGTTGCAGGCTGTCGGCGTATTTACGCGTCAGCGTAAACAGCGTCTGTACCTCTTCCGGCGACCAGTTCTCCAGTACCCGATTCATCAGCGTCTGCCGCGCGACCGCTATCTGCGCAAAAATCGCCTGCCCCTGCTCGCTCAGCGTCACTTCGCTAATCCGCCTGTCGCGTTCGTTCGGCTGCTTATGTGCCAGCCCCTGAGCTTCAAGTTTCTTCACCTGGCGGCTGACGGTGGTGTAATCCCGCCCGAGGTTATCCGCCAGCTCCACCACGCCTATCGGCCCACAGCGACCAATCGCCACCAGCAGCGGAAACAGCAGCTGTTCAAGCTGAACGCCCGCCGCCTGTAACAGCTGTTCGTCGCGGGCCGGCTGATTCATGACGCCGATAATATCCAGCAGCGCACCGTGGAAGTCCGTGATGTCATAATTATTATGTGCATATTGCATATATTTTCCAACCAAGTATAGTGCCGTTATCTGATATGTGCATTTTACACATAATTATCTTCTGGAGACACCTTTATGCAAGCAGCCGTCGTTTTTGACCTTGACCAGGGCCCGGTATGGTCCGATTTTGATGAACCGCCGGTGGGCGATGAACAGACGCGGATTCGCGTCCGTGCCGCCGCCATCAGCCACGTCGTGAAAAGCCGCGCCTCGGGTAAACATTACAGCTTTGACGGCAGGTTGCCGTTTGTCGTCGGCATCGACGGCACCGGCACGCTCCCTTCCGGTGAACGAGTCTATTTTGCCTTTCCAACCGCGCCGTGGGGCAGCATGGCGCAGTACGCCCCTGTTGACCGTCAGAACTGCTTTGCGTTGCCGGACGACCTGGACGATATCACCGCCGCGGCGATGGCCAATCCAGGCATGTCCGCCTGGGCGGCGCTGGTGAAGCGCGCGAATTTCCGGGCCGGTGAAACCGTACTGGTCAACGGCGCAACCGGCAGCGCCGGACAGCTAGCGGTGCAAATTGCCCGCCATCTCGGGGCCAGCAAAGTGATCGCTACCGGGCGTAACCCCAGCGCATTGGCGGCACTGGACGCTGATATCAGCATCCTGCTCACCGGAGATGACACCGCCCTCAGCGCCGAATTCGCCGTTCAGGCCAACCTGGGGATTGATGTCGTCGTCGATTATCTCTGGGGGCACAGCGCGGAACTGATGCTGCCGGCGCTGGCGAAATACAGCCGCGGCCACACCCCCATTCGTTACGTACAGGTCGGGTCACTCGCGGGAAGCGACATTGCGCTTAACGGCGCGATACTGCGATCCGCCCCGCTGCGGCTAATGGGAAGCGGGATTGGCAGCCTGCCAATGTCGCAGCTGTTGCAGGCGACCGGCGAGATGCTGAATGCGGCGGTTGCGGGCGGATTTACCATCGCCACCACGCCCGTGCCGCTGCAAAACGTTGCCACAGCCTGGTCACTGGACAATAGTCTGAAACGGACGGTCTTCACCCTCGGATAAAAAAATCGCTTTCACACAAAAGATAGGGTTGATATCTTAAATGAGAAATATTATCTTTCTCATTACCGAGTAGTTGAGCAAATCACTCAGGTATTCGGTACGACATTGCTCACATTGCTTCCAGTATTTTTGCCCGCATCCGATGCGGGCTTTTTTTTTCGCCCGAAACGCTACGCCTGGCGTAACTGACCTTCCCACTAACAATGACCTCCGCAGTAAAGCCTGGCATCGTAGGATGAAAAAATCACCGTCTCGCTGGGCATGGCGCTGACGCCGGGTCCGAATATGATCTACCTGATTCCGCGTTCTATCGCCCAAGGGCGCGCGGCCAGGCTGGCGGTGAAAATCACTACCGAGGCCTGCCGCTAGAAAAACATCCCGACCGCATAAATTGCCGCCGGGAACGCCTTAGAAGCGATAACCCGCCGAGAACATAAACACCCACGGATCCAGTCGGGTACTGACGCTCTGGTTCACGCCATTGTGTTTAAACTTCACGTTGGTGTCGATATCCATGTACCAGACGGACATGTTGATCAGCCAGTCGCGGTTGATCAGATAATCCAGCCCCACCTGCCCGGCCGCGCCCCAGGAATCGTCAAGACTGAGATCCGACAGCCCCGCCTCTTTACCGGTTTTATTGAAATCATTATCAAAGAAGGTGGTGTAGTTAATACCCGCGCCAATATAAGGACGGAATTTGCTCTGCGCGTCGCCAAAGTACCACTGCGCCATCAGCGTCGGCGGTAAATGATGGACAGTGGCGATATCGCCGGTAGGGCCCGTGCCAACCTTATGACGGAACGGCGTGGCGGCCAGCAGTTCAATACCAATATTGTCAGTCGCCATATAGGTAAAGGTTAAGCCTAACTGGGTGTTATTACTGACGTTAAAGCTTCCCAGACTGCCGAGGACGCTATCCGATCCTTCCGTAGGACGTACCGTTGCCGAACCCGCACGAATAAAAAACTCGCCGGCTTCATGCGCCCAGGCGCCGCCGGAAACAGTACTTAACGCCAATGCAACCGCTGCTAACTTTTTCATATCCACTTCCTCATTATGGTTTTTCAAGCGCGGCAAATATACCCACAATGAGTTACTTTTGATCCGTCACGGATCACACAAAGTCATTAGATTTAACATTTGTTAATCCAGATCAATTTTGTGGCTTTATGTCACAACCGTTATTAATAGCCATATCAATTTTATTGATTTGTCGGAAAATTTTTTTTGTCTCCTCTTGTCGGCTTCTCAGCGGCTGGATAATTTAGGACACGACAATATTGTTGATGCGTTTTGATCAGGTGTAATCATGAGTGAAATCAACCCGTGCATGACGTGCGGTGCCTGTTGTGCGTATTTTCGAGTCTCTTTTTACTGGGCAGAAGGTGATGATGCAGGTGGCCCCGTCCCCGCGCAGCTTACTGAGCCTGTTACCCCCTTTTTGCGCTGTATGACCGGCACTAACCAGCGTCAGTCGCGCTGCTCGGCCCTTTCGGGCACGATAGGCGATTCCGTCAGTTGTACTATCTATGCTCACCGTCCCTCTCCGTGCCGCGAGTTCGCGATGTCCGGTGAGAACGGCGAACTCAACGAAGCGTGCAATCGCGCCCGCGCGCGATACGGCCTGCCGCCGCTGGAACCTCTTTACAAAGATATACTTAGCGGAGCTGGCGCAGAGGCTGCTACGCAGGCGCGATTTGCGGTACAATTGCCGGCTAATTAACACCTGCAATACTCAAGGAGAGTGCATGTCTATCACGGCGCAGTCTGTATACCGTGACACGGGTAATTTTTTCCGCAATCAGTTCGTCACCATTTTACTGATTGCCTTGCTCTGTTCATTTATCACGGTGGTGCTTGGCCATGCCTTTTCCCCCAGCGATGAACAGCTGGCGACGCTGACAACCGGCGATCATCTCGCCGGCAGTACGGGGCTGTTTGATTTGGTTCAGAACATGACGCCGGAGCAACAGCAGATCCTGCTGCGCTCCTCTGCGGCATCGACCTTTGCCGGGCTGATTGGTAATGCCATCCTTGCGGGCGGTATTCTGCTGATGATTCAGCTCATCTCTGCCGGGCAGCCGGTGAGCGCGCTTCGCGCCATTGGCGCCAGCGCGCCGGTGCTGCCGAAGCTGCTGGTGCTGATTTTTATCAGTACCTTCCTCGTCCAGATGGGCGTCATGCTGATCGTGGTGCCGGGCATTTTGCTGGCTATCGTGCTGGCGTTCGCGCCGGTCATGCTGGTCCAGGACAAGCTGGGTGTCTTTGCCGCCATTCGGCACAGTACCCGACTCGGCTGGGCTAATATGCGCCTGATTGCGCCCGCCGTCGTGGGCTGGATGCTGGCAAAACGCTGCTGCTGCTGTTTGCATCAAGCTTTGCCTTCCTGACGCCGTACCTTGGCGCCGTAGTGGTTAATGCGCTCAGTAACCTGGTTTCCGCCCTGTTGCTGATCTATTTATTCCGCGTGTATATGCTTATTCGTCAATAATCTGATGCCGCCCGCTGGCGGGCGGCGCTGAACTACGGAATCGAAGTATGAAGCAGTTTCTGGATTTCTTACCGCTGGTTGTCTTTTTCGCTTTTTATAAAATTTATGATATCTATGCGGCAACCGGCGCGCTGATTGTCGCCACCGCCGTGGTCCTGATTTACAGCTGGGTGCGCTATCGCAAAGTCGAAAAAATGGCCCTGATCACCTTTATCGTGGTGGCGTTCTTCGGCGGTTTGACCATTTTCTTCCACAACGACGAGTTCATTAAGTGGAAGGTGACGGTGATTTACGCCCTGTTCGCCGGCGCGCTGCTGGTGAGCCAGTGGGTAATGAAAAAGCCGCTGATTCAGCGCATGCTCGGCAAAGAGATTACCCTGCCGGCCGCGGTCTGGTCGAAGCTGAACCTCGCCTGGGCGGTGTTTTTCATCCTCTGCGGGCTGGCAAATATTTATATCGCCTTCTGGTTACCGCAAAACATTTGGGTAAACTTTAAGGTGTTTGGCCTGACGGCGTTGACGCTGGTATTCACCGTACTGAGCGGCGTGTACATCTATCGTCATATGCCACAAGACGACCACAAGTAAGCACAGAGAATAAGAATGACACTACAGAATGACGCTCCGCAGGGAGAGCTGGTATTACGTACGCTAGCCATGCCTGCGGATACCAATGCCAACGGCGATATTTTTGGCGGTTGGCTAATGTCACAAATGGATATTGGCGGCGCCATTATGGCGAAGGAAGTGGCCCACGGCCGCGTGGTGACGGTACGGGTCGACGGCATGACGTTTTTGCGCCCGGTCGCGGTCGGCGACGTAGTGTGCTGCTACGCACGCTGCGTCAAGCGCGGCAATACGTCGGTCACCATCAATATTGAAGTCTGGGTCAAGAAGGTTTCATCAGAACCGATTGGCCAGCGCTATAAAGCCACCGAGGCGCTGTTTATCTACGTTGCGGTCGACCCTCAGGGCAAACCGCGCGCCATTCCCGCTGCATAAAACAATAGGCCCGGCAATGAATCGCCGGGCCTATTGTTTGTCGACCGGATACGGTCAGATGACCGAATAGCGGCGTAAACGCCCTATCCGGCCTGCATTAGAGAAAACCCAGCACCTTCAGAACGAAATAACCGATCGCGATGACGATAATCGGCAAAATATACAGCGGGAAGAACTGCACAAAAATCGTATGGCGAGGTACCTCTACCCGCGCCTCCAGCGCTTCACGGCTCAGCCCTTCCGCCCCTTTCGCTTTCTCCAGGATGAGCTGATCGTTCACCCCTTCGCGCAGAAACTTCGCCTGACGCGCCATCCGCGCCCCGGAATCCTGCAGCGCCAGCGCCACAAAGATCAGCGCAAAGATAATCCAGAACATGATATTCAGCCCGTTTTGAAAGTCCGGCTGCGGCGAGTTGTACCAGAACAGATTCAAAAACGGCGTATTGAAACGCATCATGTCGACCATCACGTGTACGAAATCCATCATGACGGCATCGATCCCCGGCTGCTTTGCACTGTGCTCGTACATGAATTTCAGCACGGAAATCAGCGTAGAGATAAGCGCAGGAATAAATATCACCCACCCGGCGATACGCTTGAGGATGGCAATGCGTCCAGCTTGTTGATACGTCATGAGTTCCCCTTGTTAAGACGCCTGAATCTCGGGCTAAGTGCTTATGAAGTCTACCTGCTGAAGGCGACTTTCGCCCGACTTTACGCGCGATATGATATACCATTAAGCCGCATTCGTTACCCTAAAGGAGAGGTAGTTATGTCCGCCGAGCGTCAAATACGCGCCGCTATTTTCGATATGGATGGCTTACTGATCGATTCTGAGCCGCTGTGGGATCGCGCCGAACACGAAGTACTGAGCGAACTGGGCGTCGATTTCTCCCGCCGACACGAGCTTCCTGACACCCGCGGTTTGCGCATCGACCTGGTGGTGGATCTGTGGTTCGGTCAACAACCCTGGAGCGGCCCGGACCGCGCGACGGTCGTTGAACGCATGATTGCCCGCGTGATTGCGCTGGTTGAGCAAACGCGTCCACTGCTGCCGGGGGTACGCGAAGCCGTCGCCCTGTGTAAAGCGCAGGGGCTAAAAGTGGGCCTGGCCTCGGCCTCTCCGCTGTATATGCTGGAAAAAGTGCTGACCATGTTCGACCTGCGTGACCAGTTCGATGCGCTCGCTTCCGCCGACAGCCTGCCCTACAGCAAACCGCACCCGCTGGTGTATCTCAACTGTGCGGCGGCGCTAGGCGTTGACCCGCTGTGCTGCGTGGCGCTGGAAGATTCCGTGAACGGCATGGTCGCCAGCAAGGCCGCCCGCATGCGCTCGATTGTCGTGCCTGCCGCAGAAAGCCAGCTCGACCCGCGTTTTGCGCTTGCCGACGTTAAACTGACGTCGCTGGAATATCTGACCCGCGAAAATCTGTGCGGCTAATGATAATGCGGGCACCAATTGTGCCCGCAAATGCCAACCCAATCATAAAAATGAAACGCTGTTTTATTTTTATTTGAAATTTCTGCTATGCCCTTCTATGCTCTAGCCCTGTAAGTCTTCTCATAACGATAAAAACCAAATACAGGGGTCGAAATCATGCTTCATACTTTCAATCTGCAAGGTAAAGTCGCGCTGGTGACCGGGTGTGATAAAGGTCTTGGTCAAGGGATGGCGCTGGGGCTGGCGGAAGCCGGCTGCGATATCGTGAGCGTCAGCCGCAGTATCCCGCAGGAAACCGCAGAAAAAGTGGCCGCGCTGGGCCGCCGGATGTTTGCTATTCAGGCCGATCTCGGCCGACCTGAGGGGATCGCCGATATCGTGCCGGCCGCCGTTGCTGCCGCTGGCCGCATCGATATTCTGGTGAATAACGCCGGGACTATCCGTCGCGAAGATGCGCTGAGCTTCAGCGAAAAAGACTGGGACGACGTCATGAACCTGAATCTGAAATCCGTATTCTTCCTTTCCCAGTCGGTAGCAAAGCAGTTCCTGAGCCAGGGCAGCGGCGGCAAGATTATCAATATTGCGTCAATGCTCTCTTTCCAGGGCGGCATCCGTGTGCCATCCTACACCGCCTCCAAAAGCGGCGTATTAGGTATCACCCGCCTGCTGGCTAACGAATGGGCGCAGCATGGCATCAACGTTAACGCCATCGCCCCGGGCTACATGGCGACCAGCAACACCGAGGCGCTGCGTGATGACGTCGAGCGCAATAAAGCCATCCTCGAACGCATTCCCGCCGGTCGCTGGGGAACGCCGGACGATCTCAAAGGCCCGGTGGTGTTTCTTGCCTCGCCGGCATCAGACTACATCAATGGCTATACGATAGCCGTAGACGGTGGCTGGCTGGCACGTTAATTTTTTGACAAAGAGTTACACCGTAACCTCTTCCGCCTACTGTACAAAAACCCTATACTGTATGAATTCACAGATTAATGGGTTTTATCATGACGGCGGAAGGTCATCTGCTCTTTTCTATCGCCTGCGCGGTATTTGCTAAAAATGCCGAACTGACGCCGGTACTCGCACAAGGAGACTGGTGGCACATCGTGCCTTCGGCGATATTAACTTGTCTGCTTCCGGACATCGACCATCCGCGCTCCTTCCTCGGGCAACGGCTCAGCTGGCTGTCTAAACCCATCGCCCGAATGTGCGGCCATCGCGGCTTTACCCACAGCCTGCTCGCCGTGTTCGGCGCGCTAACCCTTTTCTACCTGAAAGTCCCGGATAGCTGGATTGTCCCCGCCGATGCCGTACAGGGCATGGTGCTGGGCTACCTGAGCCACATTCTTGCCGATATGCTCACGCCCGCCGGCGTACCGCTACTCTGGCCGTGCCGCTGGCGCTTTCGTTTGCCGATTCTCGCACCGCGCAAGGGCAACCAATTAGAGCGCGTACTGTGCATGGCGCTGTTTGCCTACGCCGTTTTTATGCCGCAATCGCTGCCAGACAACAGCGTGGTGCGCTGGTCTTCGTCGATGATTAATTTGCTGCAAAACGACTTCGATCGCTTTATTAATCGCCGGGCTGAGCAATAATCCAGCGATAATGTCTTTTTTGGCATAATCCATTCCATTTGGATATAAGCGGACTTTTTTCAGTTCTGTTAACCTTCTCACATCCAGACAAATCTTTACGGGTTTGTCCTAAAAAGACACCCGCTGCGGCATCTTTACTGCCCGCAGACGGCGTGGAAAATGCTTCAGGAGAACGGGGATGAACCTTCCATTAATCGCGAACATCGTTGTGTTCGCCGTATTGCTGCTGGCGCTGGCGCAAACGCGTCACAAGCAGTGGAGTCTGGCAAAAAAAGTGCTGGTCGGTCTGGTTATCGGCGTGGTCTTCGGGCTTGCACTGCAGCTTATTTACGGGTCTGATAGCCAGGTACTCAAAGACTCTATTCAGTGGTTTAACGTTGTCGGCAACGGTTACGTACAGCTGCTGCAAATGATTGTCATGCCGCTGGTCTTCGCCTCGATTCTGAGCGCGGTGGCCCGTCTGCACAACGCCTCTCAGTTGGGTAAAATCAGCGTGCTCACCATTGGTACTCTGCTGTTCACCACGCTGATTGCCGCGCTGGTCGGCGTACTGGTCACCAACCTGTTCGGCCTGACCGCCGAAGGTCTGGTACAGGGCACCGCCGAGACGGCACGCCTGAACGCAATTCAGAGCAGCTACGCAGGTAAAGTGGCCGACCTCAGCGTTCCTCAGCTGCTGCTGTCGTTTGTGCCGAAAAATCCGTTTGCTGACCTGACGGGTGCTAACCCAACGTCAATCATCAGCGTGGTTATCTTTGCCGCTTTCCTCGGCGTTGCTGCGCTGAAGCTGCTGAAAGATGACGCGCCGAAAGGCCAGCGCGTGCTGACGGCTATCGACACCTTACAGGGCTGGGTCATGAAGCTGGTGCGTCTGGTCATGCAGCTGACGCCGTACGGCGTACTGGCGCTGATGACCAAAGTGGTTGCCGGTTCTAACCTGCAGGACATCATCAAGCTGGGCAGCTTTGTGGTTGCCTCATACCTGGGCCTGCTGATTATGTTCGTTGTGCACGGCATTCTGCTGGGCGTCAACGGCGTCAGCCCGCTGAAATACTTCCGTAAAGTATGGCCAGTGCTGACTTTCGCCTTCACCAGTCGCTCCAGCGCGGCCTCCATCCCGCTGAACGTTGAAGCGCAGACGCGTCGTCTGGGCGTACCGGAATCTATCGCCAGCTTCTCCGCCTCTTTTGGCGCGACCATCGGCCAGAACGGCTGTGCGGGCCTCTACCCGGCCATGCTGGCGGTAATGGTTGCCCCAACCGTCGGCATTAACCCGCTGGATCCGCTGTGGATTGCGACCCTGGTCGGTATGGTCACCGTTAGCTCCGCAGGCGTTGCGGGCGTTGGCGGCGGTGCAACCTTCGCCGCGCTGATCGTCCTACCCGCGATGGGTCTGCCGGTCACGCTGGTGGCGCTGCTGATCTCCGTTGAACCGCTGATCGACATGGGGCGTACCGCGCTGAACGTCAGTGGCTCAATGACCGCCGGTACGCTGACCAGCCAATGGCTGCGTCAGACCGATAAAGACGTATTGAACAGCGAAGAAGATGCCGAGTTAGCCCACCGCTAATCTGTCGGGCTACCGTTATCGCCGCCCCTCTCCGGGGCACAAAAAAACCGCGGGTTAATCACCCGCGGTTTTTTGATATCCGGTGTTATACCTGCTACGCCTCAATGTCCCCTTCCTGACGCATCTGCACCGCCCAACGCTGGGCCGATTCCGGAACGCTGAACGCCTGAGAACGTCGAAACGCGCTGCCCATCAGCACAAACGCCACGTATTTGCCGCGCAGCAGCCACACGTCGCGAAAGCCTTCAACCTTCACAGCATGCTCGGGCGGAGCGGGTTCGGAACGGGGGACATAGCTGATAATCTGCCGATTTTGTTGGCGAAGCGGTTTCATAAGCAGTTAAATTCACAATCAGTAAGACAAAGCGGTAAACCCTTATGATAGCAGGATTCACGCGCAATCGTCATACACAAAAAAGCCCGACAGGGTGGCTGTCGGGCAAAGGGTTGAGGGGGTAAAACAAGGATTACACGTCGCGGAATGTCCCGAGGCGGTAGCCTCTTTCCGCAATAGCATATTTCAACGACGCTGAGGTCAGTACATCCAGTTCAGCCAGACGCGGGTAGCAATACGCACTGCCCATAATGGTGTTGTCGACAAACGCCGGATGGCACATCACTTCCAGGGACTGCTCGCCGCGCGCGGCAGAGCTATCCAGTACCTCAAGGAACAGCGCATCTGAGATAGCATCGCCATAAAACTCGCTGCTGAACCCTTCACTGCTGCGCAGCCCTTCCGGGAGGGTAAACGGATACGGAATGGTGCGGTCAACCCGCAGCGCAATGCCTTTGGATTTCGCAAACTCGGCCACCAGCGGGAAGATTTGCGGGATCATATGCACGTGATGATGGCTGTCAAAATGCGTCGGCTCAGCGTCGAACAGGTCGACAAAGCGCTGGTAC
Source organism: Klebsiella sp. WP4-W18-ESBL-05 (assembly GCF_014169075.1). Lineage (NCBI taxonomy): Bacteria > Pseudomonadati > Pseudomonadota > Gammaproteobacteria > Enterobacterales > Enterobacteriaceae > Klebsiella > Klebsiella sp. WP4-W18-ESBL-05. The sequence goes on along the minus strand of NZ_AP022057.1, from coordinate 2,039,824 downwards.
TGACACTCCAGCTCGCGGGCAATCTCATCCATCGGCAACGCGTCTTCTTCCGCCATCTGCCAAATCCATTTGCCCAGCTTACCCTCACGGGTCAGACCCGGCATCGGCGTCAACGGTTCGCCCAGCGTCAATACGAAGTGCATCCCCACCGCCAGCGCTGGCGTGCGGCGGCTCAGTTGAGCCGCGTGGTCGATAGCCGCGCCGTTAACCAGCGCGGTGGTCGAGGTAACCAGTCCATTCTTACAGGCTTCGATAATGCCGTAGTTCTGCCCTTTGCTCAGGCCAAAATCATCGGCATTAACGATTAACAAACGCTCCATCATGCCTCCTGTCACTGTTTCAGTTTCTCCACGGTGGCGGCGAAGTTCGGCAACCATTTTTCATGGGCCAGAATCAGTTCGCGCGCCAGCACCTCTGCATCTTTATCAGAGTGGATAAGCGGACTTAAGTTCAGCGCCAGCAGCACATCGTTGAATTCACCGCTGATAGCCGCCTGGCTTGCGGCAATTTCGAAGCCTTTGATGGTGTGAATCAGGCCCAGCACCTTCTCATCGAAATGGGTCACACGCGGGTGCGGTTTCGCGCCGTCGCGGCCCAGAATAGAAGTGACCTCAATGGCCCAGTCCGCCGGAATATTGTCAATGTGCCCATGGTGCGGAATGTTGACGTAGTGTTCGGTCTGCTTATCGTTGTAGATAGCGTTGATCACTTCACACGCCGCGTCGGAGTAATACGCTCCACCGCGCTGTTCCAGCTCCTTCGGTTTGACGTTCAGATCCGGATTCTTGTACAGCTCAAACAGCTGTTTCTCAACCTTCTGCACCACCTGCGCGCGCGCGCCGCCTTTGTAGTACTCGCCCATTTCGATAGCCAGCATCTCTTTCTGCTTGAAGTAGTACAGCAGATAAGAACACGGCAGCAGATTCAGGGAGCGCAGCAGCCCTTCGCTGAACGGCATGTCGAAAATGTTCTTCACCGTGTTGGCAGACAGCGTACCGGAGGCCACGCCGTCCAGCAGTTCGGCAAAACGGGACTCGCCGTTGACGATCACATCACGCACGAAGACCATATGGTTCAGACCAAACAGGTCGATGGAAAGATCGTCTTTCTCTGTCAGTCGCAGCACGTCGGTGAAGAACATCTTCATGCCGATCGGAATGTTGCATACGCCGATAAAACGCTTGAAGTTGGTATGGCGATACACCGCCTCGGTCACCATCCCGGCCGGGTTGGTGAAGTTGATAACCCACGCGTTCGGGCAAACATCTTCAACATCTTTAATGATGTCGAAAATCACCGGAATAGTGCGCAGACCTTTAAACAGGCCGCCCGCACCGTTGGTTTCCTGGCCCAGGTAACCGTGGCTCAGCGGAATGCGTTCATCTTTTTCACGGGCTTTAAGCTGGCCCACGCGTAGCTGGGTGGTCACGAAGTCGGCATCTTTGAGGGCTTCACGGCGGTTCAGCGTCTTATAGACCTTCATCGGCACGCCGGCCTTTTCTACCATGCGCTCACAAAGTGCGTGAATGATGTCCAGCTTCTCCTGGCCATCTTCCACGTCCACCAGCCACAGTTCGCTGACCGGCAGTTCATGATAGCGCTTGAGAAAACCTTCCAGTAATTCCGGCGTATAGCTGCTACCACCACCAATTGTGACAACTTTTAATTTCTGGCTCATACTTTTCTCCCTCGTGATCCACAAGTTAAACGTGGGTTACCCTCCACATTATGCGTGGATAGTTAAAGTCTTTAATTCAGAGCTGCGGCGAAACTCCGCAGCGCGTTATTTAATAACCGTCAGTTGCTTCCGATAATTGCTCGGCGTGAATGAGGTGAGCTTTTTGAATGTTTTAATAAACAAACTTGGGCTGCTATACCCTGACTCATAGGCAATATCGGTAATCGAGTAGTTGGTTATTTCAAGCTGTTTTCTGGCGAAGTTAATGCGGATATCATTAATGATCTGCATTGGCGTTTTGCCATAGTAGCGCTGGGTCGCTCGAGTTAAGTATTCCTGAGTTTTTCCGGATAACTCGACCATATTTTCCAGAGCACCTTCACCAAATTTTAATTTATCGTGCATGGCTTCAACGGTGGATTTTAACCACGCTGGCGTAACATCCTGCGCCTGTTCTTCACGGTAATGCCGCAAGCGGTTAATCACATAGAAGGAAACCAGTTCAATAAATTCGTCAAATTCCGTTTCACGAAAATGCAGCGAAGAAATAACGGACTCAATGTAGCTAAGAAACGTGCTTTTAATCGAATAGACTTGCGAAGCAACCAAAGCAAACGGTACCAGCGCCTGATAATGGGTGTCGAAGAAGTCTTTGCTGATCCCGACGTTGAGGATCCGCGTCGCGCCAAACTCGTAAAAGCTCTGGTGGTGCGAACCCATCGGGATGAAAACAAAGTCTCCGCGCTCCAGCATGACCCGCTTGCCGTTTATCTCCTGATAATAGCGCCCGGTCAGTACGATGGTGAACTCGTAGTAGTCATGCTGGTGCAGCCCGCTGATGCTTTCCGTTTTGTTGTAGATGAAGACATGAAAATTCTTACCGTTAAAGAGCTGTTGTTCTCGGGCGGTGTTGATTTCCATGGTGATCATCTTTGGTTGCCTCATAGGGAAAAGCCTATTGTACCTTCTCGTGAAGTTCGATCAATTCAGCAACCAGCTCGCGCGCTAACATTGACGTCATAAGATGATCCTGCGCATGAACCAGCACCAGGCTAACCTTCATGCGGCCTTCACCTTCATCGCTTTCAATCAGCTGCGTCTGTACGCGGTGTGCTTCGCTCAGCGCGATGCGGGACTGTTCCATGGTCGCCTTCGCGGCCTCAAATTCACCCTGCTTTGCCTGCTTCAGCGCGGCGTATGCCAGGCTACGCGCCTGACCTGAGTTGATAATCAGACCCATCACCACTTCTTCGAGATCGTTTTCCTGCACGTCCTCAGCAACAACATTATCCAGATCGAACATACTTATTCCCTTTTGTGAGGGCGGTATGGAGGTTCGCTCCATACCGCATTGGCATTAGAATTTCAGAGCAGCGGCGATGTCTTCTTCGCTTTCTTCTTTGTCAATGGTGGCCTGCGCTTTATTCGAGATAATCACGAACGGCATGTAGACCAGCGTTGCGACACCCAGGTTGAACAGCGCCAGAATCAGTGCGGCTACGCTACCGTTGGTGTTAAAGAATGCACCCAGACCGGTTGGCATTGTCCATGGCGCCACGTTGGTGATTGGCGGGATGATGCCCAGGGTATACGCGGTCATGGTAATCGCGGCCAGCAGCGGCTGAATCAGGATGAACGGAATAAACATAACCGGGTTCATGATGATTGGCAGACCGAACAGAATCGGTTCGTTAATCTGGAAGATGCCTGACGGCAGCGCCAGCTTAGCAACCTGACGGTGATCTTCGCGGCGAGAGGCGATGAAGATAGCGATGATCAGACCCAGCGTTGCACCCGTACCGCCGAGGAAGATGTAGGAATCCAGCATCGGCTTCGCCCACATGTGGAACTGGTGACCGGCGGCAACCGCGGCTTCAACAGAACCGTACTGCAGGTACAGAGAGATGTTTTCCAGCGCCCATGGGGTCATGATGCCGCTGTCCAGCGCGGAAAGCGCCAGGGAACCGTGCACACCGAAGAACCACAGCAGCGAGGTAAAGATAACGTAAGCCCAGCCCACGACGTGACCCATAGAAGCCAGCGGCGTAGAGATGGTGTCCATGATGATCTGGTGGAAGTTGGTGCCCCAGTGGGTCAGCGCCCAGGAGATAATCCCCATGATGGACAGAATAATGAACCCCGGGATAACCGCTGAGAACGAACGGGACACCGAGCCCGGTACGCTATCCGGCAAACGGATGACCCAGTTACGGCGCACCACAAAGGTGAACAGTTCGGCAACAACCAGACCGATAATGATACCGGAAATAATGTTTGCCCCGCCTAACCAGTTAGCGCCTACGGCATAGGCTTCGCCTACGCTGTACGGTGTAACGGTCATAAACGCGGCAATTGCAATTAAGCCTGCGGCCATCGGGTCAACTTTGCGTTCTTCGGCTAACGCTGAACCGATAAAGAAAGGTGCCATCAGCGACATAATGCCTAAGGTACCGTTATAAACGTTACCGCCGATGGCTTTAAAGCCGTTTAATGTTTCAATGGTGGACGCATCCAGACGAATGCCCATTGAATAGAAGAATGACCCCTCACCAAAGCTCAGAAAAACGTTATTAATTAATACAAACATGGCCCCCGCGAGGGTCAGTGGCATTAATTTAATAAAGCCGTTTTTAATGGCATTGACGTGTGGCTGCTTTCCTATTTTAACAGCAAAAGGAAGGAGTACCTTTTCAAGCGAATCGATCACTTTACTCATAGAAAAATACCCTTAAAGGGCCGCAATAAAATTGCGGCGATTAAATATGAAATAACTCTTTGACGGGAAAAATAAAAAAATTACTGCGCAGCTGCTTTTTTAATTGCAGCAACAGCTGCCTTAAGCACACCTAAACCATCGACCTTGCCATACAGCGTTGAATCAATAACCTCAACCGGCTTGTTCGGTAAAATCTTTTTAATATCGTTCAACATATAGGCGATTTGCGGGCCGAGTAAAATAACATCAGCCTGCGGACCTTTCTCACCGGCAAATGTTTCCGAGAAGGCTTCAATCACGACCGGTACTTCGTATTTCTCAGCCTGTGCACGCATTTTGGATACCAACAATGAAGTGGACATTCCGGCAGAGCAAAAAAGATAGATATGTTTCTTTTCCATTCACGCTTCCTCAACTTGTGAAATCTGTCATCATCGGGCGATGTTCCATGTGCCCATAACCCTCGTATGTAACAGATGAGTTATCTACTGTTTATGCCTTGAGTATACGGCAACAATTTGCCTACCGATAATTCCTAAGACCCAAAAATTGTCTCTCATTGACCTCTTGTTTTGACTACCTTCACACTTTACTCAAAATAATTCGCGACAAGAAATAAGCATGACATCTGATAAAAAAGCCCGACGCTAAGGTCGGGCTTTCGTAGATGTCCTCTAGATGCGCGATTATGACTTCTTAACCGCCGGATCGGTATCGTACTCAGCGCAGGTCTGATAGCCGGAATTGATAACGTGACCGGTGTCATCCAGGGCCACAAAGTAGGTTTCAGCTTTACCATCACGTTGACCCAGGATATAGGTCTGGCACGTGCCGCGTGCGTGGATCATCGTCACTTCCGACGACGGCTTGCCGGCGACCTGCATCACCTGTGAACGGCTCATCCCTTTTTTCACATCTTTCACAACCGGCTGTGTGAACTGGTCTTTGGTACGATCGTAAGCGGTACAGCCTGCCAGCATTGCCAGTACGGCTGCGGCCCCCAGAAGTCCTGCAACATGCTTTTTCATCTTCCCTCTCCTTTCGTTCGATGTTTTTTAAGCCTGGAATAAATATTGCTAATTATCAACCGATACGCCGAAATCAACGCCAATCAGGTTAATGAATCGGATTTATTTACCTCTGGTAAAACTGTGATCCTTGTCGTTTTACCGTCAAAGAGGTAGCTTTAACACTTTGTTCTGATGGGCTATCGGCAAGGCTGGCACACTCATTCCGGAGGGGTAAATGGCATTACAGCAAGAGATCATTCAGGCGCTCGGCGCAAAACCACAAATAGATGTACAAGCAGAGATCCGCCGCAGCGTGGATTTTCTCAAGGCATATCTGAAAACCTATCCGTTTATCAAATCCCTGGTGCTGGGAATCAGCGGCGGTCAGGATTCGACGCTAACCGGCAAGCTGTGCCAACAGGCCATTAACGAGCTGCGCGCGGAAACCGGCGACAGTGCGCTGCAGTTTATCGCGGTCCGCCTGCCCTATGGCGTGCAGGCCGACGAACAGGACTGTCAGGATGCCATCGAATTTATTCAGCCGGACCGCGTACTGACGGTCAATATTAAGGGAGCCGTGCTGGCCAGCGAACAGGCGCTGCGCGAAGCAGGCATTGAGCTGAGCGACTTCGTTCGCGGCAATGAAAAAGCCCGTGAGCGCATGAAGGCCCAGTACAGCATCGCGGGGATGACCCACGGCGTGGTGGTCGGTACCGATCATGCAGCGGAAGCGATAACCGGCTTCTTCACCAAATACGGCGACGGCGGCACCGACATTAACCCCATCTTCCGCCTCAACAAGCGCCAGGGCAAACAGCTGCTCGCCGCGCTGGGCTGCCCTGAGCATCTTTATCTGAAAGCCCCCACCGCTGACCTTGAAGATTCCCGCCCTTCTCTGCCGGACGAGGTCGCGCTGGGCGTCACTTATGACAACATTGACGACTATCTGGAAGGTAAAACCCTGGCGCCTGAACAGGCGAAGATTATCGAAGGCTGGTATCTGAAGACGGAGCACAAACGCCGTCCGCCGATTACCGTTTTTGATGACTTCTGGAAGCGATAAATGAGAAAACCGCCGGAGCTGCCCATAGCCATCGGCATTTATGGGCAACTTCGGCGGTCTTAAGATCGTATGCCGGGTCGATTATTCGGCAGGCGCAGGAGGCATTTTACCTTCCGGTGCATTATGTTCTGTCAGACGCTTCTCAAAATTAGCATTAAACTGCTTTTTCTGTTCCGGCGTTAAAATGTTGTAAATCTTGTTCTGGGTTTCCAGACGAGACAGCATCATGGTCTTATGCTGCTCTTCCATCTTGTTAATCTGTGCTTCAGCCTTAGCTTTGTCGAAGCTGTCGCTGGCAATCAGGCTGTGCATTGCACGCATCTCTTCCTGCGGCGGGCGTTTCATGTGTTCGCGGCTGTCTTTCATAATGTCGCGAATCTGCTGTTTCTGTGCATCGGTCAGGTTCAGCCCCTGGAACATCATATCGTGACGTGGGCCCATCTTACCTTTGTGATGATGCATCATCTTACCGGCCGGCTGCGTCGCATCTGCCGCGGTGGTCGTGGTGGTATCCGCAGCGTGAGCCAGATTAGCCGCGCCCAGAGCCAGGGTAGAAGCAACAAACAGTGCAGTTAATTTTTTCATCATCAAGTCCTTACTTTCAGTTATTCTGACGGCGCATTGCCGTGTTGACGAGATTAACTTTACGGGGTTTATCGTCAAATAATCAGAGTGTAGGTAAAACAATGAAAGTGTAAAAAAAAATTTTACGACAATTATGAGGAAATTAAGGATAAACTGTGGAGAGTTGCAACAAAAATATGCAATATGCTGATTAAGAAGAGATTTTGAAGAAGTATAAAGCAAGCATGTTTATTAATAAAGCAAAACACCAGGAATATTCTGCAATATCCTCGAGGAGAAATAATAAAAAGCCGCAACACCATGATGTGCGGCTTTTTTATATTATGGGGGAAGACGTTCAAGCATGAGCCCCGCCCGCATACCCAGCGCGACGTCAGGGTTAGGAAACAGCACGTACTCGCAGGGCGATTGCACCACGTAGCGGATCTCGCCGTCCTGCGCCAGCAGCGTCCCTTTGGCAAACGGCGTAAAGTTCAACGTCTGTGCCGACATGTGCAGCTGGAACTCAGCGCTGCGACGCGTTATTTCTTGTACCACCCGGTAGTTGAGCGGCGGCGTTGCACAGCCGCCGCCGCGCTCGTCCGCCAGCAGATTGGCCAACTGTCGTTCCACCAGGGCAAACTGACTCAGCTCGTTTTGCCCAAACGGCCGCGCTTTACCCAGCTCCAGCGTGCATGACAGCGCCGCAAAGGCCTCGCTAGTAAAATGGCTGAACGTGCCGCCCGGTGCCTGATGAAACACCAGCGCCTGAAGCCCCGCTGAGCCTAACCAGCTTAAAAACTCCGGCTCCCAAGGCAGCTCGCGCGCCGGCAGGACGCCAAAGCGCGGGTGATGTGAGCCGCGAATGGCGGTGTGCATATCAAGGTGCCAGCGCGTGTCGGCCGCACAGCGCTGGTAAAATGCCGTCACGGTCTGCTCCAGACTGGCGGCACGGATGGTTTCATCGCTGACCGGAAAATGCAGCCAGCGTCCGCCGAACATGCGGTTAAGATCGCTGTGCAGGTAGCGCTTGTTATCACGCAGCGCCGGCGGGTTACCTAACACCACCAGCAGATGCCAGCGTAGCGCCTGCTTGCCGCCGATCAGCGCACTCAACAGTTTATCGAGGATTTCGACCGGTGCCGTTTCGTTACCGTGGATCCCCGCCGACAGCACCATCGCCTGCGAGCAAGGGCGGTGCGGCGTCAGCTGCAGCACCCCCGCTTCTCGCCACTCCCAGTGAAACGTGCCCATGTCCCCTTCGGGCTGCGACGGCAACCGCCCCGCCAGCGTTAATGCCAGAAACTGTTTCATGCCGCCTCCTTAACGCTGAAAGGGGTAGAGGGAACCCAGCTGTAAAATTTGCGTCAGACGGTCGAGCGCTTCCCGCCCTTCTGTCAGCAGCAGCGGATCGGCAAGATCGGCCTGAGTCAACCGATCGCGATAATAGCGGTCGACCCAATTATTGAGCGTGGCAAACAGCGTATCGTTCATCATCACCGCCGGGTTTACCGCCCGGCGCTCATCTTCGGTCAGCACGACCCGCAGACGCAAGCACGCCGGGCCGCCACCGTTGGCCATGCTTTCGCGCAGATCAAACATCTTTAGCTCGTCGATAGGATTATCCTGCGCCAGCAGCGTATTCAGATAACGCCAGACGCGCGGGTTCTCCTCCACTTCTCCCGGCAACACCAGCAGCATGCTGCCGTCAAGCTTACTCAGCAGTTGGCTGTTAAACAGGTAGGTCGCCACCGCTTCCGCCACCGTCACCTTCGCACGGGGAACTTCGATGGGCATAAACCCCGGCACTTTATGCGCCAGCAGCTGCAATAACGCCGGCTGGTCAACAAACGCCTGCTCATGGCAAAACAGCACCTGGCGGTTACTGACGGCGATAACATCATTATGAAACACGCCACCATCGATCGCCTGCGGATTTTGCTGGGCGAAAATCACCTGATTGGGATTGATCTGGTTAAGCCGGGCCACCGCTTCGCTAGCGGCGCGGGTCTGCCGCGCCGGATAGCGCTGCGGTGATGTGCTGGCATGCGCATCACGGCCGTAGATAAACAGCTGAGTGCCCGGCTGCCCGTAATCACGCCCCAGCCGATTATGGTTTGCCGCACCTTCGTCCCCCATCGATGTGCCCGCAGGCAGCGGGCCATGTACGGCAAACTTATCTGGATCGGCAAATATCGCCTGCAGGATGGCCTGGGTGGTGGGCGCTTCGCTGGCGCGATGCAACAGGCTGCTCAAATTGGCAACCGTCAAATGGACCTTTCCGTCCAGCGCGTCGGCGGAGGGGCATACCGTCGCCGCATTCGCCACCCACATCGCCGACGCCGAACTGGCGGCGCTGAGCAGCGCTGGCGCCTGCGTGGCGGCTTTCGCCAGCACCTGCTCGTCGCGGCCGCTAAACCCAAGCTGACGCAGCAGCGCCACGTTGGGCCGTTCCTGCGGCGGAATCACCCCCTGCGGGAAACCGGCATCAGCCAGCGCCTTCATTTTCAGCAGCCCCTGTCTGGCCGCTCGCTGTGGATTCGACACCTGATGTTGATTACGCGTCGACGCCTCGTTGCCAAACGACAGCCCGGCGTAGTGGTGCGTCAGACCCGGCAGGCCATCGAAGTTAACCTCCCAGGCGTTCATGAGGGCACCTCACGCTGAAAATCCAGCCCGGGATTAAGCGCGGCAGGCAGCACCAGCGTCGGCGATTCGAGGCTGGCCATTGGCCATGCGCAATAATCCGCAGCGTACCAGGCACCTGGACGATGGTTGCCCGATGCACCCACGCCGCCAAACGGTGCGGTGCTGGCCGCGCCGGTTAACGGTTTATTCCAGTTCACGATCCCGGCGCGCGCCTCCAGCAGCAGACGGTCAAACTTGTGCCGGTCCGGCGAAATCAATCCGCAGGAAAGCCCGTAACGCGTCGCGTTCGCCAGCGCGATAGCCCGATCGAAATCATCATAACGCCAGACGCCCAATAGCGGGCCAAAGACCTCTTCATCAGCCAGATCGCGCGCTTCGCTCAGATCAACAATCCCCGGCGTGAGCAGCGATGTTCCCGGCTGGAGAATACGCGGGGCCAGCAGCGTCACGCCGCCCTTTTCCACCTGCATTTGCCAGGCCTGATACACGCGTTCGGCGGCCTGCGCAGAAATCAGCCCACCGATAAACGGCTGCGGTTCAGCGTCCCAGGCGGCCGGAATAATCCGTCCGCTCACCTCGACCAGCCGCTGCAGGAACGCATCGCCCAGCGCGCCGCGTTTCACCAGCAGACGGCGCGCGCAGGTACAACGCTGACCGGCGGTGATAAACGCCGACTGAATGGTCAAATGTACGGCAGCGTCAATATCCGCAGGTTCATCGACGATAAGCGGGTTGTTGCCGCCCATTTCCAGCGCGAGTATCTTCTGCGGCTGACCGGCCAGCTGACGATGCAGATGGAAACCGGTCGCCGAGCTGCCGGTAAACAGCACGCCGTCGATTCCCGGCTGGGCGCTCAGCGCCTCCCCGGTCTCCCGCCCGCCCTGAACCAGGTTAAGTACGCCCGGCGGCAGCCCCGCCCGTTCCCACAGTTTCACCACCGCCTGCGCGCAATCTGGCGTCAGTTCGCTGGGTTTAAACACCACCGTGTTGCCTGCCAACAGCGCCGGTACGATATGCCCGTTCGGCAAATGACCGGGAAAGTTGTAGGGACCGAAAACCGCCAGCACGCCGTGCGGGCGGTGCCGCAGCGTTGCGGCCCCGTCGGCCATATCGGCCTGGCTTTCGCCGGTCCGGCTGTGATAGGCCTTCACGGAAATGGCGATTTTGTTGATCATCGTCGCCACCTCGGTCGCCGCTTCCCAGCGCGGTTTGGCCGTCTCGCGTGCCAGGGTTTCCGTCAACCCCGCCTTATTCGCCTCAAGCAGCCCGGCAAAGGCCTCAACAATCTGCTGACGTTCGCCGAACGGCCGGCGCGCCCAGGCGGGAAACGCCGCCCGCGCCGCGTCCACGGCCAGGGTCACCTGCTGCACGCTCGCGTCGTGCCCCTGCCACACCGTTTCACCGCTTACCGGGTTTGCGCGCTGGCGACGCGGGCCATCGCCAGCAAGCCAGGTTCCATTAATCCACAGGCTCATTATTTTTTCTCCTCTGGGCACAGGCGCACCAGGCGTACGTTATCGCCAGGATGGCAGTTCAGCGCATCTCGCTGTTCGGCGCTTAAGCTCAGGCTGTCACTCGCCGGGTCAGCGTGAACCAGCATGGCGCGATAATGCTGGTACTGTTCGTTAGCCACTACGCACAGCGGCAGGTCCTCGCCGCCGGGTTCGCCTTCAGCCACCGTCACCAGACGGCTTTTACGCACCGCGCGCACCCGGTCAATTTCACATTCCAGCGTCGGGCCACCGTCGAAAATGTCGACATAGTCACGGTAGCGAAAGCCTTCTTTTTCCAGCACCGCCCGCGCGGGAGCCGTTTGCGGATGCACCTGGCCTATCACTGCCCGCGCTTCTTCGCTCAGGAAATCGGTGTAGATCGGATGCTTTGGCATCAGCTCAGCGATAAACGCCTTTTGCCCGGTGCCGCACAGGTAATCCGCGCGAGCAAACTCCATAGAAAAAAAGCGTTTGCCCAGGCTTTCCCAGAACGGCGAATAACCGTGCTCATCAATTACCCCGCGCATTTCCGCCACCACCTTGTGGTTAAAGCGATCGCGAAAGGCCGCCATAAACAGAAAACGCGACGAGGACAGCAGGTGGCCATTACTTTCTTTGCGCCACGCCGGGTCGAGAAACAAGGTACACAGCTCGCTGCTGCCGGTATGATCGTTGGTCAGGAACAGCGTCGGCAGCGCGTTATACACGTTCAGCTCCTTCGAGGCATGTACCAACGTACCGACCCGGTAGTTATACCAGGGATCGTTGATGCCAACGGCGACCTCAATCGCGCACACCCCAACCACCGCGCCGCTGCGGGTATCTTCCAGGACAAAAACATAGCCCTGGTCGCCGCGCGGCAGCGTGCCCTGCCAGGTGGCCTGCGAGCGGGCGATACGCGCCGCCAGGGTCTGTTTGTCGGCCGGCAATGAGGTCAGCCCGCCGCCCGTTTCCCCCGCCAGCGTATAGAGGCCGGGCAGATCGTCTGCGCCGACCGGACGGATAATCATCATGATGATTCTCCCGCAATGAACCGTTCACAGGCGGCGGCGAAGCGATTGAGGCCAAGGGTCACATCGTCTTCTTTGATAATCAGCGCCGGCGCAAAACGCACCACGTTAGCCCCGGCAATCAGCACCATCAGCCCCTCTTCAGCCGCCAGTTGGCTTATCAGCTTCGCCTTCCCGGCATACTCATCCCGCAGCGCGCAGCCAATCAGCAGGCCAACGCCGCGGATCTCTTTAAATAACGCAAACTGGTGGTTAATCGCCTGCAGGCGTTCTTTGAACCACTGTTCGCGCTGCTTCACCCCGTTTAACACCTGCGGCGTATTCACGATCGACAGCACTTCACCGGCCACCGCACAGGCCAGCGGGTTACCGCCATAGGTGGTGCCGTGCGTCCCCACCGTCATCACGCTGGCATACGCATCGCGTGCCAGCAGCGCGCCAATCGGGAAGCCACCGCCCAACGCTTTGGCGGTCGTCAGCAGATCCGGCGTCACGCCATAATGCTGATACGCATAGAGTTCTCCGCTACGCCCTACGCCGGTCTGCACCTCATCAAAAATCAGCGCCGCGTGGTGACGATCGCACAACGCGCGTAGCGCCTGTAAAAATTCACCCGATGCCGGTACCACGCCACCTTCGCCCTGGATAGGCTCCACGATAACGGCACAGGTATCGTCATCAATCAGCACGCTGGCCGAGTCGATGTCGTTATATACCCCGTGACGGATCTCCCCCGGCAGCGGCGCGAAGTCCTGCGAGTAGGCGGGCTGCCCGCCGGCGGTTACGGTAAACAGCGTGCGGCCGTGAAACGCATTCTTAAAGGCCACGATCCCACTCTTATGGCTGCCAAACTTGTCGTGCGCATACTTACGCGCCGTCTTCAGTGCCGCTTCGTTAGCTTCGGCGCCGGAGTTACAGAAAAACACGCGGTCGGCAAACGTGGCATCGATCAGCTGCTTTGCCAGTCGCAGCGCCGGTTCGTTGGTGTAGCCATTACCGGTATGCCAGAATTTTGCCGCCTGCTCGGTCAGCGCACGTATCATCGCCGGGTGGGCGTGTCCCAGCGCATTTACCGCGATACCGCCAGCAAAATCGATATAGCCTTTCCCCTGTTGATCCCACAGCCAGGCGCCCTCACCGCGAACCGGAATAAACGGTGCCGGTGCATAAACCGGCATCATCCACTGATCAAAATCTTGACGGCTGATTGACTGAGACATAGCGACCTCTACAGGTAAATGAATGGTTTAATTTATGTTAATTATTTGAGTGCTTTTCACTGTAAATGTAGATTGCACGGTTCGTGCCAGCGAGAGAGAAAACTGCATAAACGCGGACTGCAAACGAAATATCAATAGGTTACACACCATCACCATTCAATAGATGTGCATAAAAAGTGAATATTAAGGCATTAACGGCGCTTTGCAGGGCAAAATTAAGAAATGTTATGCATCGGCAAAATATCATTCTGGATTTGTGATCCACTGCGAAATTTATCGTAGCTTTACGCTTCATCACGGCGCAGATTGCCTCAACCTGGTGCACATTTTGCTCGGGAAGATGGCAGCAGCCATCAAAGAAATTGGCGATACCGCGGAGTGAAGGCAGCGGCTGACGTTAAATTCTGCTACTATCCCGTCACAATTCACTCTGCAAAGTGGCAACGACTATGAAATTTGTCTCTTTTAATATCAACGGCCTGCGCGCCCGTCCTCATCAACTGGAAGCCATTGTCGAAAAGCATCAGCCCGACGTGATTGGTCTACAGGAGACAAAAGTTCACGATGACATGTTTCCTCTGGAAGAAGTGGCAAAGCTCGGCTATCACATTTTCTATCATGGCCAGAAAGGTCACTATGGCGTGGCGCTGCTGACCAAGGCCGAGCCGGTGGCGGTTTATCGCGGCTTCCCGAACGATGGCGAAGACGCTCAGCGCCGCATTATCATTGCCGAAGTGCCGTCGCCGTTTGGCAACGTGACGGTAATCAATGGCTACTTCCCGCAGGGAGAAAGCCGCGATCACGAAACTAAATTCCCGGCCAAGACCAAGTTCTATCAGGATCTGCAGGATTACCTGGAAACCCGGCTGAACAAAGATAACCCGGTACTGATTATGGGGGATATGAACATCAGCCCGACCGATCTCGACATCGGTATCGGCGAAGAGAACCGCAAGCGCTGGCTGCGCACCGGTAAATGTTCGTTCCTGCCAGAAGAGCGTGAATGGATGCAGCGTCTGCTCGGCTGGGGTCTGGTGGATACCTTCCGTCACGCCAACCCGGAAACCAACGACCGCTTCTCGTGGTTTGATTACCGCTCCAAAGGGTTTGACGACAATCGTGGCCTGCGCATAGACCTGCTGCTGGCCAGCCAGCCGCTGGCAGCACGCTGCGTGGAAACCGGCATCGATTATGAGATCCGCGGGATGGAAAAACCGTCGGACCACGCGCCGGTATGGGCGACGTTTAAATAATCGGTTGCCGCGCGGCGCGCTTTGCTGACGTAAAGGGCGTCGCGTTAACGCAGCTTTGTAAAAATCCTGAGCAAAATCAACAAACAGGCGCGAAATCCTTGCCGAGATGGCCGTTCTATAATACCGTCGCGCGCACCTTTTCTTCCCGGCAGGAGGACCCCCATGCAAAAGAAGTCGCAACCACGCAGCCGTTAAGCTCCTGCTGATTGTTGCCGTTGTCGCACTGCTGTCCTTTCTGATACACCGCATCGGCCTGATTGAGCTGGTCACCCATTTACGTCAATTACAGGATACCGTGCAGCACAGCGGCGCGATGGGCTATGCGCTTTACATCGCCCTGTTTGTGCTCGCGTCGCTCTGCCTGCTGCCGGGCAGCGTCCTGGTGCTGGCGGCGGGCATGGTATTCGGCCCATGGCTCGGTACGCTGCTGTCGCTTATCGCCGCGACCGTTGCCTCGGCGCTCTCTTTTTTGCTGGCCCGCGGGTTGGGACGCGCGCTGGTGTTCAAATACGTCGGCCATACCCGCACCTTTCAGGCTATCGAGCGCGGCATCGCCCACAGCGGCATTGATTTTCTGATCCTGACCCGACTTATCCCGCTGTTTCCGTATAATATTCAGAACTACGCGTACGGCTTAACGTCGATGCCCTTCTGGTCATACACCCTGGTTTCTGCGCTCACCACCCTGCCGGGGATTGTTATCTATACGTTGATGGCCAGCAAACTGGTGGCGGAAGGCATCACCCTGACCTTTGTGCTTCAGCTTAGCCTTGCCGGGCTGGTGCTGTTTGCGCTGGTACAAGCGGCCAAGGCTTACGCACGCCATAAGCACATTGCGCTGGCCGAAGAGGACGAGAAATGAAGCCTATCTGGTACGCCCGACTGCTGATGATTGCCGCGCTGACGGCGCTGGTGCTCGCATGGCTATGGATTCCCGGCGTACATGCGTTCGTTCGCGATAGCCTCGATGCCTTTCTGGCGGTAGACCAGCAGGGCATCGAGCGTTTTATTCGCGCCTACGGTTCGCAAGCGGCGATCGTCTCGTTTCTGCTGATGATTTTTCAGGCTATCGCCGCGCCGCTGCCGGCGTTTTTGATCACCTTTGCCAACGCCTCGCTGTTTGGCGCATTCTGGGGCGGCGTGCTCTCCTGGAGCAGCGCGATGGCCGGCGCAGCGCTATGTTTTTATATTGCGCGCATTATGGGCCGCGGCGTGGTAGAAAAGCTCACCGGAAAAGCGGTGCTCAACGGCGTCGACGGTTTTTTTGCACGCTACGGTAAACACACGATCCTTATCTGCCGCCTGCTGCCTTTCGTGCCGTTCGATCCGATAAGCTACGCCGCCGGGTTAACGTCAATGCGCTTTCGCCACTTTTTGATTGCCACCGGCCTCGGTCAACTGCCCGCCACCATCGTCTATTCGTGGGTCGGCAGCATGCTTACCGGCGGCACGTACTGGTTCGTGACGGGGCTGCTGATTCTGTTCGCACTGACTATCGTTATCTTTGTCGCGAAGACATTTTATCTCGAACGCCAGAAGAGGAAATCCTGATGCGTTATCACGGATCACACCGTTACCTGCGCGGCGCGCTGCTGGGCCTGCTATCGCTATGTTCATCGGCAGCCATCGCCGTCGACTGGCAGCAAATTGAACATGAAGCCAAAGGCCAAACCGTTTGGTTCAACGCCTGGGGCGGCGATGAAGCGGTCAATCACTACCTGGATTGGGTCAGCGGTGAAGTGAAGCGTGATTACGCCATCAACCTGCGGATTGTGCACATTGCCGACGCGGCGGATACGGTTAAACGCATCCAGTCCGAAGCCCGTGCCGGGCGTACCCAGCGCGGCTCGGTCGACCTGCTATGGGTCAACGGTGAGAACTTCCGTACGCTTAAAGAGGCCAACCTGCTGCGCACCGGCTGGGCAGAACAGCTGCCAAACTGGCGCTATGTCGATCTCAGCAAGCCCGTACGTGAAGACTTTTCCGTGCCGGTCGAGGGCGCTGAATCACCGTGGGGCAGCGCGCAGCTGACCTTTATCGCCCGTCAGCAGCAAACGCCGCAGCCGCCGCAATCACCGCAGGCGCTGCTCGATTTTGCCCAGGCGCATCCAGGTACGGTGACCTACCCGCGTCCGCCGGACTTTACCGGCACCGCGTTGCTCGAACAGCTGCTGATCAACCTGACCACACAACCCGACGCCCTTAAGCTGCCACCGGACTCCCAGAGCTTTGCCGCCGTTACCGCGCCGCTGTGGGCTTATCTCGACCGGCTGCATCCGCTGATGTGGCGCCAGGGCAAAGATTTCCCGCCCTCGCCCGCGCGGATGGATAGCATGCTGGCCAACGGCACGCTACGCCTGTCGTTGACCTTTAACCCTATGCACGCCAGACAGAAAGTGGCAAAAGGCCAACTGCCGAAGGACAGCTACAGCTTCGGCTTCCGCTCCGGGATGCTCGGCAACGTTCACTTCGTCACCATTCCGGCAAATGCCTCGGCCAGCGCCGGAGCGCAGGTGGTGGCGAATTTCCTGCTGTCGCCGACGGCACAACTGCGTAAAGCGGACCCCGCCGTATGGGGTGACCCGAGCGTGCTCAACCCGGTAACGCTCAGCGCCGGCCAGCAAAAAACGCTGCGGGCGCTGATGCCGGAAGATACGCCGCCGGTGCTGGCTGAGCCGCACGCTGCCTGGGTGAACGCGCTGGAGCAGGAATGGCTTCGCCGCTACGGTACGCACTGATTCTGCTGTGCTGGGGCATGATGCTGGTCATCTATCTGCCCCTGCTGCCCGCTGCGGGTGTGCTCTTCACGCCTGTGCTATCGCTATCCTCCTGGCAACAGCTGCTGGCGGATCCTCAACTGCCTCAGGCTGCAGCGGCGACGTTTATCTCAACGCTGATTGCCGTCGGCGGCGCGCTGCTGTTAACCCTGCTGATTATCGCCACCCTTTGGCCCTCTCCCGCCTGGCAGCGGCTGGCCTCGCGTCTGCCGTGGCTGCTGGCGCTGCCGCATGTGGCCTTTGCCAGCGCGGCGCTGCTGCTGTTTGCCGAAGGCGGCGCGCTGTATCGGCTGCTGCCGGCCCTGAGCCCGATTCAGGATCGCTATGGCATCGGACTCGGGCTGGTGCTGGCGGTGAAAGAAAGCGGCTTTCTGCTATGGGTCTGTTGGGCGCTGCTCGGCGAGCGGCGGCTGGCGGAACAGGTGGTGGTGTTCAAAAGTCTCGGCTACGGGCGCGGCCAGTGTCTTAATCGGGTGATCCTGCCCTCGCTGATGCCATCGCTCAGCGTTGCGCTGCTGGCGACCACCGCCTGGACGCTTTCCGTGGTCGACGTCGCCATGATAGTCGGCCCGGGGAACCCGCCGACGCTGGCAGTCCTGGCCTGGCAGTGGTTGAACGACGGCGACGTCGACACGCAGGCCAAAGGCGCACTGGCCTGCCTGCTGTTGCTGGCGGCCCTCGCCGTCATTGCCAGCGCCGCTGCGCGACTGTGGCGGTACGGGCAAAACCGCACGCCGCACTTTGACGGCGAACGGCAGCCGCATTTCCCGTTGCTACCGGGGCGCAGCCTGGGGCAACTTCTGCCGCTGTGCGGCCCGCTTTGCGCGTTGTTCCTGCTGGCGCTGGCGCACGGCGCGCTGCCCGGCCAGGAAACGATCGGCAACAGCCTGTGGCTGGCGCTGCTGTCGGCCACGATTGGCGCTGTCGTCTGCCTGCTGTGGCTGGAATGGGGGCCTGCGCGGCATCAGCGCTGGCTGGATCTGCCGCTGCTGCTGCCGGCGCTGCCGCTGGCCGCCGGGCAGTATCAGTTAGCGCTGTACGGCTGGGTAGACGGACTGTTCAGTACCGTGCTGTGGGGACACCTGCTGTGGGTCGTCCCCTGGATGCTGTTTGTACTGCGTCCTGCCTGGCGGCAGATAGACCCGCGCCAGACGCTGCTGGCACACACGCTGGGCTGGGGGCGCGGGCGCGTCTTTTTACAGCTAAAGTGCCCGCTGGTCATCCGCCCCCTGCTCTCTGCGTTGGCCGTCGGCTTTTCCGTCAGCATCGCGCAATATCTCCCCACGCAATGGCTCGGCGGCGGGCGCATTCCCACGCTCACCACAGAAGCGGTCGCGCTGAGCAGCGGCGGCGCCACCGCCACGCTTGCCGCTCAGGGACTCTGGCAAACGCTGCTGCCGATGTTCTTCTTTTTGTTAACCGCGCTACTGGCGCGGCGAATCAGCCATTTCAGACGAGGGCTACGCTGATGCTACAGGTGCAGAATTTAACGCTCATGCAGGCAGAGCAGCCCCTGCTGCGCGAGGTTAACTTTAGTGTCGCGCCGGGTGAAATTGTGACGCTGATGGGGCCTTCCGGCTGCGGAAAATCGACGCTCTTTTCGTGGATGGTTGGCGCCCTGGACGGCGCGTTCCGCAGCCAGGGCCAGCTGTGGCTCAACGGCCGCCGCTGCGATGCGCTGCCTACCGAGCAGCGGCGCATCGGCATTCTGTTTCAGGACGCGCTGCTGTTCGATCATCTGAGCGTTGGGCAGAATCTGCGGCTGGCCCTGCCCGCCAGCGTGCCGCGCAGCGCACGTAATGCGCAGGTTGAACAAGCGCTGACCCACGCGGAGCTGGCCGGGTTTTTCTCGCGCGATCCGGCGACGCTTTCCGGCGGTCAGCGCGCCAGGGTGGCCTTGCTCCGCGCTCTGCTGGCGCAGCCGGATGCTCTGCTGCTGGATGAACCGTTCAGCCGTCTCGATCAACAGCTGCGCGGCAGCTTTCGTCAGTGGGTCTTTCACGCGCTACGCGCGCAGCAGATTCCGGTCGTTCAGGTCACCCACGACCCGGACGATGTGCCGCCGAACGGCCGCTGTTTACCGCTCGCGGACTGGCGCTGACGCGGTAAATACTGCGTTAACGCAAGGTATTTCTTTTAGCAGAGGTTCAGAATGACGCTCCTTTTATCTTCGTCGGACGATTTGATGAAACGTGTTTCTCAACTGACTGCGCTGGCCCTTGCGCTTGGCCTCGCCTCTTCTGCTTTCGCCGCTGAAACGGCGAGTACCCTCACCTTTACCCACCTGCTCCAGCAAAAGGGTGCCGCCATCGATACGCGCATGAGCGCCTTTTACAACGGCTGGCCACAGCAGGAAAATGGCCCTCGCGGGCATGAGCCAGGCGCGCTGAACCTCTCTGCCAGCTGGCTGTCAGCCATGAACAACGAGCAGCTGGAAGCCTGGGCGCAGCAGCATCAGCTGAAAAAAGAGACCGACATTGCCCTCTACGGTGACAGCAAAGATAACGATGCCGTGGCGAAGCGCTTAAAAGCGGCAGGTTTCACCCGTATCTCCACCCTCAGCGATGCGCTGCAGCAGCCGGAACGGCTGCAAAAGCTGCCGCACTTCGAGCAACTGGTGTACCCGCAGTGGCTGCACGACCTGCAGCAAGGTAAAGCGGTGGCCGCCAAACCGGCGGGCGACTACAAAATTATTGAAGCCGCATGGGGCGCGCCGAAGCTGTATCTGGTCAGCCATATTCCGGGGGCTGGCTATATCGATACCAACGAGGTTGAAAGCGAGCCGCTGTGGAATAAAGTGTCCGACGAACAGCTCAAGGCGATGCTGGCCAAACACGGTATCCGCCACGACACCACCGTGATTCTCTACGGTCGTGATGTGTACGCCGCAGCGCGCGTCGCGCAGATCATGCTGTATGCGGGCGTGAAGGATGTTCGCTTGCTGGACGGCGGCTGGAAGACCTGGGCCGATGCCGGGCTGCCGGTCGAGCGTGGCTTACCTCAGGACGTGAAACCAGCGCCTGATTTTGGTGCCACCATTCCCGCGCAGCCGCAGCTGATGCTGGATATGGAACAGGCGCGCGGCCTGCTGCACCGTCAGGACGCCTCGCTGGTGAGCATTCGCTCATGGCCGGAATTTATCGGTACCACTAGCGGCTATAGCTACATTAAGCCAAAAGGTGACATTGCCGGCGCGCGCTGGGGCCATGCGGGCAGCGATTCTACCCATATGGAAGACTTCCACAACCCGGACGGCACTATGCGCAGCGCCGATGATATCACCCGGATGTGGAAATCCTGGAATATCCTGCCGAGCCAGCAGGTTTCCTTCTACTGCGGTACCGGCTGGCGCGCCTCGGAAACCTTCATGTACGCGCGCGCCATGGGCTGGCAGAACGTCAGCGTCTACGATGGCGGCTGGTACGAATGGAGTGCGAACCCGAAAAACCCGGTTGCCACCGGCGATCGCGGGCCAGAAAGCGCACGCTAATTCGCGCCTTCATGACGCTGAAGCCCTTTCAGCGTCATGTAACCTCCCCACACCCGGTTAAAGGTCGTCAGCCAGCACAGCGCGCCGAAAACCCACGCCATCCACGCAAACCACGCCGGAAACAGGCAGCCCAGCACAAACAGCAGGATCGTCTCCGTGCCTTCAGTTAAGCCGCCCAGGTAATAAAACGATTTATGAGCATAGCCCGGATTGTCGATTTGGTGCTTCGTCGCCAGCGCGGCAAAGGCCAGAAAGCTGCTGCCGGTGCCCATAAACGCAAACAGCAGCCAGCCGCCCGCCAGCGCATTGGCTGCCGGATCCGCCAGCATAAAGCCGAACGGCACCAGCGCGTAGAACAGAAAATCGAGCGCGATATCGAGAAATCCCCCGGCATCCGTCAGGCCGCGCCGCCGCGCCAGCGCGCCGTCAAGACCATCCAGCAGACGGTTGGCCACAATCGCCACCAGCGCCGCGCCATACCAACCGAGCGCAAGGAACGGCAACGCCAGCACCCCAATGGCGAACCCCAGTAGCGTAATGCCGTCCGCCGATACGCCGGGCTTGTCCAGCGCCTGCGCCAGGCGGTTGAGTACCGGCTTAAGTCGCGGATGAAGGTGCTTATCAAGCATCGGCTTTTTCTCCCATCTGACACAGCCCCTGCGACGGAATATCCAGCGCGGCGTTGAAGCGAGCGGATAAATTCTGAAACGCCACCAGCGCCGTCATTTCGCTAATCTGCTCCGCATTAAAGTGACAACGTAACGCATCTTTTTGCGCAACAGTGACCTGCGGCGGCGTAGCGGTCATCGCTTCGGCATAATCCAGCGCCGCGCGCTCAGCATCGTTAAACAGCGGCGACGATCGCCAGTCGCTCAGCGCCAGCACCTTGTCCATCGCCCCGCAGCGCTGAGCCAGGCGGAGGCTGTTGGCGTCAATGCAAAACGCGCAGTCGCACTGCTGGGAGACGCGGGTCATCAGCAGCGCGCGCAGCGTCGGCGTCAGACGCGCTTTTTTCCGCTCCAGGTAGCCGACAAACAGCGCCACCAGCCAGAACAGTCGCGGCATCCGCCCCCACCAGCGCGTGGGGTTCAGTACCTCGCCATAGTGCTTTTGCTGCATCGCGGTAATCGGCTTCAGGCTCAGCGGCAGCTGGCTGAGCGGCGGCACCCAGGGTTGTTGATTTTTCACCCGAAAACTCCTGTAAGGCTTTAGCACACGACAAAGCAGCGATAATATGGCAACTCATTCACGGAGTCTTTGACCGCTATGCTGAAAACCATTGATGTTGTTGCCGCTATTATCGAACAAAATGGCAAAATTCTCCTTGCGCAGCGCCCGCCGCATGCCGATCAGGCCGGGCTGTGGGAATTTGCCGGTGGGAAAGTTGAAGCCGGTGAAAGCCAGCAGGAGGCGTTAGTGCGCGAACTACAGGAAGAGCTGGCTATCGTCGCGTGGCCGGGGCGCTATATTACTAGCCATCGGCGCGAAGTCTCAGGAAGGATCGTGCATCTGCACGGCTGGCACGTCCCCCGTTTCGACGGCGAACTCATTGCCCGCGAACACAGCGCGCTGGTGTGGTGCACGCCGCAGGAAGCCTTACGCTACGCGCTGGCCCCTGCCGACGTGCCGTTACTCGCCGCGTTTATGGCTTTACCCGACGCCACACCAGGGGATTCGTACTGATGGCGCGCTCATCGCGCTGGCACTGAAGCAGCACACCTTCCGCTTTAATCACCGCCCCTTCCGAGTAGTTCCTGTCTTCATACATGCAGCAACGGGCGCACGGCTGTGCGCGCTGGCTGCTGGCATTGTTGCTGAACACTTCAGGTGGAACGTTCACTTCCACCTGCGGCCTCGCCTGCGCGACGCTGCACAAAAGCGACAGCCCACCGACCATCCACACCCATTTCATCAGCAATCTCCTTTAAAAAGCCCTTTTATTACTATCGACCAAATGGACGTCTAACTTAACTTTTTTACGTCATCGCTTTTCGTTATGACCCGACGCGACGTATTAATTTTATTACGCACCCGGAAATTCCTTGTCATCCGTTAGCAGGGTAGTGATATAGTCGAAATAACGCACGTTATTAAACACAACCATAACAACTACATACATTCACAATCATAAGAGGTACTTATACTTATGGACAAGGCTTGCTCCCTTAATACCTTCCTGGCTCATGTTCAACAGCGCGACCCACACCAGACCGAGTTTGCTCAGGCCGTACGCGAAGTCATGACGACCCTCTGGCCGTTCCTCGAGCAGAACCCGCGCTATCGTCAGCTTTCCCTGCTGGAAAGACTGGTTGAACCTGAGCGCGTCATTCAGTTCCGCGTGGTGTGGGTAGACGACCGTAATCAGGTTCAGGTGAACCGCGCATGGCGCGTCCAGTTCAGCTCGGCTATCGGGCCGTTCAAAGGCGGGATGCGCTTCCACCCGTCCGTAAACCTCTCTATTCTGAAATTCCTCGGCTTTGAACAGACCTTTAAAAACGCCCTGACAACCCTGCCGATGGGCGGTGGCAAAGGGGGTTCTGACTTCGATCCAAAAGGCAAAAGCGAAGGTGAGGTGATGCGCTTCTGCCAGGCACTGATGACCGAACTGTATCGTCATCTGGGCGCCGACACCGACGTTCCAGCGGGCGATATCGGCGTAGGCGGCCGTGAAGTCGGCTTTATGGCCGGAATGATGAAGAAACTCTCCAACGACACCTCTTGCGTGTTTACCGGCAAGGGTCTCTCTTTTGGAGGCAGCCTGATTCGTCCGGAAGCCACCGGCTACGGTCTGGTGTATTTCACCCAGGCAATGCTGCAGCGTCACGGCCTGGGCTTCGAGGGGATGCGCGTCGCGGTCTCTGGCTCCGGCAACGTAGCGCAGTATGCGATTGAAAAAGCGATGGAGCTGGGCGCGCGCGTGATCACCGCGTCTGACTCCAGCGGTACCGTGGTTGATGAGTCTGGTTTCACTAAAGAGAAACTGGCGCGCCTGTGTGAAATCAAAGCCAGCCGCGACGGCCGCGTCGCCGACTACGCGCGTGAATTTGGTCTGGTGTATCTCGAAGGCCAGCAGCCGTGGAGCGTGGCGGTGGATATTGCCCTGCCGTGCGCTACCCAGAACGAGCTGGATGCCGATGCGGCACGCGTGCTGATCGCCAACGGCGTGAAGGCGGTCGCGGAAGGTGCCAACATGCCAACCACGATCGAAGCGACCGACCTGTTCCTCGACGCGGGCGTATTGTTCGCGCCGGGCAAAGCAGCCAACGCCGGTGGCGTTGCCACTTCCGGTCTGGAAATGGCGCAGAACGCCGCGCGCATGAGCTGGAAGGCAGAGAAAGTCGACGCGCGTCTGCACCACATCATGCTGGATATTCACCACGCCTGCGTTGAGCACGGCGGTGAAGCGAAGCAAACCAACTACGTGCGCGGCGCGAACATCGCAGGCTTCGTGAAAGTGGCCGATGCCATGCTGGCGCAGGGCGTAATTTAATCGCGTTATCCCGCCATCCTGAGCAGGTTGTCGGATGGCGGCGTAAACACCTTATCCGGCCTACGATAGTCTTGTAGGCCGGATAAGCGCAGCGCCACCAGGCATGAGGGGCTATCCGGGCTGCTCTGAACTCGCCGCGGGCTTCTTACTCTTCCCCTTCCCTTTACTGAATGACTTCTTCGCCCCACCCGGCGCTGCCAGTCCGCGGAACTGCCGCACCGGCGTGCTCTTAGCCTGGTCAATCAGCTGGAACAGCGTCCCCACTAGCGGCTGCATAAAGTCCTGATAGCGACACTGTTTTTCGCTGATCTGCGTCAGGGTAGACTCCCAGTGCGCGGTCATATCCGGACGCGTCGCCATCTCGGGTAGAGAGTGGAACAACGCTTTACCGGCGTCGGTAGAATGGATATAACGCCCTTTCTTGGTCAGGAAACCGCGTTTAAACAGCAGCTCGATAATGCCAGCACGCGTCGCTTCAGTGCCTAAGCCATCGGTCGCGCGGAGGATTTTTTTCAGGTCTTTATCCTGCACGAAGCGGGCGATCCCGGTCATCGCCGACAGCAGCGTAGCGTCGGTAAAATGCCGCGGCGGCTGAGTTTGCCGCTCGACAACTTCGCCGTTCTCACACAGTAATTCGTCAGCTTTCGCCACCACCGGCAGCGGCGTGCCGTCGTTCTCTTCATCACGTTCTTTCGCCCCCAGCAGCGTACGCCAGCCCGCTTCCGCAAGGAAGCGCGCTTTGGCGACAAATTTACCGTTGGCGATATCGAGGTCGATCTGGCATTTACGGTAGACCGCATCCGGGCAAAACTGCATCAGATACTGGCGCGCAATCAGGTTATACACCTTTGCTTCGTTGTCATTGAGATTCACGTGGCTGGCGCGCGCGGTCGGGATTATCGCGTGGTGAGCATCAACCTTTTTGTCGTCCCAGCAGCGGTTGCGGGTATCGGTATTGACCACCGGCTGCGGCAGCAAATCCGGCGCATGCACGCCGATGGCGTTAATCACCGCGTGGCGGCCAGCAAAATGCTCTTCCGGCAGATAGCGGCTGTCAGAACGCGGATAGGTGATCACTTTATGGGTTTCATACAGTTTCTGGCAGATATCCAGCACGTTCTGCGCGCTCAGGCCAAAACGCTTCGCCGCCTCAATTTGCAGCGCAGAAAGCGAAAATGGCAGCGGCGCCGGTTCAGAATCACGCTTATCGTTATAGGCGGTGACCAGCGCCGGCTGGCCGGTAATGCGCTTCACCACATGCTCGGCCAGCGCCCGGTTGAGCAAACGGCCTTCTTCATCCTGGTGCGGTTCGCAGGCTTCGCTTGGCTGCCAGACGGCGGTAAAACGCTCATCTTTCGGCGTCACGATGTGCGCTTTCACCTCGAAGAAGTCTTTCGAGACAAAGTGTTCAATCTCTTCATCACGACGCACCACCAGACCCAGCACCGGCGTTTGCACGCGCCCGACGGAGAGCACGCCCTGGTAACCGGCGTTACGCCCCAGAATAGTGTAGGCGCGGGTCATGTTGATGCCGTACAGCCAGTCGGCGCGGGCGCGGGCCAGCGCCGAAACGCACAGCGGAATAAACTCGCTGTTGGCGCGCAGGCGCGAAATCGCACGCTCCACCGCCTGTGGGTTAAGGTCATTAATTAAGCAGCGCTGCACCTGATGGCGCTTCTCCGCCGGCAGTTCCAGGTAATCCAGCACTTCATCCACCAGCAACTGCCCCTCGCGATCCGGGTCTCCGGCGTGAATGACTTCGCTGGCGTCGTGAAGAAAGCGCTTAATGACGTTGAGCTGCTTCGTCACCGAAGGCCGCGGCTGCAGCCGCCATTTTTCCGGGACGATGGGTAAATCCTGCAGATTCCAGCGCGCATAGCGGCTGTCATAGACGTCCGGCTGCGCCTGCTCCAGCAGGTGACCGATACACCAGGTCACCACCTGGCCGTTGCCACACTCGATAAAGCCATCGCCCTTGCGGTGAGGCTTTGGCAGTACATCAGCAATGGCGCGGGCCAGGCTCGGTTTTTCCGCAATAAACAGCCGCATGGGTTCAGCGCAGCTCGATCATCGGACGTCCGCCGCGGGCCGTCACCAGCTCGCCGATGGCGGTCAGGGTGATGCCAAATTCGGCTGCCGCTGCCTGCACGTCAGCTTCCGCGTCCGGCGTCACCGCCAGCAGCAGGCCACCGGAGGTTTGCGGGTCGCACAGCAGCGCGCGCTGAGCGTCGCTCATCGCGCCCATCAGATGGCCATAGCTGGCAAAGTTGCGCTCGGTTCCACCCGGTACCGCGCCCAGCGCGATATACGCTTCAACGCCCGGCAGCTTCGGTACGGCGGCAAAGTCAATCTGCGCCTGCACGCCTGCGCCCTGGCACATTTCGCTCAGGTGGCCCAGCAGGCCAAAACCGGTCACGTCGGTCATGGCTTTAACGCCTTCGATATTGGCAAACGCCGAGCCAACCAGGTTCATCTGGCACATCACTTCCGTCGCCAGCCCCTGATGTTCAGGCTTCAGCAGCGATTTTTTCTCGGCGGTGGTCAACACGCCAATGCCCAGCGGCTTCGTCAGGAATAGCTTGCAACCCGCCTGCGCGGTGCTGTTTTTCTTCACCCGTTCGGTTGGTACGATGCCGGTAACCGCCAGGCCGAAAATGGGCTCTGGCGCGTCGATGGAGTGGCCGCCCGCCAGCGCAATGCCCGCCTGTTTGCAGGCAAAGCGCCCGCCTTCGGTCACTTCGCGAGCAATTTCCGGCGCCAGCGTGTTGATAGGCCAGCCGAGGATCGCAATTGCCATAATCGGCTTGCCGCCCATGGCAAAAATATCGCTGATGGCGTTGGTCGCGGCAATGCGGCCAAAGTCGAACGGATTGTCGACAATTGGCATAAAGAAATCGGTGGTGCTGATGACCGAGGTACCGTTACCCAGGTCGTAAACGGCAGCATCGTCGCGCGTTTCGTTGCCGACAAGCAGGTTGGGGTCGATAAACTTCGTTTGCTCGCTGTGCAGGATAGTCTCCAGCACTTTCGGCGAAATTTTACAACCGCAACCTGCTCCGTGGCTGTACTGCGTTAAACGAATGGCCTGCTCGCTCATGGACAACTCCTGTCATTGCTTTGGCATGGGAATAGAGATGTATGTTAACGCCAGAACACTGCGGTGATAAGTACGACTGTCTGAATTCGCGGGCATTTGCGTGAAATCCAGACAATCGTAGCCGTTTTTCAGAGATAACGGACGAACGGCGCGGTATCCGGCACGCCGATCGTCGTCGACGCTTTCAGCTGCGGGGTACCCAGATAGAGGAAGCCAACAATTTTATCCTGCTCGGTGCAGTCGAAGCCTGCACGCACCACCGGGCTGTCGGTCAGCGCACCGCTGCGCCAGATACCGTTGAACCCTTGGGCTACCGCGGCCATCTGCATCGCCATCACCGCGCAGCCAGCCGACATCTCCTGCTCCCACTTCGGCACCTTCGGGTGATCCTGGCATTTGGCGATCGCCACGATAATCATCGGCGCACGGAATGGTGCGTTGCGCGCTTTTTCAATCGCCTTATCATCGCCGTTAGCGGCCACCGCGCCCTGCTCAAGCAACTGACTGAAGCGCTCGCGGCCTTCGCCTTCGACAATCACAAACTGCCACGGCTGCAGCGTGCCGTGATCCGGCGCGCGCAGCGCGGCACGGAGAATATTTTGCAGCTGTTCGCCCGCCGGCGCCGGTTCGGCCAGGCGCGACGCACTGCGGCGATTCACTAATAGTTCCAGGGCATCCATTGAACCACTCCTCTCACGTTATTTTTCATAAAATTAACATGCGCAAGGATTTTGTTACAGCGCCGAAGGCGATTCCTGCTGACAACCGGCGGCGGTCTATTTAGGATAGCCAGACGTTTTACCGTTTCGGTAAACCTTTTTTGTTTTGCAGGGAGAATACATGCGAACCGTATGGCGCTTCATTGCCGGATTCTTTAAATGGACGTGGCGATTACTTAATTTCGTCCGGGAACTGGTGCTGAACCTGTTCTTTATTCTGCTGGTGCTGGTCGGCGTCGGCATCTGGATGCAGCTCAGTTCCAGCAGCAGCACGGAGCACAGTACCCGTGGTGCGCTGCTGATGGACATCAGCGGCGTGGTGGTGGATAAACCCTCGCCCAGCAGCAAGCTCAGCGTTCTGGGCCGTCAGTTCTTTGGCGCCAGCTCGGACCGTTTGCAGGAAAACTCACTGTTCGATGTCGTTCAGACCATTCGCCAGGCGAAGGATGACCGTAACATCACCGGCATCGTGCTGGACCTGAAAAACTTTGCCGGCGGCGACCAGCCTTCAATGCAGTATATCGGTAAAGCGCTGCGCGAGTTCCGCGACAGCGGTAAACCGGTCTATGCGATCAACGACAGCTACAGTCAGGCGCAGTATTACCTCGCGAGCTTCGCCAATAAAATCTGGCTGTCGCCGCAGGGCGTGGTTGATTTACACGGCTTCGCCACCAACGGCCTGTACTATAAAACGCTGCTCGACAAGCTGAAGGTTTCGACCCACGTGTTCCGCGTCGGCACGTATAAATCCGCCGTCGAACCGTTTATCCGCGACGATATGTCCCCCGCCGCGCGCGAGGCCGACAGCCGCTGGATAGGCGAACTGTGGCAGAACTACCTCAATACCGTCGCCGCCAACCGTCAGGTTACTGCGCAGCAGATCTTCCCGGGCGCGCAGGGCGTGCTGGACGGCCTGCGTAAAGTCGACGGCGACACGGCGCAGTACGCGCTGGATAACAAGCTGGTGGATGCCTTAGGCTCAAGCGCAGAGATTGAAAAAGCGATGACCAAAGCGTTCGGCTGGAGTAAAAAAGACAATAACTTCAGCGCCGTCAGCATGTATGACTATGCGGTGAAAACCCCGGCCGACACCGGCTCAAGCATCGCGGTGGTGTTTGCCAACGGTGCTATCATGGACGGTGAAGAAACCCCGGGCAACGTCGGCGGCGACACCACGGCAGCGCAGATTCGCGACGCACGCCTGGACGCGAAGGTGAAAGCGATTGTGCTGCGCGTGAACAGCCCAGGCGGCAGCGTCAGCGCCTCTGAGGTGATCCGCGAAGAGCTGGCGGCGGCGAAGGCGGCGGGCAAACCGGTTGTGGTCTCAATGGGCGGCATGGCGGCCTCCGGCGGCTACTGGATTTCCACCCCGGCGGATTACATCATCGCCAGTCCAAGCACGCTGACCGGCTCTATCGGTATCTTTGGCGTGATCAATACCGTGGAAAATACGCTGGATTCTATCGGCGTGCACACCGACGGCGTCGCAACCTCACCGTTGGCCGACATGGCGGTCACCAAAGCCTTAACGCCGGAAGTGCAGCAGATGATGCAGCTGAGCATTGAGAACGGCTACAAACGCTTTATTACCCTTGTCGCGCAGTCGCGTCACAGCACCCCGGAAGCGATCGATAAAATCGCCCAAGGCCACGTCTGGACCGGCGAAGACGCGAAAGCGAACGGCCTGGTAGATAGCCTCGGCGACTTCGACGATGCGGTGGCGAAAGCCGCTGAACTGGCGAAACTGAAGGTGTGGCACATCGATTACTATCAGAGCGAGCCGACGTTCTTTGATATGGTCATGGATAACCTCTCCGGCTCGGTGCGTGCATCGCTGCCGCAGGCGCTACAGGCCTACCTACCGGCACCGCTGGCGAATGCCGCCAGCGCGATGAAGGCTGAAGGCGACAAGCTGGCGATTTTTAACGATCCGCAAAATCGCTATGCAATTTGCCTGACCTGCGCCAATATTCGCTAATCGTAATCCCCTCCTCGCCGGAGGGGATTTTCTTTTGCTCAATCAATAGACGAACCATGCCTAAAAAATCCATTTACGTCGCCTATACCGGCGGGACCATCGGGATGCAGCGCTCAGACCACGGCTATATTCCGGTCTCTGGGCACCTGCAGCGTCAGCTGGCGCTGATGCCGGAGTTCCATCGCCCCGAGATGCCGGACTTTACTATCCACGAATACGAGCCGCTGATGGACTCTTCCGACATGACACCGGAAGACTGGCAGCACATCGCTGACGATATTAAAGCGCACTACGACGAGTACGATGGCTTTGTGATCCTGCACGGCACCGACACGATGGCGTTCACCGCCTCGGCGCTGTCGTTTATGCTGGAAAACCTCGGTAAACCGGTCATCGTCACCGGCTCGCAGATTCCGCTGGCGGAGCTGCGGTCTGACGGGCAAATCAACCTGCTCAATTCGCTGTACGTGGCGGCCAACTACCCGATCAACGAAGTGACGCTGTTTTTCAACAACCGTCTCTATCGCGGTAACCGAACCACCAAAGCTCATGCCGACGGCTTCGATGCCTTTGCGTCACCGAACCTGACGCCGCTGCTGGAAGCGGGCATCCATATCCGTAGGCTCGGTACGCCGCCCGCCCCGCACGGTGAAGGCCCGCTTATCGTGCATCCCATCACCCCGCAGCCGATTGGCGTGGTCACGATCTATCCGGGCATTTCCGCCGACGTGGTACGCAACTTCCTGCTGCAGCCGGTGAAAGCGCTGATTCTGCGCTCCTATGGCGTAGGCAATGCGCCGCAGAACGGCGTATTCCTCAACGAACTGGCGGAAGCCAGCAAGCGCGGCATCGTGGTGGTCAATCTGACACAGTGTATGTCGGGTAAGGTCAATATGGGCGGCTACGCCACCGGCAATGCGCTGGCACAGGCAGGAGTGATTAGCGGCTCGGACATGACCGTTGAGGCGACGCTGACCAAACTGCACTATCTGCTAAGCCAGGGGCTGGATGCGACGGCGATTCGTAAGGCCATGCAGCAAAACCTGCGCGGTGAATTAACCCCGGACGACTAAGGAGAGCATAATGAGCGCACGCGCATTGTTATTAGTTGATCTGCAAAACGATTTTTGTGCGGGCGGCGCGCTGGCCGTTGCCGATGGCGACAGCACCGTTGATGTGGCGAATGCGCTGATCGCCGCCGCGAAACAGCGCGACGAGGCCGTTATCGCCAGCCAGGACTGGCATCCGGCCAACCACGGTAGCTTTGCCCGCCAGCACGGCGTGGAACCTTACAGCCAGGGGACGCTTGACGGTTTGCCGCAGACCTTCTGGCCGGATCATTGCGTGCAGGGCAGCGAAGGTGCCGCCCTGCACCCGCTGCTCTCTCAGCAGGCGATCGACGCGGTGTTCTACAAAGGCGAAAGCGTCAATATCGACAGCTATAGCGCCTTTTTCGACAACGGGCATCGGCAGAAAACCGGGCTGGACGCGTGGCTGCGCGAGCACGATATCCGCGAACTGATCGTCCTGGGCCTGGCCACTGACTACTGCGTGAAATTCACCGTGCTCGATGCGCTGCAACTGGGCTATACCGTTAACGTCATTACCGACGGCTGCCGCGGGGTGAATCTTACGCCGCAGGACAGCGCCAACGCGTTTATGGAGATGGCAGCGGCAGGCGCAACGCTGTATACGCTGGACGACTGGCTGGAAATTCACAACTAGCACCACGTAGGCCTGATAAGCGCAGCGCCATCAGGCACTGCGGCACAGTTTGCCGGATGGCGGCTTTGCCTTATTCGGCCTACTCTCCTCCTCTCCCTTCGGCGTGAACCACCTCGCAGATTTCCCCTCACGGCAATGCTATGTTCAGGCGGTTGTTTTTTCGCCACACCCTTTCCGTGGCATGTTTGCTTTTTCAATGTCAAAGAGGACCGTGTATGAAACTTTTGCCTTTGCTGGCAGCATTACCCCTGCTCTGCGTTTCGGTTGTTTCCGCGAATTCCCTGATGTCCGTCGGCTACTTCAACGGCGGCGGTGACGTTACCGCCGGGCCGGGCGGCGATATCAATAAGCTCGACGTGCGCCAAATCACCCACCTGAACTATTCGTTTGGCCTTATCTACAATGACGAAAAAGATGAAACCAACGACGCCTTAAAAGATGCCGCCAGGCTGCATCAAATCTGGCTGTCGCCGAAGGTGCAGTCCGATTTAGAAATCATCCCCACGCTGCGTAAACAGAACCCCAATCTGAAAGTACTGCTGTCGGTCGGCGGCTGGGGGGCTCGCGGCTTCTCCGGCGCGGCAGCGACGCCTGAAACACGCGCGGTGTTTATCCGCTCGGCCCAGGCGGTAGTGGCAAAATACGGCCTCGACGGAATCGACCTTGACTGGGAATATCCGGTCAACGGCGCGTGGGGGCTGGTCGCAAGTCAGCCAGCGGATCGTGATAATTTCACCGCGCTGTTGAAAGAGCTCCGCGCGGCGTTCGGGCAGAAAAAGCTGGTCACTATCGCCGTGGGGGCCAACGCAGAAAGCCCGAAAAGCTGGGTAGACGTGAAGACAATTGCGCCACTGCTGGACTACATCAACCTGATGACCTATGACATGGCATACGGCACGCAGTATTTTAACGCGAACCTGTATGATTCAACCCAGTGGCCAACGGTGGCGAACGCCGATAAATACAGCGTCGACTTTGTGGTCAATAACTACCTTGCCGCCGGGCTGAAGCCCAGCCAGATGAACCTCGGCATCGGCTTCTATGGTCGGGTGCCCAAACGCAGCGTAGAGCCGGGCATCGACTGGAGCAAAGCGGACGCACAGAAAAATCCGGTTACCCAGCCTTATTTCGGCGAGCCGGAGCTGGCGCTGTTTAAATCGCTCGGCGTTGACTTAACCAAAGATACGTACGTCAAGTACAACGATATCGTCAGCAAGCTGCTGAACGACCCGCAGAAAAGCTTTACCGAGCACTGGGACGACCAGGCGAAGGTACCGTGGCTGTCGGTGCAGTCAAGCGACGGTAAACCGCTGTTTGCGCTGTCGTATGAGAATCCGCGATCGGTCAGCATTAAGGCCGACTACATCAAGCGTAAAGGTTTGGCTGGCGCGATGTTCTGGGAGTACGGCGCGGATGACCACAACCAGCTGGCGAAGCAACTGGCTGAGTCGTTAGGCATCAAGCATTAAGACGCGGTGATCCTATAGGCCTGATAAGCGCAGCGCCATCAGGCGCTCCGGCGCCGTTTGCCGGATGGCGGCGTCGCCTTATCCGGCCTACAAAATTCAGACCGGCGTTAACAGCCCGCTGGTTTCATGAATACGGTAACCGGCCCCCGGATGTGGCGCCTGAAGCCGGGCGCTACCGCCGAATAGCTTCTCGCGCAACGTCCCCTCGCGGTACGCTTTTTTATACACGCCGCGTTTTTGCAGCTCGGGGATCAGCAGCTCCACCACGTCGGTAAAGGTTTCATGCGTCACCGCATACGCGAGGTTAAACCCATCAACGTCGGTCTCTTCCACCCAGGATTGCAGCTCATCGGCCACGGTCTGCGCGCTGCCGACCACCAGCGGGCCAAACCCGCCGATGCCCACCCACTCCGCCATTGCCTTCACCGACCACTGTTTATCGGGATCCGCGGTTGAAAACGTATCCACCACCGACTGAATCGCGTTGGTTTTGGCATAGGTAAACACTTCATCCGGCTGATACTGACCAAAATCAATGCCGGTCCAGCCGGAAATCAGCGCCAGCGCGCCTTCGTAGCTGGTCCAGTTTTTATACTCCCGCCATTTGGCCTGCGCGGCGAGATCCGTCTCGCCAACGATCGCCGTTTGCATGTTGAAGATCAGAATGCTGCGCGGATCGCGCCCGGCCTCTTCGGCGCGACGGCGAATATCGGCCACCGTTTTTTTCAGCGCGCTTTTCGACGGCGAAGCCACAAACACGCATTCCGCATGGCTGGCGGCAAACTGTTTACCACGGCTTGACGCGCCCGCCTGGTACAGCACCGGCGTACGCTGCGGCGACGGCTCGCACAGATGGTAGCCCGGTACATCGAAGAATTTACCGTGATGATTGATAGCGTGAATTTTACTCGGGTCACTGAAAATACGCCGCTCGCGATCGCGCAGAATAGCCCCTTCTTCCCAGCTGCCTTCCAGCAGTTTATACACCACTTCCAGATATTCATCGGCGTAGTCATAGCGGGCATCGTGCGCCGTTTGCGCCTGCTGGCCAATATTGCGCGCCCCGCTCTCCAGATAGGAGGTGACAATATTCCAGCCCACGCGGCCCTTGGTGAGGTGGTCCAGCGTCGACAGACGGCGCGCAAACGGATAAGGGTGCTCGAACGACAGCGAGGCGGTGAGGCCAAAGCCCAGATGTTCGGTCACCAGGGCCATCGGCGTCACCAGCGCCAGCGGATCGTTTACCGGTACCTGGGCCGCCTGGCGAATCGCCGCGTCGCCGTTACCGTTATAGACATCGTAAACGCCCAACACATCGGCGATAAACAAACCGTCGAATTTGCCACGTTCCAGCAGACGCGCCAGATCGACCCAATATTCCAGGTCTTTATACTGCCACGAACGATCGCGCGGATGCGCCCACAGTCCCGGGGACTGGTGGCCGACGCAGTTCATATCAAAGGCATTTAGACGAATTTCACGTTGTGATGGCATAACGGTCTCTCCTGCGCCCGGATTCCCCAGCGCAATCATAAGGTTGTATTAATTTAAGAAGGCTACGGATTGCCGACAGGCCAGGGTTTGTAGCACCGACCGGGCCACCCGTTGAGCGTGGTCCGCAACCTGCGGCAGCCCCATCAACTCACCGAAATAGCCGCGCGCCGCCGGTCCGGCGACCCAGATGTGGTCGGCACGCCCCACGGCCAGGGAGTGCGCATCGACCGCTATCCCCAATCCCAACGCATCCGCGCGAATCAGTCCTGCCTGCCGCAGCGCGGTGAAAAAAGGCTGGCCGTCGAGTAAATCGTGATGCGCAGGCCCGGTAGTCAGCACCAGATAATCCACCGCTTCCCGATGCTGACCGCCGCCGCGCAGCGCCAGATGAAGCGCCAGCGCCTCGTCATCGGCTTCCAGCGTCTGCAAACGCGCGGCCAGCGAGCGAAACGTTCCGTTGGCGCGTCGTGCCTCAATGGCCTGCGCAACCTGTGGCGCAATCCGGTAACGGTGCACGTCCCAGTAGCGCCGCAGGTGACGTAAGAACTGCCGTTTTTCTGCATCGCCCATCTGCTGCCAGAGGGTTTGTCCCTGTCCGCGCACCGCGTCCAGCACCGCCTGCCACGGCAGCCCCACCGCCGCTGCCCGGGCGATATCGACGCGAATCTGGCGTAAACGCTGGCGCAGCGTTCCCGTCTGATAGTCGGCCTGCCATTTCTCGGCGGTCAGCGGCGCATTGGGCCGCGAGAGCAGCCCATGACGTGAAAACGCGACAATGTCACCGTGATGCCCCTGACGTTGTAGCGTCGCGACCGCGTCAGCCATGCTCAGCGCCGTTCCCATAATGGCGACCCGCGCGGTGGCGGGGATCGCCGACAGCGCCCCGTCGCGCCAGGGGTCGGCAATTAAGCGCGGGTGCTGCGCCAGCGGCCGTGCAGCCTGAGGCAGTCGCGGCGGCGGATGGCTCACCGCCAGCACCAGGCCATCCGCGCGCAGGCGTTGGCCTTCAGCTGTGATAACGCAGCCATCCTGCCAGCCCACCGCGCGATCCCGGACGTGAGTCACGCGATCGCCATGGGCCCGCGCCGCCGCGGTAAACGCGTCCTGAACATAGCGACCAAACGCGCCGCGCTGCGGGTAAACGCTACCGTCCGCCAGCAGGGCCTGCGGGTCCTGAGGGAAATCACCGTGCCGCCGATACCAGCGATCGAACGCGCCATCGTCGTCACCGGCAAGCTGCATACGTGCGGCAGGCACGTTAATGCGGTGCGCCGGATCGGTGGCTGAATAGGCCACGCCGAATCCCAGACTCGGGCGCGGCTCCACGACGCTAATGCGCAGCGGGCTCGTCGCCTCGCGCAGCAGATGAATCGCCACGGCCGTGCCGCTAAAGCCGCCGCCGACAATCACAATATGCGGGTCCTTCTCACGCTCGGGCATGGTTTCCTCCTCAGCTGGCGCTGGCGTGCTGAGTGGGGCGTTTGGCCCCGCCGATGGTTTCGCCAAACGGCCCGGTGTTCACCTGCCCCGTCGCCGAACGCGGCTGGCTGCTGGTGTTCAGCAGCGGCATCACCAACTCGGCAAAGCGGTGCGCCTCTTCCAGATGCGGATAGCCGGAGAAAATAAAGTGGCTGATGCCCAGCGCCTGATACTCACGAATACGCTCCGCCACCTGCTGCGGATTGCCCACCAGCGCGGTCCCCGCGCCGCCGCGCACCAGCCCGACGCCCGCCCACAGATTGGGCGCAATGCGCAGGTTGTCGCGGCTGCCGTTATGCAGCGCGCTCATCCGCGCCTGCCCCGCTGAATCCATACGGGCGAAAATCTGCTGCGCTTGAGCGATGGTGTCGTCGTCAAGATGCGCAATCAGCCTGTCTGCCGCCGCCCATGCCTCTTCTTCCGTCTCGCGCACAATCACATGCAGACGAATGCCATACTCAAGCTGACGACCTTTTTCTTGCGCCCGCGCCCGGACTACTGCCAACTTTTCCGCCACCTGCTGAGGCGGCTCGCCCCAGGTCAGGTAGGCATCGATGTGGTCAGCGGCAACGTCGATCGCCTGCGTCGACGAACCGCCAAAATAGAGCGGTGGCCCATTTTTCTGCGCCGCCGGGAACAGCACTTCTGCCCCTTCCACCTGAATATGCTGGCCGTGGTAATCCACTTTTTCGCCCGCCAGCAGTCGGCGATAAACCTCCAGGAATTCATGGGTGACTTCGTAACGCTCGGCGTGGCTGAGGAAAATGCCGTCGCCTTTGTTTTCGACCGGATCGCCGCCCGTAACCACGTTAATCAATAACCGTCCTTCTGACAGGCGATCGAGGGTAGCCGCCATGCGCGCCGCCAGCGTCGGCGGTTGAAGCCCGGGACGTACCGCCACCAGATAGCGCAGGTTGCGGGTCATCGGTGCCAGCGCGGCGGCCACCAGCCAGGAGTCTTCACAGCTTTTACCTGTCGGGATCAGCACGCCGTAATAGCCAAGGCTGTCCGCCGCCAGCGCAACCTGCTGGAGATACGGTAAATCGACCGGCCGACCGCCTTCGGTAGTCCCCAGGTAGCGCCCGTCACCGTGGGTGGGTAAGAACCAGAAAACATTTATTTTCTCAGCGGCTTGTACTGTCATTATCCATTTCCTTTATAACTATATTTGGTATTTATAGAAGGCATTATCTTCGTCAGTTATAAAGACATTAGCGAAATGCGTGCCAGTTTTTCGTTAAAATAAAAACGTTATTTATCATTGAATTAAACAGAAAGCCGTCGTTCGGTGCGTGTTGCAAATACAACAGCGCAACGGCGAAAGCTGCTGCAATGGCGACAAACCGCCGCCTTCCCCCTCTGGTATCTTGCGTGGGCAACGGATAACGTCGAGCCATTAATCCGCAGGAGATACACGATGCTTAACGCCGAACTCACATTATCCGGACCCGCGCCGATCGACCCCGCGTCGCAGGCCTTCCAGAAGGTCCTTGCGCGCCTTGCGCCTACCGACGCGACGGTGCTGATTATCGGAGAAACCGGCACCGGCAAGGAGGTGGTGGCGCGCTACCTGCATCGCCATAGCCCGCGCGCCGGCGGGCCATTTTTAGCCGTCAACTGCGGCGCGCTGACCGAGTCGCTGGCGGAGTCGGAGCTGTTCGGCCACGAAAAAGGCGCATTCAGCGGCGCCACCCACACCCATCAGGGCTGGTTTGAGGCGGCAGAAGGCGGCACGCTGCTGCTTGATGAGATTGGTGAGCTCAGCCTCGCGCTGCAGGTGAAACTACTGCGGGTGCTTCAGGAACGGGAAATTACCCGCGTCGGCTCTCATCGTCCCATCCGTATTAACGTGCGGGTGCTGGCGGCCACCCACGTCGATCTGGCGCAAGCGATTCAGGCGCGCCGTTTTCGTGAGGATTTGTTTTATCGTCTGAACATCGCCGCCGTCACGCTGCCGCCGTTGCGCCAGCGTCGGCAGGATATTCCGGTGCTGGCGCACCATTTCGTGCAGCTGTATGCCAGTCGTCTGGGGCGACCAACCCAGCGGCTTTCCGCCCAGGCGTTGGCGCGGCTGAGCGCTCATCCGTGGCCAGGCAACATCCGCGAGCTGGAAAACACGCTGCACAACGCGGTGCTGCTGAACCCGGAAAGCGAACTCGGCGCCGAACATCTGCGCTTAACGCCGGTTTCGCCCACGCAGCCGGGCGCACCGGAGGAGAGTGATGAACTGGCCGCCTTTATGCGTCGTCAGTTGGACAGCCACAGCGGCGCGCTGTACGACCGCCTGCTGCACGCGATGATCCACGCCGCCATGGACCGAAGCGACCATAACCAAAGCCAGGCCGCTCAGCTTCTGGGTATCAGCCGCCATACGCTGCGCACGCATCTGGCACATTTGGGCGTGATTAAACAGCGGCGGAAAGCCGGGGTGCTGCCGCCCCCTGCGCCACGCGAACGCGAACTGCGTATCGGCTATCAGCGTTTTGGCAACCTGGGCGTGCTGAAGGCGCGTCAGCTGCTTGAACAAAACTTCGCCGAACTGGGGGTTAACGTGATGTGGAGCGAATACCCGGCAGGCCCACAGCTGTTACAGGCCTTAAGTCACAACGAAATTGATTTTGGCACCACCGGTGAAGCCCCGCCGATTTTCGCCCAGGCGAAGGACAACGCGCTGCTGTACGTTGCCTGGGAGCCGCCAGCGCCGCGAAGCGTGGCGATGGTCGTGCCCAACGCGAGCGATATCCGCACGCTTGAGCAGCTCCGGGGAAAACGGATTGCGTTGAATAAGGGATCGAACGTGCACTGGCTGTTGGTACAGATTCTGGAGGAAGCCGGGTTGGGGCTTGAAGATGTGAAAGTGGTTTACGCGCCGCCGAAATACCCGCTGACCGCCAGCGACGTGTTGTCAGCCGACGCCTGGATGATGTGGGACCCGCTGCTGAGCACCGCCGAGCGCAGCGGTACGCTGCGTGTCCTGGCCACGGGCGAAGGTCGCGTCAACAATCATCAGTTTTACATCACCCGCCGCCAGTACGCTCAACAAAACGAGGATATTATTGCTGGGGTGGTGGCCGCGCTGGTCAAAACTGGCAAATATATCGATCGTCACCGCCAGGAGGCCGCGCAGCTGCTGGCCGGGGAGTTGGGGCTGGATACCGGGTCTCTGGCCTGCGCGCTGGCAAGGCGCAGCCATCAGACCCGGGAAATGGATATGCAGGCCATTCGCGCGCAGCAAACCATCGCCGATCGCTTCTACGCGCTTGGCCTGCTGAGCAGGCCGGTCGCGGTCAGAGAGGCGATGTGGTACGCCAAAGAGCGGTTAATTGAGCCGTGGGCCGCCGCTTAGTGCTGCTTAAAGGTCGCAATAGGCTTCGGCGCAATGCCGAAGTCTTCCTTCAACTGCTGCTTGCTTTTCATCACCATCTGGCCGTTGGTATCAATGGTCATGTGCTGGGCATCGCTGTTGTTGCGCGACTGCCACAGCATCACCAACTGCAGGCAGTTTTCTTTTTGCTCTGCGGTCAGCGCCACGCCGTCGGGCCATTTACCCAGCTCCACCGCGGTGGCTAAACGCTGGTAAATTTCCGGCGTCATATTGTCGATCATTTGCTCAATACTCATGTTCAGCCCCCTCTCCTGTGGAATAATTTGCTGAATCGTTTCTTCACCCTTTGGTTGCGTCGCCATTTTCATCATCCGTGAAGCTAAGCGATGCGGAATTGACGCAAAAACGTTCACCCGTTGGCTGCGGACCGTCGGGAAACACGTGCCCCAAATGCGCGTCACAATTTCCGCAACGAATTTCAGTGCGTTGCATACCGTGGGAGTAATCGTTGAGATAACGAATGGCGGTATCGCTAACCGGCTCATAAAAGCTCGGCCAGCCGCATCCGGAATCGTACTTACTTTGGGAGTGGAAAAGCGGCGCATCGCACACCAGACAGTGGTAAATCCCATCACGCTTGTTGTGCAGTAAACGCCCGGTAAACGGCGGCTCTGTGCCATGTTTCTGCGTGACATAGAACTGCATTTCACTCAGGGTATTTTTCAGTTCTTCTGGGGTGGGTTTGTTCACCATTTTGCTCACATCTCGCTATGAAAAATACATTTGCCAGTCGATTCTAACAAAACATTAACAATGAAGCGTGAACTTTTGTTCTAAACTTAATCGGCGTAAAAAAGCTGCCGGGTAATTGTGACGCCAATCACATTTTTATCTCCAGTGCCCTTTAAAATCCCCGGCGCCGCCCCCACGTGGTTTCAAGCTCAAAGGGAGAGTGAGGCAGGTTAGTCGTGCAAAGCTTA
Source organism: Klebsiella sp. WP4-W18-ESBL-05 (assembly GCF_014169075.1). Lineage (NCBI taxonomy): Bacteria > Pseudomonadati > Pseudomonadota > Gammaproteobacteria > Enterobacterales > Enterobacteriaceae > Klebsiella > Klebsiella sp. WP4-W18-ESBL-05. Next base: position 1,999,145 of record NZ_AP022057.1, on the reverse strand, counting down.
GGCAGCAGATTGATTTGTCGCAATGATTGACACGATTCCGCTTGACGCTGCGTAAGGTTTTTGTAATTTTACAGGCAACCTTTTATTCACTAACAAATAGCTGGTGGAATATATGACTATCAAAGTAGGTATCAACGGTTTTGGCCGTATCGGTCGCATTGTTTTCCGTGCTGCTCAGAAACGTTCTGACATTGAGATCGTTGCAATCAACGACCTGTTAGACGCAGAGTACATGGCATACATGCTGAAATATGACTCCACTCACGGCCGTTTCGACGGTACCGTTGAAGTGAAAGACGGTCATCTGATCGTTAACGGTAAAAAAATCCGTGTTACCGCTGAACGCGATCCGGCTAACCTGAAATGGGACGAAGTTGGTGTTGACGTTGTTGCTGAAGCTACCGGTATCTTCCTGACCGACGAAACCGCTCGTAAGCACATCACCGCTGGCGCGAAAAAAGTTGTTCTGACTGGTCCGTCCAAAGACAACACCCCGATGTTTGTTAAAGGCGCTAACTTTGACAAATACGAAGGCCAGGACATCGTTTCCAACGCATCCTGCACCACTAACTGCCTGGCACCGCTGGCTAAAGTTATCAACGACAACTTCGGCATCATCGAAGGTCTGATGACGACTGTTCACGCGACCACCGCCACTCAGAAAACCGTTGATGGCCCGTCTCACAAAGACTGGCGCGGCGGCCGCGGCGCAGCTCAGAACATCATCCCGTCCTCTACCGGCGCTGCTAAAGCTGTAGGTAAAGTACTGCCAGAACTGAACGGCAAACTGACCGGTATGGCGTTCCGCGTTCCTACCCCGAACGTATCCGTTGTTGACCTGACCGTTCGTCTGGAAAAAGCTGCTTCTTACGAAGAAATTAAGAAAGCAATCAAAGCTGCTTCCGAAGGCGCAATGAAAGGCGTTCTGGGTTACACCGAAGACGACGTTGTATCTACCGATTTCAACGGTGAAGTTTGCACTTCCGTATTCGATGCTAAAGCAGGTATCGCTCTGAACGACAACTTCGTGAAACTGGTTTCCTGGTACGACAACGAAACTGGTTACTCTAACAAAGTTCTGGACCTGATCGCTCACATCTCCAAATAAGTTTGAGATGAGAACCTGATCCAAAAAGGCGACTTCGGTCGCCTTTTTTTATGGCTAAAAGTTTTCAACACCAAGGATTGCATCATGATTAACAAAATTTTCGCTCTCCCGGTTATCGAACAGCTTACCCCTGTCCTCTCCCGTCGCCAGCTCGACGAGCTGGAACTGATTGTCGTAGACCATCCCAAAGTAAAAGCCTCAGTGGCCTTCCAGGGTGCACATCTGCTTTCCTGGAAGCCAGAGGGGGAACAAGAAGTGCTGTGGCTAAGCGCCAATACCCCGTTTAAAGACGGCGTTGCCATCCGCGGCGGCGTGCCCATTTGCTGGCCGTGGTTTGGCCCAGCCGCGCAGCAGGGTTTCCCGGCGCACGGTTTTGCCCGTAACCTGCCGTGGGCGCTGAAGGCGCATAATGAAGACGATAATGGCGTGGTCTTAACCTTCGAGCTCAAAAGCAGCGATGCCACCCGTCAGTACTGGCCGCACGAGTTCTCTCTGCTCGCGCGCTTCAAGCTGGGTAAAACCTGCGAGATGGAGCTGGAAGCCCACGGTGAATTCGAAACCACGACCGCACTGCATACCTATTTCAACGTCGGCGACATTCATGCCGTGAAAGTGAGTGGTCTGGGCGATCGCTATATTGATAAAGTGCTGAATGCGCAAATCGGTGAGCTGAGCGACGGTGTACAGACCTTCCCGGATCGAACCGACCGCGTTTACCTGAACCCGGAAGCATGCAGCGTGATCCACGACGCCTCGCTGAAGCGTACTATCGACGTGATTCATCATCACCATGTGAACGTTGTCGGCTGGAACCCTGGCCCGGCCCTGTCCGTTAGCATGGGTGATATGCCGGATGACGGCTATAAAACCTTCGTTTGCGTAGAAACCGCCTGCGCCAGCGCAACGCAGAAAGCCACCGAAGAAAAACCGGCGCGCCTTGCGCAAACCATTCGCGTCCTCAACCGCTAATTCCCTCCTCCTGGCCGGGCCTATCCTATTGCCCGGCCTTTTTCTCTACGGCACATCAACAAAGCGCATTTATTCAAAATAAGTTACCGGTAACATTGAATAGATCAATCTTCTAAGCAAGATCCTAAATCGGCACAAAAATCGGTGATAGTCTGCATCGATAAAAACAACTCACTAGCTAATAGTGAATGAATACCATTTTTATCTATTTAAATCCCTCCTCGCCTCCCTTATCAACTCTATTGCGCAAACCATGACGCCATAAAGGCCTCACCTGCGCAAAGCGTATATGTGCCGATTCAGTTTTTAGCAGAGGATTACCATGCCTGTTTTACACGCGCTCCCCTTCAGGCAGAGCGCAATTGCGTTTGCCACAAGCCTGGCGCTTTACGCCGCCTTCAGCCAGGGTGCCTATGCCGCCAACGGTGCGGATGGCAGCCCAGCGACATCGGATGCCAGCGCCCAGGGCGGACGCGGCGGCAATATGGACCTTGTCACCGGCGTAGGGGGTAACGGTGGCCGCGGCGGCGTCGGTGGCCGTGGCCAGGCCAGCAGCGATGGTGAAAACGGCTATGCTGGCAGCACCGGCAGCACGCCGCTCCCCGCAGGAACAGGTGGCCGTCATCAGGAGCCCGTTAGCAGTGCAAACAGCGGGTCCGGGGCCGCAGGCGGGGGCGGCGGCGGCGGTTCGGCTGGCGTTGTCTTTAACGGCAGCGGATCAACCAGCAATACCGGTACGATCGTCGGGGGCCGTGGGGGCCACGGCGGCAACGGCGGCGCAAACACTGCGGATATCGCGAATGCCGGCAACGGAGGTAACGGCGGCGATGGCGGCGGCGGCGGTAGCGGTGTGCTGTTAACCACAAGCGGCAGCTATACCAACAGCGGAACAATAAGCGGTGGCGATGGTGGCACCGGCGGGAATACCGGTAGCGCCAGCGCTAGCGCTCTGACCACCAGCGGCAGTACGCTTCATGCGGGAAGCGGCGGATCCGGCGGGAAAGGCGGTGACGGCGTGACCGCCACCCAGGGCGGCAACATTAATAACACCGGTACCCTTCGCGGCGGTCGCGGTGCGACGGGCGGGCTGGCGGCTAACGCCAACAGCACGCAAAACAGTACCGTTACCGGCGTTGGCGGCACCGGTGGTGAAGCCGCCAGCGGCGGCAGTGGCGTCTGGCTGAGTGATACCAGCACCCTTACCAACAGCGGGCAGATCGTCGGCGGCATTGGTGGCGACGGCGGTAACGGCGGGGCTGCAGAAGTGGGTCAGGGATCCGGCGTTGTCGGCTATGGCGCAGAGGGCGGCGACGGCGGCAGCGGGATCACCGTCGTTGGCAGCGGCATCATCACCAACCAAGCCGCAGGACAGATAGTTGGCGGTAGCGCCGGTACCGGCGGCGGCGGAAACTCCACCAGCAGCGGGCTCAACCTGACCGGCGGGGACGGTGGCGACGGAGGGAACGGCGGCAGCGGCATTGCGTTACAAAACGGCGGGAACGTCGATAACTTTGGCGCCGTGCTCGGCGGCACGGGCAACCGAGGCGGCGGTAGCGGTAACCTCCCCTCTGCGCGCGGCGGTGATTCAGGCACCGGCGGCACCGGAATCGAAATCAGCCAGCAGGGCAACGTCACTAACGAAACCTCCGGTAAGGTATCGGGCGGCAAAGGCGGCGATGATTCTGCCGGCGGCGGTGGCGTCGGCGGCGTTGGCGGCACCGCCGTCAGCATTACCGGCGCGGGCGAGGTATTGAATAAAGGGCAGTTTATCGGCGGTGACGGCGGCGCGGGAGCCAATGCCAACGGCACCAGCGCGAACGGCGGTACCGGCGCGCAGGGCGGCAACGGGCTCGCCATTGACGGCCAGGGCACCGTCACCAATGCCGCTGGCGCCTCGGTGCGCGGCGGGATGGGCGGTACCGGCGGCGGCGGGAGCAATACCGGCAACGGTGGCGCTGGCGGGAAAGGCGGTAACGGCGTGCTGATTGGCGCGGGGGGAACGGTGACCAACGACGGCACGATCCTCGGCGGTACCGGTAATCGCGGCGGTGGCAGCGGTAAAGCGGATGGCGGTAGCGGCGGCGACGGCGTACACATCGCCAGCGGCGGCGGAACGCTCAATAATACCGGGACCATTGCCGGTGGCAGCGGCGGCAATGCCGGAACGGCCAGCGGCACCTCCGGCACGGGCGGTATCGGCGTCTACGGCAGCAATATGACGATTATTAATAGCGGCACACTTGAAGGCGGGATGAGCCAGGACGGCAAGACGCGAGCCCGGGCGGTCGAGTTTACCGACGGCACGAACTCACTTACGCTGCACGCGGGGTATCAGGTGATCGGCACGGTAAGCGGCGATAGCGGTGACGATACCCTTATGCTCGGCGGGTCGCAAAATGCCCGTTTTGATGTTTCCAGCATCGGCAACGACGCCCAGTATCAGGGCTTTGACCATTTTACGAAAAAAGACGCGAGCACCTGGCTTTTGCAAAACACCACGACGGCCACGACGCCGTGGACGCTCTCCGGCGGCATACTGCAAATCGCTAAAGATGCCAACCTCGGCAACGCCAGCGGTACGCTGACGTTTGACGGCGGTACGCTGCAGCTGCTGGATAATCTGGATTTAAACAGCGCGCGTCCGATCGCGCTTAACGACGCGGGCGGCACGCTCGATACCCAAGGCTACAATACGACGATTAAGCAAGGGATCACCGGCCCCGGGGGCCTGACTAAACAGGGGGCGGGTACCTTAACGCTGAGCGGCGACAATCGCTTTAGCGGCGAGACGAAGCTTGCCGCCGGGCGTCTTGATGTTACCGGCTCACTTGCAGGAGCCGTGCGTGCGCAAACCGGCACGGCGCTTTCAGGTAACGGCAGCGTTGGCAGCACCACTCTCGATGACGGCAGTTCGTTGACCGTCGGCTCGCTCGCCCAGGCTACGAGCGCTGATGCCGTCTTTAGCATTACCGGAGCGCTGGATAATAGCGGAACCGTCACCCTCTCACGCAGCGCCGAGCATGCCGGTAATCAGCTTAATATTAGCGGCGATTACCGCGGCCAGGGCAGCGCCCTGCTGGCGATCAACACCGTACTTGGCGGCGATCATTCGCTGACCGATCGCGTCAGCATTGCCGGCAGTACCGCCGGAACCACGGCGGTCAGTTTTCGCAACGTCGGCGGGCTGGGAGCGCAAACCCAGCAAGGGATTGAGGTCATTAGCGTTAGCGGGGCCTCCGCTACGGGCGCATTTCGCCAGACGGGGCGCGTGGTTGCCGGGCCATGGGATTACAGCCTGGTGCAAAAAGGGAAAAACTGGTACCTGACGTCGATCAATACCACCCCGGTAACGCCAGTTTCACCGCCATCGCCGGTGCCACAGTATCGCCCGGAAGCTGGCAGCTATCTGATGAACCTTGCCGCCGCCAACACGCTGTTCAATCTCTCGCTCGACGATCGTGAAGGGGCCACTGAATACGGCGTTCAGGGAGATCACCGCCCTGCTCTCGCCGGGTCATTCTGGCTGCGCCAGGAAGGGGGGCAGAATCGCGTTAGCGCTGCCGACGGGCAGCTTCGTTCGCGGGCCAATCGCTACGTTGCCCAAATGGGCAATGAGTTCCTCCACGGCAGCCGCAACGGTGACGATCGCTGGGGGGCTGGTTTAATGGCGGGCTACGGCGACATACAAGGTTCAACCCGCGCCGCCACGACGGGCTATCGCTCGCGCAACAGCATGGACGGTTACAGCGTCGGGGCTTACGGCACCTGGTATCAGAATGCGCAGAACCGTCGGGGCATGTATCTGGACAGCTGGCTCAACTACAGCTGGTTCAATAACCAGATTAAAGGCGAGAGTCTGGCCAGCGAGCATTACCGCAGTAAGGGAATGACGGCCTCGATTGAGAGTGGATACAACATTCTGCTGCATGAATCGCGGCGCCAGGCGGTCTATCTTGAACCTCAGGCTCAGCTGACGTGGATGGGCGTAAAAAGCGCAGCGCATACCGAGGATAACGGGACCCGAATTCAGGACAACGGACACGGGAATATGCAGTCGCGGCTGGGGCTTCGTCTCTATCTGCGCGGCCATCGTGCAGAGGATGACGGTAAAAACCGTGAATTCAAACCTTATGTTGAGCTCGACTGGTTGCACAATACGCACGCTGCAGATATTCGCATGAATACCGTACGCATTACCCAGCAAGGCGCGCAAAACGTGGCGCAGCTTAAGCTTGGCGTTCAGGGGCAACTGACGTCGGCGTTGAACGTCTGGGGCGGAACCGCACTACAGGCAGGCAACAATCGCTACAGCGATGTCTCGGTGATGGTTGGGATGAAATACGCGTTTTAGCGGGAGGGATCATGACGGTGCGACGCACCGTCATGGGGCCTGAATTCGGTGCGACATGTCGCACCGAATGCTCACGCCTTAGAAGGTGTAGGTGATACCGGTAGACAGCAGTCCGGACCAGCTCTTATCAACCATCGGGCTATCGGTGATTTCGTCAGACAGACGGGTATAACGCGCGGTACCGTACACGCTCCAGTTTCCAGCGAAACGATAATTCGCGGTCATTTCCAGATACGGGTTCCAACTGCTGTCTGCGCTGTAGCTACGCAGGCCGCTGCGCGCCGCTTCACGACGGGAAACGCCGTAGTAGTAGTCGTTCTGGTTATCGCTGTTCCACTGTACGCCGATGCCCGGCGTTAAGGTCAGGCCACCGTTGGTGTAACGGTAAACCCAGCCCAGATCCCAGACCAGACCGTTGCTTTCATCCAGCATATCGCCCGCCAGGGTGGTACGCAGAGAACCGTACTGAGTATGGTGGAACCAGGACAGCCCGCCCATCATCGTGGACTGACGACGATCCAGTTTACGCAACTGGCTGTTATCGCTGTCGCCCGGTTTGAAATACATGGGTGACCAGTACGCCGTCAGAGACAGCTGGTCAGTACCGTCATTCCACAGGTAGTAACCACCACCAAAACCACGGAACCAGAAGTTATCGCCTTCATAGGTGATTACCGGTACCGGGTACACATCGTGGTCATACTGTTTGTATGCATGCTCAACGACGCCGACGCCCGCACCCAGCGTGAACTTACTTTCCGCTTGAGCAGCGGTAGCAGAAGTGGCAATCAGCACCCCTAGGGCTAGAAGTTTGATTCGATTCACAATCTGTAATTCCTTTTTTTTCAACGTATCAGCGGCGAAAGTTTACCTTCCACTTAGCCGGACGACAAATTTTTTACCTGTAATTACATAATGTGACTTGTCATTATCTCGCCTATTGATGGCAATGCCCTTACAAATGCATGACGGCTATATGAAAGCACAAAAAAGTTGAAAAGATTTAATGCTCGTATTTTTTGATGAGTTATTGATATGTCATTGAAAATCGATTTTATCGCCATGCAAGTTTTGCAAATGCCATCTACGCTTATTTTTAGAAGGCGTAATCGCCACACGCGTAACCGTTAATTGTCCGCAGACCTGGCATACAGGTTGCTGGGTCAAGGTTGAACGGCGTTCGGCTTACCTCTTCCGGGAGCCCCCATTATTCATACCAACGGCTCTTAACCTGTGCTAAAAAACGAAAGGACGGCATGCCATGAATATATTCGATCACTATCGCCAGCGCTATGAAGCTGCCAAGGACGAAGAGTTCACACTGCAGGAGTTTCTTGCTGTATGTAAGCAGGATCGCAGTGCCTATGCTAACGCGGCAGAACGGCTATTAACGGCTATTGGCGAGCCGATAATGGTTGATACCGCCCAGGAACCGCGGCTTTCCCGTCTCTTTTCGAACCGAGTCATCGGGCGCTACCCGGCGTTCGAAGAGTTTTACGGCATGGAAGAAGCCATCGAACAGATTGTTTCCTACCTGAAACACGCCGCCCAGGGACTGGAAGAGAAAAAGCAAATTCTCTACTTATTGGGACCGGTCGGCGGCGGTAAATCATCGCTGGCTGAACGTCTGAAATCCTTAATGCAGCGCGTGCCCATTTATGTGCTGAGCGCCAACGGCGAGCGCAGCCCGGTAAACGATCATCCGCTGTGTCTGTTTAACCCGCAGGAAGATGCGCAGATTCTGGAAAAAGAGTACGGCGTCCCTTCCCGCTACCTCGGCACGATCATGTCGCCGTGGGCGGCGAAACGGCTGCATGAATTTGGCGGCGACATCACCAAATTCCGCGTAGTCAAAGTGTGGCCATCCATTCTTGAACAGATTGCGATTGCCAAAACTGAACCCGGCGATGAAAACAACCAGGATATTTCGGCACTGGTCGGTAAGGTCGATATCCGTAAGCTTGAACACTACGCACAAAACGATCCGGATGCCTATGGTTATTCCGGCGCACTGTGCCGCGCCAACCAGGGGATTATGGAGTTCGTTGAGATGTTTAAAGCGCCTATCAAGGTGCTGCATCCGCTGCTGACCGCCACCCAGGAAGGGAACTATAACGGTACTGAGGGGATCTCTGCCCTGCCGTTTAACGGTATTATCCTCGCGCACTCGAACGAATCGGAGTGGGTGACTTTCCGTAACAACAAAAATAACGAGGCGTTCCTTGACCGTGTTTACATCGTCAAAGTGCCTTACTGCCTGCGGATCTCCGAAGAGATCAAAATTTACGAAAAACTGCTCAACCACAGTGAGCTGACCCACGCGCCGTGTGCGCCGGGTACGCTGGAAACGCTGTCGCGCTTCTCGATTCTTTCGCGTCTGAAAGAACCGGAAAACTCCAGCATTTACTCAAAAATGCGCGTCTACGACGGGGAAAGCCTGAAGGATACCGACCCGAAAGCCAAGTCATACCAGGAGTATCGCGACTATGCTGGCGTCGACGAGGGAATGAACGGTCTGTCGACCCGCTTCGCCTTTAAGATCCTCTCGCGGGTGTTTAACTTCGATCACGCCGAAGTGGCGGCTAACCCGGTACATCTTTTCTACGTGCTGGAGCAGCAGATTGAGCGCGAACAGTTCCCTCAGGAGCAGTCGGAGCGTTACCTGGAGTTCCTGAAAGGCTACCTGATTCCGAAATACGCCGAGTTTATCGGTAAAGAGATCCAGACGGCGTACCTTGAATCCTATTCTGAATATGGACAGAACATTTTCGACCGTTATGTCACCTATGCGGACTTCTGGATTCAGGACCAGGAATATCGCGATCCGGACACCGGACAGCTGTTCGATCGCGAATCGCTGAACGCCGAACTGGAGAAAATTGAGAAGCCAGCCGGGATCAGCAACCCGAAAGACTTCCGCAACGAAATTGTCAACTTTGTGCTGCGCGCCCGCGCCAACAACAACGGCCGCAACCCGAACTGGACAAGCTACGAGAAGCTGCGCACGGTCATTGAGAAGAAAATGTTCTCCAATACCGAGGAGCTGCTGCCGGTGATTTCGTTTAACGCCAAGACCTCAACTGACGAACAGAAAAAGCACGATGATTTTGTCGATCGGATGATGGAAAAAGGCTATACCCGTAAACAGGTTCGCCTGTTATGTGAATGGTATTTGCGCGTACGTAAATCATCATAACAGCCACATACGGCCCGGAAGCTTACGCTTACCGGGCCAAGGCATGCATAAGTTGGCAACGCAGTTCAGGAGGGGCTATGACCTGGTTCATTGACCGGCGTCTGAACGGCAAAAACAAGAGTGCGGTTAACCGCCAGCGCTTCTTGCGCCGTTATAAAGCGCAAATCAAACAGTCGATCTCCGAGGCTATCAATACACGTTCGGTGACCGACATCGACAGCGGCGAATCTGTCTCTATACCGACGGATGATATCAGCGAGCCGATGTTCCATCAGGGGCGCGGCGGATTACGCCACCGGGTACATCCCGGTAACGATCACTTTGTGCAAAACGATCGCATCGAGCGCCCACAGGGCGGCGGCGGCGGCGGCGGCAGTGGTCAAGGACAGGCCAGCGCCGATGGCGAAGGTCAGGATGAGTTTGTCTTCCAGATTTCCAAAGACGAGTACCTGGATCTGCTGTTTGAGGATTTAGCCCTACCGAACCTCAAGCGCAATCAGCAGCGCCAGCTCACCGAGTACAAAACCCATCGCGCGGGCTTCACGTCTAACGGCGTGCCCGCCAATATCAGCGTAGTACGGTCGCTGCAAAACTCCCTTGCTCGCCGTACCGCCATGACGGCCGGGAAGCGCCGCGAGCTGCACGCGCTGGAGGCCACGCTTGACGAGGTGGCCAAAAGTGAGCCCGCACAGCTGCTGGAAGAAGAGCGCTTACGCAAAGAGATAGCCGAGCTGCGGGCCAAAATTGACCGAGTTCCGTTTATCGATACCTTTGACCTGCGCTACAAAAACTATGAGAAGCGGCCAGAACCCTCCAGCCAGGCGGTAATGTTCTGCCTGATGGACGTTTCCGGCTCGATGGATCAGTCCACCAAGGACATGGCCAAGCGCTTTTATATCCTGCTCTATCTGTTCCTGAGCCGGACCTATAAAAACGTCGAGGTGGTGTATATCCGCCACCATACCCAGGCCAAAGAGGTGGATGAACATGAGTTCTTCTACTCGCAGGAAACCGGCGGCACCATCGTGTCCAGCGCGCTGAAGTTAATGGACGAAGTGGTGAAGGCCCGCTACGACCCGGCACAATGGAATATCTATGCCGCGCAGGCGTCGGATGGCGATAACTGGGCGGACGATTCGCCGCTGTGCCATGAGATTCTGGCGAAGAAGATTCTGCCGGTGGTGCGCTACTACAGCTATATCGAAATCACCCGCCGGGCACATCAAACCCTGTGGCGCGAGTATGAACACCTGCAGCAGACGTTTGATAATTTTGCCATTCAGCATATTCGCGATCAGGATGATATCTATCCGGTGTTCCGAGAACTGTTTCATAAGCAAGGCAGTACCGTTAAGGACTAAGTCATATCAATCAGCCAGTTGACCGTGATAACTGGCTGATTTTTAATGCTCATCCGGGATGGTTTTATTTCAAATGGGTTGATTTTCACCCAATCGATATACCATAAACAGACATAAATTTAAATCACGCCCCTATTTTAATCAATAAATTCACAATTTATGCCGTATTATTCAAACGTTATTCAATGCTGAATAGCAAATGATGATGAGTTCTATAATCACTATACGAATGTTAATTCCTGATGAAATTACTTAATTTTTACATGTTTGATTTTTATAATAACGAGTTTTAACATATAAGTTGATGAAAAAAAGAGCGAATATATTGTTTGTATCAAGTATGCTCATCATTCGGCAAATGGATAAAAAACATTAAAAACACTTTAAAATCAAATGGATAACCAACAGGCCTTGACTTTTACATGCAATCATTGAAGAAAGCTGGTATGTTTCCTCACATAACATTACTAAATAGCTGCGCGGAATAGTAGATCACTGAAAGGGAACTCAGCCCGGATTGTGCGATCTGATCAATCGCCAAACCAACCAAAATCACCAACCGGACTGAGCGATGCCGATCATAGTACCAATACCCCGTGGCGAACGACGCCTGATGCAGAAAGCTATTCATAAAACGCGTGATAAAAATCATGCCCGCAGACTCACGGCCATGCTGATGCTTCATCGGGGTGAACGGGTCAGCGATGTTGCCAGAACTCTCTGTTGTGCCCGTTCATCCGTTGGTCGCTGGATTAACTGGTTTACGCACTCAGGTATTGAAGGCCTGAAATCCTTACCCGCAGGGCGCTCCCGACGCTGGCCTTTTGAACATATCTGCACCCTGTTACGTGAGCTGATAAAGCATTCTCCCGGCGATTTTGGTTATCAACGTTCACGCTGGAGCACCGAATTACTGGCAATAAAAATCAATGAGATAACCGGTTGCCAGTTACATGCAGGAACCGTTCGCCGCTGGTTGCCATCTGCGGGGCTTGTATGGCGCAGGGCCGCGCCAACTCTGCGTATCCGTGACCCACATAAAGATGAAAAGATGGCGGTAATCCACAAAGCGCTGGATGAATGCAGCGCAGAGCATCCGGTATTTTATGAAGATGAAGTGGATATCCACCTTAATCCTAAAATCGGTGCGGACTGGCAGTTGCGCGGACAGCAGAAACGGGTAGTGACGCCGGGGCAGAACGAAAAATACTATCTGGCCGGCGCACTGCACAGTGGCACGGGTAAAGTCAGCTACGTGGGCGGCAACAGCAAAAGTTCAGCGCTGTTTATCGCTCTGCTGAAGCACCTGAAAGCCACTTACCGGCGGGCGAAAACAATCACGCTGATCGTTGATAACTACATTATCCATAAAAGCCGCGAAACACAGCGCTGGTTGAAAGCAAATCCCAAGTTCAGGGTAATTTACCAGCCGGTTTACTCGCCGTGGGTGAATCATGTGGAACGGCTATGGCAGGCACTTCATGACACGATAACCCGTAATCATCAGTGCCGCTCAATGTGGCAGTTACTGAAAAAGGTCCGCCATTTTATGGAAACCGCCAGCCCATTCCCCGGAGGAAAACATGGTCAGGCAAAAGTGTAGCGGTATTAGGCGCAGCTATTTAGTCAGATTATTCTCATTCATATAGTGCGCACTTTATAACTCTATACTTAATAAATATTACCCGCGCATTATTTCAACACACAAATAACTAGAGGTATGTTTTGCAAAAGCTTTTTGGGACAAGAATTTATACTCTTGATATATTGAGAGGAATAGCAGCGCTTTCCGTTGTTCTATGGCATTGGCAACATTTTTTCATGAACGATAAAAATGTTTTTGTAACTACCAGTCAGCCATTTTATAAATATCTGTCTATTTTTTACACCCATGGTCTTTATGCTGTAGAGCTTTTCTTTGTAATTTCTGGTTTTATCTTCTTCTATTTGTATTCTGATGGTATATATTTAAAAAAAGTTTCTTTTAAATCCTTTTTCGTTAAAAGACTAAGCCGGTTGTACCCCCTTTATATTATCAGCTTTGTATTCGTTGCATTATTGCAAATATTATACTTCCACTCTCATAATACTTTTTTTGTTTACCCGATGAATGACATTTATCATGCGATATTAAATATATTTATGGTACAGTCATGGGGATTTGAAAAAGGATGGTCATATAATGCGCCTACCTGGTCTGTATCTATTGAAATGCTCATGTATCTGTTTTTCTTTATGTTATGCGCCCTTGTGCAGAAACGGATAACATCATCGATATTAATAGTTTTAATGGCATTCATGTTATATAACGTAAATAATGCAATCATGATTGGTGCATTTTGTTTTTTCCTTGGTGGTATTTGTTTTAAAATAACAGAACAAAGCATATATAAATTTGGCGCACAAAAATCCCTTCTGATTGCCTCATTAGCATTTATCATTGCATGGTTTTTTATTTTAAAATTAAAAATTGACAATGTGTTCTTAATAGTTATTTTTGGATTTACATCACTCACATGTGTTCTTGCCATGTTAAATGCCGTGAACAAAAATTTAGGAAAAAAAAATTGAATGGATTGGCGATATTAGCTACTCGTCATATCTTCTTCACTTTCCGCTACAAATTATTTTTGTACTTTATTATGATTTCAGCGGGTATGGCCGCAATGTTTTCTATAAGCCATATGTGATGATAATCTTTATGGTCACTCTTGTCATTATAAGCTATACATCATTTAAGCTAATTGAGTCACCTCTACAGAGAAAATTAAGAACGTTATTATCCAGATAGAAAATAAAAAGAAGCAGGCTTTTCCATTTTTGTATGAATATGGAAAAGCCACGCTGCGTGTAGAACCATGTCATTACTATAAAACGACATTATTATGATGATGAGCGCAAGAAAGCATTATTGAAATATCAAATACGCTCTTCGTGTTTGCTTCCAGTTACCCGCTTCATTTGTCATTATCTCTTTACACGAGATAAATCAACCTCTCATTGCGGTCAGATAGATAAACTGAGTCCTATCTGGCAAGCATAGACATCCCCAGAAACAATCTCACATCTCATGCTTCACTAGTGATCCACACCATAGCATGGTAAAATTCCGAATTACACGGAAGAAGATTTAATTTCACCATGAAACTGCAGAACAAAATATTACGTTTCGTCATCTCCTCCGGTGTGGTAATACTGACATCATCATTTCTGATCTATGAATTGGTGGCCAGCCACCGGGATATGACAGAATATATGCGATATATCATAGACAAAGGAGAAGCCGCTTTTCTCTATGATAAATATCAGAACCAGCTAATTATATCGCAATTCACCCGCAAAATGGGCGACCGACCTACTGCCCAGGCGGCGGCGCGCGCCTGCGCCAGCGTTCAGCACCGCGGTGACATCAGCGGCCTGAACGTCGACGACTACACCTATACGCCGCTGCAGGGCACGTTGACCGCGGGTCATTCTCCCTGCCAGACGTGGGTGAACGATCTGCCCGCGCTGGAAGCCTTTGATTCTGCCATCGCCAATAATACAGCGTGGAAATCTATTCTGCCGAATGAACCGCAGCCACAAAAACGTTTTCGTTATTATATTGATTTAATGAATCAATATATTTATTTTAATTCCCCGGTTAAAATTACAAATACGGCGTTAACCGGCTGGAATTTCCTCTACGGTGGGCGTTTGGGTATTTCTCCCGCCAGTCTGGAAAACCTCTTTCTGGGTAGAACGGTGGTATCAAGCATCTATGCCGATACCTTTACCCGTAAGAATATCTTAACTTTCCTGACCCCTGTCTTTCAGCATGAACTGCTGAAAGGGATCGTGATGGTCGATCTTTCTCATCAGGATATGCGCGATATCTTTTATACCCACGATCGGCCGCTGGTCTGGCGCTACCTGGATATCTCGTTCACCGACTCCGACAATAATGCGCATATTGAAGTCCATCGCAGCGCAGCGCATCTACTGAGCTATGTGAACTACTCACGCCCGCTAGCAGAAAATATGCGCATCGAGCTGTCGCTGGACGTGATGTACTTCCTGCTCAGCTCGTGGAAACTGTTCCTGTTTTATCTGCTGACAACCGCGACCTTAATGCACCTGGTGCGCACCCACTTCCGTCTTTACCAGATGGTCAGCAAAGAAAACATCAGCGATTCACTCACGGGGCTGTATAACCGGAAGATCCTCTCGCCGGTGCAAAGCATGCGCCTTCAGCGCCTGACCGAGCAAGGTGCCAGCATCGTGATCATCGCGCTCGATCTCGACAAGTTAAAGAAAATCAACGACACCTGGGGGCATAACGAGGGCGACCGCGCCATTATCCTGCTTGCCCAGGCGATTTCCGCTACCGTGCGCAAGAGCGATTATGCGGTGCGTCTCGGCGGCGACGAGTTCTGCATTATTCTGGTCGACTATGACGAAGAAGATGCCCGGTTGATCCCGCAGCGCATCAAAGCGCAGTTGGCGCTGCTTGACGATGAAAATCGCGTTAGCTTCTCGTGGGGCGCGTATAAAATGCAGGTAGGCGATAACCTGGATACGGCGATGGACATTGCCGACCAGCGCCTTTATCAACATAAACATCAGCGAAATGGCAATTAATGGGGGGAAGCATGATTGAGCCCGTATCACCGAATATCCACCAGCGGCTGCTGGCATTATTGGATAACCAACAGGCGCGCTATCGGGTGATGGAGCACGACGCAGTGGGTAAGTGTGAAGCCGTTTCCGCCCTTCGCGGTACCGCGCTTGGCCAGGGCGCAAAGGCGCTGGTATGCAAAGTAAAAGGCAATGGCGTGAACCAGCATGTGCTGGCGATTCTGGCGGCCGACCAGCAGGCCGATCTGTCGCGCCTGGCACAGCATATTGGCGGGCTGAAGGCATCGCTGGCAAGCCCGGCGGAAGTTGAAGCGCTCACGGCCTGCGTGTTCGGCGCTATCCCGCCGTTCAGCTTCCACCGCGCGCTGCGGCTTATTGCCGATCCGCTGCTGTTTGAACGCTTTGATGAAATTGCCTTTAACGCAGGCAGTCTCGAAAAATCCGTGATCCTCAATACCGCTGATTACCTGCGCATTGCCCAGCCGGAGCTGGTTGCCTTCCGCCGCCAATCCTGATGATACCCCTGGTCGATCGTAGGCCGGATAAGCAAAGCGCCAGCCGGCACCCTGACACCCATTGCCGAACGGCGCTGCGCAAAATATGGCTGAAGACGATTCCACTGTTTATGCGCGAAGGCAGCCCATTAATGACGGTATTGGTCAAATAATCAGGCAAATGCCTGAAATCCTGCGCAAAGATTGAAAAACACCTGCCAGCGCGCCGCTTCTTGCGTACAGTAGGGAAACGGAAATACGTAGCCCGGCCGAGCATAACAACGCCGGGGCACGACCCGGGGGACAATAAATGCCTCGCCAGGGCTACGGCAACGCTGTCTTTTTCTCTTTTTGGCAAGGATTACCGCTCTATGCTCGATACCACTCTGCTGATCCTCCTGGGTCTGGCGGCGCTTGGCTTTGTAAGCCATAACACCACCGTTGCCGTGTCTATCCTGGTTCTGATTATTATCCGCGTTACGCCGCTGAGCGCCTTTTTCCCGTGGGTGGAAAAACAGGGGCTCAGCATGGGTATCATTATTCTGACCATCAGCGTCATGGCGCCTATCGCCAGCGGCACCCTGCCCGCCAGCACGCTGATTCACTCTTTCGGTCACTGGAAATCACTGGTTGCTATCGCCGTCGGGGTCTTTGTCTCCTGGCTTGGCGGGCGCGGCGTGACGCTGATGGGCAGCCAGCCGCACCTGGTAGCGGGTCTGCTGATAGGTACCGTGCTCGGCGTAGCGCTGTTTCGCGGCGTGCCGGTAGGGCCGTTGATTGCCGCTGGGCTGGTGTCGCTGCTTATTGGGAAGTCGTAGTCAGCGCCGTCAGATAGCGCCCCGGCGTTTGCCCGAGCCCCTTACGGAACATGGTGATAAACGCGGTCGTCGAGTCATAGCCTAACGATAGCGCCACCTGCTGAACGCTCAGGCCACGTACCAGCATCTGTAGCGCGAGGATCAGCTGCAGCTGATGCCGCCAGCGGCGAAAATTGAGGCCGGTCTCTTTAACCACCAGCCGGGCAAGGTTGCGTTCGCTCATCGCAAAGCGGCTGGCCCACTGCGTCAGCGTCTGCCAATGCGCCGGTGCCGATGCCATCGTGTCGACCATCAGGCGGATTTTCGGGTGCGCGGAAACCGGCAGCTGTAGCTGTTGCTCCGGCTGCTGCGGCAGTTCATCAAAGAGAACCTGTATCAGCCGCTGGCTTGCCACCGTCAGACGCGCGTCCTTATCCCGCCGGGCCAGCGTCAGAATCAGCTCACGTACCAGCGGCGAAATTTTTAGCGTGCAGCAGTGCGCGGGCATCTTCGCGGCGCCCGGTTCAATAAACAGAAAGCATAGCTCCGCCTGTGGCGTCGCGCGATTGCTGTGCGGTACTTCTCCGGGGATCCACACCGCAAACTGCGGCGGCACCATCCACATAGCGTTTTCAACTTCGCAGGTAATCGCACCGTGCAGCGCCAGAATCAGCTGTCCTTTTCGGTGCTGATGCAGCGGAATATGCTGTTCCCCTTCTGATACCTGCACACCAAAGGCTACTGCAGCATCCTCATGGCTGTCAGGATGATAGCCACCTAAACCCAACCCCAGCATTATTTTGTCCGAATTTAGCGATAATTTGTCATTTTAGCTTGATTTAAACGAAGGCTAAAGCAGGTATCGTAGCGTCTCTACTGTTGACCTGAGAACACTATGTCTGACGCTGTGACTTCTTCCAGCCGCCGCTGGCTGCTGATTGTCGGTATTTTACTGATTGCTTCGACGCTACGCGTCACCTTTACCGGCGCGGCACCGCTGCTTGACGCCATTCGCGCCGAATACGCGCTCACCACCGCGCAAACAGGCCTGTTAACCACCCTGCCGCTGCTGGCGTTTGGGCTGGTCTCGCCGCTGGCCGCCGGCGTCGCTCGCCGTTTTGGTATGGAACGCAGCCTGTTTGCCGCGATGTTACTGATTTGCGCCGGCATCGCCGTACGCTCACTGCCCTCGATCGCACTGATGTTTATCGGTACCGCGGTGATTGGCTGCGGCATTGCGCTGGGCAACGTGCTGCTGCCAGGGCTTATCAAACGGGATTTTTCTGGCCAGGTCGCGAAAATGACCGGTGCTTATTCGGTAACGATGGGGGCCGCCGCCGCGCTGGGCTCCGCGCTGGTAGTACCGATTGCGCTCAGCGGCCTGGGCTGGCGCGGTGCGCTACTGATGTTAATGGTATTCCCGCTGCTGGCACTGGCGTGCTGGCTGCCGCAGTGGCGTTCATCGCGCGCTAGCGCAATCTCCAGTAGTGGCGCGATGCATAACCGGGGGATCTGGCGTTCGGCGCTGGCCTGGCAGGTCACGCTTTTCCTCGGGCTGAACTCGCTGGTCTACTACGTCATTATTGGCTGGCTACCGGCAATTTTGATTAGCCGGGGCTACAGCGAAGCGCAGGCGGGTTCTCTGCATGGCCTGCTTCAGCTGGCCACGGCCGCACCCGGTTTCGCCATCCCGCTGATCCTCCATCGGCTAAAGGATCAGCGCGGGATCGCCATTGCCGTGGCGTTAATGTGCGCGATCGGCGCGCTGGGCTACTGGCTGCTGCCGGCACAGGCAGCGCTGTGGACGGTTATTTTTGGTTTCGGTTCCGGCGCGACGATGATTCTCGGGCTGACGTTTATCGGCCTGCGCGCCAGTTCGGCACATCAGGCGGCGGCGCTGTCCGGTATGGCTCAGGCGGTGGGCTATCTGCTCGCCGCCTGTGGCCCGCCGCTGATGGGGAAAATGCATGACGCCACCGGAGCATGGCAGCTGTCACTGATGGCGGTCGCCGGGCTGGCGCTGGTGATGGCCGTATTTGGCGGATTGGCCGGGCGCGACAAAGAGATTCACGTCGGCCAGTAGAGAGAGAGTCACAGTCGGCCGGGCAAGGCGTAGCCGCCATCCAATCGACTGTGAGTCTATTTTTACTGCGCGGCGGCGTGCAGGAAGGCCTGCACCAGCGGTGCCGGCCGGCCCGCCAGCGCATTGCGCTCATGCTGGAACAGCGTCGCGACAAAGAACGGGTGAGTGACCAGTTCTACCGCGCGAATATCACCATTATCATCCCAACCCGTCACGCGCAGCGGCTGCGCATCAAGCTCGGCGGCGAAGTCGGCGGCAATCCCGTAGTTGCAGTGATACCCTTCTTCGATAGTGTCGCGGCCGTAGGCGCGGGCAATCAGCGTGTTGGCGCGCAGTTCAATGGCATCACTTTTTTCCACCAGCGAGCAGGTGAGCGGCGCGATGACCATCCGCCCCTCGCGGTCAGTTTCCGCGTGCGCGGCATCTTCCCAGCCCATCACATTACGCGCGTATTCAACGATCGCATGCTGAAAACCCCCGCAGGTACCCAGAAACGGCAGGCTGTTTTCACGCGCATAGCGCACGGCAGTCAGCGCGCCTTCGGTATTCTGGTACGGGCTGGCAGGCACCAGCCAGAGGGCATCAAAACCGGCCAGATCGTCAGCGCTTTTCACGTCGCGCGTGGCCAACCAGCAATATTCAACGGGCAGTTCCAGCACCGCGGCAGCATCGTCGATCGCCAACGGGATCGCCTGATGCGCAATGACATCCGCATTGTAGTCGCCAACGAGGGCAATACGGAGAAGAGGAGTAACGGCGGAGTTTTCCATGATGAGTCCTTATGGGCTGACGTTAACGTACGGCATAAGGAGCCTCAGACTAGCGATGTCTGCGCACAATAGCAATAGCTGACCAGAGAACCCAACCAAAGTTTGTGGTATGGTCAAAAAGGACAAAGGGAGGAAGGATATGATCCAGTGTAAACGCGTATACGAAGACGCTGCACCTGATGATGGCTACCGTGTTCTGGTTGATAGGCTGTGGCCGCGCGGCATCAAAAAGGAAGACCTCATCTACGATGAGTGGTGTAAAACCCTGGCCCCGTCGGCAGAGCTGCGTAAGGCCTTTCACGGAGAAGTGATCGATTTTGCCAGCTTCTGCCAGCACTATCGCGAAGAGCTTTCACACCATCTGGAGGACGGTCGCAGGCTGGCCGACATTGCGCATAATCAGGGCGTTACGTTGGTTTACGCCGCCGCAAACACCGCGCAAAACCACGCGCGCGTGCTCGCCGACTGGCTGAAAAATCTCTGACCTACCGCGCGACGTCAGCCGACGTCGCGTTTACGCTACCCGCACCTCACGCTCACGCGCCGGCAGCATATCGGGCGTCAGCGGCATTAAATATTCCGATCGCACAAAGGCAAAACCGTGCAGACCGTCGCCGGCGCTGACGTCACCGGTCACCAGCCACAGCGCGCGCGGCGCGTCGGCAGCCAGTTCAGTCATCACGCCGTTGACAGGATTCAGGCAGCGTTCACCGGGTTGGATGAGAGCGAAAAGCTCAACGCTCTTGCCTATATTGGCACGGCCAGCAACCGTACGGGCACCGATGATCATGGCGGTAGTGCCCGGTTTTAGCGAAAACATACATCACTCGTTAGTCAGAATAATCCTGGTTACGAAGTGTACTGGATGTCACCTTCGCTGTCATTTTTTCTGCGGATGATCGCGACGCCACAGCGCCCATTCTTCGATCGTTTCCCCATCTGGCAGTTTACACAGGCTGAATTGTCCCTTCTCATT
The DNA here is from genome assembly GCF_014169075.1 of Klebsiella sp. WP4-W18-ESBL-05. NCBI lineage: Bacteria > Pseudomonadati > Pseudomonadota > Gammaproteobacteria > Enterobacterales > Enterobacteriaceae > Klebsiella > Klebsiella sp. WP4-W18-ESBL-05. Next base: position 1,978,423 of record NZ_AP022057.1, on the reverse strand, counting down.
AATCTGCGGAATGCTTTCTCCGCCCTTCTGCTGGCAGTAGACGGCAGCAGGATTTGCCATACCGATCTGCGGCGGTAATGGCGCCTCCGGTTGAGCCTGTTTTGCGCAGCCAGCAAGGAACAGCGGCAGCAGTAAAAGATAGCGGGATGCCATAATTTTTCCTTATTTTTACGCCGGAGTTTAGCTTTAAACTCCATAATTTCTTCATTTTAACTACACTTTTGATAGGTAAAGTCATTCTCGTTCTCAACTGACCAGAGAACAGAACATTCCATAATCAATGAGTTACTTTGCCCCATCTCCCCCGATGGGGCTTTTTTTTACCCGTCATTCACGGTGCTTCTCGGTAAACCCCCCCGTTTTGCCAGCACTATGCTTACCTTTCTGATACAGAATGTATAAAATTCAGGAGATACGATTTCGTTTGAGGATCATACACTATGATCGCTCATACCATTCCAGGGGACCGTTGTTTTCATGTCAGATATTATTCTCGCCAGAGTGTCACAAACGCTTGCTACGGAACAGTCGCTGGAAAGCCTTGTCCGGCAACTGCTTGAAATGCTTGAGTTAGTTACTAATATGGAATCGACCTATCTGACAAAAATTGATACGCAGGCCGACCTGCAGCACATTGTTTATTCGCGCAACAGCGGCGATATGACCATCCCCGAAAACCTGACGGTGCCGTGGGGCGATACGCTATGTAAGCGCGCAATGGACGATCGCTGTTTCTATAGCGACAACGTGCCAGAACGCTGGGCCGACTGCGAAGCGGCAAAAGCGCTGGGTATCACCACCTTCCTCAGTACACCGATTCACCTTACCGATGGTTCGCTCTATGGCACGCTGTGCGCCACCAGCACGCAGCAAAAGCCGCTCAGCTTTAACAGCGAACAGGTGCTGCAGCTGTTTGCCAGCATTATCGCGCGCTATATCGAAAAGGAGTCGCTGGTCACCCAGCTGCAGGAGGCCAACGCGGCGCTGGTCTATCACTCCTATACCGATGCGCTGACCGGCCTGCCTAACCGCCGGGCGGTTTTTGAAAACCTGGAGACGCTGTTTTCACTGGCGCGTCATCTGAACCACGCGGTCATTCTCGCGTTTATCGACCTCGATCGCTTCAAGGAAATTAACGATGTCTACGGTCACCAGGCGGGCGATGAATTTTTACAGCTGGTGGGGCAACGTCTTAGGCACGGCATTTCTGTCGACGATCAGCTCGGCAGACTAGGCGGCGACGAATTTATGGTCGCCACGCTTGAGCGTTCGACCACTCAGCTTGCGCAGTTTACCGAAACGCTGCGCCAGTTGCTGATCGGCGATTATCTGCTGGGTGAGGTGTTGATCCACTATCCTGGCGCCAGCATCGGCGCAGTGCGCGTCGACCCATCGCACATGGACCCGGACAGCGCCCTTCGCGCCGCCGATAGCGCAATGTACGAGGACAAAAAATTTCGCCATCGGCCGCAAATTAGCGCCCAGCGGGTAGGCTAATTACAGTATCATACGCGCTGTTTATAACAGGAATCAGGATGTCACCATGAGATTGGGTATCGCTTTCCCTATCGTTATCTTTGTTATTGCCGTGATCTTTCTGGGCTGGTTTTTTATTGGCGGCTACGCGCTGCCGGGAGGAGCACAATGAGAAAGACCACGATTATCATGCTGATCGTCGCCATCGTCACCGTCGTTGGCGTCCAGCTCGGCTGGTGGTAGCTCGCCAAAGATAAGCCGCGCCCCCGCCGGCTTATCCCCTTTCCCCGCGCCGCTTTTTCATCTGATACATTTCCGCATCCGCCTGCTGAATCGCCTCGTCCAGGCTATCCCGGCACGATGCCACGCCCCATGATACCGACAGCGGCACCGGCGTCCCCTGGACGCTAAATGGCAGCATGGCAATACCGGAAGCTATCCGTTCAGCCACCATATGCGCGTGGGCAACATCCGTACGGCTGAGCAGCACAATAAACTCATCGCCGCCGCTGCGAATGACCCAGTCACCGTTAGCGCGCACTGAATCCAGCATGCGGCCAGCAATCGCCTGTAGCGCAAGGTCGCCCACCTGGTGCCCGTAGCTATCGTTAATTGACTTAAATTTATTACAGTCGAAGAGGATCACCGTCATATACGGCAGCGAGCGTTGCTGAATCACAGAGAAAATATTGCGCGTAAAGCAACCGGTCAACGCGTCGCGATAAAAGCGCAAATCGGCGCGATTAAGGTGGAAGCGAATCAGTATAAACAGCAGTATGAGCAGCACAGGCGCAAGTGCCAGGGTGGTCATCGCCGCAGGATCTTCGCCCAGGAAGGACCAGAAAGGCAGCGCATATTTGATCTCATAACGCGACGACACCGTATGGGTATGATAGTTATCCAGCCAGCTACAGTCATTAACGATACACAGCAATTCGCCCGTACGACGATTCTGAAAACCCAGTATTAATCCGTCCTGCACCCGATTATTGAATGCCTCCTTCAGGGCAGACATCAGCTGGGGTGAAGATAAATCATAAACCAGGTAAGCAACAATATGATTGCTGGCCTCCCCCTCGGAAAGATCGTAAATATAGCTCACCACGCTATAGGCTTTACTGCCCGTAATTTTATCATCATAAAAATCCGTCGAACTGCGCGATTTTTTCAGGACACTGGTCTGTAATACGCGATCGTAAAACGGTTCTGGCTCGGAGAAGAACTTTCGCAGGTTATTAGCCATTTGTGATGTGTCAAAATTAAACGGCACGGAGTCAGAGGCGTTAAACCAGTAAAACCAACTCGCGTCGCTGGCAATAACATAGCGGTGAATGTCTTTGAGGGCTGGATTCAGCGCGTGGCTTTTCTGACGCACGAATTCGGCGGCCAGGTACATGCAGCGGCCACGACGCTCCTGGGTGCGGGCAACCATCGCGCCGCGCTGAAGGTCAAGCGCCTGCGGGTTAGCGTTAATCCCCCATGCGCTACCTCGCGCCTCGAAAATATCGGCCTCGCCACACATCGCATGAGAGCTTATCTGCTGAAAGCGCACGCCCGTCGCATCGGCAATCAGCTCATTATCATTAAACATCTCCGTCATCTGATTTTGCAGAGCGTTAATGCCTTCGTTAACCTGCGACATGGCGCGGGAATAAAGAATGAAAAGCGTTACGCAGATCAAACCCAAGGTCATCAATGCCGATGCCAGCAGCGCCTGTTTCTTACGTAAACTGTCCTGGATAATTCTCACTGGCACCCCGAATGAATGGGCTTTCTTCCTGAAACACGCTCTACGTTAGCATTTTTCGTATTGCGATAAATTTGCATTACGAAGCAGGATCATTCTGGATAACGAAGTGCGCACGCGTGAATTTGATCGTGTCAGGTCTTTATCAAAATGGCAATCAGAATACGGTAAGGCGAGCAGAACGCTCGCCGGAAAGAATTAACGCTGGTTATCAGAGCCTAAAAAGAAAAAACCCAATGGAATTGAAAACAGTAAGGTAAAAATAGAGCTGTAAACCAGCACCATTGCCCCCTGCAGCACAAACATGCTTGTGGTCCATTCGGAATACGGCAGGTTGTATTCACTCACCACCCCACCGAAGGTCGCTCGTCCCACCACCACAACGGCAATCGCAAACACCACAAAAGCGGACAACAGGAATTTTTTGCCGTTTGACGTCCGCAGTTTCTCCAGAATCATTGCATCCTCCCGACGCTGACTTCACGATATTTCACCGTATTTGTAACACTAATGAAGCATAAATTGAATATTTATCATTGCAACAAGTGAACAATTAACGGCAAAAAAGAACAAGAATTTAACACCACACGAAAGATGCATTTAAAATACATTTTATTGTGAACAGGCTGGAAAAAATGTGCTTTAATACATTCAACGTATAGGGGGAAAACATGCTACGCATTCCGCAAACTTGTATTCATACCCGTTCCACCCCGTTCTGGAACAAAGACACCGCGCCGGCCGGTATTTTTCAACGTCACCTGGATAAAGGTACGCGACCGGGCGTTTATCCGCGACTGTCGGTCCATCAGGGGGCCGTTCGTTATCTGGGTTTTGCCAGCGAAACCTCACCGGAGCCGGAGAGCGAACTGGTTATCAACGCCGGCCATTTTGGCGTGTTCCCGCCGGAGAAGTGGCATTACATCGAAACGATGACCGACGATACCGTCTTTAACATCGACTTCTTTGTCGAAGCTGATGTGCTGAAATCCCTATAGAACACTATGGTGATGTAGTAAGGAGCCATCCATGTTACGTATTCCCGAAAACTTTGTTCATTCGCGTTCGACCCCGTTCTGGAATAAAGACACCGCGCCGAAAGCCCTGTTCACCCATCACAACACTAAAGCCCACGTTTACGGACGGTTATCCGTGATGCAAGGGGCAGTGCGCTACTTTGGCTTCCCCGACGGCGACGCAACCGAACCAGACGTTGAGGTGGTGATAGAAGCGGGCTCCTTTGGCATTTCACCGCCGCAGAAGTGGCATCGCATTGAGCTGCTCACTGACGACACCTATTTTAATATCGACTTCTTTGCCGATCCTGATGCTACGCTTGAGGGTATTGGCCTGGGCAAAGTGGTTAATTCACATAAGGGGTAACAGCAATGGGTAAGGCAACCTATACGGTGACCGTCACCAACAATAGCAACGGCGTTTCCGTCGATTATGAAACAGAGACGCCGATGGAGCTGTTGGTCCCAGATGTTGCCGCTGACGTGGTTAAAGAGCTGGTCAATACCGTGCGCGCTTATGATACCGAAAACGAGCATGATGTTTGCGGCTGGTAGCGTTCGCATGAAATGAAAAAAGGAGCCTGAAACGGCTCCTTTTTTTTTGCTCTCGCCCGGATGGCGTAGGCCATCAATGCAGATTCATACTTTGGTTGCAGCGCCCTAGCGCCCGCGTTTTGCCAGGTTTAAAACAATCACTGGCGGAGGAAAACGCAATGGCCTGGCGACCTTTTCTTTATTTGATCATCAACAAAACACCACACCTTACGCCAGGACGCGGCAAGCTCAGGCTGGTCAGCAGCGTATAGCGGCGCAGGTTTGTCGATTACTCGAAGAAAACGTCTGGGTTATCGGCCAACGACACGAAGCGCTTGCTGTTTTTTTCCAGCGCACGAATTTCACCGCTCTCAATGTCGTATACCCAGCCATGCAAACGCAGCGCGTTATCGCGCAGGCCTACCGCCACCGACGGATGGGTTTTAATATTATTCAGCTGAGCAATCACGTTCTCTTCAACCATGGCGTTCACTTTATCGGTTTCGTTGTCGAAGGTTTTCTTCTCAACGACCGCTTTCGCCGCATCGGAGTAACGCAGCCAATGGGATACCGCGGGCATAGGCTCCAGGCACTGGCAGGTCGCAATGGCTTTCATGGCACCGCAGTTAGAGTGACCGCAGATAACGATATCCGTGACGCCTAACGCGACAACAGCATATTCGATCGTCGCTGATACGCCGCCCGGCTCCGGGCCAAATGACGGCACGATGTTCCCGGCGTTGCGGATAACAAACAGCTGCCCCGGCTCTTGCTGTGTCACCAGTTCAGGCACCAGACGGCTGTCTGAGCAGGAGATGAACAGTGCTTTTGGATTCTGGCTAGACGCCAGGCTGCGGAAGAGTTCCTTACGCTGAGGGAAAACTTCTTTCTGAAAGTTGAGGAACCCTTCAATGATATGTTGCATAGCAGTATCTCTTTTTCGTTTTTACGCAGGTCATGATTAACATCACATTTTCAGTGTACCACCTGCGCGCAGAAGGAAAAGACCCTTCTGGCATTAACATGCAAGTTACGTACTCGTCATAACCCGGTTACGCCCGGCGCGCTTGGCGGCGTACAGCGCGCTGTCGGCGAAAGAAATACATTCATCGGCGGAGAACACTTTGTCCGACGAACAAAACAAACCTATGCTAATCGTCATTGGCTCCGGAGTCCGATACGCCAAGCCCTGCGCCGTTTCCCGCTCTATTTCAACGCGTATTCTTTCGGCAATCCGCGCCGCCACCGTCGGGGGCGTGTCGTGCAGTAGCACCGCGAACTCTTCCCCGCCGATGCGTGCCAGAATATCCTCCTCGCGCACCGCGTTTTTCGCCAGCGCAACCACCGTCTTAATCACCGCATCGCCCGCCGGGTGCCCATAGCGGTCGTTGATACGTTTAAAATGATCAATGTCCATAATCATCAGGCTGATTGGCCTCCTGGAAACCATCAACTGCTGCAGCTCCTGGTAGAAATAGGCGCGGTTATAGATCCCGGTAAGCGGATCGTGAATCGACAACATCGTCGATTTTTTATGCATTTTGAAAATATCGTACAGCAGCACGACAATCACAAAGAAGGTACAAACGACCTCCACGCCGCGGCTAAGGTACCAGACGGGGAAATTGTACTCGTTCAGGTTAAGCAAAATAATATTGCTGAACAGGCTGGAAACACAGAACGCGGCGATGCTGCACCACAGCAAGCTGCGCAGTTGGGTAATCACAATAGTCAGCACCAGGGTCATAAGCCAGGCGGCCACAACGGCAACGCCGTAGTAGGAATTCCAGGCATTGCGGCCATTCGCAAAGCGCGTCCCCATAAGATTAAGTGAAATCTGCGGATTATAGCTGGACAAATTATGCGCAGAGATCGCCATCACCAGGAATATGCAGGCAAGGAGCAGCACCAGCGCTTCATCTTTACCCACAGGCGCAATATTCTGGTTCATTCGACGGGCATAAAACAGCGCAATCAGAAATGACGACATCAGCGTTAGCTGGCGAAACAGATAAAAAATCGCTAAATCATTGGTGATAGCTTTCAATGGAATACACAGCGCAATCATTTCCTGGATAAGAACCAGAACCTCGACCCAATAAATATCCGCACCGAGAAATCCCAGCCCAAGGATGGCGACAAAAAGCAGTTTTCTATTACAGATAAACTGGAAAAACATAAAGAAAAAGATAATTGCATCAAGCAACAGCAGTAGCCCGGAAAAAACCAGGTAATAAATATCGGCAATAAAAATGGTATAGGTAGCCAGGTCACGTATTCAATGTGTAGATCGGCTCATTGCAAGTAGTGCTCACGCTCAATGAATGTACCGATAATTTTGTCATGCATTTCTACTGATTTCGAGTATCCGAGGGTCTTACGATTAAGCCGCTTTAGCCGGTTGCGAAGGTTCAGGTTTTCACGCTCTATCCGTTGTGTATAAAGCTTGCCTGTGATGTGCTTTTCATTCGGTAACATGTCGTAAACGCTGAAGTTATCTGTGCACCAGAAGACAACATTAAAGCCCACTAACAGCTTCAATAACTTACGCAAAGTCTTTTTGCTTCGACGGCCAAAAGCATGGGCAATAATACGTTTGAGGCGAGGCTCCCATGCATACCACAACCAACGCTGCTGCTTCTTGTTGCCCACAAATGACCACATTTCATCAATTTCACAAATCAGCTGGATTTGCAGGTTGTCCAGTGGAAGCGTAGTTACCCGTCGCGGCGAGAGTTTTTTAAGGTGCGCACAACAGCATTAATGCTGATATGTAGCGCTCTTGCAGTATCGCGGATCCCCGAGTTGTTCATCGCAAGGTCAACAATTTGCTCTTTCATGCCGTGCTGGCAGGCACGATAAGCGTAATCAAGCTGGAAAGTTCGGCTACATGACTGACAACGATAGCGCTGGTGCCCGGCAGTGCCCAGACCATGCTTTTTAACCGCATCAATGCGTCCACAGAAGGGACATTTCACGTCAACCTGAGCCATAAATTCTCACCCGTAAATCAGTCATTCTACAGGGTGATCAACGGATTGAATACATGACCGGTAGCCAGATGGCCCGCCAGCATAAACATCGCCACGATAAGCAGGCTGACGGCGGTGAGGCTAAAAATAATTCGTTTACTGACGCAGGAACAGCACAGGCTCATCAATGAGTCCTCCATGACAACTTCTCATGTTATAGTCTGTCGTCACGCCAATGCATATTGCGCTTAATCAATATTTAACTTTATAAATAACAGGACATCCACTTGCTATTTCTTTGCTAATGTTTTATCAGCCATTTATATGAAGAGAAAAATCATTCACGCGATGAATACTTTAATCACCATCATTAATAAAATGTATTTATATTGGCAAAAAGCGTTCCAAATAAATACCCGCATTAATAGATAAACCGCCTGATACGCTTCACGTCGGAAATAACCGCCCGAAGGCGGTATTGCGATACTACACGTCTGACTCCAGCGCATCCTGGATTGCATCAGCCAGGGTAGCAACCTCTTGTGAGACGTTACGCAGGTCCATCTGCGAACGAATCCCGGCATTCGCAGTGGTGGCAGACACGGCCGCTTTAGCTATCTCTAGCGCAGCCTGAACGGCCAGCAGACGCTTGCGGTTCTCAGCGGCATCAACGCCGGTTGCATCATCAAGATCAAAGTACCCTTCTAACATGGTTATCTCCTTTATAAGTGCTTGCCTAGTGTAGGGGGATAGCCGCGCGCAGGCCACCAAAATCGCCCACCGTCAGCCACATAAGCGCGGCGTAACCTGCGCAAACAGACAAAATAACCATTACAAACTATTAGTTTTGCAATTAATCGTCTACACTCATTTCAGGGAATACAGGGATGGTGAATCAATAAAATTAATATAAGAAACAGGGATACAGGGGAGATAAAAATGGAATTGAGCGACACGCTGTGCGAACTTTTTGAGCAAGTCAGGTATAAATCAGATTTCCCGCAGTTCTTAACACAGTTAAAACAAAATGATATTTCGTATTACATTTATTTTGTCGCCACGGGCAATGTCAAAATTGTCACGACCTCTGACTCTTACGTATCCATGAAGAGTGACCGTAGCTTAATTAAAGTCAGCGCGGGCGGCAGCAGCCATTTGGCCAGAATGGCCGCAAAGCGACATTTTACCGGCATCACCCCGTTTGAACAATATTGCCGCGAATTAGCCAGAGCAGGCGTCTTTAAGTGGGTAGTGGATGTGAATGAAGTCAACCGCTCTTACTGGTCGAAAGACAATCAGCTATTACATACCGAGAATATTATTAGTCCCACCTGATAATGACCCATAAAAAACGGGAGAACGCCGGTTACGATCGTCTCCCGTTTCCGCCATCGCAGCAATGGTTAGATTTTAAGCAGCTTTATCGTGGCGTCAATATCGATCTCATCTTCCGAGAAAATCAGCGTCGTCCCCTGGAAGGTCGTGATCGCCAGCTTTTTCAGAGAGCGCATTTCGCCGGGCTTCGCTTCTGATTTCGGGCGGATACTGTTCATCAGCAGGCCAACCGACAGCACCGCATTCTCTTTATCGACACGCGTCTCAGCGGGCACCTCTTCGCTGTAGACCACGAAAGATTTGATTGACGTCAGCTTCAGCTTTTCGCCTGCAATGTAGATGTACTTACTATCCGGTATCACCTTCACCGCATAGGCCGACAGACCTTTATTATTGGTGGTCGGTTCAAAAGTGACGGCTGCATCTTTTTTTATCAGCTCAGGGTTGGCAACCTTAATCACGTGAAAATAGCGGTTGTCGCCATTTTCATCTTTGATAAATCCAAAACCTTTATCTTTAAACCACGTTGTGATTGTTCCGTTCATCGCCGTTACCGCCTGGTTAATCGTTAATCAACTCAATTTTTTGCAGCGCGCAGTGTAATGCACAATGCGCGCGCAGACTATGTCTTTGGGTTAAGTGTGGATGATAATTTTCTGACGGGCGAGCGTGTAATTCGCCAGCCGAGGGAAAATTGGGTATCATCCGCTTCCACTCTCCAGCCGTGCAGCCTGATGTCTACCATTCTCGATACCTTTATTGCGCCACCCTGCGATAAGCAGATTGAAATACGCTATCAGGACGAATACCTGGTGATTATCAATAAACCCAGCGGGCTGCTCAGCCTGTCGGGGAAGAATCCGTTAAATTTTGATTCCGTGCACTACCGTCTGACGCAGCGCTTTCCGGGCTGTACCCTGGTGCATCGCCTGGATTTCGGGACCTCCGGGCTGATGGTGGTGGCGCGAAATAAGGCCATCAACGCGGCGCTCAGCCAGCAGTTCAGCCAGCGGACGGTCAGCAAGGCCTACAGCGCTCTGCTCTGCGGGCACCTGAGCCATGACGAGGGGCTGATTGACGCGCCCATCGCCAAAGACCCGGCACGTTTTCCCCTGATGTCGATTTCCACCGCCAACGGTAAGCCCGCGCGCTCGCGCTATCGCGTGCTGTCGCGTTTCTGCCAGGAGCAGGAAAACGGCAGCGCGCTGCCGCTCACCCGGGTACATCTGCTGCCGGAAACCGGGCGTACCCATCAGCTCCGTATCCACTGCCAGCTGCTGGGCCACCCGATACTAGGCTGCGATCTGTATGGCGGCCTTCTGCTACCGGGCACCGAACGGACGCCGCGGCTGATGCTACACGCCAGCGAGCTGCGTTTTGTCCATCCCATCACTTTGGAACATATCAACGCCCACTGCGCGAGCCCGTTTTGATGGGCAATGTGTTACCACATCAGATCGTCAGGGATTTTAAAATCTGCGTACGGATCGTCTTCATCCTGTACATCCTGACTTAGCGCACTGTGCAGTACGATGCTGCTGGTATCACGCTGGGCAATTTTATCCGCGACAATCGCCGGAATGATCGCGTACTCACTTTCCCCAGCCGCATTCGTCGCCAGGCGTGCAATCGCCAGACGCCCGTTAATCAGCTGGGTCTGCGTCGGTTTATCCACTACCAGCTTTTTGATCACGTTATTATCGGTGAAGTTAAAGTTGATATCCCCCCTGGCAATAGTGATGCGGTTCATCTCAATCAGCTGCTTCACCTGCGCTTTATACTCTTTAGACAGCGTCGCCTGCTTTTGCTGTTCGCTCAGCAGCTTATCGCGCTCCAGTTGGGCCTTTTTATTCTCTTCCACCGCTTCTCTGGCCTCACGAGCCTGAACGCGCGACTTTTTAGCCGTTCTTTGTACTTTGGCCATTTTCTTGCTGGTGACGAGCCCGGCTTTTAGCATCTGCTCTTGTAAGGTCAGTTTGGTCATCGTTGTTTTAAACTCATTGAAAAATTTAGTCCGATTATAGCCGCAATGACCACCGCGAAGCCAGTTGGCGGAGCCGCTAAGCGCGTATCGCGAGATGTATAAAAAATAATCATTGCTCAAATATGCTTCGATCCGCTAAAGTCACTGCGTTTTACGGTTGATGCCCATAACATCATCCGAAGACGCCGTTGACGATCCGATGTTTGTTGAAATGAGGTATACCGTGAAAGTATTTCCGCTGATTGCCCTGCCAGTTGTCTGGGCAATGAGTTTTAGCGTTTTTTCCGCTGATGCCCCGGCCAGCGCCGATGAGAGCACCGCAGAAGCATTAAAGGATCTCGACCGCACTCTGCCTAAGTTAGCCCCCGTGACCTTCACCGCCGCTGATGAAAAACACAAGGTTCTGGTGTTCATCGATAATCAGTGTTCTTTCTGCTCGCAGGTTGTAAAAAACATCAAGAGCTACAACGACGCCGGGCTGACAATGTCATTCCTGACCGTCGCACCGCCTTCCATCCGTGATTCCGTGATTGAAGATATGGGACGAGTGTGGTGTGCCGATGACCGTAAAAAAAGCCTGCAAGGCGCAATGGCGGGCTTTTTGCCCAATAATGGCACCAGTACCTCCTGCTCGGACGAAGTGGCGCAACAGTCGGCCTTAGCCGAACGCCTGGGGATTCAGTTGACCCCAACGATGATCGTGCTGGATAACCCGCCAAAGGCTTTGTTGAATAAATCAGATTTCGGGTAAGTCTCCCCCGTAGCGGGTTGTGTTTTCAGGCAATACGCACGCTTTCAGGCATACCTGCTTTCGTCATTTTGTTCAGCGCTCGTACCAGGGCCATAGCCTCCGCAACCTGACCATCGTAGTCACGCAGCGTCAGTGAACCCCCGAACAGCTGTTTTACCCGGTACATCGCCGTTTCCGCTATCGAGCGACGGTTGTAGTCTGTTGTCCATTTCCACCGCGCATTACTCCCGGTCAGCCGCTGATTCGCAACAGCACGGTTACGGTCTGCATATTCACCGGGCCAGTAACCCGCGCCTTTTCGGGGCGGGATAAGCGCGCTGATTTTTTTGCGGCGCAGTTCATCGTGACAGAGCCGGGTGTCGTAAGCGCCGTCTGCCGATGCTGCCCTGATTTTTCTGTGAGTCTGCCGGATAAGACCCGGGAAGGCCTCTGAGTCCGTCACATTGTTCAGCGACAGGTCAGCGCAGATGATTTCATGTGTTTTACTGTCAACGGCGAGATGCAGCTTACGCCAGATACGGCGGCGTTCCTGGCCATGCTTTTTGACTTTCCACTCGCCTTCACCGAAGACCTTCAGCCCGGTGGAATCAATTACCAGGTGTGCGATTTCACCCCGGGTGGGCGTTTTGAAACTGACATTAACCGACTTTGCCCGCCTGCTGACACAGCTGTAATCCGGGCAGCGTAGCGGAACGTTCATCAGAGAAAAAATGGAATCAATAAAGCCCTGCGCAGCGCGCAGGGTCAGCCTGAATACGCGTTTAATGACCAGCACAGTCGTGATGGCAAGGTCAGAATAGCGCTGAGGTCTGCCTCGTGAAGAAGGTGTTGCTGACTCATACCAGGCCTGAATAGCTTCATCATCCAGCCAGAAAGTTATGGAGCCACGGTTGATGAGGGCTTTATTGTAGGTGGGCCAGTTGGTGATTTTGAACTTTTGCTTTGCCACGGAACGGTCTGCGTTGTCGGGAAGATGCGTGATCTGATCCTTCAACTCAGCAAAAGTTCGATTTATTCAACAAAGCCACCAATATTCATCTTGCTGCGACCATAGTCGCCGTAGCGTTCATGCTACGTAGCTAAATAGCTGCGCCTAATACCGCTACACTTTTGCCTGACCATGTTTTCCTCCGGGGAATGGGCTGGCGGTTTCCATAAAATGGCGGACCTTTTTCAGTAACTGCCACATTGAGCGGCACTGATGATTACGGGTTATCGTGTCATGAAGTGCCTGCCATAGCCGTTCCACATGATTCACCCACGGCGAGTAAACCGGCTGGTAAATTACCCTGAACTTGGGATTTGCTTTCAACCAGCGCTGTGTTTCGCGGCTTTTATGGATAATGTAGTTATCAACGATCAGCGTGATTGTTTTCGCCCGCCGGTAAGTGGCTTTCAGGTGCTTCAGCAGAGCGATAAACAGCGCTGAACTTTTGCTGTTGCCGCCCACGTAGCTGACTTTACCCGTGCCACTGTGCAGTGCGCCGGCCAGATAGTATTTTTCGTTCTGCCCCGGCGTCACTACCCGTTTCTGCTGTCCGCGCAACTGCCAGTCCGCACCGATTTTAGGATTAAGGTGGATATCCACTTCATCTTCATAAAATACCGGATGCTCTGCGCTGCATTCATCCAGCGCTTTGTGGATTACCGCCATCTTTTCATCTTTATGTGGGTCACGGATACGCAGAGTTGGCGCGGCCCTGCGCCATACAAGCCCCGCAGATGGCAACCAGCGGCGAACGGTTCCTGCATGTAACTGGCAACCGGTTATCTCATTGATTTTTATTGCCAGTAATTCGGTGCTCCAGCGTGAACGTTGATAACCAAAATCGCCGGGAGAATGCTTTATCAGCTCACGTAACAGGGTGCAGATATGTTCAAAAGGCCAGCGTCGGGAGCGCCCTGCGGGTAAGGATTTCAGGCCTTCAATACCTGAGTGCGTAAACCAGTTAATCCAGCGACCAACGGATGAACGGGCACAACAGAGAGTTCTGGCAACATCGCTGACCCGTTCACCCCGATGAAGCATCAGCATGGCCGTGAGTCTGCGGGCATGATTTTTATCACGCGTTTTATGAATAGCTTTCTGCATCAGGCGTCGTTCGCCACGGGGTATTGGTACTATGATCGGCATCGCTCAGTCCGGTTGGTGATTTTGGTTGGTTTGGCGATTGATCAGATCGCACAATCCGGGCTGAGTTCCCTTTCAGTGATCTACTATTCCGCGCAGCTATTTAGCGCGACTGCGCTTGCCTGACAAGTGGGGATAGATTCCAGCTTCCTGAATAACGACGCTGACATATTTATCTTTTTCTAGAATTGTCTCAAAATGGAAAAATATGAGTGGCTATGCAGCATTATATGCAATGGCGACAGTCGATGGTTTAATTATTGATGCAGGAACTGGCACAAGTCGTACGAGATTGCTTATGTTGGCGGATACATTAGCAATACTGTTCTGGGAGCGGTAAATCTGAGGTGCTGACGATAGTCCCTCTCACACTATTTATTACGGCATAAATCCTAACGACTCTGTTGTCAAAACATAGCCAGCATCATTATGATTTACGCTACATTAACAAATGATAGGGAATGCATTTTAGTCGTATTTTCATGTCCGCAATAACTGTCCGTAGCTATTGATGAAAGCAATACACTTTACATTTATTTCTATAACGTGAAGTCTAATGGGGTGCAACAAAGTGCATTGTAATCAGATGGTTGAATAAATATTTTGATGGGTGACGGTACTGCTAGCTAATAGCGCCGCCACCCTGCGTTATTCAGGGAAACAGTCGTGTTCTAATGGTATTGTCGGGTAGTTCGGCGCGCATGCCTGAATAGGTAAATGAGCGGGCCAAGTAACAAAAAAGCAATAAAAATGATAACAGACTCTATTGGCCAGAGTAAGGCAATCAATACATAACATGCCATTTCAAGATTAGTCGTTCGCTCCTCCAATATAGTTGCTTTTGATAAGGTCAATTGGAGTGTGAAAAAAAAGCAAATGGCACAAATTAAATATATTGTAGCTAGTGTAGTAAGGTTCATTCAGATAAGTCCTCTGAGTTTGTTCGGTACAACACCATGGGCACCGTAAAAATAAGATTGTATTGTGATATCCTTATTATTTATAGGTTTATTGGCTATTTTCATGCGGAAACTATCGATGCTTCTGTTACAGGATATTAATGGGCCAGATCCTTTGGTATCAGCGTATCTCTCCTTCCCAGAAAACATCTGCGATGTAAACATATATTTGAACATTACGAGGACAAAAGGCCATTCAGGGGGAGGGTAAAGGGTAATAAATATCCGGCCTTATTCTGCCCGCTGTAATAGGCATATAGTTTATTTATATCTATTTGATTTTAAACGATTTTTTTGGTATTGACTTTGCTTCGCGCTGATTATGTCGAGATGGAAATGGATATTTCTGAAATGGCAGTAGATGTCCTCTCCTTCGGAAAGAAGGAGAGGAGGAGACGGGATTATTTCAGCTCGTCGACCATGGTGATGGCGCGGCCGATATAGTTAGCCGGTGTCATCGCCTTGAGGCGGGTTTTCTCTTCTTCCGGCAGCGCAAGGCCGTCGATGAACTGTTTCATGCCTTCAGCGTCAACGCGTTTGCCGCGGGTCAGTTCTTTCAGCTTCTCGTACGGCTTCTCGATGCCGTAGCGACGCATAACGGTCTGGATAGGCTCGGCCAGTACTTCCCAGTTGTGATCCAGCTCGTCGAGCAGACGGTCGCGGTTCACTTCCAGCTTGCTCACGCCCTTCAGCGTAGACTGGTAGGCGATCAGCGCGTAGCCGATACCCACGCCCAGGTTACGCAGCACGGTGGAGTCGGTCAGATCGCGCTGCCAGCGAGATACCGGCAGTTTGCTCGCCAGATGCTGCAGCACCGCGTTCGACAGGCCCAGGTTGCCTTCGGAGTTTTCGAAGTCGATTGGGTTGACCTTATGCGGCATGGTGGAAGAACCAATCTCGCCAGCGATGGTTTTCTGCTTGAAGTGGTTCAGCGCAATGTAGCCCCACACGTCGCGATCGAAGTCGATCAGGATGGTGTTGAAGCGCGCGATGCAGTCAAACAGCTCGGCAATATAGTCGTGTGGCTCAATCTGGGTGGTGTACGGGTTCCACTGAATGCCCAGCGAGGTCACGAACTCTTCGCTGAACTGGTGCCAGTCAACGTCCGGGTATGCGGCGATGTGGGCATTGTAGTTACCTACCGCCCCGTTGATTTTGCCCAGAATTTCTACCTGGCCCAGCTGACGGAACTGACGCTCCATACGGTACGCGACGTTGGCCATTTCTTTGCCGATGGTGGACGGCGTAGCGGGCTGACCGTGGGTACGGGAGAGAAGCGGGATATCACGATACTGCACCGCCAGGTCTTTAATGGCATCAATAATTTTACGCCAGTACGGCAGCACCACTTCTTCGCGCGCGGTTTTCAGCATCAGCGCGTGGGACAGGTTGTTGATGTCTTCGGAGGTGCAGGCAAAGTGAATAAACTCAGACACGGCGTGCAGCTCAGGCACCGACGCGACTTTCTCTTTCAGGAAATACTCAACCGCCTTGACGTCGTGGTTGGTGGTGCGCTCGATAGTTTTAATGCGCGCGGCGTCTTCTTCAGAGAAGTTAGCCACGATGCTATCAAGGTAACCGTTTGCGTCGGCAGCAAAAGCAGGAACTTCCTTGACGGCTGCGTGTGCGGCCAGCTTCTGCAGCCAGCGTACTTCGACTTGTACACGGAATTTCAGCAAACCATATTCGCTGAAAATCCCGCGCAGCGCGCTGACTTTATCGCCGTAGCGTCCATCGACAGGGGAAACGGCGGTCAGTGAGGATAATTCCATAGATCACAACTCCGGGGTTAAATGAGCGAGAATTTGTTTTGCCTGAGTGGTCAGGCGATTACGAGAAAACATGAGCTGCAGACGTCCGCCGCCGACCTGGTGCCACAGCACCGCCGAGCGGATCCCCGCCAGCAGCGAAGCACGGACTTTGGCCTGCACCTGCGGGCTTTGCAGCACTGCAGGGGAGCCAGTCACCTGAATACGCGGGCCGAGTGGGCTGATGACGTCCACATAGATACCTGCCATGGCGCTGAGCAGCGTATCGGACTGCAAATCAAAATGGTCGAGCTGACGCTGCAGGCCGCTGATGCGGTTGCCCAGCGTGTCCATTGCGCCTTTGGCGGCGGCAAGCTTGCGCTCGAGCACCATCAGGCTGAGCGTATAGCGAGTCAGCTCGGCGTTCAGCCCCTGGCGGCTGCTGGCGTTCAGCACGCCGAGTAAGGTTTCAAGGCCGAGACGAAGATTGGCTTCGCTGCCACCAAACACACCCAGCGCGGAGTCTGGGTTAAGGTCGATGACGCTGTTGAGCGAAACGTGTAACGCGTCGCCTTCGCAGTGCCCCTGATGGGCCAACTGCTGCACCAGACGGGCGGACTGGCAAATTCCCGCCAGCGCCAGGGTGATGTCATAGTAATTCTTCGCCACGCTAACTCCTTGTTGCGCTGCCCGACGGCGCGACGCCAGGCAGACTACGTTATGCCCTGCTCGGGGAGGGCTTTATTCCACAGGCAGCGGCAGGCGCTGCTCAATCACGCCGCCGCCGAGGCAGACTTCACCGCGATAGAACACGGCGGACTGGCCAGGGGTAACAGCGGCAACAGGTTCATCAAAGCGAACCTCAATACGTTCTGCATCCAGAGCGGTGACGGTGCACGGGATATCCGTCTGGCGGTAGCGGGTCTTCACGGTGCAGCGGAAGGTGCCGGTGACCGGTTCGCGATCCACCCAATGCAGCTGCTGGGCAATCAGCCCCACGGACATCAGGCGCGGATGATCGTGACCCTGAGCGACAACCAGAATGTTGTTCTCAACGTCTTTATCCACCACGTACCACGGATCTTCGCTGCCTTCTTTGGTGCCTCCGATGCCCAAACCTTTGCGCTGGCCCAGCGTGTGATACATCAGCCCCTGATGAGTACCGATCTCTTCGCCATCGACGGTGATAATTTTACCCGGCTGTGCGGGCAGGTAGCGGCCGAGGAACTCGCGGAATTTACGCTCGCCGATAAAGCAGATACCGGTGGAGTCTTTTTTCTTCGCGGTGATGAGATCCAGCTCTTCGGCGATTTTACGCACCTGCGGCTTTTCCAGTTCGCCGACCGGGAACAGGCTTTGCGCGATCTGTTCGTGGCTCAGCGTATAAAGGAAGTAGCTCTGGTCTTTGTTGCCATCGAGGCCGCGCAGCAGCTGGCTCTTGCCGTTAACATCGGCGCGGCGCACGTAGTGGCCGGTGGCAATGTAGTCGGCGCCGAGATCTTCTGCGGCAAACTCGAGGAAGGCTTTGAATTTGATCTCTTTGTTGCACAGGATATCCGGGTTGGGCGTGCGGCCCGCTTTGTACTCTTCCAGGAAGAGCTCAAATACGTTGTCCCAGTATTCGGCGGCAAAGTTAACGGTGTGCAGCTCAATGCCGAGCTTATCGCATACCGCTTGCGCATCGGCAAGGTCGGCGGCGGCAGTGCAGTATTCCTCGCCGTCGTCTTCCTCCCAGTTCTTCATGAACAGGCCCTCCACCTTATAGCCCTGTTGTTGCAACAGGTAGGCGGAAACGGAGGAATCAACACCGCCGGACATGCCGACGATCACTTTTTTCTGGCTTTCTGACATTGGAATACTCACGACATTGGACTTCAAGGCGGCATATTCTAGCACGCAGCCTGTTACTTGGCACCCTCGGTAAACGGCCAGTTAAATGCACCGATCAACGACAGCGGATAGCGCTCGCCCTGCTGATAGCAGCGGATGCTTTCGGCAACCAGCGCAGACCGGAGGTTTTTGGCATTGAGGATCTCTTCGGCGCTGAGCCACAGGCAGCAATCGATATCGCTATCGTGCGGTTCAGTGGCGCACATTTCGGCAAGTTCAATGACGAAAAGAAAGCGCAGAAACGGCGTGTGGTCGGGTGCCAGCCACTGATGCAGACGCACAAAATGCTGCGGCGTTGCGCGAATGCCGGTCTCTTCCCACAGCTCGCGCTCGGCGGCCTGTATCAGGGTTTCGTCGGCTTCCAGATGGCCGGCAGGCTGATTCCACAGCACTTTGCCATTGATGGTTTCTTCTACCAGCAAAAATTTGCCTTCGGCGTGAACCACGCAGGCGACGGTAACGTGAGGTTTAAACATGCGGCATCCTTATCGGGCAAGAAAGAGGATAAGGATATAAAGAAGGGGAGGGGAAAATCAAACCTTCGTCGGCGAACTCCAGCTTTGCTGCAAAATAACGCCTTTACTGTCGCTGAGGGTGACGGTGATTTGTGTCCATTCGCCGTGGGGAATATCCAGCATCATGCTGGCCAGCGGCTGCGGATGCTGACCTTTTATCACGACGCTGCCGCTTTGGCTGCTGTTGCTTTGCCCGGACTGCCCCTGATGAATCACGTTAATCGTCATCTGGCAGCTGCAATCGTTTGTCAGCGTCGCCATCGGTGTGACAACCAGCGCGTTATCCTGCTGTTGGGTTTCAAACCACAGTTGGTTGCTGAGCGCGGCGGCGATAAGCAGGAGGTGCATAGAAGTCCTCGTCATTGAGCGAAAGACAGCCGGATGAAAAATTCATCCGGCTGTAGGGGTTAGTTCTGATTAACGTACGAAATGTTACCTGAACCGGATTGCTGAACGTAGGTCACCGCATTGTTATGCGTCTGACCGACGCTGCTGAAGTTACCCGCGTTGGTCTGAGACACTAAAATAGCCGAATCATTAGCGCTCTGATTCACGTAAGACTTGTTGTTGCCGACAGACTGCTGTACATCAACAATACTTTTGCTGCCCGCCTGGACAATATCAGAGAGGTTGTAGTTGCCGCTCTGTACTACAGAGCTTGAGTTACTGGTGCCAGATTGTTTAACGCCGGAATTATTGCCAGTGCCATCTTGTGACACCACAATGGCGTTACCCTGACCACCCGATTGCTGTGTCGCAGAAGAGATGTTGTTTGCGCCTTTTTGAGTGACGCTGATAGAACTAGTGGTACCTTTCTGCGTCGCCGAAGATTGGTTACCCGAACCATATTGGTTTACGAAGACAGCGCTTTTGGTCGCAGCCTGGTTGACGATAGAACTGCCATAACTGCCGTACTGATGGACATCAATGACGGAGCCGGATGAGCTCGCCTGATCGGCCTGGGAGAAGTTACCGTTTCCCGGCTGGTAAATATGAATGGCCTGATCCCATTTGCCGCTTTGCGGGACGATAGGGGCTTTGCCCGTAATTGTCGGGATATCCGGAAGCGTGACGCCGCTGCCACCGCCGCCGCCATTACCATTACCAGGCCAACTACCACCGCCTTTGCCATCTTCACTTGCCACAGCGACACCCGATGCTAACAGTGTTGACAAAATAACAATTTTCCACGTTTTCATTAAGATACCCCATAGGTTTAGAGATTGGTCAATCAGTTAAAACGCTAATTTTGGGTAATGCGAATTGCCATTCCTGCCGAATTTTGCACAACGGCCGCGCCGCGGCTTGTGCCTGTTTGATTAATCTGCGTAATATTGCCAACGTCTTTGCTGACAATTTTTGCAGAGTTATCAAAACCAGTTTGCGTAATATCCGCCTGGTTCGCCGATCCTGCCTGCACGACCTCTGCAGAATTATTCGTCCCTGATTGGCTTACCGTAGCGTTATTACCATTACCGTATTGCGCTATTGCAGCGCGATTATTAAAACCATTTTGATTTAATATCGCGTTGTTATACCCACCCACCTGAGAAATAGAACCATAAATATGCGAGCCTGACTGGTTAATAGACGCGTTATTACCGCTGCCATGTTGGCCAGTAATTGCTACCATATCGTAGTTCTGACGATATTGACTTAACCCTGAAAACTCAGAGCCCGCCAGATCGCCTCCCGCAGTAGCCAGATATGAACAGCCCAATAAGGGTATTAATAAGAACCACTGTTTCATAATGGCACCTTGATTTAACCGACGGTTAAAGTCAGGAGTTAAACCAGCGATAGCTTCGTCCGCTTACGGAGTGCGGCAGTCGCTGATTTATGGATTGAGTATGTTCGACAGAAATAATCATTGTTTTCGCCTGGATTACGTATTTTGAAAATGAGCGTCAGTCGATAGTATGAGGATTCAGGAATGAGACAGGCTGGCAGCGGCGTCACCAGGCGGATGCAAACGGAGCGGGCTGCCGCGATAGCACAACAGTATTTAGCGCTTTACGGCCTAAGCTAAATTATTCTTCCATAAGCTAAATGATGGAATAGAAAGTTTACAGCTAGCGGCATTGTCGGCAGAAGATGGCATACCTTGAATAGACTGAAGTGTAAATACGCATGTTGGCTCAGGCGCTATGGGAAAAGATAAAATTATTTTCTTTATATAAATCATAACCAATAGTGTATTTCTTCGTAATAACCTGACATGTTATTGTTACATTTTGAAACACAAATAACCCTTGCGATTAAAATGCCAATGTCTAGATTGAACAGTATTGCAGCACTTAGGAAACAAGCGCACATTCTGTGCTTAATACCCTTTATTGTCATACTTATTAATTGTCATACTTATTAAATCAGCAACTACACAGAACGGCGACTCTTTCTGCGTATGCATATTGTGTGCATAGCAGAAAGAGATCGCGTTCCGAGCAGCAAGCGGGATGGGGTTTCATAATGCCGAAAGAAACTGAACCGGTACATAACGATATTTTGCTGTTAATAACCAGGCCGTCATTGCAGGCCACTGCCCTGGTTCATCAACTCAAAACATCATTACCAATTAATGTCAGAATTCAGAATATTCAAAAAATGCTCGAGCAGACTGACGCCGAGCGCGTTCTGGTTCTTTTTGATCTTAGTGAGTCGGATAAAAAAAGGACCTTACTCTGGCAAAGTGAACTACGACGATTACGTGAAAAAGTGAAAGTTTTGCTCATTAATATGCCAGAGGACTATCACTTTCATGAAGTAGAGTCATGGTTTGGTATTAGCGCAGTGTTTCACCTTTCCGTCGATGAACAAACCTTAGTGGGTGGCATTCGCAACGTGATGAACGGTGGTTGCCATTTTCCTCACGATCTCACCAGCTATCTTATTAATCAGTCGGGCAGTTACCGGTACCATGACGATACCAGCGGGTTGACGCAGCGCGAAAAGGATATTCTTAATAAGCTGCGAATGGGTGCCTCGAATGTTGAAATTGCCCGCCTGCTATTTATTAGCGAGAATACCGTGAAGACACATTTATATAATCTTTTTCGCAAGATATCTGTAAAAAATAGAACGCAGGCTGTTACCTGGGCTAACGAAAACCTTAGACGCTAATCATGAAAAAACTGATAGTGATAACGGTAACATTAATAATGCTGCTGGCAGTACGCGTCACCGCTGCAGCAGAAATAGAGGTGCCGGGGCTGGTGACGGATAATACGATCACCCGTGTGGGCCACGATTTTTATCGGGAGTTTACCGACCATTGGGAGGAAGAGTACCCGGGTTCGATTACGATTAATGAACGCCCCAGTGCCCGCTGGGGCAGCTGGATAACGATCAAGGTCGATCAAGATTTGCTGTATCAGACGTTTTTATTTCCAAGTAAAAATGACTTTGATAAACAAGTTAATGTCGCATTAGCTTCCGTGTATGAGGCTTTGCAGAAGCGCGCCATTAATAAAGCTTTATTAAATACTGGCGACTTAACCAAAGATGAGTTCTAAATAGCTGCGCCTAATACCGCTACACTTTTGCCTGACCATGTTTTCCTCCGGGGAATGGGCTGGCGGTTTCCATAAAATGGCGGACCTTTTTCAGTAACTGCCACATTGAGCGGCACTGATGATTACGGGTTATCGTGTCATGAAGTGCCTGCCATAGCCGTTCCACATGATTCACCCACGGCGAGTAAACCGGCTGGTAAATTACCCTGAACTTGGGATTTGCTTTCAACCAGCGCTGTGTTTCGCGGCTTTTATGGATAATGTAGTTATCAACGATCAGCGTGATTGTTTTCGCCCGCCGGTAAGTGGCTTTCAGGTGCTTCAGCAGAGCGATAAACAGCGCTGAACTTTTGCTGTTGCCGCCCACGTAGCTGACTTTACCCGTGCCACTGTGCAGTGCGCCGGCCAGATAGTATTTTTCGTTCTGCCCCGGCGTCACTACCCGTTTCTGCTGTCCGCGCAACTGCCAGTCCGCACCGATTTTAGGATTAAGGTGGATATCCACTTCATCTTCATAAAATACCGGATGCTCTGCGCTGCATTCATCCAGCGCTTTGTGGATTACCGCCATCTTTTCATCTTTATGTGGGTCACGGATACGCAGAGTTGGCGCGGCCCTGCGCCATACAAGCCCCGCAGATGGCAACCAGCGGCGAACGGTTCCTGCATGTAACTGGCAACCGGTTATCTCATTGATTTTTATTGCCAGTAATTCGGTGCTCCAGCGTGAACGTTGATAACCAAAATCGCCGGGAGAATGCTTTATCAGCTCACGTAACAGGGTGCAGATATGTTCAAAAGGCCAGCGTCGGGAGCGCCCTGCGGGTAAGGATTTCAGGCCTTCAATACCTGAGTGCGTAAACCAGTTAATCCAGCGACCAACGGATGAACGGGCACAACAGAGAGTTCTGGCAACATCGCTGACCCGTTCACCCCGATGAAGCATCAGCATGGCCGTGAGTCTGCGGGCATGATTTTTATCACGCGTTTTATGAATAGCTTTCTGCATCAGGCGTCGTTCGCCACGGGGTATTGGTACTATGATCGGCATCGCTCAGTCCGGTTGGTGATTTTGGTTGGTTTGGCGATTGATCAGATCGCACAATCCGGGCTGAGTTCCCTTTCAGTGATCTACTATTCCGCGCAGCTATTTAGGAGCGTACGATGAAAGTGCTTTCTTTAATTCTTGGTATTGGTTTTTTATCTACCACAGCCCAGGCGGGGAACCTGACCTTCCAGTTTGTTAACCCTAATTTTGGCGGCAACCCCAATAATGGTTCTTTTCTGCTCTCGGAGGCGAATGCGCAAAACTCCTATAAAGATCCCAATGCTTACGACTGGAGTACTTCGTCATCAAGTTCAACACTTGATAATTTCACTTCAGCTATCCAGTCGCAGCTGCTCGGTAGCCTGATGGGCAACCTCTCTACCGGTAAACCGGGGCGGCTGGTCACTAAAGACTTTATTGTTGATATCACCAATACCGACGGTCAGCTGATGATGAACATCCTTGACCGCTCTACCGGGAAATCGTCCTCTATTCAGGTCAGCGGCCTGAGCAGTGTTTCAACAAATTAATCAGTGGCGGGATGCTGAGATGAAAAATATAACCGGCGTAGTGGTCATTTTAATTAGCCTGTCGATGCTTACGGGCTGCATTACCTCTCCCCCTAAACAGGCTGCAAAACCAACGCTGTTGCCGCGCTCGCAGAGCTATCAGGACTTAACGCATCTGCCGCCACCGCAGGGTAAACTGTTTGTCTCAGTTTATAATATCCAGGATGAAACCGGGCAGTTTAAACCTTACCCGGCGAGTAACTTTTCAACCTCTGTCCCGCAGAGCGCCACCGCGATGCTGGTTTCGGCGCTGAAAGATTCCAACTGGTTTACGCCGCTGGAACGTCAGGGGCTGCAAAACCTGCTCAATGAGCGCAAAATTATTCGCGCCGCGCAGGAAAACGGTACCGTCGCAGAAAATAACCGCGGTCAGCTGCCGTCGCTGGTGGCGGCTAATATCCTGATTGAAGGTTCGATCATCGGTTATGAAAGTAATGTGAAATCGGGCGGGGCGGGGGCGCGTTACTTTGGTATTGGCGCCAGCACGCAGTACCAGCTCGATCAGATTGCCGTCAACCTGAGGGTCGTCAACGTGAGCACCGGCGAAGTACTTTCCTCGGTAAATACCAGTAAAACGATTCTGTCCTACGAGTTCCAGGCGGGCGTCTTCCGCTATATCGACTATCAGCGTCTGCTGGAAGGGGAAGTGGGCTACACGGTGAATGAACCGGTCATGCTGTGCCTGATGTCGGCCATTGAAACCGGCGTCATTTATCTGGTCAATGACGGGATCACCCGCAACCTGTGGCAGTTGAAGAACGCCTCGGATATCAATTCGCCGGTACTCGAAAAATACAAAAGTATCATCGTTCCTGATATTTCCTGACCGCTCACGCCAGGCGAGCGCTATTCGCGCTCGCCGCTGGCATCACGCCATTCGCCATTGCCGAGGTTGTCCAGCGTGTAGCCACCCATCGCGTAACGAATTAACCGCAGCGTCGGGTAGCCCACGTGAGCGGTCATCCGCCTTACCTGACGATTACGGCCTTCATAGAGCGTCACTTTGAGCCAGGCAGTGGGAATAGACTTCCGCTCGCGGATCGGCGGGTTACGCGGCCACAGCCACTCCGGAGCCTCAACGCGTTCGATACCGGCCGGCAGCGTCGGGCCGTCGTTGAGCGTGACGCCGTCGCGCAGCGCCTGCATCGCCTCTTCGCCAGGCTCGCCTTCTACCTGTACATAGTAAATTTTGCCCGTCCGCTTACCCGGCTGGGTGAGCCTGGCCTGCAGCGCGCCGTCATTTGTTAACACCAGCAACCCTTCACTGTCGCGGTCAAGGCGTCCGGCGGCGTACACATTCTGCACGGGAATAAAATCTTTCAGCGTGCTGCGGCCCGCTTCATCGGTAAATTGCGGCAAAACATCATAGGGTTTATTGAACAGTATGACGCGTTTTGGTTGGTTATCCCGGCGCGGCTTAGCGGCTTGTTTTGAGCTGAATCGCTCAACCCGGTGTTTTCTAAAAGAAGTTTTAATCATAGTATTTTCAGGCTTTATAGATTCGCGCATTATAGCCTAAGAACGAGAGTCTTTCATGGCGCCAAACAATCAGGTAGTATTGACAGGCTTATTACAAAACATTAACAAAAATGCTCTAACTCTTTGTGTTGCAGGAAGACGGTAAGACAGTGCATCTCCAGACTAAGTGGAGTGGGCGTAGTAGCGGCAAGAACCTGTGGCGTAAAGGATGACGAGCACACCAGTAGCGCTCGAAGGAGAGGTGAATGGAAAGCAAAGTAGTTGTTCCGGCGGAAGGTCAAAAAATCACCCTGAAAGACGGCAAGCTGAATGTGCCACACAATCCGATTATCCCATTTATTGAAGGCGACGGTATCGGCGTTGACGTGACTCCGGCAATGCTGAAAGTGGTTGATGCCGCTGTTGAGAAAGCCTACAAAGGCGAGCGTAAAATTTCCTGGATGGAAATTTACACCGGGGAAAAATCCACTCAGATCTACGGCCAGGACGTATGGCTGCCAGCAGAAACGCTGGATCTCATCCGCGATTACCGCGTTGCTATCAAAGGCCCTCTGACCACGCCAGTTGGCGGCGGCATCCGTTCTCTGAACGTTGCGCTGCGTCAGGAACTCGACCTGTACGTGTGTCTGCGCCCGGTGCGTTACTACCAGGGCACGCCTAGCCCGGTGAAACACCCAGAACTGACCGATATGGTTATCTTCCGTGAAAACTCCGAAGACATCTACGCGGGTATCGAATGGAAAGCTGACTCCGCAGACGCTGAGAAAGTGATTAAATTCCTGCGCGAAGAGATGGGCGTGAAGAAAATTCGTTTCCCGGAACATTGCGGTATCGGCATTAAACCGTGTTCCGAAGAAGGGACCAAGCGTCTGGTACGTGCGGCGATCGAATACGCGATCACCAACGACCGTGACTCCCTGACCCTGGTACACAAAGGCAACATCATGAAGTTCACCGAAGGCGCGTTCAAAGACTGGGGCTACCAGCTGATTCGCGATGAATTCGGCGGCGAACTCATCGACGGCGGCCCGTGGCAGAAAATCAAGAACCCGAACACCGGTAAAGAAATCATCATTAAAGATGTGATTGCCGATGCGTTCCTGCAGCAGATTCTGCTGCGTCCGGCAGAATACGACGTGATCGCCTGTATGAACCTGAACGGCGACTACATCTCTGACGCCCTGGCGGCGCAGGTTGGCGGTATTGGTATTGCACCGGGCGCGAACATCGGTGACGAATGCGCACTGTTCGAAGCAACCCACGGTACAGCACCGAAGTACGCAGGCCAGGACAAAGTGAACCCAGGTTCTATCATCCTGTCCGCAGAAATGATGCTGCGTCATATGGAATGGTTCGAAGCGGCTGACCTGATTGTTAAAGGTATGGAAGGCGCGATCAACAACAAGACCGTGACCTATGACTTCGAACGTCTGATGGAAGGCGCTAAACTGCTGAAATGTTCAGAGTTTGGTGATGCGATCATCTCAAACATGTAATCCAGATTCTGGGTTAGTGTGAAACGGGAGCCTGATGGTTCCCGTTTTTTTATCGGTGAATAACGCGCTTACTCGCTGACCAACCAGAATTCAGCTTCCTCAAACATTTCCGTGACGACCCGGCTGATTTGTTCTTTTTCGTGCTTGCTGGCGTCAGTGTTAATGGCAGGCAGCGTCATCATCGGCTTTACGCGAACGTCGGCATCGGGAAAGAGGTTATGAACTCTTTTGCTGAGCTCTGACAGGATAATCTCTTTTGCGCCGGGCAACCCTTCAAAATTCCGTTTGTCATACACCAGTTCCACAAACATGCTAACACTCCACTTTACTGTATATAATAACAGTATATATATCGGAGGCGTGGTGGTGTCAATATCAGCGAGCGTATCGGCCAGGGTTTGCGCAAAAAACGCTGTACGGCAATGCAGGTTTTAGCGGGTGGTAGGCCGGATAAGCGAAGCGCCATCCGGCAGCCTGTACTTGATTGCCGGATGGCGGCGTCAACGCCTTATCCGGCCGGCCTACCGCGCGATTATGATGAATCTATCGGCGCCATAATGCTTAACCTCGCGGGATTACCGCAGTGCGGGGTTATCTCAGGCGCCTGCGGGTTACAGGGCTTTGCCGGCTATTTTATCCAGAATGGCATCCGGCTTGGCGCTGCCCAGAATGACCTTTGGCGGGGGCTTTGTTGAATAAATCGAACTTTTGCTGAGTTGAAGGATCAGATCACGCATCTTCCCGACAACGCAGACCGTTCCGTGGCAAAGCAAAAGTTCAAAATCACCAACTGGCCCACCTACAATAAAGCCCTCATCAACCGTGGCTCCATAACTTTCTGGCTGGATGATGAAGCTATTCAGGCCTGGTATGAGTCAGCAACACCTTCTTCACGAGGCAGACCTCAGCGCTATTCTGACCTTGCCATCACGACTGTGCTGGTCATTAAACGCGTATTCAGGCTGACCCTGCGCGCTGCGCAGGGCTTTATTGATTCCATTTTTTCTCTGATGAACGTTCCGCTACGCTGCCCGGATTACAGCTGTGTCAGCAGGCGGGCAAAGTCGGTTAATGTCAGTTTCAAAACGCCCACCCGGGGTGAAATCGCACACCTGGTAATTGATTCCACCGGGCTGAAGGTCTTCGGTGAAGGCGAGTGGAAAGTCAAAAAGCATGGCCAGGAACGCCGCCGTATCTGGCGTAAGCTGCATCTCGCCGTTGACAGTAAAACACATGAAATCATCTGCGCTGACCTGTCGCTGAACAATGTGACGGACTCAGAGGCCTTCCCGGGTCTTATCCGGCAGACTCACAGAAAAATCAGGGCAGCATCGGCAGACGGCGCTTACGACACCCGGCTCTGTCACGATGAACTGCGCCGCAAAAAAATCAGCGCGCTTATCCCGCCCCGAAAAGGCGCGGGTTACTGGCCCGGTGAATATGCAGACCGTAACCGTGCTGTTGCGAATCAGCGGCTGACCGGGAGTAATGCGCGGTGGAAATGGACAACAGACTACAACCGTCGCTCGATAGCGGAAACGGCGATGTACCGGGTAAAACAGCTGTTCGGGGGTTCACTGACGCTGCGTGACTACGATGGTCAGGTTGCGGAGGCTATGGCCCTGGTACGAGCGCTGAACAAAATGACGAAAGCAGGTATGCCTGAAAGCGTGCGTATTGCCTGAAAACACAACCCGCTACGGGGGAGACTTACCCGAAATCTGATTTATTCAACAAAGCCAATATTGGTACGTTTTTCTGCAGGCAATGGCTCTCGCGGCTTACGGCTCTTCACGGGTTGTCAATAGCAGCCATAGCCAACACATTACGCAGAATCAATGGCGATCGCGAATCCGCTCAAAATCCAGCCGTGCGCCCTCAACCGCCAATAAACAAATGTCTGATTTATCAAAAATGCTTAAGCTGGCGAATCAAAGTCAGCTTATAGTTCATGCTCACCAGGAAAGCGCGGCCGGAGTAACATTCTCGGAAAGAGGCCCCACCCCGGCTCGAAGAGAAACGCACCTTTACGTGTAAGATGCTGATCGGGGCAACATTCAGCATCGCAAACATGGAAAAGCGGAACAATAGACACTACCGTTTGTTTTTAGAAACAAAAAACCATTTGATTTCAGCATCATGTGGTTCGGAACAATATTTAGCGTTAAACTATTCATGTCACTAATTTAATGGAGAAACAGCATGCGCGTACTCGTCGTAGAGGACAACGCTCTGTTACGTCACCATCTGAAAGTTCAGCTCCAGGAAATGGGCCATCAGGTGGATGCCGCAGAAGACGCGAAGGAAGCAGATTATTATTTAGGCGAGCACCTCCCCGATATTGCGATTGTCGATCTGGGCCTGCCGGATGAAGATGGCCTGTCGCTGATTCGCCGCTGGCGCAGCCACGATATCTCACTGCCGATTCTGGTGCTGACGGCCCGTGAGAGCTGGCAGGATAAGGTGGAAGTTCTGAGCGCCGGTGCTGATGATTACGTGACCAAACCGTTCCATATTGAAGAGGTCGCCGCCCGCATGCAGGCGCTGATGCGCCGTAATAGCGGCCACGCGTCGCAGGTGATATCTCTGCCGCCGTTCCAGGTTGACCTGTCGCGCCGCGAGCTGTCCATTAATGAAGAAGTGATCAAACTCACCGCCTTCGAATACACCATTATGGAAACGCTGATCCGCAACAATGGCAAGGTGGTCAGTAAAGATTCTCTCATGCTTCAGCTCTACCCTGACGCCGAACTGCGCGAAAGCCACACGATTGATGTGCTGATGGGGCGTCTGCGTAAGAAAATTCAGGCCCAGTATCCGCACGACGTGATTATTACCGTGCGCGGTCAGGGCTACCTGTTCGAACTACGCGAATGAAGCATATTCGTCGGCATATTCTGCCGCTGTCGCTGCGGATGCGTTTTCTGCTGGCGACGGCTGCCGTGGTTATCGTGCTGTCGCTGGCCTACGGCATGGTGGCGCTGGTCGGCTACAGCGTCAGTTTTGATAAAACCACTTTTCGTCTGCTGCGCGGCGAGAGCAACCTGTTCTATACCCTGGCAAAATGGGAAAACAATGCGCTGAGCGTTGATATTCCCGACAATATCAATATGCAAAGCCCTACGGTAGCGTTGATCTACAACGACAAAGGCCAGCTGCTGTGGCAGCAAAAAGACCTGCCGTGGTTGACCAAACGTATTCAGCCGGAGTGGCTGCGGGGCAACGGTTTTTATGAAATTGAAGCCGACGTCAACTCTACCAGCACGCTGCTGCGCAACGATCATGAGATGCAAAAAGAGCTCACCGAGATGCGTGAACAGGGGGACGACTCAGAAATGACCCACTCGGTGGCGGTCAACAGCTACCCGGCCACCAGCCTGATGCCCGCGCTGGTGATCGTGGTCATCGACACCATTCCGATAGAGCTGAAACGCTCCTATATGGTCTGGAGTTGGTTCTCCTACGTGGTTGCCGCCAACCTGCTGCTGGTCATTCCGCTGCTGTGGATAGCCGCTCACTGGAGCCTGCGCCCGATTGCCGACCTCACCCGCGAAGTGCGCGAACTGGAAGAGCACCACCGTGAGCATCTTAATCCCGATACCACCCGCGAGCTCACCAGCCTGGTACGCAACCTGAACCGACTGCTGAAAAGCGAACGCGAGCGCTATGACAAATATCGCACCAC
This sequence comes from Klebsiella sp. WP4-W18-ESBL-05, assembly GCF_014169075.1. Lineage (NCBI taxonomy): Bacteria > Pseudomonadati > Pseudomonadota > Gammaproteobacteria > Enterobacterales > Enterobacteriaceae > Klebsiella > Klebsiella sp. WP4-W18-ESBL-05. The sequence goes on along the minus strand of NZ_AP022057.1, from coordinate 1,947,576 downwards.
CCTAACCGACCTGACGCACAGTCTGAAAACGCCGCTGGCGGTGCTGCAAAGCTCGCTACGTTCGCTGCGCAGCGAGAAAATCACCGTCAGTGAAGCCGAGCCGGTTATGCTGGAGCAAATCAGCCGTATCTCGCAGCAAATCGGCTACTACCTGCACCGTGCCAGCATGCGTACCGACAGCACCCTGGTCAGCCGCGAGCTGCACCCGGTTGCGCCGCTGCTAGACAGCCTGACCTCGGCGCTGAATAAAGTCTATCAGCGTAAAGGGGTGAACATCACGCTGGATATTTCGCCGGAGATAACCTTTGCCGGTGAACAAAATGACTTTATGGAAGTCATGGGCAACCTGCTGGATAACGCCTGTAAATACTGCCTGGAGTTTGTGGAAGTGTCCGCCCGCCAGACCGACGATTACCTGCACATTATCGTTGAGGATGACGGCCCCGGTATTCCACAGAGCAAGCGTGATATCGTCTTCGACCGCGGTCAGCGCGCCGATACCATGCGTCCAGGTCAGGGCGTTGGCCTCGCCGTCGCTCGCGATATTGTTGAACAGTATGACGGCCATATCGCTGCCCACGATAGCCTGCTCGGCGGGGCGAAAATGGAGGTTATCTTCGGCCACCAGAACCTGGACAGTCACGAAGGGTAAATTCTGTTTCCGCAGCAAGGTAGTTTTGTGAATAAGATGTATAATCCAGGACATATCTCTGCTGCGGAAATAGTCATATGGAATACCACTTAACGTTAAACTGGGCCGATTTTCTGGCTCGCTACTGGCAAAAGCGCCCGGTCGTTCTTAAACGCGGCTTCGCCAACTTTATTGACCCCATTTCACCGGATGAACTGGCGGGTCTGGCGATGGAAAATGAGGTCGATAGCCGCCTGGTTAGCCATCTCGACGGCGACTGGCAGGTGAGCCACGGCCCGTTCGAAAGCTTCGACCACCTCGGCGAGAGCAACTGGTCGCTGCTGGTGCAGGCCGTCGATCACTGGCACGAACCGTCCAGCGCGCTGATGCGTCCATTCCGCGCCCTGCCCGATTGGCGTATTGACGATCTGATGATCTCTTTCTCGGTACCCGGCGGCGGCGTTGGCCCGCATGTCGATCAGTACGATGTCTTTATTATCCAGGGGACCGGCCGCCGCCGCTGGCGCGTAGGCGAGAAAACCGCCCTTAAACAGCACTGCCCGCACCCTGACCTGCTGCAGGTGCAGCCGTTTGACGCCATCATTGATGAAGAGATGGAGCCGGGTGACATTCTTTACATCCCGCCAGGATTCCCGCATGAAGGCTACGCGCTGGAAAACTCGCTTAACTACTCTGTAGGCTTCCGTTCGCCGAACAGCCGTGAGCTGATCAGCGGCTTTGCCGACTACATTCTGCAGCGCGACTTGGGCAACCAGCACTACAGCGATCCGGACGTGCCCTCGCGCGATCATCCGGCAGACTTACTGCCACAGGAAGTCGACAGCCTTCGCGAGATGATGCTGGGATTAATTCAGCAGCCGGAGCACTTCCAGCAGTGGCTGGGCGAATTTATCAGCCAGTCGCGCCACGAGCTGGATATTGCGCCGCCGGAGCCGCCGTACCAGCCGGATGAAATCTACGATGCCTTGCAGCAAGGCGACATGCTTCAGCGTCTGGGCGGGCTGCGGGTGATCCGTATCGGCGATGATTTCTTCGTCAACGGCGAGAAGGTGGATTCTCCGCACCATCAGGCGCTGGATGCGATGGCGGGCAGCATCATGCTGGAAAGCCAGCATTTTGGTGAAGCGCTGGACGATCCATCGTTCCTGGCGCTGCTGGCTGCGCTGGTCAACAGCGGCTACTGGTTCTTTGCAGAATAAACCACCGAATCTATACCGATAGTAGGCCGGATAAGGCGTTTACGCCGCCATCCGGCCTACATAAAAACCCAGCGCGAATCTACGCCGGGTTTTCTTTGACGGTTAGCCGCGCTGGGCCGTCAGCTCAGCGATACGCACAATCACCTGCACCGCTTTCTCCATCCCTTCCAGGGTCACAAATTCATGCTTGCCGTGGTAGTTATAGCCGCCGGTGAAAATGTTCGGACACGGTAGCCCCATAAAGGAGAGCTGCGCGCCGTCGGTGCCGCCGCGAATCGGCTTGAGATCCGGCTCAATATCGCAGTCGCGCATCGCCTGCTGAGCAATCTCGACGATATGCGGATGCTCCGCCACCTTCTCGCGCATATTGTAATAGCTGTCTTCAATGATCAGTTCAATATAGCAATCCGGGTGCAGGCCTTTGCCGACCTTTTTGGCGATTTCCATCATCTTGCGCTTACGGGCTTCAAACTGCTTACGTTCAAAGTCGCGCACAATGTAGTGCATCTCGGCGCGATCTACCGAACCTTTGATGCTGGTCAGATGGTAAAAACCTTCATAGCCTTCGGTTTTTTCCGGGCTTTCATCGGCGGGCACTTCCGCATGAATGCGCGCCGCCAGCGACAGCGCGTTGACCATCACTCCTTTCGCGGTTCCCGGGTGGACGTTATTACCGACAATCTTGATCGTCACCGATGCGGCATTAAAGTTTTCGTACTCCAGCTCGCCCACGCCGCCGCCGTCAATGGTGTAGGCCCACTGAGCGTTAAAAGCCTCAACGTCGAAATGTTTTGCCCCTTTGCCCACTTCTTCGTCCGGCGTGAAGGCCACGCGAATGTCGCCGTGCGGGATATTTTTCTCTTTCAGCACCGCCAGCGCGGTCATGATTTCGGCGATCCCTGCTTTATCATCGGCGCCGAGCAGCGTTTTACCATCGGTGGTGATCAGCGTCTGCCCCAGCAACTGGTGCAGCACCGGGAACATCACCGGTGACAGCACTTCGTCGCCGATACCCAGCGCGATATCGCCGCCGCGGTAGTTTTCCACGATCTGCGGGTTAACGTTTTTACCGCTAAAGTCCGGGGCGGTATCCACATGGGAGATAAAACCAATCGCCGGAATGTCGCCGCTGACGTTGGCCGGCAGAGTCCCCATGACGGTGCCCTTTTCGCTCAACGTGACGTTAACCAGCCCCATCGTTTCCAATTGCTCTTTGAGCAGATGTAACAGTTTCCACTGCCCTTCGGTACTCGGCACCTGACGCACGCCGGGCTTCGATTGCGTGTCCAGAGAAACGTACTGCAAAAAACGCTCAAGCAATTTATCCATGTAGCCACCCTCACTTTTTGTGACAACATTATCAATAAGCCATAAAAGACAAATATTGCGTCAGGTCACTTTTAGCCCGTCAAAGGCGACTTTTTTTCCCCGAACGGCATCTAATCGTCAGATATTCCTATAGGAAGTTTAACAAGGATTGGCGATTGAGTACGTTTGCCGTAGAATGCCAGCCCTTATTAATACGAATCAGACCTCTAAACGTCTAAAGGTGGTTAACCACAAACCCCGCATCGGGAAGCGATACCGTCGATCGAAGATGATGTGTATCCACGGTGCGTTTACATGGGACAGAGTAATAAATTGAACACAAAATCGCGTTCGCTGTCGCCGCTGGTCGAACTGGTGGGGATTCGCAAGGACTTCGATGGTAAAACGGTCATTTCGGATCTCGATTTGACCATCAATAACGGTGAGTTCCTCACGCTGCTTGGCCCTTCTGGCTGCGGCAAAACGACCGTACTACGCCTGATCGCCGGGCTTGAAAGCGTTGACGCAGGGCAGATCCACCTGGAAAACCAGGATATCACCCGCGTTCCGGCCGAAGATCGCCACGTTAATACCGTATTTCAGAGCTACGCGCTGTTTCCGCATATGACCGTTTTCGATAACGTCGCGTTTGGCCTGCGTATGCAGAAAACGCCGGCGAGCGAAATTGCGCCACGCGTGCACGACGCCCTGCGGATGGTACAGCTGGAAGAGTTTGCCCAGCGCAAGCCACACCAGCTCTCCGGCGGCCAGCAGCAGCGCGTCGCCATCGCCCGTGCGGTAGTCAATAAGCCAAGCCTGCTGCTGCTCGACGAATCGCTCTCTGCGCTTGACTACAAGCTGCGCAAACAGATGCAAAACGAACTGAAGGCGTTGCAGCGTAAGCTCGGTATCACCTTCGTGTTCGTTACCCACGATCAGGAAGAAGCGCTGACGATGTCCGACCGTATCGTGGTCATGCGCGACGGCAAAATCGAGCAGGACGGTACGCCGCGTGAAATCTACGAAGAGCCGAAAAACCTGTTTGTCGCCGGCTTTATTGGCGAGATCAACCTGTTCGATGCGACCGTGATCGCGCGTCTTGACGATCTGCGGGTACGCGCCAACGTCGAAGGCCGTGAATGCAATATCTACGTCAACTTCCCGGTTGTTCCGGGACAAAAGCTCAACGTTCTGTTGCGCCCGGAAGATCTGCGCGTCGAGGAGATCCACGACGGCAATGAACTGGAAGGACTGATTGGCTACATCCGTGAACGTAACTATAAAGGGATGACGCTGGAGTCGGTCGTTGAGCTGGAAAACGGCAAGATGGTGATGGTCAGCGAGTTCTTTAACGAAGACGATCCGGACTTTGACCACTCGCTGGACCAGAAAATGGCGATTAACTGGGTCGAAAGCTGGGAGGTCGTACTGGCTGATGAAGAGCACAAGTAAATTCCAGAATGTGGTGATTGCCACAATTGTCGGTTGGCTTGTGCTGTTCGTGTTCCTGCCCAACCTGATGATCATCGTCACCAGCTTCCTGACCCGTGACGATGCCAACTTTGTTCAGATGGTGTTCACGCTGGACAACTATACGCGTCTGCTCGATCCGCTCTACGCGCAGGTGCTACTGCACTCGCTGAACATGGCGGCCATCGCCACGCTGGCGTGCCTGGTACTGGGCTATCCGTTTGCCTGGTTCCTGGCCCGGCTGCCACAGAAAGTGCGTCCGCTGCTGCTGTTTCTGCTGATCGTGCCTTTCTGGACCAACTCGCTGATTCGCATCTACGGGCTGAAAATCTTCCTCAGCACCAAAGGCTACCTCAACGAATTTCTGCTGTGGCTTGGCATCATTGATACGCCAATGCGGATTATGTTCACCCCCAGCGCCGTGATCATCGGCCTGGTGTACATCCTGCTGCCGTTTATGGTGATGCCGCTCTATTCCAGCATCGAAAAGCTCGATAAACCGCTGCTGGAAGCCGCTAAAGACCTTGGCGCCAGCAAGCTGCAAACCTTCATTCGCATTATTATTCCGCTTACCATGCCGGGTATTATTGCGGGCTGTCTGCTGGTGATGCTGCCGGCGATGGGCCTCTTCTACGTCTCCGATCTCATGGGCGGGGCGAAAAACCTGCTGATTGGTAACGTCATTAAGAGCCAGTTCCTCAACATTCGCGACTGGCCGTTCGGCGCGGCCACCAGCATAACGCTGACGGTGGTGATGGGGCTGATGCTGCTGGTGTACTGGCGCGCGTCGCGCCTGCTCAATAAAAAGGTGGAGCTGGAATGATAGGTCGACTGCTGCGCGGCGGCTTTATGACCGCCATTTATGCGTATCTTTATATTCCGATTATCATTTTGATCGTGAACTCGTTTAACAGTTCGCGTTTCGGGATCAACTGGCAGGGTTTTACCACCCAGTGGTACAGCCTGTTGATGAACAACGATAGCCTGCTGCAGGCGGCCCAGCACTCGCTGACGATGGCGATTTTCTCCGCGACCGCCGCCACGCTCATCGGCTCGTTAACCGCCGTGGCGCTGTATCGCTATCGCTTCCGCGGTAAACCGTTCGTCAGCGGCATGCTGTTCGTGGTGATGATGTCGCCAGATATCGTCATGGCTATCTCGCTGCTGGTGCTGTTTATGCTGCTTGGGATCCAGCTCGGCTTCTGGTCGCTGCTGTTCTCCCACATCACCTTCTGCCTGCCGTTCGTGGTGGTCACCGTCTTCTCCCGTCTGAAGGGCTTTGACGTACGCATGCTGGAGGCGGCAAAAGATCTGGGGGCCAGCGAGCTGACTATCCTGTGGAAAATTATTCTGCCGCTGGCGATGCCGGCGGTGGCGGCGGGCTGGCTGCTGAGCTTCACCCTGTCGATGGATGATGTCGTGGTCTCGTCGTTCGTTACCGGGCCCAGCTACGAAATTCTGCCGCTGAAGATTTATTCAATGGTGAAAGTCGGCGTGTCGCCGGAAGTGAACGCGCTGGCAACGATTCTGCTGGTTCTGTCGCTGGTCATGGTGATTGCCAGCCAGCTGATTGCTCGTGATAAAACCAAGGGCCTGAAGGTCAGGCGCACAACTCAGGGGACGTAAAATGATGAAATGGTCACGCCACCTGCTCGCGGCAGGTGCTTTAGCGCTCGGCATGAGCGCAGCCCACGCGGACGATAGCAAAACGCTGTATTTCTATAACTGGACGGAATACGTTCCGCCCGGACTGCTGGAACAGTTCACCAAAGAGACCGGCATCAAGGTTATCTATTCGACCTACGAGTCGAATGAAACCATGTACGCCAAGCTTAAAACCTATAAAGACGGTGCCTATGATCTGGTGGTGCCGTCCACCTACTTTGTCGACAAAATGCGCAAAGAAGGGATGATTCAGAAGATCGATAAAACCCAACTGAGCAACTTCAGCAATCTTGACCCAGAGATGCTCAACAAGCCGTTTGACCCGAACAACGACTACTCTATTCCGTACATCTGGGGCGCAACGGCGATCGGCGTCAACAGCGATGCCATCGATCCGAAAAGCGTCACCAGCTGGGCCGACCTGTGGAAGCCGGAATACAAAAGCAGCCTGCTGCTGACCGACGATGCGCGCGAAGTGTTCCAGGTTGCTCTGCGCAAGCTCGGCTACTCTGGCAACACGACGGATCCGAAAGAGATTGAAGCCGCCTATAACGAGCTGAAAAAACTGATGCCGAACGTTGCCGCGTTCAACTCCGACAACCCGGCGAACCCGTATATGGAAGGCGAAGTTAACCTCGGTATGGTCTGGAACGGTTCGGCGTTCGTGGCTCGCCAGGCGGGCACGCCGCTGGAAATCGTGTGGCCGAAAGAAGGCGGTATCTTCTGGATGGACAGCCTGTCGATTCCGGCCAATGCCAAAAATAAAGAGGGCGCGCTGAAGCTGATTAACTTCCTGCTGCGCCCGGACGTGGCAAAACAGGTTGCGGAAACCATCGGCTACCCGACGCCTAACCTGGCGGCACGCAAACTGCTGAGCCCGGAGGTGGCCAACGATAAGTCGCTCTACCCTGACGCCGAAACCATTCAGAAAGGCGAGTGGCAGAACGACGTCGGCAACGCCAGCGCGCTGTATGAACAGTATTATCAGAAACTGAAAGCCGGACGTTAAGCGTCCACGCGTCGGGACACCGTGCGTCCCGACGCTCACCTCACCCGCGGGTAGAAATAGCGCACCCGAAATTCATCGTTATTGTTATACAGTACCGAATAGTCGAGCGGCCTGCCCGAGGGTTCCACGGCCTGCGTTTCGATACGAATCACCGGGTCCTTTTCGCTCAGATTGAGCATCCGCGCCACGTCTCGGCGAGCTAAAGTGGTAGAAAACGTCTCGTAACAGCCGGCGATGGTAATACCGCACTCTTGTTCGAAGAAGTCGAACTTTGAGTGGTTCATGTGCTCCAGCGTCAAACGAGGAAAACGCAGCGCCGACAGCCAGGTTTCCTCCAACTGCATTGGGGTTTTATCCATAGTGCGAATCCGCTTCACGTGGAACAACGGCTCACCCGGGTCACACTGTAGCCAACCGGCAATATTCTCCACTGCCGGGATCACCTCAAAGCTCAGCACGCGGCTGACCGCCGGTTTGCCTTGAATGCGGGCAATCTCGCTAAACCCCATAAATCCATTCAGCCAGGCCACCGTTTTTTTGTGGCGAATAATACTGCCAGCGCCCTGCCGTTTTTCAATAATACCTTCCGCTTCCAGCACCGCCAGCGCTTTACGCAGCGTATTTCGCGACACCTTGAAATGCGCGGCGAGCGATTTTTCCGCCGGTAGCGCATCGCCCTCCCGCCGGTTCGACGTATCAATATATTCATTTATTAAATGGACAACCGAACGGTAAATCATGGCAGCCTCCCTGCGGTTCAGAGAAACAGCATAACGCGATTTCCCCGGATTGCCAGCACGCAAAGGCACCACTAAGGAACACGTTTTTTCATCATTATTTCAATAAGATAAATAATGATTACGCACCATTCCCGCCTACCTATTCCTGTCTGGCGATGTAAATGGACACGTCAGCGCAGAAAAATATTGATGGACTTAACATTATCCCGAGCCAATTAAAACAAAAATACCCGACGACCTGACCACTTATCATTAACCTCATGAATAAATTAGAAAAAACCTTTCATAAAATAAATCCTCTTATTGTCTGGCTCGGGAAAAGCCCATGGCTACAGGCCATCTCTATTTCAATGGTTTCTACCGTCGCAATTACGCTCATCGGATCGCTCAGCGTGCTCCTGATGGTGCTGCCTATCGACAGCGTGCATCAATTTTTTGTCAGCAGCAGCATGATGCCGGTGTTTAACAACGTCACGACCAGCACGCTAGGCATCCTGGCCATTTACGTTACGTTCTTCATGGCGCGCAACCTGGTCCGGCAGTACAACGTCGACACGGACAGTACGCTGAGCGGCGTGGCGGCTGTCATGGCCTTTTTAATCGTGACGCCGATGGCGGACGAAAGTGGCGCAATTACCGCTATTCCCCTGACCTGGCTCGGTGTACAGGGTGTTTTTTCCGCGATGCTGATTGGCCTGGGCGTCGGGCGTCTGTTTATCTTTACCATCCAGCGCGGCTGGACGCTGCGTCTGCCAAAAGGCGTGCCGCCGATGATTGGCCGGGTGTTCGAAGGCCTGTTTCCGTTCGTGCTGGTGGGTATTGTGTTTCTGCTGATTAACCGCCTCTTTGTGGCAACACCGTGGGAAAACATTCACCAGTGCATCTATACCCTTATCCAGCAACCGCTGAAAGGGCTGGGCGGTAGCCTCTGGGCGTTCCTGCTGGTCACGCTGGTCATGCAGCTGATGTGGTTTCTCGGTATTCACGGCACCAACGTGGTGCTGCCGCTGGTGACCCCCATCTGGCTGGCGATGGATCTCGAAAACCTTGACGCGTGGCGTAACGGTCTGGAAATGCCCAACGTGCTCGGGCTGGCGTTCTTTAACATCGTGACCTGGAGCGGGCTGGCGCTGGGGCTGGTACTGTTGATGTGTCTGTCAAAAAGCAAACAGTTTAACCAGATGGGCAGGCTGGCGCTGATGCCCGCGCTGTTCGGCATCACCGAACCGGTGATCTTCGGTACGCCGCTGGTGATGAACTACCGCCTGATGGTGCCGTTTGTGACCAACAACGCCATCGCCATCGTCATTGCGTGGCTGCTGATCAAACTGGGGCTGGTGGCCAAAATCGTGGGGGCTCAGACCCTCTTTGGCCTGCCGGTCGGCTTCTTCGCTGCGGTAGGCGGCGCGACATCAATTATCGCCCTGCACCTGTTCCTGCAGCTGATTCTTTCGCCGCTGCTCTGGTATCCGTGGTTCAAAATGGCCGAGCGCGCCGCGCTGGCGGCAGAACGCAACGCTGACCAGGAGGCCCAATGACCTCCCTTCACGCGCTGCTGGCGCAGATGACGCTGGACGAAAAAATAGGCCAGCTGGTGCAGCTGTCCGGGGAATTTTTCCTTGATGAGCCCCAGCTGACCGTGGGGCCGAAGGCGAAGCTGGGTATCGCGCAGGCGGTGGTGGATAACGTCGGTTCGGTGCTGAACGTCTCCGGTGCGGTGAAAACGCGCGAAATCCAGCGCAAACACCTGCAAAACAGTCGGCTAAAGATACCGCTGCTGTTTATGGCCGACGTGATTTACGGCTACCGGACGATCTTCCCGATCCCGCTGGCGCTCGGCTGCAGCTGGTCGCCCGCGCTGATCCGTCAGTGCTGCGTCGTGGCGGCGAGAGAAGCCGCCAGCGCCGGTAGCCATGTGACCTTTGCGCCAATGGCCGACCTGGTGCGCGATGCTCGCTGGGGTCGCTGCATGGAGTCAACCGGCGAAGATGTGTTTCTGAACACACAGTACGTGCGCGCCAGCGTTGAGGGTTTCCAGCAGGATATGCCCACGCAGCATGGGTTGGCCGCCTGCGTGAAGCATTTTGCCGGCTACGGCGCGCCGATCGGCGGTCGCGACTACAATACCGTCGAGCTGTCGCACCAGAGCCTGTTCGAAGACTATTTCCCGCCCTTCCAGGCCGCCATTGACGCGGGCTGCGAGATGGTGATGACGTCCTTCAACACCGTTGACGGCGTTCCCGCCACCGCCAACCCATGGCTATTGAAAACCCTGCTGCGCGAGCGCTGGGGGTTTCAGGGGATCACCATTGCCGACTATGCCGCCGTGAAAGAGCTGATTGCGCACGGCGTCGCGGCCGATGAACAGGACGCCTGCGCGATCGCGTTCAACGCCGGGCTGGATATCGACATGAAAACCGCCTGCTATGCCAACGGCCTGAAGCCGCTGCTGGCGGCCGGAAAAATCAGCGAACGCGCGCTGGATGACGCCGTCCTGCGCGTGCTGCGGCTGAAGCAGAAGCTGGGGTTATTCGACGATCCGTATCGCGGCGTCACCCCCGAGGGCGAGCAGCGCTGCTGCTATCACCCGGAGCATCTGCGCCTTGCCCGAGAGACGGCGGGGAAATCGCTGGTGGTGCTCAAAAACGATCGTCAGACGCTGCCGTTTAACCCAGCGACAACGCGCGTTGCGCTGATTGGCCCTTATGCCGACAACCCGGATATCTTTGGGCTGTGGGCCGTTTACGGCGAGAAATCGCGCTGTACGACGCTTAAGACCGCGCTGCAAGAGACCATCCCCGACGGCAACCTGTGCGTAACGCCGGGCTGCGACCTGCTGCTGGACTACGGTTTTCTCGGCGAATTTGGCGCAACGCACCAGGTAGAACAAACCCGCTGCCTGACCGATAACGAGCGAGCACAGGAGCTTGAGCGCGCGCTGGACTACGCGCGTCAGGCCGATGTGGTCCTGCTGGCGATGGGGGAACATATGATGCAGAGCGGCGAAGCCGCCAGCCGCACCGACCTGCATCTGCCCCGCCACCAGGTCGAATTTATTCAGCAGATCGCCGCCGTGGCAAAGAAAACCGTGCTGATCCTGTTTAACGGCAGACCGCTGGTGCTGACCGACGTTGTCGACCACGTTGACGCCATCGTCGAGGCCTGGTTCCCCGGCATTGAGGGCAGCCACGCGCTGGTCGATGTACTCAGCGGCAAACGCAACCCTTCCGGACGGCTGTCGATGAGTTTCCCTTATGCCAACGGCCAGGTGCCGGTCTATTACAACGCGCTGAATACCGGCCGACCGGCGCATCAGTCCGACCATAGCCCGCGCTTTCTGTCCAAATATCTGGACTGCCCGAACGCGCCGCTGTTTCCCTTTGGTTTTGGCCTATCGTGGCACGAGACGCGCCTCAGCGATCTTCACGTGACGCCCCGTCTGCTGCCCGGAGGGACGGTCATGGTGAGCGTGGCAGCTCACAATACGTCTGACGTTGACGGCCTCGAAACCCTCCAGTTGTATCTTCATGATTGTGTCGCCAGCATCGCCCGCCCCGCCCTGCAGCTGAAAGGCTTTACCCAGGTGATGCTCGCCGCGGGTGAAACGCAGGTGGTTCACTTTGAGATAACGCCGCACGATCTTGGCTTCTACGATGCCGAAGGCGATGTTCGGCTGGAGTACGGCAGGTTCAGGGTCTTTGTCGGCCTGAACAGCGCATCACTGCTGGAGGGAGAATTTTACTACGCAGAAAGTTAATTTTCGGGCGCCCGGCGAGTTGTCGCGGGCGCCCGAACGTTTACAGCGATTTCAGCAGCGCGTCGACGTAGGCTGGGACCACTTCGCTCGCCAGACCGTAATGCTTCTCCTCAAACTCGCTGCCCACCTGGCTCGGTTCAAGATTCAGCTCAACGGTATGCGCACCGTGCAGCTTCGCCTCGTGCACAAAACCCGCCGCCGGGTAGACGTGGCCAGAAGTGCCAATAGCGATAAAAATATCGGCCATCGACAGCGCAAGATAGATATGGTCCATCTCGAACGGCATCTCGCCAAACCAGACGATATGCGGGCGCAGCGGCGCCGGGAACTGGCAGCAGTGGCAGCGGTCCTCCACCGTTAAATCCCCCGGCCAGTCGAACACCTGGCCGCTTTGGGTACAGCGCACCTTCAGCAGCTCGCCGTGCATATGCAGCACGTTGTGATTGCCCGCGCGCTCGTGCAGGTTATCGATGTTCTGCGTCACCAGCATAAAGTTCTCGCCAAGCGCCGCTTCCAGCCGGGCCAGCGCCAGGTGCGCCGCGTTGGGCGCAATCTCCGGCTGCTGAAGCTGGCGACGACGGGCATTATAGAAATGTTGCACCAGCTGCGGATCGCGCGCGTAGCCTTCCGGCGTCGCCACATCCTCAACCTTGTGTTCTTCCCATAAGCCATCCGCCGCGCGGAAGGTCCGAATACCCGACTCTGCCGAAATCCCCGCGCCCGTAAGCACAAGTACTCTTGGTTTATCCATCTGTTCTGGCATCACCCTGTCCGTGAAAAAAATACGCTGGCGCAGACGCTGGCGCAGTTGACGTTTATTCCGACGGAAACGGCTCAATCGATGTAAGCGGCGCGACTGCATATCTACTCCATGTTAGTTGGTCAGATGAAGGAACGCAGCGCCGCGCATTCCCCCTGCATCGCCGTGGCGCGCGCGTTCAATACGCGGCGTGCGGGCTACAGGCAGTAAATGACGCGGTAGGCGGTGCGCTAGTCCATCGGCGATCGCTGAAAAGTTTGATAGCCCACCGCCGAGCACCAGCAGATCCGGGTCGACAATGGTCAGTATATTGCCCAGGCAGACGGCAAGCAGATCCAGGTAGCGTTCAACGTGTTCACGCGCCTTTTCATCTCCCTGCTGCCACAGGGCCACAATCTCCGGTGAAGTGAGCGACTGTTGATAAAAATGGTTATACAGCCAGGCAAACCCGCGACCGGATAAATAGTTTTCAATGCAGCCAAGCTGGCCGCAGCCGCAGCGGACGAGCGGAAAATCACGCCCCACGACTTCCAGCGCATCGACCGGCAGACGAATATGGCCAAACTCGCCGGTGATATAGCTATGCCCGGTAATCGATTTACCGTTCTGTACGATGCCGCCACCCACGCCGGTGCCGAGAATCAGCCCCATCACCAGCGGGTACTGGGTAAACTCGTCGTCCCAGGCCTCGGAGATGGCAAAGCAGTTGGCGTCGTTGTCGAGCCGTACGTCACGTTCCAGTAGCCTGCTCAGGTCCGCGCGCAGCGGGCGTCCGGTCGCCGCTGGCACGTTCGCCGCGTACAGCGTACCGTCTTCGGTTTCCGGCATACCGGGAATACCGATACCGACAGAGCCCCGGCAGTGAAAGCGTTCGTCAGCCTCCGCCACCAGGCCGGTCACCGCCTCAAGAAAGCGTTCATAGCTCTCTGTCGGCGTCGGAATGCGTTTTTCCCACTGAAGCTGGCGCGATGAATCAAATACGCCCAGCGCGATTTTGCTGCCGCCAATGTCAAATCCATAATGCATCATGATCAATTCCTCTAACTGACGCACGCAGCAGCAACGCCGCGTGGTCAGGACGTCAAATTACTGGCCACTCAGCACCCTCGCAGGGTCGATACGGCTGGCGCGGCGGGCGGGATACCAGCTTGCCAGCAGACTCAGCAACAGTGCCGTGACCAGCACATAAACGACATCCAGCCAGTGCAGTTCAGACGGCAGGAAGTCGATAAAATAAATGTCACCCGACAAGAATCGGTGACCAATCAGTTTTTCAATCACGTTAATAATGCCGGTCAGATACAGGGATGCCAGCACCCCGATAACCACACCGCAGATGCTGCCCAGCAAACCGGCCAATAAACCATACCACACGAAAATTGCGCGAATCAGCCCGTCTTTGGCACCCAGTGTGCGCAGCACCGCAATATCGCTACTTTTATCTTTAACGGCCATCACTAACGTCGACACGATGTTGAAGCAAGCCACACCTATCACGAGTACCATCGCCAGATACATGATCGCACGGATCATCTGGATATCGCGGTACATATAGCCGTAGGTGCCAATCCAGCTTTTGATATAGACGTAGTTATTCGTCACCTCGCCCGCGTCGCGCACCAGTTTATTGGCGTTAAACACGTCGTTCACTTTGATGGCGATACCGGAAATGCTCTCGCCCATATCGAGATACTGCTGAGCATCCTGGAGCGGGATCATGGCGAAGCTATGGTCAAGCTGGCCGCTCAGCTGCAGAATGCCGGTCACGTGCAGACGCACGCGTTTTGGCTGCAGCAGCTTGTGTTCAGGGTTGGAGTTGGGGATCATTATCGATACCCAGTCACCGGCTTTGACCTTTAGCGCATCGGCAACGCCTTTGCCGAGAATAATTTGCTGTTCACCGGCTTTAAAGTTGGCCCAGGCATCGGCCTGCACAAAGCGCGGTAGCGCGCTCAGTCGGGTTTCCTGCTGTGGATCCACGCCTTTAACCTGAATCGCGCGCAGATTGCTGCCGCTCTCCACCAGACCGGTAAAGTTGATGTACGGCGCGGCGGCCTCAATGCCCCTCACCGCTTCAACTTTCGGTAACACGCTCTGCCAGTGGTTCCACGGCTGGTTGACCGCCTCAATTTCGCCGTGCGGTACCACCGCCAGAATGCGGTTGTTCAGCTCGCGCTCAAAGCCATTCATCGCGCTTAGCCCGACGATCAGTACCGCTACGCCCAGCGCAATGCCAACGGTTGAGATAACGGAAATCAGCGACACCATGCCGCTGCGCCGACGCCCGCGGCTAAAGCGCAGGCCGATCAGTAACGACAGCGAAGGAGCCATTAATGCGCTCCCATCAGGGTCAGTTGGTCGCTCAGGTGGCCGTCGCGCATCTCAAGCTGACGCCCCATACGTTTCGCCAGCTGCAAATCGTGGGTCACGACGAGAAAAGCGGTGCCCTGAGACTGATTCAGTTCGCCAAGCAGTTTGAAGATGCTATCGGCATTTTTGGCATCCAGGTTGCCGGTCGGCTCATCCGCCAGCACCAGACGCGGGTTATTGACCAGCGCGCGGGCGATCGCGACGCGCTGACGTTCGCCGCCGGACAGCTCCGATGGACGATGGCTGGCGCGATGCGCCAGGCCGACCGCATTGAGCATTTCCAGCGCGCGGGTGTTAATTTCTGCCGCTTTTTTCTTGCCAATCAGCAGCGGCATCGCCACGTTTTCAAGCGCCGTGAAGTCTGGCAGCAGGTGGTGGAACTGGTAAATAAAGCCGAGCTTCTGGTTGCGCAGTTCGGCTTTTGCCGCCGACGACAGTTTGCTCATCGGCTGGCCGCTGAAAATCACATCACCGCTGGTCGGCGTGTCCAGGCCGCCCAGCAGGTGCAGCAGCGTACTTTTGCCCGAGCCGGAGGTGCCGACAATCGCCATCATTTCCCCCTCGCCGACGCTGAAGCTGACGTTGTGCAGCACGTCAGTCTGCACCGAGCCTTCCTGATAGCGTTTGCACAGGTTGTCGCATTGCAACAGGATCTTATTCATAACGTAAAGCCTCAGCGGGTTGGGTGGCGGCAGCGCGCCAGGAAGGGTAAAGCGTTGACAACAGCGCCAGGGCCATCGCCACCAGCGCAATCACGATAACCTGCAGCGGCTCGATGGCAACCGGCAGCGCCGCGCCGTCGAGGAACGCACCGATAATCGGCATTAAATTATTGAGCTGGCTGGCCAGCAGCACGCCAAGCACCGCGCCTAACAGTGCGCCGATAATACCCGCGCTGGCCCCCTGCACCATAAAGACGGTAAGGATCTGCCGCGGCGTCAGGCCCTGGGTTTGCAGAATAGCCACTTCGCCCTGCTTCTCCATCACCATCAGCCCCAGCGAGGTAATGATGTTAAATGCGGCAACGGCGACGATCAGGCTGAGCAGCAGGCCCATCATGTTTTTTTCCATGCGCACGGCCTGGAACAGCTCGCCTTTACGCTCGCGCCAGTCCTGCCATTTGGTGCCTGCCGGCAGCGTTTGCTGGCTAAGGGTGTCGACCTGCAGCGGTTTATCCAGCCACAGACGCCAGCCGGTGATGTTGCCCAGCGGGTAAAGCATCAGGCGCGAAGCGTCCTGAATGTTGACCAGCATCTGGTAACCGTCGACCTCACTGTTCGCCGCAAAGGTGCCAATTACCGTGAACAGACGCTGACTCGGCAGACGCCCCATCGGCGTGAACTGGCTGGCCGAAGGCACCATCACGCGGATTTGATCGCCGCGATTCACGCCCAGTTGGCCTGCCAGCTGTTCACCCAGGATCACGTTGTATTTGCCCGGCGCCAGGTCGGTTTGCTTAACGTTCACCAGATATGGCGTCAACGGATCTTTCTGCGCAGGGTCAATGCCCAGCATCACGCCAACCGACACGCTGCGCGCGCTTTGCAGCACGACGTCGCCGGTCGTCAGCGGTGCCACGCGGGTCACGCCCTGTAGCTTCACGCTATCCTGCGGAATTTTTTGCGGATTGAGTGAGCCCTGATCGGCGCTCAGAATGGCCTGCGGCATCAGCCCCAGGATGTTGTTTTGCAGCTCGCGTTCAAAGCCGTTCATCACCGAAAGTACGGTGACCAGCGCCATCACGCCAAGCGTAATGCCGATAGTTGACAGCCAGGAAACAAAGCGACCAAAGCGGTCCGCTGCTCGCCCGCGCATGTAGCGCAGGCCGATAAATAGTGCGACAGGTTGGTACATGTAATCCGTCTGGTTGCTGATAGCAGAAGCACGAGTATATAAGCGAAAGCAGGATGGGTAAATGACTGAACCGTAAGCGCAAGGTTGACAATTCTCCGCCGGGCGGCGACAACGTTGAAATTTTCGCCGTAACGGTTAATAGTGATGTTTTCCCTTATTAGCCGTGAATTCATGATGATCCGCACCGTTCCCCCACAGATATTAGCCGCTGGCGCCCTGTTGCTGAGCCTGTTCTTACTGTATACCGGCGTCAGCGCCGCAGAAAAAGTGACCTGGCTGATGGAGGTGACGCCGGTGATAATTGTGGTCCCGCTGCTGCTGTTAACGGCAAAGCGCTACCCGCTGACGCCACTGCTGTATCTGCTGATTTTCCTGCATGCCGTCATTTTGATGGTCGGCGGCCAGTATACCTATGCGAAAGTCCCGCTGGGGTTTGAGGTGCAGGAGTGGCTGAGCCTGAGCCGTAATCCCTACGACAAACTCGGCCATTTCTTCCAGGGGCTGGTACCGGCGCTAGCGGCGCGCGAAATTCTGCTGCGCGGGCACATTGTACGCGGTGAAAAAATGCTGGCGTTTCTGGTGTGCTGCGTGGCGCTGGCGATCAGCGCCACCTACGAGCTGATTGAATGGTGGGCGGCGCTGGCGATGGGGCAAGGCGCGGACGATTTTCTTGGCACTCAGGGTGACCCGTGGGATACCCAGTCGGACATGTTCTGTGCGCTGCTGGGCGCATTGACGACGGTGCTGCTGCTGGCGCGCTGGCACAGTTGCCAACTGAAATCTGCCGGATGGCGTTAGCGCTTATCCGGCCTACGGGATCGAGTTGTAGGCCGGATGGCGGCGCACGTTACCCGCGACGAAACTTGATAATTAAAATCGGCAGAGCAAACACCAGCGTCAGAAAATTCGCCATGCTTACCGCCGCGTCTTCAATCATCAGGCCATAAACCAGCCACATCACCAGCCCGCAGACAAACATCACGTACATCAGCCCGGAAATACCCTGCGTGTTGCGCGTGGCGATAACCTTTATCGCCTGCGGTAAAAACGAGAGCGTGGTGAGGCTGGCGGCCAGATAACCAATCCATGACGACCATTCCATGCTCATGCCTTTACGTCACGTGCCGTTGCCACCGCGATGGCCGGTTTCTCCGGGGTCACCGTCGGCTGCGGGACTTTGCGGTATTTATCCAGCAGCTGGATTTGAATCTTACGCAGCATGTCGCCATTCAGGCGATAGAAGCGGTAATAAAGCACCAGCGTCACGATGAAAAACAGCACCGGCAGCGCAATCATAATGAACTGCATCCCCTGAATGGTTTGCGCCGACTGCGCCACGTTAGGCGTATAGCCAATCACCCCGAGCACCACGGCGATAAAGAATGCGGCAAACGCCGAGCCGCCTTTTACCACCATTGTTTGTACCGAATAGGCAATACTTTCACAGCGCACGTTGAGCTTATACTCGCCGTAGTCGACGGTGTCAGCCACCATAATGACCTGAAGCACCCAGAACAGCGCGGTACCGACGTTAAGGAAGATCCCTGCCAGCACAATCATCGGTCCGTTATGATAGCCCGCCAGCGCCATGGCAAATAACGCCGCGCAGCTGATAACCGGCAGCACCGATGCCCCGGCCCACAGCACCCGGCGCGAGAGCGCATTCACCAGCCGCGGGAACAATATCAGCGTCAGTAAATTTGCCGCCCCGGCGTAGGACAGGTAATACGGGAACAGCGCCGCATCGCCAATCACGTAGGTGAAATAGTAAATCGCAAAGCCGGTAATGATGTTTGAGGCAATGTTATAGGCCAGCGCCATACCAAGCAGACAGGAGAGCTGATCGTTTTTGTAGATCAGCGCAACAATCCCTTTCAGCGTCAGGCGAGCGCCGTCGGCAGAGGCGTCACTATCCGAGGAAAAGACCTCATGGACATTGCGCAGCGTGACCAGGGTGGAGACGATAAAGAAGGCAATTAACACCAGCGTAAACATCTGGAAGCCAAAGCCGCGATCCGCCCCGCCGACAAATTCCACAAACGGCAGCGTAATGCCCGCCGTGACGAACCCGGCCAGGCTAGCGAAAAAGCGTGGATATGGCACCAACTGCTCGCGTTCACGTTTATCAAGCGTAATGGTCGGTACCAGCGACCAAAAGGGAATATCCATAATGGTGTAGGTCATGCCCCACAAAATGTAGGTGACGCAGACAAAAACCACCTGCGCGGTGCCTTCAAACAAATGCGCACTGAACAGCAAAAACAGTACCAGCGAGTTCGCCAGCGTGCCGATAAAAATCCACGGTTTAAACTTCCCCCATCGCGTGCGGGTCGCGTTGACAATCCACCCCATAATCGGGTCGTTTATCGCGTCCCAGATGCGCGCCACCAGAAAAAGCGTGCCCACGAGGCCCACCGACAGCCCCACAACATCGGTGTAGTAATACATCAGGTACATGTACACAATACCGATAGCGAAGTCCTTACCAAATGCCCCGAATCCGTAACTCAGTTTTGTCGTCAGAGAGATGCTCATAGGGTATCGGGTCGCTGTTACCAGCGCCCGCCTTCTGTAGAGTAGCAAAAGGTAACGCGCCGGATACATTGCCCGGCGCAGTGTCATTTTGATTAATGATGCAGCCAGGCTGGCAACCAGTCGCCGTGGGCAGCAATCAGGTCATCCACCAGCGCATAAATCTCCTCAATACCCAGCACGGCAGCGGTATGCGGGTCCATCATTGCCGCATGGTAAACACGATCGCGGTTTTCCGTCAGAATGGCTTCCGTGAGCAGCGTCTGCACGTTGATGTTGGTCTGCATCATCGCCGCCAGGTGCGCAGGTATCGCCCCGACTTTGGTTGGCTGGATCCCGTTAGCATCAACCAGACAAGCCACTTCCACGCAACTGCCCTGCGGCAGGTTATCAATCAGCCCGTCATTGCGCACGTTGCCATAAATGACGCTGGGCTCACCGGTCCACAGCGCGTTCATAATGGTGCTGGCGTACTCGCGCGACGGTTTAATATCAATGCGATCGGCGCGTTTGTACTCCTCCAGCTCCTTATGCCAGTTCGCCACCTGCTCAACGCAGCGTTTCGGGTACTCATCCAGCGGAACGCGGTAGCGCGCAATGAGATCTTCCCGTCCGGGTTTGATAAACCACGGGGTATATTCCGCAAAGTGTTCAGACGACTCGGTGACGAAGTAGCCCAGCTTTTTGAACATTTCATAGCGCACGATGTTCTGGCAACGCGTATTTCCATGAATATTCGGCTTAGGCGCCTGCCCGGCCTCATAGGCAGCCAGCAGCTCAGGGTACAGATTGACGTAGCGGCCATCGGCCGTTTTACGCTCCAGCTCAAGATAAAACGCCATATGGTTAATTCCGGCGCAGCGATAGCGAAGCAATGCCGGATCGATATCCAGGTCACGCGCCAGCTCTTCCGCCGTTCCCTGTACGGAGTGACATAACCCAACCTGTTTGATATGCGGATAGCGGGCATACATCGCCCACGTGTTCATCGCCATCGGGTTGACGTAGTTCAGCATGGTGGCATCCGGACACAGTTCGCTCATATCCTCACAAATCTGCCACAAATGCGGGATCGTACGCAGCGCGCGCATGATGCCGCCGGGGCCAAGGGTATCGGCGATCGTCTGTTCCAGACCGTGGCGCTTACAAACCTCAAAGTCGGTGACGGTGCACGGCTCGTAGCCGCCAATCTGGAAGGCGACGACCACGAAATCAGCCCCCTGCAGCGCAACGCGCTGGTCGGTGTGGCAGGTAATATGGCCGGATGCACCGGCGGAATCCATCAGCTTGCGCACCACGATATGCGACTCTTCCAGCCGCGTTTCGTCGATATCCATCAGCGCGATATGCGCCGACTTCAGCGCCTCGCGGTGAAACACGTCGCCGAGGATATTCTTAACAAAAATGGTGGAACCGGCGCCGATAAAGGTAATTTTTGGTGCTGTCATCATGACTCTCCCGAACAGTATTGGACACCTTCATGGTGGCACGCGCCAGGTACAGAAAACTTCCACCTTCCACAATGAGCATTCCCATAAACTCAGATCCTCTGCGGGAAGGCAAATAATCTGAGTTTATGGGAACAAATAGGCAAAAAAGCAGAGTATCCGGCCCTTTTTTGAGTCTATTCTTATGAGTAACGGTGGCTTTTGCGGCCTGCTTCCCGGTTTAAAAGCCACCGCGATGGCATGATTCTGATAAATCAGGAAATGGAGCAATCATGAGCAGCGAACCGATAGTCTTTCTTCCTCCCGACCCGCACATGTGTAACGGCGATGAAAAACAGACCCGCAGCCCGCTGTCGCTTTACTCCGAATACCAGCGGCTGGACGTTGAGCTGCGCCCGCCTCACGCCATGCCCGCCAGCCACTGGCACGGGCAGGTTGAGGTCAACGTCCCGTTCGACGGCGATGTGGAATACCTGATTAACAACGAAGTGGTGCAGATAAAACAGGGGCACATCACCCTGTTCTGGGCCTGTACGCCGCACCAGCTAACCCGCCCCGGTAGCTGTAAACAGATGGCCATTTTCAGCCTGCCTATGCATCTGTTTCTCTCCTGGCCTTTGGACCGGGAACTGGTCAATCACGTGACGCATGGTATGGTGATTAAATCACTGGCTACCCAGCAGCTCAGCACTTTTGAAGTGATGCGCTGGCAGCAGGAAATCAGCAGCCCCAACGAGCAAATTCGCCAGCTGGCGATCGACGAAATCGCCCTGATGCTCAAACGCTTTAGCCTTTCCGGCTGGCAGCCGATCCTGCTGAACAAAACTTCACGCACCCACAAAAACAGCGTCTCGCGCCACGCGCAGTTTTATGTCAGCCAGATGCTGGGCTTTATTGCCGACAACTACGATCAGGCGCTGACGATCAACGACGTCGCCGAACACGTGAAGCTTAACGCTAACTACGCAATGGGCATCTTCCAACGCGTCATGCAGCTCACGCTGAAGCAATACATTACCGCCATGCGCATCAACCACGTGCGCGCGCTGCTCAGCGATACCGATAAAACCATTATCGACGTTGCCATGACCGCCGGGTTCCGCTCGAGCAGTCGTTTTTACAGTACCTTCAGCAAATTTGTCGGCATGTCGCCGCAGCAATACCGCAAGCTCAGCCAGCAGAGACGGCAAATGATCTGAAACCCGAACGCCCCGCACTTTCAGCGGTTGCACTCCCGCCGCCATCACGGATAATAAGTACAGCAAATTTATATTATTACCGTGAAATTACGGCCTTCTGGAGAACGTGCGCTGACTATGCCTGAACTTGCTCGTTATGCCCTACCGACAAAACCTGGCGACCAGCGCCAGCTTGGCGAACTGACCGGCGCGGCCTGTGCGACGCTGGTGGCAGATATTGCCGAACGCCACGCGGGGCCGGTGGTGCTCATCGCCCCGGATATGCAAAACGCTCTGCGCCTGCACGATGAAATCGGCCAGTTTACCGACAGCATGGTGATGAACCTTGCCGACTGGGAAACCCTGCCCTACGATAGCTTCTCGCCGCATCAGGATATTATTTCCTCGCGCCTGTCGACGCTGTACCAGCTGCCGACCATGCAGCGCGGTGTACTGATTGTGCCGGTCAGCACGCTGATGCAGCGGGTATGCCCGCACAGCTTCCTGCACGGCCACGCGCTGGTGATGAAAAAAGGCCAGCGCCTGTCGCGCGACGCCCTGCGCGACCAGCTAGACAGCGCGGGTTACCGTCACGTTGATCAGGTTATGGAACACGGCGAATTCGCTACCCGCGGCGCGCTGCTCGACCTCTACCCGATGGGCAGCGACCGACCCTATCGTCTCGATTTCTTCGACGATGAAATTGACAGCCTGCGCGTGTTTGACGTCGACAGCCAGCGCACCCTGGAAGAGGTTGAGGCCATCAACCTGCTGCCCGCGCACGAATTTCCCACCGACAAAGCGGCTATTGAGCTGTTCCGCAGCGCGTGGCGCGACAAGTTCGATGTCAAACGCGATGCCGAGCATATCTACCAGCAGGTCAGCAAAGGCACCCTGCCCGCCGGGATCGAATACTGGCAGCCGCTGTTCTTCAGCGAGCCGCTGCCGCCGCTGTTTAGCTATTTCCCCGCCAACACGCTGTTGGTCAATACCGGCGATCTGGAAGCCAGCGCGGCGCGTTTCCAGGCCGATGCGCAGGCGCGTTTTGAAAGCCGCGGCGTTGACCCGATGCGCCCGCTGCTGCCGCCTGCCCAGCTTTGGCTGCGCACCGACGAGCTGAACAGCGAACTCAAAAAATGGCCGCGCGTCCAGCTGAAGACCGACCGTCTGGCCGAGAAAGCGGCCCACACGAACCTGGGGTTCCAGCCGCTGCCGGACCTTTCCGTGCAGGCGCAGAATAAATCGCCGCTGGATAACCTGCGCAAATTTATTGAGTCCTTTGGCGGCTCAGTGGTGTTCTCGGTAGAGAGCGAAGGCCGCCGCGAGGCGCTGGGCGAGCTGCTGGCGCGCATTAAGCTGTCGCCTAAGCGTATTCAGCGGCTGGATGAGGCCAGCGGCAAAGGTCACTATCTGATGATTGGCGCGGCCGAGCACGGTTTTATCGACACTCAGGCCAATCTGGCGCTGGTCTGCGAGAGCGATCTGCTGGGCGAGCGCGTGGCCCGTCGTCGTCAGGACGCACGGCGTACCATCAACCCGGATACCCTGATTCGTAACCTGGCGGAGCTGCACGTTGGCCAGCCGGTGGTGCATCTGGAGCACGGAGTCGGCCGCTAT
The DNA here is from genome assembly GCF_014169075.1 of Klebsiella sp. WP4-W18-ESBL-05. Classification (NCBI taxonomy): domain Bacteria; kingdom Pseudomonadati; phylum Pseudomonadota; class Gammaproteobacteria; order Enterobacterales; family Enterobacteriaceae; genus Klebsiella; species Klebsiella sp. WP4-W18-ESBL-05. Next base: position 1,924,017 of record NZ_AP022057.1, on the reverse strand, counting down.
GCCGGAATGACCACGCTGGAAGCGGGCGGCATTACCGCCGAGTATCTGATGCTCACCTACGCGAACGACGCCAAACTGTATGTGCCGGTGTCGTCCCTGCATCTGATCAGCCGCTATGCAGGTGGGGCCGAAGAGAACGCACCGTTGCACAAACTGGGCGGCGATGCCTGGACCCGCGCGCGACAGAAAGCCGCCGAGAAGGTGCGCGATGTCGCAGCAGAACTGCTGGATATTTACGCGCAGCGGGCGGCAAAAGAAGGCTTCGCCTTCAAACATGACCGCGAGCAGTACCAGCTGTTCTGCGACAGCTTCCCGTTCGAAACCACGCCGGACCAAGCGCAGGCGATTAACGCCGTGCTCAGCGATATGTGCCAGCCGCTGGCGATGGACCGACTGGTGTGCGGCGACGTCGGCTTTGGTAAAACCGAAGTCGCCATGCGCGCCGCTTTCCTCGCGGTAGAGAACCACAAGCAGGTGGCAGTGCTGGTACCGACCACCCTGCTGGCTCAGCAGCACTACGATAACTTCCGCGACCGCTTCGCCAACTGGCCGGTGCGTATTGAAATGCTCTCGCGTTTTCGCAGCGCCAAAGAGCAAACACAGATCCTTGCCGAAGCCGCTGAAGGCAAAATTGACATTCTCATCGGCACCCATAAGCTGCTGCAAAGCGACGTCAAGCTGCGCGACCTGGGCCTGTTGATTGTCGATGAAGAACACCGCTTCGGCGTGCGCCATAAAGAGCGCATTAAGGCGATGCGTGCCGACGTCGATATACTGACCCTGACCGCCACCCCGATCCCGCGAACCCTGAATATGGCGATGAGCGGGATGCGCGATCTGTCCATTATTGCCACCCCACCCGCCCGACGTCTGGCGGTGAAAACCTTCGTGCGCGAGTACGATAGCCTTGTCGTACGCGAAGCGATTCTGCGTGAAACCCTGCGCGGCGGCCAGGTGTACTATCTGTACAATGACGTCGAGAATATCCAGAAAGCGGCCGACCGGCTGGCTGAGCTGGTGCCCGAAGCGCGTATCGCCATCGGTCACGGCCAGATGCGCGAACGCGAGCTGGAACGGGTGATGAACGATTTCCACCACCAGCGTTTCAACGTGCTGGTGTGTACCACCATCATCGAAACCGGTATCGACATTCCGACCGCCAACACCATTATCATCGAGCGAGCGGACCACTTCGGCTTAGCGCAGCTACACCAACTGCGCGGCCGCGTCGGTCGGTCGCATCACCAGGCCTACGCCTGGCTGCTGACGCCGCATCCGAAAGCGATGACCACCGATGCGCAAAAACGCCTGGAAGCCATTGCGTCACTGGAAGACCTCGGTGCGGGCTTTGCGCTGGCGACCCACGACCTCGAGATTCGCGGTGCGGGCGAACTGCTCGGCGAAGACCAAAGTGGTTCCATGGAGACCATCGGCTTCTCGCTGTATATGGAGCTACTGGAAAACGCCGTCGATGCGCTCAAAGAAGGTCGCGAGCCGTCGCTGGAGGATTTAACCAGCCAGCAAACCGAAGTCGAGCTGCGCATGCCGTCGCTGCTGCCGGACGATTTTATCCCGGACGTCAACACGCGCCTGTCGTTCTACAAGCGTATCGCTAGCGCGAAGGGCGAAAACGAGCTGGATGAAATCAAGGTTGAGCTGATTGATCGCTTCGGCCTGCTGCCGGACGCCGCGCGTAACCTGCTGGATATTGCCCGTCTGCGTCAGCAGGCGCAGAAGCTGGGCATTCGCAAGCTGGAGGGCAACGAGAAAGGTGGGGTTATCGAGTTCGCCGAGAAGAACCACGTTAACCCGACGTGGCTGATTGGCCTGCTACAGAAGCAGCCGCAGCACTTCCGTCTCGACGGCCCGACGCGTCTGAAGTTCTTCCAGGAGCTCGGCGATCGTAAAACACGCATGGACTGGGTACGCCAGTTTATGCGCCAGCTTGAAGAGAACGCGCTCGCCTGAGTTTCTCCTGCCGAGCGGCGCGACGTTTACCCGGCTTTTAACCTCATCATGGTAGGCCCGGTAAGCGTCGCGCCGCCGGGCCATTTCTCCCCGCCCCCCCTTTCCTCACCGATCGCTCCCGACTGAAAAACCGTTTCACTTCGCCCCTTATCCGGCTTACTTTTGTTTACATATGAATAAAAATGCGTATATTTCTCATTTGCATTTATCTTTAAGTGCACATTGGCATCACTCATTGACCGTGGCCACAGAGCTGCGGAACACAACAACACTCGTTAGATTAAGGGTTTATCATGTCTTTCATTTCCACTACCCGGGATAACCGTGCCGCCCTCACTCTCGTGGCTATGGGCATTGCGCTGGCGCTCTACCCAGGCCTCGGCATTGCTGCCAGCAGCGGCGAAGACACCATCGTCGTCGATGGTTCGGCCGACAGCAGTGCTGCCAACGACCAGCAGGACTACAGCGTAAAATCCACCACCGCTGGCACCAAAATGCAGATGGTTCAGCGCGATATCCCGCAGTCGGTCAGCATTGTGAACGAGCAGCGTATGCAGGATCAGCAGCTGCAAACGCTCGGCGACGTCATGAATAATACCCTCGGCATTACCAGCAGCCAGGCCGACTCCGATCGCACCAGCTATTTCTCACGCGGCTTTCAAATCGATAACTATATGGTCGACGGTATCCCGACCTATTTTGAATCCCGCTGGAACCTGGGCGATGCGCTTTCCGATACCGCGCTGTTTGAACGCGTGGAAGTGGTACGCGGGTCAAATGGCCTGATGACGGGGACCGGGAACCCTTCCGCCTCCATTAACATGATCCGTAAACATGCCACCAGCCAGGAGTTCAAAGGCAACCTTTCCGCTGAGTACGGTAGCTGGAATAAACAACGCTATGTTGCCGACCTGCAAAGCCCGTTGACCGATGACGGTAAAGTGCGCGCGCGTATCGTTGCAGGCTATCAGAACAATGATTCCTGGCTTGACCGCTACAATAACGAAAAGACCTTCTTCTCAGGCATTCTGGATGCGGATCTCGGCGACACCACCCGCCTCTCCGTTGGTTATGAATACCAGCAAATCAATGTCAACAGCCCTACCTGGGGCGGTTTACCACGTTGGAATACCGACGGCAGTACCAACCATTACGATCGCGCGCACAGCACCTCGCCGGACTGGGCCTATAACGATAAAGACATCAATAAAGTCTTCATGACGCTGACGCAGCGCTTTGCCGATACCTGGCAGGCGACGCTGAATGCCACCCATTCAGAGGTGAAGTTCGACAGTAAAATGATGTACATCGATGCCTATGTTAACAAGGCGGATGGAACATTAGTTGGCCCGTACGGCAGCTACGGTCCGGATTATGAATACGTTGGCGGGACGGGCTGGAACAGCGGTAAGCGTAAAGTTGATGCGTTAGATCTTTATGCAGACGGGAGCTATGACCTGTTCGGCCGCCAGCATAACCTGATGCTGGGCGGTAGCTACAGCAAGCAGAACAATCGCTATTTCAGCTCCTGGGATAACGTTTTCCCGGATGCAATCGGCAACTTTGATAACTTCAATAGCGCCAGTTTCCCGGAAACCAACTGGTCCCCACAGAGCCTCGCGCAGGACGATACCACGCGCATGAAGTCGCTGTATGCAGCTACGCGCATCACGCTCGCAGACCCGCTTCATCTGATCGTTGGGGCACGTTATACCAACTGGAGCGTTAACACGCTGTCCTACAGCATGGAACAGAACCACACGACGCCGTACGCGGGGCTGGTTTACGACATCAACGATAACTGGTCTACCTACGCCAGCTATACCTCCATCTTCCAGCCGCAAAAGGACAAAGACAGTTCCGGCAAATATCTGAAGCCTATTACCGGCAACAACTATGAAGTCGGCCTGAAATCCGACTGGATGGACAGCCGCCTGACCACCACGCTTGCCGTGTTCCGCATTGAGCAGGATAACCTGGCGCAGTCTACCGGGGTACCGATCGCCGGCAGCAACGGCGAAACGGCCTACACCACCGCCGACGGCACCGTCAGCAAAGGCGTTGAATTTGAAATTAACGGTGCGCTGACTGACAACTGGCAGATGACCTTTGGCGCCACCCGCTATGTTGCCACCGACAATCAAGGTCAAGCGGTTAACCCGAACCTGCCGCGCACCACCGTGAAGCTGTTCACCCACTATCGCCTGCCTGCAATGCCCGAACTGACCGTTGGCGGCGGCGTGAACTGGCAGAACCGCGTCTACAAAGATACCGCCACCGCATACGGAACGTTCCGAGCAGAACAAGGCAGCTACGCGCTGGTGGATTTATTCACCCGTTATCAGGTCACCAAAAACTTCGCTATTCAGGGCAACCTGAACAACCTGTTTGATAAAACCTACGACACCAATATTGATGGTTCAATCGTGTACGGTGAACCGCGTAACGTGAGCGTGACCGCGAGCTATCAGTTCTGACCGGGGAGCGTCACTAGACAAAAGGAGCCTGATGGCTCCTTTTTTATTGCCGGATGGCGCTGACGCTTATCCGATCTACGGGATGTTCAGCTGTAGGCCGGATAAGGCGCCGCCGCCATCCGGCACCCTGCTCCAGACGTAAAAAAGGCAGCCATTCGGCTGCCTTAGTCTCCCCAACTTTTCGACTTCGAATAACTTAGTTATTACGAATATAGTCGTCCATCTCGGTTTTCAGGTTATCGGATTTGGTACCGAAAATAGCCTGAACGCCGGAACCTGCAACCACCACACCCGCAGCGCCCAGTTTCTTCAGGCCAGCCTGATCCACTTTCGCGACGTCGGCTACGCTCACGCGCAGACGAGTGATACAGGCGTCAAGGTTCGTGATGTTTTCTTTACCGCCGAAGGCTGCAATCAGCGCCGGAGCCATTTCACTGGTTGCGCCCGCTTTGGTTTCTTCAGTGGTGTCTTCGCGGCCCGGCGTCTTCAGATCCAGTGCTTTAATCAGCACGCGGAAGATGACGTAGTACACGATCGCATAGCAGATACCGACAATCGGGAACAGCCACAGTTTGCTGCTGTTACCGGACAGGACGATAAAGTCGATCAGGCCGTGAGAGAACGACGTCCCGTCACGCATACCCAGCAGGATACAGATCGGGAATGCCAGACCCGCCAGAATCGCGTGGATAACGTACAGAATCGGCGCTACGAACATGAAGGAGAACTCGATCGGCTCGGTGATACCGGTCAGGAACGAGGTCAGCGCAGCGGAGATCATGATACCGCCCACTTTTGCACGGTTCTCTGGTTTAGCAGAGTGCCAGATTGCAATCGCAGCAGCCGGCAGGCCGTACATTTTGAACAGGAAACCACCGGACAGTTTGCCCGCGGTCGGGTCGCCTGCCATGTAACGAGGAATATCGCCATGGAAGACCTGACCCGCTGCGTTGGTGAATTCGCCGATCTGCATCTGGAAAGGAACGTTCCAGATGTGGTGCAGACCGAACGGCACCAGGCAACGCTCGATGAAGCCGTAAATACCGAACGCCACAACCGGGTTCTGGTAAGCAGCCCACTGAGAGAAGGTCTGAATGGCGGTACCGATTGGCGGCCAAATGAAGGACAGGATCACACCGGTAAAGATGGCGGCCAGACCTGAAATGATCGGAACAAAACGCTTGCCCGCGAAGAAGCCCAGGTATTCCGGCAGCTTGATACGGTAGAAGCGATTGAACATGTACGCGGCAATCGCACCGGAGATGATCCCGCCGAGCACGCCGGTATCAGCCAGGTGTTTCGCGGTAATCTCTTCAGCCGGTAAGTGCAGTACCAGCGGCGCGACCACGGCCATGGTTTTCACCATGATGCCGTAAGCGACGACGGACGCCAGCGCGGAAACACCGTCGTTATTGGTGAAGCCTAATGCGACACCAATAGCGAAGATAAGCGGCATGTTAGCAAAAACAGAACCGCCTGCTTCTGCCATAACATGGGAAACGACGGCTGGCAGCCAGCTGAAGTTTGCGGAACCGACGCCCAGCAGAATACCTGCGATAGGCAGTACGGATACCGGCAGCATCAGCGATTTACCGACCTTCTGCAGGTTAGCAAATGCATTCTTAAACATAATAAGGAGTGCTCCTGAGTTTGTACTTTTATCTACGTTTTCACGCATCGGTGAGATGGGGAGAAACTCACCAGGGACAGGGCATCTAAGTGCCCTTTTTATTTATTACACAGAGTAAAATAAATCCCTGTGCTTTTGTTTGACGGCTATCACGTTTCAAAGAGCCATGGCTTAAAAACTTAATCTTCTTTACATAAAACGTGTCTGTATGTTGCAAGATTAACATTCACCGCCACTTTTATGGCGGTGAACTGTACTCGCTTTGACCATTAATTACGAGCATTAAAATAAGCTCTAAAATCAGGCAGATTGCAGGCGGGCGGGGTCGATATGGAAGAGCGTAGAGAAGTTTTCGGTGGTCTGTTCGGCCAGCTGTTCAACGCTTACGCCCTTCAGCACCGCCATATATTCGGCGACGTCACGAACCATGGCCGGCTGGTTCTCTTTGCCACGATGCGGTACCGGCGCCAGATAAGGTGAATCGGTCTCTACCAGCAGACGATCCAGCGGCACATAGCGCGCGGCCTCGCGAAGCTGTTCAGCATTACGGAAGGTCACAATCCCGGAAAATGAAATATAGAACCCCATATCCAGCAGCTTGCCCGCCGTCTCCGCGTCTTCAGTGAAACAGTGTAGTACACCGCCGCAATCCGTCACTTTTTCTTCCCGCAGAATCGCCAGCGTATCGGCCCGGGCGTCACGGGTATGGACGATAACCGGTTTGTTCAGTTCACGACCAATCTGAATATGCTGGCGAAACGACAGCTGCTGCTGCGCTTTGGTTTCCGGCGTATAGAAGTAGTCCAGGCCCGTTTCACCCATGGCCACGACGCCCTCCTCCGCCGCGAAACGGCGAAGCTCTTCAACATCGTAGGCTTCGTCCTGGTTGAGCGGGTGTACGCCGCAGGAGAACACCACCTCCGGGCGCGCGCCCACCAGCTCGCGCATATGACGGTAGCCCGGCAGCGTGGTGGCCACCGCCAGAGCAAAACGGACGTCACGCGCGGCGGCTTTCGCCATCACGTCGTCTACGTCTTTGTGCAGGGATTGATAATCAAGGCCATCAAGATGGCAGTGCGAGTCGACTAAAAACATGGTGTCTCTCTTAGAGGTGAGATACTGGCAGTACCGCACCAGGTTGCAAATACTGTTCCCAGCGCAGCAGGCGCTCGGTGAGGATTAATTCGCGGTTCAGCCCGGTCACGCTTTGCAGCTGCTCACGGCAGGTGCAGGCATCGGCGGCAATCGCCTGCAGGCGAGCGCCGGACAGCGTCTGCGCCAGCTGGTGAACCAGCGCCGGACAGTCGGCATTGGTCAGGCGCGTAATCCGCTGCTGATGCTTAAGGGCATCCAGCAGCAGCGATGAAAACCAATGTAAACGCTGTACGACTGAATCATGGTTCAGCGACGGCAAAAATGCCAGCCAGTCGCCGCTGTCGATCGTGGCACTCAGCGCCTGACATAATTTTTCCCGTGCCGCCCAGGTATCGGGGGCAAGCAGTTCCAGCGCCGCAGCGGGCGCGTGATCGGACAGGCGCAGCGCGCTCAGCAGCGTCTCACGCGACGCACTGATTTCACGCTCAAGCCACGCCAGCGCGTACCCTTCACCCGGCGGAGCCAGATGGTAAAAACGGCAGCGGCTGCGCAACGTAGCCAGCAGCCGCGCGGGCTCCTGACAGGCCAGAAAGAACCAGGTATTCTTCGGCGGCTCTTCCAGCGTTTTCAGTAACGCGTTAGCGGCAGCCTCGGTCAACAGCGCCGCATCGGCTATCCACACCACTTTAGCGCCACCGAGACGCGCGTGCTCGTACAGCTTTTCGCTGACCTCGCGCACCGCATCAATCCCCAGCGTACTTTTGCCTTTCTCAGGCTGTAGCGCATAGTAATCCGGGTGCGTACCGGCCTGCATCAGCTGGCAGCTGTGGCAGTGGCCGCAGCTTTTATGACCGTCCGGCGTCTGGCACATCAGGAAGCGGGTGATAGCATAGACCAGCGAGTCAGCCCCCATTCCCCTGCGCGCTTGAACCAGCAGCGCATGGTGACCACGTCCGGCCTGATAGCTCGTGACGAGCTGTTCAAACGGCGGGCGTAACCACGGATACCATTTCATGCCTGTTGCTCCACCACCCACGCGGTCACCGCCGCACGGATATCGCTCATCACGTTGTCCAGCGGCTGGGTGGCATCAATGGTGAGAATACTGTCATCCGCCGCAGCCAGTTCAAGGTAGCGCGCGCGGGTGCGGTTAAAGAAGTTCAGCGACTCTTGCTCAATGCGGTCAAGATCGCCGCGCGCGCGGGCGCGCTTAAGGCCAACTTCCGGCGTCACATCAAGGTAAATCGTCAGGTCAGGACGGAAGTCACCGAGCACCGCATCACGCAGCGTCGACAGCAAATGGCGATCGATACCGCGCCCGCCGCCCTGGTAGGCCTGGGTTGAAAGATCGTGGCGGTCGCCAATCACCCACTGCCCGCTTGCCAGCGCCGGTTTAATCACCGTTTCAACCAGCTGCACGCGCGCGGCGTAGAACATCAGCACTTCGGCCTTATCAGTAATGACTTCGTCGCCGACTGATTTGATATCCAGAACCAGGCTGCGCAGCTTCTCTGCCAGCACGGTGCCACCCGGCTCGCGGGTAAACAGCAGATCGTTGACGCCGAGGCCGCGCAACGTGTCAACGACGACATCCCGTGCGGTGGTTTTCCCGGCCCCTTCCAGTCCTTCAATGACGATGTAATTACTGCGCATTTTTATCCTTTAGCACTTTCAGGTAATCCTGCACCGAGCGATTATGGCTCGCAAGATTGGTATTAAACGTATGACCACCTTTACCGTCGGCCACAAAATAGAGGTACGGCGTTTTTGCCGGATGCGCGGCGGCATTCAGCGACGCTTCGCCCGGGCTGGCGATCGGGCCCGGCGGCAGGCCAGATATCGTGTAGGTATTATACGCAGTTGGGGTCTCAAGATCCTTACGCGAGATCTTCCCATCGTAGCGCTCTCCCATGCCGTAAATCACGGTGGGATCGGTTTGCAGACGCATACCTATACGCAGGCGATTGATAAATACCGACGCCACGCGATCGCGCTCTTCCGCTACCGCCGTCTCTTTTTCAATAATCGACGCCATGGTCACCAGCTGGTTTTTATCCTGATACGGCAGGCCGTCCATTCGCCCTTCCCAGGCTTTATCGACCTGGGCAACCATTTTCTGGTGCGCACGCTTGAGGATGGCGACATCGGTCGTGTGGGCGGTATACATCCAGGTGTCAGGCCAGAACCAGCCTTCAATCCACTCTGGGTTCTCCAGCGCCAGCGCTTTCGCCACGGTGGCGTAGCTATCGTCACTCAGCGTGTGTTTGATATAAGGCGCTTCGCGCAGCTGCTTCAGATAATCGCTCAGACGCATACCTTCAACGAAGCGCAGCGGGAACTGCGCCTCTTTGCCGCTGGCCAGCAACTGCATCACGTCGCGAACGGTCATCTGCGGCGTAAAGCGATAGGTCCCGGCTTTGAAGTGGGAAAGCTCCGGCTCAAGGCGCAGCAGCCACTGGAACACCCGCGGACGATTGATCACCTTCTCGGCGTACAGCTGGTCGCCCAGCGCCAGTCGCCCGGTGCCCGCTTTTAAGGTGAAGATGGTCTCGTCTTTCACCAGGATAGTGCTGTCTGCCAGCTGGCGCACTTTCCACATGCCGACGCCGGCGGCAACGCCGAGGGCAACCAACAGTAACAGAACAAGGCGTAACAGTTTCTTCATGCTAATCAGACGACTCACAAATTGGGGCTAAATATTGGTAAAGTTCGCGCGCAGGCCACTGCTGCTCCGCGTAGCGCTGAACGGGGATCACCGGCATCAGCGCGTTACAAATAAGGACTTCATCGGCCTGTGCGAGCGCCGTTAGCGGCGCATTCACTTCGACAACGCGATACGCGGTCAGTGCCAGTTGGGCGATGATAAACTGCCGCATAATACCGTTTACGCCAGCCTGGTCGAGGCATGGGGTATAGACATTCTGCCCGCAGCGCCAGAACAGATTTGCGGCACAGCATTCCGTAAGCCACCCGTCGCTGTCAAGAACAAGGGCCTCATCGGCGTCCGTCTGCTCAAGATGAGAACGAATCAACACCTGCTCAAGGCGATTGAGGTGTTTCATTCCTGCAAGATAAGGATTGCGGCCCAGTGGAACCGGGCTGAGGGCAAGCGTTATGCCCGTTTCTTTCCAGCGGGTGTAGTGTGCGGGCACGGGAGAGGTAGACAAAATGCGCGTCGGCGCGAGGCAGGCGCTGCCGCTGTAGCCGCGGCCGCCGGCACCGCGGCTGAGAATAACCTTCAGCACGCCGTCACGCTGCGACTGCGCCAGCTGCGTCATCTCCTGACTCAGGGTAGACCAGTCGGTAAAGGGAATCGCCAGGCGCTGGCACGCCTGCTGCAGACGGGTGATGTGGGCCGCCAGCATCTGTACTCGCCCTTGTATCACCCGCGCGGTGGTGAAACAACCGTCGCCAAACTGCGTGGCGCGATCGCCCGCCGCAAGGGCGTTCTGCTCAATACCATTAATTAAGAACATCATGGCTCCTTATTGATGGCCGGGTAGTGTCGCAGGATGAACCACGCTGAACAAGCAGAGAAAGCCGAATAAAAAAAGGCCCGACTAGCGGGCCCTTATCACGGCGTTGTCAGACAACGAACTCAGACTTTTTTGAAAATCAACGAGCCGTTGGTACCACCGAAGCCGAAGGAGTTACACAGGGTGTATTCCATTCCGCTGACCTGACGCGCTTCGTGCGGAACGAAGTCCAGATCGCAACCTTCATCCGGGTTATCCAGGTTGATGGTTGGCGGCACGGCCTGATCGCGCAGCGCCAGGATGGAGTAGATAGACTCTACTGCACCCGCAGCGCCCAGCAGGTGGCCGGTCATTGACTTAGTGGAGCTGACCATAACGCGGCTGGCGGCGTCGCCGAAGACAGACTTAACGGCCTGTGCTTCTGCTTTATCGCCCGCTGGCGTAGAGGTACCGTGAGCATTGACGTAGCCAATCTGGCCCGCTTCAATACCTGCATCGCGAATGGCGTTAACCATCGCCAGCGCAGCACCTGCGCCGTTCTCCGGCGGTGACGTCATGTGGTAGGCATCGCTGCTCATACCGAAGCCAACGACTTCCGCATAGATTTTCGCACCGCGTTTTTTCGCATGTTCGTACTCTTCCAGCACGACCATACCTGCGCCGTCGCCCAGCACGAAGCCATCGCGATCTTTATCCCACGGACGGCTTGCCGCCTGCGGGTTATCGTTACGCGTAGACAGCGCACGCGCTGCGCCAAAGCCACCCACGCCCAGCGGGGTACTGGCTTTCTCGGCACCACCGGCAACCATGGCATCTGCATCGCCGTAGGCGATGATACGCGCGGCCTGGCCGATGTTATGCACACCGGAAGTACAGGCGGTCGCGATAGAGATGCTTGGCCCACGCAGACCGAACATGATGGTCAGGTGACCTGCCACCATGTTAACAATCGTGGACGGAACGAAGAAGGGGCTGATCTTACGCGGCCCGCCGTTTACCAGCGAACTGTGGTTTTCTTCGATCAGACCGAGGCCGCCAATACCGGAGCCGATAGCGGCGCCAATACGGTGAGCGTTCTCTTCCGTCACTTCAAGGCCAGAATCCTGCATGGCCTGAACGCCAGCGACAATTCCATATTGAATGAAGGCATCCATCTTGCGCTGTTCTTTACGCGAGATGATGTCATCACAGTTAAAATCCTTTACTAAGCCAGCAAATTTGGTTGCATAGGCGCTAGTATCGAAATGGTCGATCAGGCTGATGCCACTCTGACCGGCAAGGAGAGCTTTCCAGGTAGACTCTACGGTATTGCCGACAGGAGACAACATGCCCAGTCCGGTCACAACTACACGACGCTTAGACACGTTTGTCCTCCAGGGAGGGATAAAATAGATACTTGTGGGACAAAAAGATAAAACTCAGGCGGTCGAATGACCGCCTGGAGATGTTCACTTACGCCTGGTGACCGTTGATGTAATCAATGGCAGCCTGAACGGTGGTGATTTTCTCAGCTTCTTCGTCCGGAATCTCAGTATCAAACTCTTCTTCCAGAGCCATTACCAGCTCAACGGTGTCAAGAGAATCTGCGCCCAGGTCTTCAACGAAGGAAGCATTGTTGGTCACTTCTTCCTGCTTAACGCCCAGCTGTTCGCCGATGATTTTCTTAACGCGTTCTTCGATAGTGCTCATACTCTTAAATTTCCTATCAAAACTCGCTTTCGCGATGGTTTTCGTAGTGTATAAAATGTTGAAAAATTTGCAACTAAATCCCGGCAGGTCATACCACGATTTTACGCTATTTTGCGGGTGTTTGCCCTCATAACGCAAATGATTTTGCACTAATCATACTCAGACATACGTAGATTGCCCGTTGTCTGAGCACTTTGTGCAAAACACGATCAGACCATGTACATCCCGCCGTTTACGTGCAACGTTTCACCAGTGATGTAACTTGCTTCGTCGGAGGCCAAAAATGCAACCGCACTGGCGATTTCATTTGGAGTGCCGAGGCGCCCCGCAGGAACTGCCGCCAGTGTACCCGCACGCTGCTCATCGGTCAGCGCACGCGTCATGTCCGTTTCAATAAAGCCCGGAGCAACAACGTTCACAGTAATACCGCGTGACGCAACTTCACGCGCCAGTGATTTACTGAAGCCGATCAGACCGGCTTTCGCCGCAGCGTAGTTAGCCTGACCCGCATTTCCCATGGTACCAACCACAGAACCGATAGTGATGATACGCCCATGACGCTTTTTCATCATAGCGCGCATTACCGCTTTTGACAGACGGAAAACAGATGACAGGTTGGTTTCGAGGATATCGTTCCACTCGTCATCTTTCATGCGCATTAACAGGTTATCACGAGTAATCCCGGCATTATTGACCAGAATATCGACTTCACCAAACTCTGCGCGGATATTTCCCAGAACAGATTCAATAGATGCAGGGTCGGTCACATTCAACATCAGACCTTTACCGTTCGCACCCAGATAGTCGCTAATCGCCTGCGCGCCGCTTTCGCTGGTCGCAGTGCCGATAACTTTTGCGCCGCGAGCGACGAGAGTTTCAGCGATCGCGCGGCCAATACCGCGGCTTGCACCCGTTACCAGGGCAATTTTTCCTTCAAAGCTCATGCGTTCCTCTTTATTGCGCAAGTGCCGCTGACAGGGCAGTCGGTTCGTTAATGGCCGACGCAGTCAGGGTATCTACAATACGTTTGGTCAGGCCGGTGAGGACTTTACCCGGACCAACTTCATACAGATGCTCTACGCCCTGGGACGCCATAAACTCAACGGTTTTGGTCCACTGAACCGGGCTGTACAGCTGGCGAACCAGCGCGTCGCGAATCGCGTCGGCATCGGTTTCGCACTTCACGTCAACGTTGTTCACAACCGGAACCGTCGGCGCATTAAAGGTGATTTTCTGCAGTTCTACGGCCAGTTTTTCTGCGGCAGGCTTCATCAGCGCGCAGTGAGACGGCACGCTGACCGGCAGCGGCAGCGCGCGCTTGGCGCCTGCGGCTTTACAGGCTGCGCCCGCACGTTCAACCGCCTCTTTATGGCCCGCGATAACCACCTGACCCGGCGAGTTGAAGTTAACCGGAGAAACCACCTGCCCTTCAGCAGACTCTTCACACGCTTTGGCAATAGAGGCGTCATCCAGACCGATAATTGCGGACATGCCGCCGGTGCCTTCCGGTACGGCTTCCTGCATAAACTTGCCGCGCATTTCAACCAGACGTACCGCGTCAGCAAAGGCAATAACGCCCGCGCAAACCAGCGCAGAGTATTCGCCCAGGCTGTGGCCCGCCATCACCGCCGGTGCTTTACCGCCCTGCTGCTGCCATAGGCGATACAGCGCAACGGAAGCCGTCAGCAGCGCAGGCTGCGTTTGCCAGGTTTTGTTCAGCTCTTCCGCCGGACCCTGCTGAGTCAGCGCCCACAGGTCATAACCCAGCGCCGCAGAAGCTTCATGAAAAGTTTCTTCGATAACCGGATAGGTAGCCGCCAGTTCAGACAGCATGCCTACCGCCTGTGAACCCTGCCCCGGGAACACAAAAGCGAATTGCGTCATGTTTTTTATCCTTATACTTAGAAACGAACCAGCGCAGAGCCCCAGGTGAAACCACCGCCGAAGGCCTCCAGCAGCACCAGCTGACCGCGCTTAATGCGGCCATCGCGTACGGCTTCATCGAAGGCGCACGGTACGGAAGCCGCCGAGGTGTTACCGTGACGGTCAAGGGTGACGACGACGTTGTCCATGGACATGCCGAGCTTCTTCGCCGTCGCGCTGATAATACGTAAGTTCGCCTGGTGCGGCACCAGCCAGTCCAGTTCAGAACGGTCGAGGTTGTTCGCAGCCAGCGTCTCATCAACGATGTGCGCCAGTTCGGTCACCGCGACTTTAAAGACTTCGTTACCCGCCATCGTCAGATGGATAGAGTTTTCCGGGTTAACGCGATCGGCGTTCGGCAGCGTCAGCAGCTTACCGTAGCTCCCATCGGCGTGCAGATGGGTAGAGATGATGCCCGGCTCTTCGGAAGCGCCCAGCACCACGGCGCCCGCGCCGTCACCGAAGATAATGATCGTGCCGCGATCGGTAGGATCGCAGGTACGAGCCAACGTATCCGCACCCACAACCAACGCGTACTTCACCGCGCCCGTTTTCACGTACAGATCGGCCACGCTCAGTGCATAGGTAAAACCTGCGCACGCGGCGGCAACGTCAAACGCCGGCGCGCCTTTCACGCCCAGCATATCCTGAATCTGGCAGGCAGCGCTTGGGAACGCGTGGGTCGCCGAAGTGGTCGCGACCACAATCAGGCCCAGTTCGCTTGCCTCAATACCCGCCATTTCCAGCGCGCGTTTTGCCGCTTCGTAACCCAGCGTAGACACGTTTTCATCAGGGCCAGCAATACGGCGCTCACGGATACCTGTACGGGTGACAATCCACTCGTCAGACGTATCAACCATTTTTTCCAGATCGGCGTTAGTCCGCACGTGCTCAGGCAGATAGCTGCCGGTACCAATAATCTTCGTATACATGTACGCTCAGTCACTTTTCGCTAATTTAGCCGCTCTGTTTAACGCACGGCGAAGCGGGCCTTACTGCTTGCCCGTTTCCAGCACGTCAAACCCTGCGGGGTATACGGATTCCAGGCGAGCGGCAATTCGCTGAGGAACTTGTCGCTGCACCGCCTGCACTGCCTGTTCAATGGCGATCGCAAAGGCTCGCTGGTTGGCGGCACCATGGCTCTTAATCACCGTGCCGCGCAATCCTAACAGACAGGCGCCATTATACTGGTCGGGGTTGAGGTGACTGAATCGCCTTGTCAGGCTTTTTTGTAACCAACGCTTTAATAAAATCAGCCACCACGCCCGTTTTTTCCCCTCGCTCTGCGATTTCAGCAGCGAAAGGAACATGCGAACCACCCCTTCCATCGTCTTTAAGGTGACGTTTCCTGTAAAGCCGTCGCAAACCAGAACGTCAGTTTTGCCCGTTAACAGCTCATTGGCTTCAAGATAGCCGATATAATTGAGCGAAGAGATTGTTTTTAACATTAATGAGGCGTCACGAATACTATCATGACCCTTAATCTCTTCTTCGCCGATGTTGAGCAAGGCAACGCGCGGGTTAGCAATTCCCAACACTTCCTCGGCCATCACCGACCCCATGACGGCAAACTGCACCAGCATGGTACTGTCGCAATCTACGTTAGCGCCGAGATCCAGCACCACCGTTTTGCCCTTCTGCTGATGCGGCAGTACCGTCACCAGCGCCGGGCGCTCAATCCCTTTAATGGGCTTGAGCAGCAATTTTGCCAACCCCATCAGCGCACCGGTATTTCCAGCGCTGACGCAGGCTTCGGCCCGCCCTTCTTTCACCATCTCCAGCGCCAATCGCATTGAGCTGCCGCGACTGTGGCGGATAGCATGCGATGGCCGCTCATCACTGGCAATAACCGACTGGGCAGGAATAATCTGCAAACGTGAACGTTGTTCAAAGTCAGCTCTGGCAAGTAATGGCGTAATGTCGTCGGGATTGCCGACTAAAAGAAGTGAGAGTTGCGGATTAGAACTCAGTGCCTGCAAAGCTGCAGGCACTGTCACGGAAGGACCAAAATCGCCCCCCATGACATCTAACGCCAGGGTTAGACGTGTCAAGGTATCGTCGCCGCTCGGTTTGGTTTATCCCCGCTTGCGCGGGGAAATCCTCACTAAGCTTCACCACGCTTTCGCGTGATTACTTAGCGATGACCTTACGGCCACGGTAGAAACCGTCGGCAGTGATGTGGTGACGCAGGTGTTGTTCACCAGAAGTTTTGTCTACAGACAGGCTGGTGACTGCGGTCAGAGCGTCATGAGAACGACGCATGCCACGTTTGGAACGGGTTGGTTTATTCTGTTGTACGGCCATGGACCTTACTCCTCAATTACTTTTGCTTTAAGCTGGCTAATACGGCAAATGGATTTGGCTTCTGTGCCTCTTCAGGCAATTCACCAAAGACCATGTCCGCCTCGGACACTTCACAGTGTTCAGAATCATGCACCGGAACTACCGGCAAGGCGAGGATGATTTCATCTTCTACCAACGCCAGCAGGTCGATTTCACCGAATTCGTTAACCTCAATCGGCTCATACGCTTCCGGGAGTGCCTCAACCTGATCGTCATTTTTGACCGGGCTGAAACAATACTTTGTGTAGACATGATGAGTAAACGGTTTCCCGCAACGCTGACATTCCAGCGATACCGTCACCTTCGCATCACCGGTCAAGACCGCGAGGCGTTGGTTATCGATAGCGAAGGACATCTCGCATTCTACATCACTGTCCACACTGACTACGGACGCGGCGACGCGCTCCGCCTGATCGGGGGTATAAATACCCTGGTAATCAAGGCGTTTTTGAGCCGTACGAACCGGATCGAGAGTCAGGGGTAATTTTACCTTTTGCATAGGGCGCGCATATTAACTTTGTAACGTCATAGAGTCAAAGAAAAAGGCAGCCTCAGGTTGCCTTTTGCCAATAATTCGCACACATTGCGGCCTATAGTTTAAAATGTCGGAATCTAATTCGCTACCGTCTATTTGAAAAATTATGCCTGATTTGATCCTTGCCTCCACTTCCCCCTATCGCAAACAGCTGCTAGAGAAGCTTGGCGTGCCCTTCGAATGCGCAGCTCCGGAGGTGGACGAGCTGCCGCTGCCGGGCGAAACGCCACGCAGCCTGGTGCTGCGTCTGGCGCAGCTAAAGGCGCAGGCGCTGGCACAACGCTTCCCGAATCATCTGATTATCGGCTCCGATCAGGTCTGTATGCTGGATGGTGAAATTACCGGCAAACCGCACACGCCGGATAACGCCCGCCTGCAATTACAAAAAGCCAGCGGTAATGTGGTGACATTTTATACCGGGCTGGCGCTGTACAATTCCGCTAACGGACAATTACAGACCGAATGCGAACCGTTCGATGTGCATTTCCGCCATTTAAGCGAACAAGAAATCACCGCCTATATTCGCAAAGAAAACCCGCTCAACTGTGCCGGCAGTTTTAAAAGCGAGGGGTTAGGTATTACGCTTTTTGAACGGCTTGAAGGCCGTGACCCCAATACGCTGGTGGGGCTACCGCTGATTGCGCTGTGCAAAATGCTGCGCCGCGAAAATCATAACCCGCTGTTAGATTAGTCGCTTCCCGGCGTTGTGATCCGGCGTCGGGAAACGCGCGCTATAAACGTGCTTATTTCTTCCACGATCACAGTTTATTTTTTCCTCACCGTTAAAATCCCCTTACCATATTGAAACAATGTTTTAATTTAAGGGGTAATAATGCGTGGCAAACGTAACATATTATTTATGCTGGCAATGCTAACCGCAGTTCAGGCGCACGCCGCTGATGACTGGCAAACACAGGGCGTGGTGGAGGGCAATCTCCCTGCCAGCTGGCAGCAGATGAAAACCAGCATGCAGTACCCTGATTCGTGGCTTTCCGGGCATTTCACTGATTTTAAACGCTGGCAGCAGCACGCCCGGCAGGTATTCCGGCAATCCCTGCTGACGCCGGACGCAACCAAACCTTTCGATGCGCGAAAAATCGCCAGTGAAGACCGCGGCAGCTATACCGCGGAAAAGTTAGCGCTCAATATTACCGACGACAACCGTATCTCCGCGCTCATGCTCACGCCCAAATCGCCCGGCCCGCATCCGGCCATCGTCCTGCTGCACGACCATGGTTCAAAATTCGATATTGGTAAAGAGAAGCTGATTCGCCCCTGGGGCAATCCGCAACAGCTCGCCAGCGCCCAGGCGTGGGCCGATAAGTTCTTTACCGGGCGCTTTATCGGTGATGAACTGGCCAAGCGTGGCTATGTGGTGATCGCCATCGACAGCCCCGGCTGGGGCGATCGTGGCCCGATGGTCTACGAACAGCAGCAGGCGCTGGCCAGTAACTACTTCAATCTTGGCCGTTCGTTAGCCGGGGAAGTCGCCTATGAAGATATGCGTACCGTCGACTTCGTCGCTTCGCTTAAGGGCGTCGACCCTCAGCGTATCGGCGCGCTCGGCTTCTCAATGGGCGGTTTCCGCGCCTGGCAGCTGGCTGCGCTCTCTGAAAACGTCGCCGCCACGGCGGTTATCTCCTGGTTTGGTACCTACGATGGCCTGATGACGCCGGGCAACAACGTGCTGCGCGGCCAGTCGGCGTTTTATATGCTGCATCCGGGGATGCCTGCCAGAATGGATATCCCTGATATCGCCAGCCTCGCCGCGCCGAAACCGATGCTGATTTTCAGCGGCGGGCAGGACAAACTGTTCCCGGCGAACGCCGTCAATGATGCCTTTGCTAAAGCACACCGCGTCTGGTCTTCGCAAAACGCCGACGATAGGCTCGTCACCAAAACCTGGCAAGATTTAGGTCACGTCTTTTACCTGCAACAGCAGGAGGAAGTTTTCCCCTGGCTGGATAAATGGCTGAAGTGAGTGAAAATAAGAGAGGCTAGTAGGCCGGATAAGCGAATCGCCATCCGGCAATCTGGGCGGCATCAGCCGGATGGCGCTTCGCTTATCCGGCCTGCGGCCTTACAGCTTACTGCTGCTTGCTTTGATTACGCAGTACCTGAAGACAACGCTTAAGCTGGTCGTCCATCGGCGCTTCCACGCGCATAACTTCGCCGGTACCCGGGTGGGTAAACTTCAGCGCCGCCGCGTGCAGGAACAGGCGATTCAGGCCGGTGCCCGCCAGCTGTTTATCAAACTCGCGGTCGCCATAGCGGTCATCAAAAGCGATGGGATGGCCGGCATGCAACGTGTGTACGCGAATCTGGTGCGTACGTCCGGTCACCGGGCTACAGCGCACCAGCGTAGCGACCGCATAGCGCTCTTCCACCTTAAAGCGGGTTTCCGACGGTTTGCCTTCCTGACTCACGCGCACAATGCGTTCGCCGCTTTGCAGAATATTTTTCAGCAGCGGCGCCTGCACCGATTTCACGTGCGACTGCCACTGCCCGCGCACCAGCGCCAGATAGTCTTTCTGCATCCCCTTCTCGCGTAGCTGCTCGTGCAGCGAACGCAGCGCCGAGCGCTTCTTCGCCACCAGCAGCACGCCGGAGGTATCGCGGTCGAGACGATGAACCAGCTCAAGGAAGCGGGCTTCCGGGCGCAGGGCGCGCAGCCCTTCAATCACCCCAAAGCTTAAGCCGCTGCCGCCGTGCACTGCGGTACCGGAAGGTTTATTGAGCACCAGGATATGATCGTCTTCATACAGAATCACATCGCTCAGCGCGGCCACCTTTTGCAGATGCGGCGAGACCGCTTCTTCTTCACGCTCGGCGACGCGCACCGGCGGAATACGCACTTCATCGCCGGCTTCCAGCTTGTACTCTGGCTTGATGCGCTTTTTATTCACCCGCACCTCGCCCTTACGCAGGATGCGATAAATCATGCTCTTTGGCACGCCCTTTAACTGGGTGCGCAAAAAGTTATCAATTCGTTGCCCGGCTTCATCAGCGCTAATGGCAATCATTTTTACGGTCGGAGTCTCAGTTTTCATGGTGCGCGATTTTAAATATCCCGGCACATTAGCGCCACTCATTTTTCTATGCTTATATTTATCATTACCCGTTTATTGCTGTTGCTTTTCCCCGCGAGCTGTTTGTTATTAGAACAATCTCAGTGAGCGAGTGAAGAAACTGTGAGTAACCGGGTGATAAAAGGTGAAAGTCATCTTGCTATAACCGGGTTACCAAGGAATAATGAAGCTGTTTTCCGTGTTGAACCTGGAATAACAAGGATAAATGCACAAAATCATTCTAGCGGCATCAAGGCGGCAAGGGAGTGAGCCCGCAGGAGCGTACTTGAGTACGTCACTGAAGCGAACGAACGCAGCCAACGCCGAAGCAGCTTGAACGATGAAGTGTATGACGGAATGACCAGTTTTGTCTGTTCGATCATCCACGCAGCAATGGCGTAAGACGTATTGATCCCTCAGACAGTTAGCGGGCTGCGAGTTGCAGTCCTTACCGGTACATATACTGTACGAATTTTAGATGGCAGAAAGAAAACGCAACGGGAAACATCCGTGCACCCTCTACCTTCTGAAAGATGACGAGTATAAATGGAATCTTCTCTGGAGAGTTATCCCAGGCTGTTCCCCAAATAATTGCGCTGTGTTTCCGTTTGAAACACAGGCTACCGACACTCTGCGCCTCTTAAGCGAGCGACAACCGTGAGGTTGGCGACGTGAATAGTCACGAGGCCATCGGTTTACCCCGGAAAGGCAACACTCTGCTCGCAGCTTAGTCGTCAATGTAAGAATAATGAGTAAGTTACGATGAAAAGAATGTTAATCAACGCAACTCAGCAGGAAGAGTTGCGTGTCGCCCTTGTTGATGGGCAGCGTCTGTACGATCTGGATATTGAAAGCCCAGGGCACGAACAGAAAAAAGCGAACATCTACAAAGGCAAAATTACCCGTATTGAACCGAGCCTCGAAGCCGCATTTGTTGATTACGGCGCCGAACGTCACGGTTTCCTCCCTCTCAAAGAAATCGCTCGCGAATACTTCCCAGCCAACTACAGCTCACACGGTCGTCCAAACATCAAAGATGTGCTGCGTGAAGGCCAGGAAGTTATCGTCCAGATCGATAAAGAAGAACGCGGCAACAAAGGCGCTGCGCTGACGACCTTTATCAGCCTGGCGGGCAGCTATCTGGTACTGATGCCGAACAACCCGCGCGCGGGCGGTATCTCCCGTCGCATTGAAGGTGACGATCGTACCGAACTGAAAGAAGCGCTGTCCAGCCTCGAACTGCCTGACGGCATGGGCTTAATCGTTCGTACCGCAGGCGTTGGCAAATCCGCCGAAGCGCTGCAGTGGGACTTAAGCTTCCGCCTGAAGCACTGGGAAGCCATCCAGAAAGCCGCTGAAAGCCGCCCTGCTCCATTCCTGATTCACCAGGAAAGTAACGTCATCGTTCGCGCCTTCCGCGACTACCTGCGCCAGGACATCGGCGAAATCCTGATCGACAACCCGAAAGTGATGGAAATGGCGCGTCAGCACATTTCTGCGCTGGGCCGTCCAGATTTCAGCAGCAAAATTAAGCTGTACACCGGCGAAATCCCGCTGTTCAGCCATTATCAGATTGAATCGCAGATTGAATCCGCCTTCCAGCGTGAAGTCCGTCTGCCGTCAGGTGGGTCTATCGTTATCGATAGCACCGAAGCGCTGACCGCTATCGACATCAACTCCGCGCGGGCAACCCGCGGCGGCGATATCGAAGAAACCGCCTTCAACACCAACCTTGAAGCGGCCGATGAAATCGCTCGCCAGCTGCGTCTGCGTGACCTCGGCGGCCTGATCGTCATCGACTTTATCGATATGACCCCGGTACGCCACCAGCGCGCGGTCGAAAACCGTCTGCGCGAAGCGGTGCGTCAGGACCGTGCACGTATCCAGATCAGCCACATTTCTCGCTTCGGCCTGCTGGAAATGTCCCGTCAGCGTCTGAGCCCGTCGCTCGGCGAGTCCAGCCATCACGTCTGCCCGCGCTGCTCCGGCACCGGCACCGTGCGTGATAACGAATCGCTGTCGCTCTCCATTCTGCGTCTGATTGAAGAAGAAGCGCTGAAAGAGAACACCAAAGAAGTTCACGCCATCGTCCCGGTGCCGATTGCATCCTATCTGTTGAACGAAAAACGTGCGGCAGTCAGCGCCATTGAATCCCGCCTGGGCGGCGTTCGCTGCATCATTGTTCCGAACGACCAGATGGAAACGCCGCACTACTCCGTACTGCGCGTGCGTAAAGGCGAAGAGACGACCACCCTAAGCTACCTGCTGCCGAAGCTGCATGAAGAAGCCATGGCGCTGCCGGTTGAAGAAGAGTTTGCTGAACGTAAGCTGCCTGAGCAGCCGGCGCTGGCAACCTTCGTCATGCCGGAAGTTCCGCCTGAGGCGACTGCCGAGAAAGCTGCACCGGCCGCCGTACAGCCAAAAGTCGCTGTTGCTGCCGCACCGGGCCTGCTCTCTCGCTTCTTTGCCGCGCTGAAGAGCCTGTTTGCCGGTAGCCCGGAGAAGCCGGTTGAAGCCGTACCGGAGAAGCAGGATGCGAAACCTGAGCGTCAGCAGGAGCGCCGCAAGCCGCGTCAGAACAACCGTCGCGATCGCAACGAACGCAGCGACCGTCGTAACGACCGTAATGATCGTAACGATCGCAGCGAACGTAACGAAAACGCCGAAGCTCGCGAGCCGCGCGAAACCCGTGAAGGTCGCGAAGACAATCGCCGCAACCGCCGCGAGAAGCCACAGCAGACCGAAGCCCGCGAAAATCGCCAGCAGAACGCCGTAGATGACGCCGAGAAAGCGAAGTCACGCGACGAACAGCAGCAGTCCCGCCGCGAACGTAACCGCCGCCGCAATGACGAAAAACGTCAGCAGCCGCAGGAAGCGAAACCGCAGCAGGTGCGTGAAGAATCGGTTGTCGAGTCAGACGCCGCGCAGGAAGAACGCGTACAGACCATGCCGCGTCGTAAGCCGCGTCAGCTGGCGCAGAAAGTGCGTATCGAAACGCCTGAGCAGACCGCAGCCCGCGAGCTGATCGTCGACGATGAACCTCAGCAGGAAGCGCCGCGTACCGCGCTGGCCAAAGTTGACCTGCCAGCCGTTGTCGATGCCCCGGTTCAGGGCGAGCAGGACGAAAGCGCCGAAGGCCGCGATAACAACGGTATGCCACGTCGTTCTCGTCGTTCCCCGCGCCACCTGCGCGTGAGCGGCCAGCGTCGTCGTCGTTACCGTGACGAGCGTTACCCGACCCAATCACCGATGCCGCTGACTGTCGCCTGTGCGTCACCTGAGCTGGCTTCCGGTAAAGTGTGGATCAGCTACCCGATTGCACAGGTGCAAAATCAGGCCGATCTCGAAGCACCGGTTGAGCAAGAAGAAGTCGTGCAGCCGATTGAGATGCAAGCCACCGAGCAGGCTGTCGTTGCTGAAGCCGTCGCGGTAGAAACCGTAACGGAACACGCTGAAACCGTCGTGACTGAACCGGCTGTCATTGTGCAGGAACAGGCAGCGGAAAGCGAAGCCCCTGTCGCCACGGTCGTCGAAGACGCCGTCGTAGCACAGGTGGAAGAAGCCGCCGCGCCGGCAGTCGTCGAAGAGGCAAAAGCCGAAGCAGACGCACCGGTCGTCGAAGCGGCACCGGCTGTTCAGGCTGAGCCGGTCGTTGCCCCTGCGGTTGAAGCTGAACCGGTTGTTGTTGCTGCCCCGGTAGTTGAGGCTCCCGTTGTTGAAGCGCCGGTTGTTGAAGCGCCTGTCGTCGAAACACCGGTCGTCGAAACACCGGTCGTCGCTGAACCTGCCGCCGCCAGCCCGGCGATTGTCGAGCCAGCTCCGGTTGCAAAACCGGTGGCCGCTAACCGCGCCTCTGCACCGATGACCCGCGCACCTGCGCCGGACTACGTGCCGGAAGCGCCGCGTCATAGCGACTGGGTTCGTCCGTCCTTCGACTTCGACGGCAAAGGTTCCGCTGGCGGCCACAGTGCAACGCACACCGCTACCGCAGGCCCTACTCGCCCGCAGTCGGTTGAATAAACCGCGCGCGTGAAATAAAAAATCGGCCCTCCGCGGCCGATTTTTTTTATCCGTCGAGTGGCTGCTAGCGCCAGGCCTGGGGCCTTCTAGTCCTGCTCCGGCAGCCGCATCCCCGCAATCTGCGGCATCACTTCGCGCATCAGGTTCAGAAACGTGCGCAGACGCGCCGGATAATAGCGCGCCCACGGGTAGACCAGATGGACCGGCAGCGGCGCTGCCTGCCATTCCGGCAGCAGTTCCACCAGCGTACCGTTTGCCAGCTCCTCTTCCACCGTCCAGCTTGATACGACCGCCGCCCCAAGCCCCGCCAGCGCCGCGTTCTTTGCCACATACAGGCTGTCGGTGCTCAAACGGGCGGCGATCGCAATATTCTCACTCAGCCCGCGTTCCACATGGTGCAGCACAACCTCATGCTGATAGAACGTACTGATGGCAATCCACGGCAGCGCAGATAGCTGGGAGGGCCCGGCTATCGTCGGATAGTGGGCCAACAGCTGGGGTGAGGCTACGGTACAGCGCGGCACTTCCGCCAGCAGTACCGAAACCGTTGCCGGATCGACCTCAGCGCCAACCCGAATCGCACAGTCAATATTATCGCTAATAAAATCCACCGCCCTGTCGTGCAACATCCACTCCACGGAAAGCTGCGGGTAGCGCGCCAGGAATCCCACCAGCGGCATCAGCAGTTGCTGCTGGCCGAACGCATGCGGGGCACGTACGCGTAGCGTCCCCACCGGCTGTTCCTCGGTAAGCTGCAGCGCGTCCTCCAGCGCCAGCCATGCGTCGACCACCTGCCGCGCGTGCTGGTAAGCGCGTTCGCCGTCGTCAGTCAGCTTCATCGCATGGGTCGAACGCAGCAGCAGCTTCGCCCCCAGCAGCGCTTCCAGCGATTGCAGGCGACGGCTGATGGTCGCCTGCGTGGTTTCCAGCTGTCGCGCCGCCGCCGACAGCGAGCCGGACTCGACGATGCGAATGAAGGTGCGCATCAGCTCGACGCGATCTATACGCTCATTTCTTTTCATAACCATATTACCTATACGCGAAACGTATAACTGTTTTACCACCGCTGCGGCTACCGCACCACCCTGAAGAAGCAGAGAATACGCGGCATACACCGTTGAGGATGACACCATGAAAACCGAACATATCCACACTCAGGCATCCCGCCTGATGATTTTTGTCCTGGCGCTTGGCGCAGGCTTTAGCGTCGCCGCCATCTACTATGCTCAGCCGCTGCTGCCGCTGATGGGGGAAACGTTGAAGCTGAGCGTTGAAGGGATGGGGCTTATCCCGACGCTGACCCAGGCCGGCTACGCGCTGGGCATTTTGTTCCTGTTGCCGCTCGGCGACCGCTACGATCGCCGCACGCTCATTTTGCTTAAAAGCCTGTCGCTGGCAGCGCTGCTGCTTGTTTACAGCCTGACCCAGCAGTTTCACTCGCTGCTGGCGGTCAGCCTGCTCATCGGTATGGCGGCCACCATGGCGCAAGACATCGTTCCGGCGGCGGCCATCCTCGCCCCGGCGGGTAAGCAAGGGAAGATGGTCGGCACGGTCATGACCGGCCTGCTGCTAGGGATCCTGCTGTCGCGTACCGTCAGCGGCGTGGTGGGTGAGCTGTTCGGCTGGCGCGTGATGTATCAGGCTGCCGCCGTCAGTATTGCGCTGATTGGCGCGCTGCTGTGGCGCGTGCTGCCGCACTTTACCGCCCACTCCGAGCTGCGCTACCCGGCGCTGATGATGTCGATGGCGCACCTGTGGCGTCGTTATCCCACGCTGCGCCGCGCCGCGATGGCGCAGGGCTTTCTGTCCATCGCCTTTAGTGCTTTCTGGTCAACGCTGGCGGTGATGCTGGCCGAACGTTACCACATGGGTAGCGCGGTCGCCGGGGGTTTTGGTATCGCCGGGGCGGCGGGCGCGCTGGCCGCCCCGCTGGCAGGTGGTTTAGCCGATAAAGTAGGCGCGGAAAAGGTTACCCAGTTGGGTGCTCTGCTGGTCAGCATTTCGTTTGCCCTGATGTTCCTGCTGCCTGCCCTGCCGCCGATGGCCCAGCTGGCGCTGATTGCCATCTCCGCCATCGGCTTTGACCTGGGTCTGCAATCAAGCCTGGTGGCGCACCAGAATCTGGTCTATAGCCTGGAACCTCAGGCGCGCGGTCGCCTGAATGCGCTGCTGTTTACCGGCGTGTTTATCGGCATGTCCGTGGGCTCCGTGCTGGGCACGCAGGTGTATTCACTGGCGGGCTGGGAAGGCGTGGTGGCGTTAGCGACGGTCGCAGGCCTGGTGGCGCTGGCTATTCGCGTGAGTGAAACCTACCGTCTGCGCCAGACGGCGCTTAACGCGCGATAAAACAGGAAAAAAAGCCCGCGACGGGGTAGTGACGCGGGCGACAAAAACATATCCAGTTTCCAGACATGTTCAAAACTGCATGTTGTTATTTATTCAGTTGGAACAGTGACATGCCCTGCATATCGGTAAAGGCTTTATAGGCCGCCTGCAGCGCCGTTTGCTGCATGGTGTAGTTGGAAATCGTCGAGTTCCAGTCCACATCCACCAGGTTGCTCATCTGCTGCGTTTGCGCCAGCGCACGATCATCGCCCAGGGAATCCAGCTTATCCAGCTCATTGAGCTGGGTGCCCAGTTCGGCGCGAACGGTCAGCACGTTATTCAACGCATTGCTCAGGCTGCGGTTAGTTTTATCAATCGCCGCCGATGCCGTCGCCTGGGCGGTTTCATCGTCAGCGACCGGGATTTTCAGCTGAGCAATGGCCGTATCGAGCGCGGTAAAAATGTTTTTATCCGCATCCGGCTTGGCATTGCTGGTCGCATTATCAAAAATCAGATTGCCCGTATGCCCGATAACCATGGTCCGCGACGAATCCACCTGCTGCTCAACGTTGATATTGCCGCCGACGTAGGTGCCATCATCGCTAAACGGTGGCGTATCCGTTTTATAGCCCGCAAAAATGTAACGCCCATTACCGTCCTGGCTGTTGGCCAGGTTCATTAACTGGTCGCGGATCCCTTGCAGGTCGGTTGCCAGCGAAGCGCGGTCATCGTCGCTCAGCGTGCCGTTACCGGCATAAACGATCTTCTCCTGCGCCGACTGAATCGCAGTGGTCACCTGCGACAACGTGCTTTCTTCAATCGATACGCGCTGGGTGGCAAAGGTTCGCGCGGTAGCGTACTGGCTGTTCTGCGCCTGGGCCTGTGACAGCACCACCGCCTGCGACGCGGCGACCGGGTCATCTGAGGCACGGTTAACCCGCTTGCCGGTAGACATCTGTTCGCCGTACTTTAACCATTCAGACTGAGAGTCCGTGATGCCTCTCATATTCTGCTGGTACATCATGATGGTACTCACGCGCATGGCTGCCCCCTTCCTTAGCGGATATTAATTAATGCATCGAACAGCGTGCTGGCGGTTTGCAGCACCTGCGCATTGGCCAGATAGTACTGCTGAAACAGCTGCAGGTTACCGTACTCTTCGTCGAGGTTAACCCCGGAGATAGACTGCTGCTGATTGCTCAGCTGGGTCACCACGTTCGCCTGAGTGGTACTGCTGCTCTTCAGCGTCGCCGTTTGGGTACCGATATTACTGACCAGCGCGGCGTAGGCATCGTTAAAGGTCTTCGATCCGCCGACTACCTTGCTGTTTTGCAGATCCAGCAGCTTCTGTCCGTTACGGTTATCGCTTTCACCCACGCTCGTGCCAGTGGTGGTATCCGCCAGCCCCATCGCAATCTGCGATTCACTGCTGATGGCCACCTTCATATTCACAATGGTGTCGCTGACCGGTTTAACGGTAAAGCTGTCGCCGGTGTTGGCAGCGCCCTTGGTGCTGTCAACTTTGACCGACAGACCATCAAACACCAGAGTCTGCGCGTCGCTGGTCGGGTCCAGCGTCACGCTCGTGTTGTTGGACAGACGAGTCACTTCCCAGCCGGAATCGGTTTTGGTAATACGATAATCGGTCGCCAGCACCGCCGATGAACTGGTCATCGTCGCCGTCAGCTCGGCTTTACCGCTGTTTTTACCGTTAGCCACTACCGATGGATCGCCGAAGTCGAAGAAATCGACGTTGGTGTTGCCATCGGCATCAATCCCGCCGCGATGCACCTGGTTAAACGCGTCGGCAAAGGCCAGCGCCATCTGGTTCAGGCTATTACGGGTCTGGTCCAGGTCCTGTGAACGGAAGGTCAGCAGGCCGCCCAGCGAACCGGTGGTCAGCAGTTTTTCCGGGATTTCCACGTTGCCGGCTACATTATCCACATACGCTACGGTCGTGCGCGACGCGTCTGCGCTGCTCGGTACCGCGGCAAGCTGGTTTGACTTCGTCCCCGCCACCAGCGTATAGCCGTTGGCCATGGTGATGTTGTAGGTGCTGCCGTCCTGCACGCTGACTTCCACGCCCACCAGCTTGTTCAGATCGCTCACCAGCTGATCGCGCTGGTCCAGCAGGTCGTTCGGTGACGCTCCGGCGCCCACGCCGGTCAGGCGCGAGATCTTGTCGTTGAGGCTGGCGATCTGTGAGGTGTAGTTGTTGATCTGATCAACGCTCGAGGCAATCGACAGGTTAACCTGCTTGTCCTGATCGCGCAGATACTGATCCGTCACCTTAAACTGGTTCACGACGCCGTCGGCCTTGCCGAGCACGGTCTGGCGCGCCGCCGGATCTTCGGCGTTGCTGACCAGCGTTTGCAGGCTGCTGAAGAAATCCTGCAGCGTTGTCGACAGGTTGTTGGTTGAGCTGGAGAGCATATTGTCAATTTTCGACACCTGCTCATAGCGGGTGGTTAAACCGCTGCTCTGGCTCTGCGCCGAGCGCAGCTGGTTGGTAATGAAGGCATTATATTCACGCTGCACGCCAGAGACGTACACACCGTTGCCCACCCAACCGCCGGCACCCAGCGTACTGTTGGCAGAGGCCAGCACCGTTGTCTGACGCGTGTAGCCGGCGACGTTATAGCTTGCGATGTTGTTACTGGTGGTATTCAGCGCCGACTGCGCGGCGCTGAGCCCGCTCATCGCGCTGTTAATTAAACTGGACATGAACGCTCCTTCTTAAGACCATGGTATTACTTATCGGTTGGCGGACGGCAAACTTGAGATGAATCAGAACAGATTTTCAATATCATTTCGGTAGGCGCTGCTGACCTTATCGCTCATTGATTTCAACTGCTGAATCATGCTGGTCAGCTTGCGCGCGTACTGCGGATCGGTCGCATATCCGGCGTTCTGTAGCGCCTGCGCGCCCTGCTCTGCCGTCGCCGCCGAGGTCACCGCCGCATAGCGCGGGTTGCGGGTCAGCAGGCTGACATAGTCAGACAGCGCTTCCAGATACGAGCCGTAAACGCGGAACTTCGCCTTCACCTTTTTCGCCTCGCCGTTTTCAAATTCTGTGGTGGTGATCTCGGTAACCTTGCCCTTCCAGTCGCCGGACGCTTTCACGCCAAACAGGTTAAAGCTTGGTTCACCGTTCTCGCGGCGAATCTGCCGCTGGCCCCAGCCGGATTCCAGCGCCGCCTGCGCCAGAATCAGGTGATGCGGAATACCGCTCTGCTCGCTCGCCAGCCGCGCGGGCAGCGACAGCTGTGCGAGGAAGTCTTTACTGTCGCCGGACAGCGGCGTATCGCTGTTGTCCGGCGCCTTCGGCAGCGCTTTACGCACCATCTGCGTCAGCGCGGCGTTCTGGTAGCTGGTGACCGTTTGCATATCAAACTTCATCGGAACCTGGCCGACGGAGTCAGCCGGTTCCTGCTGCTGCGCCGACAGCTGTTTGACCATCTCATCGGCCAGGCCAAGGCCCTTCCCGGCGGTCATCTGCTGGGCGATTTGCTGGTCATACATACTGGTATAGAGCCGGGTCTGATCGCTGCTGAACAGCCCGTCTTTGGGCAGGGCTTCGCGCATACTTTTCAACATCATCTGCACGAACATCCCCTCCACCTGACGCGCCACCGGACGCAGGTTGGCCTGCGGGTCTTGCCCGGCTTTGGTTTTCAGCTCGTTCAGCGACTGCGCATCCCACGCGGCGCTGGACAGTAATTTGCTGTCTGTCAGCATCAGACAATCTCCACCTTGGCGCGCAGGCAGCCCGCGCTCTGCATGGCCTGAATAATCGACATCAGCTCCATTGGCGAAGCGCCCAGTGCGTTCAGCGCGCGCACTACGTTGTTAAGATTGGCGCTAGCTCGCACGCTCTGCAACGAACCGCCGCTCTGGCGCAGGTCTATCTGGGTTTGCGGTGTAACCACCGTCTGACCACCGGCGAACGGCGTATCCGGCTGGCTGACCTGCGCGGAACGGTTAACCGACACGGAGAGATTGCCCTGCGCCACGGCACAGGTATCCAGCGTCACTTCGCGGTTCATCACCACCGAACCGGTACGCGAGTTGATAATGATCTTCGCGTCCTGCGGCGGCATCCCCACTTCCAGGTTCTGGATATCGGCCAGTAACCGCACCTGACCGCTGCCACCGACCGGCGCGCGCACCTGGACGGTACGCGCGTCCAGCGCGGTGGCGTTACCCAGGCTGCTGCGGCGGTTAATGGTGTCGGCAATCTGCTGCGCCATAGTGAAGTCATCATCATTGAGCTGCAGATTGATGGTGTTGCCCGCGCCGAACTGGCTCGGCAGCTCGCGTTCAATGGTCGCGCCGCCGGTGATACGCCCGCCGTTAAGCTGGTTCACCTGAACGCTGCTGCCGCCCGCCGACGCGCCCGCGCCGCCGACCAGAATGTTGCCTTGAGCCAGCGCATACACCTGACTGTCGACGCCCTTCATCGGGGTCATCAGCAGCGTGCCGCCGCGCAGGCTTTTGGCGTTGCCCATGGAAGAGACCACCACATCGATGGTCTGCCCCTGACGACCAAAGGCCGGTAGCTGTGCGGTTACCATCACCGCCGCCACGTTTTTCAGCTGCATATTCGTGCCCGCTGGGACGGTGATCCCCAGCTGCGACAGCATGTTATTCAGGCTCTGGGTGGTGAACGGTGTCTGGGTCGTCTGATCGCCCGTGCCGTCCAGGCCCACGACCAGACCGTAGCCTATCAGCGAGTTTTCCCTGACGCCCTGGACGCTGGTCAGATCGCGGATGCGCTCGGCGTGCGCCAGGCCGGTGACCAGCACCAGCGCCAGAGTAAGCAGAGTTTTAAACATGGTTCACCTCGTTACATCGGCGATAAGTTAAGGAAGAAACGCTGCAGCCAGCCCATATTCTGCGCTTCGTTGATATAGCCGTTGCCGACGTATTCGATGCGCGCATCCGCCACCTGCGTCGACGGAACGGTGTTACTACCGCTGATCGTGCGCGGGTTAACCACGCCGGAGAAGCGGATAAATTCGGTCCCCTGGTTGATGGCGATTTGTTTCTCACCCACCACATGCAGGTTGCCGTTGACCAGCACCTGGTCGACGGTCACGGTCAGCGTGCCGCTAAATGTATTGCTGGCATTCGCGCCGCCCTTACCGTTAAACGAGTTGCTGCCGGAGGAGTCCACGTCGGCGCGCGCATTGCCAAACAGCCCTTGCAGATAGCGCGGCACCGTATCAATGCCAAAGCTGGTTTTGCCATCGCGGCTGGCATTCGCTGACGAGCTCTTGCTTGCGCTGACGTTTTCCTGCAGCTGAATGGTCAGCGTATCGCCAATATTGCGCGGACGACGGTCTTCAAACAGCGGCTGGTAGCCGTAGTTAATCGGCTGAGCGGTCTGGAAAATAGAACCGTTCACCACCGGCACCGGGCCGGGGATCGGTTGTGCGGTCGTCGCCCCTTCGACCAGCGGCTTAGAGGGGATCCATGCACATCCCGCCACGCTCATGGCGATGACGGTTAAAAGCGGATAACGAAACGCTGCGGATTTTTGCATTGTTTTCTTCTTCTGAATCTCGGGAACATCTCGGCCTCGCGTCGCTCAGCCTGGCGACGGAGTGCCGGATGGCGGCTTCGCCTTATCCGGCCAACAAACGATGGAAGTCCGTAGGCCGGATAAGCAACGTGAGCGTCGCCATCCGGCAATGTAGTCGCCCTGCTTACCGTTACAGCTGCGTCAGTTTTTGCAGCATCTGGTCAGTCGTCGATACCGCTTTACTGTTGATTTCGTACGCACGCTGCACCTGAATCATGTTGACCAGCTCTTCCGCCACGTTGACGTTCGAGGTTTCAACATAGCCCTGATACAGCAGCCCCGCGCCGTTCAAGCCCGGCGTGGTGTCGTTCGGTGCGCCCGACGCCTGGGTTTCGATGTACAGGTTTTCCCCGATGCTTTCGAGACCGGTTTCGTTCATGAAGGTCGACAGGTTCAACTGCCCCACCTGCACCGGATTCGCCTGCCCCTGCTGGGTCACACTGACGATCCCGTCGCGGCCAATGGTGATGCTGATGGCGTTCGCCGGAATGGTGATCGCCGGCTGCACCTGATAGCCGCTGGAGGTCACCAGCTGGCCGTTCTGGTCAACCTGGAACGAGCCGTCGCGGGTATACGCCGACGAGCCATCCGGCAGCAGGATCTGGAAGAACCCTTCGCCTTTGATCGCCACGTCTTTGCTGTTATTGGTTTGCGACAAGTTGCCCTGGCTGTGCAGGCGCTCGGTGGCGACGGGGCGTACCCCGGTACCGATCTGCAGGCCGGAAGGCAGCGTCGTTTGCTCGGATGATTGCGCACCCGGCTGGCGCACGGTTTGATAGAGCAAGTCTTCAAACACCGCGCGCTGGCGCTTAAAACCATTAGTACTGACGTTCGCCAGGTTGTTGGCGATAACGTCCATATTGGTTTGCTGCGCGTCGAGACCGGTTTTGGCGATCCACAATGAACTGATCATAATTTTCCTTAGCTCATGGACAGCAGCTGGTTAGCTTTCTGCGTGTTTTCATCCACGCTGCTGATAACCTTCATCTGCATTTCAAAACGGCGCGAACTGGCGATCATATCCGCCATCGCCGCCACAGGTTTCACGTTGCTCCCCTCCAGCACGCCGGACTGCAGGCGCAGCGTCGGGTCGGCCTGCAGTGCCTGCCCGCGCGCGGCAATGGCCGTCGGCGTCAGGTGGAACAGCCCGTCATCGCCGCGGGCGACTTCGGTCGGGTTAGCTTTGACCATCTTCAGTTTGCCCACCGGCGACACCGTATTCGGCGGGTCCCCCGGGGTGAGCGCGGAGATGGTGCCATCGGCGGCAATGGTCACCTGCGAGCCTTCCGGCACGTTCAGCGGTCCGGCTTCGCCGATGACCGGGTTGCCCTGGATAGTCAGCTGTCCGGTGGCGCTGACCTGGATATTACCGTTGCGGGTATACCCTTCCGTGCCGTCGGCCGCGCGTACCGCCAGCCAGCCGTCCTGCTGCACCGCGACGTCCAGCGGACGCGCGGTGTAGTCGAGCTGCCCGGGCGTCATATCCGCCCCCGGCGTGGTGGCGGCAACCAGCGTACGGGTTTCCACAATCGGGCCGACCACCGGCACCGCGCGCATCGCCGTCAGCTGGGCGCGAAAGCCCGGCGTCGAGGTGTTGGCCAGGTTGCTCGCCGTGACCGCCTGCTGCTGCATGGTCTGGCTGGCGGCACCCATGGCCGTGTATATGGCGTGATCCATAACGTTACCCTGTTAAGCGATTAACGCAGGTTAACCAGCGTGTTGAGGATCTGATCCTGGGTCTTGATAGTCTGCGCGTTCGACTGATAGTTACGCTGCGCGACGATCATGTTCACCAGCTCTTTGCTGAGGTCAACGTTGGATGCTTCCAGCGCACCGTTGGTCAGCGAGCCGAAGTTACCGGTACCGGCGGTGCCCAGCAGCGCGACACCGGAAGACTGAGTTGCCGACCAGACGTTGTCGCCTTCCGACTTCAGGCCTTCGTTGTTGGCGAAGTTCGCCAGCACGATCTGCCCCAGCAGCTGGCTTTGCTGGTTGGAGTAGTTACCCACCACCGTGCCGTCTTCGTTGATCTGGTAGCTCACCAGGTTGCCCGGCGCGAAGCCGTTCTGAGTGGTGGCGACGATATCGTTCGAACCGGTGTTCTGCTGCATCGAGTTGAGGAAGCTCAGGCTGAACGTGGTGTTAGTGGCGGAGCCATTTAACCCTGCGAGCGTAATATTGATCTGCGGAGCCGCATTCGCGCCTGTTGCCGTATCCAGAGCCCAACCGTCCGTTGCGGTGGCATCCGCTTTATAGTTCGTGACGCCAAGCAGCGTGCCGCTAGAGGAAAACTCCATCTGCGCCGCTTTCACCGGGGTTGCGCCGCTGACGCTAGAGTCCAGCGTCCAGACATCCCACTTGTTATCCGTGTTCTTCACGTAATAAACGTTCATGTCATGGGCGTTACCGAGGGTGTCATAAACCGTCACGGTACCCTTTTTGTTGTAGGTATCCGGATCGCTGGCGTTAAAGGTCTTGGTAATAGCGCTGTCGGTGGAGTTCAGGTTCATCTGCATCGCTGCCGTCGACGTCGCTTTTGCCGACATCAGCGTATTCGGAATCGTCAGCGCAACCGGGTTAGCCCCCTGCTGGATCGTCGCAGGTGAACCGGTAGCCGGGTAACCGGTCACGCTCAGGCCCTGGGTATTGACCAGATTGCGGTTTTCATCGAGCTTAAACTGGCCGTTACGGCTGTAGTAAACGGAACCATTGGCATCCACCAGGCGGAAGAAGCCGTTCTGGCTGATTGCCACGTCCAGCGCGCGGCCGGTGTTGGTTGTCGTACCGTCGGTAAAGTCCTGGGTAATTCCCGCCACTTTGACCCCCAGCCCGACTTTGGAGCCGGCGAACATATCGGCAAACGAGGCGGTCCCCGATTTAAAGCCATAGGTGGCGGAGTTGGCGATGTTGTTGCCGATAACATCGAGGTTGGTGGCAGCCGCGTTTAAACCGCTGACCGCTTGTGAAAAGGCCATAACGTCTCTCCTGAAATAGTTAAAGGCTTAAATAATCTGGCGAACCTGATCCAGCGTGGTGGTGCCGTACGTTCCCAAATCCAGTTTGTTGCCATCGCTGCCGAGCGTGACGCCCTGCACCAGTGCGAACTGCAGCGGCTGAACCACCAGCTGCGTGGTGCCCTGGCTGGCGGCAAAGTTGATGTTGTAGGCGCCGTCCGGCGCTGCGGTACCGTCGTCCATCTTGCCGTCCCAGGTATAGGTATGTACGCCCGCGGTCTGCGCCCCTAAGTTCAGCGTGCGGACGACCTTACCGGTACCGTCGACGATAGTGGCCGTCACCTTCTCAGCGGCCTGCGTCAGCTCAATACCAAACGGCGTGGTGTCCACGCTGGTCTCATCGCTGCTGTTTTTGCCTGCCAGAATGGTGCTGCCCGGAATCATCACCCCGTGGCCGACCAGCGCGCTGGCCTGCAGCGACTGGCCGCTGTTGATCTGTCCGGAGATAGACCCCAGCGTGGTGTTGAGCTTCTCAATGCCGCTCAGGGTGCTGATCTGCGCCAGCTGTGAGGTGAGTTCGTTGTTTTGCAGCGGATTGGTTGGATCCTGGTTTTTCAGCTGAGCGACCAGCAGCGTCAGAAAGCTGCTTTGCAGATCGGACGAACTGTTGGTGCCGGAACTGCTGAGCGACGACGATGACGAAGTCGCGCTGCTGCTGGTGGTATCGTTAATATTGGCTACGACAGACATCGGTGACCTCCGTTATTGCCCAAGCGTCAGCGTTTTGAGCATCATGCTCTTCACGGTATTGAGAACCTCGACGTTCGCCTGATAGCTGCGTGACGCCGACATGGTGTTAACCATCTCTCCCACGACATCCACGTTCGGCATACGTACATAGCCTTTAGCGTCCGCCAGCGGATTACCCGGTTGATAAACCAGCTTGTCCGGATCCTGGCTTTCCACCACGTCGGCCACCTTCACGCCGCCGGTCGCTGCCCCCATCGGAGCATCCACCTGGAACACCACCTGTTTGGCACGATACGGCTGGCCGTCCGGCCCGGCTACGCTGTCGGCGTTCGCCAGGTTACTGGCGGCCACGTTAAGACGTTTGGACTGCGCGGTTAGCGCGGAGCCGGCAACGTCGAAGATATTGAGTAATGCCATGGATTAGTTCCCCTGCAGGACACTCATCATGCCCTTGATTTGTCCGCCCAGAACCGAAAGCCCGGTCTGGTACTGGAGGCTGTTATCGGCGAACTGCGTGCGTTCCCGGTCCATATCGACGGTGTTGCCGTCCAACGCGGGCTGGTCAGGAATGCGATACAACAGATCGGCGTTGGGCGTAGAGATCGCCTGGGCTGGAATATGCCGTTCAGAGGTCAGGGTCAGCGCCACGCCGCTGTTTTCCGGACGTCCGCGCGCCATCACTTTTTTAAGTTCGCTGGAAAAATCAATATCGCGCGCCTGAAACCCTGGGGTATCGGCGTTCGCGATATTGGCAGCCAGAATTTCCTGCCGTTCGGCGCGCAGGTTTAATGCCTCTTGCTGAAAACGTAATGCGGCGTCGAGTTTATCGAGCATGTCTCCTCCGCTAATGACAAAGTTTCAGCCGACAGCTTAATTCTCATTACGCGCGCGTCATCGCCGGAATAAACGCAATATGCGTCGCTATTTGTTGCGTTGATGTCATCGCAAGATGGGTAAAATACGTCCATTCGCCACCCACTGGAGCGTTCAATGCGTCAGCTCATTGCCCCACTCACCGCTGCGATACTGGCCTTTAGCCCGCTGGTTCAGGCGGCCGATATTCAGACGCAGCTGACTGCGTTTTTTAGCCAGCGGCTTGCCGGTTTTAGCGATGAAGTCAGCGTGAGTCTGCGCAATACGCAACGCCAGCCGCTTGCCTGCGAAGCGCCCACGTTCAGCACGCCGGGCAACTCGCGGCTGTGGGGAAATTTGACGGTGCAGGCCCAGTGCGGAAACGCGAAACAGTTTTTACAGGTCAACGTACAAGCGATGGGTAACTACGTGGTCGCCGCCGCCCCCATCGTGCGCGGAGCCCCCATCGAAGCACAGAGCGTGGCGTTGATGCGTGGGCGACTCGACCAGCTACCGCCGCGTACGATGCTCACGCTGTCGCAGGCAGAAGATGCCATCAGCCTGCGCGACGTGGCGATAGGCCAGCCGCTTCAGCTGTCGATGGTGCGCCAGTCATGGCGGGTGAAAGCCGGGCAAAAAGTCATGGTGGTTGCGCAGGGTGAAGGCTTTAGTATTAATAGTGAAGGCCAGGCGTTAAATAACGCCGCCGTTGCCCAGAACGCGCGGGTGCGAATGCCCTCTGGCCAGGTGGTCAGCGGGCAGGTCGGCGCTGATGGGAATATTCTGATTAATCTATAAACTTCTTAAAGAATATGTGTCGCTTGCCGATAGATAATTAACAATTAATGAGAGTCGGCGCCTGCGCCATACAAAAGCCTCCAATGAGGAATACATCATGAGCATCGATCGTACATCATCTTTGAAAGCGGTAACGGCGGTACAGCATCGCGAAACTCCGGAAACCCATTCACAGAAAGTGCGCGCGGAAAAAACCGAAACGGCCACCAGCGCCAGCGTCACCCTGAGCAATGCACAGACCGCACTGACCCGTTCAAGCAGCGGTGATATCAATATGGCGCGCGTTGAGGAACTGAAAACCGCCATTCGTAACGGCGAGTTAAAGATGGACACCGGTAAAATTGCCGACGCGTTAATCCAGGACACGCAAGATTATCTGCAGAGTAAATAATCACATGAGCAGTTTGTCAGCCATTCTGGACCAAATGACCAGCATCCTTCATTCGTTGAAAACGGTGATGGATGCTGAGCAACAGCAGCTCTCTGCGGGTAACGTTAACGGCCTGCAGCTTGCCAGCATTACGGAAGAGAAAAGCTCTCTGCTGGCCACGCTGGACTACCTGGAAAAACAGCGTCGCGTCGAACAAGACGCCCAGCGCAGCGACGATGCTGAAGACATCAGCGGCCGCTGGCAGCATATTACCGAGACCACGCAGCAGCTGCGTCGCTTAAACCAGCATAACGGCTGGCTTCTGGAAGGGCAGATTGTCCGCAACCAGCAGGCGATTGCGGTACTGAAGCCGTATCAGGAAACGGGGCTGTACGGAAAGGATGGTCAGGCGGCGGGCAACCCTATCGCCCGCAGCGCGAAGAAATTCTCTGTCTGACAGCGTGCGGGGTCAAAAACGACCCCGCGAAGTGCCCCTTCATTACGCCGTCCGGCGCGCAAACTCTTTAATCTTGAAGCCCAGAATCGCCAGCGTCGCAAAATAGGCCACCACGCCGACCACCACCACGCCCAGCAGGCGCAGCAGACGATATGGCATGGTGCCCAGCGACCACTCCGGCATCACGTACATCATGCCGAGCAGCGCGGCCGCCATGACCAGCACCGACACCACCAGACGCACTAAGAACGCGCCCCAGCCCGGCTGCGGCGTGAAGATTTTCTGCTTACGCAGTTGCCAGTACAGCAGCGCAGCGTTCAGACAGGCTGCCAGACCAATCGACAGCGACAGCCCGGCGTGTTTAAGCGGGCCGATAAACGCCAGGTTCATCACCTGGGTCATGATCAGCGTCACGATGGCAATTTTAACCGGCGTTTTAATGTCCTGACGCGAGTAAAAGCCCGGCGCCAGCACCTTCACCACAATCAGCCCCATCAGGCCAACCGAGTAGGCGACCAGCGCGCGCTGAGTCATGGCCGCGTCAAAGGCGGTAAACTTGCCATACTGGAACAGCGCGACGGTGAGCGGTTTAGCCAGAATACCCAACGCCACGGCGCTCGGCAGCGCCAGCAGGAAGCATAAACGCAGCCCCCAGTCCATCAGGCGGCAATATTCATCGTGGTTGCCGCTGGCGAAACTTTTCGACAGCGACGGCAGCAGAATGGTGCCCAGCGCCACGCCCAGCACGCCGGAGGGGAACTCCATCAGGCGATCGGCGTAGTACATCCACGACACGGAGCCCGAGACGAGGAACGAAGCAAAGATGGTATTGATGATGAGTGAGATCTGGCTGACCGAGACGCCGAGGATCGCCGGCCCCATCTGTTTCACCACCCGCACCGCGCCAGCATCTTTAAAGCTGATACGCGGCAGCACCAGCATGCCAATTTTTTTCAGGTGCGGCAGCTGATAGGCCAGCTGCAGCACGCCGCCGACCGTTACCGCCCACGCCAGCGCCAGCACCGGCGGATGGAAGTGCGGCGCGGCAAACAGCGCAAAGCCTATCATGCTGATATTGAGGAACGTCGGCGCAAAGGCCGGCACCGAGAAACGGTTCCAGGTGTTCAGAATGGCCCCCACCAGCGAAGCCAGCGAGATCAGCAGGATATACGGGAAGGTAATGCGCAGCAGCTGCGTGGTCAGCGCAAACTTATCGGCGGTATCGGCAAAGCCCGGTGCGGTAATGGTGATCACCCACGGCGCCGCCAGCATCCCGAGCACGGTGACGATCGCCAGCGCCAGCGTCAGCAGCCCGGAGACATAGGCGACAAAGACCCGCGTGGCCTCTTCGCCCTGTTTGCTTTTGTATTCGGCAAGAATCGGCACGAATGCTTGGGAAAAAGCGCCTTCGGCAAAGATACGGCGCAGCAGGTTCGGCAGCTTAAACGCCACGAAAAAGGCGTCGGTTGCCATACCGGCACCAAACACCCTGGCCACAATCGCGTCGCGCGCAAAACCCAGCACGCGCGAAAACATTGTCATCGAGCTGACGGCTGCCAGCGATTTTAATAGGTTCATTAACTTGTGATTCCACAAACCGGAACGAGCGCCCGATGGATGAGCGCTAAAAAAGTGGCGTTAGTCTACCGGGTTCGGGATGAATTGCTACTGCCAGTTGTTACAGTGGATTGCTCCGGTCATGTGCCATAGGGTGCCGGATGGCGCTGCGCTTATCCGGCCTACGGCACGTCCTACTCGCGGATCGCCTCACGCCACAGCCCTTCAACGATACGCTGCGCCAGGATGGCCTGCTCTCCCGCCGTTTCCGGAACGGTCTGATTTTGCACGCATTCGATAAAGTGTCGCGCGCAACCCACAAAACCGCGCTGCTCAAGCGTGGTTTGCCAGCCGGGAATCGGCCGGGTCACCACGCCCGCGCCGCGCTCCTCACGCCATTCGCGCATGTCGGTCACGTCGTACAGACCACCGTCCGCGACCGCCAGCACTGACTCACGCTGGCTGCCCGCGCGGCGGTGCATGCTGGTGGTGATTTGCAGACCCGGCTGACTGAAGTGATGCTCAGCATAGAACAGACAGCCTTCGTCGGTGGTGTGCAGAACGCCGCCGCCGAGCTTCGCTCTGCCCCCCGCCAGCCATAGCGCGGTGTCGACCACGTGCAGGTAATCATCAAGCAGGGTAAAGCGCAGATCGTGCGGCCCGACGCTATCGCTACGGTGTTTATCCATGCGCAGCGAAGACATCTCTCCCGCGCGCTTTTTCAGCTCGCGATACAGCGGCGAGAAGCGACGGTTAAAGCCCACCATCAGGGTCAGATTTTTACGTGCCGCCAGCGCCACCAGGCGTTCGGCGTCGTCGAGCTTATCGGCCAGCGGCTTATCCACGCAGACGTGAACGCCGGCATTGAGCAGCTCGCTCACCACCGCGTAGTGCGAGGCGGTAGAGCTATGCACAAAGACCGCGTCGCACTGGGCCGCCAACGACGCCAGCGAGTCGGCATACGGCATTCGGTAGGCTTCGCACACCTTCAGCGCTTTCTCTTTGCCCGGCGACCACGCCGCCTGCAGCGTCCAGTCGGTCGCCGCGCTGACGACCGGCAGCCACGCCTTCTGGGCGATTCCGCCCAGCCCAACGACGCCAATGCGAATCTTCGCCATGCTGATTACTCCCCTAAATGCGCCAGCAGTGAATCCAGCCGCTGTTTCAGTTCGGCAACCTCACCTTCCAGCACCTCAACGCGCGCGCGCAGATCGTCATCGACCGCCGACGCGTCGCTCTGAACCGCCGCAGTCTGGAGGTCGACCTCGCCGCTGAACAGATGCATGTAGCGGCTTTCACGTTTACCCGGCTCGCGCGGCAGGCGCACCACAAACGGGCCGTCCTCGCGGTTTGCCAGCCGTTCAAGGGTGCTTTCGACTTCCGCCATATCGGCAAATTCGTGCATCCGCTGGGCGCGACCGCGCAGCTCGCCAGGGGTTTGAGCCCCGCGCAGCAGCAGCGTAGTGACCAGCGCCACTTCCGCGGAGGAGAGCTTCAGATCGCCGAACTCAGAGTTACAAAAACGCTGCTCGTATTTGGTCACACGATTGCCGAAGCCGCTCACCGTGCGTAAATAATGGCGCTTCACCAGGGTATCGAGCTGCTCCTGCACCTCGGCTTCGCTGAGCGTCATCACCGGCTCGCGGTTGGTTTTCTGGTTACAGGCCGTCGCCACGGCGTTAATGGACAGCGGATACTGCTCCGGCGTGGTGACCTGCTTTTCCAGCAGACAGCCGATCACTCGAGCTTCAAGAGGTGTTAATTGGTATTTCATCGTTTTTCCTTAGCGGCCAGGCGTCCATTGTGGGGTGGTTAACGCGGTCAGCACGTGATCGCGCCATTCGCCGTCAATCAATAAGTAGTCCTTCGCATAACCTTCTTTTTCGAAGCCAAGGCGCGCCAGCAGATTCCCGCTGCGCTGATTATGCGGCATATAGTTCGCCATAATGCGGTGAATATGCTGCGTGCGCTGCATATAGCGAATGGCGCTGGTGAGCGCTTCGTACATCATGCCCTGCCCCTGCCATTTCTGGCCAATCGAGTAACCGAGATAGCAGGCGTGAAATGAACCGCGCACCACGTTGGAGAAATTGGCTACACCGATAATTTCCTTCTCTTCCGGGTCGAGCAGCGCAAAATAAAAGGCCGTGCCCTGCTT
Organism: Klebsiella sp. WP4-W18-ESBL-05; assembly: GCF_014169075.1. Lineage (NCBI taxonomy): Bacteria > Pseudomonadati > Pseudomonadota > Gammaproteobacteria > Enterobacterales > Enterobacteriaceae > Klebsiella > Klebsiella sp. WP4-W18-ESBL-05. The sequence goes on along the minus strand of NZ_AP022057.1, from coordinate 1,881,988 downwards.
ATGGAATTCATTAATCATCGACAGGCGCGCCTGCCACCCGGAGGGGTAGCAGTGGCTGTCATCGCGAATGGGCTCCCAGGGTTTTAAAAACTGCCGATTTTCGGCGTAATAGTCCGCCAGACGCCATGCGTCGCGGTCATGGATCAGCCGAACAACCAGCCGGTCCGTCGTTAACCTCACTTTCGGCACATTACTGCGATAGCCAAACATCTCACTACTCCTGTACCCAATCTATACCCTGGTCATTTCACTATACCTGCCTGACGGCAGCCAATGAAAACAACACGCTGTCTTTTTGCATTGTGATAAAAAAGGGTTACCGCTGGCAATACGTGAAAAGGTGAGATAGCGCGGAAAATGAAGATGTTTCGCCTGGCCGGGCCTCTGCGGCTAAGCAATTGAGAAATGTGATAAAACGCAGCGGCGGTTTTTTTGTCATCGGTGCCCCGTCTCGTGGCGTTATTGATCGGCGTACGCGACCGCTTTCACGCCGTTTCGCGGCCCACGGCCTCAGCCATTTTGTCCGTCGGCGGCACTTTCAGTATTTTCCGCTGTCAGAGACCTACTGACAGCGTATGCTGCTTTATGTCAGGATGCATACAACGCTTTACGTTGAGGAACCCCATGAAAAAATTGTTTGTCATTGCCGCCCTGATCGTCAGCGGTCTGGTCGTCGGCTGTAATCAGCTGACGCAGTATTCCGTCAGCGAGCAGGAGATTAACCAGGCGTTGCAAAAACGGAATAACTTCTCCAAAGATATCGGGGTCCCCGGCGTCGCCGACGCCCATATCGTCCTTAACAATCTGACCAGTGCGATTGGCCGCGCAGAGCCCAATAAAGTGACCCTCAGCGGCGATGCGAAGCTGGACCTGAATTCGTTGTTTGGCAGCCAGAAAGCCAACATCGCGCTGACGCTGAAGGCGCTGCCGGTGTTTAACCAGGAGCAGGGAGCCATTTACCTGCAGGAAATGGAAGTGGTGGATGCCAAAGTGACGCCAGAGAAAATGCAGTCAGTCGTACAGACGTTAATCCCGTATCTCAACCAGTCCCTGCGTACCTACTTTAACCAGCAGCCGGCCTATGTGCTGAAAGAAGACGCCAGCAGAGGCGAAGCGCTGGCGAAGAAATACGCCAAGGGCATTGAAGTCAAGCCGGGCGAAATTATCATCCCGTTCACCAATTAAGCCTCGTGCCACGTATGCCCGATCGCGTATCGGGCATCACCCTCCCCGCGTTATTTTTTACAGAAAAGGATGCAAAGGAAAACGTTTCCGCTTATCCTTAGTGCCCGGCAAAAATGACTGATATCCCACCAGCCGGAGCCTTACATGACCGCACTACCGCAAGTTCTGAAAATTCGCCGCCCAGACGACTGGCACATCCATCTTCGCGACGGCGAGATGCTGAAAACGGTTGTACCGTATACCAGTGAGCTGTATGGCCGCGCAATTATCATGCCGAACCTGGTTCCGCCGATTACCACCGTCGACGCCGCGATCGCTTACCGCCAGCGTATTCTCGACGCCGTTCCCGCCGGGCACGATTTCACGCCGCTGATGACCTGCTATCTGACCGATACTCTCGATCCGAATGAGCTGGAGCGCGGCTTTAACGAAGGCGTATTCACCGCCGCCAAGCTGTACCCGGCCAATGCCACCACCAACTCCAGCCACGGCGTCACCAGCACCGATGCGATTATGCCGGTGCTTGAGCGCATGGAAAAATTGGGTATGCCGCTGCTGGTGCACGGTGAAGTCACCCACGCGGACATCGATATCTTCGACCGTGAAGCGCGCTTTATCGACACCGTCATGGAGCCGCTGCGCCAGCGCCTGCAGGGCCTGAAAGTGGTGTTTGAGCATATCACCACCAAAGATGCCGCCGAGTACGTGCGCGACGGTAACGATCTGCTTGCCGCCACTATCACACCGCAGCATCTGATGTTTAACCGTAACCATATGCTGGTCGGCGGCGTGCGCCCGCATCTGTACTGCCTGCCGATTCTCAAGCGTAATATTCACCAGCAGGCGCTGCGTGAGCTGGTCGCTAGCGGCTTTGAACGCGCGTTCCTCGGCACCGACTCCGCGCCCCACGCTCGCCATCGTAAAGAAGCCAGCTGCGGCTGCGCCGGCTGCTTTAATGCGCCGACCGCGTTGGGCAGCTACGCAACGGTGTTTGAAGAGATGAATGCCTTATCGCACTTTGAGGGCTTCTGCTCCCTCAACGGCCCGCGTTTCTACGGCCTGCCGGTGAACGACGGCTACGTCGAACTGGTGCGCGAAGAAAGCCAGGTCGCCGAAAGCATCGCCCTGAGCGATGACACCCTGGTGCCGTTCCTCGCCGGGGAAACGCTGCGCTGGACGGTAAAAAAATAAAATCACGCCCCCTGTTGTAAATATTCGCGAGTGACTGTATAAATATACAGTATATTACACAGGGGGCAATTATGCGCATTGAAGTCACTATTGCAAAAACCACCGCGTTGCCGGCAGGCGCCTTAGACGCGCTGGCCAACGAACTTTCCCGCCGTATCAACTCTCAATTTCCGGACCGTGATGGCGCCGTCAGCGTGCGCTATGCGGCCAACAATAACCTTTCCGTGATCGGCGGCATTAAAGAAGACAAAGACCGCATCAGCGAAATCCTCCAGGAAACCTGGGAAAGCGCCGACGACTGGTTCATCACCGATTAGTTTTTCCCTCATTGTGTCTTTGCCGGGTCGCCCCGGCTTTTTTATCTTCCCGCTTGTTTTTTTGTGATCCATCCCCACTTTTTACATTAGCGGCAAAACAATGGCCGACATGGTTGTTTATTGCGCAAACAGGCCGCTGACTCAGGAATTTATGTTGCTTTTGATTTCGATTCTCGAGTATTTATTGAAGTGTTGTATACTGATAAAGCTTCACAAAAAATTGCATTAAACCTCGAGAGTTGTTGCCTTTTAACACGTAAATAAGGGGTTATGATGGAAAAGAATAATGAAGTCATCCAGACCCATCCCCTCGTCGGATGGGACATCAGCACCGTAGACAGCTATGATGCGCTGATGTTGCGCCTGCACTACCAAGACCCCAATCAATCGAGCAGCAAAGAGGCAGAAGTTGGCCAGACCTTGTGGCTAACCACGGACGTCGCACGTCAGTTTATTTCCATACTGGAAGCCGGGATTGCCAAAATTGAATCTGGCGATTACCAGGTCAACGAGTATCGCAGGCACTAACGCCGATACTTTCCGCCGATTTCGGGCAAACAGGCACCTTAGGGTGCCTTTCTTGTTTTCACGCTTGTATAACAACTGTGGCTTAATTACTCTACAAAACACAGATTTCGGCCTTATTATCGCGTCAGGAAAGACTATGCAATACGATCTCATTATTCTGGGCAGCGGCTCCGTTGGTGCCGCGGCTGGATATTACGCCCGTAAAGCGGGCCTGAACGTTCTGATGACCGACGCCCATATGCCGCCTCATCATGAAGGCAGCCACCACGGCGACACCCGCCTGATGCGTCATGCCTACGGCGAAGGCGAGAAGTATGTTCCGCTGGTGCTGCGTGCCCAGGCGCTGTGGGACGAACTGGCCGCCGTCAGCGGCGAGCCGTTGTTCGAGCGCAGCGGCGTGGTCAATCTTGGCCCTGCTGATTCCGAATTTTTGCGCACCGTGGCCCACAGCGCCGCACAGTTTAACCTCGAGGTAGAGCAGCTTGATGCCGACGCGCTGATGGCCCGCTGGCCGGAGATTACCGTACCCGCCCATTACCGGGCTATTTTCGAGCCGGGTTCTGGCGTACTGAAAAGCGAGCTGGCGGTCAAAACGCTGATTGCCATGGCCAAAGAGGCTGGCTGCGCCCAGCTGTTTAACTGCCCGGTCACCGCGATTCACAGCGATGCTGACGGCGTGACGATTGACACCGCCGAAGGTAGCTGGCGAGGTAAAAAACTGCTGCTGACCGCCGGGACCTGGGTAAAGCAGTTTTACCCTGAGCTGCCGATTCAGCCGGTACGTAAGGTTTTTGCCTGGTTTCAGGCCGACGGCCGCTACAGCCAAAAAAATAACTTCCCGGCCTTCACCGGCGAGCTGCCGAACGGCGATCAGTTCTACGGTTTTCCGGCCGTCGACAACGAACTGAAGATAGGTAAGCACAACGGTGGCCAGCTGATTCACCAGCCGCAAGAACGTAAAGCGTTTGGCGCAGTAGCCACCGACGGCTCGGAGGCATTTAGCTTCCTGCGTCAGATTCTGCCGGGTATCGGCGGCTGTCTGCACGGAGCAGCCTGCACCTATGACAATTCGCCAGACGAAGATTTTATTATTGATACCCTGCCGGGCCAGCCCGATGTGCTGTTTATCGGCGGTCTCAGCGGTCACGGATTTAAGTTTGCCACCGTGCTGGGCGAAATTGCCGCGCAGTTTGCGCAGCAGCAAGCCCCGGCATTCGACTTAAGTCCCTTCGCCCTCACCCGCTTTAACCGCTAAAATAGCAACGGCCCCGACGATGCGGGGCCGTTTAGCAGGAATGACTATGCGCCGTCTGTTCTACTTTCTGGTCAACAATATTCGCGAGCATCTGATGCTCTATCTGACGCTATCGATGCTGTTGGCCATCGCCGACCTTCTCTGGCTCTATTTCAGCTAGTCATTATGCGTCTGGGGGTCGGGGATCCCCAGACGGGTATTCAGACGGCCGCGCGATTTATTAAAGATCTTATTGCCGTTTTCACGGCCGGCGCGGCGCTGACGCTGTTCCTCTTCCGGCAGCTTGTGTTCTTCCTGACACACTTCACTGCAGCAGCCTTCGAACTTCTCGGCACAGGCCGGGCACTGGATAAACAGCAGATGGCAGCCGTCATTAAGACAGTTGGTGTGGCTGTCGCACGGCGTTCCGCACTGGTGGCAATGCGCGATGACCTCATCGGAAATACGCTCGCCCATCCGCTCATCAAAGACAAAATTCTTGCCAATAAAGCGCACCGGCAGCCCCTGCTCGCGAGCGCGGCGGGCGTATTCAATGATTCCGCCTTCAATATGCCACACCTGCTTAAAGCCGTTGTGTTTCATCCATGCGCTGGCTTTTTCACAACGAATACCGCCGGTACAGTACATCACGATCTTTTTATCTTTATGTTCCTGCATCATCTCAACGGCTTTCGGCAGCTGTTCGCGGAAGGTGTCCGCCGGGATCTCCAGCGCCTGTTCGAAATGGCCTACCTCATATTCGTAATGATTACGCATATCGATAAACACCGCATCCGGATCGTCAAGCATGGCGTTCACTTCCGCCGCCTTCAGATAATCGCCAACGTCGCTGGCGTCAAAGGTCGGATCGTCAATGCCGTCGGCCACGATACGATCGCGCACCTTCATACGCAGCACCCAGAAGGATTTGCCGTCATCATCCAGCGCGATGTTCAGACGCAGGTCCTTCAGCGCCGGATCGAAGCGGTACAGACGCTCACGCAGGCTTCCGACCTGACTTGCCGGCACGCTTATCTGGGCGTTAATCCCTTCATGGGCGAGATAGATGCGACCAAAGACCTTCAGTTCGGTCAGCGCAATGTAGAGGGCATCGCGGGTCGCTTTTGGATCGACGATGGTGAAATATTTATAGAATGAGATGGTGGTGCGCGGCTCGGTTTCAGCCAGCATTTGCGCTTTCAGCGTCTCATTCGAAATGCGGTTATGCAACACTGGCATGGTGTTCTTATCCTGCAAAAGAGAATGGAGAGTTATGATCGGGGCGCATGATATAGCAATCATCGTTAATTTACATCCCCACATTTTGCGCTACATTTTCATCACCATTAATCCTGGCGCGTAAAAACTCTGCCTAAAATAGCGCCACTTGCGCCCCCCGCATTTTGGTTGAGGGAAAAATAGTGCGACAATAGAACCCGTTGCTCGTAAAAACAGGAAACACATGACCCAGTTACCTAAGTTCACCGCTGCGCTGCTGCACCCCCGCTACTGGCCCTCCTGGCTGGGTATTGGCCTGCTCTGGCTGGTTGTTCAACTGCCGTATCCGGTCATCTATCGCCTCGGCAACGCCATGGGGCATCTGGCCATGCGCTTGATGAAGCGCCGCGCGAAAATTGCCTATCGCAACCTTGAGCTCTGTTTCCCGGAAATGAGCGCGGCCGAGCGTCACCGAATGGTGGTAAAGAATTTTGAGTCCGTGGGCATGGGCGTGATGGAAACCGGCATCGCCTGGTTCTGGCCGACTAAACGCATCAATCGCTGGATGGACGCCAGCGGCCTCGAACACATTCGCAGCGTGCAGGATTCAGGGCGCGGCGTTCTGCTGATCGGTATCCATTTCCTGACCCTCGAAATGGGTGCCCGTATGTTCGGTATCCATAACCCGGGGATCGGCGTCTATCGGCCAAACGACAATCCGGTTCTTGACTGGCTGCAGACCTGGGGCCGCATGCGCTCGAATAAAAGCATGATCGATCGTAAGGATCTGAAGGGCATGATCAGAGCGCTGAAAAACGGCGAGATTATCTGGTACGCGCCGGATCACGACTACGGCCCGCGCGCCAGCGTGTTTGTACCGCTGTTTGCGGTTAAAGACGCCGCGACGACCTCCGGCACCTGGATGCTGGCCAAAATGTCAAAGGCCTGCGTGGTACCGTTCGTACCGCGTCGTAAGCCGGACGGTAAAGGCTATGAGCTGATCATCCTTGAACCGGAGTGTAATCCGCCGCTCGATGATGCTGAAACTACCGCGGCGTGGATGAACACCGTCGTTGAGAAATGCATCATGATGGCCCCCGAGCAATATATGTGGCTGCACCGACGCTTTAAAACCCGCCCGGAAGGCGTTCCTTCTCGCTACTGATCCCCCGTGCGCGGTCCCCGACCGCGCGCGTTTTAGCTTTAAAAGCCCTTCGCGTTGCGGTGATATGAACACAGGCGCATAATTAGCAGGCTTACAAATACACCCTTTTTCCTACGGAACCTTATGCAACCCTCAGATGCCCCCATTAACTGGAAGCGTAACCTCGCTGTCGTCTGGCTAGGCTGTTTTTTAACCGGCGCCGCCTTCAGCCTCGTCATGCCCTTCCTCCCGCTTTACGTTGAACAGCTTGGCGTGACCGGACATGGCGCGCTGAACATGTGGTCTGGCCTGGTATTCAGCATCACGTTCCTGTTTTCCGCTATCGCCTCGCCGCTGTGGGGCGGATTAGCCGACCGCAAGGGGCGTAAAATCATGCTGCTGCGCTCGGCGCTAGGCATGGCTATCGTCATGCTGCTGATGGGGATGGCGCAGAATATCTGGCAGTTTCTGATTCTGCGCGCGCTGCTCGGCCTGCTTGGCGGCTTTATTCCCAACGCCAATGCGCTGATCGCCACGCAAATTCCACGCCATAAGAGCGGTTGGGCGCTGGGCACGCTGTCCACCGGCGCCGTCAGCGGTGCGCTGCTCGGGCCGCTGGCCGGCGGCTTTCTGGCCGATAACTATGGTCTGCGTCCGGTGTTCTTTATGACCGCTACCGTGCTGTTTATCTGCTTTGTGCTGACGCTGTTTTTCATCCGCGAACAGTTCACGCCGGTGTCCAAAAAAGAGATGCTGCACGTCAAAGAGGTGTTTGGTTCGCTGAAAAACCGCGAACTGGTGCTCAGCCTGTTCGTCACCACGCTGATTATTCAGGTGGCGACCGGCTCGATTGCCCCCATTCTGACGCTCTACGTCCGCGATTTAGCGGGTAACATCAGCGATATTGCCTTTGTCAGCGGCATGATAGCCTCGGTACCCGGCGTGGCGGCGTTGATCTGCGCGCCGCGGTTAGGCAAGCTGGGCGATCGTATTGGGCCAGAAAAAATTCTGATTGCCGCGCTGATCGTTTCCGTGCTGCTGCTGATTCCCATGTCGTTTGTACAAAACCCGCTGCAGCTTGGCATTCTGCGTTTTCTGCTCGGTGCCGCTGACGGCGCGCTGCTGCCGGCCGTCCAAACGCTGCTGGTCTATAACTCCAGTAATCAGATCGCCGGGCGCATATTCAGCTATAACCAGTCGTTCCGCGATATCGGTAACGTCACCGGGCCGCTAATCGGCGCCGCGGTGTCGGCCAACTACGGTTTCCGCGCCGTATTCTGCGTCACCGCCACGGTGGTCCTGTTTAACGCTATTTATACCGGTTTTAGCCTGCGCCGTAGCCCCGAGCCCTCCCGCCCCTAGTCATCCCTGCCCTGCGCTGAGTATGAAAACATCGCGCAGGGCGTGTACAACCGAAAACTTCAGCTATTATTTCCCTAAATACCACGTCAAATTGCAGGGAGTTGAGATGACTTTATACGCCACGCTCGAAGAAGCTATTGATGCGGCACGCGAAACTTTTCTCGCCGATAACCCTGGTCTTGAGGAGAGTGAAGCGGACGTACAGCAGTTCAATATGCAAAAGTACGTTTTACAAGACGGTGACATCATGTGGCAGGCCGAGTTCTTCGCCGATGAAGACGGTGAAGGAGAGTGTCTGCCTATGCTCAGCGGTGAAGCCGCGCAGAGCGTGTTTGACGGCGATTTTGATGAGATAGAACTGCGTCAGGAGTGGCTGGAGGAAAACACGCTGCACGAGTGGGACGAAGGCGAATACCAGCTGGAGCCCTCTCTCGATACGGAAGAGGGGCAGACCGCCGCGGATGAATGGGATGAACGCTAGCTACTCGTAGGGGCCATGGCTGGCGTCAATAGGGAGCAGCAGCGTGTCAAACACCAGTGAAAACGGCAGGTCGATGATGGTGACATAGCGCCAGGCAGAGTCGCGCAGGTCCCACTTCACGCCCGGATAGTACTGGTTTCCGTGGCCCTGCCCGGGGATCGTTCGACTGATAATACTACCGCATCCGCTGAGCACGATCGCCATGGCGGCAACCAGTATGATTCTTATCACGTCATTCTCCTCATTAAACAGACAAAAAAATACCGGCTTGATGGCCGGTATTTTTTGCGGCAAACAATGGCTCAGAGCCCTCTCTGGCGGTGCCACACTTGCCCGGGCTACTAACCGGCAGCCCGGACGAGGCACAATACCGACGCCAGAGAAGCGCCGCGCTATTTGGCTTTCAGCGCCAGCGGGTTCAGCGTCAGCTTATCGTACTCGGCCACCCATGAGGAGTATTTCTCCGGTGCGGCCCAAACACGATAGTGCATTCGCGACAGCGTGACCGGGTCGCTCAGCAGTACCAGGCGACGATCGCGGTTCAGCTTGTCCGGCGTTTCGTTCAGCGCCTGCTCGACGTGGCGATCGCGAGCGATCTCCAGCACGTGGCTCGCGCGGTGACGCGCGGTGGCCATCGCCGTGGCCAGGGCGTTAAACGACGGGTTAAACACCGCGTGCATAAAGCCATCGTCCAGCACGCGCGCACGGTTCTGTTCCAGATAGGCTTCGGTATCGGCCAGCACTTTCGGCGTGCTGTACTCTTCCGGAATCAGGAACAGCTTCCAGCGCTTGGTGCGCAGCCCCATAGTGGAACGGCTGGAAATCACCGACACGAATGGCGAGAGGATCAGCGAGAACACAATCGGCGCCAGCCAGAACAGGAAGCGCAGATCCAGCCACGCCATCCCGACCGCCCATACCAGCCCCAGCAGCAGCTGAGAACCATGACGCATAAAGGCTTCGCTCCACGGCGTAGAGTCATCGTCACGCTGCGGCGAGTTCCAGACCACTTCCCAGCCGAGGAACGCGCTGACCACAAACACGGTGTGGAACAGCATACGTACCGGCGCCAGCAGCACAGAGAACAGGACTTCAAGCAGCAGAGAGATCGTCACGCGCATAAAACCGCCGTACTCTTTCGACCCTTTGCACCATACGAGGATGATACTCAGCAGTTTCGGCAGGAACAGCAGCACCATGGTCGATGCAAACAGCGCAATCGCCAGCTCAGGACGCCACTGTGGCCATACCGGGAACAGCTGACGCGGCTGCAGGAAGTACTGCGGCTCGGTCAGGGCGTGAACCACCTGCAGTGCGGTCGACAGGGCCAGGAACATAAACCACAGCGGCGCAGACAGGTAGGACATCACGCCGGTCAGGAACACCGCACGGTGAACCGGGTGCATCCCTTTCACCAGGAACAGGCGGAAGTTCATCAGGTTACCCTGACACCAGCGGCGGTCACGCTTCAGTTCGTCCAGCAGGTTCGGCGGCAGTTCTTCATAGGAGCCCGGCAGGTCGTAGGCGATCCATACGCCCCACCCTGCGCGACGCATCAGCGCGGCTTCAACAAAGTCATGCGACAGAATCGACCCGGCAAAGTTACCGTCGCCCGGCAGCGGCGCCAGCGCGCAGTGCTCGATAAACGGCTTCACGCGGATGATGGCGTTGTGCCCCCAATAGTGCGATTCACCGAGCTGCCAGAAGTGCAGACCGGCGGTAAACAACGGCCCGTAGACGCGGGTAGCAAACTGCTGGCAGCGCGCGTACAGGGTGTCCATACCGGAAGCGCGCGGCGAAGACTGGATGATCCCCGCGTTCGGATTCGCTTCCATCAGACGCACCAGGTTAGTCAGGCAGTCGCCGGACATCACCGAGTCAGCGTCCAGCACGACCATATAGCTGTACTGGTTACCCCAACGACGACAGAAATCATCGATGTTACCGCTTTTACGCTTCACGCGACGGCGGCGACGGCGATAGAAGATCTGCCCTTCCCCTTGCACTTCGGCAATCAGCTCCATCCAGGCCTTTTGCTCCGCAACGCAGATATCCGGATTGTAGCTGTCGCTGAGGATATACACGTCGAAGTGCTTCTGCTGGCCCGTGGCCTTCACCGACTCCCAGGTCGCACGCAGGCCGGCGAAGACGCGAGAGACGTCTTCATTACAGATAGGCATGATCAGCGCCGTCCGGTGCTCTGGATTTAGCGGCTCATCGCCAACGGTTGACGCAGAAATACTGTACTTATCGCGACCTATCAGCAGCTGTAAGAAGCCCATCAGCGCGGTCCAGAAACCGGCGGAGACCCAGCAGAACAGCACGGCGAAAAGGATCAGAATCCCGGTTTGCAGCAGATATGGCAGCAGCTGCATAAAGGAGACCCACAGATTTTGCCCGACCATATCGGCCGGGTTAATCAGCGCCCAGCCCTGATACGGCAGGATGGTCTTCATATACCAGGTGGCGACGACGGTCTGCGCCAGCGTCAGGATCAACAGGGTGTAACGGCGTAACGAACCCACCGTACGCCATTTCGCCTCATGCTCCTGCTCTTCTTTGGTGAGACGAGACAGGTAGCGCGGGGTGACATCGCGACCACGTAGACGATCCCAAAAGCGGCCGACCGGGTTGGTCCGCCACGGGTCCGGGAACATAGAAGAGCGCGTTGCTTTCGGCATCGCCTGCAGCTGCGTGCGCCCTTCGTCGTCTTTGATAAGCTGCTCGCCGCCCAGGGAGTCCGGCCAGCCCTCTTCCAGACGCGCCTTCACGGACGCCAGCGGCGTGTCGTCATCGCGTGGAAAAGCCTGATGCTCGTCATCCAGCGCTTCGTGCACGGCGCGCAGCGTCGTGTCCGGGAGCGCCGCTTTTTCTGCATCCGTAAGCGACAGTGCGTCGATATACTTCGTTGTCTTATTCATTTGCAGGCAGCTGATAGCTCCAGGTTTCACTCAGCGTCTGGTCAGCGTTGACCAGCGCAGCGCGCATTTCAGTGGTTTTCTTCGGATCTTTCACCTTCACGCGCAGCGTCAGACGCCAGCCTTTGGTCACCGGATTGTAGCGAACGCTGTTTTCAACGATTTCACCGTTATCACCGATGCTGGCCTGCGCCGTTACCGGCGTGTCCTGCGGCATTTTGCGCATATCCGCGCCGGTAAAGTCGATGATAAACGCCTGCGTACCGTCCGGCTGACGGATCAGGTTCGACTGCTTCACATCACCGGTGGAGCGACGCGTCTGCATCACGTATGCGCTGTCCGCATCGTGCAGTTTGTCTTCGTCACGGGTGAAGGTGATGGTGTACTTATAGTTCATCTCTTTACCGGCTTCCGGCAGCTTGTCCGGCGTCCAGTATGCAACGATGTTATCGTTGGTTTCGTCGTTGGTCGGAATCTCTACCAGCTCAACGGTGCCTTTGCCCCAATCGCCTTTCGGGGTGATCCAGGCGCTTGGGCGCAGATCGTAGCGGTCATCAAGATCTTCGAAACGAGAGAACTGGCGGCCACGCTGTAACAGGCCAAAGCCCTGCGGGTTTTCGGTCGCATAGCTGCTGACGGCCAGATGTTTCGGGTTGTTCAGCGGACGCCAGATCCACTCATCGTTACCGGCATGAATAGACAGACCGTTAGAGTCGTGCAGCGCCGGGCGATAGTTGGTTGTGGTAGAAGGCTGGTTCGGCCCGAACAGGAACATGCTGGTCAGCGGCGCGACGCCCAGCTTACCGACTTTATCGCGCAGATAAATTTTGGTCTGTACGTCAACCACGGTATCGCGGCCCGGCATCACCACGAAGCGGTAAGCACCGGTCGCGCGCGGGGAATCCAGCAGCGCATAAATCGTCAGGCGCTTGTCGGTCGCTTTCGGACGCTCGATCCAGTATTCGCGAAAACGCGGGAACTCTTCGCCGGACGGCAGGGCGGTATCAATCGCCAGACCGCGAGCGGACAGACCATAAACCTGGCCCTGACCCAGCACGCGGAAGTAGCTGGCGCCCAGCATGCTGACGATTTCGTCGTTTTTGTCTTTGCTGTTGATCGGGTACAGCACTTTGAAGCCCGCGAAGCCAAGATCCTTCACGGTATCTTTGTCATGCTGAACGTCGCCGAACGTGAAGTAGTCCGGGCTGTACTTAATTTTGCGCACGGAGGTTGCCGTGACTTCATTAATCGTCACCGGCGTGTCGAAATACATACCCTGATGGTAGAATTCGAGCTTAAACGGGGTCTTAACTTTGCTCCAGTATGCCTTATCGTGATTAAACTGGATTTGCTGGTAGTCCGCGTATTTCATGTCGCGGAAGACGGAAGGCAGGTTGCTTTTTGGCGCTTCGTAGCTCTTGCCCGCCAGCGTTTTAGCCTGCTTTGCAACGTCATCAATACTGAATGCCCATGCAGATGAAGTACACAGGGACAACATTACGGCTGCGCCTAACCAACGCAGTTTCATCATCTGTGGTTTCTGTTTCATATAACTAAGCACTTCCCCCTTTGTGTGCTTAAATCGATCCGATCCATTTTACTGGAAATTCAAGCTATCCGACAACATAATCCCCGTATTGTTGAGCGCGGTGGCTTATCGAGTAAGCAACTGTTAACTGCGCTTTGCACTTTGCGTGCTTATCCTGGAGACAGGTAACCAGAGTTCGTGTAGGGTTGCCAACGAATGTAAACTTTATCACCTTACGCTGTAAGGCGATTAGTCTGAGAATCGTACCTAACCCTATGAATAACAAACCCGCACAGCGTGAATATTTTCTCGACTCGATCCGGGCCTGGCTGATGCTGCTGGGGATCCCCTTTCACATCTCACTTTTGTATTCGACCCACACCTGGCATATGAACAGCCCGACGCCGTCATGGTGGCTGACGCTGTTTAACGATTTTGTGCACGCGTTTCGCATGCAGGTGTTCTTTGTCATTTCCGGCTACTTTTCCTACATGCTTTTTCTGCGTTACCCGCTGAAAAAATGGTGGAAAGTTCGCGTGGAACGGGTCGGTATCCCGATGCTAACCGCCATTCCGCTGCTCACGCTGCCGCAATTTTTGATGCTGCAATACGTTAAGGGTAAGACGGAAACGTGGCATACGCTGACGTTTTACCAAAAATATAATACGCTGGCCTGGGAGCTGGTGTCACACCTGTGGTTCCTGCTTGTGCTGGTGGTGCTCACCACGCTCGGGATTATGGCCTTCCGCTTTATGCGCCGTCGCCAGACGCGCCGTCGCGCGGATCTTTTCGATAACATGACGATGGGCAAACTGACGGTCATGTTTCTGCTGCTTGGCCTGCTCTACGCCGCCATCCGTCGCACCATTTTCATCGTCTATCCGCCGATTCTGAGCGATGGGCTGTTCAACTTTGTAGTGATGCAGACGCTATTTTACGTGCCGTTCTTTATCCTGGGCGCGCTGGCCTTTATTCATCCAAAGCTCAAAACCCTGTTCACCACCCCGTCACCGTGGTGCATCGTCGCGGCGCTGCTCGGCTTTATCGCCTACCGCCTGAACCAGCACTATGGTTCTGGCGACGCATGGATGTATGAAACGGAATACCTGATTACGATGGTGCTGGGGCTGTGGATGGTGAACGTCGTGTTCTCGTTCGGTCACCGCATGCTCAACTTCCAGTCTGCCCGCGTGACCTATTTCGTGAATGCTTCCTTGTTTATCTATTTAGTACACCATCCGCTAACGCTGTTCTATGGCGCATGGATTATGCCGAGCATCAGCTCAAACTCACTCGGCTTCCTGACGGGGCTGGTCTTTGTGGTCGGCTGTGCGCTGGTGCTCTATGAAATTCACCTGCGTATCCCGTTGCTGCGTTTCCTGTTTTCCGGTAAACCGCAGCAAAAGGTGACGAAAACCCAGGCTGCCAGCCACTAAGTGTTCGCATCGTTGGCCAGAACGGGGATTCTCGTCTGGCCAAGTACCTCCCGATACAACCGGGTGGTCGCGTCATCAAAGCACACGAAATAGACCGTCTCCGGTAGGCTACGGCGGGTCAAAAATGCCGCCACCGTGCTGACGGCGATTTCCGTTGCCGCCTTCAGCGGGTAGCCATAAGCGCCCGTTGAGATCGCCGGAAAGGCGAGCGTGTGATAGCCATTATCCAGCGCCAGCTGAAGGCTGTTATAATACGCCTGCTGTAACAACGATGCTTCCTGCTCACCGCCCCCCTGCCACACCGGCCCGACCGTGTGAATCACGGCTTTTGCTTTCAGGTTTCCCGCATGCGTAATCACCGCATGCCCCGTCGGACAGGTCCCCTGCTGCTGACGCACAACCGCGCAGGCTTCCTGTAACGACGGCCCGGCAGCGCGATGAATCGCACCATCAACGCCGCCACCGCCCATTAACGAAGGGTTGGCTGCATTGACGATAACATCCACCTCCAGGGTGGTGATATCCCCCTGCAGCACCTGAATTCGTTCGGCCATGCTTACTATCCTCTCACTCAGACAAATCGATTATCTACCATAGACAACACGACTCGTCATTTCGTTTCGGCTATTTGTATTCCACGGTGAGGACTGCTGTTTTTTTATCCTTATCAATCCAGCGCAGGTTGGCGGTGCTTTTTTCATTCACGAACTGCCGCCCGTCCAGCAGCGTATGGATGGGAACCGACTGGTGCCGGGTTTTTCCATCCTGATAACAGCTGACCCCCACTTTGCCCGGTAGGGTTTGATAATCACAGGGGGATTCGACAATCTGCCCACGGAAATGGATAACACCGCTGTTTGCCGCCAGCGCTCCGGTTGTAAAAACAGACAGCAGTGAAACGATCGGAATGAAAATGCGCGTAAATGTTTGCATGGTAACTCCCCGTTTATCTGAGATCGTCCCTGAGCAGGATCTGTCCCGAAGCAGAAATGGTTAGTTAGCACATTTTGTAAACATTATGTTTACAATAGTAACCAAGCCTGCCAATTGCAATCTCTTTTTATATAGAAAATTTATATAGTTAGACTCATTATCGGCAACTGAACCATATACTTTATGCCTGCCGTGCAAACGACAAAAAAAGGCCGTAACGCTTGGGTTACGGCCTTTTACTAACGATCTGTCTTGATGCTTTGTTAACGATAAAGCGTTATCGCTCAATTAGCGGAAGTTACAGCCAATAGCACCCGGTTGGTTGCACAAGCCGGAGCGCGACCTGTCGCCGTTGTTGCCGCTTGATTGTCTTCCGGTCGTCGTCACCGTGGTGCCCGTAATTCCGCTGGTTGTTTGAACCCCGCCGACGTTACTACCACCATTGCTGCCACCGTTATTACCGCCGCCATTGTTGCCACCGCCGTTGTTACCGCCGCCGTTGTTACCGCCGCCGCCGTTACCACCGTGGTGACCACCGCCATGGTTATCATCGCCGCCGCCGTTTCCGCCGTGGTGACCACCGCCATGGTTACCATCGCCGCCGCCGTTTCCGCCGTGGTGACCGCCGCCATGATTATCATCGCCGCCGCCGTTACCGCCGTGGTGACCGCCGCCATGATTATCATCGCCGCCGCCGTTACCGCCGTGGTGACCATGACCGCCAAACGGGTTATGACCCTGGCCGCCGCCCATACCGCCGTGATTATCACCACCGCCCTGGTTACCACCGCCGCCATTGCCACCGTGATTACCATGACCGCCAAACGGGTTATGACCCTGGCCGCCGCCCATACCGCCGTGATTATCACCGCCGCCCTGGTTGCCACCGCCGCCGTTGCCACCGTGATTACCATGGCCGCCAAACGGGTTATGACCCTGACCGCCGCCCATACCGCCGTGGTTATCACCACCGCCCTGGTTGCCGCCGCCGTTGCCACCGTGGTTATCATGACCACCAAACGGGTTATGACCCTGACCGCCGCCATTACCGCCCATACCGCCGTGATCGCCACCGCTGCCGCCCTGGCCACCACCCATACCGCCGTGATTGCCGCCGCTGCCGCCCTGGCCACCATCCATACCGCCGTGATCGCCGCCGCTGCCGCCCTGGCCACCACCCATACCACCGTGATCGCCGCCGCTGCCGCCCTGACCACCACCCATACCGCCGTGATCGCCGCCGCTGCCGCCCTGGCCACCACCCATACCACCGTGATCGCCACCGTCGCTGCCGCCCTGGCCACCACCCATACCGCCGTGATCGCCGCCGCTGCCGCCCTGGCCACCACCCATACCGCCGTGATCGCCGCCGCTGCCGCCCTGGCCGCCACCCATACCACCGTGATCGCCACCGTCGCTGCCGCCCTGGCCACCACCCATACCGCCGTGATCGCCACCGCCGCTGCCTTGGCCACCACCGCCGTTATCGCCGCCTCCATTGCCGCCACCGCCGTTACCACCGCCTCCGTTGCCACCACCGCCGTTGCCGCCGCCATGGTCGCCACCACCGCCGTTACCGCCGCCTCCGTTACCGCCGCCTCCATTGCCGCCGCCTCCGTTGCCACCGCCTCCGTTGCCACCGCCTCCGTTGCCGCCGCCTCCATTGCCGCCGCCTCCGTTGCCACCGCCTCCGTTGCCGCCGCCTCCGTTGCCACCGCCTCCGTTGCCGCCGCCTCCATTGCCGCCGCCTCCGTTGCCACCGCCTCCGTTGCCGCCGCCTCCGTTGCCACCGCCTCCGTTGCCACCACCGCCGTTGCCGCCGCCTCCGTTGCCGCCGCCGCCGTTACCACCGCCTCCGTTGCCGCCGCCGCCGTTACCGCCGCCTCCATTGCCGCCGCCGCCGTTACCGCCGCCTCCGTTGCCGCCGCCTCCATGGTCGCCACCACCGCCGTTACCGCCGCCTCCGTTGCCACCGCCTCCATGGTCGCCACCACCGCCGTTGCCGCCGCCTCCGTTGCCGCCGCCTCCATGGTCGCTGCCGCTATTGCCGCCTCCGCCCTGACCGTTATCCTGACCGTTTCCGCCATTTCCGTTGTCGTTGCCATTCCCCCGGTTATTTGAATTTTGACCGCGGTTGTCGTTATTACCATTCTCACCTGCAGCTACGGCATATATAGTCGTCGCAGGGTATAAAACGGTGAGCGCCATAATGATGGCGAGTTGCTTCATTTTCATGATGAACCCTTTCACACGTTATAAGTTGCTGTATGCTATTGCCGTAACAATCGATTATTTTGCAATGTATACAAAATAGAACTGGTGATAATCACGACACCCATTGATAAATGACCTAGCATTCTGACGATATAGATAAAAGCCAATCTGCAGATAATGGTCTTTCTTTCAATCCGTTATCGCAGACAATGTCGAAAGAAGAAAATAATGGCCAAAAATAAGTTGATAGCTGCCCGGCACAATCTGAAAAAAGATTACGCACAGTATTTGATGGTATAATAATCCTCGCCACGAATTTAAATAAAACCCGTAGTGCAGACCGCATCCCATTTATCTGTATTCGGTTAGCTCATCATACTTTTGAAAACAAACCACCCCGCCATGTTAGAAATATCGAAGGAAAGCTGCATTATGTTTACCACACCGATAATACTGAGTGACTCGATGCTATATGGATGAGAATGCATACCAGTTTGGTGTGGCGATCTCATAACAAAGGTTGATTTATTTTCAAAAAGTCAACCTTTAGTATTAATAAATCCTCCGAGAGGCTAACCGAATAACGCACACGGAAAACAACACGTTATAAAGAAGACGATTCAACAAAAGTTTGAAAAGTGCTTAAGGTCACACGCAATCATCACACAAATTGTCTGATGCGATCATATTACTTAAAATAAACCAGTCGATATCATATTGAATAATAACAAAATAAAATATAAAGGCGCAATATGTATGATCATTAAGAATGCAGGTTAAAAACTTAATAAATCGGCCCTATTTACATTTTGTAATTTATTTTTACATTATGTTTCATGATTATTTCTTGATTTAGGTTTATCAGCGTCTAAATTTTAAATTAAGAAACTTTAGTTTTAATTCTCTTATTTGAAACACTTCATCCATACAGCAACCACATTTCAGCAGTGCTTAAATAGATGATTTGATAATATTTGCCTGCTGCATAATTTATATTGGGGACTCATCATGGCAAAAGAGCTTACCTCGACAAACCAGACTCTCTCCTTAGTCACAAGGCCTTCATTACAGTCTTGTGCCCTGTCGCAGAATTTGAAAAAGTTACTCAGGATGGAAATTAAAATTGTTAATATTCATCTAGTTAACATTGATAATTTAGACCCGGGCATTATCCTTTTCGATATGATGGATACCGATAGACGGTTAATGAAGGCCTGGCAGGAAGCGCTGTGCAAATTGAACAACGGTGCAAAATTATTGCTGTTCAACACGCCAGAAGAGTACTCCTATCCCGACATCGAGGCATGGCCGCACATCAGCGGCATATTCTATGAACATGATGAAGAACACTTTCTGGTCAAAGGGCTGCAAAAGGTGATGGAAGGCGAATGCTACTTTTCACGTAAATTAGCAAGCTATCTTATTATGCATTCCGGTAACTATCGCTATGATAATTCGGAAAGTACTATTCTCACCTATCGCGAGAAAGAGATCCTGAACAAGCTGCGGATCGGTGCCTCCAATCTTGAGATCGCCCGTGCGCTCTTTATTAGTGAGAGTACCGTTAAAACGCATCTCTATCATTTATTTAAGAAAATAGCCGTCAAAAACCGCACACAGGCCGTTTCCTGGGCTAACGATAACTTCAAACATTAAGATCGCGTGACAAAAAAACGGCGGCCAGGGTATTCCCCCGCCGCCGTTTTGTCTTCGTCATGTCTGAACCGTTATAGCGCCGATTCTTCCGTTTGCTTACGTTCCGCCTTACGATTCGCCAGCCATAGGCCGCTGTTTTTCATGGCATAGCCAAACAACAACCCCACCAGCAGCGACGGCACAACCGCGCGCCAGTCGCCCTGTCCTGCGAACGTAGCGCAAGCGCCAATAAACGTGCCGGGGACAAATGACAACAGCAGCTGCTTAGACTGAATGCACATCAGAAATGCCACGACGCCAGTCATCATGTAGCCGACAATCTCCAGATGCGGCGCTAATGCGCTGCCGTAGATAATCACCAGCGCCCAGACAACCCCGCTCATGGTCGTGCAGGTGGAAATAGCCAGCCCTTTCAGCCCGCCCTGCGGACAGGCGAAATAGGCCGTACAGCCAAGAAAACCGGCCCAGCTCAAGAGTCCGAGAGACACGGCCACCCATCCCCAGATACCGGAGAGAATGCCTGTTGTGATTGCGATAGCTAAGATAACGTTCATGGCGAGCATCTTAGCAGATGCCCGCCGTTATAATGAGATCACGAGCACATTATGTTCATCATATACATTTCATTTTCACCAAAAGCGTGACTTAAATCACTCTTCAGCTTCTTCCTGCAGCTCATCCCACATGGCCGCAATCGCTTCGCGGGTCAGCGGTGCCATCGTACGCCAGAAGGCGGTCGTGGCATGAGCTTCGACCTTCCCGAGGAACGTTTCAAACCACGGTAACAGATAGTCGGCAAACAGGGTTTCCAGCGCCTCATTATCATCTTCAACGTTGTCTTCCAGCCATGAAGCCGCCAACAGCAGCGTCCCCATCTGATCCGCCGGGCTCTCCCCCAGCGGCATACCTTGACCGCTGAGGAACGCACGCACTTCCGCTTCGCTCGCCCCTTCTACCCAGGCGCTGCGCACCGGCGGCACGCGGCACTCTTCACCCACAAACAGCGCGTTATAGTCGGCAGCAATCTGCTGGATATCGCAGCTTTTTTGCAGACGAGCCAGCAGTTCATCCTGCTCCAGCGGCCAGCTTGCCGCCAGCTTGCCTTCCCGAATCAGGGTAAACAGCGGCACCAGCAGCGGATCCTGCGGCTGACGGTAGTACAGAGAACCCAGCGCGCGGCAGAGGATAGAAAACTCGTTCATTCAATTATTCCAGTTAGTCGTTAAAATTCAGCAAATTCAGGAATCGGCGGCATCCCGCGCGACTCAAGGAAATTCAGAAAACGTCGCGGCGTGACGTTCAGGATCCGCTCCTGCGGGAAATCAACCGCATCAAGGATCTTCTGGCATTCGGTAAACTCACCAAGCGTGAACGCGGTGTGCGAGTCCGAGCCCAGGGCCAGCCAGCCCCCCGCATCCCGAACCGCTGCGGCAATAGCCCGACAGTTATGTTCACTGCCGACGCGCGAGCTGACAAACGATGAGTTGTTGATTTCCAGCGCCACATGATATTTCGCCGCCGCCGCCGCGATGGCGGGAATATCCACCGGGAATTTAGGGTTTCCCGGGTGTGAAATCATATGCACATTACCGCTCGCCATCGCCGCGATCATCGCCTGAGTATGGGTCTCTTTGTCCTGCGGCGCGAAAACCGGCTCATGGAACCCGGCGATAATAAAGTCCAGCGACGTCAGCATCGGCCCGGTGCAATCAATCTCACCCGCAATATTTTTAATATTGGATTCAATACCGCGCAGGATACCCACACCATCGACAACGCGCGGCCAGATACGCATATTCACGAAGTGCCAATAGTGGGGCGCATCGGCCATGTCCGGGCCATGATCGGTGATGGCGAAGAGCTTAATCCCTTTCCGTTTCGCCTCGGCAATATAGTCATGCAAGGTACTGTAAGCGTGCGTGCTCGCAACAGTATGCATATGTAAGTCAACAGGATACATCACTTTCTCCTCTCTCGTGATAAACCAAGGATAGCAGGAATGGCGTGCGTTTATAACGCCTGGCTCAATAGCCGCGAACTCGGTCGACCTGCCCGCCTGGCGTTTCACCGCGCTCCAGCTGCGTGATGGTGCGGGCAATATAGGCGATAGCTTCCTGCGGACGGGTGACGGCCGCCACGTGCGGCGTCATGGTGACGCGCGGATGACGCCACAGCGGACTTTCAGCCGGCAACGGTTCACGGCTGAACACGTCAAGCATCGCCGCTTTGAGTTTACCGCTGTCCAGCGCCGCCAACAGATCGTCTTCAACCACGTGAACGCCGCGCGCCAGATTAAGCACGTAGCTATTGTCCTGAAGCTGCGCAAGCAGCGGTGCCTTAATAATGCCAGCGGTTTCCGCGGTATTCGGCAGCAGGTTGATCAGGACGCGGGTACCGCTGAGGAACGCACTCAGTTCGCCTTCGCCGGCAAAACTGGTGACCTGCGGCCACGCTTTGCGGCTGCGGCTCCAGACCCGTACCGGGAAACCCCACGCCAGCAGGCTTTCCGCGACCTTTGAGCCAAGAACCCCCGCGCCCATAATGCCAACGGTGAATGCATCGTGGGTATAGTCCTCCAGCGGCTGCCAGAGAAATTCTCGCTGCTGCGCCTGATAATCATCAAAACGACGGAACCAGTGCAACACCTGGCTGACCGCATATTCCTGCATCTGAATACCCATGCCGGTATCTTCAAGGCGGAACAGGGGGATCGACAATGGCAACATCTCCGGATGTGCCTTTAGCTTGCTGAGAATCGAGTCAACGCCCGCTCCCAGCGCAAAAACCGCCTTCAGCGTTCTGCCCTGTAACATCTCAACCGGCGGATGCCACACCAGCGCATAGTCAGCCGGCGCATTGTCCCCGCGCACCCAGGCACGAATATTGGCACCGGGCAGCTTTTTGCTCAGTTCGGCAATCCAATAAGGGGTATCAAACGTCGGGTGATAAAAGATGATCTCCATAGTGACTCCAGCTCAGGGCGCCCGTATTTGTGCGATCGGACGCGGTTTTTGATTATTTTTGTGATTTTACAGAATAACAAATTTCGCCAGGCTGTCCCGGGAAATGCGGCGGCGATCGCAAAAAAGACGATTTATGAATGTTTAAGAAGCAATTTGATTGAAGTTTGTCTAAACGCGCGATTTTTCGAAAAAGTTTATTGACGCTGGAGAGCCTTTTCCCTACATTAGCGCTCGTCCCAGCGACGCTGGGAAGACAATATGGTGAGGTGTCCGAGTGGCTGAAGGAGCACGCCTGGAAAGTGTGTATACGGCAACGTATCCGGGGTTCGAATCCCCGCCTCACCGCCATATTTAAAGAAGAGCTCGTACGCAAGTACGGGCTTTTTTTTCGCCTGTTGCACAGCCTGGCGGGGTGAGAACCCCGGACCCGGGTTCGACACAAAATTGCCGGGAGCAATTTTGAACAGCGCATGCGCTGGCCCCGGAGGGGCGAGGCCCAGGGATGGGCCGAGTAGCGGCGCAGCCAGTTGGACAGACCGTGCACGCCGTGAACGGGCTGCCCGCAGGGCGAGCGAAGCGAGTCAATCCCCGCCTCACCGCCATATTTAAAGAAGAGCTCGTACGCAAGTACGGGCTTTTTTTCGCCTGTTGCATGGCATGGTGGGGTGAGAAGTCCGTCCCTGAATGACTAATGGCTCTCCATCAGCCAGTTGTTAAAGACTTCGCTGCGCAGTTTTTTCAGCAGATCCACCGCGCCGCTGCATCCCATCTTTTTTATCAGCGCCCGGCGCGTCTGATAGATCGTTTTGATATGCAGATCCAGGTGATCGCCCATATCCGCCATGCGTTTACCCTGCTTAATTAAATCAATCAGCCGTCGTTCCCGTGGCGTCAGCAACACCCTGTTTTTACGGGCAGCCCGTCGCCCTTTTTGATTCACAACCGACAGAATAAATTCATGCAGTTCTTCAACGCTTGATTTCATCGGAAACTGATACACCGACAGGTCATCGAGAAATTCAAAACGCGAACCATCGGTCAGCAGAATTATCCTGCTTTTTCTCAGGTTATAATTATGATTAATAACTTCGGCATATTCATGTTCAGTTAAAAATACATAGCGGATTGCGTTATCGCCAAAGGACACCTTTGTCAGAATATTCTCCAGGCCACAGCGGAGATAGTTGTCGGAAAGCCAAAGGTCGGCATGCCCCGTCCGTACATAGTCGTCGCAGCACATTGTTCATTTTCCACTGAAAATCAAACGGCAATTACCAGGCTGGTCAGCGTCTACCGACCGCCATAGCGTATTGGGTTAGAGTACGGATGAATTAACCCGCTGACATCGCGATCAAATATCATCCATGGTATGACCAACCACAATCTCCAGCGTCTTTCTTATAACATCTGCCTGTACCACGTCAGCGGTGACCTCCAGCCGTTGTACAAGTGATAAAATAATATTCTTATTATTAATATGCTCACCGTTCATCAGAATATGTCGGATGGCTGAACCTAATACAGCCGCTTCCTCAGCAAGCACATCGCCAGCATGACGAAAATAATCGGACAGAGAATGATCGGATAAAGCGCTGTAAATATCGGGTTGTTGAATCATTGCTGTGTTCATTCTTTTCACCACTGTTGATAAGTAAAGGTTTTAGTGAACTTTCCTTTTTCGTTGTCTCGAGCCGTCGCGCGATCTCCATCGGGCATTTTCCCTATGCTCGCCCTGCGTTAATTTGGTTTGCTTACCCGTCGCCGCTTCAATGCGGGCAATCAGCGACGGGAAAACATCACGTCGGGACCGTTCAGTTTCAGTCGCCTGCATCGCACGAAGCTGAGTGAGCAGCGCCATTGAGTTCACTGGAACGTTGCGTTTAAGCAATAACAGCACTGCCTGCCCGATAAGTTCATCCGTGAGTTTCTCAATGTCATTTTTGTACATTACCGCTCTCTTATACCCCTTGAGCCAGAAACGAAGTCGCAGCATGCTGCTGCTCGCCTCTGGCGTGACCTGCGCTCAGCGTTCGAAAAGTAAACCGATTAACGCATTGTAATGACCTTTTTCCTCAGCGCAGGACGCCTGTTCAAGGCGACTCAGTAATTTCGTGCACAATGATTTACGATTAAGGTTTCGCCCATCGTGCAAAATTTCGACCACAATCTCTCCTAGTGTCTCCTGCTGTGTAGGCAGGCTGGCCTTATTGAAATACTGTGCGATGGCACCAGCCGTATCAAAAATGTAACCATTCTGCTGCATGAGATGCTCCTGTACGAATCAGTAAAAAAGTAAACGCTTCGTCACTCAAAGTCATAAAAATTGTACACAATATCTGTACAAACACATGTTTTAAAATTTAGCAAAAAATGCTAATGCAATACTTTCAATTACTTACTGTGCTAATTTTCATTTTTTAACCATTGATATTGTACTAATTTTGAAAGAGAAAAAACGCTACCCCCCTCTCCTTCTGGCATAACGTAAGCGTGATAATCATGAGCGGTAAAACTTTTGTTAATTTAATGTGTTAATTACGCTGCTATCTGTTAGGGTTAAGGTCCTTCTCTCCTACGCCGGAAAATCATGCTTACTACCATCATCTACCGCAGCCATCTCTGTGATGACGTGCCGGTGAAAGCGCTCGAAAGTATGGTCGCCGCTGCGAATCTTAAAAATGGTCATGCCGACGTCACGGGCATCCTACTGTTCAACGGTACGCATTTCTTTCAGCTCCTCGAGGGTCCGGAAGAAACGGTAAAACCCATCTACCGCGCAATTTGCCAGGATCGCCGCCACTACAACATCGTCGAGCTACTTTGCGATTACGGTCCTTCACGTCGCTTTGGCAAAGTCGGTATGGAGCTTTTCGATCTCCGTGAACACGACAGGACAGAAGTACTGCAACTCATTCTTAATAAAGGCACTTCCCGCTACCAGCTCACCTATAACGATCGTGCGTTGCAATTCTTTCGCACGTTTGTCGAGTCGGTAGAAAAGGAAAATTATTTCGAGATCCCGCCCGCCGATAGCTGGGCGTTTATCACCACTGAACGCGACCACATCCTCGACGCTTCCGTCATCCACTGCGAAGCGCAATGCGGCTTTGCATTTCAGCCCATTATTGACCCGCTTGCTCAGGAGGTTGTCTCGCTTGAAGCGCTGGTCCGTGCGCCCTCCGGCGGTTCTCCCGCGGTTTTCTTTGACTCACTCAACGGCGACGACCTTTATCTGGCTGACCTGCACAGTAAGAAAACGGCCTTCGCGCTTGCCGTTGCGCTCGGTATTGGCGATCTGACGCTGTCGATTAACCTGCTGCCGATGACGCTGGTTAACGTGCCGGATGCGGTCAACATTTTGCTGCAGGCGATTGCCGACAATGGCCTCATTCCCGAGCAAATCATCGTCGAATTCACTGAAAGTGAAGCCATTTCGCAATTTGATGCTTTCACTCAGGCCGTGCGTACGCTGAAGGGTTCTGGGATAAGCGTCGCTATCGATCATTTTGGCGCGGGATTCGCGGGCCTGCAGCTGCTGGCGCAGTTCCAGCCCGACAGAATTAAAATCAACCGCGACCTTATTCAGGATGTTCACAAAAGTGGCCCACGCCAGGCCATTATTCAGGCCATCATCAAATGCTGTTCGTCACTTGAAATTGCCGTGTCTGCGGTAGGCGTCGAAAAGGCGGAAGAGTGGATGTGGCTTGAATCTGCTGGGATTACCGAATTCCAGGGGCATCTATTTGCGGCGCCGTGCCACTATGGGATCCCGGCCATCACCTGGCCAGAGAAAAAAACCGAACTGTAATGAATTATTTCGCCTGAGGTTCCGGCCGAAGGCGTGCGTCATTCCTTTTTGTCATTAAAAATCAATAAATTACCATCTTAATCACCTCTACGCTTACTTCTTCTCGGCAGGTAATCATCCACGATGACACCTGTACAAACGGCACTGTACAATAAATTATAAATTGTACAGATGGCGGTGAATTCGTTATTTTTATACAGGACGTTTGGTTATAGCATGAGGGATTGTATGAGCTTTTACAGCATAGGCGATGTTGCCGAACGATGCGGTATCAATCCCGTCACCTTGCGCGCATGGCAGCGACGCTACGGCTTATTAAAGCCCCAGCGTAGCGAAGGCGGCCACCGGCAGTTTGATGAAGAAGATATTCAGCGTATCGAAGAGATAAAGCGCTGGATCAAAAGCGGCGTGCCCGTGGGTAAAGTCAAAGCGCTGCTTGAAGAAAGTCAGACCACGACGCACGATGACTGGAGTGCCTTGCAGGAAGAGATGATGGCAGCACTCCGCTCCGCTCGCCCGGCGCGGCTGCGCGCCAAAATCAGCGCATTAGGTCGTGAACATCCCTGTGATGCACTGATCGACCATGTTTTTGTTCCCGTTCGTCAACGTCTCAGCCTCGACCAAAACACTGCCCGCATCATGTGCAGCCTGCTCGACGGCGTGCTGATTGAGTTTGTCACCTCCTGCCTGTCCGAATCACGCCGCAAAGCCGGCAAAGATGCGCTGCTGATGGGCTGGGACACCGACGATCGTACGCGTTTGTGGCTTGAGGCCTGGCGGCTTTCTCAACGGGGCTGGCATATTGCAGTACTCGCCGAGCCGCTGGAATCACCGCGCCCTGAACTGTTTCCCGGCCAGCAGCTGTTCGTCTGGACGGGGGTTACCCCCACCCGCCGACAGCAGGAATTGATACAGCACTGGCATGAACAGGGCTATTCTCTGGCTTTCCACCTCGCCTGATTACCTGCCCGGAAACGTCACTCTTCAATCATCTGCGCATACTCCTCGCGGAGAAAATCCACCAGCGCTCGCACTGCGGGCAGTTGACCGCGACGCGAGGGGTATACCGCGTGAATGACTTCCCGCTTCGGCTCCCAGTCCTCCAGCACGCGCACCAGCGCGCCTTTCGCCAGCTGTTCCCGCACCATCAGGAGCGGTAGCTGTACCACGCCCACTCCCGCGACGGCGGCTTCACGCAGCGCCAGCATATCGCTAGCGATCAGCCGCGGGGTGAAATGTACGTCCACCTTCGCGCCGTTCGGTCCGCTAAGCGACCATGAGTGAACCTGTTTGCCCATCGCCATGCTTAAGCCTGGCCAGCGGCTCAGATCGTCCGGCGAGCGCGGCAGGCCGTGCTCCGCAACCAGGGACGGGCTGGCGACGAGGCAATGCCCGCGATCGGCCAGCACGCGCATCACTAAGTCACTGTCGTCAAATGGCCTTGGCCGCACGCGGATGGCGACGTCAACGCCTTCTGCTATCAGGTCAACCCGTCGATTGGTTGCTTCCAGATGAAGCTGAACGCCCGGGTATCGCCGCATAAAGCGCGCCAGCATCGGGCCGATGTGGACATGCAGTAACGTCACCGGGCATGTCAACCTGACGCTGCCACGCGGCTCCGCCTGTAACACCGCAATCGCCTCCTGTGCCGCCTCCGCTTCAATCATCATCGCCTTGCAGTGCTGATAAAAGGTTTGCCCCACGTCGGTGACCGTAAACTGGCGTGTGGTACGGTGAATCAGCCGCACGCCGAGCTGCGCTTCCAACTGGGCAATGCGTCGGCTGAGTTTTGACTTGGGAATATCCAGCGCTCTGCCTGCCGCCGCAAAGCCACCGTGATCGACCACATGCACAAACCACGCGAAATCATTGAGATCCTGCATACCCACTCCATCGTTCTATTTTTGCAACAGTGTAGGTCACTTTTGCTATCTACCGGATATTTACCCTCGAATATAAGCTTATTGACATCCAGACTCGCTCCTGAGGAGAAAACCATGAAAAAAATTACGGGTGTTTATACCGCACCACGTCCGCACTGGGTGGGCGACGGTTTTCCGGTTCGTTCGTTATTTTCTTATCAGTCGCACGGCGAAAGCCTGAGCCCGTTTTTACTGCTTGATTACGCCGGGCCGCAACACTTCCCCGCTGACGGTGCTAAACGCGGCGTGGGTGAGCATCCGCACCGCGGTTTTGAGACGGTCACTCTCGTCTACGCGGGAGAAGTCGAGCATCGTGACTCTACCGGTAAAGGCGGCGTTATTGGACCCGGCGACGTGCAGTGGATGACCGCCGGCTCGGGCATTCTGCATCAGGAATTTCACTCGGCAGCGTTTGCCCAGCGTGGCGGCGAGCTGAAAATGATCCAGCTGTGGGTCAATCTGCCGGCAAAAGACAAGATGACCGCGCCGGGATATCAGAGCATAGAAGCCGCATCGATCCCTGTCGTGGCGCTGCCGGATGACAGCGGAACGCTACGCGCGATCGCCGGGCGCTACCGCGACACCAGGGGTCCGGCCCACACCTTCTCGCCGCTTAACGTCTGGGATATCCAGATTAATCAGGACAAAGAGGTCATGTTTGAGCAGCCCGACGGCTGGAGCACCGCACTGGTGGTGCTGGAGGGTAGCGTAACGGTCAACGGTGAAAGTGCCGTCCAGGAAGCGCAGCTGGTTGTCATGAGTCATCAGGGCGAGCAGGTGCATTTGCACGCCAGCAGCGATGCCAGGGTTCTGGTGCTGGCCGGAGAACCAATTAATGAACCGATTGTGGGCTATGGCCCCTTCGTGATGAACAGTCAAACCGAAATTGCCGAAGCCGTTCGCGATTTTAACGCTGGCCGTTTTGGTCAAATGTAAAACGACAGAAGTTAAAAACATGGCGCTCCCGCGACATAAAGGCGCAGTGCGTGATTACGCATTGAGCGGCTCGATCCACAGCGTCAGTCCCCTCCCCCGCCGTTTACGGTGGGGGAATGCTCAATGCTTAACCGAACGATAAAGAAAGCCGAAATTATGCTTGACCGTTTTAGGTCAACTCCCTATAGTAGCGCCCCGTTGACCACCTAAGGTGAGCAGCAAAACAATATGGTGAGGTGTCCGAGTGGCTGAAGGAGCACGCCTGGAAAGTGTGTATACGGCAACGTATCCGGGGTTCGAATCCCCGCCTCACCGCCATATTTAAAGAAGAGCTCGTACGCAAGTACGGGCTTTTTTTTCGCCTGTTGCACAACCAGGCGGGGTGAGAACCCCGGACCCGGGTTCGACAACTGGCGCAGCCAGTTGGACAGACCGTGAACACAGTGAACGGGCTGCCCGCAGGGCGAGCGAAGCGAGTCAATCCCCGCCTCACCGCCATATTTAAAGAAGAGCTCGTACGCAAGTACGGGCTTTTTTTTCGCCTGTTGCACAATCAGGCGGGGTGAGAACCCCGGACCCGGCACAATCCCGTAGCCCGGCCAAGCGCAGCGCCGCCGGGGGCCGCTCGGTCTACCTGACCGCCACCTTATCCGCGACCTGAGTCACCCGCTGCAAAGACTCCGCCGTCAGCGGCGTATCGACACGCACCCGCAGTTGCCCAACGATCCGCCCCTGAATCGGTTCACAGCTGCTGTACACCAGCTGCGGGTGACCACCGAGCGCCTTCGCAATCTGCTGCAAATCCGGTTCCCGCCCGTTCACACCATTAAAATGCAGCGTGATCAGCTGCTGTCCTTCGACCATGATTTCACGATTCTCCTCGCGCCCGTGATGCAGCGTCCCGAGCATTCCGCGCGTCACCTCATGCTGCGGGTCGCCAAACACCTGCCAGACTTCACCGTGCTCAATAATCCGTCCTTTCTCCAGCACCGCCACCCGATCGCACAGCGTACGAATCACGTCCATCTCGTGGGTAATCAGAATAATGGTCAGCCCCAGACGCTGATTAATCTCTTTGAGCAGGCTCAGCACGGCTAGCGTATTTTCCGGATCGAGCGCCGAAGTCGCCTCATCGCAGAGCAAAATTTCTGGCTGCGTGACCAGCGCCCTGGCAATCCCGGTTCGCTGTTTTTGCCCACCGGACAATTGCGAGGGATAGCTCGCGCGGAGTGACTCCAGCCCCACCAACCGAAGCATCTCCTCAACGCGGCGGCGGCGTTCGATGGCCGGAATACCGGCCATTCGCAGCGGCAGTTCAATATTCTCCGCCACCGTCCTGGTGGAATGCAGATTGAAGTGCTGGAAAATCATCGCCACCCGGCGGCGTAAATCGCGCAGCGGCCCGCTGCCGCCGCCATCAATGGGGACGTCGTGAATACCTATTTCGCCGCGATCGGCGCGCTCCAGGCGGTTAAACAGCCGCAGCAGCGTCGATTTCCCCGCGCCGCTGCGCCCGATAATGCCGAATATTTCACCCGCGTGAATATCGAGACTGATGTCTTCCAGCGCCTGAACGCCGTTCGGGTAGGCTTTACTGATGCCACGCAGGCGGATGTGCGGCGTATTCTGGTGCTGTGTCATACGCTGTCTCCTAAAAACCGGGGGCAATCTTTCCCTGATAACGGGTCAAAATAAACTGGCGCACCGCGTCGGAATTAAGCGCTTTCGCCAGCTTTTGAATGCCGGGATCGTTAATGTTGTCGGGGCGCGCCACAAGATATTCGACGTACAGGCTTTTGCCTTTTTCAACGATCAACGCTTTGTCCGTATCAATTCCCGCTTCCAGCGCATAGTTAGCAAAGACAAACGCCAGATCCACCTGATTCAGCGCCCGCGCCAGCATCGCCCCTTCCAGCGGGCGAATTTTGAAATGGTGTGGATTGGCGGTGATATCTTTCTCCGTCGACTGCGGGTCCTGTGGGTTTTTCAACGTAATCAGCCCCGCTTCGCTGAGCAGCACCAGCGAGCGCCCGGTATTGACCGGATCGTTAGGAATCGCGATCGTTGCGCCGTCCGGCAGGTCGTGCAGATTTTTATATTTCGTCGAGTAGGCGCCAAACGGCTCGATGTGGACACCCACCACCGGCACCAGGTTGGTATGACGGTTTTTGTTATAATCATCGAGGAACGGGCGATACTGATAGTAGTTGGCATCGAGATTTTTCTCCGCCAGCTGCTGGTTAGGCTGAATAAAATCGTTGAAGACTTTGATTTTCAGATCTACCCCTTCCTTCGCCAGCACCGGTTTCACAAACGCCAGTATTTCAGCATGCGGAACGGGCGTGGCGCCTACCAACAGGGTTTCATTGGCCATCGCCGAATAAGAGAACAGCGCCAGCAGCCCGGCAATCACGGTTTTTTTCATTGTTGATACCTGTTAAGCGATTTATTGACGACTCATACGGCGCACCAGGCGGTCGCCGCTCATTTGTAAAACCTGTACCAGCGCAATCAGCAGCACCACCGTCACCGCCATCACGTCGGTCTGAAAACGTTGGTAGCCAAAGCGTATGGCTAAATCTCCCAGCCCGCCGCCGCCGATAACGCCGGCCATTGAGGTGTAATCCACCAGCACAATCGCCGTGACGGTAACGGCGGCAATCAGCCCCGATCGCGCCTCCGGCAGCAGCGTGTACCAGATTAGCTGCCAGGTGCTGCCGCCCATCGCCCAGCTGGCTTCCACCAGCCCGTGGTCCACTTCGCGCAACGACGTCTCTACCAATCGTGCAAAGAACGGCGCACAGCCCGCGACCAGCGGCGGAATGGTACCTTCCACGCCCAACGAGGTGCCGGTAATCAGCGTGGTCAACGGGATCATGACGATCAGCAAAATGATGAACGGCAGCGATCGCAGTACGTTAACCAGTAGCGAGAGCACGCGATACAGCATCGGGGCATGCAACAGCCGCGGCTGCCCGGTGAGGTAGAGCACCACGCCCAGCGGCAGGCCGATCAGTACGGTAAAGCCCAGTGCCCAGGCCAGCATCGTCAGGGTATCTGCCCCCGCCTGCGCCACGTCACCCCAATCCATTTCGGCCAGAAAAGCGAGCATCGTGCCTCCTCAGTTCCAGTCGTGGCGCGCGGGCGCTTTGCCGTTCAACACCCAGTTACCCAGCAGGTGATACTTCCAGCGCACCGGATCGTGCAGCGTGTGAACCCGCCCGTTGCGCCAGTGGCGATCGAAGTTGTAGCGCGGATGGGTCGAGCGCGTACCGCCCAGCTCAAACAGCCGCGTCGAGGCCTCCAGCGCGGCTTCGGTGGTAAATATTTTGGCGCGAGCAACCGCTATAGACGCTAGCGCCACGGTCTCTTCGGTCAGCGTGTGTTTATAGCGGTCGAGCACTCTACCCGCCTGTTCAAGCAGCGCCTCAGCGGCGGCGAGTCGGCTATCCAGCGCGCCAATCTGATACACCGTCAGCGGATCGTCTCCGGCCCGCTCCACCCCTGCGTCGATCCACGGGCGAGCGAACTGATTCACAAAACTGACGGTATCGTTCAACGCGGCGCGGGCGATCCCCGCATCAATAGCCGCCGTCGTGAGCTGGGCAAACGGCCCGGCGAGAGTGGGCGTCGCGTAAGATTTCCAGCTGGGAATGATATTGAACGGCTCAACCCGCAGGTTCTCCACCAGCACCGTACCGCTGGAGGTGGTGCGCTGGCCCAGGCAGGCCCAGTCGTTGACAACCGTCACGCCCAGCGTGTTGCGCGGCACGAAGGCCAGCTGTGCCAGCCCATCCTCATCCAGCGCCAGTACGCCAAGCCAGTGAGCATACAGTGAACCCGTGCAGTAGCCTTTGCGTCCGTCAATGCGCAGGCCATCGTCAGTCTGGGTCAGCCGGGTCTGAATATCCTGTACCGTTTTACCGCCGGTTTCCGACAGCGCATTGGCAAATCGATAGCCCTGCAGCACGAGATCGAAGAAGTAGCGCTGCTGTTCTTCGCTGCCCTGCAGGCGAATATCTTCCAGCAGGCAGTAGTGGTTTTGCGGGATTTGCCCCAGCGCCGGATCTGCCGCCGAGATAATGGCAATCACCGACGCCAGCGTCGCCGCGGAAACTTCGGCCCCGCCAAAACGGCGCGGTACGGTTATCCCCCATAGCCCGCTGTTGGAGTAGGTATTGACGACGTCGGGCGGCACTACGCCGCTCAGGTCTCGCTCGGAGGCGCCGGCCTGTAAAAAAGCAGCGATCTCGTGGGCGATGCTCAGCGCCTCTTCATCACTGGCGATACGATGGGCGTTCGGCGCATGTTGCGTATAGTCGGGAACAGCGTGATTTACGGGCATAGCATGGTCTCACTTGAATGTTATCAGCACGTTCAGACGCAACATCCGGTTGATATTTATACATATCATTAAATGGAATGAATTATTGCGTCTTTAACTTTTTAGGTTATATGCATTGATAGCAAACTTTGTGCCATACATTATTATTTATATTTTTCAGTACGTTAATGCCGTTATCGCGCGATAAGGAGTGTGAAATGCAACACGCTGCTGCTGCCACTGTTGGATTTGCAACAACCAAAAACAACAAAGCCCGGTTTCCCGGGCTTTGCAGACGTAACTGCGATTAATAGTAGGCTTTCAGCGTGCGCTGGCACAGCGCCGAACGCACGCAGTCATCTTTGGTAAAGCGGACAATGCCTATCATTTCATCTTCTTCAAAACGATCCAGCGCGTCACTAAGACCGGACTGAACGCCGCGCGGCAGGTCACATTGGGTGATATCCCCGTTGACGATAACCGTGACGTTCTCCCCGAGGCGGGTTAAAAACATCTTCATTTGCGCTGCGGTAACGTTCTGAGCCTCATCAAGAATCACCACCGCATTTTCAAATGTACGTCCGCGCATATAGGCGAATGGCGCAATCTCTACCTTACCAATTTCCGGGCGCAGGCAATATTGCATAAAGGAAGCCCCCAGCCGTTTTACCAGCACGTCGTAAACGGGGCGGAAATACGGCGCGAATTTCTCTGAGATGTCGCCGGGCAGGAAGCCGAGATCTTCATCGGCCTGCAAGACCGGGCGCGTGACGATGATTTTATTCACATCCTTATGTATCAGCGCCTCGGCCGCTTTGGCCGCGCTAATCCAGGTCTTGCCGCAGCCTGCCTCGCCGGTGGCGAAAATCAGTTGCTTACTCTCGATAGCATTCAGGTAACGTGCCTGAGCGTCATTGCGGGCCACGATGGGCGAATGGTCGCGGCTGTCCCGCGCCATGCCAATCGCTTCCACTCCACCCATTTGCACAAGCGAGGTGACCGATTCGTCTTCACGTTGTTTGTGGCTGCGTGAATCCCGCCTCAGCACACGTTTTGCTTCGCGATGAGCTTTGATCACTGCTTTCTGTCTTCCCATGGATAGCACCTTGAGTTGTTGGTTTACATCACACGCGCTAAAAACAGCGCGATTATGCGCACGAACGTCTGAGGTTTGGCTTCCTTGTAAGCCATAGCAACTGCCTGTCGAAATGACGAAAACGCACGGCTACGCGCACCGCACAATACGTCGGGAACAACGAGATGAATGCACATTGGCTGAAAAATTGAGGTGACGAAATCGCTGCCGGAGAGAGGGCCTCCGCGCTGGATGGTGCGGGCTGTTGGTTTGTTGAGTCCGGTCAAGGACGCTACCATTCGCGATCTCCATAGTGAAACGGAAACTACCGCTTTATTTATTATTACATCCAAATCAACAAAAGATGCAACATAATTTTTACATAAACATAACGATAGCGTTCAGAGATAGCATCTGACACTTATGTGACAGTTTTATATCAATCAGGGGGGAAATGAAAAAAAAGGACTGATTTTTGGCGATATTCTGAAGTTTGGGAGAAATCCCGGGGTCGCTTACGCTCGCCCGGGCGACAAATAGGCAGCCGGATGGCGGCGTGAACGCCTTATCCGGCCTACAAGCGTGCACCGTACAATGTAGCCCGGCCAAGCAAAGCACCGCCGGGACTGTACTCAAGCCTGCAACAGCGTGCTGCCCAAATAACGCTTATCCGATGCCACACCCGGCAGCACAAAGAAATACCCGCCGCCAATCGGCTTCACGTACTCCTCTAGCGCTTCACCGTTCAGGCGTTTCTGCACCGTCAGGAACCCTTTTTCAAGGTCATGCTGATAGCAGACAAACAGCAGGCCCATATCGAGTTGACCCGAGTTAGACACCCCCAGCGAGTAGCTGTAACCCCGCCGCATCATCAGGCCCGACTGCGTCTCTTTAGTGCGCGGGTTGGCCAGACGAATGTGGCTGTCCAGCGCAATCACGTCACCGTTCGGGTCACGGGTGTAGTCAGGCGTATCGTGCTCGTTCTTCATCCCCAGCGGCGCGCCGCTGTGCTTATCACGCCCGAAAATCGTCTGCTGCTCTTTAAGCGGCGTACGATCCCAGGACTCAACGTGGAACTGAATAATGCGCACAGCCTGATAAGTACCGCCCTTCGCCCACGCGGGTTCACCCTGATCGCCCGTTACCCACACCACCTCGTCCATCAGCGGTTTATCGCTGCCGTCCGGGTTGGCGGTGCCGTCTTTAAAACCGAGCAGGTTGATGGGTGTCTCTTTGCCTTTACTGCGCGCGGCATGGTCAGAGATAAACCCTTCCCGCTTCCAGCGCACGCTCAGCAAATCGGGCGTGTGCTTGATAATGTCGCGCAGCGCATGGATCACTGTATCCTGCGTGTTGGCGCAAATCTGCAATAGCAGATCGCCGTGGCACAGCGCCGCATCCAGCGAATCATTCGGGAAACGAACCATTTTTTGCAGCTTCTTCGGCGCTTTATCGGCAAGGCCAAAGCGGCTATCAAACAGCGAGTGTCCGACCGACACCGTGATGGTCAGATTATCCGGCGCGATAAACGCGCCGAGAATGCCCGAATCCATCGGCGGCAGTCGCGGGTTTGGCGTATCCGGCGCCGGGCCACCTTTGGTGAGGAAAGCAATGCGGTCCGTCAGCAAACGAAACAGACGCTCAAGGTCTGATTTGTCTGCCGCCAGCACATCAAACGCCACCAGCATCATTGCAGCCTGCTGCGGCGTCAAAACGCCTGCCTGATGCTCGCCGTAAAACGGCTGGGTTTCCATCCGGCTATTGGCCACCGGCGCATCACTGGCTTTCGCCGCGTGCGCCACCGGGCAACCGCCTGAAATTGCCAGCGCGCCGCCCAGCGCGCCGATCCCTTTTAATAAACGACGACGTGAAGGTTCATTCAGGTCGTCGGCGTGTTGCTTTGCCATCTTACTTAATCCAGCCCCAGAATCCCGCGCAGTTGAGACAAATCTTCCGCCAGCGTGGTGATCGGCCCCTTCAGCGCATTACGGTCCGCATCGGTCAACTTGTCATAAGTTTCAAAACCGTCTTTCGTGCGATATTTCGCGAGAATGCCGTCCACTTTCTTGAAGTTGGCGTCAACTTTCGCCAGCAATGCGGCGTTCTCTTTTTGCAGCTGCGGACGCAGCAGGTCGACAATTTTCTGTGCGCCGTCGATATTCGCCTGGAAGTCCCACAGATCGGTATGGCTGTAGCGGTCCTCTTCCCCGCTGATTTTGCTCGCGGCCACTTCTTCAATCAGGCCAGCTGCACCGCCCACCACTTTTGACGGCGGGAAAGCCAGCTCGTCGATACGTTTTTGCAGCTCCAGCACGTCGCCATTAAGCTGGGTCGCGTAGTGCTCCATGCCCTTAACGCTGTTGTCGCCAAACAGCGCTTTTTCCAGACGGTGGAAGCCGGTAAATTTCGGGTCGGCCGCTTTTTGTTCGTAGTCGTCTTCACGCGCGTCAATGCTGCCGTCGAGGTCAGAGAACAACTCGGCAATCGGTTCAATACGCTCGTAGTGCTGACGCGTCGGCGCATACAGGGATTTCGCTTTTTCGATATCGCCCGCTTTTACCGCGTCGGTAAAGGCTTTAGTGCCTTTGACCAGTTCGGCGGTTTCGGCCGTCACGTAGGCTTTATACGCGGTAATCGCCGCGCCCAGATCGCGCAGCGCGTCGGCTTTCGCCACGTCTTTGCCCGCTTCTCCCTTCACGATCAGCTTGCCTTTCGGGTTGGTCAACAGGCCGCAGGTCATCTCGTACTCACCCGGCTGCAGGTTGGCGGTCATCTTCTGGGTAAAGCCTGGCGCGATATTCTCGCGCTCTTCCACCACCATCACCCCTTTCAGGATCTCCCATTCCAGCGCCTTCTGGCTGTGGTTCTGAATGATAAACTGGGTTTTACCCGCGTCCACGGTAATCGACATCGGTTCACACTGTTTGTCGTTTACCGTCACTTTAACCTGCGGAATATCGGCAGCGTGTGCCATAAACGCCGTCGAGAAGAGCGCGGCAATCCCCGTCTGCAACGCGCTGCGGCGGAAGTTCTTGGTCATGGTCCATCCCTTTCAATAAGTAGAGTGTGATGCCATCACCGTTATCGCTTTCAAGGGGCGATACGGGATGTTGACGTTGTTGCACGCGGCGGCCAGAAGAACAGCACCAGTGCCGGAATCAAATACAGGAAATAGACCGCCACTTCGCTGATGCTCGGCGCTTCCTGATAGCCAAAGATACCTTCCAGC
Organism: Klebsiella sp. WP4-W18-ESBL-05; assembly: GCF_014169075.1. Classification (NCBI taxonomy): domain Bacteria; kingdom Pseudomonadati; phylum Pseudomonadota; class Gammaproteobacteria; order Enterobacterales; family Enterobacteriaceae; genus Klebsiella; species Klebsiella sp. WP4-W18-ESBL-05. The sequence continues at coordinate 1,844,386 of NZ_AP022057.1, read as the reverse complement.
AGGGTGCCGAAAAGCGAATGCGTGGTCAGCGTGCCGCTGAGATCGAAGGCGACATCCTGGAAGGCGTTCCACAGGCCCGCTTCGTGGAAGGCGCGAATCGCCCCCGCAGCCAGCCCAGCCGCGACCAGCAGAATAAACAGGCTCGTCCAGCGGAAAAATACGCCAAGGTTCAGGCGAATACCGCCCCAGTAGAGCAGAAAGCCCAGCACTACCGCGGTGGCCAGGCCGAGCATCGCACCCAGCGGCGGCCAGATACCGAGATCCTGCTGGAAAGCCGCCAGCAGGAAGAAGACCGACTCCAGCCCTTCGCGCGCCACGGCGAAAAAGACCATCATGATCAGCGCCCAGCCGTGGTTATTCCCCTTTTGCAGGGCATTGTCTACCGCCTGCTCCAGCTGCTGTTTGACGTTGCGGGAGACTTTACGCATCCAGAACACCATCCAGGTCAGGATAACCACGGCGATGACCGCCACCAGCCCTTCAAACAGTTCCTGCTCTTTTTGCGGGAACTCGCCGGTCGTCTCGTTAATAAAGATCCCCAAGCCCAGGCACAGCGCGGCGGCCAGGAAAACGCCAATCCACATTACCCCAATCCAGCGACCGCGCTGGGTTCGCTTCAGATAGCTGGCAATCAGGCTGACAATCAGCGCTGCTTCCAGCCCTTCGCGCAACATGATGAGAAAAGGAACAAACATGCAAACACCCTTAAATGTGAAACGCCGTCAACTTATGCAAAGACAGGTAAATGTGAGTGATAGTGATTATCATTAAGCCAAAAAGAAACACAAGTGAAATATGTGGGAAATAATGACGAGATGTAAAAGAATAGCAACGATATAGTTGCGTTGATTATCACTAGCACGCTAGAGTAATGGGCGTAAAAAACCCGCGAAACCGCGGGTTTACGTAGGCCTGATAAGCGTAGCGCCATCAGGCTGTTCGGCTCATATTGCCGGATGGCGGCGTAAACGCCTTATCCAGCCTACCGCTGTTCCTGTTCCTGTAAACGTGACGGCGGCGCAGAGTGGTAATGGGCGTCTGCTTCAGCAAAACGCGCCTGCATCGTCTTCGACGGCGCCTTATCCAGCAGGCTGAACAGCACAATGCCGACGCTACCGAAGATAAAGCCAGGAATAATTTCGTACAGCCCCAGCCAGCCGAACTGTTTCCAGACGATAACGGTAACGGCACCGATGATCATCCCGGCCAGCGCGCCGTTGCGGGTCATACGTGACCACATCACCGAGAACAGGACCACCGGGCCAAACGCAGCCCCGAAGCCAGCCCACGCATAGCTCACCAGTCCCAGTACGCGGTTTTCGGGGTTAGCGGCCAGCGCAATGGCCACCAGCGCCACCACCAGCACCATCAGGCGCCCTACCCACACCAGCTCTTTCTGGCTGGCGTTTTTACGCAGAAACGCTTTGTACAGATCTTCGGTAATCGCGCTTGAACACACCAGCAGCTGGCAGCTCAGGGTCGACATCACCGCAGCCAGAATCGCTGACAGCAGAATACCGGCAATCCACGGGTTAAACAGAATCTGCGCCAGCTCGATAAACACGCGTTCGGCGTTCTGGCCAACCGGTCCGGCCAGCGCCGGGTTGTTCTGGAAGTAGGCAATACCGAAGAAGCCTACCGCCACCGCACCGGCCAGGCAGAGGATCATCCACGTCATGCTGATACGACGCGCATGCACAATGCTGTGGTGGGAATCCGCGGCCATAAAGCGCGCCAGAATGTGCGGCTGGCCGAAGTAACCCAGCCCCCAGCCCATCAGCGACACAATGGCAACAAAGTTCAGCCCTTTGAGCATATCGACGTTCTCAATGCTCTTCTGCTTAATCACTTCCAGCGAATCGCCAAGGCCGCCAACGGCGAAAATAACGATAACCGGCGTCAGGATCAGCGCGAAAATCATCAGGCTGGCCTGCACGGTGTCGGTCCAGCTCACCGCCAGAAAACCACCGATGAAGGTATACAGGATGGTCGCCGCCGCCCCCGCCCACAGCGCGGTTTCATAGCTCATACCGAAGGTGCTTTCAAACAGTCGCGCACCGGCCACAATTCCGGATGCGCAATAAATGGTGAAGAACAGCAGGATCACCAGCGCAGAGATAATGCGCAGCACGCGGCTCTTGTCTTCAAAGCGGCCGGTGAAATAGTCCGGCAGGGTTAAGGCATTATTATTGACTTCGGTATGCACGCGCAGACGCCCGGCAACCAGCTTCCAGTTGATCCACGCGCCCAGGGTCAGGCCGATAGCGATCCAGCTTTCAGAGATCCCGGCGATAAAAATCGCCCCCGGCAGGCCCATCAGCAGCCAGCCGCTCATATCAGAGGCACCGGCGGACAGCGCGGTCACGAATGGCCCAAGACTGCGGCCGCCAAGAATATAGTCATCAAAGTTTTTGGTGTTGCGCCATGCAATAAAGCCAATGAGGATCATGCCAAAAATATAGACAAGAAAAGTCACCAGCATCGGGGTGCTAATAGTCATTCAACTCTCCAGAAATATGCGTCGGCAACATCCCAATTTGCCGTTTTTTATCATTGCCGGAACGGGGCAATCATTTGAAGCGACCGTATCCTGACGGAAGCGGAATTTTTTCACAAACGATTTAACACTGCATTTACATCGAATGCATCAGGCCGGAGATAGCATTTTTCTATAGGTTGCACTCCCTCACGCTTTTTCAGGTTGCACCCGAAATAACTGTTAAGTAGCGCATAAAAACTCGCACCATGACGTATTGCTCAGCGCCTTTATCATAAGTTTTATCTTTAACAATTAATTCATTTTTAAGCCTGCAACAGACGTCACATTTAACACGGTTGCACAAAGTTGCAACATGGGTGATATTCCTGTTACGCAAAAAATATGACAACCGAGCAACAGGAGTAGATGGCATGGGCACCACCACCATGGGGGTTAAGCTGGATGACGCAACGCGTGAGCGAATTAAGAGTGCGGCGACCCGAATCGACCGTACCCCTCACTGGCTAATCAAGCAGGCAATTTTCAATTATCTGGAAAAGCTGGAAAATGACGAGCTCCTGCCGGAGCTGCCCGCGCTGCTGTCCGGTGCCGCTAACGAAAGCGACGAAACGCCACAGCCGGCCGACGACAACCCTCAGCCGTTCCTTGAGTTCGCCGAGCAGATCCTGCCCCAGTCGGTCACCCGCGCCGCGATCACCGCCGCCTGGCGCCGCAGCGAAACCGACGCCGTCCCCATGCTGCTGGAGCAGGCACGCCTGCCGCAGCCGATCGCCGAGCAGGCGCATCAGCTCGCCTGGAAGCTAGCGGAAAAGCTACGCAATCAGAAAACCGCCAGCGGTCGCGCCGGAATGGTACAAAGCCTGCTGCAAGAGTTCTCCCTCTCCTCTCAGGAAGGGGTAGCGCTGATGTGCCTGGCGGAAGCGCTGCTGCGTATTCCTGACAAGGCAACCCGCGATGCCTTAATTCGCGATAAAATCAGCAACGGCAACTGGCAGTCGCATATTGGCCGCAGCCCGTCATTATTTGTTAACGCCGCCACCTGGGGGCTGCTGTTTACCGGCAAGCTGGTCTCCACCCACAACGAAACCAGCCTGTCGCGCTCGCTGAACCGGATTATCGGTAAAAGCGGTGAACCGCTGGTGCGCAAAGGCGTGGACATGGCGATGCGCCTGATGGGCGAGCAGTTCGTCACCGGCGAAACCATTGCCGAAGCGCTGGCCAACGCCCGCAAGCTGGAGGAGAAAGGCTTCCGCTACTCCTACGATATGCTCGGCGAAGCGGCGCTTACCGCCGCCGACGCCCAGGCCTATATGGTTTCTTATCAGCAGGCTATTCACGCCATTGGTAAGGCCTCCAACGGCCGCGGCATTTATGAAGGCCCGGGCATTTCTATCAAACTGTCTGCCCTGCACCCACGCTATAGCCGCGCGCAGTACGATCGCGTGATGGATGAGCTGTACCCGCGTCTGAAGTCCCTGACCCTGCTGGCACGCCAGTACGATATCGGCATTAACATCGATGCCGAAGAAGCCGACCGATTAGAGATCTCCCTCGATCTGCTGGAGAAACTGTGCTTCGAACCGGCGCTGGCCGGCTGGAACGGCATCGGTTTCGTGATTCAGGCCTACCAGAAGCGCTGCCCGTTCGTCATCGACTACCTGATCGACCTCGCCACCCGCAGCCGTCGCCGTCTGATGATCCGTCTGGTTAAAGGCGCGTACTGGGACAGCGAAATCAAACGCGCGCAGATGGACGGCCTGGAAGGCTATCCGGTGTATACCCGCAAAGTGTATACCGACGTTTCTTACCTGGCCTGCGCCAAAAAGCTGCTCGGCGTCCCTAACCTGATTTACCCACAGTTCGCGACCCATAACGCCCACACGCTGGCGGCGATTTACCAGCTGGCCGGCAATAACTACTATCCGGGGCAGTACGAATTCCAGTGCCTGCACGGGATGGGTGAGCCGCTTTACGAGCAGGTGGTGGGGAAAGTGGCTGACGGCAAGCTGAATCGCCCGTGCCGCATTTATGCTCCGGTGGGGACCCACGAAACGCTGCTGGCCTACCTGGTTCGCCGCCTGCTGGAAAACGGCGCGAATACCTCGTTCGTTAACCGCATCGCCGACAGCAGCCTGCCGCTGGATGAGCTGGTCGCCGATCCGGTGCTGGCCGTCGAGAAGATGGCTCTGCAGGAAGGCGCGTCCGGGCTGCCGCACCCGAAAATTCCGCTGCCGCGCGATCTCTATGGCAGCGGCCGCGTCAACTCAGCAGGCCTGGATCTGGCCAACGAACACCGCCTGGCGTCGCTCTCCTCCTCGCTGCTCAACAGCGCGCTGCATAAATGGACCGCAAAACCGATGCTGGAGCATCCGGTTGCCGACGGCGATATGCTGTCGGTGATTAACCCGGCGGAGCCGAAAGATATCGTCGGCTATGTCCGGGAAGCCAGCGAACAGGAAGTAGAGCAAGCGCTGGAAAGCGCGGTGAACAACGCCCCCATCTGGTTCGCCACCCCGCCGCAGGAGCGCGCCGCCATTCTCGAACGCGCCGCGGTGCTGATGGAAGATCAGATGCAGCCGCTGATGGGCATTCTGGTACGTGAAGCCGGTAAAACCTTCAGCAACGCCATCGCCGAAGTGCGTGAAGCAGTGGACTTCCTGCACTACTACGCCGGTCAGGTTCGTGACGACTTCGATAACGAAACCCACCGCCCGCTGGGCCCGGTGGTGTGTATCAGCCCGTGGAACTTCCCGCTGGCGATCTTTATGGGGCAGATTGCCGCCGCGCTTGCCGCAGGCAACAGCGTGCTGGCAAAACCAGCCGAACAAACGCCGCTCATTGCCGCGCAGGGTATCGCACTGCTGCTGGAGGCTGGCGTACCGGCTGGCGTGGTCCAATTGCTGCCGGGTCGCGGTGAAACCGTCGGCGCGCAGCTGACCTCTGATGCCCGCGTGCGCGGCGTCATGTTTACCGGTTCGACGGAAGTCGCCGGCCTGCTGCAGCGTAATATCGCCACCCGTCTGGACGCACAGGGCCGCCCGACGCCGCTGATTGCCGAAACCGGCGGGATGAACGCCATGATCGTTGACTCTTCCGCCCTGACCGAGCAGGTGGTGGTGGACGTAGTCGCCTCCGCCTTCGACAGCGCCGGTCAGCGCTGCTCCGCCCTGCGCGTATTGTGCCTGCAGGATGACGTCGCGGACCATACGCTGACCATGCTGCGCGGCGCAATGGCCGAATGCCGCATGGGCAACCCGGGCCGCCTGACGACCGACATCGGCCCGGTGATTGACGCCGAGGCGAAAGCCGGCATTGAGAAACACATTCAGGCCATGCGCGCCAAAGGCCGCACCGTGTTCCAGGCCGCGCGTGAAAATGCCGAAGACAGCCGCGAATGGCAGAGTGGGACCTTTATCCCACCGACGCTGATTGAACTCGACAGCTTCGACGAGCTGAAAAAAGAGGTCTTTGGTCCGGTGCTGCACGTTGTTCGCTACAGCCGCAACCAGCTGGATCAGCTGATCGCGCAGATCAACGCCTCGGGCTACGGTCTGACCCTGGGCGTGCACACCCGCATTGATGAAACCATCGCGCAGGTGACCGGCAGCGCGAAAGTCGGCAACCTGTACGTTAACCGGAATATGGTGGGCGCTGTGGTTGGGGTGCAGCCGTTCGGCGGTGAAGGCCTCTCCGGCACCGGCCCGAAAGCGGGCGGCCCGATGTACCTGTATCGCCTGCTGGCGAGCCGCCCGGAAACGGCGCTGGCGAAAACGCTGGCACGTCAGGACGCCGGTCAGGCCGTCGATACCCAGTTGAAAACGCTGCTGGAAAAACCGCTGACCGAACTGCAGGGCTGGATGGCCGATCGCCCGGCGCTGCTGGCGATCAGCAAGCAGTACAGCGAGCTGGCACAGGCCGGCACCCAGCGGGTGCTGCCGGGCCCCACCGGCGAGCGCAACACCTGGACGCTGGTCCCACGCGAACGAGTGCTGTGCGTGGCGGATAACGAAACGGACCTGCTGACCCAGCTGTCTGCAGTGATGGCAGTAGGCAGTGAAGTGCTGTGGCAGGATGCGCCACTGCAACGTGAGCTGGTGAAATCATTGCCGAAAGCGGTGAGCGAACGTATCCACTTCGCGAAACCGGAAACGCTGATGAACGCCTTCTTCGATGCGGTGATTTACCACGGTGATTCTGACCAGCTGCGCGAACTGTGCGAACAGGTGGCGGCGCGCGACGGGGCGATTGTGTCGGTGCAGGGCTTTGCCCGCGGTGAAACCAACCTGCTGCTGGAGCGTCTGTACCATGAGCGTTCGCTCAGCGTGAACACCGCCGCAGCGGGCGGAAACGCCAGCTTGATGACGATTGGTTAAGATTTTCAAACCCGGCGATTGCCGGGTAAGACTGATGACAACATCCGCAATGCCCGATGGCGCTACGCTTATCGGGCCTGCGTGGATGGCGTCGCTGATTGAAATCGACATCCGGCACCGCGCGAGCGGGTTTGTCTGCAATCTGACCCGGCAATCGCCGGGTTTTTTATGGGGAGGCCGGATAAGGCGTTTACGCTGCCATCCGGCAATGTGCACACATCTTGTCTGATGGCGCTTCGCCTATCGGGCCGGCCTAAAACATCGACTTCGTTGTCCACACCCGACTGCGCCAGCGGCGGTACATCAGTATCGCCCGCAGCCCTTCATCAATAATATAGGCCAGCCAGACCCCCACCAGCCTCAGCCCGATGTACACGCCGAGGCAATACGAAAACGGCAGGCTGATAATCCACATCACAATAATGCCGCAGATAAACGGAAAGCGAACGTCGCCGGTGGCATTCAGGCTGCTGATCACAATGATATTGGTCGCACGCCCCAGCTCCAGCAAAATAGACAGTAAAAACAGCTTACGGGTTAGCGCGATAATTTCCTGATTCGGGGTAAAGAGCTGCATGATCGGCGCAGCCAGCAGGTAGATAACCACGCTGATAGAAAACGCCACCGCCAGCCCGAGGCGCCAGCTTTTCAGCCCCTGCCGGTAGGCGGACTCAATCTCCCTTGCCCCCACCGCACGGCCGATAATAATCTGCGAGGCCTGGCCTATCGACATCGCAAACAGCGCGACGAACTGACTGATGGTCGAGGCGTAAACTTTGGTCGTCAGCGCCTCGGTGCCCAGAAAAGCGATAATTCCGGTGACCACCAGCTGCGACCCGGCATAGGAGAGGTTCTCACCCGCCGATGGCAGGCCGAAGCGCAAAATCGCGCCGAGTATTTTGCGCGAGCAGTGGCGCAGGTTTTGCCAGCGAAAGGCATAGCCGATGTACTTTTTCAGCATCCACGCCGACATCAGCATCCCCACAACGTTGGCAATGCACACCGCGATACCGACACCGGTAACGCCAAGCCCAAGGAAGCTCAGCTGGCCGTACAGAAACAGATAGTTAAATACCACGTTGATAATGCTGACGGCGATCGGCACCAGCATAGCCTGACGCACGTAGCCGTGGGTACGTAGAATCGGCAGGATGGAGGAGTACAGCGCAATAACCACCGAAATGCCGCCGATAATACGAATAAACGGCGACCCCACTGTCACCAGTTCGTCGCTGAGCCCCAGCAGCCGTAGGAAGGTATCGCCAAACAGCACAAACACCAGGCTCATCGCCACCCCGATCAGAAACGCGACCACCAGCCCGTTGGTGATCACCCGCTCAATGCGCCGGAAGCGCTTCGCCCCCAGCAGCTGCGCCACCACAATTTGCACGCCGACGGTCAGAAAGCCGTAGAAGATCACCGAAATGGCAAGGATCTGGTTAGCCACGCCGGTGGCGGCCACGGCCTCATCCGAGTAGTGCCCCAGCATAAAAACGCTCACGTAGCCCAGCATCAACCGCAAAAGCTGTTCCACAAATATCGGCCACGCCAGAGTAAAAAGCCCCAGCCGCACCTGACTTTCCGTGCCCGTCATCACTGACAATCTCCCTTGTTTCACACCCAGCGTGGGATCATCAACCTTCTCGACCAAAGGCGTCTATCCGAACATTGCGCTGGCTTTGAAATTCAGAAAAACGCACGCTGGTTGGAGGAGATTCCAGGTTAAAATCGTGTTATATCCAGAGCCTATGCTCGGGAAGCCTACTTTTGGGAGTCAACGAATGAAATCTGTTTTACCGGCCCTCGCCCTGCTGTTAACCAGCGGCTATGCGCTGGCCGACGAATGCGCCAGCGCCAATACCCAGGCCGAGATGAACGCCTGCGCCGCCGAGCAGTATCAGGCAGCGGATAAGAAGCTCAATCAGACCTGGCAGGACGTACTAAAGCGCGCGGAACCGACCCAGCGCGATTTACTGAAAAAAGCCCAGACGGCGTGGATTGCCCTGCGCGATGCCGACTGTGCGTTTCTCAGCTCCAGCACCCACGGCGGCAGCGTACAGCCGATGATCAACAGCCAGTGCCTGACCGATAAAACCACCGAGCGCGAAGCGTTTCTCGCCTCGCTGCTCCAGTGTGAAGAGGGTGACCTGAGCTGCCCTCTACCGCCCGCCAGCTAGCGCACACGAATACCGTCGATAATGATCCGCTGGACGTTCTCGACGGTTTGCTGGAAGAAATCCTCATCGCGCAGCGTTTTGCCGGTCACCGCCTCAACCTGAGTGGCGAAGTCCGCATAGTGCTGCGTGGTGGCCCAAATCATAAAAATCAGGTGGTGCGGATCGACCGGTGCGAGTTTGCCGCTCTTCACCCACGCGGCGACGATCGCCGACTTATCGGCTACCAGCTGTTTCAGATCGCCGGTTAACGCGTCCATCACCAGCGGCGCCCCCTGAAGCATTTCCAGACAAAACAGCTTAGAAGCCTGCGGGTAGTCGCGCGAAACCTCCAGCTTGCGGCGAATATATTCGCCGATGGCCGCCAGCGGCGCCAGATCTTCGCGAAAGGCGCGCAGCGGCGCCAGCCAGATATCGAGGATCTGCTGCATGACGGCAACGTACAGCGCCTCTTTTGACGGGAAGTAGTACAGCAGATTCGTCTTTGACACCCCGGCCAGCTCGGCAACCTGATCCAACCGGGTGCCGTGGATGCCATACTGGGAAAAGGTATTTAGCGCAGCGTTGAGTATCGCCTGTTTTTTGGCGCTTACCGCCTGAGAACGTTTGCCGCTTTTCTTTACTGCATCCTGAGCCATACGCCCTCTCCTTGTAAATTCCCCTCTATTTTGCGTATCGCGTCGCCCTGCTTCAACCCCCAAAAAAACACCGCCGGTAAAACCGGCGGTGGGCAGAGAAAAATGTCGTCAGCCGCGCCTAGGTTCCGCGATGGCTACCGTGACTGTTTTTCCCGCCTTTCTTACCCGCTTCCGAGGCGCGCTGGGGATCGTTTTTAAAATTCCCGCCGCTGTGCTGGCCTCCCTTACGACCTGCTTCTGCTGCTCTTTCCCGGTCTTCAGCAAAATTACCGGAACCGCCGCGATGATTTGCCATGACTGACCTCCCGTTAAGAGAACGACATCGTGCATGACGTCGATGTAAAGCGTCATCACCCGCGAGATGGCGCGGGTAGTCATAAGCGTAGCTGGCAAAGACAGGCACCGCAGCGGCTGGATATATTTTGACATATCTGCCGTCGGGTTTTAGGTTTTCCCCCTCACGCCAGGCGATAACCAACGCTTGCGGCAGGGAAAAGCAGCGGGAGAAAAATGTATCGTGATGCGTCAGCGTGATTTTAGTACTCCCAGGTAGGTGCCGTTCTTCATTAACCTCACCTTACCCGTGCGTTTGTGGAACACGATGCGGTACGGCCCGTGAACAAACACATCGGCGTCGGCGCTGTATTCCTGTTTTCGCGCCGCCTCACCGTTCACCCTCACCGCGTCGCCCGCGCGCGTGACGGTGATACCAAACCCGTGATACGCGCGCTTTTTCGCCACCTGCGTGTACTGCGTCACCGCCTGCGCAGATGCCAGCGTGACCGCCAGCAGGCTCGCGCCCATCAGCGCTGCCGCAACCATCCGTTTTTTCATTCATCTTCCGTCATTGCGCTGAATCATTCGCAGGCATTGTCCTGATAAGACGGGGCGGTTTTGTTGATGATAATCAATCAAATAAATAATTAATGCTCAGTATTATTTATTATGGTTATTAATAACATATCTATTTTCACTCAAAACCTGAGCAAGTTTCGTTTAATAAAGCAGCAAACGAACGCAATTGGCAATTAATTGCCGCTGCGATGCAGCGAATCCCGCAACACGAACTATGCTTATTGGAGCTTGTTACGTAACCAACGAATTTGACACAGGAGAGTTAAGATGAGTGGAAATGCAAGTGTTCTGGTGCTCTATTATTCTATGTATGGACACATTGAAACGATGGCCAAAGCCGTTGCTGAAGGCGCAAACAAAGTCGATGGCGTAGACGTTGTCATCAAGCGCGTACCAGAAACCATGCAAGCAGAAGCATTTGCGAAAGCCGGCGGCAAAGCGCAGGCGGTCCCTGTAGCCACCCCGCAGGAACTGGCAAACTACGATGCCATTATCTTCGGTACCCCCACCCGGTTCGGCAACATGGCCGGACAAATGCGTACCTTCCTCGATCAAACCGGCGGTCTGTGGGCATCCGGCGCGCTGTACGGCAAACTGGCGAGCGTCTTTAGCTCTACCGGTACCGGTGGCGGCCAGGAACAGACCATCACTTCGACCTGGACGACGCTCGCCCACCACGGTATGGTCATTGTACCGATCGGTTATGCGGCACAAGAACTGTTTGATATTTCGCAGGTGCGTGGCGGTACGCCGTATGGCGCAACCACCATTGCTGGTGCCGATGGTTCACGTCAACCAAGCCAGGAAGAGCTGGCGATTGCCCGCTATCAGGGCGAATACGTCGCAGGCCTGGCGGTTAAATTAAAAGGCTAATTGAGGGAGAAGAGATATGCCCACACAAGAAGGCAAAACACATCATATCGGTGAATGGGCGAGCTTGCGCAACACTTCACCAGAGATCGCCGAAGCGATTTTTGAACTCGCAAAATATGATGAAAAAGCGGCGGAACAAATCTGGGAAGAAGGCAGCGATGCCGTCCTGGAGCTGGCCTTCAGCAAAACAGATAAAGACTCTCTGTTCTGGGGCGAACAAACCATCGAACGTAAAAACGTTTGATCCGAGCGTGTAGGCCGGATAAGGCAACGCCGCTATCCGGGATAGCGCTATACTTATCAGGCCTACAAAATTCATTCAGTAGCCCGGCCAGCCATCGCGACGCCGGGCTATTTTTTTATACCCTCAGTCGCCGCTGCCAGCGCTTTGCCCCCCTTTCCAGGCCGAAACACAGCAGATAATAGACGACGCCGATAAAGGCAAAGATTGCCGTCGGATAGATTTGCACGCGGTTGTTCACCTGCCCGGCCACGGTCGTCAACTCCGGTACGTTAACGATAAACGCCAGCGATGTATCCTTGAGCAGGCCGATAAAAATACCCACCAACGACGGCAGTACGTTGCGCAGCGTTTGCGGTAGCAGAATCCGCCACAGGATTTGGCCGGCGCTAAAGCCCTGCGTCAACGCCGCTTCATACTGCCCGCCCGGCAGCGCATGCAGCCCGGCCAGCACCGAGTGCATTACCGAGGCGGCGGTAAACCACGCCAGCGCAAAAGTCACCGTCACCGCGCCTGGCATATCGCTGCCGGTCAGCATCGGCAGCAGATACCACAGCCAGAAGATGACAAAAATCAGCGGAATACCGCGAATAATCTCTGCCCACAGATACAACAGGCGACGCACGGTGCCGGGAAAACGCCACGCTGTGCAGGCCAGCAGTACGCCGCCCGGTAGCGCCATGGCCCCCGCCTCCAGCGCCATCATTAGCGTGAGCACGACTCCGCCGGGCTCTCCCTCGGCCAGCCGCCCCCACAGCAGATAGTCGAGATTATCCACGATCGTCGCCAGACTAGCGTTCATGCTGTATACCTCTCTGCGCAATGGCCGCCCGACGCCGTCGCATCGATACTCCGTGCGGTTTCGGCCCCAGGCGGCTCAACAGCAGCCCCAGCACCACGCCGGTCAGCAGATACAGTACGGTGCCCACGGCGAAGGCCTCCAGCGCATGGGCGTTATAGCTTTCAATCTGCCGTACCTGATAGGTCAGTTCGGCAAAGCCAATGCCGCTCGCCAGCGAAGAGAGCTTCATCAGGTTAAGATATTGCCCAACCACCGGCTGCCAGGCGTTCGCCAGCCCCTGCGGCAACAGAATATGGCGCAGCAGGCTGGCATGCGAAAAACCCTGCGCCAGCGCGGCTTCTCGCTGGCCGTCAGGGACACTGCGTAGCCCGGCGGCTATCTCTTCGACCAGAAACGCCGACGTGAACACGCCAAGGCCCCACGCTGAACAGAGAAACTCGGGCGTCAGCCACCAGACATTACCCGGCAGAATTGACCAGTCGTGCGGATCGTTAACGAAGTCGCGTACGATCTGCGGCAAAAAATTCCAGCCGGCAAAGTACCAGAACAACAGCTGCACCAGCAGCGGCGTATTGCGAAAAAGCGAGACCCACACGGCGGCCACCGCCGCACCACCGCGACCGCCCGCCAGCCGCAGCAGCAAAAACAGCACCGCCAGCAGGCTGGCCAGCGCCATGCCGGCAAGCGTCACCCAGAGGGTGGTGAGAAAACCGGAGAGTATCCACTGCAAAGGCTGCCCGCTGAGCACGCCCTGCCAATCAAAAGGAATCATCACGCCATTCGCTCCTGATGCAGCGGGTCGAGCACCTTCTGCAAAAAACGTACCGCGCGCGGGTGCTGCGGCCGGGTGAAAAAGGCCTCCGGCGCGGCGACCTCCAGCACGTCGCCGCCGTCGATAAACACCACGCGATCGGCGATTTCACGGGCAAACTGCATTTCGTGGGTCACCACGATCATCGTGATACCGCTGTGCGCCAGCGACTGCATGACGTGCAGCACCTCGCCAATCGTTTCCGGATCCAGCGCCGAGGTGGGTTCATCAAACAGAATGATTTGCGGCGATGAGGCCAGCGCCCGCGCTATCGCCACGCGCTGCTGCTGACCGCCGGAGAGTTCAGACGGCATGGCGTCGGCTTTTTCCGCTAGCCCAACCTTATGCAGCAGAGCCAGCGCGCGCGCCTGTGCGTCCTGATGAGGCCAGCCGTGCACCGTCTCCAGCGCCAGGGTAATGTTTTGCGCTGCGGTCAGGTGGGCATAGAGATTGAACTGCTGAAAAACAAAACCAATGCGGCTGCGCAGCTGGCGTAGCGCTCTGCCGCGGAGCCCTCGGGTCGGTTTACCGTCTATCAGGATCTCGCCGCCGCTCAGGTTTTCCAGCTGGTTAATGAGGCGAATCAGCGTCGATTTCCCCGAGCCCGAAGGCCCGAGAATCGCCACCACCTCGCCGGGGTTAATCGTCAAATCGATGCCGTTAAGCACGCGATGATCGCCGTAGGTTTTCACGACCTGTCGGAAGGCCACGCTGGCGTTCTCCAGATGTGAAAAATCCGCGGCCTTGGCCGCGGAAAGAGTGCGTAAAGCCGACAACATATTATTTTGCTTCTATGGTAAAGGAACGGGGCTGTGGCGCTTTGGTGGCGGGGCCAAACCAGACGTCATAGATTTTTGCCGCGTCGCCGGATTTTTCCAGCGCCACCAGCTCATCGTTAACCGCTTTCAGCAGCGCCGGTTCGCCTTTCTTCACGCCGACGCCAATCTCTTCTTTGCTCAGCAGATCCGGCAGGATTTTGAATTTGGCTTTATCCGGCGCTTCGCCCAGCAGACCGGCCAGAATCGTACTGTCCTGGGTAATCGCCTGCACGTTACCGTTGCGCAGGGCGGTCAGCGCCAGCGGGATATCGTCATAAGAAAGCACGCGGGCCTGCGGGAAGCGCTGGTGCAGCGTTTGCTCACCGGTCGTCCCCTTCACTGCTCCAATGCGCGCCTTGCTGTAGCCGTCAAGCTTATCGCTACCGCTGACCGGTACCAGGAACTGCTGTCCGGTCACAAAATAAGGCGTGGAGAAGTCAATCACCTGCGCGCGCTCCGGGGTGATGGTGATATCGGCCACAATCAGGTCGGCCTTGCCGGACTGTAGCAGCGGGATGCGGTTCGCCGGATTGGTTGCGACCAGCTCCAGTTTTACCCCCAGCGATTTGGCCAGCGCCTTCGCAAAATCGACATCGTAGCCGACCAGCTCGTGCGTTTTGGCATCCACGGAACCAAACGGTGGGTTCGCGTCAAACGTGGCCACCTTCACCACGCCCTTCGCTTTAATATCGGCCAGCTGATCTGCCTGCGCGCTAAACGCGGTAACGCTGGCGACGGCCAGGCCGGTCATGATGGCGAGCTGTGCTACTGTCTGTTTTGTCTTTGCCATAATCTTTCTGGATACCCCTGTTTTTGTATTGTCTTTTTACGCTCCCACACTGCCCTTAGCGGAACAAATAACGATTTGCTATGCCTTATTACCAAATATCATTTGGCGAAAGTGATTGTTATCTAAAGGTAAAATAATTGATGCGCGTGGCTAAAGGCGGGTGAAAAATGCAAATGCTTAGCGATATTTCGCATTTCCTTTTGCCACCATTTAAGGTTGAAATAGGCGTTCGAAGAGAAAGATGAAAACGGCCTTAATAGGCAAAAAGTCATGATGTCGTGCGGTGATTGTTTCCCATCGTGACCCGCGGAAACAGCGATCCGCGATATGCGCATCGCGGATGAACGCTATGATAACAGGCTGATTTCTACTACAAGTTGTGACCTCTCACGCATTACCCGCATTCATTTTACGGACATCCCGCACGCCTTGATCGCCGTCAAAAATAATCATACCGTCTGGTCGGTATGATTCGGCCCATGAATATCGACACTCAGCACCGTAAAAAAGATCCCGTCCGTTTGCATCAGCAGCTGCTTGAGTCCGCTGCGACGATCGCCGGACGAGACGGCATTGCCGCTCTCTCGCTAAACGCCGTGGCCCGCGAGGCTGGCGTCAGCAAAGGCGGTCTGATTCACCACTTTCCCAATAAACAAGCGCTGATCTTTGCCCTGTTCGCCCGTTTGCTGGCCATTATGGAAGAAGCGATTACCGCGCTCATGCAGCAGGACGGCGTGAGCTACGGCCGCTTCACCCGCGCTTACCTGAACTATCTTGCCGATCTGACGGACACCCATGAAAGCCGCCAGCTGATGGTGCTATCGCTGGCGATGCCCGATGAACCGGTGCTACGTAAATGCTGGCGCGACTGGATGCTGGACAAACTGGCGCAGGGTGACGAGCTGGACAACGGCCCAACCGGCACGCTGGTGCGTTACGCCGCTGACGGAATCTGGCTGTCGGAGTTGACGGAAGGGATCACCATGAGCGCAGGCCACCGCCGCGCGCTGGTTGACTCCCTCAATAAGATGACGCTTCCCGCATGAAGCACTGAGACTGAGGCCGCGATGCGCTACAACATCAATGCCCGTTTTATTTACGATGCTACCGACGGTACCCTGACGCTGCCGCAAAGCGATGAGCCGGACAGCCAGCTGTCGATTACCGCCAGCGCGCTGCTCGATTTTTTCCTGCGCCACCCCGGCATCGTCAGCCGCGAAGAGGTGTTGAAAAAAGTTTGGGATGACAACGGATTAACCTCCTCGAACAGCAACCTGAACCAGTACCTCAGCATGCTACGTAAAACGTGCCGCCACTACGGTATCGACAACATCATCATCACCGTCTCACGCGGCTATTTGCAGCTTAATCCAGACGTGTTGGTGGAACCGCTGGACGCCTCCCCGCCCGTTGAACCCGCGGAGTCCGTCCAGCCCGAGACGCAGCCAGACGCGCAGCCCGAGGCGTTACCCGCTGCCGCCAACACAGCGCTGCCGCGCAGCGCCCACGCGCGCGGTATGTGCTGGTATATGGCGGGAGGATGTTTACTGACTATCGCGCTGCTGCTGATCCTGTTTAGCCTGATTGGCCCGCGGGAATCGCGGCCCATTGCGCTTACCCGTCTCAGCCACAGCCAGTGCGAGCTGCTGGCCAGCGACGAGATGCGCCGTTCGGTCAGCGCCGGTGCCTACGGTAAAAATTTCGATGAGGTGCGCCAGCGTTTAAATATCGCCTGCAAACCGGGGGAACGCTTTCTCTTTTTCTACGGCGACCGGCTGGAAACCAACGGTCTGGGACGCGTGTTTCTTGCCCACTGCGCCATGCATGAAGATAACCCGTTCAGCTACTGCGATAACTACTTTTACTATTCCTGGAAGCCGCAATGAGACTCGCGCCGCGTACCTTTTTTGCCCTGTCCGTTCTGGTACTGATTGCCGCCGTCGGATTTAGCGCCTGGCGGCTGCTGCCCGCCAGCGACGCCGGGGCGATGAGCTGCTCTACCAAAGGCATTATGCGTTTTGAAAACATGGACAAAGAGAATGTAAACGGCAATATTCACTTCAATTTTGGCCCTCAGGGGAAAGGCTCAATGGTGGTGGAAGGCTATACCGATTCTGCCGCCGGCTGGCTGTACCTGCAGCGCTACGTGAAGTTCAACTACAACAGCAAGCGCATCTCCGCCACCGAGCGCCACTATCGCATCAGCCAGTGGGAGGCCAGCGCCTCGTCCATCGATGAGTCGCCGAACGTGATATTCGACTACTTTATGCGTGAAATGTCCGACAGCCACGACGGGCTGTTCCTCAACGCCCAAAAGCTGAACGATAAAGCTATCTTGCTGAGTTCCATCAACTCCCCGCTGTGGATCTGCACGCTGAAATCAGGCAGCACGCTGAACTAACCCACATCATCAAAAAAGCCCCTCCCCGGAGAGTCATGCTGGTCAGTTAACGCGTTGAATTCAGGAACCGGAACCGTAGGCCGGATAAGGCGTTTACGCCACCATCCGGCAATCTGCCGCGCGGTATGCCGGATGGCGCTTTGCTTATCCGGCTTACGAATATAGCTTAACTGACTGGCATGACTCCCCGGAGCAAAATCCCGCTCTGCCGCGCTAAATGCATAGTGAAGGCCGTCACCGCAAGCCACTCGCTCGACAAAAATGTCGTTATTAACGAAGTTAATAGTGTGATACACCGCACCATTCGGCTTAACCTCTTTTTTTCAACTGAATAAACAGCACTTTTTGCATTTAGACTCCATAAAAAATCTTGAGCCTCGCCACAGTTAACCGCCCGCCTTTTTACCCCAGCCGCATAATTATTTAGCAAATAAATAACATTTATCGCCGATGAAAAATTTGCGCTCCAGGCCGCGATATTGGCAGCCAAATCGCCTCCTCCACAACAGGACAAATAGATAAATAGTGGTGATAAAATAGCTAAATCACAGAGTTTTATTCTAATTCACTACGCCTTCTGGATTTAAATTCCAAATCACTCGCCCTTCCTTATAGTGACTCACGAACGCCGCAGCCGTGGGTAAATGCCGTGACACGGACGGTTTTCCAAATCACAAACCTGTTCTGAGGAGAGAGCCATGGGTGATGCATTAGGGCTTATCGAAACCAAAGGTCTGGTGG
Organism: Klebsiella sp. WP4-W18-ESBL-05; assembly: GCF_014169075.1. NCBI lineage: Bacteria > Pseudomonadati > Pseudomonadota > Gammaproteobacteria > Enterobacterales > Enterobacteriaceae > Klebsiella > Klebsiella sp. WP4-W18-ESBL-05. The sequence goes on along the minus strand of NZ_AP022057.1, from coordinate 1,826,369 downwards.
CCTGCATTGAGGCGGCGGATGCGATGTGTAAAGCCGCTAACGTCGAACTGATTGGCTATGAAAACGTCGGCTCCGGCCTGGTCACCGCGATGGTGAAAGGCGACGTCGGCGCGGTGAAGGCGGCGGTAGATTCCGGCGTCGAGTCCGCGCAGCGCATCGGGGAAGTGGTGACGTCGCTGGTCATTGCGCGTCCGCATAACGACATCAACAAAATCGTCATTAAACACAAGGCTTAAGGCCAGGAGAACGCAAATGGGTGATGCATTAGGTTTGATCGAAACCAAAGGCCTGGTGGCCTGCATTGAAGCGGCGGACGCGATGTGTAAAGCCGCTAACGTCGAACTGATCGGCTATGAAAACGTCGGCTCCGGCCTGGTTACCGCGATGGTGAAAGGCGACGTCGGCGCGGTAAAAGCGGCGGTGGACTCCGGCGTCGAGTCCGCACAGCGCATCGGTGAAGTGGTGACCTCGCTGGTTATCGCCCGCCCGCATAACGACATCAACAAGATTGTCGCTCACTACAAAATTACCGAATAACCGGAGAAATCATGATGAAAGAAGCGCTTGGCTTAATTGAAACCAAAGGACTGGTGGCCTGCATTGAAGCGGCAGACGCCATGTGTAAAGCCGCCAACGTTGAGCTGATTGGCTATGAAAACGTCGGCTCCGGCCTGGTCACCGCGATGGTGAAAGGCGACGTCGGCGCGGTGAACGCCGCGGTGGATTCCGGCGTGGAAGCGGCAAAACGCATTGGTGAAGTCGTCACCTCCCGCGTGATTGCGCGCCCGCATAACGATATCGAAAAAATCGCGTCGCAGCACAAAGCATGACCTGACTGGGCACGCCCCGTCTGCACTCTTTTAGTCTGATGAAGGATAGACTCATGATTGAACTGGATACCGATTTGCGCTCTCGCCAGAATGCGCGTGAGCTGGTGCGTAACGCCAAAAAGGCGCAAGCGATTATGGCCACTTTTTCGCAGCAGCAAATCGACGCCATCGTGAAGAACGTGGCCCAGGAAGCGGCGCATCATGCCGAAGCGCTGGCGAAAATGGCCGCGGAAGAAACCGGGTTTGGCAACTGGCAGGACAAAGTCCTGAAGAACCGTTTTGCCTCGCTGCGCGTTTACGATGCCATCAAAGATATGAAGACCGTCGGCATCATTCATGACGATCAAGCGAAAAAAGTGATGGACGTGGGCGTACCGCTGGGCGTGATTTGCGCGCTGGTGCCGTCGACCAACCCGACCTCGACCGTCATCTACAAAACGCTGATTGCGCTGAAAGCCGGTAACGCCATTATCTTCTCGCCGCATCCGGGGGCGCGTCAGTGCAGCTGGAAAGCCATTGAGATCGTTAAACGCGCGGCAGAAGCGGCGGGCGCACCGGCAGGTATCGTCGACGGTATTACCGAACTGACGCTGGAAGCCACTTCCGAGCTGATGCACAGCAAGGACGTCTCGCTGATCCTGGCGACCGGCGGCGAAGGCATGGTGCGCGCGGCCTATGCCTCCGGTACGCCGACCATCAGCGGCGGCCCGGGTAACGGCCCGGCGTTTATCGAGCGCAGCGCCGATATCCACCACGCGGTGAAAGATATCATCACCAGCAAAACCTTCGATAACGGCGTGATCTGCGCCTCTGAGCAGTCGATCATCGTCGAACGCTGCATTTACGATGAAGTCCACCGCGAACTGGAAGCTCAGGGCGCCTACTTCATGAACGAAAGCGAAGCGGCGAAAATGGCGGCCCTGCTGCTGCGCCCGAACGGCACCATCAATCCGCAAGTGGTCGGCAAAACGGCGCTCTATTTAAGCCAGATGGCGGGCTTCTGCGTTCCGGCCAGCACCCGCGTGCTGATTGCCGCACAGACCACCGTCTCCCACAAGAACCCATACTCGCGCGAAAAACTGTGCCCGGTGCTGGGCTTGTACGTGGAAGAGGACTGGAAAGCCGCCTGCCACCGCGTGGTGGAGCTGCTGACCAACGAAGGTCTTGGCCACACGCTGGTGATCCACACCCGTAACCAGGACGTGATCCGCCAGTTCTGCCTCGAAAAACCGGTCAACCGCATCCTCATCAATACGCCCGCGGCCCTCGGTGGCATCGGTGCCACCACCAATATCTCGCCGGCGCTGACGCTCGGCTGCGGCGCGGTCGGCGGCGGTTCCAGCTCCGACAACGTCGGGCCGATGAACCTGCTGAACGTGCGCAAAGTGGGTTACGGCGTGCGTTCGATTGATGAACTGCGCGCGCCGGGCAGCCGTGTGGAACCGCAGCCGACGGTCGTCAGCCCGCAGGCAGACCCGCGCCGCAGCATCCTCGACGACGCACGCTTCGCCTCCCCTGCTCCGGCCAGCACCGCGGATGATAACCGCTTTGCCAGCGCAACGGCAGCCGTAGAAGGCGACATCAGCGAGCAGAACGTGGAGCGCGTCATCCGCCAGGTGCTTGAGCGCTTAGGCAAGTAACGCATTGATATAAGGCGATAAAAAAGATGATTCTCGCAAAGGTAACCGGACATGTCGTCGCCACGCAGAAATGCGATGAGCTGCGCGGCAGCAATCTGCTGATGATCACGCAGCTGGATGATGAACAGCGCCCCATGAAGGACCGTACCTGGGTCGCCGTCGACAGCGTCGGCGCGGGGATGCACGACATCGTGCTGGCGGAGGAGTATTTCGCGCTCAACAAGGACCGTTATAAAGCGATGTCCGTGGTCGCCATTGTCGAGAACGTCTTTCGGGACGCTTGAGGAGTGAATAACCCAATGAGTGAATTTTTACTGAAACCCCGGATCTGCTTCGGCCAGGACGCGCTTGCGGTCCTGACCGAAGTGAACGCCCAGCGTGCCCTGCTGGTCACCGACCAGGCGATGGTCAAGTTTGGCCTCGCCGACCGCGTGACGACGATTCTGCGCGCGCGCGGCGTTGACGTGCAGATCTGGGACGACGTGGTGGCCGACCCGGATATCGCCACGGTCGTGCGCGGTATGAAGCAGATGGACAGCTGCGCGCCGGATCTGGTGGTCGCGCTCGGCGGCGGCTCGGTGATTGATGCCGCCAAAGCGGTTATTTTCACCCTGGCGCAAACCCGCCCGGACGCTGCACGCCAGCGCCCGCAGTTTGTGGCCATCCCCACCACCAGCGGCACCGGTTCGGAAGTCACCAGCTTCTCGGTAGTCAAAGCCCACGCTGAAAAGCTGGTGCTGGTTGATCCGTCGCTGCTGCCGGATATCGCCATTCTGGACCCGACGCTGGTGGCCTCCGTGCCGCCGGCGATTACCGCCGACACCGGAATGGACGTACTGTGCCACGCGCTGGAGGCCTACGTCTCCACCGCCGCCAGCGACTTTTCCGACGCGCTGGCCGAGAAAGTGGTGCAGCAGGTCTTCCGCTATCTGCCCACCTGCTGGCGCAACGGCGGCGACCTGCTGGCGCGCGAGAAAATGCACAACGCCTCCTGCATGGCGGGGATGGCGTTTACCAACGCATCACTCGGCGTCACCCACAGCCTGGCACACGCGCTGGGCGGCGTGTTCCGCGTGCCGCACGGCCGCGCCAACGCGCTGCTGATGGCATCGGTAGTGGCCTGGAACGCCGATGTTAACGGCCAGTGCGACACCGACGCTGCTCGCAAATATGCCCGTCTGGCGCATCTGCTGGATCTCCCGGCGCACACCGTGCGTGAAGGGGTGGCCAGCCTGCTGGTCGCCATTGAGACGCTGAAAGAAGAGATGCAAATGCCCGCTGGCATTGGCGCCACCGCCGTCGATGCCGCCGATTTCGAGCGCCGATTGCCGGAAATGGTCGGGCAGGCATTGCGCGACAGCTGCACCCCGACCAACCCGCGCACGCCGGACGCGCAGGCATTAACCGAACTTTATCGCCAGGCATGGAGCGGCGCGCCGCTTGCACGAGCCAACGGGTAACGTCCTGGTAGGCCGGGTAAGCGAAGCGCTACCCGGCACAATACGGGCACCCAATAAGAACATCTGGAGAATACGACATGGCACTCTACAGCTTAACGCCGCGCGTCAAAGTGTTGGCAGAACGTTTACTTTCGCAAAAAAGCACCCTGTGCACCGAGCACGCCGCCGTGCTGAACGCGCTCGATAGCGATATCGCCGGCGTTCCTGCCGCCGTAAAACCGGCGCGCCGTTTCTATGAACTGATGCGCCAGCTGCCGCTGACCATCAGCGCCGACGAACTGATCGTCGGCAACCAGACCCGCAAACCGCACGGGGCAATTTTCCACGATGACAGCGCCGCGCATCGCCCGTCCGCCTTCCAGTTCCTCAATCTGAACAGCAACCTCGACTCCCCGGATTACAAACTGGTGGTCGAAAAAGGCGTGCTGGCGATTAAACAGCAGCTTGAAGAGAAAACCCGCGCGCTGGGCAGCGCCGTCAGCCGCAGCGGCATGGACGAAGTCAACGGCTGCCGCGCCGCCATTTACGCCTGCGACGCGCTGATGGCGCTGGCGCAGAACCTGGCCAACAGCGCCGAAACGCTTGCCGCTGCCGAAACCAACGCCTATCGCAAAGCGGAGCTGTTAGACAGCGCCGCCATTCTGCACCACGTTCCGGCGCACCCGGCGCGCAGCTTTAAAGAAGCCTGCCAGGCGTTCTACCTGTTCCAGCTGGCGCTTCAGCTCGACAACGGTAGCTACGCCGTCAACCCGGAAGGTGCCGATAAAGCGCTGCTGCCGTACTACCAGCATGATGTTGCCAACGGCACGTTAACCGACGCACAGGCGTATGAAATCGTTGAATGCCTGTGGTTTAAGCTGGCGGAATTAAGCGAAGTCCGCGCCGCTTGCGCAATCGACGGCTACCCGATGTTCGACGCCCTGCTGCACGGTGCGAGCCTTGAGAACGCGTGTATTAACGCGCTCTCAGAGATGTTCCTCAGCGCGCAGCAAAACCTCAGCGCCCTGAATCTGCCGGTGCGTCTGTTCAGCGGCGCGCAGCAGGTGTCTGCCGCGCCGTTCGCGCAGGTCAGTGAAACCGCTACCGTGGAAGGGCTGACGCCGCGCATGCAGCGCCTGCGTAACCACTACCTGACCGTGCGCCCGAGCGTCTCTATCTACCGCGCGCTGGCCTTCACCGAAGTGGTCAAAGCCAATCCGGGCATGCCGACCATTCTGCTGCGTGCCAAAGCCTTCCGCCACGCCTGCGAAACCGCGCCGATTCTGATTCAGGACGACGAACTGATCGTCGGCCATCCGTGCGGTAAGCCGCGCGCCGGGGCCTTCTCGCCGGATATCGCCTGGCGCTGGGTGCGCGACGAGCTCGACACCATGAGCACCCGTCCGCAGGATCCGTTCGAAATCAGCGAAGAAGATAAAAAGACCATCCGCGAAGAGATCGTGCCGTTCTGGGAAGGCCGTTCTCTGGATGAAATCTGCGAAGCGCAGTACCGCGAAGCGGGCGTGTGGGCGTTCAGCGGCGAAACCTTCGTCAGCGACCTCTCCTACCACCAGATCAACGGCGGCGGCGACACCTGCCCGGGCTACGACGTGTTGCTGTTCACCAAAGGCATGAACGGCATCAAGGCCGATGCCGAAGCGCACCTCGCCAGCCTGAGCATGGAAAACCCGGACGATATCGACCGCATTTACTACTACAAAGCGGCGATTGAAACCTGCGAAGGGGTGATTAACTATTCGCACCGCATCGCCGCCCGCGCCCGCGAACTGGCGGCCGTTGAGCAGAACGCTCAGCGCCGCGCCGAGCTGCTGACCATCGCCGACGTGAACCAGAACGTGCCGGCCAACCCGCCGAAAACCTTGCAGGAAGCGCTGCAAAGCATCTGGACGGTGGAATCGCTGTTTGAAATTGAAGAGAACCAGACCGGCCTGTCGCTGGGCCGCGTGGACCAGTACTGCTACCCGATGTTTGAAGCTGATATCCGCGAAGGCCGCCTGACCCATGAGAGCGCGCTGGAAATGATGCAGGCGTTTATCATCAAATGTGCCGAGCTGATGTGGATGTCCAGCGAGCTGGGGGCTAAATATTTCGCCGGTTATCAACCATTTATCAACCTGACCGTTGGTGGCCAGAAGCGTTCCGGCGGCGATGCCTGTAACGACCTGACCTATCTGATCATGGACGCCGTGCGCTTTGTGAAGGTTTACCAGCCGTCGCTGGCCTGCCGTATTCACAACCAGTCGCCGCAGAAGTATATGGAAAAAATCGTTGACGTGGTCAAAGCGGGCATGGGCTTCCCGGCCTGCCACTTTGATGATTCCCACATCAAGATGATGCTGCGCAAAGGCTTCGATTTCGAAGACGCCCGCGACTACTGCCTGATGGGCTGCGTTGAGCCGCAGAAATCCGGCCGTATCTACCAGTGGACCTCTACCGGTTACACCCAGTGGCCGATCGCTATCGAGTTTGTACTCAACCGTGGTCGCATGGTGCTGTTTGACAGCTACCAGGGGCTGGACACCGGCGACCTGCGCGACTTTAGCACCTTCGAGCAGTTCGATGCCGCGGTCAAACAGCAGATTGCCCATATCGTGCGCCTGTCCGCTATCGGCACGGTAATCAGCCAGCGCGTACACCGCGACGTGGCGCCGAAACCGCTGATGTCGCTGCTGGTCGAAGGCTGCATGGAGAAAGGTAAAGACGTTGCCGCCGGTGGCGCGATGGTCAACCACGGCCCGGGGCTGATTTTCTCTGGCCTGGCGACCTACGTCGACTCGATGGCGGCAATTCGCAAGCTGGTGTTTGAGGATAAGAAATACACCCTCGAGCAGGTTCGCGATGCGCTGCTGGCCAACTTCGAAGGCTTTGAAGCGCTGCGCCGCGACTGTCTGAACGCACCGAAGTACGGCAACGACGACAACTATGTTGACCAGTATGCGCTGGACATCACCGAGTGGACCGAGCGCGAGTGCCGCAAATACCAGATGCTCTACTCCACCCTGAGCCACGGCACGCTGTCGATTTCCAACAACACGCCAATCGGCGAGCTGACCAACGCCACGCCGAACGGCCGCCTGGCGTGGATGCCGCTCTCCGACGGTATCAGCCCGACCCAGGGCGCGGATAAAAATGGCCCCACCGCCATCATTAAATCCGTCAGCAAGATGAACGTGGAAACCATGAACATCGGCATGGTGCACAACTTCAAGTTCCTCAAAGGGCTGCTGGATACCCCGGAAGGCCGCCACGGCCTGATTACGCTGCTGCGTACCGCCTCCATTCTCGGCAACGGCCAGATGCAGTTCAGCTACGTCGACAACGAAGTGCTGAAAAAAGCCCAGCAGGAGCCGGAGAAATACCGCGACCTGATCGTCCGCGTGGCGGGCTACAGCGCCTACTTCGTGGAACTATGCAAGGAAGTTCAGGACGAGATCATCAGCCGTACGGTGATCGAGAAGTTCTGATAACACGGACAGTAATCGGACAAGGACGTCCGCAGTTTTCAGGAGGCAAGCGTGATTGGCAATACACAAGAATTAACCGGGCGCATTTTCAATATTCAGAAGTATTCGATCTACGACGGCGACGGCATTCGCACGCTGGTGTTTTTCAAAGGCTGCAATATTCGCTGCCCGTGGTGCGCTAACCCGGAAGGCTTAAGCAGCCAGTTTCAGGTGATGTTTTCGCAGGAGAAGTGCATCAACTGCGGCGACTGCGTTAACGTCTGCCCGGCGGGCATTCACTACCGCGCGGAAGAAAACGGCGAAATGAAGCACTTCGTCAACCGCAATAAAGACTGCATTGGCTGCCGTAAATGCGAAGAGATTTGCACCCAGCACGCGCTGGATATTCTCGGCAAAGACGTCACCGTCAGCGAGCTAATGGACATCATCATGCAGGACTATGACTTCTATGTCTCCTCCGGCGGCGGCGTCACCATTGGCGGCGGCGAGATGAGCCTGCAAACCGATTTTGCCGTCGCCCTGTTCAGCGAATGCAAGAAGATGATGATCAACACCGCCGTTGAGACCCAGGGCACCACGCCGCTGGCCAACTACCAGAAGCTGGCACCGGTGACCGATACCTTCTTGTTCGACATTAAACAGATCGACAGCGATCACCATAAAACGCTGTTTGGCATCGGTAACGAAGGGGTGCGCCGCAACCTGGAGTGGCTGGTGGACTCTGGCGCTAACGTCATTGTGCGGATGCCGCTGGTGCGCGGCTACAACGACTCATGGGAAGCCATTACGGGGGCGATTGACTACGTCCAGAAGCTGGCGAAGCGCGGCAATATCCGCCGCATCGACATGCTGCCGTACCACCAGTTGGGGCGCAAAAAGTACGATCGTCTGGAGATGCCCTACCCGATCCTCAACGATCCCACCTACAGCGTGGAAGAGCTGAACAAGCTGGAGGCGTTTTTCGCACAGTTTGATTTTGATATTCGCTTAGTTCGTCATTAAAGGAGCCGATAATGAAAAGTTTAGGCGTCATTGAAACACGTGGACTGGTCGCCGCCGTTCAGGCCGTCGACGCCGCCTGTAAAGCCGCGGGCGTGGCCTGCATTGGCTATCGCAAGGTCGGTTCCGGGCTGGTGAGCGTCTGTTTTGAAGGCGAGATCAGCGCCATTCATACCGCCATCGAGCGCGGCGTCGCGGTAGCAAAAACCGTCGACTCGCAGGTGAAATCACTGGTGATTGCCCGCCCGGAACGCTGCGTGGTGGAAGCGCTCAGCAGCCTGAAAGGCCATCCGCCGCGTGCTAAAGCGCAGGAAAAGGTTCACGCTGAACCTGCCGTTGAGCCTCAGATTCCTGCCGTAGAGCCGACACCTCTCTCTCCGATTGTTGATGAGAAAAACGCCGTGCATAAGAAAGGGAAAAAGGCATGATTGACGCCCTGCTACAGGAAAAAATCACCGCCCGGCTGGCCCACACTGCGCCCGCCATTCCGGTGGGCATCTCTAACCGTCACGTGCATCTGTCGCAGCCGGACGTCGAAGCGCTTTTCGGCAAAGGCTATACGCTGACGCCGCTTAAGCCGCTGCGCCAGCCGGGGCAGTTTGCCGCCGAAGAGTGCGTGACCATCGTCGGCCCGAAAGGCTCGCTGACCAACGTGCGCGTCCTCGGCCCTACCCGCCCCATCACTCAGCTGGAAGTGTCGCGCGCCGACTGCTTCGCGCTGGGTATTAAGGCGCCGGTCCGCGAATCCGGTCAGTTGGAGAACGCGGGCAGCGCGCTGCTGGTGGGGCCGAAAGGCCACGTTGAACTTCATTCGCAGGTGATTTGCGCCTGGCGTCATATTCATATGTCGCCGCAGGATGCTCGGGCGCTGAACGTCAGCAATGGGCAAAAGGTCAGCGTACGCAGCGGCGGTGAACGCCAGCTCACCTTCGACGAAGTGGTGGTGCGGGTGCGCGATGATTTCGCCCTTGAGTTTCACATCGACACCGAAGAAGCCAACGCCGCCGGGCTGAAAAACGGCGCGCAGGTGACGCTGGTGCGTTAACGGAGGCCATCATGACCGAGCAACAGATTGACCGCCTGGTGGCGCACATTCTCCAGCGCTTGCAGCCGCCGGTGCTGGTAATGGTGACCGCCGCAGAGGGCTATCGCCACGAGATTTGCCAGCGTCTGGCGCGCTGCGGCGAGCGGCTGCATCTGGCGCTAGAGGGCATGCTGCCCGATAGCGAACGCTGGGCGTCGCTCGGCGAAACGCTGCCTGCGGAAAGCTGGCAACGCGCGCTGCCGCCGGCCCCTTACAAAGCGCTGCTGCTGCCGTTTCTTGATTATCCGCTGGCGATGGATCTGCTGAACGGCACGCTGCACAGCCCGGTAGCGCAGAGGGTACACGATGCGCTATGCGCCGGTATTCCGGTGCTGGCGCTGCGCTACCTTTGCGATCCGCACAGTGAGCTCAACGCCCTGCGCGGCGAAGCGGACAGTGCCTATGCGGCCCATCTTGGTACGACCCTTACCCGTCTGGCCGAATGCGGCATCATGCTCGGATCGCTGAACGATCTGCTGGCGCGGCTAGAAGCGGGCGCAAAGGCGCCCACCGTCACCGACGGCACACGGCGTTATCTGACTGTCACAGATATCGTCAATAATCCGGCGTTGGCCGATTCACCCGACGCGGTATTAACCGATGCCGCCGTCGATTTTTTAAAAACACAGAGAAAAATAACCTTACCTCGATAACACACCCTGGAGTGTAGATATGTCTTCGAAAACAAAATGCTGGCTATGGATGCTGCTGGTTATCGTCTCAGAAACCTCGGCCACCTCAACGCTTAAAATGTTTGATTCCAGCGAAGGGATGACCAAAACCCTGCTGCTGGCGCTGATCGTTGTGCTGTACTGCGTGTGCTACTACTCGCTGTCCCGCGCGGTGAAAGATATTCCGGTTGGGCTAGCCTACGCCACCTGGTCGGGCACCGGTATTCTGGTGGTCTCGACGCTGGGCATGGCCTTCTACGGCCAGCACCCGGACACCGCCGCCATCATCGGCATGGCGATTATCGCCAGCGGTATTGTCATCATGAACCTGTTCTCGAAAATGGGCCACGAAGACACAGAAGAGACGCCGCCTACCCCGGTCGCCAAACTCGATAACAATATCGCTAACTAACGCAAAAGGAATCGCTCATGTTTAATCTCGGATTTTTATGGCTGGCGCTGTCTATCGGCTCCGAAATCACCGGCACGTCAATGATCAAAAAAACCCACGGCTTTAGTAAACTGGCGCCATCGGTACTGGTGGTCTGCGCGTACGCGCTTTGCTACTTCGCGCTCACCCGCGCGATGAGCACCATTCCGGTCGGCGTGGCCTATTCACTGTGGTGCGGCTTTGGCATCGTCGGCGTCACGATCTGCTCCATGATCCTCTACAAACAGAAACCGGATCTGCCCGCTATCTTTGCTATGCTGTTGATTATCAGCGGCGGCATCATCATGAACGTTTTCTCCGGCATGTAACGCCCGACGGCATCTTCCCCCTCGGGGAAGATGCCAGCGATTCCCCTAAGCCCATCCCTGATTCGCCATTCAGATGAAATGGCATCCCTCTTCATGATATTTCTCCCCTTTATCAGCGTTAACAAAATCCGGTTAGAAAACGCCCCTGAATTATTATATTCATGCAAAAAGGGAAGCTATACTTCCTTTAATATGGAATTCTTTATTCCTTAACGCCTAATATTTTCCGCTAATATGTAACGTTCAGAAACATACATGCGCAACACCTTTATTGATTAAAAATAATTTATTTTTTATTGCTTTAAAGCAGAATAATAAAGGCTGAAACTATCGCACCACATTAATAGTAATTAATTGTTCCAAAAGGATTTTACACGGAAAGTTTTTATATATTAAGATCGTTTTCACCAATCAATAATAGGTTATCGATCGTTCGGCCCTGGCGTTTCATTAATGATAGTTACGATCGGTTTGAACGATCGATATGAATCAATTTAATCGTCTTTGACAATGATATTTACAGGTTGTAACATGCGCCTCCTTTAATAAATAGCAGCCTACCTTGTTCAATGGATGAATATGGCAAAATAGGGAACATAGTGTTTCCTTTTTGTAAAAAGCTGCAATAGCACAATGAAAACATTGCTCTGGTACGAATGGACCTGTTGATTTTTGCTTCTGGAGAAAGCTTTGATTAGGAACCTGAATTTTCGTCGCCCTTTAAATATCTGCTTCCTGATAACGGCTATCGTATTTACCTTAGTCTGCACGGCAGTGCTGGCGCTGCAATGGCAAGATGCCAAAAGTACCTACCAACGGCAGAATTTACGCTACGTCCAAAATCTGTCGGCCTATACCGCCAAATATCTTTCTGGCTACGAAAGCATGCTGGACGAAACCATCAAGCAGCTGGCCGCCAACACTCAGGGTAAAATCCGCGACGGCGAAAACCTTCGCCACTGGCTGTTTGAGCGTTTCAACGCTATGCCCGACGCGCGTTCGCTGATTTATGCCAGCAGCGACGGTCGCTTTATCCGTCTGCCCAATGTCGATCTGGACGATGAAACCACGCGTCAGGCCGACCCACGCAACAAGATTTGGTACACCGTCGCCATGCGCGATGACTTTGACAGCGCGCATTACACCAGCAGCAGCGACATTTTTGATAACGGCAGCCGCACGCTCACTATCTCAAAATCGTTGGTCGACAACGATGATGGTGAGAAAATTGGCGTACTGGCGGTGCGCCTGAATCGCGCGTCCACTGCGGATATTCTGAACGCCGCCGTGCCGCCCCTGCCCGGACAAAAGTGGATCATGGACGGTGAAGGGCAACAGATTGCAAGCGATCGAGGCGCAATTAGCCCCGCCGTGCTGGCGGAAGTCTCGGTGAAGCTGCATAAATCTTCCCCTTTCTTCTCTCTGCCCGAAACCGGTAAATGGTATTTCACCAGCGCGATAGGCGATACCGGCTGGTACCTGGTGCACGAGGTACGCGACAGCGACTTAACATCCCATGTCTTTGACCGCAGCGACAACGTGCTTTACTGCCTGCTGTTTGGCCTGCTGGCGCTGTTCATCTGCTGGTGGATGGTCCGAATCGCCCTGAACGCGCTGTATATTCGTATCGCTAACGGTATCCGTAACGGCGCGATTGAACAAAAAGCGGCGGAAGAAATGCTGTATGAAGAGATCCACAACACCTCGGTGCAGCAGGAAAATATCAAAAATGAGGCGCTGACCGACGGCTTGACCGAGCTGAAAAACCGCCGCGCGTTTGATAACGATCTTGAGTTCATGCAGCACGCCGACGATTTGTGCCTGGCGATGATTGATATTGATAACTTTAAGTCGATTAACGATACCTACGGCCATGCCACCGGCGATATGGTGCTGAAAACCGTCTCCGACATTGGGCTGCGCCTGCGCGGGCTGGATAACATTACGCTCTACCGCTACGGCGGTGAGGAAATTGCGGTGTTATTCCAGAACGTGAGCCAGGAAGACGCACGGGTCTATCTCGAACGCTGGCGAGAAACCTGCGATCAGCGGCGGTTCCGCGAGGCGAATTTGCACGTAACGTTCAGCGCCGGTCTCACGGCCAAGGGCACAATGAGTATCGAAGAAGCGCTGGCCCTGGCGGACAAACGGCTGTACGAAGCCAAGCGTAACGGAAAAAATCGCATCATCAACACATCGGCCGAAAGTCACTAAGGTCACACGCGCCCTTCAAACCTCACCCGCACCGCAACGGCGCGGGTGAGTCAATGGATTCCACGCCCTGCCCTCGTTCAAGCGGCGAAAACCTCGATGACCCGCGCCTTCATATAGTATGACAAATTATGTTTATTTTGTGACCTGATAAGCATCTTATAACCTTTTTTCTGGCTAAAAATCGGCTGAAGGCGTTATTTTCTCCATTAAATAGTCATACTAATAAACATAAACGGAGATGCTTGATGACGCTCGACCGCTCCTTATTCCTCTCACCCCCTGATATCACCGCGCTGCAGCAGCACTTCACGCGCGATACGCAGCCCGGCATCACGCTGCGTGAACAACGCCAGAAGCTGGAAACGTGGCTAGCGCGCCCGCAGTGGATCCCCGGCCACGGCGAAGGCGGCGGCCCGGAACATGCTCAGCATAAAGACAACTATCAAATGATGGATCTCGCCGGCCTGCACTGGCTGCTGAGCGGCGACATTCGCTATCGTGATGCGCTGCTCGCGCTGCTGCGCGGTTATGCCGATGTCTACCCGACGCTTGGCAGCGCCACCAGCCGCGACAGCAACCCGCCGGGCAGACTGTTCCATCAGACGCTCAATGAAGATATGTTTTTGCTCTACGCCGCCGCGGCATGGGCCTGTGTGAAAGGCTCTGCCAGCGCCCACGATCGTGCGCACATTGAAGAGAATTTACTGTGTCTGATGGCGCATGAGGCCATCACCGTCCACCATAGCACCTTCGATATCGTCCATAACCACGGAATGTGGTCGGTGGCCGCCATTGCCGTATGCGGCCTGGCGACCGATCGCCCGGAGTGGGTGGAGATCGCCCTGCACGGCAAACGGTACGATGACGTTAGCGGCGGCTTCTACGCCCAGCTCAATCAGCTGTTCTCCCTCGACGGCTATTATATCGAAGGCCTCTATTACCAACGATTCGCTCTGCGCCCGATGCTGCTGTTCGCAACGGCGCTCGAACGCTGCCAGCCGGAACGGGAAATCTGGTCCTACCGCGATCGTTTAATCCACCGAGCCTGCATGACCCTGTTCGATATGGCCTTCCCGGACGGAACCCTGCCTGCGCTGAACGATGCCTCAAAAACCATGAATCTTCGCGATGAAGGCGCGCTGATGGCGGTCAGCCTATGCCGTCAGCACTACGGCGCATCGCCACAGCTATCGGCTATCGCGCGCTATCAGCAGGCCTGCTGGCCGTGTCGGGGCGCGATGTTGCTCAGTGAAGACGCGCAAACGCCGTCCCCTGCCCCCCTTCGCGGCTCACAGCTGGTGCGCGACGGCGTGGAAGGCGAGCGCGGGGCCGGCGGAATTCTGCGCGCTCAGCCCGCCGGGCAGTCAGAAAGCATGGCGCTGTTGTGGTGGGGCGGGCACGGCAATATTGCCGGTATGCACAGCGCCCTGAACCACGGCCATTTTGACGGCCTGCACCTGAGCTACTTTACCCGTGGACGCGAAATTCTTCAGGACTACGGCTTCGCCCGCTGGGTCAACGTCGAGCCCAAATTTGGTGGCCGCTACGTCCCGGAAAACAACGGCTATGCCAAAAAAACCGTAGCGCATAACACCGTGGTGGTGGATGAAGGCTGTCAGAACCTGGGCGACAAAGAGCGGGCGGCGGCGCATTTTGGCCATACCCATTTCTTTCTCGGCAGCGGCCAGTATCAGGGCATGAGCGCCTTTGCCGACGACTACTGGCCGGGAGTCAACCAACAACGCACGGTGCTACTGCTGTCGCTGCCGCAGTGCGAGCGCCCGCTGCTGGTCGATCTGTTTGCGCTCTATAGCGACAGCCGCCATCAGTATGACTATTGCCTGCACACTCTGGGGCAAATTATCCATTGTAACCGAGCGCTGACGACGGAACCTACCCGCTCGCCGCTTGGCGTATCGCAAGGCTATGAGTACCTTTGGCGCTGTGCCAGCGCCGAGGTGCCTGCCTCACTCGGAGCCCAGCTAAGCTGGCTTTGCGCCGACAGCTTCTACACGCTGACCAGCGCGATGCAGCAGCCCGGCGAACTGATCGTCGCCCGCAGCGGCGCCAGCGATCCGGCGTTCAATCTGCGAGAAGAACCGGCCTGGCTGCTGCGCACCCACGCACAAAACACGCTGTTTGCCAACGTGCTGGAGTGCCACGGCGAGTTCGACGAATCACGGGAAGTCTCGCGTCAGGCGCGGGGCAACGTGCGGGAGGTCATCATTGAGGAACATACGCCGACGCGGACCGTCATCCTGATTGCTTTCCATCATGGCGAGACTTGCCGGGTAGAGGTGGATAACCGCCGCGGGCGCGGCGGATTCAGCATCGCATGATTACAGGCGGTGCTTGCTGGCGTCCATCATCCCGAGGGACGCCTGGAACGCCGCCTCCGCATCGCCGGCCATGATCGCTTTATAGATACGTTCATGGTCGTCGAGGCACATACCGCCCTCTTTTGAAGAGTGGCTGATAAACCATTTGAACACCGTCGTCAGCACGTTACCAAACGGCTGATAGAAGCAGTTGCCGGAAGACATAAAGATGATGCGATGAAAGCGCGTATCGGCATCCACCCACTGTTCGGCATCAAAGTGTTGCGCGATTCGACACATCTCTTCCCACGTCTGGGACAGAGCAATACACTGCTCCCGGGTAGCGTTAATGGCCGCCAGACGCGTAGCATGCGGTTCAATCACTCGCCGGAACTCCAGAAACTGCTGGTACATTTCCAGCGTGCCTTCCATACCGCTCAGCCATTCTAACAGCTGTACGTCGAGAATATTCCAGTCGGTGCGAGCACGAACGCGGGTGCCGGTTTTCGGGCGAGACTCCAGCAGTCCTTTGGACGATACCAGCTTCAGGGCCTCACGCAGCGCCGTACGGCTAACGCCCAGCTGTTCACACAGCTCTACTTCTGTCGGTAATACGCTGCCGGGCTGCAATTGCCCGGAAAAAATCTTGCGGGCAATGTCGCTGGCAATCAGGCCGTCCAGGCCACGCTGTGTCGTCGTAATCGTCGTGAAGTTCATGCTTTTGTCATACCTGAACAAGAATGATGCCTCAGTGTAACATAGCGGCGGGCGCCAATTAGCGCATCCAGCGCAATTTTATCGGGTTTTTCCGTACATTTAACCATCGATAGCTCACTCAATAAGACATTTAGTCATACTAATACGGATTATTTTCACGCCACATTGTTTAATTATTCAACGCAGATCACAAGTAACTCCCTTTTAAACGCCAAAAATTGAACCCGCTCGCAAAACGGTCTACCGCAATTTTATTAGTCATACTAAATGACAAATAATACCTCATCTCCTGATACAACAAGCGAGTGTGGACATAATGGATATCAACATTATTGTGATGGTCGTGTACTTCGTACTGATGATTGCTATCAGCTACGCGTTTAAGAAGATGGGAACCGGTTCGGCAAGCCACTACTTCCGCGGTGGCGGCAGGATGCTGTGGTGGATGGTGGGCGCAACGGCGTTCATGGCGCAGTTCAGCGCATGGACCTTCACCGGTGCCGCCGGTCAGGCCTATCGCTACGGCTTTACGGCCATAGGCGTCTTTGCGGGGAATATTATTGGCTACATCGTCGGCTGGTGGTGGTTCGCTACCCGCTTTCGTCAACTGCGCGTCGATACACCGACGCAGGCTATCAGCCAGCGTTTTGGGCCGAAAAACGAGCAGTTCTTCACCTGGATTCTGATTCCGCTCAGCATCCTGAACGCGGGCGTGTGGCTTAACAGCCTGGCGGTGTTCGCCAGCGCGGTCTTTAAGTATGACTTAACGTTAACCCTGTGGATCACCGGGCTGGTGGTGCTGCTCATTTCACTACTGAGCGGTTCATGGGGCGTCGTGGCGAGCGATTTCGTACAAACGCTGATCGTCGCCATTATTTCGGTGGTCTGTGCGGCGGTGGCGCTGTTTAAAGTGGGCGGACCGGTCAACATGGTCAATGAATTTCCGTCCGGCTTCTTTACCGGCCCGGACACCGGCCCGCACTATATCTTGATCCTGATAGTCTGCTTCGCCTTCTTCTTTGTGAAGCAGCTGCAAAGCTTTAATAACCTGCAGGATTCCTATCGTTACCTGAACGCTAAGGACAGCGCCAACGCCAAGAAAGCCGCGCTGTTTGCCCTGTTCCTGATGCTATTCGGCACCCTGATTTGGTTCATTCCGCCATGGGCGACCGCCATTCTCTATCCGGATATGGCCCAATCGCACCCTGAACTAGGAAAAAACGCCACCGATGCGGCCTACCTGGTGTTTGCTGAACGCGCCATGCCGGAAGGAACCGTCGGGCTGCTGATGGCCGGCCTGTTTGCGGCCACCATGTCATCAATGGATACCGCGCTCAACCGCAACTCGGGGATCTTTGTGCGCAGCTTCTGGACGCCGGTGGTGAATCGTCATGAAGCGAAAAGCGAGCGCTACCTGCTGCGCGTGGGGCAAACCGCCTGCATCGTCAACGGCGTGCTGGTGATTCTGGTCGCACAGTATATGCAGTCACTGCAAGAGCTAAGCCTGTTCGATCTGATGATTCAGGTGGGAACGCTGGCCTCCGCGCCGATTATCGTACCGCTGTTCTTCGGGATGTTTATCCGTAAAACGCCGGACTGGTCGGCGTGGGGCACGGTGGTATTTGGTCTGATCGTCTCTTACGTCATCACCCACTGGATCACGGTGAAAGACGTCACCGATACGCTGGGCCTGACGCTGACTAACCGTGAACTCAAAGACCTGTCCGCCGTCTGGAATATTTTCTGTCACCTGGTGTTCACCGGCGGCTTCTTCTGCCTGTCGACGCTGTTCTACCGCGAGCCGGGCAAAGCACGCGCTTCGGTACTCGCCACCTTCTTCAGCAATATGGAAACACCGGTGTATGCCGACCACGAGCAGGACGGTTTCGACCGGCTGCAACGTAGCAAAATCGGCAAAATTTCGCTCGCCATGGGTCTCTGTATGCTGCTGATGATCCTGATTCCAAATCCATTGTGGGGACGCCTGCTGTTCCTGCTTAGCGCAACCGCCATCATGCTCTTCGGCTACGTACTGTGGCGCAGCGCCTCTTCTGATTCTTCAACACAAGGGAGCAACTATGTTTACCGACCTGAAAAATAAGCGCGTATTAATTACCGGGTCTAGCGCAGGTATGGGGCTGGCCGCAGCGCTGGCGTTCGTTCGCCAGGGGGCTAAAGTCGGCATCAACAGCCATACGGCACCGCCGGAGCTGCAACAAACCCTGGACAAACTACGTCAGTACAGCGGTGAGGTGGAGTTTTTCCAGGCCGACATCACCCGCTCGAACGACTGTGCGCATCTGGTTGATGCATTTGTTGCCCGCTTCGGCGGCCTGGACATATTGATCAACAACGCCGGCGGCCTGGGGGGACGCGCCAATCTGGAAGCCATTGACGATGCGTTCTACGATCGGGTGATGGACCTCAACGCCCGCTCGGCGCTGATGATGACAAAATTCGCCATTCCGCATCTGCGCGCATCGGCAAAAGCCCGCGGAGAAACCAGCTGTGTTATCAGCACGGGCTCCATCGCCGGACGCGAGGGCGGCGGCGTTGGCGCGGGGATTTATGCCGCATCAAAAGCATGGCTCCACGATATTCACCGCAACTGGGTGAAAGAGTTCACCGCCGACGGTATCCGCTTCAATATCGTTTCACCGGGGACTATCGATACCGCCTTTCACGACGGCAAAAGCGACGAGCTGCGGGCGAAAATTGCCGCCAGTATTCCGATGGGCCGCTTCGGCTACGCCGAGGAGGTGGCGCCCGCGTTCCTGTTCTTCGCATCTCATGCCTGTAGCGGCTACATAACCGGACAGATCCTGGACGTTAACGGTGGACAAATAGCGCCATAAACGCAAAAGACTCCCCTTCAGTTAATTCTGAAGGGGTATTTCGTATCAAGCAAAAATCCGAAAGTCACAGAATAGTAGGTACAATCTTTATATTGTTATAGTCTATGGGGTCTGACCAACGATATAATCCGTCGCTAATCGTTTGCTTACTAACCTCCCGCTCGAGCACTAAGGAATCATGATGACCACGCAGCGTCTGGTGAGCATAATCACGGGCGTGCTGATTATCCTCATCTTCCTGCCCATTACGCTCAGCCTCTGGCTAGCCCACCGTCAGGCCCACGAACTCTTTAATCAGGAGCTGGATAGCTATACTGAACGCGTGATTGCTCGCTCCGAACGCGTGAGGCAGCAGACCCGCGACGCGCTGGAAGAAGTCGATCGTTTTCAAGGCGAACTCTGTAGCCTGGCGCACCTGCGTCAATTGCAGAAGGTTTCCTACCTTCATCAGTACGTACAGGGCGTATTCTACCTTGAGAACGCTGCGTCTCCCTGCGCCCTGCTGAGCAATACGCTGGCAGAGAAGGTGCCTGACTCCGAATTCACCGCGCCTGGGGGCTATCACGTCTGGCTGACCTCGCGCCACGACCTGCAAACCGATGACAAAATGGTGGCCGTCAGCAACGGTCGCTACGTTGCTATCGTCGATCCCGATTCACTGATTGACGTGTTGCCGCACCCTAACTACCCCATTCACGCTGCGTTAATTAGTGAAAACGGGCATCGGGTGATCGCCAGCAATGCCGCTATCGCGCCCGATTTCTGGCTCAATAATCTGCATGTTTTTCAGTCGACGATAGAAAAAGACGGTACGGTGTACCGCCAGCAGCATCTGCCGACGGTAGGCGCAATTTTGTTGACCTGGTCTTCCCAGCAGCCGATGGAGTCCAGCCTGCGTCACCAACTGATGGTGTGGGTTCCGCTTGGCGTTCTCCTGAGCGTTATCGCGGCGTTTCTGATGCTGCGGGTCCTGCGTCGCCTGCGTTCATCACACTACCGCATTCTCGACGCCATCCGTGCGCAAGAGATTTCCGTCCACTATCAGCCGGTGGTTGACCTGAACAGCGGGCGTATCGTTGGCGCAGAAGCGCTAGCGCGCTGGCAACAGCCGGACGGCAACTGGCTGCCGCCGGATATATTCATCCCGCTCGCTGAACAGACCGGCGTCATTAGTCAGCTCACCGAGTACATTGTGCGCTCGGTATTTGACGATCTGGGCAACTGGCTGGCGGCGCATCCGCAGCAGCATATTTCGATCAATATTTCCGCCGCCGATCTCAGTTCGCCGTCCCTACCGGCGCTGATTAAGCAACAGCTCGCGCGCTGGCGGGTATCCCCCAAGCAGATTGCCATCGAAATCACCGAGCGCGATATGGTGATGCCCAAAACCGCGTGCCCGATGATTCAGACCTACCGGGAAATGGGTCACACCCTCTCTATTGATGATTTTGGCGTCGGCTATTCGAGCCTCAGCTATTTGCAGGAACTGGACGTCGACACGCTGAAAATCGACAAATTCTTCGTCGACGCGCTGGAACATAATCGGGTGATCGGCCACATCATTGAAATGGCGAAATCGCTCAACCTCACAATGGTGGCAGAAGGGATTGAAACACCTGCTCAGCGCGAATGGCTACGAGCCCACGGCGTACAGTACGGCCAGGGCTGGCTGTTCAGCCAGGCGCTGGACAAGAAAGCGTTTATTCGCTGGGCAAAAGAGAACCTGCAAGCACATCATGCCTACTGGTGATAGGCCAGCGTTTGTACATGCAGCGGGCCTTCGGAGAGCTTCCGGCAGTGCTGCCATGTTTTTTGCCCCGCGTAGCGGTACAAAAATTCATCGGTGCGGCTACGGTGAACCAGCCTGTCGCCGTTCGTAAAGCTCACCAGCACGACGCCATCGTGCTTACGATGGCCGGACCCCACTTCATAATGCCCCTGCCACAGTTCGGATACGTGGTCATAGACATGCAGAGTAATTTCAACCAACCCGCGCGATGGGCAATTAAGATGCAGCGCCGTAGAGGTAAAATTAAGGGCCGAAGCAGGTGTTGAAACAAAAATAAGAGATAATAATAACAGCAGGTTTTTCATCATTTTACAGGTAAGCAGACTCAATTTGAGGCGCTACCATACCGATCTAATGAATACGTTTTTTTTGTTCTCGCGCAATAAAAATGCATAAATGAAAATGCAATTTTAGAAATTAAATACACTTCACAATATTATAAAAAATAAGCGGAAATATACTTTCCTGAATGGTGAATTATTTTATTTCAGAGGATGCAAAACTTCCGCCCTTTATTTCCGCAGGTGCCACACACCAGGCAACGCCGCGCTATTCTCGCTTCGCCAGCCACACGGTATGCCCGGTGCATTCCGGGTCCTCCGCGCGCATCGCCAGCACCGTGAAACCATTTTCTGCCAGCAGCGCGCGGTATTCTTCGGGGGCCAGGCTGGCGTGGAACAGCGGCTCGCCTTCAAACTCCCCCATGGCAATCCCGTCACCGGGGCCGCTGGTAAACAGCAATGCGCTCCCGGGATGGCTGTGGCGGGCAAAAACCGCAAACATCGCCCGCTGATCGCCCTGCGAGAGATGGAAAAAACTGTCCCAGGCAACCAGGCCATCGAAGGTTTCCCCCAGCGCCAGAGCGCGCATGTCCTGTAGACACCAGCGCTGCGTTGGAAACTGCGCGCGGGCATAGGCCAGCATCGCCTCGCTGCCATCAACGCCGGTCAGCGTGTACCCCTGAGCCATAAAATAGGCGGCGATAGGCTCGCCGGTACCGCAGCCGATATCCAGAATATGCCCCGTTTTTCCAACGGCGGCGAGGAAGGCATCCAGCCAGCTTTTTTCAAACAGCGCGCGCGAACGTAAGCGCACGAAGGCGTCGGCGTGACGCTGATAAAGACCGAGAATGTGCTGCGCGGCAGGATGGTCCATCCAGGGCCTCATGACAAAGGTGAATGAACGCACAGGTTAGCGAAATCGTATTCAAAAGTCCCCATCTGCTTTTCGTTCGTGCCTTTCCTTTCCCCACCGTGCGCCAAACAATGTCAGGGCATCTGTACCCTATGAAAACGTGGAGAAAACCATGACAGAATTACAAGCATCCCCGGACTGGCTGGGCCTGCGCGGCCAGGTATTTGCCGTCACCGGCGCGGCGAGCGGCATTGGCGAAGCCATCGCCACGGCGCTGGCCCAGCAGGGCGCTAACGTTGCGCTGCTCGACAGTCACCCGCAGCGCAGCGATGCGGTACGCCAGAAGCTTGAACACCTGCCGGGAAAACGGGTGGCGGTGGCCTGCGACGTCAGCTGCGAAGCGCAGGTCAAAGAGGCGGCGTTGAGCGTGCGTTCGCTGCTCGGCTCGTGCGACGGGCTGGTCAATGCGGCCGGTATTTTACGCCCTGCGGGGCTAGCGGACATCAGCCTTGAGCAATGGCAAACGCAGCTCAACGTCAATCTCACCGGCTATCTGCTGTGCGCCCGCGAATTTGCCCACGATATGCGCGCGGCCAAACGCGGCAGCATCGTCCATATCGGCTCGATTTCCGGGCGCATTCCGCAGCCGTGGAGCGGTGCCTATAGCCCCGGCAAAGCCGCCGTCGGGCTGCTGTCGCAGCAGATTGCCGTGGAATGGGGTCAGGATGGCATTCGCAGTAACCTGGTGGCACCGGGGATGATTGAAACCGCGCTGACTGCCGACTACTACGCTCAGCCTGGCGTGCGCGAGAGCCGCGAGGCCTTTACCGCCAGCCAGCGCATCGGCAGGCCGGAAGATATCGCCAACGCGGTACTGTTTTTACTCAGTGAAAAATCCAGCTATATCAACGGGGCGGAAATTGGCGTCGACGGCGGCCTGCCGACCATGTTGATGGGCAAGCTGCCGCGCCCGGGCTTCACCCGCTAGTCGAAAGACCTGCCCGGCGACGTCGTTCGGGCAGGTTCAACGCCGGTATCGGATGGCCTATCGCGGAAATCGCGCGGTGAAAAACCGGTGCTGCGGCGGAAAAAACGAGAGAAATAGGTGGCGTCGCTGAAACCGAGATAGTCGGATATCTGGCTGACGGTCATGCTGGTATACAGCAAGCTGCGCTTCGCCTCCAGCAGCAAACGGTGGTGCAGCACGCTCAGCGCACTGCAGCCATGGAACTCGCGGCACAGCGTGTTGAGATGCACGCCGGACATCCCAATTTGACTCGCGTAGTGCGCCAGCGGCAAATGCTCGCGATAGTGGTTTTCCACCAGATGATTAAAACGGCGAATCGTTGCCCGTTTGCGTTCTACTTTATCGCTCACTTCCACCGGCGTCGCACCGCGTCGGTTCAGCCACACCACCAGTGCGCTAAGCTGCGAATGCAGCATCATATCGCGCGCCTCGCTATCGGACTGATACTCCTGCTGTAACGTGTGGAACAGCGTATGAAGATAGTCAGCGGCCTCGCCGACCGCTACGCGTCTGGCCTGATTCAGCACCTGTAAAGCACGGCCAAACTGCCGCTCAAGCTGCGCCACCAGCGGGGCGGCAAGCGACAGGGAAAACCCCTGCGTCCCCGGCGAAAAGCGAAATCCGTGCACGCAGAGCGCGGGGATAATCTGCACGCAGGCCCCGCAGAACGCACGACGCTCACCTTCAATTTCAATGTCCCCCTGCCCCTGCTGCACGAAGAGGATCTGCACCAGATCGCTATGCTGATGGGCGCGAATGCTCCAGTCATAGAGGCTACTGCGGCTTTGAATCGATTCGCAGTGCAGCAGATCCGGCGTCGGCCAGTGCCAGCTTTCGCCGTACAGCTTGAATACCGGGATGCTGTTGGTCAGGTTCATGGTGCCTCCGTGAGTGTGATGAGCGGTTTCCCCTCACCCTAGCCCTCTCCACAAAGGGGTGAGGGTTATTGCCGCACAAAACTACCCCGCTACCGACGGCATCGCCGTGGCGCGAATCAGCCGCGTCTCCTGCGCCACAATATACGGCTCCGACGCTTTAAGGTAGGCGGCAAAATCCGGATGCGTGTCGCGCAAACGGCTACGACGCTCGTACTCCGCGAGGCTTTCATAGCCCCACAGATGAACGAACTGGTTCTGCGGCCCGACAAAACTGGTGTAAAACCCCAAAGGATTCCCCAGCGTTTCGCGCAGCACCGGCATCGCCAGGCGGTCAAACACCGCGATAAAGTCATTCATTTTACGTGGACGAATCGTGTAGATCCGGTGATCGATAAGCGGCAGATTCATCCTCTGGCCTCCTGCGGACGGTGCGTCGGCCAGCCCAGCGGCCCGAAGCGGTCATACGGTTTTGGCCACGGCGGGTTTTCCCCAAGGGCTATCGCCGCATGAATCGGCCAGTTCGGGTCGTCAAGCATCCCCCGGCCAATCGCCACCAGGTCCGCCCGCCGATCCCGGACGATCGCCTCTGCCTGCTGCGCTTCATAAATCAGCCCAACGGTAATGACTACCGCCTGCGGCAGCGCCTTTTTCACCGCTTCGGCGAACGGCACCATATAGCCCGGCTGGTCGGCCGCCGGGGTCTGAGTGTAGATGTTATAGCCGCCGGAAACGTGGAGATAATCATAGCCCAGCGCGTGCAGTTCACGCGCAAACAGCACCGCTTCATCCAGCGACAGACCACCTTCGGCAAATTCACCGCCGTTGAAGCGGACGCCGAGAGCGCGGTTTTTCGGCCAGACCTCGCGCAGCGCGCGAGCCACCTGCAGCGGAAAGCGCATACGGTTATGCGGGCTGCCGCCGTAGTCATCTTCGCGTCGGTTGCTCAGCGGCGAGAGGAACTGGTTCAGCAGATAGCCGTTGGCCGCATGCAGCTCAATAAAGTCGACTCCCGCGTCCAGCGCCCGGCGGGCGGCATCGACGAAGCCCTGGGTAATGCGCGCCATACCCGTCTCGTCCAGCACCTGCGGTACGCGCCAGCCGGGTTTATAGGCAATCGCCGACGGCGCAACCGTCGGCCAACCGCCCTCTTCATCGCTCAACGATGCGCCCTGGCTTCGCCACGGCGCGTTGGTGCCCGCTTTACGCCCGGCATGGTTAAGCTGCACGCCAATCGGCGTCGAACTGTAGGTGCGAATACCGGCCAGCAGCGTTTGCAGCGCCTGCGCCTGATCGTGATTCCACAGCCCCAGACAGTGCGGGGTAATGCGGCCATCGGCCGTCACGCCGTTAGCCTCGCAAATCACCATACCCGCGCCGGAAACGGCCAGTCCGCCAATATGCTGAGCATGCCACGGAGTGGCGATGCCGTCCGCCCGCGCGGAATACTGCGACATGGGCGGAACCACGATACGGTTAGCCAGCGTTAGCGGGCCAACCCGTAATGAACTGAAAAGTGTCGACATGATGTTCTCCTGATTCATGAGGCGGCTTGTGCAGGCTGTACCGCCGTTTCACCGCGTGCCGCCATACTGCGGGCGGCGATGTAGCCAAAGGTCGCCGCGGGGCCAATCGTGATCCCCGCGCCGGGATAGCTGCCGCCCATGATGCTCGCCATTTCATTGCCGGCCGCATAGAGGCCCGGTATCACCCGCCCCTGGTTGTCCAGCACTCGCGCTTCGGCGTCGGTTTTCAGGCCGTGGAAGGTGCCGAGATCGCCCATATACAGCTTCACCGCATAAAAGGGCCCCTGTTCTATCGGCGCCACGCAAGGGTTAGGCTGATGGTGACTGTCGCCGAGATAGCGGTTGTAGGCCGATTCACCACGGCCAAACTGCGGATCCCGCCCCTGCCGCGCGGCGGCGTTGTAATCGCTGACGGTGCGTTCCAGCGCCTGAGGCGGCACGCCCATTTTTTGCGCCAGCTGGTGCAGCGTTTTACCTTCGAGCAGATAGCCGTTTTTCAGGTACAGCGAGACGGGTATCGGCGCCGGTTTGGCAAAGCCCATACCGTATTTGCGCAGCGCCCGGCGGTCGCAGATCTGCCAGGCGAAGGTTTCCGTATCGTCACGGCAGGTGTCTATCATGGCGATCCCGACGTCGTGGTAGGAATCCGCCTCATTACAAAAGCGCACGCCGTGACGGTTTAGCATGATAAAACCGGGCTTGTAGCGGTCGACCAGATGCGGGAAGACATACGACTGGCGACCAATTTGCACCTTCGACGCGGGGATCCACGCCGCACCGTTTGGGTAGCTGTCATCAAAGCGGGCGCCGATTCGTTCGGCCATCGCAATGCCGTCGCCGGTATCGACGCCCGGCGGCGTCGGCGACAGCTGAACACCGCCGCGCTGTACGTGCGGGTACAGTTTTTTCAGCCTCGCCTCGTCGCGGGCAAAGCCGCCGGAAGCCAGCACCACGCCACGGCGGGCGTACAGGGTGATTCGTTCACCGCCGCGTTCAACCACAACGCCGCGCACCGCGCCCTGCTCGACAATCAGATCTTTTGCCGCCACGCCGGTGTGAATAGGGATGCCAAGATCCCGTGCCGAACAGGCCAGCCGGGCGACGACCGCGTTGCCGCCGTTAGCGGTAATACCGCGCCCGTAGCGCGCCACCTCCAGCAGGTGGCGGCTCAGGCGTTTCACGACGTAGGTAAACGACTTCAGCGAACGGGTCGCGTTAAAGAAGTGCTTGAGATCGTTATTGGACGAGCTGAACATCATTCCCATAAAGGTGATGGTCCGCAGCGGCTTGCGCAGGCGCGGCATCGCGTCACCGAGCTCGCGGATATCAAATGCCTCCGGTACCACCGAACGACCGCGCATAACGCCGCCGGGCGCGTCGGGATGATAGTCGGGATATTGATACAGGTTGCAGCGAAAGCGGGTATGCTCTTCAAAAAAACGCAGCATTTCCGGCCCGTTTTTCAGGAAAGCGTCGACGACCTCCGGGCGGAAGCTGTCGCCCGCCTCCCCCTGCAAATAGGTACGCGCCGCGGCCTGACTGTCATCGATGCCCTGCTGACGCGCCAGATGGTTGTCAGGGATCCACAGCACGCCGCCCGAAAACGCGGTGGTGCCGCCAAAAACCGCGTCTTTTTCGATAACCTGAACGCTCAGCCCGTTCAGGCCAGCGGTCACCGCCGCGGACAGCCCGCCGACGCCGCTGCCAATCACCAGCACATCGCATTCACGAGCAGGAAGTTCTACAGCCATAGGGTACCTCGCAGATGAAGGATTCCGATCGTTCCATTGATGTTGCAAAAAAGTTACATGTGCATTTTTCACAGCCCTACCGGGAAAAAGAAGGGCACTTTCACGCCAAAACCTGCACTTTTCGACAATTGGCAGGAAGTGTGTGCTGGCGCAACTTTTACGCCCGTGCTGCCATAGAGAAGCGCCGCTGAGCCGACCCTCGCCACATCACAAGATGAATATTCAGCGCTTGCGCCCGGGTCCGTTTTACCGCCGAATAACAGGTCATCTCATCGTTGGAGTCACCCATGACAACCGGACAAAACCCGCACCATGCCCGCTAACGCCAGCGCCCGTCGCCACCTGCCCAACTACGCGTTGTACGGCGCGCAGCCCGGCCATGCCCCGGTGGACAGCGTGCACCATGAGCGCATTCCATCGCGCGCCAGCCGCTTTGGCTTCGAAATTGAGCCGCACTTTCACGACGCGCTCATCCAAACGCTGTACATCACGCGCGGCGGCGGTGAGACGTCGATAGATGGCCAGCGCTGGCGGCTGGAAGCGCCGTGCCTGGTGGTTATTCCGGCCCGCTCGGTACACGGTTTTCACTTTGATGCCGACATCGACGGCCACGTAGTGACCACCGCGCAGTCGGCTATTGAATCGGTCGCGATGACCGCCGCGCCCGAACTGCTGGATTTTGTGCGTACACCCGCGGTGCTGACGGTCGATCCCTACAGCCGCCGCGGCGAACCCCTGGCGGCGCTTTTCGAAGGCATCGGCCGCGAGGCGGCGCATCCGGAACGCTGGCAGTACACCGCCGGGCTGGCGCTCACCCTTGCGCTGTTTGTACAAATTGCCCGCCTGAGCGAGAAGGCGCGGCTGACGGGTAACCCCGCGCGTGCGGCCCTGGTCGCGCGAATTGAACGTTTCCGCCTGCTGCTCGATGCGCGTTGCCGTAGCCGTCAGCCGGTCGCCCGCTACGCCGAGGCCATGGGTATCTCCGCCGGGCAGCTCACCCGTATCTGCCGCGAGGCGTTCGGCATTTCAGCCATTGAAGCCATTGACCGCCGCGCCGTTCACGAAGCCCAGCGGCTGCTGATGTACTCCAGCCTCAGCGTTAAACAGATAGCCCGCGAGCTGGGCTTTCGCGACGAAGCCTACTTTGGCCGCTTCTTCCGCAAGCAAACCGGACTGCGGCCCACCGAATACCGCCTTCGGGAACAGGGCCGCCTGTCACACTCCGCTTAGTCCGCCTTTGCGCGCATCTGCACAAACAGGTGCGCCGGGCCAGAGTTGGTCAAATTGTTACCGCGCACATACTCGATGGGGCGCGCAGGATCGAGACGAATCTCGCTGACCTTACGCGCCACCAGCTTCGTGGCAATCAGGGTTTCGAGCTTCGCCAGCGGCTGGCCAAGGCACTTGTGGGCACCGTTGCCGAAGCCAAGATGGCCTTGCGTATCGCGATCGATATTGAAGGTTTCGCCATCGGCAAACTTACGGCTATCGCGGTTCGCCGCCGACAGCAGCAGGCGTATCACCGCACCTTTCGGGATCTCGACCCCCGCCACCGTCGTGGCTTCAGTGGTGATACGGCTTACCCGCTGTACGGTGCCACGGTAGCGCGCCACCTCCTCCACAAACAGTTCGGCGTCATCCATATTGTCGCGAATGCGCGCCACCAGCTGCGGCTGTTCGGCAAACATGCGAAAAGCATTGGCCACCAGGATGGTGGTGGTGTCGTGCCCGGCGATGAAAACGAAGGCGCACAGCTCTTTGGCCTCTTTTTCCGACAGCTCCCCGGCTTTCCACATTCGCGCGATATGACCGCCAATGGACGGGCTATTGCTGAGATACAGCCGCTCCATCGCCGCCTTCAGGTAGGCGAAGAAGGCCATTGCGCTTTGTTCATCGGTACCGGTTCCGGGGGCATTGCGCGCCAGACGCCCGAAGTAGCTGAAGGTTTCATCAGACCAGAACTTCATCTTTTCTTCGTCTTCGTTCGGCACATCGATCATCGCCGAAATGGTGGCGATACTCAGCGGAATGGCAAAATCCTCCACCACATCGCCGCCGCCACGGGCAAGCATTCCGTCGATTAGCGCCTCGGCACGACGTTCTATTTCAGGGATAAACGGCTCCAGGGCCAGTGGCATAAACGACGGCTGCGCCACTTTACGCAGCCGGGTATGCCCAGGGGCGTCAAACAGCGTGAGGAACGTCAGCGGCGGAGGGCTTACCACCTCAGAGGAAAACAGTTTCGGGTTGCGGATTGCCTGATAAACATCGTCATAGCGCGAGATAAACCAGACGTCAGAAGTCGCGGAGCGGCAGCGCAGCACTGGCGCGTGTTCGCGCATCCAGTTGTAGTGTGCATACGGGTCGCCCTGTGCGCCGTCGTCCACCACTTTAAAAGGCTCGAGCCCCGGCGGCCAGGCCAGCTCGTCTGAGTATGGCGGCAGCGGCGGCGCCGGCTCATGAAATGGACAGCGCGGCGTATCTGACGCTGGCAGAGGTGTAGCCGAAGGCGGCAATACGGCGCAGGGCACGTTTTTCAACGCCAGCGACCGATTCATGGTGGTGCGTGAATGCTGGGCGTGCTGGGCCAGCACGTCGCGAGCGGCATTTAAATCACCGAATTCGAAGGCGGAAACTAAATCCCGATGCTGCTGCACAATGTCGCCAACAATCTCGACGCCTGCGGTTAACGCGCGGTCGATATAGTCCTGCACCGCCAGCTCGGCATACAGCGCGATAAGCTGCGCATTACGGGTCGCTTCAATCAAGAACCGGTGGAAGGCCTGGTTAGCCGCAACGTAGCCCGCCACGTCCAGGAAGCGCCGCCCGGAGACAAATTCGGCCGTCGCATCGGCCAAACGGCGGAAGGTGGTGAGCTGCTCGCCGCTCAGCCGCCCCATGGTCAGCTGTACCGCACCGAGCTCCAGCGCCAGCCGCAGGTCAAAGGCATCGTCGACGTCCGCAGACGCGATCGGCGGCTCATCATCTGCCGCCACTGGCGCGGCGACTGCACCGGCGAACTTCTCGTAGTAGAAATGACGCGGCGTCAGCCCCTCGCGATCGAGATAGCAGCGTACCGCATCGACCATTGGCGGCGGGCCGCAGAGATACACATCGACATCGCCACCGTGAAGCTGCCGGGCATCAATATGCGCGGTGACGTAGCCCTTATGCGGATGGCTGCTTTGCGGATCGGCCACGGTACAGCGGTAGCTGAAGTTCGGCAGGCGCCGCGTGTACGCATCCAGTACATCAATCGCCACCCGATCTTCATCGCGGGTCACGCCAAAAATCAGGTGTATCGGCATTGACGCAGCGCCATCATCCGCCAGCTTTGCCAGCATCGACAGGAACGGGGCCAGCCCGGTTCCCCCTGCCAGAAAGAGCACCGGGTGTAGCGCGGCGCATAAATTGCGAAACTTTGTCACACAACTTTGGATCGCTTTGCGCGATCCAATTTTAAATGTCAATTTGTGATACCTGCTGGAAATTTCTTGTAGAGCATCGAGATACCGACATCAAAAATAAGGGCAATACGCTGTCGAGTTTCACCTGCTGCGATTAATCTGCCCATCTGTGCCCACTGCTCTGTTGAAAATTTTGGTCTCCTACCACCAATCCTCCCTTCAGCTTTCGCTGCTGCAAGACCCGCTCTAAATAGCTGCGCCTAATACCGCTACACTTTTGCCTGACCATGTTTTCCTCCGGGGAATGGGCTGGCGGTTTCCATAAAATGGCGGACCTTTTTCAGTAACTGCCACATTGAGCGGCACTGATGATTACGGGTTATCGTGTCATGAAGTGCCTGCCATAGCCGTTCCACATGATTCACCCACGGCGAGTAAACCGGCTGGTAAATTACCCTGAACTTGGGATTTGCTTTCAACCAGCGCTGTGTTTCGCGGCTTTTATGGATAATGTAGTTATCAACGATCAGCGTGATTGTTTTCGCCCGCCGGTAAGTGGCTTTCAGGTGCTTCAGCAGAGCGATAAACAGCGCTGAACTTTTGCTGTTGCCGCCCACGTAGCTGACTTTACCCGTGCCACTGTGCAGTGCGCCGGCCAGATAGTATTTTTCGTTCTGCCCCGGCGTCACTACCCGTTTCTGCTGTCCGCGCAACTGCCAGTCCGCACCGATTTTAGGATTAAGGTGGATATCCACTTCATCTTCATAAAATACCGGATGCTCTGCGCTGCATTCATCCAGCGCTTTGTGGATTACCGCCATCTTTTCATCTTTATGTGGGTCACGGATACGCAGAGTTGGCGCGGCCCTGCGCCATACAAGCCCCGCAGATGGCAACCAGCGGCGAACGGTTCCTGCATGTAACTGGCAACCGGTTATCTCATTGATTTTTATTGCCAGTAATTCGGTGCTCCAGCGTGAACGTTGATAACCAAAATCGCCGGGAGAATGCTTTATCAGCTCACGTAACAGGGTGCAGATATGTTCAAAAGGCCAGCGTCGGGAGCGCCCTGCGGGTAAGGATTTCAGGCCTTCAATACCTGAGTGCGTAAACCAGTTAATCCAGCGACCAACGGATGAACGGGCACAACAGAGAGTTCTGGCAACATCGCTGACCCGTTCACCCCGATGAAGCATCAGCATGGCCGTGAGTCTGCGGGCATGATTTTTATCACGCGTTTTATGAATAGCTTTCTGCATCAGGCGTCGTTCGCCACGGGGTATTGGTACTATGATCGGCATCGCTCAGTCCGGTTGGTGATTTTGGTTGGTTTGGCGATTGATCAGATCGCACAATCCGGGCTGAGTTCCCTTTCAGTGATCTACTATTCCGCGCAGCTATTTAGTACGTTCAACAATTAATTCACGCTCCATTTCTGCTAACGCCCCCATAACGTGAAAGAAGAAACGGCCCATTGGCGTGCTGGTGTCTACGCGGAGCGGTGGCAGTGGGCGAAACTCTCTCTCAATTGGCGGTGGCGGTTCTGCTAGTTATACAACGACGGCACAGAGTGGCGGGAACGGGCACGCAGGTGCAGTAATTCTGGAGTATTGATATGAAAATCTATGCGTTTATTCAGAGCGGCGAAGTCGTTGAAATCATCCAACCAATCGAAGGTCCTGATGGTAAAGAGATCGATATCAGTGAACGATTTGCGGCTGACTTTGTTTCTATGATGGTCAATATTAATGACGTTATCCCTCAGCCAGGCTTGCACTGGAAGTGTTCAGGCGGTGAGTTTACGCCGCCTGAACTAAATGAAATTATTCCTGCAAGGACGGTAGCATCTGCTGAATAATTTCTGGTTGCGCGTTATAGAACGCAATGTAACGCGCATCAGATTGCTCAATTGCAGTTGAGTGCTCTTGCGGGCACGAAAACACCGAAACAATGGATTTTTCATCTGTCGTTAATTCAACATAAATCATATTGAGTACCTCGAAATCACGATTGATGCGGACCATGCCTGAACAACTGAGCCATTAGGGTTTATGTCGTAATACATAGTTTGCGGCGTAACAAGCGCCAGGCTTGAGAATTGCCCGTATACTCCAAGGCCCGTGTTTCCAACGTAACCCCCGATCGAAATAATCCCCGCCCCAGATGCGCCTGATGCGACATCAATAATCAGGCCGCCGGTTGCCGCTGTTGAATATAACGATCCGTACCCTCCTATCTCTGTTGCGTTTTTTGGAACAATCCCGGCAATTGACAAAGCGGTCAGAGACGTGACTTGCGACGTCGATGTTAAAGCAGTCTGACGCGGAAATGATACAGATCGCCCTGTTTGATACCCTGCTACGAATTGGGAGCCAGAAATCCGCCAAACGCTGACCAATGCGCTTGCAGTGTATCCAGCGGGCATTGATGCTCCGGAATATACATCCTGCATAATTGAATTTGTCGCATCAACAGCAAGAAGCGCAGCGGCTCCGTTCGTCGGGTTGAAAATCGCGTACAGAGCAATAAAGCCTGCTGCCGGTACACTTCCGGCATCCATCCCGCCCGCACCTGCCAACCCGAGATTCACTGTCTTATTGAATGTGCTTAGGCGGTACTGCTGACCAGTTGCTGTCTCGACGATTAGTTCGTCGGCTGTGAATGTAGCGGTCGATGCGGCAGCGGTTACGCTCATCTTCGCATTGCGGGATGTGCCAACGACCCCTGAGAACGATTCTCGCAATTGAAGGTTTGATAGAGCAATGGCAACAGCAGCTGCGCCATCAGCTTTAATATCTGCAAATGGATTGCTACGAGTCAGGAACAACTTTTTCATCGCAGCAAGGAGTTGAGTATGGTTCGCCTTATCGGGGTCTATCCCTGCCTCTTTAAGCAGATTAAGAAGCTCCGTCTGGACGATGTTGAACCAGTCAGGACCGGGCCAGGTTGGAGGAACGCCATTGCCCCCCTCGGTGAAAAACAGTGGTGTGGAACTAACAACCGGTTTCACGGCCGGCATAACCGGAACGGCTGAATTATTATCAACAAAATACATCGTTGAACTCCTTAGGAATAAATATATTCATAGCCCGTACCACCCAGGCGATATTTAGAAAGAACGCATTCAAGAACACTAAATAGCTGCGCGGAATAGTAGATCACTGAAAGGGAACTCAGCCCGGATTGTGCGATCTGATCAATCGCCAAACCAACCAAAATCACCAACCGGACTGAGCGATGCCGATCATAGTACCAATACCCCGTGGCGAACGACGCCTGATGCAGAAAGCTATTCATAAAACGCGTGATAAAAATCATGCCCGCAGACTCACGGCCATGCTGATGCTTCATCGGGGTGAACGGGTCAGCGATGTTGCCAGAACTCTCTGTTGTGCCCGTTCATCCGTTGGTCGCTGGATTAACTGGTTTACGCACTCAGGTATTGAAGGCCTGAAATCCTTACCCGCAGGGCGCTCCCGACGCTGGCCTTTTGAACATATCTGCACCCTGTTACGTGAGCTGATAAAGCATTCTCCCGGCGATTTTGGTTATCAACGTTCACGCTGGAGCACCGAATTACTGGCAATAAAAATCAATGAGATAACCGGTTGCCAGTTACATGCAGGAACCGTTCGCCGCTGGTTGCCATCTGCGGGGCTTGTATGGCGCAGGGCCGCGCCAACTCTGCGTATCCGTGACCCACATAAAGATGAAAAGATGGCGGTAATCCACAAAGCGCTGGATGAATGCAGCGCAGAGCATCCGGTATTTTATGAAGATGAAGTGGATATCCACCTTAATCCTAAAATCGGTGCGGACTGGCAGTTGCGCGGACAGCAGAAACGGGTAGTGACGCCGGGGCAGAACGAAAAATACTATCTGGCCGGCGCACTGCACAGTGGCACGGGTAAAGTCAGCTACGTGGGCGGCAACAGCAAAAGTTCAGCGCTGTTTATCGCTCTGCTGAAGCACCTGAAAGCCACTTACCGGCGGGCGAAAACAATCACGCTGATCGTTGATAACTACATTATCCATAAAAGCCGCGAAACACAGCGCTGGTTGAAAGCAAATCCCAAGTTCAGGGTAATTTACCAGCCGGTTTACTCGCCGTGGGTGAATCATGTGGAACGGCTATGGCAGGCACTTCATGACACGATAACCCGTAATCATCAGTGCCGCTCAATGTGGCAGTTACTGAAAAAGGTCCGCCATTTTATGGAAACCGCCAGCCCATTCCCCGGAGGAAAACATGGTCAGGCAAAAGTGTAGCGGTATTAGGCGCAGCTATTTAGCGGGCACCGCTAATAATACCGTTATTCACGGCGGCACAATGGAAGTGAATCGTACCGGCCTCGCCAACAACACGCTCATCAATAACGGCATATTACATATTTTCGGCACATCGACTCACACCACGATTAATGGCGGTCAATCCTGGTTATATACCGGGGGATTCGCTGATGGCAAAACCGAAATCAACGCCTCGGGCGAAATGCTGATGGAAGCGGGTTCTCATGCCACTGACGTTGTGATACAGGGAGGCACCCTTTCCATCACTGACCTGACGGACGATACGACAAGCTATACGGCCGCCCAGGTTGATAAGCTAACCCTGTCGGACGGTTATGTTTCCTTCCTGCGTGATAGCGAAGGAGACTACGCCGCGCTTAATATTACCGAATTAAACGGCACGGGTAATTTTCTGTTCAACGCGTCGCTGGCTGAACGTAATGCCAACTTCGTGACTATCGCGCATGGCACGGGTCATTTCGGCGTGGTCGTCATCGATTCTGGCCAAGAAATTACCGACCATACCGACCTGACCGTTAACCTGATTCACGATCGGGGCGGAGATATTGATTTCTCCATGGCGACCACAAACGGCCGCAGTACGCGGGCCGTTGATGGCGGTACCTATATGTACACCCTTCACAGCGCGCAGGATAAGGATGGACTGGACGGCGGCACCGTCTGGTATCTGGGGGCCATGACCGATGAAACAGACGGCGGTGATAACGGCGGGAGTGATGGCGGCGGCAATAGCGGAGGTGGAAATCTGGTCACGACCCCATCGACAGATGCCATTCTCAGTATGGCGAATGCCGGGCTGAGCATTCTGCGCACGGAACTCGATGCTCGCCGCGTTTATCGCACTAACCAGAATACAGAACGCAAGCGCGGCGAAGGCAACGTCTGGGGACACTACCTGGGTAAAAAGAGCGCTATCGACACCCGCAACGGCGCGGCTTATAAACTGTACCAGAACGGCTTTGTACTCGGTGGCGATCTCAATACCTCGTTTGAACGCGGCGATCTGGTGACCGGGGCGTATATGAGCGTATCCGATAACCATGTGAATCACTCGCGCGGCGGCCAGAGCAAAATTGACAGCTATGGTCTGGGCCTATACGCCACATGGTATGACAACCGAGGTTTTTACCTGGATAGCGTGATGAAAACAAACCGCCTGGGCAGCCAACTCAACGCCAGAATGACCCACGGTGGCCAGGCATCCGGTAACTGGCATCATTACAGCATCAGCTCAGCAGTGGAAGGCGGTATTATTTTTAAGCCTACCGAAAGCCTGCGCATAGCGCCCTTTACCCGCATAACGGGTAGCCATATCAACAATGCCAACATAAAACTTTCCAATGGCATGAAGGCTGAAACAGGCAAAGCTCGTTCATTCATCGCAGAAGCAGGAACGCGCGTGGGGACGCAATTGAGTCTGGGGGGAATCGCGTTTGCACCGTATCTTAGCGCAAGCGTGGAGCAAGAATTTGCTAAATCAAACCAGACCACCATTAACGGCCTTAATCGATTTGATAATAATCAGAACGGAACCTCTGGTAAGTATAGCACGGGAATCTCCGTCTCCTTTGCCCAGGATGCCGCATTCTATGGTGAAGCCAGCTATCGTCAGGGCAGCTATATTGAAGAACCTGTTCAGGGTGCGCTGGGGATCCGCATTGGGTTTTAATACTGAATACGTGACAGATCCCCTCGGCGTGTGACGGGGACTGACAGCGCGGATCGTGATTGCGTTCTTAACCCCATCCTGAATGGTATCCACACCCTGAAGGTTGCCGTACAGGGCGTAATCACGACGACGATCATCACTGACAAGCTAACCATTTTTATTTTATTGCGATGTTTTAAAGAACATCGCAATAAAATACTCACATGACGGCAATTGAAAATAAAGAGACCTACTGACCGCAGAGAATCTACGCGAACAAGATGTAATAACGTTCGGCGATCACCATTGGAGGGTCGGTGATTTATCACAAAATAGATTCAAGATTACCCTGTGATATAACGCCATAAATATCAGAATCAGCCATAAAAATAATTGCCCTGTCGATAACCTCTTCTGCTGCATTTACTCTTTTTTTTCGCTGGCGTATTACTTATCACGTCCCAACATACCGAAGAGATTAACGAGATGAGAATACTAATTGTTGAAAGCGAATTTCTACGCCAGGACACCTGGGTTGGCGCTGCCGTGCATCGCCTGGTGCAGGCACTAAGCCGTCAGGGTATTGAGGTTATGCAATCCGCCTCGCTTGACGACGGTTATGCCATTATCGCAGCCAATGAAGCCATTGACTGCCTGATGTTCAGTTATCAAATGGAAGAGCAAGATGAACACCAGCGCGTGCGCCAACTGCTCGATAAGCTTCACGAACGTCAGCAAGACGTGCCGGTATTTCTGCTCGGTGAGCGTGAGAAAGCCACCGCGCTGATTGACCCGCAACTGATGGAGCTTATCGATGAGTTTGCCTGGATTCTGGAGGATTCTGCTGACTTTATCGCCGGACGCGCCGTCGCCGCAATGAATCGTTATCGACAGCAACTTCTGCCCCCGCTGTTCTCAGCGCTGGTCAAATATAACGATATTCATGAGTACTCCTGGGCCGCACCGGGGCACCAGGGAGGCGTCGGCTTTACCAAAACGCCGGCAGGTCGCCTGTATCATGACTACTACGGTGAAAATCTGTTCCGCACCGATATGGGGATTGAACGCGCCTCTTTAGGCTCTCTGCTGGATCACACCGGTGCCTTTGGGGAAAGTGAAAAAAACGCGGCACGCGTGTTCGGAGCCGATCGCTCCTGGTCCGTCGTGGTCGGGACTTCCGGCTCGAACCGGACGATTATGCAAGCCTGCATGACCGATGATGATGTCGTGGTGATTGACCGCAACTGCCATAAATCGATCGAGCAGGGTCTGATCCTCACCGGCGCTAAACCCGTTTATATGGTGCCCAGCCGAAACCGCTATGGCATTATCGGACCTATCTACCCGCAGGAAATGCTGCCGGAAACCCTGCAGGAAAAGATTCGCACCAGCCCGCTGACACACGAGTATGCGGCGCATAAACCATCCTACAGTGTGGTGACAAACTGCACCTATGACGGCGTGTGTTATAACGCCAAAAACGCCCAGGCGCTACTGGAACAGACCAGCGATCGTATTCACTTTGATGAAGCCTGGTACGGCTACGCGCGTTTCAATCCGGTGTATCACGATCACTATGCTATGCGCGGTAATCCCGGCGACCACACCGGCCCTACCGTCTTCGCGACCCACTCCACGCATAAATTGCTCAATGCCCTCTCTCAGGCTTCCTATATTCATGTGCGCGAAGGCCGTGGCGCGGTGAACTTCTCGCGCTTCAATCAGGCCTATATGATGCATGCCACCACCTCACCGCTGTACGCCATCTGCGCATCAAACGATATTGCAGTCTCCATGATGGACGGTCATAGCGGCCTATCGCTGACTCAGGAAGTCATTGATGAGGCGGTAGATTTTCGTCAGGCGATGGCGCGTCTGTATCGCGAGTTCAGCGACAATAACGATTGGTTCTTTAAACCCTGGAACAAAGAAACGGTGATTGATCCGCAAACGGGTAAAGAAATCGCCTTCGAGGATGCCCCCGCTGAACTGCTCAGTCACGATCAGAACTGCTGGATTATGCGTCCAGGAGAACGCTGGCACGGTTTTAAAGATCTGCCGGATGACTGGAGCATGCTGGATCCTATCAAGGTCAGTATCCTCGCCCCTGGCATGGGGGATGACGGCAACTTGCTGGAAAGCGGCGTACCAGCTGCGCTGGTCACCGCCTGGCTTGGCCGTCACGGTATCGTGCCAACCCGCACCACCGACTTCCAGATAATGTTCCTCTTTTCAATGGGTATTACCCGCGGGAAATGGGGTACGCTCATTAACACGCTGTGCTCCTTTAAACGCCATTATGATAGCAATGCCCCGCTGTCACAGGTCATGCCGGAACTGAGCAATCAGTATCCGAAAACTTATGCGGCAATGGGCATGCGTGATTTGGGCGATAAAATGTTTGCCTGGTTGAAAAGCAATAACCCGGGAGCCAGTCTTAATGCTGCCTACGCGTCGCTGCCAGAAGCCATGATGACGCCGCGCGATGCGTATCAGGCTATTGTCTCTGATAACGTTGAAATGGTGGCGATTGAACGGCTAGAAAAACGCATTGCCGCCAATTCCGTGATTCCTTATCCGCCAGGCATTCCTATGCTGCTTTCCGGAGAAAACTTCGGTGACAGCAATAGCCCACAGATTGCCTATTTGCGTGCTTTGCAGTCCTGGGATCACGAGTTCCCTGGTTTCGAACATGAAACAGAAGGAACAGAAATTATTGAGGGCATTTACCACGTGATGTGCATAAAGGCCTGAGGCCATTAACGGCTTTTTATATGAAATCTAAAAGCCCGGAAATGTCATTAGTTTAAATCCTGAGTCTCATTTTTGCGCGGGTCGCCCCGCGCTTTTTTCAGTCATGGAGTCAGTTTATGATTTTTATGGTCACCAAAGATGAATTCCTGTATCAGGGGGTGGCACATTTGTTCAATAATGAAAACGTCATCAGAATAGAACGTGTACCTGATATCGAGCGGCAGATGACGGATTCCACCGCCAAAATGATTATTGATGTCTATCACAATCATGTTATTGACGATAATGCCGTCAAGATCATTCAGTCACTCAATATCGACCGTATTGTCGTGCTGGCACCGTTTCATATCAGTAAGATAAAATGCCGATCGCCGCTGTTTTTCATAAATAGAAAAATGCCGCTGGCAAACTGGCCCGCACTATTGGCCAGCGGCGGAACATCCTATCGCAAACCCAAAATAGGTTTCTCACACAATCAATTCAAAATTGTCAGCTATGTTTTGCATGAGGAAGATAATGATGGCATCGCTTCTGCGTTAAACATCTCCGGAAACACGCTACGCAGCCAGAAGTTTAACATTATGCTTAAGCTAAAACTTCGCAGGATGAGTGACATCGCCACGCTCAGTATCTCTCCGTACTTCTGAATGTGGTCTGTCACGCATGATCTACCCGCCCTCGGGTAGATCATTAACCGTCGGTTTATTATTTTGTGAACAAGCGCACCAGTGACCAACAGCCCATCGCACTCACCATCAGTTCAATTCCCACCACCAGCGAAACCATCACTACCGACGCCTGCGGTGCGGCGCCGATAAAGCACCAGGCAATTAGCAGGTCAAGCACGCCAATCACGATCTGCAGCCAGCGGCCTTTAACCTGACGATGGTTAAACCAGTCCATAATGCGAATGACCCCACCAAGCGCAAACAGGCAAGCGAGAAAACTGGCTATCGTAAACAAACCAAACGCGGGTGCGGTAATAAAAAGGTATCCCATGACGGCGTAAGCGATACAAATAAGAACACCAGAGACCACCGGCCAAAAATTATGCAACCGATTTTTTATCATAATGGCCGCATAGGCAATACAGCTGCAGATCAGCACGATGCCCAAAATCATGGCCAGAATTTCTCCTGAAATAAAGGGGTATACAATGAGCAGCACGCCGGAGATAAACATCAAAACGGCAATAATTCTTAGCAGATTTTTTTGTTTTTCGAGCATTTGCACATCGAGTTTAGCAATAATTTCCTGATTGATATTTAACACACTACACCTCTAAAAAATGAATAAGAGCACAGTGTAAATTTACAACAAAAAGGGATGACCAGATAAAACCAATTTAATAAAATATTCTGATATCAGACTCTTAAAATAAAATTAAGCAAATGAATTACAAGAATTTTTTAAAATGTAGCATGCATTTTAAAAATAACTGATACTCTGTTCCTCGGCACCGCTAGTGATATAATTTCGCGGTGTCGTTAACTGTGTTATTGAGGATTAAATGATGAAGAAAATATCCGGTATTATTCTCGGTAGTCTACTGTTGATCCCGGTCCTGGGTCAGGCGGCTGAAAACCAAAAACCCGTCAACACCTGGACCTGTGAAGATTTTCTGGCCCTCGACTCCACTTTCCAGCCTACCGCTGTGGGTTTTGCCGAAGCTTTAAACAATAAGGACAAACCGGAAGACGCGGTGATGGATGTTAAAGGCATTGAAACCGTCACTCCGGCCATCGTGCAGGCCTGCACCGAGAATCATAAAGCCAGCTTCAAGGAAAAAGTAAAAAGCGAATGGGACAAGCTTAAAAAACATATTTAATGAATAAAATTTCAGTTAAGTCTGAACTGACTTAGCGGATTGTTCAACAGGGGTGAATTCCCGGCACGATAAACATATCACCCCTGCTGATAAAATTTAAAGTTAGAAATACTTATCTATTTTACAGATACCGACCATTCCCTTGACCGGCCCTTTTCCCTTTCCAGTTGTGTCAATAAAAATTGACACTATCAATTCATCTATCACAATTGCCATTATCATTAGTTCGTGTATTTTATGCCTGCCCCTGATTCATCATACAATTCATTTTTAACCTCAATATACATCCTTTGTTTTGAGGTTTTTTTGTTCGTATCTCTGGAGTGCGTGTATGAGACTGAATAGCAGTGCCCCCTGCGTTGTTGTATTAACAGAAGATGACGTTGCCGTAAATATTAACGACAACACATCCCTGGTATTACCGGCAAATCATCTTAACATTATAGCCTGCAACAATAACGTGATTGATTTTTCCTACCTGGATAATGCCCTCGTCGCACACATGAGCCGTGAGGTTTTGAATGATTATTTACTCTTTTTGAATAGAGATTTGACGCAGGTTTCGCCATGGCCAAGACAGGCAATTTCCGTTATCTCCTGTCATTGCCGGACGCCAGAGATCTTCCGTGAGGCAGCGTTACATAGCGTGCTCAAAACCAGCGACAGATGCGAAATTGAACGTACCCGGTCATTGCTCTTTACCGTTTTGTCTCTCTTTCTCGATAGCCCGGGCTTCATTTCACTGATCATGCAAATGCTGAGAAATAGCGTTAAAGAGAGCGTTTATCAGATTATCCAGAGTGATATTCAAAAAGAGTGGAATCTAAGTCTGGTGGCCAGCGCGCTCTGCCTGAGCCCAAGCTTGTTAAAAAAGAAGCTGAAAAGTGAGGACACCAGCTACAGTCAGATAATAACCGACTGCCGTATGCGCTATGCTGCTCAGCAGCTGCTCATCGCGGAAAAAAATATTTCACAGATCTCGCAATTATGTGGTTATCGCAGTACATCCTATTTTATATCCGTTTTTAAGACCTTTTACGGCATGACACCATTACATTATGTCACACAGCATCGCCAACAATGTGTTAGGGAAGGTGCGAATAAGCAGGTCATT
Organism: Klebsiella sp. WP4-W18-ESBL-05; assembly: GCF_014169075.1. Lineage (NCBI taxonomy): Bacteria > Pseudomonadati > Pseudomonadota > Gammaproteobacteria > Enterobacterales > Enterobacteriaceae > Klebsiella > Klebsiella sp. WP4-W18-ESBL-05. The sequence goes on along the minus strand of NZ_AP022057.1, from coordinate 1,784,194 downwards.
TCTTCCCAAGCTGACTCGCTGATTAAAATTTCGCGGATCTGGGCCGATTTTTTTCCCGCAAACACATCGAATCAGCCTATTTAGGCTATTTTTTCCACCATTTCTGGCGTTATTTCCGGTTTTTACTGAGATCTCTCCCACTGACGTATCATTTGGTCCACCCGAAACAGGTTGGCCAGGGTGAATAACATCGCCAGTTGGTTATCGTTTTTCAGCAGCCCCTTGTATCTGGCTTTCACGAAGCCGAACTGCCGCTTGATGATGCGAAACGGGTGCTCCACCCTGGCACGGATGCTGGCTTTCATGTATTCGATGTTGATGGCCGTTTTGTTCTTGCGCGGATGCTGCTTCAAGGTTTTTACCTTGCCGGGACGCTCGGCGATCAGCCAGTCCACATCCACCTCGGCCAGCTCCTCGCGCTGTGGCGCTCCTTGGTAGCCGGCATCGGCTGAGACAAATTGCTCCTCTCCATGAAGCAGATTACCCAGCTGATTGAGGTCATGCTCGTTGGCCGCGGTGGTGACTAGGCTGTGGGTCAGGCCACTCTTGGCATCGACACCAATGTGGGCCTTCATGCCAAAGTGCCACTGATTGCCTTTCTTGGTCTGATGCATCTCCGGATCGCGTTGCTGCTCTTTGTTCTTGGTAGAGCTGGGTGCCTCAATGATGGTGGCATCCACCAAAGTGCCTTGGGTCATCATGACGCCTGCTTCGGCCAGCCAGCGATTGATGGTCTTGAACAATTGACGGGCCAGTTGATGCTGCTCGAGCAGGTGGCGGAAATTCATGATGGTGGTGCGATCCGGCAGGGCGCTATCCAGGGATAATCGGGCAAACAGGCGCATGGAGGCGATTTCGTACAGGGCATCTTCCATGGCACCGTCGCTCAGGTTGTACCAATGCTGCATGCAGTGAATACGCAGCATGGTCTCCAGCGGATAGGGCCGTCGGCCATTGCCCGCCTTGGGATAAAACGGCTCGATGACAGCGGTCATATTCTGCCATGGCAGAATCTGCTCCATGCGGGAGAGGAAAATCTCTTTTCGGGTCTGACGGCGCTTAGTGCTGAATTCACTATCGGCGAAGGTGAGTTGATGGCTCATGATGTCCCTCTGGGATGCGCTCCGGATGAATATGATGATCTCATATCAGGAACTTGTTCGCACCTTCCCTAGCGCCTGAGAAGATTAAGATATTAGCCATAATAATACCCACAACGGACATACCCCCCTGCGGCGACTAAAACGATAGCGGCAATACGTTATTATCTCCGTCGAATTAAATTCAGGAGAAATACTATGTCGAGCGACGCTGATGCAAACAAAGTGGGCCTTATTCCGGTAACTCTGATGGTCTCCGGGAATATCATGGGCTCAGGGGTTTTTCTACTACCCGCTAACCTGGCAGCAACCGGCGGAATTGCTATCTATGGATGGCTTGTCACCATCATCGGCGCGCTAGCGCTGTCAATGGTATATGCCAAAATGTCGTCCCTGGACACCAGTCCCGGCGGTTCTTACGCCTATGCCCGCCGCTGCTTTGGGCCTTTTTTAGGTTACCAGACCAACGTTCTGTACTGGCTTGCCTGCTGGGTGGGAAATATTGCCATGGTGGTGATTGGGGTGGGCTATCTGAGCTACTTCTTCCCCATTCTCAAAGACCCAATGGTGTTGACGGTCACCTGTGTAGCAGTGCTCTGGATATTCGTTCTGCTCAATATCGTCGGGCCTAAAATGATCACCCGCGTGCAGGCCATTGCAACCGTGCTGGCGCTAATCCCTATCGTCGGCATTGCCCTCTTTGGCTGGTTCTGGTTTAAAGGGGAAACCTATATGTCTGCCTGGAACGTCAGTGGACTTAGGGAAGGTGCGAACAAGTTCCTGATATGAGATCATCATATTCATCCGGAGCGCATCCCAGAGGGACATCATGAGCCATCAACTCACCTTCGCCGATAGTGAATTCAGCACTAAGCGCCGTCAGACCCGAAAAGAGATTTTCCTCTCCCGCATGGAGCAGATTCTGCCATGGCAGAATATGACCGCTGTCATCGAGCCGTTTTATCCCAAGGCGGGCAATGGCCGACGGCCCTATCCGCTGGAGACCATGCTGCGTATTCACTGCATGCAGCATTGGTACAACCTGAGCGACGGTGCCATGGAAGATGCCCTGTACGAAATCGCCTCCATGCGCCTGTTTGCCCGATTATCCCTGGATAGCGCCCTGCCGGATCGCACCACCATCATGAATTTCCGCCACCTGCTCGAGCAGCATCAACTGGCCCGTCAATTGTTCAAGACCATCAATCGCTGGCTGGCCGAAGCAGGCGTCATGATGACCCAAGGCACTTTGGTGGATGCCACCATCATTGAGGCACCCAGCTCTACCAAGAACAAAGAGCAGCAACGCGATCCGGAGATGCATCAGACCAAGAAAGGCAATCAGTGGCACTTTGGCATGAAGGCCCACATTGGTGTCGATGCCAAGAGTGGCCTGACCCACAGCCTAGTCACCACCGCGGCCAACGAGCATGACCTCAATCAGCTGGGTAATCTGCTTCATGGAGAGGAGCAATTTGTCTCAGCCGATGCCGGCTACCAAGGAGCGCCACAGCGCGAGGAGCTGGCCGAGGTGGATGTGGACTGGCTGATCGCCGAGCGTCCCGGCAAGGTAAAAACCTTGAAGCAGCATCCGCGCAAGAACAAAACGGCCATCAACATCGAATACATGAAAGCCAGCATCCGTGCCAGGGTGGAGCACCCGTTTCGCATCATCAAGCGGCAGTTCGGCTTCGTGAAAGCCAGATACAAGGGGCTGCTGAAAAACGATAACCAACTGGCGATGTTATTCACCCTGGCCAACCTGTTTCGGGTGGACCAAATGATACGTCAGTGGGAGAGATCTCAGTAAAAACCGGAAATAACGCCAGAAATGGTGGAAAAAATAGCCTAAATAGGCTGATTCGATGTGTTTGCGGGAAAAAAATCGGCCCAGATCCGCGAAATTTTAATCAGCGAGTCAGCTTGGGAAGAAATGACCTGCTTATTCGCACCTTCCTTAGCACCTTCGGAGCGATCCAAAGTACGCTCAGCGTAACGCTATGGTCCTTTATCGGCGTAGAAAGCGCTTCAGTCGCCGCTGGCGTGGTGAAAAACCCAAAACGTAACGTACCGATCGCCACTATCGGTGGCGTACTGATTGCCGCCGTCTGTTATGTGCTATCGACCAGCGCCATTATGGGCATGATCCCCAATGCCGCCCTGCGACTTTCCGCTTCTCCCTTCGGCGACGCCGCGCGCCTGGCGCTTGGCAACACCGCTGGGGCAATCGTCTCATTTTGTGCCGCAGCGGGTTGCCTTGGCTCCCTCGGCGGGTGGACATTGCTGGCGGGTCAAACCGCAAAAGCAGCGGCCGATGATGGCCTGTTTCCCCCTATTTTCTCTCGCGTGAACCAGGCCGGCACGCCGGTGGCCGGATTACTGATCGTGGGCGTGCTGATGACCCTTTTCCAGTTCAGCAGCATTTCGCCTAACGCGGCAAAAGAGTTTGGTCTGGTCTCTTCGGTCTCGGTCATTTTCACCCTTGTGCCGTATCTGTATACCTGCGCAGCGCTGCTGCTGCTCGGTCACGGCCACTTTGGGAAAGCACGACCGCTGTACTTGTTCGTCACCTTTATCGCCTTTGTTTACTGTATCTGGGCCGTCGTGGGCTCCGGTGCAAAAGAGGTGATGTGGTCATTCGTCACCTTAATGGTTATTACTGCATTCTATGCGCTTAACTATAACCGTATTCATAAAAATCCCTATCCGTTAGATGCGCCAACCGACAAGGCATAACGAGATAGAAGAGAAATTGACGACCTATTTTGTCTACAGAAAATAGTAAGATGAGCGCCAAAAAATATCGCTAATGGCTATTTTTACGCATTCATGCCCCAGATTTTTTTTGGCGCGCTATTATCGCCCTGCCCGACATATCAAGTATTGTCGGTCACCGCAGCATCTCAATATTTATTATGGAGTCTATTATGATCAACAGATTTAAACTATCCACTATCGGTATTATCGCTACGGCACTTCTGGCTACCGCTGGGGTTAACGCCGTGGCCAAAGAAGTGACGCCGAAAAATATGAGCTGTCAAGAATTTATCGACCTCAACCCACAAACCATGGCACCCGTAGCCTTCTGGATGCTGAATCAAGATGTTGATTTTAAAGGCGGTGACTACGTTGACTTCAATGAAACCGAAACGACGGCGGTCCCCCTCACTCTTGAAATTTGTCAAAAACGCCCACAGAGCACGCTGAAAGATATTAAAGACACAGTAAAACAAGAACTAAAAAAATAATCACCTTTTTATTATGAGATAACGAGGTATAGAACAACGAATGGCTCATATTATGAGAATATGAGCCGAAATTAAACATCGATGCTGCAGCGTGATCGCTTTGCGTAAAATTAATTATAATCGGCCCTGTCGCATAGAATAAAATATATTATCGCGAGAAAATATTATTAATATTTTCTTTCCCGCCAGATTAGGCACAGATATTCCTGTTGCCATTTAATATCAACTATCTTGTCTCAGCGCATCCATTATTTTAGTTAGGTTACGCCTTGCTCAAGATTTGACGATACCAACGTTGCTTGTCCCTCGCTCACGTCAAGGCAGTTAATCGTTTTGAAATGGATAGAAAAGTCTGTATACCGACACAGCTGATCATTTCGCTGCTGACAAAAGAAGAAGAGTTGATGAGGGGATAAAGCGAGAAACGTGATGGCAGCGATACCAACAGCCAAAGCAAAAAGGGGTTACCTTTCGGTAACCCCTTTTCTGATTTGGCGGAAGCGTAGAGATTCGAACTCTAGAACCCTTTCGGGTCGCCGGTTTTCAAGACCGGTGCCTTCAACCGCTCGGCCACGCTTCCAATGAGGCGCACTATAAACATCCCGAACGGACCTGTAAAGCACCAAAACGTTCGTTTGCCTGAAAAACAGCCAAAAAGTTGTTATTCGTCTGAAAAAACAACAAAATGGCTAGTTTTAAAACGCTTTTCCCGCCCTCATCCTGCTTAATGTTTTTTGATAAACATATCTTTGGTGTAGTAGTACCCCAAGCGATCGGGGGTAAATCCCCCTACCCACGGTTTCACGAGGTGCGTACGCACGTAGTGATAGACCGGGATTGCGGGGACATCGCGAGCCAGCAGATCTTCAGCCTTCTGGTAATCGCGAGCGCGCTGGGCGACATCCTGCGTTTTCGCCGCATCGCGCAGCGCCGCATCATAGTCCGGGTTACTGTATTTAGCGGTGTTCTCGCTGTCGCCGGTACGGAAGGTGTTCAGGAAGGTTGAAGCGTCGTCGTAGTCGGCAATCCACGCATAGCGCACCACGTCAAAATTACCGGTGTGCATCGTGTCCAGCATGGTCTTCCACTCCTGGTTTTGCAGCTTCGCCTCAACGCCAAGATTTTTCTTCCACATTGAAGACGCGGCAATCGCCACGCGCTGGTGTGATTCCGAGGTGTTATACAGCAGATTAAACGACAGCGGATGCGCCTCACTGAACCCGGCCTCCGCCAGCAGCTTCTTCGCTTCAGCAATACGTTTTTCACGCGGCCAGCTTGCATAGTCAGGCCCGTTCAGCTTCACACCGCCAATCTCCGGTTGGCTTATGACCCACGCCGGACGCTGCCCCTGCCCCATGACCTTTTCAGCAATAATGTCTTTATCCAGCGCCATATTCAGCGCACGACGGACGCGCGCATCGTTAAACGGCGCTTTGGTGGTATTGAACTCGTAATAGTAGGTAGCCAGCTGCGGCGATACATCCACCTCATCGCCCAGCGTTTTCTTCAGTTGGCTGAACTGGTTTATTGGCAGCGTATACACAATATCAACCTCACCCGCCTTATAGCGGTTGACGTCCGCCGCTTCGGAACGGATAGGCAAATAGGTCACTTTATTGATCACCGTATGCTTATCGTCCCAGTAACGTGGGTTACGTTCGGCGACAATGCGCTCGTTAACCACCCATTGCGACAGGTGATAGGCGCCACTGCCGACAAAATGCTCCGGCTTCACCCATTTATCACCGTAGCGGCCGATCAGTACTTTATCCAACGGCACCATCGACGGGTGCGCCAGCATAGCAAGGAACGCCGAGGTAGGCTGCGTCAGCGTCACTTCCAGCGTAGTATCGTTGATAGCCTTAACGCCAAGGGTATCCGGCGTTTTTTTGCCCAGCGCGATATCGGCAGCATTGACGATGTGCATATTGCCAGGATAGCTGGCGTACGGCGACGCGGTCGTCGGCGTGACCAAACGCTGCCAGCTCCACACGATATCCTGCGCGGTTATCGCCGAACCGTCCGACCAGACGATCCCCGGGCGCAGATGGAAGGTCCAGACCGTGTTGTCTTTATTCTCCCAGGATTCTGCCAGCCGCGGCTCGATGCTGCCGTCCGGTTTTACCGCCACCAGACCGTCAAACAGGTCGCTGATAATATTGAACTCAACGTCGCTTTCCACTTTATGCGGGTCGAGTGACGCCGGTTCATTGCCGTTACTGCGAACCAGCTCCTGTTTGTCGGCAAGTGGGGTTCCCTCCGGCACGGTTGCCGCCTGCGCCGCCCCCGCCAGACCCATTGCCAGAAATACCGTCGTGATGGAGTTATGTTTGTATAATTTCATTTCCATTGCCTTGTTGTTATTACCCTTTTCACTGTTGACACAGACACGCATTAACGCAAGTTCTTTCAATAACCTATAAGAGATTGATCTCGCTCTTTGGCGCAGAATGAGGTGATTCTGTGACGCGCTCAAAGTCTGAGTAAAGATGGGTAAAAACATTTGGGAATAAAGAAGAGTTTTCTTATGCTGAGCCACTAATAACATCTGTCATAAGAGAGTGACTCATGGATCGCATAATTACTTCATCGCGTGACCGCTCATCACTGCTGAGCACGCACAAAGTCCTGCGTAATACCTACTTCCTGCTGAGCCTGACGCTGGCATTTTCCGCTATTACCGCAACCGCCAGCACCGTGCTGGGGCTGCCGTCGCCGGGCCTGATTCTGACGCTGGTTGGTATGTACGGCCTGATGTTCCTGACCTATAAAACGGCAGATAAACCGGTGGGTATTCTGTCCGCGTTCGCCTTTACCGGCTTCCTGGGCTATATCCTTGGGCCCATCCTGAACGCCTACCTGTCTGCGGGCATGGGTGACGTGATCGGCATGGCGCTGGGCGGCACCGCGCTGGTGTTCTTCAGCTGCTCGGCCTACGTGCTGACCACCCGTAAAGACATGTCCTTCCTCGGCGGTATGCTGATGGCCGGTATCGTGGTGGTGCTGATCGGTATGGTGGCCAATATCTTCCTGCAGCTGCCTGCACTGCACCTGGCGATTAGCGCGGTGTTTATCCTGATCTCCTCCGGGGCAATCCTGTTCGAGACCAGTAACATCATCCGCGGTGGTGAAACCAACTATATCCGTGCGACGGTGAGCCTGTACGTTTCGCTGTACAACATCTTCATCAGCCTGTTAAGCATTCTGGGCTTCGCCAGCCGCGATTAAGGCTTAACGCTTCAGTCTCCAGGGCCTCGCTTATGCGGGGCCTTTTTATTTGCTACACTTCCCGCCATCTGTTTGTTGTGTGAAAAATTATGCTTATCTACGAAAACATCGAAATTGAGACCGATAGCGAAGGCTATCTCAAAGACACCACGCAGTGGAGTGAAGGGCTGGCTCAGGCGATTGCCGCCAACGAAGGGATTGAACTGAGCCCTGAACATTGGGAAGTGGTGCGCTTCGTGCGCGAATTTTACCTGGAATTCAACACCTCACCGGCCATCCGTATGCTGGTTAAAGCCATGGCGAATACCTTTGGCGAGGAGAAAGGCAACAGCCGCTATTTGTACCGCCTGTTCCCAAAAGGCCCGGCTAAACAGGCGACGAAAATTGCCGGCCTGCCTAAACCGGTAAAATGTATTTAATAGCGAATACTGAACTTGCTCCACGCCTTATCGGGTTGGTGAGGTTCCGCCCGGACTTTATCAACCCGCGCGCTACGTGGCCCACCGGCTTTTAACCAGGCCAGTAGCTGCTCTACCTGCTCGCTTTTGCCGCAGGCAACCACCTCGACGCTGCCATCGTCCAGATTCAACGCATAGCCGCTTAGCCCCAGGCGCTGCGCCTCCTGCTGGGTAAAAAAACGAAAACCCACACCCTGCACCTTGCCGTAGACCCAGCAGATCACACATTTATCCATCATGCTTCCTCCTGTATATACCCCAACTGTAGCGCCAATTCTCCCCACATTCTTCCGCCGCGCGTTGCATTTGTGCGGGGAAGTCGGGAAAATGCAGCCTGATTCCCTCAAACAGCCAGATAAATAAACTATGAGTGTACGTTTAGTGTTAGCCAAAGGGCGCGAAAAATCATTGCTGCGCCGCCATCCCTGGGTCTTTTCCGGCGCGGTCGCCCGCATGGAAGGCAAAGCCAGCCTCGGAGAGACCATTGATATTGTCGATCATCAGGGTAAATGGTTAGCCCGCGGCGCATACTCTCCCGCTTCGCAGATCCGCGCGCGCGTCTGGACGTTTGACGCCCATGAAAGCATCGATATCGATTTCTTCGTCCGTCGCCTTCAGCAGGCACAAAGCTGGCGCGACTGGCTGGCGAAAAAAGACGGGCTGGACAGCTACCGTCTGATCGCCGGTGAATCCGATGGCCTGCCGGGCGTCACCATTGACCGTTTCGGTAACTTCCTCGTATTACAACTGCTGAGCGCCGGTGCGGAATATCAGCGCGCCGCCCTCATCAGCGCCCTGCAAACCCTCTATCCGGAATGCGCTATCTACGATCGCAGCGACGTGGCGGTGCGTAAAAAAGAAGGTATGGAGCTGACCCAGGGCCCGGTCACCGGCGAACTGCCGCCAGCCCTGCTGCCCATCGAAGAACACGGCATGAAGCTGCTGGTCGATATTCAGGGCGGCCACAAAACCGGCTACTATCTTGACCAGCGCGACAGCCGCCTTGCCACCCGTCGTTACGTGGAAGACAAGCGCGTTCTCAACTGTTTCTCCTACACCGGCGGCTTTGCGGTTTCTGCCCTGATGGGCGGCTGTCGCCAGGTCACCAGCGTTGATACCTCGCAGGAAGCGCTGGACGTGGCGCGCCAGAATGTTGAGCTGAATAAACTCGATCTCAGCAAAGCCGAGTTCGTGCGTGACGACGTTTTCAAACTGCTGCGCAAATACCGCGATCAGGGGGAGAAATTCGACGTTATCGTGATGGACCCGCCGAAATTCGTCGAGAATAAAAGCCAGCTAATGGGTGCCTGCCGCGGCTATAAGGACATCAATATGCTGGCTATCCAGCTGCTGAATCCAGGCGGCGTACTGCTAACCTTCTCCTGCTCCGGCCTGATGACGTCAGATTTATTCCAGAAAATCATCGCCGATGCCGCTGTGGATGCCGGTCGTGATGTACAATTTATAGAGCAGTTCCGTCAGGCAGCCGATCACCCGGTGATTGCGACGTACCCGGAAGGACTGTACCTGAAAGGATTTGCCTGCCGCGTCATGTAACTTGAAAAGCGAAATGGTGTCTATATATCTAGAGAGAGGCCATTTCCCGGGAGGTGAGTATGATGATGACCAGCAAATTCGGTATCGGCCAGCAGGTGCGTCACTCCCTGCTGGGCTATCTGGGCGTGGTGGTGGATATCGACCCGGTATACTCGCTCGACGATCCTGAACCCGACGATCTGGCGGCTAACGACGAACTGCGCGCGTTGCCGTGGTATCACGTGGTGATGGAAGACGACGAAGGCCAGCCGGTGCATACCTACCTGGCCGAAGCCCAGTTAAGCAGCGAGCCGCGCGAGGATCATCCGGAACAACCCACGATGGATGAACTGGCGCGTACTATCCGCCGGCAGCTACAGGCCCCACGGCTGCGTAACTGACTGCCGCATCAAAAAACCCCGCGCTGCGGGGTTTTTTATTTACAGCGCAACCGGGCTTCTCTCTTTGCCCAGCCCCCGCTATTTTGCGAGCCCTAAGCGCGGAATTTGGATTGCCGGGCAGCGGTCCATCACCACGTTTAACCCCGCATTGCGCGCCAGTACGGCAGCTTGTTCATTGATGACACCGAGCTGCATCCACAACGTTTTCGCCCCGATGGCGATAGCTTCCTGCGCGACGCCCCACGCGGCCTCTGAATTACGGAAGACGTCCACCATGTCCACTTTCTCTGGCACCTCGGCAAGGGTTGCATAGCCTTGCTGCCCGAGCAGGGTTTTACCGCCCACCTTCGGCGAAACCGGAATGACGTGGTAGCCCTGATCTAACAGGTATTTCATCACCCGATAGCTCGGGCGGTCAGGTTTGTCGCTGGCGCCTACCAACGCGATGGTACGGGTGCTGGTCAAAATGCTGGCAATATCGTTTTCAGTCATCATTATCCTCCTGGCCAATAACTTAAGTGTACGCGAGTCCGCTAATGTCGCGCGTCAAATTTTTGCCAATCAGCGCTTGCAGCCTGAGTCGCATGCAGTAATCTGTCTGCATTTAACACTCAGGGATCGTTTTATGGAACTGACCACTCGCACCTTACCGGCGCGTAAACACATTGCGCTGGTTGCGCACGACCACTGCAAAGATATGCTGATGAAATGGGTGCAGCGCCACCAGGCATGCCTTGCGCAGCATACGCTGTCGGCGACCGGCACCACCGGCAACCTGGTGCAGCGCGCAACCGGCCTGGAAGTTAAAGCGATGCTCAGCGGCCCGATGGGCGGCGATCAGCAGGTGGGCGCGCTCATTTCAGAAGGCAAAATCGATGTGCTGATTTTCTTCTGGGACCCGCTCAACGCCGTGCCGCACGATCCGGACGTTAAGGCTCTGCTGCGCCTCGCGACCGTGTGGAACATCCCGGTCGCGACCAATGCTGCTACCGCGGACTTTATCATTCAGTCACCCAACTTTGCCGAGCCGGTAGATATCCTCATTCCAGACTACCCACGCTATCTGGCCGAACGTCTCAAATAAGCCAGGCTGCGCCCGGAGCAAAAACTTCGGGCGTCATTCAGGGTTTGCGTGCCACTGGCACCGACAGCTGCTTCAGTATCTCAACAAACGGAGACGGCTGCGCCTTGTTAAACAACAGCCAGACGCGCAACCGCGCGCGGGTCATGGCCACGTACAGCAAACGCCGCTCTTCCGCGTCGGGAAAATCCTCCGGCTCCGGCAACAGGGCCTGCTCCATAATCGACTCCCGCACGGGAGCGGGAAAACCGTCGAAGCCCTCTTGCAGCCCCAGCACAATGACATAGTCAGCCTGCTGCCCCTTACTGGCGTGCACGGTCATAAAATCAATATTCAGCTTCGGCCAGCGGGTAGCGGCTTTTTCCAGCGCGGCAGGCTTAAGATGATGATAACGGGCCAGCACCAGAATACGCTGGTCTGGCGTGGCGTAGCCGCTGAGCTTATCAAACAGCGCATCGAGCTTATCGTCTTCCAGCAGCGTAACGGCGTGCTTATCGCCAACGGTCAGGCTGTTCAGCGGTTTACTCAGTTGATGTGGGTTCTGCTGAATGAAGCGGTTGGCAATTTCACCAATGCGGCTGTTAAAACGGTAGGTCGTATCCAGCGCGCAGTTATCGCCCTCGCCAAAATAGTGGCTAAAAGCCGTAGTCAGCGACAGCTGCGCGCCGCTGAAGCGATAAATTGCCTGCCAGTCGTCGCCAACGGCGAACAGCGATGTTTGCGAATTCTGTTTACGCAGCGCCGCCAGCAGCGCGGCGCGCTGTGGTGAGATATCCTGGAATTCATCAACCAGAATATGCTTCCACGGGCTCACAAAACGGCCCTTATCGAGAATAATAATAGCCTGGTGAATTAAACCGGAAAAATCGACGGCATTCTCGTCTTTCAGCGCGGCTTTCCACGCTTTCAGCAGCGGTGCCATTAGCTTTATCCGTTTACCAAAGCACTCTCGCACGGCTTCCGGCGCACCAGCGATCATATCCGCCTGCGAACCGCCGTGCATTCGCATCAGGCTCACCCAGCGGTCGAGGCGGCTGCCCATCCGTTTTACGATTTTGTCATCTTCCCAGAAGCTGTCTTCGCCGACCTCCCAGCCCAGTTCGTCCTGTAGCCACTGCCGCCAACCTTTCGCCTGCGCTTTTTTCTCGCGGCACTGCTGCTGCCAGCAATCGGTAAACAGCTTATAACGTGCGGCAGCATCGTTTTCCAGTTGACTGACGACAGGCACTTTTTTACTGCCCTGCTGGATAATCGACAGCGCCAGCGCGTGGAAGGTGCGTGCGGTAATGGCATCCGTATTCAGGCGTGATTGTAGACGCTCGTCCATCTCTTCAGCCGCCTTGCGGCCAAAGGCTAACAGCAGAAGCTGTTCCGCTGAGGCCTCCTGGCGCTCAAGCAGCCAGCCGGCACGCGCCACCAGCACCGACGTTTTACCGCTGCCGGCCCCGGCCAGTACCAGCAGTGAACGCTCACCGTTCACCACCGCGCGAGCCTGTGACGGGTTCAGCGGTGAAGATTCAATGCGAGCAAAAAAGTCGCCGTACTGTGTCAGCATGGCGTCGGTATAGCGTTGATTATGCTGCGCGCGACCGCTTTCTTTATCCGCCAGCCAAGCCTGGCACTGCCGCCAGGCCTCTCGGCAGTTATCAAATTCTGCCAACCGCGTGGTTGGCAAGGGCAGGCCTTCGAGCGCGTTAACGATCTGCTGCCGGATAGTCTGCGCCTGCTGGCGGGTAAGCCAGCGCGTCTGCTCGCGGCTACCGGTAATAATTGCCAGCTGCGCCTCGAGCAGCCCAGCGGCGATATCGCTCATCTCTGCGCTCCACTGCTGCCACAGCGCCGTCAAGTGGCGGTGAAAACGCTGGGTTTCACCCCATTCCGTACCGTGCAGGCGCACAACTTTGTCCTCGGGCAGAACAAACTCCAGCTCCCCCCACACCAAACCACGCTTGCAGTTGATGGCCAGTAACTGATTAAAAGGGATGAGATATTCATGCTGAGGGCCGGACACCCTGACGCCCGCATTGAGGATCTCAACCCGGTCGTAAGGATGCTGCGCCATGCGCTTGCCCAGCGTCGTTGCTTTTAATTCCATGTCGTGCTGAATCCTGACTTTTTCGATATCTCACAGTGTAACCGCCAGAGAATAGGTGCTCCAGCCTAAAAAAACGTTACAATCAACAGGACTTATTATTCACAGCGCTGCACTGAGGATTTATGCGTACTGTTCTGAATATTTTGAATTTTGTGCTGGGTGGTTTTTTGACAACGTTGGGCTGGCTGCTGGCAACGCTGGTCAGCATCGTGCTGATTATTACGCTGCCGCTCACGCGGTCCTGCTGGGAAATCACCAAATTATCGCTGCTGCCTTACGGTAATGAAGCGGTACACGTTGACGAACTGGAGCCCGGCGCGAAAAGCGGCGTCATGAACGCTGGCGGTACCTTGCTCAACATTCTGTGGTTCGTGCTGTTCGGCTGGTGGCTGTGCCTGACGCACATTATGGCCGGGATCGCCCAATGCATCACCATTATTGGTATTCCTGTCGGCATTGCGAATTTTAAAATTGCCGCTATTGCTTTGTGGCCCGTAGGACGCCGGGTTGTGCCTGTCGAAGTTGCACGCGCGGCGCGTGAAGCGAACGCCCGCCGCCGTTTCCAGTAATCAGGACGATTAATTGCTATGCTAAGCCCGCTGCTTCGCCGCTATACATGGAACAGTACCTGGCTATATAACGCCAGGATATTTATTGCGTTAATTGGCACAACCGCTCTGCCCTGGTGGCTGGGCGACGCAAAGTTGACCATTCCGCTCACCCTGGGGGTGGTTGCTGCTGCGCTAACGGACCTCGACGATCGTTTGGCCGGGCGGCTGCGTAACCTGGTCATTACCCTCATCTGCTTTTTTATCGCCTCGGCGTCGGTAGAACTGCTGTTTCCCTGGCCGTGGTTATTTGCGGTAGGACTGACCCTTTCCACTATCGGTTTTATTTTGCTCGGCGGCCTTGGGCAGCGCTATGCGACTATCGCCTTCGGCGCGCTGCTGATTGCCATTTATACGATGCTCGGCGTATCGCTGTACGCCCAATGGTATCAGCAGCCGCTGCTGCTGATTGCGGGAGCCGTTTGGTATAACGTGCTGACCTTAACCGGGCACCTGATTTTCCCAATTCGCCCGCTGCAGGATAACCTCGCGCGCAGCTACGAACAGCTCGCCCGCTACCTCGAACTGAAATCGCGTCTGTTCGATCCCGATCTCGACGATGACAACCAGGCGCCGTTATATGAACTGGCGCTGGCGAACGGGCAACTGATGGCGACGCTGAACCAGACTAAAACATCGTTACTGACACGCCTGCGTGGAGACCGCGGCCAGCGCAGCACGCGCCGGACGCTGCACTACTATTTCGTGGCTCAGGATATCCACGAACGCGCCAGTTCATCGCATATCCAGTACCAGGCGCTGCGCGATCAGTTTCGCTACAGCGACGTCATGTTCCGCTTCCAGCGCCTACTCTCAATGCAGTCTATCGCCTGTCAGGATCTGGCGAAGGCCATCCTGCTGCGCACGCCGTATCAACACGATGCTCGCTTTGAACGCGCGTTTACCCATCTGGATGCCGCGCTCGATCGTATTCGCGCTGGCGGCACCGCGCCGGAACAAATGAAAGCGCTGGGTTTTCTGCTCAATAACCTGCGGGCAATTGATGCCCAGCTCGCCACCATCGAGTCAGAACAGCTCCAGTCGCAAACGCGAAGCGAAACGGAAAACCTCCTCGCCGACGACAGCCTGCACGGCTTCGCCGATATCCGTTCGCGGCTGAGCCGCAACATGTCACCGGAGTCAGCGCTGTTCCGCCACGCCGTTCGCATGTCTGTGGTGCTGTGCGTGGGCTATGCCTTTATTCAGTTCACCGGTCTACAGCATGGCTACTGGATCCTGCTGACCAGCCTGTTTGTTTGCCAGCCCAACTATAACGCCACCCGTCACCGCCTTGCGCTGCGTATTATCGGCACGCTGGTTGGCGTTGCGCTGGGTCTGCCCATACTCTGGCTGGTACCGTCACTGGAAGGTCAGTTGATTCTGATCGTCGTAACCGGCGTGCTGTTTTTCGCTTTTCGCAACGTACAGTACGCGCATGCCACCATGTTTATTACGCT
This sequence comes from Klebsiella sp. WP4-W18-ESBL-05, assembly GCF_014169075.1. Lineage (NCBI taxonomy): Bacteria > Pseudomonadati > Pseudomonadota > Gammaproteobacteria > Enterobacterales > Enterobacteriaceae > Klebsiella > Klebsiella sp. WP4-W18-ESBL-05. The sequence continues at coordinate 1,768,982 of NZ_AP022057.1, read as the reverse complement.
ACTGGTGCTACTGTGCTTTAACCTGCTCGGCGAAGGATTTGAAGTGGCGCTACCGCGCGTCGTAGATACCCTGATTGGCTGTGGTATTGCGTGGCTGGCGGTAAGCTTTATCTGGCCGGACTGGAAGTTCCGTAACCTGCCGCGCGTGCTGGAACGCGCCGTGGATGCCAACTGTCGCTACCTGGACGCCATTCTTGAACAGTACCACCAGGGGCGCGATAACCGTCTGGCCTATCGTATTGCGCGCCGCGATGCGCATAATCGGGATGCCGAGCTGGCGTCAGTGGTGTCGAATATGTCGACGGAACCGAAAGTAACGGCGGAAATGCGGGAAACGGCGTTTCGACTTCTCTGCCTTAACCACACTTTAACCAGCTATATCTCTGCGCTGGGTGCCCATCGAGAGAAACTCACCACACCGGAAATCCTGGCGCTTCTCGACGATGCGGTCTGCTATGTCGATGATGCCCTGCACCATCAGCCTTCCGATGAGGAGCGGGTTCAACGTGCGCTTAGCGAGCTCGCGGCGAGGATCCAGCATCTCGATCCTCGTCCGGACAGCAAAGAACCATTGGTCCTGCAACAAATTGGGTTGATGATTTCACTTCTGCCTGAAATTTGCCGTCTGCAAAAGCAGGTTATGATGTAATCACCGTCGTTGGGTGTAGTTCTGCACCCATATTTCCAGCTCCTGGCGCGTTTGCGCCGGGAGTGCGGCAGAATGTACTCCGATGATTGCCCCCTCTAGCGAATACAGCACGCTAACGTTCAGCTGTTTACGTATCTGCCGCAAACGCATCCACGCCGTTTTCGCGCCCATCTGCCGCAGCGTACGCACATCTTTGATTCCAGCCTCGTGCAACAGCAGTTCCAGATGAAAAGAAAGATTGGGAAGATCCCTGAGCCTGCGGCACCGTCGTCGTCGCTTTTCATTTTGCGCATCTTCCAGGGAACATTGGCCAAGCTGCACTAAGGCAGATTTATTCGACCAAAGCCGTTCGTCGACGCGAAAATAGTTGAGCTGCTGTTCATGCCCGCGTTTGCGTACCGTCAGCAGAGGAGGCGAGTACTGACTCTGATAAGCAGCGTTTTTTTCGCACGCCCTCAGATACAGTTCCCCTTCTGCAACCATGGCAAAAACGGTATTGTCGACCGCAAGGCTGTAGCCGCCGAACAGCGCCCGAGACTGCACTTTGCCCAATCCAGAAAAATATTCCATGGATTGGTAAATCCTTTTATACGAGATTATCTTCATGATTAATCCTTAATAATCATGCACATGAATACATCAGATTTGTTAATCGATCAGATAATAAGCAACATAGGGAAGTTCCGCCGGTACGGCAAGGTGTATTTGTAGTCACGGGTGTTTCTTATGCAATTTTGCGAGTTGGTTTCAGAAAATGAGGTTGATCTTTAGTCTTCAGGGTAGTACTGTATATTCATACAGTAACCCACAGGGCTGGATTAACTATGTATACTTCTGGTGTCGTAAATCGTTCTTCTGTCGCTGCCGTCACTACGGCCTCTCATACGCTGACTTCCGTCAATAGCGCGCATACCGCGTTAATTAGTGAAGTGCAATATCGTGAGGATCAGCCAATGATGGCACAGCTGCTGCTCTTGCCATTATTACAGCAGTTGGGCCAGCAGTCGCGCTGGCAGCTCTGGCTCACACCACAGCAGAAACTGAGCCGCCAGTGGGTACAAGCTTCCGGCTTACCGTTGACCAAGGTCATGCAGCTTCGCCAGATGTCATCTTGCGACATGCTTGATTCAATGATCCGCGCGTCGCGTACCGGTAACTATAGCGTGGTTATTGGCTGGTTGACGGACGAGTTGTCCGCTGAGGAACATGCACGTTTACAGAGTGCAGCGGAGAAAGGTAACGCGATGGTGTTCATTATGCGACCAGTTCGGTCTGCGTTACACCCAACAGGACAATACAATGGGATAAAAATTCACTCAAATTTGTTCCATTGAGCCAAATTAGGAATTTTCCTGGGAATTTTTTTGCATTTTTTTTATGTCGCCGTTTTTCTGGGCATTTTCAGGCAGAATGCCGGTCTGATGCGGTTTCCCGCCGTTAATATCGATTATTTTTTCGACGCATTTGTTAAATATTGCGTATACAACTCTTTTTTTTTCATAAGCCTGACGGAGTTCACACTTGTAAGTTTCCGGCGACGTTGTAGACTTTACATCGCCAGGGGTGCTCAGCTTAACACCGCAGATATCTGCTGAGTATTTAACTAAGCCCCGCCCCCGGTGGAAGGATTTAACCGTGAGTCTATTTAGAACTTCATGGCAAATTTTGGATGATAACGAGGCGCAAAAAATGAAAAAGACAGCTATCGCGATTGCAGTGGCACTGGCAGGCTTCGCTTCTGTAGCGCAGGCCGCTCCGCAAGACAACACCTGGTATGCTGGTGGTAAACTGGGTTGGTCCCAGTTCCATGACACCGGTTGGTACCAGAGTGACCTGAACAACAACGGTTCCACCCACGAGAGCCAGCTGGGCGCAGGCGCGTTCGGTGGTTACCAGGTTAACCCGTACGTTGGTTTCGAAATGGGTTACGACTGGCTGGGCCGTATGGAATACACCGGCAGCCAGACCAATGGCGCTCTGAAAGCTCAAGGCGTTCAGCTGACTGCTAAACTGGGCTACCCAATCACTGACGACCTGGACATCTACACCCGTCTGGGCGGTATGGTATGGCGTGCTGACTCCAGCAACAACATCGCTGGCGACCATCACGACACCGGCGTTTCCCCAGTATTCGCTGGCGGCGTTGAGTGGGCTGTTACTCGTGACATCGCTACCCGTCTGGAATACCAGTGGGTTAACAACATCGGCGACGCAAACACCGTCGGCGTACGTCCTGACAACGGCATGCTGAGCGTAGGTGTTTCCTACCGCTTCGGCCAGCAGGATGCAGCAGCTCCGGTAGTTGCTCCGGCTCCGGCTCCGGCTCCAGAAGTACAGACCAAACACTTCACTCTGAAGTCTGACGTTCTGTTCAACTTCAACAAAGCAACTCTGAAACCGGAAGGTAAACAGGCTCTGGATCAGATGTACTCCCAGCTGAGCAACCTGGATCCGAAAGACGGTTCCGTTGTTGTTCTGGGCTTCACTGACCGCATCGGTTCTGACGCTTACAACCAGGGTCTGTCCGAGAAACGTGCTCAGTCCGTCGTTGATTACCTGGTATCTAAAGGTATCCCGTCTGACAAAATCTCTGCACGTGGCATGGGCAAATCTAACCCGGTTACTGGCAACACCTGTGACGGCGTAAAAGCGAAAGCTGCGCTGATCGACTGCCTGGCTCCGGATCGTCGCGTAGAGATCGAAGTTAAAGGCATCAAAGACGTTGTAACTCAGCCGCAGGCTTAAGTTATCGTCTAATAAAAAACCCCGCGCTGCGGGGTTTTTTTTGGCCTTTTCTCGGCCTGCTTTGCAGAACGACGAGCAAAATAGCCTATTTATCTTTGCCCAGCATAGCCTCAAGGTCCTGCTTCAGGCTGGACATTTTACTGGCGTATTTCTCTTTATTTTCCGCATCTTCAATCAGCTGAACGATAGTTTCAGAGAGCGTAATACCGCGACGCTGCGCCAGCCCGGCCAGACGTTGCCAGACCACAAATTCCAGATCGATAGATTTCTTGCGGGTATGCTGATGCTCGGCGTTGAAATGGCGCTTACGGCGCGCACGAATAGTTTGCTTCATCCGATTAACGAGCTGCGGATTGATATGCTGAGCAATCCAGCCATTGACCTGCACCGGCTCGTTTTCCAGCTTCAGCAAAACATCGACGGCCTCTTGCGCGGCGCTGGCTTCAATATAGCGGGTGATGGGCTCGCCTTCCCGGTGCTTTTTCACCAGGTATTTCCACTTCCAGCCGCTTTCAAGATTTTCCAGTTGTTGATATTTCATTGCGATCTCAGTGTGACCGTGTAACTCTTTTCAGGATAACAGTTTTTTCTCAATGTGCTGAGAAGAAATCTGCAACTGTGATACGGATAAAAACCGTGGTACAAGATACTTCCCTATTCTCCGTGAGCTTCCCGACGGCATCGGGTATAATCACGCACTTTACATCTGACTAAAAATAGCGACATTGACTATAAATACTCTTTCCCGGCGCTTTCTCGCCCCCGCGACTGAAGCATTCCAGGCGCTATTTACCCAGCCTGATTTAGCCTCAGAAAACGACATTTTATTCAGCGAGCTACAGGCTCGTTTACACTACGCGCTTGAGCAGTTTCTGCATCCTCAGGGCATCTCCCCTTTCTTACTGGTTAAAGCGCCAGAAGAAAAAGAGTACCTGCAGCTGCTCACTCAAACGACGCAGTCCCTGCGTGATGACGCAGAACCAACCCTGACGGGCGTCGACTATCAGGTTTCCGGCAGTCACATCACCATGCACCCCGCCAGCAGTGCCGAAGACAACTTCGCCAGCCAGGGGCCGGTCATTTTTGCCGACTGGGCTGAGGCCGAGCAGCTGTTTGGCTGCGTGCGTCAGTTTAATGGCGAAATCAGCCTTCAGCCGGGCCTGGTGCATCAGGCGAACGGCGGCATTCTCGTGCTGCCTCTGCGCACGCTGATGAGCCAGCCGCTGCTGTGGATGCGCTTAAAGAATCAGGTGATCCAGCAGCGCTTTGAATGGCTGACCTTTGACGATGCTCGTCCACTGCCGGTCAGCATTCCCTCAATGCCGCTTAATCTGAAGGTTATTCTGGTCGGCGAGCGTGATTCGCTGGCGGATCTTCAGGAAATGGAGCCAGAGCTCTGCGAATCCTCACTGTACAGTGAATTTGAAGACAGCGTGCAGCTTGCCGACGAAGAGACGCTGCGCCAGTGGTGTCAGTGGGTATGGACCGTAGCGCGTGAAAAATCGCTGCCCGGGCTGGCCGCTGACGCCTGGCCACTGCTGATGCAGGAAGGCGCGCGCTATACCGGTGACCAGGAAATCATGCCGCTCTGCCCGCTGTGGATTAGCCGCCAGCTGCGCGAAGCGGCGCCGTTTACCACCGATAAAGTGATTAACGCAGAACAGCTGAAAACGATGCTGACTCAGCGCCAGTGGCGCGAAGGTTTCCTTGCCGAGCGTATGCAGGATGAGATTCTGCTTGAGCAAATCCTGATTGAAACCGAAGGCGAATGCATCGGCCAGATTAACGCCCTGTCGGTCATTGACTTCCCAGGCCACCCGCGCCCGTTCGGTGAACCGTCGCGTATTAGCTGCGTTGTCCACATCGGCGACGGCGAGTTCACCGACGTTGAACGTAAAGCCGAACTCGGCGGTAACATTCATGCTAAAGGCATGATGCTAATGCAGGCTTTCCTGATGGCCGAACTGGACCTGGATCAGCAAATCCCGTTCTCCGCCTCGCTGACCTTTGAACAGTCATACAGCGAAGTCGACGGCGATAGCGCGTCAATGGCAGAACTGTGTGCGCTGATCAGCGCCCTGGCAAACGTCCCGATTAATCAAAGCATCGCGATGACCGGTTCGGTTGACCAGTTTGGCCGTGCTCAGCCGGTCGGCGGACTGAATGAAAAAATTGAAGGTTTCTTTGCTATCTGCGCTCAGCGCGGCCTGACCGGAAAACAGGGGGTCATCATTCCCTCTGCCAACGTACGCCATCTGAGCCTCGCAACTGAGGTACAGGAAGCCGTAGAGGCCGGTGAGTTCTCTATCTGGGCTATTGATGACGTCACCGATGCGCTGCCGCTTCTCACCCAGCTCAACTGGGATGGCGAAGGCCAGACGCTGTTGCAAACTATTCAGGAACGCATTGCACAAGCCACTCAGCAGGAGCCTCGATACCGCTATCCGTGGCCGCTACGCTGGTTAAACCGTCCGAATTCCAACTGATCGGACTTGTTCAGCGTACACGTGTTAGCTATCCTGCGTCCCGAACTTAAAATAAGGCTTACTTAAAACATGGTAGATAAACGCGAATCTTATACAAAAGAAGACCTTCTTGCCTCTGGTCGCGGTGAACTGTTCGGCGCTAAAGGCCCGCAGTTACCGGCTCCTAGCATGCTGATGATGGATCGTGTCGTGAAAATGACCGAAACCGGCGGCAATTTTGACAAAGGTTACGTTGAAGCCGAACTGGATATTAACCCGGACCTGTGGTTCTTCGGTTGCCACTTTATCGGCGATCCGGTAATGCCTGGTTGCCTGGGTCTGGATGCAATGTGGCAGTTGGTCGGTTTCTACCTCGGCTGGCTGGGCGGCGAAGGCAAAGGCCGTGCGCTGGGCGTGGGTGAAGTGAAGTTCACCGGTCAGGTACTGCCAACGGCGAAGAAAGTGACCTACCGTATTCACTTCAAGCGCGTTGTTAACCGTCGTCTGATTATGGGCCTGGCGGATGGCGAAGTGCTGGTTGATGGTCGCCTGATCTACTCCGCAACCGACCTGAAAGTCGGCTTGTTCCAGGATACCTCTGCATTCTGATACGAGTTATCGCCACTTTCTGCTGGCGATAAATTTGTCTGATGAATCTAAGGCGAAACCTCCGCACTGCGGAGGTTTCTTTTTAAAGAGACAGTGTCAGGCAACTACTGCCCTGTCCTCCATGGCCTCTCGCCAGCCTCCCAGCCAGTAAGACCTCTGGTTTATAGTCTGGTAAGGACACATTTCTTTCGGACGCCCGGTAATACCGGCCTGATATCCACGCTGATGTGCCCGCTCCAGGCGATCTCGTTTTTGTCTCTTCATGCCTCGTTTCCCTCATATCTTGGTCTGGTGGAAAAGAAAACAGTGGCTACAAAGTATGCAACCACACAATACGAATACCGCTAAAAAATGGCCCCGTCAATGCGTAGAATTCATACCTTTGTCATATTTGTGAGCTACTCAGAAGAACATTTGTACAAGAAATGTGAGGCCGCACAGGTAACACGCTGACATCAGGGATAAAAAAACCGCCGTCGGTTTAACACCGGCGGCGGCCTTTAGAACGATTAATTCTACTTATAGTTAACGATTGATAGTCCTGGCGATAGATGCCGCTTCCTGGCTCCATGCCTGGGCGAGCGTTTTCACCATCGCATCGTAACCGTCCTGCTGCTGAGCCAGCTCAATGTGGAAAGGACGTTTGGTCAACTGCCCCTGGTGGTTAAGCAGCCATTCGCCGCTGACCACCACTTTGCCATCATAACGGCCATGGAAGCCGCTCACCGAGACATTCAGCGTATCCTGATCGCTACCTAGCGGCTGCGACGACACGACCCAGCCTGGCAGCTGATTGCTCAGATTGGAGACCAGCGTCGTGCGCAGTTGCTGATCCAGCGGACTGGCCCACAGATTGTTACTGGCAATCACGTACTGAACGTCGCTGGTCTGGTACACCACGCCGCTGCCGGCAAGAAAGTCAGGAATATTCACCTGCTCAATCCACAGCATCCGCTGACCGGTGCTGCTGGCACCGTTTTGCACCGTGCCCGTAGCCAACGGCAGCTGATAGTACGTTTTATTCTCCGTGCTGCTACAGGCTGCCAACAGGCAGGCGGCGGCAATGACTAACCACTTTTTCATTATTTCGCCCTCTTAGGCTCTGGATCTTTTTTATCCTTCGCTTCGAATACCAGCGCGTTGCTCTTCTCATTCAGCGTCTTCAGCACCGGCTGCAATTCGCGCAATACCTGATCCAGGCGCTGCATATCGGCGACCATTTTGTTGTAAGCCGCAGATCCTGGCTGGAAGCCCTGCATGCTACGGTTCAGCTCACGCAGTGTTTTCTGCATGTCGGCCGGCAGCTGCTGAGCGGACTGGCTGGCGGTGATTTTGTTCAGATTATCCAGCGTTGTTTGCAGACGGCGCATGGTGTTCTGGCTTTCCGACAGCGTGTTGGTCGCCTGTTCAACCATCGGCGTTAACGGCAGATTGTTGATCTTATCCAGGGTGTCCATCAGGCGCTGCTGAATCTGCGCCAGGCCACCGCTGACGGTAGGCACAATCTGGTAGCCGCCGAAGCTTCTCATGCCGGTCACTGCCGGTTCTTTCGGATAAAAGTCCATGTCGACATACAGCGCGCCGGTCACCAGGTTCCCCGTTTTCAGCGCCCCGCGCAGGCCGCGCTGGGTTAGCTCATCAAGGTGGCTGGCGATATCCGGATTTTCACCCAGCGCGCTTTTCAGACGCTCCGGCTCAATGCGAATCTTGACGGGAATACGGTAGTCATTATTCAGCGCCTGCTGAAGCCCCGGAACGAAGAAAGGCACCTGATCGACCGTCCCCAGACGAATGCCGCGGAACTCAACCGGAGCCCCCGGCTGCAGACCACGCACTGAATCTTTAAAGAACATCAGATAGTCAACGTGCTCGGTATACAGCGAGTCCTGGATACTCTTCTGATCGTCATAAAGCTTGAACTCGGTCTTTTCGGCGATCGGTTGCCCCAAATCTACACCTTCCGGCACGTCAAAACTAACGCCGCCGCTAAATAGCGTCGCCAGTGAGCCCATTTCTACGCGCATCCCGGCAGAAGTCAGGTCTACCGCCACGCCGCTGTCCTTCCAGAAGCGAACGTTGCTGGTCACCAGACGATCGTTAGGTGCGCTGATAAACAGCTGATAGGAAATGCTGCGACTCTGCGGATCGAACGAGCTGGTTTCCACCGAGCCGACGCGATAGCCGCGAAACAGTACCGGATCGCCGGGGTTAAGCTGCCCGGCCTTCTTGCTGTCGAGAAGGACACGAATCCCCTTCGCATCCGGCGGCGCCAGCGGCGGCGCATCAAGGAGTTGATATTGGTCCTGCGTCGAACCTTTGGTGCCCGGCTGCAGCTCAATATAGGCACCGGACAGCAGCGTGCCCAGCCCGCTAATGCCCTCGCGGCCCACCTGCGGTTTCACCACCCAAAAGACGGAATCTTTATGCAGCAGCTTCTCCATCCCCGAATTCAGACGCGCCTTAATCTCCACGTGCGTCAGGTCATCGGTTAGCGTAGTGCTTTCGACCACGCCCACGTCGACGCTGCGGCTTTTGATGGTGGTTTTACCGCCTTCAATGCCCTCTGCATTGGTGGTGATAAGCGTCACTTCCGGGCCCTGATGGCTATAGTGATAGAACAGGATCCACGCGCCAATAAGCGCAGTCACAATCGGGAAGATCCAAACGGGAGACCAGTTTTTCACTTTTTGCACCTTTGCCTCCCCACTCTTGGTTTCCATGCTTTTACGACTCCTCATGGCTTGATTCAGGTTCCCGATCCCACGATAAACGCGGATCAAACGTCATTGCCGAGAACATGGTCATTATGACAACCAGCGCAAACATCAGCGCACCGATTGCCGGGTAAATATTCATTAATCCCCCAATGCGCACCAGCGCAGAGAGTACGGCGATCACGAACACGTCAATCATCGACCAGCGGCCCACGAACTCGACCACTTCATAAATCAGATGCATCCGCTCGCTGTCGCGATGGCGTCGCTTCATGCCGTTGGCATCCAGACACAGCCAGGCAATGGCAATCATCTTCAGCGTCGGCACCATGATACTGGCCAGGAAAATCACCATCGCTACCGGATATGACCCTTCGCTCCACAGCAAAATGACCCCCGCAATGATCGTCGATGGCATTTTGTCGCCGAGCAAATCGGTAATCATAATCGGCAGAATATTGGCCGGGAGATACAACATAATCGAGGTCACCAGCAGCGCCATGGTCCACTGCAGGCTGTTCTTACGGCGCACGTGGCCTTTACTGTGACAGCGCGGGCACTCGAGCTGGTCGGCAGGTAAAATCGCCGTGCAGCACGCACACGAACGCAGCCCCTGGCGAATACCGGTGACGCCAGGTTGCAGCGTCTGCTTCAGCGGCGGCATGGGCGCAATATCATCCCACAGCCAGCGGCGGTCGACGCACTGGAACGTACGCAACTGAAGCAGGCAGAACAGACACCAGGGCAGGAAACTGCTGCCCACGCCAATATCGCCATAGGCCATCAGCTTCACGAAGCTCACCAGCACCCCGGCAAGGAAGATTTCCGCCATTCCCCAGGTTTTCAGCGTGAACAGAATACGTGCCAGGAAAGCCTTCAGCCGATGCGGCATACGCACACGGTTTACCAGCAGAAGAATAGTGACAAGACAAAACGCCGGCACTAGCTGGACAAACAGCAGGAAGAAAGTGCCCAGGCTGGCGTAGTCTTCGGAAAACATGACTCCGGGAATTTCCAGCAGTTCAATCTGGCTGTTAACCCCCGCCACGTTCATGCTGATAAACGGGAACAGGTTGGCCAGCAGCAGCATAAACAGCGCCACCAGCACATAGGCCGTGGGACGGCGTCTCGGCTCGTCCCACGCGGTGGTCAGCGTTGTGCCGCAGCGCGGGCACGCGGCCTTATGTCGGTGCTCAAGGTGCGGCAACGCCACCAGCATGTCGCACTGTGAGCAGAGAATATGCTGCGCAGCATGATGTTGATCGCACATGAAAATTCCTCAATCAGGAGCCGTTTTTCAACGCTTCCAGATATTCCCAACGTTCAAACGCCTCTTCCAGCGCCTGCTCTGCCTGGGACAGATCGGCCAGCACCTTTTGGGTATGGTCGTGTGGCTGACTAAAGAACGCCGCATCCGCTACCTGCGCCTGTAACACCTCGAGTTCGGCTTCCAGCGACTCCAGTTTTTGCGGCAGCTGTTCCAGCTCGCGCTGCAGGTTATAGCTTAGTTTGTTACTGCCGCGTTTGACAGTTTCTGCTTTTGGCTGAACAACTTCCGTCGTTTTTTTCGCTACTGCCTGTTTTTGCGCCAATGACTGCGACTGCTGACCGCGCGCATCATGATAGCCGCCAACATACTGACCGATGCGCCCTTCGCCTTCGAAGATCCAGCATTCGGTGACGGTGTTGTCGACAAACTGACGGTCGTGGCTCACCAGCAGCACGGTACCCTGATAGCCGTCAATTAACTCTTCCAGCAGTTCAAGCGTTTCAACATCGAGGTCGTTGGTGGGTTCATCGAGAATCAACAGGTTACTTGGCTTCAGGAACAGACGCGCCAGCAGCAGACGGTTACGTTCCCCACCGGACAGCGCGCGCACCGGCGTCATTGCCCGTTTCGGGTGGAACAGGAAGTCCTGCAGATAGCCCAACACGTGACGCGGCTTGCCGTTGACCATGACTTCCTGCTTGCCTTCCGCCAGGTTATCCATCACCGTCCGATCCGGATCCAGTTCAGCGCGGTGTTGATCAAAATAGGCGACTTCCAGTTTGGTACCGACGTGAATGCGACCGCTATCGGCCTGCAGCTGGCCAAGCATCAGCTTCAGCAGCGTGGTTTTACCGCAGCCGTTGGCCCCGATAAGCGCAATTTTGTCACCGCGCTGTACCTGCGCGGAGAAGTCTTTCACCAGCACCTTGCCGTCAACCTGGTAGTTGACGTCTTCCATTTCAAAGACAATTTTGCCGGAGCGCGAGGCCTCTTCAACCTGCATTTTCGCGCTGCCCATCACTTCACGACGGGCACTACGTTCGTTACGCATCGCTTTCAGCGCGCGGACGCGGCCTTCATTACGGGTACGGCGCGCTTTAATGCCCTGGCGAATCCACACTTCTTCCTGCGCCAGCTTGCGGTCGAACTCGGCGTTTTGCAGCTCTTCTACGCGCAGCGCCTCTTCTTTCTCGATCAGATACTGATCGTAGTTGCCCGGATACGTCACCAGCTTGCCACGATCGAGATCGACAATACGGGTCGCCATATTGCGAATAAACGAACGGTCGTGCGAGATAAAGATAATCGTACCTTTGAAGGTTTTCAGGAAACCTTCCAGCCAGTCGATGGTTTCGATATCCAGGTGGTTAGTCGGTTCATCGAGCAGCAGTACGCGGGGCGCGCTGACCAGCGCACGGCCCAGCGCCGCTTTACGCAGCCAGCCGCCGGAGAGCGAGGCCAGCTCCATATCCGGCTCCAGCCCAAGCTGCGCCAGCACTTCGTTGATACGGTTTTCAAGCTGCCACAGGCCGTGGTGATCCAGCTGTTCCTGAACCTTTGCCAGCTCCTGCAGATTTTTATCGCTCGGATCGCTCATCACCAGATGCGAGATATCGTGATAGCGTTTGAGGTATATCGCCTGTTCTTCAATACCCTCGGCGACAAAATCATATACGCTGCCCTGCACGTTGCGCGGCGGATCCTGCTGCAGACGCGCGACGACCAGATCCTGCTCGTAGACAATGCGTCCATCGTCCAGGCCCTGTTCGCGGTTGAGGATCTTCATCAGCGTTGATTTGCCCGCGCCGTTACGGCCGACCAGACAGACGCGCTCGTTATCCTCAATATGCAGTTCGGCATTATCGAGAAGCGGCGCATCGCTGAACGACAGCCAGGCGCCATGCATACTAATTAATGACATTCTTTATTCCTTTCAGGCTGCGGTAATCAGCCAGCAGTTGTGGATCTGACGGTTACGAGCGAAATCCTGTGACTGTGTTTTTTGGGTAATATCTTGTGCTTTCAGTCCCAGTTCTGCCAGGCCGTCGTGATCCATACGGAAACCGCGTTTGTTGTTGGAGAACATGATGGTGCCGCCTTTGCGCAGCAGACGCTTCAGATCCTTCATCAGACGCAGGTGGTCGCGCTGAACGTCAAACGCATCGTCCATGCGTTTGGAGTTGGAGAAGGTCGGCGGATCGATAAAGATCACGTCGAACTGTTCGTCAGTATCGCGCAGCCATGCCAGCACGTCTGCCTGCATCAGGCGATGCGCGCGGCCGGTCAGGCCGTTCAGGCGCAGGTTGCGCTCCGCCCACTCCAGGTAGGTACGCGACATATCCACGGTGGTCGTGGAGCGTGCGCCGCCCAGACCTGCGTGCACGCTGGCGCTGCCGGTGTACGAGAACAGATTGAGGAAATCTTTGCCCTTGCTCATTTCACCCAGCATGCGGCGAGCGATGCGGTGGTCGAGGAACAGGCCGGTATCCAGGTAGTCGGTCAGGTTGACCCACAGGCGCGCGTTGTATTCGCTCACCTGCATAAAGTCGCCCTTCTCGTTCATCTTCTGGTACTGATTTTTACCTTTCTGACGCTCGCGGGTTTTCAGCACCAGCTTGTTTGGCGCGATGCCCAATACGGCGATAGTGGCGGCAATAATGTCGAACAGACGCTGACGCGCTTTATTGGCATCAACGGTTTTCGGCGGCGCGTATTCCTGCACCACCACCCAGTCGGCGTAGCGGTCAACGGCCACGTTGTATTCCGGCAGGTCAGCGTCGTACAAGCGGTAGCATTCAATTCCTTCCTGTTTTGCCCACTTTTCATATTTCTTCAGATTTTTACGCAGACGGTTGGCGTAATCTTCTGCCAGAGAAGCGGGCTTCTCACCGGTAGTTTCGGTCAGATGGTAGTTTTTCTGTACGCAGTCCAGCGGGCCGTTTTTGGCTTTAAACTGACGCTCAGCGCGCAGCTGCAGGCAGCTTAACAGCTCCGGAGAGGCGCTAAACAGCGACAGGTTCCAGCCGCCAAAGTGGTTTTTCATATTGCGGCCCAGCAGGCTATGCATCGCAATCAATGCCGGTTCGCTTTCCAGACGCTCGCCGTATGGCGGGTTGCTGATAACGGTACCGTAAGGGCCTTTCGGCAGCGGGTTGGTCAGCTGCGCCACGTCTTTCACTTCAAAGGTGATAAGCTCGCCAATTCCGGCGCGACGGGCGTTGCTGCGCGCCAGCTCAACCACACGGCTGTCAACGTCAGAACCAAAGAAACGGGATTCATAGGCCGCCAGACCGGCACGAGCGCGGGTCTGAGCGTCAGCTTTTACCTCTTTCCAGACCGCATCATCGTGCTGTGCCCAACCGCTGAAGCCCCAGTGACCACGATGCAGCCCCGGCGCGCGGTCGGTAGCCCACATTGCCGCTTCGATAAGCAGCGTACCGGAACCACACATCGGATCGAGCAACGGCGTCCCCGGCACCCAGCCGGAACGCATGACGATAGCGGCCGCCAGGTTCTCTTTGATCGGCGCCATACCGGTACGATCGCGGTAGCCGCGCAGGTGCAGACCTTCACCGCTCAGATCAAGCGAAATATAAGCGGTCTCTTTATTCAAACGGACGTTAATGCGCAGATCCGGATTGTCACGATCGACGTTCGGACGCGGCAGATTCTTACGCGTAAAGGCATCGACAATCGCATCTTTCACCTTCAACGCGCCGTACTGGCTGTTACGAATGCTATCGTTCAGGCCGCCGAAGCTCACCGCAAAGGTGGCATCGGGGGTAAAGATAGACGTCCAGTCAATGGCCTGCACGCCCAGGTAAAGATCGAGATCGCTCCAGACGCTACATTCTCCCAGCGGCATCATAATGCGCGACGCCAGGCGGCTCCACATCAGGCTTTTGTACAGAAGCTGCGTGTCGCCCTGGAAATGGACGCCGCCCTGGGCAATCTGGCACTCTTGGGCACCCAGGCCTTCCAGTTCAGTTTTTAACAGCTCTTCCAGCCCACGGGCCGTACTGGCAAACAGAGAATTCATATCGTCACTTTTACTCGCAGAAAATTGTTGCGCATTATAGCCAATCTGCGCCCCATGTCATAAAGTTAAAGGCTTATTTTCGACTCAGGGACAGCGTTGTGGCCACGTTATCGCGACTTTTTATACATCCGGTGAAATCGATGCGGGGCATTGGCCTCACGCACGCCTTTGCTGATATTAGCGGATTAGCATTTGACCGCATTTTTATGATCACCGAACCCGACGGCACTTTTATTACCGCCCGCCAGTTTCCGGCGATGGTTCGCTTTACCCCCGCGGTCCTGCACGACGGTTTACACCTCACCGCGCCCGACGGCAGCAGCGCGCTGGTGCGCTTTGCCGATTTCATCGGCCAGCCTTCGCCGACCGAAGTCTGGGGCAATCATTTTACCTCGCGTATCGCGCCGGATACCATTAATCAGTGGCTTTCTCCGTTCTTTAAACGCGACGTCCAGCTGCGCTGGCTCGGTGCCGACCTCACGCGCCGCGTCAAACGCCATGATGCCGTGCCGCTGTCGTTTGCCGACGGTTTCCCTTTCCTGCTGGTCAACGAAGCCTCTCTGCGCGACCTACAGCAGCGTTGCCCGGCCAGCGTAAGGATGGAGCAGTTTCGCCCTAACCTGGTGGTCACCGGCGTAGCCCCATGGGTAGAAGATACGTGGAAAACGATTCGCATCGGCGACGTCGTGTTTGACGTCGTTAAGCCGTGCAGCCGATGTATTTTTACGACCATCAGCCCGGAGAAAGGGCAAAAGCATCCCGCCGGGGAACCGTTAAATACTCTGCAGACGTTTCGTACCGATCCGACCAGCGGCGACGTCGATTTTGGCCAGAATCTGATTGCCCGCAATAGCGGCGTTGTACGCGTGGGTGATGAGGTGGATATTCTCGCGACCGGGCCGGGCAAAGTCTATACCGCCGCGCAGAGCGACGAAGCCGTGGCGCCGCAGGCGCAGCAAAATGCGTTGGTCGATATTGACTGGGAGGGAAACACCTTCAGCGGCAATAATCAGCAGGTATTGCTGGAGCAGCTCGAGCAGCAGGGTATTCGCATCCCCTACTCCTGCCGCGCTGGCCTGTGCGGTAGCTGCCGCGTGACGCTGGTTGAAGGGGAAGTCAGCCCGCTTAAAAAAAGCGCGGTCGCGGCCGACGGCACCATACTGAGCTGCAGCTGCATACCTAAAACGGCGCTGAGGCTAAAAAGTTAAACCGCCTGTTCCAGGCTGTAACCGTCGAGCCCAGGCTGCGGTTGCAGCCTGTCATTCATCACTTTGATCGGGTCGCCAAGCTGCATTGTGCGCCCGGCCAGAACCAGACCCGGCTGGGCCAGCAGACACAGCGCGGCGTTCTCACCCGGCTCAACCACCAGCAGGTTCACCTGGCTGTCGTCATCGCTCAGCCAGACGCGAGCCGCATCGCCGGTGACCGGCGTCCAGGCATCTTGATGGGCGCGGAAGTGCCAGCTTTTCGGCATTTGCGGCTTCAGGAAGCGGATCGCCACCAGCGCGTTAAGAATAAGTTCAGCGCGGTGTTCTTTCGACAGCAGCAGATCGCGGCATTTTTCTTCAAAAGAGAAATACAGTGCAGCGTCATCGACGCAAAAACCGGTAGGAGCAAAAGCATCGGGCGTTAACATGCGACGAGCAAAACGCGAGCGGAACAACATGCCGTTGGCTAAATCGAGCATCATACGATCGTGCTCTTCATCATAATACCAGCGCCAGTTATCATCAGGTTTAATTCGCATGTGTTTCCCCCATCATTTTTGCATCCATTGCGCTGTCTGTTCTTCCATTCCGTTATTGTCGCCCTAAATAATAAAAGACTAATATGTCTAAATAAGCAACAATAGGGAAATATAAAGCAACCAGGGCTGGAAATAAAGCCCTGGATCACATTACGAAGAAAAAGACTAGATGTGGGTGACGATTTCTTTAATCAGCGGTGGGCCTTTAAAAATAAAGCCGGAATAAATCTGTACCAGCGTTGCGCCAGCCGCCATCTTTTCGCGCGCCGCCATCACCGAATCGATACCACCGACGCCAATAATAGGCAGCTGACCTTTTAATTCAGCCGACAGCATACGAATAATTTCGGTACTTTTTAATTGTAATGGACGACCGCTCAAACCACCGGTTTCATCACAGTGTTTCATCCCCTGAACCAGCGAACGATCCAATGTCGTATTGGTGGCAATTACCCCATCGATATTATGGCGAAGCAAACTATCGGCCACCTGGATCAACTCCTCGTGAGAAAGATCCGGCGCGATCTTCACTGCCACAGGAACATATTTATGGTGCTTTTGCTGAAGCTCTGATTGTTTATTTTTAATACCAGAAAGCAGATCGTCCAGCGCCTCACCATATTGCAACGTGCGTAATCCCGGGGTATTTGGCGATGAAATATTAATCGCAATATAACCCGCATAGGCGTAGATTTTTTCCATACAAATCAGATAGTCATCTTTGCCGTGCTCGACAGGGGTGTCTTTATTTTTGCCGATATTAATCCCCAGAATACCGTCGAAATGCGCCTTTTTAACGTTCTCAACCAGGTTATCTACACCATGGTTATTGAAGCCCATGCGGTTGATCAGCCCTTCCGCATCCACCAGGCGGAACAGGCGCGGTTTATCGTTACCCGGCTGCGCGCGCGGCGTAACGGTACCAATTTCGATCGAACCAAATCCCATGGCCCCTAAGGCATCTATACATTCACCGTCTTTATCCAGACCGGCGGCCAGACCGAGAGGGTTTTTAAACGTCAGCCCCATACAGGTGACCGGTTTTTCCGGTACTTTCTGGCGCACGAGCGCTTCCAGCGGCGTACCGGTGACACGGCGTAATTGTTGGAACGTTAATTCATGAGCGCGCTCTGGATCGAGCTGGAAAAGTGCTTTACGAACGAAGGGATAGTACATGAACTCTCCTGGATTCCCGGTGTGCAAACCGGGGGCGTATTATGTGCGATCTTGCTTCGAAAGGGAATTGACCTATGGCAAAAAAAGCGCAATCGTTTTCCTCTCCTCCTTTATCGCGCTCAGCGCATATGCATTTTCCGGTAATCCTACGCCGGAAAAAGTATTTCGCGCGCCAGAACGGCTTTGAGACACTGGTACAAATGTTATCAACTTTAACTTTATGTTTATTTTTGGTTATAAGGAGAGATTATGCGCGTCATTACTTTAGCTGGCAGTCCCCGCTTTCCTTCTCGCTCCAGCGCGCTGCTGGAATACGCACGCGAGAAGCTGTCAGCGGCCGACGTCGAAGTGTTTCACTGGCATCTGCAGAATTTTGCGCCGGAAGATCTCTTCCACGCTCGTTTTGACAGCCCGGCGCTGCAAACCTTAACCGAACAGTTGAGCCATGCGGATGGGCTTATTATCGCCACGCCGGTGTATAAAGCCTCATTTGCCGGCGCGTTAAAGGCTCTGCTCGATCTGCTGCCAGAGCGCGCGCTGGAAGGAAAAATCGTGCTGCCGCTGGCCACCGGCGGCACCGTGGCGCATATGCTGGCGGTCGATTACGCCCTCAAACCGGTGCTCAACGCGCTGAAAGCACAGGAGATTCTGCAGGGCGTATTCGCCGACGACAGCCAGGTGACCGATTATCAGCACAAGCCGCAGTTCAGCCCGAACCTGCACACGCGGCTGGACAACGCGCTGGAGACATTCTGGCAGGCGCTGCACCGGCGGGACATTCAGGTCCCCGCTTTAAATACCGCGCGACAGGCTGCCCATGTTTGATAAAAAAAACGCCGCAGGCAAATACCCGCGGCGTTTTTCATTTATTGCGTGAAGAACCCCCGGGAGGTTAACGCCTTCCGGGGCAACGATTACGCTAGCGCTTTCGTAATCTTCTCGAACAGATCGCCGGACAGATTTTCCAGCCCTTTCAGCTGCTCCAGCGCCGCACGCATCAGCGCCTGGCGTTTGGCATCATAGCGTTTCAGGCGGATCAGCGGCTCAATCAGACGTGAAGCCACCTGCGGGTTTTTGCTGTTCAGTATGGTGAGCATTTCCACCAGGAACTGGTAGCCGCTACCGTCCTGGGCATGGAACGCCGCCGGGTTACTACCGGCAAAAGCACCTATCAGAGAGCGAATACGGTTCGGGTTATTCATACTGAATGAGCGGTGGTTCAGCAGTTTACGCACCGTCGCCAGCACATCTTCCGCCGGACTGGTCGCTTGCAAAATCAGCCATTTATCCATCACCAGACCGTCGTGATGCCACTTATCATCATATTCCTGCATCAGGGCATCGCGACACGGCAGCTCTGCCGCCACCGCCGCCGACAGCGCCGCCAGCGCATCCGTCATGTTATCGGCATGATGGTACTGATCGCTCACCAGCTTATCGCCAAGCTCACGGTCACCAAATGCCAGATAGCGCAGGCAGGTATTGCGCAGCGAACGCTTGCCTATGTCGGCATGCTCTACGCGATAGCTGTCGAGCTTGTTGGCGTTATACACCGCCAGACATTCATCGGCCAGTTCAGTCGCCAGCGTACGGGTCAGCGCTTCGCGCACCGCAGCAATAGCGATAGGATCAATAATCTCGAACAGCTCAGCAATTTCGCTCGTTGATGGCAGCGTCAGGATTTCAGCCGCCAGCGCCGGGTCGATGTGCTCATCAAGCAGAATCGCGCGGAACGCATCGGCAACGTGTACCGGCAGCGACAGCGGCTGGCCCTGCTGATGGCGCGCGACGTTGAGTTTGATATAGGTCGCCAGCAGGCTCTGCGCCGCATCCCAACGGGAGAAATCGTTACGCGCATGACGCATCAGGAACGTGAGCTGCTGATCGCTCCATTTATACTCCAGCTTCACCGGCGCGGAGAACTCACGCAGCAGCGATGGCACCGGCTGGAAGTAAACATTATCAAAAACAAACGTTTGTTCTGCCTGAGTGACGTTCAGCACGTGATGCACCGGATGACCGTCTTTTTGCAGCGGGATCACCTTCCCCTCGTTATCGTACAGTTCGATATCGAACGGAATGTGCAGCGGGAACTTCTCTTCCTGCTCGGCGGTTGCCGGCGTGCGCTGACGAATGGTTAAGGTGTATTGCTCCGTTTCCGGATTGTAGTCATCGTGGACGCTGACAATCGGCGTACCGGCCTGGCTGTACCAGCGGCGGAAATGCGAGAGATCGATATTGGAGGCATCTTCCATCGCCTGAACAAAATCATCACAGGTTGCGGCGCTGCCGTCGTGGCGCTCGAAATAGAGCTGCATGCCTTTCTGGAAGTTTGCTTCGCCCAGCAGGGTGTGCAGCATGCGGATCACCTCCGCCCCTTTCTCGTAGACCGTCAGGGTATAGAAGTTATTCATTTCAATAACTTTATCCGGGCGGATCGGGTGCGCCATCGGGCTGGCGTCTTCGGCAAACTGCAGCCCGCGCATGGTGCGCACGTTGCTGATGCGGTTCACGGCGCGTGAGCCGAGATCCGAGCTGAACTCCTGATCGCGGAACACGGTCAGGCCTTCTTTCAGGCTCAGCTGGAACCAGTCGCGGCAGGTCACGCGGTTGCCGGTCCAATTATGGAAATATTCGTGGCCAATAACGCGTTCGATATCGAGGTAATCTTTATCGGTGGCGGTATCGGTACGCGCCAGCACATACTTGGAGTTAAAGACGTTCAGGCCTTTGTTCTCCATTGCCCCCATATTAAAGAAGTCGACGGCGACGATCATATAGATGTCGAGGTCGTACTCAAGGCCGAAGCGCTCTTCGTCCCACTTCATGGAGTTTTTCAGCGAGGTCATCGCCCACGGCGCACGGTCAAGGTTGCCGCGATCGACAAACAGCTCCAGCGCAACGTCGCGCCCGGAACGGGTTTTGAAGGTATCGCGCAGCACGTCAAAATCGCCCGCGACCAGGGCAAACAGATAACATGGTTTCGGGAATGGGTCCTGCCACTGAACCCAGTGACGACCGTCTTCCAGCTCGCCTTCGGCAATGCGGTTCCCGTTGGACAACAGGAACGGATATTTGCTTTTATCGGCGGTAATTTTGGTGGTAAAGCGCGCCAGCACATCCGGGCGATCGAGATACCAGGTAATATGACGGAAACCTTCAGCTTCACACTGAGTACATAGCGCTTCGCCAGACTGATACAGCCCTTCCAGCGCGGTATTCGCCGCCGGGCTTATCTCGTTAACAATCTTCAGGGTGAAACGCTCGGGCAGGCCGGAGAGCACCAGTTGATTATCTTCTTCTTTATAGTCGGCCCACGGCGCGCCGTTAACATGAACGGAGACCAGCGTCAGGTCTTCGCCATTCAGGCGCAGCGGCACATCAGACGCTGCATGACGGGAAACCTGGCTTTCCGCAGTCACGATGGTTTTTGCGGCATCCAGGTCAAAGGCCAGGTCGATATCACTAATCAGGTAGTCCGGCGCACGGTAGTCGTGGCGGTACTTGGCTTGGGGCTGTTGTGTCATAAAAAACCTTTAGCATCTTTTGTAAATGTCACCTCAGTCTATTCCTGTTGTGTTAAACGCGCTACGCAGAATCTTCATCTTTTCCAGTCAAATAGGGAAAAATGATACATTTACGCAACATGCCGCACAAAACGCACAGGTGGCGCTTCGTGCCTTATGATGTGATCGGGGTTCAATAAATCGATAAACAAGGTATACTCCAGCCATTCTCCCCTGTTGTTTATTGTACTAAACGCTCCTGTGAGAGGATGCTACTGCGCACCATGACACAATTCGCTTCTCCTGTTCTGCATTCGCTGCTGGATACAGATGCCTACAAACTGCATATGCAGCAGGCCGTTTTCCACCACTACTACGACGTAAACGTCGCGGCTGAATTCCGCTGCCGTGGGGACGATCTGCTGGGCATTTATGCTGACGCTATTCGCGAACAAGTCGAAGCCATGCGTTCACTCACGCTGCGTGATGATGAATACCATTGGCTGTCCGGTCTGCCTTTCTTCAAGCAGGACTACCTCCGCTGGCTGCGTGACTTCCGCTACGATCCGCAGCAGGTTACCGTCATCAACGATAACGGTAAGCTGAATATCCGTCTGGAAGGGCCGTGGCGTGAAGTGATTATGTGGGAAGTTCCGCTGCTCGCCGTAATAAGCGAGCTGGTGCACCGCTATCGTTCGCCGGAAAACGGCGTGCCGCAGGCGCTGGCAATGCTCGAACATAAGCTTACCGACTTTAATCAAATGACGGCTGACCTGAATATGTCCGCTTTCAAACTGATGGACTTCGGTACCCGCCGCCGTTTCTCCCGTGAAGTACAAGAGGCTATCGTCAGCCGCCTGCAGCAGGAGCCGTGGTTTACCGGCACCAGTAACTATGACCTGGCACGTCGTCTGAACCTAACCCCTATGGGCACCCAGGCGCACGAGTGGTTCCAGGCACATCAGCAAATTAGTCCGGATCTGGCCACCAGCCAGCGGGCCGCGCTGGCCGCCTGGCTGGAAGAGTATCCCGACCAGCTTGGCATCGCACTCACCGACTGCATCACGATGGACGCCTTTCTGCGCGACTTCGGCCGGGAGTTTGCGACGCACTATCAGGGGCTGCGTCACGATTCCGGTGATCCGGTTGAATGGGGCGAAAAAGCCATCAACCACTATCAGAAGCTGGGCATTGACCCGATGAGCAAAGTGCTGGTGTTTTCCGACAACCTCGATCTGCCGAAGGCCGTAGAGCTCTACCGTCACTTCTCTTCGCGCATTAACCTGAGCTTTGGCATCGGCACTCGCCTGACCTGCGATATCCCGCAGGTGAAGCCGCTGAACATTGTCATCAAGCTGGTCGAATGTAACGGCAAACCGGTAGCAAAACTCTCCGACAGCCCGGGCAAAACCATCTGCCACGATAAGGCATTTGTTCGCGCGCTGCGCAAAGCCTTCGATCTCCCACAGATCAAAAAGGCCAGTTAATCACCAAAGGGAGCCCTGAAGGCTCCCTTCTTCTTATTTATTTCTCAAAACACCCTCTCGCTATGCGAATTCTGCTTGTCTGACGGAAGATGACAGGTAACATAGATATCCCCCGCCGTTCCGGGGTAAACGATTTTTTTATTGGACTACGAATAGAGAGACTATTATGAGCGTTGTGCCTGTAGCCGACGTACTCCAGGGCCGCGTAGCCGTTGACAGCGAAGTCACCGTGCGCGGCTGGGTACGTACCCGCCGAGATTCAAAAGCTGGCTTTTCCTTCCTCGCCGTCTATGACGGTTCCTGCTTTGATCCTGTACAGGCCGTTATTAATAATTCTCTGCCCAATTACAATGACGAAGTCCTGCGCCTGACCACCGGCTGCTCGGTGATTGTCACCGGTAAAGTGGTCGCGTCTCAGGGTCAAGGCCAGAGCTTTGAAATTCAGGCTGCCAGCGTAGAAGTCACCGGTTGGGTTGAAGATCCCGACACCTACCCGATGGCGGCGAAACGCCACAGCATTGAGTATCTGCGTGAAGTCGCGCATATGCGTCCGCGTACCAACCTGATTGGCGCGGTTGCCCGCGTTCGCCACACGCTGGCGCAGGCGCTGCACCGTTTCTTCGACGAACAGGGTTTCTTCTGGGTTTCCACCCCGCTGATTACCGCTTCCGATACCGAAGGCGCTGGCGAAATGTTCCGCGTGTCCACGCTGGACATGGAAAACCTGCCGCGTAACGATCAAGGCAAAGTCGATTACGATAAAGATTTCTTCGGCAAAGAAGCCTTCCTGACCGTTTCCGGCCAGCTGAACGGCGAAACCTACGCCTGTGCGCTGTCAAAAATCTACACCTTCGGCCCGACCTTCCGTGCAGAAAACTCCAACACCAGCCGTCACCTGGCGGAATTCTGGATGCTGGAACCGGAAGTGGCGTTTGCCGATCTGGAAGATAACGCCCGTCTGGCGGAAGCCATGCTGAAGTATGTCTTCAAAGCCGTGCTTGAAGAACGTGCCGACGACATGAAATTCTTCGCTGAACGCGTCGATAAAGACGCGGTCGATCGTCTGCAGCGTTTCGTATCCGCCGATTTCGCGCAGGTCGACTACACCGACGCGGTAACCATTCTGGAAAACTGCGGCAAGCAGTTCGAAAACCCGGTTTACTGGGGTGTGGACCTTTCCTCTGAGCACGAGCGCTACCTGGCCGAAGAACACTTCAAAGCGCCGGTCGTAGTGAAAAACTACCCGAAAGAGATCAAAGCCTTCTATATGCGTCTTAATGAAGACGGTAAAACCGTTGCCGCAATGGACGTTCTGGCTCCGGGCATTGGTGAAATCATCGGGGGCTCCCAGCGTGAAGAGCGTCTGGACGTGCTCGATGCGCGCATGGCCGAAATGGGCCTTAATAAAGAAGACTACTGGTGGTACCGTGACCTGCGTCGTTACGGCACCGTACCGCACTCCGGCTTTGGCCTGGGCTTCGAACGCTTGATTGCCTACGTCACCGGCGTACAGAACGTTCGCGATGTAATTCCGTTCCCAAGAACGCCGCGTAACGCCAGTTTCTAAAGTCCGACGTCTCTTCAAGGCCAGCCGTTCGCGCTGGCCTTTTTTTTACTGCTCATGTAAAGAAATCTTTATTAATTTTAACAAACCTAAACATCAACACCTTGCCGCGCGCTGTTTGTTACATCACATTTCGCAGAAATAAAACTGTACAAAAAACACACTAATTCTTATTGCACCTAAGAATCACCTTGCGCTTAGCACGTTTTTTGTTCAAAACGACAGCTATCCAGACGGCTAAAAAATATCATAACGAAATGATCACACATCCGCTCTGTGCGATAGGAAAAAGCGTTATGCGAATAAAAGATAAAAAATTCATATTGATAGATAAGCTGCTGCTTAATTAATCTCCGCCACCCCAGAACTTTGAGGTACTTCACAAAGTTCCTTAAAATACACATTTAGTTACACATTATTTCTTTTGCTTACTCATTCTCGATGTTTGTAGCATTTTCAGGGTGGCGAAAGGGTGTTTTGAATGGAAAGATGCCTCTCAGACACATAAAGACACCAAACTATCATCAATAGTTCCGTAAATTTTTATTGACGGAAGTTATTGGCGGCAGTGGCGAGTGTCTATAAAAAAAAACCTAATGAGGGTAATAAATAATGATGAAGCGTAATATCCTGGCAGTGGTAATCCCTGCCCTGCTGGTAGCTGGCGCGGCCAACGCGGCCGAAATCTATAACAAAAATGCCAACAAACTGGACTTCTACGGTAAAGCAGTTGGTGAGCACATTTGGACCACCAACGGTAACACCAGCAACGAAGACACCACCTATGCCCGTATCGGTTTCAAAGGTGAAACCCAGATCAACGATCAACTGATGGGTTACGGTCAGTGGGAATACAACATGGACGCCTCCAACGCGGAAGGCTCCCAGGGCAACAAAACTCGTCTGGCGTTCGCTGGTCTGAAATTTGGCGATGCAGGTTCTCTGGACTACGGTCGTAACTACGGCGCTATCTACGACGTCGCAGCTTACACCGATATGCTGGTTGAGTGGGGCGGCGACTCTTGGGCTGCTACCGACAACTTCATGAACGGTCGTTCTTCCGGCCTGCTGACCTACCGTAACAGCGATTTCTTCGGTCTGGTTGATGGTCTAAGCTTCGCGTTGCAGTACCAGGGAAAAAATGATCGTAACAGCCCAATTACTGTTGACTACGATGATAACAGCGGCGCAGCACAGAGCTACAGCCTGACCGGTAACGGCGCGAAAGCAAACGGCGACGGCTTCAGCACATCTGCACAATACGACTTCGGTAACGGCATGGCATTTGCTGCTGGTTATGAAGTTGCAGACCGCACTAACGCCCAGGTTAATCCGAAAACCTTCACCGTTCCATCCGGTCCTAACGCTGGTTTGGTTTACGGGAATGCAAGCGCAGATGGTAGCAAAGCGGAAGCATGGTCCACAGCATTCAAATATGATGCAAACAATGTTTATGCTGCTGTCATGTATGCTCAGACTCTGAACATGACTCGTGAAAACGACGGCAACTTTGCTGAAAAAACGCAGAACATCGAAGCAGTGGTTCAGTACCAGTTCGACTTCGGTCTGCGTCCGTCCATCGGCTACGTACAGTCTAAAGGTAAAGACCTGCATGAACGTGTAGGCACTGGCTTCAAAGGCGGCGATGCTGACCTGGTTAAATACATCGAAGTGGGTACCTGGTACTACTTCAACAAGAACATGAACGTCTACGCGGCGTACAAGTTCAACCTGCTGGACGACAACGCTTACAGTGCAGCTACCGGTCTGGCGACCGACGATCAGGCTGCTGTGGGTATCGTTTACCAGTTCTAATCAGCAGACCCTCGCTGCTATATGCCTCAAAAGCAGGACTTCGGTCCTGCTTTTTTGCGTTCAAGAGAGGAAGATCGCAACTTTTGAAAAGCTTCGCGCTTTTAGTCTCTAACGGTTGGCATTTTGTAAATCTGCCGTTAACCTGATAGCGGATTTCCCCAGAACTTATTAATGGAACCTCGTCATGTTTGAGAACATTACCGCCGCCCCTGCCGACCCGATTCTGGGCCTGGCCGATCTGTTTCGCGCCGACGAACGCCCGGGAAAAATCAATCTCGGGATTGGTGTTTATAAAGATGAAACCGGCAAGACGCCGGTGCTGACCAGCGTTAAAAAAGCTGAGCAGTATCTGCTGGAGAATGAAACGACCAAAAACTATCTCGGTATTGATGGTATTCCTGAGTTTGGCCGCTGCACGCAGGAGCTGCTGTTCGGCAAAGGCAACAGCATCATCAGCGATAAACGTGCGCGCACCGCTCAGACGCCTGGCGGTACCGGCGCCCTGCGCGTAGCGGCGGACTTCCTCGCAAAAAACACTGACGTGAAGCGCGTTTGGGTAAGCAACCCGAGCTGGCCGAACCACAAAAGCGTCTTCGGCGCTGCTGGCCTCGAAGTACGCGAATATGATTACTATGACGCCGAAAAACACGCCCTCAACTTTGACGGCCTGCTGGCAAGCCTGAGCGACGCTCAGGCCGGTGACGTAGTGCTGTTCCACGGCTGCTGCCATAACCCAACCGGCATCGATCCTACGCTGGAGCAGTGGCAGCAGTTGGCTACCCTGTCCATCGAAAAAGGCTGGCTGCCGCTGTTCGACTTCGCCTACCAGGGCTTCGCCCGCGGTCTGGAAGAAGATGCTGAAGGTCTTCGCGCGTTCGCCGCGCTGCATAAAGAGCTGATCGTCGCGAGCTCTTACTCGAAAAACTTCGGCCTGTATAACGAACGCGTTGGCGCCTGCACCCTGGTGACCGCCGATGCCGATACCGCCGATCGCGCCTTCAGCCAGATGAAAGCCGTTATCCGCGCCAACTACTCTAACCCGCCGGCTCACGGTGCCTCCGTGGTGGCGACCATTCTCAGCAACGACGCGCTGCGCGCCATCTGGGAACAAGAGCTGACCGATATGCGCCAGCGCATTCAGCGCATGCGTCTGCTGTTTGTGAACACGCTGCAGGAAAAAGGCGCGAGCCGCGACTTCACCTTCATCACCAAACAGAACGGGATGTTCTCATTCAGTGGCCTGACCAAAGATCAGGTGCTGCGTCTGCGTGAAGAGTTTGGTATCTATGCCGTCGCTTCCGGGCGCATCAACGTGGCAGGCATGACGCCGGACAACATGGCGCCGCTGTGCGAAGCCATCGTCGCCGTGCTGTAACCGCGTAGGCCGGATGAGGCGTTTACGCCGCCATTCGGCTATGTCTTGCAGACGTCACCAGAAAGTAAAAAGGCCGCATTCGCGGCCTTTTTTATTATCACTTACCAGACAGGAAGTTCATCCTGCAGGAACGGGTTGTGCTGCCGTTCATAGCCCAGCGTCGACATCGGCCCGTGGCCCGCAATAAACTTCACGTCGTCGCCCAGCGGCAGCAGTTTACGCTTGATAGCATCAATCAGCTGCGCGTGGTCGCCACGCGGAAAATCACTGCGCCCAACGCCGCCCTTAAACAGAACATCGCCAGAGATCAGCAGACGCGCCTGGTCATCGAAGAAGACCACGTGCCCCGGCGTATGCCCCGGACAGTGCAACACCTGCAGCTTCACGTTACCAACGCTAACCACATCACCTTCGTTCAGCCAGCGGTCCGGCGTTAACGGCTGACAGTCGTCAAGGCCAAACATCCGGCTTTGCGCAGGGAGCCCCTGCAACCAGAACTCATCTTCTTTTTCCGGCCCGATAATCGGCACACCGTAGTGCTGCGCCAGCTCGGCCGCCGCGCCCACATGGTCAAGATGACCATGGGTCAGCAAAATTTGCTGCAACGTTACGCCCGCTTCAGCAACCTGCTGCTTGATAGTTTCGGCATCACCGCCCGGATCGACCAGCGCCGCCAGTTTGGTTTGCTCACACCAGATCAATGAACAGTTTTGCGCGAACGCAGTCACCGGAATAATGCGATAATTCATGTTGCTCCTGTTTAGGCTCGTCACCGTTCAAACGCATCAATGTGCCTGAACGATTGGCGTAGAGCTACCAGTGCCGGACCGGACCGGTATCAATATGCACAAAGTTGCTTCGTGGGTAATATCCTACACCACCTGCGCGCATAGATAACGCGGCTTTGCGTATATTACTCAATGAAACGCCTTCGATATGGAAATCCATTGCCTGACCTTTCGTGTGATAGCTATTTTTAGCCACCCCACGGCTGTGCGCTCTGAGCTCGGTATTGGTATCAATAGAACGATACCCGGAGATTAATTGCACAGGTTTATTTGTTCCTAATAATCCCTGAAGGCGATAAAGCTGATCGAACAAAGAAGGATCGATACTCTTTATTTTATTCGCGCGATAGTCACGGAAAAAATGGTTCAGTTTTGCTAATTCATCCTGAATATAGCCTCGGCCGTCAAAAAACTCGGCTTTTATCAACTCACCTGTATGCAGGTTATTCAGCGTTAAAATACGCGGACGTGGGGTCGAGAGGGTTGCAAACGCAGGCGTGGGCAAGATGGCGGCAGCGCCGAGCGCAACCCCACCTAACGCCAGCAGCTTGCGGCGATTAGCGTCAAATTTGTCCATGATAATCAGGTCTACAGTCAGTAATGTAATCGAAATATATGCACTTCTGGCGCACGTTAAGCACCTTACCGGGCATGAAAGCCAGCGTCAAGGCGGCCTACCGCGCAGAGCCGCCAGCCCTGGACCTGCGGGGCTGGCATCTGCGCTTTTAGTTCGACAACTACATTACCTGAACTACTTCATTTATCTGATCAATTGTTCCGCTTTTGGCAAAATCTGTGCACCCGATCGCGCGGTGATATCGTAATTGTAAATATCTGTTCGATATTGTGTCTGACCATCAGCGCCGACAAAGGCGGTCAGATAATAGAGATTAACCGGAATATTCTGCCGGATATTCACGTATCGCGTATTCCCGCCCTTCAGCGCATCAGAAATTCGCGCGTCATTCCAGCCCGCATCCTGCAGCAACATATTTGCCAGATCGGAGGCCTTATTTACCCGCACGCAGCCCGAACTTAATGCCCGCACATCTTTCTGGAACAGATTATGGTTAGGCGTATCATGCAGATAAATGGCGTCGGAGCTTGGCATATTAAACTTATAGCGCCCCAGAGAATTGTGTTCTCCCGGCGCCTGCTGGAAGCGGAACGGCAGATTTGACGGCGTGATGGTAGACCAGTCAACCCGCCACGGATCGATGGTTTCTTTGCTGTTCCAGCCGCGTAGCACGGTGTAGTTATGCCGTTCAAGGTAGCCCGGGTCGTTGCGCAGTTTCGGCAGAATATCGTTACGCGCCAGCGTCGGCGGCACGTTCCATGGCGGGTTAACCACCACGTTATTCAGTGCGCTGCTCATCATCGGCGTTTTGCGATCGGGGCGGCCCACAATCACCCGCGAAGCCAGCGCTTCGCTGCCGTTGAGGTAGTACACCAGCGAATAGGCCGGAATATTCACCATAATGCCGGTTGATACTTTCCCCGGCAGCAGACGCAAACGCTGAATGTTCAGCGCCAGCACGCCGGCACGTTCAGCAGAGGAAACGTTCAGCCAGTCCCGGGTGGATGCTCCAATAACTCCATCGGCCCCCAGCCCCTGAGCGGCCTGAAAGCGCTTCACCGCCTCCACCAGCTGACGGTCGTAGGCCTGCGGTCCGCTCTTCGCCGTTTTTTTCGTTTTACCGACATTATCGCCCGGCAGCGCAATCGCCGGGCCGTTATCCAGCATACCGTTACGCTGGAGGATTTCGCGCAGCGCTGGCACGTCGCTGCTCCACTGCCCTGGACGCAGCGACGCCGTTGAGGTCAGCTTCGGCCACGGGCGCGCGTCGCCGGTTAGCGCCAACAGCGCCTGATGCATCGTTGCATACTGCGGATGCTGGGGTGCCAGCTCGGCAATAAACTGCGGCAGCGAACCGTTGTCCAACGCGAGCTGCCATTGATTCATCACCGACAGCGGCGGTGTCGCCAGCGCATACGGCTTAGCGCTATACAGCCAGCGGTTGCCCTGTACCGGGATACCGCTGATAAAGTGCAGATAGCCCATCAGCGCATCGGAAAGCACCACATCACGCGCCATGCCGTTGACGCTGGGATCGGTCAGCAGCTCAACCCAGCGGGTAAACTGCGGCTGAAAACCGGCAATCGCCACCTCCGCCAGCTGCTGCTGGAAGGCGCGCACCGCCTCGCGATTTTCCCACATGGGCTTCATTTCGCGGGCGGCATACAGCGTCACCAGCGGGTTGAGATAGACGGGTTGGTAGCCAGAAGGCAGCGTGGCAAGAAGCTCGGCGCGGCTTTTTGCTGCCGTCCCTTCGGCCAGCGGTTGCGCACCGGTGAGGCTCGCCATTGCGGGCGATTGGGCGCCAGGGTGCAGAAGCACCGGCGACTGGTCTGCTGGCGTTGCGGTACTGTCAGAAGGAACCAATTCAGGCTCGTCCGCAAAGGCAGTAAACAGTGGAGCAAACGTCATAGCCAGACACAAACTCATGGCTGACAAACGACGACCATTTTCTTTTTTCAGCAACATCCCTTGCCCCCTGTTAAATATACGAAGACCCCTAACGTGGGCTTACCTTCAGTATATAAAGACAAAAACTTTTTTGCCCGCTCAAATGTAAAGAAGTCTAAAGATAATAACGCGCTAGCGGCCAAAAGCAGAAAACAAAAAGGGCGACATCGCTGTCGCCCTTCATTCCGTATTCAAACTTCCGGGACGGCCTGCCTGATGGCGCTACGCTTATCAGGCCTACACAGTTCGATACCTGTCAGCCGGATAAGGCAAAACCGCCATCCGGCAATGTTATCCGGCCGGTGACGCCTCGGCGGTACCCGGCAGCGTTTCCGGCAACTGGGCGGCAAAGCCGCGCAGCCCTACCACGTGGACGTGTTCATGGTTATTCACCACTTTACGTACCAGCTTGTAGGTGGTGCCTTTTTCCGGGCTGATGTTTTCCGGCGCCGCGATGATAAGCTGCATTTCCAGTCGTTCACACAGTTCGAACAGCGTGGCGATAGAACGCGCATCCAGACGTGCTGCTTCATCGAGGAACAGGAGTCGACACGGTGACAAATCTTTACCGCGCAAACGCCGCGCTTCATCTTCCCAGCTCTGTACCACCATCACCAGAATCGACATCCCGGTACCGATCGCTTCACCGGTGGACAGCGCACCGGACTCCGCGCGCAGCCAGCCGTCGGAACCACGGTTAACCTCAACTTCCATCTCCAGATAGCTACGGTAGTCGAGCAGTTCTTCACCGATAGTCTGCGGCGTACGCTGCCCCATGTCGATCTGCGGGTTCAGGCGCTGGTACAGCTTCGCCAACGCTTCCGAGAAGGTCAGGCGGTTGCTGTTGAACAGATCCTGATGCTGTTCATGCTGTTCTGACAACACATCCAGCAGCATTGAGTGGGTTTCGCGTACGTTCACATTCAGACGCACGCTGTTGACCTGGCCAAACGACACGCTCTGCAAGCCCTGGTTCAGCTGGCGAATACGGTTCTGCTCGCGCTGGATGGTTTTACGGATAATGTTCGCTACGCTGCGGGAGCTGATGGCCAGCTTCTGCTCGCGATTGGTCAGCTCTTCGGTCAGACGGCTCAGCTCAATTTCCATCTGCTCGATGGCTTCAACCGGGTCGTCGGTGCGAATAATATCCTGACGGATACGTTCGCGCAGATGCTGGTACACCGCGACGAAGAACTGAATCTTACGCTCCGGACGCTTCGGATCTTCCGACATGCGCAGCACATCGCGCAGATGTTCGTTATCCGCCACCGCCAGACGCAGCGCACCCAGCGCCTTATCCGACATCGAGCGCAGATCGTCAGCGGAGAGATAGGCCAGCTCGCGACGGTGCAAACGACGTTCGACGTTATTGTCTTTCACCAGACGCATCACCGCGCACCAGCCCGCTTTCGCGCTCACCACCTGCTCGCGCATTTCGAGGTAATCACGCTCCAGCTTGCGCAGCCTGCGGGTCAGGTTATCCATCTCCGCTTCGCAGAAGGTCAGCGCTTTTTCCAACTGGTTACGACGCGCGCGGTTGTTACTCAACTGCGCATGCAGCTCGTCACGGCGAATACGCGCGCGCTCTTCGGCACCCGCATCGGCGCGCACGCCAATGTCTTTCAGCTCTTTATACAGATCGTTGAGCAGCTCTTTCTTGGTGTCATAAGAGCTTTTCAGCGATGCCAGTACCTGGCTGTACTGACTCACCTGGGCGGCGTGGCTACGCATAGCTTCACGCGCGCGGCTACGCTCGCTTTCCGCCTGCGCCAGACGCTCACGCAGTTTTTCGTTCAGGTCGCTATTGCCGCTCAGCATTTCCGCCGAGTCGGAGTAGCCAAAGTGGGCGCGACGCTGCACGACTTCCGTCAGGGCAAACGCCTGCTGACGCGCTTCGCGCTGCACCTGCTGTGACCAGGCATAGTCTTCTTTCAGTTGTTCAAACTGCTCCGGGTCGCTCTGTAGTACAGAGACCATCGGCTCGAGCTTCGCCAGTTGGTTACCGTGCTGCTGAATAAAGCGCGCGGCTTCCTGCGCTTCATCCAGACGCTCCTGAATTTCATCCACGCGGTCGGCCAGCGTTTCATCGGCCAGCAGACTCAGGCGCGGCAGGATGCGGTTAAGCAGCGCAACGCCCTCTTTTGCCTGTTCGTACTGCACCTGCTGCTGCTGGTTATCGCTTTCGTGGCTGCTGAGCGCACGCTCCAGCTCGTTGCGACGAGTATTCAGCTTACGAATTTCGGCTTCCGGGTCATCGTCAAACGCCACCGACAGATGACTACCGATAAAGCGGCTGAACGCCTGGTGCAGACGCTGGGTCTTCTGGACGTCAAACGACAGGGTCGCGAAACGCTCAGACAGCACTTCACGCTCGGCGTGCAGGCTTTCAATGCGGCTTTCGCGCGCCGCGCGACCAAACAGCGGCAGCGACGGGAAGCGCGAGTAGCGCCACTGGCGATCGGCAATTTTCACCACCACCGCTTTTTCCAGCTCATCGACGCTGAATACGCTGTCATCAAAGGACTGCGGATCCCCCTCAATGAGATAGAGATCTTCCGGGCAATCTTCCAGCCCTTCCAGATACTCGGCGATCTGCGACAGATCCGGCACCACGATAGCGTGTCGAGACGGGCCGTACAGCGCGGAGAAGTACGGCGCATCTTCCAGGCTAACGTCGTCGTAAATTTCTGACAGCAGCACGCCGCCAAAACGTTCTGCGAGCGCGTTCAAACGCGGGTCCTCAGAACCACCCGGCTGGCTTAAACGCTCAATTTCGTCGTCAACGGCACGCTTACGCGCCCCTACTTCGTCGCGTTCAACGATCGCTTCGCGCTCGCGCTCCAGCAGCTGCTGGAGATATTCGGTCACGTCCTGGCTGGACTCAAACTGTTCACCGCTCTGCTCGCACAGCTGGCTCAGGCTGTTCTGCGCCGCCAGCCATACCGGCGCACGGTGCATCAACGCGGAGATCCGCGATTGCAGCTGTTCCTGCTCCTGGCGCAGCTGCAACCGCTGCTCGCGAGCGTCGGTGACGCTGTCGCTCAGCGCAGCAATACGCGCTTCCAGCTCGTGATGCAGGTTTTCCAGATCGTCAATATCGTACTGTTTACCCTGGCGTTTACAGAAGTCAGCGAGCAGGCGCTCAGCCTCCTGCTGTTCACGCAGACGCTGTTCCAGCTCATTCAGACGGCTGCGCAGCGGCTGCGCCTGTTCTGCCAGATGGCGCTGATTCACGCCGTCGCGCAGCAGCTCTCGTGCCACGGCCCAGGCTTCATTACGCGCCAGCGGACCGTTGATGGCCGCCACCAGTTGGTAAGCTTGCTCAAACTGACTGTGCGCCGTTTCAGCCACGCTCATTTTTTGCTCGAGCGACAGCAGTTTTTCCGTCGCTTCCTGCTCTTTGGCCTGGAAGGTTTCCAGCCATTCACCGGCGCTTTCCGGCGTTAGGTCCGGCAGGTGGCACAGTTCTTTTGCTCGTTCCAGCGCCTGGAGGGCCTGGGTGTACTGAATCGCGCGCGTTTGCTGTACGTCCAGCGCCTGCTGGTAATCGGCAAGCTGGCTTTTCAGCTCATCCACTTCCAGTTCGGCGGCTTCGGCGCGGGCTTCGTTTTCTTCCTGCTTTTCGGCAGCTTCCGCGACCACTTCGTTCTGTTCTTCCAGACGAATTTGCAGCTCGTCTAAGTCCGCTTCATAGCGTTCAATTTTTTCCTGCTGACGCAGTGCGGTCTGCACCAGGTTGAGATGGTCGCTGGCAGCCTGGTGATCGGCTTCGAGATCGCCTTCCGCACCGTTGTGCTCCTGTAGCTCACGCGCCATCTCGACGTGCTTGTACTGCTCCGCGGCCAGCTGCGAGCGGGAGGTGAACAGCTCGCGACGGTACTCCAGCGCCTTATCCAGATGCACCCGACGCTCGTTGGCGTGGCGCATATAGTCAGCGGCCACGTAGTCGGTCGCTTCCGAGATCAGGTGCTTAAACAGGTCGCGGTCAGACTGAGTAACGCGAATCGCCTCCAGCGTCATGCGGTTTTCGCGCAGCGCCGCTTCCATATCCTGGAAGGCTTTACGCACGCCGCTGTTTTCCGGCAGCAGGTAGTCACGCAGCGAGCGGGTAATGGCGCTGGAGATCCCGCCATACAGCGAGGCCTCAATCAAACGATAGAACTTGCTACGGTCGGCTGCAGAACGCAGGCGGCGCGCGACGATGCCCAAATCAAACATCAGCGCATGGTAGTCGGTGATCGAGTTGAACTGCTTGAACTGCACGCCTTCGATGGCTTCGAGCTTATCTTTCAGCTCCTGCAGCGTCAGCACGCGCGCCTGTCGCTCGTTGAGCGTCTCGGTCAGCAGTTGGGTCGGCTGGATAGAGGTCGGCAGCCCCTGAATGGCGAACGGTTTGATGTCGACTTTACGGTCGCGTCCCGCAACCTGCTGCAGACGCACGCCCACCACCACGCGCTGGTGGCGCGAGTTCATGACGTCCAGCACGGAGTAGCAGACGCCCGCCTTCAGTTTACCGTGCAGGCCTTTATCGCGTGAACCGCTGGTCGCGCCCGCTTCGGTGGTATTACGGAAGTGCAGCAGGGTTAAATCGGGGATCAGCGCCGTGACGAAGGCCGCCATGGTGGTGGATTTACCCGCCCCGTTACCGCCCGAGAGGGTGGTAACCAGTTCATCTAAATCGAAGGTACGGGCAAAGAACCCGTTCCAGTTAATCAGCGTTAGCGAACGAAATTTACCGCGTTCGATCATTACTCTTCCTCCCCGCTATCCTGCTGATGGTCATCGTTCTCGTCATTGAGCTGCAGATGATTTTCAATCGCCATGGCTTCACCGTCGCGAATCATGCGCAGTTGCGCTTCGCGCGCGTCGTCGCCGGAGCGCACGTCGGCGCCGAAGCGGAACACGGACTCGGTAATGCGAAACTTGCTGCTGTCATGGCCCATAAACCACACCATGCCCAGGCGGCGCAGGCGGTTGAGCGACGAGCGCACTTTCTCCTGCAGCTTCTGACGGTCAAGGTCAGAGCCGGTGGAACGGTTGTTAACCAGCTTCAGCAGCTTGGCTTCGTCGGCCAACGCCAGCAGCTCGTCATACAGCTCCTGCTGGGTGAAGATGCCTTCATTCGCCAGGCGCTCCGGGCTGAGGTAGAGGTAGCAAAGAATTTTGCCGACCATCATGTCCAGCTCGGACAGCACCGAACGCGGAATCAGCGTCGTCGAACGCGGGCGCAGGTAGAAAAACCCTTCGGGCGCGCGAATAAGTTCAACGTTATAGCGGGCATAAAACTCTTCCAGGTATTCCTGGAAATCCATCAAAAAGGCGTGGTTATCGAGCTCGTCCAGGCCAATGTGGCGACCGGCACGCAGCGCGCTATCCAGCGCAGGGAAAAGGGGGTTGGCCAGGGCCTGTGCCAGTTTAACCGGCATCACTTGTTCAATATTTGTCGATGACATGCGCCTGTACCTTGGCTCCGTAATCATTAATTGCCTGCCATTTGGCCGGCAGTCCGGTGAAATCTGCTTGCGCGACGCCCAAACGAACCGCCTGGTCCACCACAATACGCGCCACGTCGAAGTGCCGCGCACGCGGATACTGTACCAGGTACTCTTTCACCACCAGACCGAGGTCCAGCGGCAGCTGTTTGGTTTTATAGATAGCCAGCTGTTCTTCAATCAGCGCGGCAAGCTGTTCGCGGATTTCGTTAAATTCTTCGTACTCTAAGTCCGGCGGAAGTTCCCCGGTGACCTCTTCGTCGCGCAGCGTCATCTCTTCATCGCGCATATCCAGCAGACGATCGGCGCTGGCGTAGGTCAGGGCCCACGGCGCATCAAAGTAGGACTGCACCGACTGGCGCAGACGCTGAGCGAAGACGCGGTTTTTATCCATATCAATCGCGGTACGGATAAATTTGTGGACGTGGCGGTCGTAGCCGATCCACAGGTCGATGGCCTGCTGTCCCCAGCTGACGATGCGGTCGAGCTTGCTTTGCAGATCGAACACCAGCCGATCGACAAAATGCAAATCGTTATGGCTGAGCGTGGCATCCTGAATGCGCAGCAGGTTGGCCTGCAGCTTATCGCCCGCCGCGTCCAGCGTATCCTGCAGCTCGCGCAGGGTGCCGGAGGTTTCAGACAGCAACAGCTCACAGCTGGAGATCGCCGCGCGCCAGTCTTTATTCAGCAACTGGGCGATATCGTCTTTCACCGATTGCTGCTGTTCATCCATGATGCGTTGCGTGAGGTCGATACTGTCGAAAATCTCCGCTACCGAATATTTCAACGGCGCATAGACGTTACGGTGCCAATGGAATTCATCGCCGCCCTCTTCCGCCGCATCGGCGGCTCGCTTCAGTTCGCCGGCGACGATCGACAGCTGCATCGACAGACGCAGCGTGGAGAACTCGCGCTGACGAATATAGTAGTCGGTAATGCCAATGCCCAGCGGCGTCAGACGATAGATGGCGTTTCCTTCTGTGACTTCGCTGGTAAAGCGGTTCAGCAGACGCTGGCGAACCAGATCGTTAATCGCGTTATTCGCACGCGTACCGATGGTTTCACTGGTTTGCTCAAACGCATCACTGACGTGACGGAACGCATCCACCAGCTCGCCTTCCGTCATTTCACCTTCCAGCCGTTCACCGTTCAGCGTTGCGACGGCCAGCAAAAATGAGAGCCTATCGACGGGTAGCGAAATGGCGAAATCATTTTTTCTGGCCCAGGCAACCAGTTCGGGGACTGTCTGGGAAAATTCACTCATCGTTTATCCTTGTTTCTGTCTGCGGCTTAAGCGCGGTGACATGAATGTAGCGCCCCAGGCTGACGTAAGGTTCCTGACGGCAATAGCGCGTTTCCAGCTCGAGCAGGATGTCATAGCTGTCCTGCTGTTTATGCTTATCGCGCAAATAGTCATGAAACACCCGCACGCCGGTTTTCCCGTTAATGCGCCAGCCGATCTCTTCCAGCCAGCCGTAGACCTGCTGCGGGTCGCGCGGATAGTTCGGCGACAGCGTACGCTTTTTCTTTTTCGGCATGCCGGCAACGACGTAGTCAAAGTTGCCCGCTACCATGTTGTGCATC
This sequence comes from Klebsiella sp. WP4-W18-ESBL-05, assembly GCF_014169075.1. Classification (NCBI taxonomy): domain Bacteria; kingdom Pseudomonadati; phylum Pseudomonadota; class Gammaproteobacteria; order Enterobacterales; family Enterobacteriaceae; genus Klebsiella; species Klebsiella sp. WP4-W18-ESBL-05. Next base: position 1,731,430 of record NZ_AP022057.1, on the reverse strand, counting down.
AACAGGCCGTTTGCATTGTAGAACATTAATGATAATGCGCCGCCCGGGCGAAGCACCGACCACAGCGTTTTTAATACCGCCTGTGGTTCAGCCACCCACTCCAGTACAGCGTGAAACAATATCAGATCAACCGGGCTTTCCAAATGCCCGGCCACGTCCTGCGCCGCGCATTGTATGAAATGCATGTTGTGGCTCACACCTTTGTCGCTGGCTGCCTGGCTTGCCCGGGCGATCATTTCAGCAGACAGATCGCACAGCGTCACATGGTGACCACGCTGCGCCATTTTGATCGCCGTCTGGCCTTCCCCGCCGCCGGCGTCCAGAATACGCAGCGGCTGCGAACCCAGGGTTGCGAGCAGCGCATCAAGATCCTGCCACAGAATAGCCTGACGCAGTTGGCCCTTAGTGGTGCCGTATATATTGCGCGAAAACTTTTCCGCAATGTCATCGAAATTGCGATCCTGCACGGGATGTCCTTACTTCGCCAGCCACAAAGGGTCTATTTTGTCACACCCACGGCGAGAATGAAGCTATCTGGTGTAATATCCCTGCATTCATGCGGTCAGATGGTTAAAAAAGGTACGCTACAGAATGCTTTTTATGCTGAAAAAGTTCATCGGCGGGATGATGCTGCCGCTGCCTCTCCTCCTTTCATTCATCGGTTTAGGAATTGTCCTGGTCTGGTTTACCCGCTTCCAGAAGCTGGGCAAAAGCGCCATTACCCTCGGCTGGCTTTTTTTACTCCTGCTAAGCCTCCAGCCGGTGGCCGACGGCTTGCTCAAGCCGATTGAAGATACGTATCCTACCTGGCGCGGCGAACAGCCGGTTCAGTATGTGGTCGTACTCGGGGGCGGGTATACGTGGAATACCGAATGGGCGCCAAGTTCAAACCTGATCAGCAACAGTCTGCCCCGCCTGGCGGAGGGCATTCGGCTGTGGCAGGCCAACCCCGGAGCGAAGCTGATCTTTACCGGGGCGCGAGCGCTGACTAACCCGGTCAGCACCGCCGAAGCGGGGGCGCGCGTCGCCGAAAGCCTCGGGGTGCCGCGCAATGCCATTATTGTCCTCGATACGCCGAAAGACACCGAAGAAGAAGCCAGCGCCGTGAAGGCCGCCATTGGCGAGGCGCCGTTCCTGCTGGTGACGTCGGCATCACACCTGCCGCGAGCCATGATTTTCTTCCAACAGGCGGGCCTTCACCCGCTGCCTGCACCGGCTAATCAGCTGGCGATCGCCTCGCCGTTGAACCCGTGGGAGCGCATGATTCCCTCACCGGTGTGGCTGATGCACAGCGACCGGGTGGGCTATGAAACGCTGGGGCGTATCTGGCAATGGCTGAAAGCCGATTCAGACAAGCCAGGGGCGCAGTGATTTCGCCGCCAAATCGACATTATCACGGCTGAATTTACCCGTATTCACCAGCCTGTCGACTTCGTCCCACAGCAGGTAGAGCCAGCGCCGCCACATAAACCCCTCGGCGACCGGCGCGCGCTGGAGATAGCGCCACAACAGCTGTTCAGCCTGCGGGCTTTCATGCAGCCGGAACAGTTCATATTCGCGCGGGGCCCATAAAATCGGCCCCGGGCCTACCATGGCTAACAGTTGGTCACTCCGCGAGTCCTTCAGCATGCTGCGCAGCGTCAGGTGGCCATGGATTAACACGCAGTTGTCGTTAAAGTCCTCAAAAAGCGCATCCAGGCATTCGCGGGTGCGGAACAGCAGCCGCTTATCCTGCATCGTCAGGCCGGTGTTCTGGTACAGATTCAGCGTCCCCCACAGCACTTCAATTCGCTGGCGATACCAGTTCGGCCAGCTGTTTTCCTGAGCGCTATCGACAAAGCCGACGCAGCCAGCGCTGTCCACGCGGTGCCAGGCCAGCAGCGCTTCGACAATTTGATCTTTGAGCGCATCCCAGCGTTGCGGGCTGCGCGTCGGTGCTTCAACGGCGACGCCGCGCAGGCGCTCTAGCAGCAGGACATCGGGTCCGGGATGTTCTTCATGGGTCATGATGCCGTAAACCACGGGCATACGTACGGTGCCCTGGCGCGCAAGAGTCGAGATTTTCCACGCCAGCTGGCGCGCCACGCCGGGGGATGAAAAGCTGCGCGCCAGCAGCGGCAGCGGGTTACCTTCAGCATCATACAGCGACCACAGCGCCGTATCCGCCTGCTCATTAATGCACTCCACGCGGCTGAGCGATTCACCCAACAGATGGCTGAGTTCTACACGTAGCTGTTCCATGTCAGATTACCCCTATGAAAGCCATTGCTTTCATAATGAGCATATGAAGGGTGAATTTCACCAGACAAGATCAAAATTGCAACAGAAAGAGAGGAAATACCCGACGGGAGGCGCCCCCTTGTGGCAAGGGGGCGGCAGGACTACTTCAGTTCGGCGCGAACGCGGGCCAGATCTTCCGGCGTATCAACGCCTGTCCCCGGCACTTCTTTGGCGACGGCAACGTGGATTTTTTCTCCGTACCACAACACGCGCAGCTGCTCGAGCATCTCAATGTGCTCCAGCGGGCTTGGCGCCCAGTTGACATAGCGGCGAATAAACCCGGCGCGGTAGCCATAGATACCAATGTGGCGCAGCAGGGTGTCACCAATCTCGTCGCGACTTTTGGCGAAGCGATCGCGGTCCCACGGGATAGTCGCACGGGAGAAATAAAGCGCATAGCCGTCTTTGTCCATCACCACTTTCACCGCATTCGGGTTAAAGGCTTCTTCCGCATCGTGAATCGGTACCGCCAGCGTCGCCATGCCGGAATGGCTGGCAGCGAGGTTTTCAGCCACCTGACGAATAATGACCGCCGGGATCATCGGCTCATCGCCCTGCACGTTGACGATCACCGTGTCGTCGCTGAAACCACACTTCTCTACCACTTCCGCCAGGCGTTCGGTACCAGACTGGTGATCGGCGCGGGTCATGCAGACTTCCCCGCCCGCCGCTTCAACGGCTTTTGCAACGTCGGGATGGTCGGTGGCGACAATGATACGCTCGGCACCGGATTCGCGCGCGCGCTCCAGCACGTGCACAATCATCGGTTTGCCGTTGATGTCCTGCAGCGGTTTGCCCGGCAGGCGCGTAGAAGCAAAGCGCGCCGGAATAATCACAACGAAACTCATGGTCGGTTCTCTTCTGCAGCTAAAACGCGGGCTTCGTTTTCCAGCAATACGGGGATACCGTCACGCAGGGGAAACGCCAGATTATCAATTTTGCAAATCAGTTCTTGCTTGTCCTGGCTATAGTAGAGTTTGCCGTTGCAAACCGGGCAGGCAATAATTTCAAGTAGACGGTGATCCATGATTCCTCCTGATGGGCCGTATCGAAAACCAGTGCAGCATATCATAGAGCGCTACCGGCCGGCGTCAATCTCCCAACCGTCGCGTTGATTAAGAAAGAGTTTCTCCGCTACCGCGCCAAGTTTAACCCGCGTCGCGCCCTGCCAGCGGGCAAAATCGTTGATGGCCTGCGTCAGGCCTTTTTCCAGATGCTGGCTGACCCGCACGCCCGCTTCCAGATAGAGGGCGAAAATCTCCAGTACGCCGTCGCTGCGGTGCATTTTGCTGTCCATGCGGCCGACAATCTCACCGCGATGCAGCAGCGGCAGGACAAAATAACCGTACTGACGCTTCGGCGCAGGCGTGTAGCACTCCAGGCGGTAGGTGAAGTTGAAAAACTGTTCGGCGCGTTTTCGATCCCAGACCACCGGGTCGAAGGGCGACAGTACCGCACTGTGCGTCGCCGTCAGCTTACCCTCCGCCGCACGCTCCAGCGCGGGCTGAAGGCTGCGATGTACCCACATCTCACCGAGCTGTTCAACCTCTACCGGTACCACCTGCGCCAGCGCCTGCCACTGCGCCAGCAGCGCGTGGAGATCTGGCTGCCGTAGCCGGTAATAATCCGCCAGCCACTGAGGGCGGAAAATACCCAGGCTGCGGGCGCTGTTTTCCAGCATCGCCGCCTCGGCCTGCGATTGCGTGAGCGCATCACGGCGATCGTCCCACTGCGGCATCACCCGTTGCGTCAGATCGTAAACCCGATGAAAGTTGCGGCGTTCAACCACCATCACTTCGCCAGCGGTAAACAGCCCTTCCAGGTGGCGCTTATGCGGCTTCCACTCCCACCAGCCGCTCTGCCCTTTACGCGGATGCGCAAAGTCGGCGGAGCGTACCGGCCCGTTTTCAGCAATATGCGCCTTCAGCGCAATAATCTCGTCGGCGTGCTCATCCATCCAGCTTTGATGGTACTTCCAGCCCATCTTATGCGGCGCAAGCATACGATGGCGAACCAGTGGAAAATCGCTGCGCGGCAGGAAACAGGCCTCGTGGGCCCAGTATTCCATAAGCTCGCCGCGGGCAAGCGCATCATCAAGCCATGCGGAAGGGTAAGCGCCAAGACGGCTGAAGAGCACCAGATAGGGGCTGCGGGCGACCACGTTAATGGTATCGATTTGCAGCAGCGACATTTGCTGGATGGTACGAAGGATATCCGCCGCTTGAGGCTGGCGGCGCGGACGGTTCAGAAGCCCCTGCGCCGCCAGGTGAAGATGACGCGCGGCGCGAAGGGTTAACTGCAGCTGTGTCATGCTTTTCCCCTGCTATCGCCGACGCCTATTAACGCCGTGCGAGGGTAATCAAATCCTGTAGCAGCGTCTGCGCACGATCGCCGGAAAGCACGGCATCGACCGGCAGATACCACCAGTTCTCCTGCGCAAAACGGCGGCATTTTACCGCGTCTTTTTCGGTCATGATCAGCGTCTGCCCGGGTGCCACCAGCGCCTGAACGTCGGCTTCACTCAGCGCCTGATGGTCGGCCAGCGCCACCGTGCGCACCGGCTTCAGGCCGCCGTCGTTAAGGGTGGCAAAAAAGCGCGGCGGATGCCCAATACCGGCCATCGCGACGACGTTGTTCAACGCGGCAACCGGCCGGCGCTCGCCGGTCAGCAGATTGACTGCCTCACCAGGACGTAGCGTCATCGGGATCTCGCCCGCCAGCGCTTCGCCGCCGTTAACGATCCGCGCATCTACACTCTCAAGACGCGAGGCTCGTTCACGCATGGGCCCGGCCGGCAACCACCAGCCGTTGCCGAATCGACGTATGCCGTCGATCACCACGATCTCTTTATCACGGGCCAGACGGTAATGCTGCAGCCCGTCATCGGTGACGATCATCTGGAGATCGTGAGCCGCCAGCAGCGCTTTGACGGCATCGACTCTTACCGGCGAAACCGCTACGGGCGCACCGGTACGTTGATAAATCAGCACCGGTTCATCTCCGGCCTGCGCGGTCGTGGTATCCGCGTTTAGCAGCAGCGGGTAACGCTCCGCTTTACCACCGTAGCCACGGGAAACCACGCCAACGCGAACGCCCTGACGCTGAAGCTGCTCCACCAGCCAGATGACCACCGGTGTTTTACCGTTGCCACCTGCCGTCAGGTTACCCACCACGACGACCGGACACGGCGCACGCCAGGACTTTTTCAGCCCCAGTTGATAACACAGGCGGATGATGCCGCTCACCAGACCATATAGCCAGGAGAGCGGCAGCAGCAGCCGCCAGAGCGGCGATTCACCGGACCAGATTCTGGCTATCATTCGCCAAACTGCATTTTGTGCAGCTGAGCATAGACGCCGCGCTGTTCAAGCAGATCGCTATGGCTGCCGCGTTCAACAATCCGGCCGTCTTCCACCACAATGATTTCATCAGCCTGTTCAATTGTCGACAGACGGTGCGCAATCACCAGAGAAGTCCGGTTTTTCTGCAGTTCGTCCAGCGCCGCCTGAATCGCACGTTCCGATTCGGTATCCAGCGCCGAGGTGGCCTCATCAAGAATCAGGATTGGGCTATTACGCAGCAGCGCGCGCGCAATCGCGATACGCTGACGCTGGCCGCCGGAAAGCAGCACGCCGTTTTCACCGATGACCGTATCAAGGCCGTTATCCATTTTGTTGATAAAGTCCATCGCGTAGGCCATCCGCGCCGCTTCTTCAACCTGCTCGCGGCTGAACTCGTCGGTACGCGCATAGGCGATGTTATTCGCCACCGTGTCGTTAAACAGATGCACGCTCTGGGAAACCAGCGCTACCTGATTACGCAGCGAAGAAAGCTTGTACTCACGCAGGTCATGACCATCGAGCAGAATCTCACCTTCATCGATATCATAAAAACGGGTCAGCAGGCTGGCGATGGTTGATTTACCTGAACCAGAACGCCCTACCAGCGCCACCGTTTTTCCCTGCGGGATCGACAGGTTGATATTTTGCAGCGCCGGCGTTTCACGGCCAGGATAGGTGAAGGTCACGTTACGGAACTCAACGCTGCCTTTGGCACGGTCTACTTCGAGCTTACCTTCATCTTTTTCCTGCTCGCTATCCAGAATAGCGAACAGCGTTTGACAGGCCGCCATCCCGCGCTGGAACTGCGCGTTGACGTTGGTTAACGATTTCAGCGGGCGCATCAGCGCAATCATGGAGGAAAAGACGACCGTGATCGTACCGGCAGTCAGGGTTTCCATCACGCTTGGGAAGCTCGCGGCATACAGCACAAACGCCAGCGCCAGAGAGGCAATCAGCTGAATAATCGGGTCAGAGATAGACGATGCCGAGACCAGCTTCATCCCCTGCAAACGCATCTTGTTGCTGACCTTATCAAAACGCTTGGTTTCCACTTCCTGGCCGCCGAACATCAGCACTTCTTTATGCCCTTTCAGCATCTGCTCGGCGCTGGTGGTCACCTGCCCCATGGTGTTCTGCATATTTTTACTGATGCTACGGAAGCGCTTGGACACCACGCGGATCGCCATCGACACGATAGGTGCCAGTACGATGAGGATGACCGACAGCTGCCAGCTGTAGTAGAACATCATGATGAACAGGCCAATGATAGAAGCCCCTTCACGCACCACGGTAATCAAGGCACTAGAGGAAGAGGATGCCACCTGCTCAGAGTCATAGGTTATGCGCGACAGCAGGGTCCCGGTGGACTGCTTGTCAAAGAAGGAAACCGGCATGCCCATCATATGGCTGAACAGCCGACGGCGCATGGTCATCACGACCTTGCCAGAAACCCAGGAAATACAATAGCTAGAGATATAGCTTGTAATACCACGTAGGATCATCAAGCCAATAACGACCAGCGGCATCCAAAGCAGCACTGAGCGGTCTGTTTTGCCAAAACCATCATCCAGTAACGGTTTAAGAAGCGATAGCATAAAGGTATCGCTGGCTGCGTTAAGGATTAACGCGACGCCCGCCACGATCAGCCCTGCTTTAAACGGCGCAATAGTTGGCCAGAGTCGGCGGAAGGTCTGCCACGTGGAGAGATCTTTGTCGTTCTGCATTCAAAAAACCAGCTTATGTTGAAATAGCCGCATATTCTACCCGTTATCGAGAGACTCGCCAAACCACTGATGATACCAACGAGGTAAAAGTTGATCTCGTAAGCCTTCAATCTGCCAGCCTTTCGCGTCAAAAGTGACCGTTATCTGGCCCTGGTGCGGCGTGTCAAACCAACCGTAATGCCGCTGCAGATAGCGGGCCTTTACCTTCGCAGAAGGCAGGCGCCACGCGTTATAGCGGGATGCCGAAGCCAGCGCAACGGCACCACCGACCCGCTGAATCAGCGAGATACCGGAAGACGTCGAGCTGCCGTGATGAGGAACCTGGATAATTGTAGACGCAAATGGCTGCCAGAAATGGCTCATCATGGCCATTTCTGCCGGTAATTCAATATCTCCGGTCAGCAGAAAACTGTTTTTACCGTCGTCAACCCTAACCACACAGGAACCATTATTGCCTTTCTGTACTTTACCGGGCAGCGGCCAAAGCGCACGAAAGATTAACCCCTGCCAGCGCCAGGCCTGCCCGCGTGCACAGGGTTGATGGCCGGACCACGCGAGCGGGCTTCTGACCCATGCCTTCGGCCAGTTTTGCTGGAGCGTTCGCAGGCCACCGCGGTGATCTAAGTGATCGTGACTCAGAATAATGCCCTGTGGCGTCAGCCCGTGCCAACGAAGCCAGGGCGCAATCAGCTGAGCCCCGCTGTCGCCGCCGGGCCACGCCAGCCCGGTGTCATAGAGCAGCGCTTTGTCGCCGCGTGAAATGACCATTGCCAGCCCCTGCCCGACATCCAGCATCGTCACCTGCCACTGGTCCGGCGGCGTTTTTCGCCAGAGTGGAAACGTCAGCAGCACGCTTAGTGACATCCACAATGCCGGAAAACGCCGCCAGCCGTGGAGCCGCCAGAGCAACAGCGCCCCCCACGGTAATAACGACGCCCCCAGCCATGCTCGCCCAATGTACCACCATCCCTCGGGCAACAGCCGCAGGTAGCCAAACACCAGCGCCATCACCCTGTCGGCGCAATACCAAATCAGCGTCTCCAGCACCACCGGACCACACAGATGCAGAAACATCGCCAGCAGAATCAAGGGCACGGCAATGAAGGTAACCACCGGCACCGCCAGCAGATTTGCCAGCAGCGAAGTGGTACTGATGCCGTGGAACAGCAGAATTTGTAGCGGCGTCAGCAGGAGCATCAGCCCTAGCTGTAAATGCATCAGCTGCGCCAGTGGACGCAGCAGGCGCGGATAATGCCATTCCGGCAGCGGTACCCACCGGTACCAGAACAAGAGCGTACCAACGGCAAATGCTGATAGCCACAGACTGTCGGAAAGCACCGCCAGCGGGTCTACAAACAGGATAGCCGCCAGGCAACAGAGCCACACCTCCCAACCGGCCCACTGCCTGCCGCTTAGCCGCAGTAAACACCAGACGGCCGCAGCAACGATCGTTCTCTGGGCGGGCGGCTGCATGCCCGTCAACATGGCGTAAGCCAGCCCGCTTGCCAGCGAGGCCAGCAGCGGTAGCCGCCAGTTAATCAGCCATGCCGGTAGAAAAAACTGTATGCCGCGTACCAGCAGCCAGCCCAGCGAAGCGCCGAGCGCAATATGCAGGCCAGATATCGCCATCAGATGCGAAGTACCGGTTTGCTGCATCAGCGTTTTAATCTCTGGCGAGACCGAGAGCCGTTCACCCATCCCAAGCGCCAGCAGCACGTCACGCCAGGGGTATGCTGCTAGCGTGGTTTTTAGCGATGCCAGATAGCGCGCTCGCAGGCCGCAACTGAGCGCTAACGGTTCAGCGCTAATGATTCGCCCGGTCAGCGCACGGTGCTGGGAGAGCGCATAGCGCTGGGCATCAAACCCGCCGTCATTGAGTTGACCATGCACTGCACGGGCGCGAATCGTCATCTTCCAGCGCTGGCCCACGCATGGCGGCTGTGGCAGGTAGCTGCCGTAGAGCGCAATCCGAATGCCCGGCATCAAGCGCTGCCCTTCCAGACGGGTGAGCGTGCCCTGATGCACCGTCTGCCCGTCCGTTTGCGTGAGCGTCAGCTCAACCTGCCGGTTTTTACCCGGCAGCATCTGCGCAGATAGCTGAAGCTGCCAGGCCGCCAGCGCCCCCCAGCAGAACAGTAGCCCCACCAGAGCAATGCGGCGCCCTGCCCGGCCGCAAACGCCGAGCGCGGTGAGCCCAACAGCAGCGATCTTAATATATTCGAGCGAGGGTAAGACAGGCAGTACGGCCAGCGGTAATATTCCGGCCAGCACGTAGCAGGCCAGCAGTGGCAAGCGCATCGATACCTCCTTGTTGCAAGGAGTATCGCGCGCGACAACGTCTACGCCATGATCAGAAAAGTCAGTTTGCGTGGCGGCTCGCAGCATGAATTCGCTGCGTACAGGCATTGAGAAAACGTTGGAAGGACGATTCCACAATCGGCGTGCAGAAATGAAAAAAGCACCCGCAGGTGCTTTTCTCTCAATCAAGTTTAGCGCAAGCTAGCGCCAGAAACTCAATCGTAAATGTTGGCGCGATCGCGCAGTTCTTTGCCCGGCTTGAAGTGCGGCACGTATTTGCCTTCCAGTTCCACTTTGTCGCCAGTCTTCGGGTTACGCCCGGTACGTGGTGCTCGATAGTGCAGAGAGAAGCTGCCGAAACCGCGGATTTCAATGCGCTCACCCTGTGCCAGGGTCGAGGCCATATGCTCCAGCATTTCTTTTACCGCATCTTCCACTGCTTTTGCAGGGATATGGGATTGCTGGCTGGCAAGTCTTTCAATCAATTCTGACTTGGTCATGATTCCTCCGGTTTCCTTTTAAGGAAAATTAGCTAACAGCTTATTAAACAAGGGCGGCCGTAGCCGCCCTTTGTGCTAGATTACAGGCCGAAACCTGCAATCTGTCAAGTAAACTCATCACAATTCAGGTTGTTAAACCCAAATGCGTAAGATTACTCGCCTTTAGCTGCTTTGAATGCTTCAGCCATAGCGTTGGAGAAGTTGCCGTCTTCCTGTTTGTTGTTAACAGTAGCGATTGCATCTTTCTCGTCAGCTTCGTCTTTCGCACGAACAGACAGGCTAATTGCGCGGTTTTTGCGATCAACGCCGGTGAATTTAGCTTCAACGTCGTCGCCAACGCTCAGAACCAGAGTTGCATCTTCAACGCGGTCACGGGAAGCTTCAGAAGCGCGCAGGTAACCTTCAACGCCGTCAGCCAGTTCTACGGTTGCGCCTTTCGCGTCAACTGCAGTCACTTTACCGTTAACGATAGCGCCTTTCTTGTTCAGAGCAACCCAGTTGTTGAACGGATCTTCTGCGAGCTGTTTAACGCCCAGGGAGATACGTTCACGTTCTGCGTCAACCTGCAGAACAACTGCAGCGATTTCGTCGCCTTTTTTGTATTCACGAACTGCTTCTTCGCCTGCAACGTTCCAGGAGATGTCAGACAGGTGAACCAGGCCGTCGATGCCGCCGTCCAGGCCGATGAAGATACCGAAGTCAGTGATAGACTTGATTTTACCTTCAACGCGGTCGCCCTTGTTGTGGGTTTCTGCGAACTGCTGCCATGGGTTAGATTTGCACTGCTTCAGACCCAGGGAGATACGACGACGTTCTTCGTCGATATCCAGAACCATAACTTCCACTACGTCGCCAACGTTAACAACTTTGGACGGGTGGATGTTTTTGTTGGTCCAATCCATTTCGGAAACGTGAACCAGGCCTTCAACGCCTTCTTCGATTTCAACGAAGCAGCCGTAGTCGGTCAGGTTGGTCACGCGACCGGTCAGTTTGGTACCTTCCGGATAACGCTTAGCGATAGCTACCCATGGATCTTCGCCCAGCTGTTTCAGGCCCAGAGATACACGAGTACGCTCGCGGTCGAATTTCAGCACTTTAACGTTGATTTCGTCACCAACGTTCACGATTTCGCTCGGATGCTTAACGCGTTTCCATGCCATATCAGTGATGTGCAGCAGGCCGTCAACGCCGCCCAGATCAACGAATGCACCGTAGTCAGTGAGGTTCTTAACGATACCTTTAACTTCCATGCCTTCCTGCAGGTTTTCCAGCAGCTGATCGCGCTCTGCGCTGTTTTCGGATTCGATAACGGCACGACGAGAAACAACAACGTTGTTACGCTTCTGGTCCAGCTTGATTACTTTGAACTCAAGCTCTTTGCCTTCCAGGTGCAGAGTATCACGCACCGGACGAACGTCTACCAGGGAACCCGGCAGGAACGCACGAATACCGTTCAGCTCAACAGTGAAGCCACCTTTAACTTTGCCGTTGATAACACCAACTACAGTTTCAGCGTCTTCGTAAGCTTTTTCCAGCGTGATCCAAGCTTCGTGACGTTTAGCTTTCTCACGGGACAGCAGGGTTTCACCGAAGCCGTCTTCTACTGCATCCAGAGCAACGTCAACTTCGTCACCAACCTGGATTTCCAGCTCGCCCTGGGCGTTTTTGAACTGCTCTGCCGGAATGGCGGACTCAGATTTCAGACCGGCGTCAACCAGTACTACGTCTTTGTCGATAGCAACAACAACACCACGAACGATGGAACCCGGGCGGGTTTCGATTTCTTTTAAGGATTCTTCAAACAGTTGAGCAAAAGATTCAGTCATGTTTAATCTTCAGGTTAAGTATTAACGTCCACCTGACACCTTGTCGGATGGGGTTGTTTCACATACCCGCTGTCAGTCCATTGCAACGGGGGTACTGCAAATTCGGTCGCGTTTTACGCGATTGCCAATTTCTGGCGCGCATAGTTTAACGCTTTTTCAATTACTTGCTCAATGCTTAAGGTGGTGGAATCCAACACTAAAGCATCGGCGGCAGGAACCAGCGGCGCAACAGCACGATTACGATCGCGATCGTCACGCTCCTTTATCTCTGCCAAAAGGCGCTCAAAGTTAACACTAAAGCCCTTTTCCTGCAACTGTAGCATGCGACGCTGCGCACGTTCTTCCGATGACGCGTCGAGGAAGATTTTGACCGGCGCATCCGGGAACACCACCGTGCCCATATCGCGGCCGTCGGCAATCAGGCCCGGCGCTTCGCGGAAAGCCCGCTGACGGCGCAGCAGCGCTTCACGCACGCGCGGGAACGCAGCGACCTGCGAAGCGGCATTGGCCACTTCCTGGGTGCGGATTTCACCGCTGACGTCTTCCCCTTCAAGGATCACCTCCAGCGCGCCGTCGGTAGAGACAAAACGTACGTCCAGATGGGCCGCCAGCGGGACCAGGGCATCTTCTGAGTTCACATCAACATGGTGATGCAAAGCCGCAAGCGCCAGCACGCGATAGATCGCGCCAGAGTCCAGCAAATGCCATTGCAGCGCTTCGGCCATCGCTTTGCACAGCGTGCCTTTACCCGCGCCACTTGGACCATCAATGGTAATTACCGGGGCAATTGCCGTCATTTTTCTCTCCTTAATAAAAGGCATACACAACGTAAACGCCGCGCATTATACGCATCTCTGCGCCAGACGGTTACTTTTGTCTGCGAATGACAGAATGAGACGCGCTCACTGCAGGAGAATAAATAAGTATAGTGGGCCGGCAAAGCGCCGACCCGAAAATGATGATGATTTACTTTTTATCCGCCGCAATGCGGTCGCGAATGTGCTGCGCGCGCTCGGCTGAAGGAGGGTGAGAGTCAAACAACGATTTCGTATGACCCGCGTCAAGGCTGGCCAGCTTGTCAAAGCTACCCACCAATCCCTGGGCGCTGACGCCGCGTTTTTTCAGCAGATCGTAGGAGAAATCATCGGCCTCAGACTCCTGGGAACGAGAAAACGCCGAGTTAATCACGCCTTCGGCAATATCGCCGAGCTGTGATTTTGACAGCTGCGCCGCCGCGCCGCTGGTGGCTGAAATCGCGTCGCGCGCCGCAACGGTCGCATAGGCGGTTTGCATCGCTTTACGCGAGTGGCCCAGCGCAACGTGGCCCAGCTCGTGGCCCAGCACGCCCTCGACTTCATTGTCGTTCATCAAGTCCATCAGACCGCTGTAGACGCGCACGCAGCCGTTAGCCATTGCCCACGCGTTAACGTCAGCGGTCATGTAGACTTTATAATTCACCGGCGTGCCGTTGATGTTATTGCCCAGCGCTTTGGCAATTTTGTTCAGCCGTTTGGTGTATTGACTGGACGCGCTCGCAAGCTGGTTTTCGCCGTCCATCTGCTGACAGGCATCGTCAGATAGGGCCTTCACGTCAGCATCGGACAGCGTTGCCGCTTTATAAGCCGTCATGCCGGACCCCACCAATGCATTGGTATCCATACCCTGCATATTTTTACAGCCAACCAGTAACGTGGCGGAAATCGCCAGCGTCAGCATCACCTTTGCATTCTTCATATGAATCATCCATTGATTGATTACTATTAAATATCAATAATTTATTTCACACAAAAGGGTAACACTGCATCGCAAGGGCAAAAAAGTCCGAAAAAAAACGCCGACATCAAGTCGGCGTTTTGGCGGTAGGAAAGGATTAGGCCAGAGTACTAATACGCGCCAGCTGCTCGAAATAATCCGGGAAGGTTTTCGCCGTACATTTCGGGTCAAGGATTGTGACCGGCGTATCCGATAGCGCAACCAGAGAGAAGCACATCGCCATACGATGATCGTTGTAGGTCGCAATCTCAGCAAAATTCAGCGTCGTCGTCGGCGTCACGCGAATATAATCTTCGCCCTCTTCCACGATCGCGCCCACTTTGCGCAGCTCGGTTGCCATGGCGAACAGACGGTCTGTCTCTTTAACGCGCCAGTTGTATATATTACGCAGCGTGGTGGTGCCTTTGGCAAACAGCGCGGCGGTGGCAATGGTCATAGCGGCATCAGGGATATGGTTCATGTCCATATCGATGGCATTCAGTTCACCATGAGTGCAGGCAATAAAATCATCGCCCCAGGTGATGGTCGCGCCCATTTTTTCCAGCACGTCAGCGAAGCGAATATCGCCCTGTACGCTGTGACGGCCAATGCCGGTCACCTTCACGGTGCCGCCTTTAATCGCGCCAGCGGCCAGGAAGTAGGAAGCCGATGACGCATCGCCTTCAACCAGATACTGGCCCGGCGAGACATACTGCTGGTTACCACGCACAACAAAACGCTGATAGTTCTGGTTTTCAACTTCAACACCGAAAGTTTTCATCAAATGCAGCGTGATGTCGATATACGGCTTGGACACCAGATCGCCCTTGATGGTAATGACTGTGTCCTGCGGTGCCAGCGGCGCCGTCATCAGCAGCGCGGTCAGGAACTGGCTGGAGACGCTACCGTCTACTTCAACGCTACCGCCGATAAACCCACCATTCAGGCGCAGCGGTGGATAATTTTCCTGCTCTAAATAGGTAATCTGCGCGCCGCCCTGACGCAGGGCATCCACCAGGTGGCCGATTGGGCGTTCTTTCATGCGCGGCTCACCGGTCAAGACAATATCATTTGCCCCCAGGCACAGCGCGGCGGCCAGTGGGCGCATAGCGGTGCCCGCGTTGCCGAGGAACAGTTCCAGTTCGCCAGAGCCCTGCAGCGGGCCCGCGTTGCCGGTGACTTCACAGCGCGTGCGATCGTCAGACAGGGTGTAGTGAATTCCCAGCGCTTTCAACGCGTTCAGCATGTGGCGAACATCATCGCTGTCCAGCAGATTAGTCAGGATGGTGGTGCCGCTTGCCAGCGCCGCCAGCAGCAGCGCACGGTTCGACACGCTTTTAGAACCAGGCAGATTAATCGTGCCGTCTACGCGCGCGATAGGTTGTAACGTCAGGGATTCCATGAAACTCAACTCTCAAAAAACAAAAGAAAAACCCCATGACGCGGCCATGGGGAGGATAGGTCAAAAATCGATTAGCCGTGACGACGCTCGAAGTCCTGCATAAATTCCGTCAGCGCCTGTACGCCCGCCAGCGGCATGGCGTTATAGATGGAGGCGCGCATCCCGCCGACTACGCGGTGGCCTTTCAGCGCGTGCAGACCGGCGGCAAACGATTCATCCAGGAAGACTTTGTCCAGCGCGCTGTCTGCCAGCTGGAACGGAACGTTCATACGGGAACGGTTGGCGCTCGCCACATCGTTACGGTAGAAATCGCTGCTATCGATGGTGCTATACAGAAGATCGGCCTTCTGCTGATTAATACGATCCATTACGGCCAGGCCACCCTGCTCTTTCAGCCATTTGAAGACCAGACCGGACAGATACCAGGCAAAGGTCGGCGGGGTGTTGAACATGGAGTCGTTGTCGTTGAGCACGCTGTAATCAAGGATAGATGGGCAGGCAACATGTGCTTTACCCAGCAGGTCTTCGCGCACGATAACCAGCGTTAAGCCGGCAGGACCAATGTTTTTCTGCGCACCGGCGTAGATAACGCCAAAGCGGCTCACGTCGATCGGGCGGGACAGAATGGTTGAGGAGAAGTCAGCGGCAACAACAACCTCGTTGCCAAAGTCAGGCGTCTCATCAATAGCAATACCGTCGATAGTTTCGTTCGGGCAATAGTGCAAATACGCCGCGTTATCGGAAAGCTGCCAGTCGCGCATGGGTTTTACCGCGCGCTGACCGTCGACGGTAATCTTCGCGTCAATCACGTTTGGCGTGCAGTATTTTTTAGCTTCTTTCACCGCGCTCGCTGCCCAGTAGCCGGCGTCAACGTAGTCAGCGGTGGTTTTATCACCGAGGATGTTCAGCGGTACGCCGGCAAACTGGCCGCGCCCGCCGCCGTGGCAAAACAGCACTTTGTAGTTGGATGGGATGTTAAGCAGGTCACGAAAATCTTTTTCTGCTTCCTCCGCCACGTGGATAAACTCTTTACCACGGTGGCTAACTTCCATTACCGACGTGCCTAATCCGTTCCAGTCGCAGAGTTCCTTCTGCGCCAGTTTAAGGACATCTGCCGGAAGCATCGCCGGACCTGAACTGAAATTAAAGACCTGAGCCATAACCCTCACCACATTGCAATGTTGTCTGACCGCATGCCTCGCGCGTCATCAACGCGTGGGCATAAGTTATTCCTGTGGCTATTGGTTTTATCATTCAGTGACACGCGCCGCAATGTCTAAAACCTTTCGTCAGCGAAATGCGCCCTCCGTCACACAATAGATTCTACCGTCTTGCCGTGTGAAAACCGACAAAATGGCTATCAGGCAATCCGTTTCGCGCGGCTCACCTTCGTCCAGGCCGGATTTGCGCAGCGCGGACATAATTGTCGCTCCCCCGCCCGCATGCTAACGACGTAGCTACAGCGCACACACGCGTACTCACCTGGCGCAGGAACTGCCTTAAAACGCTGAGTGAGGCTGTCGGGCAAAATGCATAACCCCGGCTTCACCTGCTCGTCAGCATAATAAAACACGCTAATCTGACCGTCGGTTTCCATAATCGCCAGCCGGACCTGCCCAAGCTGCTCCACGCTGTTCAACCGCAGTTCCATAAAAAAATCCAGCTCCGTCAGATTTGCCGCGCGCACGTTTTCCCAGGCCAGTTGCCCTTCTTTAACGATGACGATCGCTTTACCTTCCAGTAAGCCCTGTAACTTTTCACTTTTCGCCATCAACCACATCACCAGCCGATACAGCAGCGCCAGCGAAATGAAAACCACAAAAACCGGCACCAGCGGGACATCATCATAGAAGGCAACATCGCCCGCCGCCGATCCCAGCGTGAGAATAATCAGCACTTCAAACAGCGACATCTGCCGCACGCCGCGACGTCCGGTCATTTTGAGAAACAGAAACACCAGCGCGAAGGTAAACACGCATCTCAGCGCCACCTCGCCTAAAAATTCTGGCGGAACGTTGTCAAATGCCATTCTCTGAAGATCAAACGCTTTCATTTTTTCTGCGCCGTAACAGTCGGTTATTGCCTGTAAGCATAGCCGTCTCTTTTATTTTCGCCGAAGATAGCACCCGTCACGCAAAACCCGTATCATTGCGCGCTTTCCGTACGACAAAAGAGATTGCTATGACGCAAACCTATATCCCCGGCAAAGATGCCGCACTGGAAGATTCCATCGCTCGCTTCCAGCAAAAGCTGCTCGACCTAGGCTTCGATATTGAAGAAGCTTCCTGGTTGAACCCGGTTCCTAACGTCTGGTCGGTACATATCCGTGATAAAGCCTGCTCGCTGTGCTTTACCAACGGTAAAGGCGCGACCAAAAAAGCGGCGCTGGCATCCGCGCTGGGTGAATACTTCGAGCGTCTGTCGACCAACTATTTCTTCGCTGACTTCTGGCTGGGTGACAAAATCGCCAACGGCCCGTTCGTTCACTACCCGAATGAGAAATGGTTCCCGCTGACCGACGACGACGAAGTGCCGGAAGGTCTGCTCGACGCGCGCCTGCGCGCATTCTACGATCCTGACGATCAGCTGACCGCCAGCATGCTGGTCGATCTGCAGTCCGGCAACGACGATCGCGGCGTGTGCGGGCTGCCGTTTACCCGTCAGTCCGACGGCGAAACCATCTACATTCCGATGAACATCGTCGCGAACCTGTACGTTTCCAACGGCATGTCTGCGGGCAATACCCGTAACGAAGCCCGCGTACAGGGGCTGTCGGAAGTGTTCGAACGTCACGTGAAGAACCGCATTATTGCCGAAAGCATCAGCCTGCCGGAAATCCCGGCCGAGGTGCTGGCACGCTATCCTGGCGTAGTGGAATCCATCAAAACGCTGGAAGCGGAAGGTTTCCCTATCTTTGCCTACGACGGTTCACTGGGCGGCAAATACCCGGTTATCTGCGTGGTGCTGTTCAACCCGGCGAACGGCACCTGCTTTGCTTCCTTCGGTGCACATCCGGACTTCGGCGTTGCGCTGGAGCGTACGGTAACCGAACTGCTGCAGGGTCGCGGTCTTAAAGATCTTGATGTGTTCACGCCGCCGACCTTTGACGATGAAGAAGTGGCCGAGCACACCAACCTCGAAACCCACTTTATCGATTCCAGCGGTCTTATCTCCTGGGATATGTTCAAACAGGATGCAGACTATCCGTTTGCAGACTGGAACTTCTCCGGCACCACCGAAGAAGAGTTCGCAACGCTGATGGCTATCTTCAAAGAAGAAGATAAAGAAGTGTACATCGCCGATTACGAACATCTGGGCGTTTACGCCTGTCGTATCATCGTGCCCGGCATGTCTGATATCTATCCAGCGGAAGATCTGTGGCTGGCGAATAACAATATGGGCAGCCACCTGCGCGAAACCATTCTTTCCCTGCCGGGCAGCGAGTGGGAAAAAGAAGAGTACCTGAATCTGATCGAGCAGATTGACGACGAAGGCCTCGACGACTTTACTCGCGTGCGCGAGCTGCTGGGTCTGGCGACCGGCCCGAACAACGGCTGGTACACCCTGCGCGTTGGCGAACTGAAAGCAATGCTGGCATTAGCCGGCGGCGACCTTGAGCAGGCGTTAATCTGGACCGAATGGACCATGGAGTTTAACGCGTCCGTGTTCAGCGCCGAGCGCGCCAACTACTACCGCTGTCTGCAAACGCTGCTGCTGCTTTCTCAGGAAGAAGAGCGTGAACCGCTGCAGTATCTGAACGCGTTTGTCCGCATGTACGGCGCAGACGCCGTCGAAGCGGCCAGCGCGGCGCTGAGCGGCGAAGAGGCCTTCTACGGCCTGCAGCCAGCGGACGGCACGCTGGAAGCCTTCCCGGCGCATCAGTCGCTGTTAGAGGCCTACGAAAAACTGCAGCGCGCGAAAGCGGCTTTCTGGGCGAAGTAATTTCTTCACCATAGAAAAAGTAGGCTTAATGCCAGACCTACGCTATATTACGGGGCCACTTGTTGGCCCCTTTTTTATATTTCAACGCTTCGCTTCACGGGCATGTGAAAATAAAGTTAAATATAAGTAAACACTATAATTAGTAGCTTACTTTTATTGTTAATTTTACCGATCATTACTCCATTTTAATTAACCAATAAAATGAAGGATAAAGAAAAAATTCAACTGATTTTGTAAATCTTAAAATTTATTTTTATCTTAATATTCATATTGTTAGCAAAGGATTGTTGAAAAACCATTCGTTATTCAGGCCTATAAGCCAGGTGAGATATGATCTATATCAAATTCTCATCTATAATGCTTTGTTAGTATCTCGTCGCCGATTAAATAAAAAGAGAGAGTTAGTGTGAAAGCTGACAACCCTTTTGATCTACTCCTTCCTGCTGCGATGGCCAAAGTTGCCGAAGAAGCAGGCGTCTATAAAGCAACCAAGCATCCGCTGAAAACCTTTTATCTGGCGATTACTGCGGGCGTCTTTATCTCGATTGCTTTTGTTTTTTACATTACCGCAACGACGGGCACCGCGGGTATGCCATTTGGCATCGCGAAGCTGATTGGCGGTATCTGCTTCTCACTAGGCTTAATCCTTTGCGTTATTTGTGGCGCTGACCTCTTTACTTCGACCGTGCTTATCGTTGTAGCGAAAGCCAGCGGGCGAATTACCTGGGGTCAACTGGCAAAAAACTGGCTCAACGTCTATGTTGGTAACCTGATCGGCGCGCTGCTCTTCGTGCTGTTGATGTGGCTGTCCGGCGAATACATGACGGCCAACGGCGGATGGGGGCTAAACGTCCTGCAAACTGCTGACCACAAAATGCACCACACATTCATTGAAGCCGTCGCTCTCGGCATCCTGGCGAACCTGATGGTCTGCCTGGCAGTCTGGATGAGCTACTCTGGCCGCAGCCTGATGGACAAAGCCATGATTATGGTTTTACCGGTTGCCATGTTCGTCGCCAGCGGCTTTGAGCACAGCATTGCAAACATGTTTATGATTCCGATGGGTATCGTAATACGTCACTTTGCTAGCCCGGAATTCTGGACCGCAATCGGTTCAACTCCGGAAAGTTTTTCTCACCTGACCGTGATGAATTTCATCACCGATAACCTGATTCCGGTAACCATCGGGAACATCATCGGCGGCGGTTTATTGGTTGGGTTGACATACTGGGTCATTTACCTGCGTGGCGGTGACCGTCATTAACTGATGGTTGCTCCAGGCAGTAAATAAAAAGTCCACTTAAGAAGGTAGGTGTTACATGTCCGAACTTAATGAAAAGTTAGCCACAGCCTGGGAAGGTTTTGCGAAAGGTGACTGGCAGAATGAAGTAAACGTACGTGACTTCATCCAGAAAAACTACACTCCGTATGAGGGTGACGAGTCCTTCCTGGCTGGTGCTACTGACGCGACCACAGCTCTGTGGGACAACGTTATGGAAGGCGTTAAACTGGAAAACCGCACTCACGCGCCAGTTGACTTTGACACCGCCGTTGCTTCCACCATTACTTCCCACGACGCTGGTTACATCAACAAAGCGCTGGAAAAAATTGTTGGTCTGCAAACTGAAGCTCCGCTGAAACGTGCTCTTATCCCGTTCGGTGGCATCAAAATGATCGAAGGTTCCTGCAAAGCGTATAACCGCGAACTGGACCCGATGATCAAAAAAATCTTCACCGAATACCGTAAAACGCACAACCAGGGCGTGTTCGACGTTTATACTCCGGACATCCTGCGCTGCCGTAAATCCGGTGTTCTGACCGGTCTGCCAGACGCCTACGGCCGTGGTCGTATCATCGGTGACTACCGTCGTATCGCCGTATACGGTATCGACTACCTGATGAAAGACAAATTCGCTCAGTTCACCTCTCTCCAGTCTGACCTGGAAAACGGTGTAAACCTGGAAGCGACTATCCGTCTGCGTGAAGAAATCTCCGAACAGCACCGTGCGCTGGGTCAGATCAAAGAGATGGCTGCTAAATACGGCTACGACATCTCTGGTCCGGCTACCAACGCTCAGGAAGCTATTCAGTGGACTTACTTCGGCTACCTGGCCGCTGTTAAATCCCAGAACGGCGCTGCAATGTCCTTCGGTCGTACCTCCAGCTTCCTGGATATCTACATCGAACGTGACCTGAAAGCAGGCAAAATCACTGAACAAGAAGCTCAGGAAATGATTGACCACCTGGTCATGAAACTGCGTATGGTTCGCTTCCTGCGTACCCCTGAGTATGATGAACTGTTCTCCGGTGACCCGATTTGGGCAACTGAATCCGTCGGTGGTATGGGCGTTGATGGCCGTACTCTGGTCACCAAAAACAGCTTCCGTTTCCTGAACACCCTGTACACCATGGGCCCGTCTCCGGAACCGAACATCACTATCCTGTGGTCTGAAAAACTGCCGCTGGCGTTCAAAAAATTCGCCGCAAAAGTGTCCATCGATACCTCTTCTCTGCAGTATGAGAACGATGACCTGATGCGTCCGGACTTCAACAACGATGACTACGCTATCGCTTGCTGCGTAAGCCCGATGATCGTTGGTAAACAAATGCAGTTCTTCGGTGCGCGTGCAAACCTGGCGAAAACCATGCTGTACGCAATCAACGGCGGCGTTGATGAAAAACTGAAAATGCAGGTTGGTCCTAAAACTGAGCCAATGAAAGGCGACGTTCTGAACTACGACGAAGTTATGGATCGTATGGACCACTTTATGGATTGGCTGGCTAAACAGTACGTCACCGCGCTGAACGTCATCCACTACATGCACGACAAATACAGCTACGAAGCTTCTCTGATGGCGCTGCATGACCGCGACGTTATCCGTACTATGGCTTGCGGTATCGCTGGTCTGTCCGTTGCTGCTGACTCCCTGTCTGCAATCAAATATGCGAAAGTTAAACCGATTCGTGATGAAAACGGTCTGGCTGTTGACTTCGAAATCGAAGGCGAATACCCGCAGTTTGGTAACAACGACGCTCGCGTCGATGACATGGCGGTTGACCTGGTTGAACGTTTCATGAAGAAAATTCAGAAACTGACGACTTACCGTAACGCTATCCCGACTCAGTCTGTTCTGACCATCACCTCTAACGTGGTTTATGGTAAGAAAACCGGTAACACCCCAGACGGTCGTCGCGCTGGCGCGCCATTCGGCCCAGGTGCTAACCCAATGCACGGTCGTGACCAGAAAGGTGCTGTTGCCTCTCTGACTTCCGTTGCTAAACTGCCGTTTGCTTACGCTAAAGATGGTATCTCTTACACCTTCTCTATCGTTCCGAACGCACTGGGTAAAGACGACGACGTTCGTAAAACCAACCTGGCTGGTCTGATGGACGGTTACTTCCACCACGAAGCGTCTATCGAAGGCGGTCAACACCTGAACGTTAACGTAATGAACCGCGAAATGCTGCTCGACGCGATGGAAAACCCGGAAAAATATCCGCAGCTGACCATCCGCGTATCTGGCTACGCAGTACGTTTTAACTCCCTGACTAAAGAACAGCAGCAGGACGTTATTACCCGTACCTTCACTCAGTCCATGTAATGGATTTGACTGAAATCGCGATTTAAAAAGCGTACAATAAAGGCTCCACGTCAGTGGGGCCTTTCTTATAACTGCCCTACTCTCTCCGAGCCTATTTTGCCTGCTAACTTCTATAATCAGGTTAACAAGCAAAATAAACTCAAGACGGCCTGAAATAATGATCGTCACCCTGCCGGACGCGGGGAAGAACTGGAGATAATACTGCAATGTCTGTAACTGGTCGCATTCACTCCTTTGAATCCTGTGGCACCGTCGATGGCCCAGGCATCCGTTTTATTACCTTCTTCCAGGGCTGCCTGATGCGCTGCCTGTACTGCCATAACCGCGATACATGGGATACCCACGGTGGCAAAGAAGTCACCGTTGAAGAACTAATGAAAGAAGTGGTGACCTATCGCCACTTTATGAACGCGTCCGGCGGCGGCGTCACCGCATCCGGCGGCGAAGCCATTTTACAGGCTGAGTTCGTGCGCGACTGGTTCCGAGCGTGCAAGAAAGAAGGTATTCATACCTGTCTGGACACCAACGGCTTTGTGCGTCGTTACGACCCGGTCATTGATGAGCTGCTGGAAGTCACCGACCTGGTGATGCTCGACCTCAAGCAGATGAACGACGATATCCATCAGAATCTGGTTGGCGTATCTAACCACCGCACGCTCGAGTTTGCGCAGTACCTGTCGAAGAAAGACGTGAAGGTCTGGATCCGCTATGTGGTGGTCCCGGGCTGGTCAGATGACGATGACTCCGCGCACCGCCTGGGCGAGTTCACCCGCGATATGGGCAACGTCGAGAAAATCGAACTGCTGCCATACCACGAGCTGGGCAAACACAAATGGGTAGCCATGGGCGAAGAGTACAAGCTCGACGGGGTGAAGCCGCCGAAGAAAGAGACCATGGAACGCGTAAAAGGCATTCTCGAGCAGTACGGTCACAAGGTTATGTACTGATCCCTTCTGGCCAGTAGCTATACCTGGCCTGACAATGCTGATGACGAAAAACCCGACGCTAAGTCGGGTTTTTTGTTGTCTGTCTCGGCACGACAGGCGACGAAAAAATCAAGAGGCGCGCTCGCGCCAGCGCATCAGGCGTGGGCAACCGGGGTTGGATGATGCCCGGCTTTGCGCAGCAGCATCATCAGGTAGACGAACGACACCCCGGCAATCATGATAAACAGCAGGTTATCTGAGTAGCTTTGCATCAGCATGGCGGTCAGCGTAGGCCCTACCAGGCTGCCGATGGTGTAGCTTAGCAGCAGCGCCTGATTCATTGACACCAACTGGTGGTGCTCGACCTTCTCACAGGCCCAGGCCATCGCCACCGGATAGAGCGTAAAACCGGCGGCACCAAGGATAAACAGCGCCGGTGCCATCATTGCCTGGCTTAGCATCCCCAGACAGCCGACAATCACCACAAATACCTGCACGCGCAGTACCAGCAAACGACCAAAGCGATCCGCCAGACGGCCTATTGGCCATTGACCCAAAATACCGGCGCTGACCATCACCGCCATCCAAAAACCGATACCGGAATCGCTGACGCCACGATGGTTTAAATACAGCGGCATCAGCCCGTACAGCGAGCCCAGCACGATGCCGGAAATAATACAGCCATTCACCCCAAGTCGCGCCTGACGCAGCTTGAACATTGGCCAGACGCGCGCGTTGGCGTCCTGCTGTTCATCTTTCTGGTTCAGGATACGGGTAAACAGCAGCGGCAGAATACCGGCCAGGATAACGCCGGTCATCAGCGGCAGAATGGTCGCCAAATCGGTCGGTAGTTTACTCACGATAAGCTGGCCGAGCACGGTACCGATGTAATACATCATCATGTAGGCCGCCAGCAGACGCCCGCGATTGCGCGAAGTACCACTGCACATCAGCGCGCTTTCCACCACCACCCAAATCATGGCGCAGCCGACGCCGGCGATAAAACGCCAGAACATCCAGCTCCAGAAGCCCACCATAAAGCCCAGCCCCACGCAGCCCGCGGCGAAGATAAGCGACGCAATATAGTAGCTGAAGTTAAAGCCAAGACGCTTAATCAGACGCCCGGTCAGCATCGTACCCACCAGGTTACCGGTGAAATAGGATGAACCAACCATCCCAACCTGCCAGGTTGGCAGATTTTCATGGGCGAGCCAGAGCGGGACGAGCGTGTTGAGTACCGCGATCGCCAGCGTCAATAACAAAAGGCCACAGAGCAATAACAGCACTGGGCGGGTATAGGTGGACATGGGCTAAAAACCGTGAGGATAGACAGATTTCGAGCGCATCAT
The DNA here is from genome assembly GCF_014169075.1 of Klebsiella sp. WP4-W18-ESBL-05. Lineage (NCBI taxonomy): Bacteria > Pseudomonadati > Pseudomonadota > Gammaproteobacteria > Enterobacterales > Enterobacteriaceae > Klebsiella > Klebsiella sp. WP4-W18-ESBL-05. Next base: position 1,706,488 of record NZ_AP022057.1, on the reverse strand, counting down.
GCCACTGCTAAAAACATTGTCAATCCACCTGATTTGTGTCGGAAGCGGCTTTCTGGCACCACGATTGATGTTTCTTATTCAGCGCAGCGGCATAACGACATTCATCAAATCTATCTGATTGTTTTTACTGAAAATGAAAGGAATAAATGGAAAGGGTTCAGTTGAAAAAATTCATGAACAAAAAGTGCCAGGGCGAGGCCGCCCCGGCACGTTTTATTTAGCTGGCGACCGCCATCCCGACGGTCATATGCAGACCGTAGAAGACGCCACGGCCGATCAGTTCACCGACCAGCACCAGCACAAATGCCAGACTCAACAGCGGCAGCGCCGGCTGGTAGCCCTTAAGCTGCGGCACCACCCAGCACACCAGCGCCAGCGCAATGGCCGCAACGCGCCACGCCATCAGGGAGCCGTAGTTCGGGACCAGTGCGGAAGCCTGCTGGATTGAGCTATGGATTGAAGCCAGCTCAACGCCCTGCATCAGCGAAACAACCGCGCTAACGCCCAGCGCAGCCAGGCTCACCACCGGCAGCAGACGCAGCGCCCAGCCTTCGACACCCGCCCAGCGCAGCAGCAGATAGCCGAGCAGCGGACCGCCGATAAACAGCGTCAGGAAGAAGCTCAGCGGCGTCCAGATGCTATACCAGGTCGGTACGGTATCGATGGTGTTATACACACGCACCATCATCCACACGAAGACCACACTCAGCACCATCGTCACCACCAGCCAGACGCTACGCAGCGCGCAGGAGAGCTTATTGGTGACGGCCAGCAGCCAGCCAATGCCCCCCACGGCGAAGAAAATCGCGCCGCTGGCAATCTCGTTGCTCAACGACGAGGCCCCCACGCGGTTAAGCGAGTTAAATGCGCGCATCGGCGAGCCGAGGTGCAGCGTCGAGGCAATAAAACCAATGCCCATCAGCACCCACAAAGCGAACATACTCAGCACCACGCGCTGCTGCTGCTCGCGCGCCAGCTGCCCTTTCATCAGCGCCAGCGCCAGGACGATAAATCCGCCGGCAACGCACTGCCCAAAGACCGTGAAGATCATCAGCGGCCATTCATGCCATCCACTTCCCATCTCACACCTCCTTCGGGTTCGCCAGGTAGCCAGTGGTATCGCCGCACGGACGTGCATTGGCGTTAGGTTTAATCACAATGCTCGGCTTGGTAAAGTGAGCCGACGGCAGCGGCGCAACGGCCGCCAGCTGCCCGTGCTTCTGGCGAAGCTCTTCAATCGGCCCGAAGTCCAGCGCGCGCAGCGGGCAAGACTCGACGCAGATCGGTTTTTTGCCTTCCGCCACGCGTTCGTGGCAGCCGTCGCACTTGGTCATGTGGCCTTTTGCCGCATTGTACTGTGGGGCACCGTACGGGCAGGCCATATGGCAGTAGCGACAGCCGATGCAGACGTCTTCGTCAACGACCACAAAGCCGTCTTCTCGTTTATGCATCGCGCCGCTCGGACACACTTTAGTACAGGCCGGATCTTCACAGTGGTTGCAGGCGATGGACAGGTAATAGGCAAAGACGTTCTGATGCCAGACGCCGTTATCTTCCTGCCAGTCGCCGCCGGCGTATTCATAAATACGGCGGAAGCTGACGTCCGGGGTTAAGTCTTTGTAATCTTTACACGCCAGTTCACAGGTTTTACAGCCGGTGCAGCGTGCCGAATCAATAAAAAAGCCATATTGGGTGGTCATCGGTTACTCCTTACACCTTCTCGACCTGAACAAGGTTCGTGTGCGATGGATTGCCTTTCGCCAGCGGCGACGGGCGCTGCGTGGTCAACACGTTAATGCTGCCCGCCTGGTCAATACGCTTGGCATCCGGGTCATACCATGCCCCCTCGCCCAGCGCCACGATACCCGGCATCATGCGCGGTGTGACCTTAGCTTCAATATGCACTTCCCCACGATCGTTAAAGATGCGCACGCGATCGCCGTTGGCGATGCCGCGTTTTTTCGCATCCAGCGGATTAATCCACATTTCCTGACGGCAGGCCGCCTTCAGCACGTCAACGTTGCCATAGGTGGAGTGAACGCGTGCTTTATAGTGGAAGCCGGTCATCTGCAGCGGATACTTCTCAGCTAGCGGATCGTTGTAGTTTTCAAAGCCCGGTGTGTAGATCGGTAACGGATCGATAACATCACCTTCCGCCAGTTCCCAGGTGGCAGCGATTTTCGCCAGCTCCTGCGAGTAGATCTCAATTTTGCCCGACGGCGTAGTTAGCGGATTGGCCTGTGGGTCTTCACGGAACGCTTTATACGCCACGTGATGCCCTTCCGGATCGCGCTGCTTGAAGATGCCCTGCTTGCGGAACGTATCGAAGTCCGGCAGCTCAGGCACTGCCTGGCGGGAAAGTTCGTGCAGATGACGCATCCATCCTTCCTGCGTGCGCCCTTCGGTAAACTGCTGCTCAACGCCCATGCGTTTAGCCAGCTCGGTCGTCATGTCGTAAATCGTCTTACACTCGAAGCGCGGCTTAATCACCTGATCGGTGAAGATGACGTAAGACATGTTGCCGCAGGATGCATCCAGCGCGAAGTCCATCTGTTCGGATGCCGTGCAGTCCGGCAGCAGGATATCGGCATACTTCGCCGACGAGGTCATGTGGCAGTCGATGACCACTATCATTTCGCACTTCTTGTCATCCTGCAGGATTTCATGGGTGCGGTTTATCTCAGAGTGCTGGTTAATCAGGCAGTTACCGGCATAGTTCCAGATCATTTTGATCGGTACGTCCAGCTTATCTTTGCCACGCACGCCGTCACGCAGGGCCGTCATTTCCGGGCCGCGAACGATCGCATCAGTCCACATGAACATAGAGATGCTGGTTTGAACGGGGTTTTCCAGCGTTGGCATACGCTCAAACGGCACTTCATAGGAGCCTTCACGCGCCCCGCTGTTACCGCCGTGAATGCCCACGTTGCCGGTCAGAATGGACAGCATAGAAATGGCACGGGTCACGATTTCGCCGTTCGCGTGACGCTGCGGCCCCCATCCCTGAGAGATATAAGCGGGCTTTGCGGTGGCGATTTCACGCGCTAGTTTGACAATGCGCTCGGCCGGAATACCGGTAATCGTCGATGCCCATTCCGGCGTTTTTGCCGTGCCATCACTACCCTGACCCAGAATATAAGCCTTGTAGTGGCCATTGGCCGGCGCGCCTTCCGGTAGCGTTTTTTCGTCGTAACCCACGCAGTATTTATCGAGGAACGGCTGATCGACCAGATTTTCGGTGATCATCACCCACGCCAGCGCGGAAACCAGCGCCGCATCGGTACCCGGACGAATCGGGATCCATTCATCTTCGCGGCCTGCCCCGGTATCGGTATAGCGCGGATCGACAATGATCATGCGCGCATTCGATTTCTGCCGCGCCTGCTCCAGATAGTAAGTCACCCCGCCGCCGCTCATGCGCGTTTCGCCAGGGTTGTTACCAAACAGCACCACCAGTTGGCTGTTTTCGATATCGGACGGGCTGTTGCCGTCAGCCCAGCCGCCGTAGGTATAGTTCAGGCCCGCAGCAATCTGCGCAGAGGAGTAGTCGCCGTAATGGTTCAGATATCCGCCGCAGCAGTTCATCAGGCGCGCAATCAGCGTTTTGCCCGGCGGCCAGGAGCGGGTTAACGTTCCTCCCAGGGTACCGGTGCCATAGTTGAGATAAATCGATTCATTGCCGTAATCTTTGATCAGGCGTTTCATATTATCGGCAATAGTATCAAAGGCTTCTTCCCAGCTAATACGCTCGAATTTACCTTCACCACGTTTGCCTACCCGCTTCATTGGGTATTTCAAGCGATCCGGGTTGTAGACGCGGCGACGCATTGAACGCCCGCGCAGGCAGGCACGAACCTGGTGCAGCCCGTCGTAGTTATCATCGCCGGTATTATCGGTTTCTACGTACTTAATCTCGCCATCGACAACATGCATGCGCAGCGGGCAGCGGCTTCCACAGTTTACCGTGCACGCACTCCAGGTGACGCGTTCCGCTGCCGTTGCCGGGTCCAGCGCTTCGGCAGCATTAACGATACGGCTAAACGGGAGCGTAAAAGCACCGCTGGCCATCGCCAGGCCGCTAATGGCCGTGGTTTTCATTAAACCACGACGGCTGACCTCGGCTGCCAGTAAAGCATCGGGGGTTTCAGTTTTCATGGATACTCACTTCGTTGCTGACATTGAAAGTTTCGCTATATAGATTCTTATATAACGAATTGCTATTATTATAGTGTTTTATGCTATTGCTAGTTCGAAGGGAGTATTAAACGTTCTACCAGGAGAGGTATTGTTCGGTATCAATAGGGATATAAAAAAAGCGCCTTGCGGCGCTTTTTTTGTGAAACAGTCGAGGATTAACCGATAAATTCCAGACCGTTCATATATGGACGCAGCACCTCTGGTACTTCAATGCGGCCATCAGCCTGCTGGTAGTTTTCCAGCACGGCAACCAGCGTACGCCCTACCGCCAGCCCGGAACCGTTGAGGGTATGGACCAGACGGGTTTTCTTATCGGACTTGCTGCGGCAGCGAGCCTGCATGCGGCGCGCCTGGAAATCCCAGACGTTAGAGCAAGAGGAGATCTCGCGGTAGGTATTCTGCGCCGGAACCCAGACTTCGAGGTCATAGGTTTTGCAGGCACCGAAGCCCATGTCACCGGTACACAGGATGATTTTACGGTATGGCAGACCCAGCAGCTGCAGGACTTTTTCTGCGTGACCGGTCATTTCTTCCAGCGCCGCCATAGAATCTTCCGGACGAACGATCTGTACCATTTCAACTTTGTCGAACTGGTGCATACGGATCAGACCACGCGTGTCACGACCGTAGGAACCCGCTTCAGAGCGGAAGCACGGCGTGTGTGCGGTCATTTTGATCGGCAGATCGTCTTCGTCGATGATTTCATCGCGAACGAGGTTAGTCAGCGGCACTTCCGCCGTTGGGATCAGCGCATAGTTGCTGCTGTCAGCTTCTTCTTCCAGCGGACGTGTATGGAACAGGTCACCGGCAAATTTCGGCAGCTGCCCGGTACCGTACAGGGTGTCCTGGTTGACCAGATAAGGCACATAGTTTTCGCTATAGCCATGCTGTTCGGTGTGCAGATCCAGCATGAACTGCGACAGCGCGCGGTGCATACGGGCGATCTGGCCTTTCATCACGACGAAACGTGAACCGGTCAGCTTAACGGCGGCAGCAAAGTCGAGGCCGCTGTGCATTTCACCCAGCGTCACATGATCGCGGATCTCGAAATCGAATTCACGCGGCGTACCCCAGCGGGAGACTTCAACGTTGTCGTTTTCGTCTCGACCGATCGGTGCGTCGTCGTGCGGGATGTTCGGGATGGTCAGCGCGATATCGCGAATCTCTGCCAGCAGAACGTCCAGTTCGGATTTCGCGGCATCCAGCTGTTCGCCGAGCTTGTTCACTTCCAGGCGTAAAGGCTCAATATCTTCCCCGCGTGCTTTCGCCTGGCCGATGGATTTCGATCGCGAGTTACGCTCTGCCTGCAGATTTTCAGTTTCTACCTGCAGCACTTTACGACGCTCTTCGAGAGCGCGAAGTTTATCTACATCCAGCTTAAAGCCCCGGCGTGCCAGTTTTTCTGCGACTGCGTCTGGCTCTGTACGCAGCAGATTGGGATCGAGCATGCTTATCCTATGCTTATCGAATTGAAAGTGGAGTATGCGACCACAGCCCGCGGTCGCAGAGGTACGTTGACAACATTACCGCAACGCCTGCGCTAGCGGTAGCGTTTTGTGCGGCTATTTTGATCCTGTTCAGCGAGCCAGGCGAGCTTTTCGCCAATCTTGCCTTCAAGACCCCGATTGGTCGGGTGATAGTAGCGAGTTTGCGCCATTTCGCTGGGGAAATACTCTTCACCGGCGGCGTAAGCGTTCGGTTCATCGTGGGCGTAGCGATACTCTTGCCCGTAGCCCATCTCTTTCATCAGTTTGGTCGGCGCATTGCGCAGATGCACCGGTACGTCGTAATCCGGTCGTTCACGCGCATCGGCCATCGCCGCTTTAAACGCGGTGTACACGGCGTTGCTTTTCGGCGCACAGGCAAGGTAAACAATGGCCTGCGCAATGGCTCTTTCGCCTTCGGCCGGGCCAACGCGGGTGAAGCAGTCCCAGGCTGAAATCGCAACCTGCATCGCGCGCGGATCGGCATTGCCGACATCTTCGGAAGCAATCGCCAGGCAGCGGCGCGCAACGTACAGCGGATCGCCTCCGGCGCTGATAATGCGCGCATACCAATACAGCGCCGCATCCGGCGCGCTGCCGCGCACCGACTTGTGCAGCGCGGAAATCAGATCGTAGAAACGGTCGCCTTTGTTATCAAAACGGGCGCTGCGTTCGCCGGCAATTTCGGTCAGTAGCTGCGGCTGGAGTACGCGCTTACCCGCCTCGTCAAGCTCGGCCATATCGGCCATCATTTCCAGCGTATTCAGCGCTCTACGCGCATCACCGTTAACCAGCTCCGCAATCGCCCGCCGGGTTTCGTCCGGCAGGACAATATCCTGCCCGCCGTAGCCGCGCGCCTTGTCGTCCATCGCCTGAGTGAGCACTTGCTCAATATCCTCGGTGGTGAGCGATTTCAGCAGATAAACGCGCGCCCGGGAAAGCAGCGCCGAGTTCAGTTCAAACGAGGGGTTTTCCGTGGTTGCACCAATGAAGGTGATGGTGCCGTCCTCAATATGCGGCAGAAACGCATCCTGCTGGCTTTTATTGAAGCGGTGAACTTCGTCAACGAACAGAATAGTGCGACGCCCGGCATTGCGGTTCTGCCGCGCGCGTTCAATCGCTTCACGGATCTCTTTCACCCCGGAGGTAACGGCAGAAATTCGCTCGACGTCGGCATTCGCGTAGCGAGCAATCACTTCCGCCAGCGTGGTTTTGCCGGTGCCAGGCGGCCCCCAGAGGATCATCGAGTGCAGATGCCCCGCCTCAATGGCTCGCGGCAGCGGCTTACCGGCAGCCAGCAGGTGCTGCTGGCCGATGTACTGCGCTAAGTTCTCTGGCCGCATACGCGCGGCCAGAGGTTGAAACGTATTCTCTGAAAAATCGAGCGACAGGTTGCTCACGCCGACCTCTTACTTACGCTGATCGTCCACCGTCACGCCCTGCGGCGGCGTAAAGGTGAATTTGGAGGCATCCACCGAGCCGTTCTGCTGCGATTTCAGCTGATAACTGCTACGCTGATCGTCCTGCTCGATGGCGCTGAACTGATGGATGGTGCCATCGCGGCCAACGTTGATGGTGAATTTCTTCAGGTTACCGTTGTTGCCGCGCGGCGTTAACACAAAATCATCGCCATTTTGCTGAATGTTATATTGCTGCCAGTCGCTGGCCTGGTTACGGGCAATCAGCATAAACGGCGTATTGCCGGTAGCGTCTTTCAGCCAGGTCGCGGTCGCCTGCTCGACGAACGGGTTGTAGAACCACAGGGTTTTACCGTCAGAAACCAGAATGCTTTCATCCGGCTGCGTCATATGCCAGTTGAACAGATTCGGGCGTTTCACCCACAGATCGCCCTGACCATCCTGCACCGCATTACCGCTGCCATCGGTGACTTTTTGCGTGAAGCTGGCGTGGAAGCTGCTGACTTTATCCAGACGGCTTTTCAGGTCACCGGCGGCATCAGCCCATACGCTGCTGACAACAAAGCTGGAAAGTAATGCACACGTGATCGCGATCTTTTTCATTGTTATTTCCTTAAATAGCCTCATGCTCCCGCCAGGAGAGCTTCTGTCACTCACTCTAAAACGTCATTATGAGCGGCGACAGAAGAAAATACTGAATTTTGACTTATTTACCCATCTTTGCAATCAATCGAACGGCGGCGGCGCAAGCACCTCACGGTTGCCGTTGTGCCCCTGTTCGCTGACGATCCCCTGTGCTTCCATCTGTTCGATAATGCGCGCCGCACGGTTGTAGCCAATACGGAACTGGCGCTGAACGCCAGAGATAGACGCTTTACGTTTCTGGGTAACAAAGTTGACCGCCTGATCGAACAGCGGATCTAACTCCTCGCCGCCGTCAAAACCACCGCCGCCACCTTCGCTTTCGCTGTCGGAGGTGATGCCGTCGATATACTGCGGACGACCGCGTGCTTTCCAGTCCTGAACCACCGCATGCACTTCCTGGTCGCGAACAAACGCGCCGTGAACGCGAATCGGCGTATTTGAGTTAGGCGCGGCGTATAGCATATCGCCCATCCCCAACAGGGATTCCGCACCGCCCTGATCGAGGATGGTACGGGAGTCGATTTTACTGGACACGGTAAACGCAATACGCGTCGGAATGTTAGCTTTGATGAGGCCGGTGATCACATCCACCGACGGACGCTGGGTCGCCAGAACGAGATGGATACCCGCCGCACGTGCTTTCTGTGCCAGACGTGCAATCAGCTCTTCCACTTTTTTACCGACGGTCATCATCAGGTCGGCAAATTCATCAACCAGCACCACGATGTACGGCAGTTTTTCCAGCACCGGATGGGTGGCGTCCATACTGTCACCCGGCTTCCAGTAAGGATCCGGAATCGGACGCCCCATACGAGCGGCTTCGGCAATTTTTTCGTTATAACCAGCAAGGTTTCGCACACCCAGCGCCGACATCAGCTTGTAGCGACGTTCCATTTCGTTGACGCTCCAGCGCAGGGCGTTTGCGGCGTCTTTCATATCCGTGACCACTTCCGTCAGCAGGTGCGGAATCCCCTCATAGACCGACAGTTCCAGCATTTTCGGGTCGATCATGATGAAACGCACGTCTTCCGGCTGCGCTTTGTAGAGCATACTGAGGATCATGGCGTTGACGCCGACCGACTTACCGGAACCGGTAGTACCGGCCACCAGCAGGTGCGGCATTTTCGCCAGATCGGCCACCACCGGCTCCCCGGCGATGTCTTTACCCAGCACCACGGTCAGCGGCGACGGGTTATCGCGGAATTTATCGCAGTCCAGCACTTCACGCAGGTACACGGTCTGACGCTTTTTGTTCGGCAGTTCCAGGCCAACATAAGGCTTGCCAGGGATCACTTCCACCACGCGCACCGCCACGGTCGACAGCGATCGCGCCAGGTCACGAGACAGGTTAGAAATTCGTGCCGCCTTCACGCCAGGCGCCAGGTTCAGCTCGAAGCGGGTGATAACCGGGCCCGGCGAGTAGTTCACCACATCGGCCTTAATACGGTAATCCGCCAGGCGAGTTTCGACCAGGCGCGCCATCTGCTCCAGCGCAAAGGTGTCTACCGGTTCGACTTCCGTCGGCGGTGGGGTCAAGAGATCCAGCGACGGCAGCGGTGTCGTCGGCTTTTGCAGAGGACGGTCGTCGCCGTTACGCATCAGCAGCGGGTGAATCAGGCTTTCCTGCGGCGGTGTTGCCGGCTGCGGCGGCACGTACTGCGGCTGCTGAACCTGCGGCTGCTGCGCTGCATATTGAGGTGCCTGCTGCGGCTGAGCATACTGCGGCGTCTGCGGCTGCCCATACTGAGGCTGATGGACGCTCTGCGCATGCTGCGTCGCCTGCGGCTGCGCGTATTGCTGAGGCTGCGGTGTCGCAGGCTCCGGCATCACGCCAGGGGTAAAGAGCGGCGCTTTTGGCGTATCGTCCACCAGCGTTTTCATTGGCGAAAATTCGAAATCATCGAGGGAGAACGGATGAGCGCCTTCCGGCTGTTCGCTGGCATAGCGAGTCTGTTGCGAAGCCGCAAACTGGCGCGCCAGCTCGGCTTCAGCGACCGCGTCAGCATCCTCTTCCGCGACGACATCCTCTTCGACGTGCGCTTCGCCGTAGCGTTGTTGCTGGGAGGCAGCAAACTGGCGTGCCAGCGCATCCTGCTCGAGCGCATCGGCTTCTTCATCGCTGAGCGGGGTATGATCGTCATGCTGATAGCGCTCGGCTTCACGCGCGGCGCGCTCTTCGGCCATCCGCTGCGAAGGCAGCTTAATTCCGTAGGATGCCAGTTCACGGCGAGTCGGCACGCGAACGCGATTCGGACGCGGCAGTTTCGGGCCAATGCCCTCTTTCACCTGCGGGCGCGGGCCTTCTGCCGGGCTAAACAGCGGCGCTGAGGCCGCGGCTGTCGCAGCGGCACCCGCAGCAACGGCCGCATGGCGAACGCTCGCCGCCACCGGGGCAACCGGCGCTGTTGGCTCAGGGATCGACACTGGCGTTGAGGCAGCAGGCATTGACGCCGCGCGCGCTTCTACCGGCGCTAAAGGCTCAGGGATAGGCTGATACCATGCCGCCAGTTGCTCACGCTCGCGCGCACGTTTTTCTTCCACTTCTTCGAAGTAGTAAAGCGGTGGGCGATGTGCGGGTTTAACCTCTTCTTCCACAACCGGCTCTGGCTCAGCGACAGGTGTCGGCTCAGGCTGAGCGATATACTGCGGCTCCTCGTAAACCGGCTGCTGCGGCTGTGCGTACTGCGGCTCGACATAAGCGGGCTGCGGCGGCTGCGCGTACTGTGGCTCGACATAAGCGGGCTGAGGCGGCTGCGCGTACTGTGGCTCTGCATAAACAGGCTGCTGCGGCTGCGCGTACTGCGGTTCTGCATAAGCAGGCTGCTGCGGCTGCGCGTACTGCGGATCGGCATAAGCAGACTGCTGCGGCTGCGCATACTGCGGTTCTGCATAAGCAGGCTGCTGCGGCTGCGCGTACTGCGGTTCTGCATAAGCAGGCTGCTGCGGCTGCGCGTACTGCGGTTCTGCATAAGCAGGCTGCTGCGGCTGCGCGTACTGCGGTTCTGCATAAGCAGGCTGCTGCGGCTGCGCGTACTGCGGTTCTGCATAAGCGGGCTGCTGCGGCTGCGCGAAAAGCGGGTCCACATAATCATGCTGCTGCGGCTGCGCGTACTGCGATTCTGCATAAACAGGCTGCTGCGGCTGCGCGTACTGCGGGTCGGCATAAACAGGCTGCTGCGGTTGTGCCAACAGCGGGTCGGCATAAACAGGCTGCTGCGCTGGCGGCCAACCCTCTGGCGCGGGCGCAATCACCGGCTCCGCGGCAACGGGATGGGGAACAGACTGCCACTCAACGCCAGGTTGCTCGGCAGCAGGCGCTGCAGTCTGCATCGGGTCAGCGGCCCATGCTGGTGTCGATGCCGCAGCGGCTGCGGCAGACAGCGGATCGGCCACTGAATGTCCGTTCAGCAGCGGGTCGTATTCATCGTACTCCGTCGCGCGTGCTGCGCTGGCGCCGGAGAAAAGAACGTCATCAGGATCCGCTGCGGCGACATAGTGCGACGCCGCTTCCGGCTCATCCATTCTGCGGCCGGAAAAGAGCGCTTCGTCGGTCTTGCGCCCCATCGGATTAGAGAATTTTTCGGCTATGCGTTTACGGCGGGCCAGCGCACCGCGCAGGATACGAGCGCGGCGGGATTCATGCACGGCTTTGCGCGCAGGCTCACCTTCATCCTCGTACTCGTCTTCGTCGTCGTATTCGTCTTCATCAACCCAGGTATCATCGCGACGCGTACGGTTACTGGCAAAGGTGAGGATATTCAGTATCCAGCTGCCCATTTTCTCGGCAATGCTCCCCCATGACCAGCCGGTAAACAGCGTCAGACCCGCAGCCCAGATACACAACAGCGCAATGGTGCCGCCGCTGCTGTGCAGCATCGGCTGTAGCGCCGTGCTGAGCAGGCTGCCAATCACGCCTCCGGAAGCAAAGTACCAGATATCATCGGCGTTGATAGCGGCCAGGCCGCAGGAGGTCAGAATAATCGCCAGCACGCCAATCAGGCGCAGGGAGACGGCGAAATAGTCGATGTAATCTTCGCTGGCACGGTGTCGCCAGGCAAACCAACAGCCGCCCACGATAATCACCGGGATGGTGTAGGCCATCACGCCGAAGATAAAGAACAGCGTATCGGCAAGCCATGCGCCGGATGCGCCGCACAGATTATGGATAGGTTCGTGCCAGGCCGTTTGCGACCAGCTGGGATCGGAAGGATTGAAGCTCAGTAGTGCTGCCATTAACCAAACGGCAAAAATGGCGCATAGGAGAAGTAACGCCTCAAGGAGCCGGCGTCCGCTGCTGAGTTTAGTGAGTTTGACTTCTTTGTCTTCTGTATATTCCTGGCTCAAGAAAGGCTCTCCAGGTGCCAAATGCTAAAACGGACAACAGTGTCAGATTGCGCCGACACTGTTGCTGTATGGATTAACAGGAGTGTAATCAAACTACGCTGATTTTGCACCTGTTCCGTTTTAGCGGGTCTTAATTACCAGACGATTACTCTGCTTGACCTCTTCCATCACGACGTAGGTACGGGTGTCGTTGACGCCCGGCAGGCGCAGCAGGGTCTCGCCAAGAAGCTTACGGTAAGCCGACATATCCGGTACGCGGGTTTTCAACAGGTAGTCGAAATCACCGGATACCAGGTGACACTCTTGAATTTCTTCAAGTTTTTGCACGGCGGCGTTAAATTGTTCAAACACGTCCGGCGCACCGCGATTCAGAGTAATCTCAACAAAAACCAGCAGCGATGCATCCAGATAATGCGGGTTCAACAGCGCGGTATAGCCCTGAATAAACCCTTGTCGTTCCAGACGACGTACGCGCTCAAGGCACGGGGTCGGAGAAAGTCCTACTCTTTTGGAAAGCTCGACGTTCGAAATACGCCCATCTTTTTGCAGCTCATTGAGAATGTTGCGGTCGATGCGGTCGAGATCTTTGCCAGGGCGTTTTTTACTATCTACCATTATTATTGTCTCTCTGTATTCCTTCCCTACTCCTGTCTTGACTCTGTGCACTTCACTGTTCAGAGCCTTCTCCCGATTTCAATACGCCATTGTTGCTGCAACGACGTATATCCCAGGGTTTGCGTATGAGAAGCCCCGGCGCCTCGCGGCAACTCTCCGACATCACGTATGGTGTCTGTCCACACCATACGTAGATTTCAGTGATCCGGGTAAAAATGGCATTTGCGTGCATGAAAATTCACCGCACGCGAAACACTGCTTTTCTTCTTCCTTGAATGTTGTCGCAAAAGCACAGGGGATTGTCAAAGCAAAACATCTTTTTTTAGTACAACATGCCAGATATTCATTATCACCGGGGCCTGATTCACATGTAATCGTCTTATAATTAGGCAGCGGACAGTAGAAAGAGTTATATTTTTTGATGTTAAAATAAGCAATCAATCGGTTCACTCTATTGCACATATCGTTAACAAAACCGCTGTGCTCTTTTTTTACGTCTACAAATTCCCTACAATCCCAAACCATGTCTGCCAAACAATTATGGGGATCTCATGGGCACGGCCAAACACAGTAAACTGCTTATCCTTGGTTCTGGACCTGCGGGATACACCGCTGCGGTCTATGCTGCACGCGCAAACCTGCAACCGGTTCTGATTACCGGGCTGGAAAAAGGCGGTCAGCTGACCACCACCACAGAAGTGGAAAACTGGCCCGGCGATCCAAACGATCTGACGGGTCCGCTGCTGATGGAACGTATGCATGAGCATGCGACCAAATTTGACACCGAAATTATTTTCGATCATATCCACAGCGTCGATCTGCAAAACCGTCCGTTCCGCCTGACCGGCGACAGCGGCGAGTACACCTGCGACGCGCTGATCGTCGCGACCGGCGCGTCTGCCCGCTATCTGGGCCTGCCGTCAGAAGAAGCGTTCAAAGGGCGCGGCGTTTCCGCCTGTGCCACCTGCGATGGTTTCTTCTACCGCAACCAGAAAGTGGCGGTCATCGGCGGCGGCAATACCGCCGTTGAAGAAGCGCTGTATCTGTCCAACATTGCGTCGGAAGTACACCTGATTCACCGTCGTGATGCTTTCCGTGCGGAAAAAATCCTGATCAAGCGTCTGATGGATAAAGTGGAAAGCGGCAATATCGTGCTGCACACCCACCGCACGCTGGAAGAAGTCACCGGCGATCAGATGGGCGTGAGCGGCCTGCGTTTGCGTCACACGGAAAGCGATGACATTGAGTCGCTGGACGTCGCGGGCCTGTTTGTCGCTATCGGCCATAGCCCGAATACCGCGATTTTCGAAGGTCAGTTAGAACTGGAGAACGGCTACATCAAAGTGCAGTCCGGGATCCACGGCAACGCCACCCAGACCAGCGTACCTGGCGTGTTCGCCGCGGGCGACGTCATGGACCACATTTACCGTCAGGCAATTACCTCTGCGGGCACTGGCTGTATGGCAGCGCTGGACGCAGAACGCTACCTCGACGGTCTGGCTGACGCCTGCAAATAATCTTTACAAGTCAGTAACAAAAGTAAAAAAGGCGACGATAAGTCGCCTTTATTTTTTCTGCGATGTAACATTGCCGCGCCTATAACAGAAACCATTATCCATAAGCCACCTGCTAAGCGCCCAATGAATAAAAGTCGCCAACACGAACTCACCCGCTGGCTCAAACAGCAAAGCGTCCTGTCGCGCCGCTGGTTGATGCTCTCCCGCCTGCTCGGTTTCGCCAGTGGGGTACTGATTATTGCGCAGGCCTGGCTGCTGGCCCGCATACTCCATCACATGATCATGGAGAGTATTCCGCGCGAGGCGCTGCTGATGCCGTTTATTCAGCTTGTGCTGGTGTTTGTGCTGCGAGCCTGGGTCGTGTGGCTGCGCGAGCGTGTGGGCTTCCATGCCGGGCAGCAAATTCGCTTTGAGATCCGTCGTCAGGTGCTGGACCGATTGCAGCAGGCTGGCCCGGCATGGATTCAGGGCAAACCTGCCGGCAGCTGGGCAACGCTTATCCTTGAGCAGATTGACGACATGCATGACTACTACGCCCGCTATCTGCCGCAAATGGCGCTGGCCGTCTGCGTGCCGCTGCTGATCGTCGTGGCGATTTTCCCTTCGAACTGGGCTGCCGCACTCATTCTGCTGGTCACGGCCCCGTTAATCCCGCTGTTTATGGCGCTGGTAGGGATGGGCGCCGCCGATGCTAACCGCCGCAACTTCCTTGCCCTGGCGCGCCTGAGTGGCCACTTCCTGGACCGCCTGCGGGGGATGGACACCTTACGTATTTTCGGCCGCGGCGAAGCCGAGACCGACAGCATTCGCGAAGCCTCGCAGGATTTCCGCCAGCGCACCATGGAAGTCCTGCGCCTGGCGTTTCTCTCCTCTGGCGTGCTGGAGTTCTTTACGTCGCTATCGATTGCGCTGGTGGCGGTGTACTTCGGTTTCTCCTACCTGGGCGAGCTGAATTTCGGCAGCTACGGCGCCGCGGTAACGCTTTCCTCCGGCTTCCTGGCGCTGATTCTGGCACCAGAATTCTTTCAACCGCTGCGCGATTTAGGCACATTTTACCATGCTAAAGCGCAGGCGGTGGGTGCCGCCGATAGCCTGAAGACCTTCCTTGAAGCACCGCTGGCGCACCCGGAGCAGGGAGACCAGATACTGGATACCAGCGAGCCGGTTTCGTTAAGCGCGCAGGATCTGTTTATCACCTCGCCGGAAGGCAAAATGCTCGTCGGCCCGCTCAATTTCACGCTCCATGCCGGGCAACGTGCGGTGCTGGTCGGGCAAAGTGGTTCAGGGAAAAGCTCGTTGCTTAACGTCCTGGCCGGATTCCTGCCCTACCGCGGCTCGCTCAAGGTTAACGGCGTCGAACTGCGCCATCTTCAGCCGGAAGGCTGGCGTCAGCTGATGAGCTGGGTGGGCCAAAACCCGCAGCTTCCGGCCGCCACGCTGCGCGAGAACGTGCTGCTGGGCAACCCCGACGCGAGCGAACAGCAGCTGCATCAGGCGCTGGAAAAAGCGTGGGTTAACGAGTTTCTGCCGCAGTTGCCCGAGGGTATCGACACCGCCGTTGGCGAACAGGCGGCGCGTCTGTCTGTCGGCCAGGCGCAGCGCGTTGCCGTCGCCCGTGCGTTACTCGCGCCTTGCCGCCTGCTGCTGTTGGATGAACCGGCCGCCAGCCTGGACGCGCACAGCGAAAGGCGCGTGATGCAGGCGCTGACCGACGCCTCTACTCAGCAAACCACGCTGATGGTCACTCACCAGTTGGAAGGCCTTGCTGAATGGGATGCCATCTGGGTCATGGAAAACGGCCAGATTATCGAACAAGGGACGTATCAGCAGCTGCTGGACATGCAGGGCGTGTTTGCCAGCCTGCTGGCCCATCGTCAGGAGGAGATCTAAATGCGCGCACTGTTGCCTTATCTGGCGCTCTATAAACGCCATAAATGGCTCTTAAGCCTCGGCGTGGTTCTGGCGATCGTTACCTTACTCGCGAGCATTGGCCTGCTGACGCTGTCAGGCTGGTTCCTTTCTGCCTCGGCGGTGGTCGGCTTTGCCGGCGCCTACAGTTTTAACTACATGCTGCCTGCTGCCGGTGTGCGCGGCGCGGCTATCATCCGTACCGCCGGGCGCTATTTTGAGCGTCTGGTCAGCCACGATGCAACCTTCCGGGTGTTAGCGCATCTGCGGGTATTCACCTTTAGCAAGCTGCTTCCGCTTTCTCCTGCGGGGCTGGCGCGCTTTCGTCAGGGCGAGCTGCTCAACCGTATGGTGGCAGACGTCGATACTCTGGACCATTTGTACCTGCGGGTCATTTCGCCGCTGGTGGGCGCGCTGGTGGTCATTCTGGTGGTCACCGCCGGTCTGAGCCTGCTGGACGTCAGCCTGGCGCTAACGCTCGGCGGGATTATGCTTGCCACGCTGCTGATTCTGCCGCCGCTGTTTTATCGCGCAGGTAAACCAACCGGCGAGCAGCTCACGGCGCTGCGCGGTCAGTACCGTCAGCAGTTAACCGGCTGGCTCCAGGGCCAGGCCGAGCTGACCATTTTCAACGCCAGCGACCGCTACCGTAAGCAAATGGAACAAACCGAGCTGAACTGGCACGATGCCCAGCGTCGCCAGTCAGAACTGACCGCGCTTTCTCAGGCGTTGATGCTGCTGATCGGTGCCGTGGCGGTCGTCTCGATGCTGTGGCTGGCAGCAGGCGGCGTTGGCGATAATGCCCAGCCGGGCGCGCTGATCGCGCTCTTCGTCTTCTGTGCGCTGGCGGCCTTCGAAGCGCTCGCCCCGGTGACCGGCGCCTTCCAGCATCTGGGGCAGGTTATCGCCTCGGCGCTGCGCGTCAGCCAGATTATCGAACAGCAGCCGGAAGTCACCTTCCCACAGCAGGCCGCCGCCGCGCCTCATCAACAGGTGGCGCTCACCCTTGAACAGATTACCTTTACCTATCCGGAGCAGTCGCAGCCGGCGCTGGATAATCTGACGCTGCACGTCGCGGCCGGTGAACATATTGCTATCCTTGGCCGGACCGGCTGCGGTAAATCGACCCTGCTGCAGCTACTGACCCGAGCCTGGGATCCGCAGCGCGGCCGTATTCAGCTGAACGATACGCCTCTCAACCAGTTGGACGAACACACGCTGCGCCAGACCATTAGCCTGGTGCCGCAGCGCGTACATCTGTTCAGCGCAACGCTGCGCGACAACCTGCTGTTGGCCAGACCCGATGCCAGCGATGAAAAGCTGGCAAACGTGCTGCGCCGCACCGGTCTGGAAAAGCTGCTGGAAGACGCCGGGCTCAACAGCTGGCTGGGCGAAGGTGGCCGTCAGCTTTCCGGCGGCGAGCTGCGCCGCCTGGGCATTGCCCGCGCGCTGCTGCACGATGCGCCGCTGATGCTGCTGGATGAACCCACTGAAGGGCTGGACGCCACGACGGAGAATCAGATTCTCGAACTGTTGGCGGACGTGATGCAGAACAAAACGCTACTGATGGTCACCCATCGCCTGCGTGGTCTGGCGCGATTTAATCAGATAATTGTCATGGACAACGGGCAAATTATTGAGCAAGGTAATCATACAGAACTGCTGGCAAAACAAGGTCGTTACTACCAGTTTAAACAGCGTCTGTAGACTATGATTGAGTAAACTTTGTCTCGTGGGGTTATCGCGATATGCGCCTTGTGCAGCTTTCTCGTCATTCGATTGCTTTTCCCTCACCTGAGGGCGCATTACGTGAACCAAACGGACTGCTGGCGTTAGGCGGCGATCTCGGCCCGGCGCGCCTGTTGATGGCCTATCAACGCGGGATCTTCCCGTGGTTTTCACCCGGCGACCCGATCCTCTGGTGGTCGCCGGATCCCCGTGCCGTTTTGTGGCCCGAGCAGTTTCACCTCAGCCGCAGTATGAAGCGTTTTCATCGCCAGTCGCCCTATCATGTTACCCTCAACTACGCATTCAGTGATGTGATCGAAGGCTGTGCCCAGGATCGCCATGAAGGCACCTGGATCACCACCGGTATCAGCCTGGCCTATCAGCGCCTGCATGAGCTTGGCCATGCGCATTCCATTGAAGTCTGGCAGGGCGAAACGCTGGTCGGCGGTATGTACGGCGTGGCGATGGGCGAGCTGTTCTGTGGCGAGTCAATGTTCAGCCGTGCGGAAAATGCCTCTAAAACGGCCCTGTACGTCTTCTGTGAGGCGTTCAGCCGTGCAGGCGGCAAACTCATTGACTGCCAGGTGTTAAACGGCCATACGGCTTCTCTGGGCGCAATTGAGATACCTCGCCGCGACTACCTTGAACAGCTGAATGTTCTGCGCACGCAGCGGCTGGATGATAAATTCTGGGTACCAAGGCGTCTCTTTTCGCCCCAGACGTAAATGTTTTCAGCACAATTTCCATCAGGATGATATAATTGCCGACGAGAGTCGCTTCTGCCTTTTGCCCCGCCGCCGTTTGGGAATCATTCGAGTCAGATAACGCCCACGTTTATCCTGCTGTTTCCGGCCTGGTTCGCGCCCATCACATGCTGTTTTGGTGTGGTGAAAGGGTAATGCGCAAAAACGACTTTCGCCGATTAATACGCACAATTCTTTACTTACATGATGAACTTCGGCATTATCTTGCCGGTTCAAATTACGGTAGTGATACCCCAGAGGATTAGATGGCCAAAGAAGACAATATTGAAATGCAGGGTACCGTTCTTGAAACGTTACCTAATACCATGTTCCGCGTAGAACTGGAAAACGGGCACGTGGTTACTGCACATATCTCCGGTAAAATGCGCAAAAACTATATCCGCATCCTGACGGGCGACAAAGTGACTGTCGAGCTGACCCCGTACGACCTGAGCAAAGGCCGCATTGTCTTCCGTAGTCGCTAATCGCCGCAGATAATGAGCGTTGGCGCCCTATTCGCCGAGCGCTATTTGCCGAAAACTGATGCCCTGCTTATGCGGGGCATTTTTTTATGTATTAAAACGGTATAGCGTGACTAGCGTAACGCCGCTTCGGGTTTGCGCGATTTTTGCCAGTGATGGTGTTCACGCAAGCCTTCCGCCGACTCTTCCGCCACTGCACGTAGTTCATCGCTATCAGCTTCATGGCGTAGCTGGTGATCGGCATTTTTTACCCACAGATACTGATGACCTTTATGACCCGCCATCAGTTGTCCTGAAAATAACGCACAGGTGAGTAAAATCACCGACAACGCTTTCGTCAACATCATGTCACCGTTTGGTTATATTCTTCCGCCATCATGCCAGTCGCTACGTCGGGTTATTATTCGGCAGTTAAAATTAGCGCAAACGGATTGTCAGTGATAAATACAGAGATAATGCCGAGAGAAACCGCATAAAAAAACCGAGCGGCTAAGCGCTCGGTTTTTATTTCATGACTAATTAGATCGTCAGTGCGCCGCTTCCGGCTTATGTTTCTGCGCGCTGTGGAAACCGTAGGTCAGCTCGTTTTTCTCTTTATCGAGCGCCACGGTGACCTGCCCGCCGTCCACCAGCGAACCGAACAGCAGCTCGTTAGCCAGCGGTTTCTTCAGGTTATCCTGAATCACACGCGCCATCGGGCGCGCACCCATCGCGCGGTCGTAGCCTTTATCGGCCAGCCAGTTGCGGGCCTCCTGGCTCACTTCCAGCGACACGCCTTTCTGATCCAGCTGTACCTGCAGCTCGACGATGAACTTATCCACCACCTGATGGATCACATCGGTAGACAAGTGATCGAACCAGATAATGTTGTCCAGACGGTTACGGAACTCCGGCGTAAAGATCTTTTTGATCTCTTCCATCGCGTCGGTGCTGTTGTCCTGTTGGATAAGTCCGATCGATTTACGCTCGGTTTCACGCACGCCGGCGTTGGTGGTCATCACCAG
Organism: Klebsiella sp. WP4-W18-ESBL-05; assembly: GCF_014169075.1. NCBI lineage: Bacteria > Pseudomonadati > Pseudomonadota > Gammaproteobacteria > Enterobacterales > Enterobacteriaceae > Klebsiella > Klebsiella sp. WP4-W18-ESBL-05. Next base: position 1,686,403 of record NZ_AP022057.1, on the reverse strand, counting down.
CACGACGTTGCGGAAATCAGCCTTACGCCCGTTGTTATCGGTCAGCGTGCCGTTGTCCATCACCTGCAGCAGCAGGTTAAAGACGTCCGGATGCGCTTTCTCGATTTCGTCCAGCAGCAGCACCGCGTGCGGATGCTTGATGACCGCATCGGTCAGCAGACCGCCCTGATCGAAGCCTACGTATCCCGGAGGCGCGCCAATCAGGCGACTCACCGTATGGCGTTCCATATATTCGGACATATCGAAACGCAGCAGCTCAATGCCCATCGCTTTCGCCAGTTGGACAGTCACTTCCGTTTTACCCACCCCGGTCGGGCCCGCAAACAGGAAGGAGCCCACCGGGCGATGCTCGTGGCCAAGACCCGCGCGGCTCATCTTAATAGCTTCGGTCAGCGCGTCGATGGCTTTATCCTGGCCGAATACCAGCATTTTCAGACGGTTGCCAAGCGTTTTCAGCGTATCGCGATCGCTCTGGGAGACGCTTTTCTCCGGGATACGCGCAATGCGTGCCACCACGGATTCGATATCCGCCACGTTGATCGTTTTCTTACGCTTGCTCACCGGCATCAGACGGGCGCGCGCGCCAGCCTCATCAATGACGTCAATGGCCTTATCCGGCAGATGGCGATCGTTGATGTATTTTACCGCCAGCTCCACCGCTGCCCGTACCGCTTTCGCGGTGTAGCGAACGTCGTGGTGCGCTTCGTACTTCGGCTTCAGACCGTTGAGGATCTGCACGGTCTCTTCCACCGACGGCTCGGTAATATCAATTTTCTGGAAACGACGCGCCAGCGCCCTGTCCTTCTCAAAGATATTGCTGAATTCCTGATAGGTGGTTGAGCCCATCACGCGAATCTTACCGCTCGACAGCAGCGGTTTGATCAAGTTGGCGGCATCGACCTGGCCGCCGGACGCCGCACCCGCACCGATAATGGTGTGGATCTCGTCAATGAACAGAATACTGTTGGTATCCTGCTCGAGCTGCTTGAGCAGCGCTTTAAAGCGTTTTTCGAAATCACCGCGATACTTAGTCCCCGCCAGCAGCGAGCCAATATCCAGCGCATAAATTGTGCAGTCGGCCATAATTTCCGGCACGTCACCGCGCACGATACGCCAGGCCAGCCCTTCAGCAATGGCCGTTTTACCGACGCCAGATTCCCCCACCAGCAGCGGGTTGTTTTTACGACGGCGGCACAGTACCTGAATGGTGCGCTCCAGCTCTTTGTCGCGACCAATCAGCGGGTCAATCCCCCCGACGCGAGCAAGCTGATTAAGGTTGGTGGTGAAGTTTTCCATACGTTCCTCCCCGCCTGCTTGCTCTTCGTTAGGCTGCTGATTTCCGGCGTCGGAAGACTGGCTCGGCTCGTCTTTGCGCGTACCGTGAGAAATGAAGTTCACCACGTCGAGGCGGCTGACTTCATGCTTACGCAGCAGATAGGCGGCCTGCGATTCCTGCTCGCTGAAAATCGCCACAAGTACGTTGGCGCCGGTCACTTCGCTGCGCCCGGAAGACTGGACGTGGAAAACCGCGCGCTGCAGAACACGCTGGAAGCTGAGCGTAGGTTGCGTTTCGCGCTCTTCCTCACTGACCGGCAGCACCGGCGTGGTTTGTTCAATGAAGGCTTCGAGTTCTTGACGCAGCGCCACCAGGTCGACCGAACACGCTTCCAGCGCTTCGCGGGCCGATGGGTTGCTCAGCAGAGCCAGCAACAGATGCTCGACGGTCATAAACTCGTGACGGTGCTCGCGCGCTCTGGCGAAAGCCATATTTAAACTGAGTTCCAGTTCTTGATTGAGCATAGGCACCTCCCCCAATTTTCATGCCTGTATCAGGCTTGTTCCAGCGTACACAGCAGCGGATGCTCGTTCTCCCTCGCGTACTGGTTCACCATGGCCACTTTGGTTTCGGCGACTTCTGCCGTGAAAACACCACAAATGGCTTTACCCTGATAGTGAACCGTTAGCATCAGCTGTGTTGCGCGTTCAACATCATAAGAAAAGAATTTTTGTAACACGTCAATAACAAACTCCATCGGAGTGTAATCATCATTGACCAATATCACTTTATACATTGACGGGGGTTTAAGCCCATCCTGAAGTTTGTCTGCCGAAAGCTGGTCGAAGTCCAGCCAGTCTCTGGTCTTACTCATTGTCAGTCATCATCGTCGGTATCATCACTTGCTGCTGACGAGGCTGCGTACACTTCAGGGCCCGTTTTATCACCGGAATTAATGACACATCCCTCGTTTATCACGTTACCCATCGTTCATGTGTATACAGCTTCTCAATTTACTGTAGATCATAGATAACTATCACCTATAGCTGTCATTCGCGAACTCTGTCACATTCCCGTCAATAGCGTTAACTGCTTCAAATTTTGGCGCATTTTCCCCCTTCACTCCTCCTCAAACGCTTGACGCACTGTACGAAATATCTAAATTGTACTGGCGAGAGTTGGTGAGGTTTTGAACAACTCCTGACTCCACCACCGGTTCATTCCATCTACTTATAAACGTATAATAGTGTTACGAAGGATGTCGAAGTATGGAAATGGGTACTGTTAAGTGGTTCAACAATGCCAAAGGGTTCGGTTTCATTTGCCCGGAAGGCGGTGGCGAGGACATCTTCGCCCATTACTCCACCATCCAGATGGATGGGTACAGAACGTTAAAAGCCGGGCAAGCCGTCCAGTTTGATGTCCACGAGGGGCCGAAAGGTAATCATGCCAGCGTGATTATCCCCGTGGAAGCAGAAACAGCCGCCTAGTTTACTGCCCCATTGTGTACATCCCGCTGTCAAAATGCCAGTCCTTCTGACTGGCATTTTTTCATTTATTTTCGCCCTTATTCCCGCGCCAGCGCATCCACCGGATCGAGCCGCGCGGCGTTACGTGCCGGCAGCCAGCCAAAGAGTACGCCGGTTAAGGTAGAGCAGATAAATGCCGTCAGCAGCGCCAGCGGCGAGAAGCCTATCTCCCAGCCCGGCAGCACCAGCTGAAGCAGCAGCGCAATCATCAGTGAGAGGGTCACCCCCAGCGCACCGCCGACCAGACAAACCAGAACGGCTTCGATTAAAAACTGCTGCAGCACGTTACTCGCCCGCGCACCTACCGCCATCCGAATACCAATTTCACGCGTCCGTTCCGTCACCGACACCAGCATAATATTCATCACGCCGATACCGCCGACCACCAACGAGATCACCGCGACCAGCGTTAAGAACAGCTGTAATGTATGTGTGGTGCGTTCCGCCGTTTTCAAGACGCTGTCCATGTTCCAGACGAAGAAATCTTTTTTTCCGTGGCGCAGCGTCAGGAGTCGGGTCAGCTGCTCTTCAGCTATTCCGCTGTCGTAGCCCTCTTTGACTCTGACGGTAATCGAATTGAGCCACGCCTGGCCCATCACCCGCCCGGCCATCGTTGAATAGGGCATCCAGACGCGCAAAATTTTGCTGCTGCCAAACATCGACTGCTTCTCATCCGCCACGCCAATCACCGTCGCGGGCGTGTTACCCACCAGAATCACTTCTCCGACCACGCGGGCTTTGTCAGGGAACAGCTGGCGGCGCGTATTGCTGTCCAGCACCACCACCTGCGAGCGCTCGGCCGCCTGCACATCATTAAAGGTATTCCCTTCGCTGAAGGTCATGCCGTAAACGTTAAAGTAGTGCTGCCCGATGCCCTGCACGCTGGCGGCTACGTCGATATTGCCCGCGCGAATGCGCAGGTTTTTTGATACCGACGGCGTTACCGAACTGACCCAGGACTGCTTTTCAATCGCCAGCAGGTCGTCATATTTGAGCGACTGCTGATACTGCGGGTCATCATCGCCGAAATCTTTGCCTGGATAGACGTCAATCGTATTGGTCCCGATGGAGCGAATATCTGCCAGCACCATCTGTTTCGCCGCGTCGCCCACCACCACAATCGAGACCACCGATGCAATGCCGATAATGATCCCCAGCATGGTCAGCAGCGTCCGCATTTTGTTGGCGACCATCGCCAGCCAGGCCATCGACAGCGCTTCGCGAAAGCTGTTGTTGAACTGCCGCCAGCCGGAAGCATCCTGCCGCGGTGGCGCAGGTGCCGTAACCGACGTCGGCCGCGCCGGTGGATTGTGAATTATTTCACCGTCGCGAATCTCAATCACCCGTTCCGCCTGCGCGGCGACCTGCGGATCGTGGGTCACGATAATAATGGTGTGCCCCTGCTCTTTAAGCTGATGCAGAATCGCCATGACCTCTTCACCCGAACGGCTGTCCAGCGCGCCGGTGGGTTCATCGGCCAGGATCACCTGACCGCCGTTCATCAACGCACGGGCAATACTCACCCGCTGCTGCTGGCCGCCGGAAAGCTGCGACGGCGCGTAGTCCACGCGATCCGCCAGCCCCAGACGCTGCAACAACTGCTTTGCCCGCTCAAGCCGCGCCTTACGATCCTGCCCGGCATACACTGCCGGAACCTCCACGTTCTGCGCCGCCGTCAGGTGCGACAGCAGATGGTAGCGCTGGAAGATAAAACCAAAGTGCTCACGCCGCAGCGCCGCCAGCGCGTCGCCGTCAAGCGTCGCCACGTCGGTCCCCGCCACGCGGTAGGTGCCGCCGGTGGGTTTATCCAGGCAGCCCAGAATGTTCATCAGCGTTGATTTGCCCGAGCCGGAGGCCCCGACGATCGCCACCATTTCCCCGGCGTTAATCTGTAGCGAAATGCCTTTCAGCACTTCCACGCTGCCGTCACCGGAGGGATAGCTGCGCCGAATATCGGTCAGTTCAAGCAGTGCGATCATTTTGCCGCCCCGGCTTTACCCTCACCGATAATCACTTCATCGCCCGCTTCCAACCCTTTGGCAATCTCCACATCGGTATCATTACGCGCGCCGATCACCACTTCACGGGTTTTGACTTCACCGTTGCGCAGCAGGCGGACGTTGTAGCGATTGTCGCCCACGTTATCGCCCAGCGCCGACAGCGGAATGGTCAGCACGTCGTTCACGCCGCCCAGTTGAATATGCACCTGCGCGGTCATTTCCAGGCGCAGTACGCCGTTCGGGTTCGGCACTTCAAAACGCGCATAGTAGAAGATGGCATCGTTCACTTTTTCCGGCGTTGGCAGGATGTCTTTCAACGTCCCTTCATAGCGCGTCAGCGGATCGCCAAGCACCGTAAACCAGGCCTTCTGCCCCGGCTTAAGGTGGATCACATCAGCCTCGGAAACCTGCGCTTTCACCAGCATGGTGCTGAGATCCGCCAGCGTCAGAATGTTCGGTGCCTGCTGCGCGGCAATCACCGTTTGCCCCTGTAAGGTGGTAATTTGCGTCACTTCACCGCGCATCGGTGCCACGATGCGGGTGTAGTCGAGGTTAGTTTTCGCCGTATCAAGCGAGGCCTGGTTACGTTTAATCTGGGCATCAATGGTGCCAATTTGCGCCTGTTTAACGGCCATATTGGTTGCGGCTGTATCCAGATCCTGGCGCGAAACGGCCTGCGTTTTTGCCAGTTGCTGCTGGCGAGCGTAGGTCACGCTCGCCAGCTTCCACTCGGCTTCCGCCTGCCTGCGCTGCGCGCGCAGTTCCATCAGCGTAGCGTCGACTTCTCGAATCTGGTTTTCCGCCTGTTCAGGATCGATAACCCCCAGAAGCTGATCTTTCACCACTTTATCGCCGATATTGACTGACAGCGTTTTTAACTGCCCGCTCACCTGCGCGCCAACGTCAACTTTGCGCAGCGCATCAAGCTTACCGGTGGCGAGCACGCTCTGCTCCAGCGCGCCTTTACGCACAATCAGCGTTTGGTAATTGGGCAACGGCGCGTTCAGCATTTTCCAGACGGCAATCAGCGCCACTGCCGCAACGACGATCGCTATCCCATACCGCTTTTTGAATTTTCCCTTAATGTTCATAAAAATCCTGAATTCCAGAAATATTTCGACAAAATGTGCAGACCAACTTCAACAATGGTTAAACGGCTGATGAAAAGTCCTGGCTAAAACTGGCGTATTGCTAATTGATTCAATTGAGTGATGTTAAAATCATCATTCATATGTAATTCTGGATAGTTAACCATGTCACAGCTCAGCGATAATTCATTCGAGACGTCCCGCCAACCTACCGCCCTCGGCCTCTTTTTCAGCCTGTTCAGCGGCCAATGGCGCCCAGGTGAATTCTGGCACCAGCGCAGCTTCCGGCGGAAGTTTATGCTGCGTTCTTTACTGATGCCGCGCCTGAGTCGTGAATGGATGAATGAGCTGTCCCATTGGTCTCATCTGAGCACCCTGCTTACGCGCCAGCCGCGTCTGCCGGTGCGCCTGCATCGCCCGTATCTGGCGGTTAACTTTAGCCGCCATCAGGTGCTGGATGCGCTGCGCTATCACTATACCCTGCTGTCCGAGGCCATGTCCTCAGAAGAGTTTGCCACCTACCTGAATACACAGGCCCTGCCGCTGGCGCAAATTGAAGGTAAAAATGGTGACATCTTTACCCTTGAGCTGACTATGCAGATTAATCTGGATAAAGAGGGTGATAGCACCATTCTTATCCGCAACGCTGACGGCGACGTGTTGGCCGAAATGACCTTCACCCTGCTGAATTACCACAACCAGCGCACGCTGTTTATTGGCGGCCTGCAGGGCGGTAAGCGCAATCTGCCGCACGAAGCGATTCAGAATGCCACCAAGTCCTGCCACGGCTTGTTCCCGAAACGCCTGGTCATGGAAGCCGTTTGCCGCTTTGCCGAGCGCCTGCACGTGGAGCAAATTCTGGCCGTCAGCAACGAGGTGCACATTTTCCGCGGCGAACGTTACCAGGATAAGAACAAAAAGATCCTTTCAGATTATGACACCTTCTGGGAGGCCGTGGGCGGCGAATGCGATAAAGAAGGGTACTTCCATATTCCAGTTGCCATCGCGCGTAAAGATATTGCTGAAATCGCAAGTAAAAAACGCGCAGAGTACCGCCGTCGCTATGAGCTTCTGGATGCCATTCAGAGCCAGATGTCGGGGCTTTTTAGCCAGCCTTAATGTCCCTTCCCGCGCGCTGATAACACGGCGCGCGGGAAATGAACAAAAATGAACACGATCAAACCTAAATAATTCATAAACAAAGCATAAACTTCACAATCTTTGCATTTGTTGAAATTTCATTGAAGATCCCGCTGATTAAATGGGCAAAACCTCCAAATGAGATTTTTCTTATGTCGAGCATTGCCGCAATTCCACACTCCACTCTTCCGCAACCAGAATCCAGCTGGCAGCTTTTTCGGCTGCTGTCGACCGGCGCATTAACGCCGGGCCGCGCGTGGAAAAACCCGGCGTACCGACGTAAATTCCTGCTGCGATCGCTGAGCACGCCGCGCATGACCGGCAAACTGCTGGGGAGCCTGGCAAAACAGCCGCATCTGATGGAGATCCTTCGCGTACAGCCCGGCCTCCCGTGCCGTCTGCACCGCCCCTGGCTGTGCACGCACATGAGCCATCAGCAAACCATCAATGCCCTTTGCTGGCACTATCGGCAGATGCTGGATACGCTGCCGGAAAACGTCGCCAGCGACTATCTGTCAACGCACGGTGCGCTGCTGGCAACGCTCACCGGCAAAGATGAACAGCAGTACAGCATTCGCCTGTGCGCCGACGCAATGCTCGACAAAGAAGGCGAAGCTACGCTGACCTTCCACGACCAGAACCAGACCATACTGGCGGAGCTGACGTTTACCCTGTGCCAGTACAACGGCGTGAATACGTTCTTCGTCGGCGGCCTGCAGGGTGCGAAGGCCGATGTTCCGCATCAGCTTATCCAGAGTGCGACCAAAGCCTGTCACGGCCTGTTCCCGAAACGGCTGGTGGTGGATGCCATGTTAACGCTGGGCACGCTGCTGTCGGTCGAGCACGTACGTGCGGTCAGTAACGAAACGCATATCTATCGCAGCCTGCGCTACCGCCGTAAGAAACGCGGTAAACTGCATGCGGATTACAACAGCTTCTGGGAGTCGCTGGGCGCGGCGGCCGATGGCGAAGGGGATTACGTTTTACCGCTGGCGCTGCCGCGTAAAACCATGGAAGAGATAGCCAGTAAGAAACGCGCCGAGTATCGACGCCGCTACGAGCTGCTGGACGCGCTCCAGCAGCAGGTTGCACAGACCGTTCAGCCTTAATCCGCTTTCCCGCGCGCCAGCCAGACCACGCGGGAAAACATTTTCTTCAGCAACGGCGGCACCGCCTCCACGCCGCGCCGCCCGGCTTCCATCGCCACCTCAATGGCGAGATCCGGCTTTGATGAACGGTGAATCGCCTTGGTGATGACCCGACGCATATTCATCGGCACATTGTCAGGCAGCTGCGCCACGCGATGGTAGACGGTGGCGAATCCCTGCCGATACATAAAGTGTTCCATATCCGGCGCGGGCAGCGTAGTCAGATGATGATGTTCCGCCTCGCGATCGTTGTTCAGCAGACCGCGCACCGTTGCAGCATACTTTTTCCCCGCCTCATCGCCGTCGACCAGCACGTGCCATTCAATGCCCATGCGGCGAGCAAATTTCACCAACGGCTTCAGCCCGGACTGGGCAAACTCAATGACCTTCACCCCCTCCGCATCAAAGTGATGACCACACTGGCGCGCCAGTTCGTTGATAACCCAGGTCTCCGTTTCCCCTTCGACCAGCAGCCAGCAGCGTGCAAAGAGCGATGAGGCGCGGTTAAAGCGGATATGAAACGAAATTCGCCGGCTGTCTTCGGCATTCATTCCCTCGGGCCCCAGACGCCATGCAGACACGCGGGACGACTCGCGCACCAACCGGCAGACGTTTTGCATCGGCGTCAGCGACAGCAGCTCGCCGGAATTGGTGGTCGCCACCCGCTGTAAAGGCAGCAGGTTCAGCAGGCTCCAGGCCACCGACAGCATAATCGGATGCAGCCGCGTTTCCGGGTCTTCCACCAGCAGCAGCGGACGCGCATCTCTATCGAGCTTGACCGCTCCCTTGGCCTGCAGCAACGTGGCAAACATGCCCAAAAGGATCACCCGGTGGTTGCGCGCGCCGGGTTTGTCGATCATCCGATTGATCAGATCCAGATAACGCCAGCTGCGCTGCTCATCGTGCGAGCGGCGGCGCATCAAACGCTGAATCGCCGGGCCAGAGCCTTGCTCAGAAAAGTAGTGTTCCAGCAGTTGCCCCATGGCCGCCAGCCCCTGACGGATTTGGCCATCGCTGAGATTCTGCGGGCTGGTGACCAGCTCACGGGAAAGGAAATCGAGCTGACGAGCGGTGATTTCCACGTCGGGAACATCCGGCACGGTGCCGCTGCGAATGCGTCGCATAAAGCGCGCATCGCGCAGGCGCAGTACCGGCATCAGCCGGATCAGCTCGCGGGCCTGGGCGTCAATATCCGCAATGTCCAGCGCCTGGCCGTCGCTATCAATAAAGCTGCGTAGCGTCAGCACGCTGCCGTCGGCGGCCAGCTCGCCTTCCAGGCGGTAAAAAATGCGCCGATAGCCGTCATCGCACAGCGACCAGCAGTCGGATAACCCGCGATAGCGTCGCCCCCGGTAGCGGCCAGGTTCATTTTCGCGGAAGGTGAGAATAATATGCAGATGGTGTTCACGGCCCTGGACGTCGCCGGGCGGGAACCAGAAATCATTATGCACAAAGTGGTACAGCGCATCGTGCGGCGAAAGCAGCAGCGTCAGCGCGTCGAGTAAACTCGATTTACCCCACGCGTTTTCGCCGATTAAGACGTTATTCTCCTCCAGCATTAACGACAAACGGTTAATGCCGCGAAACCCTGCAATCTCGGTGCGCTCAAGAAGCATAACTCCTCCGTAACACGATAGCGGTCATCCTTTCGTTATCGGCAGTATAGCGGCATGCGCGGCGCTTGACACCCGGCGCGGCCCCCACTTTCTGACGGACTGATGTTTTATTAACCACTGAAAGTAATAAAGTGCGCTCCCTATCACCTTCCCCGATTATTCTGAAAATAATGCACTACACTCAAAATCAAAGAATGAATTGCTTAAGGAATAACACCACATTGTTTTGTATCAAAGTTCAGGTACTTATTTAACTGGTGAAGGGATGACGTTCGTTTTTAAAATAATGAGGACTATGCCTGCCACCCATTTTGGTAGGGATATATTCAGTCGTCACCCTTTATGACGATAATATTTTTTAATTCGAGGTGGTTATGTTTAGAAAATTGGCTGCAGAGTGCTTCGGCACCTTCTGGCTGGTATTTGGTGGCTGCGGTAGCGCCGTTCTGGCGGCAGCGTTTCCAGAATTAGGGATTGGCTTTGTGGGCGTTGCGCTGGCGTTCGGTTTAACCGTTCTGACCATGGCGTTTGCCGTGGGCCATATTTCCGGCGGCCATTTTAACCCGGCGGTCACGCTGGGCCTGTGGGCCGGCGGCCGTTTCCCGGCGAAAGAGGTGATTGGCTATATTGTCGCACAGGTTGTCGGCGGGATTATTGCGGCAGCCGTACTGTACTTAATTGCCAGCGGTAAAGCGGGCTTCGATGCGGCAGCCAGCGGTTTTGCTTCCAACGGCTACGGCGAACACTCCCCTGGCGGCTACTCTATGCTGTCCGCTATCGTGATTGAAATTGTTCTGACCTGCGGCTTCCTGCTGGTTATTCACGGCGCAACCGATAAAAACGCGCCGGCAGGCTTTGCGCCGATCGCCATCGGCCTGGCACTGACCCTGATTCACCTGATCAGCATCCCGGTCACCAACACCTCCGTTAACCCGGCGCGTAGCACCGCGGTAGCTATCTTCCAGGGCGGCTGGGCGCTTGACCAGCTGTGGCTGTTCTGGGTCATGCCAATCATCGGCGGTATCCTGGGTGGTGTGATTTATCGCACCCTGCTGGAAAAGAAATAAGCCGCCTGCCGGTCTGATAGGCATAGCGCCATCAGGCAGTATCAGGCACATTGCCGGATAACGGCATAGCCTTACCCGGCCTCCAAAGACCCGACTCTGTCGGGTCTTTCTTTTTTCGTGGCTTTACTCAGAATGGGGTTTTCGGTAGTGTCTGTGCGCTATTTCAACACTGCAAGGAACTGAGCACGCCATGTTATCGGGATTGCTAATCATTCTGGTGCCACTCATTATTGGCTACCTTATTCCCCTCACCCACCGCAGCGCGCTGCAGCTAATCAACCGTCTGCTGAGCTGGATTGTTTATCTGATTCTGTTTTTTATGGGGATCAGCCTGGCCTTTCTGGATAATCTGGCGACCAATCTCTTAGCCATCTTCCACTATTCCTCTATTAGCATTGTGGTTATTTTATGCTGCAATATCGCGGCGCTAATGTGGCTGGAAAAAGTGTTGCCCTGGGGTCACCCACACCATCAGGAAAAATTACCCTCGCGTCTCGCGATGACGCTGGAATCATTAAAGCTGTGCTTTGTGGTTATTGCCGGGTTCGTCCTTGGGCTGAGCGGATTATCCTTTTTGCAGCATGCCACCGACGCCAGCGAATATACGCTTATCTTCCTGCTGTTCCTTGTCGGCATCCAGCTACGAAATAGCGGCATGACGCTCCGACAAATTATTCTCAACCGCCGCGGTATGGTGATTGCGCTGGTCGTCGTCGCCAGTTCGATGGTCGCCGGGGTGATAAACGCGTTTCTGCTTGGGCTACCGCTTAAGACCGGCCTGGCCATGGCTTCCGGCTTCGGCTGGTATTCGCTGTCCGGCATTCTGCTGACCGACGCCTACGGGCCGGTTATCGGCAGTGCGACCTTCTTTAACGACCTGGCACGCGAGCTGCTGGCGATTATGCTGATTCCCGGTCTGGTTCGCCGCAGCCGCTCTACCGCCCTCGGCCTGTGCGGTGCAACGTCGATGGACTTTACGCTGCCCGTTCTGCAGCGCTCCGGCGGCGTCGAAATGGTGCCGCCAGCGATCGTCCACGGCTTTATTCTGAGCCTGCTGGTGCCGCTGATGATGGCCTTCTTCACCGCCTGATACCTCCTTGGCGGTAGCGACGGCTGCCGCCAAAATTGCGCTAAATCAACCTCCCTTTAAGTTGCACGAAAAAGCCCTTTTCAAGGCTTAGCACCAGGCTTACCCTTAAACATGTATATTAAATATAACTTTAAAAGGTGTGACCATGTTTTGTGTGCAATGTGAACAAACCATCCGTACTCCGGCAGGGAACGGCTGCTCTTATGCACAGGGTATGTGCGGTAAGACCGCTGAAACATCCGATCTGCAGGATCTGCTGATTGCCTCCCTGCAAGGTCTGTCCGCATGGGCGGTGAAAGCTCGCGAATACGGCATTATCAGCCATGACGTCGATAACTTCGCCCCGCGCGCGTTCTTCTCTACCCTGACTAACGTTAACTTCGATTCCCCGCGTATTGTTGGCTATGCCCGTCAAGCCATCGCCATGCGTGAAGCGCTGAAAGCGCAGTGCCTGGCCGTTGATGCTAACGCCACCGTTGATAACCCGATGGCAGAGCTGCAGCTCGCCAGCGACGACCTGGGCGCTCTGCAAAAGCAGGCTGCGGAATTTACCCCGAATAAAGACAAAGCGACCATCGGCGAGAACATCCTCGGCCTGCGTCTACTGTGCCTGTACGGCCTGAAAGGTGCGGCAGCTTACATGGAGCACGCCCACGTTCTCGGTCAGTACGACAACGATATCTATGCGCAGTACCACAAAATCATGGCGTGGCTGGGTACCTGGCCTGCCGATATGAACGCTCTGCTGGAGTGCTCAATGGAAATCGGCCAGATGAACTTCAAAGTGATGAGCATCCTGGACGCCGGTGAAACCACCAAATACGGCCACCCGACCCCGACTCAGGTCAACGTTAAAGCAACCGAAGGTAAATGTATTCTGATCTCCGGTCACGACCTGAAAGATCTGTACAACCTGCTGGAGCAAACCGAAGGGACTGGCGTGAACGTCTATACCCACGGTGAAATGCTGCCAGCGCACGGCTATCCGGAACTGCGTAAGTTCAAACACCTAATCGGTAACTACGGCAGCGGCTGGCAGAACCAGCAGGTTGAATTCGCCCGCTTCCCTGGCCCAATCGTGATGACCTCTAACTGCATCATCGACCCGACCGTGGGTGCCTACGACGACCGTATCTGGACCCGTAGCATCGTCGGTTGGCCAGGTGTGAGCCACCTTGAAGGCGACAACTTCGGTCCGGTCATCGCTCAGGCTCAGCAAATGGCGGGCTTCCCGTACAGCGAAATTCCGCATCTGATCACCGTTGGTTTCGGTCGCCAGACCCTGCTGGGCGCTGCGGATACCCTGATTGACCTGGTCAGCCGCGAAAAACTGCGTCACATCTTCCTGGTCGGCGGCTGCGACGGCGCGCGCGGTGAACGTAACTACTTCACCGATTTCGCCACCAGCGTACCGGACGACTGCCTGATCCTGACCCTAGCCTGCGGTAAATACCGTTTCAACAAACTGGAATTCGGCGATATCGAAGGTCTGCCGCGTCTGGTGGATGCCGGTCAGTGTAACGATGCTTACTCTGCCATCATCCTGGCGGTCACCCTGGCGGAAAAACTGGGCTGTGGCGTGAACGACCTGCCGCTGTCTCTGGTGCTCTCCTGGTTCGAACAGAAAGCGATTGTGATTCTGCTGACCCTGCTGTCGCTGGGCGTGAAAAACATCGTCACTGGCCCGACTGCGCCTGGCTTCTTCACGCCGGACCTGCTGGCTGTGCTCAACGAGAAATTCGGTCTGCGTTCCGTGACCACCGTTGAAGAAGATATGAAGCAGCTGCTGAGCGCGTAAGGAGTAAAGAATGACAATGCCAACTCATCAGTGCCCGTGGCGGATGCAGGTTCACCACATCCATCAGGAAACGCCGGATGTATGGACAATTTCGTTGCTGTGCCACGACTATTATCCGTACCGCGCCGGGCAGTATGCACTGGTCAGCGTACGTAATTCAGCGGACACGCTGCGTGCCTACACGATTTCTTCAACGCCGGGCGTTAGCGAATACATTACGCTGACCGTCCGTCGGATTGACGAAGGTGCAGGTTCACAGTGGCTGACCCGCGACGTGAAGCGCGGCGACTATATCTGGCTGTCCGATGCCATGGGTGAATTCACCTGTGAAGATAAAACAGAAGACAAGTTCCTGATGCTGGCCGCCGGCTGCGGCGTGACGCCCATCATGTCAATGCGTCGCTGGTTGGCAAAATACCGCCCGCAGGCCGATGTGCAGGTGATCTTTAACGTGCGTTCGCCGCAGGATGTCATTTTTGCTGACGAATGGCGTGAATATCCGGTGACATTAGTCGCTGAAAACAACGCCACCCACGGCTTTGTTTCTGGCCGACTCACTACCGCACTGCTGCAAAGCGTGCCGGATCTGACTTCGCGTACCGTGATGACCTGCGGCCCGGCGCCGTATATGGATCTGGTCGAGAAAGAAGTGAAAGCGCTGGGCGTGACGCGCTTCTTTAAAGAGCAGTTCTTCACACCTGTTGCCGAAGCCGCCACCAGCGGCCTGAAGTTCACCAAACTGCAGCCAGCGCAACAGTTCTATGCGCCGGTGGGCACCACGCTGCTGGACGCGCTGGAAAGCAATAAAGTCCCGGTTGTCGCCGCCTGCCGTGCGGGTGTTTGCGGCTGCTGTAAAACCAAAGTGGTTTCCGGTAATTACACGGTCAGCAGCACCATGACGCTGACCGACGCGGAAATCGCCGAAGGGTATGTACTGGCCTGCTCCTGTCATCCGCAGGGCGATCTGGTGCTGGCGTAATTCTACGCCCCCTTCCCCACAAGCCGCCCGCGCATACCGGGCGGCTTTTTTTATGCCCGTTGGCGTCAGTACAGCAGTCCGAAATGCAGGGTTAACGCCTGATCGCGCCGTTCCCCCTTCAGACCGTCATTGCGTGAATAGGCCACGTTCATCATGGCGCCATGGCCGAAGTTAACCGATGCCCCGATTGACGTATGCAGACTGGTCGGGTCTTTTACCACCGTATTGAGATCGTTTTTAACCTCCTGGTTAACGCCCAGTTCCAGCATGGGTGCAATGTTTCCCGGGCGAAGGTCGGTATCCTCAAATCGCGCGTTGGCCGTTATCATGGCGTAAGCGTCATTTGGCCCTTCCGTACCGTTCACCGTGTTGCCGAACGTATCTTCAACATCATTGTAATGGTTATCCTGATAGGCCACTTTTAACGTCGGATGGAATGCCCACCCTTGTGGCAGAAAGCCTAACGACTGCCGGGTAAACGTCCCCACGAGGCTAAGCTGGGCGTAAACCCGGTTCCAGTCCTGATCGTAGCCATATTTCATACCCCCACCCAGAGGGATATGCGTCTCACCGTCGGCCCAAAAGTACTCTGCGCGGGCAGCAAGCCCCCACCAGGCGTTAAACTTCTGCACGATATCGCCGCGTACGCCGTACCCGAGGTCGCGGGTCTGACCATCGTTGTGAATAAAGTTGATGATCTGCTTCTCCGTAAAGACCCCAATCCCAAGCAACGTGTCCTGAGAGGGCGCGTTCAGATACTCAAGCTCAATACGGCCTGCGCGCGAATAAACCTGAGTCTGGTTCTTATCGCGATAGTTAACGTTGGCAAACCCGCCCAGCTTCAGGAATCCATGGCTGCTGTCTCCCGGGAGAGAATAAAACAGATCGACCGGTAACACGCCGACATTGGCGGAATCTTTATAACCAGAGGTTCGCCCCGTTGCCCGCGAGTCCTCTATTTCCGCCCGCGCCTGGCCAATTCGCGCCTGTACGGTGCCATAATCTTCATAGCTGTTAAATTCGTACATTAACCCGGCCTGCGCCAGATTATAGATAAGCGCCTCACCCTGACTCAGTGGCGGCATACCCGCCCCCTCAGCATAGGCGCCTTTACTATTTATTATCATCAGAACAATAACTGCCAGCAGCGTGTTTGTTTTCGTTTTCATCTGTTTATTTCCGTTTATGATGCCGTACGTCGTCTTATCAAGACGTCGTCGCCATCTATTAATATTATTAGTAGGGTTTTTGAAATATCAGAAAAAAGTACCGTCTGTGTTTATCGTTTACGCCTGAATAAAATAAATCGAAAAATAAAATAGCGTTTATTCGACGGGTTCCGGCAGCGCTATTGTTTTGCTGCGCACGCGTAGCCGTGTCGCATTAAATAAAATGACCTGTACTGCGGCAATAAAACATGCGGCAATACCAATGGCCTCAAAGCTAAAGAGTTTCACTAAGGTTCCGCCAAGGAAGGGGCCTACTGCGGCGCCGGCCATCATCATTGCCGGCGTTCCCGCCACGGCGCGGCCGGATAAATCCAGGCGCGCGAGCAGACCAAACGCGAAGGTATGGGTAAACAGAATCGTAAACGCCATTCCTCCTCCGCTCAGCGCATACAGCAGATAGTTATCGCTGTGGGTCGCCATCATCGCGAAAAATGCCTGAAATAGCGGACCAATACAGATAACCACCGTGGCGCTGAGCCGTTTTTCGAGCAGCGCGGCAATCGGCGAGGGGAAAATGGCAACGATGCCGTACCCCACCAAAGCCAGGGTAACCAGCTCAACGCCGAAGCCTCTGGCAATGCCCAACCTTTCGTAGAAAGATAACGTCATAGCCTGTGCGGTACAGAGTAGCGCTATCCCGACGATGCAGAACCACACTTCCCGGCCAAGCGGCGCGGTGGTGGCGGCGTTTTTTGTCTCGCTGACGGCGAAGGCGATAGGGAAAAAGAGCAGCGATGCCACCGCGGCCAGCGCCATCAGGCCGCTTAACATCAGAAACAAAGTTGGCCCGCCGAACCGGGCAATCATCCCCGGCGCCACGCCGAGAAACACGATCCCCAGAATACCGATAGCCAGCCCTGCCAGCCCGAATAGTCGGTGCGGGTTAGCGCAGTGCCCAACCGTGCCGTGCGTCACGCTCAGCGCGGCCCCTACCGCCAGGCCACAGACAAAATGCAGGGCCACCAGCAGGCTATAATCCCGCGTCAGCGCGCTGGCCATCAGCAGCAGCGCACCGCAGCCAAAACCGGCCACCACCACCCGCCGGCCGTTTAACTGATTGAGCCGCGGGGCAATCGTAATGCTCGCTAAAGACGCGCCGAGCAGAAATAACGTCGGCAGCCCACCGGAAGCCTGCGGGTCGAAACCATACAGCCCGACCAGCGTCCCCACCCAAACCGGCAGCGCGACCAGATCGACCATCCCGGCGCAGTGCGCGAGCATAATGGCGGCAATGCCGCGTTTATTGACATGAACTCTGGATGTCACGATATAACCCTCTTTATTTAAGACCGTTAGAATAAACCTCTTTTCTCATACATCAGGCAGCCATAATGAATACCGACATTTATTACCGTTGTATTTAACGATAATAAATGGATATCTCAGGCCACCGTCATAAATATTCCTGCAGCGCGTAAAAACAGCGCACAGCAAAACCAAGGAAATTAACTTTCCTTGTAAAGAAAGCCATTATAACTCAGACATCAAAAGCCTTCGCTGGCGGCAATTAACCCTGAGCTATAACGTTTTATATATGACTACAATGAAATTTACATCTCTCTCAGAGGACGGCTTTCATTCACACTCCTTTTTTGAAAACAACGATTCACCTGACGTTAATCATTAACGCCTGACGGGCTCTATTTATTGTTAATAAAAGTCGGATCGTTTTTTTATTATTTTCTCAGTAAGTGATATTCGTTAACGACGCTATCGTGCGGTCTGTGATTCGCCTTCGGCTGGGCAACAAACGGCAAGACTAAACGCGACGGGTGTGCGGCATCCCGATAAATGATATGCGTGACCGGCTGCCCTACCGGCAGATGATAGGCGTCAGGCGGCAGCAGAGAATTGTGCTCATCCACCATCGGCTCATTGCACATCAGCTCGACCACCAGCTTGTGCCCGATACAAAAATCATTGGCAAAAGGATAAATGCGCACCACATATTCGTTGATGGTTCCCGGTTCCACGGGCACGCTGCGGGTATGCGGATGATGCGGGTTGCCTTCCGTCGTCCGGGCGTCCAGCTCGCGGTGCGACGCCTTGAGAAAACCGGTTGAAACCAGCTGACGCTTGCCGGATGGCGCTTCATCCCACAGTCGCAGAATTAAGTTGGTATCAGGCTGGTCGATCTCGACAAACAGATGCGCAGCCCCCACGCCATGTACCGACGTCACCGCGTCAAAAGGATCGGTGGACCACGTCAATTTCTCGACTTTGTCGGTAATGGTGAGCGGCGCCTGGAAAAAACCTTCCGGGTAAGAAATATCGGCGCCGTAAGCCTCTGGCTCAGGGCTCAGCTTGCCGCGCGTGCGCAGATAAAGCGGTTGATAGCCGACCGCTTTCACCGGCCACTGTTCGCCGGTACTCCAGCGGCGGGTTCCCTCAACGTGCACCTTGACGGCGGGCTCATCCATAATGCCGTTATCGATCCCTTTCAGCCAATAGTCATACCAGCGGAACATGGTGTCATGCTCATCCACCCACGGCCGCGTTTGCATCGGCGGGTAGGGCCCGATCTCCAGCTTTTTGGGGCACTGTAACTGGTCAAACAGCGCAATCGTACCGTCAACGGTCCAGCCACGCCCCTGATTGATTTGCAGATAAACGGGAATATCTATGTTTTTTGCCAGGTTAATCGGATTCTGTTCTTCATACCATTCGCCGTCGACCTCATTGGTGATGATATCGAACCAGGATTCATGGTGAATAGGGTAATGAAGAATGTGCACCATATTGGGCCAGGCGGCGACGTCAGGGTCCGCAAGCCGTGCGGCAACGCGCGACTTGATTTCTTCCGGGGTATAGGTTTCCAGCATCCGCGACTTATGACGGTGCGTAAAGGCCCAGCCGGAATCGCCTCCGCGCCCTTCGCGAGCCGCGCGCGGCATCAGCCACATAATGCCGCCATGGTAGGTGGTTTCATAAAAATCAAAGTGACCGCCGCTGACGAAAATGGCTTTCAGACTTGGCGGCCGCTCAGAGGCGGCAAACACCTGCATGGAACCAAAGTAGGAAATACCGATCATCCCGACGCAACCATTACACCACGGCTGCGCGGCAACCCATTCGATAAAATCGTAGGCATCCTGACCCAGCGGTACGCCGCCCGCGTTGTAATTACCGATGTGTTCACCTTCAGACGCCCCGGAGCCGCGCACATCACCAATCACATGGACATACCCCTCCTTCACGACCCGCGTAATATCACCCGCTTCAATACAGCCGTCCCACAGCGGGGAGGGACGTTTTTGCGGAGGAATAGTCAACGCCAGGGCCTGCAGCTCTTTGCCATACGGGCTCAGCGCGATTAACGCCGGACGCGGTTCATCACCTTCCGCATAATAAGCGTCTGCGGCCAGGTGAACGCCATCACGCATAGGGACACGTAAGTCTTTCAAAACAATCATGAGCGATATCCTTGGTTAAAATAGCCGTGCATCGTAGTGAAAAAAGGAGAAGGTTCAAGCCGCGGGTCGCCTTCATATAACAGCGCTTCGGCGATGCAGCAGTACGGCGAACATAGGGCCTGGGCAATATCCCCGGCGTCCGCCCCGACTTCGACGACGGCATGACGCACCCGGGCTTCAATATCGAGACTTTCCTGGATTTTATCCGCCGCCTGCTGTCGATTGAGCACCACGCCAAGCGGCGCTTCCCCCTGGCTGCGATAGGGATGCCCGAGGAACAGACGTTCCGGCTGGACGGTATCGCGCAGATGCCGCAGGCTGACGCGATAGGCGTCCGGATCCACATAGCCCGGAAAACCGTTAGCCGCCCCGTGGATCTGCACCGCATCACCGACAAAAACATCCCCCTGCCCGATGACTTCATAAGCCACCGAGCCCGCCGAATGGCCGGGCACGGAGTGCACTCTGATGCGCAAATCCGCCCCCAGCGACAGCTCGTCGCCATCGCGAACGATCACGTCGGGCTCCATTTCACCGGAAATGGCGGCCAGACAGGCCGCCGAGAGCCTGGCCTCACCCTGCGGATCGTTGATATAGCGCCCTCGTCCCTGCAGATATTCCTCGACGTGGGTCCGCCGCGAGCGCAGGAACGGCACATCGGCTTCATGAATCACGACCTTCGCTTTTCGGCCGGTCATTTCCCACAGCGCACAGGCGCCGCCAATGTGATCAATATGGCCATGCGTCAGCAGGATCCAGCGAATATCTTCCACCCGCCGCCCGAGTGCGCTGAGGCCCGGTGCAATCCCGACCGAAGGCGAACTGGCGATCCCGGTATCGATAATCACCGGTTCGCTGCTATCAATAAAAAAGCTGTACAGGCCAAAGCGCCCCCACTCGGAGTACAGCGGATGAATGTCCACAGCCTTGCTCATCGCGTCCCCCGCAGGAACGCCGCCGTTTCAGCGTAAACGCCCTGAAATTCAGGCAGCCAGGAAAAGTGCTGAATAAAGCCGTGTCCAGCCCCTTCATAGCGATGCACCTTCACCGCCACACCCGCTTGCGCCAGCTTTTGCCCATACCGTTCCCCCTCATCGCGCAAAGGATCGTACTGCGCGGTAACAATCAGGGCCGCAGGCAGCCCGGCCAGATTCTGCCGTTTGATTGGCGAGACCAGCGGGTTTTGCGGATCGGCCCCGCTATCGAGGTAAAACGCATTAAACGGTTTGAGCATGGCGGTTTCCAGACCATAGCCAACCGCGTTGGTTATCCGTGATGCATAACGCGTGCTATCGAAATCCAGATCGACGGACGGGTAGTAAAGCACCTGATGCGTAATACACTGCAGTCCGTCATCAAGCGCCATGGCGGCGACCGCAGCGGCGTAGTTGCCGCCCGAACTGTCGCCCGCCACGGCCAGTGTCTGACCGTCCCAGCCCATTCCCGTTCCCGCCTGCGCGCCGTATTGCGCCAGCCATTTTACGACCGCATAGCAGTCTTGCAGACCGGCAGGGAAAGCATGTTCAGGCGCCAGCCGGTAGTCCACGGCCACGACGACGCACTGCGTGGCGCGGGCGAGCTCACGGGCGACGTGATCGTGGGTATTCAGGCTACCGAGGAAAAAGGCACCGCCGTGAAAATAAACCACTGCGCCGTGCGTCGCCTGGTGGTCTGGCGTATAGAGACGTACGTTAACTTCACCGGCCTGTGTTGGCAGCGTGCGGTCCTCAACCGACGCCATGGGCAGACGGTTCTCCTGCCGCGCCGCCTGCTGCTCTTCCCCCGCGCGCATCGCCTGTGGGTTTAACGGCCCCGGCGGTGGCGGCGGGAGGGTGCTGAGAAAATCGGCAATTGTCGTGTGCAGTGTCATATTATCCCCAGGTGGCAATCTCGCCTTCGTGCTGATTTGGAAATACGCTCTGAATTTCATCTTCGCTCCACCCCTGGCGGGATAAGCGCTGTAATTCATCGGTCATCGGTTTACGTTTCGCGGTAAAGTTCGCCAGCGCCTGGGCGAGGGACGGTTCCTGCGCAATGCAATCGGCCAGAATTCCGGCATCCAGCACCGCCGAGTTTGCCCCCTGCCCCTGGTGATGGCACATGGCGTGCGCCGCATCGCCAATCAGCACCACGCAGCGGCTGTTCCAGGTATCCACCGGGTCGATGTCATACACCGCGCGCAGGTTCACCTGCGCCATATCCAGCCCTTCGGTGATGTGAATAAGCCGCGGATCGAACCCCTGTACGACTCTGAGCAGCTCCGCTTTATTCAGAACCGGCACCGGCGACGCATCCGCTGACAGGCAGGTCACATCAAACGACACTTCATGGCGGTGCAGCAGCGGCAGCAGATAAATCTTGGTGCCCATTCCCACGTACATGCGCAGGTTGCCGTCGTCCACCATTCCGAAGGTATCGCGCGCCGGGATCACCACGCGATAGGCATGTTCACCGGCGAATACCGGCGGTTTATCGCTGAACAGCTGCTGGCGGACCTGCGAACGAATACCGTCGGCGGCGATCACCAGATCAGCGTCGATGGCGACGCCGTTGGCGAATTCCACGCGAGCCCCCGTGCCGTTATCCACAATACGCGTCAGGCGGTGATCGAACTTCACCATCTCCGGCGGCAGTACGCTTAACAGCGCCTGAATAAAGTCACCGCGATGCACGAAATGCGTTGAGGCGCCGTACGTGTGCTTTTCCGGCCACTCTTCCATCGCAATACGCTGCCCGTCCTTGGTTAAAATTTCGAAATAGTCGCTTGCGGAGGTGACGGCCTTAATCACCTCAACAATGCCGAGCTTTTGAAATTGCGCCATCGTGGAGGGCCGCAGGCCAATACCCGCGCCCACTTCTCGCGACTCTTGCGCCTGTTCATAGACCGTCACGTTGGCCCCCAGCAGCTTCAACGCGTGGGCCGCCGTCGCGCCCGCATAGCCTGCGCCAATCACGGCAACGTTCAGATTTTTTATTATTTGTGGCGTCATGAGGTTTACACTCCCGGGTGTGGCTGTGGTGTCGCATCGCTGAACGGCTGTAGGGTAAGAAACTCAGCCGTGTTGCGAATAAACAGCTTATCGATCGTTTCCGCACCGATACCTTCGGCCTGCAGATCAGGAATCAGCTGTTCGAAGAGGTAATTGACGGTATGCCCCTTCACGCCTGGCCACCCTAACGGCGAACAGTTGGCATCCGCCGAGGCAAGTACCTGATGCACACGTCCTTCGCGCAGGAAGCGTAAGAAATGCTGCAAACGCTCCTGACGATGGCGGCCCCAGAACGGTGGGTCAGGCAGCTCAAGATCGTAGCCAAAGGTGTCGAAGCCGATGCGCGCACCGGAGGCAAGCAGCGCCTGTTCGTTGATTTTTCCCTGGCTGACGCCATCATCCGCATGGCCAAACAGCACGCGATGGCACGGCAGCCCTTCTTCGGCAAAAATATCCAGCGCCGGCTGAGAATCCACCGAAAGGTGGGTGAAAATCGGCGCGCCGCTGATGCGAGAGGCGCGGGCAGCCGCACGATAAATGCGTTTATCCAACGCTTTCATCTTAAAGCCGCGGCTGACCCCAACTTTGATAATGCCGGCCTTCGCGCCGGACTTGCCGATACCCACGGTGATTTCGTGAACGAACTGATCGGTCAGGTATTCCACGCTGGCCTGTTCAAAAAAAGGCAACGCGGTATCACCGCCGACAAAACCGGTGCTGGCCACAATGTGCACGCCCGTTTTATCAGAAAGCGATTTGTAATAATCGATATCACGGCCGTTACAGATGCCCGTCGCCTCCACAAAGGTCGCCGCGCCCCAAGGCCGTGCGTTTTCGCGGAACAGTCGCAGCTTGGGCACCGTCTCTTCATAGCGCGCTTCGGGGGTTTTCCACCAGCGGCTATCCAGTTCGCAGCCCGGCATGCCATAGCCAATGTGCTCATGGATGGCGACAAATCCAAGTTCTGCGGCCGAGATCGTCCCCAGTACCGTGTTTACGCGTGTCATTTATCTTCCCCCATGACGCTGAGCAGCGCCGCGACGTTGGTGATTAAAATCTGATTGAGATGCTCGGCTGAGACACTAGCCTCCAGCAGCATCGGGACAAACCGCGTCAGCACATCGACATAGCCGCGATCGTTGCCCGGCGCGCCGAACGCGACGCCGGTCGCACTGGAAGAAAGTAAAATGCGCTCGACATAACCTGCGGCAATCAGCTCTCGGATCAAAGACACACGCGCCGCGTCATCAATGTAATCGGCGTCATCAGAACCGATATGATCGATGGCAATCATCGCCCCCGCCTGCACCATGGCAAACGGCCAGCCGTTTTCAACCGCATCGCGCCTGTCGATATCCGCCATGACGATGCGCTGCGGCGCCAGCGATTCCCCCAGCGCGAGCTGCAGTTCTGCCGGTGCATCTGCCCCGCAGCGGATCCGCACCGGTACGCCATAAGCGGCCCCTGCTCGCGCCGCGCCGCGTACCAGGCTTTCATCGGTCGGGGTCATGCCATCGCGCGTGGTCGCCGTGGCAATGATGCCGGCGGCGGCGCGGCGCTCAATGCGCGGCACGACCATCCCTTCATTCACTTCCTGACCAAACAGCTCGGCAAACTTCTGCGCCGACCACGGGGTGGGAGGATTGGTCTGCGGCGTCAGGAAGTAGCCGCCCAGCATGGCTTCCGGGCCCATCCCGGTTGAGGCGATGATATGCACGCCGGTCTCTCGGGAAAGCGCCTCGTACAAGCGCAGATCCCGTCCTTCAAACATCCCGGTGATATCGACAATCGTACCGCCACCGGCTGCCCGGAAGGCCCGGAGTTTCTCGGCAATCGCCTCAAAACATACCGCTCTGTCGATGTCGATATCGAAAGCGTACTGTGCGCCGGGTAACACATACATCAGCGATTCGCTGACTAACGTCACGCCAAGCTGGTCAGCCGCCACCGGCCCAAGCACCGTGTTGACAGTCGCATTGCTGTAACCCTTGCCCTTTGCGCGTTCTAAAAATAGCGATGTGAACGGTAGCGTCGGCTCGGGTATCCCCTTGCTGTGTTTAATGCACATTTTTACCTCTTAACCTCCATTCAACGTGGAAGGGTTCGCTTGCCGACAGCCCACTGATAAGCGGTACCTTTCCTCAGGTAACCTAACAATAGATTAGTCTAATGTTAGATTATTATAACAATAGCATTTAAAAAAATTAGCTATCGGTTTAGCCCAAACGTGTACTTAAAATCATCGGCGCGATGCACCGCGCGACGCCACCCTGCCGGTTTGCCTTCGCGGGAATACAACGTGGTTACCGCCACCATCACCGGCGAGCCGGGTGCAACATCCAGCGCCTTTGCTTCTTCCTGACTGGCCGCCGTCGCCCAGATATTCTGCACCCCACGGGTGAACGTCAGCCCAAGCTGCTTATCCACGAGCGCAAACATCGTTCCGGCTTCTTCAAGCTCGTTGATATTCGGCAGATAGTCGGACGGCGTATGCAGATACGTCGAGCTCCAGACTAAAGGCGTCCCCTTGACGAAAATAACCCGCTGAACAAACAGCAGTTTCGTCGATGCATCCAGTTCCAGAATGTCATTCACCTCTTGCGGTGCCGCCACGCGCGCCAGCGTCACAACGCGAGACGTCGGCTTCAGCCCTTGCTCGGTTAAATAGCGGCTGATGCCTCCCAGCTCCAGAGCCGGAGAGAGACTGACATTGACGCCCCGTACGGGAAACGTCCCCTTCGCTCTGTGCCTGACGACATAACCTTCATCCTCAAGCTCTTTCAATGCCTGCCGTATCGGCGCCCGGCTGACATGGAACCGTTTGATCAAACTGTCTTCCGTTAGCACGATATCCGCGACTTTTTCGGTATCCTGCAGTTCCTCAATCAAGGCCTGTTTGATCTGGCTGTACAACGGGACGGATGAGGACCGATCGAGAGCAAACTTCATTAAGCGTTTCCTTTGCTAACCGTAACGATATTAAATTCTCGCCGATCATAGCCTTAAGCCAGTGACTGATCTAGCGCCGCCTCCAGAATATCTCGCGGAAGAGAGACGCCAATAAACACCATCCGGCTTTCACGCCGCTCATCCACCGCCCACGTCGGCCCCAGGTCGCTGCCCATTACCTGATGCACGCCCTGAAAAATGACCTTGCGATCGGTGCCTTGCATATTGAGCACCCCTTTATAGCGCAGCATTTGCGGCCCATGTACCTGCACCACCGCGCCGAGGAAACGCTCTAACCGTGCGGGATCGAAGGGCTTCTCCGCGCGGTAAACAAAACTGCTCACATCATCATGATGGTGGTCATGCTCACAGTGACCGTGCTCGTGATGACAGTGCCCGTGGTTGTCTTCCTCCGGGTAAATATCCAGTACCGCATTGAGGTTAAACCCTTGTACATTCAGCACGTTGCCCAGAGGTACGTCACCAAAATGCGCGGTTTCAACCCCCGCCCGCGGGTTCATTTTTCGCAGCCGGGCGATCAAACGCTGCCGCGACGCCTCGCTGACCAAATCCGCTTTGCTGATGAAAATCCGATCGGCAAACCCCACCTGTCGCCGGGCTTCCGGGCGTTCATCAAGCTGCTGTTCCGCGTGCTTCGCATCTACCAGCGTAATCACCGCATCCAGGTGGTAATTGGCGACAATCTCTTCATCCATAAAGAATGTCTGCACCACCGGTCCCGGGTCGGCCAGCCCCGTGGTTTCAATAAATACGCGGTCAAAATCCAGCGTTCCATCATGCCTTTTAGCCGCCAGCATGGTGAGCGTCGTGCGCAAATCATCGCGTATTGAGCAGCAAATACAGCCGTTGCTCATCTGGACGATTGTTTCTTCGCCGTCGGACACCAGAATGTCATTATCAATATTTTCTTCGCCAAACTCGTTTTCAATCACCGCATATTTATGCCCATGCGCTTCATGCAGAACGCGTTTTAACAGCGTCGTCTTACCCGCACCCAAAAAACCGGTGAGGATTGTGACGGATATCAGCGTCATTCATATTCTCCTGTGAATTGTCAGTACATAGGGCGAAACACCGGCCCCTGCCCTGGCGCACACATCGAGCATAGGCTGGCTTGAAACAGGCTAACATAACGCGCGGCGGGGTTTACTCAAAAGTAAAATGAATGTTAATTATATGTGAAATATATCACTTTTTACGCTGAGAATGTTATTCACTCACCGTCTGAACAAGCGCTATATAGCGCAAAAAAAAGAGCCGAAGAAACGCGTCTTCAGCTCTGAAACGGTGTGACCAGAGGGGGCTACTGCCAGGACGACTTTGCGCCCAGCGCGTATTTCCCCGCCCCCAGAAACGCAATGGCCAGCCCGGCGACAAAGAAATAGACCAGGCTTTCAATTGCCCACGCCCCGGTTTTATCCAGCGCGGCCGTTTTATCCAGGCCAACCATCAGCCAGGCAACAACCATCGTAAACGCCAGCACCAGCGCCGCCGGGCGCGTCAGCACGCCGAGGATCAGCAGGACGGGTGCGATCACTTCCCCCATCAGTACGCCGTAGGCAATAAAGCCCGGCAGCCCTTTTGCCACCAGCATCGCGCTAATACCATCCACGCCGTCAAACAATTTGTGTAGCCCGTGGAACAGCATCAGCCCGCCAACCACCAGACGCAGCAGCAGCTTGCCGAAATCATCGCACGCCAGCGTGCGATTTACCGCATTTAACAATGTTGTGATCATTTTCGTTTTTCCCTGTTTTATCCCTGTAGAACACCACGTTACTGCTTCTCATTTACAAAATATACCCGCTGAAAATAAGGGTATTTTTCCGGCGAAACGATGAGATTCATCTAAACTTGTAACCGCTATCACACTTCAGGAGATGGAAAACCATGAAACAAACCGTAGCCAACTACATCGCCAAAACGCTCGAACAGGCAGGCGTCAAACGTATCTGGGGCGTAACGGGCGATTCGCTCAACGGCCTGAGCGACAGCCTGAACCGGATGGGCACGATTGCCTGGATGCCCACGCGCCATGAAGAGGTAGCCGCCTTTGCCGCCGGGGCCGAAGCACAGCTGACCGGCGAACTGGCGGTCTGCGCAGGATCGTGCGGGCCGGGTAACCTGCACCTGATTAACGGGCTGTTTGACTGTCACCGTAACCACGTTCCCGTGCTCGCCATCGCCGCACATATTCCGTCGAGTGAAATTGGCAGCGGCTATTTTCAGGAGACGCACCCGCAGGAGCTATTCCGTGAATGCAGCCACTACTGCGAGCTGGTCTCCACGCCGGAGCAAATTCCGCAGGTGCTGGCGATTGCGATGCGCAAGGCGGTGCTTAATCGCGGCGTATCGGTGGTGGTTCTGCCGGGCGACGTAGCGCTGAAGGCCGCTCCGGAAAATGCCAGCAGTCAGTGGTACCCGGCCCCGCATCCTATTGTTACGCCGCCACACAGCGAGCTGGAAAAGCTGGCCGAGAAGCTGAAATCGTCGCGCAATATTACGCTGCTGTGCGGCAGCGGCTGCGCCGGGGCGCACGGCGAGCTGACGGCGTTTGCCGAAAAGCTCAAATCCCCGATTGTTCACGCGCTGCGCGGTAAAGAACACGTTGAGTACGATAACCCTTACGACGTCGGCATGACCGGGCTGATCGGCTTCTCCTCCGGCTTCCATGCCATGATGAACGCCGATACGCTCATACTGCTCGGCACGCAGTTCCCGTACCGCCCGTTCTATCCCACAGAAAGCACCGTCATTCAGATAGATATCAACCCTGCCAGCATCGGCGCACACAGCAAAGTGGATATGGCGCTGGTTGGCGATGTCAAAGCCACCTTAGCCGCGCTGCTGCCGCTGCTGGAAGAGAAAAACGATCGCCGCTTCCTCGACAAAGCGCTGGAGCACTATCACAGCGCGCGCAAGGGACTCGACGATCTGGCGAAGCCCAGCGACAAAGTGATTCACCCGCAGTATCTGGCGCAGCAGATTAGCCATTTTGCTGCCGAAGACGCCATTTTCACCTGCGACGTTGGCACGCCAACGGTGTGGGCCGCCCGCTATTTGCAGATGAACGGCAAGCGCCGCCTGCTCGGCTCCTTCAACCATGGCTCCATGGCCAACGCCATGCCGCAGGCGCTGGGCGCGCAGGCGACAGAACCGGGGCGCCAGGTGGTGGCGATGTGCGGCGACGGCGGCTTTAGCATGCTGATGGGCGATTTCCTTTCAGTGGTGCAGATGAAGCTGCCGATTAAAATCGTGGTCTTTAACAACAGCGTATTGGGCTTTGTGGCGATGGAGATGAAGGCTGGCGGTTATCTGACCGACGGTACCGAGCTGCACGACACGAACTTTGCGCGCATTGCTGAAGCCTGCGGTATTCCCGGCATTCGCGTGGAGAAAGCCGCTGACGTCGACGAGGCTTTGCAGCGCGCCTTCAGCATCGATGGCCCAGTGCTGGTCGACGTCGTTGTCGCGAAAGAGGAGCTGGCCATTCCGCCGCAGGTCAAACTGGAGCAAGCAAAAGGCTTTAGCCTGTATATGCTGCGCGCCATCATCAGCGGACGCGGTGATGAAGTGATCGAACTGGCGAAAACCAACTGGCTCAGGTAAAACAGAGGGCATTCTTCCGAGTTTAAAAAGGAAATGCCGTGATTGATTTACGCAGTGATACCGTAACCCGCCCGACGCGCGCCATGCTGGATACCATGATGGCCGCGCCGGTCGGCGATGATGTGTATGGTGATGATCCCACCGTGAATGCCCTTCAGCAGTACGCCGCCGAGCTGGCCGGCAAAGAGGCGGCGCTGTTCCTGCCTACCGGCACCCAGGCCAACCTGGTGGCGCTGCTGAGCCACTGTGAACGCGGCGAGGAGTACATCGTCGGCCAGGGGGCGCATAACTATCTGTACGAAGCGGGCGGTGCGGCGGTGCTGGGCAGTATTCAGCCGCAGCCGATTGACGCCGCCGGTGATGGCACGCTGCCGCTGGATAAAGTCGCGGCCAAAATCAAAGCCGACGATATTCACTTCGCCCGCACCCGGCTGTTGAGTATTGAAAACACCCACAACGGCAAAGTACTGCCGCGCGCCTATCTCAAAGAGGCCTGGGACTTCACCCGCGCGCGCGGGCTGGCGCTGCACGTCGACGGCGCGCGTATTTTCAACGCGCTGGTCAGCTACGGCTGTGAGCTGAAAGACATCGCCCAATACTGTGACTCGTTCACCATCTGTTTGTCCAAAGGATTGGGCACGCCGGTCGGCTCGCTGCTGGTCGGGGATCACGACTACATCAAACGCGCCAACCGCTGGCGTAAAATGACCGGCGGCGGCATGCGCCAGGCCGGGATTTTAGCCGCCGCAGGGCTGTACGCATTGCAAAACAACGTCGCTCGCCTGCAGGACGATCACGATAACGCCGCCTGGCTTGCCGCCGAACTGCGCGAGGCCGGTGCCGATGTCATGCGCCACGACACCAATATGCTGTTCGTCCGGGTGGGTGAAGAAAACGCCGCGGCGCTGGGCGAATTTATGCAGGCGCGCGGCGTGCTGATAAACGCGTCGCCGATCGTACGTCTGGTGACGCATCTCGACGTCAACCGCCAGCAGCTGACGGAAGTCGTGGGTCACTGGAAAGCCTTTTTAGCCCGCTAAGGAGACAACGTGTCGCAGTCTGTTCTGGTTTTTGGCGCCAGCGGCTACATCGGCCAGCATTTGGTGTCTGAATTAAGCCAGCGCGGCTATGCCGTGCGGGCGGTGGCACGTCGCGTTGAACGGCTACAAAAGCGCAATCTGCCCGGCGTCACCTGCCATTCGGTTGATCTCGAAAAAACCGCCGACTTCTCGGCGCTGATGAGCGGCGTCGAGACCGTCTACTACCTGGTTCACGGCATGGGCGAGAGCCAGGATTTTCTCGAGCACGAACGCCGGGTTGCGGAAAACGTGCGCGCTGCGCTGCGGGTAAGCCCGGTTAACCAGCTGATTTTCCTGAGCTCTTTACAAGCGCCGGCGCACGAACAATCGCCGCACCTGCGCGCCCGTCAGTTAACCGCCGATATTCTGCGCGATGCGGGTGTGCCGGTAAGCGAAGTGCGTGCCGGGATCATCGTCGGCGCGGGCTCCGCGGCGTTTGAAGTGATGCGTGACATGGTCTACAACCTGCCGATACTGACGCCGCCGCGCTGGGTGCGCTCGCGCACCACGCCGATTGCGCTGGAAAATCTGCTGTTTTATCTGGTCGAACTGCTCAACCATCCGTCTCCCGAGCATCGCGTGTTTGAAGCCGCCG
Source organism: Klebsiella sp. WP4-W18-ESBL-05 (assembly GCF_014169075.1). Taxonomy (NCBI): domain Bacteria; kingdom Pseudomonadati; phylum Pseudomonadota; class Gammaproteobacteria; order Enterobacterales; family Enterobacteriaceae; genus Klebsiella; species Klebsiella sp. WP4-W18-ESBL-05. The sequence continues at coordinate 1,655,787 of NZ_AP022057.1, read as the reverse complement.
GGCCGGAAGAGCTGACCTACCAGCAGCAGTTTGAACATTTTATGGCGGTCAGCGGCCGTCATCGCCCACTGATTCCGATTCCCTTCCCCACTCGCTGGATCTCGGTGTGGTTCCTTAACGTGATCACCTCCGTTCCGCCCACGATCGCCAAGGCCCTGATCCAGGGGCTGAAGCACGATCTGCTGGCTGACGATCGCACCCTGCGCGCGCTGATCCCACAAACGCTGATCCCGTTCGATGAGGCGGTACGCCGTACGCTTGAAGAAGAGAAAAGCCTGGTCAACTCCAGCGACTGGGGCTACGACGCGCAGGCTTTCGCTCGCTGGCGTCCGGAATACGGATTTTTTGCCAAACAGGCCGGCTTTACCGTCAGCACGTCCGCCAGCCTGACCGCACTATGGGCGGTGGTTAACCGTCTGGGCGGTAAAGAAGGCTATTTCTTTGGCAATATACTTTGGAAAACGCGCGCGGCAATGGATCTGCTGGTGGGACACCGACTGGCGAAAGGGCGCCCGGAGCGCCCGCTGCTTCAGCCCGGCGATGCGGTCGACAGCTGGAAAGTGATCATTGTTGAACCCGAAAAAGCGCTGACGCTCCTCTTCGGCATGAAGGCGCCCGGCCTTGGTCGCCTGAGCTTCACGATGGTCGACAAAGGCAGCCATCGGGAACTTGACGTGCGCGCCTGGTGGCATCCGCACGGTATGCCAGGATTACTCTACTGGTTGTTGATGATTCCAGCACATCTGTTCATCTTCCGCGGAATGGCACGGCGTATTGCCCGCCTGGCAGAAGAAGTCACAGGAAAAAATGCGCATTAACCCTTTTTCGTCTTAGTTTCCCATTGCATACGAGTGAAATAAACGGAAGAATGCGCACGAAACTCTTTTTTAACACTGTGGATGATTATGAAGGTACTGGTCACCGGCGCCACGAGCGGATTAGGCAGAAACGCAGTTGAGTATCTGCGCCGTAAGGGCATTAGCGTCAGAGCGAGCGGTCGCAATGAAGCGATGGGCAAACTGCTGGAGAAAATGGGCGCCGAATTCGTCCATGCTGACCTGACCGAGCTGGTCTCCTCTCAGGCCAAAGTGATGCTGGCCGGCGTCGACACCCTGTGGCACTGCTCTAGCTTCACCTCGCCGTGGGGCACCCAGGCCGCGTTTGACCTCGCCAACGTCCGTGCCACCCGCCGTCTGGGAGAATGGGCTGTCGCCTGGGGCGTACGCAACTTTATCCATATCTCGTCGCCGTCGCTCTACTTTGACTACCACCATCATCGGGACATCAAAGAAGATTTTCGTCCTCACCGTTTTGCCAACGAATTTGCCCGCAGCAAAGCCGCCAGCGAAGAGGTCATTCAGATGCTGGCGCAGGCTAACCCGAACACGCGTTTCACCATTCTGCGTCCGCAGAGCGTCTTTGGCCCGCACGATAAAGTGTTTATTCCGCGCCTGGCGCAGATGATGCACCATTACGGCAGCGTGCTGCTGCCGCGCGGCGGCCACGCGATGGTCGACATGACCTACTACGAGAACGCCGCCCACGCCATGTGGCTCGCCAGCCAGCCGCGCTGTGACGACCTGCCTTCAGGCCGCGCCTATAACATTACCAACGGCGAACCCCGCACGCTGCGCAGCATCGTTGAGCGCTTAATTGACGAACTGGATATCACCTGCCGCATTCGCTCCGTGCCTTACCCCATGCTGGATATGATTGCCCGCAGCATGGAGCGGTTTGGCAATAAATCTGCCAAAGAACCGTCGCTGACCCACTACGGGGTATCGAAGCTCAACTTTGACTTTACGCTCGATATCAGCCGCGCCCGCGAAGAGCTAGGCTACGAGCCGGTCGTTTCGCTGGACGACGGTATTATTCGTACCGCCGCCTGGCTTGAGGATCACGGCAAGCTGCACCGTTAGGGCTTAGCCCTGGCCGTATTTTTCCAGCAGCGCCTCGGCAATCGCCAGGCTTTCCATATCCGCTACGCCGTCATAGCGCGCCGGGCGGAAATGCATCTGGAAGGCGGCAATCACCCGCATCTGCTGCATTCGCGTCATATTCGGTTTGACGTCGTAGCCATAGCGCGCCAGCAAATCCAGCAGGGTATATGAGGCAATTGGCGCATTTGGCGAGCGGCCGTTCAAATAGAAGGCCACGCGGCTGGCATCCGGCCACGCGCCAATCCCCTGCTGCGCCAGCGCCTGCCACGGGAACAGCGGGCCCGGATCATCCTTACGCTGCGGCGCGATATCCGAATGCGCCACCACGTTTTGCGGCTCAATGTTGTAGCGTTTGATGATGTCTTTCGCCAGCGGTATTAACGCCTGGATTTGCGTCGGTTCAAACGGCGTGAAGGACTTCGTCCCCCCCGACTTCTGCCAGCCGAGGTTTTCCAGCTCGATACCGATTGACGTGTCGTTGATGCGCGTCGCGCCGCGCCAGAAGCTCACACCGGCATGCCAGGCAAGCTCTGACTCCGGCACCAGCCGCCAGATTCGCGGCTTGCCGCGCGTTAGCGGCGGCACCGCGGGAATGAGATAGTGCACGCTGACCTGCTGACCGGTTAGCGTGGTCAGCGAACCGTCGAAATCATCCGCCGTATAGTGAATAACCAGTACCTTAACGCGTGGATAAGCGGCAGGCGCGGAACGGCTGGTATCCAGCACGTATCCAGGCTTTTCAATGACCGCTTTTTTTTCTTCCCCGGCACACCCCGCCAGCAGCATCGCCAGCATCATTACGGTCAGAAAACGTTTCATTTGCGCGTTTTGACCGCCGTACCGCTCACGCTCACCATCAGCATGCTGCTGTCTTTGCCCACGGTTTCATAATCGATATCAATCCCGACAACCGCATCAGCGCCCAGCGCTGCGGCCTGCTCGCCGAGTTCTTTAAAGGCAATCTCACGCGCTTTGCGCAGCTCTTTTTCATACGCGCCCGAACGTCCGCCAACAATATCGCGAATGCCAGCGAAGAAATCGCGAAAAATATTCGCGCCCAGAATCGCCTCGCCGGTCACCACGCCGCAGTATTCGACAATTGGTTGCCCTTCGAGGGTGGGGGTAGTTGAAAATTGCATGGACAGCTCCTTCGTTAACGTTCAATGCCTTAGCGCTTAGTGCTAAACACATTATCGGACCGATACGCTATGCTTGAAAAGGGATTACTCCATTATCGTATACGTAAATCTCGCCCGCCGCATGGCGGCGGTTGATACGCCGGCCCCCGGCGTAGAAGCGACTAATGTTGAGACGGCTAACAAGGAATCACTATGCGTTACTCCAACCTTGCATTTATCCTCCCTGCCGCGCTGCTGCTGAGCGCCTGCACCACTGTCACCCCTGCTTACAAAGATACCGGCGCGCGCGTCGGGCAATGCGTGGAAGGCGGCCCGGACACCGTGGCACAAAAATTTTATGACAGCCAGATCCAGCGTCGGACCAGCGACTACACCGCGCTGCGGCCATATCTGAGCGATGGGCTGGCCAAACTGCTGAGCGACAGCAGCCAGGACGCCAGCACGCGCACGCTGATGCAGTCGGGGCTGTTCTCCAGCAGCACCGCCGTACCGGATAGCGCCGACGTCGCCAGCGCCTCGACCATTCCTAACACCGACGCGCGCAATATTCCGCTACGCGTCGACTTGAAACAGGGAACCCAAAGCTGGAAAGACGAAGTGCTGATGATTCGCGAAGGTCAGTGCTGGGCGGTGGATGACGTGCGTTATCTCGGCAACAATAGCCACGCGCCAGCGGGCACGCTGCGCCAATCTCTCGAAAAACGTTAATAAAGTGTAAACAAATTCTGCTATATCCTTTATCCCGGCAAAATGTCTGGCATTCTCCGTGGAATGCCGACATTTATACCCCGCGCCCACCCCGACCGTTATTTTGTGCTAACTTTAAAAGAAAAGTTGGTTTATATTTAAGTTTTAACGCACAAATATTGCATAACTATTCTGTCAAAGGTACTATTTGCGGCCTCAATTGCTGATAATTCCTCTACGGCTGATACCTTCAGCGGGGAAATGTAAGAGCGGCAGCAGAGTAAGCACCTGGCGTTTCCAGGGCGAGGACAACTCTTTCGTGACGGGTATCAATGAGCATTAAATTAGACGGCATTAACTGCTTTTATGGCGCGCATCAGGCGCTGTTCGACATCACGCTGCAGTGCCCGGAGGGCGAAACGCTGGTACTGCTTGGCCCAAGCGGCGCGGGTAAAAGCTCCCTGCTGCGCGTGCTGAATCTGCTGGAGATGCCGAAGTCCGGTACTCTGGCGATTGCGGGTAATCATTTCGATTTTGCCAAAACGCCGTCAGATAAAGCGATTCGCGAACTGCGTCAAAACGTCGGCATGGTCTTCCAGCAGTACAACCTCTGGCCGCACCTGACCGTGGTTCAGAATCTGATCGAAGCGCCGTGCCGCGTGCTGGGGCTGAGTAAAGATCAGGCGATGGCGCGCGCGGAAAAACTGCTCGAGCGTTTACGCCTCAAACCGTTCAGCGACCGCTATCCGCTGCACCTGTCCGGCGGTCAGCAGCAGCGTGTGGCGATCGCCCGCGCGCTGATGATGGAGCCGCAGGTGCTGCTGTTTGATGAGCCCACCGCCGCCCTTGATCCGGAAATCACCGCCCAAATCGTCAGCATCATTCATGAACTGGCTGAAACCAACATTACCCAGGTCATCGTCACCCACGAAGTGGAAGTGGCGCGCAAGACCGCCAGCCGCGTGGTGTACATGGAAAACAGTTATATCGTCGAACAAGGCGATGCAAGCTGCTTTAACAGCCCACAGACCGAGGCTTTTAGAAATTATCTTTCTCACTGAGAACAGGACAATGATCATGAAAAAAGTACTGATTGCCGCGCTGCTCGCTAGCGTCAGCCTCTCCGCTGCCGCTGCTCAAACTATCCGTTTTGCGACCGAAGCATCCTACCCTCCATTTGAGTCGATGGATGCCAACAACCAGATCGTCGGCTTCGACGTGGATCTGGCCAACGCGCTGTGTAAAGAGATCGACGCGACCTGTACCTTCAGCAACCAATCTTTCGATAGCCTGATCCCTAGCCTGAAGTTCCGCCGTATTGACGCGGTGATGGCCGGTATGGATATCACCCCTGAGCGTGAAAAACAGGTTCTGTTCACCACTCCGTACTATGATAACTCCGCGCTGTTTGTCGGCGTGAAGGGCAAGTTCACCGGCATCGATCAGCTGAAAGGCAAAAAAGTCGGCGTACAGAACGGCACCACGCACCAGAAATTTATCATGGATAAACATCCGGAAATTACCACCGTGCCTTACGACAGCTATCAGAACGCGAAGCTGGACCTGCAAAACGGCCGTATTGATGCCGTCTTCGGCGACACCGCCGTGGTTACCGAATGGCTGAAAGATAACGACAAGCTGGCCGCCGTTGGCGACAAAGTGACCGACAAAGGTTACTTCGGCACCGGCCTGGGCATTGCCGTACGTCAGGGCAACACCGAGCTGCAGCAGAAATTTAACGCTGCGCTGGAAAAAGTGAAAAAAGATGGCACTTACCAAACCATCTACGCTAAATGGTTCCAGAAGTAAGACTTGATGAACGAAATGTTTCCTTTAGCAAGCGCCGCCGGTATGACCGTCGGCCTTGCCGTTTGTGCACTGGTTATCGGGCTCGCGCTGGCGATGTTCTTTGCGGTGTGGGAGTCGGTTAAATGGCGCCCTATCGCATGGCTCGGCTCCGCGCTGGTCACCGTGCTGCGCGGTCTACCGGAAATCCTGGTGGTGCTGTTTATCTACTTCGGCTCTTCACAGCTGCTGTTGACGCTGTCCGACGGTTTTACGATTAACCTCGGCATCGTGCAGATTCCGGTTCAGATGCAGATCGAAAACTTCGACGTCAGCCCGTTCCTGTGCGGCGTGATTGCCCTCTCCCTGCTCTATGCCGCTTACGCCTCGCAGACCCTGCGCGGCGCACTGAAAGCGGTACCGGCGGGCCAGTGGGAATCCGGCCAGGCGCTGGGGATGTCGAAAAGTGCTATCTTCTTCCGTCTGGTGATGCCGCAGATGTGGCGACACGCGCTGCCGGGCCTCGGCAACCAGTGGCTGGTATTGCTGAAAGATACCGCGCTGGTATCGCTGATTAGCGTGAACGACCTGATGCTGCAAACTAAAAGCATCGCGACGCGTACCCAGGAGCCGTTTACCTGGTACATCGTGGCGGCGGCTATCTATCTGGTGATCACGCTGCTGAGCCAGTACATCCTCAAACGCATTGACCTGCGTACCACTCGCTTCGAACGGAGACCAGGCTGATGCTCGAGTATTTACCGGAACTGATGAAAGGGCTGCATACCAGCCTGACGCTGACCGTCGCCTCCATTGTGGTGGCGCTGGTACTGGCGCTGATCTTCACCATCATCCTGACGCTGAAAACGCCGGTGCTGGTGTGGCTGGTACGCGGCTACATCACGCTGTTTACCGGCACGCCGCTGCTGGTGCAGATCTTCCTGATTTACTACGGCCCGGGTCAGTTCCCGACGTTGCAAAACTATCCGGTGCTGTGGCATCTGCTCTCCGAGCCGTGGCTATGCGCGCTGATTGCCCTGTCGCTCAACAGCGCCGCCTATACCACGCAGCTGTTCTTTGGTGCGATCCGCGCCATTCCGGAAGGCCAGTGGCAGTCCTGTAACGCGCTGGGGATGAGTAAGAAAGATACGCTGGCGATCCTGCTGCCGTACGCCTTTAAACGTGCGCTCTCTTCCTACTCCAACGAAGTGGTGCTGGTGTTCAAGAGTACGTCGCTGGCCTATACCATCACTCTGATGGAGGTAATGGGCCACGGGCAGCTGCTGTACGGACGCACCTATGACGTGATGGTCTTTGGTGCCGCCGGGCTGGTGTATCTCGTCGTCAACGGCCTGCTGACGCTGCTGATGCGCCTGATTGAGCGCAAAGCGCTGGCCTTCGAGCGCCGCGACTAGTTTTTGCATAACCATTAAATTCCGAAACGGATAAGCCGCTGGCCTATCCGTTTTTTTTTGCAACAATGAAAATATTTACTCAACTATATTGCATATAAATTCACTAAGTGGCATTGTAGCTCCATGCCACACGCAGGGCAGCAACCATAAGCGAGACAGACAGGAGCTCATCCATGAAAAAATTAGTATTGGCCGCCTTACTGGCCACCGTTGCCGCAGGCGCCCAGGCCGCAGAAAAAATCAGCTTCGGCGTGTCCGCTACCTATCCGCCGTTTGAGTCCATGGATGCGAACAACCAGATCGTCGGCTTTGATATCGACCTTGCTAACGCGCTGTGCAAACAAATTCAGGCCGAATGTACCTTTACCAACCACGCGTTTGACAGCCTGATCCCGGCGCTGAAATTTAAGAAATACGATGCGGTGATCTCCGGTATGGACATCACGCCTGAGCGTAGCAAACAGGTCGCGTTTACCGATGCCTACTATGCTAACTCGGCGCTGGTGATTGCCAAAAAAGGCGAATTCAAAACCTTTGATGACCTGAAAGGCAAACGTATCGGTATGGAAAACGGGACGACCCACCAGAAATACCTGATGGACAAGCATCCGGAAGTGAAAACCGTCGCCTATGACAGCTACCAGAATGCGATTATCGACCTGAAAAATGGCCGTATCGACGGCGTCTTCGGCGATACCGCCGTGGTCAACGAATGGCTGAAAACGAACCCGCAGCTGGGTGCGGCCACTGAGAAAGTCACCGATCCGCAGTACTTCGGCATTGGCCTTGGCATCGCGGTACGCCCGGACAACAAAGCGCTGCTGGAGCAGCTGAACGGTGCACTCAAAGCGATTAAAGCAGACGGTACCTATCAGAAAATCAGCGACAAATGGTTCGCTGAGTAAGTGCCCTCACCCGGTAAGCGCCCTGCTTACCGGGTTTTCTCATCTATAACGGCACGAAAAAGCGGAAGCAAGCGCCCGCAGAGGCCTCCATCAGGCGAATACTGCCGCCGTGCAGTTCCAGCATACGCCGCACAATCAGCAGCCCCAGGCCACCGCGATTTTCTCTCACGCTTTGCGCACTCAGCGCGGAAGGACGCTGGAATAACGCCTCACGCAGCGCTTCATCGACGCCAGGCCCGCTGTCAGCAACCTCCACCTGAAGACGTTCATTTTCCTGCCAGACGCGCAGCATCACCGTGCCACCGGGCGGCGTGTGACGCACGGCGTTATCCAGCAGGTTAGTGACCACCCGCTCAATCATCGAAACATCGGCGTTCAGCAGCGGCAGCGCGCGCGGGATCTCGACCTTGAGGGTTAAGCGCCGGGTCTCAATCGCCAGATCGAATTTCTGTGCCACATCCTGAATTAATTCACCTATCGCAAACGGTTCGAGCTGTGGCTTGATCCCGCCGTGCTCCAGCTTCGCCAGCTCAAACAGCTGCTGTGAGAGATGACGAACCTTGTGCCCCTGGCGTAGCGCCACGGCCAAGTACTGCCGGTTATCCTCCGGTGAGAGCGTGTCGGCTTTCATCGATAGCGTCTCCAGATAGCCCAGCAGTGAGGTTAGCGGAGTGCGCAAATCATGGGAAATATTGGCAATAAACTCGCGGCGCTGACGATCGCTATCGGAAAGCTGATCCCACTGGCTGGCAATTTTGCGCGCCAGCTCAATATAGGTATTACGCAATATTGCCACTTCATTAGAGCCATCGGCCTGCAGCGGCTGCTGCGCCAGCTGCCTGATTGCGCTGATGCTGTCCTGATCCACCCCTTGCACATGGGCGGTAAGCTGGCGCACCGGACGGGCGACCCAGTACCACACCAGCGTTCCCGCCAGCAGGCCAAACAGCGCCACCAGCAGCAGCGACCAAAGGAAGGTGCTCCACAGCGCCTTGTGCCACGCGCTCTCCGCCAGCGCATTGAGGTTTTCCCCCTCAAGAATGATGTAGAGATAACCGTGCAGGTTGCCGTTGAGCAAAACCGGTGCCACGCTGAAGACTTTCTGTTTATCCTGGCTGCGCGGGTCGTCGCCGTACACCGGCCACGCCGCGCCGTCGAGGAAGGCCCGCAGCGGCGCGAGGTCAATCTGCTGGCGCTTGATGTGGCCAGGCGGTGCAGCATCGGCGACAATCGTACCGTCGTGCGAGATAAGGTACAGCTCTACGCTCGGGTTAAGCGTCATCAGGCGGTCAAACAACGTTTTCAGGGTCTGGCGATTAACGCCACCCTGCGCATCCAGCAGCGGCTCGCGATTGACGATTTGCTGCGCCAGGCCCGCCGACAGCCGCTGAACCATCGCATTACCGAACTGGCTGCTGTTGTAAAGCTGCACGCTGCACGCCGCAATCGCGCACAGCAGCAAAATGGCGGTAAACACCAGCGTCAGCCGCTGGCTCAGGCTCAACCGTCGGCTCATGGTGCAGGTTTCCTTTTGTCGGTGGCAAACTTATAGCCTTTTCCCCAGACGGTGAGAATGATTTCCGGCTCGGCGGGGTCTTTCTCTATTTTCACCCGCAGGCGGTTGATATGGGTATTGACCGTGTGTTCATACCCTTCATGCTGATAGCCCCACACGCTATCGAGCAACGACAGACGCGAAAAGACCTCTCCCGGATGGCGAGCAAACCAGTACAGCAGATCAAATTCACGCGGGGTTAGCTCAACGGACTCGCCGTGCAGCCGCACTTCACGGGAGAGCGGATCGATGGTCAGACCGTGGCAGGCAATCGCCCCGCTCTCCAGGCGGATGCTCTGCCCCATCGCTTCCTGACGGCGAAACAGCGCTTTAACGCGGGCAATCAACTCCAGCACCGAAAAAGGTTTCGGCAGGTAGTCGTCGGCCCCCATCTCCAGCCCCAGGACACGGTGCGTTTCACTGGTGCGGGCGCTGATAATGATCACCGGTAAATAGCGCGTCATTTGCCGGATGCGGCGGCAGATCTCCAGCCCGTCGACGCCGGGCAGCATTAAATCAAGGATCACCGCGTCCCAGACCGATGCCTCAAGCTGCGCCAGCGCGCGCGTGCCGTCCGCCTCGTGAACGATTTGGTATCCTTCATCCTGCAAATTGAGCCGCAGCAGAGTTGCGATGTCCTGGTCGTCTTCCACCAGCAAGATTTTCTTTGCGCTATTCATAACATTCCACCCACGCTTTTTTTCAAGCTTAACCCAGCCGGGCGCCGTGAGTTATCACATTTTATTTAAACTTCCGTGAGGACATGGTGATGAGCTGCGCGCGATGCTGTCGGTGCACAACATCAACCATGAGGACAGACGATGAAAAAGATAATGATTGCTACCGCCGCGCTCGGCGCCCTGCTGATGGCGAGCGTGCACGCCGCCGAGCCAATGCATGACAGCATGGCCAAACCCCACGATAAAATGTGCCAGGACACGATGTGCAAAGAGAAGATGGCCAAAGACGGTATGCAAAAAGACGGCATGAAAAAAGAGGCCATGAAAGGAGAGAAGATGAAGCAAGGCAATATGTCGCCTCAGACCATGAGCCACTAGCCATTGTAACCGCCCGGCAGCGCTGCACCTGCCGGGCTTGGGCACGCTAGCAGCGAACCAGCAGCGTCAACACCTCGTAATGGGCGGTGTGCGGGAACATATCAAACAACTGTACTTTCTCGATACGGTACCCCGACAGATGGGCAAAATCTTTGGCCATGGTCTGCGCATTACAGCTGGAGTAGACGAGGTACTGCGGCGCCATCGCGCTGAGGTAGTCGCACAGCGCTTTGCCAATGCCGCGGCGCGGCGGGTTGACCAGCACCAGTTGCGGAGTGGCGGCCTGGGCGGTGGCAAACTGGGTCGAATCCAGCGCCTGGAAATGCAGCTTGCTCAGCCCCAGCTCTGCCGCCGACTGCTTCGCACAGGCAATAGCCTCCGGGGCAATCTCAATGCCGGTCAGGGTCATGTCCGGCGTCGCGCAGTGCAGCCCAAAGCCGCCGACGCCGCAAAACAGATCCCACATATGATCGACCGGCAGCGCCCGCACCCAGTCGCGCGCCGTGGCGTACAGGGCGCTGGCGACAGCGGGGTTGGTCTGGAAGAAGCTCTGCGGGCGAATCCACAGCGGAACGTCATTAAACCGCTCCGCCAGCGCCTGCTGCTCGGTAAAGAAAATCTCCTGCTCGCCTTCCATAATCGCCATGTGTACCGGCTGAATGTTGGCGGTGATCACCTTAAGCTGCGGCAGCTGGGCCTGAAGCCAGGGTAATGCGGCGCGCAGCTGCGCGAGCTTACTGTCCGAACGCAGCACAAAGCGCAGCATCATGCCGCCGTCGAGCTGGCTTTCCGTCAGCAGCAGGTACTTCAGCTCGCCGCGCCTGCGCGCCACGTTGTAGGGCGTCAGCCCGGCGCGGGCGATAAACGGTTTGAGCGCAGCAAATACCGGGGCAAACGAGGCCGGATACAGCGGACAGTCGGTCAGATCTTCCGGCGTCCCGTCGCGATGCAGCATGCCCAGCAGCGGACGTTCTACGCTACCGCTGACCACCATTTTGGCTTTATTGCGAAACCCCTGCTCGGGGCCAGACACGGGTGCGCACCATCCCGCCACGGGAAACGCCGCCAGCAGCGTCTGGAGGTCGGCCATTTTGGCGGCCAGCTGTTCGGCGACGGGCTGCTCAATCCACTGACATGAACGGCAACGATCGGCATCATAGAGTGCGCACTGCATAGAAAAACCTTGAGACAAAGAGGGGCGTGGATTGTATCACCGTTATTGTAAGCGGAAAAATCGCCGGGAGGCTGCGGGTACAAAAAGCAGGCATAACACCAGCAGATCCGGCATTTTTTGCATCACCAACGAACGGAATATCTCCCGCTTCGACTCGCCGGCGATGCTGAACAGCTCCGGGTAACCGTAGCCAAGCGATGCAGCCCACAGGTAGCTGGCGGCAATCACCTGCGTCAGCAGGTACACCCAGCGCGCCCAGTTACGCCCTTTGACCAACGAAAAGGCGCAGGCGATTTCAACGAACACCAGCACCAGGCTGGAGAGAAACACCAGCGTCAGCGTCCAGGTCTGAACGCTGCGATGAATAAATTCGCCAATCCCATTCAGCCCGAGCAGATTGATAATCATCAACAGGTCGAGACAGCGGATTAAAATAATGGCGAGCGCCGCCACCTGCACCAAAGCAGGAACGTTCAGACGGGCATGCGACCGACGGCTTCGAGTAAACAGTTCCAATGTGTTGCCTTCCATGAAAACGATGCCGCGAACATTCGCGGCATCGACTGCACATCCGTATCGATTTTAAGAGGATTATCCGCGTCTTGCACGTTGGATATCGCGCACCCGCTGTTTTTCCGCGCGCGCCATCAAATACCAGGCGATAAATCCGACAATTCCGACTACGCCAAGGATCAGAGACGCCAGCGCGTTAATCTCCGGGTTCACCCCCATGCGCACGCTGGAGAAGACCAGCATCGGTAGCGTCGTCGCGCCCGGGCCGGATACGAAGCTGGCGATGACCAGGTCATCCAGCGACAGCGTAAAGCCCAGCAGCCAGCCGGAAATGACCGCCGGCATAATCATCGGCAGCGTAATCACGAAGAAGACCTTCAGCGGCGTCGCGCCCAGATCCATCGCCGCCTCTTCGATCGAGCGGTCCAGCTCGCGCAGACGCGAGGAGATAACCACCGCCACGTAAGCAGTACAGAAGGTGACGTGCGCCAACCAGATGGTCAGCATACCGCGATCCGCCGGCCAGCCGATGGCGTGTGCCAAAGCGACGAACAGCAGCAGCAGAGACAGCCCGGTAATGACGTCCGGCATAACCAGCGGCGCGGTGATCATAAAGGCAAAGCCGTTGGCACCGCGGAAGCGGCCAAAGCGCACCATCACCACCGCGGCAATGGTGCCAAGAATGGCCGCCATCGTGGCCGCCGCCGCCGCGATGGTCAGGCTTAGCCCCACCGCGCTCATCATCGCATCGTCGCGGAACAGTTCGCCGTACCAGCGCGTTGACCAGCCCGCCCAGACGGTCACCAGCTTTGAGCTGTTAAACGAATAGACCACCAGCATCAGCATTGGCGCATACAGGAACGTAAAGCCAATCACCAGAATCAGGATTCGCCACGGCGATCGTACGACCGGTAGGTTGTTCATCCGTGTTCCCCCATCTGTTTTTGCTGATATTTATGGAACCACATGATCGGCACGATCAGCAGCAGCAGCATGACGATCGCCACCGCCGAGGCTACCGGCCAGTCGCGGTTGTTAAAGAACTCCTGCCACAGCACGCGCCCAATCATGATGCTGTCCGGGCCACCGAGCAGTTCCGGGATCACAAACTCCCCTACCGCCGGGATAAAGACCAGCATGGAGCCCGCGATAATCCCGCCTTTGGTTAACGGTACGATGACGCTGAAAAAGGTCTTCAGCGGACGTGCGCCGAGATCCAGCGACGCCTCAACCAGCGAGTAGTCAATGCGGATCAGCGCAGTGTAGATAGGCAGCACCATAAACGGCAGATAGGCGTACACAATCCCGATATAGACCGCGAGGTTGGTATGCAGAATCGTCAGCGGCTGGTCAATCACCCCCAGCCACATCAGAAAGTTGTTCAGCACGCCGTTATTTTTCAGGATCCCCATCCATGCGTAGACACGAATCAGAAACGACGTCCACGATGGCAGGATCACCAGCAGCAGCAGGATGTTGCGCGTTGATGGTTTACTGTGCGCCACCGCCCAGGCCAGCGGATAGCCCAGCAGCAGACAGCAAATCGTCGAGATTGCCGCCACCTGCAGCGACTGCAAATAAGCCTCAAAATAGAGCGGATCGTCGGTCAGCTGCAGGAAGTTGCCAAAGTTGAGCGCAACCGTCAGTTGGCCGTCGGCCCATTCCATCAGGTTGGTATACGGCGGGATCGCGCGCGCCATCTCCGCAAGGCTGATTTTGAAGACGATCAGGAACGGCAGTAAAAACAGCAGGATCAGCCATAGATACGGCATCGCAATGACAAACTTGCGCCCGTGTTTCATATTGACCCGCGCCAGCCACAGGGCGAAGCCGCCCGGTTTATGCGGGCGGGCCGGTGGTTCATATGTACTCATAGCCCCTCCTAAACCGTCAATACCACGCAGCTGTCAGCATCCCAGCACAAACGTACCTCATCGCCCCAGGTCGGTAAGCCTTTCTGGTAACGGTGGGCGTTTTGCAGCTGCGCGCTGATCATCTGGCCGCTTTTCAGGCGGACATGATAAATGGAGAGATCGCCGAGGTAGGCAATGTGCTCAACTTCCCCGACGGCAAAGTTGTAGCCGTCCGCCGGCGGGTCTTCGCAGAGCATGATTTTTTCCGGGCGCAGGGCGACGTACACCGGTACGTTGTCCACTACGGAAGCGTCAGGGTCAACCTTCAGCGGATGCACCAGCCCCGGCGACTCAATGATCAGACCATCTTCGTCGCGCCGTTTAAGCAGCCCTTCAAAGACGTTGACCGAGCCGATAAACTCCGCGCTGTAGCGGGTCGTCGGGTGTTCGTAAATCTCTTCCGGTTCACCAATCTGGACAAACTTGCCGCGGTTCATAATGGCGATACGTCCGGCCATGGTCATGGCTTCTTCCTGGTCGTGGGTCACCATCACGCAGGTCACGCCCACGCGTTCAAGAATATCCACCACTTCCAGCTGCATCCGGTCGCGCAGCTTTTTGTCCAACGCGCCCATCGGTTCATCCAGCAGCAGCAGCTTCGGACGCTTAGCGAGGCTTCGCGCCAGTGCCACGCGCTGACGCTGGCCGCCGGAAAGCTGATGCGGCTTGCGCTTCGCAAATTCCTGCATATGCACCAGCGCCAGCATTTCGGCGACGCGGGCGTTAATTTCCGCTTTCGGCAGCTTATCCTGCTTCAGGCCAAAGGCGATGTTCTGCTCAACGGTCATGTGCGGAAACAGCGCGTAGGACTGGAACATCATGTTAATTGGCCGCAGATACGGCGGCACCTGCGCCAGATCGACGCCATCGAGCATAATCTGCCCGGCGGTCGGCTGCTCAAAACCCGCCAGCATGCGCAGCAGGGTTGACTTGCCGCAGCCAGATGCGCCCAGCAGCGCAAAAATTTCGCCTTTATAAATCGTGAGGTTAACGTCGTCTACGGCGTGCTGGCCGTCGAAGGATTTGGTCAGATTACGGATTTCCAGCAGCGGGGTCAGCGCTTTGCGGGTTTTCGCCTGTGGGCGGGGAATAGCGTCGTTCAATCTGGTGCTCTCCGGCAAAATACGAATATCAATATGACCCGGTTGTCATATCAACCCCTGGACACCCGCCGTCCGGCAGGCGTCCAGATTGGGGCAGCTGCACTGCCCCGGTGCAATACCCTCACCAGCAAGGTGAAGGATTATTTCCCGCTTTTCACTTTGGTCCACGCACGCGTTCTGACGCGGTCGATTTTAGGATCCTGGACTTTCAGCGTGAACAGCTTGGCGAAGACGTCAGCCGGCGGATAAATCGCCGGATTATCGCGAATTTCGGCGCTGACCAGCGGCGTTGATGCTTTGTTGCCGTTGGCATAGAACACATGGTCGCTGATGTGGGCAATCACGTCCGGACGCATCAGATAGTTGAGGAACTGATAGGCTTCGTCTTTGTTTTTCGCATCAGCAGGCATCGCGAAAACATCGAAGAACGCCAGCGCCCCTTCTTTTGGAATGAAGTAAGAAACGTTGACGCCGTTCTTCGCTTCTTTCGCGCGGTTCGCTGCCTGCCAGACGTCGCCCGCCCAGCCGATCGCCACGCAAATATCACCGTTGGCCAGATCGTTAATGTACTGTGAGGAGTGGAAGTAGCGAATGTTCGGGCGCAGCTTCAGCAGCAGGTCGGTCGCCGGGCCGGTGTAATCATCGGCCTTCATGCTGTTAGGATCTTTGCCCAGGTAGTTCAGCACGGTGGCAAAAATTTCTTCCGGCGCATCGAGGAAGGAGACGCCGCAGCTCTTCAGTTTTTCCAGGTTTTCCGGCTTCATCACCAGATCCCAGCTATTCAGCGGCGCGTCTTTGCCGAGCACGGCTTTGACTTTATCGACGTTGTAGCCAATACCGGTGGTCGCCCACAGGTAAGGCATCGCATATTTGTTGTCCGGGTCATGCTTCGCCACCAGCTTCAGCACGTCCGGATCGAGGTTTTTCCAGTTTGGCAGCTTGCTCTTATCCAGCGGCTGGAACACGCCGGCGGTGAGCTGGCGTTCCAGGAAGCTTGCCGACGGCACCACCAGATCAAAACCGGTGCTACCCGCCATCAGTTTACCTTCCAGTACTTCGTTGGAGTCGAAGACGTCGTATACGACTTTAATCCCGGTCTCTTTTTCAAAATTCGCCACGGTATCCGGCGCGATATAGTCGGACCAGTTATAGACATGCAGCGTTTTTTGTTCTGCAGCGAGCACGCTTGCCGAGGCAGCCATCAGCGCACCCGTCACCAGACCTGTTAACCATTTTTTATTTAAGGCGGCCATATCTCTTATCCTTCTCAGCGCCCGTTAACAAACGGACTAAATATACGCAATTTAGAGTATGCAGAAATCATGCATATTTTTTCGTACTGCATGAAAGAGAAGAGACCGGGCTCCCCTGCAGTCATTGCTCGCGCTATCGATGCAAAATTCTCGCCAACTATGATTATCACTGGCAATAATTAGGGGGTGCACCGATATGTCGCAAGAATAACTGTAGCCCGGTCCGGAGGCTATAGGTCAGTGTAAAAAACGCCTTTTATCAATTTTTTATGCAAGATCACTCTATCCGATAAGCCAAAAGCGCCAATCAGGTAGTGAAAGAATCTTTAAAAAGAGGTTAAGAGTAGAGTAAATGCATGTAATACGCAGCCACCGTGGCAGTGACTGCGCTATTTAGCGGGGAGGATTAGTGAAGAAAATGGTATTGGATATCTTCCGGCGGCAGCTCTTCCTCTTCCGGCTTATACAGCAGCTGCTGGGCGGAAGCCTCAAGAATCACCATCGAAACCTGCTCTTCGCTTTGCTGCACAAAGGCCGCAAACTGCTCAAAGCTCACGCCCACCGAGGCGGACAACGACTGGCAAACGACCAGCTTCGGCAGATTATCATCCTGCATATCCAGAAACGCTTTGACGGTCAGCGAGCTGGCATTGATGGCAGAGAGATCGGCCCCCAGCGCCAGCAGCGCCGACGGTTTGACCTCGGCCAGCGCCGAGAAAAGCACGACGTTATCAATGAGGTCAATTTTGGCATCAAAGACACCATCAAAATTTTGCATATGCGGCAGGTGCAGCGCCTGGCAGGTGTCGCACTCAAAAAAGCTCATGCCCATTTCGTCGAGCCACTGACGTAACGTATCCAGACTCGGGACGACGAGAGAATCCATATTGCCTATGACCTCATGCGGTAAAGTAACATTCCAGAAAAAACATGCTACCGGGCAGCGCCCGGTATCAGACGAGATGATGTATAGCTTACGCAAAAAAAGCGTTACATACTACGAAAGCCGCACTAGCCGCCGATTTTCAGGCAAAAACCGGGGTGGGCCTGACGCTCGATCCAGTCGATCATCTTACCGGCGACATCAATACCGGTCGTGGTTTCCACCCCTTCCAGCCCCGGCGACGCGTTAACCTCCATCACCAGCGGCCCGCGTTTCGCCCGCAGGATATCCACCCCCGCCACGTCGAGGCCAAGCGTCTGAGCGGCTTTAATGGCCACCTCGCGCTCGGCAGGCGTAATGTCGGCGACCGTCGCCACGCCGCCGCGGTGCAGGTTAGAGCGGAAATCGCCCTCCTTCGCCCGGCGCTCAATCGCGGCAACGACCCGATCGCCCACCACCAGGCAGCGGATATCACGCCCTTTGGCTTCTTTGATGTACTCCTGCACCAGGATATGCGCATTCAGACCGCGAAAGGCGTCGATCACGCTCTCCGCCGCCTGACGGGTTTCGGCCAGCACGACGCCGATGCCCTGCGTCCCCTCGACCAGCTTCACCACCAGCGGCGCGCCGCCGACCATGTCGATCAGATCGCTGGTGTCGTCCGGCGAATGGGCGATGCCGGTGACGGGAAGATCGATCCCCTGGCGCGCCAGCAGCTGCAACGATCGCAGCTTATCGCGGGCGCGGGTAATCGCCACCGATTCGTTGAGCGGATAGCTGCCCAGCATTTCAAACTGCCGCAGCGCCGCCATACCGTAGTAGGTAATCGCCGAGCCAATACGGGGAATCACCGCGTCGTAATGCGGCAGCTGGCGGCCTTTGTAATGAATCGATGACGCCGACGGGTTGATGTTCATGTAGCACGACAGCGGGTCGAGGATGTCAACAATATGGCCGCGACGTTGGGCGGCCTCACGCAGACGCTTGCACGAGTAGAGCGTTCCATCCCGGGACAAAATGGCGATTTTCACCCTTTACCTCTCCAAAAAAAGCCGCTTAAAAATCAGCGTATCATACCGCTTTCACATCGATGAATGCTTGCGTCCAGACACAGATTCTGGCATTTGCGCCACCGGGTAGCACAGTGCATACCCGGCCGTGCCTTCTCTTGCAGGCCCGAAAAACGAAGCGCCATCGGGCAGGATAAATCAGCGCGTAGCAAACCCCTGCTGGTGCAGATAATCCAGAATAAACGGGCGGCTCTCTTTGATAAGCGTACGGCGAATATGGTCGCTCCAGGTGTCGCGGCGGGCATTGGTGCTGCGGGACAAATAGTACCGGGCAAGATCTTCGTCGTACTGCGCCAACACCTCACGGTCCATCGGCTGATAGTGATTTTCATGCACCAGCAGCGCGGCAGGCAGGCGCGGCTTGAGATCCGGGTTGCTGGCCGGCCAGCCCAGGCACAGACCAAACAGCGGCAGCACATATTTTGGCAGCTTAAGCAGCGCGGTAACCGTTTCAATATTGTTGCGCAGGCCGCCGATGTACACGCCGCCCAGCCCCAGGGACTCCGCCGCAGTAAGCGCGTTTTGCGCCATCAGCGCGGTATCAACAACGCCCAGCAGCAGCTGCTCAGCCAGGCCCAGCTGTGCGTCAGGTAAAATCTGCAAATGGCGGTTAAAGTCGGCGCAGAACACCCAAAACTCGGCCGCCTGCGCCACGTGCGCCTGCCCGCCGGTTAGGCCAACCAGCTGCTCGCGCATCGCTTTATCCGTAATGCGGATAATAGAAGTGCACTGCAAAAAGCTGGAGCTGGACGTTGCCCGCGCGCTGTCGATAATCGCCGCACGCTGTTCATCGCTGATGGGCTCGTCGGTAAACTGACGGATAGAGCGGTGGTTGAGCAGAACTTCAATCGTCGGTGTCATCATTTTTTTCCTTTTTTCGCGCGGAACCAGGATTCATCAGCTGCGGCGCTGCGGCACGGGCAATCCCCAAAAACAGAACGCCAGCGGCGGGCAGCATCAGCGCAATGCCAATGAAGATCATGATCACCGCCGCCAGCGGGCTGGCCAACGGCGTCGGCAGCGTAATGTACTGATTGAGCGATAGCCAGGCCACCGCCAGTACCACCATCCCGATGGCCTCCAGTATCAATACGCTTTTCGGTAGTGCTCCCAGCGTACGCATGCCTCTTCTCCTGTGAACCTTTCGCGTTTTTATCTTGCCAATTTACGTCGAGTATAACGGCAAGCCGGGGAAAAATAATTAGCCAAACATAGCCTGAATGAATCAGAGTAACAGGCAGAACCTTCTTTCCCTCCGCTGCTGAGCGCGGCATCATAAGCGCCATTCGCCGACAGGCACGTTGATTATTCCGCTCGTTTGAGGAGAGACACTATGTTTACCGTAATTTTTGGTCGTCCGGGCTGCCCTTACTGCGTTCGTGCAAAAGAGCTGGCGGAGAAATTGACTCAGGAACGCGACGATTTTAACTACCGTTACGTAGACATTCACGCGGAAGGCATCACCAAAGCCGATCTGGAAAAAACCGTGGGTAAACCGGTGGAAACCGTGCCACAGATTTTCGTCGACCAGAAACACATCGGCGGCTGCACGGATTTTGAAGCCTGGGCGAAAGAGAATCTTGGCCTGTTTGCCTGATTCGCTCTGCCGATAACACCACGACGCCCGCGCCTACAGCGGGCGTTTGTTTTCCCGTCGCTTGTCGTGCAGCATTGAGCTGACAAACAGATAGCACAGCGCGCCAAGCGCACACCAGAAAACAGCGCTGAAAAGCCACGCCAGCTCCTGCCAGAACGACCCGCCGTTATCGAAAAACAGCCGCGTCAACACCAGACAAATGGGTGCTGCCAGAATGGCCCCCACCAGCGGAAGCATTACCCGCTGACGCGGAGAGATAAAGCTCGACACGGCGCCAGGAATAATAAAAAACAGCAGGCCCAGTTCAGGATTTCCGGATGCGCGAAAGGCACCCTTCACGTGCAGAACCAGTGAAAAGAAAACCACTATAAAAAGTAAAAAGCAGCAGATTATACCTGCCCAACCGCGTTCATTCCTCACACGCATCTCCTGAAAAATTCTCTATCAAACTCCATTTATCGCCCTTACGGACGCCCAGTCAGATAAAGTTTCTGGCTTTCCTTGCCAAAACACTTCGGTGCTAAAAGCGATTGTTGCTAGCCGTAACGATCAGGAACGATTAAACTACTGAACGCTATTTTCTGGTTATTTTTTGGGTACAGGATAGCAGCAAGCCTACCACCGCCCTTGGTCCAAAGGTAGACCAAATAGCCATTTCTTTCAACACGTTACTGGTAAACGATAAGTTAGATTCCGTGAATATAAACGTCGCAGATTTGTTAAACGGGAATTACATCCTGTTATTATTCGTGGTATTAGCGCTGGGGCTTTGTCTTGGCAAATTACGTCTTGGCTCCATCCAACTTGGTAATTCCATTGGCGTTTTAGTGGTCTCGCTGTTATTAGGGCAGCAGCATTTCAGTATTAACACCGACGCGCTGAATCTGGGCTTTATGCTGTTTATTTTCTGCGTCGGCGTCGAAGCCGGACCGAACTTTTTTTCTATTTTCTTCCGCGACGGCAAAAATTATCTGATGCTGGGCCTGGTGATGGTCGGCAGCGCGCTGCTGATTGCGCTGGGGCTGGGTAAACTCTTCGGCTGGGATATCGGCCTGACGGCGGGTCTGCTCGCTGGTTCAATGACCTCAACCCCGGTACTGGTGGGCGCGGGCGATACCCTACGCCACTCCGGCATGGAAGGTACTCTGCTGGCCCAGGCACAGGATCACCTGAGCCTTGGTTATGCGCTGACCTACCTGATTGGCCTCGTCAGCCTGATCGTTGCCGCCCGCTATATGCCGAAGTTCCAGCATCAGGATCTGCAGACCAGCGCCCAGCAAATCGCCCGCGAGCGCGGCCTGGACACCGACACCAATCGTAAAGTCTATCTGCCGGTCATCCGCGCCTACCGCGTGGGGCCGGAGCTGGTGGCGTGGGCTGACGGTAAAAATCTGCGCGAGCTGGGCATCTATCGCCAGACCGGCTGCTATATCGAACGTATCCGCCGCAACGGCATTCTCGCCAACCCCGACGGCGATGCGGTGCTGCAAATGGGCGATGAAATTTCGCTGGTGGGCTACCCTGACGCGCACGCGCGCCTGGACCCCAGCTTCCGTAACGGTAAAGAGGTCTTCGACCGCGACCTGCTGGATATGCGCATCGTTACCGAAGAGATCGTGGTGAAAAACCACAATGTGGTGGGCCGTCGCCTGGCGCAGCTGAAGCTGACCGACCACGGCTGCTTCCTTAACCGCGTGATTCGCAGCCAGATTGAAATGCCGATCGACGACAACATCGTGCTCAACAAAGGTGACGTGCTGCAGGTGAGCGGCGACGCGCGCCGCGTGAAAACCGTTGCCGATCGCATCGGCTTTGTGTCCATCCACAGCCAGGTGACCGATCTGCTGGCCTTCTGTGCCTTCTTTATCGTCGGCCTGATGATCGGCATGATCACCTTCCAGTTCAGCAACTTTAACTTCGGCATCGGTAACGCCGCCGGGCTGCTGTTCGCAGGTATCATGCTCGGTTTCCTGCGCGCCAACCACCCGACCTTCGGCTACATTCCGCAGGGCGCGCTGAACATGGTCAAAGAGTTCGGCCTGATGGTCTTTATGGCGGGCGTTGGCCTGAGCGCAGGCGGCGGCATCGGCAAAAGTCTCGGCGTCGTTGGCGGCCAGATGCTGGTGGCGGGTCTGTTTGTCAGCCTGATCCCGGTCGTTATCTGCTTCCTGTTTGGCGCCTACGTGCTGCGCATGAACCGCGCGCTGCTGTTCGGTGCCATCATGGGCGCGCGCACCTGCGCCCCGGCGATGGAAATCATCAGCGACACCGCGCGCAGCAACATCCCGGCGCTCGGCTACGCGGGCACTTACGCGATAGCCAACGTGTTATTAACGCTTGCCGGTACGCTTATCATCATTATCTGGCCAGGGCTTGGGGGCTAGCCCTGACCACAAAAACAAAGAAAAGAAAAATATTTTTGCGCAATGCAGAACTTTTTATCAGGGTGCGAGTCTTAATTAGTGCCACTGCTTTTCTTTGATGTCCCCATTTTGTGGAGCCCATCAACCCCGCCATCTTTGGTTCAAGGTTGATGGGTTTTTTGTTGCCTGAATTTCACCAACCATCTAACTATCAATAAGTTAAAAACACCCCTTCGCCCATCGCGCGGATCCTCTTTCCCTTAATTCATACGGATTAAGAACGTCACAATCACGCGTTGTCTTATGTTGCAGGTTGATGCCGCACAGGGCACGATGCTCACATTTTGCTGCCGACGGCTCGCCTTAACTATCTCCGGCAATACGCCCGACCATTTTGCGAATATCCTCGCGCGCCAGCGGCTGGCGGTCGGTGACCAGATGCAGCGTCATCCCTTCAATAAATGCGTCCAGCGCGCGGGCGGTTACCGGATCGAACCACTGCGCCAGCGTCTGCTGGCTGCGCTGCATCCAATTTTGCATAATCGCTTTCATCGATGGCGTACTGCTTGCCAGCGCGTAAAGCTGGTACATCAGGGTCATATTTCTGGGGGTGGTCACCTGGCTGGTGAAAATCAGCTCGGCCACGGCATCACAGGCATCGGCGGGCGTCTCTACGCGGGCAAAAAAGGCGCTGTACTCTTCTGACATTCGCTCGGTAAACGTGCGGAATGCTTCACCCAGCAGTGCATCGATACCGTCAAAATAATAGGTCATCGAGCCCAGCGGCACGTCGGCACAGGTCGCGATTTTTCGGTGCGTAACCGCACTGATCCCATGGGTTGCGATGGTCTCAAGCGTGGCGTCAAGGATGCGCTCCCGGCGCTGCGGGTCGTTCGGTCGGCGAGCCATAATTCTCCTCTTTCTGATTATGTACAAATGTACACAACCTTGTTAGTGTTGTCTGCACACTTTCCGACCCGACGCGAATGGATGACAACCTTAACCTCCCGTAAAACCCTGCAGCTGCGCATGTGGGCGCTGTTTATGTTCTTCTTTTTACCCGGTTTATTAATGGCCTCGTGGGCCACGCGTACGCCGGCGATCCGCGATATTTTGTCCGTTTCTACCGCCGAAATGGGCATCGTGCTGTTTGGCCTGTCGATTGGTTCAATGAGCGGCATCCTTTGTTCGGCGTTTTTAGTGAAACGATTCGGGACCCGGGCGGTTATTCGTACCACCATGTCATGCGCTATCTTCGGAATGATGATTTTAAGCCTGGCGCTACATGAAGCTTCAGCGTGGATCTTCGCCGTGGGGCTCGCCATTTTTGGCGCCAGCTTCGGTTCGGCGGAGGTGGCCATCAACGTGGAAGGCGCGGCCGTCGAGCGCGAGATGAAAAAAACCGTGCTCCCCATGATGCACGGCTTTTACAGCTTCGGTACGCTGGTCGGCGCGGGCGTCGGTATGGCGGTTACCGCCTTCGGGTTGCCGGCAATGTGGCATATATTGCTGGCGGCGCTGGTGGGAATCGCCCCCATCGCTATCGCCATCAAGGCCATTCCCGACGGCACCGGCAAGAACGTCGCTGAAGACGCGCAGCATCAGGAAAAAGGCGTGCCCTTCTGGCGCGATATGCAGCTGATGTTGATTGGCGTGGTGGTGCTGGCAATGGCCTTCGCCGAAGGTTCGGCCAACGACTGGCTGCCGCTGCTGATGGTTGACGGTCACGGCTTTAGCCCTGCCTCCGGCTCGCTGATTTACGCGGGCTTCACGCTGGGGATGACCGTGGGACGCTTTACCGGCGGCTGGTTTATCGACCGCTACAGCCGCGTCACCGTCGTGCGCGCCAGCGCGCTGATGGGAGCGCTGGGCATCGCGCTGATTATCTTTGTCGACAGCGCCTGGGTTGCCGGCGTCTCGGTGATCCTCTGGGGGCTGGGCGCCTCGCTTGGCTTCCCGCTAACCATTTCCGCCGCCAGCGATACCGGCCCGGATGCGCCTACCCGCGTCAGCGTGGTCGCCACCACCGGCTATCTGGCGTTCCTGGTCGGGCCGCCGCTGCTCGGCTTCCTTGGCGAACATTACGGCCTGCGTAGCGCCATGCTGGCCGTACTGTCGCTGGTTCTGATTGCCGCTCTGGTGGCGAAAGCGGTGGCCAAACCCGAGCCCCGCGTTGTAATGGAGAGTCATTGATGAGCGTTAAACTGATTGCTGTCGACATGGATGGCACGTTTTTAAGCGACAAAAAAACCTATAACCGTGCGCGTTTTCTTCAGCAGTATGCGCAGATGAAAGCGCAGCAGATTCGCTTCGTGGTCGCGAGCGGCAACCAGTACTATCAATTAGCGTCGTTCTTCCCGGAGATCGCCGGTGAAATCGCGTTCGTCGCTGAGAACGGCGGCTGGGTACGGGATGCCGGTGAAGATATCTTTAACTGCGACATGCCGCGCGATCGTTTCCAGCAGATCGTAGCGTTCCTGCAAACGCGTCCGGAAATCGAGATTATCGCCTGCGGAAAACAGAGTGCCTACACGCTGAAACAGTATGATGCGCGCTTCCATGATATCGCGGCCCACTACTATCACCGTCTGGAACGGGTGGAGAATTTCGATAGCCTTAATGACACCATCCTCAAGTTCGCCCTCAATATTCCGGACGACAAGGTGCCGCAAATGCAGGTGCTGCTTGATAACCAGCTCGGCCATATGCTCACCGCGGTCACCACCGGTCACGGCAGTATCGATCTGATCATGCCGGGCGTACATAAAGCCCACGGCCTGAGCCTGCTGCAGGCGCGCTGGGGGATCCGCGACGATGAAGTCGTGGCGTTTGGCGACAGCTGCAACGATATCGAGATGGTAAGCCAGGCCGGCTTCGGGTTCGCGATGGCCAACGCGGCCGACGCGGTGAAGGCCGTTGCCGGTTATGCTGCACCGCACAATAACGAGGAAGGCGTACTGGCCATTATCGATAAGGTACTGAAAGGCGAAGCGCCGTTTGCCTGACCCAACGCCAGGCCCGATAAGCAAAGCGCTATCGGGCCATTTCATTCCGGCTGCCGGATGGCGGCGTTACTTTATCCGGCCGGACTATTATCCTGGCTGTAAGCCGCTGCCGACGGTTTTATCCCGCAGGAACATCACCATCAACACTAGCCACAGTATGCCACCCGCCAGATTAAACAGGCTGAATAAGCCAATGCCGCCCAGCAGATAGCAATGCTTACTCAGCTCAATCCCTACGGTAAAGATCAGCATTTGCAGCATGCCCATTGCCGCCGACACCGTTCCTTTACTCATCTCACTGGCAAATAGCGTCAGACGCACTAGCCCGGCGTTCGCGAGGCCAATCCCGAAGGCGTAGAAGCTCAGCCCAGCGGTCATCCACAGGTAAGCGTGGGACGACGCCGCCGTCGCAACGGAGGCCAGCAGCAGGCCAAACATAATCGGGTGGCGCCGGCGATGATCAACGCACGTACCGTACGGCGTGAGGTCAACCGTGCCAGCACCAGATTGCCCAGGATCAACGCGCCAAAAATCGGCACCTGCAGCAGCCCGTATTCATAGCTGCTGGCCTGTTCGCCACTGATAATAATAACCGGAGATTGCGCAATCCACGCCAGCAGCGGCAGGCTGACAAACCCCGTTGCCAGCGCTCCGGCCACGAAGCGGCCGTTTTTGAGCACTTCGCGATAGTCGCGCCCCAGTTCTTTAATCGACAGCTTCTCACCAATGCGGGTCGCCGTTTCCGGCATCTCTTTATGCAACCCCACATAGGCGATGACCGCCAGTACCGCGAAGAGCACAAACATGCTCTCCCAGCGCGCTACGTGAATCCACGCGGCCCCCACCAGCGGCCCCAGCAGAGGCGCAATCAGCGCAACGTTAGCCATCAGCGCGGTGATTTTTATACAGGTGGCTTCGTCAAAAGATTCCTGAATCGCTGCATACCCTACCGCGCCAATAAAGCACAGGCTGACGCCCTGTAAAAAACGCAGGAAGGTGAACTGTTCAATATTTTGCACCATCAGGGTGGCCAGGCAAGTCACGATAAACCAGATGACCCCGGTCAACATCACCGGGCGGCGGCCAATCCTGTCGGACAGCGGCCCCAGCAGCCATTGCAGAAACATGCCGCCCGCGAGATAGGCGGTCATGGACGTCGGCACCCACTCGTCGCCGGCGTTGAATTCTTTCACCACCGCCAGCATTCCGGGCTGAATCATATCGTTAGCGATATAAGTGGAAAATTCATAGAGCACGAGGCAAAGCGGAAACAGAATCGCCTTGCGCCCTAAGCGTTTCCGGGAAGGAGAGGAAGTATCCATAGATGACTCGTAACCATTATAAAAACGCGCAAGTTTAATCAATGCACAGTAGTGGTGATAGTTAATTATCACGTCAATTAACGATTTCGCACAAATTGATGTTGTTAAGATTGGCTTAAGGTAGCGCACGCTATACTGTACCCACGCCATACGCCACCTTAATATCAGTCACTTGCACGACGGTAGCGCGATTCAGACAATGCCGCTTTACCGTCCGGAAAAGGATTTTTAAGGTAGCTGTTATCAAACCGTCATCTATAAAGCCGGAACGTTATGCTGGAAAACCTGAATAACACGCTGTTTTTGCTGATCAACGCCACGCCCGCCTCTGCGGCTTGGGAGATAGCATTAGCGACCTTTATCGCACAGGATCTGATTCTGATTGTCCCGCTGCTCGCCGCCGCCATGTGGCTGTGGGGAGAACGTAAGCAGGTCCACGCCCAGCGGCACCTGGTGGTCAAGGTAGCACTGGCTATCGCCGTCAGCCTGACGCTGTCCTGGACAATGGGGCAGTTGTTCCCGCACGCCCGTCCTTTTGTGGCGAACGTCGGCCACACGTTCTTGCATCATGCGCCCGACAACTCTTTCCCCAGCGATCACGGCACGGTCATTTTCACCTTCGCGCTGGCGTTCCTGTTCTGGCATCGACTGTGGTCTGGCCTGGTGCTGATGGCCATTGGCGTGGCCATTGCCTGGTCTCGCGTCTACCTCGGCGTGCACTGGCCAATGGATATGCTGGGCGGTTTCCTCAGCGGCCTCGTTGGCTGCCTGGTGGCACAAATGCTCTGGCAGTACATCGGCGCGGCGGTTTACCCGCGTTTGCAGCAGATTTATCGTCTGGTGTTCTCCCTGCCAATTCGTAAAGGCTGGGTACGTGACTAGCACCGCGCACGCAGGTAAAATAGCGCGCTGAACCCCGGCCTTTTTGCCGGGACACGTCCATCAGAGGCACTATGGAAACACGACGCGACGAGCGAATTGGTCAACTGATTCAGGCACTGAAACGTAGCGACAAGCTGCATCTTAAAGAAGCGGCGGCACTGCTTGGCGTGTCGGAAATGACCATTCGTCGCGATCTGAACAGCGAGAGCGGCCCGGTGGTTCTGCTGGGTGGTTACGTGGTGCTGGAACCACGCAGCGTGCCGCACTACCTGCTCAGCGACCAGAAAACGCGGTTGGTCGAAGAAAAGAAGCTGGCGGCGCGTCATGCGGCAAAGCTGTTAAAAGCGCACCAGATGGCGTTTTTTGACTGCGGTACAACCACGCCGTGGATCATCGACGCCATTGATAATGACCTGCCCTTTACCGCCGTGTGCTACTCGCTGAACACGTTCCTTGCGCTACAGGATAAACCTCACTGCCGGCCGATTCTCTGCGGCGGTGAGTTTCACGCCAGCAACGCCATTTTCAAACCGATCAGCGAGCAAGATACGCTGTCGCACCTGTGTCCGGACATCGCCTACTACTCTGCGGCGGGTATCGACGTTGAGATGGGGGCAACCTGTTTTAACCTTGAAGAGCTGCCGGTGAAGCACTGGGCGATGCGCCAGTCGCGCTATCACGTGCTGGTGGCGGATCACAGCAAATTTGGCAAAGTGCGCCCTGCCCGCATGGGCGACCTGACGCGCTTTGATGTGATTGCCAGCGACATCTGCCCGGACGACGAGCTGGTGACGCTGGCGAAACAGCAGCAAATCTCGCTGCTGTATTAGTCGGCGATTAAGCGAACCAGCTGCCAAACCAGTCGTGGAATTTCATCAACACGAAATCCACCATACGACTGAAGAAACCACCCTCTTCGACCGCTTCCATCACGATCAGCGGGCGCTGCTCGATGGTTTTGTCGTTGAGTTTAAAGTCAATGGTCCCGACCACCTGACCTTTGGTTAACGGCGCCGTCAACTGAGGCTGGGTCAACGCAAAGCTGGCCTTCAGGTTTTTCAACTGGCCTTTCGGAATGGTCACTGACCCGCCTTCACCGGCGCCCAGATTCACTTCGCTCTTATCGCCAAACCACACGCGCTGGCTGACGAACGTGGCATCTGGTTTAATTGGGGTGACGGTTTCATAGAAGCGGAAGCCCCAGGTCAGCAGTTTTTCCGATTCGTTAAAGCGCACGCGATCGCTCTTGGTGCCCAGCACCACGGCAATCAGCCGCATATCGCCCTGAGTAGCCGACGAGACCAGGTTATACCCTGCCCCGGCCGTCGTGCCGGTTTTCACCCCGTCGACGTTAAGGTTGCTGCTCCACAACAGGCGGTTGCGGTTCGGCTGGCGGATATTGTTAAAGGTGAACTCTTTCTCTTTGTGTACCGCGTACTCTTCCGGCACATCGTGAATCATCGCTTTGGTCAGCAATGCCATATCACGCGCCGTACTGTACTGCCCCGGGGCATCCAGGCCATGCACGGTTTTAAAGGTGGTATTGGTCAGGCCGATTTTTTGCGCATAGCCGTTCATCAGGCTAACGAAAGAGTCCTGACTGCCGGCGACGTAGTCAGCGATGGCAATACTGGCATCGTTACCCGACTGAATGATCACCCCTTTATTCAGGTTCTCAACGGAAACCTGTTCACCGGGCTTGAGGAACATCACCGATGACCCGCGCAGCGCCGGGTTGCCGGTGGCCCATGCGTCGCGGCCCACGGTCACCATATCGGTCAGCTTGATTTTATTCGCCTTCAGCGCCTGGCCGACGACGTAGCTGGTCATGATTTTTGTCAGACTGGCCGGATCCAGTTTTTCATCGGCATTGCCTTCCGTCAGCACCTTACCGCTGGCGTAATCCATTAAAATCCACGCCCTGGCATCGATGGCCGGAGCATCAGGAAGCTGCTCTGCCGCCTGCGCTATCGGCGCGACCAAAAGTAAAAGCACAGAGCCTGCCATCAGGCTGCGAAAGGCGTTAGCGTTACACATCATAGAAGCCACCCAAGTATCCATTCCCAAAAACACGCCACGACAGTACCGTGTTGCACCAGGCCGTGAGTAATAGCGTAGAAACTCTCTCAAAGAAACAGTGAGTTGGTAAAGTTTTTTAAGTTTACGCAAGATCCCCGGCTTGTGCTTAAAACCTGACATTTTTTTTGATCAAGATTGCGTAAGCGTTAACTTTGGCTCACATTGAACTTTCGCGAAAAAAACGGGAGTGACTATGGTTACGCTGTGGGGAAGAAATAATTCAACAAACGTGAAGAAAGTACGCTGGACGCTGGCCGAGCTCGACCTGCCCTACGAGCAGATTATGGCGGGCCAGGGCTTTGGCGTGAACCGCGACGCGGCCTACCTGGCGCTCAACCCGAACGGCCTGGTGCCGATGCTAAAGGACGGCGAAGACGTGCTGTGGGAGTCCAATTCCATCGTGCGTTATCTGGCGGCACAGTATGGCGCGGACAGGCTGTGGCAGAGCAAACCGATCGCGCGCGCCAAAAGCGAAAAATGGATGGACTGGGCCAACGAGACGCTGTCGCCGGTGCACCGTAAGATTCTCATCGGGCTGGTGAGAACCCCCGCCGAGCAGCGCAACATGGCGGAGATTGAGGGCGCGATCGTCGCCTGCGAGCCGCTGCTAGCGATACTCGACAACACGCTAGCCGGGCAGCGCTGGCTGTCTGGCGACCGCTTTGGCGTGGGCGATATTGCCGTCGCGCCGTTCGTCTATAACCTGCTGGAAACGGTCAACACCTGGCAGCCGCGCCCGCATCTCACCCGCTGGTATCAGCAGCTCGCCGAGCGCCCGGCGTTCCGCGAGGTGGTGATGATTCCGGTCAGCTAGCCAGCTAGCCCCTCAGGTGCGCTGGCTGCTGCCACGCACCTGTAATTTCCCCACCAGCCGGATGTGCGCGGCGGTATCGTCGCCCTCGCACAGGTAACTCACCGCCATTCTGCCCAGTTCATTATAAGCCAGCTGCACGCTGGTTAACGCTGGCGTCAGCTGGTGCGCAATGCGCTGATCGTCATAACCACACACCAGCACGTCTCCCGGAATCGACACGTTTAAGGTGGCCAGCGCCTGGTAGCAGCCCAGCGTCATCCAGTCGCTGGCGCAGAAAATCGCCTGCGGCGGCTGCGGCAGACGCATCAGCTCCAGCGTGGCTTTAAAGGTCGCGTCCAGCGACCAGTCGGTTTGTTTGATGAGCGCCTCATCGACCGCGATCCCCGCCTGTTCCAGCGTTTGACGATAGCCTTCCAGACGCAGCACGCTGGCGTCCATCCACTCATCGCCCATGATGTGGGCGATACGCGTCACACCCTGTGCCAGCAGATGGTTGACCGTCTGGCAGGCGTTAGCCCGATCGTCCGGCAAAAAGGTCGGCAGCAGCGGACGATGAGGATCGTACTGATTCAGCAGCACCACCGGCTTATTCAGCAACGGTTCAAAGGGTGAAAAATCAAACGCGCGCGTCACGGAGCTGGCCAGGATCACACCTGCACAGTTGCGTCGATCAAGCTGGCGCAGAATCTGCGCAGCCAGCTCCATATCGTCGCCATAGTCGTACACGCTCAGCAGCGTATCCCGCTGCCAGGCGGTGCTGCTGGCTTCGCTAATGGCGTCAACGAACGGGTCATAGTTCGGCATCCCGCACAGCAGCATGGCTATCTCTTCCTGCCCGTCCTGACGGTGCGGCACGATAATCTTCTGATAGCCCAGCGCCTGCGCGGCGGCATATACCCGCTCGCGCGTGGCATCGCTCAGGCGAATGGCGCGGCTATTGTTGAGCACCAGCGAAACGGTCGCCTGCGAGACACCGGCTTCCCTGGCGATATCACTCATCGTTATCTTATTTTTTTTCTGCATGATTACTCCTTGACGTCGCCGACTATAGCACAGTTACCCAACGGTTTTTTTGTGAACGCCCCAGCATATTGGCAGCTTTGGGATTGCGTATCTCTCGTCAGTTAATAAATATTAGCTAATAATTATTAGTGATGGAGATACAGAAATGCATTCGCAATGGACCGAATCTCAGGCGCAAGCATGGTTTCAACAGCATGGCTGGGCCTGTGGCTTCAACTACCTCCCGCGCAGCGCGGTAAACTGGACCGAAATGTGGCAGGCGGAGACCTTTGATATTGCCACGATCGACCAGGAACTGGGCTGGGCGCATGACTATGGCTACAACGCGCTACGCACCAACCTGCCGTTTATCGTCTGGGAGGCCGATCGCGACGGCCTGCTGGCGCGCATCGACACCTTCCTCAGCGTGGCGGCAAAGCACAATATTCAGGTGATGCTAACGCTGATGGACGACTGTGGTTTTTCCGGTGACGAGCCGTACCTCGGGCCGCAAAAACCGCCGCGTGACGGCGTACATAACAGCCAGGCGGCCGCCAGCCCGGGGCGCGCTATTGTGATGGACCCCGCCCAGTGGCCGCGCGTAGAAGCCTACGTGCGCGACGTCCTGACCCGCTTCAAAGACGATGACCGCATCACCATTTGGGATCTTTACAACGAACCGGGCAACCGCGGCATCAACCTGTCGCCGACGGAATCGATGGAGTATGACGAAGCGCTGGAAACCTTCGCGCTGGAGCTAATGACCGCGACTTTCGGCTGGGCGCGTAAAGTCGGCCCGACTCAGCCGCTGACCGTCGGCGCATGGCACATCGACCATGAAAAATACGGCACGCTGGAACACCCGATCGACGCGGCCGCCATGGATTTGTCAGACATCATCACCTACCACAACTACAACACCGCCGCTCGTCAGCTCAGCGTGCTGGAAAGCCTGACGGCGCGCAATCGTCCCATCCTGTGCACAGAGTGGCTGGCTCGCCATATGGACTGCGTCTTCAGCGAACAGCTACCGCTGTTTTGCGCCTTTGCTGCTGGCTGCTATCAGTGGGGTCTGGTACAGGGCCGCACCCAGACCTGGATCCCGTGGACCAGCGTCAATAAAAACCACCCGGACCCGCAGTCGCTCTGGTTCCACGACGTGCTGACGCCAGAAGGTAAGCCGTGGTGCGAACAGGAGATGCGGCTGGTAAAAGGCTTAACAACCTGGCGTCGGCAGCAACACTAACTCGTTGAACACGGAGGATTCATCCATGAAAAAGTCTGTTTTGTTCCTGCTTGCCTGCTGCAGTTTCGCCGCGATGCCGATTGCGCACAGCGCCGATCAGGTGGAACTCCGTTTTGCCTGGTGGGGCGGCAAAGCCCGTAACCAGGCAACCTTAAAAGCGCTGGAAGCCTTTGAAGCCCAATATCCCAACATCAAAGTGAAGGCGGAATACACCGGCTGGGACGGTTTCTACTCGCGTCTGACAACGCAGATCAACAGCAATACCGAAGCCGACGTTATCCAGACCAACTGGAACTGGCTGACGCTGCTGTCGAAAACCGGCGACGGCTTTTACGATCTGAATAAGCTCAGTAAACCCATCGGCCTTGACCAGTTTTCCCCCGAGTCACTGGCCAGCACCACGGTCGACGGCAAGGTAAACGCGATTCCGATTTCCGCTAACGTGATGCTCTTTTACTACAACGCCGCCACCTGGAAAAAAGCCGGCGTTGCGCTCCCGCAAACCTGGAACGAGCTGCTGAAAGCCGGTCCGGTATTCAAAGAGAAGCTGGGCGATAACTACTTCCCGCTCATTCTGACCGAACAGGACGCGCTGCTGCTGCTGAACTCCTACGTTTATCAGGGTAATCAGAAACCGATGGTGGATGAAAAAACCCGCAAGCTCGGCTGGAGCCACGCCGATCTGGTAGAAGCGTTCACCTTCTACCGTAAGCTGGTTGACGCCCACGCGGTGCCGGATGCCCGCACCATGGCCTCGTTTGGTAAAGGCGTAGCCTACGAGATGAAACCGTGGATTAACGGAGAGTGGGGCGGCGTCTACAACTGGAACGTGCTGTATACCGCCGAGTCGCAGAATTTGCCGAATCCGTCGGATCTGGTGATGGGGCCCTACCCAATGCGTGAAGGCGCCAAAGATGCCGGTCAGTTCCATAAAACGGCGCTGATGTTCTCGGTGAGCAAAAACACCCGCCATCCCCAGGAAGCGGCCATGTTGATTAACTTCCTGATGAGCGAAAAAGACGGCGTCATCCCCGTGGCGCTGGAGCGTGGCGTGCCGCTGAGCAAGGCTGGCGAAACGATTCTGCGTGAAGCGGGCCTGCTGACCGACGACGACCCAGTGATTTCGGGCCTGCTTCAGTCCGCATCGTTGCCAAACAAATCGAAAGCGCTGCCTTATCTGGAAGATCCGCAGTTTGGCGCGCAGTTCAGCGCCGCGCTGCAAAGCATCGACTACGGTAAGGCGACGATCGATCAGGCCGCCAGCAACTTTGAGGAACAGGCTAACCGCATTTTGCGCCGCATTATGCGTTAAGCGCGACGGGGCGGATGCACGTCATCCGCCCAAAACCCTTGTTGTCGTAGGCCTGGTAAGGCAAAACCGCCATCCGCGAATCTTGCGCCGATTTACCGGGGGCACTGCGCCTTATCGGGCCTACACAACATCCTTCCCAACATCTGAATCACCGCTTCATTCATTTTGCTTTTCTCACCGCGCCCCCATCGGGGACGAAAGGATTGATTATGAATTCCGCTGCTTCAGGCCGCCTGTCCGCTGCCGCAAAACGCACCGTGCTAGCGAGCTTTCTTGGTTCAACCTTCGAATGGTATGACTTCGTGCTGTATACCACCGTTTCGACGCTGGTCTTTAATCAGGTGTTTTTCCCGGAACAAAGCGCCGCCGTCGGCACGCTCTCCTCGCTGGTAACGGTGGCGATGGGCTACGTTGCGCGCCCGCTGGGCGCGGTAATCTTCGGCCATTTCGGCGACCGCGTCGGGCGTAAAAAGCTGTTGGTCGCCACCATGCTGATTATGGGCATTCCGACGCTGATTATCGGCTGCCTGCCGAGCTACGCGCAAATCGGCACCGCCGCGCCGGTTATCCTGATTATCTGCCGAATCCTGCAGGGTGTTGGCCTCGGCGGTGAATACGCTGGCGCGGCGCTGGCCACCATCGAATCGGTTCCGGAATCCCAGCGCGGCTTCTATGGTGCGATTCCCCAGCTCGGCAACCCGGTGGGCGGCGCGTTAGGGACCATTCTGGTGCTCTGCTGCACCTACTTCGCCGGTGATGAGCTGTTCGCCGCCTGGCTGTGGCGCGTGCCGTTTTTGCTGTCCGCTATCCTGCTGGTGTACGCGATGGTTGTCCGCGTCCGCATGGAGGAAACCGGTGATTTTTCCCGGCTGGTTAAAGAAAATAAGGTCGAAAAAAGCCCGGTCATGGCGGTGCTACGCCATCACTGGAAAGCGCTGCTGCTAGGGCTTGGCGCCCGCGCCTCCGATGCCATTTCCGGCAACGTGGCCGGTTCAGTAGTCATCGCCTACGTCGCCACCTATTTGCACATGAGTAACTCCATTGGCCTTGTCGCCACGCTGGTCCCCACGTTGATTGCCATCCCGCTCATGCTGATTACGGGCAAAATTTCTGACCGCGTGGGGCGCAAACGTATTTTCGTTCTGGGCATGGTGCTGGTTGCGCTGTCGATGCTGCCTATGTTCGCCATGCTCAACACCCAAATCGTGCCGGTGATGGTGCTGGGTGTCATCATCATGCGTATCTGCAACATGATGCCGTTTGCCGTTCAGTCGGCGTTCCTCGCTGATATTTTCCCGGTGGAGGTGCGCTACACCGGCGTCTCGCTGGTGTATCAGGTGTCTGCCATTATCGGCGGCCTGACCCCAGCCGCCTGCCTGACCCTTCTTATCTGGGCCGACGGTAATGCTTACGTGCTGGCGCTGGTACTCACCGTTGTCTGCACACTTTCCGCACTGTGCGGCATTGCCATGCGTCCCAGCGTGCGTCGCGATACCGCCACCGACTACCAAAGGAGCCACCATGGCGCATAATGAACGTCCTGATATTGTGCTGGTCATCACCGATCAGCAGCGTGCCGATCACTGCGCGCGAGAAGGTTTCCCCCTCGACACCACCCCGTTTATGGATGCGCTGGCGCAGGACGGTGCCTGTTTTGACCGCGCCTACACTACCGCCCCGCTGTGCTGCCCGGCGCGCACCAGCCTGTTTACTGGCCGCTATCCATCGGCGCATCGGGTGGTAGAAAACTCGGCGGCGGAGCTGGCGGTGCCGGGTGAAAACCTGTTTGCCGTCGCGCGTCGCGCGGGCTACGCCACCGCGATGGTCGGGAAAAACCATACCTGGCTGTCGGCCAGCGACGTCGACTATTGGGATGAGTTTTCACACGAAGGCCGCGTGGTGCCCGAGAGTGAATGGACCGCTTTTGAACAGTGGCTGCACGACCTGCGCCACCGCACTGCCATCCAGGCCACGCCGTTCCCGGTCGAAGAGCAAAACCAATTCCGTATCGTGTCACGGGCGCTGGCGTGGGCCAACCAGCAACCGGCGGATAAACCGCTGCTGCTGGTTGTCTCCTTCCCCGAACCGCACAACCCTTACCAGGTGCCGGAACCGTGGTTTTCGCTGTTTCCCCCCGACAGCCTGCCGCCGCTTTTCCCAGACGCCAACGATCGGGCCAACCAATCTTTTGCCTGGCACTACCTGCACGACATTGGCGTTGAGTCGGACCCAAATTACGATCATCACATCGCACGGGCGCGCGCTAACTACTGCGGTATGCTGCGACTGATTGACGATCAGGTAAAACGGCTGCATGAAGGATTGGCTCACCGCCACCAGCAACGTGCGCGCTTATTGGCCATAACCGCCGATCACGGCGATTATGTCGGCGCATTTGGTCTGTTGCGTAAAGGCGCGGAGATACCGGAGATGCTTGCCCGCATTCCGCTGATCGTGAGCGGTGACGGCATCGTACAGCAGCGACAACACGCTTTTGTCTCATTAGCGGATATGATGCCCACCTTCTGCGAAGCTATGGCCCAGCCGCTGCCGCTGAGCGTGCAGGGACGCAGCCTGCTGCCGATGCTGCGCGGTGAGTCATGGCCGGAAGCCGAGTTTGCCAGCGTCTATATCGAGCAGGGATTTGGCGGGCTGCCCTACACCGCCGACGATATTCCAATGCACTCGCATCCGGGCATTATGTGGGATGATGGCGAGAACATACCGCGGCTTGATGAACTGAATGCCATCACGCAAAGCGGTCGACATCGCAAAATTCGCAGCGGCGACTGGTCACTGTTCGCCAGCATGACCGGCGAGTTTCGCCTGTTTAACATTGCTGACGATCCCTTTGAGCTACATAACCGTTGGAACGACCCGACGCTGAGCGACGTGCGCTCAACAATGCTGCAATGGCTCGCTATCTGGCAGATGCGTGCCGAAGATCCATTACCCATTAAGGCCTACTGCCGGAAAACGGATCCACACGGTTATCTCGCGCCCTATGCCGAATTCCCGTGCTAACCATCACAATACAGGGGGAGTCACCTCCCCCTGATTTCAGACCTGCACTGCGTGAGACTCGGCCTCCAGTTTATGGATACTTTTTGTCAACGCAGTCAGGCAGCGTTCCAGCGTTTCGACGTTAACCGCAATATAGGCGGGGCAGTCATAGCGCCCGCTCATCAGACAGACCGCAGCGGAAGCCATTGCCTCGCCCGCCTGCCGCATTGTTTCAAGTTCATTTAGCGAAGTGCACAATTTCAAAGCCACCGCGTTTTCGCGCAGTTCGCCACACAGTTCGAGCAGGTTAGTACGCAGATGATCGTTTTCACCGACTGACATATACCCTTTAGCCTTCCGCAGCTGCAAATAGGCATCAAGGTCAATCCGCGCGCTAATGAGCCGCCTCACCAGCTTGCGTTTCAGTTTGCTTTCCGTCATGCATTTACCTCCCTTGCCACCCATTGGCATTTTCATTATGTGATTACTTAACGAATGGAAGGGACTTCCCCTGATTATGCGCCTGATTAACTCTTGTGCAATCATGGGGTACACATCGTCCCGGAGGAATTCGTTATGACTATCACGACTGTCGGTATCGATCTTGCTAAAAATGTGTTTGCTGTTCACGGTGTTGATCAAAATGGTAGAACTGTTCTGGTTAAGCCTAAAGTATCGCGTGCTGCACTTCCTGAGTTAATTGCAAGTTTGCCTCCCTGTGTTATCGGGATGGAAGCATGCTCCGGGGCTCACTACTGGGCAAGATTGTTTCGGCAGTATGGTCATGAGCCACGTCTGATGGCTGCTAAGTTTGTATCGCCTTATCGCATGGCCGGAAAATCAGGAAAAAATGATGCAGCTGATGCTCAGGCTATCTGTGAAGCTGTTCGTCGTCCGCATATGCGGTTCGTACCAGTGAAAGACGAAAGCCAGCAGGCCATGCAGTGTTTACATCGTACCCGTCAGGGTTTTATCGAAGAGAAAACAGCAACGTATAATCGTCTGCGAGGATTGATATCTGAATTCGGTGTCATCGCGCCACAAAGTGCTGATGCCCTGCGCCACATGGTTTCTGTGCAGAAGAGCTCTTTACCGCTTCAGGTTCAGCAATGTGTTGATGATTTGATGGAACACGTTGATCGCATTGAAGCTAACATCACTGAATATGACCGAATTTTGTCCCACATAGCCAAAACAGATCATCGCAGTCAGCGGCTGATGGAGCTAAAGGGCGTTGGTCCCACAACGGCCTGTGCACTGGTCGCCAGTATCGGTAATGCACATGATTTTAAAAATGGACGTCAACTGGCAGCCTGGCTGGGGCTGACGCCATCACAATACAGCAGCGGGGGAAAGTCGAAACTCGGCAGGATCACAAAAGCCGGTGATTCGTATCTGCGAACGCTTCTGGTTCAGGGGGCTCGTTCAGTGCTTATTGGCGCCGGGAAAAGGACTGACTCATTCAGCCGTTGGGTTTGTATGTTGGTTGAGCGCAGAGGGTACTGGCGGGCTGTTGTGGCCATCGCCGCTAAAAATGCGCGGCTGTGTTGGGCATCACTACATTACGGTGATGATTTCCGGCTGTACTCAGTCAACTAAAGCTCGAAGCTGTATAACCATCTGACCTGCAATTCGTTGATGATAAAGGGTTAGACCCCGTGAGGCCTATCTGGCTATTGTACAGGATATACGTATCCGCTTAACGAACAAGAACCTCACGCGCGTCTTTCATCAGGGCCCGAATCGATGACGATTCATCATGGCCGTTTATAGTACCGCAGTCTCTCCCCTTTATTTTTACTGAAGAGCAGACAGAAACCATAAATACCGGCTTTGACATGCCGGGGAAGTCCTTATAGTACAAAATACTGCGCGACATCAACAATTCATTATTTGCAACATATTTAACAATGAAACAACTTCACGACGCGACTGACAGCAGAAAAGCGGCCCCTGCGCCTTCCCGTACTATCCTGATTTGATTGACCCTGCGTTCACGCATCGCCGACTACACTGTGACTATTCAGGCTACAGAAAAGGATGTAATGAATGTTATTTCAGGAAAAGCTGCGGGCTGGCGCGTCCGCATTACTGCTCTTGTCGGTTAGCGTCGCTCCCGCCATTGCGGCGCCGACGGACACCAAAAGCCGTGAAAGTATTACCACGCTGAGCGCCAATCACGGGCTGAGCGAAGCCGCCCAGCAATATCTGATGCACTACCCTTCGCGCAGCGGCGTGGACGGGCATTCGTCACGCATCGACTCTGCGGCGGTATTTCTTCCCAAAGGGAAAACGCCGGAAGGCGGATGGCCGGTGGTTGTTTGGGCGCATGGTACCGTTGGCGTCGCCAATCAGTGCGCCCCCTCGCTCAATGAACGCACGGCAAGAGACAAGCAGTATCTCAACACCTGGCTTTCTCTGGGCTACGCCATCGTGGCGCCGGACTACGCCGGGCTCGGCTCGGAGGGCGTGCACCATTATCTGAATGCCCGTGGGGAAGCGTGGAGCATACTGGACGGCGTTCGGGCCGCGCTGCACCAGTTTCCACTGAAAAATGAACTCATTCTTGTAGGCCAATCGCAGGGCGCACATGCGGCATTTTCAAGCGCAGGTTTTCAGCCGCAGTACGCACCTGAGCTGAACATCCGTTCAACGGTGCTGACCGGCACGCCGTATTTTGCCGCCAACACCACCGCAGCGGATATTCTGCCACCTGCGAGTGCAGGCAATGCGCAGGCCGGTGATCCTAAAATCCCCTATATTTTCTATATCTACCTTGCGGCCGCCGACGCAGACCCGTCGCTGAAGCCGTCAGATTATTTCCAGGACAGCGCGCTCCCCCTGCTGGAACAGGCGAAAAATCTGTGTATTACGCCGCTGACGGAAAAAACCATGCAGGCCGGTCTTAACGCCGGCAATACGCTGAAACCGGCCATTGAATCCCTGCTGAGTGCGGGTATCAACACCATGCTGTATCCAACGATGCATATTCAGCATCCGGTATTTATTGGCATTGGCAGCGTCGATATCAATGTCCCCACCGCCATGCAGATGCGCTTCTCCGACGCCGTTAAAGCCGCAGGTACCCAAACGGAAGTGCATATTTATGAAGGGCTTGATCACAGCGGTACCGTCAACCCGTCGCTTCGCGACTCCGTCCCCTTTATTGTCCGGGGAGACACGGTGACAAAACCGTAGTCCTATCCAGGTCGGCGGCCCTTCTCCGCTGATGCTGCTGGCGATTTTCTTCGCCTGCATCATCAGCGTTCATCGCGTATTATTGACGTATAGTTTTCCTACCATCATGGTAGAATCCCCGCTTTTCCTGGCCCCAACTTTTGAGCAATGTACATATGTCAGACAAATCACCTCATCGCCAGCCCACAATTGGCTTTGTATCTTTAGGCTGCCCGAAAAACCTCGTGGATTCCGAACGCATCCTGACCGAACTGCGTACTGAAGGCTATGACGTCGTGCCCAGCTACGATGACGCCGACATGGTTATCGTCAACACCTGCGGCTTTATCGACAGCGCAGTCCAGGAATCCCTGGAAGCTATCGGCGAAGCGCTGAAAGAAAACGGCAAGGTGATTGTGACCGGCTGCCTCGGTGCTAAAGAAGATCAAATTCGCGAAGTGCACCCGAAGGTACTGGAAATTACCGGTCCGCACAGCTACGAGCAGGTGCTGGAACACGTACACCACTACGCACCGAAGCCTCAGCACAACCCGTTCCTGAGCCTGGTGCCGGAACAGGGCGTTAAGCTGACGCCGCGCCATTACGCCTATCTGAAAATTTCTGAAGGCTGTAACCACCGCTGCGCATTCTGCATCATCCCGTCTATGCGCGGCGATCTGGTAAGCCGTCCCATTGGTGAAGTGCTTGCCGAAGCGAAACGTCTGGTTGATGCCGGCGTGAAAGAGCTGCTGGTGATTTCTCAGGATACCTCCGCCTATGGCGTTGACGTGAAGCACCGCACCGGCTTCCACAACGGTGAACCGGTGAAAACCAGCATGGCCAGCCTGTGCGAACAGCTGGCTAAACTGGGCGTCTGGGTCCGTCTGCACTACGTTTATCCGTATCCGCACGTTGATGATGTCATCCCGCTGATGGCAGAAGGCAAAATCCTGCCGTATCTCGACATCCCTCTGCAGCACGCCAGCCCGCGTATTCTGAAACTGATGAAACGCCCGGGTGCCGTTGACCGCCAGCTGGCACGTATTAAGCAGTGGCGCGAAGTTTGCCCAGAGCTGACCCTGCGTTCGACCTTTATCGTCGGCTTCCCGGGCGAGACGGAAGAAGATTTCCAGATGCTGCTCGACTTCCTGAAGGAAGCCCGTCTCGACCGCGTCGGCTGCTTCCAGTACAGCCCGGTTGACGGCGCCTCCGCCAACGATCTGCCGGACCAGGTACCGGATGACATTAAGGAAGAACGCTGGAACCGCTTCATGCAGCTGCAGCAGCAGATCTCTGCTGAGCGTTTGCAGGAGAAAGTCGGCCGCGAAATTCTGGTTATGATTGACGAAGTCGACGAAGAAGGCGCGATTGGCCGCAGCATGGCCGACGCTCCGGAAATCGATGGCGCGGTATACCTGAACGGCGAAAGCAACGTGAAGCCGGGCGACGTCGTACGTGTGAAGGTAGAAAACGCCGACGAATACGACCTGTGGGGCAGCCGGGTGTAATTTCAGCATGCCTTTCCCCGCAGGGGAAAGGCATGATTCAGGATAAATACTACAAAAAATACTTCTGCGACAGCGCCATAAACGCCGCATAGCTTGTGCACTGGCTCAACGCGTCAATCACATCATCATCAAGAATGTTGGTCAGATAGTCATATATCAGCATACTATCGACGAAGGCATCCTCGCTGATGGCCAGCATAAATACCAGCTTCACCGTTTTTCCCTCATCCCACTCAATCCCCTGCGGAAATACCGCAACGGTCACCATGGTGCTCAACGCCACTAGCCCCAGCGGATGCGGGATAGCCATTTTGTCATCCAGCAGCGTTGAAGCCCGGCTCTCCCGCTCCAGCACGGATGGCAGATAGTGTTCATCCACCCGCCCCTGACGCACGAGCCCGGCGCAGAGAAACTGCATCAGCGACGCTTTATCATGGGGGCAGTCGGTAAATATAAAAAAGTGTTCGGCAGAGAAATAGTTCGCCATGGTCGGCGGCGGCGGCGATTGTGCGTTCAGAAAATACTTCATATTTTCCAACTGCCAGCGTTCGGGTAAAGGCGGCAGATGAATCACCCGCCGGTTTTTCTCCGTCACCGCCACCAGGCTAATGACCAGATTTTCGTCAATATACTCGGCGGCATTGTACTGCTCCACCGAGATACAGCGCGCAATCGCCAACTGTGGATACATGCGGATTATTTTCTGGCATACCAACCTGGCCGGTGCACCGCCCTGCTCACTGACCACCAGCGCGCTCAGGGTACAATCGGCGTTCTTGAGATGTGTCTCTTCCAGAATGGCGCCAATGTGCATGACCAGATACCCAATTTCATCATCGCTTATGGGGCCAGAGAAAAAATGTTCCAGCTCGCTGAAAACCGCCAGGGTCATTTCGTACATCAGCGGGTAGTGGCGCTTTATCTGCTCGATGAGCGGGTTGATAATCGTAATTCCGTGGTTTACCCGAATGCGCATCGCTTTAATATGGCTCAGCAGGCTGGCGCGGGATACATCGTCGTAGAAAACATCGCAAAACCAGGATGCGCTGACGTAGCTGAGAAAATGGTTCATGATCGTCAGTTCAGCGGCGTCGCCATCAGGATTCGCCGCCGACACGGAAGCCGCGTGTGTACAAAACGCCGCAAGGTGCATCGCCAGGTAACTGACTTCACTGCTGAGCACGGCTGAGGTTGCACCATTCAGCAGGCGGAAAATATCTTCAGCGGCGGAGTTAAATAGCCGATCCCCGGCGTCGAAAGACGCCTCCAACAACCAGTGCTCTTGCCGTATCCGCCCCGCGCTAATAGCGCAAATCAGGGTAAAGAAGCGCAGATTAACATCGCTCAGTTGCAGCCCACGCTCAACCACATACCCACCCAACGCCTGCTTAATCTCCGATATTGGGGCAAGCGTATCAAACAGCGCAGCATATTCATCATCCGCCTCTTTCGCCCGCAGCAAATGGTCATAAATACAGCGGCGCAGCGCCATCTCGCTGCCTTGAAGTTTATAGCAATCGGCACCTTCACTGTGAATGACAATGTCGTAGAGTGCAAAGTGGCGTTTCAGCAGGGTGATGTCGTTACGCAAGGTGTACAGACTAATAAACCATGTCGACTCCAGAATCTCCAACGACACCTCCGCTCCTTGCCGCAGCAACGCCGTAAGCAGCGCACGGCGCCGCTCTCCGGTCGCCCGTGATTCTTTCCACGGTTTTTGCGATTGTTCAAGCAGCGTGTGGTGGCCAGCCGGGTTATCAACCTGAATCGAAAAGCCCGTTTTACGATCGTAGATGAGACGGTTACCCGCTTCGCCAACGATGTCGCTAAGCGTTTTGAGATCGCTGCGAATCGTCCGCGTTGAGACATTCATGGCTTTAGCGAGCGACACCTGCGTCGCCGTACCCTGCGCAATCTGGATAAAAATATCTCTGACTCGCTTAGTGGTGAACAGTCTCATCTTTCCCTCTTCAGGCGATTGCTACATACAGCGTCTGCACATCGTTCGGCTTAAGCGTCGCTCTCTCCTGCGCCGGCGTCTGCTCGTCCAGTAGCACACAGTGCGCATTTTTCAGCGGCGGAATCAACACCGGCGTTTCAAGGTGCGGGTTATAGAAGCGGCATACTAAGCCGCTCCCCCGCTCGGCGCACTTCACCACGCTCAGCAGTGCATCCTGTGGCCCATCAGGCAGTGTCAGCAGGCTGTACTCATGCGGGTAACAACGTATTTCATCACTAAGGCAAAACCGCAGACGGCCGTTCAGAAAATCGCTGTCCTGATAGACGGGGAACGTGGTCATTAAGGTCTTCGACAGCCGCGCGTGCTGCGCGTCATCAAATGCCCCGCGGTAGATGCGCCAGCTGAAGCTGAACGAGAGCGTCCCCAATAGCTGGGCATCCGGCGTGGCAACAACCGTCTCTCCCGACGCCCGACCAGGACGATAAAGGAGATTGGCTTTACCCATGTAGCCAAACGAGCGGAACAAGGTGACGGCGATCGTGTCAAAACGGTCGCCGACAATTTCATACTCGCGCACGCCGTTGGT
The DNA here is from genome assembly GCF_014169075.1 of Klebsiella sp. WP4-W18-ESBL-05. Lineage (NCBI taxonomy): Bacteria > Pseudomonadati > Pseudomonadota > Gammaproteobacteria > Enterobacterales > Enterobacteriaceae > Klebsiella > Klebsiella sp. WP4-W18-ESBL-05. Next base: position 1,611,538 of record NZ_AP022057.1, on the reverse strand, counting down.
ATGCAGCGTAAAACCGTGGTTCTCGTCGTGCAGGTTAACGTAACTTTGCATCGGTTCTATCGCTATCGGCTTCTCATGCCATTCCTCTTGTTCCCACACCCGCAGCGAGTTGCTTAGCTGCACCGGCCGCGTGGCAGCGCCAAACAGCCGATCGGCGCAGGAGACATTTGCCAGAATATCCGTTGCAAAATGCACGCACAGCCGATGGCTCAGCACCTGATTATCGACCTCGGCGGTGAAGCGGATTAGGGCATCCTGCTGCAACATAACCTCGACGGTGACCGGCATGACGCCATCGAAAACGCCGCGTGCTCGCGCTTCCAGGTCAATCGGCACTGGCATCCGATAGCGCAGACGCAGCGTTTGTCGCAGCGCGTTGCGCTCGCGGTCCAGGCCGTTGAGACAACCTTCCGACGTGACCTGCCTGTCGTGGCGTGGCGGCGAATAGTTGTAGGCGTCGCCGTCATCGCCGTTTTCTACCAGCAACATCTGCCGGGCGTAGCGTTTCCCGCTGGCTTTGTCGGTCACGGTCAGCAGACCATTTTCCTCTACATCAATACGATAATAGTCATTTTCAATCCATGACCGCGTATCACTCTGAGTCTGGCTTGCACCGTCGGCACTGAAGTCTGCGTACCAGCGGGTATAGCCCAGCGAGGGCAGCGCGCTGCTGCTCACCGTCACTTTGCTGCGGTACACTCGCTCTGGCTTATGGTAAGGCTGACTGGGGTTAAGGCGAATAGTCTGATTCAGCACATAGTCGGTCAGATCCGTCTGCGCTTCAATCACATACGGCAGCGCGTGGCCTGCGGCATCGCGTAAAATAAACGGCGTGCCCGGTAGCCACGCTTCAAAGGTAATCTGTGGCGCAGCGGGTGCGGTCAATGGGTTAAATACGCTAAAAGTATAATCGTGCTCACGCGGGGTACGAATGGCGATTTGCCGGGTATGCAGCTCGAGCAGATTACTGGCGAGATCGTGCGCCTGCTTATAGCGAGCGGCAATATCACGGTTCGTTTCGTCGCTGTTGCAGCCACCAATACTGTCGTGGGCAGCATTGAAAAACATCAGCTTCCAGATATCCGCTACCGCGCGGGCGGGGTAGTCGTGTCCCAGGCTACGGCTGATGGCCAAAACCGGCTCCAGAGTATTGACCAGCAGAGCCTCAATGTCGTTGTTAAGCCGCTTCAGGTCGGCCCGGCAGGAAAAGATCGTCTTATGTACCCTGGAGTGTTTACCTTCCGTCAGTTCCCCATGAAGCGTACGGACATCACCAGCGGCCTCTTTCTCCAACACGGTGATAAAATCGAGCGGGCTACTAATTTGATAACGGCGCTCGTCGTCGCAGGCGTTGAACTGACGCACCAGATCCGGCAGATTCTCACGAATCGGCGCTTGATCGAAACCGTGCGGATACAGCAGATTCGTCCGGGCGCTGCGCGCTTCTATCGGTGCCATCTTTGCCTGCAGGAACGCCGCCATGGTATCCGGTGTTTCATCCAGCAAACCGCCATAGTGATACCCCCACGGCATCTGCACGGCAAATACCGTATCGCCGTTATCCCCCTGCCAGCAAAATTCGGTCTCATGAAGTGTGTTGTCGGCGATGCCCCGCCAGAACAAGGCGTGGCGAATACCGAACTGCCGGTAAATTTGCGGCATATTACCGCCCTGACCGAAGCAGTCCGGTACGTAGCCTAGCTTCATGCTCCCGCCGGATTCATCGGCTACGCGCATTCCATACCACAGGTTGCGTACCACCGATTCCTGGTGAACCACCAATTGATCGGTTTGCGTATACCAGGGTCCGGTCAGCAGGCGTTTTGCCGCTACCAAGGCGCTCAGTCGCGCTTTATCTTCCGGCGCCCACTGCAGATAACTTTCGATAAGAGCACTTTGCGCATCCAGTAGATAACATGAAAAATCGGGATTCTCCTCCAGCACGCGCAGTACATTCTTCACGTGATGCAAGAGGTAAATCCGCGAGCGCGATGAAGTGAAATACCACTCCTGATCCCAGTGCGTATGGCTGTAAATATGTACCACTTTCTCTTTTATCCCGCTCTCCCTTCCGTCACAGGCCCAAATCAATCAAATTTAATGTCTATTTCATCGCTGACCGTCGATATATCGCCGGTTTCTACCCGTTCTTCATCGTTAAAATTCACCAGTAAATTGGCGCCAAAGGCTATCACCAGGGTGCCAACCAGCGCGCCGAGAAAATAGGCCCACGGATGACCAACGGTGAAACCGCCGTACAGCCCACCGAGCGGTGGCATGATCGGATAAGCCTTGAACAACGCGACTGTCATCGCGCCCAGCGCCCCGGCTAACACGTTAACGGGAATGAGCCGCGCGGGGTTACGCAACGTAAACGGAATTGCGCCTTCAGAAATGCCGAGGATACCCATAATGACCGCACCGTTGCCCGCCTCTTTCAGGGTCTGGTTGAAGTTGTTGGGCCGCAGGAAACGTGCGACAGCGTAGCCCAGCGGTGGAATAATAATCGCCACATTCACCAGGATAGCAGGCAGATAAACGCCGCTCAGAAACAGCACGTTGGCGGTACCCCAAGCGGCTTTGTTGACCGGGCCGCCGAGATCGAAGCAGATCATCCCGCCCAGCACCGCCGCCAGCATCACGGTACTAGTACCGTCTTCCGTCATCTGCTGTACCCAGCCCATCAGCGCAGCGTTAATCCAGCTAAGCGCATCGCCGAGCAACAGCAGCATCACCACAACCTGCAGGCCAACGGTGATAAACGGCAAAATAATCAGCGGTACCGAGCTAGAAGCTGAGCCGGTAATGCGAATTTTGCGTCCTACCCACTCCGCCGAATAGCCCGCCAGCAGACCGCCAAGTACCGCCCCCAGAAACCCTGAGCCGGTTATGGAGGCAATCAGCCCGGCAGTAAAACCGGCCGCCAGTCCTTTCTTACCCGCTACCGAATAAGCGACATATGCGCCCAGTACGTAGTTCATCAGACCAATGATTTTGAAACCGACATCCTGGGTCAGATACAGCCAGTTCATGAGTCCGTCACTTTTGGCGAAGGCATCAAGATTGGATTCGCCAACAATCAGGCCGAGTATTTTGGCCACCGCGACCATCAGCGAACCGGCAATAATGACCGGCAGCGCAAAAGAAATGCCGGTCATTACGTGGTTTTTTATGTCTATCATTATCTTTTTCATGACATTACCCCGGCAGTTTTATGCGTTGCGGCGCGCCTCAACCGCCGCGACGCATTTGCTAATCACATCAGCGGCATGAGTGACGCATTGGCCAATTTTTACCCGAATCACCGTTTTCCCGGCGAAACGAGCCTCTTCTTCAATGGTCCGGTCGGCAGCAATCAGCACGAAATCGGCCTCGGCAATCGCCTGTTCCGGCAGGCGATCCAGGATTCCCATTGCACCCTGCTGCTCAATACTGACCTTGTGGCCAAGGCGGGCACCCTCTTTTTCCAGCGATTTTGCGGCCATCGGCGTATGGGCCAGACCAGCGATACAGGAGGTCACTCCAACTATGTTCATCTCTGCTCCTTTATTTCGATACGTGACTGCATAAAGTGAAACAATTCGTCTTCATCTTTGGCAGAAAATAAAAACGCTCTGAAATCGTCCTCAACGATTTGGCAGGCAAGGCTATTGATGATCTGTAAATGCAAAAGCGGTGCCCCCTCTTCAGGCACCAGCAGGCCGAAAATAATCTGTACAGGCTGATCGTCGAGGCTTTCCCAGGCAATCGGCTGCTGCAGGCGAATAAAGATCACCCCGGCCTGCGAGACGTTGGCGGTTTTCGCATGAGGGATAGCAATCTGGCTTTCAAAGCCGGTGGAATATTGGTTCTCGCGCGTCCACAAATCGGCCTCAATGTTCTGCGCGCTGTCGGCCCACCCCTGCGCCACAGCGTGGTGAGCGAGAAAGCGAAAGACCGACTGCTTATCGGTAAAAGTCTGGTTGAGAAAAATGTTGTCCCGAGCAATGAGCATTGACCTACCTCTCCATGCGTTTAGTCCCGATTAGGTTAGGTCGATACTAAGACTTCCTGCCCTCGCAGTCTGAGCGGCGTTTTCCGCCCACAGGAGGAAATGCCTTCTTCCGGAGGCAGGGAAAAAAGCGAGAAGCGTCAAAAAAAGAGAGCGGATTGTGATGAGCGACAAAGTCGCTCTTCCAGAACATAAGGAGAAGGAACAGGCTGCCCGTGACGCCAGCAACCTGTCGCAGGGACTACCCTTTCAGCTTCGGATCGAGCGCGTCGCGCAGCCCATCGCCCAGGAGGTTAAACGCCAGCACCGTCAGGAAAATCGCCAGTGCCGGGAATATCGCGACGTGTGGCGCAATCACCATATCGGCGCGCGCTTCGTTGAGCATTGCGCCCCACTCTGGCGTCGGCGGCTGAGCGCCGAGGCCCAGGAATGACAGGCTGGCGGCGGAGATAATCGACACCCCGATACGCATCGTGAAATACACCACAATGGATGACACGGTGCCTGGCAGAATATGCTGGAAGATAATCACGCTGTCGCTGGCGCCAATGCTGCGCGCCGATTCAATAAAGGTTTGCTGCTTGAGCACCAGCGTGTTGCCACGCACCAGGCGGGCAAAGGCGGGAACGGAAAATATGGCCACGGCAATAATGACGTTGGTCATCCCGCTACCCATAATCGCCACCACCGCAATCGCCAGCAGAATGCCGGGAAAGGCAAACAGCACGTCGCAAATGCGCATGATGATGCGGTCCCACCAGCCTTCATAATAGCCCGCCAGCAGGCCAAGAACGGTGCCTATCAGCGAACCCATCAGCACCGCAAATACGCCTGCGGTGAGGGATATTTGCGCCCCGACCAGGACGCGGCTGAAAATATCGCGCCCCAGCGAGTCGACGCCGAACCAGTGGATCAACGACGGTCCGTCGTTAAGCCTGTCATAGTCAAAGTAGTTTTCCGCATCGAACGGTGCAATCCACGGGGCGATGATCGCCACAACGATCAATAGCAGGACAAAAATGCCCGCAGCCATCGCCACCGGCTGCTGACGAAAACGCCGCCAGAACTCGCGCCACGGCGTGCGGCGAGCGTCTGCTTGCACGATCGGCATGGCGTTAAGAACGGCTTGTCGGCGCCAGTTGAATAATCGCACGTTATTTATACCTGATAGCCGGGTTAATGGCGGCGTAAAGCACATCGACCACTAAGTTAATAAGAATAAACTCCAGCGAAAACAGCAGCACCTCGGCCTGAATCACCGGGTAGTCGCGCATCTCGACGGAGTCCACCAGCAGGCGCCCGAGCCCCGGCCAGTTAAACACTTTCTCGACCACAATCGAGCCACCGAGCAAAAAGCCAAACTGGAGGCCCATCATTGTCACCACCGGGATCATAGCGTTACGCAGCCCGTGCTTGAGCACTACCGATTTCTCGCTCACCCCTTTGGCGCGCGCGGTGCGCATATAGTCTTCATTCAGCACATCAACAAACGAGGCGCGGGTAAATCGCGCCATCACCGAGGCCACAGCGGCCCCCAGCGTCAACGACGGTAATATGTAGTGCCGCCAGCTGTCAGCCCCCACCGTCGGCAGCCAGCCCAGCTCGACGGAGAAAATTTGCATCAGCAGCATACCCAGCGCAAAGGCCGGGAACGAGATGCCGGTCACCGCCAGCGCCATCCCGAGCCTATCCGGCCAGCGGTTACGCCAGACGGCGGCGGCAATTCCCGCCCCCATGCCAAATATTACCGCCCAGCTCATGCTGGCAAGCGTGAGCCATAGCGTCGGCAGAAAACGGCTGGCAATCTCTTCTGATACCGGGCGCCGTGACACCATCGACGTGCCAAAATCACCCTGCACGGCGTGGCTAATGTAGTGCCAGAACTGCACATACAGCGGTTGATCCAGCCCCAGCTGCTGGCGCACCATGGCAATCACCTGCGCATCCGCCTCGGGTCCGGCAATCAGCCTCGCCGGGTCGCCGGGCAGCATATGGACAAACAAAAACACCAGCACGGCCACGATAAACAGCGTGGGGATCAGGCCGAGCAGGCGTTTCATCACATAGTTGAGCATGACTCTCCTTGCCGCGCATCCCCTGCGCCATCATGACGCAGGGTAAGGTCGCTTACTTCAAATCCGCATCGTCAAAGCTAAATCCAGTATCCGGCATAATATAGAACCCAGACAATGACTTACTGTGCGCTGAAACCAGTTTTTCCACTACCAGCGGCACCCACGGCGACTCTTTCCAGATGATATCCTGGGCGTCTTTATACAGCCGCGCTTTTTCGCTGCCGTCGGTGGTTTGCAGCGCAGCGGCCAGGTCTTTATCAACCTGCGGGTTGCTGTAGAATGCAGTGTTGAACTGGGTTGGCGGCCAGTTTGATGAGGCAAACAGCGGCGACAGCGACCAGTCAGCTTCGCCGGTCGATGCCGACCAGCCGGTGTAGAACATGCGCACGCCGCTCTCTTTCTGGCCCTTACCTTCCACTTCCGCCGCACGCTGACCGGCGTCCATCGCCGTCACCTGCGCCTTGATACCAATCTGTGCCAGCTGCTGCTGGGTGAACTGCAGCACCTTCTGCGCGGTACTGTGGTTATGCGATGACCACAGCGTGGTGCTAAAACCGTTCGGGTAACCCGCCTCTTTTAACAGCTCGCGCGCTTTCGCCGGGTCATACGGCCACGGCTGATATTGCGTTGAGTAGGCAATCGACGGTGGCACCACGCCGGTCGCCGGCGTTGCGTATCCCGCAAAAGCGACCTTCACCAGCGCCTGGCGGTTGATCGCGTAGTTGATGGCCTCGCGCACTTTCGGATTATCAAACGGTTTTTGCGTCACGTTCATGCTGATGTAGCGTTGCATGATTGACGGGCTGGCCACCAGCTCAAGCTGGCTGTTTTTCGCCAACAGCGCGGCCTGCTCGTAAGGGATCGGGAAGGCGAACTGCGCTTCGCCGGTTTGCAGCATCGCGGCGCGCGTATTGTTGTCGACAACCGGACGCCAGGTAATCGAGTCCAGCTTCGGCAGCCCTTTTTGCCAGTAGTGGGCAAATTTGCTGACCTTCACAAAATCGGTCTGGTTCCAGGTATCCAGCTGATACGGCCCGGTACCTACCGGGTGGAAGCCAATCTCGTTGCCGTATTTTTTCAGCGCCGCAGGCGAAATCATCGCCGTCGCCGGGTGGGCGAGAATATTGATAAACGCCGAGAATGGCTGCTTGAGGGTGATTTTCACCGTCTGCGGGTCGACGACTTCGGTCTTATCAATATTCTTGTACAGGTTGTAGCGCTTGAGATGGCTTTGCGGATTGCTGGCGCGATCGAGGTTAACCTTCACCGCCTCGGCGTTGAAATCGGTGCCATCCTGGAACTTCACCCCCTGACGCAGCTTCACAGTGTAGACCTTGCCATCATCAGACACGGTGTAGCTTTCGGCCAGCACGTTTTTCAGCTTCATCTCTTTATCCAGGCCAAACAGCCCCTGGTAGAAGGATTTTGCTACCGCCTGCGACAGCGTGTCGTTAGCATCATACGGGTCGAGAGTGGTGAAATTAGAACCAACCGCGACCACAACATCTTTTGCCGCGAACGCGGGAGCGGCGGCCAGCGCCGAGGCTATCCCCAGAGCAACCAGCCATTTACCTGAAATGCGTTGTGTCATATTGTCCCCTGCCTATGGTTTTATTATCGGTTTATCAGCGCACTGCTTACCGGTTCGCGGGCTACGTAGTGCCCAGGTGAAACCTGTTGCAAACCGGTCGTTTCTACCTCTTCGCCCCGCTTATAGATATTGCTCGGCAGCTCGTCGGACAGCAGTACGCGCTGCGGTCGCCGGTGCGCCGGGTCAGCGACCGGCACGGCGGCCAGCAGCTTACGGGTATACGGATGCTGCGGATCCTCAAAAATAGCGCGCCGCGGGCCAATTTCCACAATGCGGCCGCGATACATCACCGCCACGCGATGGCTAATACGCTCCACGACCGCCATGTCGTGAGAAATAAACAAGAAGGCGATACCCATTTCGCGCTGGAGCGACATCAGCAGATTAATAATCTGCGCGCGGATAGAGACGTCCAGCGCCGACACGGACTCATCGGCAATCACCACCTTCGGCTCCAGCGCCAGCGCGCGCGCAATGCAGATACGCTGACGTTGGCCGCCGGAAAACTCGTGCGGATAGCGCCAGGCATGTTCCGGGAGCAGCCCCACCCGCTCCAGCAGCCACGCCACGCGCTGCTGCAACGCCTCCCCCTGCAGCACACCGTGCACCCACAGCGGCTCCATAATCGAAAAACCGACGGTATGACGTGGGTCCAGAGAAGCATAGGGGTCCTGGAAGATAATCTGAATATCGCGCCGCAGCGGCTGAAGCTGGCTGGCGGAAAGGCCGTCAATTCGCTCGCCGTTAAATGTAATAGCGCCCTGTTGTGATTCCACCAGCCGCAGCAGCGCCCGTCCGGTGGTCGACTTGCCGCTACCGGACTCGCCGACCAGCGCCAGCGTCTCGCCGGGCCATAAATCAAAACTGACGTTTTCCACCGCATGCACTTCGCGGGTAATACGGTTTAGCAGGCCGCCGCGCAGCGGGAAACGCGCGACCAGGTTACGAACCTTGAGTATCGGGTCACCGCTCACTACCGTATTTTGCGGCGGCGGCGGAGGTGCCGACGCGTTCAGATCCGGAAAGCTTTTCGGCAACGCGCTGCCGCGCATTGCGCCCAGCCGAGGCACCGCGGCGAGCAGACGACGCGTGTAGGGATGCTGCGGCGCGTTAAAGATATCTTCAACGCGGCCGGTCTCAACCGCCTCGCCCTGATGCATCACCAGCACCCGATCGGCGATTTCAGCCACCACCCCCATATCATGGGTGATAAAAATAACCCCCATCGACATCTCTTTTTGCAGCACGTCGATAAGCTGAAGAATTTGCGCCTGAATGGTCACATCGAGCGCGGTGGTCGGTTCATCGGCAATCAGCACCGCCGGGCGACACGACAGCGCCATGGCAATCATCACCCGCTGGCGCATACCGCCGGAAAGCTGATGCGGGTAGCGCGACAGCATGGTCTGCGCTTCGGGGATGCGCACGTTATCGAGCGTTTTTTTCGCCTCGGCCAGCGCCTCTTCGCGCCCTAGTCCCTGATGCAGCCGAATAGATTCGGCGATCTGCTCACCGATGGTAAATACCGGATTGAGTGAAGTCATCGGCTCCTGAAAAATCATCGCCATATCGGCGCCGCGCACGCGGCGCATCTGCGCGGGCGTTTGCTCCGCAAGCGCAATGACCTCACGGTTACGCCGACGCAGCAGCATCTGGTCACAGTGGACGTCGCTGTTGGATTGCTCCAGCAGCCGCATCAGCGCCAGCGCCGTCACGGATTTCCCCGAGCCGGACTCGCCGACAATCGCCAGCGTTTCGCCCCGATTGAGATGAAAAGAGAGCTGATGTACGGCACGCACGGGCTGCTTATCCTGGCGAAACGCCACGTTCAGGTTCTGAACGCTCAGCACCTGGGTTACATCAAGCTCATCGGCATGCGGCACGGTTGCTCCTTTTATTCCCGGTAAATACCAATCGTAGGCGTATCGCCGGCGTAGGCCCAGGCACGATACATCCCTTCACTGTTGAACGGCAGCACGACGTTGCCTTCGCGGTCGATAGCAATCAACCCGCCGCTGCCGCCGAGCGCCGGCAGTTTTTCCATCACAACCCGCTCGCAGGCCTCCAGCAGACTCAGGTTGCCGTACTCCATTAATGCCGCAATATCGTACGCCGCCAGCGTGCGGATAAACACCTCACCGGTGCCGGTACAAGAAACGGCAACGCTGGCATTGTTGGCATAGCAGCCCGCCCCCACCAGCGGGCTGTCGCCCACCCGCCCTGGAAGCTTATTGGTCATTCCGCCGGTCGAGGTGGCGGCGGCAAGGTTGCCGTTGATATCCCGCGCGACGGCACCGACGGTCCCCATCTTATGACGCTCATCGAGCGGCGCACCGTCGTGATCGAGAATAAATGCGCCGTTGCTGCGCGCTTCGACAAGCTGTTGAAAGCGCGCGTCGGTAGAGAACAGCGAATTCTCCACCCACTCCATGCCCTGCGCCTGAGCAAAGGCTTCCGCACCTTCGCCAATCAGCATCACGTGCGGGCTCTTTTCCAGCACCAGTCTGGCAGCCAGAATGGGGTTTCGCAGATGTTTCACGCCCGCCACGGCCCCCGCCTGCAGCGCGTTGCCGTCCATCACGCAGGCGTCAAGCTCATGGGTTTCCTCGGCGGTAAACACCGAGCCGATTCCCGCGTTAAACAGCGGGCACTCTTCGAGCTGTCGTACCGCTTCCGTCACCGTATCAAGGGCGCTGGCACCGGCCTCAAGCATCCCTTGTGCATGTTCCACAATGCTGGACAGCGCGGTCACATATTCGCGCTCTTTTTCCGCCGACATCTGCTGGCGGCTGATGGCCCCCGCACCGCCGTGAATTGCAATGACTGCCTTGCCCATTACGCCATCCCTTCCGTCATTTTCTTTATAAATATCATTATAGTGGCATTGCGCCTATATGAATTTTGAATATAGAAATAGCCTTCCGTCATGTAAAGCTACACCGCAGGTGGCATACAGTCTGCGGGGGTTTTCTGCCATAATGTGCGGATTCGAACGTTTCCCGCAGGAGTTTACCCATGGATTTTACCGCCGGACTGATACCGCTTGATGCGGCGCTCACACAGATGCTTGATCGGATTACCCCACTTCAGGAAAGTGAAACGGTACCGCTGTTGCAGGCGTTTGGGCGCATTACCGCACGCGATATCATCTCCCCGCTGGACGTACCCGGTTTTGATAACTCGGCAATGGACGGTTACGCCGTCCGCCTGGCCGATCTTAGCGCACAGGCGCCGCTGACCGTTGCTGGCAAAGCCTTTGCTGGACAGCCGTTCCACGGCGAATGGCCTGCCGGCAGCTGCGTGCGCATTATGACCGGTGCCCCCGTTCCCGCCGGCTGCGATGCCGTCGTGATGCAGGAGGAAACCGAGCAGACCGACGCCGGTATTCGCTTCATCGCCAACGTGAAGCCGGGGCAAAACATTCGCCGCCGCGGTGAAGACATTGCCCGCGACGCGGTCGTCTTCCCCGCAGGGACGCGCCTTACCGTTGCCGAATTACCGGTGCTGGCGTCGCTCGGCATCGCCGACGTCGACGTGGTGCGGAAGGTCCGCGTCGCGCTGTTTTCTACCGGCGATGAACTGCAGCTGCCGGGCCAGCCGCTGGGTGACGGGCAAATCTACGACACTAACCGCCTGGCGGTACACCTGATGCTCGAACAGCTCGGCTGTGAGGTCATTAACCTGGGCATCATCCGTGACAACCCGGAACAGCTTCGCGAAACCTTTATCCAGGCTGATCGACAGGCCGACGTCGTCATCAGCTCCGGCGGCGTATCGGTGGGTGAAGCGGATTACACCAAAACCATCCTCGACGAGCTCGGCGAAATAGGTTTCTGGAAGCTGGCCATCAAGCCGGGTAAACCGTTCGCCTTCGGTAAGCTGAGCCACAGCTGGTTTTGCGGTCTGCCGGGTAACCCGGTCTCCGCCGCGTTAACCTTCTATCAGCTGGTCCAACCGCTGCTGGCGAAGCTGAGCGCCAGCACGCACGCCACCCAGGCTCCCCGCCTGCGCGTGCGCGCCGCCGGTCGACTGAAGAAATCGCCGGGCCGTCTCGACTTCCAGCGCGGCGTGCTAAGCCGCGACGCCAACGGTGAGCTTACCGTTACCACCACCGGCCACCAGGGTTCGCATATTTTCAGCTCCTTCAGCCAGGGCAACTGTTTCATCGTGCTGGAGCGCGAACGCGGCACCGTTGAAGCGGGTGAATGGGTCGAGGTTGAGCCGTTTAACCATCTGCTGGGAGGCCTGTAATGGCCGTCGAACTCAGCGATGCCGAAATGCTGCGCTACAACCGGCAAATCATTTTGCGCGACTTTGATTTTGACGGTCAGGAGCAGCTAAAAGCGTCGCGCGTATTGGTCGTTGGCCTCGGCGGTCTGGGCTGCGCCGCAGCCCAGTATCTGGCCGCCGCGGGCATTGGCCAACTGACGCTGCTGGATTTCGATACCGTCGCGCTCTCCAACCTCCAGCGCCAGACGCTGCACAGCGATGCCACGATTGGCCTGCCGAAAGTGGACTCCGCCCGCGCGGCGCTGGCGCGGATTAACCCGCACGTCACTCTGGCGGCCCGTAACGCACTGCTGGAAGAAGACGAGCTGTGGGCGCTGATTGCCGAACACGATCTGGTGCTCGACTGTACCGACAACGTCTCCATTCGCAACCAGCTCAACGCGGGCTGCTTCCGCCATAAGGTCCCGCTGGTTTCCGGCGCGGCGATTCGGATGGAAGGGCAGATTTCGGTATTTACGTATCAGGAAGGCGAGCCATGCTACCGCTGCCTGAGCCGCCTGTTCGGCGACAATGCCCTCACCTGCGTCGAAGCGGGCGTAATGTCGCCGTTGGTCGGGGTCATCGGTGCAATGCAGGCCATGGAAGCCATTAAGGTGCTGGCCCATTACGGTACGCCAGCGGCGGGGAAAATCGTGATGTATGACGCGATGCGCTGTCAGTTCAGAGAGATGAAGCTAATGCGTGACCCAGCGTGTGAGGTGTGCGGGCAGGCTTCGGCATAACCCCCTCACCCTAACCCTCTCCCCAACGGGGAGAGGGAACCGATAATCGCTTGCCCACCATCCGGTATTTTCTTTTACAGCGACGTCCGTCCGAATGCCGTTTGCCAGTCCTGCTCAAACTTCGCCACCGCCGCGTCTACCGCCGGGTAGCTAATCAGCTGCTGCGCCACGTCCAGCGGCAGAGTAATCGATTGACAGCCCGCCAGCAGGCAATCCAGCGCCTGGCGTGGCGTTTTGAAACTGGCCGCCAGCACTTTCGACTGCGGTGCATGCAGAGTCAGCAAATCCTGTAATTCGCACACCGTCTGAATCCCGTTGCCGCCTTGTGCATCCACGCGGTTGACATAAGGCGCGACATATTCTGCACCCGCCAGCGCCGACAGCAGCCCCTGCGCGGCGCCGTATACGGCGGTGCCTAAGGTCTGGATCCCCTCTTCTTTCAGCATTTTAATCGCCGCCAGCCCTTCTGCCGTTACCGGCACTTTGACCACCAGATCCGGAATAATCGCCCGCAGCGTATGCGCATCTGCCACCATGCCATCGGCGGTAGTCGCCATGACCTGGGCAAACAGACGGCCTTTACCGCCCATGGCGTCAAGCAGCTCCGGCAGCAGCGCATCCAGCGGCTTTTTGCCCGCAGCCACGATGCTTGGATTGGTGGTAACGCCCGCCAGCGGAAACACGCGCGCCAGCTTTTTAACTGCCGCAACGTCAGAGGTGTCGAGATAGAGTTCCATGATGATTCCTTAAAGCGTGATATTGAGCATGGAATAACCCTACCACAGCAAAACCTCTTCTTAAGTTGACGCACGTCAAGATAACTTTCATTCGAAAGTATTTTAATCTTTATACGAAAGATGAGGGCACGCTATGATTTTCAACATTCAGCGCTATTCCACCCACGATGGTCCAGGCATCCGCACCGTGGTTTTCCTGAAAGGATGCTCGCTCGGCTGTCGCTGGTGTCAAAACCCGGAAAGCCGCGCCCGTGAACAGGATCTGCTGTTTGACCCGCGCCTGTGCCTTGAGGGCTGCGATCTGTGTCAACAGGCGGCGCCTGCGGTCATTACCCGTGCCCTTAACGGCCTGGTTATTCATCGCGAAAAGCTGAATCAAACGCATCTCGACGCGCTGGCACACTGTTGCCCAACGCAGGCGCTGACCGTCTGCGGCGAAGCGAAAAGCGCCGAAGACATCATGGCGACCGTTCTGCGCGATAAGCCCTTTTACGATCGCAGCGGCGGCGGCATGACGCTCTCCGGCGGCGAGCCGTTTATGAATCCTGAACTGGCGCTGACGCTGCTGAAAAGCGCGCATGAACAAGGCATCCACACGGCGGTCGAAACCTGCCTGCATGTGCCGTGGCGCTATCTCGAACCGGCGCTGCCGTATATCGACCTGTTCCTCGCCGACCTCAAGCACGTTGACGAGGCGCGCTTTAAACAGTGGACCGACGGCTCGGCCAGGCGCGTACTCGATAACCTGAAACGCCTGTCGGCAGCCGGCAAAAAAGTCACCCTGCGCGTGCCGCTGATTCAGGGCTTCAACGCTGATACCGCCTCCATTAAAGCGATTACCGATTTTGCCGCCGATGAAATGCCCGGCGTGCGCGACATTCATTTTCTGCCGTACCACACGCTGGGAATCAACAAATATTCCCTGCTCGGTCTTCCCTACTTTGCACCCGACAAGCCGCTGAATGACCCAGCGCTGCTGGACTTTGCCCAACAGTACGCGCACGAAAAAGGGTTAACGGCGACACTACGAGGATAAAAACCATGACCACTCTGACGCTCGATAAACTGACCGACCGCATCCAGGCCCACAAAAACGCGCTGGTGCATATTGTTAAGCCGCCGGTGTGCACCGAACGCGCACGCCACTATACCGAAGCGTACCAGCAGCACCTGGACAAGCCGATTCCGGTCCGCCGCGCGTTGGCGCTGGCCCACCACCTGGCAGAGCGGACTATCTGGATCAAACACGACGAGCTGATCATCGGCAACCAAGCCAGTGAAGTGCGCGCCGCGCCGATCTTCCCGGAATATACCGTCAGCTGGATTGAAAAAGAGATCGACGATCTCGCCGACCGTCCGGGCGCGGGCTTCGCCGTCAGCGAAGAGAACAAACGCGTGCTGCACGAAGTGTGCCCATGGTGGCGCGGCCAGACCGTACAAGACCGCTGCTACGGTATGTTCACCGATGAGCAAAAAGCGCTGCTGGCGACCGGTATCATCAAAGCTGAAGGCAATATGACCTCGGGCGACGCTCACCTGGCGGTAAACTACCCGTTGCTGCTGGAAAAGGGCCTCGACGGCATGCGCGCGAAAGTGGCCGAACGCCGTACCCGCATTAACCTGACCGTGCTGGAAGACCTGCACGGTGAGCAGTTCCTCAAAGCTATCGATATCGTTCTTGAAGCCGTAAGCCTGCACATTGCCCGTTTCGCCGAGCTGGCGCGTAACATGGCCGCCGAAGAAACGCGGGCCAGCCGCCGCGATGAGCTGCTGGCGATAGCGGAAAACTGCGACGTGATTGCCCACCAGCCGCCAAAAACCTTCTGGCAGGCGCTGCAGCTATGCTATTTCATTCAGCTGATTTTACAAATTGAGTCGAATGGACACTCCGTGTCGTTCGCCCGTATGGACCAGTATCTGTACCCTTACTATCGCCGCGACGTTGAGCTGGAACAGTCATTGGATCGCGAGCACGCCATTGAACTGCTGCACAGCTGCTGGCTGAAGCTGCTGGAGGTGAACAAAATTCGCTCCGGCTCGCACTCCAAAGCCTCTGCCGGTAGCCCGCTGTATCAGAACGTCACCATCGGCGGCCAAAAATGGGTAAACGGCGAGGCGCAGGACGCGGTCAACCCGCTCTCTTACGCAATTCTCGAATCCTGCGGCCGCCTGCGCTCCACCCAGCCAAACCTGAGCGTGCGCTACCACGCTGGCATGAGCAACGATTTCCTCGACGCCTGCGTGCAGGTGATTCGCTGCGGCTTCGGCATGCCAGCGTTCAATAACGATGAAATCGTCATCCCGGAATTTATTAAGCTCGGCGTCGAACCGGAAGATGCCTACGACTACGCGGCAATCGGCTGCATCGAAACCGCCGTCGGCGGTAAATGGGGCTATCGCTGTACCGGCATGAGCTTTATCAACTTTGCCCGCGTGATGCTGGCGGCGATGGAGGGCGGCCGCGATGCCACCAGCGGTAAGGTGTTCCTGCCACAGGAGCACGCGCTGTCGCAGGGCAACTTCGCCAACTTCGACCAGATGCTGGCCGACTGGGATAATCAGATCCGCTACTACACGCGTAAATCGATTGAGATTGAGTACGTGGTCGACACCATGCTGGAAGAAAACGTGCACGATATTCTATGCTCGGCGCTGGTTGACGACTGTATCGAGCGGGCGAAAAGCATCAAACAGGGCGGCGCAAAGTATGACTGGGTTTCCGGCCTGCAGGTGGGCATCGCCAACCTCGGCAACAGCCTGGCGGCGGTCAAAAAGCTGGTATTCGATCAGGGGGCGATAGGTCAGCAGCAGCTGGCACAAGCGCTGGCGGACGATTACGAGGGTCTGACCCACGAACAGCTGCGTCAGCGCCTGATCAACGGCGCGCCGAAGTACGGCAACGACGATGACAGCGTTGATACCCTGCTGGCGCGCGCCTATCAGACCTATATCGACGAACTGAAGCAGTACCATAACCCGCGCTACGGCCGCGGCCCGATTGGCGGAAACTACTACGCCGGCACCTCGTCTATTTCGGCCAACGTGCCGTTTGGTGCCCAGACTATGGCTACACCGGATGGCCGTAAGGCGAAAACGCCGCTCGCCGAAGGCGCCAGTCCGGCTTCCGGTACCGACCATCTGGGGCCAACCGCGGTGATCAGCTCTATTGGTAAGTTACCGACGGCATCCATTCTTGGCGGCGTGCTGCTTAACCAGAAGCTGAACCCGGCAACGCTGGAAAACGAGAGCGATAAGCAGAAACTGATGGCGCTGCTGCGCACCTTCTTTGAAGTACACAAAGGCTGGCACATTCAGTACAACATCGTGTCGCGCGAAACGCTGCTGGAAGCGAAGAAACATCCGGATCAGTACCGTGATTTAGTGGTGCGCGTGGCGGGGTATTCGGCGTTCTTTACCGCGCTGTCGCCGGATGCGCAGGATGATATTATTGCCCGTACGGAGCACACACTGTAGTTCGGTGTTTTCCCCCTCACCCTAACCCTCTCCCCAATGGGGAGAGGGAACCGCACGGAGCCATTTTTCTCACCTTTTTTGGTGGTTGATGCTGGTGTTGTTATGTGAGTCACCAATGGTTGAAAGTTTACTCACTTAGTTGCGTGTCCACTATTGCGGGATAAGATCAGAAGACCATTTATCGTTTACTGACCTATGGACCGGTACGGTGCTGATTTTCAACTAAAACATCAAGATGCTGTTCCTTACGACGAAACTCACTAGGGGAAAAACCGGACACACGGTGAAAATCACGGGAAAAATGCAGCGGATCGTTATACCCCACAAGAGCAGCAATACGGCTAATTGAATCGTTGGTTTCAACCAGAAGCCGTCGCGCCTGCGACAACCGATAGTTTTTTAGCCACTTTAGCGGGCTTTGATTAAATGTGGCCTGAAATAAACGAAAAAGTTGGGGCTTACTCACCTGACAGTAATGCATAAATTTTTCAATATCCCATTCATCACTGTAGTGACTGTGGATCTGATAAATCAGCTTGCCTAATCCGCGGTGTAAAATAATAGGCGTTCTTTCCGCTTCAAAACTGCGGTTTTCCAGCAGCATAAAAATGAGCTGCGCACAAAGAAGATCGCAGCGCGCGTCCGCCACCAGCGTATGTGTATGCATCATGCTAAAGATATGGTTATAAATTTCAGTCACTTTGTCTGGCTGTTCAAACTGAAAAACCGGGTTGCGCGACACCTCGAGGATTTGCATCAGGTTATTGAGCTTCCCCCCCTCAATTCGCACCCACAGAATTTCCCATGGTTCCTCTTTATTGGGGAAATGTTCATGCGGCCAGCGTACTGGCAGCCAGGCTAGCCCGCCTTTTTTCACGGGATGAAGGGTATTTTCCATCCGGATAAACCCACTGCCGTTGAGGCAAAAAATCAGCTCATGCCCCACAACTGACTGGCGTCTGACATGAAAGTTTTCAGCCGTCTGAATATGCCCGGCGCGCAAAATACGATAGTTCACCAGCGTCGAAAACTCATCCGACTCACGATACCAGTTTGCCACGATGCGGGTTTTCTGCGTTTCTCTTCCCATTAGCTCCTGCCTACCTGAACACCCTGTATAAGGGCGTACAGCGTGGCACGGTCAATATCAAAACGCCCGTAACACGCCCGAATTCCAGACAAAATTTTGAACCACTTCACAACTTCATTGACATGAAAATTTTGTCCATGTTGCAGAGAATTCTACCTATCACGCCTCATCGCCGACCTGCCTAAAGTAGCGTTATCCCAACCGCATAGTGTTGTGCGGTGACCTAGCAAACAGGAGTAGTTGTAGATGATTGATTTTAACGATCCCCGTCAGGTTGCGAAGGCAATTCAGTTCACCAATGTAAACCCGGATTTGACGCGTGAAGGGTTATTAAAGCACCTGGAAATTTGTCAGCAGTATCAATTCGATGCTGCGATGATCGCGCCATGCTGGGTGTCTCTGGCGAAAGATGTGCTGAAAGGCAGCGGGATCCGCGTTGCCACCACCGTGAACTTCCCGCAGGCCAACGACACCACCGCCATGAAAGTCGCCCTGGTGCGTGAACTGGCGAAAGAAGGCGCTGACGAATTTGATTTCCCGCCGAACCCAGGCTTTTTGCTCGGTGGTCTGGACGAGCTCTATTTCCGCGAGTTGAAAGAAGTCACCCACGTTGCTCACGATCTGGGTATGAAAGTAAAAGCCATGCTGGAGTTCGGCTTCATCACTGAAGAAGCAATGAAAATCAAAGCCACTCGTTATGCATACGAAGCCGGTATTGACTGGGTGAAACAATCCAGCGGCTGGGGCAAAGGCGGCTGCGCAGCCACGGTAGAAGATGTTCAACTTCTCAAAGCGAATATCCAGGCCCCGTGCCGCGTGAAAGTTTCCGGTAAAGTCAACACGATAGAAAAAATGAAAGAGATGTTTATTGCCGGGGCGGAACTGGTGGGCACCAGCTCCGGGCCAGAGCTGGTGAAAGGCCTGGTAGGCGATATCAACGGCTATTGATTTATCCCGGGACACCGTGGCAACGCGGCGTCCCGTTCAAAAGCAGTACAGAGAATGGAGTATGTGATGAGTGTATTTATTCTCGGTAGTTATGCAAAAGCGTTAGTGATGACCACCGATCGTATCCCACTGGCAGGCGAAACGCTGATTGGCCGCGATTTTCGCCAGACCTGGGGCGGAAAAGGCTCGGACATGGCGGTGCAGGCCGCACGCTTAGGTGCAGATGTCGCCTATGCGGGCGTTGTCGGTGATGATGCATTTGGCTATGAGTTCGTCGGTTTAATGCAGGATGAAGGCATTGATATCTAGGCGCTGAGCATCACCCAAGAGTTGCCGACCGGCGCCGGGTTGATCGTCAAAGATCGCGAGGCGCGAAATATCATCGTGGTGGATATGGGGGCCAACAAACTCTTTACCCCAGCTCGCGTTGATGAAGCCATTGCCTCCTTAGCTGAGTGCAATGTTGCCCTGGCCCAACTGGAAATTCCGCTGGAAACCGCGCTGTACGGCTTGCGTCGCGCCCATAGTCTGGGGAAAACCACCATCCTGAATCCGGCGCCCGCCCAGGATCTGCGTCAGCTTGATTTAAGCGCCATCGACTACCTAACCCCGAATGAAACCGAAGCCCGCGTCGCCCTGGGGCTGCCGCCGGACGATCCGCGTAGTAACCGGGAAATCGCCGATCTGCTGTTAGATACCGGCTGCCGCTACGTCGTAATGACACTGGGCGATGCAGGGTCGGCGGTCTACTCCCGCGACGAAACCCTCGAGGTTGCCCCTTGTCGGGTTGAGGTGGTCGACAGCAACGGCGCAGGTGACAGCTTTAATGCGGCGCTGGCGACCGCTCTTGATGAAAATCAGTCGCTTCACGATGCCGTTTTATTTGCCAACGCCACCGCCGCATTGTGCTGCACCGCCTGGGAAACCGTGCCGTCATACCACACGCGTGCCGACGTTGAAGCCTTCCTACAGACACAGGCAACAACCGAGGAGCACGCACGATGAGAACCGGACGAATTCAGCATCCTGAGCTGGCGGGCGCGCTGGCGACCCTGGGCCACACCGACATTGTTCTGGTAACCGACGCGGGCTTTCCAATCCCGGCGAATGCCCACCGCATCGACCTGGGCTTCTGGCCGGGAACCATCGACGTCATGACCATCCTGCAGGTGCTGCGCGAAGAGATCTTCGTCGAAGAAGTCCACTTCGCCAGCGAAGTACGTGATTGCAACCCGCAGCTCTACCGCGACCTTCAGGCGGTTTATACCGGCTCCGGCGCCGAATTCCGCGAAGCCAGCCATGAAACGCTGTGCCAGCAGCTAGCGCAGCAGGCCAAAGTCATCATTCGCTCGGGTTCGTTTAACCCGTGGGCTAATTTTGCGCTCGTCGCCAGCACCGATCCGTTTGCCTGGTTTACCGACGCCTCCGGTGTTGCCCCGCTGCCGGCCTACGTTGCCCGACGCCAGCGCATTCTGGACAACGTCGTTCCGGAACTCAACTAACAGGAATCATTATGAAAGCAGCCGTTGTTAGCCAGCGCCACCCCGGAAAAGTCGAGATCAAAAAGATAGCGCTCCGGGATCTCAAAGCCGGTGAAGCGCTGGTCGAAGTGGAATGCTGCGGCGTTTGTCACACCGATTTGCACGTCGTGCAGGGCGATTTCGGCCCCGTTCCCGGTCGTATTCCGGGGCACGAAGGGATTGGCATCGTGCGCGCGATCGCTGGCGATGTGACCAGCCTGCGCATTGGCGATCGCGTCAGCGTCGCGTGGTTTTATGAAGGATGCGGCGTTTGCGAGTACTGCGTCAGCGGTCGTGAAACGTTTTGCCGCAAGGTCAAAAATGCTGGTTACAGCGTCGATGGCGCGATGGCAGAGCAGTGCATCGTGAAAGCCGATTACGCCGTGAAGGTGCCAGAGGGGCTCGACTCGCTCATTGCCAGCAGCATTACCTGCGCCGGGGTGACAACCTATAAAGCGATAAAAGTCTCCACGGTACGTCCTGGGCAATGGGTCGCGGTCTGGGGCGCTGGCGGGCTCGGCAACATGGCCATTCAGTTTGCACGCAACGTTTTTAATGCCCGCGTGATTGCCATTGATATCCAGGACGACAAACTCCAGCTCGCGCGCGAATCCGGTGCGGAGTACACCATCAATGCGCGGGAGGAAGACGTCCCTGCTCGCATCAACGAGCTGACCGCAGGCGGCGCGCATGCCGCAGTGGTGGTGGCCGTCGCACGCTCGGCCTTCAACCAGGCGGTCAACAGCGTACGAGCCGGAGGCCGCGTGGTCTGCGTTGCCGTCCCGGCGGGCGATCTCGACCTGAACATTGTCAAAACCGTGCTGGACGGCATCGAAATCGTCGGCAGCCTGGTCGGTACACGTCAGGATCTGGCGGAAGCTTTCGATCATGCGCTGGCAGGACGCGTACATCCGGTCGTTCAGGCCCGTCGTCTGGATGAAATCAACGACATTTTTAACGAGATGGAACGCGGCGCAATCCAAGGGAGAATGGTGATTGATATGCGCCAGACGGCCAAAACGGCCAGTACCCAATACCAGGAGTCTGAAGCATGAAAATCACCGGCTGGCGCACGCTCAAAGCGCTGCATAACTGGGGTAGGCCGATCGGCGATATCAACGGTAGCCTGATCTCCGGAGTCACCGAAATCCCTTTTCTGGTGCTGGAAACTGACGAAGGCATCTGTGGTATCGCGCCGGGAGGCCATGCCGATATCGAGCGTATCTTCCCGGCCATTGAAGGCGAAGATCCCCGCGCGGTTACCGCGCTCTATGACCGCATGCTGTCCTGGGTATTTAAAAGCGGCCATGCAGGTAGCGTCTTTGGGGCCATCGGCGTCGTCGATATGGCGCTGTGGGATTTAAAAGCAAAGATCGCCGATGAACCGCTGTGGCGGCATCTGGGGGCCAGACAGGCTTTTGTGCCGGGCTATGCTTCCGGGCTCGATTATCCGCTCTCCCTTGACGAACTGGTCGCGCTACACCAACGTTTCGCCGAGCGCGGGTTTACCGCGTTCAAACTGAAAGGCGGCCTGGACGTCGAGCAGGATCTGGAGCGTTTACTGGCGGTGCGCGACGTGTATCGCCGTAACACCGCCGCCCCTTCGGTGATGATTGACGTCAACGAATCCATGAGCGCCAAACAGGCGGTGCGCTACGTCTCGCGTCTTGAGCGAGCGCTCGATCTGAGCTGGATAGAAGAGCCGGTAAGACGCTGGGATGCCGCAGGCCACGCCGCCGTCCGTCAGCAGGTTCACTGCGCGGTTGCCACTGGGGAGAACCTGACCGGCATTGAACAATTTGAACCGCTGATACGCGAACGCGCCGTGGACGTTTTACAGGCCGGTATGTGCTGGGGAATAACCCACTTTCTGCGCATCGCAAATCTGGCGCAGGCCTTTAGCCTGCCCGTCAGCCCGGTCGGTTACAACACCAACCCGGTCGCACACGCCGCAGCGGCCATTGCCAACCATCTGAGTTGCGAAGTTCAGGATCTCACTTTCCCCACCGGGGTGAGCGTCGACCAGCGCATTGAAAATGGCGGCATTGTGCTGGGCAATGCCCCGGGGCTGGGGATTTCACTGGATGAAGCAGCGCTGGCAAAACCGCATGCGGAAGGGAGCTGGACTGTCGCACAGGGCCCACACGTCCGCCCAGAGCGGGCCGGATTACGGCTATCTCTGCGCACCACCGAGAACGACACATTACGTTCGGGAGCAGACAAAAAATGAAAACAGTCATGTTAGGCAAAACCGGTATTCAGGTTCCGGTACTGTCCATGGGGGCAGCATCACTCGGCAGCATCTATCACCCGGTCTCACAGCAGCAGGCCAATGAAACCGTCGAAACCGCGCTGGCCCACGGGGTGAACTATTTCGATGTTGCGCCCTACTACGGGCTAACAAAAGCAGAAACGGCGCTTGGCGCAGCGTTAAAAGGTGTACCAAGAAAGCACTATACGCTGGCAACCAAAGTGGGCCGCTACGGTGATAGCCAGTGGAATTTTTCCCGCGAAGCCACCCTGCGCAGTATTGATGAGAGTCTCTCTCGCCTGGGAACTGACCATATCGACGTAATCCAATGCCACGATATTGAATATGGCGACCTGTCACAGCTGATTGATGAAGCGCTGCCGACGCTGCGTGCTTTGCAACAAGACGGCGTGGTGGGCCACGTTGGGATCACCGGGTATACGCTGGATTTGCTCGAGCGTATCGCCACTGAGCAGCAGGTCGACACGGTGATGGCCTATTGCACCTGGACGTTGCAGGATCGCCGTTTAGGCGACGTCGCTCGTCGGCTTAATCAGGCGGGAATCGGGGTGTTGAACGCGTCCCCGCTGGCAATGGGATTACTGACCCGTGACGGCGCGCCGCAGTGGCACCCAGCGCACACCGATGTGCAGCGAGTGTGCCGCGCGGTCACGGCACTGTGTGACCGCAATGGCGTCAATATTGCCCAGGCAGCCCTGCAGTTTGCCTTAACTACCGCAGCGCAAAACGGTATTGCCACCACCGTGATTGGCACCGCCAGTGCAGAAAATATGCTGGACAATATTCGCTGGAGCACGCAGCCGCTCGACCCGGAATTAATGGGCAAAATTGATGCGCTGATGGCACCAGTGCTGAATATTGGCTGGGACATGCTGCCAGGAAACGGAGGCAAAGCCCAAAAATGACGCTGATAGATAGCCACCTCCATCTGTGGAACCCACAGTGTTTATCTTACCCGTGGCTCAACGATCTGCCGGCGCTAAACCAGCCGTATCTTCCCGAACAGCTGGCCAACGTTGACGGCGCGCCGGACATGGCGATTGTTGTTCAGGCGGATTGCCTTATCGACCAGGCTCTCGAAGAGGTTATCTGGCTTCACCGGATAGCGGAACACAGCCCTATCGTCCTGGCCGGGATTGTCGCCTGCGCACCGCTGGAACACGGCGAGGCAGTACGCCCTTTTCTACGCCAGCTCCGGGAATGGCCATTAGTCGTTGGCATTCGCCGTTCGCTACAAAATGAGCCGCTTGAGCGCTTTTACGATGCAGACTATCGGGCCGGACTGTTGGCCGCCGCGCAGGAGGGATGGGTCATCGATCTGTGTATCCGCGCAGATCAGCTCCTTGCCGCTGACAACCTGCTGAACTGGCTATTTCACCGCTGCCCACAGGCACATGTGGTGCTCGACCATATGGGTAAACCCAATATTACGCAGAACGGCATGCTGGAATGGCAACAAGGCATTATGCGGATCGCGGCCTACCCGAACGTCAGTTGCAAGCTTTCCGGCCTACCCACCGAAGCGGACTGGCAGAACTGGAAAAAAGAGCAGCTGATCCCCTGGATCCTGCATGCCATCGATATCTTCGGCACCGAACGCTGTCTTTTCGGCGGGGACTGGCCCGTGGTCAACCTTGCGGGCGGATATACCCGATGGCGTAAATGCGTGGAAGAGTCATTGCAGCTTTTGCCGATATCCGCACAGCAACGTAGCGCCATTACGGCGCAAAACGCCCGGCGAATTTATTCACTGTCCTCAGGAGGGTAACGATTACCTGACTCTACCTCTGGATGTCGTTTATTTCATTTTCCCTACTGAAAACTATAATTGAGGAAATAAGCATGTCTGATAATAGCAACGCAATAGCGCCACTGGATGCTAGTAACAAATACAATAAAAATACTGTTGAAAACACATTAACGGTCACCGGAACGAAAAAACGAATTTTACTGGTATCATTATTTACCAACTTCTTTGTCCTGCTCGCGCTCTACTGTGGGGTTATTTCGGTGCTGCTGCCGAACCATATTGCGCAAATCGATCCGGCCAATAAGGCCAACAACCTGGCGATCGTCATGACGACAGCCCTGCTCTTTACCATCCTTGCCCAGCCGATTGCGGGTGCGTTATCCGACCGCTGTCGCTCCACCTGGGGGCGACGCTCACCGTGGATTGTGGGCGGCGCGCTGCTCGGCGGGCTGGCGATTTTTGGTATTTCAATGGCCACCACGGTTGCCGGCATTGCCGCGTTCTGGCTAATGGCCGCCGTATTGCTGAACTGTATGAACGGGCCGCTTGCCACGGTTGTCGCCGATCGCTTCCGGCCGGAAAACCGGGGGATTGCGTCCGGGTTCGTGGGCGCGGGCTCAACCGCTGGCGGTACCGTTGGCATCATCCTTGCCGGGTATCTGGCCTGGAATCTGCAGCTCGGCTACCTGGTGTTTGGCCTTGCTATTGCGGCCTGCTGCCTTGCCTTTGTGCTGATCAACCGGGAGCCGTCGGCCCGCACGTTGCCCACAGAACCTTTCCAGTGGGGAACGTTTTTCAAAAGCTTCTGGGTCAGCCCGCGCGAGTACCCTGATTTTGGCTGGGCGTTTTTTGGCCGCTTCACCATGTACCTCGGGTATCAGGGCGTTGTCACCTATCAGCTGTATATCCTGCAGGACTATATCGGCCTGAGCGTTCAGGAATCTAACTACGCCATCGGCACCATTTCGGTGATAACGCTGGTCACATTATTGTTCTCTGGCCTGATTTCTGGCGTTCTCTCCGACAGATGGCAGCGGCGTAAAATTTTTGTCTTCGCCTCCAGCGTGCTGATGGCCGCGGGTCTGATGTTACCGCTGATAATGCCGACGCTTACCGGCATGTATATCTATGCTGCGATCCTTGGTCTGGGTTACGGCGCCTACACGTCCATCGACATGGCGCTAATGACCCAGGTATTGCCCGGCGGCGGCAAACAGGCGGGAAAAGATATGGGCATTCTGACCATTGCCACCGTATTACCGCAATCATTCAGCCCTATTTTATCCGCCTGGCTACTGTCGGCATTCGATAATAATTATTCATCACTCTTTATTGCAGCCATTATTTTTGTATTTGCATCCTCATTCTTCGTGCTACCGATTAAATCGGTAAAATAAATAAAACTGACTAGCAACAACCGCACTCACTCTTGAGTGCGACGGGTTCGCTTACACCTGATTTAAGGAAAGATAATATGTCACACCGAATGATATTAAATGAAACCGCCTGGTTTGGCCGTGGCAGCCGTAACCAGTTAATTGCGGAAATTTCGCGTCGGGGATTTAATAAAGCGCTATTGGTATCGGATAAGGGACTGGTCAAGTCCGGCATCATCCGCAAAATTACCGACCTGCTGAACGAGGCCGGTAAAGCATGGGCGCTTTATGATGACGTGGTACCTAATCCCCCCATCGAGGCCGTTACCGCTGGCGTTAAGGCGTTTCAAGAAAGCGGCGCGGATTATCTGATCGCCATTGGCGGCGGCTCACCGCAGGATACCTGCAAAGCGATTGGGATTATTATCGCTAACCCTGAGTTTGCCGACGTGCGCAGTCTGGAAGGCCTCTCTCCGACAACACACCCTTGCGTACCGATTATTGCCATCCCCACAACGGCAGGCACGGCGGCCGAGGTCACCATTAATTACGTCATCACCGATAATGAAAATCAGCGAAAATTCGTCTGTATCGATCCGCATGATATTCCGCAGGTGGCGATTGTGGATGCCGATTTAATGGACGCCATGCCCGCGGGCCTGAAAGCGTCTACCGGTATTGATGCGCTGACCCACGCCATTGAAGGGTACATCACGCTCGGTGCCTGGGCGCTGACCGATGCGCTGCACCTGAAGGCCATCGAGCTTATCGCGCAGGCGCTGCCGGGTTCCGTTACCGGGGATCCAGACTGCGTCGAGCAGATGGCGCTGGCGCAATATATCGCCGGCATGGGCTTTTCAAACGTCGGGCTGGGACTGGTTCACGGCATGGCGCACCCCTTAGGCGCGTTTTACAACATGCCTCACGGTGTCGCAAACGCCATTCTGCTCCCATGGGTAATGGCCTGGAACGCTGAATTTAGCGGTGAAAAGTACCGCGATATCGCTCGCGCGATGGGGGTAAAAAATGCCGATTCACTTCCCCTTGAAGACGTTCGTCTGGCTGCCGTCAATGCCGTACGACGGCTAAATCTGATCGTGGGCATCCCGACATCGCTGCGCGAAGCCGGGATGAAAAAAGAAAATATCGCCGCGCTCTCTCAGGCTGCATTCGATGATGTCTGCACCTCGGGCAACCCGCGCCCGTCTTCACTGGCAGATATTGCTGCTCTTTATCTTCAGGCATTTCATGGCTGAACTTTTTTCAGGAGAAAAATGATGACCCAAGCCTATTTTAGCGGTGTCATTCCCCCGGTACCGACCCTATTTAACGCCGACGGTGAATTCGACAGCCAGGCGCAGAGTGTCTTAATTGACCATCTGCTGACAACACCTGTCGATGGCCTTTTCTTCCTCGGCAGCGCTGGCGAATTTGCCCATATGTCGGAAAATCAACGCCGCGAAGTCACCGAGTTTTGCATTCAGCATGTTGCCGGACGCAAACCGGTCCTTATCGGCATCGCCTGCTGCGGCACCCAGGCAACGATTAATGCCGGTCTGCATGCCCAGCACTGTGGCGCAACGGGGGTTGTGGTGGTCAATCCGTGGTACAACCCGCTCAGCGAACAGAACCTCATTAATCACTACAAAGCGATTGCCCGCGCGCTTGAGCTGCCGATAATGCTCTATAACTTTCCGGCGCTGACCGGGCAACCGATCCCGGTAGATGTCATCCGTGAGCTGGCACTAAGTTGCCCTACCATCGTGGGCCTGAAGGACACGGTCGACACGCTCTCGCACATCCGTGAAACTATCCATGCCATCAAAAGCGTGCGGCCTGATTTTGCGGTTTTTGCCGGCTACGATGAATACCTGCTGGGAACCTTGATTCTGGGGGGGGACGGTTGTATTCCTGCCAGCGCTAACTTTGCCCCGGAGCTTACCTGCGGGATCCTCGCGTCCTGGAAGAAAAAGGATTTTGCGACAGCGGTAGAATTACAGCAATCACTGTCGTGGATCCCCCCACTCTATAATCTGGACTTACCTTTCTACAATGTCGTTAAATATGCATTGCAGCTTATTGGCCTCGATATCCCCGTGTTCTCTTTGCCACCTGCTTCACCGCTTACCGAGGAGTGCAAAAGCGAGATAAAAAGTATATTACAGCGCGCTGGCGTACTTAAATAAGGAAGCCATGATGGGAAAACTACGTCGTTTCGGATGCGTCGTTCGCGTGCGTCCCGAAAAGCTCGATTATTATAAAAAGTTGCATGCCAACCCTTGGCCTGAAGTGAATGAGATGATTAAGGTCTGCAATTTACAGAATTTCTCTATTTATCATAAAAACGGTTTTCTGTTTAGCTATCTGGAATATACCGGAGATGACTATCAGGCCGATCAGGCCAAAATGGCGGCACACCTTAAAACACAGGAATGGTGGCAGGAAACGTCTCCTTGCCAACAGTCGCTGGAAGGTGAACCGGAAGATTCTCTCTGGGTTGAGATGGAAGAGGTATACCACCTGGATTAATCATCCGATGTAACCTTATCGGGCCGCTGACAATAAAAGGCATGGATATATAAATGTCAGCCAGGCCCGCTAGGGCTTTTTAATATCGACCCCGCTGTTGCGTAATTTCAATTACGCAGGGTTTCTTTTTACTTTTGTATTCGATAGCAACCACGAGAATAATATGAAACTCTTTTCAGCTAAATTAATTAGCCTTGCGCTCGTTAATGTCCTCACTATTCCCTATGCCATATCCTCTCAACAATTATCAGTTGAAGAACGCCTGAATCAACTGGAACACCGTTTACAGCAGTCAGAATTTCGCGCTGCGGCCGCCGAACAAGAAAATGTCCAGCTACGCCAGCAGCTGCGGCAGAATATTCAGGACATGGAGAAAACGCAAAAAATAGCCAAAGATCTCGATCAACGAACCCAAAAAATTGAGAAAAATACGCCGGACGATAACGGCTATTTTGAGCTGCACGGCTATGCCCGTTCCGGGTTGATGACCTCGCAAAACGCCCGCCATGCGCAGGGGGGGCCATACCTGACCCCCGCGGGACAGACCGGCGGGGCCGTCGGACGCCTGGGCAATGAGCCAGACACCTATGTTGAAGTCTACCTGGAGAAAAAACAGCGTCTGGATAACGGTGCCACCACGCGCTTTATGACCATGATTGCGGACCAGCAAAAGAGCTATAACGACTGGACCGCCGAGTCCAGCACGCTCAACGTGAGCCAGGCGTTTGCGGAGATCGCCTCGCTGCCGAGCTTTACCGGCGCGTTTAAAGACACCACGCTCTGGGCCGGGAAACGCGTTGACCGCGATAACTACGAAATTCCCTGGCTGGACTCGAAAATCATGGCACTCAATGGTACCGGCGGCGGCATTTATGACATTCGCTGGAGCGACAATGCGCGGAGTAACTTCTCCTTTATTGGCCGTAGTTTCGGCGACGTAGACGTCATCAATAACGACGTCCAGAACTATATTCTGACCGCCAACAACTACATTGGCCCGGTCCAGATACTTCTCAGCGGTATGGAGGCAAAAGATAACAACGACCGCGAAACGCTGAATGGCATTAAGGTCTTCAATGCGGCCAGCAGAGGCTATATGGGGCTGCTAGGTTATAAGACAGACAGCTTTTACGGCCTCGCCGCCGGGGAATCCAGAAGCGCACTTTCCGTGGGACATGGGCTGGGCGCGGAGGTCAAGAATATCGGTACGGATCCGGCGTTGCTTGCCGAGGCGACCACTGCGCGTTTCGCCAGCTATGGCATCGTAAATCTGGCGCCTGACTGGGACTTTGCGCCCTCAATCCTGGCGCAATCCAGCCGCAACCGTTACGTCAAAAACGATGACTATCGCTGGCTGACACTTAATGGGCGGTTGATGCAGAACCTCACCACCAACTTCGTACTGGCGTATGAAGCCACCTGGCAGTATATGGATCTGGATCCCAATGGTTATCAGGACTACCAGAAGGTTCGCGGCAATTTTTACAAGCTGACGTTTGCGCCAACCTTCCGCGCCGATAATATTTCGCCGTTCTTCAGTCGTCCTGAGATACGCCTTTTTGCCACCTGGATGGACTGGGATAAAGCGCTGGATAACTACAGCAAGCACGACACCTTAGGCCAGAAAGATTTCACCGCCGGCGGTGAATGGAGCTTTGGGATACAAATGGAGGCTTTCTTTTAACTAAGAGACCGGAGCCCAGGCGCTGGATAAGCGTCTGCCGGTACATATCCAGACGGGTAACGGCGGCAAGTTTATCTCAAAAAGTCTGGATAAAAGGGGGCATGAGCACGGTGTCACGATGGACTTCTCACTCCACGGAAAGCCGTCATTTATTGAGTCATGTAACAGCAGTTGGCAAGATGCATGCCTGAACATTCACTGGTTCCTGTCACTGGAAAATGTGCAGGACAATCTCGACAAGTGGCGCAGCGAATATCATCTAGACTCGTCTCATGGATCACCAGACACGTCGTCTCTCTTGAAATAAGAGGTAACCTTAGACCAATGTTTAACTCCAATCAGAATAATAAGATGGTTGAAGTGTTATCAGGAGCTGAGCGCCATCGACGCCGTATACCGCTAGGAAATTCCCTTTCAGGGAGATGGACGGGTTCAGGATTCAGAGTTCACCGCGCACCATCCCCACTTTCAAATGAAATAAATTTGTGCTTTAGCTCACATTGTAATTAAATTGTTTCTGGCCGAAGTTACCCCAGGAGCATCCCGCATGACCGTTAAAGTTATCGTCACTGATATGGACGGAACTTTTCTTAATGACGCCAAGACCTACGACCGTTCGCGGTTTCTGGCGCAGTTTGAACAGCTTCAACAGCGTGGCATTGAATTCGTTGTCGCCAGCGGCAACCAGTACTATCAATTAATTACCTTTTTCCCGGAAATTCGCGACTGCATCTCCTATGTCGCCGAAAACGGCGCGCTGGTATACGAGCACGGGCAGCAGCTTTTCCACGGCGAACTGACGCGTCATGAGTACCAGGCGGTGCTTGGCGAACTGTTAAAAGACCCGCAGATGCACTTTGTCGCCTGCGGCCTGGAAAGCGCCTATATCAGCGACCGTGCGCCGCAAGCGCTGGTTGAGCTCATGTCAAAACACTACTATCGCCTCCAGCGCGTGGCCGACTTCCACGCCGTTGACGACAAAATTTTTAAGTTCTCGCTCAATCTACCGGACAGCGATATTCCCGAGCTGGTCGATAAGCTGCACGTCTCTCTCGACGGTATTATGAAGCCGGTTACCAGCGGCTTTGGCTTCGTCGATCTGATTATTCCGGGGCTGCATAAAGCCAACGGCATCAGCCGCCTGCTGAAGCGCTGGCAGTGCTCCCCGCAGCAATGCGTGGCCATCGGCGACAGCGGTAACGATGCGGAAATGCTCAAGCTGGTAAAATATGCCTTTGCGATGGATAACGCCGTCGACAGCATAAAAGCGATTGCTGGCTATCGTACCGATGACAATAACCACGACGGCGCGCTGAACGTGATCCAGGCCGTGCTGGACGGCAATGCCCCCTTCTGATTTTCTCCCTTTGTAGGCCTGATAAGGCGAAGCCGCCATCAGGCACCATCGTGCACAGTGCCGGATGGCGGCTTCGCCTTATCCGGCCGACTCGCCCGGTCACACCCTCTAAAATTTAAACTTGCATTAACTTATTTTTAACTTAAAGTATCACCTGTAATTCATTTTGCTTTCGAACGAAAGATTGCGAGGTTGATATGACGGTTACCTTTACCCACGAAACGCTCCCTGCCGATCCCACGTCGGCCATTCGTCAGATGAAGCAGACGCTGCGCGCGCAGATTGGCGACGTGCAGGCCGTCTTCGACCGCCTGAGTGCCACAATTGAGGCCCGGGTAGCGGAAATTAACGCATTGAAGGCGCAGGGACAGCCGGTGTGGCCAATAATCCCCTTTGAGACGCTGGCGGCCGGGAAAATCAGCGAAGCCACGCGCGCCGAGGTGAAACGCCGCGGCTGTGCGGTGATCAAAGGTCATTTCCCGCGCGAACGGGCGCTGGCCTGGGATCGTTCGATGCTCGACTATCTCGACCTCAACCGTTTTGACGACGTCTACAAAGGGCCTGGTGACACCTTCTTCGGCTCGCTCGATGCTTCACGCCCGGAAATCTACCCGATCTACTGGTCACAGGCGCAAATGCAGGCGCGCCAGAGCGAAGAGATGGCGCTGGCACAGTCGTTCCTTAACCGCCTGTGGCAGGTAGAAAGCGAGGGTAAGCAGTGGTTTAACCCGGATATCAGCGTTATCTACCCGGACCGTATTCGACGCCGCCCGCCGGGCACCACGTCGAAAGGTTTGGGCGCGCACACCGACTCCGGCGCGCTGGAGCGCTGGCTGCTGCCAGCCTATCAGCAGGTGTTTGCTAACGTGTTTAACGGCAACGTCGAGCAGTACGATCCGTGGAACGCGGCGTACCGTACCGATGTAGAAGAGTATACCGTTGATAACACCACCAAATGCTCGGTGTTCCGCACCTTCCAGGGCTGGACGGCGCTGTCGGATATGATTCCTGACCAGGGTCTGCTGCACGTGGTGCCGATTCCCGAAGCGATGGCTTATGTGCTACTGCGCCCGCTGCTTGATGACGTTCCGGAAGATGAACTGTGCGGCGTTGCGCCGGGGAAAGTACTGCCAATCTCGGAGAAGTGGCACCCGCTGTTAATCAGCGCGCTGACCGCCATTCCCGCCATTGAGGCCGGGGATTCAGTATGGTGGCACTGCGACGTGATTCACTCGGTGGCACCGGTCGACAACCAGCAAGGCTGGGGTAACGTGATGTATATTCCGGCAGCACCGATGTGCGCGAAAAACCTCGCCTACGCCCACAAGGTGAAGGCAGCGCTGGAGCGTGGTGCCTCGCCGGGCGACTTCCCGCGCGAAGACTACGAGGCCGGGTGGCAGGGACGCTTTACCCTCGCCGATCTCAATGTTTACGGTAAACGCGCGCTCGGCATCGACGTCTGATTGTCGTACAACCCTTCCCGTTCTACAGCGGTGTGTCCTTTACCGGGGCGCACCCGCCGTACCGACTCGCGCACCGCCAGACGGCCGTGCAGCAGTAACGAGCCCATCGGCGCGTCCGGGCGAATCAGCCGCTGCTGAAGCATCTGCACCGCTTCAACGCCCAGCTCATCGCGCGGCACATGCACCGCCGTCAGCGGGACATCTTCAATCGCCGCCAGGTTAAAACCGTCAATGCTCATGACCGAAACATCCTGCGGCACCCGCAGTCCGCGCTGGCGCAGCGCGTTGATGGTCCCCGCCGCCATAAAATCGCCGCCGACCAGAAACGCCGTCGGTAGCGGACGGTTACCCCGGGCATCCAGCCACGCCCCCACCTTTTCCTCGGCGCCTTTGGCGCTGAAGCTGCTGATATTCAGCAGGTCGCGCTCATGCTGAAACGTCAGATTATGCGCCCGCCACGACTCTTTAATCCCCGCCAGCCGCTGCTCCATGGTGTAGCGGCGCAGGCACATCACGTTCATGACCTCACGGTGGCCCATCTCGAACAGGTATCGGGCGGCAAAAGCGCCGATCATCCGGTGATCCGGGGCGACGGCGGGCAAGCACATACGTTCGTCGCGACAGTTGATCAGCACGCAGGGCTTGGCGAGATCGGCGGCCAGATCGTGAATATGCGGGGAGTCGATACCAAGCAGGATCGCCGCCTGCGTTTCCGGTTCGTTCATGCGCGAAAGAAACAGCGCCGGATCGCTATCGTTCTCATCCAGCGGACAGTAACGCAGGCGAACCTCATGCGGCGACAGCGCCTTGCTGATGCTCTGGATCACACGGTAGTAAAAGATGTCGGACCGCTCGTCAAACGCACGCGGCGGCGCGAACACAATCAGGCTATTTAGCAGCATTCTGCCTGCCGCCATCCCGTCCATTACCCCCAGATCCCGTGCGCAGGCCAGCACCTGCTCACGGGCGCGGGCGCTGGTGTTGGCTTTACCGGCCAGCACCCGCGACACGGTACTGGCCGACAGCCCCGTTCGCGCGGCGATTTCGGCAATTTTCAGCTTCTTTTCCATTTTGTGATCCGCCTCTAATTCGCAAATGAAAGAATTTTCATGACTGAAAATCCTGATGCCGCATGGGCTGAAATACGTATGTGCAATGTATATCAGCCTGTTATGAAAAAACGTGCACAAAACCCGCTTTCCCCGGATTTTTTTGTCTCTTAAGGTGAATTGGTAGAACAACTTCCATACAAGAACGGTGGAAGTCAAAAACAACAAAAGCAATAACGATCAAAACCTTAAAAAAGTGGTGTAACAGCTTCCCACATAGTTGCCGCACCGTTCCCTACATCATCCTGTGGAGATCCCTATGAGTCAGGGTATCAATAATGAAATGGCCACCAGTAAAACCCGCCGCGTCGTCAAAAACCTGCGCTGGTGGATGCTGGTGCTTTTTTTACTCGGCGTTACCGTCAACTACATCACTCGTAACTCGCTGGGGATCCTCGCGCCAGAGTTGAAAGACAGCCTCGGCATCACCACCGAGCAGTATTCCTGGATCGTCGGTGCCTTCCAGATCGCCTACACCCTGTTCCAGCCGCTGTGCGGCTGGCTGATTGATGTGATTGGCCTCAAGCTGGGCTTTATGATTTGCGCCAGCCTGTGGGCGCTGGCCTGTCTGCTGCATGCGGGGGCCGGTAACTGGATACATCTGGCGCTGCTGCGCTTCTTTATGGGCGGCGCGGAAGCAGCGGCGACCCCGGCAAACGCCAAAACGATTGGCGAGTGGTTCCCGAAATCCGAGCGCCCGGTAGCGGCAGGATGGGCGGGCGTAGGCTTTTCTATCGGCGCAATGCTGGCGCCGCCGATCATCTACTTTGCCCACGCCTCCTTCGGCTGGCAGGGCGCATTTATGTTTACCGGTCTGCTGGCACTTGCCTGGGTCGTGCTGTGGTGGGCGTTTTACCATAACCCGGACAAACACCCGAACCTGGGCAAGGCCGAGCTGGACTATATCCGCCAGGATAACGAAGCGCCGCCGGTCAAGCTGCCGTTCCTTACCGCGCTGAAAACCGTCGGCAAAAACAAACGCTTCTACGGCATCGCGATCCCGGCCTTTATGGCGGAACCGGCCTGGGCCGTATTCAGCTTCTGGATGCCGCTCTACTTCGCCAAGCAGTACAACATGGATCTCAAGCAGATCGCCCTGTTCGCCTGGCTGCCTTTCCTCGCCGCCGATCTCGGTAGCGTCGCCAGCGGTTACTTAACCCGCCTGTATGTGCGTCTGTTTGGCTTCTCACGCGTTAACTCCACCGTGGCAAGCTCCGTGACCGGCGCGTTCCTGATGGTCTCGCTCGCCGTGGTCGCGCTCACTAAAGATCCTATCGTCGCCGTGGTGCTGATGTCGATTGGCGGTTTCGGCCACCAGATTATCTCCTGCATGCTGAGCGCGCTGGTGGTGGAGTCTTTCGATAAAGGCCAGATGGCCACCGTGAACGGTATGCGTGGCTCCGCCGCGTGGATCGCGAGCTTCATCTTTTCCCTGATTATCGGGGTGACCGCCGACAAAATCGGCTTCAACCCGCTGTTTATCGCCATGGGTTTCTTTGACCTGATTGGCGCCATCTTCCTGGTTTCTTTTATTGCTGAACGTCGCGCAAAACGCGCCTGAGAGTGGATGTAGACATGAAAACGCTGAAAAACTGGACCCTGCAAAAACAGTCAACCCATCACGTCGAACTGCGGGTCGACGGCCAGCACACCCTGTGCCTGTACGTGCTGGAAGAGAATCTGTTCCGCGTACTGTTAAAACGCAAAGGCGAGCTGGCGCTGGATCGCACCTGGAGTATCGCCCCATCGCAGGATGTGCCGTGGGAAGGGCGTGACCGTGAGGATCTCAGCGGCTTTACCCTGCCGACCTGGACGCTGAGCCAGCAGGACGACACCGTAACGGTGGCGACCGAATCCTTACGTGCTACCGTCCACCAGCCGCTATGGATTGAATGGCATTACCGCAACGCCGAGGGCGAGTGGCAGCCGCTGGTCAACGACCGTCCCACCAGCGCCTATCTGGTGAACGCCCACGGCGACGGCGTGGCGCACTATCAGAGCCGCCGCAAAGACGAACGTTTTTATGGCCTCGGCGATAAAGCCGGAGATTTACAGCGTGGCGGCAAGCGCTACGAAATGCGCAACCTCGACGCGATGGGCTACAACGCGGTCAGCACCGACCCGCTGTACAAACATATTCCGTTTACCATCACCCGCCGCGACGACGTGAGTTTCGGGCTGTTTTACGACAACCTCAGCAGCTGCTGGCTGGATCTCGGTAACGAAATTGATAACTATCACACCGCCTACCGCCGCTGGCAGGCAGAGGCCGGGGATATCGATTACTACCTGTTTACCGGCGAGCGCGTGCTCGACGTGACCAAAGCCTTCGTTCGCCTGACCGGTAAAACGCTGTTCGGACCAAAATGGAGCCTCGGCTACAGCGGTTCCACCATGCATTACACCGACGCGCCGGATGCGCAAAACCAGCTGATGAACTTTATTCGCCTGTGCGATGAGCATGCCATTCCGTGCGACTCGTTCCAGCTCTCTTCCGGCTACACCTCGATTAACGGCAAGCGCTATGTGTTCAACTGGAACGACGACAAAGTGCCGCAGCCGAAGGTGATGAGCCAGGCGTTCCACGATGCCGGTCTGCATCTGGCGGCGAACATTAAGCCGTGCCTGTTGCAGGATCACCCGCGCTACGACGAGGTGGCGGAACAGGCGCTGTTTATTCGCGATTCCGAAAGCGACGGCCCGGAGCGCTCCAGCTTCTGGGACGATGAAGGTTCACATCTCGACTTCACCAACCCGCAGACCGTGGCCTGGTGGCAGAACGGCGTGACCAGCCAGCTGCTGGAGATGGGTATAGATTCGACCTGGAACGATAACAACGAGTTTGAAGTCTGGGACGGCGAAGCGCGCTGCCACGGCTTTGGCAAAGAGATTGCCATTAAACATATTCGCCCGGTGATGCCGCTGCTGATGATTCGCGCTTCAATGGAAGCCCAACAGCGCTTTGCGCCGAACAAGCGCCCGTATCTGATCTCCCGTTCCGGCTGCGCCGGGATGCAGCGCTACGTGCAGACCTGGAGCGGCGATAACCGCACCAACTGGGACACCCTGCGCTACAACACCCGTATGGGGCTGGGCATGAGCCTGTCCGGGCTGTACAACCTTGGCCACGATGTCGGCGGTTTCTCCGGCGATAAACCGGACCCGGAGCTGTTTGTACGCTGGGTGCAGAACGGCGTGATGCATCCGCGTTTCACCATCCACTCATGGAACGATGACCATACGGTTAACGAGCCGTGGATGTACCCAGCCGTCACCCCGGCGATTCGCAGCGCCATTGAGCTGCGCTATCGTCTGCTGCCGTATTTCTACACCCTGATGTGGCAGGCGCACGCCGACGATGAACCGATGCTGCGCCCGACGTTCCTCGACCACGAGCACGACGCGCAGACCTTTGAAGAGTGTGACGACTTCCTGCTCGGCCGCGACATTTTGGTGGCCAGCGTAGTGGAAGCCGGTGAACGCGAGCGCCGCGTCTGGCTGCCGGACAACGAGGCAGGCTGGTATGATTTCTACACCGGTGCCTGGTTCAGCGGCGGCCAGTGGATCACCCTCGACGCACCGCTGGAAAAACTGCCGCTGCTGGTTCGCGCCGGTGCCGGTATCCCAATGAGCGAGCGCATTACCTTTGTGAACGCCGCCGAGGATACGCAGCGCGAGCTCAAGCTGTACCCGCTGAAAGGCATGGGCAGCACGTCTGGCCTGCTGTTTGAAGATGACGGTGAGTCGTGGGGATACCAGCAGGGCAACGCGCTGTGGCTGGAATGGGAAATGGTCTGCACCGGCAGTACCATTGACCTGAAGGTCAACGCGCGCGGCGATTATCGTCCGGCGTGGAAGGCGCTGAAGGTGACGCTGCCTGCCAATGAAAAACGTCAGCTACTGATTAACGGCGTCGCCGCGACAGAGTGGATAAACCGCTGATTTTTTTCCATTGGTAACAAAGCACGCCATGAGTGTAACCGCTCATGGCATTTTTTTGCGTCTCTCACGCCGCTGCAATCAAAAAACCAATCAGCACACCGTACAAAACGACATTGACCACCAGCAGCATAATGATCATCAGCATCGGCCCCGTTCAAAGGTTGAGCGGTAGGGTTAACTTTTGACAATGGCCAGACGAATAAAAGTCAGCATCGCCACGCTGCACACTAGCCAGTTTCGCACCCCGGCCAGCAACGCTTTTCGCCGTCTCCAGACCTCAGTATGGCTTCGTCGTCGACAGTGCGCCAGACACTCTTCAATCGCGTCCTGGCGGGTGATGTTGCTGACTACCCGGGTACCAAGCTGTTCCGCTTCAACGTCGTTTTCCATCCGACTCATTGTTATGTAGAAAACGGGGCCGCGCTGCCGTATCAGGTAACGATAAAGGGTTCTGTCGTCCGTGCTGGTGTAGAGCATGAATTCTTGCATCGTCTCTTCCGCCATCAATGAATGTGCAGGAGCCATTTCTTCATAAAATTGTGCAGGAATTATGGTGTGGCGGGGGTTTCGGAACGTTGTTGATGAATTGTTTGTGATAAATGATGTGGTAACAATTCCCGATGACGCGAGCGCCATCGGGAAGCGATCTGGCATTAACCGTCGATACCTTTGCTGCGCAGGTAATCTTCGTAGTTGCCGGTGAAGTCGACCACGCGCTCCGGCGTAATCTCGATCACGCGGGTCGCCAGGGAACTGACGAACTCACGGTCGTGAGAAACGAAAATCAGCGTGCCCTGATACATTTCCAGCGCCATGTTCAGTGATTCAATCGATTCCATATCCAGGTGGTTAGTCGGTTCATCCATCACCAGAATATTGGGTTTCTGCATCATCAGTTTGCCGAACAGCATACGGCCTTTTTCACCACCGGACAGGACCTTCGCCGGCTTCTTGATGTCGTCCTGGCTGAACAGCAGACGCCCCAGGAAGCTGCGAACCACTTGCTCATCGTCGCCTTCCTGCTTCCACTGGCTCATCCACTCAAAGACGGTCAGATCGTTTTCGAACTCGTACTCGTGATCCTGCGCGTAGTAGCCAATGCTCGCGTTCTCGGACCATTTCACGGTGCCGCTATCCGGCTGCATGTCGCCAACCAGCGTCTTCAGCAGGGTGGATTTACCCACGCCGTTGGCGCCCAGAATGGCAATCTTCTCGCCCACTTCCAGCAGCAGGTTGAAGTTTTTGAACAGCGGGCCGTCTTCAAAGCCTTTGGTGAGACCTTCCACTTCCAGCGCGTTACGGAACAGTTTCTTATCCTGTTCAAAGCGGATGAACGGGTTCTGACGGCTGGAGGCTTTGACTTCTTCCAGCTTGATTTTATCAATCTGACGCGCGCGGGAGGTTGCCTGACGCGATTTTGATGCGTTAGCGCTAAAGCGGCTGACGAAGGACTGCAGATCGGCAATCTGCGCTTTCTTCTTGGCGTTGTCGGCCAGCAGACGTTCACGCGCCTGGGTTGCCGCCGTCATGTATTCGTCGTAGTTGCCCGGGTAAACGCGCAGTTCGCCGTAATCCATATCCGCCATGTGGGTGCAGACCATGTTCAGGAAGTGACGGTCGTGCGAAATGATGATCATGGTGCTGTCACGCTCGTTCAGCGTCTGCTCCAGCCAGCGAATGGTGTCGATGTCCAGGTTGTTCGTTGGTTCGTCGAGCAACAGAATATCCGGGTTAGAGAACAGCGCCTGCGCCAACAGCACACGCAGCTTCCAGCCGGGCGCCACTTCGCTCATCGGACCGTAGTGCTGCTCCAGCGGGATCCCCACGCCCAGCAGCAGTTCGCCCGCGCGTGATTCCGCAGAGTAGCCGTCCATTTCACCGTAGAGTACTTCGAGATCGGCCACTTTATAGCCGTCTTCTTCGCTCATTTCCGCCAGGCCGTAGATGCGGTCGCGCTCTTGTTTCACTTCCCACAGTTCGCCATGGCCCATGATCACGGTATCGAGCACGGTGAACTCTTCAAAGGCGAACTGATCCTGACGCAGCTTACCGATGCGCTCGTTCGGATCGAGGGACACGTTGCCCAGCGTCGGCTCTAAGTCGCCGCCGAGAATTTTCATAAAGGTAGATTTGCCGCTCCCGTTGGCGCCAATCAGGCCGTAACGGTTGCCGCCGCCAAATTTGACGGAGATATTTTCGAACAGCGGCTTACTGCCAAACTGCATGGTGAGGTTGCTGGTAACTAACACGGGAGTATCCTGAAGAATGTGACAAACTCCCTATTATGCCACAGTTACGAATAAAAAGCGCCCGCCTTCGCGAGAAGGCTAAACTGTAAGGTAAGTGAAAAAAATGTGATTTCGTACACATCCGAATTCCCTGTGACGGCGAATGCACATATAATGCGCTCCTACCAACAGTCTGAATTCCCAAACAACCGCCGTAATGGCACTGATACCTCGCACAACATGAACATGAAATTAACAACGCTTTTCGCTGCGGCGCTCGCTGTCGTAGGTTTCTGCAATTCGGCTTCAGCGGTAACATACCCGCTGCCGACCGATGGCAGCCGTATTGTCGGTCAGAATCAGGTCATCACGATCCCTGAGGACAACAAGCAGCCGCTGGAGTACTTCGCCGCCCAGTACCAGATGGGTCTGTCCAACATGCTGGAAGCTAACCCGGGCGTGGATACCTACCTGCCGAAAGGCGGCAGCGTGCTGAATATTCCTCAGCAGCTGATCCTGCCGGATACCGTGCATGAAGGTATCGTCATTAACAGCGCGGAAATGCGTCTGTACTACTATCCGAAAGGCACCAACACCGTGATCGTGCTGCCAATCGGTATCGGCCAGTTGGGTAAAGATACCCCGATCAACT
The DNA here is from genome assembly GCF_014169075.1 of Klebsiella sp. WP4-W18-ESBL-05. Classification (NCBI taxonomy): domain Bacteria; kingdom Pseudomonadati; phylum Pseudomonadota; class Gammaproteobacteria; order Enterobacterales; family Enterobacteriaceae; genus Klebsiella; species Klebsiella sp. WP4-W18-ESBL-05. The sequence goes on along the minus strand of NZ_AP022057.1, from coordinate 1,570,738 downwards.
GGACAACCAAGGTTGAACGTAAGAAAGCGGGCCCGACCTGGACCCCGACGGCGAAAATGCACGCAGAATATGCTGCGGCAGGCAACCCGCTGCCGGCAGTGGTTCCGGCCGGTCCGGATAACCCGATGGGCCTGTACGCGCTGTACATCGGCCGTCTGTATGCGATTCACGGTACCAATGCCAACTTCGGTATCGGCCTGCGCGTAAGCCACGGCTGTGTGCGTCTGCGTAACGAAGACATCAAATTCCTGTTCGAAAACGTGCCGGTTGGCACTCGCGTAGAGTTTATTGATGAGCCGGTGAAAGCCACGACCGAACCCGATGGCAGCCGCTACATCGAAGTTCACAACCCGCTGTCCACCACCGAAGCACAGTTCGAAGGCGGTGAAACGGTACCTGTGACGCTGACCAAAGCCGTACAGGCAGTAACCAGCCAGTCCGACGTTGACCAGAGCATCGTTGACCAGGCAGTGAAAAACCGTTCCGGTATGCCGGTTCGTCTGAACTAATCCATCCGGATTGCCCGGTGACGGCCTACATGTCCGTAGGCCGGATAAACGCAAAGATAAAATGGCGGGAGATAAACCCGCCATTTTTTTATCCGTTATTCACAATTACAATCCCGCCGTGATCGTAACGATAGTGGCAGTGCGCATACTCCAGCGGCGTCCCGTCATCCAGGTAGATCACCTGCTCAACTTCCAGAATCGGATCGCTGGCTTCGCAGTGAAGATGCTGCTGGTCAAGCTCGCTCGGCTTCAGCGCGCGCACCACGCGATAAGACCCCATCATCTTCAGCCCCAGGTTGTCCTGCACGTAGCGAAACACCGAGCTTTCCAGATGCGCCTTGCTCAGCCCCGGCACCAGCGACACCGGCATCACCGTGGTGTCCAGCGACAGCGGTTCTCCGTTAAGCAAGCGCAGGCGCACAAAATCGTACACCGGCGCATCGGCGTTAATCAGCAGCGAAGCCTGCTCTTTATCGGTAGGAAAACGCAGCTCAAAGCGGATTACCTGGCTTTCAACTTTACCCAGATGGCCCCAGGTTTCGGTCGCTCCGGCGTAGTCGCTGCCGTGAATATCCCACTGAGAAAGCTGGAGGAAATTTTTGCGGATAAACGTCCCCTGCCCCTGACGGGTGTAGACCAGCCCTTCCACGATCAGCTGGCGCATCGCCTGCTGAATGGTCATGCGGCTGGTGCCAAACTCCGCCGCCAGCGCAAACTGGTCAGGTAAGGGATCGGCGGCAGCGTACTGCCGACTGATGATCCGTTTTTTAATTTCCCGCGCTATCGCGATGTACTTCGCTGCCATGCCCCGCTCCTGTGATTACATCTCTTCGCCGTTGCTATGAATCGCCCGCTTCAGCCAGTCGTAGCTTTTCTTCGGCACGCGCTTAAGGTCTTTTAAATCGTGGTTTTCGCGATTGACGTAGACCACGCCGTAGCGCTTACGCATATCGCCCTGCGAGCTAAGAATATCAATCAGCCCCCAGCCCAGATAGCCAATAACCTGGGCGCCATCCTCAAAAATCGCCGCTTTCATGGCGTTGATATGGTCGCGATGATAGGCGATACGATAATCATCGGCGATCGGATTTTCGCCGTCCCACTGCTCAATCACCCCAATGCCGTTCTCAATCGGAAACACCGGCAGGCGCCAGTCATTGTAATAGCGGGTAATAATACTGCGAAAACCGAGCGGATCTATCTGCCAGTTCCACTCGGTGGCCTTCAGGTGCGGGTTCGGCTTGTCGCCAAACAGCATGTAGTTATTGACCGGCGTACCTTCCGGGATCGGATCGCTGTCCAGCGTGCGGCTGGCGTAGTAGCTGAACGCCATATAGTCGTTCTTCATGGTCGCCAGCACCGCCAGATCGTCCTCGCGATAGATGTCGCTGAACCCCGCTTGCTTAACAAAGTGCAGCACTTCCGGGCTATAGCCTTCACCGGCAAAGGCGCGCAGGAGATTCTGATTGAAGAATTCGTCGAGCTGCTGCGCGCAGAATACGTCGCGCGGCTTGCAGGTGGCCGGGTATACCTGGGCGTGCGCCAGCATGCCCCCCATCAGTTTGCCGGGTTTGGTGTCGTGCAGGTAATGCGTCAGGTGCGCATGCGCCATCATCACGTGATGCTGGATTTCATACAGCTCGCGCAGCGTTTTGTCACCGCGCATATAGCCGGAGATCAGGAACGTTTCCGGCATATGGTAAAGATTCTGCTCGTTGAAGGTCAGCCACCAGGTCACCCGATCGCCGAAGCAATCGATCATCTTTTTGCCGTAGCGGATAAACGCTTCCATCACGCGGCGATCGGTAAAACCGTTGTATTTTTCGGCCAGCGCCAGCGGCATATCGAAGTGGTACAGGCAGATCATCGGCTCAATACCGCGCTCGATAAGGCCGGTGATGAAACGCTCATAGAAGGCAATGCCCTCTTCATTGAACTCACCATCGCCGCTCGGACAGACGCGGCTCCAGGCAATCTGGAAACGGTAGCAGTTCATGCCCAGATCTTTCATCAGATCGAAATCTTCTTCATAGCGGTGGTAGGCGTCGGTTGCCACCTTCCAGTCAGAAGCAAACTCTTTTGGCTCGCGAATATCGTATACCGACATCCCTTTTCCGCCCTCATTCCAGGCGCCTTCGGTCTGCATACTGGAAACGGAGTTCCCCCACAGGAAATGGGCGGGCAGTGATGGTTTCATGGTTCGGCTCCTATATGACTAGTCATTTAAATTTAATGACTAGTCATATACCGTAAAGCCGAAAAAACACGCAACCGGGAAGATCGTTTTATGTGAGATCGAAGAGAATTTTCCCACAGGAAGAGAAGATAGGCAGGCCGGATAAGGCAACGCCGCCATCCGGCAGCGTGCCGTACAATGCCTGAAGGTGCTTCGCTTGTCAGGCCTGCGTTAGAAAAGCAAAAGCAGGCCGTACCCCACCACAGCCGCCCACAGCAGCATCGGAATAGAGTACAGGTGGAAACGCCACCAGATGCGTCGGTCTGCCGCCATACGCAGCGCTATCAGGTTTGCCAGCGAGCCGGGCAGCAGCCCGAAGCCACCAACGTTGACCGCCCACGCCAGCAGCGTCGATGGCGGCACATAGTTCAGCAGCAAAATAGTCGACGGTACGTTGCTAATCACCTGCGATAGGCCAATCGCCGTCAGCCACAGCGACATGCCGGAAAGCGCGCTGGCCCCGCCAAACGCCTGCTGTAGCACCGGTAGTTGGGTCAGCAGATGAACATCGATGAACATCGCCATAAACACCAGCAGCAGCGTCCAGTCCACGCTCAGCACCACTCGCCGAGCCAACAGCAGGAAACCCACGGCGATGACGATAAGCCCCCACAGTTCCTGCTTCATTTCCAGCGCGGCAAGAAAAATCAGGTAGAAGGCCAGGCAGCTCCATACCAACAGCGGCTGCCAGTCAGGCGTGCGTTCACTGCTTTGAAACGCCAGCTTTTTCGCCGGGAAACAGCACCAGCATAGCACCAGCAGCGTGGCTAACATTGCCACCGCCAGCGGCAGCATTTGCAGGGTAAAGGCCGGGAAAGAGAGACCCGATCGCCCCCACAGCAGGATGTTCTGCGGGTTGCCAATCGGCGTCAGCAGCGAACCGGCGTTCACCGCCAGCGCCTCAAAAATAATCAGCCGGTTAATCGGCAGCGCGCACCATTTTTTTAGCGTCAGGGTCAACGGCACCACGATAAACAGCGCCACGTCATTGGTCAGAAAGGTCGACAGCAGCGCCGCCGCCAGAACCATAAACACCGCCAGCTGACGCTCGGTGGCAAAACGGCGCGCCATTTTGCGCCCCAGGACATCAAAATAGCCGCTTTGCTCTACGCCTTTGGTCAGCAGCATCAGCCCGCTGAGGGTAATAATGGTGTGCCAGTCGATGGCCGCCGGCCAGCGCGCGGGGGCGAAGGGAACAAAAAAACTCAGCAGGACGCCGACGAGAATCAGCAGGTGCAGAAAACGGTCGCCCGCCAGCGACCGAAGAAAAGGGAGGTTCATTCCACGAATTGCCCGTGCTTCAGGGTGAACTGACGGAACATGTCGAGCGTTTCCTCGCTGACATGATGTTCAATACCTTCCGCATCGCGGCGCGCGGTATCGGCGCTAACGCCGAGGGCCAGCAGGAAAGTCTCCACGACCTGATGGCGCTCACGGCTCTCCTGAGCCAGTTTTTCGCCCTCTGGCGTTAAAAACACGCCGCGCCACGGGATCTGCTCAATCAGCCCTACGCCCGCCAGACGCTTCAGCATTTTCGCCACCGTGGGCTGCGAGACGCCCAGACGCGCTGCCATATCCACCTGTCGCGCCTCGCCCACTTCGCGAATTAGATCGGAAATCAGCTCAACGTAATCGTCAATCAGTTCGCGGCGATGCGCTTCGCGTACCTGGCGAAACCCCTCAACGTGCTCTTCAACATTCACCAGCTGCGTCACTTTTTTTGTTATTGGCGTACCTGCGCGACGGCCCATAAAGCTTCCTCATCTGTGCGACGCCGGAACGCGTCATCAAAAGTGCGCCCATTGTAATGGATTGTGACTCAAGCACAAAAATTTAACGTTTTAGCCATAGCTATAAAATATAGCCTGTGCTATATCTGTATGTAATGCAAACACTCATCACGGAATGATGGGCCAGAAAGCAGGAGGAACCATGAACGAATTCAAGAGGTGTATCAGCGTGTTTAGCCACTCTCCTTTTAAAGTACGGTTAATGTTGATCGGTATGCTGTGCGATCTGATTAACAACAAGCCGCAGCAGGACAAACCGTCCCACTAAGCGGCGTGCGAAACGCCGCTTCATCTCGTTGTCATATTTGGCTGGCAATCTACCCGTTTGCGCCCAAAAACCCCGGTTATTTTCTGGTTTTGTAAGCGCCCTCCCAAAACAATTCGTTATCAGTAGTTGACCCAATAATAAGCTCGCTTTATCTTCTTGCAGCCCTGTCCTTTGCGTCCCCTCTTTGCGCATGGTCTGGCCAATAAAGACCCCTTGACGCCAGGGGCCGCACATGGCGTTTTGATAGTTGTAATCTATGAATCTAACCCTGAAAGAAACCCTTGCTGCACGTGGGCTCGCCGTTAGCCCGTGGACAGGATTGTACTTTTTACAATCAATCCTGATAAACCTGGCGCTGGGGTATCCCTTCAGCCTACTGTATGCCGTCGCGTTTACCGGCGTGCTGCATCTCCTGTGGCGCACGTCGCCCAACGTGCAAAAGGTGATACTGGGGCTTTATTCACTCGTCGCCGCGCTCTACTTTCCGTTCAGCCAGGCCTACGGTGCACCGAACTTCAACACCCTGCTGGCGCTGCACGCCACTAACGTAGAAGAGTCGACGGAAATTTTTACCATCTTCCCGTGGTACAGCTATCTGGTCGCGGTGTTTATTTTTGCGCTTGGGGTCATTGCCGTACGGCGTAAAGCGATCGATAAAACGCGCTGGCACCTGATGGACACCCTGTGCCTCATCTTCTGTATTGGCGTGTTTTTTGTGCAGCCGATACAAAACAAAGCCTACGGCGGCGTCTTCAAGCTAAAAGACAGCGGCTATCCGGCCTTCCGTTTCGTGAAAGACATTATCGTCAACAATAACGAAGTGCTTGACGAACAGCGCCGCATGGCCGAGCTGTCTGGGATGAAAGACACCTGGAACGTGCTGGCGGTGAAGCCGAAATATCACACCTACGTGGTGGTCATTGGCGAGAGCGCGCGCCGCGATGCGCTGGGTGCCTTTGGCGGCCATTGGGACAACACGCCGTTCGCCAGCTCGGTGAACGGCTATCTGTTTACCAACTACGTCGCAGCCAGCGGTTCGACGCAGAAGTCGCTGGGCCTGACGCTGAACCGCGTCGTCGACGGCAAGCCGCAGTATCAGGATAACTTCGTCACCCTCGCCAACCGTGCCGGTTTCCAGACCTGGTGGTTCTCGAACCAAGGGCAGATTGGCGAGTACGATACGGCGATCGCCAGTATCGCCAAGCGTGCCGATGAAGTGCACTTCCTGAAAAGCGGTGACTTTGAGGCGGATAAAAATACCCGCGATGAAGATCTGCTGAAGATGACCGAACAGGTACTCTCCACTCCGCGCAGTCAGCCGCAGCTGATTGTGCTGCATATTATGGGCTCCCATCCGCAGGCCTGTGACCGCACCCAGGGCAAGTACGCGCAGTTCGTACAGTCAAAGGAGACCTCATGCTACCTTCACAGCATGACGCAAACCGACAGCCTGCTGAATCAGCTCTACGATCAGCTGCGCCGCACGACGGACAGCTTCTCGATGGTTTATTTCTCTGACCACGGTCTGGCCTTTAAAGAACGCGGCAAAGCGGTGCAGTACCTGGCCCACGACGATAAATACCAGCAGAACTTCCAGGTGCCGTTTATGGTACTTTCCAGCGATGATAAAGCGCACAAGCTCATCAAAGCGCGACGTTCAGCCAATGATTTTCTGAGCTTCTTCACGCAGTGGACCGGGATCCAAACCAAAGAGATCGCGCCGAAGTATCGTTTTATTTCGTCGCAAAAAGCCGGGAAGGTCTACATCACTAACTTCCAGTTACAAAAAGTGGATTACGACACGCTCAAGACCGATCTGTTTGATCCAAAGAGCTAATTCCACGACGTTTCTTTGACTTCCCGTTTACCTTTTGTCCCGGTAAACGGGTAGCAAACGCCCCCGCTATCGCCTTACTATACTTGCTTTACGACCACCTGAAGCAGGCCTCATCATGATCGCACAACGCCTCACGCGCGACTGGCGCTTTCCTATTGCCGGGCTAATGATACTGTTGTTGCTCAGCGCGACGTTCGCTCTGCACGCGCACTGGAACGCCTTTATCCAGTGGTGTCTCGCCACGCAAATTACCCTGCACCGCTACCTGGTCATGTACCTGCTGCAGCTCAATAACCATGAATACAGCGGCGGCCTGTGGCTGCTGCTTGGCGCATTTTTTTACGGCGTGCTGCACGCCGTTGGCCCGGGCCACGGTAAGTTTATTGTCACAACCTACCTCAGCACCAACAAAGAGAGCCTGCTCGCCGCGCGTGTGGTGCCGTTTCTCGGTAGCCTGATGCAGGGCATCAGCGCGATTCTTTTTGTCTTTATTCTGGCGGTCGGTTTCAACCTTGCGTCAGGCGATCTCAGCACCAGCCGCTGGTACGTTGAAAAAATCAGCGCGCTGATGATTGGCGCGTTCGGGCTGTTCGTCATCTATCAGTCTCTGAAAGGTCTTCGCCCCCGTAAAATGTCCATTACGGCGCTCAGGCCACAGCATCAGCATGATGAAAACTGCGGCTGTGGGCATCACCACGGCGTGGGTTCGGCGCTAACCCAGAGCGACTGGAAAACGCGCCTTGGCGTCATTCTGGCGATTGGCGCACGGCCGTGTAGCGGTGCAATCATGATTTTGATGTTTGCCAACGCGCTGGGGATTGTGACGTGGGGAATCGCTGCGGTGATGACGATGGCGCTGGGGACCGCACTATCAATTCTCGGCCTATCGCTGGCAGTGCGCTATGCCAGAGAGCGCACGGTGGCCCTGTTTGGCGGCGCGTTCGGCGGGCAATGGGTTATTCCTGCGGTGAAAATAGCCGGCGGGATCATGTTGATTTTGTTTGCCACGGTGCTGTTTCTGACGGTGATACCGATTAGCGCAAACGGAGACTATATTGCGGCGGGCTGTTGAATGTGACGGGAACGGGGTGTAAAAAAGGCATTAAAAAAGGGGTCCTGAGACCCCTTTTTGTATCACCGAAGTGATTAGAAGCGGTAACCTGCACCAACGATCCAGGTACCAACGTCAACGCTACGAATGCGAGACTGCTCGTAGGAGAAGTCCAGAGCAACGTTTTCGATCGGGTTGAACTGCAGACCTGCGCCGTAGGAGAAACCGTAGTCGCTGGTGCTGTTGTTATCCGGGAACTGGTTGCCCTGTGCTTTACCGTAGCCCAGGCCGATTACGCCGTAGATGCTTGCCCAGTCGTTCAGACGGTAAGCAGGACCCGCAGTGATGCCGTAGTACTGACCTTTGGTGTACACGCCGTTCTGGGTGTCACTTTTTTCAGTGTAGGTGAAGGAGCTGATCACACCCAGCGGGCTGTTGTCAGCTTCGTAGCGATATTTCAGGTTGAAGCCGCCAGCTTTGTTAGCGACGCCCTGCATATCACTCTGTGCGTAACCACCGGTAACAGTGGAGGTTGCAGCTACGGCAGTACCTGCGGAAACAGCCAGAACAGCGGCCAGTGCTGAAAGACATGCAATTTTTTTCATAACCACCTCAAATGTGCTTCTAATAAGTCCGTAAGTTTTAAATATATCAAAAATTGTTAAGAAACTCTTTGGTCCTGATGATGTCTAAGGGCAGCTTTGATGTAACAAAAATTTTCCATCACCGCCTATCACCTTCATTTCACACATGTTTTTACGTTAAATCTTCGGTTTACTTCGGTAAAAACTGCGCTCAATTTTCCAGACAATTCCTAATTTGACAGACGAAATAATCATCGACTATGCAAATTCTACTCGTTCCGGGGCGTTTTTTTTTCAACAATTCCTCAACCGTAGCCGACTATTTCAATTACACTGCCGCTTTTACCTCTTTTGACAAATACTGACAGGAAAAAGATGTCCAGCACGCCTCGCAAGCTACCGTCATGGTTACCCATCCTCGTTCTCCTGATCTCAATGATCTCTATTCAGAGCGGCGCATCGCTGGCTAAGTCATTGTTTCCTTTAATTGGCGCACCGGGCGTCACCGCCCTGCGTCTGGCCCTTGGCACCCTGATTCTGGTGGTCGTGTTTAAACCCTGGCGTCTACGTTTTGCCCGCGAACAGCGCCTGCCGCTGTTGTTTTACGGGCTGTCGCTTGGCGCGATGAACTACCTCTTCTATCTGTCGCTGCAGCGCATTCCACTAGGCATTGCCGTGGCGCTGGAGTTTACCGGGCCGCTGGCGGTGGCGTTATTCTCATCGCGCCGCCCGGTAGACTTTATCTGGGTGATCCTGGCGGTGATGGGCCTGTGGTTCCTGCTGCCGCTCGGCCAGGACGTGGCGCACGTCGACCTGACCGGCGCGCTGCTGGCGCTGGGCGCAGGCGCTGGCTGGGCGGTTTACATTTTGACCGGCCGCCGCGCGGGTGAAGAACATGGCCCGGCGACCGTCGCGATGGGGTCACTGATTGCCGCCGTGGTCTTTGTACCGTTAGGTGCACTACAGGCCGCCGACGCGCTGTGGCACTGGTCGCTGCTGCCGCTGGGGTTAGCCATTGCCGTCCTGTCTACCGCGCTGCCCTACTCGCTGGAAATGATTGCGCTGACCCGCCTGCCGACGCGAACCTTTGGCACCCTGATGAGCATGGAACCCGCGCTCGCGGCGCTGTCGGGGATGATTTTCCTCGGCGAGACGCTGACGTTAAGCCAGTCGATGGCGCTGGGCGCTATCATTATTGCTTCGATGGGATCAACGCTGACAATGCGACAGGAAAGTAAAATCAAACAGGTTGACGTCAGCTAAATTCTTTTATTATGCATAGTGCAAGCCACTATGCATAATATCCCAGAGAAACTGCATGGATTCTTATTTTATATCAATTAAAATAAATTCCTAAATATATAGCGCACCAGTAACACCAATTAACCAACTGTTTTTAAATAAGTTAATCAATCCAATCACGCTCACTATCATACCTATAGGCAGAATCAGAAAATACCGTCTCGCTCACGGTGCTATACTTGTTTCCGTTAATTCATGAGGACGCAGATACACCCGTCTTTATATGTGTATCGGATCAAGAGGATATATGATTATGAGTACTGCAAAACTGGTTAAAGCAAAAAACGCCCAACTGCTCTATACGCGTAACGACGTTCCGGACGGCGAAAAACAGGCGACCGTTGCGTTACTCAACCGTCAGGTTCTTCAGTTTATCGATCTGTCGCTGATTACCAAACAGGCCCACTGGAACATGCGCGGCGCGAACTTTATTGCCGTGCACGAAATGCTGGATGGCTTCCGCACTGCGCTGACCGATCATCTGGATACCATGGCAGAGCGCGCCGTACAGCTTGGTGGCGTGGCGCTCGGCACAACCCAGGTCATTAATGCGCAGACGCCGCTGAAAAGCTATCCGCTGGATATCTCCAGCGTTCAGGATCACCTGAAAGCGCTGGCCGAACGCTATGCCATCGTCGCGAACGACGTGCGTAAAGCCATTAGCGAAGCGAAAGATGAAGATACCGCTGATATCTTTACCGCCGCGTCCCGCGATCTGGATAAATTCCTGTGGTTCATTGAAGCGAATATCGAATAACCATAGAAAAATCTTATGACCTTCCGGCTCCCCCGCCGGAAGGGCTTGCACCATAAAAGTGCAGGTGTTCGTGCATAATCCCCGCCGAAGTAAATAAATTGTAATAATCACCTCACACAATCGTTAATAAAAGATTGTTTTCCCCCCAGCGTTTGCGCTAAAAAACGCCATACTTAACAACAGACTTTTTGCGCACCACTTTGGTGCCCACCTTTGGTGCAAATGCACTTTTTTCCTGCCGCTTTTGTGCAGACCGAAAAGCATTATTTGTTAAGAAACAACTAATTGCCAAGTTGGCACGATTTTTTCATAAGACGATTGTTCTCGCAGGGGATCGCCCCGTGGATATAAAAGGAAATGCTATGAAGTCAATGTTTAAAGTTTCACTGGCAGCACTCACCCTGGCTTTTGCGGTTTCATCTCAGGCCGCGGAGAAACAACTGGTCGTCGCAACCGATACTGCATTCGTCCCGTTTGAATTCAAACAGGGTAATCAATATGTCGGCTTTGATGTTGACCTGTGGGCGGCTATTGCGAAAGAACTGAAGCTGAATTACACCCTGAAGCCGATGGACTTCAGCGGTATCATCCCTGCATTGCAAACGAAAAACATCGATCTAGCGCTGGCCGGTATCACCATTACCGAAGAACGCAAAAAAGCGATCGACTTCTCCGACGGCTACTACAAAAGCGGCCTGCTGGTGATGGTGAAAAGCAATAATAACGACATCAAGAGCGTGAAAGATCTCGATGGCAAAGTGGTCGCAGTGAAAAGCGGCACAGGCTCCGTTGATTATGCGAAAGCCAACATCAAAACCAAAGATCTGCGCCAGTTCCCGAACATCGATAACGCCTATATGGAGTTAGGCACAAACCGTGCTGACGCCGTGCTGCACGATACGCCGAACATCCTGTACTTCATCAAAACTGCCGGTAACGGTCAGTTCAAAGCGGTCGGCGAGTCTCTGGAAGCACAGCAGTACGGTATCGCCTTCCCTAAAGGCAGCGACGAGCTGCGTGAGAAAGTGAACGGCGCGCTGAAAACGCTCAAAGAGAACGGCACCTACAACGAAATCTACAAAAAATGGTTCGGTACCGAACCTAAATAATTATTCCAAAATCTGATGCAAACTCAGGGGCGGCCTTTCGCCCCTGCTATTTTTGAACCACGGTAACAGGATTATCATCATGCAGTTTGACTGGAGCGTCATCTGGCCTGCCATTCCAATTCTTCTGGACGGCGCCAAAATGACTCTGTGGATTTCGATCCTCGGCCTCGCGGGCGGTATCATCATCGGTCTGGTGGCCGGTCTAGCCCGCACTTACGGCGGCTGGATTTCAAACCACATCGCCCTCGTATTTATCGAAGTGATCCGCGGTACGCCTATCGTTGTACAGGTCATGTACATCTACTTCGCGCTGCCGATGGCCTTCCCGGACATTCGTATCGATACCTTCACCGCGGCAGTGATCACCATCATGATCAACTCCGGTGCGTATATTGCTGAAATTACTCGCGGCTCGGTGCTGTCCATCCATAAAGGCTTCAGCGAAGCAGGCCTGGCACTCGGCCTGTCGCGTCGCGAAACCATTCGCCATGTGATTATGCCGCTGGCCGTTCGTCGTATGCTGCCTGCATTAGGCAACCAGCTGATCATCAGTATCAAAGATACGTCGCTGTTTATCGTTATCGGTGCAGCCGAGCTGACCCGCAGCGGCCAGGAAATTATCGCCGGAAACTTCCGCGCGCTGGAAATCTGGACCGCCGTCGGCGTTATCTACCTGATCATCACCCAGGTACTCAACATCGTGCTCCGCATTCTTGAAAGAAGGATGAAAATCCTGTGATTGAATTTAAAAACGTTTCTAAGCACTTCGGCCAAACCCAGGTGCTGCACAACATTGACCTGAACATCAAACAGGGTGAAGTGGTGGTCATTATCGGACCATCCGGTTCCGGTAAATCCACCCTGCTGCGCTGCATTAACAAACTCGAAGAAATCACCAGCGGCGATCTGTTCGTTGATGGTTTGAAAGTCAACGATCCCAAAGTTGACGAGCGCCTGATTCGTCAGGAAGCCGGGATGGTGTTCCAGCAGTTCTATCTGTTCCCACACCTGACGGCGCTGGAAAACGTGATGTTTGGCCCCACCCGCGTACGCGGTCTGAACAAAGATGAAGCGGAGAAACTGGCGAAAGATCTGCTGGCGAAAGTGGGGCTGGCGGAACGCGCGCACCACTACCCTTCCGAGCTGTCCGGCGGCCAGCAGCAGCGCGTGGCTATTGCCCGTGCGCTGGCGGTGAAGCCGAAAATGATGCTGTTTGATGAGCCGACCTCAGCGCTGGACCCGGAGCTGCGTCATGAAGTGCTGAAGGTCATGCAGGATCTGGCGGAGGAAGGGATGACGATGGTTATCGTTACCCACGAAATCGGCTTTGCTGAGAAAGTGGCATCGCGCCTGATCTTTATAGATAAAGGCCGGATTGCCGAAGACGGCAACCCGCAGGAGCTGGTGAAGAACCCACCGAGCCAGCGTCTGCAAGAGTTCCTGCAGCACGTTTCCTGATAGCACGCCGTTTATCCCGCCGGGATAAACGGCGTTTTTCTTTTAGTGTTTACGCGCCAGAAAACGGCGGCGCTGTTCGTCATCCATAAACGACCACGCAATAAAGCGGCTCTGCTTCTGCCCCTGCGACATCTCTTTTTTCACCACCTTCACCGCACCGACGTCGGTTAACGCCCGGTACAGCGGCGGCAGGTTTTCACCTTTTGACACCAGCGATGTGAACCACATGACCTGGCGGGCAAAGCCTTTACTCTCAGCAATCATTTGCTTAATAAAAGCCACCTCACCGCCTTCGCACCACAGTTCCTGCTGCTGGCCGCCAAAGTTCAGCGCATCGTCACGCTCCTGCCCCAGATTACGGCGCTTACGCTCGCTACCCGCGCGGGCGGCAGCGGCAGAATCGTGGAACGGCGGATTACACAGAGTCGCGTCGTACTGTTCGTTTTTGTGGATGATACCGTTAAACATCGCGGCACCGTCTTTCTGACGACGCAGGCGAATCATGCGGTTCAGCGACGGGTTTGCGCTCAGGATAGCCTGCGCGCTGGCAAACGCCTGAGGATGAGTTTCACTGCCGGTAAAGCGCCAGCCATACTCGTGCGCACCAATCAGCGGATAAATACAGTTCGCACCCACGCCGATATCCAGAATACTGGCTCCCTTGACCACATTGCCGCTCTCATCGCTGAGCAGATCGCCCAGATGATGGATATAATCGGCGCGCCCCGGCACCGGCGGGCAGAGGAACCCGTCTGGAATATCCCACTCTTTCACCCCGTAGAAATGGGCCAGCAGCGCTTTATTCAGCGTTTTCACCGCCTGCGGGTCGGCAAAATTCACGGTTTGCTCCCCGGCCGGGTTGAGGATAATAAAATCGCTCAGCGCGGGGCAGGCCTGACGCAGCGCGTCCAGGTCGTAGCGGCTGTGATGGCGGTTGCGCGGATGCAACCCCGGTTTTTGGCTACTCATGACTTTCTCCTGTCGTAATGCGCCGTAAGATACCCGTTGACGGCGGCGCGGTAAATAAGGGAGTCTGGATTACCGCTTCTTAATTATGGGTACGTCATGTACTTTTATCAGCCTTCTCACGGCCACGGGCTGCCTCATGACCCGCTAAACGCCATCGTCGGGCCACGGCCTATTGGCTGGATCTCTTCCGTTGACGTCGAAGGGCGGCGCAACCTTGCCCCCTACAGCTTCTTTAACTGCTTTAACTATCGCCCGCCGATTATCGGCTTTGCCAGCAGCGGCTGGAAAGATAGCGTGCAGAATATTATGGAAACCAAAGCGTTCGTCTGGAATCTGACGACCCGTGATTTGGCGGTGGCGATGAATGAAACCTCCGCTACCCTGCCCCACGGCGAGGATGAATTTGCCCGCGCCGGGCTGACCGCCGCACCGAGCCGTCTGGTCAGCGCGCCGCGCGTAGCGCAGAGCCCGGTCAACTTCGAGTGTCGCCTCTCGCAGTGCATTCAGCTAACGGGCGCCGACGGTACCGCCGTCGATACCTGGCTGGTGCTGGGTGAAGTGGTCGGTATTCATATCGATGAATCGCTGCTTGAGGACGGAATCTATCAGACCGCCCGCGCACAGCCGGTCCTGCGCGCGGGTGGGCCCTCCGCCTACTACACCATCGATGAGCGCCATCGCTTCGATTTAATTCGCCCGGATGCCCGTCGCGATAAATAAAAAACAGACACGTCGGTGGCTGCTTTTTCCTGCCCGCCGCCTACAATTAAGGTATTCCCTGTTGCTTTCAGGAGGGGATACAAATGCACACCTTTCACCTGCTTTTCGCCGCCGCGCTCCTCGCTACAACCACCGTCTGCGCCCAATCCGCTCCTGCTCCAGGCGTTCCGTTTCGCCCGGTGGGTACCGTAACGGCCAGCGGCGCCAGCAACCTTGACGATCTTCAGCAGCAGTTGGCCAAAAAGGCGCACGAAGCTGGCGCGATAGCCTTTGTCGTTGACGTTGCCGGCGGAAAAAACAAGCTGTTCGGTTCTGCGACGTTGTACCGGTAAACGGCCATCGTGAGCGGATGGCTTGACGCCTCCCTCAGGGCCATTCGACTGAATCGTGTAAACTTTATGTATAAAAAATGAAGAAACTGTAAATCAATATATTTATTTTTCTGCCAATGAGTGATAAAAAGTCACACGACTTGATAATGCTTATCAAAATCATTATCAAATTCATTTAATAAATTTTAAGCAACCTGCAGTGGCAAAGGGGACGAGACGATCCCTACTGTCATTTTTTTAATGGCTTTTTAAATTATAAGATGCTCATTGATATGGAAAAAAATCGCACTACTCCGTTTGGCAGCTTTCGTTCTCTCACCTTCTTTACCGGGCTCTGTATCAGCCTGACCCCCGCCGCCCAGGCCGATGAGGGGAAAGAGAAAAACGCGGGTGATACGCTGGTTGTTGAAGCCCAAACTCCGTCCCTGTATGCCCCCACTCAATCGGCCGACCCGAAATTCAGCCGTCCAATTGCGGATACCACCCGCACCGTCACGGTGATTTCTGAGCAGGTGTTGAAGGATCAAGGGGCGACAAACCTGACCGATGCGCTGAAAAACGTACCGGGCGTCGGGGCTTTCTTTGCCGGTGAAAACGGCAGCTCGTCAACGGGCGACACCATCTACATGCGCGGAGCCGATACGTCTAACAGTATCTATATTGACGGTATTCGCGATATTGGCAGCGTGACGCGCGACACATTTAACACCCAGCAGGTGGAAGTGATCAAAGGCCCCTCAGGGTCCGACTACGGGCGCAGCGCGCCGACCGGTTCGATCAACATGATCAGCAAACAGCCGCGCCTGGACTCCGGGATCGATGCCTCCGCCAGCGTCGGCAGCGCATGGTATCGTCGTGGCACGCTGGACCTGAATGAAGCGATCGGTGAAACCGCCGCGGTGCGTTTAAATCTGATGGGTGAAAAAACCCACGATGCCGGGCGCGATAACGTTAAAAACGAGCGCTACGGTATTGCACCGTCCATTGCGTTCGGCCTCGGCACGCAAAACCGTCTGTACCTCAACTACCTGCACGTGACGCAGAACAACACCCCGGACGGCGGCGTGCCAACCGTTGGGCTGCCGGGCTACTCCGCACCCAATGCCGCCACTTCGGCGCTGAATCACTCAGGTAAAGTGGACACCCATAACTTCTACGGCACTCGCTCCGACTACGACGACTCGACCACCGATACGGCGACGATGCGTTTTGAGCACGACTTCAACGACACCACCACCCTTCGCAACACTACCCGCTGGTCGCAGATCAAGCAGGACTATATGATGACGGCGATGATGGGGGGGGCCACGAACATTACTCGCCCAAATCCAAATAACGTCGACACCTGGACCTGGACACGTAACATCAATACCAAGGATGTGAGCAACAAAATTCTCACTAACCAGACCAACCTGACCTCGAAGTTCTCTACCGGCGCAATCGGCCACGATATCAGTACCGGGGTAGAGTTTACCCGCGAACAGCAGACCAACTACGGTGTGTATCCGTTTACCGCTCCGGCAGTGAACCTCTATCACCCTGATAGCAGCATTTCTCTGGGCAGCCTCCAGCGCAGCGGCGCCAATGCGAATGGTCAGACCGATACCTTCGGTATCTACGCCTTTGACACGCTGCAAATTACCCGTGATTTTGAGTTGAACGGCGGTATCCGTCTGGATAGCTATCGCACCGAGTACGACAGCGCATCGCTGTGCGGCGGCACTGCCCGCGGCGCGGTAGCTTGCCCCGCGGGCGTCGCGAAAAATTCACCGGTCACCACCGTTGACGCCAGCAAATCGGGCAACCTCGTGAACTGGAAGGCCGGTGCGCTCTATCACCTGACGCAGAACGGCAACGTTTACGTTAACTACGCTATCTCCCAGCAGCCTCCGGGCGGCAGCAACTTTGCCCTGGCCGCTGGCGGTACGGGCAACAGCGCCAACCGCACCGACTTTAAACCGCAGAAGGCGAAAACCAGCGAAATTGGCACCAAGTGGGAAGTGCTGGATAAACGCCTGCTGCTGTCGGCCGCCCTATTCCGTACCGACATTGAAAACGATGTCGAAGCTAACGACGACGGCACCTACTCACAGTACGGCACTAAGCGCGTAGAAGGCTACGAGCTGTCCGTTGCCGGCAATATCACTCCAGAATGGCAGGTGATTGGCGGCTTTACCCAACAGCGTGCGACGGTACGTACAGGCGCGAACGTCGCGCAGGATGGCAGCACTTCTCTGCCGTACACGCCGGAGCACGCCTTCACGCTGTGGAACCAGTATCAGGCGACCGATGCCCTCTCCGTGGGCGCAGGCGCTCGCTATATTGGCAGCATGCACCGCGGCTCCGATGGTGCGGTGGGCACGCCGTCGTTCACCGAAAGCTACTGGGTGGCCGACGCCAGACTGGGCTATCGCGTCAACAGCAATCTCGATCTGCAGCTGAACGTCTATAACCTGTTCGATACCGACTATGTGGCTTCCATCAACAAGAGCGGCTATCGCTACCATCCGGGCGAACCACGCACCTTCGTACTGACGGCGAACGTTCATTTCTAAGGCATCATGTGGGGCGCTGGCCTAATGCTGGTCAGTTAAGGCGTTGAATTCAGGAGCAGGAACGGTAGGCCGGATAAGGCGTTTACGCCGCCATCCGGCAATCAGCGCGCAGTGTGCCGGATGGCGCTTTGCTTATCCGGCCTACGAATCTCGCTTAACTGACAGGCATTGAGGCACAGGCCCCACTTTTTTCAGGAGAGACTCCCATGATGTACCGTATTCCCGGCGTATTGAGCACCGATGAAGTTCGTCATCTTGTTGCCGAACTTAACCAGGCGCAGTGGATTGATGGCCGGGCGACCGTGGGCGCACAGGGGGCGCAGGTGAAGCATAATCAGCAGGTCGATACCCGCAGCGAGCGCTATCGGGCACTGCAGGCCCTGGTGCAAGAAGCGGTAAACCGCCATTCGCTGTTCTTTGCCGCCGCGCTGCCGAAAACCCTTTCCAGCCCGCTATTCAACCGCTATCAGCAACAGGAAACCTACGGTTTTCACGTCGATGGCGCGGTGCGCCAACACCCCGAAAGCGGCTGGATGCGTACCGACCTGTCCGCCACCCTGTTTTTATCCGATCCGGAGAGCTATGACGGTGGAGAACTGATCATCAACGACACCTTCGGGCAGCATTCGGTGAAGCTTCCGGCAGGCGACCTGGTACTTTATCCCTCCAGCAGCCTGCACTGCGTCACGCCGGTCACGCGCGGCGTGAGGGTAGCATCGTTTATGTGGGTTCAGTCGATGATCCGCGACGATAAACGCCGCGCCATGCTGTTCGAACTGGACCGAAATATTCAATCGCTGAACAGCCGTCACGGTGAGTCGGAGGAGGCACTTTCCCTGCTTAATCTCTATCACAACCTGCTGCGCGAGTGGTCTGAGATCTAAACAGGCGAATATTTCTCAAAATATATGAAGAAGACGCGCCGCAAAAAATACCGCCGGCGGCCATGAAAAAGGCCGCGCCAGACAACTTGATAAACGACAGATAAAAGTTTACATTCAACGCCTGTATGAGAATATAATTCCAGAACAGGCCCAGCAACCCAGCTTTTATTACAAATCCATACCGCAACATACAGAGCAATCGATTATCTTTACGAGCACGCTTTTTGGCAAAAAAAGTAGCAAATTGTGCCTTCGACCCCCCCGCTTCCGCTGGATTCAACGCAAACACATTCATGACGTGAATATTTTATTAATAATCAATAAATTAATAATCATTCAATTTTTTTGAGCATGGTAATCAATTCTCTTCGATTTATTCCGCCAAATAAAAACGTGATACTTATCACATCGACGAAAACATCGTCCCCTGTACGACATAACCTGCGAGAGATTAATTATGAAAACCATTAAATATGCTGTTGCTGCCATCGCCCTGTCTGCCCTGTCCTTTGGCGCTTTCGCTGCCCAGCCTGTTACCCAGGCTCAGGCACAAAAAATGAACGCAATGGGTACCGTGTCCGTTGACGGCGCGACGACTCTGGATGGTATGGAAGCTCAGTTGGCGCAGAAAGCTGCCGCTGCTGGCGCAACCGGCTACTCCATCACGTCTGCTAACACCAACAACAAAGTTAGCGGTACTGCGGTTATCTATAAATAATCGCCACCCTCTGTTATACCCCGTGAGCTGACCTCTCGCGGGTGCTCCAACCCTCATTGACTTGTTGATACCCTTTTTTGCCCGGCCGCCACGCCGGGCTTTTTTTTGCGTGGAATTTACGCAGGAAGGCCGCTTGCGCGGTATAAGACGAGCCGGGCTATGCCCGGCTCGGGAGGACAGCCAGCGGGTTTAATAGGCGAGCGCGACGCGGTCAAGGCCGTCTTCAAGCGAACTAACCTCTCCGGCCGCCAGCAGGCAACAAGCCAGCTGAATTTTCAACGACTGCGGCACCGGCTCGACGCCCGCCACGCAGCGTTCGATCCACTGCGCCGTGGTTTGCGGATCTTTCGCCGCTGGCAGCGCCACAATCTCTTCGCACTGCTCACTCTGACGCGCGTTAATGACCCGTGCGCCCTGCGCATCAATCAATGTGATTTGCGGGCAGCGCTGCGGATTAGCATATACTTCGCCCTCGGTGCCATGCATCAGCAGGCTGCGCCCGCCGATATCGGCAAAGAATTTTGCGACTTTGCCCACGTACTCCGGATGCGAGACGCTGGACAAGCGCAGCGCCGCGTCTTCGGCAAACGGCGTCGCCAGCTTGGCCAGCGTATGCGCACTGTTGCGCACGCCAAGCTGCCAGCGCAGATTCAGCTGCCGTTCCAGCGGCGGGCACAGCGCGCCAACCGGAATATAGACCGGCTGATGGCCATCCAGCTTTGCCTGCGCCTGCCCGGCATGACGCGTCGGCTCAATGCCCAGCAGCTCAAAGATAGTCTCACTGATGACCCGCGTCGGATCTTCGCTGACCCCGTGCACCACGACCGGAAAACCGAGCTTATGCAGCAGCATCGCCAGCAGCGGCGTCAGGTTGGCCTGCTTGCGCGCGCCGTTATAGCTGGGAATGACAATCGGCATCGGTTTACCCGCCGGCGGCGTCAGGCGCATGGTTTTCTGCTGCACGGCCTCATAAAAACCAAGCATCTCCGCTTCGCCCTCCCCCTTAATGCGCATGGAGAGCAAAATAGCGCCCATTTCCAGATCCGGAACATCACCATCAAGCATTTGGGTGTACAGGCCGCGCGCGATGTCCTGGTCCAGGTCACGCGCATGATTTTTTCCACGACCGATTTCTTTGATGATTTTGCGATAATCCATTTACTGCTCCTTTGCTCGTCGTCGCCAGATAAGCGCAGCGCATCCGGCAATGTGCGGCGGCCGCCTGATGGCGCTATGCGTTTCAGGCCTACACACCGGGCTAGCGTTTTTTACGGCGCGGTGATTTTGGCTTAGCCGTGATAGCTTTCTGTTTAACTTCCGGCACTTCCGGACGTTCAATCGGGAAAACCGGCAACGCATCCAGTAAACGCTTACCGTAGTTTTTGGTCAACAGCCGCTTATCGTAGATGATCACTTCGCCCCAGCAACCGTGGCTACGAATCAGTCGCCCCACCTGCTGAATCAGATTAAACGATGCGCTGGGCAGACTTTGCACTTCAAAGGGGTAGCGATTGAGACTTTTCAGCCATTCGCCTTCGGTGATCACCACCGGGCTGTCGATCGGCGGGAAGGCGATTTTATGAATATGCACCTGGCTTAGCAGCTCACCTTTCAGATCCAGCCCCTCCGCAAAAGATTGTAGCCCAACCAGCACGCTGCGCTCGCCGCTCTCAACTCGCTTGCGATGGAGTTCTACCAGCCGATAGCGCGGCTGATCGCCCTGCACCAGCAGCATCAGACGTAGATCGGTCACGTGCTCAAGGAAACGCTGCATCGCGCGGCCGCTGGCAAACAGCACCAGCATACCGTGATGCTTTTTGCTCTCGACCTGCTGGCGAAAATAGGCCGCCATTTCGGCAATATGCTGCTCTTCGTTATCGATCAGCGGCTCAAACTGCATCTGTGGAATGACGATTTTACCCTGCTCGACGTGGTTAAACGGCGAATCCAGCGCCACGAAACGATCGCCTGCTTTTTCTCTCAGCCCGCTCATCTCCTGCAGGCGTGAGAAGCTATTAAGCGAACGCAGCGTTGCCGAGGTGACAACAATATGCGGCACGCTGCGCCACAGCAGGCGCTCAAGCTGTTCGCTGACGCGGATACCTACGCAGTGGAACCAGACGTGCATCTGCCCATCGCGCAGATCGCGGGTAGCCCACTTGGTGACCGGCGCCCCCGATGCCTGGGAAAGCGACGCCAGACGCCACAGCTTGCTCTGGGATTCAAACATCCCCAGCGCGCGGTTCATCTGCAAAATCACCCGATGCAGGCGCACAATATCGTGACTGCCGGTTTTCTCGCTGAGATCGTTTAAGAACAGCTCCGCCAGCCCGCGCAGCATTTCGGTGAGCTTGGCCAAACGCTGGCAAATTTCCATCACTTCGTCGGGCAGCTCGCCCATCGGGAATCGGTGCTCGGCTTCCTGGGCTGCGGGTAGATACAGATTAAGAATGTTATTCAGCGACGCGATAAGCTCGTACAGCTCTTCACAATGCGCGGTAAGTCGCTCCGGCAGCGCCAGCGGCGGCGTGGTTTTCGGGCGGAACTGCTCCATGCAGGTGGCCACCAGCTTACTGAACAGGTCGAGCTGTAGGCGATACCACGGTGCGGTAATCTCGGCGCTCATCTCCAGCGCGTCGCGGGCGACGTCCGGCAGATGGTGGCCTTCATCCAGCACCAGCAGCAGGTTTTTCGGCTCCGGCAGCACCGCTTCGCTCTCCATTGCCGCCATGACCAGCGCATGGTTTGCGACCACGACTTCAGCCTCCTGAATCTCGCGGCGCGCGACGAAGAACGGGCACTCGCGATAATACTGGCAGTTACGGTTCAAACAGCTGGCTTTATCGGTGCTCAGGCGACGCCATAAATCATCGTCAATCGCGATGTCGGTATGGTCGCGCAGGCCGTCCCACTTGTAGCTGTCGAGATCGCCCTTCAGCTTCGCGCAGCGCTTCTGCTCTTCCTGGTTATTGGGCGTCAGCTCATCGTCGAGAAAGGCCAGCAGATCCTGCTGGTTTGGCTCGCTGCTGGCGAGCGCCGTCAGGTTACGCGGGCATACGTAGCGGCCGCGACCAAAGGCGGCAGTGAAGCGCAAATCGGGGATAATTTTGCGCAGCAGCGGTAAATCTTTACTGTAGATTTGATCCTGTAACGCCACGTTGGCGGTGCTGACCACCAGCGTTTTCTGTTCTTCGCGGGCGATAGCAATACCGGGAATCAGGTAGGACAAGGTTTTCCCGACGCCGGTAGGCGCTTCAATCGCCAGATGTCGCCCGTCTTCTCCGGCAAGCGTTTTAGCGACGTCCGCAATCATCTGCCGCTGCGGCGCACGGGGGATAAAGTCGGGGATCTGTTCCTGAAGCGCCTTGTACCAGGCGGCGATTTGCGCTTTCAGCGCAGCGGTCAAAGCCATGAGAAAACCTGAGATACTGTATAAACAGCCACTATTGTGGCACTTTCTGTACGCCGCCGCAAAAAAGAAAGCCCGGCTTTCGGCCGGGCTCGCAGTTTACTGCGCTGCTGCAGGTTTACGCGGGCGGCGAGGTGGACGCGGCTTATCGCCTGCTGGTTTACCCTCCGCGCTGCGCGGTTTGGCTTTCGGCGCGCCGCCGTCGTTACGACGCGGCTGCTGTTGGCTACGCCCTGCGCCCTGCCCCTGACCACCCTGGCCGCGACCACGGCCGCCGCCGTTACCGTTGCCATTGCCGCCACGCTGCTGGCGACCGTTCTGAATCGGCTCCGCTTTGATAGACGGATCCGGCTCGTAGCCCGGCAGCGCAATGCGCGGAATTTCTTTCTTCAGCAGACGTTCGATGTCGCGCAGCAGTTTGTGCTCATCAACGCACACCAGCGACAGCGCTTCACCGGTCGCGGCCGCGCGGCCGGTACGGCCGATACGGTGCACGTAATCTTCCGGCACGTTCGGCAGCTCGTAGTTCACGACGTGCGGCAGCTCTTCAATATCCAGGCCACGCGCGGCGATATCGGTCGCCACCAGCACGCGGATATCGCCGGATTTAAAATCGGCCAGCGCGCGCGTACGCGCACCCTGCGATTTGTTACCGTGAATCGCCGCGCTGCGGATACCGTCTTTATTCAGCTGTTCCGCCAGGTGGTTTGCGCCGTGCTTGGTACGAGTAAATACCAGCACCTGCTGCCAGTTGCCTTCGCCGATCATCTGCGACAGCAGCTCGCGCTTACGTTTTTTATCAACCATGTGAACGTGCTGCGTTACCTGCTCAGAAGCCGTGTTACGACGCGCCACTTCAATCTCGAGCGGGTTGGTCAGCAGTTTTTCTGCCAGGGCTTTAATGTCGTCGGAGAAGGTAGCGGAGAACAGCAGGTTCTGGCGCTTCGCCGGCAGCTTGGTCAACACACGACGGATGTCGTGGATGAAGCCCATGTCGAGCATACGGTCAGCTTCGTCCAGCACCAGGATTTCTATCTGATCGAGCTTCACGGCGTTCTGATGTTCGAGATCCAACAGACGCCCCGGCGTAGCCACCAGCACGTCAACGCCGCCGCGCAGCTTCATCATCTGCGGGTTGATGCTGACGCCGCCGAACACGACCAGCGAACGGATGTTCAGGTAACGGCTGTATTCACGCACGTTTTCACCAATCTGCGCCGCCAGCTCACGGGTTGGCGTGAGGATCAGCGCGCGCACCGGGCGACGGCCCTTGACGTGCGGCTCACGGGAAACCAGCAACTGCAGCAGCGGCAGGGTAAAGCCTGCGGTTTTACCGGTGCCGGTTTGGGCGCTGGCCATCAGGTCGCGGCCCTGCAGTACCGCAGGAATCGCCTGCTGCTGGATGGGGGTGGGTTCGCGGTAACCTTGCTCAGCAACGGCACGCAGAATGTCGGGGTTCAGCCCGAGAGAATCAAAAGACATAAGTACTCCACACCCACCCCGACCGCATGCGGTGTAGTTTTCGAGGGGAGAGAAAAACAGGGGAATGACAAAAACCACAATGTCATGAAGGGGCGGAGTGTAGCAGTTTTTGTGATGCACCGCATAAATTATCCCCTTCACGCGGTAAAACAAGATTATTCACCACGCTGGACAAGATGGAAAACCCGGCATAATCTTAATCAATCGTTTGATTAATTCTGGTGGCATCATGAATCCCACTCCGATTACCAGCAAAGGCGAACAGGCGAAAAGCCAGCTGATTGCCGCCGGACTTGCCCAGTTTGGCGAGTACGGCCTGCATGCGACCACCCGCGATATCGCCGCGCTGGCCGGGCAGAATATTGCCGCCATCACCTATTATTTTGGCTCAAAAGAAGATTTATACCAGGCCTGCGCCCAATGGATTGCTGATTTTATCGGCGAAAACTTCCGGGCTCACGCCGAAGCCGCTGAACAGCTATTCGCCCAACCGCAGCCGGACCGAGAAGCCATACGCGCGCTGATCCTCCACGCCTGCCGCAACATGATTTTACTGCTGACTCAGGATGACACGCTGAACCTGAGCAAATTTATCTCACGCGAGCAGCTGTCGCCGACCGCCGCCTACCAGCGGATTCACGATCAGGTGATTGCCCCGCTGCATGCGCATCTGACCCGACTGATTGCCGCCTATACCGGCTGCGATGCCAGCAGCACGCAAATGATCCTCCACACCCACGCCCTGCTGGGGGAAGTGCTGGCGTTTCGCCTGGGGCGGGAAACGATTCTGATGCGCGCCGGCTGGACACAATTTGACGCCGACAAAGCCGAGCAAATTTTCGCGGTCGTTACCTGTCATATCGATTTCATTCTGCAAGGATTAACGCAAAGGAGCCTGAAGTGATGAAAAAACCGGTGGTCCTTATTCTGGCCATAGCGCTCATCGTCGCGCTGATTGGCGGTGGGACGTGGTGGTATCAGAGTCGGCAGAATAACGGCCTGACCCTGTATGGCAACGTCGATATTCGTACCGTCAACATGAGCTTCCGCGTTGGCGGGCGTCTGCAATCGCTGACGGTCGACGAGGGCGATGCGATTAAGCAGGGCCAGACGCTTGGCCAACTGGATAAAGCGCCGTATGAAAACGCGCTGCAGCAGGCGAAGGCGAACGTCGCTACCGCCGAAGCGCAATACGATCTGATGATGGCCGGCTACCGGGCAGAAGAAATAGCCCAAGCCGCCGCGGCGGTAAAACAGGCGCAGGCTGCCTACGATTATGCGCAAAGCTTCCTCCAGCGTCAGCAGGGGCTGTGGAACAGCCGTCTGTTGTCGGCTAACGATCTGGCCAACGCGCGTTCTTCCCGTGACCAGGCGCTGGCGTCGCTGAAATCGGCACAGGACAAGCTCAGCCAATACCGAGCGGGTAACCGGCCGCAGGAGATCGCTCAGGCAAAAGCCAACCTCGAACAGGCCCAAGCCCAGCTGGCGCAGGCAACGCTCGATTTACATGACACGACGCTCACCGCACCGTCCGACGGTACCCTGCTCACCCGCGCGGTTGAGCCAGGCAGTATGCTCAGCGCGGGCAGCACCGTGCTGACGCTGTCGCTGACCCGCCCGGTGTGGGTGCGCGCCTATGTTGACGAGAAGAACCTCAATCAGGCCCAGCCGGGGCGCGAAATTTTGCTCTATACCGACGGCCGCCCGGACAAACCGTACCACGGTAAAATCGGTTTTGTTTCCCCGACCGCCGAGTTTACGCCCAAAACGGTAGAGACCCCGGACCTGCGTACCGATCTGGTTTACCGCCTGCGCATTATCGTCACCGACGCCGACGACAGCCTGCGCCAGGGGATGCCGGTCACGCTGCGCTTTAGCGATGAGTCGCGCCATGAGTGATAGCCAGATTCAGCTGCGCGGGCTGGTCAAACGGTTTGCCGGCATGGATAAGCCAGCGGTCGCCCGGCTGGACTGCACGATCAACGCCGGCTACGTGACCGGTCTGGTCGGGCCGGACGGCGCGGGAAAAACCACGCTGATGCGCATGCTCGCCGGGCTGCTGAAGCCGGATGAGGGCAGCGCGACGGTGCTGGGGCTGGACCCGATTGCCAACGATAGCGCCCTGCACGCGGTGCTCGGCTATATGCCGCAAAAATTCGGCCTGTATGAAGATTTAACGGTCATGGAGAACCTTAACCTCTATGCCGACCTGCGAAGCGTGACCGGCGAAACGCGGGAAAAGACCTTCGCGCGGCTGCTGGAGTTCACCGCGCTGGGGCCTTTTACCGAACGCCTGGCGGGTAAACTCTCCGGAGGGATGAAACAAAAGCTGGGACTGGCCTGTACGTTAGTCGGCGAGCCAAAGGTGCTGCTGCTGGATGAACCCGGCGTTGGCGTCGACCCCATTTCGCGCCGCGAGCTGTGGGAAATGGTGCACGAGCTGGCGGGTGATGGAATGCTGATCCTCTGGAGCACCTCTTATCTTGATGAAGCCGAGCAGTGTCAGGACGTGCTGCTGATGAACGAAGGCGAACTCCTGTATCAGGGCGAACCAACTGCCCTCACCCGTACCATGGCCGGACGCAGCTTTTTAATGCACAGCCCGCAGGAAAATAACCGCAGGCTGCTGCAGCGCGCGTTGAAGCAAAGCGCGGTCAGCGACGGGATGATTCAGGGGCGTTCGGTGCGCGTGATCCTCAAAAAATCGGCCAGTGCCGATGATTTGCGCCGGGCACCCGGCATGCCAACGCTGGAAATAGAAGAGACCACGCCGCGCTTTGAAGATGCATTTATCGATCTGCTCGGCGGCGCGGGGACCTCAGAATCGCCGCTGGGAGCCATTCTGCATACCGTTGACGGTTCGCCGGACGAAACGGTCATCGAAGCCAAACAGCTGACCAAAAAATTCGGCGACTTTGCCGCAACGGACCACGTCAATTTTGCGGTCAAGCGCGGGGAAATCTTCGGCCTGCTGGGTCCGAACGGCGCGGGGAAATCCACCACCTTCAAAATGATGTGCGGTCTGCTGGTGCCAACCTCCGGCAACGCGCTGGTGCTGAATATGGATTTGAAGGTCAGCTCGGGTAAGGCGCGCCAGCATCTGGGTTATATGGCGCAGAAGTTTTCGCTGTACGGCAACCTCACGGTCGAACAAAACCTCCGTTTCTTCTCCGGCGTGTACGGCCTGCGCGGCCGCGCGCAGAATGACAAAATCGACAGCATGAGCAACGCCTTTGGCCTCAAAGCGATCGCTCGCCACACCACCGACTCACTGCCGTTAGGCTTTAAGCAACGCCTGGCGCTGGCCTGCTCGCTGATGCACGAGCCGGACATTCTGTTTCTCGATGAGCCAACCTCAGGGGTTGACCCCCTCACCCGTCGTGAGTTCTGGCTGCACATCAACAGCATGGTGGAAAAAGGGGTGACGGTGATGGTCACCACCCACTTTATGGATGAGGCCGAGTACTGTGACCGCATTGGCCTGGTGTATCGCGGTAAGCTTATCGCCAGTGGCACGCCGGACGATTTAAAAGCTCAGGCCGCCGACGCGCAGCAGCCGGACCCGACCATGGAGCAGGCCTTTATTACGCTTATCAACGACTGGGATAAGGAGCACGCCAATGAGCGCTAGAGGGCTATCGTGGCGGCGCGTGCGCGCGCTGTGCGTCAAAGAGACGCGGCAGATCGTCCGCGATCCCAGCAGTTGGCTGATTGCCGTGGTGATCCCGCTGCTGCTGCTGTTTATTTTCGGTTACGGCATCAACCTCGATTCCAGCAAGCTGCGCGTCGGCGTACTGCTTGAACAACAGAGCAAAGAAGCGCTCGACTTCACCCACACCTTAACCGGTTCGCCCTATATTGATGCCACCGTGAGCGATAATCGTCATCAGTTGATTGAGATGATGCAGGCCGGACGCATCCGCGGCCTGATCGTGGTTCCGGTTGATTTTGATAAGCACATGGCGCGCGCGGGTGACAACGCCCCCATTCAGGTGATCACCGACGGCAGCGAGCCCAATACGGCTAACTTTGTGCAGGGATACGTCGAAGGCATCTGGCAAATCTGGCAGAAACAGCGCGCCGAAGACCGCGGCCAGGAATTTGAACCGCTCATCGATGTACAAACCCGCTACTGGTTTAACCCGGCGGCCATCAGCCAGCACTTTATTATCCCCGGCGCCATTACCATCATTATGACGGTGATCGGCGCAATTCTGACCTCGCTGGTGATTGCCCGCGAGTGGGAACGCGGCACCATGGAGGCGCTGCTTTCAACCGAAGTCACCCGCGTCGAGCTGCTGCTGTGCAAGCTCATTCCTTACTATTTCCTCGGTATGCTGGCCATGCTGCTGTGCATGCTGGTGTCGGTGTTTATTCTCGGCGTGCCGTATCGCGGTTCGCTGGTGGTGTTGTTTTTTATCACCAGCCTGTTTTTACTCAGCACCCTCGGCATGGGCCTGCTGATCTCGACGATTACCCGCAATCAGTTTAACGCCGCGCAGGTGGCGCTGAACGCGGCGTTTCTGCCGTCGATTATGCTGTCCGGATTTATTTTCCAGATAGACAGTATGCCGGCCGCGATCCGCGTGGTGACCTATATCATCCCGGCGCGTTATTTCGTCAGCACGCTGCAAAGCCTGTTCCTGGCGGGAAATATTCCGGTCGTGCTGATTATCAATACGCTGTTTTTAATCGCTTCGGCGGTGATGTTTATTGGCCTGACGTGGATGAAAACCAAACGTCGGTTGGATTAACTCTGGCGCGTTTTTTGCCCGGTGACGCTGCGCTTACCGGGCCTTATAGGTCGGGTAAGCGCAGCGCCACCCGACATGAGGACGGTACTATGTTTTATCGTTTATGGACGCTTATCCGCAAAGAGCTACAGTCGCTGCTGCGCGAACCGCAGACCCGCGCCATATTGATTATGCCGGTGCTGATTCAGGTGCTGCTGTTCCCCTTTGCCGCCACGCTGGAGGTCACTAACGCCACCATCGCCATCTATAACGAAGACAACGGTCAACACGCTATCGAGCTGACCCAACGCTTTGCGCGCGCGAAAGCCTTTACCCACGTGCTGGTGCTAAAAAGCCCGCAGGACATTCAGCCGACCCTCGACACCCAAAAGGCCCTGCTGCTGGTACGCTTCCCGGCCGACTTCTCGCGTAACCTCGACACCTTCCAGACCGCGCCAATGCAGCTGCTGCTCGACGGACGCAACTCTAACAGCGCGCAGATTGCCGCTAACTACCTCCAGCAGATTGTGAAGAACTACCAGCAGGAGCTCATGGAAGGCAAGGCCAAGCCCAATAACAGCGAGCTGGTGGTGCGTAACTGGTACAACCCGAACCTCGACTACAAGTGGTTTGTGGTACCGTCGCTGATCGCCATGATCACTACCATCGGTGTGATGATCGTCACTTCACTGTCGGTCGCCCGCGAACGCGAACAGGGCACGCTGGATCAGCTACTGGTTTCGCCGCTGGCCACCTGGCAAATTTTCGTCGGCAAGGCGGTGCCTGCGCTGATCGTCGCCACCTTCCAGGCCACTATCGTGCTGGCCGTCGGTATCTGGGCCTATCAGATTCCCTTCGCCGGTTCGCTGGCGCTGTTCTACTTCACGATGGTGATTTATGGGCTGTCGTTGGTCGGGTTTGGGCTGCTAATCTCTGCGCTGTGCTCGACCCAGCAGCAGGCGTTTATCGGCGTGTTCGTCTTTATGATGCCGGCGATTCTGCTGTCGGGCTATGTATCACCGGTCGAAAACATGCCGGTATGGCTCCAGCATTTGACGTGGATTAACCCGATTCGGCATTTTACCGATATTACCAAGCAGATTTATTTGAAGGATGCGAGTCTGTCGATTGTCTGGGGGAGCCTGTGGCCGCTACTGTTTATAGCGGCCACGACGGGATCAGTGGCGTACGCGATGTTTCGCCGCAAGATCGCCTGAGGCTTTTTCTTTCACCAGCAGCGAGAACACCGCGGGCCCGGCAAGGATAGCCAGCCCGGCCACCGCCAGCAGGTAGTTATTTTGCAGCACGCGCGACAGCAGCCAGACGACAATAACTGCGGCGCCAAAATACCAGGTCGTGGTCAATTCTTCGAGCACATCGGCGACGTCGCGCCAGCGCTGCTCAGGGTGACGCTGTAAGGCCAGCATCAGTAAAACGGTGACGGCATACACAACGCAGAGGCCCAAACCCACGCGCACCAGCGCGCCGCTCATCCAGCCCATCACCAGCACGGCGATGACCAGCAAATGCAACATAATCTGCCAGCAACTTAGCCCCGTTGCGACACGAACTCGTTGTTGCCACTTCATGGCTTCTCTCCTGAAGAATTTTATTTGCTTATTCAGAGTACCCGAGTCTACGGAAAATTCCGTAAATGTGCCTCTTTTTGTGACATCCGTGTCACTATTTCGCTCAGGAAGAGAGCAGTTTGTGCATTTTTCAGGCTACCCATCCAGGTTGTAAGCAAAAAAAATCCCGGAACTCGTCCGGGATTGTGCTTTTCTCTTTGCGCTTAGCGGCGGTTGCCGAAAATCCGCAGCAGCATCAGGAACAGGTTGATAAAGTCGAGATACAGCGTCAGTGCACCAAGAATCGCGTATTTACGCAGATTTGAGGTGTCGCGCACGTCAATCTGCTCGCCGATGTTTTTCAGCTTCTGGGTGTCATAGGCGGTCAGCCCGACGAAGATAATCACCCCGATATAGGTAATCGCCCACATCAGCGCGTCGCTTTTCAGCCAGAAGTTAATCAACGAAGCCAGCACGATACCAATCAGCCCCATAAACAGCATGCTGCCGAGCCCGCTCAGGTCACGCTTGGTGGTGTAACCATACAGGCTCATGATGCCGAACATCCCGCCCGTCACCACGAAGGTGCTGGCAATAGAAGAATAGGTATAAACGATAAAAATGCTGGATAACGTCAGCCCGGTCAACGCCGAATAGAGCATAAACAGCGTCGTCGCCATGCCCGCACTCAGACGCTGCACCATACCGGAGAGCACAAACACCAGCGCCAGCTGGGCGATAATCAGGCCGAAAAAGGTGATTTTGCTGGAGAAGACAAACATCATCACCGCAGGGGTATTCGCCGCGTACCACGCAATAAACGCGGTTAACAGCAACCCACAGGTCATCCAGCCGTAGACCTGTGCCATGTAAGTTTGCAGGCCGCTACGGGCCTGGACGATAGAATCGGACCGAGGGAATCGTTCCATGACAGTCTCCTGAATCAATAGGTATCAACAGTAAGTGTACTCTACCAGCGCTCGGCTGCCTGTTTATCGCTGTCGCGCGCTTCCACCCAGCGATCGCCTTCCGGCGTCGCTTCACGCTTCCAGAAAGGCGCGCGGGTCTTGAGATAGTCCATGATAAATTCACCGGCGTCAAAGGCGCTGCTACGATGCGCGCTGGTCACACCGACAAACACAATTTCGTCACCGGGCCACATCTCACCAATGCGGTGAATCACGGTCACACGCCCCAACGGCCAGCGTTCACGCGCCGCCTCTACGATTTCGGCGAGCGCTTTCTCGGTCATGCCCGGATAATGTTCGAGCGTCAGCGCCTTCACGCTGTCACCGAGGTTGTGGTTACGAACCTTGCCGGTAAACGTCACTACCGCGCCGTCTTCATCGCGCTCGGCAAGCCAGGGATACTCCTCCCCGACGCTAAATGGTTCATGCCCAACGCAAATACGCGTTTCGCTCATTTTAACCTCCTGTTACCGGCGGGAAAAACGCCACTTCATCGCCATCGGTCACCGGATGGTCGAAGCTGACCAGCGTCTGGTTGACCGCCGCGAGGAGTTTGCCCTCCTCCAGGGCCAACGACCAGCGCCCTTCCTGCGCAGCCAGGTGCTGACGTATGGCTTCAACGGTGGCGAATTCCGGCGCTAATGCCAGCGAGTCGGTCCCCACCAGCTCACGCACCTGCGCAAAAAAAAGCACATTAATCATGATGTTCCGCCTTAAAATCACCTGATTTACCGCCGCTTTTCGCCAGCAGACGAACCGGGCCGATAACCATATCTTTTTGCACCGCTTTACACATATCGTAAATGGTCAATGCGGCCACCGAGGCGGCGGTCAGCGCTTCCATCTCCACGCCGGTTTTGCCGGTCAGTCGGCATA
Source organism: Klebsiella sp. WP4-W18-ESBL-05 (assembly GCF_014169075.1). Taxonomy (NCBI): domain Bacteria; kingdom Pseudomonadati; phylum Pseudomonadota; class Gammaproteobacteria; order Enterobacterales; family Enterobacteriaceae; genus Klebsiella; species Klebsiella sp. WP4-W18-ESBL-05. The sequence continues at coordinate 1,538,623 of NZ_AP022057.1, read as the reverse complement.
AAGACTCGATGCGCACGCGGTTATGCTCCGGCTGAGCCTGGAGATTCACCTCCACTTTACTGAGCATCAGCGGGTGGCACAGCGGAATGAGATCCCAGGTGCGCTTGGCGGCCTGAATACCGGCGATACGCGCGGTTGCGAAGACATCCCCCTTATGGTGGCTGCCATCGATGATCATCGCCAGCGTTTCCGGCAGCATGGTAACGAACGCTTCCGCGCGCGCTTCACGAACGGTTTCCGCCTTGGCGGATACATCCACCATATGGGCTTCGCCCGCCGCGTTGATATGGGTCAGTTGCGACATCGTTTATTTCTTCAGATGAGGGTGAAAATTACACGGACGCGTACGGGCATCCAGCTGCGGCGCGATGATGTTATCCCACGCGGTGCGGCAGGCTTTGGTGGAACCCGGCATCGCAAAAATCAGCGTCCGGTTGGCCATGCCGGCCACGGCGCGAGACTGAAGCGTGGCCGTGCCGATTTCTTCAAACGAGAGCATGCGGAACACTTCGCCGAAGCCTTCAATTTCGCGATCGAACAGCGGCAGCAGTGCTTCCGGCGCCTGATCGCCGTCGGTCAGGCCGGTACCGCCGGTGATGAGAACCACCTGTACATCATCGCGAGCAATCCAGGCGGAAACCTGAGCGCGGATCTGGTAGCGGTTTTCTTTAACAATCGCCTTGTCGACGATTTGATGCCCCGCCTCGTGCGCGGCGTCACGCAGGAAATGGCCGGAGGTGTCATCCTCTTCGCCACGACGGTTGGAAACGGTAAGAATAGCAATGCGGGTCGGGATAAATTCAGCGCTCACCTGACTCATTTGATAGCTCCTTGATAACGAATTATCCACCAATATAGGACAAATTCTGGGTAATCCCGGTATTGCCCTCATGCAGGAAGTGGGTCTGTTTTTTGTGCGTTAAGGCTTCGGCAATGCGCGCTTCCAGCGCCTGCTGCTGGGCGTCTTCGGCCAGCAGCTCGCGCAGATCAACGCCGCCGTCGCCAAACAGGCACAGATGCAGCTTCCCAACGGACGAGACGCGCAGGCGGTTACAGCTGGCGCAGAAGTCTTTTTCATACGGCATGATTAAGCCGATTTCCCCTTCGTAGTCGGGGTGGCAAAAGACCTGTGCCGGGCCGTCGCTGCGCTGACGGATTTGATGGATCCAGCCGCGTCTGAGCAGCGCGTCGCGCAGCACCATGCCGGAAATATGGTGTTTGCGGAACAGCTCGCTGCCCTCGCCGGTTTCCATCAGTTCAATAAAGCGGAGTTGAATACGGCGCGGTTTGATCCACGCCAGAAAGGTGTCGAGCTGGTGATGGTTAACATCGCGCATCAGCACGGTATTGACCTTCACTTTATCAAAGCCTGCGGTAAAGGCGGCGTCGATGCCGTCCATCACCTGGCGGAACTTATCCTGCCCGGTTATCGCGTGGAACTGGCGCGCGTCAAGGCTGTCGACGCTGACGTTCAGCGCCGTCAGTCCTGCCTCACGCCAGGCGGCAACGTCTCGCGCCATACGGTAACCGTTGGTGGTGACCGCGATCTGGCGAATGGCGGCGTTCTCTTTGACTGCGGCAATCACATCGGTAAAGTCGCGACGCAGCGACGGTTCGCCGCCGGTCAGCCGCACTTTCTCGGTCCCCAGAGCCGCAAAGGCGCGCGTCACACGGCGAATTTCGTCAAGCGACAGAAACCCTTTATTGGTGACCCCATTAGGCTGGTAGCCGTTAGGCAGACAGTAGGTGCAGCGAAAATTGCATACGTCGGTAATCGACAGGCGCAGATAGAAAAACCTGCGCGCAAACGCATCAGTGAGTTGTGAAGCCATAGACACCTTTCCAAATACGGGAGGCGAGATCATTTCTTCCTTCGCCCTGGCGACAGGAGAACCTGCCGCGGCCAAAACGCCCTATCTTTTGACTTAGGCGCAGAGGCTAGAGTGTGTTGTTCAGTCGGTAATACTGAACCATGTTATGCCGAATAGTAGCGCGAGAATAACGGTTTCGCCATTTTCGCTTTCGCTATATAAACATGTACATAACGAGACGATCGTGCACTTTCCCTACAGAATACGTAAAAATCATGTTTTTGCATTGATATACGTCATTTTGACCGGTACGGGGCATCGTCTTTTAGAGGTAGTTAGGCTAATGTAAGCCCATTTTCAGGACATAAGGAAGCTGTATGCGCAATCGCACTTTTGCCGATCTCTACCGCGTTGTCGCGCTCGGCGGCGGGCACGGCCTTGGACGCGTGATGTCATCCCTGTCATCGTTGGGTTCTCGCCTCACCGGCATCGTCACCACGACCGACAACGGCGGTTCTACAGGGCGTATTCGCCGTTCGGAAGGCGGTATCGCCTGGGGCGACATGCGTAACTGTCTCAATCAATTAATCACCGAACCCAGCGTCGCATCGACCATGTTTGAGTATCGTTTTGGCGGTAATGGCGAACTTTCCGGGCATAACCTCGGAAATCTTATGTTAAAGGCGCTGGATCACCTGAGCGTAAGGCCTTTAGAGGCGATTAATTTAATCAGAAACCTGCTGAAAGTAGAGGCATCCTTGATCCCGATGTCGGAGCAGCCGGTCGATTTAATGGCAATCGACAGCGAGGGCCACGAAATCTACGGCGAGGTTAATATTGACCAGCTCACACTGCCTCCACAGGAGCTGCTGCTGACGCCGTCGGTTAGCGCCACTCGCGAAGCGGTACAGGCCATTGCCGAAGCCGATCTGATCCTCATCGGCCCGGGCAGTTTCTACACAAGCCTGCTGCCGATTCTGCTGCTGCCGGACATTGCTCAGGCGCTGCGTCGCACGCCTGCCCCAATGGTTTACATCGAAAACCTGGGCCGTGAGCACAGCCCTGCCGGTCATCTGAGTCTGGGAGACCGGCTGAGCCTGCTGGAGCATTACATTGGTAAATCGGTTATTGATGCCGTGGTAGTGAGTCCGAAAGCGGACATCAGCGGTACGGCAGATAAAGTAGTGATTCAGCAGGCGCTGGAAGCGAGCGACATTCCGTATCGTCACGATCGCGCCCTGTTACGCGCCGCGCTGGAAGAGGCGCTTCAGGCTTTAGGCGGCGATTCCTTAAAATCTTAAGGTTGTCTTAAAATAGGTCGGGCAGCATAGCGAGCATCAATCTTATTAGGTTACTGCTATGCTTCGCCTGTTACGTCAACGCCCTACGATTAGCCGTTTGGCCTACATTGTTTTATTCGCGCTCTACATTGCCCTGGCGCTCAACGTCGTATTTTATCGCCAGGCGTTTACCCTGCTGCCAGTTGATAGCCTGCATAACGCGCTGGTCTTTCTGACCATGCCGATCGTCGCCTTTGCGGTGATGGCGATTTGTCTGGCGCTCGCGTCCATCGTTCGTCTTGAGAAAGTGCTCGTGACGCTGTTTATTCTGCTCGGCGCCAGCGCACAATATTTCATGATGAATTTCGGTATTATTGTTGACCGCTCGATGGTCACCAATATTTTTGATACCACCCCCGCCGAGAGCTATGCCCTGCTTTCCGGCCAGATGATTATCGTACTGGGGATCACCGCACTGCTGTTTATTGCGCTGGCCTGGTGGGTAAAAATTAAGCCCGCCACAACGCTGTGGCGCGGTGCGCTAACGCGCGCGGGCACAATTATTGTCTCTACCCTATTAATTCTGCTGGTTGCAGGCCTGTTCTATAAAGATTACGCATCGCTGTTCCGTAATAATAAAGAACTGGTGAAATCACTGAACCCGTCAAACAGTATTGTTGCGCTTAACTCCTGGTATTATCACCACAAAATGGCCAATCTTCCGCTGGTTAAAATTGGCGAAGATGCGCAGCAAAAAGCGTTGATGAAAAATGGCCCGCGTAAGAATTTAACCATTATCGTACTGGGCGAAACGTCACGCGCCGCCAATTTCTCGCTGGGCGGCTACGACCGCGATACCAACCCGCGGTTAGCACAAGATAATGTGGTTTACTTCCCTAACACGACCTCTTGCGGTACCGCTACCGCGGTGTCCGTTCCCTGTATGTTCTCGAATATGCCGCGAGCACGCTACGACGAAGCGCTGGCCTATCACCAGGAAGGGCTGTTGGATATCCTCCAGCGCGCGGGGATTCAGGTGCAGTGGAACGACAACGACGGCGGCTGTAAAGGCGCCTGTGACCGCGTGCCGCATCAGGACGTGACGGCGTTGAATCTGCCAGGCCAGTGCATTAACGGTGAATGCTACGACGAAGTGCTGTTCCACGATCTGGAAAAAACCATCGATAGCCTACAGGGCGACGGCGTCATTGTGCTGCATACCATTGGTAGCCATGGCCCGACCTATTACAATCGCTACCCGCCGCAGTTCCGCCGCTTTACGCCAACCTGCGACACCAGCGAAATTCAATCCTGTTCCCAGGAGCAGCTGAAAAATACCTACGACAATACCATTCTGTATATCGATTATATTGTCGATAAGGCCATCAAGCTGCTGCAATCCAGACAGGATAAATTTACCACCAGCCTGGTTTATCTTTCCGACCACGGCGAATCGCTAGGGGAAAATGGCGTTTATCTGCACGGATTACCGTATTCTATTGCTCCGGAAACGCAAAAACATGTACCAATGTTATTATGGCTATCCAAGGATTATCAGCAGCGTTACGGTGTGAATTACGACTGCCTGCAGAAACAGGCCAAAGAGAATGACTACTCGCAGGATAATCTGTTTTCTACCGTGCTGGGGATGACCGGCGTAGAGACCAAAGAGTATCGCGCAGCGGATGATATATTAGCGACGTGCAAATAGAGGCGAACAGATGAAAATATTAGTCGTTGAAGATGACACCCTATTATTGCAGGGGCTGATTCTGGCCATGCAGAGTGAAGGGTATGCCTGTGACGGCGTCGCCACGGCGCAGCAGGCTGCGCTGAGTCTGGCCAACGGGCACTATAGCCTGATCGTGCTGGACCTCGGCCTGCCGGATGAAGACGGGCTGCATTTCCTCCACCGTATGCGGCAGGAGAAAATGACCACGCCGGTGCTGATTCTGACCGCCCGCGATACGCTGGAGGACCGCGTCAGCGGTCTTGATACCGGCGCCGACGACTATTTAATCAAGCCGTTCGCGTTGGAAGAACTGAACGCCCGTATCCGCGCGCTGCTGCGCCGCAACCTGAACCAGGGCGATAATGAAGTGACGGTGGAAAACCTGCGCCTCAACGTTACGCGCCGTCAGGTGTGGCTGGATGACGCGCTGCTGGAGCTCACGCCGAAAGAGTACGCCCTGCTTTCGCGTCTGATGCTGAAGGCCGGTAGCCCGGTGCATCGTGAAATTCTCTACAACGATATCTATAACTGGGACAACGAACCGGCCACCAACACGCTGGAAGTGCACATCCATAACCTGCGCGACAAGGTGGGAAAATCACGGATTCGTACCGTACGAGGCTTTGGCTATCAATTGGTGAATATCGGTAAGGCAGAATAACGCATGGCGCTTTTTTCCGTCCGTAAATGGCCGATGCGCCACCAGCTGCTGCTGGCAATTGGCCTGATTCTGGTCGTGTTCCAGCTCATCAGCGTGTTCTGGCTATGGCATGAAAGCAAAGAGCAGATTGAGCTGGAAGTGGCGATGCTGATGCACAACCACAATAACGTTAAACATATCCGTCATGAGGTTCGTGAAGCCATCGCCAGCCTGCTGGTTCCTAGCGTGGTGATTATCGGCCTGGCGCTGTATCTGTGTCTGCAGGCGGTAAAACGCATCACCCAGCCGCTCGCCGACCTGCAGCGGGAATTGGATGCGCGCACCCCGGGGAATTTGCAGCCCATTTTCCTGCAGCAGACCACCGTTGAGGTTGAAGCCGTTACCCATGCCATCAACCAACTGGTGGAAAACCTGACCCAGACGCTCGATCGCGAACGCCTGTTTACCGCCGATGTCGCCCACGAGTTGCGCACGCCGCTGGCGGGCCTGAAGCTGCATCTGGAGCTACTGGAGAAAACCCAGCACCTGAATCTGGCGCCGCTGCTACAGCGTCTGGACCAGATGACCGAAAGCGTTGCGCAACTTTTACTGCTGGCCCGCGTCGGACAATCGTTCTCAGCAGGCAGCTATCAGCAGGTTAATCTGCTGAGCGATGTGATTGAACCGCTGAAGGGAGAGCTGGAAACGATGCTCGCATCACGTGAGCAGACATTAGCCATCGCTGAGCCCGTACCGACGGTGACCGTGGCCGGTGACGCCACGCTGCTGCGGCTGCTGCTGCGTAATCTGATTGAGAATGCTCACCGCTATAGCCCGCCATCGTCAACCATCACGGTGTCGCTGGCGAGGGATTCAAAGCCGATGCTTATTGTGGAAGATGAGGGGCCGGGGATTGATGAGTCGAAGGTGGGTGAGCTTAGCCAGGCGTTTGTACGTATGGACAGCCGCTACGGCGGAATTGGGCTTGGGCTGAGCATCGTCACGCGCATTGCCCAACTCCATGAAGCCGCATTCTTCCTGCAAAACCGCGAGACCGGAACCGGTACGCGGGCATGGGTAGAGTTTCAGCTCACCAGGCGCTAAAGCGCGCTCAGAAGGTCAGCATCCAGTGGCTCAGGAAACCGGCAACGATGGCAACAGAGATGAGTAAGGTGAACAGCTGCTGGATATTCAGTTTTGACATGACACTACCCTCAATGATTTTGCAGATAGTATCAGCACAATTTATTAAGTGAACATTAAGGCTGGCTGCTGGCTCGTGATGGATGCCGCAATTCAGAAAAATAGTGCCTCATCTCTAGCCAGCAGGCCGGAGAAGGCTTTGCCCCCCTCCGCCACGCGGCCTGATAGCACAACGCTTATCAGGCCGACGCGATATTCATGCACCGACTCATGACGCTGCAATAAACAGCTCGCGCAGCTGGTGCAGGCGATCGCGGATGTCTGCCGCTTCCTCAAACTCAAGATTCTGTGCGTGTTTCAGCATCTGCGCTTCCAGCGTTTGAATCTGCTGCTGCAAGGCTTTCGGCGTCAGCGCCTGAACGTCCGGCTCAACGATTGGCGACGCGGAGCGCGACTTACCGCGGCCCTTCGCTTTGGTCTTCGCCAGCCCCTCGCCCATCGCCAGAATATCGACGACGTCTTTCACCAGCCCCTGCGGCACGATGCCATGCTCTTCGTTGTAGCGTTCCTGCTTCTCGCGACGACGTTCAGTTTCACCGATAGCTTTCGCCATGGACGGGGTAATTTTGTCACCGTAAAGAATCGCCTTACCGTTGATATTACGCGCGGCGCGGCCGATGGTCTGAATCAGTGAACGTTCAGAGCGCAGGAAACCTTCTTTATCGGCGTCGAGAATCGCCACCAGCGATACTTCCGGCATATCCAGCCCTTCACGCAGCAGGTTGATGCCGACCAGCACATCAAACTCGCCGAGGCGCAAATCGCGAATGATCTCCATGCGCTCGACGGTGTCGATATCCGAGTGCAGGTAGCGTACCCGCTCGCCGTGTTCTTCGAGATATTCGGTGAGGTCTTCCGCCATGCGCTTGGTCAAGGTGGTGACCAGCACGCGTTCGTTAATCACCGAACGCTTGCGAATTTCAGACAGCAGGTCGTCGACCTGTGTCGCCACCGGCCGCACTTCAATCAGCGGATCGAGCAGCCCGGTTGGGCGCACGACCTGGTCTATCACTTCGCCACCGGATTTCTCCAGCTCGTAGTTGCCCGGCGTTGCCGAAACGTAGATAGTTTGCGGCGCCAGCGCCTCAAACTCTTCAAACTTCAGCGGACGGTTATCCAGCGCCGACGGCAGACGGAAACCGTATTCGACCAGCGTCTCTTTACGCGCCCTGTCACCGCGATACATACCGCCGATTTGCGGGATGGTGACGTGTGATTCGTCAATCACCAGCAGGCCATCGGCAGGCAGATAGTCAAATAGCGTCGGCGGCGGCTCGCCCGGCCCGCGCCCGGACAGGAAGCGCGAGTAGTTTTCAATGCCCGAGCAGTAGCCAAGCTCGTTCATCATTTCCAGGTCAAACTGGGTGCGCTGGCTCAGGCGCTGCTCTTCGAGCAGCTTGTTGTTGGCCAGCAGCACCTTGCGGCGATCTGCCAGCTCGTCTTTGATCTCTTCCATCGCCTGCACGATACGTTCACGCGGCGTGACGTAGTGCGATTTAGGGTAGATGGTAAAGCGTTGAATCGTCGACTCGACGTGACCGGTCAGCGGGTCGAACAGCGAAAGACGTTCAACCTCTTCGTCAAACAGCTCTACGCGCAGCGCCAGATCGTCCGACTCGGCCGGGAAAATGTCGATGACTTCGCCGCGTACGCGGAAGGTTGCGCGCTGAAACGCCTGATCGTTGCGGGTGTACTGTAGCTCGGCCAGACGACGCAGAATAGAACGTTGGTCGATAATCATGCCCACGGTCAGGTGCAGCATCATTTTAAGATAAAGATCCGGGTCGCCCAGGCCATAAATCGCCGACACCGATGCCACGACGACCACGTCCCGGCGTTCAAGCAGCGCTTTGGTGGCGGATAAACGCATCTGCTCGATGTGTTCGTTCACCGAGGCGTCTTTTTCGATGAAGGTGTCCGAGCTTGGGACGTAGGCTTCAGGCTGATAGTAGTCGTAGTAAGAAACGAAATACTCTACCGCATTCTCCGGGAAGAAGGCCTTCATTTCACCATACAGCTGCGCAGCCAGCGTTTTGTTCGGCGCCAGCACCATCGTTGGGCGCTGTAAGTCGGCAATCACATTGGCGACGGTGAAGGTTTTCCCCGAGCCGGTCACCCCAAGCAGCGTCTGGTGGGCCAGGCCGTCCTCAAGCCCCTCTTTAAGGCGCGCGATGGCAGCCGGCTGATCGCCGGAAGGGCTGAATGCGGAATGTAACTTAAACGGTTTACTCATGGGCGACGCTACCTGATGACGAATGGGCCGGGCTGGGAATTAATTCTACTCGCCGCCCGCCGAATTGCCAATAAAAAATACTGGATATAAAAACAGTAATCACCTATTGTAGTTTGCACAATCGACGAAATGGCGGACGCACGCCGCGAAAATTTAACCCGTGACAAGATAAAACGCTGGCCAAATTGGGTTATCCCCAGAATTTTTTCTCTTTTAACATTTGTCAATATAGGTCATGAAAGTTTTATGGCAACCTAAGGCACTTTTTATTACGCCATTGCTTTATTTTAACTTATTGATTAACAACAAAAACACAGAAAAGCCGCGTTTCGCATCAATTCAGGCGCAGACCGCATGCTCTCTCGTTTACCGTGGGTTTTCTAACTCTAATACACAGGGTTATCCACAGGAATAGTGGATAACTGCCGCTAGCCCCTATCCCCCGCCACACGGCGATTTGCGCAACATCCTGTCAATGCTCGAGCAAAAAAATATTTTCTCGCCAATTTTGATATGTATCAGCGAAAAAGCGCGCTTGTTTTCCTTCGTTTCTGCGCCTTTTCCCTTACGTTTTCCACGGTTTAGCATTTACGAATGAAGATGACCACCGGCGCGAATCCCGCCCCCGACAGCAGGACTCACAGTGCGCTAAGGTCAAGATAGCCGCCCAGCGGCTGGGTATCGACCGCCTCACCCAGCCAGGGAATTTCCCCCAGCATCGGGGCTGGCAGCATTCGCTGAAGGGTGCTGAGATATTCGGCATGGCGACGTCCCGGCGGCGTGACGTCATTCGCTATCCAGCCCGCCAGCCGCAGCCCTGCCTGCTGTACCGCCTGCGCAGTCAGAACCGCGTGGTTAATGCAGCCGAGCTTCACCCCGACCACCAGAATCACCGGTAGCCGTTCATCTCGCACCCAGTCGGCGAGAGTCAAGGTCGGGGAAAGCGGCGTGAACCAGCCGCCAGCCCCTTCGACCAACACCCAGTCAGCCTGCGATTCCAACGCGCATAGCCCGGCAGACAGTACGCTGGCCTCGATCGGCCGCTGCTCATCGGCGCTAACGATATGCGGAGAGGTCGGCTCCGCAAAGGTATAGGGGTTGACCTGTTCATAGCGCAGCGGCACGACGCTATTACGCTGTAGCGCCAGCGCGTCGCTGTTGCGCAACCCTTCCTCAGTCATTTCGCTGCCGGAGGCAACCGGCTTATAGCCTGCCGTTCGACGCCCCAGCAAACGCGCAGCCTGCAATAGCGCGGTACTGGCCACGGTTTTGCCCACTTCCGTATCGGTTCCGGTTACATAAAAGCGTTCAGTCACGCGTAATCACTCCAGTAAAAAGGTGGTAAGTCAGCGGGCATTTTCCCGCCTGCGATGGCCAGGCCAGCTCGAGCTGCTGTAGCCTGCCGCGCGTTAACGGCTGACGGCTGCGCCCCTGGTGCAGGTGCGTCGCGCCAATCCCCTTCAGCGAACGCATGGCGCTCAGCGCATTGGGGAATGACAACGTGATGGTGGTTGCACGACTTCGGCTGCGGTACCCCGCCAGCGCCTCGGAGAGCGCCGATTCAGGCAAAAAACGGTTGGCGTGCGGATGGTTATCAATCGCCTGCCAGGCCTGGTTCAGCTCCGGCAGCGAGCCTGCGGTCAGCGTGGTGAACGCCAGCGTCCCGCCGGGGGCGAGCTGGCGATAAAGCCCGGCTAGCGCAGCGGGCAAATCGTTGCACCACTGAATGGCCAGGTTACTCCACACCAGCTCGAAGCCGTCGCCGGGCAATGGAATGGCCTCCATGTCGGCGAGCAGGTAGCAATCCGCGGCCTGCTGCTTGCGTGCCTGTTGGAGCATCTCTTCGCTGAGATCCAGCGCGGTAACGTGGCTGCCGCGTTCTCGCCAGTAGCGGCTGTAGCCGCCCGGCCCGCAGCCGACGTCCAGCACGCGAGGAAACGCCTGCGCTGGTAGCTGGGACAGCAGCTGCGTCGCGCTAAGACGCTGTAGTTCATCGTGTTGATGATACGACGTTGCCGCGCGACCAAACGCCGCCGCGACCGCCTGTTTATCCACGCTCGCCATGCAGCACCTCCAGCAGATGCATGATGTCCTGTGCGTCGTGCGCTGCGGTTAGGGTCAGGCGCAAACGGGCGGTGCCAGCCGGAACGGTCGGCGGGCGAATCGCGGTGACCCAGCATCCCCGCTCGCGCAGACGCTCGGCCAACCGCAGGGTTTGCCCGTTATCGCCGACGATAAGCGGCTGAATAGCGCTCGCTGAGTCGGTTAACGTATAAGCGAGGCCGCGGGCGCCGAGGCGAAAGTCAGCCACGTGCTGCGCCAGCGTTTCCCGACGCTGCTGACCATCGTCACTCTGAATCACCGCCAGCGCCATTTGTAGCGCCTGCGCCTGAGCGGGCGGCATGGCGGTGCTGTAAATCAAATGGCGAGCAAACTGCACAAAATAATCGGCCACCGCATGGCTGCAGAGCACGGCGGCGCCGCTCAGGCCAAAAGCTTTGCCGAAGGTAACGATCAGCAGTTCAGGGTGAACGCCCTGCTGATGGCAACTGCCGCGCCCGCGCTCACCGGTCGTGCCAATACCGTGCGCATCATCGACCATTAACCAGGCATCAGCAGTGCGCGCGGCGGCGGCGATTTTGGCCAACGGCGCACTGTCGCCGTCCATACTGAAAACACCTTCCGTCACAACCAACTGCTGGCCGCTGACAGAAGCGGCCAGCAGCGAAGCCAGATGATGGCTATCGTTGTGCTGAAAACGGCGCAGCTGAGCCGGGCTCTGGCTGGCAGCCTCCAGCAGCGAAGCGTGGCTTAACCGGTCTGCGACTATCCGATCTTCACGCCCGGCCAGCGCGGCAATGACCGCCTGGTTGGCGGCAAAGCCTGAGATAAACAGCAGCGCGCGGTCGTAGCCCAGCCAGTCAGCGAGCTGCTCTTCCAGCCGCTGATGCGCCAGATGATAGCCGGTGACGTGACCGGACCCGCCGCTGCCGACGCCGTAGCGTTCAGCCCCGTCCTGCCAGGCGCGAATCACCTGCGGATGCTGGCTGAGGCCAAGATAATCATTGCTGGAAAAGTTGCAGTAGCGACGCCCGGCGTGCAGCAGCCAGCGCCCCGCCCCCTGTTCCAGCGGCTGACGCTGGCGAAAAGCCTGCGCGTCGCGTCGCTCAGTGACGGCCTGTTCTATTCGCTGCTGCCAGCTCATACCGCCGCCGCGTTGTAATAATCGTCGGTATCCGGCGTCATCAACGCCTGTTCCAGACGCTGCTGCTGTTCATTATCACCGGCCGTCACCGTGGTTTGCTGCGGATTAATGCCCAGCTTACTGAACAGCTGTAAATCTTTGTCTTCTTCCGGGTTCGGCGTAGTCAGCAGCTTGCAGCCGTAGAAAATAGAGTTGGCTCCGGCCATAAAGCACATGGCCTGCGTCTGCTCGTTCATCTGCTCGCGGCCAGCGGATAGACGCACATGCGAGGTTGGCATCATGATGCGAGCAACGGCAATGGTGCGAATAAAATCAAACGCATCGACGTCTTCGTTATCGGCCAGCGGCGTCCCCTTCACCTTCACCAGCATGTTGATGGGTACGCTTTCCGGCGGCGTCGGCAGGTTCGCCAGCTGCAGCAGCAGGCCCGCGCGATCGGTAACAGTTTCTCCCAGCCCGACAATCCCACCAGAACACACTTTGATCCCGGCATCGCGGACTTTATCCAGCGTATCCAGGCGTTCCTGGTAGGTACGGGTGGTGATGATGTTGCCGTAAAACTCCGGCGAGGTATCGAGGTTGTGGTTGTAATAATCCAGCCCGGCCGAAGCCAGACGCTGCGCCTGACCGTCGGAGAGCGTCCCCAGCGTCATACAGGCTTCCAGTCCCATCGCTTTCACGCCCTGTACCATCTGCTCGAGGTAAGGCATATCGCGCTCGTGCGGGTTCTTCCACGCCGCGCCCATACAAAAACGGGTTGAGCCCGCCATCTTGGCTTTACGCGCTGACTCCAGCACCTGCTCCACTTCCATCAGACGTTCGCTTTCCAGGCCCGTTTTGTAGCGCGAACTCTGCGGGCAATATTTACAGTCTTCCGGGCAAGCGCCGGTTTTAATCGACAGCAGCGTGCTGACCTGCACCTGGCGGGGATCAAAATGCTGACGGTGAACCTGCTGAGCTTCAAACAGTAAATCCAGCAGCGGTTTTTCAAAAAGAGCGGTGACCTGCGACATTGTCCAGCGTAAAGGGTGAGCCATTGGCTTCTCCGGGGTTTTGTTAATTTTCGGTTCGGTTTATACTCGTAAACCTAAAACTTTTCAAAATGGTTTACAAGTCGATTATGACAACGGACGATCTCGCCTTTGATAGCCGCCACATCTGGCATCCCTATACCTCCATGACCACTCCGTTACCGGTTTATCCGGTGGTTTCTGCCGAAGGCTGCGAACTGCAGCTGGCCGACGGCGAACGCCTGGTTGACGGTATGTCATCGTGGTGGGCGGCGATTCACGGCTACAATCACCCGCGCCTGAACGCGGCGATGAAAACGCAGATTGACCAGATGTCGCATGTGATGTTTGGCGGCATTACCCACCCTGCTGCCGTGGCGCTGTGCCGTAAACTGGTCGCGATGACCCCCGCGCCGCTGGAGTGCGTTTTCCTTGCTGACTCTGGCTCCGTTGCGGTCGAAGTCGCGATGAAAATGGCGTTGCAGTACTGGCAGGCCAAAGGCGAGCCGCGCCAGCGTTTCCTCACCTTCCGTAACGGCTACCACGGTGACACTTTTGGCGCGATGTCGGTGTGCGATCCGGATAACTCCATGCACAGTCTGTGGAAGGGCTATCTGCCGGAGAACCTGTTTGCACCCGCACCGCACAGCCGCTTTGACGGCGAATTTGACGAATACGATATGGTGGCGTTTGCCCGCCTGATGGCCGCACATCGCCATGAAATTGCGGCAGTGATCCTCGAACCGGTCGTGCAGGGCGCAGGGGGCATGCGGATGTACCATCCTGAGTGGCTGAAGCGGATCCGTAAAATGTGCGACCGGGAGGGAATTTTGCTGATTGCTGACGAAATCGCCACCGGATTTGGCCGCACCGGCAAGCTTTTCGCCTGCGAACATGCGGGCATCAGCGCCGATATTCTGTGCCTGGGCAAAGCGTTAACCGGCGGAACGATGACGCTGTCAGCGGCCATCACTACCCGCGAGGTGGCCGAAACCATCAGCAACGGCGAAGCCGGCTGCTTTATGCATGGGCCGACCTTTATGGGCAACCCGCTGGCCTGCGCCGTGGCTGCCGAAAGTCTGGCGCTGCTGGAAAGCGGCGAATGGCAAACGCAGGTCGCCGCCATCGAGCGACAGCTTAAGCGCGAACTGGCCCCTGCTGCCGATGCACCGCTGGTTGCCGATGTGCGTGTACTGGGTGCTATTGGCGTCGTGGAAACGCGCTACCCGGTGAACATGGCCCAGCTTCAGCGTTTCTTCGTGGAGCAAGGCGTGTGGATTCGCCCGTTTGGCCGCCTTATTTATCTGATGCCGCCGTACCTCATCACCACGCAGCAGCTGACGCGCCTGACCCGTGCGGTCTGCCTCGCCGTCGAGCAGGAAACATTTTTTATCCAATAAGCTGCGGTAATCTGCGCGGCTAACCGCTACACTCCTTGGTTAATCAGTAGATTAACCAAGGAGGCAGTTGATGAAATTAGTCAGCCACGACCTGCGTGACGGCGAGAAACTCCCCCAGCGCCAGGTGTTCAACGGGATGGGCTACGACGGCGAAAACCTTTCACCGCATCTGGCATGGGATGACGTGCCGGCGGGGACCAAAAGCTTTGTTGTGACCTGCTTCGACCCGGACGCGCCAACCGGCTCGGGCTGGTGGCACTGGATTGTTGCCAACCTGCCAGCGGACACCCGCGAACTGCCCACCGGCGCTGGCTCTGGTCTGGTCGGCCTGCCCGCCGGCGCGCTGCAAACCCGCACCGATTTTGGTAAAGCAGGCTATGGTGGCGCAGCACCACCGAAAGGCGAAACTCACCGCTATATCTTTACCGTCCACGCGCTGGACGTAGATAAGATAGACGTCGATGAAGGTGCAAGCGGCGCAATGGTCAGCTTTAACGTCCATTTCCATAGTTTGGGCAGCGCATCGCTGACCGCGCTTTTTAGCTAATCTCACGGCCTATACTTTGAGCCCCGCAGGGAAACCTCGCGGGGCTTTTTTATGCCGACAGCCGCACGGTGTAATTTTCTGACGAAAAAACGATGAACCAGGAGAGTCAAAAGACGGGGCGAGAAGAAGGTAAAATTATCTTGTGAATATGATCACAATTCAAAAACAAACACACCAACACAAAAAGTGATTTTAGTCACAAAAATAAGCTCAACATGCGCGATATTTTAACTTTGTAGCCGACTTACAGGCTTTTTATGTGACGAGCATCACCAAAAACACCCTTTAATCGGCCCCATGATAGTGACGCAGATCACAAACACCCCCTGGGGTACGCGAGACGAAAACGGCGTGATAGAGTCGATTTTGCATACAGAACGACTGGATGGTTTTTGGCGAAACCACCACAACTATTACGCGCGCAACATCTAACGCGCACCACAAGGGGTGTTTTTATGTTATCACCAGATATCAAGGTCAAGGTACAGAATTTTGGCCGCTTCCTCAGCAATATGGTGATGCCCAATATTGGCGCATTCATTGCCTGGGGTTTGATTACCGCACTGTTTATTCCTACCGGCTGGCTGCCGAATGAGACGCTGGCCAAACTGGTCGGCCCGATGATCACCTATCTGCTGCCGCTGCTCATCGGCTACACCGGCGGTCGCCTGATTGGCGGCGAGCGCGGCGGCGTCGTTGGCGCAATTACTACCATGGGCGTGATCGTCGGTGCCGATATGCCGATGTTTATGGGAGCCATGATTGCCGGGCCGTTGGGCGGCTGGGCAATCAAACGCTTTGACCGCTGGGTCGACGGTAAGATCAAAAGCGGCTTTGAGATGCTGGTGAACAACTTCTCCGCCGGGATTATCGGCATGCTGCTGGCAATGCTCTCCTTCCTGGCCATCGGGCCAATGGTCGAGCTGCTGTCTAAAGCACTCGCGACCGGCGTCAACGTGATGGTACAGAACAACCTGCTGCCGTTAACCTCGATCTTTGTCGAACCGGCGAAAATTCTGTTCCTCAATAATGCGATCAACCACGGCATTTTCTCACCGCTGGGCATTCAGCAGGCAACGGAAACCGGCAAGTCTATCTTCTTCCTGATTGAAGCCAACCCGGGTCCGGGTCTGGGTATTCTGCTGGCATACATGTTCTTCGGTAAAGGCAGCGCCAAGCAGTCGGCAGGCGGTGCAGCGATCATTCACTTCTTCGGCGGTATTCACGAAATTTATTTCCCATACGTGCTGATGAACCCGCGTTTAATTCTGGCGGTCATTCTTGGCGGCATGACCGGCGTCTTTACCCTGACGCTGTTCAACGCAGGCCTGGTTTCCCCGGCCTCTCCGGGCTCTATCTTTGCGGTGCTGCTGATGACGCCGAAAGCGTCGCTGATTGGCGTAGTACTGTCGATTCTGGCGTCAACGCTGGTCTCTTTCCTCACGGCCTCGATGCTGCTTAAACGCGTTCGCGTGGGTGATGAAGAGAGCAACGGCCTGGCGGAAGCCACCCGCCGTATGCAGAGCCTGAAACAGCAGTCTAAAACCGGCGGCAAACCGTCTGGCGAAATCCCGCAGCCGGCGCTGGATCTGGCGAAAGATTTGCACCACGTGCGTAAAATTATCGTAGCCTGCGATGCCGGAATGGGCTCGAGCGCCCTTGGTGCAGGCGTACTGCGCAAAAAGGTGAAGGATGCTGGTCTGAACCATATTTCGGTGACCAACTGCGCCATCAATAGCCTGCCGGAGGATGTCGACCTGGTCATCACCCACCAGGACCTTACCGAACGCGCCATGCGCTTTGCGCCGCAGGCGATGCATATGTCGCTGAGCAACTTCCTCGACAGCGGCCTGTACACCGATCTCACCACCCGTCTGCTGGCCGCGAAGCTACCGCCCGCAGCCAACGATAGCCGACTGATTAATCAGACCATTATCGCCGCCAACGACGATGCATTCACGCCTGGCGAGCGCGAGGAAAACCTGTTTAAGCTCAGCGCCGATAACATTTTCCTCAACCTGACCGCCGCCAATAAAGAACAGGCCATTCGTTTTGCTGGCGAAATGCTGGTATCCGGCGGCTACGTCGAGCCGGATTACGTTGACGCCATGCTGGCGCGGGAAGCGTTAACCACCACCTACCTCGGAGAGTCCATTGCCGTGCCGCACGGCACCGTAGAAGCCAAAGACCGCGTGCTGCGCACCGGGATTGTTATTTGCCAGTACCCGCAGGGCGTCCGCTTTGGCGATGAACCGGACGATATCGCCCGCCTGGTCATCGGCATTGCCGCACGCAACAACGAGCACGTTCAGGTTATCGCCCGTCTGGCCAACGCGCTGGACGATAAGGACGTGATTGAGCGCCTGGCGCAAACCACCAGCGTCCAGGAGATTTTACAACTCCTGTCCGGCGAGCAAGCGGCATAAGGTCTCGGGGGCCTCAGCCCCCGGCTACGGATTTTTTTCGAGGTAAACAGCAATGAAAGCAATTCATTTTGGCGCAGGGAATATTGGCCGCGGCTTTATCGGTAAACTGCTGGCGGACGCCCAGGCGGAGCTCACCTTCGCCGATGTTAATCAACCGCTGGTCGATCAGCTGGCGCACCAGCAGCATTATCAGGTCAACGTAGTGGGTGAAAATGCGCGCGTCGAGCAGGTCAGCCGCATTAGCGCCATCTACAGTAACAGCCCGGACGCTATCGCGCAGATTGCGCAGGCCGATATCATCACCACCGCCGTAGGCCCGCAGGTGCTCAGCAAAATCGCCAGCACCCTGGCCCAGGGGTTGATCGCCCGCTTTGAGCGCGGCAACGCGCAGCCGATGAATATTATCGCCTGCGAAAACATGGTGCGCGGTACCAGCCAGCTCAAGCAGCACGTGCTGCAGGCAATGCCCATCGCGCTGCACGGGTGGGTGGAAGAACACATTGGCTTTGTCGATTCGGCGGTCGATCGCATCGTACCACCGGGGACCGCGGCAAACGACGATCCACTGGACGCCACCGTTGAAACCTTCAGCGAGTGGATCGTCGACAGCACCCAGTTCAAGGGGGCGCTACCGGAGATTGCCGGTATGGAACCCACCAGCAATCTGATGGCCTACATCGAACGTAAACTGTTCACGCTCAACACCGGTCACGCTATCACGGCCTACCTTGGTCAACTGGCCGGCTACCGGACCATTCGCGAGTCCATTCTGGACCCGGCTATTCGTGAGGTGGTGAAAAACGCCATGACCGAAAGCGGCGACGTGCTGATTAAGCGCTACGCCTTCGATTCGCAGCAGCATGCCGCCTACATCGACAAAATTCTGACCCGCTTCGAAAACCCGTACCTGCACGATGAGGTCGAACGCGTAGGCCGTCAGCCGCTGCGTAAATTGAGCGAGAACGATCGCTTAATCAAACCGCTGCGCGGCACGCTGGAGTACGCGCTGCCGAACCGGCACCTGATAATCGGCATTGCCGCCGCGTTACGCTATCGCAGCCACCAGGACCCGCAGGCGCAAGAAATGGCAAACCTGCTGGAGGAAAAAGGGGTAACAAGCACGGTTAATCAGGTTTGTGGGCTGCATGACCAGCCAGAGCTTGTCGCACAGATCGTGAATGTGTATAACGCCATGCAACGTTAACGACGATGTCACCCCATAGGACAGGCGCGGCTGCCGTAGGCGGCCGCTGCCGATAAGAAGGGTAAAATGAAACTGAATCGCCTGCGCATGAACGCGCAACCCGAAAGCGAAAAGCCACACCCAAAGGACTCGGCTCCAGAGAAGCCACCATTTGCAAAAAGCAACGCAACGATGATGGCCCCAATGGACGACGCACACCTTAATCAGAATCAGGCGGTGGAAAACCGCATCCTGGAGCGGCTGAACGCCCGCCAGACGTTGACCGGTTTTATTCAGACCGCCGTCGGGCTGCTGTCCGAAGCGGTGGATCAGCTCATCCTCCAGGCCTTTCGTAAAGATGATTACGCCGTTAAATACGCGGTAGAGCCGCTGCTGGAAGGCAGCGGGCCGCTGGCAAACCTGCCGGTGCGGCTCAAGCTTATCTACGCTCTGGGCGTGATCAGCCGCGATGAATACGAAGACGTCGAACTGCTGCTGGCGCTGAATAACGAGCTGGCGCATGAGAACAAAATCTACAGCTTTACCGACGATGAAATCCTGGGCCCTATCAATATGCTGCACTGCATGACAGCACTCCCGCCGCCGCCTACGCTACACCTGCCGGAAGACGTGGTTGATGATGCGCTAAGAACCATGCAGGAACAGCGCTATCAGCAGATGGTCCGCTCAACGCTGGTGCTCAGCATTACGGATTTAGTGACCAGTCTGGCGCATAAGAAAGCGTTTTAAACGCTGTCGACAGCGGATGGATAATACCCGTAATAGGGCCCTCGCCTTTGCCATCCGCAGTTCTTTGCTTTTCGTTGACATAAGTCGGCAAAAAACCGGCGTTTTTTTTATCAGCGCATCTTCCCGTTTCGCTCAACTTAGTATAAAAAGGCTGCTTTTACAGGATTCTCTTTCACTTACTTAGCCTGGAGCAACATGAACACTTTCTCGGTTTCTCGTCTGGCGCTGGCATTGGCTTTTGGCGTGACACTGACGGCTTGCAGCTCAACCCCTGCGGATCAGCGTCCGTCCGATCAGACCGCGCCTGGGACCTCTTCCCGCCCGGTGCTGTCGACAGATGAAGCGCAAAACTTTACCGCCGCGCGTTACTTCGCTTCGCTTGACCCTAACGCTGCAGCCTGGTCGCCGTCGTCTATCGCCGTGCCGGCGAAAGCAGACTTCGTGGTTGGCCCGGCCGGTACCCAGGGCGTGACGCACACCAGCATTCAGGCCGCCGTTGATGCCGCTATCGCGCGCCACAGCAGCTCACGCATCTATATTGCCGTGCTGCCAGGTGAGTATCAGGGCACCGTTTATGTGCCGGCCGCTCCGGGCAGCCTGACCATCTACGGTACCGGCGAGAAAGCGATTGATGTCAAAATCGGTCTGGCCATCGATTCTGAAATCGACCCGGCAAGCTGGCGTAAGCTGGTTAACCCAGGCGGTAAATACATGCCGGGCAAACCGGCGTGGTACATGTTTGACAGCTGCCAGAGCAAGCGCAGCGCCACGATTGGCGTCATGTGCTCGGCAGTCGTCTGGTCGCAGAACAACGGTCTGCAGCTGCAAAACCTGACGATTCAAAATACCCTGGGCGACAGCGTCGATGCCGGGACTCACCAGGCGGTCGCGCTGCGTACCGATGGCGATAAAACCCAGCTTAACAACGTCAATGTGCTGGGCCGTCAGAATACGTTCTTCGTCACCAACAGCGGTGTTGATAACCGTCTGCAGAACAATCGCCAGACCCGTACGCTGGTCAGCAACAGCTACCTCGAAGGCGATGTGGATATCGTTTCCGGCCGCGGCGCGGTGGTGTTCGACAACACCGATTTCCGCGTAGTGAACTCGCGTACCCAGCAGGAAGGCTATGTCTTCGCACCGGCGACGTCATCCAACATCTTCTACGGTTTCCTCGCCACTAACAGCCGCTTCACCGCTTCCGGTGACGGCGTAGCGCAGCTGGGCCGCTCGCTCGACGTCGACAGCAACACCAACGGCCAGGTCGTGATCCGCGATAGCGTGATTAACGAAGGCTTTAACGTCGCGAAACCATGGGCTGACGC
Source organism: Klebsiella sp. WP4-W18-ESBL-05 (assembly GCF_014169075.1). NCBI lineage: Bacteria > Pseudomonadati > Pseudomonadota > Gammaproteobacteria > Enterobacterales > Enterobacteriaceae > Klebsiella > Klebsiella sp. WP4-W18-ESBL-05. The sequence continues at coordinate 1,517,878 of NZ_AP022057.1, read as the reverse complement.
CGCCGTTTCTAAACGTCCGTTCAGCGGCAACACCGGCGCGCAGGACGAAAAAGGTCAGCTGAAGCGCGACCTCAACGACCGTAACTTCAACCGCATGTGGGAATACAACAACCGCGGCGTGGGAAGTCATATCGTGGCCGAGCCGAAGAAATAATCCGCCATCAATAGAAAAAGGCCCATGACATCATGGGCCTTTTTTATATCTGAAGCTTTAACGGAATCAACTAACGCATTGTTTTAAAAGAAAAAAACTTAAAAAATAACGCTGTACTGTGACAGCGATAACATCATGACAATGAGAGATCATGACATCCTTACAACATCAAAGCTCAGGTCTTGTTAAGGATGTCGTGCAATGAAGATCAATAAAAAAAGCAAATTGCCCATGTATGCGCAGCTCTTTGAAATTGTCACGCAGAAAATTAACGCTGGCGAACTCAAGGCGGGCCAACAATTACCTTTTGAGCGAGAATTATGCTTGCAGTATGAAATCAGCCGCACTACCGTGCGCCAGGCGATGGCCGAGCTGGAAAAAGAAGGGTTTATCAAAAAAATACACGGCAAAGGTATTTTTGTTCGCGAGCAAGCGGTGAAGCAAAGCCTCATTACCGTTTATAGTTTTCATGAAGAAATGATGCGTTTAAATAAAACGCCAGGCACCACCCTGCTCCACTTCAGTCTGACCAGCGCGCCAACGCGGATCGCGCAAAAACTGAATACTGAAAATCCTGTTTATCATATTATTCGTCTACGCTCCGCCGACTATGAGCCTATCTTATATGAAGAAACCTATCTTACTAGTGTTCTTTTCCCTGAGCTAACGCAGGAGGATATTGAAACGTGTGGTTTATATAATGCTATAAAAGAAAAGTATAACATTTCCGTTCGCCGGGCGATTGATACATTTAGAGCGATAAATATTAAACCAGATATTGCCAGACATCTGAATGAAACTCCTGGTGCGCCTGGCTTGCAGATTGAGCGCATTGCATTTTTAGATAATACACCAATTGAATACACCGTCGAAATAGCTCGCGGTAGTCAATTCGAATACACCATTGAATTACAAGGCGTGACGCTGAACTCATCAATTACAGCTGTTTGATCAATTCCTGCTCACACGCCTTTTTAATAAGCCGTTAATTAATTTAACCGTATTATAAAGGAGTGACCTGAATGAAATTAACCGTATTAGGCGGTGGCGGCGTTCGCGCGCCATATCTTGCCAAGACGTTAGCATTACAGTCAAAGCAGCTCGCACTGACTGAAATATGCTTTATGGATATTAACGAAGAGAAACTGACTATTTATGGCGGGCTTGCCCGGGCTATTGCAAAGAAAATAAATCCTGATTTAACGATTTCCCTGACCACCAGCCCACGGACTGCACTGACCGACGCAAATTATGTTATCACCACGCTACGCGTTGAAGGGGATGCCGGGCGCGTTTTTGATGAAAAACTGGCTCAGAAATACAATATTCTGGGCCAGGAAACCACCGGCATTGGCGGATTTGCGATGGCCCTGCGATCCATTCCTGTCTTAAAAGAGTATCTCGAACTGGCCCGCCAGGTTTCCGCCAAAGGGGTACTGTTCTTCAATTTCACCAACCCATCAGGGCTGGTTACCCAGGCGTTGATTAATGCCGGTTACGACAATGTTTATGGCATTTGTGATGGCCCTGCGAGCTTCATGCGTGAAATAGCAAAACTGCTGGACGTCGACATTATGCGTTTCTCAGCAACCTGCTATGGTCTGAATCATCTCTCGTTCTACCGCGATTTCACCGTCGACGGTAAAGACGTCAGCGCGCAGATCCTGGCCCATCAGCAGTTGTTCAAAGAGACGGAGATGAAGCTGTTCGACGAAGCAACCATCGACGTTTTACAACAAGAGCTCCCCAATGAGTATCTCTACTTTTATTTCAACCATCAGGCCATTATTACCTCGATAGCTCGCCACGGTTGCGCGCGCGGTGAGACGATTCAAAACATTAATCAGCGGATGCTGGACGAGCTGCGCGCGAATCAATCAGCCAGTATAGAGCAGCAATTTGCTATTTTTGCGCACCATCTGCTGGAGCGAGAAAACTCTTACTTTGCGATTGAAAGCGACGGCCGCCGGGATAACCACTATAAAGCACTCAGCCTCCCGGAGTTTATTGCCGCTCCAGATACCGGCGGCTACTCGGGAATCGCGCTGAATATTATCAGGGGATTACAGAATAAACCTGCGTGGCCAATGACGATTCTGGTGAAAAACAACGACAGCATCCGCCAGTTGCATCCCGATGATGTCATTGAGATAACCTGCGATATGCATGACGGCAAAATAATGCCGCGACGCGTCGACGATCTGCCGGCCTATCAGAGCCACATCATCAGTACGATCAAACGCTTTGAAAACCTGACGATTCACGCGATTGAGCAGCGTTGTAAAAAGAGCGCAATTCGGGCGCTCATGGTACATCCGCTGATTAATGACTACACCATCGCCACGCAGATTCTCAATGAGCTACTCGCCGAATATCAGGCCTACACCGGGGAGTGGCGCTAATGGAACTGGCGATATGTTCTCAACAGCAGTTTTCCCGCGTGCTCGGCGACGCCATCATTGATGCTCTTCAGCAAGAAGGCACCGTATGCCTGGCTTCGGGCGATACGCCTCAGCGAGCCTATCAGTACGTTGCCGCAGAATATCAACGTCGCCGCTTCCCGCTGCGCGCAACGCTCGTTGGGCTTGATGAGTGGGTCGGGCTCGGTCAGCAGGATGAAGGCAGCTGCCAGTACGCAATGCATCACGACCTGTATCAACATTTAGCGCTGCGCCCCGGCCAACTCCAGCAGTTCGACGCTACGCATACCGGAGAGGCGTTGGAACACGAGTGCCACCGCATAAACCAGCTGCTGGCCGAACGGCCGCTGCGCCTGACGCTACTCGGGATAGGTCAGAATGGCCATCTTGGTCTCAATGAGCCCGGCAGCGCATTCAACTCGCTGGCGCACATATCCAACCTTAGCGAAACAACCATTCGCGTTGCACAGAAGTATTTCCCGACAGCCACCCGCCTGCATCAGGGCATTACGCTTGGCATTGGTAATATTCTTGCCAGTGAACACATTATCATTGCCGCTAGCGGCGCGCATAAACGCAATATTGTGCAGCGCCTGCTGTTTACGCCCCCGAACGAAAACTTCCCGGCCACCAGCTTAAAACAGCACGCCAATACGCTACTGCTGCTGGATGATGCCGTGTTTAACGTGGAGAGTATTCTATGACCGACGAACAACGGTGGTTCAGCATTATAGCCTGCGCCGGAGAAAGCTTTTCGCAGCTTAATGCCGCGTTACAGGCCGCTAAAAGCGGCGATATCACGCAGGCTGAGGCTTATTTTCACGAATCGGAAGTTAACCTTCAGCGGGCCCATCATATTCAAAGTGAATCGTTACAAGGGGAAATCAGCGGCCAACCGATCGCATTTTCTCTGCTTTTTGTTCATGCCCAGGATCATTTAATGAACGTCCTGCTGGCGCAGAATATTTATCGCGAATTTATCGAACTGTATAAAAATAAATAATCGAGGCCCCAATATGAACTATCAGAATTTATCCATTCTTCTCGTCTGTAACCTCGGAGCATCGACTAGCGTGATGGTGAGTAAAATGCGCGAGGTTGTCGATAACAGTGAAGTACTGAAAGGCCAGAATATTCGTATCGATGCCCGCAGCGCTGGCGATCTAAATACCTATATCGCTGATTACGATTTGGTGATGGTCGGCCCGCAGATGAAGCATAAATTTCCCGAGCTTGCGGCCATCGCCGGGAAATATGCTAAACCCATTGAAGTTATCGACAGCCAGGCCTACGGGCTTGCTGATGGCGCATTAATATTGAAACAAGCACTCTATTTATATCATCTTAATCGGCCTGCCAAGGAAGGTGTAAAATGACAGCCTCACAGCCGTTTCTCAAGAAATTTGAGCAACACATGGTCTATATTGCAACCCGGATTGAGCAGAATCGTTTTATCTCATCGATAAAAAATGGAATGATTAGCTTAATGGCGATTCTGATGGTAGGTTCCATCAGCTTAATCATTACGGGGTTAGGCAGTTTGTTTTCCCCCGATACGGCTATCAGCCATGTTTTTGCGCAATACGGGGCTTTATTTCAACTGCCTTTTACCTATACCTTCGGTCTGCTTTCGGTTTATTGTGCCATTACCATTAGCTACCACCACACGCAAAAAATCAACGTTGCCCCCCTTTACCCCATTATCAGTTCGGTGATGGTAACGATGATTCTGAACAGCAAGATTGTTGAGGGTAATATTAATATTGCGTTTTTAGACTCTCGCGGCCTGTTCGTTGCCATTATTGCCTCACTGGCAACCGTGGAATTTATTAGCTGGGCCTATCGCAAGAAAATCACCATCCGCATCGGCGGATTGCCAGATATGATTGCCAAAACCTTCGAATCAATATCCCCTTTGCTTTTTGTCGTTATAGCAGCCTGCGCAATGACCATTACCAGCCAGAGCCTGTTCAACCAGCAGATTGTGCCCGAACTGTTCACGACTGCGGTGGCGCCGGCCGTCAGTGGCATCGATTCCGTCTGGGGGGTCTTCATCATCATTCTGCTGGAGATGATTTTCTGGTTTTTCGGCCTCAACGGTTACGCGATTCTCATCGGTTTTACGCTGCCATTTATGACGCAATACCTGTCGCTGAATGCAGCAAACTTTGCGCAGGGCCTGCCGACGGAACACGTATTTACCGAAGGCTGGTGGGGCGCATTTGCCGCCTGTACGGGCTCAGGGATTACCGGTGCCATCGCCCTTCTTGGCTTAATGAGCAGAGCACCGCAGCTGAAGGCGGCAGGGAAAGCAGCCATCGTCCCCTCTCTGTTTGGTATTTCTGAACCGGTGGTCTACGGTTTTCCAATCGCCTTTAACCCTTACTTTTTCTTTCCGTTCGTGCTCGGGACACCGATCCTGGCGTCACTGACGTATTTAGTTTTCGACATGGGCTTTGTTGGCGGGCCGGTGGCCCAGGTTGGCGGAATACCAACACCTATTGCCCAGTACTTTATCACGATGGACTGGCGTGCGCCGATCGTCGCGGTACTGGTGATTCTGGCGGGATTATTGATGTATTACCCATTTTTTAAGATGTATGAACGCAGCATTCTCAACAAAGAGAGTGAAATGCAGGCACAGCGGGATAAATATGATGCGTTGAATCTGGACTTCTGATGACGTAAACCACCTGCGCAAGCAGGTGGTTTAACCGCCACGATTAGTGCGCGTACACCACCACCCACATCGGGCCCTGCCCTACGGCATAGCGCCCTTTTTCCTGTAGCAACCCTTGCTCACCGGCAATTTCATACACCGCAATGTGATGCGATTTCTGCCCAGCGGCAATCAGGTATTTACCGCTGTGATCGATATTGAAGCCACGCGGCTGGGTTTCGGTCGGCTGGAAGCCTTCCAGCGACAGTACGCTGCCATCTTCAGAGACGCTAAAGACGGTGATCAGGCTAGAGGTACGGTCGCAGGCGTACAGGTGACGGCCATCCGGAGTGATGTGGATATCCGCCGCCCAGCGCGTACCGGTGAAATCATGCGGCATCATATCCAGCGTCTGAACGCATTCGATTTTGCCGTACGGATCTTTCAGCTCCCACACATCAACGGTGCTGTTTAGCTCGTTGACGCAATAGCCATACTGCTCGTTCGGATGGAACACCATGTGACGCGGGCCCGCGCCCTCTACGGTGGTCACCTCCGCCGGCGTTTGCTCCGCCAGGAAGCCGTCGTCGCTGAGGGTAAACAGGCAGATACGATCCTGCTTCAGCGCCGGTACCCACAGGGTACGGTTATCCGGTGAGATATTCGCCGAGTGGCAGCCTCCCAGCCCTTCCACCACCGTCACGGTATCGCGCGGAAGACCGTCTTGCAGGCGAATCACCGCCACGTTGGCCTGGTTGTAAGAGGCGCTGAAGATAAAGTTGCCTTTACGATCGGTGGAAATGTGAGTCGGGCTACCCGGCAGCGGCGCTTCGGCAGCATAGGTCAACGCACCGTCGTCCGGTGCAATACGGTAGGCCAGCACGCGGAACTCCGGGCGCACGCCGACGTACAAATAGCGTTTATCAGGGCTGATGACCATCGGCTGCACCTGCCCCGGAACATCCACCACCTGGACCAGCTTCAGGCTGCCGTCATGGTTCAACGTCCAGACGTGGATCTGCTGGCTCTCGGGGCTGGCGGTATAAACGGTCTGTTTCATGAACACTCCTTTCTGAAAACACATAATTTGCGGCTATTTATCACACCATTTTGCCGCGCAGGTATCTCGGTGTACCATCCTGCACAGCAAATTTTCTCTTTAACGCGAGACAACATTATGACTGCACGTGTGATTGCCCTGGATCTGGACGGAACGCTCCTGACACCAAAGAAAACCTTACTGCCCTCTTCGCTGGAGGCGCTGAATCGCGCCAAAGCGGCAGGCTATCACTTAATGATCGTCACCGGTCGTCATCACGTTGCCATTCATCCTTTTTATCAGGCACTGGCGCTGGATACACCTGCAATTTGTTGTAATGGCACTTACTTGTATGATTATCAAGCGAAAAAAGTACTGGATGCCGATCCTATGCCGGTTGATAAAGCCCAGCAGCTGATCGCTTTGCTTGATGAACACAAGGTGCATGGCCTGATGTACGTCGACGATACCATGATGTACCAGTACCCAACCGGCCATGTGGTGCGAACCAGCAACTGGGCGCAGAGCTTGCCGGAGGCGCAGCGCCCGTCGTTTACCCAGGTCGACTCGCTGGCACAGGCGGCACGCGAGGTAAAAAACGTCTGGAAGTTTGCCCTGACCGATGAAGATGGCGAAAAACTGCAAAACTTTGCCAAGCACGTTGAACAGACGCTACAGCTGGAATGCGAGTGGTCGTGGCACGATCAGGTCGATATTGCGCGCCAGGGTAACAGCAAAGGTAACCGTCTGACGCAGTTCATCACCGCACAGGGCTGGTCGATGCGCGACGTGGTGGCCTTCGGTGATAACTTTAACGACATCAGTATGCTTGAAGCGGCCGGCACCGGCGTAGCGATGGGCAACGCGGATGACGCGGTGAAGGCGCGCGCTAACGTGGTGATCGGTGACAACACCACTGATGCTATCGCCGACTATATCAATACCCACCTGCTGTAATCAGGCGGTAATCGATACGCTCTTCACCTGCGCATAGAGCCACTGGCCTGGCTTCACCGCCAGGTCATCGCGGGCCCACGGGCTAATGCGCGCCCACAGCGTGCGGCCGCTGACGTCCAGCTGCACTTCGACCTGACCGTTGTCGTCATAGCACTGCTGGACTTTCGCATGCAGTACGTTGCGAATACTGGTGTGCGGCGAAGGCTGTAGCACCAGCGACACATCGGTTGCCTGAATACGCACGCGAACGGCGCTCTGCAGCGGCTTGTCGAGTTTATTCACCCAGATGTGCTGATCGCCCAGCGCCAGCGCCGTCATCGCGTAGTGCGGATGGTGTTCCAGCACCGTCACGCGCAGAATGCTGCTCTGCTGATCCTGCGGCAGCCACGGATGCATTACGCTGCTGCCCCACACCTCTTCCAGATTGCCAAACGCCTTCACCTTGCCGCCTTCCAGCACCAGCACCTTGTCAGCCAGGTGCAAAATTTCATCCAGCGAGTGGCTGACGTAGAGCATCGGTATATTGATCTCTCGCGCCAGACGCTGAAGATACGGCAGCAGCTCGCGCTTGCGCGGGATATCCAGCGAGGCCAGCGGCTCATCGAGCAACAGCAGCTCCGGCGCGGTCAGCAGCGCACGGCCAATCGCCACGCGCTGTTTTTCGCCGCCGGACAGGCTGCCCGGCAGCCGGTCGAGCAACGGCTCAATACCGAGCAACGAGACCAGCTTATCGAACTGCTCAGCCATGCTTTTTGCCATCCCATAGCGCAGATTGCCGCGTACCTTGTAATGCGGGAACAGGCGCGCATCCTGGAACACATAGCCGATGCGTCGTTTCTCCGGTGCCAGGCAAATTCCCCGTTCGGCATCATTCAGCACGCGGTCGTTGAGCACAATGCGCCCTTGCTGCGGCGTCGTCAGTCCGCTGATGGCGTTAATCAGGGAAGTTTTTCCCGCGCCCGAGACGCCGAAAACGGCGGTAATGCCGGAAGCCGGCAGCGATTCATTGATCTCCAGACAGTGCGTGCCCAGCGTCTGGCTAAAATTCAGCTCCAGCATGATTTACGTCCCCATCCTGCGGCGGCTAATGCCTGCCAGCCATTCGGAAATCATCAGGGAAATCAGCGCCAGTACGATAGAAATCAGACACAGACGCGCCGCAGCGCTTTCGCCGCCGGGGGTCTGAATCAGGGTATACATGGCCGAAGGAATGGTGCGTGTTTCGCCGGGAATATTCGACACAAAGGTGATCGTGGCACCAAACTCGCCGAGCGAGCGGGCAAACGCCAGTACGGTACCGACAATAATCCCCGGCAGCATCAACGGCAGCGTAATGGTACCAAATACCCGCCAGCGCCCCGCCCCTAAGGTGCGTGCCGCCTGTTCAAGCTTAACGTCGACGTTTTCCAGCGCCAGACGGATCGCCCTGACCATCAGCGGGAACGACATCACCGCCGCCGCAATCACCGCGCCGCGCCAGCTAAAAGCGAAGGTCAGGCCAAACCAGTCATACAACCAGCTACCGATAAAGCCTCGGCGGCCCATCGCTACCAGCAAAAGATACCCCACAACCACCGGCGGGAGCACCAGCGGGAGGTGAAGAAGCCCATCGAGCAGGGCTTTTCCGGGGAAGTTGCGCCGTACCAACAGCCAGGCAAAAAAAATCCCAAACGGCAGGCTAAATACCACAGCCAGGGAAGATACTTTCAGGCTCAGCATTACCGCCTGCCATTCGGGATCGGTCAATATCATTAGCGAGTCGTAAATCCGTAATGTTTAAAAATCTCAGACGCCTGCGGGCCTTTCAGATAATCATAGAACGCCGAGACGGTGGCATTTTTATGGCCATCGATAATGGCAATCGGGTATTCCACTTTCTGATGAGAGTCTTCCGGGAACGTGCCGACAACTTTAACACCTTTGCTGGCGACCGCGTCAGAACCGTACACAATACCCAACGGTGCTTCGTTGCGTTCCACCAGCGCCAGCGCGCCACGCACGTCTTCTGCCGGGGCCAGTTTCGACGACAGCGTTTCCCATGCGCCCAGCTTCTGCAGTGCTTCTTTCGCGTAGATGCCTGCCGGTACGTGATCCGGATCGCCTACCGCCAGACGGCCGCCTTTCAGCAGGCTGGTCCAGTTGGTTTTTGCATCGACAGTAATATCGCTCTGCTCGCTGGCCTTCGGCGCAACAACGACCAGGCTGTTGCCCAGCAGCGTTTCACGTGTCGCAGTATCAATCGCTTTTTTATCCACCGCATAGTCCATCCACTTCTGGTCAGCGGAGATAAACAGGTCTGCCGGCGCGCCGGCTTCAATCTGGCGAGCCAGCGTTGAGGAAGACGCAAAAGAGGAGACCACGTCTACGTTTTTCTCTTTCTTATAGGCCTTCGCAATATCCTGCATCGCATTCGTCAACGACGCCGCGGCGAAAACGGTAATCTTCGCGTCATCCGCCAGCGCGTGACCCACAACGGAAAGCGATAATGTCGCCCCTGCAAACAAGCGTAACCATGAACCTGCCATTTGAAACTCCTGTAAATGTCGTTATATAAAGTAAAATACAGCGAAGAGTATAGGGGTTTTCTGACATTAATGCATTACAGATACATCAACGATCGCAGCGTACAGGACTGATTATCGGCACAAAGGTGGGGAACTTGATAGCAAAACGCCCGGCGGAACCGGGCGTTTTTGAGGAATCAGTGGTTTTGCTGGCTTCTGTCTTTATGACCAACGCCGGAGAAGATGTTGAACACTTCACCCAGACCGTAAATTAACCCCAGGATGATAGCCATCACTACGGGTACCATGATTACGGCAAATACCAGACTTTTCAACAGCTCTAACATGGTTTACTCCATACAATGTGATGCCGCTATTGTAACCGGATAACGCAGAAAAACACGCCCTTTTGTGCGGTGAGCTTTGCGCAGGCTAACATTTGGGTCAGAATACCCTTTTTGACTCCAGGACACTGTTATGCAGGCTGAAATCCTTCTGACCCTTAAGCTCCAGCAGCGCCTGTTTGCCGATCCGCGCCGCATCTCGCTCCTCAAACAAATAGCACAGACCGGCTCAATCAGCCAGGGGGCCAAAAACGCCGGCATCAGCTACAAGAGCGCATGGGATGCCATTAACGAAATGAATCAGCTCAGCGAGCAGTCGCTGGTCGACCGCGCAACCGGCGGCAAAGGCGGCGGCGGCGCGGTGCTCACCCGCTACGGTCAGCGTCTGATTCAGCTCTACGATCTGCTGGCGCAAATTCAACAAAAAGCCTTTGATGTGCTGAGTGACGACGATGCGCTGCCGCTCGACAGCCTGCTGGCGGCTATCTCTCGCTTCTCGCTGCAAACCAGCGCTCGCAACCAGTGGTTTGGTACGGTTACCCGCCGTGACCACCAGCAGGTACAACAGCATGTCGATATTTTACTGGCTGATGGCACAACCCGTCTCAAGGTGGCGATTACCGCACAAAGCGGCGAGCGCCTGGGGCTCGATGAAGGTCAGGAAGTACTGGTGCTGCTGAAAGCGCCGTGGGTCAACGTCACTCGCGATCCCGCACTAGCCGCTGCCGCTGACAACCAGCTCGCCTGCCGTATTAGCCACATTCAGCGCGGCGCAGAGCAGTGCGAAGTTCTGATGGCGCTGCCCGACGGGCAAACCCTGTGCGCCACGCTGCCGCTTCAGGATGCCGAAACGCTGGAAGAAGGGAGCGATGTCACAGCATACTTCAATGCCGATCGCATCATTCTTGCTACGTTGTGCTGATGGCATTGACTTTGCGCTGAGGAAGACGTATCCCTGATGTATAACGCTGCAAAAAACGGGATACATAATGTCATCATTGCAAATTTCGCAAGGCACGTTTCGTCTTAGCGACACCAAAACGCTCCATATTGACCAGCTGACGCTGCGCGCTGGCGAAAGCTGGGCTTTCGTCGGCAGCAACGGGAGCGGAAAATCAGCGCTGGCCCGCGCGCTGGCGGGGGAGCTGCCGTTGCTGTCCGGCAGCCGGACGTGCGGCTTCAGTCGCATCACCCGCCTCTCCTTCGAGCAGCTACAAAAACTGGTCAGCGACGAATGGCAGCGTAACAACACCGACATGCTCAGCGCCGACGAAGACGACACCGGACGCACCGCCGCACAAATTATTCAGGATGAGGTCAAGGACGCTGCGCGATGCGCGCAGCTGGCCGCCCAGTTCGGCATTGACCACCTGCTGGACAGACGCTTTAAATACCTCTCTACCGGCGAAACTCGCAAAACCCTGCTCTGCCAGGCGCTGATGGCACAGCCCGACCTGCTGATCCTTGATGAACCGTTTGATGGTCTCGACGTTGCCTCACGCCGTCAGTTGGCCGATCATCTGGCCACGCTTTACCAGTCAGGCTATACCCTGGTGCTGGTGCTCAACCGCTTTGATGATATTCCGGACTTCGTGCCCTTTGCTGGCGTGCTCGCCGACTGTACGCTGAGCGACATGGGCGAGAAAAAAACGCTGCTTGAACAAACGCTGGTTGCCCAGCTGGCCCACAGCGAGAAGCTCGCCGGGATGACGCTGCCCGAACCGGACGCCCCCTCGGCCCGCCTTTCCTTACCCGACGACCAGCCACGTATCGTGCTGCGCGACGGCGTGGTGTCGTATAACGATCGACCGATCATTAACCACCTGAGCTGGACGGTATCACCCGGCGAGCACTGGCAGATTGTCGGGCCCAATGGAGCCGGCAAATCGACGCTGCTAAGCCTTGTCACCGGCGATCATCCGCAGGGCTACAGCAACGATCTTACGCTGTTCGGCCGTCGCCGCGGCAGCGGCGAAACCATCTGGGATATCAAAAAGCATATCGGCTATGTCAGCAGTAGCCTGCACCTTGACTACCGCGTCAGCACGACGGTACGCAACGTGATCCTTTCCGGCTATTTTGATTCCATTGGCATTTATCAGGCCGTTTCTGATAAGCAGCGTAAACAGGTGGACGAATGGCTGGCGATACTCGGCATGAACGCGCGTACCGCCGACGCGCCGTTCCACAGCCTCTCCTGGGGCCAGCAGCGGCTGGCGCTGATTGTTCGCGCGTTGGTTAAGCATCCTACGCTGCTCATTCTTGACGAGCCGTTGCAGGGGCTGGACCCGCTCAATCGTCAGGTGGTGCGCCGTTTTATCGACGTGTTGATAAGTGAGGGAAAAACCCAACTGCTGTTTGTCTCGCATCATGCGGAAGACGCGCCGGAGTGTATTACCCACCGGTTGGCGTTTGTCGCCGACGGTGACGGCTATCGCTACGAGGTCGGCCCGCTGTAATCGCGTTTGTCCGGGTTACGGCGTGCTACGCGTAGCCCGGACAAACACCGCTCTGCAGAGAATAATCCGTTCTCAAATAAGGTCCTTTTTCAGATTTTTTTCACATGAACAAGTTACCCTTTTGATTTAAAATCATTTTTATTCGATTCCCTGTTTAACGCATTGCTGTGTAAACGATACCACTAATTTAGCCCATGTCACACTTTTAGCCGTTCTGTTATGCTAAGGTTATTCCATGCCATAAGCTTAACGGAGCTAAAAATGAAAGTATTGGTTACAGGTGGTAGCGGTTACATTGGAAGCCACACGTGCGTACAGCTGCTGCAGCAGGGTCATGAAGTGGTGATTCTCGACAACCTGTGCAACAGCAAACGTAGCGTTTTGCCCGTCATTACCCGCCTGGGCGGCAAAGCCCCATCGTTCGTCGAAGGCGATATCCGTGACGAAGCGCTGATGACCGAGATCCTCCGCGATCGCGCCATTGATGCGGTGATCCACTTCGCGGGCCTGAAGGCCGTCGGTGAATCAGTGCAAAAGCCGCTGGAGTACTACGACAACAACGTTAACGGCACCCTGCGTTTAATCAGCGCAATGCGCGCCGCGAACGTTAAAAACTTCATTTTCAGCTCCTCCGCGACCGTCTACGGCGACCAGCCGAAAATCCCTTATGTTGAAAGCTTCCCGACCGGTACACCGCAAAGCCCATACGGCAAAAGTAAGCTGATGGTTGAACAGATCCTGACCGACCTGCAAAAAGCGCAGCCGGACTGGAGCATTGCGCTGCTGCGCTACTTCAACCCGGTGGGTGCGCATCAGTCTGGCGATATGGGCGAAGATCCGCAGGGCATTCCGAACAACCTGATGCCGTACATTGCGCAGGTGGCGGTAGGCCGTCGTGAATCGCTGGCCATTTTCGGTAACGACTACCCGACGCCTGACGGCACCGGCGTGCGCGATTACATCCACGTCATGGACCTCGCCGACGGCCACGTTGCGGCGATGGAAAAGCTGGCCAACAAAGCCGGCGTGCATATCTACAACCTTGGTGCAGGCGTCGGCAGCAGCGTGCTTGACGTGGTTAACGCGTTCAGCAAAGCCTGCGGCAAACCCATTAACTACCACTTCGCTCCCCGTCGTGACGGCGACCTCCCGGCCTACTGGGCCGATGCAAGCAAAGCCGACCAGGAGCTGAACTGGCGTGTCACCCGTAACCTTGATGAAATGGCGCAGGACACCTGGCACTGGCAGTCCCGCCATCCTCAGGGATATCCCGATTAAGGATTGTGAAATGACGCAATTTAACCCCGTCGACCATCCGCATCGCCGCTTTAATCCGTTAACCGGCCAGTGGATCCTCGTGTCACCGCATCGTGCAAAGCGCCCCTGGCAGGGGGCGCAAGAGACACCGTCAAAACAGACGCTGCCCGCACACGATCCGGACTGCTTTTTGTGCCCGGGAAATACCCGGGTGACGGGCGATAAGAACCCGGACTACACCAGCACCTACGTCTTCACTAACGATTTTGCCGCGCTGATGGTCGATACACCGGATGCACCGGAAAGCAACGATCCGTTAATGCGCTGCCAGAGCGCACGCGGTACCAGCCGGGTGATTTGCTTCTCCCCTGACCACAGCAAAACGCTGCCGGAGCTGAGCCTCAGCGCCCTGCAGTCGGTGGTTAAAACCTGGCAGGAGCAGACCGCAGAACTGGGTCAGCGCTATCCGTGGGTTCAGGTGTTTGAAAATAAAGGCGCGGCGATGGGCTGTTCTAACCCGCATCCACATGGCCAGGTCTGGGCAAACAGTTTTCTGCCCAACGAAATTGAGCGTGAAGATCGCCTGATGCGCGACTATTACGCTGAACAGCGGTCGCCGATGCTGGTGGATTACGTTAACCGCGAGCTGGCCGATGGCAGCCGCACGGTGGTTGAAACCGAACACTGGCTGGCGGTTGTTCCCTACTGGGCGGCCTGGCCGTTCGAAACGCTGCTGCTGCCAAAAACGCACGTACTGCGCATTACCGACTTAACCGACGCCCAGCGCGAAGACCTGGCGCTGGCGTTGAAAAAACTGACCAGCCGCTACGATAACCTCTTCCAGTGCTCCTTCCCCTACTCGATGGGCTGGCACGGCGCGCCGTTCAACGGAGAAGATAACGCTCACTGGCAGCTGCATGCGCACTTCTATCCGCCGCTGCTGCGCTCGGCCACCGTGCGCAAATTTATGGTCGGGTATGAAATGCTGGCAGAGACCCAGCGCGACCTGACGGCAGAACAAGCGGCCGAGCGCCTGCGCGCGGTCAGCGACATCCACTTTCGCGAGTCCGGAGAATAACAATGAGTCTGAAAGAAAGAACACAAGCCCTGTTTGCTGAAAAATTCGGCTACCCTGCCACCCACGTCATCCAGGCTCCGGGCCGCGTTAACCTGATTGGTGAACACACCGACTACAACGATGGCTTTGTACTGCCGTGCGCCATTGATTATCAAACCGTTATCAGCTGCTCACCGCGTGAAGACCGTACGGTGCGCGTGATCGCCGCCGACTACGACAACGAAAGCGATACCTTTTCCCTCGATGCGCCGATCGTCAGCCACGAAACTCAGCAGTGGTCCAACTACGTTCGTGGCGTCGTCAAGCATCTGCAAAAACGTGATAACGCCTTTGGCGGGGCGGATCTGGTCATCAGCGGCAACGTGCCGCAGGGGGCGGGTTTAAGCTCCTCCGCCTCGCTGGAAGTGGCGGTCGGTACCGTTTTCCAGCAGCTTTACCATCTGCCGCTCGACGGCGCGCAGATTGCGCTCAACGGCCAGGAAGCCGAAAACCAGTTTGTGGGCTGTAACTGCGGCATTATGGATCAGCTGATTTCGGCGCTGGGCAAAAAAGACCACGCGCTGCTGATCGACTGCCGGACACTGGGCACAAAAGCGGTCTCGATGCCTGAAGGCGTCGCCGTCGTGATTATCAACAGCAACTTCAAGCGCACTCTGGTTGGCAGTGAATACAACACCCGTCGCGAACAGTGCGAAACCGGCGCGCGTTTCTTCCAGCGCGCGGCTCTGCGTGACGTCACCGTCGACGAATTTAATGCTGTGGCCCACGAGCTGGACCCGGTGGTGGCCAAACGCGTACGCCATGTCCTGACCGAAAATGCCCGCACCGTGGAAGCGGCGGCCGCGCTGGAGAAAGGCGACCTGCTGCGTATGGGCCAACTTATGGCCGAATCACACGCCTCAATGCGCGATGACTTTGAAATCACCGTACCGCAGATTGATACCCTGGTGGATATCGTCAAAGCGACCGTCGGCGAGCAGGGCGGCGTGCGTATGACCGGTGGCGGCTTCGGCGGCTGCATCGTTGCGCTGATTCCAGAAGCGCTGGTTCCGGCGGTGAAACAAGCGGTAGCGGAACAGTACGAAGCGAAAACGGGCATCAAGGAAACCTTCTATGTTTGCAAACCGTCGCAAGGAGCTGGCCAGTGCTAACTGAAACTCCCGAGCTGGCCGCTGACGGCCAACCGTACCGTCTGATCACCTTACGCAATGCCAACGGCGTTGTCGTGACCCTGATGGATTGGGGCGCCACGCTGCTGTCGGCGCGTATTCCGCTTAGCGACGGCAGCGTGCGTGAAGCGTTGCTGGGCTGCGCTTCGCCAGCGCAGTACCCACAGCAGGCGGCGTTTCTCGGCGCGTCTATTGGCCGCTACGCCAACCGCATCGCCAACAGCCGCTTCACGCTCGATGGCCAGACGGTAGACGTCGCGCCAAGCCAGGGAGAGCACCAGCTGCACGGCGGACCGGAAGGCTTTGATAAGCGACGCTGGTTAGTGACCACCCAGAACGCGACGGAAGCGGTCTTTACCCTGACCTCGCCAGACGGCGACCAGGGTTTCCCCGGCGAATTGCAGGCTACCGCAATCTACCGCCTGACCGAAGACAACCGCATCTCTATTGAATACCGCGCTAAGGTTGATAAGGCCTGCCCGGTGAACCTGA
This sequence comes from Klebsiella sp. WP4-W18-ESBL-05, assembly GCF_014169075.1. Lineage (NCBI taxonomy): Bacteria > Pseudomonadati > Pseudomonadota > Gammaproteobacteria > Enterobacterales > Enterobacteriaceae > Klebsiella > Klebsiella sp. WP4-W18-ESBL-05. The sequence goes on along the minus strand of NZ_AP022057.1, from coordinate 1,501,346 downwards.
CTAACCACGTTTACTTTAACCTTGACGGCGCGCAGACCGACGTGCGCAACCACACCCTGCAGCTGCTGGCAGATGACTATCTGCCGGTGGACGCCAGCGGGATCCCGCACGAAGGGCTGAAAGCGGTAGCAGGCACCGGCTTCGACTTCCGTGAGCCGAAGACCGTCGCACAGGACTTCTTGCGCGATGACGATCAGAAAAAGGTGAATGGTTACGATCACGCCTTCCTGCTACAGGCCAACGGCGACGCCAGCCAAGTGGTTGCCAACGTCTGGTCGCAAGACAAAAAGCTGCAGATGGCGGTCTACACCTCGGCGCCCGCAATCCAGTTCTACTCGGGCAACTTCCTCGACGGTACCCTTTCCCGCACCGCGCAACCTTATGCCGCATGGCAGGGGCTGGCGCTGGAAAGCGAATTTCTGCCGGACAGCCCTAACCATCCGGAATGGCCGCAGCCGGACTGCGTTTTACGGCCGGGCAACGAGTACGTTAGCCTGACCGAATATCAGTTTATTGCCCTGTAGTGACCGATGTTACCCGCCCGGCCGAGCGAAGCGACGCCGGGCTATTCTCTCCCCTGCGGCATCTCGCCGATCTTTTAAGCATATCGCTGAAAATAACGTCACGAACAGACAAAATAATAACGCTGAGTTCACATGCATCTTACACTGGGGCACTATTTTCGCTATGGTTATGCATAAGCGTTGCTGGCGAGGCGATCGCGGCAATATAATGAGAATTGTTATCATTCAATAAAGCTTGAGGAGTGAGAGTATGGCTGTAACTAAGCTGGTACTGGTTCGTCACGGTGAAAGTCAGTGGAACAACGAAAACCGTTTCACCGGTTGGTACGACGTTGATCTGTCTGAGAAAGGCGTTAGCGAAGCAAAAGCAGCAGGCAAACTGCTGAAGGCTGAAGGCTTCAGCTTCGACTTTGCTTATACCTCTGTGCTGAAACGTGCCATCCACACGCTGTGGAACGTTCTGGATGAACTGGATCAGGCCTGGCTGCCGGTTGAGAAATCCTGGAAACTGAACGAGCGCCACTACGGCGCGCTGCAGGGTCTGAACAAAGCCGAAACCGCAGAAAAATACGGTGACGAGCAGGTTAAGCAGTGGCGCCGCGGTTTCGCGGTCACCCCGCCAGAGCTGACGAAAGACGACGAGCGCTATCCGGGCCACGACCCGCGTTACGCTAAGCTGACCGATAAAGAGCTGCCGACCACCGAGAGCCTGGCGCTGACCATTGAGCGCGTGGTGCCTTACTGGAACGAAACCATTCTGCCGCGCCTGAAAAGCGGCGAGCGCGTAATCATCGCTGCGCACGGTAACTCCCTGCGTGCGCTGGTCAAATACCTCGACAACATGGGCGAAGATGAAATTCTTGAGCTGAACATCCCGACCGGCGTTCCGCTGGTGTACGAGTTCGACGAAAACTTCAAGCCTATCAAACACTACTATCTGGGCAATGCGGATGAAATCGCCGCGAAAGCCGCTGCGGTAGCAAACCAGGGTAAAGCGAAGTAATTTTCGACCGGGCTGTTTAAACGAAAAAAGCGTGGAATGCTCCACGCTTTTTTATTGCCGGAGGGCGACGTTGCCTTATCCGGCCTACCGAGCGAGAATCGCCCGGATGCATTTTTACCCGCGACGCGCTTTTACCGCATTCGCCAGCTGACGCAGAAGGGTGTCGGTATCTTCCCAGTTAATGCAGGCATCGGTGATGCTTTTCCCGTACACCAGCGGCTCGCCGCTATCCGGGTTTTGGTTGCCTTCCACCAGATGACTTTCGATCATCACGCCCATAATTGCTTTCTCGCCGCTGGCAATCTGCTGGCAGACGTCCGCGCCCACTTCCATCTGCTTTTTGAACTGCTTGCAGGAGTTGGCATGGCTGAAGTCGATCATTATTTGCGCCGGCAGGCCCGCTTTCTCGAGCCCATCTTTCACCGCCGCCACGTGAGAAGCACTGTAGTTCGGCGCTTTACCGCCGCGCAGAATGATATGGCAATCGCCATTGCCGCTGGTGTTAACGATAGCGGAGTGGCCCCATTTGGTGACTGACAGGAAACAGTGGGCCGCGCCCGCTGCGTTAATCGCATCGATGGCGACTTTAATGGTGCCATCGGTGCCGTTTTTAAAACCGACCGGGCAAGACAGGCCAGAGGCCAGTTCACGGTGTACCTGAGATTCCGTGGTGCGTGCGCCGATAGCGCCCCAGCTCATCAGGTCGGCCAGGTACTGCGGGGTGATCATGTCCAGGAACTCGCCCGCCGCCGGCAGGCCGGTATCGTTGATGTCCAGCAACAGCTTACGGGCAATGCGCAGGCCATCGTTAATCTGGAAGCTGTTGTCCATATGCGGATCGTTAATCAGCCCTTTCCAGCCCACGGTAGTGCGCGGTTTTTCAAAATACACGCGCATGACGATTTCCAGCTCACCGTTAAGCTCTTCACGAAGTTTCAGCAGACGCTGGGCGTACTCTTTTGCCGCGACGGTATCGTGAATGGAGCACGGACCCACAACAACCAGCAGACGATCGTCTTCCCCTTTCAGGATCTGATGGATCGCTTTACGCGCATGAGACACGGTGTTCGCGGCGTTTTCGGTAGCGGGGAATTTTTCAAGGAGTGCGACTGGCGGAAGTAACTCGTTGATCTCTTTAATACGTAAATCGTCGTTCTGATAATTCATGACTGTTCCAGTGTTGCCATACTTATATAATTGAGTGCAATCCCCTCAATCTATATCCTCAGTCAAAAAGTGTAAACTGGATTTTACACTTTAACCGGATAATAGCTAAAAAAACCACGTTATTTAGAATTTAATAGTGAAATAACTTGATAAATAATCAATATCAGATATATAAACTCATAAATACCATAAAAACAATATAATTCAGTATCACTTCCGCCCCGTTGCACTATTTTCCCCCATCGCGTCAACGCACGTATTTTTGTGCGTAAAAAGCAAAGATCTGCAATGATGTCAGAGAGTCACATTCACAATACGGAAGGAAAAGCGTCATGGCGCACCGGCATGATTCACATTCTCACGCCACGCAGGATCGGGGCAACGCCCGGCGTTTACTGCTGGCCTTCGGCGTCACCGCCGGATTTATGATCGTAGAAGCTATCGGTGGGATGATTTCGGGGTCACTGGCCCTGTTAGCCGATGCCGGGCACATGCTCACCGACTCGGCTGCCCTGCTATTTGCACTGCTGGCCGTTCACTTTGCCAGCCGGCCGCCAAGTATGCGCCACACTTTTGGCTGGCTGCGTCTGACCACCCTCGCCGCCTTCGTTAACGCCATCGCACTGCTGTTTATTATTATTCTGATCGTCTGGGAAGCGGTGCAGCGCTTCACGCATCCGCAGCCGGTTGCCGGCGTAACCATGATGGTCATTGCCGTCGCCGGGCTGCTGGCAAATGTGCTGGCGTTCTGGATCCTGCATCGCGGCAGTGAAGAGAAAAACCTCAACGTACGTGCCGCAGCGCTGCACGTCATGGGCGACCTGCTGGGATCGGTCGGCGCGATTATTGCTGCCCTGGTGATCATGACCACCGGCTGGACGCCTATCGATCCGATTCTGTCCGTCCTGGTTTCCTGCCTGGTGCTACGCAGCGCGTGGACGCTGTTGAAAGAGAGCATGAATGAGCTGCTGGAAGGCGCACCGAAGTCAATTGACGTCGCCGCCCTCAAGCGCAACATGCGCCGTTCGCTGCCGGAGGTACGCGACGTTCACCACGTCCACGTCTGGCTAGTCGGTGAAAAACCGCTCATGACCCTGCACGTTCAGGTCGTACCGCCGCACGACCACGATGCGCTGCTCGACAGGATTCATCACTTCCTTGAGGAGCACTATCAGGTCGATCATGCGACGGTACAGATGGAGTATCAGCCCTGCAGCGGCCCGGAATGCCACCTTAACGAGGCGCAATCCGCACACGGGCATCATCACCACCATTAATGAGATAGCGCGCGAGAGCCACGCTCACGCGCGCTATTCATCCACATCCGACTGCCGTTAAGGGCAATGAAGGTCAGCAGCAGATACTCCAGCGCCATCGCATACACACCCTGGAGCGCGAAAATAGCCACGCTGATAACGTTGATCACCACCCAAAGCAACCAGTTCTCAACATATTTGCGGGTCATCAGCACCATCGCGGCAATTGAGAGCACCATCATGCACGAATCCCAGAACGGAAACGCATCCGGCTGCAGCGTGGGCATCGCCACGTTCATACCCAGCCCCTGCATCACGTTAACGGCCACCTGCGTCAATACGGCAAAGACGGGATCGATATAGAGCGTCATCAATGCAATAGCAATCACGCACGCCGCCAGCCAGCCGAGCGCTTTAGGCAGCGGCAGCCAGCGAATCTGCAGCTCGGCTTCATGCTGACTGGTTTGCCGCGACCACGCATACCAGCCGTAGAGGTTGGCGGCAAAGAAGAAAAGCTGCAGCAGCAGGCTGGCGTACAGCTGGATCTGGAAAAAGATAATCGCAAACAGCGTGACGTTGATAAGACCAAACAGATAGTTCACGATCTTCTCAAGGCTTGCCAGCCAGATGCACAGCAGGCCAGCGACGGTACCTACGGCTTCAATCCACGACAGGTCGTAACCCCCTGCCCCCAGTGGGATATGGACCAGGATGTTCTGCGTGCTAAAAAAATCCATTTCAACTCCAGCGTGTTAGACAGTTTATCCTCGTAGTGTAGCCGCAAAATCAAGCATACGGTTCAACGGAATCAGCGCCCCCTGGCGGAGAGACTCATCGACGTGAATTTCATGCGCCGCACCGCCGTTCTCGAGGCTCTCCGCAATAGCTTTCAGGCCGTTCATCGCCATCCATGGGCAGTGCGCGCAGGTGCGGCAGGTCGCGCCTTCCCCGGCGGTCGGTGCTTCAAACAACTCTTTATCTGGTACCGCCTGCTGCATTTTGTAGAAGATACCTCGGTCGGTCGCCACGATAAGCTGCTGGTTCGGCAGCGTTTTGGCTGCGTTGATCAGTTGGCTGGTCGACCCAACGGCGTCGGCCATGTCGACAATCGCCTGCGGCGATTCCGGGTGAACCAGTACCGCAGCCTGCGGATACAGCGCTTTCATACGGCTCAGCGCCTGGGTTTTAAACTCATCGTGAACAATACAGGCCCCCTGCCAGCACAACACGTCGGCACCGGTCTGTTTTTGCACGTAGCGACCAAGGTGACGGTCCGGAGCCCAGATAATTTTCTCGCCCAGGCTATCGAGGTGTTCAATGAGTTCAACGGCAATACTTGAAGTAACGACCCAGTCAGCGCGCGCTTTTACCGCAGCGGAGGTATTGGCATAGACCACCACGGTGCGATCCGGATGTGCATCACAGAAGGCGTTGAACTCTTCAATCGGGCAGCCAAGATCCAGCGAACACTCTGCGTTGAGCGTTGGCATCAGGATGGTTTTTTCCGGGCTGAGGATTTTGGCCGTCTCTCCCATAAACCGCACGCCAGCAACCAGCAGCGTGGAAGCAGCATGCTTTGCACCAAAGCGCGCCATCTCCAGCGAATCGGAAATGCAGCCGCCGGTTTCTTCCGCCAGTTGCTGGATCTCTGGATCGGTATAGTAGTGCGCCACCATCACCGCGTTGCGCGCTTTGAGCAAGTGCTTAATTTTTTCACGATAAAATTGTTTTTCATCGCTGCTCAACGCCGTTGGTTTTGGCGGAAACGGGTAAATCGCTGCTTCAGGATCGAACATCACGCTCATCATGCTTCTCGTTTTACTGGCTTAACGAAATACGTGGTTTAAGATGTGGATTCACCATTACCACGGAAATATGTTTTATATGCTAAACAAGATAGCCGATTGCGGTGGAAAAGTCGTGGTGAATTTTGGGTCACTCTTCGGGAAATTTCGCTGTAGGCTGGATAGGCGAAGCGCCATCCGGCGGCCAGCGGCAGATTGCCGGATGGCGGCGTAAACGCCTTATCCGGCCTACCGCTCGCCTGCACCTTAACTTACCCGTAAACGCTGGATAGCAAAAAGGCGCCTTTAGGGCGCCTTTTTACACTGGTGGGTCGTGCAGGATTCGAACCTGCGACCAATTGATTAAAAGTCAACTGCTCTACCAACTGAGCTAACGACCCCTTATGGGGAACAACTTAATCATTTCAGGATGGTGGGTCGTGCAGGATTCGAACCTGCGACCAATTGATTAAAAGTCAACTGCTCTACCAACTGAGCTAACGACCCATACGGGTGCAGCCTGAAAGATTTTTACTCGGACCATCTAAAGATGGTGGGTCGTGCAGGATTCGAACCTGCGACCAATTGATTAAAAGTCAACTGCTCTACCAACTGAGCTAACGACCCGAGTGGTGGGTGATGACGGGATCGAACCGCCGACCCCCTCCTTGTAAGGGAGGTGCTCTCCCAGCTGAGCTAATCACCCGAAACTGCGCTGGATACTACTGACTACTTCCACCAGACCCATCATAGAAATGGTGGGTCGTGCAGGATTCGAACCTGCGACCAATTGATTAAAAGTCAACTGCTCTACCAACTGAGCTAACGACCCGGTGGTGGGTGATGACGGGATCGAACCGCCGACCCCCTCCTTGTAAGGGAGGTGCTCTCCCAGCTGAGCTAATCACCCGATACTACGCTGGATACTGCTTACTAACTAAGTTAGTGGTGGGTCGTGCAGGATGACTCGGCTTCGCCTCGCCCTACGGGCCGTTGCTTACGCAACGTTATCCTTCACGTTTTACAATCGCGTTCCACCTTAGCGATTGGTGGGTCGTGCAGGATTCGAACCTGCGACCAATTGATTAAAAGTCAACTGCTCTACCAACTGAGCTAACGACCCACTTTTTTTGTCGCTTTCAGGATGTTTGATATCCCTTGGCAACGGCGGCATATATTACTGAATTCAGAATTCAGCGCAACAAGTATTTCGACAAAGATCGTTTAAGTGCTTATGTTTCATGCGGCAAGACCAGAAATAAAACGATTTCTGGTCTTACTTCACGCATCACAGCCCGCTAAGACGTTTTTGCGCCTGCTTGGCACCGTCGGTACCTGGGTATTTGCTGACAACCTGCTGGTAAACCGCTTTTGCCTTCGCGGTATCCCCTTTGTCCTGCATGATGACCCCAACCTTAAACATTGCGTCTGCCGCCTTTGGCGACTTCGGATAGTTTTTCACCACCGACGCAAAGTAGTACGCCGCATCATCTTTTTTACCCTTATTGTAATTCAACTGCCCCAGCCAGTAGTTGGCATTGGGCTGATAGGTTGAATCAGGGTACTTTTTCACGAAATTCTGAAACGCCGCAATCGCATCGTCCTGGCGGGAACTGTCCTTCACCAGCGCGATCGCCGCATTGTAATCGGTATTCGCATCGCCCGTTTGCGCCGGAACGCCAGCAGAGGCGGTCCCTCCGCTCGCTGGCGCAGCCGTAGCCGCCGCTGCGTTACTTTGATCGCCAGAAGTCTGCGGCGCCGCTGATGCACCGCCACCGCTGTTCAGGCTATCAATTTGCAGCATGATCTGCTTTTGACGATCCATCACCTGATTCAACTGGTACTGACTTTCCTGGATCTGTCCACGGAGGGCATCAATATCAGACTGGTTATCAGAGAGTTGTTGCTGGAGTTGGGTCAAAAGTTGACTGTGAGCATTAGAAATACGCTCGAGTTGGGTGACGCGGTCTTCGACCGAGCCTGAGCCGACACTACTGATTGGCGCCTGAGCAAAAGCGGCCCAGGGGGCCGCTATGCCAACCAGTAACGACAGACTCAATAAATGATGTCTGAAGTTACTGCTCATGCAATTCTCTTAGTAAACCAGTACGGCACGACGGTTTTTGGCGTAAGCCGCTTCGTCATGACCCAGTACTGCAGGTTTTTCTTTACCGTAAGAAACGATGGAGATCTGGTCAGCAGAAACGCCTTTACCCTGCAGGTACATTTTAACAGCGTTAGCACGACGTTCGCCCAGGGAGATGTTGTACTCCGGAGTACCACGTTCGTCCGCATGACCTTCTACGGTGACTTTGTAAGACGGGTTGCTACGCAGGAAGTTTGCGTGCGCATCCAGCATTGCAGCGAAGTCAGAACGGATATCGTACTTGTCCAGATCGAAGTAAACGATGTTGTTCTGCTGCAGCTGTTGCATCTGAAGACGCGCTTGCTCTTCAGAAGACATGTTGCCGTTACCGTTCGCATCCATACCAGTGCCGGCGCCGTTCAGCATGCCTTCGCTGCCGTCATTGCTGGCGTTCTTGTTGGAAGAACATGCCGCGATTGCCATAACAGGCAGAGCAATCAACAGCCCCTTCAGCACTTTGTTCAGTTGCATTTCAATGATTCCTTTACTAATCAATTAATTATTATCACAGATACGGCGACCAGGCAGGGAATTTGACCTGTCCATCAGTTGCCGGAAGACGCGCTTTGAAACGCCCATCTGTAGAAACCAAATTCAGCACGGATCCCATCCCCTGAGAAGAGCTGTAGATTACCATAGTGCCGTTAGGTGCCAGACTTGGCGTTTCGTCCAGGAACGTTGACGACAGTACTTGTACGCCACCCGCTACCAGATCCTGCTTAGCAATGTGCTGCTGGCCGTTAGCCGAGCTGACCATTACCATAAACTTACCGTCGCTGCTGACATCAGCATCCTGGTTCTGCGAACCTTCCCAGGTAATACGCTGCGGAGCACCGCCGTTGACGTTAACTTTATACACCTGCGGACGACCGGCCTGGTCGGAAGTAAAGGCCAGGTTCTGGCTGTCCGGGAACCATGTCGGTTCCGTGTTGTTGCTGCGACCATCGGTTACCTGACGGATCTGACCGGAGCCGATATCCATCACGTACAGGTTCAGGCTGCCGGTTTTAGACAGCGCGAACGCCAGTTTGCTGCCGTCCGGAGAGAACGCCGGCGCACCGTTGTGACGCGGGAAGGAAGCCACCTGGCGAACCGCACCGTTTGCCAGCGTCTGGATAACCAGCGCCGAACGGCCGCTTTCGAAGGTGACGTAAGCCAGTTTCGAGCCGTCCGGAGACCACGCCGGAGACATCAGCGGCTGCGGAGAACGGTGAACGACAAACTGGTTGTAACCATCGTAGTCAGAAACGCGCAGTTCGTACGGGAACTGACCGCCGTTGGTCTGCACGACGTAGGCAATACGGGTACGGAATGCTCCCTTGATGCTGGTCAGCTTCTCGAACACTTCATCACTGGCAGTGTGACCCGCGTAGCGCAGCCACTGCTTGTTCACTTTGTAAGTGTTTTGCGCCAGTACGGTACCCGGCGCACCGCCGGTATCGACTAACTGGTAAGAAACATTATAGCTGCCGTCGGCGTTCGGGCTTACCTGGCCGACAACCACAGCATCAATGCCCAGCGCAGACCAGGCTGCCGGCTGAACTTCCTGAGCGCTGCCCGGCTGCTGCGGCAGACGAGAACGATCTAACGGGTTGAATTTCCCGCTGTTACGTAGGTCAGCGCCCACGATGCCGCCGATATCTTCAGGCGCAGCACCCGGCCCGGCCCACTGGAACGGAACGACGCCAATCGGACGCGCCGAGTCCACCCCTTGGGTGATCTCGATACGTACTTCTGCGTGCAGCACCGCTGCCCACAGCATCAGAAAACCAAATGCTACTCGTAATGCCTGCTTCATCATTTCTCCCTTATCCAGGCGGAAAGCCCACGATAATTTAGCAGAATGTTAACAAACTAAAATACACAAAACTACCAAAACCCTGCAACGATTCCGCCTTTATTTTTCACGTACTGCGACGAAAAATAATGCTTAAGGCTTAAAGTCCAGCGGCGCATTTTTAAAGGTCTGCCAGACCGCTTGTGACGGCGGTTTCGGGAATTTGGTCATGCGGTTGGTTGCCGCCAGCATTTGCTGACAGAACGCCTCATCGCCACCTTCCTGTTTCACGCTCAGCACGGTACCATCTTCAGCCAGGTTCACGCGTAACGTACAGGTCTTCCCTTTATAGGTATCCCAGTCGTACAGGTGACCTTTAATCGCGGCCTGAACCTGCGCAATATAGGACGCAATTTCAGCCTGCGACGCCCCACCCTGCCCCGGCTTGTTACCTTTAGCAGGAGAAGAGCCACCGGCGCTACCGCTGGTGTTGCCTTTCGGCGCATTCTTACCAGAACTCAGATCGCCCAGCAGATCATCAACCCCCGAAGCGGCAGCCGCTTTTTCAGCGGCGGCTTTTTTCGCGGCAGCCGCTTTCTCGCCAGCCGCTTTCTTGTCCGCAGCGGCTTTTTCTGCAGCAGCCTTCTTATCTGCAGCAGCTTTCGCGGCAGCGGCAGCTTTATCAGCAGCGGCTTTTTCCGCAGCTGCGGCCGCTTTCTCGGCGGCCGCTTTTTCAGCGGCAGCGGCTTTCTCAGCAGCGGCCTTTTCAGCGGCAGCCTTCTTCGCCGCTTCCGCAGTCGCTTTCTTCTCTGCATCTGCGGCAGCTTTCGCGGCGGCAGCTTCGGCAACCTTTTTCGCATCGGCGGCGGCTTTTGCCGCTTCAGCTTCCGCTTTTTTCTGCGCGTCAGCACCGGCTTTCTTCGCCGCTTCAGCGGCGGCTTTTGCCTGAGCATCGGCCTTCGCCTTGGCATCGGCCGCGGCTTTCGCGGCAGCTTCTGCGGCTTCTTTAGCCTGTGCGTCGGCCTTCGCTTTGGCGTCGGCGGCGGCTTTCTTCGCCGCTTCCTCAGCCTGCTTCTGCTGTTCCTGCGCCTGCTTAGCCGCTTCCTGGGCTTCTAAACGCTCTTTTTCCAGCGCTTTTAAACGTTCCTGTTCCGCAGCCTGCTTTTCACGCAGCTCTTCGGCCTGCTGCTGAGCCTGTTTTTCACGCTGCTCTTGCGCACGTTTCGAACTGGCCTGCTGCTGCTGTTGGCGATTATAGTTGTCGACGACCGCACCCGGATCGACCATGACCGCGTCGATGGATGACCCACCGCCCCCGCCGGCCGCGGCGTCTAAATGCTCATCGAACGAACTCCAGATCAGCGCCGCAAACAGAATGACGTGCAGCACTGCTGAAATAATTATCGCTCGTTTAAGCTTATCGTTTTGTTCGGTTGCCTTTGACACTCTCGGTTCCCAAAAACTGTTCCCCCGTTACCCTACCGTACACGGTGCAGGCCGTTCCCGGCCTGCGGCAAATACGGTATGTCGGCGGTTAAATTGGCTGGGTCATCAACCCGACCGATTTCACCCCGGCGCTGTGTAACAGGTTAAGCGCTTTAATTATTTCATCGTAAGGCACGTCTTTCGCGCCCCCAATTAAGAAGACCGTCTTCGGATTCGCCTGCAAACGGCGCTGCGCTTCTGCGACCACCTGTTCAGGCGGCAGCTGCGGCATCTTTTCCGGGCCAACGTTCACGCTGTATTGCCCCACGCCGGACACTTCAACAATGACCGGGGGTTCATCATTACTGCTGACAGCCTGTGATTCGGTGGCATCAGGAAGATCCACTTCCACGCTCTGCGTAATGATCGGCGCTGTCGCCATAAAGATCAGCAGCAGCACCAACAACACATCCAGCAGCGGAACGATGTTAATTTCGGACTTCAGTTCGCGACGTCCGCGTCCACGTGCTCTGGCCATGGCTTACCCCTTGTTGCTCTCGCTGGCGGTGCTGGCGGTAAAAGCCTGACGGTGCAGAATCGCGGTGAACTCTTCCATAAAGTTGTCGTAGTTCAGCTCCAGTTTATTCACACGCTGGTTCAGACGGTTATACGCCATAACCGCAGGGATCGCGGCGAACAGACCGATAGCGGTAGCGATCAGCGCTTCGGCGATCCCCGGCGCAACCATCTGCAGCGTAGCCTGTTTTACCGCGCCCAGCGCGATAAAGGCGTGCATGATCCCCCATACGGTACCGAACAGACCGATATACGGACTGATGGACCCCACGGTACCCAGGAACGGAATGTGCGTTTCCAGCGTTTCCAGCTCGCGGTTCATCGAAATACGCATCGCACGCGATGCCCCTTCCACGATGGCTTCCGGCGCATGGCTGTTGGCACGATGCAGACGCGCAAACTCTTTAAAGCCGCTGTAGAAGATCTGTTCCGATCCCGCGAGGTTTTCACGACGCCCCTGGCTCTCCTGATACAGACGAGACAGTTCGATGCCGGACCAGAATTTATCTTCAAACGCTTCGGCCTCACGGCTTGCCGCGTTAAGGATGCGCGTTCTCTGGATGATGATGGCCCAGGAGGCGATTGAAAAACCAATCAAAATCAACATGATAAGTTTAACCAGAAGGCTAGCCTTCAGGAACAAATCAAGGATGTTCATGTCAGTCACTGCTTAAACTCCGCGACAATAGACTTGGGAAGCGCACGAGGCTTCATGATGAGTGGATCAACACAGACAATCAGGACTTCTGCTTCGTTCAGAACCTTATTCTCAGCGTTGACTATTCGCTGCGTGAACACCATTGAGGTACCGCGCATTGATGTAATTTCTGTCTGGACTTCGAGCATATCGTCGAGTCGGGCAGCCGCAAAATACTCCAGCGTCATTTTACGCACGACAAAGGCCACGCGCTCAGCCAACAGTACCTGCTGGCTGAAGTGATGGTGACGCAGCATCTCTGTGCGCGCTCTTTCATAGAAAGCGACATAGCTGGCGTGATAAACCACACCACCGGCATCGGTATCTTCATAGTAGACACGAACCGGCCATCGAAACAGCGTTGTATTCACTTTACGTCCCAGTAATGCAAAAAAATTTTGGGTTTTTGAACTTCGCTACTATACGCGCGGGAATGATGCTTTGGAATGGGGGGAAGTAAACGGAGAGTAAATTTTTATGGGCTTAAGCAAGCCCATCGTTTTCAGATGAAAATTTTCAGCGGGAAAAGAAGAAAATCAGCCCGGCAAACAGCACCAGTTCGGCGATAAGCGGACAAAAAATCCCCTGCCAGTGAATCGACCGCAGGCGGAAGCCCACGCCGTGAATCACGCCCGCGCACACCGACCACATCAGCAGAAAACCGTGCCAGATTTCCAGTTCGCTGGTCTTCGCCGCAAAGCGCGACGGGTCCCAGAAGATGCAGCCTGCCAGCAGCAGGGCCATCACAAGGGAAAGCGCCCGCAGGGGGCGCTTGTCCATTATCGCATACAACATTGCGATAACATTTTTCATCAGTGTTTTTCTTCACCCGCTTTGGACGCTTCAACGTGCTCAAGCGCCAGCGCGGTGATCACGCCGAATGCACAGGCAAGAAGCGTTCCCAAAATCCATGCGAAATACCACATATTCAGCTCCTTACTTAGTACAGAGAGTGGGTGTTACGTTCGATGTCTTCTTTGGTGATGCGACCGAACATTTTCCAGTAACACCAGGTGGTGTAGGCCAGAATAATCGGTACGAAGACAATCGCGACATAGGTCATCAGGTTCAGCGTCAGCTGGCTGGACGTTGCATCCCACATGGTCAGGCTCGCATTCATCATCGTGCTGGACGGCATAATGAACGGGAACATGGCGATACCAGCGGTCAGAATGATGCAGGCCAGCGTCAGTGAGGAGAACAGGAACGCCCACGCGCCTTTATCCGCTTTCGTGCACAGGATAGTCAGCAGCGGCAGCACCACGCCCAGAGCAGGAATCGCCCACAGCGCCGGCATGTTGTTGAAGTTCACCATCCACGCACCGGCTTCACGCGCCACTTCTTTGGTCAGCGGGTTGGACGGACCGGTGTGATCCAGAACGGATTTCACCACGTAGCCGTCGATACCGTAGTAGACCCAAACGCCTGCCAGTGCGAAGCAAACCAGCGTAACCAGCGCAGCCACCATCGAAACGGAGCGCGTGCGCAGATGCAGCTCGCCCACGGTACGCATCTGCAGGTAGGTCGCCCCTTGGGTCAGGATCATCGCCACGCTCACCACGCCCGCCAGCAGGCCAAACGGATTCAGCAGCTGGAAGAAATTGCCGGTGTAGTAAAGACGCAGGTACTCATCAATATGGAACGGGACGCCCTGCAGCAGGTTACCAAACGCCACGCCGATCACCAGCGGCGGCACAAAGCTGCCCACGAAGATACCCCAGTCCCACATGTTACGCCAGCGGCTATCTTCAATCTTCGAACGGTAGTCGAAACCCACCGGGCGGAAGAACAATGATGCCAGAACCAGAATCATCGCCACGTAGAAGCCAGAGAAGGCTGCCGCGTAGACCATCGGCCAGGCAGCAAACAGCGCGCCGCCGGCGGTGATGAGCCATACCTGGTTACCGTCCCAGTGCGGGGCGATGGCGTTAATCATAATTCGACGCTCGGTGTCATTGCGACCGAGGAAGCGGGTGAGCATGCCCACCCCCATGTCGAAGCCGTCGGCGACCGCAAAACCGATCAGCAGAATGCCGATCAGCAGCCACCAGATAAAACGCAATACTTCATAATCGATCATTTGACGACTCCTGTCTTAGCGTGCCGGCTGAATAGTCGCGGAGGACTGTTCAAAGTGATAGCGACCGGTTTTCAGGCTGCTTGGTCCTTTGCGGGCAAATTTGAACATCAGGAACAGTTCAGCCACCAGGAACAGCGTGTACAGACCGCAGATCAGCACCATGGAGAAGATCAGGTCACCCGCCGTCAGCGACGAGTTGGCGACCGCCGTTGGCAGCACCTCACCGATAGCCCACGGTTGGCGGCCATACTCAGCGACAAACCAGCCCGCCTCAACGGCAATCCACGGCAGCGGCAGGCCATAGAACGCAGCGCGCAGCAGCCATTTTTTCTCACCGATACGGTTACGAATAACAGTCCAGAAGGAGGCGCCAATAATCAGCAGCATCAGCACACCGCACGCCACCATGATACGGAAGGCGAAGTACAGCGGCGCAACGCGCGGAATAGAGTCTTTGGTCGCTTTCTGGATCTGCTCTTCAGTCGCATCAGCCACGTTCGGCGTATAGCGTTTCAGCAGCAGGCCATAGCCCAGATCTTTCTTCACGTCATTGAACTGCGCACGTACCGCCGGATCGGTCGCGCCCGCGCGCAGCTGCTCCAGCAGAGAGTAGGCTTTCATACCGTTACGGATACGCTCTTCGTGCTGCACCATCAGATCTTTCAGGCCCGTCACCTGTTTATCAACGGAACGGGTGGCGATGATGCCCAGCGCGTAAGGAATTTGAATCGAGAAGCGGTTTTCCTGCGCATCCTGATCCGGAATACCAAACAGAGTAAAGGCGGCCGGCGCCGGCTGCGTTTCCCATTCGGCCTCAATAGCGGCCAGTTTGGTTTTCTGCACGTCACCCATTTCGTAACCGGATTCATCGCCCAGTACGATAACGGAAAGAATTGCCGCCATACCGAAGCTAGCGGCAATCGCAAAGGAGCGCTTGGCAAACGCGAAGTCGCGACCTTTGAGCATATACCAGGAGCTGATGGCCAGAATGAACATCGCGCCGGTCACGTAGCCGGAAGCGACGGTGTGAACGAATTTCACCTGCGCAACCGGGTTCAGGACCAGCTCAGAGAAGCTGACCATTTCCATACGCATGGTTTCAAAGTTGAAATCGGAAGCAATCGGGTTCTGCATCCAACCGTTCGCTACCAGAATCCACAGCGCGGAGAGGTTGGAGCCAAGCGCCACCAGCCAGGTGACCGCCATATGCTGGACTTTACCCAGACGATCCCAACCGAAGAAGAACAGACCTACAAAGGTAGATTCGAGGAAGAAGGCCATCAGACCCTCGATGGCCAGCGGCGCACCGAAGATATCGCCCACGTAGTGGGAGTAGTAGGACCAGTTAGTCCCGAACTGGAACTCCATGGTCAGACCGGTAGCCACACCCAGCGCAAAGTTGATACCAAACAACTTGCCCCAGAACTTGGTCATATCTTTATAAATCTGTTTGCCGGAAAGGACGTAGACCGTTTCCATGATTGCCAGCAGGAACGCCATACCCAGCGTCAGCGGAACAAACAGGAAGTGGTACATCGCGGTCAAGGCAAACTGTAAGCGCGACAGTTCGACTATATCTAACATCATGACTCCTTGCTCATCGCATGAAGACTCCGAGATTGAACCCGTTACCCGGGATTCAAACACATGCCCCAATACAAATTTATTTGTCCCCTTCCCTACAGCAGCCCCTTGTCGTCAACAGGAAACAGCAATAAGTGAAAGTTACAAACCTGTTAATAAAAAACTCAATTGATCCCTAAAATATATTACGCTGTAAAACCCTTACAATAAACAGGTTTTTATTGGAGAAGTTTTACGTTTTTCGACGGTGATCAATTTATAGCGAATCACACTGTTTTAGGCCAATTTGATCCACGACAATTTATCCGTTTTGACACCTTATATCCAGTGATTACATATTGATTTAAATCAACTTCACGCAATATTGTTAATTATGTTTTTAATTGAACGTCATGATGAATATAATGTTAATGATGTGTTTTTATTCTGGCATTGATGGTTATCAAATGAAGTGAGATTGAATGGTGTGGTAATTAAATTTAACGAGGCATGCTGGGAACAGGCCAATAATGCCCGTATAGATTAAAGTAGACCTTCCGTCATTTTTTTCCAATGCTGACATCTGTCTGAATGATAATTAACAAGTTTTTAACCAAATAAATTATTAATGCAACATTCATCCCTTCTGAACGGATGCCAGCCGGGTATAAACGTCTGAGCCCTTACTCATCAATCGAACAAAAAACAGGCAAGCGGGCAACGCCAGCAGGCTCGCTGACGTTACCCTCCACACCATCAGCCAGGCTTAACGCTAAAAGTACGCGACTGACATGGATGGAAGATGCCGGCGATGACCTTTGTGGCATCCGGATCCGGGTACGGGATTTCATCCATTCCCGTTTCCCGGCACGCCGCCACACCTTGGCTGAATGACACAGCGGCCTCACTACACTGGCTGTCGGACGGATTGAACAAACGTAAAATAATCTCATCGCGATCCTCGGCCTTTTTTAGCGCACTGAGCTGGCAGCCTACCGGCGACATGCTGAGCAGACTGTAGCTTTCGGGCACAATCGCCCCGCTTTTATTCAGCTTCATCGCATCCCACGGAATTTTGTTATAGCACTGAATGGGGGTCAGCCAGGATCTTGCCTGCTGAGCCAGGCCGATATTCAGCGGCGTCCCGCTATAGCTGAACAGGCTAAACCGCCCATGAAGCGGGCCACGCATCTGCGAATCAGGCACCGGCAGTTTAATTCCCGAGGGACGACCAGGGCGTAGAAGCAGATCTTCTTTACCCAATACCCCTACGCCACGAAGCAGCGTCAGGGCGAAGGTTTTTTTCTCCTCGCCGAGTACTTCAAACTCGCGTAGCCCCTCGCTAAAAACGGCTAGCCCGTTACGCCCTTCCTGAAGAGCGGCATAGTTGAGTAAATTCCATACCGGGATCGGCGCTTCCTTCCACCCCTCTTCTTGCCAGTAAGCCATTGCCTCATCGCGAACCGGGCGCATTATTGAGCCAAACTGCGTATCGGCCAGCACTTCCCGCGTGTGAAAAGGCGTCGGAATCAGCACCCGAACGCGGTGATCGTCAGCCTGATTATCCAGCCTGACCTCCACGTCAATACGCCGACTATTGTGGCTGAGGGTCACCTCCACTTCGATGCCAAGCTCACCGTTACGCTGGCGCGCCGCACGCGCGTTAAGATTTGCTGGCACCGCCATCTGATAACGAATAATCACCCGACTTTGCCAGGCATCGTGGATGACCTCGTAGTCAAAAGGCGTTTGCACGCTCGTCAGCACCCACTCCTCTCGCGGAGGCGAATAGTCATATTCATCACCATCGTCACCGCCGTCTTCGATTTCCAGCACCCGGTCATAAACGATTCCGCTGTCTTTATCATGCAGTCGTAGCGTTCCGTCGCTATTCATCTCAATTTGCCAGAAGGCGTTTTCGAGCAGCGATGTCGCCGCTGGTGAAGGCTTCACCAGGTTTCCCGCGACGTGCGGCTCAACGTACAGCGTGCGGTAGCCCATCGACGGCAGGATTTGGTGAAGCTGAATATCAAACTCCATAAAGGGCTCGTAATTCCCGTAGTGCACAATTTGCCGGTCAATAAGCCCGGGATCGATCTCCCTCGCCTGGCGAATAAAATAGGGAATGTCATGACCTTTGCCGTCAACCAGGCGGAACTGGCTGGCCCGCAGGCGAATCGTGGTGTTGATCGTCTCTTCGCGCGGCCACGGCATCAGGTTAAACATCACCAGTTTATCTTCTGCGCTGTGCGCCATGTTGTCGGCAATCTTGCGCATATAAAAACGAATCAGGTTATCCGCCATGTCTTCGGCCAGTACAAAACGCGAGACAATCTCCTGATGGACTTTGTCGCTACAGCAGCAGCCAATGCTGTCATGAGCGTGGTTTTTTAAAATTTCTTTCCACATTTTCTCGAGCAGGCCATGGTGATATTCAAAGCCCAGGCTCCAGGCCAGCGTGGCTAGCGGTTCCAGAATATTGACGATTTTATTCTCAATGCGCGCATGGGCGATTTTGATATCCATACGCGTAGAGCCAATAGTCCGGTGAACGCGCATGTATTTGCCGTCGATAAACTCGCCCTGTAGGGTCGCCAACACGTCGCGGTGCGCTTCAATGCGCTCAAAGACATCTTCAAAACGGCTCATGACAAACTGCCGCTGCGGATAAATATCGCGCAGCTTCTCCATCACGGCGAAGATATTTTGTTGCAGTGGCATCTGGTCGTGGCCGTTGGGCAGCAGGATCTCTTGGGTGACCGAGGCTTTTTCCAGCACATCAAAGTAACCATCAAGCCGTTTACGCAGCCCGGCTTCGTCCTCCGGTAAGTACTTACCAATCGCGTAGCCCAACGGCAGCACCTGGGTGACCACTTCACTTCCGTCCCGGCTTTGCCATAAAAACTCCGTTTTATCGGTGCCATGGCGCTCAGAGCAGCCGCGCCAGAAGAGCGCGCGGGTCAGACCAAAGCCGTTATAAATATGCGGTAGCTGCCCGGACATACCGAACGAATCCGGAAGGTAGCCAATCTTCATCGGTTCGCCAAACGCCATACAGTCACGAATGCCGTACATCAGATTACGCACGATAGATTCACCAGAGACAAGGGTGGTGTCGGTTTGCGTATACCAGGGTCCAATGATCAATTTACCGGCCTGTACCAGCGATTTCACGCGTTCGCGATTTTCCGGCTTCACGGCGAAGTAGTCTTCAAGTATGGCCGTTTGCCCGTCCAGCACGTAGTACTTGTAATCAGCGTCCTGTTCAAGGCGGGAGAGGATCTCTTCCATATTGTTGATGAGTAAAATACGTGACTCTTCGGTAGTGAAATACCATTCACGGTCCCAGTGCATATGTGGCGTAATGTGAACGCGAGATACTGCTTTCATCTTCGTTTCCTGTTAAGTAAGTGCTTACGGCATCACGCTATCGGTGGTGTATTTTCCCTGCTTTACCGCCTGACGACGCCAGAGCAACAGCACCATGGTCGAGATAAACGTCCCAACCAGCGCGGCGCCAAACCAGCCCGCCGCCGCAGTAAAAGCGCCGATTCCGGCATGCTGAAGTAAAAAGAGAGAGAAAATCCCTGCGCCCGGCGTGGAAAGACCGATCCCCATCGCGCCGACAATCGCGCCGGTCGCCATCGACCCCAGGACAAAAGAACCAATCACGCGTAGCGGATCTTCAATAGCCATCGGAATCGCCCCTTCGGTAATTCCGGCCAGACCGAGCAGCCAGGTCGATTTACCGGTTTCGATCTCAAACTGTTTAAACAGATGCGGTGCCAGCAGGGTGGACGCCGTCACGGTGAAGGCAGAAACCATTTTGACTGAAGCAAAAATGGCGTACGGGCCATATACGCCGTTGGCCATAGCCCCCAGGCAGAAGGCATAAGCTGCTTTGTTTACCGGACCACCGAGATCGAACGAGCACATAAAACCGAGGATCATGCCCAGCAGCAGAGCATTGGCACCGGATAACCCGTTCAGCCACGCGGTGAGCGAATTGTTAATCCATGCCACGGGTTCACCAATCACGAACAGCATCAGGCTGCCCGCCGCCAGCGTGCCGATAACCGGATAAAGGTAGAACGTCAGAAAACCGTTAAAACGCGCGCTCAGCCGGATATGGTTTTTGACCCAGCGCATCAGGTAACCCGCGATCAGCCCCCCGGCGACGGCGCCCAGAAAACCGGCGCCAATCATATTGGCCGCCAGCCCGGCGGCAAAGCCGGGTGCCAGCGCCGGTTTATCGGCCAACGAGTAAGCCGTATAGGCAGCCAGCACGGGCACCATCAGCGTTCCCAACATGCCACCACCCAGCTTGCGGTACATCCACAGCCAGGAGTTCTCCAAATCAAAAAGGTGCTGCAGGCCAAAAATCTGCGCCAGCAGTACCGCCACCGCCAGCACGGTCCCACCGGCGACAATCAGCGGAACAGCAAATGAAATGCCGCTCAGCAATGCCTGTTTAAGCTCGGTTTTCACACTTTTTTTCTGCTCCAACTGCGGCTGGGCGTGCCTCTCCCCTTTCAGGGGCTCCAGCGCCAACGCGCGTTCAATCAGCGCCTCGGCGTGGCGCAGCGGTTCCGCAACCGGAACGGAAAGAGACGGCAGACCGCGAAAGCGCTCGCTCTCCTTAATGGCCACTTCTGCCGCGAAAATACAGGCCCGGGCATCGTTGAGCTGTTGCGCGGTGAGGCGGCCTTCAATACCGTTGGCTCCCTGCTTTTCCACCACCACATTGACGCCCATGCGCCGCCCGGCTTTCTCCAGATACTCTGCCGCCATATAGGTGTGCGCAATGCCCGCCGGGCAAGCGGTCACGCAGACGATGGTGGGCGCCTCGGCGTCCAGTTCAATCGCCGCCTTCTCTGGCTGAGCCGCCAGCGCTGCCAGCAACGCTTCGGCGCTGTCGGCAGCCATCACGCGGCGCCGCACGTCGTCATCGGCGAGCCGGGTGGTGAGTTCCGTCAGGATCTGAATATGGGTGGATCCCGCTTGCGCTGGCGGGATGGCCAGCAGAAAAATCAGCTCGACCGGTTCAGGGCCATCTACCCCATCCCATGCTAGCGGTTTGCTCAGCGTGGCGACCGCAAATGCCGCCTCTTTTACCGCCGCCGTTTTGCCGTGCGGCACCGCCAGACCTTCGCCAAGTGCCGTTGGCCCCTGCGATTCCCGGTGAAAAACTTCCGCCAGATAGGCATCGATATCGGTAATGTTGCCCAGTTCAGCCAGCCGCTGTGCCAGCTGGCGAATCGCGTCATCGCGATCGGTAAAACATGCCTGTAAACAGACAGCACGAGGGTGAGACAGGGTCGTCAGGTTCATGATGATCCTCAGAGGATTGTCGTTATGTTGTGCGGCGATTGTGGCAGACAAAATAATACATTTAAGTGATCAATTTCACTAATAGCCAATAATTTGTATTTAATTTGTATTGTTTACTATTATTGAGATGTCGGCATAATCAGCTAAAAAGGTCTTAACCAATTCATACAAAAGCGAAAAGCGATGAGTAAAAAACCGATGTATCGCCAGATTGCCGACGCACTGCGGGGGCAAATTACGCGCGGTGAGCTAAAACCGGGCGACGCGTTGCCAACCGAATCAGCGTTACAGGCAGCTTTTCAGGTCAGCCGTGTGACCGTCAGACAGGCGCTCAAGCTGCTTACCGAGCAGGAAATTATTGAAAGCATTCAGGGAAGCGGCTCCTATGTGAAAGAAGAGCGCGTCAACTACGATATCTACCAGCTCACCAGCTTTTACGAGAAGCTCGCCGACCGACACGTCGAAACCCACAGCGAAGTGAAAGTGTTTGAAGTCATCGCGGCCGGTGAAGCATTGGCCGAGCAGCTGCAGCTGGCCGCCGACGATAAGGTCTGGCACGTTAAGCGCGTGCGGTTTATCAAGCAAAAGGCGGTCACCCTTGAAGAAACGTGGATGCCACTCGCCCTTTTCCCCGACCTGACCTGGGAAGTGATGGAGAATTCTAAATATCACTTTATTGAAGCGATCAAAAAAATGGTTATCGATCGTAGCGAACAGGAACTTATCCCAGTGATCCCCAACGAAGAAACGGTGGCTATTCTGGGAATTATGCCGGGCAAACCGGTGCTGGAAAAAGTATCGCGCGGCTTTTTGCAGGATGGGCGAATCTTTGAATATAGCCGCAATACCTTTAAGAGCGACGACTATAAATTTACGCTGGTCGCCAGACGGCGCCATTAAAAAAGGCCGCCCAGGGGCGGCCAACCATGTCGAAACCAGACATATAAGGCTCCCTACTTCCTGTATGCGTCAGGAATTCGCGTAGGGAGCAGAGAGGATTACTTGATAATTGATTTCAGCGCTTCGCCGATATCGGCCAGGCTACGAACGGTTTTCACACCCGCGGCTTCCAGCGCAGCGAATTTCTCGTCTGCCGTACCTTTACCGCCTGCGATGATGGCGCCAGCGTGGCCCATACGCTTGCCTTTCGGCGCGGTGACGCCCGCGATGTAACCGACAACCGGCTTGGTCACGTGATCTTTAATGTACGCAGCGGCTTCTTCTTCTGCGCTACCGCCGATCTCACCGATCATAACGATCGCTTCAGTCTGCGGATCTTCCTGGAACAGTTTCAGGATATCGATAAAGTTAGAACCCGGGATCGGGTCACCACCGATGCCCACACAGGTGGACTGGCCGAAACCGTAGTCGGTGGTCTGCTTAACCGCTTCATAAGTCAGCGTACCGGAACGGGAAACGATGCCCACTTTACCCGGCTTGTGAATGTGGCCCGGCATGATACCGATTTTACATTCGCCCGGGGTGATAACGCCTGGGCAGTTCGGGCCAATCATACGCACGCCCGCTTCATCCAGCTTCACCTTCACGGTCAGCATATCCAGCGTAGGGATGCCTTCGGTGATGGTGATGATCAGTTTGATGCCTGCATCGATCGCTTCCAGAATGGAGTCTTTGCAGAACGGTGCCGGAACGTAGATAACGGTAGCGGTCGCGCCCGTCGCTTCTACCGCTTCACGCACGGTGTTGAACACCGGCAGGCCCAGGTGCGTGGTGCCGCCTTTGCCTGGCGTTACGCCGCCAACCATCTGCGTACCGTAAGCAATCGCCTGTTCGGAGTGGAAAGTCCCCTGGCTACCGGTAAAGCCCTGACAGATAACCTTGGTATCTTTATTAATTAAAACTGACATTATTTCCCCTCCACTGCGGCAACAACCTGCTGAGCTGCATCCGTCAGACTTTTCGCTGCAATAATATTCAGGCCGCTATCAGCCAGTTTTTTCGCGCCGAGTTCGGCGTTGTTGCCTTCCAGACGGACGACAACCGGGACGTTAACGCCCACTTCAGCTACCGCGCCGATGATACCGTCAGCGATCAGGTCGCAACGTACGATACCGCCGAAGATGTTAACCAGAACGGCTTTAACATTGTCATCAGAGAGGATGATTTTGAACGCTTCGGTCACGCGCTCTTTGGTTGCGCCGCCGCCAACGTCGAGGAAGTTAGCCGGTTCGCCGCCGTGCAGCTTAACGATGTCCATGGTGCCCATTGCCAGGCCCGCACCGTTAACCATGCAACCGATGTTGCCGTCCAGCGCAACGTAGTTCAGTTCCCACTGTGCAGCCTGCGCTTCACGCGGATCTTCCTGCGACTGATCGCGCATTTCACGCAGATCGGCCTGGCGGAACAGCGCGTTGCCGTCAGCGCCCAGCTTGCCGTCGAGGCAGATCAGGTCACCCTGTTTGGTGACAACCAGCGGGTTGATTTCGATCAGCGCCAGGTCGCGCTCCAGGAAAATGGTCGCCAGACCCATGAAGATCTTGGTGAACTGCTGAACCTGTTTACCTTCCAGACCCAGTTTGAACGCCAGTTCGCGACCCTGGTAAGGCATCGGGCCAGCCAGCGGATCGAGCGCCACTTTGTGGATCAGGTGCGGGGTTTCTTCCGCCACTTTTTCGATTTCCACGCCGCCTTCGGTAGAGGCCATAAAGACCACGCGACGGGAGCTACGATCGACGACCGCGCCCAGGTACAGCTCTTTACCGATGTCGGTAGCCGCTTCAACCAGGATCTGGTTAACCGGCTGGCCGTGTGCGTCCGTCTGGTAAGTCACCAGACGTTTGCCCAGCCAATGTTCAGCGAAAGCGCGGATGTCTTCTTTCGAGTTAACAACCTTCACACCGCCCGCTTTACCGCGGCCACCAGCGTGAACCTGACATTTCACTACCCACGGGCCAGCGCCGATTTTTGAAGCGGCTTCTTCTGCTTCGCGCGGAGTAGTACAGGCATAACCCACCGGAGCCGGTAAGCCATAGCGGGCAAAGAGTTGTTTTGCCTGATATTCATGTAAGTTCATGTGTTCTATCCATCCTTCAGGTAATCATTATCTTAAACCTGTAGGCCTGATAAGACGCGCGAGCGTCGCCATCAGGCATCGCATCAACGCCGGATGGCGGCGTAAACGCCTTATCCGGCCTACAGGGCAGGTGGTACTCTTATTGGCTACACGTCCAGCAGCAGACGGGTTGGATCTTCCAGCAACTCTTTAATGGCGACCAGGAAGCCCACAGACTCGCGCCCATCGATCAGACGGTGGTCATAGGACAGTGCCAGGTACATCATCGGCAGAATTTCCACTTTGCCATCCACCGCCATCGGGCGGTCTTTAATGGCATGCATACCCAGAATCGCGCTCTGAGGCGGGTTGATGATCGGGGTAGACATCAGGGAGCCGAATACGCCGCCGTTGGTAATAGTGAAGTTACCGCCGGTCAGATCTTCTACGGTCAGCTTGCCGTCACGGCCTTTAACCGCCAGCTCTTTGATGTTCTTTTCAATGTCAGCCATACCCAGTGCATCAACATCACGCAGGACCGGTGTCACCAGGCCGCGCGGCGTAGAAACCGCCATGCTCACATCGAAGTAGTTGTGATAAACCACGTCATCGCCGTCGATGGACGCGTTCACTTCCGGATAGCGTTTCAGCGCTTCCACTACGGCCTTCACGTAGAAGGACATAAAGCCCAGACGGATACCGTGACGTTTTTCAAACGCGTCACCGTACTGCTTACGCAGGTCCATGATTGGCTTCATGTTCACTTCGTTGAAGGTCGTCAGCATCGCGGTAGAGTTTTTCGCTTCCAGCAGACGCTCGGCCACGCGTTTACGCAGACGGGTCATCGGTACGCGTTTCTCAGAGCGACCAGCCAGCGGCGCAACCGGAGCGGCAGCAGCCGGTGCCGGCGCAGCAGCGGCTTTCGCCGGTGCTTTTGCCAGGTGCTTCTCGATGTCTTCACGAGTCAGACGGCCGCCGACGCCGGTGCCTTTAATGGCGCTGGCTTCGAGGTTGTGCTCAGCCAGCAGGCGACGGATCGCCGGGCTGAGCGCTTCGTTGTTCTGCTCTTCCAGAGAAGCCTGCTGGCGCTGAGCCGGCGTTGACTCTTTGCTGTCAGCTTTGGCGCTGGTTTCTTTACCCGCGCTGTTGCCTTCACGCAGGCGGCCCAGGATCTGACGGGAAGTGACGGTGGTACCTTCATCTTCCAGAACGGCATCAAGGATGCCATCTGCCGACGCCGGTACTTCCAGTACCACTTTGTCAGTTTCGATTTCTACCAGCACTTCATCACGCACAACCACATCGCCCGGTTTTTTATGCCAGGTGGCGACGGTGGCATCCGCTACGGATTCAGGCAGGTCGGGAACCAGAATATCTACGCTACTCATTATGTATCCTTAATTAATCGACGTTCAGCGCGTCATTGACCAGATCTTGTTGCTGCTTCTGGTGAACGGACATATACCCTACCGCCGGTGAGGCGGAGGCCGGGCGACCTGCATAGCGCAGAGCGGCCCCAAATGGAATCACATCACGGAAATGATGCTGGCTGCAGTACCAGGCGCCCTGGTTGAGCGGCTCTTCCTGGCACCAGACAAAATCATGCACGTGTGCATAAGGTTTCAGTGCTTCTTGTACCGCCTGGTGCGGGAACGGGTACAGCTGTTCAACACGCACGATAGCGACATCTTTCTGATCGTTCTTACGGCGCTGTTCCAGCAGGTCGTAGTAAACCTTACCAGAACACAGCACCACGCGTTTCACCGCTTTCGGGTCCAGATCGTCAATTTCACCAATCGCCGGCATGAAGGTACCGTTCGCCAGCTCATCCAGGCTGGAAACCGCCAGCGGGTGGCGCAGCAGCGACTTCGGCGACATGACCACCAGCGGACGGCGCATCCCGCGCAGCGCCTGACGACGCAGCATGTGATAAACCTGTGCCGGGGTCGACGGTACGCAAACCTGCATGTTCTGCTGTGCGCAAAGCTGCAGATAACGTTCCAGACGCGCGGAGGAGTGCTCCGGGCCCTGTCCTTCGTAGCCGTGCGGCAGCAGCATCGCCAGGCCACACATACGGCCCCACTTCTGCTCACCGGAGGAGATAAACTGGTCAATCACCACCTGCGCACCGTTGGCGAAGTCGCCAAACTGCGCTTCCCAGATGGTCAGCGTGCGCGGCTCAGCCGTCGCATAGCCGTATTCAAATGCCAGTACCGCTTCTTCAGACAGCACGGAGTCCCACACTTTGAAATCGCCCTGGCCGTTGTGCACGTGCTGCAGCGGGGTGTAGGTCGAACCGTTGGTCTGGTTATGAATCACCGCGTGACGATGGAAGAAGGTACCACGACCGGCATCTTCACCAGACAGACGCACCGGGATGCCTTCATCAACCAGCGTGGCGTACGCCAGGTTTTCCGCGCCGCCCCAGTCGAACAGCTTCTCGCCAGCCGCCATGGCCTGACGGTCACCGTAGATTTTCGCTACGCGCGACTGCATTTCCACGCCTTCCGGCACGGTGCTGATACGATTAGCCAACTCCTGCAGGCGCTTCATGTCAACCTTGTTCGGGTAACTTTCGTCCCATTCATGATTGAGGTACGGCGACCAGGTAAAGGAGTGCAGGTTCATTGGACGCCACTCTTTCACCACGCATTCGCCCGCGTCCAGCGCGTCGCGATACAGGTTAACCATTTCAGTGGCATCTTCCAGCGTCGCGACTTTGTCCGCTTCCAGCTTGTCAGCGTAGAGTTTGCGCGGGGTCGGATGCTTTTTGATTTTCTGGTACATCAGCGGCTGGGTTGCGCTTGGCTCGTCGGCTTCGTTGTGGCCATGACGGCGGTAGCACACCAGGTCGATGAACACGTCGCGCTTGAAGGTATTACGGAAGTCCAGCGCCAGACGGGTCACGAAGGCCACGGCTTCCGGATCGTCCGCGTTAACGTGGAAAATCGGCGCCTGAACCATCTTACCGATGTCGGTGCAGTACGGCGTAGAACGCGCGTCCAGCGGGTTAGAGGTGGTGAAGCCCACCTGGTTGTTGATAACGATGCGAACGGTACCGCCCACTTCGTAACCCCGCGCTTTGGACATGTTCAGGGTTTCCTGAACCACGCCCTGCCCGGTCACTGCCGCATCGCCGTGAATGGTGATAGGCAGTACTTTATTACTGCTCGGCTCGTCCAGTCGGTCCAGACGCGCGCGAACGGAACCCATGACGACCGGGCTCACGATTTCGAGGTGCGACGGGTTAAACGCCAGCGCCAGGTGTACCAGACCGCCTTCGGTTTCGATGTCAGAAGAGAAGCCCATGTGGTACTTCACGTCACCGGTGCCGAGGTGTTCTTTATGTTTGCCGGAGAACTCGTCAAACAGCTCCTGGGACTGTTTGCCCAGTACGTTGATCAGCACGTTCAGACGACCGCGGTGCGCCATACCCAGCACCACTTCACGGGTACCGCTCTTGCCCG
Source organism: Klebsiella sp. WP4-W18-ESBL-05 (assembly GCF_014169075.1). Classification (NCBI taxonomy): domain Bacteria; kingdom Pseudomonadati; phylum Pseudomonadota; class Gammaproteobacteria; order Enterobacterales; family Enterobacteriaceae; genus Klebsiella; species Klebsiella sp. WP4-W18-ESBL-05. The sequence continues at coordinate 1,473,537 of NZ_AP022057.1, read as the reverse complement.
CATGGCGGATCATCTCTTTGAGCATCGGTACCAGCGCGTCGCCGCCTTCCAGCGAGAAGCGTTTTGCGCCCGGGAATTTCGCGCCCAGGTAGCGTTCCAGGCCTTCCGCCGCGGTCAGTTCGCTCAGGAAGCGCTTTTTCTCTTCTGCGCTAAAGGTGGCATGCCCCGCTTCAAAACGCTGTTGAATCCAACGTTTTTCTTCGGTGCTGGTAATGTGCATGTATTCCGCGCCAATGTGGCCGCAGTAGGTCTGTTTGAGGGCATCAATCAGATCGCCGAGCTTCATCGTCTCTTTGCCGATGGCAAAAGAACCTACGTTAAAGCTCTCCTGGAAGTCGGCCTCGGTCAGATCGTGGAAAGCGGGATCTAAATCAGCCACTCGCTCCTGCTGCCACAGTCCCAGCGGATCGAGATTCGCATGCTGGTGACCACGGAAGCGGTAAGCGTTGATAAGCTGCAGGACTTTAACCTGCTTCGCATTCGTGTCAGGGTCGGAAATCGAAGAAGAGTAACGTGAGGCATCCTTCGCCAGACGACGGAAATAATCACGCGTTTTGGAATGAAATTGATCCGGTTTGACTCCGGTACCAGGTAACTGCTGGAACATTGAACGCCAGTGAGCGTCGACAGAGTCAGGATCGGTTAAGAAGTCTTCATAGAGCTGTTCTATCCAGCTCTGGTTCGCACCAGAGAGGTAAGAAGAGTCCAGCCAGGCTTTCATTGCGCCGTTCTGCATCGTGATCCCTTAAGCATTTTATGCTTATTTCGCCGTGGATAACTACGACGTACGCCGGTAAAGCACACGTCCCAGGGTTCACTTGCGAGCTCTTGTATTTGCACTGGCCCGCGAAGGAACCTTTAGAAACTGTCTTTAGAGTTTTTTGGACTCTCACCCTTTCTGCTCAGAGAAAGTAGATTTGGCAGTTTTTAAAGGTTTCCTGCATGTTTGTTGCCTGATGGCGCTTCGCTTATCAGGCCTACGGGGGATGTAGGCCGGATAAGACGGTACGTCGCCATCCGGCAACAATGACTACTTACGCACTACGTTGCAGCAGCATCGACTTAATGTGGCCGATGGCGCGCGTCGGGTTCAGACCTTTCGGACATACACTGACGCAGTTCATGATGCTATGGCAGCGGAATACGCTGAAAGCGTCACTTAACCCTTCCAGGCGGCTGTCGGTTTCGGTATCACGGCTATCAATTAAGAAGCGATACGCAGCCAGCAGGCCTGCCGGGCCGATAAACTTGTCCGGGTTCCACCAGAACGACGGGCAAGAGGTCGAACAGCATGCGCAGAGAATACACTCGTACAGACCATCGAGTTTCTCACGCTGCTCCGGCATCTGCAGATGCTCACGAGCCGGAGGATTTTGCCCATTATTCAACAAGTAAGGCTTAATCTTCTCATACTGTGCGTAGAATTGCCCCATGTCTACCACCAAATCGCGGATCACCGGCAATCCAGGCAGCGGACGGATAACAATTTTCTTGCCCGGCTGATTCAGCGCGGAGATCGGCGTAATGCATGCCAGACCGTTTTTCCCGTTCATGTTCAGACCGTCCGAACCACAAACCCCTTCACGGCAGGAGCGGCGGAACGACAGGCTCGGATCTTTTTCTTTCAGCTGGATTAACGCATCCAGCAGCATCATGTCGCGACCTTCTTCCGCTTCCAGGGTGTAATCCTGCATGCGCGGAGCATCGTCTACGTCCGGGTTATAACGATAAACTGAAAACTCGAGTTTCATTTTCCTGTCTCCGCATTAATAAGTACGAATCTTCGGCGGGAATGCCGGACGCAGTTTCGGCTCCATATTGACGCTACGACGCGTCATGGATTCCGACTCTGGCAGATACAGGGAATGGCACAGCCAGTTTTCATCATCACGTTCCGGGAAGTCGAAGCGGCTATGTGCGCCACGGCTTTCGGTACGGAAGTTTGCCGACACCGCGGTGGCGTAAGCGGTTTCCATCAGGTTATCCAGCTCCAGGCACTCTACGCGCTGGGTGTTGAACTCGCTGGAAGTATCGTCCAGGCGCGCATTTTTCAGGCGCTCGCGGATAGCCTTCAGCTGCTCCAGACCTTTTGCCATCGCATCACCTTCACGGAACACCGAGAAGTTGTGTTGCATACATTCCTGCAGCGCTTTGCGGATTTCAACCGGGTCTTCACCGTTACGATTACCGTTCCAGCGGTTCAGGCGTTCCAGAGAAGCGTCGATCTCTTCTTCGGTTGCATCACGCAGTACGCCCTGCTCGGCAATGGATTCCTGCAGATGCAGGCCAACGGCACGACCAAATACCACCAGATCCAGCAGCGAGTTACCGCCCAGGCGGTTGGCGCCGTGAACGGATACGCAGGCAATTTCACCTACCGCGAACAGACCAGGAATCACCACATCTTCGCCCTGCTCGTTCACGGTCAGCGCCTGACCGCTTACTTTGGTCGGAATACCGCCCATCATGTAGTGGCAGGTTGGGATAACCGGGATTGGTTCTTTAACCGGGTCAACGTGTGCGAAGGTACGAGACAGCTCCAGAATGCCCGGCAGACGGGATTCCAGCACTTCTTTACCCAGATGATCCAGCTTCAGCTTGGCGTGTGGACCCCATGGGCCGTCACAGCCACGACCTTCACGGATTTCGATCATGATGGAACGCGCCACCACGTCACGACCCGCCAGGTCTTTCGCATTCGGCGCATAACGCTCCATGAAGCGCTCGCCGTGTTTGTTCAGCAGATAACCACCTTCACCACGGCAGCCTTCTGTGACCAGAACGCCCGCGCCGGCAATACCGGTCGGGTGGAACTGCCACATCTCCATATCCTGCACCGGCACACCGGCACGGATAGCCATACCCACGCCGTCACCGGTATTGATGTGGGCGTTAGTGGTGGACTGATAAATACGCCCTGCACCGCCGGTCGCCAGAACGGTGGCACGGGCTTTGAAGTAAACCACTTCGCCGGTTTCGATACACAGGGCAGTACAACCCACAATCGCGCCATCGGCATTTTTCACCAGATCCAGCGCATACCACTCGGAGAAAATCGTGGTGTGGTTTTTCAAATTCTGTTGATAAAGAGTATGCAACAGCGCGTGACCGGTACGGTCAGCCGCTGCGGCGGTACGTGCTGCCTGCTCGCCGCCGAAGTTTTTCGACTGGCCGCCAAACGGACGTTGATAGATGGTCCCATTCTCCAGACGGGAGAACGGCAGCCCCATATGGTCCAGCTCCAGAATCGCTTCCGGACCGGTTTTACACATGTATTCAATCGCGTCCTGGTCACCGATATAGTCCGACCCTTTTACGGTGTCGTACATATGCCATTCCCAGTTATCTTCATGGGTATTACCGAGCGCCACGGTGATGCCACCCTGCGCTGATACGGTATGGGAACGGGTCGGGAACACTTTAGACAACAGCGCACAGGTCTGGCCGCTTTGGGAAATTTGCAGCGCCGCGCGCATACCTGCGCCACCGGCACCAATCACTACAGCATCAAATTCTCTGACTGGCAGTTTCATCACACACCCCACACCACAACAAATCCATAGATAACGTAAACCAGCAGCGCAACAACAATCATCAGTTGCAGCGTCAGGCGCAGCGCCAGCGGTTTAACGTAGTCGGTTAACACCTGCCACATGCCGATCCAGGCATGAATCAAGATGGAGAACAGAGCCAGCAGGGTGAACACTTTAGTGAACGCAGAGGCAAAGAAACCGCTCCAGATTTCCCAGGTGACTTCACCGTGAATCGCAAAAAAGCCCACCATGTAGATGATGTACAGAGTCAGGACAATAGCGGTGGCGCGAACGAGGATGAAGTCATGTACGCCGTTGCGTCCTAATGCTGAGGCGTTGCTTACCATACGAGGACTCCTGCAAGAATTGAAAGCACGACAGTAATAACGAAAGAAATTTTGGCAGAGCGCTTACCGGCCTCGAGGGTTTCTTCGATATAACCGAAATCCATTAACACGTGACGAATACCCACAACCGCGTGGTAGGCCAGCGCAGTGAGGATGCCCCACATAATGAATTTAACGAAGAAACTGCTCATGATAGAGGAAGCGGTCAGGAAGCCTTCCGGGGAAGAGAGACTGGTGCCCAGCAGCCAAAGCAGAATGCCCACCGCCACAAACGTAATCACGCCGGAAACGCGATGAAGAATGGACGCTATCGCTGTTATAGGGAACCGGATCGTTGTCAAATCCAGATTGACAGGTCTTTGTTTTTTCACATTTCTTATCATGAATAACGCCCACATGCTGTTCTTATTATTTCCTTCCTCCGGTCTGCAGGCGGGTCAAGCAGCGTCCTTTCTATAACTTCGCGTCATGGTTAAATCTGCTCACAGATGCTAAATCGACACGTTAAAACGCTGGGTGGCTCGGGATTGCAGGGTGTTCCGGAGACCTGGCGGCAGTATAGGCCGTTCACAAAATCATTACAATTAACCTACATATAGTTTGTCTGGTTTTATGCAGAACAGTGATCACGCTCACGATTAAAACAATTTTTTAAAAATTAATCACGTGATTTGACAAATATTAAACATTATTGTTACAACCATCACCTGTAAAAGCATATAATGCTCAAAAGTTATGGGGTCACTCTTTCACCTGATAATAAGTTATGTAACAGTGTGATGGGGTTGACCCAACCTATCAGTAAAGTTATTAGTGTTTGTTCAGGTTTGAATCATTGGATTGCTAAGACCCTGATTTGCTGTTGTTTCACTGTAGATTAGACGTGCACCGTCAAGCGCCCTTGCTCTGTACCCTTGTTGCATCTCTACAGCAGAGCCGTGAGCCAAATAACAAACTGGCACCGTCGAACTATTTTTTGAATTGCAAATCCGGCATCCGGCAGTCTTAAGCAAAAAGGCGCTAAGGAGACCGTAAATGGCTGATACAAAGGCAAAAATCACTCTATCGGGTGATACTGCTATTGAACTTGATGTGCTGAAAGGCACGCTCGGTCAGGATGTTATTGATATCCGTACTCTCGGTTCAAAAGGCATTTTTACTTTTGACCCTGGTTTTACCTCTACCGCATCTTGCGAGTCTAAGATTACTTTTATTGATGGCGACGAGGGCATCCTGCTGCACCGCGGCTTCCCTATCGATCAGTTAGCCACCGAATCTAACTACCTCGAAGTATGCTACATCCTCCTGTACGGCGAAAAACCGAACCAGGCCGAATTCAACGAGTTCACCACCACCGTCACTCGCCACACCATGATCCACGAGCAGATTACCCGTCTGTTCCACGCCTTCCGTCGCGACTCTCACCCGATGGCGGTGATGTGCGGGATCACCGGTGCGCTGGCCGCGTTTTATCACGACTCTCTGGACGTCAATAACCCGCGTCATCGTGAAATTGCAGCCTTCCGCCTGCTGTCGAAAATGCCGACCATGGCGGCGATGTGTTACAAATATTCTATCGGTCAGCCGTTCGTATATCCGCGCAACGATCTCTCCTATGCCGGTAACTTCCTGCGTATGATGTTCGCGACGCCTTGCGAAGACTACGAAGTGAACCCAGTGCTGGAACGCGCCATGGACCGCATTCTGATCCTGCACGCTGACCACGAACAGAACGCGTCTACCTCCACCGTCCGTACGGCAGGCTCATCCGGCGCGAACCCGTTCGCCTGTATCGCTGCGGGTATCGCGTCTCTGTGGGGGCCTGCGCACGGCGGCGCCAACGAAGCAGCGCTCAAGATGCTGGAAGAGATCAGCTCCGTTGAGCACATTCCGGAATTCGTCCGTCGCGCGAAAGACAAGAACGACTCTTTCCGCCTGATGGGCTTTGGCCACCGCGTGTACAAAAACTACGACCCGCGTGCCACCGTGATGCGTGAAACCTGCCATGAAGTACTGAAAGAACTGGGCACCAAAGACGATCTGCTGGAAGTGGCCATGGAGCTGGAGCATATTGCGCTCAACGATCCGTACTTCATCGAGAAGAAACTGTACCCGAACGTCGATTTCTACTCCGGCATCATCCTGAAAGCGATGGGTATTCCGTCTTCGATGTTCACCGTTATCTTCGCGATGGCGCGCACCATTGGCTGGATTGCCCACTGGAACGAAATGCACACCGACGGCATGAAGATTGCGCGTCCGCGTCAGCTGTACACCGGCTACGAACAGCGCGACTTCAAATCAGACCTCAAGAAATAATTGAGCGTTTGAACGTAAAAAAGCGCCTGAGGGCGCTTTTTTTATGGCTATCCTGACGGCCTGATAAGCGAAGCGCCATCAGGCAACGCGTGGCTGATTGGCGGATGACGGCGACCGACACAACACACGCCCGCTCGCCTAGTGTTGGCAGCCAGGACACCAGTAAAACGGTCTTGATGACAGCATCGTCTTCTCAATCACCCCACCGCAGCGCTCACAGGTCTCGCCGTCGCGGTGAAACACTTTAAAGCGAAACAGCGCGCCGTGGTGTTTATTATCATCCACCAGGCCGCGCGTGTTGTAGGAAAGGCGAGGAATATCGAGCAGCGCATGCGACAGCGCCTCAAGCTGCTGTTCATCAAGCTGTGAGGCCTTGTGATTGCCGGTTAAGCCAACCTGCCACAGCACCTCAACCCGCAGATAGTTACCCAACCCGGCAAGAAACGCCTGATCAAGCAGCAGCCCGGAGAGCTGGCGATGACGGAATTTTGCCGACAACAGGCGTGCTTTAACCGCCTGTGGCGTCAGGCTCATGTCGAGCACATCGGGGCCAACGCGCAGTAAAAACGGGTGCGTTTTCAGCGTCTCAGCCGTCAGCATTTCGATATCTGAGGCACTGTAAAGCAGAATGGCTTTGTCTGCCGTTTGCAGCTTCACGCGCAGCACGCGCGTCGTTTGTGGGATTTCACCGGCGTTAACCACGCGCCACACGCCATAGAGCTGATTATGGCTATAGAGCGTCAGCCCGCTGGAAAAGTGCGTCAGCAGCGCCTTGCCGCGGGTTTCTACACGCGTTACGCGCTGCCCCACCAGGCCCGGCGCGTAGGTCGCAAGTTCAGGGAATGCAAACCACACCTCGGTCAAAGGTTGATCTTTGATTGCCGCTTCAAGGCTATCCGCCGCACGGCGGATCTCTGGGCCCTCAGGCATGCCTGTCTCCTTCTGCTAAACCATCACGCCTATTATCCTGAGCGTCCTGTCTTATTGGCGCAAGCGGCAATTTCGGCCGTTCAGGAGGCGTAAGGCTGAAAAGATGCGCGGCGAAATGGCGACGCGTCATCCTCCAGCAGCAGCCGGGCCCCCAAAATCCGGTTGCGCGGGCCAAACCAGGAAAGCAGAACGCCGAGCGGCCCTTTCACTCCGCCGTTCCACTCCAGATACATGACCAGATATGAGGCAGTCAGCTGCTCCCACGACGTGAATTGCCGCGCAATAAGTTCACCGACGATATTCAGAAACGATCGCGCTTCCTGTTCATCAATATAGCCAACGGAAAAGCCAATCCTGACCAGACACGAAGCCCGAACCAAATCGAAACCGGTAATCGGGCACGCATCGATGTCCTGGAACGGCAGCCCCTGATGTTGCAAAAAGGCGATATATCGCTCCTTACCTGCGATCGTCGCCATCGGTATATTTGCACCTGAGGTGGCGCGGGTGATGAGTTTATTCAGCATTTTGCGTAATGCCCGATCGCCATCAATATTCCAGGCCGAACTCATTAATAGCCGCGCGTCTTTAATATCTTCAACATTATTTAAATCCAGCTGCTCCAGTGAATTTATATAGCTAATAGATGGGTGAGGGCTCGCCGTTTCGCTAATCAGATACAGCGCCTCAGCGCAGGCGGCAAGACGTTCGTTGTCGGTACGTAGCGGGTAGACCGGGCGAGTATTATAAAGCTTGGCGATGGCAAACGGCGTCGTTTGTTCCGACCTGCGCGTGGTCATAAAATGAAGAATAATAGCCAACAGCAGCCATACTAAAACCAGCCCATAAACCGTATGATAGATCGACTTACTGGGAAATAAATTAAACTGCCGCTCAGCTATTTCGCAGGCAAAAAAAACCGCCAGCGGCGTGACAATATTAAACATCATATTCCATCCCTGGATTACTGTTCAGACAGTGTGGATATAAGCACAACCTTAAGAGCAACGCTACAAAAGGTCTTTATCGCATGATGAAATCAGAATAAATAAATAATATTCAAATATTATTCCCAAAGATTACATTCAAGGCATAAATAATAAACCGGCGCATATTCCCCTCGCGCCGGTTTCATTACAGGAGACGCGTCTCCGCCGTCATGCTTCCTCATTCAGCCGCCAGCTAAGCTGCGCCAGATAACGCTGCTGGTCATCGCGAGCTTTCAGCGCCTCTTCCAGCGAGCAGCGGACAAAATGTATCGGCTGACCCAGCGGAATTTGCGCTAAATAGCTGCGCGGAATAGTAGATCACTGAAAGGGAACTCAGCCCGGATTGTGCGATCTGATCAATCGCCAAACCAACCAAAATCACCAACCGGACTGAGCGATGCCGATCATAGTACCAATACCCCGTGGCGAACGACGCCTGATGCAGAAAGCTATTCATAAAACGCGTGATAAAAATCATGCCCGCAGACTCACGGCCATGCTGATGCTTCATCGGGGTGAACGGGTCAGCGATGTTGCCAGAACTCTCTGTTGTGCCCGTTCATCCGTTGGTCGCTGGATTAACTGGTTTACGCACTCAGGTATTGAAGGCCTGAAATCCTTACCCGCAGGGCGCTCCCGACGCTGGCCTTTTGAACATATCTGCACCCTGTTACGTGAGCTGATAAAGCATTCTCCCGGCGATTTTGGTTATCAACGTTCACGCTGGAGCACCGAATTACTGGCAATAAAAATCAATGAGATAACCGGTTGCCAGTTACATGCAGGAACCGTTCGCCGCTGGTTGCCATCTGCGGGGCTTGTATGGCGCAGGGCCGCGCCAACTCTGCGTATCCGTGACCCACATAAAGATGAAAAGATGGCGGTAATCCACAAAGCGCTGGATGAATGCAGCGCAGAGCATCCGGTATTTTATGAAGATGAAGTGGATATCCACCTTAATCCTAAAATCGGTGCGGACTGGCAGTTGCGCGGACAGCAGAAACGGGTAGTGACGCCGGGGCAGAACGAAAAATACTATCTGGCCGGCGCACTGCACAGTGGCACGGGTAAAGTCAGCTACGTGGGCGGCAACAGCAAAAGTTCAGCGCTGTTTATCGCTCTGCTGAAGCACCTGAAAGCCACTTACCGGCGGGCGAAAACAATCACGCTGATCGTTGATAACTACATTATCCATAAAAGCCGCGAAACACAGCGCTGGTTGAAAGCAAATCCCAAGTTCAGGGTAATTTACCAGCCGGTTTACTCGCCGTGGGTGAATCATGTGGAACGGCTATGGCAGGCACTTCATGACACGATAACCCGTAATCATCAGTGCCGCTCAATGTGGCAGTTACTGAAAAAGGTCCGCCATTTTATGGAAACCGCCAGCCCATTCCCCGGAGGAAAACATGGTCAGGCAAAAGTGTAGCGGTATTAGGCGCAGCTATTTAGCTGGAACATATCGGCCTCAATAATACAGGCGATACGCGGATAGCCGCCGGTGGTCTGCGCATCATTCATCAGCACGATCGGCTGGCCGTTATGCGGCACCTGCACGACGCCCGGCACCAGCCCGTGCGACAGCAGCTCGCGCGCATGAGCGCGCGTCAGCGGTTGCCCTTTAAGCCGATAGCCCATGCGGTTGCTTTGCGGGCTGAGCTGCCAGGGTGAGCGCCAGAACGCCTCCTGCGAAACGTCATCGAACTCATGATACTCCGGCCCCGGCAGCGCACGGATGCGATTGCTGGCGAGAAGCGGCTTTACGCCGCGCGGCGCGCGGAAAGTACGCTGCTGCGTTGCCAGCGGCAGCACGTCACCATCGCGCAGACATCGCCCCTCAAGACCGCCGACGCCAGCATTCAGATCGGTACTGCGTGAGCCCAGCACCATCGGCACATCAATACCGCCCGCCAGCGCCAGGTAGCTACGGATGCCGTGCTGAGGGCGCCCGAGCATCAGCGTCTGCCCTGCCGTTGCCCAGTGTCGCCAACCGCTCCATACCGCCGCACCGTCCAGGGTGGCTTCGCAGCCCGCGCCGGTTAACGCAAACCAACCGTCGCGGGCAAACTGAAAGGTTGCCGCCCCCAGCGTAATCTCCAGCGCCGCAGCGTTAGCATCGTTGCCCACCAGCAAATTGGCCGTTATCAGCGCCGGCTTATCCATCGCGCCGCAGCGGCTCACGCCGGACTGTCGCAACCCATCACGCCCGGCGTCCTGCACTGAGGTATACATGCCCGCACGTATCACCTTTAGCATATTCCCTCCTTTTGCGGCACAAAGCGCACCGTATCCCCGGGGCGCAGCAGAATAGGATCCTCACGGTTCGGCGAAAACAGCGCCAGAGGCGTGCGACCAATCAGCTGCCAGCCACCGGGCGTCGACAGCGGATAAATACCGGTTTGCGCGCCGCCAATGCCGAGCGAACCGGCGGGCACTTTCAGCCTGGGCTCCGCGCGACGCGGCATATGCAGGCGCTCCGGCAGGCCACCAAGGTAAGGAAAACCTGGCTGGAAGCCGAGAAACCACACGACGTAGTCCACCGACGCATGAAGTTCTACGGCTTGCTTTGGCGTCAGGCCGCTCAGGCGGGCCACCTCGGGTAGGTCAGGGCCACTTTCTCCGCCGTAGACCACCGGGATATCGATTTGCCGCGAATCAGGCTCCAGCGCCTCACTCTCTTCCCACCAGCGCTGAAGGCGCTCAATGGCGTCCAGCGCCTGGGTCTGCGGATGGCGCAGAGTTACGGTAATATTATTCATTCCGGGAATCGCATCCACCACGTCCGGAATCGCCGCCAGACGCTGGGCCAATCGCCATACGCGCTTTTGCGCCGCCAGCGTGACCGGCGGTTCCAGCTCCAGCACGACGGCGGTTTCCCCTAACAGATAACAACGCGCTCGCTGCACTTTATGCCCCCCGTTAATCAGGCCGGATTAGGGATATCAACAAAGGTGACATCCAGATCGGTGGTTTCATTGAGCCATTCGCTCAACGCACGAATACCGCCGCGTTCGGTCGCATGGTGGCCCGCAGCATAAAAATGCAGCCCCTGCTCGCGAGCAGAATGAATGGTTTGTTCTGACACTTCACCGGTAATGAAGGCATCCACGCCGAAACGCGCTGCGCTATCGATAAATCCCTGTCCGCCGCCGGTACACCAGGCCACGCGGGAGACTTTTTCCGGCCCGGTATCGCCGCTCCACAGCGGTTTACGCCCCAGACGCACTTCTATCCACGACGCCAGCTCAAGCCCTGAAACCGGCATCGACAGTTCCCCCCACGGCACCAGGGGTTCAATTTCACCCATCACGTTAATACCGAGCAGGTGCGCCAGCTGGGCGTTATTCCCCAGCTCTGGATGTGCGTCCAATGGCAGATGCCAGCCATAGAGGTTGATGTCGTTTGCCAGCAGCGCCTTCAGGCGGTTGCGTTTCATGCCGCGAATCACCGGCGACTCGCCCTTCCAGAAATAACCGTGATGGACTATAACCGCATCCGCCTGCTGGCGTACGGCTTCATCAATCAATGCCTGACTGGCGGTCACGCCGGTCACAATTTTCTGTACCGTTTCACGCCCCTCGACCTGCAGGCCATTAGGTGCATAATCGCTAAAGGCACCGCTGCCAAGTTTTTCATTAATCAGTTGTTCTAGCTCGGTATTTTTCATTTTCGCTCCCTTAGCCATCAATGCTGTTAAGCAGAATAAAATAGCGTCACTTTGCCGCTACGTCGATACACAATGCCTGACATCCGCCGGAACGCCGCTTAACTACGCACAATAAATGCCTGAATAACACGATTTGCCTGTTTCAATGTGAGCAACTTCATGTATATTTATGCAACCATACCGCATATTACAAAGATAATACGCTTTTATACGCATTATTACATAAATGAAACAAAGCCTTACGCAGCAGGCCGTTGCCGGGTTTCGAGGTTAAATGTGCAATGAATAAATCACAATCGCAGCCGAAGGCAATTTACTACGTTGTCGCCCTGCAAATCTGGGAATACTTCAGCTTCTACGGCATGCGCGCGCTGCTGATTCTGTATCTCACCAACCAGTTGAAGTACAACGATACTCACGCCTACGAGCTGTTCAGCGCCTATTGTTCACTGGTTTACGTCACGCCGATTCTCGGCGGCTATCTGGCCGATAAAGTGCTGGGTAACCGCATGGCGGTGATGCTCGGCGCGCTGCTGATGGTCATCGGGCATATGGTACTGGGTGCCAGCGAAGTGGCCCCCATGTTCTTGTATCTGTCGCTGGCCATTATTGTCTGCGGCTACGGGCTGTTTAAATCCAACGTCAGCTGCCTGTTAGGCGAGCTGTATGAACCCACCGATCCGCGCCGTGACGGCGGTTTCTCGCTGATGTACGCGGCGGGTAACGTCGGGTCAATCGTGGCGCCTATCGCCTGTGGTTTCGCGCAAGAGCAGTATAGCTGGGCGATGGGCTTTACGCTGGCTGCCGTCGGCATGCTGGCCGGGCTGGTCATTTTTATCAGCGGCCGTCGCCACTTCGCTCACACCCGCGGGGTCAACAAAGAAGTACTGTGCGCGCGCAGCTTCCTGCTGCCCAACTGGGGCTGGCTGCTGGTACTGCTGGCCGTTGCACCGCTGTTTATTACGGTATTGTTCTGGCAGGAATGGTCGGTCTATGCGCTGATCGCGGCTTCGATTATCGGCCTGGCGGTACTGGCGAAAATTTACCGTCGCGCCGAAACGGCTGAACAGCGTAAAGACCTGCGCCTGATTGTGGTGCTGACCTTCTTCAGCCTGTTGTTCTGGGCCTTTGCCCAGCAGGGCGGCAGCTCAATCAGCCTGTATATTGACCGTTTCGTTAACCGTAACGTGCTGGGCTACGAAGTGCCGACCGCCATGTTCCAGTCGGTGAATGCCTTTGCGGTCATGCTTTGCGGCGTGGTACTGGCGTGGCTGATTAAAGAGCAGGTGACCCGCAACCGCGATCTACGGATCTGGGGCAAGTATGCGCTGGGCCTGGGGCTGATGAGCGCCGGGTTCTGTATTCTGACCCTCAGCGCCCGCTGGTCTGCCAGCTACGGGCACTCCTCCATGCCGCTGATGCTGCTGGGGCTGTCGGTGATGGGCTTTGCGGAGCTGTTTATCGACCCGGTGGCCATGTCGCAGATTACCCGTATTCAGATCCCGGGCGTCACCGGTGTACTGACCGGCATCTACATGCTGCTCTCCGGCGCGGTGGCCAACTATGTGGCGGGCATTATTGCCGACCAGACCTCGCAGGCCTCGTTTGATTCCGCCGGTGCGGCAGACTACTCCATCAATGCCTATATTGACGTCTTTAGCCAGATTACCTGGGGCGCGCTGGCCTGCGTCGGCGTCGTCATGGTTATCTGGCTGTACCACTCGGTGAAAGTTCGCCAACGCCGCCTGGCGGTTGACGCGTAACCCTGTCTATGAGGCCTGAAAATCAGGCCTCATTTTTCTTCGCAGCTTCATAGGCGGCAAGCGTGGCAACCCTCGCTTCACTGTGATTAACGATGGGCCGCGGATAATCCAATCCCCTTCCCTGCTTCTCAGCCCACGTCCACGGCTGATGAATCGCGCTGTCCGGCACCGCCGCCAGTTCCGGCAGCCACTGACGGATAAACGCCCCGCTTTTATCAAAACGTTCGCCCTGGGTTGTCGGGTTAAAGATACGAAAATAGGGCGCTGCATCGGTACCGGTTGAGGCCGCCCACTGCCAGCCGCCGTTGTTAGCCGCCAGGCAGCCATCCACCAGTTGCGACATAAAGTAGCGCTCCCCTTCCCGCCAGTCGATCAGCAGGTCTTTCACCAGGAAGCTGGCGACGATCATTCTCAGGCGGTTATGCATCCAACCAGTAGCATTGAGCTGGCGCATCGCGGCGTCGACGATCGGATAGCCGGTTTGCCCGCGCTGCCAGGCCGTCAGCGCCGCCGGGGCGTCGTGCCAGCGGACATTATCTGTCCACTTGATAAACGGTTGGTGCTGACAGAGCCGAGGATAATAAGTCATCAGATGGCGATAAAACTCACGCCAGATCAGTTCGTTTAGCCACACGCTGCCCGCACCGCCGTCCAGTGCCGCTGGCTGCTCGGCCAGCAGGCGATGCAGACACTGACGCGGTGACAGTACGCCAACGGTCAGGCACGCGGATAAACGGCTGGTCCCCTCAATCGCCGGGAAATCACGCTGAGATTCATACTCAGATGCGCCCTGCTGGCAGAACTGACGCAGCCGTTGAATCGCCGTGTTTTCATCGGCAGGAAACAGCGCCGGATCAAACGGCTGCTGCGGATAGGTCAATGTTATCGCCGGCCCAGCTATTACCGCAGGCGCATTTCTTGGCGCTGGCGCACGAACGCACTCCGGTAGGTGCTCACGCAGCCGTCGTAGCCAGGCGTTTTTATACGGCGTAAACACTTTATACATCTCGTGATTGCCGGTCACCACCGCCCCCGGTGGCAGGATCACGCTGTCATCAAACCCCTGACAGACGGTATCCACCAGCGAGTGTTCCACCTGGCGATCGCGCTGACGCTCGTTGAACTCATACTGATAGTTGTAGAAAAGGTGCGTGACCGCATGCCGTTTGCAGACGCTGCGCACCACCTCAATGCTGGCGGCAAAATCAGCCACCTCGTGGAAAATCAGCGGGATATTTTTCTCTGCCAGCGCCTGACGAAGCGCGTTCAGCTGCGCGGCAAGATAGGCGGCCTGGCGGGGGGCCATGGCGTGCGCCGCCCACTGTTGCGGGGTGGCAATATACAATGCCAGCACCTGCGCGTGCGGATCGCGGCAGGCAGCGGCAAGGGCGAGGTTGTCATGCAGGCGCAAATCAGCGCGGAACCAGACCAGATGCGTAGGCATAAAAATCCTGAATATATTTAACTAATACATTCATATTACACCAATTATTTCACAACACCTTTCGACGTTGATACCACACCTGCCTGATGGCGCTGCACTTATCAGGCCTGCATCACTGCAAATGCAAAAAGCCGCCCCTTTGCAGGAGCGGCTTGCGTGTTTTTTTTCGCTGCGACACGATTAATAAAAGTCGCAGGCGGCCTCTTCAGCCTGTTCCATCCATACCGGTTTCTCACTGGTTTTCGACCAGACGCGGTGCAGATAGCTGTAAAAACGGGCGCGGTCTTTCCAGAACAGCATCACCGGCAGCGCCAGAATCCCCGCCACCACGGCGAAAGTACGGCGCATTAACACGACGTGTGCAGGATATTTTTTGTACAGTTCCATATTCTCTCCCCTAAGTTGGCCGGCAATCTTCGCCGGAAAATCATGCTTGGTAATCTGTTTAAAATCGTACCGCTTTTTGTGTAATTTTACTACTCATCCGACCACTAATTTCGGTTTGTTTTGTGTTTATTTACATTCACCGCGTAACTTAGTTACGTGGTTGTTAAATTAATACTAACCATTAGTTAAATTGTGGATTTGTTATTTTTATACTTTTTTTACACCCCGCCCGGCAATTTTTGCGAAATCTTTGCACCTGAAAACCTACGCTTAGCGCAATAACTCAATCGTCCGGAGGTGGATTGTGACTACAGGCGTAATAGCCGGCGTGGTGCTGGTGTTCCTGTTACTGGCGTATCTGGTTTATGCCCTTTTGAAGGCGGAGGCGCTGTGATGGCTGCTCAGGGATTTCTACTCGTTGCCAGCTTCCTGCTGGTGCTGTTTATTCTCGCTCGCCCGCTCGGCAAGATGCTGGCGACGATGATCGGCAATGCGCCGCTGCCGGGTCTGGCCCGGACGGAAAGCGTTCTGTGGCGCATCCTCGGCATTTCCGGCCAGGAAATGAGCTGGCGACGCTATGCCATGGCCATCGTACTGCTGAACCTTTGCGGTCTGGCGGCGTTGTTTGCCATGCTAATGCTGCAAGGCTATCTGCCGCTTAACCCACAGCAGCTGCCGGGCCTGTCATGGCACCTGGCGCTGAACACCGCCGTGAGCTTCGTCAGCAACACCAACTGGCAGTCGTACAGCGGTGAAACCACGCTAAGCTATTTCAGCCAGATGGCTGGTCTGACGGTACAGAATTTCCTCTCTGCCGCCACCGGCATCGCCGTGCTGTTTGCGTTGGTGCGCGCTTTTGCCCGCCATAGCGTCAGTACGCTGGGTAACGCGTGGGTCGATATCACCCGTATTACCCTGTGGCTGCTGCTGCCCATTTCACTGCTGTTAGCGCTGTTCTTTATTCAGCAAGGCACGTTACAGAACTTCCTGCCCTACCAGCCGTTTACCACGCTGGAAGGTGCGCATCAGCTGCTGCCGATGGGCCCCGTCGCCTCACAGGAGGCCATTAAAATGCTGGGCACCAACGGCGGCGGGTTCTTTAACGCTAACTCTTCACACCCCTTTGAAAACCCGACGGCGCTGACCAACTTCGTGCAGATGCTGGCGATCTTCCTGATCCCGGCGGCGCTGTGCTTTGCTTTCGGCGAGTCGGTAGGCGACAACCGCCAGGGCCGGGCGATTCTGTGGGCGATGACGATTATTTTCGTGGTCTGCGTGGCGGTGGTGATGTGGGCGGAAACCCGCGGTAACCCACACCTGCTCGCGTTCGGTGCCGACAGCAGTATCAATATGGAAGGGAAAGAGAGCCGCTTCGGCATCCTTGCCAGCAGCCTGTACGCGGTGGTGACAACCGCAGCCTCCTGCGGTGCGGTAAACGCGATGCATGACTCCTTTACCGCGCTGGGCGGCATGATCCCGCTGTGGCTGATGCAGATTGGTGAAGTGGTCTTCGGCGGCGTGGGCTCCGGTCTGTACGGCATGCTGCTGTTCGTCCTGCTGGCGGTGTTTATCGCCGGGCTGATGATTGGTCGCACCCCCGAATACCTCGGCAAAAAAATCGACGTACCGGAGATGAAAATGACCGCGCTGGCGATTCTGGTCACCCCAACGCTGGTGCTGCTCGGCACCGCGCTGGCGATGATGACCGATGCCGGACGTAGCGCCATGGCCAACCCCGGTTCGCACGGCTTTAGCGAGGTGCTGTATGCCGTTTCGTCGGCCGCGAATAACAACGGCAGCGCCTTCGCGGGCTTAAGCGCCAACACGCCATTCTGGAACTGCCTGCTGGCGGTGTGCATGTTTGTTGGCCGCTTCGGCGTGATTCTCCCGGTGCTGGCAATTGCCGGTTCGCTGGTGAATAAAAAAATCCAGCCCGCTACGCCAGGCACGCTGGCGACACACGATGCCCTGTTTATTGGCCTGCTGATCGGCACCGTGCTGCTGGTGGGCGCACTGACCTTTATTCCCGCCCTGGCGATTGGCCCGGTAGCGGAACATCTTTCCCTGTTTTGAGTCATGCGGAGCAATTGGTTATGAGTCGCAAACAACTGGGCCTGTTTGAACCGTCTCTGGTTCGCCAGGCGTTGATCGACGCCGTGAAAAAACTCAGCCCCACCGTGCAGTGGCGTAATCCGGTCATGTTTATCGTCTGGATTGGCAGCGTGCTGACCAGCGCGCTGGCCGCCGCCATGGCGCTGGGTGCCCTGCCTGGCAACGTGGGCTTTAGTAGCGCCATCGCCCTGTGGCTGTGGTTTACCGTACTGTTTGCCAACTTTGCCGAAGCCATGGCCGAAGGCCGCAGTAAGGCGCAGGCCAACAGCCTGAAAGGGGTCAAAAAAACGGCTTTTGCCCGCAAATTGCGTGAGGCTCGCTACGGTGCCGCAATGGATCACATCCCGGCCGACGATCTGCGCAAAGGCGACGTGGTGCTGGTTGAAGCAGGCGACATTATTCCCTGCGACGGCGAAGTCATCGAGGGTGGCGCATCGGTAGACGAAAGCGCCATTACCGGCGAATCCGCACCGGTTATTCGTGAATCCGGTGGCGACTTCGCCTCGGTCACCGGCGGGACGCGCATCCTCTCCGACTGGCTGGTGGTGCGCTGTAGCGTCAACCCGGGGGAGACGTTCCTCGATCGCATGATTGCGATGGTGGAAGGTGCGCAGCGTCGTAAGACGCCGAACGAAATTGCCCTGACCATTTTGCTGGTGGCGCTGACTATCGTCTTCCTGCTGGCGACCGCCACCATCTGGCCGTTCTCCGCCTGGAGCGGTACGCCAATAAGCGTCACCGTGCTGGTCGCGCTGTTGGTATGCCTGATCCCCACCACCATTGGTGGTCTGCTATCGGCTATCGGCGTTGCCGGGATGAGTCGCATGCTGGGCGCTAACGTTATCGCCACCAGCGGTCGCGCCGTGGAAGCGGCGGGCGATGTCGACGTGCTGCTGCTGGATAAAACCGGCACTATTACGCTGGGCAACCGCCAGGCATCGCAGTTCCTTCCAGCACAAGGCGTAGACGAAAAAACGCTGGCCGATGCCGCTCAGCTGTCATCGCTGGCGGATGAAACCCCGGAAGGACGCAGCATCGTGGTGCTGGCAAAACAGCGCTTCAACCTGCGCGAACGCGACGTGCAGGCGCTGCACGCGACCTTCGTCCCGTTTACCGCACAGAGCCGGATGAGCGGGATAAACATCGACAACCGTATGATTCGCAAAGGTTCCGTTGATGCTATTCGCCGTCATATTGAAAGCAACGGCGGCCGCTTCCCGCTTGATGTCGAACAGAAAGTGGAAAGCGTCGCGAGCCTTGGTGCCACGCCGCTGGTCGTCGCCGAAGGCGCGCGCGTGCTTGGGGTCATAGCGCTGAAGGATATTGTCAAAGGCGGTATTAAAGAACGCTTCGCTCAACTGCGTAAGATGGGCATTAAAACGGTGATGATCACCGGCGACAACCGGCTGACCGCCGCGGCCATCGCCGCCGAAGCGGGCGTTGACGACTTCCTTGCTGAAGCCACGCCAGAAGCCAAGCTGGCATTGATTCGCCAGTACCAGTCCGAAGGCCGCATGGTGGCAATGACCGGCGACGGCACCAACGACGCCCCGGCGTTAGCCCAGGCCGACGTTGCGGTGGCAATGAATTCCGGGACTCAGGCGGCCAAAGAGGCGGGCAATATGGTCGACCTGGACTCTAACCCGACCAAATTGATTGAGGTGGTGCACATTGGCAAGCAAATGCTGATGACCCGCGGCTCGCTGACCACGTTCAGTATCGCCAACGACGTGGCGAAATACTTCGCCATTATTCCCGCCGCCTTTGCCGCCAGTTGGCCGCAGCTGGGAGTGCTGAACATTATGCGTCTGCACTCGCCGGACTCTGCGATTCTCAGCGCCGTCATTTTTAACGCGCTGATCATCGTGTTCCTGCTGCCGCTGGCGCTAAAAGGGGTGAGCTACCGCCCGCTGTCGGCATCAGCAATGCTACGCCGCAACCTGTGGATTTACGGCGCCGGCGGGCTGGTAGTGCCGTTTATCGGCATCAAACTCATTGATTTACTGTTAACCCTGCTGGGTCTGGTGTGAGGAAAAAACCATGTCTGCATTGCGTCCTGCCGTTGTTATCTTCCTGTTCCTCGCGGTTATCACCGGCGGTATTTATCCGCTCGTGACCACCGCGCTGGGGCAGTGGTTGTTCCATACTCAGGCTAACGGCTCGCTGATTTTTGACCATACCGATATTCGCGGCTCGCGGCTTACCGGCCAGTCCTTTACCGATCCTGGTTATTTCCAGGGCCGCCCTTCCGCCACCGCCGATACGCCGGATAACCCGATGGCCTCCGGCGGTAGTAACCTGGCGGGCAGTAACCCGGCGCTGGATAAGCTGTTTACCGACCGAATTGCCGCGCTACGTGCTGCCAATCCGGACGCCAGCAGCCGGGTTCCGGTTGAACTGGTGACCGCATCCGCCAGCGGACTAGACCCACACCTGACGCCCGCCGCTGCGTTATGGCAGGTACCGCGCATTGCCAAAGCGCGCCACCTTTCGCCGCAGTGGCTCATGCAGCAGGTTCAGGCCGCAACCCATAAGCCGCTGCTCGGCTTTCTCGGTCAACCTGTGGTAAATATTGTTGAGCTGAATATGGCGCTGGATGCCCACAAGGATAATTAATGATGACCGATGAGCCGCTGCGTCCTGACCCGGATCGCCTGCTGGAACAAACCGCCGATGCGCACCGCGGCAAGCTGAAGATTTTCTTCGGCGCCTGCGCCGGGGTCGGTAAAACCTGGGCCATGCTGGCTGAGGCGCAGCGGCTGCGCGCACAGGGGCTGGACGTGCTGGCGGGCGTGGTCGAAACCCACGGACGTAAAGAAACCGCCGCGATGCTCAACGGCCTGAGCATGCTGCCACCAAAGCGCACCGCCTATCGCGGCCGCTACGTCAGCGAGTTTGACCTCGACGCAGCCCTCGCCCGTCGCCCGGCGCTGGTGCTGATGGATGAGCTGGCCCACAGCAATGCCCCCGGTTCACGTCACCCTAAACGCTGGCAGGATATCGATGAACTGCTGGACGCCGGAATTGATGTGTTTACCACCGTCAATGTTCAGCACCTTGAGAGCCTCAACGACGTGGTCAGTGGGGTAACCGGGATTCAGGTGCGGGAAACGGTACCCGATCCCTTCTTTGACGCCGCAGATGAAGTGGTGCTGGTGGATCTACCGCCCGACGATCTGCGCCAGCGGCTGAATGAAGGCAAGGTCTATCTTGCCGGCCAGGCCGAGCGGGCCATCGAAAATTTCTTCCGTAAAGGGAACCTGATTGCCCTGCGCGAACTGGCGCTGCGCCGCACCGCCGAACGCGTGGACGAACAAATGCGCGCCTGGCGTGACGCGCAGGGACAGGAAAAAGTCTGGCATACCCACGATGCCATTCTGCTGTGCATCGGCCACCATGCCGGTAGCGAGAAGCTGGTACGTACCGCTGCCCGCCTGGCTGCTCGTCTGGGCAGCGCCTGGCACGCGGTTTACGTCGAGACCCCTGCGCTGCACCGTTTGCCGGAACCTCAGCGACGGGCAATCCTTAAATCGCTGCGCCTGGCGCAGGAGCTGGGAGCTGAAACCGCTACGCTCTCCGATCCCTCCGAAGAAGCCGCGGTGATTCGCTACGCCCGCGAGCATAATCTCGGCAAAATTGTGATTGGTCGCCAACAAAAGCGTCAATGGTGGCGCGGCGAACGCTTCGGCGATCGCCTCTCACGCCATGCTCCAGAGTTGGATCTGCTGGTTATCGGCGTGGATGAAACGCCGCTGCCTCTGCCGGATCGCCCGCACGATCGGCGGCCATGGCGGGATAAATGGCGCGTACAGATTCGCGGCTGCGCGGTGGCGCTCGCGCTGTGCGCGGCCATTACCTTTATTGCCGCGCAGTGGCTGGTGGCCTTTGAAGCCGCTAACCTCGTCATGCTCTACCTGCTCGGCGTGGTGATCGTGGCCCTGTTCTACGGCCGCTGGCCCTCGGTACTGGCCACGGTCATCAACGTCGTGAGCTTTGACTTAGTGTTCGTGGCGCCGCGCGGCACCCTGGCCGTGTCCGACGTACAGTATCTGTTGACCTTCGGGGTCATGCTGACGGTGGGGCTGGTGATCGGTAATCTGACCGCTGGAGTACGTTACCAGGCACGCGTTGCCCGCTACCGCGAGCAGCGAACGCGACACCTCTACGAGATGTCCAAAACGCTGGCGGTCGGGCGTAATGCCCGCGATATCGCCGTGACCTGCGAGCAGTATATCCGCTCGACGTTCCACGCCCGCAGCCAGGTACTGCTGCCGGATGAGCACGGTAAGCTGGCGGCGCTTAACCATCAGGAGGGCATGACGCCGTGGGATGAAGCCATTGCCCACTGGAGTTTTGACAAAGGGCTGCCCGCCGGGGCCGGAACCGATACCCTCCCCGGCGTACCTTATCTGATTCTGCCGCTGCGCAGCGCCGATAAAACCCACGGGCTGGTGGTGGTGGAACCCAATAATCTGCGCCAGTTAATGGTGCCGGAACAACAGCGGCTGCTGGAAACGTTCACCCTGCTGGTCGCCAGCGCGCTGGAGCGGCTGGCGCTGACGGCAAGCGAGGAGCAGTCCAGGCTTATCAGCGAACGTGAAAGCCTGCGCAACTCCCTACTGGCCGCTCTGTCGCACGATCTGCGCACGCCGCTAACCGTGCTGTTCGGACAGGCGGAAATTTTGACGCTCGATCTGGCCAGCAGCGGCTCGCCCTACGCGCCACAGGCAAACGAAATTCGCCAGCACGTGCTGAACACCACGCGGCTGGTCAATAACCTGCTGGATATGGCGCGCATTCAGTCCGGCGGGTTTAATCTTCATAAGGAATGGCTGACGCTGGAAGAGGTCGTCGGCAGCGCGCTGCGCACGCTAGAGCCCACGCTCGGCGGCCGCCGGATCGCGCTCGCCCTACCCGACCCGCTCATGCTGGTCCACCTCGATGGCCCGTTATTCGAGCGGGTGCTGAACAATCTGCTGGAAAACGCCGTGAAGTACGCAGGCAGCGAGGCACAAATCGGCATTCGCGCCACCACTGAGAATAACCGTCTGCTGCTCGACGTCTGGGACAGCGGGCCGGGTATTCCTCTCGGCCAGGAGCAGCTAATTTTCGCCAAATTTGCCCGCGGCAACAAAGAGTCGGCGATTCCCGGCGTCGGGCTAGGTCTGGCCATTTGCCAGGCAATCGTTGAGATCCACGGCGGCACGCTGTCGGCCAGCAACCGCCCGGAAGGGGGAGCCTGTTTTCGTGTTACACTTCCACTAGAAAAACCACCTGAACTTGAAGAGGGACCCGAGGAGCTGTGACCAGCGTTCTGATTGTTGAAGATGAACAGGCTATCCGCCGTTTTCTGCGCACCGCGCTGGAAGCAGAAGACCTGCGCGTGTTCGATGCCGATACCCTGCAACGCGGTCTGCTGGAAGCGGCGACGCGTAAGCCGGATTTAGTGATCCTTGACCTTGGCCTGCCCGACGGTGACGGTCTCGATTTTATCCGCGATATTCGCCAGTGGAGCCCGGTGCCGATTATTGTGCTGTCCGCACGCAGCGAAGAGCACGATAAAATTGCCGCACTGGACGCCGGCGCCGACGACTATCTGAGTAAACCATTTGGCATCGGCGAGCTTCAGGCACGACTGCGCGTGGCCCTGCGCCGCCATGCCAGCACGCAGCCGCACGATCCACAAGTGACCTTCTCTGATATCACCGTGGACCTGGCTTCACGACGCATAACCCGCGGCAGTGAAGAAATTCACCTCACCCCTATTGAGTTCCGCCTGCTGGCGGTGTTACTCAACAATGCTGGAAAAGTGCTCACTCAACGGCAGCTACTGAGCCAGGTGTGGGGGCCGAATGCGGTGGAACATAGTCATTATTTGCGCATTTATATGGGGCACCTTCGCCAGAAGTTGGAAATCGATCCCGCGCGCCCTCAGCATTTATTAACCGAAACCGGTATTGGCTATCGTTTTATGTTATGAATAATTATTCATAATAACCCTACTATCACATACTTATTTTATTAAGAATTAACGTAAGCCACCCGCATATTTAAATGGCGTGGCTTAATTCTACTTTAAATAAATAAAATACAAGTTGTTTACAACATCTCAACAAAACAGCATTTTATCCTGGCACACCACCTACCAATAATTGATTATTTTATGAATGATCTCCTATTGTTGATCAACCTCACAGTTTTGCGCCTTATCAGAGATAAAATGACTCCGCCTTAAGATATTCATCGGAGGGATACGAAATGGAAAACAATAACCGACAAATGCCCCATATCCGGCGGACAACACATATTATGATGTTTGCCCACCGTAATAGCTTCGACTTTCACTTCTTTAACGCCCGATAAGTCTTCCGACTTCGGGCGCCTCGCAGTATTTCCTTGTAAATACAGGCATACCGCCTGCTGCCAGCGCTCGCTCTGACAAACCTGTTTCTTCCGGCCACCGGACCGGTAGGGTTTGCCATATTCTGAAAAAAGCAACGCCCTGATTTTATTGTCAGCGGGATCGTCTTGCTTTTTTTCCGGCGATATCAATTTCTCTTTCGAGTAATTGACGGACTGCTATTACCTAAAATGAAGAGTCGAAAAATGTCTGAATTAAAAATTGCCGTAAGTCGTTCATGCCCGGACTGCTTTACTACCCAGCGCAGTATTATCAACACCTGTGACACCCACTTTATTGATGTCGCGGCCGCCGTATTATCAATTGAAGACGTTGAGTGCGGTAAACTCGATGAAATAGATGCCACGGGTTATAACCTGCCCGTCTTCATTGCTATTAATAAAGATCAAATCGTTCCTTCTGAATATCTCTCACGTATTCAAGGGGTATTTGAGCACGATGAAACCCGTAACGACTTCTACGGCCGCCAGCTGGAAGCCGCTGCGCACAAATATGAAGTGAATCTGCGCCCGCCGTTCTTCAGCGCACTGGTCGACTACGTAGCACAGGGCAACAGCGCATTTGACTGCCCGGGGCACCAGGGCGGTGAATTCTTCCGCCGTCACCCTGCCGGTAACCAATTCGTTGAATACTTTGGTGAAACGCTTTTCCGCTCTGACCTGTGCAACGCCGACGTCGCGATGGGTGACCTGCTGATCCACGAAGGCGCACCGTGCATTGCCCAACAGCACGCAGCCAAAGTCTTTAACGCGGATAAAACCTACTTCGTACTGAACGGGACCTCTTCGTCTAACAAAGTGGTGCTGAATGCGCTGCTGACCCCGGGCGATTTGGTGCTGTTTGACCGTAATAACCACAAATCAAACCACCACGGCGCGCTGCTGCAGGCTGGTGCAACGCCGGTGTATCTGGAAACCGCACGTAACCCGTACGGCTTTATCGGCGGTATTGATGCCCATTGCTTCGAAGAACGCTACCTGCGTGAGCTGGTTGCCGAAGTTGCACCGAACCGCGCGCGCAACGAGCGCCCGTTCCGTCTGGCGGTCATTCAGTTAGGGACCTACGACGGCACCATTTACAACGCACGTCAGGTCGTTGATAAAATTGGTCACCTGTGCGATTACATCCTGTTCGACTCCGCGTGGGTAGGCTACGAACAGTTTATTCCGATGATGGCCGACTGCTCGCCGCTGCTGCTTGAACTCAACGAGAACGATCCGGGTATTCTGGTCACCCAGTCGGTGCATAAACAGCAGGCTGGTTTCTCCCAGACCTCGCAAATTCATAAAAAAGACAGCCATATTAAAGGCCAGCAGCGTTATGTTCCGCACAAACGTCTGAACAACGCCTTTATGATGCACGCGTCCACCAGCCCGTTCTACCCGCTGTTTGCCGCGCTGGACGTGAACGCCAAAATGCATGAAGGCCAGGCCGGCCGCAATATGTGGATGGACTGCGTCGCGAACGGTATCGAAGCACGTAAGCTGATTCTCGACAACTGCCGCCATATTCGCCCGTTTGTGCCTAACGACGTTGACGGCAAACCGTGGCAGTCCTGGCCGACCGAGCAGATTGCTAACGATCTGCGCTTCTTCCACTTCGTACCGGGCGAACGCTGGCATGGTTTTGAAGGCTACGCCGAACATCAGTATTTCGTCGACCCTTGCAAACTCCTGCTGACCACGCCGGGGATTGACGGCAACGGCGAATACGACACCTTCGGCGTACCGGCAACCATTCTGGCGAACTACCTGCGCGAACACGGCGTAGTGCCGGAAAAATGCGACCTCAACTCTATCCTGTTCCTGCTGACACCGGCCGAAGATATGGCCAAACTGCAGCAGCTGGTTGCGCTGTTGGTGCGCTTTGAAACGCTGCTGGAAGCCGATGCGCCGCTGAAAGACGTTCTGCCGTCGCTGTACGGGCAGCATAAAGATCGTTACGAAGGCTACACTCTGCGCCAACTGTGCCAGGAAATGCATAACCTGTACGCCCGCCATAACGTGAAACAACTGCAGAAAGAGATGTTCCGTAAATCACACTTCCCGCGCGTCAGCATGAACCCGCAGGAGGCCAACTTCGCTTATATCCGTGGCGAAGTCGATTTGGTGCCGCTGTCCATGGCGGAAGGCAAAATCGCCGCAGAAGGTGCTCTGCCGTATCCTCCTGGCGTGCTGTGCGTTGTCCCGGGCGAAATCTGGGGTGATTCCGTACTGCGCTACTTCAAAGCGCTGGAAGAAGGGATCAACCTGCTGCCGGGCTTCGCGCCAGAACTGCAAGGGGTATATATCCAGGAACATGATGGCCGCAAAGAAGTGTGGTGCAACGTGATTAAGACTCAGCAGCCGCAACCGGCGCTGCTGAAAGGGGAGAAATTATGAGCACAGCCAAAAATAAGATGGGTGTTGTTCAGCTCACCATCCTGACGATGGTGAACATGATGGGCTCCGGTATCATTATGCTGCCCACCAAACTCGCTGAAGTCGGCACCATCTCCATTATCTCCTGGCTGGTCACCGCCGTCGGTTCGATGGCGCTGGCCTGGGCCTTCGCTAAGTGCGGGATGTTCAGTAAGAAATCCGGGGGCATGGGCGGCTACGCCGAGCATGCCTTTGGTAAGTCTGGCAACTTTATGGCCAACTATACCTACGGGGTTTCACTGCTGATTGCCAACGTGGCGATTGCTATCTCCGCTGTGGGTTACGGCACCGAGCTCTTCGGTGCCACGCTGAGCCCGGTGCAAATCGGGCTGGCCACCATCGGTGTCCTGTGGATCTGTACGGTCGCCAACTTTGGCGGTGCACGTATTACCGGGCAGATCAGCAGCATTACCGTCTGGGGGGTGATTATCCCGGTTGTCGGCCTGTGCGTCATCGGCTGGTTCTGGTTCAGCCCGACCATGTATGTCGAATCCTGGAACCCGCACCATGTACCGTTCTTTAGCGCCGTTGGCTCGTCTATCGCCATGACGCTGTGGGCCTTCCTCGGTCTGGAATCGGCCTGCGCCAACGCCGACGTGGTTGAAAACCCGGAACGTAACGTCCCGATCGCCGTACTCGGCGGGACGCTGGGGGCTGCGGTGATTTACATCATTTCCACCAACGTGATTGCCGGGATTGTGCCAAACATGGATCTGGCCAACTCAACCGCACCGTTTGGCCTGGCCTTTGCGCAGATGTTCACGCCGGAAGTCGGTAAAGTGATCATGGCGCTGATGGTGATGTCCTGCTGCGGTTCGCTGCTCGGCTGGCAGTTCACCATCGCCCAGGTCTTCAAATCCTCTGCGGACGAAGGCTACTTCCCGAAAGTCTTTTCACAGGTCAGCCATGCAGATGCACCGGTGAAAGGCATGCTGGTGATTGTGATTATTCAGTCTGGCCTATCGCTGATGACCATCAGCCCGTCGCTGAACAACCAGTTTAACGTACTGGTTAACCTGGCGGTGGTGACCAACATCATTCCGTACATCCTGTCGATGGCGGCGCTGGCGATTATCCAGCGGATGGCAAACGTACCGGCGGGCAAAGCGCGTATGGCTAACATCGTGGCGTTTATCGGCGCGATGTACAGCTTCTACGCCCTGTTCTCTTCCGGCGAAGAAGCGATGCTGTACGGTTCCATCGTGACCTTCCTCGGCTGGACGCTGTACGGTCTGGTATCACCGCGCTTTGAATTGAAAAACAAACACGGTTAATCATCCGGCCGGGCTGTAGTCCCCCTGCAGCCCGGCCCCTTCTTTGTGATAAGACAGCCATCATGAGCAATCCCGAACGCATCATCAGCACCGCAGAAAAAATCATTCCCCTGATTCAACGCCAGCAAATTTGCCGCATCGCGCTTAACGACGAGCGCAGCCCGTATATTGTGCCGGTCAACTTTGGTTATACCTATGAGGACGAACGCTGGACGTTCTTTTTCCACGGTGCCCGCACCGGAAAAAAGATGCGTTTACTGCGTAAAGACCCGCACATCAGCCTTGAAATCGATGGCGATCACGGGTTAATTCCGGCACCAGAGGCCTGTGATTTTAGCTTCGCGTATTCCAGTATCATCGCCAGCGGCCGGGCGACTATCTTACATGACCGTGAAGAGATGATACGCGGGCTGGACGCGATCATGCGTCAGTCGGCGCCGGGGCAATCCTTTGACTATCGGGAGGACATGATGAAGGCTGTTTGCGTCGTGCGTCTCGATTGCCAGACCTTAACCTGCCATCAGCACACCGCGTGATCAAAAAAGGAGCCTTTCGGCTCCTCAGAGTACAGGCCTACAGGAGACGTAGGCCAGATAAGCGAAGCGCCATCAGGCGTTTTTCAGTACTTCGCTAACAATTTCAACCGCTTCTTTCTCGATCTGCTGACGATGCTCAGCGCCAAGGAAGCTTTCGCAGTAAATTTTGTAGGCATCTTCCGTACCGGACGGACGCGCAGCGAACCAGCCGTTGTCAGTCATGACTTTCAGACCGCCGATTGACGCACCGTTACCCGGCGCAGCCGTCAGACGAGCGGTGATCGGATCGCCCGCCAGCGTGCTGGCGCTTACCATTTCCGGAGAGAGCTTAGACAGCGCCGCTTTCTGTGCGGACGTTGCGCTAGCCTGCAAACGGTTGTAGCTCGGCGCACCGAAGCGTGCGGCCAGCTCGTTGTAGTGCTCCTGCGGATTCTTACCGGTAACGGCGGTAATTTCTGCCGCCAGCAGGCACATGATGATGCCGTCTTTATCGGTTGACCACGGCGTGCCGTCGAAACGCAGGAAAGACGCGCCCGCGCTCTCTTCACCGCCAAAGCCGAAGCTACCGTCAAACAGACCGTCAACAAACCATTTGAAGCCCACCGGTACTTCTACCAGCTTACGCCCCAGGTCGTTCACCACGCGGTCAATCATAGCGGAAGAGACCAGCGTTTTACCGACCGCGACCTCTTTGCCCCACTGAGGACGGTGCTGGAACAGGTAGTTGATGGCCACCGCCAGGTAGTGGTTCGGGTTCATCAGCCCTGCCGGAGTCACGATACCGTGACGGTCGTAGTCCGGGTCATTGGCGAACGCCAGATCAAACTTATCGCGCAGCGCCAGCAGGCCAGCCATCGCACACTCGGAGGAACAGTCCATACGGATAGCGCCGTCTTTGTCGAGGTGCATAAAGCGGAACGTCTGGTCAACGTGATCGTTGACGATAGTCAGGTTCAGGTTGTAGTGCTTCGCGATACGTTTCCAGTATTCAATACCGGAGCCGCCGAGAGGATCGACGCCCAGCGTCAGACCGGCTTTCTGGATAGCCGCCATATCGACGATATCCGCCAGCCCTTCAACAAACGGCTGCACCAGATCCACTTCTTTCACGTGACCCGAGGCCAGCGCGGCATCATAAGAAATACGCTTAACGCCAGCCAGATCGGCGGCGAGCAGCGCATTGGCGCGGTCTTCAACCACTTTAGTGACGTTGGTATCAGCCGGACCACCGTTTGGCGGGTTGTACTTGATGCCACCGTCTTCCGGCGGGTTGTGGGACGGCGTAATCACAATGCCGTCAGCCAGCGGGCCGCCTTTTTTATTGTGTACCAGGATAGCGTTGGAAACCGCCGGTGTCGGCGTGAAACCATTGTCTTCCTGCACAATAACATCCACCCCATTGGCGGCTAACACTTCAAGAACGGAGATAAACGCCGGCTCAGAGAGCGCGTGCGTATCCTTCCCGACGAAGCATGGGCCCGAAATTCCGTTTTTCGCGCGCTCTTCAGCAATCGCCTGGGCAATGGCCAAAATATGCTTTTCATTGAAGCTGTGACGACCTGCACTACCGCGGTGACCGGAGGTCCCGAATTTCACCGCATGTTCCGCATTGCTCACGTCCGGCTGCAGCACGTAGTACTGCGCAGTCAGTTGAGCGACGTTGATCAAATCACTCTGCTGTGCGGGTTGACCCGCACGGGTATGGTTTGCCATTGCCTGGTCCTTCTTATGCAAGGGTTAGATTGTCAGTATTAGATGGTACCGCAAACCTTTTCAATCAATTCCGCCGGGAATTGCATTGACTGCATGATGTGTTCGACCATGCTGCATTTACGGCCCGTATTGGTATTAGTGATAACCCAGTATGGCGTATCCGGAACCTGTTTCGGTTTGGTCTGGCTGCCGTTTTTCAGCAGCGTTTGCTCATTTTCGGCAAAGTAGACGCGGGTACGGCCGTGAAGGGATTCGGTGGCTTCGGCGAACGCCTGGTTGTCCAGCGAATAGAGCGTGGTCAGCACCAGCATAAAGCGATTTACCGCCTTTTTCTGCTCAGCGTATTCGTCAGAAAGCAGCAGCTCGCGCATGGCGCGAACTTTATCTTTGGCGGTTTTGACCGCTTTTACCTCAGCAACGGGGGTAGCCGCCGGAGCCGGAGCGGCAACGGGTTCGGCTTTGACGACCGGCGCGACAGCAGCGGCTGCCGGCTGGGAAGCGGCGGAGAATTTCAGCATACGCCGTAAAATGTCGGACGCGCTCTCGCCAATGCGCAGAGTGTGGGCTGCAATATAGCGATAGAGCTCGTCATCAACTTCGATCGTTTTCATCTTAATCCGGTGCAATTATTTTTCTGTATACAGTTTATTGGGATTATAAAGTCAAAACCCAACAGCGGGTAGCGCCAAACCAGGGGGACGGCAAAATTCGGATGAGTTCCTCACTTCCCCCTGCGCGTTAGAATGCTCAACATGATACCCTAACCCGACAATGCGAAAAAAAGAACTTTGCTATGAAATTGAATTTCCGAGCGCAAACTGCACAAAACCTGCACAATAATTCCCCCATCGTTCTGGTTCACGGCCTGTTCGGCAGCCTGGATAACCTGGGCATCCTGGCGCGTGACCTGGTTTCTGACCACGACATCATTCAGGTCGATATGCGTAACCACGGATTGTCGCCTCGCGCCGACGAGATGAACTATCCGGCCATGGCGCAGGATCTGCTGGATACCCTGGACGCCAACCAGATTGAAAAAGCCACGCTGATTGGCCATTCCATGGGCGGTAAAGCCGTCATGGCGATGACCGCGCTGGCTCCGGAGCGGATTGACCGCCTGGTCGCGATCGATATTGCGCCGGTGGACTACCACGTGCGCCGTCACGATGAGATTTTTGCCGCCATTAACGCCGTCACCAGCGCCGGAGTTGCCACTCGCCAACAAGCGGCAACGGTCATGCGCGAGTATTTGCATGAAGAAGGCGTCATTCAATTCCTGCTGAAGTCGTTCGTTGACGGCGGTTGGCGCTTTAACGTACCGGTGCTGTGGGAACAATACCCGCATATCGTGGGCTGGGAGGCCATTCCGGCCTGGGATCATCCGGCACTGTTTATTCCCGGCGGCAACTCGCCGTACGTTACGGAAGCCTACCGCGCCGATCTGCTCGCCCAGTTCCCGCAGGCCAGAGCGCACGTCATTGCCGGTGCAGGGCACTGGGTGCACGCGGAAAAACCGGATGCGGTACTGCGTGCCATCCGCCGCTACCTCGCAGAGTGATTAAAAATGCATCGACCGCGCGTCAGAATGGCCGTGGTCGTTGGCGTGCGGGCCCCACTGTTGTATGATTGCGCGCTGTCTGCATCGGGCACCGCCCGGTAGCTTGTTTCCCCGAAGTCACTCTGAACCATGGCAAAAGAACAAACGGACCGTACGACATTAGATTTGTTCGCAAATGAGCGTCGGCCGGGAAGACCCAAAACCAATCCGCTTTCGCGTGACGAACAGCTCCGCATTAATAAGCGCAATCAGCTCAAACGCGATAAAGTTCGCGGGCTTAAGCGCGTCGAGCTCAAACTGAACAGCGACGCCGTTGATGCGCTTAACGAGCTGGCAACTGCCCGTGACATGAGCCGTAGCGAACTCATCGAAGAAATTCTGATGAGCCAGTTAGCCCTGTTGCACGGACAGGGGAACGTCTGAAAAATCCCCCAGAACACACTTTCATGTAGCAGAGTGTGCAGTCCGGCACGATAGCTGTTTCCGCACGCTTCTCTGTTCTGCTATGATTGCCCTTATCTGTGGGCAATAAGCCACCACCATATCATTAAGTTTCAAGAGGTTATTTTACTCATGGCAATCGTTGGCATCTTCTTCGGTAGCGACACCGGGAACACCGAAAATATCGCAAAAATGATTCAAAAACAGCTTGGTAAAGATGTCGCAGACGTTCACGACATTGCCAAGAGCAGCAAAGAAGACCTGGCGGGCTACGATATCCTGCTGCTGGGTATCCCGACCTGGTACTACGGTGAAGCACAGTGCGACTGGGATGATTTCTTCCCATCACTGGAAGAAGTGGACTTCAACGGTAAGCTGGTTGCGCTGTTCGGCTGCGGCGATCAGGAAGATTATGCGGAATACTTCTGCGATGCGCTGGGCACCATCCGTGACATCATTGAACCAAACGGCGCCACCATCGTCGGCCACTGGCCGACCGCGGGCTACCATTTTGAAGCCTCTAAAGGTCTGGCCGATGACGACCACTTTGTCGGTCTGGCCATTGACGAAGATCGTCAGCCGGAGCTGACCGCAGAGCGCGTTGAAAAATGGGTTAAACAGGTCGCGGAAGAACTGCACCTGGACGAAATTAAAAACGCCTGATGATAATGAGGCGCAATTATGAAATTGCGCCTCATTAATAGGTAAAAGCAATCAAAATAATAGCTACATTTTTTTAACTTTTTAGCGCATACCTGTACAATATCTTCTGATTTAGCGCGGTCTCATCGGGAGTTTGTCGATGAAGCCTCGTTTTTGAAAGCTTAGTTTACCCAAGTCTTGCTGTTTTCATTTCAATAGGGTCATTCTATAATGAGACGCATTAAAACGGGTGAATTCTCTGTGATACTTTCGCTGATGGAAGTTAATCGTTTAGCAACAGGACAGATTCCGCATGACTGACAATAATACCGCATTAAAGAAGGCTGGCCTGAAAGTCACACTTCCACGGTTAAAGATCCTGGAAGTGCTTCAGGGGCCGGACAACCACCATGTCAGTGCGGAAGACTTATACAAACGCCTGATCGACATGGGTGAAGAAATTGGTCTGGCGACGGTTTACCGCGTCCTGAACCAGTTTGACGATGCTGGCATCGTTACCCGTCATAACTTTGAAGGCGGCAAATCCGTTTTCGAACTGACCCAGCAGCATCACCACGATCACCTGATCTGCCTTGATTGCGGGAAAGTGATCGAGTTCAGCGATGATTCCATTGAAGCTCGCCAGCGTGAAATCGCCGCGAAGCACGGTATTCGCCTGACTAACCATAGTCTTTATCTGTACGGCCACTGCGCTGAAGGCGACTGCCGTGAAGATGAACACGCTCACGACGCCGTAGAAAAATAACGCGTCGTCTTCGTTAAAAACCAGCGCTATCCGCTGGTTTTTTTTCGCCTGCCGTCAGATATTGGCCATAAAAAAACCGCTGCAAGCAGCGGTTTTTTCATTGATTAGCGTGGCGGAATATTTATTTTTGCGCAGGAGTATTGTTGCTGCGAATTTCCTGCCACATTTTATCGCATTTGGCTTTTACCGCCTGGTCGTTACCGGTACGGGTTGCCTGAATGCACTGCTGATAATCCAGCACGCGCACGCTTTCCTGGTTAGCAAACTGCTGGTGCTGCTTCTCTTGTTTCAGCACGTTCAGCACGCTTTGGCAGGCTTCGATTTTATCCGGATTACCCTGCGCGGTGTTGATACAGGCGCTGTAGGCATCCTTCAGTTTGCTGTCTTCTTTTGGCGCTGGCGGCTGAACACAGGCGGTCAGCCCTGCGGCCATCAGAGCAACCATAATCAGTTTTTTCATACGATGAGCCTCTTAGCGGCGGCAGAGGTCTCCCCCTGCCGCATCATGCATCAGAAAATAGTGAACGGAGCGATAACCATGAATTTCACGTCGCGCTCATCCTGGAAGATGTTGCCGTAACCACCGCCCCAGCTCGGGATATCGGAGTGGTTGTCATACTGAGTGAAGTGCAGTTTGAAGAGCGTACCCTTCGCGCGGCCTTCCTGTACGGTGTACATCGCATCCAGACTGTATGCAGACTCTCTGATAGTGTTGTTTTTGTTGTAGTAAGCATCCGGGTTGCTCTGCCAGGTCGCTGGCTTCGCATCCCATGCATAGACATAGGAAGCCCCTACTGCCCAGCCCGGCAGGTTCCAGTTCTTCAGGTCATACATGGTACCGAAGAAGACCGCCTTTTCGCCGTTGGCGTTGAAGTCAGAACGGTTATCCCACCAGATATCCAGACGACCGTTGGACGATGCGTAGGTCGGGGTCATACGTTGCAGGAAGTAACCCTGCTGACCGTCGGCCTTAACCCAGGTCCCTTCCAGGCGGAAGTCAAAGACTTCGTTCAGCTTGTAGCCGAATGTCAGCGCCTGCAGCCAGGCGGTGCCATCATAGATATCGTTTACGCTGCCGTCGTTAACCTTGTCGCGCGTACCGTAGAACTGGTAGCTGGTGGTCAGCGGGCCGCCAGGAATATCAAACTTGTAGCTGGCTTTGGCGAAGTACTGATCAACATACCCTTCCGCCTGACCGAATGCCGCTTCCAGCACCAGGTTGTTTTTGAAATCATATTTCGCACCAACGGAGTGCAGATAATCAACCTTGGTCTTCTTATCGGCCTGATAGAAGTCGTCCATCTCCAGGTGCCACGGCGCTTTATACTCGTTGGTCCACATGTACGAGAAGCTCAGCGCACCGTTGTCGCCGTAGTCGAAATTCGCCCCGGCTTCAGCACCCTGATAGGTACCCGGCATAAAGCTCCAGTGCGGCGCCAGCAGGGTTTGACCGGTTGGCTGAATGTAACCGGCACGTGCCCAGGTTGGGCCCAGTTTAAATTTAGCTGCCGCTTTATACAGGCTGATACCGCTCTTATCGCCGCTGTAATCTTCGCTGTAACCTTTGTTTTTCGACGAGAAGGCAATTTCGTTCGGGTGGCCACTTTCGCTGCTTTCCGCCATTTCAATTGCGGTAAACGCCGCAATATCAATACCGAACATGTCAGCCGCATAGCCAGACTGGAAATCAAGGTTAGCGTTCCAGGTGGAGTGGGAAAGGTTGGTTTTATATTTGTCGTGGTCGGTCACATCTTTACGGTCACGTTCACGCTGCCAGTAATAGACGCCACCGGTCAATGTTGAATCATCAATAAACCCTTCCGCTTTGGCTTCCGGGGTCATTGCAAAACCTGAGAGAGCTGTCACACCGGCGATAGCCAGCGCCAGCGTACTACGTTTGCCACTAAACGTACGCATAGTTATATCCTCTTTGACTTTTAAAATGCCGCCGCAAAGCAGAGGCAAAAAATAAAACTTAAAAAAAATGAACTTCTGGAAAAAGATATTTAGTACACGGATAGACTATTTTTCGCGACGCGAATTATCAATCCTTTTCCGCAACAAGAGTGCAGGATTATGACAAAGCGCACATATTTGGTTTCAATGTGTAACGTAATGCGTTATTAACATTTATCTACGCCAACCCTTGCGGGGCCTGAGTGGAATGTTAATGAGACCGTTTACATTCAGAATGTGTGATGGGAGTTGTGAAAAAAAACGAACGTATCAGACCCAGGATATTACTATTAATTCGCTCTGCGAAATGATAAGTCATCATGAACGATACGGGGACAAAATTGCCCTCCTGATTCTGGCGTAAAAAAAACGCCGCAAAAGCGGCGTTTTTTATTCTGCTGACTGAGCTTAGCCCGCCCAGGTATCACGTAAACCGACGGTACGGTTAAAGACCAGCTTATCCGCGGTGGTGTAGCGGCTGTCGAGACAGAAGTACCCCTCACGCTCAAACTGATACGCTTTACCGGCCTCTGCGGCCTGCAGAGACGGTTCGGCATAGCCCTGCTTGATGACCAGCGACTCAGGGTTCATCACCGCGAGGAAGTCTTCCGCAGCGCCCGGATTCGGCACGCTGAACAGACGGTCATACAGACGAATTTCTACCGGTAGCGCATGCGCGGCGCTCACCCAGTGAATCACGCCCTTCACCTTGCGACCATCGGCCGGATCTTTGCTCAGGGTATCGGCATCGTAGGTGCAGAAGATGGTGGTGATATTGCCTTCAGCATCTTTCTCCACGCGTTCTGCTTTCACGACGTAGGCGTTACGCAGGCGAACTTCTTTGCCCATCACCAGACGCTTGTACTGTTTGTTCGCTTCTTCACGGAAGTCGGCGCGATCGATCCAGATTTCCGCACTGAACGGCACGTCGCGGCTGCCCATCTCCGGCTTATTCGGATGGTTAGGCATGGCGACCATTTCGCTTTCGCCCTGCGGGTAGTTTTCGATAACCAGCTTAACCGGATCGATAACCGCCATCGCGCGCGGCGCATTTTCGTTCAGATCTTCGCGAATGCAGGATTCCAGCGATGCCATCTCAATGGTGTTGTCCTGCTTGGTCACGCCGATGCGTTTACAGAACTCACGGATGGACGCGGCGGTGTAGCCACGACGACGCAGACCGGAGATGGTCGGCATACGCGGGTCGTCCCAACCTTCTACGTGTTTTTCCATGACCAGCTGGTTCAGCTTGCGCTTGGACATCACGGTGTATTCCAGATTCAGGCGCGAGAATTCATACTGACGCGGGTGAACCGGAATGGAAATGTTGTCCAGTACCCAGTCGTACAGACGACGGTTGTCCTGGAATTCCAGCGTACACAGCGAGTGGGTAATGCCTTCCAGGGCATCGCTGATGCAGTGGGTAAAGTCGTACATCGGGTAGATGCACCACTTGGTGCCGGTCTGGTGGTGATCGGCAAATTTAATGCGGTACAGCACCGGATCGCGCATGACGATAAACGGCGACGCCATATCGATTTTCGCGCGCAGACAGGCGGTACCTTCCGCAAAGCCGCCGGTACGCATTTTTTCGAACAGCGCCAGGTTCTCTTCCACGCTGCGATCGCGGAACGGGCTGTTTTTACCCGGTGCGGTTAGCGTGCCGCGGTACTCGCGGATCTGTTCTGGGGTCAGTTCGTCAACGTAGGCCAGGCCTTTATTGATGAGCTCTACCGCGTATGCGTGCAGCTGATCGAAGTAATCCGAGGAATAGCGAACGTTGCCAGACCAGTGAAAACCTAACCACTCGACGTCATTTTTGATGGAGTCAACGTATTCGATGTCTTCTTTGACCGGGTTGGTGTCATCGAAACGCAGGTTGCACTGGCCCTGGTAGTCTTGCGCAATGCCGAAGTTCAGGCAGATGGATTTCGCATGGCCGATGTGCAGATAACCATTCGGCTCTGGCGGAAAACGAGTATGCACCGTGGTGTGCCTACCGGTAGCCAGATCTTCATCAATGATCTGACGAATAAAGTTAGTCGGGCGGGCTTCAGCCTCACTCATCTTGGATTCCTCAAAGCGTAAACAACGTATAACGGCACATGATCTTATAAGCGGCGCTAAGAGACAACTATTAGTTGCACAAAAATGGCGTCTCTCTGGTGTATATGGGGGGATTTACGACAAAAAAAAGCGGCGGAGGATCTCCCCCCGCCGCTTAAGGCATTAATCTACTTTACTCAGGAGCGATTACTTACCTTTAATCTCATACAGCGGCGTTTGCCCTGCAACGACGTGACCTTCAGCCTTAATCACCAGGCCGCCGAAATCATCGCTGTTGCTGCACACCACCGGGCTAATCATTGAACGCGCGTTCGCGTTCAGGAAGTCCAGATCCATTTCCAGGATAGGCTGGCCTGCCGTCACTTCCGCACCTTCTTCAACCAGGCGTTTAAAGCCTTTCCCTTCCAGCGCAACGGTATCGATACCCATATGGACAACGATTTCCGCACCTTTGTCTGTTTCCAGACAGAACGCATGGTTAGTGTTGAAGATTTTCACAATGGTGCCCGCAGCCGGGGAAACGACAATTTTGTCCGTCGGTTTCACCGCGACGCCGTCACCAACCGCTTTGCTGGCGAACGCTTCATCAGGTACCTGCTCCAGCGCCACCACATCACCGGTAATCGGAGAAACCAGGGTTTCTACGGTTGCGGCATTCGCCACAGCCTGCGGTTTTGCCGCCGCCGGTGCTGCCGGTGTAGCGCTGTCCGCTGCCGCTGCGGCAACCGGGCCACGCGCAACCACTTTCTTCATGGCGTCGCCGATAGATTCCGCTTTCGCACCCACGATAACCTGGATGGTTTGCTTGTTCAGTTTCACTACGCCGGAGGCGCCGAGACGTTTACATACGGCATCGTTCACTTTCGCAGAGTCAGCAACGGTCAAGCGCAGACGGGTAATGCAGGCGTCAATCGCTTTCAGGTTGTCAGTGCCCCCTACGGCGGCAATGTAGTTAGTGGCCAGCTGGTTCAAGCCTTCTTCGGTGTTGCTGTTTGCTTCTTCAGTTACCACGCTGTCGTCTTTATCTTCACGGCCCGGCGTTTTCAGGTTAAACATGCGGATAACCACGCTGAACAGTACGAAGTAGATAACGAAGAACACCAGACCCATTACCACCAGCATCCAGACGTTCTTACTTGCTGCCGGCAGGCTGTACATCAACACGTAGTCGATGGCGCCAGCGGAGAAGGAGAAGCCCGCGTGGATACCCAGCAGCGTAGCGATAAACAGGCTTACGCCGGTCAGAATCGCATGCAGGAGGTACAGTACCGGTGCCAGGAACATGAACAGGAATTCCAGCGGCTCGGTCACACCGGTCAGGAACGCGGTGACCGCGACGGACAGCAGCATACCGCCAACCATCGGACGACGTGCTTTCGGTGCTGCGAAGTACATCGCCAGCGCCGCACCCGGCAGACCGAACATCATGATCGGGAAGAAGCCGGACATGAACATCCCCGCAGTGCCGTCACCCGCATAGAAGCGGTTGATGTCACCGTGGAAGACCGCACCCGCCGCGTTGGTGAATTCACCAATCTGGAACCAGGCGATAGTGTTCAGCACCTGATGCAGACCGGTTGGGATCAGCAGACGGTTAATGAAACCAAAGATACCGGAGCCCAGCGCGCCAGCGCCCACGATCCATTCACCACCTGCGTGGATGGCGTTCTGCACCGGCGGCCACACGTAGCCGAAGATAGCAGCCAGTACCAGGCAGAAGAAACCGGTGGCGATCGGCACGAAACGTTTACCGCCGAAGAAGCTCAGGAAGTCAGGCAGTTTGATGCCCGCCCAACGGTTGTACGTCGCACCCGCAACCAGACCGGTGATGATACCGGCCAGTACCCCCATGTTAATCGCTGGGTTGATGGTAACCATTGCTTTGGTCAATACGAAATAACCTACTGCGCCCGCCAGCGCTGCCGAACCCGCGTTGTCTTTCGACCAGCTGGATGCCACACCGATAGCGAAGATTAGCGCCAGGTTATCAAAGATAGACCCACCGGCCTGCGCAATAAACGCAACGTTCAGTAAATCTGGCTGACCGAATCGCAGCAACAGCGCCGCCACCGGCAGCACGGCGATAGGGAGCTGTAAGGCCCTACCTAGTCGCTGGAAAAAACCTAAAATATTCATCTTATTCCCCCTACGAGACCCCGACACGGCTCATTTAAGCCATTTTTTATTGTGTAAAAAAGCATGACACTGTGATGTCTTGTAAACTGCATACACACCTGTTCAGGCATCAGAGTGTGTGAAAGTTTAATTCGTATCGCAAATTAAACACGTGTTTTTTGTGACTACAGTCACCAAATATTGTTATCACCACTCCCTTTTACTGGCTAACACTGAAAACTTATTTTATCATTCAAAAAATCAAAACGGATTGCTCCCTATCGATGCAAACAGGTTACGCTTAGAGAGTGCACGGAGACGCCATCCGCCAACTTCTTACATTTTACATTTTGAGGTGAAGAATGAGACTGATTCCTCTCGTTAACGCTGAACAAGTCGGCAAATGGGCTGCTCGCCACATCGTTAACCGCATCAATGCGTTTAAACCCACCGCCGACCGCCCGTTTGTCCTCGGCCTGCCAACCGGCGGTACCCCGCTGGCGACTTATAAAGTCTTAGTCGAAATGCATAAAGCGGGCCAGGTTAGCTTCAAGCACGTCGTCACCTTCAACATGGACGAATATGTTGGCCTGCCGAAAGAGCATCCGGAAAGCTACTACAGCTTCATGCACCGTAACTTCTTCGATCACATCGATATTCCTGAAGAAAATATCAACCTGCTGAACGGTAACGCGCCGGACGTGGATGCCGAATGCCGCCGCTACGAAGAAAAAATCCGCTCTTACGGTAAAATCCACCTGTTTATGGGCGGCGTGGGTAACGACGGTCACATCGCGTTCAACGAGCCAGCGTCTTCGCTCTCTTCGCGTACCCGTATCAAAACGCTGACTCACGAAACGCGCGTAGCCAACTCTCGCTTCTTCGATGGCGACGTAGCGCTGGTGCCTAAATATGCGCTGACCGTGGGCGTGGGTACTCTGCTGGATGCCGAAGAAGTGATGATTCTGGTGCAGGGCGCAACGAAAGCGCTGGCGCTGCAGCAGGCGGTAGAAGGCAACGTTAACCACATGTGGACCATTACCTGTCTGCAGCTGCACCCGAAATCACTGATCGTCTGTGACGAACCGTCCACGATGGAACTGAAGGTGAAGACCCTGAAATATTTCACTGAATTAGAAGCTGAAAATATTAAAGGTCTGTAATGTATTATCGTCCCGCGCTCCGTCGCGGGACAACATTTTTGAATACCGGGGGTCGTAATGTATGCATTAACCCATGGCCGGATCTTTACCGGTCACGAAATTCTGGATGACCATGCGATTATCATCGCCAATGGCCTTATTGAACGTGTTTGCCCACTGGCTGATGTACCCGCGAACGTCGAACAGCGTTCCGTTAATGGCGCCATTATCGCC
This sequence comes from Klebsiella sp. WP4-W18-ESBL-05, assembly GCF_014169075.1. Lineage (NCBI taxonomy): Bacteria > Pseudomonadati > Pseudomonadota > Gammaproteobacteria > Enterobacterales > Enterobacteriaceae > Klebsiella > Klebsiella sp. WP4-W18-ESBL-05. The sequence goes on along the minus strand of NZ_AP022057.1, from coordinate 1,432,761 downwards.
CCGGGCTTTATCGACGTTCAGCTTAACGGCTGCGGCGGCGTACAGTTCAACGATACCGCCGAGGCGGTTACCGTTGAAACGCTGGAAATTATGCAAAAAGCCAACGAAAAGTCGGGCTGCACAAACTTCCTGCCGACGCTTATCACCACCAGCGACGATCTGATGAAACAGGGCGTGCGCGTGATGCGTGAGTATCTCGCTAAACACCCGAACCAGGCGCTGGGCCTGCACCTTGAAGGCCCGTGGCTGAACCTGGTGAAAAAAGGCACCCACAATCCGGACTTCGTGCGCAAGCCGGATGCTGAGCTGGTGAAATTCCTTTGCGATAACGCCGACGTCATCACCAAAGTCACCCTGGCACCCGAAATGGTAGAACCGGAAGTCATTACCGCGCTGGCAAATGCCGGTATCGTGGTTTCTGCCGGTCACTCTAACGCCACGGCGAAAGAAGCGCGCATCGGTTTCCGCGCGGGTATTACCTTTGCTACGCATCTGTTTAACGCGATGCCGTATATGTCCGGCCGTGAACCAGGCCTGACCGGCGCCATTCTCGATGCCAACGAAATTTACTGCGGAATTATCGCCGACGGTCTGCACGTCGACTTTATTAATATCCGTAACGCCAAGCGCCTGAAAGGCGATAAGCTGTGCCTGGTCACCGACGCCACCGCGCCGGCAGGTGCCAATATTGAGCAGTTCATTTTTGCCGGTAAAACAATATACTACCGCAATGGGCTCTGCGTAGATGAGAACGGTACCCTCAGCGGCTCATCGTTGACGATGATCGAAGGTGTACGCAATCTGGTCGAGCACGCGAATATCGCGCTGGACGAAGTGCTGCGCATGGCGACGCTCTACCCTGCCCGCGCCATTGGCGTCGACAAACGCCTTGGCAGCATTGGGCCAGGCAAAGTCGCGAACCTGACCGCATTTACGCACGACTTTAACATCATCAAGACCATCGTTAATGGCAACGAGGTCGTTACTAAGTAAGAGAAAGTATGACATCAGGCGGACAAGCTCAAATTGGTAATGTTGACCTCGTAAAACAGCTAAACAGCGCGGCCGTTTACCGCCTGATTGACCAGCATGGGCCAATCTCGCGTATTCAGATTGCCGAGCAAAGCCAGCTTGCTCCCGCCAGCGTGACCAAAATCACGCGTCAGCTTATTGAACGCGGGCTGATCAAAGAAGTCGATCAGCAGGCCTCCACCGGAGGCCGCCGCGCTATCTCTATCATCACCGAAACCCGCAACTTCCACGCGATTGGTGTGCGCCTGGGCCGTCACGACACGACGCTGACGCTGTACGATCTGAGCAGTAAAGCCGTCGCAGAAGAACATTATCCGCTGCCGGAGCGCACCCAGGAGACGCTGGAACATGCGCTGCTTAATACCATCGCCACCTTTATTGAATCGTGCCAGCGTAAAATCCGCGAGCTGATTGCGATTTCCGTCATTTTACCCGGTCTGGTTGACCCGGAGAGCGGCGTGATTCGCTATATGCCGCATATTCCGGTAGAGAACTGGCGGCTGGTTGAAGCGCTGGAAAAACGTTTTAAAGTGACCTGCTTTGTCGGCCACGATATCCGCAGCCTGGCGCTGGCCGAGCACTACTTTGGTGCAAGCCAGGACTGTGAAGACTCCATTCTGGTGCGCGTGCATCGCGGCACCGGTGCGGGCATTATCTCCAACGGGCGCATTTTTATCGGCCGTAATGGTAACGTCGGTGAAATTGGTCATATTCAGGTCGACCCGCTCGGTGAACGCTGTCACTGCGGCAACTTCGGCTGTCTGGAGACCGTTGCCGCCAACGCCGCTATCGAACAACGCGTACGTCATCTGCTCGAACAGGGCTATCAGAGCCGGGTTACGCTTGATGACTGCCATATCAAAACCATCTGCAAAGCCGCCAATAAAGGCGACCCGCTAGCGACCGAAGTCATTGAACACGTTGGTCGCCATCTGGGAAAAACCATCGCCATTGCCATCAACCTGTTTAACCCGCAGAAAGTGGTGATTGCCGGTGAAATCATCGAGGCCGACCGCGTACTGTTGCCCGCCATTGAAGGCTGCATCAACACGCAGGTTTTAAAGGCCTTTCGCAAGAATCTACCGGTTGTGCGTTCAACCCTCGACCACCGCTCGGCTATCGGCGCTTTTGCGCTGGTCAAACGCGCGATGTTGAACGGTATCCTGCTACAGCATTTGCTGGAAGGGTAGTCGCAAACCGGCAAGTAATGCGTTGCAACTGTTGATGTGGCGCAAATCTTTATATCAGCGTATCTGGACACACCGCTCGCCTCCATTAACCTATTTGCCAAATTTGGCATTTAGGTTAATCTTATGGAAAAGAGAACGCCGCATACCCGATTAAGCATCCTAAAAAACATGGCCCGTAATGGTCTTGTCAGCATCACAAATACAGCGTTAATCAGCGCGTCTCAAATCGGATTTCGGTCAAAACAGGACCTCCTTGAGGTTGTTATGGCACTGAACACCAGCGATTTTTACAAAAGCATGACGGCGCATCATGACCACACCATCTGGCATGAGGTCTATCGCCCGATCTACAGAGGGCAGCCTCTATACATAAAATTCATCGTATCAGGCAACCTCCTGATAGTGTCATTTAAGGAGCTATAGCATGAAATGTCCTCTTTGTGGTGGTGCGGAACTCAAGCATGAATGTCGCAATATCCCCTATGAATACAAAGGGAATAAAACAACTTTTTACGGCGTAAAAGGCCAGTACTGTGACGCCTGCGGTGAAATTATCTTTGGCAAAGGTGAAGGCGATGCGTATATGGCTGGCATGGTGGAATTTAACCGCCAGGTCAATGCTCGTGAGGTTGACCCTGCGTTCATCGCCCGCGTACGAAAAAGTCTGGAACTCGATCAGCGCCAGGCAGCAGAAATATTTGGCGGCGGCGCAAACGCCTTTAGCCGTTATGAAACGGGGCGAATTGCGCCCCCCAAGCCACTCATTCTGCTGTTTAAGACCTTAGAAAAACATCCTGAATGGTTCGAAGAGCTGAGAAAACAAGCGTAAAGAATGAGAGAACAGGCCAACGACAAGGCAGCCTGAAGGATAACGTGTATAATTACGCCTCTTTAAAACAAACGCCAGGTAGTCCATGACCATTCAGAATGTAATCTGTGATATTGACGGCGTGCTGATGCACGATAACGTTGCGGTGCCGGGCGCGGCAGAGTTCGTCGCGCGCGTGCTGGATAAAGGTATGCCGTTTCTCTGCCTGACCAACTACCCTTCACAGACGGGCCAGGATTTAGCAAACCGTTTCGCGACCGCCGGCATCGACGTTCCTGACAGCGTGTTTTATACCTCCGCCATGGCCACGGCCGATTTTCTGCGTCGTCAGGAAGGGAAAAAAGCCTATGTGGTGGGCGAAGGCGCACTGATTCATGAACTGTATAAAGCCGGATTCACCATTACTGACGTCAACCCGGACTTCGTTATCGTTGGCGAAACCCGCTCGTTTAACTGGGAAATGATGCACAAAGCGGCGTTCTTCGTGGCCAATGGTGCACGCTTCATCGCCACGAACCCCGACACGCACGGGCGCGGATACTATCCGGCATGCGGCGCGCTTTGCGCAGGCATTGAAAAAATCTCTGGCCGCAAACCCTTCGTCGTGGGCAAGCCAAGTCCGTGGATCATTCGCGCCGCGCTTAACAAGATGCAGGCGCACTCAGAGCAAACGGTGATCGTTGGCGATAATCTACGCACCGATATTCTGGCCGGATTCCAGGCCGGGCTGGAAACGATTCTGGTCCTCTCTGGCGTCTCTACCGTTGATGACATCGACAATATGCCATTCAGGCCATCCTGGATTTATCCGTCAGTCGCGGAAATCGATATTATCTAAACAAAACCACGTCCCCGGACGTGGTTTTTTGCATTTACCCGCCATTAAAATCACACCATCTAATAAAAAGCACGAATTATTGAATAATCGTCAAAAACTTCGCTTATAGAATCACCATTTTTCAACATCCAATAACTCCTGTTGCACTTTTTATCCCACAGCGGCTAAAACGCTTGCACCGCGCCCCCCTTTGCGGCATTTTTTATCTCAACGAAGGCGAATGCCACACACTTTTGCAGCACAACACCACAGGGTTAACGGAGAAGTCTATGTGTTCTATTTTCGGTGTACTGGATATTAAAACTGACGCGGGCGAGCTGCGTAAAAAGGCGCTTGAGCTCTCCCGCCTGATGCGTCACCGTGGCCCGGACTGGTCCGGTATTTATGCCTGCGACAAAGCGATTCTGGCCCATGAACGCCTGTCGATTGTTGACGTCAACGCCGGCGCGCAGCCGCTGTATAACGAAAAGAAAACGCACGCTCTGGCGGTCAACGGCGAAATTTACAACCATCAGGCGCTACGTGCGGAATACGCTGACCGTTACCAGTTCCAGACCGGCTCAGACTGCGAAGTGATCCTCGCGCTGTACCAGGAAAAAGGCCCTGAGTTCCTCGACGACCTGCAGGGTATGTTCGCCTTCGCGCTGTACGACAGCGAAAAAGACGCCTATCTGATTGGCCGCGATCATATCGGTATCATCCCACTGTACATGGGCCATGACGAATTCGGGAACTTCTACGTTGCTTCTGAAATGAAAGCGCTGACCCCGGTATGCCGTACTATTCAAGAGTTCCCGGCAGGTAGCTACCTGTGGAGCAAAGACGGTGAGATTCGTCAGTACTATCAGCGTGACTGGTTCGACTACGATGCCGTCAAAGACAACGTGACCGATAAAAATGAACTGCGTCAGGCGCTGGAAGAATCGGTGAAAAGTCACCTGATGTCCGACGTTCCTTACGGCGTACTGCTGTCCGGTGGTCTGGATTCTTCGGTTATCTCCGCGATCACCAAAAAATTCGCCGCCCGTCGCGTAGAAGATCAGGAACGCTCTGAAGCCTGGTGGCCGCAGCTGCACTCCTTCGCCGTCGGTCTGGAAGGTTCTCCGGACCTGAAAGCCGCACAGGAAGTAGCTAACCACCTTGGCACCGTGCACCATGAAATTCACTTCACCGTGCAGGAAGGCCTGGATGCGATTCGCGATGTTATCTATCACATTGAAACCTACGATGTGACCACCATTCGCGCCTCAACGCCGATGTACCTGATGTCGCGTAAAATCAAAGCGATGGGCATCAAGATGGTGCTGTCTGGCGAAGGTTCTGACGAAGTGTTCGGCGGCTACCTGTACTTCCACAAAGCGCCAAACGCCAAAGAGCTGCACGAAGAAACCGTGCGTAAGCTGCAGGCGCTGCATATGTACGACTGCGCCCGTGCCAACAAAGCGATGTCCGCCTGGGGCGTGGAAGCGCGCGTACCGTTCCTGGATAAAAAATTCCTCGACGTGGCCATGCGTATCAACCCGCAGGACAAAATGTGCGGCAACGGCAAAATGGAAAAACACGTGCTGCGTGAATGCTTCGAGTCCTATCTGCCGGCAAGCGTGGCGTGGCGCCAGAAAGAGCAGTTCTCTGATGGCGTAGGCTACAGCTGGATTGATACGCTCAAAGAAGTGGCGGCTAAGCAGGTGACTGACCAGCAGTTGCAAACCGCGCACTTCCGCTTCCCGTACAACACGCCGACCTCTAAAGAAGGCTACCTGTACCGTGAAATCTTTGAAGAGCTGTTCCCGGTGCCGAGCGCTGCGGAGTGCGTACCGGGCGGCCCATCCGTTGCCTGCTCTTCCGCAAAAGCCATCGAGTGGGACGAAGCGTTCAAAACCATGGACGATCCGTCAGGCCGTGCGGTAGGCGTGCACCAGTCGGCTTATAAATAAGATTGCCGCTTAAGTAAAAAAGCCCCCCGATGGCGACATCGGGGGGCTTTTATTTTGGTGCAGTGTGAGGGGCGAGAAACCTCAAGCGCCGAACGGTTCCCTCTCCCAATGGGAGAGGGTTAGGGTGAGGGGAAACTACTCCCCACGCCCCTTCTTCGCCGCCAGCGATCTGAGCAGTACACCCAGCGTCGTGCCGTTATGCAGCATCGCGCTCGCGCCCGGTGACAGCCAGCCCAGCGCCGCCGCCAGCATAATCGCGCTGTTGATCCACTCGGTAAGCTTAATATTGCTGTTAACCAGCTTCATCGCCTCGAGTGACAGCTGACGCGCTGCGACGACGCCGTGCAGGGTGTCCTGCAACAGCACGGCATCCGCCGCCTGCTGCGCGAGCTCGGTGCTCTGGTTCATCGCCAGGCCAACATCGGCCTGCGTCAGCACCGGCGCATCGTTGATGCCGTCGCCCACGAACAGAACTTTATGTCCTCTGCCCTGCAGCGCCTTCACCACCTCAACCTTGCTCTCCGGCGTGGCTTCAGCGACGTAGTGCTCAATACCAACGCGATCCGCCAGTTGGTAAGCCTTCTCAGCCCGGTCGCCGGTCAGCAGCACAACCTGACGGATACCGGTTGCCTTCAGTTGCGCGATGACATCAGCCGCTTCTTCACGTAGATGATCCTGTAAACCGATCATCCCCACCAGTTGGTTATCGAAGCCGATAAACAGCAGATGCCTCCCCTGATTCGCCAGCGCATTAATTTCTCCTTCATAAGGTGAGAAATCAATCGCATAGTGGCTTTCCAGGAAGTGACGGCTGCCGATCACCATCTGGTGTTCTTCCAGCGAACACAGCAGGCCGTGAGCAATCACATACTCCACTTCTCCGTGCGGAATATGCGGCAGCTCATGGTGCTCAGCCGCCGCCACCACGGCATGAGCCAGCGGATGATTGCTGTGTTCTTCCACCGAGGCGGCAATCGCCAACAGCCGTTTTGCCTGTACCAGCCGATCGTCAAAGCTGATCACATCCGTGACCTGCATTTGGTCATGGGTCAACGTGCCGGTTTTATCGAACACCACCGTATCAACTTCCGCGAGCTTCTCAATGGCGCGTCCGCCTTTCAGCAGCAGACCGCTCTGGGCGGCACGATACATGATCGATTTAAACGCAATCGGCGTACTGAGCTTCAGCGCGCAGGAGTAGTCGACCAGGAAAACCGAGGCCAGTCGCTGCCAGCTGCGCGTCATCGCGAAGACGGCAGCCCCCACCCCGAGGGTAATCGCCACGCGGCGATCCGCCATCTGCTGAGTGACCCGCTGAGTTTCGCTACGCTGAGTCAGGGAATCGCGAATAAAACGCCGGATATGCGCCGTTGAGGAAGATTCCCCCACCTGCTCCGCCGTAATAGCCACGTTACCTTCCTGAATCTGCGTGCCCGCATAGACCCAGGAACCGTGCTCACGACGTACCGGTACGCTTTCACCGGTCATCGATGCCTGGTTCACCTGCGCCACGCCGCGCACTACCGTACCGTCAGCCGGAATGCTGTCGCCCGGCCCCAGCAGCATCACATCACCCGCGACCAGCTCGCTGCTGTTGATCTCTACGCTCTCGCCGTCGCGCTCAACCCAGACCGGGTGCTCACGAGGCTGCATCAGATCGGCTAACAGCGCGTCAGAATGACGGCTGGTTTCCTGCTCCATGTATTCGCCTAGCGTCAGCAGCGACTGCGTCAACATCGCGGTTCGACTGTCTCCCCGTAGCATTGAGAGGCTGAGCGCAAGCGCATCAAGCACTTCAACCTTCAACTGACCCTGGCTCAGCGTCTGCGCGCCTTCCAGAATTGTCGGCGCCGTCAGCAGCGCCGCAGGCACACGAGCCCAGCGGGGCGGCAGCGCCTGCGTCAATGCCAGTCCAGCCAGATTGAGCAGGTTATCGCCACCGCAGTATTCTGCCTCCAGCTCGCTGTCGTCTGCCGACTGCCAGTCCAGCGCGGTCACCGCCGCCACAATCGCCGCCGCCGTCGTGCGCTCGCCATCCCAGTGGATCACCGCACTGCGCGCCGAAGGGCGGATGCGCACCCCGCTGACGCCCGGCAATCCGAGGATTTGCTGCTTAAGCCAGCCAGCGGCCTGCGGATAATCGGTCAGCGCAAAGACCCGCAGGCGCAGACGCCCGGGCAACTGGTGAACGATCGTCACGCGTTCGCCTGATGCACTCACGCGATATCATCCTTATTCTGGCTACGATAGTAATCCAGCTCGGCCTGCAGATCGGCAACGCGTTCTTTCAGTTCTTCCATCTCACCGCGCACGGTGCCCCAGGCCTTGGTTGCCGTATTGGTAATGCCTTGCTGCACATTACGATTAGTCAGTAGCCACGTAATCGCCGCACCGGCAACCAGTCCGGTAATCAAATGGTTACGGCCATTATTGGCGGCCGATGTGCGTACAGGCGCTGCGGCAGGATTCGGCTCCCACATGCCGGTGTAAGGGTTGTAAAGGTATTCAGGCTGATTCATTGTTTCCTCGCTTGGCTATCGCATCCATCAGGTAAAGTGACGCTGCGCCGACGCCAATAATGGTCAGTACAGACTGCAGGGGACGCGCCTTATTGCTGTCAGCAATCGCCATGACCGTGCCGCTAATAAGGCTGGCTTTCGCCGTCTCTTTCATCACTGCGCAAGCCGCTTCGTTTAACGTCTGCTCGTTCTGCTGGTAGCGCTGCCATTCCCGCAGGCAGGCGGCGCTTCCACCGACCAGCGCACCGGCAACAACGGCGCGGCTGACCCGTTTATCGCGATCAGGATTGTTGCTCATCCGCGGCATCCTCATCTTCAAACGGCATAGCGGTCGGCTGGCGATGGCGCTCTACGGATTCCTGAAAACCGTCTTTTCCCGCTTTCATGGTGTCGCGGAAAATAGCCGCACTGGAGGTGGCGGTTTCTTTAATCGTTTCCGATCCGTTTTTCACGCCATCTTTCACTTTACTGGTACCGGCCTTCAGCATGTCGCCTGCACCGGCCAGCGTCTGCATCAGCATGCCCCGCACGGAATCGTTGGTCAGCAGCAGCGTCACGGCGGCGCCTACCATTGCCCCTTTCCAGAACTCTTTGTCGTCCATACCGACGGTGCTGATAATATTTTTCAGCAGGCCCGCCTGTTCGCCCATCGCGCCGTCAACAACGCTCTGCGCGTACTGGCTCCAGTCAACGCCCTGCTGCGCTGCATGATGGTGATGGTGGTGATGTGGGTGAGCAAACTGCGGCGGCACGCCCTGCGGAGTCGGAGGGAAGCCCATCGGCGGAAAGCCCATCGCCATTTGCGGCGGCATCTGCATTTGCGGTTGTGGGGGAACCGGCGGTTGCGCTGGCATCTGACCGTTCTGCGGCCAGGCCATCCCCTGCGGCATCGGTGGATACGGATACCAAGGGTAGCCGTACGGAGGATAGTAACCTACCGGTGGAACTTGCTGCGTATTGTTGTCATTCGAGCTCATGATGGCTGTCCTTTATCATTTAGTGAGAAGGTTCAAGGATGGATGCGAGCTGAGCCAGCGCCTGCTGTGCCTGCTCACCGTCGCTGCCGAAGAGTTGATTAAGAATTTGTGGGCGAATGGCGGCGGCATCGTACTCAAGGACGATCGAGCCGGTTTCGCTATTGATCTGATATCGCCGGAGGTACCCTTCAGGATGGCAATAAGCATCCAGCTGTTTGAGCTTGCCCTGGCTAAGGCTGGCGATGAGCTTATTGGAAAATCGCAGGCGTAAACGCCCGGGTATATGGTGTGCCACTTCGACAAAGCGGCGCAGCGTAAGTAAGTCGCTAAAGGATTCGACAGGCATATCATTTAATACCCTGATATTTATAGGTGATATGAATCAAATCACAGATGCCGCGCGCCAGACAGCGCTAATCGCCCTTCTTTTGCGGTGTATCAAAAGGCTATTCGGCTTTCATTTTGGCAAGACGTGCGGGGAGTGCTGGACAGGGTGTTAATGCAAATATAAATTACTCTCATTACCACTTTAAAAATAAACAGGCGGCGGCTATGACTCCTTACCTGCACCAGACCCCCAATCGCATTCGTATCCGTTCCAGCTGGATCCAGCGCCATCCCCAGGACGTCACGCGCCTGGTGGACTCGCTGCGCGCCCGTGATGGGATCCTTGATGTCGTTCATCGTTTGTACGCCGGTTCAGTGGCGGTCAGTTTCGATCCCTCACGTATCTCCGCGAGCGCACTCCTGAGTGAACTGGAACAAGCCCAGTGGCTAAGCAGCCAGAAAGATAAAAGCTATATCGAGAACAGCCTGCGCGTCGGCGCCGGACATCTGCTTAAAACGCTGGCTTTTGGCGCATTAAAGCGTACAGTCGGTGGTCCTGTGGTTTCGATTGTGAGCGTGTTAACTCGATAATCCCGCGCGCAGCCGGGGCAATGTGAAGGTCGGGTATAACGGTAAATAGCCAATAATTGCCGAATAATGCGTCATGCTGTTCGCAACCTAACCAAACAGTCACATTCCGGTGAATTTCATTGAAAAAGATGTTGACGGTCCAGAACTCAATACGCATAATGCGCCCCGCAACGCCGATAAGGTAACGCGAAAAAAAGATGGCTACGTAGCTCAGTTGGTTAGAGCACATCACTCATAATGATGGGGTCACAGGTTCGAATCCCGTCGTAGCCACCATCTTTTTTGCGGGAGTGGCGAAATTGGTAGACGCACCAGATTTAGGTTCTGGCGCCGCAAGGTGTGCGAGTTCAAGTCTCGCCTCCCGCACCATTCACCAATAAGCGTTGCACGGATGGGGTATCGCCAAGCGGTAAGGCACCGGTTTTTGATACCGGCATTCCCTGGTTCGAATCCAGGTACCCCAGCCATATTTCTTCGATATTTGCGGATCGCCGCGACGGTATTGGGGTATCGCCAAGCGGTAAGGCACCGGTTTTTGATACCGGCATTCCCTGGTTCGAATCCAGGTACCCCAGCCATCGAAGAAAAGAAAATTTGGCTACGTAGCTCAGTTGGTTAGAGCACATCACTCATAATGATGGGGTCACAGGTTCGAATCCCGTCGTAGCCACCATATTCAGGAGCATTGGGTTTACCCGATTATCCGAAAACAATTTGTTGGGGTATCGCCAAGCGGTAAGGCACCGGATTCTGATTCCGGCATTCCGAGGTTCGAATCCTCGTACCCCAGCCAAATTCAAAAGCTCGCTTCGGCGAGCTTTTTTTGTTTTTGTCCCATCCCGAATCCAGCGTGCCGCAGGCCTGATAAGCAAAGCGTCATCAGACACTGCGGTGCAAGATGCCGGATGACGGCTCTGCTTTATCCGGCCTACAACCCTAACGCATACTTCAGCGCCTGACGTTTCAAAACCCCCGCACGTTGGGCCGCCATGAGCCCCACATTGCGCAAAATGCGCAGCGGACCAAGATCGTTGCTAAAGCCGGCGTAGAATAGATCCATCCCACTCTGCATCAGCAGGTTATCGATCTTACGACGCGACTGATAGCGCCTTAGCACCGGCAGGCTGGCCCAATCTTCGCCCACGCTGCGCGCGTTCGCCAGTACGTCCAGCAGCGCGTCGACATCGCGATAGCCGAGGTTAACGCCCTGCCCGGCCAGCGGATGGATGGTATGCGCCGCATCCCCCACCAGCACCAGTCCCGGCTGCACATACTGCAGCGCATGGCGTCGGGTAAGCGGAAATGCCCCTGCCGCTACCGGCGTCACCTTGCCTAAACGCGGAGGAAAATGTGCGCTGATTTCCCGCTGAAGCTGCCCCATCGACATCGCCTGCAGTTGACGAATACGGGCGGGCGTGTCGTACCACACCAGCGAGGCCCAGCTATCGTAGAGCGGTAAAAAAGCGCGCGGCCCGGTAGGCGTAAACTGCTGCCATGTGCTGTCGCCAGGTTCGTTTTCGGACTGCACGGTAATCAGCATACAGGACTGCGGATACTGCCACCCCTGCACGCCAATGCCCGCCATCTGCCGCACCTGCGAAAGCGCGCCGTCGGCCCCCACCACCAGCCGGGCCTCAATATTTGTGCCGTCCTGCAGATGGAGTCGATGAACGGCGTCCTGAGCCTGCATGGCGCGTAATGCGCTGCCGTGCAGCAGCGTCACCTGCGGGTGCGCCTCCAGCGCCTGCCACAGCGCCAGCTGCAGGACATTGTTTTCAACCATATAGCCAAGATTCGGCAGCTTAAGCTCGGCAGCATCGAAGACCACATGCGCGGTCTCCCACTCCCAGGTTTCCAGGCGTCGCCACGGATGCGCGCGCATTGCCAGCACCGCATCCCAGACGCCAAGGCTGCGTAAAAGCTGTACCGAAGCCGCACTAATGGCCGAAATGCGCACGTCTGGCTGCGCGGTGGGCTCAAAGGCCACCGGCGGGGCTTTGTCGAGTACCGTCACCGAAAAACCATTCTGTGCCAGCGCCAGCGCCAGCGCCCCTCCGACCATCCCGCCGCCAATAATGGCAACGTCAGCGTGTAGAATTGTCATCATTTATTATCCTTAAAGCCGAATCCCTTCAGTTTACCGGACTTTTGCCTTTTGCGGCGAATATCCGCCAGGCTGGTCACAACCGCGCCAAAGCATTACAATACGCGCCCTGCAATGTTGGCTATTCATAATTGAGCAAGAGCAAGTCGATGACAAAAAAACTCCATATTAAGACCTGGGGCTGTCAGATGAACGAGTACGATTCATCAAAGATGGCCGATCTGCTGGATGCCACACATGGGTATCAACTGACTGAAAACGCAGCAGAAGCCGATGTATTACTGCTTAACACCTGCTCAATTCGTGAGAAAGCGCAGGAGAAAGTCTTCCACCAACTGGGCCGCTGGAAATTAATCAAAGCAAAAAATCCAAAGGTGATCATTGGCGTTGGCGGCTGCGTCGCGTCTCAGGAAGGCAAGCTCATTCGCCAACGCGCACACTACGTCGACATTATTTTTGGGCCACAAACCCTGCATCGCCTGCCGGAAATGATCGATGCCGTTCGCAATAACCGCCGACCGGTTATTGATGTCAGCTTCCCGGAAATCGAAAAATTCGACCGTCTGCCTGAACCGCGCGCCGAAGGCCCAACCGCATTCGTCTCCATCATGGAAGGCTGCAACAAATACTGTACCTACTGCGTGGTGCCGTACACCCGCGGCGAAGAAGTCAGCCGTCCGTGCGACGATATCCTGTTTGAGATAGCCCAACTGGCGGCGCAGGGCGTGCGCGAAGTCAACCTGCTTGGCCAGAACGTGAATGCCTGGCGCGGTGAGAACTACGACGGCACCACCGGCTCGTTTGCCGAGCTGCTGCGCCTCGTCGCCGCCATTGACGGGATTGACCGCGTGCGTTTCACCACCAGCCACCCGATCGAGTTTACCGACGACATTATTGACGTCTATCGCGATACGCCAGAGCTGGTCAGCTTCCTGCATCTGCCGATTCAGAGCGGTTCCGACCGCGTGCTGACGATGATGGGCCGCCCGCATACCGCGCTGGAATATAAGTCGATTATTCGTAAGCTGCGCGCCGCACGCCCGGATATTCAGATTAGCTCCGACTTCATCGTCGGCTTCCCGGGCGAAACCACGCAAGACTTCGAACAGACCATGAAGCTGATTGCCGACGTCAACTTCGACGTGAGCTTCAGCTTTGTGTTCTCCGCCCGTCCGGGAACACCGGCGGCCGATATGGTTGACGACGTGCCGGAGGAAGAGAAAAAGCAGCGTCTGTACATCCTGCAAGAACGCATCAATCAGCAGGCGATGGCCTGGAGCCGCCGCATGCTCGGCACCGTTCAGCGCATTCTGGTGGAAGGCACGTCGCGTAAGAGCATCATGGAGCTGACCGGCCGCACCGAAAACAACCGCGTGGTGAACTTTGAAGGCACCCCGGATATGGTCGGCAAGTTCGTGGACGTCGAAATTATCGACGTTTACACCAACTCGCTACGCGGTAAGCTGGTACGGACCGAAGATGAGATGGGCCTGCGCGTGGTGGAATCTCCGGAGTCGGTCATTGCCCGCACCCGCAAAGAGAGCGACCTGGGCGTTGGAATCTACCAGCCGTAATCTTCATGGCCCGTCCGTTCTGGCGGGCCTTGTATTTCCTCCTGCTATCCCCATATTTATCGCAATGCTTGCGCCTTTCCGCTGCGGCGTGAATAATTCCTTTACGAGCCAAAGACGCTTGTCCTGCGGCTATACAGACATAAGAGGAACAGTTTGAACATAGACACTCGCGAAATTACCCTGAAGCCCGCAGACAATGCCCGTCTGCTGAGCCTGTGCGGCCCGTTTGACGACAACATCAAACAGCTGGAGCGACGACTGGGCATCGAGATCAACCGCCGCGATAACCATTTCAAACTGACGGGGCGCGCCATTTGCGTGACCGCCGCTGCCGACATTCTGCGCAGCCTGTATGTGGACACCGCGCCGATGCGCGGCCAGATTCAGGACATTGAGCCGGAACAGATTCACCTGGCGATAAAAGAAGCCCGCGTGCTGGAACAAAGCGCGGAGAGCGTGCCGGAGTACGGCAAAGCTATCAATATCAAAACCAAACGTGGCGTGATTAAACCACGTACGCCAAACCAGGCGCAGTACATCGCCCATATTCTTGATCACGACATCACCTTCGGCGTTGGCCCTGCGGGTACCGGTAAAACCTACCTTGCCGTCGCCGCTGCCGTTGATGCGCTGGAGCGTCAGGAGATTCGCCGCATTCTGCTGACCCGTCCGGCGGTTGAGGCCGGTGAGAAACTGGGCTTCCTGCCGGGCGATCTGAGCCAGAAAGTCGACCCGTATCTGCGCCCGCTGTATGACGCGCTGTTCGAAATGCTCGGCTTCGAGAAGGTTGAGAAACTGATGGAGCGCAACGTGATTGAAGTGGCTCCGCTGGCCTACATGCGTGGGCGTACGCTGAACGATGCCTTTATCATTCTCGATGAGAGCCAGAACACCACCATCGAACAGATGAAGATGTTCCTGACCCGTATCGGCTTTAACTCCAAAGCGGTCATTACCGGCGACGTCACCCAGATTGACCTGCCGCGCAGCACCAAATCCGGCCTGCGCCACGCTATCGAAGTGCTGGCCGAAGTCGATGAAATCAGCTTTAACTTCTTCCACAGCGAAGACGTGGTGCGCCACCCGGTGGTTGCCCGCATTGTGAACGCCTATGAAGCGTGGGAAGAAGCCGATCAAAAACGTAAAGCCGAGCAGGCCGCAGAACGTAAACGCGAAGCTCAGGCGCAGGAGCAGAAATGAGTCAGGTGATCCTCGATCTCCAGTTGGCCTGTGAAAACAACACCGGTCTGCCAGAAGAAAGTCAGTTTCAGACATGGCTGGATGCGGTTATCCCGCAGTTTCAGGAAGAATCGGAAGTCACGATTCGCCTGGTGGATGAAGCCGAAAGCCACGAGCTGAACCTCACCTATCGCGGCAAGGATAAGCCAACCAACGTGCTGTCATTCCCATTTGAAGCACCGCCGGGAATGGAGATGCCGCTGCTGGGCGATCTGATCATCTGCCGTCAGGTGGTTGAGCAGGAAGCCGCAGAGCAGGAAAAACCGCTGGATGCCCACTGGGCGCATATGGTTGTCCACGGCAGTCTGCATTTGCTGGGCTATGACCATATTGAAGATGACGAAGCGGAAGAGATGGAAAGCCTTGAGACAGAGATAATGCTTGCTCTGGGCTATGAGGATCCGTACATTTCCGAGAAAGAATAAACAGTTCGATAAACTGTAGGCCTGATAAGGCCTGGCCGCCATCCGGCATTGTGCCGGATGGCGCCGCGCTTATCCGGCCTACAGAGCGAATATACATGCCGTCCGGCGCTGAGTTTACGCGCGGCGAGCGACAGTTAAATCAACATGAGAACCCAAACGACGCCATGAGCGACGACAATTCACACAGTAGTGACACAGTACACAGCAAAAAGGGATTTTTCTCCCTCTTACTCAGCCAGCTTTTCCACGGTGAACCGAAAAACCGTGACGATCTTCTGGCGCTGATCCGTGATTCCGGGCAAAACGAGCTTATCGATGAAGATACGCGCGACATGCTCGAAGGGGTAATGGATATCGCCGACCAGCGCGTCCGCGACATCATGATCCCTCGCTCCCAAATGATCACCCTGAAACGCAACCAAACGCTGGACGAATGTCTCGATGTGATCATCGAGTCCGCCCACTCGCGCTTCCCGGTCATCAGCGAGGACAAAGATCACATTGAAGGGATTCTGATGGCGAAAGATCTGCTGCCGTTTATGCGCAGCGATGCCGAAGCCTTCAGCATGGATAAAGTGTTACGCACCGCGGTTGTCGTACCGGAAAGCAAACGGGTTGACCGGATGCTCAAGGAGTTCCGCTCCCAGCGCTACCATATGGCTATCGTTATCGATGAATTTGGCGGCGTTTCGGGCCTGGTGACTATCGAAGATATTCTGGAGCTTATCGTCGGCGAGATTGAAGACGAGTATGACGAAGAAGACGATATCGACTTCCGTCAGCTGAGCCGCCACACCTGGACGGTGCGTGCGCTGGCGTCGATCGAAGACTTTAACGATGCCTTCAGCACTCACTTCAGCGATGAAGAGGTCGATACCATCGGCGGTCTGGTCATGCAGGCTTTCGGTCATCTGCCGGCGCGCGGGGAAACTATCGACATCGATGGTTACCAGTTTAAGGTGGCGATGGCCGACAGCCGTCGTATTATTCAGGTTCATGTTAAGATTCCGGACGATTCCCCCCAACCGAAACTGGACGAATAATCTCCATGGCATTTGCCTCATTGCTTGAACGCCAGCGCATTCGCCTGCTGCTGGCGCTACTTTTCGGAGCCAGCGGTACGCTGGCTTTTTCTCCTTATGACATCTGGCCAGCGGCGATAATATCGCTGATGGGCCTGCAAGGGCTGACGCTCAACCGTCGCCCGGTGCAGGCGGCCGCTATCGGTTATGCCTGGGGCTTCGGCCTGTTTGGCTCCGGTATCAACTGGGTTTACGTGAGTATTGCGCAGTTCGGCGGTATGCCCGGCCCGGTTAACGTCTTTCTTGTGGTGCTGCTGGCCGCCTATCTCTCGCTCTATACCGGGCTTTTTGCCGGTATTTTGTCGCGCTTATGGCCGAAGACAAACTGGGTGCGCATGGCAATCGCCGCCCCGGTGGTCTGGCAGCTTACCGAGTTCCTGCGCGGCTGGGTGCTCACCGGCTTCCCATGGCTACAGTTTGGCTACAGCCAGATTGACGGCCCATTGAAAGGACTGGCGCCGGTGATGGGCGTCGGCGCGATTAACTTCCTGCTGATGGCGGTGAGCGGCCTGCTGGCGCTGGCGCTGGTTACCCGCAACTGGCGTCCGCTGGCGGCTGGCGTCATTCTGTTCGCTCTGCCCTTCCCGCTGCGCTATATCCAGTGGTATACCCTGCAAACCGACAAAACGACCCAGGTTTCGCTGGTACAGGGCGACATCCCTCAGGCGCTGAAGTGGGACGAAAACCAGCTGCTGAATACCCTGAAAGTCTACCTCGACGCCACCGAGCAGGTGATGGGCAAATCGCAGCTGATTATCTGGCCGGAGTCGGCAATTCCGGATCTGGAAATCAACCAGCAGCGCTTCCTCAGCATGATGGACGATTTACTGCGCGCCAAAGACAGCACGCTGATTACCGGTATCGTCGACTCACGCCTTAATAAGCAGAATCGCTACGACACCTATAACACCATCATCACGCTGGGCAAAGACAGCCCGTACAGCTATGAATCCAGCAACCGCTATAACAAAAACCATCTGGTGCCGTTTGGTGAGTTTGTGCCGCTGGAATCGATTCTGCGCCCGCTGGCGCCGTTCTTTGACCTGCCGATGTCCTCCTTCAGCCGCGGGCCGTACATTCAACCGCAGCTGCAGGCGCATAATCTGAAGCTGACTGCGGCGATCTGCTACGAGATCATTCTCGGCCAGCAGGTACGCGACAACTTCCGCCCGGACACCAACTTCCTGCTGACTATCTCCAACGACGCGTGGTTCGGTAAGTCCATCGGCCCGTGGCAGCACTTCCAGATGGCGCGGATGCGCGCGCTGGAGCTGGCGCGCCCGCTGCTGCGCAGCACCAACAACGGCATTACGGCAGTGATTGGCCCGCGCGGTGAAATTCAGGATATGATCCCGCAGTTCACCCGTCAGGTACTGACCACCAAGGTGACGCCAACCACCGGCCTGACGCCGTATGCGCGCACCGGTGATTGGACGCTATGGCTGATTACCGCGCTGTTCGGTTTTGGCGCCCTGGTGATGAGCCTGCGTCAACGTCGCAAATAAAGTATTGCACTATCGAATGTAGGCCGGATAAGGCGGTACGCCGCCATCCGGCAGTCGCGCTGCATCGGGCCTGATGGCGCTACGCTTATCAGGCCTACGCGATTTTCCCCACCAGCACTTCCTCTTCCAAGCCCCATTCTGGCACGCCAATTGCTTTATATAATCAAGAAGCTGCATATCACCGCCAGGGGCAACTGGGTTGCACCACGACACGCCGCCGGTAGCACCATTTTTGTGCAAACGGCGATTATTGCCTCAAAGCGGTGCGGTGTGCTTCGCAAAAATAAACAATAACGCAGCAAAATCTTTACATTAAGCCAAACTAAATGCTAACAAACACAGATAACGCTGCACGCTAAAGACGCAGTGATAACAACACAACATTCACAATGGGTATCAATGCATCCTTACCGATGCAGAGGATAAAGGAGTTGGATATGCAATTACGTAAACTGGCCGCTGCCATGCTGGTCATGGGTGTTACCGCCGGTCTGGCACATGCTGAAGACGCAAAGCCAGCCGCCGATGCCGCACAGCAGCAATCGACTCTGGAAAAAATCGCGAAAAACGGCGTTATCGTCGTGGGTCACCGCGAATCATCCGTGCCGTTCTCCTATTACGATAACCAGCAGAAAGTGGTCGGTTACTCTCAGGACTATTCCAACGCCATCGTTGAAGCGGTAAAGAAAAAGCTGAACAACCCGAAGCTGGACGTGAAGCTGATTCCAATTACCTCTCAAAACCGTATTCCGCTGCTGCAAAACGGCACGTTTGACTTCGAGTGTGGCTCAACCACCAACAACCTCGAGCGCCAGAAGCAGGCCGCCTTCTCTGACACCATCTTCGTCGTCGGCACCCGCCTGCTGGTGAAAAAAGGCGGTCCGATTAAAGACTTCCCGGATCTGAAAGACAAAGCGGTAGTGGTGACCTCCGGTACCACCTCCGAAGTTCTGCTGCATAAGCTGAACGACGAGCAGAAAATGAATATGCGCATCATTAGCGCCAAAGACCACGGCGACTCTTTCCGCACCCTGGAAAGCGGCCGTGCGGTAGCCTTTATGATGGATGACGCGCTGCTGGCCGGCGAACGTGCGAAAGCCAAAAAACCGGACAACTGGGAAATTGTCGGCAAACCGCAGTCCCAGGAAGCCTATGGCTGTATGCTGCGCAAAGATGACCCTGAGTTTAAAAAGCTGATGGACGATACTATCGCCCAGGCGCAGACCTCCGGCGAAGCCACCAAGTGGTTTGATAAGTGGTTCAAGAACCCGATTCCGCCTAAAAATCTGAACATGAACTTTGAGCTCTCGGAAGAGATGAAAACGCTGTTCAAAACGCCAAACGATAAAGCGCTTAACTAATAAAAAATATGGGGCGGAACAATCTGCCCTCTCGATTGTGGTTCAGCACGGACAGACTATACGTCAGGTGGTCGTTCCCCACCTGGCCTGAATACCGCAAAACGCTGTTCAACAATCTTCGAGGGTAGCAGGTCGTACTGCTACCCTTTTTTTTCTGGAGTTTATTATGTCAATAGACTGGAACTGGGGCATCTTTTTACAACAGGCCCCTTTCGGCAACACCACCTATCTCGGCTGGCTCTGGAGCGGTTTCCAGGTCACCGTCGCGCTCTCTATCACCGCCTGGATTATCGCGTTTCTCGTCGGCTCGCTGTTCGGCATTTTGCGTACCGTGCCTAACCGGTTCTTATCGGGTATCGGCACCTGCTACGTCGAATTGTTCCGCAACGTGCCGCTGATCGTGCAGTTCTTTACCTGGTACCTTGTGGTGCCGGAGCTGCTGCCGGAAAACCTCGGCATGTGGTTTAAATCCGAGCTGGATCCAAACATTCAGTTCTTCCTCTCCTCCATGATTTGCCTGGGTCTGTTCACCGCCGCGCGCGTTTGTGAGCAGGTGCGTGCGGCAATTCAGTCGCTGCCGCGCGGGCAAAAAAACGCCGGGCTGGCGATGGGGCTTACGCTGCCGCAAACCTATCGCTACGTGCTGCTGCCGAACGCCTATCGCGTGATCGTGCCACCGATGACCTCAGAGATGATGAACCTGGTGAAGAACTCAGCCATCGCCTCCACCATCGGTCTGGTCGATATGGCGGCACAGGCCGGCAAGCTGCTGGACTATTCCGCGCACGCCTGGGAATCCTTTACGGCGATTACCCTGGCATACGTGCTGATTAACGCGGTCATTATGTTAGTGATGGCTGTGGTAGAACGGAAAATCCGCCTGCCCGGCAACCTGGGGGGTAAATAATGTACGAATTTGACTGGAGTTCTATCGTTCCGTCGATGCCCTACCTGATTGCAGGTCTGGTCGTCACGCTCAAAATTACCGTTACGGCAATTGTTATCGGTATCGTCTGGGGGACGCTGCTGGCGGTCATGCGCCTGTCATCCTTCAAGCCGATTGCCTGGTTTGCCAAAGCCTACGTCAACGTGTTCCGCTCCGTCCCGCTGGTGATGGTGCTGCTGTGGTTCTACCTGATTGTGCCCGGTTTCCTGCAAAACGTACTGGGGCTGTCACCGAAAAGCGATATTCGCCTGATCTCGGCAATGGTGGCGTTCTCGATGTTCGAAGCCGCCTATTACTCCGAGATTATCCGCGCCGGTATCCAGAGTATTTCACGCGGCCAGTCCAGCGCTGCGCTGGCGCTGGGGATGACCCACTGGCAGTCGATGAAGCTTATCATTCTGCCGCAGGCCTTCCGTGCCATGGTGCCGCTGCTGCTGACTCAGGGGATCGTGCTGTTCCAGGATACCTCGCTGGTATACGTGTTAAGCCTCGCAGACTTCTTCCGTACCGCCTCAACTATCGGCGAACGTGACGGTACCCAGGTAGAAATGATTCTGTTTGCTGGTTTTGTTTATTTTGTGATTAGTCTTAGCGCCTCGCTGCTGGTCAGCTACTTGAAGAAAAGGACCGTATAATGATTACCCTGAAAAACGTCTCTAAATGGTATGGTCACTTTCAGGTGTTGACCGACTGCTCCACGGAAGTAAAAAAAGGCGAAGTGGTGGTGGTGTGCGGGCCGTCCGGCTCCGGCAAATCCACGCTGATCAAAACCGTCAACGGTCTGGAACCCGTGCAACAAGGGGAAATTCTTGTCAACGGCACCAAGGTGAACGACAAGAAAACCAATCTGGCAAAGCTGCGCTCTCACGTCGGCATGGTATTCCAGCACTTCGAGCTGTTCCCGCACCTGTCGATTATTGAGAACCTCACTCTGGCGCAGGTTAAGGTGCTGAAGCGAGATAAAGCGGCCGCCCGCGAAAAGGGCTTAAAGCTGCTTGAGCGCGTCGGCCTTTCCGCGCATGCCAACAAGTTTCCAGCGCAGCTTTCCGGCGGTCAGCAGCAGCGCGTGGCGATCGCCCGCGCGCTATGTATGGATCCGGTCGCCATGCTGTTTGACGAACCCACCTCCGCGCTCGATCCTGAAATGATCAACGAAGTGCTGGATGTTATGGTTGAGCTGGCGCATGAAGGCATGACCATGATGGTGGTGACCCACGAAATGGGCTTTGCGCGCAAAGTGGCCAACAGGGTGATCTTTATGGACGAAGGTAAGATCGTTGAAGATGCCGAAAAAGAGGCCTTCTTCGCCAACCCGAAATCGGACCGCGCCAAAGACTTCCTTGCGAAAATTCTGCACTAACCTTCCCGCGCGCACTCGGCAGAGTGCGCGCTGCATCACGCTTTAACGCTTACCCTCTCGTTCATTCCATTAGCAGGCCTTACCCTTGTCACAAAATAACGCGAACAAGGAGCCGCTATGGCACTGCCAATTATTCTGGACTGCGACCCAGGTCATGATGACGCGATCGCTATCGTGCTCGCCCTCGCCTCCCCCGAGCTGGAGGTGAAAGCCATCACCTCTTCCGCCGGTAACCAGACGCCGGAGAAAACCCTGCGTAACGTTCTGCGCATGCTGACATTACTGAAACGCCCGGATATCCCGGTGGCGGGCGGCGCGGTGAAGCCGCTGATGCGCGAACTCATTATTGCCGATAACGTCCACGGTGAAAGCGGCCTTGATGGCCCGGCGCTGCCGGAGCCGGCATTTGCCCCACAAAGCTGCACTGCCGTAGAACTGATGGCGAAAACCCTGCGCGAGAGCCCGGAACCGGTGACCATTGTCTCCACCGGGCCGCAGACCAACGTCGCGCTGTTGCTGAACTCGCACCCGGAGCTGCGGGCGAAAATCACCCGTATTGTGATCATGGGCGGCGCAATGAGCCTGGGCAACTGGACGCCCGCCGCCGAGTTCAATATTTACGTTGATCCGGAAGCGGCAGAAATCGTCTTCCAGTCCGGTATTCCGGTCGTGATGGCGGGCCTGGATGTGACGCATAAAGCGCAGATCCACGCTGAAGACACCGAGCGTTTTCGCGCCATTGGCAACCCGGTAGCGACAATTGTCGCGGAGCTGCTGGATTTCTTCCTTGAGTACCACAAAGATGAGAAATGGGGCTTTGTCGGCGCGCCGCTGCATGACCCCTGCACCATCGCCTGGCTGCTGAAGCCGGAAATATTCACTACCGTAGAACGTTGGGTTGGCGTGGAAACGCAGGGGAAATATACCCAAGGGATGACGGTGGTGGATTATTACTTCCTGACGGGGAATAAGCCAAATGCCGCGGTGATGGTAGACGTTGACCGGCAGGCGTTTGTTGACCTGCTGGCAGAACGACTAAAATTTTACGCCTGAGTGATGCCGGATGGCGCTAACGCTTATCCGGCCTGCATATAACACAAACGTGTAGGCCAGATAAGACGCATCGCGTCGCCATCCGGCACCGTTAACTACGGCTCAAACGGCCTGCGCTGGAACTGGTCGTGCCCACACTTCGGGCAGCGCGGCAACACGTCCGGCGTATACACCGCCAGGTGGAAGTGGCACTTCTCGCACACCAGATTGCCCAGCCCCACCACCTCACCGCTGTGGTAGACACCGTGATGGCTTAAATCCTGAAACACCTCGCGCCACTCCAGCTGCGTTTTATCGGTAATATCCGCCAGCTCCTGCCAGATACTCTCTTTAATTACCCGCAGAAAGACGCTGTCGGACTCGTCTTCCTGGCTTTCGCCGTAGCTCATCGCAAACTCTTCCAGATCCCGACGGACGGCGCGCAGCAGCTCGTCGATTTCGCCGCGCGTTAACTCGCTGGTTTGCGCGATTTTCGCCCGCGCCTGATCCACCAGCGCATCGATATCACGTTCGCCGTTACGTAAACGTTCACTCAGCGTAGCGACCAGTTCACGGTAAATTTGAGCAACCTTGTTCATTGTTTCCTCTCCCAGCCAGTTAACCTATTCTAATAGTAGCCGTTATTTCTCTTTCGCTTTGTCAGCTTTGCCACAGAGTGCGTAAATTATGCCTTGAGCTTTTCATCGGCTTAACGTGCTAAAGGCTGTTTTGACGTGCACGTTTGGGCTATGCTATGCGGATCTGAAATACCACATCTACTGGCTACATTTGTAGCTGCATTGAAAACAGGATTACTGGCTGCCATGCAAGAGCAATACCGCCCGGAAGAGATAGAATCGAAAGTCCAGCTTCACTGGGATGAGAAGCGCACATTTGAAGTTACTGAAGACGAGAGCAAAGAGAAGTATTACTGCCTGTCGATGCTTCCCTATCCTTCTGGTCGACTACACATGGGCCACGTCCGTAACTACACCATCGGCGACGTTATCGCTCGCTATCAGCGCATGCTGGGCAAAAACGTCCTGCAGCCTATCGGCTGGGATGCGTTCGGCCTGCCGGCTGAAGGTGCCGCGGTCAAAAACAACACCGCCCCGGCGCCGTGGACCTACGACAACATCGCGTACATGAAAAACCAGCTCAAAATGCTGGGCTTTGGTTACGACTGGAGTCGCGAGTTGGCAACCTGTACCCCGGAATACTACCGCTGGGAACAGAAATTCTTCACCGAGCTGTATAAAAAAGGCCTGGTGTACAAGAAAACGTCTGCGGTGAACTGGTGTCCGAACGACCAGACCGTCCTGGCCAACGAACAGGTTATCGACGGCTGCTGCTGGCGTTGCGATACCAAAGTTGAGCGTAAAGAGATCCCACAGTGGTTTATCAAAATCACCGCTTACGCTGACGAACTGCTGCGCGACCTGGATAACCTTGATCACTGGCCTGACACCGTGAAAACGATGCAGCGCAACTGGATCGGGCGTTCTGAAGGCGTAGAAATCACCTTCGACGTGACCGGTTACGACAATACGCTGACCGTTTACACCACCCGTCCAGACACCTTCATGGGCGCAACCTACCTGGCAGTAGCTGCAGGTCACCCGCTGGCGCAGAAAGCCGCTGCGACTAACCCCGCGCTGGCTGCTTTTATCGACGAATGCCGCAACACCAAAGTGGCCGAAGCCGATATGGCGACCATGGAGAAAAAAGGCGTCGACACCGGCTTTAAAGCCGTTCACCCGCTGACCGGCGAAGAGATTCCGGTATGGGCTGCCAACTTCGTGCTGATGGAGTATGGCACCGGCGCGGTGATGGCCGTTCCGGGTCACGACCAGCGCGACTACGAATTTGCCACCAAATACGGCCTGACCATCAAGCCGGTTATCCTGGCCGCTGACGGCAGCGAGCCGGATCTGTCTGAACAGGCGCTGACCGAAAAAGGCGTGCTGTTTAACTCTGGTGAATTCGACGGTCTGGCCTTTGAAGATGCCTTTAACGCCATTGCCGACAAACTGGCAGCAAAAGGCGTGGGCGAGCGCAAAGTTAACTACCGTCTGCGCGACTGGGGCGTTTCCCGCCAGCGTTACTGGGGCGCACCGATCCCGATGGTGACGCTGGAAGACGGCACCGTGCTGCCAACGCCAGAAGATCAGCTGCCGGTGATTCTGCCGGAAGACGTGGTCATGGACGGTATCACCAGCCCGATCAAAGCCGATCCGGAGTGGGCGAAAACCACCGTTAACGGTATGCCTGCGCTGCGTGAAACCGACACCTTCGATACCTTTATGGAATCATCATGGTACTACGCGCGCTACACCTGCCCGCAGTATCAGGAAGGCATGCTGGATTCCAAAGCCGCTAACTACTGGCTGCCGGTTGATATCTACATTGGCGGTATCGAACACGCCATCATGCACCTGCTCTACTTCCGCTTCTTCCACAAACTGATGCGCGATGCAGGCCTGGTCAACTCTGACGAGCCGGCTAAACAGCTGCTGTGTCAGGGCATGGTGCTGGCAGATGCCTTCTACTACGTGGGCGCAAACGGCGAACGTAACTGGGTTTCCCCGGTTGACGCCATCGTTGAGCGCGACGAAAAAGGCCGTATCGTGAAGGCGAAAGACGCGGCGGGCCATGAGCTGGTGTATACCGGCATGAGCAAGATGTCCAAGTCCAAAAACAACGGCATCGACCCGCAGGTTATGGTTGAACGCTACGGCGCCGACACCGTACGTCTGTTCATGATGTTTGCCTCTCCGGCTGACATGACCCTGGAATGGCAGGAATCCGGCGTTGAAGGGGCGAACCGCTTCCTGAAACGTGTCTGGAAACTGGTTTACGAGCACACCGCTCGTGGCCCAGTGGCAGCCATCAACGTTGATGCGCTGAACGAAGATCAGCAGGCGCTGCGTCGTGATGTCCATAAAACCATCGCCAAAGTCACCGATGATATCGGCCGTCGTCAGACCTTCAACACCGCGATTGCGGCAATCATGGAGCTGATGAACAAACTGGCGAAAGCGCCGATGGAAGACGCGCAGGACAGAGCACTGATGCAGGAAGCGCTGCTGGCTGTCGTGCGCATGCTCAACCCGTTCACTCCGCACGTGAGCTTCACGCTGTGGCAGGAACTGGGCGGCGAAGGCGATATCGATAACGCGCCGTGGCCGGTTGCCGACGAGAACGCGATGGTTGAAAACACCACGCTGGTCGTCGTACAGGTCAACGGTAAAGTGCGCGGTAAAATCACCGTCGCGGTCGATGCGACCGAAGAGCAGGTGCGTGAACGCGCAGGCCAGGAACCCCTGGTGGCGAAATACCTTGAAGGCGTTACCGTACGTAAAGTCATCTACGTACCGGGTAAACTGCTTAACCTGGTCGTAGGCTAAGCGCGGGAGGAAGCGTGCGATATCTGACAACATTGTTGTTATCTTTGGCGGTGCTGGTCACCGCCGGGTGCGGCTGGCATCTGCGTAGTACCACGCAGGTGCCGGATGAAATGAAAACATTGATCCTGCAGTCCGGCGATCCGAACGGCCCGCTGAGCCGCGCGGTGCGCGAACAGCTGAGAAGCAGCGGTATTACGGTGCTTGATCAGAGCACGCTTCGTCAGGACGTACCGTCTTTGCGTCTGGGCAATATTAGCCTTGCTCAGGACACGGCATCGGTATTCCAGAACGGCCAGACGGCAGAATATCAAATGGTCATGACGGTCAACGCTTCGGTGCTGATCCCGGGCCAGGATATCTTCCCGATCACCACCAAAGTGTACCGTTCGTTCTTTGACAACCCGCAGCAAGCGTTGGCAAAAGACAACGAGCAAAGCCTGATCGTTCAGGAGATGTATCAGAAGGCCGCCGAGCAGCTGATTCGTAAGCTGCCAAGCGTTCACATCGCCGATGTGAAAGAGAGTAAAGACGAGGCGGCCGTCACGCCGTCGAACGGCTCTCGTGTTTCAACTACTCTGGGTAACTGATGATTCGGCTGTACCCAGAACAACTCCGCGCGCAGCTCTCTGAAGGGCTGCGCGCGGCGTATCTCCTGCTCGGTAACGACCCCCTTTTTCTTCAGGAAAGCCAGGATGCGATACGCCACGCCTGCGTGAACGAAGGCTTTACCGAACATCATACATTCACGCTGGACGCCAGCACCGACTGGAACGAGATCTTCTCGCTATGCCAGGCAATGAGCCTGTTTGCCAGTCGCCAGACGCTGCTGCTGCTGCTGCCAGAAAACGGCCCGAATGCGGCCATCAACGAACAGCTGTCAACGCTGGTCAGCCTGCTGCATGACGATCTGCTGCTGATCGTGCGCGGCAATAAACTGACCAAATCACAGGAAAATGCCGCCTGGATCCAGGCGCTGGCCAGCCGCGCCGTGCAGATCAGCTGCCAGACGCCGGAACCGGCCCAGCTACCGCGCTGGCTGGCTAACCGTGCAAAGCAGAGCAACCTCCAGCTTGATGAACCCGCCAGTCAGCTACTTTGCTACTGCTACGAGGGCAACCTGCTGGCGCTGGCCCAGGCGCTGGAACGTCTGTCACTGCTGTGGCCTGACGGCAAGCTGACGCTGCCGCGCGTCGAACAGGCGGTCAACGATGCCGCGCACTTTACGCCGTTCCACTGGGTCGACGCCCTGCTGGCCGGCAAGAGCAAACGCGCGCTGCATATTCTGCAACAGCTGCGTCTCGAAGGCAGCGAGCCGGTGATCCTGCTGCGCACCGTCCAGCGTGAACTGCTGCTGCTGGTCACGCTGAAGCGCCAGAGCGCGCATACGCCACTGCGTTCGCTGTTTGATAAACACCGCGTCTGGCAAAACCGTCGGGGGATGGTCGGCGAAGCGCTCAACCGTCTGAGCGGCCCGCAGCTGCGCCAGGCGGTCACCCTGCTCAGCCGTGCCGAGCTGACGCTGAAACAAGATTACGGTCAGTCCATTTGGGCTGAGCTGGAAAGTTTGTCGCTGCTGCTTTGTCACAAAGCGCTAGCCGACGTATTTATCGATGGATGATATGGCAAAACTACAGGCGCTTTTCGGCGGGACCTTCGATCCCATCCACTACGGCCACCTGAAGCCGGTTGAGATTCTGGCTAACCAGATTGGTCTTTCGCGGGTGATCATTATGCCCAACAACGTGCCGCCGCATCGCCCACAGCCGGAAGCCACCAGCGAACAGCGTAAATTAATGGTTGAGCTGGCGATTGCCGATAAGCCGCTATTCGTACTCGACGAACGCGAGCTGCGTCGCGACACGCCGTCGTTTACCGCCGACACCCTACAGGAGTGGCGCGCGGAACAGGGCGCGGATAAGCCGTTGGCCTTTATTATCGGACAGGACTCGCTGCTCACCTTCCCTAGCTGGCACCGCTATGAAACGATTCTCGAGCACGTACACCTGCTGGTGACGCGTCGCCCGGGCTACCCGCTGACTATGCAGCAGGAAGAGCATCAGGACTGGCTGGATCGTCACCTTACCAGCAATATTGAAGACCTGCACAATCAGCCCGCGGGTAAAATTTTCCTCGCCGAAACGCCCTGGTTCGACGTCTCCGCGACGTTGATTCGCGAGCGCCTGGAGCGCGGTGAGTCTTGCGACGAAATGATGCCAGAACCGGTGCTCAACTATATTATGCAGCAGGGGTTGTACCACCACGGCGCTTAGGCCTGTAAACGGGGAAGACAGCATGAAACTCTGGTTAGTTCGCCACGGCGAAACCGAAGCCAACGTAGCCGGGCTGTATAGCGGCCACGCCCCCACGCCGCTGACTGCCCGTGGCCAGCAGCAGGCCATACGCCTCGGCGAGATGCTACGACAGGTTCCCTTCGATGGCGTATTGTGCAGTGAACTGGAGCGAACCCAGCACACCGCACGACTGCTGCTCGGCGAGCGCGACATTCCCTTTACCCCCCACCCGCTGCTCAACGAAATGTATTTCGGCGACTGGGAAATGCGCCACCACCGCGACCTGCAGAAAGAAGACAAAGATAACTATGCCGCCTGGTGCGCCGACTGGCAGCATGCGGCTCCCACCAACGGTGAAGGTTTCCCCGACTTTTCCCGCCGCGTCGCCGCCTTTGCCGCCGAATTACCGGGCTATACATACCAGAATCTCCTTATCGTCAGCCATCAGGGCGTATTGAGCCTGTTAACCGCCTGTTTACTGGGAATGCCAACCGCCAGCATGTGGCATTTTCGCATCGATCACGGCGCGTGGAGCGTCATTGATTTCACGCCAGAATTTACCACGCTGCGGGTGCTGAACAGCCGGGCCATTTGGCTACCGGAAGAGGGATAAAACCGATTTCTGCGCCGCAGAGACGCCAGCCCATTGACACCAAACCATAGACTGTTATTCTCCGCAGCCTGAATCATCCCCCTCCAGCATTTGTGGACAGAAATTGTTTTACAAAAATGGCGATGCAATCGGCATGAAGGAATGGGATGATACCCCGCCTGAAAGGCCGTTTGGTGATTTTTTGTCCCGACAATATTTTCAGTTCGGGTATACTGTCAGGCTGTTTTATATCGTTCATCTTCACACCCCAGGGGGAACACTTGCAGGGTAAAGCACTCCAGGATTTTGTTGTCGACAAAATTGATGATTTAAAAGGTCAGGACATCATCAAAATTGATGTTCAGGGTAAATCCAGCATCACTGATTGCATGGTTATCTGCACCGGCACCTCCAGCCGCCACGTTATGTCCATTGCCGATCATGTGGTTCAGGAATCCCGCGCAGCCGGTCTGCTGCCATTAGGCGTTGAAGGCGAAAGCGTTGCCGACTGGATTGTCGTTGATTTAGGCGATGTCATTGTCCACGTCATGCAGGAAGAGAGCCGTCGCCTGTATGAGCTGGAAAAACTCTGGGGTTAAGTTGTGAAGCTGCAGTTGGTCGCCGTCGGCACCAAAATGCCGGATTGGGTACAAACCGGTTTTACCGAATACCTTCGTCGTTTTCCGAAAGATATGCCGTTCGAACTGGTGGAAATTCCCGCCGGCAAGCGCGGTAAAAACGCCGATATCAAACGTATTCTGGATAAAGAAGGCGAGATGATGCTCGCCGCCGCAGGAAAAAACCGCATCGTCACGCTGGATATCCCCGGGAAACCCTGGGATACGCCGCAGCTTGCGCGCGAACTGGAACGCTGGAAGGGTGACGGTCGTGATGTCAGCCTGTTAATCGGCGGTCCGGAAGGCCTTTCCCCGGCATGCAAGGCCGCAGCAGAACAAAGTTGGTCGCTCTCCACCCTGACGCTCCCTCACCCGCTGGTGCGCGTGCTGGTCGCCGAAAGCCTTTATCGGGCGTGGAGCATTACCACCAACCACCCTTACCACCGCGAGTAATGATGACCAGGGTAGATTAAGCAGCGAATGAAACTACAGAATTCTTTTCGCGACTATACGGCAGAGTCCGCGCTTTTTGTGCGCCGGGCAGTGGTCGCTTTTTTGGGAATTTTGCTGCTTACCGGCGTGCTGATTGCCAACCTCTACAATTTACAGATCGTCCGTTTCACCGACTATCAGACGCGCTCTAACGAAAACCGCATCAAGCTGGTGCCGATCGCACCGAGCCGCGGCATAATCTACGATCGTAACGGTACGCCGCTGGCGCTTAACCGCACCATCTACCAGCTGGAAATCATGCCGGAAAAAGTCGACAGCGTGCAGCAGACCATCGACGGCCTGCGCGACGTCGTCGATCTCAGCGATGACGATATCGCCGCCTTTAAAAAAGAGCGCGCCCGTTCGCATCGCTTTACCTCTATTCCGCTTAAAACCAACCTCACCGAAGTGCAGGTGGCCCGCTTTGCCGTCAATCAGTACCGCTTTCCTGGCGTAGAAGTCAAAGGCTATAAACGCCGTTTCTATCCCTACGGTTCTGCCCTGACCCACGTTATCGGCTACGTATCAAAAATTAACGATAAAGACGTCGACCGGTTGGACAAAGACGGCAAACTGGCCAACTACGCGGCAACCCACGATATCGGGAAGCTGGGTATTGAGCGTTATTACGAAGATATGCTCCACGGGCAGACCGGCTACGAAGAGGTTGAAGTCAACAACCGCGGCCGCGTCATTCGTCAGCTTAAAGAAGTGCCGCCGCAGGCCGGGCACGATATTTACCTGACGCTCGATCTCAAGCTCCAGCAATACATTGAAACGCTGCTGGCGGGCAGCCGTGCCGCCGTGGTGGTCACCGACCCGCGCACCGGCAGCATTCTGGCGCTGGTTTCCACGCCAAGCTACGATCCCAACCTGTTCGTTGACGGTATTTCCAGCAAAGACTACAGCGGTCTGCTAAACGACCCGAATACCCCGCTGGTTAACCGCGCGACGCAGGGGGTTTACCCACCGGCATCGACGGTGAAACCGTATGTGGCGGTTTCCGCAATGAGCGCAGGCGTGATCAACCGCAATACCAGCCTGTTTGACCCGGGCTGGTGGCAGCTTCCCGGCTCAGAAAAACGCTACCGTGACTGGAAAAAATGGGGCCACGGGCACCTTAACGTCACCAAAGCGCTGGAAGAATCGGCGGATACCTTCTTCTACCAGGTCGCCTATGACATGGGGATCGACCGCCTGTCTGAGTGGATGAGTAAGTTTGGCTACGGCGACTACACCGGCATCGACCTGGCAGAAGAACGTTCCGGTAACATGCCGACGCGCGAATGGAAGCTGAAGCGCTTTAAGAAACCGTGGTATCAGGGCGATACCATTCCTGTCGGCATCGGCCAGGGCTACTGGACCGCGACCCCGATTCAGATGAGCAAAGCGCTGATGACCCTGATTAACGACGGCGTGGTGAAAATCCCTCACCTGCTGGCAAGCCGGGTCGAAGACGGTAAAAAAGTGCCGTGGACTCAGCCTGAAGAGCCGCCGATTGGCGACATTCATTCCGGCTACTGGGAAATTGCCAAAGACGGCATGTACGGCGTAGCCAATCGCCCGAACGGCACCGCGCATAAATACTTCGCCGGCGCACCGTATAAAATTGCGGCGAAATCCGGTACCGCGCAGGTCTTTGGCCTGAAGGCTAACGAAACCTATAATGCGCATCGTATTGCCGAGCGTCTGCGTGACCACAAACTAATGACCGCCTTTGCGCCGTATAACGATCCCCAGGTCGCCGTAGCGATTATCCTGGAGAACGGCGGCGCTGGCCCGGCTGTCGGTACCATCATGCGTCAGATCCTTGACCACATCATGCTGGGCGACAACAACACCGATTTACCGGCTGAGAACCCTGCTGCAGCCGCGTCGGAGGACCAATAATCATGACGGATAATCCGAACAAAAAATCGTTCTGGGATAAAATTCACCTCGACCCAGCCATGCTGCTGATTCTGCTGGCGCTGCTGACCTATAGCGCGCTGGTTATCTGGAGCGCCAGCGGCCAGGACATGGGGATGACGGAACGTAAAATTGGCCAGATCGCCATGGGGCTCGTTATCATGGTCGTCATGGCACAGATCCCGCCGCGAGTCTACGAAGGCTGGGCGCCCTGGCTGTATATCTTCTGTATTATCCTGCTGGTGGCGGTCGATGCCTTTGGCGCCATCTCCAAAGGTGCCCAGCGCTGGCTGGACCTCGGCGTGGTGCGCTTCCAGCCGTCTGAGATAGCCAAAATCGCCGTCCCGCTAATGGTGGCGCGTTTTATTAACCGCGACGTTTGCCCGCCCACGCTGAAAAATACCGCCATCGCGCTGGTGCTGATTTTCATGCCGACGCTGTTGGTCGCCGCCCAGCCGGACCTTGGTACATCCATCCTGGTCGCCCTGTCCGGCCTGTTCGTGCTGTTCCTGGCAGGCCTGAGCTGGCGGTTAATTCTGGTCGCCGTGGTGCTGGTCGCCTGCTTTATCCCGATACTCTGGTTCTTCCTGATGCACGACTATCAGCGCCAGCGCGTGATGATGCTGATGGACCCGGAATCCGATCCGCTGGGCGCGGGCTACCACATTATTCAGTCCAAAATCGCCATCGGATCTGGCGGCCTGCGTGGCAAAGGCTGGTTGCACGGCACGCAATCGCAGCTCGAATTCTTGCCGGAACGCCATACCGACTTTATCTTTGCGGTACTGGCCGAGGAGCTGGGGCTTATTGGTATTCTGATTCTGCTGGCGTTGTACGTGCTACTGATTATGCGCGGCCTGTGGATCGCCGCCCAGGCGCAAACCACGTTTGGCCGCGTCATGGCCGGTGGTTTGATGCTGATTTTATTCGTTTATGTATTTGTTAATATTGGTATGGTAAGTGGCATCTTGCCGGTGGTGGGCGTTCCGCTGCCGCTGGTCAGCTACGGGGGGTCAGCCCTGATCGTACTGATGGCCGGGTTCGGTATCGTCATGTCGATACACACCCACAGGAAAATGTTGTCAAAAAGCGTCTAAGGGGTGCTCAATGCGTAAGCAATGGCTTGGGATCTGCATAGCGGCAGGGCTGCTGGCGGCTTGTTCGAGTGATGATGTTCAGCAGCAGACCGTCTCCGCACCAAAACCTGCGGTATGTAATGGCCCGACGGTGGAAATCAGCGGGGCCGATCCACGCTTTGAGCCACTGAACGCGACGGCGAATCAGGATTACGAACGCGACGGTAAGAAATATAGAATTGTCCAGGACCCGTCCAACTTCAGCCAGGCCGGGCTTGCCGCCATCTATGATGCCGAACCGGGCAGCAATCTGACGGCGATCGGCGAAGCGTTCGATCCGACGCAGCTTACCGCCGCGCACCCTACCCTGCCGGTGCCGAGCTACGCGCGTATTACCAATCTGGCTAACGGCCGGATGATCGTAGTGCGTATTAACGATCGCGGCCCTTATGGCAACGATCGCGTGATTTCGCTCTCCCGCGCGGCGGCGGATCGTCTGAACACATCAAACAATACCAAAGTCCGTATCGACCCGATTATCGTCGCCCAGGATGGTTCGCTTTCCGGCCCCGGCATGGCCTGTACCACCGTCGCGAAGCAAACCTACGCGCTCCCGGACCGCCCTGACCTGAGCGGCGGCATGGGCAGCGCCTCTTCCACCCCGCAGGCCAGCGCGCCTCAGGGTGACGTACGCGCGATCAGTAACGATACCCTCGCCTCAGCCGACAGCGGCGAAGGCGCGCCGGTGAAAAGCGGTGGCTTCCTTGGTGCTCCGACACCATTAAATAGCGGCGTACTCGAAGAGTCCACACCGGCACCGGTGCCGCAGGCTGCGGCACCGGTTACCGCGCCGGTAAGTGCCCCCGCAAGCGCCGCGCCAGCCGCGACGGCTGCCGTCGCCGCACCTGCAGCAGCAGCAGCCGGAAACTACGTAGTTCAGGTTGGCGCAGTCAGCGACCAGACCCGCGCACAGCAGTATCAGCAGCGTCTGAGCCAGCAGTTCTCCGTCCCGGGCCGCGTAACGCAAAACGGCGCGGTCTGGCGTATTCAGCTCGGTCCATTCGCCAGCAAAGCGGAAGCCGGTACCATACAGCAACGTTTGCAGAGCGAAGCACAGCTGCAATCGTTTATTACGCACGCCAACTAAAGCGCTCGCGGCATCCGATGCTTCGTATATGTAAACGTCATTAACAAAGTCATATACGATGTCGGATGCCTGTCTAAAGGGCATTTGCTATAGTAAGGCACTTTTTAACTCCATCACGGATGTCGTTGTTTTGACCATGAAGACCTCTTTTCTCGCTTGCTTACTCATTCCGGCGCTCTCCGTCGCAGCACTGAGCTCCGTCGCCCACGCCGATGACCTGAACATCAAAACCATGATTCCAGGCGTTCCGCAGATTGACGCCGAGTCCTACATTCTTATTGATTACAACTCCGGCAAGGTGCTGGCTGAGCAAAACGCTGACGCCCGCCGCGATCCGGCCAGCCTGACAAAAATGATGACCAGCTACGTCATCGGTCAGGCAATGAAAGCGGGCAAGTTTAAAGAATCCGATTTGGTCACCATCGGTAACGATGCCTGGGCCACCGGCAACCCGGTGTTCAAAGGCTCTTCCCTGATGTTCCTTAAGCCGGGTATGCAGGTACCGGTATCACAGCTGATTCGCGGGATTAACCTGCAATCGGGTAACGATGCCTGTGTTGCCATGGCCGACTACGTCGCTGGCAGCCAGGATGCCTTCGTGGGCCTGATGAACAGCTACGTCAACGCGCTGGGGCTGAAAAACACCCACTTCCAGACCGTTCACGGCCTGGATGCAGACGGCCAGTACAGTTCCGCACGTGATATGGCGATGATTGGCCAGGCGCTGATTCGCGACGTGCCGAACGAATACACCATCTACAAAGAAAAAGAGTTCACCTTTAACGGCATTCGTCAGCTAAACCGTAACGGCCTGCTGTGGGACAATAGCCTGAACGTTGACGGCATTAAAACCGGCCACACCGACAAAGCCGGTTACAACCTGGTGGCCTCCGCGACCGAAGGCCAGATGCGCCTTGTTTCTGCCGTCATGGGCGGCCGCACCTACAAAGGGCGTGAAACTGAGAGCAAAAAGCTGCTGACCTGGGGCTTCCGCTTCTTTGAAACCGTTAACCCAATCAAAGCCGGTAAAGAGTTCGCCTCTGAACCCGCCTGGTTTGGTGATACCGATCGTGCGTCCCTGGGCGTCGATAAAGACGTTTACCTGACCATCCCGCGCGGCCGCATGAAGGACCTGAAAGCCAGCTACGTGCTGAACAACAGCGAGCTGCACGCACCGCTGCAGAAAAACCAGGTGGTCGGTACCATTAACTTCCAGCTGGACGGTAAAACCATCGACCAGCGCCCTCTGGTGGTGCTGCAAGAAATACCGGAAGGTAACTTCTTCGGCAAAATCATTGATTACATTAAATTAATGTTCCATCACTGGTTTGGTTAAAAATCACCCACTTGAAAGTGTGATTTCCATCCCCATATACTATGCATAGCTAAAATAACTCCCGCTAACCATGCGGGAGTTATTCTTTTTTAACACTGGAGCTGACATGAAAACCAAACTGAACGAACTGCTTGAATTCCCTACTCCGTTTACTTACAAAGTAATGGGTCTGGCGAAACCTGAGCTGGTTGACCTGGTGGTTGAAGTGGTACAGCGCCATGCGCCAGGTGATTACTCTCCGCAGATAAAACCGAGCAGCAAAGGCAACTACCACTCGGTGTCCATTACCATCAATGCAACCCACATTGAGCAGGTCGAGACGCTGTACGAAGAGTTGGGCAATATTGAAATTGTCCGTATGGTGCTGTAATCGCATCACCGTTACCCGGCACGCCCGGGTAACGCTTCTCTCCACCTGTCTGTGATATACTCTGCGTCCATTATTTCCCCTCTGCGGAGACGCTGTTTTGGACTTCAATACCCTCCTCATCCGTCAACTGGGCCTACAGCCTTACGAACCTATTTCCCAGGCGATGCACGACTTTACCGATAACCGTGATGAATCCACGCTTGATGAGATCTGGCTGGTTGAGCATCAGCCGGTTTTTACGCAGGGTCAGGCGGGGAAAGCAGAACATGTGCTGGTACCGGGCGATATTCCGGTCATTCAGAGCGATCGCGGCGGCCAGGTAACCTATCATGGCCCGGGTCAGCAGGTTATGTACGTGCTGTTAAACCTGAAGCGCCGCAAGCTCGGCGTACGTGAACTGGTGACCCTGCTGGAGCAAGCCGTGGTCGATACGCTGGCAGAACTCGGGATTGAAGCCCATCCGCGCGCCGACGCGCCGGGCGTTTACGTTGGCGAGAAAAAGATTTGCTCGCTGGGGCTGCGTATCCGTAAGGGCTGCTCTTTCCACGGGCTGGCGCTGAATGTGGCGATGGACCTTTCCCCTTTCCTGCGCATTAACCCCTGCGGCTATGCGGGCATGGAGATGGCGCAGGTCTCACAGTGGGTGAGCGAAGCCAAACCGGAAAATATATCCCCAATTCTTGTGGACAAATTTTTAGCGCGGCTAAACAATCCGCCGCATGAATATATCTCTGCTTAATATATTATATATTTCGGCCCAATATTTTTTGGGCCATTAACGCTTCGTCACTCGCCCGCTGAACAATATCTCGTTTTTCGTATCTTCCTGCTGCACATTTAGCAAAAAAGTGCAAAGCAGATCTCATTTCTGTGCAAAACTGAGAGTGTTGATATACATTTAATGAATGCATTAGATTCATTAATGCATTGAGGGATAACGCAAAATTGCTATTTTTTACCTTGCAGTAACATGGACTCAGGAATAATAATAATAATGTAACTATCAACTATCATTCATGGTGTGAATGAATATGGAGTAAGCAGTGTGGATTATAACAATAAGCCAGAAAATAAAATAAACCTTAATGTCGATAATGACACACCACAAATCTTTCGCACCCTGCGCAATATAGACCTGAACCTGTTGACGATATTTGAAGCGGTTTATGTTCATAAAGGCATCGTCAATGCGGCAAAAGTCCTGAACCTTACGCCGTCCGCCATTAGTCAATCCATCCAGAAACTCCGCCTGCTGTTCCCTGACCCGCTGTTCATTCGTAAAGGACAGGGCGTCACGCCAACTGCCTATGCCTCGCATCTGCACGAGTACATTAGCCAGGGGCTGGAATCGATTCTCGGCGCACTGGACCTGGACGGCAGCTATGACAAACAGCGGGTGATCACCATCGGGACGGCGGCGTCTGTGGGGGCCATTGTCATGCCGGTTATCTATCAGGCGGTGAAGCAGACCTACCCACAGGTGCTGCTACGCAACGTGGCGGTAACCGACGCCAACGCCCAGCTTAGCCAGTTCCAGACCGATTTAGTGATCGACAACCATGAGCATAACAATCCGCGAACGCTGGGCCGCCATGCCCTCTTCAGCGATAATCTGGTGCTCGTTTGTCGTAACGACCATCCTGCGCTTAACGAAGAGCCGTCGGCCGAAACGTTGATGCAATACGAGCATACGCTGCTGACAATGGACGGCGCCGGGCAGAACGACCTCTACAAACGCATTCGCGACATGCTCCCCGACCGTCAGGTCAGCGTGAGCAGTTACAACCTGTTTACCATTGCGTCACTGATCGCCTCGAGCAACCTGATAGGCATCATGCCGCTGCGCTTCTACCATATCTTTAAGCAGTGTTGGCCGCTGTGCACGCTGGATTTCGCGCCATTACAGCAGGAACGAGTCGATTTTTCATTGCATTACAATAAACTCAGCCTGCGGGACCCGGTAATGCAAAACATTATCAACGTCATCCATCAGGCATTCTAGTTCACCCGCCACCCGCTATCCTCTGCCGGCAAAAAAGCATTATTCAACAACTATTTTACAATTTGCCGGCCTGGCAGGCTGCTTTATACCCCGTTTCAATGGTATACTGCCTGCCATTAATTCAAAAATAGTTGATAAATACAACATTCCCTTGAATTGAAACGCTTTCCCTCGATACTCGGAACTGGAACACGTACGCTATGAGTAAACCCATTGTGATGGAACGCGGTGTAAAGTACCGCGATGCCGATAAGATGGCCCTTATCCCGGTAAAAAACGTGGCAACAGAGCGCGAAGCGCTGCTGCGAAAACCGGAGTGGATGAAAATTAAACTTCCGGCGGACTCTTCCCGTATCCAGGGCATCAAAGCGGCCATGCGTAAAAATGGTCTGCACTCCGTGTGTGAAGAAGCCTCCTGCCCGAACCTGGCAGAATGCTTCAACCACGGCACCGCGACCTTTATGATCCTTGGCGCAATCTGCACCCGTCGCTGCCCGTTCTGCGACGTGGCCCACGGTCGCCCGGTGACCCCGGATGCCAACGAACCGCAAAAGCTGGCGCAAACTATCGCTGACATGGCGCTGCGCTATGTAGTTATCACCTCCGTCGATCGTGACGATCTGCGCGACGGCGGCGCCCAGCACTTCGCCGACTGTATTGCTGCAATTCGCGAGAAAAGCCCGAGCATCCGCATTGAAACGCTGGTACCGGACTTCCGCGGCCGTATGGATCGCGCCTTAGCGATTCTGACGGAAACCCCGCCGGACGTGTTTAACCACAACCTGGAAAACGTGCCGCGTCTGTATCGTCAGGTTCGCCCGGGCGCCGACTATAACTGGTCGCTGAAGCTGCTTGAGCGCTTCAAAGAAGCGCACCCGGAAATCCCAACGAAATCCGGCCTTATGGTTGGCCTGGGTGAAACCAACGCCGAAATTATCGACGTTATGCGCGATCTGCGCCGCCACGGAGTGACCATGCTGACGCTGGGCCAGTACCTGCAGCCGAGCCGTCATCACCTGCCGGTACAGCGCTACGTTAGCCCGGATGAGTTTGAAGAGATGAAAGCCGAAGCGCTGGCGATGGGCTTCACCCACGCCGCCTGCGGCCCGTTTGTCCGTTCGTCCTACCATGCCGATCTTCAGGCCAAAGGCATTGAAGTGAAGTAGGGATAGTTGCCAATACGAAAAAGCCGCTCTCTGTCGACAGCGGCTTTTTTATTGCTCATTGAAGAAATAAATTGTTTCAATGAAATGCATTTGGAAATCAAATAGTATCAAAAAAGGCTTCAGCATCGTCATGCTGAAGCCTTTTCTGCGGGTTGTTACACCCAGGGATGACACGCATTCACCCGCATGTCATCTGAAACGCTGCCCTGCTTACTCTTTATGAGAGAGCTTTTCTGCCGGAGTCTCGTCTGCGCTCTTCTGCGCGGCGGTTTCATCGTCATTCATGGCTTTTTTAAAGCCTTTGATCGCTGAACCCAGATCTCCACCCAGAGTCCGTAATTTCTTGGTACCAAACACCAGAATAATCAGTGCTGCCACTACCAGCAGTTTGGTAATACTAATCTCACCCATAGATACCTTCTTCTCAAAAACAGGCTGCAAAATGCGCCACATCACCATAGTTTATTAACGGTCATTTAGCGCGTGCACACAATAGCAATCTGTAACAAGGTGAATCAAGCATTGTTTAAAAAAACGTCATGTTAATTGCGGTAGCGCAAAACGCCTGTTTTTCAGCACCGGAAGCTGCTGACGAATGCGTGAAAGATCGTCACGACTCACCTCAGACACAATCAGCTGCGGTGCCGTTGAAGCTCCTGCCAGGGTCACGCCAAGCGGATCCACGATTCGGCTCTGACCAATGTTTCGCGTGCCGCACTCGCCGCTGGCGACGAGGTAACAGGTCGTGTCCAGCGCTCGCGCAGCCAGCAGCGTCGACCAATGATGTTCCTTCAGCGGCCCGCGTACCCAGGCGGCAGGCAGCACCAGAATCTCAGCCCCCTGTAACGCCAGTGCCAGCGCCATGTCCGGAAAGCGCAGGTCATAGCAGGTCATCAGGCCGACCTTAAATCCCGCCACCTCAATTAACGGCGGCAGCGCTCCCCCGGCATCGACCCGCTTCGACTCCTGGATAGCAAAAGCGTCATAGAGATGCAGCTTATGGTAGTGAGCAATCACCTCCCCACCGCGTAGCGCGACCAGCGTATTTCTGGCCCGTTCCGCCGAAGAGGGAGTGTGAATGGTGAGTATCGTCGTCAAATCGTCAAGACGGCTCTGCGCCTTGAGGAGCTGCATAAAGCCACCGTTCAGCGGCTGCGCCGATTTCACCGACATATCCGGATCGCTATCGCTACGCGCCAGCAGCGCTTCTGGCAACACCAGCAGCTCAGCGCCCAGCGCTGCCGCCGACTGCATCAGCGTCACGCAGGTTTGCGCGTTAACCTGCCACTCCGGTGTCACGACAAACTGTCCCGCCGCTACTCGCATCGTAACTCCTTAAGTTTTGCTAATATATCAAGATGATGAATATCGATCAGTATATAGCCAGATCGTCCCTTCAAGGGTAAACTCTGGCCACACTCGAAGATGGCAGGAAATTCGCATGATGCAACTTTTGTTAGCCGTTTTTATCGGCGGCGGTACCGGCAGCGTAGCCCGCTGGCTGCTTAGCTTTCGCTTTAACCCTATGCACCATGCGCTTCCGCTGGGTACGCTTACGGCCAACCTGCTGGGGGCGTTCATTATCGGCGCCGGTCTTGCCTGGTTTAATCGGCTCCCGCACATTGATCCGGTGTGGAAAGTGCTGCTCACCACCGGTTTTTGCGGCGGCCTGACGACCTTCTCGACGTTTTCGGCAGAAGTGGTCTTTCTATTGCAGGCGGGGAAATTCAGCTGGGCGCTGTTAAACGTGGCGGTTAACCTTTTCGGATCATTTGCCATGACGGCGCTGGCGTTCTGGCTGTTCAGCGCCACCAGTCAGGGATAAAAAGAATAAAAAAAACCCGCAGTTAAGCGGGTTTTGAATTCTGACTGCTATTTGTCGCTTACAGAGCGATGACGTTAGCAGCAGAAGGGCCTTTGGCACCGTTAGTGATTTCGAACTCTACGCGCTGACCTTCAGCCAGAGTTTTGAAACCGTTGGTCTGGATTGCAGAGAAGTGTACGAATACGTCTTTGCTGCCATCTTCCGGAGTAATGAAACCGAATCCTTTGGACTCATTAAACCACTTAACGTTACCTTTAATCTTAGACATCAAAATTACCTTTATATGAAAAAACGACACTAATCTGTGTCAGTTAACAGTACAACAATTGTCGTCGGTTTTGTCCAGCCCAACTTCGTTAAAAAGTGATAAATGTCGCTAACTTTTATTTGCAGGTTGACTTTATCTCAGCATTGGTTCCAGAAGCGGTTTTCAGAACTGGAAACGCATCCAGGCAAAGTACACATTACCGTTGTTATAGGTACCCGGGATGTAGGTCATCTGGAATGTTGCGGGGCCGTAGCCGATGGAGGCCAGAGGGAGCGCCACCGGAATCGGGATGTATTTCCAGTTATCGCGTGCGGTCACCCCGATGGTGTAACCGAGGCCAACATGGAAGTTATCATCAGCCAGCGGTCGCCAGGTTTTTTCCCAGCCGTAGCCTCCGATAGGCTCCCATTTATTAAAGGAGTCCTTAAAAGCCATAAGATAAATGCCGTTCCAGTTGCCTTTTTCATCCCAGCGGGACACGCCAAACCCCGCTCCCCAGGGACGTT
Source organism: Klebsiella sp. WP4-W18-ESBL-05 (assembly GCF_014169075.1). Lineage (NCBI taxonomy): Bacteria > Pseudomonadati > Pseudomonadota > Gammaproteobacteria > Enterobacterales > Enterobacteriaceae > Klebsiella > Klebsiella sp. WP4-W18-ESBL-05. The sequence continues at coordinate 1,390,893 of NZ_AP022057.1, read as the reverse complement.
CATTGTACGCGTCGGTTTTTTCTTTATCGTAGGCAAAACGCGCGTGCCAGGTAATTGCTGGCACATACAGATCGTAATGCTGCGGCTCATTCCACGTCTGAGCAATGTTGCTGCTAAGGGTGTTGTAACCCTCTTTTATGGTTTCGCTAAACGACGCCGCCGCAGGAAGTGCTGTAGCCGACAGCCCCGCGAACACGAGCGACAGTGCAAAATTTTTATTGAGATTTAACACGATAGACTTGCCAGTAAAGTATCCATTAAGAATAGTCTAACAAGAATAAACTCAATTGAGTCTCAACGACATCAATCCATAGTTTTTTTCATACCGCCTGGTTACAAATTAGAATATTCTTAGATGATTGTTCAACCCGACCCTCAGCTCAAGTGCATAAATATCAACTCAAAGCGTCAATTATATGCAGTCAAAACTTTCATTATTTACTCACATCATTTCATTATAAAAATAAATAACCACCCACCGCTTGGAATTATATTAAAACCAAAGTTTAACCTTATTTATTTCTAAGCCACTTCATTTATAACATTAATCAATAAATATGACACAATAAAATAAAGCAAACACTCTCCCCCACAGCATAAGCGATACCACACCGCCGCAGCGCCGGCCATTCACGATGTTATCTAACTGAAATAATACATTTCATTCACCTTTCTGTTTATTATTCACGCAGCCCGCTATACTTAGTGTGAGGGCAATGTTCCGCTTTGTGAGTACATCGTGTAATTTGCAAAGTCATCATCTTTAATTAGTCTCTTTTTTGATTTTCATCAGCTAAGTTCGCCGGTTTTTTCGGCACATTTCATCCTTACTTTTTGATGCTGCACTGCATCAATTTTACAACTGGGCGATAGGTGTTAATAATGTTAACGTTCTTTGAACTCCTGATTGGTGTTGTGGTTATCGTGGGCGTAGCCCGCTACATCATCAAAGGATATTCCGCGACAGGGGTCCTCTTTGTCGGCGGTCTGCTGCTACTGATTGCCAGTGCATTGATGGGGCATAAGATTTTACCGAGTAGTGAAACCAGCACGGGTTACTCTGCTACTGACATCATTGAATATATTAAAATTCTGCTGATGAGCCGCGGCGGCGATCTCGGCATGATGATTATGATGCTCTGTGGTTTTGCCGCTTATATGACCCACATTGGCGCTAACGATATGGTTGTTAAGCTGGCTTCCAAACCGCTGCAATATATTAACTCACCGTATTTACTGATGATTGCGGCCTATTTTGTGGCGTGCCTGATGTCGCTGGCTGTCTCCTCCGCTACCGGTCTGGGCGTGCTGCTGATGGCGACTCTCTTCCCGGTCATGGTTAACGTCGGCATTAGCCGCGGCGCCGCAGCGGCTATTTGTGCCTCCCCGGCAGCCATTATTCTCTCTCCGACGTCCGGTGACGTCGTGCTGGCTGCCAAGGCCGCCGAAATGCCGTTAATTGATTTTGCCTTTAAAACCACACTGCCAATCTCTATCGCCGCGATTATCGCGATGGCTATTGCCCATTTCTTCTGGCAGCGCTACCTGGACAAAAAAGAAAATATCTCTCACGAGATGCTGGATGTCAGCGAAATTACCACTACCGCGCCGTCCTTCTATGCCATTTTACCGTTCACGCCCATTATCGGCGTATTGATTTTTGACGGTAAATGGGGCCCGGAGCTGCATATCATCGCGATTCTGGTTATTTGTATGCTGCTGGCCGCGGTGCTGGAGTTCTTCCGCGGCTTTAACACCCAGAACGTGTTTGCGGGTCTGGAAGTGGCCTATCGCGGCATGGCGGACGCCTTCGCCGGCGTGGTTATGCTGCTGGTTGCAGCCGGCGTCTTCGCCCAGGGTCTGAGCACCATCGGCTTTATTAATAGCCTGATCTCTATCGCCACCTCGTTCGGCTCCGCCAGCATCATCCTGATGCTGGTGCTGGTCGTGCTGACCATGCTGGCAGCAATGACGACCGGTTCCGGTAACGCCCCGTTCTATGCTTTCGTGGAGATGATTCCAAAGCTGGCGCACTCCTCCGGTATTAACCCGGCCTACCTGTCCATCCCGATGCTCCAGGCCTCCAACCTGGGCCGTACCATCTCCCCGGTTTCCGGCGTCGTTGTCGCGGTTGCCGGGATGGCAAAAATTTCACCGTTCGAAGTGGTGAAGCGGACTTCAGTACCGGTCATTGTGGGTTTGATTGTGGTGATTATCGCTACCGAAATTCTGGTTCCCGGCGCGTCCGCATAATCATTGATAGCTCAAATAAATAAGGCGCCTGAAGGCGCCTTATTTTATTATGTAATAACGTCACTAAATGATTAAAAACGTGGAGCCAGGAAAATGCTAAGGAAGAATATTGTGTCAGGATGTGCGCTGTTACTCTGCGCCGGAAGCCTTCACGCCGAGCCGCTCGTCCCGACGCAATATGGTGACTTCGATCGTTACGTACTGGCGCTCTCCTGGCAAACGGGCTTTTGTCAGAGTCAGTATGACCGCAACCGTAAAGAACCACTGGAATGCCAACAGCCTAAAGAACTCAATAATAAGGCTGACTATTTAACGGTCCACGGTTTATGGCCGGGCCTGCCTGCCTCAATAGCCTCACGCGGGGTCGATAACAACCGCTGGATGCGCTTCGGCTGCGCCACCCGTCCCATTCCAAATATGCCGGAAGCGAAAGCCAGCCGTAAATGCGCCGCTGAAGAAACCGGCCTGTCGCTGGAAGTGGCCAATAAACTTAACCAGGTGATGCCCGGCAGCGGTGGAAAAAGCTGCCTCGAGCGTTATGAATTTGCTAAGCACGGCGTTTGTTTTGGCTTCGATCCGGATGCCTACTTCAGCACTATGGTTCGGCTGAACGGCGAAGTGAAGCAGAGCGCGCTCGGCCAGTTCCTGGCCGCCAACTACGGTAAAACCGTAACCCGCGCCAGCTTCGATGCCGCGGTGGCCACCGCTTTCGGTCAAGAGAACGTCAAAGCCGTTAAGCTAACCTGTAACGGCAACCCGGCCTATTTGACGGAAATGCAGATTGCTATCAAATCAGCCAGCATCAACGATCCGCTGACCTCGGCCTCGCTTTTGCCACAGCCGCATCCCGGCAACTGCGGCAAACAGTTCGTGGTGGATAAAAACGGTTATTAATTTCCGCCCCCGCGCCTGCGGGGGTTAAACGCCCCTACTTCTGAATAAAGGCCAGCAGATCGTCATTGATCTGGTGCTTATGGGTGGTGCAGATCCCGTGCGAACCGCCTTTATATACCTTCAGTTCAGCGTCCGGCAGCAGCTGCGCTGCCACCTTCCCGCAGGTTTCAAACGGCACAATCTGATCGTCATCACCGTGAATCACCAGCGTCGGGATAGTCATCTTACGCAGGTCCTCACGCAGATCGGTTTCTGAAAAAGCTTTAATACAATCGTAGAGCGCTTTAATCGAGCCCTGAAGGCCCTGCTCAACAAACCCTTCACGCACCGCTTTCGACTCTTTGGCTCCTGGGCGGTTATAGCCATAAAATGCCGCCGTCAGCTCATAAAAGAACCCACCGCGATCTTCCACCACCCCGTTACGAATGCCGTCAAAGACCTCCGCTGGCACGCCGTTCGGGTTAAAATCGGTTTTCACCATAATCGGCGTAACGGCACCAATCAGCACCGCTTTCGCTACCCGGCTGGTTCCATGGCGACCGATGTAGCGTGCGACTTCGCCGCCGCCGGTAGAGTGCCCGACATGCACCGCATCTTTCAGGTTAAGGTGCGCCGTTAACTCGGCCAAATCATCGGCATACTGATCCATATTATGCCCGTCCCATGGCTGCGCAGAACGTCCGTGGCCTCGTCTATCGTGGGCAATCACACGATACCCTTTTGACCCCAGATACAGCATCTGATCCTCAAACGCATCAGACGTCAACGGCCAGCCGTGGCTAAATACGATTGGCTGTCCGCTCCCCCAATCTTTAAACCAGAGATAACTACCATCTTTCAGGGTCAGTTTATCGAAACCGCTCATACGATCTCCTGTACTTTGAGGACGCTGCCAGGCGCAGCCTAAAAAGAATAATCCAGATTTATAGGTTGCGATGTATTTCGCATAAATTTCACACAACGAAAATTATTGCCATCTGCGAATGTGCGCTGCATCACTTCAAACCTGACGCCAGGATCAGTATGATGGAAGCAGATGAACCCTTGCCGCTGGCGGTGAGGGTTTTCTTTTGGATAATCGATAGACATGGAGTAAATAATGACCCGACCTGCCATCATTATTAATGAGTTCGATGCCGAGCGTATCGACCGCCTGCTTGAGCAATCTGCTTACGCAAATTCCCCGGTGGCGAGCGCGCTAAACGACGAGCTGGATCGTGCCCAGATGTGTGCCCCAGAGGACATGCCGCACGACGTAGTGAGTATGAATAGCCAGGTCAGATTCCGCGATCTCACCACCGGCGAAGAGCGCGTACGCACGCTGGTCTTCCCGGCGCAGATGACCGACAGCAGCAGCCAGCTTTCGGTGATGGCTCCGGTTGGCGCAGCCCTGCTCGGCCTGCGTGCAGGTAGCACCATTCACTGGGAGTTACCGGGCGGTGCATCAACACATCTGGAAGTGCTTGAACTGCTTTATCAGCCGGAAGCCGCCGGCGAATTTCACCGCTAATTCTGTGCCGAAATGATTAAAGGGGATGCCATGCATCCTCTTTCTGTCCCCGCCTGACCAAACTTTACAACGCCCCTCCGCGAGATAAACTATTTTGCGAACTAAATGACATATTCAAAATGCATTATGTGTTTTGATAGTTCTATAAAGACAAGGAGGAGCCTATGTACAAAACAATCATTATGCCCGTTGATGTTTTTGAGATGGAGTTAAGCGACAAAGCGATTCGTCACGCGGAGTTTTTAGCCCAGCAGGATGGCATTATCCACCTACTACACGTTCTGCCCGGTTCGGCAAGCTACACCATGAGCCGCTTTGCCGCCGATCTGCGCCGCTTTGAAGAGCATTTACAGCAGGAGGCGGAAACCCGGCTGACCACCATGGTGAGTCATTTCACGATCGACCCTTCCCGCATTAAGCTGCATGTCCGGGTGGGCAACGTGCGCGATGCGGTGAACGAACTGGCGGAAGAGCTCAACGCCGATATGGTGGTAATTGGTTCTCGTAATCCGTCTATCAGTACCCACCTGCTGGGATCTAACGCCTCCAGCGTGATTCGCCACGCTAACATTCCCGTGCTGGTTGTGCGCTAACGTTAACTGCGCGGTATAAAAAAAGGCCACCTTTCGGTGGCCTTTGACATTGCAGGTATTGTCTTCTTTTTTATGCTGTTTTGGTGCGAATCAGATAATCGAACGCGCTCAGTGACGCTTTTGCACCTTCGCCGGCGGCGATAATAATTTGTTTGTACGGCACGGTAGTACAGTCGCCAGCGGCAAATACGCCCTTAACGTTCGTTTCGCATTTCGCATCGATGATAATCTCACCCATACGGTTACGCTCAACCGCCCCTTCCAGCCAGGTTGTGTTCGGCAACAGACCAATCTGGACAAAGATCCCCGCCAGCGCGACGTGATGTTCGTCGCCGCTTACGCGGTCGCGATACTGCAGACCGGTCACTTTGGTGCCGTCACCTTTCACTTCGGTGGTCTGGGCATTGAGAATAATGTCGACGTTTTTCAGGCTACGCACTTTATCTTGCAGGACCTGATCGGCCTTCATTTCCGGCGCAAATTCCAGCAACGTAACGTGTTCAACCACGCCCGCCAGGTCGATGGCCGCTTCCACGCCCGAGTTGCCGCCGCCAATGACCGCCACGCGCTTGCCTTTAAACAGCGGGCCGTCGCAGTGCGGGCAATAGGTTACGCCTTTGGTACGGTACTGATCTTCGCCCGGTACGTTCATGTTGCGCCATTTTGCACCGGTAGCAATAATGATGCTGCGTGCTTTCAGCACCGCGCCGGAGGCCGTTTCAATCTGATGCAGGCCACCTTCAACCGCAGCAGGCACCAGCTTAGACGCGCTCTGGGAATCAATCACATCGACGTTGTATTCACTAACGTGCGCCTTCAGCGCGCCTGCCAGCTTCTGACCTTCGGTTTTCGGCACGGAAATGTAGTTTTCGATATCGACGGTATCCAGCACCTGGCCGCCAAAACGCTCGCCCATCAGGCCGGTGCGAATCCCTTTACGCGCAGAGTAAACCGCCGCCGCCGAGCCAGACGGGCCGGAGCCAACAATCAGCACATCATACGCATCGCGCTTATTCAGCTCTTCCGCCGCGCGTTTTTCCGCGCCGGTGTCAACTTTCGCGACGATTTCCGCCAGCGTCATACGGCCCTGACCAAATTCCTGGCCATTCACGTAGACCGCCGGGACGCCCATCACGTTACGTTCGGTGATTTCATTCTGGAAAGTACCGCCGTCGATTGCCGTATGCTTGATGCGCGGGTTCAGCACCGACATCAGGTTCAGCGCCTGCACAACGTCCGGACAGTTATGGCACGACAGTGAATAGTAGGTTTCAAATTCAAAATCACCGTCGATGTCGCGAATCTGCTCCAGCAGAGACTGCGCCTCTTTCGACGGATGACCGCCGGTCCACAGCAGCGCCAGAACCAGAGAAGTGAACTCGTGACCCAGCGGAGAGCCGGCAAAACGCGGGCCCTGGTGAGAGCCGGGATTTGTAATCAGGAACGACGGCTTACGCACCGCCAGGTCGTTATCTTGTTTGAAGGTGACCTTATCTGACAGTTCAGCGATTTCAGCCAACAGTTCCTTGATCTCTGCCGATTTAGCGCTGTCGTCCAGCGTGGCAATCAGCTCAACAGGTTTGGTCAGCTTCTCAAGGTAAGCCTTGAGCTGGGTTTTCATGTTGGTGTCGAGCATTTTTATCTCCTGGGCTTAAAACATCATCATGCAAGCGGCCACATACGAGCTGCCTCTGTAAGCAACTTGCATCATGATGCTGGAATAAAACAGGCGCAGAGGTGCGCCTGTGGGATGCCGGACGGTGCTGCGTTTATCCGGCCTACAGGCTGTAGGCCGGTGCCGTGCCGCCGGGCAGACGACTTAGATTTTGCCTACCAGGTCTAAAGATGGCGCCAGAGTGGCTTCACCTTCTTTCCATTTAGCCGGGCACACTTCACCTGGGTGGGAAGCAACATACTGAGCGGCTTTGATTTTACGCAGCAGGTCAGATGCGTCACGGCCGATACCTTCAGCGGTAACTTCGATAGCCTGAATGATACCCTGTGGGTCAACAACGAAGGTCGCACGGTCGGCCAGGCCTTCATCTTCACGCATGTTGTCGAAGTTACGGGTCAGGGCGCCAGTCGGGTCGCCGATCATCGCATATTTGATTTTGGCGATAGTCTCAGAGCTGCTGTGCCATGCTTTATGGGTGAAGTGGGTATCGGTAGAAACGGAGTACACGTCTACGCCCAGCTTCTGCAGTTCTTCGTAATGGTCAGCAACGTCGCCCAGTTCGGTCGGGCAAACGAAAGTGAAGTCAGCCGGATAGAAGAAGAACACGCTCCAGCGGCCTTCGGTATCTTTCTCGGTCACTTCTACGAATTCACCGTTTTTGAACGCCTGGTTTTTGAAAGGTTTGATTTTAGTATTAATTAATGACATCGAGTACTTCCTCCGTGTTTTCGTTGAGGTCTAAGTTAACGAACTTTTCCTGATTCGACCAATGCGTTTACATTATCAAATCAATAAGCGTTATCTAACAACCGGAACAAGACAGCTTTGTGAACCAGTATCGAGGATACGCACAAATCGCCCATCCCCAGACGTAAAAAGGCCGCAACAGAGGCGGCCCGATTACCTGAGTCACCCGCGGGTGAGCTCAGCGCCAGCGATGCTGGCTTGCGTGTTGCGCTCTACATAACCTTAACAAAGGCTGTAACAGCCTCCTGATTACATCATCCCCTTTCATTCGGGGCAATCTGCGCAACGTCGGTCTTATCTATGGTTGTGATAGGTTATCTCGTTGCAACTCAACGACACACTGATTTTACAGAGGTTTTACATGCTAAACCGAACTTTACCGGCACCGTATCTCAAGGAGCGTCCCTGGCCCCCATCACGAGATGAAAGGACCGACAAATTATTCATATTCACTCTTCTATATTAATTTAATATTCGTTTTATGAATAATCATTTACCCATAACGTCCATTCATTTTTTACCTTTCTTGTTTTGCAGTAGATAATATAGAGAGTCTGATATATATTAAGCATGGATTTAGGCATTTTTAAGTTTTACGAACACATGGATTGTGGTTTCAGAGGTAAATGAATATACCTCCCAATATAAAAGGATAAACTATGGCTAATCTTTATGATTTAAAACGATTTGACCTCAATTTACTGGTTATTTTTGAGTGTATATACCAGCACCTCAGCATCAGTAAAGCCGCCGAAACGCTCTTTATTACGCCCTCCGCCGTCAGTCAGTCTCTGCAACGCCTGCGAACGCAGCTAAACGATCCGCTCTTTGTCCGTGCCGGCAAAGGGATCACCCCCACAACCGTCGCGGTGAATCTGCATCATCATCTGTCTGAGAACCTGAATCAGATAGAGCAAACGATTAACATGATGGAAAATTCCACGCTGGATAAGCGATTTATTATTTATGGCCCGCAGGTCTATTTCTCCGAAAAATTTACCGTGATGATCGGTCAGTTATTACGTGAACCCAATCTGAACGTCGAATACCATGATTTTTCGGGAGCTAATGACAATGTCGAAAATTTATTAACCTATCGCAAAGCCGATATCGTGTTTACCACCTCCCCGCTCAGCAACCGGGCGTTGGTATGCGAGCCCTTTATTGAGATTCCGACGGTACTGGTCAGCCGTAACGATCACCCCCGACTTGGCGATTTTGCTTCGATTGACGAAGTGCTCAATGAAAGTTTCACCTTTTATGACACTCAGGATAGCGGAATTAAACAGTACCAGTATGCTAGCGAAAACTTTCTCATGGAACGTCGGTGCGCTTTTCGCTCGTCATCGCTCACGGCCATTATCAGCACCATTCATCACACGGATCTGATCGGCCTGTTGCCTCTGACTATGTTTAATGTCTTTAAAGATACCTTAGCGCTTAAGCGCATTACGCTTCCGGTCGAACTGCCTAAAATCACGATTTATAAAGTTTACAACCGCGCGGTATTGCACAGTGAATTATTCACCAAAATAATAAATGCGATTTAAATTAGGCATAATAAAAATATAAATAAGCACAAAGTAAAATTAATACTGACAAAACAGAAGTTGGTAGCATTTTATTTAACAAGCTGACTTAACTCTATTGTATTATATCATCCATGTTTAGTTGAACTCTCGATCAAGGATGGCCAGAGTATGCCCATGGTCAAACTCCCGTTAACGCAATCGGTACTGGATGCGGCTCAGGAACGCATCGTCTGGACATTAAATAATTTTTCCCGCGTTTGCGTCTCATTTTCTGGCGGTAAAGATTCAACGGTGATGCTGCATTTAACCGCGCAGGCTGCGCGAGCAATAGGGAAGAAAATCAGTATTCTGTTTATAGACTGGGAAGCACAATTTTCCTATACCATCAGCCACTGCGAAAAATTACGCGAACAATACCAGGATGTTATCGATTGTTTTTACTGGGTTGCCTTACCGCTCACCACGCAAAATTCACTCACCCAATTTACCCCTGAATGGCAATGCTGGGAGCCGGGCATCAAATGGGTCCGGCAGCCGCCGCAGGATGCCATTACCGACCCCGCCTTCTTTTCTTTTTACGAGACGGGCATGACCTTTGAACGGTTCGTCCAGAAATTTGCCGAGTGGTTTTCCCGACAGCGCCCGGCGGCGGTGCTGGTCGGGATCCGCGCAGACGAATCCTATAACCGCTTTTTGACTATTGCCTCGCAGCGCAAACGCCGTTTTGCCGATGACAAACCCTGGACCACCATCGCACCCGGCAACCACGCCTGGTACGTCTACCCGATATACGACTGGAAAACCGCCGATATCTGGACATGGTTCGCCCGCACCCAACAGCCCTACAACCCGCTCTACGACCTGATGTATCAAGCGGGCGTCCCGCTACGCTATATGCGCATCTGCGAACCGTTTGGCCCGGAGCAGCGTCAAGGGCTATGGCTGTATCACGTACTGGAACCGGATCGCTGGGCGGATATGTGTCAGCGGGTCAGCGGTGTACACAGCGGCGGCATGTATGCCGGGCAGGACAATCAGTTTTACGGTCATCGTAAGCTCGAAAAACCGGGAAACCACAGCTGGCGTAGCTACGCCCATTTCCTGCTGAGCAGCATGCCGGAATCCACCGCCGACCATTATCGCAACAAAATCGCCGTCTACCTGCACTGGTACCAAAAACAGGGCTGGGAAGACATTCCAGACGAGCAGGAAAAAGATCTCGGTTCAAAAGATATCCCGTCGTGGCGACGGATTTGTAAGGTGTTGTTAAACAATGATTACTGGTGCCGCATGCTGTCATTCAGCCCCACCAAAGCCAATCACTATCAGCGCTATCGCGCGCGCATGGAACAAAAGCGTCAGCAATGGGGAATCTTATGCGACAAAAACTAATCGACCAGCTGCATGAGTATCTGCAGCACCTTACGTCGGATGAAAAAATTGAGGCCATTAACCAATTTCGTCAGGCATTGCACGATGAAAGCCCATTCAAAGATCAGCCGATTGACTGCGTACTGTGGGTAAAGGAAGCGCAGGTCACGCCAAATGATTACAACCCAAACAATATGGCGCCGCAGGAAAAACGTCTGTTAACCAAGTCGCTGGAGGCAGACGGTTTTACCCAGCCGATTGTGGTCATTGAGAAACAGGCCCACCGTTACGAAATCGTCGACGGCTTCCATCGCCATATGCTGTCGCAGTCCAGAGCGGCACTGAAAAAACGCTTCCACGGCTACCTGCCAATAACCCAGTTGGATAAACGCGACGACTCGCTCCCTTCACGCATGGCCGCTACCGTGCGCCACAACCGCGCACGCGGTCGTCACCAGATTAGCGCGATGTCAGATATCGTGCGCGAACTGAGCCATCTTGGCTGGAGCGATGAAAAAATGGGCCAGGAGCTGGGTATGGATGCCGACGAAATTCTGCGCCTTAAGCAGATTAATGGCCTGTGTGAAATGTTCGGTAATCGCCAGTTCTCACAGGCCTGGACGGTGAAATAATTACAGACGGCAAAGGCGCTCAGCCGCGGCCAGTAAAGTCGCTTCCTGCTTAGCAAAGCACAGACGAATCAGCTTATGCGGAAACGGCGCATCGCAGAACACCGACAGCGGAATCGCCGCCACGCCGACTTCGCTCGTCAGCCAGCGGCAGAAACTCACATCGTCCATATCTGAAATCGCACTGTAGTCCGCCAGCAGAAAATAGGTCCCCTCACAGGGCAGCAGCGTCAAACGGCTCTGCCCAAGCGCCTCAACAAATCGGTCACGCCGCGCCCGGTAGAACGTCGGCAGTTCACGATAGTGCTCCGGCTCCGCGCGCAGCATATCCGCCAGCGCGAGCTGTGCCGGGGTATTCACCGCAAACGTCAGATACTGGTGCACCTTGCGCAGCTCGGCGCTGATGGCCGCAGGCGCGATGCAGTAACCGACCTTCCAGCCGGTCATGTGATAGGTTTTACCAAACGACGACACGGCCACCGCCCGCTCGCGAAGCTGTGGATGCGCCAATACGCTGGCGTGCCCCGCCTCAGCAAAGCAGATATGTTCATACACTTCGTCGCTCAGTACGTAAATTTCCCGTTCGGCAATCGCCTGCCACAACGCGATAAAATCAGCGCTCTGCCAGACGGTAGCAGAAGGATTATGCGGCGTATTGAGGATAACCAGCCGCGTTTTATCGCTGAGCAATGCGGTGAACGCCTGCCAGTCAACGCGAAAGTGCGGCGGCTGCAGGGCAATGCGCTTCACCACGCCACCGGACAGCGCCACCGCAGGGGCATAGCTGTCGTAGCTGGGGTCAAAGCAGATAACCTCATCCCCCTCGCGCACCAGCGCGGTAATGGCGGCGTACAGCGCTTCGGTGGCGCCGGCGGTCACCGTAATCTCGCCGTTAACGTCCGGTAAATACCCATACAGCGCCGCCGTTTTCTCGGCAATCGCCTCGCGCAGGACCTGCGCACCGGTCATCGGCGCATACTGATTCGCGCCGCTCGCGACATGGTGCGCCAGCCGCTGCTGAAGATAGGATGGGCCGTCAAAATCGGGAAATCCCTGGGATAGATTAATCGCCTGATGCTGCTGCGCCAGAGCGCTCATCTGAGTGAAAATGGTGGTGCCGAGATTGGGAAGCTTACTTTGGGGGATGAGTTGCGTTGTCTTCATTTGTTATCTGCCACGCGTAGCGCCAATGTTAAATCACTATAACATGGCGAGCAGACTTAGCAATCAAGACGTTTAGATGTCTAAAACAATCAACAGCACTTGGCCCCGCCCTTGCCGCCATAGCGGGCATCCTGACGGTCGCGGAAAAACGCTTCATAGGTCATCGGCGTCTGGTCCGGGTGGTTAATGCGCATATGCTCAACATAGTTGTCATAGTCCGGCACGCCAATCATCATTTTTGCGGCCTGGCCAAGGTATTTTCCGGCTTTTGAGAGCGTATCAAACATCGCTGTGCTCCTGTTACGTTTGCCCGGCGTCGCTGCGCTCGGCCGGGCAAGATTTCAGATTAATGCGCGCGTTTCGCCTGCGCGATCAGGTTCTCCGCATCCGCCGGCATCGGCTCATACGGCGTCTCTTTTGCCGTCGGTTTATCCTCTTTCAACGCCGCCAGCGCGGTTTTGATAGAGAACAGCGCCAGCACGACCACCACCACCATAAAGAACATGGTCAGGCCAGCATCCAGACGGTTGTTAAACACCAGCTGCGCCAGCTGCGACTCGGTGTACTGCGGCGGGATGTTACCGCTGTCGATCATCGCCTGGAACTTATTGGCAATCGCCAGGAAGCCCACGCGGTTATCGTCGCTGAACGATTTCTGCCAGCCGGCCACCAGCGTACACACCAGCAGCCAGGACGTCGGCACCAGGGCAACCCACGCATAGCGCTGACGTTTCATCTTGAACAGTACCACCGCACAGAGCATCAGCGCCATCCCTGCCAGCATCTGGTTGGCAATACCAAACAGCGGCCACAGAGTGTTAATACCACCCAGCGGATCGACCACGCCCTGGTGGAGGAAGTAGCCCCAGGCCAGCACGCACAGCGCCGTTGCCAGCAGGTTCGCCGGCAGCGAATCGGTGCGTTTGAGCCCCGGGTTAATGACCCCCAGCAGATCCTGCAGCATAAAGCGTGCCGCACGGGTCCCGGCGTCGACCGCCGTCAGGATAAACAGCGCTTCGAACAGAATCGCGAAGTGATACCAGAACGCCACATCCATCAGCCCGCCCAGCGCGCCATGGAGGATGTAGGCCATCCCCACCGCCAGAGTCGGCGCGCCGCCCGCACGGGAGATAATCGACTGCTCGCCCACTTCGTTGGCAATCTGGTGCAGCAGATCCGGCGTCACCGAGAAGCCCCACGAACTGACAACCTGCGCGGCCGAAGCCACCACGTCGGCGGTTCCGGCGGGCGCCAGCATGGCCATTGGGCTGTTCATTGCAAAGTATACGCCCGGGTCAATAATACAGGCGGCCACCAGCGCCATAATGGCGACAAAAGATTCCATCAACATGCCGCCATAGCCGATAAAGCAGGCCTGGCCTTCGTTCGCCAGCATTTTCGGCGTTGTGCCGGAAGCAATCAGCGCGTGGAAACCCGACACCGCGCCACAGGCAATGGTGATAAACAGGAACGGGAACAGGTCGCCGGTCCACACCGGGCCGGTGCCGTCGATAAATTTGGTCAGCGCTGGCATGGTCAGCGTTGGACGCATAATGAGGATGCCGATCGCCAGCCCGACGATGGTACCAATTTTTAAGAAGGTAGAAAGGTAGTCACGCGGCGCCAGCAGCAGCCATACCGGCAGCACCGAGGCCACAAAGCCATAGCCCACCAGCATCCAGGTCAACTGCACGCCGGTATAGTCAAACCACGGCGCCCACGTTTCGCTGGCGGCAACCCAGCCGCCGGAGACAATCGCAAACACCAGCAGCACCAGACCAATAACCGACACCTCGCCAATACGCCCTGGGCGCAGATAGCGAATATAAATCCCCATAAACAGGGCCAGCGGAATGGTAAACGCCACGGTGTAAGTACCCCATGGGCTGTGGGTCAATGCTTTCACCACGATCATCGCCAGTACCGCCAGAATGATCACCATGATCATAAACGTGGCAATCAGCGCAATCACGCCCGCAGTCGGCCCCATTTCTTCTTTCACCAGTTCGCCCAGCGAACGGCCGTCACGGCGCGTCGAGACGAACAGTACCATAAAGTCCTGTACCGCCCCGGCCAGCACGACCCCAGCCAACAGCCAGATCATCCCCGGCAGATAGCCCATCTGCGCTGCCAGCACCGGCCCAACCAGCGGGCCCGCACCGGCAATCGCCGCAAAGTGGTGACCGAACAGGACTTTCTTATCGGTCGGCACATAGTCAAGGCCGTCGTTGTGACGCACGGCAGGCGTCATGCGGGTTGGGTCAACCTGCAGGACGTTTTTCGCGATATACAGGCCATAAAAGCGGTAGGCAATCAGGTAAACACAGACTGCGGCAACCACTATCCACAGCGCGTTTATCTGTTCACCACGGTTGAGGGCGATATAGCCCAGAGCAAAGGCTCCAACAATGGAGAGCAATGCCCATATAAGGTATTTCCCTGAATTGTTCATCGTTATTTTCCGTATCAGTAGCAGAGGATGTTACATTTTGTGTCCATAGCAACACCTTTGATTTAACATCCTTGAAACTGATATGACCAGAAAGGGAACCTGACATTTACATCACATTGTTAACGGGATCACTTAAGTCAGAAAAACGGATGAGAAACGGGGAGTGAAAGTGAGATGAACGCAGGTATACAGGCCGGATAAGCGCAGCGCCCTCCGGCAATGTACCGCACCATGCCGGAGGGCGCTGCACTTATCCGGCCTACGCCTTATTCGGCTACCGAAACCTAACCGAGCACCGCCGTCCCTAACCGGCAGGTACAGCAGCGCCGCCCCTGCTCGTCAAAAACGACAATTTCCCAGCTCTGGCTCTGACGCCCCAGATGCAGCGGCTGACAGACCGCTCGCACCTGCCCTTGCGACACCGGTCGGTGGTGCGACGCATTCAGCTCGGTTCCCACCACACACTGTCCCTCGCGGGTCATCAGATATCCGGCCATTGAGCCCAGCGTCTCCGCCAGCGCGGCAGAGGCGCCGCCGTGAAGCAGCCCGAACGGCTGATGCGTGCGGCCGTCTACCTGCATCACCGCTTCCAGGCTATCGTCGCCAATATGGGTATAGACAATGCCTAAATGCGCCACCATGGTATTCTCACTGGTCGCATTCAGTTCATCGAGCGTTAAATGCCGTTTCCAGATCATGTTACGCCCCCAGCGTTGAGCCGCCGTCGACCACAATGTCCTGCAGCGTGATATGGCTAGCGCTGCGGGAAGCCAGGAACAGAATCGTCGCGGCAATCTCCTGCGGCCGGGCAATTTTGCCCAGCGGGATCCCCAACTTGAACTGCTCGGCAAAACCGCGAATACGCTGCTGCTCGGCATCGTCGCTGACCCACATTGCGCGCTGCATATCGGTGTCGGTCGACCCCGGCGAGACAAGATTGCAACGGACTCCAGCGCTGGCCAGCTCCAGCCCGACGCTCAGCGCCAGGCTTTTCAACGCCGCCTTAGATGCCCCATAGGCGCTCATGCCGATACGCGGCGTGTGGCCGGCGTCCGACGCCACGGTCACAATCGCTCCGCCCTGCTGGCGACGGAACTGCGCCATCGTCTGCTGAAACAGGTTAAACGCGCCGCCGACGTTAACGGCAAAGGTTTGCTGCCAGTCGGCCAGGCTCAGCGCATCGGTCGTGCCCATGCGTAAAATGCCCGCCGCGTTCACCAGCACGTCCAGGCGCTCGGTTGTCGCCAGCAGTCGTTCACACACCTGCGCAACCTGCTGCGCATCGGCAACGTCAAGAATTTCTGTCGAAAACGGGTAGTCGCCGCCGTCAAAGGCCAAATCAAAGCCCGTCACCTGCGCCCCCGCCTCAGCAAACGCCAGCGCCGTCGCATAGCCGATCCCTTTCCCTGCGCCGGTCACCCACACGGTTTGTCCGCGAAAATCGAAATCACTCATGATCTCACCTCACGGGACAACAAAGCCCACCAGGCATCAATGCTCGGATTTTTCGCCAGCATGACGAAATCAATATCACCGTGCACTTTACGCCAGCGTGCCGCCAGCGCCATCATGCGCACGGAATCCAGGCCGTAATCAATCAGGTTGTCATCATCGAACGGTTCGTCAGATTCATCCAGCAGCGGCAGCACCAACGCGCGCAGCGCTTCTTTGCTGGCAGGAACAGACGGCAGCAGTTCGTCAGTCATCACCACGCGACCGCTGCGGCCGGCAACGTATTTCAGCGACATTAAATGCTCATCACGGCTGAAATCCGCCAGCGCGTCGGCAACGAAGAACGGCTTAATGTCGCGCATAAAAGCATCCGTGGCGGTGGTCATGCAGCCGATATGCGCGTATACGCCGGTGATAATCAGCTGGTTACGACCGGTCTCTTTGAGCATCTGCTCCAGCGGCGAGCGGTGGAAAGCGCTGTAGCGCCATTTCACCAGCACGGTATCCTCATCGTCCGGTGCCAGTGCGGCAATCACCCGCTGCTGCTCCGGCGAACGGGTCAGGCCCGGCCCCCACATGTCATTCAGCAGAGCACGGTCTTCATCACTCTGCGCTTTAGGCTGCGCGGTGTAGTAAACCGGAATCCCGTTTTTCTTGCAGAAATCACGCAGCGCGGCGATGTTGGCCACTACCGTGTCCATCATCTCACTGTCTTCGCCCCAAAAGTTGAGGAAATATTCCTGCATATCATGAATCAGCAGTGCCGCGCGCGCCGGTTCAAACGCCCAGTTCACCTTGTTTTCCGGAATGTCCATTGCGGTCGGCAGCGCGTAGCCCTGCAGTTTTGGAATTGCCATGATGTTCTCTCCTTCAGGCCAGCGAGCGGCTAGCCAGCCACTGACGTAATTGTTTTTTATCGACTTTGCCGACGTGGGTCAGCGGCAGTTGCTCAACACACTCCACGCGGTCCGGCAGTTTGAATTCGGCAACGCCCTGTTCCCGCAGGAAGCGACGCACCTGCACCGCGCGTAGCGGCGCATTGACCACCAGGTAGGCGCAGCTTTTCTCGCCGAGCAGGCTATCTTCCATGCTCACCAGCGCCGCGTGCACCACGGCCTCGTGACGCAACAGCAGATTTTCAATCTCTTCGGCAGCAATCTTCTCGCCGCCGCGGTTGATCTGATCTTTCTCGCGACCCTGCACGGTGATGTAGCCATCTTCGTCGATAGAAATCAGATCGCCGGAACAGTAAAAACCCTCGGCGTCAAAGGCGCTGGCGTTATGCTGCGGGCTTTTGTAGTAGCCACGGAAGGTATACGGCCCGCGGGTCATCAACCGCCCGACTTCACCGCGCGGCAGCGGGTTGCCCTCTTCATCGGCCACCCACACCTCATCGTCCGGGCACATCGGGTAGCCCTGAGTATTGAGAATTTTTTCCGGCGTATCGTCCAGACGGGTGTAGTTCACCAGCCCTTCCGCCATGCCAAACACCTGCTGAAGCTGGCAGCCTATCTCCGCCGGAATCCGCGCCGCCAACGTCGCAGAGAGACGCGCACCGCCCACCTGCAGTAGCGTCAGCGATCGCAGCTGAGCGTTGCCGCTCCCTTCGGCAATCGCCTGCAGCCACAGGCTTACCGCCGGCGGCACCAGCGCGGCGACGTTGACCTGATGTTGCTCAATCAGCGGGAAGCACTGCGTGGCGCTCGGATCTGCTGCCAGCACCACGGTGCCCTGCGCAAGAAACACGCCCAGCGCGCCCGGCGAGCTCATTGCGTAGTTGTGCGCCGACGGAATGGCGCAGAGGTAGCGCGTCTGCGGATTAAAATGGCAAATTTCATTACTGCGGCGAATGCTGTAGTAATAATCGTTGTGGGTACGCGGGATCAGCTTCGGCGTGCCGGTACTGCCGCCCGAAAGCTGGAAGAAGGCCACTTCGTCGGCAGCCGTCGGCGTCGGCGTAAAATCGACCGCCGGACGGGACAGCGCCGCCTCCAGCGCATGTTCGCCTTCGCCGCCGCGCAGCAGCACCACGCGCAGCGAACGGTGCTGTTCGCAAAAGGTATTCAGGAAGGTATCGTCGCCGAACAGCGCGTGGCCCCGATCGGCAATCAGCACGGCGGGCGCAATCTGCTCGGCATAGGCGTTCAGCTCGCTACGCTGATGGCTGAATAGCGCATTCACCGGCGCCACGCCAATCTTCAGCAGCGCAAACAGCGTGATATAGAATTCGGCGATATTCCCCAACTGCACCAGCGCCGTCTCACCGCGCTTAAGCCCTTTGCTTTGCAGCATGGCGGCCAGATTATCAATAGACTGGTTCAGCTCGCGGTAGCTAATCTGGCGTTCGCCGTCGATCACCGCAATGGCGTCGCTCTGCGCATGGCGCGTCACCATCTCGGTTAACAGCAGATCCTGCCAGTAGCCCTTTTCGCGATAACGCGCCGCAAGCGCGTCCGGCCAGCGGGTAAATTCTACGGTCATTCTGGTTCCTTAATGCAGGCCGAAAACATTCAGCATGGTGGAAAGTTTGACGCCGGTTTCACGCCATTCGGATTCCGGCGACGACGCGGGCACAATGCCCGCCCCGGCAAACAGACGCACGCGGTTAGCCTTCACTCGTGCGCAGCGGATGGTGACCACCCACTCGCCGTTGCCTTCAGCATCGCACCAGCCAACAATGCCGCCGAAGAGGTCGCGGTCGAAGGGTTCCAGCTCGGCGATCACCTGTTTGGCCGCCTCGTGCGGGAAGCCGCTCAGCGCCGGCGTTGGGTGCAGCAGACAGGCCAGCGTCAGCGCGTTTTCCGCCGCTTTTGCCTGCCCTTCAATCGGCGTGGCCAGATGCCATAGCGTTGGCGTGGTAATCAGCTGCGGCGTCTGCGGCAAGGTCAGCTGGAGGCTGCGCGGTGCCAGCGTTTTTTGCATCGACTGGGTGACCAGCTCATGCTCGTGGCGATCTTTTTCTGAAGCCAGCAGCCGGTTACCCGCCTCGCGATCCAGCAGGTCGTCCGGCTGACGACGCGCCGAGCCCGCCAGCGGCAGCGAGCTAAACAGGTCGCCGTCTTTACGCAGCAACAGTTCCGGGCTTGCGCCCAGCAGCACGCCGCCGTCCGGCAGCGGCACGTGGAAGTTGAAGCTCGCCGGATTCTGCGCCACCAGACGCTCCAGCAGCACGCCGCTGTCCAGCGGCTGTTCGGCTTCAATATCAATCAGGCGGGAGAGCACCACTTTATCAACCTGAGGCGTCGCCGTTAGCGCCGCGGCACGGGCGACCATATCGAGAAAAACAGGATGTTCCGGTATCGCCTGACGTGAAGCGACGCCCGTCGGTTCGCGGGAAACGTGATACCGCGAGGTACGCTGCTTTGCCGTACGTGAGAACGTCTCACTGCGTTCAGGGATAAACAGCGCAGAAGGCTGGCGGGTATCAAACGGGATCGCCCCCACCATCACCGGGTTGGCAATACCCGCAGCTTTTGCCGCAGCAAATGCCGCAGCGAGCTCTTGCTGGAAAGCGCTATCAGGCGCGTCGCCCCCTTCTGCCGGGCAGGTGAAACGCTGAAAACAGCCCGAGGTTGTAAAACTGCGAAACGGCGACATAAAGAAAAAGCTATCGGCCGCGATCGTAGCCTGATGCTGCTGTTCCTGTTCATCCACAGCCAGTGACGTTTCCATATCATTCTCCAAAAACGATAAAGACATTACGAATAATTATCATTTATATTTCGGTTCGGTAACCTAAGAGTAAACACTTCGTATGTCAACAGGGCAAACCAGCAACTTGTGCTGAATAGATATCGCCCCTCCTGGCCACGGTCACCTGCGCTTGCAGAGGTCGCGCTTGCATCTTCACCGGACAATAGTTGAAAATGAGAAGCATTAACCAACCAACATCAGGATGCTTATCTGTGAATTTTTCCGCTTTGTGGCGTGCCGCTGCGCTGATCGCTGGCCTCAGCGTTTTAGGATTATCCTCAGCCCAGGCCGCCGACTGGCCGCGCCAGATTACCGACAGCCGCGGCGTACACACGCTGGAACACAAACCGACGCGCATTGTCTCGACCAGCGTAACCCTAACCGGTTCGCTGCTGGCCATTGATGCGCCGGTGATCGCCAGCGGCGCCACCACGCCGAACAACCGCGTGGCCGACGCCCAGGGGTTCCTGCGCCAGTGGGGAGATGTGGCGAAAGCGCGCAACGTCACTCGCCTTTATATCGGCGAACCCAGCGCGGAAGCGGTCGCTGCACAAATGCCGGATCTGATCCTGATTAGCGCCACCGGCGGTGATTCGGCGCTGGCACTGTATGACCAGCTCTCCGCCATCGCCCCCACGCTTATCATCAACTACGACGATAAAAGCTGGCAGGCGCTGCTGACGCAGCTCGGCGGCATTACCGGACAGGAAAAACAGGCTACCGCACGTATTGCCGAGTTTGATAAGCAGCTGGCAACGGTAAAACAGCAGATGAAGCTGCCACCGCAACCGGTGAGCGCGCTGGTCTATACCGCCGCCGCGCATAGCGCCAACCTGTGGACCAGCGAGTCCGCCCAGGGACAGTTCCTCTCCCAGCTCGGCTTTACGCTCGCCACGCTGCCGGAAGGCCTGCACGCTAGCCAAAGCCAGGGCAAACGTCATGACATCATCCAGCTTGGCGGTGAAAGTCTGGCAACCGGTCTGAACGGCAACAGCCTGTTCCTGTTCGCCGGTGACCAGAAAGACGCTGACGCGATTTACGCCAACCCGCTGCTGGCGCATCTTCCAGCGGTGAAAAACAAGCACGTTTACGCGCTGGGCACCGAGACGTTCCGTCTCGACTACTACAGCGCAACGCAGGTGCTGACGAGGCTGTCGGCATTGTTTGGCTAGCGCCATCCGGCACCCGAACGCACCGTTACGCCGACTCCGGCACCTCGCGCCGAAACCGCCGCAGCTCGCCCAGCGCCAGCAGCAAAATCCCGCCAACAATCGCCAGCCCCCAGCCGCTGGCGCTTGCCGACGCGACCGGCGTTAATATCGCCCCCAGCCCGCCGAGCAGCGCCGCGCCGATGGCGTCGCCGGTCACGTTCTGCGCCGTCCACAGCCCGTTAATCCGCCCCAGCATCGCCTCAGGCGTTTGGGTCTGAATCAAGGTGTATTGCAACAGCGAGCTTATCGCGCTCAGCCAGCCGAACAGCGCCAGACAGACCATTCCCAGCGCCCAGTGCGGCATCAGCGCAAACAGCCCAATCGCCACAAACGCACCAACGGTCGCCAACAGCATGACCCAGCCCGGACGCTCGTTATGCGCCAGTTGTCCACTGGTGAGCGCACCGAAAGCAGCCCCCAATGGAATCGCCGCATACAGCAGGCCAATCGACGCCGCCGACATCTGCCAGCCCTGCGCCAACGCCGGATAAAGCACGCGCACCGCGCTGGCCATGGTGACCAGCCCGCCCAGCAGCGCAATGCCGCCAATCAGCGGGCTACCGAGCAGAAAGCGGAACCCGGCCACCAATGAAGTGAACGGATGTTCGCGCGGCTGCGGCGGCGGCGGCAGTTGCGGTAAACGCAGTAGCGTTAACGTGGTAATAAAGGTGCCCAACGCCGCCAGCAGGTAGTTCCAGGACACGCCGCCGGAAGCCAGCAGCAGGCCGCCGACCATCGGCGAAATCACCGATCCCAGACGGACCGTCAGCATGGTGATGGCCCCGGCCTGCATCAGATTTTCCCGCCCCACGAGCGCAGGCGTCGCCGCCAGCAGCGCCGTGACGCCGAGCGAGGCAAAGAAACCGTCCCACAGGCCCAGCAGATAAATGGCCAGCAGCGACGGTTCCGGCAGCAGCGCATTCAGCCACAGGCCGATAAACCCCACCCCACAGGTACCGCGAGCCAGCAGAATCAGCCTGCGGCGCTCATAGCGATCGGCCAGCACGCCGCCCACCATCAGCCCGACGAACATCGCCCCGCCGGTTAGCGTCACCGACAGCCCCACCTGCCAGGTGGAGTGGGTCATCATCTGGATTTGAACGGGGACAGCAACCCCCAGCAGGCCAAGCGACAGAATGGAGATAAAGCGGGCGATAAACACGGCGCGGAAGGCCGGGTGCGTTTTTAGCAGGCTCAGATTCAGCAGCCAGGATTGTCGGTTCATTACAAGACCTTGTGACTTTTTTCATACCCTTTCCGAGGGCGCTCATGCTAACATAAACGAATAAGATAGATAACGATAATCACTATCATTATCAAATCAGGGATGTTGCTATGTCGTTTTCCACCGCCGCGCTGCGCGCCGTTGCGCTGCCCGGACTGTTATTGCTGCTGCTTGTCGCCGCCACGCTGAGTTTATTAATCGGCGCGACGCCGCTGCCGATGACCGTCGTCATCGATGCCCTCAGCGGTACCTGCCAGAGCGCCGACTGCACTATCGTGCTGGATGCCCGCCTGCCGCGAACCCTCGCCGGCCTGCTGGCTGGCGGCGCGCTGGGTGTCGCCGGCGCGTTGATGCAAACGCTGACCCGCAACCCGCTGGCCGACCCCGGCATTCTCGGCGTCAACGCCGGCGCCAGCTTTGCTATCGTGCTGGGCGCCGCGCTG
Organism: Klebsiella sp. WP4-W18-ESBL-05; assembly: GCF_014169075.1. NCBI lineage: Bacteria > Pseudomonadati > Pseudomonadota > Gammaproteobacteria > Enterobacterales > Enterobacteriaceae > Klebsiella > Klebsiella sp. WP4-W18-ESBL-05. Next base: position 1,368,049 of record NZ_AP022057.1, on the reverse strand, counting down.
TTCGGCATGACCTCGCCGCAGGATCAACTGATGATGGCCTTCTGCGGCGCGCTGATCGCCTCGCTGATCGTGGCCTTTACCGGCAGTCAGGGCGGCGGCCAGCTGAGCCCGGTACGCTTAACGCTGGCGGGCGTCGCGCTCGCCGCCGTGCTGGAAGGCTTCTCCAGCGGTATCGCCCTGCTCAACCAGGATGTCTACGACCAGCTGCGCTTCTGGCAGGCCGGGTCGCTGGATATTCGCACCCTGCAAACGCTGAAAACGGTCCTGATTCCGGTACTTATCGCGGGCGCCATCGCGCTGATGATGAGCCGCTCGCTGAACAGCCTGAGCCTGGGTACCGATACCGCCACCGCGCTTGGTAGCAAAGTCGCGCGCACGCAAATTCTCGGGCTGTTGGTCATCACCATTTTGTGCGCCAGCGCCACCTCTGTGGTGGGGCCCATCGCGTTTATCGGCCTGATGATGCCGCATATTGCCCGCTGGCTGGTGGGTTCAGATCACCGCTGGTCGCTGCCGGTCACCCTGCTTGCCACCCCGTCGCTGCTGCTGTTTGCCGATATTATTGGCCGCCTGCTGGTACCGGGCGAACTGCGCGTATCGGTGGTCAGCGCATTTATCGGCGCACCGGTGCTGATTTTCCTCGTTCGCCGTAAATCGACGGGAGGTGGTCGATGAACGCCCCATCCCGTCGTCTGCTGTTCAGTAGCCTGTTGTTGATCGCGGTCTGTCTGCTGTTAACCCTCTTCAGCCTGCGCAACGGTGCGGTTACGCTGACATTTTCCCAGGTTTTCGCGGCGCTATTCGGCGACGCGCCGCGCGCCATTACCATGGTGGTGACCGAGTGGCGCCTGCCGCGCGTGCTGATGGCGCTGTTAATTGGCGCCGCGCTTGGCGTCTCCGGCGCGATTTTTCAATCGCTGATGCGTAACCCGCTGGGCAGCCCCGACGTCATGGGCTTTAACACCGGGGCGTGGAGCGGCGTGCTGGTGGCGCTGGTATTTTTCGGCCAGAATCTGACCACCATTACCCTCGCCGCCATGGCGGGCGGGATCGCCACCTCGCTGCTGGTGTGGGCGTTAGCATGGCGTGAGGGTATCGAAACCTTCCGGCTGATCATTATCGGCATCGGCATTCGTGCCATGCTGATGGCCTTCAACACCTGGCTGCTGCTGCGCGCATCGCTGGAAACCGCCGTTTCCGCCGGGCTGTGGTTTGCCGGTTCGCTCAACGGCATCACGTGGGTCAAAATCTGGCCCGCCGCCCCGCTGATGATCGCCGCGCTGGTTTGTTCGGCACTGCTGGTACGCCGCCTGCGTTTGCTGGAGATGGGCGACGATAGCGCCTGCGCGTTGGGCGTTCGCGTCGAATTATCGCGTCTGCTGCTGATGCTGGTCGCGGTGGTGCTCACCGCTGCCGCCACGGCGCTGGCAGGGCCGATTTCCTTTATCGCGCTGGTCGCACCGCACATTGCCCGTCGCCTGAGCGGCACCGCGCGCTGGGGCCTAACCCAGGCGGCGCTGTGCGGCGCCCTGCTGCTGACCGCCGCCGATTTTTGTGCACAGCAATTGTTCTTGCCTTACCAGCTCCAGGTGGGCGTCGTCACCGTCAGCCTTGGCGGTATCTACCTCATCGTGTTGCTTATTCAGGAGTCTCGCAAAAAATGACCGACACCGCCGCCCGCCTGCGCGGCGAGGCGTTAACCCTCGCCTACGGGAAAAAGACCATCGCCGAGTCGCTGAACGTGACCATCCCGGACGGCCATTTCACCGCGATTATCGGCCCTAACGGCTGCGGCAAATCGACGCTGCTGCGCACGCTCAGTCGCCTGATGGCGCCGACGCGCGGTCATGTCTATCTCGACGGTGAAGAGATCCAGCGCTACGCCAGTAAAGAGGTGGCTCGACGCATCGGCCTGCTGGCGCAAAACGCCACCACGCCGGGCGATATTTCGGTGCAGGAGCTGGTCGCGCGCGGGCGTTACCCGCACCAGCCGCTGTTTACCCGCTGGCGACAGGAAGATGAAGATGCGGTGCAGCGCGCCATGCAGGCGACCGGTATCGTCAATCTCGCCAACCAAAGCGTCGATACGCTCTCCGGTGGGCAGCGCCAGCGCGCATGGATTGCAATGGTATTAGCGCAGGATACGGCCATCATGCTGCTCGACGAGCCAACAACCTGGCTGGATATCAGCCACCAGATCGATCTGCTGGAATTATTAAGCGAGCTGAACCGCGAGCGCGGCTATACGCTGGCCGCCGTGCTGCACGATTTAAACCAGGCGTGTCGCTACGCGACGCACCTGATTGCACTCCGTGATGGGAAGATTGTGGCGGAAGGCGCGCCGAAAGAGATTGTCACTCCGGCGCTGATTGAGGCGATTTACGGCCTGCGCTGCGTGATTATTGACGACCCGGTGGCGAATACGCCGCTGGTGGTGCCGCTCGGACGGCGGTGAATCTCCCCCAGGCGACCACCGTGTAGGCCGGATAAGCAAAGCGCCATCCGGCACCGTGAGCCGGTCTGCCGGATGGCGCTTTGCTTATCCGGCCTACAGGATAATCAACCGCTGTTCTCCTACCCCAATATCTCCCGAATCACCGGCCCAATCGCCTCAAACGCCGCTGGCGTAATGATGTCGACGTGCGCACAATCCTGACTATAAACCTCCAGCTCGCCCACCCACGGCCCCCAGGCCTTCTGCGGATCCGCCTGACGGGTTTTCTCGGCGACAAACAGCGTCGCTTTACCGTCAAACGTCGCGCTGTGCGCGGTGCTCAGCAGGCGCACGGCGTCGGCGTAGTTGCATTCAATTGCGCTGAACAATTCGCTGGAGCCTTGCCCCTGCTGGGCGGCGAGAAACGCTTCACGTTCGCGCTCAATCTCCGCCAATACCGCAGGATCAAGACCGTTAGCCTCTTTTTCTGCCCAGTTTTGCGTTTCCGGCGGCCAGGTATCGAGCAGCCCCAGGAACGCCACCCTTTCGCCGCGCTGACGTAAACGGGCGGCAATGCCCTGCGCCAGCGTGCCGCCAAGCGAATAACCGAGCAGATAATACGGCCCATGCGGCTGCTGAGCGAGCAGCGTTGCCAGATGGTGCTCGCACACCTCGTCCAGCGTCTGCGCCGTTTGCATCGGCCCCTGCGGGCGCGGCGACTGAATGCCGGTAATCGACCAGCGCGGCGACAGGTAGCGCGACAGTACGCTGAACTGCCAGGCAAAGCCCGACGCGGGATGGAAACAATACAGCGTCGGGCCGTCGCCGGTTCGCAGCGGCAGCAGCGGCTCATAGCCCAGACGCTGCGCCTGTTCCTCATCGCTGTTATCGAGCAGCGCGCTCAGCTTGCCCACCGTCGAAGAGACCATGACCTGACCCGGCGTGACCTGTCGCCCGATACGCTGGCTAAGCATCGCCGCCAGGCGCATCGCCAGCAGCGAGTGTCCCCCGAGGGCGAAGAAGTCGGCATCAATATCCCGAATTTCGCAGCCCAGCAGCTGACTGAAGGCCTCAGCGACCTGCATCTCAGTTGGCGACTGCGGCGCGCGTCCGGCGGTTTTCTGCGTCAGCGACGGCAGCGGCAGCGCCTTGCGGTCGAGCTTGCCGTTGGCGCTCAGCGGCAGCGCGCTGAGCTGTAATAGCACCACCGGCACCATATGCGGCGGCAAACGATCGCGCAGCTGTGCCAGCAGCGCAGCGCTATCCAGCGGCAAACCGGAAGAGGACACCACGTAGCCCACCAACTGACGCGCATCGCCACCGGTGGCCGCCGCCTGGTTAATGACGCAGGCATGGCTGACCGCTTGTTCAACGTCTGGCAGCGTCTGCATCACCCGGTCAATCTCGCCCAGCTCAATACGCTGACCGCGAATTTTTAGCTGATCGTCGCTGCGGCCTAAATACTCCACCGCGCCGTTATCCAACCAACGCGCAACGTCGCCGGTGCGGTACATCCGCTCGCCGGGGGCAAAAGGGTCGGCAATAAAGCGACTCGCGGTTAAATCCGGACGGCCGAGATAGCCCTGGGCCAGCTGAATGCCGGTCAGATACAGATCGCCCGCAACGCCAAATGGCACCGGGCGCATCATGGCATCAAGGATACGCAGCCCGGTATTCCACACCGGAAAACCAATCGGCACGCTGTTGCCGGTAACCGCCGCCAGCGCCTCGCCGTAGGCCGGATACCCGCTGACATCAACCGCCGCTTCCGTGGGTCCATAAAGGTTATGCAGCGGTACGTGGGTCAGTACTTCCCATTCGCGACACAGGGCAGTGGGCAGCGCTTCGCCACTGCAAAATACGCGTCGCAACGAACAGCAGCTGGCCACATTGTCCGGGGTGAGCGAGGCAACGAACGCGGCCAGCATTGACGGTACAAAGTGGGTGGTGGTGACGCCGTATTGCGCAAAGAAACGCTGCATTGCCAGCGGATCGCGATGTGCCTCGGGCTCCGCCATCACCAGGCTCGCGCCGGTGATAAACGGCCACCAGAATTCCCAGACCGACACGTCAAAGCTGCACGGCGTTTTCTGCGCCACCACGTCATCGGCGGTAAGCGGATACTGATCCTGCATCCACAGCAGGCGGTTAACGATCGCCTCATGGCCCACCATGACCCCTTTCGGGCGGCCGGTCGAACCTGAGGTAAAGATGATATAGGCCGTCTGCTGCGGCTGTGCGAGCATCAGCGGGCGGTCATCGCCCGGCGTCAGCGGTGCGTTCAGGCACAGACTGGCGACATCAGGGAAACGGTGCAGCTGATCGTCTGCGGTAATCAGCAGCGAGGGGCGTGCGTCTTCCAGCATCATCTGTAAACGATCGTCAGGATAACCGGTATCCAGCGGCAGCCAGGCCGCGCCAGCCTCAACGATAGCGTGCAGCGCCAGCGTCAGGAATACCGAACGCGGCAGGGCAACGGCAACGCTATCGCCGGGAGCCACGCCGCGCTGGCGCAATACGTTTGCCAGCGCCACAACCTGCTGGCGCATCTCACGGTAGGTGAAGCAATAGTCGGCGTCTCTTAGCGCCACGGCATCCGGCGTTTTTGCCGCCTGGGCGGCCACCAGCGAACTTAGCGTCGCGGGCGGTAAGGATTTTCCGGTCGCGTTAATCGTCGCCAGGCGATGATATTCATCGCCGGTAAGCAGTTCAGCATCGGCGCAGCTGAGCGCCGGATTATCCGCAAACTGCTGCAACAGCGATGTTAAGCGGCCAATATGCTGCTGAAGCACCGCTTTATCATAGCGCTGCTGGTTAGCCAGGATTTCCAGCGACAGGCCGCCGTCTTCATCGGGGAATAACGCCAGCTCCAGATCGTTGACCGGGCCGGTCGCGAGGGTATGCGTTATCGCATTAACGTCGTCGAAAGCTAATCGATAATCAAACATCTTGACGTTAAATACCGGGCCAAACAGCGCCTCGTCACCGGCGGCTTTCCCGGCGTCACGAACAATTTGCTCAGCATCGTAGCGCTGATGGCGGCGCATCTTTTTCAGCTGTGCGGCCAGACGCGTCGCCAGCTGCGCCAGCGTCTCCTGGCCGTTCAGCGTCACGGCTAGCGGCAGAACGTTCAGCACCGGGCCGGTCGCCGTCAGCGCGGCGGACCCCATACGGCGCATAAAGATAAATCCCGCGGCGTATTCGCTGCGCCCGCACAGGCGTCCTAACCATAGCGTCACCAACGCCAGCGCCAGATCGGCCGGCTGGCACTGCGGCGCAGAGGCAGTCAAACGGGCGAATGTTCGGCGGTCGGCAGCCAGCTTCAGCCGCCAGATATGGCTGCTCTGGGCCCGTCCCGGCAGCGGCGCAGGTGACAGCGATGCCGGTGACGGCAGCGTTTTTCGTTGTTCAGCCCAGAACGCTTTATCGCGCGCCCAGGCGTCGCTGTGACGATAGCGCTGATACTCCTCAACCACGTCCGCAAACGGCGTGAAAACGGAGGCTGGCGTGGCCTCTCCACGCTGCCAGGCTTGATAAATCAGGCTGATCTGGCGGGTAATCGCCGGGAAGCTGAAACCATCGACCAGCAGATGATGATAGCGCTGATACCAGAACCAGCGATTATCGCCGATCCGGTACAGCCGGTGACAGAACAGTGAATTGCCGCTGTCAACGCGGCTGTTCTGCGCCAAATCGGCGTTCATCCGCGCCAGCGCCTCCTGCTGCGGATCGCTGGCCTGACGTAGATCATCAATCGGCGTAGCCTCAATGCGAATGCTCTCATCCACCCACTGCCAGACTTCACCGTTCTCTTCAGAAAAACGCATCCGCAGGGTATCGGCCTGCATCATTCCCTCAGCAATCGCCCGCGCCAGCAGCTCGCCGTCGACCTCTCCCTGGAGCTCGACGTAGTGCGCCACGCTCCAGGCGTTCGGCAACGTAGAAAGGGCTTCCGCCATCCAGATGCCGGGCTGAGCGGCAATCAGCGGTAAACGTGTGTTCATAAGCGGCCCCCGGCGGCGAAATTATCGGGAAGTAGCGTCGTCCAGTTGGCGTTCAACCACGCGTTGCACGCATCAAGGGGCTGCGGCTCGCAAACAACCGTCCAGCCCGCAGGCAGCGTGCACTGCTGGGGCCAAAGGCTGAACTGCCGCTGCGGGTTTTGCAGAAGGTAAAACTGCCCTTGCGCCACGTCGAAGGGGTTACTGATTTGCATACCAAACTCCTGTCGTTAATCGCGCTTTGTCGTCTCGCTGCCCCAGAGGGTCATTAGCCCGGAGGTTAATCCGCCGCGCCAGCAAAGCGCATCATGTCCGCCGTCAACCTGACGCCAGAAAATCGGCTGCTGTGTGAGCTGTAGTTGTGCTAAAAGCGCCTGATTGGCGCGAAAAATAATCGGTTCGCGCAGGCCTGCCTCGAGCACGATGCGCAGCCCTCTGGGCTGGAGTTCACCGCGCTGAAGCTGTTCGAGGAGGATACCGGTTTGCCGCCCGCCGCGGTGTGGCCACCAGTAGGAACCGGACTGACTCAACACGCAGCCAAAACGCGCAGGCCAGTGCAGCCCGGCGTACAGCGCGGAGAGTCCGCCAAAACTTTGCCCGGCAACAACGGTGCGATCGGCACGATCGCTGAACGGTGCGATCGTCCGTACCTGGGCAAGCAGCTCATGCTGTACCGCCAGCCAGAAGTCGGGATTGCACGGCAGTTCGACGCTGCGGTGGGCGTTATCAATCACGTCAATCAGCACATACACCGCCGCAGGCAGTTTGCCTTCGCGAGTGAGCGCTGTCAGCGCAGGCCATACCGGCATGCTTTCGGCCCAGAACTGACCGTCGAGCAGCACCGCCAGCGGGCGTTCGCCGTCCTGCGCATCGCCGGTGGTGAAGACCCATACCCGGCGCTGATTGCCCAGCCGTTCGCTGTGCCAGGTCAGGCATTGTGGCGCATTCCAGCGCGCGGCAGGGGCAGACCAGCCGGGCTGTTCCGGAGCCTGTGGCATCTCCAGCGCTGACACCGCATGGCCGCGCCCGCCCTTCCAGCTCTGCGGATTCAGCGGATCGGCGATCGCCCGCGGCAGCAGCTTACGCCAGCCCTCACGCAGCTGCAGGCGGTCTGGCTCAGCGGCGGTGAATATATCCGGGGAAAAGTCATCCTCGCGCGCGGACGGTGCGAAGCAGTAGCTACCGCGCCAGGTCGGCGGCAGCGTCGTCGTCCAGCACCACGCATCGGTATGAGCAATACGTCGCAGGGTTTGCGGGGCCGAGTTGTGGTGGTGATCGGTGACGCCGGTAATGTAAATCCACACCCGCCGAATCGGCGAGGAGGCTTCACTTCCCGCGGGGTCACGCCACCAGAAGGTGACCTGATAATTGTCATTAACGCGTTCATATTGCGGGCCTTTTATCGTCGCCCACCAGGCGTCACTTCCTGTCGCTAACTTCTCCACCGCGTTAACCCCATGTTTATTGTGGAATTTATTGTTACATATGAAAATTTATTGATAATATTATTGATAACTATTTGCATTTGCAATAGCGTATTGGCGCGCAACTTTCACGTGCTTTACGCATACAACCATGCCGCGTCTCCCCCTTTGGGATGGATCAGTACGAGACATCGGCGACGAAAAGCAGGATTAAAAATGAATAATAAAATCAAATCCCTGGCCTTCCTGGTCAATTTGGGGATCTACGGTATGGCCGCTCCGGCCTTCGCTGCCTCGACGGACAGCACCAGCAAAACCGACGCCGACGGCGAAACCATGGTCGTTACCGCCGCCGAGCAGAATCTACAGGCGCCGGGCGTGTCGACCATCACCGCCGATGAGATTCGCAAACGTCCGCCAGCACGCGACGTCTCCGAAATCATCCGTACCATGCCGGGCGTTAACCTGACCGGTAACTCCACCAGCGGCCAGCGCGGCAACAACCGTCAGATCGACATTCGCGGCATGGGCCCGGAAAACACCCTGATCCTGGTTGATGGCAAACCGGTCACCAGCCGCAACTCAGTCCGTCTGGGCTGGCGCGGCGAACGTGATACCCGTGGCGATACCAGCTGGGTGCCGCCGGAAATGATCGAACGTATCGATGTGATTCGTGGCCCTGCGGCCGCGCGTTACGGTAACGGTGCGGCGGGCGGCGTCGTCAATATCATCACCAAAAAACCGGAAAATGAATGGCACGGCACGTGGAACGCCTACATGAACGCCCCGGAGCACAAAGACGAAGGCGCGACCAAGCGCACCGACTTTAGTCTGACCGGCCCACTGGGCGACGCGTTCAGCTTCCGTCTGTACGGCAACCTCGATAAAACGCAGGCCGATGCCTGGGATATTAACCAGGGCCACCAGTCCGAGCGTACCGGCATTTATCAGGATACCCTGCCAGCCGGACGTGAAGGCGTTGAAAACAAAAATATTAACGGCGTTGTGCGCTGGGACTTTGCCCCGATGCAGTCGCTGGAGTTTGAAGCCGGCTACAGCCGTCAGGGCAACCTCTACGCGGGCGATACCCAGAACACCAACACCAACGACCTGGTGAAAGAGAACTACGGTAAAGAGACTAACCGCCTGTACCGTAACACCTACGCGATTACCTGGAACGGCGGCTGGGACAACGGCATTACCACCAGCAACTGGGCGCAGTACGAACATACCCGTAACTCCCGCAAGGGCGAAGGCCTGGCCGGCGGTACGGAAGGGATCTTCAGCAGTAACCAGTTCTCCGATATCGATCTGTCGGACGTCATGCTGCACAGTGAAATCAACATTCCGTTTGATTTCCTGGTAAATCAGAACCTGACGCTGGGTAGCGAATGGAACCAGCAGCGGATGAAGGATAAGGCCTCCAACACCCAGACCTTCCTGGGCGGGGATATCCCGGGCTACAGCAGCACCGATCGCAGCCCGTACTCCCAGGCAGAAATTTTCTCCCTGTTTGCCGAAAACAACATGGAGCTGACCGACACCACCATGCTGACCCCGGCGCTGCGTTTCGACCATCACAGCATCGTTGGCGACAACTGGAGCCCATCATTAAACCTGTCTCAGGGCCTGTGGGATGATTTCACGCTGAAAATGGGTATCGCCCGCGCCTACAAAGCACCAAGCCTGTATCAGACCAACCCGAACTACATTCTGTACAGTAAAGGTCAGGGCTGCTACGCCAGTAAATCCGGCTGTTACCTGCAGGGTAATGACGACCTGAAGGCCGAGACCAGCATCAACAAAGAGATCGGACTGGAGTTCAAACGCAACGGTTGGTTAGCCGGTGCAACCTGGTTCCGTAACGACTACCGCAACAAGATTGAAGCCGGTTATTCTCCGGTTTATACCAACGGGAAAGGCACCGATCTCTACAAATGGGAAAACGTGCCTAAAGCGGTGGTAGAGGGTCTGGAAGGTACGTTAAACGTTCCTGTTAGCGAGACGGTGAACTGGACCAACAACATCACCTATATGCTGCAAAGTAAAAATAAAACCACCGGCGATCGCCTGTCGATCATTCCGGAGTACACGCTGAACTCAACGCTGAGCTGGCAAATTCAGCAGGATCTTTCCGTCCAGTCGACCTTCACCTGGTACGGTAAGCAGCAGCCGAAGAAGTATAACTACAAAGGTCAGGCGGTGACCGGCAGCGAAACCAATGAAGTTAGCCCGTACAGCATCGTTGGCCTGAGCGCGACCTGGGATGTGAATAAAAACGTCAGCCTGACCGGCGGCGTGGATAACGTCTTCGACAAGCGTCACTGGCGTGCCGGTAACGCCCAGACCACCGGCGGCACCACGGGCTACATGTACGGTGCCGGTGCGGAAACCTATAACGAATCCGGCCGCACCTGGTTCATGGGCATTAACACCCGCTTCTAATCGGTCTCACCCCTCTCCCGCTCGGGAGAGGGGTCTTCAGGAGCCTCATGCTTACCCGCCACAGTACTTTCCACGCCATACACCGTATCGACTTTGAACCCGACAGCTTTACTGCCGCCGATTTGCTGTGGCTGCCGCACCACGCTCAGCTTGCCAACAGCGGTAAAAAACGCCAGACCGAACACCTTGCCGGACGCATTGCCGCCGTTCATGCGCTGCGCGCGTTCGCAGAGAAATCGGTGCCGGGCATAGGTCATCAGCGCCAGCCGGTGTGGCCCGCTGGGCTGCATGGCAGCATCAGCCACTGCGGTCATACGGCGGTGGCGATCGTCGCGCGTGCGCCGGTCGGCATTGATATTGAAACCCTATTTTCACCCGCTCTTGCCGATGCGCTGGCAAACGACATTGCCCGTGAAGATGAACTTGCCGTGCTGCGCGGCGGCGAACTCCCCTTCCCGCTGGCGCTGACGCTGGCGTTCTCGGCAAAAGAGAGCCTCTACAAAGCGCTTTCGGCTCGTCACCCGACGCTGCTGCATTTTCACGATGCCGTCGTCAAAGGCCTGAGCGCCAGCACTATCACCCTCTCGCTTCCCGCCCTTGCGCAGAGTGCCTCACTGCGCTGGTACGCCGTTTCCCCTCAGCACATCATCACGTGTTTCTCTCAGAAATAAATATGACCAGCAATCGTAAATAACGAACGAACAACCAGATATATCCGCAATAATTAGATATAAATTCAATAAATGCGTAACAAGTCAGTTTTTCACGCTATAAAAACATAGTTTCCTCGCGCAATTACCCCTATCATTTTCTGGAAACATTCACACAAACAATGAAACAATTGTGCGGAATAAGGAAATCGAATGAATACGCAAACACGGACTCAGAATGAGGCGGGTGAAAGTCGGCTGATGACAGGCTTTCTTAACGCCATCGAAAAAGCGGGCAACCGTCTGCCGGAACCGGCGCTGATCTTTTTCTACTTTTTACTGGCGGTCATGGGCTTATCGGCCGTGCTGTCGATGATGACGTTTGACGTTATCAACCCAATGACCCAGGAAGCCGTTAAGGTTAACAACCTGCTTTCGGCCGAAGCGCTAACCAATACGCTGGCCAATATGGTCACGACCTTCACCGGCTTCGCGCCGCTGGGGATCGTACTGGTCGCGATGCTGGGCGTGGGCGTGGCGGAAAGCTCCGGCTTTATCAACGTGGCGCTGAAAAAAATGCTGCGCGTGACGCCGAAGAAACTGCTGACGCCAATGCTGATTTTCGTCGCGATGTTCAGCCACGTTGCCGCCGATGCGGGCTACGTGCTGGTTATTCCATTAGGCGCAATTATCTTTATGTCCGCCGGCCGTCACCCGCTGGTCGGGATTGCCGCCGCGTTCTCCGGCGTTTCCGGCGGTTTTGCCGCCAACATGGTGCCAACCGGCAATGACGCATTGCTACAAGGCTTCACCCAGGCGGCAGCCCAGCTGCTCGACAGCAGCTACACCGTCAATACCCTGTGTAACCTGATCTTCGGTATCGCCTCGTCTATCGTCATTACCCTGGTGGGCTGGTGGGTTACCGAGCGCATCGTGGAACCGCGCGTCAGCAAAATGACCATCGACGGCGACTTTAAGCATGACGAAGATATGTCTAACGTCACGCCGCAGGAAAGCCGCGCCTTCAACCGCGCATCGCTGGTGATGCTGCTGGGTCTTGTTGCGCTGGCGGCAGCGGCCTGGCCGGAAGGTTCGATGCTGCGCGGCAGCGACGGCTCGCTGACCTCATACAGCGCGCCAATCATGAAGTCTATCGTGCCGCTGATTTTCCTGATCTTCATTCTGCCGGGCATTGTGTACGGTTTTGCTTCCCACACCTTTAAAACCGGCAAAGACGTGATTGGCGCGATGAATGACTCGATGAGCAAAATGGGCTCATACATGGTGATGGCCTTCTTCTGCGCCATGTTCATCAAAGCGTTCAGCGATTCCAACATCGGTACGCTGGTCGCGCTGATGGGCGCGGACGGCCTGAAAGCGCTGGAGCTGCCGGGCCAGGCAACGATCATCGGCATGATTGTGCTGACCGCCGTCGTTAACCTGCTGATTGGCTCCGCCTCGGCAAAATGGGCGCTGCTGTCGCCGATTATGGTCCCCATGCTGATGGCGGTAGGCATTTCGCCGGAGCTGACCCAGGCGGCATTCCGCATCGGCGACTCCTGCACCAACATCATTACGCCGCTGATGGTCTTCTTCCCGCTGATCGTTATCTACTGCCAGCGCTACGTGAAAGGCGCGGGTGTCGGTACGCTGGTGTCGATGATGATGCCTTACTCCATCGCCTTCTTCGTGGCATGGAGCATCCTGCTGCTGGTGTGGTGGGGTCTGGGACTGCCGCTGGGTATCGCTGCGCCGTATACCTGGAGCCCGAGTTAAGCATCCGGTTCAACGCAGCCCCCTCTCCCCGATGGGGAGAGGGAACCGATCGTCGCCCGGTGTAGCGCGGCGCATAAATTGCGAAACTTTGTCACACAACTTTGGATCGCTTTGCGCGATCCAACTTTAAATGTCAATTTGTGATACCTGCTGGAAATTTCTTGTAGAGCGTCGAGATACTGACGTCAAAAATAATCGCAACACGCTGTCTAGTTTCACCAGCCGCGATTAATCTCCCCATCTGAGCCAAAGCCGATGCCGAAATAACCTGGCGTCAGGATGCTGTTGATGCAGAGATTTCAACTGAAGATGAAGCCGTAGCGCTTGTTGAATGGAAAAAATACCGGGGGCTTTTGATGCGCGTTGATACATCAAAAGCCTCAATATCGAATGGCCTACTCTACCGGTTTGACGGGCCAGGTAATGGCGGGAGCGCTGGATGTGTCCACCGCTTCCAGCGCATCGAGATAATCCAGCCACAAATTATATTGCTCTTTCTCTGACTCTTTCAGGCGCCCCATAGCCGCTTTGCCGGGCCACTGCTTGCTGTTGATATATGAATTGGCCCGGTCAATTCTGGCCTGTTTTTCAGCGTCAGCCGCGGTAACATCGGCAGCATGTTTCGCGTCAGTATCAGTCACCCAGTCCACGCCGTTCCATACGTCATATTGTGTCGCCGGTGCTATCTCTGTGAATCCCTCTTTGATGTCCCCGATGTAGCCAACTACTGTGGCGCGGCCGTCAGCCGTTGAGTAGACGGTTTCTCCGCGATGGTCTGGTTGTGGTATCCATGCCGTGCCGTTGAATACGGACACAAGTCCCGCTCTCTCGCTCCCCGGATCAATATCTGTCGAATTTCCAGGCAAGCTCACGCCTATATTAATATGTTCATCAGACCAGCCTTTATACTCTCCAGTGATTGCGTCGTAATAAAAGCAGCGAATATCACCAGCGGCGGACGCCAGGCCGTTTTCATCAAAAACTGGTTTCATTATTTAGCCCTCACGAGGAAGTTAAACGAGATGTTGCGCGGGCGAAAACTCTGTAAGTCTGAACCAGATGATGACGATGAAAACCCAGGGATTGAACCCACAGACCAGCCAGTGTCCCACTCTTTAGAATCTGAGTTTGTAACTGAGAGCAGGCCAACGCTTGGCGTTGTGCCATTCTGCCCGACGTGCTCGTGAAGCTTGCTGCTTTGCTGTGCGCTCAGTAATGTACGTCCAATGTCTACACCACGCCCGTCATCCCAAACACGAATAAACTCACCGCGCGTTTCCTGCAATTTAAGGCCTGGAATGACCAAAGCCAATTTAGGATATTCAGTCGCTGAAAACGTCGCCCCGTTCCACTTCAAAAACACCATATCAGACCATTCATCCATGACGGTGTTCGGCATTGCAGCAGACGGCCAGAAGAACGGAATTCCGATTGCGGGTGCTCCAGCTCCCAAACGAAGGTTTGATAGAGCGAGAGCAACAGCAGCGGCACCATCAGCTTTAATATCTGCAAATGGGTTGCTGCGGGTCAGGAACAACTTTTTCATTGCGACAACGAGTTGGCCATGATTCGCTTTGTTGGGGTCTATGCCTGCTTCATTAAGCACATTTAGAAGCTCAGTCTGGACGATATTGAACCAGTCAGGTCCTGGCCATGTTGGCGGAACACCATTTCCACCCTCAGTGAAAAACGTTGGTGTGGAACTAACAACCGGCTTCACGGCCGGCATAACCGGAACGGCTGAATTATTATCAACAAAATACATCGTTGAACTCCTTACGAATAAATATATTCATAGCCCGTACCGCCGAGCCGATATTTAGAAAGAACGCATTCAAGAGCACTAGCTCTCTCGGATAACAGTGGGGTCATAACATTATCTATGCAGGTAAATCGCCCACCTTTAATCTCCTGGACATCAATTTGCAGTAACCAGCGATAACGAGCTGGATAAAGCGGATACAAACAGCTACGCAAGCAATGGTGAGGGAGAATAACGCGCACAGACACGGTAAAGCCCAGAGCCGCAGCAACAGCTTCAATTTGCCAGGGGGCTAACCCACCATTACGGTGGTACTTCTCAACAACTGCCGCCCGCCGTTCCTCAATGGTCCCGCTAGCAAGCCCGCACTCTGGAAGCTCAAGGTATTGCTCCCATTCTTCAAGCAACTGGAATGTCGTTTCGGGTCTCATCTCAGCAAGCAACATATCGCCATTGGCTTCTGCACGACTTAAACGACGTGCTAACGCCCGTAGAACACGGGTTAAATCGGCATTCTGATCACGCGGCCACGCCTTTCCTCTCGGCATTACCTGCTGCAGGGCATAGAGCCAGTCATCTATGCTGTGAGCCATGTAATCTCCCCGATGGTAATGAGTTCTTCTGTTGTGGCTGTAATATCAGCAGTCAGCGAAAGCACATAATCGGTTACCCCAGCGGCAGATCCAATCGCCGTTCGGACAGACGAGAGCTGAAGCTTTTGGCCCGGTGAAAGTGTTTTTTGCAGAGCTGTGAGGCTGGCCTGAACGGTGGCGCGTGTTACATCATTGTCCGGTGTAAGTTTGATGGACATCGGCACCGGCTTTAACCCCAGAACAACGGGCCAGACTTCAATCCCGCCAGGCTTACCAACATAGTTACCCGTGGCGGGATCAGAATGACGGAATATGTAGGCTTCCATATTTTCGCGATCGGTTTCGGTTGGCGTTATAACTGCGCGGCCATCATAAACCCATGCAAGACCAACGGTTGACGGCCCATGCCACGCATCAAAACACCAGGCGCGGCTAACACCTGCCAGCTCTCGTGCCCAAAGAACATAGTCATGTACTGCACCACCAACGGGCGGATTCCGTTTGCGATAAAGAAGGCGATCAAGTAGTTCACTAATCGGTTCAATATCAGCACCGCCTGTAATGCCGGCGTTAGAAACAAGGCCATTACTGTCAGTGCCAGCAATCGGTGACAGCAGAGTAAGAACTTCACCCGCCGGCAAGTTTCCACTAACACCAACCTGGTCAGACTGGATGAGTACGGAGACGCTCCCATCAGTAGGCTCTGAGGAGCTGAGCACACGATAAACAATGCCATTTGACGCCTGCATTTCAGTATCAGCAGGAAGAGCGGCAGAGCTGGTAAACGCAGCAGGGCCGGTGGCAAATGTCGCTTGTTTGCGGATCACACCTTCTGACGACGCTGTATCGATGATGGTCTGGTCATCTGACTTTGGGGACGGAATTATCTGGTCAGCAATCCAGCTCTGATGATCATAAAGGTCACGTACCTGACTACTGACCGAAATATTAATGGCATTCTCAACACCAACAGGAGGTAATGAGGGAATATTGAGTTCAATCTCAATATCTTTTTTCCCGTCAGCAATAATTTTGCGTAATGCCGGTACGTTAAATGGCATTTGCGGTTGCCTCCCAGCGTCGGCTTAATTGGATATTGAGCACTGATTTATCAGGCCGGGTTAAGATCACAATAAAATTGATACGGTCAGATGCCGCGATGGTTGCTGTAACACTCGCGGTCCGGGCATATCCTGAACGCAGTAACGGTTGCATAGATAAACGGGCATAATCTTCAACCCGAAGCCGAACAGGCTCTGTTAACTTCTCACGTTCCAGAAGCCAGAGTTTTGAACCCCACGGGGTATCGCTGAATGTATCGCCAGGCCAGCCGCGAGGGTCACCTGAGCCGTCAGGTATTTCATCATCGGCATCAGCGCGAGCATCGGTGAATAAGCAGATAAGGACTAAAGTAACAAGCCCGTCGTCAAGCGACAGGCCGTCATGCTGAACGGTGATATCACCGCGAGATAAGAGGTTTTGCCAGTTCAGTCCAATCGTCATAAGGGTGCAGTTGTATCAGCATTGTCGCTATCCTTATGAATATGTTTGAGGAAGGATTTACCATTAATAGTAATATCCTCGGTGAATTCAGCAGGACCGACGAATTTAAGTTGAGCACTATTAATCTCAAATAATTCGTCGGCGGTATAATTTACCCTTTTCCCTCTTACGTCTATGATTCCGCCAGCTTTCAGAATAATCATCGACTGGCCGTCCTGATGATAAAGGCATACATCACCTTCCTCCAGTCCTTTCGGGCGACAGCGTTTATCTTCAACCGCGATAGCGACCAGACTTTCACGCCGCCCACCAACGGCCAGAATAATGGCCTCACTGCCGGCAGGAGGGACAGAGGTAAATCCGTACTGCTGAAAACGTTCAACATCATCGTTGGTAGCATCTGCCAATGACTGAACCTGCAGATTCTGACGCCCCAGGCTGTCAGTCACAATCCGGACAACAGCGCGGTCAACAATAAGACGAAGGCGGCGGGCAAGCTGATTCACCGTGCGGCCAAAATTTGCCGGATTTAATCCCATGTTGCAGTCACCTTTGCTTTACTGCCTTTTTTACCTTTGCCTTTAGCCTTCGTCTCCGGGAGATCGAGAGATTCAGGAGGCACCAATGCCAGTACTGAAATACGGCCACCATCACCTTCAGAGAGGGTCACTGTCTTAATTAACCAGGTGGTATCGAGGTTCTGAACCGGATCGCGAATATCAGTGAGGACATTCGTCTGCCATAGCGGGCCGGTATCGCCATTCTCACGCCAGCCCGCCACGGTAATCTCTGTGGTGTTCGCTTCCCCCATCATTCGGGCCTTGTACCAGTCGCCGCGCGTACTGGCACCGCCGACTGTCAGGCTATCTTCATTGACCAGAATTTTCGGGCGGTAGCGGTTGATCTCCGAATCATCAATACTGATCTGACGACCACCGATGACCTTTGCTGGCTGGTCATCCCATGTACTGCCCCCAGCGCTGGAGCTACCTTTGACGATGTACTGGCTGGCACGTTCGCGCCAGCTGAAGCGGCCGCGAGCTGCGAGAATGTTTTCACCCAGGACCAAGGCAACAGAGGCGCGACGCTTTGAGGCTCGGGTAATAACGAGGTTTCCGCTGGCATTCGATGTAAGCAACACACCTCGCTGTTTTGCCAGTCTGTCGAGCAGATCAAAGCCCGTCTCACCCTGCTCAAGTACCACGCTAGGAAACGAATCACCGGTGTCGGTTTCGTTGATGACGCTGATGCCGTAAGGCTGAGCAATCTCCCGCGCCAGTTGCTCAAGACGAACACCTTTCCATTGCCCCGATTTATGGACGACGGAGCTATCAACCAGGTCTCCAGTCTTGTCACGCCCCATGACCCGGATTGAGACGTTCTCAGCATCATAGCTGGGGATAAAGTCATCAATATACCCCGTCAGGACGGTATCGCTGCCAATGGCAACCGTACAAGCCAGACCTTCTTTGATAGTGCGCGGAGCTGCCTCTGACCACTGTGTGGTGATCGTGAGATCAAATTCACCGGCAATAGCATCCAGTGACCGGGTGATGGACATTTCCGTCCAGCCATCCCACTGCTGCCCCTGTACGGCTAACACCACAGTTTCCGGGGTGTGCTGATTATCCATTACTCAATAACCTCAATCGTGGTGGATGGCAGAATAAAAGACGGATCGCGCAATCTGTTGCGCGAAATAATGGCTTCCCGGTTTTCTGTATCACCTGTTTCACGCCATGCCAGTAGCGCCGCCGTCGTTGTCACTGTGGTGTTGAGTGTTCGGATGTCGGGCAACTGAGCTCCACGAACTCGAACGTCGTTCACCACGGCAAAGCGCAAATCACGTAATGTTCGCCACAGCTCACGCTGACCATTTTCAACAGCGGTGACCGCGAGCTCAGCAAGCTGCTGCGCGAGCTTATCACCCGTCTGAGTGGCCTCATCAGAGGTTGAAAACTCCATTGTGGCCACAGCTTCAGCCTGGGCAACGACGGAGGTAATAATGACCATCTGGCGAAAGTCGCTGATGTTGGTCTGCATGGCTGTCGATGGGGTGATCGTTGTTGTTGGTACGCTGCCGGCACTCCCCATCACACCATTCGCTGGCGAACTGACGGTGACAGGCATATTCGCGGGCAGGCTCTTTGTCGCTGAACTGGCCGCGCGTTCGCCAGCCCATTGACTGCGGAGCTGGTCATAGACGCGAAGAGACCAGGGCGGCTCACTGACGATATCGCGAACGCTGCTGGTAAGACTGGAGAACTGCCGTACCAGCTCACCGGGTTTTGCAATGATAATGCCGGCAAGGTCTTTAAAGCGGCCAGCGCGGTCCACCCAGTCAGTCAGGGCCGAAGGGATCGTGGGCAGATTCATCACCAGCCCCTGCAGGTCATCCAGCAGCGTGTCGGTCATGTCGCCAAGACCATCAAGCGCGGCAAAATAATCACCATTGGCCAGCGCCTCAGTGACGGAATCAGCAGCACTTAATGCAGTCTGGCTGGTATCCTCTTTCGGAGCGGGGAAAAGACGCTCACCGGCCTCAAATACTTCAAAATTGACATAAGCGACGCCGCCTTCTTCGGTGCTCAGTTTGTGGGAAACCTTGCCCACCTGAACCTTCTGGATACCAAACCACGGGTGCACCAGTTCGCCTGGACCTGCAGTATTAAGGGCAGTTAAAAGGGTTTCTAACTGCTTTTGATAGTCCTTCCCAATCAGCTTACCGTTGATTTGCTGCTGGGTCAGAACAGCACCATTATCTTCAGTCCAGCCGACTTCTTTTTTAGGGTATGCTCGCGGAATTGCACGACGCCCGCTCGTACCGTCGTTATCAACTAAATAGAAAGGCACATTCCGGAATGATGCATCATGCAGCGTTTCCCATTCGCCAGTTGCCATCAGTTCTGCTCCACATTAGACACGCCAGACTGAGCGCTGAGAGTAATGCCGGGCTGGTCCATCTTAACACTTTTGACACGAGCATCACCCTCAACGACCACACGAATCTCCCCCTTCAGGGATGGAGGAACGGAAGGATAAGAGGATGCCTGCGGCTGAAGGCTGGCCCACGGTTGCGGGTTTGCGACTTGAGGTTCATTTGCAGTACTGATGAACCAATCTTTAATATCGCTCCACATGGTACTACGGTTATTATTTTCTTTAACCTTCTGAAGTAAATCGCTCTTCTGCTCCTCAGTCTCCGGAAATGGCATAATTGAGGTGAGTTCACTGGCGGTTGAAAGCGCTGTAGTTATCAATCCTGAATGAATCGACGTCGGTTTTTTATCTGGACCATCTGGTAAATCGGGGCCGCTGTCATTACCCATCCCCCCTTTACCCATATTTACTACATAAACAGGCATCACACCGGAGCCAAAAACATCAGCGACACCTTTAGGTATACCTTTCCCTGTGCCAACGCCAAGGATATCCATCGCTCCTTTACCCAGCTTAAACGCTTTACGGGCTGCAATTACTCCACCAACTGTAATCATTAGGTTCTTACCAATCTGCAGCCAATTATCAACAGTCTTGTGGTCCACTGAGTTCAGTGCATCAGCCAGCTCCTGGATGGGCTTTGCAAGCTCAGACTCCGCGAATCTCTGCCATTCGTTATTTAATGACTGCATGGCTGAGTTGAAACCTTCAGCGTTTGTCTGAGCGGCTTTCTGGGTTGACCCAATTTCGACCGTGCCATAAATCAGCTCTTCCATTAGCTTGATATTTTCAGGTTTTAATAGAGAGTTAATACCCTGCATCCCTGTCTGGTCAAACACGTCCTGAAGCTTAATTGGATCGTTTTTAGCTCGCTTAAGTATTTCCTTCATTAATTCAAAGGGGAGTTTTAATTCTTTCGTACCTTTTTTAAAAACATCAATACCGTTTAATTTCAGGAATTCTATATTCTTTTTATTCGACAATGCTGCATACATCGCCTGAATACTGGTTACAGTTTCTTCAGCACTACCTTTATTCTTTGCAAAAACCTGAGCAAATGCGCCCATCTGCGCAATGGCCGTTGGCCCCTGATCCTGAATAATTGAGAAAAGCTTAGGCGCAACTTTAGCAATATCAGCAACACTTACAGAGCCAACAGCAAACTGAGCATACAATTTATCCAGCATCTGGCTGACATCATCAGCTCCACGTACCCCTTTTTCCCAGAACTGTGCCAGTAAACCAGCAGCGGTCTGACCATCTACCCCAAACGCCTGCATAAGAACGCCCATGTTACGCAGATTCTTTTCAGCAAATTCATAGTCACCAGTCTTTCCCAGTAACTCCCCCACACCCTGGCCAAGTGCAGAGGCGTCGATACGAATATCTTTCTGATTCGAGACCTCCCGGATTTGTTCATGCAGAGCACTGACTTGTTCCTGAGTCAGCTGCGCGTCGGTTCCCATACGGCGCATCTGAGCATCAAAGTCAGCAATGCCACGCACAGTTACTCCTGTGGCAAATCCGGCAATCATTCCGGTATACCGGTTTCCCAAAGCATCAAGCCCACGTCCAGCAGCTGCCGTGGTGGCCTTCACGACAGACATTACCCGCTCGTTACGGCGGGCGAACTCGGACATGTTCGCCCCGTACTGGCGAGCCTTGGCGGTCAGGTTGCCAGCAAGGTTAATCAGGATTTCAGTTGTGAGGCGGCTTGCCATGTTGCTTCCTCAGTTGGTCTGTCAGACGCAGCAGCTGCCGCAAGGGCAACTGCTGGAGGTAGTTAATATCAAAACGCTGAGACAGGTTGACGATGAGATTACTGAGCGCCGTCGCCAGCGGCATCAGTTCGCCCCCGATTACTGGTCTCCGCTAGCAGGTCATCCATCGCTCCCGCTTTTTCCGTCAACAACTCAAGGTCTTCCGGATGGAAGGAATACAGCTGCTTGACAGATAGCGGACCGGGGATGCTACCCACACGCAGGATCTGCCGGCGAAGCATCTCCAGCCCCATCAGCACTTCAGAGCAGTAGGCTACTGCTTTTCCGTTCTCGCCGATAACCACGCGTTCAGCCGCCAACTGAGACTTAATCACATCTTCAGATGTCAGTTCACGGAGGGTGACGCTGGTGTGACAGGCCTCGTCCTCAGTACCTTTTCCACTAACAAAGCCATGCTTCAATGTGATATCCATCTGCGCCATGATTTACACCTTCACCAGTTTTTCGCCGATGAAGTTCGCGCTGATGGTGCCGGCATCTTCATCCAGTGTCGCGGGGTTATCCGTTGCGGAGCCGGTCATCATATAGCTCTGCCCGTTGTCGCCTTCAAACATCACTGTGGCGTTCTCCCAGTTGCTGATTTCGATGACGTCCATATCTTCCGCAGCAGCTATTGTCATCTGAATGGAAGGACCGGCCATCTTGCGCGAAAGGCCCCAGACTTTACCGCCGCCCATATGCTGCGTGCGGGCAAATCCACCAGGATTCAGCGTGGATTTACCTTCGGTTTTGATTTCGCGGCCATTAACGCGAATCGATGCCATACCCAGAATCATATTTCCCCCTTATTGTTTGAACTGAATGAGACCGGCCAGCACGCGCAGCTGATTCACCAGATTCGGGTGTGCGATGAAGTTCAGGCGGTTTGGATCGTTGCTGTCGATATCAACATCGAGCGTCTCTTTATAGTCGTCGAAGTCTTCCACCAGACCTGCCGGCACCAGCTCGGTCAGTGCGATATCCAGCAGCTCGGCTCGGGCAATTTTTGGTGTCATGACTGGCTGGCCAGGGTCAAGCAGGTCAAGAACGTCATCGCCAGCCAGCTTGTGGCGAGGGTAGCGGGTGGAAAAACGATTTTTGATGATGTAGCGGATGCGCCCCAGCGTGGCCGGTGACTGAACATCGAGATAAGACGTGTCCGGATCACCATACTGGTTCACGCGGTACATCGTGATTTCGCGCTCGATACAGACGTTACCGCCGGCATCCACAAAATGCGTGGCCATGCCATCATGCAGCAGCAGATTGCGCTCCGGCATATCCCAGCGAACCTCTTTAGACGGCGCAAGAATGCCTGGCATAACCAGCGTCTGCAGCGGGCGGGCCGGGTCAATAGCCAGATAATAAGAGGCAATGCCGCCGTAAGAAGCTGCCCAAATCCAGTGCGGCTGCGGCGCAATATTGGTGGACATGTTCGAAATCAGCCAGTCATTGCGGGCGTCACCATACGTGCCGGTTTCAGCGTGAGTGCCGCGATAGCCGGACCAGAGCTGGGCTTCAATCATTTTCAGCGGTCCCCAGCGTTCAACCAGTTCATCGCGAATGGTATTGAGGCTCTGGGTATCGTTAAACGCAAAGATGATATCGGTGTACCAGTCATCGCCCAGGGCCGCGACGACAGCGGTAATATCAGGCGTACCCGTGCCTCCCGAAAATGCGGTAGTGGTGACACTGATACCGGGTGGCAGCTGCTCACCGGTGTAATAGTTCAGGCGCATGTCCATCGCATTACCACTGACGCCTTTCCAGTTCGCCACCAGTTCGACGGTATCCGTTTTATCGGCTGCGAGAACTGCAGTGACCATCGTTGACGGCAGACTGTTAACAGCCTCAATAATTGCGGTGGCCACCGTATCTTTGGTATCGCTACTGCCGACGCCAACCTGTACGGAAACGCCGTTGAGCATCAATGCGAGCGTACCTGCTGCGGTAGCTGTTCCCGTCACTGTCAGCGTTGCTTTCGCCGCTCCACCGCTGGTAAGGTCAGCAAGGCCCATTGCCCAGGTTTCTGTGTATTTATTGGCTTTGCGATAAATTTTGAGCATCTCAGCCAACATCGAGCCTTTGCCATAAAGCTGTTCGGCCATGCCGTCACTGGTGATGCGATTCTGGGTAAGCGCCGCCGCTGTACCGGCGTCCATCTGGTGGCCAATAACAATCACCTTGCGGGACTGTGCCGGCGCACTGCTTAGCGCCTGTGAATTGTCGATCTCGATGTATACCAGCGGAACGCGGATATCATCTGGAATTGAACCAAGTGCCATCGTTATTTCTCCCCGGCTTTATGTTTCTGGTCTTCAGCCGTTACCGGCTCTTTGGGTACATCGGAGATCGTCACATCGCCCTCCGCCTGCCGGCGATACCACCAGGCTTTCATCGGCAGTCGTTCACCTTCTGGTTTCAGATGGGTACCATCGGGTTTCCGGACCATCAGTCCCTCACGGGACGGTTTAATCAGCTTTATCATGGGTTCTATTCTCTTACGTTAATCACGCCTTTAAGCTCGGTTTCACCGCCATTTACGGCGAGCGTCGCCCCCAGTCGCAGGAAATCAGGCAATGCGGCAATGTCGATCTCTTCGTCCAGCCGGAATGCCTGTTCCCACGTCACGGCCCACATCGTCAGTCCGAGTTCATTGAGACCACCCGAGTAGATGTTGTCAGCACTGATAGCGTCGGCGGCACGCTCAGCCTTCATGCCGGCAGCAGCACCACGTGCAGCGATGCGGCGAGCCAGTTTGCCCACCAGGACTTCGCAGCGGATGTCCCGTGTGTATGCCCAGGAATCCGTCGCCATGACATAAGCAGCCCAAGTAACATCACCAACCATTCCGCCCGCTAGCTGGCGGATATTACGGATGCGCAGTGCGGCAATGCGGATACAGCCATCCCGATCGGACAAATAGGTTTTGACCTCTGCAGGCGTGTTGAACTGCCCGATATGACGTTCAATGACTTTCACCTGGTCCGGGTTACTCCCCATAAGCCCCTTACCGGGTTCATCCGGAGACGGGGATTGCTTAAGCCAGGCAACAATATTTTCAGCAGCAGCAATCGTGCTGCCGGTGGTCAGTAGTGTGGGTCTTTGACTCATGGAAGAACTCCCTGCCAGAAGTCGCCAATGACATGCATCAGCTCTTCTGAGTTTTCAGATGACAGTCCGAGGTATTCACGCTGTGGCATATTCATCAGGCGCTGATGAGCACCGACGGTCTGCCAGACCCCATGCTTCAGAGCGCGACCAAAAGCCTGGGTAATGAGCCGCTTGTGGGAACTAACGGACACATTGCCGGCAAAACCATCCTGATGGACAGCCGCGTAAGCGAGTGGCGAACCGACACGAACGCGCCCCCGTTCTACGATATGCTGGATGCTATCCATCAGACCGCCGTCCCCCTGCAGCAGGCTCTGATTGCCGTGGCGGGTCTTACTGTATGCATCCGACCAGCCCTGCCACTTCTCCCCGGCAGGACTGGTTTTTTCATCACTGATGCGGCGGCGAGTCTGAGATTCAACAACGGCCCCGATACTTTCCAGCAGCTCTTCCTGCAGCGAACTGTCGGCCAGTTTCTCGATGGCCAGCCTGATCTGCGCCAGCTTCTCAGCGCCCATGACCTCGACAGATATCGACATCACAGCACCCCACGCAGCTTATTACGCGTGAACAGCCGCTGGTTATCAGAAGTGATAATGATTTTGCCGTTGTCCGTTTCAGGTGGCGTGGTATCCGTCGGCAGACCGAGATCACGCGTACCGCTGGCCATCTCTTTCAGCGTCAGAATGGCGCTGTCATAACGCTTCTGAATAAGGTCTGTTATCTGGTTGTCTCGTTCAGATAACCAGTAAAGGGCAATGGACGTTGCTACCCGATGCAGCGGGCGCGGGACGACGGAGATATTCAGCGGCAGCTGATAGCGACGTGACAGAAACGAATTGATTTCGGCATCTGCATCTTCAATCGCGGTTTCAATCTTCGCCTCGTCGAGCTGCTCAGTAGACTTGTCGATGGCCATGTTCCAGACCAGCGCACCATCCGTCGCCAGCAGATCGTCACGGGTAACGTAAATGCCCATTTAAACCTCCGATTTCCTGACGAGAACCTTCACCAGGAGGTTAGGCTCAGCTTTTAATCGCGCAGCGGTTTCATGGCTGACGAAGCAATCAACAACAACTTCACCATCCAGCGCATTAATTTCTGCGTCCCCATCGGGGTCATCAGTGGCAAATACATGACGTGATTCACGTGGCCAGAAAATGCCACAGCGCCAGAAGCCACGGTCCGGGATTGAACGAACCAATAGCACTTCAACATCATCAGTTGCTGGAACAATACCCATGCCAGGTGAAGCACTGGCGACGTCAGAAACAGTGCCGCCATCATGTTCTGCACTGACCAGCAATGGGGCGGTATTTACAGCGATAGCCCGCGAACCCACCGCACCGTAGTACCCTGGTAATGTCGCTGGCAATTCAGCTCCCGCCGCGTTAAGTGCATCAGCCTGTGCCACTTTCTGCGCTGAAACCTTGCCAGCGCGACCTTTAGCGTTTTGCTTACCCGTTGTTTTCTCTTTCGTTCCACTCACTGTTCCATCCTCTTAAAGGTGGGTTACAGCAGGGTTTAAACCTGCTGTAACGGATTAACGAAAACTGTCGATTAAGGAGCCGGGGCGGCAGGCGTGGTGATGAAGGGAGAATCAACAATGTCCACATCTTTGTAATAGATGTTGGAATCGCCGCCATCGACCAGCATGGCATCGATGATTTTCTTCGCTGCTGCACGGTTGTTCGGTCCCACAACCAGCGTCGTCGGGCGTATACCCAGTGGCTCACCAGAATCACGTTTCATTCCCTGCAGTACTTTCACTGCTGCTTCATAGTTCGCAGGGGTTAGTGGCGCACGTGAGGCGCAAGCGGTCTGCCAGAAACCAAAGCCAACGTTGCAACGGCCGTCGACGCCAAACAGGAATTCGTTCTGCAGGAAGGTATGCTCACTGTTGAGGTCATCCAGTGCGTGGAAATCAAAGGGACGGCGGATTTGATACAGGATAGGCTTGAGTACCTGAGTTTCATCAATCAGGAACCAAGGCTCACCGGCATCCGTCTCGACATCACCAACAATATTGCTGTAGGTACTACCCGCCATCGGGTGGTCTGTATCGAAGAAGTTCTGGCCGTCAAAACATAATGTGTTGAACCCAGCCACCAGAAGCGGGAAGCTCAATTTGTCCGGAAACTCAGAGACCTGCCGGCCAAATGCCTGAGCATTGATGCTGTACTGACCGATCTGATCGTCTTCAATGCTTTCACGCTTGACGCGAATCGAGTTCTCCCACGTCTTGTTCGGGATGGTGTAGCCCTGCTGAGAAAGCTGTACCAGCTGACGTGCGCCCACCCATTCTTTAATTTCTGGCAAGTCTGATAACCAGCCATAAGTGTTGGATGCTGCGCTGCTCGGCACTTCGGTTGCGATACGCAGATACTGCGGTTTAATTCCCGCCAGACCTTTTGTGAACGCTGCGCTAAGTGACGTTGAGAGTGCGTGCAGAATTTCTGCTGATGGTTGCGGCATTCTTATTGCTCCTGTTTCGGTTTAGCGGCGAGAAACTCTTCTTTGGTGAGGCCCATGCTGCGGCACATCGACAGTTCGGTTTCGGTCAATTGGGTCGGGTCTTTGTTCTCTTTCCCTTTAGTCGGGTCTGCGTTGACCAGTACCGGCGCAGTTTTCATGAAGGTAGTAAATTGCTGACGGCCTTCTTCGGTACGGCAAAGCGCCAGATACATTTCGCGATTTGCCGGCGCGACTTTCCCGGCTGTTACTGCGTCATCCACCAGGTTGGTTGCGGTTTTATCATCCAGCGCTTTCAGGCGACTCTCCGCCGTTTCGGCCCGGTTAAGCGCCAGTTGATGGGTCTCTACCGGAATAAACTTCGACAGGTCCGGGTTTTGAGCGCGGTTTAAAGCGACTTTTTCACTGGTCTTAATGGTCTGGATTGCCGACACAGCGTCTTCAACGGACGCGGATGCAGCAAGACCCAGCACCGTAGCAATCTGCACAGGTAAGGTCATGGTGTTCTCCGAGTTAAGAGCGGGTAAATACAGGTTGGGTTTGTTGGTCAGGCCAGCGCTGGACAGGCGTGTCACCTGTGCGTTGGCGGTATTGAAGAATGCAGGGCTGTAGTAACGGTATTTTTTACCGCGAACGATAGCTTCACCGTCTGCAGTCCACTCGATATGCGCATCAATGCTACCGTTGTCATTGACTCGAAGGGCGTCAATCCAGGCATAAGCCGGGGCTTCTTCGCCTTTCGGACCTTTGAGTTCGGTAGCGTGCTCCATATCAAATGGCAGTTTTGGGTAACGAAACGACGCGGAAACCACAGACGCTGGATTGTCGTTAATCCACGAACGGCCATCACGACCAGTAAACGTTCCCGCAGGTATCATTGGCAGCCATTCAGGTAACGGCTTGCTGACGTCAGATAAATCAGGCAGTTCAAAGCAGAGAGCCAGAAGTTCCGGCTGGGTGGTATTCATGATGCTGTCCGTTTGTGTTTGCGGGTACGGACAGTATGAGGAAGGCAAAAAAAAAGCCGGATTTACCGGCTTCACTCTAAACGAAGCGGCTAACCCCGTTTAAACCACGTTTAAAAACGCCTGGAAGCGTTTAAGAAAATTTCAGAGCGTCATCGTATCACAAAGCGCGATAACGTCACTACGCGCGATTCTGGCAGGTTATTGTTGCCGTTACATCCCAGCGTCAAATGCCTGCTGTTTCAGCTGTAGCTGACGTTCCAGCTCAGCTCTGCGCCCTGTACCCGGATTATAGTCCCACCCTGGATCAATACCCTGTGGGACCATTTCCTCTTCGCCGGTACGCTTATTGATCCACTTAACCCTTTCGATGGCTGGCGCTTCAGTGCGGACCGGCACGGACTGCCGGATGACATGGCCCGTTGGATTACCGCTGTCATCGAGCTGTTGCACGTTACGGGTGACGCCGTTCTGCTGGAGCTGCTGGTACTCATGCTTGCTGACCTGCCGCACCCCGCATTTACAGCCCCAGCCGTTGGGACCGATGTGCGTCTGCCAGAACGGATCATCCACCGGCAAACAAAGGTCCGCCCACTGCTGGTGTTCTTGTCGATGCTCGCGGGATGGTCCCAGCGTATACAGCAGGTAGGGCATAGCGCGTTTGGTCCGTTCAATGCGCTCCCACTGGCCC
The DNA here is from genome assembly GCF_014169075.1 of Klebsiella sp. WP4-W18-ESBL-05. NCBI lineage: Bacteria > Pseudomonadati > Pseudomonadota > Gammaproteobacteria > Enterobacterales > Enterobacteriaceae > Klebsiella > Klebsiella sp. WP4-W18-ESBL-05. The sequence goes on along the minus strand of NZ_AP022057.1, from coordinate 1,339,519 downwards.
GCGCTGCGTGCGGTTCGCATGTTGGTGTCGTAAATGGTACGTAAGCGCCTGTCGCTTCCGAGCTGCACCACCCTGGATTCCTGCGTCAGCGGGTCGTCCATCATCTGAACACCCCACCAACCACGTTTTACCAGCATCGGTTTCAGGGTTTCCCTGAACTGGGCGAAGGTCTGCCCGCTGGCCAGCGCTTCCTCCAGAATGGTCTTCACGTCCTGCAGCAGATCAAGTTGCGTCATTTTGGCCACGGTGAAACCGAGGCTATGTTCTTCACGCCAGACATCACGGTGATCAAAACCGGGCTTCAGCTTTTTAGACTTCAGCCAGGCCAGCGCTTCTTTGGGGATAATGGTTGATTCAGGCATCGCTGGCATCTCCCAGCGCACGCGCTTTAAAACTCAGCAACGCCAGCTGCTGGACGAAGTCATCAGGTTTAAGCGACTTCTGCAGCGCAGGAAGGCGAGCCAGGAATTCGTCGAAACTGTCCACGTCGTTCGCCAGCTGTAGCACAGGGCCGGTAAACGCATCGCCGGTTTGTTCCCAGTCTTGTAGCGCGTCATTGACCATCCCATCAATCTCATCACTCTGAGCACGGTTGAGCGCCATCTGTTCGCGGTTCAGTGTGGGTGCCATGCTGTAGGCTGTAAAACTGTTCGATGGGGCGAGTACCGTTGCGCCTTGTTCTGGCTCTGCCAGGCCAAACTTATCGCGTACCTCAGACTCCTGTACACGAAGCCCGCGATCGATTAATGGAATCAGAGAATCAACAAATGCCTTGAGGTCTTCCGGCTCACTGATGGGCAGCTTAACACGCGGGTATCGCTCCTGCGGACCGTAGTTGAACTGGATGAAGGGGCGGACCAGAAACTCATTGATAGTGTTCTCCAGTTGGCGGGCATCCCATCGGGCGATGTCCATTCGCACCCGATCATGAACATCAGCCTGAGAACGCGAACTGCCGTTGTCCGTTGTCATTGTCTGGCCGAGAACGGCTTTACTGGTCTGCGCATCACACCAGTCAGCCATTTCTTTAAACAGTACCCCTCCGCCATTGCGACTGGCGGTCTCCTGCATATCGAGCTGCATAGACTGGGGAATAGCACAGCCAGCATCTGACGCAATAGACGCAATGGCATCAATCAGCGTCTGAATCTGTTCCGGGGAGGCGTTCGCACCATATTTCCCGACAACAATCGGAATACCGAATTTTTCAGCAAACGCCCACCAGTCCCGGACGGTGAAAGACTTCAGCATGTACATCACCGCGACCAGACGAGCCAGACCATTACGCAGCGGTAAACCCGATTTCAGTCGGGGATAGTGCATCACATACTTACCCGGCGTCAGCGGAATACCGTCAACTGGCTGCTCATCGGTCAGCAACCTGAACTCGCGCAGCGTGTCGCTGTCTGGCTTCAGGAAGCGCGGGTCCACCCATTCGTAATCATAGGGAATCCAGACATCACGCGTGCTCCAGAGGATTTCACATACCCCGACGCCCTTACCGAGACCATCCAGCAGATCGAACAGTAACTCGGGGATTTGCGGCTGTTCCATCAGGTTGCGCACCGCATCTGCCAGCATCACATCATGTTCGTCATCGCTGCCGGCAACGACGCTCGGAATAAGACTGGCCACGGTAAGCTTACGAGTACGGAGCACACTCGCATAATGTAGATCGCGCTCCTCCATTTCTTCAGCAAGGATGAAGTAATCCCGAGCGTTTCCGTCGGTCACATTACGTAATACCCCGGCTAATCGCGCCGGGGACAACGTACTGGCAACGCTGATGCCGGGTGATGGAGTCCGGACGCTGGCGCGTCTGGCCCGCGCTTCCGGCTGGGCCATACTCTCTTCATTAACGGTAACCGGATTATTTGTTGCCGGATTGAGCAGGCTACGGGTAGCACCTTTGCGTTTTTTCTTCATCAAAGCAGTCCTCGCTGATTTTTAAGACCACGGGTTGTGCGCAACTGGCGCGCGCTGTCGCGGTTACGCTGCTGCGTTGGATTATTGAGGCGGTGCAGCTCGTATCGCCGGCAATCCTCTTTGCTGGCCAGAAACGCCAGGAAGATGGCATAGGCGCTGTCGCCGTGCCGCTTGTGGCCATCGCTGCCGGTGTTCTCCCGGTCATCAATTCCGGGAGTACCGCGCAGGATGACAATCTGCCCGAGGTCACTGATAACGTCTTCATGCTTAGGCAGCACCAGCTCGTCATCCTCAAAGGCTGATTTAAAGCGGGGCATATTCTCCCGATAGTGGCCAACTGAAGGCATGACCACTTCGACTTCATCGCCATAACGCTCTGCCGCCTGTTCGGCCAGATAGTTACCGTTCCCACGGCCATCGAGCTTGATGCCATCCCTGCGGGGAAGGCGATCGCAGATAAAGAACAGCGCCTGCTCCTGCTGTTTGTAAGGAACGTTCGCGAACTCGACCAGAAAGGGAACCGTGCGCGTGGTGTCATCGTTGACCGTCATCGGGGCAAAGACAGTGAGGTGGCCAGAACGAGCGAAGTCCTCCCCCAGACAGTGGCGGAGGTTTTGCGGCAGCTTATTCAGTTCGGGAAGTACGATCCGTTCAAGCCAGTCCTGCATATCCAGCGCCCTGACACCTTCAGGTGTAGCATTGAACTCTGTCGAACCGGTGAAGCGCAGAACGGGGCCGGAACCTCGGGCCGCTCGCTCACGAATGGAACGGGCCAGATAAGTCCCGCCGCCGTTCTTCGGCTCGCAGTAGTATTCCTCGCGGGCATCTTCTTCAGTCGCGGTATCGCTCAGCAGGTTTTCCAGCCATTCGGCCTCGGCTGCAAGCGACCATATTTGCCTAGTGACCTGGCAGATTCGTTTATAGAGCCCCTCACGGATAGCAGTTTCAATATCAACGCGATGTACGGAATAACGACGCTTACCAGCACGACATTCCGTAATCAGAGTATTGAAGAGGTGCTCAATGCCATTATGTGTTGAAATAATGCGCACCTTCGCCCCCCACATAGTGAGAGCCAGCGCAGCTTTCAGTAACGCTGCTAGATCGCCCTGAAAGGCTGCTTCATCGATAATAACGTTACCCTGCATACCACGCAGGTTTGACGGATTGGAAGACAGTGCCTTGATTTTAAAACCGCTGGCGAACTGGATGACGTAAACGAGGATATCTTTATCCTCATCTTCCAGTACTTCTTCGCCTATTTCTGATGCAGCCCGGTCATAAGCCTTGGCCCACATGGCGCAGGCATCAATAAACTCACGCGCCATGTCTTTCGTAGTGCCAACATAGAACGTGTCACATCCACCCGCTTCACGAGACATTGACCCATTCAGCGCAGCGTCAGCCGCCTCCGCCCATGTCAGCCCGGTCCGACGAGACTTTTCTGCAATCTTTATCTGCGCGTCGTCGGCAATCCAGCGCTTCTGATAGGGCAATAGCAACTGATCTGGGGCAAATTCACCTGCCAGAATCGCCGCAGCGGATGCGCTGGTCAGAGCGTTGTCTGTGATCATATCGACCATTAGGCGATCCCCAGAATCTGACGGCGAATATCAGCGGCTGTCTCAGCGGAAAGCCCCGCCTGTTTGGTGATTTTCTCCGCTTGTACAGCCGCTTCTTCAGCAAAGGCCTGGCGAATTTCCTTCTCTCGCTTATGGCTGGCCATCGCAGCCGCCTCAAGTCGCTGGGCAACCAGCGCAAGCTGTCCCAGCGCTTTAGGCTCCACGGTCTTATTGCTGTCGGCCAGTTCCATTGACGTCTCAAACGCCAGCGTCTTCACGAACTCCAGCAGTAATTTCCCGACATCAGAGGACGGCGCAGAACCGAGCTTTGCGGCCCAGATTTCAGCCATCTCGCGGGAAGCACGGATTTTTGCGCCGAACTCTTCCATGCGGCTGGCATAGCGGTTCAGACCGGTACGGCTGAGCTTCATGTCTTCCGGAAGGTTATGCTCATCAATCAGCTCGTTAATGGCTTCGCGGATTTCCTCCTGGGTATGCCGTTTATTGCGCAGCAACTGGTGCAGATGATCGCGAACCATATCTGGGAGGAGATCAATCTTTGAGGGCCGGCCACGGGTTGGACGTTGTTCACTCGCCATGCTCCCCCCTGATTTTCGTCAGGAACCCGCGCTCATGGCTGGCCTTATCTTTCAGCAGAAGCTTCCAGGCTCGCTTGTATTCCGGGTTGTTATTCAGAAACGTATTCAGGTAGGAGTCAGGGGCATTATGGTCGTATTTCTTACCCGTTGACTTCTCCACTTGCGGGGCCACCGCCCGGACCTCCAGCTCAAGGCACACCAGCACGCCCGCCATCAGATTAATGATGTTACGTTCACCCTTTGTCAGTGGTTTCAGCTTATTCGCCATCATTCCCCCCGTGGACGTGGTTTTTTGACACCGGGAACGGTGATAAGACCGCTGGCGACTTCATCACCCCGGCCGGTGATTTCCGCCACATAACAGCCGGAAACATCACTCAGAGAGACCAGCCCCTGTTCTTTGAGCCAGGCGAGCTGCGTCCTGACTGAGTCACGAGAAACCTTATGGCCATAGGTCTGCAGGCAGGTCTGCAGAATGGATTCGTTAGCGCTGTCACCACAATCGAGCAGAGAGCGCAAAAGGACCAGGCGCTGGTCCTGGTCAAGTACATCACGCATAGACATATCCTCTATTTATCCTTCAGTTCGTTTTCCAGAAGTAAGTCGCTGATGCGCGAAACCTGACGAATTGACGGAGCCAGCTCGCGCAGCTCGCCCCGCAGATTGCTCATCTCCAGTTGCAGTTGGTGGAGGTCTTTCTGGCTGGGTAACACTGCGATCGTGTTTTCCAGCCCCTGAACGCGCTGGCGCATCAGGTCCAGCTCTTCGCGCTTGACGTAGGTCTTTGCCAGCAAAAGCTGAATAACGCTCACTGCTGACATAAACAGCGCCCAGATAATGGTCCAGTTACCTTTAACGACTTCCCAGCCCACGCTTCCCCCTTTTTTCTCTGATGTCCTGACAGGTCAAGCAGGTCACTGCATCCGGATTGGCAGCTAAGCGTCTTTCCGGGATGTCATTGCCGCAGTCGTTGCAGAATCCTGGATGTTCAGCTCGCTCTTTTATGCGGCTTAAATGGTTGTTTAAGGCGCGTTCCCGGTCCGTGGTTTCAAGATTACTGGCGCGATCGAAGGCATCTGTCATCGGGGGAGTGCCACCTTGTGTTTGCTGGATTTACTGTACCGCGCGAAACCGTCTAGCGTTCTGAAACCCAGATACCCAAGCGCAGGCGTGGCGAGCATCAGGGCAATATCCCAGTCGGGCTCCGGCATCGAAAACGCATGGCCAAACGCCCCAGATATTGCGCCGGCCTGCTGCCCAATGGACATCAGCATCACATAGGCGATGCTGCTGTAGAGCGACAGCCTGGCCATTCGCGGGCGGGTCTGGCGAACATATTCATCTGTGGCGTTGTCACCGTTACGGATGGTTTCCTGCTGTTCATGGTGGGCGGCTTGCTGGTCTGCCAACAGAGCTTTATCCCGCTCAAGCTGATACGACTCCAGCTGGACTTTCAGTGATTCGAGCTGGACGAACTGTTCAGGCGGGAGCTGTGCCAGCTTCTGCTCAAGCACCCGCTGCTGGTCTGTCGGGTTAATCGCACCATTAACGGTTTCAACAATGCCGGCGACAGAGTCCGCCGTTTTCGCTGCATCGCCACCAAACCAGTTACCGACGGTACGAACGAGGGTTGGCCCGGCCTTCAGAAGAACCGAGGCGATTGTGGTGAGCGTTACTGGATCCATGCGAGCAACCCCTTACGTGATACCCAGTGGCAGCACAGCAGCACAGCAGCGCAGCGGCCGCGCCGACGGGGGTCAGCCAGATAAGCTTTAGTGGCTCTGCGAAAATCGGCGAAAGTACAATCAAAAGAGCCCCCACAGACCAGACCAGCCACGCCCAGAAATGGGCAAAACGACTGAGGCGAGTATCAGGTTTAAGGAGCCGATAAGGCAGATTACCGAGGAAGATACTGAAGCCGATAAGCCCAACCCCAGAGAATGCACACCACCACACAATAAAAGCCTGGCGTCCATAAATATTGCAGAACACGAGCGACAGAACGACCAGTGCCAGCACAAACCAGCCTGATTGAGAAACGCGGAGTAAAGCCTGTTTGAACCAGGTGAAGTCAAAAGATTTAAACACGGTGTTTTTCCTTATAGCGCTGGCATTGCCAGATGATGTCTCTGATATCTACGGAGTCCCACCCTTTGCGGTAATAGCTCGCATGGGTGCCATCACAACCTGAATAATCGACGGGAACGGGAGGCGGTCCGCTCCCAACACGATGGAGCACTTCCTGCCGGATACGATCACGCCGCCCCTGACGCATTGACGCATCCCAGCCTTTGCCCATGATTAGCTCCGGGCTACCGAGATCTGACCGCCGATAACCTCCTGGCAGGCGTTCGCCAGCTCATCGAGTCGGTTAAACCAGCCGTTGAGGTATTTGCCCTGGGAGGCATTGGATTTGATGATGCTGGCGTAATAGCGGGAACGACGGAGAAAGCAACGATTGAGCAGCCATTCAGCATCAGCGCTGGTGACTGCATTGATAGTTTTAGGGCCGACGATGCTATCGGCAGAAACACCAACAGCTTCCTGCAGTAACTGGATCGCCTTTTTAACGCCATGCTGAACAGCGGCATCAAACATGAAAAGGGAAATGCCATCTGGCCATTTTTCGCAATATACCGGATACCAGTAATCGCGATAATAAATCTGCCCAGCCTGTTCTTTGTTTAGGTCTTTAATTCGGGTCTCTGGCTTGCCGTCACCATTTACATCGGTGAGGCCATCAGCAACCCCATCGCGTTTATCAGAAATACCAAAGTTGGTTTCTCCGCCTTTATCGTTGGGGTCATTGACATAGTCCCCTTCACGAGCGAGGACAAAAGAGAGTGCGTGAGCAAATGCGGGAGAGAGTGTTGAACTGGTCATGCCGGCTCCTGTAATAGGGAAGAAAGTGATACTTTCCCCATTTTGTCGCGGGCATAAAAAAAGCCGGATTTACCGGCTTCATTGGATATTTACTGAATTAGTAAAATAATATTTCCCTATAGCTATATAGAATCCAAGCTGATGCCAGTAGCAGTAGAATAATAAAACTTATGCTTTTATCAGTAACGGCGGGGTTTTCTTTTGCGGTTTCCAGCAAGGACTTCCTTTTCAGCAGATAGAAGAAAAAAGGAAGAATAAGAAAACTCAAGATAGCCCACGCAACTGGATGCAGGCCCTTTCTATATCCCTTTTGAATACCATCCGCTACCACATAACTCCCTATATTGTGACTAAATAGCTGCGCCTAATACCGCTACACTTTTGCCTGACCATGTTTTCCTCCGGGGAATGGGCTGGCGGTTTCCATAAAATGGCGGACCTTTTTCAGTAACTGCCACATTGAGCGGCACTGATGATTACGGGTTATCGTGTCATGAAGTGCCTGCCATAGCCGTTCCACATGATTCACCCACGGCGAGTAAACCGGCTGGTAAATTACCCTGAACTTGGGATTTGCTTTCAACCAGCGCTGTGTTTCGCGGCTTTTATGGATAATGTAGTTATCAACGATCAGCGTGATTGTTTTCGCCCGCCGGTAAGTGGCTTTCAGGTGCTTCAGCAGAGCGATAAACAGCGCTGAACTTTTGCTGTTGCCGCCCACGTAGCTGACTTTACCCGTGCCACTGTGCAGTGCGCCGGCCAGATAGTATTTTTCGTTCTGCCCCGGCGTCACTACCCGTTTCTGCTGTCCGCGCAACTGCCAGTCCGCACCGATTTTAGGATTAAGGTGGATATCCACTTCATCTTCATAAAATACCGGATGCTCTGCGCTGCATTCATCCAGCGCTTTGTGGATTACCGCCATCTTTTCATCTTTATGTGGGTCACGGATACGCAGAGTTGGCGCGGCCCTGCGCCATACAAGCCCCGCAGATGGCAACCAGCGGCGAACGGTTCCTGCATGTAACTGGCAACCGGTTATCTCATTGATTTTTATTGCCAGTAATTCGGTGCTCCAGCGTGAACGTTGATAACCAAAATCGCCGGGAGAATGCTTTATCAGCTCACGTAACAGGGTGCAGATATGTTCAAAAGGCCAGCGTCGGGAGCGCCCTGCGGGTAAGGATTTCAGGCCTTCAATACCTGAGTGCGTAAACCAGTTAATCCAGCGACCAACGGATGAACGGGCACAACAGAGAGTTCTGGCAACATCGCTGACCCGTTCACCCCGATGAAGCATCAGCATGGCCGTGAGTCTGCGGGCATGATTTTTATCACGCGTTTTATGAATAGCTTTCTGCATCAGGCGTCGTTCGCCACGGGGTATTGGTACTATGATCGGCATCGCTCAGTCCGGTTGGTGATTTTGGTTGGTTTGGCGATTGATCAGATCGCACAATCCGGGCTGAGTTCCCTTTCAGTGATCTACTATTCCGCGCAGCTATTTAGCTGCATCTGATCTTGACCCTCCATCTCCGAACAGCTTTTGTATCTTAAGTTAACGATGTCCGCTGCCGCCGGTATTCCCTCGGGGAGTGATATCCCAGCGCGCTGTGCGGGTGGTTTTCATTGTAATGCGTGAACGCTACTGCAAGGTTTCGCAGTGCTGTTCTCACATCCGGTTTTGGCATGAACGCGATATAGTCTTCTTTCATCGTTTTCACGAACCGTTCGGCCATGCCATTACTCTGCGGGCTGCTCACCGCTGTTGTGCAGGGCTCCAGATTCAGCTCTCTCGCGAACCTCCGCGTTTCATACGCGGTATACGCTGAACCGTTATCCGTCAGCCACTGCACCGCTGTGTCGGGCAACCTGTCGCCGAAGCGCTTTTCCACCGACCTCAGCATCACATCCTGCACGGTCGAACTGTCATAGCCTCCCGTGCTTGCTGCCCAGTCTATGGCCTCACGGTCGCAGCAGTCCAGCGCGAACGTTACCCGCAGTTTTTCGCCGTTGTCGCAGCCGAACTCGAAGCCATCTGAACACCAGCGCATATCGCTTTCTGCCACCGCTATCTTGCCCTTATGTTCACGCTTCGGTCGCTCTGGTTTGTGATGCAACAACAACAGGTTATGCTCGCTCATTATCCTGTAAAGCCGTTTGGCATTCACAGGTGGCTGTCCCTCTGTGCGACGTTGCTTGCGCAGGATGCCCCACACGCGTCGATAACCATAACTCGGCATATCGCTGATAATGTTGAGGATAGCCGACAGTATTTCTGCGTCTGCTTCTTCATTACGCCGGTTACAGCGCCTGTCCTGCCAGTCGGCAGAACGGTTAATCCGCAGTGACAGTTGCGCACGCGACACGCCCATGGTCCGGCTGACCATGGCTATTCCCCGTCCTTTGGCAACAAGGGCGCGTGCGCTATCCATTTTCGCGACTGACCGTACTCCACGGCTTCTTTCAGGATCTCAACTTCCATCGTTTTCTTGCCCAGAAGGCGCTGAAGCTCCCGGACCTGCTTCAGAGCAGCAGTAAGCTCAGAAGCAGGAACGACTTCCTCTCCAGCCGCAACGGCGGTGAGGCTGCCTTCCTGATATTGCTTCTTCCACTTAAACAGCAGGCTGGGCTGGATACCATGCAGGCGGGCGACATGGGAGACATTCATACCCGGCTCCATCGTCTGCTGGATAATGGCGATCTTCTCCTGAGGAGTTTTACGTTTACGGACTTCTTGCCCTAACAGGATCCCGGTCATCTCAAAATTGGCGTTAGTGTTAGACATATATTCAAGCCTATCTCTTATCTGGAGATACAGCTACTGTCCGGTGTTTCAGGGGGCTACATCAGCATCAAAGAACACCCAAAACACACAGATAATGACAACAATATCAATCAACACACCACCAGCCATAGCCATTACTCCATATCCAGAGAATATTGTCTTTTGCTTAATTCTAACCTACGCATCCGTTTGATAGCTTTATACACTGTTTTGTAGGTCACATGGTAGCGTTCAACCAGTTCCTGGACATTATCGCCAGTGAAGTCACGCCAGATCCGCATGTCGCGAACGAGCTGCTCAAGCACCTGCCCGCGAGGAAAATAGACCTGCATACCGCCAATTTTCCCGCTGATAGCGGCAACCAGCTCAATCGAATGTTTCGGATCATATCCAAGGCGGCCAAGCTCAACACGCAAAAGTGCATTCAGCTCTGCAAGCAGAGACGGGAAACGAGAACTTTCCACCTCATCGTCAATATGGTCAAGAATACTATCGTCGCGAACATCACCAAACAGGTCATTACTCATTTCGCCCACCTTTTTGCTGCGTCGTTATACGCCGAAAGAATGGTGCCATAATCCCGACTCTCGGCCCCGGTTCGTGGGTTCACTGGCATTATGACGCCATGAGCCGCGAGAGAAGATTTCATCTCACGGATATGCCATTGCTTAAGACTTTCCAGAACGCTCAGAAGTTTTTCACCACGTAACCATGATAATGTTGCAACACCTTCGCCCCCGTTTTTGAGTCTGGTGATGCGCTCGGCGAAATGGTCAAGGGCCGCTTCGCTGGCATCAACCAGAAAACCATGCTCTGCCATATTTCGCCATATCATGCGGATTTTGTCGCTTTCTGGCAGAGCCGTATTCTGGCGACGTTTACTTCTTTTTTGTCGGTTAAATCCTTTTTCTTCCAGTGTCTTTAAAACCTTTTCTAACTGGCTGACCGTTAGTTTACGGCAACTGATTTCACCGGTAGCGTTCTGGAGCACCGAACGATAAGTGTCATCATCCAGCTGCAGTTTATTTTTGGCCACATGGATAAGGGTAATTAAAGATGCACGACTCATAGGCGCATCCCCATACTTTGTTCAGCCAACTGCTGCTCGCGCATCATATTCTGTGCAGCTTGCATCAGGAGGGCAATGCAACGGCGGGTTCTTGCTGCGGCCAGACGGTTACTGGATTGCCTGTCAATGTAAAGAGCCTGAGCCATTTCAAGCTGCTCAACCGCTTCTTCAAGCATGGCAGATACTGATGGGCTGGCAGGTAATACCGAATCCAGCGCGACCTCCACGCGTCGAGCCAGACGATCCATTTTTTGAATTTTATGCTGGTCAATCATTTCACTCATTCCATTGTGGCGAAGCTGCTCAATCATAATTTCAACGTCGGCCGCTTCTTCGGCAATGCGGTTGCCGTTCGCTTTATGAGTAACAAAACGAGTACACGCAGCGGCCAGTTCGTTACACTCTTCTGCTGTGGTCAGAACCTGACGGTCATAACCCCAAAGCGCCAGAGCAGCGTCATAAACATGATTTTTATTCATCAGACACAACTCCCACGATGTTGATATTGATGTTGCGGCGGTTATTACGAATGATTGCTGCCCACATATCTGCCTCACACATAGCCGCGACACGCCCTGATGCAGTTGCTCTAAACCCCAATTTGTTTGACTTACCAACCGAGCGACGCCATTTTCGCCATACACGTCTGTTTTGCGCGGCGACAACCTCCAGCCAACGGTCATTGTCTTTATATATGGAACGTGAGCGCATAGTGAGCGCATATCGCTGATTCCGATAAGACATGGATAATTTGTTTATAGTTGTTGCTTTGCTCATGAGATATTCCTTTTGTTGAATTCGGCGCGAACGAATCCCTGACGCAAGCGCCGAAATAAAACAGAGTTAATTAAATATGTGCTTTAAATATCAGCAGTCTGCTCAAACGGAATAATGGAAAAATCCTCTATTCCCGATTTAACTGTAATACCAGCCACACCGGCCACTGCCAGTGGCTCGTTGAGGATGGCCTCTTTGTTGATCTCCTGCTTCGTTCGGATAAAACGCGACAATCCCAGTCGGGTCAACGTCTCCATCACTGCATCAGGCCCACGAACGGAGACGGACGGTGGGCGGATACGCCACTGGATATCACCAGTAACCAGATTGGCGGTTTTGACTTTACCATTGCTGGTCAGGTCATCACGATTGGCTTCACACCAGCCCTGAACACCCTTTGAAAGCATTTCAACATCAGCTTTAAGCGGCTTGATAAGACCTGCGTATTTCTCGGTAATAACAGCGATTTCATCATTCATCGCCGATTCAAGCCGGGTAGCTTCGCGCTGCAGGTCTCCAATTTTACGGATATCAGTGATTACCGCATCCCGAGACTGAGATACGTAATTCGCCGCAGCGGCTTTAATGCGTTTCGGTTTTGATGCCATTATCTTTCTCCTGATAAATAATCTGAGTAGTAACGTTATTACCCATTACGATTTTGAAATAAACGCCGCCACAAAATGGGCAGGACGTGAATGAATCCCACTTTTCCCCATCTTCATTCGTCATAGTTTTTACTTCGTGCGCACAACATGGGCATTTGTATGTCGCCAATGGGACTGACTGCTTCTCCAGATACAGAACCCAGTTGAGATAACGAGTTATACGATCGCTTTTATCCATAAATTATCTCCAGATAATCCGGCAACCATTGAAACTGGCTACCCATACAGAGCGGGAGCCGCTGTTATTACGCTCGACAATACGTACGGCACTGTTGAGCAGCTCAGCCGGAGGACATGACACCTCCAGAACCGGGCGGGTGCGAGACTGGCGAAATACAGTCACCCAGCAACCTTTCTGATTGAGCATGGCCTCTGTGGCCTTCGCCTGCTGCACATGGGTCGAAATCAGCTCAGGAAACATAAAGTTACTCCTCTACGATTTCAGCATGCCCCAGCTCAAGCATTGCTGAATGAATATGGCCAGAGTTAACCGGCTCGCTTTTACCACTGGCGTAGATGTGGGCCAGCGGCAGAATGTGGGAGAGAGAGCGAAGAGCACCAGGGCGCTTTGCGATCGCGCGTAACAGCTTGCGTTCATCGCGACCGTCAATCTTCCATGCGTCGCAGAAAGCATCAACATCAGCGGCCAGCACGTTGTTGATAACTATTTTCTTTGCCACGCGAGAGAACAAACGAGCAAAATCGACGGTGCGACTACCACCAGTCAGGCGGTCATAGACTTTATGGTTGCCGATAAACGCCAGCCCGATGCCGCATTCCTCCTGGAGGATGCGCAGCTCTTCGATGGCGTCATAGTTCAGCCAGTCCGCTTCATCAATGATGACTAAGGCATTGGTGTCGCGCAGCCGGCGACGCAGCAGACGGGATAACGCGCCGCGCTGATAAGGCGCATCAGAAATACCCATCTCCAGAGCCAGCTCATACATGGTTTCCAGCTCGTTCGTGCGAGACTTGCTCGCGGTAAGCCGCCAGACGTTGTTGCCTGTACGAGTGTATTGCTTCAGTGCTTCCGACTTGCCCACGCCTGGATTCCCGTAAACGAGCGCGATAGTGTGAGTCAACTGGGCGTAGGTCAGCGCGGCCGTGATTTTTTCAGAGGTCGGCGTCACGACATAGTCAGGGATTTCCGGCAGCGCACTCTGGGCCGTTTTACGGGACTCAAGCCACGTGCTGATCGATGCCGCCACGGCATCATTGTCGCCCTTATATTTACCGTTAATAAACTGAGAAAGAGCAGACGAAGACACCCCGGTTTCACGCGACAGTGCAGCACCAGAAATGGTTTTGTCATCAATCAGACCTTTTACGGTATTACGGATTACATCATGGTTAATTTGCGTCATCGTTTTTAATCCTGTATTTTTCTATTGTTAGTACGGTTTTAAACACTTCTCAAAAGCGGCGGCTCAAACGTCGCTTTTTTTATTTCTTCGATTTGCTGACACTTTTCATCAGCGTCTGGAAAATCACATCGTTCTCGTTCTGATGCTCCTGGACTTCCTGAACTTTTTTCAGTGCATTACCCTGGGCAAAGACACGTTCAACAACATGCCGCTGCGGTGGTTCTGGCGGTGCGACTTTTGGCAGCAGATCGTTAACCTCAATTGCCGTCATGCGGCGCTGAGCTTTGGCGGCGCGTTTGGTATGGGTCATCATCTGCTTACGCTGACGGCTGTGTTCGCGACCGGTTTCAGTGTCGCCGAACGCGACAGCAGAGCGACATTCCGCCATGCAGAGGAAGCGGCCATCAAGGTCATAACACGCAACTTCGCTATGCAGATTGCGAGGGTCGAAACGCACTGTAATTTTGCGCTGGCGGATGTTGGCCAAAAGCGGATTCCAGTAGCTGTTTTTGCGGCCATAAAGAGAACCACCACACTGCAGGAAGAACTCACCGGTGGTTTTCACCGTAACCGCTTCAGCTGGAAGCATGAGCTGGCGGATTTGTTCATCGCTGAGACGGGTGACAATGGCGTTACTGAAACTACGCTCAAATGCCTGGTCAAATGACAGCTCGCCCTGGCACATTTCGGTTTCACGACCAAGACGTGCGTTATACATGGCGATCCCCTCATTGACTGCAGAAAGAAACGTCTCAACATCAACGACCCGGTCACCGTAATTGTCAGGTTTATTCTGGGTGTTCGGGCCAGTGTATGCCCCGGCCAGAGAAGGATGTTTATCGATGTAATCACCCAGACCACCAATACCAAAGGCACGTTCAATCGGTTTTGCCTGGCCCCAGCCTTTACCGCCTATCACGCTAGTCCAGTGAACCTGAATACCGAGCATCGGCAGAATACCCATCGGATCATCCGGCTTAACTTTGAAGCGATAACGGTTGGGTACACCGCCTGACAGCCATTTGTTGGCCGCTGCGCGGGTATTATCGATGGTGACATGCTCAGGCTTGCCGAATTCTGAAATAGCATCCATCAGAGACAGGCGAATGCTGTCGCTGTTTTCAGAGACGTCAGTACGCCAGCCAATAATTTTGCGGCTGTGGACGTCCTGCCAGACCCACGTTTTAGGACGAATGACTTCGCCGTTATACCAGCGCACGAAGACGTTATGCTGGTAACCATCACCGTTTATCCATTCCATTGCATGCAGCTGCGCGACGGTGCGCTGTTGGCTCGGGAACATACGCGCCAGCGCATTATCGCCCTTGCGAGTAGCCACAATGACACGTGGATCTATCTCACGCTCAACACGGCGACGCAGAGTGCGCTCTGATGGGATTTCCCAGCCATACTCACGGGCAGCGACCTGAAGAAGTTCATACGACTTTGTGAAGCATGGCTCTTCCGGGCGCAGATAATCGCCGAGGAAGAACTGCCAGGCATCTTCGCTGATTGGTGCTTCACGATTGGTTTTACACTTCTCACGCAGACGACGGTCCAGCAAAACGGGCGCCCAGACGTCACGACTGCGGTTCTGTACGCGGTAATACAGGTTACGCAAAGAACCTTCGCTCATATGCAGTTTCATTGCCGCCGTTCTCAGAGCCAGGCGCAAAGACAGGCCAGAATCGACCAGTTCCGCAACAAGTGAAACCGCAGTTGTACGCTGCTCAGCGCGCTGGCGCTGTTCGTTGGTTGCACCTTCCCAGTGCTTCCAGAGCTGCTGGCGCTCAAAGTTGTTTGCAGAGTCAGCATTGCCCTTAGTGCGATCAGGCAGGGAGATAACACCAGAGGATGTCTCCACCATGCCTTTTGCCGATAGTAGTTCGGCGCGAACTTCTGGTGGCAATACAGAAATGTGGTATTCAAAAGCTTTACCGCCAGCGCGTTTACGGACTTTATCTTCAGCGCCAGCTGAATAACGCGATAGCGCTTCACGAATCCCTTTTACGGTTTTAGGTAAACCAGGTGCACCGACCAATTCCTTAGCAACGACAAACATAATTAAACCGCCTTATTCATGTAGCTGTGAACGCTGTATCGGCTCGGCCAGATGGTTTCAGGGGGAACACCAAGGGCATCAGCGACAATCTGCTGATACGGACGGCATGGAGTGCGCAATACACTCTTTAAAGAGTCTTTTTTATAGCCCGCCTGAACCGATAAAGAACGGAAAGATAAACCACGTTTGTGGATTTCCGCCTTAATCGTCTCAGGGTGCCAATCAGTCAGATCTTCATTTCGAGTCATGATTCATCTATCCTAAAAAGTTATCTGCGCGGATAACTGCGCGGGTATCTGTCCAGATAAAGAATAGGTCCTTAAAAAGCCCTAATCAGGGTTTTTTTGAGACCTATTAGCGCAGCAATTTAAAATCACTCATAACTCATTGGTTTTTATATGAATAACAAAACTTCAGGCAAGCATCCAGAGAAAGAAACCTATGGTTCTTTTGAGACCGGCGAAAAAGAACGTTTTGCTGAACGTCTAGAGCAACTGTTGAGAGGGAGAAGCAAATACCAAGCGGCTAAGGATTGGGGTATCAATCAAAGTACATTCAAAAACTACTTTTCTCGGCAGGGATCGCTCCCGCGATTCGAGGTGCTGGAAAAAATATCAAAGCATGAACATGTATCTATTGAGTGGTTGGTTGGTCGGGAAACTGACATTTTAGACTCGGACTATGCGGCTTCATCCACAATCCTTGAACCTGCGTCAGAGTATGACACCAGAGCACCAAGCCATACCATGAATGAGCGTGTCGTAAATTACGATACGGGGCTGTTCTCGATTTTCAGCATCCTGAGTGAAGAAGAAAAGAAATCTCTTTTTGAGTTAATCGCCAGAAAAGGCGTTGATACTGTTCTGCAGCTGCAAGACGAGAGAAACCTGAAACTTATTCAATGCCCTGATTATGAGAAGGATCGCCTACTGATTTTGCTTGAGGCAGGCGGCAAAAAAGAGACATCTGCACTTGGTGAGGATGTAGCTTCGCCAGGCCCTTTTAGTGAAAGCAAAAAGGCCGGTTAAAGTGTCTTTAAGAACAACTTAACCGGCCAGTAAGGTATTGAGAACTGACCCTAATCAAGCTGCGTTTTAACTTGATCAAAGCAGTACCAAATGATTACAAAAAGCTTCAAAGTGCCACAAAGCAAGTTACACGTTTAAAAGATATTTAAACGTTTTATGAAGCCATTAAACAACGCGCATTAACGTTACATTTTTATGTGTCAGAAGTATGCAGATACTCGGCGGTGTTCTAATTTTAACGACTAACGAATCGTCGCTGCCTGCTAACTTACATTTTGTCGCTAAGCCTTAATCTGCCTGACTTTCTCCCATCTGTTCCCGCTTTCTTTCACTTGTTCCCGGATTCGTTCCAATGTTCACTACATAACTGTCACCTTACACCCGGACGAGGCCGGGAACCCCGGCACAACACTACACGGCTAAATGGGCAAAATGGCCTAATACGTTGTGCAAAATACCCAACCCTTTTTTCACCTGTTCGGCGCTGATAGTACACGGCGGCACCACGTGAATGCGGTTTTCCACCACGAAACTCAGCAGCCCCGCTTCGGTTAACGCGCCCTTAATCTCCGCCATATCCCCTGCTGCCAGCGGCGTTTTCTTCTCACGGTCGCTCACCAACTCCAGCGCCTGGAAGACGCCACGGCCGCGAACGTGGCCCACCAGCGGCGAAGCCTCCGCCAGCGCATCCAGCCCCTGACGCAGCACGCCGTTACCTATCAGCGCCGCGTTTTCAACGATGCCTTCTTCTTTCATGGTATCCAGCGTAGCGACGATCGCCGCCATCGCCAGCGGATGCCCTGAGTAGGTCAGCCCGCCGGCAAAGAAATGATCGTCAAAATAGCGGGCAATCTTCTCGCTAATGATCACCCCGCCGGCCGGTACGTAACCGGCGTTGACACCTTTGGCGAAAGTGATCAGATCCGGTACGATCCCGTCCTGTTCAAACGCGAACCAGCTGCCGGTGCGGCCGAAACCGGCCATCACTTCATCGAGAATCAGAATAATGCCGAACTCATCCGCCAGCGCCCGCACGCCTTTCATGTATCCTTCCGGTGGCACCAGAATCCCGGCAGTCCCCGGAATCGACTCCAGCAAAATAGCCGCAATTGACGAGGGACCTTCACATTCAATCATCCGGCGTAAATGCGCCAGCGCACGGCGGCATTCTTCTTGCTCGGTGGTCGCATTAAATTCGCTGCGATACAGGTATGGGTTAAAGAAGTGGACGTGGCCGCGAGAATATTCGTTCGGTACGCGTCGCCAGTCACCGGTCGCCGCAATCGCGCTACCGGTGTTACCGTGATACGAGCGATACGCTGACAGCACTTTATCGCGCCCGGTGTACAGGCGCGCCATGCGAATCGCGTTCTCGTTGGCATCGGCCCCGGCGTTGGTGAAGAACACCTTGCTAAACCCTTCCGGCGCGAGGCCAATAATGCGCTTCGCCGCTTCACCGCGCGCCAGGTTGGCGGTAGCGGGGGCGATGGTCACCAAAGATTCCAGCTGCGCTTTCATTGCCGCCAGCACCCGGGGATGCTGGTAGCCGAGGTTCACGTTGACCAGTTGGCTGCTGAAGTCCAGATAGGTTTTGCCATCATAATCCCACAACTCACACCCTTTCGCCCCGGCAATCACCAGCGGGCTGAGGTTACCCTGCATCGACCAGGAATGAAAAACAAACTCTCTGTCCAGTTGGCGAATGGCCTGATTGTTCAACTCTGTCATCGTCGTTCCTCACATACGGTTGGCTATGGCTCATCATGTCGTCGGCGGAAAAAAAAGTGATAGAGCCAGTGTAGACCGACGGCTGTGACAACGGTGTCACAACGCCTTACGCAGACTGTCCCTCGGCAGGTGACGCCACGGTTTTTATAGTGTTCGGAACAACCTGCACTGGAGAGCACAATGCAAAAACAAAACGTGGTGTTTATTACCGGAGCGACCTCCGGCTTTGGGGAAGCGGCGGCGCACGTGTTTGCGCGCGCCGGCTGGGCGCTGGTACTGAGCGGCCGTCGGCTGGCGCGTCTACAGGCGTTACAGGCCGAGCTGGCGCCGCTGGCACCGGTCCACATCATAGAACTTGACGTGCGCGACAGCGTCGCGGTGGCCGCAGCCGTTGCCGACCTGCCCGCGGCGTTTGCCGATATCACCGCGCTTATCAATAACGCCGGGCTGGCGCTGGCGCCGCAGCCGGCGCAGAAGGTGGAACTGACCGACTGGCAGACGATGATTGATACCAACGTCACCGGGCTGGTCAACGTCACCCACGCCCTGCTGCCGACCCTGATTCGTCACGGCGCGGGGGCCAGTATTATTAACATTGGTTCCATCGCCGGACAGTGGCCATACCCGGGCAGCCACGTTTACGGAGCGAGTAAAGCGTTCGTTAAGCAGTTCAGCTATAACCTGCGCTGCGATCTGTTAGGTACCGGCGTGCGGGTGACCGATCTGGCACCGGGCATTGCAGAGACGGAGTTCACGCTGGTGCGCACCAAAGGCGACCAGGCGGCGTCCGATGCGCTGTACCGGGGCACCACGCCACTGTCGGCGCAGGATATTGCCGAGCAGATGTTCTACATTGCGACGCTGCCGGACCATATGAATATTAACCGCGTGGAGGTGATGCCGGTACGTCAGGCGTGGCAGCCGTTTGCCATTGACCGGGATTAGCGCGGTGTACTTCCCCCCTCACCCTAACCCTCTCCCTTCCAGGGAGAGAGCCGGGGTGAGGGTTCAGCGGCTGCTTTGTAAGAACTGTTTAACGCGCTCAGACTTCGGCTGGCTAAAGAAGATATCCGGCGGTGCTTTCTCTATCAAAATCCCTTTTTCAAGAAACACCACTTCGTTGGAAACCTGACGGGCAAACTCCATCTCATGCGTCACCACCACCATGGTGTACCCCTCTGCCGCCAGCGACTTCATCACGCTCAGCACTTCGTTAACGCGTTCCGGATCCAGCGCCGACGTCGGTTCATCAAATAACAGCACCTCCGGCGACATTGCCAGCGATCGCGCAATCGCCACCCGCTGCTTTTGCCCGCCGGAGAGCGTGATCGGATAGGCATCAGCCTTATGGTCCATCCCCACCTTTTTCAGCTGCTGCTCGGCAACGGCGCGCGCCTCATCGCGCGGCATCCCCTTCACGTGCAGCAGCGCTTCCATCACGTTTTGCAGCACGGTCAAATGCGGCCACAGATTGAAGCTCTGGAAAACCATGCCGACCCGCTCACGAATTTTCGACAGATCGCGGTGCGACATGGCTTTTCCGTTCTGCTCATTGACCCCAATGCGCTGACCACCGATACGAATTTCCCCGCGATCCGGCTGCTCCAGCCAGTTCATACAGCGCAGCAGCGTTGATTTTCCCGACCCGGACGAGCCGAGGATACTGACCACCGTCCCCTTCTCTACCGTCAGGTTGATGTCGCGCAGCACTTCAACATTATCAAACTGTTTGGAGACGTTTTTTACGCTTACCGCTGTAGTCTCAGACATGGCTCATTCCTCGTTTCGCGCTATAAACAGTTAGCCGTTTCACCAGCAGTTCCAGCACAATGCTGATGGCCCAATACAGCGCAATCGCGACAATAAAGGCATTAAACGGAATAAAGTAGGTGGCCTGCACGCTGTTGGCGGCGGCGGTGATTTCTTGTACGGTAATAATGCTGAGAAACGCGGTGTCCTTCAGGCAAATAATCAGCTGATTGCCCAAAAGCGGCAGCGCGGAGGAAAAAATATTAGGCAGAACAATACGGCGAAAAATAGTGTAGCGAGAAAATCCCTGCACCACAGCGGCCTCGATATAGCCGTTGGAAAAGACGCGTCGCTGGCTACGAAGGATTTCAAAGAAATAAGCGCCATGATAAATAATTAATGCCAGCAGCCCTGCCGTCCAGGCTTCCATACTGATGCCTAATTCCGGCAAACCGTAATACAACAGGTACGCCAGAATCAGGAAAGGGATAGCCCGCATCAGGTTTACCAACCCCATAATCAGGTTATTTAACACCCGTTTTTGATATTCAGTGATATAGCACAGCAGGGTGCCGATAAATAACCCAACAACAGCAGCAATAATAAACAGTTCAAGCGTCGCCAGCAGCCCGGCAATAAAGTTGTCGTGCTCGGCCCAGATAATTGCCCATTGATTCATCAGTCCTCCCGGGCTTAGCGCGCCAGTCGTTTTGCTTTACGTTCCGCCAGGCTCTGGAGCTTGAGCAGCAGGCCGATTATCACCACATACAGCAGCCCGGCCGCCAGAATGGGGGAAAGCGGTTCATAGGTCACCGAGGCAATACGGTTGGTAACACGGGTCAGATCCACCACGCCAATTACCGCAATCGCCGGGCTTCCTTTGATTAAAAAAGACATTTCATTGACCAGCGCGGGCAGGCTTTCCAGCCACATCTGCGGCAGCATAATGTAGCGAAAGTAGGGCCAGCGGCGCATTCCCACCGATTCTGCCGCTTCGCGCTGCTCGCGCGGAAAGGTGCGAAACGCATTACGCCAGATTTCGGCATTAAACGCCGAGGTGTTCAGCGTCAATGCCACAATGGCGGCAACCGTTTTATCAAGGTTAATGCCCACCGTCGGCAGCGATAAAAACAGGAACAGCACCAGCGTCACCAGCGGCGTCGCCCGCGCCAGGCTGATATAGATAACCAGAAGCTGCTCTATCACCGGAATCTTCATCATGCGCACAAAGGCAATAATCAGCCCAATCACCACGCCAAACGCGATGGCGATGGCCGAAATCCAGAGGGTCGTCCATGCGCCTTCAATCAGTAACTGCCATGCTATTGAGTCCATGTTGCCCTCCTGAGGTCATACGGGCGGCGGTTTCCCGCCGCGTTGCTTACTGCCCAGCCAGCTTGTGGAACTGCGCGGCGCTGGTGATAGGCTCCGTTGGCAGGTCATCGTAGGTTTCGCCAAACCATTTTTTCTGCAGCTCGGCGAGCTTACCGGTTTCACGCATGTGATTGATAAATTTGGTCATATACGCCAGAAGCTCCGGTGAGTTCTTCGGAATAGGCCAGGCCATATAGCCCGGCCCGGATACCGCCAGGCCTTTGGCGAAGACCTTCGGCTTGGCTTTCACCAGGTCATTAACGGAAATCACCACGTTGATCACGTAGTCGAGGCGCTTGTTGGCCAGGTCCGCGTAGGCTTCAGGATAGGACGGGTATTCCACCACCGGCCCCAGCTTGCCGCCGGTTTTCTCAATCATCGCCTTCAGCTCCGGTAAACGCGCCAGCAGCGCGCTGCCCGCCTGGAGGCCCACTTTTTTACCGCTGAGGTCTGCAATGGTATTCAGCGAATTATCGCCCGCACGCTTAACGAAATAATGCTGAGCCGAGGCCCACGGCGGGGTAAAATTAAACACATTCAGGCGTTCATCGGTCACCACCGCGCCGGTCAGTGCCATATCGTATTGCCCGGTTGAGACCGCGGCTAATAACCCCGTCCACGGCAGAATACTTTGCGTCACATTAAATTTGGCGTACTCGCGCAGCGCCGCCAGCATGTCTTTATTAAAACCGTCAGCGTTGCCGTTATTCATAAAGTTAAACGGCGCGTAATCATCTTCCGTCGCCACTTTTAAGGTGCCGTTTTTTTCAATTTCCGGTAAATCGGCAGCGACCGCCTGCAAAGAAAAGGTCATCGCCATGATGGCGGCAAGATAATATGAACCGAGCGTTTTTTTCATCGTTTGACCCCTACTCAAATATGTCCGATACGTTTATTCCAGACGCGCTGGAGACTTTGCAAGATATGTGCCGACAGACGCATTGGGGAGGCTGACTGGCGACGTTTTTACTGTAGGGAGACTTTTTGCATTCTGAATAGAGCCAGTTTTCGCACGCGCTTGTGGCAGACGGTTTCAGGCTGGTACAAAAATTGCTGCATGTTGATAACGCGAATAATCAGGGGAGCAGCGAATGATTCGGCACTTATTGCATGTGGATTTCGACGCGCAGCGCGGTTTACAAGAGCAGGTCCGCGAATCGCTGGTTAACGCCATTCTCGGCGGGATTTTTGCCGCCGACACGCCGCTGCCGTCGTGCCGCCAGCTGGCCCAGCAGCTGCAGGTTTCACGCAATACCACTGCGCTGGTGTTTGAAAGTCTGGTCAACGAAGGTTATCTGGTCAGCCGCCCGCGCAGCGGTTATTACCTGCATCCGGATTATCATGCGCCGCGTCTGGCGACGCCAGCGCCTGCACCCGACGACGCCGGCCGTGCACCATCATGGGGCAAACGGCTGAACATCACCCCCAGTCAGCAGGAGTCAATCCTGAAGCCCGCGGGCTGGATGCACTACCGCTACCCGTTTATTTACGGTCAACCCGATACCCGCTGTTTCCCGCTGACCAACTGGCGGGCCGCCGCTAACTGGCTGCACGGCGGCACGCGCGATCCGGCTTGGGTGGTAGACCATATCGATCAGGACGTACCGATGCTTATTGAGCAAATTCGCACTCGCGTACTGCCCAAACGCGGTATCGTTGCCGCGCCGGACGAAATTCTGATTACACTCGGATCGCAGAATGCGCTGTACCTGCTCACTCGCCTGTTGTTGTCGCGTCAGACCCGGGTTGGCGTAGAGAACCCCGGTTTTCGCGAGGCGATTAACACCTTTATGCTCAGCGACTGCCAGATTGTCCCGCACCCGGTCGATGAACAAGGCATCGTGTTAAATAACCTGCCCTGCGATTACTACTACGTCACGCCGGGTCATCAGGTCCCCACCGGAGTGACCATGAGTAAGGCGCGGCGCAGCCAGCTGCTGGCGCACGCCGCCCAGCACGACGCGGTGATTATTGAGGATGATTATGATTCGGAGAGTAACTTTCAGGCTAACCCGCTGCCCGCGCTAAAGGCCAGCGATCGCAGCGGGCGGGTGGTGTACGTCAGCAGCCTGTCGAAGGCGCTGTCGCCGGGTCTGCGTCTGGGGTTTATGGTCGCCGATCCGGACTTGATTGATGAAGCCCGGGCGCTGCGCCGTCTGGTGTACCGCCATCCGCCAAGCAACATTCAGTATCAGATGGCGCATTTCCTTGCCCAGGGCCACTACGAAACGCATCTGCGCCGCTATCGCGATGACTCCGCGCGCCGCTGGGACATGCTGCACAAGGCGCTAATGACGCAAATGCCAGAATGCCAGCCGCTGCCCGGCAGCGAACACGCCAACGCCTTCTGGCTTCGCACGCCGACGCACATCAGCACCCAGCAGCTCACCTGGCGTGCCGCCCACACCGGCGTGTTGATAGAGCCCGGCGCACGTCATTTTCTGGATGCCACCCCGCCGGATAATTTCTTCCGCATGGGCTTTCACGCCATTACCCCCGACGCCATCGCGCCGGGGGTCGAGGTGCTGCGTGCCCAGCTGGCGCAGATGGGTTAACCGAGCCGCCGGTGCGCCCACTCGCGCAGCCGCTGGAACAAGACGTACAGCGACGGAATAAACAGGATGCCGATCGCCGTCGCCACCAGCATGCCGCTGAACACCGTGGTGCCGATAATCCGTCGGCTCTGCGCCCCGGCTCCGGTCGAGAACATCATCGGCATAATGCCGATAATAAACGACACTGCCGTCATCATAACCGCGCGGAAACGACGGGTTGCCCCCTCGCGTGCGGCCTCCACGATCGACAACCCCGACTGGCGGCGCTCGCGGGCGAATTCCACGATCAGGATAGCGTTCTTCGCTGCGAGGGCGATTAACAACACCAGACCTATCTGTACATAAACATCGTTCGCATAGCCCGCCGCCCACAGCCACAGCAGCGCGCCGCCGATAGCGAACAGCACCGACAGCATGACGCTTGCCGGCAGCGTCCAGCTTTCATACTGCGCCACGAGGAACAGCCACGCCATGGCCACCGCCGCCAGCACGATCCAGATAGCCTGGTTGCCGGTTTGCTGCTCCTGCCACGACAGCCCGCTCCACGCGTAGTCGTAGCCCGCGGGCAGGTGCGCGGCAAGCAGTTTTTCCATCTCGCTCATCGCCGTACGGCTGCTCACCCCTTCCGCCGCGGAGCCGCTCACCGACACCGACGGGAACTGGTTAAACTGCTGAATAAACGGCGCCCCCACGGTCGGCGTAATGGTCACCAGGTTGCTCAGCCGCACCCGCTCGCCGTGATTGCTGCGGACAAACAGCTCGCCGATCTGCTCAGCGCGCTCGCGCCACTGCATCTCATTTTGCAGCACCACGTGATACACGCGGTTGTTAATGCTGAAATCACCGGCACGCGTGCCGCCAAAGGCAGTTTGCAGGCTGTTAAAAATGCGCGAAACCGGGACATCCAGCCGCGCGGCCTGATCGCGATCCACGTTCAACGTCAGCTGCGGCACGTTGCTGCTCCAGGTGGTAAATACCCGGCTCAGCTGAGGATGCTGATTCGCCTGCTGCAGAATCTGCCGCGTCACCTGCTCCAGCTCGGCAGGCGTTTGCCCGGCCTGCGCCAGAATGCGCAAATCGAAGCCTGCGGCGCTGCCCAGTCCCGGCAGCGTCGGCGGTGCGAACAGCATGATATTGGCTTCCGGCAGCGCGTGTAGCTGACGCTGCAGTTCGGCCATGACCGTCTCCAGCGACGCACGCTGCGACCAGTCTTTCAGCATCAGCGAAATAAACCCGCCGTTAGAGGCGCTGGTGCCGCTAAGAATACTGAAGCCAGACACCTGAATCACATCCTCAACGGCCGGATGTGCGCCCAGCAGGTCGCGCGCTTTCGCCATCACCGCTTCCGTACGCTCAAGAGAGGCCGATTCCGGCAGCTGGACGTTGGCGAACACGTAGCCCTGATCTTCCTGCGGCAGGAATCCCTTCGGCATCATGGAGAAACTCAATGCCACCAACAGCGCGGCGCTTAGGGTTGCGCCAACGGCCACCAGCGGGCGGCGGTTCATCCACGCCACCAGGCGACCATAGCCGTCGCGGGTGGTGTTCAGCCCAAGGTTAAACAACTGGAACAGCCTGGCAGGTTGTGCCGGACGCGGTCGCAGCAGCAGCGCACACAGCGCCGGCGTCAGCGTCAGCGCCACGATGCTCGACAGCGTGACCGCGGTAGAGAGCGTGACGGCAAACTGACGGTACAGCTCGCCGACGATCCCTGGCAGCATCGCGACCGGTACAAATACCGCCAACAGCACCAGCGTGGTGGCGATCACCGGTCCGGCGATCTGTTTCAGCGCCAGCGCGGTGGCCTCCTGTCGGCCCATCCCTTCGGCCATGTGTCCTTCTACGCTTTCCACCACCACAATGGCATCATCCACCACCATCGTCAGCGCAAGAATGATGGCAAACAGGCTCAGGGTATTGGCGCTGTAGCCCAGGACGTAAAGCACCGCAAACGTCCCTACCAGCGAAACGGGAATCGCCAGCGCCACAATAAGCGTCGCTCGCAGGCTTTGCAGGAATAAAGAAACCACGGCCACAACTGCCAGCAGCGTCAGCGCCAGCGAGGTCCCAATCTCTTTGATCGTGGCGGCAACAAAGCGGGTGGTATCAAACTTCACCTCCCAGGCCAGATCCGCCGGGAATCGGTCTTGCAGACGCGTCAGTTCCGCGCGCACAACGTTTGCGACCTGTAAGGCGTTCGCGGTAGGCGTCGGGTAAATCCCCATATAGGCCGAATCGACGCCGTTGAGCTGCGCGCTGGAGCTGTAGCTGCGCGCGCCCAGTTCAATATTGGCGACATCGGCAAGGCGTACCAGCTGCCCTTGTTCGCCGCTGCGCACCACAATACGGCTGAACTCCTCGGCCTCGCTCAACCGCCCTAACCCATTAATGGTCAGGGTTTGCTGCTGACCGTTAAACACCGGCGGCGTCCCCACCTGACCGGCGGCACCCTGTACGTGCTGTTCATTCAGCGCCTGGGCAATATCTTCACTGGTGATATTCAGCGCGTTCATGCGGTCCGGACGCAGCCAGATGCGCATGCTGTAATCGCGTGCGCCAAACATCTGTACCTGGCCGACGCCCGGCAGGCGCGACAGCGCTTCGCGAATCTGAGTGCTGGCGTAGTTGCTGATTTGTAGCGGCGAGATCGTGCCGTCAGGCGAATAAAGGCTGACGCCCATCAACAGATTGCTGGCGCGTTTGCGCACCTGTACGCCGTTCTGCTGCGCCTCGGTCGGCAGCTGCGCCACCGCCTGCGCCACGCGATTCTGGACGTCAATGGCCGCCATATCCGGGTCAGTTCCGGCGGCAAAGGTCAGGCTAAGGCTGTAAGCGCCGTCATCGGAACTGGTCGACTCCATATAGAGCATATGATCAACGCCATTAAGCTGCGTCTCCAGCGGCGCGGCGATGGCTTCGGCCACATCCTGCGCGCTGGCACCCGGCCAGCTGGCGCTGACGTTCACCACCGGCGGCGTGATTTGCGGGTACTGCTCCACCGGAATGAGCTTCAGCGCGACGGCGCCCACAAAGACCATCAGCAGCGCAATCACCATCGCGAAACGCGGACGGCGGATAAAAAACGTCAGCATCCTGTGCTCCTTAATTCAATAGCTGCACGGCGGCGCCGTCCGTCAGGCGCTGCGCGCCGTCGGTGATCACGCGCTCGCCCGCGTTAAGCCCTTTCGCCACCACAAAGGTCTGTCCCTGCTGGCCGCCCAGCTCAAGCCGACGCTGCCCGGCGGTATTCTCCGCCGTCAGCACCCAGCTGAAATAGCCTTTGGCATCCTGCTGCACGGCTGCCGCCGGAATCATCACGCTCTCGGTCATTTGCTGCGGACGCAGCGTCACCGTAACGTTACCGCCTGGCAGCAACCGATGCTGCGGATTGGCAAACTCTGCGCGTACCGCCACGCTGGCTGTACGGGCATCAATACGGTTATCGACCGAGGTCAGCACCCCGTCTTCACGTTGACCATCGAGGGTAATTTGCGCCAGCCAGGCCGCCTTCAGCGCGCGGATATCCGCATGCTGTCCCGCTTTGCTGTAGAACGCGGCCTCATCCAGCGCGAAGCTCACGCGAATGGGGTCAAGCTGGGCGATATCCACCAGCACGCCGCTGGCGGCATTGACCAACGTGCCGACGTGAAAGGCACTGTGGCCCACGCGGCCGCTTACCGGTGAGGTAATACGGGTGTAGTCGAGCGTTATCTGCTGCGCCGTTACCCGCGCTTTCGCCTGCTCAACGGCGGCGGCGGCAACGTCGCGCTGCATCTGAGCCGTATCAACGTCGTTACGGCTGATGGAGTGGTTAGTTTTCAGACTCTGGTAGCGCGTCAGCAGCTGCTGTGCCTGGCGTAGCGACGCCTGAGCGCTTTTCAGTTCGGCCTGTGCCAGCGCCAGCGCCGCCCGCGGCTGGGCATCATCAAGCGTAAAAAGGAGATCGCCTTGACTGACGTTCTGGCCGTCCTGGAAGTGGCGCTGCACGATGGTGCCTTCGGTGCGTGCGCGGATTTCAACGGCGTGGATAGCCTCCACGCGGCCCGGTAGCTGACGCTCCACCGCGTGCGGCGCGCGCTCAACGGTCGCGACACGTACCGGTACCGAGGCGTAAGCCAGCGTGCAGCCTGCCAGGCCGCAGGCCAACAGGGCGAGGCGGAAAGTTTTCTTCATGAGGGGATCCTTGCGTGGCAAGTGCCCCTCTCCGCCAGGAGAGGGGCTGGTCATCACTAGGTTGTCTTGCGGAAACGGCGGGTCAGACGCTTTTCAACTTCAACGACCAGGAACATCGCGGCGCCAATGGCCAGGGTGATGCCCCAGTAGCGCAGCGGCAGCGCTTCGGTGCCGAACAGCGTCTGCATCAGCGGCAGGTAGATAATCGCCAGCTGCAGCAGAAGCAGCACGCCGGTCACCAGCCAGATACCTTTGTTCTTCAGCAGGCCGCTATTCAGGGAGAAGCGGTCGCTGCTGCGGCAGTTAATCATGTAAACCCACTGCGCGGTCACCAGCATCTGCAACAACACGGTGCGGATAAACTCGGCGCTGTGGCCGCGCGGCGCAAGCCAGGCTTCAAGGATGAAGGCGGCAACGGCAATCATCGAACCGACAAAGGCGACGCGCCAGACGGCAAATGCATCCATCACGTGCTGGCCGGTTTTACGCGGCGGACGGTTCATCACGTTACGCTCAGCGGCTTCAAATGCG
The DNA here is from genome assembly GCF_014169075.1 of Klebsiella sp. WP4-W18-ESBL-05. Taxonomy (NCBI): domain Bacteria; kingdom Pseudomonadati; phylum Pseudomonadota; class Gammaproteobacteria; order Enterobacterales; family Enterobacteriaceae; genus Klebsiella; species Klebsiella sp. WP4-W18-ESBL-05. The sequence goes on along the minus strand of NZ_AP022057.1, from coordinate 1,310,683 downwards.
AGGCCAAAGGAGAGCGTGGCGGAGGTCGCCATGTTCATCCACAGAATCAGTACCGGCGTCAGCGGGATAATATTACCCGCCAGCAGCGCGATAATAATCAACAGCCCCTGCGCCAGGTTAGTTGGCATGATGAACAGAATCGTCTTCTTCAGGTTGTCGTATACGCGACGCCCTTCTTTTACCGAGCTGGCGATGGTGGCAAAGTTGTCATCGGTCAGCACCATGTCCGCGGCCTCTTTGGTCACCTCGGTGCCTTTGATGCCCATCGCGATACCCACGTCGGCCTGGCGCAGCGCCGGGGCGTCGTTAACGCCGTCGCCGGTCATGCCAACAATCTCGCCGCTTTCCTGCAGCGCTTTCACCAGGCGCAGCTTATGCTCCGGGCTGGTACGGGCGAAGATATCGTACTCGACCGCCGCTTTTGCCAGCTCGGCGTCATCCATGTGCTCCAGCTGGTAGCCGGTCATCGCTTCACTGCTGTTGCGGATCCCCAGCATCTGGCCAATGCTCATCGCCGTCTGCGGGTGATCGCCGGTGATCATCTTGACGCGGATCCCGGCATTCTGACAGGTGTGGATCGCATCAACGGCTTCCGGACGCGGCGGGTCCATCATCCCGGCAATGCCGAGGAATACCAGACCGTCCTGCAGGTCGCTGTGATCGAGGGTGTTCTGCCCAGCGTTAGCAGGCTTGGTGGCCGCCGCGACCATGCGCAGCCCCTGGCTGGCAAAGCGCGCCATTTCGGCTTCCCAGTAGCCGCGCTCAAACGGCACCACGCCACGTGCGGTCTGCTGCTGCTGACACAGCGCGAAGAGGACGTCCGGCGCGCCGGTCACCATCACAATCTCTTCGTCGGCCAGCTGGAAATGCGTTGCCATGTACTTGTACTGTGAGTCAAACGGGATCTTCGCTACCAGCTGGGTACGCAGCGGCTCAAGGCTCGCTTTCGCGGCCAGCACCTTCAGCGCGCCCTCGGTTGGGCCGCCGGTAATCCCCCAGTGGCCCTGCGGGTCTTTTACCAGTTGGCTGTCGTTACACAGATCGATGGTGCGCAGGTATTTCTCGAGCACGGTGTACGGCTGTACTTTTACCGGCTCGTTGCTGCCTTCCAGGTAGATGTTGCCGTGCGGCTCATAGCTATCGCCGTCTACGCGGTAGCAGCTATCGGCGGTGATAATCGCCTTCACGGTCATTTCATTCATGGTCAGCGTGCCGGTTTTATCCGAGCAGACCACGGTCATTGCCCCTAAGGTTTCCACGGTCGGCAGCTTGCGGATAATCGCCCGCTTGCGCGCCATGGCCTGTACGCCCAGAGACAGAATAATCGAGATAATCGCCGGCAGACCTTCCGGTACAGCGGCCACCGCGAGGCTAATCAGCGACAGCAGCAGCTCGCCCAGCGGAATGTCGCGCAGCAGCATGCTGAACACGAACAGCGCGGCCATCATCGCCAGGATAATGGCGAAAATCGCTTTGCCCAGCTTGTCCATCTGCACCAGCAGCGGCGTGCGGTGCTTTTCAATACCCGCCATCATCTGGTTGATGTGGCCGAGCTCGGTCTCCTGACCGGTAGCCACAACCACCCCGATGCCGCCGCCTGCGCTCACGGTGGTGCCAGAGAACACCATATTGGTGCGGTCGCCCAGCGGCAGTTCACCGTGCAGGACGTCGGTGTGTTTATCCACAACGGTCGACTCGCCGGTCAGAATCGCTTCTTCCACGCGCAGGTTGTGCGCTTCAATCAGGCGCATGTCGGCCGGAATACGGTCGCCCGCGCGCAGCACCACGATATCGCCCGGCACCAGCTCGGTGGTGGCGACGGTTTGATGGTTACCATCACGGATAACCTGCGCATCGCTGGAGAGCATATTGCGGATGCTTTTCAGCGATTTTTCCGCATTGCTTTCCTGAATATGACCAATCAGGGCGTTAATCACCGTAACGCCAAGAATGACGAAGGTATCGACCCAGTGTCCCATTACGGCAGTCAGCGCCGCTGCGGCCAGCAGGACGTAGATCAGCACATCGTTAAAGTGGGCGAGGAAACGCAGCCACGCTGGCTTACCTTTCTTTTCTGGCAGTGCGTTAGGGCCGTAGGTATTCAGGCGCTCCGCCGCCTCGGCCGCCGCCAGCCCCTCGGGCTGACTGTTGACCTGCGATAGCACCCGCTCGGTCGGCTGCTGGTACGCGTGCACCTGCGGGTCGTAGTCCCCGTGCGGCACGTTTTTGGCATTCATCATTTTCGACACGATAAATTTTCCTTTTAAATTCCTGCAAACGGAAAGCCTGAATTCATTTCTGGCCAAGGCGACATCGTTGGATATTTTTAATTAAGCGAAGAAATATTCGTTAGTTCACAACATTTCCGCTTTTTAAATTTCAAAACGACATTCAGTTGATTTACTAATATTAATATTACAGAATGTTCCTAAACCCCATCTAAACGAGGTCATTATGTTTGGAATCTACAGAGGACGCCGCCTGGCGCTGTACATCGCGCTGGCTATCGTGATTGCGACGCTGGTTGGATACAGTACTTATACTTTTGTAAAACTATTATCCTGAGCATGACGTTTATTTACGAAAGCATTATTTAATTTAATTCAAAACATTATTTACTCTTTTGCCATACGATTATTTTCGTAGGCTTGAGCATTTGTTTTAAATATTCAGCCGGAGGTATATTAAATTATAAACATTGCGTTCAAATAAAAATTACCGGACAATAATATCTTTAACCAAAGATTAACAACGCATGAAGCATCCTCTTGAATCACTGATGACCGCCGCCGGTATTTTATTGATGGCGTTCCTTTCCTGCCTGCTGCTTCCAGCGCCTTCGCTGGGACTGACGCTGGCGCAAAAGCTGGTTGAGACCTTCCATTTTATGGATCTCAACCAGTTTTATACCGTGCTGTTCTGCGCGTGGTTTCTGGCCCTGGGGGCGATTGAGTATCTGGTGATTCGCTACGTCTGGCGACGTTGGTTCTCGCTGGCGGCGTAGTCCTGATAAGCAACGCGCCATCAGGCACACCGATGCACGTTGCCGGATGGCGGCTAGCGCCTTGTCCGGCCTACAATCAGGGCAGAATCAATGCGCCCGCGGGCGATGATTCACTTTACGATAGGCACCCGGCGACTGATTAAACGTGCGGGTAAAAATGCGGGTAAAAGTTTGCTGGGAATCAAACCCGTACTTCAGACAGATGTCGTAGACCTTTTGATCGGTCGTACACAGTTCATCCGCCGCCAGATTCAGCTTGCGCTGACGGATGTAGCGGCCAAGGCTCTCCCCTTTGTGCTGTAAAAACAGACGCTGCAGGTGCCATTTTGAATAGCCCGCCCGGCGGGCGATTTCATCAATACGCAATGGCTGATGCAGGTTATTGTCAATCCATTCGACCAGAGTGTCGATTACCTGAGTGGCTAATTCGGTCATACGCCCTTCCCCTCGCTTAACGACAGCCGGTGGCTATTCCCACCAGGCTCGAAATGTTTGCATAGCGTCCGCCAGGCGAACCGGCTCGCCCTGCATCGGCGTCAGCAGCCGATATGCTTTATCTTTGCTGGCCTGCGCCAGCCGCTTGTACGGATCGTCCCAGGTATGTTTGGCCAGTACGAAGCGCCCAGCGTGACCCGGCACCACTCGGTCCGCACGCAGATCCACTGCCGCCTGTGCGGTTTGCTCCGGCATCATGTGGATGTAGCGCCAGTCCTGGTCATACTGACCGTCCTCCAGTATCGCCACGTCAACCTTGCCAAACCGCTCGCCAATATCCTTGAAGTGCGGGCCGTAGCCGCTATCGCCGCTGTAATACACCTTCTGCTGCGGCGTCACGAACATAAAGCTCGCCCACAGCGTTTGGTTACGCTTCAGGCCGCGGCCGGAAAAATGCCGCGCCGGCAGTACGTGCACGCTCAACGCATCGCTAAGCGTCACGCTCTGCTGCCAATCGGCCTCGGTAATGATGTCGTTTGCCATGCCCCAATAGCGCAGATGCGACCCGACGCCCAGCGGCACGACGGCGCGCTTAACCTTCGGCAACAGCCCTTTGATGGTGGCGTAGTCGAGGTGATCGTAGTGGTCATGGGAGATAATCAGCAGATCGATCTCCGGCATCGTCTCTGCGCGCCACGGATAGTCGCCGTCGAAGGCTTTATTCAGAAACGAAAACGGCGCGGCATAGCTGCTGAACACCGGATCAATCAGGATCCGCTGGCCCGCCAGCTGGAGATACCACGACGAGTGGCCCAGCCAGATTAACGTATCCTGGTCACGCGGCAGGCTGGCAAGATCGGTCGCTACCAGCGGCAGCGGGCGCGAGGGGCGCGCGTTTTCACGCTTTGCGGTGAGAAATTCCCACCACGCCATCAGCATATTTTTATCGCTGGTGAACCCCGGCGTCGGCAGGCTGTTGTGAAACGCCCCGTCGCGGTAGTTCGGCGAACGCTCAATCTGACTCTTCTCTGCCCCTTGCGGCACCTGACCGAAGCCGGGATTCAGAACAAAGGACAGGCTTGCTGCACTGGCAATAAGCATGATGGCAACCACACTGATGATGAAAGGTTTCATATCCAGACCCAAAACCGGCCTCATCCAGGAAGCCACACTAAAAAGATTGATTATGAGTGAGTAGGCACTCATTATAGAAAGAGGCAGAAAAAATCGTCAAGCAATTTTCAAATTTTGACAATCGACGTTGAAGTCCCTGGGGTTGGCATGTTTCAATCACATTTTTTTACAGTCAGAGAGGTAAAGTGTAGTGGCTCGTCCAAAGAGTGAAGATAAAAAACAAGCGTTACTGGAAGCCGCCACCAGCGCCATTGCCCAGTCCGGCATTGCCGCTTCGACTGCGATGATTGCGCGCAGTGCGGGCGTGGCTGAGGGCACGCTGTTTCGCTATTTCGCCACCAAAGACGACCTGCTGAACGCACTTTACCTGCATCTGAAAAGCGACCTCTGCCAGGCGATGCTCGCCGGGCTTGTCGATACCGACTCCCCCAAGGCCTTTACCCACGGCATCTGGAACAGTTATATCGACTGGGGCGTACGCAACCCTACCGGCCACCAGGCCATTCGCCGCATGGCGGTGAGCGAAAAGATTACCGAAGAGACGGTGCAGCAGGTCAGAGCCATGTTCCCGGAGCTGCAAAAGCTTTGCCAACGCTCGGTGCGTCCGGTGTTTATGTCCGACGAATTTCGCGCTTTTGGCGACGCCCTGTTCCTGTCGCTGGCGGAAACCACCATTGAGTTTGCCAGCCGCGAACCGCTGCGGGCCGATACGCTGAAGGCGCTGGGTTTTGAAGCCATGTGGCTGGCGCTGGCCGAGGACGACTAATGGACGGAAAAACGCTGCACCAGCGGGCGCACGACTTTGCCCTGACCCTGCCCTTTTCTGACGTCTACTGGCCTTTCGGGCCGGAATATGACGTGTTTACCGTCGAGGGGAAGATCTTTATGATCAAAACCTTTCTGCGCGGTGAAGCGATCGTCAACCTGAAGGTCGATCCCGAACAGTCCCTACTGCATCAGGCTATCTACCCGCATATTAAGCCGGGCTATCACATGAACAAAAAGCACTGGATTTCGGTCTATCCTGGCGACGAGATCGTGCCGGAATTGCTGGAAAGCCTGATTGAAGATTCGTGGAACCGGGTCGTCGATAAGCTGCCCAAACGCGTCCAGGCGCGGGTGCGCCCGGTTTGATTTTGCGTTAAATGCGATAAGTGTTATCGCATTTAACACCCTTCTCATTTGTCACAGCGCGCGGTACCCTGCTTTGATTCAACGCACCGATACGCGGTGTCTATCATCATTCAGGAGTTTTTATGGATATCGTTTCCGTTGCAAAAGCGCGCTATTCCACCAAGGCCTTTGATGCCAGCAAAAAGTTAACCGCCGAGCAGGCAGCTCATCTCAATACCCTGCTGCGTTATAGCCCGTCGAGCACGAACTCTCAGCCGTGGCACTTTATCGTCGCCAGTACCGACGAAGGCAAAGCGCGCGTGGCGAAATCCGCTGCGGGCGGCTACGTGTTTAACGAACGTAAAATGCTGGATGCTTCTCATGTGGTGGTATTCTGCGCCAAAACCGCCATCGACGATGCCTGGCTGGAAAAAGTCGTCGACCAGGAAGATGCCGACGGCCGTTTTGCGACGCCGGAAGCGAAAGCCGCGAACCACAAAGGCCGCACTTTCTTTGCCGACCTGCACCGTAAAGATCGTCACGACGATGACCAGTGGGCCGCGCGTCAGGTTTACCTGAACGTCGGCAACTTCCTGCTGGGCGTGGGCGCAATGGGCCTGGACGCAGTACCCATCGAAGGCTTCGACGCCGATGTTCTCGACGCAGAATTTGGCCTGAAAGAAAAAGGCTATACCAGCCTGGTTGTCGTGCCGGTGGGCTACCACAGCGTAGAAGATTTCAACAAGACGCTGCCGAAATCTCGCCTGCCGGAAGAAACGGTGATTACTGAGATCTGATTTAGCCCCGGCGGCGCTGTGCGTAGCCGGGCTACTCTTATTGCGTAGCCCGGACACGCGCGGCGGCGCCGGAACCGCTTTCGGACTAGAGCTTCGCCAGCACCGCTTCCCCAATATCATCCACCGGTAAGTACACCAGCAAACGTGAGCCATTACGCGGCGCAGAGTACCAGTACATCTGCTGCAGCTGAAAATCGCCGAACTCAGGATGGTGAAAATCTTTGATCTGATTCTCAACGCCGCGCACGTCATAGCGCTGATGCCATAGCGCCTCAAACTCGCTTGAAGCGGCAAAGAAGCGCGCCAGCTTGTTCTCCCACGCCGCGTCACCGCGATGTTCAGCCATGGCGGCACGGAAGTAAGACACAAATGTCGCAAGCACGTCGCGATTCGCCAGGCGGCTGCGCCAGCCGGGATGCGTCAGATACAGATAAATACAGTTTCGATCGTCTTCAGGAATGGTCGAAAAATCGACGCCCATCAGCCGACAAAACGCGTCGTTCCACGCCACAATGTCGAAATTCGCACGCTGAATACTGGCCGGCTGCGGCAGCAAACTGTCGAGCATGCGGCGCGCGCCTGGACTGATACCTTCGCAAAGCGGCACGTAGGCAGACTCCAGCGGTTTCAGCCCAGCCAGCACGAACAGATGGCGCGTCTCCAGCTCGCTGCACTGCAGCGCCTCGGCAATCGCCTGCATCACCGCCACCGAGGGGTTAACCTCGCGCCCTTGTTCCAGCCAGGTATACCAGGTCACGCCAACGTCTGCCAGCATCGCCACTTCTTCACGGCGCAGGCCGGGTGTGCGCCGCCGCCCGCTGCGCGGTAGCCCCAGGCGCTGCGGATCGAGGCTTTCCCGCCGCGCGCGAAGAAAAGCGCCCAACTGCTTGCGGCTATCGTCCTGCCGCGCGGTCGGTGCGGCGGCTTCACCCGGGGTAATAAGGCTCATCATCTCTCCAGCATGGTAGTGCCAATACCCGTATAACCAGGAACTGGTACCCGTTTATTGAATCAGCGATGCTACGTCCATTCGCTGAACGACGCAATGGAGCTACCATGAAAACGTCTGCTGTTTCCCCCGGTCGCGCGGGGCTTTTCCTGTTGTTAACCGGCCTGATGTTGCCCCAGATCGACACCTCGATCACCAACGTCGCCCTCGACTCCATCACCGCATCACTGCACGCCAGCCCCACCCAACTGGAGCTGATCGTCGCACTGTACGGCGTGGCGTTCGCCGTCTGCCTGGCGATGGGCAGTAAACTTGGCGACAACTATGGCCGCCGCCGTCTGTTTATGTGGGGCGTGGCAATCTTTAGCTTCGCGTCCTTACTGTGCGGGCTCGCGAACTCAATCACCGCCCTGCTGGCCGCCCGCACCTTACAGGGCGCAGGGGCAGCGCTCATCGTGCCGCAAATTCTCGCCACGCTGCACGTGACGCTGAAAGGGAGCGCCCACGCTCGCGCCATCAGCCTGTACGGCGGCATTGGCGGCATTTCGTTTATCGTCGGGCAGATGTGCGGCGGCTGGCTGGTTTCCGCGGATATTGCCGGGCTCGGCTGGCGTAATGCTTTTTTTATCAACGTGCCGATAGGCCTGCTGGTGCTGGCCTATAGCCGCCGCTACGTGCCGGAAACCCGCCGCGATGAGCATACCCGAATCGACTGGCAGGGCACTTTTAGCCTTGGACTGATTTTGTGCTGTCTGCTGTTCCCGATGGCGCTGGGGCCGGAACTCCGCTGGCCGTGGCCGCTGCGCCTGATGCTACTGGCGATTATTCCGCTGCTGTGGTGGATGCGTGCCAGCGCGCTACGTCAACAGCGACGCGGCGAGCATCCTCTGCTGCCCCCGCGTCTGCTCCAGCTCGCCAGCGTCCGCTTTGGTATGGCGATCGCCCTGCTGTTTTTCAGCGCCTGGTCCGGCTTTATGTTCTGCATGGCGCTCACCATGCAGTCTGGTCTGGGCATGGCGCCATGGCAATCGGGTAACAGCTTTGTGGCGCTGGGCGTAGCCTATTTCGTCTCGGCGCTGTATGCGCCTAAGCTGATTACTCGCCACAGCATGGGGCGGATTCTGCTTGCGGGTCTGGCCATACAGATAAGCGGTCTGCTGCTGCTGATGGCAACCTTCCATCATTTTGCGCATGCGACAACCGCTCTGGCGCTGGCGCCGTCGACGGCGCTGATTGGCTACGGTCAGGCGCTGATCGTGAACTGCTTCTATCGGGTAGGAATGCGCGACATCACCGCCAACGACGCGGGCGCCGGCAGTGCGTTGCTAAGCACGCTACAGCAGGCCACGCTGGGCCTCGGTCCCGCGGTGTTTGGTTCATTGCTGCTGGCGCTCATGCATAGCCACCGCGGCAGCTATACCGATGCGATGATCGGCTTTCTCGGCGTAGAAGCGGTGATGATGCTGGCGCTTGCGGTCATCGCTATCTGTCTGCGCCATCATTTAAACCACCGTCCGGCGCTGGCAACGTCGTAACCTTAAGTTCCTGTATAGCCGTTTGCATAATATAGCCATCGCAGCCATTATAATTAGCTGGCTATACAGGAGATGTTATGCAGGAACTGATTACACAGATAGAAGAGATGGGCATTGAAATAAACCATACCAATTCATTGATCATCATTTTTGGTATTATTTTTCTCACTGCCATCATTGTCCATCTGATACTCCATCGGGTGGTGCTACGCACCTTTGAAAAACGCGCGCAGGCCAGCAGCCATTTATGGCTGCAAATTATTACGCAGAATAAACTTTTCCACCGGCTGGCGTTTACCCTGCAGGGGATTATCGTCAACGTGCAGGCCGTACTGTGGCTGCAAAAAGGCAGCGATGCGGCGCAAATATTAACCACCGCCGCCCAGCTGTGGGTGATGCTTTATGCGCTGCTGTCGTTCTTCTCGCTGCTGGACGTTATTTTTAACCTGTCACAGAAGCTGTCATTCTCTTCGCAGCTACCGCTGAAGGGGATATTCCAGGGCGTTAAGCTGGTCAGCGCGATCCTGATTGGCATTCTGATGATTTCGCTACTGCTGGGGCAATCGCCGGCTATTTTAATCAGCGGCCTCGGGGCAATGGCGGCGGTATTAATGCTGGTATTTAAGGATCCGATTCTCGGTCTGGTGGCGGGAATTCAGCTTTCTGCAAACGACATGCTGAAGCTCGGCGACTGGCTGGAGATGCCGAAATACGGGGCCGACGGCGCGGTAACCGATATTGGTTTAACTACCGTCAAAGTGCGGAACTGGGATAATACCATTACCACCATCCCCACCTGGTCGCTGGTCTCTGACTCATTCAAAAACTGGAGCGGCATGTCGGCTTCGGGCGGCCGTCGCATTAAGCGCAGCATTAATGTTGATACCACTAGCGTGCATTTTCTTGACGAGCAAGAGCAACAGCGGTTAATTCAGGCACGCCTGCTAAAACCGTATATGGACTCGCGTCATGAGGAAATTAGCCTGTGGAATCAGGAGCACGGCGGCGATGGCTCTGTGCTGAACCTGCGCAAGATGACCAATATTGGTACCTTCCGTGCCTACCTCAATGAATATCTGCGTAACCATCCGCGCATTCGCAAAGATATGACGCTAATGGTTCGCCAGCTGGCACCGGATAATAACGGTTTACCGATTGAGATATACGCCTTCACCAATACCGTAGTGTGGGCGGAATATGAAAGCATCCAGGCCGATATTTTTGACCATATTTTCGCCGTGGTCGAAGAGTTTGGCTTACGGATTCATCAGTCGCCGACCGGTAACGATATTCGCGCCCTGGCAGGCGCGATGGGGCAGCAATAATCAGGCGCTGGCGCGTGAAATAAAGCGCCAGTCCAGCATGGTTCGTTCTGGACGGGCGTCGGGGTTTTCGATTTTGTTGAGCAGCAGCGCGACGGCGTGGGCGCCAATCTCACGCGACGGCTGCTCCACGGTCGTCAGCTGCGGTGACACCATTTCGGCCAGCTCCGTACCGTCAAAACCCACCACCGCAATATCCTGCGGCACGCGCAGCCCCGCCTGCTCCACGGCGCGCAGGGCTCCCGCCGCCAGCGCGTCGGATACCGCAAACACGGCATCAGGACGCGGGTTCATCGCCAGCAGCTTTTTCATCGCCGCCTTGCCCGCAGCGGCGCTAAGGTCGCTGGCGTATTCTACCGGTTGGTACGCCAGGCTTTCCCGCGCCAGCACGTTCTTATAGCCCTGTTCACGCAGGCGCGCATATTTGTAGTTGAGGTCATGGTTGATAAGCGCAATGTGCCGACGCCCGAGCGCCGCCAGATAGCCCACCGCATGTTCGGCAGCCTTGACGTCGTCGATCCCCACGCAGGAAACGTCGCCCGCATCAGCGTACTCGGCGCACTGAACCCACGGCGCGTCGCCAATCACGGTCGTCAGCTCCGGCAGGCGGGTAAACGCATCCATAGTGATAATACCGTCGACCATTTTGCCGGTCAGCAGACGCAGGCCGGATTTCGAACGCTCAATATCCGAACCGGAGTTGCACAGCAGAATACGGTAACCGTTCTTTTCCGCCGCTTCTTCGATGCCCTTCACCACCTCGGCGCAGAACGGGTTGGCGATGTTCGATACCATCACCAGAATCATTGAGCTACGCGCCGTGCGTAGCTGTCGTGCCAGCAGGTTAGGCTGGTAGTTGCTCTCTTTAATGGCCTGAAGAACACGCTCGCGGTTTTTCGCCTTCACCGTTTCGCTGTTGTTCAGCACGCGCGACACGGTCGCTACCGAAACGCCCGCCAGCTGAGCGATTTTCTGAATTGACATACAACGCCATTCCCTGCAGTTAACGCTTTGCGTGCAGGCTACCACAAAAAACGTGCCCGGCGTACCGGGCACAGGGTTATTGTTCAACGTGTATCCAGCGTCTCTGCTGATGGCTTTTCACAATAGCATCAACAATATACATCACATTCGCCCCTTCACTGAACGAGGCAAAACGGCGTTCAGCGGCGGCTGGCATTTTCCCACTCTGCACGGCACGGTAGAAATACCCCATCATATTTTTAAACGCGTCAGGCCAGCCTTCACTATGACCGCCGGGGAAGTGTGCCTGCCCGGCCACGTCGCCGTTCAGCAGCCCGGGGTCATCGCTCAGCAGTTGGTTGGGCTGGCTACGCTGACCAATCCACAGCTGTTGCGGCGTTTCCTGATCCCAGGCAAGCGAACAGGCGCTGGCGTTAATATCAAAATACAGACGATTTTTACGCCCGGCGCTGACCTGCGAGACGCTAAAACAGCCTTTGCTGCCGTCATCGAAGCGGAACAAAACCGAGCCGGCATCCTCCGTCGTGACCGGGACATCGCGATACGCCAGCGCTTCGCCGCGTTCGCTAAACGTTGCCTGAGCGTCAAGGCTGGCCTTGCGCGTCGGCCAGACGATAGCCAGATCGGCCATCACTTCCACAATTCGCCGTCCGGTAACAAACTGCACCGTGTCACACCAGTGCGATCCGATGTCGGCCACCGCGCGCGATACGCCTCCCTGCTCCGCATCGACTCGCCAGTTAAAGTCGTGTTCTAGCAGCATCCAGTCCTGATGATAGCCGCCGTAGGCTGAAAACAGACGGCCGGTCTGGCCTGCACGCATCATACTGGCCGCCTGCTGTACCATCGCAAACTGGCGATAGACGAAGCTGACGCCGTGGACCACGCCCGCATCCTGCGCCATTTGTTCCAGCTCGCGCGCCTCCTCCGGCGTCATGCACAGCGGTTTCTCAGAGAAGACGTGTTTCCCCGCACGTAAAATCTGCCGGTTGACCGAGGCGTGCAGAAAATTAGGCGTACAGTTATGCACCACCTGTAGCCCAGGATGCGCCAGCAGCGCCTCGACATCACCGTAGGCGGATGGAATATTGAGCTGCCGCGCCTTTGCCTGCGCCTGCTCCAGCGAAGCATCGCACAGCGCCACCACCTCAACATCCCCCAGTCGCCTCAGCGCTTCAATATGCGCCGGGCCAATAAAACCTGAACCCACTATACCAACCTGAATCATCCACGAACCTCGCTACCGGCGGCAAAGTCATCAAACGCCCGCGCGGAGACGGGGATGATATGTCGCTGAATAAATTCACTGCCTTCGCGTGCGCCGGTTTGCGCATCCTTGAGGCAGCACTCCCACTCCATCACCGCCCAGCCGTCAAAGTCGTACTGGGTTAATTTGCTGAATATCTTCTTGAAATCAATATCGCCGTCGCCCAACGAGCGAAAACGCCCGGCGCGCTGCGCCCAGTTCTGATAGCCACCGTAAACGCCGCTACGCCCGTTGCGCTGAAACTCGGCGTCTTTAACGTGAAAAGCGCGAATGCGCGAATGGTAAATATCGATATAGCTAAGATAATCAATATGCTGCAAATGCAGATGGCTAGGGTCATACAGCATATGGCAGCGTGGGTGATTCCCCACCTGCTGCAAAAAACGCTCGAAGGTCACGCCGTCATGCAGATCCTCACCGGGGTGGATCTCGTAACACAGATCGACGCCGTGCTCATCAAAGCAGTCGAGAATTGGCCGCCAGCGGCTTGCCAGCGCCTTAAACGCCTCATCCAGCAGCGCCGCATTGTGCGGCGGCCACGGATAAAAATAGGGCCAGGCCAGCGCACCGGAGAAAGTCGCATGCGCCTTCAGACCCAGGCGCGCCGAAGCCTGCGCCGCCATTTTAACGCTGGCGACCGCCCACTGCTGCCGCGCCGTCGGATCGCCGCGCAGCGCCGCCGGAGCAAAAGCATCAAAAGCGCTGTCGTAGGCTGGGTTAACGGCGACAAGCTGCCCTTCCAGATGCGTTGACAGTTCGCTGATAGCCAGCCCGCGTTCCGCTAACCGCCCGGCGATATCATCACAATAGGTTTGGCTCGCCGCCGCCTGCGTCAGGTCGAATATCGTCGGGTGGTTGCACGGTAGCTGTAGCGCTTTAAAGCCCAGCCCCGCCGCCCACTCCGCCAGCCCGTCCAGCGTATTAAACGGCGGCTGACCGCTGATAAACTGCGCCAGAAAAATGCCCGGTCCCTTGATAGTTTTCATACCCCCTCCTTAAAAATTCACGCCTGCTCTTGCTCGTTGTATTTAAACGAGACAAGGAAAATCAATGCGATAACCACCGCTGCGACGGCGGGAATCCACCAGAAACTCACCCAGGCCGTCGGAACGGTTTGCCCGGCCACCAGATGGTTATACAGCGCGCCGGAAATCTGCGATCCGAGCAACATGCCGATACCGTAGGTAAACATCACCACCATGCTTTGCGCCTGCCCTTTGACCTTTTCGCCCGCCACGCGGTCGGTATAGATAAAGCCCACCACGAAGAAGAAGTCGTAGCACACACCGTGCAGCAGAATGCCGAGATACAGCAGGAAGCGCGTTTCTTCATTGATGCCCAGCGCAAAAAACATGTAGCGCACGAACCACGCCAGCATGCCAATCAGCAGCATGTACTTCACGCCAAGACGTCGGAACAACAGCGGGATAATCAGCATGAAAATAATTTCTGACATCTGGCCGAAGGACATCGCGGTACTGACATCCGCGACGCCCGCATCGGCCAGGAACGAGGCGGTATAGGCGTAGTAGGTGCCTAGCGGTACCGAGATCAGCGTGGCGCAGACCGCAAATACCAGGAAGTGACGGGTTTTCAGCAGCGCAAAAGCGTCGGCACAGAACAGATCGCGCAGCTTGAGCGGCTGCCCTTTTGCCGGGGCTGGCGTGTGCGGCAGCGTCAGGCTATACACCGCCAGTACGACCGAACACAGCGCCGCCAGCGTAAAGATGCCGGTGGTATCCGAAATACCGGTCACGCCAATAAAAATACCGGCGATAATCCAGCCAATGGTGCCGAATACGCGCACCACCGGGAACGTTTTGTCGATATTGCTCAGACTGTGGAACGCAATATTGTTCGTCAGCGCCAGCGTCGGCATATAGCAAAGCGTGTAGCCAAACAGCAGCGCTATCAGCATCGCTCCATTTTGCGCCACCAGCGCCTGCGGTACGAACCACAGAATCGCCGCACCCAGCAGGTGCATGACCGCCATGACCTTCTGCGAAGCAAAAAAGCGATCAACCAGCATCCCCAGAACGAACGGCGATAGAATCGAGGCAATCGGCCCCGCAGAAAAAGCATCACCAATCAACAGCGACATGTTGTACTGGGTCATGACCAGCCCGAGCGTGACCGACCAGCTTCCCCAGATAAAAAACTGCATAAACATCATAAGCGACAGGCGCGGCACTAACAGCCGGTGCTGTACGCCGCTACGTTCACGACTTTCCGTTGTAGACACCATATTCTCACCCTCAAAAGTAATCGATTACAAATACAGCTCACGTGAAAAGTAATCGATTACAAAAATAAGATCGCGCGTGTCAGTTCGGTTTTGCGAGAGCGGTCACGATAAACGAGCAGCGGGAAATTTAAACAGAATGCGCAAAAGACGCGCAGAGTGCGGCAGAAGGCGGCTCAGTGCGCCGCCTTCTGATTAAGCGATCACGCCTTACGGCGCAGCGTTTTAAACGCGACAAACAGGAACAGCACCCACACCGGCAGCAGAATCGCCGACAAGCGCATACCGTCCATCGTGCACATCAGCACCAGAATCATCAGCAGGAACGCAATGCAAACGTAGTTACTGGCCGGAGCCAGCAGCGCTTTGAACTTCGGCTCGCGTCCTTTACGGCGCATCGCCGAGCGGAACTTGAGGTGCGCCATGCAGATCATTATCCAGTTCAGCAGCAGCGTTGCGACCACCAGCGCCATCAGCAGGCCAAAGGCTTTCTGCGGCAGCAGATAGTTAACCAGCACCACCAGCGAGGTGATCGCGCCCGACAGCAGCAGCGAGTTAACCGGCACGCCGCGGCGGCTGACCCGGGTCAGGAAACGCGGCGCGTTGCCCTGCACGGAAAGGCCGAACAGCATGCGGCTGTTTGAGTAAACGCCGCTGTTGTACACCGACAGCGAGGCCACCAGAATGACGAAATTCAGCGCAGAAGCCACCACGTTACTGTCAAGATTGTGAAAAATCATTACGAACGGGCTGCTATCTGACTTGATGCCCTGCCACGGATACAGCGCCAGCAGTACAATCAGCGAGCCGATATAAAACAGCAGGATACGGTACACCACCTGGTTGACCGCTTTTGGAATAGTGGTTTCCGGGCTGCGCGCTTCCGCCGCCGTGATACCAATAAGCTCCAGACCGCCGAAAGAGAACATAATGACCGCCAGCGACAGAATCAGCCCCTTCCAGCCGGTGGCGAGGAAACCGCCGTCGCGCCAGAGGTTGTCAATGCTGGCATGATCGCCGCCGCGTCCGGTGGCCAGCATCCAGATCCCAAAGCCGATCATGCCAATAATCGCCAGCACTTTAATCAGCGCAAACCAGAATTCGGTTTCGCCGTACAGGCGCACGTTGACCAGATTGACGGCATTAATCAGGATGAAGAACCCCGCCGCCCAGATCCAGGTCGGCACGTCCGGCAGCCAGTATTGCATATAGATCCCGGCGGCGGTCAGCTCGGCCATGCCTACCAGCACGAACATCACCCAGTAGTTCCAGCCGGAAACAAAACCAGCGAACGGCCCCCAGTATTTATAGGCAAAATGCGCAAACGAGCCGGATACCGGCTCTTCCACCACCATTTCGCCGAGCTGGCGCATGATCAGAAAAGCGATAATACCGGCAATGGCGTAACCCAGTACCACCGCCGGGCCTGCCATCTGAATGGCTGGGCCGATGCCAAGGAACAGGCCGGTACCGATGGCGCCCCCGAGGGCGATAAGCTGGATATGGCGGTTTTGTAACCCGCGGTGAAGCGTCGGCCCCTGCTCCGACGAAGCATCCGGTTGATTCTGGCTGGATGCTGAGGACGCGTTTTTCACGTCTAACCCCTGTAGCTTTTATAGGAAGGGGCACCTTTTAACACTTAGCGCGGCTTGCCGCAAGGCAATCAGTACCCGGACGACGGAAACAAAAAGCCCCGGAAGGACGAGCGTTCCGGGGCAATAACCTTATTTTTGCAATGACTTAGAAGTCGTAGCTGACTGCGACTTTCAGCGTACGCGGCTCCCCCTGATAGAGGTAAACACCGGTATCGTCGACCCCGGACCAGTATTTTTCATTGGTCACGTTGGTCACACCCACGCGCCACACCAAATCGTTTTGTTCCTGGTTGAGGTGCATGCGATAGCGCATCCCTAAATCCAGCGTAGTGTAGCTGTCGAGTTTTTTGGTGTTGGCACTATCAGCATACTGAGAACCGGTATAGTTGACGCGCGCGGTGGCCGTCAGACCGTCAACCGGTTTAATGTCATACTCTGCACCCAGCACCGCATAGAAGCGGGACACGCCGATCGCATCGTTGCCATCGTTCAGGCCGCCTTTGGTTTTGGTCATTTCAGGATCGATCCACAGCGTACTGCCGTTCAGGCGCAGGCCGAGTACCGGCTCGCCGAAGACGTTCAGCTCAAGGCCCCGGTTGCGCTGTTCACCATCCATGCGGTAGTAGCCGTCGTTATCCAGAACCCCGGACGGTTTGGTAATCTGGAACAGCGACAGCGACCCGCCGACGCGGGCGTAGTCAATCTTAACGCCCACTTCATCCTGTTTGGAGTGCGCGATCCCAATGCTCTGACCATAGTTTTTTGCCGTTTTCGGCGCATTGTCCGCCGGCTGAAGGGCTTCCGTGTGGTTGGCATACAGCGACACCGTTTGCCACGGCTTGTAGACCAGGCCAAAAGTGGGCATCCAGCGACTTTCGGTAAAGCTGGAGGTGGTGGTCTCCAGGCCCGTCTCGTTGCTGTAGTTACGAATCACCACCTTCTGATTGCGCGCCGCGGCGGTAAATAGCAGCGTATCGTCAAAGAATCCGACGGTATCGCTGAACAGCCAGCCCTGAGTACGGTTACGCGCAGTCACCAGCGGATCGTGATAGTTACCGCCCACCGATGCGTACGCTGGCATGCTCACATCATGGTTGTTGTAAATATTAACGACCGGGTTGGCTTTACTGTTCGACATACGCCAGGCGGTGGCATCGCTGCGGATCTGCGCGGAATAGCCAACGTTAACATTGTGTGACACCACGCCAGTGTTAAAGCGACCGCGAATGCCCCCCATACCACTGAAGCTATCGATAATACGGTTAGTATCCAGACGCCCGATGGTAGCATCGCCGTTGATGTTGGTCAGTTTCGGTGCGCCATAGATCCCCTGCTCGTGCGCATGCTGCGCGCCTAACCCCGCGTAGGTAGTCCAGCTGTCGTTCAGATCGTATTCCGCTTTGGCCATACCGAATTCATTTTCGATATCGCTGTAGCCCCACTTCTGTCCGGTATTTTTGCCGTTGTCCGGGACTTTCGGCACTTCGCTAATCGCCGCGAAGCCTATGCCCATCTCACCGCCGTGGAAGGTCTTTTTCTGGTAGCCAAAATCGAAGGATGAACGGAAGCGATCGCCACGGTAATCCAGACCCAACGAGGCCAGCGTAGTGCGGCGATTATCGTTATCGATACGGCCTTCCCCTTCACGGTGCAGCACGTTGACGCGCACGCCGAACTGATTGTCATCACCGAAGCGACGGCCAACATCCAGCGAACCACCCACCTGAGAATCGCTGGTGTAATCCACGCCAATACGCGTCGTTGGGATATCTTCAGCGCGTTTCGGTTCAAGGTTAATCATGCCGCCCACGCCGGAACTTGCCGCGCCGTTCACCAGCGCATTCGCCCCTTTGAAGACCTCAATACGCTCCAGCATTTGAGTATCCACTACCTGACGTGGCACTACGCCAGGGAGACCGCCCATGGTCATGTCGTCGCCGTCGAGCTTAAAGCCGCGGATGCGATAGGTTTCAGCAAAGTTGCCGTAGCCTTGTACTGCCTGTACGCCAGCGTCGTTTTTCACCACATCAGCGATGGTTTTCGCCTGCTGATCCTGCACCAGCTTCGAGGTATAGCCGATAACGTTGAACGGGACGTCCATCGCTTTCTGCTCGCCCAGCATCCCCACGCGCCCACCATGAGCCACCTGCCCATCAAGGTAGGCGGGCACCAGTTGTTCACCACCGGCCTTAAAGTCGCCGCCATCGACGCCCTGAACAATCATCGTTTCAGGCTGTTTTTTGGCCGTTGCCGCATCATCAGCCTGTGCGGCGGGCATGACGGCGCTTATCGCCAGAGCCAGCGCGGAGAGTTTGGTTTTCATAGAAGCATTCCCGGAATCAAAAATCACCGATGGCGACAGCAGGTTTAGCGTGATCTCATGCTTCAGCGCCCCCGTAAGCTACCCTCATCGATTGCCGGGTTTGCCGCACCATACCGGTGAATAAAAAAGAGAACGAGAACTATACTCATTATCTTTACGTAATCAAGTGTCAATAGACGTGACTCAAAACAGGATGTCATCTAATAACGATGGCGCGACGTGCGACGGCTTCGTGCATAATCAGCGTACCGTTTGATGAGGAATTCTCCGTGCTCCCCAAGATTCTGCTCACCATGGCCGCCTTTGCCGCCAACTCCCTGCTCTGTCGGCTGGCGCTAAAAGGTATGCATATGGACGCCGTCTCTTTCAGCGCCCTCCGCCTGATCAGCGGCGCGGTCGCGCTGCTGCTTTTTCTACGACTGCCCGGCATCCCCAAAAAACCAGAGTTCAATGGCCTGAACGCGGCGCTACTGGCCCTTTACGTTTTCGCCTTTTCACTGGCCTATCTGTCATTAACGACCGCCGCCGGCGCGTTGTTACTCTTCGGCACGGTGCAGTGCGTGATGACCGGCTGGGGGCTGATGCGTGGAGAACGGCTGACGTGGCTCAAAAGCGTGGGCATGCTGGGGGCAATGGCCGGGCTGGCGTTGCTGCTCTTGCCGGGCGCGGGTCATCCTTCCGGCGGGGCGGCGTTGCTGATGATGATCTCCGGCGCGGCCTGGGCGGCCTACTGTATTACCGGCAAAAAGGTCCAGAACGCGGCAGCGGCCACGGCAGGCAATTTTACGCTGGCCGTACCGATGGCGCTGGTCGCGCTCGTGCTGAGCGGCGTGCCCATCCACGCCGATGCGGCGGGGCTGCTGCTGGCCATCACGTCGGGGGCGCTGATGTCTGGCGGTGCCTACCTGCTATGGTATTCCATCCTACCGCGACTGAGCCCAACCACTGCCAGCACGCTCCAGTTGAGCGTTCCCTGCCTCGCGGCGCTGGGAGGCCTTATCTTGATGGGCGAAACGCTCGATACGCGGATGCTGGTGGCTATCGCACTGACCCTGTCCGGGATCGGGCTAGTGATTGCCGCCGACCGACGAGGCAGAGGCTTCACGCCATAGCGTGGGCAGATGAGCAAGCGCCTCTTCGATGATAGGGCGTTTATCGCTGCCGGGACGCCAGATGACCACCATCGTCTGGCTGATACCCTCGTTACCCACCACCGTAGGCACGACGGAGACTCCGGCCCATTGCGATGCATGAAAATGCGTGGGTAAAAATCCCCATCCGCATCCCGCCTCTATCAGACTGCGTACCATTTCCCGCTCATTGCTAAAAATCACGCTTCCCGCAATTTGCAGCCGACGGGACACCGGTATGTCGCTCGCCGGGTGCATCACGATCTGCGGAATAAGCGACAGGTCAAGCAGTGAACAGGGCAGTACTACATCGGCAAAACGCCTCTGCGAGGCGTAGAAATTCATCTCAACGCTGCCGAGCGCGCGCCACTCCATTTCATTACCAAGGCTGCGATTATGGGCCTGAAAAAAACCCAAATCGGCCTGCCCAGCTGCTAACGCGCTCTCCCCTTGCTCACGCGTCGTACAGGTCAGACTCAAGCGCACGTTGCGTTTGGCCATCTGCGCAATCAGTGCCCGCAGAAAGGCGCGCGGGGTGAAGGGATCGTACATGACCTCAAGCGACTGAACATCGGTGGCCGGTACCTGATGCGCAAACTGCTCAAATGCCCGCGCCTGGCGAATCAGCAGATGGGCCTGACGATGAAGCAGCTCGCCTTCAGGCGTAAGCTGCAGCGACCGTCCCTGACGAACAAACAGTTCATAGCCCAGACCATCCTCAAGAAGATCGATCAAATCGCGCAGCGTCGTGCGGTCTTTTCCGAGCCTGATAGCCGCCTTGACGAGGCTGCCATATTCGGCAACGGCGGTGAAGGCTTCAAGCTGGGCAAGTGAATACGACAATGACGGCACACCTCTCTCCTTAAGCTCTTATGGTGGGGTTTTCCCCCCATATTGCGTTTTTTATTATAGTCCGCCGATTTTTATACTGCATCCGTATCACCTCTCTGCGCGGTGACCTGTCTATGGGTATAACGAAAATCGAGAACGCTATGAATCAAAAACAAAAATCTTCACCTGCACAATATTGTCTGCTGGCCGGTCTGGTTGCCGGAGCCTTCTTTTGCGCCCCGGCCATGGCCGCCTGCGAAGGGACGGAATTAACCCGCTGCCCGGCACCGTTTGACGCTCAACTGCCGGATACGCAAAAGATGCTCACCTGGGATCAGGCCGAGCGCGTCATCGGCTTTCGTAACGATTATCGCAACTACGCGGGCGATGTTTTCCACCACGGTCATGCAACCCCCCTGCAAATGGCAAACCAACCGCTCACCCAAGCCACTTACCAGTTGAAGGGGCAAACATGGAATTTGCAGGATTACATTAAACGACAGAATGTGAGCGGCATGCTGGTCCTGAAAGACGGCAAGATAGCCTGGAAATATTTAGGCGAAGGCAATACGGATAGCACCCTGTGGACTTCGCGTTCAGTGGGCAAATCGGTGGTTTCAACGCTGGTTGGGGTTGCGCTGAAGGAAGGCAAAATTCATTCGTTGAACGATCTGGTCACACGGTATGAGCCTGACTTAAAGGGGACCGCCTGGGAGGGTGTCACTCTGAAGCAGCTGATTCAGCATACCTCCGGGGTCGCATGGAATGAGGATTACACCAATCCACAGTCTGATTTCGCTCAGTTGACGCAGTGCGAGACGCATCCAGGCACCTATGATTGCGTACGCAGGCTGGTCTCCGGGTTGAAGCGCGCGCATCCGGCGGGTGCAGTCTGGTCGTACTCATCCGGCGGTGCCTGGCTCCTGGGCGACGTGCTGGAACGTGCTACCGGTATGACGCTCGCGGCCTACCTTGAGAAAAGCATCTGGCAACCGTACGGTATGGCAAATGATGGCGTATGGCACGCTTATGCCAAAGGTCAGCACAACGTTGGCGCGCATGGCTTTAACGCTACGCTGGAAGACTGGGGACGCTTTGGTGAATTCGTGTTACACAACGGCCGTCTGCCTGACGGCAAACAGATACTGCCGGAAAACTGGGTCTCGGACTCCGCCGCCTGGACGACCGCAAAAGGCTCCGTTTCCGCCGCACATCCGCAGGGAATCTATGGCTACCAATGGTGGAACAATGAAGTTCCCGCTAATGCTCGCGACGTTGTTCCCGCGGCAAAAACGTCTCTCAAAGGCTCTATGTGGGCGCTGGGAATTTATGGGCAAATGATTATGGTAAACCGCGCGGAGAATCTGGTGATCGTTCAGTGGTCAACGTGGCCGCAGGCAGAACCGTCCTTCAGCGCTCAGCCGCTTGAGGCTTCGCTGATGTTCAGCGCGATCGCCCACGCGCTCCGTTAAGATCCCGACAACGGCGTATGTCCGCCAGCGCACTAAACGCCAGAGTCGCTCATGCGCTCTGGCGTTTTTTATTACGCCTTCGGCACTACCGCGACATACATTTCAATATCCCAGTAACCGTCTTGCGCACCGTTGTTCAGGTAAAGCTCAAAGCACGGTTTTGGCGCCATGGTATGCGCCTCATCTTGCGCCAGGCTATTAAAGAACTGATACCAGGGCGTAGAGAAGTCGTGATCGATAACGCGAGCGCGCGCCACCGCATACAGGCCGCCTTCAACCTCGGTCATCATCACGCCTTCGCTGTTTGGCGGAATAACAAAACCCTCAGGTACCGTGACGGCGGTATCACAGCGCAACTTCTCCGGCGGGACGTCGTCGGGATTATCGTAGTAAACCGCCAGCCACTCTTGTGCGGGGATCTGTTTACCTTCGACCCACATCATCAGTTGCTCAAAGCCTTGTTTAACCGTCTGCTCCCAGGGGCCAACCATATGAAAACCGGCAATTTTACGTGCTGCAGCCTGCTTCACTTCGTATTCCATACCGCCTCCGTTAAGACACTGTAATTACATACAGTATAATCACTGTTTTCGGATACAGACAATCACACAGCGAACAATATGTGAGCAAATTCGCACTCTTGCCAATACGCATAGGAGGGAAGCAAAAAAGGATAAATGGCGCGCCCTGCAGGATTCGAACCTGCGACCCACGACTTAGAAGGTCGTTGCTCTATCCAACTGAGCTAAGGGCGCACTGAGAAGTGGACACTTCGAGGGGGTGAAACGCGTGGAATTATACGGTCACAGTCCGATGAGTCAATCCATTTTCTAACGAAACCTGCGCCGCCAGCGACGATGGACAAAGTACGACCAACTATCGCTCAAGTCTTCAACAAAACGACTTTCCGATGAAAACTCGCAAACGATACCTGACAGCAAGCCTCGCATCTGACAAAATATGTGCATCCCCCCTTCGTATATGACAGATGGAAAAGTTTCCCTGATGGCAGCAAAGATTATTGACGGTAAAACGATTGCGCAGCAGGTGCGCTCTGAGGTTGCGGAAAAAGTGAAGGCGCGCGTTGCCGCAGGAAAACGCGCCCCTGGGCTCGCCGTTGTGCTGGTTGGCAGCAACCCGGCTTCGCAAATTTATGTCGGCAGCAAGCGCAAAGCCTGCGAAGAGGTGGGGTTCGTCTCCCGCTCTTACGATCTGCCGGAAACCACGTCCGAAGCTGAGCTGCTGGCGCTGATTGATACCCTGAACGCCGACGCCACTATCGATGGCATCCTGGTGCAGCTTCCGCTGCCTGCGGGCATTGATAACGTGAAAGTCCTCGAGCGCATTGCGCCGGACAAAGACGTCGATGGCTTCCATCCGTACAACGTTGGCCGCCTGTGCCAGCGCGCGCCGCGCCTGCGCCCGTGCACCCCGCGCGGTATCGTGACGCTGCTGGAGCGCTATAACATCGACACCTACGGCCTCAACGCGGTCGTGATCGGCGCGTCCAATATCGTCGGTCGCCCGATGAGCATGGAGCTGCTGCTGGCTGGCTGCACCACGACCGTCACCCACCGCTTCACCAAAAACCTGCGCCATCACGTCGAGCACGCCGATCTGCTGATCGTCGCGGTCGGCAAGCCGGGCTTTATTCCGGGTGAATGGATTAAAGAAGGCGCAATCGTCATTGATGTCGGGATTAATCGTCTCGAAAGCGGTAAAGTTGTCGGCGACGTGGTGTTTGAAGATGCCGCCGCGCGCGCATCCTACATCACCCCGGTACCGGGCGGCGTCGGTCCAATGACCGTTGCCACCCTGATTGAAAACACCTTACAAGCTTGTGAAGAGTATCACGACGTGGAGAAGGCATAAGATGGCAACATTTTCTTTGGGTAAGCATCCGCATGTGGAACTCTGTGACTTACTGAAGCTGGAAGGCTGGAGCGAAAGCGGCGCACAGGCGAAAATCGCCATCGCCGACGGTCTGGTCAAAGTGGACGGAGCGGTCGAAACCCGCAAACGCTGCAAAATTATCGCCGGTCAAACGGTGAGTTTTGAAGGCCAGAGCATCACCGTTACCGCATAATCCCGCCAGTCTCCCGGCCGAGCGCTGCAACGCCGGGTTTATTTCTCTCCCCCCATTCAGACTCTCCCCTGCTTCGCGCAGCGGTACTCCCCTGCACGTTATCGATGAAATAGCCGCCCTTTGCGCGTTCGCACGCCTTACGGGGAGTGGATGGTGATATCAGAGGAATATGGTGGAGTCGTGGAGGGGGGAGCATGAAGCACGGCCCCACCGCACGCTATTCGCGCGGCGGGGCCGACCAGATTACTTACGGCGCCAGGTGGTGCCCTGCGGGCCATCTTCCAGCACGATGCCCATCTCGTTGAGACGGTCACGCGCGGCATCGGCCGCCGCCCAGTCCTTCGCCTTACGCGCATCCAGACGCTGCTGAATTAACGCTTCAATTTCCGCAACTTCACCGTCGTCAGCCTGCGCACCGCTTTGCAGGAAGGCTTCCGGTTCCTGCTCCAGCAGCCCCAGCACAGAGGCGAGCTTACGCATATGCGACGCCAGCGCGTTGGCCGCATGCGCATCTTCCGTTTTCAGGCGGTTTACTTCACGCGCCATATCAAACAGGACGGAATAGGCTTCCGGCGTGTTGAAATCGTCGTCCATGGCTTCAATAAAGCGTGCTTCAAACGCCTCGCCGCCCGCCGCTGCGACGGATTTATCGGTGCCGCGCAGAGCGGTGTACAGACGTTCCAGCGCCGAACGCGCCTGCTTCAGGTTCTCTTCGCTGTAGTTCAGCTGACTACGGTAGTGACCGGACATCAGGAAGTAGCGAATCGTCTCCGCATCGTAGTACTTCAGCACGTCGCGCACGGTAAAGAAGTTGCCCAGCGATTTGGACATTTTCTCACGATCAACCATCACCATACCGGAGTGCATCCAGTAGTTGACGTACTCGCCGTCGTGCGCACAGGTAGACTGGGCAATTTCGTTTTCATGGTGCGGGAACATCAGATCAGAGCCGCCGCCGTGAATATCGAAATGGTTGCCCAACTGCTTGCAGTTCATGGCCGAACATTCAATGTGCCAGCCCGGACGCCCAGCGCCCCACGGCGATGGCCAGCTCGGCTCACCCTCTTTAGACATTTTCCACAGCACGAAGTCCATCGGGTTGCGCTTCACGTCAACCACGTCAACGCGCGCGCCCGCCTGAAGCTGGTCCAGATCCTGACGCGACAGCTTGCCGTAGTTGGGATCGGTGGGCACCGAGAACATCACATCGCCGTTATCCGCCACGTAGGCGTGGCCTTTGGCGATCAGCTGTTCGGTGATTTCAATAATCTCGTGAATGTGGTGGGTCGCACGTGGCTCCTGATCCGGACGCAGAATGTTCAGCGCGTCGAAGTCTTTGTGCATTTCGGCAATCATGCGATCCACCAGCGCAACAAAGCTTTCGCCGTTTTCATTGGCACGTTTGATAATTTTGTCGTCAATATCGGTGATGTTACGCACATACTTCAGCTTATAACCGAGGAAACGCAGGTAACGCGCGACGACGTCGAAGGAGACGAAGGTGCGGCCATGGCCGATATGACAGAGATCGTAAACGGTGATACCACACACGTACATGCCGACTTCACCGGCGTGAATAGGCTTAAATTCCTCTTTTTGGCGGGTCATTGTATTGAAGATTTTTAGCATCGAGAATTCCATGTTTACGTGTGTGAACCGGGCATACGCCTGAAACGGTATATTCTACCCGTAATTCAACCCGGAAGCAGCACACAATGCAAGGTGATCGATGTCCCGGCTTATGCTATAACAGACGCCTATATGCCGCCCACCGTCGGGCGAAAGCACCACAATAAACGGAACAGGATGCAGAAATGGTTACTTTCCACACTAATCACGGCGACATCGTTATCAAAACTTTCGACGACAAAGCGCCGGAAACAGTTAAAAACTTCCTGGATTACTGCCGCGAAGGTTTCTACGACAACACCATCTTCCACCGTGTTATCAACGGATTCATGATTCAGGGCGGCGGCTTCGAGCCGGGCATGAAGCAGAAAACCACCAAAGAAGCGATCAAGAACGAAGCGAACAACGGTCTGAAAAACACCCGTGGTACGCTGGCCATGGCGCGTACTCAGGCTCCGCACTCCGCCACCGCCCAGTTCTTCATTAACGTTGCCGACAACGACTTCCTGAACTTCTCCGGCGAAAGCCTGCAGGGTTGGGGCTACTGCGTGTTTGCTGAAGTGGTTGAAGGTATGGACGTTGTTGACAAGATCAAAGGCGTTTCCACCGGCCGCAGCGGTATGCATCAGGACGTTCCGAAAGAAGACGTTGTGATCACCAGCGTGACCGTCAGCGAGTAATTAGTGGCGACACTTTTTATCGCAGATTTGCACCTGCAAACAGAAGAACCGGCGATTACCGCCGGTTTTCTGCGTTTTTTACGCGGTGAAGCTCGCCAGGCCGACGCACTGTATATCTTAGGCGACCTGTTCGAGGCGTGGATTGGCGATGACGATCCGAATCCGCTGCACCGTGAAATGGCTGCGGCCATTAAATCGCTGGTTGACGCTGGCGTACCCTGTTTCTTTATTCACGGCAATCGTGACTTCCTGATAGGCAAACGCTTTGCCCGCGAGAGCGGTATGCTGCTGCTGCCCGAAGAACAGGTGCTCGATCTCTATGGCCGCCGGCTGCTGATTATGCACGGCGACACGCTTTGTACCGACGATCCCGGCTATCTGGCCTTCCGCGCAAAAGTACATACTCCTTGGATTCAAAGGCTGTTCCTCGCCCTGCCGCTGTTTATTCGCCGCCGTATTGCGCAGAAAATGCGTCACGACAGCAAAGCCGCCAATAGCCACAAGTCGATGGACATCATGGATGTAAACCAGAATGCCGTCGTCGCGGTGATGGAAAAACATCAGGTGCAGTGGCTGATTCACGGTCATACGCATCGTCCGGCTATCCATGAGCTCAACGCCAACGGCGCGCTGGCGCACCGCGTGGTGCTCGGAGCATGGCACAGCAACGGCTCGATGGTCAAAGTGACCCAGGACGACGTTGAGCTGATTCCTTTCGCGTTTTAAATTTCCGTCTGAATACGCCATTTCACGGCGACGCAACCGTTTTCCTTGCCCATTTTCCGTGGTATTCTCTGTGGCCTCTAAGTCGTGTGCAGCACACCCACAGGAGTTTTCAGACGCATGTCTTCCCGCAATAATCCGGCACGTATCGCCATCGTGATGGGGTCCAAAAGCGACTGGGCTACCATGCAGTTCGCCGCAGAAATCCTCGATATTCTGAATGTTCCTCACCATGTTGAAGTGGTTTCCGCCCACCGCACGCCCGATAAGCTGTTCAGTTTTGCCGAAACGGCGGAAGAGAACGGCTACCAGGTGATTATTGCCGGAGCCGGCGGTGCAGCGCACTTACCCGGAATGATTGCCGCCAAAACGCTGGTACCGGTGCTGGGCGTGCCGGTACAGAGCGCGGCATTAAGCGGCGTCGATAGTCTCTACTCTATCGTACAGATGCCGCGCGGGATCCCGGTAGGGACGCTGGCGATTGGTAAAGCCGGCGCCGCCAACGCCGCGCTGCTGGCCGCACAGATTCTGGCTCAGCACGATGCGCAATTGCATCAGCGTCTGGCCGAGTGGCGCCAAGCACAAACCGATGACGTTCTGGAAAACCCGGACCCGCGAGGTGCCGCATGAAGCAGGTCTGCGTACTGGGCAACGGCCAGCTTGGCCGTATGCTGCGTCAGGCCGGTGAACCGCTGGGCATTGCCGTCTGGCCGGTAGGACTAGAAGCTGACCCGGCCGCCGTGCCGTTCCAGCAGAGCGTGATTACCGCTGAAATTGAACGCTGGCCGGAAACCGCCCTGACCCGCGAGCTGGCCGAGCATACCGCTTTTGTAAACCGCGACGTCTTCCCGATTATCGCCGACCGTCTGACGCAAAAGCAGCTCTTCGATAAGCTCGGCCTGGCCACCGCCCCGTGGCAACTGCTGGCCAGCGAGCAAGAGTGGCCGGCCGTATTTGACCGTCTGGGCGAGCTGGCGATCGTCAAGCGCCGCACCGGCGGCTACGACGGCCGCGGCCAGTGGCGCCTGCGCAAAGACGATACCGCGCAGCTGCCGGAAGAGTGCTATGGCGAATGCATCGTCGAGCAGGGGATTAATTTCTCCGGCGAAGTGTCGCTGGTGGGCGCCCGCGCGCGCGACGGCAGCACCGTATTTTATCCGTTGACCCACAACCTGCATCAGGACGGTATTCTGCGCATGAGCGTTGCCTTCCCGCAGGCCAATGCCCAACAGCAGGCGCAGGCAGAAGCCATGCTCAGCGCCATTATGCAAGCGCTGAACTACGTCGGCGTAATGGCCATGGAGTGTTTTATCACGCCGGGCGGGCTGCTGATTAACGAACTGGCGCCGCGCGTGCACAACAGCGGCCACTGGACGCAGAACGGCGCGTCGATTAGCCAGTTCGAACTGCACCTGCGCGCCATTACCGATCTGCCGCTGCCGCCGCCGGTGGTCAACAGCCCGTCGGTGATGGTTAACCTGATTGGTACCGATCTCAACTATGACTGGCTGAAGCTGCCGCTGGTGCATCTGCACTGGTACGACAAAGAGGTTCGCCCGGGTCGTAAAGTGGGCCACCTTAACCTCAGCGACAGCGACACCGGCCGCCTCAGCGCAACGCTGGAAGCGCTGGTTCCGCTGCTGCCAGGCGAATACGCCAGCGGCATTGCCTGGGCGCAAGCACGCCTGAAGTAAGCCTTTAGTGCCGGGGAAAGAATCTAACGCTTCCCCGGCCCCCTCCTTGAAGCGTAAAATCCTGCCCTAAACGCCATACCCCACTTTGCCAGAGAAGGATTGCCCCATGGAAAATGGGACGGATTACTGCGCCATTCTGCGCGCGGAAACGCCCATCATTGACGTTCGCGCCCCGGTTGAGTTTGCCCACGGCGCGGTGCCTGCAGCCGTGAACCTACCGTTGATGACCGATGATGAACGCGCAGCCGTCGGCACCTGCTATAAACGTCAAGGCGCGGAAGCCGCCCTCGCGCTCGGCCACAAACTGGTTGCCGGTGAGACGCGCCAGCGCCGCATCGACGCATGGCTGGCGGCCTGTCGACAGGCGCCGCAGGGCTATCTGTGCTGCGCGCGCGGCGGGCAGCGTTCGCATATTGTGCAAAGCTGGCTTAAAGACCAAGGCATTGATTACCCGCTGATCGTCGGCGGCTACAAGGCGCTGCGCCAGGCGGCAATGCAGGCGACGGAAGCACTGGTTCGTCATCCGATCGTGCTGATCGGCGGCTGTACCGGTAATGGCAAAACGCCGCTGGTTCGCCAGCAGCCTCAGGGCATCGACCTGGAAGGGTTAGCACACCATCGCGGTTCTTCATTCGGCCGGACCCTCAGCGCCCAGTTTTCCCAGGCTACCTTTGAGAACCATCTGGCGACGGCGCTGCTGAAGGGCGCACATCAGCGGGATCGCGTACGCTGGGTGCTGGAAGATGAAGGCCGAATGATTGGCGCAAATCATCTGCCGGAATGCCTGCGCGAGCGCATGGCGCAGTCGCCTATCGCCGTGGTCGAGGACCCGTTTGAGATCCGTCTTACACGTCTGCGCGAAGAGTATTTCACCCGCATGCACCGTGACTTTATCGCCACCTATGGCGAGGAAAAAGGCTGGCAGGAATACAGCGAATATCTGCATCACGGTCTGTACGCGATTCGTCGCCGCCTGGGGTTACAGCGCTTTGCCGAATTGACCGCGACGCTCGACGGTGCGCTCGCCGCGCAGCAACAAAGCGGCTCCACCGAGGCACACTTCGCCTGGCTGATTCCCCTGCTTGAAGAGTACTACGATCCGATGTACCGCTATCAACTGGAAAGAAAGACCGACAAGATTGTGTTTCGCGGGACAAGTCAAGAAGTGACCGAATGGCTTGGGGAAAACTGAAGGGTAAACCAAGGGCGGCAGAGCCGCCCTTGTTAACGATTAGAAATCGTAGCGCAGACGCACCAGGTTCATATCGCCCAGATCGTCGGTGCTGGAAGTAAACACGTGTTCGTAGTCCACGCGGAAACCGTAATCCAGCTGGAAGCTAATACCTACGCCATTATCCGTGCGCTGGTAGTTGCGACCATTCACGTATTCAATACGGTCACCCATAAAGTACGGTTGAATAGATTTAACCGCGTATTGACCCACCGGGATTTTGTAGCCCGCGAAGTATTCAATACCCCACGCGTCGCCCGCGAAGTAGTCGTGAACGTTCACTTTCTTGGTGGTCATGAAGTTCTGATACCAGCCGCCGCCCAGAGCAAATGTCCAGTTATCCGGGGTCCAGCTCAGTGCAGTGCCCACGATGTTCTGATCGTAGGTTTTACCGTCGGTATTCTGCGGGTTGTGCATATCCGCGCGGGTGTAGTTCCACGCCGTACCCCAGGTCAGGTCGTCGGTGATGTGGTAATCCACACCCAGTGAACCGCCGCCTTTACGTTTGTAAAGCAGGCCGTTGTTCGGGTTGTAGTCGTCGCTGAACAGGTAGGATGCATAAAGATCGACATCACCCACGGTTTTTTTGTATTTCAGTGATTTACGGGTACGGTAAGAACCATCGTAATCGCCGTTGATACCGTTACCTGGCGCCTGACCAATCATGTCATAGTCCCAGATATCGGTTTTCACGCCGACCACATCGTAATAAACGCTGTTCTGTTGACCGAAGGTCAGCGTACCCCAGGTGTTGCTTTTCAGACCGGTGTACAGCATACGACGGGTGGTGTTGTTCGCGCCGTCAGCGTAGTGGTTATCCCAGTCAAACAGCGCCGGAATGTTCACGCCCAGTTCGTAGTAGCTGACCCAGCTAATGTCATCGAACAGGTAGTAATCTGCTGCGAAGCGGAAACGGGTGCCGCCATCGAAGCCGTTACGCTTGTATGAGCCTTTATCACCATCACCGGTCATCATGTTGAACTGCGGACGAATACTCCCGCCCACGGTGAAATTAAGACGGCTAAGCGGGTTCCCGGCCTGCGGATCCTGCTTGAGCAGGGTAATTTCAGCCTGGGATGCGAAAGACGTTAACGCCACTGCTGCACCGATCGACAACGCCAGTGCTTTCATTTTTATAGTCATTATTTTTCCTTGATAGATTTATAGCCAACTATCTGGCTGATAAATATTATCGTCTATTAATAAAATCCACCTGGCTGATTTTTATTAAAATGTGCGATTTAGGTTTCCAGTTTTACCGAATGGTGCCATAAAACAGGCAAGATGATGAAAGGATGAATAATTTTGACGAGCAGCGATCGCTACGCATAGGCAGGGTACGGCGTTTATGCCGCCATCCAACAACGTGCAGCGTAGCGCCGTCCGGCGCTACGCAAGAGCAACGCCGTTAAACTAGCCGGAGAACTGGCGGAACAGCGCCCGCCCTTTCAACAGCCGCAGCCCTAAGCCACCGCCGCATAATGACAACAGCAGCGCGCCGCACAGCGGCAGGGCCAGCCACAGACGCCAGTCCGGCGACCACGGGAAGTCGAACACTTTCGTTTGCAGCATCGCCAGTGCCGTTTCGGCCCCGATGGCCGCCACCAGCCCGGAAATCGCGCCCAGCAGCGCAAATTCAGCCCACAGCGTTAGCCGCAGCAACGGTTTCCCGGCACCGAGGGTGCGATAAACGACCAGCTCCTGATGGCGCTGGCGCATTCCCACCTGCACCTGAGCCAGCAGCAGCAGCACACCGCAGGCGGTGACCAGCACCACCATCACTTCCAGCGCCCGACTCACCTGCGCCAGCACCTGGCCGACCTGTTTCAGGATTGCGCCGATATCCAGCAACGTAACCGTCGGGAACTCGCGGTTGAGCTGCGTTAGCAGCGTGTTACCGTGATCCCAGCGGAAGCTGGTTAGCCAGCTCTGCGGCTGACCATCGAGGGCGCCGTCGGGGAAGATAAAGAAGAAGTTCGGTCGCAGACTCTCCCAATCAACCTTGCGGATACTGCTCACCTTCGCGGTAAAGTCCTGAGTATCACCGGTAAAGGTTACGGTATCGCCGAGGCGGATATTCAATCGCTGCGCCAGCCCTTCTTCAATTGACACTTCCCCCGCTTTTGGCGGCCAGCTTCCTGCGACCAGCGGGTTGTGCGCCGGGCGCTGGTTTTGCCAGGTCAGGTTCAGCTCGCGGTTGAGCGACTCCTCCTTGTTGCCCTCGGTGCTTTGGCCGTTGATCTGCGTGAGCCGCGCGCGAACAATCGGGTAGAAGGCCGCCGGAATCACCTGATGTTCGGCAAGGAAGGTTTTCACCTCACTCACCTGCTCAGGCGCGATATTGATCAGAAAATAGTTCGGGCTTTCCGGCGGTAGCTGCTGCTGCCAGCGATCGAGCAGATCGCCGCGCAGCACCAGCAGTAGCGCCAGCAGCATGAACGACAGCGAGAACGCCGCCAGTTGACTCAGCGTAGACCACGGCTGGCGCAGCAGACGGTTGACCGCCAGGCGCAGCGGCAGCGCGCGTAGCGTCAGGCGCTTAAGCACCTTCAGCAGCAGCCAGCCCACCACGCCGCACAGCGCCGCCAGCACCACCGCACCGGCCAGCACCGACCACAGGAGTGGGCTTCCGCCCATCAGCCAGGCCAGCAGCAGCACGGTCACCGCGGTGACCAACGGCAGATAAATCTTCAGCGGCCAGACGTTGGCGACAATATCCTGGCGTAATACGCGCAGCGGCTGGGTCGCCAGCAGCAGCCGGTATGGTCGCAGCCCGACCAGCAGCGAAATGACCGTCATTGACCCCACCGCCCACAGCCATGGCCAGGCGCTGGCAGCGGGCAGCGCCGCCGGCAGCACCGGTTTGAGTAGCGTGAGCAGTATGGACTCAAATAGCAGCCCCATTGCCCCTCCGGCCAGCGCGGAGAGCATCAGCAGCAGCAGCCACTGACCGATAATCAACCGGCGTAGCTGTGCGCGCCCGGCCCCCAGCGTTTTAAGGATGGCCACCAGATCGTAGCGGCTGCGGCAGTAGTGCCCCATCGCCACCGCCACGGCGGCTACCGCCAGCAGCAGCGTTAGCAGCGCCGACAGCAGCAAAAACTGCTGGGACCGCTGGAGTGACTTACCCAGCGCGCCGTCGTCCTGATTTGGCCCCAGCCATCGGTGCTCGGGCTTCAGCTGCGGCAGCAGCCAGCTTTCATAGCTCCCTAACTGCTCGGCGGTGCCGGCAAACATGTAGCGCCAGCTCACCCGACTACCGGGCTGCACTGCGCCGGTTTTCGCGACGTCGGCCAGATTCATCATCAGGCGCGGCGCCATCTGGAACGGATTAAAGCCGCTATCCGGCTCCTGCACGACTTCTCCGGCAATGCGCAGCGTGGCATCGCCCACATCGAGGCTGTCACCCATTTTCAGATTCAGCAGCGCCAGCAAACGCGGTGCCAGCAGCACCGTGCCAGCCGCAGGTTTCAGGCCCGCAGGGGCCGTTTCCAGCGCGCCGTACAGCGGATAGCGATCGTCAACCGCCTTCACATCGGCCAGCTGTGGCGTATCCCCCGCCCAGGTCATGGTGGAGAAATGGATCTGTTCACCCACCGTCAGGCCGAGCGCACGAGCTTTCTCCAGCCACGCGAGCGGCACCTCCCGCGAGCTGCGCAGCACCCGGTCGCCGGCCATATATTCACGGCTTTGCTGATTGAGCCCTTTGTCCATGCGGTCGCTGATGCTGCCCAGCGCCAGCACGCAGGCCACCGCCAGGCTTAACGCCAGCCAGACAATCAGCAACGAAGGCGAACGCCACTCGCGCCAGAACCAGCGTAAAATCATGCTTCCTCCCGTAGCTGCCCGTCCACCAGCCGCAGACGGCGATCGCAGCGAGCCGCCAGCTGCGCGTCGTGGGTCACCAGAATCAGCGTAGTGCCGTGCTCGCGGTTAAGGGAGAACAGCAGATCGGCAATTTTATCGCCGGTCTGACGATCGAGGTTACCGGTCGGTTCATCGGCAAACAGCAAATCAGGACGGCCGTTAAACGCGCGGGCCAGCGCCACGCGCTGCTGTTCCCCCCCGGAAAGCTGCGCCGGAAGATGATGCAGACGCTTCCCAAGCCCCAGCTGTTCCAGCAGCGCTTTCGCGCCCTGACGGCTCTGGGCGTCGCTTTCGCCGCGCAGCAGCGCCGGCAGTTCGACGTTTTCTAACGCATTAAGGGTAGGAATCAACATAAAGGATTGAAACACGAAGCCAATGTGCTGAGCGCGCAGCCGCGCGCGCGCTTCTTCGTCCAGCTTGTCCAGCGGATGGCCGAGCAGCTTCACTTCACCGCTGCTGCCGTCGTCAAGCCCGGCGAGAATCGCCAACAGCGTCGACTTGCCGGAACCCGACTCACCAATTAAAGCAAGGGTTTGCGCCGGTTTGACAATCAGGTTAACTCCGGTAAGGATGGAAAGCTCATGCTCACCCTGACCGACGGATTTCTTCAGATGATGCACTTCAAGTACGTTTTCCGCTGGCATTTGCCTTTCCTGTTGTTGTTGCTGTTAAGCCTGCGCGCCGCGGCGGCGGACACACTGTTAGTGCTGGGCGACAGCCTGAGCGCGGGCTATCGCATGGCGGGCACCGCCGCCTGGCCTGCCTTGCTGAACGATAAGTGGCAGCCGAAAATCACGGTTATCAACGGCAGTATTAGCGGCGATACCGCGCAGCAAGGGCTGGCACGCCTGCCCGCGCTGCTTAAACAGCACCAGCCACGCTGGGTACTGGTTGAACTGGGCGGCAACGACGGCCTGCGCGGTTTTGCACCCCCACAAATCGAGCAAACGCTGCGCGCCGTACTGCAACAGGTGAAAGACGCGAACGTTCAGCCGCTGTTAATGCAAATTCGCCTGCCCGCAAACTACGGACGCCGCTATAATGAGGCGTTTAGCGCGGTCTATCCGAAGCTCGCCAGCGAATTCAATGTTCCACTGCTGCCCTTCTTTATGGAAGAGGTCTACCTTAAGCCGCAGTGGATGCAGGATGATGGCATTCATCCCAACCGTGACGCCCAGCCGTATATTGCCGACTGGATGGCGACACGTCTGGCCCCATTAGTTAATCACGACGTCGCAAAGTAAAGCGGCGTCTTCAGGTAAAGTTATGCAAAAATCGGTCTTAATTACAGGATGTTCCAGCGGAATTGGTCTGGAAAGCGCGCTTGAGCTGAAACGCCAGGGGTTTCGCGTACTTGCCGCCTGCCGTAAACCCGATGATGTGAAACGCATGGACGGTATGGGGTTCACCGGCATTCTGCTCGATCTCGACAGCCCGGAAAGCATCGACCGTGCCGCCGAAGAAGTCATCGCCCTTACCGGCAATCGCCTGTTTGGCCTGTTCAATAACGCGGGTTATGGCGTCTACGGCCCGCTGACCAGCATCAGCCGTGAGCAGATGGAGCAGCAGTTTTCCGCCAACTTTTTTGGTGCCCATCAGCTGACGATGCGCCTGCTGCCGGCCATGGTACCGCACGGCGAAGGGCGAATTGTGATGACATCATCGGTCATGGGGCTTATCTCTACCCCGGGCCGCGGCGCCTATGCTGCCAGCAAGTACGCGCTGGAAGCGTGGTCCGACGCGCTGCGTATGGAGCTGCGTCATTCCGGCGTGAAGGTGAGCCTGATTGAACCTGGCCCGATCCGCACGCGCTTTACCGACAACGTCAACCAGACCAGCGATAAGCCGGTAGAAAACCCAGGTATCGCCGCGCGCTTCACCCTCGGCCCGGACGCGGTGGTCGAGAAGGTGCGTCATGCGTTTATCAGCGATAAGCCCAAATTACGCTACCCGGTGACGCTGGTGACCTATGCCGTCAGCTGGCTGAAGCGGCTACTGCCGGGGCGTGCGATGGACAAAATTCTGCAGGGCTAAGTTGAAGCGCACGCTTTTGCCCCCATCTCGAATACAAACCGACTACAGAGAATGACTCATGTCCGTACAGAATATTGTAAACATTACTGAAGCGAACCTACACCAGACGCTGGAGCAATCCGTCGCCACGCCGGTGCTGTTCTACTTCTGGTCCGAGCGTAGCCAGCACTGCCTGGAGCTGACGCCGGTGCTGGAAAACCTGGCTGCGCAGTATAACGGCCAGTTTATTCTGGCGAAGGTCGACTGCGATGCCGAACAGATGGTGGCCTCTCAGTTTGGCCTGCGCGCTATTCCAACCGTTTATCTGTTCCAGAATGGTCAGCCGGTCGACGGTTTCCAGGGCCCGCAGCCGGAAGAGGCTATTCGCGCGCTGCTGGATAAAGTTCTACCGCGTGAAGAAGAGCTGAAGGCGCAAGAGGCGCTGGCGCTGATTCAGGAAGGTAAGCACGCCGAGGCCCTGCCGCTGCTGAAAGATGCCTGGCAGCTCTCCGGGCAGGACAGCCAGATTGGCCTGCTGCTGGCAGAAACCTACATTGCGCTCGGGCGTTCTGAAGAGGCGGAAGCGGTGTTGCAAACCATCCCGTTGCAGGATCAGGATACCCGCTACCAGGGGCTGGTGGCACAGATTGAGCTGCTTAAGCAGGCGGCAGATACGCCGGAAATCCAGCAGCTGCAGCAGCAGGTTGAGCAAAACCCGGACGACGCGGCGCTGGCCTCAAAGCTGGCACTTCAGCTGCATCAGGTCGGGCGTAATGAAGAAGCGCTGGAGCTGTTGTTCAACCACCTGCGCAAAGACCTGGGCGCGGCTGACGGCCAGGCGCGCAAAATGTTGCAGGAAATCCTGGCAGCGCTCGGCACCGGCGATGCGCTGGCATCGAAATACCGCCGCCAGCTGTATTCATTGCTGTACTGATTGGCACAACGCTTATCAGGCCTACTGCCCGAAGCGGTAGCCAGACAGGTAGGCCGGATAAGGCGTTTACGCCGCCATCCGGCAATGTGCAACGAACGTGCCTGATGGCGCTGCGCTTATCAGGCCTTCTGCGACATGCGGCAGCGTCAATCGCGTTTTTTCAGTTGCGTCACCACCAGCTGGTGGCGCGCGTTGTAAAACTTCCGATAGGTCAGATAGCAAGCAATAATGGTTGACAGGCTGGCGGTAGAAAGCAGCATAAAGGTCACCATTATCTGATATTTAATTGCCTTCACCGGGTCAATACCGGCAAAAATCAGCCCTGACATCATCCCCGGTAAACTCACCAGCCCCACGGTTTTCGCCGAGTCGACGGTCGGAATCAACGACGCGCGAATGCTTTCGCGAATAAGACGGGCGGAGGCCATTTTCGGCGTTGCCCCCAGGCTCAGCTTCTCCTGAATCTGCTGCTGTTCAGCGCTAAAGCGCTGGCCCAGGTTGTTGTAGCACAGCCCAACCGCAATCATCGCGTTACCGGCAATCATCCCGGAAATAGGAATGACCTGCATCGGCACAAAAGCGATCGAACCGGAAAAGACCAGTACCGCAAGCGTTAGACCGGCTCCGGCGGTAATGGCGATAAACGATGACACGAACGCTTTGTCGATATATTTACTGCGCTTTTGCGCGTTATAGGCGGCGTTGAAGCAGATAAACAGAACCATCAGTAGCGTCAGCACCGCATGGTTGACGTTGAAAATATACTTCAGTACATAGCCAACGATAACCAGCTGCACCACCGCGCG
Source organism: Klebsiella sp. WP4-W18-ESBL-05 (assembly GCF_014169075.1). NCBI lineage: Bacteria > Pseudomonadati > Pseudomonadota > Gammaproteobacteria > Enterobacterales > Enterobacteriaceae > Klebsiella > Klebsiella sp. WP4-W18-ESBL-05. The sequence continues at coordinate 1,272,887 of NZ_AP022057.1, read as the reverse complement.
GCAAATGCTCCAGATAATGTCTTTTTCCAGCGCCAGCTTTTCCCGGTAACTCACCACAATGGCAATCAATACCAGCACCATCGACAGCGCCAGCGACTCGTTAGTGATGATGTGTTCGTTATTCATGATCTGACTCCCTGACGCTCTGTGGGTGCGAAGGCAGCATAATCACCTCATCGGCATGGCTAATTTCATCTTTGTCGTGGGTCACCCACAGCACGGCAACCTGCTCATCGCGTACGTACTGATGAATAATTTCATTCACGTTCCCTTTATTCTGCTCATCCAGCGCGCTGGTTATTTCATCGAGTAGCAGCACCTTGGGTAAAAATTGCAAATTGCGAATTAACGATACCCGCTGTTTTTCGCCTCCCGACAGCTCGTTGATTGATTTAGACAGGGTATCTTCGGCCAGACCAAAGCGCGTTAGCTGCCCCAGGAAACGATCCGGGTCCGGCTGTTGGCCGCGAATTTGCCAGGGGAAAATAAAGTTGTCGTACACCGTGTCACCAAACAGCGCCGGAGTCTGCGCGCAGTAGGACACCTGCTGGCGATAGGCTTCCGGCGTTAGGGTGTTAATATCCTGGCCGCCAAACAATATCTGTCCTGCGCTCGGTGAGAGCAGCGAAGCGATAATTTTTAATAAGGTGCTTTTTCCACAGCCGGACGGGCCGGTAATCAGCTTGAATTCGCCGGGGGCCACGTTCAGGTTTATATTCTCAAGGATCGTCTTCTCGCCAATATGAAAGCTCACCTGCTTAAGCTGTAAAATCGCGCTATTTTCCGTCATTGCCTTTCTTTATCCTGTTTTTTCGTTTTGCCCCTCTAAGTGTAACGCCAATTAATTTCAGGGGGCGAATTTCCCGTGCAGAGCCGATATACTTGTTGAGGTTACGGAGAGTAAAACAGGAGGTTTTATGCTGGTATTTATCCCCATTCTTATCTTTGTCGCGCTGGTGGTGGTTGCCGCCGGGGTCAAAATTGTGCCGCAGGGCTATCAGTGGACGGTAGAGCGCTTCGGCCGCTACACCAAAACGCTGCATCCAGGGCTAAGTCTCGTTGTGCCGTTCATGGACCGGATCGGGCGCAAAATCAATATGATGGAGCAGGTTCTCGACATTCCCTCTCAGGAAGTGATCTCAAAAGACAACGCCAACGTCGCCATCGACGCCGTCTGTTTCATTCAGGTCATTGATGCGCCAAAAGCGGCATATGAAGTCAGCAACCTCGAGCTGGCCATTATCAACCTGACGATGACCAACATTCGTACCGTACTCGGGTCGATGGAGCTTGATGAGATGCTCTCTCAGCGCGATAACATCAATACCCGACTGCTGCATATTGTCGACGAAGCCACCAACCCGTGGGGGATTAAAATCACCCGTATCGAAATTCGCGATGTGCGCCCACCGGCAGAACTTATCGACGCGATGAATGCTCAGATGAAAGCGGAACGAACCAAGCGTGCCTACATTCTGGAGGCTGAAGGGATCCGCCAGGCGCAGATCGTGAAAGCCGAAGGTGAAAAGCAGGCGCAAATTCTTACCGCCGAGGGCGAACGTCAGTCGGCGTTCCTCCAGGCAGAAGCGCGTGAACGTTCGGCAGAGGCGGAAGCCCGCGCCACTAAAATGGTGTCGGAAGCGATCGCCGCCGGTGATATTCAGGCCATTAACTACTTTGTCGCCCAGAAATACACTGACGCGCTGCAACAAATTGGCGCGGCCAATAACAGCAAAGTGGTGATGATGCCGCTGGATGCCAGCAGCCTGATGGGTTCTATTGCCGGGGTTGCTGAGCTGATTAAAGACAGCAGCCGCGATCGGAAACCGTCATGATTGCCCTGGTGCTGGCGCACCCGCATTTTTTCTGGCTGAGCCTCGGCGGCCTGCTGCTGGCGGCAGAAATGCTCGGCGGCAGCGGCTATTTGTTGTGGAGCGGTGTGGCAGCAGCGGCAACGGGGCTGATAACCTGGGCGCTGCCGCTGTCGTGGGCGTGGCAAGGTGCGCTGTTCGCGGCGCTGACCCTGCTGGCGGCCTGGCTGTGGTGGAAATGGCTCTCGCGTCGGGGTGACAGACAGCGCCCGGCGCAAGGTCAGCTCAACCAGCGCGGTCAGCAGCTTTTGGGCCAGCGTTTTACCCTGGATAACGCGTTGGTCAACGGCCGCGGCCATATGCGCGTTGGCGACAGTTCCTGGCCCGTGCTGGCCGATGATGACCTGCCGGCCGGCAGCAAAGTTGAAGTCATTGCGGTGGAAGGGATCGTCCTGCGTATCAGGCTTACCCCGCCTCGCTAACCCTCACGCCAGGGTCTTACGATGGCAGCAGCCGGAAAGGTTATCAATAATCGGACAATCGGCGCTGTCATCCCCCGGGCAGGAGGCGGCAAGCGACAGCAGCTGATCGCGCATCGCCTGTAAATCGCTGATGTGGCGCTCAATGTCCGCCACCTTCTGTAGCGTGTAGGCCTTCACATCGGCGCTGTGGCGCTGCGGATCGTTAAACAGATTGACCAGCTCGCCACACTCTTCAAGATTAAATCCCACCTGCCGCGCCTGGCGCAGCAGCGTAAACTCATCCAGGTGTTTTTGCGTATAGCTGCGGTAGCCGTTCTCGCTACGCAGCGGCGGCGTTACCAGCCCCTTCTCTTCATAAAAGCGAATGGCTTTGCTGGTCAGGCCGGTTTTTTTGGCCACATCACTGATATTCACATTTCCCCCTTGACCTTCCCCTTGCTGGAAGGTTTAACCTTTCTCACTGTAGACCAAAAGGTGAATTTGGTCACCCATCAATTGAGGAGAGGAATATGTCTCATACCATCGATCTGGCGCTGGACGGTTTGTCCTGCGGCCACTGCGTCAAACGCGTTAAAGAGAGCCTGGAACAGCGCCCGGACGTTGATCATGCGGAAGTCACCATCGAAGCGGCGCACGTCACCGGCAGCGCCAGCGCCGATGCGCTGATTGAAACCATTAAACAAGCCGGTTACGGCGCGGAGCTCAGCCACCCAAAGGCTAAACCGCTGGCAGAGTCATCACTCCCGTCGGAAGCACTGACAGCGGCCGCCCCTGAGCTTCCGGCAGCACAGGAACTGGATGACAGCCAACAGCTGCTGATCAACGGTATGAGCTGCGCCAGCTGCGTTTCCCGAGTACAAAACGCCCTCCAGGCGGTGCCGGGCGTGGTACAGGCACGGGTAAATCTGGCGGAGCGCACGGCCCTGGTCATGGGCAGCGCCTCCGCCGGTGATTTAGTCCATGCCGTAGAGAAAGCGGGCTACGGTGCGGAGGCCATTGAAGACGACCTTAAACGTCGCGAACGTCAGCAGCAAACCGCGCTGGCCACCATGAAACGTTTTCGCTGGCAGGCCATTGTCGCCCTGCTGGTCGGCGTGCCGGTGATGGTCTGGGGGATGATTGGCGACAACATGATGGTCACCGACGATAACCGCTCGCTGTGGCTGGCTATTGGCCTTGTCACCCTGGCGGTCATGGTATTTGCGGGCGGCCATTTCTATAGCAGCGCATGGAAAAGCCTGAAGAATCGTACCGCCACAATGGATACGCTCGTGGCGCTGGGGACCAGCGTAGCTTGGCTGTATTCGATGAGCGTTAACCTGTGGCCGCAGTGGTTCCCGATGGAAGCACGCCACCTTTATTATGAAGCCAGCGCCATGATTATTGGTCTGATTAACCTCGGCCATATGCTGGAAGCACGAGCGCGTCAACGTTCGTCGCGCGCGCTGGAAAAACTCCTCGACCTGACGCCGCCCACCGCGCGGGTAGTCACCGAGGACGGTGAAAAAACCGTGCCGCTGGCCGACGTGCAGCCGGGCATGATCCTGCGCCTGACCACCGGTGACCGGGTACCGGTCGATGGGGAAATCAGCCAGGGCGAAGCCTGGTTTGACGAAGCCATGCTTACCGGCGAGCCCATTCCGCAGCAGAAAGGCGATGGCGACAGCATTCACGCCGGTACGGTAGTGCAGGATGGTTCTGTCTTATTCCGCGCCAGCGCCGTCGGCAGCCATACCACGCTGTCACGCATTATTAAAATGGTCCGCCAGGCACAAAGCAGTAAACCGGAAATTGGCCAGCTCGCGGATAAAATTTCGGCGGTGTTTGTACCGGTCGTGGTGGCGATTGCGCTATTCAGCGCGGCCATCTGGTACGTCTTCGGACCGGCGCCGCAGATTGTTTATACGCTGGTGATCGCGACCACGGTGCTTATCATCGCCTGTCCGTGCGCCCTCGGCCTCGCGACGCCGATGTCGATTATTGCGGGCGTAGGCCGCGCTGCCGAATACGGCGTGCTGGTTCGCGATGCCGATGCCTTACAGCGTGCCAGCGAACTGACCACGCTGGTATTTGATAAAACCGGCACGCTGACCGAAGGCAAACCGCAGGTTGTCGCGATCGTCACGCAACGTGATATTGATGAGGCCGTCGCGCTGCGCCTGGCCGCTGCGCTGGAGCAAGGTTCAAATCACCCGCTGGCACGCGCTATTCTGGAGAAAGCCGCCAACAACATGCTCCCGCAGGTTAACGCCTTCCGCACGCTGCGCGGCCTGGGGGTTAGCGGTGAAGCCGAAGGGCATCGCCTGCTGCTCGGCAACCAGGCGCTGATGCATGAACAGCAGATCGATACCCGTGAACTGGACGACGAACTGGCCCGCCAGGCGGCTCAGGGCGCAACGCCGGTACTGCTGGCCATTGACGGTAAAGCCGCCGCGTTGTTTGCCATTCGCGATCCGCTGCGCAGCGACAGCGTCGCCGCTCTACAGCGTCTGCATCAGGAAGGCTATCGTCTGGTGATGTTAACGGGCGATAATCCGGTGACTGCGAACGCTATCGCCAGAGAAGCCGGTATCGATGAGGTGATTGCCGGCGTGCTGCCGGACGGTAAAGCTCAGGCCATTAAAGATCTGCAGGCGCAAGGGCAAAAAGTGGCGATGGTCGGCGACGGCATCAACGATGCCCCGGCGCTGGCGCAGGCCGATGTGGGCATCGCGATGGGCGGCGGCAGCGACGTGGCGATTGAAACGGCGGCTATCACGCTGATGCGCCACAGCCTGGTGGGCGTTGCCGATGCGCTGGCCATTTCCCGCGCCACCCTACGCAACATGAAGCAGAACCTGCTTGGCGCCTTTGTCTATAACTCGCTCGGTATTCCGATTGCCGCAGGGATCCTTTGGCCGCTGACCGGCACGCTGCTTAACCCGGTGGTCGCCGGGGCGGCGATGGCGCTCTCATCCATTACGGTGGTCAGCAACGCTAACCGGTTGCTGCGATTTAAACCTAAAGCCTGATCCTCGCGCCCCGCCCGTTTTCGGACGGGGCGCGTTTGCACCTTTCCTTCCGGCGCGCTAACATGACATTTTCCTTCCAGGGAGCGCGGATGAGCCTGTTACATCAACTACAACGCCTGTGGCGGACCCTGCGCGGCTCGCCGTACAGCTGGCCGGCGCTGGATGTCACCCTTCCCGGCGGTCGCCATCTGCACCTGGTCGGCAGCATTCATATGGGCACACGCGATATGTCCCCCCTGCCGCCAAAGCTGCTAAAGAAGCTACGCCAGGCCGATGCGCTGATTGTTGAAGCCGATATTTCCGGCAGCGAAACCCCGTTCAGCGATCTTCCCGAATACCCGCCGTTAGCCGAACGGCTGAGCGCAGAGCAGCTTAGCGCGTTACAAAAACGGCTTGATGAGCAGGGAATGTCGCTCGCCCGCGTGGATAACCAGCCGCTGTGGCAAATCGCGATGGTGCTACAGGCCACTCAGGCTCAACGTTTAGGTCTGCGTCCGGACTACGGTATTGATTATCAGCTGCTCGCGGCCGCACACGATGCCGCGCTGCCGGTGCAGGAGCTGGAAGGGGCAGATAGCCAGATTGACCTGTTATGCCATCTGCCCGACGGCGGCATGGCGCTACTTGATGATACCCTGACGCACTGGCATACCAACGCACGGCTGCTGCAGGTCATGATCGGCTGGTGGTTGGATCAGCCCCCGACCCGCGGTGGAACATCGCTGCCCAATACGTTTAGCCAGTCGCTCTATGATGTGCTGATGGTGAAACGCAATATTGCCTGGCGAGATGCGCTGCTGGCGCTACCGCCGGGACGCTATGTGGTCGCGGTAGGCGCGCTGCATTTGTACGGAGAGGGCAACCTGCCACAGATGCTGAAATAAAAAAATGGCCAATATCGCTATTGGCCCGTCAAAGAGGAATTTCATCATTATTATTATCCCGAAGTTTTCACTCCGGATCCTCCGATTGTCGCTCAAAGTTGCTACAACTGCCAATACCTATTGCGCAAGATTATACTATTTTTTAGTCCGTTTTAGGGCGTATGCTGACGGTATACCCTGTCTGTAGTAAGAAGGAACGTTATGACTCCCGCAGTTAAGTTACTCGAAAAGAACAAGATCCCATTTAGCATTCATACCTACGATCACGATCCGAACGAAACGAACTTTGGCGATGAGGTCGTGCGCAAATTAGGGCTAAACGCCGATCAGGTTTACAAAACGCTGCTGGTCGCGATGAATGGCGATATGAAACAGCTGGCAGTGGCGGTCACGCCGGTCGCCGGGCAGCTGGATTTGAAAAAAGTCGCCAAGGCGTTGGGTGCGAAAAAGGTCGATATGGCCGATCCGATGGTGGCACAGCGCGTCACCGGTTATCTGGTCGGCGGCATCAGCCCGCTGGGGCAGAAGAAGCGCCTGCCAACGGTGATTGACGCGCCGTCGCAGGAGTTTGCCTCTATCTATGTTTCCGGCGGCAAGCGCGGGCTGGATATTGAGCTGGCGGCGGTGGATTTAGCGAAAATTCTTGGCGCGACGTTTGCGGACATTGCGCGCCGGGATTAATAACGCGATTTTCGGTTACCCCTCTGATAGCCTCGTACGCCGCCATCCGGCAATGTGCGCTGAACCGCCTGATGGCGCTGCGCTTATCAGGCCTACGGAAGGGTAGGCCGGATAAGGCGTTTACGCCGCCATCCGGCAATGTGCACCCAACTGCCTGATGGCGCTGCGCCGAGCTTACTGCCAGCTCACTTCCCCTTTCGGCTCGTAAGCATTCACATCCAGCGGCGAGTTCTGCTCAATATACTGTTTAAGCACCTCGGCATCGATAAAGCCGGTATTCACATAGCCCGGTTTGTTATCAATCTTCGGATAGCCGTCGCCGCCGGTAGCGTTAAAGCTCAGCGTCGCCAGACGATAGGTTTTCGCCGGATCGACCGGTTCACCTTTGATTTTCAGATCCTGAAGCTGCCCGCCCTTCGCCACAAAGCTGACGTTGGCAAACTGCGGATAGGCCCCTGAGTCCGGCTTCATCTGCGCTACAGCGGTCAGATACTCAATCACCTCTTTCCCGCTCATATCGGCATACACCACCACGTTGCCAAACGGCTGCACCTTCAGCACGCTCTTATAGGTGATATTACCCGCCTCGATGGAGTCGCGAATGCCGCCGCCGCTCATGACGCCAAAATCGGCGCCGGTGCGCGCCATCTGCGCCGCCAGAATCAGGTGCCCCATGTTGGTCTGCACGAAGCGAACCTTGCTGCGATCGCCTTCCAGATGCCCGTTCACGCTGCCAACTTTTACCTCTAACTGCGCTTTGCCTTTACTCTGGAACGGCGTCAGCAGCGAGAGCATCTGCGGGTTTTCCGGGATCTGCGGCGTGTAAAGCACGCGCTCGCTCTGCCCGTTATCGTAAGTGACTTTCTTCTTCAGGTTGACCGGGATCAGCTGGTAGTGCACCAGCTTAAGCTCACCGTTGCGGAATTCGAAGTCCGCGCGGCCGACATATTTCCCCCACTCGTGGGCCTGAACTATCCAGATACCGTTCTGTTTGTCCGGCGCGCAGGGCGTACCCGGTACGTAATCAACCTGCTTTTTATTTTCCGACGCCATGCAAACCGGGTCCTGCGAGTGACCGCCTACAATCATCGCCAGCGCGCCGGCCGGCAGGCTGCGCGCCATTTCAACATCACCCGGCGCATTGGAGCCGTGTTCGCCGTTATCGTAGTGCCCCATATGGGTCGTCGCCAGAATCAGGTCAGGCTTCTCTTTCTGCTGTAGCTCCTGAATCACCAGCTTCGCCTCTTCCGCCGGTTTGCGGAATTCAATATCGGTAAAGTATTCCGGATTACCGATTTTGGCGGTGTCGTCGGTGGTTAAACCAATGACGGCAATTTTCAGATCCTGACGTTTAAAAATCGCCCACGGTTTAAACAGGCGCTCGCCGGTGCTTTTCTGGTAAATATTGGCGGAGAGGAACGGGAATTTAGCCCACTTTTCCTGCTGGCGCAGAACGCTCAGCGGATTATCAAACTCATGGTTGCCGACGGCCATCGCGTCGTAGCCCACCAGATTCATGCCGCGGAAGTCCGGCTCGGCATCCTGCAGATCCGACTCCGGAACCCCGGTGTTAATATCGCCGCCCGAGAGCAGCAGCACGCTGCCGCCTTCTGCTGCCACTTCTTTACGAATGCCGTCAACCAGCGTTTTTTGCGCCGCCAGGCCATACTCGCCGTATTCACTGCGCCAGAAGTGCCCGTGGTGGTCGTTGGTATGCAGAATGGTTATCTTATACGTTTTATCTTGCTGATAAGCCTGTGAGGGCAGGCTGACTAAAGATAGTGCAGCCAGCATCGCCAGCGCCACGCCTCGTTTGACGAAATGCATGATTCTCTCCCTGAGTGAATAACAACCGCAGAAATTACAACGCTATGAAATATTAGTCTAATTTGTTTTCAGAATTGAGACTTCCTTCAAACGTCTTAGACAGGTATCTTAGTCTGATAATAATTATTAAAGCGTTTATCCCCAATATCGCACTACCAAATATAAGTGGAATCTATGGCAATCTCTGAAACCAGCCCTACGCGGCCTGGCCCGACTGCGTCTTCGCAAAAGGGCCGCACCTCATTCGGTATCCTGGGAGCAATAAGCCTCTCCCACCTGCTCAACGACATGATTCAGTCGCTGATTCTGGCCATCTACCCGCTGCTGCAGTCCGAGTTTTCTCTGACCTTTGTGCAGATAGGGATGATCACCCTTACCTTCCAGCTGACCTCATCGCTGTTCCAGCCGGTGATCGGTTACATCACCGATAAGCGTTCGATGCCGTGGTCACTCCCCGTCGGCATGTGCTTTACCCTAAGCGGCCTGGTGCTGCTGGCGCTGGCAGGTAGCTTCGGGACGGTGCTGCTGGCCGCTGCGCTGGTCGGTACCGGCTCATCCGTGTTCCATCCGGAATCCTCCCGCGTGGCGCGCATGGCTTCCGGTGGTCGCCACGGGCTGGCGCAGTCTATTTTCCAGGTCGGCGGTAACTTCGGCAGCTCGCTTGGGCCGCTGCTGGCGGCGGTGATTATCGCGCCGTACGGTAAGGGTAACGTTGCCTGGTTCGTCCTGGCCGCGCTGCTGGCGATTGTCGTGCTGGCGCAGGTCAGCCGCTGGTACGCCGCGCAGCATCGTCTGGCGAAGGGTAAACCTAAAGCGGTGATTATCAATCCGCTGCCGAGAAACAAGGTTATTCTGGCCGTGAGCATCCTGCTGATGCTGATTTTCTCGAAATATTTCTATATGGCGAGTATCAGCAGCTACTACACCTTTTATCTGATGCAAAAATTCGGATTATCGGTACAAAACGCGCAGATTCACTTATTTGCCTTCCTGTTTGCAGTGGCTGCGGGCACCGTCATTGGCGGGCCTGTAGGTGACAAGATTGGCCGTAAATATGTTATTTGGGGCTCTATCCTCGGCGTTGCACCGTTTACTCTCCTTTTACCCTACGCCAGCCTGTGGTGGACGGGGATTTTAACGGTGATCATTGGATTTATCCTCGCATCGGCGTTTTCTGCCATTCTGGTGTATGCGCAGGAGCTATTGCCGGGCCGTATCGGGATGGTTTCCGGGCTATTCTTCGGCTTCGCTTTTGGCATGGGTGGCCTTGGGGCTGCGGTACTGGGGCTGATTGCCGACCATACCAGTATCGAGTTGGTTTATAAAATATGTGCTTTCCTACCACTTATTGGGATGTTGACCATATTCTTACCTGATAACCGCCAAAAACACTGAATTTACGGCAGCCAAACCTTTGTTTTGGCTGCCGCGCCCCTCCCCGCAAGCGCGCGTCTTATCTGGCTTTGCTCAGCCAATTTTCATTTTTGTGCCATTTACTCTCAAAAATTCAATTTTTTAGCTAAATTCAAGAATTATTCACAAACACAATCACGGAAATTGTCATAAACTATTACGAGGTTTTTTGGTTTTCAGGCTGTTGCGGCACTCTGCGCCAAAAATGGGACCACGCATCACGACGAAAGGAGACGGAATGCATCACGCCACACCGCTAATCACCACCATTGTTGGTGGCCTTGTGCTCGCTTTTTTCCTTGGCATGATTGCCAATAAGTTAAGAATTTCACCACTGGTAGGTTATTTATTAGCGGGCGTGCTGGCCGGACCGTTTACTCCAGGATTTGTCGCTGATACCAAACTGGCGCCTGAGCTTGCAGAACTCGGCGTTATTCTGCTGATGTTCGGCGTCGGTCTCCATTTTTCGCTCAAAGATTTGATGGCGGTAAAGTCTATCGCCATCCCCGGCGCCATCGCGCAAATAGCCGTCGCCACGCTGCTGGGGATGCTGCTCTCCACTTTCTTAGGCTGGTCAATGATGACCGGTATCGTGTTTGGTCTGTGTCTTTCTACCGCCAGTACCGTGGTGCTGCTACGCGCGCTGGAGGAACGGCAGCTTATTGATAGCCAGCGGGGGCAAATTGCCATCGGCTGGCTGATTGTTGAAGACCTGGTGATGGTATTAACGCTGGTTCTGCTCCCCGCCGTCGCCGGAATGATGGAAAAAGAAAATATCGGTTTTGCCTCATTGGCTATCGATATGGCCATCACCATCGGCAAAGTTGTGGCGTTTATCGCCATCATGATGCTGGTTGGCCGTCGTCTGGTGCCGTGGATCCTCTCACGCAGCGCCGCCACCGGGTCTCGCGAACTGTTCACGCTCTCGGTACTGGCGCTGGCGCTGGGCATTGCCTTCGGTGCGGTCGAATTGTTCGACGTCTCCTTCGCGCTGGGCGCATTCTTCGCCGGAATGGTGCTGAACGAATCCGAGCTGAGCCACCGCGCGGCGCACGATACGCTGCCGCTGCGCGACGCGTTTGCGGTACTGTTCTTCGTCTCCGTCGGCATGCTGTTCGATCCGTTGATTCTGATTGAGCAACCGCTGGCGGTGCTGGCAACGCTGGCCATTATCATCTTCGGTAAATCGCTGGCGGCGTTTGGCCTGGTGCGCCTGTTCGGTCACTCCCAGCGTACCGCACTGACCATCGCCACCAGCCTGGCGCAGATTGGCGAATTTGCCTTTATTCTGGCCGGTCTGGGGATGGCGCTGGGGCTACTGCCGCAGGCCGGGCAAAACCTGGTGCTGGCGGGCGCGATTCTCTCCATTATGCTTAACCCGGTGCTGTTCTCCCTGCTGGAGAAATACCTCGAGAAAACGGAAACGCTTGAGGAACAGACGCTGGAAGAGGCGCTGGAAGATGAAACGCAGATCCCGGTGGATATTTGCAATCATGCGTTGCTGGTCGGCTACGGCCGCGTCGGCAGCCTGCTCGGTGAGAAGCTGATGGCGCAGGGCATTCCACTGGTGGTCATTGAAACGTCGCGAACCCGCGTGGATGAGCTACGTGAACGCGGTATTCGCGCGGTACTGGGCAACGCCGCTAACGAAGAGATCATGAATCTGGCGCACCTCGACTGCGCCCGCTGGCTGCTTTTGACCATCCCCAACGGCTACGAGGCCGGGGAGATTGTTGCCAGCGCTCGCGAGAAGTGTCCGCACCTCGAGATCATTGCCCGTGCGCATTATGACGACGAAGTGGCGTACATTAGCGAACGCGGAGCCAATGAAGTGGTGATGGGCGAGCGGGAGATTGCCAAAACCATGCTGGGGCTGCTGAGCTCGCCGCCGTTGAGTGAGGCGGTAAGCGGGTAACTTTCGTCGGCCGGATAAAGCGAAGATGCCATCCGGAAATCTGCGCCATCTTCCTGATGGCGCTGCGTTTATCAGGCCTACAACGGCACGTCATCGTTGTAGGCCTCGAACGAATTAACGTTCCCAGTACGCCTCTTCGAGGCTATCTTCTTTCTCCGGCAGGCCGCGCGTCAGACGCGGCGAATGCTGGTTCAACACCTGATAGCTTACCCGGTTAGCATACTTGCACACCTGCGCGAGTGACGAATAGGTCAGCCAGGCGTGCTGATGCTTGCTGGAGTTCGGCACGTTGCTACGGTGATAGGCGTTGGCGGTAATATCATGCAGCAGCGCCGCCAGCGCACCGTCACCCGCGCCATTGGTGTTCATGATTTTTTCTGGCCCGCCCATAAATGGCGCAATGTGCGAGTAGATACGCAGTGGCTCACGGCAATCTTTAAAACGCACCGCGCGGCTGAACTCATACTGGTTAAACTCGGCAATGGCACCCGGCAGCAGCGGATGCTGGGTTTTACGCTTGGCCTCATTTTCGGTAAAGCCTGCCATATACAGCCCGGTCGGCCCGGCGGTGCACAGCACCAGATCCACCCAGTCCAGCGCTTTATCCGATGCCTGCAGCGGGTCGCTGAGGCCGGTTAACGCTTCCGCTTCTTCTTCATTCATCGCCAGAATCGACACGTGCTCTTTGATAAAACGCTGCCACCATTCCGGGCTATCGGCGATAACAAACTTCGTGCCCAGCGTCAGCACCACCGGTACATCATGCTTTTTGGCATAGGCGATGGCCTGCATGGTGGCATCCGGCATCGGCTCGCCCGGCTTGCAGCGCACCAGGTAGGAGGTGAGCACCAGCGCAGATGCGCCGGCGATAACCGACTCAGGAATACTCTCCGGGCGCAGCTTGTTCATGTGCCCAGGGCTAATGGCAAAGGTCCGCTCGCCGCTGTCGCTAATCAGCGTAAAGCAGCGGCCAATCGGCCCGTCAACGCCCTGCAAATGGTTAAGATCGGTGCGGCTGGAGGTATTACACAGGTAGCGGTAGGCATAGCCGCCAATTTCGATATTGCTGCACATCACGCCGAGCAGCACCGAGCGGTCATCCGCCAGCACCGAGTAGTTATGCATGGTGTTACCGATAGTGCCACCGGCAAACTGATGGGTAATCAGGTTTTCGCGCACCAGTTCCTGATACAGCGCTTCCGCTACATCGTCTTCAATCACCAGCGAATGCCCGGCACTCAAGCCGTAGCGCTGAATAAACGCATCGTCGACTTTCGCCTCAATATCCACCAGCGTCTGGTCGATACCGACGACCCACGCGGCGCTGGTTTCACTTTCGGGCTGAATTTGCTTGAGCAGCGGATCGCGAGCGTCCACCGGGAAGTAATGTTTAGATTTGCGTTTACCGGGAAATTTCATGGTGATTTTTGGCTGGCAGTTAACAGGCGGGGAATAGTAGCATATTCCCCTACCCGCAGGCGATTAGCGATACGACGCGGTCAGATTCACCATCATCTCAATATGCGCATCATCATCATTAAGCGCGGGAATATACTCATACTGTTGCCCACCCGCCTCCAGGAACACTTCACGGTTCTGAACCGCTATTTCTTCCAGCGTTTCCAGGCAATCAGCAGAGAAGCCCGGGCACATCACCTGAATATGCTTCACGCCCTTTTCTCCGAGCATTTTCAGCGTCTCATCGGTATACGGCGTCAGCCACGGTTCACGGCCAAAGCGCGACTGGTAGGTCATCATCACCTTGTCCGGTGAAATACCCAGCGCGGAAACCAGCTCGCGGGTCGTGTCGCGACAGCGTTGCGGATAATCGTCGCCTTCATGCGCGTAGCGCTGCGGAATGCCGTGATAGGAAAGCAGCAGCAGATCCGGCTCGCCGTGGCGCGCGAACGATGCGCGTGCGCTAGCGGCCAGCGCCTCAATATAGCCGCGATCGGTAGCATAGTCGCGAATGAACGACACGCTCGGAATGGCGCGTTTGCTGGCCAGTATACGGGCGAGTTCATCCCATACGGCGGCCACGGTCGAACAGGAATACTGCGGGTAAAGCGGCAGCACGACAAGCTGATCGACGCCCTGTGCCAGCAGTTCATCCACGGCGCTTTGTAGCGACGGCGTGCCGTAGCTCATGCCCAGCGCCACCGGCACATCCGGCAGGCGTGCGGCCAGCGCGCGCTGCTGGCGACGGCTATAAACCATTAGCGGCGAGCCGTCTTCCATCCACACGGACTGATACAGCTTTGCTACCCTGGGCGCGCGAATAGGCAGAATCACGCCGCGCAGCAAAGGCCACCACAGCAAACGCGGCGTATCAACAACGCGCTTATCGCTTAAAAACTGTTTCAGATAGCGTTTAATGGCTTCAGACGTGGGGGCATCGGGCGTCCCGAGGTTAACCAGCAGAATACCGGGTTTTTTATGATGCATTACCGCCTCTTATCGATTCAAATTGTTGATAATTGTAGCGGAAAAGCAGGGAAGAAAAACTAATTGCTGTGAGAGGTAAGGCGAGAATTTTTGCCTGATGGCGCTGCGCTTATCAGGCCTACAAAATAATCGTAGGCCGGATAAGGCATTTATGCCGCCATCCGGCACGCCTCGGTATTAGCCGAGGATTTTTTCCAGCTCTGCGCGAACGTCAGCCACGGCCTGAGTACCGTCAACTTTGGCGTACTGGGTGTTACCCGCCTGCGCTTCTTTAGAGTAGTAGCCGATCAGCGGCGCGGTCATCTGATGGTATTCCACCAGGCGCTTACGCACGGTCTCTTCCTGATCGTCTTTACGCGTGGTCAGCTCTTCGCCGGTCACGTCGTCTTTACCTTCAACCTTAGGCGGGTTGAATTTGATGTGGTAAACGCGGCCAGAAGCAGCGTGTACGCGACGGCCTACGATGCGGTCAACGATCAGTTCGTCCGGTACGTCGAATTCCAGCACGTAGTCAACGTTGATGCCCGCTTCTTTCATGGCGTCAGCCTGCGGAATAGTGCGCGGGAAGCCGTCCAGCAGGAAACCGTTGCGGCAGTCTTCCTGGGCGATGCGCTCTTTCACCAGCGCGATAACCAGCTCATCGGTCACCAGCTTACCGGCATCCATGATGTCTTTAGCCTGTTTGCCCAGCTCGCTGCCGGATTTAACGGCCGCGCGCAGCATATCACCGGTGGAGATTTGCGGAATGCCATATTTCTCCATGATGAACTGTGCCTGAGTTCCTTTACCCGCGCCAGGTGCGCCAAGCAGAATGATACGCATTGCGAAAATCCCCTCAAAGGTTGTCAATATTTTTTAAAAAGCGCTAAAAGATACCACCAACGCGGCATTGGCTCAAGGAAGCGGGCTACGCTGAAACGGTTAACGGTGGGAAAATTGATAATAAGGAGAGAAAATGCCGGATGGCGGTGTAAACACCTTATCCGGCCTACGATCGATGAGAAGCTGTAGGCCGGATAAGCGTTAGCGCCATCCGGCATTACATTATGGCTATCAGGACACCAGCAGCTGGTTCATACGGCGGATAAACTGGTTAGGATCTTCCAGCGTACCGCGCTCGGCGAACAGCGCCTGGTCAAGCAGCAGCTCAACCCACTCTTTAAACTGCTCGTCGTCCTGGGTATCGGCAGTGCGTTTCACCAGTACGTGATCCGGGTTCAGTTCAAAGATGTATTTCACTTCCGGCGCAGCCTGGCCCGCCGCGGCGAACAGTTTCGCCATCTGGGTGCTCATTTCGTCAGCATCGGTAGTGACAATCGCCGGCGTGTCGGTCAGACGATGGGTCAAACGCACTTCTTTCACGCGATCACCCAGCAGGGTTTTCACGCGTTCAACGAACGGCGTCAGCGCTTTTTCCGCTTCCTTCGCGCTTTCGTCGACTTCATCCGCCAGTTTGTCGATAGACTCGTCGGCTTTCGCCACTGACTGGAACGGTTTGCCGTCGAACTCGGTCAGGTAGTTCATCATCCACTCATCGATGCGGTCAGAAAGCAGCAGCACTTCGATGCCTTTCTTACGCAGCAGCTCCAGGTGCGGGCTGCTTTTCGCCGCGGCGTAGCTGTCGGCGGTGATGTAGTAGATTTTCTCCTGCCCTTCTTTCATACGCGAGACGTAGTCGGCCAGCGACACGCTCTGCTCGGAAGAGTCGGTATGGGTAGAAGCAAAGCGCAGCAGTTTGGCAATCGCTTCCTGATTACCGTGATCTTCCGCCGGGCCTTCTTTCAGTACCAGGCCAAACTGTTTCCAGAAGGTCAGGTATTTCTCGGCATCGTCTTTCGCCAGTTTTTCCAGCATTTGCAGCACGCGTTTGGTCAGCGCGTTGCGCAGATTTCGGGTGACGGTGCTGTCTTGCAGGATCTCACGTGAAACGTTCAGCGGCAGATCGTTGGAGTCTATCAGGCCGCGCACGAAGCGCAGGTAGTTCGGCATAAACTGTTCGGCATCGTCCATGATAAAGACGCGCTGCACGTACAGCTTCAGGCCGTGTTTATGATCGCGGTTCCACATATCCCACGGCGCCTGCGACGGGATATACAGCAGGCTGGTGTACTCCTGCTTCCCTTCCACACGGTTGTGGCTCCAGGTCAGCGGATCGGTAAAGTCGTGGGCGATATGCTTGTAGAACTCTTTGTATTCGTCGTCGTTAAGCTCAGCTTTATTACGCGTCCACAGCGCCTGCGCTTTGTTGATTTTCTCCCAGGAGACAACGGTTTCACCGTCTTTCTCTTCAGATTTTTCAATTTCTACCGGCAGCGCGATATGGTCGGAATATTTGCTGATAATTGAACGCACGCGCCAGTCGTCGAGGAACTCGCTTTCGTCTTCACGCAGGTGCAGAGTAATTTCGGTGCCGCGGTCTTCTTTGGTGATGTCCGCGACGGTGTATTCACCTTCACCGGCAGATTCCCAGAACACGCCGTTTTCCGGCTTATCGCCCGCCGCACGGGTGCGCACGGTGACTTTATCCGCGACGATAAACGCCGAGTAGAAGCCGACGCCGAACTGGCCGATAAGCTGGCTGTCT
This sequence comes from Klebsiella sp. WP4-W18-ESBL-05, assembly GCF_014169075.1. Taxonomy (NCBI): domain Bacteria; kingdom Pseudomonadati; phylum Pseudomonadota; class Gammaproteobacteria; order Enterobacterales; family Enterobacteriaceae; genus Klebsiella; species Klebsiella sp. WP4-W18-ESBL-05. The sequence continues at coordinate 1,255,834 of NZ_AP022057.1, read as the reverse complement.
TTCGCCTGGTCGGAGCCCATGGACTCGAGGAAGGCTTTGGTGCCGGATTTTGCGATAGTCCCCAGGTGGTCAATCACTTCGTCGCGGTTCATGCCCACGCCGTTATCGGCGATGGTCAACGTACGCTTATCTTTATCGAAGGAGACGCGCACGCGCAGTTCGCCGTCGCCCTCATACAGATCCGGGTTGGACAGCGCGCGGAAGCGCAGCTTGTCGGCAGCATCTGAAGCGTTAGAGATAAGCTCACGCAGGAAAATTTCTTTATTGGAATACAGAGAATGGATCATCAGGTGCAGAAGCTGTTTTACTTCTGACTGAAAGCCACGTGTTTCTTGTCCTTTCATTGCAAAATACCTCAATGGTGATTACAAGGTAAAAAAAGCGATGAGAGGAAAATGGGGATGGGTAGCGAGAATTTCAAGCGAGAGCAGAAAATCCTGCTCTCGTTTGATTAAAAACGAATCTTATGGCGCCCGGCCAGCGAGTGCGACAGTGTGGTGCCGTCAACCATCTCCAGCTCGCCGCCAACCGGCACGCCGTGGGCGATACGGCTAGCATCAACGCCATACTGCGCGCACAGCTCGGCAATATAGTTGGCCGTGGCTTCCCCTTCCACCGTGGGGTTGGTGGCGAGAATGATTTCCGTGAGCTGCTCCGTTTCCAGACGTTGCTCCAGACGATCGAGGCCGATATCGTCCGGGCCGATGCCGTCGAGCGGCGACAGGTGGCCCATCAGCACGAAGTAGCGGCCGGAGAACTGCCCGGTCTGCTCAATGGCGTAAATGTCTGCCGGACTCTCCACCACGCAGATTTGGCCGTTTTCCTGGCGACGCGGGTTCGCACAGATATTGCACACGTCCTGTTCGGTGAAGGTGCGGCAATCAGCGCAGTGGCCGATTTCCGACATCGCACGCGTTAAGGACTGCGCCAGGCGCATTCCCCCGCTGCGATCGCGCTGCAGCAGGGTAAACGCCATGCGCTGCGCTGACTTCGGGCCAACGCCCGGCAGGCAGCGCAGCGCTTCCATCAGCTGAGTTAACAGCGGACTGGTTTGCATCAGAACGGCATCTTGAAGCCTGGCGGCAGCTGCATTCCGGAGGATACAGAGGCCATTTTCTCTTTCTGGGTTTCATCAATACGGCGTGCCGCATCATTGAACGCCGCAGCGACGAGATCTTCCAGCATCTCTTTGTCGTCTTCCAGCAGGCTTGGGTCGATTTCAACGCGACGGCAGTTATGCGCGCCGTTGATGGTCACTTTGACCAGACCTGCGCCAGATTCGCCGGTGACTTCCAGCTGGGCGATTTCTTCCTGCATTTTCTGCATTTTGTCTTGCATCTGCTGGGCCTGTTTCATCAGATTACCCAGACCGCCTTTACCAAACATAGGCTTCTCTCTCAGTAGGTCACGTTAAAAAATAACGACCGTCAGCATCGCTTGCGGTCAAATGGGGCGAATACTCTCTTCATCCAGATCGGCATCGAAGAATCGACGCAGGGTCTGAATATTATTATCCGCGATGATCGACTCGCGCGCCTGCGCGAGTTTCTCTTCATAAATAGCCTGCCGCCACTCCAGCGGCGTACGCACCGCCGGATTATCATCTTCCACGATGGTCAATTCAACAGGCACACCGTATAAAGTGCTCATCGCTTCGGCAAGCTTCTGCCTGGCGCCGGGCGAATTAAGGTGTCGCTGAGTCGGGCGCAGGTGCAGGCATACCGCGTTGCCGTTGTGTTCCTTCCACGCGTTGAGCGCCACCTGTTCGACGAGCTTCGGCAGCGCCATCTGGCTCACCTCCGCTGCCCACGGGTCGCGTTCTAAAGACTCCGCCGCAAGCTTAGCCGCCAGCTCAGGCGTCTTCTCATGCTCCAGCGCTTTCTTCAGCGCCTTCGGCGTGGCGACTTCCTCTTTTTTCACCTCTGCAACCGGCGTGGTGGCTTTCCAGCGGTAAGCCTCTTTCTTCGCCGCCGGTTGGGTCAACGCGGACGGTGCCGGGCGCGCCTGAACGCGATCGGTCACCGAAGCCAGTCTTTCCAGCGCGGCGTTATTCACCGGCCGCGCGCGGGAAGCGGCTGCCGGTTCACTCTTTTTTGGGGTGGTTGCTCCCGGATTGCCCTGCTGCTGTTGCAGCTGACGGCGCGCAGCCAGCACCTGATTCGTTGAATCAGGAAGCGGAGCAGCAGGCGGCGGCGTCATTGGCGCAGAAGCAGGCATCGGCGCTGACGGTTGCGTAACCGGCGTAGCGGCAGGCGCAAAGGACTGCTGCGGCCTTTCCGGCTCCGGCAGCGGCGCGTTCGGATGGAACGCCAGCGCGCGAAGCAGAGTCATTTCAATGCCCATACGCCTGTCCGGCGCGTACGGCAGCTCTTTGCGACCAATCAGTAGCGTCTGGTAGTACAGCTGCACGTCGGTCGGCGGCACGGTGCGCGCCAGGTTGCGCATCCGCTGTTCAATGGCCGCCATATCGCTACCCAGTGCCGCAGGCGACAGCTGAACCATCGCGATACGGTGCAGCAGGCTCTGCATTTCAACCAGCAGCGCCTCCCAGTCAACGCCTCGCAGCGCGGCCTCGTTGACCAGCGCCATCGTCCGCTCGCCGTCGGCGGCCACCAGCGCTTCAATGAGTGACAGCGCCTGGTCGTCGTCCAGGGTACCGAGCATCTCACTGACGGAGACGGTCGTTAGCTGGCCTTCGCCGCTGGCAATCGCCTGATCGGTGAGGCTTAAGGCGTCACGCAGGCTGCCATCCGCCGCACGCGCCAGCAGCTGCAGGGCGCGAGGCTCGTGGGCGATATGCTCTTCATCGAGGATATGTTCAAGCTGATGACGAATCTGCTCAACGTCCAGCGCCTTCAGGTGGAACTGCAGGCAGCGCGACAGAATAGTCACCGGCAGCTTTTGCGGATCGGTCGTCGCCAGCAGGAATTTGACGTGCGCAGGCGGCTCCTCCAGCGTCTTCAACAGCGCGTTGAAGCTGTGGCGGGAGAGCATGTGCACTTCATCGATGAGATACACCTTAAAGCGGCCGCGCGCGGGCGCGTACTGGACGTTATCCAGCAGGTCGCGGGTATCTTCAACTTTGGTTCGCGAGGCGGCATCGATCTCAATTAAGTCGACGAAACGCCCCTGTTCAATTTCGCGGCAGTTATCACACACGCCGCACGGCGTGGCGGTAATGCCGGTTTCGCAGTTCAGCCCCTTCGCCAGCAAACGGGCGATAGAGGTTTTCCCGACGCCACGGGTGCCGGAAAAGAGATATGCGTGATGAATGCGCCCTAACGATAAGCCGTTCGCCAGTGCGGTCAGCACATGTTCCTGGCCGACGACGTCAGCAAAGGTTTGTGGGCGCCATTTTCGGGCTAAGACCTGATAACTCATTGGCAGGCTCTGAAACGCTGGAAGGTGGATTCACGAGGGGGTAATGCTACCACAGCCCCGCCGGATCGGCGAGGCCATGTATCGGGAAATGCTTAGTGACCCGGGAAATTCACCAGACTGTAGCTGGTGATACCCTGTTTTTCCAGGCGCTGTTCGCCGCCCAGATCGAACAGGTTGATGATGAAGGCCGCATCGTGCACTTCGCCACCCAGACGGCGGATCAATTTAACCGTCGCTTCGATAGTCCCGCCGGTAGCCAGCAGATCGTCAACCACCAGAACTTTGTCGCCCGGTTTGATTGCATCAACGTGGATTTCCAGCTGATCGGTGCCGTACTCCAGTTCATAGCTTTCGGCGATCGTTTCGCGCGGCAGCTTGCGCGGTTTGCGCACCGGGACAAAACCTACGCCCATTGCCAGCGCAACAGGTGCACCAAACAGGAAACCACGCGCTTCGGTACCTACCACTTTGGTAATACCGGCGTCTTTGTATTTCTCAACCAGCAATTCAATGCTGAGCGCGTAGGCTTTCGGGTCTTCCAGTAAGCTGGTGACATCGCGGAAAAGAATGCCAGGTTTCGGATAATCCTGGATGCTCTGGATGCTGTTTTTCAGATATTCAAGCTGCTGTGCAGTTGCGGTCATAGGTTTGTGCCTGATTGAAACAGTGTTACTCAAGGCGAGCAAAATGGGTTAAAAGCAACAATTGGATAACTTTTAACCAGGCGCGCCTGTGCTCGAAAACGCCAGAATTTACTGGCTAGCTCGCAGAAATGCAACACCATTAATGCGCTTCATGACTTTTGTTGTTCTGCATCAACCACCGGGATTCGCCAAAGAAAAACCAGCAACCCGGCGAGGATCATCAGCAGCAGCACGCGCACCCACGTCATCTCCACCAGCCACAGAGAAACGCCAAACGTCAGCAAAATCACCGCGATGGCGCGCGGTTTGGCCCCCGGCGGCATCGCCTTATAGCGCTGCCAGTGGCGCAGGTAGCCGCCAAACCAGGAGCGATAAAGCAGCCAGTGATGGAAGCGCGGCGACGAGCGCGCAAAGCACCAGGCAGCCAGCAGAATAAATGGCGTCGTCGGCAGCAGCGGCAGAACCACCCCGATGGTGCCGAGGGCTACCGCCAGCCAGCCAATAATGATTAAAATAGTACGCTGCATAATGCGAATCGTTATCAAATGAGTCTGCTACTGTAGCATAGCCGATAACAAGAAAACGGAGAATCCGGTGAAAACGGCCCTGCTTTTACAAACGCTGGAACAACAGCTTGCGCGGCTTCAGACGCGCATTGCGCCCCTTGCTGCGCACGCCACGCTGAGCGCGCGCTTTGACCGCCAGCTTTTCCAGACGCGCAGCACCAGAATGCAGGCCTACCTCGATGAAGCCCAAGCGCATTTTGAGGAGCTTAAGCACGCCGTTGATCGGCAGCAGCTGCCGCAGGTCGCCTGGCTCGCCGAACGCCTGGCGGCGCAAATTGAGGCCATCAGCCGCGAGAGCGAAGCCTGGTCACTGCGCATGTGGGATAGCCCCTCACCCGGCCTGCGCCGCTGGCAGCGTAAAAGGCTGGAAACGCAGGAGTTTGAACGTCGCCTGCTGGAGATGAAGCAGCAGCGCCAGCAGCAATATCAGCAGGCTACAACGCTTGAGGATCAGCAGCGTCTGGCGCGCGAAATCACTGCCTTTGACGGTCGCCTTACCCGCTGCCGCCAGGCGCTCGAGGAAATTGAACGAATACTGGCGCGTATCGCGCGCTAGAGGAGAAGCTATGTCGCTGGAAAATGCGCCCGATGACGTCAAGCTAGCGGTCGATTTGATCGAACTGCTGGAGAGCAACCATATCGCCCCGGAAATTGTGCTCAGCGCGCTGGAGATGGTGCGCAAAGATTACATCAACAAGCTGAAAAGCCGCCCGGAGGAAGCGCCATAGCGCCAACGCCAGGCAGCAAGGGAACAACAGCTAGCCCGATCCGCAGGCCGGATAAGACGATGCCGCCATGCGGCAATATACGGCGGCGCGCCTGATGGCGCAGCGCTTATCCGGCCTACCGATTAATCAGCAATCAAGTCTTTGCCGTCATTTTTACTGTCGCGCTTCACTTCCGTCACTTCATCGCCCTTCTCGTTGTGCAGGTGCACTTCCAGCTGGTTAAAGGCAATGTTGATGTCGTTTTCGCGGCACAGACGGTCGATTGTGCGGTTCAGTTCGTCAACGGTGTAGCTGCGATCGCGCAGTTCACGTACGTACAGACGCAGTTCGTGATCGAGGGTGCTGGCGCCGAAGGCGGTAAAGAACACCGAAGGCTCCGGATCGTGCATCACTTTCGGATGTTCCATCGCCGCTTTGAGCAGCACCTCTTTCACCTTGGTCAGATCCGATCCGTAGGCCACGCCAAGACGGATCACCACGCGGGTGATGGTATCGCTCAGAGACCAGTTGATCAGCCGTTCGGTGACGAAGGCCTTGTTCGGGATGATCACTTCTTTACGGTCAAAGTCGGTGATGGTGGTCGCGCGAATACGGATCTTGCTAACCGTCCCGGAGAAGGTGCCAATGGTCACGGTATCGCCAATACGTACCGGGCGTTCGAACAGAATAATCAGGCCGGACACAAAGTTACCGAAAATCTCCTGCAGGCCGAAACCTAAACCAACCGACAGCGCGGCGGCCAGCCATTGCAGTTTATCCCACGATACCCCCAACGAGCCGAATACGGTCATTGCGCCCACGGCGATAATCACGTAGTTCAGGATCGTGGTGATGGCATACGACGCCCCCTGACGCATATTCAGCCGTGAGAGCACCAGCACTTCCAGCAGACCCGGTAAGTTACGAATCAACGCCCAGGCGACCATTGAAGCGATAATGGCAAACAGCAAACTGCCCATGGTGACATTTTTCACCACGCTGGCCCCGGCCTCGGTGCCGTTGTAGTGCCACAGGGTGATGCTGTCGAGGTAGCTAAAGACGGTGATTAAGTCAGACCAGATGGCCCAGAACATCACGCCAAACAGCGCCACCATCACCAGCATGGTGATACGCAGCGTCTGCTGGTTGATCTGCTCCAGGGCAATCGCGGGTTCTTCCTGCGGTTCGGCCCCTTCGGCCCCCTCCTTCACCAGATTCTGACGACGGGCGACCGCGCGGCGATAGGCGATACGACGCGCCGCCACGCTTAATCCGCGCAGGACCGTCTGGTACAGCAGGTTCCAGAAAATAACCAGGTAGACGGTTTCAATCCAACGACCGGACAGACGCAGGGTGGTATAGAAGTAGCCGGTGGCGGTCAGCACCATCAGCCCCACTGGCACCAGCGCCAGCACGGTCATGGTGATCAGACGCAGGCTATGCGACTCTTTGTCACGCCAGCTTTCGCGGCACATTGGCCACATCAGTGCCGTAATCACCAGCAGGTTAAGCAGAATAACAAACTGCCCCAGCACATCGTCCATCAGGTTCAGCGGCGAAAGTTCAGACACCACTGACCAGAAATGCAGCGGCAGCAGCGCCAGGCTGATACGCACAATTTGACGACGCCAGTGGCTGGTGAGCTGCTCTGGCATATTAAAGTGCCGCACGGCCACGCCGTTTTTCTCCAGCACTTTCCAGCACAGACCGAACACCAGCCAGTACATGGCCAGTTTTTTCGAAAACGCCCACAGCAGTGCGCTGATATTGAGCTGCATGGTCAGCAGGATCAGGCCGACCGCCAGAATCAGCAGCACCACAGGCAGCGCGCGAATAAGATCGATGAAGATGGCCTTTGGCGTGTGCATCTGGCTATCGTTACGCAGATTACCCACCTGGTCGCCCAGCTTATCCTGGTAATTGCGCAGCCACTGTAGCCGCCAGCGTATCAGCCCGGCAATCAGCAACAGCGGCAGCCCCGCGAGGAAGGCGATAAACACCGCAGGCCACGCTTTCTCCCAGTTGACGGTGATTTTCATCGACTTAAACTGATCTTTCAGCGCTTCCGGGAACGATTTAATCCAGTCCCAGTCCATCGGTTTGTTGCTGTTTACCCAGAAGATTTGCTGGGTAAGGATTGATTTCAGGCTTTTCGATACGCTCATCAACTGCTGTTGGTTAATTTGCAGGTTGATGGCCATCATCAGTTGGCTACCCAACTGCTTGTTGATCAGGTCGAGCATCTCGCGGCGCGCATCAACAATTTGCAGCAGCGCGTCGTGCACTTCGCTGTCGACTTCGCTGCTGTGCCCCTCTTCCAGCTTCGCAACGAAATCGTCGCTCTGGAACAGGGCATCACGCTGCTGGTTGATCTCAAACTGCTCAAGACGCAGGTCGGCGATGCGGGTGGTCATATCCTCCAGCTCGTCGGCCGACGGTAGCGTCTGCTGCTGCTGGTAGAGAATACGCGACAGCAGCAGGCTCCCCTTCAGTACGGCAATTTGCTCTTTCACGTTACGTTCAGACTGCAGGGCGCGGTCAAGCCAGGTTTTCACCTTAATATTTTGCTGCACCAGCTGGTTGCCGCTTTCAGTGGCGGTAATCAGTTTCTGACTTAGCTGGTGGTTAATTTCCAGCTCCTGCTTCACCAGCGGATTGCCCTGAATACGGGCGGTCTCTTCCGGCGAGGCGGTTTCGGCGGCCGTTTTTTCCGATAGCGTGAGACGCTTGCTGCTCACGGCCTCCTGCAACAGCTGAAGCTGATGTTCAAGACGGTTGCTGTAGGCGGTCACATAGTCGCGCTGCTTTTGCAGCGTATCCTGCAGCACGGTGTTCCCCGCAAGGCTCTTACGCTGCAGTTCAATTTCGGCATCCAGCAGCGATTTTTGCACCAGCAGTTTGGCCTGCTCCGTGGGGCGCAGCGCATCGCCGACGGTGCTGCCGTTGAGGCTGTTGCGCACCTGCAGCAGCTGCTGCGAGGCCGCGTTCATCGAGTTCTGGACGCGCTCGGGCTGGGTTTGTAGTGAGACCAGTTGGCTGTTGTAAGTCGCGAGATCGTTTTGCGCATTTTGCAGATCGTCAACCGACTGGGAAACTCGAGCTTCCAGCTGGCGCAGCGAGAGCGTGCTCAGCGTCTTGCGCGTTTCATCGTCATTGTCGACGTCGCTCAGGGCGTTGAGATTATCGGTCGCCTGGCGCAGCTTCATCGGCGCCTGATCGATCTGCTTTTGCAGTGCTGTCGATTCCGCCTTCACCGCGTCGATTTTATCGAGAAGTTGCAGGGTTTCCGTGAGATCCTGTTGTACCAGCTTATCTTGCGGCGTCAGGTCTTTCTTATTATTGAGGGCGGTCAGCTGATCCTGGACATCGGCGCGGTCAGGAATATCATTGCCGTTAATCGCGCGCGCCTGCGCCGCGGCCATCGTAAACAGAAAGCAGACAGCAATAATGATAAATGCGGAAATCGTGCCCCGTGGGCGGATATTATGCAGCATAATGTTAACGTGAGTGGTTGTTAAAGCCGGTGAAGAACCGGGGATAAACGCCCGCGCAGAATAGCACTTCTGGGTACAGGCGAACAGTCAGAGACGCCAGGATTATTCCTGGTAATAAGCCCGTGATTAAGGCTGTGTTTCGGCGCGCAGCGTTGGGCAAAATTGATACATTTCGAGCAGGATAGCGACATAAGCCTGCGCTTCGCCGCGCAGGTCAAAGGAGTCGGGCGCAAATAGCCAGTTTTCCATCAGCCCGGAAATATAGCTGCGGGTCAAAATGGCCGCCCGACGGCTGAGCAGATTGCTCGGTAATACCCCGGCGATGACACAGTCATTTAACGTCTGTTCAATGCGATCGTAACTTTCCAAACATAAACTCCGCTGTGCCTGTTGCACAACGGCCATTTCGCCGACAAACTCACATTTGTGATAAATAATTTCCGTCATCAGGCGTCGGCGTTCTTCGATAACGGTCGCTTCCAGAATGTAAACCAGTATTTCCCTCAAAACTGAGAGTGGATCACCTGGGAATTTTGCCCGATACTCAATCTCAAGATCGCTAATACTGGACTCTGATAACACCCAGATTTCGTTAAAGAGATCCGACTTATCCTTGAAATGCCAGTAGATTGCGCCACGCGTCACCCCGGCCGCTTTTGCAATCTCGGCAAGTGAGGTAGATGATACCCCCTGCTGCGAAAACAACCGTAGGGCGACATCCAGTATGTGCTGACGCGTAGCTTGCGCTTGTTCTTTGGTTTTTCGTGCCATAGGTCGGTGAAATTGCAGGGGTTAGATTTACATACATTTATGAATGTATGTACCATAGTATGACGATAATACAAGCGCAGCAATGGGTTTGTGACGCTTGCTTCATTGATCAATTTGAAATCGGACACTCGAGGTTTACATATGAACAAAAACAGAGGGTTAACGCCTCTGGCGGTCGTTCTGATGCTCTCAGGCAGCTTAGCGCTAACAGGATGTGACGACAAACCAGCTCAGCAAGGAGCACAACACGCACCAGAAGTTGGCGTCGTGACGCTCAAATCTGAACCTCTTGTAATCACGACGGAACTGCCGGGCCGCACCAGCGCCTTCCGCATTGCAGAAGTACGCCCGCAGGTCAGCGGTATTATTCTGAAGCGCAACTTTACGGAAGGGGGTGAAATCACCGCCGGTGAGTCGCTTTATCAGATTGATCCAGCAACGTATCAGGCATCTTACGAAAGCGCCAAAGGTGATTTAGCCAAAGCGCAGGCCGCGGCCAACATCGCAAAGCTGACCGTGAATCGTTACTCCAAACTGTTGGGTACGCAGTACATCAGCAAACAGGATTACGATACGGCTGTTGCCGATGCGCAGCAGGCTAACGCTGCGGTAGTCGCTGCCAAAGCGGCGGTAGAAACCGCACGTATCAACCTGGCTTATACCAAAGTGACCTCCCCGATCAGCGGGCGCATTGGCAAATCTTCGGTTACCGAGGGCGCGCTGGTGCAGAACGGGCAAGCTACCGCGCTGGCAACCGTTCAGCAGTTGGACCCTATCTATGTTGACGTTACCCAGTCCAGCAACGACTTCCTGCGCCTTAAGCAGGAGCTGGCGGACGGCAAGCTGAAACAGGAAAACGGCAAAGCGAAAGTGGATCTGGTGACCAATGACGGCATCAAATATCCGCAGAGCGGCACCTTAGAGTTCTCTGATGTGACCGTTGATCAGACCACCGGTTCTATCACGCTGCGCGCTATTTTCCCGAACCCAGACCATACGCTGCTGCCGGGCATGTTCGTTCGCGCACGTCTGGAAGAAGGGACCAACCCGAACGCGCTGCTGGTTCCGCAACAGGGCGTGACCCGTACGCCGCGCGGCGATGCGAGCGCGCTGGTTGTTGGCGCTGACGATAAAGTCGAAACCCGCCAGATTGTTGCCGCACAGGCCATTGGCGACAAATGGCTGGTCACCGAAGGCCTGAAGGATGGCGATCGCGTCATTATTACCGGTCTGCAAAAAGTGAAACCGGGCGTGCAGGTCAAAGCGCAGGAAGTCACTTCTGACGACAAACAGCAAGCCGCAGCGGGCGCTGCTCAGTCAGAACAAACCAAGTCTTAACTTAAACAGGAGCCGTTAAGACATGCCTAATTTCTTTATCGATCGCCCCATATTTGCGTGGGTGATCGCCATCATTATCATGCTGGCAGGGGGGCTATCGATCCTCAAGTTGCCGGTAGCGCAATATCCGACGATTGCGCCGCCAGCAATTTCGATCACGGCCATGTACCCCGGTGCTGACGCCGAAACGGTGCAGAACACAGTAACTCAGGTTATCGAACAGAACATGAACGGTATCGATCACCTGATGTACATGTCCTCCAACGGCGACTCCACCGGTACCGCAACCATTACCCTGACCTTCGAATCCGGTACCGATCCGGATATCGCGCAGGTTCAGGTGCAGAACAAACTCGCGCTGGCCACTCCACTGCTGCCGCAAGAAGTTCAGCAGCAGGGTATTAGCGTTGAGAAAGCGTCCAGCAGCTTCCTGATGGTTGTCGGTGTTATCAACACCAACGGCACCATGAACCAGGACGATATCTCGGACTACGTGGCAGCGAACATGAAGGACGCCATTAGCCGTACCAGCGGCGTGGGCGACGTTCAGCTGTTTGGTTCCCAGTACGCGATGCGTATCTGGATGGACCCGAACAAACTGAACAACTTCCAGCTGACGCCGGTTGACGTGATCGCCGCGCTGAAAGCACAGAACGCCCAGGTGGCGGCCGGTCAGTTAGGCGGTACGCCGCCGGTGAAAGGCCAGCAGCTGAACGCCTCTATCGTGGCGCAAACCCGTCTGACCAACACCGAGCAGTTTGGCAACATCCTGCTGAAGGTGAACCAGGACGGCTCGCAGGTTCGCCTGCGCGACGTCGCCAAGATTGAGCTCGGCGGCGAGAGCTACGACGTTATCGCGAAGTTTAACGGCCAGCCGGCTTCCGGCCTGGGGATTAAACTGGCGACCGGCGCCAACGCCCTGGACACCGCGAGCGCCATTCGCGCTGAACTGGCAAAAATGGAGCCGTTCTTCCCGTCAGGGATGAAAATCGTTTACCCGTATGACACCACCCCGTTCGTTAAGATCTCAATTCACGAAGTGGTGAAAACGCTGGTCGAAGCGATCATTCTGGTGTTCCTGGTGATGTATCTGTTCCTGCAGAACTTCCGCGCGACGCTTATCCCAACGATCGCGGTGCCGGTGGTACTGCTCGGGACCTTTGCGGTGCTGGCGGCATTCGGCTTCTCGATAAACACGCTGACCATGTTCGGGATGGTGCTTGCCATCGGCCTGTTGGTGGATGACGCCATCGTCGTCGTAGAGAACGTCGAGCGCGTCATGGCGGAAGAAGGTCTGCCGCCAAAAGAAGCGACGCGTAAATCAATGGGCCAGATTCAGGGGGCGCTGGTTGGTATCGCGATGGTCCTGTCCGCGGTGTTCATCCCGATGGCCTTCTTCGGCGGTTCTACCGGGGCAATCTATCGCCAGTTCTCCATCACTATCGTGTCCGCGATGGCGCTGTCGGTACTGGTTGCGTTGATCCTGACGCCGGCGCTCTGCGCCACCATGCTGAAGCCAATCGAAAAAGGCAGCCACGGCGCAACCACCGGGTTCTTCGGCTGGTTCAACCGGATGTTTGAGAAGAGCACGCACCACTACACCGATAGCGTAGGCAATATTCTGCGCAGCACCGGTCGTTATTTGCTGCTGTATCTGATCATCGTCGTCGGCATGGCGTTTCTGTTTGTACGTCTGCCAAGCTCCTTCCTGCCGGACGAAGACCAGGGCGTATTCCTGAGCATGGCGCAGCTGCCTGCCGGTGCGACCCAGGAACGTACGCAGAAAGTGCTGGATGAGATGACCAACTACTATCTCACCAAAGAGAAAGACAACGTTGAGTCCGTCTTCGCCGTAAACGGCTTCGGTTTCGCGGGTCGCGGCCAGAACACCGGTATCGCGTTCGTCTCGCTGAAGGACTGGAGTCAACGTCCGGGCGCCGAGAACAAAGTGGAAGCGATCACCGGCCGTGCAATGGGCTACTTCTCGCAGATTAAAGATGCGATGGTGTTCGCCTTTAACCTGCCGGCGATTGTAGAACTGGGTACGGCAACCGGCTTTGACTTCCAGCTGATTGATCAGGCGGGTCTGGGTCACGAAAAACTGACGCAGGCGCGTAACCAACTGTTCGGCATGATTGCCCAGCACCCTGACGTGCTGACCGGCGTGCGTCCTAACGGTCTGGAAGATACGCCGCAGTTCAAAATCGACATCGATCAGGAAAAAGCCCAGGCGCTGGGTGTTTCTATCAGTGACATCAATACCACGCTGGGCACGGCCTGGGGCGGTAGCTACGTCAACGACTTCATCGACCGCGGTCGTGTGAAGAAGGTGTATCTGATGTCCGAAGCGAAATACCGTATGCTGCCAGAAGATATTGGTAAGTGGTACGTTCGCGGCAGCGATGGTCAGATGGTGCCGTTCTCGGCCTTCTCCAGCTCGCGCTGGGAATACGGTTCGCCGCGTCTGGAACGTTACAACGGTCTGCCGTCCATGGAAATCCTGGGCCAGGCAGCCGAAGGTAAGAGTACCGGTGAGGCAATGAGCCTGATGGAAGAGCTGGCGGGTAAACTGCCCGCGGGTATCGGCTACGACTGGACGGGCATGTCCTATCAGGAACGCCTCTCCGGCAACCAGGCCCCTGCCCTGTACGCGATTTCGCTGATCGTCGTCTTCCTGTGTCTGGCCGCACTGTATGAGAGCTGGTCTATTCCGTTCTCGGTCATGCTGGTGGTTCCGCTGGGGGTTGTCGGTGCGCTGCTGGCCGCAACGCTGCGCGGTCTGACCAACGACGTGTACTTCCAGGTAGGCCTGTTGACCACCATCGGTCTCTCGGCGAAAAACGCCATCTTGATCGTCGAGTTCGCCAAAGACCTGATGGATAAAGAAGGTAAAGGGCTTATCGAAGCAACGCTGGAAGCCGTACGTATGCGTCTGCGTCCTATCCTGATGACCTCGCTGGCCTTTATCCTCGGCGTTATGCCGCTGGTTATCAGCTCTGGCGCGGGCTCCGGTGCGCAGAACGCCGTAGGTACCGGCGTAATGGGCGGGATGGTAACAGCGACCGTGCTGGCTATCTTCTTTGTCCCGGTGTTCTTCGTCGTGGTTCGTCGTCGTTTCAGCCGTAAGAACGAAGACATTGAGCACAGCCACAAGGTTGAGCATCACTAAAAACGTCTTACCTCAAGGGCCGCACATGCGGCCCTTTTTTTTATATCGCCATCACCCGCCGCCATCGATTGATTACTATTTAATCATTTATTAATAAATGAAATCATTACTCCCCTTTGATAATAAAAATAGCCTTAACCACGCCAATACTAGAATTAAGATTTTTCTTTAATTTATTTTGCATCATTTTCTTAATGAGTATTTACTCAATGATTTTAGGATTATTCCTAGTCAAGCCTAAGAACTTTCCACACATCACCGCGGTCAAAGCTATGAAACCTGCATTTTTCACCCGCCGTTTCTATGCAGAAACAAGATGTTAGCTTTTATGTTCAGTCTTATGGGTGAGAGCAGAAAAAATTTAACCCTCTGAGATTTAATTGTAATTTTTCGTAATAGCGCGATGAAATCTTTTGCGCAGTGGATTATAGTTACAACAGATCGGGAACACGTGCATGTTTCAGGTTTGCCAGCAGTACCATCCCGCACCGGTATTTGTTACTCGTTGTCTGTACTACGAACAGGGGGATGCGTTATGGACGAATACTCACCAAAAAGACATGATATCGCACAGCTTAAGTTTCTCTGCGAAACCCTGTATCATGATTGTCTTGCCACGCTCGAAGAGAGTAACCATGGCTGGGTGAACGATCCCACCTCGGCGGTTAACCTGCAGCTTAATGAGCTGATAGAACATATAGCAACGTTCGCACTTAATTATAAAATTAAGTACGACGAAGATAATAAACTGATTGCACAGATTGACGAATATCTGGATGATACTTTTATGTTATTCAGTAACTACGGCATTAATAGCGTCGACCTGCAAAAATGGCGGAAGTCAGGGAACAAACTCTTCCGTTGTTTTGTCAATGCGAGCCGCGCCAACCCCGTCAGTCTTTCTTGTTAAAATTATTACAATCAATGGGTGAATTATGTCTGATAAACCACTAACTAAAACTGATTATTTGATGCGCCTGCGACGCTGCCAGTCTATTGACACGCTCGAACGCGTAATTGAAAAAAATAAATATGAGCTGTCCGACAATGAACTGGCGGTATTTTACTCAGCGGCCGATCATCGTCTGGCTGAACTGACCATGAATAAACTCTACGATAAGATCCCTTCAACCGTGTGGAAGTACATTCGCTAATTTCTTTTTTCGTGCGCGACTCTCCTCTGGATACGATTAGATTCTGTGAATAACGTCACAGCGATGATCTGGGAACGTTCCCAAATCATGTATCACCTTTTAAGGTGGTGGCTCCGCTAACAGGAGGCACCGATGAGTGATGAAAAACGCAAAATGATTGCCGGCGAACCCTATCGTCCGGGAGATGAAACGCTAAGAACGGACCGGATTCGCGCCAGGCAGCTTATCCACCGTTATAACCATACGGCACCGGATGAAAAAGCCGAACGCACAGCGTTACTGAAAACGCTGCTCGGCAAAGGGGATGGCGCCTATATTGAACCCACCTTCCGCTGCGATTATGGCTACAATATTCACCTTGGCGCTAACTTCTACGCCAACTTTGACTGTGTGATGTTGGATGTCTGCCCGATTCACATCGGCGACAACTGTATGCTGGCGCCGGGTGTGCATATCTACACTGCCACGCATCCGCTGGATGCCGACGAACGTAACAGCGGCGTGGAGTTCGGCAAACCGGTCACCATCGGCCACAACGTATGGATCGGCGGACGAGCGATCGTCAACCCCGGTGTGACCATCGGTGATAATGCCGTCATCGCTTCAGGCGCGGTAGTCGTCAAAGATGTCCCGGCTAACGCCGTTGTCGGCGGCAACCCGGCGCGCATCATTAAAATGTTATCAAAATAACAGCGGCAGACTGTTATGGTTTTTTGCAACCGATCTGTTACTTTTTGCATGGATTAACGCAACATACAATAGGCTATTCCGCCCTACGTTGCCGAGCAAAAGATGTCAGAGATCCAGCGATTACTCACGCAAACCATTGATGAACTGAACGCCCGTGAAAAGCGCGACAACCGGCCGCGCTTTAGCATCAGCTTTATCCGCAACCATCCCGGACTGTTTGTCGCCATGTACCTTGCCTTCTTCGCCACCCTGGTGGTGATGATGCGCTCAGAGACGCTGGCCGACTCCGTCTGGCTACTGTGGCTGCTGTTCGCGCTGTTGAACGGCTTTTTCTTTTTCGACGTCTACCCGCGCTACCGCTACGAAGATATCGACGTCCTGGATTTCCGCGTGTGCTACAACGGCGAGTGGTACAACACCCGCTTCGTCCCACCGCAGCTGATTGAAAAAATTCTGCACTCCAGCCGCGTCGACGGTCAGTACAAAACTCAGCTGCAAAAAATGGTCACCACCAAAGGCGAACTGTCGTTCTACGACGTTTTCACTCTCGCCCGCGCCGAAGCGGCGCAATAAGCCGCTGTAGCGTCCGTATCGCCGGTGCAAACTGCGATGCGGACGTATTGCCATAGCCCAGTACCAGCCCTGAACGCGCGTGCTGACGGTTAAGGTAAAAGCTACTCAGCGCACCGGGCGCCATCTGGTGTGCGCGCAGTTGGCGAACCAGCGTCACATCATCAATGCCGTCAATCGCCACCGTCATATGCAGCCCGCCTTCGCCCGCCATCAACTCGTGCGGCACGATCAGTTCTTGTTCCAGTACCTCACACAGCTGTATCTGCCGTTTACGGTACAAACGCCGCATCGCCGCCAGATGGCGAGCGTAATGTCCCTCCTCAATAAAACAGGCCAGCGCGCGCTGCTCTGCACGATGACCGCCGCGCAGCAGCGCACGGATAGCCGGCTGGGCGCTTTCCACCAGCATCGAGGGTAGCACCATAAATCCGAGGCGCAGCGACGGAAATAAGGTTTTGCTAAAGGTGCCAAGATAGACCACCGGCGCGTTAGGGGCCATACCGCGCATCGCGGGAATCGGCTCACCGCTAAAGCGAAACTCGCTGTCGTAATCATCCTCCACGATCCAGCAACCGTGCTGACGAGCATATTCCAGCAGCGCCAGACGTCGCGCCGCGCTGAGCACGCTGCCGGTGGGATACTGGTGAGAAGGTGACGTAAAAATCAGCCTCGGTGGCGCTAACCCGGCGTCAATCTTCATGCCCTCTCGATCCACCGCCACCCCCTCCAGCTTTAGCCCGGCGGTCAGAAATGCGCTTTTGGCACCGAAATAGCCAGGCTCTTCAACCCATGCCGACTGCCCAGGCTCGCTCAGCAGATGGGTGCACAAATTCACGCCTTCCAGCGCCCCTTCGGTGATGACTATCTGTCGCGCGTCGCAGTCAATCCCGCGCGACAGCGCCAGATGGCGGGCAATTGCCGTTCGCAGCGGCCACTCGCCTGCCGAGTCACCATAGCCCAGCAGGCTACTGCCCTCTTCGCGCAGCACGCGATCGAGCAGACGCCGCCAGAGCGGCAAAGGAAAATAGTTGATCGCCGGAGTACCGGGCGTAAATAACAGCGGCGGATGATCACGCGGCAGCACCTGTGGCAGGGCGGAAAGACGTGCCGAGAGCGCGATCGGTACCTCAACCGGCCCTTCATCGGCCGCCGTCTGCGGCAATCGCGCCACGCGCGAGCCGCGGCGATCGCGGCGCAGGTAGCCTTCCATCGCCAGCTGCTCTAGCGCGGCATTGACGGTATTGCGTGAAATCCCCAGCCGCAGGGCCACAGTACGCGATCCGGGCAGCCAGCTCTCTGCGCGCAGCTGCCCCTGCAGGATGGCATCTCTGAGCGTAGCGTACAGGCTTCGTTGCAGCGTTTCCTCGCCGCGTGCGCTCAGCGCGGTAGACAGCAGGGCAAAAAAGGGATCGTCGGGAATATTCATTGCGGCTCCTTGTGGCACCATCAAAAGATAGCCTGGTGGCACTTTTTATGGAACCAGTAAACGCCTACGCTCGGGGCATTGCTTTTTTCCCGAAGGAGAGGTTATGAGTCAGCTCAATCAATTTGGTCAATTAATTGGCGATGCGCTGCCGGACTGGCAGCCGCGCGCACACCCACAGCGTACGGTACTTGAGGGGCGTTTTTGTCGTCTGGAGCCGTTGCAACAACAGCACGCTGAGGCGCTCTTCGCCGCGCATCAGCAGGCCGCGGATACCCGCAGTTGGACGTGGCTACTGCGCGAGCCGGATGATTCGCCGGAAGCTTATCGTCAGTGGATCGCCAGCGTTGAAACGCTGCAGGATCCGATGCATTTTGCGGTAATAGATGCGCACAGCCAGCAGCCCGTTGGCTCGCTGGCATTGATGCGCATAGACCCCAAAAATGGCGTGGTGGAAGTCGGCCATGTGCACTTTTCGCCACGGCTTAGCCGCACACCGGCGGCCACCGAAGCGCAGTGGCTGCTGATGCGCTACGCCTTTGATACGCTCGGCTATCGTCGCTATGAGTGGAAGTGCAACAGCCTGAATGAACCGTCGCGCCAGGCGGCGCTGCGCTTAGGCTTCCAGTTTGAAGGGCGCTTTCGTCAAGCGCTGGTGATTAAAGGGCACAACCGTGATACCGACTGGTTTTCCATCATTGACGGCGAGTGGCCAGCGCTGGATAGCGCCTTCCGCGCCTGGCTTGCCGCCGATAACTTTACCACCGACGGCAAGCAACGCCGGTCCCTGGCGTCTTTACGTTAGCGGCGTTTCTTACGCCCCTGCACGGCTTTAAAGCGGGGGTTTGACTTGCAGATGACGTACAGACGCCCCTTGCGTTTAACAATCTGGCAGTCAGGGTGGCGCTGTTTTGCGCTGCGCAGCGAGTTCAGTACCTGCATCATTCACCTCTTTTTATATCAACAAAGCGGCCAAAGCGCTGGGTAAAGCGGGCAACGCTGCCTTCCGCCGACACGCTTCTCTGCTTGCCGGTGTAGTACGGATGCGATTTGGACGACACATCAATGGTGACATACGGATATGTCACGCCTTCCAGCGTAATCTCGCGCTCCGTTTTAATGGTAGAACCCACTTTAAAGTACTCATTGGCACTGGTGTCGTGGAATACCACGGTACGGTAATGGGGATGGATATTCGCTTTCATCTCGACCTCAATAGATATGTTATAACATAACAATTAAAATACGCCGTCAGAAAGCGTAATGCAACCCCACCGTTTGCAGGTATAACCGTTTTCCCCGCCGAGCACCTCTCTCCTGGCGCTCGAGCCCGATGCTGCACACCTTAGCGATTTTTCGCAAAAGCTCAGACCCGTCCGCGAATATAAATTAGACAATAACGTTATTGGTCGCATGAATTGCCCTCTGGCAGGCTGTCTCCATCAACCCGAAGGAGATATCCCATGCAGCGCTGTTGTTGTCATCCCGCATTCGCACCACCTGAACATCACGGCATTAATTGGCAATACGGAGAACACAATGAGTCTGACCACCCTGCCCGTCCTCAGCCTGGCGCACTACCACCGGCCGTCTGAGCGCGCTGAATTTCTGCAACAGCTTCGCCACGCCGCCCGCGACGTCGGCTTTTTCTATCTGACCGATCACGGCATCGACGATGCCCTACAGCGTGCGCTACAGTCAGAGTCCCGCCGTTTTTTCGCCCTGTCCGACGAACAAAAACAGCAGGTTGCGATGATCCACTCCCCGCACTTTCGCGGCTATAACCGCAGCGCCGCCGAGCTGACGCGCGGGCAGCCTGACTGGCGGGAACAGTTTGATGTCGGCGCTGAGCGCCAGGCCATCACTTTACGCGAGCACGATCCGCGCTGGCTGCAGCTACAAGGGCCCAATCTGTGGCCGGAAGCGCTGCCCACCCTGCGCCCGGTGTTGCTGCAATGGCAGCATGTGATGACCGATATGGCCATGACGCTGCTGCGCGCCTTTGCTGAGGCCCTGCACCTGCCGCGTGAAGCATTTGACACCCTGTATGGCGAAAAGCCCAACGAACACATCAAGCTGATCCGATATCCGGGTCAGCAGGATACGCAAAACAGCACTCAGGGCGTCGGTGCCCACAAAGACTCCGGTTTTCTAAGCTTTCTGCTGCAGGACGAACAAAAGGGCCTGCAGGTCGAGGTCAGCGACGGCCAGTGGATCGACGCCGCGCCGCTGCCAGGCAGCTTTGTTGTGAACATCGGCGAACTGCTTGAGCTGGCGACCAACGGTTACCTGCGCGCGACCGTGCACCGGGTGATCACCCCGCCGGCTAACAGCCAGCGATTGTCGATTGCCTTTTTCCTCGGCGCCCAGTTGGATGCCGTCGTCCCGGTGTACTCGCTGCCGGAGGCGCTGGCGCGGGAAGCCAACGGGCCGCAAAGCGATCCGCAAAATCCGCTGCTGCGGGATGTGGGTTGGAATTATCTCAAAGGCCGCCTGCGCTCCCATCCAGACGTGGCGGAACGCTATTACCGTGACGTGCTGCGTGCGCGCAGCGAACAACTCATTGCCTGACCTAAAACAATAAGGAAACACACCATGAAATATGCTGCTTTTAAACTGGCAGGGGTTGCACTGTCTCTCGCTCTGGCCTGGAACGCTTCCGCCGAGCCGCTGCGCGTCGCTGCCGACCCGGTTCCGCACGCCGAAATTCTGAAGTTCATTCAGAAGCAAGATCCAAAGCTCGATCTGAAAATCGTCGAGTTGACCAGCGGCGTAAATGCCAATGAGCTGCTGGCGAATGGCGATGTCGACGCCAACTATTTCCAGCACGTGCCGTACCTGAAAGATCAGGAAAAAGCGCTGGGTAAAACCTTCGCCGTGGCCGCCACAGTACATATTGAGCCGCTGGGCATCTACTCGCACAAACACAAGGATCTGCAATCGCTGCCGGAAGGGGCGACCGTCGCGGTGCCGAATAACACCACCAACCTGAGCCGCGCCCTGTTCCTGCTGCAAAGCAAAGGCCTGATCAAGCTGGCGGCCAAGTTTACCGACCCGGCAACCACGCTGGCGACGCCAAAAGATATTGTCGAGAACCCGCACAAGCTGAAGATCCTTGAAGTGGAATCACCGCAAATCCCCCGCTCGCTGGATGACGTCGACCTGGCGGTGATCAACGGCAACTACGCCCTGGAAGCCGGACTTACGCCAGCCAAAGATGCGCTGGGGCTGGAGAGTGCCGAGCATAACCCGTACGCCAATATCCTGGTCACCAATCCGCAGCTGGCGAATGACCCACGGATTAAAGCGCTGGCAAAAGATTTAACGTCACCTCAGGTGGCGGAATTTATTCGCCAGCATTACAACGGTTCGGTCATCCCGGTCAGCGCGCCGCAGTCATGATCGTCATTGAAGGGCTGAGTAAGCACTATGCCGGAGGAGGCCAACCGGCGCTGAATAACGTGTCGTTTAGCGTTCCGCAGGGGGCGATTTACGGCATCCTGGGGCGCAGCGGCGCGGGCAAAAGCACGCTGATTCGCTGCCTGAACTTACTGGAGCGGCCCAGCGCGGGCCGCATCTTGTTCAACGGCGAGGATATTGCGCACTATGACAAAGCGCAGCTGCGCGCCCATCGCCTGCGCACCGGCATGATCTTCCAGCACTTCAACCTGCTGCACGCCCGCAGCGTCGCCGACAACGTGGCGGTGCCGCTGGAGATTGCCGGCGTACCCAAGGCGCAGCGGCAAAAACGCGTCGCCGAACTGCTGGCGCTGGTGGGGCTGAGCAACAAAGCGGACGCCTTTCCTTCTCAGCTGTCCGGTGGGCAGAAGCAGCGCGTGGGCATTGCCCGCGCGCTGGCCGCCGAGCCGGATGTGCTGCTGTGTGACGAGGCCACCAGCGCGCTGGACGCCGAAACGACCGCCAGCGTACTGGCGCTGCTGGAAAGCATTAACCGCCAACTGGGGCTGACGATTGTGCTGATCACCCATCAGTTGGAGGTCGTTAAAAATCTGTGTGACCACGTGGCGCTGCTGGAAGGCGGAGAACTGCAGGAGAGCGGTAAAATTGCCGATCTGCTGGTCTCGCCCTGGTCGCGTCTGCGGGATATCTTGCTGGGTGACGGCGATGAAGAACGCCGCTTCCTGGCTCGTCATGGTCTGGACGGGAGGCCGCTATGCATAGTCGCATGAGCTGGGAAGAATTATGGCCGCTGCTGGTCGATGGCACGCTGGAAACCGTGTATATGGTCGGACTGGCGGCCCTGTTTACCGTGCTCATTGGTCTGCCGCTGGGCGTACTGCTGTTTATTTCGCGCCGTCAGGGGCTGGTGCCGATGCCGCATCTTAACGCCGTGCTGGGGGCGGTCATTAACACCGGCCGTTCGCTACCGTTTATCGTACTACTGATTGCGCTTATCCCCTTTACCCGGCTACTGGTGGGGACCACGCTCGGCAGCACCGCGGCGATTGTACCGATTACGCTCGGCGCCATCCCCTTCTTCGCGCGCCTGACCGAAAGCGCGCTCGATGAAGTGGAGTACGGACGCATCGAGGCCGTGCTGTCAATGGGCGGTAACGCCTGGCACGTCATCGGCAAAGCGCTGCTACCGGAGGCCCTGCCCGCGCTGCTGGCCGCCACCACGCTGACCATCGTCATGCTGATCGGTTTCTCGTCAATGGCCGGCGTCATCGGCGGCGGCGGACTGGGGGATTTAGCGATTCGCTATGGCTATCAGCGATTTAACGATCAAATTATGGTAGGAACGGTGTTGATTCTGGTGCTGATGGTACAAGGTGTACAAATGGGAGGTGACCGGCTGGTGCGTTCGCTGGCACACCGGCGCTAGTTTCCTGACAATTCGGGTAGGCCAAAGCGATTTCGCATAATAAGCGCCTGGATTGTCAGGTATACTTGTCGTAGTTTGCCCTGGATAAGGACTGGCAGTGACAACTCGACATCTGGTCGGCCTGATAACCGGCGTGCTTATCATGGCGATTTTTTTACCCATACTGCTCAGTATCTGGCTCGCCCAGCGTGAAGCGCATAAGCAGTTTATTGATGAGCAGGAGACTTACGCCTCCCGAGTGCTTGTTCGCACCGAGCAGGTAATGAACCAGGCGAAAGGCGCGCTGCGTGAAATGGACGCCATGCAGGTATCGGGATGCGGCCCGGAGCATCTGCAGGCCATGCGCCGCCTTTCCTACTCCTGGCGCTATATCTAGGAAGTACTGTTCCTCGACGGTTTAACCGTTAAATGTTCATCGCTGGAAAGCAACAGCACCCATTTTACCTTCCCGAAACCCGACCGCATTATCCCCGCTGGCTACCGGGCCTGGTACACCGATCAAAACGATCTTGGTATTCGTCGCTATATGGCGGCCTTCGCTTCCGATCACCACATGGTGATTATCGACCCTATCTCGTTTATCGACGTGATTCCGTTTACCAATTCCACCACTCAGGTGGCGTTAATCAGTACGCATAACAACCGCGTCCTGGCCAGTAGCGCTTCGCTGGATCAGCAAGCCTGGCAGCGTATTCAACAAGAGCATCTCGAGACCCTGACCCGCGACAACGTTGTCTATACCGTCCGCCAGTTCCCCGACCTGCAGGTGGCGATCATGACCTGGTCCTCCACGCTGCCCCTGACGGCGCGTTTGCGCCACCAGCTCATGATCTGGGTCCCTGCGGGCGTGCTGCTCAGCCTGCTGGCATGCTGGCTGATTATCCGGGTTCTGAAACACCTGCAGTCCCCGCGCCAGCGGATGCTGGACGCGTTGAACAACGCCGATATTTCCGTTTACTATCAACCCATTGTCTCAATCAGCGACGGGAAAGTGATGGGCTGCGAAGCGCTGGCCCGCTGGAAGCAAGCCGACGGGAGCTACCTCTCGCCGGAAATTTTTATCCCGCTTGCTGAGCAAACCGGCCTGATTACGCACCTGACGGAAAGCGTGGTGAAGACGGTCTTCCACGATCTTGGCAAATGGTTAAGCCTGCATCCGGATGTGCACGTCTCAATTAACCTGTCGGTGGCTGATTTTCAGTCGGTCGTGCTGCAAACCCTGCTGCACCAGCAGCTGCGTATCTGGAATGTGCGGCCGCAGCAGGTGGCGCTTGAGCTAACCGAACGCGGCTTCGCCGACCCAAAAACCACGCTACCGGCAATTAAAGCCTACCGTAAGGCCGGGCACGCCATCTATATCGACGATTTCGGCACCGGCTACTCGAGCCTGAGCTACCTACAGGATTTAGAGGTTGATACCTTAAAGCTGGATAAATCTTTCGTTGACGCACTGGAATATGCGCAGGTCACGCCGTACATCATTGAGATGGCGAAAACCCTTCAGCTCAACGTGGTGGCGGAAGGGATTGAAACCCCATGTCAGGCCAAGTGGTTACACGAACATGGTGTGCAGTTCGGGCAAGGCTGGCTCTACAGCAAAGCCTTACCCAAAGAGGCCTTTATTATCTGGTCGGAAAACAATCTGCGCACGCACGCTACTTCAGGTAAGACTTCATCACCTGCATGACCACCTCCAGGTCGGCTTCACGCTGCGTTTCATCGGGCTCTTTCACCACGTGATCGGTGAGATGGCCCTGAATCACCTGCATCATCATACCGTTAACCGCACCGCGAATAGCCGCCAACTGCTGTAGCACCTCGGCGCACTCGTGCTCGCGGTTCAGCATTTTTTCCAGCGCAGCGCTCTGCCCCTGAATTTTCTTCAGGCGGGTCAATAACATCTTCTTGTGACGAACGGTATGTGACATAGCGGGTTCCTTTCTCTACACCTGCGCAAGCATACCATGCACCGCCTTTTCTGCGTATTTTTGTACTAGGGGGTAGTATATAAATACTGGGTAGGAGTATAGTGTGCGCACTTTCTGACAAGGATCTTCACGGCAATGACCGACTTCACCACGCTCTTACAACAGGGCAATGCCTGGTTCTTTATCCCCGGTGCGATTGCGCTTGGCGCCCTGCACGGCCTGGAACCAGGACACTCCAAAACCATGATGGCCGCGTTTATCGTCGCCATTCGCGGTACCCTCAAGCAGGCCGTGTTTCTGGGACTCGCTGCCACGCTATCGCACACGGCGGTAGTCTGGATTATCGCCATGGCGGGAATGTGGTTTGGCCGCGGCTGGAACGCGCAGACGGCCGAGCCGTGGTTTCAACTGCTGTCCGGTATCATCATTATTGCTATCGCCCTATGGATGCTGTGGCGAACCTGGCGCGAGTCGCACGGTGCGCATCACCATCATCATCACCACTCTCATGACCATGATCATGGCCACGCACATGGACATGACCACCCGTCTCACGATCACCATCACCACGACCATCTGGTGGACGTTGACGAGCAAGATGCCCACCAGCGCGCGCATGCCGAAGAGATCAACCGACGCTTCACCGGGCAGAAGGTCACGACCGGGCAGATCGTCATGTTTGGCCTGACCGGTGGGCTGATCCCCTGCCCGGCATCCATCACTATTTTGCTGATCTGTCTTCAGCTAAAGCACGTCGCGCTGGGCGCAACGCTGGTGCTGAGCTTTAGCGTCGGGCTCGCGCTGACGTTAGTCGCTTCCGGTGCCATCGCCGCCATTGGCCTTAAACACGTCAGCACACGCTGGCGCGGCTTTGGCGAACTGTCACGCCGGGCTCCGTGGTTTTCCGGCGCGCTGATCATTCTGGTAGGGCTTTACATGATGGGGCACGGCATCAGCGGATTATCCTGATGCCATCGGGATCAGGACGGCAGTTCGGCTTTTAGCGGTTTGCGCTGAGCGACGCGCGGCAGCTGGAACCACGGCAGGCAAATTTGAATCAGTGGGCCAATTGCCAGCGCGTACAGCACCGTACCAATACCAAACGCGCCGCCCAGCAGTACGCCAATCAGCAGCACTGAGATTTCAATCGTGGTACGAATGCGTCGAATCGGCCAGCCGGTTCGGGCATGAATGCCGGTCATCAGCCCATCGCGGGGGCCAGCGCCGAACCCTGCGCCGATGTACATCCCGGTCGCCAGCGCGTTCAGCACCACCGCCAGCAGCAAAAGCGCGCTGCGCAGCCACAGCGATTCCAGCGGTGGCAGGATCGACAGCGTCGCATCAGCCGCCAGCCCCAGCACGATAACGTTGCTGATGGTGCCCAACCCCGGCCGCTGACGCAGCGGGATCCACAGCAGCAGCACCGCCGCGCCGGTGAGGATCATCACCAGGCCAATATCCAGCGACGCAAGCCCGGCCACCCCAAGGTGAAATACGTTCCAAGGATCGGCACCCAGGTTGGCGCGGACGTATACGGCAGTTGAAACGCCGTAGAGTATTAACCCAATATAAAGTTGAATCAGTCGGCGTAACATCACTACCTCTGCCTGTTATGTGAGGCTTTCATCATCGATAAAAATGGCATTATGATTAATGACCAGTTTTAAAGAAGTGGACTGCTCTATGATTCGACGCTCTGCGACCCAATCGTTAGTTCGCCTGCTCGGCCAATGGCAGGAGAGCCCCTCATCCACACCGCTGTGGCGACAGCTCACCGATGCACTGCGGCTGTTGATCCTCGATGGCCGGCTGCCGCTGGGGACCCGTCTGCCTGGCGAACGTGAATTTGCCAGCGCGCTGGGTGTCAGCCGTACCACTATCGCCAGCGCGCTAGCGCAGCTACGCGATGAAGGCTATGTGCAAAGCCGTCAGGGAAGCGGCTCCACGGTAACCCTGGCGGGAAATAGTCATCCGCGGGCACCGCGTACCAATGCCGCCCCCACGCTGGATCTTTCTACCGCTGCGCTGGCAGCGGGCGCTGAAATTCATCATGCGTACAGCCATGCGTTGGCGGCACTACCGGAACATCTGGCAAATACCGGCTACGATCAGCACGGTCTTCCCACGCTGCGGGATGCCATCGCCCGGCGCTACTGCGCGCGCGGCCTGCCAACACACGCCGACGAAATTATGCTGGTTAACGGCGCGGTCAGCGGGCTGGCGCTGATCCTGCGCTACCTGACAGGACCGGGCGATCGCGTGGTTGTAGAGACCCCGACCTATCCTCTCGCCATTTCCGCCATCGAAGGCGCCTCCTGCCGTCCGGTGGCCCTGCCGCTGCCGGAAAAAGGCTGGGACACTGATGGTCTGGCCGCTATCATCGCCCAAACCGCGCCGCGTCTGGCCTATCTGATGCCCGATTTTCAAAATCCGACCGGCCAATGTATGGACAGCGCGACGCGTCAAACCATTGCAGATCTGGCGGCGCGAACCTGCACGACGCTGGTGGTTGACGAAACGATGGTCGATTTGTGGTACAACGCCCCGCCACCGCCACCGCTGGCGGCCTTCAATCACGAGGCGCCGATTATTACCGTCGGCTCGACCGGCAAAAGCTTCTGGGGCGGCCTGCGGCTGGGGTGGATTCGCGCGTCGACCACAACCATCGCCGCGCTCATTCAGACTCGCGATACGCTGGATTTAGGTTCTCCGCTGCTGGAACAGCTGGCCACCTGCTGGCTGCTGGAAAATGAACGCACCCTGCTGCCCGAAAGGCGCCGCCTGCTGAAAGCCCGTCGTGATATGTGTGCGACGCTGATGCAAGAGTACTTTCCGCAGTGGAAATTTGTGCTGCCGGAGGGAGGGCTATCGTTCTGGGTAACGCTACCAGACATGATGGCAACGCGTTTTGCCGCCCGCGCGGAGGCGGTTGGAATTCATATTGGCGTCGGAACGCGCTTTGGCCTGGCCGGTGGCGGTGAGCGGAACCTGCGTATTCCCTTCACGCTGGATGATAACACCCTGCGGCAAGCGTTTATGACTTTGCAGCCCGTATGGACCGCATTAGCGGGCCAGCACAGCGGGAATAAAGTGCGGAAAATTATTTAATCGCGCGCGATGCATTGCCGCGCGCAATAACAGAATGGGCCTGGCGCTGATATATTCTTTATAAAAATAAAATGAAACCAAAGAATATATTAGTGCTGCGGAGGGATCGGAAAACCTTTTAGCGAAATAACGAAAGATTCTCCCTCTTTTTTAATCTTCGCCCCGGTATCGCACCAGTCGGAGGCAATACGAAAGAATTCATCGCTACCCACGTTCCAGTTGAGAAGAACATGCTTTACGTAGCCCGAGCGTAACAAATCGCAGGCTTCACTGTAATTACAGGCTATGGTCGGTGGCTGTTTCATTTTCTCTTCTTCAGGATTTTACGTAATGCTTTGATTTCTTTAGGTGTAAATGGTGCAACATCTTCTTCCGTATGCTGGCTGTCGATGTCATCTTCACATACGCCCGCCTCTTCTTCCGCCGCAAAACCCAGCAGCAGCAGCTTTTCCGCCGCCGCGCCTAACGTCAGGCCATTAGCCTCCGCGTAGTGGCGAAGTTTCTCTTTTACGCTTTCATCAATTTTTACGTTCAGCACTGCAATGGTCATGTTTATCCTCGCCACGCGTCATCCAGGACGCGGATGTGTGTTAGCGCTTCACAGCGGCTTGTTTGTATTATTTCTGTAATAACTAATACATCAAGTTAACAACACATTCCACAAATATATTTTTAACACACAAGGCAATATAAACACCCAATATTAATTTAAATGCAATTTATGACACATATATGACAAGTTTATTACAATTAGATGAAGTTTATTTTAAACATCAGAACGTTAAGCACAAAAGGCCTGACTATTTAAGGGGTACAAAAGCGGGGATCGCGAAAAGAAGAGAGGCACAAATGGGTGGGGGCCCTGCCAACTCATACCAGTACTGAATTGTGTAGAGTTATCATGAGATTACGTTTTGGTGCGACAAAGGTAATGTAGCACTCTGAAGAACGTTGTCCAGTACTGGATCTGTACTGACAGCGTAAAGGGCATCGTGTCTCTTCTGGAGGGCATTGCTGTGTTCAATCGGGACAGTAGACTTCAGGTGTCTTTACAGGGCCATGAAACAGGGTTCAGTATGCATCATGAAGGGCACTGGACATGACGCAGAATGGAACAACGCGGGGCAAGGGATGAAGTACTGTGACTGCGGTTAGGGGCCTTGTAGAAATGCTCCAAATGATAATCCTCTCAGCAGTCTATGCCAAACAAAGCTCAAAATTTATCCTTATACCATTGGCATAGTTTTGCTTGTAATCTTGTATCAGAGCAAAAAGCAAGAAAAATGGCACTTTCGTGAAAATTTTTTAAAAAGAGTGGTACAATTTAAACATCCTTATATAAGTAATTTTCAATAAATATTAGGTAGGAAGAAAGGTGAAAGTTTTTTCTAACTGTAACTATCACGAATGATTCTCTTATGCCTAATCCATAATATTAACACCAAAAGGAACTTAATGATGTCAATCGCTGAACTAATAAGTCGCATCATCGAACAAGAAATTGCTGCTGGAGCAATTTACATAAAAAACCATCCTGTTTTTGGGACTGTACTATTCGCAGATCAGGCAACCTATGATCATGCAATGGCAAACATACACAAAACAAAATCAAATCAACATAGAAACTAAAAATCATTTCAGTATTTTTTTCTCTCTATAGCACAAATATTTTTGTACATTACCCTCCCTTTGGCATAAGAAATCAACTTAATTACAATGCCTTACACCAACCCTTCATTTTCATAAAAAAGCAAAGAGACAATTGTCATAATGTTCAAGGTGAAAAAAATGAAGCTAAAATGAATCCAAGGGTACAATAAAAGCATCACAGCAATGTGATCTTTTTTTATGCCGAATTTACCCAAAAAAGTAATCCAATATGAAAGAAAATAAACAAAAGAAAACTATTGTCGTAACTGTCAGGCTGAGTACTTCACAGGTTGAAGAACTTGCACGACTTATCAGTACTAAAGAATTGAAACCTGGTCCTAGTGCGGCAATACAGTACTTAATAAATCAGAGCATGATTTTAAACTAAGTACTGAAAATAAAAACAGCCTGAAGTACATGGAGTACTCAGGCTCTGCATATATCAGTACTGTCATATCCTCTGGCAGTAATACACAACTACCGGTCAGGTAGTCCGGTATCAACTAACATGGAAAGTAAAAATGCTAAAATACATTTCAGGCGATTGTGGGTCGGCCAAAACATATGTAATGATTGAAATGATAAAACGTACTAATATACCGTATTTAGTAGTTCACTCAGAACTTCAGTTGATGAAGCAGTCAGTCGCAGCGTTAGGTGATATCTGTACGGTAATATCATCAGAAACCCATAGCAATGTTGAAGAGGCAGTAAACATTTTTCTCAAGCAACCTTCACACAGAGTACTAATCATCAGTGAACGTGCATTTTTGCGTATTTCAGATCTCTCGTTGGTCAAAAACCGTAAAATCATGCTAGATGATGTTGTTAGTCTTCATTGCTTTAAGGTGATCAATACTGAGAAAAAACATGAGGTACATAAACAACTGTTTACCAGATTTACCGATCTAGATAAAGAGTACTGTACCGCTGTGCCTATCACCCGTTTCAATGATGATCTGCTATCCGATATTCATAAACGTTTCGAGTTCATAGAACTTTATGATGAGTTCAGAATGAACAGCAATTTTTTCAGTACTAAAATTCAGGACGGACATGAAGTGTACCGCGATGACTGTAACCAGCTATCAATTATGGCATGGGTAGATGTACAGAAGTATGTGGATGGTGGCCTGGATATGACATTCATGGCGAACCAATTCACAGAATCACTACTGTACCGTTCGAACCCAGGTCTGTTTACAGAAGTCACTGTGTCATTACGTCAGCGTACATTACCCGTCAAAGACCGCCTGAAAGTGTTCTATTTTCTCGATAAGAAACGCTTTACCAGTACTTTCAGGACTGACAACCCTAATGCATTGCCTACCATTGCACATTGCATAGAGCAGAACGTAACGGGTCAGTACTACTACACGTCGAACAGTTCAACTAAAGGCGACATGAGCAGGATTCTCACGTCAGGCCAGTACATATCACCAAACAGCCGTGGTATGAACGCGTACCAGAACTACACAACAGCGGTGTGGCTAGCCAGTATGAAACCTAGCCCAGTTGAAGTGGTGATGTGTCGTGAGCAGTTCGGCATTACGGGCCAGGATCTGGTGCAGGCCAGGGAGTTTGAAAACCTGTACCAGTTCATCAACCGTTCGAATCTGCGTGATTACAGTTCTCAGTCTGAAATCGTGGTTTACGTAGTCGACAGAGAACAGGCTGAGTCACTGGGTACTACCAACATCCATCACATCGATCTGGGTCTGGAAGATAACAGTACTGAAACGTTGAAACCAGGTCGCCCGGAAGTATTCAATGCAGATGATAAGAAGCTGAGAAAAGCATTCAGTACGTTTAAGTCGAGACATAACGGCGATGTCAGTACTGAACAGTTCGATAAATGGTGTACGAAGAGAAAGCTGTCAGAACAGCAGGTAGAGATGTTGAGAGGGATGATAAAGTAAACGAAAAGGCCGCTTAATTGCGGTCTTTTGCGTTATGGTGATTCACTATCGTTACGAGTTCAGTAAATGTGGAATTCACTAACATGGGTAGTACAGGAATGGTGTGATCGTGGTTTCAGTACTGCTAGTACCTGTTTGCGAGTTAAATACGAGCGGGCAACCGGACGTAGTGAGCGAAGCGAGTGGAGTGGAAGGGCGTCAGTACTCCCGAATGACGGAGCGGAGCGGAGTTGTAATTAACTTCAACAGTTATCCATCAGTACTTCCCATGTCCTTATATCTAGGCAAGTACTCGCCCACTTCCAATTAGCAAAGCGATGCAGCAGTACTTCTTCCGTAGTGAACGCAGTGAACTAACGGAGAAGTACCTCGCATAGGTTTTAGGTGTATCAAGCGAAGCGAGGTACACCTATTCCTTTTTTATTCATAATAGTTCGCTATTATAGATTTGAGACACAAACTCGCTCGCCTTGCTCACTCGTTCGGTCTTCAGTCATGATCGAACGACAAAACTCCGCTCGCTGTGCTCGTTCGTTTTTGTCGTTCTTTTCATGACTTCGTTCTTTTTAATGATTTTTGAGGAAATAATTACCTATACACTATTAAGGTAGTTTTTTTCCACATCTTGTGTTTTCATGTTAGTGAATTCCGCAGGTGTCTAGATGGCTAGGTGAAATTGGCAGTACTTATACGTTCAACCACTCTACAAACCCGAAGATGGCAGTAGCTTCAATTGCCATCTACTCACTGAATGACTAAAGCTATAACAGTACTATCACACCTGATATCCCCATGTCAGTACTGCATCTTCCTAAAGCCTGCCTGAAGTCTTTTTCCTTCTAAACCTTGCCAGCACCACCATTCGCCCCCTCCCTCGTCGATTTGATGGAATTTCATCGGAAACTACTAGTAATCAACTTGATCGTTTTAATCGATCGATTTATAAGTAATTGATCGTTTTTATCTATCGATTGAGGGGTGAACTAATCGGTCATGGATAGCTGGCATACAGGAAAAAGGTGGTTTTTCATGAATAAAATCGTAGTGTTATGTGTGGCTTTGACTACATGCTCTGTTTCGGCCGCTGATGATGCCTCAACAGCAGACGTGGATTTGCTACAGATAGCAATACATCGTGCGGGCTATGAATGTGCGAGGGTTGACAGAATAGAAACAAAAACCGACTGGTTCTCCACAACTACCTCAAAAGTCACATGCGATAATGTTTACCAGTTTCTACTACGATATGAGCGTGGAGGCATTAGTGTTGAAGTCATTTCACTATAAAGGTGCTGATACGCCATTACACTTAGTGAGAGTACTGATCCTAGTGGGATAATTTGATATGAATAAAAATGCAGAGTTATCCTCCTATATCTGCAAATAACATGTACGACAATAACTGACAGGACATCAGTGTTGGCTCAATGAAAAAACTGGTGGGAAAAAACTTCTAGATATTTTCATAAGTACTGCGGTATCGAACTCACAAACGAGTACACCGTACAGTAATATGCTGTCTTCATCTTGATTGTACTTTTCGACAAAATGCCAGAAGTCGCTTCGTCCTTCATGAAGTACAGAAAATTCGTTATTGGGCAAAGTTCCAGTACCTCTTTACGGTAGCGATGGAGACACCAAGTTCTTTTGCCGTCATGGACTGGGACAGCCCATTTTCTTTACATGCCAGGATACGATCAGTACTGGTAGCGTTAGGACGGCCTAGCTTCTTCCCTTGAGCCTTTGCTTTTGCAAGTCCTTCCTGGGTCCGTTCACGGATGCGGTCCTTTTCAAAGTTCGCGACGGCCGCAAGTACGCTCATCTGAAAACGACCAGCAGAACTGGTGAGATCTACACCGTCTAGGTCCAGGGACTTAACGACTATATCTTTAGCTCGAAGCATGTCGACAGTACTAAGTACGTCGATCATATCGCGACCGAGCCGATCAAGTTTCAGTACTACCAACGAATCGCCTGCTTCCAGCTTATTCTGTACGAGGTTTTTGAATCCTGGCCTTTCCATCGCACATACACCACCACTAATCGTTTCGATGATTGCCCGAGCAGGCGGCACGGTATAACCACGTTGAGCGAGTGCCAAAAGCTGGTTGTCTACAGTTTGCTCTGAAGTACTAACTCGGCAGTACAGAAATATCCGGCTCATGTTCATTACCCGTAAGTATCAAAAATGTGTGCTCATAATATCAATGGTGTCAAAACTGTCCAGTACTATTTTTTGATACCAGATTCTGATACTGACAGTAACGGTATCAAAACCGAAGGTTTTTGAATCCTCGTTGACATATCTTAGGGATGTTTACTTTCCTCCCTCATGTTGACAAATTACAATAAAAAAACATAATGTATGTAACCCCGACAAGGTTAGGCATCGTTACACAGGAGCGTTTTAGTGAAGAATCTACAGCCATGGGATCTCAACCCATCATTAAAAAAAGAGCATTTAATCACTACTGCTAAATTTATCTCTGAAGTTCGCAACTCTATAGTGGACCTCCATGATGAAGATATCGGTGATACGAACCAGTCCTTAGGCTTCAGAGCTTATGAATGTTGCCGTAGTCGCCTAAACAGGGCTGCACTAGTAGAGAAGAAGTGGCCTTTCCTTTCCATCATTAGTAAAAGCAGACGTTATACCTTTGCTATCAACGGTACTCCTGTCAGATTCTACAAAGGGACACCTTCAACCCCAGAGGAAAGACGTCTGATCCCTTGTGCTGAAGCTGTAAAGCAAATGAGTTTTATTGAGCTAGAAGAACCCCAACACAAGGATATTATCTGGTTTTTTGTCGTTGAAGTTGATCAATTCAAATATACTGAATCGGTTACATTTGTCGGTTATTTGAATGGTCTACAAGTGTCTTCGTATGAAATCCCATTAGATGGCCTTGTTCCATTACTGTCTTCGGTTCCGTCAACAGAAAATAATGGCACACCAGAAGCTGTTACATTGCCGAAACCTAAAGTTTCTGCAAAGAAAGCAAAACCGGATTCGGATTCACCCGACTCCGTAGTAAATGACGAGTAGAGTATGTTTTCACAATTTATAGGTGATCGACTTCGTTTGGCCCGGCTTCTTAAAGGATTTACCCTGCAAGAAGTCGGCGATGCTGTTTATGTTAGTCGTCAAAATATACATCAGTTTGAAAGTGGTGCACGGAAACCCAGTGATGAAGTAGTTCAAGCATTATCGGAGTTTCTTGGTGTGCAATTTTCGTTTTTCTTTTTGCCTTTAGAAACGGAAGTTAAATCGGAGCAATGTCATTTTCGCAAAAGAAAAACAACACCTGTAAATGTTGCAAATCGTGTATTAGCATTTGGTACTATATTTGAGCAGCTGGTCGAAGTGTTGCATCAACAGCTTGATTTACCTTCACCAAATTTCGATGTGTTAGAACACTATGATATTAATTTTGACGAGTTAGATGCAAGAGCTATAGAGGTAATAGCTGAAAAAACAAGGCTTTACTGGGGGCTTGGGATCGATGCACCAATAGATAGTATGACAAGAGTTCTTGAAAATGCAGGAGCAATTGTTGTTTTCATTGATGATCCTTCAGATAAGGTTGATGCGTTATCAATGAATAGAAAGTACCCTATAGTTGTACGTAATACTTCAAAGGATAATGCTTGCCGGTTACGATTTGACTTGGCCCATGAATGCGGGCATTTGATATTGCATCAAGGTATTGAGACTGGAGATTCAAAGACGGAAAAAGAAGCAGATATGTTTGCTAGTGCATTCCTTTTTCCACGAACAATTTTTGTTCGTGAGTTTAAAAAGTGTATGGTGGGTTCAAAACCAAATATCCGTAAAATAATCGAGTTGACTCTTCACTGGAAGGTTAGTGCGAAAATGATTATTTATCGAGCAAGATTTTTCGAACTAATTAGTGCTATCGACTATCGTTCTTTAAATATATACCTTAACAATAAAGGATATACTAAGAAAGAACCATATGGTGAAGTAATTTCAGATACAGAGCCTGAAGTACTTAAAGATGCGATCGATGTGTTAAAAAATGACCTCGGTATATCATCACGTATGATCGCGGATAGATTAGGGTTGACATCAGATACCTTTTCAATGTTTGCACCTTTTGATGTTGACGATTCGAACCATGATGATGTCGTCGTTCCTTTCCGTTTTTGACTTTTATTAGGCGAACTTAGTGTTCGCCTTTTGTTTTAAACTGATTTTTTAGATTAAACTGGGATAATGATTCTTTCCGTCCAGCAGTCCTACATCGAGCCTCCAATCTAAGACGCTAAACAGATGCTGTGAGACCATCCCCGCGATGCCTTAGCAACCTCGTCAACAAGACGATGTATCTCACGCTGCCAGTACTGCTCAAGCACTGGTTCAGTACTGGACAACGTTCTTCAGAGTGCTACATTACCTTTGTCGCACCAAAACGTAATCTCATGATAACTCTACACAATTCAGTACTGGTATGAGTTGGCAGGGCCCCCACCCATTTCAGGGTTAGTACTTGATAGTTAACGCTAAAAGTACTGGCACCTTCCCGCCAAAGCTCCAGTGGTACAAAAATTGTGTATCACCTTAGGGCTGCACAATGTCTCTCATGCTCTCCAGACACGGCACTCTAACATAACCCATTGAATTAGATGACTTTTACTTTTTAATGGTATTTTTGCATTGATCGTCTTTGATTCCATAACCTGTGCATCCCCAAAACTCGCCATATTTACCATGACGAAGTTTCATTGGGCGTCCACATATGTCACATATTTTAATCGAGTTACCACATGCAACGTTATTACAGGTACTTGTGTATCTAGAATCAACAGAAGGTGCCCGGCACATTGAACAAACCCTGGCCTTACCAACGCTACACCCGAGTCCTGTACTACATGTGTAGAATTCACCGTAGACACCTTTAATCAACCTTAAGTACCCATCCTCACAGTTAGGGCACTTGAAAATTTTCCTGAACTGCTCTTTAAATGTTGCCGACACAATATTCAGATCGTACTTAGGAGCAAGCAACTCGGTAATGAAACTAGACGGAGCTGTGGGATCAGCAATTATGTACAATTTTTTCTTTGCACGTGTAATACCAACGTACAATAGACGTCTTTCTTCAGAATGAGGATACGAATCCAGAGATGGTAGCAAGGCTTCAATAATAGCTTCATCCTTATTTTCATTAGGGAAACCCTTCCTTCCCTGGAAGAATCCAATAAGAATACAATAATCCGCCTCTAGCCCCTTTGATTTATGAAAGGTCCAAAAGCTAGTGTTTTTTTGTAGCCGAGAATGATTCAACAATTCTTTAGCTTCATTTATCAGGTAGTTATATCGTGCAATGATTGCGATACTACCATTGGCGTCATTCTCTCTAATCTTCAGAACGATTTCCTTAACTCGCTCATATACTCCTTGCTGTTTCTCAGGTTTACTATCCAGCAAATATATCTGTGACAGATTTACCTTTGCGTGCGTTTCTATGTGCTTCTTATACTGCTCAGGGTTTTCCATTATGAATTGCCCGGCAGTGTTTGCGATACTGTTGTTGTAGCGAAAGGTTTTTTGTAATTTGGTAGCGGTGTAGTTACCGATCATTTCACCAAATCTAGTTGTCAACTCCAACTTACCCCCAGAGAAGCGATAAATTGACTGCCAGTCATCCCCTACTACAGTCAGGGATGGTTCAGGTCCTTTCGCTATAATGGCTTTAATGAACTCCATACGTGCCGCTGATATATCTTGGAACTCATCGACCAAGATGTACCGCCACTTAGGGATGTAGTCTTCATTTTCAATTACCTGAATGGCTCGAATAATCATGTCGTCAAAATCAATGGCATTTTGATTTTTGAGCTCTTGAATGTACCCTTGATGTAATGCATCCAATAATGTTGCGGCATTTTTAGGTTGGCTTATACCAGCCCTCTCAAGCCTGTTCGCTATTAACTCTTCCGTCAGCCGCTCAACTCGAATTGCTTGAAGTGCCTTTTTCAATAGGTCACTCCAATCGGCTATACGCCCTTCTTCACGAAGTTTTTTCAACACATCTTCTGATTTTATGGGCTTACATTTGATACCTTGCTTCTCCAGTTTAATTTTCAGGCTGGAAGTCAGATTCTCTTCAATCCATTCATAATGGAACGTTTCAATCAACGATGTCCCACACTCAGCATGAAGTACACGCTTGTTACGAATAGCTTCATTGTATTTTGCTGCATCAATGTCTGCCCGAGTGTTCCCCTGACGATCTATACCGAAGTGCTCAATGTAAATATTTGTGTCTTGAATATAAAAATCAGGGCGATAGTCGAAGCCAATATCGATACGTCTTTTACTCACATAAGGAGCTTCGTAGGTATAAGCAACCCCATTCATGTACAAAAAATTAGCTATCAGAAGCTCCTGATAACTTTTAACTTTGTCTCCGTTTAAGGTTCTGAACTCATTATCTCGAACATATCTTTCATATTCAGCTTGAGTATTGAAGCCAAAAGGATTTACAGGTTGAGGAAAAAGGCTTATGAAGTTCAGTAAGTTAGCACTATTTGATTCGAGGTATTTTTCTAACCACGAAGTAACCCACTGCTTGAATTTCATTTCGTCTTCAGTAAATTCACTCAAGTAGGTTGGTACACCAGTGTTATGTAGAAGCCACCTGCCTAATGCATGAAAAGTCGATATTTGTGGGAATGATTCTAACTTGATCTGACCTGATTCTGCTTTGTCAACAAGGCGTCCCCTGAGTTCTTCAGCTGCCGCACGGTTATAGGCCAGCACGAGTATTTCTGAAGGGTTAGCTAGGCCACGGTCAATGAGATCAAGAGCCTTAGCAACCATAACAGATGTTTTACCCGTACCTGCTGCTGCCAAAACCATGTTCATATCATTAGACCGCAAGACACCCAAACGTTGTTCGTGAGTCAACGGGTTTGACTCAACCCGGTCGAAGAATGACTTTCGTTTTTCAAGCTGGTAATTCTCGTGATATTCACGTAGAACCTCCGCCTGTACTGGGTGGTAGCCGACAATTTTCTTAACTTTTTGTATGGACTCTGATTTTAGACACATATCCCATACATCAGCTTGTGCGTAGTAATACTCACTCAAACTCTTGCAAAGCAGAGAAATGCAACCCATGCGGGTGTCTCTTGGGTACTCATGAATCACATAAGCTTCGAATTCATTGAAGGTTTTAGAAAGATAGTCGTTGATGAATTCGGCAATGGATGCATTGAGGACTTTCAAAAATTCTGCTGAGCCGCTCTTTTGGAGAAATCGATATTTTACGGACTTATTGCCAATATTGAGGACCAAGACCTGGCCAAAGATACCATTTTGCAAAGTTGCAAAACCTTTGCATTCACGAAAGGAATCTGATGCGATCGAAATATCATTCTTTGATGCGATCAGGACGTCATTCTGGACAAAAATGCAGTCTCTACCCAACAGCCTACCTATTAAATTTGACGATAACTTGGCTTGGATATCATGCATCAACATCTACTCTCAATGGGCTAGTCATGGGCAGTTTTTCAGTGAACACGAAACAAAAAGTACTACATCGTAAACGAATTTTAAACATGGCTGTAGTAGGCTCATGCTAACCGAGAACACAATGCAGTAATGGCTCCAGACCAGCATCCTGAGTATCTCGAGCCCCATATCAGACTCCCCATCAGCCCCTGAACACTACCTTACATCGAACCTTAAGACACCTGAGCTTCACTTTGTCAACTAGGAGTCCTAGTACCGACCACGGAAGAAAAATTAAAGATGCACCAATAACGCATAAAGCCCTGACAAACCAACAGATTTCCCATAGCGATTATACGTAATTGAACTGTTTGCATGCCCTAAAAATGCCCCCGCAAACTGTTCTGCAACGCCAGCCGTTTTGAACGCTGTTGCAACATAATGCCTGAGTGAGTGAAATTCAGGCACAGAAATCCTCTTACGGAAACTGCTAAACCAGCGAGTGAAGTAATGGCTGAATGAACCTTTATAAAATGTCAGTTGCGGGAACAGACGAGCCTTTGCCTTCTCTACATACTCAAGGAAACCGTTATAAATCAGTTCTTTGTGCAATGGAATACTTCGTTTACTGCTATCTGTTTTGACTGTTTGCCCTTCCTGACTATCATCAACCACGGCACACCAGATTTCATCGATTTTCTTTATGTCACAACGATATAGCTGACAAATTTCATTAGCTCTCATCCCAGTAAAACGACCTAGCAGAATGATCCATCGTTTCCACTCAGGCAATGAATCCAGGGAAGAAATTAGTCGCTTTATCTGGCTAGCACTGTAACTTTCGCGTTTGCTGGCAGCAGACTCCTTATCCTTCTGCATTAAACCATCGAATGGGTTCTTTACCTCGAAATCCACTCGATTACTTAACCACCTGAAAAAGCCACCAATTTTCTTAACGTACTTATTCTTTGTCGGAATAGATAGATCAAGCCCAGCAATAAACGCTGCCGCCTGGGTTTTACTGGTAGGTTGGTTAGTAAATTTGAAGTAACTATTTAAGCAACGCCGTATAGATGCCGTTTCCCGCTCCCCTACCTCTTTACTTTTGAAAGTAACGTACTGTTCAGACTGATATTTTAATTCATCAAGTCCAGCAAGGATTTGTACATTTTCTGGTGGTACTGAAGTAACCAAGGGAGTTTCAACCACGGTCCACGGACGATCTACAAAACGTTCAACACGTTTCAAAGCTTCAGTTTTAGACCGTGTGCCTAACGAACGACGATACTCACGGCGTTTACCGCATGGCATGAGATTGACTTTGCGGTAGTACCAAATGCCGTGTCTGGAGAGCATGAGAGACATTGTGCAGCCCTAAGGTGATACACAATTTTTGTACCACTGGAGCTTTGGCGGGAAGGTGCCAGTACTTTTAGCGTTAACTATCAAGTACTAACCCTGAAATGGGTGGGGGCCCTGCCAGCTACATCCCGGCACACGCGTCATCTGCCTTGGCTGCTTCCTTCCGGACCTGACCTGGTAAACAGAGTAGCGTTGCGGGAGAACCAACAGGGCCCCCATTGAGAGCGTTGTTACCCAACGCGCTGGCGCATTATCCCTGCTGAAGCAGGCAATTGCAAGCTATCTGCTTCTGCCTGCTGGATTCTTGCGCAATTGCCCCTTCACAGCGGCCATCGAGCTGATTATGCTGAAAGTTCTGCCCTCAGGAACCGACTATGGACGCTTTTGATACTTTTCCCCACCGCGTTTGGCAAATCGTCGCCTCTATTCCGCAAGGCTCTGTGACCACCTACGGTGACGTTGCCAGGCTTGCGGGCTCGCCGCGCGCGGCACGTCAGGTGGGCGGCGTGCTCAGACGACTGCCGGAAGGCTCAACCCTGCCCTGGCATCGGGTGGTGAACCGCCACGGTGCAATCTCACTGACCGGCCCCGATCTCCAGCGCCAGCGTCAGGCGCTACTGGCTGAAGGCGTACAGGTTTCAGGAAGTGGGCAGATTGATATGCAGAAATATCGCTGGCGGTACTAGCTGGCAATCGCCAGCCATCGGGCAAAAAAATGCCCTCACGTGGAGGGCATTGAGGGTTACGGGACCTGAACCGGGGCGGTGTCCTGCACCGGCACCGCGGTTTGCTGTACCGGAACCAGCGTCACATCGGCTTTAGTGCCGCCGTGGTTGATAACTTCCTGGATGGTATCGGTGATAAACAGCAGCTTGCCGTTTTGCGTCACCGCGGCGCTTAACAGAATGCGCGCGTTCGGCTGAATGTCGGCCGGGTTGTACGGCAGAACGAAGCTAAACGGCGCCTGCTTACCTTCCGTACGCGTGACTTTCTGCGACAGTACGCGAGACGGCGCATCAGCCAGTGAAGCATCGGACAAGGTGACCGTCAGAACCGCATCCGGCGGCAGCGCCACTTTCTGGCGAATCCATACGGTACCGGAGACGTTCGGCCCCGTGATTGCTGCGGCCTGGGCTGCTGCTTCTGGCGCAGGTGACTGATTCTGACTTTGCTGGTGAGTCTGGGCACAGCCCGCGAGGGTCAGTGCAACCGCCAAACCACTTAAGATCGGCACGAGTTTCATTAGCATTCTCCTTTTCGCTCACTCAAATTAAGGCTGTTTTCTCATTTGAGTGACAACGCCTTAACAAATTTTACCGCTTAAGTGTGGCACATAATTCACATTAATACCTGCAAACGAACCATTATTCAGACAATTGAACCCATCGGACCACTGGCGAAACTGCGTTATAATGGAAACATTCACCTGACGCTGTGACAGTAAAATATAGAGGGTATCAATGAGCCAGGCGCTATCGAATCTGCTGACGTTATTAAATCTGGAAAAAATTGAAGAAGGGCTGTTCCGCGGACAGAGCGAAGATCTTGGCCTGCGTCAGGTCTTTGGCGGACAGGTTGTCGGCCAGGCGCTGTATGCGGCAAAAGAGACTGTCCCCAGCGACCGTCTGGTGCATTCATTCCACAGCTACTTCCTGCGTCCCGGAGACAGTCAGAAGCCGATTGTTTACGACGTTGAAGTGCTGCGCGACGGCAACAGCTTTAGCGCGCGCCGCGTAGCGGCTATTCAGAACGGCAAACCGATCTTCTACATGACCGCATCATTCCAGGCACCTGAGCCGGGCTATGAACACCAGAAGACCATGCCGGCCGCACCGTCGCCGGAAGGTCTGCCGTCGGAAACCGACATCGCCCGTTCGCTGGCGCATCTGCTGCCGCCGCAGGCGAAAGAAAAGTTTCTCTGTGATAAACCGTTAGAAATTCGCCCGGTCGAATTCCATAACCCGCTGAAAGGCCATGTCGCCGAACCGCGCCGCCAGGTCTGGATCCGCGCCAACGGCGCCGTGCCAGACTCGCTGCATATTCACCAGTACCTGTTGGGCTATGCTTCCGACTTTAATTTCCTGCCGGTGGCGCTACAGCCGCACGGCGTCGGCTTCCTGGAGCCGGGCATGCAGGTAGCGACCATCGATCATTCCATGTGGTTCCACCGCCCGTTCAATATGAACGAATGGCTGCTGTACAGCGTGGAAAGCACATCGGCCTCCAGCGCGCGTGGTTTTGTGCGCGGCGAATTCTACACCCAGGACGGCGTGCTGGTCGCCTCTACGGTGCAGGAAGGCGTGATGCGTAACCGCGGCTAGACCTCATTCCAAGGCACAAAAAAGCCTCCCATTGGGAGGCTTTTTTGGCTTTGGAGATAACCCGCTTTCTGCCAGAACGAGGCGCAAACTTCGTTTCGGCAACGCCCGGCGTTGCCATGCGCGGCCGGGCGGTCATCACGATCAGGCGTTGTAGGCGTTTTCGCCGTGGCTGTTGACGTCCAGACCTTCACGTTCCTGATCTTCCGGCACGCGCAGGCCAACCGTCAGATCCGCCACTTTATAGCCGACATAAGCCACAATACCCGACCAGACGATAGTGATGGCGATACTTTCCAGCTGTACCAGCACCTGATGGCCCATGGTGACACCTTCTGCGTAGCCCACACCGCCCAGTGCGGTAGAAGCAAAGATACCGGTCAGAATACAGCCAACGATGCCGCACACACCATGTACGCCGAAGACGTCACACGGGTCATCAACACGCAGCCAGCGTTTCAGCGAGGTCACGCCCCACAGACCTGCCAGACCGGCAATGATACCCAGAATCAACGCACCGCCTACGCCAATGTAGCCGCAAGCTGGGGTAATCCCCACCAGCCCCGCAATGGCACCGGAGCAGGCACCCAGCAGTGACGGTTTACCGCGCAGCGCCCATTCGCCGAAGACCCAGCCGAGGATAGCGGCCGCCGTAGCAACCACCGTGTTAACGAAGGCCAGACCAGCGATCTCATTGGCTGCGCTCGCGGAGCCCGCGTTGAAGCCAAACCAGCCAAAATAGAGGATCGCCGTACCAATAAACACCATCGGCAGGTTGTGCGGTTTAAACGCTTCTTTGCCGAAGCCCACGCGTTTACCAATCAGGTATGCCCCAACCAGGCCCGCCACCGCGGCGTTAATGTGCACCACCGTGCCGCCCGCAAAGTCGAGCGCGCCGTGGCTCGCCAGCAGGCCGCCGCCCCAGACCATATGGGCAATCGGGATGTAAGAAAGCGTCAACCAAATCACCACGAAAATCAGCACCGCTGAGAAGCGAATACGCTCGGCCAGCGCGCCGACGATAAGGCCAACGGTAATGCAGGCAAAGGAGCCCTGGAAGGCCACGTGGATGTACTGATAGAACGAGCCCATCAGATCGGTAATTTTGATATTCTTCAGCATCAGCCAGTCGAAGCTGCCAAAGAAGCTGCCGCCGGTGCCAAAGGCCAGCGAATAGCCATAGACCACCCACAGAACGCACACCAGCGCAAACGTCACCGCCACCTGCGTCAGCATGGAGAGCACGTTTTTACCGCGAATCAGGCCGCCGTAGAACAGCGCAATCCCCGGAATGGTCATAAACAGCACCAGCGCGGTACAAATCATCATAAAGGCGTTATCGGCTTTATCTACCGCCGCCGGTGCCGCCATTGCCAGACCCGGCAACAGCGCCAGCGCGCTCAACCCCGTTTTTACCATTGTTTTTTTCATCATCTCGATCCCTATCACTGTGCTGGCTGGGAATTACAGCGCCGCTTCGTCGGCTTCGCCGGTACGAATACGGATCACGCGCTGCAGTTCGGCGACAAAAATCTTACCGTCGCCAATTTTTCCGGTGTAAGCGGCTTTGCTGATCACATCAACAACTTCATCAAGTTGATCGTCGGCGATCGCCACATCAATCTTTACTTTGGGCAGGAAGTTGACGCTGTACTCCGCACCGCGGTAAAGCTCTGCATGACCCTTCTGACGACCGAAGCCTTTCACTTCCGTCACCGTTAAGCCCTGAATACCAATTGAAGACAGCGCTTCGCGAACGTCTTCGAGTTTGAATGGTTTGATTACCACGGTAACCAGCTTCATAGATCCCCTCCAGTCAGAATTCGGTAGTGGCTGCGAACACAGAAGAGATAAAGCAAGGGGCGTGCCAGAAATGAAAAATGATGCGCAGGCGGGAAAAATCGGGGGAGACGGGCGCAATAAGGTGGCGTTGAAAAGAAAAACGCACCATGCGGGTGCATGATGCGTGTCACAAATGCATTCTGTTAGAAAAATGCTTAACGCTGGTGCATCACGCGGTCAGCGCGTCATCCTGACCCGACGCCGCCAACTCTTCACCTGCCAACTGGAGTTGATACATCTGCCAGTAACGCCCTTTGGCTTCAAGCAGTTGCTGA
The DNA here is from genome assembly GCF_014169075.1 of Klebsiella sp. WP4-W18-ESBL-05. Taxonomy (NCBI): domain Bacteria; kingdom Pseudomonadati; phylum Pseudomonadota; class Gammaproteobacteria; order Enterobacterales; family Enterobacteriaceae; genus Klebsiella; species Klebsiella sp. WP4-W18-ESBL-05. The sequence goes on along the minus strand of NZ_AP022057.1, from coordinate 1,211,193 downwards.
TGGGTCCCCTGTTCTACCGCCTGACCACGGTGCAGCACCATAATGGTGTCTGCCTCAACGATGGTCGACAGCCGGTGGGCAATCACCACCAGCGTCGTGTGCTGGCGCACTGCGGCCAGCGCCTGCTGAATCGCGCGCTCGGTGCCGGAATCAATATTGGCGGTGGCCTCATCAAGAATCAGCACCTGCGGGGTATCAACCAACACGCGGGCCAGCGCCAACAGCTGCTTCTGACCAACCGACAGGTTATTGCCCTGCTCGCCCAGATGGGTATAGATGCCGTCGCTCATTTCACGCGCCAACGAGGCCAGCTGCACCGTTTCCAGCACCTGCCAGACCTGCGCTTCGCTGATGTCGCGCCCCAGCGTAACGTTGGCAAAAAAGGAGTCCGCCAGCACGACAGGATCCTGCTGCACCACGGCGATGCCCTGACGCAGCACCTGGTGACTGAGGCTGGGCAGCGGACGACCGCCAAGGCGAATTTCGCCGCTATTTGGCGGGTAGTAGCCCATCAGCAGGCTGGCCAGCGTGCTCTTCCCGCTGCCGGTATGCCCGACCAGCGCAACGAAGCTGCGCGCCGGAATCGACAGAGAGATATTTTGCAGCACCATTTTGTCATCGCGATAGGCGAACGACACGTTATCAATATCAATATCGCCGCTGGTGAGTGGAGCAATATCGTCGCCGTACTGCTGGCGCGGGCGATCCATTAATTCAAAGACGCGCTCGCCGGCAACCACCGCCTGTTGCAGCATCGACTGCTGGGTCGTCAGCTCGATCAACGGCTCATTGAGCCGCCCAAGGTAGCTGATAAACGCGTACAGAACGCCCACCTCGATGGAGCCCTGCGCGCTAAAGCCAAACAGCATCAGCAGCCCGCACAGAATCAGGGAGGAAAACAGACTGAGCAGTGGCCGCAGCAAGAAACCGTCCAGCCGCAGGGTTTGCATCCGCGCCAGATAGTGCGAGCGGCTAACCTCGCCGATACGTTCGCCAAAGCGCACCTGCTGACGGAACTGCTGGATCACGCTCATGCCGTTGATCACTTCATTAAAGCCATCGTTAATATCGGCCAGATAGGCGCGCACGCGGCGCACGATCGGCGTGCTGTAACGCTGGTAAATCACCATCACCGTCAATACTGCCGGGAAGATAGCGATCGCCACCAGCGCCATGCGCCAGTCAAGGCTAAACATCGCCACCAGCATGGCACCAATCAGCGCCGCGCTGCGCAGCACCGTAGCGACGACGGTCACGTACAGGTCACGGATCACTTCAGTGTCGTTGGTGACCCGCGAAATCAGCTGGCCGACCGGCTGAGTGTCAAACTCGCTCAGGGGCTGTCGCAGCGCCGCATCCATGACGTCGCTGCGCAGCTGTTGCACCACGCCGACCGCCGCGCGGTTGAACAGCAGCGACTGGCTATAGTGCAGCGTGGCCGCCAGCAGCTGAAGGCCGACGTAGGCCGCCGCCAGCCCGGCCACCTTGCCCAAGGGCAGAATATCCTTCGCCACCATGTTGTCGATAAAGTAGCTTATCAACAACGGTCCGCTCACCTCCGCGGCGGCGGCGATCCATAACATGACGACCGCAATCGACAGCGGCCTGCGCCACGGCGAACCGTAGGCCAGCAGCCGCTTTAACGTAGGCCACAGTTGTCCGAAACTACGCATCTGCCACCTCCGGCTTTTCTTCTTCCGGCGCGTCATTCAGCGCGGCTTCCAGCTGTTGATAGCGGTACATGTCGCGATACCAGCCTGCCTGCGCCGCCAGTTGCTCATGCTGCCCGCGCTGCGCGATATGCCCGTGCTGCATCACGATAATTTCACTGGCGTCGGTCAATGCCGAGAGGCGGTGGGCGCTGATAATGACCGTCCGCCCTTCGCCCCACTGGCGCAGATTATGCAAAATTTGATGCTCGGTACGGCCGTCAACCGCCGACAGCGAATCGTCGAGGATCAGGATTTCCGCATCCAGCAGCAGCGCACGTGCGATGGAAATACGCTGTTTCTGCCCGCCGGAGAGCATCACGCCGCGCTCACCCACTTCCGTGTCATAGCCCTGCGGCAGACGCAGGATATCCTCATGCACGCAGGCAAGCTTCGCCGCACGTTCAATCTCTTCCTGCGTTGCGCTGGGGCACCCTAGCGCAATGTTGTTGGCAACCGTGTCAGAAAACAGGAACGGCGTCTGGCTAACGACCGCCAGCCGTCCGCGCCAGGCATCCAGCTGGAGCTGACGCAGCGGGATATCATGGAAGCAGATGTCGCCTTCGCTGACGTCGAAATGGCGCTGAATAAGCGACAATAGGGTCGATTTCCCCGCCCCCGTCGGCCCGCATATTCCCAGCATATTGCCCGGCCGCAGCGTGACGTTAACCTCTTCCAGCGCCGGTTTGTCGGTTTGCGGGTAGTAAAAACGATGAATTACCAGCTCAAGCACCCCGCGCCCCGCAGGCACCGGCTGAAACCCATCGTTCACTACCGGCGCCTCCGCCAGCAGAGTACGGATGCGGCTATAGGCGGCGCTACCGCGCTCAACGATGTTAAACATCCACGCCAGCGCCAGCATTGGCCAAATCATCAGGCCAAGGTACATCATAAAGCTGGTCAACTGACCAAGGGTCAGCTGACCCTGCATCACCATCCAGCTACCGCCGGCAATCGCCAGCAGGTTCGCCATGCCGATGGCGATATAAATCGTCGGATCAAAGCGGGCGTCGATGCGCGCCACGCGCATATTCTTCACCCCGGTATCTGCCGCGTCGGCCGCAAACTGCGCGGACTGGCGATCCTCAAGACCAAAGGCCTTAATCATGCGGATACTCGTCAGGCTCTCCTGGGTACGGTCATTCAGGCTGGAAAACGCTGCCTGCGCCACTTTGAAGCGTTCATGGAGCAGATTGCCATAGCGGTGGATAACCAGCGCCATAATAGGCATCGGCACCAGCGCCAGTAGCGTCAGCTGCCAGCTCAATTGGGTCGACATGACAATCAGCACCGCGCAGCCCATTACCAGCGAGTCCACCAGCGTCAGCACCCCTTCCCCGGCGGCGAAGACCACGCGGTCAACGTCGTTCGTCGCGCGGGCCATCAGGTCGCCGGTACGGTGGCGCAGATAAAACTCCGGATGCTGGCGGCTCAGCTGACGGTAAAAATCTTCACGCAGCTCAACGGCCAGCTGGTAAGAGGCGCCAAACAGCAGCACTCGCCAGACGTAACGCAGCAGGTAAACCACCACGGCAATCAGGACCATAGTGCCTATCCACATCATCACCGTCCCGGCGCTGAAGTGGCGTTGCGTCACGCCGTCCACCACGATGCCCACCACTTTCGGCGGGATCAGCTGCAGAATGGCAATAATGATTAGCAGGGCCACGGCGCCGAGATAGCGACGCCATTCCCGACGGAAGTACCAGCTAAGTTGAACAAATAATCGCACGCAGTAAAATTCCAGAGATAGAGTTATTCGATGGGAAGCGCTGTGGTGTATTTAATCTGTTCCATCGCAAAGCTTGAGGTGACGTCCGACAGTCCGGGGACGCGATTCACCAGGCTTTTATAAAAATCATCGTAGCGTTTCATGTCCGCAACCTGCACGCGCATCAGGTAATCATATTCCCCGGCCATGCGCCAGAAGCCAAGCACTTCAGGCATTTGCGTCACTTCGCTGACAAACAGGCTGTACCAGTCACTGCTGTGGTGCTGGGTTTTAATCAGCACAAACGCCGTCAGCCCTAATCCGAGCTTTTCCGCGTCGAGGAGCGCCACGCGCCCGAGCAGCACGCCGTCATCTTCCAGCCGTTTTAGCCGTTTCCAGCACGGCGTGGTGGTCAGATTAACGGCATCCGCTAACGCCTGCAAAGAGAGCGTGCAGTCATTTTGCAGCAGGGACAGCAGCTTGCGGTCAATTTTATCTAACATTTAGCCCACCAGGAGAAAGTTTTTCTCTCTTCATTCTATTTTAAAGGCCAGATGGCAACAATTTTTTCTGCCGTTTTCGCTAAGCTGGGCACAAAATGACAAACGGAAAAATGATGATGAACAGCACCTGGGTCAAAAATGCGATAAGCGAAATTAACGCCGACTATCAACGCAGCGCCGATACGCACCTGATTCGTTTGTCGCTGCCCGCGTTCCCCGGCATTCAGCTGTACCTGAAAGACGAAAGCACCCACCCAACGGGTAGCCTGAAGCACCGGCTGGCGCGCTCGCTGTTCCTCTACGGGCTGTGCAACGGTTGGATTCAGGAAGGGACGACTATCATTGAATCCTCTTCGGGGTCAACGGCGGTTTCTGAAGCCTATTTCGCCCGCCTGCTGGGCCTGCCGTTTATTGCGGTTATGCCCGCCTGCACCGCGAAACGTAAAATCGAACAGATTGAGTTTTACGGCGGCCGCTGCCACTTCGTGAACAGCGCCTGCGAAATCTACGCCGCGTCGGAAACGCTGGCGCGCGAGCTGAACGGCCATTATATGGATCAGTTTACCTACGCCGAACGCGCAACCGACTGGCGCGGTAACAACAACATCGCCGACAGCATCTTCCGCCAGATGTCCCATGAACCTCACCCGGTGCCGTCCTGGGTGGTGATGAGCGCCGGTACCGGCGGGACTTCCGCCACCATCGGTCGCTATATTCGCTGCCAGGGCTATGAAACGCAGCTGATGGTGGTCGATCCGGAAAATTCGGTGTTCCTCGACTACTGGCAAAACCGGGACGCCAGCCTGCGCGGCAGCATCGGCAGTAAAATTGAGGGGATCGGCCGCCCGCGCGTGGAACCGTCCTTTATTCCCGACGTGGTCGATAACATGCTGCGAGTGCCGGATGCCGCCAGCGTTGCCACCGCACACTGGCTGGAAACCCAGCTAGGCCGCAAGGTCGGAGCTTCAACCGGCACCAATATGTGGGGCGCATTACAGCTGGCCGCGCAGATGCGCACCGAAGGGAAAAGCGGTTCAATCGTCACGCTGCTGTGCGACAGCGGCGAGCGCTATCTCGACACCTATTACAACGCGCAATGGGTAGCGAAGAATATTGGTGATACAACGCCGTGGCGCCGTGAGATTGAGCAACTGCTTGGCCAATAAAAAAAGCCAGGCATCATCAGATGCCTGGCTTGCTGGAAAGGTCTCTCTATTCGGGGGAATAAGGTAGATTTGGTGTATCCAGCCAATGAGTTAAATAGTGAGAAACCGCTTGGTTGTTGCAGTTTCCGATAACCGGCAGGTGAGGCAGTGCGGCTTTAAGCTGTCCCATCGCGTTCCCCATAATGACGCCACGGCCCACCAGCCCCAGCATCTCACGGTCGTTCATCGCATCGCCGAAGGCCATGCACTCTGCCATACTGACGCCAAGATGGTCGCTCAGCACCGTCAACGCCGCCCCTTTATTGCTACCGCGCGGCAGCACTTCCAGGCAATCCACCGCCGAGAAACAGATATCGGCGCGCTTATCCAGCGCGTCGGTTAACTGAATTCGCAGACGACAAAGATCGTCGTGATCGCCACAGAAACAAATTTTGGTGACCTGATGTGCCGGGATCCGTCGTAGATCGCGCAGCTGGTAGCGAAAACCGCTATAAACGTGCGCCACAAGAAGCTCAGGAATCTCCTGTCCGGTAAACCAGCCGCCGTCGTTAAACACATGCATACTGGCTTTCGTGTCCCAGTGTGAATGCAGCACCTGCTCAGCGACGTCCGGCGAAAGATCGCTGCGATACAGCACCTCGCCCTGCTGGTTATGAATACGCGTGCCGTTGCCGGTGATCAAAAAGGCGTTTAACGACAGCGTTTCCACCAGCGGGCGCATTTCCAGTACGTGACGGCCGGTGGCAAAAGTCAGGGTTATCTGGCGCTCACGCAGCCGCTTGAGTACCGCAACGGTTCTTTCCCCCATACGGTGATCCGGCATCAACAGTGTGCCATCCATATCAAACGCCGCCAGTCTTGCCATGATTTCTCTCGCTTGTGATCGCTCTCTCTTGTTAAGCAGTATCCGCTGGGATATACGGAAGTAATACTGAATACTTCATTTTTATTGTTCCGGGTTTCTATGCGACTGTTAAACCGTTTAAATCAATTCCAGCGCCTATGGCAGCCTTCGCAGGGTGAGGTTCAGCAGGTCACGATTGCCGAACTGGCTGCCCGCTGTTTTTGCAGCGAGCGCCACGTGCGCACGCTGCTGCGTCAGTCGCAGGAGGCCGGCTGGCTTAGCTGGCAGGCACAATCCGGGCGCGGCAAGCGCGGGCTACTGCGTTTTCACACCACGCCGGAGCAGCTGCGTAACGAGATGATGGAAACCGCACTTAACCGCGGCCAGCAGCACAACGCGCTGGAGCTGGCTCAGATCGCCCCCATCGAGCTGCGGGCGTTGCTGCATCCGTTTCTCGGCGGCCAGTGGCAGAACAATACGCCGACGCTGCGTATTCCCTATTATCGCCCGCTGGAGCCGTTGCATCCGGGTTTTCTCGCCGGGCGCGCCGAACAGCATCTGGCCGGGCAAATATACTCCGGCCTGACCCGCTTCAATCACGATGCGTCGCAGCCACGGGGAGATCTGGCACACCACTGGTCGGTGTCGGACGACGGGCTGTGCTGGCAGTTCTACATTCGCTCGACGCTGCACTGGCACAATGGCGATGTGGTAGAAACCGAGCAGCTTCGCCGTCGTCTGTTGATGCTCTTTGCGCTGCCTGAGCTGGCAAAACTGTTTGCCAGCGTGAAAGCCATTACGCAGACCCATCCGCAGTGTCTGAGTTTTACGCTCCACCGTCCGGACTACTTGCTGGCGCATCGGCTGGCGAGCTACTGTAGCGTTCTGGCGCATCCGGAAGATCCGGAGCAAGGTACAGGCCCATTTATGCTGAAGATCTTTGAGCCGGAGCTGGTGCGTATTGAAAGCCATCATCGTTATCATCTTGGCCATCCGCTGCTGCAGGCGATCGAATACTGGATCACTCCGCAGCTTTTTGAGCAGGGGCTTGGCACCAGCTGTCAACACCCGGTACAGATAGCCATCGGTAAGCCAGAGGAGCTGGGCGAACTGCGTCTGGTGAGCCACAGCATCAGTCTTGGGTTTTGCTACCTGGCGCTGCGGCAAAGCCCTCGGCTCAGCCGGGCACAGGCGCAGCGGGTGATTGCGCTGATTCACCGCTCCGGCCTGTTGCAAAGCCTGCCGCTTGGGGAAAATCTGATCACGCCGAGCGAGGAGATGTTGCCAGGTTGGGATATTCCACTGGCTCAGGAGGATCCCAACGTGCCGCTGCCAGCTCAGCTTACGCTGCTTTACCACCTCCCCGTGGAGCTGCATACCATGGCGGAAGAGCTGAAAATAGCGCTGGGACGGCTGGGCTGTGAGCTGACGTTGCTATTTTACGATGCCAAAAGCTGGACCGGCTGCCCTGATTTGCCGCAGGCCGATCTCTTTATGGGCGACCGGCTGATCGGTGAAATGCCGGAGTACGCGCTGGAGCAATGGCTGCGCTGCGACGCGCTCTGGCCGGCGTTGTTTACCGATGCACAGGCCGCACATCTTCAGTCGGCGCTGGACGATGCCCAAGCTCAGCCAGAGGATGACGAACGCATCGCCGCGCTAAAGCGTATTTTCACTCGGCTGATGGGAGATGCCATACTGACGCCATTGTTTAACTATCAGTATCAGGTCAGCGCGCCGCCGGGGGTAAACGGCATTCGCCTGAACGCCCGCGGCTGGTTTGATTTCAACGAAGCGTGGCTACCGCCTGCCACGCGGTGAAGAAGCTGGTCGCCGCGGCGCACAGGCGTTACCATAGCGGCTTTTAGAGTCACAGACAGGAAAAGCCATGAAACGTGCCGTTGTCGTCTTTAGCGGTGGACAAGACTCCACCACATGCCTGGTGCAGGCGTTGCATCAATATGATGAAGTTCACTGCGTCACGTTTGATTATGGCCAGCGCCACCGCGCCGAGATTGATGTGGCTCGCGAACTGGCGCTAACATTGGGTGCCCGCGCACACAAGGTGCTCGACGTTACGCTCTTGAATGAGCTGGCGGTCAGCAGCCTGACCCGCGACAGCATCCCGGTGCCGGACTACGAGCCTAACGCCGACGGCATCCCAAACACCTTCGTCCCTGGACGTAATATTCTGTTCCTGACGCTCGCCGCTATTTACGCCTACCAGGTGAAGGCAGAAGCGGTTATCACCGGCGTGTGCGAGACCGACTTCTCCGGCTACCCGGACTGCCGCGACGAGTTTGTGAAGGCGCTGAACCACGCGGTAAGCCTGGGAATGGCGAAAGATATGCGTTTTGAAACGCCGCTGATGTGGCTGGATAAAGCGCAGACCTGGGCGCTGGCGGACTATTGGGGCAAGCTGGATCTGGTTCGCAGCGAAACGCTGACCTGCTACAACGGCATTAAGGGCGATGGCTGTGGCCACTGCGCGGCCTGTAGCCTGCGCGCTAACGGGTTGAACCATTATCTGGCGGATAAACCGGGCATTATGGCAACGATGAAGCAAAAGACGGGGCTTAAATAAGCCTGACGCGACGACCGGATAAGACCGCGCCGCCATCCGGCAACTGCGCCATACCGCCTGATGGCGCTTCGCTTATCAGGCCTACATGTTATTGCCCTTCACTTCCAGCAACGGCTGTGTTGTAGGCCGGATAAGGCAACGCCGCCATCCGGCAACTGCACCGTGTCGCCTGATGGCGCTTCGCTTATCAGGCCTACATGTTATGCCGCCCCGAGCATCGGTGTATCACTCCACCATTGCTTCCAGGTGTTGGCGCAGCTCACCTTCCAGCGCCAGCGCCTTCTGCGTTTTCAGGTCAATACACACAAAGGTAATCAGCGCATCGGCGACAACCTGCCCTTCCGGATCCAGCGTAACCACCTGGCTGAGCACGCCGCTTTTGCCGTTTAGCTGCTCTACTTTACTGGTCACCGTGAGCACATCGCCCAATACCGCCGGACGGCGGTAGTTGATGTTGATATTCACCACCACGAAGGCGATGTGGTGCGCGCTCATCCACTGGAACCCTGCGCTATTTTCCAGCCCATCCCAACGAGCCTCTTCCAGAAACTCCAGATAGCGCGCGTTGTTAACATGCTGATAAACATCCAGGTGATAACCGCGAACTTTGATTTTCGTCTGCATAGCGCCATAGCCTTATTGTTTTAAATTATGAATAGAGTCAAAGGTCACACCACTGGTATGACCTCTTTAGTCTGGCAAATTTTCAGACGACTGCAAACCATCAAAGTAAATTAAAGCGTGAGGTGGGCCAGATTACGCTCAACCAGCGAGCTCCCCATACCCGGCACCTGCTTGAGGTCGTCCACCGTTTTGAAGGGGCCGTACTCTTCACGGTAGCTGACGATAGCCTGTGCTTTCTTCAGCCCCACGCCGTTCATCACCAGGGCGAGCGCTTCGGCTGACGCGGTATTAATACTGACCCGGGTGCCGTCCTCATCGGCCGCTTTCGTGGCCGGCGTGGCCTTCGCCTGTTCGCCGGAGGCGGCGCTGGCTTTACTCTGTTGCTGGGACGTTTTGGCCGCCACAGGCTGCGCGGCCTGCGCGCTAAAACTCATACCCAGGCAGGTCACGACCGCCGCAATAACACACATTTTGATTCCACGTTTCATGTTGATGTCTCCTTATGGTTGATGACCTGAGCACCATAACCAGCGGCAGAGCGACGCGCAAAAGGCAGATTTTAAATGTGGAAAAGGCCGCGAAAGCGGCCTTTGGTGTGTGCATCGCATTACAAATTTATGCGAGAAGCGTTCCGGATTATTGCTGCTGGTCGATGATATCGCCGAGTTTAATCTTCGCGGATTTACGCAGGTTGTTCATCATCGCTTCAAACGCGATCTGCGCGTTGTTCTGCGTAATGCCCTGAACCATTGCTTTCTTCTGCGCTTCCGGCATTTCGCCTGCTTTCACTTCGTCGAGCGCCAGCAGTACCACGTTGCCCTGCATATCGTTGCCGATACCGTAGCTCGGTTTATCTTTCTGCGGCAGCGGCAGCGCAAAGGCCGCCTGGCTCAGCGGGTCCTGACCCGTGCGGCTCAGCGTTTTGCTTGCGCTAAAGCTCAGGCCAGCGGCTTTCATCGCATCGTCACCTTTACCGTCTTTCAGCGCTACCAGCAGTTTCTCAGCATCCATCTTCGCCTGCTGCGCTGCTTTGTTGTGCTTAACGATATCGGTCACCTGCGCTTTCACCTCGGCCAGCGGTTTCACCGCTTCCGCTTTGTGCTCGCTCACGCGCAGGACGAAGGCACGATCGCCATCAACGGTAATGATGTCGGAGTTGCTGCCCGGCATGCCGTTTTCACCCACCAGACCGCCGTTAAAGATAGCGTCGGAGACGGGCTTAAAGTTCAGCTCCGCCGGCAGATTATTGCGGTCAAACCAGCCGGTTTCTACGGCTTTCACGCCTGCGGCCTGTTCAGCACCGGCCAGAGAGTCGTTATCGTTGCTCGCCGCGTCGCTCACTTTCTGCTGCAGCGCATAGAACGCGTCGAGCGCTTTTTCCTGCTTCACTTTGTTAGCGATGTCATTATGAACATCGGCCAGCGGTTTGACTTTTGCCGGCTGCACATCGTCCAGACGCGCGACCAGGAAGCCCACGGAAGATTTGATCACCCCTGACAGCTGGCCTTTCTCTTTCAGACCGGCATTTTTCAGTTCGTCCGGCAGCGTGGAAGCTTCCAGCCAGCCCATATCGCCGCCGTTACGTGCGGAGATAATGTCGGTCGATTTCTCTTTTGCCAGCGCGGCAAAGTCGCCGCCGTTGTTCAGCGCATCAAGCACCGCTTTCGCATCGGCTTCGGTTTTCGTCTGAATCACGCTGTAGCGCTCGCGCTGCGGCTGGGTGAACTGATCCTGATGCTGATCGTAGTAAGACTGGATCTCGTCGTCAGAGACGTTCTGGCTCATCGCCGCAGCGTCCAGCTTAATGTAGCTGACGCGGAACTGCTCCGGTGCCACGAACTGACCTTTGTTCTGCTCGTAGTAGCTGGCAATTTCCTGATCGCTCACCTGCTGTTTCGCCGCCAGTGCGTTCACGTCAATCGTGGCTTCGCGCACCAGACGCTGCTGGGAAACCAGCGCCGCCAGTTGGTCGGTTTCGCCAGGCAGCATGAAGTCGGTACCGGCAACGGCATTAATCAGCTGCTGGGTGGTTAACTGGTTACGCAGCGCCTGCGCGTACTGGTCAGGGTTCATCCCCATTTGATTGATCAGTGCGCTGTAGCGAGTGTTGTCGAATTTGCCTTCGCTCTGGAACGCCGGGGTCGCAAAAATAGCGTTACGCACCTGCTCATCGCTGATGCCGAGGCCAAGGTCTTTGGCGTACTGGTCGAGCAGCGCTTCGTCGATCAGACGATTGAGCACCTGCTGACGCATGGTTTTGATGTAGTTTTCGTTGGCCGCCAGTTCAGAGAACTGATCGCCAAGCTGCTGCTGCATGCGATTACGTTCGCTGGCAACGGCATTTTCAAACTGGGCGCGACCAATTTCCTGGCCATTCACTTTCGCGGCAAAATTATTGCTACCGCCAATCAGGTAACCACTCACGCCGGTCAAGATGAACGACACGATAATGAGACCGAAAATGACTTTGATCACGACGCTGTTCGCTGCCGTGCGTAAATTGTCCATCATGGTGTAACAACACTCCGCTGTAGGTGACTTTTATATCTCGAGCAGCATAGCACGTGTGGCGGCTGCGCGTGAGGGCGTATTTTGACAAGAAACCGGGGCGGTTGTCAGCACACACCGCATATAAACACTTAAAAGTACGCATTAAGGCATAAAAAAAGGCACATCAGATGATGCGCCCTTGTACTTTTCCACATTCCCCTAGCGGGAAAGCGATCAGTTTACCGCGTCTTTCAGTGCTTTACCTGCACGGAATGCCGGAACTTTAGCGGCAGCAATAGTGATCTCTTTACCGGTCTGAGGGTTGCGGCCAGTACGGGCAGCACGCTCTTTAACCGCAAAGGTACCAAAGCCTACCAGCGCAACGTCATCCCCAGCTTGCAGAGATTCAGTAACAGAAGCAATTAAAGCATCTAACGCACGTCCAGCTGCAGCTTTGGAGATATCCGCGCCAGCAGCAATTTTGTCAATCAGTTGAGATTTGTTCACTGTTCTCTTCCTCTCTTTATTATTTATATCGCACCTGAATCCTTCACGGCGCAATCGCGGAGCAGTTATATCAGGACTCCCATGCCCTTACAACACCCGTTGTCGAAGACACACCTGCCAGCCGTCTAAATTAGCGAGACAAAAAAAGGCTGGCAAGTCAGTTTATGCTTGCCAGCCCGCTTTTTATTAACGCTCTTTGCGCGAGGTCACTATTTTGCCGTTACAACCTGCATTCCGCTGGGTTCGTTTTGCAGAGCAAGGGACAGAACTTCCTCAATTCGTTTCACCGGATGAATATCCAGATCCGCCAGAACGTTGTCCGGAATTTCTTCCAGATCGCGTTTGTTCTCATCAGGAATCAGAACAGTCTTAATACCGCCGCGGTGTGCTGCCAGCAGTTTTTCCTTCAGACCGCCGATCGGCAGCACCTGGCCACGCAGGGTAATTTCGCCCGTCATCGCCACGTCTGCACGCACCGGGTTGCCGGTCAGGCAGGAAACCAACGCGGTACACATCGCGATACCGGCGCTCGGACCGTCTTTCGGCGTTGCCCCTTCCGGTACGTGAACGTGGATGTCGCGTTTTTCGTAGAAATCTGGATTGATGCCCAGTTTTTCCGCGCGCGCGCGCACCACGGTCAGCGCAGCCTGAATGGACTCCTGCATGACTTCCCCCAGGGAGCCGGTGTAGGTCAGCTTGCCTTTACCCGGGACGCAGGCGGTTTCGATAGTCAGCAGATCGCCGCCCACTTCCGTCCACGCCAGGCCGGTCACCTGACCCACGCGGTTTTCGTCATCGGCGCGGCCGTAGTCAAAGCGCTGAACGCCGAGGTAATCGTGCAGGTTATCGCCGTTAATCTCGATGTGCTTCAGCGCTTTATCCAGCAGCAGCTGTTTCACCGCTTTACGGCACAGTTTGGAGATTTCACGCTCCAGGCTACGCACGCCCGCTTCGCGGGTGTAATAGCGGATAATACCGACAATGGCGCTGTCATCGACCGTCAGTTCGCCTTTTTTCAGGGCGTTACGTTCAATCTGCTTCGGCAGCAGGTGACGTTTAGCGATGTTCAGCTTCTCATCTTCGGTATAGCCAGACAGACGAATCACTTCCATACGGTCCAGCAGCGGTGCCGGAATATTCATGGAGTTCGAGGTCGCAACAAACATTACGTCGCTGAGATCGTAGTCCACTTCCAGGTAGTGGTCGCTGAACGCCACGTTCTGCTCAGGATCCAGCACTTCAAGCAGTGCAGAAGCAGGATCGCCGCGCATGTCGGAGGACATCTTGTCGATCTCATCAAGCAGGAACAGCGGGTTTTTCACGCCCACTTTGGCCATCTTCTGAATCAGTTTGCCCGGCATCGAACCAATATAGGTACGACGGTGGCCGCGGATTTCCGCTTCATCACGCACGCCGCCCAGCGCCATACGGATGTATTTGCGCCCGGTCGCCTTCGCGATGGACTGACCCAGAGAGGTTTTACCCACCCCCGGCGGCCCAACCAGACACAGGATCGGCCCCTTGATTTTGTTCACTCGGCTTTGAACCGCAAGATACTCAAGGATGCGATCTTTCACGCGTTCCAGACCATAATGGTCGGTATCAAGGATTTCCTGCGCCTGGCGAAGGTCTTTTTTGACCTTGCTACGCGCATTCCACGGTACCTGCACCATCCAGTCGATATAGCCACGAACCACGGTCGCTTCAGCTGACATCGGCGACATCATTTTCAGCTTTTGCAGTTCGGCTTCGGTTTTCTCTTTCGCCTCTTTCGGCATTTTCGCCGCATCGATCTTACGCTTCAGCGCTTCGTTCTCGTCCGGCGCATCGTCCATCTCGCCGAGCTCTTTCTGAATGGCTTTCATTTGCTCGTTCAGATAGTACTCGCGCTGAGATTTCTCCATCTGCTTTTTCACGCGGTTGCGAATACGTTTCTCAACCTGCAGCAGATCGATTTCCGACTCCATCATCGCCATCAGATATTCCAGGCGTTCGTTGATGTCGGACATCTCGAGGACGGACTGTTTATCCGCCAGCTTCAGCGGCATATGCGCGGCAATGGTATCCGCCAGGCGCGCCGGATCGTCGATACTGTTCAGCGACGTCAGCACTTCCGGTGGAATTTTTTTGTTCAGCTTGATATAGCCTTCAAACTGACCGATTGCCGTACGCACCAGCACTTCCTGCTCGCGCTCTTCAATCGCCGGCGACTCCAGGTACTCGGCCTTCGCCGAGAAGTGTTCTCCGTTGTCAGACAGCGCGCTGATACGCGCACGCTGAAGGCCTTCAACCAGTACTTTGACCGTACCGTCAGGCAGTTTCAGCATTTGCAAAATAGAGGCCACGGTCCCAACGGTGAAAAGATCGTTTACACCCGGCTCATCCGTTGAAGCGTCTTTCTGGGCGACCAGCATGATTTTTTTATCATGATCCATGGCCGCTTCCAGACAACGGATAGATTTTTCCCGCCCTACAAATAAGGGAATGACCATGTGCGGATAAACCACCACATCGCGCAACGGCAATACGGGGATTTCAATGCGTTCAGAACGCTCAGGATTCATAGAGCTCTCTCTTAGTTTAGTGTCCGCCAGGTAAGCTGGTCATGCGACTGTGCTTCACACAACCATTAACATGTAACCAGTATATGGGGATGTATTCCACACATTCAACGCCATGAATACGGAAAAATAAAAGGGGAGATAAAATCCCCCCTTTTTGATTAACTGATTGTATGAACTGGTGAATTATTCGCCAGATGCCTGCTGCGCTTCCGGCTTGCCGTAGATAAGCAGCGGTTCGCCCTGGCCAGCAATGACCGACTCGTCGATGACCACTTTCTCAACGTCTTCCATGGAAGGCAGATCGTACATGGTTTCGAGCAGCGCAGCTTCCACGATGGAACGCAAACCACGCGCGCCGGTTTTACGCGCCATGGCTTTCTTGGCAATCGCATCCAGCGCTTCGTCGCGGAATTCCAGATCCACACCTTCGAGGTTGAACAGCGCCTGATACTGCTTAGTCAGGGCGTTTTTCGGCTCTTTGAGGATCTGAATCAGCGCTTCTTCGCTGAGCTCGGTCAGCGTTGCCACGACCGGCAGACGACCAATGAACTCAGGGATCAGACCAAATTTGATCAGATCTTCTGGCTCAACCTGGGTCAGCAGTTCGCCTTCGCTGGCTTTGTCGGATTTTGCTTTTACCGTTGCGCCGAAACCAATGCCGGAGCCAGTTTCAACACGGTTAGCAATGACTTTATCCAGACCCGCAAATGCACCACCGCAGATAAACAGGATCTTCGAGGTATCAACCTGCAGGAACTCCTGCTGCGGATGTTTACGGCCACCCTGCGGCGGTACGGCTGCCACGGTGCCTTCAATCAGCTTCAGCAGCGCCTGCTGTACGCCTTCGCCGGACACGTCACGGGTAATTGACGGGTTATCGGACTTACGGGAAATCTTGTCGATTTCATCGATGTAAACAATACCGCGCTGTGCTTTCTGTACGTCGTAATCGCACTTCTGCAGCAGCTTCTGAATAATGTTTTCAACGTCTTCCCCCACGTAACCCGCTTCGGTCAGCGTGGTGGCATCGGCCATCGTGAACGGTACGTCCAGCAGACGGGCCAGCGTTTCGGCCAGCAGCGTTTTACCGGAACCGGTCGGGCCGATCAGCAGAATGTTACTTTTGCCGAGCTCAACGCCGTTGTTGGTATCACCATTGCGCAGACGTTTGTAGTGGTTATAAACCGCAACGGCCAGCACCTTTTTCGCCTGTTCCTGACCGATAACGTAGTCATCTAAGTGATGACGAATTTCATGTGGCGTCGGCAGAGCACTGCGTTCGCGATGCGGCGCCACTTCTTTAATCTCTTCGCGAATGATGTCGTTACATAAGTCGACACATTCGTCGCAGATATACACGGATGGGCCGGCGATGAGCTTACGCACTTCGTGCTGGCTTTTGCCGCAAAAAGAGCAGTACAACAGTTTGCCCGAGCCATCTTTGCGTTTATCTGTCATGAGTCAAAACCTCTTTTTAAGTTCTTTGTGCCGCATATGACGACGCAAATGCCATTCTTTAGCGCAAGCTGCTACGCAAGCGTTGTGCCGCCTCTAGTAGTATATACCCTGCGACGGCACGTGCGGTCATGACATTAGTTACGCTGACTCAGGATTGAGTCAACTAAGCCATACTCAACAGCTTCAGAAGCGGACAGGAAACGGTCACGCTCGGTGTCGCTTTCAATCTGCTCCAGAGACTTACCGGTATGGTGCGCCATAAGCTCATTCATGCGTCCTTTCACCTTCAGGATCTCACGGGCGTGGATTTCGATGTCCGTCGCCTGGCCCTGATAACCGCCCAGCGGTTGGTGAATCATCACGCGGGAGTTCGGCAAGCAGAAGCGCTTACCTTTTGCGCCTGCTGTCAGCAGGAACGCACCCATTGACGCCGCTTGCCCCATACAGATGGTGCTGACGTCTGGCTTGATGAACTGCATGGTGTCATAAATGGACATCCCTGCTGTGATCACGCCGCCTGGGGAGTTGATATACAGGTAAATGTCTTTTTCCGGGTTTTCCGCTTCCAGAAACAGCATTTGCGCCACAATCAGGTTCGCCATGTGGTCTTCCACCTGGCCGGTCAAAAAGATGACGCGCTCTTTAAGCAGACGGGAGTAGATATCAAAAGAACGTTCGCCACGGGAGGTCTGTTCGATGACCATTGGCACCAGGGCCATGTGGGGTGCAAAGTTATCTCTTTCGCCACTGTATGACATATCCGTCTCCTGGATAAAAAATAAAATAGCCACAACATTCAGATTATAGCGATGCGGCGAGTGATTCGTTCCCCCAGTAATGGGTACGATCTTACCCTATTTCAAGCATAACAATATTTTGTTGTTACGCTAACACCCAAACGGCGTTTTATCACGTCAGCTTTCGCTATCGCTGCAATAAAAAAAAACCCGTTACCAAAAGGCAACGGGTTTTTCTCAAAACCGTAAACCGGAAAGCGAAATTACGCCTGCTGATTCATCAGTTCATTGAAGGAAGTTGCTTTTTCAGTCACTTTCGCTTTTTCCAGAACCGCTTCAACAGCCTGTTCTTCCAGAGCGACACTGCGCATGTTTTCCATCAGCTCTTTGTTTTTGCTGTAGAATTCAATAACTTCTTTCGGATCTTCGTAGGCAGAAGCCATTTCTTCGATCAGGGTAGCTACGCGTGCTTCGTCAGCTTTCAGCTCGTGGGTACGAATCACTTCGCCCAGCAGCAGGCCAACCACAACGCGGCGTTTTGCCTGCTCTTCGAACAGTTCACGCGGCAGTTCCATCGCTTGCTGCTGGTTGCCACCGAAACGCTGTGCAGCCTGACGGCGCAGCACATCGATTTCGCTGTCGATCAGCGCAGCCGGAACGTCGATTTCGTTCGCTTTCACCAGGCCTTCAATTGCCTGAGATTTAACGCGGTTACGTACCGCGCCTTTCAGCTCGCGTTCCATGTTTTTACGCACTTCAGCGCGCAGGCCTTCAACGGTGCCGTCTTCAACGCCGAAACGTTTGATGAATTCAGCCGTCAGTTCCGGCAGCTCACGCTCTTCAACTTTCTTCAGGGTAATCGCAAATTTAGCGGCTTTACCTTTCAGGTTTTCTGCGTGGTATTCTTCCGGGAAGGTCACGTCGATGGTGAATTCTTCGCCCGCTTTGTGGCCTTTGATACCGTCTTCAAAGCCCGGGATCATACGACCCTGGCCCATCGCCAGTACGAAATCGGTCGCTTTGCCGCCTTCGAACTCTTCGCCGTCTACGGAACCGATGAAGTCAACGGTTACGCGGTCTTCAGCGTCAACAGCGCCGTCTTTGTCTTTCCAGTTAGCCTGCTGTTTACGCAGGGTGTCCAGCATGCCGTCAACGTCGGCTTCGGTCACTTCAACAACCGGTTTTTCGACTTCGATTGCGTCCAGGCCTTTCAGCTCAACTTCCGGATACACTTCGAATTCTACGGCGTAGGTGAAGTCTTCGCCCAGTTTGTATTCGCCCGGAACATAGTTCGGTGCGCCAGCCGGGTTAATTTTTTCTTTGATGATCGCGTCAACGAAGTGACGGCTCATCAGGTCACCCAGCACGTCCTGACGCACGGAAGCGCCATAACGCTGAGCAACAACATTCATCGGTACTTTACCTTTACGGAAACCGTCAATGCGTACTTTTTTCGCTACGTTGACCAGCTCGCTTTTTACAGCGGTCTCGATGCTGTCAGCAGCGATAGTAATCGTTACACGGCGGCCAAGGCCCTGAGTGGTTTCAACTGAAACTTGCATCTTGTTACCTCAAAAAAATCACAGTGCTCGGTCAACTCTGAATCATGCCTTGCAGTACTGGGACGTTCTCTTTTAATCAGAAACCATTCCCTGTAGCCAGAATCATCCCGAAGACATTCCGAAAAATAAGACGCAGCATTATAGCGGCATCACTTTTATGAGTCGAGAACGGTTATCACGCGTTGCTGCGGCATTTTTCACAATTCCCGGCTAATTTTTGTCTGAATACTGTCTTTGGCGCGCAAAATTCAGACAAAACAAAACGGCCCGCAGGCCGTTTTCTCATAATCTGTACGCAACATACTGGAAAAGTTCCGCGTTGCAAATGCCTTTTCTACGCGATAGTGCCCGCGCCGCGACACGGCGGCGAAGCAAATACGGTATCCTGCAAACCTTCCCACTCTTTCCGCGTGTAAGTGTGTAGTGCCAGAGCATGTACGGTCGAGGCAAACTCCTCTGTTAGGGTGCCATAAATCATTCGGTGGCGATTAAGGAAACGCTCTCCGGTGAATCGATCGCTGACTAACACAACTTTAAAGTGGCTCTCAGAGCCTGCCGGTACGTTGTGGCGGTAGCTTTCATCGACAACTTCCAGGAACACAGGATCAAACGCTGCCCTTAATTTTTCTTCGATTTGTTCACGCATCATCATGATATTACTCCTCCGACAACGTTAAGATGCCGCCTATCCCTTTAAATGTTAGCCGCTTTTACTGACTCCATTACACAAAGGCAACAAAAAATTAGCGTTCGCGCCATTTTATTTGTCAAGTAGATGAAGTTAACGTCTTTTACAATCCGTTCTCATCTGAAATCCTGGCGCAAACTGTCACGCGGTGCAGAAAAGCACCAACACGATGAAATTACATGCGTTGCCTACTTCCCCTGACCGTTGGCGATGTTATGATGACGGGAATTTTCAGTAAACAATGCGTTTGAGAACCCTAACATGTTAAAAAAAATCCTCTTCCCACTGGTAGCACTGTTTATGTTGGCCGGGTGCGCAACGCCGCCGACGACCGTTGACGTCTCACCGAAAATCACGCTGCCTTCCCAGGATCCTAGCCTGATGGGCGTCACCGTCAGCATCAACGGCGCCGATCAGCGCCAGGATCAGGCGCTGGCAAAAGTCACCCGTAACAACCAACTGGTCACCCTGACCGCTTCACGCGACCTGCGCTTCCTGATGCAAGAAGTGCTGGAAAAACAAATGACCGCGCGCGGCTATATGATTGGCCCGAACGGCGCAGCAAACCTGCAGATCATCGTTAACCAGCTGTATGCTGACGTTTCTCAGGGTAACGTGCGTTACAACATCAATACCAAAGCCGATATCGCCATCATCGCGACCGCCGCTAACGGTAATAAGATGACCAAAAACTACCGTTCAAACTACTCTGTTGAAGGCGCGTTCCAGGCCTCTAACCAGAATATCGCCAATACCGTGGATAGCGTTCTGGGTGACACCATTGCCGATATGGCACAGGACACCGCCATTCACGATTTCATTAAACAAAACGCACGCTAATCCCGTCTCAGACCCGGCGCTTCGCCGGGTCTGAACGTATATACCTATGTCTGGTCACTATCTACGCATTTTTCAGCAACCCAAATCAGCCATTCTGCTGATTCTTGGCTTTGCCTCCGGCTTACCGCTTGCCCTGACCTCAGGGACGCTTCAGGCGTGGATGACGGTCGAGAATATCGATCTGAAAACCATCGGCTTCTTCTCGCTGGTCGGCCAGGCCTACGTCTTTAAGTTTCTGTGGTCGCCGGTGATGGACCGCTACACGCCGCCGTTCCTCGGCCGCCGTCGCGGCTGGCTGTTGACCACCCAATGCCTACTGCTGATTGCCATTGCGGCAATGGGCTTCCTTGAGCCCGCCTCGCAGCTGCGCTGGATGGCGGCGCTGGCGGTCATTATCGCCTTCTGTTCCGCGTCGCAGGATATCGTCTTCGACGCCTGGAAAACCGACGTACTGCCTGCCGAAGAGCGCGGTGCCGGAGCAGCCATCAGCGTGCTGGGGTATCGCCTGGGGATGCTGGTTTCCGGCGGTTTAGCGCTGTGGCTTGCCGATAAATGGCTGGGCTGGCAGGGTATGTACTGGCTGATGGCAGCGCTGCTCGTTCCCTGCATTATCGCCACCCTGCTGGCGCCGGAACCCAGCGATGTTATCCCGGTGCCGAAAAGCCTTGAACAGGCGGTCGTGGCGCCGCTGAAAGATTTCTTTGGCCGTAACAACGCGTGGCTGATTCTGCTGCTTATCGTCATGTACAAACTCGGCGATGCCTTCGCCATGAGCCTGACCACCACCTTCCTGATTCGCGGCGTCGGATTTGATGCCGGGCAGGTCGGGATGGTCAATAAGACTCTCGGTCTGTTTGCGACCATCATCGGCGCGCTGTACGGCGGCGTACTGATGCAGCGCCTGACGCTGTTTCGCGCGCTGCTGATTTTTGGCATTCTGCAGGGGGTTTCCAACGCGGGCTACTGGATGCTGTCGGTTACCGACAAGCACCTCTACTCCATGGCGGCGGCGGTATTCTTTGAAAACCTGTGCGGCGGTATGGGAACGGCGGCGTTCGTCGCGCTGCTGATGACGCTGTGCAACAAATCCTTTTCCGCCACCCAGTTTGCCCTGCTGTCGGCGCTGTCGGCCGTTGGACGGGTCTATGTAGGCCCGATTGCCGGCTGGTTTGTCGAAGCCCACGGCTGGCCAACGTTCTATCTTTTCTCCGTCATCGCCGCGGTGCCGGGCATATTGCTGCTGTTAATCTGCCGCCGGACGCTGGAGTACACCCAGCAGACTGAGCAATTTATGCCGCGCGTATCCTACAGCGGCGGCTATCGTCTGGCGCTGCGTCTGCTCCTGGCTGGGGTCGCCCTGCTAGGCATCTGGCTGCTGCTGCTGATTAGCGATGCGCTTCATCTCTTTGCCGTAGCATGGTCCGGCACGTTGCTCGAAGCCGGGGTGCTCATTGCATTTATCGGTATCGTCTTTGGTTGCCTGCTGGACTATCTGGCACTGAGGAAAACGCCCGTTTCACTCACTCAGTAAAAAATGCGGCATATCCAATGTAATCACGATGCGTAATAATAACTCACGCATCGTATATATCTTTTTTTATTTGCGCTTTTGTGCGCTTTAGAATTCTGGAAATTACTGGAACGTTTAAGGTATGCTTTATTTCATTAACCGATTCAGCACCAGACCAATTAAATTTTCGTTTTTCAATTGTCTTTTATTTGATGATTAATTGTTAATTATTTGTATATTTTTAGCAATGGTTATACCAATTGCCATCCCAACCCCTTCCCCATACCCTCTTTCGTTATAACGCCCGTCTGATGGGCTTTCCGCTCGGAAAATAGACATATTTAGCAACATCTGTGACAGGCACGGCAGAACCCAGTAACACATAACTGACAGAGCACCAATGATGTTTACAGTAATGTAACCTTCCCGTAAAATGACCCCACACTTTAAACGCCACCAACACCCCGTGGAATTGAGGTCGTTACATGAGACTCAGGAAATACAATAAAAACTTGGGATGGTTGTCATTAATCGCCAGCACGGTATTACTCAGCGGCTGCGATTCTGCACTACTTGACCCCAAAGGACAGATTGGACTGGAGCAGCGTTCGCTGATTCTGACGGCTTTCGGCCTGATGATGATCGTCGTCATTCCGGCCGTCTTAATGGCCGTTGGTTTCGCCTGGAAATACCGTGCGAGCAATAAAGATGCGAAGTATAGCCCGAACTGGTCACACTCCAACAAAGTGGAAGCTGTGGTCTGGACCGTGCCTATTCTTATCATCATCTTCCTCGCCGTACTGACCTGGAAAACCACTCACTCCTTAGAACCAAGCAAACCGCTGGTACATGACGAGAAACCGATCACGATTGAAGTGGTTTCCATGGACTGGAAATGGTTCTTCATTTACCCGGAGCAGGGCATTGCTACCGTCAACGAAATCGCCTTCCCGGCGAACGTTCCGGTGCAGTTCAAAGTGACCTCCAACTCCGTGATGAACTCCTTCTTTATCCCGCGTCTGGGCAGCCAGATTTACGCCATGGCCGGTATGCAGACCAACCTGCATCTTATCGCTAACGAAGCGGGTACCTACGACGGTATCTCCGCCAGTTACAGCGGCCCGGGCTTCTCTGGTATGAAGTTCAAAGCCATTGCGACGCCGGATCGTGCCACATTCGATCAGTGGGTCGCTAAAGCGAAACAATCTCCGAACACCATGGACGACATGGCGGCATTCGAGAAAGTGGCTGCACCGAGCGAATACAACAAGGTGGAGTACTTCTCCAGCGTGAAACCAGATTTGTTTAAAGCAGTGACCAGCAAATTTATGGATCACGGCAAAAGCATGAACATGTCCAAACCGGAAGGCGAACACGCAGCGCACGAGGGTATGGAAGGCATGGACATGAACCACGCGGAATCCGCTCACTAAGGGGCCGAGGAAGAAAACGATGTTCGGAAAATTGACACTGGATGCAGTGCCGTTCCATGAACCTATTGTCATGGTTACGGTCGCTGCCATTATCATCGGTGGTCTGGCGTTACTCGCCTTGATCACTTACTTCGGTAAGTGGTCCTACCTATGGAATGAGTGGCTGACTTCGGTTGACCACAAAAAACTGGGCATCATGTATGTCATCGTCGCTATCGTCATGCTGCTGCGTGGCTTTGCCGATGCCGTCATGATGCGTAGCCAACAGGTGCTGGCCTCCGCCGGCGAAGCTGGCTTCCTGCCACCTCATCACTACGATCAGATCTTTACCGCCCACGGCGTTATCATGATCTTCTTCGTGGCGATGCCGTTCGTTATCGGTCTGATGAACCTCGTGGTTCCACTGCAGATCGGCGCGCGCGACGTGGCGTTCCCGTTCCTGAACAACCTGAGCTTCTGGTTCACCGTTGTCGGCGTTATTCTGGTTAACCTGTCTCTGGGCGTAGGTGAATTTGCTCAGACCGGTTGGCTGGCCTATCCGCCGCTCTCGGGAATTGAGTACAGTCCGGGCGTAGGGGTCGATTACTGGATTTGGGCGCTGCAGCTCTCCGGTATTGGTACTACGTTAACCGGTATTAACTTCTTTGTGACCATCATCAAGATGCGTGCGCCAGGAATGACGATGTTCAAGATGCCGGTATTTACCTGGGCATCTCTGTGCGCCAACATCCTGATTATCGCCTCCTTCCCAATTCTGACGGTTACCATCGCGCTGCTGACCCTGGATCGCTATCTGGGCACCCATTTCTTTACCAACGATATGGGCGGCAACATGATGATGTACATCAACCTGATTTGGGCCTGGGGCCATCCGGAAGTGTATATCCTGGTTCTGCCGGTCTTCGGTGTATTCTCTGAAGTTGCCGCAACCTTCTCGCGTAAACGCCTGTTTGGCTACACCTCGCTGGTGTGGGCGACCGTGTGTATTACCATCCTGTCGTTCATCGTTTGGCTGCACCACTTCTTCACCATGGGTGCCGGTGCGAACGTTAACGCCTTCTTCGGTATTACCACGATGATTATCGCCATCCCGACCGGGGTGAAGATCTTCAACTGGCTGTTCACCATGTATCAGGGCCGCATCGTCTTCAACTCTGCGATGCTGTGGACCATCGGCTTTATCGTGACCTTCTCGGTCGGCGGTATGACCGGCGTTCTGCTGGCGGTGCCGGGCGCGGACTTCGTGCTGCACAACAGCCTGTTCCTGATTGCGCACTTCCATAACGTCATCATCGGCGGTGTGGTCTTCGGTTGCTTCGCCGGCCTGACCTACTGGTGGCCGAAAGCCTTTGGCTTCACCCTGAACGAGACCTGGGGCAAACGCGCCTTCTGGTTCTGGATCATCGGCTTCTTCGTGGCGTTTATGCCGCTGTACGTGCTGGGCTTCATGGGCATGACCCGTCGCCTGAGCCAGCAGATTGACCCGCAGTTCCACCCGATGCTGGTTATCGCAGCGTGCGGTGCTGCGCTGATCGCCTGCGGTATCCTGTGCCAGCTGATTCAGTTCTACGTCTCTATTCGCGACCGCGAGCAGAACCGTGACCTGACCGGTGACCCATGGGGCGGCCGTACGCTGGAGTGGGCAACCTCTTCCCCGCCTCCGTTCTACAACTTTGCCATTGTGCCGCACATTCATGAGCGTGACGCATTCTGGGAAATGAAAGAGAAAGGCGAAGCGTACAAACAGCCGACGCAGTATGAAGAAATTCATATGCCGAAAAACAGCGGTGCGGGTATCGTGATTGCCGCCTTCGCTACCGTCTTTGGTTTCGCCATGATCTGGCATATCTGGTGGTTGGCGATTGCCAGCTTTGCAGGCATCGTGATCACCTGGATCATCAAAAGCTTTGACGAGGACGTGGATTACTACGTGCCGGTTGCAGAAGTCGAAAAACTGGAAAATCAGCATTTCGATGAGATTTCTAAGGCAGGGCTGAAAAATGGCAACTGATACTCTGGCGCATAACGCCCACGCGCATGAACATGGGCATCACGATACAGGGCCGATGAAGATCTTCGGCTTCTGGATCTACCTGATGAGCGACTGCATTATCTTCGCTACGTTGTTCGCTACCTACGCTGTGCTGGTAAACGGCACGGCGGGCGGCCCGACCGGCAAAGATATCTTCGAGCTGCCGTTCGTTCTGGTTGAAACTGCACTGCTGTTATTCAGCTCCATCACCTACGGCATGGCGGCTATCGCCATGTACAAAAACAACAAGAGCCAGGTCGTTTCCTGGCTCGCCCTCACCTTCCTGTTTGGTGCCGGGTTCATCGCGATGGAAATCTATGAATTCCATCACCTGATTGTTGAAGGTATGGGCCCGGATCGCAGCGGCTTCCTGTCAGCGTTCTTCGCGCTGGTTGGCACGCACGGCCTGCACGTCACCTCCGGTCTTATCTGGATGGCGGTGCTGATGGTGCAGGTTTCCCGCCGCGGTCTGACCAGCACTAACCGTACCCGTATCCTGTGCCTGAGCCTGTTCTGGCACTTCCTGGACGTGGTGTGGATCTGTGTGTTCTCGGTTGTTTATCTGATGGGGGCGATGTAATGAGTCATTCTAACGATCACAGCGGCGCATCCCACGGCAGCGTGAAGTCGTACATGACAGGTTTTATCCTGTCTATCATCCTGACGGTGATCCCGTTCTGGATGGTGATGACCGGCAGCGCGTCGCATGCGGCGATTCTGGGTACCATTCTGGTGACCGCTGTGGTGCAGATTGTCGTACACCTGGTGTACTTCCTGCACATGAACAGCAAGTCTGACGAAGGCTGGAACCTGACCGCGTTTGTCTTTACCGTGATAATCATTGCCATCGTGGTGGTAGGGTCCATCTGGATTATGTGGAACCTGAACTACAACATGATGGTTCACTAAGAGCGGCGAGTATGTTTAAGCGATACCTGCAAGTAACGAAGCCTGGCATCATTTTTGGCAACCTGATCTCCGTGATCGGCGGTTTCCTGCTGGCCTCCAAAGGTCACATCGACTATCCGCTGTTCGTCTGGACGCTTCTCGGTGTGTCTCTGGTGGTCGCCTCGGGTTGTGTTTTCAACAACTACATCGATCGTGACATCGACCGTAAGATGGAGCGAACGAAGAACCGAGTGCTGGTTAAGGGACTGATTGCGCCAAAAACGTCGCTGGTCTACGCCACTTTGCTGGGTCTCGCTGGCTTCATGCTGCTGTGGTTCGGCGCCAATCCCCTCGCCTGCTGGCTGGGGGTAATGGGGTTCGTGGTTTATGTCGGCGTTTACAGCCTGTACATGAAGCGCCACTCCGTTTACGGCACGCTGATTGGTTCTCTCTCCGGCGCTGCGCCGCCGGTGATTGGCTACTGCGCAGTATCCGGCACCTTTGACAGCGGCGCGCTGATTCTGCTGGCGATCTTCAGCCTGTGGCAGATGCCCCACTCCTACGCTATCGCGATTTTCCGTTTTAAGGATTATCAGGCAGCGAACATCCCGGTACTGCCGGTGGTGAAGGGCATTTCGGTGGCAAAAAATCACATTACGCTGTACATCGTCGCTTTTGCTATCGCCACGCTGATGCTAACGCTTGGCGGCTACGCGGGTTATAAATACCTGATTGTTGCCGCTGCGGTGAGCGTATGGTGGCTCGGCATGGCGCTGCGCGGTTACAACGTGGAAGATGATAAAGTCTGGGCGCGCAAGCTGTTCGGCTTCTCTATCATCGCCATTACCGCGCTCAGCGTGATGATGTCGGTCGACTTTATGGTGCCGAATTCTCAGAACCTGCTGACTTACGTCTGGTAAAGAGACACCGTTTGATAAAAACCTCGCTTCGGCGGGGTTTTTTATTGCCTGAAGAAAAGCGCCAGCACCCGATATTGATGTTTTCCTAAATAGCGGCGAGGCCAGCGTTCAGGCAGCTCATTCGAGGGGAAGAGGTATAGAATCGCAACGGGTGCTTGAGACTGTTTGTCTTGAGCATGATGTGAAAGGCAGATAGACAAAAGCCCCAGATAACATTCTGCGTCCGGCAAGACGCTTAACATTAATCTGAGGCCCCTAAATACCAACCAGTATTAGGTTAGCCTCTTACCGACCTTAGGGTCAAGGAGAAGTAGCCTATGAAACGGAACAAGGTAGTGATTGTTGCCCTGATTGTCCTCTGTATTACCGTCGTGATGTCGGTACTGGTCACGCGCAAAGATCTTTGCGCGGTCCGTATCCGCAGCGGGCATACGGAGGTCGCCGTCTTCACAGACTACGAATCTGTTAAGTAAGAGACCCGGCGGGGAGTCATCCCCGCCACTCCTGATGCTACCAGGTATTCTCAACGCACCCAATTTTTTTCACCTGGCTAGCCCACCAGCATCGCCTGCGCGCTATACAGCAGATCGAGATGATCCCGGCACAGCGCCTCCAGCGACGTGCGCGACTGGTGGCTGGTCAGACTCAACGCTCCCCAGTACAGCCCTTCCCTATCAGCAAGTGGAACGGCGATCACCAGCATACCTATCTCAAACTCCTGCTCAATAGAGGCGTATCCCTGACGACGAACCTGCGCGATACGCTCCATCAATATCGGTACATCCGTCACCGTGTAAGGCGTTCGCTGCTCGCGGGCTACTCGCTGCAACACAGCCTCGCATTCAGCTTCCGGCAACGAGGCTAACCACAAGCGACCGCCCGCGGTGCAGTGAATCGGCACTCGTTCACCGAGCCGTACAGAAGTTGAGTTAAACGGCGTATGTTTGCTGCGGGCAATATAGACCAGCTCGTTGTCATCGATCACCCCCACCGACGCGTGTTCCTCTGTACGACTAGCAACATATTCAACAATCGGCCGTACCATACGCGGGAACTGCGCGGAATCAACGTAGGCCTGCCCCAAACGCAGCGTTTTCGCCATCAGCCAGTAATAGCGCCCATCGGTATCCAGATAGCCGTCGTGTACCAGCGTCAGGAAAAATCGGCGAGCCGCGCTCTGCGTCAACCCGCTCATTTTCGCCGCCTGCGGCACCGTCAGACGCGGGTTCGCCTTTGAAAAAAGCTGGATCAGCGCCAGCCCCTTTTGCAGCCCCACAATCAGATCGCGTTGATGAATCTCGTTTTGCATAGTTGTTCACACTTTTGCAACAGAGGGAGTCGAATACTGCGATTATCGCACTGTCGGTGCGATTAACAACCAACCCGTCCGAATTCTGCGTTGTCGCTCACCGCTTCCATTGAAATACTTACGCAACAGTTTATTAACAAGCGAGGTGAGCAATGGTCAGCGGATTTACTCAGGTCGTCGCCGTTATCGGGCATCCCATTACCCAGGTGAAATCACCGGAAAACTTTAACCACTACTTTGCCAGCCAGAGCATGGATAAGGTAATGATCCCGGTCGATATCGCGCCGGAAGCCGTTGCCGACTATCTGAACACCCTGCGCGGCTGGCAGAATATGAGCGGTATTTTGGTTACCGTTCCCCATAAACAGCGCGTTGCCGGGCTGCTGGATAGCCTGACATCGCGCGCCCGTCATCTGAATGCGGTCAACGTAGTTCGCAAGCTGGCGGACGGCCGCTTAGAGGGCGATATGCTTGACGGCGTCGGCTTCCTGCGCGCCGCCGACGCGCACGGTTTTGCCACCGTCGGCAAGCGCGCCCTGCTCACCGGCTGCGGCGGCGTCGGTAGCGCCATCGCCTGGAGTCTGTGCGAAGCGGGCATCCACAGTCTGGCCCTGCACGATCGCGACGACGCCAGCCGCCAGCGTCTGGAGAATCGTCTCGCCACCCATTTCCCGAGCGTCCACCTCACCGCCCTGCCCGAATCGCTGGCGGAAATCGATCTGCTGGTCAACGGTTCTCCTGCGGGTATGGCGGGCTTCGATCCGCTGCCGCTAAGCCCAGCGCTGCTTGAAACGTTAACCGCCGCCACGCACGTTGCCGATGTCGTCACCGCACCGGTTGTCACCCCGCTGCTGGCCTTCGCCAGCGAGCGTGGCTGCCGCACGCAAACCGGGCCGGAAATGGCGCTAGCGCAGATGGAGCTGATGGGGCAGTTCATCGGTGCGATACCCTCACCACATGAGGTCGCCGCATGAAAAGCTGGGACGTGATCGTTATCGGCAGCGGTGCGGCGGGGTTTGCCGCCGCCGTGACGGCCTGCTGCAAAGGGCTCTCCGTGCTGATGCTGGAAAAAGCGCCGCACTTTGGCGGCACGTCGGCGATCTCCGGCGGCGCGGTGTGGATCAACGATACCGACCAGGCGCGCCACCTCGGCAAAAGCGGCTCCCCTGAGGAGATAAAAACCTACCTGCGCACCATTATTGGCGACACCCATTATCGCCCGGAGATGGTGGATGCGTTTGTTCACGCCGGGCGTGACGCGCTGGCCTTTCTCGAGCAGCAAGGCGCGGTGAAATATAGCCTGCGCCCCCTGTCGCCGGACTATTACCCGGATGAGCCCGGCGCAGTCGACGTGGGCCGCGCGCTGGAAGTGGTGGAGTACGACGGGCGCGAGCTGGGCGAACACTTTAAAACGCTACGCTCACCGCCGCCGGGGATGCTGCTGTTTGGCGGCATGATGGTTAACCGCGTCGATATTCAGCATTTCCTCGATATGCGACGCTCATGGCGCTCATTCCGCCACTGCGCAAAGCTGCTGCTGCGCTACGGACGCGACCGACTGCGTCACCATCGTGGCACCCGTCTGGCAATGGGCAACGCGCTGATCGCCCGCATGGCCACGCTGGCGCTGCGCAAAGGGCTGGAGCTGGAGCTTAACGTGACGGTGAAATCGTTGACGGAGCAGAATGGTCGCGTCACCGGCGTCGAAATTGAGCGCGACGGCAAATCGGTCGCACTGCACGCGCGTCGCGGCGTGGTGCTGGCCGCCGGAGGATTCGCCGCCGGGCGTATTGCGCCGCAGTTCCGCCCCGCAACTCAGCAGCACTACACCATGTCGCCCGCGACCAATGATGGCGCCGCATTTCAGCTGGGGCTAGGCGTTGATGCCCGTCAGGGGGCCGATCTGCCATCTAACTTCTTCTGGGCGCCGGTCTCCGTGCTGCGCCGTCCGGACGGCAGCGAAGAGCGGTTTCCGCACCTGGTCACCGACCGCGCCAAGCCGGGGATGATTGCCGTCAACCAGCACGGCCTACGCTTCGTCAATGAGTCCAACTCCTACCACCACTTCGCCAGCGCCATGCAGCAACAGCCGGAGAACGCTCCCTGCTATCTGCTTTGCGACGCGAATGCGATGAAGCGCTATGGCCTGGGGCTGGCGCGTCCAGCGCCGGTCAATAACGATGCGCTGGTCAACGCCGGGTATCTGCATCAGGCGCAGAGCCTGGGCGAGCTGGCGCAGCAGTTGGGTATCGACCCGCAGCAGCTTGAGCAGACCGTCGCCGATTATAACCAGGACGCACAAACTGGCCACGACAGCAAATTCAATAAAGGCGGCAACAGCTACAACCGCGCGATGGGCGATGCGGCACACCGCCCGAACGCCTGTAACGCGCCGCTGTTAAGCGCGCCGTTTTACGCCATCAAACTGTTTACCGGCGATCTGGGCACCTCGCGCGGGCTGGTCACCACCGCCGACGCGCAGGTGATTAACCAGCAGGGCCAGCCCATCGGTGGGCTATACGCCGTCGGCAACGACATGGACTCGCTGATGGCGGGCACCTACCCCGGCCCTGGGATCACCCTCGGCCCGGCGCTCACCTTCGGCTATCTCGCCGCAGTGCATATGACCAACACATCCCCACTCACTTCAGGAGAAGCATCATGATCTACGAAAAACGCACCTACACCATCAATCCGCTGAAGATGGCTGACTGGCTCGCGCTGTACAAAAGCGACGCCTTTGCGGTCCAGACTGAGCATCTCGGTAAGCTAATAGGCTTCTTCTTTACCGAGATTGGCGTAGTCAATCAGGTGGTTCACATCTGGGCTTACGAAAGCCTGGACGATCGCCTGGTGCGGCGCGCGCGTATGGCACAGGATGAGCGTTGGCTGACCTTCTCGCGTAAAAACCGCGAGCTGGCAGCGGTTGAACGTCTGGAGTCGGTCCTGATGCGCCCGACCGATTTCTCCCCGCTGCAATAAGGAGGCATACATGAGCAGGCTCGTTGAGGTGGATATGCTGGTCATCGGCTCCGGTGCGGCGGGGCTGTCAGCCGCAGTGACCGCGG
This sequence comes from Klebsiella sp. WP4-W18-ESBL-05, assembly GCF_014169075.1. NCBI lineage: Bacteria > Pseudomonadati > Pseudomonadota > Gammaproteobacteria > Enterobacterales > Enterobacteriaceae > Klebsiella > Klebsiella sp. WP4-W18-ESBL-05. The sequence continues at coordinate 1,180,046 of NZ_AP022057.1, read as the reverse complement.
CGCTGCACGGCGCGCGAGTGCTGGTCGCTGAAAAAGAGTCGACGATTGGCGGCACCAGCGCCTGGTCCGGAGGCTGGCTGTGGATACCACAGAATCCACTCGCCCGCGAGGAGGGTATTATCGAGGATGACGCCGCACCGCTGGCCTATCTTCAGGCCGAAATGGAGGGACGTCCGGCCGATGCGCGCCTGCGGACTTTTTTACGTTACGGGCCGGAGATGGTGGATTTTTTCCGTCGCCGTACCGCCGTGCAATTTGTGTCTGGCAGTAAAATGCCGGACTTTCACAACAGCCAGGGCTTCGTTAACGGCGGTCGTTCGGTTACCGCTCAACCCTATGACGCTCGCGAGCTGGGCGACTGGCTGCATCGCCTGCGTCCACCGCTTGAAACCATCAGTCTGGCGGGAATGGGCATCGCTGGCGGCGAGGATATGGCGCACTTTTTTAACGCCACTCGCTCGCCGCGATCCGCACTGTATGCCGCACGACGGCTCGCGCGTCATGGCTGGCAGCGACTGCGCCACGGGCGCGGCCGCCATCTGGTCAACGGTAACGCGCTGGTGGCTCGCCTGCTACGTTCAGCGCTGGACGCCAAGGTCAGTTTTCAGCTCAACGCCCCGGTGACGCGGCTGTTACAAAACGCCAGCGGCGTGACCGGAGCCATACTGAGTAGCGATGATGGCGAAATTCAGATCAACGCCCGTGCGGTTGTGCTGGCCTGCGGAGGTTTCCCGCACGACAAGCAGCGACTGGCAGAACAGGTACCCCACGCAGCACAGGGCTACGGTCATTTTTCCGCCGCACCGCCGGGGAATCAGGGCGATGGCATTCGCCTTGGCGAAACGGCCGGCGGGCAGTTTGATCGCTCACTCAAACACCCGATGGCGTGGGCGCCGGTGTCGCGCGTGTCGCTGGCCAGCGGCATACAGCTGGCCTTTCCGCACCTCGTTGAGCGCGCTAAGCCGGGGTTTATTGCGGTGCGGGACAACGGCAAACGCTTCGTTAATGAAGCGGACTCCTACCATGACTTTATCGCCGCGCTGATCGACGCCACGCCGGAGGGCGAAAAACCGGCGGCGTGGCTGATTGCCGACAGCCAGGCGCTGCACCGTTACGGCCTCGGTCACGCGCGGCCCACGCCGTTCCCGGTAAAAGCCTGGCTGCGTACCGGTTACCTGCAAAGTGCCAGCACGCTGGCAGAGCTGGCGCAAAAATGCAGCATCGACGGCCCGGCACTCAGCGCTACCGTCGCGCGCTTCAACGACTTTGCCCGTCAGGGGCGCGATGACGACTTCCAGCGCGGCGCTTCCGCCTACAACCGCGCGCAGGGCGATGCCAGCCACCAGCCCAGCCCCACGCTGGGGGCGCTGGAAAAGGCTCCGTACTATGCGGTGCGTATTCTCCCCGGCTCGCTCGGCTCGTTCAGCGGACTGAAAACCGATGAGCAAGCGCGGGTGCTCGACGTAAAACAACGCCCGATCCCCGGCCTGTTTGCCGTGGGTAACGATATGTCGAGCGTGATGCAGGGGTTCTACCCTAGCGGCGGCATCACGCTTGGCCCTGCCATGACCTTCGGTTATCTGGTGGGGAAAAACTTCGCCAAAAATATAACATCTTAAAAATATTACGCATTTAGCCAGGGAACGGCGCCAAACATAACAACAAATCTTACCTGCAACTGTACTGGAGTCTGTATGAATATGCGTTCTCTCTCGCTAGCAGCACTCACCGTGCTGGACGTTCCACCGCCGGAACACGTGCGCATCGCGGCACGCACCGGCTTTAGCCACGTGGGCATTCGTCTGCTGCCTGCGACCCCTGACGATCCCGATTACGACATGCTCGGCGATACTCCAACTGTACGCGAAACCCTGGCCGCGCTGCGCGATACCGGCATCCGCGTCTCCGACGTGGAGATCGTGCGGCTGACGCCGGACTTCAGCCTTGAAGCGCTGCGCCCGTTCCTGGAAACCGCCGCCCGGCTGGAAGCTCAGCAGGTGCTGGTGGCCGGCAATGACGACAATCTGGCCCGCTGTGCGGAGAACCTGGCCCAACTAGCACAGGCAGGCGCAGCCTACGGGCTGACCATGAATCTGGAACCGATGCCGTGGACTCATCTGCCGACGCTTGCCAGCGCCCAGGCGTTGATTGCCGCCAGCGGCCAGCACAACGTGGGTATTCTGGTCGATGCCATCCACTTCTGGCGCGCGGGGGAATCGCTGGAGACGTTAGCCACGCTGGCGCCACAGCAGTTGAACTACATGCAGCTGTGTGACGCCCCAGCGCGTATTCCCACAGAGACGCAGGAACTGATTTACCAGGCCCGCTGCGCGCGCCGGATACCGGGCGAAGGCGAGCTGGATCTACACGGCCTGCTGGCGGCGCTACCGGCAACGCTGCCCATTTCGCTGGAAGTCCCGCTGGCCGGTGCTCAGGGGGCTTTGCCGGCGCAACAACGCGCACAGCTGCTGTTTAACGCTGCACAATCCTTCCTGTAATCGGGGGTACGCTATGTCACAGACACAACGCCTGGATGTCAGAGAGTTAATCAATTCCAACCCGCTCAGCCGTTATCAGAAGCTGGTTATTTTCCTCGGTTTTTGCGTCATCGCGCTGGACGGTTTCGATATTGCCATCATGGGTTTTATCGCGCCAACGCTTAAGCAGGAGTGGGGCGTCAGTAACCACGAACTGGGCTTTGTCATCAGCACCGCGCTAATCGGCCTGGCGCTTGGGGCGCTATTTTCCGGCCCGCTCGCCGACTGGCTGGGACGCAAGAAAATCATCATCAATAGCGTCTTTTTCTTCGGTTTCTGGACGGTAGCGACGGCGTTTTCCCAGAACATTGAGCAGATGATCTTCTTCCGCTTTATGACCGGCCTCGGGCTGGGCGCGGCGATGCCGAACATGAGTACGCTGGTGTCAGAGTATGCGCCGGAACGAAAACGTTCGTTTATCATCACCGTGATTTTCTGCGGTTTCACCTTCGGCGCCGCTATTGGCGGGTTTGCCGCTTCATGGCTGATTCCACAGTTCGGCTGGCACTCGCTGATGGCGCTGGGCGGTGTGCTGCCGCTGCTGTTCGCCCCCATTCTTATCTGGAAGCTACCGGAATCGGCGCGTTTTCTGGTGATCAAGCAGGCTCCCACCGCGCGGATCCACGCTATTCTGCAACGGTTTTACCCCGGTCAGGTCAGTGAAAACGTGCAGTTTATTCTGCCGCAGCAGCCCGTCAAAAGCAGCGCCATGCGCATCGTGCTGTCGCGGGAGTATCTGTTCGGCTCGCTGATGCTGTGGCTGGTCTATTTTATGGGGCTGTTCCTGGTCTATATCCTCGGTAGCTGGCTACCGACGCTGGTGAAAGAGATTGGCCTGACCGTCAGCCAGGCGGCGATTATGACCGCCATCTACCAGGCGGGCGGCACCGTCGGCTCGCTATTCGCCGGCTGGCTAATGGACCGGATCGATCCGCACCGGGCGCTGGGGGTAATTTTCGCCGTTGGAGGACTGTTTACCATGGCGATTGGCTACGCGGGCGTGAATTTCCCGCTACTGTGCCTGCTCGCCTTCGTCAGCGGCGCATGCCTGAACGGCGCCAATACCGGAATGAACGCCCTTTCCGCGCGTTTCTATCCCACCCAGGCCCGCGCAACAGGCTCCAGCTGGATGCACGGCGTAGGCCGTATCGGTGCCATCCTCAGCGCCTTCGCTGGCGCGGAAATGCTGGCGCTGGGCCTCGATTTTAAATCGGTGTTCCTGATCCTCGGCATTCCGGCGGCGCTGACCGTCATCGGCCTGGCCGCCAAAGGCTACTGGGCGGCTGGACCGGTCGATAAACCCTCTTCCCTCACCGCAACCGTCAGGAGCCCATCATGAGCCGTATTCGTCTTGCCGTTATTGGCGCTGGCGCCATCGGGCGCAAACACATTGACGTCATTCAGCAAACGCCAGAGGCCGAACTGGTGGCGCTGGCCGATCCATCACCACAGGCGCAAGCGCTGGCGAAATCCCTCGGTGTGGCGTGGTACGCCGAGGTCAACGATATGCTGGATCAGGCCCAGCCGCAGGGGGTCATTAACGCCACGCCAAATACTCTGCACGTACCGTATGCCATTGCCTGCGTGGAGCGCGGCATTCCGGTGTTGGTGGAAAAACCGGTGGCCGAGTCGCCGGAACGCGCGCAGGAACTGGTGGAGGTGGCGACGCGACACGGCGTCCCGGTACTGGTGGGGCACCACCGTCGACACAATGCGCTGACCGCAGCGGCAAAATCGCTGATCGACCGCGGTGAACTGGGAACGATTGTTGCAGTCTCGGCGCACTGGATCCTGCAAAAGCCCCACGATTACTTTGACGTCGCCTGGCGGCGCGAACCGGGCGCCGGGCCGCTGCTGGTGAATCTGGTACACGACATCGACCTGCTGCGTTATCTGCTGGGCGAAATTGACGATGTGCAGGCGATGACCAGCAACGCCGGGCGCGGCTTCGCCAATGAAGACAGCGCGGTGGTCAACCTGCGCTTCGCCTGCGGTGCGCTGGGCAGCGCGGTGCTGAGCGACTGCGGCGTCAGCCCGTGGAGCTGGGAGATGAACTCAGCGGAGAACGCGGTCTACGCGCATACCCCGGAAAACTGCTACCTGATCTCCGGTAGTAAAGGGGCGCTGGCCATTCCGCAGATGCGCTGGTGGCGCTACGGCGAGCAAAGCGGCTGGCACGCGCCGCTGTTGCAGGAGACGTTACCCGTTGAGGCCATCGACCCGTTTATTCTGCAACTGCGTCATTTCCTGCAGGTGATTAACGGCGAGGCCAGGCCAATTATTGATGCAGCAGATGCATTACGCTCGCTTGAGGTGATCGACGCGATCCGTCAGCAGGCCGCCTGATCGGCCTCTTTCCCCGGCGACAGTTCGTCGCCGGGTTACCATCAATGTCGCTATTCAGCACAAATGATTCAATAATGTAATATTTGTTAATTAACCCTCTGTTTACCCTGCCCTCTCCCCGCACTACACTACTCCCAGCTTTTATATAGAGGTGGGAATGAACGATTACAAAATGACGCCGGGTGAGTTACGCGCCACCTGGGGTTTAGGGACCGTATTTTCTTTGCGTATGCTCGGTATGTTTATGGTCCTTCCGGTTCTGACCACATACGGCATGGCATTGCAGGGCGCCAGCGAAGCGTTGATTGGCCTGGCCATTGGCATCTACGGATTAGCGCAGGCGGTATTTCAGATCCCCTTCGGGCTGATTTCCGATCGCGTCGGCCGCAAGCCGCTGATCGTTGGCGGGCTGGCGATTTTCGTACTGGGCAGCGTGATTGCCGCCCTGTCCGATTCCATCTGGGGCATTATTCTTGGCCGCGCCCTACAAGGTTCTGGGGCGATTGCCGCTGCGGTGATGGCGCTGCTTTCCGACCTCACCCGCGAACAAAACCGCACCAAAGCGATGGCGTTTATCGGCGTCAGCTTCGGCGTGACGTTTGCCATTGCGATGGTGTTAGGTCCGATCATCACCCATAAACTCGGTCTGCACGCCCTGTTCTGGATGATTGCCGGGCTGGCGACGCTGGGGATTCTGCTCACCCTGTGGGTAGTGCCGGACAGCAAAAACCACGTGCTCAACCGCGAGTCCGGAATGGTGAAAGGCTGCTTCAGCAAGGTGCTGATGGAGCCGAGGCTGCTGAAGCTTAATTTCGGCATCATGTGCCTGCACATTCTGCTGATGTCCACCTTTGTCGCTCTGCCGGGCCAGCTGGAGTCCGCTGGGTTCCCGGCCGCCGAACACTGGAAAATCTATCTGGTGACCATGGTGGTATCGTTTATCGCAGTGGTACCGTTTATCATCTACGCGGAAGTGAAGCGCCGCATGAAGCGCGTATTCGTGCTGTGCATTGCTCTGCTGCTGATTGCCGAAATTGTGCTGTGGGGTTCCGGCAGCTACTTCTGGGAGCTGGTGGCGGGCGTGCAGATTTTCTTCCTCGCCTTTAACCTGATGGAAGCGCTGCTGCCGTCGCTGATCAGCAAAGAAGCCCCGGCGGGCTACAAAGGCACGGCAATGGGCATTTATTCCACCAGCCAGTTCCTCGGTGTAGCCATCGGCGGTTCGCTCGGCGGCTGGATTGACGGCCTGTTTGATTCACAAACGGTATTCCTCGCCGGCGCGCTGCTGGCGACGGTCTGGCTGCTGGTGTCGATGACTATGCAGGAGCCGCAGTACGTTAGCAGTCTGCGCGTCGAAATACCGCAAGATGTTGCCGCTGATGAGTCTCTGCGTGAACGTCTTCTGGCGACGGACGGGGTGAAAGAGGTGTTAGTGGTGGCAGATGAACACTCGGCCTACGTCAAAATCGACAGCAAAGTGACCAACCGTTTTGAGGTGGAACAGGTGATTGCCGCCCATTAAGCAGCATCGGCCCGCACTGGAGTGTGGGCCGTACTTTCGCCGTTAGTCGCGGAAGTTTTTGAACTGGAACGGTTGGCCAAGGTCGCCGCCGCGCACCAGCGCCATCACCGACTGCAGGTCGTCGCGGGATTTCCCGGTCACGCGAATCTCTTCGCCCTGAATTTGCGCCTGCACCTTCAGTTTGCTGTCTTTAATCAGCTTGACGATTTTCTTCTGCACCGCGCTTTCAATGCCCTGCTTCAGCTTAGCTTCAACAAACCAGGTTTTACCGCTGTGCACGAAGTCTTCCGGCACGTCGAGAGACGCACCTTCAATGCCGCGTTTCAGCAGCTTGGCACGCAGAATATCCAGCAGCTGGTTCACCTGGAAATCGGACTCGCTCAGCACCTTGATGGTTTTATTGGCTTCATTCAGCTCAATGGTCGCTTCTACGCCGCGAAAATCGAAACGTGACTCAACCTCACGGGCCGCGTTATCCACACCGTTACGCGCTTCCTGAAGATCAACTTCAGAGACAATATCGAAAGATGGCATCTTTTCCCCTCCCTTAGTTTCTTTTGCGTTGCATAATACCTGCAACGCGGCATAACTCAACTGGTTATCCCCGGAAGCTCAGCGGATAGCGCTATACTCACACTTATTCGGGTGATCGGCGTGAAGTATGACATACCAGTCGCATCTGGTGTGGTAAGGAGGATGTTTGAAAATAACAGTATTGGGATGTGGCGCGCTGGGTCAGCTATGGATGACGGCGCTCTACAAAAAAGGATTTGAAGTACAAGGATGGCTACGCGTACCTCAGCCCTACTGTAGCGTGAACCTGATAGAGCTGGACGGCAGCGTCTTCAATGAGTCGTTAACCGCTAACGATCCTGACTTTCTGGCACAAAGCGATTTACTGCTGGTGACGCTCAAAGCCTGGCAGGTCTCCGATGCGGTCAGAGCGCTTGCCGCGCACCTGCCGGATACCACGCCGATTTTACTGATTCATAACGGCATGGGCACCCTTATCGAGCTCAATGACCTCAGGCAGCCGATTCTGCTCGGTGCCACCACGCAGGCGGCACGACGCGATGGCAACGTCATTATCCACGTCGCCAACGGGACGACCCACATTGGCCCGGCCAAACGCTATGAGGCCGATTACAGCGCGCTCGCCGTCACGCTGCAAAACGTTCTGCCGGACGTCGCCTGGCACGACAATATCCACTCTGCCATGTGGCGCAAGCTGGCGGTCAACTGCGTCATTAACCCGCTGACCGCGTTGATGGACTGCCCTAACGGTGCGCTGCGCGACCATCAGGAGCATATTGCCCGTATCTGTGAAGAGGTGGCGCAGACCATGACGCGTGAAGGGTTTCATACCTCTCCGGAAAGTCTGTTATTTTATGTCAACCAGGTCATCGACCTGACGGCGGAGAATATCTCGTCGATGTTGCAGGATATTCGCGCGCAGCGTCATACAGAAATCGACTACATTACCGGTTTTCTGCTCAAGCGCGCGCGGGCGCACGGTATTCCGGTGCCGGAAAATACCCGCCTGTATGAACGCGTTAAACGTAAGGAGAGTGAATATGAGCGCGTCGGCACTGATTTGCCTCGCTCCTGGTAGTGAAGAGATGGAAGCCGTCACCACAATCGATTTGCTGGTGCGTGGCGGAATTCAGGTCACCACCGCTAGCGTCGCAAGCGACGGCAATCTGGCCATTACCTGTTCACGCGGCGTTAAGCTGCTGGCCGATGCGCCGCTGGTGGAAGTGGCGGACGGTGATTTCGACATCATCATCCTGCCGGGCGGCATCAAAGGGGCGGAGTACTTCCGCGACAGCCCGCTGCTGGTGGAAACGGTCAGACAGTTTCATCATTCAGGCCGTATCGTCGCCGCCATTTGTGCATCAGCGGCAACCGTACTGGTGCCGCATGACCTGTTCCCCATCGGCAACATGACGGGCTTCCCGGCGCTGAAGGATAAAATCCCGGAAGACCAGTGGATGGATAAACGTGTCGCGTGGGACCCGCGCGTCAACCTGCTCACCAGTCAGGGGCCGGGCACATCCATTGATTTCGGGCTGAAGATTATCGACCTGCTGGTCGGGCGCGAGAAAGCGTACGAAGTGGCATCGCAGTTGGTAATGGCGGCTGGGATCTATAACTATTACGAAGCGTAAAATGCAGGCCCGATAAGCGTAGCGCCATCGGGCCTGCATCGTTCTGATATAAAAAAACCGGCCAGGCCGGTTTTTTTATTTATGGGCGATAAACCTTCACGTTTTCAAAACCCTGCTCGCGCAGATACAGCGCCTGCAGGCGGCTCATCACGCCGCGTTCGCACCACAGCAAGTAGGTTTTGCTCTTATCGAGGTCACCAAACTGAGTGCTCAGCTTGTAGAACGGCAGTGAAGCCACTTCAACACCTTCCACTTTCAGCGGCTTGTCGTCCTGCTCGTCAATGGAGCGAATATCGAGAATCACGTCGTTGGCGCTAAAGCCGCTGACGGTTTCCACTTCCACCACCTCTTGCTGGGTCTGCTGGGCGATGTCGCGGATATCGACGTTGTTCGCTTCCGCTACCACTTTGTCGAGAATCGCAAAATCGAAGTTTTCTTCTTCCGCTTCAATTTTCGCCTTCACCGCCTTAATGGTTGGGCTTTTCGAAATCACGCCGCAGTATTCCGGCATCGTGCGGGCAAAGTCTTCAGTACCAATTTCACGCGCCAGATTGATGATGTGCTCTTTATCGTGAGAAATCAGCGGACGCAGGATCAGCGTGTCGGAGACGTTGTCAATCAAACGCAGGTTGGTCAGCGTCTGGCTGGAAACCTGGCCCAGCGCTTCACCGGTGACCAGCGCCTGCACGCCGTAGCGTTCGGCGACTTTTGACGCGGCGCGCACCATCATACGTTTCAGCACCACGCCCATCTGGCCGTCGTCGACTTTCTCCAGAATTTCGCCCACCACCGGCTCGAAGTTAATCGCCACGAAACGCACGCGGTGCGAGCTGCCGAAGCGGTTCCACAGGTAGTGCGCCACCTGACGAACGCCGATTTCATGTGCCGCGCCGCCGAGGTTAAAGAAGCAGTAGTGCACGCGACAGCCGCGACGCATCAGCATGTAGCTGGAGACGCCGGAGTCAAAACCACCGGAGATCAGCGACAGCACGTCTTCCTGAGTACCAATCGGGAAGCCGCCAATGCCTTCGTAGCGCCCTTTCACCAGCAGCAGACGATCGTTCTCGATTTCGAGATTGACGGTGACGTCCGGATCGGTCAGCTTCACGCGCGCTGTTTCAATGTGCTGATTCAAGCCGCCGCCAACGTAACGTTCAACCTCAATAGAGGTGAACTCGTGCTTACCGCGACGTTTCACACGCACGCAAAACGTTTTGTTTTCCAGCGCTTCGCGCCACAGGGGCAGCGTCTGCTCGAAAATATCGTGCAGCGAGGTGAACGGCACGTCTTCCACTTCCAGGATATGGTGGATGCCCGGAATACGGGTCAGCGCGTCGCGGATTGCCAGACGCTGGTTCTCATCTTTGGCGCGAACTTCGATGTGATCCCAGTGACGAACGACGGCGAGCGTTTCATCGTAGTGTTTAAGAACGTTACGAATGTTCCCGGTTAAAATTTTAATAAAGCGCAAACGCACAGATTGGCTTTTGATGGTGATTTCCGGGAACAATTTAATGATAAACTTCATGGCGGCAATGGTTCGTTGGCAAGCCCGACGGGGCTTTGAGCAAAAAGATGTATCGCAGCGTACCAGCGGTCGCTACGTCCAGGACGCGGAGTATATCATCATCCCGCTGACCATTGCGTGTTATTTGCTTCACACCCAGACTCCGTTACCATAGACGCAGTCGCGACATAACAAGAGCCAAACATTCACTATGCCAAAGAAAAACGAAGCCCCGGCCAGTTTCGAAACTGCATTAACCGAGCTGGAGCAGATAGTTAATCGTCTGGAGAGCGGTTCCCTACCGCTGGAAGAGGCGCTGAACGAATTTGAACGCGGCGTGCAGTTAGCGCGTCAGGGGCAGAGCAAGTTACAGCAGGCGGAACAGCGCGTGCAGATTCTGTTGGCCGATAACGAAGATTCGCCGTTAACACCTTTCACGCCGGACGCTGAATAAATGGATTTCTCGCAACAGCTGAATGCCTGCGTAACGCAGGCAAACGACGCGCTGCGCCGATTTATCGCTCCGCTGCCGTTTCAGAACACTCCTCTGGTTGAGGCCATGGCGTATGGCGCACTATTAGGCGGTAAACGTCTGCGTCCGTTCCTGGTTTATGCCACCGGACAAATGTTCGGCGTCAGCCTGACGGCCCTGGATGCGCCGGCCGCCGCGGTGGAATGCATTCATGCCTATTCGCTAATGCATGACGACCTGCCAGCGATGGACGACGATGACCTGCGTCGCGGTCAGCCAACCTGCCATATTAAATTTGGCGAGGCGAGCGCCATTCTGGCCGGCGACGCGCTGCAAACGCTGGCGTTCTCTATACTCAGTGATGCGCCGATGCCGGACGTCTCTGACCGCGATCGCCTGGCGATGATTTCCGAACTGGCCACGGCCAGCGGCGTGGCGGGCATGTGTGGCGGTCAGGCACTGGATCTGGACGCGGAAGGCAAACAGGTGGGTCTGGAAATGCTGGAACGCATTCATCGCCATAAAACCGGAGCGCTGATTCGCGCTGCCGTCCGCCTCGGCGCACTGAGCGCGGGCGAACAAGGGCGACAGGCGCTACCGCTGCTCGACAAGTACGCTGAAAGCATCGGGCTGGCGTTCCAGGTTCAGGATGACATTCTGGATGTGGTAGGTGATACTGCGACCCTTGGAAAGCGCCAGGGCGCCGATCAGCAGCTCGGTAAGAGCACCTATCCTGCACTACTGGGCCTTGAGCAAGCCCGGACAAAAGCCAGTGACCTGATTGCCGAAGCCCGCCAGTCGTTAGCACAGCTGGCCGCACTGTCACTGGATACCACAGCACTGGAAGCGCTAGCGAACTACATCATCCTGCGCGACAAATAAACAATAAATGAGTCTCTGATGAGTTTTGATATTGCCAAATACCCGACCCTGGCGCTGGTTGACTCCACTCAGGAGCTGCGCCTGCTGCCGAAAGAGAGCCTGCCGAAGCTGTGCGACGAGCTGCGTCGTTACCTGCTCGACAGCGTGAGCCGTTCCAGCGGACACTTCGCCTCCGGGCTTGGCACGGTGGAGCTCACCGTGGCGCTGCACTACGTCTATAACACGCCGTTCGACCAGCTCATCTGGGACGTCGGCCACCAGGCTTATCCGCATAAAATTCTGACCGGCCGCCGTGACAAAATCGGCACCATCCGCCAGAAGGGCGGCCTGCATCCGTTCCCGTGGCGCGGTGAGAGCGAATACGACGTGCTGAGCGTCGGCCACTCCTCCACATCTATTTCCGCCGGTATCGGCATTGCCGTAGCCGCGGGCAGAGAAAACAAGCAGCGCCGCACCGTCTGCGTGATTGGCGACGGCGCCATCACCGCCGGGATGGCGTTTGAAGCCATGAACCATGCGGGCGATATCAAGCCGGATATGCTGGTGGTGCTGAACGACAATGAAATGTCGATTTCCGAGAACGTCGGCGCGCTGAACAACCATCTGGCGCAGCTGCTCTCGGGCAAGCTCTACTCCTCGCTACGGGAAGGCGGCAAGAAAGTCTTCTCCGGCGTGCCACCGATTAAAGAGCTGCTCAAACGAACCGAAGAACATATCAAAGGCATGGTGGTGCCGGGCACGCTGTTTGAAGAACTGGGCTTCAACTATATCGGGCCGGTCGACGGTCACGACGTACTGGGTCTGGTCAATACGCTGAAAAACATGCGCGACCTGAAAGGTCCGCAGTTCCTGCACATCATGACCAAAAAAGGCCGTGGCTATGAACCGGCCGAGAAAGACCCGATCACCTTCCATGCGGTGCCTAAATTCGACCACACCAGCGGCAAGTTGCCGAAAAGCAGCGGCGGCCTGCCGTCGTACTCGAAAATCTTCGGCGACTGGCTGTGCGAAACCGCAGCCAAAGACAGCAAGCTGATGGCGGTGACGCCCGCGATGCGTGAAGGCTCGGGCATGGTTGAGTTTTCCAAAAAATACCCGGACCAGTATTTTGACGTAGCGATTGCCGAACAGCATGCGGTCACGTTCGCCGCCGGGCTGGCGATTGGCGGCAATAAGCCGGTGGTAGCCATTTACTCCACCTTCTTACAGCGCGCCTACGATCAGGTGATCCACGACGTGGCGATTCAGAAACTGCCGGTCCTGTTCGCTATCGACCGTGCGGGGATCGTTGGCGCCGACGGGCAAACCCACCAGGGGGCGTTCGACCTCTCCTATCTGCGCTGTATCCCGGATATGGTTATCATGACGCCAAGCGATGAAAACGAGTGTCGTCAGATGCTCTACACCGGCTACCACTACAGCGAAGGGCCGAGCGCCGTGCGTTATCCGCGCGGCAGCGGCACCGGCGCAGAGCTGAAGCCGCTGGAAAAACTGCCGCTGGGCAAAGGCGTGGTGAAACGCGAGGGCGAGAAGCTGGCCATTCTTAACTTCGGTACGCTGCTTGCGCAGGCCGAGGCGGTCGCCGAGAAGCTTAACGCCACGCTGGTCGATATGCGCTTCGTGAAGCCGCTGGATGAGAGCCTGATTCTGGAGATGGCCGCGCGCCATGAGTCTCTGGTCACGCTGGAAGAAAACGCCACGCTAGGCGGTGCGGGAAGCGGCGTGAACGAGGTGCTGATGGCACATCGTAAGCCGGTGCCGGTGCTCAACATCGGCCTGCCTGATTTCTTCATTCCTCAGGGTACCCAGGAAGAGATGCACGCCGAGCTCGGCCTCGATGCCGCGGGCATCGAAGCGAAGATCGCGGCCTGGTTAGCATAACCCGCCTATCGCTCCTGCTATGCTTAAGGGAAACCTTTTACCCGCTAGCAGGAGCTGATTCATGCAATACGATACCTTAGGACACACTGGCCTTCGGGTCTCTCGTCTCTGCCTTGGCTGTATGACATTCGGCGAACCGGATCGGGGTAAGCATGCCTGGACGCTGCCGGAAGACAGCAGCCGCCCGATCATCCAGCGCGCACTGGAAGGCGGCATTAACTTTTTCGACACCGCCAACAGCTATTCCGACGGCAGCAGCGAGGAGATTGTCGGCCGCGCGCTGCGCGATTTTGCCCGCCGTGATGACGTGGTGGTGGCCACCAAGGTTTACCATCAGGTTGGTGATCTTGAAGAAGGCCTCTCCCGCGCACAAATACTCCGCTCGATCGACGACAGCCTCCGCCGCCTTGGTATGGAGTACGTCGACCTGCTACAAATCCACCGCTGGGACTACCGCACCCCCATAGAAGAGACGCTGGAAGCGCTGGACGCCGTGGTGAAGTCGGGTAAAGCACGGTTTATCGGCGCGTCATCCATGCACGCCCGCCAGTTCGCCCATGCGCTGGCGCTGCAAAAAGCCAACGGCTGGACGCCGTTTGTCACCATGCAGGACCACTACAACCTGATCTACCGGGAAGAAGAGCGCGATATGCTGCCACTGTGCGCGCAGGAAGGCGTCGCGGTTATTCCGTGGAGCCCGCTGGCGCGCGGTCGTCTGACGCGGCCGTGGGGAGAAACCACCGCGCGGCTGGTGTCCGATGAGTTTGGGCAAACGCTGTACAGCGCCACGGAAGAGAATGACGAGCAGATCGCGGGGGAGCTCGAACGCGTGGCCGAAGAGGTCGAGGCGAGCCGGGCGCAGACGGCGCTGGCGTGGCTATTGAGTAAACCTGGCGTGGCAGCGCCGATTATTGGCGCATCGCGTGAAGATCAGCTCGATGAGCTGCTGAATGCGGTGGATATTACGCTGACGCCGGAGCAGATTGCATCGATGGAAGCGCCGTACCAACCGCATCCGGTGGTGGGATTTAAGTAGGCCTGATAAGCGCAGCGCCATCAGGCTTCCCGCTGCGTTGCCGGATAACGGCTTCGCCTTATCCGGCCAACAGGACTACAGGAGGTGGTGCCCCACCACGTACAAAATCCCCGCCGAAATCACCCCGGCGACGATATCATCGATCATGATCCCCATCCCACCGTGGACGTTACGGTCAAACCAGCGGATCGGCCACGGCTTCCACATGTCGAAAATACGGAACACCACAAACCCGGCCAATACCCACTGCCAGGTCATCGCCGGGATGGCCATCAGGGTGATCCACATTCCAATAAACTCGTCCCACACGATGCTGCCGTGATCGTGGGTCCCCATATCTCGCGCCGTGCGGCGGCATATGTAGACACCGATACAGATGCCAAACATCACCACCAGAGAGTAGATCTGTAGCGGCAGAAACGTCAGCAGATACCAGAACGGGATCGCGGCAATTGAGCCCATCGTTCCCGGCACTATCGGGCTCAGGCCGCTGCCGAACCCGGTAGCAAGCAGGTGCCACGGGTTGCGTAAATTCAGGCGGCTTTTCGCAATATCGTTCTTAGCCAAAATGATCGTACCCCTTCCAGTCCAGCGTTATCGCCTTTCCATCCTGTGTGAAATGCATACCTTCAACATCGGCGCTAATCTGCCCAATGCAGGTAAACGCGGTGCCTAACTGACCCAGAGCCACTTCCAGCGCACCGCGGTTCAGCTCCGGTACGGTAAAGCACAGCTCATAGTCTTCACCACCGGACAGCGCCCAGCGGCAGGCTTGCTCCGGCGAAGCGTGACGACGCAGCGCGTCAGAGTACGGCATCGCGTCAAGATCAATACGCGCGCCAAGCCCCCCGCTTGCTTTAAGGATATGCCCCAAATCAGAAATCAGCCCATCGGAAAGATCGATAGCGGCGCTGGCAAGATCGCGCAATGCCTGACCTTGCAGTACGCGCGGCGTTGGCCGCAGGTGGCGCTGGCGCAGATACGCAGCGTCGTCAGCGTTATCTATCGTCAGTTGGTTAAGGATCAGCGCCAGCCCCGCGGCGCTATCGCCCGGCGTACCGGTCACGTAGATCCAGTCCCCCGGTTTCGCTCCCGAACGCTTCAGCGCGCGGCCTACCGGCACGTAGCCGTGGATACCCAGCGTCATCGACAGCGGCCCTTTGGTGGTATCGCCACCGATCAGCTGCATATCGTAGTAGCTCAGCTGTTCAAACAGGCTGTCGCTGAAGGCTGCCAGCCACGTTTCATCCACTTCAGGAAGAGTTAAGGCTAGCGTCAACCACGCAGGATCCGCGCCCATTGCCGCCAGATCGCTGACATTTACCGCGAGCGCTTTATACGCGAGATCGGCCGGATCGATATCAGGGAGGAAATGATTGCCCGCCACCAGCGTGTCGGTGCTGATAGCCAGCGTCTGTTTTTCAGGAATATTGAGTAATGCGCAGTCGTCGCCGATGCCGGTTTCTACGTCGAGACGGGCGTTGCGTACTCGGTCAAAATAACGGGCAATCAGGGAAAATTCGCCGCATGCCATACGTTATGCCTCAGCAGAAGGATAAAACAAGGCCGGGGGGATGGCGTATGCCACCCGCGCGCCGGCCTGGAGATTACTTTTTGTGGGGACGAATTGCAGGAGCGGCTTTATCCAGCACGCCGTTGACGAACTTGTGGCTGTCTTCAGCACCGAAGGTTTTCGCCAGCTCGATCGCTTCGTTGATGGCCACTTTGTACGGCACATCGTCACGTTTTGACAGTTCGAACAGCGCAATGCGCAGTACGGCTTTTTCCACCTGACCCAGCTCATCAAGCAGACGGGACAGATACGGCTTCATCAATCCATCGAGGTACGCGCTGTTAGTCGCCACCCCGGACAGCAGTTCACGGAAGTACAGGACGTCAACGTCTTTCACGTCTTGTTCCGCCAGGAACTGGTATTCAACATCGGCGATGTCGTTCTGGGACAACTGCCAGGAGTAAAGCGCCTGGACGGCACACTCACGGGCGCGGCGACGAGCAGCAGGTTTCACGGATTTCCCCTTACAAAAATCAGGCCTTGATGGCTTTCAATACATTAATCATTTCAAGCGCGGTCAGTGCAGCTTCTGCACCTTTGTTACCGGCTTTTGTGCCAGCACGTTCGATGGCTTGTTCAATACTTTCGGTGGTCAGAACACCAAAGGCTACCGGGATTTCGCTGTCCTGAGCGACGTGCGCCAGGCCATTGCTTGCCCCGCCAGCGACATATTCGAAGTGCGCCGTGCCGCCACGGATAACCGTACCCAGCGCGATCACTGCATCGTATTTACCGGTTTTAGCCAGTGCGCCAGCCGCCAGCGGCAGTTCATAAGCACCTGGAACCCAAACAACGGTGATGTTTTCATCTTTAACCTGACCAATGCGCTTCAGGGCGTCGATAGCACCTTCCAGCAGGCTGTCATTGATAAAGTTGTTGAAACGCGCGATGGTGATGGCGACGCGAGCGTCCGGGGTAGCAACGTTAGCTTCAATAATGTTCATACTCTTCCTTTGGGTTCATTTGCCCCGCAGGGGGGCGGATTTTATCATAATATTCTGGGCGCTGCTTCCTCTAATTGGGAAAGCCTCACGCAGTGGTTAAATGCAGGCAAACATCCGGGCCTACCTGTCGTATCTCATTGAATTTGAAATGGGGCGCATCGGCCAGTTTCTCAAGGCCTGGCAGCACACATAATCCGCGAGCATCGCTACCTAACAGTTTAGGCGCGATATAGACGATAAGCTCGTCCACCAGCCCGGCCTGAATCAGCGCGCCGGCAAGCGTCGGGCCCGCCTCCACCCAAATGCTGTTAATTTGCTGTTTACCCAGCTGCATCATCATCAGCACCAGGTCAAGATGACCGTTATGCTCCGGCACCTTCAGCGTCTGCACACCTTCCGGCCAGATGCGGCTGTCGCCCGTGGTGCGGGCAAACAGGGTTTCACCCGGCTGATGCACAATCCGGTGCTCCGGCGTCACGCGGTTGCCGCTGTCGATAACAATACGCAGCGGCTGGCGCAGGTTCTCCTGCGGGTAGCGCGCCTGAGTTTGCGTATCCAGTTCATCCCAGCGCACAGTCAGCGCCGGATCGTCTGCCAGCACCGTGGCGCTGCTGGTTAAAATCGCGTGACTCTCCGCGCGCAGGCGCTGCACGTCACGACGCGCCTGTGGCGAGGTGATCCACTGACTTTCACCGCTGGCCATCGCCGTGCGACCGTCGAGCGATGCCCCGAGTTTGAGCTGGACGAACGGGAAGCCGGTACGCATCCGCTTGAGGAAACCTTTATTCAGCGCCTCGGCCTCGCTCATCATCAGCCCGTGGCTGACTTCAATGCCGGCCTGCTGCAAGCGGTATAGGCCTCGCCCAGCAACCTGCGGGTTTGGATCCTGCATCGCGGCGACGACGCGGGAAACGCCTGCCGCAATCAGCGCATCGCAGCACGGCGGCGTACGACCATGGTGGCTGCACGGCTCCAGCGTCACATAGGCGGTGGCGCCTTTGGCTTTGTCACCCGCCATGCGCAGCGCGTGTACTTCCGCATGCGGCTCCCCGGCGCGGTAATGGTAGCCTTCACCGACGATTTCACCCTGATTGACAATCACGCAGCCAACTCGCGGGTTGGGATGGGTGGTAAAGCGACCGCGCTGCGCCAGCTTGAGCGCCCGCGCCATGTACATTTCATCGTGCATAGCTTAGTCCTGTAAGCGGGCGATTTCCTCGCCGAACTCTTTGATATCTTCAAAGCTGCGGTACACCGACGCAAAGCGGATGTAGGCCACTTTATCCAGCTTTTTCAGCTGCTCCATGACCAGATTACCCAGCAGCTTGCTCGGCACTTCACGCTCGCCGGTCGCGCGCAGGTGCGATTTAATATGATTAATCGCCATTTCTACGTCATCGGCGCTCACCGGGCGCTTTTCCAGCGCTCTGAGCATACCGCTGCGCAGCTTGTCTTCGTTGAACGGTTCGCGCACGTCGTTACTTTTTACCACGCGCGGCATCACCAGTTCAGCCACCTCAAAGGTGGTGAAACGTTCGTTACACACCAGGCATTGCCGACGGCGGCGAACGGAGGAACCTTCTCCCACAAGACGGGAGTCAATCACTTTAGTGTCTACGGCGAAACAGAATGGGCAGTGCATACGACGTCCTGACGATGAGGGTTGATAAAACCTATTTTACCCTGAACTGCGATGACAACAAAGGCAGCTGTTTTTGAGACAATGGATCGATGCGATAAACCGCATTGCGCGCTAACATTGCGTTATCCCGAAAAGAAGGAAACAGACAGAATGACAAGACGTTACCTAAGAATAGCCCTGCTGGGAAGCCTCGTCAGCCTGAGCGCCTGCGCGCAGCAGTCGGAAGTGAGGCAAATGCACCAGAACATTAGCGCATTGAGCAGCGAGATGACGCAGCTTAACAAAGAAACGGTGAAGATTACCCAGCAAAACGCGCTGAATGCAAAATCGACCCAGGGCGCGTATCTGCTGCCGGGCGCCAACACGCCGGCTCGACTGAATAGCCAGATTGGCACGCTGCGTATGTCGTTGCGTAACGTCGCCGCTAACGCCCAGGGCACGGCGTTAACGCTGCGTATTCAAGGGGAATCCAACGATCCGCTTCCGGCGTTTACCGGCACCGTCGAATGGGGACAGATCCAGGGCACGACCGAACGCTATCAGGAAGTGAACGTACAGAATCAGCTGTTCTCCGCCCCGGCTAGCGTGCTGGCACCCAGCGACGTCGATATTCCTCTGCAGCTGAATGGCGTCACGCCAGATCAGCTGGGCTTCGTCCGTATTCACGACGTCCAGCCCGCCGGCGTACAGTAATCTTTTACCCGGCGCTGTAAACGATAAACGCGTTATAGCGCCGCCCTCAGCGATGCCCTCTTCCTTTACACTGCCCATGCTTTGCGTATGTAAACATTTGCAATAATTCACTCCATAAGTACAATCCCCGCGTCTAAACTACGCAAACGTGAACGCAATCGATTACGCGTTTGAAAAATGTGTGAAGTGTGACTGATTTTCGTGAGCAAGGATTCATATAATAGGCTCGCAGAAACATGAAACATTTAGAAAAGCTTCGGTGATAAAAATCACTCTCTTTCGAATTTTTTTATTAGTGGCATAAATATGAAAAAAACATTACTGGCAGCCGGTGCCGCGCTGGCGCTTACCGCATCTTTCACTGCTAACGCAGCAGGCGACTCTCAGCCGCAGTATGTCTCTGACTGGTGGCATCAGAGCGTAAACGTGGTAGGTAGCTACCACACCCGTTTCTCCCCGAAACTGAACAACGACGTTTATCTGGAGTACGAAGCCTTCGCCAAGAAAGACTGGCTGGACTTCTACGGCTATATCGATATTCCGAAAACCTTCGACTGGGGTAACGGCAACGATAAAGGCGTATGGTCTGACGGCTCCCCGCTGTTCATGGAGATCGAGCCGCGCTTCTCTATCGATAAGCTGACCGGCGCCGACCTGAGCTTCGGCCCGTTCAAAGAGTGGTATATCGCCAACAACTATATCTACGATATGGGTGACAACAAGGCCAGCCGCCAGAGCACCTGGTATATGGGTCTGGGTACCGATATCGACACCGGCCTGCCAATGAGCCTGTCCATGAACGTGTATGCTAAATACCAGTGGCAGAACTACGGCGCAGCGAACGAAAACGAGTGGGACGGCTACCGCTTCAAAGTGAAATACTTTGTACCGATTAGCGACCTGTGGGGCGGCAAGCTGAGCTACATCGGCTTCACCAACTTCGACTGGGGTTCAGACCTGGGCGATGAACCAAACCGTACCAGCAACTCTATCGCGTCCAGCCATATCCTGGCGCTGAACTACGATCACTGGCACTACTCTGTTGTTGCCCGTTACTTCCATAACGGCGGCCAGTGGCAGGGTGGCAATACCCTGAACTGGGGCGAAGGCGACTTCAACGCGAAGTCTACCGGTTGGGGTGGTTACCTGGTTGTAGGTTACAACTTCTAAGTTCGACACCGCAAAAAAGGCCAGAGGTTACCCTCTGGCCTGTTTCGGGCGCATGCTGCCACGCGGGCGGCAGGTTCGCCCACCTCACCTTATCTCTGACTATGCCACCAGCCTAAAAACAGACCTGTCGCAATACCGACCAGCGTTGGTGCTGCCAGATCGTGCCAGACAATAATGCAAACTTCCGTGAGCGTCATACAGCCGCCTTGGTTGCAATGGCAACGGTTCGCGGCTATCCTCAACTTGTCTAGAGATAGGATTGCCCCCGTTATGTTGCCGGTTTATACCAAACAACGTGCGGGGGTTTTCTCTTTCCAGCGACAAGGCCACCGGGGATCAAGCCCCCGCAACATTGCGCCTCACCGGGTACACCCGGCTTGCCGCCGATTCTACGCTTATCACGGCTATCTGCATGACTTTAAAACGAAAAAATCCCAATCTTGCGATCGGGATTCCAGCGATGATGTATGCGTTACAGCGCGCCCGCGGTGCCGCTTATTTCTTTTTGTTCAGCATCGCTTTCAGGTCAGCAAACGGGTTATAGGTCGCTTCACCGACATCTTTCTGCGCATCTTCCCCGGCCACCACCGTTGAACCGTACTGGTCCGCCTCGGTATATTTTGAGTGCTCGTGATCGTGGCAGAACAGGCACAGAAGCTCCCAGTTGCTGCCATCTTCCGGGTTATTGGTATGGTCGTGATCCATATGATGAACCGTCAGCTCACGCAGGTTGGAGTAGACGAACTCGCGCGAGCAGCGCCCGCACACCCACGGGAACAGTTTCAGCGCTTTTTCACGGTAGCCGCTTTCCAGCCGCACGTAGTTTTTTGGGATGATGGCCATAATGACTCGATATGTCGTGTTCAAGGTAACGGAATACGCACAGTCTAAATGGGCAATAAAAAAGCCGCAACACCCTACGGCGTTGCGGCTTTTATTCGTGCCCTGAGTGCGGCAGATTACGGCAGAATAGACGGCTGATCCGCCCCTTCTTTCTCGACTTTCTGCTGCAGCATGTGCTCGCGCTTCATACCCAGCTTCAGCGCCAGCGCCGATGCCACGTAGATAGACGACGCAGTACCGATGGAAACACCGATCAGCATGGTCAGCGAGAAGCCTTCCAGTACCGGACCACCGAAGAGGTACAGCATCAGAATGACCACTAACGTGGTACCGGAGGTAATCAACGTACGGTGCAGCGTCTGGGTCAGCGACACGTTAAAGATTTCGTAAGGCGTACCGCGACGAATCTTGCGGAAGTTCTCACGAATACGGTCAGATACCACGATACTGTCGTTGAGCGAGTAGCCGATGACCGACATCAACGAGGCCACGATGGTCAGGTCAATCTCAATCTGGAACAGCGACAGTATCCCAAGAGTGATGATCACGTCGTGCGCCAGCGAGATAACGACCCCCGCCGCCAGTCGCCACTCAAAGCGGAAACCGACGTACACCAGGATAGAGATCAGCGCCACCAGCAGCGCCATCGCGCCGGTTTGCGCCAGATCGGCCCCTACGCTAGGCCCCACGAACTCAATACGCTTCACCGCGGCGTTCTGGTTGGTGGACTCGTTAATCACGCTCAGCACCTTGCTGCCCAACACCTGGCCGCCGTCCGCCCCTTTTGTAGGCGGCATACGTACCATAATGTCATGGCTGCTACCGAAGTTCTGCAGAAGCGGGTCAACAAAGCCCGCTTTCTCCAGCGCATCGCGCATCACGTCCATCTCAGCCGGTTTTTCCAGCGTGATTTCAATCACCGTACCACCGGTGAAATCGAGACCCCAGTTAAAGCCGCGTACGCCCATCACGACGATGGCCGCAATCAGCAAGACGCCAGAGATGCCGAAAGCCCAGTAGTCCCAGCGCATAAAGTCATAGACTTTACGGCCGTGGTTCAATTGTTCAACAGTATATTCCTGTGCCACATCGCACTCCTCAGATTGACAGCTTGTTGATGCGTTTGCCGCCATACAACAGGTTTACGATGGCACGAGTACCTACAATCGCGGTAAACATCGACGTTGCAACACCGATACCGGTCGTAATCGCGAACCCTTTAATGGCACCGGTACCGGCTGCGTACAGGATCAGGACTTTAATCAGCGTCGTGATGTTCGCATCGAAGATGGAACTGAACGCGCCGGCATAGCCCTCGTTGATCGCCTGCTGGACCGAACGCCCGTTGCTCAACTCTTCTTTGATACGTTCGTTGATCAGAACGTTAGCATCGACCGCAACGGCAAGGGTTAACACAATCCCCGCTATCCCTGGCATACTCAACGTTGCGCCAGGCAGCAGCGACATGATACCGACGATCAGCACCAGGTTAGCAATCAGCGCGCTGGTCGCAATCAGACCGAACTTCTTATAGAAGAAGATCATAAACAGGATAGAGACCACCAGGCCGGCCAGACAGGCTTCCAGGCCCTGCTTGATGTTCTGCATACCCAGCGTTGGGCCGATGGTACGCTCTTCCACAATCTGGATTGGCGCAATCAACGCACCCGCGCGCAGCAGCAGCGACAGCTGACGTGCTTCATTCGGGTTGCCGATACCGGTGATACGGAAGCTGTTACCCAGGCGAGACTGGATGTTGGCGATGTTAATCACCTCTTCCTGTTTCACCAGCACGGCGCGGCCGTTGGCGTCCTTCTTACCGCTGTCTTTGTACTCCACGAACAGGGTCGCCATCGGCTTACCGATGTTGTCCTTAGTGAAGTTAGACATGATGTTACCACCCGCGCTATCGAGTGAGATGTTCACCTGCGGCTGGTTGTACTCATCCTGGCTCGAAGTGGAGTCGGTGATATGGTCACCGGTCAGAATCACACGCTTGTACAGCACAACCGGCTGGCCTTCGCGGGTGTTTTTCACTTCAGAATCGCCCGGCACGCGGCCAGATGCGGCAGCCGCCTGATCGACGTTGGTATTGACCAGACGGAATTCCAGCGTCGCGGTCGCGCCCAGAATCTCTTTGGCTCGCGCCGTATCCTGAATACCCGGCAGCTCAACCACAATGCGGTCAGCACCCTGACGCTGAACTACTGGCTCAGCAACGCCCAACTGGTTAACACGGTTACGCAGAATGTTAATGTTCTGCTGAACCGCGTACTCACGCGCTTCGCTCAGACGAGCGTCGGTCATGACCGCACGCAGCGCTGTACTTCCCTGCGCGCTAATCACCATATCGCGGTGACGCGGGGTCAGGTACGCAATCGCCTGGTCGCGAGCGTTAGCGTCACGGAACGTAATGCTCAGACCGTAGTTGTCTTCTTTACGAACGTTGGAATACGGGATGTTTTTCTCACGCAGATCGCTGCGCAGACTGTCGATATTTTGTTCCTGCAGCTTGCCCAACGCGGTGTCCATATCCACTTCCATCAGGAAGTGAACGCCACCACGCAGATCAAGACCGAGCTTCATCGGCTCTGCGTGAATCGCAGCCAGCCAGCGCGGCGTTGCCGGAGCAAGGTTAAGCGCCACGACATATTTGTCACCCAGTACGCTCATCAACGCTTCACGCGCGCGCAGCTGGATGTCGGTGGTGTCGAAGCGCGCAAGAATTGCGCCCTCTTCCAGTGCCACAGACTTAGCGGTAATTTTTTCTTCTTGTAACGTTTTCTGGACCTGGATCAGCGTTTGCTCACTGGCGGCGACACCGCGCACGCCAGTGATTTGAACGGCCGGATCCTCACCATACAGGTTGGGAAGTGCGTAAAGCAGGCCGACGATAATCACGACGACCAGCATGATGTACTTCCACAAAGGATAACGGTTTAACACGGCAGTTCCCTTTGGGAAAACGGAATATTACAGCGCCTTCATGGTGCCTTTCGGCAGAACGGCAGCTACGAAGTCACGTTTGATAACCACTTCAGTGGTGTCGTTCAGTGCGATAGCAATGTAGCCAGTTTCCGCTACTTTGGTCACACGACCTACCAGGCCACCGTTAGTCAGGACTTCATCGCCTTTTGCGATGGAGTTCATCAGATTTTTGTGCTCTTTGGTGCGCTTTTGCTGTGGACGCAGGATCATGAAGTAGAAAATCAGACCAAATACCACCAGCATCAGAATCAGAGACATCGGGCTGCCCTGCGCCGGAGCACCTGTTGCCGCTACCGCATCAGAAATAAAAAAGCTCATTAAATTTCCCTCATTATTAAAATTAATCAACGTTCAAAGGTGGAACGGAGCGCCCCTGACGTTGGTAAAAATCGGCCACGAAGCTCTCTAATTTACCCTCTTCAATAGCCTTGCGTAAACCAGCCATTAAGCGCTGGTAGTAACGAAGGTTATGAATGGTATTGAGGCGCGCGCCCAATATTTCGTTGCAACGGTCAAGATGATGCAAGTATGCACGTGAATAATTGCGACAAGTGTAGCAATCACACTCGGCATCGAGCGGGCTGGTATCGCTTTTATGCTTCGCATTGCGGATTTTCACCACGCCGTCGGTCACAAACAGGTGACCGTTACGGGCGTTACGCGTTGGCATGACGCAGTCAAACATATCGATACCGCGGCGTACGCCTTCAACCAGATCTTCCGGTTTGCCCACCCCCATCAGGTAGCGCGGCTTGTCGGCCGGAATCTGCGGGCAAACGTGCTCCAGAATACGGTGCATGTCTTCCTTCGGCTCGCCGACCGCCAAACCGCCGACAGCGTAGCCATCAAAGCCTATCTCTACCAGACCTTTCACGGAGATATCACGTAAATCTTCGTAAACGCTGCCCTGGATGATGCCAAACAGCGCATTTTTGTTACCCAGACCGTCAAAGCGGTCACGGCTGCGTTTTGCCCAGCGCAGAGACATCTCCATGGAGCGCTTCGCGTAGTCCCAGTCCGCCGGGTACGGCGTACATTCGTCGAAGATCATCACGATGTCGGAACCGAGATCGTACTGAATCTCCATGGATTTTTCCGGATCGAGGAAAATCGGATCGCCGTTGATCGGGTTGCGGAAATGCACGCCCTGCTCGGTGATCTTACGGATATCGCCCAGGCTAAAGACCTGGAAACCGCCGGAGTCGGTCAGGATTGGGCCTTTCCACTGCATGAAATCGTGCAGGTCGCCGTGCAGTTTCATGATTTCCTGACCCGGGCGCAGCCACAGGTGGAAGGTATTGCCGAGGATAATCTGCGCGCCGGTGGCTTCAACTTCTTCCGGCGTCATGCCTTTCACGGTGCCGTAAGTCCCCACCGGCATAAAAGCAGGCGTTTCCACTACGCCACGATCGAAAACCAGGCGGCCGCGGCGAGCGCGACCGTCTGTGGTGTCCAGTTCAAATTTCATCTTCACTCCTGCGTCAGAAAAACAGTCCGACGTTTTAAACACTCATGTCGCGGCGTTAATCCCCGACACGCTCAGAAATAGCCTGCGGATTGTACGTGATAAACATGGCATCACCGTAACTAAAAAAGCGATATTCCGCTTTTACGGCTTCATGATAGGCGTTCATGGTGTTTTTATAACCAGCAAACGCCGATACCAGCATAATCAGCGTTGATTCCGGCAGATGGAAGTTGGTGACCAGCGCATCAATCACCTGGTATTGATAGCCAGGGAAAATAAAGATTTGCGTATCGCCGAAGAAGGGCGCAATCAGTTCATCTTTTGCCGCCTGCGCTGCGCTTTCCAGCGAACGCACGGAGGTGGTGCCAACCGCCACCACGCGGTTGCCGCGCGCTTTCGCCGCCAGCACCGCATCCACCACGTCCTGCGGCACTTCCGCATATTCGGAGTGCATGATGTGATCTTCAATACTATCGACGCGCACCGGCTGGAAAGTGCCCGCACCCACGTGCAGCGTCACGAATGCCATCTCGATGCCTTTCTCACGAAGCCTGGCCAGCAGCGGCTCGTCAAAATGCAGACCCGCGGTCGGTGCAGCAACGGCGCCAGGCTTTTCGCTATAAACGGTTTGATACAGCTCGCGGTCGGCATCTTCGTCCGGGCGATCGATATACGGCGGCAGCGGCATATGGCCGATGGCGTTGAGGATATCCAGCACGCTGCGCGCATCGTCAAATTCCACTTCGAACAGCGCATCGTGGCGCGCAACCATCGTTGCTTTGATGCTCTCGTCGTCGCCCAGCAGCAGCTCGGCGCCCGGTTTCGGCGCTTTAGAGGCGCGAATATGTGCCAGAATACGTTTATCATCCAGCATACGCTCGACCAGCACTTCAATCTTGCCGCCGCTGGCTTTGCGGCCAAACAGGCGCGCCGGGATCACGCGGGTGTTGTTAAAGACCAGCAGATCGCCAGGGTTGAGCTTATCGAGCAAATCGGTGAAAGTACCGTGCGTCAGCGCGCCCGTTGGCCCGTCCAGAGACAGTAAGCGACAGCTGCTGCGCTCGGCCTGCGGGTAGTGGGCAATCAGGGATTCAGGTAATTCAAAGGAGAAATCGGTAACGCGCATGACTGTGACTCTGGGCTTAATAATGAGGCGGGTAGTCTAGTGCCGGGGCGTCGTCCCTGCAACCCTTACCCCTCTGGATAAAGAACAATCAATGAATTTTCTCGCACACCTGCACCTCGCACACCTCGCCGACAGTTCGCTGTCGGGAAATTTACTGGCCGATTTTGTGCGCGGCAACCCGCAGCAGGACTATCCCGCCGCGGTCGTTGACGGTATTCATATGCACCGACGCATTGACGTGATGACCGACAGCCTGCCGCAGGTGAAAGCGGCCCGTGAGTGGTTCCGTCCGCAAACGCGCCGCGTTGCCCCCATTTCGCTTGATGTCATGTGGGATCACTTTCTGTCGCGTCACTGGGCGCAAATTTCGCCGGATATCGCCCTTACCGACTTTGTGCACTATGCCCATGCGGAAGTCACCCACATTCTACCGCAGGCCCCGGCGCGTTTTATTACCCTCAACGAACACCTCTGGTCAGAGCGCTGGCTGGAGCGCTACAGCGACATGGATTTCATCCAACGCGTCCTCAACGGCATGGCCAGCCGCCGCCCTAAGCTCGACGCCCTGCGCGATTCATGGCACGACCTCGACGCCCATTATGCCGGGCTGGAAACCCATTTCTGGCAGTTTTACCCGCAAATGATGCTCAAAGCGAAAAACAAAGCGCTATAGCCCTTGCGCTATGACCAGGAACAGCTATGCTTATTCTTTTGGGAAAAATAAAATATCAATAGGAAAAACCTATCTAATTAATTGTCATAGCCTTTTTGTGTTAACCGCCTTCCCCCCCTATACTGGCCCGCGTTGCGTTCCATTAACCTTATAAATTCAAAGGAGAACCCCATGGTTCTGGTTACTCGTCAAGCGCCTGACTTCACCGCTGCAGCGGTACTGGGCAACGGTGAAATCGTTGAGAAATTCAATTTCAAACAGCACACCCAGGGTAAAGCCACCGTTCTGTTCTTCTGGCCGATGGACTTCACCTTCGTCTGCCCGTCTGAGCTGATTGCCTTCGACAAACGTTACGAAGAGTTCCAGAAGCGCGGCGTTGAAGTGGTTGGCGTCTCTTTTGACTCCGAATTTGTTCACAACGCATGGCGTAACACCCCGGTCGACAAAGGTGGCATCGGTGCGGTGAAATACGCGATGGTGGCTGACGTTAAGCGTGAAATTCAGCAGGCTTACGGTATCGAGCACCCGGACGAAGGCGTTGCGCTGCGCGGTTCCTTCCTGATCGACGCTAACGGCATCGTGCGTCACCAGGTGGTTAACGACCTGCCGCTGGGCCGTAACATTGACGAAATGCTGCGTATGGTTGATGCGCTGCAGTTCCACGAAGAGCACGGCGAAGTGTGCCCGGCACAGTGGGAAAAAGGCAAAGAAGGTATGAACGCGTCTCCGGACGGCGTGGCGAAATACCTGAGCGAAAACGTCTCCAGCCTGTAATCGGTTGAATTGAAAAAAGGCTCGCCATGGCGAGCCTTTTTTATGGCTTAATCCGCACGTTCTTTTTTCACTTCCCGCCAGATTCGCCACGCCATAAACGCCAGCACGGCCACCCCAAGTATCAGTGCCCCCCACACCAGCAGCGTTTGCCACTGGCTTTGCTGTTCGCCAACCGACGTTGCCGTCAGCCGCGCGTCTCCGCCAAGCGTGACGTTATCGCCAGGAACCGCCCACGGAAGCTCGTTGATGGGCTGCGTTGTACGCAGCGAGGCCGGAATCAGTAAATCGAGCCCAACATCGGCCTGCTCTGCGGCCCGATTTCCCCACGCCAGCACATAGGGGCCTTTGCCCTGCGCGTTAAACACCAGTTGATAGCTGTCGCGCGCGCCGCTCAGCGCGGGGAGCGCCTGCGGTAATCGCGCGCTGACGGTTTTCATCCTGATGGCCTGAATACGTTGGCCGGAGAAAAGAATATCTTCTGCGCGTTTCCCCTCCAGACGATACAGCACGGTTTTTGTCAGCGGTTGCCAGGGCTCATTTTCATCGCTACGCCAGGCCAGCTCCACCGGCAGAACGCCTTCGCTGGCCAGATCGATACGTAGCGACGTCAGAGGCTGCGGCCGCGTCCAGCGCCAGATGGCTTCCTCATCCGATAGCCGCTCCCCCTGAGCCATTATCACGATCTGCTCTGACTCGGGTTCGTTTGCCTCAGCGATGGCGCTGACGCTGCGTAACGCCGGCGCCGGACTTTTCGCGTCGAAGATCACCAGCAGGTAGCGATTACCTTGCGCAGAGAGCGTCAGGCTGGCGCTGATAGTGTCCATTTTCAGACGATCGTTATCGCGCGTCAGATCCAGCAACGGCGCGTCTTCTTGCACAGGCCGCCAGTTACGCAAATCACGGCTGACATAAACTGAGGCTTTACCCTGCCAGCTCTGTGCCGGCGTCTCCCAGTTAAGCCGCAGCTTCGCCAGCGAAAGCGAGTCCGTCATCGTTTCAGGCAGCGTCAATAAAAAGCTCTGTCCAATGGCGCTGACGTCATCGCTTTGCAAATGAATTTCGACCCCGCTTTTGGCGCGAAAAACCAAAGACTCACCACCGGTTCGTGCATCATCGCGCGGCGGGGCCAGCGACATATCGAGCGGAAACAGCCGCAGCGCTATCGCCTCTGGCGTCACGCTCCGGGTTTTCTGCGCCACCAGCGCGAACGGCACCGTATCCCCCTGATGGTTAAAGACCCGCACATCGCGCAAATCCGGCCAGGCGGTGCTCTGATAGACCGTTTGCAGAAGCGAAACGCGATACCACGGCGATGTGCCTGAGGTTTCCAGCACAACGCCTGACGCATAATCCGTAGGCGATTCCTGAACGCTTTCGCTGCTGAGCGCGGCCCCCGAGGCGGCGAGCAGCACGCCGCATAATGCCGCATTAATCCATTTCATTTTTCGTCTCCTCTTTGGGCGGTAACGGCGAAAAATACCCAACGATAAGCACCAGAATCGCCACGCCAATAAACGCAACGGCACGCGCCAGGCCGCCGCCGCGGGCGCTGTCTACCAGCATCAGCTTCACAATGACTATCCCGAGCAGTACGGCGCCACACAGCCATTCCCGACGGGAGCGACGCCGCGTCGCACGCAGCATCACGATCAACGCCGCCAGCATCCAGAACAGCGCGAAACAGGTCTGAATCAGCCGCGAATGCCACAGCGCCTCCACGTTCCAGGCCACTTCACCGTACCAGGCCAGCGAGCGCAGCAGGATGCCATTCAGCCACCAGAAGCTGAGCGACAGCAGCGCAACCAGCGGCCAGGGGCGGCATAGTGAAAGCGGCGTCGGGAAGTCGCGCTGTGAAACGCGATAAAACACGATCAGCCCCAGTAGCGCAAAAGCGGCCCCCTCTTCCAGCGGATTCACCAGCGGCAGCCAGCTCTGACGATAAACCACACCATCCTGCAAATTCGTCAGCACCAGCAGGATAACCAATGCCAGCGCAACCGGAATCATCGCCTGAGAAGCGTAGAGTGCTGGCCAGACGCGGAACGGCCATCGCTGACGATGAACCGCCTCATTGACGAGGAAGATAAGCAGGCCACCCGCGGCCATCATCAGGCCACTGCCCCACGCCGCCATGCCCCATGGCAGATCCTGCGTAAACCAGAACAGCTCCGTCGCCAGCGCCAGCAAAATCATCCAGAAAAGCGACAGGTGCGCCAGTCTCGACAAACGCGATGGCAAGGCTGCGGCATCACGCCAGAGCAGCGCCCCCGCCGCGGGTAAGGCCAGACACCAGGCCAGATTCTGCCAGCCCGCGGCAAAAATCACCTGCTGCGAAATCTGCGACATCAGCACCACCAGCATCGTCGGCCACAGCAGCCATTTACTGGCATCCAGCGCCCGCCATGCCAGACGTTCGGCGACCATCCGCCAGCCCCAGACCGATATTGCCATGAGCGCCAGTACGCCAGACAGCACCAGCGAGTCTTTTTTCAGCACCAGCTGCGATGCACCAATGAGCGCAACTATCCAGAAGATCAGGCCGCCAGCCAGCAGAACCCAACTGCCCTGGCGCTGAATATGACGCCACAGCCAGGCCGCGGCCAGCCAGCTGAGGCTAAGTACTGCGAAGATCAGCATCAGGGAAAGCGCAGACGTCCCGTTCATCTGCGCCCACAGCGCGCTGCCCACGGCCAGTACCAGCAGCGCCGTGCCGCTATAGCTCATTCGCCGCTGCTGCTGCTGAACGCCCAGCCAGAGGATGCCGAGACCTTCCAGCGCCCAGGCCATCGCCGTCCAGCGTGCCGAAAGCGCCAGCGGGATAGCGAGCGTGGTGAATACCCCGCCCAGCGCCAGCGCCGCCAGCACCAGCGGCCTTCCCAAAGCCGGATAGCGACGCAGTGCCAGCCAGGCTAACGCCAGATAGAAACCGCCGTAGCCTAGCGCGCTGAGCGCCGGGCCGTATTCCATATGCCGGGTGATAGCATACTGCATACCAAAACCCATTAACGGCGGCGCAAACAACAGCACCCCATCAATAATCTGCTTACCTTTCTCCTGCGCACGTAGCGACAGCGCCACGCTCAGCACGCCAAAAAGGATCGTATTGGCTATCAGGAAAAGCTGGCAGCTCAGGTAATACTCCGGCCGATAGCCTTCGAGCCCCCAAATACCGCCAACGCCAAAGGTAAACAACAGGCCGAGGAGGTTAAGCTCCCGCCAGTGTTGCCAGATGCTAATCGCGAGAATACCGACGGAAAGCAGAAGGTAGAAAGAGAAGAGCGCCACATGGCTGCCGCCGCCGGTGGAAAGCAGCAGCGGTGCCAGATAACCGCCGAGGCTTGCCAGCATCGCGAGGCTAAGCGCTTTTTGTAAAATCGCCAGGCCCACGCTCGCCGCGCAAATGACCACCAGCAGCACGAAAGCCAGCGTGATTGGCAGCATCTGCCACAGCCGGAACGCCCCAAAGACGGTGAGATAGAGCGCCCCCGTCGCCCCGCCTTGCAGGATAAGCGCATACACCGGTTGCTTATGCCGCAGCCGCCATCCTACGACCAGCAGGACAATCGCAAACAGCGCCGCTGCCGCCAGGCGCAGCTCCAGCGGAAATAGGGAATGTTCAACCGTGTAACGCAGCAGGAAAGAAAGACCGAGGAAGAGCAGCAAAATCCCCAGCTTTGCCAGCGGGTTGCCTTGCATAAACCAGCGCACCAGGGACGACATGATTCCGCCAAAAGCGGATGGCTGTTGAGCAGATGGTTTAGGGATAGGCACCGTTTCCGTTTTAGGCTGCGCACGCCAGGGGTTTTCAGGCTCAGGGGCAACGTCGATAACGGGCGGCTTGTCAGGCATCGGCTCGGGCAGCACCGCTGCGGGTGCGACTGCCGCGGCCTGTGGCTGCGGCGCATTCGCCGCACCGCGCTGCTCAAGTTCGTCTATCCGACGGCGTAATAATGCCAGCTCTGCGCTAACGGCCGTGCTGCGCCGGAATGCAACAATCGCCAGAACCGGCACCACCACCAGCGCGAAGAATAGAACGATACAGCCAAGGGTTAGCAGTTCATCCATGTTTCCACCTTCACTGTCTATGGAAACAACAGAATGACACAAATTGTTGCATTTGTGCCATGTCTGTTAGCAAAGTGAACAGCGTTTTAGCAAAAAGAGACAGCCCCTACGCACGCGTAAGGGCTGGAAGAAAGGGTTAGAACGAGAAGCAGGAACAGCCAAGCGCGCCCCAGAACGCGCGATCGTCGGATACCGGCACGCCGGATTTACGCGCTAAGTCATGCTGGTGCCCGTGAACGCCGCAGCTCCCGCAGCACTGGTGCATCTGCACCACCGCGCCAAGATGCTCTGTTCCCGGAGGCGCAGAACGGTAGTGCCCCGGGACTTTCACCACCGGAGACCATTCCGGCAGGACCGGAATCGGCGGCGGTGCCAGCGGCGTAAAGTGCCCGGCGGCATACACCACGCGGCCATCGACGAGGGTCATCACCGACTCAATACCTTTAATTTCCTCTTCCGGTACGCTGAAGTAATCTTTCGACAACGTCACCAGATCCGCGAGCTGTCCAGCGGCGATACGGCCTTTTTTCCCCTGCTCGCTGGAGAACCAGGCGCTGCCTGCCGTCCAGAGTTCCAACGCCACATCACGCGGCAGTCGGTTTTCGTCGTCGTACATCGACATTCCGCCAACCGTGCGCCCGGACACCAGCCAGTACAGCGCCGTCCACGGGTTATAGCTTGCCACGCGGGTTGCGTCGGTCCCTAAGCCAACCGGGACCTCCATCTCCAGCATCTTCGCCACCGGCGGCGTATGTTTTACCGCATCTTTGCCGTAGCGATCGACAAAGTATTCCCCCTGGAACGCCATACGATGCTGCACCGCAATACCGCCGCCCAGCGCCTTCACGCGCTCGATATTACGCTCGGTAATGGTTTCTGCGTGGTCAAAGAACCAGTGCAGGCCGTTAAACGGAATATCACGGTTAACCTTCTCGAACACATCCAGCATGCGGCTGATGGATTCATCGTAGGTGGCATGCAGGCGGAACGGCCAGCGGTGTTCAACCAGATGGCGCACCACACGTTCCAGCTCATCTTCCATACCCGGCGGCAGGTCCGGTCGCGGCTGCAGGAAGTCCTCAAAATCGGCTGCCGAGAACACCAGCATTTCGCCCGCACCGTTGGCGCGATAGAAATCGGTGCCCTGGCCCGGCTTGAGCATATCGGTCCAGCGCTCAAAGTCGTCCAGCTCCTGCTTCGGACGCTGGGTAAACAGGTTATAAGCGATACGAATCGTCATCTGCTTGTTAGCATGCAGCTGTTCGATAATTTCGTAATCATCCGGGTAGTTCTGGAAACCGCCGCCAGCGTCAATGGCGCTGGTCAGCCCCAGACGGTTCAGCTCGCGCATAAATTGACGAGTGGAGTTAACCTGCTGCTCCAGCGGCAGCTTCGGCCCTTTCGCCAGCGTGGCGTAGAGGATCATGGCATTCGGTTTCGCGATCAGCATCCCGGTTGGGTTGCCGTTATTGTCGCGCACGATCTCGCCGCCCGCCGGTGCCGGCGTCTCTTTGGTGTAGCCTACGGCCTTCAGCGCCGCACGGTTAAGCAGCGCGCGATCGTACAGGTGCAGCACGAACACCGGGGTATCCGGCGCGGCATCGTTCAGCTCTTCCAGCGTCGGCATACGACGTTCGGCAAACTGGAACTCGCTCCAGCCGCCGACGACCCGCACCCACTGCGGCGACGGGGTACGGTCGGCCTGCTCTTTAAGCATCCGCAGCGCGTCAGCCAGCGACGGCACGCCTTCCCAGCGCAGCTCCAGGTTATAGTTCAGACCGCCGCGAATCAGATGCAGGTGCGAGTCGTTCAGCCCCGGGATCACCGTGTGACCGTGAAGATCGATAATTTGCGTGCCTTCGCCAGCGTAAGACATCATCTGCGCGTCGGTGCCGACGGCAAGGATCTTACCGTCGGCAATCGCCACCGCTTCGGCGCGGGGCTGTTGGCTATCCAGGGTATGAATCTGCCCCTGGGTTAAGATCAGTGTGGCTGTTTGTGACATAGCGTTCTCCTTGCGCCGGATCAGGCTTTTTTCAGCCAGCCGGCAAACAGGCGGGTCACGATGGGCATCCAGAGCCAGACCACCAGCGCGACCACACAGGCATCATTGATAAAATGCAGCAGCAGGGTTCCTTTGAGCGACGGCAGAAGCGCGCCCGTTATCGCGGGCACCAGGTTAGTGCTCGGGAAAATCACCAGCAGGGTTATCAGGAACTGTTTCCAACGCTTAGGCTGGCGGACGCGCGCTGTCGGCGGCGTAAACCAGAATGCGGCTTCGGTACGCACTTCGGTGCGATCCCCTTCCGCCAGCAGTGGAGAAATGTCATCGACCAGCTTGCGACGCACGTCGGACTGAGTCCAGGCGTAAAGATGTTCGAGAGTATCGAAACGAATAATGATGTTCCACGCCGTCTGTCCGTCAACCGGGCGGATCACGTTTGCCCCCAGATGGCCGGGATAGTTCGCCGCAACCGGCATAATTTCGCCGAGCCAGGCTTCATACTGCGCGACGTGTTCAGGACGAATGGCGTGGGTGATGACCAGAGTGACGTGCTTTTGCGTCATGACGATAGGTTCCTTGCGCTTGCAATTCGGCGGGGTCACCCCCGCCGGTATCCTCACCTTAGGCTTTGCGCTCAGGAGCGCCATGCACCATGGTGTAAGCGTAGTCCACACCCATGCCATAGGCACCGCTGTGCTCGCGCACCAGATCCATCACCGCGTCGTAGGTCTCTTTACGCGACCAGTCGCGCTGGTACTCCAGCAGCACCTGCTGCCAGGTTACCGGCACGGCGCCAGCCTGCACCATACGGTCGATAGAGCGTTCATGCGCATCCACCGAGGTCCCGCCAGAGGTATCGGTGACAACGTACACTTCATATCCTGCTTCCAGCGCCATCAGTGCCGGGAAGGTCAGGCATACTTCGGTCCACAGCGCGGAAATAATCAGTTTTTTACGCCCGGTCGCTTCCACTGCTTTCACAAAAGCCGCATCTTCCCAGGAGTTCATCGAGGTGCGTTCGATAGGCTTAACGTCCGGGTGAACGGCAAGTAATTCCGGCCAGATATAGCCACTAAAACTTTTGGTTTCAACAGAAGTGTAAATCACTGGAACATTGAATATTTTCCCAGCCTTCGCTAGCGCTACGGTGTTATTTTTCAGCGTCTGACGATCGATATTTGCCACGCCAAAAGACATTTGCGGCTGATGGTCAATAAAGATAAGCGTAGAGTTGGTTGGATTAATCAGTTCCCGAATAGACATAACATACCTTCCTAATCAATTGGTTAGTGGCAATGAGCTGTAACTGCCGTGAGCAGGCGGATCCTGAATCAGAAAGCTTGTTGAGTATAGCGGGAAATTTCTAACGAGTTATTAAAGAAAATTTACCATCCTGTGACGGAATTATTTTCTAATTGTGGAACATCAACATCTACATCAAAAAAATGCGAATGTTATATCTAATTTATTCACTGGCATTATTTCGGCCTATTCGTTAAAACTGACTAATTAATTTTTAAGGATATTTTAAGCTCATGCGCATAAATCTGGATGTTTTGCTGATCCTCGACGCTCTCGACAAATACGGTACTTTCGCCGCCGCCGCCGAATCACTGTTCAAGACCCCAGCCGCGCTGAGCTACATGATCCAGAAGCTGGAAAGCGATCTGAGCATTGAACTGCTCGATCGCTCCGGACACCGGGCCAAATTCACCGATACCGGACGCATGATGCTGGAGAAAGGCCGTCTGCTGCTGAACGCGGCAAAGGATTTGGAAAAACAGGCGCAACAGCTCAGCTCCGGCTGGGAAAAAGAGCTGGCGATCGCCCTGGATGAGTCGTTTCCCTTTTCGGCGCTGCTGCCGCACATCGAGGCATTCTACGGGCTGAACAAGCAAACGCGCCTTAACTTCACCCACCATACGCTCGCCGGTTCCTGGGAAGAGCTAACACACAACGGTGCCGATATTATTCTCGGCGCCATCAACGAGCCGCCCACTTCCGCCGCCTGGTCGTACCGCATGCTGGGGACGCTGGACAATGTTTTTGTCGTCTCGCCCAATCACCCGCTGGCTGACGCTCAGGAAGGCTTATCCAACGAACAGCTGTGCCTGCATCGGGCGGTGGTGATAAGCGACAGCGCCCGCCATTGCCACCCGCTGCAAACCAACCTGATGGATGAACAGCCGCAGATTCGCGTTGATGATTTTCACAGTAAAGTGAAGCTGTTGCTCGCCGGGCTCGGCTGCGGTTTTCTGCCGCGCCACATTGTCAGCCCATGGCTGGCGAGCGGCGAACTGGTGGAAAAAACGGTCATCTCATTTCGTCAGAAAGATGTTGCCTACATTGCCTGGCGCAACGGCAGCGATGGGCTAGCACAGCGCTGGTGGCGGGAAACCCTGCTCGCCAGCGCTGAAATTGCGCACCTCTATCAGTGAGTGGTCCACACCGTTGCGGAGATTGCCGCCAGGGTCAGCGTGCGTTCAGCAAGCTGGCCTTCCCCTTCCCGCCGTTGCCAGCCGCTCACGGCGAGCAGCGGTGAATCCGCCAGCGTGACCTCTGCCGCATCGCCGCGGTTAATCGCCACCAGCACGCGTTCTGCACCAAGGACGCGCAGGAAAATGACCACATCGCCTTCGGCATACAGCACCTGACACGCGCCGCAGCGCAATGCCGGAGTCGCCTTGCGCAACGCCGCCAGCCGCTGATACAGCGCCAGCAGCGCGCCGTCCTGCTGGTGTTCATTCCACGGGAACGGCTTACGGCACATCGGATCGTTATCGCCATCGAGCCCAACCTCATCACCATAGTAGATGCACGGCACGCCGGGCCAGCTGAACAGCCAGACCACCGCCAGCGGTAGGCGCGCCACATCGCGGCCCAGCAGCGACTTAAAGCGCGCGGTATCGTGGCTATCAAGCTGGTTAAACATGCGCAACTGCTGCTGATGCGACAGCCCGGCGCGGTAATCCTCCATCCACGCCATGCAGGTTTGAGCATCGATGTTCTGCGGATCGTAGGAGATATCGGTGTTCGCAAGGAAGCCCCACAGCGGAAAAGTGAAGCCGCGATAGTTCATCGCCGCATCTTCCGCATCCTGCTGTAACCACTGCCGCGCGTCGCCAAAGTGCTCGCCAAAGACAAACGCATCCGGACGCGCCGCTTTCGCAGCCTGCGTAATGGCGGCCACGTGCTGAAGGTTGTTTTTCGCCCCGCCCGCCTCGCCAAGCATATGCACCACGTCGAGCCGCCAGCCGTCCATATTCCACGGCGCTTTCAGCCAGTGGCGCACGATACTGTCCTCATCGCCGTAGATATCCGCTTGCAGCGACGATGACCGATAGTCCAGCTTCGGCAGGCTGGCGTAGCCCAGCCAGTCCAGCGCCCTACCGTCGGCGGAGAAGCTGTAGCGATCGCGCCACGGCGACGTGGCATGGTGGCAGGCGCCGTGGTCACCGCACTGATGGCGGTCAAACCAGGCGTGCGTATCGCCGCTGTGGTTAAATACGCCGTCGAGAATCAGCCGCATCCCCGCACGCTGTGTAGCATGACGCAGGCGCAGCAGCGCGTCGTTACCGCCAAACTGCGGGTCAACTTCGCGATAATCTTGCGTATCGTATTTATGCACGCTCGGTGCGGTAAATACAGGATTCAGATACAGCGCGGTTACGCCCAGCGCTTTCAGGTACGGCAGTTTTTCACAAATGCCATTGAGATCGCCGCCGTAAAAGGTTGAGCCACCCGCCTCTGCGGTCAGCGGTTGGTCCCAGTCGTGCAGGATAATATCGTGTCCAGCGGCGTGATGATGGTAGACCTTATCCTGCTGCGCACCGCGCGCCGCGCCACGGGCAAAACGGTCGGGGAAAATCTGGTAAAAGATCTGATCCGTCACCCACTGCGGCCCTTCATCCGGGCAGTCATAGGCAAACAGCTCCAGCTTCGCCGGCGGAATAGCGCTGAACCCCTTAGGCGCAAACCACAGCTGACGATCATCCCACAGCAGTTTAAAACCGTAGCGGCGACGCGGCTGGCCTTCATGCAGCTTGATTTCCGCCCGCCACTGCACCACATCCGGCGCGGGCGCTTGGCTACTGCGGCGCATCGGCACCGCCATCTCTTCATTATCCACCTCCGAGCGCAGAGTTACCCGCTGCGGCAGGTTATCGCCGCGCAGCCACAGCTTAATAATCAATTTATCCTGCTGGCGTTTTATAAAGGGCGCAACCGGAAGGTGCCAGGCGTTCAACATCATTTTTCCCCCATCATCAAAATGAGCACACCTTGCCATAGGGCTATTTTACCCTACTCATCTTTTAAACTTTTTTATAGGGAGGAGGACGGGGGCGCAGATTTGGGCCATAAAAAACCCGGCGCGAGGCCGGGTTTATCAACGCTATCTTAACGATTAGCGACGGCGGCGAGTTTTAAACACCCATCCCACCAGCAGCAGCAGAATCCATGCAAACCCGACGTACAGCGAGATGCGGGTATCCGGATGGTAGCCAATCAGGCCGATGATGAACACCAGGAATACCAGCCCGATAACGGTGGTCGTCACGCCGCCAGGCACTTTGAACTTCAGCGCCTTCACTTCGTCAGCCGACAGACGGCGACGGAACGCCACCTGCGACAGCAGGATCATAATCCACACCCAAACGGTGGCGAAGGTGGCCAGTGAGGCAATGACCAGGAAGACGTTCTCCGGCATGATGTAGTTCAGATACACCGCGAACAGCAGCGCGATAGTCATCACCATTACCGTGACCCATGGAATGCCGCGGCGCGAGGTTTTCGCAAACACCTTCGGTGCGCTGCCCTGCTCGGCCATGCCGTGCAGCATACGGCCGACGCCGAACACATCAGAGTTAATCGCCGACAGCGACGCCGTCAGTACCACAAAGTTGAGGATGCTGGCCGCAAAGGTGATGCCCATATGCTGGAAGGTCAGTACGAACGGACTACCGTCGGTGCCCACCTGGTTCCACGGGTAAATAGACATAATCACAAACAGCGTGCCCACGTAGAACACCAGAATACGCATCGGCACGGAGTTGATCGCCCGCGGGATGGATTTTTCCGGGTCTTTTGCTTCACCGGCGGTGATACCGATGATTTCAATACCGCCGTAGGCAAACATCACCATTTGTAGCGACATCACCATGCCGAGCCAGCCGTTGCTAAAGAAGCCGCCGTTGCTCCACAGGTTATGAATCCCCGTGGGCTGCCCGCCGTTGCCGATACCCCAGATGATGATACCGAAGCCCGCCACGATCATGATGATAATGGTGGCCACTTTGAAGAAAGAGAACCAGAACTCCAGCTCGCCGAACACCTTCACGCTCATCAGGTTGATGGCGCAGATAATCAGCACCACGCTGAGTACCCATATCCAGTGCGGCACCGCCGGGAACCAGACGCCCATATAGATGCCGAACGCGGTCACGTCGGCAATGGCGACAATCAGGATCTCAAAGCAGTAGGTCCAGCCGGTGATATAGCCCGCCAGCGGCCCGAGGTTTTCCTGCGCGTAGCGAGAGAACGAGCTGGCGGCGGGGTTATGCACCGACATCTCGCCCAGCGCACGCATAATAATATAAGCAGCAACGCCGCCGATAATATAGGCCAGCAGAACGCTTGGCCCGGCCATCTTGATGGCGTCGGCGGAGCCATAAAACAGCCCCGTACCAATTGCCGATCCGAGGGCCATAAAGCGAATGTGACGGGTGCTTAGCCCGCGCTTCAGCTTGTTGTTTTCCATCGTTTCCAGTGCCATGTCATACCCATCATCTCCGCGCTGGCGGCATGCCGCAGCACGAACGACTTAGGTGAAAGTACCCAAAATAAAAAACCACGGAACATCACGTTCCGTGGTTAAGACACCGCCTTTGCGACGCGGGTTAGTGCGCGCTTGATGTCACCTGACGACCCGCCGTACGGTCCCAGACAATAGCCAGAACCGCCATGACAACCGTCGGCATCAGCCAAGCCAGACCCTGCTCTGCCAGCGGCAGACGGGCAGTCCATCCTGGCAGTACGTCTGCAAACGCAGAAGCTTTAATACCGTCAAGGATACCAAAAACAAGGCTGATAAACATCGGGGGTGCAATAACGCGGCCCGAATTATGCCACCAATTGCGGGTAAAGCTGAGCACGACAAGTGCGATACACGGCGGATAGATAGCCGTCAGTACCGGAATAGAGATCTGAATCAGGTGGCTCAGGCCCAGGTTCGATACGGCCATCGAGAACAGGCCAAGAATAAACACCAGCGTACGATACGAGAACGGCAGGTACTGCGCAAAGAACTCAGCGCAGGCACAGGTCAGGCCA
Source organism: Klebsiella sp. WP4-W18-ESBL-05 (assembly GCF_014169075.1). NCBI lineage: Bacteria > Pseudomonadati > Pseudomonadota > Gammaproteobacteria > Enterobacterales > Enterobacteriaceae > Klebsiella > Klebsiella sp. WP4-W18-ESBL-05. The sequence goes on along the minus strand of NZ_AP022057.1, from coordinate 1,139,401 downwards.
ACCGCCGTCACCAGACAGGCGATGAAGATCAGCGCCGCCAGCAGGAAGCTCCCCGCGCCACCAAAGGTGTGCTGTACGTAGGCATGCAGAATTGCCGCACCGTTGGCATTTTGATCGACCAGCGTCGCGCTGTCGGAGCCCAGACGGAACAGCGCCAGATACAGCAGCGTCAGGCCGACGCCCGCCATCAGGCCAGCCCAGATGGTGTAGCGGGTCAGCAGACGCGCTTCCGTAACGCCGCGAGAACGCGCCGCATTAACAATCACGATACCAAACACCATCGCGCCCAGCGTATCCATGGTCAGGTAGCCGTTCACAAAGCCGTTTGAGAACGGTGCTGTTTCATAGGCTTCCAGCGCGTGGCTGATCGGGCCAGCAGGCCAGATAATCGCCGCAACGGCGAGCACAATCAGCGCAACAATTTTCAGCGGAGCCAGGAAGTTGCCGACGGTATCCAGCAGCTTGCCCGGATACAGCGACACCAGAATCACCAGCGCAAAATAGATAACGCTGTAGATAAACAGAGGCAGTTCGCCGCTGCCGGTTAACGGCGCAATACCCACTTCAAAGGAGACGGTCGCGGTACGCGGCGTCGCAAACAGCGGGCCCACCGCCAGATAACAAACCGTTGCCAGCAGAACGCCTGCAACCTTGCCGATTGGCGTACTCAGGCTATCAACGCCGCCGCCCACTTTCGCCAGCGCGACCACGGTCAGCACCGGAAGACCAACGGCAGTAATCAGGAAGCCAATCGCGGCGACCCAAACGTGAGGACCGGCCTGCAGGCCAACCATAGGAGGGAAAATGATGTTACCTGCGCCAACAAACAACGCAAAGGTCATAAAGCCCAGAGCGATGATGTCACGCGATTTTAATTGATGGGTCATATGTAACTACTGCCTGTGGATGTGGTGTTGTAAAACAAAATTTGTCTCACCGGAACCTGCGGAATGATACAGAGGAAACCGGCGATAAACTCAGCGGGATATGCTCCCTTCGCGGCGTAGAGAAGAATAGTTTTTTGATTTACCGCGAATACACAGTCCGTTAGGGACCGTATGGGGGCCAATTTAAACGCTTATAACGTTTTAAAGCAACACGGGATCGCAAAACCAGATGATTATATTGATACTCAATCAATAACCAGATTGATTAACTGGTATTAAGAAAAACATCCGGCTAATCATGCGAACAAAAAACAACCAGACGTTCGTTAATCGTCCAGCGAATTGTTGACTGCAAAGCAAACAGACCAGCCGAAGCTGGTCTGTGGAAAGCTATGCTGACAGGCGGGCGATTAGCCGTTATTTTTGGCAATTAAACGTTCCGGCAGTAGAAAACTAAATCGCGACCCTTTCCCCATTTCGCTGGCGATCTCCAGCCGGCTATCGTGATGACTGACCGCATGTTTGACGATAGCCAGCCCCAGCCCGCTACCGCCGGTCTGCCGTGAACGCGCCTTATCCACGCGATAAAAGCGCTCGGTGAGCCTCGGCAGGTGTTCCGGTGCAATGCCCGGCCCGTTATCCTCGACGCTAAACAGCGCGCCGTGCGGCGCGTGCTGCCAGCGTACCGTAATCAGCGTGCCTTCGGGCGTATGGTTAACGGCGTTATAGACCAGGTTCGACATAGCGCTACGCAGCTGCTCTTCGTTGCCCAGCACCTTCAGCGTCTCATCAATCTCAAAATGGAAAGAATGCTTATGCTGGCTGAGCGTTTGCGCCTCGCGCTCCACCACTCTCAGCATCATTGGCACGTCGATTTTTTCGTTCAGCGCCAGCGTCGGCGAGGCCTCAATCTTCGACAGCGTCAACAGCTGGCGCACCAGCCCCTCCATACGCTGGGTCTGCTCGCGCATAGTGTGCAACGCTTTCTCGCGCACGTTACCTTCCAGCACCTGCTCCTGCATCATTTCCAGATAGCCTTGCAGTACGGTGAGCGGCGTGCGTAGCTCATGGCTGACGTTGGCAAAGAAATTACGCCGCGCCCCTTCCAGCTGATGCATCTGAGTGACGTCGCGCGCCACCATCAGCAGCTGGCGATCGGTATACGGCATCACGCGGATTTCCAGATGACGCCCGTTATTCAGCACCAGGTGCAGCGGCTTAAGGAACTCGCGTTTTTTGAGGTGTTGGGTAAATTCGGGGTAGCGCAGCAGGTTGAGGATGTTTTGCCCGCTATCATCGGGCCAGCGAAGACCCAGCAGCTGCTGGGCAAGGCCATTACACCAGAAAATGGCTCCCTCTTCGGTGGTTAACACCACCGCATCCGGCAGCGACTCGGCGCCGCTGCGGAAACGTTTGATCAAATTTCCCAGCTCGCGGCGGCGCTTTTTATTACGCAGCTGCATCTGGTTCAGTCCATACAACAGCGGTTCCCAACTGCCGCGCCCCGGCGGCGGGGTCATACTTCTATCGACCCACAGCCACCAGGAAAGGCGCAGTAAATTCCAGAAATGCCACACCAGCAGCCCGGTCACTGCCGCCAGCAAAAACCACGGCAGATAACCAAAAATCAGTCCCAGTATCACGGCCGGGAGACAGCACAACAGCAGCTCCAGGGCCAGCCTTTTCCATGACAGCCGTTCCAGCACGCGTCACACTCCTGTCAAAAATTAGAAACGGGCGGAAAAACGGTAGCCCGTGCCGCGAACGGTTTGCACCATGCGGTCATGACCGCTGTGTTCAAGCGCCTTGCGCAGGCGGCGAATATGCACATCAACGGTACGATCTTCAACGTACACGTTGGTTCCCCACACGTGGTTCAGCAGTTGTTCGCGGCTGTAGACGCGCTCGGGGTGAGTCATAAAGAAATGCAGCAGCTTAAATTCGGTGGGGCCCATATCCAGTGGGCTTTCGCCGGTCATCACCCGGTGAGAGGTCGGATCCAGGCTCAGGCCCTGCATCTCGATCACCTCTTCCACGGCCATCGGCGAAATACGCCGCATCACCGCTTTAATACGCGCCACCAGCTCCTTCGGCGAGAACGGTTTGGTGATATAATCGTCGGCGCCCGTTTCCAGACCGCGTACCCGATCTTCCTCTTCACCGCGGGCGGTGAGCATCACCACCGGAATGTCACGCGTTAACGCTTCGCGTTTGATATGCTTGATAAATTGCAGTCCCGAACCGCCCGGTAACATCCAATCGAGCAGGATAAGATCTGGCCAGGGTTCATTCAGTTTGCTGACTGCGCTATCGTAATCTTCGGCTTCTACCGGCTGAAAACCGTTTTGTTCCAGCACGAAACAGACCATCTCGCGAATTGGCGCTTCATCTTCAACGACCAGAATACGTCTTGCCATTATTTGCCCTGTTTTTAGACATCAGTATTATATACGACGTCATTATGCGTCAGATTTATGACAGTTTTATGATAAACATGACCGTTCGATGATCGCGCTTAACCGTTTATGACACGGCCACAACGCGCGCATCGACCCCAGCGTAGGTGAATGTTTATAATCAACTTTACGTCACTTCTCACGGAATCGCTATGCGCATTATCCATACCTCGGACTGGCACCTTGGCCAGAACTTCTACAGCAAGAGCCGCGCGGCCGAGCACGACGCCTTTCTGCACTGGCTGTTGACCACCGCCGAGGCGGAACGCGTAGATGCGATTATCGTCGCTGGCGATATCTTCGATACCGGTTCGCCGCCGAGCTACGCCCGCGAGCTGTATAACCGCTTCGTGGTAAATCTGCAGCAAACCGGCTGCCATCTGGTGGTGCTGGCCGGCAATCATGACTCGGTGGCCACGCTCAACGAATCGCGCGATATTTTGTCCTTCCTCAATACCACGGTCATTGCCAGCGCCGGGCATGTGCCGTTTATTTTAAACCAGCGCGACGGCACGCCCGGCGCGGTATTCTGCCCGGTACCGTTCCTGCGCCCACGTGACATCATCACCAGCCAGGCCGGGCTATCGGGCAACGAAAAAGTGCGTCAGGTGCTTGAAAGCATTACTGAATACTACCAGCAGCAGTACCAGCAGGCCTGCGCGCTGCGCGGCGACCGCCCGCTGCCGATTATCGCCAGCGGCCACCTGACTACCGTCGGGGCGAGTAAGAGCGACGCGGTACGCGATATCTATATTGGCACGCTGGACGCTTTTCCGGCGCAAAACTTCCCTCCGGCCGATTACATCGCGCTGGGGCACATTCACCGGGCGCAAAAAATCGGCGGCAGCGAGCACATTCGCTACAGCGGTTCGCCCCTCCCCTTGAGCTTTGACGAAACCGGCAAGACCAAAAGCGTCAATCTGGTCACGTTTGCCGACGGCAGCCTTAGCGACGTCACGCCGCTCACCGTGCCGGTCACCCAGGCGCTGTCGGTCATTAAGGGGGACTTCAACCAAATCAGCGACCAGCTGGCCGCCTGGCGCGACGCGCCGTCGGAGCCCACCACGTGGCTCGATATTGAAATCACCAGCGATGAGTATCTGCACGATATTCAACGCAAAATTCAAGCCATCGCCGATGACCTGCCGGTTGAGGTGCTGCTGGTGCGCCGCAGTCACGAGCAGCGCCAGCGCATTCTGGAAAGCCAGACGCGCGAAACGCTGAGCGAGCTGAGCATTGACGAAGTCTTCCATCGCCGCCTGGCGCTGGAAACGCTGGAGGACGCGCAGCAGCAGCGCCTGCAAACGCTGTTTAACGAAACGCTGCAAAGCCTTGGCGAGGAGCAACAGCCATGAAAATTCTCAGCCTGCGCCTGAAAAACCTTAACTCGCTCAAGGGCGAGTGGAAAATCGACTTTACCAAAGAACCGTTTGCCAGCAACGGTCTGTTCGCCATTACCGGCCCGACCGGCGCTGGCAAAACCACCCTACTCGACGCTATCTGCCTGGCGCTGTATCACGAGACGCCGCGCCTGAATACCGTCTCACAGTCGCAAAACGATCTGATGACCCGCGATACCGCCGAATGTCTGGCGGAAGTGGAGTTTGAAGTCCAGGGCGTAGCCTATCGCGCCTTCTGGAGTCAAAACCGCGCGCGCAATCAGCCGGACGGCAATTTACAGGCCCCGCGCGTGGAGCTGGCGCGCTGCGCCGACGGACAGATTCTGGCTGATAAGGTCAAAGATAAGCTCGAAATGACCGCGTCGCTGAGCGGGCTGGACTACGGGCGCTTTACCCGCTCGATGCTGCTGTCTCAGGGGCAATTTGCCGCTTTTCTCAACGCCAAACCGAAAGAGCGTGCCGAGCTGCTGGAGGAGCTGACCGGTACCGAGATTTACGGCCAGATTTCCGCGCAGGTGTTTGAAAAACACAAACAGGCGCGCAACGAGCTCGACAAACGCCAGGCGCAGGCCAGCGGCGTCGTCCTGCTGGCCGAGGAGCAGCGGCACGCGCTGGAACAACGTTTGCAGGCGCTTACTTGCGATGAACAGCAGTGGCAACAGCAGCAGGCAACCGCCGTACAGCATCAGCAGTGGCTGGCGCGGCATGGTGAACTTGAGCAAGATGCGCAGAAAACCCAGCTTGCGCTTAACGAAGCTCAGCAGGCGCTGACCGCCGCACAACCACAGCTTGCCGCGCTCAGCCGCGCACAACCCGCTGAAGCGCTGCGCCCGCGCTGGACGCAGGTCCAGGAGCAGGCGGCCACAGTAGCCCGAACCCGCGCCCAGGTACTGGAAGTAAATACTCGCTTACAGGATACCCGCACCCTGCGCGATCGTATTCGCCACGGTGCTGAACGCCAGAGCGCCGCGCTGACGCAGGCCTCTCAGCAGCAGCAGCAGTGGCTACAGGCACATGCCTCTATTCAGCGTTGGCAGGGCGAACTGACCGGCTGGCGCGGGGCATTCGCCCTGCAGGCGCGGGAACGCGAACAGCGGAAAGCACTGGCGCAGCGTCGGCAAGCGCTGGAAACACAGTTGGCCCAGTTGCCACCTTCCAGCCTCACGCTCAGCCAGGAAGAGGTGGCCGCGCAAATCGCCGAACACGCGGCCGCACGCCCGTTGCGCCAGCAGCTCAGCGCCCTGCACGCGCGGTTTATTCCGCTGCAGGCCCGCCGCAGGCAGTTAACGGATGCCCGGGAGCAGAGCCAGCAGCAGTTGACAAACATTACCGCCGCGCTCACCCAGCGACGTCAGGCGTATAAAGAGAAAAAACAGCAACTTGCCGACGTAAAAGCAATCTGCGATCTGGAAGCAACCATCGTCAAGCTGGAAGCCGAACGCGCGCGTCTGCAGCCGGATGCGCCGTGCCCGCTGTGCGGTTCGACTCACCATCCGGCGCTAGCCGAATACCAGGCGTTGACGCCCGATGCTAACCGCGCACGCCGCGATGCGCTGGAAAAAGAGGTCTCCCGGCTGGCTGAAGACGGTGCCGCGCTGCGCGGGCAGCAGGAGACGCTGCAAAAGCAGCAGCAAAAGGATGATGAGGAGTTAATCTCCCTTTCTCAGCAGGAGCAAGTACTTACATCACAATGGCAGGAAACCCAGCAACGCCTGCGTATCAACCTGCAGCCCAGCGACGATATCAGCGGCTGGCTGGCGGCGCAGGACGACGCCGAACAGCAGCGCTATCTGCACAGCCAACGTCTGACGCTAGAGCAGCAAATTCGCGAATTAGACCAGCAACAAACACAGCTGCGCGAGGAGCAAGAACAGCGGGCCGCAGCGCTCACCCAGGCGCTGGCCGCTTTCGATCTGGCGCGACCAGACGTGGATGAAGAGAACGGCTGGCTGGCAGCCCGTGAAGCAGAAGTCGCCCAGTGGCAGCAACAGCAGGCGCAGAGCCAGGAAACCCAACAGCGGCTGGCGCAGATCCAGCCGCTGCTGGAAACGCTGCCGCCCGCCCAAAACGCCGACGATGGGCAGCAAACACCGCTTGATGGCTGGCAGCAGGTGCATCATGACTGCGTGTCGCTGGAAAGTCAGTGGCTCACGCTCCAGCAGCAGGAAACGCGGGAAAGCCAGCGCCTGCAGGAGGCCGAACGGGCCTTTGAACAGCAGCTCGCCGCATCGCACTTCACCGATCGCCAGGCATTTCTCGATGCGCTGCTGGACGCCGACGAGCGCCTGCGGCTGGAACAGCTTAAACAGACGCTGGAAACCCAGCATCAGCAACGACAGACGCTCGCCGCTCAGGTGCAGGAGGCTCTGCAACACCATCTGACTCTGCGTCCGGAGACGCTGCCGACGACGCTAACGCTTGCCGACGTACAGACGCAGCTTGAGCAACTGGCGCGGCAGCTGCGGGAAAACAGCGAACATCAGGGTGAACTGCGCCAGCAGCTCAAGCAGGACGAAGTTAACCGCCAGCAGCAGCAGTCGCTGCTGGCCGAAATCGAGAAAGCCAACGCTGAACTGGAAGACTGGGCGCATCTGAATACGCTCATCGGCTCCAAAGAGGGTGACAAGTTCCGTAAATTCGCCCAGGGGCTGACCCTGGATAATCTGGTGTGGCTCGCCAATGAGCAGCTCAGCCGCCTGCACGGCCGCTATCTGCTGCAGCGAAAAGCCAGCGATGCGCTGGAGCTGGAAGTGGTTGATACCTGGCAAGCGGACGCGGTGCGCGATACCCGCACGTTGTCTGGCGGCGAAAGCTTCCTCGTCAGCCTGGCGCTGGCGCTGGCGCTCTCGGATCTGGTCAGCCATAAAACCCGCATCGATTCGCTGTTCCTCGATGAAGGCTTCGGGACGCTGGACAGCGAGACCCTCGACACCGCCCTCGACGCGCTGGATGCGCTCAACGCCAGCGGCAAAATCATCGGCGTCATCAGCCACGTTGAAGCGATGAAAGAGCGCATTCCGGTGCAGATTAAGGTGAAAAAAATCAACGAATTGGGATATAGCCGATTGGATAAAGCGTTTGCGGTTGAGTAAACCCTCCACCTAATGCAGGCCCGATAAGCGTAGCGCCATCGGGCATTCCGGTGCACATTGCCGGATGGCGGCTACGCCTTATCCGGCCTACAGAAAATACCAACTCACGCCGGCCACAGCCACGCCGCCCCACGCACCCCGCTGGAGTCTCCATGTAACGCCTTGCGAATCGGCGTTTCACACTCCCCGCCAAATACCCACTCTTTCACCAATTCGGGCACCGTCTGGTAAAGCCGCTCAACGTTACTCATCCCGCCACCCAGCACAATCACGTCCGGGTCGAGAATATTCACCACGTGGGCCAGCGATTTAGCTAGCCGTTGCTCGTAGCGACTTAAAGCCAGCTCCGCCAGCGCATCACCCTCATCGACCAGCCGCATAATTTCGCCGCCTTTCAATGGGTTGCCACTCAACCGCTGGTAGTCGGTCGCAAAACCCGTACCAGAGATAAACGTCTCAATACAGCCCTGCTTACCGCAATAGCACGGTACCTCCGCGCGATAGTGCAGCTCGTCTTCGTCCATCCACGGCAGCGGGTTGTGCCCCCATTCGCCCGCGGTCCCGTTACCGCCGATGTGTGCACGTCCCCCCATCGCCACCCCTGCGCCGCAGCCGGTGCCAATAATGACCGCAAACACCGTCTGCGCCCCCGCAGCCGCGCCGTCCACCGCCTCAGAAACCGCCAGACAATTGGCATCGTTCGCCAGCCGCACCTCACGGTTCAGGCGCTGGCTCAAATCTTTATCAAACGGCTGACCGTTAAGCCAGGTGGAATTGGCGTTTTTTACCACGCCCGTATAGGGTGAAATGGAGCCGGGAATACCCACGCCGACCGTCCCGGTTTGCCCGGTCGCCTCCTCAGCAAGAGCAACCAGATGCGCAATGTTCTCAATGGTTTGCTGGTAGTCACGCGGCGTCGGCAGACGGTGACGATAGCGCTGCTCTCCACGCTCGCTCAGCGCGATAACTTCCGTTTTCGTTCCACCCAGATCGATACCAATTCGCATTCATCACTCCTGTTTAAAACAATGCAAGGCCAGAGACAATTCGTTATGATTGCACGCTGATTTAACGATAACACCGTGGAAATTATCATGCTGTGGTTCAAAAATTTAATGGTTTATCGTCTCAGCCGCGACATCTCACTGCGTGCGGAAGAGATGGAAAAACAGCTCGCTGAGATGACCTTCACCCCGTGCGGCAGCCAGGACATGGCGAAAACCGGTTGGGTACCGCCGATGGGTTCACACAGCGATGCGCTAACGCACACAGCCAATGGCCAGATCATCATCTGCGCGCGTAAAGAAGAGAAGATCCTGCCCTCTCCGGTGATTAAACAGGCGCTGGAAGCGAAAATCCAGAAGCTGGAAGCCGATCAGGGCCGTAAGCTGAAAAAAACGGAAAAGGATTCCCTGAAGGATGAAGTTCTGCACTCCCTGCTGCCGCGCGCCTTCAGCCGCTTCAGCCAGACGATGATGTGGATCGACACCGTCAATGACCTGATTATGGTCGACTGCGCCAGCGCCAAAAAAGCGGAAGATACGCTCGCGCTGCTGCGTAAAAGCCTCGGTTCACTGCCGGTGGTCCAGCTGACGCTGGAAAACCCGATCGAGCTGACGCTGACCGAATGGGTGCGCTCCGGTTCGGCCGCGCAAAGCTTCCAGATCCTCGATGAAGCAGAATTAAAAGCGATCCTCGAAGACGGCGGCGTGATCCGCGCGAAAAAACAGGATCTGGTCTGCGACGAAATTGCCGTGCATATCGAAGCCGGCAAGCTGGTGACCAAGCTGGCGCTCGACTGGCAGCAGCGTATTCAGTTCGTGATGTGCGACGACGGTTCCATCAAGCGTCTGAAGTTCTGCGATGAACTGCGCGATCAGAACGAAGATATCGACCGGGAAGATTACGCTCAGCGTTTCGATGCCGATTTCATTCTGATGACCGGCGAGCTGGCGGCGTTGATTAAAAGCCTGGTGGAAGGATTAGGCGGCGAAGCGCAGCGTTAATCCAGGCGGTATCCCTTCCTGCCGCAGCAGGAAGGGCACACGTTACAGATAGCGGCACAGATAAGAGGTAGGCTCGGCAACCTGCAGGTTAAACTCGCTGTTGCCCGGCACGTTGAACACTTCCCCGGCGGCGTACACTTTCCATTCGGTTTCACCCGGTAACAGCACGTTCAGCGCGCCGCTGACCACGGTCATTTCTTCCGGCTGTGCGGTACCGAAGGTGTATTCGCCTTCCGCCATCACGCCCACGCTAGCACGCCCGGTGCTGCTGCTGGAAAAACCAATGGATTTCACTTTTCCGTCGAAGTATTCGTTGCTTTGAAGCATAAACAGGCCCTTATTCTCGTGTCGTAAAAAGACCAATATAGGGGGGCGAACAGAAACCTGTCACGCGAAATTCTCTCGTTAACACAATAATTCTGCTGCCAGTCTGGCGACCAGCACATTCGATAATAAAACAGGCACATCCAGCGCTTTTTGTAACAGGTCACGATGGCGCTGATGGTAGCTGAGTGAATCCAGCACCAGCACATCGGCCCCCTGCTCCAGCAGCGAACTGCCGGCGGAGATCAGATGCTGATCGGTATCGCGCATCGGGTTTGCCAGCGCGTAATACGGTGAATTAGGAAGCATCTGCCACTTCTCCTGCTGGGCGTTGAGAATGCCTTCAACAGGCACCAGCACCCCGACCTGATGTCCCTCAACGATAGAGGCGACCAGCGGCGGAATAATACGCTGAGGCTCAAGCAGCATGGCGTTGCGCGCGACCATACTGCGAAGCTTAAACGTATTCAACAGCAAAATGACATCGTAGGACTGGTTATCCAGCACCTCAATAACGGACTGCAGGCTCAGCTCAACCTTCGGGCGGGAAACTTCAATAAACTGGTTATCGCTTAACAACACCAGTAAACGTTCTTCTCCGGGTTCTGGTGCATACTCTTCCATGACAGCGGCACGGCTCATATTACCTAACAGGCTAATGTGGGTGATTTGATCTTCCCTGATGTGCTCGGTCAAAAGCGGCAAAACTTCCCTGACGGGTACAACCCCTATCGTAAGAATCGCCATTGTTGCACTCATGTTATATACCTTCTGCTTTTCTAACAGCTCACTTTACAAATAGCCACCTGGATGGATGCAAAATTCCGCTCAGAAGCGTAGCAGCTGCCGTGAGCGGCGAAATGTAAAGATTCCAGTTATTTCCAGTACTCTCCTGATATGTTTTGATTTTAACTTTTTCATAACATAGAGAATAGATGAAAAATGTGATTTGCGCCCGATATAACCACGAAATAAAAAAGGTTATATCGACAGCGCAATGCACAACATGAGGAAGGTGTGATCGGAAAGCTGAGCGTCTTGTTAGCTCACGGTGGCCAGATGCAGAACATCCAGGATTTGTGTCACCACGCGCTCCGGCGCGGTCGAGGCGTCGACGACGTAGTGTGCGGTTTCCCGATACAGCGCATCGCGCTGGGCCAGAACATCGGCCACCTCTTCGCTGATCGGTTTACCGGTGAGCGTCGGGCGCTGATCGGCTTCAGGAAAGGCTTCCAGACGGCCTGCCAGCACGGGCACCGGCGCATTGAGGTAAATCACCACGCCGCTCTGACGCATAAACTCGCGATTCACTGGCGCGAGGATAATCCCACCGCCGGTGGCAATCACCGTCCCCGGCGCCGTCACGGACATTAAGGTTTCCGTTTCGCGCGCGCGAAAGCCCTGCCAGCCTTCTGCCGCGACGATATCCGCCACGCTCAGACCTGAGCGCTGTTGCAACACCTGGTCGGTATCAACGAATTGGAAATGGCAGGCGCGAGTCAGCGCTTGGCCTATCGTCGTTTTTCCGCAGCCTCGGGCTCCGATAAGAAAAATAGGCTGTGTCATGACCTGGCATTCCCCTTGATGACGCGTAATTGCGGGACGTATGTGTGAAGCGTGAATCATACCACCAAACTAGTACACAAGTAAGTGTAAACTTTAAGTTACAATAACATTCACTCTGAGCGAGCCATTCGCTTTAAGTGCCAATATTGCTCACCGTAAAGCGTAAAAAATATATTCCACAAAGCGTGGCGCTAACAGTACATGAAAGTATCTGGCTTTGACAAGCCGAACGACGCGGCTAACGGTAGCACAATGTGATGACACAAATCCTGTCAGCCTCGTTTCACCGCCAGCAGCCACTTATCCAGCTCGGCGGCAAACTGCTGGCGATCGCGCTGAGAAAGGGCGCTCGGCCCGCCGGTCTGAATGCCGCTGGAACGCATGGTATCCATAAAATCGCGCAGCGTCAGGCGCTCGCGAATGGTGGCGTCGCTGTAGCGCTCACCGCGCGGGTTAAGCGCCGCGCCGCCCTTCTCCAGCACTTCCGCCGCCAGCGGAATATCGGCGGTTATCACCAGGTCGCCAGGCTGACAGAGGCGCACGATCTCATTGTCGGCCACATCGAAGCCTTTTGGCACAACCATGGCGCGGATAAAACGCGACGGCGGGACGCGCAGATATTGATTCGCCACCAGCACCAGCTCAATCTGCGTGCGGTCTGCGGCGCGGTACAGCACTTCTTTAATCACGTTCGGACACGCGTCGGCATCCACCCAAATCGTCATACACACTCCGGTCTACGCGTCGTCTTAAAAGCCGATTATACGTTAAGCACGGCGGAGGACGTAATAAAGTGTAATCCGGGTCACAAAAGTAGATTACCCATCGCCGGGAATGGCCTATAACAGTACACTACAAAAAAACAGACAGAGGGAGAGAGATGATGGACAAGAAAATTGGCTTCATTGGCTGCGGTAATATGGGTAAGGCCATTCTCGGCGGCCTGATTGCCAGCGGGCAGGTGCTTCCTGGGCAGATTTGGGTCTATACCCCCTCCCCGGATAAAGTCGCCGCCCTGCGCGATGAATTCGGCATTAACGCGGCGCAAAGCGCGCAGGACGTGGCACAAATTGCCGATATCGTCTTCGGCGCCGTGAAGCCGGGAATCATGGTAAAAGTGCTGAGCGACATCGCCTCCAGCCTGAACAAAGATTCTTTGGTGGTTTCCATTGCCGCCGGCGTCACCCTCGATCAGCTGGCGCGTGCGCTGGGCCACGACCGAAAAATCGTCCGCGCCATGCCAAACACCCCGTCACTGGTTAACGCCGGTATGACCTCGGTAACGCCGAACGCACTGGTGACGCCGGAAGATATTGCCGACGTGCTGAATATTTTCCGCTGCTTCGGTGAAGCGGAAGAGATTGCCGAACCCATGATCCACCCGGTCGTTGGCGTCAGCGGCTCTGCTCCGGCCTACGTGTTTATGTTTATCGAAGCGATGGCTGATGCCGCAGTGCTCGGCGGTATGCCGCGTGCGCAGGCGTATAAATTTGCCGCACAGGCGGTGATGGGCTCTGCGAAGATGGTGCTGGAAACCGGCAAGCATCCGGGTGAGCTAAAAGACATGGTCTGCTCACCTGGCGGCACCACTATCGAAGCCGTGCGCGTGCTGGAAGAGAAAGGCTTCCGCTCAGCGGTCATCGAAGCGATGGCAAAATGCATGGAAAAATCGGACAAGATGAGCAAGTCCTGAGTGTACTGGCCCGGCAATCGCCGCCGGGCCAGGCTCGCTTGCCATAAAAGTGAATTTATTTATTTTTCAGACAGGTGCTCATAAAGGTTTTACGCTCGTCGCCTTTGAGGGCCTTCTGACCCGCCTGCGCGTTACAATCCTTCATTTTCTGCTGCTGCGGCGTCATCGCTTTACCGCTGGGTGACACCCCTTCACCTTTTAAACAACTGCTCATGTAGGTTTTACGCTCATCGCCCTTCAGGGTTTTGGCCGTCGCCTGTTGATTACAGCTGCTCATGCGCTGCTGCTGCGGCGTCAGGGTTTTCTCCGGCGCGGCGGCGGTCGTTGCCGCAGAGGCCGCGCTGGCCGCAAACAGTCCACACAGTAGGGTAACCAGTATTGTTGTTTTCATTGCACCATCCTTTTGTGAGTAGAACTCTGTAAGTCTGGTCGCTGGCAGGAATTTTACCAGGCCAGCGGCCGAATTTTTGCCGCTGGCCTGGAGGAGGATTACAGCCCCAGGGCCGCTTTCATGGTGTAGTAGAGGTCGGTCTGGTCGGTCAGACCCACCACGTTAGCTGCGTGCGGACCATAGGCCGCAATGCGCAGCTGGGTGCCGGTATGTTCCATCGACTCCTCTTCCGAGTTGCCGTAGCTCATCACCATGACCGAGCCGTCTTTGGTATTCAGCGCCTGCGTCAGGCCTGGCGCTTTGGTTTCCGGCGGAATAATCTGGCTGGCATGCGCGTGGTCGGCGGTCACAATCACCAGCGTGTTGCCGTCTTTTTTAGCAAACGCCAGCGCCTTCTGTACCGCTTCATCCAGATCGACCGTTTCACCAATCTGGCCGCACGGATTCGCTGCATGATCCTGTTTATCAATCGACGCGCCTTCTACCTGCAGGAAGAACCCTTTTTCACTGCTGCTCAGCAGCGAGATGGCCTTATCGGTCATCTGCGCCAGCGTCGGCACGCTGGCGTCGCGTTTCGGATTTGGTGCGCAGGTGACCGCAGGTTTATCGAGGTTGCCGTGGAAGGTGGCCTTCGGCCCTTCCCAGCGTACCGGCATATTACCGTCGGAAAACAGCCCCAGCAGCGGTTTGTCCTGGTTAGCCTGGGTAATTGCTGCCAGCGATGTGGCGTTATCGACCAACTGATAGCCGCGCGCCTCAGCCTGCTCGCGCAGGGTTTTACCCTGCCACTCACCGGCAGTGGCGGATTCAGCGAAAGTTTTTGCGCCGCCGCCCAGCGTCACGTCGGCACGGGCGTTAAGCAGCTGTTCAGTGATAGAGCCTTTGCCGCCTTTTTCCAGCGCATTGGTCGGGCATTTTTCGCTGGTGACGCTGGGACCATAGCACTTACGCGAGGTCACATGAGAAATCAGCGCCGCCGGAGTCGCATCCTGCAATTCGGCGGTAGAGACGTTGCCGGTTGCCAGACCAGCGGCCTTCGCCAGTTCAAGAATAGTCTGGTGATCCTGCTCATGAATATCAACGCCCAGCGCGCCGTTATAGGTCTTCACGCCGGTGCTCCAGGCCGTGGCCGACGCCGCAGAGTCCGTCACGTAGTCCGGCTTACCGGTTTTTTTGTTCAGGGAATAATGCGTGTACTGACCGGTGAGCGGCAGCGCGTCAATACCTTTAAAATAACCGCCCGCGCCTTCGGCATAGTTACGTGCGGCGGTAATTTCAGAATCCCCCATCCCATCGCCAATCAGCAGAATGACATTTTTGGCCTGCTTATTATTTAATGAAGCGCGAATCGCTTCGGTCTGATCGGCAGATAAACGACGCGCGCCGCCAGGCTGGGTAATATCCCCCTGCGCGGCGCGGTTATCGAGAACGGCAGTGGCGGTTTCCGCCTGCGCCGCAGAAAAGCCCAGCAGCGGTAATAATGCGACAGCAATAGCACGGTATTTCACTTGAGATTCTCCATGTACAAATACTTAAAAAAGGAAACACGGAGACTGTAAGAAAAGAGTATGACAGTTTAATGACCACACTTAATAAGCAGGCACCTACCCTTTTTCGGGGGTGCGAAATAACCGTTGTACATGGTTATATAATAATTCGTGATGATGATCGGTGGACGTTTCTGACGGTGCGAGCTTATTCAGCACCACGGCAATGTCGTTATCTAACGCGCCGT
This sequence comes from Klebsiella sp. WP4-W18-ESBL-05, assembly GCF_014169075.1. Lineage (NCBI taxonomy): Bacteria > Pseudomonadati > Pseudomonadota > Gammaproteobacteria > Enterobacterales > Enterobacteriaceae > Klebsiella > Klebsiella sp. WP4-W18-ESBL-05. The sequence goes on along the minus strand of NZ_AP022057.1, from coordinate 1,123,851 downwards.
CGGGCGTATTCTTCATATGCTGCAATAGCGTGGTTACCACCACTTCCAGCGCATCAACCTGAATACGTAGCGCGTTTGCCTGATCTTCCTTTTCGGCCAGTTTCACCAGCAATTCAGCAATGAAATTTTTCATCGCGCATTTTCCTTGTATGACGGCAATAAGCAGGACGCCAGCCCTGAAAAAATAAATAGACCAGAAAAACAGACGGTTCTATTCCCCTCTAGCAAGCACGAATAGAATTACAACATCCAGACAATTCTGCAAGTGGAACCCGCAAAAATATAATCCCCATGAATATCATGGCATTAGTTTCTTACGCAGTCAGCGAAACGTTTTGCTCGCATAATAATGCAATGCTATAGCTCAAAGTTGAATAAGAAAAGAATAAAACGAGGGAATAACGCCAGGAGAATAATTCCCTCGTCCGCACAATATTACTGTCGCGTCGGCTGCGCCCGTCGCAGCATTACCGCCAGTTGCCAAAGGTTAATCAACACAATCACCGCGGTGGCCATAAATACCCAACGGAATCCCGCCATAGCAGAAATTGACGCGCCAATTAGCGGCCCGGCCACATTACCCAGGTACATAAACGACTGGTTATAGCCAAATATACGGCCGGTCACACGCTCGCTGATATATTTAAGCAGCAGCGTCTGCACCGCGGGCAGCATCGCGCCATCGGCAAAGCCCAGAATAAAGCGCAGAATGCCCAGCTGCAGCGGCGTGGTCACAAACGACATGGCGAAGAACAGCACCACGGCGAAGGCTAGCGTACCGAGTAAAATACGCGCGGTACCGATACGGTCGCCGAGCTTGCCCAAGCGCGGCGCAGACATCAGCGCCGATACGCCGGGAACGGCAGCGATCATGCCGCTTAAAAAAGCGATATTGGTGCTGTCCGGCGACATTGATTTAATAAACAGCGCCAGAATCGGACTAATCGATCCATTACACAGCTGAATGACCATGGTGGTGACGAACAGACTGATCACCAGCCCCGGATAGGGCAACGAGGCAAACACCGCCTTGCCGCTGAGCTTCTCGCCTTTTTCCAGTACCGGCCGGGCCCCCTCTTTAATCAGGAACAGCGTGACCATAAAGCTCACCAGCAGCAAAAACGCGGTGATAAAGAACACCATCCTCAGGCCGACGTGGTCGGCAAGAAAGCCGCCGAGCAGCGGCCCGCCGATAACGCCGGTGATCTGCGCCGTCGACAGCGTACTGAGCGCCCAGCCGCTGCGCTCGCGCGGCACCTGCGAAGCCACCAGCGCCATGGCGTTTGGGATATAACCGGAGGTTAAACCCATCACGGCGCGCAGGAAAAACAGCTGCCAGACGTTAGTGGCAAACGCCTGCAGTAGAATGGCTACTGCCATCCCCAACGAGGCGCGCAGCAGCATCAGCTTGCGCCCTTTACGATCGGCAAGGCTGCCCCACATCGGCGATACGATGGCCGACACCAGAAAGGTGACGCTGAAGGTCAAGCCCGACCACATGGACAGCGATTCGTGCGAGGTGACCCCCAGCTGCGCCACGTAGAGCGGTAAAAAAGGCAAAATTTGGCTAATCGCCAGCCCGGTGAAAAAACAGCCGAACCAGACGGAGATAAGGTTAACCTTCCAGGATTCCATAAAAACGCGCGTACTTCTGTTAACGAGGACAGACTGTCAGGTTAGCAAGTTGCCCGTCTCACCGTATTGTCAGAGATGCTCAATCGATTATTTCAGAATTTTATCAGTCGATTAGCCCATTTGTGTGATTTATGTCACGAGAAAACCGCCGTTCACTAGTGACTTATCCTTAGCGTCTGCGCAAGATTTACGCCGAACAAGATGGAAAAGGCAGATACCCCGCAGCGCGCGTGGTATGTTATGTGCTTTGCGTTTGGAACGGATGGAATTAGAGAATGGCAAAGTTGCGGGTTGGGATTGTTTTTGGCGGCAAATCGGCGGAGCACGAAGTCTCCCTACAGTCCGCGAAGAATATCGTAGAAGCGATTGATAAAACGCGTTTTGACGTCGTGCTGCTCGGCATCGACAAACAGGGTCAGTGGCACATCAGCGACGCACAGAACTATCTGCTGAACGCGCAGGACCCGGCCCGTATTGCGCTGCGCCCTTCCACGACGACGTTGGCCCATATTCCTGGCCGCGAGCATCAGCAGATGATCGACGCCGCCAGCGGCCAGCCGCTCGATGAAATCGACGTGATTTTTCCGATTGTGCACGGCACGCTGGGTGAGGATGGCTCGCTGCAGGGCATGCTGCGCATGGCGAACCTGCCGTTTGTTGGCTCTGATGTTTTGGGCTCTGCCGCCTGCATGGACAAAGACGTCACTAAGCGCCTGCTGCGCGACGCCGGGCTGTCGATTGCGCCGTTTGTTACCCTGACGCGCCGTAACCGCGACAGCTTCACCTTTGCCGATATGCAGGCGAAGCTCGGTCTGCCGCTGTTTGTGAAGCCGGCGAACCAGGGCTCATCCGTCGGCGTCAGCAAGGTCAACGATGCCGAACAGTACGCCAAAGCCGTAGCGCTGGCATTTGAATTCGACCATAAAGTGGTGGTGGAACAAGGCATTAAAGGGCGTGAAATTGAATGCGCCGTGCTGGGTAACGACGATCCACAGGCCAGCACCTGCGGCGAAATTGTGCTGAACAGCGAGTTCTACGCTTATGACACTAAGTACATCGACGATAACGGTGCGAAAGTCGTGGTACCGGCGGCTATCTCCGCTGAAGTGAACGATAAAATCCGCCGCGTGGCAATTGACGCTTATCAGACCCTGGGCTGCTGCGGCATGGCGCGCGTCGACGTGTTCCTCACCGCCGACAATGACGTCGTGATTAACGAAATCAACACCCTACCGGGCTTTACCAACATCAGCATGTATCCGAAACTGTGGCAGGCCAGCGGTCTCGACTACACCTCGCTGATTAGCCGTCTGATTGAGCTGGCGCTGGAACGCCATCAGGCCGATAAGGCGCTGAAAACATCGATGAACGGCTAACGCCACCGCTGTAGGCCGGATAAGCCAAAGCCGCCATCCGGCAACCTGCGCCATCAGCCTGATGGCGCTACGCTTATCAGGCCTACCCAGCAATGCGGCTATTCTTCCCGACGACGAATAATAAACCCCGCCAGCCAGAAGCTAATCACCCACGTCACCATCCCCACGGCATAGGTTTGCCAACCCTTCGCTTCAAACCCAAGCAGGCCCACAACCCCGTTAAGAATAAAAATAAGACCAATGGCAAACGCATAGTAGTGCCAGTCGCGGCGGATTTTTACAGGCAGGTTCATAACGGCTCCAGCAGAAAAAAAACAGGATGCCATAAACCCGTGACAGCGTCTGTGGTGTGAACGGCAGTTTGCAGATGTTAAATGGATTTAACGTTAAGCAAAAGGGGGAAATCGGCGAATCGGCGGGCAAAACCAGGAATATTCCTGCTCAAAATTTACCATAAATCCGATATTGACAACCGCCGTCTGCTGCCACACTGAACTCAGCAACCCGCAATCGTCCGTATTTATGTCATTCTGGGGGTCCCAATGACAGATTTCACTTTGTCAAAACTCATGTTCAGTGGGAAGAAAAAGGCATCCTCCGCCTCCGGCAATCTGGCGTACGTACTGTTCGTACTGCTCTGTTTTTCGGTGGGGGCTCAGCTGCTGTCGCTGGTGCTGCACGCGCCCGGTATTTATGAGCACCTGATGCAGATACAGGACAACGGCCGTCCGCGCGTGGAAATTGGGCTCGGCGTCGGCACGCTGTTCGGCCTGGTGCCGTTCCTCGCAGGCTGCGCCATCCTTGGCGTGGTGTCACTGGTGCGCCGTCTGCGCCACCACGATTAGCGGATCGCCATACATCTGGCGCGACGTTCGTCCACCCGTTTAGCAAACCACGCCGTGGTTAGCTGGCGGGTGATTTTCGGGCTTTCCAGCTGAATCCCCGGCAGCATCTCTCTGGCCAGCGGTTTACCGGCCTTCTGCTCGGCAATCTTGTAGACGCCTTTATACAGCGCGGTCGTTTCAAACGCCTGGCTGTCGCCTTTTTGCAGCTGGCGGTGGATCTCGCTGTTGCTCAGTGACAGCTTATCCGCCAGCTTTCTGACCGCCATCTCCGTGCTGCCCGCCTCATCGCTACCATAGAGGATCACGTCGCCGTCCAGCGCCAGCTTCACGCCGGTCGCCTTACTGACCGCGTACTGGAACGCGGCGTTGCGGCTGGCGTACCAGCCGGCGTTAAAGTCGGCAAAGCGGTAAATCGGCGCCGTATAGTTAGCCGGATAATTCAGCAGATGGTATGTACCAAACCACAGACCGCCGCGCAGGGAGAACACTTCCTGGCGTACGGTGCCGCTCATTTTCCACGGGTAGTTGTCCTGATGCTGCTCGGCAAACGCAATGCTGACCTGCATCGGGCCGCCGGTGTGTACCGGGTTCAGCGAGCCAAACAGCTTCTGTCCCATTGGCACCATGCCGATGAAATCATCAAATATCGCGCTCAGCTGCTTTTCGGTTTTCACGTTGTCCAATCGCTCGCTGTAGCTTTTGCCATTCGGCGAGTTAATTTTCAGCGCGGTGTGTACCAGAAAGACCGGAATATGCATCTTCTCTGCCCGCCGGTCGATCTCCTGCCAGGCTATTTTGCTAAGGTTCGGCACCGCCGGGTCGGACTGGTAGTTCGACTCCTGCTGCGCCACCGCCAGCACCGCACAGATGTTTTCTTCCGTAGGTACCAGCTTCTGGCTGTCGAAGGTTTTCGCCAGCGCCTGCGCCCAGGCATCCCTGTCCTTTACGCTGGCCGGCATTTTTTGCCGCACGACGCTTGCCACATCAACCGGTTTTTCGCCCTCTTTCAGCGTGGGCGCCTGCTGGCTGGTACAGGCGCTTAATAGCGCGGCAGCCAGCAGGGTAAGAGAAAACGAACGGTACCGCGTTGTGGCTATCGCCATGGGCTATCCTTATCAAAAATAAAGGGTTATCGCTTAGCTCTGCGGCTGAACGACTTCATCCGGCAGATCTTTATTATCCAGCTCTCGCTCGAAGCTGCGCAGACGTTTGTAGATGGACATCAGTTCCACCAGCGTGGTCCAGGAGCTGATCAGGTACTGGAACGATCCGCGTACCTGACCAAAGACGTTGGTTATCTGCGTCATCAGTCCGAGCGTAATCGTACCGGCAACAATCGACGGAAACAGCAGGAACAGGCCGAAAACGTTATCGACCTGCAGGTACAAAATGCGGGCGATGTTGAAGTACATATAGTGGAAATAGAGGCGGAAATAGTTGCGGCGCACCGCGCTGAACAGCTCGCGTACGGTCGGTGGCGTCGCGCGAGTGGCGTCATCTTCACCGTAGACCAGCTCTTTACGATAAGCCGCTTCGACGCGCTGATTTTTAAAGTTCAGCCCTGGCAGCTTAATCCCCACCACCGCCAGCATCCCGGTCCCCATCAGCGACCAGACGATCGCGGCAATCACCAACCCATACGGGACGTGGCCGACAATCGGCAGGTCCGGTACGTGCGCGGAAAGCGACACCAGCACCGGCAAGAAGGCAATCAGAGTCATGATGGCATTGATAAAGCTGGTGCCCATATCCTCCAGCGTCGAGGCGAAGCGCATGGTGTCTTCCTGCACACGCTGGGCCGCCCCTTCAATATGGCGCAGGTGCTGCCAGTGGGCCATGTAGTGTTCGTTCATCGCGGTACGCCAGCGGAAAACATAGTGGCTCACGAAGAAGTTGTTCAGCACGCCAATCACGACGGCAATCAGCGCAATCCCGAGGAAGATACCGATCTCCTGATAGAACTGATTAATCGATACCTTGTTCGGCGAAGCCAGCGCGGTCTGGATCAAATCGTAGAACGGCGCATACCAGGCGTTGATGGCAACCCCCACTTCGACCATAAACCAGGTTACGAAGATAATCAGCGCAGTGCCCAGAATCGACCAGTACTGCCAGCGGTGCGGGCTGCGGATAAACCAATAGCCGGCAAACAGCGCAACGCAAATCAGATAGTAGGCGTAGAACACAAGGTAGTTCAGCGACCAAAAGCGCGCAGCGCTAATCGGCACATCGGCACTTGCGCCGGTGAGACGCAGCAGCCAGCTGCCGCCGCCCGCCTGCCAGAAAATGACCGCAATCATTGCCCAAATAAACGCCGAGAGAAAAAAGGGTCCCGGCTTGGGGAAAAAAGACTTAAACATAGTGCTCTCCTGCTTACTTCTTATGGTTTTGCTTTATGCTGTGACAACAGAATACCGCTACGGATCGTTTTTACCGTAAAGAGGTATTAAGCAATGTAACGTGCTATCAGACCGGAAAATGTCGCCAGAGTTCGCCGGCGGTCGCTGTCACTATCATACGCGCCGGATCACAAAAGTGCGTATTCACTGCGATGAATAATCAGCGTATTTACGCTCGGTTACGTTTTTCCCGCTATCATACCGATTTATGGCGCTGTGCCTGATGCCGATTCGCGGTATTTTTAGTATAAATACGCGTTACTTTCCCATTTCAATTCATGGATGCTTCCGTTGAAACGTAGTCTGTTTTTTTCTGCCGCGCTGTGCGTGGCGTCATTGACCTCGGTGCAGGCTGCGCAACCCCAGCCCCTCACCGCTCCCGCGTTTGCGTCCGATATTGTTGACCGCTACGCCAACCATATTTATTACGGTAGCGGCGCGACGGGCATGGCGCTGGTGGTGATCGACGGCAACCAGCGAGTGTTTCGCAGCTTTGGCGAAACCCGGCCGGGCAACAACGTGCATCCGCAGCTCGACTCGGTGATTCGTATTGCCTCACTGAGCAAGCTGATGACCAGCGAAATGCTGGTTAAGCTGCTCGACCAGGGCGTCGTGAAGCTTGACGATCCGCTGAGCAAATATGCTCCATCGGGTGCCAGCGTTCCAACCTATAACGGCACACCGATTACGCTGGTGAATCTGGCGACCCATACCAGCTCCCTGCCGCGCGAACAGCCCGGCGGTGCGGCGCATCGCCCGGTTTTCGTCTGGCCGACGCAGTCTCAGCGCTGGAGCTACCTGTCGACGGCAAAACTGCACGCCGCGCCGGGATCGCAGGCCAGCTACTCTAATCTCGCCTTTGACCTGCTGGCCGACGCGCTGGGCAACGCCGCGCACAAGCCGTATCCGCAGCTGTTCGAAGAGCAAATCACCCGCCCGCTGGGCATGAAAGACACCACCTTTACGCCGTCGCCGGACCAGTGTGGCCGTCTGATGGTGGCAGAGAAAGGCGCCAGCCCGTGTAATAACACGCTGGCGGCAATGGGCAGCGGCGGCGTTTATTCAACGCCGGGCGACATGATGCGCTGGATGCAGCAGTATCTGTCATCCGACTTCTACCGCCGCAGCAGCCAGGCTGACCGCATGCAGACGTTGGTCTACAAGCGCAACCAGCTGACCCGCGTGATCGGCATGGACGTGCCGGGCCACGCCGACGCGCTGGGCCTGGGCTGGGTCTATATGGCGCCGAAAAACGGTCGCCCGGGTATTATTCAGAAAACCGGCGGCGGCGGCGGCTTTATCACCTATATGGCGATGATTCCGCAGTCTAACGTCGGCGCGTTTGTGGTCGTCACCCGTTCGCCACTCACCCGCTTCGTCAATATGAGCGACGGAATTAACGAACTGGTGACCGAACTGAGCGGCAATAAAGCCGACGTCATTCCCGCCTCTTAATATTCCAAAGGCAAACGCGTGATGCCCACGAGTTTGCCTTTTTCCATCTGGATATAGTCGCCCTTGCGCAGCGCCGCCAGCACCTCGGCAATAACCGATCGCGAAATTCGAGTACGCTGCTGAATATAATTCAGCACACCAATACGTGAGCGTAAATTATCGTCCCAGCCGAGCATCATCAATAACGTCTCGCGGATCTGATGATAATGATTAGCGCCAATCAGCTGCTTATCGCGCAGCTCCAGCAGCCGGGTTTGCCAGGCCATCCAATAAAAGGCTTCTCGCCACAGCTGATAGCGGTCGAGACACTGCAGCGTCTCTTTTGCCGGCAGGGAATAGCCCCGGCATTCGACTTCGGCCGTGAGCGAATAATAATGATGAATCGGGCTAGCCGCCGCCGCGAGACCAAAGATTGACGGCCCCTGGACCACGCCAAAGAGAATCGCGTGGTTTTGCCGATGCAGCGACACCGCGCCTTTTTGCAACACGATCGTCGTGTCGCTCAGCGATTGCTCATCCGACAGCAAGCGCTGCCCCGGCATCAGGTTAAAGCTCACGCCACGCGGCGCCAGATGTTTATCCAGCGTGACAAACTCGTCATGCGGCTTGGTTAAATAAGGCATATTTGCGATCCATGCAATGACACCCATCTTCGTGACGGGCATAGCGTTCTAATCAATACAGAAAACAGTCCGACTCTGTATGCTCAAGGTCCGAAAAAGCACCTGCTCAACATAATAAAAAACTTTCACTCTGAGTACAGTAAAAAAAATCAAAAAAAGGTTTCAGTCAACGTTATTTCGCCCCCAAATCAATAATGTAATAAATATTAAAAATACATTCAGGTGAAGCAATAGATATTAATTATTTATGTTCCGCAAAAGGCGTTAAGGAATAACGTCATGCCTCCGATGCCCGCCGGGCCGTACGTCACGTAAAACCACCACTTTAGTAAAACATCTTCTCCCTGATTCGGTTACAATAGACGTCCTTGTTTCACAAACATCAGGCATACCATGACAGACTTACTCCATCGCCCCCGCCGCCTGCGCAAATCCGCTGCGCTGCGCGCTATGTTTGAAGAGACAACACTGAGCTTAAACGACCTGGTGTTGCCGATCTTTGTTGAAGAAGAAATCAACGATTACAAAGCCATCGAAGCCATGCCGGGCGTGATGCGCATTCCAGAAAAACATCTGGCGCGCGAAATTGAACGCATTGCTAACGCCGGTATTCGCTCGGTGATGACCTTTGGAATTTCACACCATACCGACGATACCGGCAGCGATGCGTGGAAAGAAGACGGTCTGGTGGCGCGCATGTCGCGCATCTGCAAACAAACCGTGCCGGAAATGATCGTCATGTCCGACACCTGCTTCTGCGAATACACATCGCACGGCCACTGCGGCGTGCTGTGCGATCACGGCGTGGACAACGACCTGACGCTGGCCAACCTCGGCAAACAGGCGGTCGTAGCCGCCGCGGCGGGCGCGGACTTTATCGCCCCTTCTGCCGCCATGGACGGTCAGGTGCAGGCCATTCGCCAGGCGCTGGACGCGGCGGGCTTTACCGATACCGCCATTATGTCCTACTCCACCAAATTCGCGTCTTCTTTCTACGGCCCGTTCCGTGAAGCGGCGGGTACCGCGCTGAAGGGCGACCGTAAAACCTACCAGATGAACCCGATGAACCGCCGCGAGGCGATCCGTGAGTCTCTGCTGGATGAAGCCCAGGGCGCCGACTGCCTGATGGTCAAACCGGCTGGCGCATACCTTGATATCCTGCGCGATATCCGCGAGCGCACCGAGTTGCCGATTGGCGCCTACCAGGTCAGCGGCGAATACGCGATGATCAAATTCGCCGCCCAGGCTGGCGCCATTGACGAAGAAAAAGTGGTCCTCGAAAGCCTTGGCGCCATTAAACGCGCGGGCGCGGATCTCATCTTTAGTTATTTCGCCCTCGATTTAGCCGAAAAGAAAATTCTGCGTTAATCCCCTTAACGCCCCGCTTTGCGGGGCGTTTTGTCATAAAACGTCACCAAACCGCCATCTAAACGACATCTCGCGCTTCTACTGTCACAGCAGGACAGAGGAGGAGCCGCTATGTTTAGTCTCGACAACGTTATCGACGACCTGTGGCCGGAAGCAAGGCCTGCCCCCTGGCAAAAGAAAATACTGCGTACGCTGCTGCATGAAGCCGAATTTCAGCAATTCGCCGACCTCCATCGCCACCTGAAGGGGCTGGATACGGTCGAGCAGGTGCTGGAGCACCTCAATATCCACTGCGATATCCCGGTACGTAGCCTGGAACAAATCCCCGAGCAGGGCCCGCTGGTGATTATCGCCAACCACCCTACCGGCACCCTCGACGGCCTGGCGCTGCTCTATGCCGTCTCCCGCGTTCGCCGCGACGTTAAAGTCGTCACTAATCGTATGCTGACCCATCTTGGGCCGCTGAGTTCGCTGTTTATCCCGGTGGATAACATCAATGGCCGCACCGCAAAATCGGCGCTCCAGCAAATGGACAACCAGCTGCACAACGGCGGCGTGCTGATCTTCTTCCCAGCCGGCGAAGTTTCGCGCCTGACGCCTCGCGGTATCCGCGACAAAAAATGGCACTCGGGATTCATCAAACTGGCCGCAAAATACCGCGCCCCGCTGCTGCCCGTGTGGATTGATGCGCACAACAGCGCGCTGTTTTACGTCAGCGCACTGCTGTCTAAAAATCTGCCGCTGCTGCTGCTCATGCAGCAGATGTTCCGGCGGCGTAACAGCCGTCTGCCGGTGACAATCGGCGAACAAATTAGCGGATCTGAGTGGTTTAACGCGCATTCCACCCCGCGCGAGATGACCGAGCGCTGCTACCGTCACGTACAGCGCCTCGGCAAGGGCCTGCCGGGGGTGTTTAAAACCGAAAGCGCCATCGCCCGCCCGGAGCCCCGCGCTCTGCTCAAGCGTGAACTGAGCCAGGCGGAATGTCTGGGACGCACCGCGGACGGTAAGGCCATCTATTTGTGGCAGCGCAACGGCCAGGAAGAGGCGCCGCTGCTGCGCGAGCTGGGCCGGCTGCGTGAGATTGCCTTTCGTGCCGTAGGCGAAGGCAGCGGCAAGCGCCGCGATGTGGACGGCTATGATGATGACTATCTGCATTTGATTCTGTGGGATGAAGACGATCTGGAAATTGTCGGCGCCTACCGCTTTATGCCCACCGCGATGCAGCTGGAAAAGCGCGGCCTGGAAGGCATCTACAGCTACAGCCTGTTCCACTACGATCGACGCATGGACGACATTCTCCAGCACGGCATTGAGCTGGGGCGCAGCTTTATTCAGCCGCGCTACTGGGGCCGACGCGGGCTGGACTACCTGTGGTCCGGCATCGGCGCCTACCTGGCGCGCTACCCGCACTATCGCTATCTGTTCGGCCCGGTATCGATTTCCGGCGGCCTGCCGCCGTCGGCGCGCGATCTGCTGGTGGCGTTTTATCGTCTGTGGTTCCCGGCCACGCATCCGCTGGCCGAATCGCGCCGTCCTTACCCGGCGTCGCTACCCGACGTGCTGGCGCAGTTTGGCGGAGAAGACTACAGCGACGATCTGACGCGGTTGAAATCGCTGCTGGGCAACCTCGGCTGCGCCATTCCACCGCTCTACAAACAGTATTCAGAAGTCTGTGAACCCGGCGGCGTACAGTTTATCGATTTTGGCAGCGATCCGGCGTTTAACAACTGCGTGGATGGGCTGGTGCTGGTGGATTTAACCTATCTGAAGGCGAATCGGTATCAGCGGTATATCGGCGCGCATTTAGGTTTGTAGGCCGGACAGGGCGTTTACGCCGCCATCCGGCACGGTGCCGTATTATGCCGGATGGCGCTACGCTTATCCGGCCGACAATCGGCGCCTGTCAGGAACTCACGGCGCACGATAAAACGGCTTATCTCCCAGAATGGTCGCCCGGTGCATAATGCGTCGCTGCGGCAGATAATCGGCGTTGGCGTAATGCTGCGTGACGCGGTTATCCCAAATGGCCACGTCGTTCGGCTGCCAGCGCCAGCACACCTGAAACTCCGGCTTCGTCACGTGGGCAAACAGGAAGCCCAGCAGCGCCTCGCTCTCTTTCTCCGTCACATCAACAATTCGGGTAGTAAAGCCTTCGTTAACGAACAGCGCCTGCTTGCCGGTCACCGGATGCGTGCGCACCACCGGGTGTAGCAGCGGTGGGTGTTTTGCCACCGCCTCCAGCCAGCGCTGGTGCTCCTCTTCGTTTTTACGGTATTTGTATTCCTGGAACGATTTACGGAAGTCGTGCTCAGCGCGCAGACCGCTCAGCAACGCCTGCAGCGGCGCGGAGAGCGCCTCAAAGGCGGCAATGCCGCTGGTCCACAGGGTATCGCCGCCGGTAGATGGCAGCTCCTTCGCCGCCAGAATCGCCCCGGCAGGCGGCGTCTCGATAAAGGTGACGTCGGTGTGCCAGTTATCGTTATCCGGCGGATTATCGTCGTGGGTATCCAGGACAATAATCTCTTCCACGCCCGGCGCATGGGGATACACCGGGTGAATATGCAAATCACCGAAACGCTGGGCCAGCGCGCGCTGCTGTTCGGGGGTAATCTGCTGCTCGCGCAAAAAGACTACCTGATGGCGCAGCACGGCGTGGTACAGCTGTTCAAACTGATTGTCGCTCAGCGGGCGGGTAAGATCCGCACCGGAAACCTGCGCGCCGATGTAAGGCCCCAGCGGGGTTATCGCCAGACGTTCACTCATTGTACTTCTCCATGCCAGGGGGTCAGGCGACGCTGAAGCGCACGCAGACCCAGTTCCAGACCAAAAGCGATTATTGCAATAACGGCAATACCTGCCAGCACCACATCGGTCGCTAAAAACTCCCCGGCGGATTGCACCATAAAGCCCAGGCCGCGGGTGGCGGCAATAAGCTCGGCGGCCACCAGCGTCGACCAGCCAACGCCTAAACCAATGCGCAGGCCGGTTAATATTTCCGGCAGTGCCCCCGGTAAAATCACCCACCACAGCACCTGCGCGCGGCTGGCGCCCAGCGACTGCGCGGCGCGGATACGCACCTGCTGCGCACTCTTCACTCCCGCCAGCGCCGACATAGCGACCGGTGCGAAAATAGCCAGATAAATCAGTAAGATTTTCGACGTTTCGCCAATACCAAACCAGATAACCATCAGCGGCAGATAGGCCAGCGGCGGCACCGGGCGATACAGTTCGATAATCGGATCGAGGATCCCGCGTACGGTCGGGCTTAATCCCATCGCGATGCCCACCGGGATCCCGACGATCGTTGCCGCCAGCAGGGCCACCAGAATCCGTCCCAGGCTTGCCGCCAGATGCTGCCACAGCGTGGCGTCCATAAAGCCCTGCGGGCTGGCGATGGTCAGCAGCTTAGTCAGTACCTGTACGGGCGATGGCAGAAACAGCGGGCTTATCAGCTGCGCGGCCGCCACCGCCCACCACACCACCAGCAGCACCGCCAGGGTGAGCACGCTCAGGGTCAGATGGCGCGAAAACGGCCAGCGTAGCGCCAGCGCGCGCTGGCGCGGTTTATCGTTAATCACCACGCTCATGAGAAGGCCTCCCGTTGTTCAAACACCCGGCTCAGCACGTACTCGCGCTGTTCAATAAACCGCGGGTCGGATTTAATGCTGCGGCAGGATTCACCGGCCACAAAGCGGCGGGCGAAGTCGAGCGGCAAACGTTCCAGCACGCGACCCGGCCCCGGCGACAGCAGAACCAGCTCGGTTGCCATAAACACCGCTTCTTCAATATCGTGGGTAATCAGCAGCACTTTCTTACCCGTCTCATGCCACAGCCGCAGCAGCAACGTCTGCATCTGCTCGCGGGTAAAGGCGTCAAGCGCGCCGAACGGCTCATCCAACAGCAGCAGCTGTGGGTTGGCGGCCAGCGCCCGGGCTATGCCAACGCGCTGACGCTGGCCGCCGGAGAGCTGCCAGATAAAGCGTTTTTCCGCGCCTTCCAGCCCGACCTTTTTCAGCATCTGCGCCGCCGTCTCGCGGCGTGCCTCTTTGTTAACGCCTGCCAGCTGTAGCCCTAATGCGACGTTATCCTGCACATTGCGCCACGGGAGAAGGCCCTCATTCTGAAAGACCACACCGCGATCGGCTCCCGGCCCGCTCACGCGTTTTCCGTCGAGGATGATGCTGCCGTGCTGATACGGCACGAATCCGGCAATCAGGTTCAGCAGCGTCGTTTTGCCGCAGCCGGACGGGCCGAGCACGACCAGCAGCTCCCCGCTGTCCAGCGTGAGATCGATATCCTCCAGCGCCGGTTTGCCGCCGTACTCGGCGCTGAGATGCGAGATTTGCAGCATCATGGCCTCCTTACTTCACAAAACGGTCGGTCACATACTGGCGATAATCGCCCGCCACCGCCGGGACTTTGCCCTGCTCTTTGAGGAACTGCGCGGTGTCGACGATGGCTTTGTTGACCGGGCCATTCAGCGCCTGCGCCTGCTGTTCAGCGGTCAGATAGGTATTCCCCTTCACCAGCCCCGGTACGTCCGATGCCGGTACGCCGCTCAAACGCGCCAGCTTGTTGATATTGTCCGGCTGCGCCAGCCATTGTTCTGGGTTATCGATATAGCCGCGCTGGGCGTCAATCGCGCTTTTGGCGAAAGCCTTCACCACGTCCGGGTGTTTCTCAGCAAAATCTTTGCGCACCACCCACACGTCAAGCGTCGGCGCGCCCCACTCGCCGACCTGCGACGAGTCGGTCAACACGGTGCCGTCTTTTTCCAGCGCATTCACCGCCGGTGCCCACACGTAGGCGCCGTCAATGTCGCCACGTTGCCAGGCGGCAATAATCGCCGGCGGCTGGAGGTTGAGAATTTGTACCTGACCAGGCTTGATGCCCCAGTGTTTGAGCGCCGCCAGCAGGCTGTAGTGGGTGGTAGAAATAAACGGCACGGCGATGCGTTTACCGATCAGATCTTCCGGCTTCGTTATCCCCTTTTTCACCACCAGCGCTTCAGAATTGCCCAGCTTTGAGGCCAGCAGGAACACCTCAATCGGTACCTGCTGGCTCGCGGCGACCGCCAGCGGGCTGGAGCCGAGGTTGCCAATCTGTACGTCGCCGGAGGCCAGCGCGCGGACGATGCTGGCGCCGCTGTCAAACTTGCGCCAGTCCGGCTTCGCGCCGCTCAGTTTTTCGAAGGTGTTGTCCGCCTGCGCCACTTTGGCGGGCTCGGCGGAGGTTTGATAAGCGATGGTGACGTCCACGGCCTGCGCCTGGAAGGCCAACAGTGCCAGCGTAGCGGCGATAACGGTGAAACGCGATGCGATTGCCATAATGTCCTGCTCCCATGTCTTGTTATATGGGCAGTATTTATTGGCGTGGGGTGTTTGATAAAGGAATTAAAAATGCTTGTTAATTCCAATTCGTTTTTAGAAGAAAAATGGCAAAGGATAGTTTGTAGGCGGGATTCACTGTGGTCATGTAGGCCGGATAAGGCTATGCCGCCATCCGGCTATCTGCGCCGGAGCGCCTGATGGCGCTGCGCTTATCAGGCCTACGTGTACTCAGTTCAGCAATGGGCTTTCAGCGCCGCAATATCTTTTGGCGTGGTGCGACAGCACCCGCCAATCAGCTTCGCTCCCGCGGCCAGCCACTGCGGCAGGTAGCCTTCCAGCGTGGCGCAGGCCTCGCCGTGGTGATGCCAGGTTTTGCTCACCGCATCGTAGTGCTCACCTGAATTCGGGTAGACCACCAGCGGCAACGGCGTCTGGCTGTGCAGGTATTCCAGCGCATCAACGGTGTTTTCCAGCGCGATGCAGTTAATACCTACCGCCAGAATTTGCGGATAGTCCGCCAGCAGCGCAATCACGTCACGTATCGGCGTGCCGTCGCTAAGATGCTGCGCATCGCGCAGGGTGAAAGAGAACCACGCCTGAGCCACCGGATACTCCGCCAGCAGCTGCGCCAGAGCGCGAATCTCGTCAAACGATGGCAACGTTTCACAGGCCAGCAGGTCAACGCCCGCCTCCAGCAACGCCTCAACGCGCGGGCGGTGGAAGTCCTGGAATACCTGGGCACTGCGCTGATAATCACCGCGGTACTCCGAACCGTCCGCCAGATAAGCACCGTAAGGCCCAACGGAACCGGCAATCAGCAGCCCTTTCGCCGTCGGATCTTCAGCCTGATAGGCATCGCGTGCCTGGCGCGCCAGCTCGACGCTTTTGGCAATCAGCGCCCGCGACTGGCTTTCATCCAGCCCGCGAGCGGCAAAGCCATCCGGCGTAGCCTGGTAGCTGGCGGTGATGGCCACCTGCGCCCCGGCGCGGAAGTAGTCGAGGTGTACGTCATAAATCAGCTGCGGGTTTTCCATCAGCACTTTTGCCGACCACAGGCTGTCTGCGAGGTCGCATCCGCGCGCCTCCAGTTCGGTGGCCATTGCACCATCGAGCAGTACAAACGGGCGATCGCTCAGAATGGCGGTTAACGGATTATTCAGCGGCATGCTGCGGCTCCTGTTGGGTCTGACGTGAACGCGTTAAGTAATAGGCACCATAGCACAGCGCCACAAATGGAATCCCGCACCACAGCGCAATACGCTGCGACGGGTCAAAGGCCAGCCCCAGACAGGCCACGACGCAGAGCACAAACCCGAGCACCGGTACCGCGGGGTACCACGGCGCGCGATAGTGGAGCTCGCTCAGCGCTTTGCCCTGCTGTAAGTGACGGCGGCGGAAAACAAAGTGTGAGGCGCAGATGCTAATCCATACCGCCACCACCGCAAAACCGGAAATCGCCGACAGCGCCACAAACACAGTATCCGGCGCGACAATGCTGGAGAACAGCGCCAGCAGGCCGCCGAGCATACTCACCGACAGCGCCACCAGCGGCACGCCGTTTTGCGTCACCCGCGAGAAGCAGCGCGGCAGCGTCCGTTCGTTGGACAGCGACCACAGCATCCGCCCGGACGCGTACAGGCCGGAGTTGGCCGCCGACAGAATCGCCGTCAGGATCACGAAGTTGAAGATATCCGCTGCGTAAGGAATACCCACTTTCTCAAATACCAGCACGAATGGGCTTTTTTCGACCCCTGCCTGCTGCATCGGGATCAGCGCGGCCAGCACGAATACGGTGCCGATAAAGAAAATAATTAACCGCGCGATGGTGGTGCGAATCGCCACCGGGATCACTTTGTGCGGGTTCTCGGTTTCCCCGGCGGCGATACCGATAAGCTCGGTGCCGGAAAAAGCAAAGTTGACGGCTACCATGGTCATCAGAATCGGAAGCCCGCCGTGCGGGAACCAGCCCTCGGCGGTGAGGTTATGCAGCCCCGGCGCGGGTGAACCGTCCTGCATCGGGATAAACCCAAAGATAGCCGCGCCGCCCAGTACGATAAACGCGATGATGGTAATCACCTTCACCAGCGAGAACCAGAATTCACCTTCGGCAAAGAAGCGGGTCGAGATAACGTTAAGGCCGAAAATCAGCACGCAGAACAGCAGGCACCAGATCCACACCGGCACCAGGGGGAACCAGTACTGCATACAGAACCCGGCGGCGGTAAAGCTGGAACCCAGCGCAACCGTCCACGTCAGCCAGTAGAGCCAGGCAACGGTGTAGCCGGTTGCCGGGCCAAGATAGCGCGACGCGTAAAGGTGAAACGCGCCCGTTTCCGGCATGGCCACCGACAGCTCACCGAGGCACTGCATCACCAGCCAGACCACCAGCGCGCCAATAAGATAGGCCAGCAGCGTACCTGCCGCGCCGGTCGTCGAGATGATATAGCCGGTATTAAAAAAAAGCCCTGTGCCAATCACGCCACCCAGCGACAGCATAATCAGGTGGCGGGTTTTCATGGTGCGCTTGAGCTGCCCACCTTGTTGTTGTGTTGTGTTTTGCATTATTACCTTCTAAACGTATGGACATCTAAACATCCAAATCAGAAGGCAGTTATACAACGATTGTGTGTAAATTGCAAAACGGCCAACGACGATCGACTCAAGCAAACGATGCAATCCATAGAATGGATTGCATCATCAAAATTGAAAGAAAGACAATAATTAAATTATTGATATCCCATTATTACAGGATTGATGGGATATTGCCCCACAAACATATCATAGGACATTTAAATAAAAGAAAGATAAAAAATAAGCTTCTATTTTCCCTTCATATTATATTTTTATCACCAAGCCAGTATTACTTTAATGAACTCACATCCGTCACCCTCTTTTCAAGATCGGGTTTTACGGGGCTATACGTTTTGACATAATCAATGATTGACTCTGCAGAGGTCGTGCCGCTAATTGTTTTTACATTTTTTCCATTTAAAAATGACTCAAAACCATCGCCGCCAGTCGCACAAAATGAGTGTGTGACAACTCGATAAGTTTTCGTTGATTCTATAGGTTGATTATTAATAGTAAATTTAATCAACCGATCGCCAAGAGGTTTTTTGCTATCATATTCAACATGCACATTTTTTGACACTTGCAAAACACCATTGGTGAGGTTGGTTGCATGAATCATTAAATTGATGAGATCTTTTCCAGTCAGATCCATTTCAACCAGTTCGTTATTAAACGGGAAGGTTGTAATAATATCACCGTACTTTAAATTTCCTTGTGGAAAATCAGCGCGCATGCCGCCACTGTTTTGGAATCCTGCGACAGCATCCGGTGCTTTAGCCATCATAGCATCGAGAACTAAGTTACCAACGGGCGATGATTCCCCATAAGCACGAGTGAATGGCGCGGTTGCCGACCCAATAATCTGGTCAGTGATGTTTTTTAACTTAGTATTCCACTCATCAATCTTAGCTTGCACTTTTGGATCGGGTTTATATTCATCAGCAAACACGGTGATTAATTTACCGCTGTAGCCATCAATTTTTTTCGTCTGAGGGTTAAAATCCAACACTAACTTACCAACATCGGTACCATACGCATCCGTTGACACAACCAGCGTGTTATTGACTTTAATGGGTTCGGGAGTGCCCACATGAGCGTGTCCTGTGATTAGCACATCGATACCTTCAAATTTCTTTGCGGTATCGATATCGGCTTGCAGCATTCTGGCTACGTCTTTACTTCCATAACTGGATTGGCGCGCTGGTGTCCCTTCGTGGATAAGCAGTACAATGATATCAACCTTACCTTTTAATTCATCAAGCCCTTTTTGGATATAAGGCCTTTCATCACGAGCTTCCGAGCCAGCATAGGCCTTAGCCGCGACCGTATCATAAAATGCAAATTTTTGATGCACCCCTATTACGCCAATTTTTATGCCATCTTTTTCGACAATCGTCCAGGGTTTATTCCAGACCGGCTTGTCACTATTCGTATAGAATACATTCCCCAGTAAAATGGGAAAGTTCGCTTTTGATAACTGCTTAACCATGTTATCAACGCCATGATCAAATTCGTGGTTGCCCACTGATACCGCATCAAAAGGCATTGTATTCATTATATCAATAATTGCTTCACCTTTGGTCAGGGTACTGATATAGGGCCCAGTAAAATAGTCTCCCGCATCAAAGAAAAATACATCTTTACTTTCTTTCCTGGCATCATTAACGAGGGTCGCAATATTAGCAAAACCACCTACTGCACGCGCCTTGTCAACGGCAGGAATTTTTCCTGGAGAAACATGAGCATGGAGGTCATTGGTATAATAAATAGTCACATTCTTCGCACAAACCCAAAAAGGTAATGCGAGTAGAATACCGGCAGTCAGTGCCTTTATTTTCATAGCGAGTTCCGTTCAGTTATATAAAGGTTTGTTAATTTACATTCAGAAAGGTTTTTTTATGTGCGGCTGTTCACACATCCAGCCATGAGCAATAAGGTAAAGTCAGCAACCTACCAAAATCGTTGGTGGGCTGCGTCAACTTTATTTATTAATACTGGTAAGACATTCAGCTGCCGTAATTCAGGACTACCGATATCTACATCGGCAGATGCCAACTGGCCAATATAGACTGGGGTATCCTGCATTACACTGCCGAGCGTGCGGGCGCTATTCAGCTCTGTTTGATGAACAGCAATTTAGTGAATGGTTATATCTCTCTTTCGGGGTGAGGGTCCTCCCCTCCCCCCCCCCGAAAGCCTGGGCTTACTCGTCGAAGAACCAGTAGCCCTGGTTAATCAAATCCGTCAGCTCAGCAATAAACGCCGGGTTCGCCAGCGCTTCACCGAAGTGGGATTTATCCAGTTCGGTATAGCGACACAGCGCATCTGCGGCCTGCGGCGCGCAGGTTTCCAGCTTCTCGCTATTAATAAAAACGCTATCGCCGACATTCAGCACCCGCAGACCGTTGAGGCGACGCAGCGTTTCTCCCGCTTCCAGCGCCGTCGCCACCTCTTCTGGCGTATACGCAGGCTCCGCAGGGGCAATATCCAGCTCATGGCGCGGCGTCGTCACAAAACTGCCAAACCACTGTTTAAAATCGTTCGGCTGGCGGATCATATCGATCATCATCGTGCGCAGACGTTCAAGCTCATGGTCTTCCACTTTACCCACGTGTTCACGGCAGGTGAGATCCGGATCGGTGTAGTATTTCTCGCCCAGATCGTTCTCCAGCACGTAGTCGGCAAAGCTGCTGATCAGCTCGCGACCGTTCGGCCCGCGGAAGCCGACGGAGTAGTTCAGCGTGTCTTCGTAGGTATAGCCGTCGTGCGGGAATCCTGGTGGAATATAAAGAATGTCGCCCGGCGCCATTTCTACGTCGATAATGGGGGTAAACGGCTCAACGTGCAGCAGGGCCGGATGCGGGCAGTGCTGTTTTAACGGCAGCGCATCACCCACGCGCCAGCGACGGCGCCCCATCCCCTGAATGATAAACACATCGTACGGGTCGATGTGCGGCCCAACGCCGCCGCCCGGCACCGAGAAGGAGATCATAAGGTCGTCCAGCCGCCAGTCCGGCAGCGCGCGGAACGGGCGTACCAGCTCGGCAGAAGGCTCGTGCCAGTGGTTGACCGCCTGCGCCAGCAGCGACCAGTTTTTCTCCCCCAGGTGGTCAAAATCTTCAAACGGGCCGTTACTCGCCTGCCATTTGCCGTCAATATGGCTCACCAGTCGGCTGTCGACTTCCATTTCCATGGCCAGACCGGCCAGCTCGTCAGGCGTAATCGGGTCGACAAAATTCGGGAACGCATTTTTTAACACTACCGGCTGCTTCTGCCAGTATTTTTCCAGAAACTCCGGCCAGTTAAGGTTGAGTTGATAAGCCATATTTTCATACCATCAGTAGAGGGGTAGCCCTGATTATAAAGAGGGCTACCCGGCATCCGCCTTGTGATGAATCAACTGTGGATGCACACATCGCCGATGTCTTTGCGCGCATGGCTCTCGCGGCTTATGCCACCGCCACCCGGTTCCTCCCCTGCTGTTTGGCCCGGTACAACGCCGTATCGCTGCTGCTGATTAGCTCGGCGGCAATATCCGCAATTTGCTGAATGCTGCAGACAAACTGCGGAGAGTCCCAGGTCATGACGCCGAAGCTAATGGTCAGCACCCCGCCAATCGGGCTGGTTTTGTGATCGATGGCCAGCGCCATAACCCGCTCACGCAGCCGCTCGGCCACCGCCTGTGCGCTTTCTCGCGTGGTATTCGGCAACATAATCAGAAACTCTTCACCGCCGTAGCGGCTGACGC
Source organism: Klebsiella sp. WP4-W18-ESBL-05 (assembly GCF_014169075.1). Classification (NCBI taxonomy): domain Bacteria; kingdom Pseudomonadati; phylum Pseudomonadota; class Gammaproteobacteria; order Enterobacterales; family Enterobacteriaceae; genus Klebsiella; species Klebsiella sp. WP4-W18-ESBL-05. Next base: position 1,102,498 of record NZ_AP022057.1, on the reverse strand, counting down.
AGCCATCGGGCCGCAGACCGCCCTTCAGCGCTTCGGCGACGGCTTGCAGTACCCGGTCTCCGGCCTGATGGCCGTAGGTGTCGTTATAGCGTTTGAAAAAGTCGATATCCGCCATACACAGCGACAGCGTGGTGCCTTCTCGCTGCGCACGGGTGATTTCATCGCTGAGCCGGGCGTCCATATAGCGACGGTTGAACAGGCCGGTCAGATGATCGCGCTCGGCGTATTGCAACAGCGTCTGGTTGGCACGCGCCAGCTGCTGCTCCGCCAGCTTGCGGTCAGTAATGTCCATCCACGCCAGAGAGACGCCCACCACGTTGCCATCCGCATCGTTCACCGCCATGGGTTTAATGTAGAAATAGCGGCCCCGGAACAACACCTCTTTACTGGAAATCGCCTCACCGGCGTCAAGCTGCATAAGATCCTGCTGCAACAGCTGATACCCTTCCGGCATAAATGCGCTGAGATTCGTGCCGATCAGCGCCTCTTCCGGCGCACAGAGCAGCGCCCCCATCGCGCGATTGGCTTTCGTCAGCATGCCGTTACGGTCAACCACGCACAGCGCCAACGGCGTATTCTGATACAGTGATTCGAGCTGCAGCACGCGTTCGCCCAGCCGGGAGATGTCGCGATCGATACCGCGATAGCCGGTGAGCTTGCCCTGGTCATCAAACAGCGGCATCCCGCTGGTTTCAATAATCACGATACTGCCATCCGCCCGCTGATTGCGGTTAATCAGGCCTGAGAAGGGCTTTTGTGACGCAAAAATATCGCTTAACGTTGCCGTTAGTCTCTCCCGCTCAACGGGCGCAATGAAATCGAGCGGCGTACGTCCCAGCACCTCTTCAGGCCGATAGCCAAGCAGGTGGGTCACCACCTCGGAGACCCACACATAGCGCCCCTGCGCATCCACTTCCCACACCCAGTCGGTGTTATGATTGAGGAGATCGGCCAGTTTGCCGTCATCCCTCTGATTCTGCTGCACGGACGGCTTCGCCATTGTCATTCACACTTCTCCCTTGGTGCATTCGGTTGATAAATTGCTCAATAATTAATCATCGCGTCAACCAAAACATAATGACTTGTTATTTAATCGCCCCTAAGACTTTAACGATTCGTGCGCCTGCATTATTTTATAACAAGAATAAAGGAGCCGAGCCTGTGATTTCAATTCAATATTTGTGCCCAAAATGCGCCGGTATCACGGAAATGACTAACATTGATAAAATTAAAAACGCAGAAGATCAACATCCAATGCGTTGCCATCACTGCGATGCCCCATTTAGTAAAGATGCGCTTATCAAATTTGCCCGCCAGAAAGCAGAGGAAATGATCGGTGAAGCATTAATGCAGTTAAAAAATGTATCTATTCATAAAGATAAGTAAAAACCAAAGCGCTTTTACTCTGGTCTATTAATATTAGCCATCATACTCAAGAAATATTTTTGTTTTTCTGGTCAGACCGGCATACCCTATTTTTGACAATAAACAGTGTTCTCCTTCACATAATGTAAAAAAAACGGGTGGCATTATCTGCCACCCGCCGGGATATATAAGAGTCACAAATGCTTATGCCAGTGCATCCGCCTCCATCATCACCGGATGAAAACGGCGTTTGAAATAAATAAGCCCGTGCCCTTCTTCTTCGGCCAATGCAATATGTTGAATTTCCACCAGATAAACCAGATGGCTACCGATGGTCTGCACCTGGCGAATTTCTCCTTCCAGGCTCGCCAGCGCGCCCTTCAGCACCGGCTGTGCCAGCGGGCCACGCTGCCAGCCGGCCAGACCAAAGCGTTCGTCCATCGCCATGCCGGTCATACCGGCAAAATGGCGCGCCATGATCTCCTGCTCGTGATTGAGCACGTTAACGCACAGCCTGCCGTTGCCCTGAAATACCGGGTTCATGGCGCTGTTAGCATTAATGCACACCATCACCGACGGCGGCGTGTCCGTGACCGAACAGACGGCAGTGGCGGTGATACCACAGCGACCGGCCTCCCCCTCGGTAGTCACGACGTTAACGGCGGCCGACAGGCTGGCCATGGCATCGCGAAAACGCAGGCGTTGTTCATCTAATTGCATTGTGACCTCCCGCTGCGAATTACTTCAGCAGCTTATCCAGCAGATTAATATCAGCGTTATTGTGCAGGTGTGGCACGGTCCAGCCGTTCTGATCGTATTCAGACAGGCAGCGATCGACCATCGCCATCATTTTGTCCATGTTGCCGGAGGTCTGCGCCTGACGCAGACACTGCAGGCGAATCTCATCCTGGCTACCGGAGTAGTTAATTTCATACAGCTCGTGACGGCCACCGAACTCGCTGCCGATGGCGTCCCACATCAATTTGAGGATCTTGATACGTTCAACGTGATCCATACCGTTAGATCCGCGCACGTATTTCGCAAGGTACTGGTCGATCTGCGGATTATTCAGATCCCGCGCGCTCGACGGCAGATAGATCAGGCCGCTGGTGACGTTACGCTCGATGATGTTTTTGATTTTGGCATAGGCCATCGGCGCCATGACGCGGTAGGTTTGCAGCGCCGCGTGATCCGGCAGATACGCGCCGTTGACCCACGGCGTGGCTTCTGAGCACATAGAGTCACTCAGCGCCCAGAACATATTGCGCCACGCGACTACCTCGCCGAGATCCGCCTGTACGCCGCGGAATTCAGAGGTACCGGTGCACTCCAGCGATTTTTTCAGCAGGCCGGTGATAAAGTCGAGCTTCACCGCCAGACGCACGCACGCTTGCAGCGGGTACATACGGGCGAAACCGCCTTCCATCGTCCAGCGACGACAGCGATCGAAGTCACGGTAAATCAGCACGTTTTCCCACGGGATCAGCACTTTATCCATCACCAGGATCGCGTCGTTTTCATCAAAACGGCTGGAGAGCGGGTAGTCGTAAGGCGAACCGGTCGCCCCGGCAACCAGCTCGTAGGAGGCGCGCGAAATCAGCTTCACCCCTTCGGCATCCATTGGCGCCACGAACATCAGCGCAAAGTCCGGGTTTTCGCCCATCACCTGTGCGGAGCCAAAGCCAATCATGTTGTAGTGGGTCAGCGCGGAGTTGGTCGCCACCACTTTCGCGCCGCTGACGATAATCCCGGCGTCGGTCTCTTTTTCCAGCTTGATGTAAACATCTTTCACTTCGTCAGCCGGCTTATGGCGGTCGATCGGCGGGTTAACGATAGCATGGTTAAAGTACAGGCCAGTTTCCTGAATGCGGGTGTACCAGTTGCGCGCATTCTGCTCAAACTGGCCGTAAAACGCCGGGTTAGCGCCCAGCGCGCTGCCAAAGGCCGCTTTATAGTCCGGGGTGCGGCCCATCCAGCCGTAGCTCAGGCGCGACCACTCGGCAATCGCATCGCGCTGCTGGCGCAGATCGTCGGCGCTTTTTGCCACGCGGAAGAATTTATGGGTGTAACCACCGCTGCCGGTATCGGTGTTCCAGCACAGTTTGTCCTGCATTTCGGGTTTGTGCAGCGCATCGTACAGCTGGGCGACGGATGCCGCCGCATTGCGGAAAGCCGGATGCGTGGTCACGTCTTTGACACGCTCGCCGTAGATGTAGATCTCACGGCCATCCTGCAGGCTCTTCAGGTACTCTTCGCCGGTTAACGGGCGTTTGGCATCTGCACGGAAATCTTCAGGTTTCATAAGGGTACACTCCAGTCTTCGTCGGATTTGTTAAATTTATGTTTTGTTTTTGTGTGTTAATTGAAGCGTCTAAGCGAGGATCGGTGAAGAGACTTTTAGGTCAACGGCAGGTACTTTTCAGGCGGGGTTTGGTTCTGTGATCTGGGTAGGGTTTAGTGCTGTTCCCGGCGGCGCTGTAGGTAAAAACCGCACGGTCGGTCCCCTCTCCCCGATGGGGAGAGGGTTAGGGTGAGGGGCAACTACGACACCGGTACTTTCTGCGCGCGAAACGCGCTCGGCGAGCAGCCGACTAACCGATTAAAAAAGCGGGCAAAATAAGCGGGATCTTTAAACCCTAGCTGCCAGGCAATGTTATTCACCGCATTGTCGGAAAACAGCAACAGCCGTTTCGCTTCACGCAGCTGACGGTCAAAAATCAGTCGCTTTGGCGGGCGGTTAGCAAAGCGCCGGCAGATATCGGTCAACCTCGATTCGGTAATATGCAGTTCCGCCGCATAGTCCGGCACGGTCCAGTGCTGATGAAAATGGCCGTCAATCATCAAATTAAACCGCTGGAACAGCTTAAGCTCCCCGCGTATCCCACTGGCTGCATGGTCGTCGAGCGGCGCATTACGCAGCAGCAGAGTAAAAACGGCCTGCGCCAGCAGCGTCAGGGTGTGCTCTCGCCCGGGTAGCTGTGCCAGCGATTCACGCTCAATCAGCCGCCAGTAGTGTTCCAGCGCCGCCAGTTCCTCAGGCTTATCCGCCAGCGACAGGCAGATCCCCGGCAGGCCGAAAGCCTCGCGGGTTCCGGGGTAAAGCACTTCCAGCAGCGGCCAGATCAAGTTTTCATGTACCGTGAGCACGTGGCCATCCGCGTCCGATTCGGTAATAAAAGCGTGCGGCACCGATGGCGGCGTCAGCACAAACAGCGGCGCTTCAACGGAGTAGCGGTGATCGTCCAGCTGAAGCTCAATTTGCCCGGTAAGCAGAAAATGCATCTGAAAATAGCGCTCGTGGCGATGCGCCTGCATATCGCGGCCAAAAAAAGCCGCCATCCGCGCAAAAGACTGATAGTGCACATCATCCGTGCCCAGGCTTTCATCATATTCACTGCTGATATCAATGTTATAAATCAGGTTCTCGCACATTTTCAGCCCCTACGGCGTAGCGCGCGGACGTGACGATTTCATCGGAATCAGCCAGATAATCACCGCCCCCACCACCAACAGCGCGGCAACAAACCACAGGCCGCTGTTAAAGCTGCCGGTGATGTCTTTCAGCCAGCCGATCATAAACGGGCTCAACGCCGAGCCGATATTGCCGGTGGCATTGATCACCGCAATGCCAATCGCGCGGGCGCGCAGGCTGATGGATTGATCCGGCGTGGTCCAGAAGATCGCCATCGCGCTAAACGAGCCGGTCGACGCCATCACGATCCCCAGGAGCTGGATCAGGCTATGATCGGTGGCGGAGGCCAGCAGCCAGCCGGCGGCGGCGAACAGAAACGGCAGCGCGGTGTGGTGCTTGCGCTCCTGATGCTTGTCGGAATGACGGCTCCAGTAGATCATGCCGAGAATAGTACAAATTTGCGGCACCGCGGCCAGCAGGCCGATGGTGATATTGCTGCTGCCCTCGTTAAAGCTTTTCAGGATCTGCGGCGTCCAGATGCTGATCGCGCTCAGGGTATTGGTCAGGCAGAAATAAGCCAGGGTATACATCAGCACAATCGGCGTAAACACCTCGCGCCACAGGCTACGCTGCTGCATGGCATGGTGGCTAATGGCCCCCTCCGGCTGCACCAGCGTCAGATGGTCGTTATCCATCATTTGCTGGAGGCATTTTTTATCCTCGTCGGTCAGCCATTTGGCCTTCGCCGGGGAGTCGTCCAGCCAGTACCAGACCATAATGCCCAGCAGCACGGACGGGAATCCTTCCAGCAGGAACAGCCACTGCCAGCCGTGTAAATTCAGCAGGCCGTCCATCGACAGAATATAGCCGGAGACAATCGACCCCAGCGCCGTTGTCACCGGCATCGCAATCATAAACAACGCGTTGGCGCGCGCGCGGAAAAAGGCCGGGAACCAGTAGGTCAGGTAGAGCAGAATGCCCGGCAGAAATCCGGCTTCGGTAATCCCGACCAGCATACGCAGCACGTAGAGGCTTTTTGGCCCGACGGCAAACAGGGTGGCGGTCGACGCCAGTCCCCAAAGCACCATGATGGTGGCAATCCAGCGCCTGGCCCCGACAATGCTCAGCATAATGTTGCTGGGAATGCCGAAAATCACATAGGTCGCGTAAAACAGCGTGGTGGCAAGGCCGAACATGGTCGCGTTCAGGCCGAGATCCGCCCCCATCGTCAGCCCGGCAAAACCAATATTAATCCGGTCTAAAAATGAGAAAATAAACAGCACGAAAAGAAACAGCACCAGACGACGAAACAGCTTGTTGATCACCGTCTGCTGCCCCGCCGTCAGCTGCTTGTGCTGTTCGGCAGGATTATCTTGTTGCGGGATGGCAGGTGATGTATCGCTCATTATCCTTTCCTCTGATGGGAATTTGCGTAGGGTAAAGCCGGTTTTGCCCGGGGCGCTTCGCTTGCCGGGCCTACGGGTAGGCCGGATAGGCGCAGCGCCCTCCGGCAGGGGTTAATACACGCCGGACGAACCCAGCGAGGTTTTCTCCGCCCCAAAGCGCGCCGCTAGCGCCTCCGCGCCGCGCGCCAGCAGGGTCGTATCGACGCCGACGGCGACAAACAGCGCGCCCAGCTCCAGATAGCGTTTCGCCAGCGTTTCATTGGCCATCAGAATGCCCGGCGCTTTGCCCGCCGCGCGGATCTGCACAATGGCTTTCTCGATGGCTTCCTGCACTTGCGGATGCTGCGGGTTTCCGGCAAAGCCCATATCAGCGCTGAGATCCGCCGGGCCGATAAACACGCCGTCCACGCCGTCAACGTCGAGGATTTGCGCCAGATTGCTCATCGCCTCGCGGGTTTCGATTTGCACCAGCACGCACATGGCGTCATTGGCCTGCCGGAGATAGTCCGGAATACGGTTCCAACGCGACGCCCGCGCCAGCGCGCTGCCAACGCCGCGAATCCCCTGTGGCGGGTAACGCGTTGCGGCTACGGCGGCGCGCGCTTCTTCAGCGTTTTGCACCATCGGCACCAGCAGATTTTGCGTACCCACATCCAGCAGTTGTTTTATCTGCACCGCATCGTTCCACGACGGGCGCACCACCGGCTGGCTGGGATAGGGTGCAATCGCCTGCAGCTGCGTCAGCACCGTCAGCACATTGTTCGGCGCATGTTCGCCGTCAATCAGCAGCCAGTCAAAACCGGCCCCCGCCAGCAGTTCAGCGCTATAGCTGCTCGACAAACCCAGCCACAGGCCGATCTGCGGGCGGCCAGCCTTCAGCGCCTCTTTAAAACTGTTTTTCATCATCGTCTCTGTCCTTATACAAACCGGCAGGTGATCGCACCCATGTTGCCGTAGTCGACGTGGAAGGTGTCGCCCTTACGCGCCGGCACCGGGCGGGTGAACGATCCGCCCAGAATGATTTGCCCCGCTTCCAGCTGGACGTCGTACGGCGCCAGCTTATTTGCCAGCCACGCCACGCCGTTGGCCGGGTGGTTCAGTACGCCCGCCGCCACGCCGGTTTCTTCTATCACACCGTTGCGATACAGCAGCGCGGAGATCCAGCGCAGGTCCAGTTCATCTGGCTTAATCGGGCGGCCGCCGAGGATCACACCCGCGTTAGCCGCGTTATCGGAGATGGTGTCGAACACCTTACGCGGGCGCTGGGTTTCCGGATCGACGTTGTGGCAGCGCGCGTCAATCAGCTCCAGCGCCGGGATCACGTAGTCGGTGGCGTTATACACATCAAACAGCGTGCAGTTTGGTCCGCGCAGCGGTTTGGCCAGCACGAACGCCAGTTCCACTTCAATGCGCGGCACGATAAAACGGTCGGTCGGAATATCGCTGCCGTCGTGGAAGAACATGTCGTCAAGCAGCGCGCCGTAGTCCGGTTCGCTAATCTGCGAGCTGGCCTGCATCGCTTTTGAGGTCAGGCCGATTTTGTGGCCTTTTAGCGTCCTGCCTTCGGCAATCTTCATCGCGACCCATTCGCGCTGGACGGCATAGGCATCTTCAAGGGTGATGTCCGGGTAATCCAGCGAGACGGCACGGATCTGCTCACGCTGTTTTTCGGCCTGATTGAGGCGCTGGGCAATCAGGGTATGAGTGTGTTTATCGAGCATAGTGATTCCTGTGGCTGTGTTTTCTCCCTCTCCCAAAGGGGCGAGGGGACTGACCGTGCCAATGTTTTATTTAAACAACGCGTGCACGTTGTTCTGTTTGTAATTGAGCGTTGGGTGCAGTTCGTCTATCTCAAACGACAGCGCCAGATAGCGGCTGTCCATCAACGCGGCGAAGTGGGTTTTAATCAGCCCGAACAGCATCTCCCCCACTTCCTGGCGGCTCTCCAGACTGCGGCCGGCGCCGATTTTCAGCGTCATATGCACAAACGCGTAATCCTGCTTGCCGTCAGCCATCTGCCAGGTATCCAGCCACAGCGCGCGGCTGCGGATGCCGCCGAGCGGGAAAATCCCGGTCGCGGCCAGCGTCTCGTTAACCTTGCTAAACAGACCCGGTAAGTCGGCCTGTTCGCGGATGTTGTCGGTGCATTCAGCAATAAAGTGCGGCATGGTTACTCCTCAGGCTGGCAGCGGGAAGACGGCGTTGACCTGGCCGGTACCGGAACTGGCAAACAGATCGGTAATAAACTCCACCTTACCGTCATATTGATCCCAGCCCAGCATTCCCAGCAGCATCACGGTGTCGTGCATGTTGCCTTCGCCGTAGCAGTAGTCGGCATACTCCGGCAGCATGGTGCAAAACGCTTTGAAGTTGCCCTCGCGCCACAGCTTGACCACGCGCTCGTCCATCTGATGGTCGAACTCGCGGGTGTAGCTGTTCATCCCCTCTTCCGCGCGCTGGTCGTCGATAAAGCGGTGCGACAGTGAACCGCTGGCAAATACCGCCACGGTGCCTTCGTATTTGTCGATGGCCTTTAAAATGGCCTCACCCAAACGGCGGCTGTCGGCAAAATCGTGCACGGTACAAAACGCGGAGATCGACACCACCTTGAAGTGCTTGTCCGCGTTCATGTAACGCATCGGCACCAGCGTGCCGTACTCCAGCTTCAGGCTGGGAATGTTGTGCGCTTTGGCACGCACACCCAGCGCAACGGCTTCGTCGGCGATCAGGCGGCCCAGCTCAGGGTTGCCGTCATAGTCGTAGGTCATGTCACGGATAAAGTGCGGCAGCTCGTTGCTGGTATAAACACCCTTAAAATGATCCGCGCAGTTAATGTGGTAGGCACTGTTCACCAACCAATGGGTATCAAACACGATAATCGTATCGACGCCCATTTCACGACAGCGCTTGCCAATCTCTTTGTGCCCGTCAATCGCCGCCTGGCGGCAGCCAAAATTTTTCCCCGGAATTTCTGAGAGATACATAGACGGTACGTGGGTAATTTTTGCTGCTAACGCTAACTTGCCCATATCACACTCCCCATTTCGGAATCGGGTGGTCGCCCATCGAGATGCAGACGTTTTTCATCTCGGCGAACACTTCAAAGCTGTACTCACCGCCTTCACGCCCGGTGCCAGAAGCCTTCACGCCGCCGAACGGCTGGCGCAGATCGCGCACGTTCTGGGTGTTAACGAACACCATTCCCGCCTCAATGCCGCGCGCCAGACGCAGTACTTTGCTGACATCCTGGGTCCAGATATACGAGGCCAGGCCGTACTCTATGTCGTTGGCCAGACGCAGCCCTTCCGCTTCGTCTTTGAACGGCAGCAGGCAGGCTACCGGGCCGAAGATCTCTTCCTGCGCTACGCGCATGCGGTTATCGACGTCCGCCAGCACCGTTGGGCGCAGGAAGTTGCCGTGCTTAAGATGCGCAGGCAGGTCGCTCGGTTTTTCCGGGCCACCGGCCAGCAGGGTCGCGCCCTCTTCGATGCCGAGGCGGATATAGCCGGAGACTTTTTCCCAGTGTGCCTTGCTAATCAGCGCCCCGACCTGAGTATTCGGGTCGGTCGGGTCGCCGACGCGCAGACGGTTGGCGCGCTCGGCAAAGCGTTTAACGAATTCGGGGTAGATGCTCTGCTGGATAAAGATGCGTGACCCCGCGGTGCAGCGTTCGCCGTTGATCGAAAAGATAGTGAACAGCGCGGCGTCCAGCGCCCGTTCAATATCGGCATCTTCAAAAATCAGCACCGGCGATTTACCGCCCAGCTCCACCGAGTATTTCTTCAGCCCGGCATTTTTCATGATGTTGCGCCCGGTGGCGGTGCCGCCGGTAAACGACACCGCACGCACATCGTGATGGCGCACCAGCGCATCGCCTGCGGTTGCCCCGTAGCCCTGCACCACGTTCAGCACGCCCGGCGGAATACCCGCCTCCAGCGCCAGCTCGCCCAGACGGTCAGCCGTGAGCGGCGACAGCTCAGACATTTTCAGCACCGCGGTATTGCCCAGCGCCAGGCACGGTGCCACCTTCCAGGTGGCGGTCATAAACGGCACATTCCACGGCGACACCAGCGCGCACACGCCCACCGGTTGTACCAGCGTGTAGTTGAGCATCTTGTCGTCGACCGGGTAGGTTTTACCGTTCATCTGCTGGCACACTTCGGCAAAGAACTCAAAGTTGTGCGACGCGCGCGGGATCAGCACGTTTTTGGTCTGGTGAATCGGCAGACCGGTATCGGCGGTTTCCATCGCCGCAATTTCCGGTACGTTCTGGTCGATCAGATCTCCCAAGCGACGCATCAGACGCGCGCGCTCTTTCATCGGCAGGTTAGCCCATTTCGGAAACGCCTCTTTTGCTGCCGCCACCGCCTGATTGATCTCCGACTCGCCGCCGGAAGCGACCTCAGCCAGTACCTCACCGGTAGCCGGATTGGTGGTCTGGAAAGTCTCCTTGCTGGCAACATTCTTGCCGTTAATCCAATGGTTAATCTTTTTCATTTTGCAGATTCCTCGCTGACAATTCGGTTTACCAGTCGACCCACACCCTCAACTTCCACCACCACTTCGTCGCCTGGCACCACGTCGGACAGCCCTTTCGGCGTGCCGGTGGCGATCATGTCGCCCGGCTGCAGGGTCATAAATTCGCTGAGATAAGAGACCAGGAACGGCACGCTGAAGATCAGATCCGCCGTGGTGCCCTGCTGACGCAGTTCACCGTTAACGTAAGTGCGCAGCGTTAAGTTATGCGGATCAGGAATGGCCGCTTTCGGCACCACATTGGGCGAAATGGGCGTCAGACCGTCGCGGCTTTTCACCCGCAGGTTCGGGCGATAGTAGTTTTCCAGATAGTCGCGCACAGCATAGTCGTTACACACGGTGTAGCCGGCGACGTAGTCCATCGCATCGGCCTCGGCTACCTTGCGCGCCGTTTTGCCGATCACCACCACCAGCTCCGACTCGTAGTGCATATATTCCACGTTGTTCGGACGTACTGAGGTTTGGTTATCACCGGTCACGGTGTTAGGCGCTTTGATAAATACCAGCGGCTCTTCCGGCGGCTTAAAGTCCAGCTCGCTGGCGTGGTCGGCGTAGTTCAGCCCCAGCGCGAACAGCGTGCCGTGCTCGTGGGGGCGCGTTACCGGCCTGGCCACCGCATCATCAACCACCGGGTTTTCCAGCGGTGGGAAGCCCTCCGCCAGCACGCGTACGCGGTCGCCCGGACGCAGCGCCACGCGGTGGTGCGGAGTTCCCAACAGAATGGCATCGCCAGGGTTGAGCGTGGCAAATTCGCTCAGGGCGCTCAGCAGTTCGGCGGCGCTGCGCTGGAGATCGGCGGTGTACCACTGGTCGGCGTGCCGGCCGTTAATTTCGGTCACGATGGTCAGGTTATCAACGCTGTCGACATTCACCACCTCGCCCAGCGGGCAGAAGCCGTCGCGGCATTTGGCCTTAATTGCCGGGCGATAGAAGCTCTCCTCTGGCAGACTGACTTCGTTGGCCAGCGCATAACCCGCGATGAACTGCGCCGCGTCGTCAACTGACACTTTACTGGCGACTTTACCCACCACCAGCGTCACCGTCGCGCCGCTTAACACCGTCTCGCCGGCCGGAAAAGGAATCGGCTCACCGCTACAGGTGACGGTATTGTGCGGCTTAATAAACCAGACTGCCGTTTTCGGCGGTGCGTTATAGGGGGCCTGCTCAAAGGCTTCGCGCCAGGCATCCAGCTGGCTACGGTGGTTGAGCGCCACGGCGAAAACGGTACCTTTCATTTACAGCTCCTTAGCGACAGTGCTTATTTCATTAATATGTTAATGATCTGTTTTATGCCTCCTCTGTTCATTTAGCAAACACAAGTGATTTTTTTGTGATGACATTAACAATAATTTTACAAAATAAAAATATAAACCTTATATAACAGTGCATTACAAAAACACCATTGATCTAAGCGCGGCTTTCAGAGAAAATGCGCTGCTGATAAAAGCAACATTGCTTTATTGTTCATATATTAATGATGAGGTGTGCGAGGAGGCATAATGCACGATTCTTTAACCATCGCCCTGATGCAGGCGCGCGAGGTCGCAATGGGTTACTTCCGCCCGATTGTGAAGCAGCACGGCCTGACGGAGCAGCAGTGGCGAATTGTCCGCGTGCTGGTCGATAACCCCTCGATGGATTTTCACGATCTGGCCGCTGCGACCTGCATTTTACGCCCGAGCCTGACCGGTATTTTGACCCGCATGGAGCGTGATGGTCTGGTTCTGCGCTTGAAGCCGGTTAACGATCAGCGCAAGCTATACGTCTCGTTAACCAAAGAAGGGTATGCGCTGTATGAACGCGCGCAGGCAAAGGTGGAAGAGGCCTACCTGCAAATTGAGCAGACGTTTACCCCCGAGAAAATGAAACAGTTGACGGCGCTGCTGCACGATTTTATCGCGCTCGATAAATAACCTATTCTCTGCCTGTTTTTACAGCCATTCAGGCAGACATTCCCGCCTCGAGGGCGCATGTCCGTGCGCTCACCTTCATGACACTTAAGTGGTACACCATCTTAATAATTTTGAATTAGATCACAAAAAATTATGAAACATGAGTTTAGTATTCGAAAAAAATGTGACACGGATTCACTCTATTTCATAAAAGGACCGCAGTTTGCCGCCGCAGCACCACCCGGCAGCACGATTGATCTTCTCTCTGTATGACCGCCGTTGCGCCTGTTACGCAGGCCACTTCCATTCTAAGAATTAGAGGAAAGTTTTATGCGCACTACTGGTCATACGCGCTGGTTTATGGTGGCTCTTGTCACCCTTGGCACCATTTTATGCTACTTAACCCGCAACACGATTTCGGCCGCCGCGCCCACGTTGCAGGACAATCTGCACATCACCACCCAACAGTACTCATGGATTGTGGCGACCTTTTCCGCCTGCTACACCATTGCTCAACCGGTTGCTGGCTATGTCCTTGATACGCTTGGCACCAAAGTGGGCTACACCCTGTTCGGCGCGATGTGGGGTATTTTCTGCATCGGCGCGGCTTTCACCAGCAGCTGGCAGGGTCTGGCCCTGTGTCGTGGTCTGGGCGGTTTTGCCGAAAGCGCGATGATCCCCGCCGGGCTGAAATCCGTCACCGAGTGGTTTCCGGACGGCGAACGTTCCGTCGCCGTCGGCTATTTCAACGTCGGCTCCTCAATGGGGGCGATCATTGCGCCGCCGATGGTCGCATGGGCTATTTATATTCACAGCTGGCGTCTGGCCTTTATCATCGTCGGTATTGCCAGCGTGATTTGGGCGCTGGGGTGGTATCTGGTGTATAACCGCCCGGGCCAATGTAAAAGCCTGAGCAAAGAAGAGTACAACTACATCACCGCCGGTCAGCCGGAGAAAAAAACGGTAGATAAAGTGCATATCGGCCAGCTGCTACGCCAGCGCAAATTCTGGGGTATTGCGCTTCCCCGCTTTCTTGCCGAGCCGGCATGGGGGACCTTCAACGCATGGATCCCGTTGTTTATGGTGCACACCTACGGTTTTGATCTGAAGGATATCGCCATGTTCGCGTGGATCCCCATGCTGTTCGCCGACATGGGCTGCGTCATTGGTGGCTACTTACCGGGGATTTTCCAGCGCGCCTTCGGGGTCAATATTGTGGTGTCGCGTAAGCTGGTGGTGACGATGGGGGCGGCGCTGATGATTCTGCCGGGAATGGTCGGGCTGTTCAGTAGCCCGTTCGTTGCGATTGCGCTACTGTGCGTCGGCGGTTTTGCCCACCAGTCGCTTTCCGGCGCGCTGATCACCCTTTCAGCCGATCTGTTCGACGCCAACGAAGTGGCGACGGCCAACGGCTTCACCGGGATGGCCGCCTGGACCGCGAGCACGCTGTTCGCGCTGGTCGTCGGCGCGCTGGCCGATACTCTGGGCTTTAGCCCGCTGTTTGCGGTGCTGGCGGCCTTTGACGTCATTGGCGCCGTCATTCTGTGGGCGCTGCTGAAATCGCCGCAGCCGCAGCAAGAAGTAAGCCCGGCCTGCTAAGCCGGGCCCGCGGTTACGGCATCAGCAAACTTTTTTTGACCTTCACGACCGCTTTTTTCAGCTCGCGGCGGTGGTCAGTGAGTATCCCCGGCTTATGCGGCTCGCCGGGGAGAAACACGGCGAACATACCGGCACGTAACGTTACCGACTGCGGGTTATCAATGGCGTCGCACAGCTGATAATCCTCGTCCGTATGCCACACATCACATTCCCTTGCGCTGTCGGCCACGCCAAAATCAATGCGCTCCTCCCCCACCAGCAGGATTTGTATATCGATAAATTCCGCGTGCAGCTCGGCCCGTTTCTCCGCCGCTGGCTGGGTCATAAACTGCATAACGTTCATATAAATATCGTCTCCCTGCAAAGGGTAACGGCCCGGCTCACGCTGCTGTGGCTGCGCCTGTAAAGCCAGCGTCAGAGCCGTGTGTAGAGCGGAGGGTAGCCCGGCGCAATCCGGGTAACGGCTATCACCAATAATCATTATGCTTCCTCTTCTGCCAACAGCGCGGCGCCAAGCAGGCCCGCGTCATGCCGGTGATGTGCGGCCACCACGGCCGTGTGAAAGGGGGACGGTTCCTGCGCCAGAAAGCCGGTCACCAGGGATAAGTAACCCTCCGCCAGGCCGACGCTGCCACCCAGCACCACACATTGGCAGTCATAGCTGGCTTTCAGGTCAGCAATCAGACGGGCCAGGGTTCGTGCCGAGCCCGTAATCAGGCGTGTTGCCTGCGGGTGCCCGCTCAGATGCTGCGCATAAATCGCCCGCGCATCCAGGCCAAGCAGGTCATCCTCGGCCTGAGCGGCAATGCCACGACCGGAAGCTATCGCCTCAACGCAACCGCGTCGGCCACAACCACACAGCGGCCCGTGCGGGTCCGCCAGCGTATGCCCAATATGCCCGGCGAGCCCCTGATGGCCGGTTATCAGCTTACCGTTGCCGATAATGCCGCCGCCGACGCCGGTTGACACCGTGATAAACGCCATATCGCGAACGGTAACCGGCAGCGCGCGATACTCGGCCCACGCCGCCGCCTGCGCATCGTTCACCGCCAGACACGGTAGCCCGGTTAGCGCGGTGAGGGTATCCACCAGCGGAAACTGCGCCAGCCCCCCCAGATTATCCGGGTTAAGCGCCGTTAACAGTCCGCTGCGAATAATGCCCGTAGAAGCCACCGCCACGCGCTGCGCACGACCGATAAGCGGCATAATCAGCGCATGCAGCGCCTCGCGCAGCGCGGTAGGCGTCTGGCTAGCGGGCGTCGGCAGTTCTCGGCGTGCAAGCACCTGCCGTTGAGCATTAATCAGCCCTGCAGCAAGTTTGGTGCCGCCGATATCAATCGCCAGCGTCGTCATACGCGCTCTCCGGTTATCGCCTCGCGATACCACTGGCAGATATGCTCAAGGCGGGTAATGGCCGACCCTACGGTGACAGCCCAGGCACCGTGCTGCATCGCCTGAGCGGCCTGCGCTGGCGAGTTGTATCGCCCTTCGGCTATCACCCGGAAGCCTTTGTGGCTCAGTGCCGCCACCAGCGCCAGATCCGGCGCCTGCGGCACCTCGTCGGTGGTATAGCCCGATAGCGTCGTTCCCAGAATATCCGCGCCCAGTTCATGGCAGGCCGCGGCGTCCTGGATCGACGAACAGTCCGCCATGGCCAGACGCTGATGGTGATGAATGCGGGCAATCAGCTCCGCTACCGCCACCGGGCGCGGGCGCTCGGTGCCGTCGAAAGCGATAATGTCGGCACCGGCCTGCGCTAGCGCATCGACATCCTCAAGGTAGGGCGTGATACGCACCGCGGAATCGGCAAGATCGCGCTTGATAATGCCAATAATGGGGACGTCGATGAGCGGCCGCGTGGCCTGTAGGTTATTGATCCCTTCAATGCGCACCGCCACGGCTCCCGCCTGCACCGCCGCCAGCGCCATGGCGGCAACGATTTCCGGTTTATCTAACGGGCTACCGGGCACCGGCTGGCAGGAGACGATCAGTCCACCGTGCTGTTGAATGTTTGCATCCAGATTTTCTAACAACGACATAAGTACATCCTTAACTTCATTGTGCGCCCGGCGCGTCCGGGCGCCTTTAATTAATGCTTACCGCACGCCGGAACCGATTTCTCTGCATGCCGCGTCAACGCGCCGCTGAACGGCTTGCCGTCGATAGCATCATGGGTGCGCAGCGCTTCCGGACGGATCCAGCGCTGTACGCGGGAGGGCATATCCAGGCCGATGAGCAGAATCACGACAAACGTCAGGCCGAAGGAGAGCGAACCCAGCGCACTGCCCAGGCTCAGATGCTGCGCAACCAGTGCACCGATGACCGGTGCCGCCGCGCCGCCCAGCGCCCCCACGTTGTAGGTAAAGCCCAGACCTGCCGCTCGCTGGTCTGTATCGAAATACCCGCCGATAAGCTTCGGCAGAATCCCGGCAATCCCCTGCCCCAGCATCTGCTGGAAGAACAGCAGGATCCCCAGCCCCCAGATGCTGGAGCCGCCGATGGCAAATACGGGAATAATCAGTAACTGAGACGCCAGCAGGCTGCACACATAGGCTTTACGTGTCCCCAGCCAGTCGCCGAGGAAACCGCCGACGATGCAGCCCACCGCCGCGCCGAAGCCGCTGAAGAACAGCACCTGCGCAACGGTCGCCGGGTTGTAGCCAAGTTCGCTTTTCAGATAGGTTGGCAGCAGCGCCTGAATAGGCCACGAATAGAGGAAGGCGAACAGCACGACCACCATCAGCATGACGCCCGTTGGCCAACGCTTGCCGCTGCTTTGCACCATAAAGCTGATAAAGATCGCCGCACACAGCAGCGCCAGCAGCAGGATAATGGCCGGGTTATGCAGGTTTCCGGCAAAGCAGAACCACAGCGCCGCAGCGGCCAGGCAGGTCATCAGCACATTCAGCGCCCGCAGCCTGCCGCGATACAGAATATCGACCATGGTACGCACCGGAGTCTTATTGGCCTTGCGCTCTTTCCAGTCCTGCGTTTCAGGAATATTTTTACGCAACCACAGGGCGAAAATGATGGGCAGAATGCCGATGAAAAACAGCGCACGCCAGCCCCACACGGGGACAATCAGGCTGTAGACCTGCGCGGCGACAACCGCCCCTACTGAGAAGCCGGAGATCAGGAAACCGCTGGCCTTATTGCGCAGCTGTTTTGGCCAGCTTTCAATCACGTAGGTCGCACTGGAGCCGTACTCGCCCGCCATCCCCATGCCGATCACCATACGGGCGATAAACATGGAGGTGTAGCCCGGCGCCAACCCGCAGGCCAGCGTCCCCACCGAGAAGAGAATGATGCTGGTCACCATCGCCAGGCGTCGGCCATAGCGATCGCCCATCGCCCCTAACAGCAGGCCGCCGAACCAGCGAGAAATAAACGCGGCGGAAATAATACTCGCCGCCTGGACGGTAGTGAGCTGAAACTCACTTTGAACCTCGGTTAACACCAGGGCAATTAAGACAAAGTCAAAACCATCAAGCAAATAGCCAAGCCATGCGGCTGAAAAAGCCCGCCACTGGGATTTATTAAGGTGTTTGTACCATGGAATGGCCTTTGTAATTCCACTCATGTTGCTCTCCTGTGATGAGCAAATTCCACTACCTATGTGCCTAAGGAGAGGGCGTCTCGCCCCCAGATGAAGTAAAACTCCATTTAATTTATTTATAAGAAGCAAAGCACCACAAGAAGCCTGCATGAAATCTGTGAACAACGTCATAGAGGTAAGCGTCAGGAAGTTTAAAAAAGGGATCTGAGTCACAGCATTAGCCCACACGGCCAGCCGCACGCGCAAAATGGCGGCAATTACGCGGTTTTTACGCCGATTTTCTTGCCTGACCGCAGACGCTGCCCCATCATGAACATCCACCGTCAGCGCGAAGAGCAGGAAGCAATGGAGAGTCCGAATTCACCGGTTAAGGCCGGAAAAATACTTGATACTCTGGGAGCCATGCAGAGCAGTCTGACCCGCGTCGGGCAGCGCATTGCCCACTACATCATGACCTCCCCACACCGAGTGACACAGCTTTCTATCGCCGATCTTTCGCAGGAAATTAACGCCGGAGAAGCCTCGGTCATTCGCTTTTGTCGCCAGCTGGGCTACAAGGGTTTTCAGAATTTCAAAATGGAGCTCGCCATTGAGCTGGCGATGGTCGATAGCGACGACAGCAGCACGCTGCTGGACGCTGAAGTGGTGGAAAATGACGATGCCCATACGATTGGCCTGAAGCTACAGGGCGTCATCGCCAACGTGCTCTCTGAGACGCTCAACCTGCTGGACATGCACCAGGTTGAACAGGTCGTCGACGCACTGTACGCCTGTAACAGCGCCTATATCTTCGGCGTGGGTGCCTCGGGCATCACCGCTGAAGAAATGAAGCACAAGCTGATGCGCATTGGTCTGCGGGTAGACGCCCTGACCAATAATCACTTTATGTATATGCAGGCCTCCCTGCTTAAGCCAGGCGATGTGGCGGTCGGCATCAGCCATTCCGGCCATTCACCGGAAACCACCCACGCGCTGCATCTGGCGAAAGAAGCGGGCGCCACCACCGTTGCTCTCACCCACAATCTCGGCTCACCGTTAAGTAAAGTGGCTGATTTTACTCTGATTAATGGTAATCGACAGGGGCGATTGCAGGGCGACTCGATAGGGACAAAGACCGCACAGCTGTTTGTGCTGGATCTGATCTACACCCTGCTGGTGCAGAAAGATCCGGAACAGGCTAAAGCCAACAAACTGCGCACCATGGATGCGTTAACGGTTCCCCGTCAGGCTTGATTTAGTGCTATCGATCACACTCTGATACTCTCGCTTTTCGTCGTGGGTATCATTTCATCGCAAATTGGAGTTATGCTTCATTTAACTTTTATTTAAGAAGAAAAACACCAATTGAGGTTTACATGGAAAAGCTAACAGGTCTTATCGCTGCACCGCATACCCCTTTCGACGCCCACGGTGAAGTGAACTATCCGGTCATCGACCAGATTGCCGAGCATCTTATTGGCCAGGGCGTAAAGGGCGTGTACGTGCTTGGCACCACCGGTGAGGGCATTCATTGTTCCGTTGCGGAGCGTAAAAAAATTGCCGAACGTTGGGTGGCAGCCAGCCACGGTAAGCTAAGCATTACGTTGCATACCGGGGCGCTGAGCATCGCCGACTCCCTTGAGCTGAGCCGCCACGCCGAGACGTTAGATATTTTCGCGACTTCAGTCATTGGCCCATGTTTCTTCAAACCGTCCAGCGTCGACGATTTAGTCGAGTACTGCCGGCTCAACGCCGCCGCTGCGCCGTCAAAAGGCTTCTACTACTATCACTCGGGGATGTCGGGTCTGAACCTGGATATGGAGCAGTTCCTGATCGCGGCGGCAGATAAAATCCCGAACCTGTCCGGTATGAAGTTTAACTCCAGCGACATGTATGAATTTCAGCGCTGCCTGCGCGTCAACAACGGCCAGTTTGATATTCCCTTCGGCGTGGATGAGTTTTTACCGGCCGGGCTGGCCTGCGGCGCGATCGGCGCGGTTGGCAGCACCTACAACTACGCCGCGCCGCTGTATCACCGCCTGATCGACAGCTTTAATCAGGGCAACCACCAGGACGTCGCGGCCTGCATGGACAAAGTGATCGCCATTATTCGTGTCCTGGTGCAGTACGGCGGCGTGGCGGCCGGCAAGCTGGTTATGCAGCTGCACGGCATTGATGTTGGCGACCCGCGTCGTCCGCTGCGCCCTATGACGGCGGAGCAGAAACAGGACGCACTGGCGAAATTCCGCGCGGCTGAGTTTATCTGAATGTGAGAGGGCGGCACGCACACCCTCGCCCCGGCCCTCTTCCTGAAAGGGAGAGGGGACATTTGAGTACCACAGTCTCCACCCGCACATTCAGTCCCCTCTCCCCTGCGGGGTGAGGGGGATACACTCCACCCCACATCCCTCCCCCAAATCCTGAAACCGGTTTTATTCCTGTACAAATCCAAGGCAGATCACACTTCTCCACATCCCACTTTGCATCACGCCAACTGTTTCTATAAAAGAAACACTAACAGCAATGATATGACGTCTCGTACCTTTAACATCCTCAAACCATGAGAACACCTCTATGTCAGAACAACCGATAACAGGATCTGCCGCCCGCTCGACCGGACGAGTACGCTTCTTTGTACTAGGCCTGGTGTTTATTAATATAATTATCAATTACATGGATAGAACAAACCTGTCCGTTGCGGCAACCCAAATGTCCGGCGAGCTGCAGTTTACCCCGCTGCAAATGGGGCTGATTTTCTCTGCATTTGGCTGGATCTATGCCGCTTTACAGATCCCCGGCGGCTTTCTGATTGACCGACTCGGTTCGCGTCTGGTGTACGGCGTGGGGCTGTTTATCTGGTCGTTGATTACCGCGCTGCATGCCATCGCCAACAGCTTTGGCTCGCTGGTTGGCCTGCGTTTAGGCGTGGGGGCCTTTGAAGCACCGGTGATGCCGTCAAACAACCGCGTGATCTCAAGCTGGTTCCCGGAGCAGGAGCGCGCAACGGCAATCGGTATCTACTCGTCCGCACAGTTTGTCGGCATGGCGCTGATGACGCCGGTACTTTTCCACGTTCAGGATCTGTTCGGCTGGCGCGGGCTGTTCTTGATTACCGGCGTGGTGGGGATGATTTGGGGCGTGCTGTGGTACTGCGTATATCGCGATCCGCTGGATCACAAAACCGTATCGAAAGCCGAGCTGGATCATCTGCGTAAAGGCGGCGCGGTGATGGAGAGCCGCGAGAATGCCGCTAAACGTCCGTTCAGCTGGCAGGATCTGGGGCTGATGTTCAAAAGCCGCAAGCTGATTGGCATCTACTTCGGTCAGTTCACGATTTCAGCCACCTTCTGGTTCTTCCTGACCTGGTTCCCGACCTATCTGGTGCAGTACCGCCATATGGATTTTATTAAGTCCGGCTACGTCGCCTCTGTCCCTTACCTTGCCGCTTTCGTCGGCGTATTGCTGGCCGGGTTTGTATCGGACCGCCTGATTCGTCGCGGCGTCTCCACCAGCTTTGCGCGTAAAGCGCCGGTGATCCTCGGCATGGCGCTGACGCTGTTTATCCTTGGCGCCAACTACACCGATGACCCGACGCTTATCATCCTGTTTATGTCCATCGCCTTCTTCGGCAACGGCCTGGCAACGATTACCTGGGTATTTGTGACCGCACTGGCACCGCGTCATCTGATTGGTCTGGCGGGCGGGGTGTTCAACTTTACCGGCGCGCTCTCTTCCATCGTCGTGCCAATCGCCATCGGCGCGCTGATCGACGGCCACAACTTCGCGCCAGCGCTCGGCTTCATCGCCGTACTGGCCTGTCTGGGGATCGGCTCTTATCTGTTCGTGGTCGGCAAGATTGACCTCGACGGCGACAAAACTATGCCGTCAACCGGTCGCAAAGCGTAATGAGCTCGGCCAGCCGCGCGGCGGTCTGCTCCGGGGTGGCGTGATACATGCCGGCAAAGGCCAGCGCCGCCTTATGTGAGCCGAACTGAATCGGCTGCGCGAGGGAGAGTTCGCCGTCCTCGTGTGGCCAGACCACATGGCCCAGCTGGCGCTGCTGTTGAAGAAACGGCGCGATGCGCGTCATCTCTTCGGCGCTGAAGCGCTGAGCCAGTACCTCGTCCTCTTCGGCGGCGAGCAGCGCAATCCCGATGACCGACTGACAGGCCGGCATCATGTGAAAACCCGCCAGCGCCTGGCTGATATGGCTCCCCGGGCGTGAGTGGAAAATATAGATAACCTGGTCCTCCCACAGGACGCCCATCGCCACCACGATATCTTTCGGGGCGTAGGTTTCCAGCAGCGGGAGGGCCTTTGAGAACAACGTTGAACCACGGATCGCCTGGGCGGCCAGCGCGTGAATGCCGGGGCCCGGCAGGTAGCGGCGCTGCGCGTCCTGGGTGGTCAGGCCAATGGCCGCCATGGTCATCAGCAGACGGTTCACGCGGGTGGGGTTGATCCCCATCAGCCGCGCCAGTTCGCGACAACCGATAGCCCGATCGCTGGAAACCAGATATTGCAGGCAGCGAATGCCGTCGATAAGGCTTTGATTAGGTTGAGACGACATAGCGGGATCCCGTTTTTTTAAAGACTATTATTTTATCGCCAGAAAGGCAGGAATTACAATTTATGCAAATTTTCCAGCAAACCCATCAACGTGATTTTCCGCATCAGACCCTGCGTACCGATCTGCTGGTCGCCGGCGGCGGGCTGGCGGGACTGTGCGCCGCGCTGGCCGCCGCCCGCGACGGTTTACAGGTCGTGCTGGTGCAGGACCGTCCCGTCTTAGGCGGCAACGCCTCCAGCGAAGTACGCTTATGGGCCAACGGTGCCACCTCGCACATGGGTAACAACAATCGCTGGTCGCGCGAAGGCGGCATCATGGGTGAGATCCTCGAAGAGAACCTGTGGCGCAATAAAGAAGGCAACCCGATGATGTTCGACCTGCTGCTGCTGGATCTGGCGCAGCGCGAAAAGAACCTCACCCTGTTGCTCAACACCGCCATTTACGCGGTGGAACGCGAAGGCCTGCGCATCACCGAAGCCACCGGCTTTAACGCGGTTAACGAAACCTTCTACCATATTCAGGCTGCGCAGTTCTGCGATGCCACCGGCGACGGCGTGCTCGGGCATCTGGCGGGCGCTGAGTACCGCGTTGGTGCAGAAGACGCCGAAGAGCTGGGCGAAAAAATGGCTCCCGGCGATAACTTCGGTCACAAGCTCGGCCACTCAATCTATTTCTACACCCGCAAAAGCAGCGAGCCGGTAAAATTTGTACCGCCCTCTTTCGCGTTGCAGGATATTGAAGCCATCCCGCGCTACAAGCGACTCACCTCCACGCTGAACGGCTGCGATCTGTGGTGGCTGGAATGGGGCGGCCGTCTCGACACCGTGCATGACAGCGAGCAGATCAAATGGGAGCTGTGGAAAATCGTCTGGGGCGTCTGGGACTACATTAAGAACTCCGGCGAATTCCCGGAAGCTGAAAACCTGACCATCGAATGGGTTGGCTCGATTCCCGGCAAGCGCGAAAGCCGCCGCTTTATTGGCGATCATCTGCTGTGCCAGCAGGACATTATTGAGCAGCGTGACCACTACGATGCGGTGGGCTACGGCGGCTGGTCCATCGACCTGCATCCGGCGGACGGCGTTTACAGCCAGCACGACGGCTGCCGTCAGTTCCACAGCAAAGGCACCTACACCATTCCGTACCGCAGCCTCTACAGCCGCTCGCTGGACAACCTGTTCCTCACCGGACGACTGATTTCCGCTTCTCACGTTGCCTTCGGCAGCGCCCGCGTGATGTGCACCTGCGGCCTGCTCGGCGAAGTGGTGGGCCGTGCGGCCGCCCTGTGCCATCAGCATCAGTTGAGTGCGCCGCAGCTGGCAGAAAGCGCGAACATCGGCAAATTACAGCAGCACCTGCAGCAAACCGGCTGCTACATTCCACGCCAGCAGCTGCATGATCCGGCGCGCGGCGCGCGGGTGAGCGCCAGCAGCGAACTGGCGCTGACGGCCCTGCCCGCCAGCGGTCGCTGGATGGCGCTGGATGAGCGCATGGCGCTGCTGCTGCCGGTGAAAGCGGGTGAATCCTTACCGGCAATGCGCTTTACCCTGCGCGCCGCCAGCACGCAGCCGGTCAGCATCAGCCTGCTTGCCAGCGACAAAGTCGCCAATTACTGCGCCGATACGCTGCTCGACGAGCAGACGTTAACGGTGCAGGAAGCCGGTGACTACAGCGTGGAATTTGGCTGGCGTAGCGATGTCGATCGCTATGTCTTTATCGCCTTCACGCCCAATAGCCACGTCGAAATCGCGCTGAGCGATGTGGCGCTGCCGGGTATTATGACGGTGTTCAACAGCCAGAACGCCCGCGTGGCGAAACATCCACGTCAGGTGGTGGACGGCGATTTTGGCGTCGACGCGTTTGATTTCTGGGTACCGCGTCGCCGTCCGCATCAGATTATGCCCGCAATTCAGTTTGCCGCGCCGCTGCGCTGCTATGACGTACAGAGCCTGCTCAACGGTCGCCTGCGCCCCGAACAGCAGATTAACGGCTGGGCTCCCGCACTGGACGACGCTGCACCGCGTCTGACCTGGACGTGGGATGCGCCACAACCCCTACAATCGCTGACGCTGATGCTGGATAACGACTTTGATAACGCGATGGAAACCGTGCAGATGGGCCACGCGGAAGCGGTCACGCCACACTGCACCACCCACTACCGCCTGTGGGCTGACGATACGCTGATTGCCGAGGTGAAGGACAACCACCATTCGCTGTGCCAGCACACGCTGGAAGCGCCGCGCGCGGTGTCAAAAATCACCCTTGAGCTGGTGAAATCGGCGGGGGCCGTGCCTGCCGTCTATTCGCTGAATATCACCTGATTCCGCCCCAACCACATTGCTCGGCCTCTCTCCCTTGCGGGAGAGAGGCCGACATTACACATTATGCAGCTTCCTCTCCCTCGCCACTTCAGCTATCACCGAGGTGTTCTGTCTTTTGCCACTTAACGCCTGAATTTTTTCCCACTGTCACAACCTGTCAGAGTTCTGCTCTACCCTCGTTATATCGCTCCATAAAAGAACACCGTTTTGCTCTTAAGTTTTGGGGGTTCTGGCCGTTAATTATGTTTAAAGGGCGAGTAAAAAAGGGCGCGGGCAGGACCGCCTGCGTAATGATTTTCTGAATCACACTTTTCAGGATCATAATGAAAAAGAGCTCCGGGAAAAAAAATAGGTTACTCATAGAAAGAGTATGTGAAACGTTTAGCGCGCTTTATCAGGGTTCGATTATTGATAAAGACTGGCTCTGTTCGCGTTTTGATATTGCCGAACGCACCGCTTATCGGGATTTAGCCAGGCTCTCACCGCTGCTGGATGATATTGGCAACGGGCGCTTTAAGCTCAGCAGCCACCTTATTCCCTCGCTGCATTCCGGTCATCTGAAGGAATTTGCGCACTTCGCAGGCGTATCGCAGATTTTCCCGCACACCGATGGAAAGTCGCTCCTTAACCGAATGAAAAAATCGGATAATATAGAAATCGTTGGGGTGAAGAGCAGGGATAATCACTCGCTCAGCGCACTGTTCGATAATCTCGATAACGCCATCACCGCACGACGTATCGTCACCTTCCGCTACCGTGAGAAACCACGCTGCGTTCAGCCGTATAAACTCATTAATCACTATGGTTTGTGGTATCTGGCTGGCGTTGATGACGGACGACTTAAAGCCTTTGAACTGGCTAGTATTGGCGGCTTTTCCCTGTCAGAGACGAGCTTTACCCCAACCGATAACATTATGGCTGAGCTCAATAGCGCAAGCGGCATTCGCTTTGGCCAAGGTATCGAGGCGACGCTGTGGGTCTCTGCCCACGCCGCGCAGTTTGTCACGCGCCGCCCCCTGTTCCCCGAGCAACGCATTGTTGAAAAGCACCCGGATAACAGTCTGAATATCACCTGCGTCGTTAACGATAAACATACCCTATTTCGCTGGCTACGCTATTGGATGCCGGATATCCACATTGCGGCACCTACCGCGCTTAAAGACGATTTTGTTGAAGACTTTCACTCGCGTATCGCCTCGGCCGACATGACTAACGTTTCCGAGATTTCTTCTTAATCGCCTTTTAACCGAATGAGAAATGAATTTATGGTTGATTCAACGCAGTCTCTACACACACAGCTGTTACATAAAGCAGATGCTTTACTCGCCCAGAATATGACTGCGGGTAAACCCGTGGTTGTCGCCTGGGGCTTAATGAATGCGGGCAAAAGCTATCTTTTAAATATGTTAACCGATCATCTCCAGACCGAGTGTTTTCGGACAAATGACATCCGCGAAACGGCGGAATTGAAAGCGTTCGAAACCCCGGATTTTATATTTCTCGACACTCCCGGATTGGATGCAAATAGCAACGACGACCTGATTGCCGGAGAGGGCGCGGCAAAAGCGGATATCGTCCTGTTTGTTCATCAGCCGCAGGGGGAGCTGGAGAAAATTGAAATCGATTTTCTTCGCGAAATTAAAGCATCGTTTGGCCAGTATGCCGAACAAAATATCATTCTGGTTCTTAGCAAATCGGATGTTGAAACGCCTGAGAAGATTGAAGAGATCAGGCAGCGTATGCTCGAACAGTGTCGTGATAGCCTGGGATTCAACCCCCGCTGCTACGCCCTTTCCGGTTCTCGCTTCCATGCGGGAATGACGCAGAAGAAAGAAGGCCTGGTGCGCGCCAGCCACCTCGGTGATTTGACGAAGACGCTACAAACGCTGAATCGCGATGCCCGCGCCGTTAAGCAGGAACGCCAACGCCTGGCGATAGAGAACGTGCTTGAGGAGATAGCCAGCGCCCAACACGCCATTCGTAAACAGCGACTGCAAACGCAAAAAACCATCCGCATTGGGCTTGAGCCATTCGACCTGGCAATGAATGACTTTCGCAACTTAATGGCTACTCAGCTCAGTAAATTCCCGGCAGCGTAAGGAGAAAACACATGGCATTACCCTGGTTAATTGGCGCTGCCGTCCTCGGCATTGGTGCAATTATCGCGTCATCCGGCGATGACAGCAGCTCAAATAACAATGGCGATGATGAAGAACGCCGTCGCAGAGAACGGGCCGAACGCGAACGACGAGAGCGCGAAGTCAACGAACAGCGCCAATCGATAAAAGAAACCCTGCTGAACGAAGGTGAAAAGCGATCGGCTGATTTTCAACAGCTGTTGTCCGGCTGGTTTAATGCCGAGTACCAGAGCCAGCCGCCGTTTAAAGCGAAAATCCTCGAGACCGGAACGCAGTATAAGCGCATTGTCCCCGAGTATTTCACCGATGCTCAGCAGCTGTCCCTGCTTTATGAAAAAACGCGCGAAAACCTGAACGAGTTTGAAGCCTGCTACGACGTTAAGCTCAGTATGACGGCTAACCTACGTGAGAAAGTTAGCGCCTGCGCCCTGGGCCAGCAGCAGCTTGATGAATTGCAGCAGTATCGCCGCAAACTGGAAGCACGCCTCCAGAAACTCACAAGCTAAGCGAGCAGGGATAAAAACATGCACAACGAGATGCTACGCGAGGAACTCCTCGCCTCTTTTCAACAGCTGCAAAATCAGTTCAACTCTTCCCTGGAAGAGGCGAAAATATTGGATCGCGAATTCGCAAGCCGCTACCAGCAATTCAAACACAACCTCTCCGGCCAATTGGCTGAAGCACGCGTAAAGCTGCCAAAAAACAGCCCGCTGAGCCAGTCGCTCACGGAGTTCATCACCGGACTGGAAAAGCAAGATAGCGCATGGAAAGCCAAACTCGAAAGCCAGGATAAGGGGCTGAGTTTCCGCAAAAATTTCGAAGACTCTTTATTGGTCTACGTATACGGCAAGGTCAAATCAGGCAAAAGCTCACTGGGCAACTATATGGCCTGGGGATACACCGATCCCACCGAACAACAGCAGCAGCATGGTCAGAGCGCTCTGGAGTATAAATCTTACGAAAACTCTGACGCGGAAAATGGCGATGCTCACCATGAAGCCGAACGTCGGGAGAAATTTCGCGTAGGTGCCACGGAAGCCACCAGCTCGATCCAGAGCTTCCGTCTACCGGGGCTGACCTGGGTCGATTCGCCGGGCCTGCACTCCGTACGCATGCAAAACGGCGATCTCGCCAGAGAACATGCCGATCATGCGGATCTCATCCTCTATACGATGAAATCCGACGCGCCCGGCCGGGCGAGCGATCTGGCAGAGATCCGCACGCTGTGTAGCAAAGAAAAAAATATCATGCTGTTACTGACCGGTAGCGACAAAAAAGAGCACGACTGGGATGAGGAAAATGATGTATTTCTCGACCGTCTGATCATGAAATCGGCGAACGATCGCCAACTGCAACGTGAATACGTCAAAAAAGAACTTATTGCTGCCGAACTGGACGCTGACAACGTCGAAATTCTCTCAGTGTCTGCACGCTATGCCGAGCATAACGCGAATGATGCCGCCAGCATTCGCGAAAGCGGCATGGGACAACTGTTCTCCACCCTGCACCGTATTTCTCAAGAGAAAGGGGTAAGGATGAAGCGGGCCGTGCCGATCCGCAACTTCACCCACTTCCTCAACGGTTGCATTACAGAGGTTGAACAGTACCGCACGTTGACGGGCGAATTCACCCAGCTTGTTGCTGAGATGAAAAGCCGAACCGACCTACAAATGCGACCGGCCATTCTTGAAGCACAATCCACGATGCGCAGGAATATTCAGGCACAATTCGATGCGCTGACCGCACATCGCGATAACAGAGATCACATCAACAACGTGCTGACAGCAGCCAAAAAGACGTGGGATGAAGACGCGGAGACGCTAATTACGCAAGCGCTGGATCGCATTTTAAGCGATGTGATGACCAACTTTAAATCGAAAGTCATCGCGACCTGGACCGCATCTGAACTCAAACTGCCTGAGTTTTCCGTCCAGACGGTCACCGAGAACATTCCGGATGGCTACATCAAAAGCACCCGGGGCCGCCGAAGCGGCATTGGCGCAGCACTCGGCGGCCTTGCCGGTAGCCTTCTCGGCCCGCTGGGCACCGTTGCCGGGGCAAGCCTTGGAGGAGCGCTAGGCGCAGCGGCGGGAAGCAACGCCAGAGTCAGCATGCGTTCAATTGAGATTGCCGTCGGCGATAACCTGAACGATCTGCATGTCCAGATTCAACATCTGTATAACGGCGTCGTTGGTAAAGAGATCGAACATCGCGTTAATACACTACTCAGCACGCTACTCATCGACATGGGTGACGCCTGCACAGCGATCAATGGTGAAATCAGCAGTTTTAAGGCCGCGCTGGAAAAACTCCAGAAAAACGCAAAAGATAAATTAATCAGCGAAGAGGGTTAACGCTATGGAAATCACCACCCCTGCACTATTCAGCGCCTATGACCGCACCGTTGAGCTGGTTAACCAGCATCCCGCGATGGCCGCCGGTTTTGCCACCGTACAGCGTCAGTTTGATGACAAACGTCGCCAGCCGGATGCCAGCATTATGGTGTATGGCGTTTACAACGCAGGTAAAAGCACGCTCATCAATGCGCTTATCGGCGATAACGTAGCGAAAACCGGCGATATTCCACTCACCGACAGCGTCGATGCATACTCCTGGGGTAATACCCGGATTTTAGACACTCCAGGCGTTGACGCGCCCTTGGCGCATGAACAAGTGACACGCGAGCAAATGCTCGCTGCCGATGCGATTATTTTCGTCGTCAACCCCTCAGGGGCCGCGGAAGAAGAGAAAACCCTTCAGGTATTAGTCGATATCTTACAGGCCAAAAAGAAGCTGTTTCTGGTACTGAACGACAAAGATAATATGGATATTGAGGCCCTGACGCGGCTCAAAAATGATATCCGTATCCGTCTGCAAACGTTAGCGGAAGCACGCGGTATGCAGGAAATCTTGCATGATATTCCAATCCTGCGCGTGAATGCAGAAATGGCGCTCAAGGCAAAGCTTGCCAACAAACCGGGATTACTCCAGGTGAGCGAATTTCCTGCCTTTGAAACGGCACTGGCGACATTTGTTGCCGGGATCGATACGCAGCATATCAACCGCCGCCTGGCCAGCACGCTATACCAGTTTCTGGACAGCGCGCT
The DNA here is from genome assembly GCF_014169075.1 of Klebsiella sp. WP4-W18-ESBL-05. Classification (NCBI taxonomy): domain Bacteria; kingdom Pseudomonadati; phylum Pseudomonadota; class Gammaproteobacteria; order Enterobacterales; family Enterobacteriaceae; genus Klebsiella; species Klebsiella sp. WP4-W18-ESBL-05. Next base: position 1,072,617 of record NZ_AP022057.1, on the reverse strand, counting down.
CCAATCACTTGATAAACAAACCACTAGCGAAACCGTGCGCAGCTTTGATGCCTTAATCAAAAGTATCGTGGAGCAGCAATACGCGTGTAAAAAGAACCTGATGGCTGAAATCAAGCGCCAGAGCGAAGAGATGTACTACGGCAGCAAGGCCGCCCTGCGTCAGGGAGCGGGAAATCCGCAAGATAAGATTGAAGCCATATTCAATCAGGCCTGCGAGCGCATTGACACGTTACAACGACAAGAGGTCGAGTATCTGGTGACGCGCTTCAAGCACGATCTGGATCATCTCGAAACGGTTATCTGGGCGCAGTCGAAAACGCATCAGGATGTTCCGCACATGCCGGAAGAGCAGGTCCACCAGGAGGCTGAAAATGCGGATAAGTCCAGCGCCATAAACGCCGATATGGTCAGCAATGCGGTCACAACGCTGGGATCGCTGGCCAAACCGGAACACATCGTATCAGGCCTGAAGCTGGTAAAAGAGTGGGCCCCATCACTGATGAAAGGCATTGGGACCAAAACCATGGAAAAATGGGGCGCAGCCGTCATTGGCAAATGGATTCCTTATGTCGGGCCTGCGGTCACCGTGATCAGCTCACTCTGGGATATTTTCGCTGAGGATAGCGAAACTAAAAGAGCGCGTGAGCAGAGCGAGCAGTATCGACGCGAATGGGAACGCTATCAGCAGGAGGTTGAAGATTTTGCCCGCACCACGGCGGCACAGTTTGAATCTTCAGCCATCAAGCAAATGAACAGCTCGTTCGATCCCTGGTTTAAAACGCTACTGGAGGAGCTCAACGCTTCGCGTGATATCGCCAGCCAACAAGATCGAGCCATCGGCGACGCCGTGCTCGCCGCCCAGCAGCTTGCCTCAGAGCTGAAGGCCTACGCGTGACGCTTTCGCCGTTTCCCTGCAACGCCTGCGGCAAATGTTGCCGCAGGGTTCATGCCAGCGAGCAAACCACATTTCTCGATCGCGGGGATGGGGTTTGCCGCCACTTTGTCGAAGAGACGCACCTCTGCGCCATCTACGAGACTCGTCCGCTGGTATGCCGCGTGGAAGATTACTACCGCGCTCATTTACAGGACGTCATTGAGTGGGATGCGTTCGTGAAGCTGAACATGGCAATTTGCGAGAAACTTTAAATAGCCACTAACTGCCTGACGCCCTGCGCTTCCATTTCATCCCCGCGCCCGCGCGCAATGATGGTGCCGCGCGACATCACCAGATACTGATCCGCCAGCTCCGCGGCAAAATCGTAAAACTGCTCCACCAGCAAAATTGCCATATCGCCGCGGTTGGCAAGGCTGCGGATCACTGCGCCAATCTCTTTGATCACCGATGGCTGAATGCCTTCGGTCGGTTCATCCAGAATCAACAACTGAGGTTTGCAGGCCAATGCTCGCCCAATCGCCAGCTGTTGCTGCTGCCCACCGGAGAGATCGCCGCCTCGCCGCCCTTTCATTTCGCGCAGAACGGGAAACAGGTCGTAAATATCCTCCGGCACACTTTTCGCGTCGCGACCAGAAAAGCGCGACAGCCCCATCAGCAGGTTCTCTTCGACCGTCAGGCGCGGAAAGATTTCCCGCCCCTGCGGTACGTAGGCAATGCCCTGCTGCACCCGCTGGTGCGGCTTGCTGGCGTTAATCAGCTTGCCCTGCCAGTGGATAGTGCCGGACTTCGCCGGAATCAGCCCCATCAGGCACTTCAGCAGCGTGGTTTTCCCCACGCCGTTGCGCCCTAACAGGCAGGTAATTTCACCCGGCGTGGTGTCAAAAGAGAGGCCGCGCAGAATATGGCTACCACCGTAATACTGATTTAAATCATTAACCTGTAACATATTAGCGCCCCAGATAAACGTCGATAACCTGCTCATTGGCCTGCACATCGCGCAGCGATCCTTCTGCCAGCACCTGCCCCTGATGCAGGACAGTGACGTGGTCGGCGATGGTTTCCACAAAGCCCATATCGTGCTCCACGACCATCAGCGAATGCTTGCCGGCAAGCGTACGGAACAGCTCGGCAATATAGTCCGTTTCCGCATCGGTCAGCCCGGCTGCGGGTTCATCCAGCAGCAGCAGGTGCGGCTCCTGGACCAGCAGCATGCCAATTTCAAGAAACTGCTTTTGCCCGTGCGAAAGCAGGCCTGACGGGCGATGACGATGGGCGGTGAGCCGCAGCAGCTCCAGCACTTCATCAATACGGTCCCGCTGGCTACCGGTGAGCCTCGCCCGCAGACAGGTCCACACCGACTTATCCATTTTGAGCGCGATTTCAAGGTTCTCCATCACGCTCAGCGCCTCAAATACCGTCGGCTTCTGGAACTTACGCCCGATACCCGCTCGCGCAATCTCCACCGATGACATGCCCATCAGGTCGATATTCTGGTCGTAAGTCACCGTACCGCTGTCCGGCCGCGTTTTGCCGGTGATCACATCCATCAGCGTGGTTTTCCCCGCACCGTTGGGGCCAATCACGCAGCGCAGCTCGCCGACGCCAATTTTCAGCGACAGGTTGGTCAGCGCACGGAAAGCATCGAAAGTGACGTTGATATTATTCAGCTCCAGCACAGGATCGGTGGTATGACGGTAGCGATCCTGCGGTAGCGCTTGGGTGAACAGGGAATCAGTCATGCTTCCTCCGTTTAAGCAGGCCAATCACACCGCGCGGCAGGAACAGCGTGACGAGAATAAACATGAGTCCGAGGAAAAAGAGCCAGAAGTCAGGGAAGGCAACGGTGAAGTAGCTTTTGGCGCCGTTAACAATGCCCGCGCCGAGAATCGGGCCAATCAGCGTACCGCGTCCGCCGAGCGCCACCCAGATGGCGGCTTCAATCGAGTTGGTCGGCGACATTTCGCTGGGGTTGATAATCCCCACCTGCGGGACGTACAGCGCCCCCGCCAGGCCGCATAGCACCGCGGACAGCGTCCAGACGAACAGCTTGAAGCCTTTTGGATCGTAGCCGCAGAACATCAGACGGTTTTCCGCGTCGCGCACGGCGGTCAGCACGCGGCCAAACTTACTGCGTGTGAGCAGCAGGCCAATCGCCAGCGAGCCTGCCAGCAGCAGCACGGTGGCGACAAACAGCGCGATACGCGTGTCGGTAGCAGAGACAGGGAAGCCCAGCAGCGTGGTAAAGCCGGTAAACCCATTGTTCCCGCCAAAGCCGGTTTCATTGCGGAAAAACAGCAGCATCCCGGCGTAGGTGAGCGCCTGGGTCATAATGGAGAAGTAGACATCTTTGATGCGTGAACGGAAGGCAAAATAACCGAATACCAGCGCCAGCAGGCCCGGTACGAGGATAATCAGACACAGCGCCCAGGCGAAGTGCTGAGTACCCGCCCAGAACCACGGCAGCTCGTTCCACGACAGAAAAGACATAAACGCCGGCAGCCCATCGCCGGACGCCTGGCGCATCAGATACATCCCCATGGCGTAGCCGCCCAGCGCAAAGAACAGGCCGTGTCCCAGCGACAGCAGCCCGGCGTACCCCCACACCAGATCCAGCGCTACGGCCACTACCGCATAGCAGAGAATTTTGCCGATAAGCGTGAGCGTATAGGTCGACATCGCCAGCGGATGCGCCGCCGGTAGCAGCGCGAAGAAAGGCAGCGCCAGCAACGCTACCAGCACCAACGCCGCCAGTGAGCCGGTCAGGCGCGGCGCGCGGCGCGCAATAGTTAACGTAAGTGGTTGGCTCATCAGTCAATTACCCGCCCTTTGAATGCGAACAATCCTTGCGGCCGTTTTTGAATAAACAGCACGATCAAGACCAGAATGGCAATTTTGCCCAGCACCGCGCCTATCTGCGGTTCCAGCACCTTATTGAGGACGCCAAGGCCCAGCGCTGCCGCCACGGTGCCGGCAAGCTGGCCTACGCCGCCGGTCACCACCACCAGGAAGGAGTCTATGATGTAGCCCTGCCCCAGCTCCGGGCCCACGTTACCCAGTTGCGACAGGGCAACGCCGCCCAGCCCGGCGATGCCGGAGCCTAAACCGAAGGCCAGCATATCGACGCGCCCGGTCGGCACGCCGCAGCAGTCGGCCATACGGCGGTTTTGCGTCACCGCACGCACGTTCATGCCAAGACGCGTTTTGTTCAGCAGCAGCCAGGTCAACGCCAGCACGCCAATAACGAACAGGATCACGGCAATGCGGTTATACGGCAGCACCAGGTTAGGCAGCACGCTCCAGCCGCCCGACAGCCAGGCGGGGTTAGCCACTTCAAGGTTCTGCGTACCAAACAGGACGCGCACCAGTTGAATCAGCATCAGGCTGATCCCCCAGGTCGCCAGCAGGGTTTCCAGCGGTCGCCCGTACAGGTGGCGAATAATCGTGCGCTCAAGCAGCATGCCGATCGCGGCGGTGATAAAGAACGCCACCGGCAGCGCCACCAGCGGATACAGCGCCAGCCACTCCGGCGCCAGCCGCTGGAAAGCGTCCTGCACCAGCCATGTGGAATACGCACCGAGCATCAGCATCTCACCGTGGGCCATATTGATAACGCCCAGCAGACCGTAGGTGATCGCCAACCCCAGCGCCGCCAGCAGCAGGATCGAGCCCAGCGAGATGCCGCTGAACGCCTGGCCCAGCCAGTCGCCCCATCTCAGACGCTGCTGCACCTGCTTCAGACTTTCCGCCGCCGCTGCGCGCACCGTCGCATCCGGTTCATTTTGCGGCTGCGTCAGGCGGCTAAGGCTCGCCTGCACCTGCGGATCGCTGGCTTCACCCAGCAGCTTAACCGCCCGCAGACGCTGCTCCGCGCGGCTGTCAGAGAGCTGCAGGTTGGCTACGGCAATCGCCAGCGCGGTATGTACGCGCGCGTCCCGCTCGGCCGCCAGGCGCTGAGTTAACATGGGCAACTGATCCTGCTGCGCGCCGTTTTGTAACGTCAGGGCCGCCGCTAAGCGGACGTTCGGGTCATTGCTGACCAACTGGTGCGATGCCAGCGCGCTGGCCACCAATCCGCGAAGGCGGTTATTCATAAACACTTTTTTGGTCTCGCCCTGCGGCGCAGCGTGCCCTTCCAGCGGTACCAGCCTGCCCCCCTGCTCGCTGAAAAGCTGGCCATCGGCATCGCTGACCACCGACGCCTGGCTCAACGCTTCGAGCAGCGGCAGGCGCACAGCATCAGGTTCTGCGGCCCAGCGCTGGAGCAGGGTCGCCTGCTCGCTGCGGCTCGCCTGCCCGTAATCGGCGGCCGGGCCCGCCAGCGCCGGGGCGCTGAACAGGAGAAACGCGAAAGCCAGAAATAGCGCTTTTGGCGATCGTCTCATTATGAATGTCATCGTTGAATTCCTGTTGGTATACAAGATGGAATTCATTTAGCAAGGCTTGTGCCAAATACATAATGATATGTTTTTAAAGGAGTTAAAATAAAACCATCGGTTTTTGTTATTATTAACGCGCACCGCCACAGGACATCCGCGCACGATAATAGCGCAGCCTGTCATAGGTAAATTAAATACCCCCAGCGGTGAGTCAGAATATTTTTTGATAAATAAAGACGTGGTATTTGAGGATGAGAACACCTCGATAGCTATTTTTGAGGTTTTCTACACTGAGTACGTTGTGACAATTTAAACTTATTCGGCAAAAAGGACGCTGTTTAGAACGCCATAGGCGAGCAGGCAGTAAATTTACCTGCTCGCAAAGATGGGATTCAGTGATTATTCGTTACTCGTTCGACTCAACCAGAGCAATAAACAAACCGCCCCCAGACTCAGCAACGAAACGCTATAAAGCGCGGTAAAAGCGCCAAAATGCTGAGCTATTGCGCTGGTTAAACCGGTAGCAACAGCGGCTGTCAGAACCTGTCCACGCCATGATATTGCACTGGCTTTCGCAACATCCTTTTGCGAGAAATTCCTCAGAATACCGAACGTTCCCAAAGCAAATACAATATTCGACGCCATATGGGCACAGAAGATCAGAACAAGCCCGGCAAAGGAGGCGCTCAGGAATAGGGGTAATAAGAAATAGGCTCCGATAAACAGCACCAGACATATCAGCAGCAGGCCGTTATTGGCGCTATATCGCTGCAATTTACCGGCATCCAGCATGAGTGGCCCACAGAGCTGTCCAAGGCTGCGGGCAAAAAGTAGCGGTAATGCCAGCCCGGCGGAATCTTCAGGCCTCATTTCTTGTGCCAATGCGGGTAAAAGCGCCATCGCCGGGGATCCCACCGCAGCAAGCGCAGGTAACAGCAAAATGCTTCTTTTTTGCATGGGCGATATAACGCGCCAGAGCGGAGCCTGGCTGTCAGAAGAAACCTCCGCAGGCTGGCGTTCTGCGTCGCGAAAAACCGATCCGGAGATCATAAGCAGCGCCACAGCCGCCGTAAAACTGAGGGCATCAAGGGCAAGCAGATACAGGGAATCAATCAGGTCAAACAGAACAACACCCAGCCCGGTCCCCAACAAAACCTGTGAGGCAAAAATGAGGGTTTCCATGGCCGTTGCCGCAGGAAGTTCATCAGTGCGCAATCCACGTTTGAACAGCAGCGTCAGCGCCGGGTAGCTCATGCCGCTGAGCAGTGCTTCTGCACACTGCACGACCAGCAGCGCTGGAATACTATGATGCAGCAAACCATACAATGGAAAAATGAGCACCAGCAGACCCGATATCTCAGTAAAAATCAGGACCCGCAGTGGTGATGTTTGCTTACACAGCGTCTCGCCCCAGATGCTGCCAATAAAGCTGGGTAGCATCGACAGCATATACACCATGGTAAGCGTCGCAGGAGAAGCCTGCCAGTGCAGAAGTTGACCGAAAATAATGACCTGAGTCAGCCCATTACCCAGCGATGACAGAATATAGGCAAAACCAAGCAGGCGTAACCAGCGATGGTTACGCAGTGCGCCAAGAAGCGCAAACAGTAACGTGTTCATACAGAAAGATTCTCAACTTAAATAACAGAAACCCACGCAGCCATCAGGCAACGCGGAAAATAAACACTGTTAAAAGAGAAAATCGTTACATGGGGTGATGTAGCCCCCTGAAACACCGGACAGTAGCTGTATCTCCAGATAAGAGATAGGCTTGAATATATGTCTAACACTAACGCCAATTTTGAGATGACCGGGATCCTGTTAGGGCAAGAAGTCCGTAAACGTAAAACTCCTCAGGAGAAGATCGCCATTATCCAGCAGACGATGGAGCCGGGTATGAATGTCTCCCATGTCGCCCGCCTGCATGGTATCCAGCCCAGCCTGCTGTTTAAGTGGAAGAAGCAATATCAGGAAGGCAGCCTCACCGCCGTTGCGGCTGGAGAGGAAGTCGTTCCTGCTTCTGAGCTTACTGCTGCTCTGAAGCAGGTCCGGGAGCTTCAGCGCCTTCTGGGCAAGAAAACGATGGAAGTTGAGATCCTGAAAGAAGCCGTGGAGTACGGTCAGTCGCGAAAATGGATAGCGCACGCGCCCTTGTTGCCAAAGGACGGGGAATAGCCATGGTCAGCCGGACCATGGGCGTGTCGCGTGCGCAACTGTCACTGCGGATTAACCGTTCTGCCGACTGGCAGGACAGGCGCTGTAACCGGCGTAATGAAGAAGCAGACGCAGAAATACTGTCGGCTATCCTCAACATTATCAGCGATATGCCGAGTTATGGTTATCGACGCGTGTGGGGCATCCTGCGCAAGCAACGTCGCACAGAGGGACAGCCACCTGTGAATGCCAAACGGCTTTACAGGATAATGAGCGAGCATAACCTGTTGTTGTTGCATCACAAACCAGAGCGACCGAAGCGTGAACATAAGGGCAAGATAGCGGTGGCAGAAAGCGATATGCGCTGGTGTTCAGATGGCTTCGAGTTCGGCTGCGACAACGGCGAAAAACTGCGGGTAACGTTCGCGCTGGACTGCTGCGACCGTGAGGCCATAGACTGGGCAGCAAGCACGGGAGGCTATGACAGTTCGACCGTGCAGGATGTGATGCTGAGGTCGGTGGAAAAGCGCTTCGGCGACAGGTTGCCCGACACAGCGGTGCAGTGGCTGACGGATAACGGTTCAGCGTATACCGCGTATGAAACGCGGAGGTTCGCGAGAGAGCTGAATCTGGAGCCCTGCACAACAGCGGTGAGCAGCCCGCAGAGTAATGGCATGGCCGAACGGTTCGTGAAAACGATGAAAGAAGACTATATCGCGTTCATGCCAAAACCGGATGTGAGAACAGCACTGCGAAACCTTGCAGTAGCGTTCACGCATTACAATGAAAACCACCCGCACAGCGCGCTGGGATATCACTCCCCGAGGGAATACCGGCGGCAGCGGACATCGTTAACTTAAGATACAAAAGCTGTTCGGAGATGGAGGGTCAAGATCATGGGGAACGGTACGCTACTGGAAACGGATACAGCACTTTAGCACAGAAAAAACAGATAGCTATCGTGAGATAGGATGTTCGATCCGTGCCAGGAGTGGACGTTGCTTTTTCTTCGGTATATCAATCATAGGGGGAGATTAATAGGTAATATTAGTTGTTAATCGACATTGCTATGTTTAACTTATGCCTCATGAATCAAGAACTAGGAGTTATAGCATGGATATCAAGGAGTTTCCTCCGGGAGTGATGGAACATCTTGGCTGGTATGTATACCGATTAATTGATCCAAGGGATGGAAGTACCTTTTACGTGGGGAAAGGAAAAGGGAATCGAGTATTTGCTCATATGCGCGGTGAAGTCGCTGCGGTTGATGATGATGAATTGCTCAGTAATAAACTCAAGCAACTTCGAGAGATAAGGTTGGCTGGTCTTGAGGTTATTCATGTAATCCACCGACACGGTATGACAGATGAAAAGACCGCGTACGAGGTTGAAGCTGCACTTATCGACGCCTACCCCGGTTTAACTAACATCATGAGTGGTGCTGGCAGTAATGAATATGGTGCAGCACACATCAAAGAATTGATCGCAACATACCAACCCGAAACAGTCGTGTTCCAACATAAAGTCCTGATGATTTCCGTGAATAGAAGTTCAAAGGATGTAGACCTCTATGATGCCGTACGATTTAGCTGGCGTGTGCGTGTTGAGCGCGCTCGTAAGGCTGAATTTATACTGGCCACAGTGAGGGGAATCGTCAGAGGGGTTTATATAGCTGATGAGTGGCTCGAATCTACCCGTGAGAATTTCCCTGAGATGCCTTCATGGGATGCTGATGATGAGTTTGAATCTACTCAAAAATCCCGCTTTGGATTCAGGGGAAGACTAGCTCCTCCTGATATAGCAAAAATTTACCTTGGTAAAAAGATTCCGGACGTTCTTAGAAAGAAAGGCGCTATGTCTCCTGTAAAATATTCTCCAGATTTTTGATGTCTGAATAGTGAAAGGCACTGTTTCTGTTAGCGCTTTTTTGGGAAAAAGTGGCAACGTCTTCTTTTCGCTCATAGCAAATCTTGCAGTGCTCCAGGCGGACCGCTTAGTGCCAGGAGCGGACATCCGGGGCATTTATTATCTTACCTTCGCCAAGATTGCTCTGAGCAGCTCGATGGTTCTCCAGATGTCATCCTGTGTATCTCCATCCCAATCAGGAACAGTGGCCAACTCAGCTTTGAGCTGCTTTATGAGGATATGTGCATCTGCAATTTCATCCTTTCGACATTTTGATGCAATACGAGGTATCGCTGTCGAAGATAGTTTGGATTGAGGTGGAGGGTTGGTATATTCGGCTGCAATTAATTTTTGTAATTTTCGCATATGATCAATATACCCGGAGGAGAGGTTAGGATAACAAAAGTTATGCTACATGGTAATTATTCCTGAAAAGGAAGCCAAGAAAATAGTTGCCCCATTAATCTTCCGCTTCTCGCTCACAGCGGACATCGATCTTCGAGCCTATCCGCGCAGTGACAAGATCGGATCTTTCTATGGCTATTGTGTGCCAAAAAATTGAGCACAGGTCGCATCAGCACATCATATCTATAAGTCAATTTATCTATCTGAAACATAAATTACGCCTTTCATTTTATTTGGCAATGTTTCATATTTCAATGGTGTTTTTGGTTTCGAAATTAATTTATATACACCTTGTTCATAGTCGTAGCTGAACAATCCTTTACTTGACATCTCAACAAATGAACGCAGATAGCAAGAACGTTGATTTTCATTTGAAAATACAGGCAAATTGCCTTCTATCACATAGACCTCTGACAAGGGTTCCAGTGAGTAAATATAATCAAGAATAAAATTATAGTCCTCGGCAGATGACTTGATCCTTTCAGGAACCGGCCCCTGACCTGCTGTTGCAAAATGCGCTAAGTACCCTTCTTGGCTGGATAAAAACCAGTCCAGATCATATTCTAAAATGTCATCGTCCATTTCCGTCATTTTTTAACACCAAATATCTTTGTTCATTTCTCACAACGTAGAACCACATCACCACTACCTGACCGGATGCGATGACCTATCCCCGGTTGATTATCAGATGCTAGTGTTAGTCCTGCATCTGATACAGAATGGATTAAAGGACCGTTTTTCGCTCACTGCGGACCTTCATCTCAGTTAGCTCGTCCACTGTGTGCCAAGAGCGGACGTTCAAGCAAACATAGAAAACGGCACTATCACAGGAGCTGTCCATAATACCAACGCTCTCCGGTGAACCATTCATCACGATCCTCACTCCCATAGTATTCGAGCGTAATACCCAGTTCCTGCACATTAGTTGGAAGAATGAGCCCCCACTCAGCAGCTAGACTGCGCTCTTTAATCAAAGCGGAGGCACCATTTTCAGAACGGTCTTCAGTAATAAAGCTTTGGTAATAGTCTTCTGATCGATAGAGACAGATTTCGCTTGTAAACATATCCGGAAGGCATATAACCGCAGTAATCCGGGGGCTGTAATTCATACCAGCAGTTGCTGTTATAAGATTTGAACAAGCATTAATCATGGCTTGCGCGCAATCTGCTTTGGTTTTAAGTGTGCTGTACTTTCCCTGAATAAGATTAATCTCTACCGGGATTTTGAAATTCCAGTAATGCTCATCCTCTGAAAACACGCTTCGTTGAGGGTTATGAAATGTACCAGCCCAACGGTTAAGAGCTTTCAAGCGGCGTGGAATATTTCTGACTTTAGTTCGATGATCTCTGTTAAGCCGTCTGCTCATGAGTATTTTAATTTTCACCCTTTTAAATGATTTAGGCTGTGTACAGCTAATCGTTAAGCATTAATGTAACTCACCTTTCTCGATTTGAAACGCCTTATGGCCGCTTCTCGCTCCCAGCAGACCTTCATCGCTGCCCGCCCCTGCCCGCTGCCGACGTTATCTAAAACAGCAACCCGCTTATTCGTCTACACTTCGACCTGAATTGATGCACATATTGTGCAGTGCAAGCACTCCTGCGGGCTGGCGGATATAAATAACGATGAAAGTAATACTGGTAAGGCATGCCGAAACCGAGTGGAATCTAAGCAGGATAATCCAGGGGCATAGCGATAGCCCGATTACCCCCCGGGGTATACGAGAAACATCGGCATTACTGGCCGCACTGTTGGAAAGCGCCTACCCGATAGCATGTATTTACAGCTCTCCTCTCGGGCGCGCACGGCAGATGGGGTTGAGCCTGGCAAAAGGCCTTCACTGCCCACTGATCATTGAACCGTCACTAAAAGAACAGGCTTTTGGTCGTTTTGAAGGGCTCGCATCCGCGCAGCTCACGCGCAGCCATCCGGATGATGTAAATGCGCTATTCATGCACGATGCAAACTATTGCCCTCCTGAAGGGGAAACTCTGGCTCAGGCTACCCAGCGAATCATGGATTTCTTTTGTCACCTGCAAATAGCCAATCAGCATCAGACGGTTTGTGTGGTGTCTCACGGCCAGGTTAGCCAGGGCGTTCTGGCGCAGCTAAAAGAGGGGGTTATCGATAATTTTTCTCGCTACGCCCAGCCCAATGCGAGCTACTCTGTTCTGGAATGGGTAGACGGGAAATGCACAAATCTTCAATGGGGAATGGCTACACATCTCATGAAATTAGCAAGATAGCGGCTTTGGGGTATGACGACGAACGGAACAACGTTTATCCTGGCCACTCGCAGAGCGCCCGCCCCTGGTTTTGCTGGCTGAAGCGCGGCAAGCATACTCTGCGTATCCAATAATCAGCGATAAAAAGCCACGCCAATGGCCTCTTAGCGGATAAACGTTCTTTTTACGCGCACGGATGTTATGAAATACGGAATCCAAATGAACGCTGATATCACATTTCTGAAAACAGGAACAAGTTCATTATAGCCAATATTTACGCCGGGAATTAACCTATAAAGCATATAGAGATTTAATGACATTGTTACTACAATAGATATCAAAAACAGCATATAAAGCTTGGGTAAAAATCTTTTCTTTCTCAAGAAAAAGGAAAGTACCGTCAGAGAAAATAAAAACTCTACGGCATAAATAGCAAGAGAGAGTGCAAAGAATGTTTTCGCACTGACATTCAAATGCGTATAATTCTCTGCCATAAATTTAAATGCATCTGTCATTGCAAACAGATACCCCGCAGCGGTAACCACTAACCCGATGAGAGGTAAAAATAAAAAACCGCCAATTTTCCTGAAATGTTTTTCTTCACAGACATCGCAAAATTCTCTTTCCTGAGGTATGGCTACCCCGCACTTTATACATCCCCATTCCATAAACGATCCTTTGATATATTTTTATAGTTGTTATGATACTAAAACAAGCATATCACAGAGGCAAGTGAACAAAATAATAGAAAACACTCCAGTAATTGTTATCTAAAGCACTATTTAAGGTAAATTTGACAGTATTAGTATTCATCTTTTAAGACACAGCTCAGGGGAGCTATTTCCCCATCCCGATAGACATTTCAAATCCATCATGATTGGCGGCCAAACCAGAGGGGCCGGAGGCTTCCGTCCCCCAACGCCTGGTCGTTTCAGAAGCCGCCCTTTCCCTCAGATGCAGGGCCCGGTGGCACATCCGTACATCATGTACAGTGGGAACAAAGGGACTAAGGGGATCATGGCGATCTCGCCAAGGGAGCTTAACGTTTTAGTCTTATCATTGATTGATACCACAACGGGCTGTTCTAACCGATACTCTGCAGCCAGTTCTGGCGCGTACGATGAAGACCAAAACCCCGTCGCTTTAAACAAAATACCGAGGCGATCGTTATCAATCTGCACCGCATGATACTGATTGACCAGCTCGGCATGCTGCCCGGCATCCAGTTTGCGTTTATCCACCACAACCACGTATTCCGCCGTCACTTCATGTTGATCGACAACAAAGTTAACCCGCACGCCAGAAGCCTGCTGGTGAAAACGTTCATAAAATGTCTTATAACGCTGATATTCTTGGGGGAAGCCGGTACGAAAAAAACGATAACTGTACTTCGCCGAGCTGGCGATAATGCCGGAGTCAACCGGTTTTACCGCCACAATAGTATCCGTAGGCGGTAAGTTTGGCGCACTGGTACATCCTACGAGCATCACCACCACCAGCAATAAATATTTGATCATTTTCAGCCGTTCCTGTTCGCTATTTTTTCTGTAACATCAAAAGATTGTTTTAACACCTGGAGTACACCTGTCTCTCCCTGTTTAGCACACCGCCGTCCCATTATTAACGCCCAAATTTTTCCTGGCAGCGTGTTTTTTCCGAAAAGCACTTTCCCGCGATTTTTTTTGACTGACTTTTAATTGATTTAAAAGCACTTTTTAAACATCCCCCTCCTCTGCCTAAACATCATCCATGATTAACACTTGATCAGGTAGAACGATCGTTCTACCTTTAAAGCATGAACAGAAAGCCAAGTGACACACGAGAAAAAATCCTCGCCACCGCTGAACAGCTTATCTATCAGAACGGTATCCACGCCACGGGCATGGACCTTCTGGTAAAGACCTCAGGCGTCGCAAGGAAGAGTATTTATCGCTATTTTGCGAACAAGGAGGACGTGGCATCGGCCGCGTTGAATGCGCGTGACGAACGGTGGATGCAGTGGTTCAGAACCGAGTCGGATAAAGGCGAAACGCCTCGGGATCGCATTCTGAACATGTTCACCGTTCTGAAAAGCTGGTTTGAGTCCGAAGGCTTCCGCGGCTGTGCCTTTATCAACACAGCCGGAGAAGTGGGAGACCCGGACGATCCTGTTCGCCAGATAGCAAAAATGCATAAGCAGAAACTGCTGGATTACACGATCGCGCTCTGCGAGCAGCTGCACGCAGAACACCCTGTCGTTCTGGCCAGACAGCTGCTGATGTTGATCGAGGGGGCAATCACCATGACATACGTGATGGGCGATCGGAACGCCGCTGACGACGCACGGAACGTGGCAAACGTTTTGCTGGAACGGCTCTCGGCCGGGCCTGAGTAACGATTAGGGCGATTCCCTAAAACCGACACGAACAGGAATTTTACCATGACTGACACACCCGTACGTCCGCCGCTTCCGCCCTTCACGCTGGAAACGGCCATTGAGAAAGTCCGTCTGGCTGAAGACGGCTGGAACACCCGCGACGCGGCAAAAGTCGCGCTGGCTTACTCGCTGGATACCCAATGGCGTAACCGTACCGAATTCGCGAGTCATCGTGAAGAAGCCGAAGGGTTCCTCGCGCGTAAGTGGAAAAAAGAGCTCGAGTACCGACTCATCAAAGAGCTGTGGGCGTTTGGTGGAAACCGTATCGCCGTCCGTTACGCTTACGAATGGCATGATGACTCAGGTAACTGGTTCCGTTCTTACGGTAACGAAAACTGGGAGTTTGAGGCCGACGGTCTGATGAAACGTCGCTTCGCATGTATCAATGACATGCCAATCAAAGAAAGCGAGCGCAAATTCTTCTGGCCACTGGGGCGTCGTCCTGACGATCACCCAGGCCTGTCTGACCTGGGTCTGTAATGCCTTGAGCTATCACGAGTAAGGCCCGCCACATCCGTCGTGACCGGGCTTTACTCAACCCGTCGGCTTCATCGGCCGGCCGTTTTACCCTCTGCTCATTGCTCGCACGCAAATTCAGGGGACACAGCCCCTTCAACATTTTCATTCTTCTCTTTAAACGTGCGACGGGCGAGGTTCCCTCCTGCCTGGCGTTAACACGCATATAAATTTTTTAACAAAAATCGAAACAAATGTTGATAATGAGAAACATTATCTGCAAAATTCTCATTATCACGCCTAATGCATTCTGGACGAGCCGCAGACGCTCGCTGGAAGTGATTTGCCCCCACTCAGGAGATCGCCGTCAGATTCAGCGACGCCGCGGTATCCGGGAAAACTGCAGCGCTACGCTGCTTCTTTAACTCACGGAACGCATTTTTGGGCCGCCCTTTATCGGCCCATGCGCAGGAATGATGATGATGACGATCAAAAAGAGCCTCTGGGCGCTCAACCCTTTACTTCTCGCCATGATGGCACCCGCGGTGGCGCAAACTACCGATGATGAAAGCATGGTGATCTCCGCCAACCGTAGCAACCGCACGGTAGCGGAAATGGCGCAGACCACCTGGGTGATTGAAAACGCCGAACTGGAGCAGCAGATACAGGGCGGTAAAGAGCTCAAAGATGCGCTGGCCCAGCTGATCCCCGGCCTTGACGTAAGTAGCCAGAGCCGCACCAACTACGGCATGAACGTACGCGGTCGCCCGCTGGTGGTGCTGATTGACGGCGTACGCCTCAACTCTTCGCGCACCGACAGCCGCCAGCTGGACTCCATAGACCCCTTCAATATCGAACATATTGAAGTCATCTCCGGCGCGACCTCGCTGTACGGCGGCGGCAGTACCGGTGGCCTGATTAATATCGTGACCAAAAAGGGCCAGCCGGAAACTCAGGTGGAGTTTGAAGCCGGTACGAAAAGCGGCTTCAACAGCAGCAAAGATCACGATGAACGCGTTGCCAGCGCCGTTTCAGGCGGCAACGATCATATTGCCGGACGGCTGTCGGTGGCGTATCAGAAGTTTGGCGGCTGGTATGATGGCAACGGCGATGCCACCCTGCTGGATAACACCCAAACCGGGCTGCAGTACTCCGACCGTCTCGATGTGATGGGTACCGGCACGCTGAATATCAATGAAACGCAGCAGCTACAGCTAGTGACGCAGTACTATAAAAGCCAGGGAGACGATGACTACGGCCTGAACCTGGGGAAAGATTTTTCTGCCCTCACCGGTAAAAGCAAACCGTACGTCAGCAGCGGCCTCAGCTCCGACCGTATTCCCGGTACCGAACGCCACCTGATGAGCCTGCAGTATTCCAACAGCGATTTCCTCGGCCAGGAGCTGGTCGGTCAGGTTTACTATCGCGATGAATCCTTGAAGTTCTACCCTTTCCCGAGCGTGGATAAAAACTTCAACCTGACAAGCTTCTCGTCATCGCAGCAGGACACAAACCAGTACGGCGCGAAGCTAACGCTCAACAGCACGCCGTTGGACGGCTGGCAGCTCACCTACGGACTGGATGCCGATCACGAGCGCTTCACCTCTAATCAGATGTATTTCGATAAGCAAAAGGCCAACGCCTCCGGCGGCTTAAACAACCAGCAGATATACACCACCGGACGCTACCCGAGCTACGATATCAGCAACCTGGCCGCGTTCCTGCAGTCGAGCTACGATATCAACGAAATCTTCACCCTCAGCGGCGGCGTGCGCTACCAGTACACCGAGAACCGCGTCGACGATTTCGTGGGCTACAACGAGCAACGTTTAATTGCCGACGGCAGCGCCCGTTCCGCCGACGCCATTCCCGGCGGCTCAACCGACTACGATAATTACCTCTTTAACGCCGGTCTGTTAGTACACCTTACCGAGCGCCAGCAGACGTGGTTTAACTTCTCTCAGGGCGTCGAACTCCCGGATCCGGGTAAATACTATGGTCGCGGGCAATACGGAAAGGCGGTGAACGGCCATCTGCCGCTGGTGAACAGCGTCAACGTCGACGACAGCAAGCTCGAAGGGATCAAGGTGAACTCCTACGAACTCGGCTGGCGCTACACCGGCGACAACCTGCGCACGCAGATCGCCGCCTACTACTCGTTGTCCGACAAAAACGTGCAGGCGAATAAAGATCTGACCATCAGCGTGGTGGACGATAAGCGCCGCATCTACGGCGTAGAGGGCGCGGTGGATTACTTTATTCCAGACAGCGACTGGAGCGCCGGGGGGAATTTCAACGTACTGAAAACCGAATCAAAGGTGGACGGCAGCTGGCAGAAATATGACGTGAAGGTGGCGAGCCCGTCGAAAGCGACGGCCTACATCGGCTGGGCACCGGACCCGTGGAGCCTGCGCGTGCAGAGCACCACGTCCTTTAAGCTGAGCGATGATGCAGGTAATGAGATTGATGGCTACACGACGGTCGATCTGCTTGGCAGCTATGCGTTGCCGGTAGGGAAACTGAGCTTTAGCATTGAAAACCTCTTTGACCGCGACTACACCACCGTCTGGGGACAACGCGCGCCGATGTACTACAGCCCGGGCTATGGCCCTGCCTCGCTGTATGACTACAAAGGCCGTGGCCGGACGTTTGGGATGAACTACTCAGTACTGTTCTGATATGAGAAGCCCTGGGGAGGCGTTGGCAGGGAAGATCTGAAAATATCTTTGATGACTGTACGTTAACCCTCCCCCTCTCCCCCTCGGAGAGAGGGTCAGAGTGAGGGGGGCAGACACTCGGCCCCCCTTATCCGCGAGCGAACCTTACTTACCGCCCGTTTTCACCGGCGTATCCGGCTTCTTATCGTTACCGGCAATGTACGGGCTCCACGGCTGGGCACGCACCGGTTTATCGGTGTTCCACACCACGTTAAACTGACCGTTCTCTTCGATTTCGCCGATCATCACCGGCTTGTGCAGGTGATGGTTGGTGGCATCCATCGTCAGGGTAAAACCGCTTGGCGCATTGAAGGTTTGCCCCGCCATCGCCGCGCGCACTTTATCCACATCGGTGGTGCCCGCTTTTTCAACCGCCTGTGCCCACATATGGATACCGACATAGGTCGCTTCCATCGGATCGTTAGTCACCACCGTATCCGCATTTGGCAGCTTATGTGCTTTGGCGTAGGCGCGGTAGTCGGCGACAAACTTCGTATTCACCGGATTGCTGACGGACTCGAAGTAGTTCCACGCCGCCAGATGGCCGACCAGCGGTTTGGTATCAATCCCGCGCAGCTCTTCTTCACCCACGGAGAACGCCACCACCGGCACGTCGGTCGCTTTAATACCCTGATTCGCCAGCTCTTTGTAGAACGGTACGTTGGAGTCACCGTTGATGGTGGAGATCACCGCCGTTTTCCCGCCAGCGGAGAATTTTTTGATGTTGGCAACGATGGTCTGGTAGTCGCTATAGCCGAACGGGGTATACACCTCTTCGATATCTTTATCCTGAACCCCTTTCGAATGCAGGAACGCGCGCAGAATCTTGTTGGTGGTGCGCGGATAGACGTAATCGGTCCCCAGCAGGAAGAAGCGCTTCGCGCTGCCGCCATCCTCGCTCATCATGTACTCCACCGCCGGAATCGCCTGTTGGTTCGGCGCCGCGCCGGTGTAGAAGACGTTTGGCGACATCTCTTCCCCTTCGTACTGCACCGGGTAGAACAGCAGGCCGTTTAGCTCTTCGAATACCGGCAGCACCGATTTACGCGAAACCGATGTCCAACAGCCGAACACCACAGCGGCTTTGTCCTGAGTCAGCAGCTGGCGCGCCTTTTCAGCAAACAGCGGCCAGTTGGATGCCGGATCAACCACCACCGGCTCCAGCTTCTTGCCCAACACGCCGCCCTTGGCGTTGATTTCATCAATCGTCATCAGCGCCACGTCCTTGAGCGGCGTTTCGGAAATAGCCATCGTGCCCGACAGGGAATGCATAATCCCCACTTTAATGGTGTCTGCTGCGTACGCCTGCAAAGAGAAGCCCATGCTCAAAAAGGTGGCCGACAGGGCAAATGCTTTCAGTAAAGAACGTCTTTTCATGACCAAAACCCCTAAACGATATTGAGTGATAAATGTGCCCCAGCAAAATGGGGCGGAACCACAGCTACGGTGAAACGGGTTGCAAACGGGCCTGCTGAAGCCGGTGTAAGGTTATTTTTCTGACCTCGGCTTTACTCTGGGAAATATGCGCAGTGAGGATCCGCTGCGCCTCTTCCATCTGCTGTTGCGAAATCGCCTCAAGAACCTGGGCATGTTCGCTGTAGGTGGCATCGACCCGGTCCTCGCGAGTAAAGTCGAGGTGGCGGATGATGCGCATTTTCTCGGTCAGTTCCACATGCACGCGGACCATTTCGCTGTTGCCCGTGGCACGCACCAGCGCGGTGTGGAACGCTTCATCCTGACGTGATAGCGCCTTGCCCGGCGCCATCTGCGGTGCGTCGCACCAGAAGGCCAGCAGCGGCGTCAGATGCTCACGCCTGGCCTCAGCCGACATCATGCACAGGCGCTTCACCGCCTCCATCTCAAGGACAATGCGAAAGTCGTACAGCGCCTCAAAATAGGTAAAATCGAACGGTTTTACCTGCCAGCCGCTGCGCGAATACACCTGCACATAGCCTTCATGCTCGAGCCAGAACAGCGCCTGACGCACCGGCGTCCTGCTCGCCGCCATGCGCTCGGAAATTTCGTTTTCGCTGAAGTGCTCGCCCGGCATCAACCGGAAATCAAAAATGTCGTTTTTCAGCGCCAGATAGATTCGCTCAGCTAACCCGGCCTGGCGTTTCTTGCCCACGCAGTCGTTATCATTCGTCATAGACGGCCTCCTGCTCGAGCCACAGCAGCGCGTCGCCGGGGCTGACCGGACGCCCCGGCTGACAGCCGATACGTTTAACGACCCCCGCCTGCGGCGCGTGAATAGCCAGCTCCATCTTCATGGCTTCGACGATGATCAGAGGCTGCCCTGCGTCTACTGCCTCACCCGGGGCCACCAGCACTTTCCAGATATTGCCGTTCATATCGGCGGTCACCGCCAGCGCGCCGTCATCCAGGGTGACGTCCTCGATCGGTAGCGGACTTTCAATCACGGCCTGCTGCTCGTCGAGCTGCCAGCGCGCCACCTCTTCCTCAAACGCGGCGGACTGGCGCTGGCGGAACTGGGCAATATCCTCAGCATGAGCATCGAGGAAGCGCAGATGTTCCTGGAAGTCGAACGTCGTCTCTTCAATACGAACTGCCGCGCGCCCTTCACGGAAATCGTCGCGCAGCCGATCCAGCTCCGTCTCGCTGACCGGATAGAAACGGACCTGGTCAAAGAAGCGCAGTAGCCACGGTTCACCGGCGCTGAACTGCTCGTTTTTGAGGAATTTATTCCAGATAGGCAATGTGCGCCCCACCAGCTGGTAGCCACCCGGCGAGTCCATGCCGTAAATGCACATATACATGCCGCCAATACCGACGGTACCTTCCGCAGTGAAGGTGCGCGCCGGGTTATATTTAGAGCTCAGCAGGCGATGGCGCGGATCGACCGGCACGGCGCACGGCGCGCCAAGGTAAACATCGCCAAGGCCAAGAATCAGATAGCTGGCGTCAAAGATTGTCTCCTTCACCGCCTCACGGCTCGCCAGCCCATTGATACGCTGAATAAAATCAACGTTATTCGGCAGCCACGGCGCGCTGGCGCGGACGGTATCGGCGTAGCGGCTCACGGCGTCCAGCGTCGCGCTGTCCTCAAACGCCATCGGCAGATGCACAATACGCGACGGCACCTTCATCTGGCTGACATCACCAATACGCGCTTCCTGCTCCAGCAGCAGCGCCACCAGCGCCTGTTGGCTGATTTCGCGGCTGTCGTAACGCACCTGCAACGAGCGCACGCCGGGCGACAGCTCTTTAATGCCCGGATGAGCCAGATCGCGCAGATGCGCCATCAGTACGTGAACCCGCAGGCGCAGCGCCAGATCCAGCACGTTTTCACCGTACTCAATCAGGATGTAGTTATCTCCGGCCTGGCGATAAACAATGGCCGGCGACGTAGCGCTGGCTGGCAGAGAAACCAGCCCGGCGGCAGAAACGCCGTCACGGTCGGCCAGCGACGGCACCGGAAACGCGGGCAGCGCGGTGGTTTGCAGCGTTTCGATGCTGCGATCCAGCGCATTTTCACGCGCCACCGCATCTTCCACGCTGATGGGGTAAAAACGGATACGATCGCCCGGCTTCACCTGCCCCACTTTCCACAGCTCGGCTTTGGCGATCGTCACCGGGCAGACAAAACCGCCAAGGCTGGGGCCATCGCGGGTGAGGATCACCGGGAAGTCACCGGTGAAGTTGATGGCCCCGATGGCGTATTCGCAGTCGTGCACGTTGGACGGGTGAAGCCCCGCCTCGCCGCCGTTGGGCCGTGTCCAGCTCGGCTTCGGGCCCACCAGGCGCACGCCGAGGCGGTTGGAGTTGTAATGAACCTGCCAATCGCTGGCAAAAAATGCGTCAATCGCTTCCTGGGTGAAAAAGTCCGGCGCGCCGTGCGGCCCGTAGAGCACGCCAATCCGCCAGATCTCCCCGTAGCGTGGGATCAGCGCCGGCGACAGCGCCCTGGCCTCGCTAATCGGCGCAGGCGTGGTGCAGGCGGCGAGCTCAGGACGAGAAATCGGCAGCTGATCGGCCACCTTCAGCGTGCGCCCGGCGTGTCCGCCAAACTGCCCCAGCGCGAAGGTGGAGCGGCTGCCGAGATACTCCGGCACGTCGAAACCGTTGCGCACCGCCAGATAGCCTCGACAGCCGGTCTGTGCGCGCCCGAGCGTCAGCGTTTGCCCGGCCCTGACCGCTACCGGCTGCCACAACGCAACGGCCTCGCCATCAAGCTGCGCCTGGCAGTCCGCGCCGGTCAGAGCAATCAGTGCATCGCTGTGGAAATGCAGTACGGGCCCCTGAAGCGTAAATTCCAGCCCCGCCGCCGATTCATGGTTGCCGACAATGCGGTTGGCCAGGCGGAAGGCAAAATCGTCCATCGGGCCTGACGGCGGTACGCCGATATCCCAGTAACCCTGACGGCCGGGGTAATCCTGTATGCTGCTCCAGGTCCCCGGCTGAATCACCTCAACCACCGGCGACTGCGCCACCACGCCGTCGAGCATACGCGTCCATGCCGTACCGTCGACAAAGGCATCGCTGGCGGTAATCTGCCGCAGGTAGTCAAGGTTGGTGGCAATGCCGTGCAGGCGCGTGGCGTTCAGCGCCGTGCGTAGCTTCGCCAGCGCGGCTTCGCGGGTGTCGGCGTGCACAATCAGCTTGGCGATCATCGGATCGTAAAATGCAGAGACTTCGCTGCCGGTGGTCACGCCGGTATCAATCCGCACGTCGTCCGGAAACACCACTTCGGTGAGAATGCCGGGGGCGGGCTGGAAGTTTTTCAGCGGGTTTTCGGCGTAGATGCGCACCTCGATGGCCGCACCCTGCGGTGCCTGAGCCAGCCGCGCCCAGTCGATGGATTCATCAGCCGCCACGCGCAGCATACACTCCACCAGGTCCAACCCGGTCACGCTCTCGGTCACCGGATGCTCAACCTGCAGGCGGGTGTTCACCTCAAGGAAATAAAAGGCATCCAGCGCGGCGTCGTAGATGAACTCAACCGTGCCGGCGCTGC
Source organism: Klebsiella sp. WP4-W18-ESBL-05 (assembly GCF_014169075.1). NCBI lineage: Bacteria > Pseudomonadati > Pseudomonadota > Gammaproteobacteria > Enterobacterales > Enterobacteriaceae > Klebsiella > Klebsiella sp. WP4-W18-ESBL-05. The sequence goes on along the minus strand of NZ_AP022057.1, from coordinate 1,050,092 downwards.
GATAGTTGACCAGTTTGCCTAACTGCACGGCGGCGTTGAGCAACGCGGTGCGGGTAGCGGCTGGCAGGTTCGGCGCGGGCGTTTCTTCCACGACTTTCTGGTTGCGGCGCTGGAGTGAACAGTCGCGCTCGCCGAGCGCCACCACGTTGCCTTTGCCATCGCCAAAAATCTGCACTTCGATATGGCGCGCGCGGTCAACGCAGCGCTCGACGAATACGCCCGCATCGCTAAAGAACTGCTCACCCAGGCGGCGCACGCTCTCCCAGGCCTGCGCCAGCGCTTCGGCGTCCGCGCAGCGCGTCAGGCCAATACCGCCGCCGCCGGCGGTACTTTTTAACATCACCGGGTAACCAATTTGCTGCGCAGCGGCCAGCGCCTCATCAAGCGAGTTGAGCAGTCCGGTGCCCGGCGTCATCGGTACGCCCGCCTGAGCGGCCAGCTCGCGAGCGCGGTGCTTCAGACCAAACTCGCCAATCTGCTGCGCGGTCGGACCAATAAAAACAATCCCCGCACGATCGCAGGCGTCGGCAAACGCCAGGCTTTCCGAGAGAAAGCCGTAGCCAGGCCAGATGGCCTGCGCCCCGCTTTCGCGAGCGGCGGCAATAATGCGCTCTATTTTCAGGTAGCTGTCGCTCGCTTTCTCGCCGCCCAGCGCCAGGGCGATGTCGGCCTGCTTCACGTGCTCGGCGTTTTTGTCGGCATCTGAGTAAACCGCGACGCTGGTGATCCCCAGACGCTTCAGAGTACGGATGGCGCGGCAGGCAATTTCACCACGGTTAGCAATCAGGACAGTGTTAAACATGGTCGTTCTCCTTGCGGGCAATCCAGTGGCGCCAGCCCTTGAATTCGGTAATGTCCACGGCGTCGTGCAGCGCTGCCGGTTCACAGATAAAGCCTTTTACCCAGCGGCCGTCGCTAAGCTCCAGCGACCCCATCCCCAGCGGGGGCGGGATTTCCGCGACAAATTCACCAAAGCGCGCCAGCGGGATATCCCACAGCTCGACCTCTATCGCCGCACCGGCGGCATCGCGCGCAATGCCCGGCTTCTGCGGCTGGGTGTTGGCCAACGCAAACAGGCGGTAGTGCGGCGCGGTCTGGGTTGCTTCGACAAACGCCGCGCATCGGGTCGTTAGCTGGAAGTTAAGCGGCATGCCGCGCAGGTGCGCGCCAACGACCGCCACGCGGACGTGCTGTGCGGAGAGCGGCAGCGTGCCTGCGTTCTGGCTGAGCGACTGCCCGGTGGCGCCCAGCGGCAGCGCCAACTGCTGTTGCCAGCGCAGGCCAAACGCCGCCAGCGCGCGGTCGTGCCATGCCGGGGCGATCAGCGTGATGCCGGCAGGCAGGCCATCGGCGCGCATCGGCGCGGGCAGCGCCAGGGCGGAGAGATCGGCCAGGTTGGTGAAGTTGGTGTAGGTGCCGAACTGCGAGTTAAAGCGAATCGGCTCCTGCTGCATCTCGGCAAGGGTATGGATGGTGGGTGAGGTCGGAACAACCAGCGCATCGACCTCAGCCAGCGCGCGCTGGATTTTTTGCGTCAGCTCGGCGCGCAGATATTCCGCCTTGAAGGCCTCTACGGCGCTGTAGTTCAGCCCGGCGGAGATAATGCGGTGAACGGTAGGATCCATCTGTTCAGGGTGTTGCAGCATCTCGCCGACCGCCGCGGTACGTTCGGCTACCCACGGCCCCTGGTATAGCTGTTCCGCTAGCTGAGAGAAGGCTGAGAAATCAATGGGCTTGAGCGCTACGCCGCTTTCACGCAGCACATCGAGCGCCCGTTCCCAGGCGGCCTGCGCCTGCGTATCACCGAAGAAGTTCAGTACGTCAGGCACGGCAAACACCGGCTGAGCCGGAAGGGCGGCTGGCACGGTCGCCGGATGGACGCGGGAGTAGGCGTCTTCGGCATCGTAGCCGCCTGCAAGGGTGGCAACGGTAAAAGCATCATCCACCGTCAGCGCAAAGACCGACAGCGTGTCGTTCAGGCGGCAGGCAGGAACCACGCCTTTTGCCGACAGCCAGCCTTTCGTCGGCTTGAGGCCGACAATATTGTTGAACCCCGCGGGCACGCGCCCGGAGCCGGCAGTATCCGTACCCAACGCGAACGGTACCAGACCGCGCGCCACCACGGAGGCCGAGCCGGAGCTGGAGCCACCGCTGACGTAGTCGGGGTTAAAGCTATTCACCACCGCGCCGAACGGTGAGCGGGTGCCCACCAGCCCGGTGGCAAACTGGTCAAGGTTGGTTTTGCCAATCACGATGGCGCCAGCGGCTTTCAGTCGGGCCACCGCCGTGGCGTCTTCCCCGGCAACGTAGGCAAATACCGGGCAGGCCGCGGTCGTCGTCCAGCCCGCGACGTCGACGTTATCCTTCACCGCAAAGGGCACACCAAATAAGGGCAGCGCGTCAGGATCCTCCCGGTAGAGGGGAAGCAACGCGTCCAGCTGCGCCCACAGCTGCTCGTCATTGGCGATCGCCAGCCACGCGTTGTCATCTGTCGCCAGCGCCTGAATATGCGTCTGTAAGAGAGTGAAAACCGCTTCGCTATTTTGTCTGATATCGCGACGCCAGCCGTCCAGCGTTTTTCCAGTCATTAATGCCATCGTTGAATTCCTGTTGGTATACAAGATGGAATTCAATTAGCAAGGGCTGTGCCAGATGTTTAATTCACTGTAATGTAAGGAATTAAAATAAAAACGATTTTCATATTAATGTTAGCGCGCACCATCAAAGAACATTTACGAGCAATGACAGTGCACTATCTATTGTAAAAATTAATACATTGAACTCGACATCAGAATATTAAATTATGATGATAGACCGCTACCCTGTTTCTTCCCTGACGTTTCGCCGTATATAACGCACTGTCTGCCATGTGCGCCAGTTCATTGGCTAAAAGTGTATTTTCACGGGTACTGGCAATGCCAAGACTTAATGTAATCTTTTTTGGAAAATCATTTCCGGTCGATTCAGGCGTGGCTATTTCAACATGACGACGCAGGCGCTCGGCAATGATCGTGGCTTTGTGCATATCGGTATTTTGTAAAATAATGGCAAACTCTTCACCGCCAATCCGCGCGACAATATCGTGCTGACGCACCGTGTTCATCATCATCTGCGCCAGATGAATAATGACCCGGTCGCCCTGCAAATGGCCGTAGGTATCATTAATGTTCTTAAAATGGTCGAGATCGCAAAAAATCAGGCTTACCGGCTGGCCGGGTGAAGCCCAGGCAACGATTCGGCTGAGTTGCTCATAGGGAAGGTGCGAACAAGTTCCTGATATGAGATCATCATATTCATCCGGAGCGCATCCCAGAGGGACATCATGAGCCATCAACTCACCTTCGCCGATAGTGAATTCAGCACTAAGCGCCGTCAGACCCGAAAAGAGATTTTCCTCTCCCGCATGGAGCAGATTCTGCCATGGCAGAATATGACCGCTGTCATCGAGCCGTTTTATCCCAAGGCGGGCAATGGCCGACGGCCCTATCCGCTGGAGACCATGCTGCGTATTCACTGCATGCAGCATTGGTACAACCTGAGCGACGGTGCCATGGAAGATGCCCTGTACGAAATCGCCTCCATGCGCCTGTTTGCCCGATTATCCCTGGATAGCGCCCTGCCGGATCGCACCACCATCATGAATTTCCGCCACCTGCTCGAGCAGCATCAACTGGCCCGTCAATTGTTCAAGACCATCAATCGCTGGCTGGCCGAAGCAGGCGTCATGATGACCCAAGGCACTTTGGTGGATGCCACCATCATTGAGGCACCCAGCTCTACCAAGAACAAAGAGCAGCAACGCGATCCGGAGATGCATCAGACCAAGAAAGGCAATCAGTGGCACTTTGGCATGAAGGCCCACATTGGTGTCGATGCCAAGAGTGGCCTGACCCACAGCCTAGTCACCACCGCGGCCAACGAGCATGACCTCAATCAGCTGGGTAATCTGCTTCATGGAGAGGAGCAATTTGTCTCAGCCGATGCCGGCTACCAAGGAGCGCCACAGCGCGAGGAGCTGGCCGAGGTGGATGTGGACTGGCTGATCGCCGAGCGTCCCGGCAAGGTAAAAACCTTGAAGCAGCATCCGCGCAAGAACAAAACGGCCATCAACATCGAATACATGAAAGCCAGCATCCGTGCCAGGGTGGAGCACCCGTTTCGCATCATCAAGCGGCAGTTCGGCTTCGTGAAAGCCAGATACAAGGGGCTGCTGAAAAACGATAACCAACTGGCGATGTTATTCACCCTGGCCAACCTGTTTCGGGTGGACCAAATGATACGTCAGTGGGAGAGATCTCAGTAAAAACCGGAAATAACGCCAGAAATGGTGGAAAAAATAGCCTAAATAGGCTGATTCGATGTGTTTGCGGGAAAAAAATCGGCCCAGATCCGCGAAATTTTAATCAGCGAGTCAGCTTGGGAAGAAATGACCTGCTTATTCGCACCTTCCCTAACGGCAAAAGAATATATCCAAACCGTGTTCGTCATGTTTGGGCACGGGAGTTTTCCGAAGAAGGAAAATGTCACTTTCACCTTGGTCTTTTTTTTAATAAAGATGCTTATTACCATTTAGGTGATTATGAGGCTGAAAGAAATTTAAGGATGATGATTGTAAGAGCATGGTATAGCGCACTGGGATTGGAACTGGATGATTATCCGGGATTGGTTCACTACCCTGAAAATTGTCGTTATATTTTAGACGTCAATGATTTTAACTTTGAAGGAGAATACAATAAATTACTGAATCGTCTCGACTACCTAGCTAAACTCGATACAAAAGCATATGGAGATGGCGACCGTAGCTTCGGCTGCAGTCGCGGGTAATTTATTTTTTACAGCAATGGCCTTTCTTATGGATGGAAAGGCCAGACCTTATATATCAAGAAGATGGTGAGCGATAAAGTATTGTTTTCAAGTAATCATCTGTTGCAGTAAACTCAGGGAGTTGGCCACTCATGGCCTGTGTTAGTGGAATAATCTTTGTCCTGACTCCCATCCCCCTGAAATCAACGTAACCATAATCACGTAAGACTTCCATAATAATCGTATTGCGTGGTGATCGCTGACCTGTAACCATCTTTTCAATCGACATCGAATTATTCAGCGCCCCTGGGCTAATAACTTCAAATCGATTGCTATACAAGCCAATCTCTATCTCAACAAAGCGTGTCCAGTCACGATGAGCCAGTGCATTTACAACAGTTTCGCGAATAGCTTCCAGTGGATAATACCAGGTTGTTTCCCGACGTAGATGCGTATCGGGTAGAGGGGCCTCTGAAGTGATAAAGGGCATGATAGTTGACATCAAACGCTCAATCAATCCACCATCGATCAAAGCCTTTCCGGCTTCCTCAGTATCAAAACGCCCAACCATTGGACCATCCAGAATATCATCGAGTAACGGTTGGTACTCCTTATCCTCGCTGGCAAACGCAAAGACTCGGATATCTGGTCGATGCGAGAGTTCAACCATTTTGATTTTGAACTCAACGGGATAATTAGGGCTTTTTTTACGCACTGTGGTTAATGATTTCATGGATAGTGTCCACCATATTTGGTGTCCACTATCCTCTCAGGAATTTCAGGATCTGCCAGACGGTGCTGAGACGACGCTTACGAATGTTATACCCCCTGCTGCAGTGGAAAGACGTGGTGACAGATACCCCTTCCCCACATTCAGGCAGCAACTCTTTCATCAGTAGCAGGCGGGAATCAATATGAGCAGGATCGGTGTGGTTAAAACGATGAAGGAGCGATTTTGTCCGCAAAGAATCCGCTTTTATGGCGGGTTCAGCAGGGAAAAAGTAATCCCCATCTTTAAGACGGACACGTTCCACCCTGGTATCAGCGCAGGGCGGCAATTTATCATTCATTAATTCTGTTTCCTCCGTATGCAGCGTGGAGCCTTTCCTGTTACCGGTTTTATCCGGATGTATGCTGTCCCGTGAAGTGGCGGGCAAACTCACTTCTAAAAAATTACGGCCAGATCTTGTCATGCCTATCACAAAGTATCATAACCGAGCATTGTGTAAAGATGAAAACCGTCAAATTGAGCGCAATCGAGCTGCATGATATGATCAGAACCCTACTAAATCAGAAGTATTGGGTATGAGATTACTTTTGAGGAAGCACGTAAATGAAACGAGTGGTTCTGTTTTCATGTGGGAGCGCTTGTCGCTCCCTGAATAGTCCATGTGACAATGAAGATTAAACAGCATCATAACCAGCATGATGCCGTTGCATTTCTTGCATATCGGCAGACTACATCAGAACCCGGTAACCTTGGATGCTGGGATAATGGCAGAGAAGAGGCACTTACTGTATCTACGGTAAAAAGCGGTTTTGTCGATGAAGTTTTAAAGGAAACCCTCCAGAAACGCTGATGAAATTGCGCAGTTTCGCTGGCCTGATGCGACAACAACTCGCCAGTAGAATGGGTATTTCTTACAAATACCTGCGCAGCATAGAAGCAAACCCATCCAGAGCGAGCATTACTACACTTAACCATTATGCCAAGAAGTGTGGTGTTAAAAGCCCTTTGATTTATCTGTAAATAAGATAAAACATGATAATTTCATCAAGTTGCATGGTAATTTATCCAGGATCCATTTGTGTCCAGGACGTAAGTCTTCACAGCTGTCGAATCAATTCTATTTCGTAAGGCGGCTCACGTTTTTATGCCCTGAGCAGTGCTTTTCCGGCTGGAACTTTCCCCCACTCATTCACTGTGATTTAATATGCTAAACCGGTTTAATTAAGTTTAGCCTTGGAGGGTTTTAGCATGAAAGCAAAAGTTTGGGTTCTGGGCGACGCAGTGGTGGACCTGCTACCGGAGAGTGAAGGGCGCTTGCTACAGTGCCCTGGAGGCGCGCCGGCTAACGTGGCGGTAGGGGTTGCCCGCCTTGGCGGCAACAGCGGATTTATCGGCCGCGTCGGCGGTGACCCGTTTGGCCGCTACATGCGTCATACCCTGCAACAGGAGCAGGTCGACGTCAGCCATATGTATCTTGACGATCATCACCGCACGTCCACTGTGGTGGTCGACCTTGATGACCAAGGTGAACGCACCTTTACCTTTATGGTACGCCCCAGCGCTGACCTGTTCCTGGCTGAAGAAGACCTGCCACAGTTTGCCGCCGGACAGTGGTTGCACATCTGCTCCATCGCGCTCAGCGCCGAGCCCAGCCGCAGTGCTACCTTCGCGGCTATGGAGAACATCAAACGTGCCGGTGGCCGGGTGAGCTTTGACCCTAATATCCGCCTGGATCTCTGGCAAGATCAGAACCTGTTGCACGCCTGTCTCGACCGCGCCCTGCGTCTGGCGAACGTGGTGAAACTGTCCGAAGAAGAGCTGATACTCATCAGCGGGAGTAATGATATCGCGCAGGGGATCGCCAGCATCACTGAGCGTTATCAGCCTGAATTACTGCTGGTGACTCAGGGTAAAGCGGGCGTCATCGCCGCATTCCAGCAGCAGTTTATCCATTTCAGCGCTAAACCGGTTGTCAGCGTGGATACCACCGGTGCGGGCGATGCGTTTGTCGCCGGACTGCTTGCCAGCCTTGCTGCCAACGGGATGCCGGCGGATATCAATGCCCTGGAGCCAACGCTCGCTCTGGCGCAAACCTGCGGTGCCCTGGCAACCCTGGCGAAAGGCGCGATGACTGCCCTGCCATACCAGCGCGATCTACACCGCCAGATTTGATCCTAAATACCGTCGTACGCGGTCCACTTTGTTGCATCCATCACACTTATTAAACCGGTTTAGCAAAATCAATTTCAAAATGTTAAATGTCGTGCTTAACATTGCAACTAAACCGGTTTAGTAAAAACACACAATTTTTTATTTTCCTTTTGGGATGCAATCAATATGTTCAGAAAAAGCACACTCGCGGTTCTTATCGCTTTGCTAACCGGCGCCGCCTCAGCCCATGCACAAACGGATCTCAGCAGTATCGAAGCCCGTTTAATTGCGCTGGAAAAACGCTTACAGGATGCCGAAAACAGAGCGCAAACGGCAGAAACCCGCGCAGAGTCGGCAGAGAAGAAAGTACAGCAGCTCACGACACAGCAACAAAAAACCCAGGACAGCACTCAGGAAGTGGCTCAGCGTACCGCCAAACTGGAGAAAAAAGCCGATGAGAAAAGCGGGTTTGAGTTCCACGGCTACGCCCGCTCCGGCGTGATAATGAATGACTCCGGCGCCAGCACCAAATCCGGAGCCTACATGACGCCAGCAGGGGAAACCGGTGGGGCTATTGGCCGCCTGGGAAACCAGGCCGATACCTATGTTGAAATGAATCTTGAACATAAGCAGACCCTGGATAACGGGGCAACGACCCGCTTCAAAGTCATGGTCGCCGACGGTCAAACCACTTATAACGACTGGACGGCGAGCACCAGTGATTTGAACGTGCGTCAGGCCTTTGTTGAACTGGGCAACTTGCCCACCTTCGACGGGCCGTTTAAAGGCTCCACCCTGTGGGCCGGGAAACGCTTTGACCGGGATAACTTTGACATTCACTGGATCGACTCGGATGTCGTGTTCCTCGCCGGTACCGGCGGCGGTATTTACGATGTCAGGTGGAACGACAGCGTTCGCAGCAACTTCTCTCTTTACGGGCGTAACTTCGGCGATATTGCTGATACCAGCAACAGTGTGCAGAACTACATCGTCAGCATGAACAATTTCATCGGGCCGGTGCAGATGATGGTCAGCGGGATGCGGGCAAAAGACAACGACGAACGCCAGGATACCAACGGTAATCCGGTCAAAGGCGATGCGGCAAATACCGGTGTACATGCGCTGCTCGGGTTGCACAACGACAGTTTTTACGGCCTGCGTGAAGGTGCCAGCAAAACCGCCCTGCTCTACGGTCACGGACTGGGTGCCGAAGTTAAAGGTGTCGGCTCTGACGGCGCGTTACGCTCGGGGGCTAACACCTGGCGCTTCGCCAGCTACGGCACCACGCCACTGAGCAAGAACTGGTTTATCGCCCCGGCGATACTGGCACAAACCAGTAAAGACCGTTATGTCGATGGCGACAGCTACCAGTGGGCAACCCTCAACATGCGTCTGATCCAGGAGATCAATCAAAACTTCGCCCTCGCTTATGAAGGCAGTTACCAGTATATGGATCTCAAACCTGAAGGTTATAACGATCGCCATGCGGTAAACGGCAGCTTCTACAAGCTCACCTTCGCCCCGACCTTTAAGGTTGGCGACATCGGCGATTTCTTCAGCCGTCCTGAAATCCGTCTTTACACCTCGTGGATGGACTGGAGCAAAAAACTCAATAATTACGCCAGCGATGACGCGCTGGGCAGCAGTGGTTTTAAATCGGGCGGCGAATGGTCGTTCGGGATGCAGATGGAAACCTGGTTTTGATGGTTAACACCTGGCGACAGTAACCGCCGGGGCGACAAAATACGTTTCGTCGCCCCGGACACAATAACAACGAAGAGAATGCGCTCCGGCTACCACGGGACGACAACTCGAAAATCAATACGCATTCAGAGGGTACTATGGATTTTGAACAGATTTCCCGCTCGCTACTTCCGCTTCTGGGAGGCAAGGAAAATATCGCCAGCGCCGCGCACTGTGCCACACGCCTGCGCCTGGTGCTGGTCGATGACTCACTGGCCGATCAGCAGGCCATCGGCAAAATTGATGGGGTGAAGGGCTGTTTCCGTAACGCCGGACAGATGCAGATTATCTTCGGCACCGGGGTGGTGAACAAAGTCTACGCCGCCTTTATCCAGGCGGCAGGGATTGGCGAATCCAGCAAATCGGAAGCTGCCGACATTGCGGCGAAAAAACTGAATCCTTTCCAGCGCATTGCCCGCCTGTTGTCGAACATCTTTGTGCCGATCATCCCGGCTATCGTCGCCTCCGGCCTGTTGATGGGCCTTCTGGGGATGGTTAAAACGTACGGCTGGGTCGACCCGGGTAACGCCATCTACATCATGCTGGATATGTGCAGCTCAGCGGCGTTTATTATTCTGCCGATCCTGATTGGCTTCACCGCCGCCCGCGAGTTCGGTGGTAATCCTTATCTTGGCGCGACGCTTGGCGGCATCCTGACTCACCCGGCGCTCACCAACGCCTGGGGTGTGGCCGCCGGTTTCCACACCATGAACTTCTTCGGCCTTGAGATTGCCATGATCGGCTATCAGGGCACGGTGTTCCCGGTGCTGCTGGCGGTGTGGTTTATGAGCATCGTTGAGAAACAGCTGCGTCGCGTGATCCCCGATGCACTGGATCTGATCCTGACGCCGTTCCTGACGGTGATCATTTCCGGTTTTATCGCCCTGCTGATTATCGGCCCGGCTGGTCGCGCGCTTGGCGACGGTATTTCGTTTGTCCTTAGCACCCTGATTACCCACGCCGGTTGGCTGGCCGGACTGCTGTTTGGCGGTCTCTATTCGGTTATCGTCATTACCGGTATTCACCACAGCTTCCACGCCATCGAAGCGGGACTGCTGGGCAACCCATCCATCGGCGTCAACTTCCTGCTGCCGATTTGGGCGATGGCCAACGTCGCTCAGGGCGGTGCTTGTCTGGCGGTGTGGTTCAAAACGAAAGATGCCAAAATCAAAGCCATTACCCTGCCCTCGGCGTTTTCTGCCATGCTCGGCATCACCGAAGCGGCGATTTTTGGTATTAACTTACGCTTTGTAAAACCGTTTATCGCAGCCCTGATTGGCGGCGCGGTGGGCGGCGCGTGGGTGGTATCCATGCATGTTTACATGACCGCGGTGGGCCTGACGGCTATCCCTGGCATGGCTATCGTGCAGGCCAGCTCGCTGCTGAACTACATTATCGGGATGGTTATCGCCTTTGGCGTCGCCTTTGTCGTCTCCCTGGTACTGAAATACAAAACGGACGCTGAATAATGTCACATCCATCACGCCTGCCTGCGATTTTGCAGGCTGTTATGCAGGGCCAGCCGCGCGCGCTGGCCGACAGCCACTATCCCCGCTGGCACCATGCGCCGGTGACCGGGCTGATGAACGATCCCAACGGCTTTATTGAATTTGCCGGACGTTATCACCTGTTTTATCAGTGGAACCCGCTCGCCTGCGATCATAAGTTCAAGTGCTGGGGGCACTGGAGCTCTGCCGACCTGCTGCACTGGCAACATGAGCCGATCGCGCTCATGCCGGATGAAGAGTATGACCGCAACGGCTGCTACTCCGGAAGCGCCGTGGATAGTCAGGGCACGCTCACCCTGTGCTATACCGGCAACGTAAAATTTGACGACGGCAGCCGAACCGCGTGGCAGTGCCTGGCGACGGAAAATGCCGACGGCACGTTTACCAAACTCGGCCCGGTATTACCGCTGCCGGAGGGCTATACCGGCCACGTGCGTGACCCGAAAGTCTGGCAGCACGAAGGTCGCTGGTACATGGTGCTGGGCGCACAGGATTTGCAAAAGCGTGGCAAGGTGTTGTTATTCAGCTCAGCGGACCTTCATGAGTGGACGAGTCAGGGCGAAATCGCCGGTTATGGCATCAATGGCCTGGACGACGCGGGCTATATGTGGGAATGCCCGGACCTGTTTGCCCTCGGCGACCAGCATGTCCTGATTTGCTGCCCGCAGGGCGTGCCTCGTGAGAAAGAGCGCTATCTCAACACCTACCCGGCAGTGTGGATGAGCGGCGATTTCGACTACCACCGCGCGGCCTTCGAGCATGGCGAACTGCACGAATTGGACGCAGGGTTTGAGTTCTACGCCCCGCAAACCATGCTTACCAGTGATGGCCGCCGTCTGCTGGTCGGCTGGATGGGCGTGCCGGAGGGCGAAGAGATGCTTCAACCGACCCTCACCAACGGCTGGATCCATCAGATGACCTGCCTGCGTGAGCTGGAGTTTATCGATGGTCAGCTATACCAACGTCCTCTACGAGAGCTGAGCGCCCTGCGCGGCGAAGCGCACGGCTGGGCAGGGAACTCCCTGCCGCTGGCACCGATGGAAATCGTTCTACAAACCACTGGGGACGATATTTTGAGCCTCGATTTTGACGGCGCATTAATCCTTGAACGCGATGCCAGCGGGATCCGCCTGGCCCGACCCAGTCTGGCCAGCGATGAGAAGCATTATCGTTACTGGCGCGGAGACGTCCGCTCGCTGCATATTTTCATCGACCAGTCTAGCGTGGAGATTTTCATCAACGGCGGCGAAGGAGTGATGAGCTGCCGCTACTTCCCGGCCTGTTCAGGGCAGCTAATGTTCTCTGGCATCACACCGGACGCATTCTGCTACTGGCCGCTGCGAACTTGCATGGTAGAATAAGCGTTTTGCCTCAAGCTCATGGCGTCGTAATGAAAACTAAACGCGTAACCATTAAAGATATCGCCGAACAGGCTGGCGTCTCAAAAGCGACCGCCAGCCTAGTACTGAACGGTCGTGGTAAGGAGCTGCGTGTGGCGCAGGAAACGCGTGAGCGAGTACTGGCGATTGCCCGTGAGCAGCACTATCAGCCAAGCATTCACGCCCGCTCGCTGCGCGACAACCGCAGCCACACCATCGGACTGGTGGTGCCGGAGATCACCAACCACGGCTTTGCGGTCTTTTCACATGAGCTGGAAATGCTGTGCCGCGAAGCAGGCGTCCAGCTATTGATCTCTTGTACTGATGAAAACCCCGGTCAGGAGAGCGTGGTGGTCAATAACATGATTTCCCGCCAGGTTGACGGTCTGATCGTCGCTTCATGTATGCACAACGATGCCGACTATCTTAAGCTCAGCCAACAACTGCCAGTAGTGCTGTTTGACCGTTGTCCTAATGAAAGCCTGCTGCCGCTGGTGATGACTGATTCGATTACCCCAACGGCGGAACTGATTTCCCGCATTGCACCTAAGCATAGCGATGAGTTCTGGTTTTTAGGCGGTCAGTCGCGTCTGTCGCCTTCACGCGATCGTCTGACCGGCTTCACGCAGGGTTTGGCTCAGGCGGGTATTGCACTGCGCCCGGAATGGGTGATTAACGGTAACTACCACCCGAGCTCAGGCTATGAGATGTTCGCCGCACTCTGCGCGCGACTTGGGCGGCCGCCTAAGGCGCTGTTCACTGCCGCCTGTGGACTGCTCGAAGGGGTACTGCGCTATATGAGCCAGCACCATTTACTCGACTCAGATATCCATCTGACGAGCTTTGACGATCACTATCTTTATGATTCGCTGTCGCTGCGTATCGATACCGTACAGCAGGATAACCGCCAGTTGGCCTGGCACTGCTATGATCTGATAAGCCAATTGATCGAGGGCGATACGCCCGAAACGCTACAACGCTACCTGCCCGCAACGCTGCAGTTTAGGCATCAGTAATAACTGAGCATTTTTGAATACCCTACAGAGGTGAAATCTGGTGCGAATCCAACAATCAAAAATCAATATTTGTAGTGATGTGATGCGGAAAGGTCTTCACTGCATCAGTAATCACACCAATCGGGTTAAACGGCAAACTGAGTGGTGGTAAAGACTGACACCGGCATTATTACTGTCACTGTGGAACATCACTCCGGCGGGTTTACCGCAAGCTTCCCACGCAATTTCCAGCGCTTTGATGTCAGCTTGCTGTCCGGTGAGAATGACATTGCCCAACCCTCAGGTTTCCTTGCGAACAGATCGAGAACAACAGCAAGGTAAGCCCAACGCTTGCCTGTCCAGAGTAGAGTAAGAGGCAGGGCGTAGTCGGACTATTTCCCTGCCTCTCCTCCCCGAACCGGACGTGCACCTTTCAGCGCATCCGGCTCTCCATTTAAATGCTGGCGAACGCCATTGCCACTTCTGTAAAGCGCGATGTATACGTGTTTCTGGTCTCCGTCCTCAGATAGGGATTACCTTCGGGTAGCCGCCAGCGGAACAGCTTCTTGCCTTGCCCCACCAACCGGTACAGTATTTCGCCGCTGAGCTTGCCGTGATTGGTTTTACCAAATAAAACCCACGTTTTGCTCTGACCCGGTTTCGGTGATTTACACCACCACCTCATCAGGGAAGCGATACCTGTACGGTATTTGCGGGCCAGCCAGTGAGCCAGCTTCCAGAACACGACACGGTCGATATAACTGAAGACTTTGGCCTTAAAATCAACGAACTGATAGAACATGGCCCAGCCTTTCAGTTTTCGGTTGAGTTGTTCAGCCATATCGACTTTGCTTTCACTGTAGTTGCCTGATAACAGTGCTGTCAGCGATGCGGCGAAGTTTCTGGCTTTCTCCTGCGGGATCGTTGAGACCACTCGCATCTCGCCATAACGACTGCGTTTGCGAATGATCCTGTGCCCCAGAAAGATAAAGCCGTCATTAACATGGGTGATTTTAGTCTTATCCATGTTCAGCCTGAGTTTCAGACTGCCTTCGAGCACACCCCGACACTCCTCCCTGATGGCTTCCGCCTGTGCTTTGGTGCCTTTGACGATGAGGACAAAATCATCGGCATAGCGGCAGTACGCCACCGCGGGTTTCCACTGCCAGTTTTCTCTGACCGCCGTACTTCGGCCCCGTTGGATACTGTTATTCCAGTACCACCGATCTTTTCTGGCTTTCCCGCTCAGGTAGCGCTCATGCAGGTATTGATCGAACTCATTCAGCATGATGTTCGATAATAGCGGCGATATAACACCGCCCTGTGGCACACCTTCACTGGCCGCCCGAAAGAGACCGACATCGATATGTCCCGCCTTGATGGTTTTCCACAGCAGAGTCATGAAACGTGCGTCACTGATCCTGCGGCGTACAGCCTTCATCAGCAGTCGATGATGTACGGTGTCGAAGTAACTGGACAGGTCGCCTTCAATCACCCAGCGTCCCCGGGTTTCACCACAGTCTGTGAGCTGTAATTTCACCGTGCGGATCGCGTGGTGGACACTGCGCTCAGGCCGGAAGCCATATGAGAGCGTATGAAAATCACTCTCCCATATCGGCTCCATCGCCATCAGCATGGCCCGCTGAACAATACGATCCCGCAACGCGGGGATACCCAGTGGTCGCAGTTTGCCGTTGCTTTTAGGGATGTAAACCCGTCTGGCGGGCAAGGGCTGGTAGTGGCCTGAGAGTAATTCATCCCTGAGGATTTGCAGCTCAACAGCCAGTCTGGCCTGTAGCATTGTTTTGTTCACGCCATCAACGCCGGGGGTATGGGCCCCCTTTGATGAAAGCGTGATCCGCGCCGCTTCAGCCAGCCATTCTGGTTGTGTTATCAGACGCAGCAGCCGTTGAATCCGTAGGGACGGATCGGTGACTGCCCATGTGGCAAGCTTGCGTTGCATTTCGCTGATTATCAAAGGTCTTCACCTCGTTAGGTCAGTTAATTCACGTCGCAAACACATTCAAACTGCTTCCCTTCGCCATGTAATGGGCTTTCCCCATCGCGGACTACTACGGAAGCTCCGCCAGCCAGCGCGTCATCGGAGCCATGCCCCCTTAACATCCGTCGCTGACCTTCCCCGGTTTACCTGCCTGGACTCAGGCATACTGAGGAGGCTGCCCGTCGCACTCTTTATCCTTGCTTGCCGCAAGTTGGCAGAGGTCAGCAACGCAAGCGTGATAGACGCTGCTGCCCCGGTGTTTCGCATACATGTCAAAACACCTTCGACCGGCAGTGCTTACGTATCACTGCCAGTTCCTCCTGCACGGCCTGTCAGATCACGTAGGCCGTGGTGACGTTTTCAACCCACAGAGGCGGATTAACGGGTTCATGTTCTTCAGCCTTTCAGTACTTAACCTTGAGGATCATCTCGGCTTAGTGATCTCGCCTCAATCCCCGTTGTCAGCGGGTTACATCACCCTGCGGGCATGCCGCAGGTCACTGCCGCTCAGGTTCTCCACCGTCACACCCGGTGGGATTGTTGGGTTTCTCATCGTGAGTTACCGGTTCAATATTCCAGACAGACTCGCGGTTCATTTAAGCATCCATGCCCGCCCTGAACTCCGGGCACACTATAGGTCACATCACCGCACCACACCTGATTTGGCTCGGTCACGGCGAACTGCCGTTCAAGGTAGTTAGGGATAGCAACATGTTCATGACCACCACGTTTATACCGGTGAGTCGGCTGCTGACAGCTGACCAGCCCCAGCTCTTTCATGAGCCTGCCAGCAAGCCAGCGTCCCATCTGGTAGCCTCTCCGGGTTGCCATTGTGGCAATGCTTCTTCCTCCGGCCGAACCGTGGCTGATGCCATGTAGCTCAAGTACCTGACTGCGTAATACAGCCCGTCTGCCGTCTGGTTTTTCAGGACGGTTTTTCCAGTATCTGTAGCTGCTGCGATGAACCCCGAACACATGGCAGAGTGTGGCCACAGGATAATGCGCTCTGAGTTTCCCGATTATCGAGAACTGTTCAGGGAGTCTGACATCAAGAGCGCGGTTGTAGATTCAATCTGTCAATGCAACACCCCTTTCAATTATCTCTTTCGGTGTTTTGAACTTCAGTGTCTTTCTCGGTCTGTTGTTTAGCTGAGCAGCAACCAGATCTAGTTCATGTTGAGTATATTGGGCAAGACATGTCTTTTTAGGAAAGTACTGCCGAATTAGCCCATTTGTGTTCTCATTTGTTCCCCGCTGCCAAGGACTCTGAGGATCGCAGAAGTAAACTTTAACGCCGGTGCTGACAGTAAATTCTAGATGTCTGGCCAGTTCCATTCCTCTGTCCCATGTCAGTGATTTTCTGAGTTCTGACGGTAAACTCAGGAATTTGTCGGTAAGAGCCTGATTTACTGAGACAGAATCTTTGCCCCTGAGTCTAAGGATGATCGTATAACGTGATTTTCGGTCTACAAGTGTGGCTATATGAGAGTTTTTTGTACCTGAGACTAAATCGCCCTCCCAATGCCCCAGAGAGCGTCTGTTATCGATATTTCGGGAACGTTCGTGAATTGGTGTTCCGTTCACTATGTTAATCGTACCTCTTTCGCCTTTGCGGGTATGACGCCTGCCATGGCGAAGGCTATGCGACCGTCGCAGATGCTGTATATTCAGGTGGTGTAGCGCTTCACGGCTACGAAAGTACAGCGTTTTATAAATTGTCTCAGGTGATATTCGCAGCGTTTTTTGACGTGGTTTTGTTCGCCTTAACCATCCTGATATTTGCTCTGGAGACCATTTCATCTCCAGCTTTTCCAGAACAAGCTTTCGCAATGGTAAATTTTGATCCAGTAAGCACGGTTTTGGCCTTTTCGCCATTCTGTTGGCTCGGTTATTAGCATCAACAGCTTTGTAATAGCGTCTGCCCCGATTACGCTGAACTTCACGTGAGATCGTCGAAGGACTGCGATTCAGCGCAGTAGCTATCGCACGAATGCTCATTTTGGCTGACAAACCAGCTCGTATCTCCTCGCGCTCAGACAGTGTCAGGTGAGCTACAGCCCGCTTACGCTCATGGGGTTTTATGCCGCCAGTATCCCTTAACATAGTGAAGATCGTTCCGGGTTTTGAACCCAGGATATTCGCTATTTCACTGAAGCCTGTTCCGTTCTTCCATAGTTCAAAAACAGAGGCTTTTTCCTCTGCTGTAAATGTTCGTCTCATTCAAAAAACCTCCGCAACCCCATGTTTTCACATAACTGTTGCGTTGACCAATTGAATCTACAGTAGCCTTTTTTAATATCGTATTTTGCTCCTCCAGACGGCGAACCTGCTTTTCCAGCTCGCGGATACGTTGCTGGTCTGGAGTAATGGGTGTGGCAGAGGGCGTAATCCCCTGGCGCTCTCTCCTGAGCTGGCGTACCCAGCTCTCAAGCGTAGTAGAACCCACATTCATCGCTTCACTGGCCTGTCGATATGAGTAGCCCTTATCAACAATCAGCTGTGCACATTCCAGCCTGAACTCAGGGGTGAAACTACGTTTGGTTTTCTTGTTCATTAAGTCACCTGTTTTGTGTTGAGGTGAGAATATCACCTTTAATCAGGTGGCCAAATTTACTGTGCCACTACAAGCCACCTTATATTCACCAGCAGGTTTTTCATCAGTGAAATGGCGCGTCCCACAGAGAGAATTTCAATAAACAGGTTAAGGTCGTTTTGTTTCAGGTAGTTCAGGAAGTCTGGCTCACTGAGACTTTCCCCTGCCTCCTCGTAAAAGCAGGCAATCGCTTCCATGTTATTCATGTAGGTGCTGATTGCGGCGTACTCGTGTCCTTCCATCTGTTCAAGGATGACCCTGACAGACTGCATCCGGTCGGTCAGTTTCGCATGTATGTCTGCATATTTAGCCTGACGGGGATTTATTTCACTCATTATTACTGTCGCCTGTAAATAACCGGCACAGTGCGAACACCATGCCGGGAGATTATGGCTGACAAAACGGGAACGACAGGATCCCGCTGTTGTCGGGGGTCAGAAGGTTTCCCAGTTCTCGCTGGCGTGTTGTTCCGTTTCACGAACGGACTTTACCGCTTTAACCTTACTCTGCGGGCTGGTGTTGCTGATTGTCGGTACTATGGTATTTTTTCGTTCAGCATCGCGTTTTTTATTATCACGGAGACGAAATACGCTCACCTTCTCCTGCAGAATCCGTGACTGATTCTGCAACGAAGCGGCAGTGGCTGCAGACTGTTCCACCAGAGCTGCATTTTGTTGGGTGGTGCTGTCTATCTGGCCCATGGCGCTGTTAATCTGGGCAATACCATCTCCCTGCTCACGACTGGCCTTGGCTATTTCCTCAATCAGCCCTTCCATGCTCTGGACGTTACTGATGATATCCTCCATTTCCCTGTCTGCTTTTTCAACCAGGGTACGGCCGGATGCAATGCGGGAAACGGAGTCATCAATGAGCTCTTTTATTTCCCGCGCGGCAGAAGCACTGCGCTGAGCCAGATTACGAACCTCTCCGGCCACAACCGCAAATCCACGGCCGGACTCGCCGGCGCGTGCGGCTTCCACGGCAGCATTAAGCGCGAGAATGTTGGTCTGGAAGGCAATCCCGTCGATGACCTGGATGATGGCTGTCATTTCAGACGAGGTGTCGTAAATCTCCTGCATCCGGGAAGACACCTCACTCATGACCACTCCATTCTGTTTCACAATGGCCGTTGTTTCTGTCACAAACTGGTAAACCTGTGCTGTATTGCCGGCAGTATTGTTTATGGTGGCCGTCAGTTGTTCCAGAGTGGCCGCCGTCTGTTCCACACCGGCAGCCTGCTCTTCGGTGCGGGCTGACAGGTCTGTATTACCACTGCTGATTTCTGCTGCAGTCAGCGCAATATTGTCCGCTCCCTGACGTACTTCCCGGACGGTGTTACTCAGACTCCCGCACATATCACGCAGTGCCTGCATCAGTTGCCCCAGCTGGTCCTGTGAGTCCACTTTAATCTCCACACACAGGTTACCTTCCGCCACTTCCCGGGCAATCCGGACGGCTGAAATCAACGGACTGGTAATGCTTCTGGTGATCAGCCATGCCAGCACACCTCCCAGAAGAAGCGCCATACACCCAGTGATGATCAGTGTCAGTATGGCTGCCGTACCATTATCAGCGATAACTTCACCCGCTTTATCTATGCTTGTTTTTTCGTATTCCACCAGTGCCTGCAGACTGGCCATGTAGTCATTTATGATCGGTAATTGCTGTGACCGAATGAAGCGGTTCAGGGCTTCACGGTCCCCCTGCTCACTGATCTGAAGAGCTTTTACCAGGGTATCTGCATACACCTGACGCTTTTCACCAATGGTTTTCAGCAGCTTAATACCCTGCTCTGAAGTAAGCTCCCTGTTAAATTTATCCTGCAGTATATCCACGCGAGCACGGGTTTTCTCTATCCGCTGCTGTGCATATGTCCTGATATCCGGGTCCCCCGACGTCAGCAGAACCAGTCCAAGCGCACCGTTTGATTCAATACCGGTCTGCCATTCATTCGCCATACGCTCCTGCAGAAGATAATTATTCATCACGCGTTCGGTGGAAGTGAGCATAGAGTTCAGGTACCCCACTCCGGTCACTGTCATGATCATGATAAGAACCAGAATTAGGCTGAAGCTGCCAGCCAGCCTGATACCCACACTAAAGTCTTTGATTTTCATTTTATTACCCGTGAATGAAGCTGGTTATTTCGGACCCCGGTGTCCCTGACAAATAACTGGTGCCTCCAGACTTATTTATGAGGAATCATATTTTGATTAACGAGATCTGTTATCGGGGCACTGTTGCAAATAGTCGGTGGTGATAAACTTATCATCCCCTTTTGCTGATGGAGCTGCACATGAACCCATTCAAAGGCCGGCATTTTCAGCGTGACATCATTCTGTGGGCCGTACGCTGGTACTGCAAATACGGCATCAGTTACCGTGAGCTGCAGGAGATGCTGGCTGAACGCGGAGTGAATGTCGATCACTCCACGATTTACCGCTGGGTTCAGCGTTATGCGCCTGAAATGGAAAAACGGCTGCGCTGGTACTGGCGTAACCCTTCCGATCTTTGCCCGTGGCACATGGATGAAACCTACGTGAAGGTCAATGGCCGCTGGGCGTATCTGTACCGGGCCGTCGACAGCCGGGGCCGCACTGTCGATTTTTATCTCTCCTCCCGTCGTAACAGCAAAGCTGCATACCGGTTTCTGGGTAAAATCCTCAACAACGTGAAGAAGTGGCAGATCCCGCGATTCATCAACACGGATAAAGCGCCCGCCTATGGTCGCGCGCTTGCTCTGCTCAAACGCGAAGGCCGGTGCCCGTCTGACGTTGAACACCGACAGATTAAGTACCGGAACAACGTGATTGAATGCGATCATGGCAAACTGAAACGGATAATCGGCGCCACGCTGGGATTTAAATCCATGAAGACGGCTTACGCCACCATCAAAGGTATTGAGGTGATGCGTGCACTACGCAAAGGCCAGGCCTCAGCATTTTATTATGGTGATCCCCTGGGCGAAATGCGCCTGGTAAGCAGAGTTTTTGAAATGTAAGGCCTTTGAATAAGACAAAAGGCTGCCTCATCGCTAACTTTGCAACAGTGCCGTTACTACTACCTCGTGGATATGCAGGAAAAAACCGTCCAGCCACTGATGAATGCGCTGTGTATTGCCGATAACATCAAACTGGAATACCAGGAGGTGACGGACCCGTATACCAAAGAAAAATACTTTGAGTACGCCCATGACGGCAAACTGATGGGGCGACTGCTGATACCCTCAAACCCTGAGAACCAGGAATAAAACAACGACAAAGGAGACAAGAATGACAATACTTTCACTAAGTCGGTTTATGCTGGCGGGTGTACTGCTCGCGAGCTTTAATGCCTCTGCTATCCCGGGGTTCTGGCAGCAGGGTTACGGTCAGGGCAATACGGAATACAGCGTGACCGAAGCCAGCGGAAAGACGTTTACCATCAACTGCACAGGGAACCCGGACCAGAATGGTTTCTATCAGCATTCAGTCTTTCTTACCCTTGCCGATGACAAGATGGTCAGTTCGCACGATGACGACACTACTATCACCGTAGTGATGGATCACCAGCAGTACATTATTCCGTCCAGCCTGGGCTGGCGTAACGGCGATAACGCCTGGTTTGACTTCATCAGCAATATCTCTGAGGCCGGGCAGTTCGACGTCTACGTCAATGACCACAAAGCAGGGACCTTCACTGCGGACCGGAAGAACGCTGAGAAAGTTCTGTCCACTCTCGGAGACTGCAGCAACGACTGATAGTAGTATCTTCCCCAGCAAATCCACCCCGACAGCTAGCAGGCTGCCGGGGTTTTCTTTTATCAGGAGCCCGAAAATGACCCAATCCGTGTTGCTGCCACCGGGGCCTTTCACCCGGAGACAAGCGCAAGCGGTCACTACCACGTACAGCAATATCACACTCGAAGACGACCAGGGCAGTCACTTCCGTCTGGTGGTTCGTGATACTGAAGGCCGGATGGTCTGGCGGGCATGGAACTTTGAGCCGGATGCCGGTGAAGGTCTTAACCGCTATATCCGCACCTCAGGCATCCGTACAGACACGGCCACCCGCTGATCGCGAAGCATTTACCCGCATTCACCTCCCCGAACACACTTTATATCCCCATACGCCAGCCATCGCCGCTGGCGTTTTTATTGACGGAGACATACCCATGACAACACAGACGCAGCACGACCTCGCACCCGCTAACCAACCCGAATTTGAACTGACCGTCACGCCGGTCCCCGATGAACAGCGTATCGATTTCTGGCCACAGTACTTTGGCGCTATCCCGCAGTGGCTACTCCTGGAGCCGCATATCTTCGCCTGGATGGACCGCTTCTGTGAGGGCTACAGCGGTGGTATCTGGTCGTTCTACACCCTCAGCAATGGCGGCGCATTTATGTCCCCCGAGCCTGACAACGATGAGACATGGCGTCTGTTTAACTGCCTGAACGGTAACGATGCCCAAATGAGTGCAGAAGCAGCAGGTATTGCTGTCTGCCTGATTGCGTATAGCCACCATGCCTGCCGTACAGAATGTGACGCGATGACCGCACACTATTACCGCCTGCGGGAGTATGCCATGCAACATCCAGAGGCTCACGCCATTCTGCGTATTATCGACTGACCGAAGGAGCAACAGATGAAACAGCTTTCCTTTTTACCCGGCGAGATGACGCCACAGGACCGGCGTCTCATTCAGCGAGCGCTCAGGGCTCTGGACCGCCACCTGCATGAGCCCGGCGTAGCCTTCACCTCTACCCACGCCGTACGTGAATGGCTGCGACTGCATATGGCCGCGCTTGAGCGGGAAGAGTTCCGGGTGTTGTATCTGGACAACCAGAATCAGTTGATTGCCCATGAAACGCTCTTCACCGGCACGATTAACCGCACCGAGGTGCATCCCCGGGAGGTGGTCAAACGTGCTCTGCACTTCAACGCGGCGGCGGTGATACTCGCGCATAACCATCCTTCCGGCGAGACGACACCTAGCCAGGCCGACAAAACCCTCACGCAGCGACTGGTTCAGGTGCTTCAGCTGGTGGATATCCGTGTCCCTGACCATCTGATTGTCGGTGGCAGGCAAATCTATTCGTTCGCAGAACACGGTCTGTTGTGAGGTATGACATGAAAATTATCAGTAAACGCCGGGCAATGACGATATACCGCCAGCATCCTGAGTCCCGGATCTTTCGCTACTGCACCGGCAAATACCAGTGGCACGGTAGCGTCTGTCATTACACCGGCAGGGACGTTCCGGATATCGCCGGAGTCCTCGCGGTATACGCCGAACGCCGCCAGGACCGCAATGGGCCCTATACCTGCCTGATGAGCATCACCCTGAACTGGCAATAGTGGAGAACTGTAATGAGCAACCCTACCAGGGGCCTGCAGCGGGCTATCACGCCGCGCCTGGGAGCCCGTCTGGTGCAGGAGGGTAACCGACTGCACTATCTGGCTGACAGGGCCAGCATCACCGGCAGGTTCAGTGACACCGAATGCCGGAAGCTGGATGAAACATGCCCGCACTTTATCCGCCATATGGAGTCGATGCTAACCACCGGTGAACTCAGTCCCCAACACGCCCACTGCGTCACCCTGTACCACAACGGTTTCACCTGCGAAGCCGATACTCTTGGCAGTTGCGGCTACGTATACATCGCCATTTACCCCACTCAGAGTTAATTACCTTCACGAGAGTAAACATGAAAACTTTACCTGCAACAACTCAGCGGGCGGCGAAGCCCTGCCTGTCACCCGTGGCTGTCTGGCAAATGTTACTGACACGTCTGCTGGAACAGCACTATGGTCTGACAATAAACGACACGCCATTCTGCAATGAGGCTGTGATTAAGGAACACATCGATGCCGGTATCACCCTAGCCGATGCCGTGAATTTTCTGGTGGAAAAATACGAACTGGTGCGTATCGACAGGAAGGGATTTAACTGGCAGGAACAATCCCCTTATCTCCGGGCTGTAGACATTCTGCGAGCACGGCAGGCAACTGGCTTGTTGCGGCAAAGCCGTAACAACGTAGTACGATGAACATTGCGTACAACCTTCCCGATTTACATTTCTGAACTTCCTCCCTTGTTTACCTATTGCGTAATGCGCCTGCTACTACCCGGCAGGCGCGTTATCTTTTTACGGACAAACAATCATGCAACCAGAAGTTGAAGTATTAACCGATCATAATGAGCTAATTTGTTCGAGCTTTATTGAACACATTGCCAACACATTAAATTTAGGAGTAGTGTACAACTAAACCTGCAGCCAAGGATGTATAGTGAGCGAAGCCCTATCAGGCCTTTTTGGTCAGTAGATAAGATTGATCTTCGTTGATAGAATTTACTTACACCAGCTGTTACATTAAGATAATTTTTTGGTGGGAGAATGATAAGATCTTACGTAACAATTTGATTTTAATGGTGCCGATAATAGGAGTCGAACCTACGACCTTCGCATTACGAATGCAGCCAACCGTTCCCCGATAGCCTTTCTCACGGAACAGCTGCACCACTTTCGCCGTCGCCAGCACCTTATGGTGGTTCCACTGCATCCATTTGCCGGTGTTCTGCTCATACGGCCAGCGCAGCGCGTCCAGGTAGACGCGGGTCTGCACCACAATCGGCTCGTTAAAGGTGAACCAGCGCGCCACCTTATGGTGGTAGCGGGCGAACACCTGCTCAACGTAGCGCACGTACAGTTCGACTACCTTTTTCGCGCCCCAGCCGCCGTACTGCTCCAACAGGTATCCCGGCAGCTCGTAGTGCTCAAGGCAGATCATCGGTTCGATGCCGTTGGCCAGCAGTTCGTCAAATAGCTGGTCGTAATAGGCGGCATACTCTTCGTCTACCGTGACGGCCTCGTAGTCGGTCAAAAAACGCGACCAGTTGATCGAGGTGCGATAATGGGTGAGCCCCGCCAGCTTCATCAATTGGACATCTTCACGAAAGCGGTTGATAAAGTCAGTGGCGATTGCCGGACCATAGCCGTTGTGCCAGACATGGCGATCGTTCTTGTACCAGAGATCGGGCCAGGAATCCTGCCCCGCTTTCTTTCCACTCCAGCCTTCCGTCTGCCAGGCCGAAGCCGCGGCCCCGAGGATAAAATCATCGGGGATAGTCATCCGTTGTGTACTCATAGCGTCCTCAAAGGTTATCGGTAGCGGGCGTTTTGGTCGCCTGGCGCTCGGAGAGCTCTGCGCGGCGGGAAGCAATCTTGACGAACGGCAGGTAAATCAGCACCGCCACCACAATGCAAATAAGCTGGGTGACCACCGCGCCCATCGAACCGGCGGTAGAAAGCCAGGCGTTAATCAGCGGCGGCGTCGTCCAGGGCACCATCACCACCGCCTTCCCGGCAAACCCGGTGACGGTAGCGAAGTAGCCGATGCTGCCGGTGACCAGCGGCGTAATGATGAACGGAATCGCCAGGATCGGGTTCAGCATGATCGGCATACCGAAGATCACCGGCTCGTTGATGTTAAAGATCCCCGGGCCGATCGACAGCTTGGCGATCTCTTTCATCTCTTTGCGCTTGGTGGCAATCATCACCGCGATCAGCAGGCCGATCGTCAGCCCCGATCCGCCAATGCTCATATACACATCCCAGAACGGCATGGTGATGATATTCGGCACCTCTTTACCCTGCTCAAAGGCGCTCATATTGACGGTAATCGCCCCCAGCAGCAGCGGTTCGCGGATGGGCTTAATCATCTGGTTGCCGTGAATGCCAATCACCCAGAAAATCTGCGCAACGAACATCAGCAGCAGAATCCCCGGCAGGCTCTGCATCACCCGCTCCAGCGGCTGCTGTACCACTTGATAGACCGCGTCGTACAGATACATCCCGGTGAGTTGATGGAAGATAAACCCGAAGGTGGCGATCGCCGTGACGGTAATGATCGCCGGGATCAGCGCGGAAAACGAGGCGGCGACGTTCGGCGGCACGGTGTCCGGCATTTTGATCTTCAGCCCGTTGCGCGTTTCCAGCCAGCAGTAGATCTCGACCGACAGAATGGCGATAAACATGCCAAGGAACAGGCTACGGGTATCGGAGAACTGACGCAGCAGCACATCCTTGACCTCATGCATCTGGCCATCGACCATCATCTGTACGGTTGTCGGCGTGACGCAGATAAAGCAAATGACCGCCAGCAGGCCGGGAAACAGCGTCTTGATGCCGTTAATACGCCCCAGTTCGATACCTATCAGAAACACCGCGCCAATGTTGAGGAAGTTCAGCGTGGCGTAGTTGATAGCGCCGGTAATCGGCTTGAGCGCCGCCAGAAACGACAGCGACTGGAAGCTGGCGAGGCCGTTTTTAGGATCCAGCACCATGTTGGAGATCAGTACGGAGAAAGCGCCGACGATGATCACCGGCATCAGCGTAATAAAAGCGTGTTTGATCGCCATAATATAGCGATAGCTGTTGAATTTCGTGGCGAAACTCCCCAGCGAATCAATCAATTTTTCCTGCAATGCCATAGAAAGTACCTCAAGTTTAAGGGCTTTATCGCGCATCCGGTGTACAGCCAAACACCTTTTGGTATACCAAAAATAATCACCCTTGCTAAAAAGTTCTGTGATTGAGCTCGCAACCTCCATTTTGGTATTCCAAAACAAAAGATGTAGGGTTATTGGTATGCCGCATGTGGCCGGCGCATTTTTTGCCACGAATAACTACAAAAGCGTGATCGCGATGGGTTTTTTAGCCGCAGCGGAGTTCATATCACCGATGAATGTCTGTGATAAACTGCGTGCCATCACGGAGTTTCAGGGATTAACAATGGCAACAATGCTGGATGTCTCAATACGCGCGGGCGTGTCGAAAGCAACGGTCTCCCGCGTACTGAACGGTACGGGTCAGGTCAAAGAGAGCACGCGTAAGCAGGTGTTTAAAGCAATGGAGGAGCTAGGCTACCGGCCTAACTTTCTGGCGCGCTCGCTGGCCAACCGCACCAGCAACAGCATTGGCCTGGTGGTTTCAACCTTCGATGGCTTCTACTTTGGCCGCCTGCTACAGCAGGCGTCTCGCCAGACCGAGGCCTGGGGCAAGCAGCTGATCGTCACCGACGGCCACGATACGCCGGAGCGCGAAGAACAGGCGGTCCAGATGCTGGCCGATCGCCAGTGCGACGCCATCGTGCTCTATACCCGTCATATGAGCGAAAAAGCCATTATGGCTCTGGTGAACAGTACCCCGATGCCGCTCGTCGTGATTAACCGTGACGTAAGCCAGGCGCGCGACCGCTGCGTCTTCTTCGAACAGCAGGACGCCGCGTTTCAGGCGGTCGAGTATCTGATTTCCCAGGGGCACCGTGACATCGCCTGCATTACCGTACCGATTCACACCCCGACGGGCAAAGCGCGTTTGCAGGGCTACCGTCGCGCGCTGGAACAAAACGGCATCAAATGGGATCCGGCAAAGGTGAAGCACGGTGATTCCACCATGAACTGCGGCTATGACATGTGCAACGCGCTGCTGAATGAGAAAGTCACGTTTAGCGCCCTGTTCGCCTGTAACGACGATATGGCGCTGGGCGCATCGAAAGCGCTGCATCAGGCGGGGCTGCGGATCCCGCAGGATATTTCATTATTTGGTTTTGATGATGCCCCTAGCGCCAAATGGCTGGAGCCGGGGCTGTCGACGGTCTATCTGCCGATCGACAATATGATCGTCACCGCCATCGACCAGGCGATTAAGCTGGCCGCTGGCGAAGAGATTGAAACCATTCCACCGTTTACCGGCACGCTGGTATTACGTGATTCCGTCACCACCGGGCCCTATTTTAAGTAACCCGCCGAAACGAATTTACCGGTTCGGCGCAAGCGCCTGTAGGCCTGATAAGCGCAGCGCCATCAGGCATCCTGATGCACATTGCCGGATGGCGGCACAAGCGCCTTATCCGGCCTACAGGGCCATGGCGCCATCGGGCGTTTTTCTCTGACTCAAATCAATTCCAGCGCCAGCAGTTCTTCTATCGTCTGTCGACGACGAATCAGCCGCGCCACGCCGTTATCAAACAGCACTTCCGGCAGCAGCGGACGGCTGTTGTAGTTTGACGACATTGACGCACCGTACGCGCCGGTATCATGCAGCACCAGGTAATCACCCGGAACCACCGCTGGCAGCAAACGGGTTTCGACTTTGCCACCTTCCTGCTGGGTAAAGACATCGCCGGATTCACACAGCGGCCCGGCCACAACGGTTTCGATCTGCGCGGCCCGCTCCAGCGAGCGTCCGTCGCCCGCCAGCGCTGAAATATGGTGATAGCTGCCGTACATTGCCGGACGCATAAGATCGTTAAAGCCCGCATCGATCAGCACGAAATGACGGCTGCCCATCGCTTTGACGCTGCGCACCTGTGCCACCAGCACGCCAGACTCGGCCACCAGGAAACGCCCCGGCTCAATCTCAAGCGCGACTGGGTGCCCCAGATGCTGTGCGATCTGCTGGCGCGCCGCGTTCCACAGACCAAAGTAATGATCGGTATTGATCGCCTCTTCCCCTTCACGATACGGGATAGACAGCCCGCCGCCCGCGGAGATCGCTTCAAGATCCTGACCAAATTCAATAACCTGACGCACCATCGCGCCGCAAACCTGCTCGAGGTGGCCGTAGTCTACGCCGGAGCCAATGTGCATATGAATGCCCACCAGCTTCAGCTGATAGCGCTGAATAACCGCCAGCGCAGCAGGCAGGTCGCTATACCAGATACCGTGCTTGCTGTTTTCACCACCGGTGTTGGTTTTCTGGCTATGGCCGTGGCCAAAGCCCGGGTTAACGCGCAGCCATACGCGATGGCCCGGGGAAACGCCGCCCAGCTGCTCCAGCATATCCACCGATCCGGCGTTCACCGGAATGTGCAGCTCGCGCACGCGGTCGAGCGTCGCCTCGTCAATCATGTCGGCGGTGAAGACAATGTCATCACGCCCTTCCCCCGGCACAAAGCCCGCCGCCAGCGCGCGCTCAATCTCGCCGAGTGACACGGAGTCCACCTTCACGCCCTGTTCGCGCATCAGGCGCAGAATGTGAATGTTTGAACATGCCTTCTGGGCAAAACGCACCACGTCAAACTGGTTGAGTTTGGCAATCTGCGTGCGAATGATTTGCGCATCGTAAACCCACACCGGACAGCCGAATTCGGCAGGCAGGCGCAGCAGGTTATCAGCGGTCAGGTCGGTGTCAGTGTTGTTGAGCGGGCGTGGCATAGCAAACTCCGGTATGGGTCTTTTTCATGATTACGCCACAGCCCGAAGAGAATAAAAAATATCGTTTTATCGCGAGTCTATGCAAAAATGATATGGACTATTGCCTGTGAGGATCGCCGATGCCCGCCGTAAACCTACGCCACATTGAAATTTTTCACGCCATCATGACGGCGGGGAATCTAACGGAAGCTGCGCGAATGCTACACACCTCTCAGCCAACGGTCAGCCGTGAACTGGCGCGCTTTGAACAGGTTCTCGGCCTGAAGCTGTTTGAACGCAGCCGCGGGCGCCTGCACCCTACGGTACAGGGGCTGCGGTTATTTGAAGAGGTCCAGCGCTCCTGGTACGGGCTGGACCGCATCGTCAACGCCGCCGAGAGTCTGCGCGAATTTCGCCAGGGCGAGCTGTCGATTGTCTGCCTGCCGGTTTTCTCACAATCTTTTTTACCGCTGCTGCTGCAGCCGTTCCTGGCGCGCTATCCGCAGGTCAATATTCAGATCGTGCCCCAGGAGTCGCCGCTGCTGGAAGAGTGGCTGTCAGCGCAGCGCCACGACCTCGGTCTGACCGAGACGCTGCACACGCCAGCCGGTACCGAACGTACGCCGCTGCTGACGCTCAATGAAGTGTGCGTCCTGCCGCAAGGGCATGCGCTGGCAGCCAAAACGGTGTTGACGCCCGCAGATTTCCAGGGCGAGAACTACATCAGCCTGTCGCGCACCGACAGCTATCGCCAGCTGCTGGATGCCCTGTTTAATGAACATCAGGTGAAGCGACGTATGGTTGTCGAGACCCACAGCGCCGCATCGATTTGCGCGATGGTCAGAGCGGGCGTGGGGATTTCGGTGGTTAACCCGCTGACGGCGCTGGATTACGCCAACAGCGGCGTGGCGATTCGCCGTTTTAGCGTCGACGTACCGTTCACGGTCAGTCTGATTCGCCCGCTGCATCGCCCGGCATCAGCGCTGCTGGATACCTTTACCGCGCATCTTCAGGCCCATCTCTCGCGCATTACCGACCCGCTGGAGTCGGTGCTTAGCGAGACTAAGACAGCATAAACGCCACCGCATCTTGCGCATGGATCGCCGCCGTATCAAATACCGGCAGCGGGCTGAGCTCTGCGGGCACCAGCAGACCAATTTCGGTACAGCCGAAGATAACGCCTTCCGCGCCCTGCTTTGCCAGCGCGTCAATCACGCCGAGGTAATAATCGCGCGATGCCGCGCTGAATTCTCCCAGGCACAGCTCGTCAAAAATAATCTGGTTAATTTTCTGCCTTTCATCCGCCTGCGGTATCAGCGTGCTGATGCCAAACGCCTGCTGCAAACGTCCGCGGTAAAAATCCTGCTCCATGGTGTAGCGCGTGCCCAACAGCGCAACGCGGCGCATCTGTCGTTGCTGAATGGCACGGCCCGTAGCATCCGCGATATGCAGGAAAGGTACATCGCAGGCGGTTTCGATCGCTTCAGCCACCTTATGCATCGTATTCGTACACAGGACGATGCCTTCCGCTCCCGCCTGCTGGAGGCCGATCGCCGCCTGCGCGAGGATGTCGCCCGCCTGCTGCCAGTCGCCCTGTGACTGACAGCGTTCTATGTCGTGAAAATCTACGCTGTGCAGCAAAATCTGCGCCGAATGCAGGCCGCCAAGACGCTGCTTTACGCCTTCATTAATCAGGCGGTAGTAGGGAATCGTAGACTCCCAGCTCATGCCGCCCAACAAACCGATCGTTTTCATAGTGATTCCTTGTTCGTTACCGTCGCTCCAGTGAAGCAAAGTTGTGATCAACTTTCCACATCTGCGGCTCGCGTTTTCTTTTTGATCGTTTCTGATATAAATTTAATGAAACACCGTTTCAACATACAACAGGACTGCCGGATGTTTATTTTTCATAAAGAAACCACTCTTGAAGATCTGGGCAATGGAGTTACCCGCCGCATTCTCGCACACGATGGCAAGATGATGGCGGTTGAGGTGAACTTCGAACAGGGCGCTATCGGCCCGATGCACAACCACCCGCACGAGCAGCTAACCTACGTACTGTCCGGCGAGTTTGAGTTCACCATCGGCGACGAAAAACACGTCGTGGCCGCCGGCGATACGCTGTACAAACAGCCGAACATTATGCACGGCTGCGTGTGCCTGAAAGCCGGGACCCTGCTCGATACATTCACCCCTATGCGTCAGGATTTCCTGAAAGCATAATCCCCTGCACCTCGGCCGCTTTTTCTGACAAAAAGCGGCTGTTGTTGCCATCATGTTCTTTTCTCATCACTGAAGCCTCAGCCGAAAAATTCACCCTTTCATATGAGATCTAACGTCGATTTTCATCACAGCCCTCTGTAATTAAATCACGCTATTCTGGCAAGTCACTGCCGTACCAGCATATTTAATAAAAGGGACTGTTATGAAATTGCTAACGCTTGATGAGCTACATCCAGCGGACGTACTGCTTTTCTCTGCCGAAAAGAAAAGTTTTATTTCCTGGGCAATGACCTTTCTGACGGGCGCACCGGTGAGCCATACAGCGCTGTATTACGACACGCTGCCGCCCACCATTATTGAAAAAATGCCGCCGCAGGTGGCCACTACCCCTGCAGCACCTCGCTTTAGCGGGCGCACCGTTCATGTCTATCGCCATACCGGCCAAGGAGTGCTGACTCCGGTGATTGATGCCGCGCGTCAGTACCTGAATAATCAGGAACCCTATGATCATGCCGGGTTGTATATGGTTGGCCTGTTACTGATGTATAAAAAATTCTCGATTACCCGCGCCAGGCAGCAGGTCGTGATTCGGATTTTGCAAAAGCTGACCGCCACCCTCACCCGCTTTATTCAACAACATCAGACTCCACACCAACACCCGATGGTCTGTTCACAGTTTGTTGCCCAGTGTTTTGACGATGCCGGCAGCACCTTTCGTCTGCAGTTCCGCCATGCTACGCAGGTCGATTCGGCGATTGGCGAAACGCTGCTTGATAAAGCCATAGAGTGGACAGCGCAGCGCCGGCGCGCCGTGGGTGCATATGATCTGACAGAAGAAGTAGAAAAGGCCAGCGATGAAGCACTGTGCGAAGCACTACACAATGCGTTTATGGAAAACGTGTCACGGCCAACACCACCGATGACCGACGCGTTAGCCGAATCCATTTACCACTTTGCGCAAGCGCATGCGGCGTTATTAAACCTCGATACGACGGCTAAGAAATATCATCCGCTTACAGCCCTGAGGGCGCATAACAATATGTTTATCGCTCCCGGCGATCTGATGCGGAGCTGCAATAATTTAATGCCAATGGGCATTGTGATGATTTAGCGATCATCATCACAAAAACCTCATTATATAAATTTCCACCGCTTACCCAAGATAAAGCCTCATCGGGTTTACTGAGGTTTTATTTTTAATTAACCAACACATTAGTTAGCGAATTAATGATTAAATCAGTAAATTATATCGTTTATTCCAATCTAAATACCCCCTGTCAACTTCCATACCAGAAGCCCCTAACGATGCCGCCTGAGCGGTAAAAACGCCATCGCCGTCACTATAATGAAACATCGTTTCGACTCCGATCACATTTTCATGATTAATCGAATGACGTGGAAACAAATCGCAATAAAATAAATTTAAAACGGTGTTTTATAAAATGATTGTCGCAAAGCATGAGATTTTAAAACGCAACAACACCGACCAAAGGATTACGTTAAATTTTATTGAATTACATTCACTTACAGGGAAAGGCTGCATGACTGACACCAAGTTAACGCTTTAAACGCTCTGGCGCCAGAAGGCGCGAGGGATGTAACCAACACCCAATCCGTTTGACACACTTGTTCGCCAGGTAGGTATGTATGAATGAAAACAGAATGCTGGGTTTGGCCTGGATTTCACCCTATATAATCGGGTTGATAATCTTCACGGCCTTCCCGTTCGTTTCATCTTTCTTCCTCAGTTTTACTGAGTATGACTTGATGAGTCCACCGGTGTTTAATGGCATCGAAAACTATCGCTACATGTTTACCGAAGATACCCTCTTCTGGAAATCCATGGGCGTGACCTTTGCCTACGTATTTTTGACCATCCCTTTAAAACTCGCTTTTGCTTTAGGGATTGCGTTTGTTCTTAACTTTAAATTACGCGGTATCGGCTTCTTCCGTACGGCTTACTATATTCCGTCCATCCTCGGTAGCTCCGTGGCTATCGCCGTTCTGTGGCGCGCCCTGTTCGCCATCGACGGCCTGCTGAATAGCTTTATCGGCGTTCTCGGTTTCGATCCGGTCAACTGGCTGGGCGAGCCGTCTCTGGCGCTGATGTCCGTTACCCTGCTGCGCGTATGGCAGTTCGGCTCTGCGATGGTTATCTTCCTGGCCGCGCTGCAAAACGTTCCACAGTCTCAGTACGAAGCGGCGATGATCGACGGCGCCTCTAAATGGCAGATGTTCATGAAAGTGACCGTGCCACTGATTACGCCGGTTATCTTCTTCAACTTCATCATGCAGACCACCCAGGCATTCCAGGAGTTCACCGGTCCGTACGTCATCACCGGCGGTGGCCCAACCTACTCAACGTACCTGTTCTCGCTGTACATCTACGACACAGCGTTCAAGTACTTCGATATGGGTTATGGCGCAGCGCTGGCATGGGTACTGTTCCTGGTCGTTGCGGTCTTCGCCGGCATCGCCTTTAAGTCTTCAAAATACTGGGTGTTCTACTCCGCCGATAAGGGAGGCAAAAATGGCTGATATCCAACAAATCTCCGACGCTCAAAGCATCGCTGAACGTGAGGTTGCCCGCACCCTTCGTCGTGAGAAGATCAACGCATGGGTTCGCTATACCATCCTGCTGATCGTCGGTTTGTTAATGCTTTACCCGCTGGCGTGGATGTTCTCGGCGTCGTTCAAACCGAACCACGAGATCTTCACCACCCTGAGCCTGTGGCCAGCACACGCGACCTGGGACGGCTTTATTAACGGCTGGAAAACCGGTACCGAGTACACCTTCGGTCATTACATGCTGAACACCTTCAAGTATGTCATTCCTAAGGTGATCCTGACCATTATCTCCTCCACCATCGTGGCGTACGGCTTTGCCCGCTTCGAGATTCCGTGGAAGAAATTCTGGTTCGCCACGCTCATCACCACCATGCTGCTGCCGAGCACCGTACTGCTGATTCCTCAGTACCTGATGTTCCGCGAAATGGGCATGCTGAACAGCTACATGCCGCTGTACCTGCCGCTGGCCTTCGCCACGCAAGGGTTCTTCGTCTTCATGCTGATTCAGTTCCTGCGCGGCGTACCGCGTGACATGGAAGAAGCAGCGCAGATTGACGGCTGTAACTCCATCCAGGTGCTGTGGTATGTGGTCGTACCGATTCTGAAGCCGGCGATTATCTCCGTCGCCCTGTTCCAGTTCATGTGGTCCATGAACGACTTTATCGGCCCGCTGATCTACGTCTACAGCGTTGATAAGTACCCGATTGCACTGGCACTGAAAATGTCCATCGACGTCACTGAAGGGGCGCCGTGGAACGAAATTCTGGCAATGGCGAGCATCTCCATTCTGCCATCCATCATTGTGTTCTTCCTGGCACAGCGCTACTTCGTACAGGGCGTGACCAGCAGCGGAATTAAAGGTTAAGAGGGATATATCATGGCTGAAGTTATTTTCAACAAACTGGAAAAAGTGTACTCCAACGGCTTCAAAGCGGTACATGGTATCGACCTGAAAATCGCAGAAGGTGAGTTTATGGTTATCGTCGGTCCGTCCGGCTGCGCCAAATCCACCACCCTGCGTATGCTGGCAGGACTTGAAACCATCAGCGGCGGCGAAGTCCGCATCGGCGAAAAAATCGTCAACAACCTCGCGCCGAAAGAGCGCGGGATTGCGATGGTGTTCCAGAACTATGCGCTGTACCCGCACATGACCGTGCGTGAAAACCTGGCGTTCGGCCTGAAGCTGAGCAAAATGCCGAAAGATCAGATCGACGCCCAGGTCAATGAAGCGGCGAAAATCCTCGAGCTGGAAGAGCTGCTGGACCGTCTGCCGCGTCAGCTCTCCGGTGGTCAGGCACAGCGTGTGGCCGTAGGCCGCGCGATTGTGAAAAAGCCGGACGTGTTCCTGTTCGATGAACCGCTGTCTAACCTTGACGCTAAGCTGCGTGCATCAATGCGTATCCGTATTTCCGACCTGCACAAGCAGCTGAAGAAATCCGGCAAGCCGGCGACCACCGTTTACGTTACCCACGATCAGACCGAAGCGATGACCATGGGCGACCGTATCTGCGTGATGAAGCTGGGCCACATCATGCAGGTCGATACCCCGGACAACCTGTACCACAAGCCGAAGAACATGTTCGTTGCTGGCTTTATCGGCGCGCCGGAAATGAACATTCGTTCCTGCAAACTGGTGAATAAAGAAGGCCGCCTGAACCTGAGCATCGGCGACGAGTTCATGCCGCTGAGCGAAGATCTGCACCAGAAATTGAGCGGCCACGATAACGAAGAAGTGTTCTACGGCATTCGCCCGGAGTTCGTTTCCCTTTCCGATGAGCCGTTCGCTGAAGGCGGCTGCAGCGGTGAGATGGTTCGCGTCGAAAACATGGGTCACGAGTTCTTCGTTTACCTGAAAGTCGCGAACTACGAGCTGACGGCACGCATCCCTTCAGATGAGGCTAAGCCAATGATTGATAAGGGGCTTCATCGTAAGGTGTACTTTAAGTTTGACATGAACAAATGTCATATCTTTGACGCTAAAACTGAACAGAACCTCTCTCTCTAATCTGGAGTATTACAATGAAAAAAGTGCTTTTAAGCGCAGCAATCTCCGCTACCCTGGGCCTCACGGCCCTCCCTTCTATGGCAAAGGATGTCGACCTTCGCA
This sequence comes from Klebsiella sp. WP4-W18-ESBL-05, assembly GCF_014169075.1. Taxonomy (NCBI): domain Bacteria; kingdom Pseudomonadati; phylum Pseudomonadota; class Gammaproteobacteria; order Enterobacterales; family Enterobacteriaceae; genus Klebsiella; species Klebsiella sp. WP4-W18-ESBL-05. The sequence continues at coordinate 1,014,108 of NZ_AP022057.1, read as the reverse complement.
TGTCCTGGTGGGGCGGTAACGGCCGCCACCAGGTCACCCTGAAGGCGCTGGAAGAGTTCCATAAGCAGAACCCGGACATTAACGTCAAAGCAGAATACACCGGTTGGGACGGCCACTTATCCCGTCTGACCACCCAGATCGCAGGCGGCACCGAGCCTGACGTCATGCAGACTAACTGGAACTGGCTGCCGATTTTCTCTAAAACCGGCGACGGCTTCTACGACCTGAACAAAATGAAGGATGTCATCGACTTAAGCCAGTTCGATGCCAAAGAGCTGCAGTCCACCACGGTGAACGGCAAGCTGAACGGGATCCCAATCTCCGTGACTGCGCGCGTGTTCTACTTCAACGATGAAACCTGGAAGCAAGCGGGCGTTGAATACCCGAAAACCTGGGATGATTTGATGGCGGCGGGCAAAACCTTCGAGAGCAAACTGGGTAAACAGTACTATCCAGTGGTTCTTGAGCACCAGGATACCCTGGCGCTGCTGAACTCGTACATGACGCAGAAATACAATATTCCAGCCATCGACCAGGAAGCGAAGAAATTCTCCTACAGCAAAGAGCAGTGGGTTGAATTCTTCCAGATGTACAAAAAACTGGTCGACAGCCACGTGATGCCGGACACCAAATACTATGCGTCATTTGGTAAGAGCAACATGTACGAAATGAAGCCGTGGATCCAGGGTGAATGGGGCGGTACTTACATGTGGAACTCCACCATTAACAAGTACTCCGATAACCTGAAGCCGCCAGCCAAGCTGGAACTGGGTAGCTACCCAATGCTGCCAGGCGCCACCGACGCGGGTCTGTTCTTCAAACCAGCGCAGATGCTGTCTATCGGCAAATCCACCAAGAACCCAGAAGCGGCAGCGAAAGTGATCAACTTCCTGCTGAACAGCAAAGAAGGCGTGGATACGCTGGGCCTGGAGCGCGGCGTGCCGCTGAGCAAGGTTGCGGTGAAATACCTGACCGAAGACGGCATTCTGAAAGAAGACGATCCGTCAGTATCCGGCCTGCGTCTGGCGCAGTCTCTGCCGGCTAAACTGAGCGTGTCTCCGTACTTTGACGATCCGCAGATCGTGGCGCAGTTCGGTACCACGCTGCAGTACATCGACTACGGCCAGAAAACCGTTGAAGAAGCCGCGGCCGACTTCCAGCGTCAGGGTGAACGTATCCTGAGACGCGCCATGCGTTAATTGCTGTTAATGCGTTAATACCCTGCAACTTCCGGTTGCGGGGTATTTTTTTATTCAAGGAGAAAGGACATGAAAGGCAAAATCATCCCGCTGAATTTCCGCCACCAGAAGGACAGCGAAACCGGTCACGAAGTGATCCGGATGACGCCACCGCATATCATTTGCCATCGTAACTACTTCTACCAAAAATGCTTCACCCGCGACGGCGGCAAGCTGATTTTTGGCGGTGCGTTCGAGGGGCACTGGAACTACTACTTGCTGGATATTGCCGCGCAACAGGCAACCCAACTGACCGACGGCGCCGGGGATAACACCTTCGGTGGTTTTCTTTCCGATGACGACCAATCGCTGTGGTATGTAAAAGATACGCGCCAGCTTAGACGCGTCGATCTGACCACGCTGGAAGAGTACGTGGTCTACGAGGTGGATGACGAGTGGGTTGCCTACGGCACCTGGGTAGCAAACTCAGACTGCACAAAGCTGGTTGGCATTGAGATTAAAAAAAGCGACTGGCAGCCGCTGACCGACTGGTCGAAATTCCGCGCGTTCTACTTTACCAACCCGGAATGCCGCTTAATCAATATCGATCTAAAAACCGGCGAGCAGCGCACCATTTTGCAGGAAAAACGCTGGCTGGGGCACCCGATCTACCGCCCGTTTGACGACGCGACGGTGGCGTTTTGCCATGAAGGTCCGCGTGATGCGATCGACGCGCGTATGTGGCTGGTGAACGAAGACGGCAGCAACGTTCGCTGCGTGCGTCAGCAGCAGCCGGGAGAAAGCTTTACCCATGAATTCTGGGTTCCGGACGGTTCGGCGCTGTATTACGTCGCCCATCAGGAGAATAACCCGCACCGCTATCTCTACAGCGCCGATCCCGCAACGCTGGAAAACCTCCAGTTGATGGAGATCCCGCCCTGCTCTCACCTGATGAGCAACCACGATGGCTCGCTGATTGTAGGCGACGGCGCACCGCATAACACCGGTGATATTAGCCTGAACGATCCGTTTATCTGGGTGTTCGATCTGCAAACCGGCGGCAAGAAAGCCATTTGCCAACACAACAGCAGCTGGAAAGTGCTGGACGGCGACCGCCAGGTGACACACCCGCATCCGTCGTTCTCACCGGACGGTAAGTGGGTGCTGTATACGTCCGACGCGGAGGGGATGCCGGCGCTGTATTTAGCGAAGGTATAAAAAAAGCCGGGTGGCGGCTACGCCTTACCCGGCCTACGTTTGGCGCTACCTTGTAGGCCCGGTAAGCGTAGCGCCACCGGGCATTCCATCAGACGCCGATATTGCGCAATTTCTCGCCTTTCATCAGCTTGCGTTCAATGTGCTCCAGCGTAACCCCTTTGGTTTCCGGAATCAGCCAGAAGGTGACGCCGATAAACGCCACGTTCAGCACGGTGTACAGCCAGAACGTCCCTGCCGCACCAATCGAATCCAGCAGCGTCAGGAAGGTCGCGCCGATAATCATATTCGATACCCAGTTCGTCGTGGTTGAACAGGTGATACCAAAGTCGCGACATTTCAGCGGCTGAATTTCGGAACACAGGATCCACACCACCGGCGCAGCGCTCATCGCATAGCCGGCAATGCACATCATGGTCATGCCCACCGACAGCCAGGACAGCCCGCTTGAGGCGGTGCCGTTATCAAACTGCATCAGGCAGTAGCCCAGCACCAGCGTACCGAGCGCCATCACGGTAAAGCCGATTTTCAGCGCCGGTTTACGCCCCGCTTTGTCCACGGTAAACACGGCAATAAAGGTGGCGAACATGAAGGTCAGCCCAACCACCAGCGTGGCAATCATCTGCTGTTCGGTGGTGGTGAAGCCCGCCATTTTAAAAATACGCGGCGCGTAGTACATGATGATATTCATGCCGGTGAATTGCTGCATCGCCTGCAGCAGCATGCCAAGAAATACGGCGCGGCGGACGTTGCGATTGATCTTAAACAGCGCCCAGCCGCCCTGCTTCAGCTTCAGGCTTTCACGAATTTCGTTCAGCTCATCGCGCGCTTTCTCAGAGGTGTCGCGCAGCATCCGCAGTACCTCTTCGGCCTCAATATGGCGGCCCTTTTCCGCCAGCCAGCGCGGGCTGTTAGGCAGGAAGACAACCAATACAATCAGGACAACCGCCGGTAGCGCCAGCACGGCAAGCATCGCACGCCAGTTGCCGCTGTAGCTGAACGCGGTATCGGACAGGAACGCCATCACGATCCCCAGCGTCACCATCAACTGGTACATACTGATCATCTTACCGCGAACGTTCTCGCTGGCCATTTCCGACAGATACAGCGGCGCGGTGTAGGAAGCGATCCCTACGGCCACGCCGAGAACCACCCTGGCAACCAGCAACATTTCCACATTGACGGCAAAACCCGATCCCAGCGACCCCGCCACAAAAAGCACGGCCCCCACCATCAGGCTGTATTTCCGTCCCAGGCGGAAAGAGAGCCAGCCGTTAAACAGGGCACCAATTGCTGCGCCCAGCATCATGCTGCTGACCACCCATTCCTGCAGACGATTAGACAAGACGAAGTGGTCGGTAATAAAGGGCAGCGCACCCGCAATCACCCCGATATCCAATCCAAAGAGCAGCCCGGCCACCGCGGCGGCGAATGAGACAAACCAATTCATGCGCCGGGTATCGCGCTGTGCGCTCGGCATTACCGTAGAGTCGTTACTGATTGAAGTCATTTTTTTCCTGCCAGACAGAGTAAGACATACGCATAAAGTACGGGGAGGACGCGTAACGTTGTCAGGTAAGAAAGGTCAAGGATATGGACTATATTGCTGGGTAGAGTGATTTTGTGATGGATATTTGACTTTCAATGATGCGCGACATTTGTTACATCACCTCTGCGCGTCAATAAAATTAGCCTTTATCCGATATGACAATCTGGGCAGCATGGATAATTCATGCATTTCGATATGGATAAATACAATACTACGCGGGAGGCCTTCCGCCGCCGTGCGGGAATAAAAAAACCTGCCGTAGCAGGTTTTTTTATCGCGAGCGAACGCTTAGCGCGCCAGCCAGCCGCCGTCTACCGCAACGGTATAGCCGTTGATGTAGTCAGATGCCGGAGAAGCCAGGAAGACGATCGGCCCCATCAGGTCGCTCGGCAGACCCCAACGCCCCGCCGGGATACGGTCAAGGATTGCAGCGCTACGCTCTTCGTCAGCACGCAGCTGCTGGGTGTTGTTGGTCGCCATATAGCCCGGAGCAATCGCGTTGACGTTGATGCCGTGCTTCGCCCACTCGTTCGCCATCAGGCGGGTTACGCCCATTACGCCGCTTTTAGACGCGGTGTAAGACGGAACGCGGATGCCGCCCTGGAAGGAGAGCATGGAAGCGATGTTGATGATTTTGCCGCCTTTGCCCTGCGCGATGAAGTGCTTCGCCGCAGCCTGGGACATGAAGAACACGCTCTTGATATTCAGGTTCATGACGTCGTCCCAGTCTTTTTCACTGAAGTCGATCGCATCTTCACGGCGAATCAGACCCGCGTTGTTAACCAGAATATCGATATGGCCGAATTCAGCTACCGCGCGCTCCAGCAGTGCCGGGATGCCATCAATCTGACGCAGGTCAGCGGTCAGGCTCAGGAAGCGACGGCCCAGCGCGGTAACGCGCTCGATGGTTTCAGTCGGCTCAACGATGTTGATACCCACGATGTCGCAGCCCGCTTCCGCCAGACCCAGCGCCATACCTTGACCCAGACCCGTATCACAACCGGTGACAACGGCAACTTTGCCCTGCAGAGAGAATGAATCCAAAATCATTTTTTTATTCCTTGTCATTAGCGCCTGTACCGGACAGGCATTGTTAATCTATACACATCGTCATTCGGCGCTTGATGTCGCCCGAAAGGTTCTGTGTACAATGCTGTCCGCGACTAGCGCAGATCCTTAACGGCCACGTGATCCATGTCATCAAAGACCTGGTTCTCGCCCACCATCCCCCAGATGAAGGTATACGCCTTAGTACCTACGCCCGAGTGGATTGACCAGCTCGGTGAGATCACCGCCTGTTCGTTATGCATCACAATGTGACGCGTTTCCTGTGGCTGCCCCATCATGTGGAATACGCAGCTGTCTTCATCCATGTTGAAATAGAAATAGACTTCCATGCGGCGCTCGTGAGTGTGGCACGGCATGGTGTTCCACAGGTTGCCCGGCGCCAGTTCGGTCAGCCCCATGCTGAGCTGACAGGTTTCCAGCACATCCGGAACAAAGTATTTGTTGATGGTACGACGGTTGCTGGTGAGGTTATCGCCCAGCGTGACCGGCGCAACGTCGGCCGGAGTGACTTTTTTCGTCGGGTACGTGGTGTGTGCTGGCGCACAGTTGTAGTAAAACTTAGCCGGTTTCGCCGCGTCGACGCTGGCGAACACCACTTCTTTTGCCCCTTTGCCCACGTAAAGCGCGTCGCGATGACCTATCTCGAAGCACTGGCCGTCAACGGTAATCGTGCCCGCGCCGCCAATGTTAATGACGCCCAGCTCGCGGCGTTCCAGGAAGTAGCTCACGCCGAGCTGCTTACCCACTTCACCGCCGACGGATACGGTTTTCGCTACCGGCATGATGCCGCCAACGATAATGCGATCGATGTGGCTGTACACCATGGTGTATTCATCAGCGACAAATACCTGCTCAACTAAAAACTCTTCGCGAAGACCCTGCGTATCCAGCGTTTTAGCATGAGCGCTATGAATGCTCTGTCGTACTTCCACCTGAACCTCCAGGAAAATGTGGTGTGATGCTCTTTATAAGAACGAAACTTCGTTCCGCTTTGTTAATGCTCGTATCTTATCTCTGATGAAATGGGTTTTCAATTGCAAATAAAACATCGTTTCATTTTTTCTGTGAATTAATATCAAAAATGCAAATGAGATCACGAATACGCCATGCAGCGGCATGCAGGAAAAATAAAAAACAATATTATTCATTTAGTTACATGTTTCTTTGAAAAATACTCTCTATGGAGTAAAGGAGGGTGCAAAAACAAAGATGCGCTTGACTGGGGGGCAAAAGCCTTACCAAAAAAGTCGCAGAAATGATGATTTTTCGTATAAACTGCGTCTGACATCACAAACATTGAAACGGTGTTTTGATAAATTAACACCTAATTTTTAAAATGACATCCATATCGGCTAGCGGGGTTGATAGCACCTCGTGACCGCATCAGTAAAAGGAGAGCATCATGGCTAAAGGCATGCGGGTAAAATTGAATTATGAGGTCAGCCGCGACCCGGACACCGGCGCGGAAATCACCCGCTTAACACCACCAGAAGTCACCTGTCATCGTAACTACTTCTATCAAAGGTGCTTCTTTAATGATGGCAGCCATCTGCTGTTTGCTGGTGAGTTTGACGGCCATTGGAACTACTACCTGCTGGATGTGGCGAACGCCGAAGCCGTACAGCTGACCGAAGGCGCAGGCGATAACACCTTCGGCGGCTTCCTGTCTCCGGATGACCAATCTCTTTATTATGTGAAGAACGACCGCACGCTGCTGGAAGTGAATCTGAAAACGCTGGTCGAGCGCGAAGTGTACCGCGTGCCGGAAGAGTGGGTAGGTTACGGCACCTGGGTCTCTAACAGCGATTGCACCAAACTGGTCGGCATTGAAATCGCGAAAAGCGACTGGACGCCGCTGAACGACTGGCAGCTGTTCCACGATTTCTTCCACAAAGGCCCGCACTGCCGTCTGCTGCGCGTCGATCTGCAAACCGGCGAAAGCGCGGTGATCCACGAAGAGAAAAACTGGCTTGGCCACCCGATTTACCGCCCGTTTGACGACAATACCGTCGCGTTCTGCCACGAAGGTCCGCACGATCTGGTTGATGCACGTATGTGGCTGGTTAATGAAGACGGCAGCAACGTGCGTAAAGTGAAAGAGCATGCGGAAGGCGAAAGCTGCACGCACGAGTTCTGGGTACCCAACGGTTCGGCACTGGTTTACGTCTCCTACCTGAAAGGCAAGCAGGGTCGTACCATTTACCGCTTCAACCCGGATACCAACGTAAACGAAGCGCTGATGCAGATGCCGGCCTGCTCGCACCTGATGAGCAACTTCGACGGCACCATGCTGGTCGGCGATGGCTCCGGTACCCCGGTCGACGTTAAGGACACCAGCGGCTACACCATCGACAACGATCCGTATCTGTATGGCTTTGATGTCGCGAAAAAAGCCTACTTCCCGATTGCGCGCCACGACACCTCGTGGGCAACGGTACAAAACAGTCGTCAGGTGACTCACCCGCATCCGTCCTTTACCCCGGACGACAGCGCGGTGCTGTTCAGCTCTGACAAAGACGGCAAACCGGCGCTGTATATCGCCAAACTGCCGACCGAACGTAAGTTAGTACAAGCTTAAAATTCTGAGTTTAGTGTTTCTGTAACTGGCCTTGCCCTCCTTCTGGAGGGCCTTTTTTTGCCTGTCATATTATGCCCGATAAGCGAAGCGCCATCGGGCAAGACATTACGCGCACAATACTGGCGCACGGACACGAAAAACGAAAACCCCCGGCCAAATGCTCCGGGGGGAAAACGGATGAGGGTCCGATTTTGTTAATGTCAGAAGGAGTACGCTACCCCAACGCGCAGACGGGTCTGGCGTTCATCGGTAGATTTGACGCCCACGTTCCCCACTTCAAAATACGGTGACCAGTTTTTATCCCACTTGTAGGCCATCTTGGCGTTGTATTCGTTGCTGTACGGTTTGTTATTGTTGCGGTACAGGCTCTTATGCTGAGCATCAGCCTCAGTACTGCGCGCATAAACGTAGTTCAGCTCGACGCGCCAGTCACCCATCGCCCAACCCACCCAGGTATCGAGTTTGTTGACTTTATCATCCACGCCGCCGTTGCTTGACGTTGCCGGAACGCGCGTATATTCGTAGCGGTAACGCGCAGCGACATAGAAACCGCTGTCGAAGCTGTACTGCGCATGCAGATAAGGTTTGTAGATAGAGAAGCTATCTTTACTTTCGATGTTAAAGCCCGGGTTCAGGGCAAAATTATTGGTCACTTTCCAGCGCCAGTTAATGGACTCTTCGTGACCATTACCCACGATTTCGTTGAACGGGCGGTCCTGTTTATCAGTATCACCACCGGTCTTCCACTTCGCTTCTACGCCAAAACCAAGACCGTTATCAAAGCGATGAGATACCGCAACGCGGTCGGCGTTGGAACCGCTGTCAATATATTCATGACGCAGGTCAACGGTGACCGCCGATGCGGCGAAAGACATACCGGATAATACAGCCAGGGCCAGAGTTTTCTTAAGCATTTGCCATCCCTCAATTGAAATTATGTTTCTTTTTTATGGAATTGGATTTTATTTTTTCCAAATATCTATTTTAGTGATCAAGATCGTAATTATTTGTTTCAGAAAAACTGGCACAAAGAGGACGTGATAAAGCTCAATAAAAAACCTACATAACCCTTAAAAAATAAAACTTAGATCACAAAGATTTATTTAAACTGAATTAAATTTTCAATATTTTACTTAAATAACAGATGGTTATCACAAAACAAATAACGTGAGTTATTTTTAGCAGGCGAAATATTCAATTTTCTACTTATATCCATGCTAAGGATGAACTGATTCACAATGCTTACATCTGAAACAAATATGAATAAAACGCCAAAGAAGAGAACTAGACAAAAACACGTTTATTGTCTGGCAGTTCGGCGGGAATAAACAAAAAAGACCTCAAATGAGGTCTTTCTGAAAAGAAAAAATATGAGGGAAACTAAAGATAACTTACTGAATATCGCGCTCAACGGCGAGCGCCACACCCTGACCGCCACCGATACACAGCGTCGCCAGCCCTTTACGGGCATCACGCTTAATCATCTCATGCACCAGAGAAACAAGAATACGGCAGCCAGATGCACCGATAGGATGCCCGAGCGCAATTGCCCCACCGTTCACATTGACCTTCTGCGCGTTCCATTCCAGCATTTTACCCACCGAAATCGCCTGGGCGGCAAACGCCTCGTTAGCCTCAATCAGGTCGACATCATTCAACTGCCACCCGACGCGCTCCAGACAACGGCGCGTGGCATACACCGGAGCAATCCCCATCAGCGCCGGATCGACGCCCACGCTGGCAAAGGCGCGGATGCGCGCCAGAATCGGCAGCCCCAGTTCAAGCGCTTTGCTTTCGCTCATCATCAGCACTGCCGCCGCGCCGTCATTAATGGATGACGCGTTCCCCGCTGTAACCGAACCGGCGTGGTCGAAGGAAGGGCTTAAACGCGCCAACGCTTCGGCGCTGGCATCCGTTTGCGGCTGTTCATCGGTATCGACAACCTGCCTGCCGCCGTCCGGCAGCGGGTTAATCACCGGCACAATTTCATCACGAAAGCGGCCTGAATCAATGGCCTTACGCGCTTTGTGCTGCGAGCTAAGCGCCCATGCATCCTGCTGCTCGCGGCTAATACCGTATTCACGCGCCAGATTTTCCGCCGTGACCCCCATGTGGTAGTCGTTAAAAGCGTCCCACAGGCCGTCGTGAACCAGGCTATCAATCAGTTGACTGTTGCCAAGCTGCGCGCCGGTGCGGCTGTCGGTCAGCACGTGCGGCGCGCGGCTCATGTTCTCCTGTCCGCCGGCAATCACCACATCCGCTTCACCGCACTGAATCGCCTGGGTCGCCAGATGCAGCGCCTTCAGCCCCGAACCGCAGACGTCGTTGATGGTAATGGCCGAGACGGTATTCGGCAGACCGCCTTTTATCGCAGACTGTCGCGCCGGATTTTGCCCGGTTCCTGCGGTCAAAACCTGACCAATAATCACCTCATCGATCGACGCGGCGGAAATACCGCTGCGTTCCACCAACGCGTTGATCACCAGGCTACCCAGTTCGACGGCAGAATGGCGAGCAAGCGCCCCCTGAAAACAGCCGATGGGCGTACGGACTGCACCTACGATAACGACATCTTTCATCTTGACCTCAGCGCAAAATAACCTGCGTATAGTAGATGATTGTTATCAAATATTTTCGCAATTGTTTAAAAAAAGTGAGTTTTATCACAAAGGAAATTCATCTCATCCGCGTTACGCCGACGCCTGCTGTAGATACTGCCGCAGCCAGCTTCCGGCAGCGCCCAGCGGGGCTTCTTTATGCCACAGCAGATCGATAGAAACCGCCATCGGCCAGCCCGCAATATCCAGCATCTTCAGCTCCGCCGATCGAGAAAACTCCTCTACCAGCGCGCAGGGCAGCGCACACCAGCCTAACCCCTGCGCCGCCATGCTCAGCAGCATCAGGTAGTTTGGTGCCGACCACACCGGGCCGCGCGCGGGCGTGGCGCGATTTTCCAGATAAGTATTCAGCCGGAGCTCGCGCCAGGTTCGCAGCTGCTCCCATTCCACTTTCGACTGCGCGGCCAGCGGGTGCCCCGGCGCAACGTAAATCGCCATATGCGTGCGCATCGGCAGGCGAGTATGGCCAATGTCGGTGGGATAGTCGTCGCGCGCCTCAATCAGCCCCACCTGCGCGCGGCCTTTTTGCAACAGATCGACCACATCGTCGTCTTCACCCACCAGGCACTCAAACTCCGTATGCGGAAACCGCAGGTCGAACTGCGCCAGAAGATCTTCCAGCACGTCAGGATGCAGCGTATCGGAGAGCACAAACGCCAGCCGTGCCTCGGTTTCACCACTCAGCGACACGGCCAACTCATCGAGCCGTTCGCTGGCAGCCAGAATGGCCTGAACATAGCTCAATACCCGCTGGCCTTCCACCGTCAGTACCGGCTGACGCGCGGAGCGATCGAAAAGCGTGACGCCAAGATCCACCTCCAGGTGGGCGATGGCCGTACTGACCGTCGATTGGCTCTTGCGCAGTCGACGGGCAGCGGCCGAAAACGAGCCGCAGGAAACGGTTTCAACAAACGCGGTCAGTGCTTCGGGGGAATAGCGCATGAAGTATCTACTTTATCGATGGATTCTATCTTTTACTTATCACATTTCTCCATAAAATGCGCACAACCGTATTCCATAAAACAAAGGTCATCACATGCAGCAAGATTTATTACATCGCAGAAAGCTCCCGGAGCGTATTTTTCATGCCGTTTGCTTTGAAGGCATCGCCACCGCGATCCTTGCGCCCACCGCCGCATGGCTGATGCAGCGTTCGGTGCTGGAAATGGGCGGGCTGACGATTATTCTCGCCACCACCGCCATGGTGTGGAACATCATTTATAACGCCGTCTTCGATCGCCTGTGGCCCGTCACCCGCGTGAAGCGCACGGCGAAAGTCCGAGCCCTGCACGCTTTAGGATTCGAGTGTGGGTTTATTGTTATCGGCGTCAGCATTGTCTCGTTCGTGCTCGGCGTCACGCTGCTCCAGGCGCTGACGCTGGAGATCGGTTTCTTCCTGTTCTTCCTGCCCTACACCATGCTCTACAACTGGGCGTACGACACCCTGCGCGATCGCATCATGAAGCGTCGCCAGCAGAATCTCTACGCACAAAATTAATCCTCTTTTCAGGCCGATAGCCGTCGGCCTGGAAATGTTCAGCCACACGAAAAGCTAATTATGGTAAATTATCCGCCATTTTTTTGGTTTTATGGTTGATACATTCGAATAATGTCTAAAATCTGGTCTAAAGAAGAGACTCTATGGAGCTTTGCCTTATATGGCACTGCCGTCGGGGCGGGAACCCTTTTCCTGCCCATCCAGCTGGGCGCCGCCGGCGCGGTTGTGCTGTTCATCACCGCGCTGGTTGCCTGGCCATTAACGTACTGGCCGCATCGCGCTTTATGCCAGTTCATCCTCTCCGCTAACACGCCGGCTAGCGTGGGTATCACCGGTGCCGTCACCCATTACTATGGGAAAAAGATCGGCAGCCTGATCACCGCGCTCTACTTTATTGCGTTCTTCGTGGTGGTGTTGATCTATGCGGTTGCCATTACCAACTCACTAGCGGAACAGCTCTCCCGCTATCGGCCGGTTGATTTGCCGCTGCGCGCGCTCATCAGCCTGGGCGTGGTCGTGCTGCTGAACCTGATTTTCCTGACCGGTCGCCAGACCACCATCAAGGTGATGGGAATGCTGGTATTCCCGCTGATCGCCTACTTCCTGTTCCTGTCCGTATACCTGACCGGCAGCTGGCAGCCTTCGCTGCTGACGACGCAGATGGAGGTCAACACCCATACGTTACACCAGGTGTGGCTTTCCATTCCCGTGATGGTTTTCGCTTTTAGCCATACGCCGATTATTTCGACCTTCGCCATCGACAGGCGAGAGAAATACGGCGAGCAGGCCATGGGTAAATGCAAAAAAATCATGAAGGTGGCGTATCTGATTATCTGCCTGAGCGTGCTGTTCTTCGTCTTCAGCTGCCTGTTGTCGATTCCGCCGTCATACATTAATACAGCGAAAGAGGAAGGCGTGACCATCCTTTCTGCGCTGTCGATGATGCCCAACTCGCCTGGCTGGCTGTCGATTTCCGGCATTATTGTCGCGGTCGTGGCGATGTCGAAATCGTTCCTCGGCACCTACTTTGGCGTGATTGAAGGCGCAAGCGAGATGGTAAAATCGTCGCTCAACCAGGTGGGCGTACGCAAAAGCCGCTCGTTCAACCGCGGCCTGTCGATCCTGCTGGTGTCCACGGTGACGTTTATCGTCTGCTGCATCAATCCGAACGCGATATCCATGATTTATGCTATCAGCGGCCCGCTGATTGCCATGATTCTGTTTATCATGCCAACGCTGTCGACCTACCTGATTCCCACGCTGAAACCCTACCGCTCTATCGGCAGCCTGATTACGCTGATTGTCGGCGTGATGTGCGTGTCGGTGATGTTTTTGGGTTAAGACCCTCATGACGTAAAAAAAGACCTGCCGGGGTAACCGTCAGGTCTTTTTTATTATTCAGGTCAGCCGCGAGGCTTACAGCGCCATATCATGCTGCGGCGAGGCGGTCGCCGGCTGTTCTACCGGTTTAGCCTGCGCGACCGGTGCGGCGGGCATCTGAATAACCGGCGGTTTGGTCAGTTGCAAGGTGGCGGCCGTGTCATCCCATACCTGCTGGGTGAGCGCGGTATTACCATTCAGATTCTGGCCAAAGCTCGGCACGATGCTGCGGATTTTGCTCTGCCATTCCGGCGAGTTAAACTGCTCAGGGAACAGCTTTTTAATCACGTTCAGCGTAATCGGCGCAGCCGTTGACGCTCCGGGCGATGCGCCCAGCAGTGCAGAAATCGTGCGCTGCTGGTCAACCACAACTTCGGTCCCCAGCTTCAGCACACCGCCTTTGTCAGCGTCTTTCTTAATAATCTGCACACGCTGACCGGCCTGGATCAGCGTCCAGTCTTCCTTACGTGCTGCAGGGTAATACTCTTTCAGTGCCGCAAAACGATCGTCGTCGCTTAACATCACCTGGCTGATAAGATATTTCACGAGATCAAAGTTATCCAGGCCAACGTGGGTCATCGGCATTACGTTGCTGGTCGTGGTGGTGCTTAGCAGATCGAAGAACGATCCCTGCTTCAGGAACTTGGTGGAGAAGGTCGCAAACGGCCCGAACAGCACCACGCGCTTACCGTCGATAAAGCGCGCATCAATATGCGGTACCGACATCGGCGGCGCACCCACGGACGCCTGCCCGTAGACTTTTTCCAGATGCTGGCGAGTGACATCCGGGTTCTCAGTCATCAGGAAGGAACCGCCCACCGGGAAGCCCGCATAATTATCCGCTTCCGGAATACCGGTTTTCTGCAACAGCTTCAGCGCGCCGCCACCAGCGCCAATAAACACGTACTTCGCGTCAATCGCGTGCTGTTTACCGCTACTCACATCTTCAATGGTCACATGCCAGGAGTTATCGCCGTTGCGCTTAAATTCGGTCACTTCAGAGGAGGTTTGCAGTGTGAAGTGCGGGTTCTTTTGCAGGCTGCCGATCAGCTGGCGAGTAATTTCACCGTAGTTAACGTCCGTCCCCACCGGCGTCTAGGTCGCGGCCACCTTCTGCTGTGGGTCACGGCCAGCCATAACCAGCGGCGCCCATTCGGCAATTTGCTGATGATTGGTTGAGAATTTCATGCCCAGGAACAGCGTGGTTTTTTGCAGCGCATCGTAGCGTTTGCCGAGGTATTCCACGTTTTTATCGCCCCACACGAAACTCATGTGCGGCGTCGAGTTAATAAACGCATGCGGATTATTCAGCACGCCGCGCTTAACCTGTGCCGACCAGAACTGGCGGGAAATCATAAACTGTTCGTTAATTTCCAGCGCTTTGCTCACGTCGATAGTGCCGTCCGGGCGCTCCGGCGTGTAGTTTAATTCCATGTTGGCCGAGTGGCCGGTTCCGGCATTATTCCAACCGTTAGAAGATTCCAGGGCCACCTTGTCGAGTTTTTCGACCATGACCTGTTTCCAGTCAGGCTGTAATTCCTGCAGCCAGGTGCCCAGTGAGGCGCTCATGATGCCGCCGCCGATCAGCAGAACATCGGTTTTTTCCGGCGTATCGGAATTGGCGTAAGCGGCTGAATTCACCAGCAGCGCAAGCGCGGCCAGCGAGAATAGTTTTTTATTAATTGCAGGCATAATGATGATATTCGCATAGCAGAATGTATTGAGTGCGACAATAGTAGCGCACTTTTACATTATTTTAAAATATCACCCATATTTAATTAAAAACATTAACAATACTCCCCTGCCCGCTTTTTTTAATTAAAAAAAGCAGCCGCATTCTTTGCAAGGAAATAAAGTTAATATTCTCCTTTATTCGAGTATCAATTAATGCAGGCCAAATTCTGCCATTAACTGTTGGCGAAGACGGACAAATTCGCTGCTGCTGCGCTCGCGCGGACGCGGCAGCGTGACCTCAATGGTACGAATCGTATCGCCCTTGATTTTTGGTAATATCAACACCCGATCGGCCAGATAAATCGCCTCTTCGAGATCGTGCGTCACCAGCACCATCGTCATTTTTTCCGCGTCACGGATGCGCACCAGCTCTTCCTGCATGGTGATTTTAGTCATCGCATCCAGCGCCCCCAGCGGTTCATCCAGCAGCAGGATCTCTGGCTGAATCGTCAGCGCTCGCGCAATCCCCACGCGCTGCGCCATGCCGCCGGAAAGCTGGTTCGGCAAGGCCTGCTCACAGTGGCTCAGCCCCACCAGTTCAATCGCCTCTTTCGCCCGCGCCCTGGCCTGCTTGCGCGCAACGCCTTGCACATCCAGGCTGAAGCTGACGTTTTCCAGCACCGTCAGCCATGGCAACAGGCGCGGCTCCTGAAATATGACCGCCCGCTCGCGGCTCATACCGTGCACCGCCTGACCGTCGATAATCACATCGCCGGCGTCAGGTGTTTCCAGCCCCGCCAGAATACGCAGCAGCGTGGTTTTCCCGCAACCGCTCGGCCCGACGATAGCAATACTCTGGCCGCTTTCAATCTGTAAATTGAGGTCGCGGAAGACATCAAACGGCTTGCCTTCAAGGGAGAAGGTCTTACGCAAGCTGCGAATTGAGATATCGCCGCGCGGGGTTTGTATCGTCGCCGTCATCATACACCTTCCGTTTTGAGCAAAATGTTTGAGGCTTTTAACTGGCCTTTTTTCAGCACGCCGTCACGCTCAAGAATATCCAGCCAGAACTGCACGTCGTGCGGCTCAGACTGCCCGCCCTTACGCACGCCGTAGCCGGTGAAGTACTTCGCCACTTCCGGGTTTTCACCGCGTTCTTTGAGGATGTTAGCCATAATTTCGCGCACTTTTTCCGGGTTATCACGGGCAAAGTCCAGCGCACGCGCAGATTCCACAACGAAGACGCGCGCTGCGTCAGGATGCTGCTTCACGAAA
This sequence comes from Klebsiella sp. WP4-W18-ESBL-05, assembly GCF_014169075.1. Lineage (NCBI taxonomy): Bacteria > Pseudomonadati > Pseudomonadota > Gammaproteobacteria > Enterobacterales > Enterobacteriaceae > Klebsiella > Klebsiella sp. WP4-W18-ESBL-05. The sequence goes on along the minus strand of NZ_AP022057.1, from coordinate 998,075 downwards.
TCCGCACGCAGCACCGTAAAGCCGCCGGCAATCGGGCCGAGCACATCAGCATCGTTGAAAATAGGACGCAGGCCGCCGTGGCTACGCGCCGCGCCTTCAAAGGTGGTTTGCCAGTAGCCAAACGCCGCCACGTCCACCTGCCCGGAACGCAAGGTCTGCTCGAGCTGTGGGCCCGGCACCGCAACCGGCTTCGCCGCGTTTTCCGGCAGGTTCGCCTGGTGCAACGCTTCGCGCAGGGTGTAGTCCAGATGCGCACCCAGGGTATTCACAGCGACGCTTTTTCCGACTAAATCTTTGATGGACTTAATCGGGCTATCTTCCTTCACGTAGAAGATAGATTTGGTGGTCTCATTGATGCCGTTGGTCGGGTATGCCGCCACGAAGTCGTTGCCGTTGGCGATGGCGTTAATCACCGCAGGCGTCGCCGCCGAGCCAATATCAATGCTGTTAGAAGCCAGCGCAAATAACGACTCCGGGCCGCCGCTGGCGTAGCCGGCATTTTTGATCGCTACGCCGGTGCCTTTAAAATACCCCAGCGCTTCCGCTAATTCGTGCGCAGAAATACCGCCGTAGCTCGCCATATAGCGCATCGTGACCTCTTCCTGCGCCCGTACGGAGGCACTCATGCCAACGAGAAAAAGGACCGCTACCCACACAAAATAGATCTGTTTTTTCATTATTTATATTCCCGTCAGGCTAGATGTAAAAACGCAAAATAACGTGCAAAATTAATGGTTACGAGAGTTCCAGCGACACAGTCGGCGTTGCAAAATGACCAGAATGGCATTCGCTAATAACCCGGCAAAAGCCAGCAGAAATATTGCCGCGAACATCATGGGAATTTGGAAGTTATATTGCGCATTCATCACCCGAAAACCGATGCCCTGATTAGCGCCAATCATCTCAGCGGCAATCAGCAACAGCAGCGCAGTGGTCGCGGACAGACGCAGGCCGACAAAAATAGAAGGGACGGAAGCTGGGACAATCACCCGGTAAAACAGCGTCAGACGGCCTGCGCCGAAAGTGCGCGCCATTTCCAGCAGCTTACCGTCCACCTCTTTCACGCCGCTAATGGTCGACAGCAGAATCGGGAACAGCGCCGCCCAGAAGATGACGAATACTTTTGAGGTTTCCCCCAGCCCCAGCAGCAGGATAAAGATCGGGTACAGCGCCAGCGCAGAAGTCTGACGGAAGAGCTGTAAGATGGGGTCCAGCGCCTGTTCGAGCGGGCGAATTTGCCCCATAAACAGTCCCAGCGGAATGCCCACCACAATGGCAGCGGCAAAGGCCAGACCGGCTCGCTGCAGGCTAATGGTGATGTCCCCCAGCAGCGCCCCTTCGGTTATGCCGTTCCACAGCGCGACAAAGATTTTATCCAGCGGCGGGATCACCGCGGCGTTCAACCAGCCCGCGGTGCTGGCGATTTGCCAGCCGGCGAAAAACAGCGCCAGCAGGCCATAACGGGCAATCAGCGACAAACTGCGCTGATACCACAGACCGTAGGCCGGCGCGGCGGCGCGGCGGGCCTTCAGACGAATACGCGTAGCGGAATAAAACATAGCTCCTCCTCAGGCCACTTTGGCGTTGCGCGCAGCGCTGTAGCGGTTTTCGGCAAACGGCAGCCCCAGATTTTCGCGCAGCGTTGTGCCTTCATAGCGAGTGCGGAACACCCCGCGCTTTTGCAAAATAGGCACCACCAGCTCGATAAAGTCATCCAGCCCGCCCGGCAGCCAGGGCGGCAGCACGTTGAAACCGTCGGCCGCTTCGTTCTCAAACCATTCCTGCAGCGTATCGGCCACCTGCTCAGCGCTGCCGACCACGGTAAAGTGCCCGCGCGCGGTCGCCACCCATTGGTACAGCTGGCGGATAGTGAAATTGTTGTCATCGGCGATCTGGCGGATCAGCTCAGGACGCGACTTCATGCCTTCCGTCACCGGCAGCGGCGGCAGCGGGCCATCAGGATCGAATTTCCCCAGATCGATCCCGCCACCGGCCAGACCGTTCAGTAGCGCAATGCCATCGGCTTCGACGATAAGCGAAGTCAGCTTGTGGTATTTTTCTTTGGCTTCTTCCTCGGTACGCCCGATAAACGGCGCAACGCCTGGCATGATCAGCACGTGATCCGGATTACGGCCGACCGCCCTGGCGCGAGATTTGATGTCACGATAAAAAGCCTGCGCCGTCTCGAGATGTTGGTGGGAGGTAAAGATCACTTCCGCCGTGGCTGCCGCCAGCGCCCGACCGCTCTCCGATTGCCCGGCCTGTACGATAACCGGTTGACCTTGCGCCGAGCGCGCGACGTTCAGCGGGCCGCGTACTTTAAAGAATTTGCCGACGTGGTTGGTGTCGTGCACCTTTTGACGATCGAAGAACTGCCCGGAGGCCTTATCGCGCAGGAACGCATCATCTTCAAAGCTATCCCACAGTTTTTTCACCACCTCAACGTGCTCTTTCGCCCGCTGATAGCGGTATTCATGCGGATGCTGGGTATCGAGGTTGAAATTGTGCGCTGCCGCTTCCGTCGCCGTGGTCACCACGTTCCAACCCGCGCGGCCGCCGGAGATCAAATCCAGCGAGGCGAACTTTCGCGCCAGATTATAGGGTTCTTCATAGGTGGTGGATGCGGTGGCGATAAAGCCGATATTTTTGGTCAGCGGCGCCAGCGCGGAGAACAGCGTGAGCGGCTCAAAACCGGCTACCTTCGCCGTGCCGCCGTCGGTTACGCCAGAGGCCGGGATCGCCAGGCCATCGGCCAGAAAGTAGGCATCAAACAAGCCGCGCTCGGCGGTCTGCGCCAGCTGCTTATGAAATTCGAAACTGGTTGCGCCGTCGGCAGGCTGATCCGGATGCCGCCACGCCGCAATATGTTGACCGCCGCCGGGAAGAAAAGCGCCTAATTTGATTTGTCTGCTCATTCTGGTTTTCTCCTGATTCATTGCCGGGGAGTGGGCTGAAATCAAGATAGCCAGAATGAGCCGCCATTCTGAAATAACAAATATTGAGTTCGTTATTTACATTTTTGCAATAAGAAATCCATGCTGTTACAACAATACGTTATTAGCTATCCGCTTTTGCTTCTTCGGTCCGGGCATGTTCGCGAGCATTTTTACGCTGCCAGGCAGGCAGTTCCGACAGCGCAATCCCTTCCGGTACCACCTGATGCTTCAGGCAGGCAACCCGCTGAGCCCGATAAATACCGGTATAGCCAGAGACCAGATAAGCCATCACGCAGGCCATCGCCGCGTACACGCCAACGTCGGCGCCGAACAGCTCAATAGCCATCAGGGTAGAAGCCAGCGGCGTGTTGGCGGCACCGGCAAAGACCGCGACAAAGCCCAGCCCTGCCAGGAAGGCAAACGGCAGATGCAACAGCGGCGCCAGCGCATTACCCAGCGTCGCGCCGACATAAAATAGCGGCGTCACCTCGCCGCCTTTAAAGCCGCTACCCAGCGACACGACGGTAAAGACCAGCTTGCCGAGAAAATCCCACGGTGCCAGCGGGTGCTGGAAGGCATCAACGATGGTCGGTATGCCAAGGCCGATATAACGATCCGCGTGCAGCAGGTAAACCGCCAGCGCTACCATTATCCCGCCAATAAACGGGCGCAGCGGCGCATAGGCCACGTATTTCTTCATGATGCCGCCAATCAGGTGCGTGGCATCCGCGAACGCGCGCGCCGCCAGGCCAAAACAGCCGCCGGCGATAATCACCGCACCCAGCGTCCAGAGCGACATCGGCGGGATCAGCGACATTGCATAGTGCGTATGGTGCACGCCCCACATCAGGCCAACCTGGTCGGCAATCACCGCCGCCAGCAGGCAGGGGAAGATGGCGGTGTAGTGCATCCGGCCAATCGCCATCACCTCCATCCCAAATATCGCCCCGGCCAGCGGCGTACCAAAGACGGAAGAAAAACCGGCGCTCACCCCGGCCATCAGCACCATTCGCCGCGCATCGTTATCAAGATTCAACAACGGCGTAAAACGGTCGGCGATAGAGGCGCCCATTTGCACGGCGGTGCCTTCGCGGCCGACCGAAGCACCAAACAGATGCGAAACCACGGTGCCGATAAACACCAGCGGCGCCATTCGCAGCTGGATCGTATTCGCCGGATTATGCACTTCTTCGAGGATCAGATTGTTTCCCGCCTCTACCGAACGGCCAAAGCGCAGGTACAGCCAACCGACGGCAAACCCGGCGAACGGCAACAGTCCGATCAGCCAACGATGGCCGATGCGTGTGGCGGTGGCCCAATCAAGCGAAAAGAGAAACAGTGCGGAAGCCGAGCCGACAAGCACGGCAATCACCGTAGCCACAAGCAGCCACTGCACAAGAAAGAAAAGCGTATTTTTACGTGCGAAACGTTCAGAGATCATTGACGCATCCTTAGATGAATTGATCATCCTGGACGCGGTAGAGGTGTGCCTGCTCATTCCCGGTCCAGGAATAAAAACAGGCATCATCAGCCACACGGCGGTTCAAGGGGGAATGCCATCCCCTGTCACGCTATATTAGCACACGAATCGTTTCAGCCAAGCACTTTACGCACGAAACTATTTCAGCGTTTCCAGCGGAAACGGCCGGTCCTGCACCACGGTTTTCATCACCAGCGTCGAACGCAGGTGCTGTACTCCCGGCATCGCCGAGAGCTTTTGATCGTAGAGCTGCTGGAACGAAGAGAGGTCGCGCGTCACGACCTGCATTAAATAGTCCGGGTCGCCAAATAAACGCTGCGCCAGCACAATCTGTGGGATATCTTCGACCGCTGCTTCAAAGGCGCTCACCGCGTTACGATCGCCCTCTCTCAGCGTGGCAAACACCAGCGCGACAAAATTAAAGCCCATCTTGCCCGGATCGAGATTGGCGCGATAGCCGGTAATCACCCCTTCCTGCTCCAGCGCACGCAGGCGCCGATGGCACGGCGACAGGCTCAGATTCACCCGTTCGGCGAGTTCGGTAATCGATAAACGACCATCGGCCTGGAGCTCAGCAAGAATTTTTCGATCGATACTGTCCATTTAGAAGATTCTCTCTCTTACCATCCATTTCAAGCATAACATTGAAAGCTCATTGCGCGGCAATACCGTTATTCTTTCTCGACCACGACTCAAGTGATTCGAAGAATAACGCAATGACAAATCATAAAGGATGTCCACCATGGCAATGAGCTTTGTCGCCGGCTTCTGGCTGGTGTCGTTTCTGCTGATCGTGACGCCAGGGGCCGACTGGGCCTACACCATCAGCGCGGGTATTCACGGACAGCGCATCGTACCGGCCGTCGCGGGGCTTATCTCAGGGCATCTGCTGGCGACCCTCGTGGTGGTAGCCGGCGTGGGTGTACTGATTGCCGGGCACCCGATGGCGCTAACGGCAATAACCCTGCTGGGGGCAGCCTATCTGCTGTGGCTCGGCATCGCGCTACTGCGTCGCCCGGCAACGATATCCTCCGCCCGCCAGCTAAGCGGCGGCTGGAATCAGTGGGCGCTGAAGGGACTGTGTATCAGCGGCCTGAATCCAAAGGTTTTTCTGCTGTTCCTTGCGCTGCTGCCGCAGTTTACCGACCCTCACGGCCAATGGCCGGTGGCGCTGCAGATGTCAGCGCTGGGGCTGATGCACCTGATCACCTGTACACTCATCTATTTACTGGTGGGCTACGGTTCGCGCGCGCTGTTGGCCAGCCGCCCGCAGGCGGCGCGGGTCGTCAGCCGGCTCTCCGGGGGATTGATGGTGATTATCGCGGCAATTCTGCTCGTTGAGCAGCTGCGCTAATGGGTGAGAGCTGCGCCAGCCGGGCTGGCGCAGGGGTTCAGGCGCGAATATCGTCGTATTCGCGAGTGTTATCAAATTCATGTTTCGCAAACGGGCACAGCGGAATCACTTTACGCTGCTCCTGGCGCATTTTCGCCACCACTTTTGCCACCAGCTGTTTGCCAACGCCCTGCCCTTTAAGGCTAGGATCAACGTCGGTATGCTCAATAATGCTCAGATGCTCGCCCGTTGGTACAAAGACGATTTCGGCGACCTGATTACCTTGCGCATCGTTCACATAAAACTTGTTATGCCCTTCCAGTATTTCCATCGCACCCTCGTTTAGTCATGATGACGGTATTTCAGCGCCCCGCTTGGGCAGGTATCAATCACCCGCACCACCGTAGCCACATCCACTTCGTCCGGGATAATCCACGGTTTACGCTTCAGGTTAAACAGTTTGCTGCTGCCCCTGACACAGTTACCGGAATGCTGACAAATGCCAGTATTGAAATAGACATCGATTTTTTCCCCGGTATAGACGCGATACCCCGCATCCAGTAGTTCCTTATCCATGACATTGCCTCTATTTAATTATATGGTTCGAGGCTAAGCATAGACCTGAGGCAATGGGGATCGCCACTCATTTCACCGTCACTTCATTGCGGATGCGGTTCTGGAACTCGGTCGACAGGGCGGCAAACTTCTGCATTTTGTCCGAGAGCTCGCGGATCACCCGCGCGCTGTCGTTAGATCGTCCGTAGACATAGTCAAAATAGACCGTGCAGTCTGCCAGTTTGCAGAGCTTGGCGTAATCATCCTGTAAATGAGGGAAGTAGATAAAGATCAGTGCCTTGATTCTGGAATGCAGCTGGGTGTTATCACCGTTAATGCTGGGGTGGGTACTACGGTATTCTGCATCCTGTTTTTTCTTTATTTTGGCGAGAAAAAAATGAATGCTTGCCAGCCGCTGAGTATGCCATTCGATTTCCATTGCCAGCAGCTCCTCATATTTTTGCAGCATCTTCTGCTGCTTTTCCTCTTCTCTTTTTAGTTCGAACTCATCTCGCATCTTTTGTTCAATTTTCAGTTCGGTGCGCATGATAAGAAACCATCCACCTCCTAAAACTAAAAAACTCACGATGAGCAGTAATACTACGGCAATAGCGTTGTCCATACACAAACCTCTTCGATGATGTGAATACGAAAGACGTGGGGTAAGAGCGACACAACGGCGTAGTAACATTAATTAATTTGTTCACGCGATACGCGGTGGACGTTTTGCGGCGAGGAAAAAGAGAACCCCGGCATGCTTCGCCGGGGGTTTCACTGATGCTGGTAAGCGTTAGAAGGAGTAAGCGACGCCTACGCGGAAGCGGGTCTGGCGGTCGCTACGGTCGTTAACGCCCACGTTGCCCACTTCACCGTATGGCGCCCAATTTTTGTCAATTTTGTACGCCACTTTCACGTTGTATTCCTGGGAGTACGGCTTGTTGTTGTTACGCGCATTGCCTTCAGAGCTACGTGCATATACGTAGTTCAGCTCGGTACGCCAGTCGCCAAACACATAGCCAGCCCATGCGTCACCACGGTTTACCTTATCGTCGTCTTTATTCGCATTTGACGGGTAGCGAGTATAGTCATAACGGTAGCGTGCCGCTACATAGAAGCCGTTGTCAAAGCTGTATTGCACTCGCAGGTTTGGCTTATAAATAGAACGGCTGTCGTTACTTTCAATATTAAAGCCCGGCTGAATAGAGAAGTTTTTATTAAATTTGTATTGATAGCTAATAGACTCTTCATGACCATTACCGACAAAGTCGGCAAACGGCTGATTAGTATTATCACCACCCGATTTCCATTTTGCTTCTACCGAGAAACCAAAGCCATTTGCGAAACGATGAGAAACCGAAACACGGTCGGCGTTAGTTTTATCTGTTTTGCCACCATCAATAAACTCATGACGCAAATCGACCGTTACCGCAGAGGCTGCGAAGGATGCACCACATAATGCCATCAGGACCAGAGATTTTTTAAACATGCAATAACCCTCAATTGGAATTGTGTTTCATTTTTATGGAATTGCATTTTATTTTTTTGCGAAAGATATTTTAGTGATCGAGATCGTAAAGATTTATTTCATAACTGTACGAAATGAAAGGACGTGACAGGTGTCAAGAAAATAGGGATTGACGAACAAAAAACACCGCCACAGATCACACCAAAGATTAATTTACATTGAGCTTACATAACTTTAGATAAGATATTTATTCATTTATTTTCAATGACTTAAATTACAATAATTTCATGCGTTATTTTTTTATTATCAATAATTCACCTTCCCAACAATATAAATATTAAGAATTAACCAAATAACATTGCAGCATTTGACACACTTTCAGGCGATATCTAACGGCATCGATTGAACTTTTCTGGATCACATTTCTCAGCTTCTCTCATTCTCACTTTTTCCATCCCTGCCATGTTTATTCGGTTATTCCTTATCATCTCACGCCGAGGCCTGCATGCTGGAGAATGTCATCATCAGATAATCAGCTTCCCGCTCTTTCAGACCAGGCTGGTTATCGCTGCGCTTAAACCCCTCTCCCGTTCGTTCTCTCTGTCGCGAGAGCGAACGCGACGCGCTTTCTTGCGTGCCAGCTGACTCACAATGTGAATGCCGTGGGTGAGAGATGACAGCATGCGCACCATTATGCATAATCGTGCAAATTCAACGATAAACAGGCAAAAGACATGTTAGCCAGCCAACGAAAACAACAGATCCTGGCCATACTGGCACGAGATAAACAGGTGCAGTCGACCGGGCTTAGCCAGCACTTTAATGTTTCTGAAGATTCCATTCGCCGGGATTTACGTGAACTTGCCGCCGCCGGGTTACTCCAGCGCGTCCACGGCGGCGCACTGCCGGTTTCCGCCGCGATCGCGCCGTTCGAAACAAGAAAAAATGTGCAAATAAACGCGAAGAAAACCATTGCACGGAAGGCCGTCGCGTTAATCAACCCAGGGCAAGTCGTCATTATCGACGGTGGCACCACCACCTCAGAGATGATCGCACTGCTGCCAAAGGCGCTGCCTCTCACCGTTGTGACCCATAGCCCACATATCGCCGTTGGATTGGTTGACTACCCGGAAGTAGAGGTCATTCTGCTCGGTGGTACGCTGTTTAAACACTCGGTGGTTACCACCGGAGCGGCAATGGCTGAAGCCGCCAGTAGAATCAACGCCGATCTGTTCTTTATGGGCGTGACGGGCGTGCACCACCGCGCGGGCTTTACCACCGGCAGTTTCGAAGAAGCGAGCGTAAAACGACTGCTTAGTGAGAGGGCTTCAGAGACGGTCGTGATGGCCTCCCACGAAAAAATCAACGCCGCCTCCGCCTTCGCCATTGGCGAACTTAGTCTGGCCAGCACGCTTATCGTCGACGGGGAGCTGGACGCATCGCTGTCCGAGGCGCTGGTTCGCAGCAACGTCGCGCTTATTAACTAACCAGGGCTAACCACGTCCTCTCCAGGCTTATCCTTAGAATGGCCTCTGCGCTGGCGAGCGGCGTTATGATCGACGCCACCTTTGCCACTCTGGCAGGCCGGTGACAAAACTATCCCTATATATGCTAGCCATGAGGCCATTGATAAATAACCTCTCGCATAGTTCAATGAATGCATAAGAACTTACGCATTGATTGTTTTAAGGAAGCTTATGTCCGTATCCCATTATTACCTGACTAAACCGGATGGTTATGTTCGCTTCGAACAATCAGGAAAGTCTATGGAGGGCGAGTTCTACCGTTATGAGTCATTTGGTCAAGATAGTGATCCAACGTGGGGTTATATCAGGCCGTTTAATCGGGTTATCAGGCAACAGCTCATCGACAATTTACAGGCGCAACATGGCATCGACCTTCAGACGTTCACCTCTCAAGGTGACCTGATCACCTGTGATGCATTTGTGACCCACAAAGATTTGCAAGCAAGACACCAGGTGGTGCTTGATGCCTTCGAATTTATTGATCAATCGGAGCTGACAACTGAACAAGAACTCATTGCTCACTGCCGGGTCGATTTACTCCGACGCCAATACATTGTTGGTCGTCAGCTAAACGAGCCCAAAGAGACGTTAGATAACCTCAATGCCGAGTTTCTAAAATGGGTCACCCCTTTCTACACGCCGCTGCGCTATGAGCGGAAATGGCTAACCCGGCATCGTGAAGGGCTGTTTCGTTTGGCGATAGTGGTTACTGCCGCTGTTCTCGCCTATTTTCACTTTAGCTAACCAGGACATTCACAACATTAGCGCCACCATCGGCCATGGCGATATTCCCGGCGCTAGCCACGAGGGCATTTTGCCCCACAAACACCGAGACGACACCGCCATTGCTGCCGGTGACGTCATCGCGCTGATGCGCTTTTCGTGTCGAAAAGCGCCATCCCGGAAGGCAGGTAAATATCTTTCGAAAAACAGCGGCCCGGCTTAAAGTGCCGGGCCGCTATCGACGGACAAACATCCCTATCAAAACACGAACATTACTCAGCCAACGTGCCCTGCAAAATAGCCAGCGCGGCGGTAAATTGTTTTTCCGTAATGGTCAGCGGATAAAGGAAACGAATGACGTTGCCATAAGTCCCGCAGGTCAGCAGCAGTAAGCCTTTTTCCAGCGCACGCTGCTGGACTTTTTGCGCCAGCGCGGCGGAAGGCTCGCCGCTTTTAGGGTCGACAAACTCTGCCGCCACCATCGACCCCAGGCCACGCACCGCGGCAATGCTCGGGTTACTTTCTTTTGCCGTAACCAGCGCCTGGGTCAGCCGTTCACCCAGCCGACGCGCGCGATCGCAGAGCGACTCTTTCTCAATGATATCCAGCACCGCGTGTGCGGCAGCGACCGCCAGCGGGTTACCTGCGTAGGTGCCGCCCAACCCGCCCGGCGCGGGCGCATCCATGATTTTTGCATTGCCCACTACGCCGGACAGCGGCATACCGCCCGCCAGGCTCTTGGCCATCGTCATCAAATCAGGTTTATCGGCATAATGATCCATGGCAAACAGTTTCCCGGTACGGGCAAAACCACTCTGCACTTCATCGGCAATCATCACGATCCCGTGCTCATCGCACAGACGACGAATCGCGCTGACCAGCTCTTTCGGCGCGACGTTAAAGCCACCTTCCCCCTGTACCGGCTCAAAAATAATCGCCGCGACCTGTTTAGCGTCGATATCCGCTTTAAACAGACGTTCGATGGCTTTCAGCGAATCTTCAACGGTGATGCCCTGCAGTTCAGAAGGATACGGTGCATGATAGACCGACCCCGGGAACGGGCCAAAGCCCAGCTTGTAAGGGGCCACTTTACCGGTCAGCGCCATGGTCATATAGGTGCGTCCGTGGAAACCGCCGCTAAACGCAATCACGCCGGGACGGCCCGTATAGGCGCGGGCGATTTTTACCGCGTTCTCTACCGCTTCGGCGCCGGTGGTGAAAAAGGCCGTTTTTGCCGGGCCGCTCACCGGTGCCAGCGTATTGAGCTTTTCGGCCAGGCTGACATAGCTTTCATAAGGCACGATCTGGTAGGCCGTATGGGTAAACTGCTGGAGCTGCTTTTCAACCGCCGCGACCAGATCCGGATGGCGATGTCCGGTGTTCAACACCGCGATACCGGCGGCGAAATCGATGTACTCTTTACCTTCGACGTCGGTGAGCGTCGCGTTTTCCGCCGACTGCGCGAAGAAGTTGCACATCACGCCAACGCCGCGCGGCGTGGCAGAAAGACGACGTTGATGAAGTTCGTTATTGCTCATGTTTTCAGACCTTTTGGTTATTCATCGTTAATCGAATTAATCACACGCCCAGACGATCGCGCAGGCTGTAATAGGCCGCGCCCATCGCGGTAAACGGTACGCGCAGCGTCCGCCCGCCCGGGAACGGGTAGTGCGGCAGATTGGCGAACGCATCAAAACGCTCCGCGTCCCCGCGCAGCAGTTCCGAAATCAGCCGTCCGGCCAGGTGGGTACAGGTCACACCATGGCCGCTGTAGCCCTGCATGTAATAAATGTTTTTATCCAGTCGACCGAACTGCGGCATGCGCGAAAGCGTCAGCAGGAAGTTACCGGTCCAGCGATAGTCGATTTTGACCCCTTTCAACTGCGGGAAGGTTTTCAACAGTTTCGGGACCACCAGTCGCTCAACGTCATCAGGATCGCGCGCCCCGTAAACCACCCCGCCGCCGTAAAGCAGACGGTTGTCGGCGGTCAGGCGGTAGTAATCAAGCAGATAGTTACAGTCTTCGACGCAATAGTTATTCGGCAGCAACGAACGCGCCAGCTCATCGGACAGCGGCTCGGTGGTAATCACCTGGGTGCCACACGGCATGCTGCGTTTGGCTAGCTCAGGTTCCACTTTGTCACCCAGATACGCGTTACCCGCGACGATCACGAACTTCGCCGTCACCTGTCCTTTGGCGGTCGTGACCACCGCCGGCGAGGTGTGCTGAATGCCGGTGACTGCCGACAGTTCATAAACGCGGCCGCCGTTCAGGCGAATAGCGTCGGCTTCCCCGATGGCAAGATTCAGCGGATGAATATGCCCGCCGCTGTGATCCAGCAGCGCGCCGGTGTAGCGCTCGCTATCCACTTCACGGCGGATCGCCTTTTCATCCAGCAGCTCCAGCTGCGTATTACCGTAGCGCTCCCAGTTCTCTTTTTGCTCTTCCAGCGTCGCCAGCTGCTTGTGATTCATCGCCACAAACAGCCCGCCCGGACGGTAGTCGCAGTCGATCTGATAACGCTGAATGCGTTCACGGATAATCTCGCCGCCTTCAAACATCATGCTGCCGAGCATTCTCGCCGTGTCCATACCGTAGCTTTTTTCGATAACATCAATATCGCGACTGTAGGAGTTAACCAGCTGCCCGCCGTTACGCCCGCTGGCGCCGAAGCCAATCCGCGCGGCCTCCAGCACAACCACGTCGTACCCCGCTTCGGCCAGATGCAGCGCCGACGACAGGCCGGTATAGCCGCCGCCCACCACGCAGACGTCGCAATGAATGGACTCATCAAGGGTCGGGAATGGCGCATATTTATTGGCGCTGGCGGCGTAATAACTGGTGGTATGTTCGGTCATGATTAAGCCTCCAGGCTGATCCAAATGGTTTTAAGTTCAGTGAATTTTTCAAGGGCGTGCAGCGATTTATCGCGACCATTACCGCTCTGCTTGTAGCCGCCGAACGGCACCGTCATATCGCCATCGTTATAGTTGTTCACGAAGACCGAGCCGGCCTTCAGGCGGCGGCTCATGCGGTGAGCGCGGGACAGGTCGCGCGTCCATACCGCCGCGCCCAGTCCGTATTGGCTATCGTTGGCCAGCGCAAGCGCCTGCGCTTCGGTTTTAAAGCGAGTGACCACCAGCACCGGGCCAAAAATTTCTTCCCGGCTGAGGGAATCTGTAGGGTCAACGTCAACGAAAATGGTCGGGCCGATTGCCGCAGGCCACGGCGTCTGACGACCGTCCACCAGCAGCTGCCCCTTGCGCTCGCCTTCACGAATAAAGGTGTGCACGGTGTCAGCATGGGCGCAATCGATCAGTGTCCCCATGGTGGTGGCCGGGTCGAGAGGATGGCCAGGCTGCCAGTTGCGCGCCTGCGCTTGTAAAAGGTCTAAAAACGCATCGGCAATGCTGTCTTCAAGCAGCAAGCGCGTACCGGCAATGCACACCTGCCCCTGGTTGTAGAAAATACCGCCCGCCGTGGCGTTGACGGCCTGCTGTAAATCAGGGCAGTCGGCGAAGACGATATTGGCGCTTTTACCGCCCGCTTCCAGCCAGACGCGTTTCATATTGCTGTCGCCGGCATCTTTCAGCAGCTGTTTGCCGGTGCGGGTGGAGCCGGTAAAGGCGATCGCATCGATATCCGCATGCAAGGACAGCGCCTGCCCGGCTTCATGCCCGAAGCCGCTTACCACGTTCAGCACGCCGTCAGGAATGCCCGCCTCTTTTGCCAGCCCGGCCAGGCGCAGTGCCGTCAGCGGGGATTTTTCCGACGGTTTCAGGATGACGCTGTTGCCCGCTGCCAGCGCGGGGCCTAATTTCCAGCAGGTCAGCAGCAGCGGGAAGTTCCACGGGACAATGGCAGCAATCACGCCAACCGGCTCGCGCACAATCATCGCCAGCTCATTACTGCTCGTGGTGGCGACTTCGCCATACACTTTATCCAGCGCCTCGGCGTACCAGCGAATCGCGCGCGCCGCGCCAGGAATATCATCGCGCAGGCTATGACGAATCGGCTTTCCGGTATCCAGCGTTTCCAGCAGCGCCAGCTCTTCCGCATGGGCTTCTATTAAGTCGGCGAGTTTGTTCAGCACCGCCTTACGTTTCGCCGGCGCCGCCTGCGACCAGTCGCCGCGTTCAAATGCATCGCGAGCGCCTTGTACCGCGCGATCCACGTCGGCGTGTTGACCACGGGCAATGTTTGCCAGCGGAGCCTGGGTAAGCGGGTCAAGGGTTTCAAAGGTCGTATTGTCGGCGGCAGCACAATATTCGCCGTTAATAAATAACCGGTTTTCAATGGCGAGACTTAACGCTTTATCCTGCCAGTAAGCCAGATGATGGAAATTCATTTTGACTCCTGATTTTCGTATTCAAATACGCTTGATGGGTGAACGCCGGGCAACAGCAGGCCGCAAAGCGCCCCGGGTCAATAACCCGTATTTGCGCTTATGACGTTCTTTTTAATTACGTGTACTTTTTTACCCCGCCGGGAAATACATCCCGGCGGCGAAAAATAATCCGTTATGACGGCGATAGAACAGCCATTGCATCAGCCAGAGCGGCCAGGGGAGATTAAAACGTGGTGGGGGTATGGGCGCTGATAATCCGGCAAATTCCTGCCGATGTATTACTGAAGCTGTGCGGTATGCCGGTATTAATGGCATAGCTCTGCCCAGCGACCAGGTGATATGTCTGACCGTTAATCGTCAGAACCACTTCACCTTCCAGTACAGTGCCTATTTCCTCACCCTGATGCTTTATTCTTTCCCCGGTGGTGGTGCCCGGTTGATACGTTTCAAAAATCATTGCCAGCGTGCGATTAGGGTTACCGTTATGAACCAGCTTCATCGACACCCCCTGACTGCCCATTTCAATCAGGTCATCCTGATTAATAACGACCTGCGGCTCATCAGGTTTTTCCGGCTCGGAAAAGAATTCCGAGAGTGACAGACCATAAACTTTCAGCAGCTTTTGCAGCGTACTGATAGCAGGGCTGACTTTATCTTGCTCAATCGTGCTGATAGCACTGTGCGTCAGTCCAGAGAGTTCGGCGGCACGACGTTGTGAAAGTCCCTGCTTCTGGCGGATTTCCGACAAACGTTTTCCTGGCGCCAGTCCGTCATCACTCATAATATGCATTTCCTTAAGTGTAGGGGTCAGAGTCGCGGTTTTTCCGCGATATGGTTCTGACAAGCGGTGATAAAGCCCTCAAACAATATACGCGAAAGCGCGTACTCGCTACTGTTCCATTCCGGGTGCCACTGTACGCCCAGCGCGAAAGGATGGTCATTCACGCTGACCGCTTCCACCAGCCCATCCGGCGCACGCGCCTCAACACGCAGCCGAGGGCTGACCACTTTAGCTCCCTGACCGTGCAATGAATTGACCCAAAAGCTACTGCAATCCGGTAACAGGCGGGATAACAACCCGCCCGCCACCACCTGAACTTCATGCGACGGCGCGTATTGCTGCTCAATGGGCAGCTCCGGATCTTCCCGGTGCTCCAGCAGCTCCGGCTGTTCACACAGCTTGCGATGCAACGACCCACCGGTCGCCACCACCATTTCCTGGAGTCCACGGCAAATGGCGAAAATGGGGATGCGCCTTTCGAGCGCTGCGTTGATTAACGCCATGCTCAGAAGATCTCGCCCGGGATCGGCGTCAGGCTCATCGCCGTTTTCACCATAAAGGTGCGGCTGCACATTGCTGGGGCTTCCTGGCAGGTAGATACCGTCCAGTCTGGGAAGGAGTGCGTTCAGGTATTCAGGCTCTGCCAGCGCATGCGGCAGCGCAATGGGCAACCCGCCCGCACGAATAATGGCATTCAGGTACTTTTCTTGCAGGGTTTGGGTCTCATGACCCTTAAGCCTGTTCCTGCACATCACGATACCGATAACCGGCTTGTACATTATATTTTCCATGATCGCCCTCACAAAGTGGACTAAATTATAGCCATTACTGCCGTTAAATTGACCTTTATGTTCAATATTTTTTCAATCTAGCAGTGAGATTTCGTATTTGCAAACTTAATTTAACATTTGACAAACATTTCGTTTGCATACAAATTCGAGTAATGGTCATTATATTTTACACCTGAACGCGGGTGGGCAACAAAACCAAAGGCGAAGAATCATGGAAACTAATATCGTTGAAGTAGAGAGCTATGTTCAGCAGTCAGAAGAGAGGCGGGGCAGCGCGTTTGCGCAGGAAGTAAAACGCTACCTTGAACGCTATCCCAACACGCAGTCCGTCGATGTCTTACTGACCGATCTGAACGGCTGTTTCCGCGGTAAGCGCGTGCCGGTCTCCAGCCTGAAAAAACTCGAAAAAGGCTGCTATTTCCCGGCGTCCGTGTTTGCCATGGATATTCTGGGCAACGTGGTTGAAGAAGCGGGGCTCGGACAGGAGATGGGTGAGCCTGACCGCACCTGCGTGCCGGTGCTGGGGACCTTAACGCCTTCGGCGGCAGATCCTGAATACGTTGGGCAGATGTTACTGACCATGGTCGATGAAGATGGCGCTCCCTTTGACGTTGAGCCGCGGAACGTACTCAACCGCCTGTGGCAGCAGCTACGCCAGCGCGGACTGTTCCCGGTAGTAGCGGTAGAGCTGGAGTTCTATTTACTCGACCGTCAACGCGACGCCGAAGGTTATCTGCAGCCACCGTGCGCGCCGGGAACCGATGACCGCAACACCCAGAGCCAGGTCTACTCCGTCGATAACCTCAACCACTTTGCCGACGTACTCAACGACATCGATGAACTGGCACAGCTGCAGCTGATCCCCGCCGATGGCGCGGTCGCCGAAGCCTCTCCGGGCCAGTTTGAAATCAACCTTTATCACACCGATAACGTGCTCGACGCCTGCGATGATGCGCTCGCCCTGAAACGCCTGGTGCGCCTGATGGCGGAAAAGCATAAGATGCACGCCACTTTTATGGCCAAGCCTTATGAAGAGCACGCGGGCAGCGGTATGCACATCCATATCAGCCTGATGAATAACCGCGGTGAAAACGTGCTGGCCGATGCCGATGGCGAAGATTCTGCGCTGCTGAAAAAGGCGCTGGCGGGCATGATCGACCTGATGCCGTCTTCCATGGCGCTGCTGGCACCGAACGTGAACTCGTATCGTCGCTTCCAGCCGGGCATGTACGTGCCGACCCAGGCATCATGGGGCCACAACAACCGCACGGTTGCGCTGCGCATTCCGTGCGGCGATCGCCATAACCATCGCGTGGAGTATCGCGTGGCGGGGGCCGACGCCAACCCATATCTGGTGATGGCGACCATTTTTGCCGGTATTTTGCACGGCCTCGATAACGAGCTGCCGTTGCAGGAAGAAGTGGAAGGTAACGGGCTGGAGCAGGAAGGGCTGCCTTTCCCCATCCGCCAGAGCGATGCGCTGTGGGAATTTATGCAAAACGCCCCGCTGCGTCACTATCTGGGCGAACGTTTTTGCCACGTTTACCACGCCTGTAAGAACGATGAACTGCTGCAATTTGAGCGGCTCATCACCGAAACAGAAATTGAGTGGATGTTGAAAAACGCATGACGCCCCTTCACGGGGCGGTAATACCGGCCTGAGTGGAACCTGGCCTGAATCTTCTGGTAATCCAGACATTTCCCGTATGTCGCGTTATGGAACGCAGGCGGCAACGGGCTTCCGTTAACGATTAAGACTGTGACGAGGAAATGAGATGATGCCGATGTTTACGTCCCCACAGGGGGAGGGAGGTTGCGAACATGAAACCGCCCTCACCGACTGCATGTTATCCCCACCGACGCCATTACTTCCCCTGCTAAACAGGTTTGATTTCAGGTCGACGCGACCGCAAACCCCGTTACGCAGTGGAGGTAACGCGCATGGCAACTAACAACACTTCGCTGAATATCCCTATGCAGCCGGGAAAAACCCGTCTGCGTAAATCGCTGAAGCTGTGGCAAGTGGTGATGATGGGCCTGGCCTATCTCACGCCGATGACCGTGTTCGATACCTTCGGTATTGTGTCCGGCATCAGTAATGGCCACGTGCCGGCGTCCTACCTGTTAGCGCTGGCCGGGGTGCTGTTTACCGCCATCAGCTACGGCAAACTGGTGCGTCAGTTTCCCGAGGCAGGCTCTGCCTATACCTACGCACAAAAATCAATTAGCCCCCACGTGGGCTTTATGGTCGGCTGGTCATCGCTGCTGGATTACCTGTTCCTGCCGATGATTAACGTCCTGCTGGCGAAGATTTATCTTTCGGCCCTCTTTCCCGGCGTGCCGCCATGGGTGTGGGTGGTCACGTTCGTGGCAATCCTGACCGCCGCGAACCTGAAAAGCGTTAACCTGGTGGCGAACTTCAATACCCTGTTCGTGCTGGTACAGATAGCCATTATGGTGGTCTTTATCGTACTGGTTGTGCAGGGGCTGCACAAAGGCGAAGGCGTGGGGACCGTATGGTCACTACAGCCGTTTGTCAGTGAAAATGCGCACCTGATCCCTATCATTACCGGGGCGACGATAGTCTGCTTCTCGTTCCTCGGCTTTGATGCGGTGACCACGCTTTCAGAAGAGACGCCGGACGCCGCGCGCGTGATCCCCAAAGCCATCTTCCTGACCGCGGTGTACGGTGGGTTAATCTTCATTGCCGCGTCGTTCTTTATGCAGCTTTTCTTCCCGGATATCAGCCGCTTTAAAGACCCTGACGCCGCGCTGCCGGAGATTGCCCTGTACGTGGGCGGCAAGCTGTTCCAGTCCATCTTCCTGTGCACCACCTTCGTTAACACGCTGGCTTCAGGCCTGGCGTCGCACGCCAGCGTTTCGCGTTTGCTGTACGTGATGGGCCGTGACAACGTCTTTCCGGAACGCGTGTTTGGCTACGTGCATCCGAAATGGCGGACGCCAGCGCTGAACGTGATCATGGTCGGGGTTGTGGCGCTGTCGGCGCTGTTCTTCGACTTAGTCACCGCCACAGCGTTGATTAACTTCGGCGCGCTGGTGGCGTTTACCTTCGTCAACCTGTCGGTGTTCAACCATTTCTGGCGACGCAAAGGCTACAACAAAAGCTGGAAAGATCACTTCCATTACCTGCTGATGCCGCTTATTGGCGCGTTGACGGTCGGCGTGCTGTGGATCAACCTGGAAGTCACATCGTTAACGCTGGGTTTGGTCTGGGCAATGCTGGGGGGAATGTATCTTTGGTATCTGATCCGACGCTATCGCAAAGTACCGCTGTATGACGGCGAGCAGCGGATAAGCACTGTTGGGGAAAGCTAACCGAAATGCCCGATGGCGCTACGCTTATCGGGCCTACGGGGATTGAGATCGACATTCTTTGTAGGCCGGATAAGTCGCTTGCGACGCCATCCGGCACTCCGCTATCTGAGCGGCGCAGCATCACTGCGCCGCTGTATTCAGGGCTACGCCGTTTTATCCAGCACCACCACACACTGCCCCGCGCGTACCGATGATCCCGGCTGTACGCGGACCTGGCTGACCACCCCGTCCTGCGAGGCCAGCAGCGGGATTTCCATTTTCATCGACTCCAGAATGACCAGCACATCGCCTTCACGAACGGTGCTGCCCACGTCGACGTTGACCTGCCAGAGGTTACCGGAGATCGGGCTTTCAATCCCCTCCTGCCCCGGCTTAAGCGGCTCATCCTCACCTTCCGCCTCCCGCGCATCGCTGCTGTCAAAATGTGCCTGGCCGTTGGCAATCCAGCGCTCGCGCTCTGCGTCGAATGCGCCTTGTTGATGATGACGGAACGCCTCAATGCCCGCCGCTTCCGTCGCGAGGAATTGCTGATACTCCGCGAGTTTCAGGGTGGTATGTTCAATACGCAGCGGATAACGACCTAAGGGAAAATCACGACGAATCGTCAGCAGTTCGTCGGCAGAAACCGGGTAGAAACGGATCTGGTCGAAGAAGCGCAGCAGCCACGGCTTACCGCCGAAATCGTCCACCGCATGATAGCGATTCCACATTTGTAGCGTGCGACCAACGAACTGATAGCCGCCCGGGCCCTCCATGCCGTAGACGCAAAGATACGCCCCGCCGATACCGACCGAGTTTTCCGCCGTCCAGGTTCGTGCCGGATTGTACTTGGTAGTGACCAGCCGATGGCGCGGATCGAGCGGCGTGGCCACCGGCGCGCCGAGGTAAACATCCCCCAGCCCCATCACCAGGTAGCTGGCATCGAATACCGTTTTATACACCGCATCGACGTTAGCCAGATCGTTGATACGGCGAATAAACTCCAGATTGCTCGGGCACCACGGCGCATCACGGCGCACCGTGGTCATGTACTTGTCGATAGCTTTCTGACACGCCGGATCGTCCCATGATAGCGGCAGCCAGACAACGCGCGACGGCACCTCCAGAGAGCCCTGTTCACAGACCGACTGCCATAGCCCGGCCACCGCATCCAGCAACGTCGCCAGGCTCAGCGCCTCCGGCTGATAGTGAATCTGTAGCGAACGGATACCCGGCGTCAGATCGATAACCCCCGTTAACGCCCGCGCCTCCAACGCCTGCATCAGCGCATGCGCGCGAAAGCGCAGTACCAGATCCAGTTCCGGATCGCCAATCTCCAGCAGCAAATGGGTATCACCGGAGAGCCGCGCCACCAGCCGTTTATCGCGCTCGCCGCAGTCCAGCACCACCGGCGATGGCAGGCCCGCAGGCTGCCAGGGTGTAATCTGTGAGGTCAGGCTGGCGATTTCCCGCTCCTGGGCCTGCGCCAGCCGCCGGGCGGTGGCGATATCAACCGGCACAAAGCGCACTTTGTCACCGGCTTTAAGCTGCCCCATGGCGTGCAGATCGGCCTCAATAATCGTCGCCGGGCAGACAAAGCCGCCCAGGCTCGGCCCGTCTGGCCCGAGGATCACCGGCATATCGCCGGTAAAATCAATCGCCCCGATGGCGTACGGGTTGTCATGAATATTTGAAGGATGCAGCCCCGCCTCACCGCCGCTATCGCGAACCCATTCGGGTTTCGGGCCAATCAAACGCACGCCGGTACGGCTGGAGTTGAAGTGGACTTCCCAGTCGGTCGCAAAGAAGGTCGCCATATAGCGCAGCGTAAAATACTCCGGCGCCGCGTGCGGGCCATAAATCACCCGCAGTTCGCGCACTGGGGCCAGCGCGGTGCCAAGCGATGGCGGCAGCACCGCGTCCGGACACGGTGCGGTGAGCGGCGCCAGATGCAGCACGTCGCCGGTGCGCAACGCCCGCCCGCCGTGGCCGCCAAACTGACCCAGCGTAAAGGTACTTTTGCTGCCGAGATAATCCGGCACCTGAAAACCGCCGCGCAGGCACAGATAGCTGCGCACGCCATCACCCTGGATATCGCCCATCCGCAGCGTCATACCGGCGCGCACGAGGAAGGCGCGGTTGTTGACCTGCGGGACGCCGTCCAGCGTCAACGCAATCGCCGCGCCGGTCACCACCACCTGCGCATCACAGTTAAATTTTAGCGTTGGGCCGCTGAGGGTAATTTCCAGCGCGGCCGCGTCGGCGGCATTTCCCAGCAGGCGGTTGCCAAGACGCAGCGCCCTGCTGTCCATCGGCCCGGACGGCGGCACGCCCACCGCCCAGTAGCCTACGCGGCCGGGGTAATCCTGTACCGTGGTTTGCGTACCGGCGCTCAACACTTCCAGCGTAGCGGCCTGATAATTCAGCCCTTCCAGGCAACGGGTCCACGGCTCGCCGCAGGCAAACGGTGTAAAGGTCAAAATTTGCTGCAAATAGCTGCGGTTAGTCTCCACGCCGTACAGGCGGGTCTCGCCCAGCGCGGTATGCAGCGCGTGGATTGCCGCTTCACGCGTCGGCTGTCAGGCGATAATTTTCGCCAGCATCGGGTCAAAAAACGGCGGCACCTCGCAGCCAGATTCCACCCAGCTGTCGATGCGCAGCGTCACGCGGTCGTCGGTTGGGAACACCACTTCGGTGAGCAGACCGGGCGATGGCTGGAACTGACGGCCCGGATCTTCAGCGTAAACACGCGCCTGAATCGCATGCCCCTGAGGCTCAAGGCGGTCACGCAGCTCGCCCAGCGGCGGTAATTCACCGGCGGCAAGGGCAATCATCCAGCGCACCAGATCGACGCCCCACACCTGCTCCGTCACCCCGTGCTCGACCTGTAGCCGCGTGTTCACCTCGAGGAAGTAGAAGCGGGCGGCATCGCTGTCGTAGACAAATTCCACGGTACCAGCGCTACGGTAGTTTACCGCTTTACCCAGCTTGATTGCCGCCTCGCATAACGCTTGCGCCATGCCTGCGGGCAGGTTGGGCGCGGGCGTCTCTTCCAGTACTTTCTGGTTACGGCGCTGTACCGAGCAGTCGCGCACGCCCAGGGCAATAACCTCACCGTTGCCGTCGCCAAAGAGCTGTACTTCCAGGTGGCGCGCGCGTTCGATGTATTTCTCAATAAACACGCCCGCGTTGCTGAAGTTATTTTTCCCCAGCCGCACCACCGCGTCGAAGGCCTCGCTGAGCTCAGCAGCGCTATAGCAGACGCGCATCCCAATGCCGCCACCGCCCGCCGTGCTTTTGAGCATCACGGGGTAGCCTACGCGTTCGGCGGCCTGAAGCGCGTCGGTGACATCCGCCAGCAGTTCGGTGCCTTCGAGCATCGGCACGCCGTGCGCTTTTGCCAGCGCCCGGGCGGTATGCTTAAGGCCAAACAGGCGCAACTGTTCCGCCGTGGGGCCGACAAAGGCGATACCGGCCTGTTCACAGGCGTCGGCAAAGTCGGCGTTTTCCGAGAGAAAACCATAGCCCGGATGAATCGCCTGTGCGCCGTTGGCCTTCGCCGCCGCGATGATCTTGTCACTGACCAGATAGGTGTTGGCGGCCGGGCCATCGCCCAGGCTTATCGCCTCGTCGGCTTCACGAATATGCAGGCTGCTGATATCAGCGTCGGAATAAACCGCCACGCTGCCAATGTCCATAGCACGCAGCGTGCGCATAATGCGGCAGGCAATCGCCCCGCGATTCGCAATCAGGAGTTTCGTTAACATAGGTCAGACTCAATCGTGGCGGGTCGTCCCGCCCAAAAATCGGCTCACCGCATGGTCGTCCATGGGGAAAAAGCGTTTAAGGCAGGAGGCGTCCGGCACGCACTTCAAACAGGCGATAGATCATTTTTCGCAGGCGCTGCCAGCGGGTTGGCGTCAGTTCCATACCAGCACCTCCGCTGGCGTGGGGTTCCAGCCGTTGCAGGGATTATTCAACTGCGGGCAGTTGGAAATCAGCACAATGACGTTGCACTCGGCGCGCAGCTCGACGTATTTCCCCGGTGCGGAAATACCGTCTTCAAAGGTCAGGCCACCCTGCGGCGTCACCGGGACGTTCATAAAGAAATTGATGTTCGCGCCAATATCGCGTTTTTGCAGGCGACCATCGTGCAGGCAGGCGCACAGGAAGTTATCGCGGCAGCTGTGCATATGACGCTTATCGAGCGCATAGCGCACGGTGTTGCTCTCCTGCGCGCAGGCGCCGCCGAGCGTATCGTGGCGACCGCAGGTATCGGCCACAATCGTCAGCAGCGGGTTGCCCAGATTGGAATAAAGCACGCTGTCGCAGGTCAGGTAGGCGTTGTTCTGGCGGCGCAGCGTGCGCTGGGCATCGTAGCGTTCACGAGGGTTATCGGCGTTATAGAACAGCGTGTCGATAGCCTGATTACCTTCCAGATCGAGCAGACGCAGGGTTTGCCCTTTTTTCACCTCAAACAGGTAGGGTTCTCCCGCCGGGATCACGTGGCGGAAGGCGGCATACTGAGCATGTTTTTCGCTGGCAGCGGTCATTTTTCGGCTCCTTACAGGGCAAAAAGTTGCGTATTGGTGAAGGCGCGCTGGTTTTCCGGGCGGATTAAAAGCGCGTTAACCGCGGCCTCTTCATCCTCGGTCCGACGCCAGCTGAGCGCGACCGGGCGCGGCGTATATTCGCGCGAAGGGTCCATCGGGTGCGGCAGTGCGGTCATCACCATCAGGACGTCCATGGGCGCATACAGTTCCACGTAGCTGCCCGGCTGCGAGTGGCCGCTGTGGAAGCTGAACTGCCCGTTTTCATCCACGGTCACTTTGCTAAAGAAGTTGACCACCATCAGCAGATCTTCAAGATTCAGATCCCATTTCCCCATCTCCACCAACAGGTTATCCGTGCCGTTGCGGTAGAAGGCATTGCGCAGTTCCTGATAGCGCCCCTGCCCGTATTTCTCCGCCGCTTCGGCGGCATTGAGTACGCCGCCAAACGGGTCGTGCCAGCCGCTGGTGTCGGCGGTAATGCCAGCCAGCACGCGGCCCATATCCGAGTAGAAGCAGTGCCCGGCGGTCAGGCGCGCGGTGTGCTGGCCTTTGAGCGTGTCCGGCAGATTCAAGCGTTCGCTTTTCTCATGCGGGTTTAACATCATCAGGCTGACGTTAGCGCCGCCGTCGATGTCGGTCATCCGCAGGATCTGCCCGCGCTTGAGAATAAAGGAGAGATGCCCACCGGCGGGGAGCGTCTCTTCGCGTAATGTTGTCATGGTATTCACTGTTAACTCCTTAATGCATAAACGTTATCGGGAGCCGTACCGCCGAGCGCGGAAAGCCGCGTCTCGTTGAGCGGGATATCGTAGGTAATACGCGCGCCGAAGGCGTTCGGCGCCTGTGGGTCAATGCGCACTTTGTCGAACACCAGCAGGCGGGTGCCGAGGTTGAAGCCTTCCGACAGATCGTGCGTCACCATAAAGACGGTCATGCGGGTTTCGCTCCACAGCTGCAACAGCAGCGCGTGCATGTCTTTACGGATCCCCGGGTCAAGCGCGCCAAACGGTTCGTCCAGCAACAGGACGCGCGGTTGCATAATAAATGCCTGGGCGATGGCTAAACGCTGTTGCATACCGCCCGAGAGCTGAGCCGGATATTTATCGAGCGCGTGGCTTAGCCCAACCTTTTCCAGCATTTCGGCGGCCCGCGCGCGCGCCGCGCGTTTTTTGCCGCCAAACAGCCGCCCGCACAGCGGCGATTGCGGCAGCTCCAGGCCAATCGTGACGTTGTCCAGCACGTTCAGGTGCGGGAAAACGGAGTAGCGCTGAAACACCACGCCGCGGCTGCTGTCCGGCTCGGCGTTGAGCAGTTTTCCTTCCAGCGTAATGGAACCGCGGCTTGGCGCTTCCTGGCCGAGCAGCAGGCGCAAGAAGGTGGATTTTCCGCAGCCGGATGCGCCCACCATGGAGCAAAACTCCCCTTCTTTAACCTGCAAATTCAGGCGTTCCAGCACCACGTGGTCGCCGTATTCCTGCCAGATATTATTGATACTGATAAAGCTCATGCCTTCCCTCCTTCCGCCCAGGGAAAACAGGTTTTGTGTAGCTGACGGAGCGCCAGATCCATCAGCCATGCCAGCAGCGTGATCCACAGGACGTAAGGAATAATGACGTCCATCGCCATGTAGCGGCGCACGAGGAAAATGCGGTAGCCCAGCCCGGCGGTTGAGGAGATAGCCTCGGCTGAAATCAGGAACAGCCACGCCGACCCCAGCAGCAGCCGCAGCGAAGTCAGAAGCCGCGACAGCAGCTGCGGCAGCACCACCCGTAGCACCAGCGTCCAGCTATTCGCGCCTAAGGTCTGCGCTTTAATCAGGATCTCCTGCGGAATGTCGCCCGCGCGCTGTTCCAGGTCGCGAGCCAGCATCGGGGTGATGCCAATGACAATCAGCATCATTTTCGACAGTTCATCCAGGCCGAAGACGATAAACAGCACCGGTAAAATCGCCAGCGGCGGGATCATCGACAGCACGGTCATCAGCGGCGACAACGACGCCCGCCACAGCGGGAATACGCCGGACATCACGCCGATGCATAGCCCCACCAGCGACGCAATAGCCAGACCGGTCAGCAAACGGGCCAGGCTGACCAGGGTATCAACCCATAGCAGGTACTCACCGCTGCGTTTATCCGGGGTAAACGCCATCCGCGATATGGCATCCAGCATCTGCTGGAAACCGGGCAGCAGTTTGTCGTGCGGGTTGGCGTCCAGCCGTACCGCCGAACCGAAGAAATAGGCCATCAGCAGCAGGATGAACGGCAACATCACAAGCATCAGACGCATGCCGGGTTTGGGATGACGATTAATGTGTCGCATGGAAACTCCGTCAGTCATCACAGCGTGCCGGCAGCGGCCATTTTCACGAAGCTGTCGTCAAAGCGCAGCTTCACGTTATTGGCATCGCCCCAGCTCACCTTGCCGGGGAAGGTCATACCGATAAAATCCGCGCTCTGGGCGCCCTCGCCCAACAGCCCTTTATCAAATGAGAACGAGGCCACGCGCTGCATGGTTTTCGCCAGCTCCGCCGAGGTGATAAACGCGATGTTGTCCTGCGGGGTGTAGAACAGGTGGGTGGTTTTTAACTGCGCCTGATAACCGGCCAGATCGGTGCCGGAGGCGGCGGCCATCGACGTTAACGCGTGGGTATCCTGCGCCTTCATCAGGCCCATCATCTCGTACCATGCGCCGGTCAGCGCTTTGCCAAGCGCAGGGTTATCCTTCAGGGTTTCGCTATTGACGACCATCATGTCAATAAGCTCGCCGGGGACCTGCGAGGAGCTAAAGACTTCGGTGGTTTTTGGCGTCCCTTTGATAACGGAGAGCTGCGGGTTCCAGGCCACGGCAGCCTGTACGTTTGCCGTGCCGAACGCCGACACGATATCCGCATCGGAGGTGTTCACGACGGTGACATCTTTTTCCGCCAGGCCCGCTTTTTCCAGCCCGCGCACCAGCAGGTAATGGGAAACAGAAAGCTCCGGCAGGTAGACTTTCATCCCTTTCAGATCGTTAAGGGTTTTGCCCTCACCTTTCATCACCACGCCGTCGTTGCCTTCCGAATAGCTGCCGAGGATCAGCGCAGTGGAGTCCACGCCGCCCGCTGCCGGGATCGTCAGCGCGTCCATGTTGGTCATGGTGCAGCCATCAAACTGACCGGCGGTGTACTGGTTAATCGACTCGATATAATCATTAAGCTGGACGACGTTGATTTTAATGCCGTATTTATCCGCCCATTTATCGATGATTTTGCTACTGCTGATGGTGCCCCAGGGCATCCATCCGGCGTAGATGGTCCAGCAGACGTTAAACTCTTTCTTTACGGCAGCAAAAGTGGGAAGACTGACCAGCATCGCCAGCGACAGGACAAGAGCGCGGTATAATGACGTTTTCTTCATGTCTAACCTCTGATAGGCAAAAATTAGGGGCAGCGCGACACCATCAGGTGCTGCTGTCTCCCGGGTTTTTGTCCCGCCGTGTAACCTCTCAGAGGTCGCCAGCTCTTGGACCAGCCGTTCACCGCGGTGAACCGGAACCCTAGCCAGCTATTTTTCAGATTGTGTGTTGCACTGCGAAGTGAGATTTGCAAAGGCTATGCCAGGTTTATTTTTGCTTATTATCAGTGCATTAGGCGTTGGTTCGTGAGCCACATCCCTTTTGTGGTGCGCGAAAAGAAGGCAGTGCTCCACAATGGTGCTGGTGGGGATGGGCGTGGTTTTATCAGCAAGGGGAAAGCATTCAATATGTTTACCGTGGCGTTATCAATATCGCAGCGTTTTCTATCCTTTTCGCTGCGCGCCAGAATAGTGCTGAGTAAACAGCAAATCGAACTGCTGCTTTTTTTTCTGTAGGCAAGGAAACATTTTACTGTAGCTGGTGATAAATTCCGGGGTGATCAGGCTATGCAGATCCTCATTCGCCAGCCACTGGCTGCGGATAAACTGCGCGGGCGTCACGTGCCACTCGGCTTCCGGCTCGCAATATGTATAGCAATGACCACGATGATTAAACTCAAAAAACTCCTGGCCATTATTCAACGAAAAATAGCAGTTCTGCAGGCCGTCAATCGTGAGATTCATAAAGTAAGCATCTTTGATAAAGCGGGCAATATCGTGAGAAATGACGAATACCGCCGTCGGTATGTCATGGCTAAGGAGATCGTTAAAGTCTTTCAGCGTGGTGATTTCAGGAGTCAGTTCATCAGACTCCAGGAATACACAAAACATGGTGGTAACCCTCTGCATACTGCTACCCGGGCGATGAAATCTGGAGAGGCCGTGAGAGCCTCTCCAGCAGAGTGGTTTAGAACTGATATACCGCACCGATACCGACGACGTTATCCGTGCTCAGACCCAGGTTCTTCACGGCCGCGTTGTCTTTATCCAATAGGTTGATTTTATAATCGACGTAGGTGGCCATATTTTTATTGAAGTAGTATGACGCGCCCACTTCCATGTATTTCACGACATCCGCGTTTCCTTTGATGCCCTGGTTGTCGTTGCTCGCTCGCGATTGCAGATAAGCAATGGATGGACGCAGGCCGAAATCGAACTGATACTGAGCAACCAGTTCAATATTTTTGGTTTTGTCGGTAACGAAATCCCCGACCTTTGTCATATTACGGGTTTCGGCGTAAGTCGCGGCCAGGTAGATATTGTTAGCATCGTATTTCAGGCCGCTGGCCCATGCTTCCGCGTTTTCAGCATCGTTATAGGTCAGGCGCTGCTGATCGTCAGTACGCTTAGCGCCGGAATAGGCTGCCGTCGCGCTGACGCCCGCACCAATCTCATACGCCACGGAAGCGCCCCAGCCTTCACCATTCTGCGCGAAGGCATCGTCACGGCCGTTAACGTTTTCACTCCCCCCACCGTTTTTGCCCTGGTACTGAATCGCGAAGTCCAGACCATCCACCAGGCCAAAGAAACCGCTATTACGGTAGGTTGCCAGGCCGTTTGCACGGTTATTCATAAAGTTATCGGTGGTTGAATAAGAGTCCCCACCAAAGACAGGGAGCATATCCGTCCAGGCTTCAACGTCATAGATGACGCCATAGTTACGGCCATAATCAAACATACCGTAATCGCCCGCTTTTAATCCGGCATAGCCCAGACGGGTCGCGGTTTTCGCGCCATCTTCTGTACCGTTACCCTGAATGTTGTATTCCCACTGACCATAGCCGGTCAGCACATCATTAATTTGTGTCTCACCTTTAAAGCCCAGACGAATATACGTTGCATCACCATCGCTTCCCTTTGCATCAGAGAAGGTGCGACGGGCATCAACTTTCCCATATAAATCCAGCTTGTTACCGTCTTTATTATACATTTCGGCTGAATGCGCTGCACCCGCAGCCAGTAATGCTGGAATAATCACTGCAAGAATTTTTTTCATAATGGCTTCATCATTTGTTAGTTATGTTGAAATCAATAGACCGCCTGGCTATTACATGTAGACAGGCGCTCTCAAACACTGCCTGTAAACATTTAAGGAAAAGTTCATAAAACAAAACTAATAACATGTAATAATATGTAAAACACCCTGTCACATCTCTTTTTCTGAGATGCAAAATAAATTCATTCACAATAAAACTACATTTAAAGAAAAACCTCATAATACAAACAGACGATCTCTGCTTTTTTTTGCAAATACATCAAAAAGACTAACCCATTACCATAAAAACTATTAGCCTGCGTGCATTTGTTATGTATAAAAAGAATCATTCCATCAAGTCATTTTCACACCGACAGCAGACTTTGATGCCATAAAAATCAATTATTATAGTCAAATAAATTGATAAACAGCTTATGTTTCAAATTATTATCTTGTGTAATGTTGCTTTGTCGGGATTGAAAGAATTCATCAATCTGCTATCAATAGAATGCCCCCTATAACTATCACCTTCATTGGTTATCGGGAACGGCAGCAACCGCGACTATGATGCCTTTATATTGCCTTAGTTGATTCTTATCGCTCTACAGGAAGCGTATTACTTCCCCCTTTTCCCTGATGCGCAAAGTGGCGCGCGGAGAAGATATTTATGCACCAACTCGGCGCACCATGCGTGGCGGTTAAGCTGAACGCCGGGGAAATATTAAACTAAATGAGATGCCTGACGGCAGACAAATATATTGAATGTAAACAAAAATGATAAAACAGGTAAAGATAAGGAACATTCACCCAACATATAGCACGTTACTTTCGTCAAACATCAACCAGACAAATAAATTGGAATCAATAACAAATAAATTGTTAATCACGACATGCGTGATTAATAAATAAAAGACTAATCACTCCAACATTAATTTTATATAGGTTTTTTATGCCGATAGCCCCTGGTAATAATGAAGTTCAGAGCGTAAAAAGACAGCGCCTCTCGCGCCTGCAAAAAATGCTGCTGGTAGAGACGGTAAAACAGCCGTCAGGAAAACCCCTCACGCGTGATATCGAGCGGGCATTACAGCTAAAGTCATCAATCAGGACATACAGCAGCAATGTCCGTAAGACCTTTCATCTGATGGAAAAAAAGGGCCTGGTGCGGATCTATCGCAGGAACGATCTCCAGCTTATGGTTCTGCTGACGGCGGAAGGCCAGAGTCTGGCGAATCAATTGATTAAAGAGGAAAACCGCACCGATTGTCTGAACGATGTCGCGGGTGAAGAGCATCTCCCGTATCGCAAAACGCCTAAGGATGGCACGAAACTGGTATCGATTTCGTTGCTAGGGCAGGAATACATCACCCGCCAGGCGGCGCTGGTGATCTACGCCCAGGGGAATACCGGTTTGAAACTGTGGCTCGAAGAAAATGAGACCGTGACGATTCATGGCAGCCTGTCGACCACCGTGGAACTGTACAGAATGTGCTATCAGACCGGCCTCCCCGTTCATACGGTTGCGCTCGTCGCGGATGACATGCCAACGACTGCGGCTGAGGAAGCGGGGCGAGCGTAAGCCCTGCATACGGAGTGGCTCATTCCTGGCCCCATTTCTATGCCACACAGGCTGTTGATTGGGGGTAAGGCAGGTTGAACTCGGTTGACAGGAAAATGCCAAAAAGCCGAATTAAATCATGGTGTCGTTGAATTCAGTGGAGAGATAGAGACTTGAGATTGGAGCGGGCGAAGGGAATCGAACCCTCGTATAGAGCTTGGGAAGCTCTCGTTCTACCATTGAACTACGCCCGCAAGGGTGTGCGAGGAGCATTATAAACGTTACTCCTCGTCTGGCAAGCTATCATGTTGCTAAGTGACGATAAAATAACCGCTTAGCACTTCGGCGGGCTGCCCTGTGGCGGCAAATAGCGTAGCGGATCGATAGCCGTCGCCCGGTAGCGAATCTGGAAATGCAGCCGCACCGAGTCCGCATCCGAACTGCCCATCGTGGCAATTTGCTGCCCTATCTTCACGCTCTGACCGTTATTCACCAGCAGCTTATCGTTGTGTGCGTAGGCGGTGATGTAATCCTCGTTATGCTTGATCATCACCAGGTTGCCGTAGCCGCGCAGCTGATTGCCAACGTACACGACCTTCCCGGCTCCGGCAGCATAGACCGGCTGACCGCGGCTGCCGGCGATATCAATACCTTTGTTTCCGCCTTCCGAAGTGGTATAGGTCATCACGACCTTACCGCTAGCAGGCCAGCGCCAGCAGCGTTGCCCCACCGGCGGCCATGAAGACTGGGGCACTGCGGAGGAGGGAACCACTTTCGCCGTTTTGCTGGCGGTCGATTTTTTCGCCGAGGAAGCCGCGCCGCTCACCTTCAGCTTTTGCCCGACTTCAATGGTGTACGGCGGAGAAATACCGTTCATTCGCGCCAAATCTCGCACGCTGGTGCCCGTCATACGCGAAATACGCGACAGCGTATCGCCGCGCTTTACGGTATAAACCGAACCGCTGTAGCTGCCTTCTGACGAGTTTCCGGCGCAGCCGGACAGCGCCAGGCCGATAGCCAGACACATTGACAGTCGTAATGGGGAAGAGATTTGGCTTCCTGCTCGCAAAACGTATCCTCAGGTCATCAACGATCGGGACACCTATGATAGCAGGCTCACGCAGGATGCCAAACCATCAGGAAAGTGAATGATTGCCAAATGGGAAACCTTCCGCCACCAGCTCCATGACCTGTGGGCACCAGTTGGCTGCGGGTATTTTTACCATGGCCGGATAAAAAATCTGCGGCGCAGGGAAGACGTCTACCACGTAGCATTCATGCAGCTTCTCTGCACACACCTCGGACGACGGCAGCAGCGTCGCCGCCGCCAGCCCCGACTCCAGCCAGTCGATAATCACCCCCGGCTGGGTGATGTGCATAATCACCTTCGGGTTCACGCCCGCTTTGCGGAACAGGTCGATCAGCATCTCGTAAGTGCCAGAGTCTTTCGCGCGGTGCAGCAGTACCAACGGCAGCTCGCCCAGTGCATTGTAGTCAAACGGGTTAGCCGGCGCTTGCGGCAGGCATTTTTTGTTGATCACGGCCACCAGCTTCACCGGATCAAACGACACATAGTCGAAGCCTTCGCTGCGATAGGGGCGCTGGATAAATGCCAGATCGATCGCGCCCTCATTAAGCAACATCTCCAGGTGGCTGGAATCGGTGACGGAGATATTCACCTCGATTTCGGGGTAGCGCTGATACAGCGCCAGCAGCAGCGGTTTGAAATAGGACTGAAACAGATGGCTCATCCCAAAACGAAACTGCAGGCGATCTTTCTGAGCGATCTCCATGGTTTCACGGGCCGTATCTTCGACCTGCCGCAGAATCTCACAGGCCTTACGGTAAAGGAAAAAGCCCGCTTCCGTTGGCTCTATGCGGTTGCCGTGGCGCAAAAACAGCGGCGTTTGCAGCTCGTCTTCCAGCTCCTGAATACGTTTGCTCAGCGGCGGCTGAGCCATGTTCAGAACCTTTGCCGCCTGGCTTATTGATCCCTGTTCTACCACCCGACAGAAATAGCGTAACCGTTTTAAATCCATATCGCCCCCGCGCCTGAAATGACTTGCCCTAGTGTACGCACGATGCCGCGCCGGGTGTAGCCACATCTTTTTGATCTACCGAGACCAGGCTAAACGGTATTTGCCCCTTCCCGGTGTAGGGAATAGGGTGATCGCAGCAATTCTTACCGATGATAAACAGGAATACACCGTGAAAAATAACACGACCGTACGCGATCTGCGCTCCGCGCTCGCGCTACTAAAAACGCTGCCTGGTGAATACGTTGAAACCGACACCGAGGTTGATCCACACGCTGAACTGTCCGGCGTTTACCGTTACGTTGGGGCCGGCGGCACCTGCCAGCGCCCGACGCGTAAAAACGGCCCGGTAATGATGTTCAACAAAATTAAGGGATTCGATGATATCAGCGTCGCAATTGGTATCAACGGTTCTCGTAAACGCGTCAGCCACTTCCTGAACTGCC
This sequence comes from Klebsiella sp. WP4-W18-ESBL-05, assembly GCF_014169075.1. Taxonomy (NCBI): domain Bacteria; kingdom Pseudomonadati; phylum Pseudomonadota; class Gammaproteobacteria; order Enterobacterales; family Enterobacteriaceae; genus Klebsiella; species Klebsiella sp. WP4-W18-ESBL-05. Next base: position 964,861 of record NZ_AP022057.1, on the reverse strand, counting down.
CGCCGGAAAAACTGGGCCACCTGCTGAAAGACTCCGTCCAGAGCCCGATTCCACCGGTGCTGACCACGCAGAAAGCGGTCGCTCAGGAAGTGGTTCACCTGGCCACCGATGCCGATTTCGACCTGCGCAAACTGCTGCCTGCACCGACCAACACCGAAGAAGATGCCGGTCCTTACATCACCATGGGCCTGTGCTACGCGTCCGATCCGGAAACGCACGAATCCGATATTACCATTCACCGCCTGTGCGTACAGAGCCGCGATGAGCTCTCCATGTGGCTGACCCCGGGCCGCCACATTGACGCATTCCGCATGAAGGCCGAAGAACTTGGTCAACCGTTGCCTATTTCAATTAGCATCGGCGTTGATCCGGCAATTGAAATTGCCGCCTGCTTTGAACCACCAACCACGCCGCTGGGTTTTGATGAGCTGAGCATTGCCGGTTCCCTGCGCGGCCAGGCCGTTGAAATGGTGAAATGCCTGACCATCAATGAAAAAGCCATCGCGCATGCCGAAATCATCATTGAAGGTGAGCTGCTGCCTGACGTCCGCGTCCGCGAAGACCAGAACACCAATACCGGCCGCGCGATGCCGGAATTCCCGGGCTATACCGGCGAATCAAAAGATGCGCTGCCGGTGATTAAAGTCAAAGCGGTCACCCATCGCCACAGCCCAATCTGGCGCACTACCGTAGGTCCAGGTGAGGAACACGTCAACATGGCGGGTATCCCAACGGAAGCCAGCATTCTGGATATGGTGGGCCGTGCAATGCCGGGCAAATTGCTGAACGTCTTTGCCCACTCTGCGGGCGGCGGCAAACTGCTGGCGGTGATGCAGTTCAAAAAATTCTCACCGGCTGATGAAGGCCGCCAGCGCCAGGCCGCGCTGCTGGCATTCTCCGCCTTCCCGGAACTGAAACACGTGATTCTGGTGGATGAGGACGTGGATATTTTCGATAGCGACGATGTGCTGTGGGCAATGCAGACCCGCTACCAGGGCGATGTCGATACCATTACTATCCCTGGCGTACGCTGCCACCCGCTGGACCCGTCTCAGGTACCGGAATACAGCCCAAGTATTCTGCAGCAGGGCATGTCCTGCAAAACGATTTTCGACTGCACCGTACCGTTCCACCTGAAACATCACTTTGAACGTTCTAAATTCAAAGAAGTTGACGTGAAACGCTTCCTGCCGGACTTCGAGTAAGAGGAACAGACAATGACACCACGCATCATCATCGGCATTAGCGGCGCTTCCGGTTTTCAGTATGGCGTGAAGGCGCTGGAACTGCTTCAGCCCCTTCCGCTGGAGGTTCATCTGGTCGTCTCTAAAGGCGCGGAAAAAACCTGCGAGCTGGAAACGGACTACCGTCTGGACGAGGTGATGGCGATGGCTGACGTCGTGCACCCAATTGGCAATCTGGGGGCGGCTATCTCCAGCGGCTCCTTCAAAACGCTGGGCATGCTGGTCGCGCCCTGCTCCATGCGCACACTGGGCGCGATAGCGCATTGTCTGACCGATAACCTGCTGACACGCGCGGCCGACGTGGTGCTCAAAGAGCGCCGCCGTCTGGTACTGCTGGCACGTGAAACACCGTTAAACCTCGGCCATATTCGCAATATGGCCGCCGTGACGGAAATGGGCGGGATTATCTTCCCGCCGGTTCCGGCTCTCTATCAACGTCCGCAAACTGCGGACGACATTATTACGCATAGCGTCAACCGCGCGCTCGACCTGTTCGACATCGACGTGGATAACATCCCGCGCTGGGGCGAAGGTTCGCTGCGCCACGACGGCTAGAGCGACAAAGGAAATCCTCACCATGTTAATCGGTCCTTATGTAAACGGGTCCGCCGTGATTATCGGCGGGCTGATTGGTGCCCTTGCCGGCGGTAAGCTACCGGATCGGGTCAAAACGGCGCTGCCGATGACCTTCGGTCTGTGCTCCGTAGGCCTGGGTATTACGCTGGTACTGAAAGTGAAATACATGCCGGCGGTTGTGCTGGCCATGATCGTCGGCGCCCTCCTGGGCGAACTGATGCATCTGGAGAGCGGCATTGGTAAAGCCGCGGGGTCAACCCGAGGGCTTATCAATAAAGTCTTTCCCCCGGTTCAGGGCCTCAGCCATGAAGAGTTCACTGAGAAATTCGTCGCGATTCTGGTGCTGTTCTGCGCCAGCGGCACCGGCGTATTCGGGGCGATGACGGAGGGGATGAGCGGCGATCCGTCGATTCTGTACATCAAGACCATTCTCGATCTATTCACCGCCGGGATTTTTGCCACCCTGCTCGGCTTTGCGGTCATCACCATTGCGATTCCGCAGTTGATTATCCAGCTGGCGCTGGCGATGCTGGCGGTGTTCCTGATGCCAATGATTACGCCGTCGATGATGGCCGATTTTTCCTGCGCAGGCGGGCTGCTGATGGTTGCAACGGGGCTGCGTATTTGTAACATCAAGCTCTTCCCGGTTGCCAACATGTTACCAGGGCTTGTTTTGGTAATGCCTTTTTCCCATTTATGGGCTACGCTGGTTGCCTGAGTATATGACCCGGTGGGTTTATGCCGGGTCATCTTTTATTTTCAGGAGTTGTCATGGCAGGCGAACACGTCATTTTGCTCGATGAGCACGATAAACCTTCCGGTATTCTGGAGAAGTACGCCGCTCACACCCTTTCCACTCCGCTGCACCTTGCCTTCTCCTGCTGGTTATTCAACGAACGCGGCCAACTGCTGGTCACCCGCCGCTCTTTAAGCAAAGTCGCCTGGCCCGGCGTATGGACCAACTCGGTATGTGGCCATCCGCAGCAGGGCGAGACCTTTGAGCAGGCGATTATTCGCCGCTGCCGCTTTGAGGTGGGCGTTGACATTGCCGATATCACTGCTGTTGCTACCGAGTTTCGCTATCGCGCCGTCGCACCCAATGGCATCGTGGAAAACGAGGTGTGTCCGGTGTTCGCGGCGCGCGTCACCAGCCCCGTTCAGGCAAACCATGACGAAGTTATCGAATATCAGTGGGGCGAACTCGACGCTATTTTTGAAGCGCTGAAGCTGACGCCATGGGCCTTTAGCCCATGGATGGTGATGGAAGCGGCCGATGACAACGCGCGTCAGGCGCTTATTGCCTTCGCAGGCCGCTGAGTCGTTTCACAACCGTAGGCCGGACAACGCCATCCGGAAATCTGAGATAGTTCGCCTGATGGCGGCTTTGCCTTATCAGGCCTACGCAATACCGTTCATTTCGTTTCGCGCAGACATAAAAAAACCCGGCCAGGCCGGGTTTTTGCTTTTCGCTATTGCGATTATTTCACCGGACGCATCGCCGGGAACAGGATAACGTCACGGATGGTGTGGCTGTTAGTAAACAGCATGACCATACGGTCGATACCAATACCTAAGCCCGCGGTCGGCGGCAGACCATGTTCCAACGCGGTAACGTAGTCTTCGTCGTAGAACATCGCTTCGTCATCGCCCGCTTCTTTGGCGTTAACCTGATCCTGGAAACGCTGCGCCTGGTCTTCAGCATCGTTCAGCTCGCTGAAACCGTTACCGATTTCGCGGCCGCCGATAAAGAATTCAAAGCGGTCGGTGATTTCCGGGTTCACGTCGTTACGGCGCGCCAGCGGAGAAACCTCTGCCGGATACTCGGTGATGAAGGTCGGCTGAATCAGATGCGCTTCTGCCACTTCTTCGAAGATCTCGGTCACGATGCGGCCCAGACCCCAGCTCTTCTCAACGTGAACGCCGATGCTTTCAGCAATCGCCTTCGCAGAGTCGAAGTTATCAAGGTCAGCCATGTCAGTTTCCGGACGGTATTTCTTGATCGCTTCGCGCATGGTCAGTTTTTCAAACGGCTTGCCGAAGTCGAAGGTCTGATCGCCGTAAGGCACTTCAGTGTGGCCCAGAATATCCTGCGCCAGGGTGCGGAACAGCGATTCGGTCAGTTCGATCAGATCTTTGTAGTCCGCATACGCCATGTAGAGTTCCATCATAGTGAACTCAGGGTTATGACGAACGGAGATACCTTCGTTACGGAAGTTACGGTTGATTTCGAACACGCGTTCGAAGCCGCCAACCACCAGACGTTTCAGATACAGTTCCGGCGCAATACGCAGGTACATATCCAGATCCAGCGCATTGTGGTGGGTGATGAACGGACGGGCTGATGCGCCGCCAGGGATCACCTGCATCATTGGGGTTTCAACTTCCATAAAGCCGCGGCCAACCATGAACTGGCGAATACCGGCCAGGATACGGGAACGGACTTTAAAGGTATGGCGGGATTCATCGTTAGAGATGAGATCCAGGTAACGCTGACGATAGCGCGCTTCCTGATCCTGCAGACCGTGGAATTTGTCCGGCAGCGGGCGCAGCGCTTTGGTCAGCAGACGCAGCTCGGTGCAGTGAATAGACAGCTCGCCGGTTTTGGTTTTGAACAGCTTACCTTTAGCGCCCAGAATGTCGCCAAGGTCCCATTTTTTAAACTGTTCGTTGTACACGCCTTCCGGCAGATCGTCACGCGCAACGTACAGCTGAATGCGACCGCCGACGTCTTGCAGCGTAACAAAGGAGGCTTTACCCATAATACGGCGAGTCATCATACGACCCGCAACGGAGACTTCGATATTCAGCGCTTCGAGCTCTTCGCCTTCCTTACCATCGAATTCAGCGTGCAGTTGGTCAGAGGTACGGTCGCGACGGAAATCGTTCGGGAACGGGATGCCCTGCTGACGCAGTGCAGCCAGCTTCTCGCGGCGTGCCTTCATTTCGTTGTTAAGATCGACTACCTCGTCAGCGCCTTGTGCGTTTTGTTCAGACATGTTGGTTCCTCATAACCCTGCTTTCAAACTTGCTTCGATAAATTGATCCAGACTTCCGTCCAGTACCGCCTGCGTATTGCGGGTTTCAACCCCGGTGCGCAGGTCTTTAATGCGGGAATCGTCCAGGACATAAGAACGAATCTGGCTACCCCAGCCGATATCAGATTTGGTGTCTTCCATCGCCTGTTTTTCTGCGTTCTTTTTCTGCATTTCCAGTTCATAAAGCTTTGCTTTCATCTGCTTCATGGCCTGGTCTTTGTTTTTATGCTGGGAACGGTCGTTCTGGCACTGCGTCACAATCCCGGTCGGGATGTGGGTAATACGCACCGCAGATTCAGTACGGTTAACGTGCTGACCGCCCGCGCCGGAGGCACGGTAAACGTCGATACGCAGATCCGCCGGGTTGATGTCGATATCGATATCGTCATCCACTTCCGGGTAAACAAACGCGGAGCTAAAGGAGGTGTGGCGACGGCCGCCGGAATCGAACGGGCTCTTACGCACCAGACGGTGAACGCCGGTTTCGGTACGCAGCCAGCCGTAGGCGTAATCGCCGGAGATTTTAATGGTCACGGATTTAATCCCGGCCACTTCACCTTCGGACTCTTCGATAATTTCAGTTTTAAAGCCGCGCGCTTCTGCCCAACGCAGATACATGCGCTCAAGCATGCTTGCCCAGTCCTGCGCTTCAGTACCGCCGGAACCGGCCTGGATATCAAGGTAGCAATCGGCGTTGTCGTACTCGCCGGAGAACATACGACGGAATTCCAGCTGCGCCAGCTTATCTTCCAGCGTATCCAGCTCGGCAACGGCTTCGTTGAAGGTCTCTTCGTCGTCGGCTTCTACAGCCAGTTCCAGCAGGCCGGAAACGTCTTCCAGACCCTGCGTCATTTGATCGAGGGTATCGACAATCGCTTCAAGGGAGGAACGCTCTTTACCCAGCGCCTGCGCGCGTTCGGGTTCGTTCCAGACATCCGGCTGTTCCAGCTCGGCGTTTACTTCTTCCAGACGCTCTTTCTTAGCATCATAGTCAAAGATACCCCCTAAGAACGTTGGCACGCTCCGTGAGGTCCTGAATGCGATTATTTACCGGGTTTATTTCAAACATGGTCTATTTTCTTTTAATGGACGAGAAAAATGCGGTTATAAGAGCGGAATCTTAGCGGATTCCGGCCCTTAATTACAGTATAAGAGATGCTAAATTGGCCACAGATGTTCGATGATCAGCTGTAAGCTGCGGTTGCCACGAAACTCGTTGATGTCCAGCCTGTAGGCCAGCGTCACTTCGCGCACGCCGTTATCCGGCCAGGCGGCGGTGTCAACGTTAAAAGCAATACCGTCCAACAGCGGGCCGCCGCCGACCGGTTCAACCATTACCTTCAGGTGACGTTCACCCACCAGCCGCTGTTGCAGCAGGCGGAAACGGCCGTCAAACAGCGGTTCCGGGAACATTTGCCCCCATGGCCCAGCTTCGCGCAGCGCCTGCGCCGTCTCCAGCGTCATCTCTTGCGGGCTGAGTTCTCCGTCAGAAAGAATCTCGCCTTGCAGCAGCGCCGGATCCAGCCATTCGGTTACCAGCTCGCCAAAGCAGCGCTGAAACTCTTCAAATCGCGCTTCTTCCAGCGAGAGCCCGGCCGCCATCGCGTGACCGCCAAACTTCAGCATCAGCCCCGGGTATAGCGTATCCAGACGCTCCAGCGCATCGCGCATGTGCAGCCCCTGAATGGAACGCCCGGAGCCCTTAAGCTGGCCGTTGCCAGCCGGTGCAAAGGCGATCACCGGGCGGTGGAAACGTTCTTTAATGCGCGAGGCCAGAATACCCACAACCCCCTGATGCCACTCGGGATGATACATCGCCAGCCCGCCCGGCAACTCGGCGCGGCTGCGCTCAAGCTGCTCGCACAGGGTCAGCGCTTCCGCCTGCATCCCCTGTTCAATCTCTTTACGAGTCTGGTTTAAGGCGTCCAGTTCGTTCGCCAGTACGCGCGCTTCACCGAGGTTATCGCACAGCAGCAGCGCGACCCCAACCGACATATCGTCGAGGCGCCCGGCGGCGTTCAAACGCGGCCCAAGCGCAAAGCCCAGATCGCTGGCCACCAGCTTGGCCGCGTCGCGGTTGGCTATCTCCAGCAGCGCCTTAATGCCCGGGCGACACACGCCCGCCCGAATGCGGCTCAGGCCCTGCCAGGTCAGAATACGGTTATTGACGTCCAGTGGCACCACGTCGGCCACGGTGCCCAGCGCCACCAGATCGAGAAACTCAACGATTTTCGGTACAGCAATACCGCGAGACTCAAACCACCCTTTCTCTTTCAGATGGTTGCACAGCACCAGCATCAGATAAAAAGCAACGCCTACGCCCGCCAGCGATTTAGACGGGAACGGGCAGTCCACCAGATTTGGGTTAACCATCGCATCGGCGTTGGGTAATGTTTCACCCGGCAGGTGATGATCGGTAACCAGCACGGAGATCCCCAGCTCATGGGCACGATCGACCCCCGCATGGGAAGAGATCCCGTTATCGACCGTCATGATCATTTGCGCGCCGCGCGCGTGGGCCTGATCGACCACTTCCGGGCTCAGACCGTAGCCGTCTTCAAAACGGTTCGGCACCAGATACTCGACGGCGCGACATCCCATGGCGCGCAGCGACAGCACGCTCAGCGCGGTGCTGGTGGCGCCATCGGCATCGAAGTCGCCCACGACCATAATGCGCAGGTTGTTCTCAAACGCATCATGCAGCATTTCGACGGCCTTCTCGACGCCGGTGAGCGTACGCCAGTGCAGCATACCCTTCAGCCCGCGTTCGAGTTCGTCCGGCGATTTTACGCCACGGCTGGCGTACAGCCGACGCAGCAGCGGCGAAAGCGCGTCGGGCAACGTGATGGCATCATCCACCACCCGACGGCGAAGTTGAGTCTGTTTTTTCACGCGAATTATTTACCGCTGGTCTGTTTCTGATGTTCGTCGAGGAACGCTTTCATCTCTTTCGGACCCTGATAGCCCGGCACCATGAAGCCATCGCTCAGCACGATTGCCGGGGTACCGGTTACGCCAAACTGCACGCCCAGCGCATAGTGGTTGGCGAGGTCGATATCACAGCTTGCCGCCTGGACGCCTTTGCCGTTCATCGCGTCATCGAACGCTTTATTCCGGTCTTTGGCGCACCAGATAGATTTCATGTCCTGCTCGGCCTGGCTTTGCACACCCTGGCGCGGGAAGGCCAGATAGCGCACGGTGATCCCCAGCGCATTGTAGTCTTTCATCTCTTCATGCAGCTTGTGACAGTAGCCGCAGGTGATGTCGGTAAAGACCGTAATGACATGTTTTTGCTGCGGCGCTTTGTACACAATCATCTCTTTTTCCAGCGCCTTCAGGTGAGTCATCAGCAGGGCATTGGTCACGTTAACCGGCTGGGCGCCGCTGACGTCGTACATCGGCCCCTGGATAATATGTTTGCCGTCATCGGTGACGTACAGCACGCCACTGTTGGTCAGCACGGTTTTCATTCCTGCCACCGGCGCAGGCTGAATGTCGGTGCTCTGCACGCCAAGCTTCGCCAGCGACTGCTTGATAGCGGCATCGTCAGCGTGCGCCAGACCGGAGAACGCCGCGGCCAGCAGGGTAAACATCATTAAACCTTTTTTCATATCCAATCCTTTTAAATCAGCATCATGCACGCGGATGGTGCTGTTGATGAAGTTGACGCAGCCGCTCGGTGGCGACGTGCGTATAAATTTGAGTGGTCGATAAATCGCTGTGCCCTAATAGCATTTGCACCACGCGCAGGTCCGCGCCGTGGTTGAGCAGATGCGTGGCAAATGCATGGCGTAACACGTGCGGCGAGAGCTTTTCGCTGTCGATTCCCGCCAGTTGAGCATAGTGCTTAATACGGTGCCAGAACGTCTGTCGGGTCATCTGCTGGGCCCGCTGGCTGGGAAACAACACGTCAATCGCCACGCCGTTCAGCAGCCACGGGCGGCCATGCTCCAGCCATTGTTCAACCCAGTAAATCGCCTCTTCGCCCAGCGGTACCAGCCGTTCTTTATTGCCCTTACCAATAACCCGCACCACGCCCTGACGTAGGCTGATATCGCTCATCGTCAGGCCTACCAGCTCCGACACGCGTAGCCCGGTGGCATACAGTACCTCAAGCATAGCTTTATCGCGCAGCTCCAGCGGCTGATCGACCAGCGGTGCCTGTAGCAGGCGCTCGACCTGTGCTTCGCTCAGATCTTTTGGCAGCCGCTGGGGTAGCTTGGGCGAGGCCAGCAGCGCGCTGGGGTCGTCCGGGCGAATTTTCTCACGGTAGAGATGCTGGAAGAAACGACGCATCGCGCTTAGCAAACGCGCTGAACTGGTCGCTTTGTAGCCGCCCTGCTGCCGCTCGGCGAGAAGGTTTTGCAGATCGTCGCTTTGTGCATTCTCCAGCGTCAGGCTGCGGTGCGCTAGCCATTCTACAACCATCGTCAGATCACGACGGTAGGCGCTAAGGGTGTTTTCCGCCAGATTTCGCTCCAGCCACAGCGCATCGAGAAACTGTTCGATTCGTGCAAGATCCTTATCCACTTCGAGCCCTCTGCGTGTTAAATCAGCACCATTATGCCTGAAACAAGCCCCTTTCTGGTACACTGACGGCATCGTCATCGCAAGAATCGAGAGCAGTACGTCATGAATATCGGTCTTTTTTATGGTTCCAGCACCTGCTACACCGAGATGGCCGCGGAAAAAATTCGCGACATTATCGGCCCGGAACTGATCACATTACACAATTTGAAAGATGACTCTCCGGCCTTAATGGAGCAGTACGACGTGCTCATTTTAGGCATCCCAACGTGGGATTTCGGTGAGATTCAGGAAGACTGGGAAGCGGTCTGGGAGCAGCTTGATACGCTGAATCTGACAGGCAAAATCGTCGCGCTTTACGGCATGGGCGACCAGCTTGGCTACGGCGAGTGGTTCCTCGATGCGCTGGGCATGCTGCACGACAAGCTGGCCACGAAAGGAGTGAAGTTCGTGGGCTACTGGCCGACCGAAGGCTATGAGTTTACCAGCCCGAAACCGATTATCGCCGACGGCCAGCTGTTCGTAGGCCTCGCGCTGGACGAAACGAACCAGTACGATCTTAGCGACGAACGCATTCAAAGCTGGTGCGAGCAGATACTCGGCGAAATGGCCGAGCAGTTCTCCTGAAGCTAGTCTTTGGTGGCCGCGGGCTGCTGCATAAGTATCCGCCGCAGGTCGCGCCACTCTTCCGGATTCATGCTGTCCGCCGCGAGCCATAAATGCTGACGCCGCCCGCCAGGACGGCGAATCCGCAGCATCATGCCGGAATTCAGCATCCACGGAGCCCCCTGAATATCCCACTCCTGATTACGCCAGCGCAGCCGGGAATCCATCAGTAGCTTAATTTCCCCCTGGTGGGAATGAATGCGCCGCTGGCTGCGAACGCAGTCAAACACCACCAGCGACAGCAAAATAAGCCACAGAGGGGTATAGCTCAACGGCCAGGGCATCAGCAGCACAAAAGCCGCCACCAGGCCGTGGAGCAATAAAGAGAGCCACTGTGAGCGCCAGGAGACGCGTAAATCAGATTGCCACAGGACCACGTTCCCGATTCCGTGTCTGAATAAGTTGCACCATGCGCTGGAGGTTAGCGTCAGCCGGTTTGCCGTGATTCATCAGCCAGTTGAAGAGGTCAGGATCGTCGCATTCCAGCAGACGAATAAAGAGTGCTTTATCTTCGTCGCTCAGCGTGTCGTACTCGTGCTCAAAGAACGGCATGATGGAGATATCGAGTTCGCGCATACCGCGGCGGCATGCCCAGTGGATACGGGCTTTATTATTGATGTCCATAATTTCCTTCCAGCATTACGTTGAGTCTAGTTTAACGTGTTTTTTGCAGTTACTTTACTGGAATCTCACGTTCCGCGCGCCATATTCATAAAAAAACCATGATAAATGAAAGGGATTCATATTATTACGAGCGGCTTCGCAGAACGCGCGGACGGCACAAAACGGCCATTAAAAGCGCTTGCAATGGCGGGCATCTCTTTTACCATGAGGCAATAAGCGCGTTACTCAATTCAGGATATCAATATGGCTTTTACTCCTTTTCCTCCGCGTCAGCCTGCCGCCTCCGCGCGTTTACCGCTGACGTTAATGACGCTTGATGATTGGGCGCTGGCGACCATTTCCGGCACCGACAGCGAAAAGTACCTGCAAGGCCAGGTGACGGCGGACGTCGCGCAAATGGATGCGTATCAGCACCTGCTGGTCGCCCACTGCGACGCCAAAGGTAAAATGTGGAGCAACCTGCGCCTGTTCCATTATCAGGACGGTTTTGCCTGGATTGAGCGCCGCAGCGTACGTGAAGCGCAGCTGACTCAGCTGAAGAAATACGCCGTTTTCTCGAAGGTGACCATCGCCGCCGCTGACGATCGGGTGCTGCTGGGCGTCGCCGGTTTCCAGGCGCGCGCCGCGCTGGCCAATCTTTTTGCCGAACTGCCGAGCGCCGAAAAGCCGTGTCTCCAGCAAAATGAAACTGCCCTGCTGTGGTTTGATCACCCGCAGGAACGTTTCCTTCTGGTCACCGATGCCGCCACCGCTGAGCGCGTAACCGATGCCCTGCGCGGCGAAGCTCAGCTCAATAACAGCCAGCAGTGGCTGGCGCTGGACATCGAAGCTGGTCTGCCGGTTATTGATGAAGCCAACAGCGCGCAGTTTATTCCGCAGGCCACTAACCTGCAGGCGCTGGGCGGCATCAGCTTTAAGAAAGGCTGTTATACCGGGCAGGAAATGGTCGCTCGTGCGAAATTCCGCGGTGCCAATAAGCGCGCGCTGTGGACGCTAACAGGAAAAGCCAGCCGCGTACCGCAGGCCGGTGAAGATTTAGAAATGCAGATGGGCGACAACTGGCGTCGTACCGGTACCGTGTTGGCCGCCGCACAGCTTGAAGACGGCCAGTTGCTGGTGCAGGTAGTGATGAATAACGATATGGAAGCCGATAGCGTGTTCCGCGTGCGCGACGATGCGTTTACGCTGAGCATCAAACCGCTGCCGTATTCGTTAGACGAAGAGTAACACAGGAATATGTCATAGGCCTGATAAGCATAGCGCCATCAGGCCATTCGGCGCAGGCCGCCGGATGGCGGCGTTGCCTTATCCGGCCTACACGACCCCGCGCGTCCGGATATCCCGTAGGCCTGATAAGCGCAGCGCCATCAGGCAATTCGGCGCACATTGCCTATGCGTGTTGCCCCACATACAAATAAATCGCCAGGAAATGGCAGGCACTACCGCCCAGCACAAACGCGTGCCAGATGGCGTGGTTGTATGGAATGCGTTTGCAGACGTAGAAAATCACGCCCAGCGAGTACACCACCCCGCCTACCGCCAGCAGCGTGACGCCGCCAATCGCCAGCTTCACCGCCAACTGATACACCACAATCAGCGACAGCCAGCCCATCGTCAGGTAGGTCACCAAAGACAGCACCTTAAAGCGGTGCGCAATGGTCAGCTTAAACAGGATCCCCAGCAGCGCCAGGCTCCAGATAACAATCATCAAACCTCGCGCCAGCGGCGAGTCCAGGCCCACCAACAGGAACGGCGTATAGGTACCGGCAATCAGCAGATAAATGGCGCAGTGGTCAAATTTTTTGAGCCAGACTTTCGCCCGCTGCGAAGGAATGGCGTGATACAAGGTTGACGCCAGAAATAGCAGAATCATACTGCCGCCATACAGGCTATAGCTGGTTATCGCCGTGGCGCTGGCGTTGGCGTCAACCGCCTGAACCAACAGCAAAACCAGCCCGACGATCCCCAGGACCAGGCCGACACCATGACTAATGCTATTAGCAACTTCCTCAGCCAGAGAGTAACCCTGCTGAATAAGTGGTTTCTTATCCATTACGCGCTCCGGGCGAACGACAAATCAAGCAACGGCACTAGCGTAACTGAGAATAGTTCCAGTGAACACCTGTAAGCTAAAATAAAAAGATGATTTTTTGTAAATCCAATATAATCAATATGTTGTATACCTTATTCACCTAACAGATGTACATGATTTTACTCAATGCATTTAAATTCAATGACATAAAAAGTGTCTTCGCCGGGATAGATATCGGCAATAACCTGTTTCAGCTGCGGTAGCGTCATATTTTCCTGCTCAGCGTGGCGCTCGGTCAGCGTGTCCATGGTAACGGTCGACGTGGCCAGAACTTCAATCGTGCAGAAATAGCCGTCGTCTTCATAGCGCCCGACGCGCAAAATATCACCGGTTTTAAAATGAGATTCGGCCGCATCGCGCAGCGTGATGGTCTTGCGCCCGGCAACAATGTCATTCTGAAAGCGCTGAAAAAAAGTGATGTCGTTAGGCTGCATGGTATTATTCCCTATAGGTTTTCAAATTAACGAGTATCCGCCACCGTGAGCATGTTCTCCCACGCCGCTATTGCCAGCCTCAATAATCTTGAGATGATGGTCTACCAGTACGTGATCAAAAATCGCGACACGGTGATGTACATGACCATACGCGAGCTGGCCGACGCAGCGGGCGTCTCCACCACCACGGTCATGCGCTTTTGCCGCAAGCTTCACTGTGAAGGCTACTCGGAGTTTCGCGTACGCTTCAAGCTCTATCTGGAGCAAGATGAGCCCCAGCAGGCTAATTTCGGTGCCAGTGAAATTATCAGTTTTTTCAAAGGCGTCAATAATGATGAGTTTGATAAACTGCTCGATCGCGCAGTCGAGGTTATTCTCGCCTCTGAACGTATTATATTCGTCGGAGCAGGCACTTCCGGTTCACTGGCAAAATATGGTGCACGTTTCTTTTCTAATATCGGGAAATTCAGCAACCATATCGACGATCCTTATTTTCCGGTGACTAACGACATGGCTAAAAACGCACTGGCGATCGTCCTTTCCGTTTCTGGTGAAACCGAAGAAATCCTGCGTTTCGCCAGCCAGTTCAGCCTGCATCGCTGCAAGGTTATGTCGATTACCAGCCATGAACACTCGCGCCTGGCGAAACTTGCTGACTTCAATATCTCCTGGCACGTACCGCAAACGCGTATTGGCGGTGTTTACGATATTACGACACAGATTCCGGTTATTTATATTCTGGAATCATTAGGCCGAAAACTGGCGAAGAAATTAGCATAAAAATACAGGGTGTTTTTTTGATGTAACATATACCCTACAGGGTAATTTGTTATATCGTGACATTTAATATTGCTTTGTTAGACTCAGATTTATTAAACACAATCAATGAGCATAGCAAAGATGAAAAAACTGACCTTACCGAAAGACTTTTTATGGGGCGGCGCAGTGGCAGCGCACCAGGTTGAAGGTGGCTGGAATAAAGGCGGCAAAGGCCCCAGCATCTGTGACGTGCTTACCGGCGGCGCTCACGGCGTTCCGCGCGAAATCACTCAGGAAGTGGTGCCGGGTAAATACTACCCTAACCATGAAGCCATCGACTTCCACGGTCATTACAAAGAAGACATCAAGCTGTTCGCGGAAATGGGTTTCAAGTGCTTCCGCACCTCTATCGCCTGGACGCGGATCTTCCCGAACGGCGATGAAACGCAGCCGAACGAAGAAGGGCTGAAGTTCTACGACGACATGTTCGATGAACTGCTGAAATACCATATCGAACCGGTTATCACCCTCTCCCACTTTGAAATGCCGCTGCATCTGGTTCAGCAATACGGCGGGTGGACCAACCGTAAAGTGGTCGATTTCTTTGTCCGTTTTGCCGAAGTCGTCTTCGAGCGCTATAAGCATAAGGTCAAATACTGGATGACCTTCAACGAAATCAACAACCAGCGCAACTGGCGAGCACCGCTGTTCGGCTACTGCTGCTCCGGCGTGGTTTATACCGAACATGAGAACCCGGAAGAAACGATGTACCAGGTGCTGCACCACCAGTTTGTGGCCAGCGCTCTGGCGGTTAAAGCCGCACGCCGTATTAATCCGGAAATGAAGGTGGGCTGCATGCTGGCGATGGTCGCGCTCTATCCGTTCTCCTGTAAGCCGGAAGACGTAATGTTTGCCCAGGAATCCATGCGCGAACGCTATGTCTTCACTGACGTCCAGCTGCGCGGCTATTACCCAAGCTACGTGCTTAATGAGTGGGAGCGTCGCGGATTCAACATCAAAATGGAAGCGGGCGATGACGTTATTCTGCGTGAAGGTACCTGCGACTACCTCGGCTTTAGCTACTACATGACCAACGCCGTGAAGGCTGAAGGCGGCAGTGGCGATGCGATTTCCGGCTTTGAAGGCAGCGTACCGAACCCGCACGTCAAGGCCTCAGACTGGGGCTGGCAGATCGATCCGGTAGGTCTGCGCTACTCGCTGTGTGAACTGTATGAGCGCTATCAGAAGCCGCTGTTTATCGTGGAAAACGGCTTCGGTGCCTACGATAAAGTAGAAGAAGATGGCAGCATCAACGATGACTACCGCATCGACTACCTGCGCGCGCACGTTGAAGAGATGATCAAGGCGGTAACCTACGATGGCGTTGACCTGATGGGCTATACCCCGTGGGGCTGTATCGACTGCGTCTCGTTCACCACCGGGCAGTACAGCAAGCGTTATGGCTTTATCTACGTCAATAAGCACGATGACGGCACGGGCGATATGTCGCGTTCCCGGAAGAAGAGCTTTGAGTGGTATAAAGCAGTGATTGCCAGCAACGGCGAGAATCTGTAAGCAGGTTTCCCCTCACCCTAACCCTCTCCCCAAAGGGGAGAGGGGACCGATAGTGCAAATGCTGACGTTCGGTTTTCTCCCTCGCCCCTTTGGGGTGAGGGAAACGGCACCACACTACTTCCCGCCCGCCAGCTCAATAAAACTTCCCGTCACGTACGACGCCTTCTCACTCAACAGCCAGACAATCGCCTGCGCCACCTCTTCCGGCTGGCCACCGCGCTGCATTGGCAGCACCGACTTCACACGGTCAACGCGCCCCGGTTCCCCACCATCGGCATGCATTTCGGTGTAAATAAATCCAGGGCGCACACCGTTCACGCGGATTCCCTGCGCCGCCACCTCCAGTGATAACCCTGTGGTCAGCGTATCAATCGCCCCTTTCGACGCAGCATAATCCACGTACTCCCCCGGAGAACCAAGGCGCGCAGCCGCCGATGAGACGTTCACAATCGCCCCGCCCTTTCCGCCGTGGGGTATCGCCATGCGCTTTACCGCTTCCCGACAGCACAGGAAATAGCCGGTGACGTTGGTGGTTAACACCCGATTAATGCGTTCAGCGGTTAACGCCTCTACGCGGCTTTGCGTAAACAATATCCCGGCATTATTAACCAGTGCCGTCAGCGGCTCCGGCTGCGCGTCGAGCTGGGCAAACATCGCCTCCACCTGCGCTTCATCGCCAATATCCGCCTGAACGACAAAGGCCTTGCCACCCTGCGCAATAATCGCCGCCACCACCTCGCTGGCGGCGGCTTCGTTGCGATGATAATTCACCGCTACCGTATACCCTTCCTGCGCCAGCTGTAATGCCGTCGCCTTGCCGATTCCCCGGCTAGCGCCGGTGACCAATGCCAGTGCCATACGTTTCTCCCAAAAAATAAAGGCGCCGCAGCGCCTTTAAAAGATAGTGCAATCAAATAATTACTGGTATTCAGTCATGGGTACACAGGAGCAGAACAGGTTACGGTCGCCGTAAACGTCATCAAGGCGTTTCACCGTCGGCCAGTACTTGTTCGCCGCGCCCGCCGGGAAGACCGCCAGTTCACGGCTGTAGCCGTGGTTCCACTCCGCCACCAGCTCATTCTGCGTGTGCGGCGCGTTGACCAGCGGGTTATCTTCCAGCGTCCATTCACCCGCTTTTACGCGGTCAATTTCACCACGAATCGCCAGCATCGCGTCAATAAAGCGGTCGAGCTCGGCTTTGCTTTCCGATTCAGTCGGTTCGACCATCAGCGTGCCCGCTACCGGGAAGGACATGGTCGGCGCATGGAAACCGTAGTCAATCAGGCGCTTAGCAATATCCAGCTCGCTGATGCCGGTTTCTTCTTTCAGCGGGCGGATATCCAGAATACATTCGTGCGCCACGTGGCCCTGGCTGCCGGTATACAGCACCGGGTAGGCGTCTTTCAGGCGCGTAGCAATGTAGTTGGCGTTAAGGATCGCCACCTGGCTTGCCTGTTTCAGCCCTTCCGCACCCATCATGCGGATGTACATCCAACTGATGGGCAGAATGGACGCGCTGCCGAACGGTGCAGCGGATACCGCGCCCTGACGGGTCAACATACCTTCAATATGCACCACGCTGTGGCCCGGCACGAACGGCGCCAAATGCGCTTTCACGCCGATAGGGCCCATACCCGGGCCGCCGCCACCGTGCGGAATGCAGAAGGTTTTGTGCAGGTTGAGGTGCGAGACGTCCGCGCCAATAAAGCCCGGAGAGGTGATACCGACCTGGGCGTTCATGTTCGCCCCATCGAGATAAACCTGGCCGCCGAACTGGTGCACAATTTCGCACACTTCACGGATCGTTTCTTCATAGACGCCGTGGGTGGACGGATAGGTCACCATAATGCAGGACAGGTTTGCCGCGTGCTGCTCTGCTTTCGCGCGCAAATCCGCCAGATCGATGTTACCGTTTTTATCACAGGCCACGACCACCACCTGCATCCCCGCCATCTGCGCGGAGGCCGGGTTAGTACCATGCGCCGAACTTGGAATCAGGCAGATATCACGATGACCGTCGTTGCGGCTTTCGTGGTAGTGACGAATCGCCAGCAGGCCCGCATACTCGCCCTGAGCACCGGAGTTCGGCTGCATGCACAGCGCGTCGTAGCCGGTCAGTTTCACCAGCCACTCGGAAAGCTGACCGATCATCTGATGGTAACCTTCGGCCTGATCAATTGGGCAGAATGGGTGCAGCTCGGCAAATTCAGGCCAGGTGATCGGGATCATTTCCGCCGCGGCGTTCAGCTTCATCGTGCAGGAACCCAGCGGGATCATCGCCTGGTTCAGCGCCAGATCTTTACGCTCCAGAGAGTGCATATAGCGCATCATCTCAGTTTCGCTATGGTAGCGGTTAAAGACCGGGTGGCCGAGGATCGCATCGTCACGCAGCATCGCCTGCGGAATTGAGCGACTATCCAGCGCCACGTCTTTATCGAGGGTGTCGATATCCAGACCATGGTTGTCGCCAAGGATCACGCTAAACAGCGCCAGTACGTCTTCGCGGGTGGTCGTTTCATTCAGCGTGATGCCCACTGCGTTATGAATATCGCTACGCAGGTTGATTTCCGCAGCCTGCGCACGCGCCAGGACCGCGGCTTTGTCTGCCACTTCCACACACAGCGTGTCAAAGAAGTGCGCATAGCGCAGCTTCTGCCCTTTTTGCTGCAGGCCGGTGGCTAGAATATCGGTCAGACGATGAATACGGTTCGCGATACGCTTCAGGCCCACCGGGCCGTGATAGACCGCGTACAGGCTGGCAATGTTAGCCAGCAGTACCTGCGAGGTGCAGATGTTGGAGTTCGCTTTCTCGCGGCGAATATGCTGCTCACGGGTCTGCATCGCCATGCGCAGCGCGGTATTGCCCGCCGCATCTTTCGATACGCCGATAATACGGCCCGGCATGGCGCGTTTGAATTCATCTTTCGCGGCAAAGAATGCCGCGTGCGGGCCGCCGTAGCCCATCGGGACGCCGAAGCGCTGAGCAGAGCCGAAGACAATGTCTGCGCCCTGTTTGCCCGGTGCGGTTAACAGCACCAGCGCCATAAAGCCAGCCGCGACGCTGACCACCACCTTGCGGGATTTCAGTTCGGCAATCAGCGCGCTGTAATCATGCACTTCACCGGTCGTACCAACCTGTTGCAGCAGCACGCCGAAGACATCCTGATGTTCCAGCGCCTTGTCGGCATCGTCGACAATCACATCAAAACCGAAGGTTTCCGCACGGGTGCGCACCACGTCCAACGTTTGCGGATGAACGTCTGCCGCCACAAAGAAACGGTTGGCGTTTTTCAGCTTGCTCACACGTTTAGCCATTGCCATCGCTTCAGCTGCGGCGGTCGCTTCATCCAGCAGGGAGGCAGAAGCCATGTCCAGACCGGTGAGATCCAACGTTACCTGCTGGAAGTTCAGCAGCGCTTCCAGACGGCCCTGCGACACTTCCGGCTGATACGGCGTATAGGCGGTGTACCAGCCCGGGTTTTCCAGCATATTACGCAGGATCACCGGCGGCAGCTGTACAGGCGCATAGCCCATGCCAATGTACGACTTAAAGCGCTTGTTACGACCGGCAATCGCCTTCAGCTCCGCAAGCGCGGCAAATTCTGTGGTGGCGTCACCTACCTGAGGCGGCGTAGCAAGCTGGATATCTTTCGGCACGATCTGTCCAATCAGTGCGTTTAATGAATCCGCGCCAACCGTTTTGAGCATCTCTTGCTGCTGCTGGGCATCCGGCCCGATGTGACGTTCAATAAACGCGCCACGGTTTTCAAGCTGGCTTAAAGTCTGTGTCATGTGCGATGTTCCTGAAACGTGCGGTGAATCGTGATTGTCTAACTGACCTGCCCGGTGGCGCTTCGCTTACCGGGCCTACACGATGCAGGCCGGATAAACGCAGTGCCATCCGGCACAACCTTACTCGTCTTCTAATAATGCTTCGTATGCGGTCGCATCCAGCAGCGCGGCCACTTCCGCTTCGTCGCTGGCTTTGATCTTGAAGATCCAGCCGCCCGCATACGGTTCACTGTTGACCAGCTCCGGCGAGTCACCCAGTTCGTCGTTCACGGCAACGATCTCACCGCTGATTGGCGCATAGATGTCGGATGCCGCTTTAACGGACTCCGCTACCGCACAGTCGTCGCCCGCGCTAACGGTCGCGCCCACTTCCGGCAGGTCAACGAAGACCATATCGCCCAGTAATTCCTGCGCGTGCTCGGTAATGCCAACGGTATAGCTGCCGTCCGCTTCTTTGCGCAGCCACTCGTGTTCTTTACTGTATTTCAGTTCTGCTGGTACGTTGCTCATCAAAAAATCTCCAGAATAAAAAGGGCTTACGCGACGGCCTTGCCGTTACGCACAAAAATAGGTTTTGTCACTTTGACCGGCATTTCGCGGTTGCGGATCTGCACGATCGCCGTCTCGCCGATCCCTGCCGGGACGCGAGCCAACGCAATACTATGGCCTAAGGTTGGCGAGAAAGTCCCGCTGGTGATCACACCTTCGCGCGCATTGCCGTTCGCATCGGTAAAACGTACCAGCAGTTCGCCGCGCAGTACGCCTTTCTCGGTCATCACCAGACCAACCAGCTGCTCGGTGCCTTTTTCGCGCTCCAGTTCCAGCACGTCGCGACCAATAAAGTTGCGGTCAGCGGGCTCCCAGGCAATGGTCCAGCCCATGTTAGCCGCCAGCGGGGAAACGCTTTCATCCATTTCCTGACCGTAGAGGTTCATACCCGCTTCCAGACGCAGCGTATCGCGCGCGCCCAGCCCGCATGGCTTCACGCCCGCCTGAACCAGCTGCTGCCAGAAATCTGCCGCCTGTTCTTTCGGCAGCGCAATTTCATAGCCAGCTTCGCCGGTATAGCCGGTCGTCGCGATAAAGAAGTCACCGGCCTGCACGCCAAAGAACGGCTTCATGCCTTCAACCGCATGGCGCTGCGCGTCGCTAAACAGCGTGCCCGCTTTTTCCTGCGCGTGCGGCCCCTGCACCGCGATCAGCGACAGGTCGTCACGAACGGTGATATCAATGGCATAGGGTTCAGCGTGTTGGGTAATCCAGGAGAGGTCTTTTTCGCGAGTGGCAGAGTTAACAACAAGGCGGAAGAAATCATCGGTGAGGTAGTAAACGATAAGGTCATCTATCACGCCGCCTGACGCATTTAGCATGCCGCTGTAGAGCGCTTTGCCCGGCTTAGTCAGCTTCGCGACGTCGTTTGCCAACAGATAGCGAAGGAACTCGCGGGTGCGCGGGCCGTGTAGGTCAACGATGGTCATATGCGACACATCGAACATCCCGGCATCGGTACGCACCGCGTGATGCTCATCAATCTGCGATCCATAGTGCAGCGGCATCATCCAGCCGTGGAAATCTACCATGCGCGCGCCACATAACACGTGCTGGTCATACAAAGGCGTTTGTTGAGCCATCATGTCCTCGTTGAATATATCGCACCACAAAACCCAACGCCGACGCCTGTCCAGGCACCGACGCAAACGTTCTCTTTTCCCTGAACTTACCACCGAACACCGTGGTAAACCATCATGAAAAAAGGGGCATCACATTAGCTTATGGCTAAAAGGCGAGAAAAAGCATACAGAGGAATCAACTGGTAAAAAGCGAATTACACCACATTTAATTAACAACAATGGTTAATAATTCAGCATAAGATAATATTTCCTGCGAAAAACAGGGCGACTTTCCCGTAACATAAAAAATGACGGATTAATAAATCTAATGCGAAAAAAGAGGTGAAATTAGAATTTTTCAAATGAGGGGAAAGGCTCCCGGTAGAACCACCGGGAGTAAAAGTGTGAGCGACTTAACGAAGCCACTCCGGCAGGTCATTCAGGCCCATCGCTTGACGAATAAGCTGCGGTTTGACGCCGGGTAGCGTATCCGCGAGCTTCAGGCCAATATCGCGCAGCAGCTTCTTCGCGGGGTTTTCACCGGCAAACAGCTCGCGGAAGCCCTGCATTCCCGCCAGCATCAGCGCAGCGCTATGCTTACGGCTGCGCTCATAGCGACGCAAATAGAAATGCTGGCCGATATCTTTCCCCTGCGTATGCAGGCGCTTGAGCTCGTCAATCAGCTCGGCGGCATCCATAAAGCCGAGGTTCACACCCTGCCCGGCCAGCGGATGAATGGTGTGCGCGGCGTCACCCACCAGCGCCAGACGGTGCGCGGCAAACTGCCGCGCGTAGCGACCGGTAAGCGGATAGACCTGACGCTCGCTTTCCACGCGGCACAGCCCTAAACGGTTATCGAAGGCGATATTCAACGCTTTGTTAAACTCAGCTTCGTCAGCCTGCTGCATCCGCTGCGCCTCTTCCGGCGACAGCGACCAGACAATCGAGCAAAGATGGGGATCGCTGAGCGGTAAGAAGGCCAGAATACCATCACCGTGGAAGCTCTGGCGCGCAACGGCTTCATGGGGGGCATCTGTACGAACGGTGGCGACCAGCGCATGATGGCGATAATCCCAGAAGGTCAGCGGAATATCGGCTTTACTACGCAGCCAGGAGTTGGCGCCATCGGCTCCCACCACCAGACGCGCGGTCAACATTCCGCCGTCTTTCAACGTCAAAAACGCTTCGTTTTCGCCCCAGACCACCTGCTGCAGTTCCGCGGGGGCCATCAGCGTGATATCCGCGCTGCGCTCGGCTTTCTGCCACAGCGCGTGATGGATAACCGCATTTTCAACGATATGTCCCAGATGGCTGTAGCCCATGCTGCGATCGTCAAACGCAATGCGGCCAAAGCTGTCTTTGTCCCACACTTCCATGCCGTGATAACGGCTGGCACGCTGCGCGACAATCGCCTGCCAGACATCGAGCTTTGACAGCAGCTTTTCGCTGCCGGCATTAATAGCGGACACGCGAAGCGCAGGCGGCGCATCGGCGGCGAGCGCCTGCGGCAGCGATTGCTCCAGCACCGCCACCCGCAGGCCGCTGCCCTGTAAACCGCAGGCTACCGCCAGCCCAACCATACCACCGCCTACGATGGCAACATCAACACTTTGCACATTAACTCCTTACAGCTCTTAACGGGCGACCCAGCCCAGCGTCCGCTGCGCCAGCACATCGCGTGCAGGGGTAAATAATTCCATCGCCATCAGCCCCGCATTGCGCCCCGCAACCAGCGGCGCCCAGCGGTTAGCAAACAGGTGCACCAGCCCATCGGTTACGCCAATGGTAGCGGCTTTATCTTCTGCCCGCTGGCGCTGATACTGGCAGAGCAGCGCATAATCGCCGATATCTGCGTGAGCAGCGTTGGCCTGCGCCAGATTCTCCGCCAGCGTCATCACATCACGCAGACCAAGGTTAAAGCCCTGCCCGGCGATCGGATGCAGCGTCTGCGCGGCGTTCCCCACCAGCGCCAGACGATGGGACACCGTGCGTGTAGCGGTGGTCAACGATAGCGGATAAACGCTGCGTGCCCCCGCGTGGGTAATACGGCCTAAGCGCCAGCCAAACGCGCGCTGCAGCTCGTCGCAGAAGCGCGCGTCGGACCAGCCCAATACCTCATCATGTTTCGAGCGGGGGTGGCACCACACCAGCGAACAGCGGTTTTGCGACATCGGTAGCATCGCCAGCGGCCCGTATTCAGTAAAGCGTTCAAATGCGCGCCCCTGATGTGCAACAGCGGTGGTGACGTTAGCAATCACCGCCAGTTGGTTATACGGCTCTTGCTGCCAGTGAATGCCGCAACGTTCGCCCAGCATAGAGCGTGAACCGTCAGCGGCCACCAGCAGCTTGCCGTGTAGCGTGTCACCATTATCGAGCGTAACGCTGACGCCGTCGGCACGGCGCTCAACCTGCGTCACCCGCGAGGGGCAATGTAGCGTGACGCCGCGCGCCTTGCGTAGCAGGCTAAACAATCGCAGCCCGACTTCGTGCAACTCGACCACGTTGCCCAGCGCAGCCAGCCGATAATCGGCCGCGTCCAGCGTGACGAACCCGGCATGGCCACGGTCGCTCACATGAACGGTGGTTATCGGCGTGGCGCAGTCGGCAATCGCCTGCCAGAGATCGATCTTCGACAGTTGCTGGCAGGTTCCCGCCGCCAGCGCGATGGCCCGAGCGTCAAAGCCCGGATGCCGCGCGGCGTTGATATCTGCCGCTTCAATCACGTGCACCGGCAGACGGCCCGACGTCAGATGCGATACCGCCAGCGCCAGCGTCGCGCCGGTCATCCCGCCGCCGACAATAATCAGGCTCATGGCTGGCGCGCCGCCGCCATCAGCGCTTCGATAGCATCGGCGTCCTTCACCACGCTGGCCGTGAGGTTTTCATTGCCGTTTTCGGTAATCAGAATGTCGTCTTCGATACGAATACCAATGCCGCGATACTCCGCCGGGACGTCCGCATCCGGCGCGATATACAAACCCGGTTCAACGGTCAGTACCATGCCCGGCTCCAGCACGCGGGAACGCTCTGCGCCGTACGCACCTACATCATGCACATCCAGCCCCAGCCAATGGCTCAGACCGTGCATAAAGTACGAGCGGTGGGCATTGTCGGCAATCAGTTGGTCGACTTCACCGTGGAGAATCCCCAGTTTCTGCAGACCGGTAATCATGATACGTACCACTTCCGTGGTCACTTCCTGAATGGACGTACCGGGGCGATACAGCTCCAGCGATTTGTACAGCGATGCGAGCACGATATCGTAGATAGCGCGCTGGGCAGGCGTAAACTTACCGTTTACCGGGAAGGTCCGGGTGATATCGCCGGCATAGCCTTTGTACTCACAGCCAGCATCAATCAGCACCAGATCGCCATCACGCAGCTCCGATTCATTTTCGGTGTAGTGCAGAATGCAGCCGTTTTCACCGCCGCCCACGATAGTGTTGTAGGACGGATAGCGCGCGCCATGACGCGTAAACTCGTGCAGGATCTCGCCTTCGAGCTGGTATTCAAACATCCCTGGGCGACATTTTTCCATCGCGCGGGTATGCGCCAGCGCGCTGATTTCCCCGGCGCGACGCAGGATGTCAATTTCTTCGCCGTCTTTGAACAGGCGCATTTCATGCACCATCGGACGCCAGTCAATCATCGAGTCCGGCGCGGTCAGGTTCTGGCGCGAACCTTTGCGCAGCTTATCCAGCGCGGTGAAGACTATCTCATCCGCCCAGGCGTATTCGCCCTGCGCGTGATAAATCACGTCGAGGCCGTTCAACAGCTGGAACAGCTGCTGGTTGACTTCGCTGAACGCCAGCGCGCGGTCTACGCCCAGTTTTTCCGGCGCGGCATCCTGCCCAAGGCGACGGCCGAACCAGATTTCTGCCGTCAGATCGCGAACACGGTTGAACAACACGCTGTGATTGTGGGTGTCATCGCTTTTAATCAGCACCAGCAAGGCTTCCGGCTCATTGAAGCCCGTGAAGTACCAGAAATCGCTGTTCTGGCGATAAGGATACTCAGAATCCGCACTACGCGTGACTTCTGGCGCGGCAAAAATCAGCGCCGCGCTGCCAGGCTTCATTTGCGCCAGCAGTTGCTGACGGCGGCGGAGAAACGCTTGCTGTGTCATGACATCTCCTTTCAATCCCTTCGCGCTCCGACATGCAGAGCAGGTGTTATGATTAGTGTAATGTTGGCTTCTGGACTTCCGGGGCCGTCGGCTGCGGATGCGTGAAGGTATCGTGGCACAGCAGCGCCGCTACGCGAACGTATTCGATAATTTCTTCCAGCGACATTTCCAGCTCTTCCTGATCTTCATCTTCTTCATAGCCAAGCTGTGCAATATTACGCAGATCGTCAATCGCTTCGCCCGTCTCACCTTTCACTTTATCCAGCTTCGGCTGCACCATGCCCAGCCCCAGAAGGAAGTGATTCACCCAGCCAGAGAGCGCATCGGCGCGGTCAAAGACGCTGACGTCATCGCCGTCAGGCAGATAAAGCTGAAAAAGGAAGCCATCATCTTCCAGCGAGTCGCTGGTCGCTGAATGCATGGAACGCAGCGATTCGGCCAGCTCGTGGCCAAACGCCAGTCCTTCGTTAGTCAGGTCGTGAACCAGCGGCTGCCATGAGCTATCTTTGTTTCCGCCGCAGAGCAGACCGCTGATCAGACCGTGCATTTCCGCAGGCGTCAGGCCTACCCCTTGTTGGTTTAACAGCTGGTTCAGTAGGGTGTAACCAGGCATTTCGTTCTGTATAGACATGCGCATTCGTCATTGTTGGGTGGAATTCATGGTATGCTACCACTTTGGACCCTGGAGACACCAGAAAAGGGCTTGTATCTTCTTACCAGGGTAGCTATAGTGTCGCCCCTTCACATCCTGAGAGTGAAGGACGCGCAGTCAATCAGCAGGAAGGTGGCATGTCTGCACAACCCGTCGATATCCAAATTTTTGGCCGTTCACTACGTGTGAATTGCCCGCCTGAACAAAGAGATGCTTTGAATCAGGCCGCGGACGATCTGAATCAGCGGTTGCAAGATCTGAAAGAACGCACTAGAGTCACAAATACTGAGCAGCTGGTTTTCATCGCCGCGTTGAACATCAGCTACGAGTTAACTCAGGAAAGGGCAAAGACGCGTGACTATGCTTCAAGCATGGAACAGCGCATTCGGATGCTTCAACAGACCATTGAACAGGCATTGCTTGACCAGGGTCGCATATCCGATAAGTCTGCACCCAACTTTGAATAACACTTTGCAGTTTACTGTGGTAGAGTGACTGTGAAGACAAAATTTCTCTGAGATGTTCGCAAGCGGGCCAGTCCCCTGAGCCGATATTTCATACCACAAGAATGTGGCGCTCCACGGTTGGTGAGCATGCTCGGTCCGTCCGAGAAGCCTTAAAACTGTGACGACGCATTCACCTTGAACCAAGGGTTCAAGGGTTACAGCCTGCGGCGGCATCTCGGAGATTCCCCTTCTACCTACCCGGTCTTATGACGCACTCATCTGAGCAACAAAACTCCCGACAACATATTCGCCAGGTCATCCGGCAACGTCGTCGTGCGCTCACGCTCCAGCAACAAATTTTGTACGGCGAACAGGCTGCCGATCGCATGATGGCATGGCCTCCGGTTGTGATGGCAAAAACCGTGGCGCTGTTTCTGTCTTTTGATGGCGAACTCGACACACAGCCGCTTATTGAGCAGCTGTGGCGCGCGGGTAAACGGGTCTACCTTCCGGTGCTTCATCCGTTCAGCCCCGGTAACCTGCTGTTTCTGCATTATCATCCGCACAGCGAACTGGTGGTCAACCGCCTGAAAATTCGGGAACCAAAGCTCGACGTGCGCGATGTGCTACCGCTCGATCAACTGAATGTGCTGATTACGCCGCTGGTCGCCTTTGATCAACAAGGACAGCGGCTGGGGATGGGCGGTGGCTTTTACGACCGTACGCTGCAAAACTGGCGTCAGCATGGCATCCAGCCCGTCGGCTATGCCCACGATTGTCAGTTAGTTGACGCATTGCCGATTGAAGAGTGGGATATTCCCCTACCCGCCGTGGTCACACCGTCGAAAGTGTGGCAGTGGTAAGCATTTTCTGCCGATTGACATCGATTCTTTTTTGACCTAAATTCCTCGGTAAAGGGTGAGGGAGGCGAACCTCCCTCCTGCGTTCATACTGTTAATATGCTGGCGAAGCGATGATTAACAGAATCAGCAGTATGATGACAAGTCTCATCATTGTCCCTTTCCTTTCAAGGCCCCTGCTTCGGTAGGGGCTTTGCCGTTTCAGCCCCATGCTGAGCCCCCATCGTAAATCCCTTTTGCTAAGACACAATGTGCGGCGGCGCCTTTAATCACCGTTTGCGGCGAGGCGCGTAAAGTGAATGTACGCGTTGCAAAAAAGCGAAAAAAAACGGGCAGACCAATGGCCTGCCCGTTTTATCAGTGCGGGAAAATCAGTACAGCAGACGCGCGCGAACGGTGCCCGGAATCGCCTTCATGCTCTGCAGCGCTTTCTGCGCCACGTCCTCTTCGGCTTCAATATCGATAACCACGTAACCCATCTGCGGAGTCGTTTGCAGGTACTGTGCCGCGATGTTAACCCCCTGCTCCGCGAAAATCTGGTTCAGCGCGGTCAGCACGCCCGGGCGGTTTTCGTGAATATGCAGCAGACGGCGACCACCGTGCAGCGGCAGCGACACCTCCGGGAAGTTAACGGCAGACAGCGTCGAGCCGTTATCGGAGTACTTAATCAGTTTACCCGCCACTTCCAGACCGATGTTCTCCTGCGCTTCCTGGGTTGAACCGCCAATGTGCGGAGTCAGGATAACGTTGTCGAACTCGCACAGCGGCGAGGTAAACGGCTCGCTGTTGGTCGCCGGCTCGGTCGGGAAGACGTCAATGGCCGCCCCAGCCAGGTGCTTACGCGCCAGCGCGTCACACAGCGCAGGGATCTCAACCACGGTTCCGCGAGAGGCGTTGATCAGCAGCGAACCCGGTTTCATCAGCGCCAGTTCTTCTGCGCCCATCATATTTTTAGTCGAGGCGTTTTCCGGCACGTGCAGGCTCACCACATCGCTCATGTTCAGCAGGTCAGAAAGGTGCTGCACCTGGGTGGCGTTGCCCAGCGGCAGTTTGCTTTCGATATCGTAAAAATAGACGTGCATCCCCAGCGATTCTGCCAGAATACCCAGCTGGGTGCCGATATGGCCGTAGCCGATGATCCCCAGCTTTTTACCGCGCGCTTCATAGGAGCCCGCAGCCAGTTTGTTCCATACGCCGCGATGCGCTTTGGCGTTCGCTTCCGGAATGCCGCGCAGCAGCAGCAGCAGCTCGCCGATGACCAGCTCCGCCACGGAACGGGTATTTGAGAACGGCGCGTTAAATACCGGCACGCCGCGCTGAGCGGCCGCCTTCAGGTCAACCTGGTTGGTGCCGATGCAGAAACACCCTACCGCCACCAGCTTCTCAGCGGCGGCAAAAATTTCTTCTGTCAGATGAGTACGGGATCGCAGACCAATGAAATGGGCATCACGGGCAGATTCCTTCAGCTGCTCGCTGTCCAGCGCGCCTTTGTGGAATTCGATATTGGTGTAACCTGCTGCGCGAAGGCTATCCAACGCTTTCTGGTGCACGCCTTCAACCAGCAGAAATTTAATTTTGTCTTTTTCCAGTGATACCTTAGCCATTTCCCCGTCCCGTCTTTGTTTTACTGATGTTGTGGTGAACGAAAGTTCACCTAAGCAACATATCAAAAAAAATTATTGCGGCAATATGAACGTTTGCGTCGGCGTCATGAAGAAGGCTCACGCAGAGGAAAAAGCCAGCATAAAATGCTAAGCGACTGGATAAACGTGGGATGTTAATCAGGCAGGAGAGTGAAATGTGACACAAGTCACCGAATACAGCCTCAATAAAAAAAATAGGGGAATTTATGCTTCCCCTATATCAGATCATTTAGTAATGGTTTTCACACCATCAGCCGTACCAATCAGTGCCACATCCGCACCGCGGTTCGCAAACAACCCGACGGTCACGACGCCCGGGATACCGTTAATAGCATTTTCCAGCGCGATAGCGTCCAGAATTTCCAGACCGTGGACATCAAGGATCACGTTACCGTTATCGGTGACGACGCCCTGACGGTACTCCGGACGGCCACCAAGCTTCACCAGTTCGCGCGCGACGGCACTGCGCGCCATCGGAATCACTTCCACCGGCAGCGGGAAGTTACCCAGAATATCAACCTGCTTAGAGGCATCGGCAATACAGATAAATTTATCGGCTACTGATGCAATAATTTTCTCACGCGTAAGGGCCGCGCCGCCGCCTTTGATCATCTGCATGTGGCCGTTGATTTCGTCTGCGCCGTCCACATAGATGCCCAGACGGTCAACTTCGTTCAGGTCGAAAACGGTGATGCCGAGGCTTTTCAGCTTCTCGGTAGAGGCATCAGAGCTTGAGACCGCGCCCTCGATTTGTCCTTTCATCGTGCCCAGCGCGTCAATAAAGTGCGCCGCGGTAGATCCCGTGCCTACACCGACAATCGTACCCGGCTGTACGTATTGAAGTGCCGCCCAGCCTACTGCTTTTTTCAGTTCATCCTGCGTCATGATCGTTTTCGCCTGTGGTGTCATCAACTGCCGCGCATTATAGAACATATCTCAATCATAATTCGACCTGCGGGTAAACCTCTGCGTACGCCCGCCGGACAACAGCTCCAGCCTGTGACAGGTATCACAGCAAAGTGCAAAACAATTTCGTCTGTATCCAGGGTAAATTTATGTCATAGTGCAGGATATACCGACAGGGGGGTACCGCAGATCAATGAAACGTCCGGACTACAGAACACTACAGGCGCTGGATGCCGTTATCAGGGAACGAGGGTTTGAGCGCGCCGCGCAGAAACTGTGCATCACTCAGTCCGCCGTCTCTCAACGCATTAAGCAGCTTGAGAATATGTTCGGACAGCCGCTGCTGGTGCGTACCGTACCGCCGCGCCCTACCGAGCAGGGGCAGAAACTGCTGGCGCTGCTGCGCCAGGTTGAGCTACTGGAAGAAGAGTGGCTGGGTGATGAGCAAACCGGCTCGACTCCGCTGCTGCTGTCGCTGGCGGTCAACGCCGACAGTCTGGCGACCTGGCTGCTGCCTGCGCTAGCCGATGTGCTGGCCAACTCCCCTATTCGCCTGAATCTTCAGGTTGAGGACGAAACCCGCACCCAGGAACGCCTGCGTCGTGGCGAAGTGGTCGGCGCGGTAAGTATTCAGCCACAGGCGCTGCCAAGCTGCCTGGTGGATCAGCTCGGCGCGCTGGACTACCTGTTTGTGGGCTCCAAAGCCTTTGCTGAACGCTACTTCCCTAATGGCGTGACCCGTTCAGCGCTGCTTAAAGCCCCCGCCGTTGCCTTCGACCATCTGGACGATATGCACCAGGCGTTTTTACAGCAAAACTTCGATCTGCCGCCGGGTAGCGTTCCCTGTCATATTGTGAACTCATCGGAAGCATTCGTGCAGTTGGCTCGCCAGGGCACGACCTGCTGTATGATTCCGCACCTGCAAATTGAAAAAGAGATTGCCAGCGGTGAGCTGATCGATCTGACCCCTGGCCTGTTCCAGCGGCGGATGCTCTACTGGCACCGCTTTGCGCCGGAAAGCCGCATGATGCGCAAAGTCACCGATGCCCTGCTCGCGTACGGGCATAAGGTACTGCGACAAGATTAAGCACAACGAAAAACCCCTCGCCGGGCGAGGGGTTAGGGAAATTACTTCGCGGCTGCGGGCGCTGCTGCCGGAGCCGGAGTGGAAGCCTGTTCAGGCTGAAGCTGGAATACCACATCTACCTGGTCGTCAAACTGAATGGTCGTTTGCTCGTAGGTTTCCTGAGCGGATACCGGTGCCGCATCGGCCTTCATCATGCGCACCATCGGGCTCGGCTGGTAGTTAGAGACGTGATAGCGCACGCTGTACACCGGCCCCAGCTTGCTGTGGAAGCCTGCTGCCAGCGACTGAGCCTGATGAATCGCATCATCAATCGCCGCTTTACGCGCCTTATCTTTATACGCATCCGGCTTCGCCACGCCCAGCGATACGGAGCGGATCTCGTTCAGACCCGCCTTCAGTGCGCCGTCCAGCAGCGAATTCAGCTTATCGAGCTGACGTAACGTGACTTCTACCGTGCGCACCGCGCGGTAGCCCTTAAGCACGCTTTTACCGTTTTGATAATCGTAATCCGGCTGAGTACGCAGGTTGGCGGAGCTAATGTCGTTTTTGGCGACGCCATTCTGCTCAAGGAAAGAGAGGTATTGCGCAACGCGCTGATCGGCCTGTTTCTTGGCGCTTGCTGCATCTTTAGCCGCAATATTAACTTCAATCGCCAGCGTCGCGATATCCGGTACTGCCGCCACGCTTGCTGTCCCCGACGTGACGATATGCGGGCCATCAGGCAACTCATTTGCCTGTACGGACATTGCGCTAAACCCGATTGCAGCGGCCAGAGCCATCACTTTAAACTTCACTGTTGTATCTCCTTGGTTATCACCCGACAACGGGGTCTTGCCTGCAAGCTTAGCCATTGCCGGGAGAAAGTCCATCAGATGAGGCCTAGTTCATAAGCGCGTGCAGGTGGCCAACCCCCTCTTTTGCCAGCTGAAAAGCGATAAACCACATCACGATCCCAACGACGAGGTTGATAATGCGCTGCGCCTTCGCGGTGCGCAAACGCGGTGCCAGCCAGGCCGCCAGTAGCGCAAGCGCGAAAAACCACAGGAACGAGGCGCTGATGGTGCCCAGAGCGAACCAGCGCTTAGGCACGGCCTCCAACTGGCCCCCCAGACTGCCCAGCACCACAAAGGTGTCAAGGTAGACGTGCGGGTTAAGCCAGGTCACCGCCAGCATAGTCACGATGATTTTCCAGCGCCCCTGCTTCATCACTTCCGCGGTGGCCAGTTCAATGTTGCTGCCCATCGCGGTTTTCAGCGCGCCGAAGCCGTACCACAACAGGAACGCAACGCCGCCCCAGGTGACCAGTGCCAACAGCCACGGAGAGGCCATAAGCAGCGCGCTGCCGCCGAATACACCCGCGCAGATAAGTAACATGTCGCTGACGGCACACAGCAAGGCAATCATCAGATGATACTGGCGGCGAATACCCTGGTTCATCACAAAAGCATTCTGCGGGCCGAGCGGAAGTATCATGGCTGCACCAAGTGCAAGACCTTGAAAATAATAAGATATCACGATAGTTTTCTTTAAGTAGTTCAGGAATGGCGCTGACTATAACGCGATAGAATCATTAGCGGAAATTGATATTTTTAATCAGTAATAAGTTTAGCTAATTATAAATTGAAAATACGCGCACCGATGCAGGCCGGATAAGACGTTTACGCCGCATCCGGCATTAATGCGCTCGGTCAGTGCCTGATGGCGCTACGCTTATCAGGCCTACCTTGGTTGGTCGCCCATAAAAAAACCGGGCATCAGCCCGGCCTTATTACTGCTTAGAAGCGGTTACTGCTGGGCAGAACTGCCAGGCTGCATATGCACGTCTAGCTGTGGATAAGGGAAGCTGATGCCGTTGGCATCGAACTCGCGCTTAATTTGCTCCAGCACGTCCCAGTAGACGTTTTGCAGGTCGCCGCTCAGGCTCCAGGCACGCACGACAAAATTTACTGACGACGGCGCCAGTTCATTTAAACGCACGGTAATATCGCGGTCTTTGAGAATACGGTTATCCGCTTCAAGAATACGGGTGAGGATCTGCTTAACTTTATCAATATCCGCATCGTAAGAAACGCCAATAATAAATTCATTACGGCGCGCAGGTTCGCGCGAGAAGTTAATGATATTGCCAGCGATAATTTTGCCGTTAGGGATAACGACAATTTTGCCATCAACGGTACGCATGGTAGTGGAGAAAATCTGCACGCTCAGCACGGTACCGGCCACGCCGCCCAGGTCAACGTATTCACCCGCACGGAACGGGCGGAACATCACCAGCAGCACGCCTGCGGCCAGGTTAGACAGCGAGCCTTGCAGCGCTAGACCTACGGCTAAACCCGCGGCACCCAATACGGCAATAACGGAGGCTGTTTGTACGCCCACGCGCCCCAGCGCAGCGATCAGCGTGAAGGCAATCACCGCATAGCGCACCAGCGCTGAGAGGAAATCAGCCACGGTGGCATCAATTTTACGCGCCAGCATCAGGCGGTTGACGGTGTTCGAAACGATGCGCGCCGCAATCATCCCCACAATGATTATCGCGATTGCCGCAACGATATTGACCGCGTAGCTCAGCAGCAATTCCTGGTTGCGCACCAGCCATGAACCGGCGTCATTTATGCTATCGACAACGTTTAAATCTTCCATTCAATATTCCTTATGGATACCCGGATGGGAAACGAAAAACGGCCTGCAACAGTACAGGCAGGTATAAAGGGTAACCAAAAAAGGCGACTTTTGCCAAGTTGATCACGTTTTTATACCGTTCCATCACTTTGAAAAGACAATAAAAAAAGCCCACCTTTCGGCGGGCTTTCAGGCAAAAATCAGGTTTTCTTACAGAACGTCTTTCGCGTTCAGTTCAGCAAAAGCCTGTTCCAGACGCGTAATCATAGACGTCTGAGCAGCACGCAGCCATACGCGCGGATCGTAGTATTTCTTGTTCGGCTGGTCTTCGCCTTTCGGGTTGCCCAACTGGCCCTGCAGGTAAGCTTCGTTAGTTTTGTAGTACTGCAGGATACCGTCCCAGGTTGCCCATTGGGTGTCGGTATCGATGTTCATTTTCACTACGCCGTAGCTAACGGAGTCTTTGATTTCCTGAGCAGAAGAACCGGAACCGCCGTGGAAGACGAAGTTCAGGCTGTTGTGCGGCAGGTTGTGTTTCTTAGAAACGTATTCCTGAGAATCACGCAGGATAGTCGGGGTCAGAACCACGTTACCTGGTTTGTACACGCCGTGTACGTTACCGAAGGAAGCTGCGATGGTGAAACGCGGGCTGATTTTGCTCAGTTCAGTGAACGCGTAATCAACGTCTTCTGGCTGAGTGTACAGTGCAGAAGCGTCCATGTGGCTGTTGTCCACGCCGTCTTCTTCACCGCCGGTGCAACCCAGTTCGATTTCCAGAGTCATGCCCATTTTGGACATACGCGCCAGGTATTTGGAGCAGATTTCGATGTTTTCGTGCAGGGACTCTTCGGACAGGTCGATCATGTGAGAAGAGAACAGCGGCTTACCGGTAGCAGCAAAGTGTTTTTCACCCGCGTCCAGCAGACCGTCGATCCACGGCAGCAGTTTTTTAGCGCAGTGGTCAGTGTGCAGGATAACCGGAACACCGTAGTGTTCAGCCATCTGGTGAACGTGATGCGCGCCAGAGATCGCACCCAGGATAGCCGCGCCCTGAGGAACGTCGGTTTTCACGCCTTTACCCGCGATGAACGCAGCGCCGCCGTTAGAGAACTGAACGATAACCGGAGCTTTAACTTTTGCAGCGGTTTCCAGTACGGCGTTGATGGAGTCAGTGCCCACGCAGTTAACTGCTGGCAGAGCGAAATTGTTTTCTTTTGCTACCTGGAAAACTTTCTGTACGTCATCACCGGTGATAACACCTGGTTTTACGAAATCAAAAATTTTAGACATGTTACGTAGTCCTGTATCTTCGGCCGTTAGAAAAGGTGCGAGCTCTATAAAGCGCGCTGAAAATTGGGCAGGTTTCCCTGCCCTTGAATGACTTACTTCTTAGCGCGCTCTTCGAGCATTGCTACTGCTGGCAGTACTTTACCTTCCACGAATTCGAGGAACGCGCCGCCACCAGTGGAGATGTAGGAAATTTTGTCAGCGATACCGAACAGGTCGATTGCAGCCAGGGTGTCGCCGCCGCCTGCGATGGAGAACGCGTCGCTGTCTGCGATTGCGTTAGCCACGATTTCAGTCCCTTTGCGGAAGTTCGGGAATTCGAACACGCCAACCGGGCCATTCCACAGGATAGTTTTCGCGTTTTTCAGGATTTCAGCCAGTTTCTCAGCGGACGCGTCGCCCAGGTCCAGAATCTGCTCGTCATCTTTGATGTCGTTGACAGATTTCAGGGTTGCGGTCGCGGTTTCAGAGAACTCGGTCGCTACGCGAACGTCGGTCGGAACCGGGATGTCACAGGTGGTCAGCAGACGCTTAGCTTCATCAACCAGGTCAGCTTCGTACAGGGATTTACCGACGTTGTGGCCTTGCGCAGCAACGAAGGTGTTCGCGATACCACCGCCCACGATCAGCTGGTCAGCGATTTTAGACAGAGAGTCCAGAACGGTCAGTTTGGTAGAAACTTTAGAACCACCAACGATAGCCACCATCGGGCGAGCTGGTTCTTTCAGTGCTTTACCCAGCGCGTCCAGTTCTGCTGCCAGCAGCGGGCCTGCGCACGCAACGTCAGCAAATTTGCCGATACCGTGGGTGGAAGCCTGTGCACGGTGTGCAGTACCGAATGCATCCATTACAAACACGTCGCACAGTGCAGCGTATTTTTTGGACAGCGCTTCGTCGTCTTTCTTCTCGCCTTTGTTGAAGCGAACGTTTTCCAGAACAACCAGCTCACCGGCAGCAACTTCAACGCCGTCCAGATAATCTTTAACCAGACGAACCGGAGCAGACAGTTTGTCTTTCAGGTAATTAACAACCGGCAGCAGAGAGAATTCTTCGTTGTACTCGCCTTCGGTCGGACGACCCAGGTGAGAAGTCACCATCACTTTCGCACCCTGTTTCAGCGCCAGCTCGATAGTTGGCAGTGAAGCACGGATACGTGCGTCGCTGGTTACTTTCCCTTCTTTAACTGGTACGTTCAGGTCCGCACGGATGAAAACGCGTTTACCAGCCAGATCCAGATCGGTCATCTTAATTACAGACATGGTGAATCCTCTCGTTGATACTTAAAGTTTTGTCGACGCTCAAGCGTCGAGCCTGAAACCAATAGCGGCCATTGCTAACGTGGTGTCGAGCATTCGGTTAGCAAAGCCCCATTCGTTATCACACCAGACCAGCGTTTTGATCAGATGCGCTCCACTCACCCGCGTCTGCGTGCCATCGACGATGGCGCTGTGCGGATCGTGGTTAAAATCAGTTGAGACCAACGGTAATTCCGTATAGTCAACTATACCATGAAATGCACCCTGTGCTGCTTTTTGCAGCAACTGGTTGACTTCACTTGCTTTTACAGGTTTTTTCACCGTCACGCTCAGGTCAATTGCCGTCACGTTAATGGTCGGTACGCGCACCGCAATCGCCTCAAATCGGTCACTGAACTGCGGAAAAATACGGGCGATGCCCGCTGCAAGTTTGGTATCAACCGGAATGATAGACTGGCTCGCCGCGCGCGTGCGACGGAGGTCGGGATGATAAGCATCAATCACCTGCTGGTCGTGCATCGCAGAATGAATGGTTGTCACCGTTCCGGACTCAATGCCGTAGGCATCATCCAGCAATTTGATGACGGGAATGATGCAGTTCGTGGTACAGGAGGCGTTGGACACAATACGATGTTCCGCACGCAGCTCATGCTGATTGACCCCATAGACGACGGTTGCGTCGAGATCGTTGCTGCCAGGATGTGAAAAGAGCACCTTCTTTGCGCCTGCGGCGATATGCGCTTCACCGTCTGCACGGCTACCGTATACGCCGGTACAGTCGAGCACCACATCAACCGACAGTTCACGCCAGGGGAGCGCGTCAATAGAGCGCTCGTGCAGAAGACGGATAGCATCATCGCCGACAAACAGCTGCTCGCGCTCCTGGCGAACATCCCAGGCGAAGCGCCCGTGGCTGGTGTCATATTTCAACAAATGCGCGATGCCAGCGGCATCGGCCAGTTCGTTGATGGCCACCACGGTGATTTCCGCACGGCGTCCGGATTCATACAAAGCACGAACCACATTACGTCCAATGCGGCCGAAGCCGTTAATCGCTACGCGTACGCTCATAGGTCTCCTGCAAGGTTGTCCCGACGCTAAGTGGCAAACAGAGTAATGCAGCCGCACGTTCAGGGAAACCTTACCCGCCACAAACCGTGACTGAATGGTTAAATGTCGAACAATTCATCGACTGAAACGCTTCAGCTAGAATAAGCGAAATATGGAATAAAAGGAATGTTTGTCCAGACAAACGCGCCAGTAATCTGACATACATCACATTTTTACAGGAATAATCTGCGGAGAAATTCCATGCCGCCCTTCGCTTATCCCCCTTCTCTGTAACCGGCGTCGGCAATCAACCTCAACCGCACCAGGCTAATATTATTAGCTAAAGATGACTTTATCGCTGTGCGAGTCACAGAATCCTCTTTTCGTAATGATACACTCACCAGCCAATATAAAAACGCCCGAAAAATAAGCATACGCTTTAATTAATAAATATCACAAAAATATATCAACCGAAAATATATTCATTAAAGAAATATTTCTGACGCTAATGACGAATTTCATTATTCACCCACAATTATCGCCATTATTCCGGTTTAAATATTCACAAGGATGATTTATGAAGCAGCAAATGCAAATGATTGGGCAAGCCATGCTGGTCCCCATATCAATTATTACTATTGGTTCCATGTTTATGGGATTCGGCAGTGCATTGACGAATAAAGAAACGCTGGGTAATGACTCCAACTTAATGATAGTGTTTTATGTTCAGATAATGCCCGATGACCTTGTCATGCAGCTCCACCGATTTTGAGAACGACAGTGACTTCCGTCCCAGCCTTGCCAGATGTTGTCTCAGATTCAGGTTATGTCGCTCAATGCGCTGAGTGTAACGCTTGCTGATAACGTGCAGCTTTCCCTTCAGGCGGGATTCATACAGCGGCCAGCCATCCGTCATCCATACCACGACCTCAAAGGCCGACAGCAGGCTCAGAAGACGCTCCAGTGTGGCCAGAGTGCGTTCACCGAATACGTGCGCCACAACCGTCTTCCGGAGCCTGTCATACGCGTAAAACAGCCAGCGCTGGCGCGATTTAGCCCCGACGTATCCCCACTGTTCGTCCATTTCCGCGCAGACGATGACGTCACTGCCCGGCTGTATGCGCGAGGTTACCGACTGCGGCCTGAGTTTTTTAAATGGCGGAAAATCGTGTTGAGGCCAACGCCCATAATGCGGGCGGTTGCCCGGCATCCAACGCCATTCATGGCCATATCAATGATTTTCTGGTGCGTACCGGGTTGAGAAGCGGTGTAAGTGAACTGCAGTTGCCATGTTTTACGGCAGTGAGAGCAGAGATAGCGCTGATGTCCGGCGGTGCTTTTGCCGTTACGCACCACCCCGTCAGTAGCTGAACAGGAGGGACAGCTGATAGAAACAGAAGCCACTGGAGCACCTCAAAAACACCATCATACACTAAATCAGTAAGTTGGCAGCATCACCGAAACGCTGGAGGCATTACATCTCAGCGCTTTATTTAATCAAGAATCACTATGGTTTATCACGTTCAGCGTAATGAAGGCGACGGGGGACGTGGTATTTCGCAATTTACCGCTGTTCTTCTCGATCGGCGTCGCCTTTGGTCTGGCAAAAAAAGAGAAAGGCTGGGCCGCCTTTTCCGGCGCCGTTTGCTTTATGTCGATGCATTTCATCCTCAGTACATTGCTTACGCTTCATGGCCTTAGTGAACAAACGACGACGGCCAGTTGGTTTATCAATCAGCGCCACCTCGACCCGGTCGCCGCGGTGCAAGAAGCCTCTATCTATACCACCGAATTAGGCATGTTCACCTACCGCATGAGCGTATTTGGCGGCATGGCGGTCGGTCTTGTGACTGCCTGGCTGCATAACCGACTTTACAACGTAAAGCTACCGATGGTGCTCTCCTTCTTCGCCGGTACGCGCACCGTGCCTATCGTCACGCTCGTCATCGGTGCGCTGATGGGGTCAGCGCTCTATCTCATCTGGCCGCCTATCGGCTGGATGCTGGCGCAGTTCAGTAAGCTCATCGGTGATTCCGGTTTATTTGGCACCTTCCTCTGGGCAGTGGCCGATAAATCGCTGCTGCCGGTAGGCCTGCACCACCTGATCACGACCCCCATTCGCCTGACCGAGCTCGGCGGTTCAATGGAAGTGTGCGGCAATCTGGTCAGCGGTACCACCAACATCTATATGGCCCAGTTGGGCTGTAGCGACACGCAAGAGCTGCTGGTGCGCGGCTTCCAGTCCGGACGCGTCGTCACCCACTTCGGCGCGTTGCCGGGAGCCGCGCTTGCCATGTACCACTGCTCCCGCTCTCAGCATAAAAAGGTCGTTGCGGGCCTTCTGCTGCCGGTGGTGGCAACGATGATACTATTTGGCGTAACGGAACCTATCGAATATACCTTCTTGTTTGTCGCCCCCTGGCTTTTTTATCTGGTCCACGTACCGCTCACTGGTTTAATTTTCGTTTTAACGGAAATGGCTAACGTTTCTGTCTACGGCGGCTGCCTGAAAGATATTCTGCCGGTATTGCTTCAGCCCAATAAATTAAACCTGTGGGGATATCTCTGGTTAACCCCTCTCTTTTTTGTCGTCTACTATGCGCTATTCCGCTATTTAATTACTCGTTTTAACGTGATGACCCCGGGCCGTGAAGAAGAAGTTACCGGCGGTGATGACGTGAAGCTTTTCAGCAAACAGGATTTTAAAAGTAAAAGCGCAGCATCCCCGGTTAAAGCACAGAGCGATGAATTTTCCATGCAAATTATTGCCGCTTTCGGCGGCAAAGAAAATATTTCTCAGTTCGATAACTGTATTTCCCGGCTACGCGTCGAGGTGATCGATCCTTCACGCGTCGCAGACGATGACGTGTGGAAGAAAAACCTGCGCGCCAAAGGCGTCGTGCGCGTCGGCGAAACCGGCTGGCAAATTATCTACGGCACCGAAGTGGTAATGATTGCCGGCGACTGTAAAGAACTGCTTGAGGAGGACTAATGGATAACCTCTCAACGGAGCATATTGAGTACGTCGCACATCCCTACGAACAAAAACGGCTTATCGCGCTGCCGTTCGATCCCGGGCTCGACGTTGAACGACTGGAAATCAGCTACCGCGTCAAGGACGGTAACGTGGTCGATTTAGGACTAAAAATCGGTGAAGAAACCCTCGGCTGGAGTGGCGGAGCGCGGCAACACATTGCGGTCAGCGAAAACTTCGCCACGCCCGGCTACCGGCGAGGCGCGTTGCCCCGAGGTAAAGGATACGTGCTGCTGGGGCTGCATAAAATCACGACCGTGTGCCGCATTCAGGTCGAGATCGTGCGCTACAACAAGGCGCTACGCTGGCTGCGCGGGGATACACATATGCACTCCGAGCACAGCGACGGCAAGCTAAGCATAGCAGCGCTGATCGCCAGAGCTCGCTCACTTAATCACGATTTTCTCTGCTTTACCGACCATAACACCATGACGCAAAACCGGGAGATCGACGGCATCAACGTACCACAATGCCTGATTCCCGGTATGGAGCTCACCACCCAGCTCGGGCACGTCAACTTTCTCGGCGTTGCTCAGCCTGTGCACAGTTTTCTGCCCAGCTTCAGCGCAGCGGAGATCGCACAGAAGATGGCCGAAGCTCGCAGCAACGGCGCCTGGATTGGCATTAATCATCCGTTCTGCCAGCACTGCCCATGGCTGCTGCCCTTTATCAATTTCGACTGGCTTGAATTGTGGAACGGCCCCTGGGAGGCAACGACCCATAACGAAGCCACGTTTCAGTACTGGCTACAGCAGCTGCGCCTGGGGCAGAACATTGCCGTTACCGCCGGCAGCGATTTCCACAAAGAAAAATCGCTGACGCTGCCTACTCTTGCCGTGCACAGCCGCAGCGCTGAACGCCGCGACATTCTGCATGCCATCGCCAGCGGTCGCAGCTATATGCAGAGCCACGATGATATTCGGCTGCGGCGTTTTGCCGCCGGAGACGCCGGGGCCGGGGACACGACCGTAAGCCCGGCACTGCATGTCGATCTCAACGTGCCAGCCCACCACCAGGTGCTGCTCTATACCGAGAAGCAGGTGATTGAATTGCCGCACCACAGCGGCGTAGTACAACGGGACATTCACTGGGCCAACAGCCGCTTTGCCTTTTTACGGGTGAACGATGGCTCCCGCGCCCAACTGATTAGCAACCCCATTTTCAGGGAGTGAACATGCAGCGCGTGCATATTATTTATAAAACGCATCTCGATATCGGCTTCACCGATTACGCCCAGACAATTGAAGATAAATACCTGACGGAGTTTATTCCGGCAGTGATAGCGCTTGCCCGCGAGGTGAACGTCGGAGCAGAGAAAAATTTTATCTGGACCTGCGGTTCCTGGCTTATCCACCGCTACCTGCAGCGCGCGGCTCCCGAGGATCAGGCCAGGCTTTGCGAGGCAATAGCGGCTGGCAACATCGTCTGGCACGGTCTGCCGTTTACCACCCACAGCGAGCTGTTGACGCCCACGCTGATGCGCCACGCGCTCTCCTATAGCCAGGCGCTGGACGCGCGTTTCCAGCGCCGGACGATTGCCGCGAAAATGACCGACGTCCCGGGTCACCCGCAGGCTATCGTGCCATGGCTAGCCGACGCCGGGCTGCGCTACCTGCATATTGGCGTGAATGCGGCCTCCTGCCCACCGGATGTCCCGTCGCTGTTTATCTGGAAATACGGCCAGCGCGACATCGTCGTCAACTACTCTTTCGGCGGCTACGGCAACGAAACCTGGTGTGAAGCGCTGGACGAGCTGCTGGTCTTTTGTCACGCCGAAGATAACTGTTCACCGCCGACGGCAGCCGACGTCATGCAGCTCATTGAACGCTACCGCCAGCGTTATCCCGAAGCACAGGTCAGTGCTTCAACGCTGGACGCGTTCGCCGCCCGCGTGGAAACCCTCCGCCCGACTCTGCCGATCATCGATGCTGAAATCGGCGATACCTGGAACCACGGGCTGGCCAGCGACCCGGGGAAAGTCAGCCGCTATCGCCGTTTAAGCCGCCGTCTGCAGCAGGAAATTGTCTGCCCGCCTGAGGCCCTTGATGCCCTTCTGATGGTGCCGGAGCATACCTGGGGAATGGATCTCAAACTGCATCTTCCCGATTACTGTCATTACCTGCCAGAAGCGTTCAGCGCCGCGCGCGCCGCGGACAGCATTCACGCCCCGGTGCCGGAAAAATATGCATCGCTGAGTCAGTTTATTGCGCAGTCTCCCCACCAGGCCACCCGCA
The DNA here is from genome assembly GCF_014169075.1 of Klebsiella sp. WP4-W18-ESBL-05. Taxonomy (NCBI): domain Bacteria; kingdom Pseudomonadati; phylum Pseudomonadota; class Gammaproteobacteria; order Enterobacterales; family Enterobacteriaceae; genus Klebsiella; species Klebsiella sp. WP4-W18-ESBL-05. Next base: position 922,724 of record NZ_AP022057.1, on the reverse strand, counting down.
GCTATGGTCACTTTGCACGGTCGTGGGAAGAACAGCGACGCTATCTCGATAGCGCCTGCGCACATCTCCCCGCGCCGCTGTGTGACATCGCCGGAGCAGGCCCTATCGTCGCCAAAGGGATGGCAACCGAACTGCGTCAGTTCACCTTCGGTGACTACGACTTTGCCCTGGCGAATGACGGCAGCCTGTCGTCGCTCAACGTTGACGGCAAGCCGGTGCTCGACGCCCCGTTTGCCCGCCTGATCTATCGGCAGGTCGGGCCGCAGGAGTATGACCATTTTCGCGACCGCTACCTGCAAAATCTCGATACCACCGCCCCATGGGCGCTCTCTGACTTCACCCGACCCGGTCTGGAGCTCACCCCACGTCCGGTCACCACTCAACAGGTCAACTTTGCACTTAAGCAGGTGCGCTTTCGCGGCGAGCTGAATGCCTGGTACGTGCAGGCCACCGTCCGGCCCGACGCCGCGCCCGGCATTGAATTACGGCTGCCTGAAGAGATCGTTCTGGAATACGGCTTTAGCAAGGTCCGCCGCGCACTGTCGCTGCGGGTCAGCATCCGCGGGAAACAGGCCAACCGCCTGGCGGAGGAAATCTGGCTACAGCTGGGGCTGGCCAACGTGGGCCAGAGCATGTGCCAGAAACTGGGCTACCCCACCGACTGGTTTAACGTGGTCAGAAACGGCAACGCCAACCTGCACGCGGTGGAGTTTGCGCGCACCGAACAGTGGACGCTGGAGCCTCTCGACGCGCCGCTGCTGGCGCTATACCAGCCGAAGATCCTTTGCTTTGGCGAGCCGACCGCTTCACGCGTCAGCCTCTACGGGCAGCTCTATAACAACATCTGGGGCACCAACTTCCCGATGTGGTACGACGACGATATTCACGCGGAGTACCGCGTCTATTTTAAAGACAAAGGGGAGGCGCAATGAACGACGTCCGCACCATCCACGCCGTCTCGCATACCCATTGGGATCGCGAATGGTATTTCTCCACGCTCGACACCCAGCTTTTCGCGCTCAAAGCCTTCAGCGAGCTCATTGAAGCGCTGGAAAACAACCCCCGCTTCGTTTTCCATCTTGATGGCCAGAGCTCAATCTTTGATGATTTTATTCGCCTTAAACCCAAAATGGCCGAGCGGGCGCGCAGGCTCGTTCAGCAAAAACGGCTGCTGATCGGCCCGTGGTACACCCAGCCGGATCTGTTTAACATCGCCACGGAATCGATGTTTCGTAACCTGCGCATCGGCATCCACCACGCGCGTGAAGCAGGCTACTGCATGTCGGTGCTGTACCTGCCGGACACCTTTGGCAGCCACGCCCAGTTGCCGCAGATTGCCCGCGCGTTCGGGCTGCGGCATATCCTGCTGCGCCGCGGTTACGATCCGCAACTGATGGGGCCAACGGAGCTGTGCTGGGAGGCGCTGAACGGCGATTGCGCCACCACCGTGATAACGCCCTTTGGCTACTCGCTTGCCCACCCCGAACGCGGTGGCCGCTGGCGCAACTTCCGCCCCGCGCATTTCGACGAAGAAACGTTCCCACTCATTACCCGCATGAAGGCGCTGTCGGCGTCGCCGGATCTCCTCTGCCCGATCGGCGGCGATCAGGTCAGCTGCGATGCTGACTTCGACCGGCTTATCGCCGCCGTTAACGCGCTTAGCGAAGACCGCTGGGAGGTCAGCAGCTATGAACGTTACTTCGCCACGCTGGCCAGTCAGACGCTGCCACGCTGGCGCGGTGAGTTTCGTACGCCGCGCCTTTCCCGGGTACACAAAAGCATTGGTTCTTCGCGTTACGACATTAAAAAAGCCAATGCAGATGCGGAAAGGTGCCTCACCCGGCTGGCAGAGCCCATGCTGGCGCTGGCACGGCGTAACGGCTTTAGCGAAGGTGAAGAGATGCTGGAGCAGGCGTGGCGATGGCTACTCGAGTCGCACGCCCACGACAGCATGGGCGGCTGCAACAGCGATGAAACCAACCGCGACGTGCTGCACCGTTGCCGTCAGGCGCAGCAAATCGGCGAGGCAATATTCAGCCTCCACGCTCGTCAGCTTCTGGCGAATCTTGAGATCCAAACGCCCTATCGCTTTCTGGTACTCAACGGGACCAGCAGCCCCGCCATCGACGTCCGCCAACAGACGCTTATTACCCCCACGGCCCAATTTGCGCTCATCGGTGAGAATGGCGAACCGATACGCGTCGTGGTTCATCGACAGCGCCAGGTTCAACTACCGCGCCATGTTCTGCTGACGCCGGATGGCGAGGTCGAGACAGAACAACAGTGCTGGTACTACGAAAACATCGTCGACCTGCTCAACGTACCGGTGCCACCGCTGGGCTTCGCGCTCTTTTACGTCGCCCCCAGCCAGCGGCCGATGCTCTTTCCCCTCTCCTGCCCTGAAGCGCTGGCGATCGAAAATGCGCACTATCACCTGAGCCTGCGGGACAACCAGCTACAGCTGTTGGAGAAAAACACCGGCCGCAGGCTAACGCCGCTGCTGCAACTGCGCGATATCAGCGACGATGGCGATCTCTACGACTTTTCGCCCCTGCCCGGCGATAGCGGGCTGCTCTTCTCGCACTTCACCCTCAGCGAGGTTCAGCAGCATCCGTGGCAACAGTCTCTGCGCCTGCACGCCGCGCTGCGGCTGCCGGAAGGGATTAATGACGACCGACGGGCGCGTAGCGATCGCCTGCGCGTCGTTAACGTCACACTGACGCTGACCCTTGAAGACGATATGCTGCACGGCGAGCTGACTATCGAAAATACGGTACGCGAGCACCGTATGCAGCTGCTGTTCAATACCGGGCAAACCATCGCCGCGGTGTGCGCCGACGTGCCGTTTGGCACGCTCACGCGCACCAATCAGCAGATTGCCGATAGCACAGGCTATGCGGAGCGCCCGGTTGATAGCGAACCCTTTATGCACCGGCTGAGCCCACACGCCGATTTTCACGTTTTCGCCCGCGGCCTGAAAGAGTACGCCTATCAGGGGCAACAGCTTCGCCTGACGCTGTTTCGCGGCGTCGGCCAGCTTGGTAAAGACGATCTGCTGTATCGCCCTGGGCGCGCCTCCGGGCAGCGCCAGGCCACGCCGGAAGGTCATCTCCCCGGCGAGCTGAGCTTTCACTTTGCGCTGTGTCTCGGCACGCATTCCCCGGCGCAGCTGGCGGTACGCGAACAGCGCTTCAGCGCGCCGGGGCGACTGTGGCAATGGCAGCACGATCGAACGGGTCTTCAGCGCTTAGATAATTTTGATGTATTTATTCCCGAACGGGACATTGCCCACCGCCAGCTGCTGAGCCATTTGCCCCAGGGCTGGGTAATCAGCGGCGTTGACGTGCTGTACGGCAAAACGTTGGTGCGGCTGTATAACCCATCGTCAGAAGCCCTGACCATACCGGAAGACTGGCGCGGTTATGTCTGTAACGCGCTGGGAGAAAAAATAGAGAAAGCGGTTTTACGGGGCAACGATCATCTGACGCTTGACCTCAGCCAGCTGGCTCACGATAGGCCGGTCTGATATCCCCACGCCATAAAAAAAGGCCGCTTTCGCGGCCTTTTTACTCAGGAGCAACGGATTACAGCAGGCCTTTCGCCTTCGCAACCACGTTATCCACGGTGAAGCCAAACTCTTCGAACAGCTGCTCTGCTGGCGCAGACTCACCGAAGGTGGTCATGCCCACGATAGCGCCGTTCAGGCCCACGTATTTAAACCAGTAGTCGGCGATGCCCGCTTCGATAGCGACACGTGCACTCACGGCTTTCGGCAGCACGGATTCACGGTAAGCCGCATCCTGCTTGTCGAACGCGTCGGTAGACGGCATGGAAACCACGCGCGCCTTCACGCCTTCAGCGGTCAGTTTTTCATACGCCGCAACCGCCAGCTCAACTTCAGAACCGGTCGCGATGAAGATCAGTTCAGGCTGACCGTCACAATCTTTCAGCACGTAGCCGCCGCGCGCCACGTTAGCCAGCTGCGCTTCGGTACGTTCCTGCTGCGCCAGGTTCTGACGGGAGAGGATCAGCGCGGTCGGGCCGTCATGACGCTCAACGCCGTATTTCCACGCAATCGCGGACTCAACCTGGTCACACGGACGCCACGTGCTCATGTTCGGCGTCACGCGCAGGGAAGCAATCTGCTCTACCGGCTGGTGCGTCGGGCCGTCTTCGCCCAGACCGATAGAGTCGTGGGTGTAGACCATAACCTGACGCTGTTTCATCAGCGCTGCCATACGCACGGCGTTACGCGCGTACTCAACGAACATCAGGAAGGTAGAGGTGTACGGCAGGAAACCACCGTGCAGCGCGATACCGTTCGCGATTGCGGTCATACCAAACTCACGCACGCCGTAGTGAATGTAGTTGCCTGCGGTATCTTCGTTGATCGCTTTTGAACCAGACCAGATGGTCAGGTTAGACGGTGCCAGGTCAGCAGAGCCGCCGAGGAATTCAGGCAGCAGATGGCCAAAGGCTTCGATTGCGTTCTGAGAAGCTTTACGGCTGGCGATTTTCGCCGGGTTAGCCTGCAGCTTAGCGATGAACTCATTCGCTTTCGCATCGAAATCAGACGGCATATCGCCTTTCATACGACGGGTGAACTCAGCCGCTTCCTGAGGGAATGCTTTCGCATAGGCAGCAAACTTGTCGTTCCAGGCGGCTTCTTTCGCTTTGCCTGCTTCTTTGGCATCCCACTGCGCGTAGATGTCAGCCGGGATTTCAAACGGCGCGTATTTCCAGCCCAGCGCTTCACGGGTCAGCGCCACTTCGGCTTCGCCCAGCGGGGCACCGTGAGAGTCGTGCGTACCTGCTTTGTTCGGTGAACCGAAGCCGATAACGGTTTTGCACATCAGCAGCGACGGTTTGTCGGTGACTTTACGCGCTTCTTCTACCGCACGTTTAATCGCTTCAGCATCGTGACCGTCGATATCGCGGATCACGTGCCAGTGATAGGCTTCGAAACGCTTCGCGGTGTCATCGGTGAACCAGCCTTCAACGTGGCCGTCGATGGAGATACCGTTGTCATCATAGAAGGCAATCAGTTTACCCAGCTTCAGGGTACCGGCCAGGGAGCACACTTCGTGAGAAATGCCTTCCATCATGCAGCCATCGCCCATGAATGCATAGGTGAAGTGGTCAACGATGTCGTGACCCGGGCGGTTGAACTGCGCCGCCAGCGTTTTTTCTGCAATAGCCATACCTACGGCGTTTGCAATACCCTGCCCCAGCGGACCGGTGGTGGTCTCAACGCCAGCGGTGTAGCCAACTTCCGGGTGACCCGGCGTTTTGGAGTGCAGCTGACGGAAGTTTTTCAGCTCTTCCATCGGCAGATCGTAACCGGTGAGGTGCAGCAGGCTGTAGATCAGCATGGAGCCGTGGCCGTTAGACAGCACAAAGCGGTCACGGTCAGCCCAGGACGGATTTTGTGGGTTATGGTTCATAAAATCACGCCACAGGACTTCGGCAATGTCAGCCATACCCATCGGGGCACCCGGGTGACCGGATTTGGCTTTCTGTACTGCGTCCATGCTCAGCGCACGAATAGCATTAGCAAGCTCTTTACGTGAGGACATTTTGACTCCAGTTCGGACTGTTGAAGGCCAACCCTAACGCCACGAGGCGCGCACGTTACGGGCTATGCCAGAAAAAAGTGCCAACAATGTAACCTATGCGACAAAGCATGTACATGGAGCATCCTTTTGCGTATTCAGAAATCTCTGGAAGCGGGGTTAAGAAGATGTAATCTCCTCGCCCACAACTCGCGATATTCTTTATACTTAGCCTCACTCTGGCGTCGCAATTCCAGGGCATTTTCCGATAAACGACTTTGGAAGCAATCTTATGAAAAAACGGGCGATGGTTCTGGCTTTTGGCGCAACCTTACTGCTTAGCGGCTGCCAGAATATGGATTCTAATGGCTTATTAAACTCCGGCTCCGGCGCACTGCAGGCGTTCACCCTGAGCGATCAACAGGTACAAGCCTTGAGTGACCAGGCCTGTAAAGATATGGACAGTAAAGCGACCATTGCCCCGGCCGATAGCGCTTATACCCAACGGTTGAATAAAATCGCCGCGGCGCTGGGCGATAACATTAACGGCCAGCCGGTGAACTACAAAGTCTACGTCGCGAAAGACGTCAACGCCTTTGCCATGGCTAACGGCTGTATTCGCGTCTATAGCGGCCTGATGGACTTAATGAACGACAACGAAGTCGAAGCGGTGATCGGCCATGAAATGGGCCACGTTGCGCTCGGCCACGTTAAGAAAGGCATGCAGGTTGCCATTGGCACCAACGCGCTACGCGCGGCGGCGGCCTCAGCGGGCGGTATCGTCGGCAGCCTGTCGCAATCGCAGCTGGGCGATCTCGGCGAGAAGCTGGTGAACTCGCAGTTCTCACAGCGTCAGGAGTCAGAGGCAGACGACTACTCCTATGATTTGCTGCGCAAACGCGGCATTAACCCTATCGGGCTAGCGACCAGCTTCGACAAGCTGTCTAAGCTGGAAGACGGCCGCCAAAGCTCGATGTTCGATGATCACCCGGCAACCCAGGAACGCGCGCAGCACATCCGCGACCGTCTCCAGGCTGACGGCATTAAATAATCATTTTTCCGGGGGGTAATTTTGCCTCCCGGAATAAATAAGATAAAAATAGAATAACTGACTTAACGGCACCAATTGATAACTTAAGCGCACAAACCGTTAAATATGTTCAGATGTCAACCAGGATGAATATATAACGCATCGCGCAACAGACCAAACATTTATACTAGAAACAAACACGGCGATATATTATTTATCTTTCACAAAGGTCATTTGCCGTATTTTTAATTAGTCTATACCTTGCCCACCAGCCCAGCCGCGACGGCTGCCGCTCAACAAAAAAGACCCAAAACCTATTAATACAATGATTGCTTTTGCGGCTTATTCAGGCGACTATAAAATTGTAACAATACAATTTGACAGTTTATAAACAGAGAAGTTCCCTCCGTGAAAAAAAAATTAACATTAGTTGCCTTAAGTATTATTGCCTCTGCGCCGGCTTTCGCTAGCCAGCAATCTGACAGCCAGGGTTTTATTGACGACAGTCATCTGGATATCTTTTTACGTAACGCCTATATCAAACGCGATTACCGCGATGGCCTGCACGATAAAAGCGAATGGGGTCAGGGCGTTATTGCGACCTTCCAGTCCGGCTTTACCCAGGGCCCAATCGGCTTTGGCGTAGACGGCATCGCCCAGTACGGCGTGCGTCTTGACGGCGGGCGTGGCAACAGCGGCGCGGGTGGTATTGACTTCTTTGCGCAGGATAACGACGGTCGCGCGAAATCCGATCTGGCCAAATTTGGCGCAACCGCCAAAATGCGTTTTTCTAACACCGTGCTGAGCTACGGTAACCAGCGCCCGACGCTGCCCATTCTCTACGCCGACGACTCGCGCCTGCTGTATGAAACCTACACCGGGACGATGCTGACCTCAAAAGAGATCGCCGGTCTGGAAGTTAACGCCGGTTACTTTACCGACGAACAGCGTAAAAGCGACGACAGCCACAACAGCGGTCTGAAAAGCATCACCTTCGGCGGTGCCAGCTATCAGTTCAACGACCAACTGAGCGGCGCGCTGTACGCGTCTCACGTGGAAGATGTCCTGAACAAGCAGTATCTCGGCCTGAACTACGCGCAGCCGTTGAGCGAAAAACAAAAACTGGTCTTCGACTTTAACGGCTATAACTCACGCCTGGAGCAGGAATACGCCGACTCGCTGAACACCGGACGCAGCAACAGCATCTGGAGCCTGGCGACCAGCTACATCTGGGATATTCATACCTTCAAGATCGCCTACCAGCAGAGCAGCGGCAGCACCGGCTATAACTACGGCGGCTATCAGAACCGTGGCGGCGTCGGCGATGGCGGCAACACCATCTGGCTGGCGAACTCCTACTGGTCTGATTTTAACGGCGAAGATGAGCGCTCATGGCAGGCATCCTACGGCCTGGACTTCGGCGGCCTCGGCCTGCCGGGTCTGAGCTGGACCACCGCTTACGTTCGCGGCGATAACATCAAGACGGCTGAGACCAATAACGGTAAAGAGCACGAGTCGTTTAACCAGGTGCAGTACCAGGTTCAGGACGGCCCGGCAAAAGATCTGAAGTTTAAAGTGCGCTACTCGGTGCTGCGTGTGTCCAGCAACGCCAGCGACTATAACGTCAGCGGGAATGAAGTGCGCGTGTACGTCGAGTATCCGTTTAACGCATTCTAACTATTGTAAGACCGCCGGATGGCGGCTAACGCCTTATCCGGCCTACCGTGAAGGGTTCCGTAGGCCGGATAAGGCGTTAGCCGCCATCCGGCACAAACACCGCCTTACTCGCCTTTTTTCGACGCCTGGATATAGAGCATTTCCAGCGCCAGCGTCGCCGCGGCCAGCGCGGTAATCTCGGACTGGTCATAGGCCGGAGCCACTTCCACCACGTCCATGCCAACGATGTTCAGATCTTTCAGTCCGCGTACCAGTTTAATCGCACGATCGGAGGTCAGACCGCCGATAACCGGCGTGCCGGTACCCGGTGCAAACGCCGGATCCAGGCAGTCGATATCGAAGGTCAGGTAGACCGGCATATCGCCAACAATCTGCTTCACCTGCGCGATGATATCGTCCACGCTGCGATCGTTCACCTGGCCCGCATCCAGCACGGTGAAGCCGTTGTCTTTGTCGAACTCGGTACGAATACCAATCTGTACAGAGTGGTTCGGGTCGATCAGACCTTCGTTCGGCGCGGTGAAGAACATGGTGCCGTGGTCAAACTCGCAGCCGTTAGCGTAGGTGTCGGTGTGGGCATCAAAGTGCACCAACGCCATTTTGCCAAAGTGCTTCGCATGTGTGCGCAGCAGCGGCAACGTCACGAAGTGATCGCCGCCGAAGGAGAGCATACGCTTACCGGCCGCCAGCAGTTTTTCCGCGTGCGCCTGCAGCTTCTCACTCATTTCACGAGCGTCACCGAAGGCATAAACCAGGTCGCCGCAGTCCACCACGTTCAGGCGCTCGCGCATGTCGAAGTTCCACGGGAAGCGGTTATGCTCCCAAGCCAGGTTAGTCGAAACCTGACGAATCGCCGCCGGGCCGTGACGGCCGCCGGCACGACCCGACGTGGCCATATCAAACGGCACGCCGGTGATGACCCAATCCGCATCGCTGTCGTACGGCATGAAGTTCATCGGCAGGCGAAGAAAACCGAACGCGTTGGAAACCAGGGAGTTATCGTACTGATGCCCTAAGGTGCTCATGTGCTGACCTCTTTTAAAATCACTGTAAAAAAAATCCCCTCCGCGTCGTTAGGCCCGACGAGGAAGGGATTGATTTGGTATCTGCATATTTGCGGCAAATTATCGCCGTTATTTTGTACGGATTCAAGCTAGCATCGTCAATGCCGGATGGCGGCTTCGCCTTATCCGGCCTACATCGTAGGCCCGGTAAGCGCAGCGCCACCGGGCCATTACCGTTACTCGTCTTCCAGATAAGTATAGCCGTACAGCCCCGCTTCAAACTCTTCGAGGAACTGCTGTTGCAGCTCAGCGTCGAGATCGGTGTTTTTCACCTGATCGCGGAACTGGGTCAGCAGCGTGTTCGGATCCAGCTGCACGTACTGCAGCATATCCGCCACGGTATCGCCCTCATCGGACAGCTCAACTTCGACGCTGCCGTCAGGGAAGACGAACACGTCCACCGCTTCGGTATCGCCGAACAGGTTGTGCATGTTGCCGAGGATCTCCTGATACGCGCCAACCATGAAGAAGCCCAGCATCGGCGGGTTCTCCGGGTCGTATTCCGGCATCGGCATAGTAGTGGCAATCCCGTCGCCGTCGACGTAGTGGTCGATGGCACCGTCGGAGTCACAGGTAATATCCAGCAGCACCGCGCGGCGCTCCGGCGCCTGGTTCAGCCCTTCCAGCGGCAGCACCGGGAACAGCTGATCGATACCCCACGCATCCGGCATTGACTGGAACAGGGAGAAGTTGACGTAGATCTTATCCGCCATACGTTCCTGCAGCTCGTCGATAATCGGACGGTGCGCACGGTTGCTCGGGTCGAGCTGCTTCTGCACTTCATGACACATGTTCAGGTAAAGCTGTTCGGCCCAGGCACGTTCGTGCAGGCTGAAGGTGCCAGAAGAGTAACCGACGTGCACATCATGCAGATCCATCTGGCTGTCGTGCAGCCATTCACGCAGCGAGCGGCGGTTATCCGGCTCGTGCATCTCTTGCCAGGTTTCCCACATGCTTTGCAGCGCGCGCGGCGCATCGTCAGCCGGCGGCGTGGCTTCGGTGTGTTCGCTACGCTCAACGCCGATAATGTTCGACACCAGCACCGTGTGGTGCGCGGTCACCGCGCGGCCCGACTCGGTGATCACCGTCGGGTGCGGCAGCCCGTGCTCTTCACAGGCATCGCCAATCGCCCAGATGATATTGTTGGCGTATTCGTTCAGGCCGTAGTTCACGGAGCAATCTGACTGTGAGCGGGTCCCTTCGTAGTCCACGCCCAGGCCGCCGCCCACGTCGAAGCACTGAATGTTCACGCCCAACTTGTGCAGCTCAACGTAGAAACGGGCGGATTCACGCACGCCGGTGGCGATATCACGGATGTTCGCCATCTGCGAGCCCAGGTGGAAGTGTAACAGCTGGATGCTGTCCAGACGGCCACGCTCGCGCAGAATTTCCACCAGCTGTAGTACCTGGTTTGCCGCCAGGCCAAATTTAGATTTTTCGCCGCCGGAGGACTGCCATTTACCAGAGCCCTGAGAGGCCAGACGCGCACGCACGCCAAGGCGCGGCACCACGTTCAGACGCTCAGCTTCTTCCAGCACGATGGCAATTTCAGACATCTTCTCGATGACCAGATAGACTTTGTGGCCCATCTTCTCGCCCACCAGCGCCAGACGAATGTATTCACGGTCTTTATAGCCGTTACAGACGATCACGCTGCGGGTCATGCCAGCATGCGCCAGTACCGCCATCAGCTCGGCTTTTGAACCCGCTTCCAGACCCAGCGGCTCACCGGAGTGGATCAGCGACTCAATCACGCGGCGGTGCTGGTTCACCTTAATCGGGTAGACCAGGAAGTAGTCGCCGTTATAGCCGTAAGATTCGCGCGCGCGTTTGAACGCGGCGTTAATCGAACGCAGACGATGCTGCAGGATCTGCGGGAAGCAGAACAGTGCAGGCAGACGCTGCCCCTGCGCTTCACGGGCTTTTACCAACTCGGCGAGGTCAACGCGCGCTTCTGGTACATCCGGGTCCGGGCAGACGCTGATGTGCCCCAGTTCGTTGACGTCGTAGTAGTTATTGCCCCACCAGGCAATGTTGTATGTGCGTAGCATTTTGCTGGCTTCCTGGGAGCTCATCGCAACCTCCTGCATGGAACGTAGTACACCGCGTTCGCCTGCTGACGAAGGCGAATCCAATGAAATGTCGTCAGACATAGCGAACCTCAATTATTTATACCAAGTGTAAAACAGTTAACTACTATCGCAGCGTAACGTTGCGATAACAACCCATAAACAGCCCGCCGAGACAGCAGAACATGCTGACGCGCCGACTGTGCGACCGGTTTCTTATTCATATCATTGTAAAACACGCACCTGAACCCGGTATGACGGTTCAGCGAAACCACGAGAAAACCCTTGCCGTAACAAGAGCGCCCTTGTTCAGTCTTCCGTTACCTACCGGCTCTGGAGTCCTGAGAAGCGCCGAAATGGGTATAACATCGGCTGGTATGCAAAGTAGAAATGGGGGTTGCGGGGAACATGCTCGCGCCAGGACGGCACGATAGAATCAGCAGAATACAACGGTTCATTATCTCGTATCACCTCCACGGCCGCCTCGTAAGACGAACCTTTAAGCCAAAGCAGTGTTTTAGCCCGGCTGGAAGTGGCGACACGAGGAAAACGTCGTGTGCTTTTTGGTATGAGCCGCGCGCGGCGTTTTATACCGAGAACCCACCCAAAAAGCAAAATATAAATGTGGGCATTGCCAACACTGTCAGGAAAAATTTCCATCTCATTGAGCAGCAGAATGGGAGCCCAATCAAAAAAAACTGGCAAAGAGGTGAAGAAGTAACCTAGAATAGCCATCCAGATGTTAATCCATCTATACCGATTAACACTCAGACTGCCAGTGACAGTCATCTATTCGTCTGTGGTATAATCCGCCACCGTGACTATGCAGCACAACAGTTTGAGCTAACCAAATTCCTATTGGGTGAAATTTAATATGGCAAAACACCTTTTTACGTCCGAGTCTGTATCTGAAGGGCATCCTGACAAAATCGCAGACCAAATTTCCGACGCCGTGCTGGACGCCATCCTCGAGCAGGATCCGAAAGCCCGCGTAGCGTGTGAAACCTACGTCAAAACCGGTATGGTGCTGGTCGGCGGTGAAATCACCACCAGCGCATGGGTTGATATCGAAGAGATCACCCGTAACACCGTTCGCGAAATTGGCTATGTGCATTCTGATATGGGCTTTGATGCCAACTCTTGTGCCGTACTGAGCGCGATTGGCAAGCAGTCTCCAGACATCAACCAGGGCGTTGACCGTGCCGATCCGCTGGAACAGGGCGCGGGCGACCAGGGCCTGATGTTTGGCTATGCCACCAACGAAACCGACGTGCTGATGCCAGCGCCAATCACCTACGCCCACCGTCTGGTGCAGCGTCAGGCAGAAGTGCGTAAAAACGGCACCCTGCCGTGGCTGCGCCCGGACGCGAAAAGCCAGGTTACCTTCCAGTACGACGACGGTAAAGTGGTCGGTATTGATGCGGTAGTCCTGTCAACCCAGCACACTGAAAGCATTGATCAAAAATCACTGCAGGAAGCGGTGATGGAAGAGATCATCAAGCCGGTTCTGCCGACCGAATGGCTGAATGCGTCAACCAAATTCTTTATCAACCCGACCGGCCGTTTTGTTATCGGTGGCCCAATGGGCGACTGCGGCCTGACCGGTCGTAAAATTATCGTTGATACCTACGGCGGCATGGCTCGCCACGGCGGCGGCGCGTTCTCCGGTAAAGATCCATCAAAAGTGGACCGTTCCGCAGCCTATGCCGCACGCTATGTGGCAAAAAACATCGTTGCGGCTGGCCTGGCTGATCGCTGTGAGATTCAGGTTTCTTACGCTATCGGCGTAGCAGAACCGACCTCCATTATGGTGGAAACCTTCGGTACCGAGAAAGTGCCTGCAGAACAGCTGATTGGGCTGGTACGCGAGTTCTTCGACCTGCGTCCATACGGCCTGATTCAGATGCTGGACCTGCTGCACCCGATCTACAAAGAGACGGCTGCGTACGGTCACTTCGGTCGCGAAACCTTCCCGTGGGAAAAAACCGACAAAGCCGCGCAGCTGCGCGAAGCAGCCGGTCTGAAATAATCCCAGCCCCCCTTTTCCAGAAGCCAGCCTCGCGCTGGCTTTTTTTATGTCTGTTACCTGCATACCGTACGCTCGGTTACATTCTCAGACAATTTAATGAAAGCGATTACACATACATACCCATGGCTGGCAAAGCCCTCAATACCCTCAATGAAACAGTCTTTCATTTTATTGTGCTGTGTTTCAGTAAAATCTTATTATCGTGATTTCCGCCTCAGCCAAACCAAATCTATCGTTATGATTTTATTTAAATTTAACCATTAAATAACACAAACACCAGTGTAACCGATTACACAGTCGTGATTGTTATCACATTTTTTTACCTCACAGTCTCCTACCCTAAGCATCGATAGAATCAATGACTCATTTGGAGAGCATCATGCCTAACAATAAAAAACAGGGTCGCTCGAACAAGACAATGACCTTCTTTGTCTGCTTCCTGGCGGCGCTGGCCGGACTGCTGTTCGGCCTTGATATCGGCGTTATTGCCGGTGCCCTACCGTTTATTACGACCGATTTTCAGCTGAGCTCGCATACGCAGGAATGGGTTGTCAGCTCCATGATGTTCGGCGCCGCCGTCGGCGCCGTCGGCAGCGGCTGGCTCTCCTTCAAGCTGGGCCGTAAAAAAAGCCTGATGATCGGGGCGATCCTGTTCGTTGCCGGTTCGCTGTTCTCCGCCGCCGCGCCAAACGTTGAAGTACTACTGATTTCCCGCGTTCTGCTGGGGCTGGCGGTGGGCGTGGCCTCTTACACCGCGCCGCTGTACCTGTCTGAAATTGCACCGGAAAAAATCCGCGGAAGCATGATTTCCATGTACCAACTGATGATCACCATCGGGATTCTCGGCGCGTACCTGTCGGATACCGCATTCAGCTACAGCGGCGCATGGCGCTGGATGCTAGGCGTTATCATCATTCCGGCGATTCTGCTGCTGATCGGCGTGATCTTCCTGCCGGACAGCCCGCGTTGGTTCGCCGCGAAACGACGCTTTAACGACGCTGAACGTGTGCTGATGCGTCTGCGTGATACCAGCGCCGAGGCCAAACGTGAGCTTGATGAAATTCGTGAAAGCCTGAAGGTAAAACAGAGCGGTTGGGCGTTATTCAAAGAAAACAGCAACTTCCGTCGCGCGGTGTTCCTCGGCGTACTGCTGCAGGTGATGCAGCAGTTCACCGGTATGAACGTCATCATGTACTACGCGCCGAAAATCTTTGAACTGGCGGGCTACACCAACACCACCGAACAGATGTGGGGGACGGTCATCGTCGGCCTGACCAACGTGCTGGCCACCTTTATCGCCATCGGTCTGGTTGATCGCTGGGGTCGTAAGCCAACCCTTATTCTGGGCTTTATCGTTATGGCCGTCGGTATGGGCGTACTGGGCTCAATGATGCACGTCGGCATCCACTCAGCAGTGGCGCAGTACGTCGCCGTCCTGATGCTGTTGATGTTCATCGTCGGCTTTGCGATGAGCGCCGGTCCGCTGATTTGGGTACTGTGCTCTGAAATCCAGCCGCTGAAAGGCCGTGATTTCGGTATCACCTGCTCTACCGCCACCAACTGGATTGCGAACATGATCGTCGGGGCCACCTTCCTGACCATGCTGAACTCACTCGGCAGCGCCAACACCTTCTGGGTTTACGGCGGTCTGAACGTGCTGTTCATCTTCCTGACCCTGTGGCTGATTCCGGAAACCAAAAACGTCTCTCTGGAACACATTGAACGTAACCTGATGCAGGGCCGTCCACTGCGCGAAATTGGCGCACGCGACTAACCTGAACAACGCTTCCTCCCGCCAGGGAGGAAGCTTCTTCTTGCGCCCCCCCGCTTCTCGCTCTATTCTCAGCCGTTATGAAAACCCCTCGAATTCCTATCGCAATCCAGCAAAACATCATGCGCAGCCTGCGAGAAAAACTCGCACAGGCCAACCAGGCGCTGGGCCGCAATTACCCGGAGCCAAAACTGGTTTACCAGCAGCGCGGTACGTCGGCGGGCACCGCCTGGCTTCAGCAGTATGAAATTCGCCTCAATCCGGTGTTGTTACAGGAAAACCAGCAGGCGTTTATTGATGAAGTGGTGCCGCACGAGCTGGCGCACCTGCTGGTCTGGAAACACTTTGGCCGCGTCGCACCGCACGGCAAAGAGTGGAAGTGGATGATGGAAAGCGTGCTCGGCGTACCGGCGCGTCGTACCCATCAGTTCGAGCTGGAGTCCGTGCGCAAAAATACCTTCCCCTACCGCTGCCGCTGCCAGCAGCACCAGCTCACCGTGCGTCGGCATAACCGCGTGCTGCGTGGTGAAGCCACCTACCGCTGTGTACACTGCGGCGAGCCATTAGTTGCAGAAATGTAACCACCGGAAATAACAGGAAGTTTTCCGTTCTAACTGATTGCATCTGACAACCACATTCGTTACGTTGCGGGCTCGTTTTGAGATGGAGTTCGTGATGTACCGTAATGTGTCTTTAGCCGCCGCGTTTCTGGCAGCGGCACTCTCCGGCCAGGCTATGGCCGAAGGGATCAACAGTTTCTCCCAGGCGAAAAGCGCCGGCGTTAAGATCAATAACGATGTCCCCGGCGACTTCTACTGCGGCTGCAAAATTAACTGGCAGGGGAAAAAAGGCGTTATCGATCTGGAATCGTGTGGCTACAAAGTGCGTAAAAATGAGAACCGCGCCAGCCGCGTCGAATGGGAGCACGTCGTTCCTGCATGGCAGTTTGGCCATCAGCGCCAGTGCTGGCAGGACGGCGGCAGAAAAAACTGCGCCAAAGATCCGGAATATCGCAAGATGGAAAGCGATATGCATAACCTGCAGCCCGCCGTGGGCGAGGTGAACGGCGACCGCGGTAACTTTATGTACGGACAGTGGAACGGCGGCGAGGGCCAGTACGGTCAGTGCGCGATGAAAGTCGATTTCAAAGAAAAAGTGGCCGAGCCGCCGGAGCGCTCACGCGGTGCGATTGCGCGTATCTACTTCTATATGCGCGATCAATATCATCTGACGCTTTCCCGTCAACAGACCCAGCTGTTCAACGCGTGGGATAAAATGTATCCGGTCAGCGCCTGGGAGTGCGAACGCGACCAGCGCATCGCCAAAGTACAGGGCAATCATAATCCTTATGTGCTGCAGGCTTGCCAGGCGCAAAAGAGCTAACCTACACTAGCGACAATCGTTAATTTGCTCCAGCCCTCTCCCGGCGGAGGGGGCATACAGCCACAGATGGAAGTCAGACTTATGCGTATCCCTCGCATCTACCACCCGGAACCTCTTACCGTCGGCGCGCAGATTGCGCTTTGCGAAGATGCCGCCAACCACGTTGGCCGCGTCCTGCGGATGGGTAAAGGCCAGGCCGTACAGCTGTTTGACGGCAGTAACCAGCTGTTTGAGGCCGTCATTACCGACGCCAGCAAGAAAAATGTGATGGTGGATGTCCAGAGCGCGACGATGGACAATCGTGAATCGCCTATCCATATTCACCTGGGCCAGGTGATGTCGCGAGGCGATAAAATGGAATTCACCATCCAGAAATCGATTGAACTGGGTGTAAGCCTCATTACGCCACTTTTTTCCGAGCGCTGCGGCGTTAAACTGGACGCCGAACGCCTGAATAAAAAAATTCAGCAGTGGCAGAAGATCGCCATCGCCGCCTGCGAGCAGTGCGGCCGTAACGTCGTGCCGGAAATTCGCCCGGCAATGGACGTTGAAGACTGGTGCGCCGAGCAGGATGATGCGCTGAAGCTCAACCTGCACCCGCGCGCGAGCGCCAGCATCAATACGCTGCCGCTGCCGGTGGAGCGCGTACGCCTGCTGATTGGCCCGGAAGGCGGCCTGTCCGCCGATGAAATTGCCATGACCGCTCGCTACCAGTTTACTGATATTCTGTTAGGGCCTCGCGTTCTGCGCACAGAGACTACCGCACTCACCGCCATTACCGCACTGCAGGTGCGCTTTGGCGACCTGGGTTAAAGGAGAACAATAATGATCAAGCTCGGCATCGTGATGGATCCCATCGCAAGCATTAACATCAAGAAAGACACCAGCTTCGCTATGCTGCTGGAGGCACAACGTCGCGGCTACGAACTCCACTATATGGAGATGAACGATCTGTATCTGATCAACGGCGAGTCGCACGCCCGTACGCGTCTGCTGAGCGTCGAGCAGAACTACGACAAATGGTACGAATTCGGTCATGAGCAGGAAATTAAGCTCGCCGATCTCGACGTGATTCTGATGCGTAAGGATCCGCCATTCGACTCCGAATTCATCTATGCCACCTATATTCTTGAGCGCGCTGAAGAGAAAGGTACGCTGATCGTCAACAAGCCGCAGAGCCTGCGCGACTGTAACGAGAAGCTGTTCACCGCGTGGTTCGCCGACCTGACGCCGGAAACGCTGGTCACCCGTAATAAAGCCCAGCTGAAAGCGTTCTGGGAAAAACACGGTGACATCATCATGAAGCCGCTGGACGGCATGGGCGGCGCCTCAATCTTCCGCGTGAAGGAAGGCGATCCGAACATTGGCGTCATTGCCGAAACCCTGACCGAGCTTGGCAGCCGCTACTGCATGGCGCAGAACTACCTGCCGGCAATTAAAGACGGCGACAAACGCGTGCTGGTGATCGACGGTGAGCCGGTACCGTACTGCCTCGCACGTATTCCGCAGGGTGGCGAAACCCGCGGTAACCTGGCCGCCGGCGGCCGCGGCGAGCCGCGCCCGTTAAGCGAGAGCGACTGGGCTATCGCCCGTAAAGTCGGCCCGACGCTGAAGGAGAAAGGGCTTATCTTCGTCGGTCTGGATATTATCGGCGATCGTCTGACGGAAATTAACGTCACCAGCCCAACCTGCGTGCGGGAAATTGAAGCGGAATATCCGATTTCTATCACCGGTATGCTGATGGACGCCATCGAAAAACGTCTGCAAAAATAAGACGTTGTTTGAAGACGGCGGGAGGGATCCCGCCGCCAGCCGGGCGTTGTGCCCTGCGTATACGCAGGCTAGCCTGGTGACAGCGGTCCGCTTTCCCCTCATACTGGGCGCTGCTGCTTTTTGAAACAGGACAAGAACCTCTGATAATGAATTTACAGCATCATTTTCTTATTGCTATGCCATCCCTTCAGGATCCTATCTTCCGCCGTTCCGTAGTCTACATCTGCGAATACAACGACGACGGCGCGATGGGCATCATCATTAACAAGCCGCTGGAAAATTTACAGGTCGAAGGCATCCTCGAAAAGCTGAAGATCGCTCCGGAGCCCCGCGATCCGTCCATTCGTCTGGATAAGCCCGTTATGCTCGGAGGCCCGCTGGCGGAAGATCGTGGTTTTATCCTGCATACGCCGCCGGACTCGTTCTCATCCAGTATCCGTATTTCCGACAATACAATTGTCACCACCTCACGTGACGTACTGGAAACCCTTGGCACTGAACGCCAGCCGTCTGAAGTGCTGGTTGCCTTAGGCTACGCCTCGTGGGAAAAAGGCCAGTTGGAGCAGGAGATCCTCGATAACGCCTGGCTAACCGCTCCGGCCGATTTCAATATTCTGTTTAAAACTCCGATTAGCGAGCGCTGGAAAGAAGCAGCGAAGCTGATTGGCATTAATATCCTGACCATGTCAGGCGCTGCGGGGCACGCGTAATGAGTGGCACACTGCTGGCTTTTGATTTTGGTACGCGCAGCATCGGCGTGGCGATTGGCCAACGTATTACCGGCACGGCCCGTCCGCTCGCCGCCATTAAGGCGCAGGACGGTACGCCCGACTGGAATATCATTGCTCGCCTGCTTAAGGAATGGCAGCCTGAAACGGTTATCGTCGGACTGCCGCTGAATATGGACGGCACCGAACAGCCGCTGACCGCTCGCGCACGTAATTTTGCCAATAAAATTCACGGCCGCTTTGGCGTGCCAATTACGCTGCACGATGAACGTCTGAGCACCGTCGAGGCGCGTGCCGGGCTGTTTGAACACGGGGGGTTTAGGGCGTTGAATAAAAGCAGCGTAGATTCCGCCTCCGCCGTGGTGATTCTGGAAAGTTATTTCGAGCAGGGTTACTAACAAACAGGCAGCCCCGGGAATGATTCCCGGGAGCACACCAGAATAGCTATCTCGCCAATCAGTGACGCAGATTTTCGTTCGCCCAGCTTACTGCCTGGGTTCTGTTCTTCACGCTTAATTTGCGGAAAACATTATACAGATGCGTACGTACTGTATTTTCACTAATAAACAATGCACGCGCGATATCCATATTGGTCGCACCGTGACGTAATTCATTAAGAATTTCACATTCACGCTCGGTCAGCGGTACGCTATCGTGATTTTCCGGAGTATGTTCAACGGCATACATTGCCGGATGCATCACGCTCAATTCAGCCGTCTGCTCGCCATTCAGCACCGCTTTGACGCCCTCAATTAAGCGCGATTCTTCGTCGTCATGACGGAATACGCCATACAGCGCTGGCCATTGTGCCATTTCGTACAATTCATACTTCTGCGCGCTATTAATAATCAACAGACGTGGGGCATCAAACTGGGTGCGGATAATATCGCGCCAGATGCCATTCAGCTTTTTGTTGGAAACAGCAATATCAAACAATACCACGGCACCTTTACTCAGGCGCTGAACCAGCGGCTTGTTGATATTATGAACATCAACAGAAACTGACAGTAATTCAGTAAGATAGTTTGCAAACGCGTTTGCTTGTACTGACGGGTGGGTGATTAAGATAATCTTGCGGGAATTAGATACACTCTCAGTTACTTCAAACATTTCGAAACTCTCCATAGTCTATATCCACCATCATGGTGATTTAATAAGTCAAAGCAAAGGCAAACCTAATACCATTAGCAATTAAAACCAACCAGTCCAGGAAAACCTATTTCATAAGATTAGTCCTAATTACATAAACAGGATAGAACGAAGACCTTAGAAGTGTCAAAAGAATATCAGGTAATGCTGCCAACTTACTGATTTAGTGTATGATGGTGATTTTAAGGTGCTTGCGTGGCTTCCATTTCCATCAGATGTCCTTCCTGCTCCACTACTGAAGGCGTGGTGCGTAACGGCAAAAGCACTGCCGGACATCATCGCTATCTCTGCTCTCATTGCCGTAAAACATGGCAACTACAGTTCACTTACACCGTCTCTCAGCCCGGTACACACCAGAAAATCATTGATATGGCCATGAATGGCGTCGGATGTCGCGCCAGTGCACGCATTATGGGCGTTGGCCTCAACACGGTTTTACGTCACTTAAAAAACTCAGGCCGCAGTCGGTAACCTCGCGCATACAACCGGGCAGTGATGTGATTGTCTGCGCTGAAATGGACGAACAGTGGGGCTACGTCGGTGCTAAATCACGTCAGCGCTGGCTGTTTTACGCGTATGACAGGATACGGAGGACGGTTGTGGCGCACGTCTTCGGTGAACGCACTCTGGCCACACTGGAGCGTCTTCTGAGCCTGCTGTCGGCCTTTGAGGTCGTGGTATGGATGACGGATGGCTGGCCGCTGTATGAACCCCGCCTGAAGGGAAAGCTGCACGTTATCAGCAAGCGTTACACTCAGCGCATTGAGCGACATAACCTGAATCTGAGACAACATCTGGCAAGGCTGGGACGGAAGTCACTGTCGTTCTCAAAATCGGTGGAGCTGCATGACAAGGTCATCGGGCATTATCTGAACATAAAACACTATCAGTAAGTTGGAGTCATTACCAGAATATCAACCTTTTTTTGTAAGCCTACGCAACATAATGTAATCGACAAATTACAAACAAAACATACCGATGGCTTACGCGCAAAAATCGTATTAGAATAAATGTCGTAGGAAGTTTTTCTTCCGCCTTATAAAACATCACCCGATAATCACAAAAAAATACATTCCGGCAACAACGAAAAAAGTAATATTTACAAATTTAAAAAACTGACGGTTGAATAATTAATCAGTTAGCCAGAAATAAAACAGCCATCACATTATTTAATATTCCAATGTGATAGCTGAAAATAAATATTTCCGAATTCATCTGTACAAAAATAACCAGAAGATCGTGCTACGCAGGACTATACGCGCTTTCTCTCACGATAACATCCCCGCCTTAACTCGCTGTTGATAGCTTTGGCTGAAGGTCTGCATGCCGCTTTGCAACCCGGTCTGCATCACGCCTGCTATCTGGTGCGTTTTCCCTTCGCGAATGAGATTACCCACCGCCGGCGTGTTAATCAGCATTTCAAACAGCGCGACGCGCCCGCCGCGATTGTCCGGCTGCAGCTTTTGCGCCAGCACCGCGCAGAGGCTGCTGGCCAGCTGATTGCGCACGGGCTCTTTTTCCTGTGCGGGGAACACGTCCACCAGCCGCTCTATGGCCTGTGCCGCGCCGCGCGTATGCAGCGTTGCCAGCACCAGGTGCCCGGTTTCCGCCGCCGTCAGCGCCAGACGAATGGTTTCGCTATCGCGCAGCTCACCCAGCAGAATCACATCCGGATCCTGACGTAGTGCGACTCGCAGCGCATCGGCAAAAGACGCGGCGTGCTCACCGACCTCGCGCTGGTGAATCAGACCCCCCTCGCTGGTATGCAGAAACTCAACCGGGTCTTCCAGCGTCAAAATATGCCCGGCCTGATGATGATTAAGGTAATCCACCATCGCCGCCAGCGTGGTGGATTTTCCGCTGCCCGTCGCCCCGGTCACCAGAATCAGCCCGCTCTCCTCCTGTAGCATCTCCGCTAACGCCACCGGCGGATGCAGTTCGTCAAGCGTAGGGCAGCGCGTCGGCAGTATGCGCAGCACCAGCGAGACACCGCCGCTGTGGGCAAACGCACTGGCACGCAGGCGCGGGCAGCCGGTCAGCGACAGTGAAAAATCAAGCTGTCGCTGCCGCAGCCACGTCTGTTGCTGGCTTTCACTTAGCCAGCCGTCCATTAGCACGCCGAGATGCGGGGCGCTAAACGGCGCTATTTCCAGCTTACCCGCCCTACGCCAGCGCGCGTTTCCACTGCTACATAGGTGTAGATCGGACACGTTATGCTTTACACTAAGCGTCACGATTTCTTGTATATCCATAGACCCACCAGCCCATATGAACGATATTGCGCATAACCTGGCACAGGTCAGGGAGAAAATCTCAGCGGCAGCAGCGCGCTGCGGCCGGGATTCAGAAGAAGTAACGCTGCTTGCAGTCAGTAAAACGAAACCTGCGAGCGCCGTCGAAGAAGCCGTTGCCGCGGGCCAGACCGCGTTCGGCGAAAACTATGTTCAGGAAGGGGTAGAAAAAATCCTCCACTTCCGCGAGCAGGGAATCACCTCACTGCAATGGCACTTTATCGGCCCGCTGCAGTCCAACAAAAGTCGCCTGGTTGCCGAGCACTTCGACTGGTGCCATACCGTGGACCGGCTGAAGATTGCCGTGCGTTTAAGCGAGCAGCGCCCGGCCGACCTGCCGCCGCTCAACGTGCTGATTCAAATCAACATCAGCGATGAGCAAAGTAAATCCGGTATTGCGCTGGAATCGCTGGACGCGCTGGCAGCCGACATCGCCGCACTGCCGAATGTTCGTCTGCGCGGCCTGATGGCCATTCCCGCGCCGGAAAAAGAGTACGACCGGCAGTTTGCAGTCGCTCGCCAAATGGCGGTAGCATTTGCGCGACTGAAAGCAGACTACCCGACCGTAGACACCCTCTCTCTGGGCATGTCTGACGACATGGAAGCCGCTGTTGCGGCAGGTAGTACAATGGTACGCATTGGCACCGCGATTTTTGGTGCGCGTGATTACACAAAAAAATAAGGAACCCCAAGGAACGCCATGAAGACGTTGACCTTCCTGCTCTCTACAGTGATTGAACTGTACACAATGGTGCTGCTGCTCCGCGTCTGGATGCAGTGGGCGCGCTGTGACTTTTACAACCCGTTCTCGCAGTTCGTGGTGAAGATCACGCAGCCCATTGTTGGTCCGCTGCGCCGTATCATTCCGCCGATGGGGCCGCTGGACAGCGCCTCTGTGCTGCTGGCATTTATCCTGTGCGTAATAAAAGCTATCGTGCTGTTTATGGTCATCACCTTCCAGCCGATCATCTGGATCTCTGCGGTGCTCATTCTGCTCAAGACCATCGGTCTGCTGATCTTCTGGGTTCTGCTGCTGATGGCCATCATGAGCTGGGTCAGCCAGGGACGTAGCCCGGTTGAGTTCGTGCTGATGCAGCTTGCTGAACCGCTGCTGCGCCCGATTCGCCGTCTGCTGCCGTCGATGGGGGGCATTGATTTCTCGCCGATGGTGCTGGTGCTGCTGCTGTACGTTATCAATATGGGCATTGCTGAAGTCCTGCAAGCCACCGGCAACATGCTGCTGCCAGGACTGTGGATGGCGCTATGAGTGCCGTGACACTTTGCGATGACGGGCTGGTGCTGCGGCTGTACATTCAGCCAAAGGCCAGCCGGGACGCAATTGTTGGGGTTCATGGCGACGAATTAAAAGTCGCCATTACCGCCCCGCCCGTGGATGGGCAGGCCAATGCCCATCTGGTGAAGTACCTCGCCAAACAGTTTAAGGTCGCCAAAAGCCAGGTCATCATTGAGAAAGGTGAACTGGGGCGGCATAAACAGGTTAAAATTATTCATCCGCAACAAATCCCATCGGGCGTCGACGCCCTGACACATTAGGATATCCCATGCAAAAAGTTGTCCTCGCGACCGGTAACGCCGGTAAAGTGCGCGAGCTTGCCGCGCTGCTCGGCGATTTTGGTCTTGATATCGTCGCTCAGACCGAGCTTGGCGTGGAGTCCGCCGAGGAAACCGGGCTGACCTTTATTGAAAACGCCATTCTCAAGGCGCGTCACGCTGCGCAGGTGACCGGCTTACCGGCCATTGCCGATGATTCCGGGCTGGCGGTCGATGCGCTCGGCGGCGCACCGGGCATTTACTCCGCACGCTATTCCGGCATCGACGCCAGCGACCAGCAGAACCTGGAAAAGCTGCTGGAAACGCTCAAAGACGTGCCGGACGAGCAGCGTCAGGCGCAGTTCCACTGCGTGCTGGTGTATCTGCGCCACGCGGAAGATCCCACGCCGCTGGTGTGCCACGGCCGCTGGCCGGGCGTCATTACCCGTTCGCCGGCGGGTCAGGGTGGCTTCGGCTACGATCCGATTTTCTTCGTCCCGTCGGAAGGTAAAACCGCCGCCGAGCTCACCCGTGAAGAGAAAATCGCCATCTCCCACCGCGGTCAGGCGCTGAAACAGTTACTGGAAGCGATGCGCAATGGTTAATCTGCCGCCGCTGAGTCTTTACATTCATATCCCGTGGTGCGTGCAGAAATGCCCGTACTGCGACTTCAATTCGCACGCGCTCAAGGGCGAAGTGCCGCACGATGACTATGTGCAGCATCTGCTCAACGATTTAGACGCTGACGTAGCCTATGCGCAGGGACGTGAAGTGAAGACCATTTTCATCGGCGGCGGGACGCCGAGCCTGCTCTCCGGCCCGGCGATGCAGGCCCTGCTGGACGGCGTTCGCGCACGTCTGCCGCTGGCCGCTGACGTGGAGATTACCATGGAAGCCAACCCGGGCACCGTCGAAGCCGACCGCTTTGTCGAATACCAACAGGCGGGCGTGAACCGTATCTCCATCGGCGTTCAAAGCTTTAGCGAAACCAAGCTCCAGCGTCTGGGCCGAATTCATGGTCCGGAAGAAGCCAAACGCGCCGCGCATCTGGCGAGCGGGCTTGGGCTACGCAGTTTTAACCTCGACCTGATGCACGGCTTGCCGGATCAGTCGCTGGAAGAAGCGCTCAGCGACCTGCGCCAGGCCATCGAGCTGTCGCCACCGCACCTTTCCTGGTATCAGTTGACCATCGAGCCGAACACTCTGTTCGGTTCACGCCCGCCGGTGCTGCCGGACGATGACGACCTGTGGGATATCTTCGAGCAGGGGCATCGCCTGCTGACCGCCGCAGGTTATCAGCAGTATGAAACCTCGGCCTACGCGAAGCCGGGCTATCAGTGCCAGCACAATCTCAACTACTGGCGTTTTGGCGACTATCTGGGCATTGGCTGCGGCGCGCACGGCAAAGTGACGTTCCCGGACGGCCGTATTCTGCGCACGGCGAAAACCCGCCATCCGCGCGGCTATATGGAAGGGCGCTACCTTGAACGCCAGCACGATGTTGAAAATGCCGATAAACCGTTCGAGTTCTTTATGAACCGCTTCCGTCTGCTGGAGCCGGCTCCGCGTGCAGAGTTCAAGGCCTACACGGGCCTTAACGAGCAGGTGATTCGCCCGCAGCTTGATGAGGCGCTCGCGCAAGGCTATCTGACCGAGTGCAACCAGTACTGGCAGATTACTGAACACGGCAAGCTCTTCCTCAACTCGCTGCTGGAACTGTTCCTCAACGAATAAGTTCAAGTATATTTCGCCATTAATTCATAATGGCGAAATATATAACATCGTCTTTTCCGAGTAATAACCAAAATACTTCCCGAACAATTCTAACGCTAATATTTAATAGAAATATTAATAGCTAATTACACATACTCCATAAATATAATGCAGCGCACAAAAACCGCATTTAATGCGTAGATAATTTAAAAGTGTGAGAGGGATAGCGTAAAGATGTCTGACAACCAGGATAATATGTCATACAGAAAATACAGCTATACCCATAGATATAAACCACCATAATAAATGTGCATGGAGCCTATTAATGAAATCTCTCACTTTTCGCAAAACGCTGATCTGTGCCTCACTTTTTGCCTTACTCTCTGCCGGAGTCAGCGCCGCTGAAAAAGTCACGCTGAAGCTGGCGCATAACCTCGAGCGCAGCCACGTCGTTCACCAGGCATTTGAGGAAATGGCCAAAGAGGTCAAGCAGTTATCAGACGGCAAAATGACCATTCGTATTTATCCCAGCAGCCAGATGGGCAGCGCTCGTGAAACCATGGAACTGCTACAAAACGGCGCACTCGATTTAACCAAGGGGTCAGCCAGCGATCTTGAATCCTTCGATAACGTCTATGCCATTTATAACCTGCCTTTCTTATTTAAAGACCAGGCGCATTTTAATAAAGTGGTATTTGGCAACGTTGGCAAAGAAATAATGGAGTCGACAAAAGATAAAGGATTCTTTGCGCTTTCCGCCTATGTTGCCGGCACCCGCAGCTTTTATGCGAAAAAACCGATTACCAAACCAGAAGATTTAAAAGGCTTAAAAATTCGCGTCCAGGCCAGCCCAACGACGCTGAAAATGATTGAATTAATGGGCGGCTCGCCGACGCCAATTTCTTTCGGTGAAGTCTATACCGCAATGCAGCAGGGAGTGGTTGACGGCGCGGAAAATAACGTCCCGTCCTGGGTGCAAACGCGTCATATTGAAATAGCCAAGGTCTTCTCTGAAGACGAGCACGCCTCTATTCCCGACTTCCTGGTCATCTCGACCAAAACGTGGGACAAGCTGACCCCGGAGCAACAGCAGATTCTGATGAAGGCCGCCAAAGCCTCAGAAACCTACCAGCAGAAGCTGTGGGACAAAATTGACGCCGATACCCGTGCACAGGCGAAAGCCATGGGCGGTGAAATCGTGAAGGTCGACAAAGCGCCGTTCCGCGCCGCCGTTCAGCCGCTGTTCGACGATTTCAAGAAAGATCCAAAACAGGCCGCGCTGCTGGCCAAATTTGAAGCCGCCGCAGAATAACCGCCCTGCGGGCCAGCCTCTGGCCCGCGTTCACCAGGATACTAAACGATGATTTTTACCCGCACTAAACAGGCGGTGGACCGCGCGATCGCCGCGTTTTCCATCGCGGTCATGGTGGCGCTGGTCGTCTGCGTCGTCTGGCAGGTGTTCAGCCGCTACGTGTTAAACCAGCCCAGTACCCTCACCGACGAGCTGGCGCGTTTTCTGATGATTTGGGTCGGCCTGCTCGGCGCAGCCTATACCGTTGGCGCCCAGCGCCATCTGGCCATCGACCTGCTGGCCATGACGCTCAAGCCGCGTAAGCAAACGCTGCTGGGCGTGGTGATTAACCTGCTGATTTTTATCTTCTCTGGTTCGGTGATCGTCACCGGCGGCCTGAAGCTAATCGCGAAAACGCTGGCCACCGCGCAGGTCTCTGCGGCGATGCAAATTCCGATGGGCTACGTCTATCTGATCCTGCCGCTGTCCGGCCTCATTATGATGTTCTACGCCCTTTGGTTTATCGCCAATGGCCTGCTTAGCCTGAAACAAACCGCGGAAGGAGCGTGTTAATGGACGGGTATATCGCACTCACGCTGTTCGGCGCCTTCTTCGTACTGGTGTTTATTGGCGTGCCTATTTCATTTTCTATCGGGATCGCGACCGTCGCCTCGATGCTGCTGATGTTCCCCTGGGATATTGCCGTCATCACCGTTTCTCAGCGCCTGGCCAACGGCCTGGACAACTTTGCCCTGCTGGCGATTCCATTCTTCATTTTTGCCGGTACACTGATGAACAGCGGGGGGATCGCCATACGCTTGATTAACCTCGCGCAGGTGATGGTCGGCCGCGTGCCCGGTTCGCTGGGCCACGTTAACGTGCTGGCCAATATGATGTTCGGCTCGATTTCAGGGTCTGCGGTTGCAGCGGCGGCGGCCGTCGGTGGCACCCTGCATCCTATCCAGACCAAGAAGGGCTATGACCCAGCGTTCTCCACTGCGGTGAACGTTTCATCGTGCATTACCGGGCTGCTTATCCCGCCCTCCAACGTGCTGATCGTCTTCTCCCTTACCGCAGGCGGCGTTTCGGTCGCATCGCTGTTTATGGCGGGCTACCTGCCGGGCATTCTGATGGGCCTGTCGATCATGGTGGTTTGCGCCATCATCGCCAAACGTCGCGGCTATCCCGTGTCGGAACGCCCGACCTGCGCCCAGGCGGCAAAAGCATTCCTTGATGCGCTGCCGAGCCTGCTGCTGGTGCTTATCGTAATGGGTGGCATTCTGGGGGGGATCTTTACCGCCACGGAAGCCTCGGCTATTGCCGTGGTCTACACCTTTATCCTGTCGGTCATCATCTACCGTGAGGTTAAATGGCGCGATCTGCCGAAGCTGATTTTAGAGTCGGTGGTCACAACCTCAATCGTGCTGCTGCTGATTGGTTTCTCCGTCGGCATGTCGTGGGCGATGACCAACGCGGATATTCCCTACATGATCAGCGACACGCTGATGGGGATCTCCGAGAATCCGCTGGTGATCCTTCTGCTTATTAATATCGTGCTGTTGATCGTCGGTATTTTTATGGACATGACGCCGGCGGTGCTGATCTTTACGCCGATCTTCCTGCCGATTGCCCAGGACCTGGGGATGGACCCGGTACATTTCGGCATCATGATGGTGGCTAACCTGTGTATCGGCCTGCTCACGCCGCCGGTCGGCAGCGCGCTGTTTGTCGGCTGCTCGATCTCCGGTGTGAAAATTCAGCAGCTGATTAAACCGCTGCTGCCGTTCTACGCCGCCCTGCTGGTTGCGCTGATGATGATTGCCTACATCCCGCAGATTTCGCTGTTCATTCCGCAGCTGCTGGGGCTGATGTAATTCCAGGAAATAACCCGGCCGAGCGCAGCGAAGCCGGGGTATTTCCGCTCGCGCAGGGCGCCTTATGGAATCACCCCCTTCTCACGCATTCTCTCGACCCCTTCCTGCCAGCGCGTTGCCTCATATTGCAATTCGTCATTACTCGACTCCAGCACCACCATTTGCCCACGCAGCGCTTCACGTTTCTTACGCAGCGGCTCAACCTTTTCCTCCATCGCGGCCATGCGCGCATTGATCTTGTCGCCGATCGCCTTATGCTGGCGATAATATTCCTGCTTCTGTTCCTCCAGCGCCTTATCGCGGGCGGCACGAATGGGCTCTGCATCACACACCGCTTTCTTCTGGCAGGCCACCAGCGCGGGCTCATACACGTTGATATAGTATTGATTACTAAACTTCGCCATATCGTTTCGGCGGTCAACGGCGTAGATTTCGGCGTTCATCGCCTGCTGTACCGCGCTGCGGTCCAGCGGCTTGCCGTTGGCGTCCGTTCCCCACGAGCTTGCCATCTGTTCATCTAACTCGACCACCTGTGTTTTCAATACATCATACTGTTTTTTCTGCTTTTCTATCGTTGTGCGGCTGTCGGCAAACTGGGCGTCAAGCCTGGCGAACTGCGCCATAAAGCCGCTATCGTTCACCACCAGCAATTTGCTTAAATCCTCTCTTTCACTGAACGGTCTTCCCGCATTTTTGGCGGCCATCTGCATCGAAAAGAAGGTCGTCGTCCAGCCGGAAGCCGGGGTTCCCACGGCGGTCATCATCGCCGAAAATTTGACCGGACGCCCTTTAGTCCAGGTTTTTTCATAGAAAAGATAATCCCCGGCCATGCCAACCGGCGTGTAGAGATTATCGTCAGAAGCCATATCGCCTTCGAGGGTGTACGTCGCCTGGTTTCCTGTCGCATCCAGCTGGCGCAGGCTGATGCGCTCAAGATGCATCATGCCGCCAGACTGTTTCGCGAACTGCTGTTTGATAACGTCGTCGGTGGGGGTATTGCTGTCGGCGATAACCGACAGGGAAAAACTACACAGCAGGAGCGTCCCGCATTTCCAGGCGAGCTTCATCGGCAAATTCCTTTTAGGTATGAAAAGCGCATCATACGGAATTTGCGGCGGAGGGAAGGATAAACGAAATCTGATTCTGGCTACCCGTAGAACACAGGTAGCCGATAACCACTTACTTGAGGGTGCCCACCAGCGCCTTGCGGCTGTCTTCCAGCGACACCACGCGGCTGCACACGTCTTTACCGAACGCCTGGAAATCCGCTTCCTGGTTTTTCCACTCGTTCTGAATCGCAGTTTGCAGGCCGCCCAGGCTGCCCAGCACGCCCTGCAGCGGGTTACCGCCGCCTTTCAGTACGGCTTTGGCGCCCATCTCGTTGATGCTGTCCTGCAGGATGCCGCCCATCGCCTGATTCACCAACTGCTGGCCGTCGGCACGCACCTGGTCAATCGCTTTATAGTGGAAGGTCAGGCCGTCACTGCGGCGCTCAATAATGCGGTTCATCTGCGTTTTCAGCTGCGCGTCGAGTTTGGTCAGACGACCGCGCATATTGCTGTCCTCGCCGACTTCTTTGGCGATAATTTTGTCCAGCGCCACGCGGCCTTTTTCAACCCGGTTACGCGCGCCTTCGTCAATCCACGGCAGCGCGCTACGCAGTTCCGTTTGATAATCTTTGGCCTGCTCGCGCTGGGCCGCGGTGAGCGTGTACGCCTTGCCGTTGTAGGTGACGTCGCCGTTGGGGGTAATAATAAGATTGCCGTTTTCCCCTTTCACCTGCACGGTTTGCGGGTTGAGCACCACGTCATCACGCGGGGTGACGCTGCACTGGTAGTCAGCGTGGGCGGCGGTCGCCGTGAACGTAAGAACTGCCGTCAGCAGCGTTTTGCGCATCATAACTTTCCCTCAAGATAAATCGGGCCAGCAAATGCTGGCCCCGTACACGCGTCATCGTTCAAGCGGCCTCTGCGTTGGCTGCGTCTGAACGATATTGTGCATATAAGATCTTAGTCCCACCAAACGTCAAAAAGTTCGCTGGTGCGCACCTCTTCAAACTTACGGTCTTCCAGCCACTTACGAACCAGCGCCTGATGTTCTTCAGTACACTTGCCCACTTCCTGGGTGCAAATCAGACCTTCCCAGGCCAGATAGCCGCTGCCGTCAAACGCCAGCTTGTTCGGCTCGATCACTTCATCGATAAACTGGTCGACGGTTTGATCGATCTGTTCTTCGCTGGTGCCTTCCGGGAAACGCCACGCGACGGAGAAGCCGATTTCCTGAAATTCATCGATATGCATTTTTTTACGCAAACGACGGCTACGATTCTTTGCCATTTATTTCACCCTCTCGAACATTAAGTCCCATACGCCGTGGCCAAGACGATGGCCACGCTGTTCAAATTTGGTTACCGGGCGCGATTCCGGGCGCGGTACGTAATCTTTTGTTTCGGACAGGTTCTGGTATCCACCAATGGAGGACATCACTTCCAGCATATGCTCAGCATAGGCTTCCCAGTCGGTCGCCATGTGGAAAACGCCGCCCAGCTTTAATTTCGTCTTCACCAGCTCAGCGAACGGTACCTGCACGATACGGCGTTTATTATGACGCGCTTTGTGCCACGGGTCAGGGAAAAAGAGCTGAACCATGTTCAGAGAGTTGTCCGGGATCATCTTGTGCAGCACTTCGACCGCGTCGTGGCACATGACGCGCAGGTTATCAACGCCCTCTTCGTGCGCCGAAGCCAGACAGGCGCCAACGCCAGGTGAGTGTACCTCAATACCGAGGAAATTCTGGTGCGGACGTGCTTTCGCCATCGTCACCAGCGAGGCCCCCATGCCAAAACCAATTTCCAGCGTCACCGGCGCTTCGCGACCGAACAGCGCGGCGAAATCGACAGGCTCTTCGCTGAACTCAACGCCCATCACCGGCCAGTAGTTTTCCAGCGCATGTTCCTGCCCTTTGGTCAGTCGCCCCTGGCGACGCACAAAACTACGAATGCGGCGCAGCGGGCGGCCGTTTTCATCAAAATCCGGTGAAATGACGTCGTTCTTCATAAAAATATGTCTGCTTGTGAGAGTGTTCGGGAAACGGGCATTATCCAAAGTTAGTTGCCGGATGCAAGCACCGGAAAGTTCCTGTTTACAGCATAGTACCGCTGTGCTGCAATCTGGCCCCCTAATCGCACGATAACGGAAGCACTGCTTTGACCATGCAAGCGTCTCAATTTTCAGCCCAGGTGCTGGACTGGTACGACAAATACGGGCGTAAAACCCTGCCCTGGCAAATCGAAAAAACGCCTTACAAAGTATGGCTGTCAGAGGTGATGTTGCAACAGACGCAGGTTGCCACCGTTATCCCCTATTTCGAACGCTTTATGTCGCGCTTCCCGACGGTCACCGATCTCGCGAATGCCCCCCTCGACGACGTGCTGCACCTGTGGACGGGGCTCGGTTACTATGCGCGCGCGCGCAATCTACACAAAGCGGCCCAGCAGGTGGCGACGCTGCACCACGGCCGTTTTCCGGAAACCTTCGATGAAGTCGCGGCGCTGCCCGGCGTAGGACGCTCAACCGCAGGCGCGATACTGTCGCTGTCGCTGGGCAAACATTTCGCGATTCTCGATGGCAACGTTAAGCGCGTGCTGGCCCGTTGCTATGCCGTCGGCGGCTGGCCGGGTAAAAAAGACGTTGAGAAGCGGCTGTGGGACATCAGCGAGCAGGTTACGCCCGCCGAAGGCGTTTCGCGCTTTAACCAGGCCATGATGGATCTTGGTGCGATGGTCTGCACCCGCTCGAAGCCCAAATGTTCGCTTTGTCCGTTGGAAAAGGGCTGTATCGCCACCGCCAACGGCAGTTGGGCACAGTATCCCGGTAAAAAACCGAAGCAGACGATCCCCGAACGTACCGGCTATTTCCTGATGATGCAGCACGAGCGCGACGTGTTTCTTCAGCAGCGCCCGCCCAGCGGTCTGTGGGGCGGTCTATACTGTTTCCCGCAGTTTGCAGATGAAACGGCGCTGCGCGAGTGGCTGGCCGAGCGGCATATTCCGGCCGAAAACCTGACCCAGCTTACCGCCTTCCGCCATACTTTCAGCCATTTCCATCTGGACATTGTGCCTATGTGGCTTAGTGTGTCCTCATTCGCCTCATGCATGGATGAAGGCAGCGCTCTCTGGTATAACTTAGCCCAGCCGCCCGTCGTCGGGTTGGCCGCACCGGTTGAGCGCCTGTTGCAGCAGTTACGCGCCGATTCACTCGTCTAGCGAGCGGCGAACTAAGAGGATTTATTATGAGCAGAACCATTTTTTGTACTTTCCTGCAGCGCGACGCCGAAGGACAGGATTTCCAGCTCTACCCTGGCGAGCTGGGAAAGCGCATCTATAACGAGATTTCGAAAGAGGCCTGGAAGCAGTGGCAGCAAAAGCAGACCATGCTCATCAATGAAAAGAAACTCAATATGATGAACGTGGAGCACCGTAAGCTTCTGGAAGAAGAAATGGTTAATTTCCTGTTTGAAGGCAAAGATGTGCACATTGAAGGCTACACGCCGCCAGAAAAACAGTAAGGGCCCTGCGGGCCTTTAAGACAACAACAACACGCGCTCCCGGAATGATGAAAAAAAGAATTTATGCACTGGCGTTGATAGCACCGCTGCTGGTTTCCTGTTCCTCAAATAAAAAGGGCGATGCCTACAATGAGGCGTGGGTCAAAGACACCAACGGCTTTGATATCCTGATGGGGCAATTCGCCCATAACATTGAAAACATCTGGGGTTTTAACGAAGTCCTGATCGCCGGACCGAAAGACTACGTAAAATACACCGACGGCTACCAGACCCGTAGCCATATCAACTTCGATGAAGGCACCATCACCGTCGAGACCATTGCCGGTACAGATCCCGCCGCCCGCCTGCGTCAGGCGATTATCACCACGCTGCTGATGGGCGACGATCCCGGTTCGGTCGATCTCTACTCCGACGCCGACGATATTCAAATTTCTAAAGAGCCGTTCCTGTACGGCCAGGTGGTGGACAACACCGGCGAGGCCATTCGCTGGGAATGGCGCGCGGCGCGCTTTGCCGACTATCTGCTGCAAACGCGGATGAAAAAACGCAGTAACGGCCTGCATATCATCTACAGCATCACCATTAACCTTGTTCCAAACCACCTCGACAAACGTGCGCATAAATACCTCGGCATGGTACGCCAGGCTTCGCGTAAATACGGCGTCGACGAATCGCTTATTCTGGCGATTATGCAGACCGAATCATCCTTTAACCCCTACGCCGTCAGCCGCTCCGATGCGCTGGGGCTGATGCAGGTGGTGCAGCATACCGCCGGTAAAGACGTGTTCCGTTCACAGGGTAAATCCGGTACGCCAAGCCGCAGCTTCCTGTTCGACCCGGCCAGCAACATTGATACCGGGACCGCCTATCTGGCGATTCTCAGCAATATTTATCTCGGCGGCATCGACAACCCAACCTCGCGCCGTTATGCGGTCATCACCGCCTATAACGGCGGTGCGGGCAGCGTGCTGCGCGTGTTCTCCAACGATAAAGTGCAGGCGGCGAATATTATCAACAGCATGACGCCGGGCGACGTCTACCAGACGCTGACCAGCCGCCATCCGTCCGCCGAGTCGCGGCGCTATCTCTACAAAGTGAATACCGCGCAGAAAGGCTATCGTCGTAAGTAACAATTCTCACAAATATGGCCGTCACAAGCGCTGATGTTCACCGCGCGTGGCGGCCTCTCCGCCTGAACCTCATACAAAAATGTTAGTTTTGTCACTATTTCGTTATGCAAAGTAAAAATAATTGCAATTTTTTGCGGCGCTTAACAATGTCACATCTATGCCGTTGATAGAATCAGCACAAATAATGCTTTCGGATGTTATTAAACGAACGCGTATCCGGCCATTTTTGTGAGGAAAATAACATGAATTTAAAGCTGCAGCTTAAGATACTGTCCTTCCTGCAGTTCTGCCTGTGGGGGAGTTGGCTGACCACACTCGGTTCCTACATGTTTGTGACGCTGAAATTTGACGGCGCGTCTATTGGCGCGGTGTACAGCTCGCTGGGTATTGCCGCCGTCTTTATGCCGACGCTGCTGGGCATCGTGGCAGATAAGTGGATTAGCGCCAAATGGGTCTACGCCTTCTGCCATCTGGTGGGCGCAGGCACGCTGTTTATGGCCGCCCAGGTCACCACGCCGGGAGAAATGTTCTTCGTTATCTTGCTCAACTCGCTGGCCTATATGCCAACGCTGGGTCTGATCAACACCATCTCCTACTATCGTCTCAAAACGGCAGGCATGGATATCGTGACCGACTTCCCGCCAATCCGTATCTGGGGCACCATCGGCTTTATTCTGGCGATGTGGGCGGTGAGCTTCTCCGGGTTCGAGCTGAGCCATATGCAGCTCTACATCGGCGCCGCGCTGTCAGTCGTCCTGGTGCTGTTTACCCTGACCCTGCCGCATATTCCGGTCTCTAACCAGCAGCAAAAGCAGAGCTGGAGCAGCATGCTGGGGCTGGACGCGTTTGCGCTGTTTAAAAACAAACGCATGGCGATCTTCTTTATTTTCTCCATGATGCTGGGTGCCGAGCTGCAGATCACCAACATGTTTGGCAACACCTTCCTGCACAGTTTCGATAAAGATCCGCTGTTTGCCAGCAGCTTTATCGTGCAGCACGCCTCGGTAATGATGTCGATTTCACAAATCTCCGAAACGCTGT
Source organism: Klebsiella sp. WP4-W18-ESBL-05 (assembly GCF_014169075.1). Classification (NCBI taxonomy): domain Bacteria; kingdom Pseudomonadati; phylum Pseudomonadota; class Gammaproteobacteria; order Enterobacterales; family Enterobacteriaceae; genus Klebsiella; species Klebsiella sp. WP4-W18-ESBL-05. Next base: position 887,042 of record NZ_AP022057.1, on the reverse strand, counting down.
TCATCCTCACCATTCCGTTCTTCTTAAGCCGCTACGGCATCAAGAACGTGATGCTGATTAGTATCTTCGCATGGATGCTGCGCTTTGGCCTGTTCGCCTACGGCGACCCAACGCCGTTCGGCACCGTGCTGCTGGTTCTGTCGATGATTGTTTACGGCTGCGCCTTCGACTTCTTTAACATCTCCGGCTCGGTATTTGTGGAAAAAGAAGTGAAGCCGGAAATCCGCGCCAGCGCGCAGGGGATGTTCCTGATGATGACCAACGGCTTTGGCTGCATTCTCGGCGGTATGGCCAGCGGCAAGGTTGTTGAGATGTACACCGTGGACGGCATTACCGACTGGCAGAGCGTGTGGCTGATTTTCGCCGCGTACTCTCTGGTTCTGGCGGTGGCATTTGTGGGGCTGTTTAAATACAAACATGAACGTACGCCAGCTGGCGTACAGACGGTTGCCCACTAAGTTTCCTACCCACGTAACCCGGCCGAGCAAAGCGACGCCGGGTTCAAAATAGTAGGCCGGATAAGGCTACGCCGCCATCCGGCAATCTGTTCCATTCTGCCTGATGGCGCTGCGCTTATCAGGCCGACACCTTCGATAGCACCCATCCTACTGACAGCAAATCTGCGCTGCCGCCGGGGCTTAAATTCCGCGTAATCAGCGCGTTATCCATTGCTATCAGCGCGCCTTCATCCCAACCGTTTTCCAGTAAATCGTGGGCGTAATCCTGTACGTAGCGCAGACCGTTCATTCCGCCGCGCGAGACCAGATTACTGTCCGGGTTCACCGCCATTAAACGCAGCAGCAGCGCGTGCAGATGGCGACGATTCCAGCCTGAAAGCGCCTTGCGAACCGTGGCGAATCCGCTCTCTGCTTCCCCCCGCGCCCCGGTCAGGCCAAACTGATGAAACTGGCGCTCGCCCGCGGTCGCCAGCGATGAGCGGGAAGCCAGCTCCCGTTCAACCAGACCGCGGCAGATATCGCTCACTTCACGGCACAGCCGCTGCGGGTTTACCTCACCCAACCGGCCCGCGGCAAAGCAAAGCAGCCCCAGCGCGAAAATACCGCCTTTATGCGTATTCACGCCACCGGTTGCTGCATACATCGCCTGTTCGCAAGCGATACCCATCGGGCGAATCATTCGCAGCTGTTCGCCAGCAGGGCGATGCGCATGTTTATCGCCCAGTTCGGCAAACCGGGTGAACCACGGCGTAATGGCCGCAATGCTGCGAACAAACAGCGCATGGTCCATGTCCCGGTGCGCGCCGTTGTTGTATTTATCCACCAGCCCTGGCTTCGGCGTCAGATCCAGTTCCTGCCACAGCGCCTCTTCGGCCAGCGCCGGCACATCGACGTTGCGGGTATTAATCGCGAATAAACCAGCCATCGATCAGCGCCTCCACGCGGCCAATAACCTGCTCAAGCGGATGCTGGCGCGAACGAGAGCAGACGTGCGCTGGCTCATCGCAGATCAGACAGCGGCGCATATGGCGGCCTAATGCCAGCCGGCCAATATGCCCGGCGTGCGGACAGATGACGTCCAGATCCCAGAGCCTTCCCAGCGGATGGGACTGTTCCAGCGCCGCGCAGTGGGCTTTGATCTCCGGCGCCTGATGCCCCACGCACCAGAGGGCTTCCGGGCCGGTAGGCAGCCACAGCACCTGCCTGTCCAGAACCTGCCAGTCGTTTTGCCACAGCATCTGATCGCACATCTGTAGCGCTACACCCATGGTATTGCGATAGCGCAGATTATTTTTTACCGCGCCCGGCGTCACCAGCGTGAGCGAGATAACCGGTTGTCCATAATGGGTTAGCCAGTCAGCCTGACGCGCCGCGCGGCTCTCTTTTGCCGCCAGCAGCGCTTCGAGGCTGACACCCGGGCTAACGGGTGTCGCCGTCGTCATCATGCTACTCCTTAACCTGACGCACGGTATCAATCACGCTACCGTCGCGATAGCGAATCACACCGACAATTTTATCTGTGAACTCAATCGGTTTCGGCTGGCCGGTCAGCGAGATAGCCCGCGCATATAGCGCCTCAATCTCAACCACTTTCAGCCCTGCGGCGATAAGCCGTTCGCGAATTTCCGGACGCGCCGGGTTTACCGCAATACCGTGGTCGGTCACCAGCACATCGATGCTTTCCCCCGGGGTCAATCGGGTTGTCACCCGCTTGACGACCGTCGGAATACGGCTGCGCAGAAGCGGTGCCACGACGATAGTCAGGTTAGCCGCTGCCGCCACGTCGCAGTGGCCGCCCGATGCGCCGCGCATCACGCCGTCGGAACCGGTAATCACGTTGACGTTAAAATCAACGTCAATCTCCAGCGCGCTGAGGATGACCACATCAAGCCGATCGCAGCAGGCAGCCTTACTGCCCGGATTGGCGTAGACGTTGGTGGAAATCTCTACGTGATTGGGGTTACGCGCCAGCGACGCCGCCGCCTGCCCGTCAAAACACTGGGTATCGAGCAGCTTTTCAATCAGCCCTTTTTCATGCAGGTCGACCAGGCTGCCGGTAATGCCGCCCAGCGCGAAGCGCGCCTTCACGCCGCTGCGCTCCATCTTCTCTTCCATAAAGCGCGTGCAGGCGGTGGCGGCCGCACCGGAACCGGTCTGCATCGAGAAGCCCGGCGTAAAGTAGCCCGAGTGTTCAATCACATCCGCCGCATAGCGGGCAATCATCAGTTCACGCGGGTTGCTGGTCACGCGTGCCGCCCCGACGCTGATTTTCGCCGGGTCACCCACACTGTCCACCGGCACAATGAAGTCAACCTGGTCCTGCACAATGCTGGCGGGCATATTCGGGAACGGCACCAGCGCTTCGGTCAGCAGCACCACGTGACGAGCAAATTGCGCATCAACCATGGCGTACCCCAGCGAACCGCAGCATGACTTACCGTGGGTGCCGTTAGCATTACCAAACTCATCGCTGCACGGCACGCCGAGAAACGCCACGTCGATTTTCAGCTCGCCGTCCTGCAGCAGCTTCACGCGCCCGCCGTGGGAATGGATTTGTACCGGTTCATCCATCAAACCGTGAGAGATAGCGTCCGCCAGCTTACCTCGCATACCGGAGGTATAAATACGCGTAATCACGCCGCTTTCAATATGCTCGATCAGCGCATCGTTGCAGGTCATCAGCGAGCTTGAAGCCAGCGTCAGGTTCTTGAAGCCCATCTTCGCCAGCAGCGCGACCACGTGATTAATGACCCGATCGCCTTCGCGGAATGCGTGGTGGAACGAAATGGTCATGCCATCTTTTAAGCCGCTGCGCGCCACCGCGTCTTCAATCGAGGCGCACAGTTTTCGGGTGCGTTTCTCCTGCGGAGAGTTCAGCCACGGCGTTGTGCTGTGGGCCGAATCAAAGGGTTTTAGCGCCCGCAGGTGGGGGAAATGAAGGTGGAGAAGTTCTGTCTGATTCATTATCAAGTCCTTAACGACGCACGCCGGAGGCGGCTGCACGTTCCAGTACCATTTGCGCGTGGTTAATAATCGGGGCATCGACCATTTTGCCGTTGAGTGATACCACGCCCAGGCCGTTGCGTTCGCCCTCTTCTGCCGCTTCAATCACCCGTCTGGCGTGATCCACTTCCTGCTGCGTTGGCGCATAGGCATTGTGGAGCAGGTCAATCTGACGCGGGTTAATCAGCGATTTACCGTTAAAGCCCATCTTGCGAATCAGTTCCACCTCACGCAGGAAGCCGGCTTCATCGTTGACGTCAGACCACACGACGTCAAAGGCATCAATACCGGCGGCACGCGCCGCGTGCAGTACCGCACAGCGGGCATAAAACAGCTCGGTGCCATCGCCGCGTTCGGTCTGCATATCCATGACATAGTCGAATGCCGCCAGCGCGATGCCGATCAGGCGCGGCGAGCTGCGCGCAATCGCCACGGCGTTAATCACGCCAACCGCCGATTCAATTGCCGCCATCACGCGGGTCGAGCCCACCTCACGCCCACAGGCGCGCTCAATACGTTCAAGATGGCCTTCCAGCTCAAAGATATCTTCAGGCGTGTCGGTTTTCGGCAGGCGAATCACGTCCACACCGGCATACACGGCGGCTTCCAGGTCAAGCAAGCCGAACGGCGTGCTAAGCGGGTTAATGCGTACGACGGTCTCAATATCCTGATACATCGGATGCTGAAGCGCGTGGAAGACCAGCAGGCGGGCGGTATCTTTCTCACGCAGCGCGACCGCGTCCTCCAGATCGAACATGATCGAGTCCGGGCGGTAAATAAAGGCGGTGGAGAGCATGGCGGCGTTGGCCCCGGGCAGGAACAGCATACTGCGACGAAGTTGACTCATTGCAGCGCCCCCCAGACGATCGTCTGCTCTTCTGCGGCACGCAGAATCGCGCTTTGCAAACGGGCGCGAATCACACAGTCCAGCGCCCCTTTATCTTCCACGATAATCAGCCCCTGCTGCACGTCCAGCGCGCGCAGTGTCTGCTCAACAACCTGGCGAATCTGTTCGCCAAACTGCTTCATCACCTCACTGTGGATGACAATCTCCAGCTCGCCGTCGGCGGGGGCGATTTTCACCATCAGGTCGCTGGACTCCTGCGTTCCGGCCAGCGCCTCCCTTATGATTTTCATGATAATGTCCTGATAGTTATGCAACTTCCGCGCTGTAATGCGCTTCGAGATGCGCGAAAGTGGATGCCGGAACAATGTCCCGGATACGAGAAAACTGCTGCAATGTTAATAAACGGCGGACTTCCGAAGCCGAAATCGCGCTCCCGGTGGCTTTCACGCGCGGCATCTCTACCACGGTCATGTTGTCGCCAAGCAGCGTATGCAGCGTCTGGTTGTACTGGCGGGTCACATCGCAGAACGGCTCCGAACCGATAAAGCGATGCGTGATCCCCAGCGCGGGCGCAATGTAGTTGCGGAACAACAGCACGTCGATTTCACTCCACGCCTGCTGCACCTTGCCGGTTTCCTTTAAGAAATAGGCCGGGAAGGTGGCGCGCGAGATGATGTACTGCGATCCCTCGTGCACCGTGACGTTCGCCAGATGCGCGACGCCGGCACGCACCATCTCCAGACGAGCGCGAAACGGAAAGAACGATGCATCTTCACGCACCACGAAAAGATGCAGCCAGCCGCACTGTGCCGCCGCCTGTTCCACCAGATAACGGTGTCCCAGGGTGAAGGGATTTGCATTCATCACAATGGCCCCAACCTGGGTAGCCGGTTGGCGCTGGAGGCTCAGCGTACGGCAGTAGCGTTCAATCCCCTGCGGCGTATTTTCCATCAGCACCGCATTGTTGCCGCTCTGGGCAATCGGCCAGAAGCCGCTGCGGGCGAAGCGCGCAATGTTGCAGGGGCGAGTACAAAGAAAAAGATGGAAATAACCCTGCGCTAACGCTACGTTCTCCACCTCGGCCAGCAGCCGAGCGCTCAGATTCGCGCCGCGCTGTTGTTCATCGACCGCCACGCACTTAATCACGTTTGCCGCCAGACCTGCGCAGCCCACCAGCTTTGTGCCGTCCCAGGCTTCAACGAACAGCGTAATATCGCTATCCAGCCCGAGGCCGCTGTCCACCAGCAGCGCACGAATAGGGCTTAAACGTTCCGGGTGTTTTGCCACCATGCTGACCCGAAAATCGAGAGTGGGTTGCGTGTACATCGTGCCGCCTGCCTTACTTAGTGCGCCGCCGTCAGCGTATTCGCTGGCGCTTCCATGATGATGTTGCTGAGATGGCCAATATGTTCAATCTCCACCTCGATACGGTCCCCCTCCTTCATAAACAGCGGCGGGTTGCGTTTCTTGCCGACGCCGCCCGGCGAGCCGGTGATGATGACGTCGCCAGGGCTTAAGCGGGTGAAGGTACTGATGTACTCAATCAGCTCGGCCACTTTATGAATCATGCTGCTGGTGTTGTCCTCCTGCACCATCCGCCCGTTCAACCAGGTACGGATAGCCAGGCTATGCGGGTCGGGGATCTCATCGGCGGTCGCCATCCACGGCCCAAAAGCGCCGGTCTGTCGCCAGTTTTTCCCGGCGGTAAACCAGGTGTGCTGCCAGTCGCGAGCGGAGCCGTCCATATAGCAGCTGTAGCCGGCCACGTGGCGCAGCGCATCCTCACGCGAAATGTTCTCGCCGCCCTTGCCAATGATCACCGCCAGCTCGCCCTCATAGTCAAATTCGCGAGAGTGGCGCGGCTTCAGCACCGGTGCGTTGTGCGCGGTCTGCGAGTCGGGGAAGCGGACAAACAGCGTCGGTGCCGGGTTATGCTGGTCAAATTCTTTGCGTTTCTCGGCATAGTTCATGCCCACGCAGAGAATCTTTTCCGGATGCTCAATCACCGGTAAGAAGGTCACGGCCTCCATGGGCACATCGACGGCATCGTGAAGATAGCGGGTCGCATCGGCCAACCCGTTGCCATCAAGCAGCGCCTTGAGGTCGCCGTAGCGGTCGCCAAGACGGCGTCCCAGATCAATCATTCCTTCTGCATTCACGATGCCGTAGCTGCGAACGCCCTGATAGATAAAGCTTGCGAGTTTCATTGTTCTATTCCATTAAACGAGGAAGTTGCCCAGCACCAGCAGCGACACGGAGACGTTAATTGCACCGCCGATACGGGTCGCAATCTGCGCGAACGGCATCAGGCTCATGCGGTTACCGGCGGTCAGAATCGCGACGTCGCCGGTGCCGCCCTGGCCGCTCTGGCAGCAAGAGACGATGGCGACATCAATCGGGTGCATGCCGATTTTTTTGCCGACGAAGAAACCGGTCGCAACCAGCGCAGACACGGTGCTGACGATCACCAGCAGATTGCTGAGGGTGAAAGCGTTAACCAGCTCCTGCCACGGGGTGATAGCCACGCCGACGGCAAACAGCACCGGATAAGTCACTGAGGTCTGGAAGAATTTATAAACCACCTGCGAACCTTCGAGCAGGCGTGGAGAGGCGCCGTGGCACAGCTTGACCAGCACCGCCATAAACAGCATGCCAACCGGTGCCGGCAAGCCAATCAGCTTGTGACCTAACATACCGAGCATGTACAGCAGCACCGCCAGCAGCGCGCCTGAAGCAATGGTGGTCACGTCAGTTTTGCCCGACAGCGCCGGCTGTGCGGATGCGGTATCGGCGTTGGCGCGGTTAGGCATCAACTGGCCCTCACCGGTCAGGTGCGGGTAGCGTTTGCCCAGTTGGTTCAGGCAACCGGAGATAATGATGGCCGTCAGCCCGCCCAGCATCACCATCGGCAGCACGCGGCCCAGCGCTACGCCCTGATCCATATGCAGCAGCGTGGCATAGCCGATGGATAACGGGATCGCCCCCTCGCCGACGCCGCCCGCCATGATCGGCAGAATGATAAAGAAGAAGATCTGGAACGGCTCAAGGCCCAGCGCCATGCCGACGCCCATCCCAACGATCATGCCGACGATTTCGCCACACAGCATGGGGAAGAAGATCCGCAGGAAGCCCTGAATCAGCACCGTACGGTTCATGCTCATGATGCTGCCGACGATGATGCAGCAGATATAGAGGTACAGAATATTGGTCGATTTGTAGAATTTCGTCGTCGACTCCACCACCACGTCCGGCAGCAGCCCGTAGTAGACCAGCGCGGAAGGGATAAAGGTGGCACAAATTGCCGCCGCCCCTAGCTTGCCGACGATCGGCAGACGCTTACCGAACTCACCGCAGGCAAAACCAAAAAATGCCAGCGTCGCAACCATCACCACGATATCGCTTGGTAGCTTACCGCCCAGGCAATCAATCGCGATAAGCGCCCCGGCCAACAGGAACAGGGGCAGCGGAATAATGCCAACTTTCCAGGTGTCCATAATATGCCACCAGCGCTCCTTGAGGGCCGGTCGCTGAATTTCTATCGGGTCGTGGGTAACAGAGAATGAATCATCAGTAGTGCTCATAATGAAGCCCTTTGGTTATTTTGTGAGGCTAGCTTAAGGGCCAAAAGGCTTACTTTATGTGAGTGATAGCATATTAAAACCGAAGTTTTAATGGCGCCTATGGTTTTAATGGTTTCTTTTATTTAATGTGATTAGCGCCTTATTTAAAGGCGTGGTTTTTATGGTTTCTATTCTGCGCTGAATGCCACAGGCGGATTTATTAATTTAGCCTTAATAAAGAGTACTTTTCAGATAACTCTCGTTCTGCGCCAGGCTGTGCAAGGGATCACAAGTTTCTGGCAAAGCCCGGCAGCGGCGATAAAAAAGATGATATATTGTCGGCTTCCGTCGCTGCCGTGCGTGAGTCTGATGAAAGTATCGTTCCAGATAAAACTGTTTATTTCCCTGGTTGCCTTTTTCTCGGTGCTGTTTGCGCTACTGGGTAGCTATTATTATATTGACGTCGGCCAGCAGCTATATCAGGAAATGAGCGGGCGGGCAAAAATACAGGCAGAAGAAATAGCTGTGATTCCCAGTTTGCGTAAACAGGTTGCCGAGAAAAACGTTCCAGCCATCCGTGACTTTATGCAAAAAATAGCCGCCCGTAGTGACGCTAGTTTTATCGTCATTGGTGATAATAAAGGCCTTCATCTGTTCCACTCGGTATTTGCCGACAGGATAGGTAAAACTCTGGTCGGCGGCGATAATGAAGAAGTGCTCCAGGGCAAAAGCACCACCACCATTCGGCAGGGCGGTTTAGGCATTTCCCTGCGCAGCAAGGCGCCTATTTTCGACGACCACGGCAAGGTTATCGGTATTGTTTCCGTGGGCTACCTTACCAGCTACCTCGACAGCATTACCGTCAACAAAGTGGTCAATATCCTGATCGCCGCAGTGCTTCTGCTGATGGCGCTGTTTGTTTTCTCCTGGTTCTTTACCCGCAGCATCAAGAAACAAATCTTCTCTCTTGAACCGCGCGAGATTGGCCTGCTGGTTCGCCAGCAGAAAGCGATGATGGAGTCTATCTATGAAGGCGTTATCGCTATCGACGACAACCTGCGCATTGAGGTCATTAACCAGGCGGCGCGTAAGCTGCTTGGCCTGAGCCTGCCGGCGCGCCAGCTGCGCGGAAAGCCTATCGGCGACGTCATCGCCCTCGTGCCCTTTTTCGAGCGCAGCGCCATGCTCAGGCAGGATACGCACGACGAAATCTGTCACTTTAACGACCTGACGGTCATCGCCAGCCGCGTGCGAATCATGCTGGAAAATGCGCTTCAGGGCTGGGTGATTACCTTTCGCGATCGTAACGAGATCGATTCGCTTAGCGCTCAGCTAAGCCAGGTAAAACGCTACGCCGATAACCTGCGCATTATGCGCCATGAGCAGCTTAACCGTATGACCACCCTCTCCGGTCTGCTGCATATGGGGCGCTACGACGAAGCAATTGGCTATATTCAGGCCCAGTCGGAACACGCGCAGGAGCTACTGGATTTCATCTCCTCACGCTTCAGTTCCCCCACGTTATGCGGGCTGCTGCTGGGGAAAGCCGCGCGCGCCCGCGAAAAAGGCGTGGTGCTGGAGTTCGACCCGGCCTGCGAGATGCGACGTCCCTTCCCGCCGCTGAGCGAGTCGGAGACGATCTCGATTATTGGTAATCTGATTGATAACGCCATCGAAGCGACCCAGCGATCGCCGCTGCCGCACGCGCCGGTCGAGATCTTGATTAAGCTCAGCGAACAGGAGCTGATTATCGAAGTCGCAGATCGGGGAATTGGCATTACGCCGGCGATCCGCGAACATATTTTTGAGCGCGGCATTACCACCAAAACCCGAGGCGACCACGGTATCGGACTCTACCTTATCGACAGCTATGTCACCCAGGCGGGCGGCCTGATCGAAGTGTCTGATAACGCGCCCAGCGGCACGATTTTCTCTTTATTCATTCCCGCCGCAGGGCCTGCCCGGCGTACCGCACAGCAACTGGAAGATACCGACTATGCAACATGAACTTATCGATGTACTGATTGTGGAAGATGAGAATGAGCTGGCGCAGCTGCACGCGGAGCTCATCGACAAGCACCCGCGTCTGCGGCTGGTCGGTATTGCCTCTTCGCTGGCCGACGCGCAACAACAGCTACAGAGCAAGCAGCCGCAGCTACTGCTGCTGGATAACTACCTGCCGGACGGTAAGGGCATTACGCTTATCAGCGACCCGATGCTGGCCCGCGCCAACTGCTCGGTTATCTTCATCACCGCCGCCAGCGATATGGACACCTGTAGTCAGGCCATTCGTAACGGCGCCTTTGACTACATCCTTAAGCCGGTATCGTGGAAACGTCTGAGCCAGTCGCTTGAACGCTTCGTGCAGTTTGCCGAACAGCAGCGGGTGTGGAAAATCGTCGACCAGCAAAACGTGGACTCACTCTATTTACTGCAGGCGAAAAACTACCGTCAGGACAACGGCAGCAAGGGCATTGAGGAAAATACGCTGGCCAGGGTACAAACGCTGTTTAACGCCCGGGAAAACCACTGTTTCTCGGTTGACGAAGTGGTCAGCGAAACCGGGCTCAGTAAAACCACCGCCCGTCGCTATCTTGAGCACTGCGTGGAATCCGGGTATTTAAGCGTTGAAATGCTGTATGGCAAGATTGGCCACCCGCGCCGCATGTACCGCCGCAGTGCGGCCTAGCCCCTCACCACGCGATGAGGGGCTAGCGCCCATTATTTCAACACGTAGCCGTACAGTCGGCTAATGCCGTCGGCGTCTTTCTCGCTGTACACCCCCTGAAGCTCCGGCGAGAAACCGGGCAGCAGGTTAACGCCCTCTTCCAGCGCCAGGAAATAGCGCTGCACCGCCCCGCCCCACACTTCTCCCGGCACCACGCACAGCACGCCCGGTGGGTATGGCAGCGCCCCTTCGGCGGCAATTCGCCCTTCCGCGTCACGAATGCGCACCAGCTCGACGTTGCCGCGAATAAACTCACCGTTAGCGTCCTGCGGGTTCATCACCACTTTCGGCAGGCTCTCCTTACGGAACATCGCTTTTTGCAGATCTTTCACCTCAAAGCTGACGTACAGATCGTGCATCTCCTGGCACAGTTCGCGCAGCGTATAGTCGCGGTAGCGCAGCGGATGCTTGCTGTAAACGCTCGGCAGTACCTCCGCCAGCGGCGTGTCATCTTCGATATGCTGCTCAAAGCGGGCCAGCATCGCCACCAGTTGGGCCATTTTCTCCGGCGTTTCCGCCGGGGTCAGCAAGAAGAGGATCGAGTTCAGATCGCACTTCTCCGGGACGATCCCGTTCTCGCGCAGGTAGTGGGCCAGAATGGTCGCCGGAATACCAAACTCGGTGTATTTTCCGGTTTCGGCATCGATCCCAGGCGTCGTCAGCAGCAGCTTGCACGGATCGACAAAGTACTGATCCTGGGCGTAGCCCTCAAAACCATGCCAGCGCGCGCCCGGCGCGAAGCTGAAGAAACGTCTATCGCTGGCGAGGGTTTGGGTGGAATGCTCTTGCCACGGGCGTCCGTCAACCATCGGCGGGATAAACGGCTGGATCAGCTTACAGCTGGCAATAATTGCTTTGCGCGCTTCAATACCCAGCTCGACGCACTCGGCCCACAGGCGGCGACCGCTCTCCCCTTCGTGAATTTTGGCATTAATGTCCAGCGCCGCGAACAGCGGATAAAACGGGCTGGTTGAGGCGTGCAGCATAAAGGCGTTGTTCAACCGCTTGTGCGGGCAAAAGCGCGCCTGACCACGAATATGGTTGTCTTTTTTGTGGATCTGCGAGGTTTGCGAGAAGCCCGCCTGCTGTTTATGCACCGACTGCGTCACAAAAATGCCCGGATCGTTTTCGTTTAACGCCAGCAGCAGCGGCGAGGTATCCGCCATCATATCGATAAACTGCTCATAGCCTACCCATGCGGAGTCAAACAGGATGTAGTCGCACAGATGGCCAATTTTATCCACTACCTGACGGGCGTTATAGATGGTGCCGTCGTAAGTGCCCAGTTGGATCACCGCCAGACGGAACGGACGCGGCGCGTCGGCCTTCTCCGGCGCCGCTTCACGAATCAGCTCGCGCAGGTAGCGTTCGTCAAAACAGTGCTCGTCAATACCGCCAATGAAACCAAACGGGTTACGCGCCGCTTCCAGGTAAACCGGCGTCGCCCCGGCCTGGATCAGCGCACCGTGGTGGTTTGATTTGTGGTTGTTACGGTCAAACAGCACCAGATCGCCACGCGTCAGCAGCGCATTAGTCACCACTTTGTTGGCCGCCGAAGTGCCGTTCAGCACGAAATAGGTTTTATCCGCGTGGAATACTTTAGCGGCAAATTTCTGCGCGTGCTTGGCGGATCCCTCATGGATTAAGAGATCGCCAAGCTTCACGTCAGCGTTGCACATGTCGGCGCGGAAAACATTTTCGCCGAAGAAGTCGTAGAACTGACGCCCCGCCGGATGCTTTTTAAAGAATGCGCCGTGCTGGTGCCCAGGACAGGCGAAGGTGCTATTGCCCATCTCAACGTACTGGGTCAGGGTGTTGAAGAACGGCGGCAGCAAATTCTCTTCATAGCGACAGGCGGCCGCTTCCAGCGCCAGCCACTCCTGCTCTTTGCCGCTGATGACCGCTTCCACGCCGTCCGGCGCGCGAAGGTCGTCCGTCGAGAACACAAACACCGGCAGATGAAAACCGGTGCGCTTGAGCAACGCAAGAATACCGCTATGGCTGTCGGCCACGGTAATGACGACTGCTGCCACATCGGTAAAGTCGGTACTATCCAGCGCCACCACGCCACGGGGGCTGGACAGGCGAGAGACCAGTTCACGACTGGCAGCAATGTTCATTGATTTCATAAGCGCAACGACCCACTCAGGGAGAGTAAAAGCCCCGGACAAAGCTACTGGCCTTGCCCCACAAAGCGTCTGGGTGCAACTGGGTTACAGCTCCGACCGCCAGACATCAGTAAAAGCAGACGGCGTCTAATCTTACTGTTGTCCTGCAGTGAGCATGCGTTGACCTCACCGCATGGTGAGCAAAACGGAACGGGCAGGCTTTCGCAAGCAAGCGAAGCGGCATTGGCGATGTAATGGCAATAATGTCATTGCAGGCTGCCCCCGTGGAGGAAAGGAGAAATTTCGCGCAATCATGGCACCATTGACCAGAGGGCGCAAGACGAAATTTTTATGCACTAACCCTACGAAGAAACAAATACTGAACCGATTAATCGGTCCATAATAATGCAGGAGTTAGCGATAATTAACAGGAGTTAACGTGGTAATAGGTCCCTTTATTAATGCCAGCGCGGTGCTCGTCGGCGGGCTGATCGGCGCATTGCTCAGCCAGCGTCTGCCGGAACGCATTCGCGTTTCGATGACCTCTATTTTCGGCCTTGCTTCGCTGGGCATTGGGCTGCTGCTGGTCATCAAGTGCGTCAATATGCCGGTAATGGTGCTGGCGACGCTGATTGGCGCGCTGATCGGCGAGTTTTGTCATCTGGAAAAAGGCATTAACAACGCGGTGGCGCGGGCGCAAAAGCGGCTGATCAAACCGGGGAAAAACCCCGAACACGAGACGTTTATTCAGAGCTTCGTGGCGATCATCGTACTGTTTTGCGCCAGCGGTACCGGGATTTTTGGTTCGATGCACGAAGGGATGACCGGCGATCCCACCATTCTTATCGCCAAGTCGTTTCTCGACTTCTTCACCGCCATGATTTTCGCCTGCTCGCTGGGTTTTGCGGTCTGCATCATCAGCGTGCCGATGCTGGTCATTCAGCTGTCGCTGGCGTTTTGCGCGTTTATGATCCTGCCACTGACCACTCCGGCGATGATGGCCGACTTTACCGCCGTCGGTGGCCTGCTGCTGCTGGCAACCGGCCTGCGCATCTGCGGCATTAAGATGTTTGCGGTGGTGAATATGCTGCCCGCACTGCTGCTGGCAATGCCGATTTCCGCCGCCTGGACGGCATTTTTTGCCTGATGCAGCGTGCAAAACAGGAAAAGCGGTGATATGTTGTGCAACTCGCCGCAAATTTTATAAATTTCATTGACGAGGCGCGGCGATTACGGTTTAATGCGCCCCGTTGCCCGGATAGCTCAGTCGGTAGAGCAGGGGATTGAAAATCCCCGTGTCCTTGGTTCGATTCCGAGTCCGGGCACCACTCATTTATAACCCTCGCTTCGGCGGGGGTTTTTGCTTTTTGAGTCAACAACTTGTTGGTTTATCAGTAGTTACCGCCCTTATTTCTCCTCCGGCCCCGCTTCCCGGTGGTACAAAATGGGCATTATGAACCAACTAAGAACCGCTTCGGCGTTTATCACGTCCGTAAAGTCGTCCCTGATCGCCTTCGGGGCATCCTTAACAAACGTGAAATCAAGTTCACCCTTGATGCCAAAGACGCCAGCGAAGCCAGAATGTGTGCCCCCGCTATCTTATGGTGCTCGCGAACGCAACTTACAGCGTGCTGTCTGACGAGAAAAAATAGCCCGATGGTCGATCGTGACAATAGTTTTACCTTGCTAACCGGCGTGAGCCGGCGGTTTTGATGGTGCTTGTTCCGTTAGTGATAAGGCGCATGATTGTTGAAATAAGATGACCGCTTCGGCGGTCATCTTATTAGTGATAGCTCACAGGTCGTGAGCCATTAAAGTACCGGCGCGTCCGGTTTTGCAATCAGGCTATTGATATCGATATCTGCGGAAGAACAGTTCTCAACGGTGATACTCATTGTTGAACCATTATTCTGCATCTGCCCATTGGTGTTGATTTCTATCACCGCATTACCGTTATCATCGTTAGTGACTCTGATATACGAGGCCAGATCGGTATCGGCAATGTCGCCAAGCAGATCGCTTAAATCAATGCGATCGCCTTCATCCGCACGGAAATCTTTAATCACGTCGTGGCCCCCATCACCTTTAAGCCAGGTGAAGGTGTCACTGCCGCTGCCGCCATAAAGCGTGTCGTTGCCCTGACCGCCGATAAGAATATCGTTTCCAGCGCCGCCGATCAGGATGTCATCGCCTGTGCCACCGTAAAGCAGGTCGTTGCCTTCGTCCCCGTGCAGGATGTCATTACCGCCGCCGCCGTACAGGATATCGTTTCCACTACCGCCATGGAGAATATCGTCACCGCCGCCCGGCGCGCTGATATCGAACTCATGACTATTGTCGGTGATGTACTTCTGCACATCGGCGAGAGTGATGTTTTCGGTACCCAATTTACCCGCGATATAGTCAAACAGTTCGCTAAATGCGTTGTAGCCATCGCCAAACAGAATATCATTGCCTACGCCGCCATAAAGGAGGTCGTCGCCATCACCGCCCGCGAGAATATCTTCGCCACCCCCGCCATAGATAATATCGTTACCTGCGCCACCGAACAGAATATCGTCGCCGCCGTCGGTTCGCGACATGTCGAAGACGTCAGGATGTTCAGTAATATACTGATGGATATGGGCAGATGTGATGGACGTAACGCTAACGCCCATCTCTTTCGCGATCAGTTCCCGAATGGCGGTAAAACCATTGCCTGCGATTCCCGCAAATTCGACGGCATCGCCAAAGATAATGTCGTTACCGGATTTACCCTGGACAATATCCTCCGCGCCCTCTACCCGAACATCGTTCTTACCCAGAATGGCGTCCGCAAGTTCATTCGCTTTAATATCGGTCTGAACGTTACCATCGGAATCATAGGCTTTTAGATCGTCAGCACCGATAGCGCTGTTAACGCCTAATGCTTCAATCGAACCGCAGACGGCCAGTAACAGCGCAAATGACTCCATTGAGCCGTAGGTCAGGTTAGGGTTATTGGCGCTAGACGCAGTACCGTTACCAAACGATCCTGAAATCGTATAGCCCCCGGCGCCATCTGAAACGACGGTACCGATTTTAGTTTTGCTACTTCCATTCCACTCGTAGACGTTGCCATTTTTATCAATAACCTCGCGATTAACGCCATTGATCCTTAACGTAACGGCGGTACCAGGCTGATACTGGAGAGTACTCATATCCAGTTTTGTTTCGTAATTTGAACGCGCGTCCACATCGACAACTTTGGTTGTACCCGTAAAGATTGTCGGCTTTCCATCGGTGATGAAATAGGTGAGGTTGGTGCTGTCATCCCCTTCAAATTGCGAGAACCAGTCTGCCGCGCTTTCAAAAGCGGCACCGTAGTTCGTGCTGCCGCCGCTCGTCATCTTATTGAGTTGGGTATAAAGATCGTTCAGCGCTTTGTCTCGTTGTGCCTCGGTCATGTCTGCGGAGAACGACACGTCATAGGCAAACTGCACTTTGGAATCAAAGTCCACCAACAGGATATTGAGCGTCCCTGAACTTTCGTGCTCGGTGCCCGCAGCCAATGTTGAGAAGACGGTTTTCAGAGAGGCAATTAATGCCTTGATATCGCTTGATGAGACGCTGCCGGAGGTATCCACCAGGAAGGCAATATTGTAGTCCTGCCCTGGCTGCGCCTGGAATCCTTCAACATCGCCGATAATCACGTTGCTACTGCCTTCATTGCCATGAATGGTATCGTCGGCGGCGGTACCTAATTGCTCGGTGGCGGTCTCGCTATCCACGGTGCGATCGGCGTGATCCGTTGCGGTATTTCCGGCTGCATCGGTGATAGTGATACTGGCGTCAACTTTCGGTGTTTCGACCAGGTCTGCCGTATCCACCGTTAACTCCCAAACTAACTTATCGCCGACTTGCTTGAGGGCCACATTATCATAGGTCTTGTTGTTTACGGTGATACTGACAGTATCGTTCTCTGTTGCTTCACCAGTGACATAACCCGTAATGGTGGTTGTTGGCGCTTCTTGTCCCTGCCAGTGGGTGGTTTCGGAAATATCGAGATAATCGTCGCCGGTGATAGGGTCAATAAAGATTTCAACATCAGCATTTATGTCGATGCTGACGTCGGTGGTGTCGGTGTCATCCGCCGAGTTACCGGCTTTGTCATAGCCGGTGACGCTGGCCTCGATCTCGGTGCCGTCCTGCAGCTGGCTGGTCGGTACCTTAACCGACCAGCTCAGGTCTTCCTGGACCACGGCGGTGTAGGTCTGGTCACCGATGGTGATCTGCACTTCGTCCCACTGCACCACGTCCCTGCCCGTCACCTTGCCGGTCAGCTCGGTGAACTCATCCTCGCTTTCCTGCTGGTTGATAACGCCGTCGCCGGTGACGAGGTCGATGGTGATGGTGACTTCCGGCGCGCTCAGGTCGAGGCTGACCTCGGTGGTGTCGGTGTCATCCGCCGAGTTACCGGCTTTGTCATAGCCGGTGACGCTGGCCTCAATCTCGGTGCCGTCCTGCAGCTGGCTGGTCGGTACCTTAACCGACCAGCTCAGGTCTTCCTGGACGATGGCAGTGTAAGTCTGGTCACCGATGGTGATCTGCACTTCGTCCCACTGCACCACGTCCCTGCCCGTCACCTTGCCGGTCAGCTCGGTGAATTCGTCTTCGCTTTCCTGCTGGTTGATAACGCCGTCGCCGGTGACAAGGTCGATGGTGATGGTGACTTCCGGCGCGCTCAGGTCGAGGCTGACGTCGGTGGTGTCGGTGTCATCCGCTGAGTTACCGGCTTTGTCATAGCCGGTGACGCTGGCCTCGATCTCGGTGCCGTCCTGCAGCTGGCTGGTCGGCACCTTAACCGACCAGCTCAGGTCTTCCTGGACCACGGCGGTGTAGGTCTGGTCACCGATGGTGATCTGCACTTCGTCCCACTGCACCACCTCCCTGCCCGTCACCTTGCCGGTCAGCTCGGTGAATTCGTCTTCGCTTTCCTGCTGGTTGATAACGCCGTCGCCGGTGACGAGGTCGATGGTGATGGTGACTTCCGGCGCGCTCAGGTCGAGGCTGACCTCGGTGGTGTCGGTGTCATCCGCCGAGTTACCGGCTTTGTCATAGCCGGTGACGCTGGCCTCGATCTCGGTGCCGTCCTGCAGCTGGCTGGTCGGTACCTTAACCGACCAGCTCAGGTCTTCCTGGACCACGGCGGTGTAGGTCTGGTCGCCGATGGTGATCTGCACTTCGTCCCACTGCACCACGTCCCTGCCCGTCACCTTGCCGGTCAGCTCGGTGAACTCATCCTGGCTTTCCATCTGGTTAATAACACCGTCGCCGGTGACGAGGTCGATGGTGATGGTGACTTCCGGCGCGCTCAGGTCGAGGCTGACCTCGGTGGTGTCGGTGTCATCCGCCGAGTTACCGGCTTTGTCATAGCCGGTGACGCTGGCCTCAATCTCGGTGCCGTCCTGCAGCTGGCTGGTCGGCACCTTAACCGACCAGCTCAGGTCTTCCTGGACCACGGCGGTGTAGGTCTGGTCACCGATGGTGATCTGCACTTCGTCCCACTGCACCACGTCCCTGCCCGTCACCTTGCCGGTCAGCTCGGTGAATTCGTCTTCGCTTTCCTGCTGGTTGATAACGCCGTCGCCGGTGACGAGGTCGATGGTGATGGTGACTTCCGGCGCGCTCAGGTCGAGGCTGACGTCGGTGGTGTCGGTGTCATCCGCTGAGTTACCGGCCTGGTCATAGCCGGTGACGCTGGCCTCAATCTCGGTGCCGTCCTGCAGCTGGCTGGTCGGTACCTTAACCGACCAGCTCAGGTCTTCCTGGACCACGGCGGTGTAGGTCTGGTCACCGATGGTGATCTGCACTTCGTCCCACTGCACCACGTCCCTGCCCGTCACCTTGCCGGTCAGCTCGGTGAACTCATCCTCGCTTTCCTGCTGGTTGATAACGCCGTCGCCGGTGACGAGGTCGATGGTGATGGTGACTTCCGGCGCGCTCAGGTCGAGGCTGACCTCGGTGGTGTCGGTGTCATCCGCTGAGTTACCGGCCTGGTCATAGCCGGTGACGCTGGCCTCAATCTCGGTGCCGTCCTGCAGCTGGCTGGTCGGCACCTTAACCGACCAGCTCAGGTCTTCCTGGACCACGGCAGTGTAAGTCTGGTCACCGATGGTGATCTGCACTTCGTCCCACTGCACCACCTCCCTGCCCGTCACCTTGCCGGTCAGCTCGGTGAACTCATCCTCGCTTTCCTGCTGGTTGATAACGCCGTCGCCGGTGACGAGGTCGATGGTAATAGTGACTTCCGGCGCGCTCAGGTCGAGGCTGACCTCGGTGGTGTCGGTGTCATCCGCTGAGTTACCGGCTTTGTCATAGCCGGTGACGCTGGCCTCAATCTCGGTGCCGTCCTGCAGCTGGCTGGTCGGCACCTTAACCGACCAGCTCAGGTCTTCCTGGACCACGGCAGTGTAAGTCTGGTCACCGATGGTGATCTGCACTTCGTCCCACTGCACCACGTCCCTGCCCGTCACCTTGCCGGTCAGCTCGGTGAACTCATCCTCGCTTTCCTGCTGGTTGATAACGCCGTCACCGGTGACAAGGTCGATGGTAATAGTGACCGTTGGTGGCATCGTATCAATAGACACCGCGCTATCGGCACTCGCACTGGCCTGATTGCCATACTGATCGTAGGTCGTCACGCTGGCATGCACATCGCCAGCCGCCACCAAATCGCTGGTATTCACCTCGACTGACCAACGCCCGTCGGCGTCAACCTGAGTCTGATACTGGTTGCCGTTAATGGTGACAGTCACCGTATCACCCGGGCGCACATCCTTCCCGGTCGTGCCGCCGATCGCTGTTTTCTCCTGAGCGGCCTCTTGTCTGTTGATGACGTTATCACCAGCAATCATATCAATCGTGATGCTGGCTTCGGGTAATGTTATCGGGGACGTTGGCTGCGTTGGCGGTGTTACGGTTTCATCACTGCTGGTGTCAGCTTCCGGCCTGATCAGTGTGATTTCTTCGACCGGCGCAATGACCGATGTATCCAATCCTTCCGTCGGATAACCGGCGGTAGGATCGAGTATTTCCCCCGTCAGATCGAGAATGACATGGGTATGACCGCTTTCGGCTCCTGTCGGTGCGGAGGATGAGTCAATAATTGGGCTATTACCCGCAGCGGTTGCTTCAAGCACCTGGGTCGGGTCAGCACCTTCGGCAATGGCTTGCTGCGATGCCGCAATCGCCTGGGCGTCAACATCTGCGGTGGTGGAGATGGCAGTGGCGTCACTTCCCCATTCACTTCCACGGCCCAGATCCATATCTTTACCATTGGGCAGCGTGATGGTGGCCGCCCCCTGGTCAGTAACGACAACTTCCCCGCGCATAACCTGCTCACCTTCTGTTGCCAGGCGTCGAGTACCGTCAGACGCGACGATCCATACTTGCCCCATAACTGCCTTTATCGTTCCTATAATCGCTGACATAGCGGTCTCTCCTTAGAGTGCAAATTACGTGGTAGTAAGTAGATACAATCTACTTATTAATCATCTTTGTAAGATTAATTACGTATATTTCGTGAGGTGGTAATCATGATGGCTATTTTTTCTTCGAGTATATATATCCTTTTTTGCATTTGTAATAACGCCCTGAATTTATTTTGTATGCACTTTGATTTTCATTGCTTTTCAAATCCTTAATATCAGTTTTAATTAAGATTCAGGATTAATGAAACAAGTGTTCCCTGATTGTCATGATTCACTTCCCGTTAAATGCAGACCTCAGCCAAATAATTGATTTTATTTATTTATTTTTTCATTATTTGTTTTTTGTGATTGCTATACATACGATGGTATGTTTTATTTTTTTATCACTTAATTTATTATTCTAATAGGTATTTACTAACCCTAATGATTTGTTATTGCGTGTCATAAATATAAAGAATTATTGAAGGATATTATAAATGATTCCCGTGAACATATCTGGTAACTTGAGTGAGCAATAAGTATTGTAATGTCTTTTGCGTCATTGCCCGGAATTTACGGATGAGAAAGAGCTAACTACCTTAACCGGGTCTGTTATTAAGGATATAACGTATGACACTACATTCACCTGCTCCAGGCGAGCATGAGGTAATTGAATTACAAGAAGAGATCAAAATTGACCCGCGCGAGCTGTGTGATGATCCGCTTCTTGATAGCCTGATGGCCATTTGTACGCTGCACGGAAAAGCCTCCAGCCGCGTATCGCTTACGGCGGGATTGCCGCTGAAAAATAATCGTCTGACGCTGCCTATTTTTCCACGTGCTGCGGCGCGTGCCGGGCTACGTGTACGGATGCTTAAACGTGAGCTGAGCAAAATCACGGCGTTATCACTACCGGCCATCCTCATCCTCAAAAATAACCGCACGGCGGTGCTGTTTGGCTGGAATGAGAACGGGCAGGCGCGGATCCTGCCTGGTGACACCAATGGCGGCGAGATCGTGGTCGATCGGGCGGTGCTGGCGGAAGAGTACTCCGGTGTTACGCTGTTTATCCAACCTATTCACCAAAGCGAAAGAACCAAAGCCACGCTGCTGCCACGCACCCGAACCTGGTTTCGCGATACGCTGAAACTGTCGCGCTTTCTGTATGTCGATGCGATTGTCGCCAGCTTTCTGATTAATGTCATTGCCTTATGTACGCCCCTGTTCGTGATGAACGTTTACGACCGCGTCGTGCCCAATCAGGCCACCTCCACCTTATGGGTTCTGGCTATTGGTATCACGGTCGCGTTTTTATTCGACCTGTTGCTCAAAACGTTGCGTACGCGCTGTCTGGGCATTGCCGGAAAGAAAACCGACATGATTGTCTCGGCATCGCTGTTTGAGCGCATCACCGGGATGGCAATGAAAGCGCGCCCGTCGCGGATGGGCAGCTTTGCCCAGAATATTCATGAGATCCAATCACTGCGGGATTTCCTCTCTTCATTAACCATGGCGACCTTAATCGATATGCCCTTCACGCTGCTGATGTTGCTGGTGATTGGCATTATCGGCGGGCCGCTGGTCTTTATCCCTTTGGTCGCATTTCCTTTAGCGCTGGTAGTGAGCTGGGCTATCCAGAAACCACTGAACAAGACCATTGATGACACCATGAAGCTGGCCTCGGAGCGCCAGGCGGTGCTGATTGAAACGCTTAGCGGGCTGGATGCAATCAAGGTCAACAATGTGCAGAGCGAGCGCCAGCACATGTGGGAAAGCACGCTAGTGGCCCTGAGCAAAAAAGAGCTGCGGGTAAAAACGCTCTCCACGCTGGCTATCAATTTCACCTCATGGTTACAACAGTTCTCCGGCGTTGCGATGATTGTGGCGGGCGTGTACCTGATTATTGACGGCAACCTCAGCATGGGAGGACTTATCGCCTGCTACATGCTCAATGGCCGCGCGCTGGTACCTATGGGACAGCTCAGCGGGCTGGTAACCCGTTACCAGCAGGCGAGAATGACGATGAAAACCACCGAGGAGATGATGGATCTGCCTCAGGAACGCCAGGACGATCGTCCGCTCGTCGCACGTGAAAAACTGCTGGGCAGCATTAGCTTCCAGAACGTGACCTTTACCTATCCAGGCCAAAAGCGGCCCTCGCTCAACGGCATCTCTTTCACCATCACCCCGGGCGAGCATGTCGGCATCATCGGGCGCAGCGGTTCAGGGAAAAGCTCACTGGCCAAACTGCTCGTCGGCTTTTATCAGCCGGATTCCGGCGAAATCCTGCTCGATGGTATGGATTCCAACCAAATTGACGTCAACGATGTCCGCCATAACATTGGCTACGGGCCGCAGGATATCCACCTGTTTAGCGGCACATTGCGGGACAACTTGCTCTGTGGGGCCAGCTATGTGGAAAAAGAGGCTATGCTCCGGGCCGCTCAGCTGGCGGGCGTGCACGAGTTTGCCCGTAAACATCCGGACGGTTACAACATGCAGGTTGGCGAACGCGGCCTGAATCTCTCGGGCGGCCAGCGCCAGGCGGTAATGCTGGCGCGTGCGCTGCTGCTTGAGCCTCCGGTGCTGTTACTCGATGAACCCACGAGCTCGATGGATAACACCACCGAAGATGCCGTACGCCGCGCGCTGATGGAGTCAAGCAAGGGACGCACAATGCTGCTGGTGACGCATCGCGCGTCGATGCTGTCGCTTGTCGACAGGCTGATCATCATCGACCGGGGACGCATTATTGCGGATGGTCCAAGGGAGAATGTCCTGACGGCACTGAAGAAGGGGCAAATCCATGCGACACAATAAATGGCTGAAAAAACTGCTGCACTGGCTGGGATTTGGCGATAACAACAACGATCTCACCATTAATGGGATCAATGGCCTGGTGATGGGTAATGGTTCTCGCTCCACCCGGACGACGCTGTGGTCGTGCCTGGCGTTCTTTATTGTGCTGATCGTCTGGGCAGCTAACGCGCAGATTGATGAGGTTACCCGAGGCGAAGGCAAAGCGATTCCTTCATCGCGGCTGCAAAAAATTCAGAACATGGAAGGCGGCATTGTGTCTGAAATTTTCGTTCATGAAGGGCAGATAGTTGAAGCCGGGCAGCCCCTGTTAAGGCTGGATGATACCCGCTTTCAATCTAACGTCGGCGAAAGCGAAGCCGATCGTTACGCGTTAATGGCGCAAATTTTGCGGCTGGAAGCGCAAATTGAGGATAAGCCCCTCGTCCTTAGCGAAGACATTGAGCGTGAAGCGCCGGGCATTGCCAGCGGTGAGCGTGAGCTGTTCAATACGCAGCGTGCGCAATTCAACAGCGAAATAGCCGGTCTGGAAGAGCAGTTATCGCAAAAAAAACAAGAGCATCTCGATTTTGAAGCGAAGAAAAAGCAGTTCAGCCACAGCCTGGGGCTGATTCAACAAGAGGTCAGAATGTCGGAGCCGTTAGTCAGCGCCGGTGCGATCTCAAAAGTTGAAATTCTGCGTCTTCGACGCTCTGAAGTTGAAACGCGTGGGCAACTTGATTCCATCGTGCTTGCTATTCCTCGAGCCCTGTCGGCAATTAAGGAAATAGAAAATAAAATCGCAGAATCACGGGGTCGCTATCGCAGTGAAATGCTGGGGCAGCTCAATGAAGCGCGCACCAATCTGACAAAAATTGAAGCCAGCGGTAAAGCAATTGAGGATCGGGTCAACCGTACATTGGTCACATCGCCGGTGCGTGGCGTTATCCAGCAAATGCTGGTGACCACCATAGGCGGTGTCATTCAGCCCGGCAGTGAGCTGGTTGAAATTGTCCCGCTTGATGACAGCCTGCTAGTTGAGGCAAAAATACGGCCGCAGGACATTGCATTTTTGCACCCGGGGCAAAAAGCGATGATTAAATTTACTGCCTATGACTACACCATCTACGGCGGTTTGAAAGGCTCTTTAGAGCATATTAGCGCTGATACCATCACCGATAACGAAGGGCGGAGTTTTTATCAAATTCGCCTCAGAACCGATCGCAATTATCTAGGAAGTGAAGATAAACCGTTATTGATTATTCCTGGCATGGTTGTCTCAGTCGACATTATTACCGGGCAAAAGACCGTGTTGAGTTATCTGCTCAAGCCGATTTTACGCGCAAAAGCAGAAGCGCTGCGTGAGCGGTAATCCTGCACATTCAGGAAACATCAAAAAGTTAATGCTGCCGTATGGCGGCAAAAGGGAAATTAATAAAAGGACGAAATGATGAGCAAACATATTCTGGCCCTGACCGGTATTTCATTACCCTTACTGTTTTCGCACACGGCCAGCGCCGTGTCGCTGGAACAGGCGGTAAAAGAGAGTTTGCTGTGGCATCCACAGGTGAGCGCCTCGGTGAACAGCCGCTACTCTGCGGATGAAGATCTCCGTGCGGCGAGAGGCGGTTTTTTACCAACCTTAAATCTCTCTGCAGGGACCGGTTGGGAACAGACGGATAACTCCAGCACCCGCGCCGCAAACGATCACCGACGTAATCTGCACCGCAGCGAGTCGAGTATCAACCTGAGCCAAAACGTGTTTAACGGTTTTGCCACGACCAGTGAAGTTGATCGCCAAAGGGCGACCGTTAACTCCCGTGCTTATTCGGTGCTGAACACAAGTGAAGTTACCGCGCTGAACGCCATCCAGAGTTACCTGGATGTGCTGATGCGCCAGCGTATGGTGAAGCTGGCGGAAGATAACCTGAAAAGCCATGAGCGCGTGTTCGACCAGATAAGCTTACGCACCCAGCAGGGAGTAGGGCGCAAGGCGGATTATGAACAGGCTCAGGCGCGTCTGGCGCAAGCGAGAAACAACCTGCTGACCGAACAGACCAACCTGGAAGATGCGCAGGCAAACTACTTTAGCGTGGTGGGTAGAGAGGCTACCGGGCTATCCATGCCAATGGCCACCAACATTCCGGCGACCCAGGCCGAAGCACATAAGCAAATGCTGGAAAACAGCCCGCTGTTAAAGCAGGCCGATGCGGACGTAGAAGCAACGCGTCAGCAGTATGAAGCGGCGAAATCCCGCTTTTACCCGAGCGTTGATATCGACCTTGGCCGTCGGATGGATAACAACATTGACGGTACGCGCGGTCACGATCAAGAGTGGCAGGCCATGCTGAGAATGCGCTACAACCTGTTTAACGGCGGCAGCGATAAAGCGCAGCTCTCTTCTTATGCCTACAAAATGCAGGAAGCGCATGATGTCAAACGTAACGCTCTGCGTCAGTTGGACGAAGAACTGCGTCTGTCCTGGAACGCCTGGCGAAATGCCAAACAGCAGGTGCCTATCGCCAAAGACTATGCCGAGCGCAGCGCCGTGGTACGCACTGCCTATCAGGAGCAGTTCAGCATTGGCGAGCGTAGCCTGCTGGATATGCTGGACAGTGAAAACGAAGTGTTCAACGCCCAGCGCCGCTATGTCGAAATGCAGTTTGTCGAAATGTTCACAACTTACCGTATCAATGCGCGCATTGGCGATCTGTTAAAGCAGCTTAACGTCCAGGCACCATCAGCCGCACAACCCATTGAAACGGCAAAATCCCCATCATCCGCACACGGCGATCTCCCTGAGCTGAGATAGCGATTGGGTTGATGAGTAAAAGGCCACCTTCTTAGAAGGTGGCTTTCGCCCAGCAACCGCGCATGGGCATACTCACCGCTCGCAAACGCACGGTATTCATCTTTCTTTACAGGCACAAACAGCGCGTATATCAAAAAGGGAACACGATCCCATCACGATCGTGTTCCCTCGCCGCCCAAACCTTCCCGCCCCTTGCCAGGGAAGTTACCCTAATCTACTGATAAACAAACGTCACCCCAATAATTGACTGCACGTTGCCCGCCGTCACCTGGCCGCTGGTTCGCGCGTAGTTAGCCGTCAGGCCCAGGCTGACCGCCGACGTGCTGACCGTACCAAGCGACACCGTGCTATTGGTTGGAACAATGTTACCGTTGCGGGTGAGCTGCACGCCAATGCCCTGCGCCGGAGAGGCGGTCGCGGTATTGGTAAAAATCGAGTTGGCGGAGTCCGCCGTTGTCCCCGTGAGGTAATAGGCCAGCTTCTGGCTCTGCGCACAGTACACCGTCAGCGGAATCGCCGTTGAGCCCGGGTAGTCGGGCAGCGTAACCGTCACGTTACGCGCAGAAACGTCGCAGCCGCCCGTGGGCACCACCACATTATTTTTGGCGTAAATGTTCCAGACGAACTGGAAGTCATCGCCGTTTTTGTTGTTGGTCTGACGCAGGATCAGAATCGCGATCAGCGTCCCGGAGGTGATCGCCACGCCGCCCGCAGAGCTAATCGGCGTCAGGTACAGAACGGTTGGCCACGGCTGATCGGTTCTCGAGTTGTAGATAATGCGCGAGGTTTCACTGGTGGTCGGAAACGGATAGTTGCTGCCGTTGTACTTCACGGTGCCAGAGAAGCTCGACAACACGCCGCCGTAGGCCGATCCGCGCTGGAGGGTGACGTAGTCAGTGATGGTCTCCGGGTAGTCGTTATGGCAAAAGATCTGCGTGGAGAGATCGACCACCAGGTTTTGCCCGACGTTCACCGCGGGCGCAAGGTCGACGTAAACGTCAGCGCTGCCGCCACCGATAGGGATCGTCGCCCCGCTGGCGGTCTTACAGGCAAACGACCAGGCATTCACAGACCAAACGGCCAGCAGCAGCGTCGTCAGCAGGGTTATCGCTTTTTTCATGACTCTCTTCTCCTGGTCAGGCGTAGGTATAGGTAACGTTAATCACCGCCTGGATAGTTCCCTGGGTGGCACCGCCGTTTACCGACAGCGCCCTCACCTGCAGCGGAAAACGCGCGGACTGTGATGACTCATCCACCTGCACTGCCGTACTGGTCCCGGTATTCAACGTATTGCCTCCGTTATCCTGTAGCTCAAGCTGGATGTTACGGGCCGTACCCTGATTCTGGTAATAGCCGGTGGCATCAGCGGTGCCGCTGAAGCTGGCGGTTACCCGCGACGTTCCCACCGGACAGTTGCTCAGCTCCAGCGCGACGCTGTGCCAGGCGGAGGACGATCCCGCCGACATTAAACTGAAGGTATACAAATCGCCGAGCTCAACGGCCGCATTGCTGGTTGAAACCGTACACGGTTTCGCCACCACTTTACCGTTGACGGTAATGGTCACATCGGCGGCCAACAGCATTGGAGAAGCCGTCACCAGCGATACCGCCAGCAGCCAGCTGTAACAGGTGCGTTTCATCAGCGCCTCCGCTTACTGAAATTCAAGAGTGAACGTCGCCGTGGCATTCACGTGGCCCGGCGTAATCGGGAGCTGCGTGGCCATCAGGCGGGCATAAAAGTTCAGCGTATTGGTCTGGCCGGGGGTCAGCGTGGTCCAGTCAATCGCAGAAGACGCCGCATTAAGCGGCAGCGTGGTCTGCTGCCCATCGAGGATTTCAATCCCCATCCCCGCCGCGGCTGATGTTCCACCATCCACCTTCAACAACCGGGTGTTTTCAGCGTCGGCTACCCCAACAAAACCCACCTTCACCGCGCTCACCGCGCCGCCGCAGGGGGAAAGCACAATGCGAAACGGAACGGCTGGCGTGGTCGCACCTACCGTGCTGAACTGCTTAGCCGCGTTGTTCATCAGGTCGACGGTAAAGTCTTTGGATTCACCGGCGACGGCGCAGCCGTTATCCCTGACGTTGCCGCTGATGGTGATCGTGCTATCGGCGGCATACGCGTTCGCAGCGGCCAGCGCGAAAATGGCGCTCAGCCAGTACTGGGGTTTCCTCATCTTCCTTTCCTTAGCGGCACACGGCCGATAGCTGAACTAACGGCTGCTGCTGACTATCGGCCGGCAGGCGGTAGTCCGCCGTGCAGCTGCCGTTCGCACCGTCACCCCATTTGACTCGTACCTTTCCGGCAAGCGGCATCCCGCTCAGGTACACAAGGCCGTTATCGGCGACGATGCTACCGTTCTGGTTGCTGTCTGAAGTCACCATCGCGCCAAACGGCACGGCTTTACCGTCGTAGGTGAGCGTCATCAGCAGCTTCATACCGACATGGGTTTTAAATTCCGCGCGGACAATCGCGCCATGAGTCGGCACAACGCTGACCACCGCATCGTCCAGATCGACGTTATCCGCCAGCGAGTTGGTATCCAGCGCCACGCGGTTTTCCCGGTATTCAGTGGCGTACGGCAGCACCGCATAGCCACGCCAGTCGGTACGTACCCCGGTCTGATTTTCCACTTTTGTGCCTTCCGCACCCGGGGCGCGAATCAGCACGACGGTGTCGTTCAGCGGCTGGCTCAGCGTAATCCCATTGGCGTGAGCCAGTACGCCGCCACTCATGCCGTAATAGAGCTGTTTGATGCCGTCGCTGCGGCTGTAGCCGACGTTGGCGTTGCCGTAGCCGCCGCGATAGTTCAACGAGGCGTAGCCGGTGCTGCCGCTGCTGCTATCCCCGCCGCCCGCATAGCCGGTCTGCACGCTGTAGCTCAGGTTATTCCCCTCCAGCATCGTGCCGTACAGCCCCGCGAGGTTGCTCATTCGCCCATTAAGATCGTCCGACATGCTGTAGCTAGCGCTGGCGTGCCGCCAGGCGGACTGGCTGTCTGAACGCAGCCAGTGGCTGAACGGAATATTGACGTTAATCGCCAGCATCTGATCCCGGCCTTCCTGCCAGGCGTTTTTAGTGAGGCTGTAGCTCAGCGTCCAGTTGATGTCGTTAACCGCCGTGTTCAGGCCAACCTGAAACTGTTCATCCGCATTGCCGGTTCCCCAGTAGGTCTGGTGGCTGCCGCTCACATAAAGCGTGGAGGTACGCCCCAACTGCTGGGTGATGCTCGCCTGTAACCTGCCGCGTTTGCTGTAGGCCAGGTTGTAATAGTCGGTGAATTTTGGCTTCACGTAGACCGGACCATCTTCGGTTTCAACGCTGTGGCCGCTCATCCGCTGATAGGTGGTATCCGCGAAGCTATAGTAGCCACGGGTGGAATAACGGTAGCCCACCAGCTGGATATTGGTGCCCAGATCGCTGAGCGATTTGTTGTACAGAAAACGAATCGATTGACCCTGCTGTCGGCTGTCGTCGGGCAGCGTGGCGTTCGCCTGGGTGATATCCACCGACAGCGCGCCCAGATCGCCCATGTTTTTACCGACCCCGACGTTAACGGCGCGATAGCGGTCCGCCAACTGGGTGCCGCCATACAGCGTCCATCCTGCCGCCATCCCGTGCAGTATCGTGCTTTGAAAAAACGTCGGCTCTTCCTGCTGATCGTTGCCGCTGCGATATTCCCCGGCGGTCAGGGCATAGCGCGTGTGGCCTTCACGCTGTAGCACCGGCACCGAAGAGTACGGCACGCTGAAATTCTGGCTGCTGCCATCCGCTTCCTTAATGGTGACCTGCAGGTCACCGCCGTTGCCTGCGGCATAGAGATCGTTAATGGTGAAAGGGCCAGGCGGCACCGTACTGTGGTAAATCTCATAGCCGTTTTGTTTGATAGACACCTGCGCCGTGCCGCGGGCAATACCGTGGATAACCGGCGCAAAGCCTTTCTGGCTATCCGGCAGCATATTGTCATCAGAAGCCAGCTGTGCACCGCGGAAGTTAATGCCGTCGAAAATGTCGCCGTTGGTATAGCTGTCGCCAAGCGTCAAACGCGAGCGTAGCGCTCGAATATCGCGCTCAACCCAGGTGTTAATGTGCTGCCATTTGTTCTGATTGCTCGAACCGCTGCCGCCGCTGCTGTAGCTCCAGGTACTGTTGTCGCGCAGCCGCCACGCGCCCGCGTTAAGCCCGCTTTGCAGGTTTAAATAGGCGTACTGGCTGCTGCCACCAACCGTGTTATGCACGTTATTGCCGGTAAAGTTGTAGTTCAACAACCCGGCGGTAATCCCGTCATCCCACTGCTCCGGCGGAATATAGCCGCGCGCACGGTTGCCCATAAAGGCCTGCGGAATGGTCAGATACAGCCGCTGCTGGCCTACGTCCAGGCGCTGAGTCGCATCTTTAATCGTTTCGGCCAGCGGCACGCAGGCATCGGGCGCCAGCGCGCTCATGCCGCCGACCGCCGCGGTATTCAGCCCCATAGCGGCCAGTTGGCTGCGCGTCAGGCAGGCAAGCAGCCCCTGGCCGTGTTCGCCGGCGTTGAACGTCACATCACGGGTCGTAATGTAGCCATCGTTCAGGTAGATATCGACGCGGTAGGTCCCCGGCGGCAGTTCCTGCCCCTTCTCAAAACCGGAGAGATCCGCTACTGCGGCAGGATCATCGGCCAGAAAACGGGGGTTAAAATACAGCTCCGCCTGGGCGAAAAAAGTCGGTGACGCCAGCATAATAGCCACCGGAAGCCGCGCAAGCGCGCTGACCGAGCGTGACGCCAGCTGTCGCAAGCGACGGGCCTCCAAATGGTCGAGGCCAAATTTCAGATATGGCATAGTCCCTCCGGTTCGACATCGCCCGGCCGTCAGTTATTATTCTGTTCTGGGAAAACGAAGACGCTCTCGCGGCTTATCGCATCGCGCCGATCATGCGCGGCGTCAGTGCGCCATAGTCATTAATAGTTCGGTAGGTAATCTCACCACCTGCATCTGCCGGTATTTTGACCCGTGTTTCCCCCATTGGCGGCACCAGCGCATTTTCCAGCACCCGCGTTCCGGCATTCAAATCGGTCACCGTCAGGTAGTAAGGCGTGGGGTTGATAAGCGTCAGCGTGCCGGCATCGCGGCGAAACGTCAGTTTTTCCGCAGCCTGCTCCGGCGGCATAGCCAGTTTGGCCGGTCGGTAATAGAGCTTTATACGGCTGATAATCGCCAGCTGCAGCGTGTTATCGCTGAGTTTTGATTTATCCATCGCCGGAATGGCCTTCACGTTCATCCAGAACAGGCTCTCACGGTCCTGCGGTAGCTGATTATTCGTGGCATCAAGAATGCGCAGGGTGTTCTCTTTTTTACCCTGCATGGCAAACAGCGGCGGCGTAACGACAAAGCGCCCGTCTTTCGCGCCAGCGGCGTTTTCCACCCATGACTGGATCAGATACGTGCTGCTATCGTCGGTGTTGGTTACCGCCAGCGGCACCTGCTTCTGCCCCGCCGGGTAGATGACCCGAGTGGCGCCCAGCGCAACGCCGGCCTGCGCACGGGAAACCAGCCCGTTTGCGGCCATCAGCAGCGCCGCCACCAGCAGGCCACGCATCATCAACGTTATTTTCATGTTTACCCTTGTTGTACTCACCGTCATATCCTGTATTCGGTTAATTACTCGTAGGTCAGAGCGAACCAGGCCTGTGCGTTGGCCGTGCCCCCCACAACCTGACGATCGGTCGAGCGATATTTCGCCACAAAATGCAGCGTCGTCGGTCCGTCGTTGAGTTTGGTCCAGCGAACCGGAGCCTGATTGAGCGGGATGGAGCCGCCCTGGTCATCAAACAGCGCAATGCCAATACCGGTGGCGATCCCCGCGCCCTCACCTACCGAGAGAATGTTGGGATCTTTACCGTCGGCGACGCCCTGAAACGACACGCCCACGCGCTGGCTGACTTCCGTACTGCAATCTTCCAGATGAATATCAAACGCAATCGGCCTGGATTCTTCACCTACGGCGTGAAAACGATGACTGCTGATTTGCCCCATGGTCACCGTCATCATGCGGTCACTTGCCGCGACGCTACAGGCTTCGGCGATAACAACGCCCTGAAACCGCATACTTCCGCCAGGCAGCGTGACGTTCCAGCGATTCCCGGCCAGGGTGACGGTAGGCAGCAGAAAAATCAGCAGTCCCCATTTCATCCATTGCATGGTTATCACCTCTGTTCCTTTACCAATAGCGAGCCATCCTGGCCCGGTCAGCATCCCTGCTTTAGGGATTACTCGTACTGCACTTTGAAGGTTGCGTCGGCGTTCGCGGTACCGGCCGTTGCCGCACCGGTCGCGTAGTAGCGCGCCTGGAACGGAATGACGTTGGTGCCGTCGTTCAGCGTGGTCGCGTTGCTGAAGGTTGCGCCATCCAGCGCCAGCGGCGTACCTTTGTTATCCAGGATCTGCACGCCTACGTTGGTCGCGCCGCCGGAAGCGGAGCCCTGCAGAGCCAGCACGGTGGTATTGGTGGTATCAATCGCAGTACCGGAGAAGGCAACGGACGCCTTGGTCGATACGTTGGTATCACAGTCGTTCAACTGGATGTTGAAACCGACCGCCGAGCTGGTGCTGCCCGCCGTTGCCAGTTTTGCTGAACGCACCTGACCCATCTGTACGGTCTGATCAACAGAGCCCGCATCGACGGCGCAGGCCGCGTTAACCACTTCCCCTTTAAAATGAACGGTGCCGCCGTTAACGGTGGTAGTATCTGCCGCCAGCGCAGCCGCTGAACTCAGAGACAGCGCAGAAATAATTACCAGCGCAACTTTATGAAAGCCCATAAAACCTACTCCTTATTAATTGAG
Organism: Klebsiella sp. WP4-W18-ESBL-05; assembly: GCF_014169075.1. Classification (NCBI taxonomy): domain Bacteria; kingdom Pseudomonadati; phylum Pseudomonadota; class Gammaproteobacteria; order Enterobacterales; family Enterobacteriaceae; genus Klebsiella; species Klebsiella sp. WP4-W18-ESBL-05. The sequence continues at coordinate 854,470 of NZ_AP022057.1, read as the reverse complement.
AATATTATTCTCAGCGTGTTACAAACAACGATGAAGGCGGGCACCAAAGGCTCCACCTGACGTACTAAATTTATTTATGTAAAAACGACTCGTTCCCAACAATAGGCATGATTATCCGGATGGCTGCAATAGCGCTACCATCGAGGGTTTAGCTTTGATATATCCAGATAAAACGAGATTGTCGCGGCACTATTCCCACGCAGACCAAACATCTTTTTGGTCTTCTGCCTCAAATAATAAATATGCTTTTCGCTGAGCCCTGCCAGTTTATTTATTTGTGAGACGGAATACCCTTCGCAGAGATAGCGAAAGACAATCATCTCTTGTTCAGAGAAACCTCTCTGGTCAAAAATAGTTTTACTCGCCTTATACAGACATGAGTAAAGCTCTGAAAAGCTAATCTTTTCAGAGACTAGCCAAGGAAACGGCCCCTGAAAAGCATAGCTGGAGGAAACATCCATCTTGTATAACAGTATAATTCGGCAATGAGACGTAGACGAAGCCAATAAGCCGAGTATCCGATGTCGCTCAACGATATCAGAAATATAAACAATAAAAATGTCGCTGATCGAGGTGCGTAAATAGCACTTCGACCGCAGCTGCCAGGAGTGGATTGTCGAAACGTTACCATCCTGAATAACTTCGTCGTCTTGCAATGCCAAAAGAAAAAAACTGTTATCCGAGATAATACACTGCCTCATATATTACCCCAACGACCATGTCCGAATTTTTTATTTAGTATCCATAATTCCTGATTCTAAAACTGAGTTACCTAAACTTCGGTTTAATTATATACACAGCCAATATATATCGTCAAAAACGATCAATTCATTATTATTGATAGATATCATCAATTGATTTTATGAATATAGATCGCCCTAATCGATCAATTGCTTAATAAAAACAAGAAGATCAATGAAATAGAGAATTTGTTTTTAGGATTTTTCTAAGGAAGGTGCGAACAAGTTCCTGATATGAGATCATCATATTCATCCGGAGCGCATCCCAGAGGGACATCATGAGCCATCAACTCACCTTCGCCGATAGTGAATTCAGCACTAAGCGCCGTCAGACCCGAAAAGAGATTTTCCTCTCCCGCATGGAGCAGATTCTGCCATGGCAGAATATGACCGCTGTCATCGAGCCGTTTTATCCCAAGGCGGGCAATGGCCGACGGCCCTATCCGCTGGAGACCATGCTGCGTATTCACTGCATGCAGCATTGGTACAACCTGAGCGACGGTGCCATGGAAGATGCCCTGTACGAAATCGCCTCCATGCGCCTGTTTGCCCGATTATCCCTGGATAGCGCCCTGCCGGATCGCACCACCATCATGAATTTCCGCCACCTGCTCGAGCAGCATCAACTGGCCCGTCAATTGTTCAAGACCATCAATCGCTGGCTGGCCGAAGCAGGCGTCATGATGACCCAAGGCACTTTGGTGGATGCCACCATCATTGAGGCACCCAGCTCTACCAAGAACAAAGAGCAGCAACGCGATCCGGAGATGCATCAGACCAAGAAAGGCAATCAGTGGCACTTTGGCATGAAGGCCCACATTGGTGTCGATGCCAAGAGTGGCCTGACCCACAGCCTAGTCACCACCGCGGCCAACGAGCATGACCTCAATCAGCTGGGTAATCTGCTTCATGGAGAGGAGCAATTTGTCTCAGCCGATGCCGGCTACCAAGGAGCGCCACAGCGCGAGGAGCTGGCCGAGGTGGATGTGGACTGGCTGATCGCCGAGCGTCCCGGCAAGGTAAAAACCTTGAAGCAGCATCCGCGCAAGAACAAAACGGCCATCAACATCGAATACATGAAAGCCAGCATCCGTGCCAGGGTGGAGCACCCGTTTCGCATCATCAAGCGGCAGTTCGGCTTCGTGAAAGCCAGATACAAGGGGCTGCTGAAAAACGATAACCAACTGGCGATGTTATTCACCCTGGCCAACCTGTTTCGGGTGGACCAAATGATACGTCAGTGGGAGAGATCTCAGTAAAAACCGGAAATAACGCCAGAAATGGTGGAAAAAATAGCCTAAATAGGCTGATTCGATGTGTTTGCGGGAAAAAAATCGGCCCAGATCCGCGAAATTTTAATCAGCGAGTCAGCTTGGGAAGAAATGACCTGCTTATTCGCACCTTCCCTAAGAATAAGAAGTTATACGTATTGATATACGCCACGCGCAAATTGTAATTTTATGTAAAATTTATATCCTGATGCGCAATTTAACTTAATTTTTACAAACATATAAATTGATCTAGATCAATTAACGCGATTTAAACAAAAATACCATAATTGATTCGCAAGGGATTCGCGCTGCAGAATTTACCCCTGAAAGCGTATCTATTACGACAGCTAACTACCTGATAAAGAGTATAGACGTCGTTTTACGACCTGGATAAACGCGTGCAGGCTGGCGTGGCGATGCGGGAATAACAAAGAGGGGGGTTACAATCTAATAACAGAAATGACCAAGCATAGCGTCCCATGATAAACGCCACGCCTGAAGAAACGATTAGCGCAGTTGTTGCAGCACCTCGCCGGCCAGCGATTCCGGGTTGGCAAATCCTGCGCCTACCCGATGCGTCAGCAGTTTCGAACCGTACTGGCGGGTGATTTGCGGCAGACAGGCATCATGAAACGCCTTAAGATCGGCAAAGTAGTCCAGCGAATACTGGCTTTCTCCGGGTCGACCTCTTGCCCGGCAGGCATCAAAGCAGGCCCTTGCATCACGGTCGATGTACACCACCAGATCGATCGGCGGGTAACACTTAAGATAATGCTTAATTTGATAAAAGTAGGACATATAGCGGGCCGACGGTTGTTCGGTGGTCAGAAAATTCGCGTGGCAGAACACAATATCGCTAAATAGCGAACGCTCAATCACATAATTTCCCTCCGCAATATTGCTCAACAGCGCCTGGCGGCTGCGAGTGATATATAGCTGAAAAGCCACCCGGGCATCCGCATCATTGGGGCTTTCCACAAAAAGCTGAAGCAGTTCCAGAAATACCGGGTCTTCATCGACAGGCTCCCGAACAACCGTCCAGACGCTACCCGTCAGTTTCGACAGCGCCTGGGCCAGCGGTTCAAGCAGCGTGGTTTTTCCTGCGGCGATATTCGCCTCAATGGCAACAATCTGCATTGCACTATCCTTAGGCAGGCTCCCCCTCTTTACAGGGGGAGCGTCGGGCTATGATTTTTTCGCGCTGTATACGTCTTCGCCGGAGAATGTCGGCTCGGCCCAGAAGTTGATATTAAACTGCGCATCGTCGGTCATCTCGATACGGTGCCAGTACTGCGGAGGACTGGTTGCGAAGCTGCCGGCGTTGATGACCACTTTCACTTCCGGCTCGGTTGCCTGCTCGTCGGCGAAACCATAGTAGGTCACGGTCCCTTCCATCACGCACAGCTGACCAAAAATGCCGGCGGCAGTATTGTGGTGGCTCAGCAGCGCCGCAGGAACATTATCTTTGGTAAAAAACGGGGTTGAACGTTTGATGGTCCAGTTTTTCGGGATTCTGCGATGGCTCATATTCACCTCCAGCTCTATAAGATGCATTTAAAATACATCTTATAATTTTACCTGTAAAGCCATTTTGATAATAAATCTCATTATCAAATGAACAACATTCTTCGTCAGCCATCACACTTTTGCACATCGCCATTTGTCGACAATCGACATTTATATACAATTTAAATGTCGAAAAACAACAGAGGCTACGCATGAATCCGCTCGCTTTTACCATCTCGCAAGAACAGAACGTCGATACCTGCCACCTGGCTGACCTGCCGCTGGCCGAAATGCTGTCGCTGCTGAACGAACACGACGCTCGCGTACCGCAGGCCATTAGCCGCGTGCTCCCGCAGGTTGAACAGGCTGTACGGCTGATTGTCGCGCAGATGAAAAGCGGTGGCCGGCTGTTTTACGTCGGCGCCGGTACCAGCGGTCGCCTGGGCGTACTGGACTCCGCCGAATGCCCGCCAACCTTTGGCACCGACCCGGATCGGGTACAGTCGGTCATTGCCGGTGGGCTGGACGCCATGCTGCGCGCCGTGGAAAACGTCGAAGATGACACCGAAGCATCGGTAGCCGAACTACGCGCTCGCGGGCTGAACGCGCAGGATGTTGTTCTCGGTATTGCCGCCAGCGGGCGCACGCCGTTCGTGATGTCGGCGCTCGACTACGCGCGCCAGATTGGCGCAAAAACCATTGCCCTCACTACCCGTGGCCCAGGTCTCATCTCGCAGCAGGCAGATGTCGCGGTAGCCCCGGACGTCGGAGCCGAAGCGCTGGCCGGTTCAACACGGATGAAAAGCGGTTCCGCGCAAAAAATGCTGCTCGGAATGATCAGCACCGCCACCATGATTCAGCTGGGACGCGTTCACGGCAACCTGATGATTGACGTTAAAGCCTCCAACGAAAAGCTGCTGCGCCGGGCTGAACATATGGTGGCGCAGATTTGCGATGTCGATAATGCCGAGGCGCAATCGCTACTACGTCCGGTGAACTACAACGTACGTGCGGCGGTGCTGAGCAACCTGCTGAATCTCTCCCCGCAGGCAGCGCTGGCGTTAGCCGCTCAACCCTTTGTCGCCCTAAAAGATCAGCTATTATCAGGAGCCGCTCATGGCCAATAAAATAGAACATCTGGAGCATATCGCTGACGCCATTGAGAAACATATTGGCGGCTTCGACAACGTCGTCACGCTGACCCACTGTATGACCCGCGTGCGCGTGGTGCTGCGCGATCGCGGCCGGTTTAACGCCGAAGCGCTGCGTAAAACCGACGGCGTGAAGGGCGTGGTAGACGCCGGGGAGCAATTCCAGATTATTGTCGGTGCGGGTACCGCCTCGAAAGTGACCGGCATCCTGACCAAACGCCTGAATCACGCCGGCGTCACGCCAGCGGTAGACGACAATGTGCGTAAACCCTTCTCCATTCGCCGCAGCCTGAATATCCTGGCCGCCATTTTTGTCCCCACGATCCCCGCGCTGATCGGCTGCGGGCTGATCCTTGGGCTGGTCAACGTCTGCCGCTTGATTGGCCCCGAGTTTGTCGCCAGCCATCAGGATCTGTTTGCGCTACTGACGGTGATGGGTAAAGCGGTCTTTACCGTACTGGCGGTGATGATCGGCATGAATACGGCGAAAGAATTGCAGGCCTCCCCCGCTATCGGCGCTGTTATGGCGGCAGTGCTTGCCGCGCCGGATCTGGCCAATATTAAACTCTTCGGCAGTGCGTTGACGCCGGGCGGCGGCGGGATTTTCGCCGTGCTGCTGGTCTGCGTCTTTGCGGCAAAATTTGAGCTGTGGTTCCGTCGTTACTGCAAAGAGAGTCTCGATCTGATTTTAACGCCGATGGTCACGATCCTTGTGTCATCGCTCGCCGCGCTGTTGATTCTCCAGCCGCTGGCGCACGCGGTAAACCAGTGGCTGGGCGATCTGGTGGCGCTGTCTTTGCTGAATAACTCCGCGGGCTCGGTCGCCGTTGGCGCGCTGCTCGGCGGCGGCTTCCTGTTCCTGCTGTTGACCGGCTTACACCAGGGGCTGATTCCGATTCATGCGCAGATCCTCGACACGTTCGGGCTCAACTATCTGTTCCCGATTCTGGCGATGGGCGGCATGGGTCAGGTTGGCGCAGCGGCCTACGTTTATTTGAAAACGAAAAATCCGCGCCTGAAAAAAACCATCTCCGGCGCGTTACCGGTCGGCATCATCGGCGTCGGCGAGCCGCTGCTGTTCGGCGTCTCTCTGCCGCTGGGTAAACCGTTTATCGCCGGCTGCATCGGCGGCGCGGCGGGCGGCGCAGTGATGGCGGCCTGCAAAGTGGGCATTATCATTCCCTTCGGCACCGCCGGGCTGTCGCTGCTGCCGCTGGTTGGCGCCGGACAAATTCTGCCTTTCCTGCTGGCGGTACTCAGCGCATGGATTGTAGGTTTCATCGCCGCCATGATCCTGGGCTTTACCGATCCGCAAGAATAGTCATAATCAGGCACTGGGCGCACCGCGCCCTTTCCCACGACGAGAGATAAGGTACGTAATGGAATCGATCATCAGCAAAATTCAGGCCCTGGCAAATGCCAAAACCGGCGGCGATCGTCGTATCTCGACGTTCCTGATTGCACGAAATTTTGATATTTCCGATCTCAGCGCTACCCGTATGGGGCAAGAATTGGGCATCAGCGACTCGTCGGTTATTCGCTATGCCAAGGCGCTGGGTTGTAGCGGTTTCCCCGAGCTGAAGCTGCGGCTTGCCGCCGCCAGCCGCCCCCAGCAAACCGCTGGCCGGCAGGAAATCTATGAGGGTATTGAGGCGGACGATCCCACCGATCTGATGATTGAGAAGGCCAGAGTACTGTTCGCCAGTAAGATCGAGCGGTCGCTGGATCTTCTCGACGCGCCCATTATCGACACCTGCGCCCGGAGACTGATCGACAGCCGTAAGATCGTGCTGGTCGGTATTGGCACCTCGGCGCTGATCGCACTGGATATCAACCACAAGCTGATCCGCTGCGGTCTGAACGTCCAGTTCAACTACGATTACCATACGCAGATTGTGCAGGCTTCTCTGCTACAGCCCGGCGACGTCCTGCTGGCGGTATCCGCGCGCGGCGAAACGGCGGAAGTGGTTGAGGCGCTAAGCCTGGCCCGCGAGCGCGGGGCGCACACGATGGCGATTACCCGCTACGGTAAAAACAAAGTTAGCCAGCTTGCTGAATATGTGATCCCCTATTGCTATAGCGAGGCGCACGAGAAGCTCGGCATGGTCACGCCGCAAATCTTACAGATGATCGCCTTCGATATTCTGTTCTTCCGCATCAACAGCCTGGTCTCGCCGGACAGCATGTCCACCGCGCTGCGCACCATCGATCGACGCCAGCAAAAAGGCGGCACGTCATGAAAATGGGCAAAGATCCCGACTACCGATTTTCGCTCGCCAATGAGCGCACGTTCCTCGCATGGATACGGACCGCGCTGGCGTTTCTCGCCACCGCAATCGGCGTCGATATCTTGCTGCGCGAGCATCATCTGGGGGTCATGCGTCACGGCCAGTGGCTGGTTATTCTGCTCGCGCTGGTCGCCATTTTCGCCGGTGGCTGGGCGTTTTTGCGCTGGTATCAAAACGAAAAAGCAATGCGGCTGGAACAGGCTTTTTGCTATAGCCGCAGCCTGTCGCTATTGACCGGCGTACTGATGCTGCTGGGCGCGCTGGTGATTGGCCTGGCGCTATGATCTCGCGCGATCCGGGGTTACAAAAAGAGCGCACCCAGCTTTCCTGGGGGCGCAGCTCGTTGGTACTGGCGGCGATGGTGATGATGCTGGTCAAGCTCGGCGCGTTTTCTGCCTTTCAACTGGCGCTGGTCCTGATAGGGCTACGGCTGATTCTGGGCGCCGTCAGCGCCCGCAAAAAGGAGCTGGCCCAACCGGAAATCTGCGTCAACGCGCGAGTGATAGGCCGACACTTATGGCTGTCCCTGAGCGTGGTACTCGCCGGTATCTGGTTCCTGTTGCACCGCTAGCGAGCCGACGCTTTAGCAATCACCACCGGTACGCTTTTATACGCTGGCGTCAGGCTTTGGCTGTCTACCGCGTCCAGCGAGAGCAATACATTGGCTTCCGGCAGATAGGCGCCGAGCGATCCCGCGGCCATACTGTAAATCACCACGGTCAGACCGTACATCGCGCGATCGACGCTCGGCGTTCCGCTCTCATCCAGCGCCTGGATGTTAATCACGTCGCCTTCCGCCAGCCCGCGCGCGTCGGCTTCTTGCTGGCTTAAAAACGCCACATCGCGGCGGCCGCTAATACCCCGATAGCGATCGTTCATACCATAAATGGTGGTGTTGTACTGATCGTGGCTGCGCAGCGTTGCCAGCACTAAGGCTTCGGCGGGTTGCTGCTCGCGCTCGACGGCGCGCCGCTGGCTGACCACAAAATTGGCCTTGCCCGTCGACGTATGCCATTCGCGGCGCGATGCCGGCGTATCCATACGGAAACCACCCGGCGCGACAATGCGGGCATTGTAATCAGCGAACGCCGGAATCACGTCGGCAATCGCTTCGCGAATCAGGTCGTAGTTGCCCACCAGCGCTTCCCAGTTGACCGGCGAGTCCGGCAGCGTGGCCCGCGCCAGCCCGGCGACAATGGCCGGTTCCGACTTCAACCAGCGCGAGGCCGGTTTGAGCGCACCGCAAGAGGCGTGCACCATCGACATGGCGTCCTCCACGGTGACAGACTGAATGCCGCCTGCCTGTATATCGCGCTCGGTGCGACCCAGCGCCGGCAGCAGATAGTTGTGCTGTGCCATCAGCAGATGCGAGCGGTTCAGCTTGGTCGCCACATGAACCTGGAGATCCAGCTTTTTCATCGCCTCAAAAGTACGCTGCGGCTGCGGCATCGCCACCGCCAGGTTACCGCCCAAGCAGATCAGCGCCTTCGCCTCGCCGCGTTCAATCGCGCGAATGCTCTCTACGCTGGCGCGCCCGTGCTCACGCGATACCTGAATACCAAAGCGTGCTTCCAGACGCTGAAGGAAATCCTCTGAGGCGGCTTCGTTGATGCCTACCGAACGATCGCCCTGCACGTTTGAGTGGCCGCGCAGCGGGCAAATTCCCGCGCCGGGTTTGCCAATATTTCCCTTCAGCAGCAGCAGATTGATCAGCTGCTGAACGTTTTCGGTGCCGTTCTTATGCTGCGTGATCCCTAAGCCATAGCAAATGATGGTGGCGTTAGATTTATCATAGCGGTAGGCAAGATCCTCCATCTGGCTGCGGGTCAGGCCGGAATCCTGCTCCAGATCCGCCCACTGGCAGCGGTGCAGATCATCATACAGCGCCTGATAGCCGTGGGTATGCTCAGCCAGAAACGCGCGGTCGAGGCACGGTTCCTGGCCAAGCAAAATACGGGCTTCATCCATTTCAATCAGCGCTTTCATCACCCCTTTTAGCAGCGAAGCATCGCCACCCATTTTGACCTGATAATAGTCATGGCTGAGCGCCGTGAAATGGCCTTTGAACATGTCGGTCGGGCTTTGCGGGAAACTAAAGCGTTCCAGGCCACGCTCTGCCAGCGGGTTGATCGCGATGATGCGTGCGCCGCGCTGCGCAACTTCCCGTAAGGTGCTCAGCATACGCGGGTGGTTAGTCCCCGGGTTATGACCAATACAAATGACCAGCTCGCAATGTTCAAAATCCGCCAGCTCAACGGTGCCTTTGCCCAGGCCAATCGCCTGCGTCAGCCCGACGCTGGTCGGCCCATGGCACATGTTGGAGCAGTCAGGGAAGTTGCTGCTGCCGTATTCCCGGGCAAAAAGCTGGTACAGAAACGCCGCTTCGTTGGAGGTACGCCCGGAGGTATAAAACTCGACCTGCTGCGCAGAGGCATAGCTGCGCAGGCGCGCGCCGATTTCCGCGAAGGCCACCTGCCAGTCAACCGGCTGCCAGGTATCGCTTTCACGATCGTACTTCATCGGATGGGTTAACCGGCCGCTGTTTTCCAGCTCATAGTCACTGTATTGCCACAGTTCAGCGACGGTATGCTGGCGAAAAAATTCCGCCGAGGCTTTCTTGCTGGTCGTTTCCCAGGAAACGGCTTTTACGCCGTTCTCGCACAGCTCCATCGGCGAACGATGGCCCGGGTCAGGCCAGGCGCAGCCGGGGCAATCAAAGCCCTTCACCTGGTTCATGCGGAACATGGCGATAATATCGCGCGCAACGGCCTTTTGTGAAAATACCGAAGCGGCGACCGCTTTCACCGCCCCCCATCCCCCTGCCGGCCCTTGATAACCGCTTACACCCGGAACGCCGTTGTTCATTTTTACCGCTTATTTTGTACGCCCTTTCAATAGCGAATACGGTAGCAAGTTCCCTTGCCTAATGATTTCCTCTTCACGGGGTACGGTGGGCGTACGCTCAACGGGTTAGTGCGCTGCTCCCAACGGGTGGCATAGCGCGCGCGTTTTTGCCTGGTCATGACGTAAAACACGCACGGACTCCACATGAAAAAAGGGGTTGATCTGATACGAACAACCTCTTATTTTCTTGTCTCTTTTTTCACTGGGCCCTGTGATGTCGACGATGACAAAATCGAACACGTTGGTAAGCAGCAGAATAATAATAAAAATAAGCTGAGGAATTTCTTATGTTGTTATTTATTGGCACCGCCGCCGTCGCCTTTCTGGCATCGCTGATGCTGATCTGGCTTGACGACAGAATTGCCGAACCGGAATAAATTCGGGGAGGGGGTTCCGCGCCAGCCATTGGCGCGGAATATCAAATACTACAGTGACTTAGCCAGACGTTCTACGGCGGTCATCAGCCCGTCTTGCGACACCGTTGAGTAGGATAAACGCAGCGTGCGGGTATCCGGATTGTCGTTATAGAACGCTTCACCCGGCACATACACCACGCCATTTTCCAGCGTTTTTTCCAGCCATTTCATGGTATCAAACGGATAGCGGAAACGCGCCCACAGGAACATCCCGCCTTTCGGACGACTGAATTCCAGATGCTCGCCCAGACGACTTTCCAGCGCGTCGGCCAGCGCATCGCACTTCTTACGGTAATCTTCACGAATCAGCGCGATCTGGCTTTCCAGGCGATTCATGGTGAGATACTCCGCGGTAATCACCTGTGACAGCATGTTGGTATGCAGATCCGCCGCCTGCTTCACGATCACCGTTTGCTGTGCCAGCCAGTCCGGCATCACGATCCAGCCGATACGCATTCCCGGCGCAAGAATTTTCGAGAAGGTTGAGGTGTAAACCACGCGATCTTCACAGTCCAATTCCAGCGCGTGCTGGTACAACGGGCGTTGCACTTCGTCCGTAAAGCTGATTTCACCGTACGGATCGTCTTCAATAATGACAAAGTCATACTGCTTCGCCAGCTCAACCAGACGGCGGCGGCGATCGTCACTCAGGGTTTTGCCGCCCGGGTTGCCGAAAGTGGGCACCAGGTACACGGCTTTAACCCGCGTGGTCGCCAGCCGTTCGGCGAGCTGTTCTACCAGCATTCCGTTGTCGTCGGTATCAACGCTCAGAATATTGGCCTGCGCCAGCTGGAACACCTGTAGCGCCGCCAGATAGGTCGGGCGTTCAACAACAATCGTGTCGCCCGGATCGAGCAGGGTGCGCGCCACGATATCGAGCGACTGCTGCGAACCGGAAGTGATGTAAACATGGCTTGCCTGACAGGCCACGCCGCGCGCCTGACACAGTTCGCTGACGGCCTGACGCAGCGGCGGATAGCCTTCGGTCAGCCCATACTGGAACGCATCGTTGAAGCGTTCGCGCATCACCTTCTGCACCGCCAGCTCCAGCCCTTCGGTATCAAAAAGCTCCGGTGCCGGAATGCCGCCGCCGAGCGAAATAACGCCGGGCAGTTTACTGTGTTTGAGGAGTTCGCGGACGGCGGAGGGTTTAAGCTCCCGCGCGCGGGCGGCGAGTCGCCTGTCGTGCATACTATGTTCCTTTTCTGTCTTGTTGTTGTGTTGATTGCAGGCTTTCTTTACGTCGGCCTGATAAGCGAAGCGCCATCAGGCAACCCAACACAGATTGCCGGATGGCGGCTCCGCCTTATCCGGCCTGCTTGCCTTTATTCGTTATCTTTAATGACCACCAGCGGTTCGATATCACTCTCTTTTTTTATCACCAGAGAATCATCGCCGCGCAGGCAGGTGCCGCCGTAGTTACCGCCGACGGTAAAGGTACATACCTGAATATATTTTCCGGCCACGTTTGGCAAGCACCAAAGTTGCTGGTAAATATTTTTCCGATCGACGAATTTCCCGCTGGTCTGATCCAGCAGCTGGTCGTGGCCGCTGACAAGATCGATATTGCTGCCGCAGCGCCCGGAAATCGGCTTAATGGCGTAGCCCGTTTTCGCCAGATGCTCGCTGACTTCAAAGTCGGTATCCAGCAGGTATGGGTGGTTCGGGAACAGTGACCACAGCACCGGGAGGATCGCTTTGTTGCCGGGGATCACCGTCCATAGCGGTTCAAAGACCATCACTTCCGGGCGTAGCAGCACGTCGATCAGGCGGACTTCGCCATCAGGGCTGCCGGTACGAATCGGCACCGCCGCGTACTCGTCTTCGCTGACCTCGCGCACCTGCTCAATGGCCGTTTCCCATGCCCAGGTTTTCCACACGCAGTTCACCAGCCGTCCGTCGCCGTCAATCAGCTGGCCGGCAGCATCCCAGTGCAGTTCATCAAGACCGTGAAGAATTTTGCTCTCAAAGCCCGCCTGCTCCAGCGCACGCTGCATAAACTGCGCGTGGTAGTTCTCTTCCAGATCCTTGTCCTGCATGATGTGCACGAACGGCCGTGCCAGGCTGTGCTTCCACGCGCCGACCAGCTCACCCAGCAGATCTTCCGCTGGGTTATGACCGTTGCCGCGATAGCCGGTTTTCAGCCACTGTTCGAGGATCAGCCCGCCTTCGGTATGACAAGAGGCGGAGTCGGCGTTGTACTCGTACACCTTCAACCCGCGCTCATCCATGCAGAAGTCCATGCGCCCGGTAATCATGTCGTGGCGGCGGCGCTGCCACGAAAGGCGCAGACGCGGCCAAAGAATTTTCGGAATATCAAACAGCGCCAGCAGGTTATCGTCGCGCATGACTTTATCGGTGGCGTGGAGATACATCAGATGCATCTCGTTAGTCGCCTTGATAAGCTCCTGCTCCGCGCTCTCGGTCATGGTGAAGTACTGGTACGGATCGCGGTTAATCACGTGGCCGTTTGCCGCGATATAGGCCTGCTGGAGCGAGTCTTTTTCGTTCAACCATTCACCGTCGAACTGACCGTGGTTGTCGAGGCGTGCGCCGCCCAGCTTCAGCGCTTCACCGGCAATGGCCGGCTGGGGCAGGCTGTAACGCGCATCGTCGGTCTGGATCATCCAGCCCAGAATCGTCGTGTCGTCGAAGGTATCATGCAGCGTGTAGTGCCCGTCTTTTACTTCCAGCGTCAGCTCGCGCGTCCACTGCTGCCCTGCCGGCAGCGGCGAATGCAGCACGTTCTGTTCGGCGATACGCACCTTATTCCCCAGCAACTGGGTAATCACCGCCACGTGGCCGGTTTCGTTAAACTCGCCGCCTTTCTGCCAGATAAGCAGCGAGCCGACGAGCGGCGGGCGACGGGAGCCGTTGGCAAAAGCCTGTAGCGGCAGGATGGCGTCGTTCACCACCTGGCGCAGATAGCGCAGGGAGAAGATTTCATAGGCCATGCTGACGTCGGTGAAGACAAAACCGTAGGTGATAAACAGGAAGCGGCGGGCAAACTCAACGCACTGCCATTTGTGGCCCATGTATTCGTTATCAATGTAGCTACGAAACGAGGCGTCGTCAGGCATGTCGCCCGGTTTTAAGCTGCTGTAATTCGAAGAGTAAATCGCTACGCCACCCGGCGCATACCCCAACAACGTGCCAAATGGGGCGTCACTATTGGTACTTCCCGTGCTCATGAACCTTCCTCAAACGCGCGTCGCGATTTTTATCGCCCCGCACGTTGAAATTAATCCAACAAAAGTGGATTAATCATACACCCGTGCAGGCGAGGATGGCCGCTGCGGAGGAAAAATATTCATCTGAAAAATGGGCATCCACAATACCTGGCGGTTTCAGTACGCGGGATGCGCGGCAGGTTAGCGCGGATTTTTGCCTGAGGCTGCTAAACTTGATTGTCCAAACACATCATCAATATAAGGCGAGCGATTATGTCAGAGAACACCTATCAGCCACCCAAAGTCTGGGAGTGGACGCAAAACAGCGGCGGCGCATTCGCCAATATTAACCGCCCCGTCTCCGGCGCAACGCATGAACAGACGCTGCCGGTTGGCCATCATCCGTTACAGCTATACTCCCTCGGCACGCCGAACGGTCAGAAAGTCACTATTATGCTTGAGGAACTGCTGGCACTGGGCGTTACGGAGGCTGAGTACGATGCGTGGTTAATCCGTATTGGTGAGGGCGACCAGTTCTCCAGCGGTTTTGTCGAGGTGAACCCGAACTCGAAAATCCCGGCGCTGCGCGACCACTCGACCACCCCGCCAACCCGCGTGTTTGAGTCCGGCAATATTCTGTTGTATCTGGCGGAAAAGTTTGGCCACTTCCTGCCAAAAGATCCGGCAGGGCGTACTGAAACCCTTAACTGGCTGTTCTGGCTTCAGGGCTCTGCGCCGTTCCTCGGCGGCGGCTTTGGCCACTTCTACAACTATGCGCCGGTGAAAATTGAGTACGCAATCAACCGCTTCACGATGGAAGCCAAACGCCAGCTCGACGTGCTGGATAAACAGCTGGCACGCGGTCGCTACGTGGCGGGCGAAGAGTACACGATCGCCGACATCGCCATCTGGCCATGGTACGGTAACGTGGTGCTGGGCAACGTGTACGGCGCGGCGGAGTTCCTGGATGCCGAAAGCTACAAGAACGTAATGCGCTGGGCGAAAGATATCGCCAGCCGCCCGGGCGTGCAGCGCGGCCGCATGGTGAACCGCACCAGCGGCCCGTTGAATGAACAGCTGCACGAGCGGCATGACGCTAGCGATTTTGACACCAACACGGAAGATAAGCGTCAGCAGTAGCGGCGTTAATCGGGCGCTCTGCGCCCGGTTTTATTGCCCTTCCAGACGGTATCCCGCCATAAAATAACGCACGGTAGTACTGGAATCGTGCTCTCTGAAAAAATCCATGACCATCTCTTTGTCGAGGCCATAGCGCCGCGTCAGAATTCCCGCTTCCCAGGCGCTCAGCTGGCGGTCCCCCGTCTTCTCAAACATCCGGTGCGAAAATCCCAGCACAAACCCGCGTTTATAATCGGTGCAAAAACCAATCACTTTTTGCGCGCTGTCGGCATAAGGCGCCTTCAGACCCGCGATCAACCCTTTGCCAAAATGGTTATCCATCGACGTCTCCTCAATCGTTATATATAAAATTATATAGCGATTTTTTAAGCGATGCCTAGCGCTATTTCGGCGCTACCCCCAAAGGGGAAAGCCGCGCCTTTTCGTGCGCCAATTCGCGGCAGTGTGATCGCGACGACGGGCGGCCTGGCGTAAAGCCAGTATTCTGGAAACAGCGTTTCAAAAAAAGAAGGAGAAACTATGGCCTGGCAAGCAAACCCAGCCCGTTATGAAGACATGCAGTATCGCTACTGCGGCCGCAGCGGTTTACAGCTCCCTGCACTGTCCCTTGGCCTATGGCACAGTTTTGGCCACATCCACGCGTTAGAAGGCCAGCGCGCGCTGCTGCGTAAAGCCTTTGACTGCGGGATCACCCATTTCGATCTGGCGAATAACTATGGCCCGCCGCCGGGCAGCGCCGAAGAGAACTTTGGCCGCCTGCTGAAGGAGGACTTCGCCAGCTACCGCGACGAGCTGATCGTCTCCACCAAAGCCGGATACGATATGTGGCCGGGGCCTTATGGTTCCGGCGGCTCGCGCAAGTATCTGCTGGCAAGCCTCGACCAGAGCCTCCAGCGGATGGGGCTGGACTACGTCGATATTTTCTATTCTCATCGCGTTGATGAGAAAACGCCGATGGAAGAGACCGCCAGCGCGCTGGCTCAGGCGGTACAGAGCGGTAAGGCGCTGTACGTCGGCATATCCTCTTACTCATCTGAGCGTACGCAGGCGATGGTCGCGCTGCTGCGCGAGTGGAAAATCCCCCTGTTGATTCACCAACCTTCTTATAACCTGCTCAACCGCTGGGTCGATAAGAGCGGTCTGCTGGATACGCTAGCGGACAACGGCGTCGGCTGCATCGCGTTTACCCCGCTAGCGCAGGGGCTATTGACCGGCAAATACCTTAACGGCATTCCGGACGGTTCGCGCATGCAAACGGAAGGCAAAAAGGCGCGCGGCCTGACGGAAAATATGCTGAGCGAAAGCAACCTCAGCAGCCTGCGCCTGCTCAACGAAATGGCGCAACGGCGCGGGCAGTCGATGGCGCAGATGGCCCTAAGCTGGCTGCTGAAGGACAGCCGCGTGACATCCGTGCTGATTGGTGCCAGCCGGCCGGAACAAATCGAAGAGAACGTGAAGGCGCTGGCGAACCTGAGCTTCTCAGCAGAGGAACTGGCGCAGATTGACAAGCATGTCGCCGATGGGCAGTTGAATTTGTGGCAGGCGTCGTCGGATAAGTAAGCGCGCCCGGGAGTATCTGTAGGCCTGATAAGCATAGCGCCATCAGGCATTTCGGCGCACTCTGCCGGATGGCGGCGTGAACGCTTTATCCGGCCTACATCTCGTGCATATCACCACAGCCGCGCTGGGAGAATCTGTAGGCCTGATAAGCATAGCGCCATCAGGCATTTCGGCGCACGCTGCCGGATGGCGGCGTGAACGCCTTATCCGGCCTACATCACGACTTTTTCCCGCGGGTCAGGCTATCGAGATAGCCCATCACAAAGGCCGACAGAACAAAGGTCAGGTGAATAATCACGTACCACATCAGTTTGTTATCCGGTACGTTTTTAGCGTCCATAAACACCCGCAGCAGGTGAATAGACGAGATAGCAACAATCGACGCCGCCACTTTATTCTTCAGCGAAGTGGCATCCATTTTGCCCAGCCAGCTCAGCTTCTCTTTGTGCTCGCTGATATCCAGCTGCGAGACAAAGTTTTCATAGCCAGAAAACATCACCATCACCAGCAGGCCACCCACCAGCGTCATATCCACCAGCGACAGCAGCGTCAGGATCAGATCGGCTTCCGCCATGCTGAAAATGTTCGGCAGTACATGCAGAATCTCCTGAAAGAACTTCAGGGTCAGGGCCAGCAGCGCCAGAGAAAGACCGAAATAAACCGGGGCCAGAAGCCAGCGCGATGCGTACATCGCATTTTCCAGAAAGCGTTCCATAATGTCCTGTTTTTGAGTCAGATTCGCCCTAGTATATCTCAATCAGGCAACATCACATCAACACTTCAGATCACACATCATGTGTGCGGACAAACGGTCGCTGTAAGTCCGGCCACACCAGCGCCACCAGCTCGGGATAGGCCTCCTCGGCAAACTCCTCGTAGCACTGCTGCAGGCCAAGCACCACCGGGTCAACGTCGGTGACCCGCTCGCCTTTCAGGCAGCGGCGCTTAATCTCATCGTAATATTCATAAACTGCGCCGTTGAGATTGCGACAACGTTCCTGCGCTTCAAACAGGCCGGGGGTCTCTTTCAAGCGTTCGGTGGACATACGCTTAATCGTCGACTGGACAAAATCGATATATTCATGATTAATACGCCAGTACCAGGCAGGCGTGATCCGGCTCATCAGCGCGGCAAAATGGTTTTCGCCTTCGTCTTTGTCCAGCGGTGCCGCCGCCGGGGAGGGAACGGTTTCATTATTGGTTTCAGATGTTTCGTTATTTTGGCCATACATAAAAATTAAAATAACGACGGTAAGTAACAGCAACAGCATCACAAAATAAATAATACCGCTCATGGCTTTCTCCACTTTTTTTGATTTTAAAAGTGCACCATGTTAATGTCAACGAACCTCACTATAATAAAAAATACGCCCCAGCCATTCGACAAACGACGCCTATATGATTGCTGAAACCCTTATCCCAGCCCGTTTCTGCATACCGGCATTGGACGCAGAAAACAAGGATGCACAGGCCAGCCAGGGGGGCGAGCCTGAGAAAGTCTCGCTCGCGTTCTGGCAGGACGACGTCTTGATTGGCGGCGGCCAGTCACGTAACCCGCTGCTGGAAGAGCGCGATCGTCATATAAAAGACAGGTTATATCGTATTGCAAAAATTGAAGCTTTTGCACTTATGCTAAATAACCTGGTGGTTCAGGGGGAGATCTCCGCGCTGGAGCTAAGCCAAATTATGGAGATAAAAACCCAGGAGATAAATGAAGACGGTAATAAAATCTGGCTTAATTTAATGACCCAGGAAAGAACCGTTCCCTTATTTTATAATCTGACGGATAAGTGAACATGAAACTTGTCGATGTTAGTGCGGCTAATATACCGTTAAGCCCACAGATCAGTGATGAGACTATCCTTCAGCGTAATCTCCAGACGTTACGCGAGGAAAAAAACTCCGAAGGACGGCGTATTTCCGGCCTCTCTGAGCCTATCCCCGCGGCGCTGGTCAAGATGAAGTGGCAGCATCGCCACGAAATATACGCCTACCAGGTAAAAGAAGAGATTCTGGGCGCCGCGCTGTGTGAAGTGATGGCCCGCTACCCGCACCTGCGCGACAAAATTCTGGCACATACCGAATCCTGCTATCAGCACGTGCTGAACCGCGAGGCCGCGACCCTTGAGATCAGCCGCGGCCTTGCAGATGGTGATTACCGCACTTCAAACGTGATCCTGAAGACCGAAAAAGAGGGCGAAAAACGCCCGGATCAGCCGATTATCTCCATGGCGAAGTGATCGAACGCGCAGTGACCCCGACGCTCGTGTTCCTCCAGCGACACCGCCAGCAGCCCCACTTTTGCCCCCACCCATTTGCCCTTACCGGCGGCGAAAGGCTGAGACAGCGTCTGCCACGGGGAGCTTTCCTCACGCCAGGCAAAGCGACAAATGCCGCCGTAAGATACGTCGACTTTTAGCGCGCAGGCCGCAACCTCAAGCTGGGCCACCGTCTGACGATGCTCACGGACAACGCCCGCATCGCTCATCCAGCCCGTCACCCATAGCAACTGATACGCTGCACCGCGTTTTTCCAGCAGCAGCGCGGCATAGCGCTCACCGTAAACGATCAATCCACCGGCATCACCGCTGGCACCATCGCACAGCTTCAGCGAGGTTTCAGCGCTGAACCGCCAGGCCGGGAACTTTTGCAGCAGCAAATTGGGCTGCCAGTAGATGCTGCGTTTCGTTTCCGGCTGCGGCAGCGAGACGCAGCGGAGATTCAGCGTATTCGTCCCCGGCAGCAGCCAATGCGAGTTTGGGTTCGCCTGCCACTGCCACTGTAACCCGGGTAAACCAGCGGTAAAGTTATCGCTGGTTTGCGGCCTTATCGTCGGCGACGGCGACAGGCTGGCCGGGCGCGGCCAGCGTAGTACCGGCTGCCCTTCTCCATCGTCCCCCAGCGGTTCTCCCAGACGCGGCCAACCGTCAGCCGCCCAGCGCATCGGCTGTAAATGCACAACACGGCCATAAAGATGCGCGTCCTGGAAATGAACAAACCAGCACTCGCCGTCGTCGAGTTCAACCCAACCGCCCTGGTGCGGACCGTTAACCGACGTATTGCCCTGGAACAGCACATTCTTCGCCACCCAGGGACCGGTCATACTGCGAGCGCGCAGCACCGTCTGCCAGCCGGTTTCCACGCTGCCCGCCGGAGCGAAAATATAGTACCACTCGCCGCGCTTGTAGACCTTTGGCCCTTCCAGCGTCGGCTGGTCGCAGCAACCGTCGTAGATAATTTGCCCTTCGCCGCGCAGCGTTGTGCCGTCTGGCGCCATGGCAAAAAGTTGAAGCTGATGCTTGATTCCGCTGCGGCTATGGGCGAAAGCATGCACCAGCCAGGCGTCGCCGTTGTCGTCCCAGAACGGACAGGGGTCAATCCAGCCTTTGGCGGGCTGCACGCAGTGCGGCGCGCTCCACTGGCCCCACGGGTCATCGGTGTGACACATAAAAATGCCTTCATCCGGCGTGCTGAAAAAGACCCACAGCTTATGGTCATGCCAGCGAAGAGAAGGGGCCCATACCCCTTTTCCCGGCTGGTATTCATCATATCCGGCCAGCGGTAACGCCTGGAAAACGTGGTTGATAATCTGCCAGTTGATCAGGTCAGTCGAGTGCAGTATCGGCAGCGCAGGCATATGGTTAAAGCTGGATGAGACCATAAAGAAGTCATCGCCAACCCGTACAATGTCCGGGTCTGAATAATCAGCGCAGAGAATGGGGTTCTGGTAGTCATTCGGTATCATTTCATCTTCCTCAGGCTTTATGCAAAACGCCGCTGACGGTTTCAGGCTCAGCGACGGTCGCCGCCTGTTGGCGCGCGGAAAGATCGCGCTGGATGGTCGCCATTGCGCGGTCGTCCAGCGTATAGAAGCGCGACAGCCACCACAGCACCAGATAGGAAAGCGATGGCCCCAGCGTTAGCAGGCCAACAATGCCCATGGTCGCCATCGGCGTTTGTTCAGCCACGCCAGCCTGATAGCCAAACAGCCCCAGCGAAAAGCCGACCACCGCGCCCGCGACCGCCATGCCCATTTTGAGCGCAAACAGGTTGCCCGAGTACGAAAGGCCGGTGATGCGACGACCAAACTTCCACTCGCCGTAGTCGGCGGCGTTGGCCATCATGTTCCACTTAAACGGTTGATACATTTGATGGAAGAAGCCCACCAGGAAATACAGCGGGAACACCACCGGCAGCCAGGTCGGCGGCACAAAGAACATCACGACGCCCACCGCCACCAGCAGCAGGTTGATGTTTTTAAACAGCGACACCGCACGATAGCGCTTCGCCAGCCAGCCCGCCGCGAGGCTGCCGACAATGGTGCCGACCACGCTGGTTGACACAAACGCCGATTTCATCGCCGTACCGGCGGCAGACTCAACGCCGCCCATCATCAGGTAGGTGGCGTAATACAGCGTCGCCGCGCTGCGCATCACCCCAGCCATACTGGAAAAGAAGGTAATGATTGCCACGATCCGCCACTGATCGTTCGCCAACAGCGAGCGCAGATCTTCACGAATACTCCCCTGCTGTTCCACCGCAGGCGCCACGCGCTCGTTGGTGGAAAAGAAACAGAACGCCAGCATCACAATGGCGATCGCCCCCATAATGCCCATGGTGGCCTGAAAGCCGAACTGTTTGTCTTCTTTGCCCAGATAGTCCACCAGGAACAGCGTGGCGACTGAAACCATCAGCCCGGCGATCGACGAAATGGTAAAGCGGTAGGACTGCGCCGACAGGCGATCTTTTTCATCGCGGGTGATAACACCGCCTAACGCGCAGTACGGAATATTGATAAAGGTGTAACACAGCATGAGTAAGGTGTAAGTCAGGTAGGCGTAAACCAGCTTACCCGATGCGCCAAAGGCGGGGGTGGTGAAGGTCATCACCGCCAGCACGGCGTAGGGAATAGCGAACCAGATAAGCCAAGGGCGGAAGTGGCCCCAGCGGGTTTTCACCCGGTCGGCAACGATGCCGGTGAGCGGGTCGGTAATCGCGTCCAGCACGCGCGTTACCAGGAACATCACCCCCACCGCCGCCGCGGAGAGGCCGTAAATATCGGTGTAAAACCAGGTTAAAAACATCGTGACCGATGAATAGACGATGCCGCAAGCAGCATCGCCCATGCCGTATCCCAGCTTTTCGGTGAAAGACAATTTCCTCTCGTTTACCATGCGTAATTCCTCCTGAATTGAAGAGGCTTCAATGTAGGAGGATGAAAATGGCAATCCTATTGTCATTTTTCATACTGGCATTACGTTTTCTGGCAACTGCGAAAGTTGTCACATAACTGGACGATTTGTCATACACCTTTCGATTTTGTGAGCCTACACCAGCCTGAATACCGAAATCGCCGACTTCAGTTCCCCGGTTTGCTGCTGCTGCTGATGCGCCACCTGAATAGTTTGCGCCACGTGCTGTGCGTTCTCCTGCACGCTGGCATCAATGTGGGCAATACTGCCCTTCATCTGGAGAACGCTGGCGCGCTGCTGGTCGCTCATGGATGAAAGCACGTCGACGCAGGATTGCAGACTATCAATGTTGCTGATGATCGCCGCCATGGTTTTCCCGGCCCGCTCAACCTGCTCACTCCCCTGATGCGTACGCTCGACTGAGGCGGAAATGAGCTGGCGGATATCGCGTGCAGCGCCTTCACAGCGGAGCGCCAGCGTGCGCACTTCGGCAGCCACGACGGCAAACCCTTTGCCGTGCGCGCCGGCTCTGGCCGCTTCAACGGAAGCATTGAGCGACAGAATATTCGTCTGGAAGGCGATGCCGTCAATCATCTCCAGAATGCCGCTGATCTTTTGCGATTCATCACGGATGTGCGTCATGGACGCCATCGCCGCGCGGATATTCTCTCCCCCTTCTCGCGCTACGCCGCTGGCCTGCTCTGCCAGCGATCGCGCTTCGCTGGCCTTCTCGCTGGTGAGCGAGGCGGCGGCGGCGAGCTGTTCCATGGCGCTGGCGGTGACTGCCAACGAACGCGCCTGGCTGTCCGTACGTTCAGACAGCGCCGTATTGCGCTGCAGCAGCGTTTGCGATGCATCCAGCAGTTGAGAAACGTTGCCGCTGACCTGCTCCAGCGTCGTTCGCATGGCGTCGAGCGTCAGGCTAAAGGTACGGGCAAAAGGCGAACGGCTGGTTTTGCTGTCGCGCTCAAGCGTCAGGTAACCCGACTCGCGGTTAATCACCGCCGCCAGCTTCGCCACCTCGCTAGCCGAGCGAGCATCCTGCTCCATGCGTACTGCCAGAAAGACCAGGAATACCGTCTGCACGACCACAAACAGGCCGTGCATAATCACCATATGCAGGCCGGGGTGCATAAAGACGGCAATATGAAATAAGCCATATTGCTGTAAATAATTAAACACCAGATGATGCAGCGCAATCACCGCCGCGCCCATAATTAACGGCCGCCAATCACGCCAGGCCAGCAGCGCAGAGAGCAGTACAAATACCGAAAAATGATATTCAGTTTCCCCTTCACCAAGCTGAATAAGTAGTGCAGAGTAGGCCATCAAAATAACAGCATAAACCAGCCGGGCGATCAGTCTGCCGGAGAAAAGCAGCGTCATGATGGTGCCAAGGACAGTCAGACAGCTTGCCACCAGCAACGCCAGAGCAGGATTATCATGGCGCCATCCCACCGCGAGCGAAATAAACCACATAACCCAAACCAGCACCAACAGCAGGCGGTCCGCCCTCTGACGAATTGTCGATAACGAGATGAGGTCACGATGCGTACCTTCAGCTTGTCGCAAAGATATTATGGCCATGATAATGTCCGTCCGCTGCAGGTTTATATATTATTGTTAGCGTTCAGAATTAAGCGTAGAAAGGTTATTTCAGGCTAGCCACTCTAACGTTAAAAATATATAACGCGAATGAAGCACTGCTAAATAACATTTAAATATCAGCAGAAATGCCGTGCAGAAAATAAGACTTAAGATAAATATGATATTACCAGGGAGATATAACGGATGGCGCAGAGCGCGCCATCCGGTGTGATTATTTTTTCGCGACGGTCTCTTCGCCAACCAGGCCAATCTTCAGATAGCCCGCCTGATGAAGCGTATCCATAACCTTCATCATCGTTTCATAGTCCACCGTTTTATCGGCGCGGAAGAAGATGGTGGTGTCTTTCTTGCCTTCCGTCAGCGCTTCCAGCGCCGTGACCATGTTGTCATCGGTGATGGGATCATTACCGAGGAACATCGATTTATCCGCTTTCACCGACAGGTAGACCGGTTTTTCCGGGCGTGGCTGCGGTTGGCTAGAAGACGCCGGCAGATTCACTTTGACATCGACGGTCGCCAGCGGTGCGGCAACCATGAAGATAATCAAGAGCACCAGCATGACGTCGATAAACGGCGTCACGTTGATTTCATGCATTTCGCCGGTGTCGTCCAGATTTTCATTAAGACGCATTGCCATGGGGCATTAACCTACTCGTAATTTCTGGGCGGTACGGACCGGATGCACGCCGCTGGCGCTGAGATCCAGATCGCGACTCTGCAGCAGCAGAACCTGGGCGGCCACATCGCTAAGGTTGGCCTTGAAGCCGCCGATGAGACGCGCGAAGACGTTATAAATCACCACCGCCGGAATCGCGGCAAACAGGCCAATCGCAGTCGCCAGCAGGGCTTCTGCGATACCCGGTGCCACCACCGCCAGGTTAGTGGTTTGGGTCTGGGCGATACCGATAAAGCTGTTCATGATGCCCCATACGGTGCCGAACAGGCCGACGAACGGAGAGATAGCACCGATGGTCGCGAGGAAGCCGTTACCGCGTCCCATGTGACGGCCTACCGCCGCAACGCGACGTTCAAGGCGGAAACCGGTACGTTCTTTAATGCCTTCGTTGTCTTGCGAACCGGCCGAAAGCTCGAGTTCGTTCTGCGCTTCATTAATCAGCTGGCTGCTCAGGCTGCGGGCGTCGAATGCGGCGGCCGTTTCGTGCGCCTGATTGAGTGAACGCGCATCGGCTAACAGCTTCTGTTCGCGCTTGAGGCGGCGCTTATGAGAAATGAGCTCGGCGCCCTTGCTGAAGAAAATAGCCCAGGTGACGACGGATGCCAGTATCAAGCCAATCATGACCACTTTAACCACGATGTCGGCATGATGATACATACCCCAAACGGAGAGATCCGCCTGCATCAAATTATTACCCACTGTGTATCTCCAGGACATAAATCACAAAATCTGAGACCAATAATATCAAAACAACGTCGAATTGATAGTAGTTCTCATTAGTATTTACATATTGACTCAAATCACACTTATTTTCCTTGCGCTTACGCAGTAAAAAAGTTTTCTGCGCGCTTTTTGGCAAAATTTTCTCCTGTATGCGTTTGCAACGCGCCATCGCATGAACAATCATGATAGTTTAGACGTCCAGACGTATAAAAACAGGTAGACCCAAGATGGCAGACAAGCACCTTGATACCGCGCTGGTTAACGCCGGACGCAGCAAAAAATACACCCAGGGATCGGTAAACAGCGTGATTCAGCGCGCCTCTTCGCTGGTTTTCGAGACCGTTGCCGCCAAGAAACAGGCAACCCGTAACCGCGCCAACGGCGAGCTGTTTTATGGCCGTCGCGGGACGCTCACGCATTTCTCACTCCAGGAGGCCATGTGCGAGCTGGAAGGCGGCGCCGGCTGCGCGCTCTTCCCCTGCGGTGCGGCGGCGGTCGCCAACACCATTCTGGCCTTCGTCGAGCAGGGCGATCACGTCCTGCTGACCAACACCGCCTATGAGCCGACGCAGGATTTTTGCACCAAAATTCTTGGCAAGCTGGGCGTGAGCACCGGCTGGTTCGACCCGTTGATTGGCGCCGACATTGCTGGCCTGATCCAGCCCAACACCAAAGTGGTGTTCCTGGAATCACCGGGTTCGATCACCATGGAAGTGCATGACGTACCGGCGATTGTTGCCGCCGTGCGCAGCGTTGCGCCCGAGGCGATCATCATGATCGACAACACCTGGGCGGCGGGGATTCTGTTCAAAGCGCTCGATTTCGATATCGATATTTCCATTCAGGCCGGCACAAAATATTTAATTGGTCACTCAGACGCCATGGTCGGTACGGCGGTAGCCAATGAACGCTGCTGGGCGCAGCTGCGCGAAAATGCCTACCTGATGGGTCAGATGCTCGACGCGGATACCGCCTATATGACCAGCCGCGGCCTGCGCACGCTGGGCGTGCGCCTGCGCCAGCACCATGAAAGCAGCCTGAAAATTGCCGAATGGCTGGCACAGCAGCCGCAGGTGGCGCGCGCTAACCACCCGGCGCTGCCGGGCAGCAAAGGCCATGAGTTCTGGCAGCGCGACTTCACCGGCAGCAGCGGCCTGTTCTCCTTCGTTTTGAATAAACGTCTGAATAACGATGAGCTGGCGCAGTATCTCGATAACTTTTCGCTGTTCAGCATGGCGTACTCGTGGGGCGGCTTTGAATCGCTCATTCTGGCCAACCAACCGGAAGAGCTCGCCAGCATCCGCCCTGAAGGTAAGATTGATTTTGAGGGCACGCTCATCCGCGTTCACATCGGCCTGGAGAACGTTGACGATCTGATTGAGGATTTAGCGGCAGGATTCGCCCGCATCGTGTAACATAGCCGGGTCCGGCATGGTCAGTGCCGGGCGGGTTAGCAATGTTTTTGGCGCAGCCTACGGCGGCGTCACCGATGTTGAGAACAGTCGGTTCCCGAGTGCCCTCGTCGCCAGGCGTAAACAAATTTCACGTGATTGTCAGCCTGGCTGAACAATACGGCTTCATTTGTTGCGCCCGGGATCAAGGTGTTCTTAAGAATTCGGGCGTACAATAAGTGAAAACGCTGTTCCACAGGAATGTCCATGGTCGTTATTCAAGATATAGTCGCCGCGCTTTGGCAGCACGATTTTGCTGCCCTGGCGAATCCGCACGTCGTGGGGGTTGTTTATCTGGTCATGTTTGCCACTCTGTTTCTGGAAAACGGCCTGCTCCCCGCCTCCTTCCTCCCCGGCGATAGCCTATTGCTATTGGCGGGCGCGCTCATCGCCAAGGGCGTGATGGGCTACGTCCCTACCCTCGTCATCCTGACCACCGCCGCCAGCCTCGGCTGCTGGCTGAGCTATATTCAGGGGCGCTGGCTGGGCAACACCCGAGTGGTAAAAGGCTGGCTCGCACAGCTGCCGGAAAAATACCATCAGCGCGCAACCTGTATGTTCGACCGCCACGGCCTGCTGGCGCTGCTCGCCGGGCGCTTCCTGGCATTCGTGCGCACCCTGCTGCCAACAATGGCGGGCATTTCCGGCCTGCCGAATCGTCGCTTCCAGCTGTTTAACTGGCTAAGCGCGCTGCTGTGGGTGGGCGTGGTCACCAGTCTGGGCTACGCCATCAGCATGATTCCGTTCGTGAAGCGCCATGAAGATCAGGTGATGACCTTCCTGATGATTCTGCCGATTTTCCTGCTGGTTGTCGGGCTGCTCGGCACGGTGATTGTGGTTATCAAGAAAAAGTATTGCGACGCCTGATCGCATAGCACACGTAGGCCGGATAAGGCATTTACGCCGCCATCCGGCAACGTGCGCCGGGTTTGCCTGATGGCGTTGCGCTTATCAGGCAAACCTCTTTATCCGGCTCCTGATTACATGCCACGCAGTCGTGCCGCATCCTCCCCCGGCGTGAGCCCGAAGTACCGCTTAAACTCCCTGCTAAACTGCGACGCGCTTTCGTAACCCACCTGCATGGCCGCTGCGCTGGCCTTCAGCCCATCGTGCGCCATCATCATCCGTGCTTTATGCAGCCGATAGGTTTTCAGATATTGCAGCGGCGAAGTGCTGGTGACTGACTTAAAATTATGGTGGAACGCTGACAGGCTCATGTTTGCTTCGGCGGCCAGCTGATCGACGCTCAGCGATTCGGTGTACTGGCTTTCAATGCGCTTCAGTACCCGGCCTATCTGGCTAAAGTGCGTCTGGCGGCTGACCAGCGCCATCAGCGCGCCGCCGCGCGGCCCGGTCAGCACGTGGTACAGCATCTCACGAATAATCTGTTTGCCGAGAATACGAGCGTCCAGCGGGCGTTCCATCACGTCCAGCAGGCGCTCAGCGGCGCAGAGGATCTCCTCAGACAGCGTCGCCGAGTTGATGCCGCTTTCCGCCACCGAGGGGCGAAACAGTGGGTCTTCGCCAATGTCCATCAGCAGCGCCTGAAGCTGAAACAGATCGACATCAAGCCGCAGACCGGCCAGCGGCGCATCTTCAGTCGCAAAAGTTTCACATTCGAAGGGTAAAGGTACCGTCAGCAGCAGGTATTCGTTCGCATCGTAGCGGAAGGTACGGTCGTTGATATAACCGATTTTATAGCCGGAAAAGAGAAAAACGATGCCCGGCCGGTACATCACCGGCGTGCGCCCGTTTGGCCGGGTGCCGTAGATAAGCTGAATCTCCGGCAGCAGCGCCTGAAGATTTTGTTCGTTATTTTTCAGCTGCTTAATTTTCTCTGTCAGCAGCGCACAGATTTCGTCACGGTTCATCAACGGGGGCTCCAGATGCCTTTTCCAACGCAATCATTGTGACCATGATTAACGTAATTCTCCAGCCATATGGAGAAATGGGCAAGACAAACGCAGAAATGTGCATTGAGAGGTACGGCGACGAGGACCACAATGATGTCATTCGGCGGCGACCTTTCGCCACCTTGTTTTTCACCCACCAAGAAGGGAACGAGCAATGTTTAATTTTGATCTTCACACCCCGACCCGCATCCTGTTCGGTAAAGGCGCTATCGAAAATCTGCGCGCTCAGATCCCGGCAGACGCCCGCGTACTGATTACCTACGGCGGCGGCAGCGTGAAAAAAACCGGCGTACTGGATCAGGTTCTGGCCGCGCTGAAAGGCCTGGATGTGCTGGAATTCGGCGGCATCGAGCCAAACCCGTCCTATGAAACGCTCATGAACGCGGTGAAGATTGCCCGCGAGCAAAAGGTGACTTTCCTGCTGGCAGTCGGCGGCGGTTCCGTACTCGACGGCACTAAATTTATCGCCGCTGCGGCGCACTACGATGAAAGCATCGATCCGTGGGAAATTCTCGAAACCTACGGCAGCAACGTAAAAAGCGCTATCCCGATGGGCTCCGTCCTGACCCTGCCGGCGACCGGTTCTGAGTCAAATAAAGGCGCGGTCATCTCCCGTAAAACCACCGGCGACAAACGAGCCTTTATGTCTGCGCACGTCCAGCCGCAGTTCGCCATTCTGGACCCGGTTTACACCTACACCCTGCCGCCGCGCCAGGTCGCTAACGGCGTTGTCGACGCCTTCGTTCACACCGTTGAACAGTACGTGACCTACCCGGTTAACGGTAAAATTCAGGACCGCTTTGCCGAAGGCATTCTGCTGACCCTGGTCGAAGATGGCCCGAAAGCGCTTCAGGAACCGGAAAACTACGACGTGCGCGCCAACATTATGTGGGCCGCCACCCAGGCGCTTAACGGTCTGATCGGCGCGGGTGTGCCGCAGGACTGGGCAACCCATATGCTGGGGCATGAGCTGACCGCAATGCACGGTCTGGATCACGCGCAGACGCTGGCTATCGTGCTGCCGGCACTGTGGAATGAAAAACGCGACACCAAGCGCGCTAAGCTGCTGCAATATGCCGAACGCGTATGGAACATTACCGAAGGCACAGACGATGCGCGTATCGATGCCGCCATCGCCGCAACCCGCAGCTTCTTTGAAAAAATGGGCGTACCAACCCGCCTGTCTGACTACGGTCTGGACGGCAGCTCCATCCCGGCGCTGCTGAAAAAACTCGAAGAGCACGGTATGACTAAACTTGGTGAAAATCAGGATATTACCCTCGACGTGAGCCGTCGTATTTACGAAGCCGCTCGCTAATCCATCCTCGCTTTACCTTTCGTTTTGGCATATTTAGACCAGACTTAATCCTACAAACCTTATCGGGGCACGCCCCGATAAGCTGATGAAAAGGAGAAATGCATGACACAACCAACCGTGATTAAACTGCACGATGGCAATGTAATGCCGCAGCTGGGCCTGGGCGTATGGCAGGCCAGTAATGAAGAAGTCGTGACCGCAATCCACAAGGCGATTGAGGTCGGTTACCGTTCCATTGATACTGCCGCCGCCTACAAAAATGAGTCAGGCGTGGGTAAAGCGATTAAGAGCGCAGGCATTGCGCGTGAAGATCTGTTTATCACCACCAAGCTATGGAATGACTCCCATCTGCGCGCCGCCGACGCGCTGCAGGAAAGCCTGGAACATTTGCAGCTCGACTATCTCGATCTGTACCTGATCCACTGGCCAGTGCCCGCATCGGATCACTACATCGACGCATGGAAAGCGTTGATTGCGCTGCAACAACAGGGGCTGGTCAAGAGCATTGGCGTGTGTAACTTCCAGGTTCCGCATCTGCAGCGGCTGATTGACGAAACCGGCGTTGCGCCGGTGATTAACCAGATTGAACTGCATCCGCTGATGCAGCAACGCCAGCTGAATGCGTGGAACGCCACCCACAAAATTCAGACCGAATCGTGGAGCCCGCTGGCACAGGGGGGCGAAGGCGTGTTCGATCAGAAAGTGATTCGTCATCTTGCCGACAAGTACGGTAAAACCCCGGCGCAGATCGTCATTCGCTGGCATCTCGACAGCGGTCTGGTGGTGATTCCAAAATCGGTGACGCCGTCGCGCATCGCCGAAAACTTCGACGTCTGGGACTTCCGCCTGGATAAAGACGAGCTCACCGCTATCGCCGCGCTGGATCAACGCAAGCGTTTAGGGCCGGATCCTGACCAGTTCGGCGGTTAATCTCTCAAGCCCGGCTCACGCCGGGTTTTTTATTGCCTGCGTCTGCTACAGTAACGATTCTACGTTAACGGAGAGGACGCCATGAGCTGCATTTTTTGCCAGATTGTTGAAGGTAAAGCCCCCTGCCATAAGGTCTGGGAAGACGAACATCATCTCGCCTTTTTATCGATTTTCCCCAATACCGAAGGCTTCACCGTCGTGATCCCTAAAAAACACTACCCCAGCTACGCATTCGATATGCCGCCGCAGGCGCTGGCAGACTTAGTGCTGGCGACGCAGAAGGTCGCCAAATTACTGGATAACACCTTCGACGACGTGGGGCGCACGGGGATGTTCTTTGAAGGCTTCGGCGTCGATCATGTGCACAGTAAGCTCAGCCCGATGCACGGCACCGGCGATATGCGCCAGTGGCGGCCGATCGAAAACCGGCAGACAAAATTCTTCACGCAGTATGAAGGGTATTTATCCTCACACGATCATGAACGCGCGGATGACGAACAGCTGGCGGCGCTGGCAAAAAGAATCAGAGATATGCAGGAAAAATCGGAGAGCCGGTAACATTAAGGCGCGTCGGGATAACATGCATCATGCAAAGGAAATGCAGAATGGGAAAAATGATCCGTGGGTTGTTTTTACTGCCGCTCTTGTGGCTGAGCACCAGCGCCCTGGCGCAGCCGACGCTTTCACCACAACAAACCGTTGAACAGCTTTACCACGCCTATCTGAACGATGAGCAGTTCGTCTACTTTGGTGAAACGGGCGAAACGCGAATTATCTCTCAGCGCCTGGTCGAAGAATTAAACGAAAACGATCGCTATATCCTGCCGGGTGATGAAGGCTTTCTGGATTACGACCCGATGTGCGGCTGCCAGGATTTTGAATCCCCCTTTGTGGAAAGCATCCAGGCCACGCAAAGTGATGCCACGCACGCCGAGGTCACGGTGCGCTTTCATCCGCTAAAAAGCGATAGCGCGGTCCTCACGCTCATTACGCTGACGCTGATTGCCGAAGGCGATCGCTGGAGGATTGATGACGTAATCGATAGCGACAGCAATGGCGTTACGCTCTACCAAAGACTCCATGCCGAAAACCAACGGATGCGCGCCAGTCTCGTGGGATTACAGCATCCGCAGCCGCAGATTTTTGTCCAGCGCGTCTATGCGCAGCTTGCTCATTCTCCCGTCCCCTGGACGGCGATGGCGACTCCAACGCTGCTTCAGGCGCTCATCGATTATGAACATGCGGAAGGCAATAGCGGTAAAACGTTTGAAGATCCCCACACGCTGGAATATATCAATAGCAACCCATTATGCGGATGCAGCGAGGGCGACTTTCAAAAAATCATCGCCATGAACGTGGTGGAGCAAAATACCGGGCAGGCCAAAATTCACGTTGCGTATTGGCTCAACGAAAATACACCCGGCGAGCGCGATATCGTGCTAAGCAAAATAGAGAATAATTGGGTGATAGAAGATGTGATTCTTCCCGGGGAAGGCAGCCTTTTACAGCGGCTGCGCAGCGTGGCCGCTGAGGACAGAGCAACCCGCGGCACGCCATCAACCTGATGACACACCGCGGGTCTCAGCGCATTAACGCGCCGGTTTGGCCCGTTTTTTCATCGCGTCGGCCGATGGCTTACGCGGCTGTGCGGCAGGAGCTCTTTTCGCCGCTGTCGGCGTCTGGCGCTGATGTGCCACCGGCGTATGCTTGGTCAGCGCCGGGCGCGTATTGCGATTCTGGCGACGCGCTTCGCGCATCTCATCCAGCGTTGGCGCCGGGACCAGGCAATCGCGACGGCTGCCGATCAGATGCTTTTTCCCCATCGCCTCTAGCGCGGTACGGATCAGCGGCCAGTTAGCCGGATCGTGATAGCGCAGCAGCGCTTTATGCAGACGGCGCTGTTTATCGCCCTTCGGCACCACCACGTCTTCACTCTTATAGCCAATTTTACCCAGCGGGTTCTTGCCGGTGTAATACATGGTGGTCGAGTTCGCCAGCGGCGATGGATAGAAGTTTTGTACCTGATCGAGGCGGAAACGGTGCTGCTTGAGCCACAGCGCCAGGTTCACCATATCTTCATCACGCGTGCCTGGGTGCGCGGAGATAAAGTAAGGGATCAGATACTGTTCTTTGCCCGCCTGCTTCGAATAGGTGTCAAACAGCTCTTTAAAGCGGTGATAGCTGCCCATCCCCGGCTTCATCATTTTCGACAACGGCCCTTCTTCAGTGTGCTCCGGCGCAATCTTCAGGTAGCCGCCGACGTGGTGCGTCGCCAGCTCTTTAATGTAGCGCGGGTCTTCCACGGCCAGGTCATAACGCACGCCGGAAGCGATCAGGATCTTTTTGATGCCTTTCAGGTCGCGGGCGCGGCGATACAGGTTGATGGTCGGCGTATGGTCGGTATCCATATGCGGGCAAATTTCCGGGTACACGCAGGAGAGACGACGGCAGGTCTGCTCGGCACGCGGCGACTTACAGCGCAGCATGTACATGTTGGCCGTCGGGCCACCAAGGTCGGAGATAATGCCGGTAAAACCGGGCACCGTGTCGCGAATGGCTTCGATTTCGTTGATGATCGAATCTTCAGAACGGCTTTGAATAATGCGCCCTTCGTGCTCGGTAATCGAGCAGAACGAGCATCCGCCAAAGCAGCCGCGCATGATGTTGATAGAGAAGCGAATCATCTCATACGCCGGAATACGCGCCTTGCCGTATGCAGGATGCGGCACACGCTTATACGGCAGCGCAAATACGCTGTCCATCTCTTCGGTCGACAGCGGGATAGCCGGCGGGTTAATCCAGATATAGCGGTCGCCCTGCTTCTGCATCAGCGCACGGGCGCTGCCCGGGTTGGTTTCATGGTGAAGAATGCGCGAAGCGTGAGCGTACAGCACCTTATCGTTTTTCACTTTTTCAAACGACGGCAGCAGCACGTAGGTTTTTTCCCACGGTTTCGGACGCGGCGGCTGTACGGTAACCACTTTTGCTTCCTGCTTTTTCGGCGCTACCGGCTTGTTGTCGGCGCACGGCAGGTCTTCCCCGTACGGGTGCGGAATGGGGTCGATTTTCCCCGGGGTGTCGATACGGGTGGAGTCGACGCCGGACCAGCCCGGCAGCGCTTCTTTAACGATAATCGCAGTGTTGCGCACATCGCGAATTTCAGTGATTTTTTCGCCCAGCGCCAGGCGGTGAGCCACTTCCACCAGCGGGCGTTCGCCGTTGCCGAACATCAGCATATCGGCCTTGGCGTCGATCAGCACCGAGCGGCGCACGGTATCAGACCAGTAGTCATAGTGGGCGGTACGACGCAGGCTGGCTTCAATACCGCCGAGGATCACCGGCACATCTTTCCACGCTTCTTTACAGCGTTGGGTATACACCAGCGTCGCGCGGTCCGGGCGCTTGCCCGCCACGTTGTCCGGGGTGTAGGCGTCGTCATGACGCAGCTTCCGGTCGGCGGTGTAGCGGTTGATCATCGAGTCCATGTTACCGGCGGTAACCCCGAAGAACAGATTGGGTTTGCCCAGACGCATAAAGTCGTCTTTGCTGTTCCAGTCCGGCTGGGCGATGATCCCTACGCGGAAGCCCTGCGCTTCCAGCATACGGCCGCAAATTGCCATCCCGAAGCTCGGGTGGTCGACGTAGGCGTCGCCGGTTACCAGAATGATGTCGCAGCTATCCCAGCCAAGTTGATCCATCTCTTCACGTGACATCGGCAAAAACGGCGCCGGCCCAAAGCAGGCGGCCCAGTACTGCGGCCAGGAGAAAAGGTCGCGATCCGGTTGGATCAGGGAGATAGCGCTCATGTTGCTTCCAAAAAATGGTAAAAAAATAATCAAAGGTCGGGGATTATAAGCCCGATCGACGTTCTATGAAACGGGATTTTTTAACGCGTTGATAACCCCGGCGTCGCGACGCTCGGCCGGGTTGTTTAGCGATGTCTTACGGCGCGGGGTTCACCAGAATCTGGCCAATGGAGCCGCGATCGGCCAGCTCCAGCGTCTGGCTGGCGAACTGGAACGGGAAGTGCGGCCACGACGGCTGACCGTAGTAGACCAGCAGCTCGACCTGGCCGTCAATCCAGACGGTGTCTTTCCAGCCGCGATCTTCCGGCAACGGCATCGCGCCGTTGACGTTACGAATCTGGAACATCACACCTTCAATATGGAACGACTGCGGCGCGTCCGCGCGCACCGTCCAGCGCTCCCAGGTGCCCTGCTGCGCGGTAATATCAATACGCTGCGGGTCCCACAGCTGACCGTTGATACCAGGATCGTCGCCCAGTCGAATATCACGGCTGCGCAGCGGCGTACCGCTGAGTATTTCCGTCGGCAGGATACGCATCGGTAAGTTATCGGTCACTAACGGCAACAGGCCCGTCGGGCGTAGGGTTAGCACCAGCGTGGAAACCAGTATGCTCGATGGCTCAAAGAAGCCGCGGATGCGATCCATAATGCTGGCAGACTCGCCGCAGGTGATGGACACTTCATCACCGTTGGTCATATCGACCAGCACTTCGCGGCGCTCGCCCGGCGCCAGCGACAGCTGGGTCGTCGAAACCGGTGCCGGCAGGAAGCCCTGATCGCTGGAAATCACGTGCAGCGCGCGCCCGTCGCTCATACGCAGCATATAGCGGCGTGAGTTTGAAGCGTTGAGCAGGCGCAGGCGCACCCAGCCGCGAGAAACCTCGACGTAGGGGCCCTGCACGCCGTTCACCAGCAGCGTGTCACCCACAAAACCGCCGCTGCCCGGTTCGCTATAAACGGGCGTACCGAAGTTATCCAGCCGTTTGTCCTGAATGATGATCGGAAAGTCGTCCACGCCGTAGTGGCTGGGGAATGGTAAGGACTTACTTACTTCATCTTCCACGAGCCACATGCCCGCCAGGCCGTTATAGACCTGCTGCGCCATATGGTTCGGCGTGTTGGCCTGATACCACAGGGTCGCCGCACTTTGGCGGATCGGCAGCACCGGCGCCCAGTCGGCATTAGGCGTCATCATGCGCGCCGCGCCGCCAATCAGCGGACCCGGCACCTGCAGGCCGCGCACGGTCATGGCGACATTTTCGGTGAGGCGGTTACTGTAAATGAGCTTAACGTCATCGCCGTTCCAGACGCGGATAGTCGGCCCAAGGTAGCGGCCGTTGACGCCCCATACCTGCGCGCGGGTGCCCTGGCTAAAAGACCAGTGCGCACGCTGTAGCGTTAAGAAAAGGGGCTGTCCGCGACGAGACTCCAGCAGCGGAGGTACCGGCAGCGCGGGCTGCTGCCCTGCGGCCTGCGCCTTCAGCGGCACCGCGCCTGCGCAAAGCGCAACGCCCGAAGCCTGAATAAACTGACGCCGACTGAGTGACATATAAGCTCCATCAAAACTGACAAATCAAACGTGGGAAATCACTTTCCCAACAGCAAAACGGCATACGGCAAGCGCGTTTGCGCGCCGCCGACGGTCATTATTTTTTAGCGGCAGACTCGCGCGCGGCCACTTCCTGGTCCAGCTCGTCAATTTTCGCCTTCATCACTTCGCGGCAGTGTTTCGCCAGCTCGCGTACCTGATCTTTGCCCCACGCGCTGGTGTCGATCGGGTCCAGCATTTCCACAATCACCAGGCCATTGTTCCAGCGGTTGAGCTTGATTTTGTTCGAGGTGTTCGACACGCAGACCGGAATAATCGGTACGCCGGAGGCGATAGCCGCGTGGAACGCGCCGGTTTTAAACGGCAGCAGGCCACGGCCGCGGCTGCGGGTGCCTTCCGGGAACATCCAGAAGGAGATTTTGCGTGTCTGAAAACTGTTCACCACTTCAGAGATCGTACCGTGCGCTTTCGCGCGGTTGTTACGGTCAATCAGCAGGTTACCCGTTAGCCAGTACAGCAGGCCGAAGAACGGAACCCATACCAGACTTTTCTTCCCAACCGTAACGGTAGGCGGCAGCACGATATTGGCCGCAGTCACCATGTCGTAGTTGTTCTGGTGGTTAGCGATGTAGATAGCGTTGCCAAAGCTGTCGGCATTGGCCGGCTTGCGGGTTTCCACTTTTAAACCGAAGACCGGTGCCAGTCGGCCGAACATGTGGCCAAAGGTGGCAACGTGTTTTGGGTTACGCGGGCTGAACAGACAGTAGATACAGCCAAAGATGCATACCAGAATGCAGTAAATGACAACAATAATGACACGTAAAATAAATAGCATAGCGTCCTCTGAACCCTGAACCGCTTAGAATTATACCCGTCGATGCACCGCTGATATGTACGTAAAACGCACATTTTCAGCCCGCCTGACGGGGCACGTATACCGGACAGGGCTTGGTTACTTGCAGACCCCTGCAAAGGGGTATTGTTAATCGCAATGGTTGAATTAACAACGGTTTTGCAGCAATTTTTCCCCCGCCCGATGACGGGGGAAACGCTTACTCTTCGCTGTCGGCCGCCTGCGCGCGCTGCGGCGAATCAATGTCGACACGGTCGATTTTCTGCAGGCCGCGCATCAGCGTCCCACGGCGGCCGCGCTCGCCGGTCACTTTTTGCAGCTCTTCCGGGCGCAGTTTGATCTTACGCTTGCCGACGTGGAAGGTCAGCGTGCTCTGCGGCGGCAGGATGTACAGGTGCGCCAGACTATCGGTACCGCTGGCGGCTTCCGCCGACGGAATATTGATAATCTTGTTGCCCTTACCTTTCGACAGCTGCGGCAGATCGCTCAGCGGGAACATCAGCATACGGCCCGCGGCGGTAATGGCCAGCAGCATATCCGACTCGTCTTCAATCACCAGTGGCGGCATCACGTGCGCGTTATCCGGCAGTGAAATCAGCGCCTTACCGGCACGGTTACGCGCGACAAGGTCATTGAAGGTGCAGATGAAACCGTAGCCCGCGTCGGAAGCCATCAGCAGCTTCGTGTCGTCGCCTTCCATCAGCATATGCTCAACGGTCGCTCCCGGCGGCAGCGTTAGCTTGCCGGTGAGCGGCTCGCCCTGCCCGCGCGCGGACGGCAGCGTGATCGGGTCGATGGCGTAGCTGCGCCCGGTAGTATCAACAAACACTACCGGCTGGTTGCTCTTGCCTTTCACCGACGCCTTCCAGCTGTCGCCGGATTTGTAGCTCAGGCCCTGCGCGTCGATGTCGTGGCCTTTGGCGCCGCGCACCCAGCCCATTTGCGACAGCACGATGGTGACCGGCTCAGACGGCAGCATGTCGTGCTCACTCATCGCCTTCGCCTCTTCACGCTCGCGCAGCGGCGAACGACGGTCGTCGCCAAAGGCTTCGGCGTCGGCCTGCAGCTCTTTCTTCAGCAGATTGCTCATCTTACGCTCGGAGGCAAGGATGGCCTGCAGATGATCGCGCTCTTTAGCCAGTTCGTCCTGCTCGCCGCGAATCTTGATCTCTTCGAGTTTGGCGAGATGGCGCAGCTTCAGCTCAAGGATCGCTTCCGCCTGGGTTTCGCTGATGCCAAAGCGCGACATCAGCGCAGGCTTCGGCTCATCTTCGTGGCGGATAATCTCGATAACTTCATCGATGTTGAGAAACGCCACCAGCAAGCCTTCGAGGATATGCAGGCGCTTGAGCACTTTCTCCAGACGGTAGTTCAGACGACGGCGCACCGTGTCGCGGCGGAACGCCAGCCACTCGGTGAGGATTTCCAGCAGATTTTTCACCGCTGGGCGGCCGTCAAGGCCGATCATGTTCAGGTTAATGCGGTAGCTTTTTTCCAGATCGGTGGTGGCGAACAGGTGATGCATCACCGGCTCCATGTCCACGCGGTTGGAGCGCGGTACGATCACCAGACGGGTCGGGTTCTCGTGGTCAGATTCATCGCGCAGGTCATCTACCATCGGCAGCTTTTTATTGCGCATCTGGGCGGCAATTTGCTCCAGCACCTTCGCGCCGGACACCTGGTGCGGCAGCGCGGTAATCACCACCGCGCCGTCTTCTTTCGTCCACACCGCGCGCATACGCACAGAGCCGCGACCGTTCTGGTAAATTTTGCGGATTTCCGCACGGGAGGTGATGATTTCCGCTTCAGTCGGGTAGTCCGGCCCCTGGACGATATCCAGCACCTCGTCGAGGGTGGTTTGCGGTTTTTCAATCAACGTAATCGCCGCTTTCGCCACTTCACGCAGGTTGTGCGGCGGGATATCCGTCGCCATGCCCACGGCAATACCGGTGGTGCCGTTCAGCAAGATGTTTGGCAGACGCGCAGGCAGCATTTTCGGCTCCTGCATTGTGCCGTCAAAGTTCGGCACCCAGTCCGCCGTGCCCTGGCCCAGCTCGCTGAGCAGCAGTTCGGAGTACTTCGACAGGCGCGATTCGGTGTAACGCATCGCGGCGAAGGATTTCGGGTCATCCGGCGCCCCCCAGTTCCCCTGGCCATCAACCAGCGGGTAACGGTAGGAGAACGGCTGCGCCATCAGCACCATCGCTTCATAGCACGCGCTGTCGCCGTGCGGGTGATATTTACCCAGCACGTCGCCGACGGTACGGGCGGATTTTTTGAATTTGGCGCTGGCGTTCAGCCCCAGCTCCGACATCGCGTAAACGATGCGGCGCTGAACCGGCTTCAGGCCGTCGCCAATAAACGGCAACGCGCGGTCCATGATGACGTACATGGAGTAATTTAAGTAGGCGTTTTCCGTAAATTCATGTAGCGCAAGGCGCTCTGCCATATCGCTCATTAACAGTGGATCCTCAATCTGCATGCTGACCGTTCGGACGGCAATATTGCCGCAGATAATACCCTATCTCACGGTCTGAGTCACAAACCGTGAGATAGGTTGCGAGGAAGTTAACGCAGAGGCAGATAGATGTCCGTTATCAGCGCGTGCTCGGGGACTTCATGGACGAAATTGCGGTACTGGAAGAAGACCGGGAAATCGCGCGGCGTTTCACCGCTGCCCGGTAGCCATTCGCGGAACAAGTACCAGACGCTGTCAGACAGTGAATCCAGCGAGCCCTGATGACGCACCACCGCGCAGCGCCCGCCGGGGATTTCAGCGTTAACCACGCCAAACGCGTTCTCCGGTATCGGTGCTGCGACGCTGCCGCAGATATCAAAGCGAAACTGCTCCGGCGGCGTCGTTTGCGGGTCGTGCCAGGCAATGCCGTAAGTTTGGCTGCTTTTCACCGGAGAAAACCCGGTGCTGCGTCGCCATTCAATAAAGGTTGCCGCGCTGTCGTTCACCCGATCCGGATGCCCTTGATGGGTCAACATGGCGACGTTAGTATGCGGAAATTCAACGATTTTCACGTCCATTACGTTCTGCTCCTGTAATGCCAGTTTAGGTACGCGTTGGTGCCAGGCCGCCCAGTTCGGTTTTTGACGGAACTGGCGCGGGCTCTGGCCAAACGCGGTTTTAAAGGCGCGAGTGAACGACTCCGGATTCTGAAACCCGGCATCCAGCGCAACATCGATAACCTTATCCTGCGGGTTAAACGCCAGCCGCCAGGAAGCGCGGCGCAGACGTAACCACTGGATATAGCGATACAGCGGCAGGCCGCACCAGGCGGTAAACTGCCGGTGGAAATGAAACGGCGAGCTGTGCGCCATCCGACTTAACGCCTCAATCGATAGAGGCTCATCCAGATGACGCTCAATGTGGTCGCAAACGCGCCGCAGGCGTTTGGCATAAGCCGCGCTAATCAGGTCATTCATCACTGCCTCCATGTGGCCCATTTTGCCCTCCGGGCGGCAGCGAATCCTGACCGATCTTGCGCAGTATTGTCGATTATGGATTCACTTTACGAATCTGCTTCACATCAATTTCCACGGAGTTCCAGTCTTTGTCCACTTCACCCTGGATTTCAACAAGATCCTGAGGAGAGATGGTCTGGCCGTTCCAGCGCTTGTGGTCGATATCCACGTTGATGGTGCCGCTGGCATCTTTAAAAATATACAGGTCGTCGGAAATACGCTCGGTAATATTGCCGCGCAGCGTTACCCAGGTATCGTCACGCATTGATTTGGCGTTTGCCGCCGTGGTTACCGTCCCGCTAGGCCCGGTAAAACCGCCGGTTTGCGCGCTAGAAGTGCTGGTGGGGCCGGAAAAACCACCCTGGTTGGCCGCGAAGGCCGGTGCGGATGCCAGTGCCAGAATGGCAGCGAAAGCAGCAAGTTTCTTCATGATGATGTCTCCTTTTTATTGTCTGTGCTCGCTATTACACCGTGCAATTCTTAACAACTTCTTAAGCGAAAAAAAGAATTATTTTTGCTGTACAGCAGCAGCAAAGGCGCGGTTTACTTGGCATTCACGGTGTCGGCAAGGAGCAAAAGATGCGCATTTTGTTGGTAGAAGATGACAAGCTTATCGGCGATGGTATCAAAGCCGGGCTGGGGAAAATGGGCTTTACGCTCGACTGGTTTACCCGCGGTGAAGAAGGGAAAATTGCGCTCTATAACGCCCCCTATGACGCGGTCATCCTCGACCTGACGCTCCCCGGCATCGACGGGCTGGATATCCTGCGCGAATGGCGCGAAAAATCCCGCCGTGAGCCGGTGCTGATCCTCACCGCCCGCGATGCGCTCAGCCAGCGCGTAGAGGGGCTGCGCCTCGGGGCTGATGATTACCTGTGCAAACCGTTCGCCCTGATCGAGCTGGCCGCCAGGCTGGAAGCGCTGATTCGCCGCGCCCACGGCCAGCCCAGCAGCACGCTGCGTCACGGCGATGTCGAACTGGACCCCGGTAGCCTCACCGCGACGTTAAACGGTGAACCGCTGGCCCTCAAACCTAAAGAGTTCGCCCTGCTGGAGCTGCTGCTGCGTAACGTCGGGCGCGTACTGCCGCGTAAGCTTATCGAAGAGAAGCTCTATAGCTGGGATGAAGACGTTTCCAGTAACGCCATTGAAGTGCATGTCCATCATCTGCGCCGCAAGCTCGGCAGCACGTTTATACGCACCGTTCACGGTATCGGCTACACCCTGGGTGACCAATGAATCTATTCCGCCGCCTCAGTCTGCGCGTTCGTCTGACGCTCCTGTTTATGCTGCTTTCCGCCATCACCTGGTGTTTTGCCAGCGCGATTGCCTGGAAGCAAACCACCCATAAGCTGGATAAACTCTTCGATACCCAGCAGATGCTGTTTGCCAAGCGCATCAGCGCCATGGATTTTGCCGATTTAACCACCTCACGCCAGTGGGTACGCGCGCCGAAAAAGGTCAAGCACGGCCATCTCGACGAAGATGCCATCGCCTTCGCCATCTACACGACCGATGGGAAAATGGTGCTGCACGACGGCGAGAACGGGCCGTATATTCCTTATCACTACCGGCGCGAAGGCTTTGACGACGGCCAGCTTAGCAATGATGACGACAGCTGGCGCTTTCTGTGGCTGACGACCGCCGATAAAAAGTACCGTATCGTGGTCGGCCAGGAGTGGGATTATCGCCGGGAGATGGCGCTGGATATCATCACCGGTCAGCTGACGCCATGGCTTATCGCCCTACCGATCATGTTTTTGCTGCTGATTGTCCTGCTCAGCCGCGAGCTGGCACCGCTGAAAAAATTGACCCGGACGCTACGCCAGCGCGACCCGGACGCCGGTGAAGCGCTCAGCACCGACGGCGTGCCTAGCGAAGTTCGTCCGCTGCTGGACGCGCTTAATCAGCTGTTCCGCCGCACCCATGACATGATGACCCGCGAGCGACGCTTTACCTCTGACGCCGCGCACGAGCTACGTAGCCCACTGACCGCGCTGCGGGTACAGGCCGAAGTGGCAGAACTCTCGCAGGGCGATCCGTCGGGCCAGCGTCGGGCGCTGGCACAGCTGCACGCGGGCATCGACCGGGCGACCCGCTTAGTCGAACAGCTGTTGACCCTTTCACGCCTGGATTCGCTGGAACAGCTGGCGGACGTGCAGACCGTGGTGCTCGACGATCTGCTGCAATCTTCGGTCATGGACATCTACCACACCGCACAAAAAGCGGGCATTGAAGTCCGCCTGCATACCGGCGAGCCACCGGTATCGCGCACCGCGCAGCCGCTGCTGCTTGGGCTGCTGGTGCGTAATCTACTCGATAACGCGGTGCGCTACAGCCCGGCCGGCAGCGTGGTCGACGTCACGCTGACGCCTGAGGGTTTTAGCGTGCGCGACAACGGCCCCGGCATCAGCCCGGAGGCGCTGGCGCGCGTCGGTGAACGGTTCTATCGCCCACCGGGACAGGATGAAACCGGCAGCGGCCTGGGGCTGTCTATCGTGCAGCGCATCGCCGCGCTGCATCAGATGTCGGCCACATTTCACAATGCCCCCGGAGGCGGATTCCAGGCTGATATTCGCTGGTAGACCGATTATTGCTCTTTTAGCAAAAGACTTTGCACATTTTGCACATTTAACCTCTTCGGCACGCCGAGTATCATGGCTGACAAAAGCATTTTATTGAGGATAAATAATGAGCAACATTCTGATTGTTAACGGCGCGAAAAAATTCGGCCACTCCAACGGCCAGCTGAATGACACCCTGACCGAAGTCGCGGAAACCTTCCTGCGCGACCTCGGGCATGATGTTAGAGTGGTTCGCGCCGACGGCGACTACGATGTCAAAGCCGAAGTGCAGAACTTCCTGTGGGCCGATTCCGTTATCTGGCAGATGCCGGGCTGGTGGATGGGCGCACCGTGGACCGTCAAAAAATATATCGATGATGTCTTCACCGAAGGTCACGGCACGCTGTATGCCAGCGATGGCCGTACCCGTTCCGATGCCAGCAAAAAATACGGCTCCGGCGGTCTGATTCAGGGCAAGACCTATATGCTGTCTCTGACCTGGAATGCCCCAATGGAAGCCTTTACCGATAAAGACCAGTTCTTCCACGGCGTGGGCGTTGACGGCGTTTACCTGCCGTTCCACAAAGCCAACCAGTTCCTGGGAATGGAAGCGCTGCCGACCTTTATTGCCAACGACGTGATTAAAATGCCTGACATTCCACGTTATGTTGCAGAATACCGCGAGCATCTTGCGAAGATTTTTGGTTAACTGGTCACCTGGAATTAGAAGGAGTTAATCATGTTGACAGTTATTGCTGAAATCCGTACTCGTCCGGGCCAACATCATCGTCAGGCGGTACTGGAACAGTTCACCAAAATTATCCCAACCGTACTGAAAGAAGACGGCTGCCACGGCTACGCGCCGATGGTGGACCACGCCGCAGGCGTTAGCTTCCAGACCACCGCGCCGGACTCTATCGTGATGGTTGAAGTGTGGGAAAGCGTCGCGCACCTTGAAGCGCACCTGCAAACCCCGCACATGAAAGCCTGGAGCGAAGCGGTGAAAGGCGACGTGCTGGATACGACCATTCGTATTCTGGAAGCGGGCGTTTAAACGCACAGCTTTTGAGCCGGGTGCTTTACTTGCCCGGCTCTGCCTCAGGCCTTGTGCATGATGCTCATGGCCTGCTGGTCGCTATACTCAGCGCATATTCAGCGCCAAATGACATCACCACCTCATCCTCCCCTCTTGCGGCTACCGCCACGCCGGTAAAGTCAGCGATGGCGATCGTGGTGCCAAATTCTGTTAATGCTTTCCCGCCAATACCAATGCAACACGCCCCTGCGGAAAC
Organism: Klebsiella sp. WP4-W18-ESBL-05; assembly: GCF_014169075.1. Lineage (NCBI taxonomy): Bacteria > Pseudomonadati > Pseudomonadota > Gammaproteobacteria > Enterobacterales > Enterobacteriaceae > Klebsiella > Klebsiella sp. WP4-W18-ESBL-05. The sequence continues at coordinate 810,975 of NZ_AP022057.1, read as the reverse complement.
GGCTGCGCTAATACCGCTCGGCGAATCCTCAAAGACCACGGTTTGTTCGGCAGGCACCGCCAGCCGCCGTGCCGCCAGCAGATAAGGGTCCGGATGCGGTTTGCCACGCGCCACATCATCGCGTTCAACAATAACCGAGATACAGTGCGCTACCTGTAGCATGGCGGTGACGCGATCGATTTTCTGCCGCCAGCCGCTGGTGACAATGCCCACGGGCACGCCGGCGGCGTGTAACGCGCTAATCAGTTTCCCCACGCCGGGAATGGGATCGTAGTCAGCCGTATTTTCAGCATCAATAATATATTGCTGAACCCGTTGCCGATCGGCCAACGGCAGATCGCCGAACAGCGCCTTAATCGTATGCGGGCCGGGCTGACCGTGAATATGCTTCGCCATCTCGTCATCGGAAATGGTCTTGCCATACAGGCCCGCCGCCTCGCGCCACGCTCGCTCAATCACCGCATTTGAATCAATAAGCACACCGTCCATATCAAACAGTACCGCGACAGCCTTTACCATAGAGATTCCCTCACTGAATGTGTCTTGCGCTGCGGCCTGAAAAGGCTGGCTCAGCGCTCTTTTAGCCGTTACAGTGATCGTGGCCTTGTTGGCGGGGAATGTATAATTCCATTGTGTTCAGGTGCGATAAATGAAAGGAATCGATGTCAAGCTGCTGCGCGCGTTCGTCGTGCTTGCGGAAAAGGGAAGCTATCACCAGGCGGCGGATGCGTTGTACCTCACGCAACCCGCATTATCCAAGCAAATAAAAGCGTTAGAGTCTCTTGTTGGCAACCCGCTATTTCACCGTGGTCGCCACGGGGCGCAGTTAACCGAGACCGGAAATAAACTGCTCGACAGAGCCCATCAGCTCTTACACTCACACGCTGATTTTATTCATTACGCGAAAAGTATTAATAAAGAAGCCGAAAACACATTAACGCTGGGCGTTGGCATATCCTCATTCCAGTGCGTTCCCCGGTGGATAAATGCGTTCCGGCAAAAACACCCTGACTGCCATGTGACGCTGCGCCACCTTCCTTCGAGTACCCAGATAAACATGCTGCATGAGGGCCAACTGGACGCGGGCTTTCTGCGGCTACCGGTACCTGATACGCTCGCGTTCACGCTTATCGATGAGGAGCAACTCATTCTGGCGCTGCCGGATGACAGGTCTCAGGATGATCTTCAGCGGCTTCTTTCGTCATCGCCGCTGTTACAAATTCATCCCGATGCCAGCCCGTGCCTGGCACAGCAAACCCGCGACGTTTTGCAAAACACATATCCAGAGGCCAGCCCCATCTCTGCGGCCGATGATATCCCGTCGCTGCTGGCGCTGATTGCCGGAGGGAACGGCGTGGCGATTCTGCCCGCCAGCGTCCGGCACTTTCTTCCTGCCGGGGTCACGACGCGCAGCCTGCCAGGGACTCAGACAAATTGGCAGATTGGAACGGCATGGAACCCACGCCGTGATAATACGTTTAGAGATGCCTTCTTGCAGATAGTCGCCCTGAATCCATACGACAAGGGCGTTTAAAACAGCAGACCGGATAGCGTTTTTCAGCGCTATCCGGTGGGATCTCACCCTGAACTACCAGTACAGCTTCCAGCTCTGCGTCATGCGCACCAGCGCTTCCACATAGAAGTAATCCCCCCAGCTACAGCATTCATCCACGCCCTTATCGCTGGCGAAGTGATAGACCGAATGCTTCAGCACGCCGGTACCCGGCTCATCAATGCCCATCAGATAATGTTTCGACAGCGAGGACATAATGCCCATCGCCCACTGCTGATAGCGCTCGCGATCCGGATCGGTGGTCGGCAGATGCTTCACCAGCTCCAGCAAGCCGCACACCGCAATCGCCGCCGAGGATGAATCCCGCAGCGCGTCGGTGCCCACCAGCGCCAGATCCCAGTGGCATACGTGGTCTTCCGGCAGGCGGTTGAGGAAGTAGTTGGCCAGTTTTTTCGACAGGCTAATCAGTTCTTTATCGCCGGTATAGAGGAAGCTCAACATAAAGCCGTAAATGCCCCACGCCTGCCCGCGCGACCAGCAGGAATCATCCGCATAGCCCTGCTGCGTTTTGCCAAAGCGCGGCGCACCGGTCTGCACGTCCATGTAGTAGGTGTGGTAGGTCGAGGCGTCTTCACGCACCAGATACTTCGCCGACTGGCGTACGTGAGCGCGTGCGGCGTCGGCGAATCTTGGATCGCCGGTTTGTTCAGTCGCCCAGTAGAGCAACGGCAGGTTCATGGTGCAGTCGATAATCATGCGCCCCGCCTGCTCCGGGTCGGTCAGTACGCCCCAGGCCTGGATAATTTCCGCTTTACGATGGAAGCGCTCCAGCAGCGCTTCCGCTGCCTGCAAAGAGAAGCCGCGCGCATCGCGATTGCCGGTCAAGCGCCACGCTGACACGCAGGAAAGCGTGTACAGGAAGCCCAGGTCATGCGTGTTGGTGTCGCAGCGGCCCGCAATACGCAGGCCGAACGAGCGCACGTGTTTTTCCGCCAGCGCCCGGTATTTCTCCTCACCGGTCATCTCCCAGGCCAGCCACAGTTGACCGGTCCAGAAGCTGGTGGTCCACTCAACGTTTTCGGTGAGCGGATAGTAGCCGTTCACGCAGGCCTCGCCCGGGAATTTATCACCGAAATCCGTTAAATGACGGCTAATCAGCTTAAGGACATGGCTACGCGCCGAGCACAGCTCATCGTTAAACGTCTGAAGATTAACGGGTGCACCCGGAAATTCGCGCAGGGTTTCCTCAACGATAGGGTTTAACATATTCGGTTCCTTCATTCAGTCATACTTATTTAGAAATACCATTCTCAGCAACATCAAGCGCAGGCTGACGATGATTCTGACGTTTACAGGCAGATAAGGTAAATGCGGATATCAACGTAAAGAACAGCGCAATACCCCCCATGATCATATAAGTCTTTTCAAAGCCGATGCGGTCGTACAATAATCCTGCCGGAGAAGACACCACCACGTTGCCGATATACAACATGGCCTGATAACCCAATAAATACATGGTCGCATTGACGCGTTTATCGAAATGCTCGGCAATATATTTAAAGACCGATACCAGCAGCAGGCAAATTTCCAGACCGTACAGCGGTTTAATCACCGAAATAAGCAGATGCGAGTCGCACAGGCCGGAAATCACCAGGCGAGCACCAACGAGCGCCCCGACAATGATCAGGCCGCGTTTTGCGCCAATATAGTTAACGAACATCGGCATAAAGATGTACATCACAAACTCGGTGCCGGACTGTACGGTTCCCAGTAAACCAAAGATAGTGTTGCCTTCGTGCACATCGCTAAAGAAGGTGACGAAGTAGCGGGAGAACTGCTGCTCAGCCACAAACATCATCCACGCTACGCCTGCCACATACAGGCAGAAAGCCCAGAACTTGCCGCTTTTCAGCAGGTCGAATACGTCTTTCAGGACAATCTTATCCTTCGAGATAACCGCGCTGGCGTTGCTGGTTTCAGTATCCACTTTCAGGCTGATTAACACCGCCAGCATGACCAGCGATGCCACGCTGCCGAGAATAAAGTTGTAGGCCGGAGAGATATTAAACAGCAGGCCGGAGAACGACGACGCCACCGCCCAGCCGAGCGAGCCCCACATACGAATCTGGCCAAACTCCATGTTGTTCAGACGGCTGTAGCGATCGGCATAGGATTCACAGGCCGCCACGCCGGCATACCACGCAAAGCTCAGATAAATAGCACCAACAATAATCCCCACGGTGGTGTAGGAGAGCAGCAGCGGTTGGTAGACATAAATAAAGAACGGCGCCATCAGGGCGGACATCACGACCACAAAATAGAGCAGATATTTACTCATCCCTATTTTATCGAGAATGTAGCCGTAAATCGGTTTAAGGATAACGGAGAAGATGCCGTTTACGGCAAACACGGTACCAATTACCGCACCGCTGAGTTCTGCTTTTTGCCCAAGCCAGATAGCAAATAAACCAATACTGGCAGACCAGGTAAAGAAATATAAAAAGATAAATGAGCTTATTTTGTAATATTCCAGCCTGTTTGTTGACGATAGTTTTTCCATACGGTCCTCGACAAGACGATGTAGGGGTACAAACTCTGCATCATGGTGAGGCAGAGTTTGTCAGGAGGTATTCCGGTTTAAATTTTATCCGGGTATTTAAAAATTCAGCGTTGTTATTTTTCCGCTGATGTTATCCGTCACGTTCAGCGTATTATTTTCAATATGCAGCGTGGGCAATGCGGGCAACAGCATATTGTGGTTAGCGCTTGCCACCACGGCGCAGCATAGCCAGTGTTCACCGGGTGCTATCTCACCCGTTAACGTTGGGATCGCCGCGCACTCAGCAAACATCACGCTGCTGTTCGGCGGGGTAATGACGCTATCGGCAACGCGAACGGCCAACGGCGAGAGATCCACCACCGCGCTCACGCCGTTGGCCGCGTTCACCAGGCTCTGGCGCACGGTCAGCTCCGCCTCGGCTTTCATCACCGCAAAACCCCCTTCCACCGTCTGCAGGCGACGCGCCGTATTCAGGCGGTGAACGCGCACGTGCCAGTCGCCGCATGGAATAAGCCAGGTATCCACCTGCACGTCGTGCCACGGCAGCCAGCGTGAGTAAATCGCGCCGTCCAGCATCTCAACGCTCTCGCATTCGCGGCGGCCGCGCCAGTAGTTGTCGTTATCCGACAGCAGCAGCATCGAGTCGCAGGCCGCGTGCTTAATACCGTAACGTCCCCGCTCGATGGTGAAGCCAAAGCGCGTGGAGTAGGCAAATTTGGTGTACTTGGCCTCGGTGTTGACGTAGTTGTTCAGCTCAAGCTGGCCGGAGGTGAGCATCACCACATGCTGCGAGTTGTCGCTGTGCTGCAAAATTTGCTGGGCAGGTACAATCGCATGCACCGGCGCCAGGCTCGGCAGCGGCAGCGCTTCCGCCTGCCAGAAAGCATGGGCTTCCGGCAGCGCCATGATCAGGAATACCTTCAGCGCCCAGTACGGCGAGCCCGGCGAGTTGTAGTCTTCGCACATCGCCAGATTCGGGTAGGCAAAGCCCAGCGTCAGGATGCCGTCGCGGTCGAAAATCGGCTGTTCAAGCCACCAGCGCAGGTGACGCAAGATAATGCCTTTCACCACGCCAGGCGAGAACACGTCGAGCCCGGCGAAGGCCACGCCGCTCCAGAAAGCGACCATCGCAAAGCGGTAGGTCAGGCTGCGGCCAAACGGTACAGATGCCCCGTCGGCGGCGGAAAAATAGATAAAATCTTTGGCAAACAGGCAAGCACGTTCACGCAGCGTCGCGGCGCGCGTTGGGTCATCTTCCGCGTTCAGCGTGGCGTAAATCAGGCCGTAAAAGTGGAACGCCATCGAGATGTAATAATCCTTCGGACGCCCCGGGCCATCGGAGTACCAGCCACCGCCAAGATAGTAGGCTTCCATCATCGTAAAGCGGCGGTCGATAGCGGCCTGGTCATACGGTAGCCCGGCACGCTTAAAGCCCAGCTGCACGATAATCGCGAAGTAGTTCCAGTTGCTGTCCGGCATCTGGGCATCGGTGATTTGGTTCAACCAACGGTGCAGGTTTTCAAGCTCGGTGGCGCTAAAGTGACGGGTCAGCTTGTCCTGCAACAGCGCCAGACCGAGTCCGTAGGCCGCCATCTCAACCAGACGCTGGTCGTACGGCCCGGTTTCGCCCCAGTAAGCTGGGCTGTGCGGGTCGGTGCCGAGCTTAATGGCGGTGATGTACTTCTCGCTGAATGGTACCTGCGCGCCGCCCGCCAGCAGCGGGAACAGCCCCCAAAGCGCTCTCGATAAGCCCTCCATCTCCGCGATATCCTGGGTGTAGTGCGCGCAGGTATTACCCAGCGAGAACTGCGCCGCATGGGCGGGAAATTGTTTATCGAGAGCGCTCAGCATCGTCACCAGCGTCGCCGTAACGTCTTCACGTGATGACAATATTTTTGATATTTCAGTCACTGTCCTGACCCCTAATTTAACCATCCTCGAAAGTGGCTAAAGCATAGAGAATCCGGGTAATGCAGAAATGTTAACCAGGTCACAACTGATTGTATTATCTGAACCCACGCTTGATAAAATTTAAAACAGTGGTTTAGTAGTAAGATTAAACCGGTAAAAATTTAAAAATATTGCACATGTCGTCGTCCTGGAATGCCGAACATCTGGAGCTCATCACGCTGAATGACGCCGTAGCGTCATTCAGTCGTCTGTTTGCTAACACCGTGCGCTATCACCACTGGCACCAGTGTCTGGAGATCCTCTACGTTGAGGAAGGTTTTGGCGTGGTCATTGTCGATAATCGGCAGTACACCATGCGCCCCGGCCGGCTGTTTTTCTTCCCACCGTTTACGCTGCATAAAGTCATGGTCGATGAGAAAGCCCAGGACCGTTATCGCCGGACGATTATTCATGTCGATCAGCACGCAATTGCTAAACTTCTCCGCCATTTCCCGGAAAATTACCGCCGTTTGCTGGCGCTTTCTGCCCGTGGCCGCCCGGCATTTGTTGCCGATCTGGCCGAAATACACCCGCATATCGATCATCTGTTCAGCCTGTACGCACGCGCGGCGCAGGTTTCAGCATTGAGCAGCGAGCAGATTGCCTGCATGTTGATGACCTTATTCAATATGCTGCCGCCGGTGCAGGAGGAGATGACCGATACATCACGCGGCATTGCCAGCCCGGTGATGTTCTGGATTGAAGAAAACTATCAACACAAATTCAGCCTCGATGCGCTGGCGGCCGAGCTGGGAAAATCGCGCAGCTACCTGTCGCGCCGCTTTCGCGCCGAGACCGGTGAACATATTCACGACTACCTGAATACCCTGCGCCTGCGCCGCGCCTGTGAACTGTTGCTGCACAGCACGCTGCCGGTGAATGAGATTGCCGGACAGGTCGGGTTTGCCGAAGTGACCTACTTTATTAGTTCATTTAAAAAGGGGATCGGCGAGACCCCCTTGCAGTATCGAAAAAATCACGCCTCGCGTCGGCAGGCTAGCGGAAATGCGCCGGCAGCCACAGCGAAATCATCGGAATATAGGTGATGATCACCAGCACGAGGAACAGCACGCAGTAGAACGGGACCATCGCTTTCACCACGGTTTCGATCTTCTGCCCGCTGACGGCGCTGGCCACGAACAGCACCGATCCCACCGGCGGAGTAATAAGACCAATCCCTAAGTTCATCATCATAATGATGCCGAAATGCACCGGATCGATGCCCAGTTCCACCACCACCGGCAGTAGAATAGGCGTCAGGATCAGGATCAGCGGCGCCATGTCCATCAGGCAGCCCAATAGCAGCAGCATAATGTTGATAATCAACAAGATGACGTACTTGTTGTCCGACAACGACAGCAGTGCAGCGGAGATCTCCTGCGGCAGCCCCACCAGCGTCATCACCGAGCCAAACGCAGCGGCGAACGCGATCAGCACCATCACCATGGTGACGGTTTTGATAGTACGGTGAATCAGCTTCGGGAAATCCTTCAGCTTGTATTCGCGATAGATAAAGAACGTGACGAACATCGCCCAGATGCAGGCAATTGCCCCCGACTCGGTTGGCGTAAAGAAGCCGGAAAGGATACCGCCGGAGATGATCACAATGGTAATCAGCCCCCAGATGGCGTCCGAGGCAATCTTGATCTTGCGCTTAAGTTCAACTCGCTCTTCTTTGGGATAGTTGTTTTTACGCGCGGCAATCAGACACATCACGATAAGCGTCAGACATAGCACCAGCGTTGGGATGATCCCTGCGAGGAACATCGCCGGGATGGTCACCGCCGCGGTGTTGGCCACGATCGCAAACAGCACCGAGTTATGGCTTGGCGGCACGAGGATCGCCTGCACCGAGGCGCTGGCGGTGAGCACCGCACCAAACGAACGTGGATACCCCTTGCGCTCCATCTCCGGGATCAGCACCGATCCGATCGACGCGGTATCGGCGACCGACGATCCGGAAATGGCCCCGAACAGCGTAGACGCCAGAATGTTAACCAGCGACAGCCCACCGCGGATCCATCCCACGAACAGCCCGGCAAAATCCACCAATCTTCGCGCCATTCCCCCTTCGGCCATAATGGCCCCCGCAAACACAAAAAACGGGATGGTCAGCAGGTTGACGTTATCGGTACTGTGGAAAATGGTGATGATCAGCCCGTCGAGAGAAAAGTCGGCAAATGCCGTCACCACCACCGCAGTCAGACCCACGGCGTAGGCAACCGGCATACCGATAGCCATCAGCACCACGAAGGTCGTCACAAAAATAATCAGCGTTAAATCCATTGCGTTCGCTCCTCAGTGACCGACTTTCGGCGAGCCAAACTGCACCAGCTCGCGGTGCGTTTGCGGGCCGCACAGCAGTTTTTCCACCACAAACAGCAGCGTAAAGAACGAGCCTAGCGGAATAGGCAGATGGGTGATCCCTGACGTCAGGAACGGCAGCGACGGCACCACGTCTTCCCAGGCATCCATGCAGCCAACGATCCCCCAGTGGATGATAAACAGGCAGGTCGCGAGCATCGCCAGATCGACAAACACCGCCAGCCCTTTTTTCATCACCGGGTTGATGCGATCCACCAGCATCGTGATAGCAATGTGGCTGCCCGCACGATAGGCCGCTGCCGCTCCCACGAATGAGAAGGTGATCATACAGATCTGCGACAGCGGCTCCGGCCAGCTGGTTGACGCATGCGGCAGAAAGCCAAGCCATTCGGGAAAATCAGGGCGAAAACGCGCGTAAATCCCCACCAGATAAATAAACGTCATAAATAACAGGCTGATCCCTGACAGCCAGATGCAGATCCGATACACGCCATCCATGACCAGGACATAGATATTTTTCATTGTTATCTCCAGATCAAAACGGACAGGCCAGCCCGTGCCAGCCTGCCGCTGTGCGTCTTACTTGGTGTCCTGAATTTCCTGCATTAACTCGCTGAACTGCTTACCGTATTTCTCACGGACCGGCGCGGTAGCATCAACAAACGGTTTCTTGTCGACCGGAAGGAATTTCACGCCCTGGCTTTGCAGGCGCTGTTTGGATTTCTCGACATATTCAGCCCACAGTACGCGCTCTTCGGCCTGAGCTTCCTGCGCCAATTTCGTAATCAGCGCCTGATCTTCGGCAGACAGCTTGCTCCATTTGCGCTTTGAGAAAGCGAGCACTTCCGGGATCATAAAGTGTTCGGTGAGATCAAAATACTTCGTACCTGCCACGACGTAGTTTTCGGTGTCAAAGGTCGGCTCGTTGTTTTCCGCGGCATCGATCACCCCGGTTTGCAGACTGGCAAAAACGTCGCCAACCGGCAGCACGATGGGGTTCGCGCCCAGCGCTTTGAAGGTATCAAGGCCAATCGGGTTATTTTGCAGTCGGATCTTCACCCCTTTCAGATCCTCAAGCGTGGTAATCGGTTTTTTGGTGATCAAGCTGCGCGAGCCCGCATCCATCCAGCCAAGGAAGACCAGCCCGAGCTTACTGTCGGTGATCTCTTTCGCCAGCTTGCTGCCAACATCGCCATCCAGCACCTTATGCTGATGATCGGTATCGCGGAATACGAACGGCATGTTAAAGACGCTAACCTGCGGCAGGATGCCGCCAACCGGTGACATAGAGACGCGAAGAATATCAATAGCGCCCGCACGGGTCTTTTCCAGCGTGGTGCTTTCATCCCCCATCTGGCCGCTCGGGAACATACGAATGGACAGCCGCCCGTCGGTCTGTTGACTGAGCTTTTCCCCCATATGAATAACCGCTGCGGTAGTCGGGTAATCCGCCGGATGCACATCTGAAGCAATAAACACCGTTTTGGCCATTGCCGCCGCGGACCCCATCAGTAACGAGAAAGTTAAAGCGCTTACTGCCAGTTTTCTTCTTAACATAGACGATTCTCTTTTGATTAAAGATAAATTTCCCTATGCGAATCACTTGCCAGCATAGATTGACGTCCATGTTCAAAAGTGTGTGTTATATCCAGCGGAAGAATATGGTAGAAGTCATACAACTAAAGTGTGACCTGTCATACCAAATTTTAAAATGGCATTTCAGAAAGTGCAGAAGTTAGAATTGAATCGATTAATTGACCCATTCAAAGGGTCGGTGAGGCGCGCGGCGGGTCATAAAAAAAGAGACGCAAGCGTCTCTTTTTTATTATCGCGGGTAGAGGCTGAGCATCAGGCTTCCAGATCGGCCATGTCACCTTTTTCCTGCAGCCAGTTACGACGATCTTCCGAACGCTTCTTGGCCAGCAGCATATCCATAGTGGCATCGGTTTGCTGTTCATCTTCATCGTTGATGATCAGCTGCACCAGGCGACGGGTGTTGGGATCCAGCGTAGTTTCGCGCAGCTGCATCGGGTTCATTTCCCCCAAACCTTTAAAGCGTTGCACGTTTGGCTTGCCCTTCTTACGCTTCAGCTGTTCCAGCACGCCCGCTTTTTCCTCTTCGGTCAGGGCGTAGTAAACCTCTTTCCCCAGATCGATACGGTACAGCGGCGGCAGCGCCACGTACACGTGGCCTTCTTTGACCAGCGCGCGGAAGTGCTTCACAAACAGCGCGCACAGCAGCGTGGCGATGTGCAGACCATCGGAGTCCGCATCCGCGAGGATACAGATTTTGCCATAGCGCAGCTGGCTGAGATCCGAACTGTCCGGGTCGATGCCAATGGCTACGGAAATATCGTGCACTTCCTGCGAAGCCAGCACTTCATCGGATGACACTTCCCAGGTGTTGAGGATCTTACCCTTCAGCGGCATGATCGCCTGATATTCGCGGTCACGAGCCTGTTTAGCAGAGCCGCCCGCCGAGTCACCTTCCACAAGGAACAGTTCGGTGCGGGCCAGATCCTGCGCGGTACAGTCAGCCAGTTTACCCGGCAGCGCCGGGCCGCTGGTGAGCTTTTTACGCACGACTTTTTTCGCCGCGCGCAGACGACGCTGGGCGCTGGAAATGGCCATTTCGGCCAGCAGCTCGGCGGCCTGCACGTTCTGGTTCAGCCACAGGCTGAAGGCATCTTTCACCACGCCGGACACGAAGGCCGCGCACTGACGTGAGGAAAGGCGTTCTTTCGTCTGCCCCGCAAACTGCGGATCCTGCATTTTTACCGACAGCACGTAGGCGCAGCGATCCCAGATATCTTCCGCCGACAGCTTCACGCCGCGCGGCAGAATGTTGCGGTATTCGCAGAACTCACGCATCGCATCCAGCAGCCCCTGACGCAGGCCGTTTACATGAGTACCGCCCTGCATGGTCGGAATCAGGTTGACGTAGCTTTCGGTCAGCAGCTCGCCGCCTTCCGGCAGCCACAACAGCGCCCAGTCGACCGCTTCGCTGTCGCCGGAGAAGTTACCGACAAACGGTTTTTCCGGCAGCAGCGGCAGGCCGTTTACGGCCTCGCACAGATAGTCGTTCAGACCGTCGGCGTAGCACCAGGTCTGTTCGGTGTCGTTAACCTTGTCTTTAAACACAATTTCAACGCCCGGGCACAGCACCGCTTTCGCCTTCAGCAGATGGCTGAGGCGGGAGACGGAAAAGCGCGGGCTGTCGAAGAAGCTTTCGTCCGGCCAGAAGTGGACGCTGGTCCCGGTATTGCGTTTACCGCAGGTGCCGGAAACGTGCAGCTCTTCAACCTTGTCGCCATTTTCAAAAGCGATAGTGTAGATCTGACCATCGCGGCGAACGTTTACCTCAACGCGCTTCGACAGGGCGTTAACCACCGAGATCCCCACGCCGTGCAGGCCGCCGGAGAACTGGTAGTTTTTGTTGGAGAACTTGCCGCCCGCGTGCAGGCGACAAAGGATCAGTTCTACCGCCGGTACGCCCTCTTCCGGGTGAATGTCGACGGGCATGCCGCGACCGTCGTCGATAACTTCCAGCGACTGATCGGCATGAAGGATAACCTCAACACGCTTTGCGTGCCCGGCCAGCGCTTCATCCACACTGTTATCAATAACTTCCTGACCCAGGTGGTTTGGACGTGTGGTATCTGTGTACATCCCCGGACGGCGGCGAACCGGCTCAAGCCCGGTGAGTACCTCAATGGCATCAGCGTTATAAGAAGATTGCGTCATGATCTATTCGTAGGTAGTTGGCGCTGCTTAATGCAACCCCAGAAAATCGATAATCTGTGTGAAGTGATCTTCAAAGCCGGTAAATGCGTGATTACCGCCCTCCTCTACCGTTTGCCGGCAGGAGGCGAAATAGTCCACGGCCTGGCGGTAATCAAGCACTTCATCGCCGGTTTGCTGAAGCAGCCAGATGAGATCGGGCGCCTCAAGGGGGTCGACTTGCATCACTTTGAGATCGTAAATATGGCGAGACTCTAGCACATATTGCTGCCCGGTGTAGGGATTCTCGTTCGGGCCGAGGAAATTCACCAGCAGCTCAAACGGGCGTACCGCCGGGTTCACCACCACTGCGGGCAGCATAAAGCACTGCGACAGCCAGGTGGCGTAATAGCCCCCTAGCGATGAGCCCACAATGCCGAGCGTCTCGCCGCCATGCTCAAGCACCAGCGCTTCGAGCATTTCCGCCGCTTCCGCCGGGTAGGCCGGCAGCTGCGGGATCAGCATGTTGACGTCAGGATAGTGCTCTGCCAGCCACTGCTTAAGCGCCGTGGCCTTAGCCGACCACGGTGAGCTGTTAAACCCATGCAGATAAAGAAGCGTCGACATCAATAGCCTTCAGATGCGGTATCAGGGTGGAATTTCACCCCGGCAAGACGGCACACGTCGGTGGTTAATGAACCATCGGCATGTAGCTCAAGCCAGCGCCAGCCGGGAGAAACGGTGTCCAGCGTAAAGTTAGCGCAGTGCGGTTTAAACTGCACGCAGGTTGACGGTGTCGCCATAATGCGGCGGCCGTTCCACTCGACGTCCAGCTCCTGATGAATATGGCCGCAGAGCAGATGTTTCACCCGCGGATAGCGCACCAGCACGGTATCAAGCGACGCGGCGTTACGCAGGCTGTGCTGATCGAGCCAGCTACAGCCAGCCGGCAGAGGATGATGGTGCAGTAGCAGCAGCGTATGACGCTCCGGTGCTTCCGCCAGCCGTTTTTCTAACCATTCCAGCTGAAAGTCGCTCAGCTCGCCGTGCGGCACGCCAAAAACCTGGCTGTCGAGCAGCAGGATCTGCCAGTGTTCGCCGACCAGTACGCGCTTCGCCGGCGAGATACCCGCATCCTGCAAGGTGCTGTACATGGAGGGCTGGAAATCGTGATTACCCGGAAGCCAGACGCAGGGCGCAGTAAAGCTCGCGATGCCCTCAGCGAAGTGCTGATAGGCCGCGGCGGAGTGATCCTGTGCTAAATCGCCCGTCGCAACGACAAGGTCAACGTCACGCGCCGAGGCATGGATGGCCTGCAGTACAGCGTGGTAGCTTTCCCAGGTATTGACGCCCAACAGCGTTTCATTTTTTTCAGCAAACAGGTGAGTATCAGTAATTTGCAGTACCCTGACACTGGCCCCACCAGCCAGAGGAAGGTTTAAAAGGCTTTCCAAATGGTGTCCTTAGGTTTCACGATGCAAACATACACATCATCCTTTCAGGCAGCATCGTCGCTGGCAGCGCCTCAGTGGCAGCCTGAACGGTTCTATGTACAAACCGGAATCGCCATCGCTCCATGTGCTAAACAGAATCTAAGCCAGTCGGCCAGAAACTGATTAATTTGATGCTTTTCGTCGCGTTGATGCAACTTTTTATTTGGATAATCATATCGTGCTTTGAAGCGAAAGATCTGCTGAGTCGAACACACTTCAGCCACCATCGCGTCATGATACAGCCGCACGGTCATCGTTGGCAGGCTCCAGTAGCTCACCGCCGGGTGCGTTTGCTCAACCGTTACCAGCGTAGTGTAACGAGTCGATTCAACTATCGTTAAGCGATATTGCGCGTTGGCCACCTGATAGTTCACCGTTTCGCCGGCTTCGTCTACGCGCGGTAGCAAGCGGCGTAATTGTGCGAAGTTGGTTTCGCACAGACGCATCATTTCTGGGAAGTCAGGTGTATAGCGCTTCATTTTGCCCACTCTTTTCGTAAGTCCTGATAATGCAGCTGTAGCCATTGCAAAGCGATGACAGAAGCGGCGTTGTCAATTTTTCCCTCTTCTACACATTGATAAGCGTACTCCCGGCTTACCACATGAACGCGAATGTCTTCGTGTTCTTCCGCCAGGCCATGAATCCCCGTGGCCGTTGTTGCATCCACTTCACCCACCATAATGGTCAGACGCTCGCTGGTGCCACCGGGGCTTGCCAGATAGCTCAGGCACGGTTTGATGCGGCCCACGGAGAGGCCCGCCTCTTCCTGCGATTCGCGACGGGCGACGTCTTCCACGCTTTCGCCCTCTTCAATCATGCCAGCGACCATTTCCAGTAAATAGGGTGTCTCACTGGTGTCGTAGGCCGCAATGCGAATTTGCTCAATGAGCACAACTTCATCACGCACTGGGTCAAAGGGTAGCAAGACTGCGGCGTGACCGCGCTCAAAAATTTCGCGACGAACTTCGCCGCTCATCTCACCGTTGAAAAGGCGATGGCGAAAACGATACACATCAAGCGAAAAAAAACCGCGATATACCGTTTCTCGTGCAATAATTTCTACATCGTTTTTCGCAAGTGTGACCACTGGGTTATGTGATTGAGTCATGGACTGGCCTATGCAGTGATGGTGGTGAAATTGTCGATTTAAACTCTGTTTACCTTAGGATTCACTAACTCTATGGTAGATTGGTGCAAATTAACGCCGGATGGCACGTTACGCCAACTTTTTAACGTGGCGGACTCTGGTACAATCGGTGAATATTTTTTCTGTGAATGAGATCAGCGCTAAGCTTCACAACAAGGAATGCAAATGCAAATGAAGAAATTGCTCCCTATTCTTATTGGCCTGAGCCTTACCGGTTTCAGTACAATGAGCCAGGCAGAGAACCTGTTACAGGTTTATCAGCAGGCACGTACCAGTAACCCGGACCTCCGTAAATCGGCAGCAGACCGTGATGCGGCATTCGAGAAGATCAACGAAGCGCGTAGCCCACTGTTACCGCAGCTTGGTCTGGGGGCCGATTATACCTATACCAACGGCTTCCGCGACAGTAACGGCGTGAACTCCAACGTCACCAGCGGCTCTTTGCAATTAACGCAAACGCTGTTCGATATGTCCAAATGGCGTGCGCTGACTCTGCAAGAAAAAGCGGCAGGCATCCAGGATGTGACCTACCAGACCGACCAGCAAACGCTGATCCTCAACACCGCGACCGCTTACTTTAACGTGCTGAGCGCCATCGATTCGCTTTCCTACACCGAAGCGCAAAAACAGGCGATTTATCGTCAGTTAGACCAAACCACCCAGCGCTTTAACGTGGGCCTGGTTGCGATTACCGACGTGCAGAACGCCCGTTCTCAGTACGATACCGTGCTGGCAAACGAAGTCACCGCGCGTAACAATCTTGACAACGCCGTCGAAGCGCTGCGTCAGGTGACCGGTAACTACTACCCAGAGCTGGCGTCGCTGAACGTCGACAGCTTTAAAACCGACAAGCCGCTGGGCGTTAACGCGCTGCTGAAAGAAGCGGAAAACCGTAACCTCTCCCTGCTGCAGGCTCGCCTGAACCAGGACCTGGCGCGTGAACAAATTCGTCAGGCGCAGGACGGCCACCTGCCAACGCTGGATTTAACCGCGTCTACCGGGGTGTCTAATACGTCTTACAGCGGTTCTAAAACCAACGGTTCCCAGTACAACGACAACGACGCCGGCCAGAACAAAGTGGGCCTGAGCTTCTCCCTGCCGCTGTACCAGGGCGGGATGGTGAACTCGCAGGTGAAACAGGCGCAGTACAACTTCGTCGGCGCCAGCGAGCAGCTGGAAAGCGCGCACCGTTCCGTAGTGCAGACCGTGCGTTCCTCCTTCAACAACGTCAACGCGTCTATCAGCAGCATCAACGCCTACAAACAGGCCGTTGTCTCTGCGCAGAGTTCGTTAGACGCCATGGAAGCGGGCTACTCCGTCGGTACGCGTACGATCGTTGACGTACTGGACGCCACCACCACGCTGTACAACGCCAAACAGCAGCTCTCCAGCGCGCGTTACAACTACCTGATCAACCAGCTGAATATCAAAAATGCGCTGGGCACGCTGAACGAACAGGATCTGCTGGCGCTGAACAACACCCTGGGCAAGCCGGTTTCGACCGCCAATGCCACCATCGCGCCTGAAAATGCGCAGCAGGATGCCAGCGCCGACGGCTACACCTCTCCGGCCACCAGCAAAGCACGTCTCCGCTAAGGTTGACGTTTGCTGGCAGCAAGGTCCGCTTCGTGCGGACCTTTTTTTTGCGCCAACGTAAGGCAACGTAAAGATCGCCCGCTTTATCCCCTTCTTCGCTTCATTTTCAACCACTCATCCACTATCCTGAGCGCTAATGCAATACCATTCCACTGGGTCCAGGAAGAATAAAATGAAACGGACAAACAACATTCAGCACGCCGCTTTTCGTAAAAGCTGGGGCGCGCGCCACTTAACGCCGGTAGCCCTGGCCGTGACGGCTGTCTTTATGCTCGCGGGCTGTGAGAAAACCGACGAAACCGTCACCCTGTACCAGAACGCGGACGACTGCTCTGCCGCTAACCCGGGCAAGAGCGCCGAGTGTACAACCACCTTTAATAACGCGCTCAAAGAAGCCGAGCGCACCGCGCCGAAATATGCCAGCCGTGAAGACTGCGTAGCCGAGTTTGGCGAAGGCCAGTGTCAGCAGGCACCGGCTCAGGCGGGCATGGCGCCAACCGGCGAAGGTCAGGCACAGGCACAAAATCAGAGCAGCGGCAGCTTCTGGATGCCGCTGATGGCAGGCTACATGATGGGCCGCATGATGAGCGGCGGCATGGGCGGCTATCAACAGCAGCCGGTCTTCACCTCGAAGAACCCGTCCAGCCCGGCCTATGGTCAATACACCGATGCCAGCGGCAAAAACTATGGCGCCGCGCAGCCGGGCCGCTCGATGAACGTACCCAAAACCGCGATGGCGCCGAAACCGGCCACCACCAGCACCGTCACCCGCGGCGGCTTTGGTGAGTCGGTGGCGAAGCAGTCCACCATGCAGCGTAGCGCAACGGGGACCACCTCCCGTTCAATGGGCGGCTAACGATCATGGAAAGAGTCAGTATCGTTGAACGCCCGGACTGGCGTGAAAAGGCGACCGAGTACGGTTTTAACTTCCACACCATGTACGGCGAGCCGTACTGGAGCGAAGAGGCTTATTACAAGCTCTCGCTCGCGCAAGTGGAAAAACTGGAGGACGTCACCGCCGAAATTCACCAGATGTGCCTGAAGGTGGTCGAGCGCGTTATCGCCAGCGATGAGCTGATGACGAAATTCCGTATACCCAAGCATACCTGGGGCTTTGTGCGCCAGTCGTGGCAGACCCATCAACCCTCGCTGTACTCACGCCTCGATCTGGCCTGGGACGGTACCGGTGAGCCGAAGCTACTCGAAAATAACGCCGACACGCCGACCTCGCTGTATGAAGCAGCCTTCTTCCAGTGGATCTGGCTGGAAGATCAGCTCAACGCGGGCAACCTGCCTGCGGGTAGCGATCAGTTCAACAGCCTGCAGGAAAAGCTCATTGAGCGCTTTAACGAGCTGCGCGAGCAGCACGGCTTCCAGCTGCTGCACATGACCTGCTGTCGCGATACCGTTGAAGATCGCGGCACGGTGCAATATTTGCAGGACTGCGCCACAGAAGCTGGCGTCGCAACCGAATTCCTCTATATCGACGATATCGGGCTCGGTGAAAAAGGCCAGTTTACCGATCTTCAGGATCAGGTTATCGGCAACCTGTTTAAGCTTTATCCGTGGGAGTATATGCTGCGCGAGATGTTCTCTACCAAGCTTGAAGATGCCGGCGTACGCTGGCTGGAACCTGCCTGGAAGAGCATTATTTCGAACAAAGCGCTGCTGCCGCTGCTGTGGGAAATGTTCCCGGATCACCCTAACCTGCTGCCAGCCTACTTTGCCGAAGACGATCATCCGCAGATGGACAAGTTTGTGGTGAAACCGATCTTCTCCCGCGAAGGGGCAAATATCTCGATCGTAGAAAATGGCAAAACCATTGAGCAGGTAGAAGGGCCTTACGGCGAAGAGGGTATGATCGTCCAGCAGTTCCATCCGCTGCCGAAATTTGGCGATAGCTATATGCTGATTGGCAGCTGGCTGATTAACGATCAGCCAGCCGGAATCGGTATTCGTGAGGATAGAGCGCTGATCACTCAGGATCTGTCACGCTTCTATCCGCACATTTTCGTCGAGTAACCGTCAGCCTATCTGTACCGACAGCATGCTCAGGGAGCCCATTTCGATGCCATCAACCGGGATCGTGATGGGCTCTTCACCGTCCCACGCGCCCAGAACGTACAGCAGCGGCAGGTAGTGATCTGGCGTCGGGTTAGACAGCGAGCCGCCCTCATGCGCCAGATAGTTCACCAGCGGATGCTGTTCCGTTGGCCCTTTCCAGTCCAGGTTGGCTTTCACGTAGTCGTTAAACGACGTCGCCCACGGATAAGGCGCGGAATCGCCATGCCATTTCGCCGTACGCAGGTTGTGCACCACGTTACCGCTCGCCACCAGCATAATGCCTTCGTCGCGCAGGCTGGCCAGCTTTCGGCCCATCTCAAAATGCCAGGCCGCCGGTTTGGTGCTGTCAATGCTTAGCTGCACCATCGGAATATCGGCATTCGGGTACATTTTAATCAGCACGCCCCATGAACCGTGGTCAAAACCCCACGCTTCTTTATCCAGCGTCACCGGAACCGGGGCCAGCAGCTCAAGCAGCTGCTGCGCCAGCGCCGGAGAGCCCGGAGCCGGATAGTGCGTATCATAAAGCGCCTGCGGGAAACCGCCGAAATCATGAATGGTTTTTGGCGCTTCCATTGCCGTCACGCCCGTACCGCGGGTGAACCAGTGTGCGGACACCACGACGATCGCTTTCGGGTGCGGCAGCGTTTCGCCAAGGTGCTGCCAGGCGCGCGTATAAAGGTTATCTTCGAGCACGTTCATGGGGCTACCGTGACCTAAAAACAGTGCTGGCATTCGGCTACGAGACATGGTGTTATCCTTCCAGAGGTGTTGATTTAATAACACCACATTAACCTGTTTTCAGTGAGGATAAACTCAGATAAGCGTGATGATGATCTTCAGAAAATTTGAATGTAAGGATGGCGTAAAGAATGCGTTCAGCCCTCGCAAGGGAAAACGATTTTCAATATCATGAATGATAATCATTATCATAAGGAGTGAACGATGTCGGTACCCCTGATTCTGACATTATTGGCCGGCGCAGCGACGTTTATTGGCGCTTTTCTCGGGGTGATTGGTCAGAAACCGTCTAACCGCGTGCTGGCGTTTTCCCTCGGCTTTGCCGCCGGGATTATGCTGCTGATCTCCCTGATGGAGATGCTGCCCGCAGCGCTTGATGCGCCGGGCATGTCACCGGTGCTGGGCTACGGCATGTTTGTCTTCGGGCTGCTCGGCTACTTCGCGCTGGACCGCGTATTGCCGCACGCCCATCCGCAGGACCTGGTGCAAAAAAATACTCCACCGCTGCCGCGTAATATTCGCCGTACCGCCGTTTTGCTGACCCTGGGCATCAGCCTGCACAACTTCCCGGAAGGTATCGCCACCTTTGTGACTGCCAGCAATAATCTTGAACTCGGTTTTGGTATCGCGCTGGCCGTTGCGCTACACAATATTCCTGAAGGGCTGGCGGTCGCCGGGCCGGTGTACGCCGCGACGGGATCGAAACGCAAGGCCGTATTCTGGGCCGGTATTTCCGGTATGGCTGAGATCCTGGGCGGCGTGCTGGCATGGGCAATTCTCGGCAGCATGGTATCGCCGGTGGTGATGGCATCAATCATGGCAGCGGTGGCCGGTATTATGGTCGCACTGTCCGTCGATGAGCTTATGCCGCTGGCAAAAGAGATCGACCCCAACAACAATCCAAGCTACGGCGTGCTGTGCGGAATGTCGGTAATGGGGTTAAGCCTGGTGATACTGCAATCCATGGGAATCGGCTAACCTGCTGATATCTCCCTTAAATAAGCCAAAATATTTAACAGGAGCGCACGCTGCGCTCCTATTCATTTATTGAATATATTTACATAAATAATTTATTATTCAAAAAGCGCGCACAATAATTATATAAATAAATTCCCATTTTCTCTGTTTACATTCCTTCATAGCGATAAAATCCTTTATTATCCGCAACAACGTTTATTTAATATGAAATTAGTTACTACCGTAACGCGTTCAATTAACGATAAAACACGCTTAAACAATAAACGGAAATTATCATTTTGATTTCGAATTTTATTTCCCAGAAATAAAATATGAGAAATAAATGAATTAACCTGGCAATACTACAAATGAAGGATCTTGATATGAATATGGGAAAAACAGCGCTGTTTGCACTGATTACGGCAGCCTTATCATCAACCGCAGCGCTGGCTGACGTGGACGGCGGCTCCGGCAAAATCACCTTTACCGGTGACGTTATCGCCGCACCTTGCGCCATCAAAGCGGAAGACGTCGACAAGCAGGTTGACCTCGGCGAAGTCCCGGCTAGCTATATCAACTCAAAGGGCCACTCTGACGCCGTGGATTCCAGCATTCATCTGGTCGATTGCGACCTGCCGAGCTCAGACAACGGCCAGGGCTCCCCGATCACGAAAGTGGATGTGACCTTCACCAGCACCGCGGTGACGACTGAAGGCGAAAGCCTGCTGTCCAACACCATGACCGGTGGCGCAACCGGCGTGGGCGTACGTCTGCTGGACGGCACTGGCCAGAATATCACCCTTGGCACCGCCAAAGAGATCACGCTGGTTCAGGCCTCTTCAGAACAAACGCTGCCGTTCCAGGCCTATATGGAGCTGGTTGACGGTACGAAAGCCACCCCTGCCACCCCTGGCGCAGTGAACGCGAACGCCACCTACGTCCTGTCTTACAAATAAGATACCGGGCGGCCGCTCGACCGCCCTTTTTTTCAGATAATCAGGTAGGGACGCCGTGAATATCGACAAAATTACTGCATCAGGCTGCGGTTTATTATTCGCCTGCTCGGCTAGCGCGACGGAGTTCAACCTTAACGTGCTGGATAAATCTATGCGTAATAGCGTTGATGTCTCCCTTTTAAAAGATAAACCTGCGGTGCTGCCCGGCGATTATTTCGTCTCGATTGCCGTGAATAAAAATAAAATATCCTCTGGCCGGTTGCTCACCTGGCGACAAGAAGAACAAAACGTAGAACCCTGTATTCCGGTCGATTTGGCCGACAGTTTAGGGTTGAAAGACGAATTTCTCCGCACGCTGCCGGTCGATAACGGCTGCGTCAGTTTTCGCTCACATCCGGAAATGACGCTGAAGTTCGACTTAGCGCAACAGCAGCTCGATATTGCTATTCCACAGGCCTGGATGAACCGGAAGGTCAATGGCTGGATGCCGCCCGCAACGTGGAACGATGGCGTCGCCGGTTTTCTGCTCGACTATAATCTTTTCGCCAGCCGCTATCGTCCGCACGACGGCGGCCACAGCGAAAACCTTAATGCCTACGGCACCAGCGGCATAAACGCTGGCGCGTGGCGGCTGCGCAGCGACTATCAGCTTAGCCAGACCCGCAGCGACGATAGCAGCGAAAGCGCACACACCATTTCCAGAACCTACTTATTCCGCCCGCTCACCGCATTAGGCGCGAAATTAACGCTTGGCGAAACGGACTTTAGCTCCGATATTTTCGACGGTTTCTCCTATGCGGGCGCATCGCTGGTTAGCGACGATCGTATGCTCCCCTGGGAACTGCGCGGCTATGCGCCGCAAATCAGCGGGGTCGCGCAAACCAACGCCACCGTCGCGGTAAAACACGATGGCAGGATCATTTATCAAACCAAAGTCGCGCCGGGGCCGTTTATCATCAGCGACCTCAACCAGTCGGTACAAGGTACGCTGGACGTCGAAGTCACCGAAGAGGACGGCCGCGTCAATACCTTTCAGGTTTCTGCCGCTTCCACGCCATTCTTAACCCGTCAGGGCCAGATTCGTTATAAAGTCACCACCGGGCGTATGCGCCCCGACCTTTCACACAGCGTGGTAGACGACACCTTTATCAGCGGGGAGGCGTCCTGGGGGGCGCTCTCAAATACGTCGCTGTATGGCGGCCTGCTGGCAGCTGGCAGCGACTATCGTTCCGCCGCGCTTGGCGTGGGGCAAAATATGCTCTGGCTGGGCGCGGTTTCCTTTGATGTCACGCACGCCGTCAGCCAGTTTGATAACGGCCAGCAAGATAAAGGCTCCAGCTACCGGCTGAACTACAGTAAACGCTTCGACGCCACCGACAGCCAGGTTTCGCTGGCCGCCTATCGGTTTTCCGAACGGACGTTTCACAGCTACGCCAATTTTGTCGACCACCAGATCGATAGCGACAATACGCAGGACGAAAAGCAAACCATCAGTATTTCCGCCAGCCAGCCTATTGATGCACTGAACATGAATCTCTACGTCACCGCGCTGCGCCAGCTGTGGTGGGACGGCGATGCCTCCACGTCAGCCAGCGTGACCGCCGGTTTTAATTTCGATGCCGGTAGCTGGAAGAATATCTCACTGACCACCACGTTCAGCACCACGCACTATGAAGAGAGTGACAACGATAATCAGATCTACGTCTCTGTTTCCGTGCCATTCGGTTTCGCCCAGCGCTTAAGCTACGATATGCGCAACGGCGACAATACCAGCCATACGGTCTCATGGAACGATTCGTCCGATGCGCACAATACCTGGGGCGTTTCCGCCGGCGCGGCAACCGATAGGCCGGATAATGGCGCCCAGTTCCGCGGTAATTATCAGCATCGCTCTACCGTCGGCGACCTACAGCTTTCCGGCAGCTATGCCGCCAGCGATTACACCTCCGCCAGCGCCAGCTGGAACGGCTCTTTCACCGCCACTCGCCACGGGGCGGCGTTCCACCGTCGCAGTATCAGTAATGAACCACGGCTGATGGTCAGCACCGACGGGGTTGCCGATATTCCGGTACAGGGCGATTTTAATGCCACCAACCTGTTCGGCTACGCCGTCGTTCCAATGATCGCCAGCTACCAACCGACCACCGTCGCCGTCAATATGGACGCCCTGCCGGACGGCGTGACGGTAAGTGAAAACGCGCTGAGAGAAACATGGACCGAAGGCGCGATTGGCTATAAAACGCTGGCTTCACGCGCGGGGATGGACGTTAACGCGCTCATTCGCGCCGTCGACGGTAGCTACCCGCCGCTGGGGGCCGTCGTTCACGGCGAGGAAGGGAAAAGCGATGTCGGCATGGTCAGCGAAGAAGGCCACGTCTGGCTAAGCGGCGTCAACGCTGGCCAGCAATTTACCGTTCAATGGGCCGAGACTCGCTGTCGTATTACGCTGCCTGACTCACTCACCGCTATTCCGCAGCCATTAATGCTGCCCTGTCATTGATTAAGGATGAAGAAATGACGCCCATCGTAAAAAATCTGTTTTGTCTGGCGCTTGTCGCGCCGCTCATCGCTCAGGCGGCGGTGTCTCCCGATCGCACCAGAGTGATTTTTAATGGTGCCAACAAAGCCGCCAGCCTGAAGTTGACCAACGCCAGCCAGGAGCTCCCCTATCTGGCGTACTCGTGGATTGAAGATGATAAGGGAAAGAAGAGCGACGCTTTTTTTGCCGCCCTGCCGCCGATGCAGCGGCTGGAACCCGGTGCGATTAGCCAGGTGCGCATCGTCAAGCAGGGTAGCGCCGCCACGCTGCCGACGGATCGTGAATCGTTGTTTTACTACAACATTCGCGAAATCCCACCCACCCCAGAGAATGCTGATAACCACGCCGTCGTTCAGGTGGCGATGCAGTCCAGAATCAAGCTGTTCTGGCGGCCCGCTTCGCTGAAGAAAAAACCGGGCGACGCCACAGAGCAGCGCATGACATATCGCCTGAATGGCAAAACGTTGCAGGTGAACAACCCCACGCCTTACTACATTACGCTGGCCTATTTTGGTAAAGATCTCAACGGCGTGTTCCCCAGTTTTAAAACCACCATGCTGGCGCCGTTCACCGCCGCCAGCCTGAACGCGGGAGCGAACAGCGGGTCAGGATTCTATCTTGGCTATATGGATGATTATGGCGCCTTACGTATGCTGCGCCTGAACTGCCAGGGTAGCTGCAGCGCCACCGTGCCAGAGGCCAAAAAATGATCCGCCGATTAGCTTCGCTGCTGTTCTTGATGCTACTGCTGGCTCCCTTCGAGAACGCATGGGCCGTTCACTGCTACCTTGGCGCCTCCGGCGGTCCCACCGACAAATATCAAACCCTGGAAGAATTCGCCGTGCCGAATAACGCCCAGGTGGGGGATAAAATCTGGGAAAGCGGTGATATCAAAGTGCCGGTCTACTGCGACAACGGCGACCGGGAGGAGAGCGGTAAGCGCGTCGGAGAAAACGTGTTTGCCTGGGTAAACCCCTATTCCAGCGTGGATGACCCCCATTATCAATTGGGTGTGACCTATGCGGGCGTCGATTATGACGCGACACAGGGCGCGGTCGGCATTGATACCAACACCTGCATCGATAACGCTTATTATCAAAAATTCACCGCCGATCAAATCAGAGCATCGGGATGGGAAGATCGTCTCTGCAGCAAAAACGCTGACGATCCGCACTACTCGCGCACCTTTATGGCCCGCATGCGGCTGTACGTGAAAATAAAAACCATGCCGCCGCACGGCTATCAAAGTACGCTTGGCGACTTCACGCTGGTACAGTTTGACGGCGCCAACGGCTGGAACCAAAGCCCGGACGCCTATAACCTCAAATATCACGTTAACGGCCTGGAAAACATCCGCGTGCTCGACTGTAACGTCAACTTCAACATCGAGCCGGCCAACCAGGTGATTGATTTCGGTACGTTCAACCCCTACGACATCGACAGCGGCACGATGAACCGCACCTTTTCCATCACCACCACCAAAACCCAGGACGGCATGTGCAACGACGGGTTTAAGGTTTCGTCATCCTTCTATACCACCGAAACGCTCGTCGATGAGGATACCGCGCTGCTGATAGGCAACGGCCTGCGGCTGCAAATCCGCAACAGCGCGGATGATACGCTCAACACCTTTAACCAGTACGCGGAATATGCCGATTTCACCGGCTCGCTGCTGACGGTCACGCAGGACTATCAGGCTGAACTGTCAAAGGTCGCAGGGGAAGAGGTCAAGGTGGGCCACTTTGAATCCGTGGTGATCTTTAAGATTAACTACAATTAGAGACACAAAGGCCGGGATAACCCCGGCCTTCACGTTGACGGCACAAACCACGAAATTAGCTGGCTTTACGCTCGTGCTCGCGACGGTAGGCCACCAGATCTTCAATGGTCACCAGCGCCATATTGTGTTCTTTCGCAAACTTGATGCACTCCGGCGCGCGCGCCATGGTGCCGTCGTCGTTGGTCAGTTCGCACAGTACGCCAGTCGGTTTAAAGCCCGCCAGGCTCACCAGATCGATGGTCGCTTCAGTGTGGCCGCCGCGGGTCAGAACGCCGCCCGGCTGCGCGCGCAGCGGGAAGACGTGGCCCGGACGGTTCAGGTCTGACGGCTTCGCGTTATCGGCAATCGCCGCACGCACGGTAGTCAGACGGTCAGCGGCAGAAACGCCGGTGGTCACGCCGTGTGCCGCTTCGATGGTGACGGTAAAACCGGTACCGTAGGCGCTGGTATTATTTTCGACCATCATCGGCAGATCGAGCTGTTTACGACGTTCGTCGGTCAGGCACAGACAAACGATGCCGCTACCGTGACGGATAGTCAGCGCCATTTGTTCAACGGTCATGTTTTCGGCGGCAAAGATCATGTCGCCTTCGTTCTCACGATCTTCGTCGTCCAGCACCATCGCGCCACGGCCTTCGCGCAGAGCAATCAGTGCGTTTTCAACGCGTTCAAACGGAGTACCAAAAGAGGAAAGTAGCGTCTGATTCATGGTAAAAAAACCTCATTAAAATTATGGTTACCAGAATCAGGGCAGTCTTAGGAGTGCCGACCAGCGGCAAATGGATAACGCGAGCGGGGTTTAACCCGACTGAATCGTTACTCTCTCCCATCCGGACTTTAACCGTCGGCCCCGGAATTACACCGGATCTGCTGACCCTCCCATTGGACATGGGAAGCGCTCGCGGGCTTTCAGCCGTAGCTGATTTACCGCCGGTGGGGAATTTCGCCCCGCCCTGAGAATAAGCGTACTTACTATAACGCTATTGATTATCTTCGGCAATGCATAAGCTTCGCACAATTCTGGTTTATCGCATCGGGAGAAGACACTACAATAACCGCAATGCCGACAGAATCAGGGAAACAGAGATGATCGACCCGAAAAAAATTGAACAAATCGCCCGCCAGGTCCACGAGTCCATGCCGAAAGGCCTGCGTGAATTCGGGGATGACGTAGAAAAGAAAGTTCGCCAGGTGATCCAGTCACAGCTGACGCGCCTTGACGTGGTCAGCCGCGAAGAGTTTGACGTGCAAACGCAGGTTCTGCTGCGCACCCGCGAAAAACTGGCGCTGCTGGAACAGCGGATTAGCGAGCTGGAAGCCCGCCAGACCCCGGCGACCAAAGACGAATCGGCCGCCGAACAGTAACAGCGTCGGCTTCGCCTCTTCGCGCGAGCAGCACAGAAACACCGCATCCCTGGCAGATAACGCCGGGGATTTTTTTAGCCAAAATTCGTCGGTCTGGAGCCACGCAAACCGTTTTTGCGTGCACGATTCCGCATTGAGAACGTGGAGAGAGAAAGGGCTTGTCGCTGGCAGTGCGTTCACCAACAATCGCGTTGTCAGCATGGGGCTGAAACGGGAAAGCCCCTACCGAAGAAGGGGCTTTGATAAGGAAAGGGTTATGATGAAGCAACTCATCATACTGGTTGTTCTGTTACTGATAAGTTTCGCCGCTTACTAACAGTCAATCAGAGGGGGGAGAAATCCCCTCTCACCCTTATTCCTTTAATCTAGGTCGAAAAGAGAACAGCGTCAACCGCAAGAGACGCAGCGCAGCAAAATGTTCGATGCGTCTCGCGCAATCACGACTTATCGCTGTCTTTTTGGATCTTCTTGATAATATTGGTGGTGGAACAGCCGTCTTCAAAGTTCAGCACCAGCACTTCACCGCCGTTGGCCCACACTTCTTCGCTGCCGGCAATCTGCTCTGGCTTATAGTCGCCGCCTTTAACCAGGCGATCCGGCAAGATCCCGGCAATCAGGCGCTGTGGCGTGTCTTCTTCAAAAGAGACCACCCAGTCGACGGATTCCAGCGCGCCCAGCACGATCATACGTTGATCCAGTGGGTTCACCGGGCGAGTCGGGCCTTTCAGACGTGCGGTCGACGCATCGCTATTAACTGCCACGATCAAACGATCGCCAAGCTTGCGGGCGTTCGCCAGGTAAGAAACGTGGCCCGCGTGCAGAATGTCGAAAACGCCGTTGGTCATCACCACTTTTTCACCACGACGGCGCGCGGCAGCGACGGCCAGCTTCAGCTCTTCTTCGCTCATCACGCCAAAACCGGTATCGGCGCGACCACGCACGGCGTTTTCCAGCTCAATAGGCGAAACGGTCGAGGTGCCCAGTTTACCGACCACCACGCCCGCCGCCGCGTTGGCGAAGAAGCAGGCTTCTTCCAGCGTTTTGCCCGACGCCAGCGTGGCCGCCAGTACGCCGATCACCGTATCACCGGCGCCGGTTACATCGTACACTTCCTGCGCCTGAGTCGGCTGATGCAGCGGCGCTTTGCCCGGCTGTAGCAGCGTCATCCCCTGCTCGGAGCGGGTCACCAGCAGCGCAGCCAAATCAAAATCGGCAATCAGCTTCATACCGCGCTCGACGATCTCTTCTTCAGTTTTGCACTTGCCAACCACCGCTTCGAACTCAGAGAGATTCGGCGTCAGCAGCGTTGCGCCGCGATAGCGTTCAAAATCGGTGCCTTTCGGGTCAATCAGTACCGGTACTTTCGCCTGACGCGCCAGCGAAATCATCTGCTGCACGCTTTCCAGCGCGCCCTTGGCATAGTCGGACAGCACCAGCGCACCGACGGTCGGCAGCGCGCTCTGAATGCGATCGTGCAGCGGCTGCGGATCGACGCCCGCGAAGCCCTCTTCAAAATCGAGACGAATCAGCTGCTGGTTACGCGACAGTACACGCAGCTTGGTGATCGTCGGGTGCGTCGGCACGGAGACGAAATCACATTTGACGTTCACGTCAGCCAGCGCCTTATTCAGCGCGCGTGCCGCATCGTCGATGCCAGTCAGGCCCACGAGGCGCGAATTCGCCCCCAGAGACGCAATGTTCATCGCCACGTTCGCCGCGCCGCCGGGACGTTCTTCGATCGTTTCAACTTTGACCACGGGCACCGGGGCTTCCGGGGAAATTCGGCTGGTTGGGCCATACCAGTAGCGATCCAGCATCACATCGCCAACCACCATCACTCCTGCACGTTCAAATTCCGGCAGCGTCACTTTCATTCGTGTCTCCTGAGAGAATCAAAATTTTCGCGCGATAATAGCATACTTCACGGTTGGACCAGCCACTTCTGCCAGCTGGCGCTAACCAGCTCGCGCTCATGAGCGAAGCTCGCCAGATCGACATTGCCCGGCAGCTCTTGCAGCGCCAGGTGATGCAGCGCATCACGCAGCGTGGTGTAAGCGCGGGTCAACGCCAGCGCTTCCTGCTCGTCCATAATGTCATTTTGCGCCAGCAGTTCGAGAATGCGCACGTTATCCGACCAGCGCGTCAGCTTCGGTTTCTCGTGCGCGTAGCGCAGCACCAGATACTGGGTAATAAATTCAATATCGGTGATCCCGCCCGCGTCAGTTTTGATGTCGAAACGGTCGCGCTGTTTGCCCCCGAGGTGGGCGCGCATTTTTTCCCGCATCTCGCGCACTTCGGTTTGCAGCGCCCCGCCGTCGCGCACGTTGGTCAGGATCTGGCGACGGATGGCATCAAACTGCTGCTGAAGCTGCGGATCGCCGTAGACCACGCGGGCGCGCACCAGCGCCTGATGCTCCCAGGTCCACGCTTCGTTTTGCTGATAGTCGGCAAACGCTTCGGCGGTGGTCACCAGCATTCCCGCCGCACCGGAAGGGCGCAAGCGCGCATCCACTTCATACAGAATACCGGACGACGTTCGGGTGCTGAACAGATGCATAATGCGCTGCGCCAGACGCAGATAGAACTGACGACCGTCGATTTCGCGCTCGCCGTCGGTCATCGCATCCATCGGGCAATCGTGCAGGAACACCAGATCCAGATCCGAGCTGTAGCCCAGTTCCCATCCCCCCAGCTTGCCGTAGCCGATGACCGCAAAACCGCGCCCGTGACGCTCGCGCAGATGCGTCGGCTGGCCGTAGCGAGCCACCATCTGCACCCACGCCTGCTGTACGACCGCATCGATCATCGCTTCCGCCAGCCAGGTTAAGTGGTCGCTCACCTTCATGACCGGCAGCGTACCGGCGATATCAGCCGCCGCAATGTGCAGCAGCTGTGCCTGTTTAAATTGCCGCAGCGCTTCCAGCTGCTGCTCTTCGTCCTCTTCCGGCACGCGCAGAAGATACTGGCGCAGCTCGTCACGGTAGGCATCGGTCGCCGTCGGCTGGTACAGCGTGTTCGGATCCAACAGCTCGTCCAGCAGCAGCGGATAGCGCGCCAGCTGGCTGGCCACCATCGGTGACGCGGCGCATAGACGAATCAGGTGTTTTAGGGTTCCGGGGTATTCGCTTAACAGCTCAAGATAGGTGGTTCGGGTGACGATACCGCTCAGCAACGGCGTAATACGCGACAGCAGCACCAGCGCATCTTCACGGGCGCATACTTCGCTGAGCAGGTGCGGCATCAACGAGTCCAGCACCTGGCGCCCGCGCGGGCCAATGGTGCGCTTATCAAGCTCTTTACGGAAATCGGTAATTTGCGCCAGCACGCGTTGGCCATCATCATGACTGAGGTGCATCAATACCGCTGGCGAATCTTCTTCCTGTAGCGCATCTTGCCACAGCTCGCGCCAGGCTTCTGACAGCTGCTCTTCCTGCGAGTTTTCTTCGTCATCGCCGATAAGTTCATTAAACACACGGCGTACCTGCGCCATCAGCGCATCCAGCCGTTCGGTGAGCGTCTGCCACTCGGCAAAGCCCATCCCCCACGCCAGTCGGGCGCGATTGAGCTCATCACCCGGCAGCGTTTGCGTCTGCTCGTCGTTGATGCTTTGCAGCAGGTTTTCCAGGCGGCGTAAAAACAGGTATGCCTCGCGCAGCGCGCGCGCATCATCTTCCGAGAGCAGGTGTAATGCCTCAATCGCCGTCAGGGTCGGCAGCAATGAGCGACTTTGCAGCGAAGGTTCGCGGCCACCGCGAATCAGCTGAAAGACCTGCACGATAAACTCAATTTCGCGGATCCCGCCTGCGCCGAGCTTGATGTTGTCTTTCAGGCCTCGGCGGCGGACTTCGCGGGTGATCATGCCTTTCATATTGCGTAAAGACTGGATCACGCTGAAATCAATATAGCGGCGGAAAACGAACGGGCGCAGCATCGCACGCAGCTCGCTGGTATACACGCCGTCATCATCGCCCATGATGCGGGCTTTGACCATCGCATAGCGCTCCCAGTCGCGCCCCTGCTCCTGGTAATAATCTTCCAGCGCCGCAAAGCTCAGCACCAGCGGACCGCTATCGCCGAACGGGCGCAGACGCATATCAACGCGGTAGACAAAACCGTCCTGCGTTGGTTGGTCGAGGACTTTAATCAGGCGCTGGCCCAGGCGGGTAAAGAACTGGGCGTTATCCAGCTCACGACGACCGCCCTGGGTGCTGCCGTGCTCCGGCCAGGCAAAAATCAGATCGATATCAGAAGAGAAATTCAGCTCGCCGCCGCCCAGCTTACCCATCCCGAGGATCAGCAGCGGCTGCGGAACACCGTCGGCGCTGCACGGCGTCCCCCAATCGCGGCAGCAGGCGTCATACAGCCAGTCGCGGGCGCTGACAATCAGCGTTTCCGCCAGATGGCTGAGCTGCTGAAGCGTCTCTTCTTCAGAAACCTGCGACAGCGCCTGCGCCCAGGCGATGCGTACCATCATCCGACGGCGGAACAGACGCAGCGCGCGCATCAGCGCCGCCTCGTCGTACACCTCTGCCAACTCGGCCTGCAGCCAGCCCGCGTATTGCCGCCATTCATCCGCCTGTGGCGGTTCGCTTTCCAGCGACGCCAGCCACGCCGGGTGCGCCGTTAAACTTTGCTGAACAAAATCACTGAAGGTGAAAACAGCCTGCGCCTCAGAACTCAACGACCGGATGGGAAAATCGTCCGGAGCGCGATCCACAAGCGTTTGCCAGTGCTGCTGTAACTGCGAAGAAAGCGGCGTCATACGCGGGTTCCCTGAAGTTAATTAACGTTTTCCGCTGTGTAGCCAGAACGGCTCAACCGACAGTGCCTCATTGCGGAAATGTTCAATTTCAATATGCTGGCGCGTTTCGATAGCGTGACGCAGGCCCTGCCAGTTCGCCAGCCAGTTAGCCGCCTGTTCGAGGGGATAATACCCAGCCAGCAGTTG
The DNA here is from genome assembly GCF_014169075.1 of Klebsiella sp. WP4-W18-ESBL-05. Classification (NCBI taxonomy): domain Bacteria; kingdom Pseudomonadati; phylum Pseudomonadota; class Gammaproteobacteria; order Enterobacterales; family Enterobacteriaceae; genus Klebsiella; species Klebsiella sp. WP4-W18-ESBL-05. The sequence continues at coordinate 779,321 of NZ_AP022057.1, read as the reverse complement.
AACGGTGTTGATGCCGCGCGTCAGACGCGGCAGCTGGTCGCCATAGGCATCACCCAGCGGGTAAGCGAAGGTGGTGCGCAACTCGGCGGCCTGACGTGAAAGGTGGATATCGGCAAAACGTTTAAAGGAGTCGGCCAGTTTGGCTTCGGCTTTTGCGTCGAGGAACGCCTGCCAGCCACGGGTCACCAACCACTCGGTGTAGGCCAGCTTGGTCAACGCAGTTTCACGGCTGAAAACGACATCCTGCGCGGAGGCATTGCTTGCCATCAGCGCATCAACCTGGGTCAACCCGTCGCGCAGGCTCGCGCTGGCTTTGCGCGGCACGATGCCGCCAAACAGCGTCAGAATATGACGCACCAGCCCCAAAGCGTTAACCACCTCGATCTTCGCTTTCTTATTGCCCCGCAGCCACAGCTCTTCGTGGTACTGCCAGTGGGCCAGCGCATTTTCCAGCGCGGCCTCCATCGCCTGCCCTACCGTCGATTTCGGCGGCAGGGTTAAAATCGCCAGCGGCTGAATCGAACGCTCCAGGTTGCCCTGCGCCAGGTGGTAGCCACGCGCGGCTTTGCTCAGGCTGCCCTGACGCAGCAGGCTGGTCTCAGCCAGCTGTTTCGCCAGCGCCAGTACGTCGGCAGTTTCACCGCTCAGCAGTTCCAGCTCCAGCTCGCAAATCGCTTCCTGGTGCTCGCCCGCTTTCACTTCCCCCTGATCCAGCGCGATCTCAATCCGGCTTCCGCCCTGCATAACCACCCACTTTTCACGATAAAAATCAGTGCTAAACAGCGGGTTAACCTGCGCGGCCAGCCCTTCAGGCATTTCACCGTTCGGCCAGACCTCCGCCGGCAGCTTATCAAGCGCCAGCTCAGGGGTGTCGATAGCGATATTGTATTCCGGACGCTGATGCAGCCCGCCGACGGTACGCCCGGCGATTTTCAGCGTCATTTCATAACGGCCGTTATCGCCGCGAATGCGCAGCCCCATATCATGGCGGCGCAGCCAGTTATCCGCAGTTTCGTAATAAATATTCAGCAGTTGCCCCGGCGGGGTGTGCTCTGCGTTAAGGGTATGAAGGTGGTTGCGCAGCGTTTCAACGCCAGCGTCATCGACGATAAATTTGAGTTCGATTTCTTGAGCCATGACTGAATTCTTATGGTTTCGTTGCCGGAAAATACCTTTAGGGCGAACTTACAGGTATTCTTTTTGTCAGTAGATAGTATTTTGCGACAAATTGCCATGCAATGCGCAATTTGTCAGGCCAGCTGCTGATGACCTTTTTTCCTCCTGGAGGATTCTGATTGCCGCAGAATGCTTTGCGTCGTCAGACTGTTGCCACTACTATCGTTCCACTTTTATGACAAAAACGATGATCTGATGCCAAAATTACGCTTAATTGCCATTACTTTACTTGCACTTACCGCTTCAACCGTCGCTCACGCCGATGAAAAGCGTTACGTTTCTGATGAACTGAACACCTGGGTTCGCAGCGGCCCGGGCGATAACTATCGCCTGGCCGGGACCGTCAACGCGGGTGAAGAAGTGACCCTGCTACAGACCAACGAAAACACCCAATATGGCCAGGTGCGCGACAGCAACGGCCGCACCGCATGGATTCCCCTCAAAGAGCTGACCGCGACGCCGAGCCTGCGCACCCGCGTGCCGGATCTGGAAAATCAGGTAAAAACCCTGACCGACAAGCTGAACAACATCGACACCACCTGGAACCAGCGTACGGCAGAAATGCAGAAAAAGGTCGCTGAGAGCGATGGTGTGATTAACGGCCTGAAAAACGAAAATCAGAAGCTGAAAAACGAGCTTATCGTGGCGCAGAAAAAAGTGAATGCCGCCAATCTGCAGCTTGACGATAAGCAGCGCACCATCATCATGCAGTGGTTTATGTATGGCGGCGGCGTGCTCGGTATCGGCCTGCTTCTTGGTCTGGTGCTGCCGCACATCATTCCAAGCCGCAAGCGTAAAGATCGCTGGATGAACTAAGCCAACTCGCCTTAAGTCGACTTCTTTCGTATTATCAGAAGGAAATTGACGAGGAGAAGCGTGGCGTGAAGAGTTATCTGGTCGGCGGAGCGGTTCGGGATGGGTTATTAGGCCTACCGATCAAAGATAAAGATTGGGTCGTGGTCGGTGCCACGCCGCAGCAAATGCTGGATGCAGGCTATCAACAGGTAGGCCGTGATTTCCCTGTTTTCTTGCATCCCGAAAGCCACGAAGAGTATGCGCTGGCGCGCACCGAGCGTAAATCCGGCTCCGGCTATACGGGTTTTACCTGCTACGCTGCACCGGACGTTACGCTTGAACAGGATCTGCTGCGTCGCGACCTCACCGTTAACGCACTCGCTCAGGATGCCGACGGCACGATCATCGATCCGTACGGCGGCCAGCGCGATCTTCAGCAGCGCATTCTGCGCCACGTTTCACCCGCCTTCTCTGAAGACCCGCTGCGCGTCCTGCGCGTGGCGCGTTTTGCCGCACGCTATGCACATCTGAGCTTCCGTATTGCCGACGAAACCCTCGCGCTGATGCGTGCGATGGCCGACGCCGGCGAGCTGGCGCACCTGACGCCGGAGCGCGTCTGGAAAGAGACCGAGAGCGCACTCTCCACCCGCAACCCGCAGGTGTTCTTCCAGACGCTGCGCGACTGCGGCGCGTTAAAGGTGCTGTTCCCGGAAATTGACGCGCTGTTTGGCGTCCCGGCACCGGAGAAATGGCACCCGGAAATTGACACCGGCGTCCACACGCTGATGACCGTCTCTATGGCAGCCATGCTGAGCCCGGATATCGACGTCCGTTTCGCCACCCTGTGCCACGATTTAGGCAAAGGGCTGACGCCTAAAGAATTCTGGCCTCGCCATCACGGCCACGGCCCGGCGGGCGTCAAGCTGGTCGAACAGCTGTGCCAGCGTCTGAAAGTGCCGAATGACATGCGCGAGCTGGCGAAGCTGGTTGCCGAGTTCCACGATTTAATTCACACCCTGCCCATCCTCCAACCGAAAACGCTGGTGAAACTGTTTGATGCCATCGACGCCTGGCGTAAACCGCAGCGCGTAGAGCAAATCGCGCTGACCAGCGAGGCGGACGTGCGCGGGCGCACCCGCTTTGAGGCCTGTGATTACCCGCAGGGGCGCCTGCTGCGCGAGGCCTGGGCCGTTGCCAAAAGCGTAGGGAACAAAGAGGTGATTGAGGCCGGATTTAAAGGCCCGGCAATCCGCGAGGAGCTGACGCGACGCCGCATTCAGGCGGTCGCAAACTGGAAGGAAAAGCGTTGCCCCCAGCCGAAAGACTGAGGGCGCGTCTTCAGAAGAAGACCACGTACACGGCGGCCGCCACAATAAAGCGGTAGATGGCGAACGGAATAAACGAAATACGTTTAATCAGCTGCAGGAAGGTCTTGATGGCCACCAGCGCCACCAGGAACGCCATCACAAAACCGACGGCGAACATCGGAATATCGCCTGCGGTCAGGAAGTGCCAGCTCTTGTAGAGATCCAGCACGGTGGCGCCCATCATCATGGGCACCGCCAGCAGGAACGAGAACTCGGACGCCGCGTAGCGGCTCACGCCGACCAGCATACCGCCGGAAATGGTCGCTCCGGAGCGAGAGAAGCCCGGCCACAGCGCCAGACACTGGAAGCAGCCAATCATAAACGCCTGGCGATAGGTCATGTCGTCAACGCCAACCGCGCGCGGATTTTTCGGCTTCAGGCATTCGGCAGCAATCAACAGCAGGCCGCCAACCACCAGCGCATACATCACGTTAATGGGGTTAAACAGCGATTTAATAGCGTCGTGGAACACCAGTCCCAGCACCACTGCCGGCACCATCCCCAGCAGAATATGAATGAGCGACAGGCGACCTGTACCATTACCCTCGTGCACCGGGGGGCGACCGAAGTGGATGCCAATCAGACCAAACAGGCGGCGCCAGAACATGACCACCACCGCGAGGATCGACCCCAACTGGATCACCACCTCAAACGTCTTTGCCGTATCCCCTTCAAAGCCCAGCAGGTGGCCAACGATAATCATATGGCCGGTGCTGGAAACGGGCAGAAATTCCGTCAATCCTTCGACCACACCCAGAATGGCCGCTACCAGCAGCGAGTGTATATCGCTCATTAAATAAACCCTTAAAAAGTAAACAATAAAATAAACCCGGCACTAAGACCGGTATAAATCACTTTGGTTTAAGTTATATGACGAATAATAAGATTAATTAGGAATATGGCCACGCTGGATGATAACGCCAACGTTAGCCGCGCGCGCCACCGCGCCCGGCTTGCTGACCTTAATACGCACCCACGGTGAGCGGAAACGCGCCATCAGCAGGTCGGCGACCTCCTCAGCCACGCGCTCCACCAGCGCAAAACGGCTGCCTTCCACGTGTTTCACTACCGCCTCGCTGATATCAGCATAGCTCAGGCAATCTTCCACGTTATCGCTGGCGGCGGCTTTACGGTTATCCCAGCCTAATTCGATATCGAACACCAGCTTCTGTTCAATGGTTTGTTCCCAGTCATAAACACCGATAGTGGTGATTACCGAAAGTTGCTCTATAAATACAATATCCATCACGACCTGCTTGGTTTTAGGCTAAACCGGATACCACTTCCGGCGAATTATGCGTATTATCCACAGATGCAGAGAATACTTCGACATTTTCACAATGGAACAGCGTTATGAGTGCAATCGAGCCTGGAATGATCCTCCTTGCCTACCTTTGCGGCTCAATTTCCAGCGCCATTTTGGTCTGCCGCATTGCGGGGTTACCTGACCCGCGCACCAGTGGTTCCGGCAATCCCGGAGCCACAAATGTGCTGCGCGTCGGCGGTAAAGGTGCTGCCGTAGCCGTCCTGGTTTTCGACATCCTGAAAGGGATGCTGCCCGTCTGGGGTGCCTATGCCCTAGGCTTATCCCCCTTCTGGCTTGGGCTGGTGGCGATTGCCGCCTGTCTGGGCCATATCTGGCCGGTATTCTTCCACTTTCAGGGTGGAAAAGGCGTCGCTACCGCGTTTGGTGCCATTGCGCCTATCGGCTGGGATCTCACCGGCGTGATGGCCGGCACCTGGTTACTGACGATTTTATTAAGCGGCTACTCATCGCTGGGCGCCATCGTCAGCGCGCTGGTTGCGCCGTTCTACGTCTGGTGGTTTAAGCCCCAGTACACTTTCCCTGTCTCTATGCTTTCCTGCCTGATCTTACTGCGTCACCATGACAACATTCAGCGTTTATGGCGACGCCAGGAAACCAAAGTCTGGGCGCGATTTAAAAAAAGTAAGCCAAAAGACGCCGAATAGCCGACATAAAAAAGCCCTCCTGTTACAGAGGGCTTTTTTCATCGTGATGACCATGACTCAGGCCGCAGGCAGCTCAGCCAGCGGCCAGCGCGGACGGACGGTCACGCCCAGCGACGCGTTCACGCCGGTTTTCAAGCGCACCATTCCGGCATAGGCAATCATCGCGCCGTTGTCGGTACAAAATTCAGGGCGCGCATAAAACACTTCGCCACCGCGTTTGTGCATCATTTCCGCCAGCTTCGCGCGCAGCGTGCGGTTGGCGCTCACGCCGCCAGCCATCACCAGGCGCTTGAAGCCGGTTTGATCCAGCGCGCGTCGGCATTTGATCATCAGCGTATCCACCACCGCATCTTCAAATGCACGGGCAATATCGGCTCGCGTTTGATCGTCGTTACCGTTATTACGAATGGTATTGGCCGCAAAGGTTTTCAGACCAGAGAAGCTAAAATCCAGCCCCGGACGGTCGGTCATCGGGCGCGGGAAGACAAAGCGCCCTTCTGTTCCCTGTGAGGCCAGCTTCGACAGCATTGGGCCACCGGGATAATCCAGGCCGAGCAGCTTGGCGGTTTTGTCAAAGGCTTCCCCTGCCGCATCGTCAATCGACTCGCCCAGCAGCGCGTACTGACCGATGCCGGTCACGCTAATCAGCTGCGTGTGTCCGCCAGAGACCAGCAGCGCAACGAACGGGTATTCCGGCGGGTTGTCTTCCAGCATCGGCGCCAGCAGATGCCCTTCCATATGGTGTACCGGAATCGCCGGCACGTTCCAGGCGAACGCCAGCGAACGGCCAACCGTTGCGCCAACCAGCAGCGCGCCAACCAGACCCGGACCGGCGGTATAGGCCACCGCATCGATATCTTTGGCCGTCAGATTCGCTTCTTGTAATGCCGCCTGAATCAGGGGAACCGTTTTACGCACGTGGTCGCGCGAGGCCAGCTCAGGCACCACGCCACCGTAGTCAGCGTGCAATTTCACCTGACTATACAGCTGGTTGGCTAAGAGACCTTTTTCGTCGTCATAAATCGCGATGCCGGTTTCATCGCAGGATGTTTCAATACCCAGTACACGCATGGCTAAATTTACCTCGTTTCAATACCGCGCAGTGTAGGGCCAATGCCGGTTGATGTAAAACTTTGTTCGCCCCTGGAGTTCCGCTCGTGTATACTCCCTGTCCTTATAAAAGTCCCTCTCAAAATCGCGTCGGTGCTTTACAAAGCAGCAGCAATTGCAGTAAAATTCCGCACCATTTTGAAATAAGCTGGCGTTGATGCCAGCGGCAAACCGAATTTATTAAAGGTGAGAGTTACATGCCGGTAATTAAAGTACGTGAAAACGAGCCGTTCGACGTAGCACTGCGTCGCTTCAAGCGTTCCTGTGAAAAAGCGGGTGTTCTGGCGGAAGTTCGTCGTCGTGAGTTCTATGAAAAACCGACTACCGAACGTAAGCGCGCTAAAGCTTCTGCAGTGAAACGTCACGCGAAGAAACTGGCTCGCGAAAACGCACGCCGTACTCGTCTGTACTAATCTGTTGAGAGCATCGGCTCTCAGGTTGCAGACCGAGTTGTAGTTGCAAGGCCGTGCTTCCGAAAGGAATGCGCGGCTTGTTTTCGTTTATAAGTCTTCAAATAAACGGGGCCTATGGCTGGACGAATCCCACGCGTATTTATTAATGATCTGCTGGCTCGCACCGACATCATCGATCTGATCGATGCACGGGTGAAGCTAAAAAAGCAGGGCAAAAATTACCATGCGTGCTGTCCGTTCCATAACGAGAAAACCCCCTCTTTCACCGTCAACGGTGATAAGCAGTTTTACCACTGCTTTGGCTGCGGCGCGCACGGCAATGCCATCGACTTTTTAATGAACTACGACAAGCTCGAGTTCGTTGAAACCGTTGAAGAACTGGCGGCCATGCACAATCTTGAAGTGCCGTATGAAGCCGGAACAGGCCTTAGCCAGATAGAGCGTCATCAGCGCCAGAATCTCTATCAGCTAATGGAAGGGTTAAATGATTTTTATCAGCAATCCTTCGCCCAACCCATTGCCGAGCCAGCACGCCAGTATCTGGAGCAACGCGGCCTGAGTGCCGAGATTGTCCAGCAGTTTGCTATTGGTTTTGCACCGCCGGGCTGGGATAACGCCTTAAAACGTTTCGGGGGTAATGTCGACAACAGAAAGCTGTTGCTCGATGCCGGAATGCTGGTCAATAACGACCAGGGAAGAACCTACGACCGTTTCCGCAATCGCGTGATGTTCCCGATTCGCGACAAACGAGGCCGGGTAATAGGTTTTGGTGGCCGCGTACTCGGTAACGATACGCCGAAATACCTGAACTCCCCGGAAACCGATATTTTCCATAAGGGTCGCCAGCTGTATGGCCTTTATGAAGCCCAGCAGCATAACGCTGAACCACCGCGGCTGCTGGTTGTCGAAGGATATATGGATGTCGTCGCGCTGGCGCAATACGGTATTAACTACGCCGTGGCCTCGCTGGGTACGTCGACCACTGCTGACCACATCCATATGTTATTCCGTGCGACAAACAACGTGATTTGCTGCTACGACGGCGACCGTGCCGGCCGCGACGCCGCCTGGCGCGCGCTGGAAACCGCCATGCCGTACATGACCGACGGTCGTCAGCTACGCTTTATGTTTCTACCCGAAGGTGAAGACCCGGATACGCTGGTACGCAAAGAAGGTAAAGAGGCTTTTGAAGCACGGATGGAGCACGCACAGCCGCTCTCCGTCTTCTTATTTAACAACCTCTTACCACAGGTTGACCTGAGTACGCCGGACGGCAGTACCCAGCTCGCCGCGCTGGCGCTGCCGTTGATAAGCCAGGTCCCGGGCGACGCGCACCGTATTCAGCTGCGCCAGACGCTGGGCCTGAAGCTCGGCATCTTCGACGATGCGGCGCTTGATCGTTTAATGCCAAAACAGGCAGAAAGTGGCGTGGTACGCCCGCCTCAGCAGATAAAACAGACGCCTATGCGTATACTTATAGGGCTACTGGTGCAAAACCCGAATCTTGCACCGCTCGTCCCTCCTATGCATGGGCTCGCGCAGGCAAAGCTGCCGGGGCTCAACCTGTTCACCGAGCTGGTGAACCTGTGCGTTGCGCAACCGGGCCTGACGACCGGCCAGCTGTTGGAGAATTATCGCGGAGCAAGTGAATACGCAACACTTGAAAAACTCTCAACCTGGAACGATATAAAGGATGAGAACGTTGAAAAAATGTTCACCGACACGCTAAACCGAATTTTTGATTCAATGCTTGAACAGCGACAGGAAGAGTTGATAGCTCGCGATCGCACGCACGGTTTGAGCAGTGAAGAGCGCAGGGAATTCTGGGAAATAAGACAGGCCCTGGAAAAAAAGTGAATTTAACGGCTTAACTGCCGAATACCTATCGGGAAGCCCCCGACAGCCGCCCGAGGCGCAGCGGCACGAATATAAGTACGCCCTCGCTTTAAATGTCGGCGGTTCGTTCGCCGACCGACACCAATCAAATGAATTAAGTGTGGATACCGTCTTATGGAGCAAAACCCGCAGTCACAGCTCAAGCTTCTTGTCCAACGTGGTAAGGAGCAAGGCTATCTGACCTATGCCGAGGTCAATGACCATCTGCCGGAAGATATCGTCGATTCAGATCAGATCGAAGACATCATCCAAATGATCAACGACATGGGTATTCAGGTGATGGAAGAAGCACCGGATGCCGATGATCTGTTGCTGGCTGAAACCTCCAACAACACTGATGAAGACGCTGAAGAAGCGGCTGCACAGGTTCTGTCCAGCGTGGAATCTGAAATCGGGCGTACGACCGACCCGGTGCGCATGTACATGCGCGAAATGGGTACCGTAGAGCTGCTGACCCGCGAAGGCGAAATCGACATCGCCAAACGTATTGAAGACGGGATCAACCAGGTACAGTGCTCCGTTGCCGAATACCCGGAAGCGATCACCTATCTGCTGGAACAGTACGATCGCGTTGAAGCGGAAGAAGCCCGTCTGTCCGACCTGATCACCGGTTTCGTCGATCCGAATGCCGAAGAAGATATGGCACCGACCGCTACGCACGTTGGCTCCGAGCTGTCTCAGGAAGAGATGGACGACGACGATGAAGACGAAGACGAAGACAGCGACGACAACAGCGACGACGACAACAGCATCGACCCCGAGCTGGCGCGTGAGAAATTCGCCGAGCTGCGTACTCAGTACGAAGTGACGCGCGACACGATCAAAGCCAAAGGCCGCAGCCACGCTGCCGCTCAGGAAGAGATCCTGAAGCTGTCCGAAGTGTTCAAGCAGTTCCGTCTGGTACCGAAACAGTTCGACTACCTGGTCAACAGCATGCGTACCATGATGGACCGCGTGCGTACCCAGGAACGTATCATCATGAAGATGTGCGTTGAACAGTGCAAAATGCCGAAGAAAAACTTCATCACGTTGTTCACCGGCAACGAAACCAGCGAAACCTGGTTCAACGCGGCTATCGCGATGAACAAACCGTGGTCTGAAAAGCTGCACGACGTAAAAGAAGACGTTATGCGCAGCCTGCAGAAACTGCAGCAGATTGAAGAAGAAACCGGCCTGACCATCGAGCAGGTGAAAGACATCAACCGTCGCATGTCCATCGGTGAAGCGAAAGCCCGCCGTGCGAAAAAAGAGATGGTTGAAGCGAACTTACGTCTGGTTATCTCTATCGCCAAAAAATACACCAACCGTGGCCTGCAGTTCCTGGATCTGATTCAGGAAGGCAACATCGGTCTGATGAAAGCGGTTGATAAGTTTGAATACCGTCGTGGTTACAAGTTCTCCACCTATGCAACCTGGTGGATCCGTCAGGCGATCACCCGTTCTATCGCGGATCAGGCGCGTACCATCCGTATCCCGGTACATATGATTGAGACCATCAACAAGCTCAACCGTATCTCCCGCCAGATGCTGCAAGAGATGGGCCGCGAGCCGACGCCGGAAGAGCTGGCTGAACGCATGTTGATGCCGGAAGATAAGATCCGTAAAGTGCTGAAGATCGCTAAAGAGCCTATCTCCATGGAAACGCCGATCGGCGACGATGAAGATTCGCATCTGGGTGATTTCATCGAGGATACCACCCTCGAGCTGCCGCTGGACTCTGCGACCACCGAGAGCCTGCGTGCCGCCACGCACGACGTTCTGGCCGGCCTGACCGCCCGTGAAGCGAAAGTCCTGCGTATGCGTTTCGGTATCGATATGAACACCGACCACACGCTGGAAGAAGTGGGTAAACAGTTCGACGTGACCCGCGAACGTATCCGTCAGATCGAAGCGAAAGCGCTGCGTAAGCTGCGCCACCCGAGCCGCTCTGAAGTGCTGCGTAGCTTCCTGGACGATTAATCGCCCGGGTAAAATGCAAAAAAGCTCCCTTTTGGGAGCTTTTTTTTGCCTGTTAAGCGCGGAACATTCCCCGGCGGCGCTGCGCCTGGCCGGGCGACTCTGGCCTGTACGCCGCCATCCGGCAATCTGCACAGGCTCTGCCGGATGGCGCTTCGCTTATCCAGCCTACAAGCCCCGCACCTTCAACGCCACGTCCAGTTCCTGATACGCCTCTACCAATTTATCCAGCGTAATCCGGCTCAATCCGCTCGGATTCGGTAATACCCACACTTCGGTATCGCCAATCATGTACGTCTGCTTGCCCCACGTCGCCCCGCGCTGCCCTAAGCCGCGTTCAAAGGCCTGCTTACCCAGAACGGCTAATGCAGCAGGTTTGTAGTGCTCAACTTTCTCAATCAGCGCCTGCCCGCCGCTGCGTAACTCCTGCACGCTGACCTCACTCGCCTGCACCGTCGGGCGTTCAACCAGCTTGGTCACGCCACAGCGAAATTCCAGCATCTGCTCCGCCTCTTCCGGCTTTAGCTGGCGTTCGGTAAACCCCGCCAGATGTAGCACCTTCCAGAAACGGTTTGCCGGGTGCGCAAAGGGGTAGCCCAGTGAGGAAGACGACAGCCCCGGGTTAATACCGCAGAACAGCACCCGCAGCCCCGAATCAATAATGTCCTTAACCATAATATCCTCGACTAATACATCGTGAGACGAGTATAACGAATTGAAAATGCATTGTTTATAAAAACAGCATGTGCGCGCTTAACGCTGGATTGGTGGCCGCTGTTACATTATAATCGTCGGCTACCTGGCCCCTTAGCTCAGTGGTTAGAGCAGGCGACTCATAATCGCTTGGTCGTTGGTTCAAACCCAACAGGGGCCACCAAACAAAACAAGGAGTTAGATGAGAAATCGTCTGACTCCTTTTTCTTTGGATGCGATTTGGGTCAGGTAATGGGTCAGGTAAGGAATTGTCCCTTATCCTCTTCATCTCGCTGCCAGCATCCCCGGGTAGTGCTTCGCCACGATATCATTCATCTTTTCTGTCAGATCGTACCGCTTAAAAGTGATGTGCGCTGTTCCCTTCTGAAAGTAACGGATACTGAAGAAATCATCTTCGTAAACATCGTTCGAAAGGTTGTCCCGAATATGTTCCATCAATCGAGTAGTAACATCGCCACGGTTGTCGGGTATCGGTTTACCATCCAGCAGAAATAGCATTCGCTCCAGATCCGCCAGTTGATCCCTACGCCAGCCCCAGTTCAAACTAAATCCCCAGCGGTTATGCGTCACCAGATTGTTGACGATGACCTTTTTACCAAAGCTGCAGGGACTATTGGTTTTGTAATCCCACGACAGGCCTTTGAAGACATTGATAATGCCGCGCTCAAATACATCTATTTTGTTCAGATGTAGCTGCTCAAAAGTACTGAGGATATTCGCCTCGCTAATGGCGGGTAGCTCCCCCTCCTCCAAGTTTTTATGCCACTGGTCGCGAGCCTGCGCATCCATCAAGGCCATCATGCCGGACCGCAGCATCAGGTCTCGCCAGATACTGCGATCTATATTGCGGGTGACGGCAAGCATCGCTTTATCAGCCTGCTCAGTCAGCCAGCTATCGTAACGATGCTCGGCTTTCATCGCCCAGTCTTGCGCTGTACCCCCGCCAATTTCTGAGGTTAACCGTGAGATGGCATCAAGTTGTTGGATGAGTTGCTCGATCTTTTTTAGTGCTGTATCGCGGCCTGTCACTATGCGTTCAATACTGGTCGAGTAAATTAGCTCGCTATGTTCGGTTAATACTTCAGCTTCTGTTTGCATGATAGTTTGTCCGTAAAAAGCAAACGCGCCCACCAAGTAATGGCAGGCGCATTATGCAATAAGTAAACAAGGGAGAAAGATCAGGAATGTAATTCGGGAAGGTTGTACGCAATATTTACCGTACTGCATTGTTACGGCTTTGTCGCAACAAGCCAGTTGCCTGTCGCGCTCGCAGAATATCTACAGCCCGAAGATAAGGCGATTGTTCCTGCCAGCTAAACCCCTTGCGATCGATACGCACCAGTTCATATTTTTCCACCAGAAAATTCACGGCATCGGCCAGCGTGATCCCGGCTTCAATATGTTCTTTAATAACAGTTTCATCACTGAACGGCGTGTCGTTCAGTGTCAGGCCATAGTGCTGTTCCAGCAGGCGTGTCAGTAGCATTTGCCAGACTGCAACGGGCGACAGACAGGGCTTCGCCGCCCGCGAAATTGTAGCAGGTTGAGTTTTCATGCTTGTTCTCGTGAAATTAAGTTAGCGTTGAGTGGGATAAACAGCGATGTATACGTAGCCGCAACTGCCAAGAGTATCGGCTTCGCAGGTAAAACCGTTGTGGTACAGGGTGACGCAATGGGCATGCCGAGGATTCATTTCACCAGTGGTCAGCATCGATTCCATCTGACTGATAAAATGCGGAAATGCGATATCCAACTTCTGGCATTGGGCATCACTAAACTTACTGGTGATACTGGCCCGGTCAGCCAGATAGTGCAGCCGGTTGCCCTCCTGCACCAGACGAGCCCCTATGCGCGGTGTAATATCCCGCAGTAGGCCCCATGTGGTGTTGCTCATTTATAACCTCTTTATTGTCAGTTCAGGGTGATACTCATCAGACAGGCATAAGGTCCGTCGCGGTCCTGGCGGCGTTCGGCGTATACCGCCAGCACGCCGGGAATGTCAGGAACGACCTGGCCGGTGTAATGACAGACACTGCCGTGCCACTGGTATCTGCCGGTGCAGTATCGAAAAATGCGGGAGGCCGGATACTGGCGGTAAATCGTCATCGCCCGGCGTTTACTGATAATTTTCATGTCATACCTCAAAGCAAACCGTGTTCAGCGAATGAATAGATTTGCCTGCCACCGACAATCAGGTGGTCAGGCACACGGATATCAATGAGCTGGAGCGCCTGCACCAGACGCTGCGTGATGGTCTTATCTGCCTGGCTGGGCGTGGTGTCGCCGGAAGGGTGGTTATGCGCCAGTATCACGACTGCCGCATTGAAGTACAGGGCGCGTTTGACCACCTCACGAGGATGTACCTCGGTACTGCTAATGGAACCGGCAAACAGGATTTCATGGGCAATCAACTGGTTCTGCTGGTTCAGATACAGCACCATAAACTCTTCGCGCTCCAGTCCCGCCATTTTCAGTTTCAGCCAGTCACGGGCAGCCTGAGTGGAGGTGAATGCCACGCCTGTTTCGCGCAGGTGTCGGTCAAGCAGCGTTAAGGCGCGTTTTACCGTGCGTTGTGCGGTTAGTGGTAGTGCCGGAGCTGGTGGGATCAGTGACTGTTCCATCATGAGTGTCCTCAATCAATAATGCGCAGAATGGTGCTGGATTCAGAGTGCTGCAGAGCGTAATCCCGCAGTCGGTAATAGTGTTTAGTCATGGCGTCGCATTCGGTGCGACAGGCGTGATGGCTGTATACAATCAGGCAGACAGCAATACCTGCGGCTTCTGCGCTCATTTGCGTACCATTACCGTTCATACTGTTGAAAAGATGCCATTTATCGTCACTGTCAGCATCAGGAGCCATAAACGCGCCGCCATTGCTGAGTGTGTAAAAGGACCAGATTCCACCGCTGTACTCATCGCAGAAGTGCTCCATCCAGGCGAAAATACGCGGTTCCAGCGATATCCACTGCGGGATATCGCCAAAGTACAGCGGCCAGAAATCGAGGCGCTGTTCGTCAGGCACTGGTGTTGCAGTGAGGTCAAATTGAGGTTCATTAGCGGACATCAATTTGCATTGAGTTTGTGTCGTCATGGATATTCTCCGTCAATAAAAACGCCAGCGACGATGGCTGGCGTATGGGAAATAAAGGACATACAGGGATGATGAATGGGTGTGGTCAGGAGGAGGATGCTCTGAGGATGCCTGACTTGTGGATATAACGGTTATGTCCTTCACCAGCATCAGGCTCAAAGCACCACACCCGCCAGACCATTCGACCTTCAGAGTCACGAACCACCAGGCGGAAGTGGCTACCCTGGTCGTCTTCAATGCTGATGTTGTGATACCGGCGGGTAACCGCTTCAGCTTGCTGTCGGGTGAAAGGTCCCGGTGGCAGCATGTGAGATTCAGACATTCGATGTACCTTAAAAGCAAAAGCCCCTGACGCAGAAGCGTCAGGGGCTATGAGTGTGTGCAGGTGTGGGGTGATTATCAGTAACCGGTTTGTACCTTATACAACCGCAGGGTTTTACTGCCCCGGACAATTTTCACATACAGGGCATTATCTTTTGTGCCGCGCACAAACCCGGCCTGCACATCGCCCTTGCAGTCACCACCGTCGTAAGGAATGTTGACACCGGTCTGGCGCACCAGGTCGATAACCCCGAAGCTTAGGTCTTCACAGGCCGGGCCCGGCAGGTCGTTAATCAGGGCAAATTTATGGTCGTCGCTGACACCTGTCAGTGAGCACATGGAGGTGTTGATATCGTTTCCCTGGCACCAGTATTCCTGGCCGGGATTGTCTTTATCCATAAGGCTTGCCGGAAGCTGAGCGGCACCGGCACTGAATGCGGCAAGTGACAGAATGAGGGTGGGTACAGCAGAGGTCAGTATTTTCAGCATGGTCTTCGTCCTGAATTAATCCAGCCCGCAGTTGGGCAAAATAAGAGTGGTTGATATCGGGTGTTATCAGAAGCGCCGGTAGCGAAACAGCTCTTTGCCCTGGTAAAGTGCCACCAGGTCGTCATATTCCGGCTTCTTCTGGTTGGGCTTAAAGGTCACTACCGTGCCCGGACGGCACAGATCTTTTACGGTGAGACCGAATTTCTTATCCGGAGTAATGGTGAATCCCTTCGACACATCGTTGCGCATGATAGTTATCCAGCCCCACAGGCCGCCTTCGCAGTCTTTAAAAGGTGCTGAACGCACCGTGACCATCCCGCCCTGACGGTCAACAGACATGGCTTCGCATTTTCCGGTAACCTGACGATGCGCATCACACCAGAAAATATTCCCGCTGTTGTCATTGACGACTGCAGGTAGCGTCCGGTTATAGGGCTGGGCCTGAGCCCCTGCACAAAGCAGAAGGCTGCCGGAAATGCCCAGTATTTTAATCAGCGTTTTCATTACGTTAGTCCTTGACAGAGAAAGTATCAGGTAGCGGTGATTCAGGCCCATACGGTCAGGGCCAGCATCACAAGCCATACCCAGAAGTAAGCCGGTTTCTGACCGAGAGTTTTCGCTCGACGCCACAAATAGAACGGCACCAGCCAGGCCAGTTTGCCGAACATGGTGGTATCCACTCCGGCCTTACGAAGGCGTCGTTCATCGAGATACCCCAGAGCGATATTGAGCAGCAGCGTGATAAACCAGTACTGCCCGCCCGAGACAGCCTCATATGCCTCGTCAAAAGACATTCCGTTCAGCCCTGCAGTCCACAGCTCGAGCGTATAACCAATGAAGGGAGCAAATGCCAGCGTCCATATCACTCCACCCGGAATGCGGTTCCTCGGCAGCGTTGGTGGTGTAGTGCTGTGGAGCAGCGCTGAAGCCAGCGGGGTGGCGGAGACCGGTTGCCAATCCGTCATTCCCTGTCGCCACACCAGCGTGGCAGCGGTGAGTTCACCGCGCGCAATCAGGCCAGTGATGTCGTCTTCGGTCACATTGTCGTGACGTATGCCATTTTTCTCGTAATACCAGGTCATTGTTTTTCCTTCTTAACAGAGGTAATTAAATCAGTGTGTTGCCCCGCTCCTCCTCAGAGGGCCCAGGAGACAGGATTTCGCGAATACAGCTGAAGTGCGGTAGAGCCCGGATAAAGCCCGCCTGTGTGGTTAACTGGCTGAGACGTTTTCGCGGGGTAAAAGTGGTGTTCAGGACTGTCACCGCATGGATGGTCGCCAGAGGGTGCACGGTGATATGCCCGTTAAGTTCACCGGTGAGGTACCAGCAGCCGTCGAGTGATATCAGGCGGTACGGAGCCAGCCCGTCACAGCGCTCTCCCTCGGCCAGCAGTAGTACCCGCTGGCAGGCGGTAATGGCACTGACGAGACGGTAGAACACCAGTGAGATGGCCGGTGACACAGACTGTGGCGGCTGCCATACCAGACACGGCATCCCTCCCGCAGTGAGCAGCATGCCCGCCAGACGCCGGTCCAGCCCCGGAAAAATATCGGCCAGTCCGGCCCGGTGCGCGAAGGTCAGCGCATCAAGCTCGCCCTGTACGCCCCCACCGGTGCTGCGCAGGCGACATTGCCCCCGTCGATACTCAAGGTCGAGGTACATCAGCCGTTCGCGAAAATCCCGTCGCAGGGTACGGACTGACACACCAAACTCTGCAGCCAGCCGCGCCATGTTCAGCGTTTCACCTGCAACCAGGCGGCTGATTATCAGTGACAGCCTGACAGCCAGCCGGTCATGACGGCGCTCTGCCTGTGTCATCTTAAATCTCCGTAATAGTTAACTGACTGAATATGAAATGATTCTAAAGAGGAGGGCGGACAGGGTATGGACATGGAATGAACTATTTTTTATCTGCCTCCGTAAGCAGGCATGACGCGGCACACCGTGAAATGCGGTGAAAAAACACTCAATCCAATGGAGGTAAAATGGACAGGGAGTGTCCTTTCCTAACATGCTGATAACAAACTCAGGACTGAAACCCACTCAGCATCGCTTCAGCCATCACCCAGAGAGCCCGGTTGAGCCTCACATCTCCGTCGATACCACGCACGGCGCGGGTATGCGTTCGCCCACCTTTTGCACTCCGGCCACTAAGCCCGCCCTTAATCAGGTTCTCCTGAATACGCTGGTATGTGGTCCACAGATCATTGCTCTCATCCTGCCAGCGGCGTGGGGAGAGTATCTGAGGTGCTGTCACCGGCTGGTGGTCCTCTCCGAAACGGTACGTCAGTGCAGCCTGTGCCAGAGCCCGTTGTGCAGGTGGCGGCAACATCAGCGACTGCATGGCATCCCGTTTCTCTTCCACACGGTCAAAAATCCCCAGCACTTCATACGCCCCCTCAATCACCTGACTCACGACATCTCCTTTGTGCGGCACCCGCACCTCGCCAAACGACTCACCGCAGACGAGTCCGTTCTGGCATACCGCACGGAATAGTCCCGGTAGCATCTGATATGAACTGGAGCCATCGTGAGAATTGAGCAGAATAATTTCCGGCACCTGCTTACCGGTAATCTGCCCCTCCCGACGCAGGCGCAGCATATGCTTTGTATGCTCGCGACGCCCAGGATCACGCACGCGGGTCTGACAGGCAAAGAACGGCTGAAAGCCCTCTCGCTGCAGACTGTCCAGCAGAGAGATGGTGGGTATATATGTGTATCGTTCACTGCGGGATTTGTGTTTGTCCTCGCTGAAAACGCTAGGTACCACAAGAAACAGTTCTTCGCGGGTTAACGGACGGTCACGACGGATAAGATTTACTGCGCCAAAGCGCGAAGCCAGACGGGTCATAAGCAAACTCCTCATGATGGAAAATAAATACAAAAAGCCCCGCCGCAAGGTCGCGGCAGGGCTGAGGGAAAAATGGGCTAGAGGGTTAATTTTCAGAAGAAGAAATTCCAGACTGCACGAGCGACTGATACCACGATGTCGCGTACAGACTGGATGACTGTCCGAACCGGGGCCGGTACCAGGGGCAGGGAACTTACTGTGTCCAGTACCGAGCCGACCGTTTCACCAAAATCGTCACGGGCTTTTTTATTAACGGCATCGGTACGAAGTGGAGCACTAAGCTGTACCGCCACCGGACTGCTGGCCTCGCGTGGCAGGCAACGAATCATACGCTCCGCCATTACCCGCAGTCCCCATTGCAGACGAACCGACACCGCACAGATCGGATGCACGGGCTGGAACAGTTCATGCAGAAGGCTGATTTTACGGCTGATATTCTGCTTCTGCGCCGTGGACAATTGACCACTACCGCTGGTGGGTTCAGTCTTATCTGACTGGCTGATAATAAACAGCACCTTATGCCGGTGAGCTTCCCCAATCACCTGATGATAAAAGTGCTCATCCACCGCCAGCGCCCGGTCATCAGCCTTAATCAGCCACAGCACCAGATCGAGCCGGGGGAGTTGTTCGCGATACAGTGCAGCATACTCGATATCGCGAGCGCCACTTTCGCCAACTCCGGGCAGATCCACAATGGTCATAAATCGCTCACCGACCTGCAGACGAAAGCGCAATGACTCATGGGTACAGGCCGCGACATCGCTGACCGGGGATACCTCACCAGCAAAAAGGGCATTGCAAAGGCTACTCTTTCCCGCCCCGGTTTTACCCAGAATACCTATCACTGGCTCGTAGTCGGTTAACTGGTTTATTTGCTGCAGAATCCGCTCTGATGCCCACTGTGGCAGGCCAGAAAGTGATTGCCGAAACGACTTCAAACCTTCAGAATTGTTCATTGCTACTCCTCTGAAAAATAATACAAAAACGGCAGAATCGTGAGATTCTGCCGTTGATCAGGTATGTTCAGAAGAATGATATATATCTGAAAATAATTTAAATTAAGGTAAGCGTTAAGTCACTGCGCCTTTGATCCCGCTCCCTGAGTAGTTAGGTTATCTTGACCCCCTCCTCCGCAAACCAGATCAGTGGATAAGAGCAAATTGCCCGAGGGGCATTGGGCATTGGGCATTGGGCATTGGGCATTGGGCATTGGGCATTGGGCATTGGGCAGTAAGGTTTTATAGTTGGCTAGCATCAATCTAACGATATAGAAACATCAGCCAATATGATGACTGTCTATGTTTGAGACATCATTTCTTGCTGTTACATAAGTATTATTGCATGATTATCATCAATTTGATTACAACCATGGCACTTTATGGATTACCGTATTCAATTTTCATTTTCCCATATAGTGATGATTCATGCCTAGCTCCCCTTCTAAGCGGCTTGAGGACTTGAGTGTGGCCCAGCGAGAGCGGCTGGCCTACATCGATTTTCGGCTCTATTTCTTCGGTGAGATCGGTCGCCCAGATCTGATTGAGCGCTTCGGCGTGGCTCCAGCAGGGGCGACACGCGATTTGGCTTTGTACCGGGAAATCGTGCCGCATAACATCACCTTCGATGGTAGCAACAAGATCTATCGCATCGGGCAGGCGTTTTCCCCGTTGTTCAAACACGCATCGCAGCGTGTTCTGTCGGCGCTGGCTTTCGGCTTTGGCGATGGCGTGAACGGCTCAATGCAGGCGCTGCTACCATGTGAATCCCCCGCAGCCCTGTGCATCCCCAAGATGGATGTGTTAGCAGCGATTTGCCGAGCCATCCACGCCAAGCGACCTGTCGCCATCTGCTACCACTCGATGAGCGGCGGCGAGTCCGAGCGGATAATTGTGCCCTTTGCCTTGGTTGATACCGGCCTACGCTGGCACGTCCGGGCCTTTGATCGCAAGAGTAGAGAGTTTCGGGATTTCGTCGTCACCCGCATCGAAGCACCAACATTGCTCGACGAGGAGCCACAGGCCAACGAACGACAGGATAACGACATCCAATGGACGCGCATCGTCGAGCTGGATTTCGTGCCGCACCCGAACGTTGATCGGCCCGATATTATCAAGATGGACTACGGGATGACAGATGGTTCGATCAAAATGCGCGTTCGCGCTGCGGTGGTGGGCTATATGTTGCAGCGCTGGCGGGTAGACTGCTCACCCGATCATTGCCTTCTCGGACCGGAGTACCGGTTATGGCTCAAAGATCATCTCGCAATTTACGGCGTAAAAAATGCCTTACTGGCACCAGGCTATAGCGCCACTAAGAAGGCTGACTATTAATGGAACTGATCGACAATATCAACCGTCTGCTCGGAGACGACCTAAAGCAGACGCTCAAACCTGGTGCTCGCCTGAAGATCGCCGCCTCCTGCTTTTCGATGTACGCGTTCGAAGCGCTCAAAGCAGAGCTGGAAAAAATCGACGAGCTGCAATTCATCTTTACCTCGCCGACGTTTACCGCTAACGAGGTTACCGACAAGATTCGCAAGGAACGCAGAGAATTCCACATACCGAAGGCTGACCGCGAACGGAGCTTGTACGGGAGTGAGTTCGAAATTCAGTTGCGTAACAAACTGACCCAGCGCGCAATTGCAAAAGAGTGCGCGGACTGGATGCGGCGCAAGGCAACATTCAAGTCCAATCGCAGCAAGGCACCGATGCAGCAATTTACTTGCATTCAGGCTGCTGCCGCAGATACTGCCTACATGCCACTGCACGGCTTTACCGCCGTCGATCTCGGCTACCAGCAGGGCAACGCTGTCTCCAACTTCGTCAACAAGATGGACGAGCCGACATTTACGGCGACCTACCTCAGTCTGTTTAACCAGATCTGGCAGGACCCCGAGAAGCTGGAGGATGTAACGGCGCAGATATGCGACCACATTGCATCCGTCTACCAGGAAAACTCGCCCGAGAGCATCTACTTCCTGATGCTCTACAATATCTTCAATGAGTTTCTGGACGACATCAACGAGGATGTCCTGCCGAACGACCGCACGGGCTATCAAGACACGCTCATCTGGAACAAACTCTTCAATTACCAGAAAGATGCTGCTACCGGGATCATCAACAAACTTGAAAGCTACAGCGGCTGCATCCTGGCCGACAGCGTGGGTTTGGGAAAGACTTTTACCGCGCTGGCCGTGGTAAAGTATTACGAACTACGCAACAAGTCAGTTTTGGTGTTATGCCCTAAGAAGCTGGCGGACAACTGGCTGAACTACAGCCGCAACCTCAAGACCAACATATTTGCTCGCGACCGGTTCAACTACGACGTGCTTTGTCATACCGACCTCAGCCGTACGAGCGGTGAGTCGTTCGGCACACCGCTGAATCGCATCAATTGGGGCAACTACGACCTCGTCGTCATCGACGAGTCGCACAACTTCCGCAACAATGACGCCTATAAGGACAAGGAAACCCGCTACCAGAAGCTGATGAACAAGGTTATCAAGGAGGGAGTGAAAACCAAGGTATTGATGCTTTCGGCCACCCCGGTGAACAACCGCTTCAACGACCTGCGCAACCAACTGGCGCTGGCCTACGAAGGCGACTCCGAAAACCTCAGCAAGAAGCTGCGCACCGGCAAGACGGTAGAGGACATTTTCCGTAGTGCACAGGCCAGCTTCAATGCGTGGGCAAAGCTTCCATCGGAAGAGCGCACAGCGCGGGCCATCCTGGAATCGTTGGACTTCGACTTCTTCGAGTTGCTCGACAGCGTCACCATCGCACGTTCGCGCAAGCATATTCAAACCTTCTACGATACCAAGGAAATCGGCCAATTCCCTGAGCGCCGCAAACCCTTGTCGTTCCATAGCCCGCTCACGCAGCGAACGGATGTGATGAGCTTCAACGAAATTTTCGAGCAGCTGTCTTTACTCAAGCTCGCTGTTTACGCGCCGATCAGCTACATCCTGCCCAGTCGGCTCAAGAAGTACGAGGAGATGTATGACACTCAGGTTGCAGGCAAAGGCAAGCTTAAGCAAGTCGACCGCGAAAAGAGCCTGCAGGCATTGATGACGACCAACCTGCTCAAGCGCCTGGAAAGCTCGATTGAGTCTTTCCGCTTGACGCTCCAGTCCCTGCGCGCGAACCACACGAATACGCTAGGCAAGATCAGCACTTTCAATCAGACTGGCGACCTCAGTGGCATTGACAGCAGAATAAATGACCTGACCGACCAGTTAGAAAACCTCGATGCGGACGACGACTTGCCTGATATTGGCGACAGCGAGATTGGCGGCAAGGTCAAGATCAGCCTCGCCGATATGGACTTACCTTCATGGGAGCACGAACTGAAGGTTGATCTGGAAATCATTGATGCCTTGCTGACGTCGATGAACAAGATCACGGCTGCCGATGATGCCAAACTACAGCATCTCAAGACACTGGTTCTGGAGAAGATCGCCGCACCGCTGAATCCCGGCAACAAGAAGGTGCTGATCTTCACCGCCTTCGCCGACACCGCTGACTATCTGTATGCCAATTTGGCTCAGGAATTGCTGGCTACACAGGCCTTGCACAGTGCAAAAGTCACCGGCAAAGGGGTACCGAAGAGCACGCTCAAGAAGAGCTATGACTTCCAGGAACTGCTCACTCTCTTCTCTCCGCACTCGAAGGAGAAAGCCATCGTGCTGCCAAATGAGGAGGCAGAGATAGATGTGTTGATCGGCACCGATTGTATCTCTGAAGGCCAGAACCTGCAGGACTGCGACTACCTCATCAACTACGATATCCACTGGAACCCCGTGCGCATCATCCAGCGCTTCGGCCGTGTGGATCGCATCGGCTCACCCAACAGTTGCATCCAACTGGTTAACTACTGGCCAGACATCTCTCTCGACGAATACATCAACCTGAAGGAACGGGTTGAGAGCCGAATGATGATTGCCGATGTTACAGCCACCGGTGATGACAATGTGCTGAGCGCCCAAGCCAACGATGTGTCTTATCGCAAAGAGCAATTGCGACGTTTGCAAGAGGAAGTGATTGAGCTGGAAGACCTGAAAACCGGAGTGTCGATTACTGATCTCGGGCTCAATGACTTCCGAATGGACTTGCTCAACTATGTGAAGGTCAATGGCGAATTGAGCAACGTGCCAAGCGGGATGCACGCCGTAGTGCCTGCCAAGCCGGAGATGGGCCTACGCCCGGGTGTGATCTTCACGCTACGCAACCGGAATCCAAGCGTCAACGTCAGTCAACACAACCGCCTGCACCCTTATTACCTCGTCTACATTAATCGCGAGGGGGAAGTCATTCACGATCACACCGAAGTCAAACGTTTGCTGGATCTGGTTCGCACATGCTGTAAGGGACAAGCCCAGCCTATTACAGATGCCTGTCTCTTGTTCAATAAGGAAACGGCCGATGGCCGCAAGATGCAGATGTATTCGGACCTGCTTGGCAAGGCCATCCGCTCAATGATCGAGGTGAAGGAAGAGAAGGATCTGGACAGCCTCTTCTGCAGCGGAAAGACCACCGCGTTGGTCAATACTATCGTCGGACTGGACGACTTCGAACTGATTACCTTCCTCGTGATTCAGGAGGCCGGATGAGTCAGTCTGCGCGATTTGAGTCGAATACCGCCTTCATTAACTATCCGAAGCAGGCTGTCTTTGGTCGTACCCTGCCAAAGAATAAGATCTACGAACACAGCGGCGCTAATACAAGGCTGAAGGACTTGTTCGTCGAGCAGGTGGAGCAAATCGTCTGGCAATACAAGTTGGCCCCAGAAACGATCAACCTGCCCGCCAGGCCGGGAGTACCAGAGCTTCAGATTTTCTCAATTCAGCTCAAGACATTGGAGCTGAATATGGACGTTTTGCGTTGCATCGATGGCGCGGTGCAGTTTCCCGTCATCTTCGAGCTGAGCTTTGATGAGCGAACAAAGGTGATCGCTGCATACAAACGCCCCAATGAGTCAGACGCCAGTCGTTGGGTCTTGAGTGACTACTTTGCCACAGCCTGGTTGTCGAGTGACTATGAGCGCGCCACCATGCCCTTAGCACTCGACCTGGGCAGCTTGTATGAGCAGGTGCTTCACCGTCTGATCCCCATGCCAGCGCGCCCACAAGAAACTCTCGCTGACTTGGTTTCACGCGTGGAACTGGTTGCAGCCAAGCAGCGTGAGGTTGAGAAAGCTGCGAGCAGACTTGCCAAAGAAAAACAATTCAACCGCAAAGTAGAGATCAACGCGCACTTGCGGCGGCTCAAAAATGAACTTGAAGAATTGACTGGGAGAGAGAGTGCATGACGCAAAGCCTGAATGAAGAGTCAAGGAAACACATTGAGCAATTCGCTGATGAAGCGTTGGCGCAACTCGAAAGCATCGCTGAAACCGCCAAGGGTAAACTGTACGATGGGCGGACACCTGGTTCCGATGCGCTGGCAAACATCAACACAATGACTTCCAGTTCAGCCATACAAAGGCTGGATAAGATCGGTCAGGAGAACCGTGAAAGCTATCAGGTACTAGTGGCGGAGCCTGCCATCGCTCGTGTTGTGGTGGTCGATGAAGAGGGTGAAGAGAAAACCTACTACATCTGCCGCACGACGCCGGTATCGGGCTTCCCCAATTTGGCCAGCTACCGCGCACCGGTTGGACGCTTGGCCTCGTTGGCAATAGGCACAGAGTTCACGCTTCCCAATGGAACCGTCGTTGAGGTTCTTGAGCGAGCCCAGCTTCGGCCCAATGCGCTTGCCGGTGGGTGGGATTCACGCGACACCGTAGTTGAAGCCGAGCATTTTGGGCCGTTCACTATCGAGTCGCTGCGTGCGCTGCTGACCGCGGTTGCGGGAGAAGAAGTCACCGAAGATATTCTTGGCCAATTGCTGGCCGAGGAGTCAGTCAAGGCCAACATCATCGACGGTGTTCGCCGCAGCGTCATCACCAAGATGGGACTGCGTGATCAGCCTATCCTCGATCAATATCAAGATGAGATTTTCCGTCGCCCTATCGACAATCGTCTTTTGATCCTGGGCCCGCCAGGTACAGGCAAGACGACCACCCTGATCCGCCGCCTCGGCCAAAAACTCGACACCGCCTACCTGGATGAAGGCGAACAACGTCTGGTTGAAACAATCGCTTCAGCCCAAGGCATTGCGCACGCCAACAACTGGCTGATGTTCACGCCCACGGAATTGCTCAAGCAGTACCTCAAGGAAGCATTTGCGCGTGAAGGTGTTCCCGCCTCGGATCAGCGCATCAGAACGTGGCAAGACTATCGACGCGAGCTGGCCCGAAACGTATTCGGCGTCCTCAGAAGGGCTTCCGGTAGCGGTACCTTTGTTCTGAAAGACGGACTGACCAGCATGACCGATGCCGCACTAGAGAGCCCCATTCAATGGTTTGACGATTTCGATGAATGGCAGCGCAAGGCCTATGTGCAGGAACTGCATGAAGCAGCAACCCTGCTCCACGATGCCAAAACGCCCGACGTCCTAAGTCTCGGCGCACGTCTGCAAGACATCTTGTCGCGCGCGGCCGATGGCGCACTGGCGGCGATGTTTGGCTCACTGTCGGTGGAGATTGCCAAAGTGCAGGCACTCGTCAGCAGCCTGAAGGAAGGCTCGGACGCCAAGATCAAAGCCGCACTCAACCTGCAGCTCAAACGCAACCGAGCTTTTCTGGATGAGTTGGCCCGCATGATCGACAGCCTCCAACAAGGGCAAGCGACTGAAGAGGACGACCAGGACGACCCGGATGCCGATGAAGAAGAAGACATCACAGCATCCCGCACAGGCCGTACCGCGGCGCTCAATGCCTACATGCAAGCGGTACGCGCCCAAGCCCGGGCAGCAGCATCCAAGCGCACAGTCAGCAAAGCCTCTCGCAATGGCAAAATCATCGAGTGGTTAGGGGAGCGTAGTCTGACAGAAGCGGATCGCGTTGAGGTGGGTGCAAGTCTTCTGGTGCAGGCCAGTGCACGCCGCTTCGTTAATCCGGTCAAGCGCTACCTCGAGGGCATCCCGAAGCGCTACCGTGCATTCAGGCGCGAACGCCAACCGGCAAACACCTGGTATCGCCACGAAGGCTTTGAGGCGCGCGACATCCACCCCCTGGAGTTGGACATAGTACTGCTTGCGATCTTGCGCGCCGCAGGCGACCTGCTCAGTCGGCCCAACGTTCAGCGCGACATAGATAGTCCCGCGTGGTCATCGCTCCAGCCCATTCTGGGGCATTACTGCAACCAGATCCTGGTGGATGAAGCCACTGACTTCTCGCCCATCCAGCTGGCGAGCATGGCGGCGCTGACGCATCCGCGGCTGCGCTCATTTTTCGCCTGTGGCGACTTCAATCAACGCCTGACCACCTGGGGCGCACGCTCCGCCGACGACTTGAAGTGGGTTTTCGCCGATTTCGATATCAAGGAGATCACTGTCTCCTATCGGCAGAGCAAGCAACTGAACGATTTGGCCCGCGCCATGATCCGCGCTGTCGGTGGCACCGAGCAAAACGCCAGCTTGCCAGCGCATATGGACAGCATGGGCGTTGCGCCGGCCTTGCTGGAGCACGCGACCAACGCAGAAACCATTGTCGGCTGGCTGGCTGATCGCATTCGCGAGATTGAGCGCTTTGTCGGCCAGTTGCCATCCACCGCCATTTTTGTAAATACCGAGGACGACGTAGCCCCGGTTGCCGAAGCACTCAACACTGCCTTGGCGGAGCACAACATCCAGGTCATCGCCTGCCGAGAAGGCCAGGCTGTGGGGCAGGAAAGCAACGTGCGTGTGTTCGACATCCAGCACATCAAAGGCCTTGAGTTTGAGGCGGTATTCTTTGTCAGCATTGACCAGCTCGCCACGCTGCACCCGGCACTGTTCGACAAATACCTGTACGTCGGTACCACCCGCGCTGCCACCTACCTGGGCGTGACCTGCCAGGGCAGCTTGCCATCCGCCATCGAAAGTCTGCGCCCGCACTTTTGCCAAAACTGGCAACAAGGCGACTAACCCTACTAATACGAATTTGAATTGTTAGCCGCTATGCCTTTTCCATAAAAAGCATAGCGACCAGAGGAAAAAGAACATGGAAAAGCTAAAAATGCATTCACCAAATCTCACGCAAGACAACATCGCCCACATTCGCGATCTGTTTCCTGGCTGCGTCACCGAAGCCAAGGGCAAGGACGGCAGCGTGAAGCTGGCGGTGGATTTCGACCAGTTGCGGCAAGAGCTTGCCGAATCGATTGTAGAAGGGCCGCAGGAACGCTACCACCTGAACTGGCCAGGAAAGCGCGAAGCCTTGCTTGCGGCCAACGCGCCGATTGCCAAGACGCTGCGTCCTTGCCGCGAAGAAAGCGTGGATTTCGATGATACCAAGAACATCTTCATTGAGGGTGACAACCTTGATGCATTGAAGCTGCTGCAGGAGAACTACCTTGGCAAGGTCAAGATGATTTACATCGACCCGCCGTACAACACGGGGAATGATTTTATCTACGAAGATGATTTTTCCGAGTCTGCGGAGGACTTTCTGCGTCGCTCAAATCAAAAGGATGCAGAGGGAAACAAGCTAGTCGCCAATCCTGCATCTAACGGCCGATTTCATTCAGATTGGTTGTCGATGATCTACTCCCGACTGCGCCTTGCGAGAACTCTTCTCAGGGAAGATGGCGTCATTTTTGCCAGCATTGATGACTGCGAATCACAAAACATCAGGAAAGTACTGGACGAAATATTTGGGGAAAGTAATTTCGTTGCCCAGTTGGTATGGGAGAAAAAGAAAAAGGGGGCCTTTCTTTCTGGCTCATCAACGAATGTTAAGGAGTACGTGGTTGCATACGCGAAAAACTTGGCCTCTTTCAAAGGCCTTGTCGGGGAGATAGCAAGAGGCGAAGAAACCTATCCGGTGATTAAGACCACGAACTCTCGTGGCGTAAGAGTTATAAAAAAAGGTATCCCTAGCAAGTATCGGGAAAAAAATCATCGCGTCGCAGCAGGAAGCAGGATCAGTTCTGGAAACATGGAAATGATCCTTCTGTCCGATCTTGTGATTAGCGATGGTGTGCTCGTGGAGGATGTAAAGGTTGAAAGCAATTGGATCTACTCGCAAGAGTTGCTCAATAAGTACGCTGAGGATAAAAGTCTCTACGTCACTCAGGACCTTTACTTTCGTAGAGTCGTAACTGAGCCCCGCGAGAAGATGCTTAAGGATCTTCTTCCAATGAAAGGCGATCAGTCGACTGGATTCGATTTTGTTTATTCAGACGATTTGTTCTCCGATGGATGGGGAACGAACGAGGACGGCTTTGATGAGTTGCATGCGATATTTGGCGCCCAAAGTCTTATGAGCTTTCCAAAGCCATCAAAACTTTTGGCAAAACTGACTTTATCTGCTTGCAGGTCTGATCCTGATTGCATAGTGCTCGATTTTTTTGCTGGTTCTGCAACCACCGCGCACGGCGTTATGACCCTTAACTCGCAGGATGGAGGTAATCGCAAGTTCATTCTGGTGCAGCTCCCAGAAACATGCGACGAATCGACTGAGGCATTCAAGGCAGGCTACAAGACAATTGCTGATATCAGTAAGGAGCGTATCCGTAGGGTCGGTACGAAGCTTCTAGAGGGCAAATGCCACCAGGATTGGAAAAAAGACATCGGCTTCCGCACTCTCAAAATCGACACCTCCAACATGGCCGACGTCTATTACGCACCCGACGCGTTGCACGAGGCCAACCTCGATCTGTTCGTTGACAACATCAAGCCCGACCGCACTCCTGAAGACCTGTTGTTCCAGGTGATGCTGGATTGGGGCGTCGATCTGGCTTTGCCAATCGCCAAGCAGTCCATCCAAGGTAAGGACGTGTTCTTTGTCGATGGCAATGTGCTTGCCGCCTGCTTCGACGCCAGCGGCAGTATTGACGAAGCCTTTGTGAAGGAACTAACCAAGCATCAACCGCTACGTGTGGTGTTCCGCGATGCAGGCTTCAAAAACAGCGCGGCCAAGATCAACGTCGAGCAGATTTTCAAGCTCATGTCACCCGTCACCGAAGTGAAATGTATCTGAGGAGGCGCGCAATGAAGCTTAAATTCAAACATCAGCCCTATCAGGCTGCCGCCGTGCAGGCGGTCATAGATATTTTTCAGGGGCAGCGACCGGCCTCTGATTCAGCCATGAGCTATCGCCTTGACCCTGGTAATACCAAAAACGGCATGGGTGATCTGTTTGCTCTAGATACCGGTTTTAAAAATGCTGAGCTAACCCTCAATGATGATACCTTGCGGGATAACATCAAAAAGGTGCAGCGCCAGCAAAACCTGCCGTTGTCAGATAACCTGATCAAAACTAAGGTCGCCAGGCTAAATCTTGATATTGAGATGGAAACAGGTACTGGTAAGACCTACTGCTACATCAAAACGATCTTCGAGCTGAACAAGCAGTATGGCTGGAGTAAGTTCGTCATAGTGGTACCGAGCATTGCCATCCGCGAGGGCGTGGCCAAGTCGTTCGATATCACGGCCGAGCATTTTCAGGAGACCTACCACAAGAAGGCGCGCTTCTTTATTTACAACTCTAAGCAGTTGCACCATCTGGAGAGCTTCTCCTTCGATGCTGGTATCAATGTCATGGTAATCAACGTACAAGCGTTTAACGCCACTGGCAAAGATAATCGCCGCATCTACGAAGCGCTCGATGATTTTCAGTCACGTCGCCCGATCGATGTGATCAGCGCAAACCGCCCCATCTTGATCCTCGATGAGCCGCAACGGATGGAGGGAGGCAAGACGCTGGATTCCCTTGCGAATTTCAAACCGTTGATGGTGTTGCGCTATTCCGCTACCCATAAGACCACACACAACAAGATCCACCGCCTGGATGCGCTCGATGCCTACAACCAGAAGCTGGTGAAGAAAATTGAGGTGCGCGGTATCTCGGTGAAGGGACTGGCGGGAACCAACGCCTATCTCTATTTACAAGCCATCGAAATCTCAAACAAAAAACCGCCAGTCGCGGTTGTGGAGTTCGAACAGAAACTCAGCGGGGGCAATATCAAGCGCGTCACCCGCAAGCTGGGCAAGGGTGACAATCTGTTTGTGCTATCGAACGAGCTGGATCAATACCGCGATGGGTTTGTGGTATCGGACATCAATGCCAATACGGACACCTTGAGCTTTACCAATGGCGTAGAGCTGACGGTGGGTGATGCGACTGGTGATATTTCCGAGATAGCGCTGCGCCGCATTCAGATCCGTGAGACGATCAAGGCGCACTTTGATAAGGAGATGGAGCTTTTCGATAAAGGGGTGAAGGTTCTCTCGCTGTTCTTTATCGACGAAGTAGCCAGGTACCGGGACTACTCTGCTGCCGATGAAAAAGGCGAGTACGCAAAAATCTTTGAAGAGGAGTACGCTAAGCATCTTCAAGAAGCGTTTGATAATGGGTTTATGGAGGGGGACGCCCCTTATGCTAAATATCTACGCCACATTGCGGCCGATAAGACGCATAGCGGCTACTTTTCTATCGACAAGAAGAGCAAGCGCCTCACCGATCCCAAGGTTGCTGCGCGTGGTGAAAATGCGGGCTTGTCGGATGATGTAGATGCTTATGATCTGATCCTCAAAGACAAGGAACGGTTATTATCACTAGCTGAGCCAGTGCGTTTTATCTTCTCACACTCGGCTTTGCGTGAGGGTTGGGATAACCCGAACGTGTTCGTTATCTGTACGCTCAAACATAGTGATAACACCATTTCACGTCGTCAGGAGGTCGGGCGTGGCCTGCGTTTGTCTGTCAATCAGAATGGTGATCGCATGGATCATCCGTCGATTGTTCATGACATTAACGTACTGACAGTTGTGGCCAGCGAAAGTTACAAGGACTTCGTAACAGCCTTGCAGAAGGACATTAGCGACTCCTTGTCAGCTCGTCCGCGTGTGGCGGACAAGGCCTACTTCACGGGCAAGATGCTGAACACGAAGGAAGGCTCAATTACGGTATCAGAGGACCAGGCCACGGACATCGAGTTTTATCTGATCCAGAACGGCTACGTCGATAAGAAACGCAACATCACGGAGAAGTACCATCAAGCTAAGAAAGACGGCACGCTGGAGGCATTGCCGGATGAACTGCAACCCTATGCAGAGCAGATATTTCAGCTGATTGATAGCGTATTCAGCGAAAGCCAACTCATGCAGATAGACGATGGTCGCAAGCCCAAAAGATTGCAGACCAACGCCAACTTTGAAAAGCAGGAATTCAAGGCGCTTTGGGGGCGAATCAATCGTAAGGCTACTTACAGCGTGCTGTTTGATGATGTTGAACTAGTGAGCAATGCGATCAAGGCGCTTAATGACAAGAATGCCGGGTTGCGAGTGACACCGTTGCAATACACCATCCATCGTGGCGAGCAAGCTGATACGGCAACTTACGATGACCTCAAAAAGGGTAATGCCTTCGAGCTGAAAGTTACCGAAACAGAATCGCACAACGCCTCCATTCACTCCGCTGTGCAGTACGATCTGATTGGCAAGTTATCAGAGGGAACTTTGCTTACAAGACGAACCGTTGCCGAAATTCTTAAAGGCCTCAATGCCGACGTCTTCGCACAATTCAAGAGCAACCCGGAAAGCTTCATTGCCGAAGCCATTCGCTTGGTCAACGAACAAAAGGCCAATGTCATTATCGAGCATTTGGCCTATGACACGCTAGAAGACAAGTTTGATTTGGACATCTTTACCACAGGCCAGAGCAAACAGGATCTCAGTAAGGCCGGGAATAAATTGCAAAATCACATCTATGATTACGTGCTTACCGACTCCGCGATTGAGCGCAAGTTCGTCGAAGAGTTGGATACTAGCAAGGATGTGGTGGTATATGCCAAGTTGCCACGTGGTTTTCTGATCCCAACCCCTGTCGGCGATTACAACCCCGACTGGGCCATTTCCTTCAAAGAAGGCTCGGTCAAGCATGTGTATTTCGTTGCTGAGACCAAGGGCTCGATGTCGTCACTGGATTTACGGCCTATTGAAGCCACCAAGATAAAATGTGCCCGTAAGTTCTTCGATGAGATCAACAAGAAGTTTGCTCCAGAAAACGTGAAGTATGACGTAGTGGATAGCTTCGGTAAGCTGATGGAAGTGGTAAAGTAAGATACAAAGGATTGGCCATGTGGTGGTGAGATTATGGCGCACACAAATTGCCACCTATGCACATGGCCGCATCTGAGCTTTCGTCCGGCATCTCTTGTTTGCGTTTGTATTACGGCGTTAGTTCCCATCTGAAAACGGCCGAGCAATGCTTTGAGGTAAGATACTTTAGCTGCGATTAACTTATCTGTGCGCGTGATGCAGCAGACCGAACCAGTGTCTGAAGAACATGTAGTCATCGGCAATATTCGCATGACGATAAAGGGCGGCTTAACGTTTATCTTCGGACTTGAATCCGACTACAACAAAAAGGAAATGAGCTAATGATCCTCAGGGATATTCGAAAAACTCGTCAGGGAACCAGCCAGAATATCCAACTCCAACCGGCAGATGCGATTGTTGAGCAGGCAATGTAGCCATGGGAACTGTATCCTATCAGGTAAAAAAAACGAGGATGCTGCTAGAGCAGCGCCTCACTATTCCGTCATACCAGCGCCCCTACAAATGGCAACAAAAACACGTCAATCAACTAATTGATGATGTGTTAACCCACCAAAATAAACAGAGCTATCGCCTTGGGACTGTGGTGTTGCATCGGGATAAGTTAAATCCCGCTTATGAAGGTGAGCTCGATATCGTTGATGGTCAGCAGCGCCTTCTGACCTTAACCTTGCTTTGCTCAGTGCTCGATCAGAGTGGTGAGTTTTCAACGCCTCTGTTGGAACAATCTTTTGCTTCAAGGACTAGCATCAATAACCTTGAGCACAATGCCAAAGTCATTGAGAACCGCCTTGTGGGACTAAATGATAACGAGCGCAAATCACTACTTCACTTCGTGTGTAACAAGTGTGAACTGATCGAAGTGACGCTCGATGATTTGAGCGAAGCCTTTCAGTTTTTCGACTCGCAAAACGCCAGGGGTAAGGCCCTCGCGCCCCATGACTTACTAAAGGCATACCATTTGCGCGAAATGATGGATGCTACAGAGCAAGCGGAACGACTACACCACGTTAGCCTGTGGGAGCAAGGAGTCAGTCCGGATGATGAATCCGCTAACCTTCACCTCATTATGGGCGAGTATTTGTTCCGCCTGCGCCGATGGCTGGATGGCGATTATGGCGTGCAGTTCAGCCGCCACAATCTTGAGGTGTTCAAAGGCGTCAACCTCTCCACCTCTGATTACCACTATCTGCAGTCTCTGCTCGCCCTGGATTTTGCAGTTGAGCATTACAATAACGACCCTATCAGGAAGTGGGACAAGCAGAATAAACCTTATCCGTTTCAAGTTAATCAGTTAATAATTAACGGAAAGCGCTTTTTTGAGTATATCCAGCACTACAAATCCCTGCATCACACCCTATTTGAAGGTGACAACGCGCTGCTTGGCAATTTCTTAAAAAAACATACCCGTTACGCTGGCAGTTCACGCAAAGGGGATATGTATATTAAAAATCTCTTTATGTGTGCAGTGATGGCCTATTACGATAAGTTTGGCGACAAAGAATTAATTCAAGCCGCAACAATCTGTTTTTGTTGGAGTTACTACTTGCGCTTGCAATATCAAAAAATCGGCATGGACAGTGTTGATGGCCATGCGCGTGAGCCCCGAGGACTATTGAGAGTGCTCGATAAAGCGATCCACCCACAACAAGTCCTACGCTTTCAGCCAAAGCGTTGTATAAACATTCGTTTTCAAAATGCCAAACCCGTAGAAGATTCAATCGCTCAGATGCTGGGAGATGTAGATGCCGACGAGTAATGATTTAGCCTTGCTGACCATCGAACAGTTATTCAGCGCTAATAGCCATTATGTTATCCCTATTTATCAGCGTAACTACGCCTGGGGCGCGCAGGAGATTGAACAGCTTATTCGGGACATTGCAGATGCTGCTGAAGCCCTTAAAAATGCAGGGCAACAGGAAGACACGAAATACTATCTGGGCAGCTTGGTGGTATATGTCAGAGATGGCGCTGATAGCGCACACCAAGGCGTAATAGTCTATGAAACGATTGATGGACAGCAAAGGTACACAACGCTGTCGATTTTGCTCGCATACTTAAAAAAAGTTGCTTGTTGCAGCGAACAAGATTTATCCCCGCTTCACCTTAATCTCGACTTTGACAGCCGCCCTAAATCAGCCCGAACGCTACATAAGCTGTTTCAACAGGATCAGAGCAATGATCCTGAAGAACCCTCAATCCGAGCGGCGTTTACTATTATTGAACGCTACTTTGAGAAAGAGGACATAGACACCAACAACTTTTGCCGATATCTACTCAAACACGTCACTATTTTACGGGTTCCTGTGCCAACAGAGACTGATCTCAACCACTACTTTGAGATCATGAATAACCGAGGTGAACAGCTAGAAAAACACGAAGTGTTGAAAGCGAATTTGATGTCAGTTTACAACGGTGAAGCTGCCGCAAGAAACGGCTTTTCTGCCATATGGGATGCCTGCGCTGATATGAATCGCTATGTGCAATTGGGCTTTAGCTCAGAGGCTCGCAAAGCATTATTTGGTGAGCAGTGGTTAGGATTCCCGGCGAGTTTTGAAGAGATAAAATGCGCGATAGAAACTAATGGTGATACAGACGAAAAGCTGACTATACGGGATATTATCGAAAGACGACGCTTTCATCACACTGATGACAACGATGAAAAAGCAAAAGAGCAGCGTTTTGATTCGATTATCGATTTCTCCAACTTCCTACTGCATGTGCTAAAAGTGACAGTGGATAATGACGTGTCATTGGACGATAAAAAGCTACTTCAGGCATTTGAAATCATAAAAAATGACCGAAAAAAAATCACCCAGTTTGCTTTTAACTTGCTGAAGTTTAGAGTCTTATTTGATCGCTATATCATTAAGCGCGACCAGGCTGAGAAGTGGAGCCTGCTGACGCTTGAGTACTATGCCAGAGACAGGAATTCGAGCTTTAGCTATAACAACTCTTTCGATCAAGATGAACTGTCTGGTGTAAATAAACAACTAGCGATGATCTTGTCGATGTTCCATGTCTCCCACCCTGCCTATGTTTATAAGCGATGGCTCAATCGCTCACTGGCCATTTTGAATACTCTGGCTTTGGGTCAACTGAACGTTGACGGAGCGGCTTACCTCAGAGAGCTTGAGCAACTCAGCCATGAGTTTTTGGCTGAGATTTGTGGTGAAAAGGAGCAATTCGATGCAGAGGCTCTGCACCGCGGTACCAGCGTACAGAACTTTGTGTTTAATCTGCTCGACTATCGTTTGTGGCGTGATCTTACTACGGGCCAATCATTCGATGGTAAAGGGCTTAATAATCCAGATATTAAGAAACACTTTGATGGCTTTCAGTTTTCATCGGGCCGAACATCGGTTGAGCACTACTTTCCTCAAACCGACCCCTCTGGCGCAAAAAAAATGGGGGATGATGTCCATCGTTTCGGTAACCTCTGCCTGATCTCACCAAGCAGCAACTCGAGACTTAGTAATTATTCGCCAGCAGACAAGAAAAAATTCTACGTCGAAACAGAACGAGCAGAGAGCCTAAAACAAGCAATCATGATGAGCTATGAGGAGTGGGGTCCGGAGGGACAAGGCTTTAAAAACATAGTAAGCCATGAATACGCGATGCTGACGTTGCTCAGGAGACATTGAATGCCCTCCACCACTATAACGTATCTCTTCTATGAGATTCAGGGGCTGGTTACATCCGTCAGCAGTTCCTGTGACGCAATGAACACCATGTAAAACAGGAAAAAGCCGACCGGGAGATAATAGTGATGCAATGTGATGTTAATTCACGATTAGAATACCCCACATCACCCTGAAAAAACCGTGTGGCCGGGATCGGCCCTCTGAGCAAAGGACTGGTGAGCACATTGTTAAGTTTAAAGCTTTTACGCAAAGCGGTTTCCAGGTTGATATTTCGCCTGCTGGCGGACAAACCTCTGCCCACGAAAACCCCCGGCGAAAAACTGCATATTCTTCTGCTTCGCTGGGACGCAAAATTGGGCGACTCCATCGTATCTTCTTTCTTTTTTCGCGAATCACGTAAGCTCAATGCCCGATTGACTGTACTTACGGTTAACGAGTTAGCTGAAATGCATACCAACACCTTCGGTGTGGATGAAGTCATCGTTACGAATCCGCATCCAGGGCTTGGTGAACTACGCAGATTGGTGAACCAGCTAAGTAATGTCGATGTCGTTGTTCATCTGGTTGGACGACTGCAACCTGCCGAAATCGTTTTTATGCGGTTACTCCGCCCGGGGAGTCTCTATTCCCTTGATGATTCGCTGCGCTGTGTGAATCGTAAAATGGGTTTTTCTGCAAACACGCTCAATATCGTGGAGCAGTACAAATATATTCTGCAGGATCTAGGCGCGAAAGTGATCGACACCCAGTACATTGTGCCGTTGCCTGCCGAGCTCCCGCCTGCGGCACTTTCCCCCCAAATACTTTTTAATCCTTATGCCAGCCGAAGAGACAAGGGGCTATCCCCTTCCCGTGCAACCGCAGCTCTACAAGCTATCACCGACGAGTTTCCCGGCCATTCCGTGGGAATTCTTTGCAGCCCTTCAACGCTGCACAGCGCACAGCATCTGGAAAACTCAGTTGCACGCGATAATGTGGCAGTCTTGCACGACGGGCTAACACCCGAAAAGGTTGCAGGCTATATTCGCCGCGCGCAGGCAGTTGTTAGTGTGGATACTGCCATTGTGCATATGGCTGTTGGCCTGAAAGCGAAGCTGGTGGCGATCTACCCGTTGATTGCAGGTCAACACAACCCATGGTTGCCGCCTCGCTCACCTTTTACACAAGTGATCTACAGCGAGCAACAGCCAGACACACTCCGTCGTACGGGCAAAAAAAATATGGATGCTTTTTCGCTAACGTCATTAATGAACGCATTGCAGACTCTCTTAACACTGCCAGCACAAGCGAAAAACAGCATGTCGCTTAACGCCAGAATCATCCCTGGGCTAGGGGTAGCGACGGGCACGCTGGCGCGACAACTGCCCTTAATCTGTGAAAAATTTCCTGAAGTTGCAGGCTGTTATGCCGGGACGATCAACCTTGAATTCAGCGTTCCTGTCGCAGTCGTGCGGCCCGATCACCGTACCGCACCGCTGGCCTGGACTCCCAGTGGACGCACCACCGAGATATTCGATCTACTGCGCATTGAACTTGAATTCAGCCATTTAACTGAACGAATCCCCGCATGGCTGTATATTGCCCACAGCTCGCCACACCGCCGGACGCCGACCATTCACGAAGCAATCGCGCCGCACATTAACCTCAATGGCGCCACGCACTGTCGACTCCACTTACCCGCTGAGGCTATCGTACTGGGCGAAAGCGGTACTCAGGCAACGGAAGCTATCAATTTGTCACTTCCATCAACCCAGTAATCCGCATTCGCCTCAATATGCAAAAACAGTTTTGCCAGCAGCGAGCCACCCGCCAGGAATTCAGCCACGGTTTCTCTCCGGGCTTCGGTACGCCGGAAATAGGTGTTGTAAAGTTTGAGAATGGCCACGTCGTTAATCAAAAATGCCCCGACGGCAATATCGGTGCGACGCATCACCTCGCAACCAGCAAAGTTGTAAAGAGGACGGTATCCGGGATCGATGACCTCCCCGCCAATCGGGATGGCAGCATCGGCAGCCTGGGCAATGATATTTTTGATTCTCCCAGGATTACCCCAAGCGTGATTCTCGCTCTCAAGCCCTATAGCTAAGGCTTGCGCAAGTATGGGGTTTCCCGGCAGGGACGCGAAAATACACTCGCTATGCCAGTGCAATTTATCGCTCAGCCCTGTCGGAAATAACTCAACACTCGGATCTCTAAACAGCAACGTATCCGCATCCAACCATGCCCCGCCCCAGCGATGTACAAACGCCATGCGAATGAAATCGCTCTTCGCCACAATAGCTTCAATGCCGTTCGCCAGCGTAAAGCTCAGCGGTTCAAAAGCCCAAGCTTTATTCATGATGTCAGCATCGATGTGCTCGCTTACCGTTCGCGGCGTAAGCAGAAGAAAACGATCGCCCAGAGCTCTGCGCATAGAAACCAGTGCCAGGGCAACATAAGCCGGCATAGTCTGACCCGGTGCGTTTTCCCAGTAACTAACGTAATGGGTAGTGTCGGACGTCATTTCACCAGCACCTTACCTTTCGCACACAACAGCCCATTTTGCATCAGATATGTTCTGAGCATCACCAGTGATGGCGCGCATGCAGGCTGAGCCAAAAACTCATTATTTAACGCTGATTTATACAGATTAAGCCAGGTCAGCACCGGCACATTTGGCAGGAAAGCCGGTAAACTATCCCGGTTGTCTTCGCCAAATAACAGACGCAACGCACGCAGAATGGGCTGATAGCCCGGAACAGAGAGCAGTTGCGCGACGTTTTCATCCAAATGCTGCTTTACGCTCACGCTGTTCAGCCGATCCTCCACCGACGCATCAGTTAATGCCACCCGGGGATCTAGCGCCACTGGGTAAATGGCACGAAATGATCGGGCGCCGTTACACAGCGATTCATACAACACTTTGTCCGCCGTTGCCCCAGTCACCAGCACGTCATCTCCGAAAATGACATGCACGCCGCTCCATCGGTAAAAATTCTCCGCTGGAATCACATGATCCTGCACAAGATTGACCCGATCGCGCTCGGCCTGGCTGAGGCTGGCATAATTTTCACACGGAGGCGCAATCCTGGGCAGTTTAACGTTGATAATGGTGGGCAATCCTTTATGCGCCAACGTGAGATTAATTTCCTCAACCACGATATCGTAGAGCACATTGGCCGTGGAAGGCACATTACGCCAGCCCGTGGTCATCATCACAACACTCTCTCCCTCCTCTTTGGCCTTGCAAAACAACCCTGACCATGAAGAGGAGGTGTCATCCAGTTCTGCGGCAAGATAGTCGATAACGCACCGTGCCAGATAGCGTATCTCGCTCACTCCGCCATATTTCGCACGGCTATAAATGCCCGCCAATGTTGTAGCGTCAGCACCAGTGCGCATATCGCAAAATGATCCAGTCGCATTCGGCGTCAGATAATGCAGCGCCTTACCACCAAAAATAGCGACGTAATCGGACATGTCGATCAAACCGCGCGCCAGCAAATCGGTCGCAAACGCGCGAAAACCGGATTTAACATCCTGCGCATTGATCTGTGCACTGGCCTGGCGAAACATTGCCAACTGGGTTGCGAGCGGTTCGTTGTGCAACGTGTTCCACGCAAGTGAATGCGGAGTTTTTAGTCCATTCATGGTGAAGATCCTTAGAGAGACACTGGCACAGTGTGAAATTGAAGGTCATCCAACAGAACATCAATACGTTGACGCTGCTGATAATAGCTGATGGATTGAAGCCCTAATGGCCTAAGTGCCTCCATCAACTCGGCGATCCCCGTTCCGGCATCACGAGGATCATGCGCATCGGATCCGATGGTCAATGGAACATTGTTCCTCAGTAATTTCTCCAGCAAAGCGCGGGAAGGATAGGACCATCTTCCTGCAATTTCTTTACCCGTCGTAGGATCAAGGCTGGATTTTCGCAGGCCCGAAGCATTCAGTTCATATGCAATACCGCTGCGTACGAGCGGCGCAATCAACGGTTCAAAGCGACGCAAAAACACATCCTCTGGGATTGCGCGCAGTAGCGTGTCAGCGTGCCCAACCGCATCAAACAACCGGCTTTCCAGCAACGCTTCAAGCTGAGCAAAGTACTTGTCCAGAAAGGAGTCTGCCGCTAACCGGGGCAGTTCCCAGACCTTCACCATCGGCTCTTCGGCAACAGTGACGTAGTGAATTGAACCGATGACAAAATCCATTGGATAGCGGGCAAGTAATTGCCGGTTATAACGCTCAGTACCCGGCATATAATCGAGTTCCAGACCGCGTAGCAGCGTGATCTCTCCTTTATAGTCCTGCTGCGCCTTATCAATATCGGTGAAATAGCTCTCCAGTTCCGATTCCAGCAAACGGTTCTGCGCATCCACCGGGAACGGAGCATGATCAGTGATGGTGAGTACCGTCACCCCCGCAGCAATCGAGGCACAAACAAGTTCGTCGATGGTACCTACAGCATGTTTCGAGTAGAACGAGTGGCAGTGCGAATCAATCATGCTGCCTTCCATTGTTCAAGCAACCCGGAATGCTTCCCCATCTCTTTGACCAGCCAGTAAGGATTATTGGCGGTCGCGATGATCGCGCGAAGCTGCGGGGTGTCTTCCAGCCGCGCCAGCAGTTCAGTTAACGGCTGGGTATATAACGCGCGCGACAAGGGATTCTCCCGCACATGGCTCGCCAGATGATGCCAGTCGATCGCATCAGAATGGATATTTGCAACACGCTCGGTCTCAATACCGTACAGAAACACATCGCCGTTGGGTTTAATTGTCACGTCCATGCCATTGGGCTGGGGTGCACGGTTCAGGCTGCCAAAGGTAAAAGGTTTATCCACTTTGGACTCAATCGCGGCAATATATCCCTGTAAGTCCAGATAACCCTCCGGCGTATCTCTTGCCGGATGAACCAGATTTTTGTAGTCGATGTTAAACGTGTCCGCACCTATTAATAATTTGTCTTCCAGTACGCTGACTGGCTTTATGCTGGCGTTAATTCCCCATGAGGCCAGTTCACTCACCAGATATTCGCGAGTGAAGGCCCGATCGATATCAATTGAGCGAAATGAAAAACTGAGCGATGACGGTTTTTTGCGCTGAACATAATCTAGGCTAAATCCATGTGCACGCCATTTTACTTTTTCAATATGGTGGCTATCTGAACTCAGGCGAATATTACAGGTATCACCATTGGCGGAGATAAGACGATTGATCTCATCAAAGATCTTTTCCATCTTCTCATGGCGAAAAAAACCGCTGGTAATAAACTCAAAGCTGTTGCCCCCTCGGGACAACGCCAGTAAGTCATAAAAGGTATGAATGTTATTGAGCGGTTCACCTTCGCCACTCACGGAAATACGCTTTACAGATGGATCATTAATGAGCGCCGACAGGTTGTCACGTGCCTGCGTTGACAGCACCATACTCTTACCCGTTACGTGCTTATCCGCATACATGCAGAACGCACAGCCGATGCCGCAGATCTGGGTGATATCCACATAAAGCAAATGACCATTTAAATCCATATATAATATTCCGCCATATTTTTGAAAAAAAATTCAATTTGGTACAAATCAAACTCTTTTGCAGTGTATGTTTCAAACACCAATTCTCTGCGTATATCTCCTCGGTGCCTTTGATGCATTTAGACAGGTTCCGGGTCCGATCCCAACAAAGCCTGTAAACGCGCATCGGCCTGCGCCCTGCCGTCCTGTAACATCGTTAGTACTGCATTGTCTTCCTGCTGGTGCTGCGCACCAAACAGATCTAATCGATCAAGCATATAGACCGTTAATACGGTACCAAGGCCGGTGACGCACCCCGTCAGCACAGCCACTAGAGTAGTGATCAGCCCACCGGGCAGAACAGTAAACAGCGCACCGAGAGTTTTGCTGAGGTACTCTTCAAGCAGTACGCCACCAATGACGAATGCGCCGCTGACAGCAATCTTTAGCCCTGCATCTAGTGCTTCGGAACGACTTGTACCCTCTGGTCGCATCAATACAGTTTTGGCTGCGCGGAACAGCGAAAAAACCCCTTCGCGGATCATTCGCACCAGGTTGCGAGCAGTTGTGAAGAAGGTGTTGATCAGCGTTGTCATCAAGTTACTAATGATTCCGCTAATGGCCCCGTCACGAAACGCCGTTAGCACGTTGCGCCAGTTATCGAGACAACTCTTGGCCACCCGCCCAGCACGGATTTTTA
Source organism: Klebsiella sp. WP4-W18-ESBL-05 (assembly GCF_014169075.1). Classification (NCBI taxonomy): domain Bacteria; kingdom Pseudomonadati; phylum Pseudomonadota; class Gammaproteobacteria; order Enterobacterales; family Enterobacteriaceae; genus Klebsiella; species Klebsiella sp. WP4-W18-ESBL-05. Next base: position 737,195 of record NZ_AP022057.1, on the reverse strand, counting down.
ATGCCTCCCAGACATGCTCCTGATCCACTCCATCACAAAACCCGTTATGCCAGCTGTCGTGAACTTCCAACAACAGGCCGTCGACAAAATCCGTCAACACCAAGCCAATCGCCTGCTGTAGGCCCATTTTCCCCGCTTCTACAGCGCTGGTTTTCAGTAAATATGCACCGAATTTCGCACTACCGTAGTAGCCCCAACGAAGACTGCTTTCATACTGCTTGCGCGCCACTTCATCCAGCTCGCGCAATTTTTCCTGATCGACGGCGTTCTGCTGTTTGTACTTCTCCAGTGCGTTCTGATCTTTTTTGCTCAGGGGCTCATTTTTGGCTTTCTCTTCCAACCGGGCAATTTTGGAATCGCGATCGGCGCGGTTTTTGTTCAACCAGGCGATGTACTCCTCTGCACTCTTTTGCAACTTCGATTCATTGATCGAGTGGTGCGTCTGATGCAGATTGGTTTTGTGGTTCGCCAGATCAGCTCCATTTGCTTCCGCCAGCCAAACCGCAGGGTCGTTATGGATTGAGGCGGCAGAAATAAGGTGATCCTGCTCCGCATCGGTATTCCTGCTCAGTGCCTGTCCGGTATAGGCATCCACTGCTTCGCCTGCATCCTGTTTTTTACTGTTTTCGGCGTTGGTCTTCTTGTAGTTGTCGTGCTTATGGTATGGATCACTGTTGTACTTACCGCGGCTTTCATAACGCACTTGCTCCTCTTCCGTGGCATACACCCCGGAGCGAACATTATGAATGGTATCGACATTCCCCCCCACCTTGTCCCATGCAGAGACAATACTCCCCAGCCCAAACGGACCAATAATGCTATGCAGAAGACGCTGTCGGCACTCAGCCAGCATCAATGTTGTTTGTTCCGTGCGCCACTTCTGTTGATACTGCCGAACTTGCTGATGTGCCTGCCAAACACTGACATCGGATACTGTAACGACCTCTTTTGTTGGTGATGGTATGAGCTCTCTTGTCTGTCGTTGACGCTGCTGGTTCAGACGCAATAAAAGTGTTTTTCTGTCCATAATCTCCCCTTAAAACACATCTGCACGCTGGCTAAATGCCTCACGAAGCACCGCCATTAGCTCAGCAGCCTCAGTTTCCTGAATACCTAACTCGAACGCCTGTTCAAGCGCAGTGTGGATATCAGGCGGATTGGCAATAAGACGATTAATTGTGGCTTGTAATATCGAGGAAAGATGCCAGCTCATCATCCCCAAGCAGCAGGTTTCGATATCGCTACGCACGTCAGACGGCGCGATACCTTCCTCTTTAGCACAAGCAAAGGCAACAGCCAGCATTGCCTCACAACGTTTTTCAAAACGCTGAACTTCATCCATTTGTTTGAGGACCTTATCTGCATACTCTTCCGTCGTCTGCTGTTGCCCGGCCACTACTCCCTGCTCAAACGCCATATTGCGCTCACGCCTTACACTGGCTGCAGTAGAAAGTCCTACCATACGAAACATGTTCGCCACCCAGCTGTCAGCATCTTTCTCATCCTGCCAGCGATGATACTCCCACCAAACTTTATCGGCTTGCGCCGTAGCGTGAATCCGTTGGCGAAGTAGTGCTACCTGAACCACTGCAGGAATCGTAACGCGAAACGCTGGTCCCGCCAGGTCTAGGGCGGTCCATAGCCCAGTAATCACCCAGCCAATCGGCCCCAAGAAAGAAGCTGCCCCTCGCGCAGCCACAAACGAGGCTGCGGACATCACCACCGTCCGTCCGAGCAGTTGGCTGGCAAAGACGTTGGCAATTAACGATGCCAAGAGCAAGCTTGAGAAGCGGCTAGACTGCAACTGCGTCATTAATTTTGCTTCTGGGAAAAGCATCGTACTACTCTGAGTAAGATCCATTTTTTCAAGCAGATTTTTGCGTTGAGCTTGGTCCATATCCGACCAAGCCTTGCGAGTAATTGCCGCCAGCACAGCTAGTTCGATACGATCAACGCTCCAATCCTTCTCGTAGGTCGCGTCAAACTTGTCCGCCACATCAATCACCACGGTTTTCCACTCCGGGCCGCCACCGCGAAACAGATTGACGACAGTATTGCCACCAAACTCGCACAGCTCATGGGCAATCAGATCGGTATACTGACTGTGCGCGGGGTAATGGGTTTTATAACGTGCTTTACTCTCAATACCGTTGCTGAACGCCTTCGTAATGTATTCCACCAGCGGGGCCAATTCGCTATCCGATGCATCGCGTAATACTGGCAGCAGTTGACGATCACCATCACTCATCATTGTTTTCCTGTTCTGTACTGACATTGTTTGTTTCGCGTTTAATGTTGCTAATGGTGTTGCCAAAGGTGGCAAGAAAGCCATCAAGCATCGGGCTGTCGATGACCGTGGCGCTAAAATGCAGCCGCCCGTCTTCAAGCTCGCTGACCTGTTGATCCGCTGATAGTGGTGACTCCAGCAACAATTGCGCCCGCGCAGTTTCGAGGGTGAAATGAATGCGGATACTTCTCCCCTCGCCAAATCCGAAGCGCCCATCATCGTCGTAACGTTTGAGGTTAAAATCTGCGGGGCGTGTAAAGTGAAAGGTACTGCAGACCGCCGAGGCAATGCGGTTCAGGGCCAGACTGCGTTCGTTATCGTAGCCTTTAAAGCGGCAAACCAGATAAAGCCGCGAGCCCTGTTGCGCTAGCCCGAGGGGCATCACCTCCGCCTGACGGCGAGTACCGTGAGCATTGCTGTAATCAATATTCAGCCAACGGTTGTGATAAAGCGCTTCACTGACCGCGTCAAACACGCCTTCCTGAATCACTGGTGGTAGGAGCGACTGGCTGGCAGCGACCACCCGCACCTTCTGTGACCATTCCCGCTCTCGATGCGCCTGTTCGCTGTGGTTAAGAGTGTGTCCTGCTTGACTAAAAAACGGCGAGAATGAAGCCATCAGATGCGCAGGTAGCAGATGCTTTAAATGCGCCTGCGCCATTTGCATCAGCAGCGATTCTGCTGGCGATAGCTGCGCCATGCTCAGGCCTCGCGAACCTGCCCGCCATCGCCAGCCATAGGGGCGGCAGCGATCATCACACTCTAGATCGAAGTGCTGGCTAAGGCGTTCAAGCTGGCGCTGAATGGTACGCACATTGCGCTCAATTCCCGCATCTGTAAGTTGCTGATGCAACTCTTGGGCGGTAATGCGCTGACTGCGCGGAATACGACGCAACAGCTCAAGAGAAAAAAATGTGGTATCGACGCTATTTGTTCGCTTTGCCATTACGGTTCCTGTAGCAGCACGCTGAATGTGTAACACACTTATATATATATCAGATTTATCGGCAATAGCCGTCAATACTTAACCGGTTTATTCTCCACCAGATAACGACCTGAGTATGCTAGATGCATGCGACAGACTATGTCGCAATAATAAAAAAAATCAGTGGAAAGACACAGCACGGTTATTGGCCATTAGTGATGAATTGCATCCCTTACTTATCCTTTCCAGTAACTTTGGGCGATAGCCTATGAGGGAAAATATTATAACCTGTTCTGCTTTAAGCTATTCAGGGTAATTCTCAGCCAGAGGATTACTTTTTGAAATGAGCAGGGATGCATCACTTACGAACGTCTGTTCCCACTACCCGAACGGCAGGTTGGAGGTCAGGATCATCGCGCTCTTCTACCTAGAAGAACATCTTGACTTCCTCTTGGTTGAACGGCAAATAGCCTATTTCATCGATGATAAGCAGCTTTGGGGCCATGACACTGTGATTGAGTGTAATTTTGTAGGGGCCCTGGCGCTGTCAAGTCGACAGCTGTAGTTGTAGGTCTGCTGCTGTTGTGAAACGAACCTTGATATCCGCCCACACTGCTTCGTAACCCATGGCTATCGCCAGATGCGTTTTCCCCACGCCTGATTGCCCCAGCAACATGATGTTTTCGTTACACTCGATGAAGCTCAGGGATCGTAACGACTGGATTTGCTTTTGAGGGGCACCGGTGGTGAAGGTGAAGTAGTACTCCTCGAACGTCTTCACCGCCGGGAAGGCTGCCATCCGCATGTACATTGCCTGTTTACGCTGATAGGTGATATTTGAACGTTCAAGCCGGTTGTTGTAAGCCGTATCGCTTAAGCTGAAAATGCATGTCTTGTTTTCTGGAAGGCTGCTACAGCTGCTACATGTAGCGGGTTGTAGCAGGGTTTGGATTTACGATTTAAAATTTCTTCACTAGGGAGAGTGCTTTTTATGCGGGTAAGATCACACCTTTACCGGCGCAACGGTTATTGGGTTGAGCACTATGCCTTACGAATAATTAGCCCGAGTATTGGCTTGTACCAAAGTTCCGGTAACCGCTGTGGACATCCTTAGTTCTGGTTTTGGCGAAGTACGCCAGTCGAACCAGAAAATTCCAGTAGACTGGATTACGATCCAGTGCATCAAATCGGCTAAACCTGTAAACAGCATTCGGTGGGAATTCAGCTAATGTTGAGTAATCTTCGTGAGCAAGCCCTAGAGCACTGCACCAGGCTTTCTGTATCCGGGTAGCCATATTGTCAGCATCGGAGTCATGGTAATTGCCCAAGTACCCATAGACGTCTGCGTTGAACAATAACGCAAGGTGATAATGAGGGTGTACGCTGCTATCGCGCTCTCTACACCACCCATAAGATGGAAATGTTGGGTTACCCGGTCTCCTGGACCGGTTATGATCTGCCCGTAACTGGCTTTTCAGTGACTCGAAGAAGCGAGTGATTGCCTGCGCATCATCGCGCTGGAAGCATATTGGTAGATCAGGCTCTCCCGGTACATAGGATTGAGCGAACCTTGTGTCAGTACGAATAGCTAGTATTCGGTTATGCTGCTCCAGTGTGCTGTAGGCCATGTTGAGTAGTGGATTGAGAATATCGAGGTCAATAGGCGATCTATACTTTCTGGAGGCTATTTCTACCAAGCTATCGGTTTCTTCATTGGTAAGTGAATATAGTGATTCCATAATAATCCTTCATTCTGTAAATATTAATCATTAGGTAATGGGTAGCCCTCACGCTACCCATGTGATGTTGGATATAATCCCTGTAGGGGGATGTACGGGTATAAGAGTAAATCACTGACGAAGGTATATTACATATACCAGTTAAAACCCATAGGTTACTCTCCTCAATAATTTAAACCGAAGCCTCAGTGTTACTAGCCTTAAGAACAAAAAATATTAACCAGAAAAAAAATAATTACTCTGAAGTTATTCAGATCGTGGTAATTTATTAAAAACAACTGATCCAGATGAAAGTGTCGGTATATTTAATGCATTTGCGAGATTTTCAGGCTTCATTTCTGAACCTATAAATTTCACGTAATCAACGCCACCCTCCTTGAATAACTGAACCTTCCCCTCACTTTCAAGCTTATTTAAAACAGATATCAGGCGCTCGATATTCCTAAGACAATTTGGACCATCTCTACGAATACTATGCCTCCTGAAATCGAAAGATTGATTACTGATAACATGTTCCTCGAGCCAAAATAGCAATATTTCAGAATCACTAGGCTTTCTGGTAGAGTCTATTTTTACAATTAAATGATTAAGGCACCACTCAGTTATTTTAAAGGCTGACGCTAATGTCTCCTTAGTAATTATTGGTAAATCAGGTGTAATAAACATTTGCATTACTGCTGCAATTCTTGAAGCATGCTCCATAAATCGGGCACCAAAATCATCGTAATGGTGCAGCTCCTCTCCTAGTTTCATTAGTTCCCGAATTCGTTGACTTTGTGTATCCCATAACGTTTTCGCCTCTTCAGATAAAGTAATACAGATTCTTTCTTCATTTTTCCCTCTACGTCTCATTCCATCTTGCAGATGCTTAGTGAGAATAGAGAAAAATTCTTCAAGCTCTGGCTCATCAGACCATGAACAGGCATCATCAGGGATGTTGCATAGTTCAGGTATTTGTTCCATGTCAATTGGTAATAAACGAGCTAACCATCCTGAGTCTTTTGCAATTTTGCCCTGTTTTCCAAGATAGTAATCAAACAAACCAGGTTGCATCATTAGCAACATGCTTAGCCGTGCATCATCAACATCGTAGCTGTCGCGTGAAGCCCTGCTGTCTGCTATTTTCCCTTCTCCCCAAAGAGAGTTGAGTACTGGTGTATTACGGAAAAGATTACCGTCGAATAACCCTCCGGCCTCATCAGACCCGAGCATCAACGACGGAGAGCCCTGCGCTAATACCTTTCTAAGTCCCTCACTTGTTGAATCGTTTTTAGTAAGAAACTTTCTTATCGGGGCAACCGGTTTTCTTGCATGGCATTCCTCCAGCGCTTCAAGCGTTTCAGTTACACCGTTCTTCTGACGAATAGCTTTACTGTATTGTTTTTTATACTCTTTTAATTCTACTTCCCAGGATGCGAATTTCTGCTCATAAACTTTCTCCTTTAACAGGAAATCATCTTTCAGTTCTTTTTCCAGACGATAGATTTCCTCCATCAACAACCTGAAGACGGTTGATTTCCTGCTACCTGATCTTGCTAAAAATAGGAGGTAAAGCGATGTAAAGGTTTTCCCATTTTTAAGCTGAACATCAAATTTATCCTGACAGGCATACGCCATTACACCAAGCAACACTATTAAAATGAGCTCAGCTGCGGCGCCTGTTTTATAATGTATATAGCGTATCAATCGTTGTGCAAAAGTGGGGAGCGTCAGAAACTCCAAGCAAAGTTCTCTATTCTGCTTACTCTTAGTTCTTTTAAACATGCATGGTATCTACCCTCTATTTTTGGCAAAAAAAATAATGATGAATTAGGATGTGTATAGCCACTACTTTTCATTTATCCAGTAGAGTAGATCACTAAGCAACCAACCACACGACTTAGCCCCAAGCATTTTACGTTGGGGGAACAGGCCTGAGCGTTCAAGCTTCCAAGCAGTTGAACGTGATACAGAAGTAATATATTGACGTTCTTTCTCTCTAACGAGTCGGTCACAAGGCTCACCGTAATCTTTCAAGACCTGTAGCCGCTGTTGAGATGTGGGTTTGATAAATATTGTATCCATTTTGACTCCTTCGTTTTGGCAGAAGAAGAATGAACTATGGATGAGCTTAAAAAAAGCGGCACACCACTTGCTAAGGCTTAGCAAGTGCTTAGCAAGTGGTGGTGATGATTATTTTTTATTTAATTTCAACCATTTACATACATCTTCGTAAGTAAAGTTAACATCAAAATTGTAAGTATTTGACTGTGCTATTTCTGTTAGCACTTCAGTTACAGCAGAAGGATTTCTCAAAAATTTTTTATCTTTAAAATGCTCACGCAGTAGGATATAGATCATCTCACTGTCTCTTGTTTTTTCTCGAAACTGTACATTACGTTCGACTGGTGGATTATCCATCCACAATTTCACCGTTGATGGGTTTATCGGAATACCTTTTTTTTGAAAAAACCAAGCAACTTTACCTGGAGGGACCTTTCCATTTCGAGAAAAAATCTCATTGATTAGAATGTATAATGCAAACCTACTATTCGGTGGGTAGTAAGATACTATTACATCTTCATATTCCTCAGAAAAATTAATACTACCATCAACATTTTTAATAGTAGATTCAGATATAAAATCATTATAAAATGACTCAATCGCTTCTCTTTCAATATAAAGATTTTTTATTTCCGATGTTAAAGATTTACGGAAAACCAAATAGTCATAATCAGCATTATGAAAAGGAGAAACAAAAACAACTCCAGCTTTGTTTTTCAAATCATTATATTTTTCTTTATCAGACAATACATACTGTGCACGGCTAAAATGCGTAGTCTTTGTCGGTTTTATATGCCAATAACCATACGCCATTCCATCATATCTGTACTCGTTATATCCTTTAAAGAAGCGAATAGACCACTCATGTTTAAATTTCCATTGAAAGTGTTTTTCTAAGTTCTGTTCAGGTGTAAACGATAAATATTCATGAAGCGGGTTACTTTCGTGCTGAAATAAATCCATTCCATTACGGACATCATATTCAAAATCATCCTTATTTTCGCGACAATGCCTTAACGTACATGGTTCACCATCAAAATTAATAAAAATATAAAACTTTCCTTTTATCCACTCGCTAATAATAAACTCAATATCTAGACCAAACTTATCAACAACTTCGGATAAAGAATAGAAGAACTTCATTATCAACTCCCATCACATAACACTTTAATTCATTTGTATTTTTTAATGCATTGCTATCATTGTAATTGATAACTAATTAGTACAATACTAAAAAACCTAACTTACATGGGACTTTTTTACATATCACTTTTAACAAACTACAAATTGATAATGAGATATACTGAAAAAGTAATCCGAGCAGGCTCAATAAATATTAAGAAATTGTTAATTTTTTTCTAATCGAATATGCTGTAGTTGAAAGCCTTATAACACATTCAGCAACCTTGCTAGACTTAGCCTGTACCACTATTATAGCCAGATAGCATAAGGAGTCCTCAGATGAGTAGCCAATCAACATTACCGCAAGTTACAAAAGCACAGATTTATCGCGCCGTTGCCAGCTCAACCGCGATCGAAACCGGTGCTTCAGTGCAAAAAATTGAGCAGCAACTCAAAAAAAATCGGGCACAAGCGAAAGCCGTTGGACTCGCTCGCTAGTCTGGCAAGATATCGTTCACCAGTTGTATCATGGGGCTGTAGTTCCCTGAAACACCCGCCTGTATTGCCTTGAAGTAAAACGCCTTGTGCTCATCCCACAGGCTGTAATCAAGTAAGCCCTTCCCTGCCAGAACCGACAGCACATCGCAAAGTAGCCTCGACAGACGCCCGTTACCTTCTCTGAAGGGGTGGATCAAAATAAACTCCACATGGCATACAGCCAGATAACTTACCAGCTCCAGACGAGCCAGGGATTTGAGTTCACCAGACAGAGAAAGAAACTGCTTCTCGAAGCCATCAAGCAGCAGCGGAATCCTGTCGGCAGCCGCAAACTGAAAACCATCCTTAGTCAGGTTAGCGTTACGTAGCCTCCCTGCCCAGTCGTACACATTCCCCAGCCATTGACGATGCCAGCCGCTGATATGTTCAAAAGCCAGCTCAGCAGGCGGCTGGCCTTCGATAAATAACTGCTCATAAAGCATCAACAGCAAGCCAGACTCCAGCGCCTCCATTTCCTGCTCATCAACTATCCCCAATTTATTGGCAAGCACCAGGTCGTTAGAGCCTGGCTGATAACGCTCTTCCGCTGAATTAAGCTCATATTTTGACAAGCTCTTACCTCCGCCCAAACAAGTTAACAACGTTGTTTTCCTGCTGCCGTTGATAGTTATTAACCCGATCTTCCCAGATCTCAAGCGCCCTGCGCTTTTCAGTCAGATAATCATAGCGGTCATAGTGTTTCGAGCTGACGTCATTTAAAGCGTGATTCTGAATGCGGTCACGGATCTCTTTACTGATCCCCGCCTCCCCCATCAGCGTTTTACAGGTCCGGCGTAAATCTCGCGCCGTGAAAACTTTAAACTCAGGATTAAAAGCACGGAAATACATGATGGAACGGGCCAGGCTATCGGTACGTACCGGGCGCTCACCGTTGGTTGATAGCGGGAAAATATACGGACTGTTACTTTCCTTAGTCAGCTCTTTCACTGAGGCTAATTCCTGTAATGCCGATTCAGTCAGCGGGATCAGATGCTCGCGCTTGTTTTTCGATACATCAGCTATGACCAGTAACGTCTTTTGCTGCCAGTCAATCGCACTCCACTGGCTGGCAATCATTTCAAACGGGCGCTGCCCGCCAGCATAAACACAGAAGCGAATAAGATGCTGCATCAACGGCCCAACGTTGGTTGCCCCAGCGAACTGTTCCATGACAAAACGTAGCTCTTCAAGCGTTAACCATGTATCACCCACTTTCTCCGCCGAGGACTGCTTCGGTATAGCCGATACCGGATTAACTTCAAGCCCGAACGTAATGCCCACGCTGGTATTCATCGGATCGTTATCGGCTTTAAGCCCATAGTTGAATGCCGCCATCAGATAGGAACGAACTCGGTTTGCATGGACCACCGCATCACGCTGGATAATGCCTGACAAGATCGTTTTGATCTGTAAGGGCGTGACATCTTTCGCTTTGGTCTCGCGAGGAATGACTGAATAGCACTCTTTTTCAAGACGCTTCAGTACATCGGCCCAGGTCCGCTTATTGTCGAGCTTCATCTTATTAACGTAACCATACACTAGTTCTTTAAACGATCCCTGTGAACGATGAAGCTGCATGATGTGCTGCTCGGCCAAGCGTTGTTGCTCAAGTTCTTGCTGGGGTTCTTTTCCTTCAACAAGCCAAGCTCCGTACTTTTTCGCCAGCTCGTTGGCCGTCACCAGTTTCATCTCAGGCCAGATGCCTAACTGAATGAATTTTTCTTTCTTCCCTTTCTCAACGTAGTAACGGAAATAAAAAACCTTGCTGCCTGAAGGCTGAACCTTAACGCCAAGCCTGCCGGTACCACGCTGAGCACTGTTGCTCCACACGTAGTACGACGTGCTTTTTGTCTTCAATCCACGTATAGCAGTCTCGGTAAGATTAGCGGCCATGAGGTTACCTTTCTAAGGATAAGCGTTACCTGACCCGATGCCCATTTTGGGTCAGGTAATGGGTCAGGTAACGATAGTACAATGGGGAGACGAGACAACCAATCAGAAACAAAAACAACATCATAACTGATTGATTATAGACAATTAAAAATACAATAAGCGTCAATAGCGAACGATTAGAAACATGCCGATTTTATGACTCATAATCGCTTGGTCGTTGGTTCAAACCCAACAGGGGCCACCAAATTTTAGCTTTAACGTCATATCATTAAGCCACTTCCAGCGAAGTGGCTTTTTTGTTGGTTTTCCTACCCGGCTCCTTTTTGTCCCCACCGCGGCCCATCATCACAGAACGTAGGCAGTTCACAACTCTGCAGTCCCTCAATTACGCTGCGGATTTTCGCATGATAGGCTTTCCGAACGACCCTTTCAGCTCAGGCCGCTGCGGATCCTATGAAACTCAAATTATCCTTCCAGATGAAGCTCTTTCTCGCACTGGTGGTTTTTTCCTGTCTGCTGCTGGCGCTATTGGGCACGCTGCTCTTCCACTTTATTGACCGCCAGTTGCACCATGATTTAGGTCAGCGCGCCCGCGTACAGGCTAGCGAGATAGCATTAATGCCCGGGCTTGCGGAAAAGGTGCTGCAGCGCGATATTCCCGGCATTGCGCGGCTTATTCAGCCGCTGCGCGCCGAAAGCGATGCCAGCTATATTGTGATTGGCGACGTTCACGAACAGCATCTGTACCACTCGGAATCACCGGAGCGCCTTAATCTGCCGATGATCGGCGGGGATAACCGCGACGTACTCAACGGCAAAACCATTATCTCGGTGCGTAAAGGAGGGATTGGCGTGTCGCTGCGCAGCAAAGCCCCCATTTTCGATAGCCAACATCGGGTTATCGGTATCGTCTCCGTTGGCTACCTCACCTCTTATATCGCCAATATTAACGCCCGTTTGCTATGGCGAACCGCGCTGTATGGCTTCGCCCTGCTCCTGATGCTGTTTATCTTTTCCTGGCTGCTGGCTCGCACGCTGAAAAAGCAGATGTTCGGCCTGGAGCCCAAAGATATTGCCCAACTGGTATTGCAGCAAAAAGCGCTGCTTGAGGCCATGTATGAGGGGGTGTTTGCGGTCAACGTCGATAAACAATTAATCCTGATCAACCGCGCCGCGAGGGAAATGCTCAATATTCCCCACAGCGAGCAAGCGCTGCTGGGCAAGCCGCTTGATAAGGTTATTCAACTGCCGCCGTCGTTTTTTGCACCAGGTAATACCGCTTATGATAGCCGCCATCACGATCACATCACCGTCCTGAATCAACGGGAAACCATCGTCAACCGGGTCGCCATTGAAGTCGAGCCCGGGGTTCCCAGCGGCTGGGTATTCAGTTTTCGCGATAAAAACGATATCAATACGCTCAGTAGCCAGCTGAGTCAGGTAACCCGCTACGCCGATAATCTGCGCATCATGCGCCATGAGCAGCTTAACTGGACCGCCACGCTGGTCGGCCTGCTGCAAATGCAGCGCTATGACGATGCGCTACGCTACATTCAGGTACAGGCGGAAGGTGCCCAGCAGGTGCTGGATTTTCTCTCCACGCAGTTTGTCTCTCCTGCCCTGTGCGGCCTGCTGCTGGGGAAATATGTTAGCGCCCGCGAAAAGGGCGTAGAGCTACTTTTCGACCCGGCCTGCCAGCTTTCTCGTCTGCCGGAAGGGCTGAGCGAAACCGAGCTGATGTCAGTCATCGGCAACCTGGTGGATAACGCCGTCGATGCCACGCTAAAAACATCCGCACGCGCCACGCCGGTTGACGTCTACATTTCAGATAGAAACCACGAGCTGGTTATCGAGGTCGCCGACCAGGGCTGCGGCGTCGATGAAAGCATGAAGCCGTATATCTTCGAGCAAGGCTTCACCAGCAAAACGTCCACAGGATGCGAACTCACCGGTGCAGAACATGGCATCGGCCTCTACCTCGTGGCGGGCTACGTCCGGCGTGCCGGCGGCAGCATCGAAATGAGCGATAACGCTCCGCAGGGAACCGTGTTTACGGTTTTCCTCCCATTCAATGCCCCTCCTTGTGCAGGATTTTCCTATGACTGATATCCGTCCTCTTGAGGTTGTGATTGTTGAAGATGAGCCGCATCTGGCGCAGCTGCATCGGGAGTATATTGAGCAAAATTTTCATCTGCGAGTGGTCGGCATCGCCGGTTCGCTGGAACAGGCCCGCGAGCTGATTTCCCGCCACCAGCCGCGTCTGGTACTACTGGACAACTATTTACCGGATGGTCAGGGCGTTGAACTCATCGACAGCCCGCTGCTCAAGCAGTTTGGCTGTGCCGTCATTTTTATAACCGCCGCCAGCGATATGCAAACCTGTAGCCATGCCATGCGCAGCGGCGCGTTTGACTATCTCATTAAGCCGGTTTTTTCCCATCGTCTGCGCGCTTCGCTTGAACGCTTTATGCTGTTGGAGCACACGCTGCGCCAGGTGAAGGTTGTCGACCAGCGCGCGCTGGACAAACTGTTTAATTTACCCGCAGGCGATGCCTCAGCAGCACCGTCGACAAAGGGGATCGAGCCCGCCACGCTGGCACGCGTCAAACGTCTTTTCAGCGAGCGCCCGGAGTTTAGCTGGTCCGTCGAACAGATCGTAGAAGAAGCCGGGATAAGCAAAACGACAGGACGTCGCTATCTGGAATACTGCGTGGAAATCGGCTTTATTACCATCGAAATTCAGTACGGCAATATTGGTCATCCACGCCGTTTATACCGTAAAAAAAACGACGCTAATTAACTTCGCGCACGCGGTTTCTATGGTGTTAATTGCTGAAAAAACGCCAACTATCACATTTCGGCCAGCCCGCGCTGGCCCCCCTCTTGTCACCTTTGCCGCGTCAGCTATGTTGACTTTTAGTTCCTCAAACGTAACTAAAAGGTTAATAATAATGTCGAACGTATTCCGTATTTCTCTGCTCTCTGCTGCTGTGTTCATGTCATCCTCCGCGCTGTCCGCTCTGCCGCAGGGCTATCCGGCCGACTATCAGAAGGTCGTTGATGCCGCCACGAAAGAAGGCAAAGTGGTGATTTACTCTACCACCGACACCAAAGCGGCCGGGCCGCTTATTCAGGGTTTTGAAGCCCTCTATCCCGGCATCAAAGTCGAATACAACGATATGAACAGCACCGAGCTGTACAATCGCTTTATCAGTGAACAGGCCGCCGGTGGCGGCAGCGGCGACGTCGTCTGGAGCTCCTCGATGGACACCGCGCTGAAGCTGGCGACCGACTACGCCCAGCAGTACGTTTCGCCGGAACAAAGCCAACTGCCAAAATGGGCGGTCTGGAGCAATAAAGCCTATGGCACCACCTACGAGCCGGTGGTGTTTATCTACAATAAGCGCCTCATCCCGGTGAATGAAGTGCCGGATTCTCACGCCGCGCTGGCCAAGCTGATCGCCAGCCAGGTCGACAAATTTAAAAGTAAGGTCACCACTTACGATATCGAAAAATCCGGGCTCGGCTTCATGTTGTCGGTACAGGATTACAAGGCCGATCCGCACTACTTCAAAACGCTGGCCGATGTCGCTAAAGGCGGCTTAGCCGTGCAGTCATCTACCGGCACGATGATGGAGCGGGTATCCTCCGGCGAAAACTTAATTGGCTTCAATATCCTGGGGTCCTACGCTGAAGCGCGAGCCAAAACCGATCCGTCGCTGGGCATTGCCTATCCGAAGGACTACACCCTGGTGCTGTCGCGCGTCTCCTTCATCAGCCAGCAGGCAGAACATGCTAACGCCGCAAAACTGTGGCTGGACTACGTTCTGTCTGAAAAAGGGCAAAACATTCTGGCCAACCAAGCGGATATCCCCTCCATCCGTAACGACATCGATGGCAAAAATGACATCGACGGCATGACCAAAATGCTGGGCAACGCGCTGAAACCGATCCCGGTTGATGAGTCGCTGCTTGAATACCTGCAGCCGAAAAAACGTCTGGACTACATCAAACAGTGGCGTGAAGCCGCGGCCAAATAAACGCGTAACCTAAGCGCGCCGTTCGCCGGCGCGCTTGCTGCTCGCTACCTGAATTCGTGTTATCGGATCTCTTCGCTTATGAATGCATTACGCAGAAAGTGGCAAAGCCTGCCGCGCGGCGTCGTCGTGCTGCTCACCGCGCTGGTTATCTACACGCCGCTGTCCTTTATTGTGATCCAAAGCTTCCTGTCCGCGCCCTTCTTTTCACCGGCAAAGACCTGGAGCCTGGAATCCTTCGGCTTCATTTTTACCGACCCTGACTTCTACAAGGCGCTGAAAAGCGGGTTTATTCTGGCTTTCGGCCTCGTCATCATCGCCATCCCTCTCGGCGGCGTGCTGGCGTTTCTGATGGTGCGCACCGATCTCCCCGGCAGACGGTTAATTGAACCGCTGATCCTGGTCCCCATTTTTGTCTCGCCGATGGTGCTGGCATTTGGCTACGTGGTCGCCGCCGGTCCCGTGGGTTTCCTGTCGCTGTGGGCGCAGTCGCTGATCGGCTTCGTCCCGTGGAACATTTACGACATGTCGAGCATCGTGGTCATCGCCGGGCTGACCCACGTTCCGCACGCCTATCTGTACATCTCTTCGGCGCTGCGCAGCGTGAGTTCGGACGTCGAAGAAGCCGCGCGGATCGCCGGTGCGTCTCCGCTACAGGTCATGACCTCGGTCAGCCTGCCGATGGTCCGGCCGTCCATTCTGTATGCCATTGTGCTGCTGTTTTTCCTCGGCCTGGAAGTCTTCGGCCTGATGCTGGTGCTGGGCGATCCGGAAGGCAACATGGTACTGGCGACTTACCTGTATCAGCTCACCAATAAGCTTGGTACGCCGTCTTACCATCTGATGGCCGCGGTGGCGGTGGTGCTTATCTGCCTGACTATTCCGCTGGTCATGCTGCAACGCCGCCTGATGCGTACGGCGAACCGCTTTGTCACCATGAAGGGAAAGGCCTCACAGGCGCGCGCGCTGCCGCTGGGGAAATGGCGCTGGGTGGCAGGGGCGGTAGTCGCCTTCTGGCTCACCGTGACCATCGGCGTCCCGCTGATGGGCGTGGTGCTCCGCGCTTTTATCTCCAACTGGGGCGTTGGCGTGTCGCTCTGGGACGAGCTCTCGCTCAATACGTTCCGCACCATCTGGGCGCAGCCGAACCTGCTGCGGGCCATCGTCAACTCCATGGCCATTGGCGTGATCGGCGGCGCGCTGGCGGTGGGCTGCTATCTGTTTATTGGCATCGCGATGCACCGTAAACCGGATAACACCACGCGCTTCCTCGACTACAGCGTGCTGGTCCCCCGTGCGGTACCAGGCCTGCTCGCCGGTCTGGCATTTCTGTGGGTCTTCCTGTTTTTGCCGATGTGGCTCGATAACGCGCTGAAATCCGGCTGGCTTTCGGGCATGCCGTGGTCACAGTGGCTGCGCGATACCCTGATAGTCTGGCTGCGCTCGTTACGTAGCACCATTTTCAGCGTTTGGCTGGCCTACACGGTAGTGTGGATGGCCTACGGCCTGCGGCTGATTTCCTCAACGCTCCTGCAGGTCGGGCCGGAGCTGGAAGAAGCGGCGCGCAGTACCGGCGCGACGCGTGGACAAATCACCCGCCACGTCACCATTCCGCTTTCACGCTACGGCCTGATTGGTTCATGGCTGCTGATGTTCCTGATCTTCGAACGGGAATACTCAACGGGCGTTTACCTGCTGTCGCCGGGGACGGAAACCATCGGCTCGATGCTGGTGTCCCTGTGGGCGGCTGGCGCAATTGATATCGTTGCTGCGCTCTCGTTTATTAACATTCTGTTGGTGGTGGTCGGTCTGGGTGTGGCCCTTCGTTTTGGAGTGAAATTACATGATTGAATTATCGGTCGAAAACCTGCACTTAACCTACGGCGATAACCCGGTGTTAAAGGGCGTGACCATGAACCTTAAACGCGGCGAAGTGGTTTCTCTGCTGGGTCCCTCGGGCAGCGGGAAAACCACGCTGCTACGGGCGGTGGCCGGGCTGGAAAAGCCCACGCAGGGCGCAATTACCATCGGCAATCGCAAAGTCTACGACGGCACGCCGCGCAGCGAAATTCCGGCCGAAGAGCGCAATCTGGGGCTGGTGTTCCAGTCTTACGCCCTGTGGCCGCACAAAACCGTTTCTGAGAACGTGGCCTATCCGCTGAAGCTGCGCAAGGTTCCCGGTCCGGAGATCAACAAACGCGTGCAGGACGTGCTGGATCAACTGGGTCTGGGGCACCTGGGCAAGCGCCACCCGCACCAGCTCTCCGGCGGCCAACAGCAGCGCGTTGCCATTGGCCGCGCGCTGGTCTACAACCCGCCCGTGATTCTGCTCGATGAACCGCTGTCCAACCTTGATGCGAAGCTGCGCGAAGAGGCGCGCGTGTTCCTGCGCGAGCTGATCATCAAACTGGGGCTTTCTGCGCTGATGGTGACCCACGATCAGAACGAAGCGATGTCAATTTCCGATCGTATTCTGCTGCTCAACAACGGCAAAATTGAGCAACAGGGCACGCCGCAGGAGATGTACGGGTCACCGAAAACGCTCTTCACGGCCGAGTTTATGGGCAGCAACAACCGGCTGCACGGCAAAGTGACCGAGATTCGGGACGGCAAAGCGCGTATTGAAGGCCAGGGCTGGACGCTGTGGGGCCAGGCGGGTGAAGGGATACAGGTGGGTCATGAAGGCACCGCGGTGATCCGCGTCGAGCGCGTGGCGCTGGTCGAGGGACCGGGGGAGAATCAGCTGGCGCTGCCGCTGCTCACCAGCATGTATCTTGGTGACCGCTGGGAGTACCTGTTCCGCACGCCGGGCGATAACTTTGTTATCCGCGCTTACGGTAACGATGTACGCGGTTCACAGCACTGTCATCTGGCACTGCCGGAACAGCACGTCTGGGTGTTTCCAAAATCCTGACGACAAACAGGGGCGGCGATTGCCGCCCCGAAGCCCGATCATAAGCGGCATCCCGCCATCGCGCTTAGCGGGCCCCGCCATCGTTACCGATTTCGTAACCGTCCAGATATGCCTGCGCCATCGCTTCGTGGTTGACTAAAAAACGCGACTGCTCCAGGCTCGGATGCAGTCTGTGGGACTCGGTTTCGACATTTTCAAATAACATAGTGAGTTTGCCCGTGTCGTGGTGATGGCCTTGCGTCATACCGTCCATACAAGCCTCCATCAGCATGCCGGACGTTTCATTCGTACGAACGGGGGAATATGCCAGTTCGGGCTTCTCTTTTAGCGCTTGTTCAATAAAGGCATAGGCCTGGCCCACGACCTGCAGACAATCATCGGCGTGCTGTTTTGCCCAAGCGGTATGTGACGCGGTAGTTATGACTATGGCAGCCAGAATGTGAAATCTCATTAGTAATATCTTGTTAAACTTATAATAAAGTAAAACCGGCGCCAGAAATGCGCTGGTTTTTTAGCCTGTCGCTGTGAATGTTGAAATGGGTAACGCTAACCACATCATGCGTGAAATCAGGGGTTAAAACTGCTCGCATTAATATTGGAATGTTTCATCGGCATCACGCTCAAACAACATTAATAAATAAACACATGAACATGTATAAAATAAGATCATAACGCTAAAAAAACGCCATGTTATTTATACTTTGTTATTCAATGGAAATAATATTGTTAAAAAATAACAAATGATTCAACACAATGAATTTCGAATGAAATCCATTTAATAGAAATGCCCCTTTACTGTTTCGTGAATAATATTGCCACGTTACGCACCGGATAAGGCATTATTTTTCAGAAGAACATTGAAATAATTAACTGACTAATGAATCTTTCACAGTGCGCT
Source organism: Klebsiella sp. WP4-W18-ESBL-05 (assembly GCF_014169075.1). Classification (NCBI taxonomy): domain Bacteria; kingdom Pseudomonadati; phylum Pseudomonadota; class Gammaproteobacteria; order Enterobacterales; family Enterobacteriaceae; genus Klebsiella; species Klebsiella sp. WP4-W18-ESBL-05. Next base: position 718,800 of record NZ_AP022057.1, on the reverse strand, counting down.
TGCCGCCTGCACCTTCTTGCCTTCCTGACAATCAAAGCAGGAGAAGATGAAAATAAGGTTTTGAATAATTCATATTTTAATCAATACATCTGAAATCATAATAAAAACCAATTCAGGATAATTCCGCTGTTCACCACAAAATATATCCACAATACAGTTCACGGCAACTGAATCACATTTATGGCATAGCTTAACCGCCGTAGAGATTAAATAACCGCCATCATCATACTCGCTGTCCGGGCTATTTATCGGTATTTGAGGCAACAAAAAGCCACTACAATGAGTGGCTTCGGCAGGCGGATGCTTTCACATCCGCCTTATCGGCATACAGGACGGTTTATACCAGAGCGCGCAGCTCTTCACGTATGTAATCGGAAAAATATTCCGGGTTTTTAATCAGCATATGATCGCCAGAGCCGACCTTCTCGGCCCAGCCCACAACCTTCTGGGTAAACCCGGCGTTCCAGCCATCGCGATCGCCTCGTGCCGTAATGTCGGCAGCGCTCACCGGCGTACCCAGTTCGTTCAAATACTTGAGAATTCCCTTCGCTGTACTTTCGTCCATAGACTGTGGCACCGGCTCAGACGTATTCATACCACCAATAAAATCCAATGCTTTATCAATGACTGCTGGCATATTCATGTCCTTAAATTAACCACGTAGTAAACAAGTCTATACTATTGCCCGGAATCAGCAGCGATTACAAAGAAACAGCTCACGTTATTGCACTTTTTCGTGAAGTATCCCCCGTTTTATCGTTTTACGGACAAAAAAAAGCCGGCACCCAAGCGCCGGCTGATACCGCAGAAAGAACAATCAGGCGTGAGTGGTCGGGCTCTGCTCCGCGCTGGATTTGCTGTTTTCCAGCATCCGGCGTACCGGCACAATCAGCACGCACAGCACTGCCGCGCAAATCAGCAGCGCGATAGAGCAGCGGGCAAACAGATCCGGCAGCATGTCCAACTGGTCAGCCTTAACGTGGCCACCAATCAGGCCCGCTGCCAGGTTACCCAACGCGCTGGCGCAGAACCACAGGCCCATCATCTGGCCGCGCATTCTTTCCGGCGCCAGCAGCGTCATGGTCGCCAGGCCAATCGGGCTCAGGCACAGTTCACCGAGCGTCAGCATCAGGATGCTGCCCACCAGCCATAGCGGCGATACGCCAGCCCCGCCGTTGCTCAACACGTTCTGTGCCGCCAGCATCATCAGGCCAAAGCCCGCCGCCGCACACAGAATACCGATAACAAACTTGGTGATACTGCCTGGACGCACGTTCCGACGCGCCAGCGCAGGCCAGGCCCAGCTAAACACCGGAGCCAGCAGAATGATAAACAGCGCGTTAATCGACTGGAACCACACCGCCGGGATCTCGAAATCACCGATCATGCGGTTAGTGTAGTCGTTAGCAAACAGGTTGAAGGAGGTGGGCTTCTGCTCGAACGCCGACCAGAAAAACGCGGCGGACACCAGCAGGATAAAACACACCAGCAGGCGCGCGCGTTCTTTACGGCTCAGGCCCGCAAAGGCAAACAGATAAACGAAGTACAACGCGACCGACGCGGCGATCACGTACACCAGCACGCTCGCCACCGCGACCGGGTTAATCACGATGATACCCAGGGCAATCAGAGTGATAATGACCGCTACGCCAACCGCCAGCGCCAGCAGCCAGGCCCCCACGCCGTTCTTCTTAGCGACCGGGCTATTCCAGGTGGAATCCAGCCCAACTTCGCTGTCGTAACGTTTCATCGCCGGCACAGCGAACACGCGGAAGATAACCAACGCCACCAGCATCCCGATACCGCCGATACCGAAGCCCCAATGCCAGCCGTGTGACTTGATCAGCCAGCCGGAAATCAACGGCGCGATAAACGAGCCCATGTTGATGCCCATGTAAAACAGCGAGAAACCGCCGTCGCGGCGGGCGTCGCCTTTTTTATACAGCGTACCGACCATCACGGAGATACAGGTTTTAAACAACCCCGATCCCAGAACGATAAACATCAGGCCGATAAAGAACAGGTTGTCGCCCATAAAGGCGGAGAGCGCAATCGACAGGTGACCCAGCGCAATCAGAATTGAGCCGTACCATACGGCTTTTTGCTGACCAAGCCAGTTATCTGCCAGCCAACCGCCCGGCAGCGCCGCCAGGTACATCGTGCCGGCAAAGATACCCACAATGGCCGACGCATTCTCACGCGCTAACCCCATGCCGCCGTCATACACGGTCGCGGCCATAAACAGGATCAGGAGCGGGCGAATGCCGTAAAACGAAAAGCGCTCCCACATTTCGGTAAAGAACAGCGACCCGAGCGGATACGGGTGACCGAAAAAGGTACGGCTTTCGTGTTTGTTAACAGAGGAATGCATAGTTTCTCCAGAGAAGGTGCGTTGTAACGCAGGTAAGTCGTGTAAGCAGGCTAGTCATTTTCTAATTTTGTCGAAATTTCACATTAAACTCGGTGTTTTTTAACCATTTGATAACCATAATATGGTCATGTCTAGCCCCTTCACCGCTATTTTTAGATGAAAACTCGACAAACATCTAGTTTTATAGATTTTGCATTGGCAAAACGCTTAAGGTGATTGACATCACAATATCATGCAAACATTGTTTTATTTACCATATAAAACAAACAATTATCAAATCAAAACTCGACAATAATTGCGTCAAAGACGGGGAAAATAAAAGTATAAAAAGTAGGGAAAAGAGCCTCTTCAACGGTACATAACCGATAAGTGGCAATAATGATCGCAGCAAGATTGCTGCTGTCGGGAGGCCTTGAAAATGGCGCAAGAACGCGCCATTGATATCGGCAGCCGCAGCAAAATCATCGGCGGCCGCAGGAGGAAAAATAGCGTTATTTTGCGTGCCAGTAGGCGCTGGAACGCACCAACTGAGGGTCGAGGTCGTCGGTCACAAAATCGTCGGTCAGTTTTTTGACCACCTTACCCTCGCCGGTCAGCCAGATAAAGTAATCTGACTCAGGAACCTTAAGCTGCGCCAACCGCGCGGCCACGGCGGCGCTATCATATCCACTAATCCACTCGATGTTCACGTCATCAAATCCGGCCAGATAGGCTTTGTCCGCCGTATTCCCCACCATCACCAGCGCAGTCACCTGCGGACGCTTTGCTAGCGCACTCAGCGCTATCAAGCGGCGACGCAGCGCCGGCAGACCGGTTTCATCGCAAACGTAAAGCTGCCATGCATAATCTTCTGGCACAATCAGCGAGCCGCGCGGCCCGCCGAGGGTTAACGTATCGCCCACTTTGGCATTCATCGCCCAGCGGCTGGCGACGCCCCCTTCGTGAATAAAGAAATCGTAGGCCAGTTCATGACGCTCAGCGTTGTACAGCGGGGTGTAGTCTCGCGACTGTGGGCGAACGCCTTCGGCCCACACAATCCCTTCATCAGTCACCGTCGGCGGCGTGATGTTCATCCCGGCCTCAGGGAAAAACAGCTTGGTGTGGTCATCAAAACCGCGCGAGCTAAAGCCATCAAGCGCTTCACCGCCCAGCACAACGCGCTGAAAAGCGTCGCTGATACGCTCGACGCGCAGCACCGTCAGTTCGCGAAAGCGAAGTTCATTACGTACGCGCTGTGGGTACTTTTTTTCTTTCATCTGGCGTCTCTCTCACAAATAGATATATCTAAACAATTTGCAAATGATAATGATTGCTAGTTAAACAGAAAGCAAGCAGTTTTTATGATATAGCGATAAATGAGTAACAAAAAACCGACACAACAAAAAATAACAAATATTATCAATCAATTAAAAAAATTACTTATTTCTGCATTGCTAAATTATCATTATTAGATATAAATTAGATATATCTAAATAACGATAAGGAAAAAACAATGAAACCTTTCTCTGATACTGAACATCGTGGCCGTGGTCATCGCGGCGGGCATCGCGAGTGCGAACACCGCGGCGGGCATGGTGAGGGCCACGGCGGCGGACGTCGCCAGCGTTTCTTCGGCCACGGTGAGCTTCGTCTGGTCATTCTCAACATCGTGAAGGATAACGCCAGCCACGGCTACGAGCTGATTAAGGCCGTTGAAGCCTTGACCCAGGGCCACTATAGCCCGAGCCCGGGAGTGATCTATCCGACGCTTGATCTGTTGCAAGATCAGGGGCTGATTACCGTGCACGAAGAGGATGGCGGCCGCAAAAAGATCGCCATTACCGCCGAAGGAACGCAGGCGCTGGCGGAGAGCGAAGAACAGCTGGCGCAGATTCAGGTGCGTCTGAAGGCCAGAATGGTCGGTCACGAACTGCGTAAGCACCCACAAATGAAGCGCGCCCTGGATAACTTCAAGGCCGTACTCGACCTGAAAGTTAACCAGGAAGAAATCAGCGACGCGCAGCTCAAGCAGATTGTCGGCGTCATCGACCGCGCGGCGCTGGAGATTTCACAGCTGGATTAGTGCAGTACGGTGACGGCATCCTGAAGTCGGCTGGCGCGGTGCTTAACCATCGCCGATACGTTGGCGCTTTCCGCCACCAGCCCGGCATTCATCTGGGTGATTTCATCGAGCTTCGATACCGCACGGGTTAACTCAGAAAGCCCGGTCGCCTGCTCGGAGGTTGACTGGCTAATCTGTGCAATCAGTTGGGTGACATTCTGTACCTGCGAGACAATGTCATCCATCGTTTGCCCTGCCGCATGCACCTGCTCGGATCCCGACCGTACCTTGCTGGCGCTGGCTTCTATCAGTTGACGAATTTCGTTGGCCGCCGTTGCGCTTCGACTGGCCAAATGTCTCACCTCGCCGGCCACGACCGCAAACCCTTTCCCCTGCTCTCCCGCCCGCGCGGCTTCTACTGCCGCATTTAGCGCCAGGATATTGGTCTGGAAGGCAATATCGTTAATCAACGTCGTAATCGAGCCGATACGCTGGGTGCTGTCGGCAATCTCTTCCATCGTCTGTACCACCCGGTGCATCGCCTGGCCGCCCTGCGCCGCCGCGCCGCTGGCGGCCAGCGAGAGCTTGTCGGCCTCCGCTGCGGTCTGCGAGTTATTCTGCACCGACGTGGCCATCTGGCTCATGGTGGCCACGGTCTGCTGGACGTTAACCACCGTTTCCTGCGTGCGCTGATTCAGGTCTTCGTTACCGCGCGCCAGCACATCACTGCCGTTGCTCACGCTATTGACCTGGCTTGAGACATCGTTAATCAGCCAGCGGCACATCAGGCCCAGTTGGCCTACGGCGCGCAGCATCAACCCCAGTTCATCGCTACGCTGCAGATGCTCTACGCTATTACGCTCGCCGGTCGCAACGCTCAGCGCCTGACGCGCAACGTTTTCAATCGGGCGAACGATCTGCCATTCAAACACCGCCGTTGTCAGCAGCAGAATCAGCGCTGACACCAGTACCGCCGACACCGGCGCGCTCAGCGCCAGCAGACTCGCCGCCAGCAGCAGATAAAATCCCAGCATTACGCTTCTGGCGCGCCAGCGCAGCGGGAGCGCAGACAGACGGCCCCACCAGCGTTTGCTTACGACCAGACCTTTATCGAGGCGTTTATGGCTGCGCGCTTCACGCAGCGCCTGATACAGCGGCTCGACGGCGGCCACCTCTTCGGCCGTCGCACGCGTCCGAATCGACATATAGCCGATCGTTTTACCATTACGCACCTGCGGGATAGCGTTCGCGCGCACCCAATAATGGCCGCCGTTTTTTGGCTGATTTTTGACAATGCCGCTCCACGGTTCCCCCTGCTTGAGCGTGCGCCACATATCGGCAAACGCCGCCTTGGGCATATCCGGGTGGCGCACCAGGTTGTGCGGTTTGCCGTGCATCTCTTCGCGGCTGTAGCCGCTGACCTTCACAAAGTCATCGTTGACGTGGGTAATGTAGCTATTGAGGTCAGTGGTCGACATAAGCGTGGTGTGTTCGTCCAGCAGGGAGGCGGACGCGTTCAGATCGGACAGGGTAGACATACGGACATCCTTTTCAGGTGCAGAAAGAAAATGTATTACAATTGTTATATCGGAGGGATTTTAATTAATCTTAATTGTTAATTTTGCGTTAGATCGCAAAATGAGCAAAAGCCCTACTTTTTTTATGCCGCGCTATCCTGGCGCAAAACCTGCCCTCTCATGGCGCAGCGTGCCCTCTTCCGATACCGCCCCCAAATGCCCCTCCGCTGCGCTGGACGATTAAATCTTGTACACCCCCGTTATTCACAGGCGTTTATCCCGATTTTCATTGCCGCCACTGAAGTGGCGTAATCCCTGCAATACTTAATCTCAGTATCGTGTGATACGTGACCCCCAGGAGCATATTTTGAACAGGTTACCTTCCAGCGCATCGGCTTTAGCCTGCAGCGCACACGCACTGAATCTCATTGAAAAGCGCACGCTTGACCATGAGGAGATGAAAGCACTTAACCAGGAGGTCAGGGAATACTTTAAAGAGCATGTGAATCCGGGGTTTTTAGAGTACCGAAAATCTGTAACTGCCGGTGGGGATTACGGAGCCGTAGAGTGGCAGGCGGGAGGATTAAATACGCTTGTCGACACCCAGGGCCAGGAGTTTCTGGATTGCCTGGGCGGTTTTGGTATTTTCAACGTGGGGCACCGTAATCCAACTGTGGTTTCCGCCGTACAGAATCAGCTCGCCAAACAGCCGCTTCACAGCCAGGAACTGCTTGATCCGCTGCGCGCCATGCTCGCCAAAACGCTGGCCGCACTGGCACCGGGCAAACTGAAATACAGCTTCTTTAGCAACAGCGGCACCGAGTCCGTCGAAGCCGCCCTGAAGCTGGCGAAGGCGTATCAATCGCCGCGCGGCAAATTTACCTTTATCGCCACCAGCGGCGCGTTTCACGGTAAATCGCTTGGCGCGCTTTCCGCCACCGCCAAGTCAACCTTCCGCAAGCCCTTTATGCCGTTGCTGCCAGGCTTCCGCCACGTACCGTTCGGCAATATTGACGCGATGCGCACGATGCTCAGCGAGTGCCAGAAAACGGGCGACGACGTCGCGGCGGTAATTCTGGAGCCTATTCAGGGTGAAGGCGGTGTGATCCTGCCGCCGCAGGGATATCTGCCCGCGGTGCGTAAGCTGTGCGACGAGTTCGGCGCGCTGCTGATTTTTGATGAAGTGCAAACCGGCATGGGCCGTACCGGTAAAATGTTCGCCTGTGAGCATGAAAACGTGCAGCCGGACATTCTGTGCCTGGCGAAAGCCCTTGGCGGTGGCGTCATGCCGATCGGTGCCACAATCGCCACCGAAGAGGTGTTCTCCGTGCTGTTCGACAACCCGTTCCTGCACACAACCACATTTGGCGGCAATCCGCTGGCCTGCGCGGCAGCGCTGGCAACCATCAACGTACTGCTGACTGAAAATCTGCCTGCCCAGGCGGAACAGAAGGGCGATATGTTGCTGGACGGTTTCCGCTCAATGGCGCGTGAATATCCAGACCTGGTGCGGGAAGCGCGCGGTAAGGGGATGCTGATGGCTATCGAGTTTGTCGATAACGAAATCGGCTACAACTTTGCCAGCGAGATGTTCCGCCAGCGCGTTCTGGTGGCCGGCACGCTCAACAACGCGAAAACTATCCGCGTTGAGCCGCCGTTAACGCTGACGATGGAACAGTGTGACCAGGTGCTGAAAGCGGCACGTAAAGCGCTGGCAGCTCTGCGCGTTAGCCAGGATCAGCTTACCACCGAGCAGTAAACTCACGCCCCCTACGACAGCGTAGGGGGGCGTTATTTTTATTCGCCGCTAAACGGTGAAGCGATGTCCAGCCACTGCACCTCGCAATCGCTAGTGCCGCAAAACAGACGCGTTTCGCCCGTTTCACTTTCCAGTAAACCGCCTGGAAATACCACGTCCCGTAAATCATCACGTTTGCCCTCGCCGGGCAAAAAATCGTCCCGACAGGCGATAATGGCCATCGGGCTGCTCACACCCTGCTGATAGTCAAAGAGAAAGCGCGCCGCGTAGTAATGCCGGTTGCCCTGCTCGTCATATCGCGCCACGTGCGCCAGCGCGCCGACCCGCCCATCCGGCAACACCCGCGCTTCGTTCACCCCGCACCAGCACAACGGATCAACGTGATCGATGAGCGTAGCGTTAGCGAGAGTCTGCGCGTTGAGATCCTCCAGCCGCGATAAGAGTACCCAGCCGATGGTGCCGCGTCCGCCGGGCTCTCCCTGTGGACGGGTAAAGACCAGAAGACGCCCATCGGGCAGCTCAACCGGGCGGATATCCTTCATCCCCCACGGGCCGGTTGCCACCGGACGCAGTGCCGAAATGCAGGGGCCCGCGAAGAACTGCGTCCGCCAGCAAACCTCGCCTTCCGGCATAAAGGCAACCTCTACGCCGCCGAACAGCAGATGTCCGCCAATCCGACCCACGAAAGGATCCTGCAACGCATACGTCGGCATATCGTCCAGCAGCGCGGCAGCATTAAGGCCGTCCCAGGCGAAAAAGCGTACCTGAGATGCCTCGCTGTCGCGCGCCTCCGTCCGCGCGGCAATACACCATCGCTCGCCATCGCTGAACGGTGCGGTGGGGTTATAGACGTCCAGCCCATCAACGCCTGAGAAGCGTATTTTGCCACGGCGTCCCGTTTGCGGCCGCGCCCGGTAGTGCTGGTAGAGGTCGTCAACGTTGTCGCGCATCACGCCAGCCCGAGATGCTGCCACAGGGCATCCATCGGCAGCGTCGCCAGCGCGGTGCATTCATCCGCCGCGCCGTACCAGACGTGCAGCGTATCATCGCGGACCAGCGCCCCACAGGTGAACACCACGTTGCCAAAGAAACCTTCGCGTTCGTACGGGGCGGTGGGCTCCAGCAGCGGTACCGGCGATTTGGCCAGAATCTTCAGCGGATCGTGAAGATCGAGCAACAGCGCCCCCAGGCAATAACGCTGATCGGCATCAACGCCGTGGTAGATCTCCAGCCAGCCGCGATCGGTTTTAATCAGCGGCGCGCCGCCGCCGGACTTACGTGAGTCCCACTCGTCGCCAGAGCGACCCAGCAGATGCTGATGGTTCCCCCAGTGCAGCATATCGGGAGACTCGCAGATCCAAATCTCCGGATGGCCAAAGTGGCACGGCGCGGGACGGGTAAGCGCCATATAACGGCCACCGACTTTTTCCGGAAAGAAGCACACGTCGCGGTTATCCGGGCACAGAATCAGCCCGCGCTTTTCTACCGAAATAAAGTCGCGGGTGGTCGCCAGCGCCGTAGAGATCCCCAGCGACGAAACGGCGGAGTAGTTGATGTACCAGAGATCGTCGATCCGGGTAATACGCGCATCTTCGCAGCCAAACTCTTCATAGCGGCTATCGGCGATGATAAAAGGCTGGGTATCAATGGTGAAATTTACGCCGTCCTTGCTGCGCGCCAGACGCAGATGGGACATCGAGGTCAGCCAGACCACCGCCGGATCGCTTTTCAGTACGATGGTGCGGGGATCGCTAAAGTCGAAGCGGTCGTCGCCGCGATCGAAGGTTTTCGTCGCCTGCTGCCAGCCTTGCGCCTGCCGTTCCAGCAGCGGCACGACGATCTGCTGCGGGTTATCGCTCAGCACGCTTTCCGCCACGCGCAGGAGCAGAATAATTTCGCCGTTGTATTCGGTCACGCCGGTATTAAAGACACACTCAACTTTGCGCCCCGGCAGAGAAGGCACCACGTCTTTTGGGGTGATAAGTGGATTACCGCTGTGTCTGTTCATGAACGCTCCTTTTCATCAGAATTTGATTTTTGCCCAACCGCTGGGCGTCTGTGCCGTACAGCACGTCGGCGGCGATATCCCGTAAGGGGTTCGGCACCGGCGAGCCAAAATTGATGGCGACCCAGACGCACTCGCTGGCCGTCTGGCGCGTAAAGCAGATACAGTCGTCCGTCAGCGACAGCGGGCTGCTCTCTCCCTCGCGGAGCGCTGCCGTAGCGGCGCGCAGCGCAATCAGCGACTGGAACTGCCGCCAGAGGGAGCCCGGCGTCTCCTGCTGCCATTGCGCATTGAGTTCGGGGTAGTCGGCGCACACGGGCATCCAGGGTTCAACGGTTGAGAACCCCGCATACGGCGCATCGCACCACAGCAGCGGCGCCCGCGAAGCATCGCGCGAATGCGCAATGGCCTGCGCCAGCGCGTCGTCTGCCTTAGCCCCCTGCTGCCTGGCGGTGTGATAGTGGGTTTTTCCCTGAATATCAAAGATCTGCTCCACGGTCTGCGCACGGTAGTCCGGCATACCCAACTCTTCGCCCTGGAAGATGAACGGTACGCCACGCACCGTCAGCTGCAGCGCCAGCACCGCCAGCGCGCGTTCGGTATCACGCGGGCCTTCGCCAAAGCGGCTAATCATTCGCGGCATGTCGTGGCTGGAGAAAAACAGCGTCGGCAGCCCGCTCTGCTGGACCCGCGTGGCGTTAATCTGCTCGCACAGCCGCGCAATATCGAAGGTCTTCTGGCTGCCGATATTGAAATTGAACACCACGTCCATCAGATCGCGGCGCTGGTAGCGCGCCAGAACATCCAGTTCATCGCTGCCGATTTCGCCAATCAGAAACGTCTCGCCCTGCTGGCGCACGTAGCGGCACAAGCGCCCCAGCGTGGCGATGATATCGGGCTGGTTGACATCGAACGCATGGCGCTGTTCGTTGTGCTCATCCGGGTTGTCCGGGCCGATGCCGTTGGTGGTCAGAAAGTTAATCACATCAAAACGGAAGCCGTCGACGCCCAGCGCTTTCCAGAAATCAACCACTCGGTAGATTTCCTGCTCGACCTTGGGATTCGCCCAGTTCAGGTCAACTTGTTCCGGTGCGAACTTATGGTAGTAGTACTCGCCGGTGTCCGGCTCAGCCTGCCAGGCGCTGCCGGAAAAAAACGACTGCCAGTTGTTCGGCTGCTTGCTGAACAGGAAGTAATTACGATAGCGGCTGTCAGGGTTATTCCAGGCATCGCGAAACCACGGATGCGCCGAAGAGACGTGGTTTACCACCAGATCGATAATCACGCGAATGCCGCAGGCGTGGCAGCGCGCCACGACCTCACGGAAATCGGCCAGCGTGCCAAAGCGCGGGTCGACGGCGCAGTAGTCGCTGATGTCGTAGCCGTTATCCACCAGCGGCGAAGGGTAAAACGGCGTTATCCAGATAGCGCCGACGCCCAGCGCTTTCAGGTAGCCCACTTTGGACAGCAGACCGGGAAAATCACCCAGCCCGTCGCCGTTGCCGTCGCAAAACGACGGCAGATAGATTTGGTAGCAGGTGCACGCCTGCCACCAGGGTTGATGACTCACCGGTTAATTCCTTATTTCAATGATAACGACATGCCCTGCAGGAAATATTTGCGGAAGAGGATAAACAGCACCACTACCGGCAGCATTTGCACGACTGCGCCCGCCATCACCGGGCCAAGATAGACGCCGTAGGATTTACTGAACGTCGCCAGCAGCACCGAGAACGGCATCTTGTCGACGTCACGCATCACGATAAGCGGCCACAGAAAGTTGTCCCACGAGCTGGAGAAAGTGAAGAGTGCAACGATGGCCAGAATGGATTTGTTCAGCGGCATCATCACATGGCGCAGAATGCCCCACAGGCTGGCGTGGTCAAGGCGTGCGGCGTACAGGTAATCGTTCGGCGTGCCCTTAAAGCTCTGCGACACCATGAAAATCCCCCATGCGCTCATGGCGTAGGGCAGAATCATCGCGCTATAGCCATTCACCAGCCCCAGCTCACGCATCAGCACAAACTGCGGAATAATGAACATAAATACCGGGAAAACCATCTGCACAATCAGCAGGTTACGGAAAGCACTTTTCCCACGAAACTCAGTTTTCGCCAGCGCATAGCCCACCAGCATCGAGGTCACGGTCACGCAGACGGTAATGGTCATGGAGACAAACAGCGAGTTAACCAACGTGCGCAGGAAGGGTTTATCCGCCCGGTTACTGTTATCAAACAAGAAGGTGTAGTTCTCCAGCGTCAGATGGCCGGAAAACAGCCCGGTGGTGTAAATCTCCGCCGTCGGCTTCAGCGAAGAAATCGTCATCCAGATAAACGGATAGAGCCAGCTTAGCGCCAGTAAAAACATCACCGCATGAATTACCAGGCTCAGGGGAGTGAGTTTTTTCATTCACACAATCTCGATATTCTTCTCAAACAGTTTACGGAAAACCCAAATGGCCAGGAAACTGCAGCCCGCGACAATAATGGACATCGTTGCCGCCCAGGTGGGTTTCATATTCTGGAAGGCCGCTTCGTACATCACGACCATCGGGCTGGTGGTGCTGTTCAGCGGGCCGCCGCCGGTAATTAAATACGGCTCGGTAAAAATGCTGAACGCCACGGTTATCGCCAGCACCATGACCATCACAATCTGCGGATTCATCATCGGCAGCGTAATGGCCCAGCCTTGTTTAAAACGCCCGGTTTTATCGAGCATTGCCGCACTGTAAATATCATTAGGAATAGCCTGCATGCCGGAATAAAGAATAAGCCCGTAATAGCCGACAAATTTCCACGTAACGATCAGCGCAATCGATAACATGGCGCAGTCGGGGTTGGTAAACCACGGCACCGAGACGCCAATAGATTCACGAAGAAATTGATTCACTGGCCCATATTCACTAAACAGCCTCGAGAAAACGATGGAATAGGCGACGCCAGACGAAATATTGGCTAATAAAAAACTGAGCGCAATAAAGCTTTTGCCGTATTTAATTCGCCGCAACCCGGCGGCAAACAGCAGCGAAGCGATAAAGACAATCGGGATATACCACATCAGAAAGCGACAGATATTCCACATCGACGTCCAGAAAAGCGCATCATTGACCACGCCAAGCAGGTTTTGTAGCCCCGAAAAACGGGGCGTACCGATAAACTGCCATTGGGTCACGCTCAGCACCGCCAGCCAGGCCAGCGGATAAAACCAGAACAGCAATGAATAACCGATCCATGTGGAGGCCAGCAGGCCTCCGGTACGGGAATCATATCCAGCCATGACGCGCCCCTTATTTCGCCAGCAGCTTATCAATTTCCTGCTGCGACTGTTCCAGCGCCTTCGCTGGGGCATCATTGTTGAAAATGACGCGCTCCAGCATCTGCGTCATGCTGCGCTGGATCTCCGTAGTTTGCGTGGTGGCAACCGGCGGCAGCGCAACGTCAACGTAGGAAGCGATGTCTTTTTCCAGCGGGTTCTGTGCGAAATAGTCGGTAAACAGCGGGTTGCTCATCAGATCGGCTCGCGCAGGCGGCATACCGGTCAGTTCAAGCCAGGTGCGGTCGTGCTCGGCATCGCCGAAGACCCACTGAATAAAGGCCCAGGCCTGCGTTTTGTGCTTGCTGGAGCTGAATACAACCATCCCTTTACTGTCGCCAAAGGTGTGCGGATGGTCGACGCCGCTTTCGGTTAACATCGGGCCAATCTGGATGGTTTTCAGCACCTCAGGGTACTGCTTACGATAGCGCGCCAGGTCCCACGGCCCGCGAGCGGACGCCAGCACCTGGCCGGTCGCCAGAGGGTCATCGGCGGAAGTGAAGTCATAGCTGCTCCACTTGCTGTTAAATACTTTGCCCATAAACGTCAGCACGGCTTGACCCGCAGGGTTATTAAACTGTGCTTTCTGGTCCGCAATGTACGCTTTGCCGCCGTTCTGCGCGTAGTACAGCGGGATAAAGTCAAACCAACGTTCCCACCAGTTTTTACCCGCGGTCAGTTGCATAACGTAGCCGTTGTTATCCGCCGCCCGGCGTTCTGCCAGCTGATACAGCTCCTCATAGCGGGTCGGCGCATGGTCAAAGCCGTACTTTTTCAACAGGTCGCCGCGCCACCACCAGACTATCGGGTTAACATAAATCGGCAGCACGTTTTGCTGACCGTTGAGCTGCCAGGCCGGAATAATCGACGACATCTGCCGCGTTTTCACCAGTTCATCGAAGCCCGGCATTTTGGCTAAATCTTCAATTTGCCCGACATCAACCAGTTGACTGGCAAAGCCAATAAAAATATTACTGGAAATATCCGGCTCCGTTCCGGAAGCCAGGGCATTCATAATCGCTTCTTCAGAACTATTAGCCGCAGGAATAGTTGTAAATTCAACGGGCGTATGGGACGGGTCTTTATTCCATTCCGCCACCATTTTATTCCAGAAGGCTTCTTCATTTTCATTGGGCGCCACCCACATTTTAATCGGTGTTTTGGCATTATCCTGCGCATCTTGTTTATCATCCGGACCACATCCGGAAATACATAGACTCAGTAATATTGACGCCGTTAATTTAGCAACCGCTGCAACTTTCACGATATTTCTCCCTAACTCTCAATAAGTGTTATTGGCTTACCGCTACCCTGCTTTGAATGCTGCGTAAGCTAACATCCCTTTTTTATGTTTAACGTTAAACAAATCACAAAACTATTTTTGTTTAACGATAAACTCAGCCACCTATATCGAATAAGAGAAAATATAAATACATAAAACCAATGAATATAAAAAATAAAAATATAATTCATAATAATAACCCAAGGCCAAAGACAGAAAGAATAACCATTAAATCATTGGCGAAAGATATGGGTATTTCTCATACTACAATTTCAAATGCATGGAATAATCCTGAGAAACTCTCCGCCGAGCTGCGCGACCGTATTTTAAATTATGCACAGACGATTGGCTTTCAGGGGCCGGATAAGCTTGCCCGCGCGCTGCGAACCGGAAAATCAGACACCATCGGCGTCATCTTTAACGATTCGATGAGCTACGTCTTTATCGACCCCCACGATATTAAACTGATGCGCGGGATCGCCGTGCGCTGCGAAGCGCAGAGTATAAACCTGGTGCTCATTCCGCTGCGTAAAGGTGCAGAAAACCAGACGCCCTCTCTGACCACGCTGGTCGACGGCTATATCCTGAACGCCACCCACAATAACGCGGCCGTTATTCAGCAAACCCTCGCCCGCCAATTGCCGGTGGTCACGCTCGATTTTCAGCTGCCGCAATACAGCAGCGTGTCGATAAATAACGCCGCCGCAATGCGCGATATCGCCACCTATCTGATCGGCAAAGGGCACCGCCGCTTTGGCATTATCGCCTTCGCCTCGCGCCCCGGCGCGCAGGGTATGCGACACCTCAGCCGCGCCGTCGCCGGCGATAATACGTTGATGCTGACGCGCGTTAACGCCTGCCGCGACGCCTTTCGCCAGCACGGCATTCCGCTGACCCACTGCTGGCTGTTTGAAACCCAGCACGACGAGCAGCACGGCGAGCTGGCCGCCGAGGCGCTGCTGAGCGAACACCCGGAAATCAGCGCGCTGATTTGCCTCTCTGACCGCTTCGCACTCGGCGCGGTGCGCTACTGCCAGCAGCACCATCTTGCCATTCCGCAGCGGGTCGCCGTCACCGGCTTCGACAACATCATGCCCGTCGTTGGCGGCCTTGGCCTCACCACCATCGCTCAGGACGCCGAACATAAAGGCGAAATTGCGGTGGAATTGCTCCTGAAAAACGGGCCTGTCACCCACTATGCGCTGGAATATCAGCTCATCGTGCGGGAGACGGCCTGAGTGCCTATTGCTTAACAGAAGAGTGGATTATGGATGAACTAACCTGTTTTAAAGCCTACGACATTCGCGGTGAAGTCGGTATTAACCTTACGCCGGAGATCGCCTTTCGCATTGGCCGCGCCTACGCGACCTGGCTGCGCCCGCGGCGAGTCGTCGTCGGCGGCGACGTGCGCCTGAGCTCAGCATCGCTGAAGGCGGCGCTTGCGGAAGGTCTGACCGCCAGCGGCGTTGACGTCATTGATATTGGTCTTTCCGGTACCGAGGAGATCTATTTCGCCACCCGCGAGCTACGGGCTGACGGTGGCATTCAGGTCACCGCCAGCCATAATCCCGCCCAGTACAACGGCATGAAGCTGGTGCGTGAAGAGGCGCGGCCCATCAGTAATGACAATGGCCTGCTGGAGATTAAAGCGCTCGCCGAGCGGAACGCTTTTTCTCCCGTGGTACATCGCGGTAGCCTGATAGATTTTGATAATCGCCCGTCCTGGGTTAACTGCCTGCTGCGTTTCCTGCAACGCCCGCCGGTCCGCCCGCTGCGCATCGTGACTAATGCCGGGCACGGCACCGCGGGGCCTGCGCTGGATGCAATTGCTGAAGGGCTGGCCCACGCGGGCGTGCAGGTGGAGTTTATACGTCTTCACCATCACCCGGATGGCCACTTCCCTGCGGGGGTACCCAACCCGATGCTGGCGGAAAACCGTCTGGTTACCCAGCAGGCCGTTATCGACCATCAGGCCGATTTCGGCATCGCCTGGGACGGCGACTTCGACCGCTGTTTCTTCTTTGACGAGCGCGGCAGTTTTATCGAGAGCTACTATCTGGTCGGACTGTTCGCCGAGCATTTCCTGCGCACGTATCCCGACAGCCGCATTATTCTCGACCCACGCCTGACGTGGAACACGCTGGATATCGTCACCCGCTGCGGCGGTACGCCCGTCGTCAGTAAAACCGGCCATGCGTTTATCAAGGCCCGAATGCGCGAGGAAGATGCCGTGTACGGTGGCGAAATGAGCGGCCATCACTACTTCCGCGACTTCGGCTATTGCGATAGCGGCATGATCCCACTGATGCTAATGCTACAAATCCTCGGCGGCGACCCTCAGCCGCTTTCTTCCCACATTACCGCCGCGCAGGCGCGTTACCCGGTTTCCGGCGAGATCAATCTGCAGGTGAAGGATCCGCTGGCGATGGTCCGCAACATTACCGAGCACTATCAGTCGGCAGCACCGCAGCGCGATGATTGCGATGGCATCAGCCTGGCCTTTGCCGACTGGCGCTTTAATTTACGCGCCTCCAACACCGAACCGCTGCTGCGGCTTAACGTTGAAACGCGCGGCGATACCGCTCTGCTGGCCGCCAAAACCGATGAGATTTTAACGTTTATTGCCGCTCAGCGCGGCGCGGAGGAGACGCTATGACCGCCCTTTCCCTCAGCAACATCCATAAAAAATACGATAAAACCACCATCATCGAGAACCTCTCGCTGGAGATCGCGTCGGGGGAATTTATCGTTCTGGTCGGCCCTTCAGGCTGCGGCAAGTCGACGCTGCTGCGCATGGTGGCAGGGCTGGAAATGCCCGATAGCGGCAAGCTGATGATGGGCGACCAGGACGTCACCCATCTGCCTGCTGGCAAACGCAGCCTGTCGATGGTCTTTCAATCCTACGCCCTTTACCCGCACATGACGGTGCGGGAAAACCTGACCTTTGGGCTACGCAATATTCGCACCCCGCCGGCGGAAATTACCCGCCGCGTCGCCCATGCGGCCACCATGCTCAAGCTTGATGAAATGCTCGACCGGCTGCCACAGAATCTCTCAGGCGGCCAGCGTCAGCGCGTGGCCATCGGGCGCTCTATCGTTCAGCAACCGGCGCTGTTTTTGTTCGACGAACCGCTGTCAAACCTGGACGCCGCCCTGCGCGTGGAGATGCGCCAGGAAATCCAGCAGCTGCACAACACGCTGAAAAACACCATGATTTACGTGACGCACGATCAGGTTGAAGCGATGACCCTCGCGGACCGTATCGTCGTGCTGTATAAGGGAAAAATTGAGCAGGTCGGCACGCCGCTGGAGCTGTACAACACCCCGGCCAACCTGTTTGTCGCCGAGTTTATCGGTACGCCTAAAATCAACATTCTGCCCGCCGTCTGGCGGCAGGGCGCGCTGCATATTGCCGAGAACATTATCTTCCCGCTCTCTCGTCAGCCGCTCGGCGTGCGTGAAAACGATAAGATGTTTGTCGCCATCCGCCCGGAGCACATGCAGCTCCAGCAGCCCGGCGACTTTAGCCTCAGCGGGCACACCCGCCTGTGCGAGCTGCAGGGCGATTCCACGCTGGTATGGCTGGACGTTGCCGGACATTCGATTTGCCTGAAGTCCTTCCAGCAGCTCAGCTTCCCGGCGCAAAGCGCGCTGACCCTGACCGTGCAGGAATCGCACCTTCATCTTTTTGATTCCATTGGAAAACGTGTCACCTTTAGCGATCCTACGGCCTGAGTCACGCCCCCGGCTGCGGGGGCGTTCTTTGAATCCCATCACAATCATCGCAATCCCCTTTTCCCTTTTCCCCGCCGACGGCTAAATTAGTAACTCATCCGACCACATAACAATAATTTCACATACTGGACATTCTTATGAGCTATCCGTCGCTGTTCGCCCCGCTCGATCTGGGTTTTACCCAGCTGAAAAACCGTGTGCTGATGGGGTCTATGCATACCGGGCTGGAGGAGTACCCTGACGGCGCTGAGCGCCTGGCCGCCTTTTACGCCGAGCGCGCGCGCCACGGCGTGGCGCTGATCGTCAGCGGTGGGATAGCCCCCGATCCCACCGGCGTAGGCATGGCGGGCGGCGCGATGCTTAACGATGTCAGCCAGTTGCCGCATCACCGCACGATTACCGATGCGGTACACCAGGAAGGCGGTAAAATTGCCCTGCAAATTCTGCACACCGGCCGCTACAGCTATCAGCCAAACCTGGTGGCACCCTCGGCCCTTCAGGCGCCGATCAACCGCTTCACCCCACACGCGCTCACCCACCAGGAAATCCTGATGCTGATCGACGATTTTGCCCGCTGCGCTCAGCTGGCCCGGGAGGCAGGCTATGACGGCGTGGAGGTGATGGGATCGGAAGGCTACCTGATCAACGAATTTCTCGCCGCCCGCACCAACCTGCGCGACGATCAATGGGGCGGCGACTACGCCAACCGCATGCGCTTTGCCGTCGAAGTCGTTCGCGCGGTACGCCAGCGGGTAGGTAACGATTTTATTATCATCTATCGCCTGTCGATGCTCGATCTGGTCGATAAGGGCAGCATCTTTGATGAAACCGTCCAACTGGCACAGGCGATTGAAGTGGCAGGCGCAACGCTCATCAATACCGGTATTGGCTGGCACGAAGCGCGGATCCCCACCATTGCGACGCCGGTGCCGCGCGGTGCGTTTAGCTGGGTGACGCGCAAGCTGAAAGGCCGGGTGACGATCCCGCTGGTCACCACCAACCGTATTAACGATCCGCAGGTCGCTGATGACATTCTGTCGCGCGGCGACGCCGATATGGTGTCGATGGCACGCCCGTTCCTCGCCGACGCCGAGCTGCTGTCCAAAGCACAGTCCGGGCGCGCCGACGAGATCAACACCTGTATCGGTTGTAATCAGGCCTGCCTGGATCAGATCTTCGTCGGTAAAGTGACCTCGTGCCTGGTGAACCCGCGCGCCTGTCATGAAACCAAAATGCCGATCGTCCCTGCCGTCGTGCGTAAAAACCTGGCGGTGGTCGGCGCGGGTCCCGCGGGCCTTGCCTTTGCGATCAACGCCGCTGCACGCGGCCATCACGTCACGCTGTTCGACGGCAGCGCCGAGATCGGCGGGCAGTTTAATATCGCCAAACAGATCCCCGGTAAAGAGGAGTTTTACGAGACGCTGCGCTACTACCGCCGCATGATCGACGTCACCGGCGTGACCCTGGAGCTAAACCGGCGCGTTAACGCCGACGACTTACTCGGCTTTGATGAAGTGATCCTGTCCACCGGGATCGCGCCACGCACGCCGCCGATCGAGGGGATCGACCATCCGAAGGTGCTGAGCTATCTGGACGTGCTGCGTGACAAAGCGCCGGTTGGGCAACGTGTGGCCATTATTGGCTGCGGCGGCATCGGTTTTGATACGGCCATGTATCTCAGCCAGCCGGGCAACCCCACCAGCCAGAATATTGCCGAATTCTGCGTGGAATGGGGGATCGATACTAGCCTGCAGCAGGCGGGCGGCCTGCGCCCGGAAGGTCCGCATTTGGCCCGCAGCCCGCGACAGATTGTGATGCTACAGCGTAAAGCCAGCAAGCCGGGCGAGGGGTTAGGCAAAACCACCGGCTGGATCCACCGCACCACCCTGCTTTCACGCGGCGTGAAGATGATCCCGGCAGTCAGCTATCAGAAGATCGACGATGCGGGATTACACGTGGAAATCGGCGGCGAAAGTCAGCTGCTGGCGGTAGATAGCGTCATTATCTGCGCCGGGCAGGAACCGAACCGCGCGCTGCAAGAACCGCTGCTGGCGGCAGGGAAGATTGTGCATTTGATTGGCGGCAGCGATGTGGCCGGTGAACTGGACGCACGACGGGCTATTGCGCAGGGAACGAAGCTGGCGCTGGGGATTTAGCGGTTAATCAATAAATAACGCGGGTGAAATGCCAAATCGAGCGGCCAGCTTTTTGACATGATCCAGCGTTAATTTTCTTTGACCGCTGAGTACGCGTGAAACCATCGACTTGCTGCCAATCTCATCGGCAAAATCGGAAAGCGTCAGTTTATGCTGCTCCATCAGGGTTCGCAAAATCGCGATGCCCGTGGGAATAGCCTCAATCTCTTCACGTAACGCACGTAATTTCGGCTGGTTGTCCTCATACGCACGGATGCGAACGCACAGTAGATCAACCAACGGATTTGTTGGGTCGTCCATCAGCAGTTCCGCCAGCAGTTCCAGTGCGTCACGATGATCGGCCTCTGTGGGGTTATCTCCCAGAAGAGGAATTTCAGCAACCAGCGTTTTTGTGGCTTTCAGGGCTTTTGCCGTCATCATAATCATGATTTCTTCCCCTTCGTTCTGTGTTTATCTGTGAACCTATCGTACTCAGCGTGGTTAAAAATGTGCCGGATATAAAACTTCTGGCTTTCGAAAAAAATCAACGCAATCACCCTGATATTATTGTTAGCAATGTTCACAACATAGTGTTTATCAAGATATTTGAAGTTATCCAATGAGGGATAAAATGCCCTCAACGCTTCTGGCGTTGGACAGTTTGCTTTCGCAATCACCTTACCTAACAGCTTAATTTCTTTCGCAAACTGGGGAAATCTGCCACATCCCTCGTCAATTGCAGCCATTGATATCAGATGCATTCTTTATCACGTCCGTTGACAAATTGGCAACATAATAACATGAGTTGCCAATTTGGCAACTCATGACCTTGTAGGAATCAACGTGACGATACGCCAGAGATAACAAGAGAAGGAGGGGGGATAACGGGGAGAATTTATCGTTTGCGAACACGATTCCAGAACCAGGCCGGATAAGACGTTCATGTCTTGTCCGGCACCGATATTTAGCTATTTAACGACGACGGCCCAGCTTCACCGCCTTCAGAATCACAAACTTATTATTAGTGGCGATGGTTTCACAGTTACCGAAGATCTTCTTCAGCTTGTGGAAATAATCGAGATGGCGGTTAGCCACAATATACAGCTCGCCGTTGATCTTCAGGCAGCGGCGCGCGTGGTGGAACATCTCCCAGGCAATGTTATCGGTCAGCGCGTGCTTCTGGTGGAACGGCGGGTTGCAGAACACGGCGTTGAAGCGGAACGGCTCAACGCCGGAGAGCGCGTTGTTGATCATAAACTCGCTGCGATCCAGCGCGTCCGGCAGGTTGGTCTCCACGTTCAGACGGCTTGACGCCACCGCCATCGGCGATTCATCAACGAATACCACGCTAGCCTCAGGGTTCTTCGCCAGCAGCGTCATGCCCAGCACGCCGTTGCCGCAGCCCAGGTCAACAATCTCCCCTTCGAGGTTTTCCGGCAGATGCTCGATAAAGAAGCGCGCGCCAATATCCAGCCCGGTACGGGAGAAAACGTTAGCGTGGTTGTGAATGGTCCAATCGGTGCCTTCCAGCTTCCAGCTCAGCGTTTGCGCGGTTTCAGCCAGTTCAGGCCTGGTGAAAGTACCGTTAATCAGACGCGCCTTTTTCCACGCCAGCGTGGTGGTCGTCGGGCCAAGCACTTTTTCAAACAGCTCCAGCGTGGAAGTGTGAATATCACGGGCTTTAGCCCCGGCGATAATCCGCGTTTGTGGCGTCACCACGTCGCGCAGCGCGCGCAGCTGCTGTTCCAGCAGCGCCATGGTTTTCGGAATTTTAATCAGTACGACGCCCGGTGCCTGCGGGTACTCCGCGGTGCTATCGAGGAATTTCACGCTCGATTCGGCGATATCGTTATGGCGCAGGTTTTCACGCGTTGCCAGTTCGCTCAGGTAGGAGTCGCCAATGCTGTATGGCGTGTGCTCCGCCAGCGCACAGGCCAGCGCGCCAAAAGTATCATTCAGGAGAAGCACTGGGCCGCTAATCTCGGTATCGTCCAGCTGTTGCAGCAGATATTCATCTGCCGCTTCCCACGCCAGCAGCGGGTTAACGTCGTCCGTATCCGGGAAACGTTTAAGTGTCAGTGAACGGAAACCGTTGTCTGTGTGGCTCATCGGCCCTCCTGAATGGTAAAATTTCGGCGTATCCCTGAAAAGGGTGCGTGAGTATACACTTTTTATGATTGGCATGGGCAAAGATGAACCAACTAACTTACCTCCAGGGCTATCCCGAGCATCTGCTTTCTCAGGTACGTACGCTGATTGCGGAGCAGCGCCTGGGGGCGGTGCTGGAAAAGCGCTACCCGGGCACGCATGATTTCGCCACCGACAAAGCCCTCTGGCAGTACACACAGGATCTCAAAAGCCAATATCTGCGCAACGCACCGCCGATCAATAAAGTGATGTACGACAATAAGATCCACGTGCTGAAGAACGCGCTCGGGCTGCATACCGCCGTGTCGCGCGTGCAGGGCGGCAAACTGAAAGCGAAAGCGGAAATTCGCGTCGCGACCGTGTTCCGCAACGCCCCGGAAGCCTTTTTGAAGATGATCGTGGTGCACGAGCTGGCGCACCTGAAAGAGAAGGATCACAACAAGGCCTTCTATCAGCTGTGCTGTCATATGGAGCCGCAGTACCATCAGTTGGAGTTTGATACTCGTCTGTGGCTGACGCACCTTTCGCTAAAGGAAACTGCGTAGTCGGGCACTGGCATTGTCATAAAGGCATGGTACATTGACCAAAGAATCCCTTTATGGAGCCTGAAGGCGTTTATGATACGTTTCGCTGTGATTGGAACAAACTGGATCACCCGCCAGTTTGTCGATGCCGCCCATGAGACCGGCAAGTATAAGTTGACCGCCGTTTATTCCCGCAGCCTTGAGCAGGCGCAAAGCTTCGCCAATGATTATCCCGTTGAGCACCTTTTCACCTCGCTGGAGTCTATGGCGCAGAGCGACGATATTGATGCGGTGTACATTGCCAGCCCAAACTCGCTCCACGCTCCACAGACCGAGCTATTCTTGCGACATAAAAAGCACGTTATCTGCGAGAAGCCTCTGGCCTCCAATATTGACGAAGCCGAGCGGGTCATTGCCGCTGCGCGCGAAAACCAGGTGGTGCTGTTCGAAGCGTTTAAAACCGCCAGTCTGCCAAACTTCCAGCAGCTTCAGCAGGCGCTGCCGAAGCTGGGGCAGATTCGTAAAGCGTTCATCAACTACTGCCAGTACTCTTCACGCTACCAGCGCTACCTTGATGGCGAAAACCCAAACACCTTTAACCCAGCCTTCTCGAACGGCTCGATTATGGATATCGGCTTTTATTGCCTGGCCTCGGCCATTGCGCTGTGGGGCGAGCCAAAGCAGATTCAGGCTTCAGCAAGCCTGCTGGACAGCAGCGTAGACGCCCACGGCGTGGTGGTGATGGACTACGGCGACTTCAGCGTGACGTTACAGCACTCGAAAGTCAGCGATTCCACGTTGCCGAGCGAAATCCAGGGGGAAGCGGGCGCGCTGGTGATTGAGAAAATCTCCGAGTGCCAGAAGGTTTCCTTCGTGCCGCGCGGCAGCAAAGCGCAGGATCTTAGCCAGCCGCAGCATATTAATACTATGCTGTATGAAGCCGAGGCGTTTGCACGGCTGGTCGAAAACAACGAAGTGGACCACCCGGGGCTTGAAGTCAGCCGTATTACCGCCAAAGTTCAGACCGAAATTCGTCGCCAGACCGGCGTCGTGTTCCCGGCGGATGCGCCTGCTGCGTAAAGCAACGTAAACGGATATTGTCGGCCATTGACGAAATCAATGGCCTGTCATATTTTGTTACGTGCAAAGGGGAGTAACTTCCTTGTCGGTGGATCGTCATTACGATACGTGCAAAACCGTATCCGGTCGCCGGGCAACGAAAAAGGAATGCGTCAGCGCATTCTTTTTTTGTTGTAAGTGAGACCTTGCCGGAAGGCGAGGTCTATGCATAAAAAAGCAGCGGCTATCGTCTTCTGACGTTAGCCGTTTTTTTTATGCGTAAGGAAATTTCTATGAATACTGTCGGCACACCGTTGCTCTGGGGCGGATTCGCTGTCGTCGTGGTGATCATGCTTGCCATCGATCTGTTATTACAGGGGCGCCGTGGCGCTCACACCATGTCAATGAAGCAGGCGGCAAGCTGGTCGCTGGTCTGGGTTACCCTCTCGCTGCTGTTTAACGCCGCATTCTGGTGGTATCTGGTGCAAACCCAGGGGCGCGCGGTCGCCGATCCACAGGCGCTGGCGTTTCTCACCGGCTATCTGATCGAAAAATCGCTGGCAGTGGACAACGTCTTCGTCTGGCTGATGCTGTTTAGCTACTTCTCGGTGCCTGCGGCGCTGCAGCGTCGGGTGCTGGTCTACGGGGTGCTTGGCGCGATTGTGCTGCGTACCATCATGATCTTCGCCGGAAGCTGGCTGATTTCCCAGTTTGAATGGCTGCTGTACGTGTTCGGCGCGTTTCTGCTGTTCACCGGCATCAAGATGGCGCTGGCAAAAGAAGACGAAGGCGGCATCGGCGACAAACCGCTGGTACGCTGGCTGCGCGGGCATCTGCGCATGACCGACAAAATCGAAAACGAGCACTTCTTCACGCGTAAGAACGGCGTACTGTTTGCCACGCCGCTGCTGCTGGTGCTGATTCTGGTCGAACTGAGCGATGTGATCTTCGCGGTCGACAGCATCCCGGCCATCTTTGCTGTCACCACCGATCCGTTTATCGTACTGACTTCGAACCTGTTCGCTATCCTCGGCCTGCGTGCGATGTACTTCCTGCTGGCGGGCGTAGCAGAGCGCTTCTCGATGCTGAAGTACGGTCTGGCGGTGATCCTGGTGTTTATCGGCATCAAGATGCTGATCGTCGAGTTCTACCATATCCCTATCGCCATCTCACTCGGCGTCGTGGGTGGGATCCTGGTCGTTACGCTCCTGATCAATGCGTGGGTTAACCATCGCCATGATATAAAAAATAAAGCCCTGTAATGGCGTCCCCGGCAGAGCACTGCGATGCCGGGGATATCTCCTACCACATCCCCCGGCGTGAACGCCTCGCCCTGCCCCTCTTTTGTACGCGATTGGCGTCACGAAATGTGAATTATTGGTTAAAAAATATGACGCATGGCGTAAATTCCAGCATTTTGTACTTCCCCAAACGACGACTTTCCTTATACTCGATCTGGCAAACATTTTTTTACATCCAGACATAAACGTAACAAATAATACGTCACTGGAAAGACACGACACATCACATTAAGGAATGCATAAATGACAACAAAATCCTCGCTTCCCGGATTTTTGCGTGTACTGATGGCTGGTAGCCTGGTGAAACAAATTCTGGTGGGTTTGATCCTGGGCGTACTTCTCGCTGTCGTTTCCAAGCCTGCCGCCGAGGCCGCTGGGCTGCTGGGCACGCTGTTCGTTGGCGCGCTGAAGGCGGTTGCGCCGGTGCTGGTACTGATGCTGGTTATGGCCTCTATTGCTAACCATCAGCAGGGGCAAAAAACCAATATCCGCCCCATTCTGTTTCTCTATCTGCTGGGGACGTTTGCCGCGGCATTAACGGCCGTTTTGTTCAGCTTCCTTTTCCCGTCTACGCTACACCTCAGCGCGGCAGCAGAAGATATTGCACCACCTTCCGGCATCGTTGAGGTGCTGCGCGGCCTGCTGATGAGCATGGTATCTAACCCGATTGCCGCCCTGCTTAACGCCAACTACATCGGTATTCTGGTATGGGCGGTCGGCCTTGGCTTCGCCCTGCGCCATGGGAATGAAACCACGAAGAATTTAATCAACGACATCTCTCATGCCGTGACCTTTATCGTGAAGGTGGTGATTCGCTTTGCGCCGCTGGGGATCTTCGGTCTCGTGGCCTCGACGCTGGCCACGACCGGGTTTAGCACGTTGTGGGGCTACGCACAGCTGCTGCTGGTACTGATTGGCTGTATGTTCCTGGTTGCGCTGGTCATTAACCCGCTGCTGGTGTTCTGGAAGATTCGCCGCAACCCTTACCCGCTGGTGATGACCTGCCTGCGTGAAAGCGGCGTCTACGCCTTCTTTACCCGTAGCTCAGCGGCCAATATTCCGGTCAATATGAGCCTGTGCGAAAAACTGAACCTCGACCGCGACACCTACTCCGTGTCCATCCCGCTGGGTGCAACCATCAATATGGCCGGTGCCGCTATCACCATTACCGTGTTGACGCTGGCGGCCGTGCATACCCTCGGTATTCCGGTCGATCTGCCGACCGCGCTGCTGCTGAGCGTCGTGGCCTCACTGTGCGCCTGCGGCGCTTCCGGCGTAGCGGGCGGTTCCCTGCTGCTGATCCCGCTGGCTTGTAACATGTTCGGTATTCCGAACGATGTGGCCATGCAGGTCGTTGCCGTGGGCTTTATCATCGGCGTCCTGCAGGATTCCTGTGAAACCGCGCTGAACTCGTCAACCGACGTACTGTTTACCGCAGCCGCCTGTCAGGCGGAAGACGAGCGTCTGGCGAAAAACGCGCTGCGCAGCTAATCACACCAGCCCCTTTGCCGTCAGGCGGAGGGGTTTTCTTCCTGCACTTTCTTCTCGACGTTAAACGGATCGATGCCTTTGCGCTGCATGCGCCAGAAGCGAATGATGTTCAGCCCGTTCATCACCAGGAAACTCCCCTCAATCAGCGTGCCGCCAATCGAACCGAGCCAGAAGTTGTGAATTACCCAGCAGGCGGTAGAGCACCACATCACGCAGCGTACCGTGAGACCCTTACAGCGGAACAGCGCCCAGGTGCTGGCAACGGTACCGGCAATCGGCAGCAGCTCCATGGCGTGTTGAAGTTTGCCCAGCCCCAGGATCAACGTCAGCGCGATAAACACAAACATCACCCAGATACGACGCGTATAGACCGAAATAATGGTACGAATGACGTTCAGCTCGGCGCTCATTCCGGCGGGAAATGCCCCCATCAAAAAGAAGTGCACGCCAATCGTAGCGCTGTAGAGAGACAGCTGAAATTTAAAGCGTCGTTCATCGCGGTTGATAAAGGTGGTAATACCAATCAAAAACGCCAGAACGCCTACGCCCTGGGCAAGCCAATACGCAGTCATGGAGGGGGTCCTTGTTAAACAAGCATAAAAAAACGGCGCTTCAAAAGATGAAACGCCGTTTTATCGTATCAGATCACACTTTGATTACAATGTGACGCCGCTCTTAAAGATAGCCAGCTCGCGGAAGTCGTTGCGCTCGTTGCAGGTCTGCTTGCCGTTGGCGAAGTCGACGATAACGTCAACGAACTCTTCCAGCAGTTGAGGCATCGCTTTACCGTGAATCAGCTGGCCGGCGTTGAAGTCGATCCAGTGTTTCTTCTTCTCGGCCAGCTCGCTGTTGGTGGCGATTTTCACCGTAGGCACAAAGCCGCCGTAAGGCGTGCCGCGGCCGGTGCTGAACAGCACCATATGGCAGCCCGCGCCCGCCAGCGCGCTGGTGGCAACCGCATCGTTGCCCGGTGCGCTCAGCAGGTTCAGGCCGTGGGTTTTCAGACGCTCGCCGTAGCGCAGCACGTCAACCACCTGGCTGGAGCCCGCTTTTTGCGTACAGCCCAGCGATTTATCTTCAAGCGTGGTGATCCCGCCTGCTTTGTTACCCGGCGATGGGTTCTCGTAGATGGGCTGGTCATGAGCAATGAAGTACTGCTTGAAGTCATTGACCATGGTCACCAGCTTCTCGAAGGTCGCCTCATCGCGGCAGTGATCCATCAGCAGTTGCTCGGCGCCGAACATTTCCGGCACTTCGGTCAGCACGGTGGTGCCACCATTGGCAATCACGTAGTCAGAGAAACGGCCCAGCATCGGGTTGGCTGTAATACCGGACAAGCCGTCAGACCCGCCGCATTCCAGACCAAACTTCAGCTCGCTCAGTTTGCCCGGCTCGCGCTTATCATTGCGCATCACGCTGTACAGCTGATGGAGATGTTCGATCCCGACTTCCACTTCGTCTTCCTGGTGTTGGCAGACCATGAAGTGAACGCGCTCAGGATCGAACTCGCCAAGGGTTTCGCGGAACGCATCTACCTGGTTATTTTCGCAGCCCAGGCCCACCACCAGCACCGCACCCGCGTTAGGATGACGCACCATATTTTGCAGCATGGTACGGGTGTTGATATGGTCGTCGCCCAGCTGCGAACAGCCGTAAGTGTGGCTGAAGAGATGCACGCCATCGATACCTTCGGCGTCATTGGTCTCTTTCAGGAAACGGTTCTGCATCTGGCGCGCCATCGCATTAACGCAGCCGACGGTCGGCAGGATCCACAGTTCGTTACGTACCCCAACCTCACCGTTTGCGCGGCGATAAATCTGCACGTCGCGATCGGCTGGCTGGGCGACTTCGGCCTGGAAATCCGGTTGGTAGCGATACGTGTCCAGGTCGCTCAGATTGGTGCGCGTGTTATGGGCATGAATATGCTCACCCGCCGCGACGTCCACCAGCGTATGACCAATTGGCAAACCGTATTTAATGACGTTTTCACCTTTCGCAATATTGCATAAGACGAATTTATGGCCACGGGACACCGCCTGGCGCAAGGTGACCACCTGACCGTCAACGGTGACTTCGGTTCCTTCAGCCAAATCAGCGAGCGCTACCGCGACGTTATCCAGCGCATGGATCTTGATGTATTGCATACCTTCACCCAGACCTTAGTTCAATTCAATGGCGAAATAGTCACGCGCATTGTTAAAGCAAATGTTTTTCACCATCTCACCCAGCAGTTGGATGTCGGCAGGCGCTTCGCCCGCAGCAACCCAACGGCCGATCATCTGGCACAGAATACGGCGGAAGTATTCGTGACGGGTGTAAGACAGGAAGCTACGGCTATCGGTCAGCATACCGACGAATCGGCTCAGCAGGCCGAGCTGTGCCAGCTGCGTCATCTGACGTTCCATACCGTCTTTCTGATCGTTGAACCACCAGCCGGAACCGAACTGCATTTTGCCCGGCATACCTTCGCCCTGGAAGTTACCGATCATCGTGCCCAGCACTTCGTTATCGCGCGGGTTCAGGCAGTAAAGAATGGTTTTCGGCAGCAGGTTCTGTTCGTTCTGTTTGCTCAGCAGCTTAGACAGTTCTTCCGCCATCGGACGGTCGTTAATGGAGTCAAAGCCAACGTCCGCGCCCAGCAGTTTGAACTGGCGCAGGTTGTTGTTACGCAGCGCGCCGATGTGGTACTGCTGTACCCATTCACGACGAGCATATTCCGCACCCAGGAACACCAGCACGGCAGTTTTGAACTGCGCCACTTCATGCTCGCTCAGCGTTTCGCCGCCCAGGCGACGGGCCAGAATGCTGTCCAGCTCGGCTTCGTTAGATTCCGCGAACAGGACAACGTCCAGCGCATGGTCAGAAACTTTACAGCCGTGAGCCGCGAAGTGATCCAAACGCTTGGTCAGTGCAGTTTGCAGGTCAGCAAAACGGCGGATGTCGGTGTCAGACACTTCACCCAGCTTCGCCATGTAGTCGTTGAAGGTCGCTTGTTCAATGTTGAAGGCTTTATCCGGGCGCCAGCTCGGCAGCACTTTCACGTCGAAGGAACCGTCTTTCGCGACGGTCGCGTGATGCTCCAGAGAATCGATCGGATCATCGGTAGTGCCGACCATTTTCACATTCATCTGCTTCATGATGCCGCGCGCGGAGAATTTGTCCTGCGCCAGCAGCGCATTACATTCGTCCCAGATTTCACCTGCGGTTGCCGGAGACAGCAGTTTACCGGTAATGCCGAACGGACGGCGCAGCTCCAGGTGAGTCCAGTGGTATAACGGGTTACCGATAGTGTGCGGAACGGTCGCCGCCCACGCGTCAAACTTCTCGCGGTCAGACGCATCGCCGGTACACAGACGTTCTGCTACGCCGTTGGTACGCATCGCGCGCCACTTGTAGTGGTCGCCCTTCAGCCAGATGTCATACAGGTTTTTAAAACGATAGTCTTCAGCAACCTGCTGCGGCGGCAGGTGGCAGTGATAGTCGAAAATCGGCTGGTCTTTTGCGTAGTCGTGGTACAGACGGCGAGCAAATTCGGTATCTAACAGGAAATCTTCAGTCATAAACGGGGTCATTATCGTCTTCCTCTCAGCGAGTGGGTCAGATGTTTATCTGTAATGCAGACAAAGTTATCACACCAATTTCGCCAGACCGAAGATTTTTTCGTGAGTTAGATCAATAAACCTTGACAAAAAATGACATAAAAATCGCCAAAACAACGCTGCAAGCCGCGCCACGCCTGGTGTGCCCTATCTACCCCTTAAACTCTATGGAAAATACCTCTTTTGTGACGGTATTCACCTTTTAAAGTTGTATGACAAGTTATCTTGCCCTCCGTCGAAACACATTGAGCGACAGAATACATTAGCGGTGGTCGATACAGACACTTGATTGAGCGGTACGGATACCGAATTAAGCACGCTGATTTACTGGCAAGTTCGGGCCGTACCGGGGATCATTTCCACGGTAAGCCCTTCGAGAATGACATCTTCCGAGCAAACGGGAAGATGGCTGCAGGACCCGCAGTTATAACAACACGATGAGGTTTACATGCGAAAAATTAAAGGATTACGTTGGTACATGATCGCACTGGTGACGATGGGCACCGTGCTGGGCTACCTGACACGTAATACCGTGGCAGCAGCGGCGCCAACGCTGATGGCAGAGCTGCACATTTCCACACAGCAATATTCATACATCATCGCTGCTTATTCCGCAGCGTACACCGTGATGCAGCCGGTTGCCGGCTATGTTCTGGATATCCTCGGTACCAAAATTGGCTACGCCTTCTTCGCCGTTGCCTGGGCTATTTTCTGCGGCGCAACCGCGCTGGCAGGCAGCTGGGGCGGACTGGCTATCGCACGTGGTGCGGTTGGTGCCGCTGAAGCCGCAATGATCCCTGCGGGCCTGAAAGCCAGCTCCGAGTGGTTCCCGGCAAAAGAGCGTTCTATCGCTGTCGGCTACTTCAACGTCGGTTCTTCTATCGGCGGCATGATTGCTCCGCCGCTGGTGGTCTGGGCTATCGTGATGCACAGCTGGCAGATGGCGTTCATCATCTCCGGTGCGCTGAGCTTCATCTGGGCAATGTGCTGGCTGGTATTCTACAAACACCCACGCGATCAGAAAAAACTAACCGACGAAGAACGTGAATACATCATTGGCGGTCAGGAAGCAGCACACCAGACCAACAACGCGAAGAAAATGTCTCCGTGGCAGATTATTCAGACCCGTCGTTTCTGGGGTATCGCCCTGCCGCGCTTCCTGGCAGAACCAGCATGGGGTACCTTCAACGCCTGGATCCCGCTGTTCATGTTTAAAGTGTACGGCTTCGACCTGAAAGAAATCGCGATGTTTGCGTGGATGCCGATGCTGTTTGCTGACCTCGGCTGCGTTATCGGTGGTTACCTGCCGCCGCTGTTCCAGCGCTGGTTCGGCGTTAACCTGATTGTGTCCCGTAAAATGGTTGTAACCATGGGTGCGCTGCTGATGATTGGCCCTGGCCTGATCGGTCTGTTCACCAGCCCTTACATTGCCATCGCCCTGCTGTGCCTCGGTGGCTTTGCTCACCAGTCCCTGTCCGGCGCGCTGATTACGCTCTCTTCTGACGTCTTCGGTCGTAACGAAGTGGCAACGGCAAACGGCCTGACCGGGATGGCGGCGTGGATGGCAAGCACCATGTTTGCCCTGGTCGTTGGCGCCCTGGCCGACACCATTGGCTTCAGCCCGCTGTTCGCCGTACTGGCTATCTTCGACCTGTTAGGCGCAGTGGTTATCTGGACCGTCCTGCAAAATAAACAGGCTGACGACGGTCAATCCGGCGCTAACCGTCCGGCTCAGCAGGCGACGCAAAACTAAGTCTGCGAGCGAAGTAGGTTTTCTCCTAAGCCGCCTTGATCAAGGCGGCTTTTTTCATGTCAAATTGTGGTTAGCTGCTCGTAAAAGTGGTATAACAAATTCATTCTGCCGTACCCTGCCTGGAGAGCATATGGAAATCGCCGACGCACGTCGCTTGTATCAGCAACTGGCCGCTGAGCTAAAAGAACGCATTGAGCAAGGCGTTTACCTTGTGGGCGACAAGCTTCCCGCTGAGCGTTTTATTGCTGATGAAAAAAGCGTCAGCCGCACCGTCGTGCGTGAAGCCATCATCATGCTTGAAGTGGAAGGGTATGTTGAGGTACGTAAAGGCTCAGGCATCCACGTTATTTCTAATCAGCCGAAGCACCACCAGGTGCCGGACGAAAATCTGGAATTTGCCAACTACGGTCCTTTCGAACTGCTGCAGGCGCGTCAGCTCATTGAGAGCAATATCGCCGAATTTGCCGCCACCCAGGTCACCAAGCAGGACATCATGAAGCTAATGGAGATCCAGGAGAAGGCGCGCAAAGAGAAATGCTTCCGCGACTCCGAGTGGGATCTCCAGTTCCACGTGCAGGTTGCGCTGGCAACTCAGAACACCGCGCTGGCCGCCATCGTTGAAAAAATGTGGACCCAGCGAGTACATAACCCGTACTGGAAAAAACTGCACGACCATATCGATGCCCGCACCGTCGATAACTGGTGCGATGACCACGATCAGATCCTCAAGGCGCTGATTCGCAAAGACCCGCACGCGGCGAAGCTGGCCATGTGGCAGCATCTGGAAAATACCAAGCTGATGCTGTTCAACGAAACCAGCGATGATTTTGAATTCAACGCCGACCGCTATCTGTTCGCTGAGAACCCGGTCGTCCACCTTGATACCGTCGCCCTCGGCGGTAAATAAGTCCCTCAGTTGTTCAACGAGGCTTGCCCGACATTCTGTGTGGGTAAGCCTTTGTAAATCCCCTAGCCTCTCCCCGCGCTAAACCGCAAAATCAAACAGCAACACATTGCAATTTCTATGACGGAAAACTGCACCGTTTGTTACAATTGAATGCATTTTGTCGCTTCGACAATCCGTTTGAGATTATTTCGCCAAAACAGGGACTGTTCAGCGCGTATTTACCGCGATGCTATTAAAATAGAAATAGAGAAGATATCGCAGCGCATTCAGGCATGACCTTAATCGAAGTAACAGGAATCGTGAATGGAACTACTAACCCAACTCTTAAATGCCTTATGGAGCCAGGATTTCGAGACGCTCGCGAATCCCTCCATGATCGGCATGCTGTATTTCGTCTTATTTATGATCCTGTTTCTGGAAAACGGGCTGCTGCCGGCCGCCTTCCTGCCGGGCGACAGCCTGCTGGTGCTGGTCGGCGTTCTCATTGCTAAAGGTGCAATGGGCTTCCCGCAGACGATTATACTGCTGACGGTTGCCGCCAGCCTCGGCAGCTGGGTGGGCTACATCCAGGGCAACTGGCTAGGTAATACCCGTGTCGTCCAGAACTGGCTGTCACACCTCCCCGCGCATTATCATCAGCGGTCGCATCATCTTTTCCACAAACACGGCCTCTCTGCACTGCTGGTAGGGCGCTTCATTGCCTTTGTTCGCACATTGCTTCCTACCATCGCGGGCCTGTCCGGCCTGAGCAACGCACGCTTCCAGTTCTTTAACTGGATGAGCGGCCTGCTGTGGGTGTTGATTCTGACCACCCTGGGCTTCCTGCTGGGCAAAACGCCGGTGTTCCAGAAGTATGAAGACGCACTGATGTCCTGCCTGATGCTGCTGCCAGTGGCGCTGCTGATTTTTGGCCTGTGCGGTTCGTTGGTCGTGGTGTGGAAGAAAAAATACGGTAACCGAGGCTAACTATGGTGCCGAGCCGCATTCATCTTCGCCGGTTTGCATTCAGCATGAGCGTGCTGCTGTTGTTATGCGCGCTTCTCTGGATGTGGGCCGCGCTGCAGCGTGAAGAGTCTACGCTGGCGATTCGCCCAATGAGCCAAGCCAGCATGCCCGATGGTTTTTCTATCTCACACCATCTGGATGCCAACGGTATTCGTTTTAAGAGCATCACCCCGCACAATGATTCGCTGCTGATCACCTTTGAATCCAGCGAACAAAGCGCTGCGGCGAAGCGCGTACTGGATAGCACGCTGCCGCACGTCTACGTCGTTTCGCTACAGGAAGAAGAAAACGACCCCGTGGGCTGGCTATCACTGCTGCGCGATACGTCACACCGATTTGGCTAAAAACTTCCAGGAATCTGAATAGTTTCACTTACTTTGGTCATTTCGCCTTTTACTTACTATGCTTAGTAATGTGAGCGCCATCGCGGTGCTCACTTACTGGGAAAGTACATTCCAGATGTACTACGCAAAATGGAAGATTCATACATGAAATACCGCATCGTCTTTGCGCTCGCCCTCGCGTCTCTTAGTGCGAGTGCAGCAGCAACATCACTCTGTCAGGAAAAAGAGCAAGACATTCAGCGTGAAATTGGTTATGCCGAAAAGCATAACAATCAGAACCGCATTAGCGGCCTGAAAAAGGCGTTAAGCGAAGTCAAAGCTAACTGTACTGACAGCAAGCTTCGCGCCGACCATCAGGAAAAAATTGCCGAACAGAAAGACGAAATTCGCGAGCGCGAACACGATCTGCGTGAAGCAAAACAGAGCGGCGATGCGGAAAAAGTGGCTAAACGCGAGCACAAGCTTCAGGAAGCCAAAAAAGAACTTAACGCGCTGGAATCCCGCGCGTATTGAGTAAGTGGAACCTAAACAGGAGAGAGACGATGGCGAAAGATTCAACCTCAGATCAGTTACGTGCAGAGCTGAAGGCCCTGTCAGATACCCTGGAAGAAGTCCTGAACGCTTCCACCGATAAATCGAAAGAAGAGATGAGTAAGCTGCGTAGCAAAGCGGAAAGCGCGCTGAAAGAGAGCCGTGACCGTCTGGGCGAAACGGGGGATGCTATTGCGAAGCAAACCCGCGAAGCGGCGGCTAAAGCCGATGGCTATGTGCGTGAAAACCCGTGGACCGGCGTGGGCATCGGTGCCGCAGTCGGTCTGGTGCTGGGCGTACTGCTGACGCGTCGCTAAGCATGAGTGATTCTCAGCACGCGCCGGGGCCGGGGAAAAACGTCCTCGGCATTGGCCAGCGCATCGTCACCCTGCTGGTTCAGATGGTTGAAACGCGGCTGCGCCTGGTCGTCGTTGAGCTGGAAGAGGAGAAAGCGAACCTTATTCAGCTGCTGTTGATGGCCGGGTTAACCCTGTTGTTTACTGCCTTCGGCCTGATGAGCCTGCTGGTACTGATAATGTGGGCCGTTGACCCGCAATATCGGCTTCACGTGATGATTGCCACCACCGTTACGCTGCTGCTGCTGGCGTTGATTGGCGGCATCTGGACGCTGCGTAAAGCGCGCCGCTCCACGCTGCTGCGCCATACGCGCCACGAGCTCGCTAACGATCGCACCCTGCTGGAGAACGACGAGCCATGAGCCCACGCCAGGAGCGCGAACAGCGCAAGGCCGCGCTGCTGCGCCAGATTCAGCAGCAGCGGCTGGATCTCAGCGCCAGCCGTCGCGACTGGCTGAACGCAACGCAGATCTATGACCGTGGCTGGAGCCGGCTGGTCAGCCTGCGCTCGTGGGCGATGGTCGCCAGCAGCGCCATGGCCGTAGTGTCACTGCGCCACCCACGTTTTCTGGTTCGCTGGGCGCGTCGTGGCCTTGGCGTCTGGAGCACATGGCGGATGGTTAAAAGCCTGCTGCATAAGCCAGTCTGACGGCGTCTAGCGGTTTATTTCAGCCAGTTCTTCTATCGACAGCCCGGTCGTCTGCGCGATGGTTTTCAGCGCAACGCCGTGGCTGATTAGAGCGCGGGCAATTTTCAGCGTTGTTTGCTGCTCACCTTCATTACGTCCTTCATTTCTGCCCTCGTCATGCTGTATTTCAGCCCACTCCATTAGCGTCAGTTTCTTTTTCATCATCTTCTCCTCACGGGGCGTCATCCCCCCCGCCAGCTGTCGAAAGAACGTCTCCGGCTGCGTGGTTCTTCCCGTCTCGGCCAGATAGTGAATTAGCGCACGGAACTGGCTGTCGGTGGTGTACCCCGCGCGCAGCAACCTGAGCAGGTTTTCCGTCATCTCCATCAGATCGCGACGGCGAATATTTTTCTGTAAAAACTCCAGCAGCGCGATACGCCGATGCCCCATGATGTCATCATCCGACAGCACGGTGAGATCGACCAGCGGAAGCACGCCGTCATAGAGTACCCGCGCAACCTCGGGTTCAGCAAACGCATCCAGCCAACGCATGGAGAACGGATACGGACTTTTTTCTCCGTGGTAAAACAGCATGGGAATCACCAGTGGAAGCGTATCGTGCCCAGCCTCCAGATGCCGCTGCATGGCGGCAAAGGCATAGCGCATTAAGCGAAAAGCCATATGCTTATCCGGCGAACTCTGATGCTCAATCAGCGCATAGACATAGCCCACGCCGTCGCAGGTTTGCAGCGACCACAGCACATCGGAATAGCTTGCCCTGAGAGACTCATCAATAAAACTCCCCGACGCCAGCTTCAGCGTTTTCAGGTCGCAAAGGGCCAGCAGCTCTGCCGGTAGGTGTATTCCCAGAAAATCGCCCACCGTCTCGGGATGCGACATAAAGGTCTTAAAGAGTGCATCATGCGGGGTGTTCACCATCGCGTTTCGTCCCTGATAACCAGCCTGCCGCGAGTATCCTCCAGGGTCAGAAAGGCGCAATCGCACAAGTGCTTCTTTGCGTAGCGGCTCGGGAAAAATCGCGGAGTCGTACATCATTACTCAGATTCTTTGAAGGAGTTCAACAGTTTTCCTTGCTAACAATTGTCATACACCGCAGTTATATTGCTCTTCATCGACAGCAGCTACGCGCTATCGACGTGTAAATGCTCAATAAAATGGTTTAACTGCCCGCAAGGTTCTCTGGAGTGTAAGATGAAAAAATTAGAAGATACTGGTTTCCTGGTTGCTCGTATTCTGATGCCAATTCTGTTTATCACGGCTGGCTGGGGCAAAATAACCGGGTATGCGGGTACACAGCAATATATGGAAGCCATGGGCGTCCCGGGGTTCCTGCTGCCGCTGACCATTCTGCTTGAGTTTGGCGGCGGTCTGGCCATTCTGTTCGGTTTCCTGACCCGTACCACCGCGCTGTTCACCGCGGCGTTCACGGTACTGACCGCGTTTATCTTCCACAGCAACTTTGCGGAAGGCATGAACTCGCTGATGTTTATGAAAAACCTGACCATCGCTGGCGGCTACCTGCTGCTGGGCATCACCGGTCCGGGCGCCTTCAGCATCGACCGCGTGCTGAATAAAAAGTGGTAAGCGCACTATACTGAATACACAAAGCGAGGAGATATCTCCTCGCTTTTGCTATCTAAAGGAGAACATGATGGGACAACTTATTGACGGCGTCTGGCAGGATACCTGGTACGACACCAAATCCACCGGCGGACGTTTCCAGCGTTCAGTCTCCGCCTTTCGCAACTGGCTGACCGCCGACGGCGAGCCAGGCCCAACCGGCAGCGGTGGCTTTGCCGCCGAAAAAGATCGCTATCATCTGTACGTTTCCCTCGCCTGCCCGTGGGCGCACCGCACGCTGATTTTACGCAAACTGAAAGGGCTGGAGCCGTTTATCTCCGTGTCCGTCGTTAACCCACTGATGCTGGAAAACGGCTGGACCTTCGACGCGGACTTCCCGGCGGCGACCGGTGATGCGCTCTATCAGCATCAGTTTTTGTATCAGCTCTACCAGCACGCCGACCCGACCTACTCCGGGCGCGTAACCGTGCCGGTGCTGTGGGACAAGAAAAATCAAACCATCGTCAGCAACGAATCTGCCGAAATTATTCGCATGTTTAACACCGCGTTTGATGCCCTGGGCGCCAAAGCGGGGGATTACTATCCACTGGCGCTACGCGAACAAATCGACGAGCTGAACGGCTGGATCTACGACACGGTCAATAACGGTGTCTACAAGGCCGGTTTCGCCACCAGCCAGGCAGCCTACGATGAGGCGGTGGAAAAGGTCTTTATCTCGCTCGATCGTCTGGAAAATATTCTCGGTACGCAGCGTTACCTGACCGGCAATCAGCTTACCGAAGCCGATATCCGCCTGTGGACGACGCTTATCCGTTTCGATCCGGTGTACGTAACCCACTTTAAGTGCGACAAGCACCGCATCAGCGATTACCCCAATCTGCATGGCTTCCTGCGCGATATCTACCAGATGCCGGGCATTGCGGAAACCGTCGATTTTGGCCACATCCGCAATCACTATTTCCGCAGCCACAAGACCATTAACCCGACCGGGATTATTTCGGTTGGCCCGTGGCAGGATCTGGACCAGCCGCACGGTCGCGACGTTCGTTTTCGCTAAACCTTCAGGGTGCCGTCCATCGGCGCCCTAATTTATTCGCCTCATCAATATTTACCTCATTTTCATTCGCGACTATCCTTAGCTTGATCGCTTTAAAAACAAGTGATTAATGATCAACTGAGGCAAAAAAATGGATTGGTATCTCAAGGTTATACGTAACTACATTGGCTTTGGCGGCCGCGCCCGCCGCAAAGAGTACTGGATGTTCGTCCTGGTGAACGTGATTTTTACGCTCGTGCTGGGCGTAGTCGATAAGATGCTTGGCTGGCAGCGCGCCGGCGGTGAAGGGATCCTCACCACCATTTATGGGGTGCTGGTTTTCCTGCCGTGGTGGGCCGTGCAGTTCCGTCGTCTGCATGACACCGACCGCTCGGCATGGTGGCTACTGCTGCTGATTATTCCGGTGATCGGCTGGATCGTAATTTTGATCTTCAACTGTCAGAGCGGCACGCCGGGCAATAACCGTTTCGGGCCCGATCCGAAGGGGATTTCCTGATCCCAACCAGGCACAACGCGGGTCTGGTAGGCCTGATAAGCGCAGCGCCATCAGGCTATTCGGCACAAATCGCCGGATGGCGGCGTAAACGCCTATCCGGCCTACTGCTTTATTTTGCGGTTAACAGTTTCTGAATTTCGCGCAGACAGCACGATTTCGCTTCGCCCATGCTGTCGCGGCGCCACGCCATAATAATGTCAATCTCTTTGCTGTACTCCGGGCTCACCACCCGCAGGCGCCCTTGCGCAATATCCTCTTCAACCAGCTGATACGGCATGGTCGCCACGCCGAGCCCGGCGAGCAGCGCCTGACGCTTCTCTTCCATCGATGTCACCGTCAGACGCGGCTGTTTGTCCAGCAACTGCACCGTCAGTACCGGGCGCTCCCGCGCGGTATCCGCAATCGCTACCCCACGATATTTCACGCGCGTCACTTCAGACAGCGGTTCCGCCTCCTGATGAATCGGATGATCCGGCGCCGCCACGTAAACGCTCATCAGCGAGTAGAGCTTGCGCGAGTTAATTTCCGTGGAAGAACGGAAGTGCATATCCGGTGCGATCACGATGTCCGCTCGCCCCTGCTCCAGACGCTCCCAGGCGCCCGCCAGCACTTCGGTGATAATCGACAGCTGGGTGTTAGACTTCGCCGCCAGCTTTTCCACCAGCGGGAACAGCGTTGCCGTTGGGATCAGCGCTTCCGCCACAATGGTGAGGTGCGTTTCCCAGCCGCGCGCCAGCGCTTCGGCATCGGTGGTCAGCTTATCTGCCGCCTCCAGCAGGACGCGACCACGTTCGAGGAGCATACGCCCGACGTTAGTGAATTTTGTTCGATGACCTGAACGGTCAAAAAGCACAACGTCCAGCTCTTCTTCCAGCTTTTGCATGGTATAGCTCAACGCCGAGGGCACGCGCCCAAGCTCATCCGCCGCGGCGGCGAAGCTGCCGCGTCGGTCAATGGCGTCCATTACTCGTAGTGCTTCCAGCGTCAGTGCTCTCTCTTTAGCCATGGCTTGCTCATTCAGGAAATTTGAACATACCGGGCAGAATATCTGGCTAACAATGCAGCGTCCATACCTTTACCATTGATTTAATGTAAAGGAGGGTCAAGAAGATGATTACCACAAGAACAGCGAAACAGTGCGGACAGGCGGACTTCGGTTGGCTTCAGGCCCGCTATACCTTCTCTTTTGGACACTACTTCGATCCGAAACTGCTGGGCTATGCGTCTCTGCGCGTGCTGAATCAGGAAGTCCTTGCTCCCGGCGCGGCCTTCCAGCCGCGGACCTATCCGAAGGTCGATATTCTGAATCTGATTCTGGAAGGCGAGGCCGAGTACCGCGACAGCGAAGGCCACCATATTCAAGCGAAGGCCGGTGAAGCGCTGCTGATTGCAACCCAGCAGGGTGTCAGCTATAGCGAACATAACCTGAGCAAAGACAAGCCGTTAACCCGGATACAAATCTGGCTGGACGCCTGCCCGGAACGCGATAATTCGCGGGTACAGAAACTGAAGCTGAAAGATACCGCGCACCAGCTGCTGGCCTCGCCGGACGGCAGTCAGCATAGTCTGCAGCTGCGTCAGCAGGTGTGGCTACACCATATTGAGCTGGCAAAAGGCGAGCAGGTTTCTCTGTCGCTGCACGGGCCGCGCGCCTATTTACAGTCGATTCACGGTACCGTACATGCGCTGGCTAACGACGCAGAAAACAAATCGCTCACCTGCGGCGATGGGGCATTTATTCGCGATGAAGCCAATATCACACTCGTTGCTGATACCCCACTGCGCGCTTTGCTGATAGATTTACCTGTGTAGGTCTATTCAGGATAGCGGAAGCAAAAATGAGTAAGAGAAACAATAAAAAGCAGCAGACGATGAAGGTGGCCAACGCCCCTCAACCCACCAACGCGGCACCGGAGTTTGGTCTGGAAGACATGCTGAGCGAACTGGAAGCCATCGTGGCCCAGGCTGAGAGCAGCCAGGCGGAAGAACAGACCGCCTGAACAAATGCCCTGGTTTGGTAACCGGGGCTGACCGCCTCGCCATCCTCGCTCTGTCGGTGCGCGGCAGGGTACGTCAGAAAGCAAAAACCCCGCCATCAAGGCGGGGTTTTTTAAGAAGTGAAACTGACCGATAAGCCGGGTTCTGTCGTGGACAGTCATTCATCTAGGCCAGCAATCGCTCACTGGCTCAAGCAGCCTACCCGGGTTCAGTACGGGCCGTACCTTATGAACCCCTATTTGGCCTTGCTCCGGGTGGAGTTTACCGTGCCACGGACTGTTACCAGCCGCGCGGTGCGCTCTTACCGCACCCTTTCACCCTTACCTGATCCCGCTTGCGCGGGCCATCGGCGGTTTGCTCTCTGTTGCACTGGTCGTGGGCTGTGACACCCCCCAGGCGTTACCTGGCACCTTGCCCTATGGAGCCCGGACTTTCCTCCCCTCCGCCCGTCTCCCCCGAAGAGGACGACGACGAAGCGGCGACTGTCTGGTCAGCTTCGGCGCGAAGTATAGAGGGTTTACGAGCCAATGTCACCTTTCCGTCTGCATTCCCACCTGAAGGGTGGCAGCGATATTACGGGAAGTGAGATAAATATTGTCCGCCGCCTCACGGAACGCCTCTTCCAGCGAGCCAATACGGTTCAGCACGCTGAACACAGAATCAATGCCGTACTGGTGCACAACGCCGACATCGCGGGTCAGGCTACCGGCAATACCGATCACCGGCTTATGGTATTTCTTTGCCACGCTGGCCACCCCAACGGGCACCTTACCGTGAATGCTCTGGCTGTCCAGCCGCCCTTCACCGGTCACCACCAGCGTGCAGTCGTGAATATGCTCTTCGAGATTTAACGCCTGAGTGACTATCTCAATGCCGCTGCGCAGCTCTGCGCCGAGAAACGCCATCAGCGCGCCGCCCATTCCCCCCGCCGCGCCAGAGCCCGGCACCTCTTTAACATCCACCCGTAGCGATTTTTTAATCACCTCGGCATAGTGCGCGAGGTTGCGGTCCAGCTCGGCGATCATCGCCGCGGTAGCGCCTTTCTGCGGCCCAAAAATACAGGACGCGCCAGACGGCCCGGTTAACGGGTTGGTCACATCGCAGGCTACGCGAATTGTGCACGCCTGCAGGCGCGCATCGAGTCCGGAAATATCAATATGATTAAGGCTCATCAGGCTACCGCCGCCGAAACCAATCGGCGAACCGTTGGCGTCGCATAACTTTGCGCCCAGCGCCTGTACCATCCCCGCCCCGCCGTCGTTCGTGGCGCTGCCGCCGATACCGATAATAATGCTCTTCACTCCACTTTCCAGCGCCTGGAGGATCAGCTCACCGGTACCATAGGACGTGGTGATCAGCGGGTTACGACGTTCAGGCGGTACCAGCGCCAGGCCGCTGGCGGCGGCCATTTCGATAAATGCCGTACCGCCGTCGCCGGAGATGCCCCACTGAGCCTGCACGGGGTCGCCAAGCGGGCCGGTTACCGTCGACATCACCGCGCGCCCCTGAGTGGCCGCAATCATCGCCTCAACCGTACCTTCGCCGCCGTCGGCAACCGGTACAGACACAAACTGCGCTTGCGGAAAGATTTCCCGAAATCCTTTTTCTATCGCCTGTGCTACCTCGGTGGCAGAAAGGCTTTCTTTATAAGAGTCTGGGGCGATTACGATTTTCATATCTGAGCCTATTAGCGCGCGACGCCGGATGGCGCATAACTTATCCGGCCTACCTTGCCGGCCCGGCAGGCTAACGCCGCCGGGCGCAACGTCCTTAACGAGTCACTTCAACTTTCGCCAGTTTTTCGTAGTAGCACGCCAGGGCACTATGGTCGGCCGTTCCCAACCCATCGGCACGCAGCGCCTGCATCATGGGGTCGGTTCCGGCTGAGGGCGAAATGACACCCTAAGCTTTCGGTTCCTTGGGCCAAAGATATTCGCCAGTCAGTAGAATGTGCGCCCAGCCCAATGGGGATATGTGGGGAAGAAATTCAGGGGGAACATCCAACCCTTCGTTCCGCCGCTCCGTGACGGCATGACCAAGATGGACGGTATTCCAGTAAATGATCACCGCAGTCAATAAATTGAGCCCAGCGATTCGGTAGTGCTGCCCCTCTGTCGTGCGATCGCGAATTTCCCCCTGCCTCCCGATACGGAGCGCATTTTTGAGCGCATGGTGGGCCTCTCCCTTGTTAAGACCGATCTGAGCACGCCGCTGCATGTCCGTATCCAGGATCCACTCAATAATGAAAAGGGTCCGTTCAATACGACCAACTTCACGAAGCGCAACTGCAAGGTTGTTTTGTCGTGGGTAAGAAGCGAGCTTGCGCAGGAGTTGGCTGGGCCTGATTTTGCCAGCGGTCATCGTCGCGGCACAACGGAAAATATCAGGCCAGTTCGCAACGATAAGATCCTCCCGGGCTTTTCCACCTACCAACTTGCGTAACTCCCTGGGGGTCGTATCGGGATTAAATACGTACAACCGCTTCGATGGCA
Source organism: Klebsiella sp. WP4-W18-ESBL-05 (assembly GCF_014169075.1). Taxonomy (NCBI): domain Bacteria; kingdom Pseudomonadati; phylum Pseudomonadota; class Gammaproteobacteria; order Enterobacterales; family Enterobacteriaceae; genus Klebsiella; species Klebsiella sp. WP4-W18-ESBL-05. The sequence goes on along the minus strand of NZ_AP022057.1, from coordinate 675,352 downwards.
GATCCCTGATTCGCAGAACGAGATTGTAGCCGAGCAGGCTACTGGCTCCGAACAAATGGTCGGTGAATCCTGCTGTATCGGCATACTGTTCGCGAACATGGCGACCGACCTCGTTCATCAGTAGTCCATCGAGAATATACGGTGCCTCGCTCACGGTCGCCGGGATCGACTGACAAGCGAATGGCGCGAACTGGTCGCTTACGTGAGTATACGCTTTGAGGCCGGGAACAGAACCATATTTGGCATTGACCATGTTCATGGCTTCGCCATGCCGCGCTGTCGGGAAAAACTGACCATCGCTCGATGCTGACGTGCCCATCCCCCAGACGCGTGACATCGGCAGTTTACCCTGCGCGGCCACCACAATTGCCAATGCCTGGTTCATGGCTTCGCTTTCAACATGCCAGCGGGCAAGGCGTGAGAGCTGCCAGTAATCATGCGTGTTTGTAGCTTCCGCCATCTTACGCAGGCCCAGATTGAGCCCTTCAGCGAGCAGGACGTTGAGCAGACCGATCCGGTCGCGACATGGAGCCCCGGTTCTCAGATGGGTAAACGCATCTGTGAAACCAAGGGCTGCATCAACTTCAAGCAGCATGTCGGTAATCCGAACGGACGGCATTCGGCGATACAGATCCAGTATGAGTGCCTCGGCACCATCCGGCACGTCTGCTGTCAACCTGTCGATCCGCAACGTTCCATCTTCTATGCTACCGTGCGGAATAGTGCCGTTACGGGCAGCCCGGGCCAGCCGCTTAAGAGCGATCGTGAGTCGCGCCTTTCTGTCTGCCAGCCAATCCTGTGGGTTGGAAGGCACGGCCAGTTTTGCATTTTCCTGCGCCGCGATCATCGGCACCAGTACCTGCTTGAGGTCACCATAGCGGCGCGAATGAGCGAGCCAGACATCTCCGGAACGAAAAGCATCCCGGAGGTGAAAGAGTACCGCCACTTCCCAAAGACGGGTATCTCCTTTTTCCTGAGCTCGTAAATGACGGTTCCATTTGGAGCTGGGCCGCAGGAAACGCCTTTCTGGCGATGCAACACCTTTCATCTCTCCGATCGACAAAGCTGCTGCTACCAATGGTCCGGCGACCGGCGCGGCTTCGAGCTTCAGACAGCGCAACATGCGGGGCGCATAACGACGAAAGCGATGGTATCCCTGCCCGACATATGCAAGAGGCTCATCGGCTAGCGTGTTGCTGAGTTGAGTCCCTGTCGCTACCAGTTGAGCGAGCCGGTCCCATGCAACCGAACTGGCGACAGCCATCTCCAGCGGGGTTCCGTCACTGCGGGCCTCAAGCAACGAAGCTCCCAGCGCGGTGAAGGTACGGATCGTATCCGTGAGTGTGGCTTTAGAGCCGGAAATTGTTTCGTCATGCTGGCGCTTCGCTTCCCGCCAGGTTTTTCCTACGATCCTGTCATGGGTTTCGACTATGGCATCAGCAATCGCCGCTTCCCACTCCACAACACAGACGGCAAGGATCGCCCAGCGGCGGTCCGAAGTGATGTCACGCAAACCGTCGGTGAAGTAGCGTTCACCCTGCCGACGCAGCCGGGCAATGCGATGGGCAGGTATGCTGGCCAAAGCACTATGATTGATATTCAGGGTACGCAGAAATTCGAGCCTGTCGAGCAAACGGTTAGCAGCAGCCGAGTTGTTACCAACCTCGAAGTTGCGAAGCCAGATGAAACGACTGATATTGCCGGCGAGCATTTCACTCAGAAGTTTGTCCAGGTGATCGCGAACATCCGCTGTTAAATTTTCCGCAATCCGCGTTTCAATCCGCCGCTCAGCGGCGACCAGAGCATCCGCGCACAAGCGCTCGATTGTCGATACTGCGGGCAGAATGGTGGAAGTTTCCCGACACCGCACAATAAAACGATGAGCAAGATCCTCGTTTGATCTGGCATCTTCGGCCTGGCCGAAAGTCCACTCCCGCAGATCACGGGCACCACGGCCCGTGAAGGTCTTGTAGCCGTAAATTTCGCGCAGCGTGTCCATGTGCTGCTGACGGGTTTGGCGCCGTGTGGCATAAGTGAGAAGCGCATCAGCCGGAACTCCAAGCTGAGCACCGACGAAGGAAAGGACTTCACGCGGGATCATCTCACCAGGAGCCAGTGCACGGCCCGGATATCGTAAGGCACAAAGTTGCAGGGCAAAGCCAATCCTGTTTTCCGGTCTGCGGCGCTGCCTAATGTTTTCCAGGTCATCATCGCCCAGCGTGTAGAACTTCAGTAGCGACAGTTCGTCCGTGGGCAGATCGAACAGCGCTGCTCGCTGCCGTTCGGTGAAAATATGGCGTCGTGACATACAAATTCGTCCCTTTTGAAGTATAGTCTGTTTTGGACAACAGCCAGCCCATATAAATCAGGGCGTTCCGATACAAAAATCCAGGAGGGTTCAATTGGGACATCGTGCCGCCATTTACTGCCGGGTTTCAACAGCGGATCAGTCTTGTGAACGCCAGGAATTTGATCTGCGAGCCTTCGCCGGCCGTGCCGGCTACGACGTGGTGGGAATATTTAAGGAAACAGGTTCAGGAACTAAACTCGACCGGGCCGAGCGAAAGAAAGTCCTGGCGCTTGCCCAGTCCAGACAAATTGATGCAATCCTGGTCACTGAGCTTTCCCGGTGGGGGCGCTCGACGCTCGATCTGCTCAATACGCTACGTGAACTGGAGAACTGGAAGGTTTCCGTGATAGCCATGAATGGAATGGCGTTCGATCTTTCGTCGCCGTATGGACGAATGCTGGCGACGCTTCTTTCCGGCATTGCGGAGTTTGAGCGGGATCTCATCAGCGAGCGGGTCAAGTCAGGCCTTGCTGTTGCGAAGGCACGTGGTAAGAGGCTTGGTCGTCAGGCCGGAGTGCGACCAAAATCAGACCGACTTTTGCCTAAGGTGGTTGCGATGAGGGCCGAGGGACGCAGCTATCGCTGGATCGCACGCGAGCTCGGTATCAGCAAGAATACCGTCGCTGACATCGTGCAACGACACAGAGCTAACGCTTAGGGTGTCATTTCGCCCTCAGCCGGAACCGACCCCATCATCTCCATCACCGCTGCGGTCAGCGGCAGCTGCGCCCCAACGCCGTGGGACGTATCCAGCGCGTTGGCCAGATCTTTAATATGCAGATCGATACGGAAGCCCGGCTTGAAGTTACGATCCATAACCATCGGCGCCTTGGCATCCAGCACGGTGCTGCCCGCCAGACCGCCGCGGATGGCCTGATAAACCAGGTCAGGATTCACACCCGCTTTGGTCGCCAGGGTCAACGCTTCCGACATTGCAGCGATGTTCAGCGCGACAATCACCTGATTCGCCAGCTTGGTGACGTTACCCGCGCCAATCTCCCCGGTATGCACCACGGAGCCGGCCATCGCTTTCATCAGGTCATAATACTTGTCGAAAATCGCTTTATCTCCACCAACCATCACCGACAGCGTGCCATCAATGGCTTTCGGTTCGCCGCCGCTTACTGGCGCATCAAGCATATCTACGCCTTTTGCTTTCAGCGCCTCACTAATTTCGCGGCTCGCCAGCGGCGCAATTGAGCTCATATCGATCAGTACCGTGCCCGGTTTGGCACCTTCGATAATGCCATTTTCCCCCAGCGCCACTTCTTTTACGTGCGGCGAGTTTGGCAGCATCGTGATGATGACATCGCACTGCTCGGCAATGGCTTTCGCCGTGGTCGCCGTTTCCGCTCCGGCGGCAATCACTTCGGCAATCGTTTCAGGATTACGGTCCGACACCACCAGCGAGTAACCCGCTTTCAGCAGGTTTTTACTCATCGGTTTACCCATGATACCCAGGCCAATAAAACCAACTTTCATCGTCATTTCCTCAATATTGCGTTAATCGGTGGTGGTTACTTTTTAAAAGCATCAGCCAGTTTTTGAGTACCGGCGCGGAAGACGCCCAGGTCGCTGCCAACGGCCACAAAGGTGGCTCCCCACTCGAGGTAGCGACGCGCGTCGGCTTCAACCGGTGCCAGGATGCCGCTTGGCTTGCCGTGGGCTTTCGCACGGGAAAAAATATGCTGAATGGCTTTCTGAACCTCCGGGTGCGAAGCATTACCCAGATGCCCCAGCGCGGCGGCCAGGTCGCTTGGCCCGACAAAGATGCCATCCACACCTTCCGTTGCCGCGATGGCATCCACGTTATCGACGCCCAGCTGGCTTTCAATCTGCACCAGAATGGTGATGTTTTTGTTGGACTGCGCGAAGTAGTCCGGTACGGTGCCAAACATATTGCCGCGATGCGAAACGGATACGCCGCGAATCCCCTCCGGCGGATAGCGCGTGGAAGAGACCGCCTGCGCCGCCTGCTCCTGCGTTTCCACAAACGGAATCAGGAAGTTATAGAAGCCGATATCCAGCATGCGCTTGATAATGACCGGCTCATTGGTCGGAATACGTACGACCGGCGCGCTCTGGCTGCCTTTCAGTGCCATCAGCTGTGGGATTAACGTCGTCACATCGTTCGGCGCATGTTCACCGTCCAGCACCAGCCAGTCGAAACCGGCCAGGCCTAACACTTCAGTACTGATCGGGCTGGAGAGGGCTGACCAGCAGCCAATCTGAACCCGTTGAGCAGCCAGCGCCGCTTTGAATTTGTTAGGAAAAATCGCGTTATCCATTTTTTATTACCTTACGTTAGTCGCGGCTTACTTCCGCAGTTCCAGACGTTTGATGTCGCCGACCACGACGAGGTAGCAAACCATCATCATCAGCGCGGAACAGCCGACAAAAATCAGTGCGCCATTAAAGGAGTGCAGTTCACTTACGATATAACCAATCACCAGCGGCGTAACGATAGAGGCGACGTTACCAAAGACGTTAAACACCCCACCGCACAGCCCAACAATCTCTTTTGGCGCCACGTCGGAGATAACCGGCCACCCCAGTGCGCCAAAGCCTTTGCCGAAGAACGCCAGCGCCATTAATCCTACGACCAGCGCCGTGTTGTCGGTGTAGTTACACAGAATAATCGTCGACGCCAACAGCATGCCCAGCACAATAGGCAGTTTACGTGCAAAGGTCAGCGTACAACCGCGGCGAATCAGGTAGTCGGAGAACAGCCCGCCCAGCACACCGCCGGCAAAACCACACAGCGCAGGGATAGACGCCACCATACCCACTTTCAGAATCGACATACCTTTGTCCTGCACCAGGTAAATCGGGAACCAGGTGAGGAAGAACCAGGTGATGGTGTTTAAGAAGTACTGGCCGAAGAAGATACCTAACATCATACGGCTGCTAAGCAACTGTTTGATGTAATCCAGTTTCGGACCTTTTGCCGCGTCGCTGCCCGGCTTTTTGTGGTCCATATCAACCACTGCGCCGTTATCCGCAATAAACTTCAGCTCTTCTTTGGTCATTCGTGGATGATCGGTTGGGTTGTGTACGAACTTCACCCACAGCCCGGTCAACACAAAGCCAATCACCCCCATCACGGTAAAGACGTGCTCCCAGCCCCAGGCGAAGGTCAGCCAGCCCAGCAGCGGCGAGAACAGCGCTAAAGAGAAATACTGCGCGGAGTTAAAAATAGCCGAGGCGGTACCGCGTTCTTTGGTTGGGAACCAGGCCGCAACAATACGCGCGTTTGCCGGGAAGGAAGGCGCTTCGGAGAAGCCCAGCATAAAACGCATGAAGAACATAGAAACGCCGGCCCAGGCCAGCGGGAAGAAACCGACAAAGCCCTGCAGGAAGGTAAACAGAGACCAGAAGAACAAGCTATAGGTATAAACTTTCTTCGAGCCGAATTTATCCAGTAACCAACCACCGGGGATCTGCATGAGCAGGTACGCCCAACCGAATGCAGAGAAGATATACCCCATAGAAATCGCACTAAGTTCCAGTTCCTTAGCGACAGACGTACCGGCAATGGAAAGCGTTGCGCGGTCTGCGTAGTTAACGGCCGTAACAATAAAAATAATGAATAGAATTAAATAACGGGTAGGCATACCCTTTTTTGCTTCAACAACATCAGCAGTATCGTGTATCATTTTATTATCCTCGGGTACAGGATGCTTTAATTTTATTGTTTTTATTAAAGCGAATTTCGCTGATTATTTAATTACCAATGAATCTCGTAATAAAAAATCAGACGCCATGAATTCGAGGTTCAGTATAATCAGGATATCTCGCTCGCACATTGTGCAAATCACCAATTTAAACGCGCAATAAATTAATTTTATTGACCATATGCACACAGCACTGGGCGCTGATGCACAATTTCAGCCATTGACTCCCTTGTCTCCCGCGGCATGAAGGCGATAGGTGATCTTCATCACATTTTTATGGTTCAACTCCTGACATTCTTTATTTCATGTAGCAATGGGTATTTTATTTTCCATTACCAGAAACAAACCATAAATAACCCTAATTCTTTTACCCCCTGGCTGGAGAATGCTGGACAATGGCTAACATTGAAATCAGACAAGAATCGCCGACGGCTTTTTATATAAAAGTACATGAAACAGATAATGTCGCGATCGTTGTTAACGATAACGGATTAAAAGCAGGAACGCGTTTTCCTGACGGTCTGGAATTAATTGAACATATTCCCCAGGGGCATAAAGTTGCGCTGGTGGATATTCCTCAGAACGGTGAAATCATCCGCTACGGCGAAGTCATCGGTTACGCGGTGCGCGATATTGCTAAAGGTAGCTGGATTGACGAATCCACGGTTGTGCTACCGGAAGCGCCGCCACTCAACACCTTGCCGCTGGCGACCAAAGTCCCGGAGCCGCTGCCGCCGCTCGAAGGCTATACCTTCGAAGGTTATCGCAACGCCGACGGCAGCGTCGGCACCAAAAACCTGCTGGGCATTACCACCAGCGTACACTGCGTAGCGGGCGTGGTGGACTATGTGGTGAAAATCATTGAGCGCGATCTGCTGGCAAAATACCCCAACGTCGATGGCGTGGTTGGTCTGAACCACCTGTACGGCTGCGGCGTGGCAATTAACGCACCGGCGGCGGTGGTCCCCATTCGCACCATCCATAACCTCGCGCTAAACCCCAACTTTGGCGGTGAAGTGATGGTCGTGGGACTGGGCTGTGAAAAGCTACAGCCAGAACGCCTGCTCGAAGGCACGGAGGATGTACAAAGCATCGCGGTCGACAGCGCCAGCATCGTGCGCCTGCAGGATGAGCAGCACGTCGGCTTTCAATCGATGGTCGACGATATCTTACAGGTTGCCGAACGCCACCTGCAAAAGCTCAACCAACGTCAGCGCGAAACCTGCCCAGCTTCCGAGCTGGTGGTTGGCATGCAGTGCGGCGGCAGCGATGCGTTCTCCGGCGTGACCGCCAACCCGGCGGTCGGCTACGCTTCCGATCTGCTAGTGCGCTGCGGCGCCACGGTTATGTTCTCTGAAGTCACCGAAGTGCGCGATGCCATCCATCTGTTAACGCCACGCGCGGTGAATGAAGAGGTGGGCAAACGTCTGCTTGAAGAGATGGCCTGGTATGATAACTACCTCAACATGGGGCAAACCGATCGCAGCGCCAACCCATCTCCAGGCAACAAGAAAGGCGGCCTTGCCAACGTAGTGGAAAAAGCGCTGGGCTCAATCGCCAAGTCTGGCAAAAGCGCCATCGTCGAAGTGCTGTCACCGGGCCAACGTCCGACCAAGCGCGGCCTGATTTACGCCGCGACGCCGGCCAGCGATTTCGTTTGCGGCACTCAACAGGTTGCTTCCGGCATCACCGTACAGGTGTTTACTACCGGGCGCGGTACGCCGTACGGCCTGGTTGCGGTACCGGTCATCAAGATGGCCACCCGCACCGCGCTGGCGAACCGCTGGTATGACCTAATGGATATTAACGCGGGCACCATCGCCACCGGCGAAGAGACCATTGAAGAGGTGGGGACGAAGCTATTCCACTTTATTCTCGATGTGGCCAGCGGGCGTAAAAAAACCTTCTCGGATCAATGGGGGCTGCACAACCAGCTGGCGGTGTTCAACCCGGCGCCGGTAACCTGACGGCAGACGGCCAATCGAAAATACGTAGGCCGGATAAGCAAAGCGACATCCGGCCTACCGTTCCTGCTCCTGACTTCAACGCCTTAACGGACCAGCATTACGCCAGGGCGCCCCTTTTTTATTCCGACAGCGCCACCAGAATCACGTCGATACCGCTCTTACGTAATCCGTCGAGGCTCTCCTGCGGGATCCCCTCATCCACGATGATCATATCCACACGCTGCATATCAATAATCTTATGCAGGCTTGAGCGATTAAATTTGCTGGAGTCGGTCACCACGATGATCTTCTCAGCCACTTCGCTCATGCGCCGGTTCAGCCGCGCTTCATCTTCATTATGCGTGCTGATTCCACGCTCCAGATCGATAGCATCAACGCCGAGAAACAGCATGTCAAAGTGGTAGTTTTGCAGCGATTGCTCAGCCTGATCGCCATAGAACGACTGCGATTGGCGGCGCAGATGCCCACCGGTCATCAACAGCTCAACGCCTTCTGCTTCCAGCAACGCATTGGCGACATTCATACCGTTAGTCATAGCAATCACATCGCTGTGATGACGCATCAGCCGCGCGATTTCATAGGTTGTAGTGCCCGAATCCAGAATCACCCGATGCCCCGGCTTAATAAACTCAACGGCGGCCCTGGCGATACGCCGTTTCACCGCCGTATTCAGCGAACTTTTATCTTCAACGGAGGGTTCTGCGCCCGGCGTATTACCGTCGCAAATCAGCGCACCGCCGTAGGCCCGCACGGCAATACCCTGCTTTTCAAGAAAGGCCAGATCGTTGCGGATCGTCACGGTCGAAACGCCAAACAGCACGGAAAGATCGTTGACCTGCACGCTTCCCTGCTGTCGCAACCGCTGGATGATCTGCTCACGCCTTTCGCTGGTTCCAGGCACCCGCTTATCCGCAGAAGAGTCGGTGTTGCTCATAAGTAATCCTTTGATCAATTTCTTTCGTTTCATTTCGTTTGGCTTATTAACGCCTTTCTTTTATCGGAATGCAAGCCTTAAAAAGCCGAAAGAATGGCCGCAACACCGATCACAAACCTTTCATTATGTTTCTTTTGTGAAACAGATCGGAAAACTATTATCTTTCGTTTTATTTTTAACACACCATGATGCAGTATCAAATGAAACAAAACGAAAGAACGATGTCACCATCATCTGACCTGGAGAGGAAAGTGAAACATCTGACTAACATGGTGGAACAGCATAAACGGGGGAAGGCAAACGGGATTTATGCCGTTTGTTCCGCGCATCCACTGGTACTGGAATCTGCCATACGCTACGCCCACGCCAACCAGGCGCCGCTGCTGATCGAAGCAACCTCAAACCAGGTTGACCAGTTTGGCGGCTACACCGGCATGACGCCAGCCGATTTTCGCGGCTTTGTCTGCGGGCTGGCCGACGCGCTGCATTTTCCCCAAACGCAGCTGATCCTCGGCGGCGATCATCTCGGTCCCAACCGTTGGCAGGATCTGCCAGCAGAGATCGCGATGGCTCACGCTGACGATCTGATCAAAAGCTATGTGTCCGCTGGATTTAAAAAGATCCACCTCGATTGCAGCATGTCCTGTCAGGGCGATCCGGTTCCACTCACCGACGAGATCGTCGCCGAACGCGCCGCGCGTCTGGCAAAAATCGCCGAAGAAACCCACGCCGCGCTGTTTGGCGAATCGGATCTGGTCTACGTGATCGGGACCGAGGTGCCGGTACCCGGCGGCGCCCATGAAACCTTAACCGAACTGGCGGTCACCACGCCTGAAGCAGCACGGGCCACGCTGGAAGCCCATCGCCACGCGTTTGAAAAGCAGGGGCTGAACGCCGTGTGGCCACGCATTATTGCGCTGGTTGTACAGCCCGGCGTCGAATTCGATCATACCCATATCATTGATTATCAACCGCAAAAAGCCGTCGCGCTGAGCAAGATGGTGGAAGCCTATGACACGCTGGTGTTCGAGGCGCATTCCACCGATTACCAGACGCCACAATCGCTGCGCCAGCTGGTGGTCGATCACTTCGCCATCCTGAAAGTGGGTCCGGCGCTGACCTTCGCCCTGCGCGAAGCGCTGTTTTCACTGGCGGCGATCGAAGAAGAACTGCTGCCCGCTAAAGCCTGTTCTGGCCTGCGTAACGTTCTGGAGAGCGTCATGCTCGATCGCCCGGAATACTGGCAGAGCCATTATCACGGTGACGGCAACGCGCGGCGACTGGCGCGCGGCTATAGCTATTCCGACCGCGTGCGCTACTACTGGCCTGATGGGCAAATTGATGATGCCTTCGCGCGGCTGGTGCGCAATCTGGCGGACGAACCTATTCCGCTACCGCTCATCAGCCAGTATTTACCGTTGCAGTACGTCAAAGTCCGCGAGGGAGATCTCAACGCAACGCCGCGAGAACTCATCATCAGCCACATTCAGGACATACTGCAGCAGTACCATGCCGCCTGTCAGGGCGTTACCCCCCATAACGGATAACAACAAAGAGGAAAACGCGATGCCAAATATTGTATTAAGCCGCATAGATGAACGCCTGATCCACGGCCAGGTTGGCGTGCAGTGGGTAGGATTTGCGGGGGCAAATCTGGTGCTGGTCGCCAACGATGAAGTCGCAGAAGACACCGTTCAACAGAACCTGATGGAAATGGTGCTGGCTGAAGGGATCGCCGTGCGCTTCTGGTCGCTGCAAAAAACGATCGACAACATCCACCGCGCCGCCGACCGGCAGAAAATTTTACTGGTGTGCAGAACGCCGGGAGATTTCCTTACGCTGGTTGAGGGCGGTGTCCCCATCACGCGCATCAACGTAGGCAACATGCACTACGCCGAAGGAAAAACACAAATTGCCAAAACGGTTTCTGTCGATGCCAACGATGTCCACGCGTTCAACGGCCTGAAGGCTGCCGGCGTGGAATGTTTCGTTCAGGGCGTGCCCACAGAACCTGCTTTGGATCTCTTTAAACTACTTTGAGGGATTCACAATGGAAATTAGTCTGTTGCAGGCTTTTGCATTAGGCATTCTTGCCTTTATTGCGGGTCTGGATATGTTCAACGGCTTAACCCACATGCACCGCCCGGTGGTGCTTGGGCCGCTGGTCGGCCTGATCCTCGGCGATCTGCATACCGGTATTTTAACCGGCGGTACGCTGGAGTTGGTGTGGATGGGCCTGGCCCCGCTGGCGGGCGCTCAGCCGCCAAACGTGATTATCGGCACCATCGTCGGTACCACGTTCGCCATCACTACCGGCGTGAAACCTGACGTCGCCGTCGGGGTCGCGGTACCGTTCGCCGTAGCGGTACAGATGGGGATTACTTTCCTGTTCTCGGTCATGTCCGGCGTGATGTCTCGCTGCGACCGTATGGCGGCAAACGCCGACACCGACGGTATTGAACGGGTTAACTATCTGGCGCTGCTGGCGTTAGGCACGTTCTACTTCCTGTGCGCTTTTTTACCGATTTACTTCGGGGCTGAACACGCCAAAACCGCCATTGACGTGCTGCCGGAACGCCTGATTGACGGCCTGGGCGTCGCGGGCGGCATCATGCCAGCCATCGGCTTTGCCGTCCTGCTGAAAATCATGATGAAAAACGTCTACATTCCGTACTTCATTATCGGTTTCGTTGCCGCGGCCTGGCTCAAGCTTCCCGTGCTGGCTATCGCCGCTGCGGCGCTGGCGATGGCGCTGATTGACCTGCTGCGTAAATCCCCTGAACCGACCCAACCTGCGGCACAGAAAGAGGAATTCGAAGATGGCATCTAATCAACAGACTCTGCCGAATGTTTCCGAGAATGAAGAAACGCTGCTGACCGGCGTAAACGAAAACATTTATGAAGATCAAACCATTGGCGCTGAGCTGACCAAAAAAGATATCAACCGCGTCGCCTGGCGTTCCATGCTGCTACAGGCGTCCTTTAACTATGAACGTATGCAGGCCTCCGGCTGGCTTTACGGTCTGCTGCCTGCGCTGAAAAAAATTCATACCAACAAGCGCGATCTGGCGAGAGCCATGAAAGGCCACATGGGATTCTTCAACACCCACCCTTTCCTGGTGACCTTTGTCATCGGCATCATTCTGGCGATGGAGCGCTCCAAACAGGACGTTAACAGTATTCAAAGCACCAAAATTGCCGTCGGCGCGCCGCTGGGCGGGATTGGCGATGCCATGTTCTGGTTAACGCTGCTGCCTATTTGCGGCGGGATTGGCGCCAGCCTCGCGTTACAGGGATCCATTCTTGGCGCCGTGGTGTTTATCGTGCTGTTTAACGTGGTGCATCTCGGCCTGCGCTTCGGCCTGGCTCACTATGCCTACCGAATGGGCGTGGCGGCGATTCCGCTTATCAAGGCCAACACCAAAAAAGTCGGCCACGCCGCCTCTATCGTCGGGATGACGGTGATTGGTGCACTGGTGGCAACCTACGTTCGCCTGAACACCACGCTCGAAATTAAAGCCGGCGATGCGGTCGTCAAACTGCAGGCCGACGTTATCGACAAGCTCATGCCCGCCTTTTTACCGCTGGTCTACACCCTGACGATGTTCTGGCTGGTACGCCGCGGCTGGAGCCCGCTGCGCCTGATCGCCATCACCGTGGTGCTGGGCGTCGTCGGTAAATTCTGCCACTTCCTGTAAAGCAAAAGAGGTCCTCGATGTTAGGTATTATTTTGACCGGTCACGGCGGCTTCGCCAGCGGAATGGAAAAAGCCATGCGGCAGATCCTCGGTGAGCAAACGCAGTTTATCGCGATTGATTTTCCGGAAACCTCAACCACCGCGCGGCTTACCGAACAGCTGGAACAGGCGGTGGCTACGCTGGATGCTGAAGAAGATATCGTGTTTCTGACCGACCTGCTCGGCGGCACGCCATTTCGCGTGGCATCAACCCTGGCAATGCAAAAGGCCGGGCGCGAAGTGATCGCCGGCACCAACCTCCAGTTGCTGCTGGAAATGGTGCTGGACCGCGATGGATTAAGCGGCGAGGCCTTCCGACTACAGGCGCTGGAGTGCGGGCATCGCGGCTTAACCAGCCTGGTCGACGAGCTGGGACGCTGTCGCGAGGCGTCTCCCGTAGAGGAAGGCATATGACGCAAATTCTCCGCGCTCGCCGCCTGTTAACGGAGTACGGTTGGCAGGATGATTGTCAGTTGCGTATTGAAGCGGGCACGATCGCCGCAATAGAACCGATACCGGCGGGTATTGTCTGGCGTGATGCTGAGCTGCTTTGCCCCGCGTATATCGATGTTCACGTTCACGGCGGCGCGGGCGTTGATGTGATGGACGATGCGCCAGGTACGCTGGATAAACTCGCCCACCATAAGGCGCAAGAGGGCGTCGCCGCCTGGCTGCCCACGACGGTGACTGCGCCGCTGGCGTCGATTCACCGGACGCTGGCGCGCATTGCCGAGCGCTATCATTCAGGCGGGCCGGGCGCCCAGGTACTGGGGAGCTATCTGGAAGGGCCTTACTTTACGCCACAGAACAAAGGCGCCCATCCCCCCGAGCTATTTCGCGAGCTGGACGCGGATGAACTGGATACGTTGATAGCCGTATCCCGACATACCCTTCGCGTGGTGGCGTTAGCGCCGGAAAAACCCGGTGCGCTGCGGGCTATCCAGCATCTCAAACAGCAGGGCGTGCGGGTTATGTTAGGGCATAGCGCGGCAACCTGGGCGCAAACCCGCGCCGCGTTTGACGCAGGGGCGGACGGGTTAGTGCACTGCTACAACGGCATGACCGGGCTGCATCATCGCGAACCGGGAATGGTGGGCGCGGGGCTCACCGATCCGCGCGCATGGCTTGAGCTCATCGCCGACGGCCATCATGTCCATCCAGCGGCGATGCGGCTCTGCGGCATCTGCGCAAAAGAGAGAATTGTGCTGATTACCGATGCCATGCAGGCGGCCGGAATGCCCGACGGCCGCTACACGCTCTGCGGTGAACAGGTCGACATGCGCGGCGGGATCGTACGCACCGCCTCGGGTGGCCTGGCCGGAAGTACCCTGTCGGTTGACGCTGCCGTACGTCATATGGTCGAACTCGCGGGAATGACGGCGGAAGACGCGATCCACATGGCTTCGCTGCATCCGGCTCGCCTGCTCGGTATCGATAGTCAGTTGGGGTCGCTCAAACCAGGCAAGCGCGCCAACATCATTGCGCTCGACGGCGGCCTGCATCTGCAGCATCTCTGGATCCAGGGCCAGCCTTATACCCATTAATCCTTTCGTTTTTTCCTGCCAGGCCTTCGCTTTATCCGCGCAAGGCCTTTCTTTTCCTTTCTACCAGTAACAGCGCTATTCAGCGAAAATCTATATTAATCGTTATATATCAAATATATAAATACATCTTTCGTTTTGCGATCACAGTTTTCGTTTTATTTCGACGCACGCCATTGACCTTTCGATTTCTTTTCTATAGATTTTAATCAACCGCTAAAGTTAACAAGTGAAACAAAACGAAAGATAACAGCTTTTGCCAGCGTCTGATGTGGAATTAACAAGACTAAGGACCTACGTTATGCCAGAAACCTATACCCCCGCTGCCGCGACCACCGGCACCTGGACCGAAAAAGAGATCCGCCAACAGCCCGCTAGCTGGATCCGCTCACTCAAAAATATTGATGCAAACCGCTCGGCGATCGACGGTTTTCTTGCGCCGCTGCTGCGCAAACCAAACCTGCGGATCGTCCTGACGGGCGCCGGAACGTCGGCCTTTATCGGCGAGACGATTGCCCCCTGGCTTTGCCACCAGACGGGGAAAAATATCAACGCCGTACCCACCACCGATCTCGTCACCAATCCAATGGACTATCTGAACCCGGCACATCCGCTGCTGCTGGTTTCATTTGCCCGCTCGGGCAACAGCCCGGAGAGCGTGGCTGCCGTTGAGCTGGCCAACCAGTTCGTTCCTGAGTGCTACCACCTGTCAATTACCTGTAACGAAGCGGGCAGCCTGTACCAAAATCTGGTCGACAGCGATAACGCTTTCGCCCTGCTGATGCCGGCCGAAACGCACGATCGCGGCTTTGCCATGACCAGCAGCATCACCACCATGATGGCAAGCTGTCTGGCGGTATTCGCGCCGGAGATCATTAACAGCCAGACCTTCCGGGACGTGGCCGATCGCAGCCAGGCGATCCTCGACTCACTCGGTGATTTTAGCCTGGGTGTCTTTGGCGACGGCGCCTGGAAACGCGTCGTCTATCTGGGCAGCGGCGGATTACAAGGTATCGCGCGTGAGTCTGCGCTGAAGGTGCTGGAGCTAACCGCCGGCAAACTGGCGGCCTTCTACGACTCGCCAACCGGTTTCCGCCACGGACCAAAATCGCTGGTCGATAACGAAACGCTTATCGTGGTGTTCATCTCCAGCCACTCTTACACGCGCCAGTACGACCTGGATCTGCTGGCGGAACTGCGCCGCGATCGTCAGGCAATGCGCGTGGTCGCGATTGCCGCGGAAACGGATGCCATCATCGAAGCTGGCCCGCATATTCTGCTGCCTCCTTCCCGTTCGTTTATCGACATGGAACAGGCGTTCTGCTTCCTGATGTACGCCCAGATCTTTGCGCTGACTCAGTCGATTCGTGTTGGCAATACCCCAGATACCCCCTCTGCCAGCGGCACGGTCAATCGTGTTGTGCAAGGCGTGATTATTCATCCGTGGCAGGCTTAAGAGGATCTCCATATGAGCATTATCTCAACGAAATACCTTCTGCAGGATGCGCAGGCCAACGGCTACGCCGTGCCGGCGTTTAACATCCACAACGCCGAAACGATCCAGGCGATCCTCGAGGTGTGCAGCGAAATGCGCTCGCCCGTGATCCTCGCGGGGACTCCCGGCACGTTCAAACACATTGCCCTGGAAGAGATCTACGCCCTGTGCAGCGCGTATTCGCTCACTTACGACATGCCGCTGGCGCTGCATCTCGATCATCACGAATCGTTGGATGACATTCGCCGTAAGGTTCATGCCGGTGTACGCAGCGCGATGATCGATGGCAGCCACTATCCGTTTGAACAAAACGTGAAGCTGGTGAAATCGGTGGTTGACTTCTGCCACCTCAACGATTGCAGCGTTGAGGCCGAACTGGGCCGTCTGGGCGGGGTAGAAGACGACATGAGCGTCGACGCGGAAAGCGCCTTTCTCACCGACCCGCAGGAGGCGAAACGCTTTGTTGAGTTGACCGGTGTTGACAGCCTTGCCGTGGCTATCGGCACGGCACATGGCCTCTATACCAAACGACCAAAAATCGACTTCCAGCGGCTGGCAGAAATCCGGGAAGTGGTGACGGTGCCGCTGGTGCTGCATGGCGCAAGTGATGTGCCGGATGAATATGTTCGCCGCACCATCGAGCTGGGCATCTGCAAAGTCAACGTCGCAACCGAGTTGAAGATCGCCTTCTCTGACGCCGTCAAAGCCTGGTTTGCTGAAAATCCGCAGGGCAATGACCCGCGCTTTTACATGCGGGTTGGCATGGACGCCATGAAAGAAGTGGTCAGAAGCAAAATCGCCGTCTGCGGCTCAGCGAATCGGTTACGGCTACCGGCGGAGGCCTGATCTTACAGCGTATTACAGCAATATCTCAAAATAACTATAAGCCTCGCAAATATGAAGGCGCGCCCTTAAACCGGGTAGCGCCTTCCATTATCCTAAAAATCCGAGGGTCCCTACATGACACAGAAAAAATCTTTTAAGTCAAAATCATGGGAGTTTTTCCAAAGTCTGGGAAAAACCTTTATGTTCCCGGTTTCACTTCTTGCCTTTATGGGATTGCTGCTGGGTATCGGTAGTTCAGTGACCAGCCCTTCCACCATTACGAGTTTTCCCTTTCTGGGTGGCGAATTTACGCAGTTGACCTTTGGCTTTATCGCCATGGTCGGTGGCTTTGCATTTACCTATCTGCCGCTGATGTTTGCCATGGCGATCCCCATGGGGCTTGCCAACCGCAACAAGGCGGTCGCCGCCTTTGCCGGGTTCGTTGGCTACATGCTGATGAATATGAGCATTAACTATTACCTGACGGCTACCCACCAGCTTGCCGACCCCGCCACCATGAAACAGGTGGGACAATCGATCGTGCTGGGCATTCAAACCCTGGAGATGGGTGTACTGGGCGGCATCGTGGTTGGGGTTATCACCTATTTTCTGCACGAACGTTTTCAGGACACGGTTCTGCACGACGCCTTCGCGTTCTTTAGCGGCATTCGTTTTGTGCCGATTATGACCGCTCTTACCCTGTCGCTGGTGGGTCTGTTCATTCCTCTTCTGTGGGAATACGTCGCGCTGGGTATCGCGGGTATTGGGCATATCATCCAGAGCACCAGCGTTTTCGGCCCCTTCCTCTACGGCGTGGGCGTGCTGCTGCTGAAACCTTTTGGTCTGCACCACATCCTGCTGGCGATGGTGCGTTTTACCCCAGCAGGCGGCATTGAAATGGTGAATGGCCATGAGGTCGCCGGGGCGCTGAATATCTTCTACGCAGAGCTTAAAGCCGGCCTGCCGTTTAGCCCGCACGTTACCGCGTTTCTGTCACAAGGGTTTATGCCGACCTTTATCTTCGGTTTGCCCGCTGTGGCTTACGCCATCTACCGCACCGCGCGTCCGGAAAATCGGCCAGTCATTAAGGGGTTGCTGCTTTCCGGCGTGCTGGTTTCCGTCGTCACCGGTATTTCAGAGCCGATTGAGTTCCTGTTCCTGTTTATCGCCCCCGCGCTTTACGCCTTCCATATCGTCATGTCTGGCCTGGCGCTGATGGTAATGGCCCTGTTGGGGGTGACCATTGGCAATACCGATGGCGGCATTCTGGATCTGCTGATTTTCGGCGTGATGCAGGGCATGTCGACCAAATGGTATCTGCTGTTCCCGGTCGGTATTGCCTGGTTTGCCATCTACTTCTTTGTCTTCCGCTGGTACATCCTCAAACACGACATCAAAACGCCGGGCCGCGAGGTGGATGCTCAGGGGGCGCAGCAAGCCGTCGAGGCTAACACCCGCGCGCGTGGAAAATCAAAATACGATCATGGTCTTATCCTGCGTGCGCTCGGCGGTAAAGAGAACATTGAGTCGCTTGATAACTGCATTACCCGCTTGCGTCTGGTGGTGAAAGATATGGGCCTTATCGATCAACAGGCGCTGAAAGCGGCCGGCGCGTTGTCGGTGGTGGTGCTTGATGCTCACAGCGTACAGGTGATCATCGGCCCGCAGGTACAGAGCGTCAAAACCGGCATTGAAGCCTTAATTTAACAGGGGGAGTGATGTTTGATTTCGACAAAATCATCGAGCGCCAAAGTGATAAGTGCCGTAAATGGGACCATGCCTTTGTGTGCTCACGTTTCGGTGACGTCCCGCAGTCCTTTATCCCCCTGTGGATAGCCGATATGGATTTCACCTCGCCGCCTGCGGTGATTGACGGCTTCCGGCGCATCGTGGAGCACGGCACCTTTGGCTATACCTGGTGCTTTGATGAATTCTACGACGCGGTTATCGCTTTCCAGCGTAAACGTCATCAGGTTGAGGTAGAAAAGTCGTGGATCACGCTAACCTACGGCACCGTCTCTACGTTGCACTACACGGTTCAGGCGTTCTGCAAACCGGGTGACAGCGTGATGATGAACACGCCGGTCTACGATCCTTTTGCGATGGCGGCACAGCGCCAGGGCGTGCAAGTACTTGCTAACCCGCTTCGCGTGGAGGACAACCGCTATCAGCTTGATTTTAATCTGATAGAAGAACAGCTCAAAACCCACCGTCCAACGCTGTGGTTCTTCTGCTCGCCGCATAACCCGTCCGGCAGGATCTGGCGCGCGGAAGAGATACGTCAGGTGTCCGATCTCTGTCAACGCTACGGTACGATTCTGGTAGTCGATGAGGTTCACGCCGAGCACATTCTGGATGGCAAATTCGTCAGTTGCCTCACCTCTGGCTGTGCCGCACAGGACAACCTGATCGTGCTCACGTCACCCAACAAGGCGTTCAATCTGGGCGGGCTGAAAACCTCCTACTCCATGATTCCGAACGGCTCGCTGCGCCAGCGCTTCCGCCAACAGCTTGAGAAGAACTCCATTACCTCGCCCAATATGTTCGGGGTATGGGGAATTATTCTGGCCTATCAACACGGTCTGCCATGGCTCGACGCGCTGAACGGTTATCTGCAAGGCAACGCCCGTTATCTGGCGGAGGCCATTACGACCCACTTCCCGGCGTGGAAGATGATGAATCCGGAATCGTCGTATCTGGCGTGGATAGACGTAAGCGCGGATGACCGTAGCGCAACGCAGCTAACCCAACATTTCGCACAGCAGGCGGGCGTAGTCATAGAAGACGGCAGCCACTACGTACAAAACGGCGAAAACTACCTGCGGATTAATTTTGGCACCCAGCGCTACTGGCTGGAGCAGGCCATTAACCGAATGCTGAAAAATTACAAATAAGGATCTTACCCACAATGAAAAAGGTGCTCACTCTCTCACTGCTGGCTCTCTGTGTTTCTCATGGCGCAGTGGCGGCAAACTACGCGCTCAATAACGACAATATTGCTCTCTCATTCGATGATACCAACTCAACGGTCGTGGTGAAGGACAACAGGGCTAACCATCCGCTCACGCCGCAGGAGTTGTTCTTTCTGACGCTACCGGATGAGAGCAAAATCCACACCGCGGATTTCAAAATCAAGCACGTTGAAAAACAGGGCAACGCGATTGTCATCGACTTTACGCATCCGGATTTTAACGTCACGGTGAAGCTGAACCTGGTGAAGGGAAAATACGCCAACATCGGCTACACCATTGCCGCCGTTGGGCAGCCGCGAGACGTGGCTAAAATCACCTTCTTCCCAACCAAAAAGCAGTCTCAGGCTCCTTACGTAGATGGCGCAATCAATAGCTCACCGATCGTTGCCGACTCGTTCTTTATCCTGCCGGATAAACCGATCGTCAATACCTACGCCTATGAAGCCACAACCAATCTCAACGTAGAACTGAAAACGCCGATTCAACCAGAGGCCCCGGTCAGTTTTACCACCTGGTTCGGCACTTTCCCGGAGACCAGTCAGCTGCGCCGCAGCGTGAACCAGTTTATTAATGACGTACGTCCACGGCCCTACAAGCCTTATCTGCACTACAACAGCTGGATGGATATCGGCTTTTTCACTCCCTACACCGAACAGGATGTGCTGGGGCGTATGGACGAATGGAACAAGGAGTTCATTACGGGCCGCGGCGTGACCTTAGACGCTTTCTTGCTGGACGATGGCTGGGACGATCTGACCGGACGCTGGCTATTTGGCCCGGCATTCAGCAACGGTTTTAGCAAAGTCAGGGAGAAAGCCGACAGCCTGCACAGCTCCGTAGGGCTATGGCTTTCTCCGTGGGGCGGCTACAACAAACCGCGCGATGTTCGCGTTTCGCATGCAAAAGAGTATGGGTTCGAAACCGTGGACGGCAAGCTGGCGCTGTCGGGAGCGAACTACTTTAAAAACTTCAATGAGCAGATCATCAAGCTTATCAAAAACGAGCACATCACCTCGTTTAAGCTCGACGGGATGGGTAACGCCAGTTCACATATCAAAGGCAGCTCGTTCGCCTCAGATTTCGATGCGTCAATCGCCCTGCTGCACAATATGCGCAGCACAAACCCGAATCTGTTTATCAACCTGACCACCGGCACCGACGCCAGCCCGTCCTGGCTGTTCTACGCTGATTCAATCTGGCGTCAGGGGGATGACATCAACCTGTATGGTCCTGGCACGCCGGTACAGCAGTGGATGACCTACCGCGATGCCGAGACGTACCGCTCCATTGTCCGTAAAGGCCCACTGTTCCCGCTGAACTCGCTGATGTACCACGGGATAGTCAGCGCCGCGAATGCCTATTACGGGCTGGAGAAGGTGCAAACGGACAGCGATTTTGCCGATCAGGTCTGGAGCTACTTCGCGACCGGCACCCAGCTGCAGGAGCTGTATATTACCCCGTCCATGCTGAACAAGGTGAAGTGGGATACGCTGGCGAAGGCAGCAAAATGGTCGAAGGAAAACGCCAGCGTGCTGGTTGATACCCACTGGATTGGCGGCGACCCGACGGCGCTTGCCGTGTACGGCTGGGCCTCCTGGAGCAAAGACAAGGCCATTCTCGGTTTGCGCAACCCGTCGGATAAGCCACAAACCTACTATCTGGATTTAGCGAAAGATTTCGAAATACCAACAGGAGACGCGGCGCAGTTTAGGCTGAAAGCGGTATACGGCAGTAACAAAACCGTGCCCGTTGAGTATAAAAACGCGACGGTAATTACGTTACAGCCGCTGGAAACGCTGGTGTTTGAGGCGGTGCCCGTTAACTAAAGGCCTGCACCAATGAGTCGCCGGGTAAAGCGCAACCGCCACCCGGCAAAACCGGCAGCAGGGGCTTACTCCCCCTGCTGCTCCAGCGCATACTTATACAACGCATTCTTCTTCACGCCGTGGATCTCCGCCGCCAGCGCCGCCGCCTTCTTCAACGGCAGCTCGGCCTGCAACAGCGCCAGCGTACGCAGCGCATCGGCAGGCAGTTCGTCGTCCTGAGCTTTATGGCCCTCAACAATCAGCACCATCTCACCTTTGCGGCGATTTTCATCCTCTTTCACCCACGCCAGCAGTTCGCCAACCGGCGCGCCGTGAATGGTTTCCCAGGTTTTGGTCAGCTCGCGCGCCAGCACCACATAGCGCGCTTCGCCCCACACCGCCACCATGTCTTCCAGGCTATCGAGCAGACGGTGGGTTGATTCATAAAAAATCAGCGTGCGCGGCTCGTCTTCAATCGCCTTCAGCGCGTCGCGACGGCCTTTTGACTTGGCAGGCAGGAAACCTTCATAGCAAAAACGGTCCGATGGCAGACCGGCGGCGCTCAGCGCGGCGATCGCAGCGCACGGGCCCGGCAGCGGCACGACCCGGATACCCGCTTCGCGGCAGGTACGCACCAGATGATAGCCAGGATCGTTAATCAGCGGCGTGCCCGCGTCGGACACCAGCGCAATGTTTTGCCCTTCTTTCAGTTTTGCCACCAGCGTTTCGGCCTTTTGCTGCTCGTTATGATCGTGCAGCGCAAACAAACGGGCGTTAATGGCGAAGTGTTGCAGCAATAAACCTGTGTGTCGGGTGTCTTCAGCCGCAATTAAATCAACAGCTTGCAATACTTCGAGCGCTCGTTGGGTAATATCAGCCAAATTTCCGATAGGAGTAGGTACAATAAAGAGCTGGCCTTGAGAATTATCCGCCGATTCGTGTTGTTTCATTGTTTCGTCCGTATTGCCGATTTAATATTGAGCATTGCGTAAAAAATATCACTGGATACAGTATGGTACCCTCAACATTTTCTCGTATGAAAGCCGCGCGTTGTCTGCCGGTTATCCTGGCTGCGCTGATTTTCGCAGGCTGTGGAACCCAGCAGGCTTCCGATCAGAGTGCCTCCCAGCTTCAGGGTGCGTCGCAGGCTGATTCCGGCTTTTACCTGCAGCAGATGCAGCAAAGTTCGAATGATAGCAAGACCAACTGGCAATTACTCGCCATTCGTGCACTGCTGAAAGAAGGCAAAAGCCAGCGGGCGCTGGAGCTGTACAATCAGTTGCCTAAAGAACTCAATGCTGCCCAGCGTCAGGAGCAGTCTCTGCTGGCCGTCGAAATTAAGCTGGCGCTGAAGGATTTTGCGGGCGCAAAAGCGCTGCTGCAGCCGCTGAAGGCGAGTGATTTCGACAGTGCGTTACAGGTGCGATTCTGGCAAGACACTATTTCGGCAGAACAGGGAAAACCCTCACTCACGCTGCTGCGCGCCCTGATTGCACAGGCCCCGTTGCTCGCGTCACAGCAGGAAAAACAGCAAAACAGCGACGCAACCTGGCAGACGCTGTCCTCAATGACCCAACCGCAGGCTAACGCGCTGGTGATCAATGCCGATGAAAACGACCTGCAGGGCTGGCTCGACCTGCAGCGCATGTGGTTTGACAATCGCAACGATCCCACCATGCTGAAGGCCGGTATTAAAGACTGGCAGACCCGCTACCCGCAAAACCCGGGCGCGAAAGTGCTGCCGTCGCAGCTGGCTAACGTGCAGAATTTTAAACCGGCTTCGGTCAATAAAATTGCCCTGCTGCTGCCGCTGAGCGGCCAGGCGTCGGTCTTTGGCCGCACCATCCAGCAAGGCTTTGAAGCGGCGAAAAACGGTACGACGCCGGTCACCGGAAGCGCTGTCCCGCAGCAGGTTGCCCAGGCGGCTAACGCCGCGGTCGTCAGCCCGTCACAGGCGGAAGTCACCGATCTGACCAGCCCGCAAACTCAGGCACCGGTTCAGGCACCTGCCGCCGCAGCCCCGGTCGAAGCCGCCGCACAGCCGCAAGCCGACGCGGAGCAGACTAACCCGGCCCCCGTTCCAGCATCTACTGCCCCCTCATCGCCGCAGCCGGTCGCCAGCGTAGCGGCCAATCCGTCTGCGGAGCTGAAAATCTATGACACCTCATCCCAGCCGCTAAACCAGATTCTGGCGCAGGCGCAGCAGGACGGCGTCAGCCTGGTGGTCGGCCCGCTGTTAAAAAATAACGTTGATGAGCTGCTCAAAAGCAATACCACGCTGAACGTGCTGGCGCTTAACCAGCCGGAGTCGGTCACCAGCCGCGCCAACGTGTGCTATTTTGCCCTTTCGCCAGAAGATGAGGCCCGCGATGCCGCGCGCCATATCCATGACCAGGGTAAACAGTCGCCGCTGCTGCTGATTCCGCGTAACGCCCTCGGCGATCGCGTCACCAAAGCCTTTGCCGACGAATGGCACAAGCTGGGCGGCGGTACCGTGCTGCAGCAGAAATTTGGTTCGCTCTCTGAGCTGCGCGGCGGCGTCAACGGCGGTTCCGGTATTTCGCTGTCAGGTACGCCGGTTGCCGCTTCTCAGGCGCAGGGTGTAACCATCGGCGGCTTAACGATTCCGGCAGCGCCAACCGATGCGCAGATTACCGGCAGTAGTAAAGTTGATGCGGCCTACATTGTGGCAACTCCGGAAGAAATCGCCTTCATCAAGCCAATGATTGCGATGCGTAACGGCAGCCAGAGCGGCGCGCTATTGTATGCCAGTTCCCGCAGCGCACAGGGCACTGCGGGCCCGGACTTCCGTCTGGAAATGGAAGGTTTGCAGTACAGTGAAATCCCGATGCTGGCCGGCAGCAATCCGGCGCTGATGCAGCAGGCGCTACGCGCGGTCAACAACGACTACTCGCTGGCGCGCCTGTACGCAATGGGCGTCGATGCCTGGGCGCTGGCGAATCATTTCTCTCAGATGCGCGGTGTACCGGGCTTTGAACTGAACGGCAACACCGGCGATCTGAGCGCGAATCAGGACTGCGTGATTAACAGGAAGTTATCATGGCTCAAATACCAACAGGGGCAAGTCGTCCCGGCAAACTGACCGCCAGGCAGACCGGCGACGCCGCCGAACAACGCGCGCGTCGCTGGCTGGAACACCAGGGACTGGTGTTTATCGCCGCCAACGTGCATGAGCGCGGCGGCGAAATCGATCTGATTATGCGTGAAGGAGCGGTAACGGTTTTCGTCGAAGTCCGTTATCGTTCTTCCGGTGCCTACGGCGGCGCAGCCGCAAGCGTGACCCGGAGCAAACAAAACAAACTGTTACAAACTGCCCGCTTGTGGCTTGCACGTCACAATGGGAGTTTTGACACTGTGGATTGCCGTTTCGATGTGATAGCCTTCACGGGCCATGAGATCGAATGGTTTCAAAACGCTTTTAGCTCATAGAATGTAAAGGGATATCGTGCTCGAAAGAATCAAAGTGTGCTTCACTGAAAGCATCCAGACCCAAATTGCGGCGGCGGAAGCGCTCCCGGACGCTATCTCCCGAGCAGCGATGACCCTGGTACAATCGCTGCTGAACGGCAACAAAATTCTCTGTTGTGGTAACGGTTCATCCGCGGCCAACGCACAGCATTTTGCGGCCTGCATGATTAACCGTTATGAAACCGAGCGTCCCGGTTTACCCGCGATTGCACTTAATACTGATAACGTGGTCTTAACGGCAATCGCCAACGATCGTCTGCATGATGAAATTTATGCCAAGCAGGTACGCGCGCTGGGCCACGCCGGGGACGTTCTGCTGGCGATTTCCACGCGCGGTAACAGTCGCGATATTGTGAAAGCGGTCGAAGCCGCGGTGACCCGCGATATGACCATCGTGGCCCTGACCGGCTACGACGGCGGCGAGCTGGCGGGCCTGCTGGGCCAGCAGGATGTGGAAATTCGCATCCCGTCGCATCGCAGCGCGCGCATCCAGGAGATGCACATGCTCACGGTTAACTGCCTGTGCGATTTAATTGATAACACCCTTTTCCCACACCAGGACGACTAAGGAGAACACATGAAGGTAATTTCGACCCTCGCGGTCCTTATTTCCGCACTGCTGCTCCAGGGATGCATTGCAGCCGCCGTTGTCGGCACCGCTGCAGTGGGGACCAAAGCCGCAACTGACCCGCGAACGGTGGGGACTCAGGTCGATGACAGCACGCTGGAGCTTCGTGTGAACAGCGCTCTGTCAAAAGACGAGCAGATTAAAAAAGAAGCGCGCATTAACGTGACGGCTTATCAGGGCAAAGTCCTGCTGACCGGCCAGGCGCCGGACCTCAGCCTCGCCACCCGGGCGAAGCAGATTGCGGTGGGCGTCGATGGCGCGACCGAGGTGTTTAACGAAGTGCGCCAGGGCCAGCCGATTAGCCTGGGGACCTCGTCGTCCGATACCTGGATCACCACTAAAGTACGTTCGCAGCTGTTAACCAGCGATCAGGTCAAATCGTCCAACGTGAAGGCCACCACCGAGAATGGAGAAGTGTTCCTGATGGGCCTGGTGACCGACCGCGAAGGGAAAGCAGCGGCTGACATCGCCAGCCGCGTGAGCGGCGTGAAGCGCGTCACCACCGCATTTACCTACATTCAGTAATCCGTACGTTCGCCCGGTAGGTTCACTGCCGGGCAGTTTCTCTGAGCTGGCGTGACGTCAGAATCGTTACCGGTGATGTCCCCGGATTCTTCGCCATTTTCAGCATCGCTTTCGCCACATCCTGAGCAGCAATGGATTTCCAGTTCCCCGGTAGCAGGCTGAACAACGGTGCCAGCAGGCGCTCGTTTAAGCGCGGCGCGCGGCGTTCGCCCAGCAGCATCGAAGGACGCACAATCGTCAATCGCGGCCAGCCTTGTTCAATTAAGGCCGACTCCATTTCACCCTTCACGCGATTGTAGAAAAACGGTGAATGGGCGTTAGCCCCCATCGCGCTCACCACCAGCATTTGCTTTGCGCCCAAGCGTAAACCGGTTTGTGCGGTCTCCAGCACCAGATCGTAGTCAACGTGGGTGAACGCGGCTTTTGAACCTGCGTCGCGTATCGTCGTGCCAAGACAGCAAAAGACGGTATCGATCGGTGAGTCTATCTGCGCCAGCGCGGCGCTGAGATCCGGATGATGCGGATTCTCAATGCCGAAGACATCCACCAGCGGATGGCGCGTAGGTGCGACGATGGATTCAACCTGCGACGCCCGGCGAAGTAAGTTAAGTAAGTGCCCACCAACAAGGCCGGTGGCACCGGTAATGAGGACGTGGTGCATGAGGGTCTCCCTATTTCCCTGGAATCGAATGGTTCACCGTTTGTAGTTTGTAGGCATGATAAGCGCAGCGCCATCAGGCAATACCGTGCACATTGCCGGATGGCGGCGTAACCGCCTTATCCGGCCTACAAACTACGCCAGTGCCGATGTAACCATATCAATTTATAGGCTGCCGGAATGATAAACAACGACAGCAGCGGCGCAGTGATCATCCCCCCTATCATCGGCGCGGCGATGCGGCTCATCACCTCAGATCCTGCGCCTGTCCCCCATAGTATGGGCAATAACCCGGCAATAATCACGGCAACCGTCATCGCCTTTGGCCGCACGCGCAGCACCGCCCCATGGTACAACGCGTCGTCCAGCCCTTGCTCGGTAAAAGTTTGCGGGCGCTGCAGTTTAGGGTCGGCCTCGACGGCGTGGCGCAGATACATCAACATCACCACGCCAAACTCTGCCGCCACCCCAGCCAGGGCGATAAACCCAGTGCCGGTCGCTACCGACATATGGAACCCTTGCCAGTACAAGAACCAGATACCGCCCACCAGCGCAAACGGCAGGCTCATCAGGATCAGCATCGCCTCTTCTACCCGCCGGAATGCCAGATAGAGCAGAATGAAGATAATCATTACCGTCATCGGCACCATCAGCTTAAGCTTTTTATTCGCGTGCTCCAGCAGTTCAAACTGGCCGGAAAACGCCACGCTGGTCCCCGGTTTGAGGGTGACCTGCTGGCTAATCGCCGTTTGCAGGTCATGCACCACAGACACCATATCGCGGCCGCGGGCGTCGATGTAAATCCAACTGGTGGGACGCGCATTTTCCGTTTTCAGCATCGTTGGCCCGGAAACCACCTTCACCTGCGCCACATCACCCAGCGTAATCTGCTGCTTTGCCGGCGTCAGAATCGGCAGCTGGCGCAGCGCCGTTGGGCCATCGCGGAAGCCCTGCGGATAACGAATATTAATCGGGTAGCGTGCCACGCCCTCCACGGTCTCCCCCACCGTCGTGCCGCCGATCGCCGATGAGACGAACAGCTGTACATCGCCAACGGTCATGCCGTAACGGGCCGCTTTCTGCCGGTCGATATCCACATCAATATAGCGCCCACCTTCCAGCCGCTCTGCCAGCGCAGAGACGACCCCGGGCACGGTTTTCGCCACGGTTTCAATACGCTGCGCCACGTCATCAATATCCGCCAGCGACGTGCCCGACACTTTGATACCAATGGGACTTTTAATGCCGGTAGAGAGCATATCGATACGGTTACGAATCGGTGGCACCCACAGGTTCGCCAGGCCCGGCAGGCGCACGGTGGCGTCCAGTTCATCAATGATTTTGTCGAGCGTCATCCCCGGGCGCCATTGATCCTGCGGCTTGAGCTGGATGGTGGTTTCAATCATCTCCAGCGGCGCGGAGTCGGTCGCCGTTTCCGCTTTTCCCGACTTGCCAAACACCGATGCCACCTCCGGTACCGTCTTTATCAGCTTATCAGTCTGCTGTAGCAGCACCGCCGCCTGGCCCGGAGAAATGCCCGGCAGCGTGGAGGGCATGTAGAGCAGATCGCCTTCGTTAATTTTCGGCAGAAACTCGCCGCCCACCTTGCTAAGCGGCCAGAGCACGGTCAACATCGACAGCAGCGCGACCACCAGCGTCAGCTTTGGCCAGCGCAATACATTCAGCAGCAGCGGATGATACAAGGCTATCAGCACGCGGTTCAGCGGATTGCGCGACTCTGCCGGGATCCGGCCTTTGATCCAGAACCCCATCAGGATAGGGATCACCACGATCGCCAGCGCCGCAGCCCCGCCCATGGCGTAGGTTTTGGTAAACGCCAGCGGGCCAAACAGCCGCCCCTCCTGCCCTTCGAGGGTAA
This sequence comes from Klebsiella sp. WP4-W18-ESBL-05, assembly GCF_014169075.1. Lineage (NCBI taxonomy): Bacteria > Pseudomonadati > Pseudomonadota > Gammaproteobacteria > Enterobacterales > Enterobacteriaceae > Klebsiella > Klebsiella sp. WP4-W18-ESBL-05. Next base: position 646,874 of record NZ_AP022057.1, on the reverse strand, counting down.
AGATCGGGATAAACGACAGAGTGATGATCAGCAGGCTGATAAACAGCGCCGGCCCGACTTCGACCGCCGCGTCGGTAATCTCTTTCCAGCGCGTGGCGTTATCCATCTGCACGTTGGGATGCGCTTCCTGCCAGTGCTCCAGCCGCTTGTGGGCGTTTTCGATCATCACGATCGCCGCGTCCACCATCGCCCCAACCGCAATCGCAATACCGCCGAGCGACATGATATTGGCATTCAGCCCCTGGAAGTGCATGACGATAAAGGCAATGCACAGCCCCAGCGGCAACGAGACAATGGCCACCAGCGCCGAACGGACGTGCCAGAGGAATAGCGCACACACGACCGCCACAACGATAAATTCCTCAATCAGCTTGCCGCGCAGATTGTCAATTGCCCGGTCAATCAGCTGGCTACGGTCGTAGGTGGTCACCACCTCAACGCCATCAGGCAGGCTTTTTTGCAGCGCGGCCAGCTTGTCTTTCACCGCCGTAATCACTTCTCGGGCGTTCTTGCCCGAACGCAGCAGGACAACGCCGCCCGCCACTTCGCCTTCACCGTTTAGTTCGGCAATACCACGACGCATTTCCGGACCGATCTGCACGCGCGCCACATCCTGCAGATACACCGGTACGCCGTCGGTACCCGCCTTCAAAACGATATGGTTAAAGTCTGCCAGGCTCTTCAGGTATCCGGTTGCGCGTACCATGTATTCGGCTTCGGCAATCTCTACTGATGAACCGCCCGCCTCCTGGTTAGACGTGCTGAGCGCCTGTTTGACGTCGCTGAGGCTGATGCCGTATTGGGCGAGCTTCATCGGGTCGACCTGCACCTGATACTGTTTTACCACGCCGCCGATTGACGCCACTTCGGCAACGTTAGGGATCGTTTTCAGCTCGTACTTCAGGAACCAGTCCTGTAACGATCGCAGCGCGGCCAGATCGTGCTTACCGCTTTTGTCCACCAGCGCGTACTCAAAGATCCAACCGACGCCGGTCGCATCAGGGCCAATCTCCGAGCTGACGCCCTGCGGCAGTTTCCCCTGCACCTGGTTGAGGTACTCCAGCACGCGCGAGCGCGCCCAGTACAAATCCATCCCGTCTTCAAAGATGACGTACACGTAAGAGGCCCCAAACTGCGAGAAGCCGCGGACAGTCTTCGCCCCCGGGACCGAAAGCATGGTGGTCGTCAGCGGATAAGTCACCTGGTTTTCCACAATCTGCGGCGCCTGCCCTGGATAGTTAGTTTTAACGATAACCTGTACATCCGAGAGGTCCGGCAGCGCATCCACTGGCGTATTCAGTATGGTCCAGCCTCCCCAGAGGCTTAAAAACAGCACGCCCATCATGACCAGGAAACGGTTTGCCACCGAGCGCCGGATTATCCATTCAATCATTACCGCCTCCTGAGTGCCCGGCGTGGGCGTCGGCGGCGCGGCGCATACGGTCTAACGCGCCGCTGATGTTCGCTTCAGAGTCAATCAGGAACAGGCCGTTGAGGACCACCGACTCCCCCTCGACCAGACCACCGGCAATCCCCGTCTGCTGCCGGGATTCGTGCAGCACCTGGATTGTCTTCGGGATAAATTCACCGTCCGGGCCAACGGTAATGACCCGCTGCTCGTCACCGGTATCAATCACCGCCTGCGAGGGGATGAGCAGCATCTCATCGCTTTGGCTTTGCAGTTTCAGCGAGGCATTCATGCCGGGCTTAAGCAGCCCATCGCGGTTATTGACCTGCAAACGTACCTGTACGGTACGCGTCGTCGGATCGACGCTCGGCAGTACCGACCACGTCTGGATAGGGAAAGTTTTATCCGGATAAGCAGGGATCGCGATGCGGAACTGGGCGGCATTCTTCAGTTGCCAGGCCATCGACTCCGGTACGGCGGCGCTGATCCAGACCGGGTCCATGCCCTGGATTTGTGCCACCACGTTGTCTTTGGCGATATTCATGCCGCTTTTCAGGCTAAAGGCGGTCAGCACGCCATCAATTGGTGCGGTGAGCGTAAAGCGCGTCTGCACCCGGCGAGTGGCACGCATACGCTGGATGTCTGCCTCCGGCATCCCCGCCAGCCGCAGGCGCTCGAGCACGCCATCCAGCTGAGTTAGCGTTCCGCCCGAGTTCGCCAGCAGCAGGTATTCACTCTGCGCCTCGACCCACGATGGGATAGTGACCTCGACTAAGGGCGCGCCCTTGTGGACCGTATCCCCCACCGTCAGCGGATAAACCTTTTCGATAAAGCCTTCCGCACGCGCCTGTACAATCACAAACTGGTACTCGTTATAGCTGACGTTAGCCGGGAGCGTCTGGCTGTCGCTCAGCCGCCCCTTGCTGACCGCCACGGTGCGTAGCCCTAAGTTGTGCACCTGAGTAGGGTCGATGCGTACGCCATTCGCGGAGGCCTCACCGCCCTCGTCGGCGTACTTTGCCACCAGATCCATATCCATGAACGGCGACTTACCCGGTTTATCAAAGCGGACATCCGGCTTCATCGGATCGTACCAGTAGAGCACCTTACGCTCGGCTGGCTGCGCATGGGCATGTTCCGCCGGGGTCGACAGGTGGCCCATCATCACCGGGGCTATTCCGCCGACTATCAGGCTACAGACGATCGTCACGGCGTATTTGAATTGTGCGTTGGTCATAGCGTTCAGCGCGTCTTAATGTCCTGAAGAAGGGAAATATTTCCCTGTTGGATAAAGCTGAAATCCACCTGGCTACCCGCTTTAAGCTGCTCGATTGCCGCCGTCGGTTCAGCGTAGGTAAAACGCATGGTCATCGCCGGCCAGCCGATTGCCGCAATCGCATCGTGCGCAATGGTGATTTTCTTCGCCTGTCGATCAATTAACTTCACAATCCCGGTTCCCTGAATAACCGTGGGTTGCGCATTCATCGTCGTCATGGATCCATGACCGTCATGCTGCATTTCTGTCGCCTGAACGTTCATCGTCATAACCATAAAAATACCGCCAAGCAGAGTGGTAAAGTGACGCATATTTAAGACTCCTGAATAAGTTTTATGCTTTCCAGCCGCCGCCAAGGGCGGTGAATAAATTGATTTCGTTAACCTGTTGGGAATAAATTAAATCGAGAATGGCTTGCTGCGTGGTGAATATTGAGCGCTCAGCATCGAGCACCTCGATATAGCTCACCGCACCGCTGGCATATAAACCACGTGCGCGTTGTAGGGTGATTTGCAGCGAGGATAAATAACGCCGCTGGGCCGCCAGCTGCCCCTGAATACTGTCGCGCAGCGAGAGTGCGTCGGCCACATCCTTAAACGCCGCCTGAATTTTTTGCTCATAGGCCACCACGGCCTGACGCTGCTTCACGTTTGCCAGCGCCAGATTGGCTTCATTACGCCCGGCGTTGAAAATGGGCAGATCAACCTTCGGCACAAAGCTCCACATACCGCTTGCTGCGTTAAACAGGCTGGAGAGCGCCGAGCTGCTGGTTGAGACACCGCTGGTTAGGGTGATGGAGGGGAAAAATGCCGCACGCGCCACGCCAATATTGGCATCAGCGGCACGCAGCTGGTGCTCCGCCGCCATGATGTCCGGGCGCTGAAGCAGAATCGCTGACGGCAGGTTTGCTGGCAGCACCAGCGGGTTCACCGCCTCACTTTGCGCGCTATCGCTTAGCGGCGTGCTGTAGGTACCCAGCAGTTGCTGCAGTAAATGGCCGGCCTGCGCCAGCTCGCCTTCACGCTTAGCGATGTCCGCACGGGTGCTTTCTATCACGCCGCGCGCCTGTTCCAGAGCCAGCACATTGGTACTGCCGGTGACCAGCTGCTGTTCAACAAAACCGTACGACTGCTGATAGTTACGCAGCGTCTCTTTGGCGATCGCCAGCTGTGCGGCCAGCCGACGCTGGTTGAAATAGGCCTGCGAAACGCTGGTCACCAGGGTAATTTGCGCGGCGCGCTGGGCCGCCTGACTGGCGAAGAGGTTCTGCCTGTCAGCTTCGCTCATGTTTTTCAGCTTGCCGAAAAAGTCGAGCTCATAGCTCAGGTTCAACCCGGTCGCGTAGCCTTTATCGGTGGGGTTATTGCCCTGCAGGTCGCCTTTATAGCTGGCGTCCGCAGTGCCATCCAGCTGCGGATAACGCCCGGCGTCGGTGACCTGATACTGCGCGCGCGCGGCCTCAACGTTGAGTACCGCCATACGTAAGTCACGGTTGTTACGCAGCGCAATGTCAATCAGCCGCTTTGCCTGCGGATCGGCGAAAAACGATTGCCAGCCGGTCTCCTGCCAGCGGGTGCCGGTTGGCACCAGCGCTCCCGAAGACAGCGAGAATTGCTCGGGCACGGTATTTTCCGGCTGTTGATAGTCCGGCGCCAGCGAGACGCACCCGGCCAGAAACAACGCCATCAGCAGCGTCAGCGGTTTTACTTTCAACATGTCACGTCCTGTATGGCCAAGGAAAAGGGCTGGCCTGGCAATTACCTTACGGGAGCGACTCTGTTTGCAGCCTGACAGGATAATGACAAAGTTGTCATTTAAGGCCTGAGATAACGTGATCCGCACAGCGAAAAGTCGTGCAGAAAAAATAAATTAGCTTTTACGAACATAAAAAAAGGGAATATCGGTGGAAAGAAATTAACCGCGATCACATTTATTCAATAATATGCCAGATTGCTCACAAATTAACGTCTGAATGACAAATAAGTATTTTTATTAGAAAAAAAGCAAGATAACTTTTTCAAGAGGTTATATTTCCCCGAAAGAATTCTCTGCATTTTCTCTGTGAGACGCACCGCATAACGATACGATATTTACCGGTTAGCCATAATAGAACATTGTTTCATACAAATAGCGCTCCTATCATCACTTTCGTTTTCCTTTTCACCAATCCTTACCTCTGTTCAGGGATGAAAATAATACCTATCGCAAAACCGGAGTCTCTCTATGAAATTCAGAACAAAAGCGCTTGGTTTAGCCTTGTTATGTGCCCTTTCACAAAATGCCTTCAGCGAACAGCTCGACGTCTGGATACGCGCCAGCAATGATTCAAAAGTGATTTACCAAAAACTCGCCGACCAGTTCCAGAAAGAGACAGGGATATCCATCAAGTACTTCAACGCCGTCACCGACTTTGACCAGCGACTGGCGCGCGCGGCAACCGGCAACGCGCTGCCGGACGTGGTTTTCAACGACGCCATTATTGTCGGCCAGATGGTGCAGCTAGGTATCGTCGATGAAATCAAACCCGGCGAACTGAAAGGCGGCGGCGATGTTTACGAGACGGCGTGGAAATCCGCACAGCTCCCGGACGGTAAGTACTACGGCGTCCCAACGTCGGCGCATACCTATGCGCTGTTTATCCGCCAGGATTGGCTCAACAAGCTTAACCTTAAGGCCCCCACCAATTGGGATGAACTGAAAAACGTGGCGCAGGCGTTCACCCGCAACGATCCTGACGGTAACGGTAAGAATGATACCTACGGCTTTACCATGCCGCTATCGACCACCCGCGGCTATGCCAGCTCATTTTCATCTTCCTATCTGTGGCAGGCGGGCGGTAATTATCTGGTTGCCACCCAGCCGGGAAAATTTAAGGCCGCGCTCAACGGCCAGGAAGCGGTCGCCGCGATGACATTTATGCGAAGCATGGTTTGCGAAGGGCTTGCACAGCCGGGCGCGATTAATCACACCACTGCCGATGCGAACACGGCCTTCCGTTCCGGACAAAGCGGGATGTACTCCTCCGGCCCGTACCATATTGCCCTGTTTGATAAAGATCCGGGTAAAGCGACCTATACCGTAGTCCCCCCGCCGGCGGGCCCCGGCGGCGCAGCGTCGATGGCCGAAGGCACCACGGCATTCCTGATGAAAACCAGCCAGCGCAAAGCGGCGGCTAAAAAATTCCTCGAGTTTTTAATTTCACCAGAAGGCCAGAAGATCGGTATGGCGACCGACAGTACCTCGATGCCGATCGTCCGCCTGCCGATCAATAAAACGCTGAACATCAAGGATTACCATGACGATCCGCGCTGGGAAGTGTTTGCGGAAACCTACGCGAAGGAAGGGCGCTACATGCCGCAGATCCCAAACTGGATCCCGGTAAGGCAGATCACCGCCGACGGTTTTAACAAAATTTATGCCGACTGCGAGGGCGATATTCCGGCGGTACTCAAGACGCTCAACGACAAGGTCAACGAGGAGCTGAAACGGCAGAACGCGTGGGCGGAGTAATACCAACGCTTGTAGGCCTGATAAGCGTAGCGCCATCGGGCTGCCTGGCTCAGGCTGCCCGATGGCGGCGTCACTGCTCTGCGGACTACAGGTAACATCAGGACGGGCTTTTTTCTTCCGTCATTCCTTACACCTCATTAGAATGGCCCCATCACACAGCAGCGACGGAGGACGCGTGAAAATTCTGGTGGTAGAAGACGAAGTCAAAACCGGGCAGTACCTGTGCAAGGGGCTGACGGAAGCAGGCTTCGTGGTGGATCACGCCGACAATGGCCTCAACGGCTATCATCTGGCCATGACCGCCGATTACGATCTGATTGTGCTGGATATCATGCTGCCGGACGTTAACGGCTGGGATATCGTGCGCATGCTGCGCGCCGCCAATAAAGGGATGCCGATTCTGCTGCTAACCGCGCTGGGCACGATTGAGCAACGGGTGAAGGGGCTGGAACTGGGTGCCGACGATTATCTGGTCAAGCCGTTCGCCTTTGCCGAACTGCTGGCGCGCGTGCGCACTCTGCTGCGGCGCGGCGCGGCCGCCATTGTCGAAAGTCAGTTTCAGGTGGCCGACCTTACGCTCGATCTGGTCTCGCGCAAAGTCACCCGCGGCGATACCCGCATCACGCTAACCAGTAAAGAGTTTACGCTCCTGGAGTTCTTTCTCCGCCATCAGGGAGAAGTGCTGCCCCGCTCGCTCATTGCTTCACAGGTCTGGGATATGAACTTCGACAGCGACACCAACGTTATCGACGTCGCCGTCAAACGTCTGCGTGCCAGAATTGATAACGACTTCTCGCCCAAACTGATTCAGACCGTACGCGGCGTGGGCTACGTGCTTGAGGTTCGGGATGAAGGCTAGCCTACGCCGCCCGTTCTCGCTGGCAACGCGTCTGACCTTTTTTATCAGCCTGGCCACCGTCATCGCCTTTGCCGCCTTCACCGGCATCATGCTGCACTCGGTGGAGCAACACTTCGCTGAGCAGGATGTCAGCGACCTGAAGCAAGTCAACGCGACGCTGAACGCGCTGCTGACCGCACCTGATACCTCAGAAGCGGAGAAGCTCGCGAATATTAACAATGTGCTGGCGGGCTATCGCAACACCGCCGTGCTGCTCGCCACGCCGGATAACGCCCATCTCTACCACTCACCGGGCGGGCCGGATCTGTCGCCGATTCTCACCAGCGATCGTTTCACTCGTGAACGTCAGTCCGGGCAAATGTTCCGCTGGACCGGCAGCGCGATGCGTCCGATGGCAGAACATGCCGTGAGCGCTCAGCACCCCACAACCTATCGGGTCATCACCTCCACCCTCCAGGCAAAGGATCGGACCTACACCCTGCTGACCGCGCTGTCGATCGACTTTCATCTGCATTATCTCGATGCGCTAAAACGCAACCTGATGATGATTGCTGCCGTCATCAGCCTGTTGATTATCGTGATCGTGCTGATCGCCGTGCGCAAGGGCCACCAGCCGCTGCGCGACGTCAGCCATGAGATTAAAAGTATTACCTCAGAAAATCTCGACGTGCGGCTGGATCCGTCCAGGGTGCCGATCGAACTGGAACAGCTGGTGATGTCGTTCAACCAGATGATCGGCCGGATCGAAGATGTATTCCGTCGACAGGCCAACTTCTCGGCCGATATCGCCCATGAAATCCGCACGCCGATTACCAATCTGCTGACTCAAACCGAAATAGCGCTCAGCCAGCCGCGAACGGTCAAAGAGCTGGAAGACGTGCTGTACTCCAGCCTCGAAGAGTACAACCGGATGGCGAAGATGGTCAGCGATATGCTATTTCTGGCGCAGGCCGATGAAAATCTGCTGATCCCCGAGCGTGTACCGCTGGATCTGCAAAGTGAAACGATGAAGGTATTTGAGTTCTTTGAAGCCTGGGCGGAAGAACGTGAAGTGACGCTGAGGTTTGCAGGGCAGCCGTCGTTGATATCGGGCGATCCGCTTATGATTCGCCGGGTGATCAACAACTTGCTCTCCAATGCTATCCGTTACACTCCGCGTGGAATGTCGGTCACCGTACAGGTCAGCGAGAAAGGCGGCTGGGTGGAGTACTGTGTCGAGAATCCCGGTACGCCGATTGCGGCAGAGCATCTGCCGCGTTTGTTCGATCGTTTTTACCGGGTCGATCCGTCGCGCCAGCGGAAAGGGGAAAACAGCGGGATTGGTCTGGCGATCGTAAAATCGATCGTACTGGCGCATCGCGGGAAGATTGGCGTGACCTCCGATACCGTCGCCACGCGCTTTACGCTGGAGCTGCCGCGGCTTTAGTCGCGCAGCCAGTGTAGTTTTTTGCCGAAGCCAAGGGTATTGTCGGTAAACTTTAGCTCGTCGAGACGTAGCTCCCATACCGGGGCAGAGAGCATGCGGGCCACCGGGAAGCGACGGACGTATAGCGCGCGCTTCTCATCGGCTTCTTCGCCCTCAAGCAGACGAATTTGCCCTTTAAACTGCACGCCGCGAATCAGCGCCACCGTTTTCGGCTGGCCGTTGACCGTCCCGGCCACCGAGGCCTGTTTGCCGGTCATCTGGCCATGGCGGGTGGTTTCTTCGCTCAGCAGATAAAACGCCACCCTCTGCGGGTCGTAGACGTAGAACGCATTGGCACACCACAGCTCGCCCTCATTCGCTACGCACCAGCCTACGACATGTTGTTTCGACAGCCAGCGGCTGATGGTTGCCAGCGTTTCCATCTGTTCTCTCCGATATGCTATGGTGCGCTCACCTACACAGACAGGTTGGCACACGTGCGTTGGTTTCTTTATCTTGTCCGCACCGAGGACGACAAATTGTACACCGGTATCACCACCGATGTTGAACGGCGATTTCACCAGCATCAGAGCGGTAAAGGCGCGAAGGCGCTGCGCGGCAAAGGCGCGCTGCGGCTGGCATTTTCCGGTGAAGTGGGCGAGCACTCGCTGGCACTACGCCTGGAGTACCGCATTAAACAGCTAACGAAGCGCCAGAAAGAGCGCCTCGTCGCAGGTGACGGTTCGTTTGAAACGTTACTGGACAGCCTTAGAAACGGTTAAAGTGGTCAGAGTATTCCACCAGGCCGTGCACGCCGTTTAACGCATCGTCGGCCAGACGGTGCACCATAAACGCTTCTTCGGTCCCCGGCCAACGACAACGCAGATCGTACTGGGACGCCCGTTCGAAGCCGAAGCGCCCGTACAGCGCCGGATCGCCAAGCGTGACGACCGCCGCATAGCCGAACTCGTTGAGTGAATCCAGACCTTCATAGACCATCTGACGCGCCAGCCCCTGGCCGCGATAGGCTTCATCGACCGCCAGCGGAGCCAGACCGACCCACTGTAGCTCTTCGCCTTCAATGCTGACCGGGCTAAATGCCACATAGCCCACCACATGGCCTTCATCATCCGTAGCCACCAGGCCCAGCGTGATCAGACCGTCTTCGCGCAGCTCGCGTACCAGATTGGCTTCGCCGTCACGGTTGAAGGTCCGACGCAGCAGCGCGTCGATGCCCGGGGCATCAATTCCAATTTCTACTCGAATCAGCATGGCTCACCTACCGATGTATGTTTAGTTTCTGATGGTGATTTTAGGCCAGCTTCAACGAAATCAGCCAGCTGCATCAGCATCACGCGCAGCGCTTTTGGCATCTGCTCAAGCTCGATAGCATCCATCAGATTTTTGACATAAAGACCCAGCTCCGTGTCGCCTTCAATCACCAGCCGACGCTGGAAAAAGAGCGTATCCGGGTCCTGTTTACGCGCGGCGATCATCAGCAAATCGCTGGCGTCCGCGCTAAAGCTCACGTCTGCCTGGGCAGCATCGCTCACGATAAGACGTTCATTCTCAACGGAGGTGAACCATTTCAGGCCAATATCACGCACCTCAATGCTTAACCAGCGGCCGTCGAGAAAATCCAGTTCGCCATCGTTTAGCGCCTGGCGGAACTGCCAGCTTAACACCTGTTGTAGCACCTGACGCTTAAGCGCGAACGGCGTCAATTTTACCGGAACGCTCATTAAAGTCGGAGCAACATGAACCAGACGTGAACGCAGTTTATCCAACACAAGCTTTACTCCCTGAATGCAATAGTTCCGTTATTTTGCCATATCAGATAAACGACATAGCGGCGTAAATCAACAATTATGTCGTGAGACAGAGGGATTATTGGCGCAATCAATACGCTTTTGTCTGCCTCAAATCAAAAATGATTAGCGATAGGTTAACTAAAATCCCCATTCATTAACAATAATGCGCCCTGCTGGGCCGCTAACTCAGGAAGAATTATGGAGTTGCTCTGCCCTGCCGGAAACCTCCCGGCGCTAAAAGCGGCTATCGAAAACGGCGCGGATGCGGTGTACATCGGGCTGAAAGACGATACCAACGCCCGCCATTTCGCTGGTCTGAACTTTACCGAAAAGAAATTGCAGGAAGCCGTCAGCTTCGTGCATCAACACGGCCGTAAGCTGCATATCGCCATCAACACCTTCGCGCACCCGGACGGCTACGTGCGCTGGCAGCGCGCCGTAGACATGGCCGCCCAGTTGGGTGCCGATGCGCTGATCCTTGCCGACCTCGCCATGCTTGAGTATGCCGCAGAGCGCTACCCGCATATTGAGCGCCATGTCTCCGTTCAGGCATCCGCGACGAACGAAGAGGCGATTCAGTTCTATCATCGCAACTTTGACGTTGCCCGCGTAGTGCTGCCGCGCGTGCTGTCGATTCACCAGGTGAAACAGCTGGCTCGCGTCACGCCGGTGCCGCTGGAAGTGTTCGCCTTCGGCAGTCTGTGCATTATGGCCGAAGGCCGCTGCTACCTCTCGTCTTATTTAACCGGCGAGTCGCCGAACACCGTGGGTGCCTGTTCACCGGCCCGCTACGTACGCTGGCAGCAAACGCCGCAGGGGCTGGAGTCACGGCTTAACGAAGTGTTGATTGACCGCTATCAGGACGGCGAAAACGCCGGATACCCAACGTTGTGCAAAGGCCGCTATCTGGTAGACGGCGAGCGCTATCACGCGTTGGAAGAGCCCACCAGCCTTAACACGCTGGAGCTGCTGCCGGAACTGCTGGCCGCGAACATCGCCTCGGTGAAAATTGAAGGCCGCCAGCGCAGCCCGGCGTACGTTAGCCAGGTGGCCAAAGTCTGGCGTCAGGCGATCGACCGCTGTATGGCCGATCCGCAGAACTTCGTTCCGCAGGCCGCGTGGATGGAAACCCTCGGCTCGATGTCCGAAGGCACCCAGACCACGCTCGGCGCGTATCACCGTAAATGGCAGTAGGAATTCCCATGAAATATTCATTAGGGCCGGTGCTTTACTACTGGTCAAAAGAGACGCTGGAAGATTTCTACCAGCAGGCCGCCATCAGCAACGCCGACACCATTTATCTGGGTGAAGCCGTATGCAGCAAACGCCGCGCCACCAAAGTGGGCGACTGGCTGGATATGGCCAAATCGCTGGCCGGTAGCGGTAAACAGGTGGTGCTCTCCACCCTCGCGCTGGTCCAGGCATCGTCCGAGCTGGGCGAGCTCAAGCGCTATGTTGAGAACGGTGACTTCCTCGTTGAAGCCAGCGATTTGGGCGTGGTTAACCTGTGCGCTGAGCGTAAGCTACCGTTCGTCGCCGGCCATGCGCTGAACTGCTATAACGCGGTCACCCTGCGCCTGTTGCAAAAGCAGGGCATGGTTCGCTGGTGCATGCCGGTTGAGCTCTCGCGCGATTGGCTGGTAAACCTGCTCAATCAGTGTGAAGAGCTGGGCATCCGCGATAAGTTTGAAGTGGAAGTGCTGAGCTACGGTCACCTGCCGCTGGCCTATTCCGCCCGCTGCTTTACCGCGCGCTCAGAAGATAAGCCAAAAGATGAGTGCGAGACCTGCTGCATCAAGTACCCTAACGGGCGCAGCATGCTGTCGCAGGAGAATCAGCAGGTGTTCGTGCTGAACGGTATTCAGACTATGAGCGGCTACGTTTACAACCTCGGCAACGAACTGACATCGATGCACGGACTGGTTGATATGGTGCGTCTGTCGCCGATGGGCAATGAGACCTTCGCCATGCTTGACGCCTTCCGCGCTAACGAAAATGGCGCAGCCCCGCTGCCGCTGACCGCCAACAGCGACTGCAACGGCTACTGGAAGCGTCTGGCCGGGCTGGAGCTACAGGCCTGATAAAACCGCTCACTTTGTTAACAACTGTCGTCAGATTTTAATGCATTATTAAAGATGCAGCTTTTCTGGCCGGGCGACCCCGGTGGGAACAAGACCTTCAATCTGATGACTATGCTGTAGCAAAGTGAGCCTTTATGACTGACAAAACCGTTGCCTTCTCGGTGCTCGACCTCGCGCCGATCCCTCAGGGCTCCTCCGCGCGAGAAGCCTTCTCCCATTCTCTCGATCTCGCACAGCTCGCTGAAAAGCGCGGCTATCACCGCTATTGGCTGGCAGAACACCACAATATGGTCGGTATCGCCAGTGCGGCAACTTCGGTACTGATTGGCTATCTCGCCGCCCACACGACTACGCTACATCTGGGTTCAGGCGGCGTGATGCTACCTAACCACTCACCGCTGGTGATTGCCGAACAGTTCGGGACGCTGAATACGCTGTATCCGGGACGTATCGATCTCGGCCTTGGCCGCGCGCCGGGTAGCGACCAGCCGACGATGCGCGCGCTGCGTCGTCATATGAGCGGGGATATCGATAACTTCCCGCGCGACGTGGCGGAACTGGTGGACTGGTTTGATGCGGCCGATCCTAACCCGCAGGTGCGCCCGGTACCGGGCTATGGCGAGAAAATACCGGTGTGGCTGTTAGGCTCAAGCCTGTACGGTGCGCAGCTGGCGGCACAGCTTGGCCTACCGTTTGCCTTCGCCTCGCACTTTGCACCGGATATGCTGTTCCAGGCCTTGCACCTCTACCGCACTCACTTCCAGCCGTCAGCGCGGCTCGAGAAACCGTATGCAATGGTGTGCATTAATATTATCGCCGCCGACAGCAACCGCGATGCCGAATTCCTCTTCACCTCGATGCAACAGGCATTTACCAAACTGCGCCGTGGTGAAACCGGGCAGTTGCCACCGCCGGTGCAGCAAATGGAACATTTCTGGACGCCGTCGGAAAAATACGGTGTCGATCAGGCGCTGCGGATGTCACTGGTAGGCGATAAAGCGAAGGTGCGCCACGGGCTGGAGTCGATTCTGCGGGAAACGCAGGCGGATGAGATTATGGTTAACGGCCAGATTTTCGATCACCAGGCGCGGCTGCATTCGTTTGGGTTGGCGATGGATGTGAAGCGGGAACTGTTGGGGTAGTGTGGTTTGTGCCGGATGGCGGCTGCGCCTTATCCGGCCTACACAAGAATGTAGGCCCGGTAAGCGTAGCGCCACCGGGCGAATGCCTTACTGATAAACCGGCAGCAGGTTAAAGCTCGACAGCACATGCACCAGCGCGTTACCCACGCCAAACACCAGAATCAGCGCTATCATCGGCTTGCCGCCCCAGACGCGGAATTTCGGGCTACCGAAGCGTTTACGGGATTTGCGCGCCAGCAGCGCCGGAACAATTGCCGCCCAGATCGTTGCCGCCAACCCTGCGTAACCAATGGCGTACAGGAAACCGTTCGGCCACAGCAGGCCGCCGATAATCGGTGGCAGGAAGGTCAGCAGCGCCGTTTTGAAGCGACCCAGCGCAGAATCATCAAATTTGAACAGATCCGCCAGATAGTCAAACAGGCCTAGCGTCACCCCAAGGAATGAACTCGCCACCGCAAAGTTGGAGAACACCACCAGCAGCAGATCCAGGCCACGGCTATTGAGCACGCCGCTCAGCGCCTGTACCAGCACATCAATGTTACCGCCCTTCTGCGCAATACCGATAAATTCCGGACGCGGGATGTTGCCCATCGTCCCCAGCAGCCATACGGTGTAGAGCACCAGCGCCAGCAGCGTGCCGTACACCAGGCATTTCACGATGGTCTTCGGATCTTTGCCGTAGTACTTCATCAGGCTCGGCACGTTGCCGTGATAGCCAAAGGAGGCCAGACAGAACGGCAGCGTCATCAGCAGATAAGGCGTATAGCTGGCGTGGCTCTCAGCAACGTTAAACAGCGTCGCGGGCGTAACGTGCCCCATCAGGCTACCGAAGGTCAGGAAGAAGGTGATCACCTTCGCGCCCAGCACAATCGCGGTCATACGGCTCACCGCTTTGGTGCTCAGCCACACCACAAAGGCCACCAGCAGCGCGAAGCCAAAGCCCGCCGCACGCGCCGGGACGTTTAGCGACATCTCAGAGAACGTGTGGTGCAGAATCGACCCGCTCGCTGAAATATAGGCGTAGGTCAGAATATAGAGCACGAAGGCGATGGAGATACCGTTCACCACGTTCCAGCCTTTACCCAGCAGATCCCTGGTGATGGTGTCGAAGCTGGAGCCAATGCGATAGTTCAGGTTAGCTTCCAGAATCATCAGCCCGGAATGCAGCATGCAGAACCAGGTAAACACCAGCGCCGCCATTGACCAGAAGAACCACGCACCGGACATCACCACCGGCAGAGAAAACATCCCCGCACCAATGATTGTGCCGCCGATGATCACCACGCCGCCAAGCAGCGAAGGTGACGTTTGGGTGGTGGTTAGTGTCGCCATACAGCCTTTTCTCCAGTGTATTATTTTGCTACTGCATTTTAATGTGTTGCACTGTACCAGTACACGAGTACAAAGGGAATAAAAAAAGCCCCAATCGTCACGATCGGGGCTGTATATTTTACTTTACGCTTTTAAGCCGTTGGGCTTATGCGTCACCGCCGAAACGACGACGGCCTGCGGAGTCATCACGACGCGGCGCAGCAGCATCATCACGACGCGGAGCACGGCTGCCTTCACGACGTTCGCCGCTGAAACGACGACCATCACCACGACCGCCTTCACGACGCTCGCCGCCGAAGCCACGACCGCCTTCACGACGTTCGCCACCGAAGCTACGACCGCCTTCGCGACGTTCGCCGCCGAAGCTACGACCGCTGCGCTCTGGACGAGGCTGCGCGTCGCCGATCAGCTGCATGTTCATCGGTTTGTTCAGGATGCGGGTACGAGTAAAGTGCTGCAGTACTTCGCCCGGCATGCCTTTTGGCAGTTCGATAGTAGAGTGGGTACCGAACAGCTTGATGTTACCGATGTAACGGCTGCTGATGTCGCCTTCGTTCGCGATAGCGCCAACGATGTGACGAACTTCAACGCCATCATCACGACCCACTTCAATGCGATACAGTTCCATATCGCCAACGTCACGACGTTCGCGTTTAGGACGATCTTCGCCACCACGCTCATTACGATCGCGCGGACCACGGTCGTTGCGGTCACGACGTTCGAAACGATCGTCACGGTCACGGAACTCACGCTTAGGACGCATTGGCGCATCGGGTGGAACGATCAGAGAACGTTCGCCCTGTGCCATTTTCAGCAGCGCAGCGGCCAGCGTTTCAACGTCCAGCTCTTCGCCTTCCGCGGTCGGCTGGATTTGCGCCAGCAGTGCACGGTACTGATCCAGATCGCTGCTTTCCAGCTGCTGCTGTACTTTCGCGGCGAATTTTTCCAGACGGCGTTTGCCCAGCAGTTCTGCGTTCGGCAGCTCAACTTCTGGAATGGTCAGCTTCATCGTGCGTTCGATGTTGCGCAGCAGACGACGTTCGCGGTTCTCAACGAACAGCAGCGCACGGCCAGCACGACCCGCACGACCGGTACGACCGATACGGTGAACGTAAGACTCGGAGTCCATCGGGATGTCGTAGTTAACGACCAGGCTGATACGCTCAACGTCCAGGCCACGGGCCGCAACGTCGGTCGCGATCAGGATGTCCAGACGACCATCTTTCAGACGATCCAGAGTCTGTTCACGCAGAGACTGGTTCATGTCGCCGTTCAGCGCGGCGCTGTTATAGCCGCTGCGTTCCAGCGCTTCAGCCACTTCCAGGGTCGCGTTTTTGGTACGTACGAAGATAATCGCCGCATCAAAATCTTCCGCTTCCAGGAAACGTACCAGCGCTTCGTTTTTGCGCATGCCGTACACGGACCAGTAGCTCTGGCTGATGTCCGGACGCGTAGTGACGCTGGACTGAATGCGCACTTCCTGCGGCTCTTTCATAAAGCGACGGGTAATACGACGGATAGCTTCCGGCATGGTTGCAGAGAACAGCGCGGTCTGATGACCTTCTGGAATCTGCGCCATAATGGTTTCAACGTCTTCGATAAAGCCCATGCGCAGCATTTCATCTGCTTCGTCCAGCACCAGGCCGCTCAGTTTGGAGAGGTCCAGGGTGCCGCGCTTCAGGTGGTCCAGCAGACGACCCGGGGTACCGACAACGATTTGCGGCCCTTGACGCAGGGCGCGCAGCTGCACGTCATAACGCTGGCCGCCGTACAGGGCAACCACGTTTACGCCGCGCATATGTTTAGAGAAGTCCGTCATGGCTTCAGCCACCTGAACCGCCAGTTCGCGGGTCGGGGCCAGCACCAGAATCTGCGGTGCTTTCAGCTCAGGATCGATATTGTTCAGCAGCGGCAGAGAGAACGCTGCGGTTTTACCGCTACCAGTCTGGGCCATGCCCAGCACGTCACGACCAGAAAGCAGGTGCGGGATACACTCTGCCTGGATCGGAGATGGTTTTTCGTAACCCAGATCGTTAAGGGCTTCAAGGATAGGAGCCTTCAGGCCCAGATCTGCAAAAGTGGTTTCGAATTCAGCCATGTAGTACAAGTGCCTCGATATTAATGGCGGCCAGTCTACATAACTCATCATGAAATTGATCTGCAATTTTCATTGAAAAGTGTGAACCGGCTCAAAGTAGGTGTATTAACGAACAACAACGCCCTCACCCGCGAAGGTGATGGCAATCAAAAAAGATTACGGGCTGATGTAGTCGTCAGCTATTGCTGGTCCGATTCTGCCAGGTCATCTTGGTCCTGGCCCAGGAGCGATAATTCCAACAATGCGTATCGGTGCTCAACGTAGTTATGTACGTTGTTGGCAACCGCCAGTTTGAACAGTGCCGTAGCGCTGTCCCTGTCCCCAAGACTTAGGTAATACTTACCTAAATAGAAGTTGGTTTCACTGAGATGCTCAGCGAGCGAGGTGTTATCCGTTGCGTCCGCCTTCAGGCGCTCCATTAACGTTTTTTCGTCAATGTTGCCTAAGTAGAACTCGACAATGTTCCATCCCCATTGCTCTTTATCCGATTTATCGAAGCGTTGCTTCAACGCGACTTTTGCCTGCTTCTCATCGAGCTTCTGCTCGGCAAGATAAAGCCACAGGCTGCGGAAAGGATCATTGGGATCGTCTTGATAAAACGCCAGCAGATCATCTTGCGCTAACTTCGCACGGCCACCGTAATAAAGCGCGATGCCGCGATTCAAGTGCGCATAATTGTAAGTTGGATCAAGCTCAAGTACAGAATCAAACGCTTCATAGGCAGCATCAAAATTGCCTGCCTGCGTTAAATAAATGCCTAAGTAATTGAATACTTCAGGCATATCGGGTCGGATTGCCAGCGCTTGCGAGAAATCGTTGCGCGCTAATGCCCTCAGACCGAGACTATCATACAACACTCCGCGCTCATATAAAAGCTGTGCGCGTTCGTCATCGGTTAAAGCCCGACTGGCAAGTATTTGTTCCATGCGCGCCAGGATTACTTCCTGCTGTAAAGTCGGTTGCAATGGCACCGCGAGGACTTCACTCTTACGCCAGGCAGAGTTGCTGCATCCTGCCAGCGTGAGTGCTGTCGCAACGAAACACCAGCGCAAAAAAGGCTTCATTTCCCACTCCCGAAGACAACAATTGGATGAACGTCCTGTCCCCCGCCTGCAAACAAGGCATCCCGCCAGCGAAATGTGCCCTCCGCAAGCGCGGAGGGCAAAAGGCAAACCTTACTCGCCCTGTTCCGCTGCCGGAGCTTCCGGTGCGGCGGCAGGCTGAGACTGCTCGGTTGCTTCTTTAATGCTCAGACGGATACGGCCCTGACGGTCAACTTCCAGAACTTTAACCGGCACTTCCTGATTCATCTGCAGGTAGTCAGTCACTTTCTCAACGCGCTTGTCGGCGATCTGGGAAATGTGGACCAGACCTTCTTTACCGCCACCGATGGCAACGAATGCGCCAAAGTCAACGATACGGGTCACTTTACCATTGTAGATACGACCGACTTCGATTTCAGCAGTGATTTCCTCGATACGACGGATAGCGTGTTTTGCTTTCTCGCCGTCGGTTGCTGCGATCTTCACGGTACCGTCATCTTCGATTTCGATGGTGGTGCCGGTTTCTTCGGTCAGTGCACGGATAACAGAACCGCCTTTACCGATAACGTCTTTGATCTTGTCCGGATTGATCTTGATGGTGTGGATACGCGGAGCGAACTGAGAAATATCGCCACGCGGTGCGTTGATCGCCTGTTCCATCACGCCCAGGATGTGCAGACGCGCACCTTTAGCCTGGTTCAGAGCAACCTGCATGATCTCTTTGGTGATACCTTCAATTTTGATATCCATCTGCAGCGCAGAGATACCGTCGCGGGAACCCGCTACTTTGAAGTCCATATCGCCCAGGTGATCTTCGTCGCCCAGGATGTCAGACAGAACAACAAAGTTGTCGCCTTCTTTCACCAGACCCATCGCGATGCCCGCTACGGCCGCTTTAATCGGCACGCCTGCATCCATCAGCGCCAGGGAAGCGCCACATACGGAAGCCATAGAAGAAGAACCGTTAGATTCGGTGATTTCAGAAACCACACGAACGGTGTACGGGAACTTGTCGCCTTCCGGCATCACTGCCAGCACGCCGCGCTTCGCCAGACGACCGTGACCAATTTCACGACGCTTCGGAGAACCGACCATGCCGGTTTCCCCTACGGAGTACGGAGGGAAGTTGTAGTGGAACAGGAAGTTGTCGGTGCGCTCGCCCATCAGTTCATCAAGAACCTGTGCGTCACGTGCGGTACCCAGGGTCGCGGTAACCAGCGCCTGAGTTTCGCCACGGGTGAACAGTGCGGAGCCGTGAGTACGCGGCAGTACGCCAGTGCGCACGTCCAGACCACGGATCATGTCTTTTTCGCGGCCATCGATACGCGGTTCGCCAGCCAGTACGCGGCTACGCACAACGTTTTTCTCGATAGCGTGCAGGATTTCACCCAGTTCGTTCGCGTCCAGGGTTTCGTCTTCAGCCACCAGCGTCGCGATGGTTTCAGATTTGATCACGTCAACCTGAGCGTAACGCTCTTGTTTGTCGGTGATGCGGTAAGCGTCGCTCAGGCGAGATTCAGCCAGTGCAGCAACGCGCGCGTTCAGCGCTTCGTTAACGGCTTCCGGCTGCCAATCCCAACGCGGTTTACCGGCTTCTTTCACCAGGTCGTTGATGTTCTGAATAACGATCTGCTGCTGCTCGTGGCCGAATACGACCGCACCCAGCATGGTGTCTTCGCTCAGCAGTTCTGCTTCGGACTCAACCATCAGTACAGCGGCTTCAGTACCGGCAACCACCAGGTCCAGCTTGCTCTCTTTCAGTTCGTCCTGAGTCGGGTTCAGCACGTACTGGTCGTTGATGTAACCGACGCGTGCGGCACCGATCGGGCCGTTGAACGGAATACCGGACAGAGACAGCGCAGCGGATGCACCGATCATTGCCACGATATCCGGGTTAACCTGCGGGTTAACGGAAACGACGGTCGCGATGACCTGAACTTCGTTGACGAAGCCTTCCGGGAACAGCGGACGAACCGGGCGGTCAATCAGACGCGCGATCAGGGTTTCGCCTTCGCTCGGACGGCCTTCACGGCGGAAGAAGCTACCCGGGATACGGCCAGCAGCGTAGGTACGCTCCTGATAGTTAACGGTCAGCGGGAAGAAGTCCTGGCCTGGTTTCGCTTTTTTCTGACCCACAACGGTAACGAATACCGCAGTGTCATCCATGCTAACCATAACAGCGGCAGTCGCCTGACGTGCCATCATGCCGGTTTCCAGCGTAACGGTATGCTGACCGTACTGGAACTTACGAACGATCGGATTAAGCAAAATTCTATCCTTTCTTAATGAACGGCGGCACACCCTGTGGCGTGCCGGCCAATGAAACCGATCTTCTTTGCATCCTCGCGACTAATGACAACCCTAACCCGATGCGGGTAAAGCCTCTCATTAGCCGCGCGAACCTCTGCAATGAAGAATATGTACAACAACAATACATTATACCCGCTATCTTTCAAAATACTGCTGTGTTGGTAATTTCAGCTCAATTTTGTCTAAACGCATTGCAGACAAACGAGATTACCACAACACCAGGCAGCGTTTTGACGGGTACTCTTTCTGATAAATAGCGGTCGTCCGGTGGAAAAAAGGGGCCATAAAGGCCCCTCTTTCTGAAACTCGCTAGAGTTAGCGACGCAGACCCAGACGCTCGATCAGCGCGGTGTAGCGTGCAACATCTTTACGTTTCAGGTAGTCCAGCAGCTTACGACGCTGAGAAACCATGCGCAGCAGACCACGACGGCTGTGGTGATCTTTTTTGTGCTCTGCAAAGTGACCCTGCAGGTGGTTGATCTGTGCAGTCAGCAGTGCAACCTGAACTTCGGTGGAACCGCTGTCGTTCGCGCCACGACCGAACTCAGAAACGATTTGTGCTTTAGCTTCAACGCTTAGAGACATTTTGAACTCCAAATTTAAAAGAAAGAAAGGGTGCCGATCTCTAATTCAGCAGCCCCTGAGATAACGCTTGCCAATTGTTAAACAATTAAGCAGACGTTAAGCCGCGACATTCTACCCGCAGCGCTCTGTTATCGCAAGCCACACAATCTGACTTACTCGGTGTATTCGACCACCAGACGGCGCGGAGCCACGCGGCCTTCATCATCGATTTCACCCATTCCGAGGAATTTGCCTTCTTCGCCTTCCGTCACGCGCACCAGCCCTTCCAGCGGTGCGCCGGAGGTCCGTACCGGGTTACCATTTTTAAAGTAAACCGATGACGTTAAAGGAATATTCACAATCGGATAGTCCGAAGCGGGACTGTCCATCGGCATC
Source organism: Klebsiella sp. WP4-W18-ESBL-05 (assembly GCF_014169075.1). Lineage (NCBI taxonomy): Bacteria > Pseudomonadati > Pseudomonadota > Gammaproteobacteria > Enterobacterales > Enterobacteriaceae > Klebsiella > Klebsiella sp. WP4-W18-ESBL-05. The sequence goes on along the minus strand of NZ_AP022057.1, from coordinate 625,639 downwards.
AGTAACGGATCGAGTAGCTCCGCAGCCGGGATCCCCTGCTGCTCGGCCTGTTCAACCAGCTCGCGCAAATGCTCCAGCGTCACCATACGTTCGACCGGGTATTTGCTGACCGCCAGGCGACGCAGGAAAATCACGTGCGCGCCGCAGCCGAGCTTCTCACCCAGATCGTCAATAATGGTACGAATATAGGTGCCTTTAGAGCAGTGAATTTCCAGCTCCAGCTCGTGACCTTCATGGCGAATAAACAGCAGTTCGTAGACGGTAATCGGGCGCGCTTCGCGCGGCACTTCGATACCCTGACGCGCGTATTCGTAGAGCTTTTTGCCCTGGTACTTCAGCGCCGAGTACATCGACGGCACCTGCTGCGTATCGCCACGGAAGCTTTCCAGCGCATCGGCCAGCTGCGCCTCGCTAAAGGTCACCGGACGCTCTTCCACGATCTGCCCATCGGCATCCGAGGTATCGGTACGCTGGCCTAAACGCGCAATCACCCGATAGCGTTTATCGGAGTCCAGCAGATACTGGGAAAACTTGGTGGCTTCACCGAGGCAAATCGGCAGCATACCGGTTGCCAGCGGATCCAGCGCGCCGGTATGCCCGGCGCGGTTGGCGTTATAAATACGCTTCACCTTTTGCAGCACATCATTGCTGGACGCACCCTGCGGTTTATCCAGCAACAGCACGCCGTGAATGTCACGGCCGCGACGACGAGGACGACTCATCAGTCCTCCTTGCTGTCGTCCGGGTTAACACGACGCTCTTCGTCATGCTTCACCACGTTGGTCACCAGGTTGGACATGCGCATACCTTCAACCAACGAGTTGTCGTAGAAGAAGGTCAGTTCCGGCACGATACGCAGGCGCATGGCTTTGCCCAGCAGCGAGCGAATAAAGCCAGAGGCTTCCTGCAGCGCTTTGATGCCCGCTTTCACCGCGGCTTCATCCTGATCGTTCAGGAAGGTGACAAATACTTTGGCATAGGCCAGGTCGCGGGACATTTCAACGCCAGAAACGGTGGTCATCATGCCCAGACGCGGGTCTTTAATTTCGCGCTGCAGGATGATTGCGATCTCTTTTTGCATCTCCTGGGCCACGCGCTGCGGGCGACCAAATTCTTTCGCCATAATAAATTCTCCAGACAAAAAAGGGGCTATCAGCCCCTTTTGAAATTCATGCCGGGTGGCGCTTCGCTTACCCGGCCTACAATCGGCAATCTTAACGAAGATTAAGCGATGGTACGTTGGATCTCGATGATTTCGAACACTTCGATCATATCGCCAACGCGAACGTCGTTGTAGTTCTTCACGCCGATACCACATTCCATGCCGTTACGGACTTCGTTGACGTCATCTTTGAAGCGGCGCAGGGATTCCAGCTCGCCTTCGTAGATAACCACGTTGTCACGCAGAACGCGGATCGGGTTGTGACGTTTGATGGTGCCTTCGGTAACCATACAGCCCGCGATCGCACCGAATTTCGGTGATTTAAACACATCACGAACTTCAGCCAGACCGATGATCTGCTGTTTCAGTTCCGGAGACAGCATGCCGCTCATCGCCGCTTTCACTTCGTCGATCAGGTTATAGATGACGGAGTAGTAGCGCAGATCCAGGCTTTCCGCTTCGATCACTTTACGTGCAGAGGCATCAGCACGGACGTTGAAGCCAACCAGAATCGCGTTGGATGCCGCCGCCAGGGTTGCGTCGGTTTCGGTGATACCACCTACGCCAGAACCGATGATCTTCACTTTCACTTCGTCGGTAGACAGTTTCAGCAAGGAGTCGGAGATCGCTTCCACAGAACCCTGAACGTCGGCCTTCAGGACGATGTTCACTTCGTGAACTTCGCCTTCGGTCATGTTGGCGAACATGTTCTCGAGTTTAGATTTCTGCTGACGAGCCAGTTTAACTTCACGGAATTTGCCCTGACGATACAGCGCAACTTCACGGGCTTTCTTCTCGTCACGAACGACGGTCACTTCGTCACCCGCAGCCGGAACGCCGGACAGGCCGAGGATTTCCACCGGAATAGACGGACCTGCTTCCAGGACTTCCTGACCCAGTTCGTTACGCATTGCACGAACGCGACCGTATTCGAAGCCACACAGAACGATATCGCCCTTGTGCAGCGTACCTTCACGAACCAGTACGGTAGCAACCGGACCACGACCTTTATCCAGGAAGGATTCGATAACCGCGCCGCTCGCCATGCCTTTACGGACCGCTTTCAGCTCCAGAACTTCAGCCTGCAGCAGGATAGCGTCCAGCAGCTCGTCGATACCGGTACCGGCTTTCGCAGATACGTGAACGAACTGGCTTTCACCGCCCCACTCTTCCGGCAGGATGCCGTACTGGGACAGTTCGTTTTTAACGCGATCCGGATCCGCTTCTGGTTTGTCGATTTTGTTTACCGCAACCACAACCGGCACACCTGCCGCTTTCGCGTGCTGGATAGCTTCGATAGTCTGCGGCATCACGCCATCGTCTGCTGCAACAACCAGAACAACGATATCCGTTGCCTGCGCACCACGAGCACGCATAGAGGTAAACGCGGCGTGCCCCGGGGTGTCCAGGAAGGTGATCATACCGTTGTCGGTTTCAACGTGGTATGCACCGATGTGCTGGGTAATGCCGCCCGCTTCGCCAGAGGCTACTTTCGTGGAACGAATGTAGTCCAGCAGAGAGGTTTTACCGTGGTCAACGTGACCCATGATGGTCACAACCGGTGCGCGCGGTTCAGCCGCAGCGCCGGTGTCACGGTCGCTCATTACCGCTTCTTCCAGCTCGTTTTCACGACGCAGGATAACTTTGTGGCCCATCTCTTCGGCAACCAGCTGTGCGGTTTCCTGGTCGATGACCTGGTTAATGGTGGCCATGGCGCCCAGCTTCATCATCGCTTTGATGACCTGAGAACCTTTCACCGCCATCTTGTTAGCCAGTTCGCCAACGGTGATGGTTTCGCCAATCACAACGTCACGGTTAACGGCCTGAGCCGGCTTCTGGAAGCCCTGCTGCAGCGCGGAACCTTTACGCTGTTTGCCGCCTTTACCCCCGCGAACAGCGGCACGCGCTTCTTCACGATCGGCTTTAGATTCGGCGTGTTTGTTGCCTTTTTTCGCCGGGCGGGCGGCTTTCGTATTACGGCCACGACCACGACCACCTTCGACTTCACGGTCGTTTTCGTCTTCAGCCTGGCGTGCGTGCTGAGAAGTGGTGACGTGATAATCGCTGGTGTCTTCAGTTGGCTCAGCGGTATTCACACCGTTCTTCTCGTTTTCTTCTGCCATACGGCGCGCTTCTTCAGCCACGCGGCGAGCTTCTTCTTCCAGCTTACGGCGGGCTTCTTCTTCCGCTTTACGCTTCAGCTCGGCAGCTTCATTTTCACGGCGGGCTTTTTCAGCCTGGGCGGTTTTGGTCATATCGTCGGTCTGTTGATTGCTCACTTTGTCTTTTTCCGCAGCTTCACGTTTCGCTTTATCAGCGGCTTCACGATTAGCTTTTTCTGCGGCCTCACGTTCAGCTTTTTGTTGCGCCTCGCGTTTAGCTGCTTCTTCAGCTTCACGACGGGCTTGCTCTTCCGCTTCACGCTGCGCCTGCTCTTCCGCGGCCAGGCGTTCAGCCTCTTGCGGATCGCGTTTCACAAAGGTGCGTGTCTTGCGGACTTCGATTTGTACCGATTTGCTTTTTCCACCGGTACCTGGAATGTTGAGAGTACTGCGCGTTTTGCGCTGCAAAGTCAACTTATCCGGCGCAGAACCGTTTTCGCGGTTCAGGTGCGCCAGTAAGGTTTGCTTCTCTTGTGCGGACACAGAGTCATCTGCAGATTTCGGGATACCCGCATCAGCAAATTGCTGTACCAGGCGATCCACCGAGGTCTGTATCTCTGCGGCCAGCGTTTTTACGGTTACATCTGTCATGCTGTTCCTTCCTGCTACAGTTTATTACGCTTCGTCGCCGAACCAGCAAATATTACGCGCAGCCATAATCAGCTCACCCGCTTTCTCGTCGGTTAACCCTTCGATGTCAGACAGGTCGTCAACGCCTTGTTCAGCGAGGTCTTCCAGCGTACAAACGCCACGAGCGGCCAGTTTGAAAGCCAGTGCGCGATCTAACCCTTCCAGGTTCAGCAGATCGTCAGCCGGTTTGTTATCACCGAGGCTTTCTTCCTGGGCAAGTGCCAGAGTGGTCAGGGCGTTTTTCGCACGTTCGCGCAGCGCCTCAACGGTCGCTTCGTCCAGACCATCAATTTCCAGCAGTTCTTTCATTGGCACATAGGCCAGTTCTTCAAGCGTGGAGAAGCCTTCTTCTACCAGCACGGTCGCGAACTCTTCATCAATATCGAGATATTTGGTGAAGGTATCGATCGCCGCGTGCGCTTCCGCCTGATGCTTCGCCTGCAGGTCGTCAACGGTCATCACGTTGAGTTCCCAGCCGCTCAGCTGAGAAGCCAGACGCACGTTCTGGCCGTTACGGCCGATCGCCTGCGCCAGGTTACCTGCTTCTACCGCGATATCCATGGTGTGCTTGTCTTCATCAACCACGATGGATGCCACATCAGCAGGTGCCATAGCATTGATCACGAACTGCGCCGGGTTGTCGTCCCACAGCACGATATCGATACGCTCGCCGCCCAGTTCGGTAGAAACCGCCTGCACGCGTGCGCCGCGCATACCTACGCAAGCGCCGACCGGGTCGATACGTTTGTCGTTGGTTTTTACCGCGATTTTGGCACGAGAGCCCGGATCGCGAGCGGCCGCTTTAATTTCAATCACTTCTTCACCGATTTCCGGCACTTCGATGCGGAACAGTTCGATCAGCATCTCCGGCTTAGAACGGGTGACGAACAGCTGTGCGCCGCGCGCTTCTGGGCGAACGGCGTACAGTACGCCGCGGATGCGGTCGCCCGGACGGAAGTTTTCACGCGGCAGCATGTCTTCACGCAGGATTACGGCTTCAGCGTTCCCGGCCATCCCTTCGGATTTCACTTCCAGAGAGATGTTGTCGCGGTTCACTTTCTTCACTACGCCAGTGACGATTTCGCCTTCCTGATCGCGGAACTGATCGACAACCATCGCGCGCTCGGCTTCACGGACCTTCTGCACGATAACCTGTTTTGCCGTCTGAGTCGTAATACGGTCAAAGGTGACGGATTCAATCTGATCTTCAACGTAATCGCCTACGTTCAGGCTTTCGTCTTCGAAGCGTGCCGCTTCGAGCGTAATTTCTTTGGTTGGCTGGGTAACTTCTTCAACAATGACCCAGCGACGGAAAGTATCGAAGTCGCCGCTGCGGCGATCGATTTCAACGCGTACGTCGATTTCCTGTTCGTATTTTTTCTTTGTCGCCGTTGCCAGCGCACTTTCCAGCGCTTCGAAAATCTTCTCACGCGGCAGCGCTTTCTCGTTGGAGACGGCTTCAACAACAGCCAAAATTTCTTTGTTCATCGGGGCCTTTCACCTCAATCCAGACTGTTAAAAGTGGGGAACCAGGTTCGCCTTCTGGATGTTACTCAGCGCGAACACTTCATCTTTGCCTTCGACTGTCACAGTGATCATCTCACCGTCTACCGCTTTGATAATGCCCTGCCATTTACGACGGTTCTGTACCGCCATGCGCAGGACCAGCGTCACCTCTTCACCCAGGAAACGCACATAGTGTTCCGCGGTGAACATCGGACGATCGAGGCCCGGAGAGGAAACTTCCAGGTTGTAAGCGACGGTAATCGGATCTTCAACGTCCATCACCGCGCTTACCTGGTGGCTCACATCAGCACAATCATCAACATTGATGCCATCTTCACTATCAATATAGATGCGCAGTGTGGATGTGCGACCGCGAATAAATTCGATGCCGACCAGTTCGTAGCCCAGGGCTTCAACCGGCGCTGTAATCATCTCTGTTAATTTTTGCTCTAATGTGGACAAACCCACCCCCAAGACATAAAAAAAGGGCCTAAAGCCCAGTTATTCTGTAGTCAGATAACAAAAAACCCCGATAAATCGGGGCTTTAGATAACTGAACCCTATAGCCGCAACTGCGGCCTGGAGAACCTTCCGAAAGAATTTTTTTTCAAATCCAGCTACGAAGGCCTAAGTCTTCACAGTATATTTGAAAATGAACTCTAAGGGAAAGTGGTTGCGGGGGCCGGATTTGAACCGACGACCTTCGGGTTATGAGCCCGACGAGCTACCAGGCTGCTCCACCCCGCGCCTGAAACGTGGCAAATTTTACGCGTTTTGAGTAAAAAATGCAAATAATGCTGGGATTTGGTACCGAGGACGGGACGTAAAACCGGCCTCCAGTATAGTGAGCATTATCACAACTTGTCAACCTCACATTCTATGCAGAAGAAATGCGCCGGCCATCGCGCTAAGGTACGCCTGACAACCTTCGCTGGCAGTGCGGATTTTTTGAATAAAAATGCATGAATGTCTTCCTGTCACAGATAAAACGTGATTAAATGAAAACTCATTTATTTTGCATAAAAATTCACTGACAGCGGAACGTAATTTCTCCTTCAGTCAATCAAGCAGGGTTTTACTTTATGACGACGATTCTCAAGCATCTTCCGGTAGGTCAACGTATTGGTATCGCCTTCTCTGGCGGTCTTGACACCAGCGCAGCGCTGCTGTGGATGCGACAAAAAGGCGCTGTCCCTTATGCATATACTGCAAACCTGGGTCAGCCGGACGAAGATGATTATGATGCAATTCCTCGTCGTGCTATGGAATATGGCGCAGAGAACGCTCGCCTGATCGACTGTCGTAAACAGCTGGTTGCCGAAGGCATCGCCGCTATCCAATGCGGTGCTTTCCACAATACTACCGGCGGCCTGACCTACTTCAACACCACTCCACTGGGCCGTGCGGTTACCGGCACCATGCTGGTCGCCGCCATGAAAGAAGACGGCGTTAACATCTGGGGCGACGGCAGCACCTACAAAGGTAACGATATTGAGCGTTTCTATCGCTACGGCCTGCTGACCAACGCCGAGCTACAGATTTACAAACCGTGGCTGGATAGCGATTTTATCGATGAACTGGGCGGCCGTCATGAAATGTCAGAGTTTATGATCTCCTGCGGTTTCGACTACAAAATGTCCGTGGAGAAAGCCTACTCAACCGACTCCAACATGCTTGGCGCAACGCACGAAGCAAAAGATCTGGAATTCCTGAACTCCAGCCTCAAAATCGTTAACCCGATTATGGGTGTGAAGTTCTGGGACGAAAACGTAAAAGTGCCGGCAGAAGAAGTGACCGTGCGTTTTGAGCAGGGCCATCCGGTTGCGCTTAACGGTAAAACCTTCAGCGACGACGTAGAGATGATGCTGGAAGCAAACCGCATCGGCGGGCGTCATGGTCTGGGCATGAGTGACCAGATTGAAAACCGTATTATCGAAGCGAAGAGCCGTGGTATCTACGAAGCGCCGGGGATGGCACTTCTGCACATCGCTTACGAGCGTCTGCTGACCGGTATTCACAACGAAGATACCATCGAGCAGTATCACGCTCACGGTCGCCAACTGGGCCGCTTGCTGTATCAGGGCCGTTGGTTTGACTCCCAGGCGCTGATGCTGCGTGACTCTCTGCAGCGTTGGGTGGCCAGCCAGATTACGGGTGAAGTCACGCTGGAACTGCGCCGCGGTAACGACTACTCCATCATGAATACCGTGTCTGACAACCTGACCTATAAAGCAGAACGTCTGACCATGGAAAAAGGTGACTCTATGTTTAGCGCTGAAGACCGCATCGGCCAGCTGACTATGCGTAACCTGGACATTACCGATACCCGCGAGAAGCTGTTCGGCTACGCCCAGACCGGGCTGCTGACCGCCTCTTCTGCAACCGGCCTGCCGCAGGTTGAGAATCTGGAAAACAAAGGCAAATAAGCCTGTGTAAACGCCATCAAGGGCCGCCTGTGCGGCCTTTTTCTTGTTATCGCCGCCGCCACTCTCCCGGCGTCAGGCCGTAGTACTTTTTAAAGCTTTTTTAGAATGAGGCCAGCGATTGAAATCCGCAGCGTTCGGCGATCGCCTCCACCCGCGCCTGTCGGTCCTGGTGAAGTAACCGCGCGGCCATCACCATACGCAGCTGCGTCAGCCAGGCCTGAGGTGTCAGGTGGTAGACGCGAGCAAAGTGGCGGGCAAACGTGGCACGTGATAAAAACGCCCGGGAAGCCATTGTCTCCATGGTCCACGGTTGTTCTGGTGCCGCGAGTACCGCAAGCACCGCGGGCATCAGTCGCTCATCGCTCATTAACCGTAGCAGTCCGCCCGGTGGTGCTTTCGCCGCCAGCAACGTGCGCATCAGTAGTACCAGCAGCGTATCGCCCAGGCTGCGTACGATAGCGGCAGCGCCCGGCCGCTCAGCCAGACTCTCACGAACCAATACGTTCAGCATCGTCTCCAGTTCAGGGCAGTCTTCCCGTTCGTGGGTATGCAGATGGATGAGTTCACTGTCTTCGCTGAACAGCCAGTTTACGTGCGGCCCGAAGTAGAACTCTCCGCACAGCATCTCCAGCGCATTGCTGTCTGATGCTGTGCGCATCTCGGTCAGCGTACCGTTAAAGCGATGGGCGACCGGCAGCACCTGCCCCCACTCGACCAGGCTTTCCATCAGATGTGGTGAACCGTGCGGCAGCAGGATAACGTCTCCCGTACGCATCTGACGCGTTTCCTTCCCCACGGTGAGTCGCCCCTCTCCGCGCAGTACAAAGTGCCAGGGAACGACGCCCGTCCGCATCTGGCTATGCCCCGCCTGCCAGCGTCCGCCAAAGCGGCAGTGCAGATTCACTTCACAGCGCGGTGCCAGCAGCGTTAAGAGATGGCTAAGACTGTCCATACAGCTCCTGAGACGATAAGACAAAAAGATGAGACGAATCGCGCCAGTCTATCACGTCAACCTGTCCTATGATGTTTCCATTGCCACAACAAACCCTCGAACGACAGGAGAAGATGATGAGCCGTTTAACAGACATTCGCGAACAAGATGCAACGGGCAAAGCCGCAGAACTTTTCAGCGGGATCAAAAAAGCAGTGGGTAAAGTACCGAACGCCTATCTGACCATTGGTGGGCATTCACCGGAGGCGCTGCAGCAGGCGCTGGCGCACAACGCCATGCTACATAAAGGCAGCCTGAACGCTAAAATGCTGGAAGCAATTAACCTGTCCGTGAGCGAAGCGACGCAGTGCGATTACTGCCTGGCGGCCCATACGCTGATGGCAAAAAAGGCGGGCTTTAGTAGCGAGCAGATCCACGCGCTACGTCGTGGAGAATACGCCGAAGATGCACAGCTTGATGCGCTGGTGAAATTTGCACAAACCCTGGTCACCACCACCGGTACGCTGCCGGAAGCCAACGTGACCGCGCTGAAACATGCAGGCTTCAGCGATCGTCAGATCGTTGAGATTATCAGCGCAATCAGCGCCATTCTGTTTACCAATATGGTGAACCGGGTGAACGACACGGTGGTAGATTTTCCTAAGGCGGATTAACCGTGTTTTGCGGGTAAGGGAGCTGCGGCCCGTATACCCCGAGGAAAGAAGGGATAAAAGATACGGACGAAAAAAAAGACGCTTTTCAGCGTCTTTCTTTCGGAATATTGGTACCGAGGATGGGACTCGAACCCACAAGCCCGTTAGGGCACTACCACCTCAAGGTAGCGTGTCTACCAATTCCACCACCTCGGTACAGAATACTTAGTGCGGGATATCGCTGGTCGGCTGAGCCGGTGCCGCTGGCTGAGTCGTTTGCTCAGTCTTCGGTGCAGTCAGGTTATCCCACTCACTTCCTTTATTGGTCTTGTTGCTGTTGATGTTACCCAGCACCAGACTGATAATGAAGAACAGTGTCGCGAACACAGCGGTCATGCGGGTCATGAAGTTACCTGAACCACTTGAACCAAACAATGTGCCGGAAGCGCCTGCTCCAAAGGAGGCTCCCATATCAGCGCCTTTACCTTGTTGCAGCATAACGAGGACCACAAGGCCAATCGCTACAATAAGGAAAACAACTAAAAGAGCTTCGTACATAATCAACCTGTTCCTTGCGGGAATGCCGCGTACCAAGTGCTTCGACCAATAAAGCGGGACATTTAAGTTTCCCACTGAAGCGGGTGTGAATACTAACCAAAGCGAATGACCTTCGCAAGGGCAATTTCCACACATTGTATCAACTGCGGAAAAAAACAGCAAAACTGTCTCAGTTAATAAGAAAAAGGCGGCAAGCGCCGCCTTTTTAATCACTTAGCCTGTCTGTCAGGCCGCTTTAACCGCGTCGGCGATGCGATGCGCAAGCTCGGTTACCTGCGCTTCATCTTCCCCTTCAACCATCACCCGAATCAACGGCTCGGTGCCTGATTTACGCAGCAGTACGCGGCCACGATTACCCATCGCCGCTTCTGCCGCCAGGGCCGCCGCCTTCACCGCCTCGTTGTCCAGCGGGTTCGATTTGCCGTCGGTGTAGCGCACATTCACCAGCACCTGCGGGAACATCTTCATGCCGCTGCTCAGATCGTGCAGGCTCATGTGGTTACGCACCATGGCCGCCACCACCTGCAGGCCCGCCACAATACCGTCGCCGGTCGTGGTTTTGTCCAGCAGGATCACGTGACCGGAGTTTTCCGCACCGATGCGCCAGCCTTTCTCCTGCATTTTTTCCAGCACGTAGCGGTCGCCCACTTTCGCGCGGGTAAACGGAATGCCGAGCTGCTTGAGCGCCACTTCCAGCCCCATATTGCTCATCAGCGTACCAACAACGCCGCCGCGCAGCTGGCCCTGGCGCAGCGCTTCGCGGGCGATGATATACATAATCTGATCACCATCGATTTTATTACCCTGGTGATCAACCATGATGACGCGGTCGCCGTCACCGTCCAGCGCGATGCCCACATCGGCTTTCTCAGCCAATACGCGCGCCTGCAAAGCGCGGACGTCGGTGGCCCCCACTTCTTCGTTAATGTTGACGCCGTTCGGTTCGCAGCCGATGGCGATCACGGTGGCGCCCAGTTCGCGCAGCACATTCGGCGCAATGTGGTAGGTTGCGCCGTTGGCGCAGTCAACGACCACTTTCAGCCCGTTCAGGCTCAGCTCGTTCGGGAAGGTGCCTTTGCAGAACTCAATATAGCGGCCCGCCGCATCAACGATGCGGCTAGCTTTACCCAGCTCGGCGGAATCAACGCAGGTGATCTCTTTTTCCATCTCGGCTTCAATGGCCTCTTCCACTTCGTCCGGCAGCTTGGTGCCGTCGATGGAGAAGAATTTGATGCCATTGTCATAAAACGGGTTATGCGATGCGGAGATAACGATACCGGCTTCCGCGCGGAACGTGCGGGTCAGGTAAGCCACCGCTGGCGTCGGCATCGGCCCGGTGAAAGAGGCCGACAGACCCGCGGCCGCCAGACCGGCTTCCAGCGCGGACTCCAGCATATAGCCTGAGATACGGGTATCTTTACCAATAATAATTTTACGCGATCCGTGGCTTGCCAGTACCTTGCCTGCCGCCCAGCCGAGCTTCAGAACAAAATCAGGGGTAATCGGCGCATCACCTACGCGACCACGAATCCCATCGGTACCAAAATACTTGCGATTACTCATAACGTTTATTTCCCTTCGCAGACAAGGTGGCCTCAACCACACGCATCGCTTCAACAGTTTCTTTGACGTCGTGGACGCGAACAATATGCGCGCCCTGCATGGCAGCAATCACCGCGCACGCCAGGCTGCCGCTAAGGCGCTCCGACGGCCCCACGTTCAGCAGTTGACCAATCATTGATTTACGCGACATGCCGACAAACAGCGGCAGGCCGAAATGATGGAACTCTGACAAACGCGCCAGTAATGCATAGTTATGGGACAGATTTTTACCGAAACCGAACCCCGGGTCGAGCAACAATTTATCTTTTGAGATTCCTGCCCGTTCGCAGCGGGCAATCTGTTCAATAAAATACTGATTTACCTCAGCAAAGACATCGTCATACTTCGGCGCATCCTGCATGGTTTTTGGGTTGCCCTGCATATGCATCAGCGAAACGGGCAGTCCGGTTTCGGCCGCAGCTTCGAGCGCGCCCGGCTCGCTGAGCGAGCGGATATCGTTAATGATGTGCGCTCCGGCACGGGCAGACTCACGAATCACTTCAGGCTTAGACGTATCGACAGAGATCCACACTTCAAAGCGCTGGGCGATCGCTTCCACCACTGGGATAACGCGATCAAGCTCTTCTTCCACGCTCACGTCCAGCGCGCCCGGGCGAGTGGACTCGCCGCCTACGTCAACGATGGTCGCGCCCGCGTTAATCATCAGGTTCGCATGTTTCACCGCCTCAACCAGCGTATTGTGCGTGCCACCGTCGGAGAAAGAGTCCGGCGTGACGTTGAGGATCCCCATCACGTGCGGATGGGAGAGATCCAGGATGGAGCCCTGGGCGGTGAGTTTCATATCGAATCCTTTTAATTATTGATTTCTGAATATAAAAAACCCCGGGGCAAGCCCCAGGGTTTCAGGTACAACGCAGTCTTCCACGGGGGAGAACTTATTTGTCGCCCAGCTGCTCTGACATGGTGCCAGAGTCCGGCGCACGTGGTTCATCAACCGGACGCGGCGCACTTGGTTTACCGGTGCTGCCCGAGTTGTTGTTGGATGAACCCGGTTCTTCCCAACCTGCTGGCGGACGCACGTCGCGGCGAGCCATCAGGTCGTCAATCTGCGGTGCATCGATGGTCTCATATTTCATGAGCGCATCTTTCATGGCATGCAGAATGTCCATGTTGTCGTTCAGAAGCTGGCGCGCGCGGTTGTAGTTACGTTCCACGAGCGACTTCACTTCCTGGTCGATGATACGCGCGGTTTCATCGGACATATGTTTCGCTTTCGCGACGCTACGGCCCAGGAATACTTCGCCCTCTTCTTCTGCATACAGCAGCGGACCGAGTTTGTCGGAGAAGCCCCACTGGGTGACCATGTTACGCGCCAGGTTGGTCGCGACTTTAATGTCGTTCGACGCACCGGTGGATACATGCTCAACGCCGTAGATGATCTCTTCCGCCAGACGACCGCCGTACAGGGTCGAGATCTGGCTTTCCAGCTTCTGACGGCTGGCGCTGATCGCATCGCCTTCAGGCAGGAAGAAGGTTACACCCAGCGCACGGCCGCGCGGGATAATCGTTACTTTGTGCACCGGATCGTGTTCCGGCACCAGGCGACCGATAATCGCGTGGCCCGCTTCGTGATACGCGGTAGATTCTTTCTGCGCTTCCGTCATCACCATGGAGCGACGTTCCGCACCCATCATGATTTTGTCTTTCGCTTTCTCGAACTCAACCATCGACACAACGCGTTTGTTGCCACGAGCAGCAAACAGCGCCGCTTCGTTCACCAGGTTCGCCAGGTCTGCACCGGAGAAGCCCGGAGTACCGCGAGCAATGATTGCCGCATCGATATCCGGCGCCAGCGGTACGCGACGCATATGCACTTTCAGAATCTGTTCACGACCGCGAACGTCTGGCAGACCGACCACAACCTGACGGTCGAAACGGCCTGGACGCAGCAGCGCCGGGTCAAGTACGTCTGGACGGTTAGTTGCCGCGATAACGATGATACCTTCGTTACCTTCGAAGCCATCCATCTCAACCAGCATCTGGTTCAGCGTTTGCTCACGTTCATCGTGACCACCGCCCAGACCTGCGCCACGCTGGCGACCGACGGCGTCGATTTCATCGATGAAGATGATGCACGGTGCTGCTTTCTTGGCCTGTTCGAACATGTCACGCACACGAGATGCGCCGACGCCCACGAACATTTCCACGAAGTCAGAACCGGAAATGGTAAAGAACGGCACCTTGGCTTCGCCGGCAATGGCTTTCGCCAGCAGCGTTTTACCGGTACCCGGAGGACCGACCATCAGGACGCCTTTCGGAATCTTACCGCCCAACTTCTGGAAACGGCTCGGCTCACGCAGGTATTCAACCAGTTCGCCCACTTCCTCTTTCGCTTCGTCGCAGCCCGCAACATCGGCGAAAGTGGTTTTGATCTGATCTTCCGTCAGCATGCGCGCTTTGCTCTTACCGAACGACATGGCACCTTTGCCACCGCCGCCCTGCATTTGACGCATGAAGAAGATCCAGACGCCGATAAGCAGCAGCATCGGGAACCAGGAAATGAAGATCGACGCCAGCAGGCTCGGCTCTTCTGGCGGCTCGCCAACCACTTTGACGTTTTTCGTCAGCAGGTTATCAAGCAGCTTCGGATCGTTAACCGGGATGTAGGTCGTGTAACGGTTACTATCTTTCTTGGTAACGTTGATCTCACGTCCGTTGATACGCGCTTCGCGAACCTGGTCGTTATTGACCTCTTGCAGGAAGGTAGAATAATCCACCTTATGGCTGTTCGATTCGCTGGGCCCAAAGCTCTGGAATACTGACATCAGCACAACGGCAATGACCAGCCAGAGTATTAGGTTTTTCGCCATGTCACTCAAGGGATTAACCTCTTATTACAACTGTGTTAAAAACAGCGTCAGGATACTCTATATCCAGTTTCTTTCAAAACTTTCGTTTGAAAAACCACCGTCTATGATTTTCGCCCGGTCGCTACAATGTACACTTCGCGTGAACGCGCACGCGAAGAGTCCGGCTTACGAACTTTAACCTTCGTAAACAGGGAGCGAATTTCCCTTAGATACTCATCGAAGCCTTCGCCCTGGAACACCTTCACTACAAAACTTCCGCCTGGCGCAAGCACATCACGCGCCATTTCAAGCGCCAGCTCCACCAGATACATGGCCCGGGGAATGTCTACCGCCGGCGTTCCGCTCATGTTTGGTGCCATATCTGACATGACAACTTGTACTTTACTGTCACCCACGCGTTCGAGTAATGCCTTCATGACGAGTTCATCACGAAAATCGCCCTGAAGGAAGTCCACACCAACGATTGGATCCATAGGTAAAAGATCGCAAGCGATGATGCGGCCTTTGCCGCCAATCTGCGTGACCACGTACTGTGACCAGCCTCCTGGCGCAGCACCGAGATCGACAACCGTCATCCCCGGCTTAAAAAGTTTGTCACTTTGCTGTATTTCATCAAGTTTAAACCAGGCACGGGAACGTAACCCCTTTTTCTGTGCCTCTTGAACATATTTATCGCTAAAGTGTTCCTGAAGCCAGCGGCTTGAGCTGGCAGAACGCTTTTTACCTGTCATTTAACATTCCCATCGGGACAGTTCATCGTAACCTTTTGGCGTAAATTTCTACGCGCCATTTGGCGATATATGGGAGATGGCGGTAGAATGACCCGTTTTCAATCCCAACGTAAGCAAAAATATACGATGAATCTGAGTACTAAACAAAAACAGCACCTGAAAGGTCTGGCACATCCGCTCAAGCCGGTAGTTATGCTTGGCAACAATGGTTTGACCGAAGGGGTACTGGCCGAGATTGAACAAGCGTTAGAGCACCATGAACTTATCAAGGTGAAAATCGCCTCGGAAGATCGCGAGACCAAAACCTTGATCGTGGACGCTATCGTGCGCGAAACCGGCGCCTGTAACGTACAGGTCATCGGCAAATTGCTGGTGCTTTATCGCCCTGGTAAAGAACGCAAAATCTCGCTGCCACGTTAAGAATATCCTAATTTCTGACACAACATTGTGTTAAATGAGGGTTTTCCTTTACGAGGGCTAGCAACATGCCACGCTCTTATGCTTGATAAAAGGCCGCTATGCGGCCTTTTTCTTATCTTTACACTCAGTCAACATTTTCAGTGTTGAACAAAATTTACAGATAATCCACTTTGATGATTTCGTACTCAACTTCACCACCCGGCGTACGGATAGTCACGACATCGTCCTGTTCTTTACCGATCAGGCCGCGGGCGATAGGTGAGTTCACAGAAATCAGATTCTGTTTGAAGTCAGCTTCATCGTCACCGACGATGCGATAGGTCTGCTCTTCATCGTTGTCCAGATTCAGTACCTTCACGGTAGAACCGAAAATGACGCGGCCGTTATTCGGCATTTTGGTGATGTCGATAACCTGCGCGTTGGACAGCTTCGCTTCGATATCTTTGATACGACCTTCGCAGAAGCCCTGCTGCTCACGGGCAGCATGATACTCCGCGTTCTCTTTCAGGTCGCCGTGCTCGCGCGCTTCGGCGATGGCCGCAATAATCTCTGGGCGACGTACGGACTTCAGAAAATCCAGTTCTTCACGCAGTTTTTCTGCACCACGAAGGGTCATCGGAATAGCTTGCATTGTTATACCTCTTGAACATTCCTGTTGGGAGCGGTTAGCCCCGCTCCGGCTACTCAGCCCGCCTGGGTTGCTATCAACGCCAGGCCAGAAGCAAAAGAAAACCGACCCGGGTACAAAGCCCCAGGTCAGCAGTAATTTTTAATTTGATACGCATTTTACCCTGAAGTTCACTACGGGTCATCGTTTACTTTACAGGGCGTTGCGCCGTAGTATGACGGCTTGTTTCCAGGTTGTTAGCGCGAGAATATGCGATTTTCCAGATTTATCATCGGATTGACCACCAGTATAGCGTTTAGCGTTCAGGCCGCGAATGTTGATGAGTATATCAATCAACTTCCTGCCGGGGCCAACCTCGCGCTGTTGGTGCAGAAAGTGGGCGCCCCTGCGCCACTGATTGACTACCATGGCCAGCAGATGGCGCTACCGGCCAGTACCCAAAAGGTGCTCACCGCGCTGGCAGCGCTGTTGCAGCTCGGGCCTGATTTTCGTTTTACCACCACGCTGGAGAGCAAAGGCAGCATTGATAACGGGACGCTTAAAGGTGACCTGATTGCGCGATTTGGTGGTGATCCTACGCTAAGACGCCAGGATCTTCGCAATATGGTCGCAGCGCTGAAAAAGGCCGGCGTGCAGACCATTGAGGGCAACGTACTGATCGACACCTCGATTTTTGCCAGCCACGATAAAGCGCCCGGCTGGCCATGGAACGACATGACCCAGTGCTTCAGCGCACCGCCAGCCGCCGCCATCGTTGACCGCAACTGCTTCTCGATCTCGCTTTACAGCGCGCAAAAAGCCAACGATCTGGCGTTCATTCGCATCGCCTCTTACTACCCGGTGACCATGTTCAGCCAGGTGCGAACGCTGGCGAAAGGCTCACCGGAGGCGCAATACTGCGAGCTGGACGTGGTGCCGGGCGATCTCAACCGCTATACGCTCACCGGCTGTCTGCCACAGCGTGCCGAACCGTTGCCGCTGGCGTTCGCCATTCAGGATGGCGCAAGCTATGCCGGGGCGATTATCAAAGATGAGCTTAAGCAAGCGGGTATCACCTATAGCGGCACCCTGCTGCGCCAGACGCTGGTCAACGAGCCGGGAACGGTGATTGCCAGCAAACAGTCCGCGCCGCTGCACGATCTGCTGAAGATTATGCTGAAGAAATCCGACAACATGATTGCCGACACGGTATTCCGCATGATTGGCCATGCACGCTTTGGTGTGCCCGGTACCTGGCGTGCGGGTTCCGATGCGGTACGGCAGATTCTGCGCCAGCAGGCAGGGGTTGATCTCGGTAATACGATTATCGCCGACGGCTCCGGGCTTTCACGTCATAACCTGATTGCCCCCGCCACTATGATGCAAGCGCTTCAGTACATCGCCCAGCATGATAATGAGCTGAACTTTATCTCGATGCTGCCGCTCGCCGGCCACGACGGTTCACTGCAGTACCGCGCTGGCCTACACCAGGCAGGCGTTGACGGCAAAGTATCGGCAAAAACCGGATCATTGCAGGGCGTATACAACCTGGCGGGCTTTATCACCACCGCCAGCGGGCAGCGGATGGCCTTCGTGCAGTATCTCTCGGGCTATGCCGTGTCGCCGGCCGATCAGCGTAACCGCCGTATTCCGCTGGTGCGCTTTGAAAGCCGATTGTACAAAGATATTTATCAGAATAACTGAGTGCGCGCTTGCCGGATGGCACGCTTACGCGTCTTATCCGGCCTACAAGCACATAACAAAACGGGCCGCATTTGCGGCCCGTTGCATATTGTAGGCCGGATAAGCGCAAGCGCCATCCGGCTACGAGGAGATTAACGCTTGTAGATGAACTCAACGCCTTCTTCGTCGTCTTCATCCCAGTCGTCATCCCACTCTTCGTCTTCCGCTTCTGCGGCGACTTCGTCAAGCTGCTGGCGGTGATAGTCATCCCACATGAACTCGACTTTCTCAGGCTGTTTAGCTTCTTCAGCCTGAGTAATTGGGTTTTCAATGATAAAGTTCATCACATCCCAGCACAGGTCTTTTACGCCAACCTGGCTTGCTGCTGAGATCAGATAGTACTTATCTTCCCAACCCATCGCTTCGGCAATCGCTTTAGCTTTCGCTTCGGCTTCTGCTTTGTCCATGGTGTCGATCTTGTTGAACAGCAGCCAGCGTGGCTTATTCGCCAGCTTCTCGCTGTATTTCTCCAGCTCGCCAATGATAATTTTTGCGTTCTCAGCCGGATCGGAACCGTCAATCGGATCGATATCGATAATGTGCAGCAGCACGCGGCAGCGCTCAAGGTGCTTCAGGAAGCGGATACCGAGGCCAGCGCCTTCGGACGCACCTTCAATCAGCCCCGGGATATCGGCGATCACAAAGCTCTTCTCGTTGTCGACACGCACCACGCCAAGGCTTGGTACCAGCGTGGTAAACGGGTAGTCCGCCACTTTCGGCTTGGCCGCAGACACGGCGCGGATAAAGGTGGATTTACCGGCGTTCGGCATCCCCAGCATCCCCACGTCCGCCAGCAGCATCAGTTCGAGCTGCAGGTCACGTTTATCGCCCGGCGTACCCATGGTCTTTTGACGCGGCGTACGGTTCACGGAAGATTTGAAACGGGTGTTACCCAGACCGTGCCAGCCGCCTTTAGCGACCATCAGACGTTGACCGTGTTTGGTCATATCGCCCATGGTTTCGCCGGTGCCCTGATCGATAACGCGGGTACCCACTGGCACCTTGATGGTGACGTCTTTACCACGTTTACCGGTACAGTCACGGCTCGCGCCGTTCTGACCGCGCTCGGCACGGAAGGATTTTTCGAAACGGTAGTCGATCAGGGTGTTCAGGTTCTCGTCGGCTTCCATCCAGACGTCACCGCCGTCGCCGCCGTCACCGCCGTCCGGGCCACCTTTCGGAATATATTTTTCACGGCGGAAGCTTACGCAACCATTACCGCCATCACCTGCTACGACCAGGATCGTTGCTTCATCAACAAACTTCATTTTACTCTCCGTAAATCATTCGCCTGCGCGGGGTAACGGAACAACCGCTTCACGCTTACGCCACCGCCCCCATAGACGATGACCAATGGCGGAATACATCGCGCCCGCAACCACGACAAACGCACCGAGGTAACCTAAAAGGTTCAACATCGGTCTGGCGAAGAAATCGGGCCAGGCCATTGATAATAAATCTGAAAATAACAGGGTGAACAGGGGAGTCAGCGTAACTAACGCGCTCACCTGCGCCGCCTGCCAGCGCGCCATGGCTTCCGCCAGCGCCCCATAGCCGACCAGTGTGTTCAGACCACAAAAGATCAGACAGGCTAGCTGCCAGTCGCTCAGTTGCCCGATGACACCGGGCTTTGCTAACGGCAGCAGTGCAATTGTACATAAAGTGTACAATAAAAAGAGAATCTGCTGTGAGGCCATCCGTCGCAATAACACCTTTTGCGCGACGCCGTAGCTCACCCAGACCATCGCCGCACCGACACCGAAGATAACGCCCCAGGTGTAATCGGTCAGACGGGTAAAAATTTCAATCAGGCTGGTGTTAAAGAACATCACCAGCCCGCAGATCAGCATGGTCGCGCCGATAATCTGCGTGCCGCGCATCTTTTCTTTGAGGATAAAGACGCTCGCCACCATCATGCCGACGGGCGAGAGCTGGCCAATCACCTGCGACGCCGTCGGGCTGACGTACTGTAGCGAAGAGCTAAACAGCACGAAGTTGCCAAACAGACCGCCGGTGGCAATCAGCAGCAGCACCAGCCAACGCGGGTTGCGAAAAAGCTGCAGAGAGGGCAGCTTGCGCTTCCAGGTCAAAATCAGGCCCAGACCACAGCTGGCCATCAAAAAACGGTAGAACACGACGGTAGGCGGTTCCATGACCTCCAGAACCTGCTTCATCGCAATCGGCAGTGCACCCCAGCATATCGCCGTGGTGAGCGCCAACAGAATACCTATACCCGCCTGTTGCTTCATACCGGATTCTCTAGCGCGACAAACTATCATTTTCCTGGCGTCGAATGTAAAAAGCCCCGCAACGTGTTGCGGGGCTTTTATCCGTTACCGGGACGCGAATAACTTATTCAGCAACGATGCTGATATATTTACGGTTATTCGGACCTTTAACTTCAAATTTCACTTTACCGTCTGCTTTAGCAAACAGAGTGTGGTCTTTGCCGCAACCAACGTTGGAGCCAGCGTGGAATTTGGTACCACGTTGACGAACGATGATGCTACCAGCCAGAACTGTTTCACCGCCGAAGCGTTTTACGCCCAGACGTTTAGCTTCTGAATCGCGACCGTTACGAGTCGAGCCGCCAGCCTTTTTATGTGCCATTTAATCTGCTCCCCTTAACTTAAGCGCTGATGCCAGTGATTTTCACATCAGTGAACCACTGACGATGGCCCTGCTGCTTACGGTAGTGTTTACGACGACGAAACTTAACAATTTTAACTTTCTCGCCACGACCGTGAGCAACAACTTCAGCTTTGATAACGCCGCCATCAACGAAAGGAACGCCGATTTTGACTTCTTCACCGTTTGCGATCATCAGAACTTCAGTGAAATCAACAGATTCACCAGTTGCGATGTCCAGCTTTTCCAGGCGAACGGTCTGACCTTCGCTTACTCGGTGTTGTTTACCACCACTTTGGAAAACCGCGTACATATAAACTCCGCTTCCGCGCACATCTTCGTGTGATTCAGAGTGCGCTATAAATATTCACAATAGGGCGCGAATATTACGCAAAACGCGAGCCTTTGACAAGTGCTACCATCAATAGATGCAGAAAAAAAACACAACGCACACGGCAACGTTTATCTGGCGCGTTTTTTCAGTACAATCGTACTTACAACTCTAACGTAAAACCTTCGTTATCCCGTATGGATAAGTGGTAAACAGGACATTAAGCCCGGCTTTTGCGATGAATTTACAAAAAATCAATGAGTTAACCGCGCAGGATATGGCGGGAGTCAATGCGACGATTCTTGAGCAGCTCAACTCGGACGTCCAGTTGATCAACCAGCTAGGCTATTACATCGTGAGCGGCGGTGGAAAACGGATTCGTCCGATGATCGCCGTGCTGGCCGCCCGCGCCGTTGGCTATCAGGGAAATGCCCATGTCAAAATCGCCGCGCTGATCGAATTTATTCATACCGCAACGCTGCTGCATGACGATGTGGTTGATGAGTCCGATATGCGCCGCGGCAAGGCCACGGCCAATGCCGCCTTTGGCAACGCGGCCAGCGTGCTGGTTGGCGACTTTATCTACACCCGCGCCTTCCAGATGATGACCAGCCTCGGTTCACTGAAGGTGCTGGAAGTCATGTCCGAAGCGGTCAACGTCATTGCCGAAGGCGAAGTCCTTCAGTTGATGAACGTTAACGATCCGGACATCACCGAAGAAAATTACATGCGCGTGATTTATAGCAAAACTGCGCGCCTGTTCGAAGCTGCCGCTCAGTGTTCCGGACTGCTCGCAGGCTGTACGCCAGAGCAGGAAAAAGGTCTGCAGGACTATGGCCGCTACCTGGGCACCGCCTTCCAGCTGATCGACGATCTGCTCGACTACAGCGCCGATGGTGAGACGCTGGGTAAAAACGTTGGCGACGACCTGAATGAAGGCAAACCGACGCTGCCGCTACTGCACGCCATGCGTAACGGTACGCCGGAACAGGCGCAGCTGATTCGCGGTGCCATTGAGCAAGGTAACGGCCGCCATCTGCTGGAGCCGGTGCTGGAAGCTATGGCCGCCAGCGGTTCACTGGAGTGGACCCGCCAGCGCGCCGAAGAAGAAGTCGATAAAGCGATTGCTGCCCTGGCACCGCTGCCTGACTCCCCATGGCGCGACGCGCTCATTGGGCTCGCCCATATTGCCGTTCAGCGCGATCGTTAATCCTTTCCCGCGCATCGCGCGGGAAAGTTCTTAAAAGCATCCAATAACGTCTATTCACGCCTGAAAATTAACGTTTTCCTAATTTTCCATAACTTACACGAACTTTTTAGAATCTTCATGAAAAGCGCGATAAAGTACATTCTTCGCCCAATCTGGCGATTTAAACAGCGCTCTCAGGGAGGAAGTATGGATAAATTTATCGACTGGCATCCGGCGGACATCATCGCCGGGCTACGCAAAAAAGGCACCTCAATGGCCGCAGAATCGCGCAAAAACGGCCTGAGCTCATCAACGTTGGCTAACGTGCTCTCACGCCCCTGGCCAAAGGGAGAAGTGATTATTGCGAAGGTTCTGGAGACGGAACCGTGTGTCATCTGGCCGTCGAGATATCACGACCCGGTGACGCATGAGTTTATCGACAGAACGCAGGCGATGCGCCAGCCAAAGAAGGACACCGCATAAAAAAGCGCCCTCCGGGGTTCCGGAGGGCGCTTCACAACGGCGGGCAGAGATTACTCGCCTTTAACGCGTTCGATGTTTGCGCCTAACGCACGCAGCTTATCTTCAATGCGTTCATAGCCGCGATCGATGTGATAGATACGGTCAACAACGGTGGTGCCCTGAGCAATACAGCCCGCCAGCACGAGGCTTGCGGAAGCACGCAGGTCGGTTGCCATCACCTGAGCGCCGGAGAGCTGCTCAACGCCGTGGCAAATCGCGGTGTTGCTTTCGATTTCCGCGCGTGCGCCCATACGGATCAGTTCCGGAATGTGCATGAAACGGTTTTCGAAGACGGTTTCCGTGATCACGCCGGTCCCTTCCGCCACCATATTCAACAGCGTGAACTGCGCCTGCATGTCGGTCGGAAACGCCGGGTGCGGCGCAGTACGCACGTTCACCGCTTTCGGGCGCTTGCCGTGCATATCAAGGCTAATCCAGTCGTCCCCCACTTCAATGTCGGCACCGGCTTCACGCAGCTTGGCCAGCACCGCGTCCAGCGTATCCGGCTGTGCGTTACGGCAGACAATTTTACCGCCGGAGATCGCCGCCGCCACCAGGAAGGTGCCGGTTTCGATACGGTCAGGCAGGACGCGATAAACGCCGCCGCCCAGACGTTTCACGCCTTCGATGGTGATACGGTCGGTACCCTGACCAGATACCTTGGCGCCCATCGCGTTCAGGAAGTTCGCCGTATCGACGATTTCCGGCTCGCGCGCGGCATTTTCAATAATGGTGGTGCCTTCCGCCAGCGTCGCTGCAGTCATGATGGTGACGGTCGCGCCTACGCTGACCATATCCATAACGATATGCGCGCCTTTCAGACGACCGTTGACGGACGCTTTGACGTAGCCCTCTTCCAGCTTAATTTCCGCGCCCAGCTGTTCAAGACCAGAGATGTGCAGATCGACCGGACGCGCGCCGATGGTGCAACCGCCCGGCAGCGAAACCTGACCCTGACCGAAACGCGCCACCAGCGGGCCCAGCGCCCAGATAGACGCACGCATGGTTTTAACCAGCTCGTAAGGGGCACAGAACACGTTAACCGAGCTGGCGTCAATCCATACGGAACCGTTGCGTTCAACCTTCGCACCCAGCTGCGTCAGCAGCTTCATGGAGGTATCCACGTCTTTCAGCTTCGGTACGTTCTGGATCTCTACCGGGTCTTCAGCCAGCAGTGCGGCAAAAAGAATCGGCAGGGCAGCATTTTTGGCACCGCTAATGGTGACCTCACCCTGAAGGCGAGTTGGCCCCTGCACACGAAATTTATCCATCAAATCTTATCTCTGTTAAGTATTCACGTTCGCCACCGGAAAAGTGTTCACACTTTTCCCATGGCTCAAAAGCCGTTGAGTTTGCGATCGCGCGCCCATTCTTGCGGGGTATACGCTTTGATCGACAGGGCATGAATGCGGTTGTCCGCAAGGTACTCCATCAGCGGGCCATAGATAGTCTGCTGCTTCTTAACCCGGCTCATGCCATCAAACATCTCACCCACGGCAATCACCTGGAAGTGGCTACCGTCGCCAGAAACGAGAACTTCCTGAAGGGAGAGTGCATTCATCAGCACGGTCTGAATTTCATTATTTTCCATAGGTTCACATTTCATTTGAGAGTGAAAACAGCCCCACATCTTAGAGGAAAGTGGCGCAGTCTTAAACAAGCAAAAAGCCCCATCGTTAAGATTGATGGGGCTTTAGGAGTATTGGAAACAATAACGTGCTGAAATTTTTAAGGGATCATATCTTCAGGTAGATTATACAACCCTTTCAGCGTCGCCACTTTTTCGCTTACGCCCTCCAGCGTCACCTTGCGTCCCTGAGAGCGAATCAGATCGACCAGGTGCACCAACAGGGCCAGACCGGCGGTATCGACGCGGCGAAGATCGCTGAGGTCTATCACCGACACGCCCTGCGTCGCCTCGTTTCTGGCCTCCCATAGCGGCACCAGAAAGTCCTGATCCAGTTCGCCGTGCAGCGCAAGGCGTTCACCTTCGCGCGTCCAGCTCAGCGATTCGGCCATTATTTTTTCTGTTCCAGGGTAATCGGCTGCGCAGAGATGGATTTCAGCTGCGCGGTCAGGCCGTCAATGCCTTTAGTACGCAGCAGGTCGCTCCATTCGTTCTGCTTGGTGGTGATCATGCTCACCCCTTCCGCAATCATATCAAACGCCTGCCAGTTACCCGTCTGGGTATTTTTACGCCACTGGAAGTCCAGTCGTACCGGCGGGCGGCCGTTCGGATCGATGATGGTAACGCGGATAGGCAAAATGCTCGCATCGCCCAGAGGCTGTTCCGGCGCAATCTGGTAGGTCTGACCGTGGTACATCGCCAGCGCCTGACCGTACGCCTGTTTCAGGTATTCACGGAAAGCAGCGAAGTAGGCTTCGCGCTGCGCCGGGGTCGCATCTTTGTAGTAACGGCCCAGCACCAGCGCACCGGCATATTTTACCTGCACATACGGCAGCAGTTCCTGATCGACTACCTCACGCAGGTAGTTCGGATTAGCGCGAATTTTAGGCTGCTCATTCTTCAGGCGATCGAATGTTTTCTGCGCCGCTTCGTTCATCAGCTTGTAAGGGTTAGATTGGTCCGCCGCCGTCGCCGCCGTTAACGGTGCAATCACCAGCATGGCGACCATCAGTAAACGTTTAAACATATCGAGTATCTCCTGAGATTAATTCGTCGCGCCAGTTGCCGGCGTCGCCGTATCAGTATGTCCATCTGTGGATGCCGGCGCATCGCCTGAATTCTTATTGTCGCCACCTTTGCTGTTGTAAAGGAACTGCCCAATAAGATCTTCCAGCACCATCGCTGATTTGGTGTCCTGAATGACGCCGCCGTCTTTAAGAATAGACGTTCCCAGCTCTGGGTCTTCAAAACCCACGTTCAGCGCCAGATACTGCTCGCCCAGCAGGCCCGAAGTTCGAATCGCCAGCGAACTGGTATCGGGGATGTGGTTGTAGCGATCTTCAATATCAATAGCCACGCGGGGTAAGTAGGTTTTCGGGTCCAGACTAATATCGGCCACCCGGCCAATGACCACGCCGCCAATCCGCACCGGCGAACGTGCCTTCAGGCCGCCGATGTTATCGAAGGTGGCGTAAATGCGGTAGGTTGGCTCTGATTTTATGGACGACACGTCCGCCGCCTTCAGGCAGACAAACAGCGCCGCCAGCAGGGCCACCAGCAGAAAAATACCGACCCAGATTTCACTCTTTTTCGTTTGCATTCACTCAATTCCCAAACATCAGTGCCGTCAGCACAAAGTCCAGCCCAAGAACCGCCAGCGACGCATGCACCACGGTACGGGTGGTCGCCCGGCTGATTCCGGCAGAAGTGGGGATCGCATCGTAACCGTTAAATAACGCAATCCATGTCACCGTAATGGCGAAAACCAGGCTCTTAATCAGGCAGTTCACCAGATCGAGACGCCAGTCCACCGCATTTTGCATTGCCGACCAGAAGAACCCGGCATCAATGCCTTTCCAGCTTACGCCCACCAGCGAACCGCCCCAGATGCCCACCGCCACAAAGATAATCGTCAGCAGCGGCAGCGAGATCACCCCCGCCCAGAAGCGCGGCGAGATGACCCGACGCAGCGGATCCACCGCCATCATCTCCATACTGGAGAGCTGTTCGGTGGCACGCATCAGGCCAATTTCCGCCGTTAGCGCTGAACCGGCACGGCCGGCAAACAGCAGCGCGGCGACAACCGGCCCCAGCTCGCGCAGCAGCGACAGCGCGACCAGCATACCGAGACTGGTCTCTGCGCTGTAGGTGGTCAGCACCAGATAGCCCTGCAGGCCCAGCACCATGCCGATAAATACGCCCGACACAATGATGATAACCATAGACAGCACGCCGACGTTATACAGCTGGCGCACCAGCAACGGCGCGTGCTTGCGGAACTCCGGCTTGCCAACGATGGCATTGAACAACATTAACCCGGCTCGCCCGAACGTCGCGATGGTCTTGATCCCGCGATGTCCAAGCGCTGCCAGTGCATTTAACAGCATGAGTCGATTAACTCCCTGTGCCGATGAGGTCGCGGCGATAGTCGCCCGCAGGGAAACGGAACGGCACCGGGCCGTCGGCGATCCCGTCGAGGAACTGACGCACTCGAGGATCGTCGTTTTCCTGCAACGAAGTGGCGCTGCCGTGAGCGATGATTTTGCGATCCGCCATGATATAGGCAAAATCAGCAATACTCAGCACTTCCGGCACGTCGTGGGAAACCACAATACAGGTGACACCCAATGCGCTGTTGAGTTCAGAAATCAGCTTCACCAGCACGCCCATGGTGATCGGATCCTGGCCGACGAAAGGCTCATCGAACATGATCAGATCCGGCTCCAGGGCAATCGCCCTGGCCAGCGCAGCGCGCCTGGCCATCCCGCCGGAAAGCTCGGATGGCATCAGTTTCGCCGCCCCGCGCAGGCCAACGGCCTCCAGCTTCATCATCACCGTACTTTTTAATAACGGCGCGGGCAGCTGGGTGTGCTCGCGGATCGGGTACGCCACGTTGTCAAACACGTTCATGTCGGTAAACAGCGCACCGGACTGAAACAGCATACTCATCCGTTTACGGACAGTATAAAGACGGGAACGCGACATGTGCGGCACGTTCTCGCCATCAAAGAGGATCTCTCCGCTGTCCGGGGGAATTTGCCCGCCGATCAGGCGCAGCAGCGTGGTCTTGCCAATCCCCGACGGCCCCATAATCGCGGTAATTTTTCCGCGCGGCACCGACAGCGAGATATTGTCGAAGATCACCCGACTGCCACGGCTGAACGTGACGTCGCGCATATCGACCAAATTCTCGATAGTGTGGCTCATAGGCTTACCTTTCCAGGTCCTTAAGGGGAATCATTTCCCACTCGATTGCGCATTCTTACAGAATCCTAGCCGCACGGGTTAACGAAATCTGGCATTTGTTTTACTTTTACGGCTCATAAAGTCAAAATTAAGAATTCGTTACGTCCAGACGTGCGGACCGACGATTATACCTGAAGAAAGGACTTTAGATGCTCTTAGCCACGGCTCTGTTAATTATTGGTTTACTTCTGGTTGTCTACAGCGCCGATCGCCTTGTGTACTCCGCCTCCATTCTGTGCCGTGCTCTGGGCGTTCCTCCGCTGATTATCGGTATGACCGTGGTCAGCATCGGTACTTCGCTGCCGGAAATCATCGTCTCCGCCGCCGCCTCGTTGCATGGCCAGGTTGACGTCGCCGTTGGCACCGCCATCGGATCCAATATCGTCAATATCCTGCTGATCCTCGGCCTGACCGCGTTGTTCCACCCTTTTACCGTGCATTCTGATATCCTGCGCCGCGAAATACCGCTAATGTTGGTCGTGAGCCTGCTGGCCGGGTATGTTCTCTATGATGGCGAACTCTCGCGGTTTGACGGTATCTTTCTCATCGTTCTGGCGGCGCTATGGCTGCTGTTTATCATTAAGATAGCGCGCCTGGCCGAACGTCAGGGCAATGATAAATTTACGCAGGAGCAGTTGGCCGAGCTGCCGCGCGACGGTTCGCTCCCCGTCGCCTGCTTATGGCTTGGCGTTGCGCTGATTATTATGCCGATGGCAACCCGAATGGTGATTGATAACGCCACGGTGCTGGCGAACTTTTTTGCCATGAGCGAACTGACCATTGGTCTGACGATCATTGCACTCGGCACCAGCCTGCCGGAGCTGGCAACCGCCATCGCCGGCGTGCGCAAAGGTGAAAATGATATTGCGGTCGGTAATATCATCGGCTCGAATTTCTTTAATATCGCTATCGTTCTGGGCATCCCCGCCCTTATCGCACCGGGGTCGTTTAACCCGCTCGCGTTTACCCGGGACTATGGCGTAATGGTTGTGGTGAGCGTGGTCTTCGCCCTCCTGTGCTGGCGTCGACGCCAGATAGGCCGCGGCGCGGGCTTACTGTTGATCGGCGGGTTTGTTGCGTGGCTGGCGCTGCTCTATGGGGCAATGCCGCTCTTCATCGAATGAATCGGGATAACACTATGTCGCAAATAGATTTGCAGCCAAATTTCGACTTCCAGCAGGCCGGAAGAGACGTTCTGGCGATTGAACGGGAAGGGCTGGAACAGCTCGATCAATACATTAACCAGGATTTCAGCGACGCCTGCGAGAAGATCTTCTACTGCACCGGCAAAGTTGTGGTCATGGGGATGGGGAAATCAGGCCACATCGGCCGCAAAATGGCGGCCACCTTCGCCAGCACCGGCACCTCTGCCTTCTTCGTCCATCCCGGCGAAGCGGCGCACGGCGATTTGGGCATGGTCACGCCGCAGGATGTGGTTATCGCGCTGTCTAACTCCGGCGAATCAAACGAAATTCTGGCGCTCATTCCGGTACTTAAACGCCTGCGTGTGCCGCTGATTTGCCTCACCAGCCGCCCGGATAGCAGCATGGGCCGCGCGGCGGATATTCACCTGTGCGTGAAGGTGCCGCGAGAAGCCTGTCCGCTCGGGCTGGCGCCGACGTCCAGCACCACCGCTGCGCTGGTGATGGGCGATGCGCTGGCCGTCGCGTTGCTCAAGGCCCGCGGGTTTACCGCCGAAGATTTTGCTCTCTCGCACCCCGGCGGCGCACTGGGTCGCAAGCTTCTCCTGCGCGTTAACGATATTATGCATACTGGCGATGAAATTCCGCACGTCAGTCCGGACGCATCGCTGCGCGATGCGCTGCTGGAAATTACCCGCAAGAATCTGGGGATGACGGCCATCTGCGACGACAATATGCAGATTAAAGGTATTTTCACCGACGGCGACCTGCGACGCATTTTCGACAATGGCGTCGACGTGCGCAGCCTCGGCATTGCCGACGTCATGACGCCGGGCGGTATCCGCATTCGTCCGGGTATCCTGGCGGTCGACGCGCTGAACCTGATGCAATCACGTCATATCACCTGCGTGCTGGTTGCCGATGGCGACCATCTGCTAGGTGTGATACATATGCACGACCTACTGCGCGCAGGCGTAGTGTAATCAAGGATATAAAGAATGAGTAATGCTGTCGCATCGGTCGCTACCTGCTACGGGCCGGTGAGTCCACAATTTATCGCGAAGGCGGAGAAAATCCGCCTGCTGATCCTCGACGTCGATGGAGTGCTGTCCGATGGCCTTATCTACATGGGCAACAACGGCGAAGAGTTGAAGGCCTTCAACGTTCGCGATGGTTACGGCGTACGCTGTGCCCTTACCTCCGACATCGAAGTGGCGATTATTACCGGGCGAAAAGCTAAACTGTTAGAAGACCGCTGCGCGACGCTCGGCATCACGCATCTCTATCAGGGTCAGTCGGATAAGCTCATTGCCTACCGTGAACTGCTGGCGAAGCTTGACCTTCAGCCGGAGGAAGTGGCCTACGTGGGCGACGATCTGATCGACTGGCCGGTCATGGCAGAAGTCGGTCTCAGCGTCGCGGTAGCGGACGCGCACCCGCTGCTGCCACCGCGCGCTGATTACGTCACGCGTATTGCGGGAGGCCGCGGCGCGGTTCGTGAAGTCTGCGATCTGCTGCTGCTGGCGCAAGGGAAGCTGGACGAAGCCAAAGGGCAATCCATATGAGTAAAACCAGACGTTGGGTTATCATTCTGCTATCGCTGGTGGCGCTTGTCCTGATCGGCCTTAATCTTGCCGATAAAGAAGACAGCGGCCCGGTGACAACAAACGCTGGCGATCCAACTTATAAAAGCGAGCATACCGATACGGTGGTGTACAGCCCCGAAGGCGCGCTCTCCTACCGGTTAATTGCCGAACACGTGGAGTATTTTTCCGATCAGAGTCTGTCGTGGTTTACTCGCCCCGTACTGACAACATTTGACGCCGCCAAGGTGCCAACCTGGTCGATTAAAGCCGATAAAGCGAAGCTGACCAACGACCGCATGCTGTACCTCTACGGGCACGTTGAAATCAACGCGCTGACAGAAGACGCACAACTGCGTAAGATTACGACGGATAATGCCCAGGTAAACCTGATAACTCAGGATGTTTCCTCTGACGATCTGGTGACGTTATACGGCACAACATTTAATTCCAGCGGCCTGAAAATGCGCGGCAATTTACGCAGCAAAAACGCCGAGCTGATTGAAAAGGTTAGAACCTCTTATGAAATTCAGAACAAACAAACTCAGCCTTAAGCTGGCGCTCGTCGCTTCTCTGCTGGCCGCTAGCCTGCCGGCCATGGCGGTGACCGGCGATACCAATCAACCGATTCACATTGAATCCGATCAGCAGTCGTTGGATATGCAGGGCAACGTCGTGACCTTTACCGGCAAC
Source organism: Klebsiella sp. WP4-W18-ESBL-05 (assembly GCF_014169075.1). Lineage (NCBI taxonomy): Bacteria > Pseudomonadati > Pseudomonadota > Gammaproteobacteria > Enterobacterales > Enterobacteriaceae > Klebsiella > Klebsiella sp. WP4-W18-ESBL-05. The sequence goes on along the minus strand of NZ_AP022057.1, from coordinate 594,716 downwards.
GTCGTCGTCACCCAGGGCACAATCAAAATTAACGCTGACAAAGTGGTCGTGACCCGCCCTGCGAATCAGCAGGGTAAAGAAGTTATTGAAGGCTACGGCAATCCGGCCACCTTCTACCAGATGCAGGACAACGGCAAACCGGTGAAAGGCCATGCGTCGAAAATGCGCTATGAGCTGGCGAACGACTTCGTGGTGCTGACCGGCAACGCTTACCTTGAGCAGCTCGACAGCAACATCAAGGGCGACAAGATCACGTACCTGGTCAAGGAACAGAAAATGCAGGCGTTTAGCGATAAAGGCAAACGCGTGACCACCGTTCTGGTGCCATCCCAGCTGCAGGACAAGTCCAAAGATCAGGCTCCGGCACAGAAAAAGAGTAACTAATCCGTTATGGCGACATTAACTGCAAAAAATCTGGCGAAGGCCTACAAAGGCCGCCGCGTAGTGGAAGATGTCAGTCTGACCGTGAATTCCGGTGAGATTGTGGGTCTGCTTGGGCCAAACGGCGCGGGTAAAACCACCACCTTCTACATGGTGGTTGGGATCGTGCCGCGCGACGCGGGCAATATCATCATTGATGACGAAGACATCAGCCTGCTGCCGCTGCACGCGCGCGCGCGCCGGGGTATCGGCTATCTGCCGCAGGAAGCCTCTATTTTCCGCCGTCTGAGCGTTTACGATAACCTGATGGCTGTGCTGCAAATCCGCGACGATCTGAGCAACGAACAGCGTGAAGACCGTGCTAAAGAGCTGATGGAAGAGTTCCACATCGAGCATCTGCGCGACAGTCTGGGCCAGGCGCTATCCGGCGGGGAACGCCGCCGCGTCGAAATCGCCCGCGCGCTGGCGGCAAACCCGAAATTTATCCTGCTGGATGAACCGTTTGCCGGCGTAGACCCGATTTCGGTTATCGACATTAAACGTATTATCGAACACCTGCGCGACAGCGGCCTTGGCGTACTGATTACCGACCACAACGTCCGTGAAACGCTGGCGGTGTGTGAACGCGCTTATATCGTCAGCCAGGGGCATCTGATTGCCCACGGTACCCCTCAGGAGATCCTACAAGACGAACATGTTAAACGCGTGTATCTTGGGGAAGACTTCAGACTCTGATAGGGTAGTGGTTAACGACGTTAGCGGGAGATATTCGTTCTGAACATGAAGCAAGGTTTGCAATTAAGGCTCAGCCAACAGCTTGCCATGACGCCACAGCTGCAGCAGGCTATTCGTCTGCTGCAGCTGTCTACGCTGGAACTTCAGCAGGAACTCCAGCAGGCGCTGGAGAGCAACCCCCTGCTCGAGCAAACCGATCTTCACGAAGAAGTAGAAACTCAGGAAGCCACCGATCACGAAACGCTGGACAGCGTTGACGCGCTGGAAAAGCCCGATATGCCCGAAGAGCTGCCGCTTGACGCCAGCTGGGACGAGATCTATACCGCCGGGACGCCTTCCGGCACCGGGGCCGACTACCAGGACGACGAGCTGCCGGTTTACCAGGGCGAAACAACCCAGTCGCTGCAGGATTACCTGATGTGGCAGGTTGAACTGACGCCGTTTACCGATACCGATCGCGCCATCGCCACCTCCATCGTCGACGCGGTGGACGACACCGGCTACCTCACCGTTTCCGTGGAAGATATTCGCGAAAGCATCGGCGACGACGAGATTGGCCTCGATGAAGTGGAAGCGGTGTTGAAGCGCATCCAGCGCTTCGATCCGGTAGGCGTCGCCGCCAAAGATCTCCGCGACTGTTTGCTGATCCAGCTTTCCCAGTTCTCACCTACGACGCCGCGTCTTGATGAAGCTCGCCTGATCATCAGTGAGCATCTGGATCTGCTCGCCAACCATGACTTCCGTTCGCTGATGCGCGTCACGCGGCTGAAAGAAGACGTGCTGAAAGAAGCGGTCGATCTGATCCAGTCATTAGATCCGCGCCCCGGCCAATCGATCCAGACCGGTGAACCTGAATACGTCATTCCTGACGTGCTGGTGCGTAAGGTGAACGATCGCTGGGTGGTTGAACTGAACGCCGACAGCATCCCGCGTCTGCAGATTAACCAGCACTATGCTGGCATGTGCAATAACGCCCGCAACGACGCCGACAGCCAGTTTATCCGCAGCAACCTGCAGGAAGCGAAGTGGCTGATTAAGAGTCTGGAAAGCCGCAACGACACGCTGCTGCGCGTCAGCCGCTGCATCGTTGAACAGCAGCAGGCCTTTTTCGATCTTGGCGAAGAGTATATGAAACCGATGGTGCTGGCGGACATCGCCCAGACCGTCGAAATGCACGAGTCCACGATTTCGCGTGTTACCACGCAGAAGTATTTGCATAGCCCACGGGGCATTTTCGAGCTTAAGTATTTCTTCTCCAGCCACGTCAGCACCGAGGGCGGCGGCGAAGCCTCGTCCACGGCGATTCGTGCACTGGTGAAGAAATTGATTGCCGCGGAGAATCCCGCAAAACCACTGAGCGACAGTAAACTGACCACCATGCTCTCTGAACAGGGTATCATGGTGGCACGGCGCACCGTTGCAAAGTACCGAGAGTCTTTATCCATTCCGCCGTCTAACCAGCGTAAACAGCTGGTCTGACACTACTGATAAGGAAGACACTATGCAGCTCAACATCACTGGACACAACGTCGAAATTACCGAGCCAATGCGCGAATTCGTGAATGCGAAATTCAGCAAGCTGGAACAATTCTTCGAGAGGATCAATCAGGTCCATATTGTGTTAAAAGTGGAGAAATTGACGCACATCTCGGATGCTACACTGCACGTTAACGGGGGCGAACTTCATGCCAGCGCGGAAGGGCAGGATATGTACGCCGCTATCGACGGTTTAATCGATAAACTGGCGAGACAGTTAAACAAGCACAAAGATAAACTAAAACAACATTGATTGTCCGAGCAGCCGCCCGATATGCCCGGCATATCGGGCGGCGCTTAGGTGAAATTATGACAAATAACGATTCGGCTCTACAACTGAGCAATGTCCTTAACCAGGAATGTACCCGCAGTGCAGTACACTGCCAGAGTAAAAAACGCGCGCTTGAGATCATCAGCGAGCTGGCGGCTAAACAACTTAGCCTGCCGCCGCAGGTGGTGTTTGAAGCCATTCTGACCCGTGAAAAAATGGGCAGTACCGGCATCGGTAACGGTATCGCGATCCCGCACGGCAAGCTGGAAGAAGATACGCTGCGCGCCGTCGGCGTGTTTGTGCAGTTGGAAACGCCAATCGCCTTCGACGCCATCGACAACCAGCCGGTCGATTTACTCTTTGCGCTACTGGTGCCGGCAGACCAGACCAAAACCCACCTGCATACGCTTTCCCTGGTGGCAAAACGTCTGGCGGATAAAACCATTTGTCGCCGCCTGCGCGCCGCGCAGAGCGACGAAGAGCTGTATCAAATCATCACCGATACGGAAACCCACGATGATGCATAATGGACATCACATCGTACTGAGGAGAAACGGTACATGGTACTGATGATCGTCAGCGGCCGCTCTGGCTCGGGAAAATCAGTGGCCCTGAGGGCGCTGGAAGATATGGGCTTCTACTGCGTGGATAACCTGCCGGTGGTGCTGCTGCCGGAACTGGCGAAAACGCTGGCTGACCGCGAGATATCGGCCGCCGTCAGCATTGACGTGCGTAACATGCCCGAAACGCCGGAAATCTTCGAACGTGCAATGGAGAACCTGCCGGACAACTTCTCCCCGCAGCTTCTGTTCCTCGATGCCGATCGCAATACGCTGATTCGTCGCTACAGCGACACCCGTCGTCTGCACCCCCTCTCAAGTAAGAATCTGTCGCTGGAAAGCGCCATTGATGAAGAGAGCAACCTGCTGGAGCCGCTGCGCTCTCGCGCCGATCTGATCGTCGATACCTCCGAGATGTCCGTTCACGAGCTGGCGGAAATGCTGCGTACCCGTCTTCTGGGTAAACGCGAGCGTGAGCTGACGATGGTATTTGAATCCTTCGGCTTCAAGCACGGTATCCCTATCGACGCCGATTACGTTTTCGACGTGCGCTTCCTGCCGAACCCGCACTGGGATCCGAAGCTGCGTCCGATGACCGGCCTCGACAAACCGGTCGCCGCGTTCCTCGACAGGCACACCGAGGTTCACAACTTTATTTACCAGACCCGCAGCTATCTTGAGCTATGGTTACCTATGCTGGAAACCAACAACCGTAGCTATCTGACGGTGGCCATTGGTTGTACCGGCGGTAAACACCGTTCGGTTTACGTTGCCGAACAGCTGGCTGACTACTTCCGCTCACGCGGTAAGAACGTGCAGTCTCGTCATCGGACGCTGGAAAAACGCAAATCATGACCGTAAAACAGACCGTTGAAATCACTAATAAGCTGGGCATGCACGCTCGCCCGGCGATGAAGCTGTTTGAGCTGATGCAGGATTTTGACGCGGAAGTCTTGCTGCGTAATGACGAAGGCACCGAAGCGGAAGCCAACAGCGTGATTGCGCTGCTGATGCTCGACTCCGCCAAGGGTCGCCAGATTGAGGTTGAAGCCACCGGCCCACAGGAAGTGGAAGCGCTGGCGGCGGTGATTGCGCTGTTTAACGCCGGGTTTGACGAAGACTAGTCTCGTAGGCCGGATAAGGCGTTTACGCCGCCATCCGGCAATACAGCGGTGCCTTACGAATGCCAGATGGCGCTACGCTTATCAGCGCCTACAAAACTCACCGCAACCTGCCGCTAATACAGCTTATTTTCCCGCATAAACCCTTCCCCGCCCAGCTGACGCATCTGGCGTAAAATCCACGCCTGACGGCTGCGTACATACCCTGACGGCGCGCTGGCCTTAAAGCGAATGGGGTTTGGCAACACGGCCGCCAGCAGCGCAGCCTCCGCCATCGTCAACTTACTGGCCGGTTTATGGAAAAAGCGCTGCGACGCAGCCTCCACGCCAAAAACGCCGTCGCCAAACTCAGCGATATTCAGGTAGACGGTCAGAATGCGCTTCTTGCTCCACACCGTCTCAATTCCCAGCGTGAGACCCGCCTCCAGCCCTTTACGCAGCCAGCTGCGCCCGTCCCACAGGAACAGGTTCTTTGCCGTCTGCTGCGACAGCGTTGATGCGCCGCGGATGCGGTTTTCGTTGCGCTCATTGTGCGCCAGCGCCTTCTCAATTGCCGTGACGTCAAAGCCCCAGTGATCGGGGAACTTTTGGTCCTCGGCGGCAATCACCGCGAGCCCCATCCACGGCGAAATGTCATCCATGCTGACCCAGTCCGAACGGGCAACATAGCCGAAGTCTCCCGACAGCCATGCCCCCACCTGGCGCTCAATCATCACGGCAGAAAATGGTACCGGCAGAATACTGAACGCGGCAATGCCGCCGCCCCATGCCAGCACCAATAGCAGCAGCAGCCGCAAGACCAGACGTTTTAGCCCAGCTACACTCCTCAAAGCCATCTCGTTCTCGCTAACTCTCTGACGCTGATTAATATTTCTGATTAAGCGTTACGCTTCACACATTTTACTGATTCACGTAACAAACATTTTAAGTTTTGCTATCTTATTGAGCGTGCAATCGTATTTCAGGTTGTGTCAAACAAACAAAATCAAGCCAATCATCTGACGCAGCCACCAGTTCCCTGGTGTTGGCGCAGTATTCGCGCACCCCGGCTAGACCGGGGTCATTTTTTATCAACGTTGGCTACCCACGCTTTCAATACCGCCACATCGTGCTGCCATTCCGACTTCATTTCTTCAACCCATTCACCTACGTTATCCCACCATGCCGGCAGGTCCGGTGACTGGATCTGTTGCCCTAGTTGCTGAAGGTGACGAAGCCCTACGGAACCGGCAGCCCCCTTAATCTTGTGTCCTTCCTCGACAATGCCTTTTTGGTCACGGGCGGTCAGGTTTGACTCCAGCACCGCCAGGTAGCCCGGCATCATTTTTTCAAACACGGCCAGGCCATCGGTAATCAGCTTCGGCCCTACCAGTTCGATATACTGCTCCAGCATAGGTATATCGAGCAGCTGCTGCGACTTGCCGTTATCACTCTGGCTCACGGTACTCTCCTCTTCGTCTTCAGCGGTATCCCAGAACTTCTTGATCATCGCCGTCAAGGCCGGTACCGAGAGCGGTTTACTCAGCACATCGTCCATGCCAGCATCCAGATATTCTTTCTTATCCTTCAGTACATTGGCCGTCAGTGCCACCAGCGGCGGCAGATCGTCGGCATGATATTTACGCGTCAACTCGCGGGAAATATCCAGACCGGTCATGTCCGGCAGTTGGATATCCAGCAGCACCAGGTCATATTCACCCGGCGTAAACATCTCCAGCGCGGCTTTACCGGTCATGGCGACGTCTACGCTATTCCCCAGTTTTTCCAGCACGGAGCGGGCAACAATCACGTTCAGCTCAATGTCTTCCACCAGCAGCACGTGCAGTGCGGGCAGCGGCATATCGTCTTCTTCCAGCGTATCTTCGACTTCCTCAGCCACCGCCGGCGCATGCACCGTCAGGGTAAAGACAGAGCCGTGGCCCGGCTGGCTGGAGACGTCGATATCCCCGCCCATGCTTTTCGCCAGACGCTTCGACACGGCAAGACCGATCCCGGTACCGGTGGCCGGTTTACCGCCCTGGCTATCTTTCACCTGATAATACATGGCAAAGATTTTATCCTGCTCCTCCTGCGGGATACCGATACCGGAATCCTCCACCTCGAAGTGCAGCATATCGCCCTCGTCATAGCGCACGCGGACCACCACGTTGCCCTGCTGGGTAAACTTCACGGCGTTGCTGATCAGGTTCCACAGAATCTGTCGCAGGCGGGTACCGTCGGTAATCACTTTATGCGGCAGCGGCAACGTTGGCTCCATAATGAAGCGAAGCCCCTTTTGCTGGGCCTGCAAACCGGAAAGGTTTTCGAGATCCGCCAGGAAGCCGGTGAAATCAACCTCCTGGTTATCCAGTTGCACCTTGCGGCGCTCCATCTTATCCATATCAATAATATCGTTGAAGATATTGCCCAGCGTGACCGCCGACACGTGAATGGTTTTCAGGTATTTCTCCTGTTCTGCCGTCAGGTTAGTGTCGAGCAGGATTCGGCTAAGCCCCACGATGCCGTTAAGCGGCGTGCGCAGTTCATGGCTGATGGTGGAGATAAAGGTCGTTTTGTCGCGGCTGGCGCGTTCCAGTGCGTCCTGGTAGCGCTTGCGTTCGGTAATATCGCGACCAAAGCCCATCAGGCCGTGGCGTTTCCCCACGCGGTCGTAGTACGGCACTTTACGGATCTCAAAACACGCTTTGCGTCCGTCCGGGTAATCGAGCCATTGTTCGTAGGTGAGCGAGACATTATGACGGAAGACTTTTTCATCGGTTTCAATGACTTTTGCCGCCGCCTCTGCGCTATACACCTCTTCAGGATGCAGGTGAATCAGCTGCTTTTCACTTTTACCCGTCAGTAGCTCCATCGCCCGGTTACAGCCGGAAAATTCTTTATCTTCATTGCGATAGAAAACCAAATCCGGCGATGCGTCGAGGAACGAACGCAGGAAGGAGGACTGCTGCTCAAGGCGGATCTGCGTCTCTTCGCGCTCCTGTACCTCAATACGCAGCTGTTCAAGGGTAGCCAGACGTTCCGCTTCCGCTTTTTCACGGTCGCTGATCTCCTGGTTAAGCTGGGAAATATTGTCTTTCAGCTGAACGTTGAGCTTAAGGTCGCGTTCGCGCATCTCTTCAAGCTTTTCAACCAGCCGGGACAGACGCTGCCGCGACTCTTCAAGCTGCTCAACCACCACCGACAGAAAATACACTGCCCATGGGGTAATCAGCAGGCCGAAGAAGATGGAGCGAATAACATCGATACTCTCCACCTGGCCATGCAGCACCATGGTGACGGCCATCTGTACCACAATCGCCAGTACCACCAGCGCCAGCGCGAGCAACAGAGAGAAACGTACCAGACCCAGCTTCATCATCAGGTCGACGTAATACTGCGCCAGCATACGGATTTGCTTCATAAGGGATTCCTTAACGACAACGTCGTTCAATCATACCCAATTCTGAGCGCAGCGCGGTAGGTTGTGTAAAAAATGCGAGGATTATCTGTGAAGTCGGTGTTGTAGGCCTGATAAGCGCAGCGCCATCAGGCCTACACGGCGGCGAGGCGTGACGACACTACGGCTGCACCCAAGGCGTGCCCAGCGCCGAGCCCTGCACACCGTGTTCATTCAGGTATTTATCCAGCTCGACCATCCCGGTCCAGCGGTTCTCACACCATAGCGGCGCCAGCAGCGTTGGCCGGCGAGCGCTGGCGGAAATACGGTGATAAATCACCTCCGGCGGCGTATGACGAATCATCTCGCCCGCGGTCACCGTATAGTCGTCCAGCGCAATGCCGTTCAGACGACCGGCCTCCCAGGCCTTCGCCATAATGCTACCGGTGACAATATGCAGCGGATGCAGCTTAATGCCGTCAACGCCCGTCTCAACCACCTGCTGGAGCGTCTCCAGGCATTCGCTCTGCCCTTCCCCGGGCAGGCCGACAATCAGGTGACTGCACACCTTCAGGCCGCGTTCACGTGCCAGACGCGTCGTATTCTGGTAACAGGCAAAGTCGTGGCCGCGGTTAATCCGGTGCAGCGTTTTATCGTGCGCGGTTTGCAGCCCCAGCTCCAGCCACACTTCATAGCCCTGCTCGTGGTACTCACTCAACAGGTCTAGTACCGCCTCCGGCACGCAGTCCGGGCGCGTACCCACGCACAGCCCGACGATATTGGCCTGGCTTACCGCCTGCTGGTACATCGAACGCAGCACCTGCACTTCGGCAAAGGTGCTGGTATAGGCCTGGAAATAGGCCAGATAGCGCTTTGCGCGGTTCACCAGCTGCGCCTGATGAGCAAGCTGCTCGGCAATCGACTTATGCTGCTGCGCTTCATCGGCAAACGAGGCGACATTACAGAACGTACAACCGCCCCGGCCAATGGTGCCATCGCGGTTTGGGCAGCTGAATCCACCATGCAGCGTCAGTTTATGAACCTTTTCGCCGTAACGACGCGTAAGATCCCCACCAAACATATTGACTAATTTTTGTAACTGCATAATCTGATAGACCGGCCTGAAGAAAGGGCCCAAGCCTGCCACTTTTAGTCTCGATCGGCGATGACCTGGATCAATCGCCATGTAGACCCTTTACCTTATTGCATAACAAATCAAAATTACTGCAATTTCATTCAGAAGAAGCGTGATTATTTTTGCTTATGTCAGTACCGTTATTTGCAATAATCCAGCGCCCGTTGAAAAACAGAGCGATCATATACCCCCACTGTCAATACCAGCATTAAATGCTACTTTTAATATCCAAAACAGCACATGAAGATTAAAAGCGCGCTTACAGATAGTGAGACAGATCACACTCATTGCGGCATCCCCATCAGGTCCTTAACCGAGAAAAATGCATTATTTTTTATATTAATCATTATGTTAACTGCTCTATAGCACATTTCTGTATAAATAAGATTGCCATTTGACCTATGTAGCGATTCCCGATAAGTTGGGAATCCGCTGGAAGCTTTCTGGATGAGCAGCCTGCTCATCATATTTATGCAGTAATTGAGATTCCCTCTTAAGCAAGTCCTCAAACTTGTGTGACCTACGCGAAAAGGATAAAAGAGGGCGAATGCGAGGTTAGGCAAAGAGTGCCTCACCCCGTCGCCATGCTCTTGCTGTGCCTTGCGCGCAATCGATTAAGGGGGCGTCCCGTAGAGCCTGGGGAGGTTCACTGATATGTTGTACGATAAATCCCTTGAGAGGGATAACTGTGGTTTCGGCCTGATCGCCCACATAGAAGGCGAACCTAGCCACAAGGTAGTGCGTACCGCGATACACGCACTGGCCCGAATGCAGCACCGCGGCGCAATACTCGCCGACGGTAAAACCGGTGACGGTTGTGGCCTGCTGCTGCAAAAACCTGACCGTTTCTTTCGCATCGTCGCCGAAGAGCGCGGCTGGCGCTTAGCGAAAAACTATGCCGTTGGGATGCTGTTCCTGAATAAGGATCCTGAACTGGCAGCGGCGTCTCGCCGTGTTGTAGAAGAAGAACTACAGCGTGAAACCCTGTCTATCGTCGGCTGGCGCGATGTGCCAACCAATGAAGGCGTACTGGGTGAAATCGCCCTCTCCTCTCTGCCTCGCATTGAACAAATTTTCGTTAACGCCCCTGCGGGCTGGCGTCCGCGCGATATGGAACGCCGTCTGTTTATCGCCCGTCGCCGTATCGAAAAACGCCTCCAGGAAGATAAAGACTTCTACGTTTGTAGCCTGTCGAACCTGGTCAACATCTATAAAGGTCTGTGTATGCCGGCGGATTTGCCGCGCTTCTACCTGGACCTCGCGGACCTGCGTCTGGAGTCGGCCATCTGCCTGTTCCACCAGCGCTTCTCCACCAACACCGTTCCACGCTGGCCGCTGGCTCAGCCGTTCCGCTATCTGGCGCACAACGGCGAGATCAACACCATCACCGGTAACCGCCAGTGGGCACGCGCGCGTACCTATAAGTTCCAGACCCCGCTGATCCCGGATCTGCACGACGCTGCGCCTTTCGTTAACGAAACCGGCTCCGACTCCAGCTCCATGGATAACATGCTTGAGCTGCTGCTGGCAGGCGGGATGGACATCATTCGCGCCATGCGTCTGCTGGTACCACCGGCCTGGCAGAACAACCCGGATATGGACCCGGACCTGCGTTCGTTCTTCGACTTTAACTCCATGCACATGGAGCCGTGGGACGGCCCGGCAGGTATCGTCATGTCTGACGGTCGCTATGCCGCCTGTAACCTCGACCGTAACGGTCTGCGCCCGGCGCGCTACGTCATCACCAAAGACAAGCTCATCACCTGCGCTTCTGAAGTCGGTATCTGGGATTACCAGCCTGACGAAGTGGTTGAAAAAGGCCGCGTAGGCCCAGGCGAGCTGATGGTTATCGACACCCGCAGCGGCCGCATCCTGCACTCTGCTGAAACCGACAACGATCTGAAAAGCCGCCACCCGTACAAAGAGTGGATGGAGAAGAACGTTCGCCGCCTGGTGCCGTTTGAAGATCTGGCCGATGACCGCGTTGGCAGCCGTGAGCTGGACGACGATACGCTTGCCAGCTATCAGAAACAGTTTAACTACAGCGCTGAAGAGCTGGATTCCGTTATCCGCGTGCTCGGCGAAAACGGCCAGGAAGCGGTCGGCTCAATGGGTGACGATACCCCGTTTGCCGTGCTCTCCAGCCAGCCGCGTATTATTTACGACTACTTCCGCCAGCAGTTTGCGCAGGTGACTAACCCGCCAATCGACCCGCTGCGTGAAGCGCACGTGATGTCGCTGGCGACCAGCATCGGCCGTGAAATGAACGTCTTCTGCGAAGCGGAAGGCCAGGCACACCGTCTGAGCTTCAAATCACCGATTCTGCTGTACTCCGATTTCAATCAGCTCACCACGATGAAAGAGGAGCACTACCGCGCCGATACGCTGGATATCACCTTCGACGTGACGGAAACCGATCTCGAAACGACGGTAAAAGCGCTGTGCGATAAAGCCGAAGAGATGGTGCGCAGCGGTACCGTACTGCTGGTGCTGTCCGATCGTAACATCGGCAAAAATCGTCTGCCAGTACCGGCCCCGATGGCGGTAGGCGCTATCCAGACCCGTCTGGTTGATAAGAGCCTGCGCTGCGATGCCAACATCATCGTCGAAACCGCCAGCGCCCGCGACCCGCACCACTTTGCGGTACTGCTCGGCTTCGGCGCAACGGCTATCTACCCGTATCTGGCTTATGAAACCCTGGGACGTCTGATTGATACGCATGCTATCGAGAAAGACTACCGCACGGTGATGCTGAATTACCGTAACGGCATCAACAAAGGCCTGTACAAGATCATGTCCAAAATGGGCATCTCGACCATTGCCTCCTACCGCTGCTCCAAGCTGTTTGAAGCGGTTGGCCTGCACGACGATGTGGTCGCTAACTGCTTCCAGGGCGTGGTCAGCCGCATTGGCGGCGCGTCGTTCGACGACTTCCAGCAGGATCTGCTGAACCTGTCGAAACGTGCCTGGCTGGCGCGTAAACCGCTGGATCAGGGCGGGCTGCTCAAATACGTTCACGGCGGCGAATATCACGCTTATAACCCGGACGTGGTGCGCACCCTGCAACAGGCAGTACAGAGCGGTGAGTACAGCGATTACAAAGAATATGCCGAGCTGGTGAACAACCGTCCGGCGGCGACGCTGCGCGACCTGCTGGCGATAACCCCGAACGGGGAAACCGTCAACCTGGCCGACGTTGAACCAGCAAGCGACCTGTTCAAACGTTTCGACACCGCCGCGATGTCTATCGGCGCACTGAGCCCGGAAGCACACGAAGCGCTGGCGGAAGCGATGAACAGCATCGGCGGCAACTCGAACTCCGGCGAAGGCGGCGAAGACCCGGCGCGTTACGGTACCAACAAAGTATCGCGCATTAAGCAGGTGGCTTCCGGTCGCTTTGGCGTGACGCCAGCGTATCTGGTTAACGCCGACGTGATTCAGATTAAAGTTGCCCAGGGCGCGAAGCCAGGCGAAGGCGGTCAGTTGCCGGGTGATAAAGTCACCCCGTACATTGCTAAACTGCGCTATTCCGTACCGGGCGTAACGCTGATTTCTCCGCCACCGCACCACGATATTTACTCTATCGAGGATCTGGCGCAGCTGATTTTCGACCTGAAACAGGTCAACCCGAAGGCGATGATCTCCGTGAAGCTGGTTTCCGAACCGGGCGTCGGCACTATCGCCACGGGCGTAGCGAAAGCTTACGCTGACCTGATTACCATCGCTGGCTATGACGGCGGCACCGGCGCAAGCCCGCTGTCTTCCGTCAAATACGCGGGCTGCCCGTGGGAGCTGGGCCTGGTGGAAACCCAGCAGGCGCTGGTTGCCAACGGCCTGCGTCACAAGATTCGTCTGCAGGTAGACGGCGGCCTGAAAACCGGCGTCGACATCATTAAAGCGGCGATCCTCGGCGCGGAAAGCTTCGGCTTCGGCACCGGTCCAATGGTCGCGCTGGGCTGTAAATACTTACGTATTTGCCACCTGAACAACTGCGCAACGGGTGTGGCAACTCAGGATGAAAAACTGCGTAAGAACCACTATCACGGCCTGCCGTTCAAAGTGACTAACTACTTTGAATTTATCGCCCGTGAAGTGCGCGAGCTGATGGCCTCGCTGGGCGTAACCCGCCTCGTAGACCTGATTGGCCGCACCGACCTGCTCAAAGAGCTGGATGGCTTCACCGCCAAGCAGCAGAAGCTGGAGCTGTCTCGTCTGCTGGAAACCGCCGAGCCGCATCCTGGCAAAGCGCTGTACTGCACCGAGAACAACCCGCCGTTTGATAACGGCGTGCTGAACGCGCAGCTGCTGCAGCAGGCAAAACCGTTTGTTGATGAGCGCCAGAGCAAAACCTTCTGGTTCGACATCCGCAACACCGATCGTTCCGTGGGCGCATCGCTATCGGGCTACATCGCCCAGACGCATGGTGACCAGGGGCTGGCGGCAGACCCGATTAAGGCGCACTTCAACGGTACCGCGGGCCAGAGCTTCGGCGTGTGGAACGCCGGCGGCGTTGAGCTGTACCTGACCGGCGATGCCAACGACTACGTCGGTAAAGGCATGGCGGGTGGTCTGCTGGCGATCCGTCCTCCGGTGGGTTCTTCCTTCCGCAGCCACGAAGCGAGCATTATCGGCAACACCTGCCTGTACGGCGCAACCGGTGGTCGTCTGTACGCCGCAGGGCGTGCAGGTGAACGTTTCGGCGTACGTAACTCCGGGGCGATTACCGTGGTGGAAGGTATTGGCGACAACGGCTGTGAATACATGACCGGCGGCATCGTCTGCGTGCTGGGCAAAACGGGCGTTAACTTCGGCGCCGGTATGACGGGCGGCTTTGCTTACGTACTGGATGAAGACGGTGATTTCCGTAAACGCGTTAACCCGGAACTGGTGGAAGTGCTGGATGTCGACTCGCTGGCGATTCACGAAGAGCACCTGCGCGGTCTGATTACCGAACACGTGCAGTTAACCGGTTCTTCCCGCGGCGAAGAGATCCTGGCGCACTGGCCGTCTTACTCCGCGAAGTTCGCGCTGGTTAAGCCGAAGTCCAGTGATGTGAAAGCCCTGTTGGGTCACCGTAGTCGTAGCGCAGCTGAGCTGCGTGTGCAGGCGCAGTAAGAGGTCATCATGAGTCAGAACGTTTATCAATTTATCGACCTGCAGCGCGTTGATCCGCCGAAGAAACCGCTGAAGATCCGCAAGATCGAATTTATTGAGATCTACGAGCCGTTTTCCGAAGGCCAGGCCAAAGCACAGGCAGACCGCTGCCTGTCCTGCGGTAACCCGTACTGTGAGTGGAAATGTCCGGTACATAACTACATCCCTAACTGGCTGAAGCTCGCCAACGAAGGACGTATTTTTGAGGCAGCCGAGCTGTCGCACCAGACCAACACCCTACCGGAAGTCTGCGGGCGCGTTTGCCCGCAGGACCGCCTGTGTGAAGGTTCCTGTACGCTGAACGACGAGTTCGGCGCAGTGACCATCGGCAACATCGAGCGCTATATCAACGATAAAGCGTTTGAGATGGGTTGGCGTCCGGATCTGACCGGCGTGAAGCAAACCGGCAAGAAAGTCGCCATCATCGGTGCGGGCCCAGCGGGCCTGGCATGCGCCGACGTACTGACCCGTAACGGCGTGAAAGCGGTGGTCTTTGACCGTCACCCTGAAATCGGCGGTCTGCTGACCTTCGGTATCCCGGCCTTCAAGCTGGAAAAAGAGGTGATGACCCGCCGCCGTGAAATCTTCACCGGGATGGGCATTGAGTTCAAACTGAATGTCGAAGTGGGACGCGACGTGCAGCTCGACGATCTGCTGAAAGATTACGACGCCGTCTTCCTCGGCGTGGGCACCTATCAGTCCATGCGCGGCGGCCTGGAGAACGAAGACGCGTCTGGCGTATTCGACGCTCTGCCGTTCCTGATTGCCAACACCAAGCAGATCATGGGCTTCGGCGAAACCGCCGAAGAACCGTACGTCAGCATGGAAGGCAAGCGCGTGGTGGTACTGGGCGGTGGTGATACTGCGATGGACTGCGTGCGCACCTCCATTCGTCAAAATGCGGCTCACGTTATCTGTGCTTATCGCCGTGACGAAGAGAACATGCCGGGTTCGAAACGCGAAGTGAAAAACGCGCGTGAAGAAGGCGTGGAATTCCAGTTCAACATCCAGCCGCTGGGCATTGAAGTGAATGCTAATGGCAAAGTAAGCGGCGTGAAGATGGCGCGCACCGAAATGGGACAGCCGGATGCGAAAGGCCGCCGTCGCGCGGAGATCGTCGCCGGTTCCGAGCATGTCATCCCGGCCGATGCCGTCGTGATGGCGTTTGGCTTCCGTCCACACAGCATGGAATGGCTGGCGAAACACAGCGTTGAGCTGGACTCTCAGGGCCGCATCATTGCGCCTGAAGGCCACGAAAACGCCTTCCAGACCAGCAACCCGAAAATCTTCGCCGGTGGTGACATCGTGCGTGGTTCGGATCTGGTGGTGACAGCAATTGCCGAAGGCCGTAAGGCGGCTGACGGGATTATGAACTACCTGGAAGTGTAAGAAGGCTCTTCTCTGGCCCCTGTCCACATTTGCGGACAGGGGCTTTTTTCTTCGTATATCCCCGCCATTCTTTGAAAGCTGCTCGCAATTCAGACTGCAAGTCTTTGTAATTAGTAGAACGCGGATTGATCACTTCAGCGCCCGGGCGTATTGATAGCGGCAAAATTTCACATTGCGACTATCACTACAGGGATGAAATATGAACACGCCGGCGGCACCTCAAAACGCAGATGATTATCAGCAGATCCACGACGGTATTATCCATCTGGTCGATTGCGCACGAACTGAAATAGTTCGCAGCGTTAACGCACTCATGACCGCGACATACTGGGAAATTGGCCGACGCATTGTCGAATTTGAGCAAGGTGGTGAAACCAGAGCGGCTTATGGTGAACAGCTCATTGATCGTTTATCGCAGGATTTAAGCCAAAGGTATAAACGCGGTTTTTCTACAAGAATCCTGTGGCAAATACGCACTTTTTACATTTATTTTCAACATATTGAAATTCCGCAGACGGTGTCTGCAGAATCTAAATATCTCATACAACTGGCCAAGTTTTTCCCGCTTCCCTGGTCTGCATACGTCCGCCTTCTGTCGGTAAAAAGTCCCGATGCGCGCAGCTTTTACGAGAAAGAGACGCTCCGCTGCGGATGGTCAGTACGGCAGCTCGATAGGCAAATCGCCACACAATTTTACGAGCGGACGCTGCTGTCTCGCGATAAAACGGCCATGCTACAACAGGCTGCGCCCGCCGCCGCCGAGGTTACGCCAGAGCAGGCAATACGCGACCCGTTCATTCTGGAATTTCTGGACCTGAAAGACGAGTATTCAGAGTCCGATCTTGAAGAGGCCCTACTCAACCACCTGATGGACTTTATGCTGGAACTCGGTGATGACTTTGCATTTGTAGGCCGTCAGCGTCGCTTGCGGATTGACGACAGCTGGTTTCGCATCGACCTGCTATTTTTCCACCGGAAATTACGCTGTCTGTTGGTTATCGACCTGAAAGTAGGCAAATTCAGCTATGCCGATGCGGGACAAATGAATATGTACCTGAACTATGCCAAAGAGCACTGGACTATGCCGGGAGAAAATCCGCCCGTGGGGCTCATTCTGTGTGCGGAGAAAGGGGCTGGGGAAGCGCACTACTCACTGAACGGTCTGCCCAATACCGTGATGGCAAGCGAATACAGAGTACAGCTGCCTGATGAAAAGCGGCTGGCAGATGAGCTGATTCGCTCACAAAAGGCATTGGCCGCGCAGGGTAACTTATTATCAAACTGACATAACAAAACAGGCCCCAAAGGGCCTGTTTTTTATTTCACAACGCGCAGCGCCGGTCGCCCGCCGCGAGGCGGCGGTGGCGTGTCGTCCGGCTCGTCGCCGTCATCGCTATCCGGTTTGTTGCCGTCAATGACCGACATCACCGTTTCGCTTCCAGCGTTGTCCACGTTCTCATCATCGTTGAAGCTTTCGGCATCTTCATCGTAAGCTGCTTCGGGTTCAAACATGGTTCCAGCACCGTTTTCGCGAGCATAGATAGCCAGCACGGCCGCCAGCGGGACGGAAACCTGACGCGGCACGCCGCCGAAGCGCGCGTTAAAGCGCACTTCATCATTGGCCAGCTCAAGGTTGCCCACCGCGCGCGGCGAGATGTTCAACACGATCTGCCCGTCACGCGCGTACTCCATCGGCACGTTCACGCCCGGCAGCATAACGTCTACCACCAGGTGCGGCGTCAGCTGGTTATCCAGCAGCCACTCATAGAACGCGCGCAGCAGGTACGGACGACGCGGAGAAAGCTGTGATACTTCCATTCAATTAACCCCGGCCAAGGCGCATTTCGCGCTCGGCTTCCGTTAAGGAGGCGAGGAAAGAGTCACGTTCGAAGACACGGGTCATATAGCCTTTCAGCTCTTTCGCACCCGCGCCGCTCAGCTCGATACCCATTACCGGCAGACGCCACAGCAGCGGAGCCAGGTAGCAATCAACGATGCTGAATTCGTCGCTCAGGAAGAACGGCTTCTGAGTGAAGACCGGCGCAATCGCCAGCAGCTCTTCACGCAGTTGTTTACGCGCGGCGTCTGCCTGCGCGGCGGAACCGGTCATCACGACGTTCATCAGTGAGTACCAGTCTTTCTCAATACGGTGCATATACAGGCGGCTTTCGCCACGTGCAACCGGGTAAACTGGCATCAGCGGCGGGTGCGGGAAACGCTCATCAAGATATTCCATAATGATGCGTGATTCCCACAGCGTTAGCTCACGATCTACGAGTGTCGGAACGCTTTGATTCGGGTTGAGGTCAATCAGATCCTGCGGTGGATTGTCCTTTTCCACGTGCTCTATCTCAAAGCTGACACCTTTCTCAGCCAGCACGATGCGGACCTGATGGCTATAGATGTCAGTAGGACCAGAAAACAGCGTCATTACCGAACGTTTGTTGGCAGCGACAGCCATGAAAACCTCCAGGTATAATCAGAATTTGTACTGCTGCCAGCCACAACGGCGGCCAGCCAGACGATAAGCCTCATCTGCACGCTGGCGACATTCTCGTTCACGTTCTAAACAAAAAATGAACAATCGCGCGCATTTGGGCAGAAAATTGGAAGATAGTCTACCAGATTTTGAACGACTTGTGGTGAGGGGATTCCGGAAAAGCGGAAAAAGAGCCCGGCAGCCCTGCTTTACGGGCATAAAAAAACCCGCCGAAGCGGGTTTTTCGCCAATGATTGTCTGCCGAAGCAGAAACCAATTAACGTTTGGAGAACTGCGGACGACGACGTGCTTTACGCAGGCCGACTTTCTTACGTTCAACCTGACGAGCATCACGAGTAACGAAGCCAGCTTTACGCAGTTCGCCACGCAGGGACTCGTCGTACTCCATCAGAGCGCGGGTGATACCGTGACGGATCGCACCAGCCTGACCAGAGATACCACCACCTTTAACGGTGATGTACAGATCCAGTTTCTCAACCATGTCGACCAGTTCCAGCGGCTGACGAACTACCATGCGGGCAGTTTCACGACCGAAGTACTGTTCCAGAGAACGTTGGTTGATAACGATTTTGCCGTTGCCCGGTTTGATGAACACGCGAGCTGCGGAACTTTTGCGGCGACCAGTGCCGTAGTATTGATTTTCAGCCATTGCCTATAATCCCGATTAGATGTCAAGAACTTGCGGTTGCTGTGCCGCGTGGTTGTGCTCGTTGCCAGCGTAAACTTTCAGTTTACGGAACATAGCACGACCCAGCGGGCCTTTTGGCAGCATGCCTTTAACCGCGATTTCAATCACACGCTCAGGACGGCGAGCAATCATCTCTTCAAAGGTCGCTTGTTTGATACCACCGATGTGGCCGGTGTGATGATAGTACACTTTGTCAGTACGCTTGTTGCCGGTTACAGCAACTTTGTCAGCGTTCAGAACGATGATGTAATCACCGGTATCTACGTGCGGAGTGTATTCCGCTTTATGCTTACCGCGCAGGCGCAGAGCCAGTTCAGTAGCCAGACGGCCCAGAGTTTTACCGGTCGCGTCAACAACATACCAGTCGCGTTTTACGGTTTCTGGTTTAGCTGTAAAAGTTTTCATTAAAAGCTTACCCAAATAAATAAGTTACACGTTGGTGAACACCCAAACGTTTAGTCAGTTGAGGTTCACACGACATTGTCCAGCAAACCTACCCCTTCGAATAGCCTATGCCGGCGCAGAGAAAGTTTCGGGAAAAAAACTCTCTTGTAACGTGGGGTCGCAAGATTATAGAGAAGTCGGGGTCAAAGATCGACCCCTTTATGTGATTTGCTGCGGGTTTTTCAAGGTTTGGAGCGGTGTGGCCCGCTGGCCACATCCTCAGCCCCTCTCCCACGGGGAGAGGGTGGCATTCAGGGCATATGCGCGCGCTTCAGGTACTCTTCGCTCTGCATTTCCTGCAGACGCGACAGGCAGCGCTGGAACTCAAATTTCAGCCGCTCGCCCTGGTAGATGTTGTACAGCTCAACCTCAGCGCTGACCACCAGCTTGACGTGACGCTCGTAAAACTCGTCCACCAGCGCGATAAAGCGCCGAGCCTCGCTCTCCAGCAGCGGCGTCATCACCGGTACGTCGTACAGCATGACGGTGTGGAACAGGCGGGAGAGCGCAATGTAGTCGTGCTGGCTGCGCGCATCAACGCACAGCGTGGTAAACGAGACCGCCAGCGTTTGGTTCTCTACGCCGAGCGTCGGCAGCGGACGGTGGTTAATTTCCAGCGTCGTGTGGTTCTGCTGCGGCGTACCTGCCAGCGCCAGCCACAGTTTATTCATCTGCGCGCGCGTCGCCTCGTTTAACGGCGACAGCCACAGGTGAGCCTGGGTGAGCGTGCGCAGACGATAGTCAATGCCAGCGTCCACGTTCATGATATCGCAGTGCGTTTTGATCGCCTCAATCGCTGGCAGGAAGCGCGCGCGCTGGAGGCCATTACGGTACAGCTCATCCGGCGGAATGTTGGACGTTGCGACCAGCGTAATACCGCGCGCAAACAGCGCTTTCATCAGGCCGCCGAGCAGCATGGCGTCGGTGATATCCGAAACAAAAAATTCGTCGAAGCAGAGCACGTCGGTTTCTGCTTTAAAGCGCTCGGCGACAATTTCCAACGGGTCACTGTGCCCCTGCAACGCCGACAGCTCCTCATGCACCCGCAGCATAAAGCGGTGGAAGTGCAGGCGCTGCTTCCGCTCGCCGGGCAAGCTTTGATAGAACATGTCCATCAGCCAGGTTTTGCCGCGCCCCACGCCGCCCCACATATAAAGGCCACGCACTGCCTGTGGTGCATCGGGTTCTTTTTTGCCCAACAGCTTACCAAAGCGCGCGCGCAGGCCGCCGCCGGGGGCCGCTGCGGGCATTTTGTGCTGGAGTTCCTGGTAAATGGTGTCGAGGCGATTAACCGCCTCACGCTGGACATCGTCGGGTTGATGACTGCCCTCTTCAAGGGCCTGAAGATAGCGCGATGTGGGGGACTGGCTTTGCATGATCTAATTGTTATTCCTTTGAAAACCGGTATGTCTTACTTCACGATTGACTAAAAAAAGTCCGTTCTACACTACGCGATGATGCGTCAGGATTCCACTTCTACAGGATTAGCGGTTATAGTGGCACTATCGGGCGCAGGCACGGAGTTGCCTTATAGCCAATACCCTACGGAACAACAAAACAACGGGAGATGTTCATGACCTGGGAATACGCGCTAATTGGGTTAGTTGTCGGTATCATCATCGGTGCCGTGGCCATGCGTTTTGGTAATCGCAAACTACGCCAGCAGCAGGCGCTGCAATACGAGCTCGAAAAAAACAAAGCCGAGCTGGAAGAGTATCGCGAAGAGCTGGTCAGCCATTTTGCCCGCAGCGCCGAGCTGCTGGATAACATGGCCGATGATTACCGCCAGATTTACCAGCACATGGCGAAAAGCTCCAGCAACCTGCTGCCGGGCATGTCAGCGGAAGCCAACCCGTTCCGCAACCGTCTCGCGGAATCCGAAGCCGGTAACGATCAGGCGCCGGTGCAGATGCCGCGCGACTATTCAGAGGGCGCATCCGGCCTGCTGCGCAGCGGTGCCAAACGCGATTAATCTGCATTCCACAAATATTTTACGGGCGCATGACCTGCGCCCGTCCTCTTCTGCTCACGCCGTCTATATTTACTTCAATAACATCAGTCTTTTCGGGAAGTCATATTCTTGCATCCAGGGTCATGAGGGCCAGCATCAATGAATAAATCAACGTTACTGTTAAGTGCATTGGCATTCAGCGTGGGGTTATCCGTTGCCGCACCGTCGCCGGTGTTCGCGTCACTGCCGACGCAGGTTCCTGGCCAGGGCGCACTGCCTAGCCTCGCGCCGATGCTGGAGAAAGTGCTGCCTGCGGTAGTGAGCGTACAGGTAGAAGGCACGGCCCCGGTGAACCAGCAGGTCCCGGATGAGCTGAAAAAATTCTTTGGCGATGACGGCGGCAATGCAACCAACGAGCCGGGCCAGCAGTTTGAAGGGCTTGGCTCTGGCGTGATCATTGATGCGATTAAAGGCTACGTGCTAACCAACAACCACGTCATCAGCGACGCACAGAAAATCAGCGTGCAGCTGAACGATGGCCGCGAGTTTGAAGCGAAGCTTATCGGCAGTGACGATCAAAGCGATATCGCGCTGCTGCAAATTCAAAAAGCCAGCCATCTGACGCAAATCGCCATCGCCGACTCCGACAAACTGCGCGTAGGCGACTTTGCCGTCGCCGTCGGCAACCCGTTCGGCCTGGGGCAGACCGTCACCTCCGGCATTGTTTCCGCGCTGGGCCGCAGCGGCCTGAATCTGGAAGGGCTCGAGAACTTTATTCAGACCGACGCCGCCATTAACCGCGGTAACTCCGGCGGTGCGCTGCTCAATCTCAATGGCGAACTGATCGGCATTAACACCGCCATTCTGGCGCCCGGCGGCGGCAGCATCGGCATCGGGTTTGCCATCCCCAGCAACATGGCGCAGACCCTGGCCCAGCAGTTGATCCAGTTCGGCGAGATCAAGCGTGGCCTGCTTGGCATTCGCGGCATGGAGATGAATGCCGACATTGCCAAAGCGTTTAACCTCGACGTACAGCGCGGCGCTTTCGTGAGCGAAGTGCTGCCAGGCTCTGGCTCCGCAAAAGCAGGCATTAAATCCGGCGACGTGATTACCAGCCTCAACGGCAAGCCGCTGAGCAGCTTCGCCGAGCTGCGCTCGCGCATTGCGACAACGGCGCCAGGTTCAAAAGTGAAGCTGGGGCTGTTACGCGACGGTAAACCGCTGGAAGTCGAAGTCACGCTGGATAAAAGCACCTCCGCAACCGCCAGCGCGCAACTGATTATTCCGGCGCTGGAAGGGGCATCGCTGAGCGACGGCCAGGCGAAAAATGGCACCAAAGGGGTGGTTATCTCTAACGTTGAGAAAGGCAGCCCGGCCGCGCAGATTGGCCTGCATAAAGACGACGTTATCATCGGTATTAACCGCCAGACCACGCAGTCTATTGCTGAACTGCGTAAAGTGCTGGAGGCCAAACCGGCGGTTATCGCGCTGAACGTGATGCGCGGCGGCGAAAGTATTTATCTGCTTCTACGGTAATGACCTGAGCCGGTCATCCGTTACCCTGCGTCAGCCAATACTGGCGCAAGCTGTCGCGTTTTGACGCTCCAGGCTCAAGGATGAGCCTTCGACAGCCAGCTCACGGGGCGGATGCAGCGTATACGCTGTATGTCCGCTTAACTCGTGGTATGCTTCGTCCAGTTTCCTTATCAACGATGCCTGTATCATGCTTGTAAAGCTCTTACGTTCGGTTGCAATTGGTTTACTGGTCGGCGGCATATTGATTGTCTCCGTCCCCTCGTTACGTCAATGGAACCCTATTTCCGCTCCGCGCTTTAGCAGCACGGATGAAACGCCCGCCAGCTACAATGCCGCGGTGCGCCGTGCCGCGCCGGCGGTGGTGAACGTCTATAACCGTAGCCTGAACAGCAGCAGTAATAATCAGTTGGAGATCAAAACGCTCGGCTCCGGCGTCATTATGGACGAACGTGGCTACATTATTACCAACAAGCATGTCATCAACGATGCGGATCAGATCATCGTCGCCTTACAAGACGGCCGCGTATTTGAGGCCCTGCTGGTTGGTTCTGATAGTCTGACCGACCTGGCGGTGCTGAAAATCAACGCCACCGGCGGCCTGCCGGTCATTCCTATCAACCCGGCGCGTACGCCGCACATCGGCGACGTCGTGCTGGCGATCGGCAACCCGTATAACCTGGGGCAGACCATTACCCAGGGGATTATCAGCGCCACCGGACGTATCGGCCTCAACCCAAGCGGGCGACAAAACTTCTTACAGACCGATGCCTCAATCAACCACGGTAACTCCGGCGGCGCGCTGGTGAACTCGCTGGGCGAGCTGATGGGGATCAACACCCTCTCCTTCGATAAGAGCAACGACGGCGAAACGCCAGAAGGTCTGAGCTTTGCCATTCCGTTCCAGCTGGCAACTAAAATCATGGATAAGCTGATTCGCGACGGACGCGTTATTCGTGGCTTTATCGGCATCAGCGGGCGGGAGATCGCGCCGCTGCATTCGCAGGGCGGCGGTATCGACCAGATTCAGGGCATTGTGGTTAATGAAATTGCGCCAGACGGCCCGGCGGCGCAGGCGGGCATTCAAAATAATGACGTGATTATCTCGGTGAACGGTAAACCGGCGGTGTCTGCGCTGGAGACAATGGACCAGGTGGCAGAGATTCGCCCGGGGTCCGTTATTCCGGTCGTCGTGATGCGTGACGATAAAAAGCTGACGATGCAGGTGACTATCCAGGAATACCCGGCGTCAAACTAAACGCTCACCGAAAAAGCAAAGGGGCCATTGGCCCCTTTGTGACATCTCAGGCTTCACGACTTACTTATTAATAAAGTCTTCACCCAGCTGAATATCTTTTCTCAGCGTCTCCAGCATACCTTCCAGCGCCTGCTGCTCGTAAGCGCTGAGCTTGCCGATAGACTGACGCTCTTCCACCCCGTTTTTACCCAGCAGCAGCGGCTGCGAGAAGAAGCGCGCATATTGACCGTCGCCTTCCACATAGGCGCATTCCACCACGCCCTTCTCGCCCTGCAGCGCACGAACCAGAGACAGACCGAAACGCGCCGCCGCCTGCCCCATAGAGAGCGTTGCCGACCCGCCGCCCGCTTTCGCTTCCACCACTTCAGTGCCCGCGTTCTGGATGCGTTTGGTCAGATCGTTTACTTCCTGATCGGAGAAGCTCACGCCGGAAATTTGCGACAATAAAGGCAGAATGGTGACGCCGGAGTGGCCGCCAATTACCGGAACTTCCACCTCACCGGCGCTTTTATCTTTGAGCTCCGCCACAAAGGTATTGGAGCGGATGATATCCAGCGTGGTCACGCCGAACAGTTTATTCTTATCGTACACGCCCGCTTTTTTTAGCACTTCCGCAGCAATAGCGACGGTGGTGTTGACCGGGTTGGTAATAATACCAATGCAGGCTTTCGGCGCGGTTTTTGCAATTTGCT
Organism: Klebsiella sp. WP4-W18-ESBL-05; assembly: GCF_014169075.1. Lineage (NCBI taxonomy): Bacteria > Pseudomonadati > Pseudomonadota > Gammaproteobacteria > Enterobacterales > Enterobacteriaceae > Klebsiella > Klebsiella sp. WP4-W18-ESBL-05. Next base: position 569,992 of record NZ_AP022057.1, on the reverse strand, counting down.
GCACCAGGTTTTTCACAATCCCGGCGTTAACATTAAACAGATCGGAGCGATCCATACCGGGCTTACGAGCAACCCCGGCAGAAATCAGGACAACATCCGCCCCAACCAGCGCAGGCGTCGCATCTTCGCCGGAGAATCCTTTGATTTTGACATCAGTAGGAATATGGCTGAGATCGACCGCCACGCCCGGTGTGACGGGGGCAATATCATAGAGGGAGAGTTCTGAACCTGAAGGCAGTTGGGTCTTTAGTAGTAGGGCAAGCGCCTGGCCAATACCGCCGGCGGCACCAAGGACTGCGACTTTCATCCTAAACTCCTTATTATGGTTAATGACATTCAGGCAACAACCTGTCGTGGACCGCATAACCAACGCAGGAGCTACCTGTTGTTACTCCGTTGCGGCGACCTTAATTCACAAGGTAAATAATTACAATATAATTGCTTACAGAATGCGGGCTATCCAACAGCATCCGCACTACTCCCAGAAAAAGGCCTTTCTACGAAACCAAACTTTCATCAACTATCGATTACAATATACTCAGCGAATTGGGTAAAACAACAGCAATTTAATAACATTTCATTCACTTTTAACTTATTTGGATCCCGTGATATAGGCATGTTTCTTAGGCCTGAATTTTGCTAAAATCCCGCCTTTCTGTATTTGCCCGGGTCTCCTGGAGCAAATTATTTTGCATAAATATTCGCCTATATGCATAATAATGTTAATTTCACCACCATAATCGGGTGACTTATGCGAAGTTCAACGAAACAAGAAGAATTAGTTAAAGCCTTTAAAGCATTACTGAAGGAAGAAAAATTCAGCTCTCAGGGCGAAATTGTTCAGGCCTTGCAGGAAGAAGGCTTCGATAATATTAACCAATCCAAAGTTTCTCGCATGCTGACCAAGTTTGGCGCCGTGCGTACCCGCAACGCCAAAATGGAAATGGTTTACTGTCTGCCGGCCGAACTGGGCGTGCCGACCACCACCAGCCCGCTGAAGAATCTGGTACTGGATATCGATTACAACGATGCCGTGGTGGTTATCCATACCAGCCCAGGCGCAGCGCAGCTGATTGCTCGTCTGCTGGACTCATTGGGCAAAGCAGAGGGCATTCTCGGCAGCATCGCCGGTGATGACACCATCTTCACGACGCCGGCCCGTGGCTTTACCGTAAAAGACCTCTATGAAGCCATCCAGGTTCTGTTCGAGCAGGAACTGTAAATCCTCCGCCGTTCTCCTCTGGACCACCAGAGGAGCTGCTTTTCCCGCCCTTCTCCACAGGTTCCACTGCCGTTTCGTTAGCATTTAGTGCGATTCTTCGACCTAACGCATAGATTCAGTGAATATATCCTTTACTCACCGCACGAAAAATCAAAAAACGATATCTTTTTGATTTTTCGCATTATTTTAACAAGACTTTGCCAGAATTTGGCTTTTTTTATACAAATCTGTTCTAAAAATGACGATTCCTGACGTCTAATTACAGACGAAACAATTAGCGGGGTATTAATATTTCATGTGATTAGTGTATACTTAATTTCGTGATGAGGGTCACAAAACAAAGACCTTCCAAAAAAATTCGACGAGGTGAGTATCATGAAAATCAAATCAACTGTTGCCGCTCTGAGCATCCTTTCCGTTATCTCATTTGGCGCGTTTGCCGCTGATTCTATCAACAGCGATCAGGCGCAAAATCGCCAGCCAATCGGCACCGTTTCTATCGGTTCCGTCGGTTCATCCCCGATGGATATGCACGAAATGCTGAACAAAAAAGCGGAAGAACAAGGTGCGTCATCCTATCGCATCATTGAAGCCCGTACCGGCGCTCACTGGCACGCAACAGCAGAACTGTACAAATAAGACAGCGCGCAGTTAAACGTCGGCAGTTTTAAAAGTTAACGACCCAGCGGTCCAGGAATCTGAAGTATGTCCTCTCACCGCTGAAGAATGAAAAATAAGGTGAGGAGTAAAGAATTATGAAAAGCGCAATGATCATCGCATCTCTTGGTCTGGCATCCGTACTGTCCTTTGGCGCCAGCGCAGCAGTGCATCAGGTAAACGCTGAACAAGCGCAAAACCTGCAATCCATGGGCACCGTATCTGTCTCTCAGGTTGGCAGTGACCCAATGGATATGCGCAGCGCATTAGCCGCTAAAGCAGAAAAAGAAGGTGCCAGCAGCTACCGCGTAATTGAAGCCCGTACCGGCGACCATTGGCACGCTACGGCTGAGCTGTACAAATAAACCCTCGTCGTCTTGTCCGACGACTTGCCCTCGCCCTTATGCGAGGGCTTTTTTTATCCGCGCTGAACGTTAAAGCGCAGCATCCCTTCCAGCTCTTCTTCCGCTTCATCAAACAGCAGAATCAGCGCACCGTAGCGGCGGCGCTGCTTTTCGCTCAGATGGCTAAACTCGATCTCCAGCGGCAGCGGCATGTGTGGCCCCGTGACCACGCTCCACAGCGCGTCTAAATCGCGAATAGACTCACGATCGAGGGCAAAGAGTCGGGCGAACTCTCGATAAAAATCGCCCTGATCCTCTATCTCGTCAAAATCAAAAGTATAGATTTTCATCTCACGCCCCCTTCCCAGCCAACAAGCTTAAAGTCCCCCGATGTGCAGCGTTTTCACCTCAAGGTACTCTTCCAGACCCAGCACCGAACCTTCACGTCCCAATCCGGACTCTTTCACACCGCCGAACGGCCCCAGTTCGGTGGATACCGCACATTCGTTAATGCCAATCATCCCGCTCTCCAGCGCCTGCGCGACGCGGAAGACGCGTGGCAGGTTCTGGGTATAGAAGTAGGCGGCCAGGCCATAAGGGGTATTATTCGCCCGCTGAATGACCTCTTCTTCATCCTGAAAACGGAAACAGGCCGCCAGCGGTCCAAAGGTTTCTTCCTGCGCCAGCAGCATGTGTTCGTTGCAGTCTCCGAGCACCGTCGGCTGCCAGAAATTCCCTCCCAGCGCATGCGACTGCCCGCCGACCAGCACCTGTGCGCCTTTCGCAACGGCATCTTCCACGTGTTCACGTACCTTCCTGACCGCCGCAGGCTCGATGAGTGGGCCAACCACCACGCCATCATCCAGGCCATTGCCCACCTTCAGCGCCTTCACGGCGTCAGCAAGCTGGCGGGTGAAGCGGTCATAGACGCTGTCATGAATATAAAAACGGTTCACGCTGACGCACACCTGCACGGCGTTACGGAACTTATTCGCTACCGCCCCCTGAACGGCTGCGTCGATATCGGCATCCTCAAACACGATATAAGGCGCGTTGCCGCCCAGTTCCATCGATACCTTCTTCATCGTTTCCGCCGCGTTGCGGACCAACGTTTTCCCAACCGACGTCGAGCCGGTGAACGAGATTTTGCGTACCTCGTGGCTGGCCATAATCGCGTCGCTGATTTCCTGCGTATTACCCGCAACGGCGTTCAGTACGCCATCGGGAATACCGGCCTTTTTCGCCAGCGTCAGCAGTGCAAATGCACAAAGCGGTGTGTTATTCGCCGGCTTTATCACGCCAGTACAGCCCGCGGCCAGCGCGGGTCCTAGCTTACGCGTGAGCATCGCCATCGGGAAATTCCACGGTGTAATCGCCGCGACGACGCCAATTGGCTCCCGCGTAGCCAGAATTCGCGAACCGGGTTTTGCCGGAGGAATGATTTCACCGTTCGCCCGTTTTCCCTGTTCGGCAAACCACTGAATGAAGCTTGCCGCATAGTCCACTTCGCCTTCCGCCTCTTTCAGCGGCTTCCCCTGTTCAATGGTCATGAGCTGCGCCAACCAGCTTTTATGCTCAACGATCAGCTGATACCAGCGGTAAAGCAACTCTGAACGCGCTTTCGCCGTTTTGGCCCGCCAGAGCGGGAACGCGTTTGCCGCTGCTGCAATCGCCTGCTCGGTTTCTGTTTTCCCAGCCTTCGCCACCTTTGCCACCACATCGCCCGTTGCCGGGTTCAGCACATCAAAGGTCGCATCAAGACGGCGCCATTCACCGTTGACCAGGTAACCGGTTTGAAAAAGCTCGTTGTCCTGTAGCGCTTGCGTGGTCATTACACCCTCCTGAAAAGTGTTTCCAGTTAAGTATAGACAGCGCTTTTGCGGGGATAGGAAGTGAAAGGGAAAGATCCCGACCTCGTATCGACGTCGGGAGTCCGATTAATGAATGGTTAACGCACTTTGATACTTGTGCAGCATCGCCACCAGCCGCTCAACCGGCTGTGTCACCTGGACTGGTGCTTCCCACACCCGCAGCTTTTGCTGGTACACCTCAAGCTCTTCAAGCAGACGCGAGAAGTAGTAGCGGCGCTTATCATCGCTGCTCGCCGAAATCACCCGATCGGCGGTACGGCGCAGCTGGCGGTGGAACGCCGACAGGTCATCGTTGATAGGGATCGGCGCATCGCGCAGGCGCTGGTGCGCAATAATGAGCGTCAGCGCAAGACGGAACTTGGCAATATCACCCGGGAACTTGTTGAGCAGCAAAAAGAGCTGCTGATAGAGCGCCGGCAGGTGATTCTCTTTACGCCGCGCCATATTGGTGGTCATCGCCGAGACGGCGGCAAACACAAACTGGTTCAGCAGCACCCGACCGGTACGCAGACGCGAGTTATCGCGGATCAACAGGATCACAATCAGCGCCATAAAGCAGCCGACAATTTGCCCCAGCGCGCTGTCGAGAAACTGGCTGAAGTGGAAGGTCATCGGATTATCGAGCACCAGAATGTTGATGGTACTGGCCAACGCGCCGAGCGACCCCAGCCGACGCTTCTGTACTTCAATGCCGATAAAGAAGCACATCACCGCCAGACTCAGGCACAGCAGCAGCATACTTTGCTGTGTGGCGGGCATAATGACCAGGAAGTAGAGCGACCCGATCGGTAACGCGGCAATCGTGCCGTAAAGAAAGTCAATCGCCACCATGCGCGGGTTGGGCAGACGCATCGCCAGCGAGGTCACTACCGCGATCATCACCATCGCCCCGCTGCCGGAGGTCCAGCCGGTCCACAGCCAGAACAGGATCCCCAGCGCGCAGGAGACGGTGGTACGCCAGAAGTTAACCATCGCGTGATGGCGTTCGGCCGACTCGGGACGCACCACCACTTCGCTTTGCAGAATTTCTTCTTCCCGGGCGCTGATTTTCGCGTTGCCAATCACCCCGCGCTTCAGCAACAGATAGCGCGTGGCGGCGCCCACCCAGCTGTAAATCGTCACCGGCGTATCGTGCTCACCGGTCCACGCCAGCACCCGGCGCATACGTTTAAGCTGACGGTGTACGTCCTGCACCGTTTCGACCGGTTCAGCAAACAGTTCGCGATAGGCATCCGTCACCAGCTCCGGCCGCGAGTTTTGCATAATAAACGTTTCACAGGCTTGGGTGATCATCGTCAGCGATACGGTATTCAATGCCTTCAGACGACGGTTGGCGCGCACCCAGCGTGAGGATTCCATATTGAGGTTGCTGCGCATGCCCTCCATCGCGGTGGCGCGACGCACCAGCGCGTGCCAGGCGCGGTCCATTTCATCGCTGTCGCCATGCTTGATGCACAACTGCATCAGGCGATACTGATCGACGAGCATGGCATCCAGTTCGTGATCGATCTCTTTTTTGATCGAGCGCGGTGAAAACAGCAGATCCGCAACGATCGCACAAACGATACCGATCACGATCTCGCTGCAGCGTTCGACGGCAAACTGCGGCGTGAGCAGCGGCTCGGACTGAATAGTGATGACAATAATGAGCGCGGTATAGCCGGAAAGCCCCCAGGCATAGGAGTTCTCGACGCGTACCAGCGATGAGATCCAGGTACAGAACCCGGCCCAGATACTGCACACCAGCAGCATCAGCAGCGGTGCGCGGATCATGGTGATAATGATCGCCAGCGCGGCGATACAGCCGATAAAGGTGCCGACGATACGCAGCATCCCGCGATAGCGAATGGCCCCCGCATAAGGTTCCCCACCGGCTGCAAACGCGGGGCCAGCGGCGACAATCGCCGCCGTCAGTACCGCCCAGCGGGGCGTTTCAAGCTGAAAATGAAAGCCGACAAACAGCGCCAGCACCACCGCGCAGGCCAGCTTGATGGCAAAGCGGATGTGCTGGTTGGCAATACTGAAGATGCCCATGACGATTAACCGAATTCACGCAGGCGCAGCGCCAGTTTCTGGAAGAAGGTCATCTGGCGCGCATCGCGATCCTTCGCACCGGTGATCACCACCGTCGCGGTTGTCCCCGCGGGCCATAGGTTGCCCGGCTCGTCATCAAGATGGATACGTACCGGCACGCGCTGCGCCAGACGCACCCATTCCAGGTTAGAGTCAATGGTGGCCATCCCCTTGCTGTCAACGCTGCTGCTGGCGTTGGTCACACCCGCCGCCACGCTATCAACGGTGCCTTTCAGTACTCGGTTGCTGCCCAGCGGGGTAATTTCCGCACGATAACCGGGACGTACGTGCTCGAGCTTGGTTTCTTCCAGGTAGGCCATCACGTAGAAAGAGTGCTGTTTAACGAGCGCTACCGCCGTCGAGCCACGGGTAATAAATTCACCGGCATACACGTTCAGGTTGGTCACCCAGCCGTCGGCCGGGGCGCGGATCACGGTACGATCGAGGTCAAGACGCGCCAGGTCACGCGTGGCCTGTGCTTTCGCCAACTGGTGCAGAACGGTTTGCAGCACGTTATTCGACTGATCGATTTCTTCGCGCGACATGGCGCTGACGCCCAGCTGGTTACGACGGCTGGCTTCACGCCCTTTTTCAGCGGCCAGCGCCTGATAATAGGCCACATCCGCTTCCGCTTCCGCGAGCGCCTTCTGATAACGCGGCTGGTCGATAACAAACAGCACCTGATTTTTGCTAACCAGTTGGTTATCCTTAACCTGTACCCCGGTAATCAGGCCCGAAACGTCAGGGGCAATCGCCACGACGTCCGCGCTAAAGCGAGCGTCACGCGTCCAGGGTGATTCGGTGTAATAGACCCAGGCGCGAAAGATTGCGATGAACGCCAGGATGACCAGTATCACCGTAATGGCGGTACGGGATAGATTTCTTGTTAGTGTTTTCACATCCACCTCAAACGAACAAACGTGATATCAAATAAAACAGGCAGCAATAAAGCGCGGTGTTGAACAACGCAGGATGCCAGACAAAATCGTAGATCCCGGTTGGCGTCAGCACGCGACGCACCAGCCAAAAAATGGCGAGCGATAAGAGCAGCTCAAAGAAGATCGGCGGAAAAGAGAGACCGAAAATCACGATGACAGGAAACAGGCTCATGTTGACCTTACTAGACTAGCGTGCAGGTGAGATTGGAACTTTAGTTATTCAACTAACAGTATATTAACGTAACTGTTATAGCCTTATCTACATAGTGTGATGCAAATCACTTTTAAGCCAGAGTGAACAATGGAACGACTAAAACGGATGTCGGTATTTGCCAAGGTTGTCGAGCAAGGCTCCTTTACCGCCGCGGCCCGGCAGCTACAAATGAGCGTATCTTCCATCAGCCAGACTGTCTCTAAACTGGAAGATGAGCTCCAGGTCAAGCTGCTTAACCGCAGCACGCGGAGCATTGGCCTCACCGAAGCCGGTAAAATTTACTACCAGGGCTGCCGGCGTATGCTGTTCGAAGTCCAGGACGTTCACGAGCAGCTTTACGCTTTTAACAATACGCCGATCGGTACGCTGCGCGTCGGCTGCTCTTCAACTATGGCACAAAATGTTCTCGCCAGGATCACCGCCGATATGTTGAAAGAGTACCCTGGCCTGACCGTGAACCTGGTGACAGGGATCCCCGCACCGGACCTGATTGCCGATGGCCTGGACGTGGTGATCCGCGTGGGGGCGCTGCAGGATTCCAGCCTCTTCTCGCGCCGCCTCGGCGCGATGCCGATGGTGGTCTGTGCGTCAAAAAAATACCTCGCACAGTATGGCGTGCCCGAAAAACCGGCCGACCTGAGCAACCATTCATGGCTGGAATATAGCGTCCGTCCGGATAACGAATTTGAGCTGATAGCGCCCGAAGGGATATCCACCAAGCTGCTGCCACAAGGTCGGTTTGTCACCAACGATCCGATGACCATCTCACGCTGGCTGGTTGCCGGTGCCGGCATTGCCTACGTGCCGCTGATGTGGGCGATCAATGAGATCAACAGCGGCGAGCTGGAGATCTTATTCCCACGCTATCAGTCCGATCCTCGCCCGGTATATGCGCTGTATACCGAAAAGGACAAGCTGCCGCTGAAGGTGCAGGTCTGTATTAACTATCTGACCGACTATTTTGTGGAAGTGGCGAGACTGTTCCAGGGAATGCGGGGGAGAAGTAAAGAATAGCGATAGGCCCGATAAGCGTTGCGCCATCGGGCATTTCGGACGTTGTCATCCGTCTCAATGCACCTCACAAGGAGGTGCATTTTTTCAGATCAGGCGGTACCGCCCACCGTTAAATTATCGACCTTCAGCGTCGGCTGGCCGACGCCCACCGGCAGGCTCTGGCCTTCTTTACCGCAGACGCCCACGCCGTTATCCAGCTTCAGATCGTTACCGACCATCGACACCTGCTGCATGGTTTCAATACCGGAGCCAATCAGCGTTGCCCCTTTCACCGGCTTGGTCACCTTACCGTTTTCAATCAGGTAGGCTTCCGAGGTCGAGAACACAAACTTACCGGAGGTGATATCGACCTGGCCGCCGCCAAAGTTAGGCGCATACAGGCCGTACTCCACGGATTCAATAATTTCCTGCGGCGTCGATTTCCCGGCCAGCATATAGGTATTGGTCATGCGCGGCATTGGCAGGTGCGCATAGGATTCACGACGGCCGTTACCGGTTGGCGCGACGCCCATCAGGCGCGCATTGAGCTTATCCTGCATATAGCCTTTCAGAATACCGTTTTCGATCAGCACGTTGTACTGACCCGGCGTACCTTCATCATCGATTGCCACAGAACCACGGCGATCGCCAAGGGTGCCGTCATCAACGATAGTACACAGCTCGGAAGCCACCAGTTGACCCATCTGACCGCTGAAGACCGACGTTCCGCGACGGTTAAAGTCGCCTTCCAGCCCGTGCCCTACCGCTTCGTGCAGCAGCACGCCCGGCCAGCCCGCCCCCAGAACAACCGGCAGGGTTCCCGCAGGCGCAGCCACCGCAGACAGGTTGACCAGCGCCATACGTACGGCTTCTTTCGCCCACGCATCGGCGCGCACCTCACCGTCGAGATCGGCAAGGAAGTAGTCATAGCCAAAACGACCGCCGCCGCCGCTGGCACCGCGCTCGCGCTTACCCTCTTCTTCGACCTGCACGCTAACAGACAGACGCACCAGCGGGCGCACATCCGCCGCCAGCGTGCCGTCGGTGGAGGCCACCAGAATCAGCTCATAGACGCCGGTCAGGCTGGCTGTCACTTCCTGCACGCGCGAATCCGCCGCACGCGCAACGCTGTCCACGCGGCGCAAAATATCCAGCTTCTCTTCACGGGTCATACTCTGCAGCGGATCGAGAGAGGTATAGAGCGCAGGATGTTCTACCGCGCCGAGCGTCTGCACTTTGCCATCGCCCGCGTCGCGCACAATAGTCCGCGCAGCCTGTGCGCTCTGTTCCAGCGCCAGCAGGCTTATCTGGTCAGCATAGGCAAAGCCCGTTTTCTCGCCGCTAACGGCACGGACGCCGACGCCCTGATCGATATTATAAGAGCCGTCTTTGATGATGCGGTCTTCTAAAACCCAGGATTCGTGATAGCTGGACTGAAAATAGAGATCGCCATAGTCCAGCCGACGCTCCGTGAGTTGACCAAGAATGGCAAACAGATCCTGATGATTCAGGCCGTTCGCCGCCAGCAATTGTTCACTTACCAGGTTTAGACTCATTATTTCGCTACTCGTTAATGCCCGCTTGCCTGACGCACGGCGGGCCTGTATTCCGGGTGTTTGTCGTATGAGATTGAGGCAATTTGAGGCTTGCGTCAAATCATGGCTTTTTATCGCTGCGCGCCTGGCGCAGCACTTCGTTAATTTGCGGCTTGTCGATTGGACCGGTGATGCGGTAGCGCAGGATCGACACCTTGTTCCACAGCGGTCCCAGCACTTTCGTCGCGGCAAACACCGCTGCGCCGATAATCGGGTTCACCGCGAAGGCGGTCGCAACGCCGACCGTCGCCGAGATTTCCGGCGCGACGATCGCTTCCATATTCAGCTCGCGGCGCACCAGGTTAACCGAACCTTTCATGGCGATATCGGCCTCCAGACCGTCCACCAGCGTATCGTCGGTGTTCAGCACCCCGTCTTTAATCCAGGCGGTGCTGCGGATGGAGTCAAAGTAAAAACCTTCGCTGAAGGTGTCGCTAAAGTCAAAGCGCAGCTTGCGCAGCAGCGCATCTACGCTCAGCAGGCGCAGCAGCTGCCCGGCATGGCCGGTAGAAATATCGGTAAACTGGCCCTTGCTGAGGTGTGTCTTAAGAATACCATTCAGCGAAGCGACATCAGGCTGCCACGGTTTATCGCGCCAATGTAAATCGTAGTCGACATCAACGGCGGCGTCGCGAATTGGCGTAGACACGCCGAAGAAAGCGACGGCATCATCAACGTTTTTGCCATGGATTTTCCCCTTCAGCGAGGTACGCTGCTCGGCGGGCGCATTCACCCATAAGCCGTCGGCGGTCAGGCGCCCGAAGCCGGTATCGATCAGGCCGTTTGCCAGCGATAGCGTATCGCCTTTTACGCTGAAATCACCGTCGATACGCCCGTATTTCTGCCCCCACAGCCAGCATTCCGCACAGCGCAGCTGGAGATCCGGCCAGCCGTGGAAATCAATCTGGCTCGCGGCGCTTGCGCTACCCGTGGTAGATACACCAGCCGTCTGCGCCAGCGGGTTAGCCGATGGGTTGTAGTAGAGATAGCGCACCGCGGCCTGCCACGGCGCGCCGTTTTTCATGGTCAGGCTGGCGTTAATTTCACGCCCCTGCGCTTCAACCTGTTTGCCTTCAGCCGTTGGCCTGGAGACCAGGCTCAGGTTATTCCACTGCTGGCCAGCAAAGGTGAGCGATGGCGTACGCAGCGTCACGCTTTCCGGGAAAGCAGCGGCCGAACTCACGCTGTCCGCCGCGCCGTGCTGGAACAGCGCCAGCCACTGCGCGCCGTCCATCGGTGGCAGGTTCAGCTCAATCCCCGGAGTTTGCGGCAACGGCGGCACTGTACGGCTATCCGACGTCAGAATGGCGCTCTCCAGCGCCAGCTTATTGCCCAACCGCCAGCGGCTGTTGATATGATTGCCAGGGCCAACGCTGCCGGTCAGATCGAAACTGCGTAGATTCCCGTCGACGTTAATCTTCAGCGGCAGCGCCTGACCCGCTGCTTTATCCGCCGGAGGCGGTAAGCTACTGCTCATATTTTGCAGGTCGCCGGTGATACCCACCTTGTAGGTGGCACCACTATGATACGGTAGCTCAATGGCAACGTTGCCTTTCCACGGTACGCTGCCCTTCAGCGCATCGTTAAGCTGCCGCGGCAGTACCCCGGTTTTTGCCGGCTGCCAGTCGGCCTGCATATTGACGCCCACCTGATAGGCTTTGGCGCCTTCGGTGGTCGTAAAATCAACTTTAAGCGGCTGATTAAACCAGGTTGCGGTCAACGGCTCGCTGGTGAGGTTACCGTTCTCAAAGCTGAACGCGCCTTTCAGGTTGTGCAGCGTGCTGTCCAGCGGCTTGATAAACAGACTGTTGTTATTGAGCGCGACTTTGCCTTTCGCGGTGACCAGCTCGCCGTCGAGCGGGATATCAAGATGTAAGCGAGCGCTTACATCACCATCTATCTGCAGCTCCTCAAGCGCCGCCGCCAGCGAATCGTGCAGCGGGGTATCCTGGAAATACGGGCCAACCGCCTTACCCGGACCATTGATATCAGCATCAATCAGCAGCTTTTCTTTCTCATAGTCCGGAATGGCCGCCTCAAGATTGCTGGCCATCACGCCGCCGAGCGCCGCTTTGTCGGCCTTCATCCACAGGCCATCGTTGATAAAGTTGAGCTCAATATTGAGGTTGGTCAACGCCGGCCAGTCAGGCTGGAAGGCAAAGGTCGCGTCATGCAGCGGAACGTAGACCTGGAACTGGCCCTCGTTGTGCTTATAGGGGAACAGATGCGGATTACCGCCGTACACCAGCGTCGCGTTTTCCGCCTTTCCGGCTTTAATGGCGCCGCTCAGGTAGTCGACCAGCTTGGTACCCATCAGGTTTTCCGGGAAATAGCGCCATGCCTGGCCACCGTCGTCGGTGCTGATACCGGCAAGAATCCCCAGCCAGGGCTGATCGTCTTTCGGCTGCAGGTAGCGGAAGCCGCCCGCCGCGCGCACGCCGGTCGCCTGCACGTCGATATTGCGCCCGTCCAGCATAAAGCCGCGATCGTCATTGACCCAGTTCAGGGTCGCCGTACCGTCCGCAATTTCCAGCGGCGCACGGAAAACGTGCTCGTAGGGCATCAGCGCTTTTTGCATCGCCACGCGCAGCGTGCCGTTCTCGACGCTCCCGGCCACGCTGCCGGAGACATGTTCAGCGCCGGGCAGAAGTTTCCATTGCTTCCACGCCAGCCCATCCCAGCTCGCGTTAAAGCGCGTTTTTCCGGCGTCCTGAAGCGGGATATCGACAGCCAGCGCATCAATCATCCCCGTCGGCTGCGCGGTGTGCCAGATATCGGCGACGTCCGGCGAGATCCTGGCGGCGATCGGCAACAGGCCATTAAGCCCGGCCAACGACAAATGGCTGGCACGAATGCGCAGTTCATCGCTACGCTGATGATCCTTGCCGCCCACTTCCTGCGCGGGAATCCACGCCAGCGCCAGCGCGCCGCGCGGCCACGGCGTATCGTCGATGGTGATGCGAGTATCAGGGATCCGCAGCTCCCAGCCTTCCTTTTCCCGCGACAGATGCGCGGTGAGGTTATCCACCGACAGCCGATGCGTCTGCGCGTCGCCCTGCCAGCTGGCGCCGCCCTTTTTCAGCCACACGTCGCCGCTGGCGATCTCGCCCTTGTCCACCGACGCCCAGCCCTCAAGGCTAAAGCGGGCGCTGGTCAGCGCGATATTGTCCTGCATCCACTGGCCCAGCCACGGCTTCACGTCGATATCGTCGGCCTGCAGCCACAGCCGCCCTTTGTTCAGCAGGCCATTTTCGTCGCGCAGATCCATGCGAACCTTCATCACCCCGTGCTGGCCGGTGAGGCTGGACAGGCTCAGTTCGCCTTCGGCACGGTGACGATTTTTATCGTTCACCCACGTCAGCTGCGGAACCGCCAGCTCGGCGCGCTGGCCGGAGAGAGTCAGGAAGCTAAGGTGGCTATCGCGCAGGGTAAAATGATCAAACTGGCGCAGAAACAGATCGCTGATACGGTCGCCCTTAAGGCCACCGTCGCCGTCGTTATTCTGCAGCGGGGTATTGGTGCGGACCTGCAGCTGCCAGAAGGTCAGCTCGCGAAATTGCCAGCGCAGGTGCAGCAGGCTCTGCCAGACATCCAGCGCCATCGAGGCACGTTTAATGGAGAGTTCGCCGCCGTCGTTCAGCCCGGCCTTGATGTCACGAACCTCAAGCGTCGGACCGAAGGTCTGCCAGTTGGCCTGAATTTGTGAAGCAGAGACGGGCAGCCCGGTGGCGGCTTCAATTTTCGCCAGCAGCGTCGGGCGCCATTGGTCCAGATGCGGCAAGGCAAGACGCAGGCCGCTCACCAGCAGCGCGACAATGACAATCAGTGTAGCAACGGTGAGCAGTAGTATCCCCGGCAATCGCCTCACGCATCTCTCCTTGGGTTGCAGCAGGCTGCGTTATTACATCATGACCACATCGAACTGCTCCGGGTTATAGAGCGGTTCAATCTGTACTTTTACCTGCTTGCCGACAAATATTTCGACTTCCGCCAGCGCATGGGACTCTTCGCCCTTCAGCGTTTCCGCCACAGATGGAGAAGCATAGACCAGGAAACGATCAGAGTCGTAGGCATGATGCACGCGCACAATTTCACGCATGATTTCGTAGCACACCGTTTCGACCGTCTTCACCGTACCGCGACCGTGACAGGTCGGGCATTCCGTGCACAGCACATGCTCAACGCTTTCGCGGGTGCGCTTGCGGGTCATCTCAACCAATCCGAGCGGCGAGAAACCGTTGACGCTGGTTTTGACGCGGTCTTTGCTCAGCGCCTGCTCCAGCGAATGCAGCACGCGACGACGGTGGTCTTCGTTATTCATATCGATAAAATCGATGATGATAATCCCGCCGAGGTTACGCAGGCGCAGCTGGCGAGCAATCGCCTGGGTCGCTTCAATGTTGGTATTGAAGATGGTGTCATCGAGATTACGGTGGCCAACGAAGGCTCCGGTATTAATGTCGACGGTGGTCATGGCCTCGGTCTGGTCGATAACCAGATAGCCACCTGACTTGAGTTCTACTTTACGCTCCAGCGCACGCTGGATTTCATTCTCAACATCGAAGAGATCAAAGATAGGCTGGCGACCGCTGTAGTGCTCAAGCTTATTGGTCATTTCAGGCATATATTCAGCCGTAAATTCCATTAACGCTTCGTAGGTCAAACGCGAGTCAACGCGAATTTTATCCAGTTGGGCGTCAGCAAAGTCGCGCAGCACACGCTGCGCCAGCGCCAGTTCACCGTACATCTGGTAGCGGGTCTGCGGGCGCTTTTTGCGCTCCATCACTTTGGTCCAGACGCGTTTAAGGTAGGCGGCATCTGAGGCTAAGTCCTCTTCACACACGCCTTCTGCCGCCGTACGAATAATAAAGCCGCCCTGCTCATCGCAGTATTCGGCCACCACCTTCTTTAGGCGCTCGCGTTCGGCTTCGCTTTCAATACGCTGCGACACGCCGACGTGCGAGGCACCCGGCATAAACACCAGATAGCGGGAGGGTAAGGTAATGTCAGTGGTCAGACGCGCGCCTTTGGTGCCCAGCGGATCTTTTACCACCTGCACCATCAGATCCTGGCCCTGGCGTACCAGCTCGGAGATGTCGCGCACGGTGAATTGTTTTTGTTCTTCGCCGGCGACACATTCGGTGTGCGGCATGATATCGGAGGCGTGAAGGAACGCCGCCTTATCCAGACCAATATCTACAAAAGCCGCCTGCATACCCGGCAAGACCCGACTGACACGACCTTTGTAGATATTGCCTACTATTCCGCGTCGCGCTTCACGCTCAATATGAATTTCCTGCAAAATGCCGCCGTCGATATACGCCACCCGCGTCTCCGATGGCGTCACGTTAACTAATAATTCAGCCGTCATGTTTATCCCTTTTTTCACGTAGCGAGTTAAAGTTACTCAGCAACTCATACGTTTCCACCAGCGGTAAGCCGACTACGGCGTGATAGCTGCCATTGATCTTCCTGACGAAACAGCCACCCAACCCTTGAATACCGTATGCACCTGCTTTATCTAAAGGTTCTCCGCTCGCAACATACGCTGCGATATCATCATCAGAGAGCGTCCGGAAGGTCACCTCGGTGACCACCAGACAGTCGAGCGTGTGCTGGCGGTCAGCCAGCGCAACGGCGGTCATCACCTGATGGGTATTCCCTGAGAGCATACGCAGCATAGCGGCTGCATGTGCTTCATCGCGCGGTTTCTCCAGCACTTCACCGTTAAGGATAACAATGGTATCCGCCCCCAGAACCGGGCGATCCTTACACACGAGGGCAACGCCCGCCTGCGCTTTTTCTCGCGCCAGCCGCGCCACGTAGTGCTGAGCCTCCTCATGAGGACGGCGCACTTCTTCAATACCCGGAACCACTTTCTCAAACGAGATGCCAAGCTGAGTAAGCAGTTCCTGGCGACGCGGGGAACCTGAAGCAAGATAGAGAGATACCATAACGACCTTATTGAACGGCAAATTGCTGACGAACTTTACGCATCAGTAGAAATATCCATGGCCAAAGCACGCCGTTTACTACACTACTCCAGAACACTTCAGGTCGGAAAGAGACGTTGATCACTAAAAACTCTGCCCAGAAAACAATAATATCCGTCGCGAGCGAGAGTAGCATAACGACCAGCGCCTGCTGCCAGAGCGCCAGGTTGCGGAACAGCTGATACTTTAGCGCCACCAGATACGCCACAATGCTCAACGACAGCGCGCGCACGCCGAGCGTTGAACCACTGATCAGATCCAGTATGGCACCCATCACGAAGCCCGTGCCCACATTCACCCGGTGCGGTAGCGCCAGCGACCAGTAAAGCAGAATAAGCAGGACCCAGTTCGGCCGGAAAACCGTGAGGTCATCCGGCCAGGGCATAACTTGTAGCAACAGTGCGATAAGAAACGAGAGCCAGATTACCCAGCGTCCCTGGCTACGGTAACTTGCCACTATTGCCCTCCTGAGGGGAGCTGAGGTGGCGGCGTATCCGCAGAGGGGGCGGTCATGCCGGTTGCTGGCGCAGGCAGCTGTGGCCCCATCGCTTCCGGCGACGGCAGCACCTGCGGCATCATCTGCATCAGGCGTTCGTTAGCAACGCGATGTACCTCTTCCGGGGTCATCGGGTTAGTGCCATTCCGATCGGCGCCCCACAGCAGCAGCAGATAGCGCAGACGCTGCAGGCCCGCCGTTGGGCGCGCTTGAATAACGGTATAGGCACGCTGAGTGTCCAGCTTAACCGACGAGACAACGCCGACCGGATACCCTTCCGGGAATCGGCCGCCCAGACCGGAGGTAACCAGCACATCGCCGACGC
Organism: Klebsiella sp. WP4-W18-ESBL-05; assembly: GCF_014169075.1. NCBI lineage: Bacteria > Pseudomonadati > Pseudomonadota > Gammaproteobacteria > Enterobacterales > Enterobacteriaceae > Klebsiella > Klebsiella sp. WP4-W18-ESBL-05. The sequence goes on along the minus strand of NZ_AP022057.1, from coordinate 553,271 downwards.
GAATGTCGGTGTTGGCCGGCAGATGCTCCAGCTGTAAATCGTCGGTGCAGCCGTTACCGGCGGCAATCACGCGGATATCGTTACGCAGCACCTGAATCGGCAACGCGTGGGTTGCATCGCAAATCAGCAGCACGCGGCTGGTCAGTTTTGCCACAGCGACAACCTGACCCACAACGCCTTTGTCGCTGATGACCGGCTGGCCTTCATAGACGCCGTTGACGGTGCCTTTATCGATAACAACCTGATCGCTGTACGGATCGTTAACCGTTGAGATCACCTGCGTCACCATTTTTTGTTCGTCCTGGCGCAGCGGTGAACCTAACAGTTCGCGTAAACGGGCATTTTCCTGTTTGTACTGACCCAGCATCAGCAGGTCGCTGTTTTTCAGCAGCAGCTCCTGACGTAATGCGCGGTTTTCAAGCTCGAGCTGGTCGCGTGATGCCAGCGTTTGCGAGACGCTATCGAGCAGTTCACGGGGACCATTAGAAACAAAATAGAAAGGACTGACGGCAGTATCCATGTATGTTCGGATTTGACTGAACATACCCAGGCGGCTGTCGGCGATAATGACACCCAGCGCCACCAGCACCGCCAGAATAAGGCGAATCTGCAGCGACGGGCCACGGCTAAAAATGGGCTTCATAGGCTATGCGTATTCTCGTGTCAGTGAAATTAAGGGTAGCCTGCTGGCTACCCTGAACCTCATGCTGACTACTCTTCGCTAAACAAATCGCCGCCGTGCATGTCGATCATTTCCAGCGCCTTGCCGCCGCCGCGCGCTACGCAGGTCAGCGGATCTTCAGCAACGACAACTGGAATACCGGTTTCTTCCATCAGCAGGCGATCGAGGTTGCGCAGCAGCGCGCCGCCGCCGGTCAGCACCATACCGCGTTCGGAGATGTCGGAAGCCAGTTCTGGCGGGCACTGTTCCAGTGCAACCATCACGGCGCTTACGATACCGGTCAGCGGTTCCTGCAGCGCTTCAAGAATTTCATTGGAGTTCAGCGTGAAGCCACGCGGAACACCTTCTGCCAGGTTACGGCCACGGACTTCGATTTCACGCACTTCGTCACCCGGGTAAGCGGAGCCGATTTCGTGCTTGATACGTTCTGCGGTCGCTTCACCGATCAGAGAGCCGTAGTTACGACGAACGTAGTTGATGATCGCTTCGTCGAAGCGGTCGCCGCCGATACGGACAGAGGAAGAGTAAACCACGCCGTTCAGAGAGATAACGGCGACTTCGGTAGTACCACCACCGATATCCACAACCATAGAACCGGTTGCTTCAGAAACCGGCAGACCCGCACCGATTGCCGCAGCCATCGGTTCTTCAATCAGGAAGACTTCACGGGCGCCAGCGCCCTGAGCGGATTCACGGATTGCGCGGCGTTCAACCTGGGTTGCGCCAACCGGCACACAAACCAGCACGCGCGGGCTCGGGCGCATAAAGCTGTTGCTGTGAACCTGTTTGATGAAGTGCTGGAGCATTTTCTCGGTCACGAAGAAGTCAGCGATAACGCCGTCTTTCATCGGACGAATGGCCGCGATGTTGCCCGGCGTACGGCCCAGCATCTGTTTAGCGTCATGACCTACGGCGGCCACGCTTTTCGGTGAACCGGCACGATCCTGACGAATGGCGACCACGGAAGGCTCATTCAATACGATGCCTTGTCCTTTTACGTAAATCAGGGTATTCGCGGTACCCAGGTCAATGGACAGGTCATTGGAAAACATGCCACGAAATTTTTTCAACATACTAAGGGATAATCCTGAAAGCTGGGGCGGAAAACAAAATCCGCTTACTTTACCAACCACACGCAGCAGCGACAAGGCGCAAAAATCATCTGCAACGGTGAAAATTAGTGCAGTTCGTTACCTTTGTTACAAATCCAACCTGACTCCTTCAGTGCAGGGAGACTCACTGCCGCTCCTTCCTGGATTTGTACCTGTCAAAGGACCTCACATGCATGGTGCGTCTTTTTTTCCGGCGAGCAGACATGCACACCCCCAGAAAAAACCGCGCGCGTTATTCTACGTGATAAACACGTTAAACAGCAGGTCAAACCGAATATCTTTGCGAATATTTTTTCACATTTGCGTCAAGTGGCTGTGAAGCAGCAAAAAAATCGCCCTGGCCGCCGAAAACTCCGCATTCCGTTAAAACCTGCCACTCGCCGCGGCTGCGGACGCCGGCGGCAAACACCTGGATAGAAGTGCCCTTGCAGGCCTCGACCAGGCTTTGTACCAGCAGTTGGTTTTGGCTGCGCTTTTCAATATTCCGCACCAGCACCGGATCGAGCTTAATCAGTTCAATCTCAAGCTGTTTAATCCAGGTGGTGCTGACAAGCGCTAAACCCGCTTGGGTAACGGCAACCCGAACGCCTAAAGCATGCAATAAACGGACGACGGGCTGAAGACGCGTCATATGTTGACAGACATCTACCTCAGCAAGTTCAAAAATAATCCGTCGGCGATGCGATTTTTCGCACTGCATTAATACATCACGGAGCCAGCGTTGAAAGCGCGGGCGAATCAGCGACTCAACCGTGACCTGAATGGCCAGATTTTCTTCAGGCCAGAATCCCAGGAAAGGAACCAGACGGGTAATCTGTTGGCGGTCGTACTCTTCACCTAAACCAAACTCCAGCACCATCGGCATATACTCGGCGGCAATCACTTCCTCTTTGCCGTCAAAAATGCGACACATCAGCTCACGGTGATGCACGCTACCGTCACGCATGACGGCCGGTTTTTGATAGATACGCGGGCCGCCGCGGCTGAGCATCTGCTCGATGAGCGTACGCCAGCGCACGTTGCCACGGCCTTTTTCCGGCAGCGAATCATCATAGATAGCCCAGCTGTTGCTGCCTTGCAGCACCGCATTACGCACCGCGGCTTCAGCGTGCTCCATCACCTGTTCGGTGGTTTGTCCGCTGCGCCAGGCGCAAATACCGATATGCATCATATCGTCACGGTCGAGAATTTTGGCCAACGGCAGACCGTCTATCGCCTTCAGCAACTGCCCGGCGATGCTGTCCGCCTCTTTCAACGTGCGATGCGGCAACAGCACCGTAAAGTCGCTGCGGCGGTAGCGCGCCAGCAACGCGCCGGGGTAGCGCATTATAAAGGTAGAAAGCAGATTGATGAGCGTAAAGACATGCTCTTCCGCTGCTGCGCGGCCCCAGTTATCGCGCAGGAAATCAAAATCTGGCAGGCGAATCATCATCACGATGCCATGCGAGCCGACGTTTTCCTGGTCATCCAGCAGCGTGGCCAGTTGGTTATCAAAGAACAGGCGATTGCTTAGACCGGTTTTCGCATCCTGCGCGGCGTAGGAACGGATCAGCGTATCCAGGCGGCTGCGCTGATCGCTGGCGAACTGCAGATCCGACAGCAGCATATCCAGCGCCGAACTGGTGCGCGCCGGCCATTCATGAATGCTGCCTTTTACCTTCGCGCCGCGTTCGCCGTTGAGGATGCGCGTCGCTCGCTGTTCCAGCAGCTCTTCGCCGGCCAGCTGGCGACGCAGCCAGCGCACGGCGATAAACACCACCAGCACCATAAAGGCAATGGTGATCGTCAGCGGTGCGGTCGTCATCAGCGAACGGAAATAGTTGGCCATCGGGTCCTGATAGACCAGATGAATCGTCATTCCCGGATGTTTAAGCGATGGCACGGACATTTCGCGGAACTGATAATGGCTGCCCATCGGCAAATAGCTACTGCTGCGCGTATGGCTGAACAGCGATTTACCGTTGAGAGTAAAGTCGATATGCACGATGTCGAGCGGCACCATGATTTCATCAAGCTGATTATCCAGCTTATCAAATGAGGTGCTGACCAGACGGTTATCCAGAACCGTCGCGACAGCCTGAACGCGGCTGGCTATCTTATACTGTATGCCGTTATAGAAACTCAGCGAGGAGCCGATTAACGTCACAAAGATGGTAAGCCCGGTTAAGAGCGTAAAAAAGGCTGAGAACTTCGTCGTTAATCGCATCCCTGAGTTAACTCCGCGGGTTATTCGTCTCCCGACAGCAGGTCGGGTGCCAGCATCCGTGTCTTACAAGAAGTAAGCACTAACATATCAAACCAGGTCGGCATACTACCAAACCTGGCGGATCTGGCAATTTATTGCGCCAAATCGGCATCAAATTATGATAAGCGAGTATAGTCCCGGGTTAATTTTTTCACTATCAGTCCATGTAAGTAAGGAAAGGGTTATGCAGGCACTCATCTTAGATCAGCAGGATGGCAAAACCATCGCCGCAGTGAAGGCCGTTGACGACAGTCTGCTGCCGCAGGGTAACGTCACCGTGGATATCCAGTGGTCCAGCCTGAACTACAAAGACGCGCTGGCCATTACCGGCAAAGGGAAGATTATCCGTAACTTCCCGATGGTGCCGGGTATCGACTTCGCCGGTACGGTGCACGCCAGCGACGACGCGCGCTATACCCCGGGTCAGCCGGTTCTGCTGACCGGTTGGGGCGTGGGCGAAAACCACTGGGGCGGGCTGTCCGAGCGCGCACGCGTCAACGGCGACTGGCTGGTGCCGCTGCCAGCAGGTCTTGATGGGCGTAAGGCGATGATCATCGGTACTGCGGGCTTTACCGCCATGCTCTGCGTCATGGCGTTAGAAGACGCGGGCGTGCGTCCTGACGACGGGGAAATCGTGGTGACCGGCGCCAGCGGCGGCGTAGGCAGCACCGCGATCGCCCTGCTGCACAAGCTGGGTTACCAGGTGACGGCGGTTTCCGGGCGAGAAAGCACTCACGACTATCTGCGCGCGCTCGGCGCAAACCGTATTCTGAGCCGCGATGAATTTGCCGAAACCCGTCCGCTGGAAAAACAGATTTGGGCCGGTGCCGTGGATACGGTTGGCGACAAAGTGCTGGCGAAAGTGCTGGCGCAGATGAACTACGGTGGCTGCGTTGCGGCCTGCGGCCTGGCGGGCGGTTTTGCCCTGCCGACTACCGTCATGCCGTTTATTCTGCGCAATGTCCGTCTTCAGGGCGTCGACTCGGTCATGACGCCAGCGGCGCGGCGCGCTGAAGCCTGGAAGCGTCTGGTTGTCGACCTGCCGGAATCGTTCTTTGCGCAGAGTGCGACGGAGATAGCGCTGGAAGACGCACCGCGCTTCGCCGACAAAATCATTAACAACCAGATTCAGGGCCGTACGTTGGTCAAAATCGCCTAATCTGCAATTTTTCGTGACATATTCGCATTAACCCGTTGCCTCCGTCATGCTTAGAAAAAAAGCATGACGGAGTGCATCATGAGCTACAAAAAACTGACCGAAGCAGACGTCACGGCCGAGTCCGTGTTTATGCTCAAGCGCCGCCAGGTGCTGAAAATGCTAGGCCTCGGCGCCGCCACGGCCTCGTTTCCGCTTCACGCCTCCAGCCTCACCGACTGGTTTAAAGGTAATGACCGTCCCGCCGCCCCCTCCGGTGCGCCGCTGACCTTCACGCAGCCCACACAATGGCAAAATAAGCTGACGTTAACGCCGGAAAATAAAGTCACCGGCTACAACAACTTCTATGAGTTTGGCCTTGATAAAGCCGACCCGGCGGCCAACGCCGGAAGCTTGCCGACCAACCCGTGGACGTTGACCATCGGCGGTGAAGTCGCGAAACCCTTAACGCTTGACCATGACTCTCTGACAAAACGTTTTCCGCTGGAAGAGCGAATTTACCGTATGCGCTGCGTTGAAGCCTGGTCGATGGTGGTTCCGTGGATTGGCTTCCCGCTGCATAAGCTGCTGGCTGCCGTCGAGCCCACCAGCAACGCCAAATATGTCGCCTTCAAAACGCTCTACTCGCCGGAAACCATGCCCGGACAAAAAGACCGCTTTATCGGCGGCGGCCTCGCGTATCCTTATATAGAAGGGTTACGCCTCGACGAGGCGATGCACCCCCTGACGCTGCTGACCGTAGGCGTCTACGGCAAAGCGCTGCCGCCGCAAAACGGCGCACCGATCCGCCTGACCGTGCCGTGGAAATACGGTTTTAAAGGCATTAAATCGATCGTCAGCATTATGCTCACCCGCGAGCGGCCTCATTCTACGTGGAACCTGGCGGCGCCGGATGAATACGGGTTTTATGCCAACGTTAACCCACACGTCGATCATCCGCGCTGGTCGCAGGCCAGCGAGCGTTTTATTGGCGCAGGCGGCATCCTCGACGTCCAACGCCAGCCGACGCTGCTGTTTAACGGCTATGCCGATGAAGTGGCATCGTTGTATCGCGGCATGAACCTGCGGGAGAACTTTTAATGCGTTTAACGGCTAAACAGGTTATCTGGCTGAAAGTTTTCCTGCATCTGGCGGCATTTTTGCCCTTTGTCTGGCTGTTCTGGGCGGTTTCTCACGGCCAGCTTAGCGCCGACCCGGTGAAGGATATTCAGCATTTTACCGGTAGGATGGCTCTGAAATTACTGCTGGCGACCTTGTTAGTCGCTCCGCTGGCGCGCTACGCTAAACAGCCGCTGCTGATTCGTACGCGCCAATTACTGGGGCTGTGGTGCTTTGCGTGGGCGACGATTCACCTGACCAGCTACAGTTTACTGGAGCTCGGCATCCGCAATGTGTCGCTATTAGGGCAGGAGATTGTTACCCGGCCGTATTTGTTGCTGGGTTTCGCCTGCTGGTTAATCCTGCTCGCGCTGGCGGTGACCTCTACTCAGGCTATGCAGCGAAAATTAGGTCGGCGCTGGCAGCTTTTGCACAATTTCGTCTATCTTGTCGCGATCCTCGCGCCGATACATTACCTATGGTCGGTGAAGATAATCTCACCCCAGCCGCTTCTCTACGCTGGGTGCGCCATCGTGCTGTTGGCCTGCCGATACAAGAAGTTTCGCCAATGGTGGCGATGATGTCGCGATATGTGCGGTTTACCACAATTCACTTATAGTCAGACGTTCTTTACACGATAGCGGTTGATAATCTTCCCTGATAAGACCAGTATTTAGCTGCCAAATGCTACGAAATAGTTATAATGTGCGACCTTGGTTTTCCTGGAGGGGGTTTTAAGCCTCTGAAAAGGTGACAATCGCGCATCGAAGGTATATTTTGTTTTTTACCCGAGAATTGCAGGAGATAGCAGCACAATGACTGACAAGTTTCGCATTTTGCTTTTGAACGGCCCGAACCTGAATATGTTAGGCACCCGTGAGCCAGAGAAGTACGGCACGCTGACGCTTTCCCAGATCGTAAGCCGCTTAAACGCGGAAGCCGAAGCCTTGAACGTCACGCTCGATAGCCTGCAATCCAACGCCGAGTACGTCCTCATCGACCGTATTCATCAGGCTAAAGACAATATTGACTATATCCTGATCAATCCGGCCGCGTTCACGCACACGAGCGTTGCCCTTCGCGATGCGTTGCTGGCGGTGAGCATCCCGTTTATCGAGATTCACCTGAGCAACGTTCATGCGCGCGAACCATTCCGCCATCACTCGTATCTGTCTGATATCGCTTCCGGCGTTATCTGCGGACTCGGGGCTGACGGCTATTCATACGCTTTACAGACGGCGGTAAAACGCCTGTCACAATCAAACTAAACAAAGAGTACGGAACCCACTCATGGATATTCGTAAGATTAAAAAACTGATCGAGCTGGTCGAAGAGTCTGGCATCAACGAACTGGAAATTTCTGAAGGCGAAGAGTCTGTACGCATCAGCCGTTCAGCACCGAACACCGGCATTCCAGTGATGCAGCAGGCTTATGCAGCGCCTGTAATGCAACAGCAGGCACCTGTCGCGGCAGCACCAGCTGCAGCTGAAGCTCCGGCTAAAGCTGAAATCAGTGGTCACATCGTACGTTCCCCGATGGTTGGTACTTTCTATCGCACCCCAGGCCCGGATGCTAAAGCATTCGTGGAAATTGGTCAGAAAGTTAACGTGGGCGACACCCTGTGCATCGTTGAAGCGATGAAAATGATGAACCAGATCGAAGCTGACAAAGCAGGGACTGTGAAAGCAATCCTGGTAGAAAGCGGTCAGCCGGTTGAATTTGACGAGCCTCTGGTCGTCATCGAGTAACGAGGCGAAGATGCTGGATAAAATTGTCATCGCGAACCGCGGCGAGATCGCACTGCGTATTCTGCGTGCCTGTAAAGAACTGGGCATTAAGACCGTCGCTGTACACTCCACTGCGGACCGCGATTTAAAACACGTACTGCTGGCGGATGAGACGGTTTGTATCGGCCCGGCTCCGTCCGTAAAAAGCTATCTGAACATCCCGGCTATCATCAGCGCCGCTGAGATCACCGGGGCCGTTGCGATTCACCCAGGCTATGGCTTCCTCTCTGAGAACGCCAACTTTGCCGAGCAGGTTGAACGTTCTGGCTTTATCTTCATCGGCCCGAAAGCCGACACCATTCGCCTGATGGGCGACAAAGTGTCTGCAATCACCGCGATGAAGAAAGCCGGCGTACCAACCGTTCCGGGCTCTGACGGCCCGCTGGGCGACGACATGGACGCTAACCGCGCACATGCGAAACGCATCGGCTACCCGGTCATTATAAAAGCCTCCGGCGGCGGCGGCGGTCGCGGTATGCGCGTGGTGCGCAGCGATGCCGATCTGGCGCAGTCCATTGCCATGACCAAAGCGGAAGCGAAGTCTGCTTTCAACAACGACATGGTGTACATGGAGAAATACCTGGAAAATCCTCGCCACGTCGAGATCCAGGTGCTGGCTGATGGCCAGGGCAACGCTATCTATCTGGCTGAACGCGACTGCTCTATGCAGCGTCGTCACCAGAAAGTCGTCGAAGAAGCACCAGCGCCGGGCATTACCCCGGAACTGCGTCGCTACATCGGCGAACGCTGCGCGAAAGCGTGCGTGGATATCGGCTACCGTGGTGCAGGTACTTTCGAGTTCCTGTTCGAAAACGGCGAGTTCTACTTCATTGAAATGAACACCCGTATCCAGGTAGAGCACCCGGTTACCGAGATGATCACCGGCGTTGACCTGATCAAAGAGCAGCTGCGTATCGCTGCCGGTCAGCCGCTGTCCATCAAGCAAGAAGAAGTTCAGGTTCGCGGCCACGCGGTGGAATGCCGTATCAACGCCGAAGACCCGGATACCTTCCTGCCAAGCCCGGGTAAAATTACCCGCTTCCACGCGCCGGGCGGTTTTGGCGTTCGTTGGGAATCTCATATCTACGCCGGCTACACCGTACCGCCGTATTATGACTCAATGATCGGCAAGCTCATCTGCTTCGGTGAGACCCGTGACGTGGCGATTGCTCGCATGAAGAATGCGCTGCAGGAGCTGATCATCGACGGTATCAAAACCAACGTTGATCTGCAGATGCGTATTATGAGCGACGAGAACTTCCAGCATGGTGGTACTAACATCCACTATCTGGAGAAAAAACTCGGATTGCAGGAAAAATAATCCTGTTCTCGCAGCAAAAGGCCGGATTTTCCGGCCTTTTTTGTTTTTCTCTCCCCTCATCTTTTCCTTGCGGTACAATCCCCGCTTTCTTCATCCACAAGGGACAAAAAATGGACAAGCGTTTTGTTCAGGCCCATAAAGAGGCGCGCTGGGCGCTGGGGCTAACCCTTCTTTATCTTGCAGCATGGTTAGCAAGCGCTTACATACCAAGCTCAATGCAGGGCTTCACCGGCCTGCCGCGCTGGTTTGAAATGGCCTGCCTGCTGATGCCGCTGGTGTTTATCCTTCTTTGCTGGCTGATGGTGCGCTTTATCTTCCGTGATATTCCTTTGGAGGATAACGATGCAAACTGAGATTATCGTTGTCCTGGTGCTGTACCTGTTCGTGGTGTTCGGCCTGTCGCTGTACGCCATGCGTAAACGCAGCACCGGCTCCTTCCTCAGCGAGTATTTTCTCGGTAGCCGTTCGATGGGCGGTTTTGTGCTGGCAATGACGCTGACCACCACCTATATCAGCGCCAGCTCGTTTATCGGCGGGCCAGGCGCCGCCTATAAATACGGGCTAGGCTGGGTGCTGCTGGCGCTGATTCAGGTGCCGACTATCTGGCTATCGCTGGGGGTATTGGGCAAGAAATTCGCCATTCTGGCGCGCCGTTATAATGCCATTACCCTTAACGACATGCTGCAGGCTCGCTACCAGAATCGTGCTGTCGTCTGGATCGCCAGTATCAGCCTGCTGATTGCGTTTGTGGGGGCGATTGCCGTCCAGTTTATCGGCGGCGCGCGGCTGCTGGAAACCGCAGCGGGGATTAAGTACGAAACCGGGCTACTGATCTTTGGTATCACCATCGCACTGTACACCGCCTTTGGCGGCTTCCGCGCCAGCGTGCTCAACGACACCATGCAAGGGATGGTGATGCTGATTGGCACCATCGTGCTGCTGGTTGGCGTGGTTCATGCCGCCGGTGGTCTGCATAACGCGGTCAATACGCTGGAACAGATCAACCCGCAGCTGGTCTCTCCACACGGTGCGGACGATATCCTGACGCCAACCTTTATGACCTCGTTCTGGGTACTGGTCTGCTTTGGCGTGATTGGCCTGCCGCATACTGCCGTTCGCTGCATCTCCTATAAAGACAGTAAGGCGGTGCACCGCGGGATTATTATCGGCACTATCGTCGTCGCAATTTTGATGCTGGGGATGCACCTGGCGGGCGCGCTCGGGCGTGCGGTGCTACCACACCTCACCGTACCGGATCTGGTGATCCCGACGCTGATGGTACAGGTTCTACCGCCGTGGGCCGCCGGCCTGTTTCTTGCCGCACCGATGGCGGCGATTATGTCGAACGTAAACGCCCACCTCTTGCAGGCGTCGGCGACGATCGTTAAAGATCTGTGGCTCAGTTCGCAGCCGACTAAAATACATAACGAACACCGCCTGAAACGCATCTCAACCTGGACCACGTTGGTACTGGGCATTCTGATGATGCTGGCCGCCTGGCGACCGCCGGAGATGATCATCTGGCTGAACCTGCTGGCCTTTGGCGGGCTGGAAGCCGTATTCCTGTGGCCGCTAGTGCTTGGCCTCTACTGGGAGCGCGCGAACGCCGCCGGTGCATTAAGCGCGATGATCGTCGGCGGCGTACTTTACGCCGTGCTGGCGACGTTTAAGATTCAGTACCTGGGCTTCCATCCGATTGTGCCCTCGTTACTGCTAAGTTTGCTGGCGTTTGTGGTCGGGAACCGTTTTGGTCACCCAGCACCGCAGGCTGCCGTAATTTCTACTGATAAATAAAGAGTTTTGCCATGCCGTGGATCCAACTGAAACTGAACACAACCGGCGAGAATGCCGAAGATCTTAGCGATGCGCTGATGGAAGCCGGTTCGGTCTCCATCACCTTCCAGGATACGCATGACACGCCGGTCTTCGAGCCGCTGCCGGGTGAAACTCGCCTGTGGGGCGATACCGACGTTATCGGCCTGTTCGACGCAGAAACCGACATGAAAGAGGTCGTTGCCCTCCTGGAACAGCATCCGCTGCTGGGCACAGGCTTTGCGCATAAAATCGAACAGCTGGAAGACAAAGACTGGGAACGCGAGTGGATGGATAACTTCCACCCCATGCGTTTTGGCGAACGTCTGTGGATCTGCCCAAGCTGGCGCGACGTGCCGGACGAGAACGCGGTCAACGTCATGCTCGATCCGGGTCTGGCGTTTGGCACCGGCACCCATCCAACAACCTCTCTGTGCCTGCAGTGGCTGGACGGTCTGGATCTGGCGGGTAAAACCGTGATCGACTTCGGCTGCGGTTCAGGGATCCTTGCGATCGCCGCACTGAAGCTGGGTGCCGCGCGCGCAATCGGGATCGATATCGATCCGCAGGCTATTCAGGCGAGCCGCGATAACGCCCAGCGTAACGGCGTTTCTGAGCGTCTGGAGCTGTATCTGCCGCAGGACCAGCCAGAAGCCATGAAAGCCGACGTGGTGGTCGCTAACATCCTGGCCGGCCCGTTACGCGAGCTGGCGCCATTAATCAGCGTACTGCCGGTTACAGGCGGCCTGCTGGGCCTTTCCGGTATTCTCGCCAGCCAGGCGGAAAGCGTGTGCGAAGCGTACGCCGACCTTTTCGACCTCGATGCTGTAGTCGAAAAAGAAGAGTGGTGCCGGATTACCGGACGCAAAAAATAATCTTCTCTCAATGCGGCCTGCGGGCCGCATTTTCCCCTACCTGCTCTCTTTTCCCCGCCATAAATGCGAGACAGATCTCATTTAGCTCTTCAATATTGTTCATAATATCATCGTTTTATCGTTCAGACGTTGGCCATTACGTAAGAATGCGAGAGAAGTTTGATGATTTTATCAATGCGCACAAATCATCCACTTTTATTTAATTTTATGATTAATATAGAAATTTATCTTCGAATCGCTTTCAGGACTGAGATTCATTGATCTACAACATCTGATTGCTCAAAGTTTGGCCTTTCATCTCGTGCAAAAAATGCGTAATATACGCCGCCTTGCAGTCACAGTATGGTCATTTCTTAACTCATGCGCATCGGACAACACCAGCTCAGAAATCGCCTGATCGCAGCGCCCATGGCTGGCATTACTGACAGACCATTCCGGACGTTGTGCTACGAGATGGGGGCAGGCCTAACCGTATCAGAGATGATGTCCTCCAACCCACAGGTGTGGGAGAGCGACAAGTCCCGGCTACGGATGGTGCACGTGGATGAGCCAGGTATTCGCACGGTGCAAATCGCCGGTAGCGATCCTGAAGAAATGGCCGGAGCCGCCCGCATTAATGTGGAAAGCGGCGCCCAGATTATTGATATCAATATGGGCTGTCCGGCAAAAAAGGTGAATCGCAAGCTCGCAGGCTCAGCCCTACTGCAATACCCGGATCAGGTGAAGGCTATCCTGAACGCGGTTGTAAAGGCGGTGGACGTTCCTGTCACACTCAAGATTCGCACTGGCTGGGCTCCTGAACACCGTAACTGTGTAGAGATTGCCCAACTGGCTGAAGATTGTGGCATTCAGGCTCTGACTATTCACGGACGCACTCGCGCCTGCTTGTTTAACGGAGAAGCTGAATACGACAGCATTCGGACAGTTAAGCAGAACGTTTCCATTCCGATTATCGCGAATGGTGACATTACTGACCCGCTTAAAGCCAGAGCTGTACTCGACTATACGGGGGCTGATGCCCTGATGATAGGCCGTGCGGCTCAGGGAAGACCCTGGATCTTTCGGGAAATCCAGCATTATCTGGACACTGGGGAGCTGCTGCCCCCGCTGCCTTTGGCAGAGGTTAAGCGCTTGCTTTGTGCGCACGTTCGGGAACTGCACGACTTTTATGGTCAAGCAAAAGGCTACCGAATCGCGCGGAAACACGTCTCCTGGTATCTCCAGGAGCACGCTCCAAATGACCAGTTTCGGCGCACATTCAACGCCATTGAGGATGCCAGCGAACAGCTGGAGGCGTTGGAGGCATACTTCGAAAATTTTGCGTAATAGAAATAAAGAGCTGACAGAACTATGTTCGAACAACGCGTAAATTCTGACGTACTGACCGTTTCTACCGTTAACTCTCAGGATCAGGTAACCCAAAAACCCCTGCGTGACTCGGTTAAACAGGCACTGAAGAACTATTTTGCTCAACTGAACGGTCAGGACGTTAATGACCTGTATGAGCTGGTACTGGCTGAAGTAGAACAGCCCCTGTTGGACATGGTGATGCAATACACCCGTGGTAACCAGACCCGCGCAGCCCTGATGATGGGCATCAACCGCGGTACTCTGCGTAAGAAACTGAAAAAATACGGCATGAACTGATACTAATCAGTTAAGTTGTTGTTTAAGAAGGCGCTACTCGGCATGGGGACGCGCCTTTTTTATTATTGTTTATACAGATGTTTATACATGTTTGGCTGGACCAACAAAAAAGCACCAGAACAGTGCTGGTGCTTTAAGGGCGAAACCTCTTTCAACGGCGTAATTTATCAGGCTTGCGCCATCGGTATTCGGGTGCTGTCATGCGCCGGCGGTGCCGTTCTTTGGCCGCTAGCGTACAGGCCACACGGCAACGAATCTCCAGCATATCGGCGGCATTAAGCTCGTGCCCCTGCTGGCGTGCCAATTCTTCAATCACAGCCTCGATTTTTGCCTGTTTCAACATGATAGTATCCTTTTGTGATCCGAACTCATGGAGCAATAACGCAAAAAAACCAGCCCGGAGGCTGGCAAACAGGAGCCTGCAGGCACACTTTGCTTTAGTGGTTGTAGTCGGCCAGGGCGTACAGTAGCGAAGGAGTTACCCTCCGCATGGCTGTTTCTTCGATCTCATCACTCATTAGTGCCAGAGTGTAATCCCGGCATTCAAAAATCACATCGTCAGCAGACAGGCCGAACGCACCACCAGCAATGATCTGCCCGACCTCATGAGCTGGCGTTTCAACAATCGACAAGCGGTAACCACCAAACGTGATAGGGGGATTATTCGGACCTTTACTCAAAAACAAGCCCACTGCTTGCGCGGCTAGTTGAGCATGCTCTTCCAGAACCATTCCGGTCGCTTTGTTAGCGTCGCCAGCCATAATGCGCTTTATCTCGCTCACGCTCATATCCACCGGCTCACGCCCCATCGACTTTACCCCCTTGGCCGATATGGGCTTGCTCTTTGCATTCTTTGTACGCGGGTCGCTACTACTACGATACCGGGCCAGATAAGCATCACAGGCCAGTTGGTCAATCTTGCCGTCCACTCGTGCGGGGAAACCTTGCTTAGCCTCCCAGTTGTAAAGGGCCTGACGACTTAGCCCTGCGTGTTTAGCGTACTGACTCACACTCATCAGCAACATATTTTTTTCTCCTGGGTAATTATCATTGGCAGGCAATGTGTCAACCCACCAGCGGGAAACTGTCAATCAAACTGTAAAACGCCAGCTACTTGACACTTTTTCTGTCAGGTTGACACTTTTCAGACAGAAAGTGTCAACCTGACTGTCAATCAGGATCGGCGGTTATTCCCGGTAATCCCTTGCCGCTCAAGGGAGTTAACAACCCAGCAACCGGAAAAACCTTAGTGTAAAGTGTCAATCAAATTCAAAACCTGTAGCTAGGAAAACACTGCGGCGCGCAATGCCCGTGCCTTACAAAAGTCTCAGGAAGGACCCATTTTTATATACGGTCACCTCCTGAGTGCCTATAGGTATCAATAATTCATTGGCGTAGTGATCCGCCCATTATTCTCAACGTTGTAGGTCTTACGTTCACCCTTGTCATTGACCATGGTGATTTCAAGCTTCAGCGTCTGATCGGACATTGCCTCTTTAAGCGAACGAGCCAGGTTATCAGTGAGCACACTTTCACTACGGCTCCCATTCTGAATTGGCTGCAAAATGCCTGAACCTGCAGATTGCCCATTAATAGGGATATCTGGAAAGCCGTCACGTTGGCGGGCTTCACTTTTAATAATTTGCTGGTAATTATCGAGGACCGCATATGGATAAGCCTGATTCTTTGGTCCCCATCGACGGCGGTCATATCCTCCGTGGTAATATCTAAGCGCCAGAGGTACGTCGCCACCTGACCTCTGTAAGTTTTCAGATAAAATTTGTGCTCCGGCATTAATATTCTGGTTTGGGTCTTTCCAGTCCGTTATCCCGGTGGCTTTGAAGTTCTGGGGGATTATCTGCATTAACCCACGAGCATCAGCATCACTAATAGCGTTAGGATTGCCACCAGATTCTTGCATCATAATGGCTTTGAGTAGCCGCGGGTCGACTCCCCATTTTTTGCCAGCATCGCTAAAAATAGAATCATACTGCCCCCCTTGGTTATATGGCACATTGTTTCTACCAGGAACCTCAGGGCGGGTAATGGCAGACATATCGTCCAGTAATTGTTGTGACCTGTCCTGGTTATAATAATGTCTGCGGTATTTATTTCTCGCCTGATCAGTCATAACGCCAGCAGTCAGCTGGTTTTTTTCATTCCCATCGAGCTGTTTGATAAACTCAGGGTCGCGCAATGCTCGGCGCATTAATGCAGAATCATCCCCTTTGTTTTGTCCCGAGAAGCGGCCAATTGAGATATTGTCGAAGTTGTTCTCAAGCATATCGGACGCGCCACGAACAGTATCCGTTATGCCGTTATTATCAAGGTGTGAGTAAATTTTACGCTCGACTTTAGACTTAAAGCCATCCCATGAGGCGCTGACCTCGTTTATTGCTGAGTTAAAGTCCGTCAATTGCTTATTGAGCGCGGGATCAACAGTCAGACCAACTTTATCGGCTTTTGTAAGAATCTCGGTTAGCCTGGCCCCTTCGCGCATTAAGGCCAGCATGTCAGGAGTAAAGCCCACTGCATCACCAAAGGACTTCTGTTGCTCTGGACGCAGCGTTGGAAATATACGCGCAATCTCCTGTAACGTTTTCAGCGTATCAACAGAACCGTCCTTATTTTTCTGTATCTCCACGCCAATCATCGCAAAAGCTCCCATTATTCCTTGATTGCTGCCGCTACTTGCCTCCTTCAGCGCCTTTGCAAAACTCTCGACTGATGCTCTTGCACTCTCACTATCTGCGCCGACAAACTGCAACGCACCAGCCACGCGTGAGAAGTCATCCACCCGCATCCCAGCGTTTTTAGACGATACGTCAAGGTTGTAAGCTTCACGAGCCGCCTCCCGATAGCTTTCAGCCAGTTTTCCAGTGGCGTAGGCGACACCGCCGATAGCACCGCCAACAAGGCCAATCTTTGCCAATCCCTCAAGTTTTCTGGAAACATCTCCGACCATTTTTAATGGCGGGACCATATCACCGATATACTGCACATTATCTCTGGCACTTTGAGCCATTAGATCAAGGCGAGAGTTATACCCGTTCAAACCATCCAGTGTTTCCTGCCCACCGAATTGCAGCCCCGTTCTGGTTTTATCCAGCTTCGGCTGCAAGTCATTCAGTGATTCATTAATACGCTCAATTGCACCACTGACCTTATCGTCAGCCACCAGCTCAAAATCAAATGAATTAGACATCAGCACTATCTCCCACCAGGATAAAGTCTTCAGCCGTTACCGGCTCTATAAATTTATTTAATGCCGCTGTGGCCGCATTCATACAAGCCAGATATCCATTTCCATCGCTGGTTCTGACACTATGGAGATACGCCTCCATATTCTGCATCTCTTCAGTCATCAGCTCCCAGCCGGGGCAGAAACGTTCCATTTTCCGAACGGTATAATTGCTTAGTGCTCGCGGGGACTTCTCCAGCAGACTGATTGCTTTCTGGTGAGGTATGCCCTGTTCAATAAGACGGAGAGCAAGTATGGGGTTGTGTTTAGCTGGTTTGCTGCTCGCAATATAGTGGGCCTCTGAATGCACTGACAACGCAGCAACATCATTTGTTACCGGGGTGACAGAGGCCCAAAGGCCACCTGCCACAGCCATGGGACTGTTATTCAGGTGGCTGAAATTCATGGATGGATTTCTCCATTTGAGGGCAGGGAAACCACGATAGCCCCGGATTTAAGACCAGCCTTAATCATCTGCAACTCATTTCGAGGTGCGGAGGGCTTACCACCAGCTGTACGGGTATCGCCTGGTAAGAACACACCGGTGGAACGCATTTGATTGTTTCTGGCAACAATAGCCCTGGCAACCTGCTCCTGATATTCATCGTCAGCTTGTTTTCTGGCCGCTATATTATCCGGTGTATCAGGATCGGAAGCATTTTGGTCCAGACGAAGATTTTCGATCATCGCCTGCTTTTCATCGTCAGTAAGTGGTTCTTCAAGCGATTTAAGCGTTTGAGATGCACGATTCCGGGAAGCGTGATAACCGTTCTGATCATTATCACGGATGGATAGCTGCATGGCAGTTCTGGATTTTTCCTCATCGTTGAGAAATTCCCAGCCGGGCATATTTTCTTCCATGAAATCTGCCGTGAACTTTGATAAAGCCGCAGGCTCTTCCCGAAGGCGGGCGCGGATTTTACTGGAGCTTAGTTTCGTTTCACGTAACAGCTTAACCGCCAGAACAGGGCTATTCTTCCCTTCCTCTGAAATTGCAACGTTATGCCCACGGCTATGCTGACTGGAAATACGGTAAGAACCTGCTGGTTTCAGAGTCTGGGTTTGCTGCTGGTCCTGCACAACAATCGTTTGATTAGCTGCAGCATCAAGATGTGCAAAGCTACGCTCTTTTTTGCTCATGGATTTTTCCCGCTGTCGAGGTGTTGGCTTTTGGGGATTGCGGACGTTATTTGCACCACCAGTAATCCCAGTAAATCCAAGGAGTGCTGTTAACGATACTTTTGCCATCAGAAAGCGCCTCCGTGATAACTCAGCGCCTTATCCACCAGCTTGCGTGCAATTTCATGGATTGACGGCTGAATGCCAAATTCAGAACGTTTACGCTCCTCTTCCTGAATGCGTTGCAAAGCTTCAACCTGTCCACGCGTCAGTAGCACTACTTGTGAGTTTTGCTTCTTGTTCATACCACCCCCTGATGTTTATACAGTAATTGTAGTTGCCGATTATGAAACGATCAACACATTCATTGCATAAAATGAAACGATAATAATATGAAAAAGGCGATGTAACGACATCGCCAATAGTTATCAGTGGTGGTAACTGGCTATCTTATTTTTATCAATCGGCCACCAGTGATATCCTGCTCAAGTTCCCAGCCCATTTCTCTGAGTTTCCCCATAACAAACCATTGCGCCTTGTCTACATCTTTTACGTTCGCATGCTCGCTACAAAATGTTGCATAAGCACGGATGGCCGACTCTCTTTCTTTATAAAAAAAATAATTACGAAGAGGATGCTTTCTTTGAGCATATACAGGAGAGTCCAGCTCAGGATACCTTTCTCCCAACCAGGATTCGAACTGAGCATTTGTCAAATCAAACACCTTCCCATCAAGTTCGACCCAGTAGTGATGATGATCCAGCGTTCTATGACTTCCTTTAACAACTCTGACATTAGCCTCCGGCACAAGCCACGTAAAAAATAAGCTAAGATACACAGATGCGCCCTGGCATGCATTTGTCGGAAAACTATAAAAAAATGGTATTCCTATCTTATCTAATTTATTGCAATTGCTTTGAAACACACTGTGTAAATCTTTGGCAAACTGTATCGTTAGCTCCTGCATAATCTAAACCTTATGATTATTAATTACCTATATGAATATCACTTGAAGAGAGCGACTAATGCTGCCACTAAGACCACTATCAGCAAAAAATATTTCATGATGTTATTTTTAGCATGTGGTTCTTTATTCATAAACTTCATCTCACCGACAACAATCACATCCTTATCTTTTATCTGATTGCGATTTTCTTCAATCTTATTAATCTCAACATTACGATTGGCTTCTATATCAACTTTTAGCGACTCAACCCAATCAGAAGGCTTTAAGGTATCTTTATCAAGATTAAGTTTTTTACTAAGTGAATTCAGCATTCGTTTAACTGTAACTTTTGGGTCAAGGCATAAAGCATCAACGCAACTCTGTAGTGCCCCTGAGTTATCACCCAAAAAGGCTTGAATCTCAGCACGTGATTTTAATGCCAGAGCACCATACGACAGCCCATGGAACATGGATGAACATGTACTCAAAAATCGTTCAAGAGCCTCCATCGCCACGGCACATGTTTCAGGTGTTTTCCCATGCAACTCAAAAAAATCAGGCAAAGCTCTCATCGTTCCATAATCAGCAGTCTTCACGCGGCGCATATAGTAACCAGCGCGGTCTGAAATACCTCCATCATCATTAACTAGCCAAGTACCATAGTGATCTGTCTCAACACAAATATTTCCATCATGATTAAATGTATAGCCTCTGGCCCATCCCCACTCAGGCCCTACCGAATAAATTTTACGTCCAGTAGTTACATCTAATTTAATGAATTTACCTGAGTCCTCAGACGTTGAGTTACAAAGTTGAACATATAAATATTTTTCACATGGAGATAAGACATGATTAAACTCTAAAGCACCAAGTTTGATATTTATACTTGAACCATTCGCTTTGACATGAAAGGTTGTCTCCAGCTTAGGCAAATTTTCCTTAGTTGATACGCTTGCTACCATTTCTCCCCTCCGAATTCCACCCTTACAAAAATCAAAACATTACAAATCACTTTAACCATTCTGATTGGATTTAAACCTACCAATTTCGCCCAACCAATGATCCAAAGTCACAGACGTATCGTATATATGTTCACTTACGCTAGGGCTAGGTTTGGCTCCACGACGAATTTTATCGATCGAGGTTAAGTAAACATCATTAATAGCTGGTTCGATAAATGCTATTTCAAAGTCTGATAGTTCACCTAGGGATTTCTTTTTTTGTATTATTTTACGAGCGTCTTGTACATGTCCTTTCAATTCTGTAATTTGTGCCGTAATCTCAGGGTCTGATTTATAATTTGGATACTGTTCATTTAATGCTTCTTCGATTAATTCAAGACGTTTTTTAATTTCAACCAGTCTTTGCATATTTCATTATCTCCATTAATGACCAAAACATTCTACAACCCTGCTGTGAATCCTTAACCAAACTCCATTAAAGATACCCGTTTAATGAAAACATTAGTGCGAGGAACATCACTCTTCCCCGTTGGGTACGCTTACAGCCAGCAGACAACTGAACAATCAAACCATATCAAAGGGGGGTTAGTTTAAACAAATTTAAATCCTATCTGTATACACAGACAACTCTTATCTGGTGCGGCTTACAGGCCGATTTTCCGCATTTTTGTATACAACTTTCACTATTTATGCACAAGGGGTGTATACCCCTAAAGCCAGCGCTGACGCGGCTTTGGGCGTAGCACTGTATAGTGCGTAAGGTGTGAACTCCTTTTTGCTGCTTTATTCAACAGATGTTAACCACCAGGATTTTTCTAACTGGTCAGAAAGGTGAGGTTTCCAATGGCCTGGAAACTCTACGCGAAGAGGCGAACGGTATGCCGGAGAATAATGATTACAGGTAATGATCAACATCCATCCCTACCTGACAGGAAAATAACTGCACCCAAAAGAGTGCAGCCAGAAAAATTCAGGTTCAATAACCTTAAACCGTACGGTTAATACCACCATCTTCAAGCCATTTCATTACAGCTTTGCGGCTGTAGCGCGACGGGTAGGTAAGAACTGGATTCGGAAAGCCATGGTCTTTTCGTAACCGCCATACAGCAGTTTTTTTCTTGCCCAGTAACTCAAACAGTTCTGATTCTTCCATAAAATCGTTAAAGGCCATAATTTACCTCCATCAATTATGTTGCTTATCTGCTTAAAAATATATGTGCTTAAGTGATCATTGGCTTACTCTCAGCTTTAAGCCAGCGAACCGGGCCATAAATCCAGCGTTTCCACCAGCGATCGGATATACATCCCCGCTTGATCAATGGCTGCAGCCTGCATGACCCCTGCCACCAGCTCAGGGTTGTTGCTGGCATAGCCAATGCCAAATTATTTATCTATCTCCTCCACAGCCTCACGCATCCACAACGATGCACTTCCTGCTGATTTCTTCTCAATCATTCCGGCATCCAACATTTTTCACCTCATTTTTCTGCGTATATAAACAAAACTATGTTGGTTCAGTTGGTTCAGTTGGTTCAATTTGTAAAGAGCGTTGTTTTTAAAAGACTTATTTTCATTTAGTGAACCAACAAAGCCCCGTTTTGAACCAACAACGCCGTTTTTATGTTGGTTCAGTAAAAACACTTATTCGGGCAGGGTAGACATGTTGGTTCAAATCCCCCGTTTGTTGGTTCAAAACAGGCATTTGTTGGTTCAGTGTTGGTTCAGTTTCTGTGTGAAATAATCAATATAAACAGCACGATAACAATGCACACTACCTACTGAACCAACTGAACCAACAAAATAAACCCTCACGTGTAATTATTCTTCGGTTCCCTCCTGCTGGTACTGAATGACGTAAACATTAATCTGCCGCCCATCGATACGCGGTGATTTTCGCTGATATCCCCTGCCGCTTGCTGGGGGTGTCAACATTCCAGATTCAGACAGAACTCTGGCGAACTGCTTCGCATTGAACCCCTGCGCTATCTCTTTTTCGAACGCAGAAGGGAAGGTATAAAACACCATTGGTGAATCATCATGCTTACCCCTATCGCGGTAGCCAGCCAGATCACGTATTGGCATATCTGACGGGCAGTATGGCAGCGGAGCAAAACGACTCAGGCCATGAGCGTTAAGGAATGCCTCGCACTGCTCGATGATCTGCTGGTGTTCTTTGTTACCTGTCCCAAACTCTTTTACCCAGGCGTTAAAGCTATGCTGGATAGCATCACGGCTGGCCTGTTCACTCCAACCGGTGATCGGCGAACCAGTTACCAGCGCAGCCTCAAGAATAGCGAAGCGCTCGGCCACACGGTGTACCTGCTCACCGTAATCAGCCGGAATAAGACCTCGCCAGCGTGTCTGCGCATCCCGCACAGCCTGTTTAGCCTCCTGCTGGTGAGTTGCCAGCCATTTGACCCACTCACGCCCTGCTGCTCCGTGGTTATCGATCCATGCCTCTTTCAGTGCATCAGCATGAGCCTTACCGTTTGGCAGACCGTTAAAGACCGTTGATTTCTCCATAGGGATATTCAGCAAGCGCACCAGCTGACCAGCCTTAACCTTAATTCCACCAGCAGCCAGGAACGTTTCAATATCCATTTCCCCGGTGCTGATCGCCACAGTACGCCAGCGTTTCAACTCCCGGTTGCCACCCTCTTTAGCTCCCTGCAGCTTCCCGGCACCGTTAAACAAGGTATATGCTGATGTAGCGACATCTTTGGCGCTGCTGCCCTGCCCCACTTCATCAAGCGGTAACAGACTGTCATTATGGGCCTCCGCTTCATTGGCGATGCCCAGCGCCGTACCGTACCATGTAAGCCGTAATGCATCCGGTTCCCCCCAAAGACTGCTCGCAATATTGGCGGTGGTCGTCTTACCGGCGCTAGATTGCTCGAACAGATGGACACCAAAGCCATCAGCCCCCACCAGACCGATAAGCGGCGCTGATAATGAAGCTGCCACGCCCAGCATCATTGAAGGGTTACCTCCGGACAGACGGGCAACTGAATCACGCCAGCTCTCAGAAGTACCAGCAACCGCATAACCGGAGGATGCCGCGCTGCGACCGTTAAACAGTATTGGAGTCTCCGGATCGCCGATCACTTCACCATCGGGCATAATGTATGCCCCGTGATGCCAGCCGGTGGTGTGGCTGATTATCCATTCCCGCCCCTTGCCACATTGTTGCAGCCAGTCCGCCAAAATCGCTCTAAACGTATTTTTCGTGGTGACGTTTACTCCACCAGCCTTGAGAGAGCGCCAGCCATCACGTTCACCGATATCAGCACAGGGGATCGCCCGAGTGATTTCTTCGTGACCACGCGGCGAACGCCAGCGCAACACAAGATATCGCTCTGCCCCGTCACTACCCGCCCCAACCACCTCAAGAGGTGAGCATAGCCACGTTTCAGGGTTAATAATCTCTCCGGTTTCTTTATCGACCTTCGGCGTAATCCAGAAAATGCCATCATCACGGCTTTCGACACGAGGTTTAAGTTCATCACCCGTCTCTTTTTTTTGCTCTTGTTTAGCTCCTGGAAACTGGAGAATACTGCTTTCCTCAGTTTTGGATTGCTCCCGTATCCGATTCAGATAGTCGTGCCAGTCCTCAGGCTGACGATCCGGAATCCCCTTATAGAACTTGGCTTCCTGAACTCCTGCCTGAGCCAGCTTCTCACCAATGGCGTTAATCAGTATCGGTTCAATGCTCCCGGCCAGATATACACGAGCACTGCGGCGACCTTTATCGATAATTTGCAGGTTATCCAGCTCTGCCAGCTGCTTTGGCCCCAGATAGATAGGCGGCGTTGTATCTTCGGCAATTTGCTTACCGAGCCCCTCTTCCCATCCCTTAGCGTGGGCGTAGGCATCAGCACCGGCAAAAATAACCGCCTCTGTGAATTTTTCCTTTGGCAGATGTTTCAGGTTCGGAGCGCTTTTCATTTCGGGATCCCCCCACTCATCTGAAACTTGCCCAGTAATGGGTGATACCAGAACGCCGATCCATATTTACGCTTGGCTGCTCTAAGCACCATCCGGGCCTCTTCCCTGAATTTTTCAGCCGGGGCGACGAAACCACCCGATTTCATCTTCACCAGCATCACGCCCGTATTCTTCGCCAGTTCTTCGGCCTTCTTGGTGGAAATGCCATACTCGGCTGCCAGAGAAGAAACCGGAGCCATGCCCGGCGGAATCTCTCCACCCTGGCTATCAGTCAGCGATTTGATCCGCAGCTCGAGGGAAAGCACCTTATCCACCAGCAGATCAACGCGCTTCTCCAGCTCGTTAAATTCGATATTGCTGATCATGATTGTTCCCCTGCTGTTCTGCGCTGGGCACGCACATAATCTGCCGCTTCGCTGCTTTGATTAAGTGCCAGCGCCATTCGTGGGAGGTGCCGCAATACATGGCTAACAAGGACCAGATCGCGGCGAGCATCTTCATCCGCATAGTCTTCGGCAGTCGTAGCATCGTGAGCCAAATTTCCGATAAGGGTTAGTGCGCTATTGATGGCGAATGCCCCAGCAGCATATAAATCACTGGTCTCAGCCAAATCCTCATTAGTGAGGCTTTTAAACTCATGTGAGTGCTTAACTAACTGATGGTAGATATCACGCATGACTCACCTCACTAGCCACTTTCAGTTCCCTAACGCGGGACAACGACATGCTGATCAAATCCATAGCAACGCTGTATTCAGTTTCATCATCTAAATTCATATACAGCGATGTTGAGAGCAGCGATTCCAGGCGACGTAGTTCATCTTCAATGTCAATTTCCGACCATTTAATTTTATGCATGACTCACCTCCCGAACGAAGTTGATACGGACATGCTTATAGCCCTCTTGCTGAGCCAACAACTGAGCTGCTGATTTAGCATCGTCATAACTTGTGCTGGTTAAGGTGTAGTGAATACCTACTGTGTGGCCGCGCTTGTTAACGGCAAAACCATAAGCCTGGAAGGTTTTACGCATGGCGCACCTCCAGAACCTTAAACGAGTGATAAGGAAGACGGGCAGCAAAAATGAGGTTTACACCCGGCATGGTGTCACGTGCTTCCTGCTCACTGGATGCGTTGACGTAGATCACCAACGGTTTAGCGGTAGGGTAGCGTTCAGAGGTGGAGAGAAAACGCCATGTAAATTCAGGGCGAGTTTGGGTATGCTGTGATTCAGCCATAGTCGTTACCTCGTATAACGGTTTGGTTAGACGCCTCGGTACTGCTCTAACAGTCCGGGGCGTTGTCTTTTGTATGTTCGTCGTGTTAACGTACGTACATAATAAAATCCATGCTAGAGGATTACGTACGTACATGTCAACTATCAAACGAGACAAAACACCAAAAGGTGAAGGGCTATCACCAACCTTCCAAATCCGAATTACTCCTGAATTACGCCAGCAACTTAATGAAGCAGCAGAACGTGATGGCATTAGCCTCGGTAACTGGATGAAAGAGTTAGCTCGTGCCGAATTACGTCGGCAGGGGATTGAGCCGAAGGGCTGAGCAGACTCCAGTTCTGGCGTTTGGTCGCTAATATCTGGGTTTCCCCAGTTCTGGGGGGATGTACCGAGTTGCATTTGTGCAACTCTTAATGAGGTGTGCAAAAGGTCAGATTTTAAATCCGGGGTATACTGCATTGCAGTACCCCCCAACTGCGCCATTGCCACAGTTCCTGAAATATCAGGAGATAACTCAACTAGTCCCGTATCGCTCAGCCTTTGACCACCAGCAGCTAGCCTAAATAGCTGCGCGGAATAGTAGATCACTGAAAGGGAACTCAGCCCGGATTGTGCGATCTGATCAATCGCCAAACCAACCAAAATCACCAACCGGACTGAGCGATGCCGATCATAGTACCAATACCCCGTGGCGAACGACGCCTGATGCAGAAAGCTATTCATAAAACGCGTGATAAAAATCATGCCCGCAGACTCACGGCCATGCTGATGCTTCATCGGGGTGAACGGGTCAGCGATGTTGCCAGAACTCTCTGTTGTGCCCGTTCATCCGTTGGTCGCTGGATTAACTGGTTTACGCACTCAGGTATTGAAGGCCTGAAATCCTTACCCGCAGGGCGCTCCCGACGCTGGCCTTTTGAACATATCTGCACCCTGTTACGTGAGCTGATAAAGCATTCTCCCGGCGATTTTGGTTATCAACGTTCACGCTGGAGCACCGAATTACTGGCAATAAAAATCAATGAGATAACCGGTTGCCAGTTACATGCAGGAACCGTTCGCCGCTGGTTGCCATCTGCGGGGCTTGTATGGCGCAGGGCCGCGCCAACTCTGCGTATCCGTGACCCACATAAAGATGAAAAGATGGCGGTAATCCACAAAGCGCTGGATGAATGCAGCGCAGAGCATCCGGTATTTTATGAAGATGAAGTGGATATCCACCTTAATCCTAAAATCGGTGCGGACTGGCAGTTGCGCGGACAGCAGAAACGGGTAGTGACGCCGGGGCAGAACGAAAAATACTATCTGGCCGGCGCACTGCACAGTGGCACGGGTAAAGTCAGCTACGTGGGCGGCAACAGCAAAAGTTCAGCGCTGTTTATCGCTCTGCTGAAGCACCTGAAAGCCACTTACCGGCGGGCGAAAACAATCACGCTGATCGTTGATAACTACATTATCCATAAAAGCCGCGAAACACAGCGCTGGTTGAAAGCAAATCCCAAGTTCAGGGTAATTTACCAGCCGGTTTACTCGCCGTGGGTGAATCATGTGGAACGGCTATGGCAGGCACTTCATGACACGATAACCCGTAATCATCAGTGCCGCTCAATGTGGCAGTTACTGAAAAAGGTCCGCCATTTTATGGAAACCGCCAGCCCATTCCCCGGAGGAAAACATGGTCAGGCAAAAGTGTAGCGGTATTAGGCGCAGCTATTTAGTAATATAATTTTGCTTTTGATTTATTCCGCACTGGCGACCCGGCAAGGTCGCCTTTTCTTCATACGCAATCATCCGGCACCTCCAACACGTCTAACCAGCCAGCGCTGTGCCAGTTCAGTGAGTTTTGTCTTGCGGGTTGCCGTACGGGTATCAAGATCTAGCAGAGCACAATCACGACTTTCCAGATAAGCCAGCAGTGCCAGTTGATCTGCATTCATATGGTCACGAACCTGCTTTACCGGAATATCTTTCTGTTTCGCCCACGTTCGCGGGTGCATACCCAACACAAGGCTATTCAGGAACGAGCATTCATTGCTGTAGGCAAATCCGTGCTGCCTGTCGCCGGTGCGCTCTATATAGCCCTTCATTGCGTCGGCCATGCTTTTATGATCTTCGCAGGCAGCTACACGATTTTTACGCCAGCCCAGCATCGCCGCCTCATGTTCCTCTGGTGCTACACGGCGCAGACGTTCTTCACAGTCAATGAAATACTGGCGGGCCATCTTGCCTTGCGCGTTACGCTCAACCATAGAAAGCTCTTTAGCCATATTCAGGCTGACAATGTAGTCATGCTCAATACGCTGGCGAGATTTTGAGCTCGCCCGTTTTGGCGAGGTCAAATATTCGACAATCGCATAATCAACCCCTTCGACGAACCCGTACTGCTTAATGCGCCCTTTGATCCAGTTGGTAAAGTCACGCCCTACAGCCAAAAACGTATGCAACTTACGACCGCTTACAGACTGAATTTCTTTCCCGCCAATAGTGCTCATGGTTACAGGGATTCGCGCAGCAAAATTATTACCAGAAATATCCTCTAGGCTGGTTTCAGATTGAGTTTGGCCGCTACCAGTTAAGGCAGTAATTTTTTTCGATACCATTTTCAGTGCTCCAATATATTCACATTGAGAGCCGCCGCGACAGCGTTAGCAATACTGCTGTATAACTAACGCAACAGCACGCAACAAATGCTCAGTAATGATCTTATCTAAACTGTTTATGCAGACTTGCGGCTGTGCGGATTATTAACGTTTAAAACTGAAGGCGGGTTACGAACCCACCAAAGAATGTCAGAAAGGAGCCATGCGCAGCTGTTAGGCCCAAAGTGGCATCGGGTAGGAAATTTACTCTCATTTTCCATATTCCAGCGGGTAGAGCGGGAAAGACTAGTTATTTCCAAGCATTCGGCCTCACGAATACGTCGGTCATATTCAAATCCGTAGTCCCTAAGAATTTGGCGGCGCTGCTCAGCCGTTGGTGGGATGAAAACAGTATTTAGCATAAAACCTCCAGTTAACGTCCTCAGAAGGAACACTTCCTATCTGTTCTGGCGTTGTTTGGAGAATCTTGATGCATATTTCTTTGTATTGAAACCCGAGTTAGCATAACTCGGGGAGGAATTAAGCTAAGGAAGGTGCGAATAAGCAGGTCATTTCTTCCCAAGCTGACTCGCTGATTAAAATTTCGCGGATCTGGGCCGATTTTTTTCCCGCAAACACATCGAATCAGCCTATTTAGGCTATTTTTTCCACCATTTCTGGCGTTATTTCCGGTTTTTACTGAGATCTCTCCCACTGACGTATCATTTGGTCCACCCGAAACAGGTTGGCCAGGGTGAATAACATCGCCAGTTGGTTATCGTTTTTCAGCAGCCCCTTGTATCTGGCTTTCACGAAGCCGAACTGCCGCTTGATGATGCGAAACGGGTGCTCCACCCTGGCACGGATGCTGGCTTTCATGTATTCGATGTTGATGGCCGTTTTGTTCTTGCGCGGATGCTGCTTCAAGGTTTTTACCTTGCCGGGACGCTCGGCGATCAGCCAGTCCACATCCACCTCGGCCAGCTCCTCGCGCTGTGGCGCTCCTTGGTAGCCGGCATCGGCTGAGACAAATTGCTCCTCTCCATGAAGCAGATTACCCAGCTGATTGAGGTCATGCTCGTTGGCCGCGGTGGTGACTAGGCTGTGGGTCAGGCCACTCTTGGCATCGACACCAATGTGGGCCTTCATGCCAAAGTGCCACTGATTGCCTTTCTTGGTCTGATGCATCTCCGGATCGCGTTGCTGCTCTTTGTTCTTGGTAGAGCTGGGTGCCTCAATGATGGTGGCATCCACCAAAGTGCCTTGGGTCATCATGACGCCTGCTTCGGCCAGCCAGCGATTGATGGTCTTGAACAATTGACGGGCCAGTTGATGCTGCTCGAGCAGGTGGCGGAAATTCATGATGGTGGTGCGATCCGGCAGGGCGCTATCCAGGGATAATCGGGCAAACAGGCGCATGGAGGCGATTTCGTACAGGGCATCTTCCATGGCACCGTCGCTCAGGTTGTACCAATGCTGCATGCAGTGAATACGCAGCATGGTCTCCAGCGGATAGGGCCGTCGGCCATTGCCCGCCTTGGGATAAAACGGCTCGATGACAGCGGTCATATTCTGCCATGGCAGAATCTGCTCCATGCGGGAGAGGAAAATCTCTTTTCGGGTCTGACGGCGCTTAGTGCTGAATTCACTATCGGCGAAGGTGAGTTGATGGCTCATGATGTCCCTCTGGGATGCGCTCCGGATGAATATGATGATCTCATATCAGGAACTTGTTCGCACCTTCCCTAACTCGGGAACCTGCTTACGATGATGGTGTTGGTAGCCTATGAGCCTCACCAATTAATGCAGCAATCGTTTTAATCGATAAGGGTGCTTCACCACTGTTCCAAAATTTATGAGCATGGTCACTAATAGCATTAGCCCAGTTGGTATAATTGTCACACAGTTCGGGGTGGCAATGTTTAATATAAATGGCAGCTTTTAATACTTCTTCTCTCTTTTTTGCATGATGTTCTGCCCTCCCCGGATTTAGCGCGGCTGTTGAAACTTCAGTATCAGGAGGTAATACACCGC
The DNA here is from genome assembly GCF_014169075.1 of Klebsiella sp. WP4-W18-ESBL-05. Lineage (NCBI taxonomy): Bacteria > Pseudomonadati > Pseudomonadota > Gammaproteobacteria > Enterobacterales > Enterobacteriaceae > Klebsiella > Klebsiella sp. WP4-W18-ESBL-05. The sequence continues at coordinate 523,472 of NZ_AP022057.1, read as the reverse complement.
CATTATAAAAACTAGGTAATGACTCACCATCTCTACTATCTCTTAACATGATAAAGTCATTTTTCATGACATAGATATCATCCAAATCAAAATCAATAGGTTCCTCACTATTAAAATTAACTATCATCTTGTTCGATACTGACATCCACACCTGAAAGAATTGAGGATGAATATCATAAAGCTCGGTCAATCCAAAGAATGTTTTAGGTAGTTGCCAAAAACCACTAAACCCACACTCCAATGCATCCTTTAAAATAAGCTCACTTCCATCATAATTTATTTTTGGATCTGGGTAGTTAATATCCCTAATATTTTTTAAATTATAGACCCTCGAAAACGAATCAGAAGCGATACCTTTTTCAATGAATTTCGTTCTCAAAGACAGGCCTTCATCTGTGAATACAACATACCCTTTTGTTAAGTTAGTTACATCGAAATTAATAAATAATCGTATTGAACCAATAGAGGCCCAGTGTAAAAGATCATGATCTTGACCCTCCATCTCCGAACAGCTTTTGTATCTTAAGTTAACGATGTCCGCTGCCGCCGGTATTCCCTCGGGGAGTGATATCCCAGCGCGCTGTGCGGGTGGTTTTCATTGTAATGCGTGAACGCTACTGCAAGGTTTCGCAGTGCTGTTCTCACATCCGGTTTTGGCATGAACGCGATATAGTCTTCTTTCATCGTTTTCACGAACCGTTCGGCCATGCCATTACTCTGCGGGCTGCTCACCGCTGTTGTGCAGGGCTCCAGATTCAGCTCTCTCGCGAACCTCCGCGTTTCATACGCGGTATACGCTGAACCGTTATCCGTCAGCCACTGCACCGCTGTGTCGGGCAACCTGTCGCCGAAGCGCTTTTCCACCGACCTCAGCATCACATCCTGCACGGTCGAACTGTCATAGCCTCCCGTGCTTGCTGCCCAGTCTATGGCCTCACGGTCGCAGCAGTCCAGCGCGAACGTTACCCGCAGTTTTTCGCCGTTGTCGCAGCCGAACTCGAAGCCATCTGAACACCAGCGCATATCGCTTTCTGCCACCGCTATCTTGCCCTTATGTTCACGCTTCGGTCGCTCTGGTTTGTGATGCAACAACAACAGGTTATGCTCGCTCATTATCCTGTAAAGCCGTTTGGCATTCACAGGTGGCTGTCCCTCTGTGCGACGTTGCTTGCGCAGGATGCCCCACACGCGTCGATAACCATAACTCGGCATATCGCTGATAATGTTGAGGATAGCCGACAGTATTTCTGCGTCTGCTTCTTCATTACGCCGGTTACAGCGCCTGTCCTGCCAGTCGGCAGAACGGTTAATCCGCAGTGACAGTTGCGCACGCGACACGCCCATGGTCCGGCTGACCATGGCTATTCCCCGTCCTTTGGCAACAAGGGCGCGTGCGCTATCCATTTTCGCGACTGACCGTACTCCACGGCTTCTTTCAGGATCTCAACTTCCATCGTTTTCTTGCCCAGAAGGCGCTGAAGCTCCCGGACCTGCTTCAGAGCAGCAGTAAGCTCAGAAGCAGGAACGACTTCCTCTCCAGCCGCAACGGCGGTGAGGCTGCCTTCCTGATATTGCTTCTTCCACTTAAACAGCAGGCTGGGCTGGATACCATGCAGGCGGGCGACATGGGAGACATTCATACCCGGCTCCATCGTCTGCTGGATAATGGCGATCTTCTCCTGAGGAGTTTTACGTTTACGGACTTCTTGCCCTAACAGGATCCCGGTCATCTCAAAATTGGCGTTAGTGTTAGACATATATTCAAGCCTATCTCTTATCTGGAGATACAGCTACTGTCCGGTGTTTCAGGGGGCTACATCACAGTGTAAAAGATCATTTGTTTCATATCCTAATAAACTAGCCACTCGAGTTATAGGATAATACTCACGTAATGGCATACCCATACCGTCACCCTCAACGCCCCTAAATAATTTGCGGGCCAGGCAGGTAGGGTATCCCGCTTTTCGGTTGGCCGACCTAGGCCCGCAATATCAGTTTAATTTCTATTCGTTACAGATAACAGAACCACATTTTGATGATTACCTGCAAGAAGTTCTAAGCGGTCATACCATTTGTTCAGCGCGTCCAGCTTCTCAGGCAAGTACAGACTACGGTTATAAATAGCCATAACCCCCGGCATTGAGTGGCCCAGCAACTGTTCAACAACGTGTGGAGCGATACCCATATCATTCATATGCGTTGCAAGAGTTCGCCGTAGATCATGTAAAGTCCAGGGTTCAGAGTGCCCCAGTTTTTTATAAACGCTACGGCCCCACTGGCTAACTGCCTCGCTATTCTTCACTACTCCGAGAAGATAGCCGGATGATTTTGTCTCATCGTGGAGCATTTTAATAAATGAGTGCATCGCCTCCGGAACAGGGCGTACAATTTTTTCACCACCTTTACTATGTGCTTTCGGAACAGTCCACACCCACGCATCCATATCCCATTCGGTCCACTCTGATAATCTGGCCTCTTGGGTTCGGCAACCGAATAAAGTGGCGATTCTGAGCAAGTTTGTGTAGTAAGGCAAAAAAACATCACCGGACGATATCGCAGCCCACAATCCCCCAACCTCTTTATCTTTCAATACCCGATCTTTTTTCGCCTGCTTTTTACCAACATCGGGAATACTCAAATCCTCAAGGGCGGTACTGACGGCGTAGCGGCGAACACGACAGAATTTCAGGGCCTGCTTACACATCTGGAATACATAACCCGCTGCAACTGGCGTTTTCTTTTTCATTCTGTCAAAACAGTCAAGCCAGTATCGAGTTTCGCAGTCAGCGAGCGCCATTTTCCCAATGTAAGGGTAAATATGTTTGCGTAACTCCGCTTTATGCCGCTCAACGTTCGCACGGTTTTCTTCCGCATATTCGCGTATCCAGTATTCGATAGCTTCCTGCACCGTAACCGGTTTAAGCGTTTCCTGAGTAGTTAGCGCCAACTGGTGCTTTGGGTCTTTACCTGAAGCCAACCACTGGCGACATTTATCACGCGAGGAACGGGCCTCTTTGAGACTCATATCCGGGTAGCGCCCCAGAGTCAGCCGGTGCAGCTTCTGCCCGTCGAGTCTGTAAGTAAACACCCAGCTAATACCGCCAGCTTTCGTTACCTTCGCGCTCAACCCGGCACCATCAGCATAAAACTCAATCTTACTGGCCGGGATGCCATGTAATCCCTTTAACTTCCTGTCGCTCAGTTTGTTAAGTTCGCCAGCCATAAACCACCACCCAGCCCAAAGTGTTTATACAAATGTTTATACAGAATTCGTTGCACAACAGCATAAACAACAAAAAGCACTGGAACAATATACAGTCATTATTTTTCTTAAATAATTGATTTTATAAGGAATATAATAATCATAGAAAAACATAAAAACAGGAAGTTTGACAGTACGGCATGAACTGATACTAATCAGTTATGTTGTTGATAGAAAAGGCGCTACTCGGCATGGGGATGCGCCTTTTTTATTGCCTGCTTATGCTTCGCAATACACCATACGATAGCCCTGACCTTCAGGGATGACCCGCGCGAAGCCAGACCCGCCAAAGTGCATTCCCGCCACCAGCAGCTTTTCCTGCACCGCCTGAGCCAGAATCCGTTTACGTGATGCCTTCGCCTGCTCAGGATCGATATCAAACGCAATAGACACATCCGGCTGCGCGGTCTGAATATAGGGGAAATGTACGATGTCCCCCCAGATAATCAGGCTTTCCTGCGGCGAGTCAATCCGATAGCCCGTATGCCCCGGCGTATGGCCCGGTAGTGCAACAGGCCGAATGCCTTCTACGATCGGCTTGTCGTCCAGCAGATGGACCCTTTCGCCGTATACCGCCAGCGTCCGCCTTGCCCGGGTGAAATTGCGCTGCGCCCGCTCGTTCGCCTGCGCCAGACGTTCATCATCTTGCCAGAAAGCGACTTCATTCGGATGGAGGTACAGCTGTGCATTGGGATACACCGCATCGCCCGCCTCGTTCAGCAGACCGCCGATATGGTCCGGATGCGCATGCGTCAACAGCAACGTGTCTACCGCCTGCGGCACAACCCCAAAGTCCTGTAAATGCCCAGCGAGCTGGCCACCGACGTTGTTTGCTCCTCCCGTACCAGAATCAACCAGAATCGTTCGCCCGCGCCCGCGAATCAGATAGCCATAAATGTGCAGGTTGCCGGGATCCGTTACGCCAGCGCTGCGCTGAATCTCGCCGGCATCCGTTGTCGTAATGCCTGAGAGCAAATCCAGACTGGCGGACATGTTTCCGTCGCTCAATGCAATGACTTCAAAATCGCCAATCTGGCGAGACACACATTTCATAAGCACCTCATGATAAGCACGGTAAGTTATCGATAAGATGACAGATTGCGCATGGCCGCAACAGGGAAAGCGTAACGAGATGAAATCTTTTCAGCCCCGTTCGCGAGGCCAAAATCAACCCTTCGCCGCCCGTACCGGCGAGGCAGCCCAAAGATGTGAGTCGCAGAGAACAGACATAATATTATCCACCAGCAGCGGAGCCTGCTGATAGAGATCAAATTGCCGTGGTTCCATAAGCCAGTTTTTAATGATGCCGATAAATGCGCTATGCAAGACAATCAATATAATCTCAATATTTGTATCTACAGGTAATAATCGGTTACGTACGCATGTCTGTAAAATACCCCGCACGGTATTATAGTCAAACCCGATTTTCTGCCTGATATCCTGCTCCGACATCATATCGCTGGTAAATTCACACTTGTGATACAAAATTTGCATCAGCGCTTTCTGCCTCGGCGTTTCGGCTATATATTGCAGCCCCGCCACGAATTTATTCCTCAGCGCCAGCAACGGATTTTCATGCTCTATTGGTATCAATTTATGATGAATAAGATCGCGCAGCGGGAGCTGCGCTTGCCACATGGCATTAAACAGCTCACTCTTACTGACGAAATGCCAATATACGGCACCGCGCGTCACGCCGGCAGCCGCGGCGATATCGGTCAGCGTCGTGTTACTGACTCCGCGTAACGCGAACTGCTCAATTGCCACGTCCAGCAGCAGCTGGCGCGTTTTGAGCGCCTCTTCCCGTGTTTTTCTGGCCATACCATCGGTCGCCTGCCGCTGAATAAGCGGTGAATGGAATACTCCAGCTAATTTACCACCGCGTGACAGATAAATTTTACCAAAAAGTTTGATGGTTATTGAAAATTAATAAATCAAAAATACATATATTTCACGCAATCATATTCACCACGCAAATAACAACCACCTCTATTTTATCTGGAGAATTCTCCATTCCTGCTATTTTTGTGTTTCCGTGCCCTGGCATTCTGTTAAAAATAACTATCACTTACATCCACCGATATTTATTTGTAGGATATCGAACTGTTTCTATTCTCCCTTTCTTTCTCAGATTCGTGGTCAAAAATGGCTATCAATCTATAAGGAACCGCAATGACGAGCCACGCCAGGATTACACTCTTATCCAGCTTAATTATCTCTGCGACATTACTGAGCGGCTGCGATAATTCTGGAGATCAGCAGGCGCATGCGCCCACACCTCAGGTCATCGTTCACATCGTGAACAACGCACCGCTCTCTATCACCACGGAACTGCCGGGCCGTACTTCCGCGTTTCGCGTCGCGGAGGTGCGACCGCAGGTCAGCGGCATTATTCTGAAGCGCAACTTTGTAGAAGGGAGCGATATTGAAGCCGGGCAATCGCTTTATCAGATAGACCCTGCAACCTACCAGGCTGCGTATGACAGCGCCAAAGGCGATGCATCTAAAGCGGAAGCCGCCGCCGCCATCGCACATCTGACGGTCAAACGCTACGTCCCGCTGCTGGGAACGAAATATATCAGCCAGCAGGATTACGATCAGGCCGTGGCTACCGCGCGCCAGGCTGACGCCGATGTTATGGCCGCGAAAGCCGCCGTTGAGAGTGCGCGTATTAATCTGGCCTACACCAAAGTGACCTCTCCCATTACCGGCCGTATCGGTAAATCCAGCGTAACGGAAGGCGCGCTGGTTACCAACGGCCAGGCGGAAGCCATGGCCACGGTGCAGCAGCTCGATCCCATCTACGTCGATGTGACTCAGTCCAGCAGTGATTTTATGCGTCTGAAACAAGAAAGCCTGCAACAGGGCGAAGGTGCCAAAAGCGTTCAATTGCTAATGGAAAACGGTCAACCCTACGCGCTGAAAGGTTCTCTGCAGTTTTCTGACGTCACCGTTGATGAGAGCACCGGCTCCATTACGCTACGCGCACTATTCCCTAACCCTCAGCATACGCTGCTGCCGGGCATGTTTGTACGCGCGCGCATCGATGAGGGAGTCAACCCGAGCGCAATGCTGGTACCACAGCAGGGCGTCACCCGTACGCCGCGCGGCGATGCCACCGTACTGCTGGTGAACGACAAAAATCAGGTAGAAATCCGCAACGTGGTGGCGGCGCAAGCCGTAGGCGACCAGTGGCTGGTCACCAGCGGCCTGAAGGCCGGTGAGAAGGTTATCGTCAGCGGGCTGCAGAAAGTACATCCGGGCGTCACCGTCAAAGCAGAAGAGGACACCGCGGCTCCGGCTGCGCAATAAGGTAGCTATCCTATGTCTAAGTTTTTTATCCATCGCCCGGTATTCGCCTGGGTTCTGGCGATCATTATGATGATTGCGGGTGGGCTAGCTATTTTACAGCTGCCTATCGCCCAGTATCCGACCATTGCGCCGCCTGCCGTGGCGATTTCTGCCAACTACCCCGGAGCAGACGCGCAGACCGTGCAGGATACCGTGACGCAGGTTATCGAACAGAATATGAACGGTATCGATAACCTGATGTATATGTCCTCAACCAGCGACTCCGCGGGATCGGTGACCATTACCTTGACCTTTAATTCAGGGACCGATCCGGACATCGCACAGGTGCAGGTGCAGAACAAGCTGCAGCTGGCTACCCCTCTCTTGCCGCAGGAAGTACAGCAGCAGGGAATCAGCGTTGAGAAATCAAGCAGCAGCTTCCTGCTGGTTGCCGGGTTTATCTCCGATAACCCGAAGACCATTCAGGACGATATTTCTGACTATATTGCTTCCAACGTAAAAGACCCCATCAGCCGACTGAACGGCGTGGGCGACGTGCAGCTGTTCGGTGCTCAGTACGCAATGCGTATCTGGCTCGACAACAATCAGCTCAACAAGTACAACCTGACGCCGGTTGACGTGATCAATCAGTTGAAGGTGCAGAATAACCAGATTGCCGCGGGCCAGTTGGGCGGTACGCCTGCCGTGAAGGGGCAGCAGCTCAACGCCTCAATCATTGCCCAAACGCGGCTGAAAGATCCGGCGGAGTTTGGCAATATTACCCTCCGCGTCAACGCCGACGGTTCTGTCGTTCACTTGAGCGATGTTGCAAAAATTGAGCTGGGCGGCGAGAACTACAACGTGGTTGCCCGCATCAACGGAAAGCCAGCTTCGGGGCTCGGTATTAAGCTTGCCACCGGCGCGAACGCGCTGGATACCGCCAATGCCATTAAGGCGAAGCTGGCGGAGCTGCAGCCGTTCTTTCCGCAGGGAATGAAGGTCGTCTATCCCTATGACACCACGCCTTTCGTCACTATTTCGATTCATGAAGTGATCAAGACGCTGTTTGAGGCCATCATTCTCGTCTTTCTCGTGATGTATCTGTTCCTGCAAAATATGCGCGCCACGCTGATTCCGACCATTGCCGTGCCGGTGGTGCTGCTGGGCACCTTCGCCGTGCTGGCGATGTTCGGCTATTCGATAAATACCCTGACGATGTTCGGTATGGTGCTTGCAATAGGCCTGTTAGTCGATGATGCCATTGTGGTGGTCGAAAACGTCGAGCGCGTGATGGTGGAAGAGCGGCTCTCTCCGGTCGAAGCGACGGAAAAATCGATGTCGCAGATCCAGGGGGCGCTGGTTGGTATTGCCATGGTGCTGTCGGCGGTCTTTGTACCGATGGCCTTCTTCGGTGGCTCTACTGGTGCCATTTATCGACAGTTCTCCATTACCATCGTGTCGGCAATGGCGCTGTCGGTGCTGGTTGCGTTGATTCTGACACCTGCGCTGTGCGCGACGTTACTGAAGCCCAGCGCGGCCGGGCATCACGAAAAGAAAGGGTTCTTCGCGTGGTTCAACAATAAATTTGATCGTAGCGTAAACCATTACACCCACAGCGTAAGCGGCATTCTGCGCAATACCGGGCGCTATCTGGTTATCTACGTGCTGATCGTGGTCGGGATGGCGCTGCTGTTTGTCCGTCTGCCCACCTCGTTCTTACCGGATGAAGATCAGGGCGTATTCCTGACGATGGTCCAACTGCCCGCCGGTGCGACGCAAGAACGTACGCAGAAGGTGCTGGATACGGTCACTCAGTATTACCTGAACAACGAGAAGGCCAACGTTGAAAGCGTCTTTACCGTCAACGGTTTTAGCTTCAGCGGCCAGGGTCAGAACGCAGGCATGGCCTTCGTTAGCCTCAAGCCCTGGGAGACGCGCAGCGGTGATGAAAACGGCGTAGGGGCTATTATCAAGCGGGCGACGATGGCCTTTAGCCAGATAAAAGACGCCATGGTGTTCCCTTTCAACATGCCGGCGATTATCGAGCTGGGCACGGCGACCGGGTTTGACTTCGAGCTCATCGATCAGGGCAACCTTGGCCACACGGCGCTCACTCAGGCACGCAATCAGCTGCTGGGTATGGTGCAGCAGCATCCGGACCAGTTAGTGCGCGTACGCCCTAATGGTCTGGAAGATACCGCACAGTTCAAACTTGAAGTCGATCAGGAAAAAGCGCAGGCGTTGGGCGTTTCGCTGTCGGATATTAACCAGACTATCTCGGCGGCGCTAGGTGGCGCCTACGTTAACGACTTTATCGATCGCGGTCGTGTGAAGAAGGTGTATGTTCAGGCAGATGCCAAATTCCGCATGCTGCCGGGCGATGTCAACAATATGTATGTGCGCAGCAGCAATGGCGAAATGGTGCCATTCTCCGCTTTCGTCAGCTCACGTTGGGTTTACGGCTCTCCACGCCTGGAACGCTACAACGGTCTGCCTTCCATGGAAATTATGGGGGAAGCGGCGCCGGGTAAAAGTACCGGCGAGGCGATGGCGCTGATGGAACAACTGGCCAGCAGGCTGCCGTCTGGCATCGGCTTCGATTGGACAGGAATGTCGTACCAGGAACGCTTATCCGGAAACCAGGCGCCAGCGCTTTATGCTATTTCGCTGATTGTGGTCTTTTTGTGCCTGGCCGCGCTCTATGAGAGCTGGTCAATCCCATTTTCGGTTATGCTGGTTGTTCCGCTGGGCGTTGTGGGTGCGCTGCTGGCAGCCTCATTGCGCGGTCTGAATAACGACGTTTACTTCCAGGTGGGTCTGCTGACGACGATAGGCCTATCGGCGAAGAACGCCATTTTGATCGTCGAGTTCGCCAAGGATCTCATGGAGAAAGAGGGCAAAGGGGTTATTGAAGCTACGCTTGAAGCGTCACGCATGCGCCTGCGCCCCATTCTGATGACCTCGCTCGCCTTTATTCTCGGCGTTATGCCGTTGGTCATCAGTCGAGGTGCAGGGAGCGGCGCGCAGAATGCGGTCGGCACCGGTGTTATGGGTGGGATGTTGACGGCTACCTTGCTTGCCATCTTCTTCGTACCAGTGTTCTTCGTCGTTGTCAGACGACGCTTCAGTCGACACCGTGAGTAATCGACAAAATGCTTCATGACAGGGCGCCTTCGGGCGCCTTTTTTATATCCAAAGTTTCGCAATCGCAGTAAACTCAATACATTAGCAATCACATCCACCGACAGTGCTAAGGAAGGTGCGAATAAGCAGGTCATTTCTTCCCAAGCTGACTCGCTGATTAAAATTTCGCGGATCTGGGCCGATTTTTTTCCCGCAAACACATCGAATCAGCCTATTTAGGCTATTTTTTCCACCATTTCTGGCGTTATTTCCGGTTTTTACTGAGATCTCTCCCACTGACGTATCATTTGGTCCACCCGAAACAGGTTGGCCAGGGTGAATAACATCGCCAGTTGGTTATCGTTTTTCAGCAGCCCCTTGTATCTGGCTTTCACGAAGCCGAACTGCCGCTTGATGATGCGAAACGGGTGCTCCACCCTGGCACGGATGCTGGCTTTCATGTATTCGATGTTGATGGCCGTTTTGTTCTTGCGCGGATGCTGCTTCAAGGTTTTTACCTTGCCGGGACGCTCGGCGATCAGCCAGTCCACATCCACCTCGGCCAGCTCCTCGCGCTGTGGCGCTCCTTGGTAGCCGGCATCGGCTGAGACAAATTGCTCCTCTCCATGAAGCAGATTACCCAGCTGATTGAGGTCATGCTCGTTGGCCGCGGTGGTGACTAGGCTGTGGGTCAGGCCACTCTTGGCATCGACACCAATGTGGGCCTTCATGCCAAAGTGCCACTGATTGCCTTTCTTGGTCTGATGCATCTCCGGATCGCGTTGCTGCTCTTTGTTCTTGGTAGAGCTGGGTGCCTCAATGATGGTGGCATCCACCAAAGTGCCTTGGGTCATCATGACGCCTGCTTCGGCCAGCCAGCGATTGATGGTCTTGAACAATTGACGGGCCAGTTGATGCTGCTCGAGCAGGTGGCGGAAATTCATGATGGTGGTGCGATCCGGCAGGGCGCTATCCAGGGATAATCGGGCAAACAGGCGCATGGAGGCGATTTCGTACAGGGCATCTTCCATGGCACCGTCGCTCAGGTTGTACCAATGCTGCATGCAGTGAATACGCAGCATGGTCTCCAGCGGATAGGGCCGTCGGCCATTGCCCGCCTTGGGATAAAACGGCTCGATGACAGCGGTCATATTCTGCCATGGCAGAATCTGCTCCATGCGGGAGAGGAAAATCTCTTTTCGGGTCTGACGGCGCTTAGTGCTGAATTCACTATCGGCGAAGGTGAGTTGATGGCTCATGATGTCCCTCTGGGATGCGCTCCGGATGAATATGATGATCTCATATCAGGAACTTGTTCGCACCTTCCCTAACCAATACACCATTCCGTTATTTTCTTCTGCATTATTTCTGCATAATCCGGCGGATAATCTCTCGTCTTCTCCATGATATTTACGTAACACATAAATTGAGATTATTTCCCCTATCAGAAAGCCCGTGTACAGGTGATAAAATAAGCCATTCCGTAATACGTTCCTGACGGGCGTAATGAAACGGATTATTCAGAGGCTATATCATGAAAAAATTTATTCTGGTGACGCTGCTGGCAACGCTGCTGGCAGGCTGTGCGCACGACTCCCCTTGCGTACCGGTCTATGACGACCAGGGACGACTGGTTCACACCAATACCTGCATGAAAGGCACCACGCAAGATAACTGGGAAACAGCTGGCGCGATCGCCGGCGGCGCAGCGGCGCTGGCAGGGTTGACGTTGGGCATTGTAGCGCTGACGAAATAACCTAATGGTGGGAGGATGCCGTTCCTCCAGACCTCCTCTCGCGCTGACTATTATTGTGAAGATAATACCAGCGCGTTTTTTATGCGTAATAGATCTGTATTGTTTATTCTGTTCAGAATAAATAACGTCATAAAGAATAAAGAGATAACACATCTCTTTATTTCCCATCTAGCGTTAACATTCTATTAAATATTTAACGGGTAATACCCTGCAGGTTAATCTGTAAGCCGGATAACGCACGACGGTCAGCACGTCGAGGAGGTCAGCATTACGTAAATGATAATTCAGTCAGACACTTGAGCTAGGTAGACAACCGGAAACAGTGGCTGTTTTATTTTTTGCGCCAACGCAAAAAGGCCATCCTTTCGGATGGCCTTCTGCTTTATTTGATGCCTGGCAGTTCCCTACTCTCGCATGGGGAGACCCCACACTACCATCGGCGCTACGGCGTTTCACTTCTGAGTTCGGCATGGGGTCAGGTGGGACCACCGCGCTACGGCCGCCAGGCAAATTCTTTACTAAGCGCCGAACTTTAACCTAAAAAAGTGGTGCTGATACCCAGAGTCGAACTGGGGACCTCACCCTTACCAAGGGTGCGCTCTACCAACTGAGCCATATCAGCACGCTAAATTTGATGCCTGGCAGTTCCCTACTCTCGCATGGGGAGACCCCACACTACCATCGGCGCTACGGCGTTTCACTTCTGAGTTCGGCATGGGGTCAGGTGGGACCACCGCGCTACGGCCGCCAGGCAAATTCTGTTATTAACCCGCTTTTCGCCGGTCAATGTAATCTGTAATCAAGCTGAATATGATGTCTGTCTCTTCGCCAAAACATCTTCGGCGTTGTAAGGTTAAGCCTCACGGTTCATTAGTATCGGTTAGCTCAATGTATCGCTACACTTACACACCCGACCTATCAACGTCATCGTCTTTAACGTTCCTTCAGGACTCTCAAGGAGTCAGGGAGAACTCATCTCGGGGCAAGTTTCGTGCTTAGATGCTTTCAGCACTTATCTCTTCCGCATTTAGCTACCGGGCAATGCCATTGGCATGACAACCCGAACACCAGTGATGCGTCCACTCCGGTCCTCTCGTACTAGGAGCAGCCCCCCTCAATTCTCCAGCGCCCACGGCAGATAGGGACCGAACTGTCTCACGACGTTCTAAACCCAGCTCGCGTACCACTTTAAATGGCGAACAGCCATACCCTTGGGACCTACTTCAGCCCCAGGATGTGATGAGCCGACATCGAGGTGCCAAACACCGCCGTCGATATGAACTCTTGGGCGGTATCAGCCTGTTATCCCCGGAGTACCTTTTATCCGTTGAGCGATGGCCCTTCCATTCAGAACCACCGGATCACTAAGACCTGCTTTCGCACCTGCTCGAGCCGTCACTCTCGCAGTCAAGCTAGCTTATGCCTTTGCACTAACCTCCTGATGTCCGACCAGGATTAGCTAACCTTCGTGCTCCTCCGTTACTCTTTAGGAGGAGACCGCCCCAGTCAAACTACCCACCAGACACTGTCCGCAACCCGGATTACGGGTCTACGTTAGAACACCAGCCATTAAAGGGTGGTATTTCAAGGTTGGCTCCACACGAACTGGCGTCCGCGCTTCAAAGCCTCCCACCTATCCTACACATCAAGGACCAGTGTTCAGTGTCAAGCTATAGTAAAGGTTCACGGGGTCTTTCCGTCTTGCCGCGGGTACACTGCATCTTCACAGCGAGTTCAATTTCACTGAGTCTCGGGTGGAGACAGCCTGGCCATCATTACGCCATTCGTGCAGGTCGGAACTTACCCGACAAGGAATTTCGCTACCTTAGGACCGTTATAGTTACGGCCGCCGTTTACCGGGGCTTCGATCAAGAGCTTCGCGTTGCCGCTAACCCCATCAATTAACCTTCCGGCACCGGGCAGGCGTCACACCGTATACGTCCACTTTCGTGTTTGCACAGTGCTGTGTTTTTAATAAACAGTTGCAGCCAGCTGGTATCTTCGACTGATTTCAGCTCCATGAGTAAATCACTTCACCTACATATCAGCGTGCCTTCTCCCGAAGTTACGGCACCATTTTGCCTAGTTCCTTCACCCGAGTTCTCTCAAGCGCCTTGGTATTCTCTACCTGACCACCTGTGTCGGTTTGGGGTACGATTTGATGTTACCTGATGCTTAGAGGCTTTTCCTGGAAGCAGGGCATTTGTTACTTCAGCACCGTAGTGCCTCGTCATCACACCTCAGCGTTAAAAGAAGTCCGGATTTACCTAAACTTCCCGCCTACATGCTTAAACCGGGACAACCGTCGCCCGGCTAACATAGCCTTCTCCGTCCCCCCTTCGCAGTAACACCAAGTACAGGAATATTAACCTGTTTCCCATCGACTACGCCTTTCGGCCTCGCCTTAGGGGTCGACTCACCCTGCCCCGATTAACGTTGGACAGGAACCCTTGGTCTTCCGGCGTGCGGGTTTTTCACCCGCATTATCGTTACTTATGTCAGCATTCGCACTTCTGATACCTCCAGCACCCCTCACAGGACACCTTCAACGGCTTACAGAACGCTCCCCTACCCAACAACACATAGTGTCGCTGCCGCAGCTTCGGTGCACAGTTTAGCCCCGTTACATCTTCCGCGCAGGCCGACTCGACCAGTGAGCTATTACGCTTTCTTTAAATGATGGCTGCTTCTAAGCCAACATCCTGGCTGTCTGAGCCTTCCCACATCGTTTCCCACTTAACTGTGACTTTGGGACCTTAGCTGGCGGTCTGGGTTGTTTCCCTCTTCACGACGGACGTTAGCACCCGCCGTGTGTCTCCCGTGATAACATTCTTCGGTATTCGCAGTTTGCATCGGGTTGGTAAGTCGGGATGACCCCCTAGCCGAAACAGTGCTCTACCCCCGAAGATGAATTCACGAGGCGCTACCTAAATAGCTTTCGGGGAGAACCAGCTATCTCCCGGTTTGATTGGCCTTTCACCCCCAGCCACAAGTCATCCGCTAATTTTTCAACATTAGTCGGTTCGGTCCTCCAGTTAGTGTTACCCAACCTTCAACCTGCCCATGGCTAGATCACCGGGTTTCGGGTCTATACCCTGCAACTTAACGCCCAGTTAAGACTCGGTTTCCCTTCGGCTCCCCTATACGGTTAACCTTGCTACAGAATATAAGTCGCTGACCCATTATACAAAAGGTACGCAGTCACCCCATAAAGAGGCTCCCACTGCTTGTACGTACACGGTTTCAGGTTCTTTTTCACTCCCCTCGCCGGGGTTCTTTTCGCCTTTCCCTCACGGTACTGGTTCACTATCGGTCAGTCAGGAGTATTTAGCCTTGGAGGATGGTCCCCCCATATTCAGACAGGATACCACGTGTCCCGCCCTACTCTTCGAGTTCACAACCTGTGCATTTTGGTGTACGGGACTATCACCCTGTACCGTCGGACTTTCCAGACCGTTCCACTAACACACAAGCTGATTCAGACTCTGGGCTGCTCCCCGTTCGCTCGCCGCTACTGGGGGAATCTCGGTTGATTTCTTTTCCTCGGGGTACTTAGATGTTTCAGTTCCCCCGGTTCGCTTCATTACGCTATGTATTCACGTAATGATAGTGTGACGAATCACACTGGGTTTCCCCATTCGGAAATCGCCGGTTATAACGGTTCATATCACCTTACCGACGCTTATCGCAGATTAGCACGTCCTTCATCGCCTCTGACTGCCAGGGCATCCACCGTGTACGCTTAGTCGCTTAACCTCACAACCCGAAGATGTTTCGTAAAACACCATCGTGTTGCGAAAATTTGAGAGACTCGAACACACCGCTTATCTGTTCTTATTACGGAGAACAGACACAGTGTGTCGTTTCAATTTTCAGCTTGATCCAGATTTTTAAAGAGCAAATATCTCAAACGTCACCCGAAGGTAAGTTTTGAGATATTGGGGTCGGCGACTTTCACTCACACTAACCAGCAAGTGGCGTCCCCTAGGGGATTCGAACCCCTGTTACCGCCGTGAAAGGGCGGTGTCCTGGGCCTCTAGACGAAGGGGACACTGAAGTCTCAATCGCAAGACGCCTTGCTATTTACTTTTCATCAGACAATCTGTGTGAGCACTTCAAAGAACGCTTCTTTAAGGTAAGGAGGTGATCCAACCGCAGGTTCCCCTACGGTTACCTTGTTACGACTTCACCCCAGTCATGAATCACAAAGTGGTAAGCGCCCTCCCGAAGGTTAAGCTACCTACTTCTTTTGCAACCCACTCCCATGGTGTGACGGGCGGTGTGTACAAGGCCCGGGAACGTATTCACCGTAGCATTCTGATCTACGATTACTAGCGATTCCGACTTCATGGAGTCGAGTTGCAGACTCCAATCCGGACTACGACATACTTTATGAGGTCCGCTTGCTCTCGCGAGGTCGCTTCTCTTTGTATATGCCATTGTAGCACGTGTGTAGCCCTACTCGTAAGGGCCATGATGACTTGACGTCATCCCCACCTTCCTCCAGTTTATCACTGGCAGTCTCCTTTGAGTTCCCGGCCGAACCGCTGGCAACAAAGGATAAGGGTTGCGCTCGTTGCGGGACTTAACCCAACATTTCACAACACGAGCTGACGACAGCCATGCAGCACCTGTCTCAGAGTTCCCGAAGGCACCAAAGCATCTCTGCTAAGTTCTCTGGATGTCAAGAGTAGGTAAGGTTCTTCGCGTTGCATCGAATTAAACCACATGCTCCACCGCTTGTGCGGGCCCCCGTCAATTCATTTGAGTTTTAACCTTGCGGCCGTACTCCCCAGGCGGTCTATTTAACGCGTTAGCTCCGGAAGCCACTCCTCAAGGGAACAACCTCCAAATAGACATCGTTTACGGCGTGGACTACCAGGGTATCTAATCCTGTTTGCTCCCCACGCTTTCGCACCTGAGCGTCAGTCTTCGTCCAGGGGGCCGCCTTCGCCACCGGTATTCCTCCAGATCTCTACGCATTTCACCGCTACACCTGGAATTCTACCCCCCTCTACGAGACTCAAGCTTGCCAGTTTCAAATGCAGTTCCCAGGTTGAGCCCGGGGATTTCACATCTGACTTAACAAACCGCCTGCGTGCGCTTTACGCCCAGTAATTCCGATTAACGCTTGCACCCTCCGTATTACCGCGGCTGCTGGCACGGAGTTAGCCGGTGCTTCTTCTGCGAGTAACGTCAATCACTAAGGTTATTAACCTTAATGCCTTCCTCCTCGCTGAAAGTACTTTACAACCCGAAGGCCTTCTTCATACACGCGGCATGGCTGCATCAGGCTTGCGCCCATTGTGCAATATTCCCCACTGCTGCCTCCCGTAGGAGTCTGGACCGTGTCTCAGTTCCAGTGTGGCTGGTCATCCTCTCAGACCAGCTAGGGATCGTCGCCTAGGTGAGCCGTTACCCCACCTACTAGCTAATCCCATCTGGGCACATCCGATGGTGTGAGGCCCGAAGGTCCCCCACTTTGGTCTTGCGACGTTATGCGGTATTAGCTACCGTTTCCAGTAGTTATCCCCCTCCATCGGGCAGTTTCCCAGACATTACTCACCCGTCCGCCACTCGTCACCCGAGAGCAAGCTCTCTGTGCTACCGTTCGACTTGCATGTGTTAGGCCTGCCGCCAGCGTTCAATCTGAGCCATGATCAAACTCTTCAATTTAAGTTTGATGCTCGTGAATTAAACTTCGTAATGAATTACGTGTTCACTCAGAGACTTGGTATTCATTTTTCGTCTTGCGACGTTAAGAATCCGTATCTTCGAGTGCCCACACAGATTGTCTGATAAATTGTTAAAGAGCAGTGCAACACGGCTTTCGCTCACTGTTGCGAGGTGGCGTATATTACGCTTTCCTCTTTCAGAGTCAACCCTGATTTTCAGGATTTTTTCTCTTCAACCGAACCGGCTATTTAGTGTGAAGTGATTCACGTTTGCCGTCTCAGTGGGTGCGCATTATAGGGAACTTTGCTTTTTGCACAACCCCTTTTCTCAACTTTTTTTCTAAGTGTCGTTTTTTCACACTTTTCGCGCTGTAAGTGTTCAATTTGCTTAATTTTTGAGATGAGAAACCGACAAATTGAGCTGATAATGAACAGCTATTCCACCATGACACCGTTTTAATGAGGTAAACATGTCAGCCGTTTTACGCCGCTATAAAGATTTATTCCCCGTCATCGGCGATCGCGTGATGATTGATCCTACCTGCGCGATCGTAGGTGACGTCCGCCTGGCCGACGATGTCAGCATCTGGCCACTGGTTGTCGCACGCGGCGACGTTAACTACATCCAGATCGGCGCGCGCAGCAATATTCAGGACGGCAGCGTGCTCCATGTGACGCATAAGTCAGAAAAGAACCCGGTAGGCAATCCGCTGATCGTCGGCGAAGACGTTACCGTCGGTCATAAAGTGATGCTGCACGGCTGCACCATTGGTAATCGGGTATTGGTCGGTATGGGTTCTATTCTACTGGACGGCGTAATCGTTGAAGACGACGTCATGATTGGTGCTGGTAGCCTGGTGCCTCAGCATAAACGTCTGGAAAGCGGTTATCTTTATCTGGGAAGCCCGGTCAAACAGATTCGACCGTTGAAAGAGGCCGAACTGGAAGGATTGCGCTATTCGGCCAATAACTATGTGAAGTGGAAAGACGACTATCTGGATCAGGAAAGCCAGACCCAGCCCTGATCGTCCTCCTGTTGGTCGCGAATAAGATCGCTGGCTTCTTCTTCCAGATCCCAGCGATTCTCGCTAAACAGCGCCAGCCACTGCCGAGGTTCGTCCCCGCCAAAGCGACGAACCATGGTTTCCGCACTTAAAGCACACATTAACTGCATACCATTCACCAGCGCTGGAAAACAAACCGCCTGGAGGTCAGCACGCCACTCTTCGCGGTCAGGAAACTGGATCGCCTGATTCATGCGCCCAGCTCACGTTTGAGAGATGCAATGACCGGTTCAACATCTGGTAAAACGCCATGCCACAGCAGAACCGCATGCGCCGCCTGGCCCACCAGCATCCCTAATCCATCTGCATAACGTTTTGCGCCATGCTGAATGCACCAGGCCAGAAAGGCCGTATTACCCTTTTGATAAAACATGTCGTAACAGCAAACCTGCGGGCCCACCAACGACGCCGGAATTGATGGTATCTCACCTGAAATTCCGCTGGATGTCGCATTAATGATCAGATCAAATGCATGCTCAGCTAGCTCAGACATCGGCTGCGCGCTCACGCTGCCGGTATGACGAAACAGTTCAGCGAGCGTTTGCGCTCTCGCATATGTACGGTTAGTGATGGTGACATGGCAGTCGAGCGAGAGCAGCGGCAACAGCACGCCGCGCGCCGCGCCACCAGCACCAATCAGTAAAACACGACAGCCCGGTTTAATCAGATGAAGCCGTTCCAGATCGCTCAACAGGCCGATGCCGTCGGTGTTATCACCGAGAATACGCCCATCATCGAGACGCTTGAGCGTATTGACTGCGCCTGCCAGAGCGGCGCGCTCAGTCAGCTCGTCGGCACGAGCGAATGCTTCTTCTTTAAAAGGAACCGTAACGTTCGCCCCTTTACCGCCCTGCTGGAAAAAGGCTTCCAGCGTCGGAACAAAACAATCTAACGGCGCCAGCATGCGGCCATACGGGTGCGCAATCTTGAGCTGTTCGGCAAACTGCTGATGAATAAACGGCGATTTGCTGTGTGCAATCGGGTTACCAAAAACGACGTAGCTTTCCATACGTTACCCCTGGCGAAAACGTTCACCCGTCAGGGCATCAAGAATTTCTGACGGATTCATCCGCCCCCCGGTTGGCGCATCAACAACGGGGAAGTCATCGCCAAATTGCGTGAGCACTTCCGCCGTAGTGCGGCACGGAGGCAGACCCGTCAGGTTAGCACTGGTCGACACCAGTGGTTTACCATAGGCCTTGCAGAGCGCAATCACGACAGGGTGATCGGTAACACGCACGGCCAGAGAGTTAAAGCGGCCGGTCAGCCAGGCAGGCGTCGTTGGCTTCGCCGGGAAGACAAACGTCACCGGCCCCGGCCAGCGAGCGAAGACCGTTGCGCGCTGCGCTTCGGTTAGCAGGCTGTCGTCAATATACGGTTGGAGCTGTTCAAAGCTAGCGGCAATGAGGATTAATCCTTTTTCAACCGGGCGCTGCTTCAGCGCCAGCAGACGCATAACCGCTTCTTCACTATCAGGATCGCAGCCGACGCCGAACACGGCTTCGGTCGGATAAGCGATGACTTCTTTATTATTCAGAGCAACAACCGCACGCTGTACGGCCTCTGAGGGCAGGTTTTTATTCACTGATTTGTTTCGCCGGAACCGGCTTTCCACATTGTTTACTGGCACAAAAACGTTTTACGCCCTGCGCCGTTTTCTTTTCGATAAGCAGCGGGTAGTGGCACTCAGGGCACTCTCCCGCAACCGGAGTGAAGTTAATGACGAACTGACATTCCGGATAGCGATCGCAAGAATGAAAGGTTTTGCCATAGCGGGAACGACGCTGCACCAGCTTGCCTTGCTGACAGGCCGGACAGGAAATTGCCGTTTCATCTGGCTTATCAATAACTTCAGTATGCTCACATTCCGGATACTGGCTACATCCGATGAACATACCAAAACGCCCTTGACGCAGCACCAGCACGGCACCACACGCGGGACACAGCTGCCCCTCCAGAATCTTCACGATATGTCCGTCCGCCTGGCTTTTCAGGGGACGGACATAATCGCATTCCGGATAATGAGAGCAGCCCAGGAACGGCCCATGCTTGCCGGACCGTATGACCAGTTCGGCCCCGCACTGTGGGCAGGGCTCGTGTTTAGGCACCGAAAACAGTGCTGATTTGACCATAACAACTCTTGATGCCGCATAATGAATTAATGCAGCATACCTTCATTCGTCTCGAAGAGTAATTCTTCCATTTGTTGATACGCGTTTTCACAGCCTGGAAGATTGAATAGCACCATTAAAATGACCCATTTCAGCTCTTCCAGCTCAAACTCTGCGGTATCCAGAGCCATCACGCGCTCAATAACCATTTCCCGCGTTTCGAGGTTTAGCACCTGAATCTGCTCGAGAAATAACAGGAACCCGTGACAGCTGGCATCCAGACGTTGACTCTCTTCCTGAGTAAAAATACGCACGGAGAGAGGATCGGACGCAAGTTGCATCGGTTCAGCGAGGCCTTCCTGATAGTCGGCGAGCTTTTCCAGCCATATCAGCGCGTTGAAGATATCTTCACGTTCGAACCCTGCATCGGTGAGATCCCGAGTCAGTTTGTCCTGATCTACGCGCATGTCTGTTTCGTTATGGATGTAGGTCTCAAACAAATACATTAGTACGTCGAACATGGCCTGCCCTCCTTAATCGGACATAGCCGCCGGGTACAGCTGCGATCCATCCTGCTAACTCCAGTTCAAGTAGCTGGGCCACGGTCACTGGCACAGGTTGGCCGGCACGTTCAGCGACGACGTCAACAGGTGTTACCTCATCTCCTACGTTAGCCAGGAGCTCAGGAAATGGCAATGCTACGGATTCCTTATCTGCACAATAATTTGTCATTTCGGCACAATCAGGCAACTGTTTGTTTAGGCCCTGAAAAAATGCCAGAACATCTTCAGGCTCCGTCACCATCACGGCGCCCTGTTTAATCAGCCAATGTGGCCCTTCCATTCCCGGGTGGCCGATCGGGCCTGGAATGGCGAAAACCTCTCTGCCTTGCTCAAGCGCACAGCGTGCAGTCACTAACGAACCACTGCGCAGCGCCGCCTCCACAACCAGCACGCCACGGCTTAGCCCGCTGATGATGCGATTTCGTCGTGGGAAATGGTACGGCGCAGGCGTAGCCGCCAGAGGGAATTCAGACACCAGCGCGCCGCCGCACGCAACAATATCGTCAGCCAGAGCACGATGCCGACGAGGATAAATATGGTTCAGCCCGCTGCCAAGGACGGCGATCGTACCGCCTCCCGCCCGCAGCGCACCACGATGAGCCACGCCGTCAATACCCAGAGCCAGCCCGCTGGTAATCGTCATGCCGCGTTTTACCAACGCTTCACAAAGATAGCGCCCCCAACGTTCACCATAGAGTGAATGCTGCCGGCTGCCGACAACGGCAAGCTGCGGCGACGACAGCAGCGGCAAATTGCCGCGCACGCACAACACCGCCGGATAATCAGCAATCGATCGCAGCGCCTCTGGATAGCGTGGCGAATCCGCATAGAGAAGATGGTTGCCTGGTTCTGCGAGCCAGCGGTTGGCCTCAACCATCTCAGTTGAGGAAAAAGCGAAAAAGCGCTCAGCCTGTTTCACGGTAAAGCCCAGCGAACAAAGCGTCTGGCGGGTAATAGCGGCCTGCTGGCGCAGCGCGCACAGCACATGCAGCATACCGTCGCCGTATAAATCATTTACCTTCAACAAACGAAAGGCCAATTCCTCGGGTGACATCCTTTCCCCCTTGCCACATGCGGCATGAGCAATCTTTGCGATTGGTCAGTGACTCTGTCAATTAGAGGGGGTTTTGTCTAGAATAGAGGTAATAATGTTTCCTACTCCTGAACAGAACTCTGGATATTTATGGCAGTTTTGCAAGTATTACATATCCCGGACGAGCGTCTTCGCAAAGTCGCCGCCCCGGTAAAAGAAGTAAATGACGAAATTCAGCGTATTGTCGACGATATGTTCGAAACCATGTACGCCGAAGAAGGTATTGGCCTGGCCGCGACCCAGGTCGATATTCATCAGCGTATTATCGTTATCGATGTTTCTGAGAATCGTGACGAGCAGCTGGTGCTGATCAACCCGGAGCTGCTGGAAAAAGACGGCGATACAGGTATTGAAGAAGGCTGTCTGTCTATTCCCGAGCAGCGTGCACTCGTACCGCGCGCCGAGCGTGTTAAAATTCGCGCTATCGGCCGTGACGGTAAGCCGTTTGAACTGGAAGCCGATGGCCTGCTGGCTATCTGTATTCAGCACGAGATGGACCACCTGGTCGGTAAGCTGTTTATCGATTATCTGTCGCCGTTAAAACAGCAGCGTATTCGTCAGAAAGTTGAAAAACTGGATCGCCTGAACGCGCGTGCCTAAGGATAAGGATTAACGTGTCAGACTCCCTACGTATTATTTTCGCGGGTACGCCCGATTTTGCAGCGCGTCATCTTGACGCGCTGCTGTCGTCTGAGCATCAGGTCGTTGGCGTGTTTACCCAGCCCGATCGCCCTGCCGGTCGCGGCAAGAAGCTGATGCCGAGCCCGGTCAAAGTCCTGGCAGAAGAGAAAGGGATCCCCGTCTTCCAGCCGGTTTCCCTGCGCCCAGAAGAAAACCAGAAGCTGGTTGCTGACCTGCAGGCCGACGTCATGGTCGTGGTCGCCTACGGGCTCATCCTGCCGAAAGCCGTGCTGGCGATGCCACGCCTCGGCTGCATCAACGTTCACGGTTCCCTGCTGCCGCGCTGGCGCGGCGCGGCGCCGATTCAGCGCTCGCTATGGGCCGGTGACAGCGAAACAGGCGTCACCATCATGCAGATGGACGTAGGTCTGGACACTGGCGACATGCTGCACAAGCTTTCCTGCCCGATTACCGCTGACGATACTAGTGCCAGTCTGTATGACAAGCTGGCTGAACTCGGCCCACAGGGTCTGCTGCATACGTTGCATCTGCTGGCCACCGGTACGGCGAAGCCTGAAGTTCAGGATGAAGCGCTGGTGAGCTATGCCGAAAAGCTCAGCAAAGAAGAAGCCCGGGTAGACTGGACGCTGGGCGCTGCTCAGCTAGAACGCTGCATCCGCGCCTTTAACCCATGGCCGATGAGCTATATCGTCATTGACGAACAGCCGGTCAAAATCTGGCAAGCAACGGTAATTGATAAGCCTGCAAACGCCGAGCCAGGGACCATTCTTGAAGCCAGCCGCCAGGGGATACAGGTCGCCACAGGTGACGGCATCCTGAATCTTCTCTCGCTGCAGCCAGCAGGTAAGAAAGCCATGAGCGCCCAGGATCTGCTGAATTCACGCCGGGAGTGGTTCGAGCCCGGAAACCGTCTGCTCTGACGGTTCGTACCTTTTTAAAGCCCGGAGTCTCCGGGCATTTTTATTTTTACGGTTATGAAAAAATATCTTAATTTACGCAGTATGGCGGCCCAGGCCGTTGAACAGGTTGTCGAAAAAGGGCAGTCTCTAAGCAACGTGCTACCGGCATTACAGCAAAAAGTGGCCGATAAAGATAAAGCGCTGCTGCAGGAACTGTGCTTCGGCGTGCTGCGCACGCTTTCGCAGCTTGAGTGGATGATCCAACAGCTGATGGAACGCCCGATGACGGGCAAACAGCGCACGGTTCACTACCTGATCATGGTTGGTTTTTACCAGCTGCTGCATACCCGTATTCCCCCACACGCCGCGCTGGCCGAAACCGTTGAGGGTGCGGTCGTCATTAAGCGTCCTCAGTTGAAAGGGCTAATCAACGGCGTGCTGCGTCAGTTCCAGCGCCGCCAGGAAGAGCTACTGGCCGAATTCGCGCAAAGCGATTTGCGTTTCCTTCATCCTTCCTGGCTGGTGAAGCGTATTAAGTCTGCCTATCCCCAGCAGTGGGAAGCCATTCTCGAGGCCAATAATCAGCGCCCGCCAATGTGGTTGCGCGTCAACCGCAACCATCATACGCGTGACGCCTGGCTTGGCCTGCTCGCGGAAGCCGGCATGACGGGTTACCCCCATCCAGAGTATCCGGATGCCGTGCGTCTGGAAACGCCAGCACCCGTGCACGCCTTGCCGGGGTTTGACGAAGGCTGGGTGACCGTACAGGATGCGTCCGCTCAAGGGTGTATAAACTATCTGCTGCCGGAAAACGGCGAACAGATCCTCGATCTGTGCTGTGCGCCAGGCGGTAAAACAACTCATATTCTGGAAGTCGCACCACAGGCCGATGTTATGGCGGTGGACGTCGATGAAAAGCGGCTTTCACGCGTTTATGACAACCTGAAGCGCCTGGGAATGAAAGCGACGGTAAAACAAGGCGATGGTCGTTATCCTGAGCAATGGTGCGGCGAGCAGCAGTTCGATCGTATTCTGCTGGATGCGCCGTGTTCTGCGACCGGCGTCATTCGCCGCCACCCTGATATTAAATGGCTGCGCCGGGATCGAGACATCGCCGAGCTGGCCCAGCTACAGGCCGAAATACTCAATGCCACCTGGGCGCATCTGAAACCAGGCGGTACGCTGGTGTACGCCACCTGCTCCATTCTGCCGGAAGAAAACCAACAGCAAATTGCCGCATTCCTGGCCCGTACGCCGGATGCCGTACTCTGCGAGACCGGCACGCCCGAGCAGCCAGGCCGCCAGAATTTACCCGGTGCCGAAGAAGGTGATGGCTTCTTCTACGCTAAGCTAATCAAAAAGTAATGAGATAACGGGTCGCAACTGATGAAAATTATCATTCTGGGCGCCGGACAAGTCGGCGGCACGCTGGCGGAAAACCTGGTCGGGGAAAACAACGACATCACCATCGTTGACACCAACGGCGAGCGCCTGCGCAGCCTGCAGGACAAATTCGACCTCCGCGTTGTGCAAGGCCATGCCTCACATCCTCGCGTGCTGCGCGAGGCGGGTGCTGACGATGCCGATATGCTGGTTGCTGTGACCAGTTCGGATGAAACGAATATGGTCGCCTGCCAGGTCGCCTACTCATTATTCAATACGCCTAACCGTATCGCACGAATCCGCTCACCGGACTATGTGCGCGACGCCGATAAGCTATTCCAGAGCGACGCCGTACCGATCGACCATCTCATCGCGCCTGAGCAGCTGGTCATTGACAACATCTACCGCCTGATCGAATACCCGGGTGCGCTGCAGGTCGTCAATTTCGCCGAAGGCAAGGTCAGCCTGGCAGTAGTGAAGGCGTACTATGGTGGCCCGCTGGTGGGTAATGCCCTGTCGACCATGCGCGAGCATATGCCTCACATTGATACCCGCGTGGCGGCCATCTTCCGTCATGATCGCCCTATTCGTCCGCAAGGTTCCACTATTGTGGAAGCCGGGGATGAAGTGTTCTTTATTGCCGCATCACAGCATATTCGCGCGGTCATGAGCGAGCTTCAGCGGCTGGAAAAACCGTATAAGCGCATCATGCTGGTTGGCGGCGGCAATATCGGCGCCGGCCTGGCACGCCGTCTGGAAAAAGATTACAGCGTGAAGCTGATTGAACGTAATCAGCAGCGCGCGGCCGAACTGGCAGAGAAGCTGCAAAATACCATCGTCTTCTTTGGTGATGCATCGGATCAAGAGCTGCTGGCGGAAGAGCATATCGATCAAGTTGATCTGTTCATCGCCGTCACCAACGACGATGAAGCGAATATCATGTCCGCAATGCTGGCCAAGCGGATGGGCGCCAAAAAAGTGATGGTGTTGATCCAACGCCGCGCCTATGTCGATCTGGTTCAGGGCAGCGTTATCGATATTGCGATCTCGCCACAGCAGGCCACGATCTCTGCGCTGCTGAGCCACGTGCGCAAAGCGGATATTGTTGGCGTCTCGTCACTGCGTCGTGGCGTTGCCGAGGCAATTGAAGCCGTTGCTCACGGTGATGAAAGCACATCGCGGGTGGTTGGGCGCGTGATTGACGAAATCAAACTGCCGCCGGGTACGATTATCGGCGCAGTGGTCCGCGGGAATGACGTTATGATTGCCAATGATAATTTGCGCATTGAACAAGGCGATCACGTCATTATGTTCCTGACCGACAAAAAATATATTTCCGACGTAGAGCGATTGTTCCAGCCCAGCCCCTTCTTCCTTTAATTTTCCAAAGGCGCTCAAAAGGGCGCCTTTTTATTAACCCTCTCATATTTCAGGGTTAATTAATGCCGTCATATTTATTATCACCAATGGAAATTAGATAAACATTTGTTAAACTTATAAACGTCAGCTAGCACAAGGGAGAATAAAATGAGCATTATTAAAGAGTTTCGCGAATTCGCGATGCGGGGAAATGTTGTTGATTTGGCAGTGGGTGTCATTATTGGTGCGGCGTTTGGCAAGATTGTGTCATCTCTCGTTGCAGACATCATCATGCCGCCGCTGGGTCTTTTAATCGGTGGGATTGATTTCAAACAGTTTGCAGTGACGCTGCGTGACGCACAGGGTGATATTCCTGCCGTGGTCATGCATTACGGCGTATTCATCCAGAACGTATTTGATTTTATTATTGTCGCTTTCGCTATCTTTATGGCCATTAAGCTGATGAACAAGCTTAACCGTAAGAAAGAAGAACCGGCTGCCGCTCCGGCGCCAACAAAAGAAGAAGTGCTGCTGTCCGAAATTCGCGATCTGCTGAAAGAACAGAATAACCGTTCTTAATCAGGCCGCAGAAAGCAGAAAGCCAGTGGTAAAAAAGCACATTGCTTGTTTGCCACTGGCCTCCCGACCATATTGTTTACCGTGTTTTTCCTTACGTAAGTAGCTCCCTTTCCCTTTTTTGTTTTTCTCAACGCGCTGACGAAACAGCGGGTCATGCAACAGCGCTTCAAGCGCATTATCTTTAATCTGCCCCTTCGTATGCTGATAGCGGCTCATAAAATATCTCCAGTTGGGGTTATTGATACGCGGCGAGTGTAGATCTCATGGTTCAAAAATTCAACAATGATTTCACGACGCCCCAGCGCCCTGTTCAAGAATACTGAGAATGGAGCAAAATTCACTGCTGTGCGCGCTTCCACAGCAGGCATCATTCAGCTGTTTGAGCGCGTGCTGCATCGACTGCAGCTCTTCAATACGCAACTCCACTTCGCTGAGTCTGGCCTGGACAATGCTCTTAGATTCCTGGCAGGTATGGTGTTCCGGATCCACACGGATCGACAACAATTCGCGGATCGATTCGAGTGTAAAACCAAGCTGCCGCGCATAACGAATGAACTTCAGACGTTGAAGATCGTCGGCAGTATAGAGCCTGAACCCGCCTTCGGTGCGTACATCATGGCTCATCATCTGCTGCTTTTCATAATAACGGACGGTGTCAGGCGTGACACCTGCCTGTTTTGCCAGCTCGCCAATTCGGTACATTGCTACTCCTCGTTAATTTTTTGCATGAGTTTATCGGCATAATCACCGCGCAAAAACTCGGTGCTCAGTCCCGCCTGCTGGAGCTTTAGCTCCATCAGCGCCAGCCTACGGCTCAGCTCATGGTAACGCCCGTCCTCCCGACGAATGCCTTTCAGCAGGTCGGCCAGCGCCATCGCCTCTTTACGTTGTTCAAGCTCAGGAGGTAAACAGCCTGCATTCTTCAACAGCCGGTAGCCGGAACGCAGTTCTGCCGGTACGGCGGAATCATCATCTAGGCTCAGCGGTTCACCCTGACCAGGAAGGTTATCAAATTCGCCTTTACGCTGGGCATCGCTGATA
Source organism: Klebsiella sp. WP4-W18-ESBL-05 (assembly GCF_014169075.1). Classification (NCBI taxonomy): domain Bacteria; kingdom Pseudomonadati; phylum Pseudomonadota; class Gammaproteobacteria; order Enterobacterales; family Enterobacteriaceae; genus Klebsiella; species Klebsiella sp. WP4-W18-ESBL-05. The sequence continues at coordinate 495,631 of NZ_AP022057.1, read as the reverse complement.
TGACGTTCAGCCCATTGGTCCAGTAGCCACATCATTCGACTCCGTTGAATTGAACAAAAACAATACGGCTATTGTAGATAGGATGGGGGAAGAGGGGATATAAAAAAACCCGCCGAGGCGGGTTTTTTTACTTTACTGCAAATTACTCTGCAGCTGCTTCTGCTTTCGGCTCAGCACGATCAACCAGCTCGATGTATGCCATCGGCGCGTTGTCGCCTGCACGGAAGCCACACTTCAGAATGCGAGTGTAACCACCGGTACGGCTCGCGAAACGCGGGCCCAGCTCGTTAAACAGTTTTGCCACGATCTCGTTATCACGAGTACGGGCGAATGCCAGACGACGATTAGCAACGCTATCAGTCTTGGCAAGAGTAATCAGCGGCTCAACTACGCGACGCAGTTCTTTCGCTTTAGGCAGGGTCGTCTTGATGATTTCATGACGAACCAGAGAACCTGCCATGTTGCGGAACATAGCCTGGCGATGGCTGCTGTTGCGGTTCAGTTGACGACCACTCTTACGATGGCGCATGACCTTATCCTTCTCAGTAAAACCTTAACCTGTGATCCGGTTACTCGTCAGCAATGCTTGCCGGCGGCCAGTTTTCCAGGCGCATGCCCAGAGACAGACCACGTGAAGCCAGCACGTCTTTAATCTCGGTAAGAGATTTTTTACCCAGGTTCGGCGTTTTCAGCAACTCAACCTCGGTACGCTGTACCAGATCACCGATATAGTGGATAGCTTCTGCCTTGAGGCAGTTAGCAGAGCGGACAGTCAATTCCAGATCGTCAACAGGGCGCAGCAGGATCGGATCGAATTCTGGTTTCTCTTCTTTCACTTCCGGCTGACGTACATCACGTAAATCAACGAAAGCTTCCAGTTGTTCTGCCAGGATGGTTGCCGCACGACGAATCGCCTCTTCAGGATCGATTGTGCCGTTGGTTTCCATTTCGATGACCAGCTTGTCCAGGTCGGTACGCTGTTCTACACGCGCTGCTTCAACATTGTAGGCAATACGCTCTACAGGGCTGTAGCAGGCGTCGACCAACAGACGGCCGATCGGGCGCTCATCTTCTTCCGAATGAATTCGGGCAGAAGCCGGCACATAACCGCGACCGCGCTGAACTTTGATACGCATGCTAATAGCGGCGTTCTCATCGGTCAGGTGGCAGATCACGTGCTGCGGCTTGACGATTTCGACATCCCCATCATGGGTGATATCGGCTGCGGTCACAGGGCCAATGCCAGATTTATTCAAGGTAAGAATAACTTCATCTTTACCCTGAACTCTCACCGCCAGCCCTTTCAGGTTGAGCAGGATTTCAAGGATATCTTCCTGAACGCCTTCTTTGGTGCTGTACTCATGAAGTACACCATCAATCTCAACCTCGGTCACCGCGCAACCCGGCATCGATGAGAGCAGAATACGGCGCAGTGCGTTACCCAGAGTATGGCCAAAGCCACGCTCTAAAGGCTCAAGGGTCACCTTGGCGTGCGTCGAACTCACTTGCTCGATATCTACCAGGCGCGGTTTTAGAAACTCTGTCACAGAACCCTGCATTGTGTCCTCTCTTTGGTACTAAGCTTTACTTGGAGTAAAGCTCGACGATCAGGTGTTCGTTAATGTCCGCAGACAGATCAGAACGCTCAGGCTGACGCTTGAACGTGCCTTCCATCTTGCCAGCATCAACTTCCAGCCAGGTTGGCTTTTCACGCTGTTCAGCCAGCTCCAGAGCGGCTTTAACGCGAGATTGCTTTTTCGCTTTCTCACGGATGCTAACAACGTCATTCGCTTTAACCTGATAAGAAGCGATGTTAACAACACGACCGTTTACCATGATTGCTTTATGGCTAACCAGCTGACGTGCTTCTGCACGAGTGGCGCCGAAGCCCATACGGTATACTACGTTGTCCAGACGACCTTCCAGCAGAGCCAACAGGTTTTCACCGGTGTTGCCTTTCAGACGTGCTGCTTCTTTGTAATAGTTACGGAACTGACGCTCCAGCACGCCGTAGATACGACGAACTTTCTGCTTTTCACGCAACTGCACACCATAGTCAGACAGACGCGGTTTACGCGCACCGTGCTGGCCAGGAGCTTGTTCAATTTTACACTTGGTATCGATCGCGCGAACGCCAGACTTAAGGAATAAGTCGGTGCCCTCACGACGGCTCAGCTTGAGCTTAGGACCCAAATATCTTGCCATTTTCTTTCTCCAACAAACCTGGAAAACGAAGCGTTATACGCGACGTTTCTTCGGCGGACGACAACCGTTATGAGGGATCGGAGTCACATCAGTAATATTAGTGATGCGGAAACCAGCGGCGTTCAGAGCACGAATAGTAGATTCGCGGCCTGGACCCGGACCTTTAACCATAACTTCCAGATTCTTGATGCCGTATTCTTTAACGGCGTCAGCGCAACGCTCTGCTGCAACCTGAGCTGCAAACGGAGTGGATTTACGCGAACCACGGAAACCGGAACCACCGGCTGTTGCCCAACCCAGCGCGTTACCCTGACGATCAGTAATGGTAACGATGGTGTTGTTGAAAGAAGCATGGATATGAGCCACGCCGTCAGAGACTTGCTTTCTTACACGTTTACGTGCACGAATTGGTGCCTTTGCCATTATTCAATCACCCCGATTATTTCTTGATCGGTTTGCGCGGACCCTTACGGGTACGTGCGTTGGTCTTGGTACGCTGACCGCGAACCGGGAGACCACGACGATGACGCAAACCGCGATAGCAACCAAGATCCATCAGGCGCTTGATGCTCATGCTAATTTCACGGCGCAGATCACCTTCAACGACAAATTTGGCAACTTCGTCACGCAGCGTGTCGATTTGTCCTTCAGACAGCTCACTGATCTTAACATTTTCAGCGATACCCGCTGCAGCCAGAATGGCTTTAGAACGGGTCTTACCGACGCCGTAGATCGAGGTTAACGCGATCACAGCATGTTTCTGATCAGGAATGTTAATGCCTGCTATACGGGCCACTATGCACTCCTACTATTTAATATGTACGCACCATGCTGAAAAGCCCGTTTTCAGGATACTCAAATGGAAACGTACAGACATACAAAAGATTGGCTGGCTAATCTAGCCAGCTCAACCCAACTTTGCAAGAAAAATATGCGAAAAAATCAGCCTTGGCGCTGTTTATGCTTCGGCTCGGCACTGCAAATCACACGGATGACACCATCACGCTTAACGATTTTGCAGTTACGGCATAATTTCTTGACGGAAGCACGAACTTTCATTTTTACTCTCCGTAACTTCTCGGGCGACCAATTAACGGCCGTAGCCTTTCAGGTTCGCCTTCTTCAATGCAGACTCGTACTGACTTGACATCATCAGAGTTTGCACTTGAGCCATAAAGTCCATAATCACGACAACAACGATCAGTAGCGATGTCCCACCGAAGTAGAACGGCACTTTCATTGCATCACGCATGAACTCCGGGATCAGGCAGATAAAAGTAATATACAATGCACCAACGAGTGTCAGGCGAGTCATTACTTTATCGATATACTTCGCCGTTTGCTCTCCCGGACGAATTCCTGGTACAAATGCACCGGACTTCTTCAGGTTATCTGCTGTTTCACGCGGGTTGAAGACCAACGCCGTGTAGAAGAAACAGAAGAAGATGATTGCAGACGCATAGAGTAACACATAAAGCGGTTGCCCAGGCTGCAAATACAGCGAAATTGTTGTCAGCCAGTTCCAACCGGTACCGCCCCCGAACCATGACGCGATGGTCGCAGGGAACAGAATAATACTGGAAGCGAAGATTGCCGGGATTACCCCTGCCATATTCACTTTCAGCGGTAAATGTGTGCTCTGTGCAGCATAGACACGACGACCCTGCTGACGTTTCGCGTAGTTTACCACAATGCGGCGTTGACCACGTTCAACAAATACAACAAAGAACGTCACTGCAAACACTAATACTGCAACCAACAGCAACAGGAGGAAGTGCAGGTCGCCTTGACGCGCTTGCTCGATAGTATGGGCAATGGCTGGCGGGAGTCCCGCAACGATACCAGCGAAGATAATGATCGAGATACCGTTACCGATACCGCGTTCAGTGATCTGTTCGCCGAGCCACATCAGGAACATGGTCCCTGTAACCAGACTTACAACAGCGGTGAAATAGAATGCAAAGCCTGGATTGATTACCAGGCCCTGCATACCAGGCATATTCGGCAGACCGGTAGCAATACCGATCGACTGGAATATCGCCAGCACCAGAGTACCGTAGCGGGTGTACTGGCTGATCTTACGACGACCAGACTCCCCTTCTTTCTTGATTTCAGCCAGCGTTGGATGAACCACCGTCAGCAGCTGGATAATGATCGACGCCGAAATATACGGCATGATCCCCAGAGCAAAAATAGAAGCACGGCTGAGAGCACCACCAGAGAACATGTTGAACATTTCAATGATGGTGCCTCGCTGTTGCTCAAGCAGTTTGGCAAGTACAGCGGCATCAATACCAGGGATCGGAATAAAAGAGCCAATACGGAACACAATAAGCGCACCGATTACAAACAACAGTCTGCGTTTCAGCTCGCCTAAGCCACCTTTGGCACTTTGAAAATCTAATCCCGGTTGTTTAGCCATCTGCTACTTATTCCTCGATTTTACCGCCAGCAGCTTCGATAGCAGCACGAGCGCCTTTAGTAACACGCAGGCCACGAACAGTTACCGGAGTAGAAACTTCACCAGCCAGGATCACTTTCGCGAACTCGATCTGGACACCGATAATGTTAGCTGCTTTCAGCGTGTTCAGGTCAACAATACCGCCTTCCACTTTCGCCAGGTCAGACAGACGGATTTCCGCTGTGATCGCTGCTTTGCGAGAAGTGAAGCCGAATTTCGGCAGACGACGGTACAGAGGCATCTGACCACCCTCGAAACCACGACGTACGCCACCGCCAGAACGAGACTTCTGACCTTTGTGACCACGACCGCCGGTTTTACCGAGGCCAGAACCGATACCACGACCCAGACGGCGACCCGCCTTTTTAGAGCCTTCGGCCGGAGACAGAGTATTTAAACGCATCTCTTACTCCTCAACTTTAACCATGAAGTAAACCGCGTTGACCATACCGCGAACAGCAGGAGTATCCTCGCGCTCTACGGTGTGACCAATACGACGCAGACCCAGGCCAAGCAGCGTTGCCTTGTGTTTCGGCAGACGACCGATTGCACTGCGGGTTTGAGTAATTTTAATAGTCTTTGCCATGGTTTATTTCCCCAGAATTTCTTCAACGGATTTACCACGCTTGGCAGCGACCATTTCCGGAGATTTCATATTTTCCAGACCGTCGATAGTTGCACGAACCACGTTAATCGGGTTAGTGGAACCATACGCTTTAGCCAGAACGTTACGAACTCCAGCGACTTCCAGAACGGCGCGCATTGCACCACCGGCGATGATACCGGTACCTTCGGAAGCCGGCTGCATGAATACACGAGAACCCGTGTGAGTACCCTTAACCGGGTGCTGCAGGGTGCCAGTATTCAGCGCGACGTTAATCATATTGCGACGGGCTTTTTCCATCGCTTTCTGGATCGCTGCTGGAACTTCACGCGCTTTACCGTAACCAAAACCAACGCGACCGTTACCATCGCCTACTACAGTCAGAGCTGTGAAGGAGAAAATACGACCACCTTTAACGGTTTTAGATACGCGGTTTACCGCGATCAGCTTTTCCTGCAGTTCGCCAGCTTGTTTTTCGATGTGAGCCATCTTACACCTCTACCTTAGAACTGAAGGCCAGCTTCACGGGCAGCATCTGCCAGTGCCTGGACACGACCATGATATTGGAACCCGGAACGGTCAAAGGACACATCTTTGATGCCTTTTTCCAGAGCGCGTTCGGCGACAGCTTTACCCACAGCTGCAGCAGCGTCTTTGTTACCGGTGTACTTCAGTTGTTCAGCGATAGCTTTTTCTACAGTAGAAGCAGCTACCAGAACTTCGGAACCGTTCGGTGCAATTACCTGTGCGTAAATATGACGCGGGGTACGATGTACCACCAGGCGAGTTGCGCCCAGCTCCTGGAGCTTGCGGCGTGCGCGGGTCGCACGACGGATACGAGCAGATTTCTTATCCATAGTGTTACCTTACTTCTTCTTAGCCTCTTTGGTACGCACGACTTCGTCGGCGTAACGAACACCCTTGCCTTTGTAAGGCTCAGGACGACGGTAGGCGCGCAGATCCGCTGCAACCTGACCGATCACCTGCTTATCAGCGCCTTTCAGCACGATTTCAGTTTGAGTCGGACATTCAGCAGTAATACCTGCCGGCAGCTGATGTTCAACCGGGTGAGAGAAACCTAAAGACAGGTTTACTACGTTCCCTTTGACCGCTGCACGATAACCTACACCAACCAGCTGCAGCTTCTTAGTGAAGCCTTCGGTAACACCGATAACCATTGAGTTCAGCAGGGCACGCGCGGTACCAGCCTGAGCCCAACCGTCTACGTAACCATCACGCGGACCGAAGGTCAGAGCATTATCTGCATGTTTAACTTCAACAGCATCGTTGAGAGTACGAGTCAGCTCGCCGTTTTTACCTTTGATCGTAATAACCTGACCGTTGATTTTTACATCAACGCCGGCAGGAACAACGACCGGTGCTTTAGCAACACGAGACATTTTTTCCTCCGATTAGGCTACGTAGCAGATAATTTCGCCACCAAGACCAGCCTGGCGCGCTGCACGATCAGTCATAACACCTTTAGAGGTAGAAACAACTGCGATACCCATGCCTGCCATAACTTTCGGCAGCTCGTCTTTACGCTTATAAATGCGCAGACCTGGGCGACTGACACGCTGAATGCTTTCTACAACAGCTTTACCCTGGAAATACTTAAGAGTCAGTTCCAGTTCCGGCTTGGTGTCGCCTTCAACTTTAAAATCTTCAATAAAACCTTCTTCCTTCAGCACGTTGGCAATTGCCACTTTCAGCTTGGAGGAAGGCATGGTGACCGCAGCTTTATTCGCGGCCTGACCGTTACGGATACGGGTCAGCATATCCGCGATCGGATCTTGCATGCTCATCTGTCTTTACTCCCGTGATTCAATTGGTAATTACCAGCTAGCCTTTTTCAAGCCCGGTACTTCACCGCGCATAGCGGCTTCACGAAGCTTAATACGGCTCAACCCGAACTTGCCCACATAGCCATGCGGACGACCTGTTTGACGGCAGCGTTTACGCTGACGAGACGGGCTGGAATCACGCGGCAGAGACTGCAGCTTGAGAACTGCGTTCCAACGATCTTCGTCGGTCGCGTTCACATCAGAGATAATAGCTTTCAGTTCAGCGCGTTTTGCGAAGTACTTATCAGCTAAAGCTACGCGCTTTACTTCGCGTGCTTTCATTGATTGCTTAGCCATTCAGTAACCCTACCTTACTTGCGGAACGGGAAGTCAAAGGCAGCCAGCAGAGCACGGCCTTCTTCGTCAGATTTCGCAGTAGTGGTAATGGTAATATCCAAACCACGCACGCGGTCGACTTTATCGTAGTCGATTTCTGGGAAGATGATCTGCTCACGGACACCCATGCTGTAGTTACCACGACCGTCGAAAGACTTAGAGGACAAGCCACGGAAGTCACGGATACGCGGTACAGCAATAGTGATCAGGCGCTCAAAGAACTCCCACATGCGTTCGCCACGCAGAGTTACTTTACAGCCGATCGGATAGCCCTGACGGATTTTGAAGCCTGCAACTGATTTGCGTGCTTTGGTGATCAGCGGTTTTTGACCGGAGATTGCTGTCAGATCAGCTGCTGCGTTATCCAGCAGTTTCTTGTCAGCGATCGCTTCACCAACACCCATGTTCAGGGTGATCTTCTCGACCCGAGGGACTTGCATGACAGAATTGTAGTTAAACTCAGACATGAGTTTAGCGACTACTTCGTCTTTGTAGTAATCATGCAGTTTCGCCATCGTACTACTCCAAATTACTTGATAGTTTCGCTGTTAGACTTGAAGAAACGGACTTTTTTGCCGTCTTCGAATCTAAAGCCTACACGGTCAGCCTTGCCGGTAGCCGCATTGAAGATTGCAACGTTGGAAACCTGAATAGCGGCTTCTTTTTCAACGATGCCACCCGGTTGGTTCAGGGCCGGAACCGGCTTCTGATGTTTCTTAACCAGGTTGATACCTTCAACGACAAGTTTGCCGGAAGACAGAACATTTTTTACTTTACCGCGCTTACCTTTATCTTTACCGGTTAACACGATAACTTCGTCATCACGACGGATTTTAGCTGCCATGATTCGCTCCTTAGAGTACTTCTGGTGCCAGAGAGATAATTTTCATGAACTTCTCGTTACGAAGTTCACGAGTTACCGGCCCAAAAATACGCGTACCGATAGGCTGCTCGCTGTTATTGTTTAAAATAACGCATGCATTACCATCGAAGCGAATGACAGAACCGTCCGGGCGACGAACACCCTTCTTGGTGCGCACCACTACCGCCTTCAGCACATCACCTTTTTTGACCTTACCACGCGGAATTGCTTCTTTGATGGTGATCTTGATGATGTCGCCTACGCCTGCGTAGCGACGGTGCGAGCCACCCAGAACCTTGATACACATTACGCGACGTGCACCGGAGTTGTCGGCGACGTTCAGCATAGTCTGTTCTTGGATCATTTTAGTGCTCCGCTAATGTCAACTACTACTGAGACCCGAATTCAGGTCGTTAAAAAGCCCCATATCGAGGGCGCGGCATTATAACACCGCTTCAACGATAAGGGTAGAAAAAATAAACGGCTCATCGCTGAGCCGTTTATTCGTATCGAGAACGAGTACTGTATTACAGAACCGCTTTCTCTACAACGCGAACCAGCGTCCAGGATTTAGTCTTGGACAGCGGACGGCATTCGCGGATTTCAACCACGTCGCCCATGCCGCATTCGTTGTTCTCGTCATGTACGTGCAGTTTGGTCGTACGTTTGATGAATTTGCCGTATACCGGGTGTTTCACCATACGTTCGATAGCAACAACAATGGATTTCTCCATTTTTGCGCTAACTACGCGACCTTGCAGAGTACGGATTTTATCGGTCATTACGCACCCGCCTTCTGAGTCAGTAAAGTCTTAACGCGTGCAACATCACGACGAACCTGCTTCAGCAGGTGAGTCTGTTGCAGCTGGCCACTTGCAGCCTGCATGCGCAGGTTGAACTGCTCACGCAGCAGGTTCAGCAGCTCAGCGTTCAGCTCTTCAACGCTTTTTTCACGCAGCTCTTTTGCTTTCATTACATCACCGTCTTAGTTACAAAGGTGGTTTTGATCGGCAGTTTCGCTGCAGCGAGGCCGAATGCTTCACGGGCCAGCTCTTCCGGAACACCGTCCATTTCATACAGGACTTTGCCCGGTTGGATCAAGGCAACCCAATACTCCACGTTACCTTTACCTTTACCCATACGCACTGCCAGCGGTTTTTCGGTGATCGGTTTGTCCGGGAATACACGGATCCAGATCTTACCTTGACGCTTAACTGCACGGGTCATTGCACGACGTGCTGCTTCGATCTGACGGGCAGTCAGACGACCACGGCCAACAGCTTTCAGGCCGAAGCTGCCGAAGCTAACATCCGTACCCTGCGCCAGACCGCGGTTACGGCCTTTGTGCACTTTACGGAATTTTGTACGCTTTGGTTGTAACATCAGCGACGCTCCTTATTTACGGCCTTTACGCTGCTGCTTTTTAGGTTGAGCAGCCGGTTCCGGTTGTTCAACAGCAGCCATACCACCCAGGATCTCACCTTTGAAGATCCATACCTTAACGCCGATTACACCATAAGTGGTGTGCGCTTCAGAGGTGTTGTAGTCGATGTCAGCACGCAGAGTGTGCAGCGGTACGCGACCTTCGCGGTACCATTCGGTACGTGCGATTTCCGCGCCGCCCAGACGGCCGCTAACTTCAACTTTGATACCTTTAGCGCCCAGACGCATTGCGTTCTGTACAGCACGCTTCATAGCACGACGGAACATAACGCGACGTTCCAGCTGAGAAGTGATGCTGTCAGCAACCAGTTTTGCGTCCAGTTCAGGCTTACGCACTTCGGCGATATTGATCTGGGCAGGAACGCCAGCAATATCAGCTACGACTTTGCGCAGTTTTTCTACGTCTTCACCTTTCTTACCGATCACGATACCCGGGCGAGCAGTGTGAATGGTCACACGGATGCTCTTAGCCGGACGTTCGATAACGATACGAGATACGGACGCCTTCGCCAGTTCCTTAGTCAGGTACTGACGTACTTTAAAGTCGCTGTCCAGGTTGTCAGCGAATTCTTTGGTGTTCGCAAACCAGGTTGAGTTCCATGGTTTTACAATACCCAGGCGAATACCATTAGGATGTACTTTCTGACCCATTGCTAGTCTCCAGAGTCTCAGCGATCGGACACAACCACAGTGATGTGGCTGGTGCGCTTCAGGATGCGATCTGCACGACCTTTCGCACGCGGCATAATGCGCTTCATGCTCGGGCCTTCGTCTACGAAAATTTTCGTAACTTTCAGATCGTCAATGTCAGCGCCATCGTTGTGTTCAGCGTTAGCAATGGCAGATTCCAGAACTTTCTTGACCAGTACAGCCGCTTTCTTATTGGTGTAGGTCAGAATTTCCAGTGCCTGCGACACTTTCTTACCGCGAATCAGGTCAGCAACAAGGCGAACCTTCTGAGCAGAAGAACGAGCATGGCGATGTTGAGCTAAAGTTTCCATCTCTTCCTCCTACCTTATTTCTTCTTCGCTTTTTTATCAGCAGCGTGGCCGCGATAAGTACGAGTCGGTGCGAATTCACCCAGTTTGTGACCAACCATTTCGTCGGTAACAAAGACTGGAACGTGCTGACGACCATTATGGACAGCGATGGTCAAACCGATCATGTTAGGAAAGATCGTTGAACGACGGGACCAAGTGCGCAGGGGCTTCTTGTCTCCGCTTTCCACCGCTTTCTCTACCTTCTTCAGCAAGTGCAGGTCAATAAAAGGACCTTTCTTGAGAGAACGTGGCATGGCTTATCCTCTAAAATTATTTGCTACGGCGACGTACGATGAATTTATCAGTACGCTTGTTGCTGCGGGTCTTTTTACCTTTGGTCTGAACGCCCCACGGGGATACCGGGTGCTTACCAAAGTTACGACCTTCACCACCACCATGTGGGTGATCGACTGGGTTCATCGCGGTACCGCGAACGGTCGGACGAACACCACGCCAGCGTGCAGCACCGGCTTTACCCAGAACGCGCAGCATATGCTCAGCATTGCCAACTTCGCCCAGAGTTGCACGGCAGTCTGCTTCGACTTTACGCATTTCACCAGAACGCAGACGCAGGGTGACATAAGCACCATCACGAGCAACGATCTGAACGTAAGTACCAGCGGAACGTGCCAGCTGACCGCCTTTACCTGGTTTCATTTCTACGTTATGAACGGTAGAACCAACCGGGATATTGCGCATCGGCAGGGTGTTACCTGCTTTGATTGCAGCATCAACGCCAGACTGAATCTGGTCGCCAGCTTTCAGGCCTTTCGGGGCCAGGATGTAACGGCGCTCGCCGTCTTTGTACAGAACCAGCGCGATGTTCGCGGAGCGGTTCGGATCGTACTCAAGACGTTCAACAACTGCCGGGATACCATCTTTGTTGCGTTTGAAGTCAACAATACGGTAAGCCTGCTTGTGACCACCACCAATGTGACGAGTGGTGATACGGCCATTGTTGTTACGACCACCGGATTTGCTGTTTTTTTCCAGCAGCGGAGCAAAAGGTTTGCCCTTGTGCAGCTCAGGGTTAACCACTTTAACAACGTGGCGACGACCCGGAGATGTCGGTTTACATTTAACAACTGCCATTGTATTACTCCTCCGACTTACTCAGCGCCGCCAACGAAGTCCAGATTCTGGCCTTCCTTCAGGGTGACGTAAGCTTTTTTCCAGTCGCTACGACGACCGATACGCTGTCCGTGACGTTTAACTTTCCCTTTAACAACCAGGGTGTTAACGACTTCGACTTCGACTTCAAACAGTTTCTGCACAGCAGCTTTGATTTCTGCTTTGGTCGCGTCTTTAGCAACTTTGAGAACGATGGTGTTAGTTTTTTCCATCGCAGTAGACGCTTTTTCAGAAACGTGCGGTGCGCGCAGCACCTTCAGCAGACGTTCTTCACGAATCATGCCAGCATCTCCTCAACTTGCTTAACAGCATCAGCAGTCATTACGACTTTGTCGAAGGCGATCAGGCTAACCGGGTCGATACCAGTTGCATCGCGTACGTCAACCTTGTGCAGGTTGCGCGCAGCCAGGAACAGGTTTTCGTCCAGCTCACCGGTGATGATCAGCACATCTTCCAGAGCCATGTCTTTCAGTTTCTGTGCCAGCAGCTTAGTTTTAGGCGCTTCAACAGAGAACTTCTCGACAACGATCAGACGATCCTGACGTACCAGTTCGGACAGGATGCTTTTCAGCGCGCCGCGGTACATCTTTTTGTTAACTTTTTGACTGTGGTCCTGCGGACGAGCAGCGAAGGTCACGCCACCAGAACGCCAGATCGGGCTCTTGATAGAACCTGAACGCGCACGGCCGGTACCTTTCTGGCGCCATGGTTTTTTACCAGAACCAGTTACTTCAGCACGAGTCTTCTGAGCACGAGTACCCTGACGAGCACCAGCTGCATAAGCAACAACAACCTGGTGAACCAGCGCTTCGTTGAAATCACGACCGAAGGTAGTTTCGGAAACAGTCAGCGCGCTCTGCGCGTCTTTCAATACTAATTCCATTGCTATCCCCTTACGCCTTCACAGCTGGTTTAACGATCAGGTCGCAACCGGTCGCACCCGGAACACCACCTTTAACCAGCAGCAGGTTGCGCTCAGCGTCAACACGTACTACGTCCAGGCTCTGAACAGTGACGCGTTCGTTGCCCAGCTGACCTGCCATTTTCTTGCCTTTGAACACTTTGCCCGGAGTCTGGTTCTGACCGATAGAACCCGGAACGCGGTGGGACAAGGAGTTACCGTGAGTAGCGTCCTGGGTACGGAAGTTCCAGCGCTTAACGGTACCAGCGAAACCTTTACCTTTAGAGGTACCGGTTACGTCAACTTTTTTAACGTCAGCAAACAGTTCTACGCTGATGCTCTGACCTACGGTGTATTCTTCACCATCAGCCAGACGGAATTCCCACAGGCCGCGACCGGCTTCTACGCCAGCTTTAGCGAAGTGGCCAGCTTCCGGCTTAGTTACACGGTTAGCTTTTTTAGCACCAGTGGTAACCTGAACAGCGCGATAGCCATCGTTAGCCAGATCTTTGATCTGAGTAACGCGGTTTGCTTCAACTTCGATAACGGTTACTGGGATAGATACGCCATCTTCAGTGAAGATGCGGGTCATACCCACTTTTTTACCGACTAAACCAATCATTGTATCAACCTCTCAATCGCTCGATGACCTGATTAACCCAGGCTGATCTGCACGTCTACACCGGCAGCCAGGTCCAGACGCATCAGAGCATCAACGGTTTTTTCAGTTGGCTCAACGATGTCAACCAGACGCTTGTGAGTACGAATCTCGTACTGATCACGCGCGTCTTTGTTAACGTGCGGAGAGATCAGAACGGTGAAACGCTCTTTGCGGGTCGGCAGCGGGATCGGACCACGGACTTGCGCACCAGTGCGCTTAGCAGTCTCGACGATTTCCGCGGTTGATTGATCGATCAGACGATGATCAAACGCTTTCAGGCGGATACGGATTCTTTGGTTCTGCATGAGACCAGAGCTCCAATTATTTTATAGACGAAATAGTTACTCCTCAAACCCATTACGATTGATGGGAGAGTGTAACCGTTCTTACAGAGTTCCCCAATTGGGATCATTGTCTGGTATCGCTTTCGCAGTACCTGGTTCAGATTGAACCGCCTGTCAATATTAGACAAGCCCGCGCATTATACACAAATGCCCATGCGAAGCAAGTCGTGTTTATTAAATAGTCACCTTATTCTGCGGAAAGAGGCGCAAAGCAGCCTGCAAAACGGCAAGCCGCGCAATTTTTCTGGATAACGCCTCGCACAGCGTGATGTTGCCGTTTGCCACCCTTCTCCCCTCCCGCCACACTCGCCCAATATTTCCAGACCGGTATCCAAACAATGACGCTTATCGCCTTTCCTTTCTTTATTGCCTACGTGCTGTTGAGCAGCGCCCTATGCTGGCATGACGCTCGCACGGGGTTGCTGCCCGACCGTCTCACCTGCCCTCTCCTGTGGGCGGGGCTGCTCTTTCAGCTGAGCCTGCGGCCGGCTAACGTTAATGATGCACTATGGGGAATTTTTGCCGGCTATGGTGCCATGGCCATGATTTATTGGGGATACCGGGGGCTTCGCGGGCGTGAGGGATTAGGCTACGGCGACGTAAAATATCTGGCGGCGTTGGGAGCGTGGCATGGCTGGCCATCGCTGCCGGTTTTAGTGCTAACGGCCAGCACGATGGCTGCGATATACGTATTCAGCACAGCCTGCTGGCAGCGCTCGTTGGCGGGCATAAAAAACCCGCTGCCGTTCGGTCCATTTCTGGGGGCTGCGGGTTTTATTGTTGCCGGCGTGTCGGGGTTTAATCTTCGACTTTGATCTGCGACTGAAGGTAGTTCTGCAGGCCAATTTTACTAATCAAATCCAGCTCGGTTTCCAGCCAGTCGATGTGATGTTCTTCCTCAGTCAGGATATTGATCAGCATATCGCGACTGACATAATCATGAACACTATCGGCATAGGCTATCGCTTCACGGAGATCTTTCGCGCCGTCCAGCTCAAGCTTAAGGTCAGACTGCAGCATCTCCTCGACGTCCTCGCCGATATGCAGCTTGCCCAGGTCCTGCATATTGGGGATCCCTTCAAGAAACAGAATACGCTCGATGTAGCGATCGGCGTGTTTCATTTCATCGATGGATTCGTGATACTCAATATCGTTGAGGCGCATCAGGCCCCAGTTTTTGAACATTCTCGCGTGGAGAAAGTATTGGTTTATTGCGACAAGCTCGTTTCCCAATAATTTATTGAGATAATTTATTATCTTAACATCACCTTTCATTTTATAGACCCTCCGCTTCCACATATTGAAGCGTAGAACGGACTACAGGGATGTCAAAAAAGAAATCCGGGCTCAGGCAATCTCTTTGAACTCTGGCATTTGCATTAATTCGTCTTCCATCACCTCACGGGCCGCACGAACGCATTTACCGCATTGATTTCCAATAGGAATACATTTTCTTAACTGCTGGAAAGACTGCGGATGAAACTGGCGTACTGCCTGGCGAATTTTTTTATCGCTGACGCCATTACATAAACAAACGTACATACCCACTCCCGTTCAATTTCTGAACAAAGTGTAAGTGAGAATAATTATGATTACAATAGCGACATGCAAATTGCAGCACGAAAGAGATAAAGAGAGCGGTTAAAAATGCGCAGTAATAAACATCAGAAAAGCAAAAAGGGCGCCGAAGCGCCCTTTTTAAGCTCAAAGCTAATTAAGCAATAATTAGCTCATTACTTTAGCAACAACGCCCGCACCTACAGTACGGCCGCCTTCACGGATTGCGAAACGCAGACCGTCGTCCATCGCGATCGGGTGGATCAGGGTAACAACCATTTTGATGTTGTCGCCCGGCATTACCATCTCAACGCCTTCCGGCAGTTCGATGGTACCAGTCACGTCAGTCGTACGGAAGTAGAACTGCGGACGGTAGCCTTTGAAGAACGGAGTATGACGGCCGCCTTCGTCTTTGGACAGGATGTACACTTCAGATTCGAACTTGGTGTGCGGCTTGATAGAACCCGGCTTAGCCAGTACCTGACCACGTTCGATTTCTTCACGTTTGATACCACGCAGCAGAACACCAACGTTCTCACCAGCACGGCCTTCGTCCAGCAGTTTGCGGAACATTTCAACGCCAGTACAGGTAGACTTAGCAGTCTCTTTGATACCAACGATTTCAACTTCTTCGCCAACTTTGATGATACCGCGTTCTACACGACCGGTAACAACGGTACCACGACCGGAGATGGAGAATACGTCTTCGATCGGCAGCAGGAACGGCTTATCGATAGCACGTTCTGGTTCCGGGATGTAAGAATCCAGGAAGCCAGCCAGTTCGATGATTTTCGCTTCCCACTCTGCTTCGCCTTCCAGCGCTTTCAGAGCAGAACCACGAACGATCGGAGTGTCGTCGCCCGGGAAATCGTACTGAGACAGAAGTTCACGAACTTCCATTTCAACCAGTTCCAGCAGCTCTTCGTCATCAACCATGTCGCATTTGTTCAGGAACACGATGATGTACGGAACGCCTACCTGACGACCCAGCAGGATGTGCTCACGAGTCTGCGGCATCGGGCCGTCAGTCGCAGCAACAACCAGGATCGCGCCATCCATCTGCGCAGCACCGGTGATCATGTTTTTAACATAGTCGGCGTGGCCCGGGCAGTCTACGTGTGCGTAGTGGCGAGTCGGGGTGTCATATTCAACGTGAGAAGTGTTGATGGTGATACCACGAGCTTTTTCTTCCGGCGCGTTATCGATCTGGTCGAAAGCACGAGCAGCACCGCCGTAGGTTTTAGCCAGTACGGTGGTGATTGCAGCGGTCAGGGTAGTTTTACCGTGGTCAACGTGGCCGATGGTGCCGACGTTGACGTGCGGTTTTGTACGTTCAAATTTTTCTTTAGACACGGCTATATTCCTTACTATAGTGCTCTCCCCTTTGGAGAGAGCACGGGACTTAGGTTTTAATCCTGTGGATTATTTACCACGGGCTTCAATAACGGCCTGAGCAACGTTGTTCGGCGCATCGTCGTACTTCAGGAACTCCATGGAGTAAGAAGCACGGCCTTTGGTCAGTGAACGCAGCTGAGTTGCATAACCGAACATTTCGGACAGCGGAACTTCAGCGTGGATCACAACGCCAGTCACGTTGGATTCCTGACCTTTGAGCATACCACGACGGCGGCTCAAGTCACCGATAACGTCACCAGTGTTCTCTTCCGGAGTCTCTACTTCAACCTTCATGATCGGTTCAAGCAGAACTGGTTTTGCTTTCTTAAAGCCATCTTTGAAGGCGATAGAAGCGGCCAGTTTAAACGCCAGTTCAGAGGAGTCAACGTCATGGTAAGAACCGAAGTGCAGACGAACACCCATGTCAACAACCGGGTAACCAGCCAGCGGGCCAGATTTCAGCTGTTCCTGGATACCTTTATCAACGGCCGGGATGTATTCGCCAGGGATTACACCACCTTTAATGTCGTTGATGAACTCGTAGCCTTTCGGGTTGGAACCCGGCTCCAGCGGGTACATGTCGATAACAACATGACCGTACTGACCGCGACCACCAGACTGCTTAGCGTGTTTACCTTCGATATCGGTAACTTTCGCGCGAATCGCTTCACGGTAAGCAACCTGAGGTTTACCGACGTTCGCTTCAACGTTGAATTCACGTTTCATACGGTCAACGATGATGTCGAGGTGCAGCTCACCCATACCGGCGATAATGGTCTGGTTAGATTCTTCGTCGGTCCATACGCGGAATGACGGGTCTTCTTTAGCCAGACGGCCCAGAGCCAGACCCATTTTTTCCTGGTCAGCTTTGGTTTTCGGTTCTACTGCGATGGAGATTACCGGCTCAGGGAATTCCATACGTTCCAGAATGATCGGCGCATCCGGGTCACACAGGGTGTCACCAGTGGTTACGTCTTTCAGACCGATTGCAGCAGCGATGTCGCCCGCGCGAACTTCTTTGATCTCTTCACGTTTGTTTGCGTGCATCTGAACGATACGACCGAAACGCTCACGTGCAGTTTTCACGGAGTTCAGTACGGTATCACCAGAGTTAACCACACCGGAGTACACACGGAAGAAGGTCAGGTTGCCCACGAACGGGTCGGTAGCAATTTTGAACGCCAGTGCAGAGAACGGCTCGTCGTCGCTTGCGTGACGCTCAGCCGGGGTATCTTTACCGTCGTCCAGGATGCCGTTGATCGCAGGTACGTCAACCGGGGATGGCAGGTAATCAATTACCGCATCCAGCATCGCCTGAACACCTTTGTTCTTGAACGCAGAACCACAGGTTACCAGGATGATTTCGTTGTTCAGAACGCGCTGACGCAGAGCTTTTTTGATCTCTTCTTCAGTCAGTTCTTCACCACCCAGGTATTTCTCCATCAGCTCTTCAGAAGCTTCAGCAGCGGATTCGATCAGGTTCTGGTGCCATTCGTCAGCCAGTTCCTGCATGTCAGCCGGGATATCTTCGTATTCGAAGGTAACGCCCTGGTCTGCATCGTTCCAGTTGATGGCTTTCATTTTCACCAGGTCAACAACACCGGTGAAACCTTCTTCAGCACCAATTGCCAGCTGCAGCGGAACCGGGTTCGCGCCCAGACGGGTTTTGATCTGACCAACAACTTTCAGGAAGTTAGCACCCATACGGTCCATTTTGTTAACGAACGCGATGCGTGGAACTTTATATTTGTTAGCCTGACGCCATACGGTTTCAGACTGTGGCTGAACACCACCAACTGCGCAGTAAACCATTACTGCACCATCAAGAACACGCATGGAACGTTCTACTTCGATAGTGAAGTCAACGTGCCCCGGGGTGTCGATGATGTTTACGCGGTGCGGTTCATACTGCTTAGCCATACCAGACCAGAATGCAGTAGTCGCTGCGGAAGTGATGGTAATACCACGTTCCTGCTCCTGCTCCATCCAGTCCATGGTAGCGGCGCCGTCGTGAACTTCACCGATTTTGTGGTTTACACCGGTGTAGAACAGAATACGTTCGGTAGTAGTGGTTTTACCGGCGTCGATGTGCGCACTGATACCGATGTTACGGTAGCGTGCGATGGGTGTTGTACGAGCCATTTGATTCCTCGTTTATCTTTTTAGGCGTTCAGTTAAGTAACCCAAAGCGGGCTGCTTCGCTGAAGCGCCCGCCTGGTGACTAATACTCCGAAGGGATTACCAACGGTAGTGTGCGAACGCCTTGTTGGCTTCTGCCATACGGTGAACGTCTTCACGTTTCTTAACTGCAGTACCTTTGTTGTCTGCAGCGTCAGAAAGTTCGTTCGCCAGGCGCAGAGCCATGGATTTATCACCGCGTTTACGAGCAGCTTCTACGATCCAACGCATTGCCAGGGCATTACGACGAACCGGACGAACTTCAACTGGAACCTGATAAGTAGAACCACCTACACGGCGGGACTTAACTTCGACAGTCGGGCGCACGTTTTCGAGCGCAACTTCGAATGCTTCCAGTTCATTTTTACCAGAACGCTGAGCCAGGGTCTCCAGCGCGCTGTATACGATTGATTCTGCAGTAGATTTTTTACCATCTACCATCAGGATGTTAACAAATTTAGCCAGCAGTTCTGATCCGAACTTAGGATCCGGCAGGATTTTACGCTGACCAATGACGCGACGACGTGGCATGGAAATACTCCGTTGTTAATTCAGGATTGTCCAAAACTCAAAGAGTTTAGTTTGACATTAATATAAAACGTTTGGCCTTACTTAACGGAGAACCATTAAGCCTTAGGACGCTTCACGCCATACTTGGAGCGAGCTTGCTTACGGTCTTTAACGCCGGAGCAGTCAAGCGCACCACGAACGGTGTGGTAACGAACACCCGGAAGGTCTTTTACACGACCGCCACGGATCAGGATCACGGAGTGCTCCTGCAGGTTGTGACCTTCACCACCGATGTAGGAAGTCACTTCAAAACCGTTAGTCAGACGAACACGGCAAACTTTACGCAGTGCGGAGTTCGGTTTTTTAGGAGTGGTAGTATATACACGAGTACATACGCCACGTTTCTGCGGGCAGGCTTCCAGTGCAGGCACGTTGCTTTTTGCAACTTTGCGAGCACGTGGTTTGCGAACCAGCTGGTTAACTGTTGCCATTAAATAGCTCCTGGTTTTAGCTTTTGCTTCGTAAACACGTAATAAATCGCCTCATATAATATGAGGACGCGAAATTTTAGGGCCATGCCGAAAGGGTGTCAAGAAATATACAACGGTATGGCATTACCAGGACATCTGAACCGGGTGTTTTACCGTTAACCTGACGAAGTCAGTATAGCTGACCATGATGACATCGCTCGAAATTTGAGCACAAAGACCGCGCGCTTGCACATCTACATTCAACACGTGGATGGATATGGGGGCAGCGCGCAGAATTTCAAGGAAGTGGCTGTTTTCAACCGCCGCCAACACGCCGTCGGCGATCAGCAGCAGGTCGTCGCCTTCAGCCATCATGCGGATCATGCCCGCGATGTCTGAATGCCAGGGAGAAGTACTGAGCGTATGCAGCATAAGGGCCTCAGAAGCGCAGAATCACATCGTAACCGTTAAGCCGGTCGCGCAGGGCATCCGGTTCTAACGGCTCAACGTCGGCGACAAACGTCGTCTCTGCCGCCAGACCACGCTCACGCATCGAGGCGGCGCAAATCCAGCAGTTTTCAATATCGTAGAGCGCCAGCAGTTTGAACGTGGCGATGTAGTCTCGGGCCAGAATAACGCCAGGCGTCTGCTGGCTGAGCAGCTGAAACACGCCGTCGCCGATGAAAAAGACGCCTAAATCTTCGCTCAAGGCCGACGTCGCCAGCAGCGCATCCAGCCCTTCACGGCCCGCAGCGCTGCCGTGCGGCGCGCTGGAAAAAACAAACGCAACGCGTTTCATCAGAACTGCACCATTCGATCGCAGGTCAGCGCAGCTTCAGCCAGCGAACCCAATCCGCTTAGCAAGAAACCCGGCTGTAGGTTAAACATGGGCAGGCCAAGCTGGGCGGCTTGCGTTTCATCGGACACACCGCGACGCAGTGCCGCCGCCACGCAAATATGCAGCGCCACGCCATGCGTATCATGCAGCGACTGCCACGCGCGAACTAAATCAAACTCATCGCTGGCAGGAGACGTCAGCTGATTGGCGTTATACACCCCTTCACGATAGAAAAAGACGCAGGCTATCTCATGACCTTCCGCCAGCGCCGCCTGCGCGAACTGCAGCGCGCTGCTGGCCTGCTGCGTGCCGTAGGCCGGGCCGGTCACCATCAGGGCAAAACGCATTACTTATCCTGTCCCAGGAAATCGCCGTTCTTAAACTGGCGAATGTAGAGGTAGACGGTGTGTTTGGAGATGTTCAGACGATCGGCGACCTGGTTGATAGCGTCTTTGATATCAAAGATACCCTTCTCGTAAAGATTGAGCACAATCTGGCGATTTTTGGCGTTATTGGAAACGTTGCGATCGGCATTCACCTCTTCAATGGTGAATTCCAGCGTCTGGGTGACCAGGTCCTCAACCGAGGAAGCAAAGTTAACCGCAGAGCCTACTTCCGGTGTTTCAGGCGGAATAAAGGTATTCATGATCTGCGAGAACGGTACATCAAGATTCATATTGATGCACAGCAGGCCAATCACGCGCTGATCGCGATTGCGAATAGCGATGGTAACCGACTTCATCAGCACGCCGCTTTTGGCGCGAGTAAAGTAGCATTTGGAAACGCTGCTATCCGCCCCGGTCATATCATGCAGCATCCGCAGCGCGAGGTCGGTAATGGGCGAGCCAATTTTACGCCCGGTATGTTCGCCGTTAGCGATACGAATAGCCGAACATTTGAGATCCTGAAGTGAATGCAGCACGATTTCGCAGTGGGAACCAATGAGCATCGCCAACCCGTCCACTACCGCTTCATAGGATTTCAGGATATCGAAGTCGGTTTGATCGAAAGGACGTTGATCCAGTAAATCAAGCTCACTGGTTTCGTTGGTTAAAAGCGACCTGGACATGAAAAAAAGCACTCCTTTTCAGGAGCCTGTCGTTATGTTGTCAGGGCAGGCTCATCACTATTAGGGGCATCTAAAGTAATACAGCGCATAAGGCGCTTTCCAGCATTAATTATACCCTGCCGATAATAAAAAGCCGCCGCCCAGTGGGCGGCGGCAATCTGACTATTATTTTTTGCTCGCGGCAGCGGCCTTGTCTGCCGGTGCAGCTTCAGGCTGCGCTTCGGCTTTCGGTGCCGGTTTCACGTCTAACAGCTCAACGTCGAAGACCAGCGTTGAGTTAGCCGGAATACCCGGAACACCGGTTTTACCGTAGGCCAGATCTGGTGGGATAACCAGCTGGATTTTACCGCCTTTCTTGATGTTTTTCAGGCCTTCAGTCCAGCCAGGGATAACACCATCAAGACGGAAGGACAGCGGCTCACCGCGGGTGTAGGAGTTATCGAACTCTTTACCGTCGATCAACGTACCTTTGTAGTTTACCACCACGGTATCGCTGTCTTTCGGCGCTTCGCCGGTGCCTTCTTTCTCTACTTTGAACAGCAGACCGGTTTTAGAGGTCTTCACGCCTTTTTCTTTGGCAAACTTCTCACGGAAGGCTTTGCCTTTCGCTTCGTTGTCAGCGGCGTCTTTTTCCATCTTCGCCTGAGCGGAGGCCTTCACGCGAGTCTCAAAGGCCTGCAGAGTTTGTTCGATTTCCTGATCGGACAGTTTGCTCTTGTCAGCAAACGCGTCCTGAACGCCGGCGATCAGCTGGTCTTTATCCAGTTTGATACCCAGTTTTTCCTGTTCTTTCAGGGAATTTTCCATGTAACGACCCAGCGATGCGCCCAGCGCATAAGCAGATTTCTGGTCGTCATTTTTGAATGACGCTTTGCTCTCTGCTGCCGGTGCTGCTTTCGCCGCCGCGTCAGCCGCGAAGGTCATCGGCGCATTCAGTGCAACGGCCATTGTGGTTGCCAGAAGCGTTACTTTAAACAGTGATTTCATCCATCTCTCCAGGGCCGGGGCCTCTCGCCCCATGTTAACAAAATGAGAAGCGTACTATAGAACGTTGTAGAGGAAATCTACATACGAACGCGCCTTATATCGACCCTTTTCAGACTCTTTTTGTTTAAATAAGTTTCCGCTCACGTACGGCAGTGCTGCACGGGTGGATAAAGTTGCGTAGAATCCGCCGCGGCGGTAACGCTTTTGCCGATAACAGGGGAGAGAGACATCATGCAGGAAACGACAATCGAGGCGCGTCTGGCTGAGCTGGAAAGCCGACTGGCCTTCCAGGAAATCACCATTGATGACCTCAACCAGACGGTCACTGCCCATGAAATGGAAATGGCCAAACTGCGCGAGCATCTGCGCCTGCTGACGGAAAAGCTGAAAGCCAGCCAGCCGTCAAATATCGCGTCTCAGTCCGAAGAGACGCCGCCGCCCCACTATTGAGGCGTAAAAAAAGCGGGTTTCCCCGCTTTTTTTGTGCCGGATAATGACGTCAACGTCTTATCCGGCCTGCCGTAGGCCTGATAAGCGCAGCGCCATCAGGCAAACAGACGGCTTAGTGGCAACCGCAGCCGCCGTTGCCTTTACCGCCACCGCCGCAGCAGCCTTCGCCGCCGTGGTCGTGACCGTGGTCATGGCCGTGACCGCCACAGCAGCCATCTTCACCGTGATCGTGGTGATGATCGTGCGCACCGTGTACGTGGCCGTGAGCCAGTTCTTCTTCGGTTGCTTCACGGATAGCGACAACTTCCACGTTGAACTTCAGGTTCTGGCCAGCCAGCATGTGGTTGCCGTCAACCACAACGTGATCGTCTTCCACTTCGGTGATTTCAACCGGAACCGGACCTTGGTCGGTTTCTGCCAGGAAGCGCATGCCAACCTGCAGTTCGTCAACGCCCATGAACACGTCTTTAGGAACGCGCTGCACCAGGTTTTCATCATACTGACCGTAAGCGTCGTTAGCTTGAACAGCAACGTCGAATTTATCACCCACTTCGTGACCGTCCAGCGCGTTTTCCAGGCCGGAGATCAGGGAACCGTGACCATGCAGGTAGTCCAGCGGAGCACTTACCGGAGACTCATCAACCAACACACCGTCTTCTGTACGTACCTGATAGGCCAGGCTGACCACCAGGTCTTTTGCTACTTTCATGATATCTCCTGAGCATGGGAATATTTTAGTGGCGCAGATTGTAGCGGAATTCTACACCCGTGTACCCATAAGCTTAAAAAAAGACAGCACGGATCGCTACTCCGGATGAAAAATACCGATCACTTGTTCCTCTTTGCGCACATGATCGCGCGCCTCTTTATCGGCCTCGCGCATCTGATGCCCGCACTTAACACATTCAACTACATCAATATTATTTTCGCGCCACATCGCCATCGAGTCCTGCGCCTGACACGACGGGCATTTTGCGCCCGCGATAAAACGTTTACGTACCGCCATGCTTCACCTTCTATTCAAATTCATCCCAGCCGTCCAGCTGCCGTCGCTCTTGCTGCATTTCACGCTGGAAGATCTCCTCCAGCTCGCGCCGCGCTTCCCGCACGCGCGAAATTTGTTGGGTGTCGCTGTGTACCGGCATGAGTTCACGCAACATACGCATATCCAGCCGCTTAAAATGCAGCTGCGCGCGCTGTGCCTGATGCGGATGCATACCGGTCGAGATAAGTGCCTTACGCCCCAGCTCAAGCGCGCTGGAGAAGGTCTCGCGGGAAAACTGTACCACGCCCGCCTGCAACAGTTCGTGCGCCTCCACACGTCCTCGCGCACGGGCCATAATTTTCAGATGCGGGAAGTGCTGCTGGCAGATCTCCACCAGCTTCATGGTATCTTCCGGCTCGTTGCAGGTGATAACGATCGACTGCGCCTGCTCGGCCCCAGCCGAACGCAGCAGCTCAACCTGAGTCGCATCGCCGTAATACACCTTGTAGCCGTATTTACGCATCAACTTAACGGCGCTGATATCGCGCTCAAGTACGGTAATGCGCAGCTTGTTAGCCATCAGCAGGCGCCCTATTACCTGACCAAAACGACCAAAACCTACGACGATCACCTGCGGTTTATCGTCATCCACCCACGGCGCTTCATCCTCTTCTTCCGGCCCGTTAAAGCGGCGCGCCAGCACCCGGTCAACCACCTTCATCAACAGCGGTGTCGTCATCATTGATAGGGTGACGGTCACCAGCAGCAGCGACATCTGGTCGCCCTTAAAGACCTTAAACGACGATGCCGCGGAGAACAGCACAAAGGCAAACTCCCCGCCCTGGCTCAGCACGCCGGCAAACTGCATCCGCTCCGCGCTGCGCATCCCGTTAAGATGGGCCAATAGATACAGCACCATCGTTTTCACCGCTACCAGCAGCGTCACGCAGCCAATGACCAACAGCAGGTGGCTGTAAAGCACGCCGAGATTGAGCGACATGCCCACCGAAATAAAGAACAGGCCCAACAGCAGCCCTTTAAACGGCTCAATGGCGATTTCCAGCTCGTGACGGTATTCGCTTTCCGCCAGCAGCACGCCCGCAATAAAGGTCCCCAGGGCCATCGACAGCCCCAGCGCATCCATAAACAGCGCCGAGCCCAGCACCAACAGCAGCGTGGCGGCGGTAAACACCTCGCGCACGCCTGAGCTGGCAATAAAGCGGAATACCGGACGCAGCAGGTAGCGCCCACCGATCAGCATGCCGGCAAAAGCCAGCACCTTCAGCCCCACGGTCTGCCAGTTAAAATGCTCGTCACCGGCCCCCGCCAGCAGCGGCACCAGCGCCAGCGCCGGAATCACCGCCAAATCCTGAAACAGCAGCACCGAGAAGCCGAGCTGCCCCGCTTCGCTGCGATTCATGCCCTTTTCACGCATCAGCTGCAGGGCCATCGCCGTTGACGACATCGCCAGACCAATCCCGCCAATTGCCGCCGCCTGCCACGAGAAGTTAGTTAGCATCAGCAGACCGCCGAGGATTGCCGCGCTGAAAATAACCTGAGCGGCCCCGATGCCAAAAATGGGCCGCCGCAGCTGCCACAGCTTGGCCGGGTTCAGCTCCAGGCCGATGATAAACATCAGGAACACCACGCCCAGTTCAGAGAAATGGAGAATTTCGTCAACGTCGCTAATAAACCCGAGCCCCCAGGGGCCAATTGCTATCCCCGCCAGCAGGTAACCTAACACCGCACCGATCCCAAGCCGCGCTGCCAACGGCACCGCGGCGACCGCCGCAAAGAGGAACAGTACGCCCGCAAGCAATAAATCAGAGCCTTCCATCATCGCCCTCCTGCCGTTATCGGCGCCGCCAGCCAGTCGGCGTAGGCTTTCGCCTGGCTTGCCAGTTCATTAGGCGGCTGACGTCGCGCCCAATAAACAATTATCGGACTCATCCAGTGCATATGGCACATAGCGGCGGTGAGTTCAAACGGGCGCAGAATATCGCTCATCGGATAACGGTTGAGCCCGTCATGACGATAGGCGCTTTCCGGTTCACCGGTTGTGATAACGCTGCGCCAATACTTTCCTGCCAGCTGATTGCCACCAATACCGCTGGCAAAGCCGCGGCTGAGTACGCGGTCAAGCCACTCTTTGAGCAGCGCCGGGCAGCTGTAGGTATAAAGCGGGTGCTGGAAGACAATGACATCATGCTCGCGCAGCAGCGCCTGCTCGCGCGGGATATCAATAAAAAAATCAGGATAGTGCGCGTACAGATCGTGCACGGTCACGTTACTTAACTGCAAAGCCGGCTTGAGCAAAACCCGGTTAGCGACCGAGTCCTGTGATTCCGGATGGGCATAGATCAGCAATACTTTCGCCGTCTGCGTCATTATTCCCCTCCCGGGCGTCAATCACATCCTCTTTCGGGTCGCTAAACGCAACCTGAATGATTTTGTGTATAGTCATCGTTTTGGGCTACCATTGCGGCCCGGTCTAGCGATTCGCTTACCACATTACATTACCACAATGACAATTTAACATATTCAGAACATACGGCGCCTTATGATTGTTTTCTCCTCGTTACAAATTCGTCGCGGCGTGCGTGTCCTGCTGGATAACGCATCGGCCACCATCAACCCAGGGCAGAAAGTCGGCCTGGTGGGGAAAAACGGCTGTGGCAAATCCACGCTGCTCGCGCTGCTGAAAAACGAGATAAGCGCCGACGGCGGCAACTTTACCTATCCCAGCAGCTGGCAACTGGCGTGGGTAAACCAGGAAACCCCTGCGCTGCCTCAGCCCGCTCTGGACTATGTCATTGACGGTGACCGCGAATATCGCCAGCTTGAAGCTCAGCTCAACGATGCTAACGAACGCGATGATGGCCACGCCATTGCCACCGTTCACGGCAAGCTGGACGCGATTGACGCGTGGACTATCCGCTCTCGTGCTTCCAGCCTGCTGCACGGTCTGGGCTTCAGCAACGAACAGCTCGACCGCCCGGTCAGCGACTTCTCGGGCGGCTGGCGTATGCGCCTTAACCTGGCGCAGGCGCTGATTTGCCGCTCCGACCTGCTGCTGCTCGATGAACCGACTAACCACCTCGACCTTGATGCGGTGATCTGGCTGGAGAGATGGCTGAAGAGCTACCAGGGCACGCTGATTCTGATTTCCCACGACCGCGACTTCCTCGACCCGGTGGTGGACAAAATTATTCATATCGAACAAGAAACGATGTTCGAGTACACCGGCAACTACAGCTCGTTTGAAGTACAGCGCGCGACGCGCCTGGCGCAGCAACAGGCGATGTACGAAAGCCAGCAGGAGCGCGTGGCGCATCTGCAAAGCTATATCGACCGTTTCCGTGCGAAGGCTACGAAGGCCAAGCAGGCACAGAGCCGTATCAAGATGCTTGAGCGTATGGAGCTAATTGCCCCGGCCCACGTCGATAACCCGTTCCACTTCAGCTTCCGCGCGCCGGAAAGCCTGCCGAACCCATTGCTGAAAATGGAAAAGGTCAGCGCGGGTTACGGCGATCGCACGATCCTCGAATCCATCAAGCTGAACCTGGTGCCGGGCTCGCGTATCGGCCTGCTGGGCCGCAACGGCGCGGGTAAATCGACGCTGATTAAGCTGCTGGCGGGCGAACTGGAGCCGCTGCACGGCGAAATCGGCCTCGCCAAAGGCATTAAGCTCGGTTACTTCGCCCAGCATCAGCTGGAATTCCTGCGCGCGGACGAATCGCCGTTGCAGCATCTGGCGCGTATGGCGCCACAGGAGCTGGAGCAGAAGCTACGCGACTACCTCGGCGGCTTCGGCTTCCAGGGCGACAAAGTGACCGAACACACCGCCCGTTTCTCTGGCGGCGAGAAAGCCCGTCTGGTGCTGGCGCTGATCGTCTGGCAGCGCCCGAACCTGCTGCTGCTCGATGAACCGACTAACCACCTGGATCTCGATATGCGCCAGGCGCTGACCGAAGCGCTGATCGATTTCGAAGGCGCGCTGGTCGTGGTCTCGCACGATCGCCACCTGATCCGCTCCACCACTGACGATCTGTATCTGGTGCACGACAAAAAGGTCGAGCCATTCGACGGCGACCTGGAAGATTATCAGCAGTGGCTGAGCGACGTGCAAAAACAGGAAAACCAGGCCGACGAAGCGCCAAAAGAAAACAACGCCAACAGCGCTCAATCGCGTAAAGACCAGAAGCGCCGTGAAGCCGAGCTACGCACGCTGACCCAGCCGCTGCGCAAAGAGATTACCCGCCTGGAAAAAGAGATGGAGAAACTCAATGCCCAGTTGGCGCAGGCGGAAGAAAAGCTGGGTGACAGCAGCCTTTACGATCCGAGCCGCAAAGCCGAAATGACCGAATGCCTGCAGCTTCAGGCCAGCGCCAAATCCGGGCTGGAGGAGTGCGAAATGGCGTGGCTCGAGGCGCAGGAGCAGCTCGAACAAATGATGCAAAACGACTGACAAGAAGGGCGGACGATGAACCTGTCAATCACCGACGACATTACCTTCCGCAAGCTCACCATCTTCATGACCTTTATGGAGAAGGGCAACATCGCCCGTACCGCTGAGGCGCTGAATATCAGCGGCGTCAGCGTGCACCGGGCGCTGCATACGCTGGAAGAGAACGTGCGTTGTCCGCTGTTCGTGCACAAAGGGCGTAATCTGCTTGCCCAACCGGCGGCGTGGACGCTGCTGGAATACTGTCAGGAAGTGACGCAACTGATGGAACGCGGGCTGGAAGAAGCTCGCAAAACGGCAGGCGTCGGACAGGGCCGTCTGCGCGTTGGCACGCTGTATTCGCTGACGCTGGAGACGGTGCCACGGCTGATTATGGGGATGAAGCTGCGTCGCCCGGATCTCGAGATGGATCTCACGATGGGTTCAAATGAAGCCCTGCTGAAGATGCTGGAAGACGGCACCCTCGATGCGATTCTGATCTCCATTTCAGAAAGCGAAATCGATCGTAACAGCCTGGAAGTACTGCCGCTGTTTCACGATGATATTTACCTTGCTGCGCCGATCACTTCGACATTGGATACGCATAAAACGGCGGATCTGCGCGATTATCGCAACGAGAAGTTTGTCTCACTGGCCGAA
This sequence comes from Klebsiella sp. WP4-W18-ESBL-05, assembly GCF_014169075.1. Lineage (NCBI taxonomy): Bacteria > Pseudomonadati > Pseudomonadota > Gammaproteobacteria > Enterobacterales > Enterobacteriaceae > Klebsiella > Klebsiella sp. WP4-W18-ESBL-05. The sequence goes on along the minus strand of NZ_AP022057.1, from coordinate 466,256 downwards.
GGGTTCGCCACCTATGCCGGATTCCAGGAAGCGTTTCATATCGCCGGGTTCGAACCGGAAATTGTGACCCGCGTAAACGATATTTTCTCAATGCTGAGTCTGGTGCAGGCAGGCGTCGGGTTTACCCTGATGCCGGGGCGAATGAAAAAGATGTATGAAAATACGGTGCATCTGCAAAAACTGGCGGACCCGTATCAAATGCGGCAGCTGATTGCGATTGTCTTTGCCCGTAACCGCGAACGCGACCCTAGCTTGCTGGCGCTGGCCGCCGAAGGCCGCATGTATGCGCGTAGCCTCAACCCCAACGCCTGATTGCCGAATGGCGATGCTACCGGCCTACAAACGACACAGCCTGTAGGCCCGATAAGCGCAGCGCCATCGGGCAATCACATCACGCACGAAGACGCTTCGCCAGGTGCACAGCCACATCCACGCCGCTGCGCTCCAGAGAAATCGACTCCCCTTCCCACGCCGCCTGACGCGTTAAGCAGGTCAGTATGCCACCGGGCGGCATTTCAATCGCCAGCCGTGCTTCACGTTCGTTGGCGGAAATCACCGCCTCCTGCCAACGCACCGTGCGCGCCATATTCATCGCCAGATCGTCAGCAATACGTTCCGGCTGCCACAGCACGCGACCGGTGCTACCGCTCAGGTAGGCGTAGCGCGGACGGGAAAGCGTTACATGGCTGAACGCCTCAACCAGCTTGTGCGCGGGCTCGGCCAACAGTGCACAATGCGACGGCACGCTCACCGCCAGGCGAGGTGCCTTACTGGCCCCTTTGGCCATCGCGCGTTTCGCCACGTCGGCCATCGCGTCATCAGGACCGGCAATCACAATCTGCGTTTCAGCGTTCAGGTTAGCGATATAAGTGCCGCTGCCTTCTACCAGGCTTTCCACCTGACTCAGCGTCAGCCCCATAATTGCCGTCAGGCCGTAGCCGTGCGGGTAGGCCAGCTCCATTAAGTCACCGCGCAGCGCGACCAGCGTCAGCGCGTCGGCGAAGTCGAGCGCACCGGCAACCACCGCCGCCGGGTACGCGCCAATGGAGAGTCCACTGACGATATCAGGCGCTACACCACGACGCTCTAGCTCGCGCGCCCATGCAACGCCAGCAATCAGCAGAGACAGTTGAACGGCTCGGGTATGTTTGAGCGCCTCAGGGGTATCCAGCGTATCAACCTCAGCGCCAAGCACCTCACGCGCCTGGGCCAGTTCCGTCCCCGGAAGGTTTTGCAGCATTCCTGCGTGCTGCGTTCCCTGCCCCGGGAAGGTAAACAGAATTTTCATCACTCCTCCCTGCCCCACGGGTCGCGAACCAACTGCGGCCCCTGCGAGGTTTTTAATAGTGCTTTTCCATCGCGCAGCCATTCATTGAGGGCAAAGCCGCCGCGCGGCGTATCCACCTGGGTATCCGCCCGGCAAAGTCCGGCGGTGAGCTGCTGCTGCCACGTTTCCAGCGCTTCACGGGAGAGCGGCTGCGGCGCGCGGATCAACAGATCCAGATCGCTTGCCGCATGGATAACCGGGATCCCGGTCGCCAGCGCATAGCCAGTACTGCCGGTAATCCCCCACGTCCACGGCCATGCCTGCTGCGCCAATAACAAAGCCACCTGAACCGGTGGCTGAGAGATAAAGGGCGAGCGCAGCAGCGACAGCGGGTCTACCAGCGATTCCGGCGAGCAGACGCGGACGACCGCCTCTGCTTTCACCCAACCGGCGGCGCGCTGGTCGCGCTTCATCCCGCGGACGCCCACCGGAATGCGCCCCTGCGCATCAACATCACGTCGCACCACTACCGGCAAGCCGCTATGCCAGACGGTATCCACCCAGGATTCCGTGACATCTTCAAGCGCGTCGCGCGCATTCAGCCAGATAAGGTCGTGTGGACGTAATGTTGTGCTCATGATTTAGATTCCTGAAGTCAGCGAGATAAACAGCGGCAGCGACAGGATACACAGTACGGAGCTCAACAGCAGCACGGCTTCTGCATCCGGCGACTGCACGCCAAAGCGGTTACCGAATACCACGCCGAAGAAACCGGCAGACAGCGCAATCATCAGGATCGCGGTAATCGCCACCGAGCCATGCAGGCCGAGAACAAGAACGATAGCCCAGGCAATCGCCGGTTGAATCAGCAGCTTAGCGAGGGTTGAGGTAATCACGACGGTGTTGATCTGCAATTTACGTGCAGACAGAATCACCCCGGTCAGGAACAGCGCAGCCGCGGTCGCAGACAGGCCCAGCGGTTTGATCGCCGCCAGCACCAGGTCCGGCATTTTGATGCCAATTGCGGAGAGAATAACCCCCAGCAGCGGGCCCATTACGATCGGTTTTTTAATTGAACGCCACATCAGTACCGGCAGCATAGACAGCGTAGAACCGGAGTTGCCACCTTCCGCACGCGCTTTTTCACGTTCCAGAATCAGCAGGCAGAACGGCGTCATCAACACAGAACCACAAGCGATGGAAACGGCAACGGAAAGCGATGTAGACGAGGTTTCACCCAGCACGCTCCCCAGAATCGGCAGGCCCAGCGCAGCGTAGTTTGGCAGCGCCACAGTCAGGGTCAGCACGGCGGCATCCTGCGGTGATTTATTGAACAACCTGGTCGCCATAAAGTAGATAGCGGCATAGGTAATCCACATCGCCAGCGTCAGCACCACAATCAGCGGTGACTGCGCCACGATGCCGGCCCACGGCGTTTGTACGGTAGCGCTAAACAGCGCGGCGGGCAGCGCGAAGTCCATCACGAAGATATTGAGCAGGGAGACATTTTTGTTATCGACCATTTTGGCCTTCCCGGCCCAGAATCCCAGCAGCATGATGACGAAAATCGGAGCAAGAGCATGAACAATTACGTAAGTCATATTTCACCTGTAATGAAAAAAAGTTAGCACTGGCGCGATGATTATTATTTTTCAGATGCAAGTGCCCGCATGGGCGCTGGGAAGCGCCCATGGAGCCGTACATCCGGCAGGTCTCTTTTTTCTTACCAGCTTGCCCGCATGCGTTCGCGTACGAGGGCAGAGCTGCGGCGATTGTCAGCGCCCAGACGGCTTTTCAGCGTCGGGTCCTGACGAGCGTCTTTGATGGCCTGTTGCAAGGTGTTCACCACCAGCGTCAGATCGTTTGCAGATGGCGCATCCGGATTGCTGATATCCAGCAGATTTTCCAGCAGCCCCAGCGTGGCGTAGTTGCTGATGTCATACGCCATTGGCGGAATCGTCGCCGCCAGTTTTTCCAGCGCGTCAACGGTACGCAGGGTGATACGCGCCGCCGACTCTTTACCCATGGCGTGAATCAGCACGCCTTTGTCGTTGAAGGCGATCAGGCGATTCGCCTGGTAGCCGTGCGCCAGAAACGCACCGGACATCGCTTTACCGACAATCAGGCCAATCACCGGGTGACCTGCCAGGCGCGCGTTGGCATACGCCGCTGCGGCACCGGCCAGCGCCTGGTGAATACCGAAAGCTTCTTCACGGCGACCGTAGGCCTGGCTTGGTACATCAATCACCGCCACAATCGGACGTTTCACCGCTTTATCAGCGTCTGCGGCGATGGTTTCACTGACCACTTTTGCCAGCGTCCAGCCTTCCAGCAGACCGACTTCCCCTTTCGCTGCGCGCGGGAAGTGGTTATTGGCATCCGGCACCACGGCAACAAAACGCACCGTTTCACCGTTAAGTTCGCCGTCAGCAGCCTGCACAGACGGGCACAGCCCTTCGATTCGTTTGGCGTTCGGAACCAGCGTTTCCAGCCATAATTCGCCACGGCTCATTGCGTTACTCATCATTTCACCTCCCGGGCGAAGAGCGCATGAATCTGTTCGGTATCCGCCTGTTTGCGGGTATCGAAATTCGTCAGACGGTCGAGATACCAGGCATAGTTATCGGTGCGATGTTTCGCCGGAACGCCTTTCGCCAGCGCCTCATGCATCGCCGCTTTGACTGCGTTGACGCCGTCGCCAACCAGTGCTTCCACCAGGCCGCTTTGGTAGCGAATTTCGCCACCGGTCATGCTCCAGATAAACGGACGATCGCGGGAGTCATACTCTTCAATACCGGCTTCCTGTTCGATAACCTGCGGGCCGTTCAGGCCGAGACGCGCTTCGCGGGTCACAATCAGATAGCTACACAGCGCCGCCGCGATGGACATCCCACCGAAGCAGCCCACGGTACCGGCCACAATGCCAACCACCGGGGTATAACGACGCAGGTCAACAATCGCCGCGTGGATATCGGCAATCGCCGCCAGGCCCAGGTTCGCTTCTTGTAAACGTACGCCGCCGGTTTCCAGACTCAGAACGGCCTGCGTTGGGATGCCGTTGCGGTTATCTTCCGCCGCCAGCTCCAGCGCCGCCGCCATTTTGGCACCGGACACTTCGCCCATGCTGCCGCCCTGGAATGCGCCTTCAATCGCCACCACCACGGCCGGTTTGCCATTGATGGTGCCTTTTGCCACAACCATGCCGTCATCGGCCTGCGGAACGATGCCCTGCGCGCCCAGCCACGGCGACATCACGCCTTCAAACGGGTCGAGCAGTTCACGGTAGCTGCCTTCATCCAGCAGCGCATGCGCACGCTGGCGCGCTTTTAATTCGATAAAACTGCGGTCATCACGCATAGCTCACCTCTTCAAAAACCTGTTCGATACGGATGCGCGCCACGCCCGGCGTCGCGCCGAAGTCGTGGATGGTCAGCGTGCCAGCCGGCAGGCTGCTGACGGTTTGCAGACGGTTAATCAGCGCTTCCCAGCGGCTGCGGCTGTTATCGACAGAAGTGGTGATATCGACGGTTAACGTCTGGCCCTGGTCGGCGGTGAATAACACCTCCATATCCCCGGAGCCCACAACGCCTGCCAGCGCTTTACCGCGTAAGGTGCGGCTGGCCGGTACGGTTAACGTAATGTGTTCCATAACATCCTCTTAATGCTTTAAATAAGGCGATTCGATGCGATCGAGAAACAGGGTCGCGGCCAGCAGATCCGCCGCGCCGCCCGGCGAGGCGTTCAGCGCCAGCATGTGGCGATCGAGCGCGGCCAAGGCTTGTTGCCCTGCCGGATGGGCGCTGCCGCCGGCGCTGAGCACCGCACGTGCGCCGTCCTGCATAGCGTCCAGCCCTTCCAGACCCGCGCGCGACAAAACGCAGGTGTCGGTCAGCGAAGTCATGATCGCCATCAGCGCGTCGAGCCGGGCGTGCGTTTCGCTGCTGCCGTTAAGGCGGCTCAGCCGTAGCTGGGGCAGCGCACGCTGCATCACGTGTGGAAACGCCTGCTGCGCTTCTTCGCGCGCGCCGGGCACCTGATAACGATGCGTGGCGCGCAGCCCTTTACTGAAGACCTTCGGTGCGGCAGCATCGGGCAGCTTCGCCAGCTCGGCGGCGGTGGCCGCAACCTGCTGCGCACTGCCGGTACCGCCGTGCATGGCCACCGCGCTCACCAGCAGCCCCAGCGCCCAGATCGCGCCGCGGTGGGTGTTTACGCCGTCGGTAGCGGCCATCATCTGTTTCTCACCCGCACGGCCGAGTCGCCCTACGGTTTGTCTCAGCGCAATATCCGCCGGACGCTGCCAGCTTTGTTGCGCTAGCGCCTGAAACGTGGGGGTCAGGCTGTGCGCCGAACGCTCCATCAGCGCGAGCGATAAATCGTGGTGCGCGCCGTTCCCCCGACTGTCCACCAGACCGGGTTTCGGGCTTAATCGTGCTTCGTCAATCAGACACTGCGTGGCGGTTCGCGCCAGCCATTCGGCACCGCCTTCAACCTGAATCTGGGGCAGAAGTTTCATTACCAGCTCCGGAATTTCGCAGGTGGGTTGTACAGACCGCCAGACCATTCAACCAGGTCAGCAACGCTGCTGGCCGCCAGCAGAGAACGAGTCGCGTCGGTACGACGGATACCCATATCTTCCGGATAGACCACTTTGCCGCTCTGACGCAGTTCAGCCACGCGTTTAGCATCAACGCCCAGACCGATGTCGGTGATACCGGCAACCGCCGCCACCATCGCACGGCGTTCTTCGAGATCTTTCGCACGATAGAGGTAAGCGATACCTTCTTCGGTCAGGACGTGGGTCACGTCGTCGCCGTAGATCATGACCGGCGCTAACGGCATGCCGGAGGCTTTCGCCACGTCAACCGCGTCCAGTTTTTCGACGAAGGTCGGTTTCGCGCCGGCCTGGAAGGTTTCGACCATCTGCACAACCAGTTTTTTACCGCGCTGCATGGGGTCTGGCTCAGTGATCATATTCAGCCACGCCGGTGTCGCATGACGACGACCGTGCGGGTCATGACCCATATTTGGCGCACCGCCGAATCCGGACAGACGACCGCGGGTCACGGTAGAGGAGTTGGCCAGGCCATCAACCTGAAGGGTTGAGCCGATGAACATATCGACCGCGTACTGCCCCGCCAGCTGACAGAAGGCGCGGTTAGAGCGCATAGAGCCGTCGGCACCGGTGAAGAACACGTCAGGACGGGCGCGGATGTATTCTTCCATCCCGAGCTCGCCGCCGAAGCAGTGCACGCTTTCTACCCAGCCGCTTTCAATCGCTGGGATTAGCGTCGGATGCGGGTTGAGCGTCCAGTGTTTACAGATTTTGCCGCGCAGGCCCAGCTGTTCGCCGTAGGTCGGCAGCAGCAGCTCGATGGCGGCGGTGTTAAAACCGATACCGTGGTTCAGGGACTGCACCTGGTGTTCGGCATAGATACCTTTGATGGCCATCATCGCCATCAGGATATGTTCCTGTTTGATCAGGCGCGGGTCACGGGTAAACAGCGGTTCGATAAAGAACGGCTTGTCGGCAACCACAACGTAGTCAATCCACGACCCAGGAATGTCGACGCGCGGCAGGTCGCACTCGTCGTCCACCAGCTCGTTAACCTGTGCGATAACGATGCCGTCGTGGAATGCGGCAGCTTCCACCAGCGCCGGGGTATCTTCGGTACTCGGCCCGGTGTAGAGGTTACCTTTACGGTCGGCTTTGTAGCCAGCGATCAGCGCCACGTTCGGGGCGAGGTCAACATACAGGCGGGAGTAAAGTTCGATGTAGGTATGGATGGCGCCGATTTCCAGCTGGCCATCCTCCAGCAGCTGCGAAATACGCAGGCTCTGGGTACCGGAGAAAGAGAAGTCGAGTTTACGCGCGATGCCCTTCTCGAAAATATCCAGATGCTCGCTACGCCCGACGCTTGGCATAATCATGTGCAGGTCGTGCACAATCTGCGGGTTAACCTCAGCCAGCATGCGGGACAGGAAATCTGCCTGCTTCTGGTTATTGCCTTCTAATACCACGCGGTCACCCGGCGCGATCAGTTTTTCCAGCATCGCGGTCAGGTCTGCGGTCGGCAGAACCTTACCCTGCACCGGAACGGAAGCCAGACGGCGCTGTTTTTCCGTGCGGCGCGTGTTCCAGACGCGTGCTGGCGTTTGCCCAGATAACATTATTAACCTCCTGATTCAGCTAATCATTTTGATTGCTTAACACAGATAAGAGTGTGCACTCTGGTGAGAAAGTCATCAATTAAGCGTAGGAAAGAATCATTAGCTTGAGAGTAATAATTGAAGTAACAATTTGTGAGGAGGATCAGACTCCAAAGGGATAAAAAGCGCTACGCATGCCTCATTTTCATAAACACAAGGGCAAAGTGACGGTATAGTAGGCGGCAGATTAACGAGTAAACATCGCGTAGCCATGACTGAAACCACCCACCACGACCTCAACATCGACACCTGCAGCAGCGCCACCTTCGTGCCGATGCGCGGCGTCAGCAATCGCCATCTGCAAACGATGCTGCCGCGCCTTATTCGCCGTAAGCTGCAGTTCACGCCGCACTGGCAGCGTCTTGAGCTGCCGGACGGCGACTTTGTCGATCTGGCGTGGAGTGAAGACCCGCAGGCCGCGCGCCATAAACCGCGCCTGGTGGTGTTCCATGGGCTGGAGGGCAGCCTGTACAGCCCGTATGCTCACGGTTTAATTAATGCGGCAAAAGAACAGGGCTGGCTGGGCGTCGTGATGCACTTTCGCGGCTGCAGCGGCGAGCCCAACCGCCTGAACCGTATCTATCACTCCGGTGAAACGGAAGATGGCACTTGGTTCCTGCACTGGCTGGCGCGCGAATACGGCCATGTGCCGACCGCAGCGGTGGGCTATTCGCTGGGCGGCAATATGCTCGCCTGCCTGCTGGCGAAAGAAGGTGATAACGTCCCGGTGGATGCCGCGGCGATCGTCTCAGCGCCGTTTATGCTGGAAGCCTGTAGTTATCATATGGATAAGGGCTTTTCCCGCGTCTACCAGCGCTACCTGCTCAATCTGCTCAAGGGCAACGCGGCCCGCAAGCTCAAGGCCTATCCCGGCTCGCTGCCGGTAGATTTACGCCAGCTGAAAAGCATGCGTCGCATCCGCGAGTTTGACGACTCGATTACCTCAAAAATTCACGGCTTCGCCGATGCCATTGACTACTATCGTCAATGCAGCGCGATGCCTATCTTAAGCAAAATCACCAAGCCGACGCTGATCATCCACGCTAAGGACGATCCGTTTATGGATCATCATTCTATTCCCGCCCAGGAAGAGCTGCCGGATAACGTCGAGTATCAGTTGACCGAGCACGGCGGGCACGTGGGCTTTATCGGTGGGACTCTCCGCCACCCGGAAATGTGGCTGGAGAAACGCATCCCCACCTGGCTGATGCGCTGGCTGGGGACGAAAGGATGATCATTCCATGGCAGGACCTCGACCCGCAAACGCTGGATAACCTGATTGAAAGCTTTGTCTTGCGCGAAGGCACTGATTATGGTGAATATGAGCGTTCACTTGCGCAAAAGGTCGCCGACGTCAAACAGCAGCTACAAACAGGCGAAGCGGTGCTGGTCTGGTCAGAACTTCACGAGACCGTCAATATCATGCCCCGTAACCAATTCCGCGGTTAACTATACTAGTGACAGGAAGCACGCTGCTTGCTGTCACGTATTCAGGGAGTTATTCGCATGTCTGCCAAACACCCGGTTATTGCCGTTACCGGCTCCAGCGGAGCGGGTACGACCACCACCAGCCTCGCATTCCGTAAAATCTTCGCCCAGCTTAACCTGCGATCCGCCGAGGTCGAAGGTGACAGCTTCCACCGCTATACACGCCCGGAAATGGACATGGCGATCCGCAAGGCCCGCGATCTGGGCCGCCATATCAGCTACTTCGGTCCGGATGCCAATGACTTTGGTCTGCTGGAACAGACTTTTCGCGATTACGGCCTGACCGGTAAAGGGAAGTCGCGCAAATACCTGCACACCTACGACGAAGCGGTACCGTGGAACCAGGTGCCCGGCACGTTCACACCCTGGCAGCCCCTGCCGGAGCCTACCGACGTGCTATTCTACGAAGGGCTCCACGGCGGCGTGGTGACGCCGCAGCACGACGTGGCCCGCCACGTGGATCTGCTGGTCGGCGTGGTGCCGATCGTAAACCTTGAGTGGATCCAGAAGATGATTCGCGACACCAGCGAACGCGGCCACTCGCGCGAAGCGGTCATGGACTCGGTGGTGCGCTCAATGGAAGACTACATCAACTACATCACCCCGCAGTTTTCACGCACACACATCAACTTCCAGCGCGTGCCCACGGTCGACACGTCTAACCCCTTCGCCGCGAAAAGTATTCCATCGCTGGACGAGAGCTTTGTGGTGATTCACTTCCGTAATCTTAAAAACATCGACTATCCGTGGCTGCTGGCCATGCTTCAGGGATCGTTTATTTCGCATATGAATACGCTGGTCGTTCCCGGCGGGAAGATGGGGCTGGCAATGGAATTGATTATGACGCCGCTGGTGCAGCGTTTAATGGAAGGCCGCAACTAAACCTTAAGCCTGATGGTGCTTCGCTTATCAGGCCTACAGGATATTGCGAAACGAGTAGGTCGGGTAAGGCGTAGCCGCCACCCGACAGTCGCACGGCATACGCCCTTGTTAAGGGTTTACCCCTCAATCACTTCGTAAGAGTGGGTGATATTCACCGCTTTTTCGAGCATCAACGCAACCGAACAGTATTTCTCCGCCGACAGATCGACCGCACGAGATACCGCCGCATCCTTCAGCGCTTTACCGGTGACAATGAAGTGCAGATTAATATGGGTAAACAGTCGCGGCGCTTCTTCACGGCGCTCGGACGTCAGCTTCACTTCACAATCGGTGACGTCATTACGGCCCTTTTGCAGAATAGACACCACGTCGATAGCACTACAGCCACCAGCGGCCATCAGCACGACTTCCATCGGGCTTGGCGCTTTATCGCCAGAGTTGCCGTCCATCAGAATCTGGTGGCCGGAAGCGGACTCGCCAAGGAAGGTTAACCCTTCAACCCATTTCACACGCGCTTGCATAATTTTTAACTCCGAGGTTGCAATATTCTTCTCAGATTACGCGCACATAACAATTCTCGCAATGGAAGGCGATCGCCGTCATGCTGAAGCGAGACACCAGGAGACACACGGCGAAAGCTATGCTAAAACAGTCAGGATGCTACGGTAATACATAAACGTACTGCATGTATGCAGAGGACATCACATTACAGGCTGCGGCGTAACTCGACAGCCGACTTCCCAGGTAACGGGAAGGATACTATTGCAACCGGTGGCCGTCAGGTTTTTGCCGCCGGGAAGAGCTTATAACAGAGGATAACCGCGCATGGTGCTTGGCAAACCGCAAACAGACCCGACTCTCGAATGGTTCTTGTCTCATTGCCATATTCATAAGTACCCCTCGAAGAGCACGCTGATTCACCAGGGTGAAAAAGCAGAGACGCTGTATTACATCGTAAAAGGCTCAGTGGCAGTTCTCATCAAGGACGAAGAAGGCAAAGAGATGATCCTCTCTTACCTCAACCAGGGCGATTTTATCGGCGAGTTAGGCCTGTTTGAAGAAGGCCAGGAACGCAGCGCGTGGGTACGGGCAAAAACCGCTTGTGAAGTGGCTGAAATCTCTTATAAAAAATTCCGTCAGCTGATCCAGGTTAACCCGGACATTCTGATGCGTCTCTCTTCGCAAATGGCGCGTCGTCTGCAGGTTACCTCTGAGAAAGTCGGCAACCTGGCGTTCCTCGATGTGACGGGTCGTATCGCGCAGACTCTGCTGAACCTGGCCAAACAGCCGGATGCGATGACCCACCCGGACGGCATGCAGATCAAAATTACCCGTCAGGAAATCGGTCAGATCGTGGGCTGCTCCCGTGAAACCGTGGGCCGTATCCTGAAGATGCTGGAAGATCAAAACCTGATCTCCGCACACGGCAAAACCATTGTCGTTTACGGTACCCGCTAATCCAGCCTAAACGGCGTATTGCCAGGCAATACGCCGCTTTTGTTTTCCCCTATGTGGCGCAGGCTGATTTACCACCCAGAAATCAACTATGCACTACGGCAAACGCTAGTGCTGTGTTTGCCCGTGGCTATTGGCCTGCTTTTCGGCCATCTTCAGCAGGGCCTGCTGTTCTCGCTGGTGCCCGCCTGCTGCAACATCGCCGGTCTCGACACCCCACATAAGCGCTTTTTCAAACGCCTGATTATCGGCGGCAGCCTGTTTGCCGGGTGCAGCCTTGCCGTGCAGCTGCTGCTGGCGCGCGACGTTCCCCTGCCGCTGATCCTGAGCGGACTAGCGCTGCTGCTGGGCGTAACGGCGGAGATCAGCGCGCTGCACGGGCGGCTACTGCCCGCCTCGCTGATAGCCGCCATTTTTACGCTCAGCCTGGCCGGCAATATGCCCATCTGGCAGCCGCTGCTCATCTACGCGCTGGGCACCCTGTGGTACGGATTATTCAACTGGTGGTGGTTCTGGATATGGCGCGAACAGCCGCTGCGTGAATCGTTAAGCCTGCTCTACCGCCAGTTGGCCGACTATTGCGAAGCAAAATATAGTCTGCTGACGCAGCATACCGACCCCAACAGCGCACTCCCGCCACTGCTCACTCGCCAGCAAAAGGTGGTGGATCTCATTTCCCAGTGCTACCAGCAGCTGCATATGCTGGCGGCTAACCAACATAACGACTACAAGCGGCTGCTGCGTGCTTTCCAGATGGGGCTGGATTTGCAGGAACATATCTCCGTTAGCCTGCACCAGCCGGAAGAGGTCCAGAAGCTGGTTGAACAAAGCCACGCCGAAGCGGTGATCCGCTGGAACGCGCAGACCGTTTCCGCGCGCCTGCGCGTGCTAGCGGACGATCTTCTCTATCATCGCTACCCCACGCGCTTCACGATGGACAAACAGATTGGCGCGCTGGATAAAATTGCCCGCCAGCATCCGGATAACCCGGTCGGCCAGTTTTGCGCCTGGCACTTCAGCCGTATTGCCCGCGTACTGCGTAGCCAGCGCCCACTTTACCCACGTAATCTGATGGCCGACAAAGAGCGCCGCCTGCCGCTCATCCCGGCGTTAAAAAGCTATCTGTCGCTGAAGTCGCCCGCGCTGCGCAACGCCGCACGCCTCAGCGTCATGTTAAGCATTGCCAGCCTGATGGGGATGGCGCTGCATCTGCCGAAACCCTACTGGATCCTGATGACGGTCCTGCTGGTCACGCAAAACGGCTACGGCGCTACGCGCGTAAGGATTTTCCATCGTGCGGCAGGGACTCTGGCCGGGCTGGTCATCGCCGCTATCGCCCTACACTTCCACACGCCACAAGGGTGGGCGCTGGCTGGGATGCTGATCGTGACGCTGGTAAGCTACTTGATTATTCGCCGCAGCTACGGCTGGGCCACCGTGGGCTTCACGATTACGGCGGTGTATACCTTGCAGCTTCTGACGCTCAACGGCGAAGAGTTTATTATCGCCCGCTTTATCGACACCCTGATCGGCTGCCTGATTGCCTTTGGTGGGATGATCTGGCTGTGGCCGCAGTGGCAGAGCGGCCAGCTGCGTCAGAACGCTCAGGCGGCGCTGGAGGCTGACCAGGAGGCCATTCGTCTGATCCTCAGCCCCGACCCGCAGGCGCCTAAGCTTGCCTATCAGCGCATGCGCGTCAACCAGGCGCACAATACGCTGTACAACACCCTCAACCAGGCCATGCAGGAACCGGGATTTAACTCTCGCTATCTCGAAGACATGAAGCTGTGGGTCACCCACAGCCAGTTTATCGTCGAGCACATCAACGCCATGACGACCCTGGCACGCGAGCACAACATGCTGACGCCGGATCTGGCCCAACGCTATCTGGAGTCGTGTGAAATCGCGCTCCAGCGCTGTCAGCAGCGTCTGGAATACGATGAGGCGGGAAGCAGCGGCGAGGTGAACATTATGGAAGCGCCGGACGCGCTGTCCCACGGGCCGTTGAGCACCATGGAACAGCATCTCCAGCGTATTTTAGGGCACTTAAGCACCATGCACACCATCTCGTCGGTGGCCTGGCGCCAGCGCCCGCGGCACGGCGGCTGGTTGAAACGGCAGTCTAGCTGATCAATGCTGCCACGGCTTGTGCAAAGCGCTGCATACCGTCGTCGATATCCTGTTCTTCCACCACCAGAGATGGCGCAAAGCGCATCACGTCCGGGCCCGCATTCAGCACCATCACGCCAGCATCCGCCGCAGCATACAGGAAGTCGCGCGCGCGGCCTTTATACTTCGCGTTCAGTTCTGCACCTATCAGCAGACCCATGCCGCGCACATCGCTGAAGACATCGTACTTCGCGTTAATGTGCTGCAGATGCTGAACAAAGCGCTCACGTTTAGCATTCACGCCGTTAAGGACTTCGGGGGTGTTAATGATATCGAAGGCCGCCCCGGCCACGGCACAGGCCAGCGGGTTACCGCCGTAGGTGGAACCGTGTGACCCCACGTGGAAGGCACTGGCAATCTCTTCGGTGGTGAGCATAGCGCTGACCGGGAAACCGCCGCCCAACGCCTTGGCGCTGGTCAGAATATCCGGCGTCACGCCGTAGTGCATGTAAGCGAACAGCGAGCCGGTACGGCCCATGCCGCTCTGCACTTCATCAAACACCAACAGCGCCTGGTGCTTATCGCACAGCGCGCGCAGGCCTTTGAGGAATTCTGGCGTTGCCGCCAGTACGCCGCCTTCACCCTGAATAGGCTCGACCACGACCGCGCAGGTATGATCGTCCATTACCGCTTCTACCGCATGCAGATCGTTAAACGGTACGTGGACAATATCGGCCGGTTTCGGGCCAAAACCATCGGAATACTTCGGCTGACCGCCCACGGAAACGGTGAACAACGAACGTCCGTGGAACGCGTTATGGAAGGCAATAATTTTGGTTTTGTACGGGCTATGGCGGGTAGACGCGTAGTAACGCGCCAGCTTAAAGGCGGTTTCGTTGGCTTCCGTTCCGGAATTCATGAATACCACACGTTCCGCGAAGGTAGCATCCACCAGCTTCTGCCCCAGGCGCAGCGCCGGTTCGTTAGTAAACACGTTGCTGGTATGCCACAGGGTTTCACCCTGGGTTTTCAGCGCGTCCACCAGTGCCGGATGACAGTGGCCCAGCGCCGTCACCGCAATACCGCCTGCAAAATCAACGTACTCTTTGCCTTGCTGATCCCAGACGCGGCTGCCCTTGCCCTTCACCGGAATAAACTCGGCCGGTGCATAAATTGGCAAAATGACCTGATCGAAGGTCGCGCGGGTGATCGCAGGTTGTTTGGTTACCATGTCATGCCCTTCTTCAACGATGCAGCAATGATTGTGAGAATCTATCCACAAAATATGCATAAAAAATCACATCATGGCAACTACTATCGATGGAGAAAGTTGGCCAGCAGCGCGTGTCCTTGCTCGCTAAGAATGCTTTCCGGGTGGAACTGTACGCCTTCGAGATCCCACTCGCGGTGACGAATCCCCATGATTTCACCGGCTTCGCTAAGCGCGGTAACCTCAAAGCAGTCCGCCAGGGTATCCGGCTGAATCAGCAGCGAATGATAGCGGGTAACCGTCAGCGGGTTATTCAGCCCGCGAAAGACGCCCTGCTGCTGATGGAAAATCGGCGAGGTTTTGCCGTGCATGACCTGAGCGGCGCGAACGATACGCGCGCCAAAGGCCTGAGCGATAGCCTGATGACCTAAGCAGACGCCAAGAATGGGAATTTTGCCGGCGTAGCGGCGAATAACGTCAAGTGAAATACCGGCATCATCCGGCGTGCAGGGGCCTGGAGAGATAACGATTTTCTCCGGTGCCAGCAGGGCGATTTCCTCGAGAGTGATGTCATCGTTACGTCTGACCGTTACGCTGGCGCCCAGCTCACAGAAATACTGGTAAAGGTTCCAGGTAAAGGAATCGTAATTATCAATCAGCAGGATCATGGCGGCTCCGGTTATCTTTCTGCCGCCATTCTACCGGGTGACATCCACTTTAGCGATACGGGCGACGGCCTCATGCCTGACGCCGCCCGATATGGCTTACGGCAGGACTTTCGCGGAAAGGATCACGACCGGCTTGGTCGGCACATTCTGGTACGGCCCGACGTTATGGCTCGGCACCTGGGAGATTTTATCCGCCACGTCCATGCCCTTCACAACCTTGCCGAATACCGCATAGCCGAAATCACGCTGACCGTGATCAAGGAAGGCGTTATCGGCCACGTTGATGAAGAACTGGCTGGTTGCGCTATCTTTATCAGCAGTACGCGCCATCGCGATAGTGCCGCGAGTATTACGCAGGCCATTGTCAGCTTCGTTTTTAATCGGCGGGTTCGGCTGCTTCTGCTGCATCTGCTCGTTAAAACCGCCGCCCTGAACCATAAAGCCCGGGATCACGCGGTGGAACGTCGTGTTGTTGTAAAAGCCGCTATTAACGTATTTCAGGAAGTTTTCAACGGAAACCGGCGCTTTCTGGCTATCCAGCTGCAGCTCGATATTACCCGCGGAGGTCGTCAGCAGTACGTGCGGATTCTGGGTTGCTGCTAAAGCCGCAGGAGCCATCGCCGAGAGAGCAAAAACAGCCGCCACGGCCGCCAGAGTTGATTTGAGCATGAGAATTCCTTTAACAGGTGCAGTAGAGAAAGCAAGTGGCTTGATTCTAAAGAGGGACAGCCCCTCAGGCCAGTGCTTTACCAAAGTTTACCTGGGCTCAACGCTTATAATGAGCGTGGTAAGCATTGCCACATTTGATTTTGTGATCCAGATCACAATGAAAAGTGTAATACGCCAACGTTTGCGTAATAAAACTATGAATACGTCACTTCAGTGACTAAAATCTGCCCGCTCAGCGCAGTGTCAACGCGCTTTACACAACTATTCACAGGCCAGTCATGACTAACAGCAACCGTATCAAGCTCACATGGATTAGCTTCTTCTCCTACGCCCTTACCGGTGCGTTGGTGATCGTCACCGGGATGGTGATGGGGAACATCGCCGATTACTTCAATCTGCCCGTTTCCAGCATGAGTAATACCTTTACCTTCCTGAACGCCGGTATTCTGATCTCGATTTTCCTCAATGCATGGCTGATGGAAATTGTTCCCCTGAAGACGCAGCTGCGTTTTGGCTTCATTCTGATGGTACTGGCGGTGGCCGGCCTGATGACCAGCCACAGCCTGGCGCTGTTCTCGGCGGCCATGTTCGTGCTCGGTCTGGTCAGCGGGATCACCATGTCGATCGGTACCTTCCTGATTACCCATATGTATGAAGGCCGTCAGCGCGGCGCGCGCCTGCTGTTTACCGACTCCTTCTTCAGCATGGCGGGGATGATTTTCCCGATGCTCGCCGCCTGGCTACTGGCTCGTACCATCGAGTGGTACTGGGTCTATGCCTGCATTGGCCTGATCTACGTCGCGATTTTCGTGCTGACCTTCGGCTGCGAGTTCCCACTGCTGGGGAAAAAAGCCCAACAGAACGACCAGCCAGTGGTCAAAGAGAAGTGGGGCATTGGCGTGCTGTTCCTGTCCATCGCCGCCCTGTGCTACATCCTCGGCCAGCTGGGCTTTATCTCCTGGGTGCCGGAATATGCTAAAGGCCTGGGCATGAGCCTTGGTGACGCGGGTAAACTGGTCAGCGACTTCTGGATGTCTTACATGTTCGGCATGTGGGCCTTCAGCTTCATCCTGCGCTTCTTCGACCTGCAGCGTATCCTGACCGTGCTGGCTGGCATCGCGACCGTGATGATGTACCTGTTCAACCACGGCGAACCGCAGCATCTGGCATGGTTTATTCTGACCCTGGGCTTCTTCTCCAGCGCCATTTATACCTCAATTATCACCCTGGGTTCGCTACAGACCAAAGTCGCCTCCCCAAAACTGGTTAACTTCGTGCTGACCTGTGGCACCATCGGCACCATGCTGACCTTCGTGGTAACCGGCCCGATCGTTGCCAGCAGCGGCCCGCTGGCTGCGCTCACCACGGCGAACGGACTCTACGCTGTCGTGTTTGTGATGTGTCTGATCCTCGGCTTCGTTAGCCGCCACCGTCAGCATGCTACGGTTGCCGGACACTAATCCTTACCGCCCCTTTTCAACTTGAAAAGGGGCACCTTTCTCCAGCTCTGCCCCCCGCCGCTTATTTGCTCATTTCGAACAAAAAACAAACACCAAAGAAAGTTGTGTATTATCCGCAACTTACAAAACCACTTTAAAATCATAGCCATACCCATTAAGTGGTAGGTAAAGGCTAAATTGATTTGAATCAATAATCCCCCTAGCTGAATCGTTAAGGTAGGCAGTATTAGAATAGAAATCGAGGCAAAAATGAGCAAAGTCAGACTCGCAATTATCGGTAACGGCATGGTCGGCCACCGTTTTATCGAGGATCTTCTCGATAAATCCGATGCCAGCCACTTCGACATTACCGTCTTCTGTGAAGAACCCCGCATCGCCTACGACCGCGTCCACCTCTCCTCCTACTTCTCACACCACACGGCGGAAGAGCTGTCGTTGGTCCGTGAGGGCTTCTATGAGAAGCATGGTGTGAAGGTACTGGTCGGCGAACGCGCCATCACCATTAACCGTAAAGAGAAGGTGATCCACTCCAGCGCGGGTCGTACCGTCTTTTACGACAAGTTGATTATGGCGACCGGTTCTTACCCGTGGATCCCACCGATTAAAGGGTCTGAAACTCAGGATTGCTTCGTTTACCGTACCATTGAAGATCTGAACGCCATTGAATCCTGCGCCCGCCGTAGCAAACGCGGTGCGGTGGTCGGCGGCGGCCTGCTCGGCCTCGAAGCAGCCGGCGCGCTGAAAAACCTCGGCGTTGAAACCCACGTGATCGAATTCGCCCCGATGCTAATGGCGGAACAGCTCGATCAGATGGGCGGCGAGCAGCTCAAGCGCAAAATCGAAAGCATGGGTGTGAAGGTTCACACCAGCAAAAACACCAAAGAGATCGTGCAGGAAGGCGAGAACGCCCGTAAAACCATGCGCTTTGCCGACGGCAGCCAGCTGGAAGTCGACTTTATCGTCTTCTCTACCGGCATTCGCCCGCGCGACAAGCTGGCCACCCAGTGTGGTCTGGAAGTCGCCCAGCGAGGCGGCATCATGATTAATGACCGCTGCCAGACCTCCGATCCGGATATCTACGCCATCGGCGAATGCGCCAGCTGGAAGAACCGCGTCTACGGCCTGGTGGCGCCGGGCTACAAAATGGCTCAGGTTGCCGTTGACCACATCCTCGGCAGCGAAAACAGCTTCCAGGGTGCCGATATGAGCGCCAAGCTGAAGCTGCTTGGCGTTGACGTAGGCGGTATCGGCGATGCGCATGGCCGTACGCCGGGTGCGCGCAGCTACGTCTACCTCGACGAAAGCAAAGAAGTCTACAAACGCCTTATCGTCAGCGCAGATAACAAAACGCTGCTCGGCGCGGTGCTGGTCGGCGACACCAGCGACTACGGCAACCTGCTGCAGCTGGCGCTGAACGCCATCGAACTGCCGGAAAACCCGGATTCGCTGATTCTGCCGGCGCACGCCAGCAGCGGTAAACCGTCTATCGGCGTCGATAAGCTGCCGGACAGCGCGCAAATTTGCTCCTGCTTCGACGTCTCGAAAGGCGATCTGATCGCCGCGATTAACAAAGGTTGCCACACCGTGGCGGCGCTGAAAGCCGAAACCAAAGCCGGTACCGGCTGCGGCGGCTGTATTCCGCTGGTCACCCAGGTCCTCAACGCCGAGCTGGCGAAACAGGGTATTGAAGTCAACCACAGCCTGTGTGAACACTTTGCGTTCACCCGCCAGGAGCTGTATCACCTGATTCGCGTGGAAGGCATCAAAACCTTCGACGAGCTGCTGGCAAAATACGGCAAAGGCTACGGCTGTGAAGTCTGCAAACCGACCGTGGGGTCCCTGCTGGCTTCCTGCTGGAACGAATATATCCTCAAGCCGCAGCATACGCCGCTTCAGGACACCAACGACAACTTCCTGGCCAATATCCAGAAAGACGGTACCTACTCGGTGATCCCACGCTCCGCCGGCGGTGAAATCACCCCAGAAGGCCTGGTGGCCGTTGGCCGTATCGCGCGAGAATTCAATCTGTACACCAAAATCACCGGCTCCCAGCGTATCGGCCTGTTCGGTGCGCAGAAAGACGATCTGCCGGAAATCTGGCGTCAGCTGATTGAAGCAGGCTTCGAAACCGGTCACGCCTATGCGAAAGCGCTGCGTATGGCCAAAACCTGCGTCGGTAGCACCTGGTGTCGTTACGGCGTGGGCGACAGCGTGGGCTTCGGCGTGGAGTTAGAAAACCGCTACAAAGGCATTCGTACGCCGCACAAAATGAAGTTTGGCGTCTCCGGCTGTACACGCGAGTGTGCAGAAGCGCAGGGCAAAGACGTTGGCATCATCGCCACCGAGAAAGGCTGGAACCTGTACGTCTGCGGTAACGGCGGCATGAAGCCACGTCACGCGGATCTGCTGGCGGCTGACCTCGATCGCGAAACGCTGATCAAATACCTCGATCGCTTCATGATGTTCTACATCCGTACCGCCGATAAGCTGACGCGTACCGCGCCGTGGCTGGATAACCTGGAAGGCGGTATCGACTACCTGCGTTCCGTGATCATCGACGACAAGCTGGGCCTGAACGAACATCTGGAAGCTGAAATCGCCCGTCTGCGTGAAGCGTTTGCCTGCGAATGGACCGAGACCGTAAACGACCCGGCCGCTCAGGTACGCTTCAAACACTTTATCAACAGCGAACAACGTGACCCGAACGTCCAGGTGGTTGCCGAGCGTGCCCAGCACCGCCCTGCTACGCCGTATGAACGTATTCCGGTCACTCTGGTGGAGGAAAACGCATGAGCCAGTGGGTAAATATCTGCAAAATTGACGCTATTGTCCCAGCGACCGGCGTCTGCGCCTTGCTGGGAGACCAGCAGGTGGCGATCTTCCGCCCGTATGCCGATGATCGGGTCTTTGCCATCAGCAACATCGACCCGTTCTTCGAATCGAGCGTGCTGTCTCGCGGCCTGATTGCCGAACATCAGGGCGAGCTGTGGGTAGCAAGCCCGCTGAAAAAACAGCGCTTCCGTCTGCGTGATGGGCTGTGCATGGAAGATGAGAGCCATTCCGTCGCCCATTACGAAGCGCGCGTTAAAGACGGCCAGGTGCAGCTCAAGGCCTGAACGTTCAGGCATAAGTAATACCAAAAACTTATGACCTTAAAGGGGTAACAGCAGGAAAAATCGTGTATTCCGTACGATGTCTGCTGTTATCCTTACCCGCATTATTCATTCCCCGCATTTCTATTGCTAATTCCGTGAGGTTGCCCCGTGGATCACTTACCCATCTTTTGCCAACTGCGCGATCGCGAATGTTTGCTGGTCGGCGGCGGTGATGTTGCCGAACGCAAGGCGCGTCTACTGCTGGACGCGGGCGCTCGCCTCACGGTAAATGCGCGGGATTACGTCCCGCAGTTCCACGTCTGGGCCGAGGCGGGAATGCTGACGCTGGTCGCGGGCGACTTCCAGCCCGCTCTGCTCGACCCCTGCTGGCTGGCCATTGCCGCCACCGACGACGATGCGGTCAATCAGCAGGTCAGCGATGAGGCGGAAGCCCGACGCATTTTCTGCAACGTGGTGGATGCGCCGAAAGCCGCAAGCTTTATCATGCCATCAATTATCGACCGCTCGCCGCTCATGGTAGCGGTCTCCTCCGGCGGCACCTCACCGGTGCTGGCACGCCTGCTGCGCGAGAAGCTGGAAGCGATGCTGCCACAGCATCTGGGCCAGGTTGCGGCCTATGCCGGAAAGCTACGCGAACGGGTGAAAAAACAGTTCTCCACGATGGGCGAACGCCGCCGCTTCTGGGAAAAAATGTTCATGAACGATCGCCTGGCGCAGTCGCTGGCTAACCAGGACCGCCAGGCCATTGAAGAAACGACCGAACAGCTGCTGACCGCCCCGCTCGACCACCGTGGTGAAGTGGTGCTGGTCGGCGCCGGGCCGGGCGATGCCGGGCTCCTGACGCTCAAAGGGCTACAGCAGATCCAGCAGGCTGACGTCGTGGTATACGACCGACTGGTCTCTGATGACATCATGAATCTGGTTCGCCGCGACGCAGACCGCGTATTCGTCGGTAAACGCGCGGGCTACCACTGCGTACCGCAGGATGAAATTAACCAGATTCTGCTGCGTGAAGCACAGCAGGGTAAACGCGTGGTGCGCCTGAAAGGCGGCGACCCCTTTATTTTTGGTCGCGGCGGTGAAGAACTGGAAACCCTGTGCGATGCGGGTATTCCTTTCTCGGTGGTGCCGGGGATCACGGCCGCTTCAGGCTGCTCGGCTTACTCCGGCATTCCGCTGACCCATCGCGACTACGCACAAAGCGTACGCCTGGTCACCGGCCACCTGAAGACCGGCGGCGAACTGGACTGGGAAAACCTGGCGGCAGAAAAGCAAACGCTGGTGTTCTACATGGGGTTGAACCAGGCAGCCACTATTCAACAGAAGCTGATTGAGCACGGAATGCAGGGCGATATGCCGGTCGCCATCGTCGAGAACGGTACGGCGGTGAACCAGCGCGTGGTCGATGGTCAGTTGACGCAGCTCGGCGAGCTGGCGCAGCAGATGGCGAGCCCGGCGCTGATTATCGTTGGGCGCGTGGTTGGGCTTCGCGACCGGTTGAACTGGTTCTCCAACCATTAAACGTAAAAAAACCGGGATTATCCCGGTTTGAAGTTGGTGACAAAATAGCTGCCTGATGGCGCTTCGCTTATCAGGCCTACATAAACCCACACAACCCACTGATATTGCAGAGCATGTAGGCCGGGTATGGCGCAGCCGCCACCCGGCAATTTGCGCTAATGCTTACGGTTTGGCCACAAAGCCAATCGCTTCGTACACCGCCTTCAGCGTCTGAGATGCACGCGCACTGGCCTTCTCTGCGCCTTCTTTCATGATCTTCTGCAGGAAAGCTTCGTCGTTACGGAAGCGATGATAACGCTCCTGCAGTTCGCTCAGCATACCGGAAACGGCTTCCGCCACTTCCCCTTTCAGGTGGCCGTACATCTTGCCTTCGAAGTGTTTTTCCAGCTCAGGAATGCTCTGGCCGGTTACGCCGGAGAGAATATCCAGCAGGTTAGAAACGCCCGCTTTCTCTTTCTGATCGTAGCGAATAACCGGCGGCTCTTCAGAGTCGGTCATCGCACGTTTGATCTTTTTCACTACCGATTTCGGGTCTTCCAGCAGGCCAATCACGTTGTTGCGGTTGTCATCGGACTTGGACATCTTCTTGGTCGGCTCAAGCAGCGACATTACGCGCGCGCCGGACTTCGGAATAAACGGCTCAGGCACTTTGAAGATATCGCCGTAGATGGCGTTAAAGCGCTGGGCGACATCGCGGCTCAGCTCCAGGTGCTGCTTCTGGTCTTCACCAACCGGCACCTGATTGGTCTGGTACAGCAGGATGTCTGCCGCCATCAGCACCGGGTAGTCAAACAGGCCGGCGTTGATGTTTTCCGCGTAGCGGGCAGATTTATCTTTGAACTGAGTCATACGGCTCAGCTCGCCGAAATAGGTGTAGCAGTTCAGCGCCCAGCCCAGCTGTGCGTGTTCCGGCACGTGAGACTGTACGAAGATGGTGCTTTTTTCCGGGTCGATTCCGCAGGCCAGATACAGCGCCAGCGTGTCGAGCGTCGCCTTACGCAGCGCCTGCGGGTCCTGACGTACGGTAATCGCGTGCTGGTCAACGATGCAGTAGATGCAGTGATAGTCATCCTGCATGTTGACCCACTGACGCAGTGCACCCATGTAGTTACCGATGGTCAGTTCACCTGACGGCTGTGCGCCGCTGAATACGATGGGCTTAGTCATGTTCTGATTCCTGATTTTCACTGTTTGCAAGCCCGAGAGCGGGCAAAAGTTCATTGAAGTGGTCAAAGACGACGTCCGGCTCGCTCAGCGCGATGGCTTCGCCATAGTTGTAGCCGTAGGTCAGACCAACGGAGGTGCAGCCCGCAGCCTTAGCGGCCTGAATATCATTGCGCGAGTCACCGACAAACAACAGCGCTTCCGGGGCCAAAGAAAGCTTCTCCGCCACCTTCAGCAACGCCTCGGGATGCGGCTTCTTGTTCTGCACGTCATCCCCGCCAATCACCACGGAGAAATAGCTGTCGATGCCCAGCGACGCCAGTATCGGTGCCACGAACGGCGTTGGCTTGTTGGTCACCAGCGCCAGCGGTAAGCCGCTGGCGTGCAGCGCGGCCAGCGTTTGCTCAACGTGCGGGAACAGGAAGCTACCCTCTTCGGCAAACTCGGCATAATAACGATCGAACAGACGTCGCAGCACGCGAAGCTGCTCGTCTTGCGGAATATCGTGGCTATCGACGGAGGGTTTCCCCTGCGCCGCGCGCTGGGAAGCGCGTTCCTGGCGGGCCCAGTTCAGCGCCCGTTCCATCAGAACATCGGCACCGTTGCCAATCCAGGTAACGACGCGGTCTTCGCCCGCGACCGGAAGCTCCAGCGCATACAGGGCGCTATCCACCGCCGCCGTCAGCCCCGGCGCGCTGTCGACCAGCGTACCGTCGAGGTCAAACGCGACGCCGCGAATGGTTTGCAATTTATCCATGACTTACCTTTGCCAGCTCACTGCGCATTTCATCAATGACTTTGTTGTAGTCTGGTTGGCCAAAAATCGCCGACCCGGCGACAAACATATCCGCCCCGGCCGCCGCGATTTCGCGAATATTATTCACCTTCACGCCGCCGTCGACTTCCAGACGGATGTCATAGCCGGACACATCAATGCGGCGACGCACTTCCTGCAGCTTGTCCAGCGTATGTGGAATAAAGGACTGACCGCCGAAGCCTGGGTTAACCGACATCAGCAGGATGACGTCCAGCTTGTCCATCACGTAGTCGAGGTAGCTTAGCGGCGTAGCCGGGTTCAGCACCAGACCGGCTTTACAGCCATGCTCTTTGATCAGCTGCAGCGTACGGTCAACGTGTTCAGAGGCTTCCGGATGGAAAGTGATGATGCTGGCGCCTGCGGCGGCAAAGTCCGGCACCAGACGGTCAACCGGTTTCACCATCAGGTGCACATCAATAGGGGCGGTAATGCCGTAATCACGCAGCGCTTTCAGCACCATCGGTCCGATGGTCAGGTTAGGCACGTAATGGTTATCCATAACATCGAAATGAACCACGTCCGCCCCGGCGGCCAGCGCACGGGCCGTGTCTTCCCCCAGGCGGGCAAAATCGGCCGACAAAATTGAAGGGGCAATCAGGTACTGTTTCATCCGCATCTCCTCAGAGCCTATCCATTAGGGTCTTTAACGTTGTTTTTTGCCTGGCGGGCGATACAGCGCCAGCAGTTCGTCCACCTTTTTACGCGTGCCGCCGTTGCGGCTAATACTGCGTCGAACCTTGACGACGTGCGTATCCGTCGCGTTTTTATACCATTCCAGCGTCAGCGGCGTACGATGGTTCGAAATCAGTACCGGGATCCGCTTCGCCATCAGCTCCTCCGCCTTTCGCGCCAGAATCTCCTGCTGCTCCAGGCTGAAGCTATTGGTGTGATAAGCCGTAAAATTGGCCGTAGCTGACAGCGGCGCATAGGGCGGATCGCAGTAGACTACGGCATTTTTACCGGCGCGCTTCATGCAGTCTTCATAAGACTCGCAGTAGAATTCGGCGTTTTGCGCCTTCTCAGCGAAATGGCGCAGCTCGGCTTCCGGGAAATAGGGCTTCTTATAACGGCCAAACGGGACGTTAAACTCACCGCGCAGATTATAACGGCACAGGCCGTTGTAGCCGTGGCGGTTGAGGTACAAAAACAGCACCGCGCGACGGAACAGGTCGGTACTGGCGTTAAACTCTTCGCGGAATTGATAGTAGCGCTCGGCGTTATTGGTTTCGGGAACAAACAGCGTCCTCGCCTGCTCAACGTACTCATCGGCGCGCGTTTTAACGATTTTATAGAGCTCAATGAGATCGCTGTTGATATCAGCCAGAATATAACGCGAAAAATCGGTATTCAGGAATACCGATCCAGCACCAACGAAGGGTTCAACCAGACAATCGCCCTCGGGCAGATGGCCTTGAATTTCATCGAGCAGTGGGTACTTTCCCCCTGCCCATTTCAAAAAAGCGCGATTTTTTTTCATGCGGCCTGACTACTTACACTCTCTCCGGCTGTGGAGAAAGCTCCGACAGCATCCTGCGCTTCTACGCCCCGCCTATACCATGCGATATAGACGGGGCGGTCGACAACGAAACGACGGTTACTTCAGGTCAGACTGTACCTGATGCAGCGGTTTCGCCCACGGGTTTTTGGCCTGTACGTCGGCTGGCAGCGTGGTCACGGCGCGTTTGGCATCATCTTTCGATGCGTAGATGCCGCTGACCAGGACATACCACGGCTGGCCATTGCGAGAGGTTTCATACACCACGTAGTTTTTCAGGTTCTCTTTCTTCGCCCAACCGTTGAGGTTGTCGTAGTTAGAAGAAGAGCTGAGCTGCAGCGTGTAATGTGAGCCAGAAGCTGATTTCAGCGAGCCCACGTCGCCCGCCGACTTGCCGGTTGCCGTCGCGGCAGGCGCTGCGGTTGCAGCGGCCGTAGCCGTCGTGGCGGTAGGCGCAGGCGCAGCGGTGGTTGCCGCCGGTTTTGCCGCTTCAGCCGCAGGCGCTTTTGCCGGCGTTGAGGTGGCCGCCGTTACGGTCTGTTTCGGCGCAGTGGTCACCGGCTTCGTTTCAACCGGTTTGCTCTGCGCGGCCGGAGCCTGCGTTTTCACCGTGGCCATCGGCTGCGGTTTGGTTTCGATAACCGTATGCTTACGTTCCGGACGCGGAGCCGTCGCGGTCTGACGCGGCGTTTCCACCGGCGCAGTGACCGCAGGGCGCGCACCGTTACGAATCGGTGCCACGGTAGCCGGTTCCGTCGGCAGCGTAGAGTTCACGACCGTGTCGTCGCTCTGGCCCTGCGGCTGCGTCAGCGCATTGTTCAGGTCACCCTGAACTTCGACGCGCTGCTGACCGTCCGGCGCAGCGGTCTGCTGGCCCTGGGTCGGCGTAGAGGAGATTGGCGGCAGCGTGACGTCCTGCTGCGGGTTGTTTTCCTGTGCAGGCTGAGGCTGAGAAGCATTGGCCTGATCGGTATTATCGCCCGACAGAGAGATGCTCTTCTCCGACGATGCGCTTTGATCGTTTGAAGAAGGTGCTTTCAGTGCCGAACCGATGCCGACAATCAGCACCAGCAGCACAACCACGCCCAGCCCCATCATAATGTACTGGCGGGAAGCCGGTTTACGCGGCGCGGCATTTTTACGTTTACGCGGGCGGCGCTCTACCACTTCCTCTGCGTCAGCGTCATCGGCTTCTTCAGATTCGTAGTATTCGTCTTCCGGCTCGGCTTCTTCACGTGCTTTGCGACTACGGGACGGACGACGCTCATCCGCATCGAGTTCCACATCATCAAAGTTGATCTGTGGCTCGCTGTCACGATCGGAAGATTGACGAGAGCGACCAGTACGACGATCGCTGGGATCGGGTTTCAGCTCGTCTTCTGGTTTAAATTCATCCATTTAACACCCCACTAAAAGGCTTATGCCACGACAATTGCACATCACCTGAAGTTAAAACACCGCGCGAACGCGGCTAGACCTTTCTTATAGTTGCGCCTGCTGGGTATCAGCAATAGCGCCAAGAACCACATCGTGGGATACGCCACCGCGTACCTCACTTTTCCCGATAGCCAGCGGCAGCACTAAGCGCATTTCGCCAGCCAGGACTTTTTTATCTCGCAGCATGTGCGGCAGATAGGCTTGCGCCGTCATCTCCTGCGGACCCGCAACCGGCAGCCCTGCGCGCTTAAGCAGTGCGATGATGCGCTGAGTATCCTGAGCGTCAAACTGGCCCAGGCGCTCGGAGGCGTGAGCCGCCATCACCATACCCGCCGCCACGGCTTCACCGTGCAGCCAGTTGCCATAACCCATCTCGGCTTCAATGGCGTGGCCAAACGTATGCCCAAGATTGAGTAAAGCACGTAACCCGGTTTCGCGCTCGTCGGCAGCCACAACATCGGCTTTCAGCTCACAACAACGGCGAATACAGTACGCCATCGCTTTTTCATCCAGCGCCATCAGCGCGTCGATGTTCGCTTCCAGCCAGTCGAAGAACGGCGCATCCAGGATGATGCCGTACTTAATGACTTCGGCAAGGCCAGAGGAGAGCTCGCGTTTCGGTAGCGTTTTCAGGCAGTTCAGGTCAACCACAACGGAGGCCGGCTGCCAGAATGCGCCAATCATATTCTTACCAAGGGGATGGTTGACCGCGGTTTTGCCGCCAACCGAAGAATCCACCTGCGACAGCAGAGTGGTAGGCACCTGGATAAAGCGTACGCCGCGCTGATAGCTCGCCGCCGCAAAACCGGTTAAGTCACCGATCACACCGCCGCCCAGCGCCACCAGCGTAGTATCACGACCGTGTGGTTTCTGCAAAAGCGCGGTGAAAACGGTATCCATGACGGCCAGGCTTTTATACTGTTCGCCGTCCGGCAGAATGACGCTATCAACCTTCACGCCAGCCTGCTCGAGCACGGAGCGAACCTGGTCCAGATAAAGCGGTGCCAGCGTTTCGTTGGTGACCAGCATAACCTGATCGCCGGACTTGAGCGGTAAGAAGGAAGCTGGGTCGTTAAACAAACCAGCCGCGATGGTAATCGGGTAACTACGTTCCCCGAGAGTTACTGTAAGCCTCTCCATAACGCGACGTCCACCTTAGTGACTGTTATTCGCTGGCATTCTACTTTTCAGGCCAGTATTAGTTGCTTTCCAGCATATGGATGATCTGGTTAGCGACAACTTTTGCGCTCTGATCGTCAGTACGAATAGTGACGTCAGCAATCTCTTCATACAGCGGATTACGTTCGTCGGCCAGCGCTTCGAGCACTTCGCGCGGCGGCGTTTCAACCTGCAGCAGCGGGCGCTTTTTATCGCGCTGAGTGCGAGCGAGCTGTTTTTCAATGGTGGTTTCCAGATAGACAACCACGCCACGAGCGGAGAGACGATTGCGCGTTTCGCGTGATTTTACAGAGCCACCGCCTGTTGCCAGAACAATACCCTGCTTTTCCGTTAACTCATTGATGATTTTTTCTTCGCGGTCACGGAAACCTTCTTCGCCTTCGACATCAAAGACCCAGCCCACGTCAGCGCCTGTTCGTTTCTCAATCTCTTGATCAGAATCGTAAAATTCCATATTGAGCTGTTGAGCCAGCTGGCGCCCAATAGTGCTTTTGCCGGCACCCATGGGCCCAACCAGAAAGATATTGCGTTTCTCTGCCATTTTTTTGGTACTACTAAGACTATTCGTTAATGATAAATCCGCGCCGCAGAACATCACGCGTCGCAGGACATGAACTGAAACCTCTTATGCAATAGAGCGAGAGTCAGACTGAAAATTATCTCAATACTCCGGCTGGTTTGGCAACAGATTAAATCAGCAGACTACAGGAGTACGAGCGGCATACGTTGACACTCAAATCGGTACTCCTTGTATGCTAAATCTGCTCCCACGTCAAACCCACGGCGCACCTTCGCTGCTAAATTCGCATGATTACTCGCTGCTATTGCACAGAAATAATACGTGGCGTGATAAACACCACCAGTTCACGTCGTTCATTGTCTTTCCCATCACGGCGAAAAAGATGACCCAACAAAGGGATATCGCCTAAAAAAGGCACACTGTCGCTGGCGTTTTTATTCTTCTGCGAAAAAATGCCGCCCAGCGCCAGCGTTTCGCCACTTTTAACCTCAACCTGGGTTTCAATCTCCTGCTTGTCGATGGCCAGCACTTCGCCATCCGCCTGCTGTAGCACCTGGCCCGGCATATTTTCGCTGATATGCAGCTTCAACCGAACCCGACCATTCTGTAGCACCGTCGGCGTCACCTCCATGCCCAGCACCGCTTCTTTAAATTCGACCGAAGTGGCCCCGCTCTCTCCGCTCGAGACCTGATAGGGAATCTCGCTACCCTGCTTAATGCTCGCGGGCTGCAAATGTGAAGCCAGAAGCCGCGGGCTGGCGATAATATCCACCTTTTGCTTTTGTTCCAGCGCGGACAGCTCCAGCTCAAGCAGGCGACCATTGATGCGGCCAATATTAAAACCACCGCGCGTCGTGGCATCGGCTACCGACAAATCGCTACTCAGCGAGGTGATTTTACCAGCCCCTATTGCCCCTTCAGCCTCGGCGAGGCTCCATTTCACACCCAGCTCACGTAGGCTGGTTTCATTGATAGTGACGATATGTGCAGCCAGCTCAACCTGGCCGACGGGAATATCCATCTCCGTTGCCCACGCGCTAAACGCCTGAAGATGTTCACCGTCATCGCGAACGATGAGCCGGTTGGTGCGCTTGTCAACGGTCAGCGTGCCGCGCGCGCTGAGAAGTTTGCCTCCGGACTTTGCCAGTTCGCTGGCATCAGCGTACTGCAGCACAATACTGGCGTGTTTCAACGGCAACGTCTGCTGACGGCGCACCTGTTCCGCCAGCGCTCGCGCCTGCTTCTCTTCACGCCAGCGCTGCGAATAGACGAAGAGCACGCTTCCCTCCTGATGCATAACCAGCCCGGTGCTGGTCATCACCGTCTGTAACGCCTGCTTCCACGGTAAATTACGCAGCTGCAGCGAGAGCGAGCCCTGCACATCGGGTGCAATCACCAGATTCTTCTGTTCAAGGTCGGCCAGGCTTTGCAACACCTGGGCCACCGGCACGTCGTCCACCACCAGCGTGACGTTTTTCGCCGGGCTCAGCGGCGCCAGAAGCAGCAGTATTAGCAGGCTTATCCTGTTCATTTTTTGTCGTTCCTTCTCTTGTCCATTGCCAGCGCTGCGGCTCGCAGCCCGTACCCGTCTCGACCATCAGATTTTCCGGCGTTACCTGCAATACGCGCCAGCCGGTATGCAGCACGGCATCTTTTTCTACCCTCTGCCATTTATCGTCACCGCGCTGAACGATACCGATCAGACGATCGCCCGACGCCGCCGCCCCGCGATAGCGCCACAGGCTGAGCTGTGCGTGATGACACGGGTCTTCAATGGGAACAAAAGGATCGCGCATGCCGCACAGCAGCGGCACCGCAACGATCACAGCCAGCGGAAGCTTAAGGTTCATCGTTGCGCACCAGCCCTAACGTCAAGCGCAGCGTACCGTTCTCCCCGGTAAGCGCGAATGCCGTAACCTGCATACCGCACGCAGCCAGCCGCAGGAAGGTCGGGGCCACCTGTGCCCACGGAGTGTCCAGCACCAGCTCGCCGCCCTTGTCTGAAGGAAGCCAGCTCACCAGCCGGGCCCCGGACTGTTGGAAGGTCGTTGGCGAAAAGCGAACATAAGGATCTGAGCGTGCCGGTGAGAGGACTCGCGCCGCACGCAACGGCATGAGCCGACGCCAGCTTGCCGCGTACTGCGCGTGCTGACGCTGTCGGGCCTCAGATTCGGTCGTCTGTAACGCCGATGCCCCGAGGCGATAGCAAACACTCGCCCCCGCCAGCGCAGCGGCTAGCGCCGTCAGGCGCAGCGCATTCAGCCGCGAGAGCGGCCACCAGCCGTCAGGGAGCCGCATCGTCAGTCTCCTCCTGCAACTGATAGTGAACCTGCCAACGGCCAGCGTTATCGCGCTGAATTTTTCCCGCCGTTGCGGGCTGGAAACCGGGTAGCGCTGTCAGCACCTGCTCGACCCCCGCCAGAGCCGCAAACTGTATGAGCGTCCCCGATAACAGCAGCGTGCGCTCGCGGTAAACCAGCTCGTTAAGCCACGCCTGGGGAGGAAGTTGCTCAGCCAGCGTGCTCAACCGCGCCGCCCAGGCTTCCGTGGTACGTCGGTGTGCTAACCGCTGTGCGTGCAGAGCCTGCTGCTGCGCCCGCGCCGCCCATTCACGTTCGCGCGCCGCCAGTTGCTGCGTTATCTGCTGCTCCGCGTCGGCGTGAATGTCGTCTCCAGCCCGCCTCGCCTTGCCGCTGAGCTGGCAGGAAAATGCCACCGCCATACTCAGCAGCCAGCATGCCGCCACGCCGGCCACCCAGCGCCGTAGATGCCGATAGAATCGGGCTCGCCGCCACGGCAGAAAATTAACCGTATGAACTATCGCCATACCGCCCCCATCGCCAGTGCAATTGCCACGGCAAAGGCATCACCACAGGTGGGTAGCGGCGGCTGCTTTTGCGCGATGGCGCTCCAGGGGTCGAAACAGGGGCCGCCGAGATCATTGGCGCCAATGTGCACCAGCCGTGCCGGGTCAACGTCCAGCCGCTCAGCCAGCAGCAACGGTGATGCAGTGTCGCTTAACGCACCGCTTCCCCAGCCTTCCCTGTGCGCCCACAGCCAGTGCGATGCGTCTCGCCAGACCAGTACGGCTCGCGGGTCTACCATTAGCGGGAGGAAAACCTGGAGCGCGCAGGCATCCGGCGTAATCGCCGCGGTGTGTAAGCGCAGGCGGCGCAGCAGCTGCTGTAGACTGGCCACCTCGCGCTGCTGCGCGGCGGTGACGTTCCACTGCCCCGCGGGCTCCGCCAGATGATAGTCAAAACACAGTGCATCGACAGGCATCTCAAGCTGCTGCGACATCGCGCTGGCAATCCATTGACGCTGCTCGTGCTCCTGCAGGGTGATGGCCGCGCCCGGCAGACTTTTTTGCAGCGTGCGCCGGGCGGGAAAGGCTACGCTCACTGTATGCTGCCAGGGCAGCTCGTGACGCCACGGCGCCAGCGCGGCCAGCAGGCGTTCATCTTGTTCATGGGGTGACGCCGAGGAAGACAGCGGTAGCTGCCACCAACGGCGCAGAGCCCAGCCGCTGCGCGCGCGCTGGAGTGCGATGATAAAGATATTATCTTGCTGAATATGAAGCCCGACCTGCCAGCAGTTGAAAGCCATTTCACGATTCTCCTTACGCCACCAACAGCGTGACGGCTATATCAATGAATCAGGCTTGCCTTTATACTACCGCGCGTTTGTTTATAAACTGCCCAAATGCCACTCAATGGGAAATCTCCGGTGAAGTTCGTAAAGTATTTATTCATCCTTGCAGTCTGTTGCATTCTGCTGGGAGCAGGCTCGATTTATGGCCTCTACAAATATATTGAGCCGCAGCTGCCAGACGTCGCTACGCTGAAAGACGTGCGCCTGCAGGTACCTATGCAGGTCTATAGCGCAGACGGCGAGCTCATTGCGCAGTACGGCGAGAAGCGTCGTATTCCAATGACCCTTAGCCAGATCCCACCCGAAATGGTGAAAGCGTTCATTGCCACCGAAGATAGCCGCTTCTATGAGCACCACGGGATTGACCCGATTGGTATCTTCCGTGCCGCCAGCGTCGCGCTGGTCAACGGGCACGCCTCTCAAGGGGCCAGTACCATTACCCAGCAGCTTGCGCGTAACTTCTTCCTCAGCCCTGAAAAAACGCTGATGCGCAAAATCAAGGAAGCCTTCCTGGCCATCCGTATTGAGCAGTTGCTGAGTAAAGATGAAATTCTTGAGCTGTACCTGAACAAGATCTATCTCGGCTACCGCGCTTACGGCGTGGGGGCTGCGGCACAGGTGTACTTTGGCAAGCCGGCCGACCAGCTGAGTCTGAGCGAAATGGCGGTGATTGCAGGCCTGCCGAAGGCGCCGTCTACCTTCAACCCGCTCTACTCGCTTGACCGCGCCACCGCTCGCCGCAACGTGGTGCTGTCGCGTATGTTGAGCGAAGGCTATATCACCCAGGCACAGTACGACCAGGCGCGTAACGAAGCCATTGACGCCAACTACCATGCGCCGGAAATCGCCTTCTCTTCACCGTATCTGACGGAGATGGTGCGCCAGGATATGGTCAAGCAGTACGGTGAACAGGCCTACGAAGACGGCTACCGCGTTTACACCACGATTACGCGTAAGAACCAGCAGGCAGCCCAGCAGGCGCTGCGCAATAACGTGATGGATTACGACATGCGTCACGGCTACCGCGGTCCGGCCAACGTGCTGTGGAAAGCAGGTGAAACGCCGTGGGACAGCATGAAAATTCGCGCCTCGTTGCGCCCTCTGCCTTCTTATGGCCCGCTGCTACCGGCTGCGGTGACCGCCGCTAACCCGCAGGAAGCTACCGTCATGTTAGCCGACGGCACATCGGTCTCGTTAACGATGGAAGGGATGCGCTGGGCGCGGCCTTACCGCTCCGATACTGCGCAGGGACCCACCCCGCGTAAAGTGACCGATGTCGTGCAGGCCGGGCAGCAGATTTGGGTGCGTCAGAATGGCGACAGCTGGTGGCTGGCGCAGGTGCCGGACGTTAACTCCGCGCTGGTGTCAATTAACCCGAAAAACGGTGCAATCATCGCGCTGGTCGGCGGCTTCGACTTCAACCAGAGTAAGTTTAACCGCGCCACCCAGGCGCTGCGTCAGGTCGGCTCTAACATCAAACCGTTCCTCTATACCGCGGCGATGGATAAGGGCTTAACTCTCGCCAGCATGCTCAATGACGTGCCTATTTCCCGCTGGGATGCTGGCGCCGGTTCCGACTGGCAGCCCAAAAACTCCCCGGCACAATACGCGGGCCCGATCCGCTTGCGCCAGGGGCTGGGCCAGTCTAAAAACGTGGTG
This sequence comes from Klebsiella sp. WP4-W18-ESBL-05, assembly GCF_014169075.1. NCBI lineage: Bacteria > Pseudomonadati > Pseudomonadota > Gammaproteobacteria > Enterobacterales > Enterobacteriaceae > Klebsiella > Klebsiella sp. WP4-W18-ESBL-05. Next base: position 432,279 of record NZ_AP022057.1, on the reverse strand, counting down.
ATGGTACGCGCCATGCGCGCCATGGGCGTGGACTATGCCGCAGAGTATTTGCAGCGTTTCGGCTTCCCGGCTGAAAATATTGTGCATACGGAATCGCTGGCGCTGGGATCTGCGTCCTTTACCCCGCTGCAGGTCGCGCGCGGCTATGCGGTGATGGCCAACGGCGGCTTCCTGGTGGAGCCGTACTACATCAGTAAAATTGAAAACGACCAGGGCGGCGTGCTGTTTGAAGCGAAACCGAAAATCGCCTGCCCTGAGTGCAATCTGCCGGTGATCTACGGCGACACGCCGAAATCGAACGTTCTGGAAAATCAGGATGTTGAAGATGTTGCCATATCACAAACGCCGCAGAATGCCGTCGTTCCCATGCCGCAGATTGAGCAGCCGAATCAGCCGCTGGTTGCTCAGAACGGTGCCCAGGAGTACGCCCCGCACGTGATCAACACGCCGCTGTCGTTCCTGATTAAGAGCGCGCTGAATACCAACATCTTCGGCGAACCAGGCTGGCAGGGTACGGGCTGGCGTGCCGGTCGCGATCTTGGCCGCCACGACATCGGCGGCAAAACCGGGACCACCAACAGCTCAAAAGACGCATGGTTCTCCGGTTACGGTCCGGGCGTGGTGACCTCCGTATGGATTGGCTTCGACGATCACCGCCGTGACCTGGGGCGCACCACGGCTTCAGGCGCAATTAAGGATCAGATTTCAGGCTATGAAGGCGGAGCCAAGAGCGCTCAGCCTGCCTGGGATGCCTTTATGAAGGCCGTGCTGGCCGGGGTGCCTGAAGAACCGCTGACCCCGCCGCCGGGGATTGTGACGGTCAATATTGACCGCAACACCGGGCAGCTCGCCAATGGCGGCAGCAGTCGTCAGGAATACTTCATTGAAGGAACGCAGCCTACACAGCAGGCGGTTCACGAGGTCGGTACTGAAGTGATTGATAACGGGGAAACCCACGAGCTGTTCTGACCCGTAACGCGGGCAACTGACCCCGACGGCACGCTGCTGCGCGGGGTCATAAAAAAAGGCGCCGTTGGCGCCTTTTTTTATGACAATCTGCCCTGTGCCCTCAGCCACTCGCGTAGCAGGAACAGCGCGCTCACGTTGCGCGCCTCGCTAAAATCAGGATCGTCGAGCAGATCCATCAGGTTAGCCAGCGGCCAGCGCACCTGCGGCAGCGGTTCTGGCTCATCGCCCGGCAGGGATTCCGGGTAGAGGTTTTCCGCCACAACGATATTCATTTTGCTGGAAAAATAGGATGGCGCCATGCTGAGCTTTTTCAGGAACGTCAGCTCATGCGCGCCAAAGCCCACTTCTTCTTTTAGTTCACGGTTAGCCGCCTGCATGACCGTTTCGCCAGGATCAATCAGCCCCTTCGAAAAACCCAGCTCGTAAGATTCTGTTCCCACCGCGTATTCGCGAATCAAAATGACGTGTTCATCGACAATAGGCACAATCATTACCGCTTCGCGCGAGGAGGGTTTCATCCGCTCATAAACGCGACGGACGCCGTTGCTGAACTCGAGATCGACGCTTTCCACATTAAACAGGCGCGACTTTGCGACGGTTTCAACATGGAGGATGGTAGGTTTTTGTAATGATTTGCTCATTGGGCCGGGGTCTTTGCTGTGGTGACTTTTATCATTGTGCGATAGGTACGAGGTTCCAGCAATGTATAAAGCGTTTTATTTACATCGTTGCAACGTTCATGTTCTTCCATCTCTCATTTCTGGATAAATGTCAAGAGGTTGAATTACAATTGGGAATTTACTGATACTCGTTGGCAAAGGGGTTTGTTATGCTTACGTTTTGCGAGAGTCTATAAACTCTTTTTATCACCTCTGTAATATGTGCCGATGATGTATAAAAAAAGCAGGCAACTTAAGAGACCTCTAAGAAAAAGTATGATGGGAAAAGCATGGGCACATTGATGATCTTTACCGTAGCGATACTGATCTGCGCCGTGCTGGTCGGTTGGTTCTTCCGTAAAAGGGCAAAACGCCTTCATCTGCCGTGGCTGCACTTGTTTCCTGGCGCGACCACGCGCAAGCTCACCGACGAAGAGCGCCAGGGCGTTGAAAACTATCTCGACGATCTGAACCGCGACCTGCAGCTTCCGCCGTCCGGTTCGACGATCGCGCCAACCGCGCTGACGCTCAATGCGCAAAGCGGTACCGTATTCACGCTGACCCGCGCCATCACTCGCTATGGCATTACCACCGACGATCCCAACAAATGGCGTTATTTTCTCGACTCTGTGGAAGTGCACCTGCCGCCGTTCTGGGAGCAGCACATTACTGATGAAAACAGCATCGATCTTATCGTTACCGACGATATGCCGCTGGTCATCGCCCTGAACGGCCACTCGCTGAAGACCTACTCACGCGAGAAGCAACGGCTGGCGCTGGAGTCGACAAGCTCAACGCAGGCGTCGATCCGTGGCGAGGAAAGCGAACAAATCGAGCTGCTCAATATTCGCCAGGAAACGCATGAAGAGCACGCGCTCGGCCGGCCGGACGGGCTGCGCGAGGCGCTGCTGATCGTCGCGGCGTTTGTCCTGTTTTATTGCAGCCTGATTGCCCCTGCGGTGTTCACGCCCTGGGTACTCGGCGGTGCGCTGCTGCTGCTCGGCGGCGGGCTATGGGGGCTCTTCGCCCCGCCAACAAAATCGTCCCTGCGCGAGATCCACTGCCTGCGCGGCACGCCGAAGCGCTGGGGGCTGTTTGGCGAAAACGATCAGGAGCAGATTAACAACATTTCGCTTGGCATCATCGATCTCATCTATCCGCGCCACTGGCAGCCCTTTGTCGCGCAGGATTTGGGGCAGAAAACCGATATTGATATCTACCTTGACCGTCACGTCGTCCGTCAGGGTCGCTTCCTTTCTCTGCATGATGAAGTGAAAAACTTCCCGCTACAGCACTGGCTGCGCAGCGCCGTTATTGGTGGCGGTGCGCTGCTGGTGGCCGTGATGATGTGGATAAGCGTGCCGTTAAACATGCCGTTTAAGTTTACGATTTCATGGCTGAAAGGCGCGCAAACCGTAGAAGCAAAAGACGTGCGCCAGTTGGAAAAGGCGGGCGTTCGCGTCGGCGATACGCTGCATCTCAGCGGCATCGGGATGTGTAACATTCATTCGCCCGGCACCTGGACGGCCCAGGAGAGCTCGCCGTTCCTGCCGTTCGACTGTTCGCAAATTATCTGGAACGATGCGCCGCGCCTGCCGCTGCCGGAATCGGAAACCGTGAACAAAGCCACGGCGCTGGTACAGGCGGTGAATCGTCAGCTGCACCCAGCCGAAGGCGACGACTCGCGCGTCAGCCCGGCGCTGCGCTCGGCGATTCAGAAGTCCGGCATGGTGCTGCTGGATGATTTTGCCGATATCGTGCTGAAAACCAAAGATCTCTGCTCCGCCGCCGACGACTGCGTGCGGCTGAAGAACGCGCTGGTTAACCTGGGTAATACCCGCGACTGGGATGCGCTGGTCAAACGCGCCAATTCCGGCAAGCTGGACGGCGTGAATGTCCTGCTGCGCCCGGTTAGCGCCGAGTCGCTGGATAACCTGGTCGATACCTCCACCGCGCCGTTTATCCTGCGCGAAACGGCCCGCGCAGCACAGGCGTTAAACAGCCCGGCGCCGGGTGGTTTCCTTATCACCAGCGATGAAGGCAGCGATTTCGTCAGCCAACCGTACCCCACCGCCAGCCTGTACGACTACCCCGCCCACGAGCAGTGGAACGAATTCCAGCGCCTGGCGGGGATGTTGATGCATACGCCGTTCCACGCTGAAGGGATTGTCACCAATCTCTATACCGACGCCAACGGCACGCAGCATATCAATCTGCACCGGATGCCCGACAGCAGCGGGCTGTGGCATTATCTGGCCACCACGCTGCTGATGCTGGCGATGGTTATCTGCGCCGTTTATAACGGGGTGCAGGCGCTGCGCCGCTATCACCGTCATCGCGAGCGTCTGGCGCAAATTCAGAAATATTACGAAAGCTGCACTACCCCGGCACTGCTCTCATCGCCGGACGATTTTACGTCCGACTTCCCGACCCGCTAGCCGCCTCCCCCGCCGCGGCAGAGTTATGTTACTCTGTCGCGCATTTCTTCCGTCTGGAGATTTACCATGCATTTTGATATCGCCTGGCAGGAGGTAGATACCGTCCTTCTGGACATGGATGGCACGCTTCTCGACCTCGCCTTCGACAACTATTTCTGGCAAAAGCTGGTGCCGGAAACCTACGGCGCGAAGCTGGGGATCAGCCCGCAGGCAGCACAGGACGCTATTCGCCAGGAGTACCACGCGGTGCAACATACGCTAAACTGGTACTGTCTGGACTACTGGAGCGAACGGCTGGGTCTCGATATTTGCGCGATGACCAGTGAACAGGGCCCGCGCGCGGCGCTGCGCGATGACACCGTTCCCTTCCTCAATGCGCTGAAGGCCAGCGGTAAACGCCGCATTTTGCTGACCAACGCCCATCCGCACAACCTGGCGGTGAAGCTGAAACACACGGGTCTCGACGCACACCTTGATTTATTACTTTCCACCCATACATTTGGTTATCCGAAAGAGGATCAGCGGTTATGGCAAGCGGTGACAGAACGGACGGGCCTGGAGGCCGAACGCACGCTGTTTATCGATGACAGCGAGCCGATTCTGGATGCCGCCGCACGCTTTGGTATCCGCTATTGCCTCGGCGTCACCAACCCCGACTCGGGTATGGCGGATAAAGCGTATCTGCGTCATCCCGCACTTAACGATTATCGTCATCTGATCCCCTCACTGCACGTGAAGGAGTGACAATGAAAGAGAAATCCACCGACGGCGTCAGGCTGGATAAGTGGCTGTGGGCTGCGCGTTTTTACAAAACCCGCGCGCTGGCACGAGAGATGATTGAAGGCGGTAAGGTTCACTATAACGGGCAGCGCTCCAAGCCCAGTAAAGTTGTCGAACTGAACGCCCAGCTGACGCTGCGCCAGGGAAATGACGAACGCACAGTGGTCGTGAAAGCCATCACCGAGCAGCGACGTCCGGCGACGGAAGCCGTCAACCTGTACGAAGAGACGGCAGAGAGTATTGAGAAGCGCGAAAAAGTCGCGCTGGCGCGCAAGCTCAACGCGCTGACGATGCCGCATCCGGACCGGCGCCCGGATAAAAAAGAGCGGCGCGACCTGATGAGATTTAAATACGGTGACAGCGAATGACTGCCGCCTCAAGAGAGAAAATTATGACTCAACACGATCAATTACATCGCTATCTGTTTGAAAACTATGCCGTACGTGGCGAACTGGTCACCGTATCCGAGACGCTCGAACAGATCCTGGCAGGCCACAGCTATCCGCAGCCGGTCAAAAACGTGCTGGCGGAACTGCTGGTGGCAACCAGCCTGCTGACCGCAACGCTGAAGTTTGAAGGCGACATTACCGTGCAGCTGCAGGGCGACGGTCCGATGACGCTGGCGGTGATCAACGGTAATAACCACCAGCAGCTGCGCGGCGTCGCGCGCGTGCAGGGCGAGATTCCGGCGGATGCTGACCTGAAAACGCTGATCGGCAACGGCTACCTGGTGATTACCATCACCCCGGCCGAAGGCGAACGTTATCAGGGCGTGGTGGGTCTGGAAGGCGATACGCTGGCGGCGTGTCTGGAAGATTACTTCCAGCGTTCCGAGCAGCTGCCGACACGCCTGATCATCCGTACCGGCGAGTCTGAAGGTAAGCCGGCCGCAGGCGGTATGCTGCTGCAGGTGATGCCAGCGCAGAACGCGCAGGCGGAAGATTTTGAACACCTGGCGGCGCTGACCGACACCATTAAAGCCGAAGAGCTGTTCACGCTGCCGGCGAACGATGTGCTGTGGCGTTTGTACCACGAAGAAGAAGTCACGCTGTACGATCCGCAGGGCGTCGAGTTCAAGTGCACCTGTTCTCGCGAACGCTGTGCTGGCGCGCTGAAAACGCTGCCGGATGAAGAGATCAACAGCATTCTGGAAGAAGAAGGCGAGATCGATATGCACTGCGACTACTGTGGTAGCCACTACGTCTTCAACGCGATGGATATCGCCGAAATCCGTAATGACGCCTCTCCGGCAGAGCCGCAGGTGCATTAAAAACAGCGCCGGATGGCGGCTTCGCCTTATCCGGCCTACTGGGGATCTGTAGGCCTGATAAGCGTAGCGCCATCAGGCGTTGCCAGGTGGCAATTTAGCGAGTTTCCAGCGTTTGATCGCCAATAACCAGATCCCGCCACACTTTTGGCTTCGACGACAGCTTACCCTCCTCTACGGCACGCATAACCGTCTGCGGCGTTAGCGTTTGAGGTAACCGAATATACCCCTGACGATCCCATCCTTTCTTCGCGGGATCGTAGGTATAGATCGAGCCAGAATTGTCCTCAAACACCAAAAAGATCCGCTCCTTGAGACCATCGTTATTCAGATCCTGCTCAATCAGCATGCAGGCATTTTTCTCCGCACAGCTTGCCAGCCTGTAGCGTTCCCCGTGAACACGCTGCCAGAAAGCAATATCCGGTTTATCCGCGCCGGGGGCGATCCATGCCTTCTCCGCCAGCGTTTCAGCGGTGAGTGAATCCGTGTTTTTCCGCTCGCCTTCTAAAAGAGTATTCAGGTAGCGCTTACGGTTCCTGTCTTTCATAAATTCCGCATCGTCTTTCAGCGACGTCAGGGCCTCCCGTCCATAACGACCGCTGTTCACCAGCATGTGCAACGTCAGATCGTCAGGCTTAATTTTACCGCTGTGATAACGCGCCATCTGGCTATTCACGCTGATTCGCCAGCTATCCAGTACCGGCGAATTCAGTAGCATAAGCACGACGAGCACCAGCAGCGACAGCGCCTGATTCACTTTCCCCTGAAGCAACAAAGGGTTTATCGCCTTGCGCCGAACGATACTCAGCAGATAACCAACAGACCATACCAGCAGCACCACAACCACCAGCACGCCGTGCAGACGCTCCGCCGTCCAGCCATGCTGCGCCACGCGCACCCACAGCGCCCATCCGGCAATCAGGACATAAACGGGTGCCACCAGCAGCGAGGTTTTAATCAAACAGCGCAGCACGCCCGCATAGGGCAACGATGCTTTTTGCGGATCGCGGACAATCGCCATCAGCAGCAGGAGAATCAGCGTCAATGAAGAGAGTAAACCGGCAGCGGAGACGTGGCGGGAAATCGACGCTACCCCGGTAAACGGCAGCGTAACGATAAACAGCAGCGTCAGCAGCGATACCAACGGCAGCAAGCCCGTGGCAATCAACGTCAGCAGCTTTTGGATGGCGGCAATCAAGCGGAACTGCGTACGCGCCAGGATCACCGACAGGGCGGTAATCAGCCCGATAGTGAGATAAATAAACCAGTCGGTATTAAAAAAGAGCGTATGGAAAAAAGCGATCCCCACCAGCCTGAACAGCTCACTCCAGAGCAGTAGCACCAGCCACACCAGGCCGTTGGCGATAACGATCACTAACAGCGTTAACGCGTTATGCCACATCAGGTGGTAAAACCGCTCGTAACGCCCCCCTTCCTGCCGTGGATTGAGCTGCTGCTGCATCCACGGCAACAGCATCAGCACCATCAGCAACAGGTAGCAGCTAAAAGCCCAGAGCGCGCTGCTGGCTCTCCAGCCTTCCATTCCGGCCATCAGCCACTTTTGCCAGCCGCTCATCGCCAACACGGCGATAAAAATAATCGCCAGCCAGCACCATAAGCGCGCCTGTTTAAACGAGGTGACGGAAAAAAGCAGTGCCGAAGAGAAGGCAAGGGTCGCGGGCATCCCATAAAACATCCAGCCGCTGTTTATTGGCGCAAGCCAGGTCATCAGCAGATAGCACACCAGCCCCTGAACCAGGCCGGTTGCCACCATTCCCCATCGGGTGGGACGAGAGAGTTCAACGTTATCCATGTTGCTATCCGATATCAGTAGAGTGCGTCATTATCGCATCACATCTTAGAAATCGATTCAAAAGGCAAAAAATTCGGAAAACAGCTCAGCGAGGTGAATCGATTTTTGTCCTGAAAGCATTACGTAATTTTCTTTCATAAATGCGATTCGATTCACATTTACACCGTCATTTAAACCATTTTGTAACCATTTGAGAACATTCGCGCCAAATATGCGGTGTTTCCTGTCATAATCCCTGACGCTTCGTGACAGGAGTCACAATGTTTTCGTAAGTAAGACGTTTGTCGGGATACGTAAATCTATGAGCCTGGTCGCGGTCAACCCCCCTAAAATACCCATAGAATTTATGGTAGTACATATTGGCTAAGGAGCAGTGAAATGCGCAACGGTATAACCCCGCAGGACCTCAAGGCTTATGGTATTAACGACGTACAGGATATCGTCTACAACCCCGATTACGATACATTGTATCGAGAAGAACTCGATCCTAACCTGGAAGGTTATGAGCGTGGTGTACTGACGAACCTGGGAGCCATTTCTGTCGACACCGGTATCTTTACCGGCCGTTCCCCGAAGGACAAATATATCGTCCGCGATGACACCACCCGCGATACGGTATGGTGGTCTGATAAGGGCAACGGGAAAAATGACAATAAACCTCTCTCTCCTGAAATTTGGCAACACCTGAAAGGTTTAGTTTCCAATCAGCTATCCGGCAAGCGCCTGTTTATCGTTGACGCGTTCTGCGGCGCGAACGAAGACACCCGCCTGTCCGTGCGTTTCATCACCGAAGTGGCCTGGCAGGCGCACTTCGTCAAGAACATGTTTATTCGCCCAACCGACGAAGAGCTGAAGACGTTTAAGCCCGACTTTATCGTCATGAACGGCGCTAAATGCACTAACCCACAGTGGAAAGAGCAGGGCCTCAACTCGGAAAACTTTGTCGCATTTAACCTGACAGAGCGTATCCAGCTGATTGGCGGCACCTGGTACGGCGGCGAAATGAAGAAAGGGATGTTCTCGATCATGAACTACCTGCTGCCGCTGCAGGGCATCGCCTCCATGCACTGTTCCGCTAACGTCGGCGAAAAAGGTGACGTAGCGGTGTTCTTCGGCCTGTCCGGCACCGGTAAAACCACCCTCTCTACCGATCCGAAACGTCGCCTGATTGGCGATGACGAACACGGCTGGGACGATGACGGCGTGTTTAACTTTGAGGGCGGCTGCTACGCCAAGACCATCAAGCTGTCGGAAGCGGCGGAGCCGGATATCTATCACGCCATTCGTCGTGATGCGCTGCTGGAAAACGTGGTGGTACGCGCCGATGGCAGCATTGATTTCGATGACGGCTCAAAAACCGAAAACACCCGCGTGTCGTACCCGATTTACCACATCGACAATATCGTGAAGCCGGTGTCAAAAGCGGGCCATGCGACCAAGGTTATCTTCCTGACCGCTGATGCTTTCGGCGTGCTGCCGCCAGTATCACGCCTCACCGCGGACCAGACGCAGTATCACTTCCTTTCCGGCTTTACGGCCAAGCTGGCAGGCACTGAGCGCGGCGTTACCGAGCCCACCCCAACCTTCTCTGCCTGCTTCGGCGCAGCATTCCTGTCGCTGCACCCGACGCAGTACGCTGAAGTGCTGGTGAAACGTATGCAGGCTGCAGGCGCTCAGGCTTACCTGGTGAATACCGGCTGGAACGGCACCGGCAAACGTATTTCTATTCAGAATACGCGCGCCATTATCGACGCCATCCTCGACGGCTCGCTGGACGAAGCGGAAACCTTCACTCTGCCGCTGTTTAACCTGCAGATCCCAACCGCGCTGCCGGGCGTGGATACTCACATCCTCGATCCGCGCAACACCTACGGCTCGCCGGAGCAATGGCAGGAAAAAGCCGAAACGCTGGCTAAGCTGTTCAAAGAGAACTTTGAGAAGTACACCGACACCCCGGCAGGCGCAGCGCTGGTGAGCGCAGGGCCAAAGCTGTAGTTCAGGCTAATGCCCGGTGCCGTTTGTGGCCGGATAAGGTGTTTACACCGCTATCCGGCACCAAGCCACACCGTGCCTGATGGGCTGCGCTTATCAGGCCTACAATATGGGGTCGCGAAACAAAAACCGCCGGGTTTCCCCCAGCGGTTTTTTTTTAGCTCTCTTTCGTCGGCCCCGGCATGCGGTTTGCCGGTATCGGCAGCCACGCGCGTATCAGCAACCCACCGCGTTCGCTGGTATCCAGCTCCAGCAGCCCGTTGTGGTTATCGATAATACGCTGCACGATAGCCAATCCTAGCCCCGTTCCGCTGATGGTTCGCGCGCTGTCGCCACGCACGAACGGCTGGAACAGATGCTTACGCTGCTCGGGCTTGATACCCGGGCCGTCGTCCTCCACCTGGAACCAGGCGCGATGCGCTTCACGGCCGCTGCTGACTTTAATCCAGCCGTTGCCGTAGCGCGCGGCGTTCACCACCATATTGGCCAGCGCGCGCTTGATGGACAGCGGGTGCACGCGTACCGGAATATCCCCTTCCAGCAGGTTGGTCTCTATTTCACGCTCGTAGCCGCTTTCTGCGGCGATCACCTCACCGAGCACGGTATTGAGATCGATACACTCCAACGGCATTTCCTGACCGGTGCGCAAATAATCAATAAACTGCTCAATGATGGCATTGCACTCTTCAATGTCTTTATTGATCGATTCCGCCAGATAGCCGTCCTGCTCGCCCATCATCTCCGTCGCCAGACGAATACGCGTCAGCGGCGTACGCAGGTCGTGGCTGACCCCGGCCATCAGCAGCGTGCGGTCGTCCGAAAGCTGCTTGACGCCCGCCGCCATGTGGTTGAAGGCTCGGGTCACCGAACGCACCTCCGACGCGCCATACTCGCGCAACGGTGGTGGAATAATCCCTTTACCGACCTGAAGCGCCGCGTGCTCCAGGTCGACCAGCGGTCGGTTCTGGATACGGATAAACAGCCACGCGCCGCCTATCGCCAGCAGCATAATCGCCAGGGTATAACGGAAGAGCGGGGAGAAGTCCCCCTGATGGATTTCGGTCAGCGGTACGCGCACCCAGATGTTGGGTGACAGCCAGGTCTTCAGCCAGACAACAGGCGAACTTTTATTCACTTCCACGCGCACTTCGGTCGGCCCGCCGAGCTGCTGGGCCATCTGCTGGCTCAGAAACTCGTAGTGCTGCGCCCAGCGCAGGCCTGCCTCTTCTGCGGCTTCATCGGAATAGAGCGAAATGCCCAACTCACGATAAATCTCGCGGCGAAACGCCGGCGGCACAACGAGCTGCGTGCCGTCCTCCAGCTGCAGCTTATCGGTCATCAGCATACGGACTTCGTAGGCTAAAACCTTATTAAACTGCTGCAAACTGGGCAGAATCGCGAAGTTCAGCACCACAAGATAGGTTGTCACCAGGCTGACAAACAGCAGGGTGACAATCAGCAATAACGTGCGGGCAAATGAACTTCGTGGCGAGAAGCGCAGTCGCCTCATGCTTTAGAACCGTCCGGGACGAAGACGTAGCCCAGACCCCACACGGTCTGAATATAGCGCGGGTGCGCTGGATCCTCTTCCACCATGCGGCGCAGGCGAGAAATCTGCACGTCGATGGAACGTTCCATCGCAGAGTATTCGCGACCACGGGCCAGGTTCATCAGCTTATCGCGTGACAGCGGTTCACGCGGGTGGCTCACCAGCGCTTTCAACACCGCAAACTCACCGCTGGTCAGCGGCATCGGTTCATCTTCACGGAACATTTCACGGGTGCCAAGGTTCAGCTTGAATTTGCCAAAGGCAATCACCGCCTCTTCCTGAGAAGGAGCGCCCGGCAGCTCGTTCGCCTGACGACGCAGCACCGCACGAATACGGGCCAGCAGCTCACGCGGGTTGAACGGCTTCGGAATGTAGTCGTCGGCGCCGATTTCCAGCCCTACAATACGGTCAACCTCTTCCCCTTTCGCCGTCACCATAATGATCGGCATCGGGTTGCTCTGGCTACGCAGACGGCGGCAGATGGAAAGACCATCTTCGCCTGGCAACATGAGATCCAACACCATCAGGTGGAACGACTCACGGGTCAGCAGTCGGTCCATCTGTTCGGCGTTAGCGACGCTTCGAACCTGGAAACCCTGCTCGGTCAGATAACGCTCCAGCAGCGCGCGCAGGCGCATATCGTCATCCACAACCAGAATCTTATAATTCTCTTGCATTGTTTTTACTCCCAAAGGTTCGCAACAATTATCCGCATGTATTCTCAAAAAAGCCTGCGCTGGCGACCAGCTAAATCTGGTATAAATTCCAGGCTAAATTGTTACAAAGCATATTTAACAGCGAGTTAAGTATACAATGAATCTTAATACACATTATTTATTCTGTCGGTATGCTCACGTAATACGTATTGTGCGCAATGGTTCCTCGGCAGCAGGTAAGCACTTAAGATGAAAACACCGTTGATCACCCGCGAAGGGTACGAAAAGCTCAAACAAGAGATGGATTATCTCTGGCGTGAAGAACGTCCGGAGGTAACGAAAAAAGTGACCTGGGCCGCGAGCCTTGGCGATCGCAGTGAAAATGCTGACTATCAGTATAATAAAAAACGCTTAAGGGAAATTGACCGCCGCGTTCGTTATTTAACCAAATGTCTGGAGAATCTGCGGATTGTCGATTATTCGCCGCAGCAGGAAGGCAAAGTCTTTTTTGGCGCCTGGGTCGAGATTGAAAACGACGACGGCGACATCAAGCGTTTTCGTATCGTTGGCTACGATGAAATATTTGGTCGCAAGGACTATATCTCCATCGATTCGCCGATGGCCCGCGCGCTGCTGAAAAAAGAGGTGGGTGACCTGGCGGTGGTGAACACCCCGGCGGGTGAAGCCAGCTGGTACGTGAATGCGATCGACTACGTAAAATAGCGCCGGAACAATCCGAAGCCCCCGCTGATGACTGGCATTTTTGCCAGTCAATCCGTATAACTGTCCCCTGATTTTATGACCTAACAGTGAAACCAAGCCATGATGAATGATTCGCTCTGCCGCATTATTGCGGGTGAACTTCAGGCCAGAGCCGAACAGGTGGTTGCCGCCGTTCGCCTGCTTGATGAAGGGAACACCGTGCCGTTTATTGCACGTTATCGTAAGGAAGTCACCGGCGGTCTGGATGATACGCAGCTGCGTAATCTGGAAACCCGACTGGGGTATTTGCGCGAGCTGGAAGACCGCCGTCAGGCCATTCTGAAATCCATCGGCGAACAGGGCAAACTCACCGAGTCGCTGGAAAAAGCGATCAACGGCACGCTCAACAAGACCGAGCTGGAAGACCTCTACTTACCGTACAAACAAAAGCGCCGCACCCGTGGGCAGATTGCCATTGAAGCGGGCCTTGAGCCGCTGGCGGACCTGCTGTGGAGCGAGCCGTCCCACGACCCGGAAACCGAAGCAGCCAAATTTATCGATGCCGATAAGGGCGTTGCGGACACCAAAGCGGCCCTTGATGGCGCACGCTATATCCTGATGGAGCGCTTCGCCGAAGACGCAGGCCTGCTGGCCAAAGTGCGTGACTACCTATGGAAGAACGCCCATCTGGTTGCCAAAGTCGTCAGCGGCAAGGAAGAGGAAGGCGCGAAATTTCGCGATTATTTCGACCATCACGAACCCATTTCCACCACCCCTTCTCACCGTGCACTGGCCATGTTCCGCGGGCGTAACGAAGGCGTGCTGCAGCTTTCGCTCAACGCAGACCCACAGTTTGATGAGCCGCCGAAAGAGAGCTACTGCGAACAAATTATTATCGATCACCTCGGTCTGCGCCTGAACAACGCTCCGGCGGACAGCTGGCGCAAGGGCGTGGTGAGCTGGACCTGGCGCATCAAAGTGCTGATGCACCTCGAAACCGAGCTGATGAGCACTGTGCGCGAGCGCGCCGAAGACGAAGCCATTAACGTTTTCGCCCGTAACCTGCACGATCTGCTGATGGCCGCTCCGGCGGGGCTGCGCGCCACCATGGGCCTCGATCCCGGGCTGCGTACCGGCGTGAAGGTAGCGGTGGTTGACGGCACCGGCAAACTGGTCGCCACCGATACCATCTACCCGCACACCGGCCAGGCGGCGAAAGCGGCCGTTGCCGTTGCGGCGCTGTGTGAAAAACACAACGTTGAACTGGTAGCTATCGGCAACGGTACTGCCTCACGAGAAACCGAGCGCTTCTTCCTTGATGTGCAGAAACAGTTCCCGCAAGTCACCGCTCAGAAAGTGATCGTCAGCGAAGCGGGCGCGTCCGTCTACTCCGCCTCCGAGCTGGCGGCGCAGGAGTTCCCGGATCTCGACGTTTCCCTGCGCGGCGCGGTCTCTATCGCCCGTCGTTTACAGGACCCGCTGGCCGAGCTGGTGAAAATCGACCCGAAATCGATCGGCGTCGGCCAGTACCAGCACGACGTCAGCCAAACGCAGCTGGCGCGTAAGCTGGATGCGGTGGTAGAAGACTGTGTGAACGCCGTCGGCGTTGACCTGAACACCGCGTCCGTGCCGCTGCTGACCCGCGTAGCGGGCCTGACGCGCATGATGGCGCAGAACATCGTCGCCTGGCGTGACGAAAACGGTCAGTTCCAGAACCGCCAGCAGCTGCTGAAGGTAAGCCGTCTGGGGCCAAAAGCGTTCGAACAGTGCGCGGGCTTCCTGCGCATCAACCACGGTGATAACCCGCTGGACGCCTCTACCGTTCACCCGGAAGCGTATCCGGTGGTTGAGCGTATTCTGGCGGCAACCCAGCAGGCGCTGAAGGATCTGATGGGCAACAGCAGCGAGCTGCGCGGCCTGAAGGCCTCAGAGTTTACCGACGAGCGTTTCGGCGTACCGACCGTCACCGACATCATCAAAGAGCTGGAAAAACCGGGCCGCGACCCGCGTCCGGAGTTCAAGACCGCGAAGTTCGCCGATGGTGTCGAAACCATGAACGACCTGCTGCCGGGTATGATCCTCGAAGGCGCCGTGACCAACGTCACCAACTTTGGTGCGTTTGTTGATATCGGTGTACACCAGGACGGCCTGGTGCATATCTCTTCGCTGGCGGATAAGTTTGTCGAAGATCCGCACACCGTTGTGAAAGCGGGCGACATCGTGAAGGTGAAGGTGCTGGAAGTCGATCTGCAGCGTAAGCGTATCGCCCTGACCATGCGTCTGGACGAGCAGCCGGGTGAAACCAACGCCCGTCGCGGCGGTAACGAACGCCCTCAGGGTAACGCGCGCCCGGCGGCAAAAGCCGCGAAGCCGCGCGGTCGTGACGCTCAGCCAGCCGGTAACAGCGCCATGATGGACGCCTTAGCCGCAGCCATGGGTAAAAAACGCTAACCGATAAACGCCTTATCCGTTTGTAGGCCGGATAAGGCGTGTACGCCGCCATCTGGCAACGTGCTCGCATTGTGCCTGATGGCGCTACGCTTATCAGGCCTACCTTTCCTTCCTCGATATATGACGAGCCTTAGCCATTATTACTTTCATATCGGTTTTTAATAATAAGCCTCATCATGTTTTATTTTCTTAACCAATGAAACCTTAATTAAACATTAAGAACAGAAAATAATATTTAATACATTTATCGCTACAATGCATTGCTTGAGTCATATCAAAAAAAGTGCAAATAATGCGCGAAATTATCGCCAATCGCATATTATGTATTGATGATAAAAACCATTCTCATTATCATCATTTACAGTACTTTTAGACCTTAATTCGTTGACGATGCCCTTGCAGCCAGCAGACCGCATGCGGCACCCCCTCGTCCAGCTAGCGATACTACAAGTAGGTTCTATGCAATTTACACCGGATACTGCGTGGAAGATTGTTGGTTTTTCCCGCGAAATTAGCCCCGCTTATCGTCAGAAACTGCTCTCCCTGGGCATGTTGCCAGGCTCATCATTTAATGTGGTTCGCGTTGCGCCGTTAGGTGACCCCATTCACATTGAAACGCGCCGCGTTAGCTTGGTACTGCGTAAAAAAGATCTCGCGTTAATAGAATTAGAGTCCGTCGCATAATAACTTCAGCCCGGCACTAAGAGTCTGAAAAATGAAAAAATTAACCATCGGTTTAATTGGTAATCCTAATTCCGGCAAGACAACATTATTCAATCAGTTAACCGGCGCACGTCAGCGCGTGGGCAACTGGGCAGGGGTCACGGTAGAACGTAAAGAAGGGGCCTTCGCCACCACCGATCATCAGGTCACGCTGGTTGACCTGCCGGGCACCTACTCGCTAACCACCATCTCTTCGCAAACCTCACTGGATGAACAGATTGCCTGCCACTATATTCTCAGCGGCGATGCCGATCTGCTGATTAACGTGGTCGACGCCTCCAACCTGGAGCGTAATCTGTACCTGACCTTACAGCTGCTCGAATTGGGTATTCCGTGCGTGGTTGCGCTGAACATGCTCGATATCGCTGAGAAACAGCAGATTCGTATCGACGTTGATGCCCTTTCCGCCCGCCTCGGCTGCCCGGTGGTTCCGCTGGTATCTACCCGCGCCCGCGGCATTGAAGCGTTGAAAATGGCCATCGACCGTCACCAGGGCAATCAGCCGCTGGAGCTGGTGCATTACCCGCAGCCGCTGCTGCGTGAGGCCAGCAATCTGGCGAAAGAAATGGCGCAGGATATTCCTGAACGCCAGCGCAACTGGCTGGGCATGCAGATGCTGGAGGGCGATATCTATAGCCGCGCCTACGCCGGTGACGCCGCGCATAAGCTGGACGTTTCGCTGGCCCACCTGAGCGAAGAGCTCGATGACCCGGCGTTGCACATCGCCGATGCGCGTTACCAGAGCATTGCCGCTATCTGCGATGCCGTCAGCAACACGCTGACCGCTGAGCCAAGCCGCTTCACCGCCGCGATGGATAGAATCGTCCTCAACCGCGTGCTGGGTCTGCCGATTTTCCTGTTTGTGATGTACCTGATGTTCTTGCTGGCGATTAACATCGGCGGCGCGTTGCAGCCCATCTTTGACGGCGGTTCCGTTGCTATCTTTATCCACGGTATTCAGTGGGTTGGGTACCAGTTGCACTTCCCGGACTGGCTGACCGTTTTCCTGGCTCAAGGGATTGGTGGCGGTATCAACACCGTGCTGCCGCTCGTGCCGCAAATCGGCATGATGTACCTGTTCCTCTCCTTCCTTGAAGATTCCGGCTACATGGCCCGTGCCGCATTCGTCATGGACCGCCTGATGCAGGCGCTGGGCCTGCCGGGTAAATCGTTCGTGCCGCTGATCGTCGGCTTCGGCTGTAACGTACCATCGGTTATGGGCGCGCGGACCCTCGATGCCCCGCGTGAACGCCTGATGACCATCATGATGGCGCCGTTTATGTCCTGCGGCGCGCGTCTGGCTATCTTCGCCGTCTTCGCCGCCGCCTTCTTTGGCCAGGGCGGCGCGCTGGTGGTCTTCTCCCTGTACGTGCTCGGTATTGTTATCGCCATTCTGACCGGCCTGATGCTCAAATACACCATCATGCGCGGCGAAGCGTCTCCGTTCGTGATGGAACTGCCGGTGTACCACGTACCGCACATTAAGAGCCTGATTATCCAGACCTGGCAGCGCCTGAAAGGCTTCGTACTGCGTGCAGGTAAAGTTATCGTTATCGTCAGTATCTTCCTGAGCGCGCTGAACAGCTTCTCCTTCAGCGGTAAAATCGTCGACAACATCAACGATTCCGCACTGGCCTCCGTCAGCCGCGCGATCACCCCGGTGTTTAAACCGATTGGCGTGCATGATGATAACTGGCAGGCCACCGTGGGTCTGTTTACCGGTGCAATGGCGAAAGAAGTGGTGGTCGGTACGCTGAACACCCTCTACACCGCCGAAAACATTCAGAACGAAGAGTTTAACCCACAGGAGTTCAGTCTGGGTGAAGAGCTGATCGCCGCAGCAGATGAAACCTGGCAAGGACTGAAAGATACCTTTAGTCTGAGCGTACTGGCTAACCCAATCGAAGCCAGTAAAGGCGACGGCGTGATGGAAACCGGCGCGATGGGCGTGATGAGCAGTAAATTCGGCAGCGCGGCAGCAGCCTACAGCTACCTGATTTTCGTTCTGCTCTATGTTCCGTGCATCTCGGTGATGGGGGCGATTGCCCGTGAGTCGAGCCGCGGCTGGATGACCTTCTCCATTCTGTGGGGTCTGAACATCGCCTACTCACTGTCTACGCTGTACTACCAGGCGGTGAGCTTCAGCCAGCACCCACGCTACAGCCTGGTGTGCATCCTGGCGGTGATTCTGTTCAACGTGGTGGTGATTGGTCTGCTGCGCCGTGCCCGTAGCCGTGTGGACGTTTCCCTGCTGGCAACGCGTAAAACGCCGACCTCATGCTGCTCAAGCCCGACCGGCGATTGCCACTAAGGAGCGATGATGGCGTCATTGATTGAAGTACGCGATATGCTGGCGCTGCAAGGACGCATGGAGGCCACACAGCTCAGCGCCCAGCTGCACACGCCGCAAGCGCTGATCGACGCCATGCTAAGCCGATTAGAAGCCATGGGTAAAGTGGTGAAAATCAACGAAGAGCCCGACGGTTGTCTGACCGGCAGCTGCAAAAGCTGCCCGGAAGGGAAAGCCTGCTTACGAGAGTGGTGGGCGCTTCGTTAGCACAGAACTCCGGCGCGACGCGTCGCGCCGGAGCGAAATGACCCCGAACTTATTTATACACGTCCGCATTCGCGTGAACGGTTTTCTCGTTTTTCTCTCCCGCAATCACCACGAAGTATTTCCCGCCCATTTCATCCGCTTTCTTCGACAGATCGCGTTTTGCGTCCATCGGCGAGGTGGTACGCGAGGTGGTGATATTGCCAACTTTGGTCAAATTCATCTTCGCGACATCATCCTTTTGAATCTCTTTTGCTGCAAACGCGCCAAAAGACAGGGAACCAATCACCAGAGATGCAACAATACCTGTAACAAGTTTCATCGTTCTACTCTCCTTAAGGTTGTTATTTGCGCTGCGCTCGTCGAGTGAAACTTTCACCTGCGCAACAGCTTAAGTATTGCTACGAAAATCTTTTTTACCACGTGGCGACATAATTAATTCTACAATTGCGTTTTCAGCGCGAGCAGCGGCGCGCAGAACGCCTGCGGGTGCGAGATAAACGGCGCATGGGCTGCCTTATCAAACACCTGCGATTGGCTCTGCGGCCACAGGGCGTCCAGCTGCGGGATGATCCTGCGCGGCACCAGGCCGTCGAGCCGGCCGTACAGGCGCAGGAACGGCACGGTCAGCGCGGCCAGCGGCTCGCGCAGATCGGCGGTTTTGAGGATCTCAAGGCCGCCGTTGAGCACCTCTGATGACGGCATCGGCAGCGACAGCACCGTTTGCTTGAGCGCCCGCGCATCCTGACGTGCGCTTTCGGTGCCCAACGTTTGCAGCGCCAGAAAACGTTCCACGGTCCGCTGGAAATCTTCGCTCAACTGCTGCTGGAAGCCGCTCAGGACCTCCGGCTTGATGCCCGGCCAGTCGCCATGAGCGCTAAAGCACGGGGACGAGGCCACGGTGACCAGCGCCTGCACGCGCTGCGGATGGCGCAACGCCACCTGGCTTGCGACCAGCCCGCCCAGACTCCAGCCCAGCCAGATAGCGCGTTCTGGTGCGCTTTCCAGCACCTTTTCAGCCATATCCTCCAGGCTCAGCGCGCCGAATCCGCCGCTGCGTCCGTAGCCCGGTAGATCGACCCGGTGTAGCGTAAAGTGCGCGTTTAATTCCGGCGCAATGCAATCCCAGACCTGCGCATTCAGCCCCCATCCGTGCAGCAGCACAAGATGACAATTTCCTTCGCCCGTGGTTTGCCACCAGATGTCGTTCATCAGCTATCGTTCTCATTTCTTCGCCTTAAGGAGGGATTATGCTAACAGTCCACAGCGCGTGCTGGCTATGCCAAATGCCGCTGGCGCGGCCGGCATGGGGCATCTGCTCACGCTGCACCCGGGCGCTGTTTGCCCGTCAGGGGCGTTGCCCGCAGTGTGGTTTACCCTCGGCAACGGCGCATACGCCGTGCGGCCGTTGTGTACAAAAACCGCCGCCGTGGCAGCGTCTGGTGGCAATTAGCGATTACCACCCGCCGCTGAGCACGCTGATTCATCGTTTTAAATTCAGCGGCACGGCCGAGCTGGCGCCGGCCCTCGCGCGGCTACTGCTGCTTGCCGTACGCCAGCGCAGCGATTTGCCCGCCCCACAGCAGCTCATCAGCGTGCCGCTGTGGCAGCGCCGCCACTGGCGGCGAGGTTATAATCAAAGTGAACTACTGTGCCGCCCGCTGGCGCGCTGGCTGAGCCTCCGCTATCAGTCGCGGGCGATGACGCGCATTCGCCCCACTGCCACGCAGCATCAGCTCAGCGCCAGGCTGCGTAAACACAACCTGAAGCACGCCTTCCAGCTTGAATTACCGGTGCAGGGTCGCCATATGGTTATTGTGGATGATGTCGTCACCACGGGCAGTACCGTTGCCGAGATTTCCCGCCTGCTTTTGCAAAACGGCGCGGCGAGCGTTCAGGTATGGTGTCTGTGCCGCACCTTGTAGACCCCCAGCGATGGGCGTATTATAACCAACTAAAGTAGTCAACTATTAGGTCAAAGCTATGATCCGTATTTCCGATACTGCGCAAGCGCACTTTGCCAAACTTCTGCAAAATCAGGAAGAAGGGACACAAATCCGCGTATTTGTGATTAACCCTGGTACGCCTAACGCAGAATGCGGCGTTTCTTACTGCCCGCCGGATGCGGTGGAAGCAAGTGATACAGCCCTGAAATTTGAACAGCTCACCGCCTATGTCGACGAGCTGAGCGCTCCGTATCTGGAAGATGCGGAAATTGATTTCGTTACCGATCAGTTGGGCTCCCAGCTGACGCTGAAAGCGCCAAACGCCAAAATGCGTAAAGTGTCCGACGACGCCCCGCTGATGGAGCGCGTGGAATACATGCTGCAGTCGCAGGTTAACCCGCAGCTGGCAGGCCATGGCGGCCGCGTGTCGCTGATGGAAATCACCGACGACGGTTACGCCATTCTGCAGTTTGGCGGCGGCTGTAACGGCTGCTCGATGATCGATGTCACGCTGAAAGACGGCATTGAGAAACAGCTGCTGGCCGAGTTCCCTGACCTGAAAGGCGTGCGCGATCTCACCGAGCACCAGCGCGGCGAGCACTCCTACTACTAAGCTATCGGCCAGACGCCGTCATGTGCCGGAGCGATATCACGTCGGCTCCGGATGGCGGTCAACGCGGCCTGGGTGAGGCGTTTTCGTCGCTCCCGGGCCTTTTTTTGCTAACGATAATCATTCTCCACTTCGGCATTTCTACCTGATTTTTAACGCCTTCCTCGATGTTACCGCGCAACATTCCGCGCAAATGCCACCTCGCAACGCTGCAAAAATCCCGTGAATAGTTTGACTAAGGTCGCATATTTCACATTTCCAGGCCTGGGGATATTCTCAACCCCACTATGTTACCCGTATCATCCATTCCAGCATCATCACGTTAAATAATAGCCAGCTATTCTTACAGTCAGGCCCACAACATAACGATGATGTGAAGAAACGAGTACCTATTCCCTCTGTAGGGACAATTGGACGTTGTCGCAACAACAGTGAAGTTACCCATAACAAATTAAAGGCTGGATAAGTTATGCCATTAATCATCGTAGCTATCGGGGTTATCCTCTTATTACTGCTGATGATCCGTTTCAAAATGAACGGGTTCATCGCTCTGGTGCTGGTCGCGCTCGCGGTCGGTTTAATGCAGGGTATGCCGCTGGACAAAGTGATCGTCTCCATTAAAAATGGCGTCGGCGGCACCCTTGGCAGCCTGGCGCTGATTATGGGCTTCGGCGCTATGCTCGGCAAAATGCTCGCCGACTGCGGCGGCGCACAGCGTATTGCCACCACCCTTATTGATAAATTTGGTCGCAAGCACATCCAGTGGGCGGTCGTACTGACCGGCTTCACCGTGGGCTTCGCGCTGTTCTATGAAGTGGGCTTCGTGCTGCTGCTGCCGCTGGTGTTCACCATCGCCGCTAACGCGCGTATTCCGCTGCTGTACGTCGGTGTCCCGATGGCTGCCGCACTGTCCGTGACTCACGGCTTCCTGCCGCCGCACCCGGGTCCGACCGCTATCGCCACCATCTTCCATGCCGATATGGGTAAAACCCTGCTGTACGGTACCCTGCTGGCTATCCCAACGGTGATTCTGGCTGGCCCGGTTTACGCCCGCTGCCTGAAAAGCATCGACAAGCCGATTCCGGAAGGTCTGCACAACCCAAAAACCTTTACCGAAGAAGAGATGCCGTCCTTTGGCGTCAGCGTCTGGACATCCCTGGTTCCGGTTATTCTGATGGCCATGCGCGCCATTGCTGAAATGGTGCTGCCAAAAGGCCACGCCCTGTTGCCTGCCGCTGAGTTCTTCGGCGACCCGGTGATGGCGACGCTGATCGCGGTGCTGATTGCTATCTTCACCTTTGGCCTGAACCGTGGCCGCTCGATGGACAGCATCAACGATACGCTGATCTCCTCGATTAAAATCATTGCCATGATGTTGCTGATCATCGGCGGCGGCGGCGCCTTCAAGCAGGTGCTGGTCGACAGTGGCGTTGATAAATACATCGCCTCCATCATGAACGAATCCAACGTTTCACCGCTGTTTATGGCGTGGTCTATCGCCGCCGTACTGCGTATCGCACTGGGTTCTGCCACCGTTGCCGCAATTACCGCGGGCGGCATCGCGGCTCCGCTGATTGCCACCACCGGCGTAAGCCCGGAGCTGATGGTTATCGCGGTCGGTTCCGGTTCCGTTATCTTCTCGCACGTGAACGATCCGGGCTTCTGGCTGTTCAAAGAGTACTTTAACCTGACCATCGGCGAGACCATCAAGTCCTGGTCAATGCTGGAAACCATTATTTCGGTATGCGGTCTGGTAGGCTGCCTGCTGCTGGGGATGGTGGTGTAATACCACAAACTCTGGATACAACAATGCCGGGCTTGCCCGGCATTTTTATTGGTAGGCCTGATCAGCGTAGCGCCATCAGGCAACGACAGCACGCAGCATTGCCAGATGGCGGCCTTGCCTTATCCGGCCTACGTTACTACTTCTTGCTTGCCGCTTTCCGGCGCTTATCCAAATCTTTAATCAGCTTATTCACACCCTCATCGGCAAACATCGCTTCCAGTGAGGTTGAGAGCTTGCGACGCCAGTTCGGATACTCGGTGCTGGTGCCGGGAATGTTGACCGGCGCGGACATCTGCAGCCAGTCTTCCGGCTGCAGGCCCAACAGCGCGCTGTTGCTGTCGGCAATATAACGCTGCATGCCGCGGCTCAGGGTTGACGTCATCGACATCAGCGATGCCTTATGCCCTGTGCGCTTAGGCAGCGCACCGTATTTATGCAGCGCATCCAGCAGCCCCTGCTTCGCCCGCTCACGGTCCTGATACAACCCGCGCAGCACATCGGCATCCGGATAGAGACCCAGTTCATTACCGAGCGTCAGATCGCCGCTTTCCCAGTAGCCGCGCAGCGTTGGCAGGTCGTGGGTCGTGGCTACAGCCATTGACTGTTCCGGATAGGCTTTCGGCGCACGGAAGGTTTTCTCGCTGTCGTTCTCAAAATAGAGCACTTTGTACGAGTAGACGCCGCTCTTACGCAGTTTGCCAACAATTTCAACCGGCACCGTCCCCAGATCTTCACCAATCACCATACAGCGGTGACGCTTACTTTCCAGTGCCAGAATCGACAGCAACGCATCCACCGGATACTGCACATAAGCCCCGTGATCGGCGGTTTCACCGTACGGGATCCACCACAGGCGCAGCACGGACATCACGTGGTCGATACGCAGCGCGCCGCAGTTCTTCATGTTGGCACGCAGCAGCTCAATAAACGGTTCGTAGGCGCGCGCAGCAATGATATGCGGATCCATCGGCGGCAGGCCCCAGTTCTGCCCCAGCGGGCCAAGGATGTCCGGCGGCGCGCCGACGGAGGCCTTCAGGCAGTATAGCTCGCGATCGCACCAGGTTTCCGCGCCGCCTTCGGCCACGCCCACCGCCAGATCGCGGTAGAGGCCAATGGGCATCGCGTCGCGCTGGCTGGTCTCCCAGCACTCGGCAAACTGGGTGTAGGCCAGCCACTGCAGCCAGAGGTAAAAATCGACCTCATCGGCGTGCTTTTTACAGAACGCGTGGACCTCCGGGCTTTCGATATTCTGATACGCCTTCGGCCAGGCCGGCCAGCCCCAGCGCAGCTTATCTTCCTTCACCTGCTGAGCGTGCAGCGCGTCAAACGCCGCCTGCCAGTACAGGCTTTCGCCCTCTTTGTCGACAAAGTAGCGGAAGGCGGTCATCTGCTCATCGCTACGCAGTGCAAAACGTTTCCACGCCATGCGCAGCGCGGTCATTTTCAGTTCGGTTACGGCGGTGTAATCCACCTGTTCAACGTCACGGGCGGCTTTCAGCTTCTGCTGAGTGGCGGGCAGCTTCCACCACGCCTGCGCCTCTTCGCTCAGGCGGAAATCCTCGACCGCATTCACGTCAATGTAGATAACGTTCATCCAGCGGCGCGATGACGGGCTGTACGGGCTGGCGCTTTCCGGGTTTGCCGGGTACAGCGCGTGAATCGGGTTGAGGCCGATAAACGCCCCGCCGCGCTTCGCCACTTCCGGCAGCATCGCCTTCAGGTCGCCGAAGTCGCCGATGCCCCAGTTCTTTTCCGAACGCAGGGTGTACAGCTGCACGCAGGCGCCCCACAGCTTTTTCGCTTCTTTCAGCGGCTGTGGTTCATAGCAGCGCTCGGGCGCAATAATCACCCGGCAGTGCCAGCGCTGGTCATCCTGGGTCAGCGTTAAGGAGTGATACCCCTCCGGCAGGCGCGTCGGCAGGCTAAGATTCTTGCCGCCCTCCGCCTTACCGTGGTGCTGATTGCCCTCTTCGGTGGTGAGGATCCAGTTGAATTCGCCGCTGCCGGAAACCGGCAGCGCCATTTTCTTACCGTGCGTCCAGACCATCACGTTCGGTATCGGCGTCGCCGCGACCGCATCGGTCGCGGGACGGTGCATCGCGTCAAGCAAGCGCCGCTTCGTGTCCGCGCCGATAGACTGCGGCTTGCCGTGCGCATTGATATAGTCAGGGCTAATACCCGCCGCCAGCGCGGCATTATCGAGGCGTTTGCTTTCCATAGGCCAGTCCTTAGCGTTTTGCCTGCCAGATACGTTTTTGGTAATCGCGAATCGAGCGATCGGAGCTAAACATGCCGCAGCGCGCGGTGTTCAGGATGGCGGCGCGGGTCCAGGCTTCCTGGTCGCGGTAGAGCACGTCAACCTGCTTCTGCGCTTCAACATAGGCGGCGAAGTCGGCCATCACCAGATACGGGTCACCGCCTTCCTTGCCGATGCTGTGCAGCATCTGGTCAAACGTATGCTTGTCGCCATCGCTGTACTTGCCGCTCTCCAGCTCTTTGAGCACTGCATCCAGCAGTTTGTCGGCTTTACGCCATTTCAGCGGATCGTAGCCTTTGGCCTTGAGCGCTTTCACTTGCTCGACGGTATGACCGAAGATGAAGATGTTCTCGTCGCCCACTTTCTCGGCGATTTCCACGTTTGCGCCGTCCAGGGTACCGACGGTCAGCGCGCCGTTGAGCGCCAGCTTCATGTTGCCGGTGCCGGAGGCTTCTTTACCGGCAGTAGAGATCTGCTCGGACACGTCCGCCGCCGGGATCAGCATCTCGGCCGCCGATACGCAGTAATCCGGCAGGAATACCACTTTGAGCTTGTCGCCCACTTTCGGATCGTTGTTTACGGCCTCAGCGACCTTGTTAATCGCCAGGATAATGTTCTTCGCCAGATAGTAGCCCGGCGCCGCCTTCGCCCCGAACAGGAACACGCGCGGTACGCGGTCGGTCTGCGGGTTTTCGCGAATCTCTTTGTACAGCGCGAGGATGTGCAGCAGGTTCAGGTGCTGGCGTTTGTACTCGTGCAGACGTTTGATTTGAATATCAAAAATGGCGTTGCTGGAAATCTCAATGCCGGTACGCGCCTTAATAAACTTCACAAGACGCTCTTTGTTTGCCAGCTTGATGTCGCGATACTGCTGACGGAATTTCGCGTCGTCGGCGTATTTTTCGAGGTTGATCAGCTGATCGAGATCGTTCGCCCACTCTTTCTTCAGCGTTTTATCCAGCAGCGCGGCGAGCTGCGGGTTGCACTGTTTAATCCAGCGACGCGGCGTAATGCCGTTGGTCACGTTGTGGAAGCGGTTCGGCCACAGCTGATGGTATTCCGGGAACAGGTCCTTCACAACCAGGTCAGAGTGCAGCGCCGCGACGCCGTTAACCGCAAAGCCGCTCACGACGCACATGTTGGCCATACGCACCTGTTTATTGTGCACCACGGCAAGCTTCGCCCAGACGGCTTCATCGCCCGGCCAGGTTTTATCTACCAGCTTCTTAAAGCGGTCGTTGATCTCTTTGATAATCTGCATATGACGCGGCAGCAGCGCCTTCACCAGCTTCTCATCCCAGCACTCCAGCGCTTCCGGCATCAGGGTGTGGTTGGTGTAGGCGAACGTTTTGCTGGTAATCGCCCAGGCGTCATCCCAGCTCATCTGGTGCTCGTCAATCAGCACGCGCAGCAGTTCAGGAATAGCAATCGTCGGGTGGGTATCGTTAAGCTGAATCACTTCAAAATCTGCCAGCTCGTGCAGCTTGCGGCCCGCCAGATGATGGCGACGCAGAATGTCGGCTACCGAGCAGGCGCACTGGAAGTACTGCTGCATCAGACGCAGTTTTTTACCCGCGGTGTGGTTGTCGTTCGGGTACAGCACCTTCGTCAGTTTTTCCGCATCAATGCCCTGCTGCTCAGCGCGCAGGAAATCGCCGTCGTTGAATTTAGTCAGGTTAAACGGGTGCGCGTGTTTGGCCTGCCACAAACGCAGCGGCTGCGCTACGCCATTTCGGTAGCCCAGTACCGGCAGATCCCACGCTTCACCGGTGAGGGTGAACGCTGGCTGCCATTCGCCTTTGACAACTTTACCGCCAATCCCGACCTGTACGTCGAGCGCCGCGTTGTGGCGGAACCACGGATAGCTGCCGCGCTGCCAGTCGTCCGGCGCTTCCATCTGGTGGCCGTCATCGAAGGACTGGCGGAACAGACCGTACTGGTAGTTCAGACCATAACCGGTGGCCGATTGGCCTACGGTCGCCATTGAGTCAAGGAAGCAGGCAGCCAGACGTCCCAGGCCGCCGTTGCCGAGCGCCGGGTCCGTTTCTTCTTCCAGCAGGTCGGTCAGGTTGATGTTGTAGGCTTTCAGCGCCTCGCTCACGCCTTCATACCAGCCCAGGTTAAGCAGGTTGTTGCCGGTCAGGCGCCCAATCAGAAACTCCATCGAAATGTAGTTCACGTGGCGCTGATCCTTCGCGGGCTTCGCTGCCGGTTGCGCCGACAGCTGTTCTGCCAGCGCGCCGCTCACAGCCTGCCACCATTGATGAGACGTCATTTCGGAAGCGGCCTGCAGGCCAAAACGCTGCCACTGACGCGTCAGGGCAGCCTGGAATGAATCGTGATTGAAAGTAGGCTGTGACATAGCGAAATCGAATCCTTTTTACATAAACATTAGCGGTAGTGTGCCTGGCTGAATGCATGACTTCCTCCTCCTGTCCTGGATTAGGCGGGGAGGAGTCGCAGGGATGAGCGAAAAGTGTGATCGCCGCCACTATAACGTTAGCCGCTGACGGCGAATTCGCGCATTTTTCAACCAGCATGAGACGGTCCTCTTGCTGTCCACAGTCTCGAGGATGATGGCCGCCGATTCTCCGCGCCAGGTCAAAAAATGAAATCATGTTCCGCGATAAATATGTAAATAGGGAAACAATTACCCTTCGAAAATAAGCAACAAATTAATACGTATTGTTTCTATGGAAAATGACCATGCAAGAAATTTCTTAAATGCGATTAATGACGTAAAACTGCGTAAATTTATTTCGTTCGTAAGCAGATGACCCTGCGAAACCTAGATTTTACGCACCCTACGGGGCCTAATACGTAGTGGGGAGGGAATATGAGAAATTGTGACATATAGCAAATTCGCAAGCATCAAAACAGGATATAACTTGCAATACATAGCTATTTGACCGACCTTTGTAAGGATTAATTACGAAGCGCAAAAAAAATCTCGTTTTCCAATCCTCACAGTGAAGTGATTAGCTATGTTGATTCCGTCAAAATTAAGTCGACCCGTCCGTCTCGAACACACCGTGGTTCGCGAGCGGCTGCTGGCGAAACTTTCAGGCGCGAACAATTATCGTCTGGCGCTGATAACCAGTCCGGCTGGCTATGGAAAGACAACGCTCGTGTCGCAATGGGCTGCAGGGATGAGTGACCTTGGCTGGTATTCGCTTGATGAAGGCGATAACCAGCAGGAACGCTTTGCCAGCTACCTGATCGCCGCTATCCAGCAGGCGACGGGCGGCCATTGCGAGGCGAGCGAAAACATGGTGCAAAAGCGCCAGTATGCGAGCCTGAGCTCCCTTTTCTCGCAACTTTTCATTGAACTCAGCGAATGGCAGCGTCCGCTCTATCTGGTCATTGATGACTACCACCTGATTACCAACCCGGTGATCCACGATGCGATGCGCTTCTTCCTGCGCCATCAGCCGGAAAATCTGACGCTGGTGGTGCTATCGCGCAACCTGCCGCAGTTGGGCATCGCCAACCTGCGCGTGCGCGATCAGCTACTGGAAATTGGCAGCCAGCAGCTCTCCTTTACGCACGCCGAGACCAAACAATTCTTCGACTGCCGTCTGGCCGCGCCGATTGAAGCGGCAGAAAGCAGTCGCCTGTGCGATGACGTCGCCGGCTGGGCTACCGCGCTGCAGCTGATCGCGCTATCCGCACGCCAGCGTAATAACGCGACCCAGCACTCTGCGCGCCGTCTGGCGGGCATTAACGCCAGCCATCTTTCCGATTATCTGGTTGATGAAGTGCTGGACAACGTCGACGCGCAAACGCGTAATTTCCTGCTGAAAAGTTCGCTGCTACGTTCCATGAACGACTCGCTCATCGCCCGCGTAACCGGCGAAGAGAACGGGCAAATGCGCCTGGAAGAGATCGAGCGTCAGGGGCTGTTTATTCAGCGCATGGACAACTCCGGCGAGTGGTTTAACTACCATCCGCTGTTCTGCAGTTTCCTGCGCCAGCGCTGCCAGTGGGAGCTGGCGACCGAACTGCCGGAAATCCACCGCGCGGCGGCGGAAAGCTGGATGGCGCAAGGTTTTCCGAGCGAAGCCATCCATCACGCGCTGGCGGCGGGCGATCCGAAAATGCTGCGCGATATTCTGCTTAACCACGCCTGGGGTCTGTTCCATCATAGCGAACTGGCGCTGCTCGAAGAGTCACTCTCCGCGCTACCGTGGGAAAGCCTGCTGGAAAATCCGCGCCTGGTCCTGCTGCAGGCCTGGCTGATGCAAAGCCAGCACCGTTACAGTGAAGTCAACACCCTGCTGGCTCGCGCCGAGCAGGAGATGACGTTTGAGATGGACACTTCGCTGCACGGTGATTTCAACGCGCTGCGGGCGCAGGTTGCCATCAACGACGGCGATCAGGATGAAGCCGAGCGCCTGTCCACCGTGGCGCTCGAAGAGCTGCCGCTGGCAAACGTCTACAGCCGCATCGTCGCCACCTCGGTGCACGGTGAGGTCCTGCACTGCAAAGGGCTGCTGAGCCAGTCGATTGCCGTCATGCAGCAGACTGAACAAATGGCGCGCCGCCACGATATCTGGCACTACGCCCTGTGGAGCCTTATCCAGCAGAGTGAAATTCTGTTTGCTCAGGGTTTCCTGCAGGCCGCCTGGGAGTGCCAGGAGAAAGGCTTCCAGCTGATTCACGAGCAACACCTTGAACAACTGCCGATGCATGAATTCCTGCTGCGCATTCGCGCACAGCTGCTGTGGGCGTGGGCGCGTCTCGACGAAGCGGAAACCGCCGCCCGCACCGGGATTGAAGTCCTGAGCGGCTTCCAGCCGCAACAGCAGCTGCAGTGCCTGACCTTACAGGTGCAGTGCTCGCTGGCGCGCGGCGATCTGGATAACGCCCGCAATCACCTGAACCGTCTGGAAAACCTGCTGGGCAACGGGGCCTATCACAGCGACTGGGTTTCTAACGCTGATAAGGTACGGGTGATTTACTGGCAGATGGTCGGCGACAAAAAAGCGGCGGCCAACTGGCTGCGCCACACGCCGAAGCCGGAGTTCGCCAATAACCACTTCCTGCAGGGACAGTGGCGTAACATCGCTCGCGCGCAGATTCTGCTGGGCGAGTTCAACTCGGCCGAAATGGTGCTCGAAGAGCTCAACGAGAACGCCCGAAGCCTGCGTCTGATGAGCGATCTCAACCGTAACCTGCTGCTGCTTAATCAGCTGCACTGGCAGGCAGGCAATAAGAACGAAGCTCAGCGCGTGCTGCTGGAAGCGCTCCAGCTGGCGAACCGCACCGGGTTTATTAGCCACTTCGTGATTGAAGGTGAAGCCATGGCGCAGCAGCTGCGCCAGCTGATTCAATTGAATACGCTGCCGGAGCTGGACCAGCACCGCGCCCAGCGCATTCTGCGTGAAATTAACCAGCACCATCGTCATAAATTTGCCCACTTCGACGAGAGCTTCGTTGAACGCTTGCTCAACCACCCGGAAGTGCCGGAGCTCATCCGCACCAGCCCACTCACCCAGCGCGAGTGGCAGGTACTGGGGTTGATTTACTCGGGCTACAGCAACGAGCAAATTGCCGGCGAGCTGGACGTTGCGGCTACGACCATCAAAACCCATATTCGTAACCTTTATCAGAAGCTCGGCGTGGCACACCGTCAGGATGCAGTGCAGCACGCACAGCAGCTGCTGAAGATGATGGGGTATGGCGTGTAGTTTGTGCCGGACGGCGGCTGCGCCTTATCCGGCCTATACCAAGCGCGGGTTCGATATTAAACATCCCCTTTTGGCAGGCCGGATAAACGAAGCGCTATCCGGCGTTGCACGCGCCAGAGAGCAAAGAGATAGCCACGTCACATTAAAGAATTAACATAACCGCAAAGTGAAAAATTAGAATACTCAGGTTCATAGCCACCTTTTATAAAGGATGTCGTATGTTGGCACATATTATAAAAGGTGACCCTATGTCGGCATTAACCGCAAAAATCAGTAACAAGGAAAAGTTTGGATTTGGTCTGGGCGACGCCGCCAGCCATATCGTATTTGACTCCTCTGTCGCTATTCTCGCTTATTTCTATACCAATATTTATGGATTACCACCGGCAGTCATGGGGACATTATTTCTCGTCGTCAGGGTGCTGGATGCCATTACCGATCCAATAATGGGCGCTATTGCCGATCAAACCAAAAGTCGCTGGGGTCGCTTCCGCCCGTGGCTATTAATTATTTGTGTACCGTTTGCGGTAAGCTGCGTGCTGGTTTATTCCACGCCTAACTTTGAGCAAACGGGTAAAATTGTCTACGCCGTCGTGGCCTATATTTTTATGACCCTGATGTACACGGCGATTAATATTCCTTACTGCTCGCTTGGCGCGGCGATAACCGCCGATCCGAAAGAGAACCTGTCGCTGCAATCCTGGCGTTTTGCCGTCGCCCCTATTGGCGGAGCAATGGGTACCGCCCTGATTCTGCCGCTGGCAGACCTGCTTGCGCCGGGAGACCGGGCAAGCGGCATGCAGTGGGCGATGGGGATATTCGGCGTCATCGGCTGCGTGATGTTCCTGATCTGCTTTGCCACCACCAAAGAGCGTATTACGCCGGTGAAAGAAGAGAACCTGAACATTTTGCGCGACGTGCGTATTCTGATGAAAAACGACCAGTGGTGCGTACTGTCGATATATAACCTGGCGATGCTATGCGGCGTGGTGGTTCGCGGCGGCCTGCTGGTGTATTTCGTACAGTATATTCTGCAACAGGGCAGCAGCGTTATTTCTCTGTTTATGCTGGCGACGACCGTTGCTGCCGTGATCGGCAGCCTGGCGGCAAAACATGTGGGCTCATGGTTCTGTAAAATTCGCGCCTCGGTGTGGGTGAATATTCTCAGTGCACTATTCGGATTGCTGTTCCTGGTGCTGCCAACCGATTATTGGATGCCCGCGTTTATCGTCCACGTGATACTGAATATTTTGCAGGGGATTAACGCCCCGCTGCAGTGGTCGATGATTACCGACGCCAATAACTACGGCGAGTGGAAAACCCAGCGCCGTATTACCGGCATGAACGTCGCGGCAAACATCTTTATTATCAAACTCGGCGTTGCAATCGGCGGCGCGCTGACCGGTTGGGGGCTGGCATTTTACGGTTATCAGGCGGGGGTTGAGCAGCAGTCCGCAGAAGCCATTCGCGGCGTGCTCATACTGTTTACGGTGCTGCCGGCCATCTTCTATCTGATTACGGCCATTTCTATCCGCTACTATCGGCTGACCGAAGACCGCATGAACGTCATCGTCTCCGATCTGAGTCAGGGTAAATTCCAGCAGCAGATGTCATAACCCCCGGAACAGCAGTATTCGCGCGGAATGCCCCTCTCCCTTTTGAAGGCTGAGGGGCATTGCTTTTTCCCGCCAGTAAAATTGGCCGGCTCCCCCTTAACAGAGTTCCAGCTGCACTTCATTTTCGGCAATCACCTGCATCACGCCCGGCGGCGGCAGAACGTCGGTAAACACCGCATCTACCATGCTGATGCTGCCCATATTGACCATGGCGTTCCGGCCAAACTTCGAATGGTCGACGACCAGAATCACGTGACGAGAGTTATCGATAATCGCGCGCTTGGTGCGCACCTCATGGTAGTCAAACTCCAGCAGCGAGCCGTCGCTGTCGATGCCGCTGATGCCCAGAATGCCGAAATCGAGGCGGAACTGAGAAATGAAGTCCAGCGTGGCCTCACCAATGATGCCACCATCGCGGCTTCGCAGCTCACCACCGGCGAGAATAATGCGAAAGTCTTCTTTCACCATCAGCGTGTTGGCCACGTTGAGGTTATTGGTCACGATGCGCAGGTCGCTGTGATTGAGCAGCGCGTGAGCCACCGCCTCCGGCGTAGTGCCAATATCGATAAACAGCGCTGAGCCGTTGGGAATCTGGCTGGCGACCTTTTGGGCGATGCGCTCTTTTTCCGCCGTCTGCGTCGCCTTACGGTCGTGCCAGGAGGCGTTTACCGAGCTCGACGGCAGCGCCGCGCCACCGTGATGGCGCAGGATCTTTTTCTGCTCCGCAAGGTCATTCAAATCACGACGAATGGTCTGCGGGCTAACGGAAAAGTGTTCCACCAGCTCTTCGGTACTGACATAGCCCTGAAGTTTTACCAGCTCGATTATCGCGTCATGACGTTGTGTTTGTTTCATGATGAATCCCTGGAAAAATTATGCTCGCTTTCGCACATTTAGCGTATCGACGAAGGCCATAGCCAGACCAATCACCAAACCGGTGACGTGAGCGCCGTTCGCAATCGACATTCCAAAAACGTTGAACCACCCGGCAACAAGCCAGATCAGAGAAAATATAATCAGCCCACGCGGCAGATAAATGCCGCTCTGCGGATCGCGTTCGCCGCGCAGCCAGGCATAGCCCATTAGGGCGTAAACCACGCCGGAGAGGCCGCCGAACCACGGACCGCTAAACTGGTGCTGAATAAAGCCGCTGAGCAGCGCGCTGATGATGGTAATCACCACCAGTTTACCGCTACCGATGCGTTTCTCGATTGCCCCGCCCAGGTACCACCACCATAGCAGGTTAAAGAGGATATGAACGAATGAGAAATGCATGAAAGCATGAGTAAAATAGCGCCAGGCCTCAAATTTCAGCGAATCATCGTACGGCCAGGCAAGCCAGATCATCACTGGCTGATCGCCCACGATGTTCATCAGAATAAAGACCAGCACGCAGACTGCCATGATAACCATCGTCACCGGCCCTGCGCCCGCTTTTAGCGTGGCGAGAAACGGGAAATGACGGTAGTGCAAACCGCTGTTGGTCTGCCCGGACTGCCAGCTCGCCGCCAGATAACGCGGGTCGGCAGGATTGGCGAGAAAGCGTTCCAGCTCACTACGGACGCGCGCTTCCTGCGCTTCATCAGAAAGCCAGACATCGCTGCGCGTATGCTGCTGGATAGTCAGAATAACGCCCTGCGTCGCCATGTAGTCAACAAAGGCCTGGGCCACGCGCGGGTTAGTAAAAGAGGTGATCATCAACATCAGCAGGTCGCTTCTATTCCACACAAAAGGGGACAGTATATACCCAAACCCTGACAGATGCGTTGCAGCGCGCATTGCCGCCTGACGACAGGCGGCATCGGGAACGGGTGCTGGCGCTGTCTTAGAAAGCGGCGTGTTCCACTTCTGCCGGGAAATGGCGGTGCCAGGCATCAAAGCCGCCGTCCACGCTGTAAACCTGGTCATAGCCCTGCTGGAGCAGGTACTGCGCGGCACCTTTACTGCTGTTACCGTGATAGCACATCACCATAACCGGCGTTTCAAAATCGTTATCGCGCATAAACGCGCCCAGCGTGTCGTTCGTCAGATGAAACGCGCCCGGGGTGTGGCCCATCGCGAAGCTTTGCGGATCGCGAATATCCACCAGCACAGCGGCACTCTGCTGCAGCTTTTGGTGTGCCTGTTCTACGTTAATGCATTCAAACTGTTCCATGGTGCTCTCTTATCTTTATGGCAGGTATTGTGGCTCACGACATTTTACCGCCAAGTGTACGTCCTCAGGCCACGTAAACGCCAATATGTTATGCACATCACTCTAAAATGTTTTTTCTATGTTACCAAAAGCGCGTTTACTTGCTATTATGAGCGATATCGAACATTAATGAGCTATAACGAAAGTCCCTGAGGTAGCAATAATGGAAACCAAAGATCTGATTGTGATAGGTGGCGGCATTAACGGTGCAGGCATTGCGGCTGACGCAGCAGGGCGCGGGCTATCCGTGCTGATGCTGGAAGCCAGGGACCTGGCCTGCGCCACGTCCAGCGCCAGCTCGAAACTGATCCACGGCGGTCTGCGCTACCTTGAACATTACGAATTCCGCCTGGTCAGCGAAGCGCTGGCCGAACGCGAAGTACTGCTGAAAATGGCCCCCCATATCGCCATCCCGATGCGCTTCAGGCTGCCGCACCGCCCGCATTTGCGCCCGGCGTGGATGATTCGTACTGGCCTGTTTATGTACGATCACCTCGGTAAACGCACCAGCCTTCCCGCCTCTACCGGCTTGCGTTTTGGCGCAGAATCGGTCCTGAAGCCGGAAATTGTGCGCGGTTTCGAATATTCAGACTGCTGGGTCGACGACGCGCGGCTGGTGCTGGCTAACGCGCAGATGGTGGTGCAGAAAGGCGGTGAAGTCCGGACCCGCACTCGTGCTATCTCGGCAAAACGTGAAAATGGCCTTTGGGTTGTGGAAGCGGAAGATATCGACAGCGGTGAAAAATTCCGCTGGCAGGCGCGCGGTCTGGTCAACGCTACCGGCCCGTGGGTAAAACAGTTCTTCGACGACGGCATGCATCTGCCTTCGCCGTATGGCATTCGCCTGATCAAAGGCAGCCATATTGTCGTGCCACGCGTGCATACACAAAAGCAGGCCTACATTCTGCAAAACGAAGATAAGCGCATCGTGTTCGTGATCCCGTGGATGGATGAATTCTCAATCATCGGTACCACCGACGTGGAATACCACGGCGACCCGAAAAACGTTGAGATCGACGAAAGCGAGATTAACTATCTGCTGAAGGTGTACAACGGTCACTTTAAAAAGCAGCTGGCCCGCGAAGACATCGTCTGGACATACTCCGGCGTACGCCCGCTGTGCGACGACGAGTCTGATTCACCGCAGGCGATTACCCGCGACTACACGCTGGATATCCACGACGACCACGGTAAAGCCCCCCTGCTTTCCGTCTTTGGCGGTAAGCTCACCACCTACCGCAAGCTGGCGGAGCACGCACTGGAAAAACTGTCCCCATACTATCAGGGCATCGGCCCGGCGTGGACCAAAGGCGCAGTGCTGCCGGGTGGCGAGATCGGCGGCGATCGCGATGACTACGCAGCGAAACTGCGCCGCCGCTATCCGTTTATCAGCGAATCGCTGGCCCGCCACTACGCCCGAACCTACGGCAGCAATAGCGAGCTGATTATTGGCGATGCTCGCGACGTTACCGGGCTGGGCGACGATTTCGGCCATGAGTTTTACGAAGCCGAGCTGCGGTATCTGGTCGAACATGAGTGGGTACGCAGGCTCGATGACGCCATCTGGCGCCGTACCAAACAGGGGATGTGGCTGAATGCGGAGCAGCAGTCGCGGATAAGTGAATGGCTGGTGAAAACGCTGGGAAAGCCTGAGCTGGCGCAGGCGTCGTAATACGATCGCGCCGCGTCATGCCTGATAGCGCTGTGCTTATCAGGCATGCACGGGCGAAGGAAAAAAATGGGGCCATCCGGCCCCATTGTTGTTTTACAGCCTGACCGGCTCGATATACCAGATATGCTCGGCATACTCTTTGATCGTACGGTCGGAAGAGAAGTAGCCCATGTTGGCGATGTTGTGCATCGCTTTGGTGGACCACTCATCCGGCTCCTGGTACAGCTCATCAACCTTATCCTGGCAATCGACGTAGCTACGATAGTCAGCCAGCACCTGGTAATGGTCGCCAAAGTTGATCAGCGAATCCACCAGATCGCGGTAGCGACCCGGCTCGCCCGGACTGAATACACCGGTGGCGATTTGCGTCAGCACCTGACGCAGCTCGGCGTCCTGCTCGTAGTAGTCGCGCGGGCTATAGCCCTTGCGGCGCAGCGCCTCCACTTCTTCTGCGGTGTTGCCGAAAATAAAGAAGTTATCCGCGCCCACGTGCTCCTGCATTTCAACGTTCGCGCCATCCAGCGTACCGATAGTGAGCGCACCGTTAAGCGCAAACTTCATGTTACTGGTGCCGGAAGCTTCGGTCCCCGCCAGTGAGATCTGCTCGGAGAGATCCGCCGCAGGAATGATCATCTGCGCCAGGCTCACGCTGTAGTTGGGGATAAACACCACTTTGAGCTTATCGCCAATTTGCGGATCGTTGTTGATCACGTCCGCCACATCGTTGATCAGGTGAATGATGTGCTTCGCCATGTAGTAGGCCGAAGCCGCCTTCCCGGCGAAGATATTCACGCGCGGCACCCACTTCACGTCCGGATCGGCTTTGATGCGGTTATAGCGGGTGATGACGTGCAGCACGTTCATCAGCTGACGCTTGTACTCGTGAATACGCTTAATCTGCACGTCAAACAGCGCGTGCGGGTTGACCACCACGTTAAGATTCTGACCAATAAAGGCCGCAAGACGCTTTTTATTCTCCAGCTTGGCGCGCTGTACCGCCTGATTCACCTTCGGATAATCAATGTGCTGCTCCAGCTCGCTCAGCTGACTGAGGTCGGAGCGCCAGGTCTTGCCAATGTTGTCATCCAGCACCTCAGAGAGCGCCGGGTTCGCCAGCGCCAGCCAACGACGCGGCGTTACGCCGTTGGTGACGTTGATAAAGCGCATCGGGAAGATGTTGGCAAAGTCGGCAAACAGCGACTGCACCATCAGGTTAGAGTGCAGTTCAGAAACGCCGTTCACCTTCTTGCTCACCACCACTGCCAGCCACGCCATACGCACGCGGCGACCGTTGGACTCGTCAATAATGGAAGTGCGGCTCAGCAGGCCGGTATCGTTCGGATACTGCTCCTGTAATGTCTTCAGGAAGTAGTCGTTAATCTCGAAGATAATCTGCAGGTGACGCGGCAAGATTTTGCCCAGCATATCGACCGGCCAGGTTTCCAGCGCTTCGCTCATCAACGTGTGGTTGGTATAAGAGAAGACCTGGCAAGTCACGGTAAACGCTTCATCCCAGCTGAACTTATGCTCGTCAATCAGCAGGCGCATCAGCTCGGGAATGGACAGCACCGGGTGGGTGTCGTTCAGGTGAATAGCGATTTTGTCCGCCAGGTTGTCATAGGTTTTATGCAACATGTAGTGGCGGTTTAAAATATCCTGCACCGTCGCGGAAACCAGGAAGTACTCCTGACGCAGGCGCAGCTCGCGCCCGGAATAGGTGGAGTCATCCGGATACAGCACGCGGGATACGTTCTCAGAGTGGTTTTTATCTTCTACCGCAGCGAAGTAATCGCCCTGGTTAAATTTACCCAGGTTGATTTCGCTACTGGCCTGCGCATTCCACAGGCGCAGCGTGTTTGTGGCATCGGTGTCATAGCCAGGAATAATTTGATCGTAAGCAACCGCGAGGATCTCCTCGGTTTCCAGCCAGCGGCTGGTTTTGCCTTCCATCTGGACGCGGCCGCCGAAGCGCACCTTGTAGCGCGTGTTGTGGCGCGGGAATTCCCACGGGTTGCCATACTCCAGCCAGTAGTCCGGCGACTCTTTCTGGCGGCCGTCGACAATGTTCTGCTTGAACATGCCGTAGTCGTAGCGAATGCCGTAGCCACGGCCCGGCAGCGCCAGCGTCGCCAGCGAATCCAGGAAGCAGGCCGCCAGACGGCCTAAGCCGCCGTTGCCCAGCCCGGGGTCATTCTCTTCGTCAATCAACTCTTCGAGGTCCAGCCCCATCTCTTCCAGCGCGTTTTTTACGTCGTCATACAGACCCAACGACAACAGCGCATTGGAAAGGGTGCGGCCAATCAGAAACTCCATCGACAGGTAGTACACCTGCCGCGTTTCCTGGGAAAGCTGGGCGCGGTTAGAACGCAGCCAACGCTCGACCAGACGATCGCGAATGGCAAACAGCGTGGCGTTCAGCCACTCGTGTTTGTTGGCGATAGCGGGATCTTTCCCGATGATGAACATCAGCTTATAGGCAATAGAGTGCTTCAGTGCCTCAACGCTGAGGGTCGGTGATGCATACGTAAAGGGTGCATTCATAACTAAGATCCCCGTAGTTAAATCAGGCGTTGATAAAGCTCACGATAAGCGTGCGCAGCGACCTGCCAGCTAAAATCCATATTCATCGCCTGGCGCTGAACGTAGCGCCAGAGCGAAGGACGAGACCATAATACGAAGGCACGGCGGATAGCTCTGAGCAGCGACCAGGCGTTGCTGTCCTCAAAAACAAAACCGCTGGCGATACCGTCGGCCAGATTTTCCAGCGAACTGTCGGCAACGGTATCCGCCAGGCCGCCGGTGCGGCGAACCAGCGGCAGCGTGCCGTACTTCAGGCCGTAGAGCTGCGTTAAGCCACACGGCTCAAAGCGGCTCGGCACCAGGATGACGTCAGCGCCGCCGATAATGCGGTGCGAAAACGCTTCATGGTAGCCAATTTGTACCCCAACCTGCCCCGGATGCTCGGCGGCGGCGGCAAGGAAACCTTCCTGCAGCACCGGGTCACCTGCACCCAGCAGCGCCAGCTGACCGCCCTGCTCCAGCAGGCCTGGCAGAGCTTCCAGCACCAGGTCCAGCCCTTTCTGGCTGGTCAGGCGGCTCACCACGGCAAACAATGGTGCGCTCTCGTCCACCTTCAGACCCATGGCGATTTGCAGCTGCCGTTTGTTCTCCGCCTTCTTCTCTAGCGTATCGCGAGAATAGCTCGCTGGCAGCAGCATGTCCTTTTCCGGACTCCAGACGTTATCATCCACGCCATTGAGAATACCCGACAGACGGCCCTCTTTATGCCGCTGACGCAGCAGGCCTTCCATGCCGTAGGCATACTGCGGCTCGGTTATCTCACGCGCGTAGGTCGGGCTGACGGCGGTGATGTGATCCGCGTAGAACAACCCGGCCTTCAGGAATGAAATCTGCCCGTGGAACTCCAACCCGTGCATGTTGAAAAACTCGCCCGGCAGCTGAATTTCACTCATATGATGGGCATAAAACAGGCCCTGATACGCCAGGTTATGCACCGTAAATACCGACTTCGCCGGACGGCCGCGGGCCGCCAGATACGCCGGTACCAGGCCCGCATGCCAGTCATGGGCATGCACAACCTCCGGACGCCAGAACGGATCCAGCCCGCTGGCCATTTCACTGCCCACCCAACCCAGCAGCGCGAAACGCTTCACGTTATCGGCATAGGCGTTCATGTTGGTGTCGTGGTACGGGCTCCCTGGACGATCGTAGAGATGCGGCGCATCAATCAGGTAAATGCCAACGCCGTTATAATGGCCGAACAGCAGCGTCATGCGCCCGGCAAAAGTCTCGCGACGGGTAACGACTTTGGCATCGGTAATCCCACGGCGAATGTCCGGAAACGCAGGCAACAGCACGCGTGCGTCGGTCCCTTCTGCAATCTGTGCCGCCGGCAGCGCGCCGATAACATCCGCAAGGCCGCCCGTTTTTAATAACGGGAACATCTCAGAACAAACATGTAAAACCTGCATTATCGCTCCTGTTTGTACCCCAACTGCCGCAACATCTCGCGCGTAACCAGCACGATTCCCTCTTCTGAGCGGTGGAAACGACGCGCATCCTCTTCCGCATCCTCACCAATCACCATGCCTTCCGGAATCACGCAGGCCCGGTCAATCACGCAGCGACGCAGACGCGAGGAACGCCCGACCCAGACGTCCGGCAATAAGACTGCCGAATCAATGTTACAGAACGAGTTCACGCGTACGCGGGGGAACAGCACCGATTGCACGACCACCGAGCCGGAAATAATACAGCCGCCGGACACCAGCGAGTTCAGGGTCATACCGTGGCTGCCGGAGCGGTCCTGAACGAACTTCGCCGGCGGTAGCGACTCCATGTGAGTACGGATAGGCCAGTGCTGGTCATACATATCCAGCTCTGGAGTGACCGACGCCAGGTCAAGGTTCGCCTTCCAGTACGCTTCCAGGGTACCCACGTCACGCCAGTACGGCTCGGCATCCGGGTCAGACTGCACGCAGGACAGTGGGAAAGGATGTGCATAAGCCGCGCCAGCTTTGGTGATTTTTGGAATTAAATCTTTGCCGAAATCGTGACTGGAGTTTTCGTCGCGGTCGTCCTGCTCCAGCAGCTCATAAAGGTAATCTGCATCAAAGACATAGATACCCATGCTCGCCAGAGACTTGCTCGGGTCGCTCGGCATCGCCGGCGGGTTAGCCGGTTTTTCCACGAAATCGATAATCTTATCGTTCGCATCGACCGCCATCACGCCGAACGCCGTTGCCTCTTCAATGGGCACCGGGATGCACGCAACGGTGCAGCGCGCGCCTTTTTCGACGTGGTCGATCAGCATGCGCGAGTAATCTTGTTTGTAGATGTGGTCACCGGCGAGGATCACCACATACTCCGCCTTGTAGCGGCGAATAATGTCGAGGTTCTGCGTGACCGCATCGGCGGTGCCGCGATACCAGTTTTCACCGTGCATCCGCTGCTGAGCCGGCAGCAGATCCACAAATTCGTTCATCTCTTCGCTGAAGAATGACCAGCCGCGCTGGATATGCTGCACCAGCGTATGGGACTGGTACTGCGTAATCACGCCGATACGACGGATCCCGGAGTTCAGACAGTTAGACAACGCAAAATCGATAATGCGGAATTTACCGCCAAAGTGGACGGCGGGTTTTGCCCGTTTATTGGTGAGATCCTTCAGCCGCGTGCCGCGTCCGCCCGCCAGAATCAGCGCGACGGATTTAATCGGTAACTGGCGAGCCAGCATTAAGGGATCGTTCTTTTCTAGCCTAACCATGATTAACTCCTTTTGATGCTCGTCCTTCCGGGTTATTAGGTTTCCTCGCCCGAGGGCGGGGTTCCGGGTAATTCAGAGACTATGACCTTTGAAATACGCAAACTCCGTGCGCGGGCCCATGCCAGACAGCCATGACCACCGGCTCCTCATTGCCGGTGAAAGGAGGAACAGCGCGCCATTCCCCCACGGGTAACTGCAAGTTTGCCGCGTCCTGCGTTGCATTAAGCGTAATCAGCCAACGATCGGAGAGCAGAATCTGCATCCGTCGCGCGCCGTGCTGCCACTCCTCGGCAGACAGCGGCTGCGCGTCCTGATTGAGCCACTGAACGTTGCCGTCTCCCTCCTGCCACCAGCGGTCGTCCGTTAAGGCCGGAATTTGCTGGCGCAGATGAATTAAGGCGGCGGTAAAGTCGGTCAGCGCATCATCCGCATTTTTCCAATCGAGCCAGGTCAACGAATTGTCCTGGCAGTAGGCATTATTATTACCTTGCTGACTGTGACCGTGTTCGTCACCGGCCAGCAACATTGGCGTTCCTTGCGATAACAGCAGCGTTGTCAACAGCGCCTGAACGCTCGTTCGCCGACGCGCCATGACGTCAAGGTTTGCTTCCAATCCTTCGATACCATGATTATTGCTATGGTTATTGCTTGTTCCGTCACGATTTTCTTCACCATTAGCGTCGTTATGCTTGTTATTGAAGCTAACGCAATCGCGCAGGGTGAACCCATCATGCGCAGTCACCAGATTGACGGCCGCGCGCGGGCGACGATCCTGATGCGCAAAGACGTCGCTCGACGCCGCGAAACGCTGGGCAAAATCCCCCAGCGATAACGACTCTTCAAGCCAGAATCGACGCATCGCATCGCGGAAGTGGTCGTTCCACTCGCTAAATGCCGGCGGGAAATTCCCCACCTGATAACCGCCTTCGCCGATATCCCACGGTTCGGCAATCAGCTTGACCGTAGACAGCACGGGATCGTCGTGGATAGCGTTAAACAACGGCGCATCCTGGCGATAGCCCGGCGTTCGGCCAATCACCGGGGCTAAATCAAAGCGAAAACCATCGACGTGGCAAACGTCTACCCAGAAGCGCAGACACTGGCGGGCGTACTCAACAACGCCCGGGTGGCTGAGGTTTAGCGTGTTGCCGCAGCCCGTCCAGTTTTGGTAATCGCCGTCTTCTCTCAACCAATAATAGCTGCGGTTATCAATCCCCCGCAGCGAGAAGGTCTGA
This sequence comes from Klebsiella sp. WP4-W18-ESBL-05, assembly GCF_014169075.1. Classification (NCBI taxonomy): domain Bacteria; kingdom Pseudomonadati; phylum Pseudomonadota; class Gammaproteobacteria; order Enterobacterales; family Enterobacteriaceae; genus Klebsiella; species Klebsiella sp. WP4-W18-ESBL-05. The sequence continues at coordinate 389,433 of NZ_AP022057.1, read as the reverse complement.
CAGTGAAGATCCAGCTCGGCGCTGTGGTTAAGCACCACATCGAGAATCACTTCGATGCCGGCCTTATGCAGCGCTTTCACCGCATCGCGAAATTCATCCAGCGCGCGCTCGGGCGCGCTGGCGTAACGCGGCGCCAGCGCAAACATCGCCAGCGGGTTATAGCCCCAGTAGTTGCTTAACCCCATACGCAGCAGGCGCTGCTCGTTAGCGAAATGCGCCACCGGCTGTAGCTCCAGCGCGGTGATGCCAAGCCGCTTGAAATAGGCAATCATCACCGGGTGGCCGAGCGCACGATAGGTGCCGCGAATCGCTTCCGGTAAACCCGGATGACGCAGGGTCAGACCTTTCACATGCGCCTCGTAGATAACCGTTTTGCCCCACGCGGTGCGCGGGGCGACGTCATCCTGCCAGTCGTAGCTCAGATCGACGACCACCGACTTTGGCGCCACCGGGGCACTGTCGCGGGTATCCGGTGCATCGTAACCGTCGTGAAAGCGCGGATCGTCGACCGGGTCGCCCTCAACGCGATAACAGCACGGGTCAAGCAGCAGCTTCGCCGGATTAAACCGGTAACCCTGCTGCGGTTCCCACGGACCATGGACCCGATAGCCGTAGCGCAGCCCGGGGCGCGCATCGGGCAAATAGCCGTGCCAGATGTCGCCGCTGCGGGCGGGAAGGTCATAACGCGTCTCATTGCCCTGCGCATCAAACACGCACAGTTCCACCCGCTGCGCATGCGCCGAGAACAGCGTGAAGTTCACGCCGTTGTCATCGGCGTGCGCGCCTAACGGCGCGGGTTTGCCTACAGCGAGTGGCCCCATGCTTAATCTCCTTCCCGAACCAGCCAAATCGTCGACAGCGGCGGCAGCGTCAGACTCAGCGACTGCGCGCGGCCGTGGCTGGCAATCTCATCGCTATGGACCACGCCGCCGTTACCGGCGTTGCTGCCATGGTAATGGGCCGAGTCGGTGTTCAGCACTTCGCGCCAGCGGCCGGGCTGGTTGATGCCGAAGCGGTAATCGTGACGCGGCACCGGCGTAAAGTTGCTGGCGACAATCACTTCGTTGCCGGCTTTATCGCGGCGCACGAAGACGAACACCGAGCGGGCATGATCGTCCACCACCAGCCATTCAAATCCGTAGGGGTCGAAGTCCAGCTCGTGCATCGCTTTGTGGTGGCGATAGGTATGGTTGAGGTCGCGTACCAGACGCTGCACCCCGTTGTGCCAGTTATCCTCGCCTTCCAGCAGATGCCAGTCGAGGCTGCCGTCAAAGTTCCATTCCCGCCCTTGAGCGAACTCATCGCCCATAAACAGCAGCTTTTTACCCGGGAAGGCGAACATCCAGCCGTAATAGGCGCGCAGGTTGGCAAACTTCTGCCACGCGTCGCCTGGCATACGGTCAAGAATCGATTTTTTCCCGTGGACCACTTCGTCATGCGACAGCGGCAACACGAAGTTTTCCGTGTAGTTGTACAGCATGCCGAAGGTCATTTTGTCGTGGTGATACTGACGGTGCACCGGGTCGAGCTTCATGTAGTCGAGGGTGTCGTGCATCCAGCCGAGGTTCCACTTAAACCAGAAGCCCAGGCCGCCCATATCAGACGGACGCGAAACCCCGGCAAAGTCGGTTGACTCCTCCGCCATGCTGACGGCGCCCGGCACCTGCTCACCCAGCACGCGGTTGGTGCTGCGCAGAAACTCAATCGCTTCAAGATTTTCACGGCCGCCAAACTCGTTAGGGATCCACTCACCCTCTTTACGACTGTAGTCGCGATAAATCATGGACGCCACGGCGTCGACGCGAAGCGCATCAATACCAAAACGTTCAACCCAGTACAGCGCGTTGCCGGTCAGGAAATTGCTGACCTCGCGGCGGCCGTAGTTGTAGATCAGGGTATTCCAGTCCTGATGGTAGCCTTCACGCGGGTCGCTGTGCTCGTACAAGTTGGTGCCGTCGAACTCGGCTAAGGCAAAATCATCGGACGGGAAGTGGCCCGGCACCCAGTCAAGAATCACGTTCAGACCGGCGGCGTGCGCGGCGTTGATAAAGTAACGGAAGTCTTCGCGGGTGCCGAAGCGGCGGGTCGGCGCGTACAGCCCGGTCGGCTGATAGCCCCAGCTACCGTCGAAAGGGTGTTCATTAATCGGCAGCAGCTCCAGGTGGGTGAACCCCATCCATTTCGCGTAGGGCACCAGTTGCTCGGCCAGTTCGCGGTAGCTGAGCCAGTAGTTGTTATCGGTATGACGACGCCAGGAGCCCAGGTGCACTTCGTAGATAGAGATCGCCGCGTCGAACTGGTTCGCTTTTTTCCGCGCTTCGCTCTGCTCCACCTTTGGCGGCAGCCCGCAAATCAGCGAAGCCGTTTCCGGACGCATTTGCGCTTCGAAGGCGTACGGATCGGCCTTGATGCGCAGCGCGCCGCGAGCGTCGATCATCTCGAATTTATACAGCTGGCCGTTATGCGCGCCGGGGATAAACAGCTCCCAAATGCCCGTTTCCCGGCGCAGTCGCATCGGGTGACGACGGCCGTCCCAGTGGTTAAACTGCCCCACCACGGAAACGCGCTGAGCGTTAGGCGCCCAAACGGCAAAGCGTGTCCCGGTGACGCCGTCCATAGTATCCGCATGCGCACCCAGCTTTTCATACGGGCGCAAATGGGTTCCTTCGGACAGCAGCCATGCGTCCATCTCCTGGAGCAACGGGCCAAAGCTATAGGGATCGTCAATAAGGTTCTGTTGGCCATGCCAGACGACGGCCAACTGATAGCGAAACGCATTTTTACGGCGCGGCAGAATGCCGCTAAAGAAGCCACGTGAATCCACGCACTCCAGCTTGCCGACTTTACGGCCGGTTTTCGGTTCAATCACCCAAACATCAGTCGCGTCGGGCAACAGCGCCCGAACTTCCAATCCAGCTTCCGTTTTGTGCATTCCCAGAACGGAAAAAGGGTCTGCAAAATGGCCTGCAATCAGCGCATTAATCACGTCTCTATCAACACGATCGGACATGCTTCATCATCCTTTGTTTTGTCTCGCCTTAATCCAATTTTCATGGCGACATATGTGACCTGAACGGCACGGCACGAAGTTGTGTGCCTCTTTCAGCCCCGTCCAACCTTCAGTCAAGGTGACAGACCTTGATTAAAGCATAGTCAACGCTTTACCTGACTCCTGAGAGAAAAATAGACATCACTGCGTTTACTCCTTGTATTACGCAAAAAAAAGGGGTGGTTTGCCACCCCTCATCAATAACCAAATGTTTACGCCAGCTGGCGCAGCATACGGCGCAGCGGCTCTGCCGCGCCCCACAGGAGCTGGTCGCCAACGGTAAACGCTGACAAATATTCCGGCCCCATATTCAGTTTGCGCAGACGCCCAACCGGTGTGGTCAACGTACCGGTAACGGCGGCCGGGGTGAGTTCGCGCATCGTAATTTCACGATCGTTCGGCACGACTTTCGCCCACGGGTTATGCGCCGCCAGTAATTCCTCTACGGAACTAATGGAAATATCTTTTTTCAATTTCAGAGTGAATGCCTGGCTGTGGCAGCGTAGCGCGCCGACGCGCACGCAGAGGCCATCAACCGGGATGACGGAAGAGGTTGCCAGAATTTTGTTGGTCTCGGCCTGGCCTTTCCACTCTTCACGGCTCTGACCGTTGTCGAGCTGTTTGTCGATCCACGGGATCAGGCTGCCTGCAAGCGGTACGCCGAAGTTATCAACCGCCAGATCGCCGCTGCGGGTCAGGGTGGTGACTTTGCGTTCGATCTCGAGGATGGCGGAGGCCGGATCGGCCAGCTCGCTGGCAACGTGGTGGTGCAGTTGGCCCATCTGGGTCAGCAGTTCGCGCATATGGCGCGCGCCGCCGCCTGACGCCGCCTGGTAAGTCGCCACGGAGGCCCACTCAACCAGATCGTTGGCAAACAGGCCGCCTAATGACATCAGCATCAGGCTGACGGTGCAGTTGCCGCCGACGAAGGTTTTAATACCGTTGTTCAGACCGTCGGTGATGACCTGCTGGTTCACCGGGTCGAGAATAATGATGGCGTCATCTTTCATGCGCAGCGAAGAAGCCGCGTCAATCCAGTAGCCCTGCCAGCCGCTTTCACGCAGCTTCGGATAGATTTCGTTGGTATAATCGCCGCCCTGGCAGGTGACAATAATGTCGAGCGCCTTCAGCGCTTCAAGATCGTAGGCGTCCTGAAGCTTACCACCGGTGGTACCGCCGAACGACGGCGCAGCTTGACCTAACTGAGAGGTGGAGAAGAAGACCGGGCGAATGGCGTCAAAGTCGCGCTCTTCAACCATGCGTTGCATGAGTACAGAGCCGACCATCCCGCGCCAGCCGATAAAACCAACATTTTTCATAACGTGTTTTCCTGCGAATATGTGCTGTTAATGCGTACCAGTTCCACTGGGCATCCCTTCACATTACAAAAAGCAGCTAAAGTCGCAAGTGAAATTAATCAATGATTGCAAAGCAATCAGAAATGCAACTTATTCCCCCTACCCTGGGGGCCACATCTCTCCGCGTTGAACTCCGCAACAAAGAGGATGTGAAGAGCAGAAATTCCACAACAATTATCAGGGAATTTGAGTCATGAGTGAAATCTTTTCCGCCGCCGTTTTATTGATCTTGATTATGGATCCATTGGGAAATTTACCCATTTTCATGTCGGTGCTAAAGCACACCGAACCCAAGCGCCGCAAGGCGATCATGATTCGTGAGCTTTTAATCGCACTTCTACTCATGCTGATTTTTCTCTTCGCGGGCGAGAAGATTCTGGCCTTTTTAAACCTGCGCGCCGAAACGGTTTCCATCTCCGGCGGCATCATTTTATTCCTGATTGCCATTAAGATGATTTTCCCCAGCGCGACCGGCAGTAGCTCAGGGCTGCCGGCGGGCGAAGAGCCGTTTATCGTGCCGCTCGCGATTCCGCTGGTTGCCGGGCCGACGCTGCTGGCCACGCTGATGCTGTTGTCGCATCAGTATCCGAATAACCTGTCACACCTGGTCATTGCGCTGCTGATTGCCTGGGGCGGTACGGTGGTGATTTTGCTGCAGTCGTCGCTGTTCCTGCGTCTGCTGGGGGAAAAAGGCGTGAACGCGCTTGAGCGCCTGATGGGGCTGATTCTGGTGATGATGGCGACCCAGATGTTCCTGGACGGCATTCGGATGTGGATGAAGGGATAAAACAATTTGGCCGGGCAAGTGCCCGGCCAAATACCCTCTGTAGGCCGGATAAGGCGTTTACGCCGCCATCCGGCAATGTGCGCTGAGCTGCCTGATGGCGCTGCGCTTATCAGGCCGACAACTGGGGCATTAACTTAATAACGTAAACGCGATCATACCGATAATCGCCCCAACCGTACCGAGGATGGTTTCCATCATGGTCCAGGTTTTCAGCGTCTGGGCTTCGGTCGCGCCGGTAAATTTACCAAACAGCCAGAAGCCCGCATCATTGACGTGGCTCACCACGATAGAACCGCCGCCGATACAGATAGACAGTGCAGCCAGCTGCGCGCCATTGTAGTTCAGCTGTTCAATAACCGGCATCACCAGACCCACAGCCGTCAGACAGGCGACCGTTGCCGAACCCTGAATAATACGTACCGCAGCGGCCAGAATGAAGCAGGTCAGCGCAATCGGCAGGCCCATACCGGTGAGGGCTTCGCCCAGCGCCGGACCGACGCCAGAATCCACCAGCACCTGTTTGAACACGCCGCCCGCACCGATCACCAGCAGAATAATCCCCGCCGGCTGCAGCGCTGCGCCACAAATCGCCATCACTTTATCTTTCGCCATGCCCTGACGGAACGCCAGGCCATAAATCGCCACCAGGCAGGCAATCAGAATCGCGGTGAAAGGGTGACCAATAAATTCAAACCACTGATAGGTTTCTGACTCCACCGGCACAAAGCGCGCGGCGACGGTTTTCAGCCCCACCAGAACCAGCGGCAGCAGAATCAGCGCCAGGCTAAAGCCGAAGGACGGCATTTTGCCTTCGCCAAGATGCGGCTCGGTGATGTCATCAGGAATATTCAGCTCGACGTAGCGGCTGATAAAGTTGCCCCACAGCGGCCCGGCGATAATCATCCCAGGAATGGCTGCGCACAGGCCAATCAGAATCATCCAGCCAAAGTCGGCATGCATCTGAGATGCCAGCAGCATCGGCGCAGGCCCCGGCAGCAGGAACGCCGCAGCAGCGGCAACGCCCGCAAACAGCGGGATCACCAGTCTCACCAGGTTGGTCCCGGTGTGGCGCGCCATTGAGAAGGCGACGCTGATCAGCAGCACGATGGCCACTTCAAAGAACAGCGGCAGTGCGCAGATAAGGCCAGCAATACCGATCGCATAATGCGCACGGCTGTTGCCGAACGATTTCAGCATTTTGACGGCAATCTGATCGACCGCGCCGGTTTCGTGCAGCACTTTGCCGAACATCGCCCCCAGCGCAACAACGATAGCCAGGAAGCCCAGCGTACCGCCCATCCCTTTCTCCATGGTTTGCGCGATTTTAATCAGCGGCATACCGGAGAAAAGCCCGGCACCAATGGAAACCACCATCAAAGCCAGGAAGGCGTGCATACGCGCCTTCATGACTAAAAACAGCAGCAGCAAAACGGAGCCCACTGCGGTTAACACTAACGATAAAGTTGTCACGCGTTGCGGCCTTTGTTAATCACTTCAATCGTGCTGTCGATAACGCCGTCCAGCGGCTGATCGATATCAACCACCAGCACATCGCGTTCGTCAGCGCTCGGTTCCTGCAGCGTTTCAAACTGCGTCACCAGCATCTGCGTTTTGAAGAAGTGACCTTTACGCGCCTTCAGGCGGCTCTCGATCAGGTCGAAATCCCCTTTCAGGTAAACGAAGGAGAGGTTCGGGTTACCTTCACGCAAAATATCGCGGTACGCTTTTTTCAGCGCGGAGCAGACAATCAGCGAAACCTTGTTGGTACGCTGCATGGCGAAGGCAGCATCGTTCAGCGCCTGCAGCCACGGTTTCCGGTCGTCGTCGTTCAGCGGCTCGCCGGAGGACATTTTGACGATATTGCTGCGCGGGTGCAGGAAATCGCCGTCCAGAAATGCGGCGTTCAGGCGATGCGCGACTTCGCTCGCAACGGCGGATTTGCCGCTGCCGGATACGCCCATCAGTACATAGACGTGGTGATCGTGGTTAGTCGTGCTCAAGGCGTCCTCCTGTTGGGCACTAGCAATGTGATTCGGGTAATTGTTACGGGTAACTGTTATCGGTAACATTGTCCCGCCGGGCAACTGGATAAGCAATAACCATTCGTGCCGGAAGTGAATTCTGAGTGAATATGTGTGATCTAGTTCAAATTTGTTAGGGCTAAATAGAACCGCCCGGTGACAAAGTGAAACCTAAATCTAACATTTTTGGCGTAACTGCTTCACCACGAATGCGCGCTAACAGGCGCTCTGCCCCGATACGCCCCATACGCTCACGCGGCGTCAGTACGCTGGCGAGGCGCGGCTCCATCACCTGGCCGATATCGTGACCGTGGAAACCGGCAATCGCGATGTCATCCGGGATCTTCAGCCCCAGACGCTGGCATTCAAACGCGGCGCCGACGGCCAGGTCATCGTTGGTGCAGAAAATACCGTCAAGCTGCGAGAATTCACGTCGCGCCTGGCGCATCAGCTCAATGCCCGAGGTGTACGACGACGACTGCTCAACCATCACGCTGTACGGCGTGAGGCCAGCGTCAAGCATGGCCTGCTCGTAGCCCTTTTGTTTGATGATAGTACGTTCATCAAGACGCGCGCCTAAATAGGCGATGTGCCGATGGCCGCGGGCGATAATCGCCGCCGTCATCTGCCGTGCGGCTTCAAAGTTATCAAAACCAACGGCAATATCGAGGCATGGCGACTGGCTGTCCATCAGCTCGACGACCGGAATACCGGCCACCTCAATCATCTTGAGCGTGCGGGGCGTGTGGGTGCGTTCGGTGAGAATCAGACCGTCGATGTTCCAGGAGAGCATGGATTCCAGACGCTCCTGCTCCATCTCCGGCTTATAGCCGTAGTGAGCCAGCATCGTCTGGTAGCCGTGGGCGTCGGTAACGCTTTCCACGCCGCGCAGCACTTCAGCGAAAACCTGGTTTGTTAATGAGGGTAATAGCACGCCGATGGCGCGACTGGTCGCATTGGAGAGAATATCGGGGGCCCGGTTGGGGATGTAGCCCAGATCGTCCAGCGCCGCTGCAATTTTGCCGCGTAACGCTTCAGACACTTGCTCCGGATTACGTAAAAAACGGCTAACCGTCATTTTGGTGACGCCCACGCGGTCGGCAACATCCTGCAGTACGGGTCTTTTCTTTTTCATCGTCCAAAGGCAAACAAATGTGAAGTATTTTTGAAGTTTACCACGGAGATGACGCAACCTCCCCGCTAGATTGGGGAGGTTGCGCTAATTATTTAAGCCTGATCAAACTGGCGGCAGATCGAAGAGCAAAATTTCGCTTTCGCTATCGGCATGGACCGAAATGGCCTGTTCATCCCAAATAGCCAGACCATCGCTGGTGGTTGCTTTGGTGCCATTAATGCTCACTTCGCCTTTCACGACCTGAATCCATACGCGGCGGTCGGCGGCAATCTGATGAACCGACTGTTCACCCTTTGCCAGCGCCCAGCGGTACAGCTCCATATCCTGATAAACCTTCAGCGAGCCTTCACGGGCGTCCGGCGACAGCACCAGTTGTTTACCCTGCGCAGCGTCGAAGCGGCGCTGTTCATAGCGCGGCGTGATGCCGGTTTTTTCTGGAATAATCCAGATCTGGTACAGGTGCAGCTTATCGGTGGCGCTCGGGTTGTACTCGGAGTGACGCACGCCGGTGCCCGCACTCATAATCTGGAACTCACCCGCCGGCACCTGTTCTTTGTTGCCCATGCTGTCCTGATGCTCTACCGCACCTTCCAGCACGTAGGTCAGAATTTCCATGTCTTTATGCGGGTGGGTCCCGAAGCCCTGACCGGCGTCAATCACGTCATCGTTAATGACGCGCAGCGCGGAGAAGCCCATGTAATTTGGATCGTAGTAGTCGGCAAAAGAGAAGGTATGCCAGGAGTCCAGCCAACCATGATTCGCGTGACCACGTTCATTTGCTTTGCGTAAGAAAATCATTTGTTACCCCCTCATGTTTTCGATGAAACCAGTTTGGACGTAAATCGTGCAGGATGATAGTGGGTGAAAATTGACGCCTCTAGTCAAAAAATATGAATAAGATTAGAGACGCCAACGGTGCTGATGTTAGAGGGTTATCGTAGCCGGAGAAGGCTGCGCAAAGCCGCGTTCGAGTATCTCTATATTCGTCAGAGCATCAGATTCACTGACAAAGCTCTCGCGACCGTTGACGAGGGTGTCATACAGCGCATCGTATACGCGCCCGTAGTCGCCGGTTTCAATCATGACCTCTTCGCGTACGGTATTGCCGTCATCATCGACGTATTCCAGCAGGCCTACGCTATTGTCAGCGCCAAAACCCGGTTCTCCCGGCATGATATTCGCCTTCAGGCTGGTTTCCTGCTGATCGATACCGTATTTGATAAATGACCCTTTATGACCGTGGACGATAAATTTCGGGTAGGCCAGCTTCACCAGATGGCTGCTTTTGACGATGGCTTTCAGGTCGCCATAAAACAGCTGCGCTTCGAAGGTATCATCCGGGTTAGCTTTGTTACGCAGGTGGCGGATGTCATAAGAAACCTGCTGCGGGCGGCCGAACAGCGCAATGATTTGGTCCAGCGTATGCACGCCAAGGCCATAAAACACGCCATCCTGCGGCAGCCCCGGTTGACCCGCGTCTACGGGGCGATAGTTGTCAAAGTGGCTCTCAATTTCCACAATCTGCCCAAGCTTGCCGCTTTCGATGACTTTTTTCGTGGTCAGGAAACAGGAATCAAAGCGGCGATTTTGGTAAGGCGAAATCGTCAGGCCTTTATTTTTCGCCAGTGCAAACAGTTCTTTAGCTTCGGCCAGCGTCGGGGTGAACGGTTTTTCAACCAGAACATTTTTACCCGCTTCCAGCACTTTTTTCGCGTACTCAAAGTGGCTGTCGGCGTGGGTACACACCACCACCAGCTTCACCTGCGGATCGTTCAGGATGTCGTCGAGCTCACTGGTAAAGTGGATGTGCGCATACTGCGGCGCCTGTTCGTCCGGCTTTGGGCTACGGCGATAGATGTGCGCCACGTGCCAATCGGCTTTACGGTGCAGAACGTAGGGAAGATGGTAGCGAGTGGTGCTTTTGCCAAAGCCAATGAAGGCACAGTGTAGAGTCATGGTTCAGTCCTTTTGAAGTGTTTACTGAACACCATAGCGCAACGACAGGCAAAAAAAAGCCAGCGTTAAGCTGGCTAAAGTAATACTGGAAGCAATGTGAGCAATGTCGTGCTTTCAGGTACTCCGCAAGGACGCCCTGAATGCAGGACAATAATAATCATTCTCATTCGCACTTGTCCAACACTTTTTTGCAAAAAAAGCGCATTGACGCACATTTTAAAATCAATGATGGTAAAGATGACTATCAACCACAGAGGATAAGATGAATGAGCGATATTGTGATACGCCACGCCGAAGCCAGAGATGCTGAACCTTTACGCCGCATCACCGCACATCCGGGGGTTTATCATGACACGCTACAAATTCCTCATCCGGCCATGGAAATGTGGGAAGAACGACTAAAACCGCGTCCAGGCCGTCGACATCTGGTGGCCTGCATCGACGAGCAGGTGGTCGGCCATCTGGTGCTGGATGTGGCGGATAACCCGCGCCGCAGCCACGTCGCCACCTTCGGCACCAGTATTTCCGCCGATTTTCAGGGGCGCGGGGTGGGCAGCGCGCTGATGCGTGAAATGATCAACCTGTGCGACAACTGGCTGCGCGTCGAGCGCATCGAACTGACGGTCTTCGTCGATAACCCCGTGGCGCTGGCGCTGTACCGTAAGTTCGGTTTTGACATTGAAGGCACCGGTAAGCGCTACGCGCTGCGTAACGGTGAGTATGTCGATGCCTACTTTATGGCGCGGCTGAAGACGGCGCACTGAACGGCTCCCTCTCCCTTACGGGGAGAGGGTTAACGTTAGGGTCAACTAGAACCCTGCGGTTAAGTCATCCGGCGAACGCGGGTCGGACGCACCGTACAGCGTACCGTCCGGGTCGACCATAATGCTCTGCGTGCTGCCCATGGCCTCTTTCACCGCCACCTTCTGCCCTTTCGTTTCCAGCAGTTTAAGCGTATCCGGGCTGAACCCCTTCTCAACCCGCAGCTCGTCCGGCAACCACTGGTGGTGGAAGCGCGGCGCATTGGTCGCCTCAGCGACGTTCATCCCAAAATCAATGCTGTTCACGATCATTTGCAGCACCGTAGTAATAATGCGACTCCCACCCGGGCTACCGGTGACCAGCCAGGTTTTACCGTCTTTCACCACGATGGTCGGCGACATCGACGACAGCGGGCGTTTTCTTGCCTCTACCGCGTTGGCATCACCGCCCACCAGACCATACACGTTCGGCACGCCGGGCTTGGCGGAGAAGTCATCCATTTCATTATTCAGCAGAATGCCGGTGTTCCCCGCCACAATGCCGGTACCGAAGGTGGTATTGAGGGTATAGGTTACCGCCACCGCATTGCCGTCTTTATCCACTACCGAGAAATGGGTGGTCTGGTTACTTTCATATGGCGCCAGCTTGCCGGGTTTTATCTGGCTGGAGGGTTTGGCTTTGTGGATGTCAATCTGGTCGGCTATCGATTTAGCGTAGGCTTTGTTGGTCAGCGCCTGCCACGGCACCTTCACAAAATCCGGGTCACCAAGATATTCGGAGCGGTCGGCATAGGCGCGTTTTTCCGCTTCCGCCATCAGTTGCATCGCGTCGGCGCTGCCGAAGCCGTATTGATGCAGGTCGAAGTTCTCAAGGATATTCAGGATCTGCACGATATGGATCCCGCCGGAGGACGGCGGCGGCATAGAGAAGATTTCATAGCCCCGATAGGTACCGCTAATCGGCGTGCGTTCGATGGCCTTATAACGAGCCAGATCCGCCTTGCTCATCAGCCCGCCGTTTTTGTGCATTTCATCGGCAATCTGATCGGCAATCGACCCTTTGTAGAAGGCATCCGGACCGTGTTCGGCAATCAACGCCAGGCTTTGCGCCAGATTTGCCTGCACCAGCTTGTCGCCTTTTTTCAGCGGCTCACCGTTTTTCCAGAAAATAGCTTTGCTATTGGCGTGATTCGGCAGCACTTCACTACCGTAAGTCTTGAGATCGTCGGCCAGCGCATCGTTCACGATAAAGCCGTCTTTCGCCAGCTTCATCGCCGGGTGGATCACTTTATTGAGCGGCATCGTGCCGTATTTTTCCAGCGCCAGTGAAAAGCCCGCAACGGTACCCGGCGTGCCTGAAGCCAAATGCGATGTCAGCGATTTTTTACTGTCCGGGTTGCCGTGCTCATCAAGGAACATATCGCGAGAAGCCTGCTCCGGGGCCATTTCACGAAAGTCGATCGCCGTAGTTTTACCGTCTTTGGTACGCAACAGCATAAACCCGCCGCCGCCGAGATTACCGGCCTGCGGGTGCGTGACCGCCAGCGCGTAGCCCACCGCCACCGCCGCATCGACGGCATTACCGCCCTGACGCAGAATATCCACGCCCACGCGGGTGGCTGCTGCATCGACGGATGCCACCATCCCCTTTTGGGCCCGTACGGGATGAAACACATCTTCTTCCACGCCGTAAGATACCGGGGGCGGAGGCGGGGCCGCCAGCGCGCTAAAACAGCTTCCTGAGAGCAGGGCGGCAAGCGCAACCCGGCGTAAAAACGTCAGCGTTATCATCATCATTATTCTCCAGACATGCAGGTATGGTCCGCACTAAGCCTGGTTCATAATGCTGAAATAATCCTCGTGACGGTGGGAAAGGAGTAAACTTAGAGTATCCCCTACAAGGAGGAAAGATGATGAAACGATTACTGATTGTCGCGGCGCTCTTGCCGTTCGCCGCGCTGGCCGCACCGCTGAACGTTGACAACAACCCAAACCAGCCGGGCTACGAAATTCCCAGCCAGCAGCGGATGCAGTCACGCATGCTCAACCAACAGCAGCAGCAGAAAGGCATGCTGAACCAGCAGCGGCAGGTGCAGACGCAGCAACAGCAGCAGCATCTGCAAAACCAGCTCAAAGCTAACCAGCAGCGCGTCCAGCAGGCGCAGCCCGGGATGCTCAATCAGCAGCAGCCGTTGCCCAATAACAACGGCGGCATGCTCAAATCCTATTAAGGCTGGAAGTCGGGTCCTATCACGTCAATCGCATCGGTACAGATGCAGTTTACGCCCCAGCGCAGCAGCTCCCGTGCGCGCTGGGGATTGTTTACCGTATACACCAGAATCTTCAGCCCGGCAGCGCGCAGCGCGTCCACCCGCGCTTCATCCAGCACACGGTGATTAAGGTGAATGGAGACGCAGCCCAGGCGTGAGGTCAGCGTCTGCCAGTCATCCCGCCACTCATCCAGCAGCAAACCGCGCGGCAGCTCGGGGGCCGCGAGCTGCGCGGCCTCAAGCGCATCGATTTCAAACGACGACAGCAGCGGCGGCGTCATATCGTTCCACAGCTCACGGGCGGCCAGCGCGATCGTTTTACCGGTCAGCGGCCCACAGCCGGTCGTCGGTTTAATTTCAATATTAGCCATCATGCCATGCCGACGGCAGCGTTCCGCCACCTCAGACAGCAGCGGCAGCGGCTCGCCCTTAAAAGCGCTGCTGAACCAGCTTCCCGCATCCACACGCAGCAGATCCTGCCAACTGAGATCGCCCGCTACGCCCCAGCCGTTGCTGGTGCGCTCAAGGTTATCATCATGCAGTAAAAAAATCTGACCGTCCTGAGATAGCTTGGCGTCAAACTCAATCATGGTGTGGCCGTAGCGCGCGCCCACGTCGATCGCCGCCAGGGTGTTTTCCGGGGCTAATTTACCGCCGCCGCGGTGGGCGACGATGTGAGGATAAGGCCAGTTGCTCATACACGCATTCCTGTTTCACCTTCGAAGAGGTGCAGATGATCGTCCGGCAGATGCAGCCACAGCGTAGTGCCTGCGTGCGGGCGTAACTGATGCGGTAAACGCACCACCATTTTCTGTTCGCCAAAGCGCCCATGCGCCAGGTTATCTGCACCCAAAATTTCCAGCGTATCGACCATCATCGGCACGCCGTTTTCCGCCTGTGAGCTTAACGCAATATGTTCCGGACGAATACCCAGCGTCATGGCGCGTCCGGCATATTCACGCCGCGTCTCCGGCAGCGACAGCTGCATACCGTTTGCCAGCGCAAAGCGCGTGCCGGACGCGTCCAGCCGCCCGTCCAGCAGGTTCATCGCCGGGCTGCCGATAAAGCTCGCCACAAAGCGGCTGGCCGGCTTCTCGTACACTTCCACCGGCGTGCCGATTTGCTCGGCGATACCTTTGTTCATCACCATGACGCGCTGGGCGAGGGTCATCGCTTCAACCTGATCGTGGGTGACGTACAGCGAGGTGGTGTTCAGGCGGCGGTGAAGCTGCTGCAATTCAAGACGCATCTGCACGCGCAGTTTCGCATCAAGGTTGGAAAGCGGTTCATCAAACAGGAACACCGCCGGGTCGCGCACGATGGCGCGGCCCATGGCCACACGCTGACGCTGGCCGCCGGACAGCTCGCGCGGGCGGCGTTTCAATAGCCCATCCAGCTCAAGAATGCGCGCCGCTTCCCGGACCTTCTCAGCAATGTGCGCCTTGCCCAGACCGCGAATTTTCAGCCCCCAGGCCATGTTTTCTTCCACGCTCATGTGCGGATAGAGCGCATAGTTCTGGAACACCATTGCGATGCCGCGATCCTTCGGCTCCATCTCGGTGACGCGTTTACGGTCAATCCAGATATCGCCGCTGGTGACGCGCTCAAGCCCCGCCACCATGCGCAGCAGCGTCGATTTCCCGCAGCCCGACGGGCCAACCATCACAATAAACTCCCCGTCCGCCACGTCCAGCGTCAGCGGTTGAATGACCTGGGTTTTACCGTCCCAGCTTTTGCTTACTGCCTGTAGTTTTAAACCAGCCATTTTTATTTCTCACTGTCCACTAAACCACGCACAAATGCCCTCTGCATGGCTAAAACGATAACGACGGGGGGAATCAGGGTCAGCAGCATCGCCGCCATCACCTGGTTCCACTGCGTGGTGCCTTCACCGGTGGCGATCATCCCTTTGATGCCCGCTACGGCGGTGCCGAGATTGACGTCGGTAATAATCAGCAGTGGCCAGAGATACTGGTTCCAGCCGTAAATAAAGGTAATCACGAACAGCGCCGCCAGATTGGTTTTCGACAGCGGCAGCACGATGTCGCGAAAGAAACGCATCGGCGAGGCGCCATCGATTCGCGCCGCCTCAATCAACTCGTCCGGCAGGGTCATAAAGAACTGACGGAACAGGAAAGTTGCGGTTGCCGAGGCCATCAGCGGCAGCGTCAGCCCCGCGTAGCTGTCGAGCATCTTCAGGTTGGCAATCACTTCAACCGTCGGGAAAATACGCACCTCAACCGGTAACATCAGCGTGATAAAGATCATCCAGAAGAACAGGTTACGCAGCGGAAAGCGGAACCAGACGATGGCGAAGGCGGAGAGCATCGACACCGCGATTTTGCCGACGGTAATGGCAAACGCCATGATGAAGCTGTTAAGCATCATCAGCCAGAACGGCGCGCTGTTGGCACCCACGCCGTTGACCCAAATCGCCTGCATATTTTCCAGCAGATGCGTGCCAGGAATGAGCGTCATCGGCGTTTCAAACACGGCCTGGTTATCCAGCGTGGCCGCCGTAAACGCCACGTACAGCGGGAAAAGAATCACGATAATCCCGAGGATCAGCATGGTGTGGCTGAATATCGTCAGCCCGCGACGGTTCTCAATCATTGGTAGCGCACCTTTCTTTCCACGTAGCGGAACTGCACCACGGTCAGGATGATGACGAGGAACATCAGCACCACCGACTGGGCGGCAGAGGCCGAGAGGTCCAGCCCGGCAAACCCTTCGCGGTAAATCTTGTAAATCAGCGTGGTGGTGGCCTGCACCGGGCCGCCGGCGGTAGCCGCATCAATCACCGGGAAGGTGTCGAAGAAGGCGTACACCAGGTTCACCACCAGCAGGAAGAAGCTCACCGGCGCAATCAGCGGCAGCGCCAGCTTGAAGAAGCGGCGAATCGGGCCCGCGCCGTCGATGGCAGCGGCCTCCACTAAGGAGCGCGGAATAGATTGCAGCGCGGCGAAGAAGAACAGGAAGTTGTAGCTGATTTGCTTCCACACCGAGGCGAAAACCACCAGGAACATAGCCTGACCGCTGTTTTGCGCATGGTTCCAGTCATAGCCGAACTCGCCGAGGAAATGGGTAATCAGGCCACGACCGGGGTTGAACAGGAAGATCCACAGCACGGCGGCCACGGCAGGCGCGACGGCGTAAGGCAGCAGCATCAGCGTCTGGTAGAGACGGCTGCCGCGTACCACGTAATCCACCAGCGCGGCGAAAAACAGCGACACCAGCAGGCCGCTGACGGTGACCAGGGTGCTGAACTTCATCGTCGTCCAGAAGGAGTCGAGATAGTACGGATCGTGGAACAGCGTGACGAAGTTATCCAGGCCGACAAACTGGCTGGAGAGGCCAAACGGATCGACGTTTTGCAGCGAGTACCACAGCGCTTCACCGGCGGGCCAGATAAAGAAAATAACGGTGATAATCAGCTGCGGGGCGACCAATGCGTAGGGCAGCCAGCGGGATTTAAACACCGGACGGGATGATGACATGAAGGTTTTATTCCTGAGCAGTGCCGGATGGCGCGATGCTTATCCGGCCTACATCAACGCGTAGGCCGGGTAAGGCGAAGCCGCCACCCGGCATTTCACATTAAGACTTGGTCGATTGCTCGAAGCGGCGCAGCAACTGATTCCCGCGCTCTACCGCAGAGTCCAGCGCCTGCTGAGGCGTTTTCTTACCGGACCAGACGCTTTCCAGTTCTTCATCCACGATGGTACGAATCTGCGGCATGTTGCCCAGACGCAGGCCTTTGGTGAACGGCAACGGCGGCTTGTTCAGCATCTGACGCGTGGCGATATCGGCGCCAGGATTCTTGTCATAGAAGCCCTGCTGACGCGTTAAATCGTACGCTGCGGTGGTGATCGGCAGATAGCCGGTTTTCTGATGCCATTCCGCGGCATTTTCCGGCTTCGCCAGGAACTCGAGGAACTTCGCCACGCCGGTGTAGGTTTCCTTGTCTTTACCCTGCATCACCCACAGGCTCGCCCCGCCGATGATGGCGTTTTGCGGCGCGCCCTTCACGTCGGCGTCGTACGGCATCATGCCCACGCCGTAGTTGAATTTGGCGTAATGACGGATGTCTGCCAACGAGCCGGAAGAAGCGGTGGTGATAGCGCAATCGCCGTTGTAGAACTTCTCGGTCGATTCGTCTTTACGGCCAAAGTAACTGAAATCGCCCTTCTTATTCAGCGCTTCCAGCAAGGCAATGTGTTTGACCTGCTCCGGCTTGTTGAACTCCAGTACCGCATCGGTACCGTCGAAGCCGTTGTTTTTAGTCGCGACCGGCAGACCGTGCCAGGCGCTGAAGTTTTCAATCTGGATCCAGCCCTGCCAGCCGCTGGCGTAGCCGCACTTCATACCCGCCGCTTTTAGCTTCGCGGTATACTCGGCCAGATCCTGCCAGGTTTTTGGCGGCTGCTCCGGGTCTAACCCGGCTTTCTTGAAGGCGTCTTTGTTGTAGTACAGCACCGGGGTAGAGCTGTTAAACGGCTGGGAGAGCAGGTGCCCGGTTTTCGCATCGGTGTAGTAACCGGAAACCGTCGGCACAAACTGAGATTCGTCGAACTTGATACCGGCATCGCTGAATACCTGATATACCGGCTTAATCGCCTTAGAGGCCATCATGGTGGCGGTGCCCACTTCATACACCTGCAGCAGCGCCGGGGCGTTGCCGGTACGGAAGGCGGCGATGCCTGCGCTCAGGCTCTGCTCGTAGTTGCCTTTGTACACCGGGGTAATTTTGTAGTCCGGGTTGGCGGCGTTAAAACGCTGCGCCAGGGAGTCAACTTCTTTGCCCAGCTCACCTTCCATTGAGTGCCAGAACGGAATCGTGGTAACCGCCATAGCCTGACCTGCGAATGCCAGACTCATTGCCAATCCTAAAGCTGTATGTCGTAACGATATCATCGGTTATCTCTCTTTTTGTGCCGGGATGCGCGATATCACGCGTTTTATGTTCGCGGGGGTAACATGACATGCTCGAATGACAGAAAAATAACTTTTTTATTACAAAAAAAAGATAGTAACGCGACAAAGGGATGGCAAGGCGGTGACGGTTGTGAGAAGGGAAAGTGGGAGCTGAGACACGTATAGGTGTCGTGTCAGTACCCGGGTCGGCGCTGGCACAGCACTATCGGGATCATCCACGGAGCCGGGCTGCTATCTGCTCCAGCGTGAGTTGCCCAGCGGCAGCCTCAACCGTCATCGCAACAAAATCAGGATTAGCCGGTAATGAAATGCCGTTACGCTTTAAAAACAGTAAGGTAATAAATAATGCCGTCCGTTTATTTCCGTCATTAAAAATATGCCCACGCGAGATCGCCAGCAGATGCATTGCCGCAAGCAGCCAGACATCTGTCACGCCTTGATATTCGATTTGATTGAGCACCCGGTACATCAGCGCTTCTGCGCGGCCGGGATCGGGCATTCCCTCTACGCCAGGCGTTACGCGGAGCAACCTGTCGTGAAACTGTATTATCTCTTCCGCTGAGATAATCTGAAGGGTCATTTATCTGCCAGCTCCCTGATTTCATTACCATGTATCGCCATGATTGCCGCGAATTCATCATCCATTCTGGCCGCCTGATAACGCTCAAATTCTTCCGCGCTGATAATCACCGCAGGCTTATGCCCTCGGCGCGTAATGGTGACAGGCCCCCCGCTGACGGCACTTTCCAGTACCTCCGCCAGATTCTGCCGCGCTTCACTGTAGTTAATCGTACGCATATTCACCTCCAAATATGTACAATACAATTGTACAGCCATATTGTACAAAAAGAGAGCCATGAGGCTCTCTTTTTGTTTGGCCCGGGCGCTGCTGAAAACTAACCGCCGAGGTACGCGCTGCGCACCGCTTCGTTAGCCAGCAGCGCATCACCGGTATCTTCCAGCACCACGTGGCCGTTTTCCAGCACGTAGCCGCGGTCGGCAAGCTTCAGCGCCTGGTTGGCGTTCTGCTCGACGAGGAAGATGGTCATGCCCTGCTCGCGCAGTTGTTCGATGGTGTCGAAGATCTGCTGGATGATAATCGGCGCTAATCCCAGCGACGGCTCATCCAGCAGCAACAGGCGCGGCTGGCTCATCAGCGCACGGCCAATCGCCAGCATCTGCTGCTCACCGCCGGACATGGTGCCCGCTCGTTGGATACGGCGCTCAAGCAGGCGTGGGAACAGCTCGTAGACCCACTTGATGCGATCCTGGAACTGGTCACGCTCGGCAAAAAAGCCGCCCATCGCCAGGTTCTCTTCCACCGTCATGCGCGAGAAGACGCGGCGCCCTTCCGGGACAATCGCCACCGCTTCGCGCATGATTTTTGCCGTCTGCCAGTCGGTAATGTCTTTATCATCAAAGACAATGCGCCCGCTGGTGGCGCGCGGATCGCCGCACAAGGTGCCGAGCAGCGTGGTTTTGCCCGCGCCGTTGGCGCCGATAAGCGTTACGATCTCACCCTGATTAATGTGCAGACTCACGTCGTGCAGCGCCTGAATCTTACCGTAGTGGGCGCTGACTTTATCAAACGATAACATCACTTTATCCATATTATGCCTCACCCAGATACGCGCGGATCACATCCGGGTTGTTGCGAATCTCTTCCGGTGTGCCGTTGGCTAACGGCGTACCCTGGTTCACCACGTAGATACGGTCGGAAATACCCATCACCAGCTTCATATCGTGTTCAATCAACAAGATAGAGGTGTTGTGATGATTACGCAGTTCGGCAATCAGCTCGTCCAGCTCTTTGGTCTCTTTTGGGTTAAGACCGGCAGCCGGTTCATCGAGCATCAGGATTTCCGGCTGGGTCACCATGCAGCGGGCAATCTCCAGGCGACGCTGGTCTCCATAGGCCAGGTTCGACGCCTGGCGGTTGGCGTGCTCAAGCAGGCCGATACGCTCAAGCCAGACGGCGGCGCGGTCCAGCGCTTCGCTCTGCGCACGCCTGAACGATGGCGTTTTCAACAGCCCGGAGAAGACACCGGTTTTCAGCTGCTGATGCTGCGCCACCAGCAGGTTTTCAATCACCGTCATCTCGCGGAACAGGCGCACATGCTGGAAGGTACGTACCACGCCCATACGCGCAATCTGCTGGCCTGGCAGCCCTTCCAGATGCTTATCGCGCAGCATAATGGTGCCGCCGGTCGGCTTGTAGAAGCCGGTCAGGCAGTTAAAGACCGTGGTTTTTCCCGCGCCGTTCGGGCCAATCAGGGAGACGATCTCCTGAGGATGCAGCTCCAGCGCCACGTTGTTGACCGCCAGCAGGCCGCCAAAACGCATCATCAGGCCGTTAACGGATAATAATGGCTGACTCATACCTGCTCTCCTTCTTTCGCTTGCCCGTTTTTCAACTTCATCTGTACACGGGTCATCGGCAGAAGGCCCTGCGGACGCCAGATCATCATCAGCACCATCAGGCCGCCGAGCATCAGCATGCTGTATTCGTTAAAGTCACGCATCAGCTCGCGTGACACCACCAGCAGAATTGCCGCGAGGATGACCGCAAACTGCGAGCCCATCCCGCCCAGTACCACAATCGCCAGCACGAAGGCTGACTCGGCAAAGGTGAACGATTCCGGGCTAACAAAGCCCTGGCGCGCGGCAAACAGCGTACCGGCAAAACCGGCAAACGCGGCGCTGATGGTAAAAGCGGTCAGCTTGATGCGCGTTGGGCTCAGGCCCAGCGAGCGGCAGGCAATTTCATCTTCACGCAGCGCTTCCCACGCGCGGCCCAGCGGCATACGCAGCAGGCGGTTAATCACGAACAGGCTCAGCACCACCAGCAGCAGCGCGACCAGGTAAAGGAAGATAACGCGGTCGGACGGGTCGTACTTGACGTTAAAGAAGTTGCTGAAGGTATCCCAGCCACCTTCACGCGCGCTGCGGCTGAACTCAAGGCCGAAGAAGGTTGGCTTTGGAATCTGGCTAATGCCGTTCGGGCCGCCGGTGATTTCGGTGTTGTTAAGCAGCAGGATACGGACGATTTCACCGAAGCCCAGGGTCACAATCGCCAGATAGTCACCGCGCAGACGCAGTACCGGGAAGCCGAGCAGGAAGCCCGCCGCCGCCGAGACCAGCCCCGCGATTGGCAGACAGGTCCAGAAGCCGAGACCGTAATAATGGTTCAGCAACGCGAAGGTATAGGCGCCGATGGCATAGAAGCCACCATAGCCCAGCACCAGCAGGCCAGAAAGACCCACCACCACGTTCAGACCTAACCCGAGAATGATGTAAATCATGGTCAGGGTGGCGATATCCACCGTGCCGCGCGACACCATAAACGGCCACGCCACGGCAATCACCAGCAGCGCAATCAGGAACAGCTTTTGTTTCACCGTCGAGCCGTCAATCGCCGGCAGGATAAACTTCGGCCCGGAGACGCTTTTCAGCCCTTTCTGGAACAGCGGGCGCAGCATCTGGAAGAAAAACACCACCGCCGTGCCGATAAAGATCCACTGCCAGCGGATATCCGCCGCGCTGCCGACCACCAGTTTGGTGCCGTCAAGCTGCAGCTGCACGCCCATAAAGACGCCTGCCAGCACAAAGAACATGGCGGCAGAGAGCAGCGCCATCGCAAATTGCATCGGTTTCATACTTTCTCTACCTCCGGGCGGCCCAGGATACCGGTTGGCATCACCAGCAGGACCACGATCAGCAGCGCGAACGACACCACGTCTTTATATTCGGTGCTCAGGTAGGCCGACGACAGCGCTTCCGCAATGCCGAGGATCAGTCCGCCGATCATCGCGCCTGGAATGCTGCCGATACCGCCGAGTACCGCCGCAGTGAAGGCTTTCATCCCGGCCATAAAGCCGATGTACGGGTTGATAACGCCGTAGAACTGGCCAAGCAGTACGCCCGCCACCGCCGCCATCGCCGCACCGATAACGAAGGTCAGCGCAATCACACGGTCGGTGTTGATGCCCAGCAGGCTGGCCATCTTCAGATCTTCGGCACAAGCACGGCAGGCGCGGCCCATCCGCGAGTAGCGAATAAACAGCGTCAGCGCCAGCATCGCGATAAAGGTCACAATCCAGATGACCAGCTGCATGGTAGTAATTGAAGCGGAGAAGTTATCGCTGCTGCCAACAATCCACTGACCGTTAAACAGGCTCGGCAATGCGACATCGCGCGAACCTTCGGTCAGGCTGACGTAGTTTTGCAGGAAGATAGACATCCCGATAGCGGAGATCAGCGCAATCAGACGCTTGGAGTTACGTACCGGGCGATAGGCTACCCGTTCGATACTCCAGCCGTAGGCGCTGGCAATGACGATCGCCCCGATAAAGCCAGCCGCCACCAGCAGCCAGCCGGTGTCGATGCCCATCATCATCAGCGCGGCGATGATCATAAAGGAGACATAACTACCGATCATGTACACCTCGCCGTGGGCGAAGTTGATCATGCCGATAATCCCGTACACCATGGTGTAACCGATGGCGATCAGTGCATAGGTGCTTCCCAGCGTTACGCCGTTAAACATCTGCTGCACAAAGTAGAGAACCTGCTCTGACATAAATTAGCCTTTTGCTACCCCTGCGGATCTTCGCCCGCCAGGGGGAAATGAAGGTTACTTCACCGCGCTGGATGAGCCGTCGGCGTGCCACTGGAATACGCCAAATTCAAAGCCTTTCAGGTCGCCTTTTTCATCCCAGGACAGCGGCCCAATCACGGTTTTCGCCCCGTTGGCTTTTAAATCCTTAATCAGCGCCTGCGGCTCATCGCTGCCGGTACGTTCCATGGCGGTAGCCAGAGACTGCACGGCGGCGTAGGTGATCCACACGTACGGGCCGCTCGGATCTTTCTTCTGCGCTTTCAGGGCATCGACGATAGCGCTATTTGCCGGATCCTGGTCATAGCGTTTTGGCATGGTCACCAGCATACCTTCCGCCGCAGCGCCCGCGATGTTCGACAGCGACGCGTTACCCACCCCTTCCGGGCCCATAAACTGGGTTTTCAGACCCACGGCGCGCGCCTGACGCAGCATCTGGCCCATTTCCGGGTAGTAGCCGCCGTAGTAAACGAAGTCGATATTCTCTTTTTGCAAGCGGGCAATCAGCGCGGAGAAGTCTTTCTCCCCGGCGGTAATGCCGTCGAAGAAGACGATGTTGGCGCCGCCTTTTTTCAGCCCATCCTGTACGGAACGCGCCAGGCCTTCGCCATACTGCTGTTTGTCATGAATGATGGCGATACGCTGCGGTTTGACCTTATTCAGAATGTAGTTTGCCGCCGTCGGCCCCTGCGAAGAGTCCAGGCCTGCGGTTCGCATAATGTACTGATAGCCGCGTTGGGTCAGCTCCGGGTTGGTGGCCCCTGGGGAGATCATCAGAATGCCTTCATCTTCATAAATGTCAGACGCAGGCTGCGTTGAAGAGGAGCAGAGGTGGCCGATGACGTATTTAATACCGTCATTGACGATTTTGTTGGCGACCGCCACCGCTTGTTTCGGGTCACAGGCGTCGTCGTACTCCACGCCCACCAGTTTATCGCCCTTAATACCGCCTTTGGCGTTGATATCTTTAATGGCCTGGCGCGCGCCGTTGAACTCCATGTCGCCCCACTGCGCAACCGGGCCGGACATCGCACCAACGACCGCAACCTTGATATCGTCAGCCAAAGCCCCTTGAGACATAGCCAGCGCGATCATCCCTGCGATTACTGTTTTTGTATTCCTTTTCATACTTCGGGATCCCCATTCGTGATGTCGTGTTTACACGTCGTGGCGTGTAGATATTTTGTAATGTTGTGGTTAAAAAGCATTCTGTACTTTTACTATACAACGCTATTTTTGCCATTATCTTTAATGGGTTAGCGCAGCTTTTTGAACGAAAACAGACTAAATTCTCTATTTTTCAGTCTATTAAGAAAAGATAATATTCTGATTTTTGCCATAGATAAACAAAAAAAAGTCCGCTATGCAGCATAAAATAACGGCACAAAGAGCCGAATAAAACGCTGGATTTTAGGTTAAAATTCTGTCGATTTTTCGATCCATGCTGTTTCGGACTGCCGCCGGAGTTATCGAAAAACGAATCACCTGGCTGCCAGGGCAAAAAAGAGAGAGCCTGCAGCAGAATAAATTGAGTACACTGACCGTCATTTCCGTGATTTGAGCCCATTGCCCATGAAGCTGACCATCATCCGTTTAGAGACCTTTAGCGACCAGGACCACATTTGCCTTGGCAAGATCTGGCCCGCCGGTACTGCCACAGAACGTGCGCTCGACGACGCTCACCGTCTGTATGCCGCCCGCTTTAATGAACGCCTGCTTGCCGCCGTGAAGGTGACGTTGAACGGTGCCCATGGCCAGCTTGATGATCTTTGCGTACGCGAAGTCACCCGCCGCCGCGGCGTAGGGCAGTATCTGGTGGAAGAGGTGATGCGCGATAACCCGCAGGTCAACCGCTGGACGCTGAGCAAGTCAGGTGTTGAAGAGAGCCTGGAAATGGCGGCGTTTGCGAAAGCACTGGGGTTTAAATCGCAGACAGACGGCTGGGTTCGCGGGTAGTGACGATCCCGGCGTCGGCTAACGCCTCGGCCGGGCGACATCTCGTGCAGGCCTGATAAGCACAGCGCCATCAGGCAGCGCTACGCACATTGCCGGATGGCGGTATACGCCTTATCCGGCCTCCATTTGATGCGGTTCCGTAGCGCAATAAAGTCTTACTTCGCGTCGGTCGCCGTACCGTTCGCGTGCCAGTTGAAGATACCGAATTCGAAGCCCTTCAGGTCACCTTTCTCATCCCAGGACAGCGGCCCCATGACGGTATCTACGGTGTTGGCCTTCAGGAATTTAGCAATCTCAGCCGGATCGTCAGAGTGGTTCAGGCCCGCCTGCAGCGACTGCAGCGCCGCGTAGGTGGTCCACACGAACGCACCGCTCGGATCCTGTTTCTTCGCCTTAATCGCATCAACGATCGGTTTGTTCGCTGGAACCTGGTCGTAGTTCTTAGGTTTCGTCACCAGCAGACCTTCCGCAGAATCGCCCGCGATATTAGACAGCGACACGTTCGCCACGCCTTCCGGCCCCATGAACTGGGTTTTCAGACCAGCAGCCCGAGCCTGACGCAGGATCTGGCCCATCTCAGGGTGGTAACCGCCGAAGTAAACAAAGTCGATGTTCTCTTTCTTCAGTCGCGCAACCAGCGTAGAGAAGTCTTTCTCACCAGCGGTAATACCGTCAAAGAAGACCACATTCGCGCCGCCCTTCTTCAGGCCGTCCTGCACCGCACGCGCCAGGCCTTCACCGTACTGCTGCTTATCGTGAACGACTGCGATGCGCTGTGGCTTCACTTTCTCGAGGATGTATTTCGCGGCGGTCGGGCCCTGGTCGGAGTCCAGACCGGTGGTGCGCAGAATCAGCTTATAGCCGCGAGCGGTCAGTTCCGGCGCCGTCGCTGCCGGAGTAATCATCAAGATACCTTCGTCTTCATAGATATCAGACGCAGGCTGTGTAGAGGAGGAGCAGAGGTGACCGATAACGTATTTGATCCCGTCATTCACCACTTTGTTTGCCACCGCAACCGCCTGTTTCGGATCGCAGGCGTCATCATATTTGACGATTTCCAGCTTATTACCTTTGATACCGCCTTTGGCGTTAATATCGGCAACCGCCTGAGTCGCACCGCTGAACTCCTGGTCACCGTACTGCGCCACCGGGCCGGACATTGCGCCAACAACAGCAACTTTAATATTTTCTGCTAATGCCATATTGCTGAATGCCAGTGCAATACATCCTGCCAGTAACGCTTTACCCTTCATTTTCATCCTGAGGTTCCCCATTGTTATGGTTATTGCATTTGTTGTGATGTTGTTATTTAGCACATTATTCTTATATCAGACGCATGGTAAGTATAAGATATTAATATTAAGGGACGCTGCCTGTGCTTTTGCAGCATACTCTGCTAAAACATACCCCATTTTTATGAATTTGAAACGTTAATTTTGACGGATTTGTAACGCGAAAATGACAAAAAAAAGCCACTCATCGGAGTGGCTTAAATGTTCGGGTGACAACATAAAGTAGGCCGGATAAGGCAACGCCGCCATCCGGCAATGCACATGGCGGCTGCGCTTATTCCGCCAGCGCCCGGCGAATCACCTCCAGCGCCTGCTGGAACTGTTTCTCTGGAATGGTGAGCGGATAAAGGAAGCGGATGACGTTGCCGTAGACGCCGCAGCTCAGCAGCAGCACCCCTTCCGCCAGCGCACGCTCCTGCACTAATTTGGTGAATTCCGGCGACGGCTCGCGGGTTTGCGGGTCGACAAACTCGACGGCCACCATCGATCCCACGCCGCGCACGTCGGCAATCGCCGGGCAGCTTTCTCGGGTCTTGTTCAGCACTTCAATGAGATGCTGGCCCAGGTGATTCGCCCGCGTGCACAGCGCCTCTGCGTCAATCACGTCCAGCACCGCATGGGCGGCAGCAATCGCCAGCGGGTTACCGGCGTAGGTACCGCCAAGGCCGCCCGGCGCAGGCGCATCCATCACTTCGGCACGCCCGACCACGCCAGAAAGCGGGAAACCGCCGGCCAGGCTTTTGGCCATCGTGATCAAATCCGGCTTCACGCTGTGGTGTTCCATCGCAAAGAGCTTGCCGGTACGGGCAAAACCGGTTTGCACCTCATCGGCAATAAGCAGAATACCGTGGGTATCGCACAGCGTACGCAGCGCCTGCATAAAGTCAGGCGGCGCAACGTTAAAGCCCCCCTCTCCCTGCACCGGCTCAAGAATAATGGCCGCAACCTGATCCGCTGCGATGTCGGCTTTGAAAATGTGGTTCAGGCTTTTCAGGGCCATATCGGTCGTCACACCGTGTGCAGCGTTTGGATAGAGCGCATGGTAGACCGAACCGGGGAACGGGCCAAAACCGATTTTGTAGGGCGCCACTTTGCCTGTCAGGGCCATCGTCATAAAGGTACGGCCGTGGAAACCACCGCCGAAGGTAATCAACCCCGGACGCCGGGTGTAGGCGCGGGCAATTTTTACCGCATTCTCTACGGCTTCAGCCCCGGTGCTGAAGAACGCCGTTTTGGCATTTCCAGCAATCGGCGCCGCTGCATTAATACGTTCTGCTAATGATACATAGCTTTCGTAGGGGACAATCTGATAGGCGGTATGGGTGAAAGCCTGAAGCTGTTTCTCCACCGCAGCCATCACCTGCGGGTGACGATGGCCGGTATTCAGCACCGCAATCCCGGCGGCAAAATCGATATACTCATTCCCTTCAATATCCCACAGCGTGGCGTTCTCAGCGCGATCCGCATAGAATCCGCACATCACGCCAACCCCGCGCGGCGTCGCCTGCAAACGCCGATGATTCAGTGACTCGTTACTCACGGTAAACCCCCTGCCGTTAAAAGACGGAAAAATTCGTAGCGCTTATTGAGTTTTTGCCATTGGCTGAATTAACGCCAGCGGCAAACGCGAAATAAGCAGAGGAAAGCGTGATGACGGTGAGATTATCTGGAGGACGAGCCCGTAGCGGGGCCGATTGCCGGATGGCGGATGGCGGATGCACCTTATCCAGCCTACAAAACAAAAACCCCCGAATTCACATTCGAGGGTTCATTGGGTACGACGCCAAAAATCAGGCTTCGATAGCCGCACGCAGTTTTTTCATCGCGTTCTTTTCAAGCTGGCGCACGCGTTCGGCGGAAACGCCGTAACGATCGGCCAGTTCCTGCAGCGTAGACTTGTTGTCTTCATCCAGCCAGCGGGCACGGATGATGTCCTGACTACGTTCGTCCAGGCCCTGCATCGCGTCGGTCAGCTTGTTGGCCGCCTGCTCTTCCCAGTTATCGTCTTCAATGCCGTCAGCAAAGTTGGACGATTTGTCCTGCAGATAGAGCACCGGGGCAACCGTCTGGCTGTCGGATTCATCATCCGAGGACATATCAAACGCCATGTCCTGCGCCGCCATACGTGATTCCATTTCACGCACGTCTTTGCTGGATACGCCCAGTTCGCGGGCCACCATTTCCACTTCGTCCTGATTGAACCAGCCCAGACGCTGCTTGGTTTTACGCAGGTTGAAGAACAGCTTACGCTGTGCCTTAGTGGTCGCAACTTTGACGATACGCCAGTTACGCAGCACATATTCGTGGATTTCTGCTTTGATCCAGTGCACCGCAAAGGAGACAAGGCGTACGCCCACTTCTGGGTTAAAACGACGCACCGCTTTCATCAGGCCAATGTTGCCTTCCTGAATCAGGTCCGCCTGCGGCAGGCCATAGCCCGAGTAGTTACGAGCAATATGAACAACAAAGCGCAGGTGAGACAGGATCAGCGTTTTAGCTGCTTCCAGATCGCCCTGGTAATGCAGCCGTTCAGCAAGCGCCTTTTCTTCATCAGCCGTCAACATCGGCCATGCGTTCGCAGCCCGGATATAGGATTCCAGGTTACCAACAGGGGCTAACGCTAAATTTTGCATTTCTTTGGTCATTCAAATCCTCTCAATTCACTTCATACTGACGTGGTTTGTTCCCGAGGGCAACAAACATGCCAGGCTCGATGAGCAACGAGAATATCATCCGCTCTTTTATCAGACAGTGAGTTTATCCACAAGTTCCATGCAACAGTGTGAATAAATTGCGCACAAAATGTGACACGCGATAGCCGCGAGGGCAGAAAGATGGGGTTTAAAACGGCATCCCCTGCGGACGGAAGTCGTCGCAGGGGAAGAGTATAACAGAACTTTTTTAGTCGGGGGTAAAGTGGCGTAAATGTTGTACCGTGGCAAGCCAGGCTGCCACCCAACCAATCATCGAACACAGCAGCAGCAGCAGCAAACATTCATCGAAAGACAGGCCGCTCAACTCGAACTGCGTACCGAACACCCGCGCCACTTCGGTCACCGCTGACGACAGGCGCATCACCAGAATCTCCGACAAAATCAGCGACAGGAACGCGCCGGCAAAACCGAGCAGCGCGCCGCCGTACAGAAACGGACGCAGAATAAAGCCATCGGTCGCGCCAATCAGCTTCTGCACGTTGATGGTATCGCGACGAGCAAAGATGCTCAGACGCACGCTGTTACCAATGACGAGGAACACCGCCGCCACCATCAGCACGCCGATCATCGCCGCCACGCGCCCTACCAGCCCGGTAATCGAAGCCAGACGCGCAAACCAGCTGTCATCCATGCGCACTTCGTTGACGCCCTGAATCTGCGCCACGCGGTCGCGCAGCGTATTCAGCGCTTCCGTCGTCTGGAAGTCGATTTTCGGAATAACGACCGCTACCGCGGGCAGCGGGTTCTCTTCCAGCATATCCAACGCGCCGCCAAAACCCGACCAGTTGCGGAATTCGCCCAGCGCCTCGTCGCGGGAAAGATAGTTCACCTTATCCACGCCCTGCTCGGCCTGAAGCTGACCCACGACTTTCGCCGCCGCGTCGTCATCCAGCGTTTTTTCCAGATAGACGGTAATCTGCGGGGACGGATAGTACTGGGACGCCGCGGTGTTCACGTTCTTGTACACCATGTAGCAAACGCTTGGCAGCGTCAGGGAGATAGCGATAACCATCACCGTCAGGAAGGTGGCGAACGGTTTGCTTTTCAGATCCTGCAGCGCGCCCTGCCACGCATAGCGCACCTGCTCATTGAACACGTTGGTTTTGCGTGAATTCGGCTTCGGCGCGGGCTTGCTGCGCTTCGGCGCATTGCGCCCGCCGTCCCCCCCCGAGGTCACAGACTGACGGAAACGATCGAGGCGTCCGCCAAACTGGCGAATCTGGTTGATTGCATCGCGCTTATTCACTTGTCAGGCCTCCGTGCAAGTGGCCGTCGCTCAGCGTTAGCATGCGAT
This sequence comes from Klebsiella sp. WP4-W18-ESBL-05, assembly GCF_014169075.1. NCBI lineage: Bacteria > Pseudomonadati > Pseudomonadota > Gammaproteobacteria > Enterobacterales > Enterobacteriaceae > Klebsiella > Klebsiella sp. WP4-W18-ESBL-05. Next base: position 359,290 of record NZ_AP022057.1, on the reverse strand, counting down.
ACGAACGGCTGGAGATCAGTCCAATATCGTGGGTTGCCATCAGTACCGTTACGCCCACGCGGTTAAACTCTTCAAACAGCCGCAGGATGCCTTCCGACAGCGCGTTATCCAGGTTACCGGTAGGTTCATCCGCCAGCAGTACCGCGGGTTTATTCACCACCGCGCGCGCGATGCCCACGCGCTGCTGCTCACCGCCGGAAAGCTGGATCGGGAAGTTTTTCGCCTTGTCCAGCAGCCCGACTTTATCCAGCGCGGCCGACACGCGGCGACGGATATCGTCGGCGCTGGCACCCGCAATAATCAAAGGGATCGCGACGTTGTCAAAAACGGTACGGTCCATCAGCAAATGGTGATCCTGGAAAATCATGCCGATCTGACGGCGCAGAAACGGCACCTCGCGGTTCTTCAGGCGGCTGATATCGTGGCCGCTGAAGAAGATTTTCCCAGCGCTCGGCCGTTCAATCCCACAGATAAGCTTCAGCAGGGTACTCTTACCCGCGCCGGAGTGGCCGGTCAGAAATGCCATCTCGCCCGGCTGCAGGTGGAAAGTGACGCCCTGCAGCGCTTGTCTCCCGCCGAGATAGGCTTTGCTGACGTGTTCAAAGCGAATCATTGTTAGTCCTCTCGGGCAAAAAGTGCCTCAATAAAATCGCCCGCTTTAAACGGACGCAAGTCCTCTATACGTTCGCCGACGCCGATATAACGAATCGGGATACCGAACTGGTCCGCCACGGAGAAGATCACCCCACCTTTGGCGGTACCGTCGAGTTTAGTCAACGTAATGCCGGTCAGGCCCACAGCCTCATGGAACAGTTTGGCCTGGCTGATAGCGTTCTGCCCGGTGCTGGCGTCAATAGTCAGCATCACCTCATGCGGCGCATCCACGTCGAGTTTCTTCATCACGCGGACAATTTTCTTCAGCTCTTCCATCAGGTGCGATTTGTTCTGCAGGCGCCCGGCGGTATCGGCAATCAGCACATCGACGTTACGCGCTTTCGCAGCCTGAATAGCGTCAAAGATGACCGAAGCCGAGTCTGCGCCGGTGTGCTGCGCAATCACCGGAATGTTGTTGCGCTGGCCCCAGACCTGCAGCTGCTCGACCGCCGCGGCGCGGAAGGTGTCGCCTGCCGCCAGCATGACGGATTTACCCTGCTGCTCAAACTGGCGTGCCAGCTTGCCGATGGTGGTGGTTTTACCCACGCCGTTGACGCCGACCATCAGAATGACGAATGGCGTTTTGCCTTCAATATTAAGCGGTTCATCAACTTTTGCGAGAATTTCACCCATTTCTTCTTTCAGCAGACCGTACAGCGCTTCGGCATCGCGCAGCTGTTTACGGCTGGCGGTGTCGGTCAGGCTACTGATAATTTTACGGGTGGTCTCCACGCCAACGTCGGCAATCAACAGCTGTTCTTCGAGCTCTTCAAACAGATCGTCGTCGATTTTCTTGCCGCGGAACAGACTGATAAATCCGGAACCGAGATTTTCTTTTGTTTTCAGCAAACTGCGCTTCAGGCGCGCAAAGAAACCTTCTTTGGTTGGCTTTTCCTGCTCCTGCTGGGCATCGTCGGACGGCGCATCATCTTGTGCTTCGATGTCGTCTTCGGACTGTGTCGCCAGCGCCTGTGCTTCCAGTTCTTCGTCAGTTAGCGCAGGCTCAACGTCGTCAATCGCCTCTGGCTGGATTTCCTCGACCGCTTCCGGCTGCGCTTCAACAACCGGCTGGATTTCTTCAACCGCTTCCGGCTGCGCTTCAACAACCGGCTGGACCTCTTCAACCACTTCCGGCTGTGCTTCAACAACCGGCTGGATTTCTTCAACCACTTCCGGCTGCGCTTCGGCAACCGGCTGGATTTCTTCAACCGCTTCCGGCTGCGCTTCGGCAACCGGCTGGATTTCTTCAACCGCTTCCGGCTGCGCTTCAGCAACCGGTTGGATCTCTTCAACCGCTTCCGGCTGCGCTTCGGCAACCGGCTGGATTTCTTCAACCACTTCCGGCTGCGCTTTTTCGCTTTCCGCGACCTGCTCGGTCACTTCCACGACTTCAGCAGCAAAAGCTTCGCTCTCGGCAACCGTATGGCCGTCTTCAGCGGCAGGTGTCGGTTCGGCAACGACTTCCGGCTCGGCAGCAGGCGTATCTTCTACCGGCTGCGATTCGATTTTTTCTTCTGATTCAACAACCTGTTCCTGTTCTTTTTGCCCAAAGCCCAGCCAGGAAAAAAAGCCACGTTTTTTTTCTTTTGCCATTTGCTACCACACTCCCCGCTGTTTTTGATGGCGCCACTTCGCCACAATCGACGCGAAGGCTAAAATTAAGGATGAAATTAGTGGCTTAGTCTACCACTTAACTTCCCTGTCTTCACCGCTTTCACCCAGCAGAGCAGATCGCTAGAATAGCAGGCCGAAAGAGCGACCAGAGCAAGCAAATGAAAAAACCAACTTCCGGCGGCAGTGGCCAGATTCGCATTATTGGCGGTCAGTGGCGCGGCCGTAAACTCCCCGTTCCTGATAGCCCAGGATTGCGCCCCACCACCGACCGGGTGCGCGAAACGCTATTCAACTGGCTGGCCCCGTCGATGGTCGACGCCCGTTGCCTGGACTGCTTCGCGGGCAGCGGCGCGCTGGGGCTGGAAGCGCTCTCTCGCTACGCCGCCAGCGCGACGCTGCTGGAGATGGAGCGTCATGTCGCCCAACAGCTGCAAAAAAACCTTGCGACGCTGAAGGCCGGGCATGGCAAAGTGGTCAATACTAACGCCCTTACCTTCCTCAACCAGGCCGGTACGCCGCACGATATCGTGTTTGTCGATCCGCCGTTTCGTAAGGGGTTACTGGAAGAGACGCTACGCCTGCTTGAGAGCAACGGCTGGCTGGCCGACGGCGCGTTAATCTACGTCGAAAGCGAAGTCGAAAACGGACTGCCGCCGGTGCCCGCAGGCTGGGATCTGCACAGAGAAAAAATAGCGGGTCAGGTGGCCTACCGCCTCTATCATCGTGAAGAACAGGGAGAAAAGGATGCTGATTAATCTGGGTCGCTTATTGATGCTGTGCGTGTGGGCGTTTCTGGCGCTCAACCTGTTCCATCCGTTCCCGCGTCCGCTGAATATTTTCGTCAACGTCGCGCTGGTCTTTATGGTCCTGATGCACGGTATGCAGATGGCGCTGCTGCAATCGACGCTGCCAAAAGATGGACCGCAGATGACGCGCGGTGAAAAGGTCCGTATTTTCCTTTTCGGCGTCTTCGAACTGCTGGTGTGGCAGAAGAAAATTGGCGCCAGCCTGAAGAAGAAATAATCGGCCGGCCTGGCGCTACGCCAGGCCGCGTTACCTTAGTCGGCGTGAAACGCCACGAAGCGCGAGCCTTTGTAGCTCAGGGTCCCTTTGTCCCCCACCGTCAGTTGATGATACTGCGCGGCATCGACCCGAAAACTCACCTCCAGGCCCCCCTGCTCCGGCTTAAAGCCGACGTCATAGCGCATTTCACTGCCCGCAGGCGTTACCGTCTGCTGACGAGAGCGACGATCGTTAAGCACCTTCTCGCGTTTATTGCTAACGACCACCCGCTTTTGCATCAGCGGCGCGGCATCGTTGTCCATCTTTTCCCGCCGCTGCTGCACATAGCGAAAAGACGCCGCCACCACGATAACGGCTACGACCACGATGAAAAAAAGGGGCATTTTGCTCATTTCAGGTTCTCTTAAGAATTTACGCAAATGATAGTAAAGGGCGCGGTCAGCCATTGTCATCAGGTCGCCAGCCCGACTACACTGAATATTCAGGACTGGCTATACAGTACCCATCAATGATAACAGGGACTTAATATGCTTTGGTCGTTCATCGCCGTTTTCTTCTCAGGCTGGCTCTATGTCGATGCCGCCTACCGTGGCCCTACCTGGCAGCGCTGGGTCTTTAAACCCATCACGCTTATCTTATTGCTGTTTCTCGCCTGGCAGGCGCCGATGTTTAACGCCATCAGCTACCTGGTGCTGGCGGGCCTGTGCGCCGCATTGGTCGGCGATACCCTCACACAGCTACCGCGTCAGCGGATGCTGTACGCCGTAGGGGCATTTTTCCTCTCGCACCTGCTGTATACCATCTGGTTCGCCAGCCAGCTGACCTTCACTTTCTTCTGGCCGCTGCCGGTAGTGCTGTTGGTGATTGGCGCGCTGTGGCTGGCGGTCATCTGGACGCGGCTTGAAGAGATGCGCCTGCCGGTACTGGCCTTTATCGGCATGACGCTGGTGATGGTGTGGGTAGCGGGTGAACAGTGGTTCCTGCGGCCAACGGACACCGCGATGTCCGGTTTCCTCGGCGCCTCGCTGCTGCTTATTGGTAACATTATGTGGCTGTTCAGCCAGTATCGCCGCCGCTTCCGCGCCGATACCGCAATTTATGCCGCCTGCTACTTTGCCGGACATTTCTTTATCGTTCGCGCGCTGTATCTGTAATTTCCTGCTTGACTCTGGAGTCGACTCCAGAGTGTATGCTGCGCTTAATGAATCAACGATCATTAACCGGAGGATACCATGTCGACTCCAGAGACACAGGGCAAGAAGCCCCCTCAGTTCACCTCATTCAAGCCCGCGCTCGTACCGCAGGATGATTGCTGCTGCGACAGCCAGTGCGCGAGCACAGTAGCGCCGGCCGACGCTGTGCTCGACGCCCGCTACAGCTGGGTCGTCAACGGTATGGACTGCGCCGCCTGCGCCCGTAAAGTAGAGACGGCGGCCGCCCAGGTGGCCGGCGTGAAAAAAGCGAAGGTGGTCTTTGCCACCGAAAAACTGCTGGTTGAAGCCGATGAAGACGTACGCACACAGGTGGAAAAGGCGGTCAGCGCCGCTGGCTACACGCTGCGTGGTGAAGATACCCCTCAGGCCAACGCCGCGGACTCCCGCTGGAAAGAAAACCTGCCGCTGATCGTGCTGATCGTCATGATGGCGATCAGCTGGGGGCTGGAACAGTTTAATCATCCGTTCGGCAACCTTGCGTTTATCGCCACTACGCTGGTCGGCCTGTACCCTATCGCCCGCCAGGCGCTGCGCTTAATCAAGAGCGGTAGCTGGTTTGCCATTGAAACGCTGATGAGCGTCGCAGCCCTCGGCGCGCTGTTTATCGGCGCAACGGCCGAAGCAGCCATGGTGCTGTTGCTGTTTTTAATCGGGGAACGGCTAGAGGGCTGGGCGGCAAACCGCGCGCGTCAGGGCGTGAGCGCACTGATGGCGCTGAAGCCAGATACCGCCGTGCGCGTGCGCGACGGCCAGCGTGAAACCGTAGCCCAAAAGGACCTGCAGCCGGGAGACGTGATTGAAGTCGCTGCCGGCGGCCGTCTGCCTGCCGACGGTAAATTGTTAACGCCTTTCGCCAGCTTTGATGAAAGTGCTTTAACCGGCGAGTCGATTCCCGTTGAGCGTAGCGCCGGAGAAAGCGTACCGGCAGGCGCGACCAGCGCTGACCGTCTGGTGCAGCTGAGCGTCATCTCGAAGCCGGGCGATAGCGCCATTGACCGCATCCTGCGCCTGATTGAAGAGGCCGAAGAGCGCCGCGCGCCTATCGAGCGCTTTATCGACCGCTTCAGCCGTATCTACACCCCGGCCATTATGGCGGTTGCGCTGCTGGTCACGCTGGTGCCGCCGCTGCTGTTTGCCGCGTCATGGGAAGAATGGATTTACAAAGGGCTGACTCTTCTGTTGATTGGCTGCCCGTGCGCGCTGGTCATTTCTACACCCGCAGCAATAACCTCTGGCCTCGCCACTGCGGCGCGTCAAGGCGCGTTGATAAAAGGCGGCGCGGCGCTCGAGCAGCTCGGCCTGATTCGCCAGATGGCGTTTGATAAAACCGGTACCCTGACCCTCGGGAAACCGCAGGTCACCCGTATTATCCCTGCCGCCGAACTGGCTGAAGATGCGCTGTTGGCGCTGGCGGCCTCCGTTGAGCAAGGCTCCACGCATCCGCTGGCGCAGGCGATTGTTCGCGAAGCGCAGCAGCGTCAGTTGGCTATCCCACAGGCCAAAGCGCAGCGTACGCTGGTCGGTTCAGGGATTGAAGCGGAGGTCGATGGCCAGTCCATCGTGATTTGCGCAGCAGGAAAATTCCCGGCAGATGCGCAGCAGGCGCAGATTCAGCAGCTGGAAAATGAAGGTAATACCGTGGTGTTGGTCACCCGCGACGAGACGCTGTTGGGCATTCTGGCGCTGCGCGATACGGTACGTCAGGAAGCGCGGCAGGCAGTGGACGGCCTGCGTGAACTGGGGATTCAGGGTATCATCCTCACCGGCGATAACCCACGGGCCGCGAAGGCGATTGCCGACGAGCTGGGGATGACGTACCGCGCGAATCTGCTGCCTGCCGACAAGGTCAAAGAGGTCACTGCGTTGAACGCACAAGGGCCGCTGGCCATGGTTGGCGACGGCATCAACGACGCTCCGGCAATGAAAGCAGCGGCAATGGGGATTGCGATGGGCAGCGGTACCGACGTCGCGCTGGAAACCGCCGACGCGGCGCTGACCCACAACCGCCTGACCGGGCTGGTGCAAATGATCCGTCTGGCGCGCGCGACCCATGCCAACGTACGGCAGAACATCGCCATTGCGCTGGGGCTAAAGGGCATATTCCTGGTCACCACCCTGCTCGGTATGACCGGATTATGGCTGGCGGTGCTGGCCGATACCGGCGCAACGGTACTGGTGACGCTGAACGCGCTGCGGCTACTGCGAAGGAAATAACCGCGCAGTCCTGTCTGCCGGGTGGCGGCTACGCCTTACCCGGCCTACGGGTTACCTACCCTGTAGGCCTGATAAGCATAGCGCCATCAGGCAGTTCGGCACAGAGCGCGGATGGTGCACTGCACGCTTATTCGTTGATCGCCTCAAGCATCACCAGCCGATCGCTCACCCGCTTTTTCGCCGACGGCGAGGTAGCAGCAGCGAGCTCAGCCTGTAACGCTGCCTGTTTTTGCTTCTTCGCCTGCGGGTCGCTAAACAGCAGCGTTTTCACATTCAGCGACGCGACGTTGCTATAGCGGCCATCATCGCTGGTCGGCACGCTGATTTTGCCTTCATTCAGCAGATTTTCGACAATTTTACGTTCACGATCGTAGCCTTCTAGCCCTGCCAGCTTCCAGCGCTGCACCGTTTGTCCCTGATATTTACCGTGCTTCACTTCGCTCAGATAGCGAATCGTTAAATTGCGGATAGTCCCCGCCTCTTCGCCATACTCAGCTTTGCTGTCCGACAATACCGGGAACTGCATCCCTTCCAGCGCGCCGCCCTTTTGCGTCAGGTGGCCCATGCGATAGCTGTTCATACCAAGACGAATCGGCGTGCTGTCCGTTACCGGCGTGCCATCGGCCATTTTCAGATCGCGAATGCGCTGCCCGGCGGGCTGGCGCAGATCGATAGTGTAGGTGACGCCATCAAAGAAATCGTTGGTGGAATATTTAGAGGCCCGTCGCTGCGGATTAAAACTGTAAGTGACGTCGCCGTCATGCACTTGGTTAAAGTAGCCCGCCGACCACTCCATGTACTTTTTCAGCTCTTTGCCGGTCAACTGATACACGGTGATTTCGCCGCCCGCATACTGATAGTTAAAGGCAATATCTTTCGCCTTAATGGTTCCAACGTTGAGCTTAGGCTGGTCATTATCGATCTGCAGTGCGATAACCTGCGCTTTTGGCGCAAAGTGGCGGCTGGCATCCTGATACAGCTTGCTGATACCGGTATCCTGAATATGTACCTGTGGAATCCCCTTCACCGCATCCGGCGGGACCAGGTCCTGGCCGCTCAGTTCGGCAATGGGTCGATTAGCGTTGGCGCGCAGAATTTTATGATAAGGCTGATATACCGTTTCCAGCGCTTTATCCGATGCCATCCCTTTAATGCTATAGGTGTAACTGTCTTTGTTGATCAGCACATATTTGCCGTCGCGCAGCTCAAACTGCAGATCGATTCGCGACAGCGCGCGGCCGTATTTATCCGGTTCGGTGATAATCACGCCGTTAATCACTTCTTTGTCGACCTTCACGTGCATGTGTCCGGCGACGATAGCCGCCAGTTCAGGGTTAGCGCGCGCAATATCGCCCACCCCGGTGCCCGGCCGCTGGTTCTCGTTATCAATCCCCATGTGTGCCACCAGCACAATAGCGTCTACCTGGCCCTGAATCTTCTGGATGGCCTGTTTTACCGCATCAACCGGATCGGTAAAGTTCAACCCTTTTACCCGGTCAGTGCCTTTGGCAAATTCGGCGGTCATCGGCGTATCCATGCCGATCACGCCAATTTTTACGCCCTGGCGTTCAATAATCTTATAAGCAGGAAGGTAAGGCTTGCCGCTGTCCCACAGGATATTCCCGGCCAGCGCCGTGCCCTTAAACTGGTTGAGCGAAGTCGACAGCGATTTCAGGCCAAAATCGAATTCGTGGTTGCCCATCACCCACACGTCATAGTCCATGGCGTTAAAGCCAAGGATCATCGGGCTGGTTTTGTCGTTCTTAAAGGTTTCAACAAAATTGCCCTGTATGGTATCGCCCGCGTCGACCAGGATGACGTTTGGCTGCTGGCTACGCACCTGGCGAACCTGGGTGGCAATCTGACTCAGGCTTCCGGCCAGGTTTTCCGTATCCGTCGAATAATCCCACGGGACGAAGGTGCCGTGGAGATCGGAAGTCCCGAGAATCGTGATATTGACGGGTTCAGCCATCGCCGCAGAAGTACCCAAGCAGAGTAAGAGCGCAAGAAGTGATTTTTTCATTTTTATTGATGTGCCCAAAGGGGAATGAGGCAAAATTATGCGATTCACATCAATAAGTTTACTAGCAGCTTTACAGGGTAAACATGAAAAGTGAGAGACAGCTCAAGCTTGTTAAGCTGTCGAGACGGCGGTAATTAGTGGCTTTTGCGTAACAGATAACGGTACGGCAGCGCGTCGATCTGCTGGGCAATCAGCTCATGTTCCATAAAGCGACAAAAGCCCGGAATATCGCGCGTCGTGGCGGGATCGTCAGCGATAATCAGCAGCGTTTCGCCCACCGGCATCGTGCGCACGGTTTTACGCACCATCATTACCGGCTCGGGACAGCGCAGCCCTTGCGCGTCCAGGGTGTGGTCGGGGCTGGAGAACAAATCGGTCATTATCTTCTCGTCATCATCAAAAAACGCGCTTAGTTTACGCTGACCGCGTGATGAAGCAACCAGGTTAACGATTGCGCGAAAAACAACCATTGCAATGACGCACGAAAGCAGTATCATTCCGGCCCTGCAATAGGTTTGCAGATTATTGGGTTCCCTCACCCCACCGCTAAAAAGGTACAATATGACTCTCTTTACCGCGACACAGCGCCGTCACGCGCTGGTCTGGCTATCGCTATTTCATCTGCTGGTGATCACCTCCAGTAACTATCTGGTGCAGCTGCCGGTCAGCATTTTCGGCTTCCACACCACCTGGGGCGCATTTAGCTTCCCGTTTATCTTCCTCGCCACCGATCTGACCGTGCGCATTTTTGGCGCGCCGCTTGCGCGACGCATCGTGTTTGCGGTGATGATCCCGGCGTTGATGATCTCATACGTCATTTCATCGCTGTTCTACATGGGCGAATGGCAGGGCTTTGGCGCACTGGCGCACTTCAACCTGTTCGTCGCTCGTATTGCCGCCGCGAGCTTTATGGCCTACGCGCTGGGGCAGATCCTCGACGTTCACGTGTTTAATCGCCTGCGCCAGAACCGCCGATGGTGGCTTGCGCCGACGGCCTCGACGCTGTTCGGCAACATCAGCGACACGCTGGCCTTCTTCTTCATCGCGTTCTGGCGCAGTACCGACCCGTTCATGGCCGATCACTGGGTTGAAATCGCCCTCGTCGACTACAGCTTTAAAGTACTTATCAGCATTGTTTTCTTCCTGCCGATGTATGGCGTACTGCTGAATATGCTATTGAAAAAGCTGGCAGATAAATCTGATTTGTCGGCAATGCAGCCAGGTTAAGGGTTCATCTGACGGGTTGTGTTAAGATAGGCGCAAGAGCCGTTCGTGGCTATTTATCGAAAGGAAGAAGTCAATGCGCAAATTGGTGAAATATGCTGGTATTGGCCTGCTGGTGATGGGGCTTGCTGCCTGCGACAACAGCGATACCAACGCCCCAGCCCAGGGTTCAGCTGCGGCAAGCGATGCCGCGGGCCAGTCGATTAACCTGCTCGACGGCAAGCTGAGCTTCACGCTGCCAGCCGGGATGACCGACCAAAGCGGTAAGCTGGGTACCCAGAGCAACAACATGCACGTTTACTCTGACGCCACCGGCCAAAAAGCGGTCATCGTTATCATCGGTGATAGCGCCAATGAAGAGCTGTCGGTCCTGGCAAACCGCCTGGAAGAACAGCAGCGCAGCCGCGACCCGCAGCTGCAGGTGGTGACCAACAAATCCATCGAGCTGAAAGGTCATACCCTACAGCAGTTGGACAGCATCATCTCTGCCAAAGGGCAAACCGCCTATTCTTCCATTGTTCTGGGCAAAATTGACAACAAACTGCTGACCCTGCAGGTTACGCTGCCGGCGGACAACCAGCAGCAGGCGCAGGCCGATGCTGAGAAAATCATCAATACGCTGGTTATCAACTAAGCCAGTCTGATGCCAATGCGGCCTCTTGCGAACCTACGCCAGAGGCCGTTTTTTTAGCCGCCATCCAAGCAGCAGCGCCACCGCCACCAGCCCTGCGGCAGCCAGATAGATTGTCGATACCCCCATCCACGCCATCATCAGCCCGGCCAGCGGCCCGGTAATGCCCAATGATAAATCCATAAACACGGTATACGTCGCCAACGCCGCCCCCTGATTCTGCTGCGGCACCGCCTTGACCGCCACCACGCCCAGCGCGGGAAACACCAACGAGAAGCCCGCCCCGGCAAGGAAAGTGCCCAGCTTGGCCATCAGCGGCGTCGCCGCAACACCAACCAGCAGTAGGCCAGCAACCTCCACGGCAAAGCAGATCATCGCCACGTTCAGGCCACCAAGCCGGTTGATGCCGTTAGGGAACAACAGCCGCGTGCCCACGAAGGCGCAACTGAACAAAGTAAGCGCAAAGGCAGCGCCGTCCCAGCCTTTAGCGTCGTAGAACAGCGTGATAAAGGTCGCGATCACGCCAAACCCTGCAGAGGCCAGCGCCAGCGCCATGCCGTAGGGCCAGACGCGACCCAACACCGCGCGAAAGGACATGGCTTTGCCCTTTTTCGCCTTAACTTCATCACGGGGCAGCGCCGCCAGAATTGCCACGGCGGCGACCGCCATAATCGCCAGCGCCAGCCCATGCAGGCCGATGTAGCGGTAGCACAGCACGCCGAGCGGCGCGCCCATCGCCATTGCACCGTAGGTAACAATGCCGTTCCACGAAATCACTCGCCCGATGTGTGGCGAACCCACCACGCCAACGCCCCACAGCGTGGATCCGGTGCCGGCAAAGCTCTGGCCAATCCCCAAAATGACGCGCCCCACGCACAGCAGGACAAGGCTGAGCAGCGGCCAGCCGCCGCCGAATGCCGCCAGCAGGTAGCTCAGTCCACTGAGAAAGCAGCCGCATAAACCAAAAACGACGATTTTTTTCGGCCCCAACTGGTCAGCATAGCGCCCGGCATGGGGGCGGCTGAGCAGCGTAGCAAAATATTGCAGGCTAATGACCAACCCGGCCCAGAAGGCGCTAAACCCCATAACATCATGGACATAGCCTGGCAGCACCGCCAACGGCAGGCCGATGGTGAGATAGCTGGCAAAGTTGAATATAACGACGGAGACAATACGCAGATTGAGGCGCAGACCGCTTAGCTGCTCCTCCGCGTCGGCCACAGGCATGGCTAATCCCTTATAGACGCAACAAAAATGGCATTATTGCATATTTTGTCGCCGGGGCGAGGCTTATAGGATGCACGGCCTGATAGGCGCAGCGCCATCAGGCAGAATGGCGCAAATTGCCGGATGGCGACATCGCCTTATCCGGCTTATGCGGTATGAGAGGGTTTGTTTGGCCAGAAGATAGTGAGCACGCCAGCGATAATCACGACAACGCCCAGCAGGCCTCGCCACGAAAAAGGCTCATGCCAGCCCGGCAGCAGAATTGCGGCCAGCCACACCACCATATAGCTAAGGCTGAGCAGCGCATAGGCTTTTGCCAGCGGCAGGCGCTTGAGGGCGAAGTACCAGCAAGCCATCGAGGCGACATAACCCAGCAGCCCCAGGAAGAGCCCCAGCGTCCCCGATTCAAAATGCAAAAGATGACCCAACAGCAGCAGCGGCTGCTCCGCCGACGGCAGCGTTGTCATTGCCGCGCGTAACGTCAGCTGGGCGGCGCTGACCAGCGCCACGCTCATTAACGCCCAGATAAGCCCCATCAGGCGCTGCTCCCCAGTAACATAATGCCAACGATAATCAACGTGACTCCCGCCCAGTGACGGCGGCTCACCGGCTCGTGCCAGATAGCGCGGGCCGCCAGCGTGACCCAGACAAAGTTAAGGCTGAGCATCGGATAAGCCACGCTGACCGGAATTTGCTGTAGCACCAGCAGCCACAGCAGCATCCCCAGACCGAGCATCGCCAGCGCCAGGCCAAGCCAGATCAGCAGATGGCGCCCGCGCTGCCCTTGAGGGGCAGGACGGGTCGCCTGTTTCTGGCACAGCTGCCCGCCGCAGCTTAGCAGGCTGGCGAGCAGCAGGCAGGCCCACGTGATCATTGCGGACGATACTGAATAAAGACGGTGCGACCCATGGCATATACCTCATCCGGTTTTGGTAGCGGCAGTTCCGCTAACTGTACGTCACGAGACAGCAGCAATACCAGTGAGATCGGCCCTTCCTGGCGATGTGCCGCCAGCCACTGCGGGAACGCTTCATACGAGACAAAGCTGCCCTTCGCGTCAGGATAAGAAAGACCATACTTCAGCTCACCCTGCTGACCGTACAGTATCACGTCGCTACGCTTCAGCTCCCAGGCCAGCCCCGCGGCCACGCCGACGCTGTTGCTCAGCACGTAGCGGCTCGGTGCCAGCGACTCGTTGACGATATCGACCAGGAACTGCGGCTGTTTGCTGTCGGTGACGCGATCGGGTATCGCCATGCCGACCAGCAGCGCCAGCGCCAGCGGGCACAGCGCAGCCAGCGTCCAGCGACGTGCATCGTGCTTGATAGACAGCCAGCCCATCAGCGCCCAGAAGAAGAACGCCACCGCCGCCAGCACGCATTTGTACAGCTCTATCTGCATCCAGACCGGGTGTTTCATCGGCCCCCATGGCGACACGACCGCCACCGCCACCAGGCCAACCACGCCAAAGACGATGTTGATGATCCCGTTGATTCGCAGCGCCCGAGAGCCGACTTTGGCGGCATCGACCGCATAGCGCGCCATCAGTATCGCCAGCGGCGCGAAGCACGGCAGGATATAAGTCGGCAGCTTACCTTTGGCGATGCTAAAGAACAGGAACGGCATCACCACCCAACCCAGCAGATAAAATGCCCCTCGCAGGCCTTCTCGTTCTTGCCAGCCGCGCTTGAACGCGCCGGGCAACAGCGCCAGCCACGGCAGGCTGCCAGCCACCAGGAACGGCAGGTAGTACCAGAACGGCGCTTTATGCTGCGCGTCACTCTGGGCGAAGCGTTGAATATGCTCAACCCAGAAGAAGTAGCGCCAGAAGTCGCCCTCGCGCGCAGCGATCGCCAGCCCCCACGGCAGCACCGTCAGCACACACACCAGCACCGACAGCCAGCCCCAGACCAGCACTTCCCGCCAGCGCTTTTGCACAATAACCCACGGCAGTACGCCAATCACCGGCACCGCCAGCGCCAGAAAACCTTTGGTCATCACGCCCATGCCGCAGGCGATACCCAGCAGCACGTAGCCCCAGGCGCGTTCAGCGGTGGTTTTCGCCTGCGCGGCCAGCCAGAAGCTGCACATCGCCAGCGTCATCCACAGGGTGATCATCGGATCGAGCACCGCGTAAGTGCCAATGCCGTAAACCAGGAAAGCGGTCAGGAAGATCGCGCCCGAGAGCACGGCCACCTTTTTGTCCTGCCAGATTTTCCACGCCAGCCAGGCAACCAGCAGCGCCGAGACGGTAATGGAAAACACGGCGCCAAAGCGCACGGCAAAGTTATTGTGGCCGAAAAGCCACTGGCCAATGCTGTTAATCCAATAACCGGCAATAGGCTTTTCAAAATAGCGCAGCCCCAGGAAGTGCGGCACCACCCAATCGCCGGTTGCCAGCATTTCGCGGCTGATTTCCGCATAGCGGGTTTCGTCCGGCTGCCACAGCAGCCGGAAGTTAAGCGGAACCAGATAGTACAGAACAAACAGTGCGGCTAACGAAATACCGTAGCGAAGGGATTTCATACATCAGAGCTCATCAGTTGTTGGCAGCCCAGCCAGCCTTCACGACCGGCGATTTCTCCGCGCACCACCTTCCCGACCGGCAGCTGACGGAAGTCTTCCGGGAGAAGCTGGCCCAGCGGGCAAAAACGAATTTCCTGCTGCGCCGCAAGGGTCAGCAGATAGTCAAACTGCTCGGCGTAGGCGCCGCCTTCCACTTCAGCGTGGATGGTGTAAACCGGCGTCCCCGTGTCCTTGCGAATTTGTTCCAGCAGCCAGCGGTTAAAACCTTCTGCGCTCACCACGCTACCGACAACTTCGTCCCAAGTGGGCAGCGTAACGGGGATCTGCACGGTAGCCAGATCGCCGTTGCTGAGCTGAGGAAGGAACGGCTGCGTGCCGCGACAGTCGCTGTTGTAGAGAAAATCGAACGACTCTTTCGCTTTCACCACGCGCTGGTCGGCGCGCCAGCCTGCAACAGCCGAACAGGAGACCGGGCGGCCAAGAATGGCCTCCAGCTCGCTCAGCCCACGGCCGATTTCATCCACCAGCTGCTGTTCATTCCACATGCCGCTCCACTGCTGCCAGCGGTGGTGATCCCAGGCATGCAGGCCGACCTCATGCGCCTGCGCGACGCTGCGGATGATCTCCGCGTTAGCCGAACCAATGCGCCGCCCTGGCCACGCCGTTCCGGCCAGCAGAATATCCCAGCCATACAGCGATGCTGCGCGCGAGCGCAGCATCTTCCACAAGAACTTCGGTTTTACCAGGCGCCACAAGTGGCGCCCCATGTTGTCCGGCCCGACGCTGAAGAAAAAGCTGGCCTGCACGCGGTGCTTTTTGAGCACCGCCATCAGCCGTGGCACGCCTTCGCGCGTTCCGCGAAAGGTGTCGACATCAACGCGCAAACCTACTTTTTTCATGATGGTTTTTCGTCCGTCAGTTCAACTGTGCGCAGGAAGAAGTCCAGCGTCTCTTCTACCGTTTGCTGCATCTCTACCGTCGGCTGCCAGTCGAGGTAGCGTTTAGCGTTGCGAATGCTCGGCTTACGGTGCTCAACGTCCTGGTAACCTTTGCCATAGTAGTCGCTGCTTTCCACTTCACGGAAGCCAGCAAACGGCGGGAAGCGGTCGCGCAGCGGGTGACGTTCGAAGCAGTCGAGCAGCATTTCGGCCAGCTCTTTGATGCTCGCTTCGTTGTCCGGGTTACCAATGTTGATGATCTGCCCATCGCAGCGACCGTCTTTGTTTTCAATAATGCGGAACAGCGCTTCGATGCCGTCGCTGATGTCAGTGAAGCAGCGCTTCTGCTTGCCGCCTTCGATCAGCTTGATCGGCGAACCTTCTACCAGGTTAAGAATCAGCTGAGTGATAGCACGAGAGCTACCGATACGCGCAGCGTTCAGGTTATCAAGGCGCGGCCCCATCCAGTTAAACGGACGGAACAGCGTAAACTTGAGGCCCGTTTTGTCGCCATAGGCCCAAATAACGCGGTCCAGAAGCTGTTTGGAAACCGAGTAGATCCAGCGCTGTTTGTTGATAGGACCGACCACCAGGTTGGAAGTATCTTCATCAAAGTTGGCATCCGTACACATGCCGTACACTTCGGAAGTCGACGGGAAGATGATGCGTTTGTTGTACTTCACGCAGTCGCGAATAATCTTCAGGTTCTCTTCGAAGTCCAGCTCGAACACGCGCAGCGGGTTACGGGTGTACTCAATCGGCGTGGCGATCGCAACCAGCGGCAGCACCACGTCGCATTTCTTAATGTGATACTCAATCCATTCTGAGTGAATGCTGATATCACCTTCCACAAAGTGGAAACGCGGGCAGTCGAGGAAGCGGCTGATAGCGTCAGAGCCAATATCCAGACCGTAGATTTCGTAGTTGTCGTCCGCCAGCAGACGCTCGGTGAGGTGGTTACCGATAAACCCGTTAACGCCGAGGATCAGTACGCGGGTACGGCGCTTCACGACCGTGAACGGACGGCTGGAGAGCAGTGCGCCCGCCACCAGGCCCAGCGCAGGTGCCAGCTGTGCGCCCTGCATGTAAACGCCGTTGGCGCTTTGACCGGTAACGATTTCCAGCGCGCCTTCACCGCAGGCAATCACCAGCGGAGAGACCGACAGCACGGTACCCGGCTTCGCCGCCGGCATGTCGGTGCGCACGCGTGATTTCCAGACGATAAATTTATTGGTGCCGACAAAACCAAACGCGCCCGGCCACGGATCGCTCACCGCGCGGACCAGGTTATGCAGCGTCTGCGCCGGTTTTTCCCATTCCAGGCGGCCATCTTCCGGAGTACGGCGCCCAACGTAGGTCGCCTGTGAGTCATCCTGCGCACGTGCATCGACCTGGCCGCTGCGAATTTTCGCCAGCGCATCGCCGAGCAGCGTCTGCGACGCCGCGCACAGCTTGCGGTGCAGCGTCAGCGCCACGTCGGAATCGGCAATCGCCACGCTCTGCTGAGCCACGATATCACCTGCGTCGGCGCGGTGGGTCATGCGATGCAGCGTAACGCCCGTCTCTTTCTCGCCGTTCACCAGTACCCAGTTCAGCGGCGCGCGGCCACGATATTTCGGCAGCAGCGAACCGTGCAGGTTGAATGCGCCTTTTGGTGCCAGATTCAGGATTTCGTCGCTGAGCAGGTTGCGGTAGTAGAAGGAGAAAATCACTTCAGGTGCCATCGCACGGATACGGTCCACCCACAGCGGATGGTTAACGTCTTCCGGCGCATAAACGGTGATTCCCTGCTCGGCCGCCAGACGGGCTACAGAGCCAAAGAAGTTGTTTTCACCGGCGTTGTCCGGATGAGTAAAGATCGCCTCGATGTCGTATCCGGCGTCCAGCAGTGCCTGAATACCAGTGCAACCCATGTCGTGATAGGCAAATACAACAGCTTTCATTAACGATTTTCCTCTTCAGAAACCAGGCTTTCCTGGCGTACAACACGTTGAATAAAGTAACGGGGACGGGCACGCACGTCGTTGTAAATGCGGCCGATATACTCCCCGAGCAGGCCCATACCGATAAACTGGGCACCGATAAACATGAACAGAATAGCGAACAGCATGAACACACCGTCGCCCGCCCATTCCGGACCCAGCGCCAGACGCAGGACCACTAACAGAATGGAGAAGGCAAAACCGAGTACGGCGATAACGCTGCCGACCACGCTTAACAGACGCAGCGGCGTGGTGGTTAAACAGGTCACCAGGTCGTACATCAGGTTAATCAGGCGCATAAAGCTGTATTTTGAGTCACCGAACTCGCGCTCGGCGTGCAGCACCGGGATCTCCACGGCGCGGCGGGCGAAGGTATTCGCCAGGATTGGAATAAAGGTGCTGCGCTCGTGGCAGTTGAGCATGGCATCGACGATATGCCGACGATAGGCGCGCAGCATGCAACCGTAGTCGCCCATCGCTTTGCCGGTGGTGCGTTGAATCAGGCGGTTAATCATCTTCGATGCGGTTTTGCGGAAGATGCTGTCCTGGCGATTCTGCCGTACGGTGCCGACAACGTCGTAGCCTTCGTCTGCTTTTTCCACCAGCCGCGGGATCTCTTCCGGTGGATTTTGCAGGTCGGCATCCAGGGTAATAATCAGGTCGCCGGTGACGTGGCTGAAGCCCGCCATAATCGCCGAGTGTTGGCCGTAGTTACGGTTAAGCAGCACCGCCACAATATGGCTTTCCGGCGCCTCTGCAGCCTCAACCAACATGCGCGCGGAGTCATCGCTGCTGCCATCGTCGACCAGCAGAATTTCATAGTCGCGGTTTAAGGTTGCGCAGGCCGCATCGGTGCGGCGGATAAGCTCGGGCAGGCTGTCCTGCTCGTTGTAGACCGGTATCACTACCGAGACTTTTTTGACTAATGGATACTCAAACATATTAGCGCTCCGCTAACTGACGGAGCGCCGTAATAACGCGCGTTGTGTCGTCATCGGTCATATCCGGGAAAAGAGGGAGTGAACAAATGCGCGCGCTGTTCCATTCGGTATTAGGCAATGACACCTCAGGGAAACGCTCGCGATAGTATTTCTGCGTATGGGCAGCGCGGAAATGCAGCCCGGTGCCTATGCCCTGGGCCTTAAGCTGTTCCATCAGCACATCGCGGCTGATGCCGCAGCGCTGTTCGTCAACGCGGATGATAAACAGGTGCCAGGCATGCAGATGCGGCCAGCTCGGCACGGCCAGCGGCTGGAACGGGGTATCTGCCAGCTCACGCACGTAGCGCTGAGCAATCTCGCTGCGGCGCTGGTTGGCCTGGCCCAGCTTACCTAGCTGCACCAGCGCCAGCGCGGCGTTAATGTCGGCGAGGTTATATTTGAAGCCGGGGCTTATCACCTCTGCCTGCGGCGCGCGGCCGTGGGTCTGGCGATCGTAGGCGTCAACGCCCAGGCCGTGAAATTTCAGGCTGCGAATGCGGTTCGCCAGCGGCTCGTCGTCGGTGACGATAAGCCCCCCCTCGGCGCAGGTCATGTTCTTGATGGCATGGAAGGAGAAAATCGCCGTTCCCTGTGCACCGATATGCTGGCCTTTATAGTACGTACCCGCCGCGTGCGCCGCGTCTTCAATCACCGGAATGCCGTGACGTTCAGCAACCGCACGAATACCGTCGATATCGGCCGGTGCGCCCGCGTAGTGCACAGGGATAATGGCTTTGGTACGCGGCGTAATGGCGGCTTCGATAGCCTCTGGGGTCACCATCAGGTTGTCACGATCGACATCGATCATCACCGGGGTCGCCCCCAGCAGGACAATCATATTCAGCGTAGAAACCCAGGTCTGGGAGGGGGTGATGACTTCATCGCCGGGGCCAATGCCCAGCGCCATGAGCGTGACGTGCATACCGCCGGTTGCCGAGCTGACGGCGATAGCAAAACGGTTACCCGTTAGCGCACAGAACGCCTCTTCCAGCGCCTGGTTTTTGGGCCCGGTGGTGATCCAACCGGATTGCAGCACTTCCTTGAGCGCCGCGAACTCCGCCTCGCCCATCGAAGGGCGGGAAAACGGCAGAAAATCACTCATGAATGTTCCTTACCCTATTACTCAAATGAGCAAACCTGCCTCATCAATAAATGATTCGAGCGTTGTTTTTGTTTAAAACAGGAATAGATAAACGTGATATTCAAACCGACAACATTCGATGGCGGTAAAAGTACCAATGTTATCTTAGGATAAGATTAAGAAAGTAACAGCGGCGGACGCAATAAATGATTGGTAAACGAAATCAATAGTTTATGAGGATATATCCAGACACGGATTTAATGTAAAAAAACGCCCAGATTACATCGTAACTGGGCGTTTGCTCACATGATTCAACACACGTTAAACAAGGGCTTTATACTCTCGACGATTTAACGTTCGTTGCATATTAGTGTAATAAACACGGTGTTGTGACCGTATTAATACTCAACGTAAATTTGCCGGGAAATCTTTTGGCAATTCGCTGGCCGCACGGTCGATCACGCTATCATTATTTGCGCCACAGTCGCGAATGAAGGTAATTGTCGCAAATTCGTCAATGACTTCAGTTGGATACGCTGGGCCTTCATCACGATACGCGTTCATCAGCGGGATGTGGTCGTTCTGGAAGCAGACGGTTTTTTCCGGATTATTCATCACCCAGCGCGGGAAGAAGATGGTTCCATGGAACAGTTTGTCGCCGAGGTTCGCAATCAGGCTAACGTCCGTCCCGGTCGGTTCGGTCCAGGAAATTTTGTAGACGCTCTCGGCCACGCGGACGATGTAGGCGCGCTGATCTTTCACCCAACGGTTCGCCACGAGGCCGCTATGGATGCGGTAATCAAGGGTCTGCTCGTTTTTCACGTAAATTTCGTAGTTCCAGCCGTTGTCATAGGTGTAGACCAGATGTTTGCCAACGAAGCCGCTCAAATCATGTTTATCAAAGTTGCTCATCTTTAAATCTCCTTGTTTCGATGCAGAGATCATATTGCTTTAAAAAATAAATGAATAACGCTATGTTTGGATTAAATTCATCTAAATTTTAAATCAATTATGCATAAAACGACCCTTGAACAGTGGGCAATACTTGAAAAGGTAGTTGAACTGGGGAGCTTTGCGCGAGCAGCTGAAGAAACGCATCGTAGCCAGTCCTCGGTCAGCTACAACCTGTCGCTACTGCAAGAGCGCCTCGGCGTGGCGCTGCTGGTGCCTGAGGGGCGTCGCGCGGTGCTTACCCCGGCAGGTGAACTGCTGCTGGGCCAGGTGAAGCCGCTGCTTAAGGCTTTCGCCTGGGTAGAAAGCCGCGCCTTAACGCTGCGCGACGGGATGCGCACCCGGCTGGATCTGGTGGTCGACAGTATTTTTCCCCGCGAGCGGCTGTTCGCCATCCTGCGCCAGTTCCAGCAACGCTATCCGCAAACCCAGGTCCGCCTGACTGAAGTGCTGGAGAACGCCGGCGATAGCGACCTCGTACTGACCGAGGCCGATGTCATGGTCCTCACCCGCCGTCAGGACATAACCGGGCGCGGCGAGTGGCTAATGAATATTGACTTTATCGCGGTCGCCCACCGCGATCACCCCCTCGCCCAGCAGGAAGGGCCACTGAGCGAAGAGCAGCTGCGCCCGTGGCCGCTCATCCGTATGGCCGATAGCGACGGCAGCCGCCAGGACACGCGCGATGCGTGGACCTTCTCGACGATTGACGCGGCGATTGACGCCGTGATGTATCAGGTAGGGTACGGCTGGCTGCCGGAAGAGCGAATTCAGACGGCGCTGGCGCAGGGGCTATTAAAACCGCTGCCGCTCAGCCACGGCGGGCGTCGCGCGACGCCGCTGCACCTGATCGTCAAACGCGATTTAGCGCCGCTCGACGAACAGGTGGAAACGCTGCTGGCGCTGTTTAACCAGCAGGAGAAGTAGTTTATTCGGCTGTACACAGACATTAAAGTTGTCTCCTTTAACATGAAAAAGACTTTAAAGTTGTCTACTTCTTCAGATAGACCTACTTAACAGGATACTAAGTAGGTCATCTCCTTTCTCGCGTAGCATCTCTCGACGTTCACAGCAGAGGACACGTTTCAAAATGTCATCCAAAATTTTTTTCCATTATCTGACGTTGGGTGATTTTGATGGTCAGCGAGTAGAGGCTTTAACAATGTGGGTTGCCCTGAGCAAAGTAAGGGAAGTAGATGTACCAGAAATGTACGCGTTGCCTTGCATGAAGGGGGGCATCTTAAAGCTCATTGATTAAACAAACTCACTATGCCGCTACAAACAGCCCAAAACCGTCACTTGATAACGTGTTATTTAGATAAATTAATGCTCAGGGCTTTTAGCCAAACTGTCACTTGATGTAAGAATCCAGAACCTTCAGCACAACGTCCAGGTCTTCTTCTCGTTTCTGTTCTTCACTTTCATGAACAATATGTTCAGTCAAATGTCCTTTAATCACTTCACGCAATAAACCATTCACGGCACCACGTATGGCGGCTATTTGTTGCAGTACAGCGGCACATTCGTGAGGTTCATCAAGCATTTTTTTCAGCGCAGCAACCTGCCCCTGGATCTTGCTTGTACGTGCTTTCAGTTTTTGTTTATCGCGGATGGTATGTGACATGTGGGCTCTCACTCTCCTGGATATTTTATGTAACTATACCAGCGTTATTCTACTGGGGGGTAGTATATTTTACTGGGGGGGAGTAGAATCCGGCCTACACTTAATAACCAAGAATGATTCTCATGAACGAATTTACGACACTTCTTCAGCAAGGCAACGCATGGTTTTTCATCCCCAGCGCCATTCTGCTTGGCGCGCTTCATGGACTGGAGCCCGGGCACTCCAAAACAATGATGGCAGCATTCATCATTGCTATAAAAGGCACCGTACGTCAGGCCGTGATGCTGGGTGTCGCGGCAACATTGTCGCACACTGCAGTCGTATGGCTGATTGCTTTTGGAGGGATGTATATCAGTAATAAATTTACCGCAGAATCAGCCGAACCCTGGCTACAGATGGTCTCTTCAGTGATCATCCTTGGTACGGCTTTTTGGATGTTCTGGCGAACCTGGAGCGGTGAGAAAAACTGGCTGGAGGGAATGCAGGAGAATGAACATCATCACCATGACGAAACAAGGTTGATCGATACTGGCCATGGAAAAGTTGAACTGTCCATTTTTGAAGAAGGACAACTTCCCCACTGGCGGCTACGCACTCTTAGTGGCCAAAGATGGGCTTCTGAAGATATCTCATTAACCACACTTCGGGAAAACAGTACGATCTCTCAGACTTTTGAATTTGTTGATCATGGTGATTATCTGGAGTCAACATCTCCCATCCCTGAGCCTCACAGTTTCAACGTACGTCTGTCTCTGGGACATCGTGGTCATGTCCATGACTATGATGTGGCGTTCGCTGAACACGACCATGACCATGACCATGACCACTCTGAGCTTGATGGGCTGGATGTGAATTCGAAAGAGTATCAGGACGCTCACGAACTGGCTCATGCCAATGACATAAAACGCCGCTTCGACGGGAAAGAAGTAACCAACGGGCAAATCCTGATATTTGGACTGACAGGAGGGCTTATCCCTTGCCCGGCAGCTATAACTGTATTGTTGATCTGCCTTCAGCTTAAAGCGCTTACGCTGGGTGCCACACTGGTTGTTTGTTTCAGTATCGGCCTGGCATTGACCCTCGTAACGGTTGGAGTGGGTGCGGCGATCAGCGTTCGTCAGGTCGCCAAACGCTGGAGTGGCTTCAATACCATCGCCAGAAGAGCCCCCTATATTTCAAGCGCCCTGATTGCTGCTGTTGGGATTTACATGGGTATACATGGCTGGAATGGGCTGGTGCATTAACACCGGTACTGATGACACACACTCTGGGTACTTACAAAGTACATCCTAAGCGCCACCGTTGAGGTTATGAGCAGAAAAACCCGGAATATAAAGCTGCTCTTTCCGGGACTTGTTGCTGAGGCAGGGATTAAGTAACTGATTAAATCCATTCCCATAAGACTCAATGATAAATGAAAGAATAAAAAAAACGCTCCCGAATGGGAGCGTAAGCCAGTGACTTCGGCGTCAAATGAGGGTCTAACAAGTGGAGCTGCGGGTTAATTCTGGGTGATCTGGCTGCGATGCTTTTCAGCCTGCTGCTGATGAATAACGGAAGACTGACCATTATTCGCCTTCTCGTGCACAACAGCGGCTTTTTCATGCTCGTTCATTTCTGAAAATGACGTTGCTGATTCGTTGGTGGCCCCTGGTTTGCCTTTCATCATTTTTTTATGCATCTCCGCCATGTCCTGGTGGGCAGAAGCGTTGCCGTTTTGCATCATTTCATGGGACATTGCAGCCTGATCGTGTCCGCTCATATCCATCATTGTCATACTGTCTCCCTGAACAGCGCTTTTTTCAGAGGTTGACTGCATCTGATGGGCGGGTGCCTGGGCATTATTTACCTGGTCATGCATGTTCATTGTCTCTGCAGCCATGGCGGATGAAGCGACAGCCATAATGGCAACAAATGATACAAGGATCTTTTTCATGGTTGGGTCTCCGGTGTTTTCATACCCAAACAATCAACGTAAGCGTGCAGCGAGAACCGTATTGACGGGGATGCGTTATTCAATTGACAGTGCTACGCGCCAGGGGAGTAGTTCGCTGACCCGGTTTATCGGCCAGTCCGCTATGACGTTAAGGACGTGACGGAGGTAGCTTTCTGGCTCCACTCCGTTCAGTTTGCATGTCCCGATCAGGCTGTACAGCAGCGCTCCCCGCTCTCCTCCATGATCCGAACCGAAGAACAGGTAGTTTTTGCGGCCCAGGCTGACCATCCGTAGCGCATTCTCAGCTATGTTGTTATCTGCCTCGGCCCAGCCGTCGTCAGTATAGTAAGCCAGCGCCGGCCACTGGTTCAGTACGTACGTGAACGCTTTCGCCAGTTCTGAGTGTCGCGACAGCGTTTTCACCTTTTCACGCAGCCAGCTTTCCAGGGATTTCAGCCGCGGTTTAGCTTTTTGCTGACGTTCTGCAAGGCGTCGCTTCGCCGGCATTCCCCTTATCTCCGCTTCAACGGCATACAGCTCGCCGATACGCTTCAGGGCTTCATCCGTCAGCGCCGACGGTGTGCGGACGTGCACATCGTGGATTTTACGGCGGGCGTGAGCCCAGCAGGCGGCTTCCGTTATCTGGCCATCGCGGTACAGCTCGTTGAACCCGGCGTACGCATCGGCCTGCAGCACACCACTGAACCCTGCAAGATGGGTCTGAGGGTGGATGCCTTTTCTGTCCGGGCTGTAAGCGAACCACACCGCCGGCGCGACTGCTGATCCAGCGTTGCGGTCATCACGAACATACGTCCACAACCGCCCGGTCTTCGTCTTCTTATTGCCCGGCAGCAGCACCTGGACCGGGGTGTCATCGGCATGGAGTTTACCGTCGGTCAGGACATAGCCCTGAAGCGCCTCTTCCAGCGGTGACAGCAGCCGGCAGCATGCATCCACCCAGCCCGACAGCAGTGAGCGGCTCAGCTCCACACCCTGGCGGCTGTATATTTCTGACTGCCGGTACAGCGGGGTATGTTCTGCATACTTTGAACTCAGCACGCGGGCCAGCAGCCCCGGTCCGGCGATACCCCGCTCGATGGGACGTGAAGGCGCGGGGGCCTGCACGATGGCATCGCACTGAGTACAGGCATGCTTTTCACGTACTGTCCGGATAACCCGGAAGGCGCTGCGCATCAGCTCCAGCTGTTCGGCGGCATCTTCACCCAGGTAACTCAGCGCACCACCACATTCCGGGCAGCATGACGCTGCCGGCAGCAGCCGTTTTTCGTCACGGGGAAGTGATTCAGGGAACGGTTTGCGGGTACGGGTCTGCCGCAGCGGGCGCTGCACGGCCGGGTCATCCACCCGGCCGGTAAGGGTATCGCTTTCTTTCTGCAACTGCTTAAGGTCGGCTTCCATCTGCGCGATACGGCGGGAGACTTTTTCGGAGCGGCTGCCGAAGTTCATCCGGCGCAGCTTATCCAGTTGCGCCTGCAGGTGATCTATTTCGCGTTCACGCTCGTTCAGCTTTTCCAGAAGGGCACGGTTCAGCGCCTCCTGTTCGGCAAGGAGACGTTTCAGTTCATCGATATCGTCAGGAAGTAAGCTGTTCATACCGGGTATATTACCAGGCTCATTCAGCGTCGACCAGGATAAAGAGGCCTACAACATAGTCAGTGACGTAAGCAGTCTTTTAGGCTGCCGCCAGTCGATACCTTCAAGGAGCATCGCCAGCTGTGCCGGTGTGAGGAACACTTTGCCATCCCGGGCTGACGGCCAGGCGAAGCGGCCGCGCTCCAGCCGTTTGGTCAGCAGACACAGTCCATCGCCGGTAGACCAGAGGAGCTTTACCTGACTGCCATTACGCCCACGGAAGATAAAAACGTGACCTGACATCGGATCGTCTTTCAGCGTCGTCTGCACCTTTGCCGCCAGGCCGTTGAAGCCGTTTCTCATATCGGTGATGCCAGCGACCAGCCAGATCTTTGTCCCTGATGGTAATGGGATCAACGTTTGAGCTCCCGTGGTAATCATCCCGTAAATTAACAGACGCTAAAAGTAGAATTTTCTCGTACGATAAACGCAGGAGATTCTGCATATGAAAACATCAAAATTTAGTGACAGCCAAATTCTGGCGATTTTAAAACAAGCCGAAGCTGGAGCACCTGTTCCTGAGCTGTGTCGTGAGCATGGCATGAGTTCAGCCACCTTTTACAAATGGCGAGCTAAGTTTGGCGGGATGGATGCGTCAATGATGGCGCGCCTGAAAGAGCTGGAAGCCGAAAATGCCCGACTGAAAAAGATGTATGCCGAAGAGCGGCTCAAAGCCGAAATCCTCAAAGAGGCTATCGAAAAAAAGTGGTAAAGCCGTCGCGCCGACGGGAGTTGGCGCAAAAGGCGGTGCAAAACCATTCCATTACCATCAAGTTTGCATGTGGTCTATTTGGGCTGAGCGAAACCTGTTACCGCTATCAGGCCAAACTCAGTGATGAGAATGCTCAAATCGCCGACTGGCTGCTTCGGTTAACTGAGGCTCACCGCAGCTGGGGTTTTGGAATGTGCTTTTACTTTTTACGCAATGTGAAACGCTTTGGTTGGAACCATAAACGGGTGCTTAGGATTTACCGTGAGCTGGAACTTAATCTGCGGATCAAGCCGAAGAGGCGCTTAAAACGTGATGTGCCTGATGCATTAGTGGTGCCGGAGTCGATAAATCAGTGCTGGTCTATGGACTTTATGCATGACCAGCTCGAGGATGGCCGCAGCTTCAGACTGCTTAATATCATTGATGATTTTAACCGCGAAGGATTGGCGATTGAGGTCGACTTCTCGCTGCCAGCTGAGCGTGTTGTCCGCACTCTCAATCAAGTGATTGAATGGCGCGGCAAGCCCAGACAAATTCGCAGTGACAATGGTCCTGAATACATCAGTGCTTTACTGGCGGAGTGGGCAGCAAAACATGATGTTGAGCTGAAGTTTATCCAGCCTGGCAACCCGCAGCAGAATGCCTATGTGGAGCGGTATAACCGTACAGTTCGCTACGACTGGCTCAACCAATATTTATTCAGCAGTATTGCCGAGGTACAAGAGCATGCGACAGAATGGCTTTGGTTTTACAACAATGAACGACCAAACAAAGCAATTGGTGGCATACCACCGAAATACAAGCAGGCTTTAATAACGCAACCTTCTACTTCTAACGTCCATTAAAAATGGGATGATTACCCCGTATCAGCAGGTTCAGGATATTTTCGCTGATGGCACCATTCAGACGGAGTGATCCGTGCCGGAACGTCACTTCACAGCTGATATTGAGTGATTCAGGTGCCGCAGCAGCTACAGGTTGTGACCGGGGGGAGGTTGCAGGGACAACATCTTCGGTATCAAGTGTTATCGGGAGCAGCTCAGGCACGTTGTTTTCTGTTGTTGAAGGAGGACGTAGTTTTCCTTCGCGCCAGTACTGGCGCCACTTGAACAGCAAATTATCGTTGATCCCATGCTCACGAGCGAGTTGCGCTACGGAGATCTCTGGTCGATGCGAGAGTTCAACCATTTTGATTTTGAACTCAACGGGATAATTAGGGCTTTTTTTACGCACTGCGGTTAATGATTTCATGGATAGCGTCCACCATATTTGGTGTCCACTATCCTCTCAGGAATATCAGGATCTGCCAGACGGTGCTGAGACGACGCTTACCAATCAACGGCTTATAACAGAGAAAGCATTTGATCTCAGGGCGGGTTATTCATCACTCCAGGAACCAGGTAGACTGGCCCCATGAATCTCCAGACAGTTGGTATCACTTAAATTAGTGATAGTCTTAATACTAGTTTTAGACTAGTCGTTGGAGTCCGAATGATTGATGTTCTAGGTCCAGAGAAGCGCAGACGGCGCAGCGTTCAGGAAAAAATCGCCATTGTTCAGCAGAGCTTTGAGCCCGGCATGACCGTGTCGCTGGTCGCCCGTCAGCATGGCGTTGCTGCCAGTCAGCTGTTCCTGTGGCGTAAGCAATATCAGGAAGGCAGTCTCACTGCGGTTGCCGCAGGTGAACAGGTTGTACCCGCGTCGGAGCTGGCATCTGCAATGAAGCAAATTAAAGAGTTACAGCGCCTGCTGGGCAAAAAAACCATGGAAAACGAGCTGCTGAAAGAAGCCGTTGAATATGGCCGACAAAAAAAGTGGATAGCGCACGTGCCCTTGTTGCCGGAGGATGGCGAATAAGCCTTGTCAGTCGTTGCCTCCGGGTCTCACGTGCGCAACTGCATGCCATGGCCCGTCGGTCGAAGGGCTGGCAGGATCGTCGGTGCAAGCGCAAGCCTGATGATACTGAAGCGCTGGCTCGTATCCATACCGTTATCGACGATCTGCCCACCTATGGTTATCGTCGTGTATGGGCACTGCTGCGCAGACAATCAGAAACTGACGACATGGCGGTGATCAATGCCAAACGCGTATACCGCATCATGCGTCAGAATGCGCTGCTGCTTGAGCGTAAACCGGCAATACCGCCCTCGAAGCGGGCGCATAGAGGGAAAGTGGCCGTTGGAGAAAGTAACCAGCGGTGGTGCTCCGACGGCTTCGAGTTCAGCTGTGATAACGGTGAAAAACTGCGGGTCACGTTCGCGCTGGACTGTTGCGATCGCGAGGCACTTCACTGGGCGGCAAGTACCGGTGGATATGACAGTGAAACCGTGCAGGACGTCATGCTGGGTGCAGTAGAGCGTCGCTTCGGTAACAGGCTGCCGACATCCCCCGTTGAGTGGCTGACAGACAACGGTTCAGCCTACCGTTCTCATCAGACGCGTCAGTTCGCCAGAATGGTAGGACTGGAGCCAAAACATACGGCGGTACGTAGTCCAGAAAGCAACGGAATGGCGGAGAGCTTCGTGAAAACGATGAAGCGCGACTACATCAGCATCATGCCAAAACCTGACGGGTTAACAGCGGCAAAGAACCTTGCGGAGGCCTTCGAACATTACAACGAATGGCATCCGCACAGTGCACTGGGATATCGTTCTCCACGGGAATATCTGCGGCGGCGAACCAGTAATGGGTTAAGCGATAAAAAGTGTCTGGAAATATAGGGGCCAATCCACCAGGCGATTGCGTTATCACTCTGCTCCTGATTTATGTATGATTATAAAAAACCGCCTCTGTTTATCGCGTGACTGAATGATGACAATTTTGTCACCTTCCAGGTTTCTCCTGAAGAACGGGATTAATCCATTAACAGGCGCACTTTGAACACAATTTCCCGCCCCTGCTGTTCTGCTGACAGCTCGCCGCCATGAGCATGAATGATCGACCTTGTAATTGATAATCCCAGCCCCGCGCCTTCCGTGTTGTGGACCCTTGATGAATCAGCTCGATAGAACCGATCAAACAAACGTTCCAGATTAGCGGGAACCTGGCCGGACATCGTATTCGTAATCATCACGTTCACACAGTCACTGTCACGCTCAAGGTGTATCGCTGTACAGGTGTTATCGGGAGAATACTTGATTGCATTGGAAAGCAGGTTACTGAAAGCACGTCGCAGCATATCGCTGTCTCCGGCAACAACGCCCTCTCCTTCAACGGTGATTGTCTTTCCTGTTTCGTCTGCCAGAGGCTCGAACAGCTCACGTAATTCATTCAGTTCGGCGGCCAGATCCACATCATGTTTATCCAGCTGCAGCAGACCATGCTCTGAACGTGCCAGAAAAAGCATATCACTGGTCATTCGTGACAACCTTTTCAGTTCTTCCAGGTTAGCGAATAAGATTTCGCGGTAATGCGAAACATCCCTTTCCTTAGCCAGTGCAAACTGCGTCTGCATCATCAGATTACTGACCGGTGTGCGCAGCTCATGCGCGATGTCAGACGAGAAATCTGACAGTTTCCGGAATGACCCCTCCAGGCGATCGAACATGTTATTGAACTCCTGCATGGTCTCAGAAATTTCCGGCGGAGCCAAATCGGGATTAAGACGCTGATCCAGGCTGTGTACGGTCATGGAGGAAGCCAGACTGGTCATTTCCCGTAGCGGTTTCAGACCAATACGTGTGGTCAGCCAGCCCAGAAAAATAGAAATAAAGACCAGACCGATATTGAACCAGAACAGCCAGGTACTGAGCTTATCCATAAACAGGGTGTGATACCCAGTATCCGTGGCAACCGTAATGATGACATGTTTGCTTTTACCCTGTTCCGGCGTCACGGCAACCCGCCGCGAGATACTGCGGTACACGGTGTTATTTTCTTCCGTCTGGATCATATAGTCGAGAATATCACCCGACTTATTAAGCAGGACCGCTGGAACAACAGAATTTTTGGCATAGAGTTCAACAATTTTTTCATTTTCCATGTTTTTTATAGAAATGAATAAACCATTGTGCCCTACCATCGCATCGTTTATTTTTTCTGATAATGACTTAATATCCGTTTTGTTCCGGAACGTCTCTGTTTTAAGAAACTCTTCGGTGAGCTGAAGTTTACCTGTCAGAAAATCGCGGTCCTGATTATCGAAATAGCCATTAAGGGTGCTAATCAGGATAAAACTTGATAACCACCATACCGTAAGCATCACCGCAGAAAAAATCAGGCTCAGGCGTGTGGTCAGGGAAATTTTGAACCTCACTCTTCTCTGATCTCCAGGACATATCCGGCACCGCGAACGGTATGGATCAGTTTTGGCTCAAAGTCATCATCAATTTTACTTCTCAGACGTCTCACGGCGACATCAATCACATTCGTATCACTGTCAAAATTCATGTTCCAGACCAGGGACGAGATAAGACTCCTGGGTAACACTTCTCCGGTGCGTTGCAGCAGCAACTCAAGCAGAACGTATTCTTTACCGGTGAGATGGATCTTCTTCCCCGAACGGATCACGGTCCGGCGCACCATATCAACGGTCATATCGGCGATGGTGCAGACTGTTGCGGCCTGCGAGCGTGCCCGGCGCAGCAGGGTTCTTACACGTGCAACCAGCTCCGTAAAATCAAAGGGCTTAATCAGGTAGTCATCTGCGCCAAGCTCCAGTCCTTTCACTTTGTCCCGCACGTTGTCCTTTGCGGTTAAAAACAGGACCGGTTCTTCGTGCCCGGACTCCCTCAGTGCGCTGATGATTTGCCACCCGTCGAGGAAAGGCAGCATCACGTCCAGTATTATCAAATCATACTGTCCCTTCGACGCGGCCCCGAGACCATCGCGGCCATTATTAAAGAGATCGGCCTGATAGCCTTCCTCAACCAGTCCCTGCTGCAGGTAACGACCTGTTTTTTGTTCGTCTTCAACGATTAAAATACGCTGCATGGTTAGCTCGCTGATATGAAAGTAAAAATCTCACGCATGAGCTTTGGCTGTCCCCTAGCTGACCTGAGACGGAGCAAGCATTCCGAGCCACGCTACGGCGCCCAGAATGATAATCGCAACAACGAATTCTGTCAGGATGCTGTTTCGCATCAGGGCAACGCTGCGATCATAATTCCCTTCCCTGACCATAACTTCAAGCCGGGGACCCAGGTGAAACCGGTTTGCTGCAGCCAGAAGAAGCATCAGAACAAACAGAGCCGTCTTGGCAAGCAATATCCTCCCCCAGGAACTGTTGAATAAGGGAGTTAAGTTACCCTCAGCAATATACAGATAGTTGACCAGCGCACTCAGGATCAGGGCTACAACAATCACCGTTCCTGCCGTGGCAAATTGTGCCAGGGAGTCAGATATCACAATGACGCTCTGTGCATTATGCTCGTTTCTGCGCATCAGCAGGATAGCAAATGCAACCAGAGCACCTGTCCAGGCACCTGCAGCACCGAGATGGGTCAGATCGCTCAGTAAATGGAGATAGTAATGCAGACCGTCATGCATAACGGCGTGTCCTCCCCAGGCAAGTGTAGCCAGCGCCACGCCCCCACTCATCGTCATCAGCAGGCAGGACAATACTCTCTTATTAGTGTAAAGGAACA
Source organism: Klebsiella sp. WP4-W18-ESBL-05 (assembly GCF_014169075.1). Classification (NCBI taxonomy): domain Bacteria; kingdom Pseudomonadati; phylum Pseudomonadota; class Gammaproteobacteria; order Enterobacterales; family Enterobacteriaceae; genus Klebsiella; species Klebsiella sp. WP4-W18-ESBL-05. The sequence continues at coordinate 327,498 of NZ_AP022057.1, read as the reverse complement.
AAGCACCGAGTGTGGTAAACAGGGCACAGAGCCTGACAATCCAGCTAATACCCACATCAGTTTCTTCTATCACCATCTCGATAACATGGATGGATAATTCTCTGAGGTCAGTTACTCCACTCATGGCATTAGATACCAGGAGCATATTAATGCCAGTAAGAATGATGCCTGTAACAACAGCAAAGGTTATAAACGACCTGAAATTAGTCAGGTTATAGGTTTCATGTCTGACACCGCTTATTCCATATATCTGAAAAAATGGCAATCCAAATATTACCATCAAATCCAGATAAATAAGAAAACGAATAACAATCATAATCAGGTCGTTCATAATATTACTTCACTGTAAAGGTGTAATTACCGGTAATAGGGTGCGTATCTGAAGAAACCGCGCGCCAGTCAACACGATAAGTGCCAGCGGGTAAAGGCTCTCGCGGAATAATGACCATCGATTTAGGGTCAGCGCCTGGCGCCACTTTTGCCGCGACCGGCATCGGAGAATGTGATGACATGCCTTTCATACCCGTCATCGTTAATTTTGCACCTGAGAATTTCACGGTCAGATTTTCCGAGAAATTAAGCTGAATCTTTTCCGGGGCCGCTACGGCTGAATCAGCCTGTGGCACAGAGCTTTTTAATTCCGGATGGGCCATAGCAGAGAAAGCAACGCCCATAACGAGGCCACCTGTAAGAATGGCTTTATTTAAAATCGACATTTTATTTACCTGTTTAGTTGAGTGTTTTATATCAGTGCGTTAAAACCAGATTCTGGCTCCCGCCAGGAATACTACCTGATGGTCTTTCTCACCTTCTCTTTTCGCCATATCGGATGTTTTCCCGTAAAGTTGATTCCAGGAAACGCCTATATAGGGTGCAAACTCACGGCGTATTTCATAGCGCAGCCGGAGCCCCAGCTCTGTGTCAGTCAGTCCCCTGCCGCGACCCCGCGATTCATCATCCTGACTGTAGAAATTCACCTCATAGGATGGCTGGAGTATGAGCCGGTTAGTCAGTAAAACGTCGTATTCTCCTCCCAGACGAAGGGCTGCTTTTCCGCCATTACTGACAAAACCCGTAATTTCAGACTCAAAATTATAGAGTGCCAGCCCCTGAAAACCGACAGCAGCCCAGGTCCGGGCAGAAGCAGGTCTGAAATCCTGCCTGACACCCGCAACCAAATCCCACCATGGGCCAACCGCATGTCCCCAGAGTAACTGCGCTTCAGCCGCCTCCGTTTCCCCATTGCTTCGTTCACCTTCACTCTTTAGCCAAATCCGATCTGTGTCGCCTCCAATCCAGCTGTTAACACTCCAGCTGAAATTGTTGGTGTTATCCGACCGTTGCCATTCCAGTTGATCCAGCAGAACCAGATAATTAATCGCACTGTCGTGAATCGCATGCCCCTGTAAATTGCCGAATGCAGCCTTCCGGTCGGCATCGGTAACAGGCGGAATTGGCGTTCTGCTCTCAGTTACAATGGGCTCCATTGACGTCATCTCAGTGAAATTCTCATCTGCTGGCATCTGCATGGCAGACATGTCGTGCCCGGCGTGGGGATCTGCAGAGACGGAGCCCGCCGCAATAGAAAGCGGTGAGGTAAACAAACCGGCGACCAGAACAGGTATGGCCTTCAAATTTCTCTTCATTCGCATCATTCCTCCACCCGGACTTCACGAAACATTCCCATTTCCATGTGATAGAGCAAATGGCAGTGATACGCCCAGCGGCCAAGCGCATCTGCTGTCACTCTGTAACTGCGTTTTGTACCAGGGGGAACATCTATTGTGTGTTTACGAACCATGAAATTACCGTTTTCATCTTCCAGATCGCTCCACATACCATGCAGGTGAATGGGGTGAGTCATCATGGTATCGTTGATCAGCGTGATCCTGAGCCGCTCACCGTATTTCAGCAGCACCGGTGCGGCATCTGAAAACTTGATTCCGTTAAATGACCAGGCAAACTTTTCCATGTGGCCGGTTAAATGCAGTTCTATGGTACGGCCAGGTTCACGTCCGTCAGGATCCTCAAAGCGGCTTTTCAAATCCGCGTACGTGAGAACCTTTCTTCCGTTATTTCGAAGACCAATACCCGGATCATTTAATTTCGGAGAGACGCTCATCGCCTGCATATCAACCAGTGGGTTATCCGTTTCTGACGCAGGATGACTTTGCATACCCGGCATTCCGGCCATCTGGGAATGATCCATACCGGCCATGCTGCTGTGATCCATGGGCGCGGAGGATGTCCCGCTATCCGGAAGGTCAGCACCGTCCATAGACATCATCTCTCCGCTGTTATCCATGCCTCCCATCTGGCTGTGGTCCATTCCTGCCATATCATGTCCCATTCCCCCCATACCCATATCTTCCATGGTCAACAGAGGACGGGGATCGAGGGGGGGAACGGCAGCACTTAACCCCTCTCTCGTGGCCAGTGTCCCTCGAGCGTAACCGGTCCTGTCCATGGATTGTGCGAAGATGGTATAGGCCTCACCCTGAGGCTCCACAATGACATCATAGGTTTCGGCAACGGCAATCCTGAATTCGTCAACGGTAACCGGGTTTACATACTGGCCATCTGCAGCCACGACCGTCATTTTCAGCCCGGGGATACGGATATCGAAATAGGTCATTGCCGAGCCGTTGATAAACCGTAAGCGTATCTTTTCACCGGGACGGAACAGTCCGGTCCAGTTTTTCAGCGGGGCCTGCCCGTTCATGAGATAGGTGTAGGTGTAGCCACTGACATCCGCGAGGTCAGTCGGATTCATTTTCATTTCAGCCCACATTTTCCGATCGGCAATGGTGGCTGACAGCCCCCTGGTATTCACGTCGCGGAAAAAAGAGCCAACGGTTGGTTTATTGAAATTGTAGTAATCCGACTGTTTTTTTAATTTTTTCAGCAGGCTGTGAGGATTTTCATCGGTCCAGTCAGACAACATGACCACATGCTCACGATCGTAAGCAAACGGTTCTGGCTCCCTGGCATCGATGATAATGGCACCGTATACCCCCTCCTGTTCCTGCAGACCGGAATGGCTGTGGTACCAGTAAGTCCCGTTCTGCTTAACCTTAAAGGTGTAAACGTAGGTATCATCAGGCTCTATGCCCATAAAACTCAGCCCCGGAACACCATCCATATTGGCCGGAAGAATAATGCCGTGCCAGTGAATGGACGTCTGTTCATTAAGACGGTTTTTGACCTTCAGGGTAATGGTGTCACCTTCTTTCCAGCGAAGAACGGGCCCCGGCAGGCCTCCATTGATTGTTTTGGCCTGACGCTCACTGCCCGTGATATTGACGGCCGTTTCACCAATGGTCAGGTCAAACTGAGTACCCTGCAGGGATGCGGCAACTGGCAGGCTCAGACTGGAACGCGCATTGAAACTCCATACGCCAAGACTTCCGGCTACGCCAGAGAGGGTTAACCCCTTCAGGAAAGTTCGTCGAGACGTTTTCAACAGCATGCGCATTCCCTTATTTAAAGTATGGTTACTGACAGAATTCGAGAACCGATTTAAATTAAATTACTGGTTCATCCACTTACAATGAAATGAAGCTAGCACACCTTAAGAAACAAATTCATTACAATCGTGTAATGTACATAGCTGTATTACATTTACGTCATCTTCCCCACAGGTTGATTATTTTTATATATGATCATAAGGACATCTTTTATGTACCTCAGAAGGTAATTACACATGAATATATTAATCACGACCACTGCGTTTACAGCTTTATTTTGTGGGGCAGCTTTTGCTCAGTCCAGTGATATTGCCCATGAAGCACATCGATTTGTTAATAATGCCTCAGCCGTCAGTCATGTGAATTCCTCGACGCATGAAAACTTACCGGACAGGGTTAATAAAAACAACACGCCCTCATTCTCTGAAATGAATGAACATGAAAGGGCCATTGTTGCTCATTCATTTATGAACAACAGCGCGTCCTATGCGCATCAGAAAATGATTGAGGAACATAAAAAAATGCTGTCCGGCAGTGATGCAAATTCAAAGACCTCGTCTTCTTCTTTTAACGAACTGAATGCCGGAGAAAAAGCCGCTCTCGTGCATGAGCAGGTCAATAATGCCGGTGCGGAAGCACATCAGACGCAGGCAAGAAAGCTTCGCGGGCTGTATTCGACCAGGTAACTGCAGGCGGGTTAGTGCTTAGCGTCAGGTGCGCAGCAGGGCTTTACTGACGGGTTACGTAGCAGGACATGAGCCCCATATTGCTCTGCCGTAACCTGTTTCAGTCCCGTTAATCATCACCGTCGGGCTGGTCATACAGTTCCCAGAGCTTCAGGAGCAAACGGGAAACAAGATATGTTACAAAAATGACGACCATCAACGGTGCTCCCGATTAACTGACAGATGACACGCCTCCTGAAAACCCCTAAATAGCTGCGCGGAATAGTAGATCACTGAAAGGGAACTCAGCCCGGATTGTGCGATCTGATCAATCGCCAAACCAACCAAAATCACCAACCGGACTGAGCGATGCCGATCATAGTACCAATACCCCGTGGCGAACGACGCCTGATGCAGAAAGCTATTCATAAAACGCGTGATAAAAATCATGCCCGCAGACTCACGGCCATGCTGATGCTTCATCGGGGTGAACGGGTCAGCGATGTTGCCAGAACTCTCTGTTGTGCCCGTTCATCCGTTGGTCGCTGGATTAACTGGTTTACGCACTCAGGTATTGAAGGCCTGAAATCCTTACCCGCAGGGCGCTCCCGACGCTGGCCTTTTGAACATATCTGCACCCTGTTACGTGAGCTGATAAAGCATTCTCCCGGCGATTTTGGTTATCAACGTTCACGCTGGAGCACCGAATTACTGGCAATAAAAATCAATGAGATAACCGGTTGCCAGTTACATGCAGGAACCGTTCGCCGCTGGTTGCCATCTGCGGGGCTTGTATGGCGCAGGGCCGCGCCAACTCTGCGTATCCGTGACCCACATAAAGATGAAAAGATGGCGGTAATCCACAAAGCGCTGGATGAATGCAGCGCAGAGCATCCGGTATTTTATGAAGATGAAGTGGATATCCACCTTAATCCTAAAATCGGTGCGGACTGGCAGTTGCGCGGACAGCAGAAACGGGTAGTGACGCCGGGGCAGAACGAAAAATACTATCTGGCCGGCGCACTGCACAGTGGCACGGGTAAAGTCAGCTACGTGGGCGGCAACAGCAAAAGTTCAGCGCTGTTTATCGCTCTGCTGAAGCACCTGAAAGCCACTTACCGGCGGGCGAAAACAATCACGCTGATCGTTGATAACTACATTATCCATAAAAGCCGCGAAACACAGCGCTGGTTGAAAGCAAATCCCAAGTTCAGGGTAATTTACCAGCCGGTTTACTCGCCGTGGGTGAATCATGTGGAACGGCTATGGCAGGCACTTCATGACACGATAACCCGTAATCATCAGTGCCGCTCAATGTGGCAGTTACTGAAAAAGGTCCGCCATTTTATGGAAACCGCCAGCCCATTCCCCGGAGGAAAACATGGTCAGGCAAAAGTGTAGCGGTATTAGGCGCAGCTATTTAGCGCATTTTCATAATCCAAATAGGATTTGAGACGCCTACCCCTACCCATGATCGTACCCAAAAAACGACATTGATACGTACCTATATGTGCATTTTATAGTCTCCAACCCTATAACCACACATTCAGTAAGTATACAACATTAGCGTCGTTTTTTGAGAATGGTTACAACTTTAGTGCTTTGTGTACAACTTTATTGTCTTCGGACATCGGCCAGCGCCTGCGCGCACGCCCAGGCGCTGGACCACGCCCACTGGAAGTTATAACCGCCCAGCCAGCCGGTCACATCCATCACTTCGCCAATAAAATACAGGCCCGGTGCTTTCTTCGCCTCCATGGTGCGCGACGACAATTCGTGAGTATCAACGCCGCCAAGGGTCACCTCCGCCGTACGATAGCCTTCGGTGCCGTTAGGCTGCACGCGCCAGCAGGTCAGGGTATCTACCAGCGTCTGCTGCTCACGCACGTTCAGCTGTTTAAGCGTAACGTCCGGAATTTGCCCAAGCTGTTGCAGGCACTCAACCAGACGCTTCGGCAACAGTATCGCCAGCGTATTTTTCAGACTTTGGTTCGGGTGCGCCGCGCGCTGTTCATCAATAAAGGTGCTCAGATCCACGTCCGGAAGCAGATTAATGCTGACAAACTCACCGGCCTGCCAATAGCTGGAGATTTGCAGCACTGCCGGGCCGGACAGGCCGCGGTGGGTGAAAAGCAGGCTTTCGCGGAATACCGTACCGTCCTCAGCGGTTATCACCGACGGTACGGAGACGCCGGACAGAACCTGGAACTGTTCCAGCATTGGCTTATGCAGGGTGAACGGTACCAGTCCGGCGCGGGTCGGCAGGACCTTCAGACCAAACTGCTCGGCAATTTTATAGCCGAAAGGCGATGCCCCGAGGCCCGGCATCGATAGGCCGCCGCTGGCGATCACCAGCTTATCTGCCGCCACCATGTCGCCATTCAGCGTTAGCGTGTAACCGGCATCATCACGGGCCACGCTGAGAATTTCACTGCGCAGGCGCGTCGTCACGTTACCCTTTGCACATTCAGCCACCAGCATCGCAACAATCTGTTCCGCGGAATCATCGCAAAACAGCTGCCCGAGGGTCTTCTCATGCCAGGCAATACCGTGCTTGCCGACCAAATCGATAAAGTCCCATTGGGTGTAGCGCGCGAGAGCAGATTTGCAAAAATGCGGGTTTTGACTGAGATAGGCCGCGGGCTCGACATAAAGGTTAGTAAAATTACAGCGACCACCGCCGGACATCAGGATTTTACGCCCCGGTTTTTTGCCGTTATCCAACAGCAAAACGCGGCGGCCAGCCTGCCCCGCCATGGCTGCACAAAACATTCCCGCCGCTCCGGCACCCACTACAATGGCATCAAACCTTTCCACGCACTATCCTCAACATAGGTATTGTCGGGAAGTGTAAATTTTTCATTGTTGTCATACCAGTGGAATCTCGACAAACCCGACTTATCTGATTGATACATCAGAAATAATTATTTTCAACCTTTTAACGAATACGGATAAATATCAAAAAAAGTAGAGATTTCACTTTGCCCGCGCCGCCAATGTCCCTGATAATGCCGCGCGTTCATGTCCTCAAAATGGCGTAACGTCCTATGTTACATTTGTTTGCAGGCCTGGATTTACACACCGGGCTGTTGTTAGTTCTGGCACTGATGTTCGTTCTGTTCTACGAAGCGATTAACGGCTTCCACGATACCGCGAATGCAGTTGCTACCGTAATTTATACCCGCGCTATGCGTTCGCAGCTTGCCGTTGCGATGGCGGCGATCTTTAACTTCCTCGGCGTCCTGTTGGGCGGTCTGAGCGTTGCCTATGCGATTGTGCATATGCTGCCAACGGACCTGCTGCTTAATATGGGCTCCGCACACGGCCTGGCCATGGTCTTCTCCATGCTGCTGGCGGCCATTATATGGAACCTTGGCACCTGGTATTTCGGTCTGCCAGCTTCCAGCTCCCACACGCTGATTGGCGCGATTATCGGTATTGGTTTAACCAATGCGCTGATGACCGGCACATCGGTGGTCGATGCGCTCAACATTCCGAAAGTCATTAATATTTTCGGCTCGTTGATCATTTCGCCCATTGTGGGTCTGGTCGTGGCCGGTGGCCTGATTTTCCTGCTGCGTCGCTACTGGAGCGGAACCAAAAAACGCGCCCGTATCCACCTGACGCCTGCCGAGCGTGAAAAGAAAGACGGTAAGAAAAAGCCGCCGTTCTGGACGCGTATTGCCCTGATTCTTTCCGCGATTGGCGTGGCATTCTCCCATGGCGCAAACGACGGTCAGAAAGGCATTGGCCTGGTCATGCTGGTACTGATTGGCGTCGCACCGGCGGGTTTCGTGGTTAACATGAACGCGTCCGGCTACGAAATCACCCGTACCCGCGATGCGGTCAACAACGTTGAAACCTTCTTCCAGCAGCGCCCAGAGCTGTTGCTGAAAGTGGCGAACAGCGCTGAGCCGCTAACCCCGGAAGCCGAGGCCGCCGTGGAATTCCACTGCCATCCGGCGAACACCATCAACGCGCTTGACCGTGCGAAAGCCATGCTGACCAACGTTGAGAGCTATGACACTCTTTCCGTGGAACAGCGCGGCCAGCTGCGTCGTATCATGCTCTGCATCTCTGACACCACGGATAAAGTGGCGAAGATGCCGGACGTGAACGCTGACGATCAGCGTCTGCTGAAGAAACTGAAAACGGACATGCTGAGCACCATCGAGTACGCGCCTATCTGGATTATTATGGCCGTCGCGCTGGCGCTGGGTGTGGGTACGATGATCGGCTGGCGTCGCGTCGCGACCACCATCGGCGAGAAAATCGGTAAGAAAGGCATGACCTATGCCCAAGGCATGGCGGCACAGATGACATCTGCGGTCTCCATCGGTCTGGCAAGCTATACCGGCATGCCGGTATCCACCACCCACGTGCTGTCCTCCTCCGTGGCGGGTACCATGGTGGTTGACGGTGGCGGTCTGCAAAGAAAAACCGTGACGAACATCCTGATGGCCTGGGTCTTTACGCTGCCAGCTTCTATCCTGCTGTCCGGCGTGCTCTACTGGCTGTCGCTCAAGCTTATCTAAACGCTACGCACAGTCGCAGTAAACAGAAAACGGGTCAGGAAACTGGCCCGTTTTTTTTTACTTAGTGCCAAATCATCAGGGCAATCAAGCTAATCACCACCAGCCCGCATAGCGAACTGGTTAAAATAAACTGGCGACGAACCCGTTCACAGCGGCGAATAAACTCATCATCATGATGATCGCGGTATCGCTGCCCGTAGATATACCAGACCAGGCGCATTTGTTTACCCGGTTGACCGTGCGAAGTAAAAAAGCCACCGCCGTCAACATACTGATAAAGCAAGGGATCACAACCGCGTAGCACAACCAATAACGCACGCAACGATGAGAAGTAACGTGCCATATTAACTACACATACGACACACAGGGCCCAAAACAGCGCAATCGTGCTGATCATAACGCCTCCCCGGCGACCAGTCCTCGGAGACTCCGCAGGACATACCGCTCCCCAATAACCCACCCACACCAATAGAAAAAGAATGAGATTCGGATCACGTTAATTAATCCGATCGGCTCATTAAATAGTGTAGGAGATCAGTTAAATTTTTTACCACAAGGTTAATCGTTATCAATACGTAAGCAGGAAAAATTTGTTTAACTAATTGGCGAACCGGATGCATTGACGGCGCCCCAAGGCCGCTATAAGGTAGAAATATCTTCTACAATTAGGTCTTTAAGGGCAAATCCCGCGCGTTTAGCACGCAGGACGCGGGCAAGGGACAGCGCATGGGCTGTCTGGTCCACAGTCATCGACAACTTTATGGAAGGAGTAACACTATGGCTTACAAACACATTCTGATCGCGGTCGACCTTTCACCGGAAAGCAAAGTGCTGGTGGAAAAAGCGGTTTCAATGGCTCGCCCCTACAATGCAAAAGTCTCGTTGATCCACGTTGACGTGAACTATTCCGATCTCTATACCGGGCTTATCGACGTCAATCTGGGCGATATGCAGAAACGCATCTCCGAAGAGACCCACCACGCGCTGAGTGAGCTGTCCACCAACGCTGGCTATCCTATCACCGAGACCCTGAGCGGCAGCGGCGATCTGGGCCAGGTGCTGGTTGATGCGATTAAGAAATACGACATGGACCTGGTGGTGTGCGGCCATCATCAGGACTTCTGGAGCAAGCTGATGTCGTCCGCACGTCAGCTGATCAACACCGTCCACGTCGATATGCTGATCGTTCCGCTGCGCGACGACGAAGAAGAATAAATCTCGCGTTGAGCATCGTGAAACGCCTGCGCAAGCAGGCGTTTTTATTTCTCGCCTTTCCGCCCGGCAATCCACTCCTGCACTTCTACCACGAAGGTGTCCGGCGCTTTGCGGTACATCTTACGCGCCAGATCGAGAATCGTATGCTGGCCTAGCGCCTCTTCCATCCGCTGCTGCGCCATATCCATCACCGAACGTACGCCGCAAATGCCTTCGCATGCCCACTCCGGCGGCTGCTCATCAAACACCGCCAGCCGCTGACGGATCTCACGGCATTCAAAAATGCGTTTATCGCCGTCAATGGCGTTGGCCACGTCCAGCACGGTAATGTCTTCAGCCGGTTTTGCCAGCTGGAAGCCACCGCCCTTCCCTTCGCTGCTGCGCACCAGCCCAGCCTTCGACAGGCGGGTAAAGATTTTAGCCAGGTAGTCGTAGGGCACTCGCTGCAGTTCGGCGATTTCGCGCACGCTCATATCACGGGCGTCGCCTTTGCCATCCACCATACACATCAGACTATGAATGCCGTACTCAACCCCGGAACTGTAGAATGCCATGCTCTTATCTCAGCCAAAATGAATCTGAGTTGATTGTATCTTTTTCACGCCATGCAATCCAGACACCGCGCTTAATCTCTCGAACACAAATAATTTAATTATATACTTATCATATACATATACCCAAATAACTCGTCAGGCTCGAGAAAAGGATCTAAATCCGATTGCTTTTCTAAACTACGACAAATAAAATCCGAGTCAATAAATCAACGTGACCCGTGAGATAACCGTAATGCAAAAACAAATTCTGATCGTCGGCGCTGGCTTTGCCGGTATGTGGGCAGCACTCAGCGCCGCACGTCTGGCGGATAAAAACCAGCAACCTATTGATATCACGGTCATTGCGCCGCAGCCGGAGCTGCGCGTACGCCCGCGCTTTTACGAAAATGCGGTCCAGACGCTGGTCGCGCCGCTGCAGTCTCTGTTCGATGTCACCGGCGTACGCTTCCTGCAAGGGCACGTCGAGCAGATCCTGCCAGGATCCAAAGAAGTGAGCTGGAAAGACGCCAGCGGTGAAAACCACCTGCATCATTACGATCGTCTGGTTCTCGCCAGCGGCAGCCAGGTCAACCGTGATATCGTCGCCGGTGCCGCCGAGCACGCGTTCGATCTTGACCAGTTGGAGAGCGCAACCGTTCTGGAGCAACACATTAACGATCTGGCGCAGCAGCCAGAGAGCGATGCCCGCAATACCGTGGTCGTTTGCGGCGGCGGCTTTACCGGCATTGAAATGGCGCTGGAGCTACCGGGCCGTCTGCGTAAGATTCTGGGTGCCGATGCTAAGACTAGAGTAGTCGTAGTTGAACGCGGCGCACAGCCGGGCGGGCGCTGGAGTAAAGCACTGCGCGATGTGATCATCGAAGCCTCCGCCGAACTGGGCGTAGAATGGAAGATCAACGCTGAAGTCGAGCGCGTGGACGCCTCAGGCGTGACGCTGAAAGATGGCCAGGTAATTGCGTCCCAGACGGTTATCTGGACCGTCGGCGTACAGGCTAACGGCCTGACCGCGCAGATTGATGCTCCGCGCGATCGTCAGGGCCGTCTGCATGTCAATGCCAATCTGCAGGTGGTGGGCCATGAGGATATCTACGCCACCGGCGACGTGGCTTACGCCGCCACCGATGACAAAGGCAACCATGCGCTGATGACCTGCCAGCACGCCATTCTGCTGGGTAAATTCGCCGGTAACAACGCTGCCGCCAGCCTGCTGAACGTGGCACCGCTGCCGTATCGTCAGGAGATGTACGTCACCTGTCTGGATCTCGGCGCGTGGGGCGCGGTATATACCGAAGGATGGGATCAGCAGGTGAAACTGACGCGCGCAGAAGCGAAGAAGCTGAAGGTATCCATTGTGAGCGAACTGATTTATCCGCCGAAGGCGGAGCGTGCGGCAGCGTTTGAGGTTGCCGACCCTTATGCTCCGTTTGTTTAACCCGTGATGCCGGATGGCGGCTAACGCCTTATCCGGCCTACTGGCGGCACCGAACTGTAGGCCCGATAAGCGTAGCGCCATCGGGCACTATAGCTCACCATCTGGCCTAGGCCGTCCCCGCATAAATATCAAACCGATGCCCTTTGGTCACCACCGCATTCGGCGTTGCCACGTCGGCCAGCGGCGGCGCGTAGTCCGGACGCTTCACCACCACGCGTTTAGTGGCCAATTGACGTGCCGGTTCCAGCAGCCCATCGGCGTCGAGATCCGGCCCCACCAGCGACTGAAACACGCGCATCTCTTTCTTCACCAGCGCGCTTTTCTGCTTATGCGGGAACATCGGATCGAGATACACCACCTGCGGGCGTGGCGTGATATCGGTTAACGCCGTCAGGCTTGAGGCGTGAATTAACTGCAAACGTTCCTGTAACCAAGAGCCAATTTCCGCATCGGCGTAACCGCGCGCCAGACCATCGTCGAGCAGGGCGGCAACCACCGGGTTGCGTTCCAGCATCCGCACGCGACAGCCCACCGAGGCCAGCACGAACGCATCGCGTCCCAGCCCGGCGGTCGCATCGACCACGTCCGGCAGGTAATCGCCTTTAATACCGACCGCCTTCGCCACCGCTTCGCCACGCCCCCCGCCAAATTTGCGCCGGTGCGCCATCGCGCCGCCAACGAAATCGACGAAAATGCCGCCGAGCTTAGGTTCATCGCGTTTGCGCAGCTCAAGGTGTTCCGGCGTCATCACCAGCGCCATCAGGTTGTCTTCGTCATGTTCCAGACCCCAGCGGGCAGCCAGAACAGATAAGGCGCCGTCTCCGGCGCCCGTTTCATCAAGTAAACAAATTTTCACGCGAACGATCAGCCCTTGATACCGTAATGCGCCAGCATGGCGTCGAGCTGAGGTTCACGACCGCGGAAGCGTTTGAACAACGCCATCGGTTCTTCAGAACCACCGCGGGTCAGAATGTTATCGAGGAACGACTGACCGGTTTCACGGTTGAAAATCCCCTCTTCTTCGAAGCGGGAGAACGCATCCGCCGCCAGCACGTCGGCCCACAGGTAGCTGTAGTAACCCGCGGCATAGCCACCGGCAAAGATGTGGCTGAAGGCGTGTGGGAAACGACCCCAGGTAGGGCCAGGCACCACGGCGACCTGTTTCTTAATTTCAGCCAGCGTTTCAAGGACTTTCGCCCCCTGCTCCGGGTTGTACTCCGCATGCAGGCGGAAGTCGAACAGACCAAACTCCAGCTGACGCAGAATAAACAGCGCCGCCTGATAGTTTTTCGCCGCCAGCATTTTATCCAGCAGCGCCTTCGGCAGCGGTTCGCCGGTTTCATAGTGACCGGAGATAAACGCCAGCGCCTCCGGCTCCCAGCACCAGTTTTCCATAAACTGGCTCGGCAGTTCGACCGCATCCCACGGTACCCCATTAATACCGGAAACACCGGCAGTTTCGATACGGGTCAGCATATGGTGCAGACCATGACCGAACTCGTGGAACAGGGTAATCACTTCATCGTGGGTAAACAGCGCGGGTTTGCCGTTCACCGGACGGTTAAAGTTGCAGGTGAGATAGGCAACCGGCTTTTGCAGCGTGCCGTCGGTTTTACGCATCTGGCCGACGCAGTCATCCATCCACGCCCCGCCGCGTTTATGTTCACGGGCATACAGGTCGAGGTAGAAGCTGCCGCGCAGCGCGTTGTTTTCGTCATACAGCTCGAAGAAACGGACTTCCGGGTTCCAGACGTCCACGTCGGTACGTTCTTTCGCGGTAATGCCATAAATTCGTTTAACCACTTCAAACAGGCCGTTAACGGCTTTGTTTTCCGGGAAGTACGGGCGCAGCTGCTCGTCGCTGATGCTGTAGAGGTGCTGTTTCTGTTTTTCGCTGTAGTAGGCGATGTCCCACGGCTGAAGCTCATCAACGCCAAACTCGGCTTTCGCAAAGGCACGCAGCTGGGCCAGCTCTTTTTCACCCTGCGGGCGGGCGCGTTTCGCCAGATCGGTTAAGAAATCGAGCACCTGCTGCGGATTCTCTGCCATTTTGGTGGCCAGTGATTTAAAGGCGTAGCTTTCAAAGCCCAGCAGCTGCGCCAGTTCGTGACGCAGGGCGAGGATCTCTTCCATCACCGGCGTGTTATCCCACTTACCGGCGTTCGGCCCCTGGTCAGAGGCGCGGGTGGAATAGGCGCGATACAGCTCTTCACGCAGCGCCTGGTTGTCGCAGTAGGTCATCACCGGCAGATAGCTCGGGATATCGAGCGTCAGCAGGTAGCCCTGCTGCTCTTTGGCTTCCGCCTGAGCCTTCGCCGCCGCCAGCGCGCTTTCCGGCATACCTGCCAGCTCGGCTTCATCGGTGACTAGCTTCGTCCAGCCCATCGTGGCATCCAGCACGTTATTGCTATACAGGTTCCCCAGCTCGGACAGGCGGGTGGCGATTTCGCCATAGCGCTGCTGCTTCTCTTTCGGCAGGCCGATACCGGACAGCTCAAAATCGCGCAGCGCGTTGTCGACCGCTTTTTTCTGCGCCACGCTCAGGGTGGCATAGGTGTCGCCGTCCCGCAGGTCGCGGTAGGCCTTATACAGGCCTTCATGTTGGCCAACCCAGGTGCTGTATTCAGACAGCAGCGGCAGCGTTTGTTCGTAGGCTTCGCGCAGTTCCGGGCTGTTTTTCACCGAATTCAGATGGCTGACCGGCGAAAAAATACGTCCCAGCACGTCGTCCACTTCGGCCAGCGGCTGGCAGAGATTTTCCCAGGTGTACGGCGCACCCTGCGCCACGACGCGTTCCACGTTTTCACGGCAATCGTTCAACGCTTTGGTCACGGCGGGAACAACATGCTCAGGCTGAATTTGGGAAAACGGCGGCAGTTCGAAGGGCGTCAGTAATGGATTGGTCATATGCGCAGTCCTGGTCTAAGAAAGAAATGAAGCGCTCAACGGCGCTTTAGCTATGGATCTAGAATGGGGGATAGTTGGCTGAATTTCAACGTCAGGGCAGGATGTTCCGCTCTCGATGGACGAGGGCGGCAATCCTGGCGGATCTGCGGTAAACTATCGGCTATCTTGTTTACTTCCCGGAATATCCGTATCCATGCTCAGTTATCGCCATAGCTTTCACGCAGGCAACCATGCCGACGTCCTAAAACACACCGTTCAGAGTCTGATCATCGAGTCGCTGAAAGAGAAAGAAAAACCGTTTCTCTATCTGGATACTCACGCCGGTGCCGGCCGCTATCAGCTGAGCGGCGAGCACGCCGAAAAGACCGGTGAATATCTGGAAGGGATCGCCCGCATCTGGCAGCAGGATGACCTGCCAACCGAGCTGGAGCCCTATATTTCCGTGGTTGAGCATTTCAACCGCAGCGGCCAGCTGCGCTACTACCCGGGTTCACCGCTGATTGCCCGCCAGCTGCTGCGCGAGCAGGACAGCCTGCAAATGACCGAGCTGCACCCAAGCGACTTCCCGCTGCTGCGCTCAGAATTCCAGAAAGACAGCCGCGCGCGCGTCGAGCGGGCGGACGGCTATCAGCAACTGAAAGCGAAGCTGCCGCCGGTTTCCCGTCGTGGTCTGGTTCTTATCGACCCGCCGTACGAAATCAAAAACGACTATCAGGCGGTCGTGAGCGGCATCGTTGAAGGGCACAAGCGCTTTGCGACCGGCACCTACGCGCTGTGGTATCCGGTGGTGCTGCGCCAGCAGATTAAGCGCATGATCCACGATCTGGAAGAAACCGGCATTCGCAAGATCCTGCAAATTGAGCTGGCGGTGCGCCCTGACAGCGACCAGCGTGGTATGACCGCTTCCGGCATGATCGTCATCAACCCGCCGTGGAAACTGGAAGCGCAGATGAACAACGTGCTGCCGTGGCTGCACGCTAAGCTGGTGCCTGCGGGTATCGGCCACACGCTGGTGAACTGGATTGTGCCGGAGTAATCACAGGCATCGGTGGAACCTATCAGTTTCAGGTATACAATCGCGAGTATTTTGGCGGGGAGCATGACGCTCACCCGCTCGACATTGAACGTTTGAGGAGCGGCCATGACCAAACATTACGATTACATCGCCATCGGCGGCGGCAGCGGCGGTATCGCCTCGATTAACCGTGCGGCCATGTACGGCCAGAAGTGCGCGCTGATTGAAGCCAAAGATCTGGGCGGTACCTGCGTGAACGTCGGCTGCGTACCGAAAAAAGTGATGTGGCATGCCGCGCAGATTCGCGAAGCGATTCATCTGTATGGCCCGGACTACGGTTTCGATACCACCATTAATCATTTCGACTGGGATAAGCTGATTGCCAGCCGCACCGCGTACATTGACCGTATCCATACCTCCTATGACAACGTGTTGGGCAAAAATAAGGTCGATGTCATTAAAGGCTTTGCGCGCTTCGTCGATGCGAAAACCATTGAAGTGAACGGCGAAACGATCACCGCCGATCATATCCTGATCGCAACCGGCGGCCGTCCGAGCCACCCGAATATTCCGGGCGTTGAGTACGGTATCGACTCCAATGGGTTCTTCGAACTACCAGCGCTGCCGAAACGCGTCGCGGTAGTCGGTGCCGGCTATATCGCCGTTGAACTGGCTGGCGTGATTAATGGCCTGGGCGCAGAAACCCACCTGTTCGTGCGTAAACACGCGCCGCTGCGCAGCTTCGACCCGTTGATTGTCGATACGCTGGTGGAAGTGATGAACGCCGAAGGCCCGCAGCTGCACACCGACGCCGTTCCAAAAGCCGTGGTCAAAAATGCCGACGGCAGCCTGACGCTGGAACTGGAAGATGGCCGTAGCCAGACCGTTGATTGCCTGATCTGGGCGATTGGCCGCGAACCGGCGACCGACGATTTCAATCTGGCAGCAACCGGCGTAAAAACCAACGATAAAGGCTACATCGTCGTTGATAAGTTCCAGAATACCAACGTACCTGGCATTTATGCTGTGGGCGATAACACCGGCGCGGTTGAGCTAACGCCGGTGGCGGTCGCCGCAGGCCGTCGTCTGTCAGAGCGCTTGTTCAACAACAAGCCGGACGAGCATCTCGACTACAGCAACATTCCGACCGTGGTCTTCAGCCATCCGCCTATCGGCACCGTCGGTCTGACCGAGCCGCAGGCGCGTGAACAGTACGGCGACGACGCCGTGAAGGTGTACAAATCCTCCTTCACCGCCATGTATACCGCTGTAACGTCGCATCGCCAGCCTTGCCGTATGAAGCTGGTCTGCGTGGGCCCGGAAGAGAAAATTGTCGGTATTCACGGCATTGGTTTCGGGATGGATGAAATGCTGCAAGGCTTCGCGGTTGCACTGAAGATGGGCGCAACCAAGAAAGACTTCGACAACACCGTTGCTATTCACCCAACGGCTGCGGAAGAGTTCGTGACCATGCGTTAACGCGGGCCGCCTAGATGAAAAAGAGCCAGACTTCGGTCTGGCTTTTTTATGCCGGTGATCCGGCGAGCGGTAGGCCGAATAAGGCGTTTACGCCGCCATCCGGCAATCAGAACCGCCAGCTGATGCCGGTCAACAGGGTAAAGCTGTCATCGCGGTCGACCATCGGGCTGTTTTTAATTTCATTGGGCAGCACGCTATAGGTCGCATTCGCCATCAGAATCAGGCTACGGGTCAGCGGATATTTCACCGTCAGGCCTACGTACGGCATCCAGCTCTCCGCTGGCGACCACGTCGCTAAGCCGCTACGCCGGGACTCTGCGCCCGACACGCCATAGTAGTAGCGGTTAAAGCGGTCATCGTAATAATAGACACCCGCCGCGGGAATCACCGACAGCTTGCCCACCGGCAATACGCGGAACCAGGACAGCTCGCCAACCCAGCCATCGCTGTTGTCCAGAACATCCGCCGCCGCCGACAGCTTCAGGCTGCCCCACTTTTCATGGTGATACCATGCCATGCCCGCCATGGCGGTACTGTGACGCTTATCCAGCTGCTTCATGGCGCTATCGTCGTTATCCGACGGGTCAAAGGTAAGCGGCATCCAGGAAGCGGTCAGGCTGACTTCATCACGTGGGGTTTTAAAGAGCGCGTAGCCTAATGTGGTCTGCCGAATATAAAAAGAATCACCTTCATAATTTACGATAGGCACCGCATGAGTATTTTCATTATATCCACGCCAGGGTGATTCATTATAAATAACTCCGGCACCAACGGATAATTCTGATGCCACAACATTGGACATAAATGGCGCTAACAAAAGTAGCAGCGCGCTGTGCTTAATTGACATTCCCGTTCTTCCAACCTACTATCATATCCTGATAGAAAATATGATAATATTTGTATTTGTATTGCTGCAATCGCAATATTTATATAGAACTATATCAATTTATATATAGAGCCAGGCAATGAAGAAACTCCAGATTAAGCCGCAAGAATTGAAAATAATATCGGTGATTGCTGCCAGCGAGAACGTCAGCCACGCCGCCACTGCGCTGGGCATGGCCCAGGGCAACGTAAGCAAGTATCTCGCTGATGTAGAATCTAAAATTGGCCTGAAGATTTTTGAACGCAGTTCCCGCAAACTGTCGCTAACCCGTTTTGGCGAGGCGCTGATCCCCTATGTCAACGAACTGCTGGAAAAAGAAACCCAGCTAAATAATTTCATCGCTGACTATAAGCATGAAAAAAAAGGTCGGGTCACGGTTTATGCACCGACGATGATTAACGCTTACCTGGCTCGTAACGTTGTCAATAAAATAAAAGATATCGGCAATATTAATTTATATTTAAAAACATTTAACCTGGAACGAAAGTCTTTATATGAGGGCTCTGATTTTCCTGATGATTGTGATATTTTGATTTCCTGCGTACAGCCTAAAAATGAATCGCTGGTCGCCAACTATATCACCAAATATGTCCTCAGCGCGTATGCCAGCCCTCGCTATCTGACACAACATCCAATGAGTTCGCCGGACGAGTTGGCACAGCACTCCTGTATTCTGATGGATTCCATGATGATCGACGAGGCCAATATCTGGCGCTTTGGGCTAGCCGGCAGCGAGGCATACCGTGATTTTCGCGTTGAGGGTAACTACATTTGCGACAATACCCAGTCAGCGCTTGAATTGGCGCGTAACGATCTGGGGATCGTCTTTGCGCCAAAGAGTAGCGTACAGGCCGATATCGAATCCGGTCGTCTCGCACCCTGCTTTGCCCAACAGTATGAATGGTGGCTGGACCTGGTGGTCATCTACCGCAAGCGTGAGTACCAGCCCTGGCGAGTACAGTACATCCTGGATGAGGTGTTGGCTGAGCTTCGCCGTCAGGTGGCGCAAACCCAGCAGCCCTAGCGTCAGCAAAAAAACACCTCGGCAAACGCAGCAAAAGTTTGCTCATTTCATATAAATGATTACTATTCTCATTCTTATTAAAACTATCCCGACCTCAGTTTCGGGAAACGCTTATCTTATGATGGAGTTGAGAATGGTATCGTTCAGTCTGCGTAAAACGGTGCTCTGCGCCGCGCTCATCACCGCTTTTACCGTGCCCGCCCTGCCCGTAGCCGCCGAAAATACGCAGCCTGGCAACACTGCTGGCACGCTAAAAACGACGTCTTCTGTCACACAGCGTGAACTGGGCGATGGCCTGTATGAAATGGCGCTATTCCCGGCAGACCACGCGCTTTACGTAGCCAGCGCCCAGAGCTTTAAAGAGACCAACGGCGGCGTGATTTATCGTCTGGACCCGACCACCCTCGCAACCACCGGCATAACTCACACCGACCTCAAGAATTTCGGCATGGCGGTCGATGATGACGGCAAAACGTTCTACGTAACCAATTCACTGGACGGCGGTGTGTCAAAAGTGGACGCTAAAAGCGGTAAAGTGCTCCAGCGTCTGATCCTCGGCGGCAAAGGGAAAGAGGGTCATCCGGCCGGGGCGCGTGAAGTTCTGTTCCATAAGGGTATGTTGTTCATTGGCCGCGTGGCCGATCCGGGTTCTATTTCGGTCGTCGATGCCAAAACCATGACCCTGAAAGCCACTATTGATAATGCAGGTAAATGGGTTACCGGTATTATTTTCTCACCGGTCACCCAGCGCATTTATGCAACCAACGGCAGCGGCGAAGTGCTGGTTATTAACCCGCAAAACAACAAGATTGAACAGCGCTGGACGCCGGGCGATGGCAAAGATTACCTGCTGCTGAATATGGCGGAAGACCCCAAAACCGGCCGTTTGTTCGTGACCGACGATTCGCAGGGTAAAACGACGCTGGTCTTTGATGAGCGCACAGGCAAAGTCATTAAGCGTATTGCCGGCGATGCGCTCGGTATTAAGTTCGATGCGAAACGCAACGCGATTTTCATCAGCCAGCGCGAGGCGAAAAAGGTGCTGCGTCTGGATGCTACCGACTATAGCGTGAAGCAGAGCTGGGATTTCGCTACGCGCCCGAATAGCCTGCTGCTTTCAGACGACGGCAGCGCGCTGTACGTGACGCTTAAGCAGGATTTCAACAAAGATCACTCAACGAAAGGGCCGGATAGCATCGTGCGGATCGCTCTGGATTAACCCTAACCTGCACGTCATCAGGCGTGCAGGTTTTCCGCCCTCGGTATCCTCACCGCCGTTTATCACCGCTGTCCCCACCTAACCCTGAGAATAATGCAGTTTTTTACCCGCAGGACAATTAACCACTTTATTTTTATACTATTTTCTTATTCCTACCGCTGCGATTAATCATAAACTTAAAAAAATATAACCACCAATGATTATATTTATAACCCATAATGAGCACTCATCTACTACTTTATTTTTTATGCTACATACCCACCCTACCCATATCCGAAGTATGTTATTTTGTGAGCGCAGAAAATTAAACAATTCAACTTTCTGAATTAAACAATACGGTATATACAGGGATATTACCCCTACGTATAATTTCGCGCTGTCATACATTAAGGTCAGGTTATGCTCAAGCACGTTCAGGATATGGCGCTTTTTGCGCTGCTGGTAAAAAACGGTTCATTTACCAAGACCGCCGCTGAACTGGGCATGACCAAATCACGTATCAGCCAGAGAATCAGTGCCCTTGAGGAGTATCTCAATCTGCGTCTGCTCAATCGCACCACTCGTAAGATTTCACTCACCGCGGACGGCGAGCGCTATCTGGCCTACTGCCATGAGGTTGTAGATGCCAGCATCCGCGGTGATAAAACGGTACAGGCGCTGCAAAAGCGAACGGGCGGGAAGCTGAAAATCATTGCGCCACCTGGATTTATGGCCAGCATTTTACCCGCAGTACACCATCAGTTTTTGCAGACGCACTCGGATATTGAGCTTCAGCTGATTACCGCCGACTCCTTTTACGGCTCGGTTGGGGGTGAATTTGACGTTGCCTACCGAATCGGTAAGCCATCGGATGATACCTGTATTGGGCGCCACCTTGGGACCTTTAGCCGCTTCATTGTCTGTACGCCAGCGTATCTGGCGCAGCGCGATATCTCGCGTCCGGAAGCGCTTCAACGCGGCGATCTCATTACCCATCGTACCTGGAAAAGCATCTCGCTGTTCCGGAACGATGAATCCTATGAGCTCATCATGCCACTACGGCATACCAGCGACAACCTGACCTACATTCTGCAGCAGGCGCTTCAGGGAACCGGCATCGCTATCCTCCCGGAGTATATTATTAAGCCTTATTTGCAAAGTGGCCAACTGGTCACGTTATTGCCACAATGGGCTGTGCAAAAAATAGATCTGTGGATGATTTATCAGAGCAAAACGCATAATCCCGCAGTACTACGCGACTATATTAACTTTATCACCCAATATGACGTTATTCATAACGTCATATAAAAATCGATGCCACTGCATCACATATTCCACCCATCAAATTGAATAAGTAACAAAAATGACAACAACCTCTCTCTCTTTGGAAGAAAAATCGCTACTGATTTTCAACCAGCAAATTAAAATGGATAAATACTGGAATACCTATTCCATGGAGCTTATCACTCAAATCACCGCAACCGGCCGGGTATACCATCATCATATTCAGCCCAGCGAAAAAGGCCGCCTGTGCGTAAATGTCTTTAACGGCGTGAACATCAATATCATTCGTTCACGCGTTTTTGGTGAAATTCAGATTCGGTTCGAAGTGGAATCCGAGGAGCTGGGACGCATCGATTTGCAGCCGGCCTGCATTGACGTCCACGGTCATCTCGATCGGCATATCCCGGTACAGGATAAAGTGAAGGTCTTCGAGCACTATCTGGAACGCCTTCAGGTAGTGTACGACACCATTTTAGCGCTATCACCCGAGAAGGCATAAAACCATGATCGTCAGGCCGGAGCAAAGCTGGTTGCGCAAACTGTTCTCATGGCGCGGTTCCATCATGAGAAAAATCGCTCCGCAGCTTTGTTTCTTTATCGTACTCAATATTGCCTATCTGTACTTACTGCCGCTGCTGCATCTGCACGGCATTATTGCCAAAGAAAGCTCGTTCTATTTTATCGGCATCTCAATATCCATCTCAGTGTTTCTTGGATTTCGCAACAACACCGCGTGGCTGCGTTACTGGGAAGCCCGTAAACTGTGGGGCGACCTGCTGATCGTCAGCCGCTCGCTGATGCGGGAAGCAATCAATACCACGACGGCAAGTACGAAGGATAAGAAAGAACTGCTGGATTTGGTCGTGACTTACTGCATCACGCTAAAGTCCAGGCTGCGCCACGGCCCGGTGCCGGTTTCCCGCATGCTGGGCTATCAGCAGCTCACCACCCCCTGCAACGCGCTACTGCAAAATATCGGGCTATGGCTTTATCAGCACCGGCCAAACGAACTGGTGTACCGCAACTTTAACCACTATCTCAATCAGATGGGGACCATTCAGGGCGGCTGCGAGCGCATTAGCAACACGCCAATCCCCTACGCGTATTCGCTGCTTCTGCATCGTACGATAGGCATCTTCTGCGCGATCTATCCGCTGCTGCTGATTCATGACTTCGGTTTTTTGACGCTGCTATTCTCCATCTTCACTACCTACGCGCTGCTGGCGCTCGACGCAATTGCCACCGAGCTGGAGGACCCTTTCGGTACCGAAGATAACGATCTGCCGCTCAGCGCCATTTGTAATGCCATCGAGATAGATCTGCGGGAGATGCTGCATGACGGACTCATCCCGCCGAAAATGAAACCGGACGCAAACTATCGCCTGCTGTAAGTGCGTTACGCGACGACGTCGCGTAACTCCGGTTAACGAATGACCTCGTAAATCGCCTTCTGTATCCTCAGCCATTTTTTACTCTCGGCATCGCCCGTCGCCTTGCTACGTCGCTGCGCGTTATCCACTGCCAGCCGCTGGCGGGCCACTACCGCCGGCGTGGTGCAAAAAGCCTGCAGATAGGATTTTCGTACCGTATTCAGCGGCGCGCCCTGAGACAGCTCGTGGGTCAGCGTGTTGATAAAGCGTCGACACGGCTTCGGCTCATTCATCTGGCGCCGATAACGCAGCAGCAAATTCAGCACTGTCTCGTGCCCTGCGGACATGGCCAGCTCGGTCCATGACACCTGCCAGTTCATGCCGCCGCGTAAAAACAGTTCGGCCACTTCGATATTGTTGCTATCGATAGCCGAACGCAGGGCGTTGCTGTCCCAGAGAATACCGCGGCGGGCCAGTATTTCCCGAGGAGAGACCGCTGCGAGCGGCTCGGCGACGATCGCTGCGCTGGCGACCGCTAGCGGCTGCGTTGGCTCCGGTTCCGGCAACGCCGTCAGCAACCCAATCGCCCCCAGCGTCATTCCCAGCACCGTGACCCCCACTGCACACCACAGCGTCACCGCGATCATCCGTTCACGCACATCAGAATGCCGTCGCGGCTGGTGTAACTCGCGCTCAATACTGTCTGGGATCGGCCGCGTATCCGGCCCATAAGCGTGTACGTAGTCCTGCGCCCGAGCCCAGAATTGCTGAACCTCACCGCCACCGGCAGCCATTAAACTTGTCGGGTTAACGCGGATGCGCCCCTGTTCATAGGCTCGCTGCACCGGCGCGGTGATCTGCTGGGCATAAAGATCCAACAGCAGGCATTCCATTTCACTCAGCGAATGACGGGCCAGCGCAGAATTGCGCATGCGGCGGATATCATCAAGAAACAGATGCAGCGTTACGCGCTGCTCAACCAGAAAAGTCAGCGCCGTCGCATAGTTAAACAGCGCGGCGTAATGGCGAGAGAACACCTTTTTATCGACAATCAGCAGCGCCACCTCACCGAAAGTCATGCCGCCCAGGCTCTCGCCCGACGGGCTACGAGAGGACCAGCGGGCGCAGGCCTGCGGGCCAAACAGCGACTTTAACGCATTGTGCAAATGCGCTTCGTCGGGCCAGGCCTGAACCACCAGGCCGCGCAGCGTCAGCTCGATAGTACGAATCTGGCGCAGCGCATGTTCCTGAAGCTGTTCGGCATCGTCGTCATAGCCCGTGTTATACATCAGCAGCGGCTGCTGCCGTTTGATGTGCTCTAACGTCACGACAAAACGCAGCGCGGCAATCAGCTGATTTTCCGTGGCCCCCTGCCCGTGTTCGTAGGAGGGAATGCCCTGTTGCAGATGGCGAAGTTGCAGCATAAATTCGCTCAGCTGGCTGTCGTTAATACGCAGCTGTCGGGCCACCGCGCCCCAGCCGCCAAGGTTCATCCGTGCCTGGTCTAACTGTTCCAGAAACCAGCGGGGATCTTTGCCTTCCGTCACGCGAAGCTTAAGCAGTGTGAGTATTTCAATGGAGGCCTGACGAATGATGCTCAAGCAATGTTCGAAGTGCTGAGCAACCTGACGCGATGACGTCGACATCTTCACGTTCCTTAACCAACAGCAAGGCCATTTCGCCTTTGGATTAATATGTTGTTTTTTTGTTATTTTTGTCGTTACACCATAGACCAAATCAGGCAAATTAGCAGTCCTGCCCCCTCCATGAGAATGTGAAATTATGACCGCGCTCACCACGAAACGATTAGTCTGCACTCCGCTTGTCGACAGCGACTGGCCTTTCTTCCTCTCTCTGCAGCAGGACCGTCAGGTGATGCGCTTCGTGGCAGACGATCGCCGCGAGCAGGAGATCCGCGCCGCCTTTGACGCCCGACTGCCCCACTGGTCCCCCGGCGATACGCACTGGCTGTGTCTGCTGGTGCGCGACGCGCAGAACGTGCCGCTGGGCATTACCGGCTATATCCATCGCGACGTCGACTGCGCAGAAGTCGGCTTTTTATTTGCACCGGTCGCGCAGGGCAAAGGCTACGGCAGCGAATCGCTGCGCGCGGTGTGCGATTTCGCTTTCAGTACGGGCGGTATACGCCGCCTGACCGCCACGGTGACGGCGGGCAATATCGCCTCCCGCCGCACGCTGGAAAGGCTTGGTTTCCGTCTGGAGGGCGAGCTACGAGAAAGCTATTTCCTTGCCGGTGAGTGGCGCAACGACTGGCTGTTTGGCCTACTCAGTCACGAATATGATAGTTCACCGTCATCCGGCCAATAGTCGGGGGCGCACGACTCTTTTACACTCCTTTCTTCACCAGAAGAGAGGGCTTCATGTTCACAGGCATCACCACGCCCAGCGCACAGGGGCTGGCATTGATTAAGCGCTTTCAGGGGCTTTCGCTGGAAAAGTATCGGGACGCGGAAGGGATGTGGCTGATCGGCTACGGGCATCTTATTCGCGACCAGGAGCGTTTCGACACACGCTTAACCTGCTCGCAGGCCGAAGCGCTGTTCCTGCAGGATGTGGAAGCCTATCGGCAGCGGCTTTGCCAGTGCATCGACGCGCCGCTGGCGCAGCATCAGTTCGATGCGCTGCTGTCGCTGGCCTTCAGCCTCGGGCCAGAAGGCATCGTGCGTTCGGCCATCGTACAGGCTATCCAGCGACGGGATTTTCACGCGGCGCGGGTAGCCTGGCAGCAAGAAGGCGAGCGGAAAACCAGCCTGGCTGTACAGCGCCAGGCTGAAGCTGTGTTATTCCAGACAGCCCGGTGGTAAATCCTGACAATGGTTGAGCATCATCGCCGCCTGGGTGCGGTTTTTCACATCCAGCCGGCGGTATAGCGACTCAAGATGCGCTTTTACCGTACCGGCGCTGATATTCAGGGTTCGGCTAATCTGTTTATTGGTTTCACCGTTCGCCAGCAAAATTAATATTTCCCGCTGGCGCTGGCTTAAATGATATAGCCCCTGCCGGGTTTGTTCTTCATTCACCTGCCAGTCGCCCGGCAGGCAAATTAAGCCGCGCAGCACGCTTTTTATCGTCTGCACAAACACTTCCACGCTGGCGTCGCGCGGAATAATAGCCTGCACATTCAACGCCAGCATATTGCTGAGCCATGCCTGGCGGTATTCATTAACAATGATGATACCTTTCGATTCCGGAAACTGCTGGAACTTCTCTTTTAACAGCCACTGACAGAAATCTTGGTCCATCTCGCCGTCAAGGATGAGCAGCGCATCCGGATTCTGCAGCAGTTGCCGCCACAGGTCATCGGCCTGGCTGACGGCGAAAATATCAATTCCCGGAATATGTTCCTGTAAGCTAATTTTCATTCCATGAATAAATATTGACTGCCTGTCAAACATGACTACCTGCATAACGCTTTCCCCATAGAAAAATCAACGCGTCTTATTGGCCGAAAGAGTAATCCTCGCGGTATAAAATAAGAACTCGCCGTTTGGCCTGGGGCATTCTACGTAGATATTGAGTAATCTAAACATTACGATTATGAATGCTTACAACCCTTGCTTTGCAAGCATACATTCATATAGCTCATTACATCTGAACTAAGGAAAAGATTAAAGCAAGGACAAGGAATGAATATTAATTTTGAGGAATATAGCGAGTAGCCGGGCAAATAAAAGCCGGAGGCTGAAATAAATCCGGTTTCAGACTTATTTCAGCACAATTCGTTCAGCTAGCCCGATAACAGGGCCTGTGACCGTTTACAGGAACATGCCGCCCGAAACTTCAATCCGCTGCGCAGTCATCCAGCGTAGGTTATCGCTCAACAGCGCGGCAATTGCACCACCAATATCATCCGGCAAACCGGCGCGTCCCAGCGCCGTTTGCGAGGCGACGTATTTGTTGAGTTCTTCGTTATCACGCAGACGCCCGCCGCCGAAGTCGGTTTCAATCGCGCCCGGCGCGATACTGTTCACCGAGATTCCGCGCGCCCCCAACTCTTTCGCCTGATAGCGGGTCAGTACCTCCATCGCCCCTTTCATCGACGCATAGGCCGCATACCCCGGCAGAGCAAAGCGCGCCAGGCCGGTCGAAACGTTAAGAATTCGCCCACCGTCGGCCATCAGCGGTAGCAGTTGCTGAGTCAGGAAAAACGGCCCCTTAAAGTGGATGTTCATCAACTCATCAAACATGGCTTCCGACGTCTCGGCAAACGGGGCGTACAGGCCGATACCGGCGTTGTTCACTAAATAATCAAACGTCTCGCGTCCCCATACCTGCCGGAGCTGTTCTTTAACCTGTTGGGCAAAGTGAGAAAAGTCTGCGGTATCGCTGACGTTCAGCTGTAATGCCGCCGCTTTCGCGCCCATTTGCTCCACTTCGGCGACGACCTGTAGCGCAGCATCGCGCTGGCTGTGGTAGGTAAAAATAATATCCGTGCCCTGTGCGGCGAGCTTCAGCACCGCATTTTTTCCCAATCCGCGGCTGCCGCCGGTCACAATCGCAATACGCTGGTTCATAGGAAACCTCATTTCAGGTGGTGTGTACGTTGAGAACAAGCTTATTAGGTGATAAAAAAACAATAAATGCCCAAAATTGCGCTTCACTGTCTCAATTACGACAACAATAGGTCATCCTGATGGATAAAATTCACGCAATGCAGCTGTTCATCCGCGTGGCAGAGCTGGAGAGTTTTTCACGCGCGGCAGAGACCCTGGGCCTTCCTAAAGGTAGCGTATCGCGGCAGATTCAGGCGCTGGAAAACCATCTGGGCAGCCGCCTGCTGCACCGCACCACCCGGCGCGTGCTGCTGACCCAGGACGGTATGGTCTACTTTGAGCGCGCCAAAGATCTGTTGAGCAACCTGGAGGAGCTGGACAGCCTGTTCCAGACCGACCCCAGCAGCGTTAGCGGACGTCTGCGGGTGGATATGCCGGTTGCCATTGCGCGCAATGTCGTCATCCCCCGGCTGCCAGATTTTTTACAGCACTATCCGGGCATTGAGCTGGAGCTCAGCAGCAGCGATCGCCTGGTGGATGTCATCCGTGAAGGTTTTGACTGCGTGGTGCGCGTCGGAGCGCTGAAAGACTCCGGGCTTATCGCCCGCCCGCTGGGAAAACTCACCGTCATTAACTGCGCCAGCCCGTCGTACCTTGCCCGCTTCGGTTATCCTGAATCACTGGAAGATCTCAGCAGCCATGCGCTGGTACACTATGCGGTAAATCTCGGCATGCGGCCGCAGGGCTTTGAAGTGGCAAGAGATAACGGCAGCCAGTGGGTCAAAACCGGCGGCGTACTGACGGTGAACAGCACCGAGACCTATCATGCCGCCTGCCTGGCGGGGCTGGGGATTATCCAGGTACCGCGCGTCGGCGTACGCGAGGCGCTGCACGGCGGTAAGCTGATCGAGATACTGCCGCAGTATCGGGCAGAGCCAATGCCCGTATCGCTGCTCTACCCGCACCGCCGCAATTTGTCGCGCCGGGTACATCTGTTAATGGAATGGTTAACCGAGGTGCTGCGAGACTATGTTGATTGAGCTTTTCCGGATGGCGGCGTAAACGCCTTATCCGGTCTACAACCCCGTAATGCGCCAGCGTAGGCATGATAAGCGAAGCGCCACCAGGCGAGCCGAACGAGCCGTGCACGCACCGACGTCGGGGAACCCTCTATACTTAAGTAAACGCAATAAAAAGGACATTCTTCCTGATGACGTCGGAAAACAACGACAAACGTCTACAGCAAAAGGCCAGCAAAGCGCTGGATACCGTCACCAGCACGGCGCAAAAAGTTCAGCGCAACCCGGTTATCGCCCACCTGCTCCGCGCCGCCGAACGCTTTAATGACCGCATGGGCAACCAGTTTGGCGCGGCAATCACCTACTTCTCGTTCCTATCGATGATTCCGATTCTGATGGTGTCGTTTGCCGCTGCCGGTTTTATCCTCGCCTCGCACCCGACGCTGTTGCAGGATATCTTCGATAAGATCCTCAACAACGTGAGCGATCCGACGATGGCGGCTACGTTAAAAAGCACGATCAACACCGCCGTACAGCAGCGCACAACCGTCGGGCTGGTCGGGCTGGGCATTGCCCTTTATTCGGGCATTAACTGGATGGGCAACCTGCGCGAAGCTATCCGCGCGCAGTCGCGCGACGTCTGGGAGCGTACGCCGCAGGATCAGGAAGCGATTTGGCTTAAATACGTGCGCGACTTTATTTCGCTGATTGGTCTGCTGATTGCGCTGATCGTCACGCTGTCGATTACCTCCGTCGCCGGATCCGCCCAGCAGATGATTATCTCTGCGCTGTATCTCGACAGCATCGAGTGGCTAAAGCCCGCCTGGCGACTGATTGGCCTGGCCATCTCTATTTTCGCCAACTACCTGCTGTTCTTCTGGATTTTCTGGCGTCTGCCGCGCCATCGGCCGCGAAAAAAAGCACTGCTTCGCGGCACCTTTATCGCCGCCATCGGCTTTGAGGTGATTAAAATCATCATGACCTGGACGCTGCCGACGCTGGTGAAATCCCCCTCCGGCGCGGCGTTTGGCTCGGTACTGGGGCTGATGGCCTTCTTCTACTTCTTCGCCCGCCTGACCTTATTCTGCGCCGCATGGATTGCCACCGCCGAATACAAAGACGACCCGCGCATGCCGGGAAAACCCCAGCGTTAACGGCGCCGCTGGGCTGAAAATTTCAGTCCAGCGCTTCGTTTTAGCATATAAATCCAGTTAGTAACTTTTATTTAACCAAAAACCAGTTTTATCATCCAAGTTATAAAAAATGTGAAGCATTTCATGGATGCTAAATTCCCGGTATAAAAATTATCCACTTTTTCGCCCGTTATACGCCATTTTACAATCCTGTTACAGATTGAAATGTCGCTTTTGCTATGTCTAATATGGCCTTTCGTTCGCTATAAATATTAGAAATCACTATGACCAGCACAACACTCGACAACGAACAGGCCACCGTACCGGTTAACTCGCGTAATAAGGTCGTCGTCGCTTCACTCATCGGCACTGCCATTGAGTTCTTCGACTTCTATATCTACGCTACCGCAGCGGTAATCGTATTCCCCCATATCTTCTTCCCGCAGGGCGATCCGACGGCGGCAACGCTGCAATCGCTGGCAACGTTCGCTATCGCCTTCGTCGCTCGCCCTATTGGCTCCGCGCTATTCGGCCATTTCGGCGATCGCGTGGGGCGTAAAGTCACGCTGGTTGCCTCGCTGCTGACCATGGGCATTTCAACCGTGGCGATCGGCCTGCTGCCGAGTTATGAAACCATCGGCATCCTGGCACCGGTACTGCTGGCGCTGGCGCGTTTTGGTCAGGGCCTGGGGCTGGGCGGTGAATGGGGCGGCGCGGCGCTGCTGGCCACCGAAAATGCCCCGGCGCGTAAGCGCGCACTATACGGCTCATTCCCTCAACTGGGTGCGCCAATCGGCTTCTTCTTCGCCAACGGGACCTTCCTGCTGCTTTCATGGCTGCTGACCGACGAGCAGTTCATGTCCTGGGGCTGGCGCGTGCCGTTTATCTTCTCTGCGGTGCTGGTGCTCATCGGCCTGTACGTACGCGTATCGCTGCACGAAACGCCGGTGTTTGCCAAAGTGGCCGCCGCCGGGAAACAGGTCAAAGTGCCGATGGGCACGCTGCTCAGCAAACATGTCCGCGTGACCGTACTCGGCACCTTCATCATGCTGGCGACCTATACGCTGTTCTATATTATGACCGTCTATTCAATGACCTACAGTACGGCTGCCGCACCGAACGGTCTGGGGCTGCCGCGTAACGAAGTTCTGTGGATGCTGATGCTGGCGGTGATTGGTTTTGGCGTGATGGTGCCGATTGCAGGCCTGCTGGCGGACCGATTTGGCCGTCGCCCAAGCATGATCGTCATCACCAGCCTGATCATCCTCTTTGCCCTGTGCCTCTTCCAGCCGCTGCTGGGCTCCGGTAATCCGGCGCTGATTATGCTGTATCTGCTGGTGGGCTTGAGCCTGATGGGTCTGACCTTTGGTCCTATGGGGGCGCTGCTGCCGGAGCTGTTCCCGACAGAAGTCCGTTATACCGGAGCCTCCTTCTCCTACAACGTGTCGTCTATTCTGGGCGCATCCGTGGCACCGTATATCGCGGCCTGGCTGCAAAGCAACTACGGATTGTTCTACGTGGGTGTGTATCTGGCCGCCATGGCGGCACTGACCTTAATCGCACTGCTGTTGACGCACGAAACGCGTCACGAATCCCTGTAAGCACCTCTCCGCTGGCCTACGACGGCGTGGGCCAGCGTCATCCTAAATCAATCATCAGCGTGTCCAGTGTCGACATCGGCACCGGCCGGGACAGAAAATAGCCCTGTGCCGCATGCGCCGGCGATTGCTGAACTTCTCGCCACTCCTCCAGTGTTTCAACGCCTTCAACGATAACGCCTTCGCAGTAGCGGTTCATCAGCTCCAGCAGCAGGATAAACAACTTGCGACCTTCCGGGGTTTTGCGCAGCATGATGAACAGATCGCGCGCCACCTTGATATAGTCGTAGCGCACCTCATTGAGCGCCGAGAAGTTCGCCATCCCGGTACCAAAGTCATCCAGCCACAGCGGGCCGAATTCGCACAGCGACGCAACCGTTGAGTCCTGCGGCAGCGGCATATGTTCAACCAGCTCAAAACGCAGCCACGGCAGCGTTTCAATCATCGTTCTCAGGATCCTGTCCTGGCGCATTTCCAACAGCGTCGGCGCGTCGACGTTAACCGACGCCAGCACCTTGTTCTGCACAAAAAAGTGTTTCTTTTTTGCCAGCATCGCCACCTGTTCTTTGATGACGTGGATCCGCTGGCCGATAGAGACGGCGGCAAAGTAACGATCCGGGGCAATACGCTTTTGCGGTTGAGAGGGATGGGTCACTATCGTTAGCACTTCGATCGCCATCAGGCGGCCTTGGGTGGAGTAGATAGGCTGGTAGGTATAGACGCGCTCACACTCTTGCCAATAACGCAGCTGCTCGAGGCTTTCTCGCTCCGCATCAGGAACTCTCGCCCGCTGGCTCACCTGCTTTAACGTCATT
The DNA here is from genome assembly GCF_014169075.1 of Klebsiella sp. WP4-W18-ESBL-05. NCBI lineage: Bacteria > Pseudomonadati > Pseudomonadota > Gammaproteobacteria > Enterobacterales > Enterobacteriaceae > Klebsiella > Klebsiella sp. WP4-W18-ESBL-05. The sequence goes on along the minus strand of NZ_AP022057.1, from coordinate 295,388 downwards.
TAAGCTTCCTGTGAATAGAGGGTCAGAGGGTCTGGTGTTTAGGTTATCGGCGTGCCGATTGAGAACTTTATGTTCAATGTCGCCATTTTATTTTTCGTAGACGATGACAAATACGTCGTAATACGCGCTAGCTCAAAAAAAATAATGGAACGTTGTTTTAATATAGTTGACCACCGATTAGCCACAGCGCACACTACGAAAAATTTACCGAATCAGGTTGATGACTATGTCTAAAAAAATTGCCGTGATTGGCGAATGCATGATTGAACTGTCCGAGAAGGGCGCACAAGTTAACCGCGGCTTTGGCGGCGACACCTTAAATACGTCCGTCTATATTGCGCGTCAGGTCTCCCCTGCAGAACTCAGCGTCAGCTACGTCACCGCGCTGGGTACCGACACTTTCAGCCAGCAGATGATGGACGCCTGGCAGGCAGAAAACGTTAAAACTGACCTGATTCAACGCATGAATGACCGTATGCCGGGCCTGTACTACATCGAGACCGATGACACCGGCGAGCGCACCTTCTACTACTGGCGTAACGAAGCAGCCGCCAAATTCTGGCTGGAGAGCGAGCAGTCTGCCGCTATCTGCGAGCAGCTGGCGAACTTTGACTACCTGTATCTGAGCGGCATCAGCCTGGCGATCCTCAGCCCGTTCAGCCGTGACAAGCTGCTGGCGCTGTTGAAACAGTGCCGCGCCAACGGCGGTAAGGTTATCTTCGACAACAACTACCGTCCGCGTCTGTGGGCTAGCAAAGAAGAGACCCAGCAGGTTTACCAGCAGATGCTGCAATGCACCGATATCGCTTTCCTGACCCTCGACGATGAAGACGCGCTGTGGGGCGAGAAGCCGGTAGAAGAAGTGATTGCCCGCACGCACGCCGCTGGGGTGAGTGAAGTCGTCGTGAAACGCGGTGCAGATTCATGCCTGGTCGCCATCAAGGGCGAAGCGCTGGTCGATGTCCCGGCAGTTAAGCTGCCGAAAGAGAAAGTCGTCGACACCACCGCCGCTGGCGACTCCTTCAGTGCGGGCTACCTGTCCGTGCGTCTGACCGGCGGCGATGCCGCTGCGGCGGCAAAACGCGGTCACCTGACGGCGAGTACCGTGATCCAGCACCGCGGAGCGATTATTCCACGCGACGCGATGCCTGCTTAAGGTTTCGGGTATAAAAAAACCTCTTCCGGTTGGGAGAGGTTTTTTTTCGTCTGGAGGGAGTGCCAGGAATTTGCACGCTCGGTTCCCTCTCCCCTTTGGGGAGAGGGTTAGGGTGAGGGGATACCGCGTGCTCACTGCGCCGGCGGAATATCCGTCACATCCAGGTGGCTATCCTCCGTCACCGCCCCGCCTTCCGGTTTGATGGCCAGCATGATCTTGTTCCAGGTGCTCTGTAGATCCTTCATATTGAACTCGGGCTCACCCGTCGGCTGCTGTAAAATCAGCGCCATATCCTGCGACAGCTGCTGGCGAAGATCCTGATTCAGCATCTCCAGCGTCAGCGAGTCAAGGAAGCTCTGACGCAGCTTCTGGTACTGCTCCGGCGCGATATCCACCACCTGATTTTGCAGCGAACGCATACGCTGGCTAATCAGCACGTCGGTATCCATACGCGCGTAGGTCGTAAACAGCTTTTGCAGCTCCAGCTTTTTCTGCGCCACCAGCGCATCAAACTCATCTTCCGGCAGGCCGTTCTCACGGACCTCAGCCAGCTCGCGCGCCACCAGCCCCAGATTGCCTTCCAGTTTTTCACCCGGAGAATCGAGATTAATACCGCACTGCGCACGCAGGTACAGCACGCGGCAGTCAAAGCCGAGGCCGATATCCTTCATGTTAGTGCGGCTCAGCTTCTGCTGAACGTGCCAGAACAGCGCCTCGCGGGCCAGGTCTGCGCGCCAGTAGCGCAGCAGCGCTGCCGACTCACGAATCGGTTGCCACGGCGCATCCCACATAATCGAGAGACGGTCCTGGCGCACGGCATTGGTCATAATGCTGACCGCTTCCGGGCGCAGCGGCGACAGCGTCGGCACGGCCGCCGGCGTTTCGCGTTTGCCCTTCAGCCCGCCGAAGGCTTTGCTGATTTGCTCGATGGTTGCACGGCTGTCGACGTTACCCACCACGATCAGCGTCATCGCGTCCGGGGTGTACCATTTCTGGTAAAACTCCGCGACCTGTTTGGCATCCACCGGCATTTTCAGCGGCTCAGCCGGATCGTGCCCCAGCATGGTGGAGCCTTTCAGGCGATAGCGCCACCAGCCTTCTTTGGTATCCTGCGGCCAGGTTGCCACCATATCCTGCACGCCCAGCGCGTAGCTGACGGTTTTCTGGTCGATCTCGAGCTTACCCAGCGAACTGGACAGCCAGTTCAGCGCCTCTTTTTGCAGGTCGCTGCGGCTGTTAGGCAAGCTCAGGTTAAAACGGGTGTAATCATACGAAACAATCGCCGGCGGCAGCGGGCGCTTTGGGTCAATGCTCTGCTGCCACAGAGAACGCGCCTGCATGGTTGGCAAACCGCCGCTTTGCGTCAGCGCGATACGAGGAATAAGGTGGCTGTAGCCAATTTGCTGCGCGCTTTCATTAAGCGAGCCAATATCAACCGAGAGCCGGATTTCGACACGGTCACTCGGGCGCTGCGGCGTGGCCAGAACCTGCCACTGGAAGCCGTTAGGCAGCGTACCTTGTTGCCAGGCCGGGTCCGGCTGGAGCGTTTCTGCCTGCACATAGCTGGCTGCTGCCATCATCAGCAAACCACCGGCTAAAAGTCGAATTTTTGTGCCCTGCATGTGAACCCCTGATGAACGTTCCTGGTTACAAAGGCAACCGCACGCGGCGATTGCCTAAAATAATGAAGTAAATACGTCAGTTAGACCACACGATCGCGAAAACGTCACATGGCTGATAAAAATAAAATGCGCGACAGCCCCAGGCTATCACGGCCAATCAATGACGCCGCCTAATTATGCGCAGGAGCCCGCACTCCAGCAAGGGAGTACGGGCGTAACAGGAGGGATTAAGAGGATAATTCGTGCGATTTGTTCGCGGTCGGACGGTTATTGAGCACGTCGTCCATCTGTTTCGCATCAAGCTGCTTCACGCGCTTGGCAACGACGATGGTCGCCACGCCGTTACCAATCAGGTTGGTCAGCGCACGCGCTTCAGACATAAAGCGGTCAATCCCCAGAATCAGCGCCAGACCCGCCACCGGCAAATGCCCTACCGCCGAAATGGTGGCCGCCAGTACGATAAAGCCGCTGCCGGTAACGCCCGCCGCGCCTTTTGAAGACAACAGCAGCACCACCAGCAGCGTCACCTGGTGGAAGATATCCATGTGGCTGTTGGTCGCCTGGGCGATAAACACCGCCGCCATCGTCAGATAAATCGAAGTGCCATCGAGGTTAAACGAATAGCCGGTTGGAATAACCAGCCCCACCACCGACTTGCGGCAGCCCAGCTTCTCCATCTTATCGAGCATACGCGGCAGCGCCGATTCCGAAGACGAGGTCCCCAGCACAATCAGCAGCTCTTCTTTGATGTAGCGGATAAATTTGAAAATGCTGAAGCCCGTCGCCCGGGCAATAGAGCCCAGTACCACGACCACAAACAGGATACAGGTGATGTAGAAACAGATAATCAGCTGCCCCAGTTGCACCAGCGTACCCACCCCGTACTTCCCGATGGTGAAGGCCATGGCGCCGAAGGCACCAATCGGCGCAAGGCGCATAATCATGTTGATAATGCCGAAGATCACCTGTGAGAAGCTTTCAATCACGTTGAAAATCAGCTGACCTTTACTGCCCAGACGGTGCAGCGCAAAACCAAACATCACCGCGAACAGCAGCACCTGCAGGATGTTACCGCTGGCAAACGCGCCGATGACGCTTGACGGGATAACGTCCATCAGGAAAGCGATAATTCCCTGATCTTTCGCCTGTTCCGCGTACATTGCCACCGCTTTTGCATCCAACGTCGACGGATCAACGTTCATGCCAGCACCGGGCTGAATCACGTTAACAATCACCAGGCCAATAATCAGAGCAATAGTACTGACCACTTCAAAATACAGCAGCGCCACCGCACCGGTACGGCCCACCGCCTTCATGCTTTCCATGCCAGCGATCCCGGTCACCACGGTACAAAAGATAACCGGCGCGATAATCATTTTAATCAGTTTGACGAAGGCATCGCCGAGCGGTTTCATTTGCGCGCCAATTTCCGGGTAGTAGTGACCGAGCAGCACACCGATCACTATCGCGGTCAGCACCTGGAAATAGAGGCTTTTGAAGAAAGAGGTTTTCATAGGATGTCCTTAAGCTATAGACACAGGAAAAGTAGGGTTTATTTTCGCCTGTGCGCACAAAATAACATCCAAGAAACATAATCGAAATATTTGTACGTTTATTTGATACTTAATTGTTAAATCTTTGAGCTGACACGCACAATCACAATCTTCAGTCGCTCGGCAGCAGTGATTTCTCCTGGCCCAGATAATCCTGCTCAAACACCTCCATCGGCACCGCGCGGGCAAATAAGAATCCCTGTAGGACATCGACATCTGCGGCACGCAGCCAGGCATATTGTTCTTCGTTTTCAACGCCTTCAGCAACCATTCTCAGGTTAAGGCTGCGCCCCAGCTGGATGATGGCCGCGACCATGCTGGCGTCCTCCGGCAGCGTATCAATAAAGATTTTATCAATTTTCAGGATGTCGACCGGAACCGACTTCATATGCTGGAGCTGACGCAGCCCGGCATAACCCATGCCGAAATCATCCAACGCAATGCGTACTCCGGCATTGCGTAACGGACGCAGAATAGCGACCGCTGCTTTCGGATCGTCAATGCGGCGGCTCTCGGTCACTTCCAGTACCAGAGTGCCCGGCGCGATGCGGTAGCGGTTAAGCAGCGCCAGCATGTCGGACACCATATCGTGATGCAGCAGCTGCAAAGCAGAAATATTCACCGACAGCGGCAGCATAATCCCGCGCGATTGCCATACCGCCAGCTGACGACAGGCTTCTTCCAGCACCCAGTGACCAACGGTAACCATCAGCCCGCAGGATTCAATGCTATCAATCAAATCGTTCGGCAGCGCCCAGCTGCCGTCCGGCTGGCGCTGGCGCAGCAGCACCTCGGCGCTACAGACTTTACCGGTGGCCGTTTCAACCTGCGGCTGAAGCCAGAGAGAAAACCGCTGGTTATCGAGCGCCGTCAGAATATCGCTCTCTTCGGTGAGCCGTTTCTGCGCATTGGCCATCTGTTCCGGGTCGAAGAATTCAATCTGATTCTTCCCCTTGCGCCGCGCGGTAAAGGCGGCGGAAAGCGAGCGGCGATAGAGTTGCTCCGCCGTCAGGCCGTCGTTGTACATGGCAATACCAATGCTGGCGCTCGGGCGTAGCTGAATGCCCTGCAGCGGCAACCGTTCATTTATGGTAGTGAGCACTTGCTGACCTAACGTAATTGCATGCCACGGTTCTTTGATGCCGTAGGCCAGAATCGCAAAATCGTAGCCGCTGACCTGTGCCAACACCATACGTGGGGTGATCACCTGCTTAATTTTCTCAGCCAGCGTCAGCAGCAGCATCTCGCGCTGCGCCTCTTTCAACACGCCAGCGGTGTCCTGCAACGTTTCGCAGGCGATGGCCAGCAGCGCAACCGGTGATTTGCGTGCCAGACTCTGCTCCAGCAGCCCCAGCAAGAAGGCTTTATTCGGCAGATCCGAGATCGGGAATCGCGTTGACTGACTGCTCAGCTCGTCATACTGGCGCAACAGCGCCTGCTGGTTGCGGTTATAGCTGCGTACCAGCGTACCGATCTCATCGTCATGGTGCAGGCGCGGCAGCGCGAGCTGGTGCCCGATACGATCGGCCCCCGGCAAATCGTGAATTTCATAGGCAATGCTGCGCAGCGGCCTGACGATCAGCCTGTTGATGCACCAGGTCAGCGCAACGGTGAGGATCAGAACTAAAAGGAAGTAAGCAGTCACTATCGTTGCCAGGGCGCTCATCACAAACTTATACATGCGCCAGGAGTCAGCCTGAAGCACCAGATACGCCAAGGGCTGCGGATTTGCCGGGCGTTCCAGCGAATAGAGCGGCAGCGAAATCTGCACCGGCAGCTCGAAAATTCGCGTGATGTTCACCGGCACGGGACGCTCCGGAATAAAGCTCATGCGCAGCGCCTGAAACTGGTTGGGCAGGACGACATCCGCCCGGCTGACAATACCCGACGGCTGAATACGGCCAAGAATGGCTTCGGCTTCGGGAATATCAGCCTTAAGAATGGCAGCCGACAGGGGCTGGCGTACGGAGCGCGCGATACTCTCTAACTGCGTGGCCGTGTTATAGCGATCCTGCTGCACAAAGTGGAACAGTAAAATGAAGCAAAAAATAAATAAAAACAACATGGTAACCACAGCTACCATGGCCATTTGTTTTATAGTAAGTGAACGGCTGACGCGCAAAAGAGCTCTCCACAGGTACGAACGTATTGCTCAGGCATTGAGAATAACGAGGCTGGCGCCAAAGTCAAAATGGACTCCGGCGCAATAATTATAACCCGGCGTGATGCCGGGTTATATAAGACGAATACCTAATCCGGGTAGACGAATTACCAGTCGGCGTAAGGCACAAGCGGCTGGGGCGGCATATCGAGGTCACCCTGCCAGCCTGCGGCAGAGTAACGGACGTACAGCAACGCATGGCTTGGGGTGTAGTCTTTCGCCTGCTGAATATCCACGCCGGCGCCGATAAACCAGTTGGACGTCACGCGACGTTCGATAATCGCCCGCGCGGTATAGCCATAGCCCTGGCTGCTGCCGCCGTGGTTGACGTCATCGCTGGCATCTTCCTGCCACTGCGAAGGTATCAGATTCATCAGCGGATAACGCGGTTCAGTACGGGTACGCGAATGCGACCAGGAGACGGAACCGCCCAGCTCCCACGACCAGTTTTCCGTACGCTGACGCCAGTTTATCGGCACGGCGAAGGAAACGTACTCCTGCGGACTGTAGTAACCGCCCTGACCTAACGTATAACCGCTCAGATCCTTCTGGTAGTGCCAAATCATATTGTTCAGCCCAACGGTCACCCGACGGTTATTCTCATTAATGACCTTGTAGTAATAGCCGGTCATCCAGCGCACGCGCCAGTTGTCGGCAACGTTCTTGCCGGTTAACTGGTCGCCGCTTAGCGAGGCCCACACGCCGTTGGCTTCGCCTTTATCGTAGCTCAGACTGACGCCACCGCCGTTAGCGCGTACCCCGCCCCAGGTGGTGCCGGGATGGTCGCCGCTGCTGTTATCTTTTTGCCCGCCGAAGGCCAGCAGCGAGCTGGAGACCGGGCGACGATGCGCGTTCAGCGTATAGCCAAACGGGCCCAGATCGTTGCTGTAACTCAGGCTACCGACGATATCCACCACGTTAAAGCCAATCGGCGTGGTGCCAATGTCGGCGTTCCAGGTGTCATTTTTCCAGCCCACGGCCACGCTGGCCCCGCTGTCGCTCTGATTGGCCGAGCCATTACAGCGGGCCAAATCACAGGTCCCCCACTGTTCTTTGTGGTAGCCATTTTTGTCGGTCGAGAAGCTGCCGGCATCCATATTCACCAGATCGGAACGGAAGAACATGCGGCCATCGGCCAACGGCGCATCGACCTGAAGCATGGTGGTGTGCGCTTTCAGGTCCGAATAGCCGCCGGTGCCCTTGGAGCCCCAGTAATCGTGCTCCAGAGTCACGTTGAGATCCTGCTGACGGTACAGATCGGCGGCGTCGCTACGCACGCCGCGCTTGAGCCAGTCATCTTTCTCATCGTTGCGCGTCAGACGCGTAAAGGTGTCGTTATCCTGCGGGCGCGTTGGCGTAATGCCCGTTGCTACCATCGCATCTTTATACGTTTCCAGCGCCTGCTGCGGGTTACCGTCCTGCGCCTGATAGCGTGCCGCATCGCGCAGCACCATAGCGCTTTCCATCGACGGCGGCTGTGCTTTGGCCTGCGGCACTATCGCCGTCAGCATTTTCTGCGCCGTAGCGGTGTCACCCAGTTGCGCGTTCACCAGCGCGATACGGCGCTGGGTATTGAGCGAACGCTGCCCTTCCGCGGGGACTTCCGCAAGCTGTTGACGCGCCGCCAGACGGTTGCCATCAGCGGCATAGACTTCGGCCAGCCCCAGATGCGCATCTTCATCATGCGGATCTTTTGCCAGCACCGCGTTGTATTCAGCAAGCGCGGTGGCGCGGTCGCCCCGCTGCTGCGCCCAGTCGGCCAACGTCGAATGAATGCGCGCAGATTCCGGCTGTTGTTTCAGCAGCGCAATCGCCTGCGCCTCCTGTCCGCCGTCACGCAGGCGGTTCGCCTGCGCCAGCATCTGGTCGCTGCGCAAGCGCTGATCCAGCTCGCGAATGTTGTCGGTCCACTGCGATGACGGCAGCGCGGCCAGATGCGTTAGCGCTGCCTGGTCCTGACCGTTTCCGGAAAGATACAGTCCGTTGGCGTAGACCTGATCGGCATCGGTCGGTTTTTTACGCGCCAGGTTGAGCATCAGACGGTCGGCTTCGCCGCGCTGCCCCGCGCTCACCAAATCGCGTGAGAGACGATAGGTGATCCACACATCGTCAGGCGACAGCGCCAGACGCTGACGCTGTAGCGCCGCCGCCTGCGCCCACTGCCCGCTGTTTTCCAGCGCTTCCGCCTGCTGCGAAAGGCGATCGTTGGTCAGGCTGCGCTCAATATCATCAATACTACGACGCTGGCTGGCCGAGAGTCCGTTGATAAAGGCGGTGGCTTTCTCCGGTGACTGGGCGCGATAGATATTAGCCAGACCACGTACCGCGCTGCTGTTGCCGCGATCGAGACGCAGCGCCTGCTGGTAGTAGCGCTCCGCGCTGGCGCTGTCCTTACGCGCCATCGCCACATCGCCCAGCCCCAGCACCGCATAGCTGTCGGTCGCATCCAGCTTACGCGCCTGCTGATAGAAGCCCTCTGCCTGCGCCAGGTTGTTGGCCTTCAACGCCGCATCGCCTTTACGAATCAGCGGCCAGTACAGTTGCCAGGTTTGCGGTTTGTTCGCCTCGGCTTCGGCCTCTTTGGCTTTCGCGAGGAAAACCGGGTCCGCCAGCTGTTTTTGCTGCTCCGCCAGCAGCGCCCGTGCGCTGTCCGCCGATTCGCCGCTGGTAAAAATCAACAGATAGCGCTGAAGCGCCTGTACGCTTGACGGGCTGGCGGGCTGAGCTTTGATAGCTTTAAACCAGATATCGCCTGCCGGCCCGCGGCCGCCCGCCGATTTCGCCATCTGTTCCAGCACCGCAAACGCCGCGTCGCGCTGGTTATCGCCCAGCAGCGTATTTGCCAGCGTCATTTGCAGGCCAACGTTTCCCGGGTTTTTCTGGTTCAGCGTCTGCAGATGTTTGAGCGCCTCATTGTGGCGCGCGGGCAGCTTCACCACCGCGGTCCAGTACTCAACGGCATAGTCGCCGTCCGGCGGCGGGCCGTTGAATGCTTTCTCATATTCGGCCAGCGCTTCCGGCACGTGGCCGGTGGTCGCCAACAAACGCGCCTGCTGTAGCGCCTGGCGCCCGGCATCCGTATTGAGGCCAATTTCTGCGCGCGAAGCGTTATATTCAGCCGAATCTGGCGCCACCTGCCCCAGTTTTTTCAGCTGCTGCTGCGCGCCAGCGGTATCGCCCTGACGCAGCATGTAGCGCAGGCGAGCCGCCAGCACCTTCGGATTATTGGGGTTAATCAGCTCCAGACGATACAGCGACTGCTGGACCAAATCGTCGCGCTTACTGGCTTCCCCCAGGCGCACCTGGTTGAGCAACTGCTCTTCTGCCGACGTATCCGCGAAGGCCGGCTGCACCAGCGACAGACCCAGAGAGAATGTGAGTAAACTTAGTGTGAATTTGCGCATTCCTGGCCCCAATCAGGTAGGAGTTCGCCGCGGGCGCTGAAGCGAAAACGATGTTGATCCCAGCCCTGACCAAAGAGGGTCAGAACATAACTGTAATAAGCATCCGCGCTGGGAAAATGGTCGGCAACGCGCTGGCGCTGAGCGGCCTGGACGTCACGATCTTGTAAGAACGGCAGAAGGGAAGCCGAAAAGCCCACCGGGCCATCGCCGGTCACTTTGCCCGTGGCGATCGCCACTTTTTCCGGCGGGAGCCCCTGTTTGGCGGTCTGCGCCGCCATGGCGTTAAAGCGTTTAAGCAGGCGCGCTTTTTGCGGATCGGCATCGTGCATCATGCCCACCCACAGGTAGACGCGAATGGCATCATAGCTGCCGATAATATTCGCGTCTTTCAGCTGCCAGCCCTTCCCTTTTTCGTAGCTCACCCAATCCGGGGAAAAGCCTTTCGGCGCGGTGTCGAGCAGCAGTTTGAGGTTAGTATCGCGCAGCGTCGTCCACGGCGCGCCGAAGCGGCTGAAGTACTGCGCCAGCTGCGGCGGGAGGTAGCTTGGGTTAAAGCGCCAGCGCGTCTCTTCGGCAAAGCCGACGCGGCCGGGCAGCAGCATCAGCCCCAGCCCAGGCACCTTCACCACTTCGTCGTCGGCAATCTTCGCCAGCAGCGCTTTGCCGGTAGCCGTATAGTCGTCGTTTTTCCACAGCCGACCGGCTTCCAGCAGCGTCCAGGCAATCCAGACATCAGAGTCAGAGGCAGAGTTGCTGTCCAGCACCGTCCATTCCTCATTGCTCTTTTTACCCCACAGCCAGGCCGGAAGTCGCTCGCGCAGCGAACCCTGCGCGAGGTTATTCTGCGTCCAGCTCAGCAGGGTGGCGAACATCTGCCGATCGTTCGCCGCCAGCGCAAAGAACAGCGCGTAGCTTTGCCCTTCCGAGGTCGTGATTTTGCGCGCATCGCTGGGATCGATCACGCGCCCTTCCGCGCTAACGTAATCCTTTTTAAACTGCTCCCAGGCAGGCCAACCGCAGGCGGCCTGCGCCTGGCCGCCCAGGGCGCACAGCAGAACGATCCAGCTCAGTATTTTCATTGTGGCTTACTCGTCTTCTGGATCCAGACGACGACGGCTGATGATACGCAGCAGACGCCACAGTACCCATGCCAGCAGCACAATGCTGATCGCCGCAAAGATAGCCAGCAGCACCGGATGGTTGGAGAGCGCGAACCAAACGCGTTCAAACCACGGCAGGTGCCCTACATAGTAAATATCGCCCACGCGCAGGCTGCTGACGCCCGATTCACGAATCACCGACACCGAACCGAACATCGCCGCTCGTTTGCCGCTGTCGTTGAGCGCGCTGTTCAGCAGGCTGTAGCCGCTGCTGCTGTCGGCCAGCAGCGCGACGACGCTGCGCTGTTTGTAATACGGTGATTCAAAGCCGACGATGGCCGCCATTGGACCGTCGGATGTAATCCCCGTCTTCACGCTTGGCTGGCGGTCATCCGCATCCAGGTAGATGCTCGGCAGATCGTTGTGGCGCACCGGCGTTTTCACCCAGCTCTGGGTGGCGTTCACCAGCAGGTCAACGTGTTTGTCATCCTTCAGCTGCTGCGGAATAGAGCCAATCAGCAGCAGGTCGGCGTCTTTATCCTTAATCTGGCTGCCGTCATCCACGATGGTCATGCCGGTCCCGGCGAGACCGGTCTGGCCGCCAATCACGCCAACGGTATTCAGCAAGGTGCTAACCTGCGCTTCAGACGGCGTCTTCGGCATCACAATCACCGTATCAGACAGGTCAGCCATACGAGTGAACGGGAAGCCCGCGTTAGCAAAAGTACGCAGATCCGGCATCGGCAGGAAGTGATAGTACTGGGAGAAGTCAATGGTGGAGTCGTCGCCGATAACCACATGATTCAGCACCGGCTGGAAGGTCACGCAGTTATCGACCGAGCCGCCAGGCATCGGGTTCATATACTGGAAGTCAAAGCGCAGCTGGTTCATGGCCCCCAGACGCAGCGCCGGAATGCTGACGTCGTTTTTACCGTCCAGCAAACCCTGCAGAATAGGCAGACGCAGCAACAGTTTGTTGACGTCCTGAGTGCTGTCCAGGTTAAACGACTGTAAGAACTGGTTGTTGAGGCTGATATCCATGCGCGAGCTGTCTTTGACCGGCGGCATGGTGTAACGGTACTTCAGATCCATATCGATGCCGGTGCTGCGCAGCAGATACAGATCCGGCGGCAGATTCAGCGACAGGTTGATAGATGCAGGCTCCAGACCGCTGGACTGAAGCTGCTGTTCGTAGGTTTTCAGCTCGCCAAAGGTCACCGGACGGTCGGTGCGCACCCAGTTCGGCGCATCGTAAGGCACGCGCGGCTGCAGCGGCTTCACATCGTCCACCGTCACGCTATTGCCACGGAACAAAATGTTGCCTGACGCAATCCCCTGCGCCGCTTTCAGCAGGTCTTTATCATCACGCCCGAAGACCACCAGCAGCTTCAGGTACGGATTGTTCGGATGGTCGATCATTTCGATCGTCGGCGCCTTCACCGCCGGATGATCGCGCAGGAAATCCGGGCGACGATCGTTCGTGGCAAAGACGATCGCGCTGCGCTCCGGCAGCGTGTTGTACAGCACCGGGAAGCTCTGACCGCGCCAGCCGGCTTTCGCGCCGAACCAGGAGGCAATAACCCCCGCAGCCTGCTGTTGCTGCAGGTCAGGCGATGCGGCGAAGACCATCGGCAGATCCAGCGTACGATTATCGCGGGCGTCAAAGAACGGCACCGGGAAATGCGACAGATCGTTGCGAACCTTCAGCGACTGATAGGTTAAGTCCAGCGAACTGCTGCGCCCGACGTCCAGCCAGACGGTCGTGTTTGCCGGGTTTTCACACACGTCGCGATAGTGGCCAATAAACTCGAGGCGCACGCGGTTAAAATCGGTGATGTAAAGCGGATCGACGGCAATCTGCGCCGTGACCTTTTTGCCCAGCTGCTCTTTGGTAACCGGCAGCACATCCATCAGCTCATCGTTCAGATAAACCTTCAGCTGCGAGGTGACCGGCAGCAGCGACGGCGACGGCGTGTAAATCAGATTGAGCAGCGCCTTCGACACCACTTCGTCGCTGCGCATGCCAAACTCGATTCCGCCATCCGGGTTAGCACCGCGCAGCACCATACTTCCCGGCGGCGGCGCGATCTGAGCGAAAGACAGCTTAACGTCACGAGTCGGCGCATCTTGCACGACGACGGGTGCCGTATCGGCTACTGGAGCCGCCGCATCCTGCTGAACGGACGGCGCAACCGACACATCAGTCGTCGGTGCTGAATACGTCGTGAGCGGCAGTAAACTGCCCATGCCCATCGCCACTGCACAAATCCAGGAAAGGTTTCTTTTCATCGCATAATCATCATTATTGTTGAGCCAAAGCCGATAGCGGGTGCTCGAGAGCCGCCTCACGTTCCGGACGACGCGGTACAAACGAGGCCACCCACGCCACCAGCAAGGTGAGCGACCGGAAAATTTCCTTCGCCACCGGCGGCGCAAACTCGGCCAGATGACGGTAACCACGGAAGCCTAACTTCAGAATATCGAACAAACTTTCCAGCGGTTTGTCTTCCGGGAAGCTGTCCTGCCACAGCGCCCACGTATCCGCGCGCGCAAAGGTACACTGTACAAAATCAATATGCTGACGCGTGCTCATCGGCAGCAGCTTAAGCCCGACTTCGCTGCCCAGTACGCGCACGACCTGCGTTGGGAAGACGTATTCCTGCTGGCCGCGTTTAAGCAGCAGATTCACCTTCTGCTCTTCCAGCACCTGCGCGTCGCCGTTAATGCGAATGCCTACGCCACCGTCAGAGAAGTCGTGCACCGTACAGGAGAACAGGTGACCATCTTCGCGAGCAATCGCGCCCGGCATTTTGATCTCCACGCGATGTGAGCGGCGAACCTGTTTACTTTCCACCGACACGGCCACCGCGCCGCCAAGAATAATCAGGTTATAGAACACCCATATCAGGCTGATCCACACGGTGAGAACCTCGTTCTCCGGGCCATACATATAGCGCCAGATACCAAACGCCACGCCGACCAGGTTTAGCAACACGAGGAAGATATACGGCCGCGAGATAACCCAGTCGACGTACTCTTCCTCCACCAGCCCACCCTTGGCGGTAACGTTGAATTTACCTTTATGCGGGTTGAACAGCGCCACCATGGTGGGGGGCGCGATATACCACGCCAGCACCGTTTCATAGATTTCACTCCAGAACGAGTGGCGGTATTTGCCCTGAATTTTCGAGTTGGTCAGACTGGCGTGAATCATGTGCGGCAGCACGAACAGGGCGATCATCAGCGCAGGCGCATAGATGATGTAGGCGTGCAGCAGCAGGAAGGCCAGCGGTGCGGTCAGGAAGATCAGCCGTGGCACTCCCGATAAGAAGTGGAACATCGCATTAAGGTAGCAAAGCCGCTGCGGCAGCTTCAGTCCTTTGCCCAACAGCGGGTTATCGAGGCGGAAAATCTGCACCATTCCGCGCGCCCAGCGGATTCGCTGGCCGATATGCGCCGACAGGCTCTCCGTCGCCAGCCCCGCCGCCTGCGGTAGACGCATATAGGCGGAGGTGTAGCCAAGGCGGTGCAGGCGCAGCGAGGTGTGCGCATCTTCGGTGACCGTCTCGACGGCGATACCGCCGATTTCATCCAGCGGTTTACGACGAATAACCGCACAGGAGCCGCAGAAGAAGGTGGCGTCCCACATGTCGTTACCGTCCTGGACCAGGCCATAGAACAACGTGCCTTCGTTCGGCGTTTTACGGAAGCGCCCCAGGTTACGCTCGAACGGATCCGGCGAGAAGAAGTGGTGCGGCGTCTGCATCATCGCCAGCTTTTTGTCCTTCAGGAACCAGCCCATGGTCATTTGCAGGAACGAGCGCGTCGGCACGTGGTCACAGTCGAAGATAGAGACAAACTCACCTTTCGCCAGCTTCAGCGCATTGTTGATGTTCCCGGCTTTTGCATGTTCATGCGTGGCACGCGCGACGTATTCAACGCCAACATCTTTGGCGAACTGACGAAACTCCTCACGCGCGCCATCGTCGAGGATCCAGATTTTCACTTTGTCTTTCGGCCAGTCGATGCCCAACGACGCGTAAACGGTATTTTTCACCACGTTCAAATCTTCGTTGTAGGTCGGGACAAAAATATCGACGGTCGGCCATGCGTTCATGTCTTTCGGCAGCGGCACCGGGTGGCGGTTCAGCGGCCAGACAACCTGGAAATAGCCCAGCACCAGCACAATCCAGGCATAGGTTTCCGCAAACAGCAGAATCAGTCCGCACACCAGGCTCACCGGATCGTTCCAGTTCAGCGTAGACGTATAGCGCCACCAGATATAGCGGCAGGAAACCGTCAGCGATAGCACAATCAGCATCAGCGCGGAGAAACGACCGGGAATGCGGCGTACCAGCAGCGCCACGCCCCACAGCAGCAACAGGAAAATAAACTGAGACAGTGGGTTAAACGGTTGGGTAATGCATACCAGCGCCAGCAGCAGCGACAGCCCGACCACGACGCCGAGAATAAACTGGCGCAGCTTCGGATTGAGGTGCGCCAGCTCCTTTTTATGGTCCAGATGGTCGGTTTGCGCATTGACGCGGCCAGGAAGCGCATCCGCCCACTGGTTGTAACGCTCGCGCAGGCGTCCTACGCTCGCGAATGGCCGCCAGCTGATGGGTTTACGCGTCTGCGGCGGTTTACTGGCAATAAGCCAGAATGCCTGTAGCATAAAGCGCAGCGGATCTAACGGCCGCGGGCGCGCAAAATTAATATGCGGGAACAGTTCGTCCTGTCGCGCGCTCAATGCCTGCCAGCACGGGTTCTCCAGCGGCAGGAAAATCCACGCCAGGCCCGTCCACCAACAGGCCAGCGTTGCGGCAAGCCAGGACGCACCGGCGCGCCGATAGCCGACGTAACGCTCACGCAGACGCGCATAGACCGGCGGAGCAAAAATCACGCGGCCAAGGCGAATCATGATTCGCTCTCTTGCGCAGGGCGATGGCCGGCATAGTGCATCAAACACCAGTTCGCGAGGGTAATCATCTCTTCGGCAGCAAGCGAGTCGTGACGATACTCACCCAGCGGCTGCTTGCTCGCCAGGCTCTCAGCCATCGCTTCGTCGCGATGAACCACGATAGGTAACAGATGACGCTGCGTTTGTAGCCACACCTGGTAGAGGTCTTCCTGTAGCTGGCTGTTAACGCGCAGGTCATTGATAAGAATGTGCGTATTCTGCGGAAACACCTGCTGATGCAGACGAATATGACAGTTGGCATCAGGCTTGACGACGGTCAGCGTATAGTGACAGGCTTCAACCAGCGCAGGCATCCACGGATAGAATCCGTACGGCAGGTCAATCAGGATCCACTGATAGCGCCCTTCACGCTCCAGCGTTTGCGCAAGCGTCGTCACGATAGCCAGCGTTTCGCCCAGCGCCGCAATATGCTGCTGCTCTCCCGCGCGCAGTTTGCCAAACGGCAGTATGTCGATTTGCGCGGTATAGCGCAGCGCAGCATCCCGCCAGTCCTGGCCGTCCAGCGTCGCACGCGCCCAGCCGCTTTCACGAGCGATATCGTCGTTGAATGACAGGCGCAGCATATTATCAGGGCAAGCGTCAATGACCAGCACCGACTCCCCGAGCAGTTGCAATGACCACGCCAGGGCCGCCGTGATTGACGTTGTGCCTACACCACCTCGCACGCCCTGTAATCCCAGAATAGCCATGAGGCTTCCTTATTTTTGTTCGGCTTTTTGTTCTGCAAACTCTGATAGCAGCGGCCAACGCTTAAACGCCGCAGCTAATTTTTCACGCTGGGAAATATCAGTGTAATCTATATTAGGTAGAGAGAAAGCCCGGCTAAGCGCGAGAAAATCGTTCTGGAAAGTATATCCGAGCTCCGAATCAACGGATGTCGTCGTTTCGTTATCTGGCATTGTTTACTCCCTCTGAAATCAAAGTACGAACGCACCACATCTGTTGAATGGCAACCTTTCCATGAAATTCGTTTATACTGATCATACTTCAGATGGCAGATGAGCCCGTCCGTTTTTACTCATTCCAGCCACATAGTTATGCAATTTTCAGGGGATTTACTCACTTATCGCCTGACGATAACTCGAATTATTTAGAGTATACATGCTAAATCTGATGCTATTTAATTTCAATATTAGGTTTATTCTAGCGATGACACTAGTAAACTTATACTCAGGATTTTCGTCGATAAGAGGGACACGATGAACCCCATATTTTCTATTGGTATCCAGTCACTGTGGGATGAAGTGAGTCATATGCCTGCGGGTGGCGTGTGGTGGGTGAATACTGACCGCCATGAAGATGCCGTGAGTCTGCTGAACCAGACGCTCAGCGCACAGGCCGACTCGGCCAAAGTCGCCGTGGTGAGTATGGGAGAAAATCCTAACGAGCTCATAGCGTTAAAGGAAAATGCTGGCCCGAAAAAAATTTCGCTTTTCGCCATGCATAATAGCCAGAATGGTCTAGACTTTATGCGCCGCGATTTGCTCTGTACGCTCGAACCAAAAGATTATTTCGTTATACTTTTATGCTCTCACAATGCCTGGGAGGATATATCAGGTGAAAAACTCATCGATTGGATAAACAAATCTCAACGATGGGCTAAATACTACCATTGCACTCTCTTAGTTCTAAACCCCGGCAACAATGCGGACGCTCTGACTTCGCTTTTGTTAGGGGGATACGGATCTCTTTCCGGACTTGCGAATTTACGTTACCAGGGTGATAGTCAACTTCTGGATATATCTTATTGGGCGAATGAAAAAGGCGTTAGCGCTCGTCAACAGCTTTTAATTAAACAGAATGACAACGGCTGGCATTTAGCGCAAGACGAGGTCGCAAACGTTCAACCGCGCAGCGATGAAAAACAAGTATTGAGTAACATCGATATTCTTGAAGGGGCGCCAGCGCTTTCTGAACACTGGACGTTATTCGATACCAACGACGCGGTATTTAATGCTGCGCGCACGGCGCAGGCCGCCACGGTCATATTCTCACTCCGCCAGAATAGCCAGGTGGAACAGCTTGCCCATTATATTCATACCCTCCGTCGCCAACGCGGCAGCGCATTAAAAATCATCACCCGTGAAACCACGCCAAGCCTGCGCGCTACCGACGAACGTCTGCTGCTCAGCTGCGGCGCTAACCTGGTCATTTCTGCCAGCGCGCCGCTGTCGCGGAGCCTGACGTTAATTGAAAGCGTGCAAACACAGCAGTTCAATCGTCACGTTCCCGAAGACCTCACCACCTTATTGGCCAATACGGAGCCGCTGAAGCTTAAGGGCTATCAGAAGTGGGATGTATTCTGCGATTCGGTACAGAAGGTGATTAATAACACGCTGCTGCCCGCGGACAGCAAAGGTGTGATGGTCGCGCTGCGTCCTGCGCCAGGGCTGCGCGTCGAACAGGTGCTGACCCTGTGCCGGCCTCACCGCATGGGCGATATCGTGACCATTGCCGACCGGCGGCTGGTGATGTTTTTACCCTTCTGTCGGGTCAACGATCTTGATACGGCGCTGAACCATATTTTCCCGCTGCCTACCGGCGATATCTTCTCGAACCGTATGATTTGGTTTGAAGATAAGCAGATTGCCTCCGAGTTACTGATGATGCGTGAGGTCACGCCGGAACGGTGGACCCAGCCGCTTGATTTAGCGCCGAAACCCAAAAATGTGATTAACGCGACCTACGAAGGTAATAGCTGGCGACGCTACCCAGAACCTCATCGTTTGTCCGCCGATACCGAAGAGAAATCGTCATGATGTCGATAAGCGATATTGTTCAACTGGTTGTGCTATGCGCGCTGTTCTTTTTCCCGCTGGGGTACCTGGTGCGCCATCATCAACATCGTATTGAAAACACCTTCCGTTTGCTGTTTCTTAAACCCCGTTATGTTAAGCCGGTAGGCGTATTACGCCGCGATCTGGCCGTCAGGGCAAAATCAAAAAATGACTAAATCGACGCAAAACGCCGCCGCTACACCGTCCTCATCCTGGCACTACTGGCGGGGTCTGTCCGGCTGGAACTTCTATTTCCTGGTCAAGTTTGGCCTGCTGTGGGCGGGATACCTCAATTTTCACGCCATGCAGAACCTGGTTTTTATGGCCTTCCTGCTGTTCCCACTGCCCAATAGCCGGCTGCACCGCTGGCGGCAGTGGATTGCCATCCCGATCGGTATTGCGCTGTTCTGGCACGATACCTGGCTGCCGGGGCCGGAAAGCATTATGAGCCAGGGCTCGCAGATTGCGGGCTTCAGCGCTGACTATATCTGGGACCTGATCACCCGCTTTATTAACTGGCAGATGGTTGGCGCATTCTTTGTGCTGCTGGTGGCGTGGCTATTCCTCAATCAATGGATCCGCATAACGGTCTTCGTGGTTGCCGCCATGGTATGGATTAACCTGAGCACCCTGGTAGGCCCGTCCTTTAGCTTGTGGCCGACCGGGGAAAGCAGCAGCAGCGCCTCCGCCTCCGCGGCTCCCGCCGGTTCCGCCCCGGCCGCTGCGGCCAGCAGCGCGGCAACCAGCGCCGATATCCCAGCACAAACGGCAGCGCCGACGTCTGACAATCTCAACGCCTGGCTCAATAGTTTTTATGCGTCGGAAAGCAAACGCGCGACGGCCTTCCCGGCACAACTGCCCGAAGATGCCCAGCCGTTTGACCTACTGGTGATCAACATCTGCTCACTGGCAAACTCTGACCTCGAAGCCGCGGCCCTGATGCAGCACCCGCTGTGGTCGCACTTTGATATTCGCTTTAGCAACTTTAACTCCGCAACGTCCTACAGCGGTCCGGCGGCGATTCGCCTGCTGCGGCCAGCCGTCGCACACCAGCCTGTATCAGCCTGCGGGCAATCAGTGCTACCTGTTCGATAATCTGTCGAAGCTGGGCTTCACGCAGCATCTGATGCTGGATCACAACGGCGTATTCGGCGATTTCCTCAAGGAAGTGCGTGAAAATGGCGGTATGCAGAGCCCGCTGATGGATCAGAGCAAACTGCCGGTCAACCTACTGTCCTTCGACGGCTCGCCGGTGTACGACGACCTGGCGGTTCTCAACCGTTGGATGCAGTCGCCGGATATCAAACCAGGCGGACGCTCTGCGACCTTCTATAATATTCTGCCGCTGCACGACGGTAACCACTACCCGGGGCAGAGCAAAACGGCCGACTATAAGGCTCGCGGGCAGAAGCTGTTTGACGAGTTGGATGCCTTCTTTACCGAACTGGAGAAATCGGGTCGTAAAGTGATGGTGGTGGTCGTGCCAGAACACGGCGCTGCGCTACAGGGCGATAAAATGCAGGTTTCCGGTCTGCGCGATATTCCGAGCCCGTCGATTACTCACGTCCCGGCCGCCATCAAGTTCTTTGGCATGAAGGCCCCACATCAGGGAACCGCTATCGACATCAGCCAACCAAGCAGCTATCTCGCCATTTCCGAGCTGGTAGCCCGTGCGGTAGACGGCAAAATCTTCACCGAAGACAGCGTCGATTGGTCGGCATTCACTAGCAATCTGCCGCAAACCGCCGCCGTTTCGGAGAACTCCAACGCGGTCGTAGTGCAATACCAGGGTAAACCGTACGTTCGCCTGAACGGCGGTGCCTGGGTGCCGTACCCGCAATAACCACATGGCCCGGTCAAGTGATGTACCCCCGGCCGATGCACCTCACGAAAAAGGCCGCAGAGTTTCCCCTGCGGCCCGGTTCGGGCGCATGTTGCTACTGCGGCAGCCACTACGCCCCGTCAGGTTAGAACTTGAAGAAGTGACGAATCAGCGCCACTACCAGTGGGCCGACGATGGAAGTCACCACCGCAAGTGCTAACGCCTCATTGAGCGTCATATAACCGCCTGCGTTGCAATGGCAACGGTTCGCGGCTATCCTGTCTTTGTGAAGAGATGTGGATGCCCTCGTAAGTTGCCAGGTTAAAACCAAACAACGTGCGGGGGCTTTCTCTTTCCAGCAACATATGCCGCCGGGGATCAAGCCCCCGCAACATTGCGCCTCACCGGGAAGGCCCGGCTTACGTCCGATACTACTGCAAACCGTCCCGTCGCTCGCCGCCACCCGCTCACTTTCAGAATTGCGCCCGAGAACGAAAAAGGCCGCAGAGTTTTACCCCTGCGGCCCGGTTCGGGCGCATGTTGCCATTACAGCAGCCATAACGCCCCGTCAGGTTAGAACTTGAAGAAATAACGAACCAGCGCGACCACAATCGGGCCGACGATGGACGTCACTACCGCAAGTAATAACGCCTCATTGAGCGTCATATAACCGTCTGCATTGCAATGGCAACGGTTCGCGGCTATCCTCTTGTTGTCTAGCAAGTGAATGGCCCTCGTTATGCTGCCGGTTTATACCCGTCAACGTGCGGGGGCTTTCTCTTTCCAGCAACGTATGCCGCCGGGGATCAAGCCCCCGCAACATTGCGCCTCACCGGGAAGACCCGGCTTATGTCCGATACTACTGCAAACCGTCCCGTCGCTCGTCGCCACCCGCTCACTTTCAGAATTGCGCCCGAAAACGAAAAAGGCCGCAGAGTTTTACCCCTGCGGCCCTGATACTGCGTCTATAGCAAGTTAGAGGCTTTTTTCCGGATTTTCATCCTGATCGACGGCGAAACACGCCACCAGCTGACCGCCATAATCTTTCAACTGCGGCTGGAGCTGTGTACATGGCCCAAATCGGCGGCGGCAGCGGGCGTTAAACGCGCAGCCCGGCGGCGGGTTAAGCGGGCTTGGCAGCTCGCCGGTGAGTTTAATGCGCTCACGACGTTCGTCCGGATTCAGACGCGGCGTTGCCGACAACAGCGCCTGGGTGTACGGGTGCTGTGGATTATTGAAGATCTGATCCTTACTCCCCTTCTCCACGCAGCGGCCCAGGTACATCACCATGACTTCATCAGCAATATGCTCTACCACCGACAGGTCGTGGGAGATAAAAACATAGGACAGCCCCAGATCCTGCTGCAAATCCATCATCAGGTTCAGCACCTGCGCGCGCACGGAAACGTCGAGTGCGGACACCGGTTCATCGGCAATCACCACATCCGGATCCAGCATCAGACCGCGGGCGATAGCAATACGCTGGCGCTGACCGCCGGAGAACATATGCGGATAGCGATCGTAGTGCTCGGTTTTCAGACCCACCTTCGCCATCATCGCCAGCGCTTTTTCACGACGCTGCTCTTTGCTGAGCGGGGTGTTAATCAACAGCGGCTCTTCCAGAATCTGTCCCACTTTTTTACGCGGGTTCAGGGAACCGTACGGATTCTGGAACACAATCTGGATCTTCTGCCGGCGCAGCTTTTGCGCATGCGGGTCGTGCTTGAGCAAGTCCTGCCCCTGGTAATACAGCTCACCGCCGGTCGGCACTTCAATCATCGTTAACAGGCGACCCAGAGTGGATTTACCACAGCCGGATTCCCCCACCACCGCCAGCGTTTTACCGCGTTCGAGGGTAAAGGAGACGCCGTCCAGCGCCTTCACCAGCCGTTCCGGGGCAAACATGCCCTTCTTCACCGGGTAGTGTTTTTTCAAGTCAATGGCTTGCAGCAGCGGCTGCTGCGAGGTGGCCTCGTGCGTACTCATAGTGTGGGCCTCCCGGCATCATCGAGTGGATAGTGACATTTCGACTGGCGAGCACCGTCAACGGTGTTCAGCTCAGGCTCTACGCTGCGGCATTTTTCCGTGGCATACGGGCAGCGCGGGTTGAGCAGACAGCCATTCGGGCGGTCGTACTTACCCGGCACCACGCCCGGCAGGGAAGCCAGACGCGCTTTGTCCTGAGCAAACTCCGTCAGCGCGCGCAGCAAGGCCTGAGTATACGGATGGCGCGGCGCGCGGAAGATATCGCTGGCGGCGCCCGTCTCCACCACCTGACCGGCATACATGACGATAATTTTGTGCGCCGCTTCGGCCACCAGCGCCAGATCGTGAGTAATCAGGATCAGCGCCATATTCTCTTTTTGCTGCAATTCAAGCAGCAGCTCGATGATCTGCGCCTGGATGGTGACGTCCAGCGCGGTCGTCGGTTCATCGGCAATCAGCAGCTTCGGACGGCAAGCGATCGCCATCGCGATCATCACGCGCTGGCTCATCCCACCGGAAAGCTGGTGCGGATAAACGTCCAGACGCGAGGCCGGATCCGGAATACCGACCTGGTTGAGCAGATCAATCGCCCGCTGACGGCGGGTTTTCTTATTACCGCCCTGGTGCACCTTGATGGCTTCCATAATCTGGAAGCCGACGGTGTAGCACGGGTTCAGGCTGGTCATCGGATCCTGGAAGATCATCGCCACTTCGGCACCGACCAGGTTACGACGCTCCTTCTCAGAGATTCGTTTCAGATCCTGGCCGTTGAACTGCAGGCTTTCCGCCATTACGCGGCCCGGGTAATCAATCAGCCCCATAATCGCCAGCGAGCTGACTGATTTACCGGAGCCGGACTCACCGACGATACCGACCACTTCCCCCTGGCTCACGCTATAGCTCACGCGATCCACGGCCTTAAACGGTGTGCCTTCATCGCCGAAGTGCACCGATAATTTATCTACATTTAATAACGCCATCTCGAACCTCTTACTGCTTCAGTTTGGGATCGAGCGCGTCACGCAGACCGTCACCCATCAGGTTAAATGCCAGCACCGTCAGCAGGATTGCCAGCCCCGGGAAGGTCACGACCCACCAGGCGCTTTGCGCAAACTGCAGAACGTCAGAGAGCATGGTGCCCCATTCCGGCGTGGGCGGCTGTGCGCCCATCCCCAGGAAGCCGAGGGCAGCCATATCGAGAATGGCGTTAGAGAAACCGAGCGAGGCCTGAACAATCAGCGGCGCAAGGCAGTTCGGGAAAATATTGACGAACATCTGGCGCATTGCGCCAGCGCCCGCGACGCGTGAGGCCGTAACGTAGTCGCGGTTCACTTCCACCAGCACGGCAGCACGGGTTAAGCGAACGTAGTGCGGCAGGGCCACAAACGTCAACGCCAGCGCGGCGTTACCAATTGATGGGCCGAAGATGGCCACCAGCACCAGCGCCAGCAGCAGGCTTGGCAGCGCCAGCATGATGTCGACGACGCGCATAATGATGTTATCGACCAGCCCGCCGAAATAACCGGCAACCAGCCCAAGAACGACCCCCATGATCAGCGACAGGACAACCACCAGGCACCCGACCAGCAGCGACAGGCGCGCGCCGTACATCAGCCGCGACAGTACGTCACGCCCCACATCATCGGTACCAAATAAGTGTGCCCACGAGCCGCCCTCCTGCCATGCAGGTGGCGCTAGCAGCGTATCGCGGAACTGATCCGCCGGGTTATACGGCGCAATCCAGTTGGCGAAAATGGCAATAAACAGCACGATGACCACGTACACCAGGCCAACGACCGCGCCCTTATTGCGTTTAAAGTAGTGCCAGAATTCCTGTAACGGGGTCATCGGCACCGGTGCTTTATTCTCAGTAACTTGTGACATGACGGCCCCTTACTTCTTATGACGAATGCGCGGGTTCACCACGCCGTACAGCAGGTCTACCAGCAGGTTGACGAGAATAATCATCGTCGCCACCAGCAGCACGCCGCCCTGCACTACCGGATAGTCACGGCGCTGCAAGGCATCAATCAGCCAGCGACCCAGACCCGGCCAGGAGAAGATGGTTTCCGTCAAAATTGCGCCTGCCAGCAGCGTGCCGACCTGCAGACCGATAACGGTGACAACCGGCAGCATGGCATTGCGCAGCGCGTGGACGATAATCACACGCATGCGGGTCAGCCCTTTGGCGCGCGCGGTACGGATGTAGTCTTCGCCCAGCACTTCCAGCATCGAGGAGCGCGTCATACGCACGATCACCGCCAGCGGAATGGTCCCCAGCACGATGGCGGGCAGAATCATATGCGCCAGCGCGTCGATAAAGTTGCCCTCTTCCCCCCAGATGGCGGTATCAATCAGCATAAAGCCGGTCAAAGGGTTTGAGTCGTCGAGAAACACCATGTCACTCACGCGCCCGGATACCGGCGTCAGGTTCCAGTGAACCGACACCAGCATAATCAGCATCATGCCCCACCAGAAAATCGGCATGGAATAGCCGGTCAGCGCAAGGCCAACGGCGGTGTGATCGAAGATAGAGCCGCGTTTAACCGCAGCCAGTACGCCCACCGGAATCCCCACGGCGACGGCGAAAATCATGGCGCAAATACCGAGTTCCAGCGTCGCTTTAAAGCGCGGCACGAACTCATCCCACACCGGGAGTCGGCTCTTTAATGAAATGCCTAAGTCACCGTGCAGTACGCCCCAGATATAGTGGAGGTACTGTTGCCACATCGGCTTATCCAGGCCGAGTTCGGCCAGAAGCTGGGCATGGCGCTCAGGGGAAATACCACGCTCGCCGGCCATAATCATCACCGGATCGCCGGGGATCATATGCACGAAGGCAAACGTAAGGAGGGTGATACCGATAAACGTTGGGATCACCAGACCCAACCGTTTGAGGATGAACTGCAACATAACCCTGATTCTCTCTAATGACGTCCCGCCTGGTCACAGGCCGTCTGTATTGCTCACAAATCTGCCGCCCTCGCCAAACGCGAGAGGCGCAGATACGGCGCGGCTTCCCACCCCAAGGGGGGCAGGAAGCATGCGCTGCCTGTTAAGGCGTCGTCTTTATTATTCGATAGATACGTTGTCGAAGTGGTGCTTACCTAACGGGTCAACCACATAGCCTTTGACTTCTTTACGCACCGGCTCGTATACGGTGGAGTGTGCAATGATCAGCGCCGGAGCCTGATCGTGCATCACCACCTGCGCCTGCTTGTACAGTTCAACGCGTTTCTCGTGGTTGTCGGTCGCACGTGCCGGCTGAATCAGGTCTTCAAACGGCTTGTAGCACCAGCGAGAGTAGTTAGAGCCGTCTTTCGCTGCCGCGCAGCTGAACAGCGTCGCGAAGAAGTTATCCGGATCCCCGTTGTCGCCGGTCCAGCCCATCATCACGGCCTGGTGTTCGCCCGCTTTCGCGCGCTTGAGGTATTCGCCCCACTCGTAGGTGACGATTTTGGCCTGCACGCCGATCTTCGCCCAGTCAGCCTGAATCATCTCCGCCATACGGCGCGCGTTCGGGTTGTACGGACGCTGTACCGGCATCGCCCACAGCTCAACGGTGAAGCCTTTATCCTGACCCGCTTCTTTCAGCAGCGCCTTGGCTTTTTCCGGATCGTAGCTGTAGTCTTTGACGTCGTCGTTATAGCCCCACATGGTTGGCGGGATCAGGTTTTTCGCGGCTACGCCAGCGCCCTGATAAACGGCCTTGATGATCGCTTCTTTGTTGACCGCGTAGGTCAGCGCCTGGCGCACTTTCACGTCATCAAACGGTTTTTTCTCGGTGTTGAAGGAGAGGTAACCCACGTTCAGGCCAGCCTGTTCCATCAGGTTGATGCTCTTGTCTTCTTTCATGCGCGCGATGTCGGCCGGGTTCGGGTACGGCATCACCTGGCACTCGTTCTTCTGCAGCTTGGCATAACGCACGGACGCGTCAGGCGTGATGGAGAAGACCAGACGGTCGATCTGCGGCTTGGTGCCCCAGTAGCCCGGGAACGCTTTGTACAGAATACGCGAGTCTTTCTGGTATTGCTGCAGCTGGAATGGACCGGTACCGATTGGGTTCAGGTCAACTTTCTCCGGCGTGCCGGCTTTCAGCATGTTGTCAGCATATTCTTTGGACAGAATAGACGCGAAGTCCATCGCCAGGTCAGCCAGGAACGGCGCTTCCGGGCGAGTCAGCACGAACTGGACGGTGTTATCGTCGACTTTTTTCACTTCGCTAATCAGGTCTTGCAGGCCCATACCTTCGAAGTATTCATAGCTGCCGCCAGAGACTTTGTGGTACGGGTTTTGTGCGTTTTTCTGACGGTCGAAGGAGAAGACGATATCGTCGGCGTTCATATCACGCGTCGGTTTAAAGTCTTTATTGTCCTGCCACTTCACGCCCTGACGCAGGTGGAAGGTATAGGTTTTGCCGTCCGGGCTGATGTCCCATTTCTCAGCCAGACCCGGGACGATTTCCGTGGTACCGGTTTTGAATTCAACCAGACGGTTATAAATAGGTACGGAGCTGGCATCATAGGTGGTACCAGACGTAAAGAGCTGTGGGTTAAAGCCTTCCGGCGAGCCTTCTGAACAATAAACCAGGGTTTTGGCCTGTACGCTGGCAGCAACGGTCATCGCGACCAGGCTGAGGCCCAGCTTCAGCATCCCTGACTTCTTCAAGGAAATACTCATTATTCTGCTCCAATGTGATATGTGTTGTTTTTACCCTTTGCATTGGGTTACACCGCCTGGCCTTATTTATTTTTTACCCGGCTTGGTCGATGCGTAGTAGAGGCGGGATTCCTTTCACTGGAACATCTGAGTTGCAGCGCGGATTCTCCATGAAATGCCCCTCATGCCCTACAATCTGTCAACAGAATGTGAAAACGTCAATACAGTTAACCGGGATTTGTATTGAAGGTGAGAATGGATGGGCAAAGATTAAAAAAACCCCGAAGCGCTATTTTCAGCAGAGAAATTTATGCTACGGGCAATAAGGCAGAGTTATCCACTTAATAATTTGCAACATTCAGTGATTAACAATTAGCCATAATGAGAAAAATTTCTTTCGATATGCTGATTATCTGAGCGATTAATGCCGCGAACGTTAAAACGCACAGGTGAAAATGCTGAGGTTACCCATAAGCAGCGTGAAAAAAGATCCCGCTATGCATATAAAAATACAATGGAATATGTCACAGAATTGTGAACAAACAGGTTAAGAGTTTGCGGCGAAGAGCGGGCCGAATGGGAGGTTGTTGCCGGATGGCGGCATGAATGCCTTATCCGGCCTACAGACTACAGATGCAAAAAAGCCGCTCATTGAGCGGCTTTTTCTAATTTGGTCGGTGATAGAGGATAACTCGCCACTTCGTGGCTCGCCCTGCGGGCCGTTGCTGACGCAACGTTCTCTCGCTGCGCTCGGGTCGAACCTCTTACCCCCGGAGATTCTCATCCTCTGTCCGGGCTACAGATGCAAAAAAGCCGCTCATTGAGCGGCTTTTTCTAATTTGGTCGGTGATAGAGGATTCGAACCTCCGACCCCTTCGTCCCGAACGAAGTGCGCTACCAGGCTGCGCCAATCACCGAATGCGGCGCATCTTACTGCTGCGCCCCGCCCTCGTCAATCCCTTATTTTACAAAAGCCCTTCGTTCGGCCAGAAAGCCATCACTGCGCCGATTTTTTCGCCTCGGGGACATGACACCAGTTATTACGCTCGTTGATACCGCCATCCGGGGAAGTGTACCCCAGACAGCCCATGATAGTGTCATAAAGCTCAACGTGGCGCTTCGGCTGTTTCATTGCCGCCTGCTGTTGCAGGTAAGCGAATGACTTCGCATGGTCCTGATTTTGGTCACGTATTCAATGTGTAGATCGGCTCATTGCAAGTAGTGCTCACGCTCAATGAATGTACCGATAATTTTGTCATGCATTTCTACTGATTTCGAGTATCCGAGGGTCTTACGATTAAGCCGCTTTAGCCGGTTGCGAAGGTTCAGGTTTTCACGCTCTATCCGTTGTGTATAAAGCTTGCCTGTGATGTGCTTTTCATTCGGTAACATGTCGTAAACGCTGAAGTTATCTGTGCACCAGAAGACAACATTAAAGCCCACTAACAGCTTCAATAACTTACGCAAAGTCTTTTTGCTTCGACGGCCAAAAGCATGGGCAATAATACGTTTGAGGCGAGGCTCCCATGCATACCACAACCAACGCTGCTGCTTCTTGTTGCCCACAAATGACCACATTTCATCAATTTCACAAATCAGCTGGATTTGCAGGTTGTCCAGTGGAAGCGTAGTTACCCGTCGCGGCGAGAGTTTTTTAAGGTGCGCACAACAGCATTAATGCTGATATGTAGCGCTCTTGCAGTATCGCGGATCCCCGAGTTGTTCATCGCAAGGTCAACAATTTGCTCTTTCATGCCGTGCTGGCAGGCACGATAAGCGTAATCAAGCTGGAAAGTTCGGCTACATGACTGACAACGATAGCGCTGGTGCCCGGCAGTGCCCAGACCATGCTTTTTAACCGCATCAATGCGTCCACAGAAGGGACATTTCACGTCAACCTGAGCCATAAATTCTCACCCGTAAATCAGTCATTCTACAGGGTGATCAACGGATTGAATACATGACCCTGATTTTCCAGATACTTATCAGACATCCAGACCAGCATCGGGACACGGAACTGCTCCGGCGGAGCCATCTTACGCGGCGTGCCGTGCAGACGCTCGTGGTTGTTAATCGACTCGCCGTGGTCTGCGGCATAGAAGACGATCGCCTTCTTATCGCGCAGCTGATCGAAAATGTTCACCAGGAAATGGTCAACGTAGGTGATCGAGTTATCGTACGAGTTAATCAGCTCCGCTTTGCTGCACTTATCGTCCACGTTCACGCACTCCGGCGTCCACTTCGCAAAGCTGCGCGGGTAGCGCTGAGTGTAGTTAAAGTGCGACCCCTTCGTGTGGATAATAATCAGATGTTTACCATCAACACCGGTGCGCGTCAGCACGTTTTTCATTTCGTCCGCCAGCAGCATGTCATCCACTGCCTTACCACGGTTACGCGGTTCGGCACCGATTTGCTCACGGTAGGCGATGTTATTCGCCATGGTGTTGCTGTAGAACCACAGCTCGCTCTGCATGGCCAGGAGATCGCCGGTAAAGCCTAGCTGATGGAGTACTGCAAACACGTTCTGCTCTTTCAGCGTCCGCTGCGGGTTATCGCTGGCCCCGCCCTGACGGACGAACATACAGCGCAACGAGAGCTTGGTAGCGGTGTCGCAGGAGTAGCCGCGGAACGCCACCAGATTTTTTTCCTTTGCCAGCCCCGGCGTGGTATCTCGCCCATAGCCAAACAGGCTCATATGATCCCAACGGGTCGTTTCGCCGATGACAAACACCAGATAGGTGTCATCAATATCTTTCGGCGCAACATAGGTAAACTTTTTCGCCGGATCGATAAGCTCGTTAGTATCAAGGGACTCATCGACCTGCGTCCAGCCGTACAGGCTCAGCGCAGAAACCCAGTTGCTCGGCAGATAAGAGTTAGCCAGTACGCCGCCATAGCTCGGCATATCCACCTGTGACAGCCGCTCAGTATCTTTCAGATGCGACTCCATCAAGCGAATAGGGCCCCATACCAGCAGTGCCGTCACCAGCACAATACCGACGCCGCGTAAACGCTGCCCCCGCGTCATAAGCTGATAGAGCAGCGTGTCACGCGCCTGGTTAAACCAAATAAACACCAGCGGTACGATGCTGGTCAGCACCAGCCAGGAAATAAAATGCCAGCCCACCACCTCTTTGGAAAGATCGATATCGGTGGTCATAACCGAAGCAATAATGCCATAGCCAATCACGACATTAAGGTTGGTCATGTAGTAGCTGGCACCGGAGGAGATTAGCACAACGGCCGTTGCCAGCACTTTCCACATCCGGCGTCCACCGAGCGACAGCAGGCGCAGTAAAAAGAACGTCACTAGCAGCGTGCCGACCAGCTCAATGACGATAGAAATCCCTTTCTCGACATTAAAGTCCGCAAGGTAGCCGCCAAAACGGCGAACCAACACGGAATAGTTCATAAACCAGCCGATGTACACTGCCAGCAGAAGGCTCAGCTTCTGCTGGGACATCGCTTTGATATATCTCATTCGAAAAACCCTGGAAAAAGGGGAAAAAAAACCAGTTACAAATCACAGAATTAGTAAGCCAGTTAATAATATGCGTCATACCCACCGGGCCGCATTTGCAAGCGCGCTAAGTAGACAACAGGAAAGGGGAAAAGTATTCGCTACGAATGTGATCAGGCCAAATATTTACAAAAATATTTGGCCTGAATCATTTTATTGAGGAGGGCAATACGATTAGGCGTGGGCCTGATGCAACATTTCGGTTCGCGGCTGACGAATGGTGGTGGACAGCGCCAACGAGATAATCAGCAGAGCGAAAATCACGCAGAAGGTCACGTAGAAGCCGCCGAACAGGGAAGCAATCAGCGAACCGCAGATGCTGCCGATACCGAAGCCTAAGTAAATCACGCCGTAGTTTTTCGCCAGATTGTTCAGGCCGAAGAACTCGCTCACCAGCGATGGGAATACGGTGATAGTCCCGCCGAAGTTAAAGGCGACACAGGCGATAGCGGCGAAGAAAGTCACTTCATTGAGCGGAGCGAATAGCAGCGCCGCCATGCCCACCAGCGAGATAATCTGACCGATAGTAATCACGCGAATTCGTGCGATTTTATCGGACAGGATACCCAGCACCAGACGACCGCTGAGGTTAGCAATAGAGATGACGGTGACAGCATTTGCCGCAGTCGCCAAATCCAGATGAACCATACCCTGAGCAATATCTTTCGCTACGCCAATGACATACAGGCCGCTCATGCAGGCGGTCAGGAACATAACTGCCAGCATCCAGTACTGTGGTTTACGCATGGACTCAGCCAGCGTAAAGTCGTTCGCCACCACGCCATTGCTGCTTTTCACTTCCTGATTTGGCGCATCTTTCATCAGCATCGCGCCGAAGACAATCATCACCAGCACAATCGCGCCCCAAATCATAAAGGTATTTTCCAGGCCGACGGTTGCCAGCAGGTGGCTATCGATAAATTTAAATCCGAGGCTACCCAGACCATACGCACCGATAGCAAAGGCGGAAATTAACCCTTTACGTTCCGGGAACCATTTCACGCAGTTGGAGAGCGTGAGCAGATAACCTGCACCGTCCGCCAGGCCAACAATGATCCCTGCGCTGAGCCACAGCATCATCAGGCTGTTCGCATGGGCAGTCAGGAAGAAGCCCACGCCTAACAGGATGCCGGAAGCAATGGTGACATTCTTCACGCCAAAGCGTTCTTGCAGTTTACCGGCAACGGAAGAGGACAGCGCCAGACCCAGGCTTAGCAAACCGAAAGAAAATGCCACCTGGCTGACCGACGCGTCCAGCTTGCTGGACAACGCGCTGTTAAACAGGCTCCAGGTATAAACGGAACCTAAGGCAAACTGAGTAATAATGGTGCCGAGCAATGTCAGCCAGCGGGTGTGATTTTGGGTTGCAGCGTTCATGATGAAGATGCCTTCTTGAATTAACTGCTGCTAACGATAACGAAGTTAGCATTTTCGCAGGTCCAAAAAGGCATGAAATGCATTCAGAGCGGAATAAAATGCATCAGCAGCGGAATGAATGACATTGAAAAAACAATTACTCCACTGAATATATCGCGTGTTTAAAAGCGCGCGCTAACGCCCATGGTATAAAGATAATTCGCCCCCGCCGCCATATTGTCCGCCTGCGACAACGCCGCATAGGCCGCCAGATGTGAGTTCAGTAACATGTCGGCCCCGACGGTCACATCAACCCAGTTACCGTCCTGCGTCGTCGTGGGCATCCGATTGAGGCCGGACTGCGCTTTCCACTGATTCTCGCCAAACTGCTGGTTGTAGCTGATCTGGGCCCACGGGCGAATGCCCAGCCACGGGTGCGAATCAACGCGCCACCCGAGCGTACTGACGCTCGCATGCCAGAGCGGATCGGTCTGGCTACCGGCATTCGCCGTATCGCCAAACTCATTCCACATATAGCCCGGCGATCCGTCATAGTGCCACGTCACAACCGGCCCGGTGGTCATGCTCTCGGTCAGCGGAAAATTCCAGCCAACGCTCATGGTTTTGGTCGCATTCAGCGGCGTCGTATCCGGAAGGTTCATATTCAACCCCGCGCCGGTTTGCACGGCTTCAATACGCTCAGCCAGAATGTCATCGTACCGCGGTTGGTGATCGCTATCCCATGTATAGCGCGCCGCAGTATTACTTTTCGCATCAGTCACGATATATTCCTGTTGCCAGGCATTCGCATGTGGTGATAGTAACATCCACACGAAAACCGACGCTGGCGCAGCACATCGCCAAAGGCCATTGCATTTCTTATTATTCATTAAGTGACTCCAGAAAAGAGCCAGTTTTGGCAGTTATTGTTATGTTTTTAGGGATAAAGCGCCCTGTATTAACTATTGTCGCTTTATGAGCGACGTCAAGAGCAGTACAGAGTTTTATTATCAGACATGCGTGAATGACAAAAAGGGAGAAGCACATGCAGCGCTGTGGTTGGGTAAGCCAGGATCCGCTTTATATTGCGTATCACGATAACGAGTGGGGCGTCCCGCAAAGAGACAATCAAAAACTGTTCGAGATGATTTGCCTGGAAGGCCAGCAGGCCGGGCTTTCCTGGATAACCGTGCTGAAAAAGCGCGAAAACTATCGTCGCGCCTTCCACGATTTCGACCCGGTAAAAGTGGCCGCCATGAGCGAAGAGGACGTCGAACGATTGGTACTGGACGCCGGTATCATTCGCCATCGGGGAAAAATTCAGGCCATTATCGGCAACGCGCGCGCCTTCCTGGCGATGGAAGCTCACGGTGAATCCTTTAACGACTTCGTGTGGTCGTTTGTCGATAACGCGCCCATCGTTACTCAGGCGGCGACGCTTGGCGAAATCGCCACCTCAACGCCGGCGTCAGATGCGCTATCAAAAGCGCTGAAAAAACGCGGTTTTAAATTTGTTGGCACCACCATCTGTTATTCCTTTATGCAAGCCTGCGGGCTGGTCAACGATCACGTGACCGTCTGCTTCTGCCATCCTGGAGTTCAGCATGATCAGAAAATGGAACACTGACCAGTTCGATCCCTTGCTCACGCTGTGGCTGGACAGCACCACCTTTGCGCACCCGTTTATCCATGCGCAGTACTGGCAGGAGAGTTTAAGCCTTGTGCGCGATACCTACCTTCCCGCAGCCGAAACCTGGGTGTGGGAAGAGGGGCCTCGCTTACAAGGGTTTATCAGCGTGATGGAGTCGCGTTTTGTCGGCGCGCTGTTCGTTGCCCCGGATGCCATCCATCGGGGAATCGGCCGGGCGCTGCTCGATGTCGTCAAGCAGCGCTTCTCCGACCTCAGTCTTGAGGTGTACCAGAAAAACGGTCGGGCGGTGAATTTCTACCACGCGCAGGGTTTTCGTATTGAAGACAGCGCCTGGCAGGATGAGACCCGACATCCCACGTGGATCATGCGTTGGCAGGCGGATCAAACGCCGTTAGCGTAAGCGCCGGGCCATCATATTTCTCAATCCACGCCAGCGCGGTATTCCCTGCGCAGCCGTTCCCCAGCCGTGAGCTGGGGATGTCTTTCGTCAGCACGTTAACCGCCCCATTCTTACAAATGCCGCCCGCCTCCGGCGCGAAGTCGGGCCACGCCCCTTCGTGCAGGCAGATGACGCCGGGTTTGATGTCTTCACTCACCGCAGCCCCCGCCAGCACCTGGCCACGGGCGTTCCACACGCGCACCAGGTCGCCATCGCGAATCTGCCGCGCCTGCGCATCCTGTGGATGCAGCGTAATCGGCTCGCGCCCGGCCACCGCGTAACGTTCACGCAGGGAAGTATGATTAAGCTGACTGTGCAGGCGGTGCGCCGGATGCGCCGACAACAGCTGTAGCTGCCCAGGCTGCGCGTTACCGTGCCATTCATCCGGTGCCAGCCACATTGGGTGCGGCGGACAGTCGGAGTACTGGAAGCTAGCAATACGCTCAGAGTAAATTTCGATTTTCCCGCTCGGCGTTTTCAGCGGGTTAGCCAGCGGATCGGCGCGGAAATCGCTAAAGCGCACAAAGGCGGCATTCTGCGCGTTTTCCGGCATTTCAATCAGTTCATTATCCTGCCAGAAGCGCTCAAACGACGGCAACGTTACCCCCATGGGTGCACCGCGCTGCCCGGCGATGTTGTAGAACGTTTCCAGCCACTGCAAATCATTCTTGCCTTCGGTAAAGCGCGCCCGGCCGCCCGGTTCCCAGCGCTCGCTCAGTTCGGCAAAAACCTCAAAATCGTCTCGCGCTTCATCACGCGGTGCCACCACACGCTTCATCGGTACCAGATGCTGGTTGCTGTAATCTCCGGTCATGGTCAAATCGTTGCGTTCGAACGAGGTCGTCGCCGGCAGCACGATATCGGCATGTCGGGCCGCCGCCGTCCAGTTGCATTCGGATATCACCACCAGCTCGGGCTTCTGCCAGGCGCGAATCAGCCGGTTGGTATCCTGATGATGGGTAAAGTTAGCGCCGCCCGCCCACCAGACAAAGCGGATATCCGGGAAGTGGCGATCCATGCCGTTATGCTGATACGGCGCGCCGGGGTTTTCCAGCGCCTCGACGATACGCGCCACCGGGATTTTATCGACGGCATCAACGCCGCCTTTCACGGTGCCCTGCATCGATGCCAGCACCGCCGCGCGCCGTGTCGGGTTGCCGCCGTTTGCAAAGTGATAAGAGAGGCCAAAGCCACCGCCCGGCGTACCAATCTGGCCCAGCATGGCGGCGAGCGTCACCAGCATCCAGTGCTTCTGTTCGCCAAACTGCTGGCGCTGCATTCCCCAACCGGACATCAACATCGTGGTATTTTTATGAAAAATATCCGCTAGTTCGCGAATTTTATCCGCGCTAACGCCGCAAATCGCTGCCGCCCACTCGGCGGACTTCGCCTCACCGTCTTTTTGACCCAGCAAATAATCGGCAAACGTCGGGAAACCGGTGGTACACCGCGATAAAAACTCGGCATCGTGCCAGTTATTGGTCAAAAGCGTATGGGCGATGCCCAGCATCAGCGCCACGTCCGTGCCCATATGCGGCGCAATCCACTCCATCGATTCACCGAAAAAGGCGACGGTTTCCGATCGCATCGGATCGATGCAGATCAGGCGTTTACCGCTGTGCCGCAGGTGTTCAAAATAGGGCAGCCCCTGCTCGTCGGAAGCATTCCAGGCAATTTTCAGCGTATTCATTGGGTTGGCGCTCCAAAGCACCACCACATCGGTATGTTCGAGCACCATCGGCCAGCTGGTTTGCTGTTGATAGACCTCATTGCCACCGACCACATGCGGCATGATCGCCTGTGCTGCGCCGGTGGAGTAGTCTCCCAGATGGCCGGTGTAGCCGCCAGCCAGGCTCATATAACGCTGCAGCAGCGTCGCCGCCTTATGCAACACTCCGTTGGAACGCCAGCCGTATGATCCGGCAAAAATCGACGCCGGCCCGTAACTTTCGCGAATACGGCGGTGCTGGCGATCGATCAATGCCAGCGCGTCATCCCAACTGACCCGAACAAACTCATCCTGCCCGCGTATGCCCTGCGGACTCTCCGGCGAGGCGAGAAAACCCTTACGTACCATCGGATAACGCACGCGGGTTTTGCTGTGCACCTGGTCGCGTACCACGCTTTGCAGCGAGTTGGTAAACGAAGTCTGTAGCGCACCGCGTGAGGCGAGCACCTGCTCGCCGTCGGTGTCGACAAGAATCGGGCCCCAGTGGGCAGCGGTTAAAACGGTATAGGGAGAAGATGGCGTAGACAAATGAGCGCTCCTGCAGGTGGCGTCGGTTATATATTGCGCCGTTCAATGTTACTTACAAATTTCAGAGAGTTCCCAAGAATTTTCGTCTATTTCGCACGTCATAATGACGCGCCACGGTCGCTGTGGCGAAAAATAAGAACGTCATTAAGGAATTAAGATGAAAAAACGTGTATTTGCGATTGCTGCCATCGTCAGCGGCGCGCTGGCAATCTCAGGCTGTACCACCAACCCTTACACCGGCGAGCGCGAAGCGGGTAAATCCGGCATCGGCGCGGGCATTGGTTCACTGGTCGGCGCAGGTGTCGGCGCCCTTTCGTCGTCGAAGAAAGATCGCGGTAAAGGCGCACTGATTGGCGCGGCAGCAGGCGCTGCGCTCGGCGGCGGCGTGGGTTACTACATGGACGTGCAGGAAGCGAAGCTACGCGAAAAAATGCAGGGGACCGGCGTCAGCGTCACCCGTAACGGTGACAATATCGTGCTGAATATGCCGAACAACGTCACCTTCGACAGCGCTTCCGCCACCCTGAAACCGGCGGGTGCCAACACGCTGGTTGGCGTGGCGATGGTGCTGAAAGAGTACGAGAAAACGGCGGTCAACGTCATCGGCTATACCGACAGCACCGGCAGCCAGCAGCTCAACATGAAGCTGTCTCAGCAGCGCGCCGATTCGGTGGCCAGCTCGCTGATTACCCAGGGCGTAGCCGCTACACGCGTACGCACCTCCGGTATGGGCCCGGCGAACCCTATCGCCAGCAACAGTACCGAAGAGGGTAAAGCGCAGAACCGTCGCGTGGAAATTACCCTAAGCCCGATGCAGTAATGCCATTGCCGGGCGGCCATGCCGCTCGGCAAAATGCTTGATTAGCCAGATTTTCGCGCTAAGGTGTTGTCACTTTCAGGCGAGAGAACACTCATGGCAAAATCAGCGCGACCGACCATCAGCGATGTGGCGAAAGCCGCGAAAACCGGCAAAACCAGCATTTCCCGCTACCTCAATGGCGAAAAGCACCTGCTTTCCGACGCGCTGCTGGCACGTATTGAAGCGGCGATTGCCGAGCTCGACTATCGCCCCAGCCTGATGGCTCGCAGCCTGAAGCGCGGCCGCACCCGCCTGATTGGCCTGATTATCGCCGACATTACCAACCCTTATTCCGTCAACGTGCTCAGCGGTATTGAAGCCGCCTGCCGTGAAAAGGGATTCACCCCGCTGGTGTGTAATACCAATAACGAGGTTAACCAGGAGCTGCATTATCTTGATCTGCTGCGCAGCTACCAGGTCGAGGGGATCGTCGTGAATGCCGTCGGCATGCGTGAAGAAGGGCTACAGCGCCTGCAACAGTCCGCGCTGCCCATGGTGCTTATCGACCGTAAAATTCCTGATTTTGCCTGCGACGTCGTCGGGCTGGATAACGCCCAGGCCGCCACAACCGCCACTGAACACCTGATTGAGCAAGGCTTTGAAGCCCTGCTGTTTCTCAGCGAACCGCTGGGCACCGTCAATACCCGCCGCGAACGACTCAGCGCCTTCCGGGCAACGCTGGCCCGCTACCCAGGCGTCGTGGCAGAAAACGCCGAAGTGCCGCTTGCCGAGAACGCACAGTTGGATAACACCCTGCGTCAGTTCCACCAGCAGCACCGCGGCATGCGTAAAGCCGTGATATCCGCCAACGGCGCGCTCACGCTTCAGGTGGCCCGCTCGCTAAAACGCATCGGCCTGAACTGGGGCAGCGATATCGGCCTGCTGGGGTTTGATGAGCTGGAGTGGGCAGAGCTGGCGGGCGTCGGCATTACCACCCTCAAGCAGCCCACCTGGCAAATAGGCTATGCCGCCGTCGAACAGGTCGTGCGCCGCATTGAAGGTGGCGCAGATGCTATTCATGAGCAGGTTTTTTCCGGTGAACTGATCGTTCGCGGATCGACTGCACGTTAATCTTCCTTCGTGATAGAGATCATAAATTCAACACAGCATGATTTTCTTTGGAACCGATTCCATTTAGCGTATTAGACATAGCGTTAAATTCGGAGTACCTATGCAAAGAAAAATTATGGTGGTGACCGCCGCGTATGGCCATGACGCCGTCCGCGCGGCCGGTGGACAAGGGGCAATGCTGCCGGTCATCGCCGATGCCGGGGCCGACGGCGTTGAAATCCGTCGCGAACTGTTGACCTCCGCCGAGCTTCAATCACTCCCTGCCCTGGCCGCCGCCATCGCCTCATCCAACCTGACCGCCTGCTATTCCGCGCCCGAAGCGCTGTTTATGGCCGACGGTACGCTCAACCCCCAGCTTCCGGAATTACTGCGCGAAGCCACAACGCTGCGCGCACAGTGGCTGAAAGTATCGCTCGGCCACTTTAGCCACACATGGCAGCTCAGCACGCTGCGCGACTGGCTGGAGAGCAGCGGCATGAAACTGGTGGTAGAAAACGATCAAACCCCCTGCGGACGGCTGCCGCCAATGCAGCGCTTTAGCGCCGCTTGCCACACCCAGAAGCTGCCAGTGCAGCTCACGTTTGATATGGGTAACTGGCTGTGGGTCGGCGATTCCCCGGAAGCCGCCGCTGAACAGCTGGCGCCGTCAGTCGGCTATATCCACGTCAAGGCTGCGATCGCGCACCGCGACAGCTACCGGGCCGTACCGCCCGATACCGCCGATGCCCGCTGGCTGGCGTTACTGAATCAGTTACCCATCGACGTGCCGCGCGGTATTGAGTTCCCGCTGGAAGGGGACAATCTGACCGCCGTGACGCGCCGCTATGTTGAATTGTTACGTAAGGAGTAAGCGATGAACCCTTCTCTGGATGTCATCACCATCGGCGAAGCGATGGCCATGTTTGTCGCCAGGCAGACCGGCGATTTAGAGGACATTGAACAGTTTATTAAGCGCGTTGCCGGGGCCGAACTTAACGTCGCCACCGGGCTGGCGCGCCTTGGGCTGAAGGTAGGCTGGGTCAGCCGCGTGGGCAACGACAGTTTTGGCCGCTTTGTACTCAATAGTCTGCACAAAGAAGGCATTGATGCCTGCGCCGTGACCGTCGACAGACAGCACGCCACCGGCTTTCAGCTTAAATCCAAAGTCGAAAATGGAACCGATCCCATTGTAGAGTATTTCCGTAAAGGCTCGGCGGCAAGCTACCTGTCGGTTGAGGACTACAACGAAACCTACTTCGCCAGCGCTCGCCATCTGCACCTCAGCGGCGTGGCGGCGGCCCTTTCTGCCAGTTCCTATGCGCTGCTCGACCACGCTGCGCGCACGAT
The DNA here is from genome assembly GCF_014169075.1 of Klebsiella sp. WP4-W18-ESBL-05. Lineage (NCBI taxonomy): Bacteria > Pseudomonadati > Pseudomonadota > Gammaproteobacteria > Enterobacterales > Enterobacteriaceae > Klebsiella > Klebsiella sp. WP4-W18-ESBL-05. The sequence continues at coordinate 255,688 of NZ_AP022057.1, read as the reverse complement.
GAAGGCTCAGGGTAAGACCCTCTCCTTCGACCCAAATCTGCGCCCGGTGCTATGGAAGAGCGAAGCAGAGATGGTCGAAAAACTCAACCAGCTGGCCTTCCAGGCCGACTGGGTTCTACCGGGATTGAAAGAGGGCATGATCCTGACCGGGAAACAAACCCCGGAAGGTATTGCCGATTTCTATCTCCACCGCGGCGTGAAGGCCGTCGTCATTAAAACCGGCGCCGACGGAGCCTGGTATAAAACCGCCGACGGCGAGCAGGGTCACGTAGCCCCCGTCAAAGTCGACAACGTGGTTGACACCGTTGGCGCTGGCGACGGTTTTGCCGTTGGCGTGGTCAGCGCGTTGCTCGAGGGGCGCACGCTGCATCAGGCCGTGGCTCGCGGCAACAAAATTGGCGCACTGGCGATTCAGGTTCAGGGCGACAGCGAAGGTTTACCCACCCGTGAAGCGTTAGGCGAATAACGTCACGTTACGATAACAGCCCCCCTGTACCCTACATGCAGCGGCGGCGAAGCGACAATAGAGGCAGGCCTATGAACAGCTCAACAAACGCAGCAAAACGTTGGTGGTACATCATGCCGATCGTGTTTATCACGTACAGCCTGGCGTACCTTGACCGCGCGAACTTCAGTTTCGCCTCCGCAGCCGGAATTACCGAAGATCTCGGCATCACCAAAGGGATCTCTTCCCTGCTGGGCGCCCTCTTCTTCCTCGGCTACTTCTTCTTTCAAATCCCCGGCGCTATCTATGCCGAACGCCGCAGCGTACGCAAACTGATCTTTACCTGCCTGATTTTATGGGGCGTTTGCGCTTCGCTCACCGGCATGGTGACCAACATTCCGGCGCTGGCGGCGATTCGCTTTGTTCTGGGCGTCGTGGAAGCCGCCGTTATGCCCGCAATGCTGATTTACATCAGCAACTGGTTTACCAAATCCGAACGTTCGCGGGCCAACACCTTCCTGATCCTCGGGAACCCCGTCACCGTACTGTGGATGTCGGTGGTGTCAGGCTATCTGATTCAGGCGCTCGGCTGGCGCGAGATGTTTATTATCGAGGGCTTCCCGGCCATTATCTGGGCCTTCTGCTGGTGGGTGCTGGTCAAAGACAAACCATCGCAGGTCGGCTGGCTGAACGCATCGGAAAAAGCGGCACTGCAGGCCCAGCTGGAACAAGAACAACAGGGTATTAAAGCGGTACGCAACTACGGTGAAGCCTTCCGCTCACGCAACGTGGTTCTGCTTTGCATGCAGTACTTTGCCTGGAGCATCGGCGTATATGGTTTTGTACTGTGGCTGCCGTCAATCATCCGCAGCGGCGGCGCAAACCTGGGTATGGTTGAGGTCGGCTGGCTCTCTTCCGTACCTTACCTCGCCGCGACGATAGCGATGATTCTGGTGTCCTGGGCATCCGACAAACTGCAAAATCGTCGACTGTTCGTCTGGCCGCTGCTGCTGATCGCTGGCTTTGCGTTTATTGGCTCCTGGGCCGTTGGCGCAAACCATTTCTGGATCTCTTATAGCCTGCTGGTGATCGCTGGCGCGGCCATGTACGCCCCGTATGGCCCGTTCTTCGCCATCATTCCGGAGATGCTGCCGCGCAACGTCGCGGGGGGCGCGATGGCGCTAATCAACAGCATGGGGGCGCTGGGCTCGTTCTTCGGTTCCTGGTTCGTTGGCTATCTCAACGGTGCCACCGGCAGCCCGTCTGCATCATACATTTTTATGGGGGTGGCGCTTTTCGCCTCAGTATGGCTAACTCTTATTGTTAAGCCTGCTAATCATCAGCCGCTGCCCGTTGGCGCACGCCACGCTTAAACTTTTAACTTACGGAGATTCGCATGAAGCCGTCTATTATTCTCTATAAAGCGCTACCTGACGATTTACAGCATCGCCTGGCAGAACATTTTACGGTCACCCAGGTACCGAACCTGCGCCCGGAAACGGTCGCGCAGCATGCGGAGGCTTTCGCCAACGCGGAAGGTTTGCTGGGCTCTAGCGAAGCCGTCAATACCGCCTTGCTGGAGAAAATGCCCAAGCTTCGCGCAACGTCCACCATCTCCGTGGGTTACGATAACTTTGACGTCGAGGCCCTGAACGCTCGCCGGGTGCTGCTGATGCACACGCCGACGGTGCTGACGGAAACCGTGGCCGATACGCTCATGGCGCTGGTGCTCAGTACCGCCCGCCGCGTGGTTGAAGTGGCGGAGCGCGTGAAGGCCGGCGAGTGGACAAAAAGCATCGGTCCGGACTGGTTTGGCACCGACGTGCATCATAAAACGCTGGGTATTATCGGCATGGGCCGCATCGGCATGGCGCTCGCCCAGCGCGCCCACTTTGGTTTCAACATGCCGATTCTCTACAACGCGCGCCGTCGTCACGAGCAGGCGGAAGAGCGGTTTAACGCCCGCTACTGCGACCTGAACACGCTGCTGGATGAAGCGGATTTTGTCTGCCTGATCCTGCCGCTGACCGACGAAACGTACCACCTGTTCGGCGCCGAGCAGTTTGCGCGCATGAAGTCTTCAGCCATCTTTATCAACGCCGGCCGCGGCCCGGTGGTGGACGAGAAAGCGCTTATCTCCGCGCTGCGTAACGGTGACATTCATGCCGCAGGGCTGGATGTCTTCGAGCAGGAGCCGCTGCCTGCCAGCTCCCCGCTGTTGAAGCTGCCGAACGTTGTTGCGCTGCCGCATATCGGGTCCGCGACGCATGAAACCCGCTACAACATGGCGGCCTGTGCGGTGGATAACCTGATTGATGCGCTGCAAGGGAAGGTAGAGAAGAACTGCGTGAATCCGCAGGTTGCGGGATAAAACAAAACAGCCCGGCGGGTGCCGGGCTGCCATTATGGCTTATTTGGTCGCGTTAACCGCCGCCATCCACGCCTGGCTAAAGGCCTGATGCTGTGCGGCCAGCGGGCCAATCAGCGCATTGTACTGGCTTGCCTGCTGTGAGGTCGGGAACTGAATGCCGTTGGCCACAAAGCTCACCTGAGTGCCTTGCTGAGCCACAAAATCACCCACCTGCACCAGCTGCTGTGTGAACACCTGCGCGGCTGGGATCAGCGGCTGCAGCGCGTCGGCCGGGCCGGTAACCACTTTGCTGTAAACCTGGTCGAAGACCGGCTTCAGATCGTCTGCCTGCTTCAGCGCGGCGTGCGCAGCATCTGCCTGCATTTTGGCATTTTGCAGCTGCTGGCTCAGTACGCCCAGCGAACCATTTGCCTGACGCAGCGGCTCGCGCTGGGTCATGTAATCCTGCGGTACGCGAATGGCGTTAACGCTATCCACCACCGGACGCAGACCCGCGTCCATTGCCTGGCTCACCTGCTGTGAATAGCCATAAATGACGGCGTAGTCGGAAACAAACGGCCCGAACTGTTTTTTCTGGTCAGCCGTCAGTGTTGGCAGGCGTTCACCGCCGCGCATTACCGTATTCTGCAGGAAATCGACGAATGCTTTACGCTGATCGCCTTCCTTATCAAAACACCCACTCAGGCTAACAACCATCAATAACGCCGCAACAGGCGCAAACCAGCGAGAGCAGGACTTTCCTGTCGCCATTTTCTTACTCCTTCAGCCAAAAAAAGCGCAAACCGGCACACGCGTGCCTAACGCTGACAAGGATAGTCCAGAGCCGCGCCGCAAGATACCTTTTTCATACGTTCTGCCGCGCTTCCGTTGAAATGTTAACAAGGTGTTGCATCCATCACATTTATCGCAATGCGATCATGCAAGAAAAGAGGAACTAACGTAATGATATTCATCTTTTTTTAGCTAAATCATCGCGGCAACAAAAACGGAGCGAACGATAATCGCACACTTCCGCCCGGCGGCACGTTGTGGGAAGGCCCGCTAAATGATTTGATTGAATGAACGATTAACGACAATACGTTCGATAATCGCCCAAAACCTCAATACCCGTGAGAGAGACAAGAGGATAAATCCCGCTCTCTCGCCTCGCTTAGCAGGAATTACCGCATGACAACACAGACAACAACGGATATTCAGGCTTTTATCAACCGCCATCCCTTCTCAAAGTACCAGTGGATGATTCTGGTGCTGTGCTTTGTGACCGTCGCTATGGATGGATTTGATACCGCCATTATTGGTTTTATCGCCTCCGATTTGATCCAGGAATGGGGGGTACAAAAATCCGATCTCGGCCCCGTGATGAGCGCCGCGCTGGTCGGCCTTGCAGTGGGCGCATTAACCGCAGGCCCAATGGCCGACCGCATTGGCCGCAAAAAGGTGCTGGTCCTGTCAATTCTGGTCTTTGGCGGCTTCAGCCTGATCACGGCCTTCGCCACATCGCTGACGCAGCTGACCGTCCTGCGCTTCTTAACGGGCCTGGGGCTCGGCGCCGCGATGCCGAACGCCGCCACGCTGATGAGTGAATATGCTCCGGAGCGCCGCCGCGCGCTGCTGGTAAACCTGATGTTCGTCGGGTTCCCCATTGGTTCATCAATGGGCGGCTTTGTTTCAGCATGGCTGATTCCGCACTACGGCTGGCAAAGCGTGCTGATTCTTGGCGGCGTGATGCCGCTGGCGCTGGCCGTGGCGCTGATCTTCCTGCTGCCGGAGTCCGCTCGCTATCTGGCGGTGAAGAACAAATCTCAGCAACAGATTGCGCGGATTTTACGCCACATCGCCCCTCTGCCGGATAACACGCACTTTGTATTGCAGGAAACGGGTCAGGTCAAAGAGCAGTCGGCGCTGGGCGTCATCTTCTCGCCACGCTATCTGGTGGGCACCATTATGCTGTGCCTGACCTACTTTATGGGCCTGTTGATCTTCTATCTGCTGACCAGCTGGCTGCCGCTGTTGATTCGCGAAACCGGCGCAACGTTGAGCCAGGCTTCGGTTATTACCGCCCTCTTCCCGCTGGGCGGCGGCATTGGCGTACTGGTGCTCGGCGCGCTGATGGACAAAATTAACCCGAATAAAGTGGTGGCGGTGGGCTATTTGCTGACCGGCGTCTTTGTCTGCCTGGTGGGCTTCTCAACCAGCAGTCTGGTATTAATGGGCGTAATGGTGTTTATCGCCGGCACCATCATGAACGGCGCACAGTCGTCCATGCCGGCGTTGGCCGCCGGTTTTTACCCGACTCAAGGGCGCGCCACCGGCGTTGCCTGGATGCTGGGCCTGGGTCGCTTCGGCGGGATTCTCGGCGCCTTCAGCGGCGCTTTCCTGATGCAGGCCGAGCTCTCCTTTAAGACCATTTTCGCGCTGCTGGCTATTCCTGCCGTGCTGTCAGCTATTGCGCTGATGATCAAGCACGCGGCGAGTAAACGGCAGCCGCTTCAGGGTGCCAGCGGCCCGTCGTCGCTGCCAAAAGCGGCACAAAAAGTGTAATGCCACGCCCCGGCAGGCCCGCTGCCGGGGCGCTATGACGCTTTTTTACAAAGCAGAGATTTCCTTAAATTTTATTTATATATCATGATATTAAACAAAATTACCACCGTAGGCGCACCCGTTGCATAGCCGGATGGGCACAGATAACGTTTGCTTTTGAGCCCGGAAGTATGCGTTAATGATTCCACGGTTTGACATACAGACCACAAAGCAGTTGAGTAAAGCAGTTCCCTTCAAGGTTATCCATTGGTACCCCTCGTAGCGACATTTCCTTTACGCTTTAAATTCTGTAAAGCATGCCATATCGCCGTAAGGCTCAATTAATTTTTAAAGGTAATTTCTATGTCCGGTAAAATGACTGGTATCGTAAAATGGTTCAACGCTGACAAAGGCTTCGGCTTCATCACTCCTGACGATGGTTCTAAAGACGTGTTCGTACACTTCTCTGCTATCCAGAACGATGGCTACAAATCCCTGGACGAAGGTCAGAAAGTTTCCTTCACCATCGAAAACGGCGCTAAAGGCCCGGCAGCTGGCAACGTAACTTCTCTGTAAGTTCACGCCGCTAAAAATTCGAAATCCCTGCCTTACGGCGGGGATTTTTTTATTTATAACGCCTTAAAAATCCAGCCGTTCTCCTGCCACGTCAGACTATGCGTCAACTTCAACGCCTGTAAAAACGCCTCATCGTGCGACACCACCAGCATCGCGCCGGGAAATCCGACTAGCGCCGCTTCAATTGCCTGAACAGATGCCAGATCGAGATGGTTGGTCGGCTCGTCCAGCAATAACAGTTGCGCCGGTTCCCGACGCCACAGCACGCAGGCCAGCGCGGCTTTTAAGCGTTCACCGCCGCTCAATGCCGCCAGCGGTAGATTGACCTTATCGGCGTCGAGCCGAAGCTGGGCCAGGCGGGTACGCAGCTCCCCCTCCACTAACGGCGAATCGCCTGCCCTCAAATGCCCCATCACCGATTGCGATAAATCCAGCTGCGTAAGATGTTGATCGAGCCAGGCCGCGCTGACCGACAATCGGCATTCACCGCAGAGCGGTGATTCAATGCCCATCAGCGTTTTCAGCAGCGTCGTTTTGCCGCAGCCATTCGGGCCGCGCAGCGCCACTCGCATCGGGCCATCCAACCGCAAGGTGAGCGGGAACGCCGACGAATGCGCTAAACACAGCTGCTCAGCCACCCATATCTGCTTGCCCGCCGCGATACGGCCTCCTGGCAAGGTAAACAGGATGGGCACATCTTCTTCCACGCGTTCCCGCGCCTGTGCTACCGCATGATTTAGCGTCGCGTTTTGCTCCCGGTGCTGAGTGAGCAGCGTCCCTGGCCGCTCGCGCGCCGCGCCTTTGTACTTCACACGCTCAAAAGAGGCGATGTTCAGGCTATCGACGGTCCTTAATGTTTTAGCCGAGCGCCGCTGACAATCGTCATGTTCCTTTTGCATCCGCGTCCGGACGCGGCGTCGTTCAGTTGCAGCATGGCAGAGCGCGGCCCGTGCCGCGGACTGCTCGGCATCGCGCTGCTGCTGATAATCCGCATAGCTGCCACCGTAGCTACGTAGCGCTGAGGGGGTCAGCTCGAGAATACGCGGCATCCGCCCGAGCAGCTCGCGATCGTGGCTGGCAATCAGCGCCCCGCCTCGCCAGCTTTCCAGCTGCCGATAAAGCCATTCGCGCCCGCCGCTATCAAGATGGTTAGTCGGCTCATCCAGCAGCAAATACGCCGCATCGGAGGCAAACGCGGCGCAGAGCAACGCTTTCACCCGTTCTCCGCCGCTCAGAGAAAGCGCTGGCCGCGCGGGGTCAAACTCGCCCAGCCCTGCGGCCAGAAACGCTGCGTTTAATCGCTCAGGCAGTTCCCAATAACCGTCCAGGCATTCAATATCATCAGCCAGCGCGTGGCCTGCAGCGAGACGCTGTAAAGCGGAAAAAATCGCCTCATAGCCAAGCAACATTGCCAGCGTCATCTCTGCGGACACCGCATGCTGCTGCGCCACATACGCACAGGAGGAAAGTGGTTCAATATGACCAGAAGAAGGACGGTCTTTCCCCGCCAGCAGGCGTAGCAGGCGGGTTTTACCCACGCCGTTACGTCCGACAAGACCGCACTGCGAGGGGGCCAGCGAGACGTTCAGTGGGCCAAAAAGGGTATCGCCCGTCGCAAACTGACAGGTGACCTGATGCAAAATAAAAGCGGGGGATAGCGCACAATGGGCCATAAGCACTCCTGAATGAAATCAATAGTTCCCCTGCGTGCGGCAAGCGCCCAGCAAGGATTCGAATTCAGCAGGTGTGTTTGTCCATTTTCAGTGTGCCTCAGTAAGACGAGGGGTTCGTCGCGGCAAAGCATAAACGCATTGTTGGGCGTATTTCAAGGCTATTTTTTACGCATTTTATGCCTGGCGCAACGCCAGGCCTCAAAGCGACAAGGCCTGACAAGCGCGGGCTTGATGAAGCAACCCGTTGATAGCAGGTTCTTTTTAGCAAGATGCTGCCCGGGTAAAGCGAATCAGGGTTTCACTCTTTTTCCCGATTCATCGACCACCTGTTCACCATCTTCTTTGGTGAACGCGCCCTGCTGCGGCTCAGGTAAGATCTCCAGCACAACCTCAGAAGGGCGGCACAGTCGGGTGCCCAGCGGCGTCACGACAATCGGGCGGTTGATCAGGATCGGATGTTCAAGCATATAACCGATCAATTGTTCATCGGTAAACCGATCTTCAGCCAGGCCGAGTTGTTCATAGGGTTCCACATTCTGGCGCAGCAGCGCGCGTACCGTTATCCCCATATCGGCAATCAGCTTAACCAACTCATCGCGGGAGGGCGGCGTGTCGAGATAATAAACAATCTTCGGCTCATTGCCGCTGTTGCGGATCATCTCCAGCGTATTCCGCGACGTGCCGCAGGCGGGGTTATGATAGACAGTAATCATGCTCATACAGTATCTCATTACAAAGTGACGGAGAGCCGCAGCGCCAGTGCGACCAGGGTGACAAAGAGCACCGGCAGCGTCATGATGATGCCCGTACGGAAGTAATATCCCCAGGTAATCTTCATGTTTTTCTGCGCCAGTACGTGCAGCCACAGCAGCGTAGCCAGGCTGCCAATCGGGGTAATCTTCGGCCCCAGATCGCAGCCAATAACGTTGGCATAGACCATGGCTTCTTTGATGACGCCGGTCGCGGCGCTGCCATCAATCGACAGCGCACCAATCAACACCGTCGGCATATTGTTCATCATTGACGACAGAAATGCCGTAATAAAGCCGGTTCCCAGCGTGGCGGCCCATAGGCCATGCTCGGCCAGTACGTTCAGCACCCCAGACAGCCACTCCGTAAGCCCCGCATTACGCAGCCCATAAACCACCAGATACATGCCGAGCGAGAAAATGACAATCTGCCACGGCGCCCCACGCAATACCTTTCCGGTATTAATCGCGTGGCCGCGCTTCGCGACGATAAACAACGCCGCGGCGCCTACGGCGGCAATTGCGCTGATGGGAATCCCCATCGGTTCCAGAATAAAGAACCCAGCGAGCAGACACAGCAGCACCACCCAGCCCATCTTAAACGTCGCGGGATCTTTAATCGCGCTGGCCGGCGTCTTCAGCAAAGCAACGTCGTAGGTCCTGGGGATGTCCCGGCGGAAGAACCAATGCAGCATCCCCAGCGTGGCAACAATCGCCGCGATATCCACGGGCACCATCACGGAAGCGTACCGGGTGAAACCCAGGCCAAAGAAATCAGCCGAGACGATATTCACCAGGTTAGAGACGATCAGCGGCAGGCTGGCCGTATCCGCAATGAACCCCGCGGCCATCACAAAAGCCAGCGTCGTACCCTGGCTGAAGCCTAGTGCAAGCAGCATGGCAATCACGATAGGCGTTAGAATCAGCGCCGCGCCGTCGTTCGCAAACAGCGCCGCGACGGCCGCGCCGAGTAAGACTATCCAGGTAAACAACAAACGCCCGCGCCCCTTACCCCAGCGCGAGACGTGCAGCGCGGCCCATTCAAAGAAACCGCACTCATCGAGCAACAGGCTGATCATGATGACGGCAATAAATGTCGCCGTAGCGTTCCACACAATGTTCCAGACAACGGGAATATCGTCGATATGAATCACGCCCGTCGCCAGCGCGAGGACCGTCCCAATGCTTGCGCTCCAGCCAATGCTCAGCCCTTTTGGCTGCCAGATGACCAGCACCAGCGTCAGTAGAAACAGACTCCCTGCCAACAACATTTCACACCCCATTAACATATGATTATATATATATGTACTATTCAGCCTTAGCAGGAAGAACAATCCGACGTCACCCGTCGTTTACGTACGTCTTCACGCAGGCACTGCCAGGCGGTTGAGATGACGTCTGCCGCCCAGGCAGGCATATGCGGAGACAATCGGTAATAAACCCATTTTCCGTCCCGACGGTCCATAACTAACCCAGCCCCGCGTAAAATCGCCATATGCCGGGAAATTTTCGGCTGTGATTCCGAGGTGGCACCGCAGATATCACAAACGCACAGCTCGCCCGACTCTCTCAGTTGCATAAGGATCGCAAGACGGGTTTCATCCGCCAGGATTTTGAAAAGTTGAACCGGTTGTAGCATAGCTGACTCCGTTATCGTCACCACACATATATGTTAATACAGATATGTTAATTACAAAAGTGTCTATTTGCGAACACAAAAAAGGACCGGGTATACCTCTGCACCATAAAAAAAACCTGCCCGAGGGCAGGTCTTTTATTTACCGCGTTTCGCTTACTGCAGCAGGGAAATATCTGCTACCTGCAGGAACAGCTCGCGCAGTTTCGACAGCAGAGTCAGACGGTTGATACGCACGTCTTTATCTTCTGCGTTCACCATGACGTTCTCGAAGAACTCATCCACCGGCTCGCGCAGCGAGGCCAGTTCAATCAGCGCATCCTGATAGCGACCTTCGGCGAAGTACGGCTGCAGCTTATCGCGCAGAACGACGAGGTTGCCCGCCAGCTTAATTTCTGCCGCTTCTTTCAGCACGGAAGCATGAACAATATCGTTCAGCGTTTCGTCAGATTTCGCCAGGATGTTAGACACGCGCTTGTTAGCCGCTGCCAGCGCAGACGCTTCTTCCAGGGTACGGAAGTGGGACACCGCTTTCATACGGGCATCGAAGTCTGCCGGACGCGTCGGACGGCGCGCCAGCACCGCCTGGATGGTATCGACGGTGTAACCTTCATCCTGATACCACGCGCGGAAACGGCCGAGCATGAAGTCGATAACGTCATCCACCACTTTCGCGTTGGTCAGCTTGTCGCCGTACAGACGCACCGCTTCTTCGGTCAGCGTTTGCAGATCCAGGTTCAGGTTCTTCTCAACGATGATACGCAGCACGCCCAGCGCGGCACGACGCAGCGCGAACGGGTCTTTATCGCCTTTCGGATGTTGACCGATACCAAAGATACCCGCCAGGGTGTCCATCTTATCGGCAATCGCCAGCGCGCACGCTACCGGGTTAGACGGCAGATCGTCACCGGCAAAGCGCGGCTGATACTGCTCGTTCAGCGCGACCGCAACATCTTCCGCTTCGCCATCATGGCGCGCGTAGTGCATCCCCATCACGCCCTGAGTGTCGGTGAACTCGAAGACCATGTTGGTCATCAGGTCGCACTTAGACAGCAGGCCAGCGCGGGTTGCGTGGTTCACATCAGCGCCAATCTGACCGGCAATCCAGCCCGCCAGCGCCTGAATACGGTCAGTTTTGTCGCGCAGCGTGCCCAGCTGTTGCTGGAACAGCACGGTTTGCAGACGTGGCAGGTGATCTTCCAGACGTTTTTTACGGTCGGTATTGAAGAAGAACTCGGCGTCGGCCAGACGTGGGCGAACCACTTTCTCGTTACCGGAGATGATCTGGGTCGGATCTTTCGATTCGATGTTGGCCACGAAGATAAAGTTCGGCAGCAGCTTGCCCGCGTTGTCGTAAACCGGGAAGTACTTCTGGTCGCCCTTCATGGTGTACACCAGCGCTTCCGCCGGCACCGCAAGGAATTTCTCTTCAAACTTCGCAGTCAGTACCACCGGCCATTCAACCAGCGAGGTGACTTCTTCCAGCAGGCTTTCGCTCAGATCGGCAATGCCGCCAATCTTACGCGCTGCTTCTTCCGCATCGGCTTTAATTTTGGCCTTACGCGCTTCGTAGTCAGCCACCACCATGCCGCGTTCCAGCAGAATCTGCGGGTACTGATCGGCATTGTCGATAGTGAACTCCGGCTCGCCCATAAAGCGATGGCCGCGAATCACGCGGTCAGACTGAATGCCAAGGATGGTCGCAGGAACGACTTTCTCACCCAGCAGCAGGGTTACGGTGTGAACCGGACGCACAAAGTGCACGTCGTTCGCGCCCCAGCGCATCAGTTTCGGGATCGGCAGCTTAGAAAGCGAGTTGGCAATCATGTTCGGCAGCAGCGCTTCGGTGCTTTCGCCCTTCACGTGTGCGCGATACAGCAGCCATTCGCCTTTGTCAGTGGTCAGACGTTCGGCCTGATCGACGGTGATACCGCAGCCGCGCGCCCAGCCCTCAGCCGCTTTGCTCGGTTTGCCTTCGGCGTCGAACGCCTGGGCAATCGCCGGGCCGCGTTTTTCAACTTCACGATCCGCCTGCGCGGCCGCGAGATTTGCCACTTTCAGCGCCAGACGGCGCGGGGCAGCAAACCATTCAACTTTACCGTGCGCGAGGCCCGCGTTATCGAGCTCTGCGGTCACGTTTGCCGCGAAAGATTCCGCCAGGTTGCGCAGCGCTTTTGGTGGCAACTCTTCAGTGCCGATTTCCACCAGAAAAGTATTCTCAGACATGGCCGCCTCTTATTTATTCTTGTTGCACATCGGGAAGCCAAGGGCTTCACGGGAAGCGTAGTAAGCTTCTGCCACTGCTTTGGTCAGGGTGCGAATGCGCAGGATGTAGCGCTGACGCTCGGTGACGGAGATGGCTTTACGCGCATCCAGCAGGTTAAAGCTATGGGCAGCCTTAAGAATACGCTCGTAGGCAGGCAGCGGCAGCGGGTTTTCCAGCGCCAGCAGCTGCTGGGCTTCTTTCTCATACTGCTCGAAGCAGGAGAACAGGAAGTCGACGTCTGCGTATTCGAAGTTGTAGGTGGATTGCTCCACTTCATTCTGATGGAACACGTCGCCGTAGGTGGTTTTACCCAGCGGGCCGTCGCTCCAGACCAGGTCGTAAACGCTGTCTACGCCCTGAATGTACATGGCCAGACGTTCCAGACCATAGGTGATTTCACCGGTGACCGGTTTGCACTCAAGGCCGCCGACCTGCTGGAAGTAGGTGAACTGCGTCACTTCCATACCGTTCAGCCACACTTCCCAACCCAGACCCCAGGCACCCAGCGTCGGGTTCTCCCAGTTGTCTTCCACGAAGCGAATGTCGTGGATGGTCGGATCCATACCCAGCTCTTTCAGAGACCCGAGGTACAGCTCCTGGATGTTATCCGGAGACGGTTTAATCACGACCTGGAACTGATAGTAGTGCTGTAAACGGTTCGGGTTTTCGCCATAGCGGCCGTCGGTTGGACGGCGGGACGGCTGCACGTAGGCGGTCGCCATCGGCTCCGGCCCCAACGCACGCAGGCAGGTCATTGGGTGAGAGGTGCCCGCGCCAACTTCCATGTCCAGTGGTTGAACAATGGTGCAGCCCTGACGAGCCCAGTAATCCTGTAAGGTCAGGATCAGGCCCTGGAAGGTCCTGGTATCAAACTTTTGCATATGATTTCGTGCTGGATACGTGTGGATTTAAAGGAAGGAGTCAGTATACCCGCTGGCTGCGAGATATACAGTATGAAACGGGGTTGTTTAGGGAAAATTGGGGAAAACAGGCCGGATTTTGCCGATCCGGGGCCTGTTTTAGCGCATTGACAGGTGTAAAAAGCCGCCGTCTGCATCAAAGGAGCAGACAAAGCTTTCATTGCGCGCCGTGTAGCCACGCAGCTCATAGCTGCCCTGAAAACGTTCAAACCCGGTCACGTCAATTTTCTGCGCCGCCGTATTATAGCGCGCCGCGGCGTTGTCCTTGCAGAGTTGCTCCATAGTGAGCGAACGCGCAGGATTGATTTTTGCACTCTGCGTTTTTTGGGCCACCGGCGGCTCGACCGACGAACACCCTGCCAGCAGAATAAACGCCAGCACAAGAGGGAGAGACTTCATCATCATCATTATTTATCTTACCGGGCTGTTATTTTAGGCTGTACCCTTTCACACCACCGCATTGTGCGAATCTCTCCGCAGCGCCACAAGTGCAGGGTGCAAAACTCAGAATTATCCAGTGAAATAGCGCCAGAAGCGGCGGGTCTGATTTATATATAGCGGAAAATAGGGCATCTGATGCAAGAAAAAATTAGCTGGATTGATAACTTACGCGGCATTGCCTGCCTGATGGTGGTGATGATCCACACCACCACCTGGTTTATTACCCATCCGCACGACATCAGCCCGCTCAGTTGGGATTTCGCTAACGTCCTGAACTCCGCCTCTCGCGTCAGCGTTCCGCTCTTTTTTATGATATCCGGCTACCTTTTTTTTGGCCCACGCAGCGCGCAGCCGCGCCATTTTCTGCGTATTGCGCTGTGCCTGCTGTTTTACAGCGCTATCGCCCTGTTATTTATTACCGCCTTTACCCCAATCAACGTCGAAGCTTCGCTGAGGAACCTGCTGCAAAAACCGGCGTTCTATCATCTGTGGTTCTTCTTCGCCATCATCGTCATTTATCTGGTGTCACCGCTGATTGGTGTGAAAGCCGTTAGCGGCAAAATGCTGCTGGCGCTGATGGTCGTTCTGGGGATTGTCGCAAACCCGAATATGCCGCCGCTGAAGGCTGACGGCGCAACCTGGCTACCGGTGAATCTGTATATCAACGGCGACACATTTTATTACGTGCTTTACGGCCTGCTGGGCCGGGCGCTGGGTATGATGGAAACGAACCGAAAAAGCCTGACGTGGATCTGTGGGCTGCTGTTTGCCGCGGGCGCATGGATAATTTCTCGCGGTACGCTGCACGAGCTACAGTGGCGCGGCAACTTTGGTGACACCTGGTACGTGTACTGTGGCCCAATGGTCTTTATCTGCGCGACGGCGCTGTTCGTGGTGGTTAAAAACACGCTGAATCATCGCGTATTGCCGGGTCTGGCGCTTATTTCCCGCCATTCTTTAGGTATTTACGGTTTTCACGCCTTTATCATTTACCTGCTGCGCGCCTGGAATCTCGATCTCAAAAGCTGGCCAGCGCTGGATATTCTATGGGTATTTACGCTCACGCTGGTCACAAGCCTGCTGCTCTCGATGGCGCTACAGCGCGCTGATAGACGCAGACTGGTCAGCTAGGTGACGGCAGATTCGGCTGCGGCCACATCGCCGCGCCGTACATACAGGCAAACCATGCCGTCACGATCGGCGCTTTGTGTATCAGCGCCAGCGGCATATTCCAGACGCCGACCAGCAGCAGCCCACAGGCGAGCAGCAGCACCATCCGGCACAGCGCAGCAAAGCGCGCTTGCGCGGCTTGCCGGTGGGCCACAACGGCAAAAAACCCGAGGATCAGCATCGCCAGGAAATAGGCCCGATCGTCCAGCTGCGGGCAGCCGCGCCAGAGACAAGCCAGATATAACAGAATGCCGCCGTTCAGGGCCAGGCGAGGCGATGTAAAGATAGTTCGCATGATGCATCTCCTTATATCAACACCGCCATTATCCCTTGCCGCCAGTTTTTAACATCAAGGCAACACGGCAAAAGCGGCAGTTTCGGAATACATCAAGGTGGGCCGCATCCACACCTGGCCGGCGCGGATGCGGGATAACGTCAGGACATGAGCGGCAGTAAGTGCTGATAAATCTGACGGAATGTCTCGCGCTGCGGCGCATATTGCGTGAAACGTTCGGCATTCGGGCGATGCTCCTGCTCCAACGCCAGCTGCGGCAGCAGATCGGCATAGGGGCGATCGCGGTGAACGGCCAGCTGTGCCAGACGCGCGGCGCCCAGCGCCGGGCCAACGTCACCGCCGGTTCGATAATCAAGCGGCTTACCGCAGATATCCGCCAGCATTTGTCGCCAGTAGGCGCTGCGCGCGCCGCCACCGATAAGCGTAATGCGGTCAGGCTCAACGCCGCAGGCATGCACGACGCCCATACCGTCAGCCAGCGCAAAACCAACGCCTTCCAGTACCGCGCGCGCCAGCTCGGCCGGGCCATGCTGATGGGTCAGGCCAAAGAACACGCCCTTCGCCTGCGGGTTATTGTGCGGCGTGCGTTCACCAGAAAGATAAGGCAGGAACCAGACCGGTTCGGCGCTGGCGTTGGCGCTTTCCGCCGCCGCGATCAATGCAGGCACCGTTCCCAGCCCGGTGAGTTTCGCCGCCCAGTCCAGGCAGGATGCCGCGCTGAGCATCACCGACATCAGGTGCCAACGCCCCGGTAACGCGTGACAGAAGCTATGCACCGCGCTCTCCGGCTTGCTGAGAAACCCTTCGCTGACGGCAAAATAGACGCCGGAGGTGCCCAGCGACAGCATTGCCTGGCCTGCATCCGCCATCCCAACGCCTACCGCGCCAGCTGCATTATCGCCGCCGCCGGCCACCACCGGCACCGTCGGCATATTCCAGGCGCTGGCGACCGACGCCAGCAGTTGTCCGGTCACCTCGCAGCCCTCAAACAAGGCGGGCATGTTATCGCGCGTCAGCTGACAGGCGGCGAGCATCTCGTCGCTCCAGTCGCGCTTCGCCACGTCCATCCACATCGTACCCGCCGCGTCTGACATATCGCTGGCGAAATCGCCGGTCATCCGCAGACGCAGATAATCTTTTGGCAGCAGGACTTTATCGACCTGACGGAATGTCTCCGCTTCATGGCGCTGCACCCACAGCAGTTTCGGCGCGGTAAAGCCCGGCATCATCAGGTTGCCGGTAATCTGACGCGAAGTGGGCACCTGCGCCTCCAGCCGTTGGCACTCTTCAGCACAGCGGCCATCGTTCCACAAAATTGCCGGGCGCAGCACACGCTGCTGCTTGTCCAACAGCGTGGCGCCGTGCATCTGCCCGGCAATGCCCAGGGCCTTCACGCCCTGCAAGCTATGCTGCTGGCCGAGCCCTTTCATGGCGCGATCCGTCGCCTGCCACCAGTGCTCTGGATCTTGTTCCGACCACAGCGGGTGCGGACGAGAAACCGTCAGTTTTTCCGTTTGCGAGGCCAGCACGCGGCCCTGCTCATCAAGCAAAATTGCCTTTACGCCAGACGTTCCGAGATCTATGCCGATATACATCGCAACTGCTCCTTTAGGGGGTACGATGCCCGGCAAGCTTACGCTTCCGGGCATTGTTTATACTGCAAGACGCCAGGCTTACTTGTCGAACAGGTAGTGATTTACCAGCCCTTCCAGCAGCTCCTGATGAGCGCTCTGATGCTGCGGCGCCAGCTGATTCTGCTCAGCATACTTCGCCAGATCCTGCAGCGACATCTGACCTTTCAGAATCTGCTGGCCCAGCTCGCCGTTCCAGCCTGCATAGCGTTTTGCCACGCGTTTATCCAGCTCACCGCCTTCAATCATGCGCGCCGCCACTTTCAGCGACAGTGCCATCGTGTCCATTGCACCAATGTGACCATAGAACAGGTCATATTTATCCGTGCTCTGACGACGGACTTTTGCATCAAAATTCAGGCCGCCGGTGGTGAAACCCCCCGCTTTGAGGATTTCATACATCACCAGCGCATTTTCCTCGACGCTGTTAGGGAACTGGTCGGTATCCCAGCCCAGCTGCGGGTCGCCGCGGTTGGCATCCACGGAGCCAAACAGACCCAGCGCAATCGCGGTGGCAATTTCATGATGGAACGAGTGGCCCGCCAGCGTCGCGTGGTTAGCCTCAATATTCAGTTTGATCTCTTTTTCCAGACCGAACTGTTTCAGGAAGCCGTACACCGTTGAGGCATCGTAGTCATACTGATGTTTGGTCGGTTCCTGCGGTTTCGGTTCGATCAGCAGCGTGCCCTGGAAGCCAATTTTATGTTTGTGCTCAACCACCATCTGCATGAAGCGGCCAATCTGCTCGCGCTCCTGGCGCAGGTCGGTATTCAGCAGGGTTTCATAGCCTTCACGACCGCCCCACAGCACGTAGTTTTCACCGCCCAGTTTATGGGTCGCATTCATGGCGGTGAATACCTGCGTGGCCGCCATGGTAAACACTTCCGGGTCAGGGTTAGTTGCCGCGCCCGCACCGTAACGTGGGTGAGTAAAGCAGTTGGCGGTGCCCCACAGCAGCTTCACGCCGCTCTGCTGCTGTTTTTCCGCCAGCACATCAACCATCTGCGCAAAGTTGTTCAGGTACTCTTTCAGGTTGGCGCCTTCCGGAGAAACATCGATGTCATGGAAACAGTAGTAAGGCACGTTCAGCTTGTGGAAAAATTCAAATGCGACATCAGCTTTACGTTTCGCACGCTCAATCGCTTCGCCTGGCTGCTGCCACGGGCGGTCGAATGAACCAATACCAAACATGTCCGCGCCGTTCCAGCAGAACGTATGCCAGTAGCAGGCGGCAAAGCGCAGATGGTCTTCCATGCGTTTCCCCAGCACCAGTTCGTCCGGGTTGTAGTGGCGGAAAGCCAGCGGGTTTTCAGTTTTCGGGCCTTCGAAACGAACGCGATCCAGTTGGTCGAAATAAGCTTGCATAATGGACTCCATAATCTGACAGGCGGCGAGGGATTAATTCGTCTGGTCATACTGAATTCTGAATCACCGCGGCTCAATTACGTTATTTCACACTGCTATTAAGAGAATCCACAAATGTGCGCTGGCTCGCAAAATAAAATGCGGTGCGTCCCGTTTTATGTCGGTAATTTTTTCACGCCATAAATTTAAAATCAGATCGCGGTCAAAAATTAGCAATTAAACCAAATATCGTAATAGGAAGATAAAAATCTGTAATTGCCAGCCGCCGTTTACATGTTAAAAATTTGCTGCGTGTTTAGTCATTGCTGTTTCTTTTATCGCCAATCTCATTACCCTATCCCTACAGAAGGCACTACGATTATGAAGATAAAGAACCTTTGCCTCACGCTCTGCGCCTCGCTGCTTCTCACCAGCATGGCGAGCAGCGCTAAAGAAGTTAAGATCGGTATGGCTATTGACGACCTGCGCCTTGAGCGCTGGCAGAAAGACCGCGACATCTTTGTTAAAAAAGCCGAACAGCTCGGCGCACAGGTTTTCGTGCAGTCGGCCAACGGCAACGAAGAAACGCAAATGTCGCAGATTGAAAATATGATCAACCGCGGTGTAGATGTTCTTGTTATTATTCCCTATAACGGCCAGGTGCTGAGTAACGTTATTAAAGAAGCCAAACAAGAAGGTATTAAAGTTCTGGCCTATGACCGTATGATTAATAATGCCGATATCGATTTTTATATTTCTTTCGATAACGAAAAAGTCGGCGAAATGCAGGCCCAAAGTCTGGTCAATCAGGTCCCTCAGGGTAACTATTTCTTGATGGGCGGCTCGCCGGTAGATAATAACGCCAAGCTGTTCCGCGCCGGCCAGATGAAAGTATTAAAACCGTATATTGATGAAGGCAAAATTAAAGTTGTAGGCGATCAATGGGTTGACGGCTGGCTGCCGGAAAACGCGCTGAAGATTATGGAAAATGCCCTCACCGCCAACAATAACAAAATTGACGCCGTGGTCGCCTCGAACGACGCCACCGCAGGCGGCGCGATTCAAGCCTTAAGCGCCCAGGGTTTACAGGGCAAAGTGGCCATTTCCGGCCAGGATGCTGACCTGGCGGGCGTGAAGCGCATCATCAACGGCACGCAGACCATGACCGTGTACAAACCGATTACCCTGCTGGCGAACAGCGCCGCAGAGATCGCCGTCGAGCTGGGCAACGGCCAGCAGCCCAAAGCTGACGCCACCCTGAATAACGGCCTGAAGGACGTGCCGTCACGCCTGTTAACCCCTATCGAAGTCAATAAAACCAACATTGATGACACCGTCGTGAAGGACGGTTTCCATAAGAAAAGTGAACTCTGAATAGTATGCCCCGGCCACATCGCCGGGGCAGCGTAGCCGCCGGAAATCTCCGGTAGCCAGGCTTACGTGGAGCACAAGTACCTATGCCGTATTTACTCGAAATGAAGAGCATTACCAAAGCATTCGGGGTCGTTAAGGCTATCGATAATGTCAGCCTGAGATTAAACCCAGGCGAAGTTGTTTCCCTGTGTGGGGAAAACGGCTCCGGTAAATCGACGTTGATGAAAGTTCTTTGCGGTATTTACCCGCACGGTAGCTATGACGGCGAAATTATTTTCGCCGGTGAGACGCTGCAGCCTACGCATATTCGCGATACCGAGCGCAAGGGTATTGCGATTATTCACCAGGAGCTGGCTCTGGTTAAGCATCTGACCGTGCTGGAAAACATCTTTCTTGGTGCGGAAATCAGCCGCCGCGGCGTGCTGGATTACGACACCATGACCCTGCGCTGTGAAAAGCTGCTGGCCCAGGTCAACCTGGCCATTTCCCCCGACACTCGCGTCGGTGATTTAGGTCTCGGGCAGCAGCAGCTGGTCGAAATCGCCAAGGCGCTGAACAAGCAGGTCCGCCTGCTCATCCTTGATGAGCCCACCGCCTCGCTGACCGAGCAAGAGACCGCCATACTGCTGGATATCATCCGCGACCTGCAGCACCACGGCATTGCCTGCATTTATATCTCGCACAAGCTCAATGAAGTGAAGGCCATATCCGACACCATTTGCGTCATCCGCGACGGCCAGCATATTGGCACCCGCGATGCGACCAACATGACCGAAGACGACATCATTACCATGATGGTAGGCCGCGAGCTGACGGCACTGTACCCCAGCGAACCACACGCCGCAGGCGATGAGATCCTCCGCGTTGAGCACCTGACCGCATGGCACCCAGTCAACCGCCACATTAAGCGCGTTAACGACGTCTCTTTCAGCCTGAAGCGCGGCGAAATTCTCGGCATCGCCGGGCTGGTCGGCGCCGGGCGCACCGAGGCGGTCCAGTGTCTGTTCGGCGTCTGGCGCGGGCGCTGGGAAGGGCGCATTTTTATTGACGGCAAACAGGTCGATATCCGCACCTGCCAGCAGGCCATTGGCCACGGCATTGCCATGGTGCCGGAAGACCGGAAAAAGGACGGGATCGTGCCGGTCATGGCGGTTGGCAAGAACATCACGCTGGCCGCACTCGATGATTTCAGCGGCGCGCTCAGCAACCTTGACGATGCCAAAGAGCAGCAGTGCATCCTGCAATCGATTGAGCGTCTGAAGGTCAAAACGTCATCGCCAGAGCTGGCTATCGGGCGGCTAAGCGGCGGTAACCAGCAGAAGGCCATTCTGGCACGCTGCCTGCTGCTGAATCCGCGCATTCTGATTCTTGATGAACCCACGCGCGGTATCGACATCGGTGCAAAATACGAAATCTATAAGCTTATCAATCAGCTGGTACAACAGGGCATCGCGGTGATCGTCATCTCGTCGGAACTTCCGGAAGTACTGGGGCTCAGCGACAGAGTGCTGGTCATGCATGAAGGGAAACTCAAAGCCAACCTGGTGAACCATAACCTGACTCAGGAAAACGTGATGGAAGCCGCCTTAAGGAGCGAACGCCATGTCGAAACACAATCCGTCTGAAATGAAACTGGCCGCCCCGGCAACGGCCCCGGCACTGCGGCTAACATCGTTGAATTTACAGGTTTTCGTGATGATCGCGGCAATTGTCGCGATCATGCTGTTTTTTACCTGGACCACCGACGGCGCCTACCTGAGCGCGCGTAACGTCTCCAACCTGCTGCGTCAAACCGCGATTACCGGCATTCTCGCCGTCGGGATGGTGTTCGTCATTATCTCGGCCGAAATTGACCTTTCCGTTGGCTCAATGATGGGCCTGCTGGGCGGCGCGGCGGCAATTTTTGACGTCTGGCTCGGATGGCCGCTGCCGCTGACTATCATCGTCACGCTGGCCATGGGGCTGGTGCTGGGTGCCTGGAACGGTTGGTGGGTGGCCTATCGCAAAGTGCCGTCGTTTATCGTGACCCTTGCGGGCATGCTGGCATTCCGTGGGATCCTGATTGGCATCACCAACGGCACCACCGTGTCACCGACCAGCGCGGCAATGTCGCAAATTGGTCAAAGCTATCTGCCGGATGGCATCGGCTTTACCTTCGGCGCCGTCGGGCTGATGGCGTTTATTGCCTGGCAGTGGCGCGGGCGCACGCGTCGCCAGGCGCTGGGGCTAGCGACGCCTGCCTCTGGCGGCGTGGTAGGACGTCAGGCGCTGACCGCCGTGATCGTACTGGGCGCTATCTGGTTGCTCAACGACTATCGTGGCGTCCCAACGCCGGTGCTGCTGTTAACGCTGCTGCTGCTGGGCGGTATGTTTATGGCCACCCGTACCGCATTCGGCCGCCGTATTTACGCCATCGGCGGCAATATTGAGGCGGCGCGCCTTTCCGGGATTAACGTCGAACGTAACAAGCTGGCGGTCTTTGCCATTAACGGCCTGATGGTGGCGATTGCCGGGCTGATTCTTAGCTCGCGCCTCGGTGCCGGATCGCCATCGGCGGGAAACATTGCCGAGCTGGATGCGATTGCCGCTTGCGTGATTGGCGGCACCAGCCTGGCGGGCGGCGTCGGCAGCGTCGCCGGGGCGGTAATGGGGGCATTTATTATGGCGTCGCTGGATAACGGAATGAGTATGATGGACGTGCCCACTTTCTGGCAATATATCGTCAAAGGTGCGATTTTATTGCTTGCCGTCTGGATGGATTCCGCCACCAAGCGGCGCGCGTAATGGCCTGGCCGTGGTGTCGCCGATTCAGTGGCCGGCGGCACCCTCTCATGATTCACGAGGAACCCTGAACCATGTTTGGAAAACGTCACCGCGTGACGCTGTTATTTAACGCCAACAAAGCCTTTGACCGCCAGGTGGTTGAAGGCGTCGGCGAATATTTACAGGCGTCACAGTCAGAGTGGGACATCTTCATAGAGGAAGATTTTCGCGCGCGTATCGAAAATATCAAAGAGTGGCTGGGCGACGGCGTGATCGCCGACTACGACGACCCCACTATTGAAGCGCTGCTGACCGACGTTAAGGTGCCTATCGTCGGCGTTGGCGGCTCCTATCACCGTCAGGAACAGTACCCACCCGTTCACTACATTGCGACCGATAACTCTGCGCTGGTTGAAAGCGCTTTTTTGCATCTTAAAGAGAAAGGCGTTCACCGCTTCGCTTTCTACGGCCTGCCGGCGGCCAGCGGCAAACGCTGGGCCGAAGAGCGGGAATACGCCTTCAGTCAGATTGTTGCCAAAGAGAAGTACCGCGGCGTGATCTACCAGGGTCAGGAAACCGCGCCGGAGAACTGGCAGCACGCGCAGAATCGTCTGGCCGACTGGCTGCAAACGCTGCCGCCGCAAACCGGGATTATTGCGGTTACCGATTCCCGCGCCCGGCATATCCTACAAGCCTGTGAACACCTGCATATTCCCGTGCCGGAGAAGCTGTGCGTCATCGGTATTGATAACGAAGAGCTGACCCGCTACCTGTCGCGCGTGGCGCTGTCTTCGGTGGCGCAGGGCGCGCGGCAAATGGGTTATCAGGCCGCCAAGCTGATGCAGCGTTTGCTCGATAACGAGGTGCTGCCTTTGCAGCGGGTGCTGGTGCCGCCGATGCGGGTCATGGCGCGACGCTCAACCGACTACCGTTCGCTGAACGACCCGGCCGTGATTCAGGCTATGCACTACATCCGTAACAACGCTTGTAAAGGCATTAAGGTCGAACAGGTGCTGGATGCTGTGGGGATCTCCCGGTCAAACCTGGAGAAACGTTTTAAAGAAGAAGTGGGCGAAACCATCCACGCGGTCATTCATAGCGAGAAGCTGGAAAAGGCGCGTAGCCTGCTGGTTTCTACCTCGTTGTCGATCAATGAAATCTCGCAGATGTGCGGTTACCCGTCGTTGCAGTATTTCTATTCGGTATTCAAAAAAGAGTATGACACCACGCCAAAAGAGTATCGCGAGCAGCATAGCGAAACGCTGATTCCGGCATAATCACCGCCCACAAAGCAAAAAGGCCTTCCAATGGAAGGCCTTTTTATCTTCAGCGCTAATTACATGTGTGCCGCAATCAGACGCTGGTTATCCTGATACATAGCGAACAGATAGTCGTTATAGCTCGAACCTTTGGTCGAATAGCCCTTCAGCTTGTGAATCATCGCCGTCGCGGTCACTTCCTGATCCGTCTTACGCAGCTGGGCGCGAGACTTACGGAACGAGGCATAGGCCGGGTGCGTATTCAGGTTCGTGGCATAGGCCTGAACGGATTCTTTCACGGAGTCGAACTTGGTATAACCATTCACCGAGCCCGTGCCGTTTTTACAGCCCTTACCGCACTTCATGCCGAACAGGTTGTTATTCGCGCGAGCCAGCTTGGACGTACCCCAGCCGCTCTCTGCAGCCGCCATGGTGGCGACCATGCTGCCTGGAATAATATCGACACGTTCAAGCAGCGCGTTCCACGGCACCTTACGGGTATTGCCGTTCCAGCTGACTTTGTAACGTGCGGCGATATCTTTCAGACGCGCGCGTTCAGACGGCGACCAGCGGCCTTCGTACTGTTTTGATACCAGCCAGTTACGATCCGCCGTGATAGCAGCATTTTGACTCGTGATATAAGGCATTACCGTCCGGAGAAACGCTCTTTTCCTTGGGGTTCCGGAAGGGTATTTTCGCAAATCAGGAAGTGAACTGCTCTTTACACTATTGCGAGAATACTCTTGTTTACTGCTGGCCTTACTATGACTTGTCTTTGTTACCG
This sequence comes from Klebsiella sp. WP4-W18-ESBL-05, assembly GCF_014169075.1. Lineage (NCBI taxonomy): Bacteria > Pseudomonadati > Pseudomonadota > Gammaproteobacteria > Enterobacterales > Enterobacteriaceae > Klebsiella > Klebsiella sp. WP4-W18-ESBL-05. The sequence continues at coordinate 231,471 of NZ_AP022057.1, read as the reverse complement.
AGGCTTTTTGATGCTTTGTTACCGTGTGTGTTTTTGCGAACACCCCACCTGAAAAAGTACAGATGAGTAACATAAGTATCGCTGCCCCATATCGTCGAATGGGAGTCGATATCATTAGGTCTCCTGGTCGGATGTCATCATTCCAACGCCTTCTTATTTCATAAAATTGAGAGCTTAATCTCAAATTATAGCAAAAATAGCCCGCCAACGCACGCCTGAGAAATAGTCCGATTCCTAAACGCACAAACGGACGCGATTCAGCATAAGACAAACTACGCCGACAAAATGCCGGACGCATCTCATTTTAGTTCATATTTTGACCGCCATCACTCAGCCCTTGCCCTCCTCCTTCCTCCAGGAGGAGCACAGTGTGATAAGCCGCTGGCACACTAGGAAAAAACGTTCTGACATAGGATAACGCTATGAAGCACGCCGCCCTGATACCGCTACTCATGCTCCCCGCCTTTGCCAGCGCCGCCGGCTGGACGACGCAGGATTTCCCCGCTTTTGCCGCCGATGGCACGGGAAAATTCAGCAGTCAGAAAATGCTCACAAAGGGTACTCGCCCGTTAAGGTTGAATCTTGACCAACAGTGCTGGCAACCGGCCACGGCGATTCGTCTGAATCAGATGCTGTCGCTTGAACCCTGCCAGGGCGATGCGCCACAGTGGCGCTTATTCCGCGACGGCAACTACACGCTCGAGATTGATACCCGTTCGGGCACGCCGACGCTGACGATTGCCGTCGAAAGCGCGCCGGATAACGCCAGCGTAAAGGTCAGCGCGCGCCAATGCCCGCGCTGGGATGGCAAGCCGCTGACGCTTGATGTCGGCAGTACCTTCGCCGAAGGCAGCCGCGTGCGTGACTTTTACAGCGGACAGACCGCTGTCGTGACGCAGGGCAAAATAACCCTACAGCCAGCGGATAACAGCAATGGCCTGCTGCTGCTGGAGAGCGCCGACGTCACCGCCAGCGCACCGTTTAGCTGGCACAACGCCACCGTTTACTTCGTCCTGACCGACCGCTACGTCAACGGCGATCCGAGCAACGACAACAGCTACGGTCGCCACAAAGATGGGATGCAGGAAATTGGCACCTTCCACGGCGGCGACCTGAAAGGCCTCACCAGCAAGCTCGACTACCTGCAACAGCTGGGTGTGAACGCGCTGTGGATAAGCTCGCCGCTGGAACAAATTCACGGCTGGGTCGGCGGCGGTACTAAGGGCGATTTCCCGCACTATGCGTACCACGGTTACTACACCCAGGACTGGACCCGCCTGGATGCCAATATGGGAAACGAAGACGATCTGCGCGCGCTGGTTGACGGAGCTCATCAACGCGGCATCCGCATTCTGTTCGACGTTGTGATGAACCACACCGGCTACGCCACCCTCGCCGACATGCAGACGTATCAGTTCGGCGCGCTGTATCTGAAAGGCGATGAACTGACGAAAACGCTGGGATCGCGCTGGACCGATTGGCGACCCGGTCCGGGGCAGAGCTGGCACAGTTTTAATGATTACATCAACTTCAGCGATAAAGCCGCATGGGAGAAATGGTGGGGTAAAGCGTGGATCCGCACCGATATTGGCGACTATGACAACCCCGGTTTCGATGACTTAACCCTGTCGCTGGCCTTTTTACCTGACCTGAAAACGGAATCCACCGTGCCCAGTGGGCTACCGAACTTCTATCACCATAAGCCGGATACCGCGGCTCGCGCCATCGACGGCTTTACGCCGCGTGACTACCTCACCCACTGGCTCAGCCAATGGGTACGCGACTACGGCATTGACGGTTTCCGCGTTGATACCGCCAAACACGTTGAGCTTGCCGCCTGGCAGCAGCTTAAATCGCAGTCGGTGGACGCGCTGGCAGCGTGGAAAAAGGCCAACCCGCAGAAAGCCATGGACGACGCGCCGTTCTGGATGACCGGCGAAGCGTGGGGCCACGGCGTGATGCAAAGCGACTACTATCGCCACGGCTTCGACGCCATGATCAACTTTGATTACCAGGAGCAGGCCGCGAAAGCCAGCGCCTGCCTGGCGAATATCGACCAGACCTGGCAGCAAATGGCCGACAAGCTGCAGCAGTTTAACGTCCTGAGCTACCTCTCATCGCACGATACCCGTCTGTTCCGGGAGAAAGGCGGTAACGCCGCCGAGCTGCTGCTGCTCGCACCGGGCGCGGTGCAAATCTTCTACGGCGATGAGTCCGAGCGCCCGTTTGGCCCCACCGGCTCCGACCCGCTCCAGGGTACGCGATCGTCAATGAACTGGCAGGACGTCGCAGGTAAATCTGCCGATACGGTCGCACACTGGCAGAAACTGGGACAGTTCCGCGCACGTCATTCGGCCATTGGCGAAGGTCAGCAAACAACGCTCAGCCTGACTGACGGGTACGGTTTTGTTCGCGTACACGGTGAAGACAAGGTCATGGTGATCTGGGCTGGTAACCGCTAATTTATATGCTTCCAGGCCCGCGGCTTGAGCGCGGGCCTTTGCAGAATAAAAAACCAGAAATCCGCTACTTTCTCAATTTTTCGACTGAGCCCACCCTCAAAAGCCCATTTGCACCCCATCGTGAGTGGCGTTATCGTTACCTACTTCACAGAATGAGCAATAGAAAATCGGCTATGACATTTTCACTTTTCGGCGACAAATTCACCCGCCATTCAGGCATTACACGCCTGATGGAGGACCTCAACGACGGTTTACGCACCCCAGGCGCAATCATGCTAGGCGGCGGCAACCCGGCACAGATTCCAGAGATGAACGCCTACTTCAATAATCTGCTGGCGGATATGCTGGAAAACGGCAAAGCGGCTGAAGCGCTATGCAATTACGATGGTCCGCAGGGGAAAAATGAGCTACTCGTTGTACTCGCCGAGATGCTGCGCGAAGAATTAGGTTGGGATATTGGCCCACAGAATATTGCACTGACAAATGGCAGCCAAAGCGCATTTTTCTACTTGTTCAATCTGTTCGCCGGCCGCTGCGCCGACGGTACGACTCGAAAGGTCCTTTTCCCCCTCACTCCGGAGTATATCGGTTACGCCGACGCGGGCCTCGAAGATGATCTTTTCGTTTCCACCCGCCCGCAAATTGAGCGCCTGCCAGAGGGCCAGTTTAAGTACCACGTCGATTTCGAAAATCTGCCAATCGGCGAAGATACCGGCATGATCTGCGTCTCACGCCCCACCAACCCGACGGGTAACGTCATCACCGATGACGAGCTGAAGCAGTTAGACACGCTGGCTCAACAGCACGGCGTGCCGCTTATCATCGACAACGCCTACGGCGTGCCTTTCCCGGGGATTATCTTCAGCCAGGCAACGCCGCTGTGGAATTCGAACATCGTACTGTGCATGAGCTTGTCGAAATTAGGCCTGCCGGGCAGCCGCTGCGGCATCATTATTGCCGATGAGAAAATCATCACTGCCATCAGCAATATGAACGGCATCATCAGCCTCGCCCCAGGCGGGATTGGGCCAGCCATCATGTGTGAAATGATTAAACGCCGCGATCTGCTGCGCCTGTCAGAAACGGTCATTAAGCCTTTCTACTACCAGCGCGTGCAGGAAACGATCGCCACGATCCGCCGCTATTTGCCGGAGGAGCGCTGCCTTATTCACAAACCGGAAGGCGCTATTTTCCTGTGGCTGTGGTTTAAAGATCTGCCCATTACGACGGAAACGCTCTATCAGCGCCTGAAAAAGCGCGGCGTGCTGATGGTCCCTGGTGATGTATTCTTCCCTGGATTGGATAAGCCCTGGGAACATACGCACCAGTGCATGCGCATGAACTATGTGCCGGAGCCGGACAAAATTGAAGCCGGGGTAAAAATCCTCGCCGAGGAAATTGAAATAGCCTGGCGGGAACATCAGTAATATATGATATATTAGCCTCTGATTTCAGGGGCTAATATAGCCAACAGCCTCTCTATGTTATTTAAAATAACAAAGCATTCACCCCACCTTATTCAACCGATCGGATTAGTCCCAATTTATCCCCTCATTTCATTACCGCTACATATCTCAATTGATTATTTAATGCTGCTTAACATGTTAAAAACAAAGTAACGATATGTTTCCTAAGAACATATTATTTTACATAGCAGACTTTGTTTATCCTTAAATTAAATCAGATTAATTCATCCTTTCGTATGAAAAGAAACGCCACATGCAAGGCGTAATTTTGAACTTACACTGACTAATACGCACTCGGCGTTTTAACTGGTGGAGTATGATCATGGACTCTAAAAACGTTAGCCACTTAAGCGTTATTGCTGTGGCGGTTCTTATTGCATTCTCTCTCTCTGCCTGTAGCGGAAGCGGCGGGGGCTCTCATTCAACGGCCAAAAATGGCACGACCCAAGGCAGCGGTTCGGGCGGCGACGGTAGTGGCAGTGACGGCAGTGGCTCTGGCGGCGGCACCGGTGGTGGTACCGGCGGCGGAACGGGCGGCGGCACAGGTGGTGGTACCGGTGGCGGAACGGGCGGCGGCACAGGCGGTGGAACCGGTGGCGGCACCACCGCGCAGAATTCAGTTAACAGCATCATCGGTGACACAGGTAGCGCGGTTTCCGGAGTGGGCGACACGCTGAGCGGTCTGGGCAGCCAGTTGGCGACCACCACCGGCAACAACCCGGTCACCTCGACGATTTCAACAACGGTTAGCGGCGTGGGTAACGCCGTCGATACGCTGGGAACCGGCGTCACCAACGGCCTTGGCAATGCCTCCAATACCAATGGTCTGGGAACGACGCTGCAGGGAACCACCAGCACCGTAACCGTACTGGGCAACACGGTGTCTAGCGTCGGTAGCGGTCTGGCCACCAGCACCTCGGGCACTCCCGTTGCTGGGGTGACTGGCGTTGTCGGCAACGTCGTTAACAGCGCAGGACAACTCGTTAGCGGCACCGGAACCGGATTGACCAGCACCCTGCAAAGCCCGGGCGTCACCGCCGCAACAACCGGCGTGACCTCCGTGGTGAATAACACGCTGTCCGGCGTACAGGGCGTTGCCCAGGGCGTGGGCACCGCGACCGGATTAGGCACGCCGGTTAACGGTCTGCTGGCTCAGGTCGGCGGTGCCGTCAGCGGCGTCGGAACCCAGGTTGGCACCACAACGCCAGCGCTGAGCGGCGTAGGCCAGGTGGTCTCGAGCGTCGGTAACATCGTCACCGATGCGGGCGGTCTGGTGAAACCGGCCACCGCGACTACCGGCAGCGGCAGCAGTACCGGCAGCAGCGGCGGTGGACTGCTGGCCAATGCCTCGCTGGGGGCGACGGTCAGTTCGCTGACGGGTAGCCTGAACGTCAGCTCCTCCACGACGGCCACCGCCAGCGGAAGCACCAGCAGCGGGGCAACGACGACGAGTAACCCGCTGGGTGGTATCACCGGGCTGCTTACCGGGTTAACGACAAAAAAATAAGCTATATATTGATTAATGCCTTCCGTGCCCCCGCAATGGGGGCACGATTTTCGTGCAGAATAACAATAATCATCCTTGCACAATAAAATACACAAGGAACGCGTCATGAAAACTACCCTATTTTATGCGCTGTCGGGGGTTGTTCTGCTTAATATTGCACGAGCAGACACATTACCCGCATTGATCGACCCAAATAACCCAGCAAAAGCAGAGCATAGCAGTACGACGCAAACCCCTGTAAATGCCGCACCAAGTTTAAGCGTAAGTGTCCCCAAAAATAAATTAACGCCCGAAACGTTAATTAAAGTTGATCATATTCAGTTTATTGGTGGCACCGTTTATCCCTTAAAAGACCTGCTGCGTCCTTTTGTACCCTACGCACACAAGCAGGTGCCATTAAAAACGCTAACCGGCCTGGTTAATGATATTACGTTACGCTATCGTGCGGACGGTTACCCCTTGTCTTATGCCTGGCTACCGGATAATAACTTCCAGGACGGGACGCTCAAGATTGTTCTGGTGGAGGGCTATGTCGCCCACAGTGATATCCAGAGCAATAATCCGAATATTGCCGAACGGTTAAAACGGCTGGCGGCAAAAATTATGGCGGAAAAGCCACTGTCGCAGGCCACCTTCGATCGCTACACCCAGCTGATGACGCGCACCCCGGGCGTCACCGTCGATGCCAACGCCCAGCTGCCGCAGAATATCTACGGTGCGGCGGCAATGCAGGCGAAAAGCTTCCAGCCGCATATCTGGGATATTTCATCTACGATCGACACCCGTCGTAGCCAGAATATGGCGTTTGTCACCGGTTCACTCAGCAACCTGACCAGCTACGGCGATCAGTTTGGCGTCGCAACCCTGGTGCCTCTCGACAGCTCGACGCGCAAATCCTATCTGGGGCTGAACTATCAGCAGTTCCTGACGGATGAAGGGCTGATGATGCAGTTGAAGGGCAGCTTTTATCGCGATAATCCACGCGACTACACGCGCCTGCTGAATTTCCCTGGCGGGTATTTTGACTCACGCCAGGAGACCACGCAGTACAACGGCGGCGCAATGTTCAGCTATCCGGTGCTCCTGACCGGAAAACAGCAGTTCAATATTAACGGTGGCATGGACTATACCGACCGGCGTAACGATAACCACATTCGCGCTATCGTCGGCGATCAAACGGTATACAGCGTGACGCAAAAGTCGCATGTGCGTTATCCGGCGCTTGAGTTCGGGATGAACGGCTTTCAGGCCTTCGATCGGGCCAGCATCAACGGCAAGCTGACCCTGCGTCAGGGTATTAACGCCTCCTCGATGTCCGATGCGGCGCCCGTCTATGGTAATGACCTGTCGTTTACCCTCTGGAAAAGCAATATTGATGCAGCATGGATGATCACCGATACATGGCGACTTTCGACGTCAATGGAAGGCGATTGGTCGGACAATGATTTACCGGAGCCAGAGCGCGTCAGTTTCGGCGCCCAACGTTTTGGTCGTGGTTATCAGGATGGCGAAGCCAGCGGCGACTACGGCTACGGCGGGCAGGTTGAGCTGCGTTATTTGCATCAGCGTAAAGAGAGCACCTGGCTTGCCACCGTGCAGCCTTACGTCCTTGCCGATACCGCGCAAACCTGGTTCAACGCGCCGGGCTACCCCCACCAGCGGCTGGCATCCGTGGCGACCGGGGTCATGGTCGGTGATAACAAGCACTACAGCGTGACGGTCGAAGCCGCGCGTCCGGTCGGAGATAAACCCACCGACACGCACAACCGGGAATGGCGCTACAGCCTGACCTTCAGCTGGAACTTCAACAATCTACATTAATTTCGCCGCGGTACGCTGGCCGACATCGACACAGGCCAGCGCCGCCGTAGGGCAGGCGGCCACGCAGGCAGGCCCTTCTTCGCGGTGACGACACAAGTCACACTTAATCGCCCGCGGCCTGGCCTGCTGCATCGTGACGTTCATCGCCCCGAACGGACATGCCAGCATACAGCTTTTGCAGCCAATACAGCGCGACTGATCGACGGCGATCGTCTCGCCTTCTCGCACGATCGCCCCCGTCGGGCAAACGTTGCTGCACGGCGCATCTTCGCACTGATGGCAGGCTACCGCCGTTGAAAACGAATCCCCCTTCACCACTCGAATGCGCGGCAAAAAGGCTTCACGCGAGACGGTATGACACGCCTGCTGATCTTGATGTGCCACCACGCAGGCAACTTCACAGGTACGGCAGCCGATGCATTTTAAAGAATCGGCGACAATAAACGGGTTCATTTCCCACTCCGTGATGGTTGATAAACGCTAAGAGTGCCAGAGTGGGGGGCGTTCATGCTTTGATCAAACAGCTGAGATGCGCCATTTTTGTCATCGACCTAACATGCTTTGTCTCTTTGCCTCAGGCAGAATGAATATGCTCTTTGCAATAGCGCCGTTTCCACGCTTCGGGCGTCAAGCCGGTGTGTTTGCGAAAAACCTGGCGGAAATACCCGACATCAGCAAACCCGCACTGTTCGGCCACTTCCTTAAGCGAACGCGTAAGGTTACTCAGCAGCTTCTCTGCCGCCTGATGGCGCTGCGCTTACCAGGCAGACCGGCAAAAAATCAATCGGCTGGTCTGATTCCAGACCAGCCCCAGCTATCGCTTCACCGCCAGATAAACTATATTCGCCCTTACGATAAAACCATCAAGATGACCCCATGGACGAATTTCAAAATCTGACGCTGCATAAAATCAGCGCAGGCAGTGTTTTTAAAATTCACCTTCTGGGCCTGCTTTGTTCGCTGGTCCCCCTCGGTGTACTCAATGGTATTCTGAGCGCCATTGGTATTACGGTGTTCACCCTGCGCTGGAACGGGGAAATCGTTCACGGCTTCTCCGCACTGATACTCAGCCCGCTGCTATTTTTGCTTCTGGCGCTGGTAGTTACCGGTATTATCGGCAGCCTGACCTGGCTCGGGTTATGGATTTACGGGCAGTTTCGCAAGCTCACGCTGCGCATTGTGCCAGCCGGTGATAACCGCGAAGAATAATTGTCATGCCATGTGCGGTGCCTGATGGCGCTGCGCTTATCAGGCCTACCGGGCACACACTGTAGGCCTGATAAGGCGAAGCCGCCATCCGGCTCTCTGCACAACGGCATTCCCGGAAACAAAAAAGCAGAACGCACGCGTTCTGCTTTTTTTCGTGCAGAGGATGAATTACATCGCGGCGCGGAAAATCGCCATGATTTCGTCGTGCGTCGCCTGGACAGGGTTAGTGAATCCGCACGCATCTTTCAGCGCGTTGGTCGCCAGCACCGGAATATCTTCTTCTTTCACGTTCAGGTCGCGCAGGCCAGCCGGAATGTTTACCTGACGCGCCAGTTTGCGGATCGCATCGATACACGCCTGTGCGCCCTGCTCGTTGCTCATCGCGCTGACGTCGATATGCATCGCCTGAGCGCAGTCACGCAGGCGCGCCGCAGCCACCTTGCTGTTGAACACCTGTACGTGCGGCAGCAGAACCGCGTTGCATACGCCGTGCGGCAGATCGTAGAAGCCGCCGAGCTGGTGCGCCATCGCGTGAACATAGCCCAGCGACGCATTGTTAAACGCCATGCCGGCCAGGAACTGTGCGTAGGCCATCGCTTCACGCGCTTCGCCGTTGCTACCGTGTTCTACCGCCGTCGGCAGATTATCGACAATCATGGTAATGGCTTTCAGCGCACAGGCATCGGTAATCGGCGTCGCGGCAATAGACACGTAGGCTTCAATGGCGTGGGTCAGCGCATCCATCCCGGTAGCAGCAGTCAGCCCTTTCGGCATACCTTCCATCAGGGAAGAATCGTTAACGGACAGGATCGGCGTAACGTGCTTGTCGACGATGGCCATTTTAATGTGACGAGTGACGTCGGTAATAATGCAGAATCGGGTCATTTCAGACGCCGTACCTGCCGTGGTGTTGATAGCGATCATCGGCAGCTGCGGTTTGGCAGAGCGGTCAACGCCCTCGTAGTCGCGGATATCACCGCCATTGGCAGCCACCAGGGCAATCCCTTTTGCGCAGTCGTGCGGGGAACCGCCGCCCAGCGAAACGACGCAATCGCAGTCATTCGCGCGCAGCATTTCCAGGCCGTCTTCGACGTTAACGGTGGTCGGGTTTGGGTGCGTACCGTCAAATACCACGCTATGGATGTCATATTCCTGCAAACGCTTCTGGATATCGCCAGCGACACCCAGCTTATTCAGGACTGCATCAGTGACAATCAGAGCACGGCGAAAGCCATATTCCTTCATGGTATTCATTGCGTCATTTAACGCGCCATTACCGATAACATTCACTGATGGAATGAAGAAAGTAGATGCAGCCATGATAGTTCCTTTATTTAATAAGCAGGCCCCAGAGGCTATAGTAATAACCTCTGCAAAAACACGATCAAGTTAGCATTTCAGACCTTAAATAAAATAAAAATCGCGGCATCTCATTGTTTATGCCGCGATTTGTGGTGATTAATATATTTTTGTATTTTATTTAATATTTTTTCTAAATAAATTGTTAGTTTTTATTATCCGGGAACAGCAACGCATCACGTAATAAATGATCGTTACCGCGACGGCGCGTAAAACCAATTCGGTTGAAATATTCCAGAATCTGAATCGCCAGCTTGCGGCCAACGTTCAATTTATCGCGGAAGTCCGCCGCGCAGGTGGAGCCTTTTTCCAGATGGAGATCGCGAATCATGTTAGCAAACGCCACAATGCGATCGTTACGATAGTAGCGATCTTTCACAATGGCGGTAATCATCCCCTGCTGCGCAGCCTGACGTAAAACGCTGCGCATGGTGTTTTCATCCGTACCGGTCTGCGTCGCCAAATCGCGCACCCACCAGGGCTCGTCGCCAAACAGCGGCGCGGCTTTCAGCCAGATAACCTGCTGCTCGTCGGTAAAACCGGCCTTATGTTCCGGCAGGTGCAGCCAGCCGTGGTGGCTGGCGATGGTTCCGCTGGCACGCATCTGCTCAATTAACGTGAGGACCAGCGCTTCATCTTCCATCGGCAGCGCGATACGGCGCAGACGTTCACGACCCGGGCCAGGTTCATCTTTGTGCTGCTCGTGGTACTGCGCCAGCGCGTCCAGCAGCTTACGCTGCCAGCGCGCGGCCAGCGGGGCATCCAACAGGCTGTCACCGGCCAGGATGAAACCTGGCTGAGCAATCAGCGCTTCCAGCCCCTGGGCACTAAGCTGGCGCGCCCAGCCAAATTCACGCAGCTTTACCGCATCACGCGCGAGGTGCACCGCCAGCGCCTGCGCGTCGTTTTCTGCCAGCGCAAGCGCCGCAATCCATGCCAGGTACTCCGGCTTGCGCTTGCCACGGCGCGGTGAATTGAGCGTCACCACCCGCGCTCCGGCCAGCGTAACCTTCGCCGAAATATCGCGTAGCACCAGACGATCGTTATCCGCCAGCCACAGCGGTGTATCGAGCACCAGTTCAGCGAGGTTATTTTCCAGCAACGATACACGCCCGGTAATATGGCTGGCCGCATGGTGAATATGCAGCGGCTGCCATTGGCTCAGCGGCACATGGCTTTGTAGCTCAACAATCACCCGCTCAACGGCCTCCGGCGGCGCTTCTGTCAGCAGCCAATCGCCGCGGCTGATATCGCCCTTTTCCGCTGCACCGACAATATTCAGGGCAATACGCTGCCCGCCATGCGCGTGCTCAACCGGCTGATTCTGGGCGTGCAGACCGCGTACGCGCATCGGCGTACCCATTCCGGTCAACCATAGGGTATCGCCCACGCGCACATCGCCCGACAGCGCCGTCCCGGTAACCACCAGGCCCGCCCCTTTTACGGTAAACGCGCGGTCGATGGCCAGACGAAAACGCTGGTGCTCAGGATGCTCGCGGGCGGCGAGCTGGCGCAGGTGTTCGCGCAGGGCCTCAATGCCCTTGCCCTCGGTTGCCGCCGTTTCAAATAACGTCGCCGGCTCAAAAGCATATTCACGAAGAACATCGGTAATTTGGCGGCGAACTTCAGCAATACGCGCAGCATCGACGCGATCGACTTTAGTTAATGCCACCGTCAGCGTGGGCTTGCCCGTCAGTTGAAGAATCGCCAGATGTTCACGGGTTTGCGCCATCACGCCATCGTCACATGCCACCACCAGCAGGGCGTGATCGATCCCCCCCACGCCCGCCAGCATATTCGAAAGAAATTTTTCATGCCCAGGCACATCGATAAAACCCAGCACGCGGCCGTCCGGCTGCGGCCAGTAGGCGTAGCCGAGATCGATAGTCATGCCGCGTGATTTCTCTTCCGGCAGGCGGTCGGCGTTAATGCCGGTAATCGCCTGTAGCAGCGTGGTTTTGCCGTGGTCAACGTGACCGGCGGTGGCAATAATCATTTCAGCAACATCTCCAGGAAACGGGGTTCATCTTCAAGGCAGCGTAAATCCAGCCACAGGCGTCCGTCATAAATCCTGCCAATGACCGGTACCGGCAGGCTGCGCCAGCGGTTTGCCAGCGCCTCAAGGCGACTGCCGCGCCCATCGAGCGGCGTAAAAGCAATGGCCGCGCTGGGCAGGCTTTCGGCGGGCAGCGAGCCGCTGCCAATCTGCGACATACACGGCATGACCTGAACGGCGAATTCCGCGTCGTAGCGCTCGGCTAGCGGGGTACGCAGACGCTGCGCCTGTTGGTTGATCTCTTCAACGTGGCGGCTAAGCAAGCGCAGCGTCGGTAGCTCTGCCGCCAGTTTTTCCGGGTGCAAATACAGACGCAGAGTGGCTTCAAGCGCCGCCAGCGTCATTTTATCCGCGCGCAGCGCACGCTTGAGCGGGTGCTGCTGCAGCTGGGCTATCAGCGTTTTTTTGCCGACGATGATTCCCGCCTGCGGGCCCCCCAGCAGCTTATCGCCGGAGAAGCTCACGAGGCTGACGCCGGCGGCAATCATCTCCTGCGGCATCGGTTCTTTTGGCAGCCCGTAGCGGCTCAGATCGACCAGCGAACCGCTGCCCAAATCTGCCACCACCGGCACGCCCAGCTCGTGACCCATTTCCGCCAGCTCGGCTTCTTCTACCGATTTGGTAAACCCTTCAATGCTGTAGTTGCTGGTGTGCACCTTCATTAACAGCGCGGTATTGTCATTTACCGCCTGGCGGTAGTCTTTGGCATGGGTGCGGTTGGTGGTGCCCACTTCGTGCAGCACGCAGCCGGCCTGGCGCATCACGTCAGGGATACGGAACGCGCCGCCAATTTCCACCAGCTCGCCACGCGACACCACCACTTCTTTTCCGGCCGCCGTCGCCGCCAACATCAGCAGCACCGCGGCGGCGTTATTATTGACGATACAGGCATCTTCCGCGCCGGTTAAACGGCACAGCAGGTCGGCTAACGCCCGATCCCGGTGGCCGCGCCCGGCGCCGTCCAGGTCGTACTCCAGCGTCACCGGATCGCGCATAACCTGGGCGACGGCATTCACAGCCGACGTTGCCTGCTGTGCACGGCCCAGGTTGGTGTGCAGCACGGTGCCCGTCAGGTTGATGACCGGGCGCAGCGCGCTTTGCGCATCGCGCGCCAGCCGCTGTGCCGTCTCCTGCGCCCAGTCCTCGCTCCAGGCCGGCAGCGCCTGCTGCTCACGGATGCTAAGCCGCGCATCGTCCAGCATCTGGCGGAGCTGTTCTACCACCTGAGTGTGGCCATGGGCATCAAGTAAACGCGCAAACGTAGGCTCGCGAAGCAAGCGATCGGTTGCGGGAAGCTGGCTGTAAAGCGAACGGGTATCGGTAGTCATGAATAGGCCTGACGGTTAAATGTTACCCCTCCCGACGGGAGAGGGAGTCATGGGAAGGGATTGTACAACGGACTGCGGTTAGGCGTTATAGCGTTCAATCAAGCCTTTGGCGGTTCGGTGCGCGCAAAGCTCTCGCGCAGGAACAGCGTTTCGGCCAGCTTCACCAGACGTGGGCGATCGACACACCAACCTGGCGCAATGCGGCGAAAGTTCAGGTAGCCAATCGCGCAGGCAATGGCGATGGTCGCCAGATTGAGGGTGTCAGCCTTCAGCGTGCCGTCGGCTAAATAGCCTTCCAGCGCGTCAAGGCTGCGGGCAATTTTTTCGCGCTGGCGCAGGACTTCCGCTTCCGACTGCTGCGCTGCCGGACGGGCGAGCTCACGCACCGAGGCCAGGCCGGCGTCCATCATGCCGTCGGCCAGCGCTTCCATCTGGCGTACCTTTAACGCTTCATGGGGATCGTTCGGCACCATTTCCGGTGCAATATTCAGTTGCTCAATGTACTGAGCAATAATCGGCGAATCGAACCAGCATTCTCCGCTATCGGTGACTAGCGCAGGCACTTTCCCTAACGGGTTAAATTGCGCCACGCCGTTTTCAGCGTTATAGGGCTGCTCGTTGATAAATTCGAAGGCGATCCCCTTTTCCAGTAAGAGGATCGAGATTTTTCGGACAAATGGACTCGTGTAGCTGCCAACCAGTTTCATGTTCAACTCCTTTGCGCCAACAAAGCTATCAGTATGGCTCAGGCAGCCGCATTCGCCCTCTGGTTTTTATCCATTGAGCGATCGGGATAAAATAAAGAGCAGACAGACTATTTATGCAAAGTCTCCACGGGCCTGTACAGCTGACGGTAGTACGCCAGTCTTTCGAGAAACATCTCCGCTTTTTCTTCGGGGATATCGGTAGGAACCCGATCCGAACGCGACCGTTTGTTCAGATACTCCATGAACGCCTGGCTTGAAGCCATAAAGTCCACTGCTTTATCAATAAGTTGTGGAACATTTTCTCCGATCTTTCTCATCGTGCGCTCCTTCTCTTAAAAACCCTCTTATAAGAATGGATACTTAATCAAAAGCCCGTTGAGGAAAACGTGCGCATTTTGCGTAGAAATTTTAGAAAATGTGGCCTGGAGGAGAAATTACAAAAATAATCATAACAATCAAATTATTATGAAAATAATAAACGTATTGTCACGCAAAGAAACTACCGCATTTTGTATAATTAACTACCAGAAATGAGCGACAACGCGCATACTAGAAGCTATTACGCCTATTTTGTTATCAGATATCAGCAAGATGAAAGAAATCGAAAAAAATGAAATTAAGCGCCTGAGCGACCTGCTCGACGCTATTCGCCACCAGCAGGCAGCCCTGTCTCTGGTTGAAAGCGCAGAAAAATATGCCGAGCTGGAAGCAGAAAAAGCTAAGCTCGAAGCTGAAATCGCGCGCCTGCGCGAAGTCCATACCCAGAAGCTGAGCAAAGAAGCGCAGAAGCTGGTCAAAATGGGTTTCAGCCGCCCTATCACGAAAAAAGAACAGGCCGACATGGGCAAGCTGAAGAAAAGCGTGCGCGGTCTGGTTGTTGTTCACCCAATGACGGCGCTAGGCCGTGAAATGGGTCTGCAGGTCATGACCGGGTTCGCAAAGAGCGAATTCTGATGCGACCCCCCTGAACCTTCTCCCGCCCGGGGGAAGGTTTTGTTCTACGCCTTCCATTGCTACCCCTCTGAATTGGCCCAACCAATTTCACAACCAAATTGCTATTGGTTCACAATTCCATCATTAAACATCACATTCGCATTGCTAACGCATAACATTTAGTTAACCATTCATTGTCATTAACCCTACACCACCCTATTGGCAGGGCCAATTTTACACAAACTGTGACGCAGAGATGAGCACAGACTCACCGCCGAGCAGCGCGTATGGCCCCCTGGAGACCTGCATGAGCCTCTGGCAACAAAACTACGATCCGGCCGGGAATATCTGGCTATCGAGCCTGATCGCATCGCTCCCGATCCTGTTCTTCTTCTTCGCGCTGATTAAACTCAAGCTGAAAGGCTATGTGGCGGCTAGCTGGACAGTCGCTATCGCCCTGGGCGTCGCGCTGCTGTTCTATAAGATGCCCGTCGATCGCGCGCTGGCGTCGGTGGTTTACGGCTTCTTCTACGGCCTGTGGCCGATTGCCTGGATTATTATCGCTGCCGTTTTCGTCTACAAAATTTCGGTGAAAACCGGGCAGTTCGATATTATTCGTGCGTCGATTCTTTCGATCACCCCGGACCAGCGTTTGCAGATGCTGATTGTCGGTTTCTCCTTCGGGGCCTTCCTCGAAGGGGCGGCGGGCTTCGGCGCACCGGTGGCGATTACCGCAGCGCTGTTGGTCGGCCTGGGCTTTAACCCACTGTATGCCGCAGGGCTATGTCTGATTGTCAACACCGCGCCGGTCGCCTTTGGCGCGATGGGTATTCCGATTCTGGTTGCCGGTCAGGTTACCGGGCTGGACAGCTTCCACATTGGCCAGATGGTCGGCCGCCAGCTACCGTTCCTGACCATTATCGTGCTGTTCTGGATCATGGCGATTATGGACGGCTGGCGCGGTATCAAAGAGACCTGGCCTGCGGTTATGGTGGCGGGAGGATCGTTCGCTATCGCCCAGTACCTCAGCTCCAACTTCCTCGGCCCAGAGCTGCCGGACATCATCTCCTCGCTGGTGTCGCTGGTGTGCCTGACGCTGTTCCTCAAGCGCTGGCAGCCGGTACGCATTTTCCGCTTTGCCGACATGGGCGCGTCACAGGTCGATATGAATCTGGCACGCACCGGTTATACCGCCGGCCAGGTTATCCGCGCCTGGTCACCGTTCCTGTTCCTGACCGCGACCGTTACGCTGTGGAGCATTCCGCCGTTTAAAGCGTTATTCGCCCCGGGCGGCGCAATGTACGATCTGGTGATCAACATCTCGGTACCGTTCCTCGACAAAATGGTTGCGCGCATGCCACCGGTTGTTAGCCAGGCGACCGCCTACGCGGCGGTGTATAAGTTCGACTGGCTTTCTGCCACCGGCACCGCAATTCTGTTTGCCGCCCTGCTGTCTATTGTCTGGCTGCGCATGAAGCCAAAAGATGCCATCAGCACCTTCGGCTCCACGCTGAAAGAGCTGGCGTTACCGATTTACTCCATCGGTATGGTGTTGGCGTTCGCTTTTATCTCGAACTATTCCGGCCTGTCATCGACGCTGGCACTGGCGCTGGCGCATACCGGCCATGCCTTTACCTTCTTCTCACCGTTCCTGGGTTGGCTTGGCGTGTTCCTGACCGGTTCAGACACCTCTTCCAACGCCCTGTTCGCCGCGCTTCAGGCCACCGCCGCGCAGCAGATTGGGGTATCGGACGTGCTGCTGGTTGCCGCGAATACGACCGGCGGCGTCACCGGCAAGATGATTTCACCACAGTCCATCGCAATTGCCTGTGCGGCGGTGGGCCTGGTGGGTAAAGAGTCCGATCTGTTCCGCTTTACGGTCAAACACAGCCTGATTTTCACCTGTATGGTGGGCGTCATCACCACGCTGCAGGCTTATGTCTTAACCTGGATGATTCCGTGATAACACTGCCCAAACGTCTGTCAGACGATGTCGCCTGCCGCGTGCGGGCGCTGATTGAAGAACAACAGCTGGAGGCGGGCATGCGATTGCCCGCCGAACGCAAGCTGGCAAGCCAGCTCGGCGTGTCGCGCAACTCACTGCGCGAAGCGCTGGCGAAATTGGTTAGCGAAGGTTTGCTCCTGAGCCGCCGCGGCGGCGGCACCTTCGTGCGCTGGCAGCATGAGGGCTGGTCCGAACAAAATATTGTCCAGCCGCTGAGAACGCTGCTGGCCGATGATCCGGGCTACAGCTTCGATATTCTGGAAGCTCGCCACGCCATCGAAGCCAGCACCGCGTGGTACGCCGCGATGCGCGCCACCGATGCCGACAAAGAAAAAATCCGCCTCTGCTTTGAAGCCACCCAGAGCGACGACCCGGACCTTGCCTCACAGGCCGACGTGCGTTTCCACCTGGCCATTGCCGAGGCATCCCACAACGTGGTGCTGCTGCAAACCATGCGCGGATTTTTCGATCTGCTGCAATCTTCGGTTATCCAGAGCCGCGAACGCATGTATCTGGTGCCGCCGGTGTTTGCGAAATTG
This sequence comes from Klebsiella sp. WP4-W18-ESBL-05, assembly GCF_014169075.1. Lineage (NCBI taxonomy): Bacteria > Pseudomonadati > Pseudomonadota > Gammaproteobacteria > Enterobacterales > Enterobacteriaceae > Klebsiella > Klebsiella sp. WP4-W18-ESBL-05. The sequence goes on along the minus strand of NZ_AP022057.1, from coordinate 214,079 downwards.
ACCGAACAGCATCTGGCCATCCTCAACGCCATTACCCACGGTGACGCTGAAGGCGCTCGCCAGGCAATGATGGCGCATCTCGGGTTTGTCCACACCACGATTAAACGTTTTGACGAAGACCTGGCCCGCCAGGCGCGGATCACCCGCCTGCCCGACGACCACACTGATATTTCCAGGGAGAAAAAAGCATGATTATTTCCGCCGCGAGTGACTATCGCGCTGCTGCCCAGCGCATTCTGCCGCCGTTTCTGTTCCACTACATCGACGGCGGCGCCTACGCCGAGCACACCCTGCGCCGTAACGTAGAAGACCTGTCCGACGCGGCCCTGCGCCAGCGCGTGCTGAAGAATATGTCTGACCTGAGCCTGGAAACCACGTTGTTTAAAGAGCAGCTGTCGATGCCGGTGGCGCTGGCGCCGGTTGGGCTGTGCGGCATGTACGCCCGTCGCGGTGAGGTGCAGGCCGCCGCCGCCGCCGATGCTAAAGGTATTCCGTTTACCCTTTCCACCGTGTCAGTCTGCCCGATTGAAGAGGTCGCACCGACCATTAAGCGCCCGATGTGGTTCCAGCTGTACGTCCTGCGCGATCGCGGCTTTATGCGCAACGCGCTGGAGCGCGCCAAAGCGGCGGGCTGCTCAACGCTGGTCTTTACCGTTGATATGCCGACGCCGGGCGCGCGCTACCGCGATGCCCACTCCGGTATGAGCGGCCCGAACGCTGCGATGCGCCGCTACTGGCAGGCCGCCACCCATCCGCAGTGGGCGTGGGATGTGGGCCTGAATGGTCGTCCGCACGACCTGGGCAATATCTCCACCTACCTCGGTAAACCAACCGGGTTAGAAGATTACATCGGCTGGCTGGCGAATAACTTCGATCCGTCTATTTCGTGGAAAGACCTCGAGTGGATCCGTGAGTTCTGGGATGGCCCGATGGTGATCAAAGGGATCCTCGATCCAGAGGATGCGCGGGACGCGGTGCGCTTTGGCGCCGACGGGATTGTGGTTTCCAACCACGGCGGCCGCCAACTCGATGGTGTGCTCTCCTCCGCCCGCGCGCTGCCGGCGATTGCCGATGCGGTGAAAGGCGATATTACGATCCTTGCCGATAGCGGCATCCGTAACGGTCTGGACGTGGTGCGCATGATTGCGCTGGGCGCCGACAGCGTGCTGCTGGGGCGCGCGTATCTGTATGCACTGGCGACACACGGCCAGGCGGGTGTGGCTAACCTGCTGAATCTGGTTGAGAAAGAGATGAAGGTGGCGATGACGCTGACCGGAGCGAAAACCATTAAGGATATTAGCGGTGATTCGCTGGTGCAGCAGGCGGACGTGGCGCAGACGTTCCGTGCGATTCAGCGCGGCGACGCGGCGTAGCACGCTCTGGCTGTTCAGCAATGTAGGCCGGATAAGGCGTTTACGCCGCCATCCGGCAACGTGCTCAATATTGCCTGATGGCGCTACGCTTATCAGTCCTACAGGATGAGGGTGACTGCGTTTTCTGCTATCCTGCCCCCCGCAATCCAAGGGGGCAGCATGCTTAACATCGTTTTATTCGAACCAGAAATCCCACCCAATACCGGCAATATCATCCGCCTGTGCGCCAATACCGGTTTCAATCTCCATATCATCGAACCAATGGGCTTTGCCTGGGACGATAAGCGCCTGCGTCGCGCCGGGCTGGATTACCATGAGTTTACCGCCGTTCAGCGCCATGCCGACTATGCGGCGTTTCTCGAAAGCGCCAAACCGCAGCGGCTGTTTGCCCTCACGACCAAAGGCACGCCTGCACACAGTGCGGTGAGCTATCAGGACGGTGATTTTCTGATGTTTGGCCCAGAAACGCGCGGGCTGCCCGCGACCATTCTGGACGCGCTGCCGCCCGAGCAAAAAATTCGTATTCCTATGATGCCGGACAGCCGCAGCATGAACCTGTCGAACGCGGTGTCGGTGGTGGTGTATGAAGCATGGCGCCAGTTGGGGTACCCGGGCGCGGTATTACGGAGCTGATAGATTGCCGGATGGCGGCTCCGCCTTATCCGGCCTACGTCTGGCAACGTGAATGCCGTTAAATCCCGTCGCCGTACTCAAATCCGTGATTGATACCGTTAAAGTGCTGGTCCATATCCATCGCCGGTTTATCTGACTCCGGCTTGCCGACGATGCGCGCCGGAACACCTGCAGCCGTGGTATGCGGCGGAACGGGTTGTAAAACCACGGAGCCCGCGCCAATCTTCGCGCCGCGCCCCACTTCGATGTTGCCGAGAATTTTAGCACCCGCGCCAATCATGACGCCTTCGCGAATTTTCGGGTGACGGTCGCCGCTGGTTTTCCCGGTCCCCCCCAGGGTGACGGATTGCAGGATGGAGACATCGTTTTCAATGACCGCCGTTTCGCCCACCACGATGCCGGTCGCGTGGTCAAGCATGATGCCGCGGCCAATCTTCGCCGCCGGGTGGATGTCCACCTGGAACGATACCGACACCTGGTTTTGCAGGAAAATCGCCAGCGCGCGACGCCCTTGCCCCCACAGCCAATGGCCGATGCGATAGGCTTGTAACGCGTGGAAGCCTTTCAGATACAGCAACGGGGTTGAATATTTGTCGACCGCCGGGTCGCGGGTGCGAACGGCCTGAATATCACAGGCGGCGGAGGCGATCATTTCCGGATCGGCGGCGTAGGCTTCTTCCACCACTTCACGAATAGCGATAGCAGGCATAATGGGTGAAGCCAGCTTATTCGCCAGCATATAGCTTAATGCGCTGCCAAGATTTTCATGTTTGAGTAGCGTGGCGTGATAGAAACTGGCGAGCATTGGCTCACAGTCGGCCAGAGCCCTGGCTTCCGCTTTAATGTTGTTCCAGACAATTTCCAGTTCTTCACACGACATTGCATACTCCAGACGTATTGGAACGATCGGCCAGTCTCTGCTAGCCGGATCGTCGGGATGACAAAGGTTTCCTGCGATTAGTTGCCGCTATGCTCATCCTTGCGTGCACGACCTAACAAGGTCAATGCTGCCTCGCGCGCACTTTTTCCGCAATATAATACCTGATAAATTTCCTCGGTTATTGGCATTTCGACACCTACACGGTGCGCCAACTCGCGGACTTCTTTGGTATTACGGTAACCCTCGACCACCTGGCCAATAGCGTCCTGCGCTTCCTGCACCTGCGCCCCTTTCCCCAGCGCCATACCGAAACGACGGTTACGCGACTGGTTGTCGGTACAGGTCAGCACTAAGTCTCCCAGCCCCGCCATGCCCATAAAGGTCACCGGGTCAGCGCCCAGCGCCACGCCCAGGCGTGACATTTCGGTCAACCCACGGGTAATCAGCGCCGTACGCGCGTTCGCGCCAAAGCCGATGCCGTCGGAGATACCCGCGCCAATCGCAATTACGTTTTTCACCGCACCGCCCAACTGGACGCCGATAAAATCCGGGTTGCTATAGACGCGGAAACTTTTGCCACAGTGCAGCAGCTGCTGTAAATCGTCGGCAAAGGTCGGGTCGGTGGCCGCCAGTGAAATCGCCGTTGGCAGACCTGCCGCCAGTTCTTTAGCGAACGTCGGGCCAGAGATCACCGCCAGCGGGATTTCATCACCCAGCGCTTCGCGCGCCACATCCTGCAACAGACGACCGGTTTCTGCTTCCAGCCCTTTTGTCGCCCAGACCAGGCGCGCATCAGGACGAAGCAACGGTTTCATCTGACGAAGTACGTCGCCGAACACGTGGCTTGGCACCACCACCAGAATATCGCGGCTGGCAGCCAGCGCGGTCGCAAGGTCGCTTTCCAGGTGCAGCGTATCGGGGAACGGAACGTCGGGAAGGAATGCCGCGTTGCAGCGATCGTGCTGCAAGGTTGCGACATGCTTGGGATCGTGGCCCCACAGTACAACCGGGTGGCCGTTTCTTGCCACGGTGATGGCAAGAGCGGTGCCGTACGAGCCGGCACCGATCACAGTCATTGAAGCATTAAGTGCGTTCATCAGGCATCCTGATGTTGTTCTGCACCTTCGCCAGACTGCTGTTGCAGATAGTTCATGAACAGCGCATCAAAGTTAACCGGCGCAAGGTTCAGCTGTGGGAAGGTCCCACGGGAAACCAGGCTGGTGATGCATTCACGCGCATACGGGAACAGGATGTTCGGGCAGTAGGCACCCAGGCAATGAGCCATCTGGGTTCCTTCGATACCTTCGATAGAGAAGATACCCGCCTGCTGAGTTTCGCACAGGAACGCAGTTTCTTCGCCCAGCGTCGCCGTTACGGTGACACGCAGCACCACTTCATACACGCCTTCAGCCAGCTGGTTGGAAGCGGTATCAAGATCAAGTTTAACCTCTGGCTGCCAATCTTTCTGGAAAACATGCGGTGCATTCGGCGCTTCGAAGGAAACGTCTTTGGTGTAGATGCGCTGAATCTGGAAAGCCATTTCTGCGTTGTTTTGTTCTGACATGTGTAAAAACCCTTTCGTGTTGTCCTTAAAAAAAGCGGTACGCTTCACGCCCGCCGAAGTCAGGCGTGAACGCTTCGCAAAGCATTAGCGCAGCAGGGGATCAAGTCCACCACGCGCATCAAGCGCATACAAGTCGTCGCAGCCGCCAATGTGCTGTGCATCAATAAAAATCTGCGGCACCGTGGTGCGGCCGCTGCGCTGAATCATCTCTTCACGCTTTTCCGCGTTGCCGTCGATAGGCAGTTCCTGGAAGGTGACGCCTTTTTCAGACAGCAGCGCTTTTGCACGGTGGCAATAAGGGCACGTCGCTTTGGTGTAAATCTCAATCTTCGCCATGACAGCTCTCCTGACTTTACCCGAGAAATCTTATTTGCCGCGAACCAGCGGCAGGTTTTCACCGCTCCAGCCAGCAATACCTTCTTTCAGTACGAAAACTTTTTCAAAACCCGCTTTCAGCAGCGCGTTGGCAGACTCGCTCGCCTGCATACCGGAGCCATCGGCAACGATAATCGGTTTGTCTTTGTGCTTTTCCAGCTCGCCGACGTTGTTGGCTTTGATTTCGCTCGCCAGCAGATTCACAGAACCGGCAATGTGGCCTTTACGGAAATCGTCGCGCTGGCGCAGGTCAACGACCACGGCGTCTTCTTTGTTAATCAGGCGCGTCGCTTCGCCACGGTTGATGACCTTAACTTTAGACATCAGCCCTTTAAAGGTGGTGAACAGCACGGCCGCCAGCAGCGCGATCCACGCGATGCTCAGGACAGGGTGACGACCAACAAATTGCATAATCTCTTGCATGGGGGGTAACAGCTCCCGACGTGTAATGTTTAAAAACCAGGGAAGGAGTATACCTGCGGCGTGGCGCAAATACAGCCAGCGCGCGCGATGTAATGCGTTTTCTGCGGAGTGCCACGGAAAAAAGGGCGAAAATGTGCGTATTTCCTCGTGCATCTCCCCGCTTTCTTTGATCTCTCATTGTTATTTTATCGATTCAGCTGTAGTAAAATTACGCAAATTTTCTGTCTTTAGAGCATGAGGTTGTCGCAATGTCGGTTTCTAAAAAACCTATGGTACTGGTGATCCTGGATGGCTACGGCTACCGCGAAGAGCAGCAGGATAACGCTATTTTCAGTGCAAAAACCCCGGTAATGGATGCGCTGTGGGCAAAACGTCCGCACACCCTGATTCACGCATCTGGCCTCGAAGTGGGCCTGCCGGACGGTCAGATGGGTAACTCCGAAGTGGGTCACGTTAACCTGGGCGCAGGTCGTATCGTGTATCAGGACCTGACCCGTCTTGACGTGGAAATCAAAGATCGCCAGTTCTTCGCTAACCCGGTGCTGTCCGGCGCGGTAGACAAAGCGGTTGCCGCCGGTAAAGCGGTACACATCATGGGCCTGCTGTCCGCCGGTGGCGTTCACAGCCACGAAGATCACATCATGGCAATGGTAGAGCTGGCCGCTGAACGCGGTGCAGAAAAAATCTACCTGCACGCGTTCCTCGACGGTCGCGACACCCCACCGCGCAGCGCCAATGGCTCCCTGCAGAAATTTGAAGAGAAATTTGCCGCACTGGGCAAAGGCCGTGTGGCCTCCATCATCGGTCGTTACTATGCGATGGACCGTGATAACCGTTGGGATCGCGTTGAACAAGCTTACAACCTGCTGGTTGAAGCCAAAGGCGAGTTCCAGGCTGACACCGCGGTTGCCGCATTAGAAGCAGCCTATGCTCGCGATGAAAACGATGAATTCGTCAAAGCCACCGTTATCCGTGCAGTCGGCCAGGCCGATGCCGCAATGGAAGACGGCGATGCGCTGATCTTCATGAACTTCCGTGCTGACCGTGCGCGTGAAATCACCCGCGCGTTCGTGAACGCTGACTTCGACGGATTCAAACGCCACAAAGAAGTGAAGCTGGGCGATTTCATCATGCTGACCGAATACGCAGCAGACATCAAAGCACCGTGCGCTTATCCACCAGCCTCCCTGGAAAATACTTTCGGTGAGTGGATGGCGAAGCATGACAAAACGCAGCTGCGCATCTCCGAAACTGAAAAATATGCACACGTGACCTTCTTCTTTAACGGCGGCGTAGAAGAGCCGTTCAAAGGCGAAGATCGCATCCTGATCAACTCCCCGAAAGTGGCGACCTACGACCTGCAGCCGGAAATGAGCTCCGCTGAGCTGACCGAGAAGCTGGTTGCCGCTATCGAAAGCGGTAAGTACGATACCATCATCTGTAACTACCCGAACGGCGATATGGTTGGCCATACCGGCGTGATGGAAGCTGCGGTGAAAGCGGTTGAAGCGCTGGACCACTGCCTGGATGAAGTGACTCGTGCGGTCGAGAAAGTCGGCGGCCAGCTGCTGGTTACCGCTGACCACGGCAACGCTGAGCAGATGCGCGATCCGGCTACCGGCCAGGCACACACCGCACACACCAGCCTGCCGGTTCCGCTGATCTACGTTGGCGACAAAACCGTCAAAGCGGTGGAAGGCGGCAAGCTTTCCGACCTCGCGCCGACCATGCTGTCGCTGATGGGCATGGAAATCCCGCAACAGATGACTGGTAAGCCGCTGTTCATCGTGGAATAATCCTTCCCCATGAGGGGAAAGGCGATTTATTCCATTAAATGGGCCGGGGCAACGCTTCGGTCCACGTTGTACGCCAGCGCACTCAGCGCTGGCGTATTGCTGTGCGCGGCATCCGCCCATGCGGACGACCGCTCGCAGCTGCAATCTATTCAGGCCGATATCGCCGCCAAAGAGCGCGCGGTACGTCAGCAGCAGCAGCAGCGCGCTACCCTTCTCGCCCAGCTCAAAGCGCAGGAACAGGCCATTGCCGCCGCCGCGCGCCAACTGCGCGAAACGCAGAACTCGCTGGCGCAGCTTAACGCGCAAATCGCCGAGATGAACGCCAATATTGCGAAGCTGGAAAAACAGCGCGCCATGCAGGAGCGTAACCTCGCAGCCCAGCTCGATGCCGCGTTTCGTCAGGGCGAACATACCGGTATTCAGCTCATTCTCAGCGGCGAAGAGAGCCAGCGCGGCCAGCGCCTTCAGGCCTATTTTGGCTACCTGAACCAGGCGCGCCAGGAAACTATCGCCGAACTCAAACAAACGCGCGAAGACGTCGCAGCGCAAAAATCCGAGCTGGAAGAGAAGCAGAGCCAGCAGCAAACGCTGCTTTATGAGCAAAAGGCGCAGCAGGCTAAGCTCGAAGCGGCGCGCAATGAACGTCAGAAAACAATCTCCGGGCTGGAATCTTCGATTCAGCAGGGCCAGCAGCAGCTCAGCGAGCTGCGGGCCAACGAATCCCGCCTGCGCAACAGCATTGCCCGTGCCGAAGCCGCTGCGAAAGCCCGCGCCGAACGCGAAGCCAAAGAGGCTGACGCGGTGCGCAACCGCCAGCAGGAGGCCACCCGTAAAGGCACCACCTATAAACCTTCCGAAAGCGAACGCTCGCTGATGGCGCGCACCGGCGGCCTGGGCGCACCGCGCGGCCAGGCGTACTGGCCGGTTCGCGGGACGACGCTGCATCGCTATGGCGAACAGCTGCAAGGTGAGCTACGTTGGAAGGGGATGGTCATCAGCGCCTCGGAAGGGACCGAAGTCAAAGCCATTGCCGATGGGCGCGTCATCCTGGCCGACTGGCTACAGGGCTATGGTCTCGTGGTGGTCGTCGAGCACGGTAAAGGTGATATGAGCCTTTACGGTTATAACCAGAGCGCGCTGGTCAGCGTCGGCACTCAGGTCCGCGCCGGGCAGCCCATCGCCCTGGTGGGCAACAGCGGCGGTCAGGGCCGACCATCGCTCTATTTCGAAATTCGCCGCCAGGGTCAGGCGGTCAATCCACTGCCGTGGTTGGGAAGATAAGTTTTGCTTCAATTTCGTCAGGTTGTACTACTTGGTGCGCTGGCATTAACCGCACCAGGCTATGCCGGTAAGCTCGCTATTGTTATCGATGACTTCGGTTATCGCCCACAGCAGGAAAATCAAGTGCTGGCGATGCCGTCCACGATTTCCGTTGCGGTGCTCCCTAACGCGCCTCACGCCCGTGAAATGGCCACCAAGGCCCATAACGCAGGGCACGAGGTGCTGATTCACCTGCCGATGGCCCCCATCAGCAAGCAGCCGCTGGAAAAAGACACGCTGCGCCCGGATATGAGCAGCGATGAGATCGAGCGCATTATCCGTGAAGCGGTAGAGAAAGTGCCGTACGCCGTGGGCCTGAACAACCATATGGGCAGCGCCATGACCTCCAGCCTGTTCGGCATGCAGAAAGTGATGCAGGCGCTCAGCCGCTACAACCTTTACTTCCTCGACAGCATGACCATCGGCAACAGCCAGGCCATGCGCGCCGCCAACGGCACCGGCGTGAAGGTGATTAAACGCAGAGTGTTCCTCGACGATACCCAGAACGAAGCGGATATTCGCCGCCAGTTTAACCGGGCTATCGATCTGGCGCGCCGCAACGGTTCGGCCATTGCTATCGGCCACCCGCATCCCACCACCGTGCGCGTGCTGCAGCAAATGGTTTATAGCCTGCCGCCGGATATTACGCTGGTCCGCCCGAGCAGCCTGCTCAATGAACCGCAGACTGATACCTCTACGCCAAACCGGGGAATGCCGTCCTCCGTTGAGCCGACGTCACCGCGCAATCCGTTCCGCGGCGTGAAGCTCTGCAAGCCGAAGAAACCGCTGGAGCCGGTCTACGCCAGCCGCTTCTTCAACGTGTTAAGCGAGAGCATCACCCACAGCACGCTGGTGCAGTATATGCAGCTGCAGTGGCAGGGGTGGCAGAACGGTTAGTCTTTCAGATCTAACGTCAGATGGGCCAGACGGCGTGGCGTCAGCGATTTATCGCGCCACTTATTGAAGCGAATGGCCCACAGCATGACCTGATACGCCAGCTTCACGCTGCAAATATTGCTTACCATCCGTTTAAACATGCCGGAGACTTCCGCTTCGGCAATCATCCGCTCGCGAATCTTTTGGTCCGGTTCTTTACGAATGCAGTGGCAGACGCGCAGCGCTTCGTAAATCACCTGCTGCTTAAACTCAGGATAAATCGGAATACGCCCGGCGTAGTCGCGGTTCATCTTGTCGAGCAGACGGGTAATTTTGATGTAATGGCGCTGGTAGATAAGGTTCTTCAGCCCGGTGCGCGGCAGGCGGCTGACGGACGCGCCGTGCAGGAAGTATTTATACAACGGCACTTCCGTATAACGCGCGCGTTTGGCGTTAAACATAAACTCGGTCGACCAGATGATATCCTGGTGATGCAGGCCGGGGATAAAGCTCAGCCCCGCATCACGGATGGTCTGATGGCGGTAAACGCCCATCCACACGACATGGCGCCAGCGGCGGCTGGCGAGCCCTTTACGTAGCCATTCCGGCCCGGTCATGACCTCCGTAGAACGAATCCGGTCGACGGGGATTGAAGCCCAGGTCTTGCCCGTCTCGGCAATACACCAGTCGGCGTTGCACTGCGCCACGTCCAGGTTATCCTTTAGCGCCATCGTCATCAGCGTTTCGTACATTTCCGGGTAGGCAATATCGTCGCCGTCAACGTAGGCAATGTATTCGCCTTTCGCCACCTTCATGCCGGTATTGCGCGCCGCCGAGACGCCCCCGTTACGCTGATGCAGCAGGTGAACATGCGGGTAGCGATCGACGTAAGACTGCGCCAACTCCGCTGAGTTATCCGTCGACCCATCGTTAACAATGATAATCTCGATGTTCTTCCAGGTTTGCGCGATCAGCGAATCCATACAGGCGATGAACGGTTCGCCCGTGTTGTAAAGCGGCATAATGACGCTCAGGAGACCGGGGGTATAGGTCATATAAAATCCTGCCAGACTGTGTAATTAACGGCAATTTTTAACATAGATAGCCATAAAAGGTCAGCGAAAGTTATTGCTGACTGCGCTGCGTAAGGGCAAAAAAAATCCCCGGGTATTTAACGCTAATAAATACCCGGGGACAACTTACGTGAAGCCGATTAATCCCAGCTCAATACGACTTTACCGGACTGGCCGGAACGCATCGCATCAAAGCCTTTCTGGAAGTCATCAATGCCAAAGCGGTGGGTGATAATCGGGGACAGATCCAGCCCGGACTGAATCAGCGCGGCCATCTTGTACCAGGTTTCGAACATTTCACGACCATAGATACCTTTAATAAACAGCCCCTTAAAGATAACTTTGGTCCAATCGATGGACATATCCGACGGAGGGATCCCCAGCATGGCAATGCGCCCACCGTGGTTCATGGTGTCGAGCATTGAGCGGAAGGCTGGCGGCGCGCCGGACATTTCCAGCCCCACGTCGAAGCCTTCGGTCATGCCCAACTCTGCCATGACGTCGTTGAGATTTTCTTTCGCGACGTTAACCGCGCGGGTAACGCCCATTTTGCGCGCCAGCTCCAGACGGTATTCATTCACGTCGGTAATAACCACGTTACGCGCGCCGACGTGTTTCGCCACCGCTGCGGCCATGACGCCGATCGGGCCCGCACCGGACACCAGCACATCCTCGCCAACCAGGTCGAAGGACAGCGCGGTGTGTACCGCGTTGCCGAACGGATCGAAGATGGAGGCCAGATCGTCGGAAATATTATCCGGAATTTTGAAGGCGTTGAACGCCGGGATCACCAGCTGTTCCGCAAAGCAGCCCTGACGGTTCACGCCGACGCCAATCGTGTTACGGCACAGGTGCGTACGACCTGCGCGACAGTTACGGCAGTGCCCGCAGGTGATGTGGCCTTCACCGGAGACGCGGTCACCGATCTTAAAGCCACGCACTTCCTGACCGATGCCGATAACTTCGCCAACGTATTCGTGCCCAACGACCATCGGTACCGGAATGGTCTTCTGCGACCATTCATCCCAGTTATAAATATGCACGTCGGTGCCGCAAATCGCGGTTTTGCGAATCTTAATCAGCAGGTCGTTATGGCCGAGCTCCGGTTCTGGAACGTCGGTCATCCAGATCCCTTCTTCCGCTTTCAGTTTGGATAACGCTTTCATCTCACACCCTTAGGCAATGACGCCCAGTTGTTTACCAATGCGGGTAAAGGCTTCCACCGCACGTTCAATTTGTTCCGTCGTATGCGCCGCCGACATCTGGGTGCGAATACGCGCCTGGCCTTTTGGTACCACCGGGAAGAAGAACCCGGTCACGTAGATGCCTTCTTTTTGCAGTTCACGTGCGAAGTTTTGCGCCACCACCGCGTCGCCCAGCATGACCGGGATAATCGCGTGATCGGCACCCGCCAGCGTAAAGCCTGCGGCGGTCATTTTTTCACGGAACAGGCGAGCGTTGGCCCACAGTTGGTCGCGCAACGCCGCGCCAGACTCGACCATCTCCAGCACTTTGATGGACGCCGCCACAATTGCGGGTGCCAGCGAGTTGGAGAACAGGTAAGGGCGCGAGCGCTGACGCAGCCACTCCACCACTTCTTTACGCGCGGCGGTATAGCCGCCGGACGCCCCGCCGAGCGCTTTGCCCAGGGTACCGGTAATGATATCCACGCGGCCCATCACATCGCAGTATTCATGGGAGCCACGGCCGTTTTCGCCGACAAAACCGACGGCATGGGAGTCATCGACCATCACCAGCGCATCGTATTTATCCGCCAGATCGCACACGCCTTTCAGGTTGGCAATCACGCCGTCCATGGAGAACACGCCGTCGGTGGCGATCAGGACATGACGAGCACCGGCCGCGCGCGCTTCTTTCAAGCGTTCTTCCAGTTCAGCCATATCGTTGTTGGCATAGCGGAAACGCTTCGCTTTGCACAGGCGCACGCCGTCAATGATGGAGGCATGGTTCAGCGCATCGGAAATAATCGCATCTTCTGCGCCCAGCAGCGTTTCAAACAGGCCGCCGTTGGCATCGAAACAGGAGGAGTACAGAATGGCATCTTCCATACCGAGGAAGCTCGCCAGCTTTTTCTCCAGCGCTTTGTGGCTGTCCTGAGTCCCGCAGATGAAACGCACCGACGCCATACCAAAACCGTGGCTCTCCATACCCGCTTTCGCGGCGTTAATCAGCGCTGGATGGTTTGCCAGACCCAGATAGTTGTTGGCGCAGAAGTTGATAACGTGGCTGCCATCGCCCACGGTGATATCCGCCTGCTGAGCGGAGGTGATGATACGTTCTTCTTTAAACAACCCTTCCGCACGAGCGGTGTCCAGGTCGCTGGTTAACTGTTTGTAGAAATCACCACGCATTGCAACTCTCCAGATTCGGTAAAATTTGGCACATATTACCCAAAGCTATACGCTGATACGAGATGATGCATGTCTGAATGAATTATTTGCAGCATAAATCACGCGCCCCCGTCTCGCTACGCGGTGAAAGGCTGAAGGCTGGCAAATGTGATGGTATGATAAGAGGTATTCGTGCCCGGGATACTCCAGGGCCCACCTATCTCAAAGGTTACAGTTATGATTATCGTTACCGGCGGCGCTGGCTTTATCGGCAGCAACATCGTGAAAGCGCTTAATGACAAAGGCATTACCGACATTCTGGTAGTGGACAACCTGAAAGACGGCACCAAGTTCGTGAACCTGGTTGACCTTGATATCACCGACTATATGGATAAAGAAGATTTTCTGATCCAGATTATGGCCGGTGAAGAGTTCGGTGATATTGAAGCCGTGTTCCATGAAGGCGCCTGCTCCTCCACCACCGAGTGGGACGGTAAGTACGTGATGGACAACAACTATCAGTACTCCAAAGAGCTGCTGCACTACTGCCTGGAGCGTGAAATTCCGTTCCTGTACGCCTCTTCCGCCGCCACCTACGGCGGCCGTACCAGCGACTTCATCGAGTCCCGCGAGTTTGAAAAACCGCTGAACGTCTACGGCTACTCTAAATTCCTGTTTGACGAGTACGTGCGCCGCATCATGCCGGAAGCCAACTCGCCGATCGTCGGTTTTCGCTACTTCAACGTCTACGGCCCGCGCGAAGGGCATAAAGGCAGCATGGCGAGCGTCGCGTTCCACCTGAACACTCAGTTGAACAACGGCGAAAGCCCGAAACTGTTTGAAGGCAGCGACGGCTTTAAGCGCGACTTCGTCTACGTCGGCGACGTGGCAGCGGTAAACCTGTGGTTCTGGGAAAACGGTAAATCCGGCATCTTCAACCTCGGTACCGGCCGTGCGGAATCCTTCCAGGCGGTGGCAGATGCCACGCTGGCGTTCCACAAAAAAGGCAGCATTGAGTACATTCCGTTCCCGGATAAATTGAAAGGCCGCTACCAGGCGTTTACTCAGGCCGACCTGACGAATCTGCGCGCCGCTGGCTACGATAAGCCGTTCAAGACCGTCGCCGAAGGCGTAACGGAATATATGGCCTGGTTGAACCGCGACGCGTAAGAAGTCAGCATGAAAATTCTGGTGGTCGGCCCGTCATGGGTGGGCGACATGATGATGTCGCAAAGTCTCTATCGCACGCTCAAGGCGCGCTATCCCCAGGCGATAATCGACGTGATGGCACCCGCGTGGTGCCGTCCGCTGTTATCGCGGATGCCGGAAGTCAATGAAGCGATCGCCATGCCGCTCGGGCACGGCGCGCTGGAAATTGGCGAACGGCGCAAGCTCGGTCATAGCCTGCGCGAACGGCGCTATGACCGCGCTTATGTTCTGCCTAACTCCTTTAAATCGGCACTGGTGCCGTTCTTTGCCGGCATCCCGCTGCGCACCGGCTGGCGCGGCGAGATGCGCTATGGCCTGCTGAACGATGCACGGGTACTGGACAAAGCGGCCTGGCCGCTGATGGTCGAGCGCTACGTGGCGCTGGCCTATGACAAAGGCGTAATGCGCTGCGCGAAAGATCTGCCACAGCCGCTGCTGTGGCCACAATTACAGGTGAATGAGGGCGAGAAATCGCTGGCCTGTAACGCATTTTCGCTCTCCGGCGATCGCCCGATGATCGGTTTTTGTCCCGGCGCCGAGTTTGGCCCGGCTAAACGCTGGCCGCACTATCACTACGCCTCGCTGGCAAAACAGCTGATTGACGAAGGCAATCAGATTGTCCTGTTCGGCTCGGCGAAAGATCACGACGCGGGTAATGAGATTATCGCCGCGCTGAGCGACGAACAAAAAGGCTGGTGCCGCAATCTGGCCGGGGAAACCCAGCTGGAGCAGGCCGTGGTGCTGATTGCCGCCTGTAAGGCGATCGTGACCAACGACTCAGGCCTGATGCACGTGGCCGCAGCGCTTAACCGCCCGCTGGTCGCGCTGTACGGCCCCAGCAGCCCGGACTTTACGCCGCCGTTGTCTAACAAAGCGCGCGTCATCCGACTCATTACCGGCTACCACAAGGTGCGTAAAGGCGACTCTGCGCAGGGTTATCATCAGAGCCTGATCGATATCACCCCGGCGCGCGTTCGCGAAGAGCTCAACGCGCTGCTGTCGAGTGAGGAAGCCTGACGCATGCGGGTGTTGATTGTCAAAACCTCTTCGATGGGCGACGTCCTGCACACGCTACCGGCGTTAACCGACGCGCAGCACGCCATTCCCGGCATCCGCTTTGACTGGGTCGTGGAAGAAGGCTTCGCCCAAATCCCTTCCTGGCACGATGCCGTCGACCGCGTGATTCCGGTCGCCATTCGCCGCTGGCGTAAAGCGTGGTTCTCTGCCCCCATCAAGGCCGAGCGCAAAGCCTTTCGCGACGCCGTTCAGGCGGTGAATTATGACGCCATCATCGATGCCCAAGGGCTGGTAAAAAGCGCCGCGCTGGTCACCCGGCTGGCGCACGGCGTGAAGCACGGCATGGACTGGAGCAGCGCCCGCGAACCGCTGGCCAGCCTGTTCTATAACCGTCGTCACCCTATTGCCAAACAGCAGCACGCCGTAGAGCGCACCCGCGAGCTGTTTGCCAAAAGCCTCGGTTATGCCAAGCCCGATACGCAGGGTGACTACGCGATCGCCCAGCATTTTCTGGCAACGCTTGCGCCAGCAGAAGCGCCTTACTGCGTCTTCCTGCACGCCACCACTCGCGACGATAAACACTGGCCGGAGAGCCACTGGCGCGAACTGATTGGCCTGTTAAAAGAGAGCGGGCTACGCATCAAACTCCCCTGGGGCGCGCCGCACGAGGAAGCTCGCGCAAAACGCCTGGCAGAGGGATTTGATTATGTAGAAGTCCTGCCGCGCCTGAGCCTGGAGAAAGTGGCACACGAGCTGGCAGGGGCAGAATTTGTTGTCTCAGTGGATACCGGATTAAGCCACTTAACCGCGGCGCTGGATCGCCCAAATATCACGCTGTATGGGCCAACCGACCCTGGATTAATTGGGGGATACGGTAAGAACCAGGTGGCGTGCTGTTCAGCATCACAAGATTTAACAACGCTTGACGCGCTCGCGGTACTTCACGAGCTGCGGAAAATACAGTCCTGGTCATCTTTTTAGGGTATTTTGATGAATTTTTTAGCATCCGTTAAGCATAAGGAAGCATGCTGGCAATCCATATGGAATCGTGGGTTAGTTTCATTATTTATTATAATGAACTTTTTTGACCATATTACCCGTTATAAGCATGCAGTCACCGGGTTAATGCTGATTACTGCACTATATTATGTAGCTAAGAAAAAAACACAGCTGCTAAGTATTTTTAAAAATAACCTGACCTATGCCCTTCTGTGCTTTGTGGCCGTGTGTGTCTATGCCGTGGCAATTTCCGTCGATCCGGCCTACAGCTTGAGTAAATTTGCCAATACCGTGCTGGAAAAACTGCTGCTGATGACGCTGCTTATCCCCATCCTGCTGCATGAGGAAAGTAAAGAGAATGTCGCCAGGACCCTGATTTATTCGCTGATCGTCGGCATTCTGCCGCTGGCGATAGCCGACGGCTGGCAGTACTACCGCGAATATCAGCAAGGGATTATGCCGTTAACCGACTTTGCGCATAAGTACCGCTCAGATATTTTAATCTTTATGGCTCCCGCATTTTTATTCCTCTGGAATTTCAAAACGACCAAAGCCAGAGTACTGTTCTTTGCGATCGCCTGCGTGATGGGCTTTATGATTGTGGGTACGCTGCAGCGTGGTACCTGGTTAGCCATCCTAATCCCAGCATTTATCTGGTGCGTCATTAAGCGAGAATGGAAACTACCGCTGCTTGCCGCCGTGCTGCTCGGTGGCGTGCTGGTCACCGGCTATCTGAAAGATCGGGACGCCTTTAAGTTGTTGTTCCATAAGATGCAGCAAACCTCCAGCTCCTACCGCTACGGCGGCGGTACGCAGGGTTCGGCGCTGGATCTGATTATGGAAAACCCGATAAAGGGCTACGGCTACGGTGAAGATATCTTCTACCGGGTATATAACAGCCGGGTCCACGACTATCCGCAGTGGTTCTTTAAACAGTCCATCGGGCCGCACAACCTGACGCTGTCGATGTGGTATGCCGGTGGTTTATTGGGCCTGTTTGCCGTTTGGTATTTGCTGATCTCACTGCTGACGGAAGCAGTCAAAGGCTACCGGGCAAGCCAGGGTATTATTAAAGAGGCGTGGCTCCTGATCGGGTTAATCCTGGTCGGCAACCTGTTCGTCCGCGGTGCCTTTGAGACCGTCAGCATAGAGAACCTGACGATGCTGTTGGGCATTGCGCTCACGCTGAAGGCGCGAAGCCAACAGCACTAAATAAAAAAGGCTGCGAATGCAGCCTTTTTTATTTTTCTGACCCGGCTACACCTCTTCCGGCGTAATAAAAGGCACCAGATCATAGCTGACGGCGGTGTTGTCAGAGAGGTTGTAGACGTTAATATCCGGCACCTTCTCCCGCATAAAGGCATAAAATGGCAGGATTTTACCTAAATCACGGCTCAACTCCGACGGCTGCGGGTTATGTTCTTCGTCATAAAAACGCGTGCAGGTATCCACTAAATCCAGCCCGGAGTGAACGATTTTCTTATAGCCCAGGCTGTAGGCAACCTGCAGCGCAGCAAACGCCACCGTATGGCACGAGCAATAGCCGTGAGAGATATCGCGGCTAAAGCCCACCAGACGTTTCTTTTTCGACATGGGGACCGAAATCAGGATGTTTTCATCCAGCTTCGCCATCAGCGTAAATTTCAGTTTCTTAAAGAAGCCGCCTTTCTCCCGCTGATATAAAGAGCGAATCACGAAACCGCGATCGTCAATGAAGCGCTTATCCTCCGCGGAGGCGTTATCGTAAACCTCGCCATTGACAATGGTGTATTTACTCTTTTGCACAAACTCGCGGAAATCATCGTTACGCTGCAGAGAAAAACGCGAATCCGTCAGCACATAAATAAACGGCTGAATATTGTTATCCAGCAGGTAGCGGGCCGAACCGTTGACCGAAATAACGTCTGATGCCGCCAGTAGGCTCAATGGCGTTTTCAGTGAGGAGGGACCAGAAAGGAAAATAATGCTGCTTTCAGCGGTCCTGTGACGTTTGATTTCGTTAATGTCTTCGGTTGTGATGCCGTGCAATTTGCCGCTCATAAGACTGCCACCAAAATAGGATTATGACCCAACTGCCAATGTTCTGATTTACCCCTGCCAGGCGTGCGCTACGTAGCCTAACGCGACTTCACCAGCCGCAGATAAAAATAGTAAATGTAGTTCATAACGCCAGCAACAGGCTGATTATTCTTGAAATTATGCTTAGCACAATAGCGCGCGTAGTTTGCGTTATTCGGCTTGAGCAACGGCGTAGATTGCCACGGCGAAGCCGCCTTTGCCTTGAGGAACGGCGTTGCGCTGGGGTAGTTAGCCCAGTTATGCCACGGCTTGGTGGGCCCAACGTAGTGGATCAACACGGTGCCATCGTTAATGGGGTTAACAAAGGCCGTCTTCAGCTCATAGTTAAGGCTGAACTGCGTGTTGTATTTCCCCTCGATAAAAGTCACTTTCCCGGCCAGAATGATGTTCAGAATATCCTGATCCATAAAGCTCAGCTTGCGCGTCACGTTTTTATCGGACAGCAGCGACATAGCCTTGCTGGATACTGACTCGCTGGCCCATGCCGGAATATTCAGCAGCAACACGCCCGAGTTAAAATAACCGTTCTCAATCGCCGGGCATTCCAGACTCTGGCTGCGTGACCGCCACCACTTTTTATCACGTTCCGGTACCACGCCCGCTACGCTATCGCCTAATAACAGCGTAGCCAGCGGCTTAATGCTTCCCTGGCACACAATATCGGCATCCAGATACAGCACGCGCGGCTGCTGACCGATGAAATAGTCGCCGATGATAAAGCGGAAATACATCGCCACGGACCAGTTCTTGGTGGTCGGAAAAGCCTTCAGACGATCGCAGTTGACAATATGAATCTGAATGCAGGTTTTATAGTCCTTCGCCAACTGGGCAAAATGCTGCTTTTCGGCTTCCGGAACGGTGTCGATAAAGACATGGAAAATAAAATCGCTGTCGCGGTTATGCAGCAGAACGGAAGCAATCGAGACGCCGCAGCCAAAAAGAAAGTTCTTATCAATCCCGTAAGCAACCGGCAGCGGTGACGTGCCCTCTGCCGTTTCGCGCTCATCAAAGATGATGCTTTCTTTGATCATCTCCTGCGCATTTAAATACGTATTTGCCATGCTCTGCCTCAGCGTTTACAACGACTTTCTGATCGTTCTTTCTTTGATTTTATTCGCTTTTTCTTCGGTTTTAGCCAGAAGCGCCTGCTCTTCTCGCAGCGCCTCTCTCAGCGGCTTAGCAAAATACACCCGCATAAAGCGCAGAACATCGCGCTGGGTCAGCCCGATATTCATTGACGAAAAATAGAGCCCGATAAGATCTTTATCGCGCCAGCGGCGCGGCACACGATCGCGAATTTGCGCACGGTGCAGGTCAATCACCGAAATCTTTAACGTTTCTTCGGCGCCGCTAAACGGCAGGTGCAGCAGAAAATGGCAGATATAGCAGTCGCGATGGTTAATGCCGCTCAAATGCATTTTTCGCACCATCGTCGCCACACGCTTAATCAGCATGCGTTTCAGCGCGGGCGCGGGCGGATTCGCTAACCAGTCGGCGCAGTAATCCTCAAGGCTGATGGTGGGCGTCAGGTCTTCGGTAATGATAAATGAGGTGCGGGTCAGAGGATTCAGCCCTTTCTCCCCAAAACCAACGCCGTGCATGGTATCAACCCCCACGTCGTGCAGGCGATGAATCGCGTTCCACTCGCGATCGGCACCCAGCACCGGCATACGCAGCGAAATCAGGTTCTTCACGATCTCTTTAAGGGAGGTACCGCGGTGCCATTTCAGAAAATAGCTGCCGCCCGCCAGCTCGAAGCGCAGCGTACGGCGCGTTTCCAGCTCGCGGAAGACTTCACCCTGCAGGTGTTTCACTTCCTCAAAGGCATCTTTTCCGCGCCACAGCGTGGCCAGCGGTTCATTCAGCTCAACCATCCAAATCACCTATTATGATATCTGCCGCTTTGTCCGCCAGACTGTACAAATCTTGTGTATCGGCATAATTGCGCGCATTTTCCGCCCATGCCGCGCGCAGCGCCGGCTGGGTTAACGCCTTGAGGAGAACCTCATTTAAGGCTTCCTGGCGGAAAGGCTCATCCATTACCGCGCCGCAGTTGGCGTCCGCAATGTAGTGGGCATAGCCGCATACGCGGGTTGTTAATACCGGCAGGCCGGCCGTCACGGCCTCCAGCAGCACAATTCCCGCGGCTTCCTGATAGGCCGGATGCAACAGCAAATCAGCTGCCGCCATCAGCTCCGCCACGTCGTTGCGGCCGGAAAAGAAATGCACATTGCGCTGAATACCGTATTTTTCGGCCTGCGCGGCAAATTTCCCCGGTTTGTCCTGCCCGACAATAAACAGCTGCGTGTTATGGCGCACGCTTTCCGGCAGCGAGGCCATCGCGGCCAGCGTACGATCAACGCCTTTACGCGTGAAGTCCGAACCCACCTGTAACAGCACGTTTTGCGACTCGGTCAGACCATTCTTCTGCCGGTACACCTGACGGGCGTCCGGGATCTGCTGGCTGTATTTTCTGTCTGGATAGATGCCCGGCGGCAGAATATGAAAGCGTGCTGACTCGGTCTGATAGTGTTTCTGGAAATCGGCAATTTGCTTGTCCGTCAGCATCAACAGCTGCGTGTTTTTGCCGTGCTCGAACGTTGCCCGCTCAAAGGCCGCATAGTGACGATAGCGCGAAGTCAGGCGATAAAAGAACCCTTTTTCCTGCGCGACTTTTTCGGCATAGCACACGTCGGCGGCGTAATAGACGTCCAGACCGGGCATTTTATTGAAGCCCACGACTCTACTCACCGGATGTTCACGCAGATGGTTTTGCACCCACGTATAATATTGCGCGTTACGGCCGTGGTTAGTATGGGATTTGACCGGAACCTTGATGAGCTCAAACGCCTGCGGGCACTCTCCCTCCCAGGATTGCGTATATACGCGCACCTGATGACCGCGGGCCGCCACGGTCTGCGCAATGCGCATAAAATCGCGCTGCAGGCCGCCGAAGGGGAAATACTTATACAAACAGAAAGCAACGATCATAATTCCTCGCCGGTTACAGGCTCGCCGTGACCCGCGGGCAGTATTTTATCAATCGCGGCAATCACATCTTCTGCCGGGATAACCGAAAGGTACATTTCATTACGGTCACGCTGCTCACGCGGTGGCATAGGGCGATAGTCGCCGGCCCAGAACTGGATCATATTGTCCGACCACGGGCGCCAGAAGATATGATTAGTGGCACCAAATAGCGCAATCAACGGCGTTTTTACCGCCGCCGCAATATGGCCCGGCGCGGAGTCAACGCCGATAAACAGCGCCGCATGGTCGATAAGCGCCCCCAGTTCGGGAAACGTCATTTTTCCGGCTAAAGCGGTGACCGGCGGCCGCTCGCAGCCCTGCGCGATCGCCTTGATACAGGCTAAATCCTCGGCGCTCGGGCCCGACGTCAACACCACCTCAACGCCGCGCTGATGAAGTGCATCTACCACCTTTGCGAACTTCTCATTTTCCCAGCATTTAAAAATCTGCCGTGCCGTCGGTTGGATCACCACGTAGCGCTCGCCAACGCCGGCCTTATCCAGCTCGCCGCGCACGCGCGTCCAGCACGCCGGGTTGTAGCTCATGGTCGTTTCGGCAACAGACGAATCAAGCCCCAGCGGTGCCAGCACTGACAGATTCGCTTCCACGACATTCTCGCCCTTCTGCGGGGCCAGGTGAGTAAAACTGTTGCGCCAGAACGCCGACTGCCGATGCTGATAATTCTGCGAAATGCTCATCGGGACATTCAGCAAGCGCACCAGCACGGCCACCATCCATTGGTCGGTCATATTGACGACCAGATCGTATTTATTCGACCGCAGTACTCTGATTAAACTGACGAAGTTGGTAATTTTCTCTGTCGTTTTTGCTTTCTTGTTTTTAATACCATACAGCGCGTTAATTTCAGGGTTTTCAGACAAAATAGGGATCGTATCCTGATACAACAGGACGTCGATTTTCGCCTCAGGATAATGGCGCTTCAGCGTGCTAATAACGGGGGTCGTTAATAACATATCCCCGTGAAAACGCATTTTAATGACCAGTATTTTTCGAAATGGCTTATCCACACGCGACTCTTTGGTTGAGGTTTTCCGCTAAAAACAGGCACAAAGCGCGCTTACGGCCAATGACCGGAAATGCACGCTTTTTGCCGCGCTAGTGTACCACTTCTTGCGCCGCAATCCGAACCGGATGCATTTTGCCTTTATAAAGTCATTTTTCTTTATAAATCATGGCAGTAATACCTTATCCATCGCGATAACTTCCGCGACGTTCATCCCCACATATCCAGAGGCGTTAACCGCAATGAACAGCATAAAAAAGGGTGATAAGCAGTGATATCCACGGCAAGCCCCTGCACTGTGGATAATTTAGACCAAAAACAGCAAAAGTAATGGTAAAGCCTCAGTTAAATACTTAGAATCCACAGCACATTCATAACTCAGCTATTTATTATGCTTGAACTGCTTTACACCGCCCTTCTCTACCTTATTCAGCCCCTTATCTGGATACGGCTTTGGGTGCGCGGACGTAAGGCTCCGGCCTACCGAAAACGCTGGGGTGAACGTTACGGTTTTTATCGCCAGCCGCTTAAGCCCGGCGGGATTATGCTGCACTCCGTTTCCGTAGGTGAAACGCTGGCGGCCATTCCGCTCGTGCGCGCGCTGCGCCACCGTTACCCCGATTTGCCGATTACTGTGACCACGATGACCCCCACCGGTTCCGAGCGCGTCCAGTCGGCATTTGGCAAAGACGTGCAGCACGTTTATCTGCCGTACGATTTACCCGATGCCCTTAACCGTTTCCTCGATAAAATCGACCCTAAGCTGGTGCTGATTATGGAAACGGAGCTGTGGCCAAACCTGATTGCCGCACTGCATCGCCGCCATATTCCGCTGGTGATCGCCAACGCGCGCCTTTCCGAGCGCTCGGCTGCCGGGTACGCCAAATTAGGGTCATTCGTGCGGACGCTGCTGCAGCGTATTACGCTGATTGCGGCGCAGAATGAAGAAGACGGCCAGCGTTTTGTGGCGCTGGGCGCGAAAAATAATCAGGTCACCATCACTGGCAGCCTGAAGTTTGATATTTCCGTCACGCCGCAGCTGGCTGCCAAAGCGGTAACGCTGCGCCGCCAGTGGGCACCGCGCCGGCCGGTGTGGATTGCCACCAGCACGCATGAAGGCGAAGAGAGTATCGTCATTGCCGCCCACAAAGCGCTGCTGAAGCACTACCCGGATCTGCTGCTGATTCTGGTGCCGCGCCATCCGGAACGTTTTCCGGACGCCATCAATCTCACCCGTCAGGCTGGCCTGAGCTACACAACCCGTTCCTCCGGCGAAGTCCCTTCCGCCGCGACGCAGGTGGTGATTGGCGATACTATGGGCGAGCTGATGCTGCTGTACGGAATTGCCGACCTGGCGTTCGTTGGTGGCTCGCTGGTCGAACGCGGCGGCCATAACCCGCTGGAAGCCGCAGCGCACGCCATTCCCGTGCTGATGGGGCCGCATACGTTTAACTTCAAAGACATTTGCGCGCGTCTGGAACAGGCGAGCGGTCTTATCACCGTTACCGATGCCGAAAGCCTTGAAAAAGAGGTTTCCTCTTTGCTGGGCGACGCGGATTACCGCAGTTTCTATGGCCGTCATGCCGTTGAGGTCCTGTATCAGAACCAGGGCGCGCTGCAGCGCTTGCTACAACTCCTGGAGCCGTACCTGCCACCGAAAACGCATTGAGGATGATTATGCAAAAACGGGCAATTTATCCGGGCACTTTCGATCCCTTCACTAACGGTCACCTTGATATCGTGACCCGCGCAGCCTGCATGTTCGATCGGGTGATCCTCGCCATTGCGGCCAGCCCCAGCAAAAAACCGATGTTCGACTTAAACGAACGCGTTGCCCTGGCCCAGCAGGCTACCGCGCACCTGGGCAACGTCGAGGTACTCGGGTTCAGCGATTTGATGGCCAATTTTGCCCGCAGCCAGCAGGCCAATATTCTGATTCGCGGCCTGCGCGCCGTGGCCGACTTTGAATACGAAATGCAGCTAGCGCACATGAACCGCCACCTGATGCCTGAACTGGAAAGCGTCTTCCTGATGCCGTCAAAAGAGTGGTCGTTTATTTCATCG
This sequence comes from Klebsiella sp. WP4-W18-ESBL-05, assembly GCF_014169075.1. Lineage (NCBI taxonomy): Bacteria > Pseudomonadati > Pseudomonadota > Gammaproteobacteria > Enterobacterales > Enterobacteriaceae > Klebsiella > Klebsiella sp. WP4-W18-ESBL-05. The sequence goes on along the minus strand of NZ_AP022057.1, from coordinate 189,993 downwards.
TCGCTGGTGAAAGAGGTCGCGCGCCACGCCGGTGACGTGACGCACTTCCTGCCACAGCACGTGCATCAGGCGCTGATGGAAAAGCTTAAGTAACAACGCGTCAACGCTGGCCGGGCATCGCCCCGGCGGGCGCTACTTCTGACACTGTCGACAATAAAACGTCGCCCGCTGCGCATGTTTACTGGCAATAATTGGCGTACCGCACACCCGACACGGCTCGCCTTTCCGTCCGTACACCTGTAGCTCCTGTGCAAAATAGCCCGGCTTACCGTCGCTTTGCAGGAAATCCTTCAGCGTGGTTCCGCCCTGCTCAATCGATCGTTGCAGCACGGCTTTGATCGCCGCGACCAGCCGCTCGCACTCTTCCGCCGATAACGAACAGGCCAGCCGATCAGGATGGATCCGTGCGGCAAACAGCGATTCGCTGGCGTAAATATTACCCACGCCCACCACCAGCTTGTTATCCATCAGCCAGGGCTTAATCGCCGTTTTCTTCTTCGCGCACTTCGCCAGCAGGTAGCCCGCGTTAAATTCGTCGCTGAGCGGCTCAGGGCCCAGATGAGCGAGCGCGCTGTGGCCTTCCAGCACCGGCGTCCATAGCCAGGCGCCAAAACGGCGCGGGTCGGTGTAACGCAGCACTTTGCCGTTACTCAACACCAGGTCTACATGATCGTGTTTTTCTGCCGGTAGCTCGTGCGTCAAAATTCGCAGGCTCCCCGACATCCCCAGATGGATAATAATCCAGCCGTCAGGCAACTCCAGCAGCAGGTACTTGGCGCGTCGCTGGACGCTGAGTACGGGTTTATCGCTCAGGCGGTAGATTTCATCGGAGACGGGCCAGCGCAGGCGACCGTTGCGAATGACAGCATACTGGATGGTCGCACCGACCAGGTGAGGCTCAATACCCCGGCGGCTGGTTTCTACTTCGGGTAATTCAGGCATAGCGTCTCCGTCACAAATACAGATGCTTCTATTATGGGGACGCGCAGAAAACAAAAAACCCCGCCGAAGCGAGGTTTTTCGTGACATCGAAACTAAAATTATTTGATTTTAGCTTCTTTGTACAGAACGTGCTGACGGACAACTGGATCGAACTTTTTCAGTTCCAGTTTTTCCGGTTTAGTACGTTTGTTCTTCGTGGTGGTATAGAAGTGACCAGTACCAGCAGAAGAAACCAGCTTGATTTTCTCACGAATACCTTTAGCCATGATTTATTTCCTCTAAGTACTTAGTACTTTTCGCCACGGGCACGCAGTTCAGCCAGGACTGAATCGATGCCTTTTTTATCGATTACACGCATACCTTTAGCAGATACGCGCAGGGTGACAAAACGCTTCTCGCTCTCAACCCAGAAACGGTGAGAGTGCAGGTTCGGCAGGAAACGGCGTTTAGTCGCGTTCAGTGCGTGGGAACGGTTGTTACCGGTCACCGGACGCTTGCCAGTAACTTGGCAGACTCGGGACATGTCTATTCTCCAAAAATCAAATTAGCTCGAGCTTCGTATGGGGTATCGGCGCCTCGTCAGGCTGTAAAGCCCGGTCACGACGGTTCTAAGTGAACCCCCGATTGCCAGGCCCAAATGCCAAACCCGAGATTCTCAAAGGTGGCGTAGTATACGCTGACCCGGCGATATGCTCAAGTCCCGAACAGACAAAGATCCCGGTGGATCGCGTAATAATCCGCTAAATCCAGCCGCGTTCGGCAAAAGAAACGTATTCACCGCGGCCAATAACCAGATGGTCCAGCACACGTACATCCATGAATTGGCAACATTTTACCACCCTTTCGGTAATAAGTCTGTCTGATTTACTGGGTTCTGCATTACCCGATGGATGATTATGTGCAAGGATCACCGCCGCCGCGTTCACTTTGATGGCTTCTCGTACAATTTCGCGCGGATGCACCTCAACATGGCTCAAGGTGCCAGAAAAAAGTCGGCAGTGCTTGAGCACCTTATGCTGGTTATCGAGGAAGATAACCACAAAAATTTCTCGTTCTTCGTCGGCAAGCTGGCTTTGCAGAAACTCGCGGGTCATCTCCGGGCTCAACAGCGACTCCTCTGACAGCACGCGCAGGCTAAAGTAGCGGCGCGCCAGTTCGGCAATGCCCTTCAACTGAGCATACTTGGCAATCCCCATACCATCGATATGCGTTATCTCTTTTTCCGACGCCGAAAGCAGGCCGTACAGCGATCCAAAATGGCGCAGCAGGTCATGAGAGTAGCGCATGACGCTTTTTTCACGCGTGCCGGTGCGTAAAAAAAGCGCTAATAATTCAACATCCGTCAGCGTCTCAATACCGTATCGCTGCATTTTCTCGCGCGGCATCATGGTCGTAAGCTCTCCATTTCAATAGGGCTGCCTTCATCCTGACATCGCAGGGCCAACGCGGCGAGGCGCAGATTCCGGCCTTGCGTAACGCCTCGCAAAGTGTCGTTGCCGTAAGCGCACGACCCCGCCAGGATTGTGATAAAATGCGCGAATTCTGGTGTCCCTCTAACAGGAAAGAATCATGATGAGCCTGGCCGGTAAGAAAATTGTTCTTGGCGTCAGCGGCGGTATTGCTGCTTATAAAACGCCAGAACTGGTGCGTCGCCTGCGCGAACGCGGCGCAGATGTGCGCGTTGCCATGACCGACGCGGCGAAAGCCTTCATCACCCCGCTGAGCCTGCAGGCGGTTTCCGGCTACCCGGTCTCCGACAGCCTGCTCGATACGGCCGCAGAAGCCGCAATGGGCCATATTGAGCTGGGCAAATGGGCGGACCTCGTCATCCTCGCCCCCGCCACGGCCGACCTGATTGCCCGCGTCGCCGTCGGGATGGCGAACGACCTGGTATCGACCATCTGCCTTGCCACGCCATCGCCGGTGGCGGTAGTGCCGGCAATGAACCAGCAGATGTACCGCGCCGCAGCAACGCAGCACAACCTTAGCGTACTCGCCTCGCGCAATTTGCTTATCTGGGGGCCGGACAGCGGCAGCCAGGCCTGTGGTGATATCGGCCCCGGCCGAATGCTCGACCCGATGACCATCGTCGACATGGCCGCCGCCCATTTTGCCCCCGTCAAAGATCTGCAACATCTGCATATCATGATTACCGCCGGCCCGACTCGCGAGCCGCTGGACCCGGTGCGATACATCACCAACCACAGCTCCGGCAAGATGGGGTTTGCGATTGCCGAAGCCGCCGCCCAACGCGGGGCGAACGTTACGCTGGTCAGCGGGCCGGTGTCGCTGCCGACGCCAGCCTTCGTGCAACGTATTGATGTGACAACGGCTGAAGAGATGAACGCCGCCGTCCAGGCTGCCGTTACGCAGCAGCAGATTTTTATCGGCTGTGCCGCCGTTGCAGACTATCGTGCGGCGGTCATTGCAGAAGAAAAAATTAAGAAACAAGATACCCAGGGTGATGAATTCACAATAAAAATGGTGAAAAACCCGGATATCGTCGCCGGCGTTGCAGCGCTGAAAGAGCATCGTCCCTATGTCGTAGGGTTTGCCGCCGAAACGCATAATGTGGAAGAATATGCGCGGCAAAAGCGTAGCCGCAAGAACCTTGATCTGATTTGCGCCAATGATGTATCGCAGTCAAATCAAGGCTTTAATAGCGATAACAATGCATTGCACCTTTTCTGGCAGGACGGCGAGAAGCGTTTACCGCTCGCCAGTAAGTCACTCCTGGGCCAACTATTATTGGACGAGATCGTTACCCGTTATGATGAAAAAAATCGACGTTAAGATTCTGGACTCGCGTATTGGCCAGCAGTTCCCGCTGCCGACCTATGCCACCGCTGGCTCAGCAGGCCTCGACCTGCGCGCCTGTCTTGATGACGCCGTAGAGCTGGCGCCGGGTGAAACCACCTTACTGCCGACCGGTCTGGCGATTCACATTGCCGACCCGTCTCTGGCAGCAGTAATGCTGCCGCGCTCCGGCCTGGGCCACAAGCACGGTATCGTGCTGGGTAACCTGGTGGGGCTTATTGACTCTGACTACCAGGGTCAGCTGATGGTGTCTATCTGGAACCGCGGTCAGACGACCTTCACCATCGAGCCGGGCGAGCGCGTCGCGCAAATGGTATTTGTTCCTGTCGTACAGGCCGAGTTTAATCTGGTCGAATCGTTTGAAGCCACAGACCGTGGCGAAGGTGGCTTCGGCCACTCCGGGCGTCAGTAAACCGCCCTCAGGCGCATCACGCAGGATGTGATGCGCCCGTTTTTTACGTATCTCACGGCGTCATAATGTAAAAACAACACTGCACGTTATGGTTGCGGTCACCGTGTGGATGCTCGCCTGACAAGTGTTTTATTTTCAGGGGTATTTTAGAACATGGCAGAAAAGCAAACTGCGAAAAGGAATCGTCGCGAGGAAATACTTCAATCCCTGGCGTTGATGCTGGAGTCCAGCGATGGTAGCCAGCGCATCACGACGGCAAAACTGGCCGCTTCCGTAGGCGTTTCCGAAGCGGCGCTATACCGGCATTTCCCAAGCAAGACCCGCATGTTCGATAGCCTTATCGAGTTTATCGAAGATAGCCTGATTACCCGTATCAACCTGATTCTGAAAGATGAAAAAGACACCACTGCGCGCTTGCGGCTGATTGTGCTGTTGATTCTGGGCTTCGGTGAACGCAACCCTGGACTCACCCGCATCCTGACCGGCCACGCGCTCATGTTCGAGCAGGATCGCTTACAGGGCCGCATTAATCAGCTCTTTGAGCGCATTGAGGCGCAGCTGCGCCAGGTACTGCGCGAGCGGAGAATGCGCGAAGGGGAAGGCTATGAAACCGATGAAACGCTGCTGGCAAGCCAGCTGCTGGCCTTCTGTGAAGGGATGCTGTCGCGCTTTGTGCGCAGCGAATTTAAATACCGGCCCACGGATGATTTTGACGCCCGCTGGCCGCTGATTGTCGCTCAGCTGCAATAGCGCAAAATGGCCCGCGCAGTGCCGGATGGCGTCGCAAGCGACTTATTCGGCCTACAAAGGATGTCGATTTCAATCAGTTAGGCAGTCCGCGTAGGCCCGATAAGCGTAGCGCCATCGGGCATTTCGGGCTTTGTCATCAGTCTCAAAAAAATAGCCCGGCCTGCGCCGGGCTATTTTTTTACACGCCGTATGCTTCGCGATAGGCGCGCACGGACGCCAGATGCGCCGCCATTTCTGGCTTCTCTTCCAGATAAGCAATCAGATCTTTCAGGGTGATTATCGAGATGACCTCACAGCCATAGTCGCGCTCCACTTCCTGAATGGCTGAAATGTCGCCGCGGCCGCGTTCCTGACGATCTAACGAGATCAGCACGCCAGCGAGCTGCGCACCGTTAGCCTGAATAATTTCCATCGATTCGCGGATTGCCGTCCCGGCGGTGATCACGTCATCCACCAGCATCACGCGGCCGGTCAGCGCGCTGCCCACCAGATTGCCGCCTTCACCGTGGTCTTTGGCCTCTTTACGATTGAAGCAGTACGGATAATCACGATCGTGGTGTTCCGCCAGCGCGACGGCGGTCGTGGTGGCAATCGGAATGCCTTTATACGCCGGTCCAAACAGCAGATCGAACTCGATACCGGAATCCACCAGCGCTTCGGCATAAAAACGGCCTAACAGTGCCAGATCGCGCCCGGTATTAAACAGCCCGGCGTTGAAGAAATAGGGGCTCTTGCGCCCGGATTTCAGCGTAAATTCGCCAAACTTAAGTACCTGCTTGTTAAGCGCAAACTCAATAAACTGGCGCTGATACGGTTTCATGGATTCGCTCCTCATCTCACTTATTTCAGACAAAAAAAAGGGCGACTACGTCGCCCTTAAAAATCAGTTTTCTAACGCCGCCTTCTGCGTCGCAATAATAGATTCGATTCCCCCTCTGGCGAGGGCCAATAGGGTGAGTAGCTCTTCGTGGCTGAACGGCTCGCCTTCGGCGGTGCCCTGCACTTCAATAATGCGGCCGTCTTCGGTCATCACCACGTTCATGTCGGTTTCTGCCGCAGAATCTTCGACGTATTCCAGGTCACACAGCGCTTCACCACCCACAATGCCCACGGAAACCGCCGCGACCATCCCTTTCATCGGATTGGTTTTCAGCTTGCCCGCAGCAACCAGTTTACCCAACGCATCCGCCAGCGCCACGCAGGCACCGGTAATGGACGCGGTGCGGGTGCCGCCGTCGGCCTGAATAACGTCACAATCCAGCGTAATGGTGAATTCGCCCAGCGCTTTCAGGTCAACTGCGGCGCGCAGCGCGCGCGCAATCAGGCGCTGAATCTCCATGGTGCGGCCGCCCTGCTTGCCTTTTGCCGCTTCGCGGGCGTTACGGGTGTGAGTCGCGCGCGGCAGCATGCCGTATTCCGCGGTGATCCAACCCTGGCCCTGGCCTTTCAGGAAACGCGGTACGCCTTCGTCAATCGAGGCGGTGCACAGCACTTTGGTATCACCAAATTCGACCAGCACGGAGCCTTCAGCGTGTTTTGTATAATTACGGGTCAGGGTGACGGGACGCACCTGGTTGGCACTACGACCTGCTGGACGCATGATAGAAATCTCCGGCTTGAAACGAATGTGGCTGCGCATTATACACAAAATCATTCCCGCTGTATCAGGGCAGCAGGGGAGCAACGAATTCATCGGTCGCGAGCCGTGCGAAGCGTGCAGGAATGGTGAAAAGGATGGCGCATCACGGGTATTAAAGGTGCTTATTCCTATCCTGATAAGCCCTCGAAGGCTATAATCCCCCCATCTCTCCTTTAGAAACAGGAACGTCTATGATCCGCAGTATGACCGCCTATGCCCGCCGTGAAATCAAGGGCTCGTGGGGCAGCGCCGCCTGGGAACTGCGCTCGGTTAACCAGCGTTATCTCGAAACTTATTTTCGTCTGCCGGAACAGTTTCGCAGCCTCGAGCCTGTTGTGCGCGAGCGCCTGCGTACCCGTCTTACGCGCGGGAAAGTAGAGTGTACTTTGCGCTTTGAGCCCGATGCGAGCGCGCAGGGCGAGATGATCCTTAACGAAACGCTGGCTAAACAGCTGGTTAATGCCGCGAACTGGGTCAAAATGCAAAGCGACGAAGGTGAAATTAATCCGGTCGATATTCTGCGCTGGCCGGGCGTCATGGCCGCTCAGGAACAAGATCTGGACGCCATTGCTGCCGAAATCCTGACCGCGCTCGATGCGACGCTGGACGACTTTATCGTTGCTCGCGAAACCGAAGGCCAGGCGCTGAAAGCGCTGATTGAGCAGCGCCTCGCAGGCGTCAGCGATGAAGTAGCGAAAGTGCGCGCACATATGCCGGAAATTCTGCAATGGCAGCGCGACCGCCTTGTCGCCAAGCTGGAAGACGCAGAGGTGCAGCTGGAAAACAACCGTCTGGAACAAGAGTTGGTGCTGATGGCGCAGCGTATCGACGTGGCCGAAGAGCTGGACCGCCTGGAAGCTCATGTAAAAGAAACCTATAATATCCTGAAGAAAAAAGAGGCTGTGGGTCGCCGTCTGGACTTCATGATGCAGGAATTTAACCGTGAGTCGAACACCCTGGCATCAAAATCGATCAATGCCGATGTCACAAATTCCGCCATTGAGCTGAAGGTGTTGATCGAGCAAATGCGCGAACAGATTCAGAATATCGAGTAAGCTATCAGCAAGATTCACAAAGACACATAAATCACATCAAGCCCGCAACCCAGCGGGCTTTTTTGTTATCATGGGCTATCATAAAGACGCAACAAAGCGCATAGTTAAGGTGTACACCTAGGTGTACCCATGGCGTTAGGTGTACGCAACTAGGTGTACACCCCTTATTAAAAGTTTGGAATAGTTTGGATATTCGCAAAATGCCAAAACTCACAGACATGCAGATCCGCGCATGGATAAAGGCCGGGGAGCGATTCGAGGGGCGCTCTGACGGTAACGGGCTTTATCTTTCATACCGCGAAAACTACCAGACCCCCGTCTGGCGATTCCGCTATAAATTCGCTGGGAAACCCCGCGCAATGATGATCGGCTCATATGCTGAGCTATCACTATCAAAAGCCAGAGAGACAGCCAAAGAGCTATCGGCGCGTGTTGCGCTGGGTTATGACGTCGCGGGAGAGAAGCAGGAACGGAAAGCCGAAGCGCTGGCGAAGATGGAAGCAGAGAGAAACGCCATGCGCGTTTCAGAACTTGCCGCTGAATACTTTGAGCGTCAGATCCTGCCGCGCTGGAAGCACCCCGATATACTCCGCCGCCGTATCGACAAAGATATAAACCCCTGCATTGGCAGCATGAAGGTAGAGGACGTGAAGCCGCGCCATATCGACGACATGCTGAAAGGTATTGTTGACCGTGGAGCGCCTACCATAGCAACGGACGTTCTACGCTGGACGCGCCGCATTTTCGATTACGGCATCAAACGGCACGCGCTGGAGATTAACCCGTGTTCAGCCTTTGAGGTGTCAGACGCTGGCGGGAAAGAAGTTGCCCGTGACCGCTGGTTAACACGTGGCGAACTAATCCGACTGTTTCAGGCTATGCGTATGGCTAAGGGATTCAGCCGTCAGAACGAGCTTACCTTCAAGCTACTGCTGACGTTGTGTGTGCGTAAGATGGAGTTATGCGCCGCCCGCTGGGAGGAGTTCGATTTAGACGGGGCTATCTGGCACTTACCCGAAGAACGCAGCAAAAACGGCGATGCTATCGACATACCACTCCCCCCACCAGCCGTAGCATGGCTACGTGAGCTTCACACATTCTCATGTAATACAGCATGGGTGCTGCCAGCCAGAAAGATGCAAAGCCGGATGATTCCCCATATTCAGGAAAGCACCCTACCCGTTGCGCTGGCAAAGGTTCGCGCTGAAATGCCAGACGTACCGAATTACACCATTCATGACTTCCGGCGCACTGCCCGCACCCATCTTGCGGCGTTAGGTGTGGATCCCGTGGTAGCTGAACGCTGCCTGAATCACCGTATTAAGGGCGTGGAGGGTATCTATAACCGTCACCAGTATTTTGATGAGCGTAAAGCGGCGCTGGCGCAGTGGTGTGATTTGCTGGTGGCACTGGAGAAGGGTGAGGATTACAACGTGACGCCTATTATAAAGACGCATAAGCTATCGTAAGAATAGATTGAGCCTAGTCCGACGGGATGAAAAGCGGAAGCCTTACCGCCTGGCTCAATCAAGTGAAAGGCAAAGCGTGAAAGGTAGCGTGATGATCTTACCAAAGCATAGATATTATTCGCTTGAAAAAGTAGCCAAAATCACTAAGTGCGAAGTGTCTGATTTAATACATTTTGCTTCAATAGGCTTATTACAGTTTTGTATTAAGATGCCTCATATTGAATTTCTATTCGATAGCTCGCCAAAAAATGAGAACGAGGAAGTAAAGTTAATTAATGTTGAGTCTGATAGTATATTGCCTGTCGATTACTTAAAAGAAAAATATGATATTAAGCCTGAACCTAATGCTGATCTACACTGCCTAAGATTTAGCTATAAGTCAGATTATTTCTCTGTTACAGAGCAATATGATATGAACTCAGGAAATAAATCTATTGAAAAATGGAGTGGTTTTCTGGCGATCCCTCAAGAGTTCATCGAAGCAGAGGAGAGGTATTTATCTGATTATTGGGATGATTGGGATATAACTATCGATACTCTTGATGTGCCCAGATGCGAAAACGCAACGTTTAGAGATGGCTACGTTGCTGGACGATTTTATTTCGATGACTGGTATACTGTTCATAGTAAGGATATGTATATAACCAGTTATGAGCTTGAATTGCTATGCAATGGCGGCAAGGAAATCACATCAGAAACCGATCTTGCAACAAGAAATAGCCCCAATATTTTATCCACCTCACCACTACCAGTTAATAAAAAAGCTGAGAGACATGCTTCCAATAGAGAGGGGTTATTGAAAGCTGCTATTTATATCCTAAGTAAATATCCTGACGACTGCCGAGGGGAAAGAAAAGAAGTCAGTCCTGAAAAATGGCGGGACTGCTTACTTGAACACAAAGATGAAATTCCACCATTAATGATTACCAATGGTGATGTGATCCTTAAACATCTAAGAGCCTCAGTCAACGGGAAGGGGCAGAGTTAATTTAGTGTAAGGGTACAGTGAGCTTACTGTACCTTATGCTCTCATTTTTTAGCCGCTAACCTCATACCGTAACAACAGCTATCACAGGAGTTACGGGACATATGACAGTACACCACGCAGCGCAATCAGCATTTCCCACTACTGGATACATCCGCCGTTTTCGTATGCCGGAACTTCTGGGTGTTTCCATGCCAACCATTGACCGCTGGGTTAAGAACGGCACGCTGCCGCGCCCAGTGAAACTCACCGATAATGTGACCGCCTTTGATGCGGTAGAGATTAATAACTGGCTGGCTGAGCGCCGGGGAAAGGTGGCCTGATGGAAAAGAAAAACCGCCCCGTACAGCAGGCGGCTAACTCAGATATTCGCACGTCTGATATTACGCCGACCACCAGCCCGGTACAAGTACCTAAGCGAACCCCAAAGAAACACCGCGCCCGCGTCTATATGCTGCGCACTGGCGTAGAGGGATGGACAGAAAATGACATCCTGCGCTACTGCCGTCTTTCATCCGGGCGTAATTATGCGTCTGAACTGGAGCGCCAGCTTGATATTCAACTGGAGCGTATCGACGAGAAAAACCCGGATGGTATCGGCGCACACCTGCGCTACCGCTTTTCCTGCCGTGGCGACGTTCTCAAGGTGATCCATCTTGTGAACCATAACGCCGCCATTAATGAACATCACGGGCTATCTCAGCAGGATATTGCCGACATTCTGAACCTCTACCCGGACGCATTTAACGCCGCATAACGGAGCCGAAAACATGACTATCGAAAAAAGCCGATTCAATTCGGAGGCCGCCCCACAATCCAGCGTTAACCAGGGCGAATATAGCACTAATGACTTTGCCGCTATTGTTCCCGTTATTTCCGGTCAAATTGGCGGGCGTGAGGCCAGTATTGTTAGTGCTAAGGCACTGCATACAGCGCTTGGAGTAGGTAACGACTTTTCAACCTGGATAAAACTACGCATTGATGAATATGGCTTTAGCCTGAGTGCTGATTACGTGGTTTTTGATTCCTCAGATTTCAGGAATCAAAGTTCAAATTTTGAACAGCGTAGCCCCGGATGGGTGACAAAGCGTGGCGGCGACCGTCGCAGTAAAGATTATGGCCTTTCTTTGGGAATGGCTAAAGAACTGGCAATGGTTGAGCGAAACGAACAAGGTCGCGCCGTTCGCCGTTACTTTATTCAGTGTGAAGAAGCCCTACAGCGCAGCGTGCCAGAGATTGCCGCTCAGTATCGCCGTCAGCTCAAAGCCCGTATCGGTGCCGCCAGCCTGTTTAAACCGATGTGCGTAGCACTGGAAAGCGCCCGCGCAGAGCAGGGTAAACAGACGCAGGCTCGCCACTACAGCAATGAGAGCAACATGATCGCCCGCATTGTTTTGGGTGGCATGACGGCGAAGCAGTGGGCGCAGGCGAATAACATTACTGGCGAACCACGCGACAGCATGAACGCCGGGCAACTGGAACACCTCACCTACCTGGAGAGTACCAACATTACGCTGATTGATATGGGTATGGGATATGACCAGCGTAAAGCCGAGCTAATCCGCCTTTCTCAGCGCTGGTTAGCTAAACATCTGGGGGCTAATCATGCTTAATGCCGCCGTCCAGAATAAAGTCTTTCCCCTGGCTGGCCTGATGTATGCCTTGCGCGGGATCGCGTACGCGCATGAGGGTAAAGCTGGCATAACAGTGCCAGCTAATGCCAGCTCCTCATTTTCTCGTCGTGGTAACGAGGAGAGTTTCGAGACCAGTACGCGCACGGGACTTTTTGCACCAGTACGCGCACGCGAGGAAGGTTTTTCTGACATCACTACGCGAGGGGGAAATCATTCTACTGGCGGGAGTTTTCGGAGAAGTACGCGCGTGCGCGAAGGTGAGTTTCTGGAGTCCATAAAAAAGGGCTTGCCGACTATCGCCAACCCGGTTTATGGTTATAGCGCACCAGCAAAATCTGGTGCCGGGATTGGCGTCCTGCAATTATCCACAGCGCACAACCGCGCTAAATGCGGTTTTTTTGTGTGCGTCGCACGGCTACATCCTTCAATGGTGGGCTGGGCGAGGGCATCGAAAGATGCGCCGGTATCTGTGGAAGCCGGTACGCCAACCTCGTTCAGTTCACCACCAGCGATTGGCGTCTTTGGTGGTGATTATATACATCATTCCACAGAGGCTGCCGCTATGCTGGCTACTACCCCTACCCAAAAACCATCATCCATCTGGTTAATCGCAGCCGTTCGCCGCGATATGCCGACAATTACCGCCAAAATCTATCACATTGCTGCTGAAACTGAGCGCGAAGCCCGCCGCACGTTGGCGCGGGATCACGTCTGTTTCTTTGCAGGCCGTATCCGTCTGGAGGTGGCAGCATGAACAAAGTATCCCTGGCCGATTCAACCTGTCGTATCCAACAGGCGCAGGAAGTCCTGTCTCTCTGGCTTGAAGCGACGAATAAAAACGATAGCGGCACGGCTAACTTAATTGGCGCAATCATTTCCCTTCTGGATGGTATCCCCGAATTGATGGATTCAGCAGAGGATGAATTGGCTGGCATGGACTTAAAAGCGATGGATAAAGCATGAGCAACGTACTGACCTTTAAATCGGGAAATCCCGGCTTATTCCACGCCGAAGCCACACCACACGGCGTCAATATCATGACCCGCAACGATGCCGGGATGTATGAGCATGTTGCTCTTATCAACTACGAAAAAGCCGTAGTACGTCTGGATGCGGGTCAGTATGACAATAAGCCTGATGAAGGATTTGCCCTGCATTTTGCAGTGGCTGACGGCGGGGCGCGTGGCTGGTTCGACTTCACCGCGCAGCATAACGTCATTATGTGGCGCTGGCTGATTGCGGCCTGTTTCGTTGCCGAAATGAAGCGTGAGAACGGCACAACCTCCGTCACTGAGGCTGACGGCACAGCATCGCAGGTGGCGATTTACTCCAATGGTACAGCGGGCATTGTGGTATACCCGTTTGCTGAACGGCTGGCGATGGCGAACAACATCGAGGGCGCAATGATTGAGCGCTACGGCGTTGAGCAAGGAACAGAGAACGCCATTGTGTTCTACCGCGCCATGCTGGATGCGGAACGCGGAGAGCTGACCCCGTTCGGACGTGAAACGCTGGCAGAGCTACATGATGGATTCATTGCTGATCTGGATGAAAACGGCTGGCCTGAAATGCCAGCGGCGCACTGAGGGAGGTAACACGAATGCGTAATATCGACCTTATCCGCGAAGTGACCACCGCCGCCGCTGGTAACTGGCCTTATGTGCTGGCTGGCCTGTCTATCGACGTGCCTGATTCATCACGCCGTCATGCCCCCTGCCCTGCATGTGGCGGTACGGATCGCTTCCGGTTCGATGATAACGGGCGCGGCAGCTTTATCTGTAACCAGTGCGGCGCGGGCGACGGGCTGGATTTAATCAAGAGGGTTAACAACTGCGACACCACGGAGGCGGCGAGGCTTGCCGCTGATGTGCTGGGTATTGATTACCGGGCAGCGGAAACCGACCAGACGGCAGCGAGCCAGAGAAGGGAGCAACTGGAAGCTGACCGCCAGCAGCGCGAGCAGGAGCGCCAGCAACAGGCCGCAGAGGACGCAGAGCAGCGAAGGGCTACGTTTGCCCGTCTGTATACCGGAATGCGCCAGAACGTCACACAGGGCGAATCTGATTACCTGCAATCAAAAGGGCTGACCGGGTTCAATTACCCGCTAATGCCCGATGGTTCGTTATTGCTGGAGCTGGTGGATGAATCCGGCGCAGTCACAGCCGCGCAGACCATCACCCCGCAGGGAGAAAAGCGACTTCTGACAGGTTCGGCAAAGCGCGGGGCATATCACGCCGTAAACGCACCGGAACAGCCGCAGGAGGTGATTATTGCTGAGGGGCTGGCTACCGCCCTGTCCGTTCACCAGATGCGGCCTGACGCGCTCACAGTGGCGGCAATTGACGCCGGGAACCTGATCCACGTTGCCGAAGTGATGCGCCGTAAACACCCGAAGGCGCAAATTATTATCGCCGCAGACAACGACTACCACCAAAACGGAGAAACCAATACAGGGAGGGAGGCCGCAGAGAAAGCCGCCTTATCCGTGGCTGGATGGGTGGCGCTGCCGCCGACAGACTATAAAGCCGACTGGAACGACCACCACCAGCAAAACGGGCTGGAAGTCGCTACGGCTGCGTTTAACGATTCGATGTACCAGATTCAGGGGGAAGCCGTGAAACCACAGCTACAGGCCATTGAGGGCGGTAAGAAACGCCGCAGCGCAGAGTCCGGGGATATTTCACAGATGGCAGCCAGCCAGAAAGCACGGTTACTGTCTTCAGGCTGGGATATGCTGGCAGTCAATCCAGAGAGCGGCGGCGTTTATTGTTATGAGTCTGGCGTATGGGTGAAGCTACCAGACAGCGAATTAGAAAGGGTTATGGTGGCAATTTTCGACGAGCACGAAGCCCACTACACCGAAAAGGGGATTAAATCGGTTGTCGCAACCATGAAACTGCAAATCCCGGTAATTGGTGAGCGGCGCGGGGATCTGATTGGTTTTGATAACGGTGTTTATGATCTCGCCACACAGACGTTTTCCGCCCATTCGCCGGGTAACTGGCTGATGAACCACAATGGGATCACCTACACCCCGCCAGCGCCGGGGGAGAATATTTCCACCAGCGCCCCCAATTTTACCCGTTGGCTGAATCATGCAACGGCTGGCGACCATCTTAAGGCCGAGCGTATCAAAGCAGCCTTGTTTATGGTGCTGGCGAAGCGTCACGACTGGCAGCTATTCATTGAGGTAACTGGCGAGGGCGGCAGTGGGAAATCCGTATTCAGCAGCATAGCAACCACGCTGGCAGGTGAACACAACGCCGCCAGCGGTAGCATGATGACGCTGGACACCGCACGGGGACGGGCGCAGTTCGTAGGAAAAAGCCTGATTATTATGCCTGACCAGACCCGCTATGTTGGAGAGGGTGCGGGGATTAAGGCCATTACGGGCGGCGATCCGGTAGAGATTGATGGGAAATATGAAAAGCAGTTCACAACCGTGCTTAATGCCGTTGTTATGGCAACCAATAACGAGCCGATGACATTCACGGAGCGAAACGGGGGCATTGCCCGCCGCCGCGTGATATTCCCGTTTAATAACCCGGTATCAGACGCAGACAAAGACCCGGATTTAACCGCAAAAATCAGGCGAGAAATCCCGGTGATTATCCGCCACCTGCTAACCACCTTTGCCGACCAGAACAAAGCAAAGTCACTATTACTTGAGCAGCGCGATTCTCAGGAGGCGCTAGACGTTAAACGCGGCACAGATCCGGTTATCGATATGTGTGCGGCACTTTTTTTCATGAACGAACCCAAAGGCATGATGATGGGCGGAGGTACATGGGCAGGCCAGCCAGAGCCGAGGACGTATCTTTATCATCTTTACCTGGCGTTTATGGAGTATCACGGTCTGGGTAAACCGCTTTCCGTCAATAAGTTTTCACGCGCCATAAAATCAGCAGCAAAAGAGTACCGAGCCAGCTACCTGACGAGAAGCATTAACGGCAGAGCGCAAACCAACGTGGGCTATAACGAGATGGCTGAGGAGTTCATTCCCCGTGCTTACGGTGTGGAGAGCGGGCAGAGTGATGATTGAAACTTTTACGGCAGCACTTATCCCTACTGCCCTACTAAAAACGAGACGAGGCCAGACGTAGCAAGGATTTAAACTAGGTAGGGATATATATTTTTATCCCTACTTATCCCTACATATCCCTACCAAATAAAACAGGCAGTAAAATGCCGTTGAAGTGATTTAGTAGGGATAAGTAGGGTTATGTAGGGCAACAAAATTGAATGCCTACCAGTCTGAAAGCCTTGCCATTCGTGGCCTGAGCCAGTTAGTAGGGATTGGTAGGGATATTACACCCCCAAAAAGATTCTATGGGGGGTAGCTTAAAACGAAGGTGGGCAATGAATACAGAAACCAGCCAGAAAATGACCTATCAGGAGCGTGAAGCATTGAAGGGGTTTACTGACAAACGCGCATTACAGGGCGACACCCAAAGCCTGCAAATGACCTTGAGGATGATCGCCCACTGGATGAGGCAGCCAGCAGAAATTGGATTTACAGAATATGCAACACACTGGACGGCAGCACAGGCCGGACGTGATGACGGGAATCACTCGACCGCAGCAATGGCGGAGCAGTGGCCTTTAAGGGAAGAAATGAAAATTAGCCCCGGAGGTAGTGACTACATGAGGAAATATCTATGACAGCACAAATTTCAGCATACGGGCGGCTGGTGGCAGATCCCCAGACCAGAACGACGAACAGCGGAACCAGCATGGCAATGGGGCGTTTAGCGGTGGCACTCCCCTGCCATGCAGTAGAGGGCGGAGAGGTTACTTTCTGGCTGGGCGTGGTGGCATTCGGCAAACAGGCCGACGCACTGGCAGAACACGTTAAAGGCGATTTAGTCAGTGTTGCCGGAACAATGCAGGTCAATCAGTGGACGGGCAAGGATGGAGGAACGCAGCAGGGGTATCAGGTAGTAGCCGACAGCGTGATCAGTGCGAGGACAGCAAGGCCGGGCGGAAAGCGTGGCGCGTCAGCTAGCAAAAATGAAGTCAACAAAGGCCATACCACGCAACCCGCGCCGGGATGGGAAATATATAACACCCCTGATGATTTTGACCAGCGCCAGCCATTCGACGATGAAGCGCCATTCTGAGGGAGAAAAGCATGGTAAAGGACAGCAAAGCCGAGGCTCTGGAAGCGAAGGGGCTGTATCGCAGGGCAGCTACACGCTGGCAGGAAGTCATGATGATTTGTGCTGAGGACGATGATCGGGAATGGGTAAAGCAGCGCCGTGATACGTGTCTGACGAACGTGAAGCGCCCACCAGTGAAAACCGATGATTACGGCGATCTGCATAAAGCAGTCACTGAGACACAACACCGCATGGGGATAGCGCAACCAAACGGCAATGCCTTCCGATTAAATGGTGGTAAGAAGCAACGACAGCCCACCAGCGGGGGCGATGGTTCGAAGTAACGTTCGCACCAGAACGGATGTAAATCCTGGACTGTCCTGGACGGATCTTAAACCCTCGTAGCGCTAAACCCGCGCCAGTTGCGGGCTGGAAGCCAGAATGTGATTTAGATTGTCCAAAATATTCTGGTTCGCGCCACTGGTTCGCAGTACGCAGTCAGGTACGCGGCAAAACTGCGCATTTAACGTGCGTACCACCTGACGAATGCTAACGGTGGCATTGCGTACAGAAATTGCGAATTCGCAGTAATTTGTAAGCGCGAATTGCGCATTCGCAAAATGGTGGAGAGGCTTGATATTTCTGGCTTGGGCGCTATCCGTTCGCAGTAGATGGCGGAAGTTAGATATACAGTTTTATTAAGGTATTGTTAGGGTTTGTTAAGGTTTTTGCGCACAAAAATGCGCACAGTGAGCCGTTAAATGAAAAAAAATAGCCAACAATCAAGATCGGGATGGGGTGGCAAGCGGAAAGGCGCAGGCGCACCATTGGGCAATAATAATGCCGTCAAGCATGGCGAACGCAGTCGGCGGGCATTCTTCCCATTTGAGGGGGGCGAGGCGCTTTCTCCGCTGGTGCGAAATCGTGCAAGAAACCTCATGCTGGCTGAGAGATACGGGCTATTACTGGCGAATAATCCGACGCCGGGAACAGAAGAATGGCGCGAGATGACATTGATTAACGGATTCATGGGGCTACATGCCGACAGAATCGCACGGCTTGAGCTGAGTTTAGCGAGATCCGTTTCAATGCAAGCAAGGCGGGATCTGCGAAGGGTTAAAAAAAGCGGCGCATGTTAGCAATCCGTATAGTCACCGATGTTGAAATACTGGACTGTTCAGGACAGAACCAAAGCCCATATGAGGCGAGACCCGCGCCAGTAGTGGACAGAATCACGGGCGTGATTGAGCGTAAGACGGGGAAAGCAGCCAGAGGCATTGGCCTGACTCTGTAAAAGCAAAACGCCCGCACGGGCGTCAGGGAACGGGATAGACTTCTGCGACAATTTGCATTCGCCGCCAATATAGCAAGCCGTCCACATCAAGCAATAAACTATCACCGGGAGGGGGAGGCCAAATCTCTGCAACCCTGAGCCTTAAGGACTGCCCGCCTCATCGAATGTTTATACCCGCGAAAAATAAAATTTAATCCGGGCGTGTTTCATCCTTCCAGATGGGTATGACGTATGACACCACGCGAAATAGCTTTATTGACCACCGCCAAACTGGAGCACGAAGGCCACCAGCTAACCCCGGCAGATCAACGGGAGATAGAACGCTCAGTTAATGCCGATATAGCCCGGCGTGACAAATTCCGCGAAATGATGCGATCACCTGCCTACCAGTGGAAGAAGCCAGCGCCGCGCAGGTAGATATGGGATTATTCCACATGTAACTTATGCGTATTAAGCAAATTTCCTTTATTCACCTTTACAGAATTGTGAGTACGTCAGTATCGTTATCCTTCCGATTCGCATTTATTCAGGATTTGCATGTACCAGCTAAAGATAACCATCCGAGACAGCAAGCCACCTATATGGCGGCGTGTGCTGGTTCCAGAGCAAATCCCCTTTAGTGAACTTCACGCGGTGATCCAGTTGGCTTTTGGCTGGAATGACGAACACCTGTATATGTTCGAGAAAGGGCGTAAAGGTGATCCCGGTAGCGAGTATCGCGTATGGGGTGAGGATGAAAGCATGGGTAATGCGGCAATCACGCCACTATGGGCGGCGATCCAGAATGATGGTGACAAGCTGGTTTACACGTATGACTTTGGCGACTGGTGGGATTGCGTCATTGTGCTGGAGAAGCAAACACACGATACGAGTAATCAGCCCATTAGCTGCCTGCGTGGGAAAGGCACCACCCCGGCGGAAAACTCAGGCGGCTTGCATGGATACAATGAATTGCTCTTACAGGCCAGAGATTCTGATAATCCTCAACAGGCCGAGATCCACAATTTCCTGATGCTGGATATTGAGCGCCGGGTTTACGACCTGAGCAGCATCAACGATAGATTGCAGGCTCTTAACTGACCCGCATATATTCGCCTGATATTGCGTTATCAGCGCCGCCATTATCGCGCACAACGGCACATTGACCGGGTAAACCGTAGCGCACGACCGTTGCGTTAGTTTCACCGCCACGCTTTACCTGCCGCGATTCATACACTGTCACACGTTCCAGTAGCCCCCCGGCAACCATGCTTTCAAGAGTTCGCCGGGTGGATTCGAGCTGGTGGCGCTTATCGAACGACCCCATGCCGTGAAGCAGGTACGCCACGCCCGACACATCGAACGGAGGAGCGCCAATCTCACCCGTCACCCAATCGAGGCTATCCGGCTCAAAGTAACTGAGTATCTCTTTTTTGCGGCTGGTCATTCTCATGGCTGGCTGATTCCTTATTGTGGGATAGAGGTATCATACAATAAGGCGCAAAAGATAAGAGGCCAGAACAGCAAGCATAAGAGCATAAAATGAGCAGTAAAAGGCAGCACCTCAAAATGCCGTGTACACATGGGTGTACCTACTGAGAAAACGCATTATATGAAATCCAGTAACCATGGGCATTTAAAGCCACTACTCAATAAACAGATTCAATATCGAATAAAAGCAGACGGTTAAACTGAAACACCATGCCCGCCACGTTGCGGGCATTTTTATATCAGGTAGTTTCTTTTTTTTCACCGTCATTGCATGATGAGCCACCCTTCCAGGAAGGGCGATTATGGAAAAGATACGATATTGCAGAACGGTATTGCTCAGATAATTTCGCCGCACCTTTATCCCTTTAGATAATGGGCTTATCTGTTTTTACGCCCTGATATCGATCTAATTATATCTTAAGCATTGGTCGCTAAACTGGCCGCCTTTACTGCAAATAAAGTTAAACTTATGCAATTCACGACTACTCAGAGTACGCCAGCTTTCAGTTGGAAAGCCCTTGGCTGGGCCGTATTGTATTTTTGCTTCTTTTCTACCGCCTTACAGGTTGTCATCTATGCCACAGGCTACAGCGGTTCCACCGGCCTGAGAGATTCCATTCTCTTTAGCCTGTTATGGCTGGCGCCGGTATTCCTCTTCCCGAATAAAACCCGCCTTATTGGTGCGGTTATTGGCGTCGTACTGTGGGCCGCATCACTTGCCGCAATCAGCTATTACGTCATTTATGGGCAGGAGTTCTCGCAAAGCGTTTTATTTGTGATGTTTGAAACCAACACCAATGAAGCCGGAGAATTCTTCAGCCAGTATTTCAGCCTCAAGATTGTGCTGGTTGCGCTGGTGTATACGGCGGCTGCCATTTTGCTTTGGACACGTCTGCGCCCGGTGTACATCCCAACGCCCTGGCGCTGGCTGGTCTCCTTTGCACTGGTGTATGGTCTGATTCTGAACCCCATTGTTAACGGGGTCGTGATGAAAGATAAGCCCCTTGCCGACGTTCTGGACGGCGTATCAACGCGTCTGGCACCTGCTGCACCGTGGCAATTTATTACCGGCTACTATCAGTATCGCCATCAGTTGAATAGCCTGACGCAGTTGCTGAACGACAACCACGCTCTGCCGCCGCTGGAAAATTTAAAAGACAGCACCGGCGATGCGCCGCGTACGCTGGTATTGGTGATTGGCGAATCAACACAGCGTGGCCATATGAGCCTTTACGGCTATCCTCGTGAAACCACGCCGGAGCTGGATGCGCTGCATAAATCAGATCCGAACTTCACAGTCTTCAATGACGTCGTGACGTCTCGTCCTTATACCATTGAGATTCTGCAACAGGCACTGACCTTCGCTAACGAGCAGAACCCGGATCTGTACCTGACTAAACCGTCGCTGATGAACCTGATGAAACAAGCGGGCTATAAGACCTTCTGGATCACCAACCAGCAGACGATGACCTCGCGCAATACCATGCTGACGGTCTTCTCACGGCAGACGGATCAGCAGTTCTACATGAACCAGCAGCGTACCCAGAGCGCCCGCGAATACGATACCAACGTCCTGGCACCGTTCAAGCAGGTACTGGCCGACCCGGCACCGAAGAAGTTTATTATCGTTCACCTGCTGGGCACGCATATTAACTACGAGTACCGCTACCCTGAAAGCTGGAACAAGTTCGCGGGTCGAACTGACGGCATGCCGGCTGGGTTGAGTAAGGATCAGCAAGATACCTACAACAACTACGACAACGCCAACTTGTATAATGACTTTGTCGTTTCCAGCCTGATTAAGGACTACAAGGCGACAGATCCAAACGGCTTCCTGCTGTACTTCTCCGATCACGGGGAAGAGGTTTACGACACGCCGCCGCATAAAACGCAGGGTCGTAATGAGCAAGATCCTACGCGCCACATGTACACCATTCCGTTCCTGCTGTGGACATCAGAAAAGTGGCATGCCGCGCACCCGCGTGATTTCTCACAGGACGTCAACCGCAAATACAGCAGTTCAGAGCTGATCCACACCTGGTCCGATCTGGCCGGTCTGAGCTACGACGGTTTTGATCCAACCCGCGCGCTGACCAGCCCGCAATTTGTAGAAAGCACCCGCTGGATTGGCAACCCTTACAACAAGAAAGCGTTGACGGATTACGACAAGCTGCCGTACGGCGAGCAAACCGGTAATCAGTAATCTTCATTCAGGCCACTTCAACAGAAGTGGCCTTTTCATCTCGCCGGCGTAATGGAGACTTATATTTTCTAATGATGAAAATCATCATCTAAGAACACAAAACCCCATACCACAACGCCAATTAAGCCAGCATAAATTAGTTTTACTAATCTAAATCAACTCACCTTAGAAAATCTCAATCGTGACCAAGCGCACAAATCGCTACTCTCCGCTCGTTCATTTTGGGAGCCTCTATGTTACTGCATATCCTTTATTTGATTGGCATCACCGCCGAAGCCATGACCGGCGCACTGGCTGCCGGACGTCGCCGCATGGACACGTTTGGCGTCATTATCATTGCCACAGCCACCGCTCTGGGCGGCGGGTCGGTACGCGATATGCTGCTGGGGCACTATCCGCTCGGCTGGGTACAACACCCTGAATACATCATCATCGTTGCCGTCGCCGCGGTGCTCACCACTATCGTCGCGCCAGTGATGCCGCACCTGCGCCGCCTGTTCCTGGTGCTCGACGCCGTCGGGCTGATTGTCTTTTCGATCATTGGGGCGCAAATCGCGCTGGATATGGGCGAAGGCCCGATTATCGCCGTGATTGCCGCCGTTGTTACCGGCGTATTCGGTGGCGTACTGCGCGATATGTTCTGCAAGCGTATCCCGCTGGTGTTCCAGAAAGAGCTCTATGCGGGCATTTCCTTCGCCGCCGCCGTGCTCTACGTGGCGCTACAGCATTATGTCAGCAACCACGACGTGGTGGTGATTTCTACGCTTCTGTTCGGCTTTACCGCCCGTATGCTGGCGCTGAGATTACGTCTTGGCCTACCGGTATTTTACTACCGGCACGAACCACACTAATCAAACCCCGCTACGCCCAGCGCACGCAGTTTCGCCGCCAGCGACACGATGGTGGGATGATGAAGAAAAGCCACCAGGCTACGCGCTTTCTCCCAGCCAACGCCGGGTAGCGTTTGCCAGCTCAGTTCATCCCGCGCGATGAGCTGCCGCCATGAGGCGTCGCCAGACGCCCTGAGCGCCGCCTCAGGCAACGGTACACCCAGCGCCCTCACCCACTGGCGAAAGGGCTGGCGACGAGCCATATCAAAACGGTGCCACAGCATACCGGCACGTTCCGGCGTCATTCCCGGCGTCGCCTTGAGCTCCGCAACCGTCAGCTCAAGCCATGAAAACAGGTGGCTGAACGGCTGCGCTATCATCAGCCGACGCCATGCCGACTCGCCCATCCCTGGGAAATTAAGCGCCTGTGGAGAAGACAGCCAGCCCAGGCGAGCGAGAAACTGCGCTCGGCAGCTGTCCGTCAGGAAATAACAGGTTAGCGAATGATATTCCCCCGTCGGCGGCTCGGGTTTGGTGCGATCCAGCCCGCGCCAGACCACGCGATCCAGCCGTGGAATGCCCTGCCCGGCCAGACTGACCAGCAGTTGATCGCCGACGGTGAAATCGAGGCCTCGCCAGCGCGATACCGAACCCACATTCACCCTCCGTACCCATTTATCATCCAGCAGCACCGGTTCCAGCGTTGCCACTACCGAGACTTTCCCGCTGCGCCCAATGGCAAAGCGGATGCCGTTAACCTGCGCGACCTGGCCAACCGGCGAGTATTTCCACGCCGCGACCCAACTCCCCTTTGTGGGCTGCCATTGAACGCCGGCCGGCTCTTTGTCCGTGCGCAGTACAATACCGTCGGTAGCGAACGGCAGCGGCGTGGTTACCCAGCGTGCACGCCAGTCCACCGCGTCCTGAGCGCGGGCAAGGGGATGAGAATAACGCTGAGCTAGTTCGAATCCGGACTCGGCCAGCAACCTCAGGCGCTCGGACATCGCCGTGGGGCCGTCTGGCCACGCCCAGATAAACAGCGACAGCATGGAAAGTGGCGTATCCTGCCCACGGCGCATCAGCAAACCGGCGACCTTCGCGCGCGCGTTCATCCCGCCCATTTGTTGCTGCACATGCCCTTCGGCGCGTAAAAATATCTCGCCCTGTAAAACGCTGTTTGCCAGCGCCCCTTGAACCCGCTTCGGTAACGATGGGATACGCCTGGCCTGCGGCGTCCAGTCCTCACCCGCCAGACCGTCTCCCCGGCTGATGGCCTGATATAGCAGCCCATCGCGATAAACCAGCGTCACCGCCACGCCGTCGACCTTAGGCTGCACCCACAGCCCCGTTTTACCCTGCATCCACTGCTTTACCGCACGCTCATCGGCCAGCTTACGCACGCCCGTATGGGCAACGGGGTGTCTCAGCGTTCCGTTCAACGGCGATAGCGTGCCGCTTTCCGGTGGCCCTGCGCCAAAACAGCGCTGCCACTGCGCCAGACGCGCCGCAAGCTGATCGTAAACGTCGTCGCTTACCTCACTGGCGCCTTGCCACCAGTATGCCTCGTTCCAGCGCGCAATTTGCCCCTGTAGCAGGGCGATTTCCTGCCCGGCTCGCGCGGGCGACCAGGCGGGACAGACGGCCTGCGCCGGTCCCATTAACAGCATAACCAGACCCATAATCCATGGCTTCATATGTGTTCTCCGTCGATACGAACGCGCCGTTTGTAGCGCAGCCGTTTTCAGGGAGCGAGCGTCCGTGCGCCGTTTTCCGAGCAGGCTTCAGAGAAAATGGGTTTATTGCTGCAACGCAGGGATAATTCAGGAAAGCAACGCGCAAAATGAAAGAAACTGGCGCAAAAAGTGTGACAAAGGCTACGTCGTGCAGCGCCACCGTGTATAATAGGCCCGTATGTAAGTTCTCTTTCGATAATCACATACAAAAGACACACCATGGCTCAAGGCACGCTCTATATTGTTTCCGCCCCGAGTGGCGCGGGTAAATCCAGCCTGATTCAGGCTTTATTAAAAACCCAACCGTTGTACGACTCCCAGGTTTCTGTTTCACATACCACGCGCGCGCCGCGTCCGGGTGAAGTGCACGGTGAACACTATTTCTTTGTTAATCACGACGAATTCCGTTCGATGATTGGCGAAGGTGCGTTTCTGGAACACGCGGAAGTTTTTGGCAACTATTACGGCACCTCGCGTCAGGCTATCGAGCAGGTACTGGCGACCGGCGTTGATGTCTTCCTCGACATCGACTGGCAGGGCGCGCAGCAAATCCGTAAAAGCATGCCGGGCGCGCGCAGCATCTTTATTCTGCCGCCGTCTAAACTTGAGCTGGACCGTCGCCTGCGTGGCCGTGGCCAGGACAGCGAAGAAGTCATCGCAAAACGTATGGCTCAGGCAGTTGCAGAAATGAGCCATTACGCGGAATATGATTACCTTATCGTCAATGATGATTTCGATACCGCGCTGGGTGATTTTAAGACCATCCTTCGCGCTGAACGTCTGCGTATGAGCCGCCAAAAGCAGCGACATGACGCTTTAATCAGCAAATTATTGGCAGACTGAACCCACTTTCAGTATCATGCCCAGTCATTTCTTCACCTGTGGAGCATTTAAAGTATGGCACGCGTAACTGTTCAGGACGCTGTAGAGAAAATTGGTAACCGTTTTGACCTGGTACTGGTCGCCGCGCGTCGCGCTCGTCAGATGCAGGTAGGCGGCAAAGATCCGCTGGTACCGGAAGAAAACGATAAAACCACCGTAATCGCACTGCGCGAAATCGAAGAAGGTCTGATCAACAACCAGATCCTCGACGTGCGCGAGCGCCAGGAACAGCAAGAGCAGGAAGCCGCTGAATTACAAGCTGTTACCGCTATTGCTGAAGGTCGTCGTTAATTACATAGCGGGTCGCCCTTGTATCTGTTTGAGAGCCTGAATCAGCTGATTCAAAACTACCTGCCGGAAGACCAGATTAAGCGTCTTCGGCAGGCCTATCTCGTTGCACGTGACGCTCACGAGGGGCAAACACGTTCAAGCGGTGAACCCTATATCACGCACCCGGTAGCGGTAGCCTGCATTCTGGCCGAGATGAAACTCGACTATGAAACGCTGATGGCCGCCCTGCTGCACGACGTGATAGAAGATACCCCTGCCACCTACCAGGACATGGAGCAGCTCTTTGGTAAGAGCGTTGCTGAACTGGTAGAAGGGGTGTCTAAACTTGATAAGCTCAAGTTCCGCGATAAGAAAGAGGCGCAGGCCGAAAACTTTCGCAAAATGATTATGGCGATGGTGCAGGATATCCGCGTCATCCTCATCAAGCTTGCCGACCGTACCCACAACATGCGCACGTTGGGCTCATTGCGCCCGGACAAACGTCGCCGCATCGCCCGTGAAACGCTCGAAATCTACAGCCCGCTGGCGCACCGTTTAGGTATCCACCACATCAAAACCGAGCTCGAAGAGCTGGGCTTTGAAGCGCTGTACCCTAACCGTTATCGCGTCATCAAAGAAGTGGTGAAAGCCGCGCGCGGTAACCGTAAAGAGATGATTCAGAAGATCCTTTCTGAAATTGAAGGGCGTTTGCAGGAAGCGGGCATCCCGTGTCGCGTCAGCGGTCGCGAGAAACATCTGTACTCCATCTACTGCAAAATGGTGCTGAAAGAGCAGCGTTTTCACTCGATCATGGATATTTACGCGTTCCGCGTAATTGTCAACGATCTGGACACCTGCTACCGCGTGCTGGGCCAGATGCACAGCCTGTATAAGCCGCGTCCGGGTCGCGTAAAAGACTACATCGCGATTCCAAAGGCGAACGGCTATCAATCGCTGCACACCTCCATGATTGGGCCGCATGGCGTCCCGGTTGAAGTCCAGATCCGTACCGAAGACATGGATCAAATGGCAGAGATGGGGGTGGCCGCGCACTGGGCCTACAAAGAGCATGGCGGCGAAAGCAGCACTACCGCGCAAATCCGCGCTCAGCGCTGGATGCAGAGCCTGCTGGAACTGCAGCAGAGCGCCGGCAGCTCGTTTGAATTTATTGAGAGCGTTAAATCCGATCTCTTCCCGGATGAGATTTACGTTTTCACCCCGGAAGGCCGTATTGTCGAACTGCCCGCTGGCGCTACGCCGGTGGACTTTGCCTACGCCGTGCATACCGATATCGGCCATGCCTGCGTCGGCGCGCGCGTCGACCGCCAGCCTTACCCGCTGTCGCAGCCGCTTTCCAGCGGCCAGACGGTAGAAATCATCACCGCGCCGGGCGCTCGCCCGAACGCCGCGTGGCTCAACTTTGTCGTCAGCTCGAAAGCGCGCGCCAAAATTCGCCAGATGCTGAAAAACCTCAAGCGCGACGATTCCGTCAGCCTGGGTCGCCGTCTGCTGAACCACGCGCTGGGCGGCAGCCGTAAGCTTGCGGAAATCCCGCCGGATCATGTTCAGCGCGAACTTGACCGCATGCGTCTTGCCACCCTTGACGATCTGCTGGCTGAAATCGGCCTCGGCAACGCCATGAGCGTGGTCGTGGCGAAAAATCTCCAGCAGGGGGAAGCCACGCCATCGGCACCGGGCGCCTCCGGGCACACCCATCTGCCAATAAAAGGCGCTGACGGCGTACTGATCACCTTTGCCAAATGCTGTCGTCCTATCCCCGGCGACCCGATCATCGCCCACGTCAGCCCGGGTAAAGGGCTGGTTATCCACCATGAATCGTGCCGCAACATTCGCGGCTATCAGAAAGAACCTGAGAAGTTCATGGCAGTCGAGTGGGACAAAGAGACGGCGCAGGAATTTATCACCGAAATTAAGGTCGATATGTTCAACCACCAGGGGGCGCTGGCCAACCTGACGGCAGCCATCAATACCGCGACGTCCAACATTCAGAGCCTGAATACGGAAGAGAAAGACGGCCGCGTTTACAGCGCCTTTATCCGCCTGACCGCGCGCGACCGTGTGCATCTGGCGAATATCATGCGCAAAATCCGCGTAATGCCGGACGTTATCAAAGTCACCCGTAACCGAAACTAGCTTTATGAATCTACAGCGTTATGCGCGTATCCGTGAGATGCTCGCCAGGCGTCAGCCCGATCTGACCGTCTGCATGGAAGAGGTCCACAAACCTCATAATGTTTCGGCGATCGTCCGTACCGCTGATGCTGTAGGCGTTCATGAAGTTCACGCGGTCTGGCCCAGCACCCGAATGCGCCCTATGGCATCGGCAGCGGGCAGCAACAGCTGGGTACAGGTGATAACCCATCCCACTATTGGCGATGCGGTCGGCCATTTAAAGGGCCAGGGCATGCAAATCCTGGCAACACACCTGTCAGACAAATCGGTCGATTTCCGTGAAATCGACTACACCCGCCCGACCTGTATTCTGATGGGGCAGGAAAAAACCGGTATCACCCAGGAAGCGTTAGCGCTCGCAGACCAGGACATCATTATTCCAATGATCGGCATGGTGCAGTCGCTCAACGTCTCCGTCGCCTCCGCCCTCATTCTTTACGAAGCTCAGCGCCAGCGTCAAAACGCGGGCATGTACAGCCGCGATAACAGCATGCTGGCTGACGAAGAGCAGCAGCGTCTGCTGTTTGAAGGCGGCTATCCGGTGCTGGCGAACGTCGCCAAACGCAAAGGCCTTCCCTACCCCCACGTTAACGAGCAGGGCGAAATCGAAGCCGATGCTGCGTGGTGGTCCACTATGCAGGCCACGGAGTAACCGCTATGCAAAGCCGTCTGCTGGATGCCGTTCCGCTCAACACGTTGACCGGCGTAGGCGCCGCGCAGAGCAGCCGACTGGCAAAAATTGGCCTGCACACGGTGCAGGATTTGCTCCTGCACCTGCCGCTGCGCTACGAAGACCGCACCCAGCTTTATCCTATCGGTGAACTGCTTCCCGGCATCTACGTGACCGTGGAAGGCGAAGTCCTGAACTGCAATATCACCTTCGGCGGCCGCCGGATGATGACCTGCCAGATTAGCGACGGCACCGGCATCCTGACGATGCGCTTTTTCAACTTCAACGCGGCGATGAAAAACAGCCTCGCCACCGGGCGACGCGTGCTGGCCTACGGCGAAGCGAAGCGCGGTAAGTACGGCGCGGAGATGATCCACCCGGAATATCGGGTGCAGGGTGACCTCAGCACGCCGGATTTACAGGAGACCTTAACGCCGGTCTATCCCACCACCGAAGGCATCAAACAGGCCACGCTGCGTAAACTGACCGATCAAGCGCTGGATTTACTCGATACCTGCGCCATCAGCGAGCTGCTGCCGCCGGAACTGGCACAGGGGATGATGAGCCTGCCGGAAGCGCTGCGCACGCTGCACCGCCCGCCGCCGACGCTCCAGCTCGCCGATTTAGAAACCGGTAAACACCCGGCGCAGCAGCGTTTAATCCTGGAAGAGCTGCTGGCGCACAATCTCAGCATGCTGGCCTTGCGCGCGGGCGCGCAGCGTTTTCACGCTCAGCCTCTCAGCGCAAGCCGCGAGCTGAAAGATAAGTTTCTGGCTAATTTGCCGTTTAAGCCTACCGGTGCGCAGGCGCGGGTGACGGCTGAAATTGAACACGATATGGCGCTGGATATACCGATGATGCGCCTGGTGCAGGGTGACGTCGGCTCCGGTAAAACGCTGGTTGCCGCGCTGGCGGCGCTGCGCGCGATTGCCCACGGCAAGCAGGTCGCGCTGATGGCGCCGACCGAGCTGCTCGCCGAACAGCACGCTAATAACTTCCGCAGCTGGTTTGCGCCACTCGGCATTGAAGTCGGCTGGTTAGCGGGCAAGCAGAAAGGTAAAGCCCGTCAGGCACAGCAGGAGGCCATTTCCAGCGGCCAGGTGCAGATGATTGTCGGCACCCACGCCATTTTCCAGGAACAGGTGCAGTTTAACGGCCTGGCACTGGTCATCATCGATGAACAGCACCGCTTCGGCGTGCATCAGCGTCTGGCGCTGTGGGAAAAAGGCCAGCAGCAGGGCTTCCACCCACATCAGCTGATCATGACCGCTACGCCAATCCCGCGTACGCTGGCAATGACCGCCTACGCCGATCTCGACACGTCAGTCATTGATGAGCTACCGCCTGGCCGAACGCCGGTCACCACCGTCGCCATCCCGGATACCCGCCGTCATGACATTATCGACCGCGTACGCAACGCCTGCACCAGCGAAGGCCGCCAGGCCTACTGGGTGTGTACGCTAATTGAAGAGTCGGATCTACTGGAAGCCCAGGCGGCGGAAGCCACCTGCGAAGAGCTGAAGCTGGCGCTGCCGGAGCTGAATATTGGCCTCGTCCACGGGCGCATGAAGCCCGCCGAAAAGCAGGCCGTCATGCAGGCCTTCAAGCAAGGTGAACTGCATCTGCTGATTGCCACCACCGTCATTGAAGTGGGCGTGGATGTCCCCAACGCCAGCCTGATGATTATTGAAAACCCGGAGCGCCTGGGTCTGGCGCAGCTCCATCAGCTGCGTGGCCGCGTCGGCCGTGGTGCGGTGGCATCCCACTGCGTACTGCTGTATAAAGCGCCGCTGTCGAAAACCGCGCAAATGCGTCTGCAGGTGTTGCGCGACAGCAACGACGGCTTCGTGATCGCCCAGAAGGATCTCGAGATTCGCGGCCCCGGCGAGCTGCTCGGCACCCGCCAGACCGGCAATGCCGAATTTAAGGTGGCTGACCTGCTGCGCGATCAGGCGATGATCCCCGAAGTTCAGCGCCTGGCACGCCATATTCACGACCGTTATCCGCAGCAGGCGAACGCGCTTATTGAGCGCTGGATGCCGGAAACCGAACGTTATTCCAACGCGTAGCGATACCCACAGCCCGTTAAGGGCTGTGCTAAACTTCGCACAATTTCACTTCCCTGGACGAGTTTGTAATGAGACGAGAACTGGCTATCGAATTTTCGCGCGTCACCGAAGCGGCGGCGCTGGCAGGCTATAAATGGCTGGGCCGCGGCGACAAGAACACCGCCGACGGCGCGGCGGTCAACGCCATGCGTATTATGCTCAACAAGGTCAACATTGACGGCACCATCGTCATTGGCGAAGGCGAAATCGATGAAGCGCCAATGCTCTACATCGGCGAGTCCGTCGGTACCGGGAACGGCGATGCGGTAGATATCGCCGTTGACCCCATCGAAGGCACCCGCATGACGGCGATGGGTCAGGCCAACGCGCTGGCGGTGCTGGCGGTAGGCGATAAAGGCTGCTTCCTCAACGCGCCGGACATGTACATGGAAAAGCTGATTGTCGGCCCTGGCGCGAAAGGGACTATCGACCTCAACAAACCGTTGGAAGAAAACCTGCGTAATATCGCCCGCGCGCTGGATAAGCCGCTGAGCGAACTGACGGTCACCATTCTGGCGAAACCACGCCACGATGGCGTGATTGCCGATCTGCAAAAACTGGGCGTGCGCGTGTTCGCTATTCCGGACGGTGACGTTGCGGCCTCGATTCTGACCTGCATGCCGGACAGCGAAGTCGACGTGATGTACGGTATCGGCGGTGCGCCGGAAGGCGTTGTCTCCGCCGCGGTCATTCGCGCACTGGACGGCGACATGCACGGCCGCCTGCTGGCCCGCCATCACGTCAAAGGCGATAGCGAAGAGAACCGCCGCATTGGTGAAAACGAACTGGAGCGTTGTAAAGCGATGGGCATTGAGGCCGGTATCGTACTGACGCTGGACGACATGGCGCGCAGCGACAACGTGATTTTCTCCGCGACCGGCATTACCAAAGGTGACCTGCTGGACGGCATTACCCGCAAGGGCAATATCGCCACCACCGAGACGCTGCTGATTCGCGGTAAATCCCGCACCATCCGCCGCATTCAGTCGATTCACTACCTCGATCGCAAAGACACTGAAATCCAGCGTCACATTCTTTAACCCGTTTGATCAATTGAGCTTTCCAGCCTTTTCGGGCTGGAAATCTTCTCTCGTCGCGGTGAAGATAAGATAACGAGAATGAGAGGAGATTCGCCATGGCAGATTGGGTTACGGGCAAAGTCGTTAAAGTACAGAACTGGACCGATGCACTGTTTAGCCTTACCGTCCACGCGCCGGTTCACCCGTTTACCGCCGGACAGTTCGCCAAGCTGGGGCTCGACATCGACGGCGAGCGGGTACAACGCGCCTACTCTTACGTTAACGCCCCCAGCAATCCCGATCTTGAGTTCTATCTGGTCACCGTTCCGGACGGCAAGCTCAGCCCACGCCTGGCCGCGTTAAAGCCGGGTGATGAAGTGCAGGTCGTCAGTGAAGCCGCAGGATTTTTCGTGCTGGAAGAGGTGCCCGACTGCGAAACCCTGTGGATGCTGGCAACCGGTACGGCGATTGGCCCCTACCTCTCGATTCTCGAAGAAGGGAAAGACCTGGAACGCTTTAAAAATCTGGTGCTGGTCCACGCCGCGCGCTACGCCGCCGACCTCAGCTACCTGCCGCAGATGCGGGCGCTGGCAGAGCGCTATGCCGGAAAGCTACGCA
Source organism: Klebsiella sp. WP4-W18-ESBL-05 (assembly GCF_014169075.1). NCBI lineage: Bacteria > Pseudomonadati > Pseudomonadota > Gammaproteobacteria > Enterobacterales > Enterobacteriaceae > Klebsiella > Klebsiella sp. WP4-W18-ESBL-05. The sequence continues at coordinate 157,901 of NZ_AP022057.1, read as the reverse complement.
TTCAGACGGTCGTCAGCCGCGAAACAACGCCGGGGATGCTGACCGGGCGCGTTCCCGCGCTGATTGAAAGCGGTGCGCTGGAAGCCGCCGTTGGTTTACCGATGAATGCGCAGACCAGCCATGTGATGCTGTGCGGTAACCCGCAGATGGTGCGCGATACCCAACAGCTGCTGAAAGAGACCCGCCAGATGACCAAGCACCTGCGCCGTCGGCCGGGCCACATGACCGCCGAACACTACTGGTGATCGGCGCGGTACTTCACGGCCTGCGTGTCTTTACCGTATTTATTTTCGCCCTGGGTGCCAACAAATGCGCCCAGGTCTATCAGCATCATGACGATAATCAGCGTAGGAATAAACCGCCCTACGCCCCACTGCCATACGCCGGGCAGCATTGACCAATTACCCGCCAGCAGCATCCACGCCAGCACCATCAGTAGCGCCCAGAGGCCTGATTTCCCGCGGTCGTGCAGACGCTTAATCGTCACCGCCGCTGTCGGCCACAGCAGACACACCAGCATAAATGCCGCCGTTTGCAGATCGACCAGCCCGCCGCCGGCAAGGCTGAACAGCGCCACCATCGTGACGGCCCATATGGCAATCCAAATCCAGAAGTCGCGGCGCCCAATACGCCCTTTAATGGAAAACAACCATTGCTGTAGAGTCATGTAGCCTTTCCTTTATCGTTGTGCCGCGTAGTTTACCCCGAAGTGGGCACATTTTGACAAGCGAGGCGGTTCCCGTTTTAATCGTCATCTGCAAAGAAGAGGACAATTGGCATGAAACACTGGATCACGCTCTGTCTGGCAGGGCTCATCACGCTGAGCTTCAGCCAGGCTTCGCTGTCGGCGGAAAAGCCCGCCGCCGTTGCCCCATACCTGTTGGCGGGCGCTCCGGCGTTTGACCTCTCCATCAGCCAGTTCCGGGAACAATTCAACACGCAGAACCCCGGCCTGCCGCTCGGTGAATTTCGCTCGATTGCCTCCAGCCGGGACCAGCTCACGATTACCCGCGCCGCCAGCAAGATAAATGAAAACCTCTACGCCTCAACGGCGCTGGAGCGCGGCACCCTGAAGATTAAATCTATCCAGATAACCTGGCTGCCCATTCAGGGGCCGGAGCAGAAGGCGGCAAAAAACAAAGCGCTGGAGTACATGAGCGCCCTGATGCGCGCGGTCCTCCCGACGCTAACCAAACCGCAAAGCCAGCAAAAACTGCAAAAGCTGCTATCGCAGGGGAAGGGAAAACATTACTTCGCCAGCACTGAAGGCGCCGTGCGCTATGTTGTCGCAGATAATGGCGAAAAAGGGCTGACCTTCGCCGTTGAACCGATTAAGCTGGCGCTATCTGAAAATCTTGAAGGGGACAATAAATGATAAAAAGCAAAGCCTTCAAAGCGATCAATCTCTATACTGTTTCACAGACCATGCTGCCCTGACGGGCGGCCATATTCCTTAATTCGCTGACAAGCGTGGAGAATCGAAATGCGACATCCTTTAGTGATGGGTAACTGGAAACTGAACGGCAGCCGCCACATGGTACACGAGCTGATTGCTAACCTGCGTACCGAGCTGGCCGGCGTCGCTGGCTGCGGCGTGGCTATCGCGCCGCCGGAAATGTATATCGATATGGCTAAGCATGCCGCTGCCGGCAGCCACATCCACCTGGGCGCGCAAAACGTTGACCTGAACCTGTCCGGCGCATTCACCGGTGAAACCTCCGCTGAAATGCTGAAAGATGTTGGCGCAACCTACATCATCATCGGTCACTCTGAGCGTCGTACCTACCACAAAGAATCTGACGAGCTGATCGCGAAGAAATTTGCCGTGCTGAAAGAACAGGGTCTGATCCCGGTTCTGTGCATCGGTGAAACCGAAGCTGAAAACGAAGCGGGCAAAACTGAAGAAGTGTGCGCACGTCAGATCGACGCTGTGCTGAAAACTCAGGGCGCTGCGGCCTTCGAAGGCGCGGTCATTGCTTACGAACCGGTATGGGCTATCGGTACCGGCAAATCTGCTACCCCAGCTCAGGCTCAGGCGGTTCACAAATTCATTCGTGACCACATCGCGAAAGCTGACGCGAAAATCGCTGAACAGGTTATCATCCAGTACGGCGGTTCCGTGAACGCGGGCAACGCAGCAGAACTGTTCACCCAGCCGGACATCGACGGCGCGCTGGTTGGCGGCGCATCCCTGAAAGCAGACGCTTTCGCGGTGATCGTTAAAGCGGCAGAAGCGGCGAAAAACGCGTAAGATTTTGAACCTGGCCACCGCGCCAGGTTTTAATAAACCGGCCCTATGGCCGGTTTTTTTGTAGGCCGGATAAGCGCAGCGCCATCCGGCAGATGCTCATAGCTTGCCCAGCACCTGATACCACACATAGTCCAGCGGCAACAGCAGCAGATAACTCACCGCTGCCAGCGCCAGACACAGCAACATCCCCGCGCGCGCGGGCACTTTCCCTAGCGCCATCGCCACCACAATCGGTGATGCCTGATACGGCAGCAGCGGCGTCGAGTAGCCCAGTACCTGAATCATGATCACGCTCAGCAGCGGGAAGCCGGTGGCATCCGAGAAGCTCTGAGCAAAGGTGGTATACAGCGCCGGTACGCCGTTGGCGGTCATAATAAAGTTCAGCGCGCTGGTAATGCCGGTCAACGCCAGGAAGCTGGTAAACGGCGCATCCTCACTCAGCGGCATAATATGCAGCAGCGCATTGCCCACCTCATCGCCAATTCCCGTTTGGGTAACGGTGATCGCCAGCCCAAGGATCCCGGCCACATAAATACAGGTACGCATATTCACGCCGCTGGCAAATTCATCGCCGGAAATAAACCCAACGCGCGGCAACAGCGTGACAACCGCCGCCACCAGCCCCGTCCAGGCGGGCCCAATGCCGTGCCAGCTCTCCGTCACCCACAACGTCAGCACCACCGCCAGCAGCCACGCCAGACGCTTCTCCTCACCGCTCATCGGCGGCAGTGGGTCAAGATCGCGGGGCGGATGCGGTTTACCGGGAAACAGCCAGCAGATCAGGCCAATCAGCACCGCGCCTTTCAGCCAGCCCAGCACCGGAGTATGCAGCAGCAGATAAGGTACATAGTTCAGGTGGATCCCATAGGCCCCTTCCGCCGCCCCGCTCATCACCAGGTTAGGTACGTTGGCGGGCAAAATAGTGGCCGAAAGCTGGAAAGTACCGAAACCGACCGCCAGCGCCAGGCCGTACCACGCACGGGTACCGTCCTCAATACCGGCGCGTTTCGCCATCGCCGCCACAATCGGCATCAGCAGCGCGATACGTCCCATATTGGAAGGCATCACAAACGCCAGCGCATAGCTCAGCAGCACGACGCTCGCGACCATCAGTGGCCAGGAGTCCGTCAGCCGCGCCGACAACGCCCGCGCCGCCCGGTCGGCCAGCCCCGTCTTGCGGATGGCAATGCCGAGCACAAACCCGCTAAAAACCAGCCAGAAGGCCGAAGAGGCAAAGCCGCCAAAAATAACGTCCGGCGGGGCAATTTTCGCCGTCATCGCTGCCGCGAAAAACAGCAGCGCGGTAATAAACTCCGGCAGCAGCGACGTCGCCCACAGCAGGATAGTCACGCCAACGATCAGTGAAGGGAGGAAAAGAGGGTGAGAAAACCAGAGCGACATACCTGTCTCCTGTCGTTTTTTTCAGCAAGCATACGACGACAGGCCAGACAGGTAAACGCCAGATTAGGTGGGGTTATTGCAGAATCTCGCAGCGATGATCCTGGATTTCTTCGGCGGAGGCGCGGTTCAGCGTCAGCAGGTTGCGCTCGGTTGCCAGCAGCAACAGCGAGTCATCGCTTTGCTTAACCAACGCCAGCGCAAAACGCCCCATATGATCACGTGCTTCCGGTACTTCTTCCGCCAGCATCAGGAACGGGCTACGCTGCGCCAGCTCATTTTCGGTGACGCGACGCGCCAGATATTCATGCCCCATCAACCCACCCGGCAGCGGTAGCCAGCGGCTGCTAATGGCGGCGATATCACCGTCTAACTGCTCACGAACGTCTTTGCGCAGGCAGGAAATATGGATATGAAAATGGTTTTGCGTCCGCCCGGTACGGGAGTTTATGGTCAGAGAGATCGCGCTATCGGGGACTTCCGCGCCCCGCTTGTCGCTCATGATCATACGACGCTGCCACGCTTGCCAGAAAAAGTTCGGCGTCAGCGGGTCAAGCAGCAGCGGGCTTTCAGTACCATTGATACGGTAGGTTGGCATCAGCAGATACTGCAACGGACCGTTGCGATCTTTAAACAGCACGTAGCCACCCTTCGGGTTCACGTCAGCGCACGGCTTCGGGGTCTGATGCTCGAGCTGGTTGGGTACGCACTGCTCCAGCACAATCTGGCGTAGGGCGTCCGGGTTGCCGGCGTTCAGCCAGTACCAGCCGCCGGCGCCTGCCGCAATGGCCATCACCAGCAGCGCGGCCAGCAGGTATTTTAACCTTGTCATGTGTTCTCCCCATGTTAAACCGAGGGGGAAGAGTAACGCAGTTTTGTGACCAACAGAACATTGGCAGTCTGGCGTGCATTGCCGAATGGCGGCGTAAACGCCTTATCCGGCCTACGAGGCACAAAAAAATGCCCGGCAGATTAGCCGGGCGTTTTTCGAGATTAACGCTTACTGATTTGGTCGAAGGTGCCGCCGTTGGAGAAATGCTCTTTCTGCGCTTTCGTCCAGCCGCCGAACTCATCGTCGATGGTAAACAGCTTCAGTTTCGGGAACGCGTTTTCATACTTCTTCGCCACCGCCGGGTCACGCGGACGGTAGAAGTTCTTCGCCGCAATCTCCTGGCCTTCAGGCGAGTAGAGGTACTTCAGGTAGGCTTCCGCCACCGCGGTCGTGCCTTTTTTCTCCGCCACTTTGTCGACCACGGAAACGGTCGGCTCGGCGAGAATCGACTCGCTCGGGGTGACTATCTCGAACTTGTCTTTACCCAGCTCGGTTGTCGCCAGCAGCGCTTCGTTTTCCCACGCAATCAGCACGTCGCCAATGCCGCGTTCTACGAAGGTGTTGGTGGAGCCGCGCGCGCCGGAGTCCAGCACTTCCACGTTCTTATACAGCGCCTTCACGAAGTCCTGCGCTTTAGCCTGGTCGTTGTTGTTGTGGTGCAGGGCGTAGCCCCAGGCCGCCAGGTAGTTCCAGCGAGCGCCGCCGGAGCTTTTCGGGTTCGGGGTAATCACGGAAACGCCCGGTTTGATCAGATCGTTCCAGTCATGAATCTGTTTCGGGTTGCCTTTACGCACCAGGAACACGATGGTGGAGGTGTACGGCGCAGAGTTATCCGGCAGGCGTTTGATCCAGTTTTTGTCAATACGCCCGCGCTCGGCGATGGCGTCAACGTCATAGGCCAGCGCCAGGGTCACCACGTCGGCATCAATACCGTTGATGACGGAGGTCGCCTGCTTACCGGAGCCACCGTGGGACTGACGAATCAGCACGTTATCACCGGTTTCTTTTTTCCAGTGCGCGCTGAACGCCTTGTTATATTGCTCATACAGTTCACGCGTCGGATCGTAAGACACGTTCAGTAATTGAATATCCTTAGCCAGTACGCTGGTGGAAGCCAGCAAAAGAGTCAACCCTACGCCCCACTTGTTCATCGCCCGCTCTCTTATCTGTTGTGTTGTAATGGGGCTAGCCTGCCAGAAATCTAACCAATGATTAAAGAATAAAAAAAGATTGATTATGCAGTTTTGAAATATATGAAAGCGGACTCAGCGCGGATGCGCGAAATCACTCAGCGGGGGAAAATCAGAAGGGAAAAGCTTCCCCAGGAAGTTAGCAACCGCCCGGGGAGAGGTGGAATCAGACTTCTTCCATGCGGCCCAGCAGCGCCTGCAGACGATCCTGCCAGCCGCTCTGCTGTTCTTTCAGCTGGTTGTTTTCACGTTCCAGCTCTTCACGGCTATGCTGTGCAGCCTGTACATCCTGCGCCAGCGTGTTGTTCTTTTCTTTCAGCTCTTCGATTTCCATCTGCAACAGCGTGATGGTATCAATCGCCTGCTGAACTTTCGCTTCCAGTTTCTCAAACACTTCTAATGACATCGTCATACCTCTCCTGATCTTGCAAGGCGTTGATATCGTCCCGGAACCCCGGTGACGCCTTAACGTAAATAAGCGCACGGCTTGTGGTCGATTGTATGAAGCCCAGTAGCCCCTGTCCAGCGCCAGAGCCTGTAGATTGCGGTTCTCCGCAATTTTCGGTCTAGACCTGGAGCATAGACATCAATACTCATTAAATTGTTTACTGTTTAACAAGCGAAATGTTCCCTTCCTCACACTTTTCGTTCCAAAACTGTGCGTTTTTTGGCGCGAAAACGCTCATTTCTTGACGTGACACACACATTTCAATTTCGATATTTCTCGTTTACGCTCGTTAACGATAAATTAACACTATGCCTACAAGGCAACATGAGCGTCGCGAACGCTTATGCACACAATAATCATCAATTAGTCTTCAGGATTCCGATTATGAGCCAGACATCAACCTTAAAAGGCCAGTGCATCGCAGAGTTTCTCGGTACCGGGTTGTTGATATTTTTCGGCGTGGGATGTGTTGCTGCGCTGAAGGTCGCCGGTGCGAGCTTCGGCCAGTGGGAAATCAGTATCATCTGGGGTCTGGGCGTGGCGATGGCCATCTACCTGACCGCTGGGGTTTCCGGCGCGCATCTTAATCCGGCAGTGACCATTGCCCTGTGGCTGTTCGCCTGCTTCGACGGCCGCAAAGTCGTGCCGTTTATCGTTGCCCAGTTTGCTGGCGCCTTCTGCGCCGCCGCGCTGGTCTACGGTCTGTACTACAACCTTTTCATCGACTTCGAACACACGCACAATATGGTGCGCGGCAGCGTAGAAAGCCTTGAGCTGGCGGGTATTTTCTCCACCTATCCAAACCCGCATATCAATTTTGTGCAGGCATTCGCGGTAGAAATGGTGATTACCGCTATCCTGATGGGCGTTATCCTGGCGCTGACCGACGATGGCAACGGTATTCCGCGTGGGCCGCTGGCACCGCTGCTGATTGGCCTGCTGATTGCAGTTATCGGCGCCTCCATGGGCCCGTTGACCGGCTTTGCGATGAACCCGGCGCGTGACATTGGGCCAAAAGCCTTCGCCTGGCTGGCAGGCTGGGGCGACGTCGCCTTCACCGGCGGCAAAGATATCCCGTATTTCCTGGTGCCGCTGTGTGCGCCAATCGTGGGCGCGGCGCTGGGCGCATTCAGCTACCGCAAGCTGATTGGCCGTCACCTGCCCTGCGACACCTGCGAGGTTGAAGAGCCGAAAGCGGCCTCCAGCCAGAATCAACACAATGCTTCGCTGTAATCTGACTACGGAACGTTCATTATGACTGACAAAAAATATATCGTTGCGCTCGACCAGGGCACCACCAGCTCCCGCGCCGTCGTTATGGATCATGACGCCAATATCATCAGTGTTTCACAGCGCGAATTTGAACAAATTTATCCAAAGCCAGGCTGGGTTGAGCATGACCCTATGGAGATTTGGGCGACCCAGAGCTCCACACTCGTCGAAGTGCTGGCAAAAGCCGACATTAGCTCTGACCAGATTGCCGCTATCGGTATTACCAACCAGCGTGAAACGACCGTCGTGTGGGAACGCGAAACCGGTAAGCCGATTTACAACGCCATCGTCTGGCAGTGCCGCCGTACGGCGGATATCTGCGAGCAGCTCAAGCGCGACGGTATGGAAGAGTACGTGCGTAGCGCCACCGGCCTGGTGGTCGACCCGTACTTCTCCGGAACCAAAGTGAAGTGGATCCTCGACCACGTTGAAGGCTCCCGCGAGCGCGCAAGACGCGGCGAACTGCTGTTCGGCACCGTCGACACCTGGCTTATCTGGAAAATGACCCAGGGCCGCGTGCACGTTACCGATTACACCAACGCTTCGCGCACCATGCTGTTCAACATCAACACCCTTGAGTGGGATGACAAAATGCTGGACGCGCTGGATATTCCGCGCGCCATGCTGCCGGAAGTGCGCAAGTCATCCGAAGTGTACGGCCAGACCAACATAGGCGGCAAAGGCGGTACCCGTATTCCTATCGCCGGGATTGCCGGTGACCAGCAGGCGGCGCTGTTCGGCCAGCTGTGCGTGAAGGAAGGGATGGCGAAAAACACCTACGGCACCGGCTGCTTTATGCTGATGAACACCGGTGAAAAAGCGGTGGCTTCCAGCCACGGCCTGCTAACCACCATCGCCTGCGGCCCGCGCGGTGAGGTGAACTACGCGCTGGAAGGTGCGGTGTTTATGGCTGGCGCTTCTATTCAGTGGCTGCGCGACGAGATGAAGCTGATTAGCGACGCCTTCGACTCCGAATACTTCGCCACCAAAGTGAAGGACACCAACGGCGTGTACGTGGTACCGGCGTTTACCGGCCTCGGCGCACCGTACTGGGACCCGTACGCTCGCGGTGCCATCTTCGGTCTGACCCGCGGCGTGAACTCGAATCACATTATCCGCGCGACGCTGGAGTCTATCGCCTACCAGACGCGTGACGTGCTGGAGGCAATGCAGGCCGACTCCGGCATTCGTCTGCACGCCCTGCGCGTCGACGGCGGTGCGGTTGCCAACAACTTCCTGATGCAGTTCCAGTCCGACATTCTGGGCACCCGCGTAGAACGCCCGGAAGTCCGTGAAGTCACGGCGCTGGGCGCGGCCTACCTTGCTGGCCTGGCGGTCGGCTTCTGGCAGAATCTGGATGAGCTGCAGGAGAAAGCGGTCATTGAGCGCGAATTCCGCCCGGGCATTGAGACAACCGAGCGTAACTTCCGCTACAGCGGCTGGAAAAAAGCGGTGAAACGCGCGCTGGCGTGGGAAGAGCACGAAGAATAAGACAACGTGCAGAGGTATGTAGGCCTGATAAGCGAAGCGCCATCAGGCAAAAAAATGCCGGAGCCGACCTCCGGCATTTTCACATTAAGCAAACATCGGCAGCATCAAATACAGCTTAATCACCAGGGCATTGACGATATCAATAAAGAACGCGCCGACCATCGGCACCACCAGGAACGCCGTATGCGACGGTCCAAAACGCTCGGTAATAGCCTGCATATTGGCAATCGCCGTAGGCGTCGCGCCTAAACCAAAACCACAGTGCCCCGCGGCCAGCACCGCCGCATCGTAGTTTTTGCCCATCATCCGGTAGGTCACGAAAATGGCGTACAGCCCCATTGCCATTGCCTGCGTGGCCAGAATCACCAGCATCGGCAGCGCCAGCGACGCCAGCTCCCACAGCTTCAGGCTCATCAGCGCCATCGCCAGAAACAGCGACAGGCTCACGTTGCCCATCACCGAAACCGCGCGTTCAAACACGCGATAAAAGCCCAAAAGCGCCATCCCGTTGCTGAGGATCACCCCCACAAACAGCACGCAGACGAAGGTTGGCAGCTCCAGCGCCGTGCCTGCCAGCAGTTGCGCAATGACTTTACCTGCCGTCAGACAAATAGCGATCATGGCGATCGTTTCAATCAGCACCAGCGAGGTAATGCTGCGCCCGACGTCCGGTTTTTCAAACGCCGTCGGTACGGCCTGGTCATCCGGCGTTCCATTCGGCGACGACGAATGCTTCACCAGATAACGCGCCACCGGGCCGCCAATCAGGCCGCCGAGCACCAGACCAAACGTGGCACAGGCCATCGCCACTTCGGTAGCATTGGCAAACCCGTAGCGCTCGATAAACAGTTTACTCCACGCCGCGCCGGTACCATGACCGCCGGAGAGAGTAATAGAACCGGCCAGCAGACCCATCAGCGGGTCCAGCCCCAGCAGCTTCGCCATACCGATGCCCAGCGCGTTTTGCAGCAGCAGCAGCCCGACCACCACGATCAGGAACGTACCCAGCACTTTGCCGCCCGCGCGCAGGCTGGCGATATTAGCATTCAGGCCAATGGTGGCGAAGAACGCCAGCATAAGCGGGTCCTTCAGGCTCATGTCGAAGTCAATCTCCCAGCCGATACTCTGCTTTAATACCAGCAGCGCGAGCGCGACCAGCAGGCCGCCCGCAACGGGCTCGGGGATAGTGTATTTTTTGAGAAGGGGGACACTCTGGACCAGCTTGCGTCCGAGCAGCAACACCAGCGTTGCGGCAACGAGCGTCGATAAGGTATCAAGATGAAACATAATTACAGCTCCTTACTAAACGCATGATCCATTCATACGCGACCAATTTCCGATGTCGAGATCGCCTCCTCATGAGACGTCGGCCCAAAGTTTAAGCTCGAAAAGCGCGAAAGTGATAGAAAAAGGTACGATTTGTCCTCATTTTCGTTAAGCGACCCGATTAAGCCCTGCTTTTTGTCCGCCTATTTTCCGCAATTTTTCATGGTTACTGAATGCAACCGTTTGCTTTTACCAACCAGTCGGCTAAAATCGCCACTTTTCCACCACGAGATAGCCTCTGAGATGTCCTCTAACACACTCGATCAAGCCAATGCGCAACCGATTGCGCATAAGCAAACCAGCGAACTGATTTACCGCCTGGAAGACCGTCCGCCGCTTCCGCAAACCCTGTTTGCCGCGCTCCAGCACCTGCTGGCGATGTTTGTGGCGGTGATCACCCCAGCGCTGCTGATCTGCCAGGCTCTCGGCCTCCCGGCTCAGGATACCCAGCACATTATCAGCATGTCGTTATTCGCTTCCGGTGTGGCATCTATCATTCAGATTAAAGCCTGGGGCCCGGTGGGTTCCGGTCTGCTGTCGATTCAGGGCACCAGCTTCAACTTCGTGGCGCCGCTGATTATGGGCGGCACGGCGCTGAAAACCGGCGGTGCGGACGTGCCAACCATGATGGCAGCGCTGTTCGGTACCCTGATGCTGGCCAGCTGTACAGAGATGGTGTTATCTCGCGTACTGCATCTGGCACGTCGCGTGATTACGCCGCTGGTCTCCGGCGTGGTGGTAATGATTATCGGCCTGTCGCTGATTCAGGTCGGCCTGACCTCCATCGGCGGCGGCTACGCGGCGATGGCCAACAATACCTTCGGCGCGCCGAAAAACCTGCTGCTGGCGGGCGTGGTGCTGGGCATGATTATTCTGCTTAACCGTCAGCGTAACCCGTACCTGCGCATCGCCTCACTGGTCATCGCCATGGCGGCGGGCTACCTGCTGGCATGGTTCCTCGGCATGCTGCCGGAAAACACCACGCCGTCGAACACCAGCCTGATTATGGTACCGACGCCGTTGTACTATGGCTTAGGCATCGACTGGAACCTGCTGCTGCCGCTGATGCTGGTGTTTATGATCACCTCGCTGGAAACCATCGGCGACATTACCGCCACCTCTGACGTTTCCGAGCAGCCGGTCTCAGGCCCGGTCTATATGAAACGCCTGAAGGGCGGCGTGCTGGCAAACGGCCTCAATTCCTGCGTCTCTGCGGTGTTCAATACCTTCCCGAACTCCTGCTTTGGCCAGAATAACGGTGTGATTCAGCTAACCGGCGTCGCCAGCCGCTATGTGGGCTTCGTGGTGGCGCTGATGCTGATCGTCCTCGGCCTGTTCCCGGCGGTCAGCGGCTTTGTGCAGCACATTCCGGAACCGGTACTCGGCGGGGCAACGCTGGTGATGTTCGGCACGATCGCCGCGTCGGGCGTGCGCATTGTCTCGCGCGAACCGCTGAACCGCCGCGCCATCCTGATTATTGCGCTGTCGCTGGCCGTGGGTCTGGGCGTTTCTCAGCAGCCGCAGATCCTGCAGTTCGCCCCGGACTGGCTGAAAAACCTGCTTTCTTCCGGCATCGCAGCCGGCGGTATCACCGCTATTATCCTGAACCTGATCTTCCCGGCCGAAAAAGAGTAACCCTCTGCGCGGCAGTGGCAACGCCCACTGCCGCCGACATCGAATAATACGATTCCCGCCTTGAGGATTGCGCATAAATCATGCATAACAGGTTTATGTGCCCTTCTCAGGACGGAAGATCATGAAATTTCTTGGAAAGCTCATTATCTGGCTGCTTATCGCCCTGCTGCTGGTGATTCTGGCCTTCTACTTTCTGCTGCAAACGCGCTGGGGCGCGCGCCATATCAGCCAGTGGCTAAGCGACAACACGGCATGGCAGGTGACGTTCGACGCCATGGATCACCGCTTCTCCTCCCCTTCGCACATCCTGCTGCAAAACGTCACCTTTGGCCGCGACGGTAAACCCGCCACGCTGGTCGCGAAAAGCGTGGATATTGGCCTGAGCTCACGGCAGATTACCGATCCGCTGCACGTCGACACCATTCTGTTACAGGACGGTACGCTGAACCTGTCGCCCGCCGCCGCGCCGCTGCCGTTTGCCGCCGATCGCCTACAGCTCAGTAATATGGCGCTAAACAGCCCGGAAACCGGCTGGGCGCTCAGCGCACAGCGCGTTTCGGGCGGCGTGATGCCGTGGGCGCCAGAAGCGGGTAACGTGCTGGGGAAAAAAGCGCGGATTCAAATGAGCGCCGGTTCGCTATCGCTGAACGGCGTGCCCGCCACCCAGGTACTGATTGAAGGCGAGATTAACGGCGGCGAAGTCACCCTGACCACCGTCGGCGCGGATATTGCGCGCGGTTCACTCACCGGCAACGCCCGCCGTAGCGCCGACGGCAGCTGGGTCGTGGACAATCTGCGCCTCAACGACATCCGCATGCAAAGCGATAAACCGCTGCGCGACTTCCTTGCTCCCCTGGCCACCGTGCCATCGCTACAGATTGGCCGCCTCGACGTCACCGATGCCCGCCTGCAGGGGCCAGACTGGGCGGTGACCGACCTCGACCTGAACCTGCGCAACCTGACGCTCAGCCAGGGCAGCTGGCAGAGCACCGACGGTAAAATCTCACTCAACGCCAGCGAATTCATTTACGGCTCGCTGCACCTGTTCGACCCGATCCTCAACGCCGAATTCTCGCCGCAGGGCATTGACCTGCGCCAGTTTACCTCACGCTGGGAGGGCGGCATGGTGCGCAGCGCTGGCCACTGGTACCGTAACGCCAATGCGCTGGTGCTGGATGACGCGGTGTTCGCCGGGCTGGAGTACACGCTGCCGGAAAACTGGAAAACGCTGTGGATGGAACAGCTGCCGCCGTGGCTGGAGAGCGTCACGCTGAAAAAATTTGGCGCCAGCCGCAACCTGGTGATTGATATCGACCCTGACTTTCCATGGCAGGTGACCGCGTTAGACGGCTACGGCGCCAATCTGCAGCTGGTGAAGGGCCACCGGTGGGGCGTATGGGGCGGTAGCGCAACGCTCAACGGCGCGGCGGCAACCTTCAACCGCATTGACGTGCGTCGCCCGTCAATGACGCTGAACGCCGATGCGTCGAACGTGAATATCAGCGAACTGAGCGCCTTTACCGAGAAAGGGATTCTGGAAGCCACCGCCACGGTATCACAGCAGCCGCAGCGCCAGACAAGTATCACGCTCAACGGCCGCGGCGTACCGCTGAATATTCTCCAGCAGTGGGGGTGGCCTGCGCTGCCTATCGACGGCGATGGCAATATTCAGCTTACCGCCAGCGGCAGCGTACAGGCGGACGCGCCGCTGAAACCCACGGTGAACGCAAAGCTGCATGCGGTGAATATGGCGAAGCAGGAAGTTACCCAGCAGATGCAGGGTGGCGTGGTTTCGGTCGCTGCCGGCGCGCCGGTTACGCCATAACCTAAGGGGGCGGAAACGTCCCCACCCTGCACGATTGACTATCCAATCAGTGCGGTTTAGCGCTAGCGCGGCAATCAGTGCTATCTTTCGCTAATAAGCCACATAGATAGCACTTTCCTCTTTATTTTAATCGCCCTTATCGTGGTTAAACCAACATCAATCACGAATCCAGTGTCAACCGCCAACACAGAAAAGCAAACGTTTGCTTTTGGGTCTGGATCACAACCATCCCGATGACGATAATCGCAGCCCTGCACGCTGCCGCCGCGTCTACCAACCCGCGGCGCACGCGCACTTTTCTTTTTTTATCTCTGTAGACAAGGTATTAGCATGAAGACGTATCGGGCAGCAGGTGCCGTCAAACCATCACGATTCGCCGGTGGTCTCACCGCCCTGGCCGCACTTGCCGCACTGGCGCTTCCCGCCAGCGCAGAAGCCGCCCTCTCCTTTAAGCCCGACAGCGCCTGTTTTGATGCCGAAGGCAACGTCAGCAGCCTGAGCGACGCATTCAGCTGCGGTAAAGTCAGCGGCAGCGTTCGTGCGCTGTATTACACCACCCACAATGCGTACTTCGCCAAAGGGTTTAACCAGGACACCGTGAGCTACGGCGGCTTCGTGAAGTATGAAACGGCCCCGCTGTATGGCTTCAACGTTGGCGTTAGCGGCCTGTTCCTGCGAGGGATCGACCACCCGCCGGAAGATCGCGTCATCAGCGATATCGGCGACAACCAGACCAACATCGGTGAAGCCTACCTCAACTGGCGCTACGGTGATTTTCGTCTCACCGGCGGCAACCAGCGCCTGGATTTACCGTTTGTCGGCGATTACGACTGGCGCATCACGCCAATTCTCTATCAGGCGCTGGATATGCAGTACGGTAGCGGCGACGACTTCCTGCGCGCCACCAAAATCTGGCGTTACAAGGGCTGGGGGAGCGACCAGGTTCAGCGCACCACCGCCTACAGCGACGTGACCGAAGAAACCAACGGCATGTGGGCCGTCGGCGCGGGCCGTCACCTGATGTGGGATGACAAAAAGCTGACCGGCCAGATGTGGTACGAAAGCTACGCCGACTTCTCCAACATCTTCTACACCGAAGGCCACCTCCAGTGGCAGCAGGCGCTGTTTACGCCGGACGTGGCGCTGCAATACATTCGCGGCACCAGCGAAGGCAAAGCGCTGGCGGGCGAAGTAGACAACCATTCTTACGGTGCGCAGCTGTCGCTGAACTTTACGCCTTCACTCTCCTGGGCGGCGGGTTATAACCACATTGCCGCCAGCGGTGACAGCTATGGTAACGGCTCGCTGGTGACGCCCTATGCCCACAACAGTTCATCCGGTCCGTACTTTGCACAGCCGTACTTCACCAGCACCCAGGACCTGGGCAGCGGCGATGCCTATGCCACCAACGTGAACTGGAATGCGAACGACAACCTGACGCTGGGCGCACGCTACTCCTGGATGGATCTGACGCCAACGGTGAATTCCGGCAGCCTGCGCCAGTCCGAGTACGTGATGTACTTTATCTGGAATTTCCAGGGCGCGCTGAAAGGGCTGAGCCTGAACGATTTCGTCGGCGTGCAGACGTCGCCGCTGTATGAGAAGGATTTCTGGCAGAACCGCTTAACGCTGCAATATGACTTCTAACCGGCACTAAACAATCCCCTCTCCCCACCGGGGAGAGGGTTAGGGGGCTCACAGAATTAGAGCGTAATCACCAGCTCATTGCCCTGCGCGGTCACCACCACGCCCAGCTCGCTGCCTGCCGGGCTTCCGCCCTGCACGCCCGCTACCTGCTGGATATTGCGCAGGCACAGCGTCCAGCCGCTGGCTTTGCCGTTGCCTTTCACCGTTATCACCTTACCCTGACGTCTCGCGCTCAGCGTATACACCACGGTGCCATCGGCCGCAGGCACTTCACATACCGCTTCATGCCCGTCCTCAAGGTGGAACAGCTGGAACGCGGTGCCTTCATGCCATGCGTAGTTCGGCACCTGGCTGTTATTACCCAGCGCCAGCAGGGTGTTGTCGCGCACATAGACCGGCAGGCTCATAAAATCATGCTGCTGTTTATGCCAGCGGCTGCCCTGCACTTCGTCGTTGTGCCACAGGTGCGTCCAGCGGCCTTCCGGCAGGTAGAACTGCACGTCGCCCGCCTCCGAGAACACCGGCGCCACCGCCAGCGAGTCGCCGAGCATGTACTGGCGGTCGAGGTAATCGCACGCCGGGTCGTCCGGGAACTCCAGCATCATCGCACGCAGCATTGGCGTGCCCTGCTCGTTGGCCAGCGCCGCCTGACGATACAGGTACGGCATCATGCGGCACTTCATTTCGGTAAAGTAGCGCACCACATCGCAGGACTCTTCGTCATACGCCCACGGCACACGATAGGATTTGCTGCCGTGCAGGCGGCTGTGGCTGGAGAACAGGCCGAAGGCGCACCAGCGTTTATAGACATCCGCCGGGGCAGTGTTTTCGAAGCCGCCAATATCGTGGCTCCAGAAACCGAAACCGGACAGGCCAATCGACAGGCCACCGCGCAGGCTTTCCGCCATCGATTCGTAGTTGGCGTAGCAGTCGCCGCCCCAGTGCACCGGGAACTGTTGCGCGCCCACGGAAGCGGAACGGGCGAACAGCACAGCCTCTTCCACACCGACGGTCTCTTTGAGCACGTTCCACACCAGTTCGTTGTAGATATAGGCATAGTGGTTGTGCATTTTCTGCGGGTCGGCGTCGTTGAACCATCGCACATCGGTCGGGATACGCTCGCCGAAGTCGGTTTTAAAGCAGTCGACGCCCATCGCCACCAGGCCTTTCAGCTTGTCGGCATACCACCGGCAGGCTTCCGGGTTGGTGAAGTCATAAATCGCCAGCCCCGGCTGCCATTTGTCCCACTGCCAGACGGAACCGTCCGGGCGCTTGAGCAGATAGCCTTTCTCTTTCAGCTCTTTGAATATTGGCGATTTCTGGCCAATATACGGGTTAATCCACACGCAGACCTTCAGCCCTTTGTCTTTCAGGCGCTGAATCATGCCTTTCGGGTCCGGGAAGGTCACCGGGTCCCACTCGAAGTCGCACCACTGGAAGGCCTTCATCCAGAAGCAGTCAAAGTGGAAGACGTGCAGCGGCAGGTTGCGCTCGGCCATACCATCGATAAAGCTGTTGACCGTCGCTTCGTCGTAGTTGGTGGTGAACGAGGTGGTCAGCCACAGGCCGAAAGACCACGCCGGCGGCAGCGCCGGGCGGCCGGTGAACTGGGTATAGCGGTTCAACACCTCTTTCGGGGTTGGGCCGTCGATGACAAAGTATTCCAGATACTCGCCTTCGACGCTGAACTGCACTTTGGACACCTTCTCTGAGCCAATCTCAAAGGAGACGTTTTCCGGGTGATTCACCAGCACGCCGTAGCCGCGGTTGGTCAGGTAGAACGGGATGTTTTTATAGGACTGTTCGGTGCTGGTGCCACCGTCTTTATTCCAGGTTTCAACGTTCTGGCCGTTGCGCACCAGCGCGGTAAAGCGCTCGCCCAGGCCATACACGGTTTCGCCGACGCCCAGATCCAGACGCTCGAACATGTAGTTGCGATTGTCATTGCTGTCCTGCACATAGCCGTTGTTTTTCAGCTGGCTGCCGGTGATCCGCACGCCGTTGCGCAGGAAATCCAGCGACCAGAACTCACCTTTGGTCACGCGCACGCTGAGGTTGCCGCTTTTCAGCTCGGCAAACCCGGCGGTGTTTTGCATCTGTACCTTCACGTCTTTCAGCACGTTCAGCGGGTAGTGCGGGCCGTTATCCAGCACGCCCTGGAAATGCTCGATGCGTACGCCCACCACGCCCTCTTGCGGTGAGAAAAAACGCAGGGTAAACATCGGTGTATCCAGTTGCCACGTGCGCTCGCGGACGTCGCGCGGCGCCACGTAGACCACCATTTCATTCCCTTGCTGTTCAACATCAAACACCTGAACAGGATGAATTAAATTCAGACCCGGCTGGGTCAACCAGTTTCCATCACTGATCTTCATGGTTCGTCCTCTTAATTGCCTGTGTTCTGATTTGTAGGTACGCGCCATTGCTGCCGTTCGCGGCGCGCTGATACCGGTTACACTTTTGTAAACCATCCGCTCAGCAAGGTGAATTGCGATATCTCGTTATCAAATTACGTTTCTTGATTTATGTGATCTGGGTTGGCGAGAAGAGTATGTACAGGTGTAACTCACTGATTTATCAGATATTTCTCACGCTAACGCACGCAGGTGAGTAAAAAGATGCTGAAAAATGTAAGTAAAGATGTGGTAAGCGGTTGAAAGTAGCTATAATGCGCCCCGCCTCCATGTAGCAATCGAGGCGCGGAAGATCGTCGTCTCCGGTGAGACGATTGGACTTCATTTCCAGTGGTAGCCGCCTGCGGCTCCCGGCAGGTTCGACTCCTGCGGTCTCCGCCAAAATTCACGCGTATCTCCCCCAAATCATCTCCCCGTTTTATCTATACGCTTTCTTAGCGATGCCCTTTGTGACTGATACTGTCCCGGTTCGTTTACGCCGTAAGCCTGCGCGTCCAGCGGTCTATAAACACGAGGCTAAATGCCCGCCAGAGGGTCAAATATTCGGTCATCGTGATGTTTTTTACGCCATTCAACGGGCAAGACGTGCGGTAAAGCGCGCGCTGCGCGGCAGACGAAAAATGTAACCATAGGAAAAATAATGGTTTTATCTGGAATGCCAGAGAGCGCAACGGCAACAGGGCGAAAAATGTGCCCTTGGGGGATGTGGTAAATGATTGAAAGTAGATATAATGCGCCCCGCCTCCATGTAGCAATGTAGGCGCGGAAGATCGTCGTCTCCGGTGAGGCGGCTGGACTTCAAATCCAGTTGGGGCCGCCAGCGGTCCCGGGCAGGTTCGACTCCTGTGATCTTCCGCCAGTTTGCCTCTACTGAACTCTCCCGAAGTCAATAAACTCCCTTTTAATCCCTTATATATCAAGCCTTCCCTTTATCCCGAAATCAACCGACTTCAATCCGCATCAAGTTGTTTTTGGGGGTGCTTTAGGGGGTGTTATTTCCTCTTAAAATATCAGCACCCCCATAATGGAAAAAATGTGATACATAACAACGGCTTTTAACAACATCTTTGTTATACAAGGGGTGCATTGGGGGTATCGGGTTAGTTACTGGCAGAAATCCCCCCCAGGAGTATAGGCTCATCAAAAGCCGGAGGATGTCATGGCTCTAACCGATGTTAAAGTGAAAACCGCGAAGCCAAAAGAAAAGCCCTATAAGCTGGCTGATGGCGGTGGTATGTATCTACTGATTAACGCTAATGGTTCAAAATACTGGCGAATGAAGTACCGCTTCGTCGGTAAAGAAAAGATGCTTTCTATGGGCGTATACCCCGATGTTTCACTGGCTGACGCGCGCGAAAAACGCAGCGAAGCCAGAAAAATTCTCGCCGCTGGAGGCGATCCGGGTGAAACAAAGAAAGAGGAAAAAATCGCCCAGCAAATGACTCTGAAAAACACTTTCGAAGCTGTTGCTCGCGAGTGGCATCAGACGAAAGCCGATCGCTGGTCATTACGCTATCGTGATGAAATCATCGATACCTTTGAGAAAGACATTTTTCCCTACATTGGCAAGCGCCCTATTGCCGAAATCAAACCAATGGAGTTACTGGAAGCACTGCGTAAAATGGAAAAACGCGGAGCTCTGGAGAAAATGCGCAAGGTCCGCCAGCGTTGTGGTGAGGTGTTTCGCTATGCAATTGTCACTGGTAGGGCTGAATACAACCCAGCCCCCGATCTTGCCAGTGCTTTAGCTACACCGAAAAAAGTACATTTCCCCTTTCTTACTGCCAATGAACTTCCTTATTTTCTTAAGGATCTGGCAGGCTATACCGGCAGTATTATCACTAAGACTGCCACTCAGATCATTATGTTAACCGGTGTTCGCACGCAAGAACTGCGTTTCGCACGCTGGGAGGATATCGATTTTGAGACAAAATTATGGGAGATCCCAGCAGAAGTGATGAAGATGAAGCGGTCACATATTGTGCCGCTTTCAAAACAGGTCATTGAGCTGTTTAAACAGCTTGAGCCGATCTCAAAACACCACCCACTGGTCTTTATCGGTAGGAACGATCCTCGCAAGCCAATTAGTAAGGAAAGCATTAACCAGGTCATTGAATTGCTGGGGTATAAGGGAAGACTCACAGGGCACGGTTTCAGACACACCATGAGTACAATTCTGCATGAACAAGGCTTTAACTCGGCTTGGATCGAGACTCAGCTTGCGCATGTTGATAAGAATGCGATTCGTGGGACTTACAACCATGCGCAGTATCTGGATGGGCGTAGGGAAATGATGCAGTGGTATGCAGATTATATCGTTGAACTCTCTTCCGGAAAGGTAACTCCATTAAAATTAGCATAACGCTCAGCCCGCAAGGGCTGAGCTGTTGTAAATGCTTTTATTTTTGCCCAGCCTGCTAAACAACCCGTACTTTATCGCTTAAATTTGCAACTAAAAAGTTCGTTACTAACTGAAGAAAAGAATGTAAAATTCCTGAATTAGTCTACAAAACAACAATTTATTAACAGTCCACTTTCAGACGAGGTGTGCTTTGAAATACGTAATCTATGCAGACGAAGCGTGGACGCAATCGCAACCACTTTATCGTTACCACTGTTTTTTTGGTGGGATGCTATCTTCAATGGAAGAATTTAACCGATTTGAAGCTGAAGTAGTGCAGTTGAAAAAAGATCATAATTATAAAAAAGAAATAAAATGGTCCAATATATCACGACAACATATTGAATTTTATGAAAACTTATTGGTTTTGATTGAAAGATTTATCTGTACCAGTGAAAATACGAAATACCGACAAATGTTTATGGACAGGTCATATAGATATATTGGCGAATCCGCTTCAGAGCTCGATTCTCAATTTAAAATATATTATCAGTTCTTGAAGCACTGTTTTGGATTTGGTTATATCAATGAAAGAAAAACATTCACATTCAAGCTTGATACCCACTCAAGCCACGCACATAAATTAAAGCTAAAAACCTTTATAGAAGGTTTAGAAATACAGAATGTCGATATCAGAGTAGAGTTTATAAATAGTAAAAAATCTGTACCTCTCCAGGTCTGTGACTTACTTATGGGTGCTGCTGGTTACTATGGAAACAAAGCAGACTGGGATTTGCTACCAGGAAAAAGAAGAAGAACCCCAAATCAAATCATGAAATCTGGTTTCGGGAAAAAAATCTATGACATGCTGAGACGAATCGACTCTCAGTTTCGGGGCAGTAAAGCGTTTAACTGGTTTGAAAGTACTGGCGTTGATGGCGACATAAGCAACCGGTATCATCATAAAATGAGGATCTGGAAGTTTATCCCGACCAATAGTCTATCTGATGCAAGTTGGCAGGACGATGCATTTGGGAATAACAAAGTAAGAAAAAAAGTCCTGTAAAAGACAAGGGACATCGGAAGATGTCCCTAATTCAGTATTAACGAGCTTGTCATCACTACTATGTAAATACTGGCTCATAACTAGTATGAGTCTTACAAGCCCCTTTCGGGTACCGTACTATTATGTGCTAAACCAAGATACTTAGCAACACCTTTACAAACCAAGTCGAAGGTCGGTTCTTCCAGACTCTTTGTGATCCATTTGAACTTTCCACCTTCATGAATTTTGATTCGATCTAATCGGTCTAAGCAAACTGTTGTAATCATGTCACATTTAATCCAAGCTTGCTTACCATCCAAGGGGCCCGCAACTTCTACATGCAGCTCAGAGAGGTCATGGGGCTCCGTCGTGCTGAAGGGAACAATAGTAACGAGCTTGGGATTCTCTTTATTCTTTTTGATAACAATGACGGGTCTCTTCTTAACCATCTCTGGAGAAATAAACCCGGTAAAATCGCACATCACTATGGTATTTGGTTTGGGCTGATACTGTAACATTTTCGCGATAATGTCCTTACAGTTTTACGTTTGTATTAATTTAACACACGTACTGAAGGAGGATTATCGCATAATCAAATTATTACGCGGTAATCATTCAACTTTTGGCAGCCTCACATTTCGGGACGCCCCCCAGCCGTCGCCGGTCGCTCAGTAGTACAGGTATGCTACTAAATAGCTGCGCCTAATACCGCTACACTTTTGCCTGACCATGTTTTCCTCCGGGGAATGGGCTGGCGGTTTCCATAAAATGGCGGACCTTTTTCAGTAACTGCCACATTGAGCGGCACTGATGATTACGGGTTATCGTGTCATGAAGTGCCTGCCATAGCCGTTCCACATGATTCACCCACGGCGAGTAAACCGGCTGGTAAATTACCCTGAACTTGGGATTTGCTTTCAACCAGCGCTGTGTTTCGCGGCTTTTATGGATAATGTAGTTATCAACGATCAGCGTGATTGTTTTCGCCCGCCGGTAAGTGGCTTTCAGGTGCTTCAGCAGAGCGATAAACAGCGCTGAACTTTTGCTGTTGCCGCCCACGTAGCTGACTTTACCCGTGCCACTGTGCAGTGCGCCGGCCAGATAGTATTTTTCGTTCTGCCCCGGCGTCACTACCCGTTTCTGCTGTCCGCGCAACTGCCAGTCCGCACCGATTTTAGGATTAAGGTGGATATCCACTTCATCTTCATAAAATACCGGATGCTCTGCGCTGCATTCATCCAGCGCTTTGTGGATTACCGCCATCTTTTCATCTTTATGTGGGTCACGGATACGCAGAGTTGGCGCGGCCCTGCGCCATACAAGCCCCGCAGATGGCAACCAGCGGCGAACGGTTCCTGCATGTAACTGGCAACCGGTTATCTCATTGATTTTTATTGCCAGTAATTCGGTGCTCCAGCGTGAACGTTGATAACCAAAATCGCCGGGAGAATGCTTTATCAGCTCACGTAACAGGGTGCAGATATGTTCAAAAGGCCAGCGTCGGGAGCGCCCTGCGGGTAAGGATTTCAGGCCTTCAATACCTGAGTGCGTAAACCAGTTAATCCAGCGACCAACGGATGAACGGGCACAACAGAGAGTTCTGGCAACATCGCTGACCCGTTCACCCCGATGAAGCATCAGCATGGCCGTGAGTCTGCGGGCATGATTTTTATCACGCGTTTTATGAATAGCTTTCTGCATCAGGCGTCGTTCGCCACGGGGTATTGGTACTATGATCGGCATCGCTCAGTCCGGTTGGTGATTTTGGTTGGTTTGGCGATTGATCAGATCGCACAATCCGGGCTGAGTTCCCTTTCAGTGATCTACTATTCCGCGCAGCTATTTAGAGTGTCAGCGTGCGGTTAGTTAGTGCATAAACTCACCACGCTCGAACGTGCCATCCAACAGTGTAAGTATCCCTGCAATCCGCTTCATTCACTTTTAGAGATCTTCCGACATACTGATAATGTTCCCTGAGGAGATCGCCATGCGTAAAGCCCGATTCTCCGAACACCAGATCATCGCCGTTCTGAAGTCCGTCGAAGCCAGACGCACCGTTAGAGATCAGAGTGGGAGACACGTCGGCACCGTACATTTCTGTGAACATCGCGACGATTTCACGGGTGTACTAATCAACGGGAAGCAGGTCAGTGTTACTCATGTCTTCTCTCCAAAACGTTAGGCTATAAAGTAAGGCCACGGGAGAGTTACGGGCTAGAAAACATAACCCGGTCAATTTCCCAATAATCAAGCAAACAATAGAGCATGCTACGAAGCTCGGGCGTTGCCTTAGCATCGGGAGAGAAATCCCGGCTCATCGCTAGTTGCTCGAACTCTTTTGCCACAGCGAAAAGGGTTCTGGCGACATCCTGCTTTGCAAAGAATTCGCCAAGAATACCAGTGTTGAGGTCAGCTAGTTGCCGTTCAATGCTGGATCGTACCTGTCTGGAAGTAGCGATCCCATCTTTTGCGTGCTGCTCTATGAGCCCTATCGAAACATTCAATATTTTCTTGAGACCCGCACTGCCTTTCGAGCCGTAGGTGAATCCGTCCTTAATGAGTACACTGCGCTCCGATTGCTCATTGAACGAAATCTCTTTCATGCAGAAATCTACTGCGATAGCAATGAATGAACAAACCATATAGAGGCAACGCAAAGCAGCCTCACGCTGGTTGCTTTTTGTTATCGTCTGTTCTGCAAAGAATTTTCCCTGCATAAGCCACTCATTGCAACTGTCAAACGAAAGTGATTTCGCCAGTAAGCTCTTAGAATGAACCATGCGTCCGCGCCAGTCGCCATCGAGTTTGCTAAGAGAGTATTCATCAATCTTTGAGAAGAACTCCTCGTCAGAATACCTCAACGCGTTAGGCTCATCCGACTTGTCAAGCTTGCCTAAGAAGGTACCGTCGAGCACAATAATTCCCAACTCACGTCCAAAATCCTTCACTTCCTGGCGCTTGTCCGTAGTTGCGACTACAGCGTTGGTGGCCTTGGTCGCAACGCGTAGCCCCTGGACCCAGAAAATCCGCTCTATCGCTTGCGGTGTCCTCTTGTTTTTGGCGTCAACCAGAGTTATTTCACGTGATACAGATGACGTCCGGCTATACAGCCAAAGGTCAATATCCGTAACGTCAAAACCCTCATACACAAACGGGACTCCTCGCACTACATAGTATCCAGCCTTGAGGAAATAACTTCGCAGTAGTTCCTCCATACGGGGGCCTTTGAGCAAATTTTGCTGTCCCTTGCTCATATACCGCCTCCAGTGCGAAGAATAGAGAGCATGTCATTGGTAGCTTTGGGGCTCGCTTTAATTTGTGCTCGCCGAACTTTCTCACGATTATGTTCAGGGCCATTGAATATGCTGACTGCCGCAGACGGAAGTGAGTTCAGAGAATGTTCGCTAACGTCCCCTTGTCTGATAGCTTGTAATGCAAGTTCACCAACTTCTGTTTTCAATAATTTCAGCATTGGGCCGCTTCGTCCTTTTTTTGTCCCGTGCTTAACTTCAACGACCCCCTTCAGTTCCAGCACTTTATAGTCCTGTGCAATGGCATTCACCGGTCCAACACTTTCACCTCGAACCAGTGCACTCAATAGCGCGTCAACCATCTGAATCTGCCCCCTGGCATAGCTGCTCTTGGTCATCCCATAGGTCACAGAACTGACAAACGCCTTAGCCAGATCAAATGCGTCATCGACCATTGAGTTGCTGTACTTTGAAAACGCGGATGGCAAAGTCAGAAACCCAGCATCCTCGGTCAAATTACTGACAACGCTGATATCAAACAATCCAATGGCTGCAACCTTCTTAAAAAGAGATTCGCCAAGGAGTTGGATTGCGAAATCCGTGCCGACGCAGGCGCGCTTTTTCAATGTATCAGTAAGCTCATTGAGCTTTGATTGCTCGGCTGATGAAAGCGAGTCAAGAACAGTTTTTATTTTTCGGGTCGTTTCACGACGGAAGAGATTCCCGTTAAATAATAATGCTTGCCCGGCACCGAGGTCCTCAGCATCCACAAATCCAATTTGTTCAGCATCAGACATCAGCCGTTGAATATCGGGTTTTGCAAGCTTATACAAGTCGGCCAATTCCGTGGAAACATGACCAGATAGTACGGGCTCGACCGAAGCTTTCTCTGCAAGCGCGATCGAGGCAACCTCAGATGCACCTGGCATGAGGGCATCATATATGTCTGATGTATGTTGGAGAGTCTTTGCAGTTGTAACACCAAGTACAGCAATACCACCATTCGCGGTGTCAACCAGTTGCTGCTGCTTCAGTACTTCGATGAGTTTTGGTAGTTCGAAGGTTGTATTGATATTCGCCGCTTGCGCCAGAACGTTCAGGCGATCGTTATTCAGTGTTGAGTGGTTATTTGACGAGATTGCAGATAGCAAAATGCCCGCTTTACCCGCAAGGAAGGTCTTCTCATAGCCGGCTTGATTTGTTATTCCCTGCAGTTTATTAGTGTGATGAATTAACCACGAACCTTTGGTCTTCTTGTCCATTTAGTTCCTCTTTAAGCCAAATATTGCACGGCAAGCGAAATGCTGCCGGCATTGAACCTAACCCACACTGTTCACTAGTTTATCCAAATCGAATTCCGAACAAGCCACCTTCCTCCGTTGCATCGGTAAGGCGCTCCTGCAACACATATTCGTTAAGGTCGAAGCCATCAATCGTTTCTTTAAAGGCATCGTCTTCATTCATCGTGACGATGTACTGGAAACCTAGCTCCTGCGCAATCTCAGAACCAAGACGCAACGCACTGATAACTTGACGCCCATCGACGCCGTCAAATAAATGGCTGTCATGAATCAAGAATCCAGGCCCCATTTGCCGCTTAGCGCACAGACGCATAAGCATCATGTCAAAGCAGAAAATCTGCATATTCTTGATTCCCTTGCTACGTTGCCCCTGCATCGGAAACTTGAACATCGGTCCATTGGACGTCTCGTCAACCGTCATGCTTCCGGCCGACTCGTACAGACGTTGCGAGGTCTCTTCAAAAGCCACGATTGCCTCTGCTAATCTATCCTTCTGCTCTGCGAAGTCGCGCCGCAAGCGAATAGTGAGGCGATGGCGCTCGATCTCCAATTCATTTTTGGTGCCTTCAAGCTGCTCGGCTGCTTCAAAGCGCTGTCGCAACAACTTAACTTCGGATTCCAGTCTCCCTAGCTCTCCTTGTAGCTTAAGAAACTGCTCAAGGGCACCATGGCTCTTGAGGATGCCCAGTACTTCGCCACGGCGCTGATCGATCTGCGCTTTCTTACCATCACGCAGTTCGATGCGCAGCTTTGCGGCTTCCAGCTCGCTGGACAGGTAGTCCTTGCGGTTGCGTACCACTGATTCGTGGAAGCTCTTTACGTCCTCATAGCGACGCTTCACTAGACCGGGAAGCACGATGCCGGCTTCTTGATAGACAGCCTGCAGATCCTCAAGGTCAGGTGGGACCTCGGACGCCAGCGCACTTTCCAGATCTCTGATGGCCGAAAAATCGATTGTGTTAGCATTAGCCAATTCGTTGAGTTGGCGAGTCAGGGAAGCACTTTCGACTTCCAACTCCCGGTATTCAGGCAGAACCTGGAAAGTATCAATCTCTGCATAAAGCTTCCTGAGGCGAGCTTCTTTCAGAGTCAACTCCGTGCGCAAATCTGCCGCCTTGCCAATGATTGAGCCGAATGCACCATTTCCTGCAGCCTTCTTTAGCTCTTCCAGCGTCTTTTCTCGATCGCGAACAGCTTGCCAATCTCGTGCAATCTGCCAGTCCAACCCAAGCAAGAACATGAGCGCTATCTGCATGTCGCCAGTGCCCTGCATCGCGGCCTGCTTCTCCGGGGTCGTGAAGGCACCGCTAGCCTGTCTGCGCACAAAGTAGGCGAATAGTGACCGGAACGAAGGCGGCTTGCTGCCGGCAGCCTCCAGGCTGCCCAAACCAAACATGTGTTCGCCAAGGAAAGCGCACCACTCCGTAGCCGAGAACTTAGCCTTCGCTGCTGGAGGGACGGTCACGAAAATTTTGGCCTTGGTGCCGCCGCTACGCTCAACGATGGCGCGCTCCGCCTTCAGGTCGAATACCATTCCAAAGGAGCTATCCACTAGCTCCTTAGTGCGGAAAATCGATTCAGGTCCAGCATCGGCACCTAACAGGAAATGAACCAGCTCAATGAAACTTGTTTTACCTGCGCGATTGCGCGTCTGCTTGCTGCTTGCACCCTCGGTTTTCTGAGCAAGCAAGACATTCAGGCCTGGTTTCAGATCTTCAATAATCTTGAAAGTGGGTAGAGTGCTGAAAATGTGATGAATCAAGGCGTTCTCCGTGTCACAAGGCCGCTTTTGAGTTCAATAGTCCCTATGGCGTAAAGGAGATCGAGCGCGAGTAGGAACCAATCGTATGTGATTTTTCGCGGCATTGCAGCTACGCTTGCGTCATGCCGGTTCAACTCCTCCCAAAGCGCAGAGACGGTCTTCGGCCGCACAAGATAGGTCAACACATACGCGCCAACAGTCAAAAGCGCGCGGTCCTGCTGCAGATGCTTGGATGGCAAAATCATACTGCTCTCACCGCTTGAGCGTCTTCAAAAATTTCGCATTTGTCGAACAAATATGCCATAACGGCCAGCACTGCCGCCTTATGTGTAGGCGTAGTATTGGCTGTGCCTCCGGCCCAAGTTTCAAGCCGACCAAATATCTCATCGGGATGCAGCGGAGGAACTTGGTCACGCAGCGCCCTGTATTGGCTGTTGAACGCCTGCGCGATCTGCTCACCGTAGGCCGGGTTCCTCCAGTTATTGAAAAACTGGGCCACGAGAGTTGATTTTTGCATACCGATTTTCAAAAAATCAGCAACAGCTTGAGACAAAAGATTTGCCTCGATCTTTCCGCGCGACACATCGTTCACTTCACTGGAAGTAGGCACGGGCATAATGCTGATGTGGGTAAGCACGGCAACTAGATCACTAAATCCCAGATTCACGTTTGCTTCCATTGTCAGCGACGGACCAAACCAAGATTCAAGATCTTGTAAGCTCAACTGGCGAAACTTCGCCAGCATTTCCTCATATCCGCAATGGCCGATCTTGATTTGGGAGTGAGCCTCACCCAGCTTCAGCAGCGCTTCGATAATGTGGGGACCTAAACGGCCATCATGAGCATTGTGGACAAAGGTCCACTCATCGAAATATTCTTCCCAGTGCTCTTTGGCTCCATCGAAATCCTCATTGATTTTCTTGACTGCTTCAGCAGCGGTCAATTCATTAGGGGCGTAACTCTGGTACAAGATACGCGCCGAGGGCAGGTAACCATCATTCTTCCGATCGCCAACATTCCCCCACGGGCGACACGCCATGAAGTCATTTGGATGAGCTTTTGACATGAGTTTTTCGAATAGATGTTGAAAGCTGTCTCCCTTAGATTCCAAAAAGGCAATACGGAAGTCTTTTTCGTAGTTGAGCTGCTGTATGCGATCCATGAGCTTAACCCACACTCTCATATTCTTAGTTTTTTAGGCGATACCTCATGGTCTTTTGATACCAGTCTGATTCTGTCAACGGTTGACCTCAAATGTAAGCACCTTATCAGCCGTAATTCGCGACAACAGTATTAGGATAGTATACGACACGGACAAGCCGATTCCGGCCAGTACGTTTGAGGCTTCCTGCTTTGGGTCATGTATTCAATCCGTTGATCACCCTGTAGAATGACTGATTTACGGGTGAGAATTTATGGCTCAGGTTGACGTGAAATGTCCCTTCTGTGGACGCATTGATGCGGTTAAAAAGCATGGTCTGGGCACTGCCGGGCACCAGCGCTATCGTTGTCAGTCATGTAGCCGAACTTTCCAGCTTGATTACGCTTATCGTGCCTGCCAGCACGGCATGAAAGAGCAAATTGTTGACCTTGCGATGAACAACTCGGGGATCCGCGATACTGCAAGAGCGCTACATATCAGCATTAATGCTGTTGTGCGCACCTTAAAAAACTCTCGCCGCGACGGGTAACTACGCTTCCACTGGACAACCTGCAAATCCAGCTGATTTGTGAAATTGATGAAATGTGGTCATTTGTGGGCAACAAGAAGCAGCAGCGTTGGTTGTGGTATGCATGGGAGCCTCGCCTCAAACGTATTATTGCCCATGCTTTTGGCCGTCGAAGCAAAAAGACTTTGCGTAAGTTATTGAAGCTGTTAGTGGGCTTTAATGTTGTCTTCTGGTGCACAGATAACTTCAGCGTTTACGACATGTTACCGAATGAAAAGCACATCACAGGCAAGCTTTATACACAACGGATAGAGCGTGAAAACCTGAACCTTCGCAACCGGCTAAAGCGGCTTAATCGTAAGACCCTCGGATACTCGAAATCAGTAGAAATGCATGACAAAATTATCGGTACATTCATTGAGCGTGAGCACTACTTGCAATGAGCCGATCTACACATTGAATACGTGACCGTTTATGCCGCCACTATTGTTAAAAAGCCTGTTGCGCATCACACTTTTATCGCGTAAAAAGGACGCAGGAAAAAATTATTCCTTCCTATTGGCGTATATTACGGACGAAAAATTTTCCCAATACCGGTAATATTGACACCTCATCAGGAAGAAAATAACGTCCTCTTTTATCTCCCGCAGGCACGCGGCATTCATTAAGAATTCTAAATGGAGTTATCAACTCAATCAGATAATCGCTGAGGGTTTCAGGTACTCGCAGGATTATCACGGTATGGCTGGAGTGGTTGAATCCATAACGTATAAATGAATAAACGCTATTGCTCCGTAAACAACTGGCTGGTTGACGTCGCCTCAGGCTCGATTCTCCATTTAACCACCGGGGAACGTAAACGCCTGGGGGAATACCAGCTCAAGCTGCTGGATATCCTGGTTCAGGGCGCGGGGAAAATCTTCACCCGCGAAGAGCTGACGACCCTGGTCTGGGAGCGTCGGGTCATCGGCAATAACAGCCTGCCTAACGCCATCCACGCGCTGCGTACGGCGCTGGAAGACGATGGGAAAAACCAGAGAATTATCAAAACTATTCCGCGCAAAGGCTATCTGCTTGAGGCCGAGTATTGCTGCGTCGTGGAGAAAGATGAAGATGAGGTCAACGAGCCTGAAGAAGCCGTCGATGAGCAGGACGCACATCTGCCGCTTTCTGGTTCCGAAGAACCTGTCGCCGCATCCAGCCCGACAGAGGCTGGCGTTGAAGACACCCCGGCCGTGCAGACGGTGGCCCCCCGGGTCCCCCACAAGCGCCGCTATGGCGTCATGCTCTTTGTGCTGGCGCTGCTGATCACCGCCAGCGCAACGGCAGGCTTCTGCTGGCAGCTGTTTGGCGGCTACAGCGAACGTCTGGTCGCGCGTGAAGTTCAGCCCGGGGTATACGGCAATATCCGTATCTATGCGGTTGAGGCAATAGGCGATCCAAGCTATATGTCGACCAATCTATACAGCAAGCTCAAGGACTCGCTGTATGCGCTAAACCAACAGATAAAAATGCAGTCCGCGACGATGAACGTGTACTTTCACAGCAATAACTCATCGTTGAACTACAGCTTCATGGTGAGCAACGGCTGCGACAAAAAGCAGCTATCCATGGCGATTTACCACTGGCGTACCGATACGGTGCAGCTGAACGATCTTATCCTGCGCGAGACCCGGAGAAAGCTCAATGAACTGGCGACATGCAAAGCGAGTTAATCTGCTGATTGTATTGATAATCGCACTGACGGCGCTGGGCGGTCTGGCGTATAGCATGCTGGCGACAACCTCCGCACTCCCCACCGGGCCAGTGACGGGCGGCTTCCAGATGGGGTTTTACGATCTGATGTCGCAGCGTAAAGAGGTTTACAACGTCAATCTGAAAACCACCCGCAACGTGCTGATGGCAACCATCACTAACCCGGACGACAATCGTTTCGTGTTGAAGGGTAAATTCACCCCTACGCAGAAAAAGCAGGGGAGAATCTACTTTAACCTGACGCCCATCTTCTACAGCGCGGAGCAAAAGGGGCTCATGATTGAGGGGCTTGTCGACCAACTGATGTACTCCAACTACTGGATGGAGCCGATCTCACTGAACAACCAATCGCTGGTGGTCGGGCAAAACGGTTCGATTTTCCTCTACCCGATGCCGAAATAACGCGGGCCTATCCCATCATACCCGTCAGTTAAGCTAAATTCGTAGGCCGGATATGCAAAGCACCGTTCGGCCTACTGCGCGCGGATTGCCGGATGGCGGCGTAAACGCCTTATCCGGACTCCCGTTCCTGCTCCTACCAGCACCAGGGCCTATCCCAACAGGTTTTTGACCGTCGCCAGGCGCACGTTGGCCTGCGTTGCCAGCGCCTGCGACAACGCCGTATAGCTGCTGCCGCTGCGCGCCAGCGCCTCACCGAGGCCGCGCGAGGTTTCCAGCGCCTGCTTCGGGCTATAGGTCGTCGCCATGTCGTTTATCCGCGCGCTGACCCGTTCTTGCTGCTGACGCAGACGACTTCGCTGCCCGGTAATATGGTCGAGGGTGTGCTGTAGCTTCACCTGCCCTTCGCGCTCGCGGCGCGTTGACAGCGCCAGCATCTCGTCGCTGCTGGCGCTTTCCGCCTGCGGCGCAAGGAGCGTAAACGCATCCGCCGGATAATGTTTGCCCTCACCACGTACCGTAAGCTGCTGGCTGACCCGCTCCCAGCGGCTTTCGTCAACGCTGAAGGTCAGCTGGCCGCCGGCCTGAGTCGCGTGAATCCCCAACCGCCCGAGCCCCACGTTCAGCTTAATCAACGTCTGGCGCGGCGTCGCGTCTTCCGGCAAGGCAACGGCCACCATCTCACGCTGGCGGCCACCGAGCGAGAACACCAGCGTTTCGCCCCCCGACTGACTCAGCAGTTTTTCGCTGCCCGGCAGGGTAAAATTGACCGTACTTTTCTGCTCCAGCGACGCCGTCATATGCCGATCGACCGTTCCGCCCGAAAGCTGCGTTCGGCGTGCCAGATGCGTTTGCAGCGCCTGAGCCTGCGCGCTGGCGTCACCGCCGCGCGCGGTGGACTGACGTAGCTGAAGCAGCTGCGTTTCGGTCTTGGCCAGATAGCTATCGGCCTGCTGCACCGCCGTGAGCTGCTGGTTGAGCTGCACGTTATAGCGCATCGGACGGCGCGAAAGCAGCGCCGCCTCGGGAAATGCGCTGCTTCTGGAAACGGCGTCAGGGGCGCTGACGCGGCCAACGCTGTGCGGAGCGTCAATACCGCCGCGCCCGGCGCTTGCCGGGGCGGAGGTGGTCAGAGAGGCTGTTTTTAAACCAACTTGCATAACCGATTACAACATGCTGAAGAGATTAAGCTGGCTGACCATGCTGTACGCCTTATTGGTGATCTGCATTGATGTCATGTACAGCTGAAGATTGATGGTGGTTGTGGCCGAGTCCGCTGCGTTAAGGTCGGTTTCCACCTGCGCATTCGACAGGCTAACGTCGGTGTGCGCATCGCCAATCAGCGTCAGGCGATTCTGACGGCCGCCAAGATCGGTAAACAGCGCGCCCAGGCTATCGCTGGTCGTTTGGGTCATACCGATCATCGCCGAAATATCATCCTGATAATCCGCATAGTTCATATTCGGATCCTGCATATTCTGGCTCAACTCTTTCAGCATATTCAGCATCTTGAGATCGTCGCCAGCGCCGGAAAATGCCTGCGCAACATGGGTGTTTTCCGTAATGGCCACGCCGTTGGCCACCAGAGTTTCACGCGATTGATCGTTCCCGCCAAAAACGTACTGACCGTCCACCAGCTCAACGGCCTTCGTGCCGGTCATGGTGCCGGAAAACAGATAGCTGCCGTTCTCATTTTTGCTATTCATTGTCGCGACCAGTGAGTCCAGCATCGACTCCAGCTCGGCGCCGTAGCTCGCCAGATCTTTCTGGCTCAGCGTACTGTTGTTCGCCAGCTTGAGCTTATCGCTTACCGCCAGCACCTGATTGCTCATTGCCGTAATGTGCGATTCCTGCACCGACAGCGCGCCGCTCAGGCTCGTGATATTGCTTTGATACTGCTTAATTGCCGACTGTTCGCGGCTCAGCTGCACCAGGCGGCTAGCCGCCACCGGGTCATCTGACGGGACGTTGACGCGCTTTTGCGTCGACAGCTGTTCCATCAGTTTGGCGACGCGATTGCCGTTTACGCCGAGCTGCGCCAGCATGGCGTTAGAATTGTTAAGACCGCTAATACGCATGGGTTAGTGCTCCTGATGGCGTTTAGAAAATACCGAGCAGATCGCTGAAGACCTGGTTCCCTGCGGCGATCACCTTCATGTTCGCCTGATAGGCCTGCATATAAACCTGCAGATTGATCGCCTCTTCATCCTGGTTTACCGCACTCAGGTTGTCGCGCTGCGTCTGGGCTTCTGCGCTGACCGACGTCGCCGCTTCCATCTCGGTCTGGCTCTGTTTGCTGGCAATACCGATGGTGGAAATAATCGCCGCCGCGCCTTCGCTCAGGCTCATATTGCCGAGCCCCGGTATATCGGTTTTTTCGTTTTTCAGTTCGATCAGCGCGTTAAGGTTGTCGCCGTTACCCGGCTCCAGCGGATCGCCGGACAGCGCCAGCTCGTCCGGCGAGAGATCGTTAACCTGAAGCATCCCGGCCGGGTTTGACGGATCGAAGGTAAACAGCGGTTTACCGCTCTGCCCATTCAGATCGAAGCCATCAGCCAACTGATTGTTAAACATGTCGGCCACGGCGGATGCCATCCCCTGAACGGCGTCACTCATCTGCTTTAGCGTGCCCACTTCGTAATCGTAAAGCGCGCCCAGTTGGCCACCGGCCGACGGGTTGAGCGAAAATTCGCTGGTCGAGAACTTCAGCGTCAGCGTTGAGTTGCCGTTGCCGTCCGTGCCAACGCTCAGCTGACCGGCGGTTTTGCCGCTGACCAGCGGCTGACCGTTGCTCAGCGCCACGGTGTAACCGCTGCTGTCGTCGCTCACCTTCACGTCCGCCAGCGAGCTCAGCTGTTTCACCAGCTCATCGCGCTGATCGCGCAGCACGCTACTGTTGCCGCCGGTCGCATCCATCTCAACAATTTTCTTGTTGTAGTCGGCAATACCGCCGCTCAGCGTGTTGATCTGATCGACCATCGCCCCGCGCTGGGTGCCGATTGACGTTTTCTGGCTGGAGATAAAGTCGTTCATGCTGTTGAAGCGGGTCGCCAGGGAATTGGCCTGGTTCAGCAGCTGCTGGCGCAGCGCCTGAGACTCCGGCTGCTGCGTCAGCGCGCTCATGGCGCTGACAAATTCATCCAGACCGGCACCAAGACTGGTGGAGTCCGTACCGATCACCTTTTCCAGCGCGCCAATATACTGGTTGCCCATGCTGTAGTAGTTGGCCTTGGTATTGGTCTGCCACACCTGATTAACCAGATACTGGCTGGAGATACGGCGAATGCTATCCACCTGCACGCCGCTGCCGGGCGAAATGCCGGCTTCGCCCATTGGGCCAACGGCGCTCTGAATAATGCCCTGACGGCTATAGCCGGAGGTCAGATAGTTAGCCGTGTTCATCGACGTTACGTTCATGCCCAACTGGGCCGCCTGTAGACCACTATAGGCGATATTAATCATACTCATGGCTTACTCCTGCCCTTCGGGTCACGGGAACGACGGGCGTATTAAGTTCTTGCGGTTGCCCCTGTAAAGCGGCCACCTGCGCGTCATTCTTAAGCGGTACCGCGGTTTGCGGCGTTAGTTGGTTTATGATCATCTGCGCGATACCGGTGCTGCGCTGAGAGGCCAGCTCGGACGCCATCTTGTCATCATAAAAATCACGCATCATGCGCTGCTGCTTACTGTTAAACGGGTTATCTTCTCCCAGCACGTCAGCGGCTTTACGCATCTGCGACAGCATCGATTTCAGCATCAGCGCTTCAAACTGTTCGGCCGCCTGCTCAAGATTCTGCGGCTTTACCTGCCCGGTCATATCGCCGGGCAGAATTGCGGTCTGGCGG
Organism: Klebsiella sp. WP4-W18-ESBL-05; assembly: GCF_014169075.1. NCBI lineage: Bacteria > Pseudomonadati > Pseudomonadota > Gammaproteobacteria > Enterobacterales > Enterobacteriaceae > Klebsiella > Klebsiella sp. WP4-W18-ESBL-05. Next base: position 122,803 of record NZ_AP022057.1, on the reverse strand, counting down.
TTAATGGCATCCAGCATTACATCACCACCAGTTCAGCATCCAGCGCGCCCGCTTCATGCAGCGCCTGCAAAATGGCCATGGTGTCATCCGGCGCGGCGCCCAGGCTGTTTAAGGTATTCACAATGCTGCGCAGGCTGGTACCGGCAGAAATGGTCACCATCTGGCCGCGACCGCGATTAACGCTGACGTCGCTCTCCGGCGTGACCACCGTCTGGCCCTGGCCGAACGCGTTCGGCTGGCTGACGTTGGAAGACTCGCGAATAGTGACCGTCAGGTTGCCGTGGGAGACCGCAGCGGCGCGCACGATCACGCCATCGCCAATCACCACCGTGCCGGTGCGGGCGTTAAACACCACGCGCGGCGGCTGCTTACCGGCGTTAATCTGCACGTCTTCCAGCGCCGACATAAAGGCGACGCGCGCACCGGCGCCCATCGGCGCGCGTACCGCGACGTTGGTCGCGCTCTGCGCCGTCGCCGTGCCCGAGCCAAAGGCGTTATTCAGCGCCACGGCAACGGTGTTGGCGGTTTTAAAGCTTGGCCGCTTGAGGTTAAGCATCACCATCGGCTCCTGCTGGAAGTCACTGGCGATTTCACGCTCAACGGAACCGCCGTTCGGCACGCGGCCTACGGTCGGGGTGTTAATCGTCACGCTGGAACCGCTGTTGCCCTCGGCCTTCACGCCGCCGACCACCACGTTCCCCTGCGCTAACGCGTACACTTCGCCATCGGCGCCGCGCAGTTGGGTGAGCAGCAGCGTACCGCCGCGCAGGCTTTTGGCATCGCCGATTGACGAGACGGTCACGTCAATACTCTGACCGAGGGAGTAGCCCGGCGGTAGCGTGGCGCTGATCGCCACCGCCGCCACGTTCTTCACCTTCGGATCGATTTTGGCCGGCAGCTGCACGCCGAACTGGCGCAGCATATTGGTGACCGATTGACTGGTGAACTTCACCTGGTTTTTATCACCGGTACCGTCAAGGCCGACCACCAGGCTGTAGCCAATCAGCTGGTTGCCGCGTACGCCCTGGATATCCACCACGTCACGCAGCGGCTGCGCCACGGCGCCCGCGCTGAAAAGACACAGCAAAAAGAGGATCCGTTTCAACATTATGGCCTCCGTCAGATAGGGAACAGCGGGTGGTTGAAGAAGCGCACCAGCCAGCCAGCGGCGTTGGCATCGCTCAACGCGCCGCGCCCGGCGTAGGAGATGCGCGCGTTGGCAATGCGCTGCGACGATACCGAGTTATCGCGCTCAATATCATCAGCGCGCACCAGCCCGGTGACGCGCATATACTCGTCGCCCTGGTTGAGGGTGAGCCACTTTTCACCGCGAATCGCCAGCACGCCGTTAGGCAGCACTTTATAGACCGCCACGGTGATCGCGCCGCGCAGGCTGTTTTGCTGCTGCGACGTGGCGCTGCCGTTGAAGTTACGGTTGCCGTCTACTGAACCAGAGAGCTTATCGACCGAGTGGCCGAAGGCTTCCGGCACCCCAAGGGAGACATCGTTCTTCTTGCCGAAGTTGGTCCGCGCCTGCTTGCTGGCCTGCGTGGATTCGTCCAGCTTCACGGTCAGAATGTCACCCACGCGATAGGCGCGGCGATCCTGAATCAGCGACCAGTTATAGCCACTGTTGTAGACGCCGCCGCTGCGTACTTTGGTTTCCGGCATGGCAAAATCTTCCGGCGGCGCATACGCCGCGTCGTCTTTGTGCACCAGCAATGCCGGGCTTTCACAGCCCGACAGCAACAGTGCCAGCAAAACGACTACTACCTGCTTTTTCATTGCGTTCTCTTTACTGCCCTGCCGTTACATCGACTGCGTGACAAACTTCAGCATGTCGTCTGCGGCAGAGACCATTTTGGCGTTCATTTCATAGGCGCGCTGTACGGTGATCATGTCGACCATCTCTTCAACGACCTGCACGTTTGAGCCTTCCAGCGACCCCTGCTCCAGCTGGCCAAACGCCTCTTCACCCGGCACGCCCTCTACCGCTTCACCGCTGGCGGCGGTTTCGAGATACAGGTTGCCGCCGATGGCTTCCAGGCCGGCCGGATTGACGAAATTCACCAGCGTTAGCTGGCCCAGCTCAACCGGATCGGCCTCGCCCGCAACGGTGGCAGTAATGGTGCCGTCTTTGCCAATCTGGATATCTTTGACGTTGTCCGGCAGCTCAATCTGCGGGATCAGCGGCAGGCCCTGGGCGTTGGTCAGCACGCCTTCCGGCGTTTTTTGCAGGTTGCCGGCGCGGGTATAGGCGATATCGCCGTTGGCAGTCTCGACCTGGAAAAAGCCCTGTCCGGAAATGGCAACGTCAAGGCTCTGCCCGGTGTTCTGAATGCTGCCAACGGTGAACTCTTTCTGGGTGCCGACAATCTTGACCCCGGTACCGTACTGAATACCGGTCGGGGAGACGTTGTTCTGATCGAGCTGGCCGCCCGGCGTACGCTGGTTCTGATAGAACAGATCGGCGAACATCGCACGGTCGCGTTTAAAACTGGTGGTGTTAACGTTCGCCAGGTTGTTGGAGATGGCGGTCATTTTGGCGTCCTGCGCCGCTAAACCAGTTTTACTAATCCATAAAGCGGGATTCATCTGTATTCCTTAATTCGTCTTCTTAGGTGCCGCGAATCAGGCGGTTGCCTGCGGTTGCCAAATCTTCTGCAGCCTTCATCATCTTGATCTGCGCTTCGAACTGACGGTTGAGCGCAATGCTGGAAACCATCTCACCGATAGCCGACACGTTGGCCGCCTCCAGATGTCCGGCGGCCACCGTGACGTCTTCATCACGGGGGGTGAACGCGGCGTTGCTGACCAGAAAACCGGCGTCGTTCTTACTGAGCTGGCTGGCCGGAATATTCACCAGCTTGACGCGGTCAACCTCCATCGGCGCGGCAATGTCGCCATCTTCCGGGACAATGGTGATGACCCCATCCTCGGCAATCGACACGGAAGAGAACGGCGGCAGCACGATAGGGCCATTGTCGCCCTCCAGCGGCAGGCCGCTTACCGACAACTCGCCGTCGGCGTTGACGTCAATCTGGCCGTTACGGGTGTAGACCTCACGCGGGCCGCTGCGCAGCGCAATCAGCCCGTCGCCTTTGACGGCAATGTCCAGATCGCGGCCGGTTTCCCGTACCGCGCCCGGCGCTAAATCCACGCCGCCCTGGGTAGGCTGCGCCAGATAGCGGGAGGCATACCCCTCGCCGCTGACCTGCTGGGTCAGCGCCTTATCGAGATCGCTGCGAAAGCCCTGGGTATTGACGTTTGCCAGGTTGTTAGCGTGAATCTCCTGCTGCGACAGGCTGCGCGAGGCGCCGCTGACCGCGGTGAAAAGTAGGCGATCCATCGATTACACCGCCTGGAACAGCGCGCTCATCATGCTGTCGTTGGTGCTGATAACTTTGGTGTTCGCCTGGTAGTTGCGCTGGGCGGTCATCAGCCCCACCAGCTCAGAGGTCAGGTCGACGTTGGAAGATTCCAGCGCGCCGGACACGATGGAGCCCAGCAGACCGGAACCCGGCGTGCCGGTCAGCGGTGTGCCGGAACTGGCGGTTTGCGCCCAGGTGGTGCCGTCCTGCGATTGCAGACCGTTCGGGTTGGTAAAGTTCGCCAGCACCAGCTGACCTTGCAGCAGGCGCTCACCGTTGGAGAAGGTGGCGTAAACGCTGCCGTCTTCGTCAATCGCCTGGCCGGTACGCTCGCCGGAGGCATAGCCGTCGCCTTTATTTTTACTGACCGAGAAGTCGGAGCCGTACTGCGTGGTGCCGCTGTAGCTCATGTCCAGAGTAATCGCGTCAGCGCCAGCAATATCGGCGGCCAGGGCAACCGAGCCGCTCGGGTCCGTCAGAATACCCTGGCTGTTGAACGTCAGGTTTTGCACCTGATTCACACCACCGCTGGTCACCGGCTGATCGTCCATGTAGTAGTGCACTTGCCATTCGTTCTCGCCGGTTTTGACGAAGTACTGGTTCAGCGTGTGTTCACGGCCCAGCGAATCATAAACCTGCGTGGTGTAGGAGTTGTTGTAGGAGGTATTGTCTTTATAGTCGAACGGCGAGGTGGCCGGGACTTCCGCTCGCGCATCAATATTGGCGGTAAAGTCGATGCTCTCGGTGGCTTTTGCCGGAATGGAACCGCTGCTGATGGTCAGGTTGCTGATGGAACCCACCTGCAGCGTGCCGCTGGCGTCGACCGGATAGCCCTGAAGGTACATGCCCAGGTTATTCACCAGGTTGCCGTTGCTATCGGTACCGAAGTAGCCCGCACGGGTATAGGCGGTCGTCCCCGCGCTATCGCGAACCATAAAGAAACCGTTGCCGTTAATCGCCAGATCCAGCGCGGTGCCGGTAGAGGTGATGCTGCCCCCTTTGGTGATGCTCTGGGTCACGGCAGAGACGCCCACGCCCAGCGGCTGGCTTTCGGCGTACAGCGCGGAAAACTCAGCGCGACCGGACTTAAAGCCCACGGTGCCGGAGTTGGCAATGTTGTTCGAGATAGCGTTCAGCTGTTCGGTAACGGCATTCAGACCGGAAGTTGCAATACTAAAGCTCATAATCGTTCCTGTTTAATTCGCTGCCTGATTCACTTCAGGCTGTATTTTTTGCGGTGGTGCCAAACTGGGTAATGTTGTTGTAGGCAATCTCGCCCAGACCGTTGATGTTCAGTACGGTCGAGCTGCCGTCGAGCGGAATGCGCACGTTGCTGACCACGCCGCCGACTTCAATCGGCACGTTCTCTTCGCCGGTATCGGTCACCACGCTCAGGGTGTATTTCCCCTCGCTCAGGCCCAGTTCTTCCGGGTCGATGGTAAAGTCCACCTGGCCCGCTTCCTGTTTGCCCAGCTCAATCTTGTGCTCCACGCCGGCAGAGTCTTTCACGATCACCGTCACCACGTTGGCGGCGTGCTCCAGGGTCAGACGGCCGTCGAGGACCGTTTCGCCGTCGCTTTCAATCGAGCCGGTCTGCACCATCACGTGCTGCCCGACCAGATTGCCGGTGGTGAGCGTCTGCAGGTTGTCCATCAGCACGGAGCTGTTGGCCATCAGCTGCGACATGGTTTCCATCGACTGCACCTGGGTGAGCTGCGCCAGCTGGCTGACGTACTCGGTGCCGTCAGTGGGGTTCAGCGGATCCTGATTCTGGATCTGCGCCACCAGCAGCTGCATAAACATGGTATTCATGCCGGAAGCGGTATTGCTGCTGACGACGCCGTCCGTACTGCTGGACGCGCGGCTGTCGGTGTAGGCGCTATCTACGTTCATCGTTATGCTTCTCCCAGTCGCAGCAGGCTTTGCTGCATACTTTTAACGCTGTTCAGCACGTCGACGTTGGTTTCAAAACCACGCGACGCGGACATCATGTCGGCCATCTCTTCCACCACGTTGACGTCCGGGTAGTAGACGTAACCGTCGGTGCTGGCCATCGGGTTATGTGGCTCGTAACGCTGTACCGCACTGCCGGTTTCGATAACGTCCATCACCTGCACGCGCGCGCCGGTCAGCGCGCGGCTTTGCATCAACTCATCATTTTTATAAACCGCTGCAAAAACCGGGCGGCGCGCTTTATAGGTGCCGTCTTCGGTCGCAGAGGCGGTTTCCGCGTTAGCGAGGTTACTGGCGATGGTGTTAAGACGAACGGTTTGCGCCGTCATCGCCGATCCCGACACGCGATAGATATCCGAAAAAGCCATAATCCGTGGTTACCTGCGTTGGTTTACTTACCTTCAATGGCCTGCTTGAGGCCAGTGAACTTCATGTTTAAAAAAGCCAGGCTCATCTGATAGTCCTGGGTGTTCTTCGCAAACTCTGCCTGCTCAACGTTCAGCGACACGGTGTTCCCGTCCGAAGCGGGTTGATAGGGCACGCGATACATCTCCTGCGCTGACGTCTGCTGAGAAAAACTCGACCGCGAGCGTTGCATCTCAGAGGCAAAATCAATATCTTTAGCCTGGAAGTTGGGGGTATCGACGTTTGCCAGATTGGCTGACAGCAACTCTGCTCGGGAAAGTCGAAGTGCTACAGCCTGTGGATGAACGCCCAATGCTTTGTCAAAAGTAATACTCACAATTCACACCCTCGTGAAACTAAAACCTGCTCGATCTGCGCTTTCGTATAGCAATTTTCATGCCAAGGTTTTAACTACATGATTTATAATATTTTTGTTCATTTATTTCGCGCAGGTGTGAAACGGGATTTCCGCTTCCTCGCGGGCTTTTTCCTGCTGGCGCTGGCGAGCAGTGCGCCCGCCTCCGCCGCCGAACGCCCCACCAGCGCCCGCAAGCAAATTTACGTCGCCGTCCAGCTCCACGCGGCCGACATCGTTCGCCAGGAAGCCAAACGCCGTCAGTGGCCTGAATATCAGGCGAAGATGAACCTGTTTATTCCTGCGGAAGCCTCGCAGTACGCAACCTGTCGCCAGGAACCGGCGGTTTCTCTGCCCGGCGGCGACCGTCTCGACCTCAACCGCCTGCGTTTTGACGTCCGCTGCGCCGATGCCAGCGGCTGGGATATTGCCGTCACCGTCAAACCGGATATCTATCTGCCGGTCATCGTCGCCGACAGCGCCCTCGATCGCGGCCAGGTGATCACCGCCGACCGTATCGCCATCCGCAAATTCAACATCAGCAGCACCCGCGGCGACTACCTGACCAAACCAGAAGACGTTATCGGGATGACCGTCAAACGCCGCGTGCGCGATCGCCAGCCGATTATGCTCAGCCAGTTGGATTCGCCGACGCTGGTTGACCGCGGCCAGCGGGTCATGATGGTGGCGTCACAAAACGGCGTGGAGGCCCGTACCATGGGTGAAGCCATGAAGAAGGGTCGCAAAGGCGAGATGATTAAGGTGAAAAATGAGAGCAGCGGGCGCGTGGTCAGCGCCATCGTCGCCGATATCGGCGTGGTGAACATGGTGTACGCCAGCGGGCAGTAAAAAACTTCCTCTTCCGTTTAAGTTACCGGCCCCGCAGGCCGCTCTTTACTGACAACGGCGCAGGAAGTCCTGCTTCCGCAGGGCAAGGCTCATACGCAACCACAATAAACAATCAAAACGAGGGCGAAGCGATGAAAGTTAGCGCGACACAGTACAACCTGACCACCGCAATCAATAAAGCCAGCAGCGCGGAACAAACCCGCACCGTGGCGCAGGAAGGCTCCAGCGTGACGCGCAGCGCCGCCATCGATCCCGTACTGGGCGATGCACAAACCCAGCTGAGCACGCTGCCGGAAGTGGACATGGCGCGCGTGGCCGAAATGAAAGAGGCCATCAGCAGCGGCAAAATCAGCGTTAACGTTGATGCGCTGACTGACGCAATGCAGAAGTATTTTCAGAGGTAATTTATGACTCACGCAGCCCAGCGCGTTAAAGCACTGATTCAGGACATGACCGAGGACCGCAAGCGCTACCCCGCCCTGGCCGCCCTTCTTGAGAAGCAGCGCCACCATATTGTGGCACGCGACGCCGCGTCGTTGGACGCGGTTAACGAGCAGATTATGGCGCTGTACCAGCAGCTGTCGAAAAGCAGCCAGCAGCGCTACCAGCATCTGAACGGTCTGGGCATCGATCCCAACACCGAAGGCATGAAAACGCTGATCGCCCGCCTCCCCGTCACCCATCAGCCTTCCGTTTCTGCCCTCTGGCAAGGGCTGCAGCAGCAGGCCGCCGACTGCCAGATTGCCAACGACTACAACGGCGCGTTGATGAATATGCAGCAGGAGATTCTGGGGAATGTGCTGAATGCCAGCGCGCCGGAGAATTGGCTGTACCAGCAGGGGTAGGATCGTTGTCTGGCAAATTCGCCTTGCCAGACAACGAATGCAGATCTAAAGCTGAAGCCATTCCAGCTTACGCAGCAGTTTCCTGGCACCGCGAAAGTTCAAGTGATGCGCATCGGAATAATCCTCTGGCTCAAAATCCCGATCTTCGGACATGTCGATAAAAAACACGGATTCATTATCGGCAATAGCGCTCAGGAACGCTTTCGTCTGCTGCCGCATCTCCTTATGGAACAATGCGTTGTACTGCGGAGTAAAGGGCTGAATAACGAAATAAATATGCCCTTGAGCGACGCTCACCTGCTCAACCATCTGCTGGATGATGAGCTTATTGTATTCGGCGACCCCTTCACGATCATAAAACTGGGCAAAATAGTCAGCCTCACGACGCGCCAGAGCCTGACTATAATGGGAAGTGGTAGTGATTTTTTTTTCTGGTTTTAATGAGACGTGCGGGCGTAACCCCGCAATTTCACGCTTTGCTGCCCATGCAACAATATCAATATTGAGCAAATCAACGATCGGTTCACGCGCGTAATGAAAGGCGAACCGTTTATACGCTGATTGTCGACGGTAATCATACGGAATACTATTTTCATTAAAAAAACAGGAAGCCAAATGAAAATAGCTATTGGCCCCTTTTGAGAGCTCATGAAAGAGTTCGAAAAAGCCTGTCACGATGACGAAATCTCGCACATTGCACGCAGCAATGCAGTGCTCGACCAACGTTTTATTGTACGTTGCATCACCGCTCGCAATCGATAGATTCACCGAGTTATTCAATAGCGCATCGTGCATGCCGTAATATGCAAAAGACGAACCGAGGATCGCCTTATTAAATTGAGGATGGCTGTTCAGCTTTTGCAGATTGTTATTGAGGATCCCGACCATATCAATATGCTGACGGATAACGCCGAGAAAACCGTCAAGATGACCAGCGCATGCAGCCGCCGCTTCAATGTTGATAAGCCCAAGTCCATTTTCGCTGCCCACGTGGCGCTCACCCTGATTGTCCACCAGCAGTACTGGACGAGATAACGGCGGCACAGCCAATAAGTCTTCCGCCGCGCCCTCATCGGTGTAGATAACCCGCGCACAGCGCAGGGATTCCTTATCCAGAATACCCTCTATCAGCGCCACATTTTGCCGAGTACCAACATAAACAAAATCCCATGGTCGACGTTGTACCATCCATTGCCAGAAGGTCGACAAATATTCTGAAAAAGAGATTATCTCACTATCAGTCGCCTCTTTTTCAGCGGTGATAATTAACTGCTCGATAAAATCAATCGCAGGTTTTCCCTCAGGAATACAGTGCTGGTACAGCAGAACGCATTGTTTAATGGCATCAATAACCGCATCATCCTTTTTTCTGGATAGCGTTAACGCCAGATTTTTAATTTCGATCAGGAAAGCCAGTTCATCAGCAATCGCCGGGTTTTGCCCCATCGTATTATTCACTCCAGGCATTAACGGTTCAGAAACGCGATGGCCGTATTACGCGCAATAGGTTCATTACTAAAAAAATCAACGCCATCAAAAAGGTAGTGATGGATATACTTTTTCAACCTTTCATAATCGAATGTTTTATAGAAACAATGGCCGATCGCCGTGACCGGTTTATGCAGTAATAACCCTTCAAGGCCTACCGTCGAGTTAATCGTCACAACCTCTTCAGATTGCTTGATAAGTTCAGTCGTCAGTTCATTTGATAACATAAAGCCCAGCGTTTGTTGGAGCCGCACGATATGTTGCACCTCCTCGCGCTTTGGCTCAGCCGGGTGAATCTTGACCACCACGTGGTAGCCCCTTTGTTCTGCAAGATGTAACGCATATCGAATCACATCTTCATTTTTAAAGTCGGAATACAGCCACAGCTGCGCATCAGTTGAAACCTGGAGCGGAACAAAAAGATACGGTATCCCGGTATTGAGAACCTTATGCTGAGAACTTGCCTCAATAACGTCTGCCAGCGCGTTTCCCAGAGCCTGGCGTGGCGGTCGCGACTTAAAGGTATGGTAATGCGCCATCCAGGATTGATGCATACCCTCATCCACCGCCGGGTAACGATCGAGAATCTCCGGCGTCATTGCCAGCCGGGAATGCGCGTTGGTACCTTCAGGGTCGACAAAAATCTTGTCCGGTAGATTCGCCAGCTCTACAAACTGCGTGGGGATCGACGTCATCTCACAGAATGCTTTCGCCGCTTTTGCGCCAATTCCGCAGCCACTGCACATCACAACACGCGAAATCGTTGCGGGGTCAAACTGACTAATGAACACGAAGCATGACATCAGTACTTGCCAGCACACCTCTCGTTCACCGCCACCCACAACATACTCAAAGCACTCCTCGAGCGATTTTCCAAGCCGTTTGGCCAGCCGAGGACTGGATTGTCGAAACGCCGCCTCGACGGGCGCTGAAGTGAAAATCGGAATCTGAATAACCTGACACTGAGGAAGCTGATGCTTCACGAATTCGCAGATCGGCCGATCCCGGGAAACAAAGATCGCGTCTTTTTGCTTCTGTTCCGGCAGGGCGTTAACAATACGAGAGAAGAACTGAGCGTAGTTGATCCCCTCAATCAAAAACATGACCATGGCGAACCTATCAGGTTGTTACGTTCAAAGGCGAGGACGATAGATGCCGGAATGCCCCGGCATCGTGACGCATGGCATTACAACAATGCTAAACCACAGAGCAGGCTATAGTCGGAAGAGGTTCCCTCTTCCGCCGTCAGCGGGTTCTGCTGTTGCCAGCCGCGCAGCGCGCTAACCAGCAGCGCCACGTCGTCCTGGGTCAGCTCACCCTGCTCGGCGCGAATTGCGCACAGCATTTTGATGTGGAAGAACTGGCGCGCCAGACCCAGCAGCGCTTCGCCGTAATTGGTGCAGCCTACGCCGGGGAAAATATCGCTATACAGCTGATAAATAAGAATATTGCGCAGAGTATGCGGCTGATGATTAAACAGCGTAAGCGTGGACCAGGCCGCATCCAGCATCTGCTGACGCTCTGCCAGCCGGGCAGGCTGCATGATCGACAGCTCGCTCAGCTTCAACGTCATCCCCATTTTCTCGACCATCGGCAGGTTCAGATTCAGGCGCATCGTGCCCATCGCTTTTAACGCCGCAATACGATTTTCCGCGATCGGCGGCAGCATCGCGAACTGCTGCGCCAGTACGCCTTGTTCCGCCAGCGTAGCCAGCTGCTCGCCCAGGCTCACCAGCAGCGCCGGGTCGCTTTCCCCGCAGTCATGATGCTGCTGCGCTTTGCTCAGCAGCACGCCAATGGCGTACAGGCTGACGTCCAGCGTCAACGCCGGATGCACCGCCAGGTTGATGCACTGTTGGTTAAGCACCTCGCTCCACGCGCTCAGCAGATCATCACTCTGCGGCGCAGCCTGCGCAGTGTGCAGAATGAAGGCTTCCGGGTTGAACAACATCTCTTTGGCCGCCGTTTCACAGCCGATATCCAGCGTCTCGCGCTGCTGATTTTTCAGCTTCACGCTAATGTGCGGCCACGCTTCCTCAGCCTGCTGACAGGCAGGACAGTCGCAGGGCGTTTCTCGCGCATCAAAACGCGAAACAAATTCAGGGTGATAATGTTCAATCAGTTCCATGTTCATTCTCTTTCACGGGCACGGTTTCCCGATGCTTACGGAAAAACCAGTGGGTGCAGTCAATCGGTTCGCCGGTGGCAGGATCCGAATGACGCTGTAAGAAGGCGAAACTTGGGCTAAAGCCCAGCCATAGCGATGGCTGGCTCATCAGGGTGGTCCAGCAGCTATCAAGGCTGGCAGGGTGTGTCGTCTTATCCTGATAGGCGTCCAGCAGCGTGTCGTAGTAATTCGCATTCACCGCGTAGGCGCACGCGCAGCCTGCGTTATAGATTCGCGCCACCCCTTGTAAAGACTGGGTTGGCCGGAAGCTGTCATAGCGGCCGCCGAGCAGCAGCACCTGCCAGTCCAGCTGATCCAGGCCATTAAGCAGCTTGTTGATGTTGTTGACCGCATTTTCCTTCCTGACGAACTGCAGTTCGGCATCCAGTAGCGCCACGTTCCGCCAGCCCTGCCGTTTCGCCTGCGCGATGACCTGAACGTGGGTCTGGCGTTCATCAGCCACTTTCGCCACCGGCCAGATTTGGCCGGCCTGCACGCCTAGCGCCAGCAGCGCCTCACAGCGTGAGGACAGCGCTGATGCCTGCAGTGGATCGTAAAGAACGGCCACCTTCTCAAACACCGACCAGTTCACCTGCGCATTAAGCGGCGCGGTACTCAGACGGCGATAGTGCGCCAGCAGATTGGCATCGCTGACAAAATCATCGAGCGTCAGGTCCACGGCCGTAGAGGTGTCCAGGATGTAGTCTTTGTCGTAGGTATTGCTGCTGTGCGAAATGCACAGGATGGCCCGCTGCGGATCAAGCTGCTGAACCGGCGTCGTAAACCCTTTGAGAAAACCGTCCTCTTCCGCTCGGCTGGCATCATCGTCATAGCGGTGTGTTTTCAGCAGACTACGGTGATAACCAAACGTGCCGTTCAGCGCGTGACATTGGCCGAACGGGTGCGTCAGGTAAATTTTGTCCAGATGGCTATACCAGATATAGATCTGGTCACTGCCGGAGAAGGGCGCGCGGTTGGCCTGCATCTGCGCCACCTGATAAGAAATTTTATCCGGCGCATAGTAGTCATCGTCATCAAAGCAGATGATGTATTCGCCTTTCGCCAGCGCATTGAGCCGATTGCGCTTATTGCCCAGCGTCAGGCGCGCCGGGCTGTGGATATAGCGCACGTTCGGCGTCGCCGGATCGCTCATCATCTCAACAAGATCGGCATTACTGCTTGCGGAGTCATCGAGAATAATCAGCTCGCGCCGGTCCGCCGGATAGTCCTGGTATTGCCAGATATAGAGCAGATAGGGCAGAAACTCGCGGCGGTTGTAGGTCGGGCAGACGACGCTGACAAACGGCGTTGTCTGCGGTCGCGGACGCTGCTGGCGAGCAATCAGCGCGGACATCAGGTTCGTTTTATTCGCGGTTTTCATCACAATTATCGCTGCCGTGCCGCGGCCTGCTGCTGGCGTAGCCAGCACTGGGCAGAAACCGCATCCGTCATTTTTTGCTCCCGACGGTTGAGCTCCATCCGGCGGTCGCTGCGTTTAGCATCCAGCACCAGCTCAAGGCTTTTCTCGCGCTTTGCCTCAGCCAGCAGGTTGCCCTGAATTTTATTGGCTTCAAGCGTTGCCAGCGCCTGCTCTTGTTTCTGCCAGTCGATAACACGCTGAATATTATGTTTATATTTCGACTGATTGATCATCATGACGGCGCTGTTCACGCTCTGCGACGCCAGCCCGGAGGCCAGCGAGGTCAGCGCATCTATATTCTTCTCAAAGCGTTGGCAGACCTGCTTTTGCGACGCCAGCTTCGCGCTAAGATCGTCCACCGCGCGGGTGCGCATCAGGTGAAGCTGTTCCAGCGTAGAAATCAGTTTGCTCATCGTGCATTACCCTGCTTGCGCCAGCGTGCGCAGGTCATTAATGGTGGCATCCATTAACGCTGCGTCCTGAACTTCCTGTTGTAAGAATTGCGTTATCGCCGGCGAGAGCCGCACGGCCCTGTCGGCCAGCGGGTCGGCCCCGGCCACGTAACCGCCGAGTGGAATCAACGGCTTAATACTCTGGTATTCGGCATACAGCTGCTTGAGCGTACGTGCGGCCAGCTGATGATCGCGGCTCGTGACCTGGCTCATACAGCGGCTGATAGACTGGCCAATATCGATAGCCGGGTAGTGTCCCGCCTCCGCCAGATGGCGCGAGAGAACGATATGACCGTCGAGTACCGCGCGCGCGCAGTCAACGATCGGATCCTGCTGATCGTCCCCTTCCGCCAGCACGGTATAGAGCGCCGTCATCGATCCGCGGCTTTCACTATTACCCGCGCTCTCCACCAGCCGGGGGATCATGCTGAACGCCGACGGCGGGTAGCCTTTGGTGGCCGGCGGCTCGCCGAGCGACAGCGCAATTTCACGCTGTGCCATGGCGTAGCGGGTCAATGAATCCACCAGCAGCAGCACGTCTTTGCCTTTATCGCGGTAGTAGCTGGCGATGGTGTGGCACAGCTCGGTGGCCTTAATACGCATCAGCGGCGATTCGTCCGCAGGCGCGGCAACAATCACCGACTTCGCCAGCCCTTCGGCCTGCAGGGCGTTCTCAATAAACTCTTTGACCTCACGACCGCGTTCGCCGATCAGCCCGACCACGACCACTTCAGCCTGGGTGTAGCGGGTAATCATCCCCAGCAGTACGCTTTTCCCTACGCCGCTGCCCGCCATCAGCCCCACGCGCTGGCCTTTGCCGATGGTCAGCAGGCCGTTTATCGCACGTACGCCAACGTCCAGCGGTGCTTCCACCGGCTGGCGTTTTAATGGATGCACCTGCGGTAGCTGCTGTGGCAACAGGGTGTCGCCGCCCAGCTTGCCTTTGTCGTCCAGCGGTTCGCCCAGACCGTTCACCACGCGCCCCAGCCACTGGTCGCCAATCATCACGCCTTCGCTTTTCCCGGCAGGGAACACGCGCGCACCGGCGATCAGACCGGAAGGCTGCTTAAACGGCATCAGGTAGGTGACGTCACGGTCGAAGCCGACGACCTGAGCGTCCATCATTTCTTGCTCGATGCTTTCAACATGGCACAGCTGGCCAATCGCCAGACGGCAGCCCACGCACTCCAGCAGAATGCCGTTTACCCGCACCAGACGCCCGGCAACGCGCGCCAGATCGATCTGCTCAATCGATCGCAGCGCCTGCTCGAAATCAAGGCTGCTCATGCGCGGTTTCCGGCAGCAGGTTGTCTTTTAGCACTGACATGCACTGATCGAGGCGATGCTGGCAGCCAACGTCCATCTCGGTCGTATCGGTCACCACGCGGCACTCGCCAGGTTCCAGCGCCGAATCGGCGGTCAGCCCCCATTCGCGGGCCTTTTCCGGCTCCGCTTCACTGATGCGGCGGAATTCTTCGGCGTTCAGCAGGACGCGAACCTGCTCAGGCGGCTGCGGCAGGCTGGTCACCGCCTCTTCCACCAGCGCCAGTAGCTGGGTCGGATGCAGCGCCAGTTCGCAGCGAATCACCTGCCGCGTCACTTTTTCCACCAGCTGCATCAGCTCTTCGCGACGACGCTGTTCGTAGCGGTCAAGAAACTGCTGCACGTTGGCGGTCATCTGCTCAAACGGCGCCGCGGCGTCCAGGAACTGCTGACGAGCCTGCTGTTTACCGTCGGCCAGGCCCTTACGCATCCCGTCTTCAAAGCCCAGACGTACGCCTTCCTGATAACCGTCTTCTTTGCCCTCTTCCCGTCCCTGCGCAAAGCCCTGGCTCACGCCTTCACGGAAGCCTTCCTCAAGCTGCTGCTGATATTCGGCCGGGTCCGGCGCCGCCACCGCGTTGTCTTCAAGCGGCGCATCGGGGGTCGCCCAGCGTTTACGCAGCGGCGGGAATCGATGCAGCTGCGGCTTGACGGCGGTCGATCGAGCGGCGGACAGCGGGAAGCTCCGTTTTTTGAACATGGCTTATTCCACCGTCTGCTCGGCGAACAGCTGAACCTGAATCTCGCCTTCTTCCACCAGCTGACGCAGGGTCTGCATGATCTCTTTACGCACCTGTTCGATACGGCTGACCGGCACCGGCCCCAGACGGGTGGTGGTGCTTTGCAGCAGCGTCACCTGACGTTTTGGCATAACGTTGAAAATGGCCTGACGCAGCACCGGCTCGGTGCCCTTGAGCGCAACAGCCCATTCGTCGATAGGCACCTCATCCATCAGGCGCTGCAGCGTCATCGGCGTCTGGCGGCTGAGGATGTAGAATTCGTACATTTCGTCCTGCAAATCATCCACCACGCTTTCGTCACGCTCGCGCAGCTGCTCCAGTAGCTCCTGCTGATTGCTCGGAATACGGTTGACGATGTTGGCGGCGTGCTTAATGCCTGCCACCTTCGAACCGTGCTCGGACAGCACCGCAATGCCGCGGTCTATCAGGCGGTCCAGTTCATCAATGACGTCACGGTTAACATCATCAAGCCGCGCGATGCGGTAGATGATTTCGTCCTGACGCTCTTTCGGCAGCACGCTCAGCACGCTGGCGGCAATATCCGGCGGCAGGAAGGCAAGGAACACCGCCTGCAGCTGCAGGTGCTCCTGCTCAATCAGCGCCGCCAGCTGTGGGGTATCGACCCACTGCAAGCGCGCCATGCGATAGCGGATCTCATCGCCGTAAATGCCGTTAATCACGCTGCGGGCGATTTCGCCGCCCAGCGCTTTTTCCAGAATGCTGCGCAGGTAGTAGCGCGAGGCACCGTTGATGCCGCTCTGCTCGCGATAGTCAGAGAAGAAGTTGTTCATCGCCTGACGCGCGTGGTTGACCTTTACGTCGTGCAAACGCGCCATGGTTTCGCTTAGCAGCACCACCTCTTCGCGGTTCAGCTTCTGCATCACCTGCGCCGCCGCTTCTTCACCCACGCTCATCAGCAGGATGGCCGCCTGCTCCAGGCGGCTACGGCTACCCGAACTGCTACTCCGACTTACTGTTGCTTCGGTCATTGCTGTTAATCCATTGTTTCAGAACTTCCGCTACGCGCTCAGTCTCACTCTGGGCCAGGACCTGGAGGTACTCCACTTTGGTTTCCAGGCCGGAACTTTGCGGCGGCAGCAGATCATCATTGTTATTGAAGGCCGTGCTCGGCAACCCGGTCAGGCTGTCCTGCACCACGTCAGATTCATCGGTCAGCAGGTCTTTGTCATTCTGCTCAACCTCATTGACCAGACGCTCACGACGGCCCAGACGTTGGGCCAGCGGGCGCACGCCAAACAGCAGCGTCAGCAGCGCCAGCAGGCCAATGCCGCCGTTCTGCCCCCAGTACTGCATATCCGGGTCTTTCCACCATTTCTGACTCAGCGCGCCGTCGTTCACCGGGGCGGTAAAGGCCAGTACGTCCAGCGTCAGCGCATCGCCGCGCTGTTTATCAATCCCGGCGGCGCTCTCCACCAGACGGGTAATCGCGGTCAACTGCTCAGGGGCGATATTCGCCAGCGCGGGCGCCGTTTGGTTCAGCGCCACGGCCACGCTCAGTTTCTCCAGCTTGTAGCCGGGGTGACGGATATGGCGAATATCGCGGTCGAAGGCGTACTTGCGCTGCTCCTGGCTACGGCTGGTAAGGGAACGCGGATCGCTGGTGTTGTTTGCGGCCGTCGTTGCCGCAGCCGGAGCCGCTGCACCGGCAGCCTGTGCCGCCGCGGCCTGCGGGTTCTGGTTGACGGGACGGTTGCTCAGCGAGCCGGGAATGCCAAACGCCATCTCATTGGTGGTGTTTTCCTGACTCAGCTGCTCATCGCTGACGCGCGGATCTTTACCCAAGCGCTCCTGAGTTTCTTCCACGCGGCTTAGGTCTACGGTCGGCGCCACGCTGATACGGTAGTTGCCTGCGCCCACCAATGAAGTCAGCAGGCTGGCGATATTTTTACTGGTATCTTCGCGAATGCGCTGCGTAACGTCGTCACCCAGACGCTTGCCGGCAATACTGCCATCCGGGCCGGCGACGCCGTCCGACAGCAGGTTACCCGCCTGATCGACCACCCGCACGCTACCCGCCGCCATGCCCGGCACCGAACCGGAAACCAGCTGTACAATAGAGGCGACCTGTTGTTCATCCAACTGTCGCCCATAACGCAGCTGCACCACGACCGAGGCGCTGCTATTCGGTTTATTCGTCAGGACGAACGAGCTGGACTCGCTCAGCCCAAGGTGCACGCGCGCGTGCTCTACCGGCTCCAGCGCCATAATGCTTTTCGCCAGCTCACCTTCCAGGCTGCGCTTGTAGCGCACGTTCTGGATGAACTGACTGCTGCCGAGCATTTCTTCTTTGTCCATCAGCTCGTAGCCGTCCGGCGTCGCCGCGCTGATGCCCTTTGCCGCCAGCGCCATGCGCGCCTGCGACAGTTTATTTTCGGTCACCAGCACCTGGCCGTTGTCAGGGTTAATGCGGTAGGCAATATTTTCTGCCCCCAGCACGTCCACAACCTGGGAAACGGGCACCTGTTCCTGCGCGCCGTACAGCGCGACATAGCCCTGATTGCGGTTCCACAGCGACGCAATGATGGCGATAGCCAGCACCACGCCGCCGGCAATCGCCAGCAGCTTAGGATTGTTTACGCCAGTGGGCAGAGAGATGGCAGGGAGGCGAGCTTTGATTTTGTTTAACACGGTACAGACCTTACAGCGAAATATTCATCACTTCGTCGAGCGCGCTGTTGAGCTTATTGCGCACCTGCATCATCGCCGAGAAGGCCACACTGGCTTTCTGGCTTTCGATCATCGCGCTGGCTAAATCGTCGCTCTGACCCATATCAATGGCGGTCTGTTTGGCGCCCGCGCTGTGCTGCAGGGCGTCAACGTTGTCGATGGCGTTGTTTAACACGCTGGAGAAAGAGACCGGGTTAGCGCTGGCGAACGCGCCGTTTGCGGGCGCAATCGTCTGGGCGGCGCTGGCCGAGCCGGCAGACGCCAGCATCGCCGTCTGCTGCATACGCTCCAGCAGCGCCTGTTGCGCGGTGTTAATACCTGCGGCGGCAATCTTATCCATTATTTGTTCCTTTCTGGCCTCAGGAATAACATTCGATATCAATGCCTTCATCACGCATTGACGCAAGGCGGTAGCGCAGAGCGCGCGGCGTAATACCTAAAAACTCCGCGGTTTTGGATTTATTGCCCTTATGGCGCTTAAGCAGATCGATAATGTACTGGTACTCCGCCAGGCGGCCGTGCAGCTTCACATCACGGATGGCGGAACTGCCGCTGTCCTGCTCGCGGTAAGCGGGCATCACGCCCACGGCCGGCGTTTCCGGTAGCGGCACGCGCGCTACCAGCCCAAAGTCGGCGGCTTTAATTTCATCGCCGTTGCCGAGAATCATGCCGCGCTGGATAACGTTCTCCAGCTCGCGCACATTGCCCGGCCAGTCGTAGCCCAACAGCGCATTGCGCGCATCGTCGCTCAGGCGAACCTCTCCTTTGTGGAAGGCACGGTATTTGGCGATAAAACGCTGCACCAGTGGCAGGATGTCCTGCTTACGTTCACGCAGCGGCGTAATATGGATAGGCACGACGGAAATACGGTAGAACAGATCCTGACGGAATCGTCCTTCGGCAATTTCCTGCTGTAAGTCTTTATTCGTAGAAGCAATCAGGCGAATATCCAGCGGAATACGTTTATGGCTTCCCAGACGTTCAACTTCCTGTTCCTGTAATACGCGCAGGAGTTTTGCCTGTAACGGCAGCGGCATATCGCCGATTTCGTCCAGCAGCAGCGTACCACCGTTCGCCTGTTCGAATTTTCCGGCCACGCTGGCGACCGCACCGGTAAACGCACCCTTTTCATAACCAAATAAAACAGCTTCCAGCATACTCTCTGGAATAGCGGCGCAGTTAACCCCGACGTACGGGGCTTCACTGCCGCAGGCATGCTCATGGATATATTTAGCGACACACTCTTTTCCGGTTCCTGTTTCACCGGTCACCAGCACAGACACATTATATTTAGCAACGCGTCGAGCTAATGAGATTACGCCCACGCTGGCAGGAGATGCGGCGACAAAGCCTTCCCCATGACGATCTTCACGTTCAATAATAATGCTCATTTTGGAGTACCAGTAAAAAATGACAAAAAAGATAACGCGCTAAATCTTTATTAAACGTGCGCTGTAATCACCTTGCTACATAGAAGATTAAAAGCGTTTTATAATGCTAATAAAGATTAAAGACTGCGGTATTATCACGAGGAAAGATTCCTTCCGTGAAAATATGTTGCCTAGTATACCCATCGACTAAGAATTGTCTCATTTTTAATGAATATTAAAACATTAATCTTTTAATTTCATACACTTAAAGAAGTTATTAATCAACGCAAAGGCGGAAAAATAATGGATTAATAACTGATGGATACTTGCAATAATAGTCAAGGAAAGGTCTAATTCA
Source organism: Klebsiella sp. WP4-W18-ESBL-05 (assembly GCF_014169075.1). NCBI lineage: Bacteria > Pseudomonadati > Pseudomonadota > Gammaproteobacteria > Enterobacterales > Enterobacteriaceae > Klebsiella > Klebsiella sp. WP4-W18-ESBL-05. The sequence goes on along the minus strand of NZ_AP022057.1, from coordinate 103,019 downwards.
CACCCTGAATAAAAGGCATTCGGGTTCTCGCCTCGCGATGAAGCTTCGATGTTGATGTAAAGCGTCACAACTTTCTCAAAACTCAAATGCTTCCAGGAAAAAAATTCGTGACCGTGATCAATAAATATCGCGGTGCACTCTTTTCACATCAGGTAACGTTATCAAACCGGAATAAATATGTACTCAGCTTCACATCGAATCAGAATTCATCAGCAGGATAGTCTCCCTGACCTGGTAAAACTTGATGTCAGCAAACTTGGTCGCCCATGGCATAAGCTGCCGAAATTAATGAACGACAGCTTTGACATTCTGGACGCGCGCCTGAGTATTTATTTTCTGAAGAAGCTACGTGTTAATGCCGCGTTAGAATCCATGACCTTTGCTATCGATCAGCATTATAAAAATGCACAGATATTCTCTACGCCTTATGGGAATATTGCCTTTGTAATCGACAGAATATTATTACTGAACATCCTCCATGATTATTATGGTCTGAGTAAAGACAGCAGCCATATTGAGCCGGATGAATCGTTACCGATCACCAAAACGGAAGAACGCCTGAAAAGCAAGCTGGGCCAGGAGCTGACCTCGCTGATTATTTGCAAAGAGACATTTGGTGAAGACCTGGACATTAAAGTTGATTATTCCACGGTGATTAATCAGTGGGCCTGGTGCATTACCTTCACTCTGGAAGGCTACAGCCACGGCAGCTTTAGCGTCCTGCTCGACAGCCCGCATATTGACCAGATGCTGGCGGCGCTGCGCGCGCCGGATAACAGCGCGCGCGGCGTAGAAAAAAGCGTCAGCCTGAGCCCGGCGCAGATCGAACGCCTGTTCGACAGCCTGCCGCTGAAGCTCGACGGCCGCCTTGCCAGCCTCAACCTGACCGTCGCCCAGGTTGCCGACATCAAGCCCGGCGACATTATCCCGATCGCCATTAATGACCCTTTACCGGTATTTATCGGTAAAGAGCAGATTTTTGAAGCCACTATTGCCGAAGATCGCAGCAAGCTTTTCTTATGCGATATCCATGACAAGACAATCGAGAAGCCCTATGAGTGATTTACAACAAGAACTGAGCCAATCCTTGGATCTGGACGACCTGAACCTCAGCGATATGACCCAGGATGAGATGGTTGAAGGCAATATCCGCCACGATTTGCAGCCGGAAACACGCAATACGCCGCTGACTGACGTGCGTCGCATGGCGCTGTTCAGCCGTATCCCGGTAACGCTGACGCTGGAGGTCTCCTCCGTCAATATCTCGCTGGCCGAGCTGATGGCGGTGAACAGTGACTCGGTCATTGAGCTGGATAAAATGGCCGGCGAACCGCTGGATATCAAGGTCAACGGTATTGCGTTCGGTAAAGCGGAAGTGGTGGTGCTGAATGACAAATACGGCCTGCGTATTATCGAATTCAACGCCAAAGAGCTGGGCGAGCTGACCCGATGAACCGCGCGTTTTATCCGCTGCTGCTGATTGGCCTGCTGTTCGCACAGCCCGTGCTGGCGGCGAACGGCGACATCACGCTTTTTAGCACCACGGCAAACGGCGCCGGGCAGGATTACAACGTCAAAATTGAAATCCTGATCCTGATGACCCTGCTCGGCCTGCTGCCGATCATGGTGCTGATGATGACCTGCTTCACCCGATTTATCATCGTGCTGGCGATTCTGCGCCAGGCGCTGGGATTACAGCAGAGTCCGCCGAACAAGATCCTCACCGGCATCGCGCTGGCCTTAACGCTGCTGGTGATGCGCCCGGTATGGACCACCATTTACGCCGACGCCATCGAGCCATTCCAGAATGACCAGATCACCCTCAAGCAGGCGCTGGTTAACGCCGAAGCGCCGCTGAAGCGCTACATGCTGGCGCAGACCAACAATAAGGCGATGGCGCAAATCATGACCATTGCCGGCATTGAAGGCGATGCCCGCGAGCAGGATTTGACCATCGTCACCCCGGCCTACCTGCTGAGCGAGCTGAAAACGGCCTTCCAGATTGGCTTTATGATTTACATCCCGTTCCTGGTTATCGACCTGATTGTCGCCAGTATTCTGATGGCGATGGGGATGATGATGCTGTCACCGCTGATTGTCTCATTGCCGTTTAAGCTGATGCTGTTCGTACTGTGCGACGGCTGGACGCTGATTGTCGGCACGCTGACCTCCAGCGTACAAGGATTGTAGCGATGATGAATATGGACACCGCGGGAGACATCATGGCCTCCGGCATTCACCTGGTGTTGCTGATCTCCGCCGTGGCGATTATCCCGAGCCTGTTGGTGGGTCTGTGCGTGAGTATTTTCCAGGCCACCACCCAGATTAACGAACAGACGCTGAGCTTCCTGCCGCGCCTGGTGGTCACGCTCGGCGTGCTGATTTTCGCCGGAAAATGGATGTTGACGCAGTTGGTCGATTTTACCGTCCAGATTTTCCATCAGGCGGCGGCGCTGGTCGGTTAAGCCACAATGGGAATCGATATTCAGACGCTGTGGACGCCGATAATGGCGCTCGTATTGCCATTCTTCCGCATCCTCACGTTCCTGCATTTTGTGCCGGTGCTGGATAACCGCGTCTTTTCGCGCCGCATTAAAATTGGCACCGCGATGGCCCTGGCGATCATCATTACCCCGATGCTGCCCAATAACGTGGTGCTCAATGAGCTGCTGTCGGTACGCTCAATCCTGCTGATTGGCGAACAGCTGCTGTGGGGATTCTTCTTCGCCATGGCGCTCCAGCTGGTATTTGTGGCGCTGCAAACGGCGGGGAATATTCTGTCGATGAACATGGGGCTCGGGATGGCGATGATGAACGACCCGGTCAACGGCAGCTCGACGACGGTTATCTCGCAGATCATCTACGTCTTCTGCGCCCTGCTGTTTTTTATCATGGACGGGCACCTGCTGCTGGTAACGATTCTGTTTAAAGGCTTCAGCTACTGGCCTATCGGCCAGGCCATTAACCAGCCAACGCTGATGCTGATAGGCCAGGGGCTCGGCTGGATCATGGCCTCCGCCACGCTGATTGCGCTGCCCACCACCTTCGTGATGCTGATTGTACAGGGCGGTTTCGGCCTGCTGAACCGCGTCTCGCCGACGCTCAACCTGTTTTCCCTCGGCTTCCCAATCAGCATGCTGTTTGGCCTGCTGTGTATTTCGATGCTGGTCACCAACATTCCTGACCACTATCTCAATCTGACCAACGAAATTCTGGCGAAACTCGACGCCATAAGGGTGCAGTAATGGCCTCCAGCGGCGATAAAAGCGAAAAACCCACCGCCGGGAAGCTGCGCAAGGCGCGGCAGAAAGGGGATATTCCCCGTTCAAAAGATTTAACCATGGCGGTTGGGCTAGTGGCGTCATTCTGCACCCTGACCGCTTTTCTACCCTATTACCGGCAGCTGATTGGCGAGTCGTTTGCCGCCGTCGGCACGATGGCGCAAGACCTCGATAACCCAAACGTTTTGAACCAGTTTCTACTGCTGAACCTGTGGGTATTGCTGCGCTTTATTGCCACGCTTATCCCCATTCCCATGGCCTGCATGATTGCCAGCCTGGTGCCGGGAGGCTGGATTTTTACGCCGTCAAAACTTAAACCCGACTTTAAGAAGCTCAGCCCCATCAGCGGCCTTAAGCGCATGTTCTCCGCCAGCCATTACACGGAAGTGGGGAAGATGATGCTGAAATGCGCGACGATCCTCGCCGTTATCTACACGATGGTGCACGATCAAATGGACAGCCTCCTCCATCTCCAGCGGCTGTATCTGTATCAGGCCATCGGCCATGGATTCGGTATTTTCCATCACGTTGTCAGCTATTTTGTCGCCGTTATCGTTATTTTTGCCCTGCTTGATGTGCCGTTGAGCAAGTTCATGTTCACGAAGAAGATGCGCATGACCAAGCAGGAAGTCAAAGAAGAGTACAAAAATAACGACGGTAACCCGCAGATTAAGGGCCGTATTCGCCAGCTCCAGCGCCAGATGGCGATGGGGCAAATCTCGCGCACCGTACCCGAAGCCGATGTGATCATCACCAACCCAACCCATTACGCGGTGGCGCTGAAGTATGACCCGCAGAAAGCGGAAGCGCCGTATATCGTCGCCAAAGGCATTGATGACGTTGCGCTATGGATTCGTGAAGTGGGCGCCAGCCACAACGTTGAAGTGGTGGAGTTTCCGCCGCTGGCACGTGCGGTGTACTACACCACCCGCGTCAACCAACAAATTCCGGCGCAGCTGTTTCGCGCCATCGCTCACGTCCTGACCTACGTCATGCAGCTGAAGTCGTGGCGCGAAGGTCGCACTGAGCAAAAACCAAGCCTGAACAGGCATATAGACATTCCTCAAGAGGTATTAAAAGCCAATGGCGAACAGTAAGATGCACAACATGTTCGGCATGCTCCGTAAGGCGCAGATTGCCGTGCCTATCCTGCTTCTCTGCGTGCTGGCGATGGTGATCCTGCCGCTGTCACCGCTGATGCTGGATATCCTGTTTACCTTCAACATTGTACTGGCGGTCATCGTGCTGCTGGTTTCGGTGAATATGCAGCGTCCGCTGGACTTTGCCATCTTCCCGACGCTGCTGCTGATCACCACGCTGATGCGTCTGACGCTGAACGTGGCGTCCACGCGCGTGGTGCTGTTGAACGGTCATCAGGGGGAAGGCGCGGCTGGTAAGGTTATCGAAGCCTTTGGCCAGGTGGTGATCGGCGGCGATTTCGTTGTGGGTTTCGTGGTGTTTATCATCCTGATGATCATCAACTTCGTGGTGGTGACCAAAGGTGCCGAACGTATCTCGGAAGTGTCGGCTCGCTTCACGCTGGATGCACTGCCGGGTAAACAGATGGCGATTGACGCCGACCTGAACGCCGGGCTGATCAACCAGCAGCAGGCGCGTACCCGCCGTCAGGAAGTGGCGAAAGAAGCCGACTTCTACGGAGCCATGGACGGTGCGTCGAAGTTCGTGCGCGGCGACGCCATCGCCGGCATTATGGTACTGATCATCAACGTCATTGGCGGTATCTGTATCGGTATCTTTAAATACGATCTCGATGCCAGCCACGCCTTCCGCCAGTACGTCCTGTTAACCATCGGTGACGGCCTGGTCGCCCAGATCCCGTCCCTGCTGCTGGCGACCGCCGCCGCCATCATCGTCACCCGCGTCAGCGAAGGTAACGACGTCAGCGACGAAATCAAAACCCAGCTGCTCTCCAAGCCGAAGGTGCTGTACACCGCGGCATTCGTGATGTTCACCCTCGCGATCGTGCCGGGTATGCCGCATATCGCCTTCCTGAGCTTTACCGCGCTGCTGCTGTTCGCGGCATGGCGACAAAGCAAAGCGGTTCAGCCCGCACCGCAGGAAACGGACATGGAGGCGATCGGCGAAGCGCTGGCGCCGGACGCCAACCCGGCGATTACCTGGGACAGCATTCCGCTGGTTGAGCCAATTGGCCTGAACCTCGGCTACAAGCTGGTGACTATGGTCGATGAGTCCAAGGGCAGCCCGCTGTCGCTACGCGTGCGCGGGGTGCGTCAGGTCATTTCGGAGGTGTGCGGCGTGCTGCTGCCGGAGATTCGCATTCGCGAAAACTTCCGCCTCAAGCCCGCCCAGTATGCTATTCACATCAACGGCATCCGCACGGCGATGGGTGAGGTGAACGCGGACAAACTGATGGCGATCCCCGGTACCGAGCTCTACGGTGAAATCGACGGCGTACTGGATACCGACCCGGCCTACGGCATGGCCATTGTCTGGATCGATCAGGACCAGAAGGCTAAGGCGCTAAACCTGGGCTATCAGGTTGTGGACTGCGCCAGCGTCGTGGCAACGCACGTCAACAAAGTGGCGCGCGAGCACCTGCCGGAACTGTTCAACTATGATGACATTACCCATCTGCACGCCCGTCTGGCGCAGCAGGCACCGAAGCTGGCGGAAGATTTAAACGCTGCGCTCAACTACAGCCAACTGCTGCGTATCTATCGCCAGCTGCTGCTGGAGCAGGTCTCGCTGAAGGATATTGTCACCATCGCCTCCACCCTGCTGGAAAGCGCGGCGGTCACCAAAGATCCGGTGCTGCTGACCTCGGACGTGCGCTACGCGTTGCGCCGCGCCATTGTGCACAACATCAACGGCGATCGCCCACAGTTGGCGGCATATACCATTGATAATCAGCTGGAAAATATGCTGCTGGGGGCGCTTAATCAAGCACAGCAGGCGGGCAAAGTGGCGCTGGACAGCTTCCCGGTCGATCCGAATATTCTGACCCAGTTGCAAAATACGATGCCGATGATTTATGAGCAGATGAAAGCAAAAAGCCTGCCGCCGCTGCTGCTGGTGACGCCACAGCTACGGCCGGTCATTTCACGCTACGGACGCCTGTTTGCCAGCGGGCTACACGTGCTGTCATACAATGAAGTGCCGGACGATGCCGACCTGAACGTGGTGGGCACGCTGGCGTAAATGCCCCCAACCGGGGGCCTCGATCGCCCCCGGAACAGCGGCTACTGCTCCATATAGCGCAGCTTCCACTCAGCGATGGTGCGCGGCATTTTTGCCACGGCGTTTCCCTGGGTGCTGAAGTACGAGAACGTCAGCTTACCATTGCCGTCCGGCTCAACCCGCGCCGCCCAGATATTGCTCTTCGTAAACATGATAATCGCCGTGCGGGTATTCGCTGCGCCGCGTACCCACATGGAGAGCACCGTGGCACCAATATTATCTATATCCTCATGATAAATGTAGACATTAGCACTATCGACGAAACGCTGATAGTCATCACCCACCAACGTACGGAAGCGTGCATCCATCTGCGGATCGGTAAATATTTCCAGCGACAGCAGCGTTGCCTTCGGCCGGGGATCGGTTTCCGACTTCAGATAGCGGCCATCGATAAACGCGCCGTTGGGCAGCGATAAACGACAGCCCCACTCCGCGTTGCTGTAGGCCTGAATCGCCCCGCTTTTACGCGGAATAAACAGCACCTTACACTGTTTACTGTCGACCATACTTTCAATCAGCACCATGCCGTTAATCTTGCGGGCCTCGGCGGTAAACTCATCTTTATTCAAGCCGGCCCAGATACGAATATCGGCGATAATCGACCAGTCGGCGCTGTGGCTGAACTGCACCACGCCGCCGCTCATGTTCGCGGCGCTGGTGTTCCACCAGCGGCCTTCCCAGGAAAATCCCGGCTGCGCTTCGGCTATTTTACCGATCCCGGCGTAATAGGCGCGCTCGATACATTCATCGGACGAACACCACTCCAGCGATTTCTCCCAGGTTTCATATTCCTGATGCACCTGCCGCGCATCCCGCGTCACCAGCATTGCGCGATAGACGGTCGACATGGTGTTATCCAGCCAGTTCAGGTTGTCGTTATTACAGATGGTATTTTCCAACGGCGTCTTGGCACGCTGGCAGTTCACCGCCAGTGCGCTGGACGCGAAACAGGCCGTAATAAGAATGAGTAAATTAATCAGGTGCTTAATCATTTAGAATATTTTTTAACCAGTATGGGCGCTTATTTTGGCTAAAACAAAAATTTATTGCAATAAAACGCCATTATTTATTCACTATATGAATAATTCACCACGTTTTTAAGTTGTATCAATAAATTGTCGCTTTTGTATAACGTGTATTCATTTTTGGATTATCACGTTATGAAGATAGACAATCGTCATTACACGCTCTCGGTACTTTCTTCTTACTCGTCTCAGGAAAACACCGACCGCAAGCCGCTGGGCATCAACCGCAACAGCGGACAGTACAGCCCGCAGGGCGGCAACTGGAAGCTTTCCGATCCGACCATTTCCGCCGTTGTTAGCCTGCGTAGAGGGGATGTTATGCCTTATTACCAGGGCAAGCCGGTCGCATGGGCATTAATTGAATATGATATGGCGCAGGAGGTCGAGATCTAATATTTAACTAAGATTTTACGCATTAAATATTTCGGCTTTATTTTTATAACTCATTGTTGCCACGCGGTGAGAATAATAATACTCACCGCGTATTACTCATATTAACTAATATCCGCAACCGACGAACGGGCGACCAGACGACCGGTAAACGCACGCCCCTCGGGAACAAACAGCGAATGGCCGTCAATTAACGCCCGAATCCGCTGCACACAGTTCTCAAGCAGCTGCTCAACGGGATAGGCAATACATGTCAGCGGCGGGTAGAGTAGCGGTGCCAACGGCGAATCTTCCAGACTCACCAACGACACTTCCTGCGGGATGGCAATATTAAACTCGCGTAATAAGCGCATTGCTTCGGCGGCATAGCAGTCACGTTTGGCGATAATCGCCGTATATTTCGTAAAGCTATTAATCAGCGTCAGCAGCGCCTGCTCGATGTTGTTGTCGGCCATCACCAACAGTTGACGATTAAACGGCAGGGAGTAGTTTTGCAACACGCTGCGATAGCCATCAAGCATCTGTCTGCTGGCGACATCATTTTCATTGTCCATCAACAGCGCAATATTGCGGTGCCCCTTACCCAGAACGTAACGGCAGGCGCTTTCCGTAGCAAATGCGTAGTTATAGCCCTGGCCAGCGCTGCCCTTCGTAGAAAACTCGTCGAAAGCAATCACGTTACTGGCAACGTCACCGCTGCCGCGGGTGAGCGTTACCACGGCAACGCACTGATGCTGCAGGCTTTCCACTGCAGCCTGCTGTTCTGCAGCATCGTTCACGTACTGGATCATCAACGATTTATTCAGCGATTTTACCGCCTGAGACAGCTGCGGCAACAGCGTCGCGCTAAACCCGGCCTCGTTGGCAGGCAGCACCATACCGACGTAGCTGGAGGTATTGCTCGCCAGGTTTTGTGCGGCAAAACTGGGGCGGTAGTTCAGCTCTTCTACCGCGCGTAATACGGCCTCGCGGCTCTCTTCACGAACGCCACGGGTTCCCGTCAGCACGCGCGAAACGGTGGCTCGAGAAACGTTGGCTAACTTTGAAACATCATCAATAGTAGGCATGGTGTCGTCTGTATTACGGTTTTCTCCCTATAGTAACATAAATGCGTACAGGTATTCGCCAACTCCCCGGCACAAACGGCCGGGGAGGCAGGGACTTAGCGGCGGGAGCGGTAGAGTTCGATCAGCTCGCCAACCAGCTCTTTTGCCAGGATGGAAGTCATCAGATGATCCTGCGCATGTACCATCACCAACGTCATTTTAGTTTTTCCCTCGCCTTCATCGGCTTCAATAAGCTGGGTTTGCACAAGATGCGCCTCACGAGCAAAATGCTGCGCCTGTAGCATCTTTTCATCCGCATCGGCAAAGTCGCCGGCTTTGGCGCTGCTAAGCGCTTCGTAGCACAGGCTGCGCGACTGCCCGGCGTTGATGATAATACCCATTACCTGCTCTTCTAATTCCATGACGTTCTCACTTTTTCTCTCAACGGATTATGCGGTTTCAGATTGCCCGACGCGGCCTGCCGTTTCGCTTTCGTGACTTTCCTGTGAAAGCAGCTGTTTCTCATAAGCCTTCAGGAACGGAAAGTACATGACGGCCGCTGTTGCCATACAAATCAGGCACATAATGATGGGGCTGAACGACCAGTTAGCGGCCCACGAGGCGCCAATCGGCGCTGGCGTCGTCCACGGTGTCATCGACACCACGCGGGAAACCAACCCGAAATCAAGAGCGAAGTAGGCCAGCGTGGCGTTAACCATCGGCACCAGTACAAACGGAATAAAGAACAGCGGGTTCATAATAATTGGCGCACCGAACAGAATCGGTTCGTTAATATTGAACAGCCCCGGGACCACCCCCATACGGCCAATGGTGCGCAGATGCACCGCTTTACTGCGCATCAGCAAAATGGCCAGCGGCAGCGTAGAACCCACGCCGCCAATCAACAGATAGTGGTCCCAGAAGCCCTGCACGTAGATATGCGGAATGGCGGTACCCGCGGCCATCGCGGCCTGGTTAACCGACAGGTTTGCCATCCAGAACGGGTTCATGATGCCGGTGACGATAAGCGCCCCGTGAATCCCGGCAAACCACAGAATCTGACACACCAGCACCGACAGCAGAATCGCCGGTAAGGTATCCGATGCAGCCACCAGCGGTTTAACCAGCGACATGATCGCTTCGGGAATGATCATCCCCAGCTGTGCTTCAATAAACAGGTTCAGCGGATGGAGCGTCAGCGCCACCGCCAGCACGGGGATCAGAATCTCGAACGAGCGCGCTACGCCAGTAGGGACTTCGGGCGGCAGGCGAATGGTGATGTTGTGGCGACGCAGGAAGGCATACAGCTCGGTGGTGTAAATCGCCACCAGCAGCGCGGTAAAAATGCCCTGACCGGAAAAATAGGCCACAGAAATCTGCCCATCTTTCAGCGGCGCAGCCACCAACAAAAAGCCCATGAGCGACAGCATTCCGGAGGTCAGCGGGTCCAGCTCATGATGTCGCGCCAGGCTGGCGGCGACCCCGACAGAAATAAATAGCGTCATAATGCCCATGCTGAAATTGAACGGCAGCATCAGACTTTCACGGTGATCGAGTGAAAATTGCAGCCAGGCACGGGCAAAGCCCCAGCTGGTATCCGGCGAGAACGGCGGAAAGATAAACACCAGCATAAATGAACCGACGATCATAAACGGCAGTGCGAGGATAAAGCCGTCACGGATAGACGTGACGTACTTTTGCTGGCCAATGGCTCCGGCCATCGGCGTGATTTTCTGTTCAATCACGCTGATTAATTTCGCGTACAGAGAGCTCATTTTTTATCCCTTAGTTATTGTTATTTATTAATGACAGGGCAAAATCTAAAACCGCACCACCTTTCTGCATGCCGTAATCCATCATGTTGATAGGCTCGACTTTGATGCCGTAGGCGTTGGCTTTCTGCTGTAAATCTTTCTGCATGTACTTCACCTGCGGCCCCAACAGCACGACCTGATAATGGCCGACCTGCTGCTCAAATTCAGCCACGCCAAAAGCCTTGATATCGACGTCCAGACCGCGTTTACCCGCCTCTTCCACCATTTTTTTAACCAGCAGACTGGTAGACATCCCAGCGGAACAGCAAAGCATGATTTTCTTCATGGAAAACTCCTGACTGAGTCATAACGATGAGCGGACTATAATCAGGAGGAAACAAAACGGAAAGCGCTTTCCATTTATGAATCCATTAAATGTGAGCGCGATCACCGGATGCAGGCTTTCACTTTGCGGGGATGTAGGCGATGATCCCGTCACCTCCGTTCGATATAAGGTTCGCCATGAACATTCAGTTTATGAATGTTGCTGTAACGCTGATTGAGCAACGCGTGACGCCTTTCGCCAATCTTTTAACCCGCAGCCAGCACATTACCGCCATGCGCGACAGCTTTGCGTTGGCCATGCCCTTTGTCATCGTAGGCAGCCTGATGGTGCCACTGATCTTCCCGCCGTTTGCCCTTAGCGGCGCTTGGTATCAGGCCATCCGCCCGATGCTGCTGCCCACTTTTGAGCTAACAATCGGCCTGATTGCGCTGATCATCGCCTTCGGTGCCAGCGCCAGCTTGGGCAAGCAGTATCAGCTCCCGGAGCGGCTGTCCGGTTTGACTGGATGCCTGGCTTTTCTGCTGTTCATTGGCTTCAAAGATAACGGCGGCAGCAACCTGTTTCTTGGCGGCATGGGAATATTTAGCGCTTTAGTTTCAAGTTTTTATTCCGTCGAGGTGATTCGATTTTTTTACCGCAAAGGCTGGTGTATTCGCCTGCCGGATGAAGTGCCGATCATGACCCGCAACGGCTTTCAGCTGCTGGCGCCGCTGCTTGTGATCATGCTCTCCATCACGGTGATGAATGCCGGGCTGAAGCTGAATACCGGCATGATTTTGCCGGAGCTCATCAGCGAAGCGCTGCGTCCACTGATCATCGCATCCGATACGCTGACCGCGCTGTTGATCTCCCTGCTTATCTGCAACGTACTGTGGTTTGTCGGGATCCACGGTGCGCTTATCGTCACCGGCATCATGAATCCATTCTGGATGACTTATCTGTTTGAAAATCAGCAGGCACTCGCGAATGGAATTACACCACTACCCCATATTTATCTGCAGGGGTTCTGGGATTTTTATCTGCTCATTGGCGGTATTGGCTCTACGCTGCCGCTGGTGTTTATGGCGCTGCGCAGCCGTTCTCGCCAGCTCAAAAGCGTAGGTAAAATTGGCCTGATCCCCTCGCTATTTAATATTAATGAGCCGATTCTTTTCGGCTTTCCGATCATACTTAACCCACTATTTTTAATACCCTTTATTGGTGTTCCACTGATTAACGCTTGCCTTGCCTGGTATCTGACACACCTTGGCGTGCTCGATCGCGCCGTGGCAATGCTACCCTGGTCAATGCCTTCACCGCTGGGTGCGGCCTGGTCGGCAAACGGCAGCTGGAAAAATATGTTTATGTGCCTGTTCGCCTTCTTCAATGCGTGGATGATATACCGTCCGTTTTTCAACGTTTATGAACGGCAACTGGCGGAATCTGAATCCCGCTAATCGATCTCTTTCACAGTTTTTCTCTTGCCAGCGCCATGCAAGCGCTGGCTTTTTTTTAGCTCTCAGAGAAAAAGTCGATCAACATCACGCTTTCAAGTGAACAATCTCCGGATCTGTGATTTGATCCGGCAATTATGGAAAGCGCTTTCCGTTTACGGATGTACATTTCCATTTTTGAACCGTAAATTTCCCATCGCATTAACAAAAGCGCTATTGCGTACAAAAATAAAAGGGAAAAGCGAACAATGAAACGACTTAACCGATTGATACCTCTGGCTATACTGATCAACATCGCCACAAGCGGTCTGGCACATGCAGAAAAATATGACTTTCAGCTCCACGGCTATATGCGCTCTGGCATCCTGGCAAACTCGGATGGCAACCGCGTCGATTCCGTCGGGTTGATGCCGGACGGGAAATGGCGTCTGGGCAACGAAGAAGACACCAAAATTGAGTTGATACCGACCGTTACCCTGAAGTCTGACTCCGGTGCGGTGGCAAAAATTCAGGCCAATATCACTCACCAGAGCAAATGCACCTCTGACTGGAACTGCCAGGATGACGATGGCCACGACGTGCAGTTCCGGGAAGGGTATGCCGAGCTAAGCAACCTCGACTTCGCACCGGAAATGACCTTCTGGGGCGGCAAACGTTACAGCAGCTCCAACACCTCCAGCCACCAGTTTGACTGGGAGTACATTCAGTACAACGGGACCGGCGGTGGCTTCGACAACATGGATTTGGGCTTCGCGCGCTTCGACGCCGGGGTTTACGCCTTCTCACCGACCGATGAAACCAAAGCCTACCCTGTCGATAAAGGCGATCAGGGCTACCCGGACGACTATTCGCTTAACCTGTGGTTTAAAAAGATCGCCGGCACAGGTCTGGATCTTGAGCTGATCGGCCACCGCATGAACCGCAACGAAAACCACCCAACTTCCGCAGAGAAAGGCTACGGCGTAACCGGCGTCTATAACTTTGACGGTTTCTGGGGTCTGACGGGCGGCTATTCCAAACTGGTGATGCAATATGGACGCGGTCTGGCGGCAGGCGACTCGCTGGGCAAAAACGGCTGGGGCTGGGCCAATCTTGAAGACACCCAGTCATGGCGTATCGTGCTCGACAGCCTGGCATCTATGGGGAACGTCGAAGTCTCAACCTTTGCCTACTTGCAGAAGGATAAAAACTACCGCTGGTGGAGCAGCGACGACAACGGCTGGGGCCGCACCAGCTGGGTTGCCGGAATTCGTCCGTATCATCAAATCACCAAAAACTTCGCCATGCAGTACGAGCTGGGATATGAGTACCTTGATGATGACAACTACAAGGGCGTCAACGGTAAAGGCAAAGGCGGGCTGACTAAAATCACCGTTGCGCCAACGCTGACCTTCGACTCTGGCTTCTGGAGCCGCCCACAGCTTCGCTTCTTTGTCACTTACGCCAAATGGGATAAAGGTGTTTCCGACGCGCTCGATGGTAACTACAACTGGAATACCAACACTATCGATGCTGGTGGATACAGCCGCAGTGGCGACACCGACACGGTGAACTTTGGCGTGCAGGCGGAAGTCTGGTTCTAAGGAGAGAGACGATGAAAATGCCCGTCAGAAAGTCACTGCTGATGTTCGTTATTGCCTCGCTAAGCAGCGCGGGTGCCATGGCGGCACAGCAATCGCACTTTGAAAACTTTATCACGCGCCAGGGCGCACAGCTAATGGACGGCAAGCAAGAATTCCGCTTCGCCGGCATTCACGCACCGGAGCTGCATCGTATTGAAAACGACGCCCGCGGCGTGTGTAAAGCCGATCCGCGCGGCTGGGGCCAGTACTTTAAATGGCCGACGCCGGAGGAACAGGAGAACTGGATTAAAGCCATCGTGCAAACGGGAGCAAAAGCCCAGCGCGTCTATGTACTTTCCGTACAGCAGGAGAGCGATGAAGCCTGCGAGCGCGAAACGCACATCCTGGCTCCGACAACATCGGACGGTATGCCACGCCTGAATGAGAAGGCGATGGTGGTATACGACAACATGATTGCTGAAGCTGACAAACAGGGTCTGCGACTGATTTTGCCGTTTATCGATCACTGGTGGTGGTGGGGAGGTCGGGAGCAACTGGCGGCCTTCTACCATGAAAAACCGGAAGATTTTTACCGCACAGACAGCCAGACCTACAAAGCGTATCTCGATGTGATTCGTCAGGTGATTACCCGGACCAACACCATTACCGGGCGCCCTTACTATGACGAAAAAGCCATTATGGCCTGGGAAACCGGCAACGAACTGGAGGATACCAATGAAGAATTCCTCAGGCAGACGGCAGCATGGATTAAAAAACTCGCGCCGCATCAGCTGGTCGTTGACGGTACTTATAAGAAAATCAACGCGTTCTCCGTAAACGATCCCAATGTCGATATCGTCAGCAACCACTACTACACCAACGCCGGTAATAACCATCCGGATCAGGTGAAGAAAGACCTGACCGCTATCGGCGGCAAGAAAGTGTATCTGGTCGGTGAGTTTGGCCTGCTCGATAGCAAAGCACTGAACGACATAATGCAGTCAATTGTGCATACCGAGGTCAACGGCGCCAAAGCGGCGGGAGGATTCATATGGGGCTTCCGCGGCCATCGTCACGACGGCGGTTTCTACTGGCATAAAGAGTACACCGGCCACTATAGCTACCATCTGCCAGGCTTCCCGCAGGGGGATGGGAATCAGGAAACGGCGGTGGTTAACCTGGTGCGCACCGCTGCCGCGCAAATGGCGGGAGAGGAAAAAATGGCCCCATTGCCTGCGCCGGATGCGCCGAAGCTGCGCGCAACGACTTCGCCGTTCGCCATTAACTGGATGGGTGCCGCCGTCGGCCGCAGCTATGACGTAGAACGCGCGGAGTCGAAAACCGGTCCGTGGACCGTCGTTGGGCACAATATTTCTGATGGCATGCAGGAATGGAACCCGGCAACCATGGATCTGTTCAGCGATGACTATGCCTCGCTCACGCTTGGTAAAACCTATTACTACCGGGTTATCGCAAAAAATGAATCGGGACAGTCCACGCCATCCAATGTTATTGGCGTCACCCATACGCAGAAAAACCACGCACCGGTCATTACGCTTAGCGACAAGGCAACCACTACGCAAAATAACGGGCTGAGCCTCAATGCGCAGTGGCAGGATGACAATTTGCCGTCACGCAAGGTCAGCGAGAAATGGACCAGCACCGGTAAAAAACGCGCGCATTTCTGCCATGCGGATAAGGCCGCTACGCGCGCCTGGTTCCCGACGCCGGGCACCTACCAACTGACGTTTACCGCCGACGATGGTCTGCTGAAAAGCAGCAAAACGATGACCGTTGACGTCACGACCGCCACGGCACCAGCGCCCGCGGATTTCTGCCATTTTGACAGCCAGCCACTGGGTCTTTCGCAGAGCCAGAAAACGGTGATCAAGAGCGCGGAAAATGAACTGACAACCGGTGAAGATGGCTTCCTCGGTCCCTTTGCTAACGATGGCGATAAAGTCAGTTGGCAGGTTGTCGCGCCGTGGGACGGCCATTACCAGCTGCACCTCGACTTCAATGCAAAATGGGGCACTAAGAAAAACTCGGTGCAAATCAACAGTGACAAACCGATTCAGATTGAGTTTCCGCAAACCGACGAACACGGCCAGCGCTTAACTCTGTCGGTGCATCTTAAACAGGGTGAAAACACCATTAGCCTGGGGAAATTCCCTGGTGATTGGGGTTATGTTTTTATTAAAGCCATTCAGGTGAAGGCTGAGTAGCGATTTGCTGCGCCGCCAGCGGCGCAGTTTTTTATTTTTCAGGAGATTAAATGACCACTTATGCGTTTCCAAACCACTTCTTCTGGGGCGCGGCCGCCTCTGGCCCGCAAACTGAAGGCGCAGAAGGCAAGCCTCATCGTTCTATCTGGGACAGCTGGCACGCCGCGCAGCCGGAGCGTTTCTACCGGGAAATTGGTCCCGGGACGGTCTGCAATACGCTGCATCGTTACAAAGAAGACGTCGCGTTGATGAAACATATTGGCTTCAATTCATTTCGCACCTCCATTCAGTGGTCCCGTCTGATTGACGATCTGGAAACCGGTGAACCGAATGCAGAAGCGGTACGCTTCTATAACGCCTATTTCGACGAAATGATCGCCAACGGCATCGAACCGATGGTCAACCTCTATCATTTTGATATGCCGGAGGGTTTGCAAAATCGCTACGGTGGGTTCGAGTCAAAACACGTTACCGATCTGTTCGCCCGCTTTGCCGCCACGGCGTTTCGCCTGTTCGGCCATAAAATAAAATACTGGATCACCTTCAACGAGCCGATTGTGCCGGTCGAAGGCGGCTATCTGTACGACTTCCACTACCCATGCAAAAAGGACGGCAAGCTGGCCGCGCAGGTGGCGTTCAACATCATGCTGGCACACGCGAAAGCGGTGCAATGCTACCGTGAACAGCAGTTGCCGGGTGAAATCGGCGTGGTGCTGAACCTGACGCCATCCTATACCCGCAGCGACTCAGCGGAAGATAAAAAAGCGGCGTGGTACGCCGATTTGTTGTTCAACCGCAGCTTCCTCGACCCACTGGTGAAACACCAGTTCCCGAAGGAACTGTGTGAACTGCTGGCGCTACATAACTGCCTGCCGGAAACCAGCAAAGAAGAGGTTTCGCTGATTACCGACTCGCGCATCGACTTCCTCGGCGTGAACTACTACGTGCCGCGTCGCGTACAGGCGCGCGAAACGCCGTACACCCTCGACTATTTCTCGCCGGAGTATTACTTCGAAAACTACGTAGACCCGCACGGCCGCTTCAATCCGTACCGCGATAACAACGAAATTCACCCGCAGGCAATTTACGACATTGCCGCCAATATCCGCGACAATTACGGCAATATTAAGTGGTATCTCGCCGAAATCGGTATCGCGATGGATCTGCAATCCGAAGGCCCGGTGCAGGCGGACGGCGTGATTGACGATGGTTTCCGTATTGGCCTGATGGAAGAGCATCTGGTGCAGCTACACCGCGCGATCGCCGACGGGGCAAACTGTTTCGGCGTGCATCAGTGGACATTCATCGACAACTGGTCGTGGCTTAATTCGTTCAAGCGCCGCTACGGGTTCTACCGTCTCGATCTTGAAACCGGAGAGCGGCAGATTAAGCGCAACGGACTGTGGTTTAAAGCGTTGGCGGAAAGTAACCAGTTCAGCCTCAGGTAGGCCGGATAAGACGTTTATGCCGCCATCCGGCAATGTGCCGTATCGTGCCCGATGGCGCTCCGCTTATCGGGCCGACGAACCACACGACGCCGGGCCAATCCCCTGCAACAGCACCGCAAGCGAGTTGCTGACAATTTGCTCTGGTGTCAGCCTCGCCAATCGTTCGTCGTTACGCATCCGGGAAAACGGCACCAGCACCAGGCTTAATAGCGTGGTGAACAGCAGCTCCGCGCTCAGGTGCGGGTTGATTTTCCCCTCGGCCTGCCAGCGTTTCACCATCGCCAACGTGGCGTGATATTTGTCGTCACCAAAACGCTCGTGTAAATGCTGGCGCAGCACCGGCATCTCGCCAATGACTTCCTGCATCCACAGCGGGGCAAACCATTCATACTGCGCCACGATGGCCGCCAGCGTTCTGACCATTTCAGTCAGCGCCTTCACCGGTTCATCGGGATAATCGCCAAACACACCGCTGATTCTGGCGCGTAGCGGCAAAAACCGCTCTTCGATCATCACATCGAGCAATTGCTCTCGTGAATTGAAGTAGTAGTGCAGCATCGCCGGCGTGACTCCCGCCTCCCGGGCAATCGCGTTCAGCGACGTGCGCGCAATGCCCTGCTGAGAAAACAGACGCAGCGCAATATTGATAAGCTGTTCGCGGTTCGCGGTATTCGGCTTACTGCCGCGCGGACGCCCAGGCTTACGCGGTTTGAGATTGTCTTTTTGTGCTGGCATAGAAACGGGATCCCTTGACCACTTAACGATCTTCAATAAATATTAATTATGCATTTAATTAATTTCAAGTGAGAACATGATGGCGTCCGATACAACGACGAACGCACAGCCCGTGCAACCGACTGGCGTCACCTCAATCCGTTTGCTGTTCAGCGCGCTGCTGTTGGTGATGCTGCTCTCCGCGCTCGACCAGACCATTGTCTCGACCGCGCTGCCGACCATTGTCGGCGAGCTGGGCGGCCTCGACAAGCTGTCGTGGGTGGTCACGGCTTACATCCTGACTTCCACGATTGTGGTACCGCTGTACGGCAAGTTTGGCGATCTGTTTGGCCGCAAGCGGGTGCTACAAATCGCGATCGTGCTGTTTCTCGTGGGCTCCGCACTGTGCGGGCTGGCGCAAAATATGACCCAGTTGGTACTCATGCGTGCGCTGCAAGGACTGGGCGGCGGCGGGCTGATGGTCATTAGCATGGCGGCCGTGGCCGACGTCATTCCGCCCGCCGAACGCGGGCGCTATCAGGGGCTATTCGGCGGCGTGTTTGGCCTGGCGACGGTTATCGGCCCGCTGATTGGCGGCTTTATTGTCCAGCACGCCTCGTGGCGCTGGATTTTCTACATCAACCTGCCGCTGGGGCTGTTCGCGCTGTTTGTCATCGGTGCCGTATTCCACTCCAGCAACAAACGCAGCCAGCATGAAATCGACTGGCTGGGCGCGCTGTACCTGACGATGGCGCTGGTGAGCATCATCCTGTTTACGACCGAAGGCGGCACGGTTCGCGCCTGGAGCGACCCGCAGCTCTGGTGCATCCTCGCCTTTGGGCTTATCGGCATTGCCGGGTTTATTTATGAGGAACGGCTGGCGTGGGAGCCGATAATCCCGCTGTCGCTGTTCCGCAATCGTAGCTTCCTGCTGTGCAGCTTGATTGGCTTTATCATCGGTATGTCGCTGTTTGGCTCGATCACCTTCCTGCCGCTTTACCTGCAGGTGGTGAAGAACGCCACGCCAACCGAGGCCGGGCTGCAATTAATTCCGCTGATGGGCGGGTTGCTGCTGACCTCGATTATCAGCGGTAGAGCGATTAGCCGTACCGGAAAATATCGCCTCTATCCCATTGTTGGCACGCTGATGGGCTTTATTGGCATGCTGTTGCTAACGCGGATTACCCTGACCTCGCCGACCTGGCAGCTGTATCTGTTTACCGCCGTGCTGGGTATGGGTCTTGGGCTGGTGATGCAGGTGCTGGTGCTGGCGGTACAAAACTCGGTCAGCGCGAACCTCTACGGCGTCGCCACCTCCGGGGTCACGCTATTCCGCTCGATTGGCGGTTCCATTGGCGTGGCGCTGTTTGGCGCGGTGTTTACCTCGGTGCTACAATCACGGCTGACCAGCCTGTTACCGGAAGGGGCGGCTATTCCTCCGGGGATGAACCCGGTGGCCATTCACCAGCTTCCTGAGGCCATTCGCACGGATTACCTCACCGCATTCGGTTCGGCGATTCACGCGGCGTTTATGATGGCGGCCTGCATTATGGTGCTGGCTTTCGCGCTGTCGTGGTTGTTAAAAGAAGCGCCGCTGAAAACCGGGCGCGAGTAGCCGATGCCGGATGGCGGCTACGCCTTATCCGGCCTACTCCGTTTTGTAGACCGGATAAACACCATCCCCCCGCACCGTCCCGTAGGCCGGATAAGCGCAGCGCCATCCGGCAACGCTCACAGCGTTTTCGTCAGGTAATGGCGCTGCATTCCCGTCAGCGGGAAATCGTCCAGCGTCGTTTTCAGCGTATAACCCTGCTTCTGATAAAACGGCAGCGCCTGGAAGCTAATGGTATCCACCAGCGCATATTTGCAGCCTTTCTCGCGCGCAAGATCCTCTGCACGCTTGATAATCTCGCTGCCGACCCCTTCACCGCGCACGGTGTCACACACCCACAGATAGTCGATGCTGAGCCAGTCGCCTTTACGCTGGCCTATCAGGCCGCCGCGCATCACTTCCTGTTCATCGCGCAGGTATACGCAAATATCGCCCCATCCGGTGGCATCGATAAACTGGCGGTTATAGGCACGTAGCCCGGTGATTAACTCGTCTTTATCTTCCTGCGTAATAATTTCTTTAATAACAAAAGGCATATCTTCTCCATTATTTTTATTGTCTTCCCTTATTTATTTCACAAAAAATTCTTTTTTTCTCCATTATTTTTTGTACCAATTAAAAAAGAAAAAATGGCATGAAGAAAATGCTTCTCATCATGCGCGAGCTACGTATAATGGGCAGAAATGAGAACGATCATTCTCACTCTTAACCCTCACGGAGACGCGCATGACCAGCAAGCTGGAAGCCAGGCAAAAAGCCCGCCAGGACGATATCATCGCCGCTGCCCGCCGCTGCTTTCGCAACAGCGGTTTTCACGCTGCCAGCATGTCGCAAATTGCCGCTGAAGCGAAGCTCAGCGTCGGGCAAATCTACCGTTATTTCAGTAACAAAGATGCCATTATTGAAGAGATGATCCGCCGGATTATCGACCACCGCATCGCCGAGATGGAAGGCAAAACCCAGACCCATCTGATGCCGCACATGCTGGCGTGGCGCATGACGCTGAGCGAAGATGACGATGCGCTGATGCTGGAGATGTCCGCTGAAGCCACCCGTAATCCGCAGGTTGCCGCCTGGCTGCAAGAGGCCGATGAGCGCATGTTTAACAACGCCTGCGAGCATCTGCGCAAAGCCTATCCCGCGCTGAGCGAAACGCGTATTCGCTGCTGCGTCGAGGTCATGGCGGTGATGGTGGAAGGCACCATTTATCGTCGTCAGATCCCCCAACAGGTGGCCTCTGACGAAATGGAAAAAATCTATCAGGAAATTATTAATATGCTCGTCACTGCAAAATAATTAATTTCATTTAGAAACCAGGGGATATTTCATCCCCCTTTTGTTGTTTCCGGACCTCCGGAGACGCAGGCTTTTTCGCACCTGTCATTCTCCCCCCTATTGGGCGAGAAGGGTGTCGTTCACCCTGAGAAAAATATGAAATACATCACAACCACCATCGCTGCATTATTTCTCCTGAGCGGATGCGATAATGCCCCCACCGCCTCTCCAGAACGTCCGGCGCAGGAAGTCGGCATCGTTACATTAAAAAGCCAGCCCGTTTCTGTGGTCAGCTCGCTGACCGGACGCACGACCGCCGCCGCCAGCGCGGAAGTTCGCCCGCAGGTTTCCGGTATCATCCAGAAACGGCTTTTTAATGAGGGCGATGACGTTAAAGCAGGCCAGGCGCTGTACCAGATTGACCCAGCCAGCTTCCGCGCCGCTTACAATGAAGCCGCCGCCGCGCTGAAGCAGGCGCAGGCGCTGGTTGTCGCCGACTGCCAGAAGGCGCAGCGTTATGCGGCACTGGTCAAGGATAACGGCGTTTCACGCCAGGACGCCGACGACGCGCAGTCGACCTGCGCGCAGGACAAAGCCAGCGTCGAGTCCAAAAAAGCGGCGCTCGAGAGCGCGCGCATTAACCTTAACTGGACCACCGTCAGCGCCCCTATTGCCGGGCGCATCGGTATCTCCTCCGTCACGCCGGGCGCGCTGGTCACCGCCGAGCAAACCACGGCGCTGGCAACCATTCGTGGGCTGGATACCATGTACGTCGATCTTACCCGCTCCAGCGTCGACCTGCTGCGTCTGCGTAAGCAGTCGCTGGCGGCCAATAGCGATACGCTCGGCGTCACCCTGCAGCTTGAAGACGGCAGCACCTACGGCGAAAAAGGCCGCCTGGCGCTGACCGAAGTCGCCGTCGACGAATCCACCGGGTCGGTGACCCTGCGCGCCGTGTTCCCCAATACGCATCATCAGCTGCTGCCGGGTATGTTCGTACGAGCCAAAGTGGATGAAGGCATCATGAACGATGCCATTCTGGCGCCACAGCAGGGTGTCACCCGCGACGCAAAAGGCAACGCCACCGCGCTGGTGGTCACCGCCGACAACAAGGTCGAGCAGCGTGCGCTGGAAACCGGCGACACCTATGGCGACAAATGGCTGGTGCTCAATGGCCTGAAAGCGGGCGATAAGCTGATCGTCGAAGGGACGGCGAAAGTCGCCGTCGGCCAGCAGGTGAAACCGGTTGAAGTGAAAGCTAACGGAGGAAACGCCTGATGTTTGCCCGTTTCTTCGTGCGTCGCCCGGTCTTCGCCTGGGTTATCGCCATCCTGATTATGCTGGCCGGGATGCTGGCCATCAAAACGTTGCCGGTCGCGCAATACCCGGACGTCGCGCCGCCGTCGATTAAAATCTCCGCCACCTATACCGGCGCATCGGCGCAAACGCTGGAAAACAGCGTCACCCAGGTCATTGAACAACAGCTGACCGGGTTGGATAACCTGCTCTACTTTACCTCCACCAGCAGCTCCGACGGTTCCGTAAGCATCAACGTCACCTTTGAGCAAGGTACCGACCCGGATACCGCGCAGGTGCAGGTGCAGAACAAAGTGCAGCAGGCCGAATCCCGCCTGCCGAGCGAAGTGCAGCAGTCCGGCGTGACGGTGGTGAAATCCCAGAGCAACTTCTTGCTGATCATGGGAGTTTACGACAAAACCGATAAAGCCAGCAGCTCCGACATCGCCGACTGGCTGGTGAGCAATATGCAGGACCCGATGGCCCGTCTCGACGGCGTCGGCAGCCTGCAAGTGTTCGGCGCGGAATACGCCATGCGCATCTGGATGGACCCGGCGAAGCTGGCCTCCTATTCGCTGATGCCGTCCGACGTACAAAGCGCGATTGAAGCGCAGAACGTGCAGGTTTCCGCCGGTAAAATCGGCGCCCTGCCGTCGCCGGACACCCAGCAGCTCACCGCCACCGTGCGCGCGCAGTCGCGTCTGCAAACCGTCGACCAGTTCAAAGACATCATCATTAAAAGCCAGTCCAACGGCGCGGTGGTGCGCGTCGGTGACGTCGCCCGCGTCGAGATGGGCAGCGAAGACTACACCGCTGTCGCCAAATTGAACGGCCACCCGGCCGCCGGTATGGCGGTAATGCTAGCGCCGGGGGCTAACGCCCTGAGCACCGCGACGCTGGTGAAGGATAAAATCAACGAGTACAAACGCAACATGCCGCAGGGCTACGATGTTGCATACCCGAAAGACAGCACTGAATTTATTAAGATCTCCGTCGAAGATGTGGTGAAAACGCTGTTTGAAGCCATCTTCCTCGTGGTCTGCGTGATGTATCTGTTCCTGCAAAACATCCGCGCGACGCTTATCCCCGCGCTGGCGGTGCCGGTGGTGCTGCTCGGCACGTTTGGCGTGCTGGCGCTGTTCGGTTACTCAATCAATACCCTGACGCTGTTCGCCATGGTGCTGGCGATAGGGCTGCTGGTCGATGACGCCATCGTGGTGGTAGAAAACGTCGAGCGTATTATGCGCGACGAAGGGCTACCCGCCCGGGAAGCAACCGAAAAATCGATGGGCGAAATCTCCGGAGCGCTGGTCGCCATTGCGCTGGTGCTGTCCGCCGTGTTCCTGCCGATGGCCTTCTTTGGCGGTTCCACTGGGGTAATTTACCGTCAGTTCTCGGTCACCATTATCTCGGCAATGATGCTCTCCGTGGTGGTGGCGTTAACCCTTACGCCCGCACTGTGCGGCTCAATCCTGCAACATACGCCGCCGCACAAAAAAGGATTTTTCGGCGCATTTAACCGCTTTTATGGCTCTACTGAACGTAAATACAAGCACCGGGTGCTCAATACTCTGAGCCGCTCCGGGCTGGTTATGGTGGTCTATTTAGCCATCTGCGGCGGCATGGCGCTGGCGATGTGGAAACTGCCGGGGAGCTTCCTGCCGGTGGAAGACCAGGGCGAGATCATGGTGCAGTACACTCTGCCCGCCGGGGCCACAAACTCACGTACCGCCGAGGTCAGCAAGCAGGTAACCGACTGGTTCCTCAACAAAGAGAAAGCCAACACCGACGTTATCTTCACGGTTAACGGCTTTAGCTTTAGCGGCAGCGGGCAGAACGCCGGCATGGCCTTCGTCTCACTGAAAAACTGGTCCGAGCGTAAAGGCGCGGAAAATACCGCGCAGGCCATTGCCCTACGCGCCACCAAAGAGCTGGGGGCGATTCGCGATGCCACGCTGTTTGCGATGACGCCACCGTCGGTGGACGGCCTCGGCCAAAGCAACGGCTTTACCTTTGAACTGATGGCCAGCGGCGGCACCGACCGTGCCGAGCTGCTGAAAATGCGCGATCAGCTGATTGGCCAAGCCAATCAGGATGCCACTCTGCACGCCGTGCGCGCCAACGATATGCCGCAAACACCACAGCTACAGGTGGATATCGATAACAACAAAGCCGTGTCGCTGGGGCTGTCGCTGAGCGACGTCACCTCAACGCTCTCCAGCGCCTGGGGTGGTACCTACGTGAACGACTTTATCGACCGCGGACGCGTGAAAAAAGTCTATATCCAGGGCGATAGCGACTCTCGCGCCTCACCGTCCGATCTCGGAAAATGGTTCGTGCGCGGCAGCGATAACAGCATGACGCCGTTCTCCGCTTTTGCCACGACCCGCTGGGAATACGGCCCGGAAAGCCTGGTGCGCTACAACGGCGCGGCGGCCTATGAAATCCAGGGCGAAAACGCCACCGGCGCCAGTTCCGGTACCGCGATGACCACCATGGAAAACCTGGCCAATAACCTGCCGGCGGGCTCCACCTGGGCCTGGAGCGGACTGTCGTTGCAGGAAAAACTGGCCAGCGGCCAGGCGATGAGCCTGTATGCCATTTCCATTCTGGTGGTGTTCCTGTGCCTGGCGGCGCTGTATGAAAGCTGGTCGGTGCCAATTTCGGTCATCATGGTTATCCCGCTCGGCCTGCTGGGCGCGGCGCTGGCCGCATGGATGCGTGACCTGAGCAATGATGTCTACTTCCAGGTGGCGCTATTAACCACCATCGGGCTGTCATCGAAAAACGCCATTCTGATCGTCGAGTTCGCCGAAGCCGCGGTGGCGGAGGGCTATTCGCTTTCCCGCGCTGCGCTGCGTGCAGCGCAGACCCGTTTGCGTCCGATCATCATGACCTCGCTGGCGTTTATCGCCGGGGTCATGCCGCTAGCGGTGGCGACCGGTGTGGGTGCTAACAGCCGTATTGCCATCGGTACCGGGATTATCGGCGGGACGCTTACGGCAACCCTGCTGGCAATTTTCTTTGTTCCTCTGTTCTTTGTGCTGGTGAAACGTCTGTTCGCCGGTAAACGCAGCCGTCTGGAGTAAGTTATGTTCCGTTTATCCGTTTTATTTATTGCGCTTCTGAGCGTGGGCTGCGTGTCGATGGACCCCAACTATCAGCGCCCGGACGCGCCTATCCCGGCGACGCTGCCGGGCAGCCACGGTGAAGCGACCGCCGTGGTCGGTAACTGGCAGCAGGTGGTGAACGATGTGCGCCTGCAAAAGCTGGTGAGCCAGGCGCTCAGCAGCAACCGCGATGTGCAAAAAGCCATTGCCGATATTGACGCCGCTCGCGCGCAGTACGGCGAAACCCGCGCGTCGTTAATGCCGACCGTTAACGCCGAACTCAGCAATACCCGCAGCCGCACGCTGGCGAGCGGGGTGAGCACCACCGCGCAGGCCGACGGCGCGGTCTCCAGCTTCGAGCTGGATCTGTTTGGTCGTAATCAGAGTCTGTCCCGCGCGGCTCGTGAAACCTGGCTTGCCAGCGAATTCACCGCGCAGAACACCCGTCTGACGATGATTTCCGAGCTCACCACCGCGTGGGTCACGCTGGCAGCGGACAACAGCAACCTGGCGCTGGCGCAGCAAACCATGGCAAGCGCCGCCGACTCGCTGAAAATCGTCCAGCGTCAGCAGCAAATCGGCACCGCGGCGGCCACTGACGTGAGTGAGGCGATGAGCGTTTATCAGCAGGCGCGCGCCAGCGTCGCCAGCTACCAAACGCTGGTGATGCAGGATAAAAACGCCATTAACCTGCTGGCCGGCACCACCGTAGCGGATGCCTTGCTCCCGGGTACGCTGGAGAGCCTGGCCGCCAACACCATTTCACTGGTCCCGGCGGGCGTCTCGTCGTCCGTACTGCTAACGCGCCCGGATATTCAGGAAGCGGAGCACAATCTGAAGAGCGCCAACGCCAATATCGGCGCGGCGCGGGCAAACTTCTTCCCGACCATTTCACTCACCGCCAGCGCCGGGGTAGGCAGCGATGCGCTATCTTCACTGTTTAGCCACGGCATGAGCGTGTGGTCCTTCGCGCCGTCTATTTCGCTGCCGCTGTTTACCGGCGGCAGCAATCTGGCGCAACTTCGCTACGCCGAGGCGGAGAAAAAGGGGCTAATCGCCACCTACGAAAAAACGATTCAGAGCGCGTTTAAGGACGTAGCGGATGCGCTGGCGCGTCGCCAGACGCTGAGCGAACAGCTTGATGCGCAGAGGCAATACGTGGCGGCGGAGCAGCAGACGCTGGACGTGGCGATGAAACGCTACCAGGCGGGCGTTGGCGATTACCTGACCGCGCTGACGGCGCAGCGCACCCTGTGGTCAGCGCAGCAGACGCTGATTGCCTTACAGGAAACGGATCTGGCGAACCGTATTACGCTCTGGCAGTCGCTGGGCGGCGGGGTGCAGGCCGGATAAGGCGTTTCGCCGCCATCCGGCAATGTGCCTGCGATGCCTGATGACGCTGCGCTTATCAGGCCTACAAGACCCTCTCCCCAAAGGGGCGAGGGAACCGATTGGCGTCGTAGGTAAATACCGGCGCGGGTTTTCCCCCTCTCCCTTCCAGGAAGAGGACCGGGGTGAGGGTGCAGCCAGCACCGTTCCCCTCATTGATTATGAAAAATAAAAGGAGCTTTCATGCCGCGCATCTCCCCCTCCTGGGTCGTGGTTCTGGGTCTGCTAACCGCTATTGGCCCACTGTGTACCGACTTTTATCTCCCGGCGCTGCCGGAAATCACCGAACAGCTAAACGCTACCGGCACGCAAACCCAGCTCTCGCTTACCGCCGCGCTGCTCGGTCTTGGCCTCGGCCAGCTGTTCTTTGGCCCGCTCAGCGACCGCATTGGCCGCCGCAAGCCGCTGGCGCTGTCGTTGCTGCTGTTTATCTTCTCATCGGCTATGTGCGCCATCACCCACGATATTCATATGCTGATTGTCTGGCGCTTTTTGCAGGGCTTCGCCGGTGCCGGTGGTTCAGTGCTATCACGCTCGATCGCCCGCGACCGCTATCAGGGCACGCTGCTCACTCAGTTCTTCGCCCTGCTGATGACCGTTAACGGCATTGCGCCGGTGCTTTCGCCGGTGCTCGGCGGCTATATTATCACCGCGTTTGACTGGCGAATTTTGTTCTGGACGATGGCGGGAATCGGCGCGGTGCTGCTGCTTTTAAGCCTTGTCGTACTGCATGAAACCCTGCCAGCCAACGGCCCCGATGCAGCGACGCAGCCGAAAGGAACGCCGGTTCTCAAAAACCGCCGCTTTATGCGCTACTGCCTGATTCAGGCCTTTATGATGGCCGGGCTGTTTTCCTACATTGGCTCCTCTTCCTTCGTCATTCAGAGCGAATACGGCATGAGCGCGATGCAGTTCAGCCTGCTGTTTGGCCTGAACGGGATTGGGCTGATTATTGCCGCCCTGATCTTTTCAAAACTGGCGCGTCGCGTCGCCGCGGAAACGCTGCTGCGCCGGGGTTTATTATTGGCGGTGCTGTGCGCGCTGGTCACCCTACTGCTCGCCTGGCAGCAACAGCCGGTCATGGCGCTGATTGGCCTGTTCTTCACGGTGTCGTTTATGAGCGGGATCAGCACCGTCTCCGGTGCGGAAGCCATGAGCGCGGTCAGCAGCGCGCAATCGGGTACCGCGTCGGCGCTGATGGGTACGCTGATGTTCGTCTGCGGAGGCATTGCCGCGCCGCTGGCAGGACTGGGCGGTGAAACCATGCTGAAAATGAGTCTCGCGATGGCGATTTCCTACGCAATTGCGCTGTTTTTCGGGCTGCTTAAACCGCGCACCGCGCCCTAAAATTCACAGAGGTAATAAAATATTCCAATTTTATTACCTCAAAACTCCCAGCCACCGCTGTAAATCATGATTACCTCGTGCCTCTAATCGTGATAACCTTCACATGAATGGAATAATTAATTCCTTATACTGCTCGCCACTGTGAATGATGAGGTTTCCTATGAGTATTGACTTGAGCAAATTGCTGACTGAACGACGCAACGCAAACAGCGCTAACATTGACACCCTCTCCACTGAAGAGATGCTGACGGTCATTAACAACGAAGATCAGCAGGTTGCTCACGCCATCACCCCGTATATTCCGCAGATAGCGCAGCTGGTTGATAGCGTGGCGAATGCTTTCCGTCACGGCGGTCGACTGATTTACATCGGCGCTGGCACCTCTGGCCGTCTGGGTATTCTTGACGCCAGCGAATGCCCGCCCACCTTCGGCACCCGTCCTGAGCAGGTTGTCGGCCTGATTGCCGGTGGCCACACCGCCATTTTGAAAGCGGTTGAAAACGTTGAAGATAACGCCGCACAGGGCGCGGAAGATTTACGTACGCTGGGCTTTAACGAGCATGACGTGCTGGTCGGTATCGCTGCCAGCGGCCGCACGCCGTACGTGCTGGGAGCAATGGAATACGCGCATCAGCAAAATGCGCTGGTCGCTATCGTCAGCTGCAACCCGCACGGCGAGATGGCGCAGCGCGCCGACATCGCCATTACGCCGGTTGTTGGCCCGGAAGTCGTGACCGGCTCGACCCGTCTGAAAGCAGGCACGGCGCAAAAACTGGTGCTGAATATGATCACTACCGGTTCGATGATCCGCAGCGGCAAGGTCTACAGCAACCTGATGGTCGACGTAGAGGCCACCAACGCCAAGCTGATTGAGCGACAGATTTCCATCGTGATGGAAGCCACCGAGTGCGATCGCCAGACCGCGCAGACGGCGCTGGATGCCAGCGGCCGCCACTGCAAAACCGCCATCGTGATGGTGCTGGCGAATCTGAGCGCCGACGACGCCAAAAAGCTGCTGGCCGACAACAACGGTTTTATCCGCAAAGCGCTTCAACACGCCTCCCACTGACGAGGGTTCGTAGAATGGCAAAAATAAATAAAGAGATGATAGCCCGCATTCTCACCCTGGTAGGCGGGGCGCCAAACGTCGTGCAGGCGGGTAACTGTATGACCCGTCTGCGCCTGACGCTGCGCAATGAGGACCATGCTGACGTCGCCGCCATCCGCCAGGTCGAAGGCGTCATGGGCGTGGTGGTCAGCAACGAGCAGTTCCAGATTATCCTCGGCCCGGGCAAAGCGCAGACCGCTTCAGAAATGATGAACCTGATGCTGGAAGAGGCCCCGCAAACGCCAGCGCATGAAGCTGACTCTGGTGCATCGCTGGCCGATATCGCGAATGCCAAAAAGCAGGAGCTCAAGGGTAAGCAAACCAGCAGCGTACAGAAATTCCTCGCCAAGTTTGCCACCATCTTTACGCCGCTGATCCCTGGCTTTATTGCCGTAGGCCTGCTGCTCGGCTTTGCGACCCTGGCCGAACAGCTGTTCGTACTGGAGAACGCGCATCCGAACGCCACGCTGGTGGATATCATCAGCTACATGAAAGTGTTCAGTAAGGGCATGTTTACCTTCCTGAGCATTCTGATTGGCTATAACGCGCAGAAAGCGTTCGGCGGTTCGGGCGTGAACGGGGCGATTATCGCCGCGCTGTTTATTCTGGGCTATGACCCCAAAGCGGCGGTGGGCTTCTACTCCGGAATCTCCGACTTCTTCGGCCACACCATTGACCCGCGCGGGAACATCATCGGCGTACTGATCGCTTCAATTATCGGCGCCTGGGTCGAAAAACAGGTGCGCCGCATCATGCCCGCCAACCTCGACATGATCCTCACGTCGGCGGTGACGCTACTGATCATGGGCGCGGTTACCTTCGTGGTCATTATGCCTATTGGCGGCTATCTGTTTACCGGGATGTCCTGGCTGTTCCTGCACCTCAACGGTAACCCGTTCGGCTCTGCGGTGCTGGCCGGTCTGTTCCTGTTGGCGGTGATGTTTGGCGTGCATCAGGGCTTTGTGCCGGTCTATTTTGCGCTGATGGAAGCGCAGGGCTTCAACTCGCTGTTTACCATTCTGGCCATGGCGGGGGCGGGCCAGGTAGGCGCGGCGCTGGCGCTGTACTATCGGGCGAAGCAGGGCTCACTGCTGCGTACGCAGATTAAAGGAGCGATCATTCCCGGCCTGCTCGGCGTGGGCGAACCGCTGATTTATGGCGTGACGCTGCCGCGTATGAAGCCGTTTATCACCGCCTGCCTCGGCGGTGCCTGCGGCGGCTTCTTCATTGGCCTTGTCGCCTGGATGGGGCTGCCGGTTGGCCTGAATACGGTCTTCGGTCCGTCCGGCCTGGTGGCCATCCCGTTGATGACCTCAAACAGCGGCATCTATGCGGGGATGGCGGTTTACGCCGCGGGCCTCGCCGTCGCCTACCTTGGCGGCTTCCTGCTGACCTGGCTGTTCGGCAGCAAAAACGTCGATCTCAGCTAACCCTTTTGCCCCCGGCACGCCGCTGGGGGCAAGCTTTCCACCATGCTATGATGCCCGTCACAACAAAATACGATGACAGGGTTGAGGAAAATGGGTGCCACCAGAAAAGGGATGCTTAACGTCTTAATTGCCGCGATATTGTGGGGAAGTTCCGGCGTTTGCGCGCAGTACATTATGGAACATAGCCAGATGGGGTCGCCGTTTCTGACGATGATCCGCCTGCTCTCCGGCGGTTTTATTCTCCTCACCTTCTCTTTCCTGCACGGCGACGGTATTTTTCGCCTCTTCCGCAACCGCAAAGATACCTTCAGCCTGCTGATTTTTTCGCTGGTAGGCGCAATGACCGTGCAGCTGACCTTCCTGCTGGCGATTGAAAAATCGAACGCCGCCACCGCGACCATTTTGCAATTTTTATCGCCGACGATCATCGTGGCCTGGTTTGCCATCGTGCGTAAGGCACGACCGGGCGCGTTTGTCTTCGCCGCTATCGCCACCTCGCTAATCGGGACTTTTCTGCTGGTGACCCACGGCGACCCCACCTCGCTGTCTATCTCCGGCGCGGCGCTGTTCTGGGGGATTGCTTCCGCCTTTGCCGCCGCCTTCTACACCACCTATCCCTCAACGCTGATTGCCCGCTACGGTACGCTGCCGATCGTCGGCTGGAGCATGCTGCTCGGCGGCGCAATGCTGCTGCCGTTCTACGCCGGTCAGGGCACCCATATCGTGATTACCGGTAACCTGCTGCTGGCCTTTTTCTACCTGGTGGTGATCGGCACGTCTCTCACCTTCAGCCTGTACCTGAAAGGCGCACAGATGATCGGCGGGCCGAAAGCCAGCATTCTCAGCTGTGCCGAACCGCTCAGCAGCGCGTTTTTATCGCTGCTGCTGCTCGGCATCAGCTTTACCCTGCCAGACTGGCTGGGCACGCTGCTGATTTTATCCTCGGTGGTGCTGATTTCGCTGGATTCGCGACGCAGGGTGAAAACGGTGTAGTGAAATGGCCCGATAACGTCGGTTATCGGGTTAAAATTTAGTGACGAAGAGCAGCCAGTTCGTCGGCGGAAAGACCGGTGATAAGTTGAACCATGGCGCTGTCAATACCGTTTTCCAGCATCGTTTGAGCAATGCGTAACGCCTCCTGACGTACCCCCTGCTGCACTCCCTCCCAATGCCCCTCTTCCCGCAACCTATCTGCAATGGTCATTATCTTATCCTTCTGTTCTGGTGCACATTCAACCGTCGCCTGGAGAAACTCGTGAAAACGAACCGCATCTCCCGATCTCAGCAGATAATTAAACAACGCTTTCATTTGGCTGTCAGTAGCACATCCCGTAACCAGCAGCTGGGCAATCTGGTCGACTAACGCGAACAGATCGCGCTGGCGAATATGCTTCTGCACCAGCTCCAGCAGCGCCACGCGGCGATGCTGCATAATCTCATCATCCGGCACCACGGTGATATCAACCATGGCGAGAAAATCACGCGCCGTTTCCGGGTGGCACAAAAATTGTTTAAAAACCGCATCGTGCGGCGTTGAAGCTGCGCGCGTCGTCATGGCGTTCCATTGTCACCCAAAAAGCGAATAGACGCACTCTACGCCCGACACAGGCGAGTCACCGCCGTGTTTTCGCCTCTTTGCGAGCCACCACGGAGGATTTCGACGGATGGATGCAACGTCTACCTGTAGCTGGAAGCGGCGGCGCAAAATAACGGATACAGCTATAGTTAACGGTGCGTATCAACATAAGGACATCCGAGATGAAGACAATCCGTATCGCGATTTCGTTGGCCGCCTGCCTGGCGCTGCCGGTAGTCGCTTCGCCGCTCGAAGGGCTGAAGTTCGAGCAGCAAAAGCAGCAGGTGGTGAAAGACGTGAAGCAAAACTGCCCGCCCCACGCCGGGCTGAGCGACACCCAGTTTGCCAACCGGATTCTGGACTCCGCTGTCAACAAAACGGCGGTGCAGAGCGCAACGCGGGCGCTGGATAAGAACGACCGCGCGGCCTATGAAAAGGCGATTAAAGACATTCAGTGCCCGACAAAATAACCTTGAAATCGTAGGCCGGATAAGGCGAAGCCGCCATCCGGCAATGTGCGGTAATATTGCCTGATGGCGCTACGCTTATCAGGCCTGCCTCATGTATCACCGCCCCTTAAGCGTATCCGCCAGCCGCTGCCAGCTGAACGGCTCAAGCCCGGCATAATCAAGCCCGTATGCCTGCATCTGTTGCGGCACCCCCCGCTGAACGCGGGATGTCGACTGACTCATCAGCCCTTCACCGCCCACATCGCGCAGGGTTTTGACCACCTCTTCCATCTCTTCACTACGACGCACGCCGTGCTCGGCGACGCGGCTTATCAGGTAGCCCGGAAACGCAGCGTCCCAGCCCAGCGAAGGAAAACTGGCGTGCAACGAGGCCAGCACTTCCGCCTCCACGCCGTAGGCTCGCGCAGCAAACAGGCATTCGGTGGTCAGCGCCTCCAGCCCTTTAATCATCACGCTACGGCACATTTTGATCGCCGAGACGCTGCCTACCGCATCAGCGCCGTAGCGGGCGTTAAACCCGAGCTGGTTAAGCACATCGGTGACCGCCTGCGCCTGCGGGCCGCCCACTAGCAGAGGGGTTTTCATCCGCGCCGGGGGGACGGGGGCCATTACCGCAACGTCCACGTAAACACCGGGTGCAAAGGCTTCAGACGCCTGCCGTTTGGTATCCGGTGCAACGGAGTTAAGGTCGAGAAAATATTGTCCGGCCTGCATGAGTGCCGCACTGTGCAATGCCACTTCCCGCGCGGCGCCGGCGGTGACGGTCGAAAACACCCACGCCGCGCCGTCAAGCGCCTCCGCCAGCGACCCCGCCGCCTGAACACCCGCCCGCTCGGCTTTTGCCAGCATGGCCTCACGGTCGCCCCCGCGGAGCTTGCAATCCCACACGACAACGCGATGCTGATGCGCCAGCTCGCTTGCCAGAATGGTCCCCGCTTCGCCAAAACCGATAAACGCAATATGTCTCATTGTCACTCCTTTGCAGCCGGAATAAATACGTCGCCGGCAAACAGCAGCCTGGCGGTACGCAGCAGCCCGCAGCCCGCCAGCTCGCCGTCATCGCCACGCTGAAGCGCCACGCTAAACTCACCGGTTGGATGTTCAACGCTGACCATCAATTCACGCGCGTCAGCCACCTTCGCTAGCCCCTGCGCCACCGAGCCTTGCAGCAGGCAGGCGCTGGCCACGCTAACCGCGCCGAATACACCGATCGACGCATGGCAGCGGTGAGGAATAAAGGTGCGGCTGGTGATGGCCCCACCGTCGCGCGGTTCGGCGATGAGCGTCATTTTTGGTACGCTGCGCTGGGCCACATCACCCAGATTCATGCGCGGCCCGGCCTGAAGGCGGATGGACTCAAGCCGCTGTTTCAGTTCGTTATTGGCGTCAAGCTGCTCGCGGGTTTCATAACCCGATATCCCGAGATCGCTGGCACGTAACAGGATCACCGGCATACCGTTATCAATGCAGGTGACGTCGACGCCGTCAAAGCGGTCAATCACGTTGCCGGTCGGCAGCAGCGCGCCGCAGGTTGAACCGGCAATATCCAGGAAGTTGAGAATGATGGGGCTGGCGGTGCCCGGCACGCCATCGATGCGCGCTTCGCCGCCGTATTCCACCCCTTCCGCCGAGCAACGCACCTCCGCCACCGCAATTTGCCCGGTATTCACCATATGCACCCGCACCTGAGTCACCGGCGCAGTTAACGGCACCAGCCCGCGTTCGATGGCAAACGGCCCCACCGCCGCGAGAATATTGCCGCAGTTCTGGCCGTAGTCGACCACCGCGCGATCGACGTTCACCTGGGCAAAAAGATAGTCCACATCGGCGTCCGGGCGCATTGAGCGCTGGATAATGGCGACCTTGCTGGTGAGCGGGTCGGCGCCGCCAATGCCGTCAATCTGCCTGACGTCCGGCGATCCCATCACCGCCAGCAGTACGGCATCGCGCTGTTTCGCGTCGGCAGGCAAGTCAGACGCCAGAAAGCAGGCCGCCTTTGACGTGCCGCCGCGCATCCATAAGCAGGGAATTCTGCGCTGAGACATGTTAATCCCTCACGTCTTCGGGCGAGTCGAAGTAGCGTAGCCCTTTTTCCGCCAGCCGCGGGCGCATGGCGTAGATATCCAGCCCCAGCTCACCGTTGCGCATCCGATCGCGTTTGGCCGTTTCATTGGCGATACGGCTTTGTGCTCTTGCCAGCACCGTGTCGGCCAGCGCGTGCGGCACCACCACCACACCGTCATCATCCGCCACCACCACATCGCCCGGCGTCACCAGTTGCCCGCCGCAGGTGAGCGGCACGTTCACCGAGCCGAGCGTCTCTTTCACCGTGCCCTGGGCGTACACCTGGCGCGACCATACCGCAAAGCCCATCTCGCGCAGCGTCTGCGAGTCGCGAATACCGATATCGCCCACCAGGCCAATCACGCCGCGCGCCTGCAGCGAAGTTGCCAGCAGATCGCCGAAAAAACCGTCGCCGCAGGGCGAGGTCGGCGCCACCACCAGAATATCGCCCGGCTGGCACAGCTCAACGGCGACGTGGAACATCCAGTTATCGCCCGGCGTCACCAGCACCGTCACGGCGTTGCCCGCGCGGCTTACGTCCTGCTGAATCGGCCGAATATCCGGGTTCATCAGCCCCTGGCGTTCGTGGGATTCATGAATTGTCGCCACCCCCGCAGCGGCAAACTGGCGCAGTTTGCTGCCGTCGGTACGCGGAATATGGCGAATGGCGAGGCCTTTTTTATTAAGTAAACTCATGACAGATCTCCCGTCACACGCGGGAAGATGCTCTGGAAACCTTCCGCATGACTGATATCACGCGCGGCGGTAATACCGATATTGCGCTTCGCCTGCACGCCGCGCTGCAGGGCCACACGGGTGTAGTACTCCCACAGGTGTTCTTGTCCCTGCATGCACTGGATAGCGCGGTACTTTTTCTCCCACACGCGGGTGATATCCAGCAGAACGTCCGGCTTCCAGTTGCACTGCTCCGGCTGATGCGGCTCAAAGCAGTACACCGGCGGCGCGGCCACTACCGGCTCGCCGGGGCGATAGCCTTCGGCCTGGGCGATAATGCGCGCTTCCTGAGCCAGATTGGAGGCCAGCGGGTGATCGTAGTTGTAAGGGTCGTGCATCGAGTGTGTCAGAACGAAGTGCGGCTGCACGCGGCGATAGACGTCCGCCAGGCGGAACAGCGTCTCTTTGTCGGCACGCAGCGGGTAGTCGCCAATATCAAAAAACTCCACGCTGGCACCGAGTATATCGGCCGCTGCCTGCGCTTCCTGCTGGCGATGCTGCTTCACTTTCTCTTCGTTCATATTGCCCTTGCGCCACAGCTTCGCAGACTCGCCGCGCTCGCCGAATGACAGGCAAACAATATGCACCTGGTAGCCTTGCTCTGCGTGCAGTGCAATAGCGCCGCCCGCGCGCCAGACGAAATCCGCCGAGTGAGCACTGACGACAAGGGCGCTTTTTGGGGTAATCAGAGTAGACATGTGGGCTTCCTTCTTGGTTTTTTTCCAGCTTGTCATGTCCACAACGCCGCGGGTAATTCGTTAACTTGCGAAGGCTATGATTTTTATTTATGTTGATGACAAATCACCCGGCAAGAGGCGACCACAGGCTCGATGAATAAAAAACACAACAAAGACATGAATATCATGCAGTTGCGATTTTTCTGCCAGGTTGCCAGCCGCGGGAGCGTCTCCCGCGCCGCCGACGATTTATTCCGCACTCAGTCGGCCATTACCCGCGCCATTCGCGATCTGGAAGCGACGCTTGACGTGACGCTGTTTGAACGCCATTACAGCGGCATGGTGCTGACCGAATACGGCAAATGCATTTTGCCGCGCGCGCTGCGGGCGATAGGCGATTTACAGGCCATTCCGGCACTGATGCACCGGCTAAAAGAGCGCGCCGTTCCGCATAAAGAACTGCCCGATCCCGGCTGGCTGTTTAACACCCGGCGGCTGGAGATTTTTATCCAGCTCTATCACATCAATCATACCCAGACCGTCGCCAGCCAGCTTGGCGTCACGCAGCCCGCGATCAGCGCGGCGCTGAAGATTCTGGAGAAAGGGGCCGGATTTGCGCTGTTTCGCCGCACGCCGGAAGGCGTTCGCCCAACGCCCGCCGCCGATGCGCTGTACCCGAACATCAGCCGTGCGTTGAACGAACTGGCGCACATCTGGGACGATCTGGCGGCAAGACGCGGCGTTCTGGTGGGAAATGTACGTATTGGGGCGCTTCCGCTTAGCCGCACGCAATTGCTGCCCGCCGCCATCGGCGCGTTTCTGGCGCAGCATCCCGGCATTCGGGTCCTGACCAATGAGAGTCCGTATGAGTCCCTGGTGTCGGACATGCGGGCGGGGAATATTGATTTTATTATCGGCGCGCTGCGCCAGCACGACGCCCTGCCGGAGCTGACCTGCGAGGCGCTGTTTGAAGAAGAGATGCTGATCCTGGTGCGCAACGATCACCCATTGCTCAGACATCCGGATCCGCTCAGCCAGCTGGCCAACGCGCAGTGGGTGCTGCCGCGCAGTAACGCCCCGGCGCGGCACCTGCTGGACAAAGCGTTTACCGCACTGGGCCTGCCGCAACCGCTGCCGGTGGTGGAAACCGGCGATGCGGCAATGGTGCGCGGGTTGCTGCTCGACTCACCGCTGCTGGCCGCCGTTTCCGCCAGCCAGATGCGATTTGAAATCGACAACCATCTGCTGACCGTACTGCCGGTGAAGCTGCCCAATACGCAACGGCGAATCGGGCTGACCTTCCGCGAGGGCAGCCTGCCCTCGCCCGCCACCCAGGCGCTGGTGAACGTTATCCGTCAACGGGTAGCGGCCCCCTGCGCCTGATGGCGCTACGCTTATCAGGCCTACAAAAAAGCAGGCCGGGTAAGCCGCAGCCGCCACCCGGCATAAACGCCGCACAATGCTAGTTGGCCGGGGTTTGGATACCCGCCACCGAGTAGGTCACCTGCTGGTTACGGGTTTTCTGGAATTCTTCCAGCGTTTGCCCGCGCATCGCCGCGTAAATATGCAGGTTCGACACGCCGATCACCGCGCCCATTTTTTCCAGCAGGAAGAAGCTGGCGCCGTACTGAATCAGGCCTCGCCAGTCGCGCGCCGTCAGCAGCTGCTGTTCTTTCTCACTCAGCGCCGCCTCGTCGTACAACGCCTGCGGCGCATGCAGGAAGCGCTCGCGCCACGCGGGCTGCGTCAGTTTATGCAGGAAGGTATTCAGCCGCATCCCGTTAAGGCTGCGCTCATGGGTGAACGGGTAAGTGCCGGGCAGCTTTTCGACGCCCGCCAGTTGGCGCGCCATGTGCTGGCGATGCCGCGTCAGCGTATCCACCGGCGGCTGACGCGCATTATTTTCCAGAATCAGAGTGGCGATGCCGGTCATTGATGGCAGGTAGTAGTCGCGCCAGGTTTCCGTGACGTTGGCCGATAGCGCACCGCGCATCACCAGCCACATGATGACCTCCGACCCTTCCATGCCGCCCAGTTCAGCGTACTCCGCCAGCGTCATCTCGGCCAGCGATTCCGGGTCGTTCACCAACATATCGACGAACTGCGCGTCCCATTCCGGGTTGTTGAAGCCGCAGCGTTCGCCGTGCACCTGATGCGACAGACCGCCTGTCGCCACAATGGCGACGTTGATATCCTCCGGAAAGCTCTCAATGGCCCGACGCAGCGCCTGGCCGAGCTTATAGCAACGCCGCGCGCTCGGCACCGGGGATTGCAGCACGCCAATTTGCAGCGGCACCACTTTGGTCGGCCATTCCCCGCTTTGCCACGGCAGCAGCGCCGACAGCGGCGAGAACAGACCATGGTCGAGCTTTTTGTTCATAAAGAACGACATATCAAACTCATCGGCCATCAGGCTGCTGCCGATATGCCTTGAAAGCGCGGCATTGCCTTTGATGGGCGGCAGGCCGCGCGGGCCGCCGCCTTCGTCGGCCACGCCGTATTCATTATCAATCCCCAGCGCAAACGTGGAGTAGTGGTCGAAGAAAAAGGCGGTCACGTGGTCGTTAAAGATATACACCAGCGCATCCGGTTTTTTCTCATCGAGCCAACGTTGTAGCGGCTCGAAGCTCTCAAAGATCGGCGCCCACGCCGCATCGTGCTGCTTATGATTATCGACCGCAAAACCGATGGTCGGGGTATGAGAGACGGCGATTCCGCCAATAATTCTGGCCATGGTTGACTCCACTTATCGATGAGAGGCGGTCTGCGATAACGCGACATCGCCCGCCACACGCGGCGCTTGCGCCACGTTACGCGAATTCATGCGGTGTAACAGAATGCAGCCCGCCGCCAGACAGGCCGGTAAGGCCAGCACCAGGAAAATCGACGAGTGCCCCGGCACCGCCAGCATAATCACCCCGCCTAAGGTGGAGCTTAAAATCGCCCCGGTACGACCGATACCGTGCATCCAGCTTACGCCGGTCGCGCGAATTTCAGTCTGGTAATAGGCCGGTGAATAAGCCTGCAGGCCGTTCTGCGCGCCGTTGATACACATCCCGCTGATGAAAATCAGCACCGACAGCGCCGCAGAGCCAAAGTCCATCAGCCCTTGCGACAGCAGGCACAGACAGCCGAGGAAATAGGTCGCCGCGATCACCACTTTCGCCGACGTACGATCCATCAGGTAACCGACCAGAATACCGCCCAGCGGGCCGCCAAGCTGGAACAGGCCGGTGATGATTGCCGCCTGCTGTAATGACAGCCCGCCAGAGCGCAGAATGGTCGGCAGCCAGCCGTTCAGCAGATAAATCACAAACAGGCCCATAAAGTAGGTCAACCACAGCGCCACCGTGCCGCGCGCGTAGCCGCCGCGGAACAGCTGAATCACCTTTGCATGACGGGAAATTTCCGGCGTACTGAGGGTAAACAGCGTGTTGGCAGCAAACTGGCCACCCAGGCGATTCAGCACGCGGGCAATGTCGGCCGTGGGCACCCGCCGTGCCACCATGTTCATCGCCGATTCCGGCAGCATCACCATCATAAATGGCAGTACAAGCAGCGGCAGCGCGCCGCCAAAAATCAGCGCCGAGTGCCAGCTGTAGTGGGACAACAGCACGGCGGCGATAAATCCGCCCAGCCCGGAGCCGACGTTAAACCCGCTGTACATTAGCGTAATCATCAGCCCTTTACGCCGTTCCGGCATGTATTCCGCCACCAGCGTCACACAGTTTGGCATCACCGCCCCCAGCCCCAGCCCGGTAAGAAAGCGCAGCAGCGCCAGCTGAGTCGGCGTTTGCGCCATCGCCGCCGCCAGGCTGAAGACGGCAAACAGGGCCACCGAGGCCAGCAGAATACGCTTACGCCCGTAGCGGTCGGCCATCGGCCCGGCGATCAGCGCGCCCAGCGCGACGCCAAACATCGCCGCACCGAGAATCGGCCCCAGCGCCGCGCGGCTAATGCCCCAGTCTTCCAGCAGCGCAGGCGCAATAAAGCCCATGACGGCGGCGTCGTAGCCGTCGAGCATAATAATAACGAAGCAGAGAAACAGAATTTTCCACTGAAAGCGCGAGATCGGTCGGGCATCAATCCACGCTTTTACATCTACACCGGTAGAGAGACTCATAGGGTCACTTCCTTAAAGGGAGGTATGAATGTTCTGGTTTGTGTTATTGGCTGAACGTTCAACTCACGTTAAGGCAGTCGCCCGGCGCTGTCTGGTTCGAAAATCCGGGGGTGGGTATGAGTTATTTTTATATTGTGAGCGGGGTGGCAAAAAGAGGGAGCCGGAAATGGCCCGCCGACGACAGCGCGGCGGGCGGTAAAAGTTAGCGCTGGCGAACGCCCGGGAGAATGAGATCGCCGCGAAACGCGGTGTGGACGGACGTCTGCGTTTTCTCTTCCAGCCAGTGGACAATCCGCGCAGCAATAGCGTCCATGGAATATTCAATCGCCGGGATGGTGGGGATCCCCGGCAGATGTAGCGAACCGGCAAGGCTAAAGACCATCACATCCTCCGGCACCCGCCTGTTGAAGGCCATAAGCTGCGGAATAACCCGCTGCGCCTCTTGATCGTCAGCCACCAGCAGGGCATTAAAGCTGACGATACCGGCATTATTCAGCAGCTCTTGCAGCGCTACGGTGGACGAGACGCTGTCCATAAACACCAGGTTGCGATTAAACGGCAGGAAGTTTTTCTCCAGCCCGTGTTTGTAGCCCAGCAGCACGTCGTCGGCAAAACCACAGCTCTGAGGTTGAATCAGCGCAATCTGCCGACGTCCCTGGCTGGCGAGGTAGTTGCAGGCGGTTTCCGCCGCAAACACGTGGTCAAACTGAATGCTGTTGGCCGTATCGGCCTCCGGGCAGTCGATCAACACCACGTTGTCGCTTTCGATCTCCAGCGGAAAACGCGCGCCGATAATCAGCACATCGTCACACAGGCCGCCGGAGAGCTCGTCCAACGCCGACATCACCCCCGTACGCGTGTTGGCAAAACGCAGCAGCAAATGTTTCTGATGCTGGCTGAACTGTTTTTCCAGCGCATACAGATACCCGGTCGTCTGGTTGATATTCTCCATCGCACAGATAACGCCAATGCAGCCGGTCGACTGGCTCAGCAGCGATTGGGCAATCACATTTGGCCGGTAGTTCAGCTCATCAACGGCCCGCAGCACCGCCAGCCGGCTGGCTTCCTTTACCCCTCGTGAACCGCTCAACACACGTGAAACCGTGGCCTTAGATACCCCGGCCAGACGTGATACATCGTTGATTGTAGACATCTTTCTCCCCTGAAAAAGCGTACTGCCTGCCGCAAAAAACCACTGCACCGCAACGGCTTAAATGATTCCATCTCCCAGTATATCCGTTTCTCTTTTTTCATGGAAACCGATTATCCATATGATGTCCATATGAACGCAAAACGGCGAATTTTTGTGAGCCAGGACGAAATAATTAGCCTCATAAGCAGGAGAAATTGATGGCTATCACAGATCCTGTTTTTATGAATAGAAACCGGTTTCAGTTTCATATCAAATCAAACTCGCAACAACTTTTTACATTTAGAGGAGGGTTATCGATGTACAAAATTATGCTGTGCTGCTCCGCCGGAATGTCGACCAGCATGCTGGTCAGAAAAATGGTGGAAGCCGCGAAAGAACGGGACTTGCCGGTGAAAATTGATGCCTACGGCGTGTCCGAATTTGATATCCAGTACCCGCAGTATCAGGTGGTGTTGTTGGGCCCGCAGGTGAAGTACATGTTAAAAACCCTGTCTGATAAGGCCGCCGCCCAGAATATTCCCGTCCAGCCGATTGATACCATGGATTACGGCATGCAACGGGGTGACAAGGTACTCGATTACGCTCTGTCGCTGATTTCCGCGACGCACTAAAAGGGTTTCCAGATGAGTTCTCTTTATCAGTCAATGGTTGCCGTGATTGAGCAATCCATTACCCCGTTGGCCGGCCGTCTTGGGCAACAAAAATACGTCATCGCCATTCGCGACGGCTTTACCGCCGCGCTGCCGTTTATGATCATCGGCTCATTTATGCTGGTGTTTATTTTCCCGCCGTTCTCCCCGGATACCACCAACGGCTTCGCGCGTGGCTGGCTCGACTTCTCCACGCAGTACCGCGACCAGCTGATGCTGCCGTTTAACCTCAGCATGGGCGTGATGACGTTCTTCATTTCCGTGGGGATTGGCGCGAGCCTCGGCCGGCAGTTTAACCTCGACCCGGTGATGTCCGGCCTGCTGGCGTTTATGGCGTTTCTGCTGGTGGCCGCGCCGTACGCCGACGGTAAGATTTCCACCCAGTACCTCTCCGGTCAGGGGATCTTCACCGCGCTGATTACCGCCATTTACGCCACCCGCGTGTACGCCTGGCTGAAGCAGCATAACGTCACGATTCGCCTGCCGAAAGAAGTCCCGACCGGCGTGGCGCGCTCGTTCGAGATCCTGATTCCCGTGCTGGTGGTCATCGGCACCCTGCACCCACTGAACCTGTTTATCGAAGCGCAGACCGGCATGATTTTGCCACAGGCGATTATGCACGTGCTGGCACCACTGGTTTCCGCCTCTGACTCCCTGCCGGCGATTCTGCTGTCGGTACTGATGTGCCAGATCTTCTGGTTTGCCGGGATTCACGGATCGCTGATTGTTACCGGGATCATGAACCCG
Organism: Klebsiella sp. WP4-W18-ESBL-05; assembly: GCF_014169075.1. Classification (NCBI taxonomy): domain Bacteria; kingdom Pseudomonadati; phylum Pseudomonadota; class Gammaproteobacteria; order Enterobacterales; family Enterobacteriaceae; genus Klebsiella; species Klebsiella sp. WP4-W18-ESBL-05. Next base: position 59,814 of record NZ_AP022057.1, on the reverse strand, counting down.
TTCTGGATGGCCAACCTTTCCGCCAACCAGGCCGCGCTGGCCGCTGGCACCGTGCTGCCGCACGTTTACCTGCAAGGTTTCTGGGATCACTATCTGCTGATTGGCGGCGTAGGCTGCACCCTGCCGTTGGCATTCCTGCTGTTGCGTAGCCGCGTCGCGCATCTGCGGACCATTGGCAAAATGGGCGTCGTACCAAGCTTCTTTAACATCAACGAACCGATTCTGTTCGGCGCGCCGATTATTATGAACCCGATGATGTTTATTCCGTTCGTCTGCATTCCTATGGTTAACGCGATTCTTGCCTATACCGCGACCCGCCTCGGCTGGCTGGCGCAGGTCGTTTCTCTGACGCCGTGGACCACGCCAGCACCGATTGGCTCATCCTGGGCCGCGAACTGGGCGTTAAGTCCGGTCATCATGTGTATTATTTGTATGCTCGTTTCGGCGGCAATGTATTTACCGTTCCTCCGCGCCTATGAACGTTCATTAATGAAAACAGAAGAACAGAAATTAAGATCGACTGCACCGCTGGCCGAAACCGCTAGCTGAATAAGAAATATTTAATATTACGTAATCATTTATCTTTAACCCTTTATTACACGATGACTTTCACGAGTCAGGGGGACCTATTATGGTTAGGTTAGAAGATGCGGTAATGGAAATTATCATTAACGCCGGTCAATCCAGATCGCTGTGCTTTGAAGCGCTGCACGCCGCGCGAAAAGGCGAAATAACGGAAGCCAAAAACCTGCTGCGTGAGGCCGACGGCTACGCTCGCCAGGCGCACCAGATGCAGACCCAGCTGATTGAGCAGGATGCCGGCGAAGCCCGCCAGCCAATGACCTTGATTATGGTGCACGCGCAGGATCATCTGATGAACTCCCTGCTGGCGCGCGAACTTTCGGAAGAGATTATTCACCTTTATCAACGTTAACTTTTAATTATCCTGACTACGGAGATATTACTGACGATAATTATTTAACTGTACCTCTACGAGATAAAAATAAAATCAGCTTGTTTTGGTGGCGTCTTTTATATTGCACCGAAACGGGATGGTTATTGTCTGAAAATATAATTAATTAATTTGAGATAACCATGAAAACTGTTAAAAAACTTCCATTAGCCATGGCGGTTGTGGCCGCACTTTGCCCGCTTTCTTCAGCCCTGGCGCAAGAATTTACTCAGGAACAAATCGACGCCATTGTGGCCAAGGCCGTCGATAAAGCGCTGGCCGACCGCCAGGCCAAAATGGACGCCGCCGCCGCGAAAAAGGTCGACCTGGAAACCAACCCGCAGACCGCCGCCCAGTCGCCGGATATGGCGGTCCCGTTCGGCCTTAAATTCAGCGGCTACGCGCGCTACGGCGCCCACTTCCAGACCGGCGATCAGAAATACGTCGGCGTCGACGGCTCCTACAACGGCGCCTCGGCGATTGGCCGTCTCGGCAACGAAAGCAACGGCGGTGAATTCCAGATAACCAAAGCCTTTAAGAGCAGCAAAGGCGCCATCTGGGATATCAACGTGATGTTCGATCACTGGAGCGACGAGGTGAACCTGAAAAAGGCCTACGTCGGCGTCACCAACGTGCTGGAGTCGAACCCGAACGCCTATATCTGGGCCGGTCGCGACTTCCACCAGCGTCCGCAGCAGGGTATTAACGATTACTTCTGGATGAACCACGACGGCCAGGGTGCCGGGGTGAAAAACTTTGATATTGGCGGCGTGCAGTTTGACGTCGCGGCCGTATCGCAGGTGAAATCCTGTAGCCCGGAAGTGATGGCCGATGAAACCAACCCATCACGCATTACCTGTACCGGCAGCTCGGATACCGGCGATAACGGCCACTACGCGTTGACGACCAAAACCCATAACATCAAAGCCGGGCCAATCGACGTTGAGGTGTACGCCAACTACGGCTTTGATTCCAAAGCGGTGGATAACGACGCGCAGCTTGATGCCTGGCAGGGCGGCCTGCTGCTGAGCCACACCAACAGTGACGACAGCGGCGTCAACAAAGTGATCCTGCGCTACTCCGATAACGCGGATAACAGCGTTTACAACAAAACCGACGGTCTGACCGCCATCTACGCCAGCTTCGAGGGGAACTATAAGTTTACCCAGCAGGCGCAGGTCGAATATCTGCTGGCCTTCCACGACTACGACAACAGCAAGGACAAAACCGATAACCGTAAAAACTACGGCGCGATTATCCGCCCGATGTATTTCTGGAACGACGTGCACTCCACCTGGCTGGAAGCGGGCTATCAGCGCGTTGATTACGACCAGGGCGGGGATAACCATGGCTGGAAGCTGACGCTGTCGCAAAACATCGCCATCGGCATGGGCCCGGAGTTCCGCCCGATGCTGCGCTTCTACGTGACCGGCGGTCAGGTTGATAACAAGCGTACGGCGAGGGTGAACGGCACTGAAGACGAGCAGTTGGATTCGCTGAACGTGGGCGGTATGTTTGAGGCGTGGTTCTAAGTTAACCCCTCACCCTAACCCTCTCCCTAAATAGCTGCGCGGAATAGTAGATCACTGAAAGGGAACTCAGCCCGGATTGTGCGATCTGATCAATCGCCAAACCAACCAAAATCACCAACCGGACTGAGCGATGCCGATCATAGTACCAATACCCCGTGGCGAACGACGCCTGATGCAGAAAGCTATTCATAAAACGCGTGATAAAAATCATGCCCGCAGACTCACGGCCATGCTGATGCTTCATCGGGGTGAACGGGTCAGCGATGTTGCCAGAACTCTCTGTTGTGCCCGTTCATCCGTTGGTCGCTGGATTAACTGGTTTACGCACTCAGGTATTGAAGGCCTGAAATCCTTACCCGCAGGGCGCTCCCGACGCTGGCCTTTTGAACATATCTGCACCCTGTTACGTGAGCTGATAAAGCATTCTCCCGGCGATTTTGGTTATCAACGTTCACGCTGGAGCACCGAATTACTGGCAATAAAAATCAATGAGATAACCGGTTGCCAGTTACATGCAGGAACCGTTCGCCGCTGGTTGCCATCTGCGGGGCTTGTATGGCGCAGGGCCGCGCCAACTCTGCGTATCCGTGACCCACATAAAGATGAAAAGATGGCGGTAATCCACAAAGCGCTGGATGAATGCAGCGCAGAGCATCCGGTATTTTATGAAGATGAAGTGGATATCCACCTTAATCCTAAAATCGGTGCGGACTGGCAGTTGCGCGGACAGCAGAAACGGGTAGTGACGCCGGGGCAGAACGAAAAATACTATCTGGCCGGCGCACTGCACAGTGGCACGGGTAAAGTCAGCTACGTGGGCGGCAACAGCAAAAGTTCAGCGCTGTTTATCGCTCTGCTGAAGCACCTGAAAGCCACTTACCGGCGGGCGAAAACAATCACGCTGATCGTTGATAACTACATTATCCATAAAAGCCGCGAAACACAGCGCTGGTTGAAAGCAAATCCCAAGTTCAGGGTAATTTACCAGCCGGTTTACTCGCCGTGGGTGAATCATGTGGAACGGCTATGGCAGGCACTTCATGACACGATAACCCGTAATCATCAGTGCCGCTCAATGTGGCAGTTACTGAAAAAGGTCCGCCATTTTATGGAAACCGCCAGCCCATTCCCCGGAGGAAAACATGGTCAGGCAAAAGTGTAGCGGTATTAGGCGCAGCTATTTAGGGGAGAGGGAACCTTTTTGTAGGCCGGATAAGCGGAGCGCCATCCGGCGGAATCTGTGCAGATTGCCGGATGGCGGCGTAAGCACCTTATCCGGCCTACCTTTTTATTTTTGCCCCAGCCTTTTCGCGATGCGCTCCAGCTTCATCATCAACAGCAGCGTCATCACCACCAGCACAATCGTCAGCGCCGCACCGTCGGCAATATTACCGCGATCGGTCAGGCTAAATATGGTGACCGGAAGCGTGGTCCAGCCTGGCGGATAAATCATCATCGTCGCGCCCAGTTCCCCCATCGACAGCGATAAGCTCAGCGCCAGCGCGGAAACCATCCACGGCATCAGCAGCGGTAGCGTGACGTGACGCAGGCGATACCACGGCGAAGCGCCCAGGCTTGAGGCGACGTTTTCGATATCGGCGGACACCCGCGCCAGCCCCGTCGACACGTTGCTGAAGGTAAAAGCAGAAATCAAAACAAAGTGCGCCGTCAGCACAATCCACAGCGTACCGTTCATCTGCAGCGGCCCCTGGCTGAAGGCCACCAGAATCCCCAGCCCCACGGACACCGATGGGATGGCGCTCGGCAGATAGAACATCATGCTTAGCCACTTTTGCGTTTTTGCCCTGTACTGACGCAGCGCCAGCGCTGCCCAGACGCCGCACAGCAGCGCAAACAGGCTGGCACAAAACCCGATCGTCAGGCTGGCGAGCAGCGCGTCCCACGCCGCGCCGCGCAGAGCGTTCACAAAGTGATTCAGGGTAAAACCGCTCGGCAGAATGCCGTTCCACTGCTGGCTAAGGCTCGACATCAGAATCACCGCCAACGGCAGCAAGAAGAACGCGGTAAACAGCACGGTGGCGACAGCACCTGCCGCAGCACGCCCTTTGCGTGACCAAATCAGCATGGTTAGCTCCTTATACCGGTGCGCGAGGCCGCCAGGCGATACAGGGAGAACAGCCCCAGCGACAGCACAATGTTGATTAATGCGATCGTACAAGCGACGCCGTAGTCTGACTCCAGAATCGCTTTGCTATAGACCATCATCGGCAGGGTATTCACCCCTTTTGCGCCGATGAACAGTACGATGCCGAACTCATTGGTGGTCAGCAGCAAACACAGGCTGCCGCCGGCCATTAGCGCTGGCAGCGCCGCCGGGAAAATCACCTGGGCAATAACCCGCAGCGGACGCGCGCCCAGAATGCTGGCAGCCTCCAGCTGGCTTTTGTCGATTTGCCGCAGCGCCGCCATCAGCGGGCGCATCACCAGCGGCGTAAACACCGTAATTTCCGCCAGAATCACCCCTTGCAGGGAGTAGAGAAAATCAACCGGCGGCAGTTCAAAACTGAACAGCCGCATCAGCAAGCCGTTGAGCAGCCCCGCCGAGCCATAGATAAAGGTGAATGCCAGGGTAATGAGGAAAGTAGGCAGCGCGATAAAGGTATCCACCACCCGGCTAATCAGTTCGCTACCGGGGAAAGGAATAAACACCAGAATCAGAGACATTACGCTGCCGAGCAGCAGGCAGCCAGCGGTGGCGAAAAAGGCAATTTGCAGCGTATTGAGCAGCGCCCCCACAAAGCGTTTTGAGTCAACCACCTGCCAGAATGTCTCCAGGCCGAGCTGGCCGCTGGTATCGCGCAGCGCCTGGTCCACTATCAGCGACAAAGGCCAGAAGAACAGCGTTGCCAGCACAAACAACGGCAGCAGCAGCCACAGAAGCGGGCGCAGGCGACGCGCCGGTTTATCGAGCGTGAATGAAAGCGACATGGCTATACCTCGATCAGGACGGCATCATCCGGTTCGAACCACAGCGCCAGCGTATCGCCGGGGCGCGGTAGCGGATTCACGTGCGTCATGACTATCCGCACCGCCTCACCGGCTACGTCGCACAGCAGGTGGGTTAAATCCCCCTGCCAGTGCACCGATTGCAACGTGGCGTTAAAGCGATTGCTGCACGCCGAGCGCGGCGTCAGGCTCAGGTGCTGCGGGCGAATGCACAGCAGTTTATGATGCCCATGATGGCTGCCCTGGCTGAACGCGCGAACGATCGCGCCGCCGCAGCTCACATCCACCAGCCCCGGCGTTTCACCCGCACCAAGCGAGGTGGCGCTGAGAATATTCGCGCGGCCTAAAAACTCGGCGGCAAAGCGATTCGGCGGATGCTGGTACAGCGCCCGGGTTTCACCATGGGCAATCATGGAGCCGTCCTTCATGATGCCGATTTTATCGGCCAAAGTTAGCGCTTCGGTCTGATCGTGAGTCACGTAGAGAATGGTCAGCTCCGGCAGTTCGCGGTGCAGACGGGCAATCTCTTCCACCATGTTATGGCGAATTTGCGCATCCAGCGCTGAAAGCGGCTCGTCCAGCAGCAGCACGCGCGGGCGCACGGCAATCGCACGGGCAATGGCCACGCGCTGCTGCTGGCCGCCGGACAGCTGATGCGGATAGCGGGTGGCATACTCGCTCATACCAACGGTTTTTAGCGCCTCGGTCACCCGTTCTTTAATCAGGGCCTTCGGCTGCTTCTGCGCGCGCAGGCCGAAAGCAACGTTATCCTCTACCTTCATATGCGGGAACAGCGCGTAGTTTTGTACCACCATCGCCAGACCCCGCTGATAGGGCGGCAGATGCGTGACGTCCGCGTCACCGATAAGAATACGACCGCCCGCAGGCTGGACAAATCCTGCCACCGCGCGCAGTACCGTGGTTTTTCCCGAACCGGAAGGGCCAATCAGCGCCAGCACTTCGCCGGGTTCAATGGTCAAAGAGAGCGGTTTAAGCACCACGTTGCCGTGATACGCCACGCGCAGCGAGTCGAGGACAATCCCCGACGCCCCTTGAGCAACAGGGGCGGGAATAGCGGTCGTTTTCATCAGCATCGGGATTACTCGCTTTCGGTCACTTTATGCCAGCGGGAAATATCCGCCGACAGCGAGACGGCCACGTCGTCCCAGTTCGGCTGCCAGCTCTGTACGCCTTCCAGCGCAGCGGTGGCGGCCTTGTAGTGCGCATCACTCGGCGTCACGTCACTACGCACCGGCATTCCCCAGGACAACGCGCTGACGCTGGTCTGCGCCTCTTTGCTGAGCAGGAAGTTAATCAGTTTTTTGCCGTTTTCACTTTGCGGCGCACCCTGGACTAAACCAATGACGTAAGGAATCGCCAGCGCGCTGCGCTCGCCTTTGTCATTGGCGGGCCAGAAGATCTTCACGTTCGGGTTACGTTCCCTCTGCGCGAGGTTCATTTGCAGGTCGCCGTTAGCGACGTAGATTTCACCTTTATTGACCAGCGCGGTCAGCTTGCCGGTTGAGGCGGATGGCCCAACGTTGTTAGCCTGCAGCTTGCCGAGATAGTCAAAACCGGCGTCTTTGCTGCCGAAGCTGTGGAAGGCTTGCAGCATCACCGCGGTGCCGTCTGCGGCCTGGCCCGGCGTGGAGTACTGGAGCTTATTCTTGAACTTACCGTCGAGCAGATCCTGCCAGCTGGCCGGCGCGGTTTTCAGCAGCTTCGCGTTGTAGATAAAGCTCAGGTAGTTTTTCACCAGCGGTGAATAGAAGTCGTTGGCACCCGGAATGGCAGCAGCGGCGTCGGTTTTGAAGTTGGCCAGTAGCTTGCCGGCAGCGGCACGCTGAATAAACGGCGGTGCAGTCACCAGGACATCAGCCTGCGGGTTGGTGTGCTCTTTCGCCAGACGCTCAACCACCACACCACCGCCGCCTTCAACGTAACGCACGGTAATGCCGGTGGCTTTGGTGAACGCATCAAACTGCGCCTGGTACCAGCTGTTATCACCGTCGTGTAAGCCGTCGATAGAGTAAACCGTCACCACCGATTCCGCCCAGGATGGGGCGCTGGCGAGGGCAAAAACAGACAGCAAAGCAAGTCGGGTAAGTTTCATCGTAATAGCCTCATAGCGTTCGTTGCATTTTTCTGGCCTATACCAGATTTGCTTTTTACGCTAAACGGCTAATGTGACAAAACGATGAATGACGGCATAAATCTGTGAAATGCCGGATGGCGCTAGTGCGTATCGACCTCAATGCGCAGGCTGTCATGGCGCCAGTATTCGATATCCAGATCGAGCACACGACCGTACTGATCGTAGTTCAGGCGGCGCAGCAGCAGCGCCGGGCGCCCTTCCATCACCCCCAGCGCCTGCGCGGCCTGCGCGGGCATCGCGGTGGGATAGAACGACAGATGCATACTGGTATAGACAAGGTTGTAGTGTGACTCGTATACCTCGGTCAGGCTGCCGTTGAGATCGTACTGCAATAGCTCCGGTACCCGGGCCGGCAGGCAATGGTTTTCGCAATAGCAAACCGCACGACCGTCAGCAGAACGCAGGCGGGTCAACAGATAAATTTGATCGAACGGCTGGAGCTGAAGCGGCTCCATTGCCTCTACCGGCACGGTGGTTAACGCGCCGCTCAGCAGCGCCGTTTTTGGCTCCCGCCCCTGCTCGCGGCACAGCTTATGGAAGTTGGTGTTCTGAGTCGGATCAAGCCACAGACGTTCGGGCGTCACGAACCAGCCGCGGCGATCGGCGCGCCAGATAAGCCCGCTGGCCTCTAGCTGCGCCAGGCTTTCGCGAAGGGTAATGCGCGTGGTGTTAAAGATCGCGCACAGTTCACGTTCAGACGGCAGCTTATCGCCGCTTTTCAGCGCGCCGCTCTGAATGCGTGCCTGAAGCTGCGCCTTGATGAGCTGGTACTGCGGGAGATCGCCGGGGAGAGATTTCATGCTTGCTCGTTTCCAATTTTGTTGCCGCCATTATACAGAAGCAGATGAATTTTTTGTTGCAACGCGATTTTTCCTTTGACCCATCGCAAGGAAGATCGTCATGATAATAACAAATCTGGTATAGACCAAAGGTAAATAACATGACTTCGCGTAACTATCTGCTGCTGACTCCTGGCCCATTGACCACCTCACGCACCGTGAAAGAAGCGATGCTGTTCGATAGCTGTACCTGGGATGATGACTACAATATCGGCGTGGTGGAGCAGATCCGCCAACAGCTGACCGCGCTGGCAACGGCGTCTGAAGGCTACACTTCCGTATTACTGCAGGGCAGCGGCAGCTACGCCGTGGAAGCGGTGCTGGGCAGCACACTGGGCGCGCAGGATAAGGTGCTGATCGTCAGTAACGGCGCGTACGGCGCGCGGATGGTAGAAATGGCAAACCTGATGGGCATCGCTCACCATGCCTATGACTGCGGTGAAGTCGCCCGCCCGGACGCGCAGGCGATCGACGCGATCCTCAATGCTGACCCGGCGATCACCCATATCGCAATGGTACACAGCGAAACCACCACCGGCATGCTCAACCCGATTGCGGAAGTGGGTGCGCTGGCGCAGCAATACGGCAAAACCTATATCGTTGATGCCATGAGCAGCTTTGGCGGCATTCCCATGGATATCGCTGAACTGCATATCGATTTTTTGATCAGCTCCGCCAATAAATGTATTCAGGGCGTACCGGGCTTTGCCTTCGTGATTGCCCGCGCGGAAAAACTTGCCGCCTGCAAAGGCCGCTCCCGCTCGCTGTCGCTGGACCTCTACGCCCAGTGGCGCTGCATGGAAGATAACCACGGCAAGTGGCGTTTTACCTCGCCCACCCATACCGTACTGGCCTTCGCCCAGGCGCTGAAGGAGCTGGCGGAAGAAGGCGGCGTGGCGGCGCGTTTTCAGCGCTATCAGCAAAACCAGCGCCGCCTGGTTGCCGGTATGCGGGAATTGGGCTTTACCACCCTGCTGGACGATGCGCTGCATTCGCCGATCATCACCGCGTTCTATTCACCCGAGAACCCACAGTACCGCTTTAAAGAATTTTATAGCCGACTGAAAGATCAGGGGTTTGTTATCTATCCCGGCAAGGTGTCACAGAGCGACTGCTTCCGTATCGGCAACATTGGCGAGGTGTACGATGCCGATATTTCTGCCCTGCTTACCGCCATTCGTAATGCCATGTACTGGACGAAATAAGGAGCCATCATGAATCGTATTAACGCTGTTATTCTCGATTGGGCGGGCACCACCGTCGATTTCGGTTCCTTCGCGCCGACGCAGATTTTTGTCGAAGCTTTTCATCAGGCGTTTGATGTCGAGATCACGCTCGCTGAGGCCCGGGTGCCGATGGGGCTGGGAAAGTGGCAACATATTGAAGCGCTGGGCAAATTACCGACGGTGGACGCGCGCTGGCAGGCGAAATTTGGCCGCGCGATGACGGCGGCAGATATTGATGCCATTTACGCCGCCTTTATGCCGCTACAAATTGCCAAAGTTGTCGATTTTTCCGCACCAATTGCCGGGGTTATCGATACGATCGCCGCGCTTCGTGCAGAGGGGATTAAAATTGGTTCCTGCTCCGGCTACCCGCGCGCGGTGATGGAGCGGCTGGTCCCCGCCGCCGCCGAGCACGGCTATCGCCCCGATCACTGGGTGGCGACGGATGACCTTGCGGCGGGTGGGCGCCCAGGGCCGTGGATGGCGCTGCAAAACGTGATTACCCTGGGGATTGATGCCGTTGCCCACTGTGTGAAGGTCGATGACGCTGCGCCGGGTATTACCGAAGGGCTTAACGCCGGGATGTGGACGGTGGGTCTGGCGGTATCGGGTAATGAATTTGGTGCCACCTGGGAGGCGTATCAGGCGATGTCGCCAGAAGAGATTGCCAGCCGCCGCGAACTGGCGGCCAGCAAACTGTATGCAGCCGGGGCGCACTATGTAGTGGATTCGCTGGTGGAGCTGCCGGGGGTAATTGCCGATATCAACGCGCGTCTGGCGAAGGGCGAACGCCCGTAACGACATAGCCGGGGGCGCTGCGCTTGCCCGGCCTACAGGTTCACAGCTCGTAGGCCGGATAAGGCGTTTACGCCGCCATCCGGCGCATTGCCGGGGGCGCTGCGCTTGCCCGGCCTACAGGTTCACTGCACGTAGGCCGGATAAGGCGTTTACGCCGCCATCCGGCAACACCATCAGCGAATTCTGACCTTTGCGGTGACCAGCAGGGCCGTCAGCAACATCAATACGCCGGAAAGCATCAACGGCGACGTCAGCCCTAAATGGTCCAGCGCCAGGCCACCCACCGCCGCCCCACAGGTATTCGCCAGCTGAATCACCGCCACCTGAATGGAACCGGCTTTTTCCGCCTGATCGGCCAATGAGCGCGTGATCCACGTCGACCAGCCTACCGGCACCAGCGCGAACGCCAGCCCCCAGATAATCGCAATGCCTGCGGCGACCACTTTCTCACTGCCCCATAACGTAAGCACCAGCGCGCTGATCGCCAGTACCAGCGGCGCACCGGCCAGCGCCAGTTTGACCGAGCGCTTGAGAATCACCGACGAGAACGAGGTACCGACAAAGCTGGCGATACCGAAGCTCAGCAGCACCAGCGTCAGGCCGTCAACGTCAAAACCCGCCAGATTCATATACACCGGGCGAATATAAGTGAAGAAGGCGAACTGTCCGGCAAAGGACATAAAGATAGCAATCATCCCGGCCATCACGCCGGGACGTTGCAGCAGGCTAAACATGTTTTGCTTGTGGTGCGCCGGTTCACCCGGCAGAGAAGGCAATGCTTTCAGCACCCAAAACGTACACAGCACGCCCATCACCGCTGCGCCGTTAAAAACGTTACGCCAGCCGATAATGCCGCCCAAAAAACTGCCCAGCGGCGCAGCAATCACCAGCGCGATGGACACCGCACCAAAGATCACCGACAGCGCTTTTGGCACCGTACGCGCCGGCACCAGCCGCATCGTCAACGATGCCGACATCGCCCAAAACCCGCCGAGCGCCAGCCCCAGACAGGCGCGGCCAAGCAGTAGCAGCGTGAAGGAGCTGGAGAACGACACCAGCAGGCAAGAGAGCGTCAGCAAAACGGAGAACAAAATCACCACATAGCGGCGATTGGTGGCGCCAATGGCCTGGGTAATGAACAGGCTGGAGAACATGGCGACAAACGCCGTCACAGTCACCGACTGCCCGGCAACGCCCTCGGAAATACCCAAATCCTGCGCCATCGGCGTCAGCAGGCTGACCGGCAAAAATTCAACGGTAATCAGGCAGGCGACGCAAAACGCCACGGCAAAAACCGCCGACCAGTTGGGCCGCGCAACGACGTCGGCGCGGTTTTTTTCTTCGATATGTGCACTCATTTTGTTACCTGCGGAGGGTCTTTGCGAAAAGGTCACGCAGTGTAGCATTTAAAGTGTGACGCATTTAACGTTTTGATAACTGTTTGGCCGACGCTTCGCTGACTGTCGTCTGACGCATCTCTTCAACCTTCTCAGCAATACGTTTCTGACTTTCCGAGCTCTGTTTAGCCATTAACTCTTTAAGGGTCGCCATCATCATTCCTTATTTTTTAAGGTGCTTACGGTGCTCGGAATCAGCAAGTTTAATCATCTCTTTATAGAATTTCTTTTCATTTAACCCGATTTTATCCCGGGGAATAACACGCTCCCTCATCGCCAATATGATTATTTTCCGTATGGTTTGCCGGATGGCAGCTGCGCCATCCTGCAAAACTCACTCGCCGCGCGCGGATTTCACCAGCCCGGTGATCCACTCCTGGTGGCCGTTAATCATCGGGTTTGGCACGGTGCGCGCCAGCTCCTGCGCCGGGACGCCAATCTGCGATTCCTGGGTCAGAATGCGCACGCGGTTGCCCGGTAAATCTTCGAACAGCCAGGCGTGAATAACATCCAGGCGGGTGGTGGCATCGCCTTCCGCCCAGCCGTGCCAGGCAATGCGTGCGGCCTGGCCGTCGACCGGCGGCACGTATTCGGTAATCTGCGCTTCAATCGGGAAGCCGAAGGTGGAAAAACGGAAACGGGCGTTGGCGCTCAGCATCGGGCCGTTGTTGTCGTAAAAATGGATATCCGCGACGTTGCTGTAGTAGGTTGGCCACAGGGTGGTGTTATCGAGCTGCGCCCAAATGTCTTTTGCGCTCAGGCCGCTGACGATAATTTCGTTAGAGGCGAAGTTGTCGGTGGTGCCCGGCAGGTAGCCTTCCGGCCAGACGATTGCGCTTTGCTGCATTGACTGCTTCATGATGAACCTCGTGAGTAAGTGTGTTGACGAGGTTCATCATGCGCTCACGAGTGATATAAATATAATCATCAATATTGATAAACAACATCACATCAAATGATATCAATGCAGCCAGTGGACGCCGTTTTCATCGTGGAACAGGGCGTTGTGGCGACACTGGAAGGCATTCAGCTCGCTCATATCCGGCTCCAGCTCGCGTAAAAAGCTCAGCGCCAGCCGTATCTGGGCATCGGTGATCGGCGCGGCCAGGCGGGCCTTTTGCAGCCGACGGTGCCATCCCTGCATATTGGCTTCGCTGCCGTCAACGATGCACACCTGCCAGATCAGCAGCATCTGCGCCGCATTCTGCAAATGGGCTTCGTTCGGGCGCTCCAGATAACGTAAAAACTCTTCGCCCTGCGCTTTCCCTAGCTGGTCGATCATCGATTCGACCGGCTCTGGCGTGATCGCCAGTCGCTCACTCAGACGGCGGATGGCCCGTCGTGAACTGGAGGTCAGGATCCGAAATCCGACAACAAATACCACCGCCAGGGTGGCCAGAATTAACCAGATCATGCACGCTCTCACTTAGCTAAACCCCGACATAATAATGGGATTTCACGCCCTGTCGATATTCGAACATGCCATAATGTGCGTTACCTCCCTGAAGGAAGCCGCCGATGAAACCGGATCTCAGAACGCTTGACCTCAACCTGCTGAAAACGCTGGATGCGCTGCTGGATGAACGCAGCGTGACCCGCGCGGCGACAAGGCTGTCGCTCACCCAGCCCGCCGTCAGCGGTATGTTGACCCGGCTGCGGGATAACTTTAACGATCCGCTGTTTATCCGCGCCCCGCACGGTATGGTGCCCACGCTGCGCGCCCAGCAGCTAGCGCCCGCGGTAAAGCAAATTCTTCGTGATATCGACACGCTGTTACAGCCAGCCCGCTTCGATCCGCTGACCGCCAGCTTCACCTTTACCCTCGCCGCCACCGATTACGCGCTGAAAGCGGTAGTCGTGCCATTTATCGCCGCGTTGAAAGTCCGCGCGCCGGGGATTCGTGTGCGGGTCATTCCGGTTGAGCCGGAGCGGCTGACCGCACAGTTTGAGCAGGGGAAAATCGACCTCGCGCTGCTGACCCCCAGCACCACGCCGGGCGATCTGCACAGCCGTACGCTGTATGATGAACGCTATGTCTGTATGCTCCGCGCCGACCACCCCGATGCACAGCAGCCGTTAAGCCTCGACCGCTTCTGCGCGCTGGAACATATTCTGGTCTCTTACGAAGGCGAGAGTTTCTGGGGCGTAACCGACGACGCGCTGGCGAAAGTCGGCCGCCAACGCCGGATAGGGCTGTCGGTAAGCAGCTTCCTGGTGCTACCGGAAGTGCTGGCCGTCAGCGAAATGATTGCCGTCGTGCCGAGCCGTCTTGCCAGCACGCGCGCGTCAATCTGCTTGCAGGATCCGCCGGTGGCGATTCACGGCTTTACCAAAAGCATGGCCTGGCATGAGCGTACGCATCGCGACCCGGCGCAGCAGTGGCTGCGTGAATTGCTGCATGAGACCAGCCAGCAGGCATAAAAAAGCCCGGTGCAGAACCGGGCAAAGAAGTGACCAAACACACTTACGCCATTTTTAACTGCTGAATCTTTTTCTCGCGGCGAATTTTACGTTCTTCAAATATCGCGACGATGGCCATCAGGCAGATACAGCCGATAGCGGCGGTATCCAGCGCGGCGAAGGTGCCCGCCCAGCCGGTGAGGCCGAAGATTGGCGTACCGTCGGCAATCATCCCCAGACCCAGCTTGGCAAAGCTGTCGCCAATCAGGTAGGCGAAGGTGCCTTTGATGCCATCGGCTGCACCGATCGCTTTTTTCGGTACAAATCCGACTGCCGCCACGCCGATTAACAGCTGCGGACCAAACACCAGAAAGCCCAGGGCAAACAGCGACGCCAGATAGACATACTGATTGCTGGCGTGCTGATAAACGCCCAGCGTGGCAATGATCAATGCCAGCGCCACGCAGGCCACCAGCGCACGACGCCCATTGGCCAGATCGGAGAGCCAGCCCCACAGCAGGGTGCCGACCAGCGCGCCGACTTCAAACAGGGTAAAGCCCTGAATCGCCACTTCTTTGGAGAGCTTCAGCTCCTGGAAGGCGTAGACGGTGGACCACTGGTCAATACCGATACGCACCACGTACAGGAAGATGTTCGAGAAACATAACAACCAAATCACTTTGTTTTTCAGCACGTACTCAACAAAGATCTGCCATTTGGTCATCTCGTTTTCTTCAGTCTCTTTGTCCTCTTCGCTGATCTCTTCACCGAACAGCTCTTCCGCTTTGCCGAGGCCGTAAGATTCCGGGGAGTCGCTACCGTAGCGCAGGCCGATAAAGCCCACTACCAGCGCAATAATCGACGGGAAGATAAACATGCCGATGACGTGACCGTCGAACAGGTAGTTGGCGCCAAACAGCGCCACGCCTGCCGCACCCGCGCCGCCGAGGTTGTGGGAGATGTTCCACATGCCGAGGTAAGAACCGCGCTTGCGACGCGGCGTCCATTTGGTGATGGTCGAATAGCTACACGAGCCACCGGTACTCTGGAAGAAACCGCTCAGCGCGTAGAAGGCAATCATCAGGAACAGGCTGGTCGAACCCGCGCCCATACTGGCGCTGAAGCCGAGCATACAAATGGCGGAGAGAATCAGCATAAACGGCAGGAACTGCTTGGTGTTCTTACCGTCGGCATAGTAGGAGACCAGCGTTTTACCCACGCCGTAGGTGATGGAGAAGCCGAGACCAATCATACCGAGCTGGGTCATGCTCAGCCCGTAGGTGGAGATCATGTCGTTCTGCGCGATGTTAAAGTTCTTACGAATCAGATACATCGTCAAGTAGCCGATAAAGACCACCAGATAGGACTGCATGAACGGTTTGAACCACATTTTGCGCCGCACATCGAGCGGCAGATCCAGGGTCGGCTTGCGCACCTGGTTTAAGAAGGCCAGCATGGGTATCTCCTGATTTTTATATACCTGCGTGATAGCCGGTATTGTAAAAATCAGCGGCGCGGCTGGCCTGAGACAGCGTCCAGGTGAAACCGGGAAAATTTCCTAGTTTTAGGTCATTCGTCTTAGAAAAGTGAAGCGGGTCACGCTTCTCGCGGCGCCTGGGCGTTTAAGAACGGCAGCAGCAGCAGCGCGGAGATGCCCGCCGCAATGGCAATCACCACGAAAAAGCCCGTCCAGTGCCACACTTCCATCACCTTCGCCAGCGGCCAGCCGGAAAGCGACGCGCCAAGGTAGGCAAACAGCCCGACGAAACCGGTGGCGGCGCCCGCCGCCTCTTTGTGCGAGCACTCCGCCGCCGCCATGCCGATCAGCATCTGCGGGCCGAAGACGAAGAAGCCGGTGGTGAAGAAGCACGCCGCCTGCATGACGTAGCTGGCAAACGGCATCAGCCACAGCGAGCCCACCGAGAGCAAAATCCCGGCGGCGAAGATCAGGTTCATCGGCCCACGGTTACCATTAAACAGTTTGTCCGAGCCCCAGCCCGCCACCAGCGCGCCGATGAAACCGCCTAAATAGCTGCGCGGAATAGTAGATCACTGAAAGGGAACTCAGCCCGGATTGTGCGATCTGATCAATCGCCAAACCAACCAAAATCACCAACCGGACTGAGCGATGCCGATCATAGTACCAATACCCCGTGGCGAACGACGCCTGATGCAGAAAGCTATTCATAAAACGCGTGATAAAAATCATGCCCGCAGACTCACGGCCATGCTGATGCTTCATCGGGGTGAACGGGTCAGCGATGTTGCCAGAACTCTCTGTTGTGCCCGTTCATCCGTTGGTCGCTGGATTAACTGGTTTACGCACTCAGGTATTGAAGGCCTGAAATCCTTACCCGCAGGGCGCTCCCGACGCTGGCCTTTTGAACATATCTGCACCCTGTTACGTGAGCTGATAAAGCATTCTCCCGGCGATTTTGGTTATCAACGTTCACGCTGGAGCACCGAATTACTGGCAATAAAAATCAATGAGATAACCGGTTGCCAGTTACATGCAGGAACCGTTCGCCGCTGGTTGCCATCTGCGGGGCTTGTATGGCGCAGGGCCGCGCCAACTCTGCGTATCCGTGACCCACATAAAGATGAAAAGATGGCGGTAATCCACAAAGCGCTGGATGAATGCAGCGCAGAGCATCCGGTATTTTATGAAGA
Organism: Klebsiella sp. WP4-W18-ESBL-05; assembly: GCF_014169075.1. Classification (NCBI taxonomy): domain Bacteria; kingdom Pseudomonadati; phylum Pseudomonadota; class Gammaproteobacteria; order Enterobacterales; family Enterobacteriaceae; genus Klebsiella; species Klebsiella sp. WP4-W18-ESBL-05. The sequence continues at coordinate 42,878 of NZ_AP022057.1, read as the reverse complement.
TGAAGTGGATATCCACCTTAATCCTAAAATCGGTGCGGACTGGCAGTTGCGCGGACAGCAGAAACGGGTAGTGACGCCGGGGCAGAACGAAAAATACTATCTGGCCGGCGCACTGCACAGTGGCACGGGTAAAGTCAGCTACGTGGGCGGCAACAGCAAAAGTTCAGCGCTGTTTATCGCTCTGCTGAAGCACCTGAAAGCCACTTACCGGCGGGCGAAAACAATCACGCTGATCGTTGATAACTACATTATCCATAAAAGCCGCGAAACACAGCGCTGGTTGAAAGCAAATCCCAAGTTCAGGGTAATTTACCAGCCGGTTTACTCGCCGTGGGTGAATCATGTGGAACGGCTATGGCAGGCACTTCATGACACGATAACCCGTAATCATCAGTGCCGCTCAATGTGGCAGTTACTGAAAAAGGTCCGCCATTTTATGGAAACCGCCAGCCCATTCCCCGGAGGAAAACATGGTCAGGCAAAAGTGTAGCGGTATTAGGCGCAGCTATTTAGCTCAAACATGGTCACTGCGGTATTCGCCGTCACCAAATCGACGCCCAGCGTCTCGGACATGTATAAATTGCCCCAATCGTTGATCGCCGCGCGCACCACGTACACCAGCACATAGCACAGCGACAGCAGCCAGATGTAGGGGTTGAGCAGCACGTAACGGGTGAAGATCTCTTTGCGCGTCAGCCCGGCCCCTTCCTGCTGTTGGGCTATCTCCAGTTCGTCGTGCCGCCAGTCGCCAATCGGCGGCAGACCAATGGCCTGCGGACGATCGCGCAGTCGCCAGCAGAGGAACAGGCCGACCACAATCGCCATGGTTCCCGCGATGGTCATCCCCGCACGCCAGCCGTAGTGCAGCGCCGCCGCGCCCATCACGATAGGGATCAGCGCCCCGCCGACGTTGTGCGCGGTATTCCAGATGGCCCACCAGCCGCCGCGCTCGTTGCGCGAGTACCAGGCGGTGAGCAGGCGGGCGCAGACCGGCGCGCCCCAGCCCTGGAAGAAGGCGTTCAGCGCCCACAGCAGGGCGAAGGCCCACAACGAAGTGGAGAAGCCGAACAGAATATTGACCACCCCGGTGGCAATCAGCCCGATCCCCATAAAATAGCGGGCGTTGGAGCGATCGCTGACGATGCCGGAGATAAACTTCGACAGCCCGTAGGTGATGTAAAACAGCGTCGCCAGCAGGCCAATATCGCTGCGGGTCAGCACGCCGGTGGTGAGAATCTCCGGCACCGCGGCGTTGAAGCTTTTACGGGTGAAGTAAAACAGCGCGTAGCCAAGCCAGATGGTCAGCAAAATATGCCGACGCCAATAGCGGTACTGGGCATCCACTTCCTGCTTGTCGGTAATGCGCGGGGCATTAGCCGGCGCCTTGAGAAATTGAAACATTGCCGTTCCTTACACGTAGCGCAGAGGCAAAGAGACGCTGACCCGCGTGCCGTGCATGCAGGAAATCGTGAGCGAGCCGCCGAGCGCGGTCACGCGTTCGCGCATGCCGGTGAGGCCAAAGCCCTGTTGATTCGACCCCGGCGGCAGGCCGCTGCCGTCATCTTCCATCACCAGCATCAGCCGTTCATCCTGCTGCCAGCCCTGTAGCGTCACCGCGCTGGCGTTCGCGTGCTTCACAATGTTGTTGAGCCCTTCCTGGCAGACGCGGAACAGCGTTACCCGCTGGCTTTCGCTCAGCGTTGATTCATCAATTCGCCAGTCGAGGTGGCTGACGATGCCCCGGCTTTCCAGCTCCATTTCGCGCATCAGCGAGCGAATGGCCTGTTCCAGCGAGAGGTCATCGAGCTGGCGCGGGCGCAGCCGACCCAGCAGGCGGCGTACGGCGTCGTAAACGCCCAGCGACAGCTGCTCAATATGCGCCCCGCTCTGCTTCACACCCGCGTTTTCAGGCGCCAACCGCTGGACGATGCCCGCCTGGGTGCGAATGGCGGTGATGGTCTGGCCGATATCGTCATGCAGCTCACGCGCTACGTCGCGCCGCACGCTCTCTTCGGTTTCCAGCAGGCGTTCCGCCAGCCGGTGGTTGCGCGCCAGTTCGTTTTGCAGCGACTGGTTTAGCTCGCGCAGTCGCTGGATGCCCGCGCCGAGCAGCAGCCCGGTCAGGCTTTGCGCCAGCAGCGAAAGCAATAAATCAACGGGGTGATCGTGCCAGGTCTGGCTGGCAATCAGGGCGATGGCGTTCATCAGGGTGGCGATCAGCGCCCCCTGCCAGCCGTAGTGCCAGGCCAGCGCGATAATCGGTAAAGCGAGACAAAACGGGGTAAAGCGCGAGAGTTCTGCGGGCAAACCGAGCTGTAGCCACAGGCTGACGGTAAACAGCAGCAGATACCAGACCAGATGCCGCCCGCGCCAGTTCACCGGCTGCGACACCAGCGCCGGGCCAAGCGGCAGCCAGGTGGTGCTGGTGAGGTAGTGCCAGAACACGAGGCAGATAGGGGCCAGCGTCAGCCCGCCGGTGAGGGTCAGCAGCAGCGCGGTCCATGCGGTTTCCCCTTGCCCCAGCCAGGGCAGCGATTGCAGCAGCGCTGCCGCCGTGAGCGCCGCGCCCTGTAACAACAATGTTCGCCAATCGCGTTGATGGCGGTAGCGCGAGATCAGCGTCACCGGCAGCAGCGTGAGGAAGCTACCGATCATCAAAATAGGCAGATGCGCCAGCGCCACCTCCTGCGCCAGCCAGTAGACCAGCAGCCACTCAGCGCCCACCAGCACCGGCCAGTAGCCGCGCGGACATTGCAGCATCAGCCCTAGCCTGAGACCAAACGGGAACAGCAGTACCGCCAGCTCCGGGCGCTCAACCAGGTGAAGACTGATACTCCACAGGCAAAACCAGGCGGCGGAGAAAATAAAAAAGCAGGCGACAACGGTGATCAGCCGGGAGAAAAGTGCGTTCATTGCCAGCCATCAAACATGCGGCGCGCCAGCTCAACGTCGTTGCTGACGCCCAACTTTTCCATCAGGTTAGCGCGGTGGACGTGTACCGTTTTCGGCGACAGGCCCAGTTCGGCGGCAATCTCTTTGACCGCCATCCCCTGCGCCAGCTTTTCCGCCACCTGGCGTTCGCGTTTGGTCAGCGGGTCCTGACGCCCGGCCGCCAGCTTGACGGCGATGTCCGGCGTCAAATAACAGCCGCCGGTTGCTACAGTATGCACGGCGGCAATCAGTTCATCCGGACTACAGCGTTTGGAAAGGAAGCCGCGTGCGCCTGCGTTAAGCGCCTGTTCCACCAGCGCCGGGCTGTCGTGGACGGAGAGCATGATAATCGCCATGCCTTTTGGCAACTGGCTTAACAGTTCAAGACCGGAGATATCCGGCATTGAGATATCACAGATACACACCTGCACGCCGCGCCCCGGCAACCCAGCCAGCGCCTCGCGCCCTGAACCGAATTCGGCGACGACCTGCAAATCAGCTTCGAGCCCCAGCAGTTGGGCAAAGCCGGAGCGGACGATAGTGTGGTCGTCGATAAGGGCGATGGTGATCATGGATGTTGTCCTGGTGCTTGAAAATGCCTGATGGCGCTACGCTTATCAGGCCTACGGGCGGGAGCCGTGGTAGGCCGGATAAGGCGTTTACGCCGCCATCCGGCAAAAGCGCTTACCTTAACGATAAGCGCGTGACTGTTCAAGCCTTGAGCGGATTACTCGAAGAAGACGCTGATTTTGTTAAACATCGACGGGTCGGACTGATTTCGCGCCACTTTCACCACATCTTCCAGCTTGTCGATCTGGCTCATCATCTGCTCAAGGCGCTGATCGTCGTTCACCAACAGCCAGATGCGGCTATGGTCGCTGCCGTGAATCGGTAGGCATAGGATGCCTTCGACGTTGAACGCTCGGCGAGCAAAGAGCCCGCAGACGTGAGTCATTACGCCCGGGTGGTTGCGCACGGTGAGTTCCAGGATAACGTTGTCATGAGTTTGTTTTTGCATGGCTTATTCCCCCACCATTTCGCTATTTGCCGCACCCGGCGGCACCATCGGATACACCTTTTCTTCTGCATCGATTCGCACGTGAATCAACGCCGGGCCCGGGCGATTGATAATCGCCTGCAGCGCCGCCTGCGGGTCTGTTTCATTGTTTAAATCGCAGGTTTCCAGACCGAAACCGGCGGCAATCTGCATAAAGTTAATCATGCCTGGGTAGGTGGCGGCAAATACGCCCTGTTTGTAGAACAGGCTCTGCTGCTGGTGTACCAGACCCAGCGCCTGGTTGTTCATCAGGATGATTTTCACATCCAGCTGATTTTCCGCCGCGGTCGCCATCTCCTGAATGTTCATCATCAGGCTGCCGTCACCGGAGAAGCACAGCACTTTTTTGTCCGGGTTCGCCAGCGCCGCGCCGATGGCCGCAGGCAGGCCAAAGCCCATGGTGCCGAGGCCGCCGGAGGTCAGCCACTGGCGCGGACGGTTCAGCGGGTAAGCCTGCGCCGTCCACATCTGATGCTGGCCCACGTCGGTGGTGATAATCGCGCTGTCGTCCACGCAGGCGGCAACGGCGTTGATCAGGCCGTAATGGCTGAGCGGGTCGCCCGCTTGAGGAATCGCCCCCGGGAACTCTTGTTGCAATTCCGCCACTTTGCCGCGCCATTCAGCGCGCGGCTGGGCGTCAATTTGCGGCAGCAGCTGCGCCAGTACGTCGTCAACGTCGGCCTGAATCGCCACGTGCGCCTGTTTGATTTTACCCAGCTCGGCGCGGTCGATATCAACGTGGATAATCTTCGCATTCGGGCAGAATTCAGCCACTTTACCCGTCGCCCGGTCATCAAAACGCGCACCTAAAACAACCAGTAAATCAGACTGTTGCAGAATAAAGTTAGTACTGCGCGCACCGTGCATTCCCAGCATACCTAATGACAGCGGGTGGGCTTTTGGCAGCATGCCCAGCGCCATCAGGGTCATGGTGGTGGGCAGGTTGGCTTTTTCCGCCAGCTCGCGAACGCGTTCCGGCGCGTTGATAACGCCGCCGCCCAGATAGAGCACCGGACGCTGTGCGGCGTTGATCATCGCTGCCGCTTCGCTCACGCTCTCTGCGCTGAATTCCGGCGTTGCCGCGCGGCCGCCGGGCTCTGGCAATTCGCTGATATCGATTTCCGCGGTCTGAACGTCCTTAGGAATGTCTATCCACACCGGGCCTGGGCGGCCAGACTGTGCAATCCGGAAAGCATCAGCAATAACCTTCGGTAATTCATTGATGTTGCGGACTAAGTAGTTGTGTTTAGTGATGGGGATAGAGATGCCGTAGGTGTCGACTTCCTGAAACGCGTCGGTACCGATTAACGAGGAGGCCACCTGGCCGGTGATACACACCAGCGGGATGGAGTCGAGACGCGCATCGGCAATGGCGGTAACCAGGTTGGTCGCGCCCGGCCCGCTACAGGCCATGCATACCGCCGGTTTGCCGTGGGTACGCGCCATGCCCTGGGCAATAAAGCCTGCGCCCTGCTCGTGTCGCGCCAGAATATGACGGATCTGGGTGCTTTGGCTCAAGGCGTCATACAGCGGCAGAACCGTGCCGCCGGGAATGCCGGTGACCATGGTAATACCCTGGCGTTCCAGTAAATGAACGATTAATTGCGCGCCGGTAAAACGCGTGGTCTTTGATGTGGTGCCCGAAATTGCCATGCTCCAGTCCTTTCAACTAGGCCGACTATCCGGAGGGGGCTAGAAACTAAAAACCCCGCCCGGTTTGCGCCGGCGGGGTTTGGAATCGTGTGTGTTCCTGACCCTACGGCGCATTGCCGACGACCACCACCACACGCACGACGACCACCGCGGCTGGTAGCGCGGTTTTTAGTAGGGTCGAAGTCAGCATTGATGGGGTCATTAAGGGTCTTCTCTCAATTCGTTTAGTGAATTCATACAAACACAGCTTTTTCAGGCTGACAATGGAAATATTTTCATCCGCACAAAAATGCAGCAGCGATCACACTTCCACACGGAGGAGAATCCTCTAATCTGTCCCGGCATTTCCCTATTTCTGGCCCTGTTCGTTGCCCATCGGCTGTGTTACGTTTTGGTTAAAACTTGTCAGGCCACGTATTATCATGACGCTCTCTGTTTTCTGCATTTTGCTATTTGCCGCACTTTTGCACGCGAGCTGGAACGCCATCGTTAAGGCGGGAAACGATAAACTCTATTCGGCTATCGGCGTCACCGGCTCCGCTGCGCTTATCGCGCTGCTGCTTTTACCCTTCGCCCCAACGCCCTCAGCGGCCAGCGTGCCGTTTATGATCGCCTCTACCGTTTTGCAGGTGATTTACACCGTGCTGGTCGCGCGAACCTATCAGATTGCCGACATGAGCCAGACCTACCCGCTGATGCGCGGCACCGCGCCGCTTCTGGTGGCCACCATCAGCGTGCTGTGTCTTGGCGACCACCTTTCTCCGTTGGCCTGGGGCGGTATTGCGGTCATCTGTTCGGCCATTCTGGCGATGGCCTTCAACGGCCGCTCGGGGTCTCAGGCGGGTATTGTGTTATCGTTGCTCAACGCCTGTATCATTGCGAGCTACACCCTGATTGACGGCACCGGCGTGCGGCTTTCCGGCACCGCGCTGGGCTATACGCTGTGGTCGTTTTTCCTCAACGGTTCCAGCCTGCTGTGCTGGGCAACAATCGCCCGCCGCCGTGAAGCCGCACGCTATCTGGCAACGCACTGGAAAAAAGGCATTTTAGGCGGCATGGGAACGATGGGCTCCTACGGCCTGGCGCTGTGGGCAATGACCCAGGCCCCGCTAGCGGTGGTCGCCGCGCTACGTGAAAGCTCAATTTTGTTCGGCGCGCTGATTGCCTGGCTGCTGCTCAAAGAGCGGGTCGCCGGGCTGCGCATGGTCGCCGCCTGCGGGATTGCCGCTGGTGCCATCCTGCTGCGGCTGTCCTGATAAACTGGCAACTATTGTTGCCGTTTACGTGTATAAATCCTGCCTGTATCACACATTTCATTTACATGACGCATGGTTAAATTGCGACCTCAGTGTGGTAGATTCCTCTCCGATTTGGCGTCTTGCCTGGATATTTATTCTTATAAACTCAATTTCCATAAAGTAATCAGCGAAATGAAAAGAGATAGAAACGTCAACATCCTGGTGATGCTGGTGCTGCTTGTGGCCGTCGGTCAGATGGCGCAAACCATATACATCCCCGCCATTGCCCAGATGGCGAGCGATCTGAACGTTCGCGAAGGCGCAGTGCAGAGCGTAATGGCCGCGTATCTGTTGACCTACGGCGTTTCGCAGCTGTTTTACGGCCCGCTGTCCGACCGCGTGGGCCGCCGCCCGGTGATCCTCACCGGGATGTCGATTTTTATGCTGGCGACGCTGGTGGCCGTGACAACCCATAGCCTGACGGTGCTGATTGCCGCCAGCGCCCTACAGGGTATGGGGACCGGAGTTGGCGGCGTAATGGCGCGAACGCTGCCGCGCGATCTGTACGAAGGCAGCCAGCTTCGCCACGCCAACAGTCTGTTAAATATGGGTATTCTGGTGAGCCCGCTGCTGGCGCCGCTGATTGGCGGCGTGCTGGAGACACTGATCAACTGGCGTGCCTGCTACGGTTTCCTGCTGGTGCTCTGCGCAGGTGTCACCTTCAGCATGGCGCGCTGGATGCCGGAAACGCGTCCGACCGGCGCACCGAAAACCCGGCTTATCAGCAACTACAAAACGCTGTTCGGTAATAGCGGCTTTAACTGCTACCTGCTGATGCTGATTGGCGGCCTGGCCGGTATTGCGGTGTTTGAAGCCAGCTCCGGCGTGCTGGTGCAATGGAGCCCTTCCCGTTCCTCGCCGGTACCGCCGGGGCGCTGGTTGGCGGCCTGCAAAATATCGGCTCCGGCGTGCTGGCCTGGCTGTCGGCGATGATGCCGCAAACCGGTCAGGCCAGCATCGGGCTGCTGATGACGCTGATGGGGCTGCTGATTTTCCTCTGCTGGCTGCCGCTAGCGTCGCGCTTTGCGCATCAGGGCCAGGCGGTGTAATCGCGTCCGACCGTTGCCTGATGGCGCTTCGCTTATCCGGCCTACATTGGGCATGAATAGGCCGGGTAAGGCGGAGCCGCCACCCGGCGTAAAACGCCTATTTAACCTGCTCCTGAAGCCAACCAATAAACGCCTCAATTTTCGGCCACTGCCTGCCGGGCAGCGTGGTGACGTAATAATGCTGATGACATTTCAGCGCCTTATCACCGAAAGGAGCCACCAGCTCCCCGCTGTCGAGGCGCTTTTGCACCAGCCGCTTTCGCCCCATCGCCACGCCGATGTGGTTCATCGCCGCAATCACCGCTAAATCAGAACGATCGAAACCAATGCCCGACGATGTCGGCAAATTCACCGCATACTGCTGCGCCCAGCTGTGCCATTCATCGGTCCCTGAGTCGTTGCTCCACGCCTGTCTGTCGTGCAGTAGCGTACAGTGTGGCAGGTTTACCAGCGAGCCGGTCAGAGCGTAGCGGCGGGCGTATTCCGGGCTGCATACCGGCAGAATTTCTTCATCCATCAGGAAGTGATGCACGAGCTGTGCGGAAGGCGCATCGTCAAAATAGAGAGCCAAATCAACCCCGGCGCGCTGTAAATTGACGTTGTCGTTGCCGGTCAGGATGGTCAGTGAAATGGACGGGTAGCGGCGGGTAAAGTCACCGAGCGCCGGAACCAGCCAGCACTGGGCGATAGAAGGCCGCGAGTAGACGGTGAGCGTCCCCGATAGCTCCTGATTTTTAATATCAAGAATCTCCTGGTTGAGCGTATCCAGCGATGATTTCAGCGCCCAGAACACGCGTTTACCTTCGTGGGTGAGCTCTACTTTACGATGCGAGCGGACAAAGAGCTGAATACCCAGCTCCTCTTCCAGCTGGTTAATGCGATGGCTGACGGCGCTGGGGCTTAATGACAGCTCGTCTGCCGCCAGCGCAAACGACTGATGCCGGGCCGCCACTTCGAAGGTATACAGCTTTGATAGCTGCCAGCCGTTCAGCAGACGATTTCTGCCCTCGCGCAGGGGTTCCATATTCCTCTCCGTATTGCCTGTTTTTCGCCGGAGTGTAAAAAAAATCACCGGCAAAATCAGCACAAAGATGAATCAGAATGATTCATGTCGCATAAATTACCGGTAATAAGACGTAAATCACCATTTTGATTCAATCTGGCTCATGTGAAGGGCGATTTATATCGTTTGTCAGCGGGTGCCTTATTTTTGTCCAATAAACCCATATTAATCACAGGGCAAGGTGAGCTATGCACTCTCAGATCTGGGTTGTGAGCACGCTGCTGATAAGCATCGTGTTAATCGTTTTGACCATCGTGAAGTTCAAATTCCACCCGTTTCTGGCGCTGCTGTTAGCCAGTTTCTTCGTGGGGACGATGATGGGTATGGGGCCGCTGGATATGGTCAATGCCATCGAGAACGGCATCGGCAGTACGCTGGGCTTCCTCGCGGCGGTTATTGGCCTTGGGACTATCCTTGGAAAAATGATGGAAGTCTCCGGCGCGGCCGAACGCATCGGCCTGACGCTACAGCGCTGCCGCTGGCTTTCCGCCGACGTCATTATGGTGCTGGTCGGGCTGATTTGCGGGATCACGCTGTTCGTTGAAGTGGGCGTGGTGCTATTAATTCCACTGGCATTCTCAATTGCCAAAAAGACCAATACTTCGCTGCTAAAGCTGGCGATCCCGCTGTGTACCGCGCTGATGGCGGTGCACTGCGTCGTACCACCGCATCCGGCGGCGCTGTTCGTGGCCAACAAGCTGGGCGCAGACATTGGCACCGTGATTGTCTACGGTTTACTGGTGGGCTTAATGGCATCGCTAATCGGCGGGCCGCTGTACCTGAAGTTTCTCGGTAATCGTCTGCCGTTTAAGCCAGTACCGGCTGAGTTTTCCGACCTGAAAGTGCGTGATGAAAGCACGCTGCCATCGCTGGGCGCGACGCTGTTTACCGTACTGCTGCCAATTGGCCTGATGCTGGTGAAAACCGTCGCGGAACTGAACATGGCGAAAGGCAGCACGGTGTATACGCTGCTGGAGTTTATTGGTAACCCGATCACCGCGATGTTTATCGCCGTTTTCGTGGCCTATTACGTTCTCGGCCTGCGCCAGCACATCGGCATGGGTGCGCTGCTGACCCATACCGAAAACGGTTTTGGCTCCATTGCTAACATTTTGCTGATTATCGGCGCAGGCGGCGCATTCAACGCTATCCTCAAGAGCAGCGGGCTGGCGGATACCCTCGCGCTGATCCTCTCGAACATGCATATGCACCCGATTCTGCTGGCCTGGCTGGTTGCGCTGATTCTGCACGCGGCGGTAGGTTCTGCCACGGTGGCGATGATGGGCGCGACGGCAATCGTGGCACCGATGCTGCCACTCTACCCTAACGTAAGCCCGGAGATCATCGCTATTGCCATCGGTTCTGGCGCTATTGGCTGCACGATCGTCACCGATTCCCTGTTCTGGCTGGTGAAGCAGTACTGTGGCGCCACCCTGAATGAGACGTTCAAATACTATACGACTGCGACATTTATCGCGTCGGTGATTGCACTGGCGTGCACATTCCTGCTTTCCTTTATTATCTAAGCGCGAAGAGACTGACTATGGAAAACATTCAAACACTTATCGCCCAGCATCCTTTAGTGGAAGATCTGGTGGCTCTGAAAGAGACAACCTGGTTTAACCCTGGCACCACCTCTCTTGCGGAAGGTTTACCCTATGTTGGCCTGACAGCACACGATGTTGAGGACGCCCACGCGCGTCTGACGCGCTTCGCACCGTATCTGGCGCAGGCCTTCCCGGAAACCGCCGCCACCGGGGGCATTATCGAATCTGAGCTGGCCGCAATCCCGGCCATGCAAAAACGGCTGGAAAAAGCGTTCGGGCAGCACATTAACGGCGAACTCCTGCTGAAGAAAGACAGTCATTTGCCTATTTCAGGCTCGATTAAAGCCCGCGGTGGCATTTATGAAGTACTGACCCATGCGGAAAAACTGGCGCTGGAAGCCGGTCTGCTGACCACCAAAGACGATTACCGCGTTTTGCTTTCACCTGAATTTAAACAGTTCTTCAGTCAGTACAGCATCGCGGTTGGCTCCACCGGCAACCTCGGCATGTCGATTGGTATCATGAGTGCCCGCATCGGCTTTAACGTTACGGTGCATATGTCTGCAGACGCCCGCGCGTGGAAAAAAGCCAAGCTGCGCAGCCACGGCGTGACGGTGGTGGAGTACGAAGAAGATTATGGCGTGGCGGTTGAACAAGGTCGTAAGGCGGCAGAGTCCGATCCGAACTGCTTCTTTATCGATGATGAAAATTCCCGCACGCTGTTCTTAGGCTATGCGGTCGCCGGTCAGCGTCTGAAAGCGCAGTTTGCCCAGCAGGGGCGCGTGGTGGATGCCGATCATCCTCTGTTTGTCTACCTGCCTTGCGGCGTCGGTGGCGGCCCTGGCGGCGTGGCGTTTGGCCTTAAGCTGGCGTTTGGCGATAATGTTCACTGCTTCTTCGCTGAACCGACTCATTCACCGTGCATGCTGCTGGGGATTTACACCGGGCTACACGATACCCTTTCTGTGCAGGATATCGGCATCGATAACCTGACGGCGGCGGATGGGCTAGCGGTCGGTCGCGCCTCGGGCTTTGTCGGCCGGGCGATGGAGCGTCTGCTCGACGGTCTGTACACCCTGGACGATCAGACAATGTACGACATGCTGGGCTGGCTGGCGCAGGAAGAAGGCATTCGTCTTGAGCCGTCGGCGCTGGCAGGCATGGCTGGCCCTCAGCACGTTTGTGCCTCCAGGGCTTACCAGCAGATGCATGGTTTCAGCGCAGAGCAGCTCAATCACGCCACCCATCTGGTATGGGCGACGGGCGGCGGCATGGTGCCAGAAGCCGAAATGGCGCAGTACCTGGCCAAAGGCCGCTAACTCCACGCCGCAGAAGCGGGACATTCATGCCAGATCCCGCGCCATTTTGGCGCGGGAAGTCAAAGCGTATTGTCTTACGTCACACTCCGTCAGCCCTTCTCTCCCGCACAAAAAACACACCGATATACTCCGGATTACCTCGTATTTCTACGATAAACCGGAGAACACAATGCAACAGGCTGACAAAAATATCAGCCGGGGCGGCTTCACCCTGCTCATCTGGGTGCTGCTATTGCTTCTCGGCTGCGTGCTGTTTTTCTTCTCGCTCGACCGACAAATTGTTTCCATCCTGAAAACCACGCTGATGCAGGAGCTGGGGCTCGATAACAGCGATTATTCGGTGCTGATCAGCGCCTTTATGATCCCCTATACCTTCATGTATTTCTTTGTGGGCGGTATCGTTGACCGATTCGGCAGCCGCTACGTGCTGTGCGCGCTAATGATACTGATGTCGCTGGCTACGCTGATTACCGGCCTGTCGCACTCGATGACCGGGCTTATTGTCGGGCGCGTGATGCTGGGGCTGGCGGAGTCCGGGATCGTACCGGCGCTAACGCTGGCGGTCTTTACCTGGTTTCGCGCCGAGCAGCGCGCCTTTGCCTTCCAGCTTACCAATATTATTCAGTCATTAGGGCTGATTCTTGCGCCACCGTTTGTCGCCTGGGTGACGATATCAACCGGCTGGCGCTGGGCGTTCTTTATTCCAGCAATGGCAGGCGTGGTGGTCGGGGTGATGTGGTATCTCTCCAGCCGTAAAACGCCGCCTGCGGCCGACGACACGGCGCAGGTGAGCGCCATCAGCGTGCCGCTGGTTGAGCGCTACAAGATGGTACTGACCTCAAAACCTATCTGGGCGCTGCTGATTGCTCGCTTACTCACCGACCCGTTCTGGTTTTTCTATCAGTACTGGCAGGTCGGCTTTATGCAGGAAAAAATCGGCCTGACGCTGGCGGAAGTCGGCAAGTTGATGTGGCTGCCGCCGCTGGTTGCCGTCTTTGGCGTGCTGGCAGTCTGCTGGGCCTCCGACCGCCTCGTTGCGCGCGGTATGGATGCCACCCGCGCCCGCTTAACCATTATCTGGTCCGTCACCTGCCTGGCGCCGCTGGTCTTTCTGCTGCCATCCATCAGCAACGCCTACGCGGCGGTGGCGATCATGACGGTGATTAACTTTATGTGCACCGCCTGGCTCAGTATGGCCACCATCATGATGGGCGGGCTGGCACCGCGCGTGGCCATCGCCACCGCTATCGGCGTGATGAGCGCGCTGGGCGGCGTGACCTCCATTATCTTTAACGGCTTTGTCGGCACTATTATCGACCACTTTGGTTATTCGATGCCGATTTATGCCGGTGCGACCCTGCACCCCATCGGCGCGCTGGTGCTGGCCGCCTTCTTCCTGCGTCGTAAAAAATCGTTTGTTTCTCGTCCGGAGACCGTCTGATGACCGATATCGTTGTTGCGCCCGTGGCACACGCCTGCGCAGATTTCACCGTACTTTACTGTCTGATTAATCACGACAACCACCAGTTCGCCGCCTGGTATGACGCCGAGCACCGCATCACCGTGGGCCAGCGTGAATTGCCCGACGGCCCATGGCAGACGTTTCAGCCAGAGGGGCTCTGGCTGCCAGAGCGCGAACGCTACTCGCATATCACCGAGTTTGATTCGCACAATTATCTGACGATGGCGGTTGATAGCGGCGGATTCCTGCATCTTTCCGGCAATATGCATGTTGATCCGCTTATTTACTTCCGCAGCCGCCAGCCGCTGGACATCACCACGCTGGAATGCATACCGGCGATGACCGGCAAACGCGAAGCGCGTGCAACCTACCCGGTGTTTTTTAAGGATGCGCAGGGGCGGCTGATCTTCCGCTATCGCGATGGTTGTAGCGGCAATGGTGACGATCTGTATAACATTTACGACGTTGACCGCCAGCGCTGGACGCGCCTGTTAGAGACCCCGCTACTCAACGGAGAAGGCGCGCGCAACGGCTATGCCCGCCAGCCGCTGTTGGGGCCAGACGGTTACTGGCATATGATCTGGATGTGGCGCGAAACGCCGCACTGCGAGACCAACAATAATCTTTCCTACGCCCGCAGCCGCGACCTGCAGCGCTGGGAGAAATCAGACGGTACGCCGCTCGCCCTGCCGATTGCCCGCCATCAGGGTGAAATTGTCGATGACGCCGGTATCGGCGGCGGGCTTATCAATATGGTGCAGGAAGTCGGTTTTGATAATCAGGCGCGCCCGGTGCTGATTTACCATCGTTATGATGATCGGGGGCTGTCGCAGGCTTATCTGGCGCGCCCGGACGGTAAGGGAAGCTGGCAAAAGGCGCAGATTAGCCAGTGGGCGTTCCGCTGGGATTTCAGCGGCGGCGGCTCGATTCCACCGGACGTCACCCTCAGCGCGCCGCGCGCGATCGGTAACGGGCAAATGGCCGTGGACTGGAGCACCGCCGGGGCCGGAAGCGGTGAGTGGATTATTGATGACCGGACGCTTAGCGTTGTCGCTCACCGCACGCCCACACCGCCGCTGCCAGCCGAACAATGGCGGCCCCGGCAGAACGTTGCGCCACGGGCCGAAGTGCAGCTGGTCGCCGCGCAGAACAGTGATTACAGCCCGCAAAGCCGCTATTGGCTACGCTGGGAGGCTCTGCCGATTTTCCGCGATGTGCCGCACGAAGAAAGGCCCGGCGCTACGCAGTTGGAAGTGATTGAAAGGAAAATATAAGGCGACAACAAAACCAAAATGCCGGATGGCGCTGCGCTTATCCGGCCTGCTCATCCCGTGCAATGATTGACACCGGTGGCGCAGCGAATCACCCGCCAGCCTGATAGCTAGCGGCACTGATTGGGCGAAACGCCAAACTGACGGCGAAACGCGCGCGAAAAGTAGCTAACGTCGCCAAATCCGCAGCGTATGGCTATTTCATTGACCGTATCTTGCGTAAAACGCAGCTGGTAGCGTGCCTGCAGCAGCCGCACACGGGCCAGATACTGCTGCGGCGAAACGCCGGTGTAGTCGCTAAATCCACGCTGAAGCGTACGCCGTGAAATAGCAAACATCTGACATAAACCGTCGAGATCGAGCGGCTGCTGCCAGCGACCGTTCAGGTGAATCAGCACCTGGCTAATGCGGTCTTCGCTGGAGTGAAACGCCTGCGTTTTGTAGCGCCAGAGGTTCAGCGTATGTAACACTTCCAGGAAAATCATCTCCTTATGGCTTTCCGCCAGCAGAGGGTCGCTAAACTCTTCTTCGCGATGACTCGCCAGACGGTCAAATATGCGCTGCATAATGCCGACATCCAGCTGCCAGACGTTGCTCTCCCCTTCCTGCGGCAGCAGATAATCGATGTGCTTGATAAAATTGAAGCTATCGCGCCCCAGATACAGCAGGTTCACCTGCTGCAAATCCTTCATCTCTTCAAACAGGTGATAATCCTGCCGGTTCAGATAGCACAGCGTACCGCTGCTCAACAGGTAGGGCTTTTCATTGATAACATGAATTCCGCTTCCGCTGCCGACCAGGAACAGCTCGCAGTATTCGTGCGTATGTTCATGGCTGATGCTTTTCTCCGGATGCCAGAAATGGAACACCACGCTCTCCTGCGGGTGGCGGAAATGGGTATCACGGGGCAGCACAAGCGACATAGACACTCCTGACGGGTTATCACTCAGTACGCTAGTGATACCAGAACAGACGGCGTTCGCCTTGACCTGTTTGCCATTCGTCTTCGGCGGCTGGCAAACAGAGAAAGCTTATCGGCTCTGATTTAACATCACCATTAATTCCACCGGTGAGCGGCGTTGTTTCAGGAGATCGCGCATCGCTTTCATATACGGCGCGCTGTGGGTAAAGAACTGGCGATAGCCCTCACACAGTGCGCTTTTTCCATCGGCGTTTCGGTGCTTTGGGCAATCGCCCTGGCAGAACGGCAGCACGGTGCACTGGCGGCACGCGTCTGTTAGCCCACGCTGTTTTTGCTGGCTGAAGGCGGCGGCTTGCGGCGTAGCATTCAGCGCCTGTAACGTCTGCTGATGGATGTTTCCCAGATAAAACTCGGGGTAAACGAAGTGATCGCACTGGTAGAGATCGCCGTTGGCCTCCAGCGCAAAAGCGTGACCGCAGGTTTCGCTGAACGCGCACATCTGCGACCGATGGCCGCTCCAGACGCCTAATGTTGAATCAAACAGCTGTATATAAACACGGCCAATATCTTCATGGACCCACTGGTTAAACACGCCCGTCAGGAATGCGCCCCACGCATCGGCGGTAACCGACTCCGCGCTGAGCTTGCCATGCTCATCGCGCTCAACCAGCGGAATAAACTGTAAAAAGGCGGTGCCGAGACCGCGCAGGTAACGATAGAGACGTTGAGGCTGCTGGCTATTCAGACGATTGACCACCACCAGCAGATTAAATTCGACGCCGTGTTGAGAGAGCATCTCAATGGCTTTCATCACTTTGTGGTGGCTCGGCTTGCCGCTGCGGTTAACACGATAGGTATCGTGGAGATCGGCCGGACCGTCCAGTGAGATCCCGACCAGCCAGCCGTTCTCCCTAAAGAAGCGACACCAGCTGTCATTGAGCAGCAGACCGTTGGTCTGGAAGGCATTGTGGATCTGTTTGCCGTTAGCGTACTGCTTTTGCAGCGCCAGCGCGCGCTGGAAAAACGCCAGCCCGCACAGCGTTGGCTCCCCGCCCTGCCAGGCAAAAGTGACTTCTGGCCCAGGCTGCGCCGCAATGTGTTGGCTGACAAAGCGCTCCAGCGTGGCCTCATCCATCATCGGCTGTTCGGGTTTTTCGAGGTAAAAGCAGTAGCGGCAGTTGAGGTTACAGCGAGAGCTGGCCGGTTTGGCCATCACCTGACATCCTGTCATGTAAAATCCCTTAGAAAAATAATAAGTTGGCGAATGTGGGTAATAGCAAACAATATTGCGAGGGATAACACCGCGAGGGAGATCAAGAATTTGTCACGTACCGCGCGCGATTGCGCAAAATCATCCTGCGTTACATCCATCACGTTACGGTTGCGGGTATATTGCCACAGGATAACGGCGACAATCGCCAGCACGCCAAGCGATACCCAGAACAGCATACCCGCCTGATGCCAGTTGTGTTTAAGCGCTAACGCCATCAGCGCGCCATAGCCGAGCAGGGTGCGCAACCATGCCAGCGACGTGCGCTCAGGCTGCAAGCCCGGGTCAGCCTGACGCCGGGCTTTGCGACTATCCGGCATACAGCACCAGCAGCATCACCACCGCCGCCACGAAGGTAAGCATGAGGCTTATCACCAGCAGACTGCGGGTATAGGGTAAATCTTCCTTCAGCCGCATCGCCTTTTCGTTACGCAACCAGCGCAGGTAGCCGTAGATAGCCAGCCCGCCGGCAAACAGGCACAACAGCAGCGCCAGCGCTTCGCGGATAGCCGGGGTCGCGAAGTCTGGCGCCAGCTGATCGAGCCCGACTCCCGCCGCCAGAAAGCCCAGCGACGTGCGAATCCAGGCCAGAAACGTACGCTCGTTGGCCAGTGAGAAACGGTAATCAGGCGCTTCTCCGAGGCGGGAAATTTTCATGACGGCTCCTTTTGTATCTTTATCTCAGCTGATTATGCTCTGCTTTTGAGAGTGGCATTAACGCGCACCATCGCTTCGCTGTCTAGTTTATAGAACGCTTTTGCCGTTACCGCGCACAGTAAATAGCAAATACCCGGTGCCACGGTAAACAGCAGCGTGATGGTGGTCAGCGTCGCAGCAGACTGCGACGTGGCCCCCGCCTGATAGCCCCCGGCCGCCAGCATCCAACCGATAACCGCCCCGCCAACGGCTAGCCCCATTTTCAGCACAAACAGGGTTCCCGCAAAGCTGATTCCGGTCAGACGTTTGCCATTGCAGGCTTCGCCATAGTCAACGGTATCCGCCATCATTACCCACTTGATCGGCGTCATCACCTGGTGCAGAACACCGATGATAAAGATCAGGCAAAACATCAACGTGACGGTATCCATCGGGGCAAAGAACATACAAAAACTCAGTAACGTCAGCGCCACGTTACAGCTAATAAACACCTTCACTTTGCAGAAGTGACCGGTAAGCGGTTTGGCTATCGCACTGCCGATAATATTACCGACGCAGTAAGTCGTCAGAAATAGAGAAAATAGCTTAGGCGACTCCATAATCCACGTGACGTAATACATCATCGCGCCGCCGCGCACCGAAGTCCCAATAATCGCGAAGACCGTTAAATAGCCCACCACGCGCCATTGGCTGTTCTGCCAGATATCTTTCAGGTCGCTGAGCATCCCTTTAAAGCCATCACTGGTTGGCGGCGCAACGACTCGCTCCTTCGTTGTCGCAAAACAGATAAAAAACATCACGATCGCCAGCACGGCCAGAATGGCGATACTCATCTGAAAACCATAAGCTTTATCGTCCCCGCCAATCCACTCCACCATTTTCATCATCAGCGCTGTAGACAACATGCCGCCAGCCGTAGCCAGCACAAAGCGCCATGACTGCATGGAAATACGCTGCTGCGGATCGTTAGTAATCACCGCACCGAGCGCGCAATAGGGAATGTTCACTATCGTATAAAGCAGCGTGAGTACAATATAAGTCACTGTGGCATAGACCATTTTTCCGCCAAGAGACAGGTCTGGTACGGTATAGGTAAAGTAGCAGCTGATGCCAAAGGGAATAGCCGCCCAGAGGATCCAGGGGCGGAATTTCCCCCAGCGTGACCGTGTGCGGTCGGCAAGCAGCCCCATACACGGATCGGAGATTGCATCCAGGATGCGGGTGACTAAAAACATGGTGCCAACAAAGGCCGCAGGTAAACCCGCGATATCGGTATAAAAAAACATGAGATATAGCATGACGTTGTCAAAGACGATATGGCTTGCCGCATCGCCAAGGCTATAACCTATTTTTTCTTTTAAAGAGAGTGTGTTATCGCTCATACCACTTCCTGTGTTGTGAATTAAAGTGGTGACATAGTAGAGATAGCATTTCTGATGTCGTTATTATGATTTTTAATTAGCTGGTTATGTTTATTTTTATTTGTGAAGCCACTCCCATATATTTCTAATGCATTCATGGATTTGATATTATTATTATTCAGAAAATATATATCTCCAGCGAAACAAAAACGTCCCTCAGAAAGATATTACACAATCTCTCACTTCAAATGAAATCCAGCACTCTTCACAAACCCAACATTATTAGCAATTAACGCAGTACCCTATTCCCTTCCCGTTCGAGTTACGATTTTCCACAAGCCATTTATGATTACTCTTATTTGTGATCGTTCTCTAATACAAATAACCATTACAACGATTAGTTTCACATAAATAACAATATCATCAGGAGATATCATGAAAGCCATTATGGTTATGTATGATTCATTAAACAGACATTACCTCGGGCCATATAATTCCAGCCGCAGCGACACGCCGAATTTTACCCGTCTGGCAAACAACTGCATGGTTTTCGACAAAAGCTACGTAGGAAGCCTGCCCTGTATGCCCGCCAGGCGCGAGCTGCATACCGGGCGCTACAACTTTCTGCACCGTAGCTGGGGCCCGCTGGAACCTTTCGATGACTCCTGCTTTGAGATCATGAAAAATAATGGCGTACACAGTCATCTCATCAGCGACCATTATCATTATTGGGAGGACGGTGGCTGTACTTACCATAATCGCTATGCATCGTGGGAAATCGTGCGCGGTCAGGAAGGTGACCACTGGGAACCCAATATTAAAAAACGCGAGTTTCCACCGCACCTTGGACAAATGATGTCGCAAGACCAGGCAAACAGGGAAAAAATACTTCAACAGGATAAATTCCCCATCGAAAAAACATTTGATCTGGGAATGAAATTTATCGAAAAATTCCACGCTGAGGATAACTGGTTTTTGCAAATTGAAACATTCGATCCACACGAACCCTTTTTCCATCGACGACAGAAAGAAAAAATCGCTGGGCCGGAATTCGACTGGCCTCATTATGCGCAGGTTACGGATGCAGAACGCCCGTGGAAAAATAATCTTCGTGAAGAATATCGTGGCCTATTAAATATGTGCGACGTCGGTATTGGCCGCGTACTCGACATGATGGATAAATACAATTTGTGGGAAGACACCTTACTGATTATTAATACCGATCACGGTTATTTACTGGGTGAGCACGACTGGTGGGCCAAAGCCAACGATGCCAATTTCTATGAAGAAGTCTCGCATACGCCGTTATTTATCTACGATCCGCGCAGTAAGAAAACGGGCCGAAGCCAACAGCTAAATAGCTGCGCCTAATACCGCTACACTTTTGCCTGACCATGTTTTCCTCCGGGGAATGGGCTGGCGGTTTCCATAAAATGGCGGACCTTTTTCAGTAACTGCCACATTGAGCGGCACTGATGATTACGGGTTATCGTGTCATGAAGTGCCTGCCATAGCCGTTCCACATGATTCACCCACGGCGAGTAAACCGGCTGGTAAATTACCCTGAACTTGGGATTTGCTTTCAACCAGCGCTGTGTTTCGCGGCTTTTATGGATAATGTAGTTATCAACGATCAGCGTGATTGTTTTCGCCCGCCGGTAAGTGGCTTTCAGGTGCTTCAGCAGAGCGATAAACAGCGCTGAACTTTTGCTGTTGCCGCCCACGTAGCTGACTTTACCCGTGCCACTGTGCAGTGCGCCGGCCAGATAGTATTTTTCGTTCTGCCCCGGCGTCACTACCCGTTTCTGCTGTCCGCGCAACTGCCAGTCCGCACCGATTTTAGGATTAAGGTGGATATCCACTTCATCTTCATAAAATACCGGATGCTCTGCGCTGCATTCATCCAGCGCTTTGTGGATTACCGCCATCTTTTCATCTTTATGTGGGTCACGGATACGCAGAGTTGGCGCGGCCCTGCGCCATACAAGCCCCGCAGATGGCAACCAGCGGCGAACGGTTCCTGCATGTAACTGGCAACCGGTTATCTCATTGATTTTTATTGCCAGTAATTCGGTGCTCCAGCGTGAACGTTGATAACCAAAATCGCCGGGAGAATGCTTTATCAGCTCACGTAACAGGGTGCAGATATGTTCAAAAGGCCAGCGTCGGGAGCGCCCTGCGGGTAAGGATTTCAGGCCTTCAATACCTGAGTGCGTAAACCAGTTAATCCAGCGACCAACGGATGAACGGGCACAACAGAGAGTTCTGGCAACATCGCTGACCCGTTCACCCCGATGAAGCATCAGCATGGCCGTGAGTCTGCGGGCATGATTTTTATCACGCGTTTTATGAATAGCTTTCTGCATCAGGCGTCGTTCGCCACGGGGTATTGGTACTATGATCGGCATCGCTCAGTCCGGTTGGTGATTTTGGTTGGTTTGGCGATTGATCAGATCGCACAATCCGGGCTGAGTTCCCTTTCAGTGATCTACTATTCCGCGCAGCTATTTAGTACAGACCATCGATTTAGCCCCCACGCTGCTGGATTACTTTAATCTTTCGATCCCGCAGGACATGCAGGGGAAAGCGCTGAAAGAGACTATCGCTAATGATGTCGCGGTACGAGAAACCGCGCTCTTTGGCGTCTATGGCGCGCAGGTCAGCTGCACCGACGGCACCTGGGTTTATACGCACGCCCCAACCAAAGCGAACCGCCCGCTGAATCACTACACGCTGATGCCAACGCATATGCGTCACCCGTTCACGCTGCAGGAGTTGCAGCAAACGGAGCTTGTGGAGTCCTTTAGTTTCACCAAAGGCTGTCGCCTGATGAAAATCGCTGATATTGGCCTCGGCATGGTACCGCTGGAACATAACTGGCAGAGCGTACTGTTTAACGTAACTGACGATCCGCGCCAGTCAACGCCTCAGCATAATCCCGAAGTCGTCGCCCGGTTGCAAAAAGAAATCACCCGGCTGATGGCCGAGAACGATGCGCCGGAGGAACAATACGAACGCTTAGGGCTGAAAAAACCGGAGCGGAGGTAAGACCGTATGAAAGCCATCATGGTTATGTTTGATTCCCTCTGCCGCCGCATGCTGTCGCCCTACGGCGCGACCGATGTGCAGACCCCGGGTTTTCAGCGTCTGGCGGAACATAGCCTGCGCTTCGACCAATCGTGGATTGGCTCAATGCCCTGTATGCCCGCTCGCCGCGATCTGCACACCGGTCGCTATAACTTTCTGCATCGGGCCTGGGGGCCGATTGAACCGTTCGACGATTCACTGCCGGAAATACTGAAAAATAACGGTATTTATAGCCATTTAATTACCGATCACTACCACTACTGGCAGGATGGTGGCGCTACTTACCACAACCGCTACGCCTCGGCGGAGTTTGTTCGCGGGCAGGAGGTCGACGAGTACAAAGCGGCGATTATCGACCCGGTCTTTCCCGATAACTACGACCCGTCGCTGTCAGGCTGGCGTAAAGATCTTGAGAAGCGTGATTTCATTAACCGTTCCTATATGGATAGCGAAGAAAAAATGTGTACGCCGCAGGTTTTCTCGCTGGCTGAAGAGTTTTTAGAAAAGCACCACGCCGAAGATAACTGGTTTTTACATCTGGAAGCCTTCGACCCGCATGAGCCGTACTTCTCCTCACCAGAATGTCAGGCGCTGTATCCGGAAAACTACGATGGGCCGCACTTTGACTGGCCATTCTACCGCCAGGTTGAAGAGAGCCCGGAGATGGTTGAACACTGTAAAAATCGTGCGCGTGCCATGTTTTCACTGTGCGATAAATATCTGAATCACCTGCTGGATGTGATGGATAAACACAATCTATGGGATGACACCATGCTGATTGTGAATACCGATCACGGCTTTATGTTCGGCGAGCACGGGTGGTGGGCAAAGAACCTGCCCCCAAGCTACTGCGAAGTGGCCCATACGCCCCTGTTTATCTGGGATCCGCGCGGCCAGCATAAAAATGAGAGCCGCCAGGGGTTGGCATCAATGATTGATATGGCGCCAACGCTGCTGAAATTCTTCAATCTTGAACCCACTGCCGATATGGACGGTAAAGATCTACAGCCGGTCATCGATAATGATACCCCGGTTCACAACTCGCTGATTTTTGGCTACTTTGGCAAAGAGGTCAACGTCACCGACGGCCGCTATGTCTATATGCACGGCGGGAAAAATGGACAAACGGTCAACGAGTACACGCTGATGCCATGCTATATGAATTACCGCATGTCGCCGGCGCTGCTGGCCACCGCCACATTCGTGCCGCCGACCGAAAGTTTCCCGTTTGCGAAAGGCTGCCCATTACTGAAAATACCGCAATTATCACAGGGGCTGGAAGGTACGCTGTTGTTTGATTTACAGGAGGATTATCAGCAGCTCCATCCGCTGAATGCGCCGGAAACGGAAGTCCTATTCGCGGCTGAAATTAAGCGCTGGATGATAAAAAATCAGGCACCGGAGGAGCAGTTTACCCGCTTGAATCTAGCCTGAATGAGGCCCGCCGATGTCCAGTCGGCGGGCATTTTTATCAATGCAGCTCAGGCCAATAATCCTTATTCGCCGCAATTAAATCATCCAGAATCGCCTTCGCTACCGATGCGCTTGGCACGGTTTTCGACAGCGTAATGGCCTGCCACAGTTTATGGTAAGAACGATGTTCCCAGGCATCCACCACCAGTTTTTCCACCGCCACCTGCTGGCTCATCATCCCTTTCTGGAAGTTCGGAATATCGCCCACCGTCAGCGGCTCCGGCCCGTTATGGCCCACCAGACAGGGAATCTCCACCATCGCATCGGCGTCGAAGTTATGAATCGCGCCGTTGTTCGGCACAATCAGCAGCATTCGTTCCTGCGTGTTGAAGGCAATGGCCGTCGCCAGATCGACAATGTAGGACGCGTGCTCATCAATTTCGAGGTCGCCAGCCGATGATTTTCCGGCGGCAATAATCGCCCGGCAGGCGCTGAAAACGTTCTTCTCGCGGTGATCCATCACCTCGTTAGCGCGGGTACGTTCCGGGTTAGAGTGCGCCACAACGTAGTCCGGGAACAGATAGTATTTCAGGTAAGTGTTCGGCATGGTGTCCGGATCCAGCGCCTGCACATCTTTCGCCTTCGCGAAGGTGTCGTTCCAGCTTGCTTCAGTATGCGGGTCGTTAGAAGGGGGAACATAGCCGTATTTCGCCACATGTTCGCGCAGTTTTGGCATCAGATCGTTCCCTTCAAGGTCTTCAATCGATGTCCACCAGCCAAAGTGGTTCAGGCCGTAGTAGCGCACGCGCATCTGCTTGCGGTCCTTCAGGCCGACGATCTGCGCCATCCGGCCTTCGATACCAATCGGCATATCGCAGATGTTGAGAATTTTCGCGTTCGGACGCAGGCGACGGGTGGCTTCCGCCACGATTGCCGCCGGGTTGGAGTAGTTCAGCATCCAGGCGTCAGGCGAGTATTTTTCCATGTAATCCACCAGTTCCAGCACGCCGCCGATAGAACGCATACCGTAGGCAATTCCGCCCGGCCCGCAGGTTTCCTGGCCCAGAACCCCGTGACGCAGCGGGATTTTTTCGTCTTTTTCACGCATCGGGTATTTACCCACGCGAATATGCGCCATCACAAAATCCACGTCGGTGAAGGCTTCCTTCGGGTCAGTGGTGTAGCTGAACGCGATCTCCGGCGCCTGCTCTTTGAGGATAACCTTACAGGCTTCGGCGATTGTCTCCTGACGCGCGCCGTCGTTATCGTAAAATTTCAGCGACCGCAGCGGGAAACGATCCTGGTTTGCCAACAGCATCAGCACGATGCCGGGTGTAAAAGTACTGCCGCCGCCTGCGATAACAACTGAGAATTTTTTCATGATACTGCCTCCGTCATGGTGGGATGTTCGGTCTGTAGAGAATCTTTCATCAGGCGTTCCAGCTGATCGCGTACCTGCGGGACATGCAGGCCAACAATCACCTGAATACCGTTTCCGCGGCGCACGACGCCGTGTGCGCCAAGTGCTTTAAAGACGTCGTCGCTTTGTGTTTTCGCCATATCGACCAGCGCAATGCGCAATCGGGTAGCACAGTTATTGATGCTCTCGATATTGGCAGTACCGCCCAACGCCTGGAGAATACCGACCGCCTGGCCCTGCTGACCGGCTGGCGCCCCTGCGGCAGAGGTTTTACCGCGTGCGGCCTGATAGTCGGCCTTACTGTAGAGTTTGACTTCGCTATCTTCGCGACCCGGCGTTTTGAGGTTAAAACGCAGGATCAGCGTGCGAAACACCACGAAATAGAGGGCGGTAAAGCAAACGCCGATGCCGATTTGGGTAAACATCATTGCGGCATGGTTATGGAACATCGGTATCCAGTTCTGCGGCAGGAACTGATCCAACAGGCCGCCACCGAAATTCCCGACGACGCCACAGATATACATCACGGTCGCCATGGTGGCCGCCAGCACCGCATGAATGGCGAACAGCAGCGGGGAAATAAACAGGAAGGTGAATTCCAGCGGCTCGGTAATCCCCACCAGCATCGCCGTAAGCGTGGCCGGGATCAGCAGGCCAGCGACTTTTACACGGTTCTCCGGCGAAGCGGTGAAGTACAGCGCCAGCGCGATACCGACAGAGCCAAACACTTTCGAGTTACCGTGCAGCGCAAAGCCTCCTTCCGGGAACAGCGCTTTCAGCGGCTCAGTGCTCTGGCTAAACGCCTGCAGATGCTCCGCCCAGTAAACCTGAATGCCCCCTTCTACCGCCGCAGGGCCGAAAATAAAGGGACCGTAAACGAAGTGGTGTAAGCCCGTTGGGATCAGGATGCGTTCAAGGAAGGTGTAAACCCATACTCCCAGCGCCCCGGCGCCGCGCAGGAAGGCCTGTAGCGACTCAATACCCATCTGGACTTTAGGCCAGCCAAGCAGCGTCAGCCATGCGCAGGGGATCATGACCAGGAACGCGACAATCACCACAAAGGACGATCCCTGGAAAATCCCGAGGAATACCGGCAGCGGTTTATCGAAGTAGCGGTTATGCAGCGCGGTCACGATGCCGGAAATCACGATCGCCCCGATAATGCTGGTATCGAGCGTTTTAATACCGGCTATCATCGTTAAACCGCTGCCGGCAGTGGGATCGACGCTGAAATCAACGCCAAAGAAGTGGCCCCAGGTCATGCCCATGGCGTTAATAAAGTAGTTCCAGGTCAGGAAGCTCACCAGAACGGCAAGGCACGCACGCCCCTGCGCCTGTTTTGCCAAACCGATTGGCAAACCGACGGCAAAAATCAGCGGCATGTTGCGGAACACCGTCCAGCCGCCTTCTTCGATAATGTGAACAATCTGCGCAAACAGGCTATCAGGTGCGGTCAGCGCTTCGCCAACAAACAGCGGGTTGCGCAGCATAATGGCGATACCCACCACAATCCCCGCAAACGGAAACAATAAAACCGGGGTGAACATGGCGCCGCCAAAGCGTTGTATTTGACTGAGCATTTGGGAATCCTCATATAACAACTCGTAGGGTAAGTGGCCTTATTCATGTTGATCTCTGGCCTGATACGAGGATAGGAATTTGCTTGCCCAACAACATGCAACGCCGCGACGATTCGTGATCGCTTTCATGGTTTTAATTAACGCAATGTTGTCTAATTTTTTTAATAAAAATAGACAACTTAATCAGCGTAATTTTTCCTCGTGCTTTGAATTCACGTTAGCTGTATGTAATAAGCTACTTTTTAATAAGAAACGCTGGTTCAATATTCATCCAGATGCGGACGATAGAGGTCTACTTGTGATCTATAAATCTATTGCAGAAAGGCTGCGTCTGCGGCTCAACTCTTCCGATTTCAACATCGGTAGCCCGCTGCCGGGGAGAAAAAGCTGGCGGATGAGTTTGGCGTGGCGCGGATGACCATCCGCAAAGCCATCGACCTGCTGGTTGAATGGGGGCTGGTCGTGCGGCGACACGGCAGCGGCACCTACGTTGCCCACAAAGATATTCATCATGAAACAACCAACCTAACCGGCCTGGCTGAAGTGCTGCGCAAGCAGGGAAAAGAGGTGGTCAGTAAAGTATTAATCTTCGAAATGATGCCAGCGCCGCCCGCGATTGCCAGCCAGCTGCGTATTCAGATTAATGAGCGGATCTATTTTTCCCGGCGCGTGCGCTATGTCGACGGTAAGCCGTTGATGCTGGAAGACAGCTATATGCCAGTCAAACTGTTTCGCAACCTGTCGCTGGTCCACCTTGAAGGGTCAAAATTCGATTACATCGAAAAAGAGTGCGGTATAACCATCAGCGGTAACTATGAAAGCCTGACGCCGGTGCTGGCAGACAAGCAGCTGGCGCAGTCGATGAACGTACCGGAACAAACGCCGCTGCTGCGTATTACCTCCTTGTCTTACAGCGACAGCGGCGAATTTCTTAACTACTCGGTGATGTTCCGTAACGCCAGTGAATACCAGGTGGATTATCACCTGAGGCGCGTCCAGACATCCTAGCCCATCCCCCAGAAGAGCACAGCCAGCAGCTGCGGCGTGATAATACGCAGGAACATCACCAGCGGATAAACCGTCGCGTAGGACAACGCCGCCGCGCCGCTGGTGGCATGCAGGTTGTTGGCAAAGGCCAACGCTGGCGGATCGGTCATAGAGCCAGCCAGCATGCCGCACAGCGTCAGATAGTTCATCCCGGCGAAAATTCGCGCCAGAATCCCCACCGTCAGCAGCGGAATCCCGGTAATAAAGATGCCGTAGCCAATCCAGCTGAGCCCCTCGCCGTTAACCAGCGTCTCGACAAAATCACCGCCAGACTTCAGCCCCACCACCGACAGAAACAGCACGATCCCCAGCTCGCGCAGTGCCAGGTTAGCGCTGGGCGGCATAAACCAGTACAGCTTACCGATGCTGCCAATACGCCCGAGGATCAGCGCCATGATAAGCGGCCCGCCCGCCAGACCCAGCTTCAGCGCAACCGGGAATCCCGGGATAAACAGCGGGACCGAGCCCAGCAGCACGCCCAGACCAATACCGATAAAGACCGGCAGCATTTGCACCTGCTGCAATTTTTGCTGTGCGTTACCGAGGTCCGACGCCACCGCGTCAATCGCCGCCGGGCGGCCAACCAGATTGAGAATATCGCCGAACTGCAGGCTGGCATTGCTGCTGGCCACCAGCTCTACCCCCGCGCGGTTAAGACGAGAGATCACCACGTCATAGCGCTGTTTATAGTGCAAATCGCGGATTTTCTTTCCTAACACCTTCTCATTGGTGACGACAACCCTTTCAACTTTCAGGTCCGTCCCACGCGTGGAGAGCGAGGTTTCTACCTCTTTACCAATCACTAACTGCGCATTGTGCAAATCGGCGGCTTCCCCCACCAGATGCAGCAAATCGCCGGTTTCAATCACCGTGGTCGGCGACGGTACCATCAGCGTGTCACCGCGTTTGAGGCGCGAGCAGATAATTTTATCGCTGTTAATCACCGGGACATCCTGAATCGCCATGCGGTTCAGGTTCGGGTTTTCCACGCGAATGTTGATGGTCTTGAGGTGCGAATGGCCGGAGCCGGCCTGCTCATCAAACCGCTGGGCCTCTTTCTCAACGTTAATACGGAAAAACAGGCGCACCAGCCACATGGTCAGCAAAATGCCGCAAATCCCAAACGGATAAGCCATCGCGTAGCTCATGCCCATCTGGTCCACAACGCTGAACGGTTCGCCGAGATCGCGCAGTATTTGCTGACCAGCACCCAGCGCAGGGGTGTTAGTGACGGCACCGGAGAAGATACCAAGCACCACCGGTAGCGGAATAGCAAAGATTTTATGCAGCAGCGTGGTCACCAGACCGCCGAGGATAACGATCAGAATAGCGAACAGGTTCAGCCGTAGCCCCGAAACGCGCAGCGAAGCAAAAAAGCCCGGCCCGACCTGAATACCAATGGTATAAACGAACAGGATCAGGCCAAACTCCTGAATGAAATGCAGCATCGGGCTGCTCAGGGTAATCCCTGCCTGATCGACAAAGTGACCGACGATAATGCCGCCGAACAGCACCCCGCCGATACCAAAACCAATGCCGCGAATCTTGATATTGCCGATCCACAGCCCGACTACCGCCACCAGCGCCAACACGCTGACCGTCAATGCTATATCACTCATCGTCTTATTCCCTGTGAATAACATTAATAACAATGAGGATTATGGCCGAAGGAGGGCGGGTTGTATGCAGGACTGCGCACAATAATAGGCGGATTACCGCGGGGAAACGGGATAAAAAAAAGCCCCGATGACTCGGGGCTAATTGGGCAAATCGGGTTAGCTATTCAGCGCAGGGCGCTCGCTAATTGCGATACGCTGTGGGGCAATGGCTTCCGGCTCATTGCGGGTTAAATCAATATGCAGCAGGCCGTTAGTGAAGGTTGCTCCGGAGACTTCCATATTTTCGGCCAGCGTAAAGCTCAGGCTAAAGGCCTGGGTCACCAGCCCCTGGTGCAGCCATTTGGTCTCTTTCTCCTGCGGCTGCGGCGTGCCCTTCACGGTCAGGCGGGTGCCTTCCAGCTGCACGTCCAGATCTTCCTGACGGAACCCCGCCAGCGCCAGCGTAATGCGGTAGTGGTTATCGTCACTTTTTTCGATGTTATACGGCGGGAAGCTCTGGCCTTCACTGC
The DNA here is from genome assembly GCF_014169075.1 of Klebsiella sp. WP4-W18-ESBL-05. NCBI lineage: Bacteria > Pseudomonadati > Pseudomonadota > Gammaproteobacteria > Enterobacterales > Enterobacteriaceae > Klebsiella > Klebsiella sp. WP4-W18-ESBL-05. The sequence goes on along the minus strand of NZ_AP022057.1, from coordinate 13,343 downwards.
TGGTTTGCAGCGCGTTCGCCAGTTTGTCAAAGCCGATCCATTGACGCAGCAGAGGGGATAAATCGTAGTTACGCATTGTGTTTCTCCTTCTAAGAAGCGAGTAAGTACCTGCAAATCCTGAGGATTCGCATCTGGCTCCCTGACGGCAAGCCGGGTGATTAACGGGGCCGCAGGCACGGCCCGGCAGAATTAATTAATTTCGATACGGCGCGGTTTATTCGCTTCCGGAATCACGCGTTCCAGTTCGATATACAGCAGGCCGTTAACCAGGTTGGCGCCGCGAACGTGGATGTTTTCCGCTAACTGGAATTTGCGTTCAAAGTTGCGCTCGGCAATGCCCTGGTAGAGATAGGTACGTTCTTTCTGTTCCGCAGCATGCGCGCCTTTTACCACCAGCATGTTGTCCTGCGCGGTAATTTCCAGCTCGCTTTCCGCAAAACCCGCCACGGCAATCGCGATGCGATAATGGTTTTCATCAACCAGCTCAACGTTGTACGGAGGATAGCCACCGTTGCTTTGTGTTTGATTGTTTTCTAACAGGTTGAACAGACGGTCAAAACCAATGGCAGAACGGTATAACGGGGATAAGTCAAAGTTACGCATAATCAAATAGCTCCTGGAAATCAGCGAGAAATTATCGACCTTCCATCGTGGACAGGCCATGAAGCCAGAACACCCCGCAGGCATGTTCTCTTCGGCTACACCTATAAAATGAGGGGGGAAAGATCTTTTTCAAGACCTTCTGGCCGACTTTTTTTGCACTTTCCCCGATAAGGCTTACACTGGGTGATAGCACGAAAGGCTAAATTGCGACAGCCGCCACAGAGCGGTGAGCCTGGGCTTTCTATTTTGGCAACGGATGGCTATAACCCGGAGGACGAGCTTTTTTATGCTCATAACAATGAAGAGCTCATGATGAAAAATCTGCTGATTAAAACGACGCTGGTTGGGGGGATCCTCTTGTCAGTAGGATGTTCCAGCGTCATGTCGCACACCGGCGGCAAAGACGGTACCTATCCCGGTACGCGCGCCAGCGCAGAAATGCTGAGCGACGGTGAAAACGGCTGGGCCACCAAATCGCTGGTTGCCCTGGATATGCCGTTTACGGCGGTCATGGATACCGTGCTGCTTCCGTGGGACTTCTTCCGTAAGGACAGCTCGGTCCGTTCACGGGTTGAAAAAAGCGAGCAAGAGACGCTGGCCACCAATTCGGTGATCCCACCGGCCCCGATGCCCGCTCAATAACTTAGTCGCCGATCTCGGTGACCCACAGCTGGCGGAAGCCAGCCGTATCTTCCATCCAGGCAATCCATCGCCCATCGGGCGAAAAGACCACCGCATCCGCTGACGGCGGATTCGCGTGTCCTGTGGTTAAAAAAATCATGTCACCGCTCGTGGCGTCACACCAGGCAATACGCCCGTCCAGGACCACACCGAGTCCGTTTCCAGATGGGTGCCAGTTAAAGGCCGACTGAATATCTGAAGCGTTGTGCGTGAGCTGCAGCGGTGCTCCGCCTTGCGGCGATATCAGCCACAGCTGCACGATGCCTTTATCATCACGCATCAGGAAGGCAATTTGCGTGCCCTGTGGGTTACTGCGTACCCAGTGGCGCGGCACGTTCACCAACCCGGGAAATGCACGCTGATGGGTAAAGGTTAAACGCCGTTGGCGTACGCCCGCAGGCGGCGCGGGAAGCGTGGTTGCCGTGCCCTGCAATGGTCTGTCGCCGGCCTGTTTCCAGCCACGCTCGTCGTGCGGCAGTTCAACCAGGAACAGTTCCGGCACTTTGTCACCGGTTTGCGAGACGGTATCACCAATAAACGCCAGCGCTCGCGAACCCACCCAGCCCTCTTCATAGGCGCGGTTAATCTCATCGCTACCGGGCCGTGGATCAACGGTGGTCTGGCTGACCAGCACGCACCAGTGGCTACCGCCGTATTCGCGCGGGTGCTGGCCGCGCGGTGCGACCGGGCCGTAAGGTACGGCCACGCCGACGTTGCGCTGATCACGTACCGGATCGTATTCGTGCATCACGTGGTCGTTATAGGTAAAGCTGACGAACTGCCCGCAGGGGCTATAGACGTGAACGTGACTACCGCCGCGCAGCGCGCCGGGCGTGAAGGGCGCGGTAATGTCCATGGCATCGAGATTGTGGGTATCACCGCGCGCCGCCACCACGCCGCGGCGATGGTGGAAGTCATATTGCCAGTTGGCGTCCGGGTTTTCCGGGCCGTGGATGAAGACGTATTGTTCATCGCGGGGGTGTACCGTCACGACACCAACATGGGCGCCTGCACTCGCCCGATAAATCACCTCGACCTCGCCGCTATGGACGTTCACGCGCTCGATGGTTTCACCAGTAAACGAGGCTCCGGACGGGCGCACATCGTAGACCAGCCACTGGCTGTCTGGCGTCCACGTACGGGTGTTGGTTAACTGATGATGGTGCGGCGCAAAGGTGACTTGTTTCATGGCGGTGTCCGGATAGAAAGATACCGCCTGGTTTTACCACGCTAAAGGCTTATCCCACAAGCCTTTAGCGGAAGTGCTAAAGAGGGCAGTCTTAGCTAAGCACGTATTTCTCTATCGCCCAGGCGACGCCGTCTTCCAGATTGGATTTGGTGATAAAGTTTGCCGCTTCTTTCACCGCCGGAATAGCGTTATCCATCGCCACGCCGACGCCGGCGAACTCAATCATCGCGATGTCGTTCTCCTGGTCGCCAATGGCCATAATTTCTTCTGGCTTGATGCCCAACACGTCGGCCAGCGACTTCACGCCGGTGCCTTTGTTAACGCGCTTATCGAGGATTTCGAGGAAGTATGGTGAGCTTTTCAGCACCGTGTATTTTTCTTTCACTTCCGCCGGAATACGGGCAATCGCTTTGTCGAGGATGGCCGGTTCGTCGATCATCATCACCTTCAGGAACTCAATCGAGGGGTCCATCTTCTCGGCTTCGCAGAACACCAGCGGAATCGTGGCGACAAAGGATTCATGCACGGTGTAGTAGCTGATATCACGGTTAGCGGTATAAAGCGTGTTGCGATCCAGCGCGTGGAAGTGGGAGCCGACCTTGCGAGAAAGTTCTTCCAGGAAGCGGTAGTCTTCATACTTCAGCGCCGTTTGCGCCACCGTACTGCCGTCGCCCGCTTTCTGCACCAGCGCGCCGTTATAGGTAATGCAGTAATCTCCCGGCTCGTTCATGCCCAGCTCTTTCAGATAGCTGTGCACGCCGGCATAGGGACGCCCGGTGGTCAGCACCACGTTAACCCCTTTTGCGCGTGCCGCCGCGAGGGCGTTTTTCACCGCAGGAGAGATAGTGTGGTCCGGCAACAGCAACGTTCCGTCCATGTCGATTGCAATCAGTTTAATAGCCATGAGATCCCCAGGTAAAATGAGCCTGTCCTCATGCTAACTCGGTTTAGCTCAAAAAACAGCACTAAAGGGTGCCGAAAAGGGGGATACAACGCGTTATGCATGCTCCCCTTTTGTTAGCTGCTCAACCAAAGAGTTTGCCGCCCTTCAGCAGGTTCATACCGGCCGACAGAAGGTCGCTGTGCGCCTGCGGGTCAACTTCACCCTGTGGTGAAAGTGCATCAACAATTTTCGGCAAATATTCCGCCAGCATCGTTGAAGCGGAGCTGGCATCGGTCCCGAGCTTTTCCCCCAGATCCGACACCGCAGGTGCGCCCAGCGCCGAGACGACCTGGTCGCTGCTAATGGATTGGTTACTTTGTTGGTTACTGATCCAGGATGACACAATGTCACTGAGCCCGCCGCTTTGCAGCTTCTCCAGTAGCGCCTGAATGCCGCCCTGCTCATTTACCCAACTCAGGATTGCTTGGTATTTCCCCGCATCACCGCTAAGCAGCGAGCCGACTACATCATCAAAAAGCCCCATTTTTCACTCCTCATAGCAATCAATCATAACGCTGTTTGAAGTATAGATACGCCGCAGGAATACCGCTCTACTGCGGTTTCGATGGCGGTTCAACCATTCGATATAAATTGTGATCACGAACGAAAAAGGGGAACGTTCCCATTTGTATTTAAACCGATGCTGTTATTCTCCACTAATAATATTAGCACCTGCGCAAAACTCACGAAAAGAATACATAAGAGATAAATATAATTACCACAATTAATATTCATAATTTTAATAACGGATATATTCATGAGAGCTAAAATACAGGATTACTTCTCTTCTCTTGGCCGCTCGTTTATTCCTGCCGTCGCAGTGATGAGCTGTTTTGCTTTACTCCTTTCGATTGGCGCTGTTCTAAAAAACCCACATTTCATCAACGACATTCCGGCACTGCAGTCCACTCCTGTCGTATTTCTGGCGAATTTACTCACCCAAACAGGCATGGTGATTATTGCTTATATGCCGCTTATTTTTTGTCTGGCGATTGCTATCGGAATGGCAGAAAAAGGTAAAAAAGAAACGGCAGCGCTGTCGGCACTTATTGCCTACATTTTTATGCTCGTCTTTTCCGGTTTGATGCTGAGCGCCTCAGGCATGCTGCTGAAACCCGACGTCGGCATTAACGCGCAAAGCAACGTTCTGGCAATTTCCCAGACGCTTGCGATGCGCCAGGCGATGCAGAACGTGGTGCTTGGCATTCAGACCGTTGATACCGGTGTACTGGGCGGCATCATTATCGGTGCGCTATCGGCCGTTATCACCAACCGTAATAGCGCCCGTAAACTACCGCTGATTTTCGGTTTTTACCAGGGCCGGCATCTTCCGCCGATCCTTAGCGGCCTTGCCGGCCTGACCATTGGATTAATCGTTCCCTTTATCTGGCCGTGGATCGGCGGCGGGCTTTACTATGCGGCGTCGGCGCTGGCAAAAGCCGGTATATTCGGTTCATTTATGTTCGGATTTATTGAGAAACTGCTGCTACCAACCGGGCTACAGCACGTCTGGTACTCTCTGGTGCATTACACGCAGGTCGGCGGTACGTTAGAAATTAGCGGGCAGACCTATGTGGGTACAAAGGCCATCACCATGGCGGCGCTGGCAACGCCAGACTTTAATGACAATATTCACCAGATTACGCGGTTGTGGTTGGGCCAGGGAGATACGCCGGGCAAAGTCTTTGGTATTCCCGGCGCGTTGCTGGGTATTTATCTGGCGGCCAAAGACCGCGATCGCGTAAAAACAGTCTTAATCTCTGCCGCCGTGGCGGCGATGTTTGCGGGCGTGGTGGAACCGTTCACCTTTATGTATCTGTTTCTTGCCCCGCCGCTATTTTTAATTGATTGCACCCTTCAGGGCCTATCGTTTGCCATTCTTGACGCAACCCATGCCTCTTATCTCGGCGGCAGCACGCTGATTGAAATATTATTTAACGGTATTTTACAGGGGCACAAATCAACGTGGATACCGATTGTTTTATTAGGTATTGCCCTGTTCTTTATCTACCTCATCACCTTTAAATGGTATATCGAAAAATTTAACGTTCTGACCCCAGGCCGGGAAGGCACTGCCGATAACGATGAGACTAAAGCGGCAGAAATTCTCTCGTCCAGACTGCTGCGGCAAAATAAATCAACGGATGACGTTGCCGCAGAAATCCTTCGCAAACTCGGTGGCAAAGCGAATATTAAAGAAATCAATAATTGTATCTCACGTCTGCGAATAAAGATTAATGCACCGCAGCACGTTGATGCCGCCGGAATGAAGACCATTAGTGATGCCTTAGGCGTCACCCAACCCGCCCCCGATGAATACCATATTATTTTTGGCATGCGCGTTGGGGAATATCGTGACGCTTTCGATCGCGCCGTTGAATCAGTGGAGTAAGCAAAAAATGAATGAAATGATGCAAATAGCGCTTCAGGCCCCCGTTTATGCGACAGCAGATGTTGTGGTTGTGGGGGGAGGGCCAGCCGGGGTCGCTGCAGCGATTGCGGCGGCGCGCAGTCACGCGCGCGTCATCCTGATTGAACGTTCAGGGCAGCTCGGCGGTATGGCAACACTTGGCAACGTGAGTATTTTTATGACCGTTGGCAACCTGACGGGGATCTATAAAGAGATTATCGCCGCCATACGACCCGATTTTCTGGCACAACACACCCAGCCGGAGAAACTCAAAATTCAGTTTAACCCGCTGCTGCTGCGTTACCATCTTCATCGCATGGTAGAAAGCGAAAATATCCAGCTCATGCTACATACCGATTTCATTACGCCGATTGTGAGCCATGGCGCAGTGACCGCCGTCGTGGTCAAAACACGCGAAGGTGTGAAAGTGATTCAAGGTTCTCAGTTTATCGACTGCACCGGTAATGCGGAGCTGGCTATTTCTGCCGGTGTACCTTATGAAACGGGAAGAGTATCCGATGGTCTGACTCAGCCCATGACGCTGATGTTTCAGATGCAAAATACCGGTCAACCGGTGCAGCAGATATTACCAGAAGGTTGCTACCACTATGAAACAGTTGCCGATCTACCGCAGGGGCGACGTCTGCTGTGGGAGCTCCAACCCGACGGTACGCTCATCGTCAATATGACCCGGATCAAGGGCAACGGCGCCACCATTGCCGACAGTAGCTATGCTGAAACCGAAGGGATAAAACAAGTCTTCTCCGTCGCTAACTATCTCCAGCGTAACGGCTTCGAAAACTATATTCTTTCCCATATTGCCGCTGAAACCGGCGTTCGCGAAAGTCACCGTATTTGCGGGCGCTACACCCTTACCGAGGACGACCTGCTGCATGCTCGCCGCTTTCCCGACGTGGTGGCGCAAACGAATTATGAGATTGATATTCACAGCCCGCAGGGAGAAAAGGTCTGTGATGAACGAAAAATCAATGGTTACGATATTCCCTATCGCTGCCTCGTGCCACAAGGCGTCGACCGGCTGCTGGTCGCGGGAAGAATCCTCTCGGCAAGCCATGTTGCACTCTCTTCCGCCCGCGTTATGCCTACCTGTTTTGCTCTGGGGCAAGCCGCTGGGGTGGCCGCCGCACTGGCGGTGGAGACAGAGTGTCCGGTCGGTAATATTCCACCAAAGCAACTGCATCAGCATATGAAAGAACAGGGCGTCACGTTTTATTAGGCAAAAAAAACGGGCGGAGATCGGTCCGCCCGTTTGCAACATACATAAGGTGATTAGATATCGATGTTCGCCGCTTTCAGGGCGTTCTCTTCGATAAACGCACGACGCGGTTCAACGGCATCACCCATCAGCGTGGTGAACAGCTGGTCGGCAGCAATCGCATCCTTCACGGTCACGCGCAGCATGCGGCGGCTATCCGGGTCCATGGTGGTTTCCCACAGCTGATCCGGGTTCATCTCGCCCAGACCTTTATAACGCTGAATCGCGAGGCCACGACGAGACTCTTTCACCAGCCAATCCAGCGCCTGCTCGAAGCTGGTCACCGGCTGACGGCGTTCGCCACGTTCGATGAACGCGTCTTCTTCCACCAGGCCACGCAGCTTCTCGCCCAGCGTGAAGATACGACGGTATTCGCCACCGTTAACGAACTCGCTGTCCAGCACATAGTCGGTATCCACGCCGTGGGTACGCACGCGAATAATCGGCTCGAAATGCTGTTGTTCAGCATTGTGCTGAATATCAAACTTCCACTGGCTGCCGTGCTGCTCTTTTTCGTTCAGCTCGGTCACCAGCGCGTTCACCCAGCGAGTGACTTTCTGCTCGTCGGACAGGTCCGCTTCCACCAGCGTTGGCTGATAGATGAGTTCTTTCAGCAGCGCTTTCGGGAAGCGACGCTCCATGCGGTTAATCATTTTCTGCGTGCCGTTGAACTCGGCCACCAGGCGTTCCAGCGGTTCGCCAGCCAGGGCCGGAGCACTGGCGTTGGTGTGCAGGGTCGCGCCGTCGAGGGCGATGGAGATCTGATACTGGTCCATCGCTTCGTCGTCTTTAATGTACTGTTCCTGCTTGCCTTTTTTCACTTTGTACAGCGGCGGCTGAGCAATATAGACATGGCCACGTTCAACGATTTCCGGCATCTGACGGTAGAAGAAGGTCAACAGCAGCGTACGGATGTGCGAGCCGTCGACGTCCGCATCGGTCATGATGATGATGCTGTGATAACGCAATTTGTCCGGGTTGTACTCGTCACGACCAATGCCGCAGCCCAGCGCGGTAATCAGCGTTGCGACTTCCTGAGAAGAGAGCATCTTGTCGAAGCGCGCTTTCTCAACGTTGAGGATTTTACCCTTCAGCGGCAGAATCGCCTGGTTCTTACGGTTACGCCCCTGCTTCGCAGAGCCGCCCGCGGAGTCCCCTTCCACCAGGTACAGTTCGGACAGCGCCGGGTCGCGTTCCTGGCAGTCGGCCAGTTTGCCCGGCAGGCCTGCTAAGTCCAGCGCGCCTTTACGGCGGGTCATTTCACGGGCTTTACGTGCCGCTTCACGCGCACGCGCCGCGTCGATAATCTTGCCGACGACGATTTTCGCGTCGGACGGGTTTTCCAGCAGGTACTCGGCCAGCAGTTCGTTCATCTGCTGTTCAACCGCTGATTTCACCTCAGAAGAGACCAGCTTGTCTTTGGTCTGGGAGGAGAATTTCGGATCCGGCACCTTCACGGACACTACAGCAATCAGACCTTCACGGGCATCGTCACCGGTGGCACTGACTTTGGCTTTTTTGCTGTAGCCTTCTTTGTCCATGTAGGCGTTCAGGGTACGGGTCATCGCCGCACGGAAGCCCGCCAGGTGGGTACCGCCATCGCGCTGCGGAATGTTGTTGGTGAAGCAGTAGATGTTTTCCTGGAAGCCATCGTTCCACTGCAGCGCCACTTCAACGCCGATACCGTCTTTTTCGGTGGAGAAGTAGAAGATATTCGGGTGGATCGGCGTTTTGTTCTTGTTGAGATACTCAACAAACGCCTTGATGCCGCCTTCGTAGTGGAAATGGTCTTCTTTGCCGTCGCGCTTGTCTTTCAGGCGGATAGAGACGCCGGAGTTCAGGAATGACAGCTCGCGCAGACGTTTTGCCAGAATGTCGTATTCAAATTCAGTGACGTTGGTGAAGGTTTCATAGCTCGGCCAGAAACGCACCATCGTCCCGGTTTTGTCGGTATCACCGGTGACGGCCAGCGGCGCCTGCGGCACGCCGTGAGCGTAGATCTGACGATGAATTTTGTTATCGCGCTGGATAACCAGCTCCAGTTTCTGCGACAGGGCGTTAACTACGGAGACGCCTACGCCGTGCAGACCGCCGGACACTTTATAGGAGTTATCATCGAATTTACCGCCGGCGTGCAGGACGGTCATGATAACTTCCGCCGCAGAGACGCCCTCTTCCGGGTGAATACCGGTTGGGATGCCGCGGCCATCATCCTGTACGGAGACGGAGTTGTCGCTGTGGATGGTGACAACGATATCTTTGCAGTAACCAGCGAGCGCTTCGTCGATAGCGTTATCCACAACCTCAAATACCATGTGGTGCAGACCGGTGCCGTCATCCGTGTCGCCGATATACATACCCGGGCGCTTACGCACCGCATCCAGCCCTTTCAGGACTTTGATACTGGAGGAGTCATAAGAATTCGACATCAACGTTTCTCGCTCATTTAATCTTGGGTTAATCCGTTATTTTACCCTTTTCCACGGTAAACATCTTCGAATTTTCATCGGACATGTCCAGAACGTGTTCAGCGCTAATCGCGCTGACGAAAACCTGTGACTGCGTGGCTTTTAAACGACTGGCCAGCAGGCCGCGCCGCGCGTCATCAAGCTCCGAGGCAAAATCATCTATCAGGTACAGGCAGCGTCTACCGCTTTCGCGGGTCAGAAACTCACCCTGCGCCAGGCGTAACGCGCACATCAGCAGCTTTAGCTGCCCGCGCGATAAGGTGTCTTCCACCGGCGCGCCGTCGGCGCGAATGCGGAAGTCCGCCTTGTGCGGGCCGTGTGCCGTGTAGGTCAGCATACGGTCGCGCTCGAAATTTCTCTCCAGCACCTCTGCATAATCGGTTTCTTTCTCCCAGCCGCGCTGGAAGGAGAAGGTGAGAGAGAATTCCGGGAGAAATTGTTTACAGGTATCAGCCATATCCTCAGCGATACCGGTACTGTATTCCGCCCGCCAGCGGCTGATTTGCTCGGCTAGCGGGATAAGTTCCTGATCCCACGGCCGCAGCTGCGCGTAGCGGCTCACCTGGCGTAGCGCGGCGTTGCGCTGCTTGAGCAAACGCTTGAGATTACTCCAGGCGGTGAAGAATCCGGCTTCATTGTGGAAGCATCCCCAATCAAGGAATGCTCTTCTGTATTTGGGGCCGCCGTTGAGTAAAGTAAACCCCTCGGGCGTAATCAGCTGCATCGGCATCAGCAGCGCCAGCTCGGCAACCTTATGGCCGTCGGTGCCGTCAATACGCACTTTGCTGTCGCCCAGTTTGTCTTTGGTCAAACCGATGGACGTTTCACGCTCGGCGCCCTGTAAACGGCCGTGCAGCACGAAAGCGTCCTGCTCATGGCGAATGACGCGCCCAATCTGCAAGCTGCGAAACGCCCGGCCGTGACCGAGCGTATAGATGGCCTCCAGCACGCTGGTTTTGCCGCTGCCGTTGGCACCAACCAGGAAGTTAAAGCCGGGGGATAAGGCAAGATCCGCGTTTTCGATATTGCGAAAATCGCGGATCAACAGACGGGAGAGCGACATTACAGTCTCATTGGCATAACAACATAGGCAGCACTCTGAGACGCCGCATCTTCAATTTGTACGCTGGAGACGGAGTCGGTCAGCAGAATACGGACGTTTTCGCACTTCAGCGCGTTCAGCACATCCAGCACATAGCTCACGTTAAAGCCGATTTCCATCTCCGTACCGCCGTAGGTCACGTCGAGGATCTCTTCCGCTTCTTCCTGTTCCGGGTTATTCGCGGTAATTTTCAGCTGGTTTTCGCTGACGTACAGACGCACGCCGCGGAATTTCTCGTTGGAGAGAATCGCCGCGCGAGCAAACGCCTGCTTGAGAATATCGCAGCCGGCTTCCAGATGTTTATCCGGGTTCTTCGGCAATACGCGGCGATAATCCGGGAAACGACCATCAACCAGCTTGGAAGTAAAGATAAAGTCGCCAACGTGTGCGCGGATATTGTTACTGCCGATCTGCACGCGCAGCGGCGTATCGCCGCCGTCGAGCATACGCATCAGTTCAATCACGCCTTTACGCGGTACGATCACCGAATGGCTCGGCAGCGACTGCCCAACCGGCATTGAGCACACCGCCAGGCGGTGACCGTCGGTCGCGACGGTACGCAGCTCTTCACCTTCGGTTTCAAACAGCATGCCGTTTAAGTAATAACGGACGTCCTGATGCGCCATCGAGAACTGGGTGGCTTCAATCAGACGTTTCATCGTCGCCTGCGGCAGCGTGAACTCGACGTCACTCTGCCAGTCGTCGAGATTCGGGAAATCGGCGGCAGGCAGCGTAGACAGCGAGAAACGGCTACGGCCGGAGCGCACCAGCATGCGGTCACCTTCCAGCTGTACGGCGATTTCCGCGCCTTCCGGCAGGCCACGGCAGATGTCGAAGAATTTACGCGCCGGGACGGTAGTCGCGCCCGGTTCATGCGCCTGCAGCAGCGCCACGCGCGCTACCATTTCCATTTCCAAATCGGTACCGGTCAGCGACAGCGTGCCGTCCGCCACCTGCAGCAGCAGGTTACCCAGAATCGGCAATGTCGGACGCCCGCCTAACGGGCCACTCACCTGTTGTAACGGTTTTAATAAATGTTCACGTTCTACGGTAAATTTCATAGGATCACGACGACAGTGTTCTGATTAAATTGGAAAAATCTTCTTTGATATCGTGGCTTTCTTCACGCAGCTGCTCAATCTTACGGCAGGCGTGCAGCACGGTGGTATGGTCACGGCCACCAAACGCATCGCCAATCTCCGGCAGACTGTGGTTGGTGAGCTCTTTCGCCAACGCCATCGCCATCTGACGCGGACGTGCTACCGAGCGAGAGCGTCGCTTGGAGAGCAGATCCGCCACTTTAATCTTGTAATACTCCGCCACCGTCTTCTGAATATTGTCGATGGTGACCAGCTTTTCCTGCAACGCCAGCAGATCGCGCAGCGCTTCACGCACGAAATCGATGGTGATCGCCCGGCCGGTAAAGTTGGCGTTGGCGATAACGCGGTTCAGTGCGCCTTCCAGCTCACGCACGTTAGAGCGTAGACGCTTGGCGATAAAGAACGCCACCTCACCGGGCAGACGAATGTCGTTTTCGTCAGCTTTTTTCATCAGGATAGCGACGCGGGTCTCAAGCTCAGGCGGCTCGATGGCGACCGTCAGACCCCAGCCAAAGCGGGATTTCAGACGATCTTCAACGCCGTTGATCTCTTTCGGATAGCGATCCGAGGTGAGGATAATCTGTTGATTACCTTCCAGCAGGGCGTTGAAGGTGTGGAAAAACTCTTCCTGCGAACGCTCTTTATTGGCAAAGAATTGGATGTCATCGATCAGCAGCGCATCAACGGAACGGTAATAGCGTTTAAACTCTTCGATCGCATTGTTTTGCAGGGCTTTTACCATGTCCTGGACAAAGCGCTCGGAGTGCATATACACCACTTTGGCGTTCGGTTTGCGGGCGATAATGCCGTTACCCACCGCGTGCAGCAGGTGCGTTTTACCTAAACCCGTACCGCCGTACAGGAACAGCGGGTTGTAGGCACCGCCTGGGTTATCCGCCACCTGGCGTGCCGCTGCGCGGGCAAGCTGGTTCGATTTACCTTCGACGAAGTTGTCAAAGGTATGTTTAACGTTGACGTTGGATCGGTAAGAAGGCTCAGCGGGTGCCGGAACGTTGTCCCAGCCGGCGCGCGGGGCTGGCGCAACGCGCGGGGCGTGCACCTGTGCCGTTTGCGCCGGGGCGCTGACGTTCGCCGTTTCTCTTAGCGTTTGGGTTACCGGCTTGGTGCCCACCTCAAAACGCAGCTGCGGGGCATCCGCACCGCAGAAATCATTCAACAGGCCGTTGATGTTATTGAGGTATTTATCTCTCACCCAATCAAGCACAAAACGATTTGGCGCATACAGGGCCAGCGTGTTATCGCTCAGTTCCGCCTGCAACGGGCGGATCCACATGCTGAATTCTGTGGCTGGTAACTCATCCTGCAATCGGGCAAGACATTGCTGCCAAAGCGAAAGTGACACGGCGGACTCCACTCGAAAAAAGTCGATACACATCATCCTCAGGCAAGCCTGTAGGCGACCCTCTGACGATCCTGCCACCAGAAAAACAGAATGCTGGCGGGGATTCATTCAGCCGCTGCGCAAATGCAGCCCGAACGATGCTGTGTATAAGATTAAAAATTCGTGATTTTTGGCACACGTCGAAAAGACCCGATGCAAGCGGGTGACG